>CAWGMQ010000005.1:0-1967747 GCA_963823665.1 uncultured Planctomycetota bacterium
GGTGCCGCCGAATGCTTTTTCCGCATCACGCACGACGGCGACGGTTTCCTTGATGCGTGCCTTGGCCTCCGGCGTTTTCACGCAGCGTTGGAGCGTCTCCGTCTCCGCGTCATCCAATGGCACAAGGATCGTGACTTCGCCACTGGCGGCGTCAATGCGAGCTTTGCCGGAAAGTGTCGGCACCTGCTTGGCCGTGATTTCAGCGTCGATGTCGGCGGGTGCTAGCTTCAGGGTCTTCGGTTGCACGCCAAGTGGCAGCGATCCCTGCGTCACGGGAATAATGATCCGCTCGGCCTCCGTGGCCGTGAAACCGTTGCTAACCAATGCATCCCGCAACTCGGCAAGAACGTCCGTAAGCGAAGCGGATACAGAAAACGCATAAGCACAATTCAAATCAGGATGTTTCTTCACCTGGGCGTTCGGCAATCGCAGGATGCGTCCGACGATCTGCTCGATGGCGGTAGCGGATCGCGTTTCTTTCAGGCTGCAAAGCACATAGGCAAACGGGCAATCCCAGCCTTCGCGTAGCTTTTCGACGGTGATGATGAACCGCACCGGGCATTTCTGACTGGGATTCCAGACACCCATCCTTTTGTCACGGTCCTCCACATCCATTCATTCGCGGCTCGCACGTTCAGCGCAAAACCACGGCCTCTGGTCATTGGGATTCCAGAGGGATTCCGGGATTCCAGGGGATTCCAGACACCCATGCTTTTCTGACGGCTCTTCGCACCCATTCACTCGCCCTGGCACGTTCAGCGCAAAACCACGGCCTCTGGTCATTTGGAACGCGCCGAAGGCAACGCGCTGCTTGCCAAAAGGTGGGTGTCTTAAATCCGGTGTCTTAAATCCCTAAATCCCCGGCGCAACCTCGGCTGCGCGAACTCGGCATCAAGCTCACCGATCTCGAAAGACGTCGTCGGGGCCCAACTTAGCGCTATAGAACTAAGCGTCGTCCCGTTTCTTCTTCCGGTCACGCGACAAAATAGGGGGGCAGGTAGTTGACTTCGCCCGACGCGAGCGTGGCGAACAGGTCGCCGTCGGTGGCGGTTTGCGGCATGTCCTTGCGCGGAGGTGCAAGGGCGCCCGTGATCGGCTGGTTATCGGCTTGCATCTCTTGGACGTTGTTCCAGAGCGCCTTGGTGAGCTGCTTGAGGTCGTCCACTTCGAACGCTTCCAGGTCCGCTTTCTGATCTTTCTTCGACAAGTCGTCCCAGGTGGCTTTCACGCGCTCGGCGAAGGGGTCTTTCTTGATCGTCAGGAGGTTGAGGCCGGACACGTCTTCGCGCGGCACCGTGCCGGTGTCGCCGGCGATGGTAAGCTGCGTCGCTTCCAGGCCGACGATCGGCGTCACCGGCGCCGGTTCCACGGGAAACTCCACATCATTGGATTGGATTTGCCCGTTCGGATTGCAGATGTATACCTTGGACCAGCGGTGGTGTCCGTCGATGATGTACCGTTGGTTGTCGTAACTCGCCGTCATGACGGCATCGCCTGTCTCCACGCCGCCGCTCCGGTAGAGCGTGATGGCAGCCGGGTCTTTCAAGATCTTGAGCGTCTTGTCGACGTCAATCTCGTTCTGGGTCGGCAGCAGGTCTTTGACGTCGAGGTTCCGCAAAACCGACGGTGCCGCTTCATCGATCGTGCCCCCCAGGATCGCATCGTCGCGGAACTGCATGACAAACGCGTCGGAGTAATGCCTCTGGAAGGTGACACCATCTTCCGCGAGGTTGAGGTCGTATTTCAGGTCGTACACGAATTTGGGGTACGGGGACTCCATCATCTTCTCATACGCCGCCTTCACATCGGGATCAATCGACGGTTGGTCGGTGACCGTTCCTTGGAAGTGAATATCGACGGCGGGCGGGGTGGTTTGGCTCTCGAGTCGAAATTGCCACTGATGCGCAACGCCCGTGACGGTCAACGTCGATGGGACAAGCCGGTGTTCCAGCGCCTCGAAACTCAGTACCGTCATGAGAACCTCGAAAGTACGTATCGTGGATCGAGACTGAACCATTCGCGCCGAAGCCAACGCTGGCATCCCGCGACCGGCTTCCGCGCGCCTCGGGCCTCGACTCGAGCGAAGGCGGTGGCGACGACACGAGCGCTTCCTTGAACCGGCGCGTTCCCTCGCCCGCCGACACGGTTCACACCGCGGAACCACGAGGCTCGCCGTCGCCACCGGGTCATGGCTCGCCGGTCGCTTCGACTCCACCCAAACGTCGCGGTGAAACAATCTCGAAACCACGATGCACCACGCGAAACGGCGCTGTCAAGAAGATTCGCCAAAGAAAGAAGATCGAGGAGAAAGAGCGGTCGGCCAGACACGGGGTGATCAGCTCCGACGTCGCAAACCACTTGCGAACGAGCGCCGGGGCAGCCGGCCGTCACGATGGAGACGACAAGGTCTCCCAAGTTCCCGGGGAACCCTATTGATCATTCGCCATGTTCTCCGACCCCGGTCTGACCAGGCACGCTAGTGGGTCCAGGTGTCGCTAATGCCCGGCACGGCCCCCGCGTCAGACAAGGACGAGGGCTCAGGACAAGAAGAGGAAATTTCGAGGCTCAATCGCACAGCGTTTGATCTCGCTGTCTACGCTTCGCAGTGAGAGTCGCGTCTCCCCACGCAAGACTTGCTTCCGCCGCTGGCCCGGCTCTGCCGGACGGGATTGGTTACCCGCAGGGTTCCACTAAAAGGTTTCACATTGGAATGATCCTCCTTTTCCGAGCTTCTTGGCGCAATGTCTGACATCCCCCGCATCGAATCCGAAAGCGAGTTGCTTGATCAAGCCATGATCTTGGTCGAAGCCGACCATCGAGCTGCTGCCGCTGTAATTGCTGGCGGCGCGTTGGAGACCCACCTGCGATACTACGTGGACAAGCACAGCGTCGCGATTACCGGGGACGGGTCGATCTCGAAGTATAACAGCGCCGTCGGACAAGCCCGGAAAGCGAACCCAGCACTCTACTCGGCAAACGACGGGAAACTGGTCGAGAGTCGGGGCGGTTTGCGCAATGAAGCTGCGCATGAACCCGCGAAATTCAACCGGAGCAAGGATGAAATCAAGCGGACGATTGAAGGAATCCGCGAGTTCATACGGCGCACAGCGTAGCCAGGGCCGTTCGGACCGATTCGCACCGCGAAGGTAGCTTCCTACGCTAAGCCATCGGGGCCCCCGGTCCGCCAATTTTTCACGCCTCAAACCACGCGGGCCGCTGATCTTCTCACGAGGATCTTGCGGCCGATTCTTTGCCACGCGCAAATTGCCAGAGGGGGATTCTTCAATGGGCGAGCCGAAACCGCAACCGTCAAGGAGTCGGTTTGACGTGTCAATTCACGAAGCCGGACATGTCGTCGCTGCTGTCGTTCTGGGTTTGCAATTTGAGTCAGTCGACCTGGAGCATCACGCAGACCCGAAAACGGGTGGCACCTCCCTCGGAGGCTTTCGCTTCGGCGAAATTCGCTGGGATCAATTTCGTGGTAAAGGAATCGATGCCATACGGCGTCACCTCATCGTTGCGTATGCTGGCGTCGCCACTAAGCCCAGCGTTGAGGCCGCGCTCGATGCCTTGACGACTGACGGTCTGAAAGACGAGGAACGTGCTAAGGAGTTAGTTGCGACGGCTGTTTACAGCGGTCCCGAGAAACACCGCGAAATACAAGCCACGCTGACCTCCAAAGACAAGGGCGCTCTTGCAGAAGCATTTCAATCCGCTTGGGAATTGATTAACCCCCGGGGCAAAATCGTGAGAGAGGTCGCGAAGGCGCTGCGCATGCGACATCGACTAACTTTCGGCGAGGCCGTTGCTATCGTCCATGATTGCGAAGCGAATCCGGACTTGAATTCCTAGCTCGTAGGGCGCCTATTAAGAGTCGAGCCATATTAGCCGGCCGCGCTGTCCATAGGGCGCGGCCATTCTTTTCACCCCTTCTTCTTGCTCTGTAGGCTATGCTATCGGGGGTTGCGACCAGCCGACACCGGCATCTGATTAAGACTCCGATGGCAAGAGTGTAGCACCAGAAAGAGTTTGGTTCATGACGCGACAACAGCTCCAATCCTTCTACGAGCAACTAATCGCGACCGCCGACTCGATGCCATTCGAATTGAGCCTGGGAGTTCCAGTCTACAACCAGGCGTCGGCCCACGAATGGGCAACAGAGGCCGAGTCTGCGTTGGCGGCCGTGTTCCCCGAGTCGCATCCCACCCGACAGGCTTGGGCTCGTATTCACAAGCATCCAAAAGCGAGATTCGTTGGCGAAGTCTTTGACCAGTTCATGGGAGCGTTTAAGGGGGCATACAACCAAATCCGGGATAACAGGCTCGCCTCCCTGATGGACATCATCCGGCTGGAATCGGAGAGCGATTTTCTTGACCAGGCCACCGAACTGGTCGAGGCCGACGCCCGCGCTGCTGGCGCTGTGATCGCCGGAGGCGTATTGGAGACTCACTTGAAAAACTACGTGGACAAACATGGCTTATCGTTCGCGGGAAGCGGGTCGATCTCCAAGTACAACAGCGCCGTCGGGCAAGCCCGAAAATCGAACCCAGGGCAGCTTTATTCGGTTAACGATGGCAAGCTGGTTGAGGCTTGGGGCGGCGATCGCAATGATGCAGCGCACGAACCGAGTTCGTTCGCGCGAACCAGGGCAGACGTGAAGCGGATGATCGAGGGAATCCGGGAGTTCATTGGGCGAACAGGATAGAGAGCACCAGCGAGACCGATTCGTCCCTCCGAAGCGCTAGCTTCCTAAGCTAAGACTGAGGGTTGTCGCCGCCAAAAACCAACCGATTGCGACGTCGCTCCCGCTCGCTGTTTAGGATCGCGTGGACGCGTCGGACTTCGTCGGCTTGAGCCGCTTTCATGCGCCGGAGGTGCTTCGGTCAGGAGTGTCGCGGCTTTCATCGATTCCGGCTCGGGATCGCAGTCGGATTCTTTTGGTTAGCTTTTACCGATTAACCCATTTATACTGGCTTAGTTAGATTCGCCTCTTCCAGGCGCCGCCGAAGTCTTCCAACGAAGCAAGATCCAATGATGCAGTCCGTGGCACCCGGCATCCGCGCGGCCCGCTATCACGTCGTCCTATTTCAAGGAGGGGGCGATGGCCTCGACCGGCAGTCTGTGCGTGCTTTACACCTATTACTACGCAAGCATATTGTGACCGCGCCGAAAAACACCGAAATTGACATATGGATCGACTCCCCTGGCGGGGATGCGCACGCAACGTACAAGTTGTTTCTGGAGCTCCGGTACCGGTGTGAGAAATTGAGGGCAGTGATTCCCGACTACGCAAAGAGCGCAGCCACATTGTTGACGCTTGGCGTCGATGAAATCTACATGTCGCCGAGCGCCGAACTCGGACCTCTTGACGCTCAAATTAAGCACCCAGAAAAAGAGCGCGAAATCGTCTCCGCGCTCGACATTGCAGACTCACTCGACTCGCTGGCACAGGCGTCCTTCGTCATGGCGCAACGATACTGCAATTTCATGGTTGAGGTTCTGGATCTGCCGCGTTCAGAGGTTCTCGGCTCGGTTCTCGAGTACATGGCACAATTTATGCAGCCAATCGTCTCAAAACTTGACCCACATCGAATTCACCAGGCCACGAGCCTACTTGAGGTCGCAGGTGACTATGGAGTGCGGATGTTGGCGAGGCGAAATGTCCCTGCTGACAAAAAGCTGGGACCAAGAGGCGCAAGAGCTTGTGAACAAATTGGTTAAGGATTACAGCACGCACGGTTTCATCATCAGTCGCGAAGAGGCTTCGATAGTGCTAAACTTGCCGGTATCTCCCGCGGAAGATCACCCGAGATGGTTGAACATTAAGGAGACTCCACGACGAATTTGAAAAGAACCACCGGTCTATCGTGAAAATCTTACAGGATTCGGAGCTAAAATCGCCCGCCCCGTCCCCGGAGGCCGACCATGAGCGAACACGATCAAACAAACCCCGAGCCGGAAGTGCCGGGCCGTCTGACGGCGCCCCGCAAGTCCGAAGACAAAGAGGCAATCGAAATTCTCAGACGTCTAAGGCGGGAGGAGCGGGCGCTGACAAACGCGATCGTTGCCAAGACCGGAAGACTGCTGAAGTATGGAGGGCCCTCGGCGGTGAATAATGCCGATAGTCAAACTCGCTGGCCGCGCGTCCGTTGGAGGCGGACGGCGCTTCAGCACCGAATCCCTATTGTGGCTCCCTTCGCTTTCTGGACGCCATTGACCTAAACCGTTCTGATGGCGTTCGTATGGGAATCCAGACACCCACCCGTTTCGTCACGCCCCCCGGCATCCATGCATTGGCGGCCCACACGTTCGGCAGAGAACCACGGCACGACCGCTGGTCATTTCGACAAAAAGAAGGCGCGAGTCCGACGCTGCGCAGAAGGTGGGTGTCTGACATCCCCCTGGCCAAGTCAGACGAGATCACGCAGTCCACGTGCCATCTGGCACGCACACTTTGACAGCATGGCAGTAGTGACTACGCTGAGGATCATGAGTGTGCTCGACATCCGAAAGCCCGGCCGAAGGCAACGTGTCTCCCTTAATACTTTGGGCTCCAGTTTGGGATTGAAGGTGTCCCGGACTGATCAGCTCATTAACCAGGTCCAGCACGGTCTGTCGTTCAAGGCCCTGGTCTCTCTCGAGGCAATCAGCGGTATGACCGCCTCGGAAATCGCCTCGATCATCGGGATTCCCGCACGAACATTGGCCCGACGTCGGGTCGCCGGCAAGCTGGCGCCCGATGAGTCGGAGCGCCTGCTCCGGATAGCCGCGGTTTTTGAGAAAGCGGTGGGTCTGTTCGAGGGCGACGTGCCTGCCGCCCTCGCGTGGCTGAGAGCTCCCAAGAAGACCTTGGGCCAGCAGAGCCCCTGGACCTTCGCCCGTAGCGAACTGGGGGCTCGAGAAGTTCTCGATCTGATTGGCCGCTTGGAGTACGGAGTTTTCACTTGATCGTCTAATTACCTCGTGAATCCTCGCCATGCAGACTTTCCTGAGCTTCAGGTTGGTAAACCATCCCGCTTCCGTTTCGACCCTCGGTTGACCGGCAAATGATAGACGCGACCGAGGAAGAGGCGTCGCAAACATCGGCGATAGCATCGGGGATTCCAGACACCCGTCCTATCGGCACGGTCCCCCGCATCCATTCATTCGCGGCTCGCACATTCGGCGCAAAACCACGGCCTCTGGTCATTTCGAACACGCAGAAGGCCAGCGCCCGACGCTCGGCAAACGATGGGTGTCTGACATCCCTTACATAAGGTTGCGGAAAGTACAGATATGAGAAAGATAATCCATTACCCTCACTAGAGGTGTGCCTCCTGTGCCAGATGAGCTGCTATCTGTCCATGGATGTGAGGAGTTCCAGCCACACGTCTACAATTTGCTACATTGCTTACTGTGAGCCTTTCCATGATGACTGACACCAACTCGGCAGCGTACGATCGAACGAGGGGATTATGTCTCATGACACCTAGGGTGCGAGATGCGGTGCAGTCGGCCCAACCGAGGCGGCTTAATCTCGGCGATGCAATCGTTCTCGTGGCAATGACCGCCATCGGTTTTGGCCTGGCCAAGCCCGTCATCAATCGGTGGGATAACAGATACAATACCCCGGCCAAGATCCTCGCCGACTTGGCCACACGCGGCGTCTTCTTCGCCCCGATCCACATACTTTACTGGCCGATCACGGCCTCGCCTGTCCTACTGAGCTGGACTCTCGCCGTCGGCGGCCTCAGCCTCCGACAGCCCCGGCCGCCGCTCCATCGCCTCCTCCGGCGTCCGGGAACTGTGGCCTGTCTAGCGGCTGCTACAGCATTGGCGTGCGAGATCGTAGTGGCCGTCCTTCTGTACCTGATGGCCGTCGTCGCAGGCATCACCCTGGGTTTCGACCTTCGGAATAATCACAGCTACTTGAAAGCATATTACTTATTGATAGCGGCGCTTGGGTTCGCCATAGCAGCGGCTTGGGCGATCCTGATGCTCGCGAGGCGATGGCGAGCCGAGCCGAGTTGGATTGACCGTAGCGGAAGAGCCCTTGGCCTGTGCTGGATCGCTCTCATTCCGTTCTCATTCTGGATGGCCATGCTCAACTGAGAGGAGCCGAGGAGCCGCTGGGTAGGTCTGGGTGGTTGACCACCCAGACCCCCCGCAGATCCGTGCTCGCGCAATTAACGCACACGGCTCCTCATTTCAAACCTTCGCTGCTCGACGGTACACCGAGTGGACAACGATCGCTGCTGGGAGCGGATACCGCTCCAGCAGACGATACATTCGCTCCCAGGCGACTTCGCCGCCGCGGTGGCGTCGGCCAAGCCATTTCCTCCAGGATGCATAAACCTGGAGTTGGTAAGCCGGAACCTCGGCCGCCAGTCACGCCGGAAATGGCAGGGTCTCTCAGGTTCCCGAGCGACCCTCATGTCCCTACGCCCTGTTCTCGGACCCAGGTAGGACCGAACACGCCAGGCCGTTGCGGCGTGTCGACGCGGCCCCCGCTTGTGTCTACAACGGAGGCTCCCACGATGAGTATTTCGGGGCTCGATAGCATGGCATGGGGACTCGCTGTCTACGCTGCGCAGTGAGGGTCACCCCTCCCCACGCAAGACTTGCTTCCGGCTGCCGGCCAGGCTCTGCCGGGCGTCATTCGCGGCACGCAAGTTCGGCGCAAAACCACAGCCTCTGGTCATTTCCAACACGCAGAAGGCGAGTGCCCGACGCTCGGCAACAGGTCGGTGTCTGACATTTCTTTGACGTGCCGTGCCCCCTTTCTTTCATTCGTGGGATTCGTCAGATTCGTGGTTCCGCTTCCCCGCTCAGCGCCACACAACACGACGATCCGACAGAGCCCCGCACTCCGCTTCGGCCTTTCGCCTTCGGACAGCCACCACTTGGCTCGGCCCATCGTTCGCGCTCGGTGCTGCGTAATCTCAGCCTCCCCTGTCACGTGACTATCTGGCGGCAGCCGCGCACGCCATGCTACCCGCCGATCATTCCGATTGCCGCCGGCCGAAGCCAGCCGGACTTTCCGCTGCGAACCGACTGCCGCCGAGCGGAAGTACAGGCGGGCCGAAAACAACGGGCGCGCATGGGCTGTGGGTCTGGTGAAATGATGGAAATCCCGATGCGCCACATCGATTGACCGTGCGTCTCGACCCTCAACAGGGACCCGGTTCGGCGTCCTTACGGGTAGAATCGTACACGAAGGGGGGAGCAAAGCCGTGACCACCGTACGTACCGTCATCCACGACCGGCGAATCGAGATTCCCGCACCCGAGGACCTTCCCGACGGTACGGGACGGAAACCGGGACGCGATTAGTATTTAGCTCGATCGGCCCTGGTATTCCCTGCTATTATACCAAGAACTGCTAGACCGGTTGCGCTTGAGCATGGAGCGAGGACGACCCTACGGCGGCGACGACTGGGCACGGCGAACGGTAAAAGAGCTTGGCTTGGAGCACACCGTCCGCCCGGAGGGACGGCCGCGTAAGGTAGGCCAGCCCGGGACCGATCCAGCTCGCTAAATTCGCGCAATACTCGAACACAAAACTGTCCCCGTCCCTGTTTCGGTCCCCAAGACCGCATCGCCCGAGATCCAGCTCTATCAGTATGACTTGAACGACGACGCGTCGAGCAAGACGGCCGTTTCGCTCTCGGCGGTGACTGTCTCGGTCATCGACCACGCGATCGAGCTCGACTTCGGTGCGAACGGATTGGGCGCCAACCCCAACACGACGACCGCCGACGGTTATTACGAGATCGATATCACGCTTCCGAATGGAACGACCGCGGTGCACAACTTCTACCGGATGCTCGGCGACGTGAACGGCGATGGAACGGTGGACGAGAACGACCTGAATGAAATCGCCGCCGAAATCAATCTGTCGAGGCCGAATGGGCTTGCGCCCCTGGGTGTCGACGTCAACGGCGACGGCACAGTGTCCGCGCTCGACCAGTCGCTGGTGGCCCGGGCGAAGGGACACAAACTGAAGTCGGGACTTTCGCTGGGGTGATGGAAGTCCGGCCACCGATCGCAGGGATTCCGGGAACGACGGGGTTTCCTGAGCGGGGGGACTGGCCTGGTGCGATACCAATTCGAGGACCGGACGTGGCGCGTGTTTTGGCGGGTCACCGTCGAGGGGCGTTCGACCGCCCAAGTTGTCGCGGAGATGGGCATCACTCCGAGCGCGATCCGCCAGGCGAAGTCCCGTGTTCTTCGGCGGCTGAAGGAAGAGATCGGCGAGTTGATCGCGTGACGTCTCTGATTGCCTGACCTGTTGGCGATTGCTGATGCGATCAGTACGAATCCGCGCTGATCACCTCAGCCCCGTTGCGCGTCGACAGGGCCTGGTAGACGCCGATACGCGAACCGGGGCCCAGTTGGAACGGAGGCGAACCCGGACCCGCGCCGGGGATCAGTCCAATCGGCACTCCAGTGGATAGATTCATCGGCCACGTATCGATGGAATTCTTCACAAACCGGACGGAGCCGTCCAGGAACGCGAAATTCGCACCCCCGGGATGCTGGCTCGATGCGCCAGCAAGATAGGCCGGGAAATTATTCCCGTCCAGGTTTGGCATCACGAACTGCGGATTCAACGGATAGAAAGTGGTGACGAGCGAGTCGGACGGCCATCCTGATGACCACAAATGCCAGGAATTGTGAGCGGCTGGGTCGAGGATTGCCATGGTGTGCTCGCCATACGCGATCGTCTGGCTCAGTCCATCGGTGACCGAAGCCAGCAAAATAGAACCGTCGGGACCGAAGAGCCCGTTACAGGAGGAGAAGAGGGGGGATGGTTCATTCCAGGTCCCCGCGTTGCCTCCGTAGCTGGTGAAGCGCATCGTGTAGGTGCCCGGGTTAAAGAAGACCGGCGGAGGGGCGATGAGCGCTTGCTCGACCGTCGGATCGCTTGGACACCACAGAGTGCTGATCGCGATCGCCGAGATCGTCCCGTTCGGCGCCGTGAAGAGGTTGATGTTGAAGTTCATCGCATTGTACACCGTTGCCTGCTCGTAATAAGGCGCCAGGGCCAGGAACACGCCGCTCGAGATGAAGGGGAACTGCACGGGACCTCCCGCCGCGATGCGCTGCATCGGCGTCCCGATCGGCAGGCTGCCGGCGGCGGTTACGTAGTTATGCGTCGCCAGGGCGATCTGCTTGAGGTTGTTGGAACATTGCATGCGACGCGCCGCCTCGCGGGCCGCCTGGACGGCCGGTAACAAAAGCGCGATCAGAACAGCAATGATCGCGATCACGACCAGCAATTCGATCAGCGTGAAGCCGGCTGCGGCGCTCCGGCGGCGGGTGCTCGAAATCATGGCTGCGAACTCCTCCGTCATCGTCGAATCGAGGAAACATAGGCTGACGTGTCTTACGCTTCAATGAAGTCAATGTCGTCTTGCAGCCGGCGCTAGTGCGGCGGAGACCACGGGAGCTTGGACGGGGAGCGCTCGGCGGCGGTCGCAACCACGCGACGCAGTAAGCGCTCCGCCTCTTCGCCGCGCCCGCTCTGCCGCAGCACGCTGGCGAGCTGCACGTGGCACTGTCCAGCGACCCGCTCGTCGGGGTTTGCCTGGCTATCGATCTCCGCGAGGACTTTGCGGAGGCCTGCCTCGGCCTCCGGCAGCCGGCCGGTGGCCTGTTGCCATTTGGCGATCGTCAAGAGAGCGCTCAAGGTGGATGGGCTGTGGGGCCCGTCCTTTTTCAGAGAAGCGTGATGGGCCATCTCGGCGAACTTCCCCGCTTCATCGTAGCGGCCGAGCTCGGTGAGAGCACGCGCGAGGCCCTCCCTCGTGCCGCGGACGCCGAAATGGCCGGCGTTGTGCATCCGCAAGAAGGTGTCATGTGCGGATCGGAGCTGGTGCTCGGCTTTCTCGAACTCGCCCTCTCTCAACAAGACGGTGCCGATGATCCATCGTTCGCTGGCATCGACCTCGGGCCAGGCGCGGCCTTGCGTCTCGATCCGACGGTCGGCGCGGTCGAAGATCGCCCCGACGGTGACGTTGCGATTGGCTCGCGACTCAACGGGATCGAGCGCGTCGAGTATCGTCTCGAAGAAGAAATCGTTGACGCGACGGGCGATCTCGCCCTTGTGAGTGGCCCGCCCGCTCTGCCAGATCAAGCCGCGAATACCCAGAATGATCGACAGCACCAGGCACGCGCCGAGCACGGCCTGAACCGGATGACGACGGCACCAGTACCCCAGGCGTACGAGCGGACCAACCGGCCGCGCCTGGACCGGGCGTCCGTCGAGCCATCGCTCGAGGTCGTCGGCAAGGGATTCCGCCGAGGAGTACCGCTGCTTCGGCTCCTTTTCCAGGCATTTCAAGCAGATCCGCTCGAGCGCCCGGCTGACCTTGGGGTTGTGCCGTCTCGGGTGATCCGGGGCGTCGTGGAGCACCCGGTGGATGACCTGGACGAGCGAGTCGCCCTGGAACGGGGTGCGTCCCGTCAGCATGACGTAGAGGATTGCGCCCAGGCCGTAGACGTCCGAAAGGGTCGTGATCGCGTGCCGGCTCCCCGATGCCTGCTCGGGCGCCATATAGGGCGGGCTGCCCACGATTGCTCCCGACGGCGTCAAGTCGGTCGCCTCGCCGACCCACTTCGCAAGGCCAAAGTCGGTCACGTGCGGCGCACCTCGCTCGTCGATGAGGATGTTCGGCGGTTTGAGGTCCCGGTGAAGGATGCCGCGCTGGTGGGCGTGCTGTACCGCCCTGGCCACTTCGATCATGAAAACCGCCGCGGACTTCGGATCGGACTGGTACCTCTCGAGATGACCGGTGAGGCTCCCGCCGGAGATCAAAGGCATGCTGAAATAGCGGCGGCCGTCGAACTCGCCGACCGCGAGGATCGGGACGATGTTCGGGTGGTCGAGCGCGGCGAGCGCCTCGGCCTCGCGCTGGAATCGGCGCAGCTCGTCCGGTTCGGCCAGCATCCCCGCCCCCAGGACCTTCAGGGCAACGACGCGATCGAGCTCCTGCTGGCGAGCCTTGTACACCACGCCCATCCCGCCGCGACCGAGGACACCAAGGATCTCGAATTCCCCGAACCGATCGACGGGCAACGTTTCGGCCCCGGCTTGTCGGTCGGAAGAGCGATCGTCGTCGAAGGAGTCCTCGCCCGTTACGGACGACCAATCGTTTCCGTCGAGCGGCATTCCCCCGGCCGGCCACGCGCGGCCTGCCGCTCGGATGTGGAGCAGGGCCGTTTGGCCCAGCGAGCCGGAGAGCCGCGCATTTCCGACCCTGGAGTCGGCGGTCATCTCGTCAAGTGCACGCTGACAATCCGGACATTCCTGGATATGCGAATCGAGGCCCGACCGTTCAGTGGGCGCCAGGTCATCGAGGATCAGGCGATGCAATTGCTCCGGTGGGGGGCAGATTCTCACGGCTGATACTCCCGCTGCGCAGGGCCTGGCGCCGCCCGATCTGTCCGGGAGCTTACACAGTTCCCGACAAATTCAACGGCCTGGTGAGCCCTGGCTGCCAACAACGACGTCGCGCTTTCGCGCCGCTGCTTTGTTACACATCAAGACGGCGGAGTTCTTCGCGAACCAACTTCTGCACTTTGCTCTTCGATGAGTACACCGTACTGACCGGCATTCCGAGCGCCTGGGAGACATCCGCGCCCGATTTCGATTCCAGTGCCGTCAACCGGAATGCGTTCCATTGCTGGATCGGGACCCGCTGTCGGACCCGCCGCAAAGCGCCGTCCAGCAGTTCCCGGTCATAAGCCGCTTCAACCGCCTGGACAATTCCCTCCCGCGCCTCGGCGTCTTGCAGCATCCGCTCGACAGCGCCGTCGCCCGAGCCTTGCCCCCGCTGACGCTTGGCGAGGTCGTTCACCAGGACGCGACGGGTGACGGTCTTGAGCCAAGCTCGGAAGCTCTGCGAAGGATCGTAGCGGAACCGGCGCATCTTTTCAACCAGCCTAGCCAGGACCGCCTGCGTGACGTCCTCGGCGTCAGCCGGCTGAAGATGCCAGCCCACGCAGAACCCGTGGATCAACGGTCGGTAACGCCGGACGAACTCCTCCCATGCCGCTTGGTTCTGAGGATCGTCGCGCAACTTTCCGAGTAAGGTCACGCTTGTGGAACCGGTATCGCGCCGATCCATTGGCGAAACCCCTCGAGAATCGTCGTCGGTCGGAGCACCCGCAAGCCAGCCATCGCGCGAGCCGATTCCAAATCAATTTGCGCTAATTAACGTAATGATCCTTTCCGCCGCTTGCAAGTTCTCGGTAGGAAAAAGCGCAGAAAAAAACGGGAAGGTATTCCCTCGTGGCGCTGTACTAAGTGTTGGGTTCATCTTGAACGACGACGCGTCGAGCAAGACAGCCGTCTCGCTCTCGGGGGTGACTGCGCTGGTGATCGACCTCGCGATCGAGCTCGATTTCGGTGCAAGCGGCCTGAGCGGCAGCCCCACCACCAACCCTTGATTGATTGACTGCGAAAGAACTGGACCGCATCCGGGTGAGCGTCGAACGAGAGAGGCCGGTCTTACGGCCGGAATTCGCGGACACGCTCTGAGGTCGACTGCTCGCGCGACGGTGAGCTCGCCCGTGCGGTCGCTGTGCGCGCTGGGCGATTCTGGTGGACAAAAAAAGCTGTCACACATCCGACAAATCTATGGAAGAGAGCGCTCGCCAAGGTGGGGCCACGACGCCGCGCGTCGAATTCGAAGCCGTTTTCAACTCTGTGCCACAGCAGGAGCTTTCCCATGTCACGCCGCTGGTTTGAACGCTGGCCGAAGAAGAGCGAATTTCGAAAGGCTCGCCGGCGAGGGGAGCTGAAGCCGGGCGCCCCGAGGCCGCTGCGCTTGGAAGTGCTTGAAGCCCGCGTCCTGCTCACGCTGCCGACGGGTAACGCGAGCACCAACTCGATTTACATCCCTGACACGAATTCTGACCAGCTTTACCTGAGGACGGTCCCGGACTCCCAGCACCCGTACGACGATATCCAGGGGAGCATCGACGATTCTACCTGGCAAGACCTGGGCCTGAACACCGGCGCCGATGCCACGATCGAGCTTGGGGACATGCAGGTGGCCCATCTGGTCGGGTTCACCGGGATGGGGAACAACATCACCTTCGAGGGCGCCGGAGTCTCGGGCGGCGCCGGCGGCCAGTCCGGCTCACCCAGCGATTTCAGCATCGACGGAGACGTCGAGACGAATGGGGGGAACTTTACGGTCCAGTTCGTCCAGGGCATTGACGTGTCGGCCAATGTCGTGATCTCGACGCGAAACGTTGGCACGTCGACAGATCTAATCAGCGGCGCCTCTCTAGGCAGCTCGGGGTACATCGACCTGACGTCCACGAACCCGAATATCCTGGACCCCATCGGCGACGTTAACTTGGAGCAGCCGCACGTTACCCTCGATGACGGCAGCGAGCTGCTGGCCCAGAGCGATAACTCCGCGTACGCATCGGGAAAGGTGACGCTGGACGCCCAGAACACGAATTACGCCCTGGGGGCCCCGGTAGGTTCGTCGCTCGCAATCCTGGTGCGCGATTCCAACGTCAATTTGAACGGGGCGACCATCGTTGGCGGCGCGGTGACGATCGAGTCCGACGCCGGCGATCAGAGCCTGCTGGGAGACCTTTCATCGCTTAACAGCACCGGCGCTGCCGCCGCCAGCATCCTCGCGTCCGTCGCCACGTACCTGGGAACCGAAGTCTCGGCACCGTTCACCATCGCGTACAAGGCATCCGACGCTTCCGTGACGCTGGGTCAAGGATCAGCCCTGGACTTTGCGCCCTCGGACGTGGGCTCCTCGGGTGCGATCACGTTTTCCTCGTACAACGCCCTGCGGACCGGCGACGCGGTCACCTATTCGAGCAATGGCGGCACGGCGATCGGCGGACTCACGAGCGGTGCCACGTATTACGTGATCGCCAGTTCGTCGACGGCCACTTCGTCGACCCAGGTTCAGCTCGCGGCGACGCTGGCCGATGCGCGTGCAGGGACTCCGCTTACTGGCCTGGACACCGAGGGGGCAGGCCTCAGCCAATCGCTCACCCCAGACACCGCGATCGACAGCTCCGCGACGGTCACCGCGCAATCAACCGCGGCGGAAGATGCCGACGGCGAGGCCGAATACTTCGGTCAGCTTGGCCTGGGAGAGACGTTCGGGAACTATGGGGCCGCCATCGGGGTCGGCATCGGCGAGCCCACGGCCACGACGACGGTCAACAGCAACACGATCATCACGGCCGGGCAGGACGTGAACGTGACATCGTCCGCCACCTCGAACACGCAGACGCAGGCCGAGGTCGAGCAGAATGCGGGGAACGGAACCTTGCTTCCGAATCCGGATGGTACTGTCACACCCAGGACACAGCTTTCGGTCGCGGTTGGCTTTAGCGAGGTCACGGCGATCACGACCGTCGCGCGATACTCAGAGATCGATGCGGCCGGAAGCGTGGCGATCACATCCACCGGCAATAACACCAATGAGAGCACAGCCGAGACAGCTTCCTATTCGGATGGGACAGCGGGAGCGGACTTTGCCATCAACGACAGCCACGGTGACGTGGAGACGAGCGTCGACGGGACCGTGATCTCAGGTGCGGCCTCCCCTGCCCCTGGGCAAAGCGGATCGACCCTCAACTCGGCGAGTTTCAATCCCTTTACGGATGTCAATACATCGTCGGCTTCAAACGATCCGAACACGATCGACCTCGGGAGCACCGACCCCGGGTTCACGACCGGCGAGGCCGTGGTTTACGACAGCGGCTCCAACGGCCCGATCAACGGGCTCGTCTCCGGCGATACCTACTACGTGGACCTCGTCGCGACCACGCCCGACTATCTGATCGAGCTCATGAACTCGGCGGCCGACGCGACAAGCGGCACGAATCCCGTGACGTTCAACCCTTATCCGACCTTGAGCGCAGGCTCGGCGGCGGCCGCGCCGTTCGACGAAGTCAATCCGGTCAGCGAGACCTTCGCGGCCGGCAGCGCCGTCGCCAACAACGAGATCGACCTGGGCACCGACGACGGCTTGACGACGGGCGAGCCGGTCATCTACACGACCGACGGCGATGCGATTGGCGGATTGACGTCGAACAACACCTATTACGTGGTGGTCGTGAACTCGACGACGATCGAGCTGGCAGCCAGCTATGCCGATGCAATCGCCCCAAATCCGAGCGTCATCGCGCTCGACCCGACGCAGGCCAGCGGCAGCCAGAACATCGGGCCCACCGGCACCGAGTTTGGCATTCAGACGGCGCCGACGGTCGAAAACAACCAGATTAGCTTCGGGATCGCCGACGGGTTTTCCACCGGCGACTCGGTCTATTACAGCACAACGGGCACGCCGATCGGCGGATTGGCGAACGGCGGCACGTACTATGTGGTCGTCGTCGATTCCGCCACGATCGAGCTGGCCAGCTCGTACGCGAACGCCACGGCGTCCTCGCCGACGGTGATCGCGCTCGACGGCTCGGTCGCGACGGGCGCGCAGACGATCGAGGCCCGGACGCCGATCGTGTTTCCGTCAGCTCCGGGATACACGCAGGGAGAGGCGCTGGTTTATCACCAGGCCGCGGGGCAACAGATCAACGGGCTTACCGACGGCGACACGTACTACGCGATCGTCGACGGGGGAGAACCTGATAACCTGGGTCTCTCGCTTGCGCCCAACGGCCCGCCGGTCGCGCTGGGGCTCAGCCCGACGCTCACTTCCGGCACGAGCTCGTTCGTCGTTGACGAGATCGACAGTGACAGCAGCGTGCTCATGTTCGATCCTTCCGCGAATTACACCTTCACTCCCGGGGAGGCCCTGCAGTACCACGCGGCCCTGGGCACCGAGCTTTCCGGCTTGACGGACGGCGCGACCTATTACGCCATCACCGACCCCGCGGAGCCTGATGCGATCCAGCTCGCCGCGAATCAAGCGGACGCCATCACCGCGAGCGACTACTACGCGGCGCAGTCCAGCCTGGCGAACGAAGGTGTGACGCTTTCCGCCGCGGCCGGGAGCTACCCCGCGACCGTGGCGGACGTCGACGTGAGCACGAACGAATTGCTTTTCAGCGCTCCGTCGCCGGGATTCACGACGGGCGAGGCCGTGATCTACCAGGCCACGGCGGGCGCGGCCATCGGCGGCTTGACGAGCGGCGATACGTATTATGCCATCCCGGTGCCCGACGACCCGAACGCCTTCCAGCTCGCCGCGACGGCGTCTGACGCCGCGGCCGGGAATGCGATCAGCCTGACCGACTGGTCAACTCTCTCGGGCACGTCACCCGGCGATACCCAGACCCTCGACGTACTCTCGGCCGATACCGCGACCGCGACGGACACGCTCAACCTGGTGCCGGGCGTCTTGATCTCCACCGACGGAACGACGAGCGGTGATATCACTTCGGTGGATTCGAACCAGAACGCGATCGTTTTCGACGACACGCAATCGGCGCCGGGCTTTGGCCTCGGCCAGGCGGTCGTCTACCAGCAGGGGTCGGGGACGGCGATCGCCGGGCTGGTAAACGGGCAGACCTATTATGCGATGCCGATCGACGGGAATCCGTACGAATTCCAGCTTGCCGCGTCCCAGAGCAATGCGAGCGGAAATCTGCCGATCACGCTCGGGCAGCTCGCGTCGACGGTTCAGACGGGTGATGCCTTCACGTACCGGGGTGCCTTCGGCAATGGGATCTTGGGACTGGACGAGGGGACGACCTATTACGCGATCGTGACCACCGGCACGGGCGCAGACCCTGAAAACGTGGAACTGGCGTCGAGCCCGGCCAACGCGCAAGCGGGCATCGCCATCGCGCTCTCGCCAACCCTGGGAACCGCGAGCGGGAACCAGCTCGCGATCGGCTCGTATGACAGTACCGCCGGGGCCTTGACACTCGCGGACCCGCTCTCTTCGCCCCTCCAGACTGGCGATCCCGTCACGTTGCACGACAACGGCTCGTTGGTCCCCGGGCTGCAAGACGGCTCGACCTATTACGTGGTGAACAATCAGTCTGGCGGAATCAACCCCGTCGCATTCAGCCCGAATGTGGTCTCGACGACCGCCTCCGGCAGCACGATCAGCCTGCCCGGGCAGCCGTTTCAGAGCGGCGAGCCCGTGGTCTACAACACGACCGGGACGGCCATCGCCGGATTGATCCCGGGCAAGACTTACTACGTGATCGACCTGGGCGCCGATGCGATCGGGCTGGCCGCCACGCTGGCCGACGCCAACAACGGGCTCGGGCTCTCGCTCGGCACAGCCGTCGTCAGCGGCACTCAGACGCTGACCTTGACCAATCCCGGCGCCCGAGCTGTAAGCTTTGATGTCTCGACGCTCTTCAACACCGGTTCAGTGCCAAACTCGCTTACCCTGCCTCTGCATGGCTTTTCCACCGGCGAGGCCGTCACTTATACGACCGACGGAAACGCGATCGGCGGGTTGAATCCGAGCTCGACCTATTACGTGGTTGTCGTCGATGACAACACGATCCAACTGGCGACCAGCTTCAGCAATGCCATCGCGACGCCTCCCGTGGTGATTCCACTCTCCCCCTTGGGTGCCGCTGGGGCGCAGACATTCACGCCGGTTCCCGGTGGCGATCAGACCGCCACGTTCGAGCCGTCGGCCGTCTCCGTCTCATCGAACCAGATCACGCTGCCGGCCCACGGCTTTGTCACGGGCGAGATGCTCACCTACACCAACCAAGGCTCCGCGGCGATCGGCGGCCTCACGAGCGGGATCTCTTACTATGCGATCGTCGTGGACGCCAACACCATTCAACTCGCCGCGACTCAGGCCGACGCGTATGCCGGAGCGGCCCTATCGCTCGACGGCTCGGTGGCCGCGGGGGACCAGACGCTGGCCCCCAGCCCGATCGCGCTGGCCGCGCTGACGGGGTACGCGTCGCCGATCTTCGATCCCGGCAGCACGATCACGCTGGCGGACGTTGGCTTCGTGACCGGAGAAGCCGTCACGTATTCCACCACCGGGACCGCCATCGGCGGGCTGGCCAGCGGCTCGACCTATTATGTGATCGCGGTCGATGGAAACACGATCCGCCTGGCGGCGACGTTGATCCAGGCCGAAGAAGGAATGGGGCTCGCGCTCGACGCTAGTCAAGCCACCGGGACGCAGACGCTGGCCCCCACCAACCCCGTGATCCAACTGGCGGCGACCGCCGCGGATGCCACGGCCTCGGCACCGGTCGTCCTCGATCTCTCCGCGGAGATCGACTTCCAGGAGAATGACATCATCCCGACCTCGGGTACGGCTCACACGCTTACCGCCACGACCGTCCAGGGCGTCACTATCACGGCGAAGTACCAGGGCGTGGATCAGGTCGAGACGGAGAGCCAGCTCGGTGGTGGTGGTGCAATATCAACCGGGATTTCAAAGTTCAAGGCATGGTGCGCGAGCATCGCCGAGAAGAAAGCCCCATCGGTACAGTCATCAATAGATGGCCCCGCAGCGGAGGCGCCGCCGGAAGGGGCCGTGGGTCAGGCGCAGGAAGAGGTAGACGCGAAGGCCCAGGTACCAGACGAGAATGCCGCCGAGCCGGAGCAACCGAGCGAGCCGAGCCCGGCGAGTCAGCAGAACTCCCCTGATCTGAGTGTGGCCGGGGCTCTGGGACTCGTGTACACCTACGAGACGGCGAAAGCGGAAGTGGAGCCGGACGCGGTGATCGAGGCGGCATCGGATATCGACGTCGAGGGGACGATCACCGAGAACCAGGTCGCGGATGTCGCGACGAATATCACGAAACCTGCCGACAGCAAAACCGAAACCAACGTCGCGCTTGCGTTCGAAGTCGGGATCTTCAACGCCAATGCCTCTGCCCTGATCGATTCCGGTGCCAGGCTCGATGCGGCGGACACACTGACCGTGAACGCCAACGTGAGTTACCCCTTCGCAACTGAATGGGCGAACCTCAAGAGTTACCTCGGGCAGAGCGGTCTCCAGGAGTTGAGCAATCTCTATCACTTCTTTTACGGGGGTTACAGACTCATCGGCGACGTCTCGAGCAGTCAAACCGCGCAGGGGGCGTCGGAGGCTCAGAGCCAGCTTGGTGTCGCGGGATCGTTCAGCGTCAATGTGTTCGAGAACCACGCGACCGCAACGATCGGGTCCGGCGCCTCGATCAACCAGGGCTCGGCCTATCAAACAAGTACCCAGTCGGTCACGGTCAGCGCGACGTCGTCCGTTGACGCCGTCGTGTTGGCCGGGTGGAGCCCACTGGAATACTCGGAGGATTCCGGAAAGGTCGCGTATGCTGCGAGTTCGCTAGGGAAGAACAATGGGGCTGCGCCAAGGAGTTTATTCCCGAATTCATCAGGCGGGGGTGCCCTGGGGATTTCGGTCCCGGTCACGGTGATCGACAACACGACGACCGCGCAGATCGCGGGTACGGCGCAAGTTCGGGTTGGCCCGAGCGGATCGCTCGACGTGACGGCGACGGATACGAACTTCGTCGTCGACGTGGCGATCACCGGGGCCAAGGCAGGGACGTCCGGATTCAGCGGCTCGGTCGCCTACAATCAGCTCACCGCGCACACGCTGGCACAGATCGGGGCCGGGACGATCGTGACGGGGGGCGGATCGGTCACGGTGAGCGCCAATGACACCACCGATTTCATTAACCTGGTTGGTGCGTTGCAGGCGGCCCAGCAGATCGCGGTCGGCGCAACCGCGGCGGTGAACAAGATCAGCCGCTCGACGATTGCGGTCATTGGCGATGAGCAGCCGACGACGACCTCGACGGCCCCGCCGACCGGCGGGTCGACCTTCGGGACACCCCAGGTGCCGATGGGGACGGTGATGGTGACCTCGACCGTGACCGGTCTGCTCGTCACGTCGTCGATCGCGGGCTCTGTGACCTCGAGCACCCCGTCGAACGGTCCGGAAGAGCCGGCCGCAGACCTTCCCGGCGGCCAGGCGCTAGACGCAAACGGCAACGAGGCGCCGGCCGCGGGGGCGGCAGGCGCCGATGCGCAGGCCGATGCAACCGAGGTGGGCCAGGACGATGAGCTTTCCGGCGCGACGGCTGGAGCCGGGGCGGGTGCCTTCGGGCTGAATCTCATCACGGAGGATGACGACCAGGCCTACATCAACGATCTGGGGACCTTCCGCGTGGGCAATCTGACGGTCCAGGCGACCAACTCCACCAAGATCGGAGGGTTCACGGGGGGCGGCGCGTTCAGCATGGCGTCGACCAAGAAGAACATCGGCGTGGCCGGTACGTATTCTCAGAACATCGTGGACGGGACCGTCTACGCCTACATCGCGTATGCCACCATCGATGCCGCGGCGGTGACGATCTCCGCGCGTGCAGCAGAGCCAGGTGGTCATCATCACGGCCGGCGTGGCGGTCGCCAGCGGAACAACCAGCGGCGCCGGCGTTGCCCTGGCGGTCGCGGTCAATACGATGGGGAGCGGTACACAAGCCAACGCTACAGAAGCTTACCTGAACAACGTCTCGGCCACGCTTGCCGGCACGCTCGCAGTGACCGCGACGAACGAAGACCAGATCTGGGCGGTCAACGGGACCATCGCCTATGGCGGCACGGCCGGGTTCGGAGCGGCCGTCAGCGTGAACCAGGTCAACGACGATGCCGACGCCTACCTGAACGATTCCGATGTCAGGCAGACCTCGGGCACGCTGGACGTGAATGCCACATCGCAGCCCTATGGGTCGACGACTGATCCCCGGATCGCTGCCGTCGCTGCGTCGCTCGGGACGGCCAGCCCCAATTCGACTGCGGCGATCGCCGGTACGTTCTCCGTCAACGCCGTCACCGACGACAACGAGGCCTATCTCGACAACACGACCTACACGAACACAGGAACCGGCGCGGGGACCGTGGAGACTTCCGACACGTCCAGCATCGTCTCCTTCTCGGGCGCCTTTGGGATCTCAGGCGGGGGCAAGTCCGGGTTCGGCCTGGCGGGCGCCTACAATGCGATCGACACCACGAACAAGGCCCAGGTCGAAAATCAATCCGACGTGACCATTCCGGGCGGGCTCACGGTCAAGTCGATCACCGACTCGACCATCACAGGCGTGGCCGCCGGTGTCGCCGGGGCGAGGAACGCCGCGCTGGCCGGCAGCGTCGAGATCAACACGGTACGGGGCGACACGGAGGCGCTGATCGTCGGCGGCAGCGTGGTGACGACCTTGATGGGGGGGGTTACTGTCGACGCCGAGGACACTTCCTCAATCACGGCCGGCGCCGGCGTGCTGGCGTTCACTTTCGGCTCGAGCGGCGCCGCGATCACGGTCGGGGCGTCGATCGCGATCAACCAAATCGGCTCGGACGGCACGAACAACACGGTGAAGGCCGATATCAATGATTCTACCGTGGATTCGGGCGTTGGCGTCTCGGTGACCGTTACCTCGAAGCCGACAATCCTTTCCGTCACGGTCGCGGCCTCAGCGACACTGACCGAACCAGAGAACGAGGAGGCCTCGTTTGATGGCGCCGGCGCGGGCTCCCAGAACGAGATCTTTGTCTCGGCGACGGCCCTGATTGAAAACGGGAGCACGGTCACGACGGCCAATCAAGGCGACGTGGATGTCTCGGCAACCAGCATTCCGAGTATCACGGCGGATGCCGGCGGTCTCTCGGTCGACGCGAGCTTCGACGGGGGAGCCGCCGGTTCGCTCGGTGCGGCCGCGGCCACCAATCAGATCGGCTCAAGCGACGACCACGACCAGATCGAGGCGACGATCTGCGATTCCGAGGTCGATTCCGACGGAGCAGTCAACGTCACCACGCTGGCCGGAGCGGCGGGCGCCATGCAGATCCTGGCCGTGGCGGTCGGTGTGGCTGGGGCGCTCACCGCCGGAGAAGAGTCGGGCGTCTCCGTCGCGGGGGCGGGGTCCGGCTCCGGCAACACGATGGATGAGGACGTCGCGTCGTCGATCGAGAACACCAAGAAGAATGGCAAGAAGGTCACCACCGCCAATGGCAAGGGGGTGAATGTGACGGCCACCGATAATTCCTCGATCGTGAGCGGCTCGGGCTCAGGCGCCTTTGCGGTGGGCCTGGTCAAGGGTTCCACGGAGGTCGGAGTCGGCGTCGCGATTGCGTCGAACCAGATCGGCAACTCCACCTCGGCGACGATCTGCGACTCCGAGGTCGATTCCAGCGGCGCGGTCGAGCTTCAAGCGACCTCAAATGAGTTCGTCAAATCGATCGCGACGGCCGGGGGTATCTCGGGGACCGTCGGGGGTGTTTCACTCAATGGGGAGGGGGCCGGCTCGTACAACACGATCGACAACTCGGTGAAGGCGCGGATCTCGGGCGACAGCACGGTCACGACGGCGCGGGCCTACGGCGGCAACGTTTGCCTGATGGCCAAAGACACCTCCACCATCACCGCGGACGGCGGCGGGGCCAGCATCGCCGGCACACTCTCGGGCGGCTTGAATGTCGCGATCGGGGCGGGGTACGCGTCCAACACGATCGGCAGCTCGAAGACCCCGCAATACGTCACGGCGGAGATCGATGATTCGACGGTGATTGCAGCAGGGAAGGTCACGGTCTGCGCGATCTCTGATCCGACGATCACGAGCCGTGGCTGGGGGGTGGGCTTGGCGGCCACGGCGAGCGGGCTCTCGGGGGCCGGATCGGGCGCTTCCGCCTTTGACACCATCGACACCAAGGTCCAAGCCGACATCACCGACAATAGCACAGTCACGGCCGCGTCGACGGCGGCAGACGCCGTCAAGGTCTCGGCTTGCGACACACCCAGCATCGACGCCAGGAGCGGCGCCGGAAGTCTCGCGGTGGGCAGTCTTGGGACCCTGGCCGCCGGCGTTGTACTGGCCCAGAACACGATCGACGACTCCGCAGACGCGTACATCGGTCAAACGATGGGGACGAACGACGACACGATTGTGACTTCTTCGGGCGGGGTTGAGGTCATGGCCACCGAGACGGCGACCATCACGGCCCTGGGCGTGGCCGTCGCGGCGTCGGCAAGCACCTACACTGCCAATCTCGCGCTGGCATCCGCCATCAACAACACCGGCAACATGGTGACCGCCGCGATTGCGGGGGGCGCCATCGTCCACGCCGAGGGGACGAATTCGGACGACCAGGTGCAAGTGGTTGCGGAGGATACGCCGAACGTCGTGGCCCACCTGGGCAGCGGCGCCGGCAGCATCGGCGAATATGGTCTTTCGGTCGGCCTGTCTGAGTCACAGGACACGATCAACGATACCGTGAGCGCCTACGTCGCCAGCGCGACGGTCACGACCCAGGGCGAGGCGGTCACGGTCGAGGCCGAATCTCCGAACACGACCATCACCTCATTCGCGGTCTCGACGGCGCTTGCGATCTCGGTGGGGGCAGCGTTTGCGGGCGCGGAAGCGGACGCAACCAACACCAGCACGACGCAGGCCTACATCGGCGCGGCTGCGGTGATCAACACGCAAGGAGTGAATCAGCCGTCAGACGCCCCGTACGGGGACCTTGCCGTCACGGCGACCTCAGCCGACACGATGATGGCGCAAGCCTATAGTGGAAGCGGCGCGATCGTCGGCATCGGCGTGACTTACACTGACGGGGAAGACAAAAGCTCCACGCTCGCCTCGGTGCAGGAAGGGGCCACGATTCATGCGGGCAAGCTGACCGTGACGGCCCAGTCGACGCCCTCGGTGCAGACGCCCAGCATCAACGCGGCCCTTGGCCTGGGGGCGTTCAATGGCATCAACGCGAAGGCCGTGATCAATACGCACGTGGAAGCCTGGATCGGGGCGAGGAACGGAACGACGCCGTCCGGAGCCGTGACGACGATCGACCTGACCGGCGACGCCATGATCGAGGCGACCTCGACAGACTTCGCGCTTTCGAAGGCCAACTCCTACACGATCGGCGGCATCACCGGCAATGGAACGCTGGCTTACTGCTACGACACGCCGACCGTGACGGGGACCATCGGCGACAATGTCACGATCACGGCGCCGGGCGTGACGGTCGACGCCACGGCCACCACGACCAAACCGAGCGATTCGTCGGTGAAGTCGGCGGAGAGCGACGCCGACGACGTGGCAGTAAGCGGGGTCGGGGTTGCCGTCGTCTATGCCGCCACGAAAGCCGCCCCGACAGTGACGGCCTCGGTCGGAAAGTCGATTCTCAATGCCGGCGCGGACGGCATCACGATCGAGGGGAACAGCACCGAGATTTCGTACGCCAATGCCAGCACCGAGGGGGGAAGCATCCTCTTCGGCTACAACGGGGCCTTTTCGCAAGACAGCGCCGGCGGCGTGGCCAATACGACGTTCGACGGCAAAGCCGACGTCGTCGGCCCTTCGGCCACCGGCAACGTGAGCGTGACCAGCACGGTTGTCAATAACGCGGACGCGGATGCCTCCGGCGTTTCGATCGGCCTGGGCGGCGCCGGCGGCAACATCGAGGCCGATGCCGCCGCCGGCGCCACGACCGTCGGCGGGTCGTCGGCGGTGAGCTCGAGCACCCTGGGAAGCGACGCGCAGGTGACCACACCCGGCGATTTGACTGTCCTGACGACGTTGACCAACACAGCCAACGGCACCGCCAAGCCATCTCCCTTCGTCTCGCCGCTGGGCGTGGCCAACGTGACCACGACGAGCGACGCCCAAGCCTCGGGCGATGCCGACACCTCGGTCGCCAACTCGAACCCGAACCTTCAATCAGCGGGCGGCAACATTGAGATCGAGGCCAACACGACCCGCGTGGCTACGGCCAGCTCGCCGAGCCCGATTGTCGGCGGCCTGATCGTGGGAATCGGGAACACCGACGCGAGCGCGACGACAAGCGGGGCGACGAGCGCCACCGTCGGCACCGGTGACCAGCTCCAGAGCGGCTCGGACATGAATGTCGAATCGCTCTCCTCCGAATCCGCGAACGCCACCACCAAGGACACCGGCGGCGGTACTTTCGGCGCAAACTCCGGCACCGCGACGGCCAGTGTGCTTGGAACCACCACCACGCTCGTCGGCGCGATCTCGGCACACGACGCCAATGCCGCGCTGGCGTCGCTTGCGGCCGGGACGGCAGGCGCCGGGAACCTGACGGTGGAAGCATCTCGCAATGCCGCGGCCTATGCCAGCGCACAGGGAGATTCGGGCGGTCTGGTCGCCGACGGGGCCGCATACGCCACGTCCAACGACGGCGGCGACGTGCAGACTCAGGTCGGGAAGGCCGACCTCACTGCCAGCGGCGACGTGACGATCGAGGCCTTGCGGAACCAGGGAACCGCTGTCGGCGCGACCTCGGGCGTGGACAATGTCTATGCGTACGCCAAATCGGGGTCGAAGGGAGTGTTCCCGGTATCCGGCATGGATTCCGCCAGTGCCGAGATCGCGCATGAAGGCCCGATCCTCGACCCGTCGGTCTCGCCCGATCTGACCACGGTTGAACTGGGCTCCGACAGCACGGTCAACGCCGTTGGCGGCGACGTGACCATCGCGGCGAACGAAGCCCGCTCGGCCCACTCGGAGGTGACGAACAGCGAGGGAGGGTTGGGAACGAGCATCGAGGCGGACGGCGGGACCGACATCGAGTCGACCGTTACCGTCTCCCTCGACCCCTACACCGCGGTGACGGGCAACAATGTGACGGTCGACGCCAACGCGACGCAGAGCGATGGCAGTTCACTTGCCACGACGACCGGCGAGGGCGTGTTTGGCTTCACCCCGACTGCCAACGCGACCACGACGGTCAACGAGACGCTCCGCGTGACCCTGAACGGTGCCGACGTGACGGCTCGATTGACGACTACCGGGTTGGTCAACGTCGATGCCTACACCTCGTCGCAGTCGATGAGCAATGCGTCGAGCACAGCCGGCAGCATCGGAGCGGGCGTGGTCGCCACCGGGACGACCACGGTTGACTCGGCCCCGACGGTGCTCATCAAGGGCGACGCGACGCTCACGGGCCGGGTGATCGACGCCGAGGCAGGCACCCCGGCGTTGGGCGCGTTCTCGGCCGACGCCGAGAGTTACTCCACCTTCAGCGGTGTGGGCGCCAGCAACTCGGCGACATCGAACGTGAGTCCGACTTACAAGCCCCTGGTCGAAATCGACGCGGGGGCGAACCTCACTGGGTATGACTCGATCATGCTGAACGCCGAGGCCAACCCGGTCACGGCCACGGCCCATTCCGACGCCCAGACCAGTGCGCTGGGCGCCGATACGTATTCCACCGCGATCAACAACCTCGACGCGGAGGCGCAGGTGACGGCCGTCTCGGGCGCGACGCTCGAGACGAGCAAGCTCACCGTCTCGGCCCAGTCGAACGACGCGTCCTTGACGACGAACCCGGAGCGCCACACCACGGCCATCGACGGGGGTTCTGCCCCATCAGGGGGCTCGCCAACGCAGAACGGCACGGTGAGTTTCAATGCCACTGTCACGATCTTCGGCCAGGGACCGGTGCTCCAGATCGGGCCGGACGGCAACGTTCTCGAGGATAGCGGCGTATCATATGGTTACAACGCGGCGGGCAACGAGCTTTTGGTGAACAGCATCACGAGCTCGACCGCAGGCGCAGTCACGCTGACGGCCACGGGCACGAACGTCCAGACCGTCACCGGAAGCGCGACGATCACGTACGATTCCGGGTTTGACACTGTCACTCTGGTGAATCAGCAACCCGGCGTGAACCTGGAAGTTAGCCCGATCAATTTATCCAATACCATCACGGATGGTGATGTCGAAGTCAGTCCATCGATCCCGGCGTCGAACCCGCCGTCGCCGTTTACTCACACCACTTACTACGGTCTGGCCGTCAACCCACTTGTATCGATCGAGAACACCGGCGGCGCTGTGATCTTGAACGGGTCGATCGACAACCCGAGCGGCATGACGACCATCCAGGCGACGGGCCAGGCCGGCGCGATTGAGTACGCGTCGACGAGCGCCTCGCCGCCAATCATTTCAAACACGCTGGAACTGGACAGCAGCGGGGCGATCGGATCGTCGAGCCAGTATCTCGACGTCGAGCTTCACGACGCGGCCGGCGCACCCTCGATCACCGCACTGACGGCCGGAAGCGCCGCCTACCTGAACCTTGCCGGCGTCCACGACAGTACGTCGACAACGGGATTGACGGTCGACGGCGGCAACTGGACGGCGGGCAGCTTCTTCCTCAATCTGAGCGGGCAGGGCGCAGGTGACCTGCCTTTGGCGAGCCTGTTCGACATCGAGTCGCTTGTGACCACCGCGGCTGCCGCCGGAAACATTCAGGTGCAAGACCCGGACGGCATGGCATCGCTCATGGCGGGCGTCACGCTGGCCGCCGGAGGGGCCCTCGATATCGCGGCGGGCGGAAACGTTTCGCTGACTTCCGCCGGCGACCTCGACGTCGACTCGATCAGCGCGGAGGACGGCAACCTCTCGCTCACGACCACCGGAGGCTCGATCCTCGACACAAACGCGATTGCGACGACACCGGTCCTTTCCGGCAACTCCATCACGCTGGCAGCGGGGGGCGAAATCGGCTCGAGCACGAACCACCTCGAGATCGATTCCTCGACGCTCCAGAGCGGCACTGTCTCGGCCAGTGGCACGGACGGCGTTTACATCGATCAAGTGGCCGGGTCTCTGGTCGTCGGCACCATCTCGTCGAACGACGACGTCGAGCTATCCGCGCCGGCGTCGATCGTCGAATCGGCCGGCGATTCCGGACAGACAGCGATCAGCGCCTCGCAGCTTGTGCTCTCGGCCGGCCTTGGAATCGGGACTGCGGCGACGCCGCTGGCGACAGATGCCGGTCAGCTCACTGCGGCCCAGGCCCAGGGCGGCGGTTTCTATCTCGACGATTCCGAAGGCCTCTCTATCGAGAGCGTGCAGGCGAGCACCGCGATCGTCCTGAACGCGACTGGCCAGATCAACTTCTCGGGGGCGGTCACGGCCGGCGGTGCGATCACAATAAGCGGGCAGGCGATCGACGTGCTGGGATCCGGCAAGCTTGTCAGCACGGGCGGCGGCATCACCCTGCTAGCCAGCGGCGACGTCACCGAAGCGACGGGGAGCCTGATCGAGGCGGCCGGCAAGGTGACCCTGACCGCGGACTACGGCAACACGTCAGGCCAGGGCGATCCGGACCTCAACGTCGACGGCAGCGTGATAGGCGCGTTGCTCTTGACGTCGGTCACCGGCGACGGCGACCACATTAATTTCGGCTCATGGCCCACCGTGCCGACCAACATCTCCGGCGCCGGAACGAGCTATCTTGACGTCGCCGGCACGTCGTCGGCGGACACCTTCGTGGTCAACAATTCCGAAGTGATACGCAACGGCGTTCCCATCGCTTACAGCGGCATCGGCACCGTCGAGCTGGACGGCGAAGGGGGCATCAACACTTTCACGATCGATGCGGCGACGCTTGCGCGTGTTCAGATCAACACGAACGGCGACATCGGCGACCAGATCACGATCAATCAGACGGGGACATCGGGCGACACGCTGCTCGAGCACGACCTGGCGGACCCGAGTCTTCCCCAGTACTCCGGCGAGCTGACCGGCCGGACGTTGTGGGTTCAATTTGGCGCCAATGTCGCGGGACTGACCTATAACGGCGGTGGAGGCGCCGACCATTTCTATATTCAGGCCACTTCGGTGCCGACCACGCTGAATCTCGGAAGCGGCAACAACGCCGTATTCCTGGGGGAGGTGCCTCCGGCCGCGACGCCCCTGGCTTCGAACGAGACGGTGCCCGCCAGCGAGCTAGACCAGCTTGGCTTGATCAACGCCCCGCTGACACTGACGGGCGGCGCCGGGGCCAACAGCCTCACCGTCGACGACTCCGGCGACTCACAGCCCCACTCCGCGGTGGAGATCGAGCCGACGACGTTTACCGGTCTGACGCCGGTTGCCGTCGATTTCACCGGCTTCGGAAGCGAGACGCTCGACCTGGGAACAGGCCTGAACAAAGTCACGGTCGATGGGACCATTTCGGGGTCTGGCTCGGCGGTCACCCTGGAGCTCGGCGGAAAAGATACCGTGTCGGTTCTCGCCGCCAGCGCCGCCAATCTGAACATCGACGGCGTGAGCGACACCCTCCCGAACAACAACTATGTGACCCTCGACACATCGGGCGCGGCGGCGGCGATCGCCGCGAGCCTGTTCGACGCGGCGCCGGCGGCGGGCAGCTCGACGCCCGCGGGCACGTCGGTGAGCGGCCTCGACGCGGCGATTTCCTCGACCGTCACCCTGAGCAACCTGAACACGGCCGAATTGTTGCTACCGGGCTCGAGCAGTACCGCGACGGTCGACACCACCTATTCCGGGCTAGGGCTTTTGAGCATCCAGGGTGGCGTCGGCAATGATACGGTTCATCTGAACAACCTCGGCGGCCTGGCTGCCGTCGATGGAGGCGGCGGGTCGAATACGGTGATCGTGGACCTGCAAGGCGAGGATCCCGCGGTCGCGCCGTTGACCAAATGGTCGAGCAGCCTGTCGGTGGCGAATGTCGCCACGCTCGATGTCAACGACAGCGGCTACAGCGGAAACGTGGCATGGGAGGCGTCCAATGGCGAGCTGAGCGGCAACGATAATGCCGTGGTGTCGCTTGACGGGGCGAACCAGGTGGAGATCACCGGAGGGACGGGCTCCAACACTCTGTCCGTCAATGAGACCGCTGCTCCGGTGACGGCCACCCTGGGCTCGAATCAGGTGGCCGTTGCGACCGGGAAGGTGGTGCTCTTGCCGGCGGTGGCGGCCACCTATTCCGACCCGGGCGAGGCGATGAACTTCAACGGATTGGTAAGCGGCTGGACGTCGTACGTCGAGAACGGCGTGGAGGTGGCGTCCTCGAGCGGGCTGACGCGGTCCGATACGTTCGGGCCGGCGCTTGAAATCTCGCCCGGCGAGAGCGTGACGGTCGGATCCAGTGGCGGGTCCGGAATCGATCTTTACGCTCTCGACCTGGCCTCCTCGGGCACGACGGCCGCCTCGGTCACCATCACGGGCACTCCGCTTAACGGCACGGCGCCGGTGTCGGTCAAAGAGAATGTGAGCGGCTCCCTCGCGACCTACGACCTTGGAATCAGCTTGGACTCGCTGCAATCCGCGACGATCACCACGAGCGGCGGAGGGGTTCTGGTCGACAACATTGTGGCCGCCCTGCCGGCGGCGCAAGCGACGAACGCGCCGGCTGTGATGACATTCTACGGGCTTGGCACCCCCGGTCCACTGTCTTACAGCGACGACGGAATCGCGGTGACAAACTTCACGACCAGCGATGGCCAACAGATGGCGTCGACCCTGACCGAGTCACCGGGCGTCTCGGGAGCGGCGCTCTCGATTGCAGTTGGCGACACCGTGAAGATCAAGCCGGGCGGCACGACGGGAATCGATCTGGACTCGCTCGACCTGTATGCCGCGAGCTCGGCGACGGTCACCGTCACGGGGTATCCCTCAAGTGGTGGCAGCCCGGTCAGCTTCACTCAGGCGCTCACCGGAGAGCCCGCGATCTACGACCTTCCGACCGGCTTCCAATCGTTGTCGGAGGCGGACGTCACCACCACTGGTCTGGTGCTGGTGGAGAATATCGTGGCGGCTCTGCCAGCGGGGTCGGCCGCGGCACCGGCCCGATCCAGTGGACCGCTCGACATTGCCTTCAACGCCAGTACCGACATGGTGTCGGCCAGCCCGACGGTGGCCCCGCTCGCCCAGCTCGAAGGCTATTACAACCGGATCGGGATCGTCGTGGACGGCAGCACGTTCGCCGCCAATGGAGGTTTCGATGGCGACGGCGATGCCCTCTCGGCCGCTCAGCTCGGTAACTACCTGCCCTGGAATGGGGCCCTGTTTGCGTTCGGGCCGCCGGGCTCAAACAATGTGATCAGCGCCCAAGGGCAGACGATCCCCTTGAGCAACCTCAGTCTTTCCTCGCTCGACATACTCGGGGCCGCCGTCAACGGCAACCAGGCCAGCCAGGTATTCACCGTCACGTACACCGACGGCACGACAGCGCAATTTACGCAGAGCATCAGCGACTGGGCCACGCCGCAGAATTACTCGGGCGAATCCGAAGCCGTCCCGATGTCCTACCGAGATAAATCGAACGGTTCGCAACAGAGCCCCATTAACTCCAATTACATTTTATATGGCTACACGTTCTCGCTGAATCCAGCGAAAACCGTGGCGAGCATCACGTTACCGAACAACTCAGACGTCAACATCGTGGGCATCAGTGGCGGCAACGTAATTACCAGCCCCGTCGTCGCCCAACTCGCGGGTCAGTACAACCGGATCGGGATCGTCGACAACGGCAGCAAGTTTGCCGCCAACGGAGGCTTCGACGGCAGCGGCAACGCCCTCTCGGCCGAGCTGCTCGGTACCACCTTGACCTGGAATGGGACCGTGTTTGCGTTCGGACCCGCGGGCTCGAACGACGTGATCGAGGCCCAGGGGCAGACGATTCCCTTGACCAACATCAATCTGTACTCGCTGGTCCTGCTCGGCGCCGCCGTCAACGGCAACCAGCTCAACCAGACATTTACGGTGACCTACACCGACGGCATATCCACCACGATCACCCAGAGCCTGAGCGACTGGGCCACGCCGCAGAATTACTCCAACGAGTCCACCGCGGTGACGTTGTCCTACCGCGACCTGTCGAATGGCGGACAGCAGCAAGGGAGCTACCATCTCTATGCCTATACATTGCCCCTGGATCCGACCAAGACCGTGGCCAGCATCACATTGCCAGACAACTCAAAAGTCAACATCCTCGCCATGAGCGTCAGCGCCAGCGATGCAAGTGACGCTCCCATCACCCCCCAAGTCGCGGGCAACTACAACCGGAGCGGGATCGTCGACGACGGCAGTTCGATTCCGGCCAACGGAGGCTTCGACGGCTTCGGCACCGCCCTCTCGGCTGATCTGCTCGGTACAGTCGTGGTCTCGAATGGGACCGTGTTCCCGCTCGGGCCGGCGGGCTCGAGCGATGTGATCGAAGGCCAAGGACAGACGATCCCCTTGATCAACCAAAATCTTTCCTCGCTGGTCCTACTCGGCGCCGCCGTCGAGGGCAACCAGCCCAACCAGAAATTTACAGTGAACTACACCGATGGCACATCCACCACGATCACCCAGAGCGTGAGCGACTGGGCCACGCCGCAGACTTACACCAACCAGTCCACCGCCGTGACGTTGTCCTACCGCGGCCTGGCGGATGGCGGCGAGGAGCAAGGGAGCTACAATCTCTATGCCTATACGTTGCCCCTGGATACGACCAAGACCGTGGCCAGCATCACATTGCCAGACAACTCAGACGTCAACATCCTGTCGATCGGCGCACCTGGGACCTCGTCGTCCACGACATTCAATGGGACGCCGTTCTTCGCCTACACGCAGGAAGGCATCAGCTACTTCCAGTTCCAGGGCGACCTGGTGATCCCGGCCGATTCAACCGTGTTAGCGACAACAAGTCCGAATGGGTTGTCGCTCGACGCCGCCAACGACGTGCTCATCGGGGCGGGCGTGAGCTTCAACGTTTCGGCCGTGGGGACGACGAGCGGACCGGGAGGCGGGGCGGGCGGCTCATCCGGAGGAGGCGGTGTGGGAGGCAGCGCTGGTGCTACTGGGGGACCAGGAGGAGGAGGAACAGGAGGGTCTGGAGGCACGGGCGGAACAGACCCAGAAACGACTTATATCCCTACCGCCGGGACAAGCGGATCAAGCGGCAATAACGGAACTGCAGGTAAGAACGGTGTTCAAGGAGTCATAGGCGGGACGGGACAGTCTGGAATCAACAACCCCAGCGGAGGCGGTTCTGGCGGGACAGCCGGTGCGCTAGGTGACGCCGGCAGCACCCCCCCTGCCACGGGAGGAACGCCCGGAGCCGGAGGCAGCGCGGGCGATAACAACTTTACCGGCAATCCGGGAAGCGGAAACTCGGGCAAGGCGGGAAATAGTGGGAGTTCCGGAAGCAACGGCAGTCCAGGCTCCGCGGGCGGATCGGGCGTGACCGGAACGAATGCGGCGACAGGTCTGGCACTCACAGGAGGAGCTGGAGGAGGAGGAGGAGCTGGAGGAGGAGGGGGAGGCAGCGGGTCCGGAGGAGGAGGTGGTGGTGGTGGCGGCGGCGGTGGTGCAGAGGCAACGTACCAAGATTACGTAACTAGTCCCTATGACTACGCAGGAGTAAACGGAGGCTCGGGAGGATCCGGCGGCGCCGGCGGCATTGGCCAGGCCGGTGGGGCCGGAGGGCAAGGCGGGGCTGGCGGGGCTGGCGCAGGAGCCATCGCGATCCGTGCCGATGGACAGATCATCGTGGGAGATACTTCCGGCTTCTACGCCGAAGGTGCCGCGGCGATTCCGGGATCCAGTGTCTCCTTCTCCGCCTCGAACGCCTCGGGCGGTAAAGGCAGCAGTGCCGGCAGCGTGTCCAACGGGGGCGGAGCCGGCGGAACGGGGGGATCGGGCGGTGCGGGCGGCGCGGGCGGCGCCGGCGGTGCAGGTGGAGCCGGCGCGGGCGGTGCAGGCGGCACAGTCGAGCTGATCGGGACGTCGGTCAGCGCGTCTGGAGCCAGCGTCAATACCAGTGGGGGCGCGGCAGCCACGGATGGCGCGGGCGGCGGCGACGGCCGACTCGTCGTCGGCTCGAATACGACCGCGAGCGCACTGCCGACAACGATAGTCGGCGCCAGCGTCCAGACCTACGCGGGCTCGACTGCGCCCAACCCCTACCTTTACCAGCAGCCGACGGCCGGAGCCCAGAGCGGCCTATTTGGAACATATTATTCTGACAGCTATGATTTCGCCGGCTCGGCGACGACCACGGAAGTTGACCCCAGCATCAACTTCCAATGGAAGGGTTCAGACCCGGCCTCGGGGATCTCGGCCACTGATTTCAATGCCCGCTGGACCGGCCAGATCCTCGCGCCGGAGACCGGGACGTACACATTTGAGACGAGCACCGACTCGAGCGGAGGCGCCCGGCTCTACGTCAACGGGCAGCTTGTTGTCAACGGCTGGAACGAACAGTCGGGAAACACGACCTCGACCGGAACGATTTCCCTGGTAGCTGGACAGTGGTATGACATCCAACTCGATTACTACGAGGGGAGCGGAACCGCCGCTTCCGTGGCGCTGCAATGGAGCGCCGTGGGGACCAATGGCCAGGAGCTCGTTGGCCAGGAGGTCGTTCCCAGCTCGAACCTGCGGCCGGATACCGTGCAGCAGGACACACCGATCCTTCCGGATCTGGAAAATGGGGCCGCCGACTACGGCTTTATTAGCGACGGCTACAGCGCCATCGCCTCTTTCCTCACCGACCAACCGGCGAATGCCGCGGCAGCGGTCATCCGGATTCCGGCTGCCGATGTGCCGGCTGGCCTTACCACCAGCTTCCCCGGGTACGACCTGGTCGTTGTCGTCAATCTTTCCGGCACCACTCTCGCCGATCCGGCGCTGGGGATCGGCCTGGGCTCGGCGGTCGGCTCGTTTGCAACCCCGCTGCTTCTGGGCGGGGCCCTGACCAACCCTGACTTCGGCGGGAGTGGCCCCACGGTTGCGAGCGGGTTGGCCGCACAGTCTGTCTGGGCGACCTGGGTGCCGGCCGGCTCGACCTACTACGTCAACGCCAATGTGGGTGGAAGCGCGGCTGCCTTGAGCGGCGCCGTCATGCCGTCAAAAAGCGTATCCGTGCAATACATCCACGGCCTGTCTCCCTCGGCCATCCCGACGAGCCCGCTCTCCGGACTCCAGTCCCTGGCGGTGTCGCCGGATGGGAAGACGGTTTACGGCCTGAATACCGCCGACAACACGCTGGTGGTGGCCGCCGCGGGGACGATGACCGAGCTGCAATCGTTCAAGCAGGGGCTTGACCCGCTGGGCCAGGACTACGGACTTGAGGGTGCGACGTCGGTGACCGTTTCGCCCAATGGTCTGTTCGTGTATGTGGCCGGGGCGGGCGAATCGAAGATCGGGATCTTCAGCCGCGACCCGAGCACGGGTTACCTGAGCTTCCTGGGGGTAACGACCCCTCTGTCGGGCACCACGCCGGTGACCGCCTCGGTCGTGCACACCAGCGGCGACGGAGAACGGCTCTACGCGCTCACAGAGTCGCAGGGAATCGCCGTCGCCTCACTGGATCCTTCCGGTGGCACGATCGGCAGCTTCACCCTTGCCGAGCCCGGCGGAATCAGTCAGTTCACGGGGCTGGCCGAGAGCAGTGACGGGACCACTCTGTTCGCGACGGGCGGCGATACGCTGGTGGCGCTTGATTCCACTTCCACGTCGCTGTCGCAGGAGGCGAGCCTGAACGGGAACGCCTATGGACTGGCGACGATGACCGAGGTCGCCGTCAGCGCATCGAGCATCTATGTCGCCGGCACGAATAGCGCGGGCGCGGGCGTGCTGGGACTGTTTACCTTCGATGCGGTCCTTCAGGCGTTTTCATTCGTGAGCCTGTTGACCGAGGGCGTCAACGGCACGCGCGGATTGCAAGGGGTCACGGGACTCGCCGCATCGGCCGACGGTGCTTACGTGTTCGTGACGAGCGCGACGGAGAACGCGGTGACCTCCTTCACACGCGACCCCGCGACCGGCAAGCTTACGCTCGCGCAGGTCTTGCGAAACCAGCCGGGCCTGTACAGTCCATCGGGCCTGGCGGTTGCGCCGCTCTCCGCGGCCACCGATCCCGGAGAAGTGTACGTCGCCTCGCAGACGGGCTTTGCCGGGAACGACGGCGGTCTAGCCTCCTTTGCCCTCGCGACCGGCAGCGCCGCGGCGCCCAGAAACTACACGGTCACTTTCTCCGGCGTCCAGACGCTGGACCTTACCACCGGGGCCGACGGCGCCACGATCACTCAAACCAGCCGATCGGTCGCCACGACCGTGACGATCAATACTCCGGTCGGGGACAACGACATCACCCTTGACGACATTTCGAGCAATACCACGGTCAATGCGGGCAGCGGCTCGAACACCATCACCGCGCGACTCGGGTACCCGGGTGAATCGCTGACGATCAATGGCGGAAACGGAGTCGACGACCTCTCGATCGACGTGGAGGCCGGCGAAAGCACGGTCACGGCCAACCTCGGCTCCGGCGCTGACGCGCTCTATCTCTCGGACGTCGTGGCGACCAGCGCGGTGAGCGTCTACTTCGGAAATGGATCCAACACGGCGACGGTGCTGGGGCAATACATTGCGCCCGGCTCCTCGGTCAACCTCAATGGCGGCACGGGCGCCAACACGCTCATGTTCGACGCAGGCGGCAGCGCGGTCACGCCGCCATTGCCTGCCACACCATCGGGGATGATCGGGGTGGCGAACCCCGCCAATCAAACCGTGTACGGAAGCGTTGCCTACAACGGATTCAATAAAGTTTCGGTTGTCGACGCCGCTCCGACGGTCCAGATCGGCGAGCCGGACTACACGATCGACCAGGGACAGAGCCTGGGCCTCTCGGTCTCGGTCGTTCTCCCGAACGGCGGGAGTATCCCGGCGAGCGACGTGAACTGGGACTTGAGCGGCGATGGCACCTTCAGTGATGCTCAAGGGCTTGCTCCCACGGTGAGCTGGGATTCGCTGACCGCGCTGGGACTGGCCGCCGCCGGCAACTACACGATCGCCGTGCAGGTGGACTATGAGTCTTCGGTGGTGACTCGTTATGCCACTCTGACGATTGTGTACGTGCCGCCCTCCATCAACCTTCCGAACCCGCTGCCGACGGCGTTCGCGGCCGTGCCCTACACTCTCAGCTTCACGCCCTCGGAGTACGGCCCGGAGCCGATCAGCGGGTTCACGGTCGACTGGGGCGACGGCACGGCGGAGGACCAGGGCGACAGCACTGTCACGTCGTATACACACACCTATACTCTTGGGGGCGTCTACACAGTCACGGTGACCACGGTCAACCGCGGCATCACCTCATCGGCGGCGGAAACCCTGAACGTCGGTGTCAACAGCTCGTCGATCGGCGTAGGCGGCTCCCAGACAATCGCGCAGGGGGATGGCCTGGACCTGACCGCCACCGCCCCGAGCGTTATCATCGGAAACGCAACCGAGACGCCAGAGAGCTATACCTGGATCATCAACGGCCAGATGCATCCCACGAGCGCGTCGCCCACGATCGACCTGACCTGGGCCGACCTCGAAGCCGACTCAATCGAGGCGCCTTCGAGCAGCATCGCGAATCCTTATCTGTTCCAGGTCGAGGTCGCCTACCCACCGCCGGTCGGAAATGTGAGGTCGGAACCGGCCACCCTGACGGTGCTCGACACGCCGCCGAGTGCGACGCTCTCCGCGCCGGCACAGGTGTCCGAAGGCGGCAACGCCACCGTATCATTCCGCACGCCGGTCGATCCCGCGGCCGAAGCCGTCTTCTCGTACAGCTTCGACTTTGCCAACACGGGCCAGTTCGACGTCACGGACAGCGCGAGCTCCGAGGCAGCGATCCCGGCGCAACTGCTGGCCAACCCCGGCACATTCACGATCCGCGGCCGCGTCACGGATCAATGGGGCGGATTTGGGCCGGATCAATTCTTCACTGTCCAGGTTGTGAATGTCGCGCCCAGTCTGTCGGCGCTGGCCAATCAGAGCGCGACCGAGGGCCAAGTGCTCACGCTCCCGGCGACCGCGTTCACCGACCCTGGATACAACACCACTTACGGCACGGACACGATCAGCGGAACGATTTCGTGGGGAGATGGCACGTCGAGCCCGCTCTCGGTCACCCCGACGGCAGCAGGTGCCGGCACCGTGACCGGAAGCCACATCTACACGCGGTCCGGGCCATTTAGCGCGTCGGTCACGATCGAGGACAGCGAGGGTGTCAATTCGACCCAGAACTTTGGCGTGACGGTGGCGCACGTGGCGCCGATAGTTGTGCCCGGGCCCGGTGTAACGCTCGATGAAGGAGAGACCCTGACACTCGGCACGGCGGCGGGCGACCGAGTGCCCATCATCTTCAGCGGCGCCGAGTCGGACAGCACGTACACGGCGACGGTTGACTGGGGCGACGGAACGGGTGCGCAAGCTATTCCCGCGAGTGAGATCCAGCAGCCGGCCGAGGCTGGCGCGTTCGGTCAGATTCTCTCCAGCCATGCCTACGGAGTGCCGGGGGATTACACCGCCACGGTGACTGTGAGCGACGGCAAGAGCTCGACCTCGGCCACCCTCACGGTCGACGTGCTCAGCGTCGCCGCGACGCTGACCTTGTCGGCGACGGCCAGTGGGGTCGAGGGGACTCCGTTCACACTCCATGGTCAGGTGACGAACCCCGGATTTCAGTTCGGCACGGGGGCCGAAGCACTGCAATCGGCGAGCATACTCTGGGGCGACGGCACCACGACGCCGCTTTCACTTTCGTGGACGCCCGGGAGTCGCAGGCACACCCTCGCTGGCCATCGTCGCGGCGGGGCACACCTACGCCGACGTCGGCACTTACGACGCCGAGCTCGAGATAGTCGAGGCCGATGGCACGTCGCTCTCAGCGGAATGCGCGGTGACGGTCGCCAACGCGCCGCCGACGTTCGTGGCCGTGCCACCGGCCAGCCAGCAGATCGACCAGGGTGGCACGGTCACTCTGAGCGCCACGTTTGAAGACCTCGGCTTGCTTGACACGCATACCGCCACGATCGACTGGGGCGATGGGACGTCGGTCACTATCAACGACTCGTCGACGTTCGTGAACGCCCAGGGCCAAACGGTTCCGGACCTCACCGAACCGACGGCAAGCTCACCCGGAACGATCACCATTGCACATCTCTACGACGATTCGAGTGCGTATTCCCAGGATCAGCCGATCCCGCTGCAGGCGACCCTGACCGTGGCCGACGATCACGGCGGGACGGTCTCCGACGCGTTCCAGGTGACCGTGCTGGACCTGACTGCGCCGTCGAGCAGCGTCGCTTCCTTGCCGCAGTATACGACGACGCCGGATTTCACGGTGAGCTGGTCCGGAACTGACAATGCGGGCGGCTCGGGAATCGCGTCGTACGACGTCTACGCCTCGGTCAACGGGGGCGCGTACACGCTGTGGCAGGCAAATACGACGGCGACCTCCGCGACTTACCCGGGCCAGCCAAACAGCAGCTACGCTTTTTACAGCGTGGCGACGGACGAGGCCGGGAACATGCAGGCAACGCCCGCGGCGGCCCAGTCGAGCACTACGGTGGTCCTCTCGCCGCCGACGAGCAGCGTTGCCGCTCTGCCGGCGACGACGATCAACACGACATTCCCGGTGAGCTGGTCCGGCTCCGGCAGCCCTGGCCTGGCCCACTTCGATGTCTACGTCTCCGACAACGGCGGTCCGTTTGCCCCGTTTGTTACCGACACCACGGCGACCTCGGCCGAGTTCACGGGCCAGGTCGGGCATACTTACGGCTTCTACAGCCTGGCCACGGACACCCTGGGACACACCCAGACGACCCCGGCGGGCGCCCAGGCCAGCACTGCGGTGGTCGCGCCCGTCGCAATCACGGCGAACGATCCCAGCGTGCCGCTGGGTCAACCCATATCGTTCCAGGTGACGGTGACGGGGGGCGCGGGCCAGGTAACGCCGACGGGCGAGGTGACGCTCGAGGCCGACGGCTTGGTCCTTTCTGATACCGGACTGAGCGACGGAGTTGCAAACTTCGCGGACATCTCGAGCCTGGAGCTTGGTGTCGGCACCACAACCGTGACCGTGCTGTACGCCGGCGACGGTGTTTACCCGGCCGCATCCGCGAGCACGATCCAGATCGTGACCGAGGCGGTCACGAAAACGACGCTTGCGAGTTCCGACTCCACGGTGGCGTACGGTTCGAGTATCGTCTTCACGGCCACCGTCTCGACGGGCATCGCCGGGCTCAACGCGACCGGCTCGGTCACGTTCTTCGATGACGGCGTGAGCTTTGGCACCAGTGCAGTGGTCGACGGCGTGGCAACAGTCTGGGTAGGGTGCCTGACCGCCGGCGGCCATTCGATCACGGCCGCTTTCAACGACCCAAGCGGCACGTTCCAGGGAAGCACCGCGGCGGCGGTGACGCAGCTTGTGACGTTCCCGGGCACTCCGGCGGACGGCGACGTCTCGCTCTACGTGCCGACCGACTTCCTGGCGCAGCCGGGCTCGACCGTCACGATCCCCGTCGACCTGATGGTGACTGACCCGAATGCACTCGCCGCCGGACTGGGCGGCTTCACCGTGCCGATCGCGTATGATCCCACGATTCTCTCGAACCCAACGGTCACGCTCGGCTCCTACCTGAGCACTCCACTGAACGTGACGGCCGACAGCGCACCTTTCGTGCTGACGGCCGACACGAGCACGGCCGGCGAGGTGATCTTGAGCGCCGCGTCGAATCTGGGGACCTTGCCGATTCCGGCCGATACCCTGGTGGAGATCGGCGAGATCACGTTCACCGTCAGTTCCGGAGCTCCGAAAAATCCGACGGTCCTCAACGTGCAGCAATCATCCGGCTCGACCGAGCTGGAAGTTTGGGACGCCAAAGGTGATTCCGTTGCACTGGCACCGTCGGTCACGAATCTCCCGACCGATGCAATCGACGGTGTGCTGTGGATCGGCCAGGAGACACCGCTCGTCGTGTGGCCTGCCCCCACGGCCATCACGTATGGCACGGCGCTCGGCGCCGCAGAGCTCGATGCGCTGGCCAGCGTGGCCGGTACCTTCACTTACACGCCGGCTCTGGGCACAGTTCTCTCGCCCGGGAACGATCAGAGCCTGTCGGTGAGCTTCACGCCGGACGACACCACCGACTACACGACGGCGTCGATGACTGTCCCGCTCGACGTGTTGCAGGCGAATACCGCGCTGGGCGGCCTCACAGCGTCACAAGCGATCTGGAACGGCACCGCATCGATCAACCTGGGCGGCACGATCACGAGCAACAGCGATCTGACCGCTCCCGGCGACGTCTCGGTCACCGTCGACGGCATCACCCAGACGGCCGCCATCGAGCCCGGTGGCTCGTTCAGCACCACGTTCAATACGCAGGCGATCCCCGCGTCGGCGGCGCCGTATACCATCACATACACTTACGCCGGAAACACGGATTTCACGGCGGTGTCTGACGAATCAACTTCTCTGACGGTCATCGCGGCCGCGATCACGCCTGTTTCGCCCAATCCGACAAACACGCCGGTTTCGAGCGTGACGGTGACGCTGGCTGACTCGATCACGACGACCGCGCTCACCGCGGCCGATCTGAGCCTGACCGATGACGGCGGGCCCAATCTTGTCAACGGCGTGATCTCGTTGTATTCGACTTCGAGCGACACTTACGTGATCACCAGCCTGTCTGGCCTGAATCCGAGCGACGGACTCTACACGCTGACCTTGAACGGGGCCGGACTGACGGACCAGGCAGGCACCCCGATCTCCGGGACGCTCTCGACCTCGTGGCTCCTGGACACGACCCCGCCAACCAGCACGGTCAGCTCGCTGCCGGAGCAGACCACGTCCACGAGCTTCACCGTACCGGTGACCAGCAATGACCCAACCGGGCCGAATGGGAGCACACCGTCAGGCGTCGCTTCGATCGCGATCTACGACTCGGAGGACAGCGGACCGTACACGCTCTTCGCGACCGTGACACCCGCAAATCCCTCTGCTCTCTTCACGGGCCAGGCCGGCCACATTTACGGGTTCTATAGCATCGCAACCGACAACGCGGGCAACGTCCAGGCCACGCCGCCCGGAGCCGAACAGACGATCGCGATCTTGCAGCCGCTTTCCGTGACTTCGATTTCGGCGGTCGTGCCTGACCCCCGGAATTTAGATGTTTCGAGCTTGAATGTCGACCTGAGCCTTGCCGTGGCCCCAGGCGGTTTCGACTGGCAAGCTCTGACCCTCACCGATAACGGTGGGCCCAACCTGATCACGAGCGCGGTCGGCAGCAAAGAACTTGCGATGGGCAATACCTACGTGATAACCGAACTGTCAGGACTGACTCAAGCGGAGGGTGAGTACACGCTGACAGTCAACGCCGCCGACATCACGGATCAGTATGGCAATCCCGGAAGTGGCACGATGTCCGTGATGTGGCTGATGGACACGACGACGCCCACAAGCACGGTCAATTCGTTGCCGGCGCAGACCGCGTCCACGAGCTTTAACGTATCGGTGACCAGCAGCGACCCGACCGGGTCGAACGGGAGCACACCCTCGGGCGTCGCTTCCATCGCGATCTACGACTCGGAAGACGGCGGGGCGTACTCACTGTTCACGACCGTGACGCCCGCAAGTTCTTCTGCTCTCTTCACTGGCCAGGCCGGCCACAGCTACGGGTTCTACAGCGTTGCAACCGACAACGCAGGCAACGTCCAGGCCACGCCGACCGCGGCCCAGCAAACCGTCCAGATCCTTTCAAATGTGTTCGTAACCTCGATCGCCGCGGTCAGCCCCAACCCACGAAACACACCGGTCTCGACCGTCGCCGTCACGTTCAGCACACCGGTCAATCCCAGTACCTTCAGCGCCAGCACACTCACCCTGACCGACAACGGCAACGCAGTTGCGATCACCAGCGCCGTAAGTCTCAGCCTCGTCTCGGGCAACACGTATGACATCGATGGCCTGGCTGGGTTCACGACGGCCGAAGGGGCCTACAACCTGACCGTCAACGCATCGGCGATCAACGACACATACGGCAACGCCGGCACCGGCTCGCTGTCGACCTCATGGCTGATGGACATTACGCCGCCCACAAGCACGGTCAGCTCGCTGCCGGCCGAGACCACATCCACGAGCTTTAACGTGGCGGTGACCAGCAATGACCCGACCGGGTCGAACGGGAGCACACCCTCGGGCGTCGCTTCCATCGCGATCTACGACTCGGAAGACGGCGGGGCGTACACTCGGTTTGCAACCGTCACGCAGGCAAGTCCTGCTGCTCTCTTCACCGGCCAGGCCGGCCACACTTACGGGTTCTACAGCATCGCGACTGACAGCGCAGGGAACGTCCAGGCCACGCCGGCCACGGCACAGGAAACCGTCCAGATCCTCCAACCTGTGTTCGTAACCTCGATCGCCGCGGTCACACCCAACCCGCGAAACAGGCCCGTGTCGACTGTCGCCGTCACGTTCAGCATACCCGTCAATCCCAGCACTTTCAGTGCCAGCGCGCTCACCCTGACCGACAACAGCAACCCGGTCGCGATCACCAGCCCCGTCTCTCTCAGCCTCGTCTCGGGCAACACGTATGACATCGATGGCCTGGCTGGGTTCACGACGGCCGAAGGGGCCTACAACCTGACCGTCAACGCATCGGGCATCGAGGACACATACGGCAACGCCGGCACCGGCTCGCTGTCGACCTCTTGGCTGATGGATACGACACCACCCACAAGCACGGTCAGCTCGCTGCCGGCCGAGACCACGTCCACGAACTTTAACGTGTCGGTGACCAGCAATGACCCAACTGGGTCGAACGCGAGCACACCCTCGGGCGTCGCTTCCATCGCGATCTACGACTCGGACGACGGCGGGGTGTACACGCGGTTTGCAACGGTCACGCAGGCAAGTTCCGCTGCTCTCTTCACGGGCCAGGCCGGCCACACCTACGGCTTCTACAGCGTTGCGACCGACGGCGCAGGCAACAGGCAGGCCACGCCGGCCACGGCACAGGAAACCGTCCAGATCCTCCAACCTGTGGCCGTGACTTCGATCGCCGCGGTCTCTCCCAACACGCGGAATACACCGGTCTCGACCGTCGCTGTCACGTTCAGCATACCGGTCAATCCCAGCACGTTCAGTGCCAGCACGCTCACCCTGACCGACAACGGCAACGCAGTTGCGATCACCAGCGCCGTAAGTCTCAGCCTCGTCTCGGGCAACGCGTATGACATCAATGGCCTCGTTGGGCTGACAACGGCCGAAGGGAACTACAGCCTGACGGTCAATGCATCGGCGATCGACGACACATACGGCAACGCCGGCACCGGCTCGATGTCGACCTCTTGGCTGATGGACACGACTCCGCCCACAAGCACGGTCACCTCGCTGCCGCCCGAGACCACATCCACGAGCTTTAACGTGTCGGTGACCAGCAGTGACCCAACCGGCTCGAACGAGAGCACACCCTCTGGCGTCGCTTCCATCTCGATCTTCGACTCCGAGGACGGCGGCGCGTACACTCGGTTTGCAACCGTTACGCAGGCAAGTTCCGCTGCTTTCTTCACGGGCCAGGCCGGCCACACGTACGGGTTCTACAGCATCGCGACCGACAACGCGGGCAACGTCCAGGCCACGCCGGTGACGGCACAGGAAACCGTGCAGATCCTCCAACCTGTGGCCGTAACCTCGATCGCCGCGGTCTCTCCCAACATGCGGAATACACCGGTCTCGACCGTCGCTGTCACGTTCAGCATACCGGTCAATCCCAGCACGTTCAGTGCCAGCACGCTCACCCTGACCGACAACGGCAACGCAGTTGCGATCACCAGCGCCGTAAGTCTCAGCCTCGTCTCGGGCAGCACGTACGACATCAATGGCCTGGCTGGGTTGACCACGGCCGAAGGGACCTACAACCTGACCGTCAACGCATCGGGCATCGAGGACACATACGGCAACCTCGGCACCGGCTCGGTGTCGACCTCCTGGCTGATGGACACGACCCCGCCCACAAGCATGGTCAACTCGCTACCGGCCGAGACCACATCCACGAGCTTTAACGTGTCGGTGACCAGCAATGACCCGACCGGGTCGAACGCGAGCACACCCTCGGGCGTCGCTTCCATCGCGATCTACGACTCGGAAGACGGCAGGGCGTACACGCGGTTTGCAACGGTCACGCAGGCAAGTTCCGCTGCTCTCTTCACGGGCCAGGCCGGCCACACTTACGCGTTCTACAGCATCGCGACCGACAACGCGGGCAACGTCCAGGCCACGCCGGTGACGGCACAGGAAACCGTGCAGATCCTCCAACCTGTGGCCGCAACCTCGATCGCCGCGGTCTCTCCCAACACGCGGAATACACCGGTCTCGACCGTCGCTGTCACGTTCAGCATACCGGTCAATCCCAGCACGTTCAGTGCCAGCACGCTCACCCTGACCGACAACGGCAACGCAGTTGCGATCACCAGCGCCGTAAGTCTCAGCCTCGTCTCGGGCAGCACATATGACATCAATGGCCTGGCTGGGCTGACCGCGGCCGAAGGGTCCTACAGACTGACGGTCAATGCATCGGCGATCGACGACACATACGGCAACGCCGGCACTGGCTCGCTGTCGAACTCTTGGCTGATGGACACGACCTCGCCCACAAGCACGGTCAACTCGCTGCCGCCCGAGACCACATCCACGAGCTTTAACGTGTCGGTGACCAGCAATGACCCAACTGGGTCGAACGCGAGCACACCCTCGGGCGTCGCTTCCATCGCGATCTACGACTCGGAGGACGGCGGGTCGTACTCACTGTTCACGACCGTGACACCCGCAAGTCCCTCCGCTCTCTTCACCGGCCAGGCCGGCCACACCTACGGGTTCTTCAGCATCGCGACCGACAACGCGGGCAACGTCCAACCGACGCCGACCGCAGCCGAGCAAACCGTCCAGATCATCTCGCCGCTGAGTATCACGTCGATCGCGTCAGTCTCACCCAATCCCAGGAACACCGCCGTATCCAGCATCGACGTCACGTTCAGCGAACCGATCAAGCTCAGCACATTTACTGATTCCAGCGTCACGCTCACCGACAACAGCGGCGGAAACCTCATCACGAGCGTGGTCACGTTTGCGTCCGTCTCGGGCTCGACCTACCAGATCAACGGCCTCAGCAGCCTCACCGCGAACAATGGTAATTACACCTTAAGCGTGAACGCCGCGGGCATCGACGACCAGAACGGTAACCCGGGCTCGGGCAGCCTGTCGACCTCGTGGCTGATGGACACAACGCCCCCCACAAGCACGGTCAATTTGCTCCCGAAACAGGGCACGAGCCTCACGTTCGCGGTCACCGTCACTGGCTCGGACGACGGCTCGCCCGCTTCGGGCGTGAAGTCGTATAACATCTACTCAAGCACCAACGCCGGCGCCTGGTCCCTGTGGACGACCGTTCCGGCCTCCAACCCAACGGCCAACTTCACGGGCCAGAGCAGCACGACCTATGCCTTTTACAGCACGGCGACTGACAACGCCGGAAATACCCAGGCTTACAATCCGCTGATTGAGGCCAGTACCTATCTGCCAGACCTGATCCCGCCGGTCACCGTGGTCGACGGCACGACCGGCACCAACCCGAGCACGGTCTGTACCGCGACCGGCACGTTCACGCTCAACCTCACCGGGACCGATCCCGGCGGCGGTGTCTTGACCTATTTCGAGGTCTTCGCGTCCGTCGATTCTGGACCTTATGAAATCGTCGGACCGGCGATTCCCGCGGGACCGGCCAATAGCGCGGGGATTGTCCAGGCGACCATTCCGTACCAGGGCATCACGGACGGCGCCCAGCACACCTACGCGTTTTACAGCATCGGGCTGGACAGCGGGGGCCATCCGCAAGCGGCACCAGCGACTGCCAATCTGACGCTTACAGAGACATTCGCGACGCCGACGCAGCTCCAGACGACGGCCTTGATCGTCGAGGACGGAGCGGTCGAGCGGTCGTTTATCCGTTACCTGCAAGTCGACTTCAACGAGTCAGACAGCCAGTCCGGCGGCGAGCTCACCCAGATCGTCAATTCACTGAAGACCGCATCGCCCGAGATCCAACTCTATCAGTATGACTTGAACGACGACGCGTCGAGCAAGACAGCCGTCTCGCTCTCGGGAGTCACTGCCCTGGTGATCGACCACGCGATCGAGCTCGACTTCGGTGCGAACGGCCTGGGCGGCAGCCCCACGACCACGGCCGCCGACGGCTATTACGAGATCGATATCAAGCTTCCGAGTGGCACGACCGACGTGCACAACTTCTACCGGCTGCTCGGCGACGTCACCGGTGATGGAACGGTGGACGAGAACGACCTGAATGAAATCGCCGCTGAAATCAATCTGTCAAACGCGGCAGGGTTCGCGCCCCTGGGCGCGGACGTGACCGGCGAGGGCACCATAACAGCGCTCGACCTGACGCTGGCGACCAGGGCGAAGGGGCACAAACTGAAGTCGGACCTCTCGCTTGGGTGATCGAAGTCAGGGCGCGATCGCAGGGATTTCTGCATGACTGAGGAGCCTCAGGGCGAATTAGCGGCCCAGCAGGCGGCCTCTAACTCAGTTGCCGGGGATCTGCGCTACCTCGATCACGTCGTAGACTACAAAGTAGCCGGCGCCTTCGTCGTTTTCCGGCAATCGGATCGCGTGGATGCGAACGCGGAATAATCCCTTCCACCGATTGGTTGCGGGTAGATTGCTATTACTTTCCGCTTCAGTTCATCGGACCAACCGGGAAGATGAACGCTGTAGACGATGTGGCGGATCGCTTTCAAAAGGACCGGTTCGTAGTGCTGGTCAAACGGTTCGCCAATTGGCGCGATCACAAAACAACGTGACCGATCGTTATCGTCCGACATATGGTGATACTCTGCGATATTTCGCGGTGTGGTTCCTGGAACGCTAAATCACCGACGCCCCCACCGGCGCCTCGATGCGGGGCGGACGGACCTCAAGCTTTGGGTTCTCGATCGTACGACGCCCGCGGTCGGTTTAACGCTCACGTGATTCCCAATCATAATCTGGACTCTTGCAACAATCACCTTATGGCCATCCTCCGGTCAGTAAGCTTTGACCTTGACAAGGATAGTGTACTTTTTTACACTACAACTGAAAGCGGAGGTTCATCGGCAAGGTTTGCGGCGGAGAAATCAGGAGATTTGAGAAATGAATGACTGTGCCACTCTTTTGATGCGTCGGTTCAATCCGGGGGTATACGAAATTCGAACGCTCGCCGACGCACCCGTTTGGGCGGGGCTTGTGAAGACAGAAGAGGCGATCTTCGGCCGTGTTCACGCACTACCAGCGGGCGTCTACCGGGCTTATCGCGAGGATCCCCGAGTCAACGGCGAGCGTGACTCCGAGTTGTGGGGCGAATTGGTAAACGACGGGAACGGGTGCGTGACGAAGGCCGAGCTTGAACCTTCCGACGTGATGGAAAGGACGGTCCAGACTCCCGGCTGGCCGTCGACCCGCAATTTTTTTTGCAAGGTTTCCGAACGACGTGCGTACCGTTAATCAGGAAGCGGGTAGGAGCGCGATGAGATTGCGGCGTCGCTACCGTGAAGGGCCGAGGGGAACCAAACGCGGGAACACCCATGGTGAAACGAGTTAGCTGCTGGCCCCGCTCCACGGGGCCGGATATCCTGCGGCGGGAACGAGCAACCGGGGGCGGTCATCAGCCGCCCGTCAACGCCGGACAGCATCACATGACAAGCGCTGACACCCGAGTTTCGCTGATCGTCGGGGTTTGCCAGCAGGACCCCGATCGGTGGCGTGAATTCGACGCCATCTATCGGCCGATGCTCCTGGCCTATCTGAACAAGCGAGGCGTGGCCCAGTCTGATGCTGGGGATATCGTCCAGGACATCTTCGTGAAACTTCTCACCAAGATCCACACCTACGACCGAAGCCGGCAAAAGTTCCGGAGCTGGCTCTTCAGCGTGGCTCAAAACACCCTGATCGACCGGGCCCGCCGTCGGGCCGCGTACCAGAGGGCCCTTGATGGATGGGTCGTCCATGTGCTGAGGGCCACCCCTTCGGATAGCCACCAGATGGCCGAGGATTGGGTCAAGATCCACCGCGAAAAGATCCTCGAGCACGCCCTCAAGACAGTGCGCGCTCATGTTAGCTCCAAGTCATGGGCCTGCTTCGAGCAGCGTCTGCTCAAAAATCGCTCCGCGGTCGACATCGGCGCGGAGTTGAAGATCGCGCCCAGCGCTGTCCACGTGAACGCCTGCCGCGTCCTGAAGCAAGTTCGCGTTGTCTGCAATGAATTTGACGAGGATATCGGCCATGCTTTCGACGGCGACGTGTCCGGATGAATCGGAGATGCTAGCGGTCGCCGCCGGTGAGCCCGCCTCGGCGGAGCTGCAACTGCACCTCGCCGATTGGAGTGTTCGAGGGGACTTCGGCGCGTTTGGATGCCCGTGTGTTACTGCGATGCGCAACAAAAGCCACCGCGAGAGGGACGTTGATTGCGCGTGCCGTGTCGGACGTGGTCGCTGGCCAGCGGGGTGTCTCGGCGATTATCATCGTTTCGATCACACGACAAGTACAATAAACCCGTCTGGACACCGACGATTAACTCCTCGCGTTGGTGGAGTCGCCGTATGCAGGGAACATTTCTCGCCGAATGGATATCGCTGTTCTTGCTCTTCCAGGGCGGCGCCGATCCCGCGCCGTCGCAAGTGGCCAACGAGTCTCTCGTTCGTCAGGCGGAACAGGCCATTCGACGCGGCTACTGGGTTTCTGTCGAAAAGCTGCCGTTTGAAGCGTTTCTGCAGGGGCGGCGGTACAAGAACAAGGCGGTCGCCTATGACGCGATTCGAGGGTTGTTGAGCCTTTTGAATGATCCCACGACGCGGCTGCTCACGGCTGCGCAAGCCGAGGCACTGCTTGCGGACCTGGGCAGCGAAGGAGCCTCGACCCTCGGCCTCACGGAGGTGTTGCGACTCGACGTTGACCTGCGCTCGCACGCGATCACTGTGATCTCGCCGGTGCCCGGCTCGCCCGCCGCCGAAGCGGGGTTGCGATCGGGCGACGTCCTCGAGGCCGTCGACGGCATCTCGACCGACGGGCTGATGATCCACGAAGTGACCTCGCTGTTTCGCCGAAGTTCGAACGACACGGTCGCGCTCCGAATCAAACGAGGGCACGCGCTTTTCCACTTGAAACTCGACCGCAAGATGAAGTGGTCGCCGCCGGCTGCGGCGAGCTACCGCAGGATCGACACGAAAGACGGGCCGGCCGGACTGCTGGCGATCACGAGCTTCACCGGAGACGCGGCCGAACAGACTCGCTTGGCGGCAGAGAAGTTCAAGGAGTGGGGCATTCGCGCGCTGGTGATCGATCTTCGAGGCAACCCACGCGGACGGCTCGATGTTCTGGCGCGCATCTTGGGGCTGTTCCTGGGAGAGGTCGAGGCCGCGAAGATTGTCGACGCACAAGGGAAGGAGCGGATGGTCGTGAAGTCGACCGGAGAGCGAATCGTCCCGAAGGTTCCGCTTGCTGTTCTCGTCGACCATGGAACGGCGAGCGCGGCCGAGGTGTTTGCCGCGATCCTCAAGGAGCAAGCCGGCGCCACGATCGTCGGAAGCCAAACTCTGGGCAAAACCCTCGCCCATAACCTCGAACTGCTCGCCGATCGATCGGGCGTCTTTTTCACGATGGGCGAGCTGACAACGAGCCACGGCACCTCGCTCCTTCGCGTGGGTTTGCCGCCCGATGAGGCGACGGATGAGAACGCCGCTCCCGATCGCACAGTCGAGAAGGCGATCGAGATCATCCGGCGCAGGTCATGACATGACAGCATATGAGAGCCCACCAGGTTTGACCCCGCCAGACGCCGAGATGATGCGAGGCGCCATGAAAAGACCAAATCCGTCGTGGCTGATCTTGATCGTTCTGGTCGTGATGCGTGCGCAGCAGAAAACGGCCGCGGCGGATGACTTTCCCCTGCCGCGGAATACCGAGGCCGCTGCCGGCGCACCAATGTCGGCCCGCGACGCGGCTGCGGGATTTCGCGTGCCGAAGGGATTTCATGTTTCTGTCTTCGCCGCCGAGCCCGACGTGCGCAATCCGATCGCCATGGCCTGGGACGGGCGCGGGCGGCTGTGGATCGCCGAGAATTACACGTATGCCGAGCGCGCGCAGCGATTTGATCTCAGGCAGCGCGACCGCGTGCTGATCTTCGAAGACGCGGACGCCGACGGACGGTTTGACCGGCGCACCGTGTTCACTGACGACGTGCAGATGCTTGCCAGTGTCGAGCTTGGCCTGGGAGGCGTCTGGTTGTTGTGCCCGCCGCGATTGTTGTTCGTGCCCGACCGCAATCGCGACGATCGACCTGACGGACCGGCCGAGGTTGTGCTTGACGGTTTCTCCGTTCCGGCCGAGAACTATCACACATTCGCCAACGGACTGAAGTGGGGGCCGGACGGGTGGCTTTACGGGCGCTGCGGTGCATCGTCGGCGGGGCAGATTGGGCCGCCGGGCACTCCGGAGGATTTGCGCGTCCCCATTCGCGGCGGTCTGTGGCGGTATCATCCGCACCACAAGCGGTTCGAGGCACTCGCCCACGGCACGACCAACCCTTGGGGGCACGACTGGAACGCACTTGGCGAGCTTTTCTTCATCAATACGGTCAACGGGCATCTCTGGCACATGGTTCCCGGGGCGCACTTCGTTCGGCCGCACACGGTGGATCCCAATCCGCGAGCGTATGCACAGATCGATCAGCATGCCGATCACTGGCACTGGGACCATTCGAAGGAATTGATCCTGGGGGCGCCGGGGGCCGGTGACAGCGAGCGAGGCGGCGGCCACGCGCACAGCGGCGTTTCGATCTACCTGGGCGACCAGTGGCCGGCGGCTTATCGCGGGCGGCTGTTGACGCTGAATTTCCACGGGCGGCGTGTGAACGTGGAGCGGCTTGAACGCTCGGGCAGCGGATATGTCGGGCGGCATGAACCGGATATGCTGCTGGCCGAGGATCGATGGTTTCGCGGCATCGACTTGAGCTACGGCCCCGACGGGGGCGTGTTCATCCTTGACTGGAGCGACACCGGCGATTGCCACGACCACGACGGCGTGCACCGCGACTCGGGCAGGATTTACAAGGTTACCTTTGGTGATCCGGCGCGAAAGGCGGCGGTCGATGTGTCGAAGCTCGCCGAAAGCGAGCTCGCCGCCCTGCACCGCCATTCGAATGAGTGGTTCGTTCGCCAGGCCCGACGCGAGTTGGCCGCGCGATCGGCACGCGGCGAGGCGCTGGTTGATGCGCGAGCGGGGCTCGCGGAGCTGCTCCGCAGCGGGGCCGACCCGGTTCTGAAGCTTCGGGCACTTTGGTCCCTCTACGTGATCGGGGACGTCGACCGCGATGTCCTCTTTACTTTGCTCGATCACGAGCACGAGTCGATTCGTGCGTGGGCCATCCGCTTGCTCACTGACCGGTTTCCGATCGACAGCATTTTCAGCCGCAGAATCGGAGCGGACGTGGAAACACCGGCGGATCTGCTTGCGAAGCTCACGCGGATGGCTCGCGATGATGGATCAGGCCTGGTGCGGCTGGTGCTGGCCTCGACGATGCAACGATTGCCCGTGAAGCGCCGGGGCGATCTCGCTCGCGCGCTGCTGTCGCACGCCGAGGACAATTCCGACCATAACCTGCCGCCGCTCATCTGGACGGGGCTAATTCCGATGGCCGACTCCGACGCGGATGCGGGCGAGCTTGCCTCGCTGGCATCTGATTGCCGGCAGAGTGCTGTGGTCCGGTTGATTGCTCGACGGCTGGGGGAGGAAATCGATTCGCGTCCCGCGCCTCTGGACGCGCTGCTGGAGGCGACCGCCAACCGACCGCGTGAATTTCGTTCCGAGGTGGTTGGTGGGCTTGTCGACGCCCTGGCTGGAATTCGCAAGGCCAAGAAGCCTGCGGGCTGGGATGGGTTTCAAGCCAGGCTGGACACGAAGGGCGACTCGCGCCTGGCAGAGCGCGTGCGGGAGCTCAATGTGCTCTTTGGCGATGGGCGGGCGCTGAGCGAAGTCAAACGGCTGGCGCTTGATAAGCACGCCGATCTCGAGACCCGAAGAACGGCGCTTCGCACACTAATCGACAACCGGCCCGGCGACTTGCGGGCGATCTGTGAGCGGCTCGTCGCGGAGCGCTATTTGAACGTCGTGGCGGTCCGTGGACTCGCCCTCTTTGACGATCCGGAGATCGGCAAGTCACTGGCGAGGAACTACCGCGCGTTCCATCCCAGTGATCGGCCGGTCGCGCTCGAGGTGCTGGTTTCGCGTCCGAGCTTTGCGCGGGCATTGCTAGAGCAGATCGCGACGGGGCGAATTCCGCGGAGCGATCTGACTGCGTTCCATGCCCGCCAGATTCAGAGCCTGGGTGATAACGCATTGAGCGCGCTGCTCGGGTCAGTGTGGGGCGAGATCCGCAATTCGGAATCGGCCCGGCGGGTGCGGATCAATCAGCTCAAGCAGGCGCTCGATCAACGCGCGCTTGGCCAGGCTGATCTCGGCCGCGGGCGGGCGGTCTATGAGCGGGTCTGCGCCACGTGCCACAAGCTGCATGGCGGCGGGGGCGAGATCGGACCTGATCTGACTGGCTCGGGCCGTGACAATCTGGATTACCTGCTCGAGAACATCGTGGATCCGGGTGCGACGGTGAGCGCCGATTTCCGGATGGTGGTTGCGGCGATGCGCGACGGCCGCGTCTTGAATGGTCTTGTCCGGGCGCAGACTCCACGCACGGTCACGCTGCAAACGCAGAGCGAAGCGCTGATCCTGGAGCGTTCCGAGATCGAGGCTCTGCGGCCGTCGTCCGCGTCGCTCATGCCGGATGGTCTACTCGAGACGCTGAACTCTGCGGAGATTCGCGACTTGATCGCGTATCTCGCGCACCCGACGCAGGTGCCGCTGCCGCGGCTGCAGGAGGGTGCGGTGGCGCCCGATTGATTCAGCAGTCCTCGACGGCCGTCAGGGTCTTTTCCCGTCCGACCGTCCGAGCTTCTCCGCACCTCATAACAAATCCATCGAGATATTTAGCGACTTCTGGACGAGTGCCGCCGAAGACCGATTGCTCGAGCCTCCTGATCTGCTTCTCCATCCACGCCCAGTGTTGCGAAGGGATGGCATCGATGTGCAGCGGTTTTCCAAGGAGGCGAATCCTGTTTGTCATCGGGTTGTCGACCTCGCGGGTGACGGCCCTGAGCATCGCCGGGTCGCCGCCGAGATGAAAGAAGTAGGGCAGCATCAGCAGATTGTGGCTGGCTCCTTTGAAGGCCGTGCGTCCGGCGACGAGATCGGTATACTGCCAGATCACGCCGGTAGGGTGCACGAGCTGGGTTTCAAATTCACGGGATAGCTTGCACCGGCGCGACTGCATCTGCACGTGAAGCATCGTATCGAAGTCGACCAACCTGCCATCAACCATTTTCAGCTTGTTGAACAAATCGAAAGGACGGAATCGCTCTCGGAGATATGCCGCATCGACCGTCAACTCGCACGTTTTCAAGAGTTTCATATCCGAGGTGACGCCATTTCCGCCGTACGCCGAGATGCCGCAGAACTCCGCATGCTCATTGAGCCAGTTTTCATAGAGCGAGTCGAAGAGCAGCGGGTGGATCGGCAGGGCGTCGAGATCGTGAATGATCACGGCGCGTGTGATTGAGTGGGCGATCGCGACGCTCCAGGACAGCCAGCTATAGACCCAGCCCCAGTTGATCCGGTGTGCCACGAGGTCCTGCCAGGGGTTGTAGCCGAGAACGCGGATGCTGATTGACTCGGAGCATTCGCGAGCGGCCTCCCTGATTGCTTGCGGGATACGTTCGTCGGGGCGGTCAATTACCAGGATGAGCTCGCGCATCCGCGCAGCCGACTGCCGGGCGGCCAGACGGAGATTGGCGACGGCCAGCGGGGCGAGCGCTCCCATGGCGGCGATGACGACGGTATATCCCGGTTCCGGGTCCGTAAGGGGCTTCCATGAGACAAGGTTGCGGAGCAGCAGATGCATCGGCAACCGCTTGTATTCTTTTCTTTTGAGACGAATCAAGGTGGAGACACGGTCGTGCGCTCGAAGCATGGATTTCCTCGCCGGCTAATTACGAACAAGTGAATCGCATCCAAGCCCCAGATCTCGAACATCACTTGCAATCCCAGGAGAGGCAAAGCATAGCGCCTGTAATACGCCACCAGCACATAAGGCGTGAGGTAAGTTACGAACACGACGAGGGCAATGCGGGGGAGAGGATCGCGCAGCCACCGGCCCGAGAGGACCATCGCCAGGAGCCCGAGAAACGGCAGCGTGTAAAGCAGTGAGCGGACCAGGACGCGGCCTCGGCCTTCGCCGACGACGAATGAGTAATAGACGCACGTCGCCGCCAGCAGCCGGTTCTTGACCCGAATGAGATACGCCACGGGGTCTCTGCGGATCGCTTCGGCCGCTCTGGTCCGGTACTCATCGAGGTAGGCCATCTCTCCGAGCTTGGCGTAGCGAGACCGTTCCGTCCCGGCGGTTTGAAAAGGGTGCGTGTGCCACGTTTCGTCACGGAGCACTCCGGTGGGCTCGAGGGTATTTGACTGATAGAATTCGAACGGCAGGTTGGACTTCACCGGGATGAAACGCCCAAAGACGATGGCGTTGCGGACAATCCAGGGAGTCATGACGGTGCCGGCGACGAGAATCGAAGCGAACACGGGTCGAATCTGTCGCGATGATCGGCCGAGCAGAACGGAGAGTGCGAGCCAGGGCAGGCCGAGCGCGGGGCTGGCCGAGGCCGCAATCCCTCCGAGCAATCCCCAGCCGACTGAACTGCGCCAGCCGATCGGACGGGCCCAGAGACGATCGGCAACGTAGACCAGCATCCCCACCAGCAACATGACAAGCCAGGCGTCGTGGGTGAACTGATAGCAGCTCGAGAAGTACGACCATGTTGTTGCGAAGTAGAGGATGCACGCGACGGCAGGCGCGCGCGGCGAACGGCACCGCGCCGCGGCGCGCATCACGAGCCATCCTGTGAAAACCAGGGCCAAGTTCTGCAGGAAGGCGACCATGATGACGGTGAGCTTGATTCCGCCTAGCGCCAGGAGGAATGCCTGAAGCGAGGGAAGAACCGGCGCCATCCATGCCGTCGGCCCGGTGCGATCGTGAAAAGGATCGGCAAACCCACGGCCGGCGACCAGTGCTTCTGCAATCGAGCGGTGCTCGCCGCCCAGATGGTCGAGTAGGCTCAGGTCCTGGCCATTAAATGGAGGTACATATCTGTAAAGGCGATTCAAACCCAGAGCGTGGGGAAGGCTTGCGTAGAGCGATGTGCCAAAAACAGCGACCGCGAGGAGGACGGTCAAGCGCGTGAGCAGGCGTTGCGTGCTCGACCAAGACGGGACACTTGAATGAGGGGCATCGGTTCTGAGCATCGCACAGAGCCTTTCGGTCCTGTCTTGTTCCACCTCCTTGGATTAGCGTGTGGCCAGATTGATCCCGCAGATTCGCCGGCGGATCTCCGAGGGATACCGATGAATCCATCCGAGACCCCGAGGTGCGGCGGCTGAGCCCGCAATGAGCAACCCGGAGGCGCATCCGGTCGACGTGAGCGCTCGATCGCATGCTGAACCCCTGGTATCGTCACCGGCAGTTTGCGAGAGTCTATTATGACAGCCTAATTTAACGAGTACAAGATTCTTGCGCGGGCATGTTGTGTGAAGTCAACGTAGATGACCCAAGGTGGCCGCCATTCCTGGCAGAACGGTGCGGTCCACCGCCAGGTTCGGCATCGAATTCCGGCGGCGTCATCCCGTAAATGGCACGACCCTTTTTCCACCGGCGAACGCGCGATCTCGCTCGCTGAGCAGCCGCTTTTTCTGTCCCGCAGGATCTCGACGCATTCCACTTTACAGCTCCCAGCCCGGGCGGTAGTCGCGGGTGAGAAGTTTGTTCGCCTCTGAGATATTCGTGATCTTCACGCTCGAGGAATCAAACAGGAGTCTGCGGCCGCCGAGCCGCAGTGAGATACCGGCCAGGTTGACGGCGTCGGATATCGGACCGGCGAGCTGGAAATCGCCAAAGCTCGCTGGGCCTCCCTTGAAGGCGGTGATCCATGCGGCGTTGCGACCCGCGGGGTTGCCGCCCTGGCGAGCCCCGCGCTGGCGTGGAGCCGGCTCGGGCAAGTTATGCATCTTTCGATAGGCGCGCATGTTCGATTCGGGAATGAGCTGCGGGTTTTCGCTGCGGAAGCCGCCCAGGATTTTCCCCTTGTCGCCGACGAACATCATGCCCTCTTCGGCGAGTTCCTGGTTCACCGCCATGAGCTCTTCGGGCACGGGCGGTTTGATGCCGCCGTCGTACCAGAAGATGTCCAGGGCGGGGCGATCGCCGTTGGGTGCGAAGCGCATGCGAACCGTGCAGGCGGCGGGAAACGAGTAGTCGTTCTTGATGCGGTCGCAGATACCGTCAGAAACCGTGCAGATGTGGCTGGGAGTTGATTCGACGCTCATTGGAGAATCCAGGTCAAGAAGCTGAAAGATCGGCCAGAGGCTGTAATGACCCATGTCGGCGAGCGAGCCGCCGCCGAACTCAAACCAGCCGCGAAAATTGGTGTGGGTGTAATTCGGGTGATAGGGGCGGTCTAGCGACGGCCCGAGCCAGAGAGTCCAGTCGAATCCTGCGGGGACGGGAGGCGCGTCGGCGGGCAAGGTCGGGAACTGGGGCCACATCGGGCGCATCGACCAGTTGTGGATCTCGCGAAGCGTTCCGATGGCGCCGTTCTTCACCATCTCGAGCGCCTGTTTCTGACCGGCGCCTTCACTGGCCGGCAGGAAATGGGTGGCGATTTTTTTTGCGCGGGCGGCCTCGATGACTTTTCTTGCCTCGAGCAGACGATTCGCGAGAGGTTTGTGGACGATCACATTCTTTCCCTTGTTGAGGGCGGCGATCGAAATGGTGGCGTGGGTGTGGTCGGGGGTCATGACTTTGACCGCCGTGACATCCTTCTCTTTATCGAGGAGCTCGCGAAAGTCGGCGTATGTGGCACAACTTTTATAGTGATCTTTGCCGCGCTCTTTGGCGTAGTAGGTCTCGACGATCTCCTTGCCGACGTCACGGCCGCCGGGGGTGCGGCTCGTTCCTTCGCGCCAGGATGGGTTACCGATCAAACGCCGGATTCCGTTGCGGATGTCGTTCTTGGCCCATTCGAGGTAATTGACGCCGTCTTTCTCGACGTCGCACACGGCGACGATCTGGACGTCGGGGCTGGCGAGGATTCCGCCGACTTCACGGATGGCCTGAGTTCCGAAGCCGATGCAGGCGAGGGTGATCTTCTCGCTGGGCGGGATGAATCCGGCGCCGCCCAGGACGTGGCGGGGGACGATGGTGAACGTGGCGGCCGCTGCAGCCGCGCCGCCGGCGAGCATCAACTGGCGGCGGGAGAGGCTGGGGGAAGAAGTGGGATTGGTGGTGATTTCTGTGTTGGTGGACACGGAATCTTTGGTGTTCATGGGGAAGACCTCGGACTTTTCGTGGGGAGGTGGTGTGGCAAGAGTGTGTCCGGGCGCGGTTCCGGTTCTTTCTCGATGCTGTTGTCGAGATATCTGGCTATGCTCATTTCCAGCCGGTCCTGGAGCTGGCGCTCACGGCGAGACGCCCGCTCCTGTTGCACGACCAAGGCAATGCACAGGGCCGCGATCACGATCAAGAGCATGAGGGTGCTCAACCGCAGTCGTTTCATGGCATCACCCCGATTGGTTCTCGGCGGCAACTGCGGAGACCTCCTGGTTCCAGTACGATGGCAAGGCGTCATACGGGTTGGCGCCTGTCAGGTCGGTGATGTAAATCGAGCCGACGTCGAGCTGTACCGCCATGCTCAAGTCGGCCAGCATCACTGAGCTTTGGTTGGGATCGCCGGTATTCGCCGCGGCATCATAGATCGTGTTCCAGAACCGATTGCTCGGGGAGCTCTCGTACCAGGTCTGGCCCGTGGGATACGCGGCGTACGCTCCACTGGTGCCCTCGAACAAGTTGAAGACATCCGCCGTCCCCAGATAATCCTGTGGCGATACGCCGTTCAAGTAAGGCTGACCGGGGTTGGCAAGCACGGTGTACGATGGGCTCAAACCCTTGATGTAACTATGAAGAGCCACGTAATAGGAAATCGTGCTCGGAGTAATCAGCGTACCATCGAGAAGGAAACCGCTCAACAAGCTTCCATATTGCGAGATATACGTGGAAATCTCGCCTTCGACCGTGTTCAAGGGGGCAGTACCGTCGGCATTTCCGTTCTCCGTGTAAACATAAGCGACGACCTTGCCGCCGGCGGCCTCGAGCTGCGTGAAGGCGGCGGTGTAGGCGGAGTTTGCGGGGCCAGCAGCCGGGCCGCTGTTCGGGTTGAAGATCGCCGTGATCGGGACCTTCGCGGCCGCGACGGCCATCGCGGCCCAGCCGTCACCCACACCGCCAGGACCTCCCGTGCCCGGGGCGAAATACGATGGGACGATGATGCCCACCGAACTTTCCCTGGCGCCTGCGCCGTGACGTTGATGAAAACCGCCTCTGTCACGGCGGGATAGTCGGCCGTGTCGGCCGGGGTGAAGATCACCGAGAGCTTCTGACCGTTTCCCGCGGCAAGCACGGTGCCCTGCCCCGGGTTATAGCTGAAGGTGCCGGGCACGGTGGCCGTCGCATCCAACTGGGCAGGTCCCAGCGCCGTGCCCACCGTGATACTCGCCGGGTCGGACCACGTTACCGCCGGTGGCGGCACGAGACCATTCGACGCTGTGAACCGCTGCCGGACCTGCTGGCGAGCGTTGCCTGCAGCGAGCAGCCCCTGCCAGTATGCGACGCCGACGGAAGTTTGCGACCGTCCGGCGATCGTCACGTAAAGCGCCGTCACGAACGTCTGGCCCGTGATGTCCTTGCCCTTCTTCGAAGTGACGGCCTTGAAATCGGCCGTGAGCGTCTTGTGGCTCGTGCCCATTGCCAGTTGCTCGAGCAGGTAGCTCGACTCCTGCGCATCCGGAGGGCGGTGGAAATAGGTCTTGTACAGAGAATTGACGAACTTGAGCTGCTTGTTGACCCTCGCTGCCTCTGGCAAATGCGACTGGATCTCGCCGCCTTTTGGCTCGGGCCGAACCCAGTCCATGACCGGGGCAGCGACACCCTTCAGGGAAAGCAACACGCGGTGCTCGAGCCCGATCACAGACAGTGCGAATCGACGTGTCGTGCGGCGATCAAGAGATTGCAACATGGTAGCCTCACTTACTTTCGATGATGATCGCGCCGTGCCACTGGACGGCGGGAGACTTCATGCTATCATGGGGCCATTATACTCGGGTGCAGAATCGGATGCTCCCGAGTGAATGGCCGAGGTGCTCGTCCGGAGGCCCGGTGCCTCCGCAGGCGATCGAGCGCCCTGGCTCGTTGGCGGCGTGGTTGCATCCTGGCCAGGGAAGGCTGTCTCATCTTTGCGGAGAATCCCGTCGATGATTTTGACATTCCTGGCCTTGGCGGCGCTGTTGCAGACACCGAAGGACGACGACGCACCGAAATGGGAAACTTATACATCGGCGGCCGGGTTCTCGGTGGCCGTGCCGGGGGTTCCGGTCGAGCAGAAGAAGAAAGTTGGTGCTTCGAACGAGAGCGTCACACTGATTTCGAAGGGGGGCGACTCGGTCTATATGGTGATCAGGATCGACAACGAAAAACCGGTCCCCAAGGCGATGGAGAGCCAGTTCTTCAAGGAAGTGCGGCAGGGGTTGGATACTACCGCAAAAGTATCAAGCGAGAAGAAGATTGCGCACGCCGGCCGTGCCGGCGGCGAGTACGTCTACGAGATTAAAGGGCAAGGCGGCGAGACCCTGGTGGTGAACTCTCGATACATCCTGATGAGTCCGGAAGTCACGTACAACATGCAGATCATCCGGGCCAAGGACAAGCCCGCCGCGGGCGCCAAGGAGATGGCAGCTTTCTTCGATTCGCTCAAGATCGTCGACCTGGCAACCGCGGCCAAGATGGCCAACTCGAAACTGGCGTTCAAGGCATTCGCGCCCAAGGGTATGGGCTTCTCGATTCTGATGCCCGGCAAGCCCGAAGAGACGACCAAAGAGAACAAGACGGAAAAAGGCTCATTCAACCTCCGCACGTATGAATGCGCGGCGCTGCCGGTTCGTATTCCGTTTCGGTGCTGGAGTACGGCCCGGAGGTGGGCAACGCGGCCGCCGCAACCAAGACCGAGATGCTGCTGCGAATGTGCGACGCCCTGGTGACCCAGGACAAAGGTGAGACCGCCCAGCAGCAATCGACTGAGTTCCAGGGCTTCCCGGCGCGGATGATCCGTTGGAAATTCTCGGTTCCGGGCGTGAACGCGGTGCGCGTGGCCGAATGCCGGGCCGTGATGGCGGGCGCCAAGGTGTTCCTCGTCATGGTCAAGTGTCCGCAAGATCTGGTTGACCCGGCGGACCCTGACAAGTTCTTCGAGTCGTTCAAGCTGACAGACGCCAAGGCCACGGCAGTTGCGTCGGCTGATCCGGCACCAGCGGCTGCGGCTAATCGAGGCCGGCCGGCGACCGCGCCCAGGCTGGCCGGCCGCATGCCGGCCAAGGGTGCCGCGGCAAATCGTGCGGGCCGTGTGGCCGCAGCCCCTCGGCCTCCTCGGCCGGAACGGATCTCGTGGAAGCGCTATAACTCGGCCGCCGGAGGCTTCAACATCAACATGCCGGGCGAGCCGACGCCCAGCCACGAGGACGACGGCCTGCTTGGCTCGAAGGGGGTGGAGATTCTCACCGCGGAGCACGAGGAGAGCCGGTTCATCGTGCAGTATCAGGATCTCAGCCGCACGGCACAGAAGAAGGGATCCTCGGGGGTCCTCAAGGCGGCCCGCGCCAGTGACGAGAAGGTGATCAGCGGCAAGGTGGTGGGCGAAAAAGAGGCGATGCTCAAGGGAGCGGTGGGTTGGTCCTACCAGATCGAATCGCCTGAGCCGGACGGCCCCATGGCGCGGATACGGTCCTATGTGGTCGGGACCCGGCTTTATCAGATCATCGTCGTTGCGCCCAAGACCAAGTTCCCGACCGACGACAGCGAGCGGTTCCTCAGCTCCTTCAAACTTCAGGCTCGCAACTGACAACCGAGCAGGCACGATGATGACTTTCACACGCTCTATCGGCTGGGCCGGCTTCTTCGCCGGCCTTGCTCTTTCGTGGGGCTCTGCGGCGCGGGCCCAGGACAGAACTCCTTTCCCCGCGCTCTCCGACAAGCACGTGTATGTTTCCGGAGTGCCCGATCGCTATCGGGCGCTCGAATCACAAATCAACCAGCTCGAGCGATCCTCGCCCCAGACGTACTACGTCGCCGTGGTCAAGAAAGCCGGCTCCGGACCGAAAGCCGCGACGCACTACGCCGAAGAGCTGTTCGATCTCTGGCGCAGCCAGGCTGCCAAGAGCGGGCGAGATTTCGACGCAGATCGCTCGATCCTGATCGTGCTGGCCGTCGACAACAGCCAGATTGCCGTTCATCCCGGCGCCCTTCTGCGGAACCAGTTTGGACTGACGCCTGCCAGGATCGAGCGCGATCTCATCCGGGACGTGTTCATTCCGTTCGCAGAGAAGGAGCAGTACCCCGAGGGGCTTGCCGCGCTCATTTCGGGTCTTCTCAACCAGACGAACGACGCGATTGCTGCTCGCGATCATCTGACGGCGCGTGCGCCAGTGAAGATCACGGCGTCTGGTTCGAGCAAAAGCAAGGCGCAGACCAAAACGGCGGGCGGCACACGGAGTGTGCCTGCTGCGACGCGCGAGCCGCAGGCGCCGGTTGTGCAGCGAGAGCTTCCTGACAAAGCGGTGACTGAGCAACCTGTTCTGCCGGTGCGCTCGTCGTCGAATTGGATGACGGGCCTGACCGTCGTGGTTCCAATGGTGGGGACCGTATTGCTCTTGATCGTTGGTGCGCTCTGGTGGGGATATCGCCGCACGCGATCGCGCGTGGCCGGGCGGATCAAGGATGTGAAATCGAAGGCGGTCGATGTGATGGATCACCTCGACGCGCTCAAGGAACGGATCAAGCTGCTGCCGGCCTCGCCCGAATTTCGTGAGCCCATGACCGGCGAGACGCAGGCGCTTTATCAATCGGCCAAGCAATCGAGCGACAACATCTGGGACGGGTGGCTTCAGATCATGGAGGTGCTGGACAAGGCAGAGAAGCTCGCGGCGAAGTCGGGCTCGTTATTCTCCCAGGCGGCGCTCACCGAAGCGGAGAACCTCATCAAACAGAAGGGATCGTTTCAGGAGATCGAGAACCAGGCGGAGCAGATCGGCAAGTCGGTCGACCGGCTGGAACGCGCGCACCCGGAAGCGCACGCCGTGCTCGATGCGGCGAGCGCCGCGCGACCCAAGCTCCTGGCGGGACTGGAAGCCCTCACCAAGCTTGACCTGCCCACCAAGCCGTATCAGGCCGACGTCGAGGCGCAAGTCGCCGCGGAGGCGAAAGCCGGCTCGCAGATGGTTGCCGACCCGATGGGGATTCGGAAGGTGCTGGAAGAGCTGAAGGCGAAGTCGGAAAGTCTGCTCGCCCGGATCGAGCGAGTGGCGGCGCTCTGCGGGGATGTCAGGCAAGTGAAGGTCACGATCGAGACGATACGGAAACAGGTGGCGGCGCATCGGGCTCAGGGGCTCAAGCTGCTCGAGAGTGGGGGCAACCCCGACCCGGCGCTTTCGCAGGGCGAAGCGGCGCAGGCTGAAGTGATCGCTGCCCTTCGCAACGGTGATGCCGGTCTTGGGGCTACCGCCTTGAGCACGGCCCAAGCGCGCGTTCAGGATGCCCAGACGACGATCGAACAGGTGCAAAAGGCCCGGTCTTTCTGCGATCGCGACCCTTCAGCCCGGCTGCGCGAAACCGAGCGCCTGCGCACGGCGATGTCTCAGGCCGAGTCTTATCAGGCCGATCTGGAGCGTGACTTTGCGCCCTCGTCGTGGAGCGCGGTGGGGCGAAATCTCGAGCAGGCACAGGGCCTTCTGGCGACGTTCGATCGCCAGGTGCAAGATGCTGCGCGGGCGGCCTCGAGCAGCAGCCAGGAGTATCTGAAGGGTGCGCGGACTCTCGAAGAGCTGGCCCGGCAGCAACAGATCGTGCTTCGACTCATGTCGGGGCTGGGCGAGCAGCTCAATTCGCTGGTCGCGGTGCGCAACGAGTCACGATCGTTGATCGAGCAGCTCGCAGCGAGCGAGCGAGCGGCCGAGCTTTTGATCCGCCAGAACGAGGCGGTGGTCGGACCACTGGCCGGTGAGAGCCTGGCGAAAGCGCAGCAAGTGAGGCAGGAGATCCTGCTGCGATCGGGCAGGCCCCGGCCCGACTGGCCCGCTTTGCGGCAGAGCCTCGCCGAGGCTATTGAGAATATGTCGATTGCCCAGTCGCAGGCCGAGGAGGACATCAAGAGCTTCGAGCAGTTGAACGGTGAATTCGAAGGGGCCCGCCGGACGGCCAGCCGGGTGTACGCTCTGCTTTCCAGTCACCAGGAAGACCGGCTCGCGGCGAACCAGCATTATCAGGCTGCGGCTGATTCGCTCGATCGGATAGCCATTTCGATGCAGGAGCCGCGGGGTATCGCGGCCTCGCTGCTGGCGCAGGTGCGAGACGCCGCGGCTGATCTCGCGCGGTCGGAGGAGCTGGCGCGCGAAGATATCCGTCTGGCTGCGCAAGCTCAGTCCGAGATCAGCGACGCTCTGCAGGCCATTCGTCAAGCTCAGGGCTACGCCGGCATGGGGATCGGCGCCGACACCGGCGGAGCCCAATCTCAGCTCATGCAGGCCGAGCAGCTTCTGCAATCGCAGAACTACGAGCAGTCAATTCAATATGCCGGGGCCGCCACGCAGCTCGCGCGACAGGTGTACTACGCCGCGATGCAGCAAGCGATGTTGCAACAAGCCGCGGAAATGGCCGAGCAACGGAGGCGGGCTGCCCGGGCGGCCGCGCCCGCGTGGGGATGGAATCAGCTTCGGGACCGCCGCGGCGACCGCAGCAGCGGCCACGATCCTTGAGAATGCCGTGACCGCCCCACCGCCGGACCCGGGGCCTGAGCCGGAACCGGCGACAGCCGGCGGCTCCTGGGGTGGCGAAACGGCCCAGGGAAGCTGGTGAAGAAACACGGGAATTTCGGTGGCTTGACCGAGGGCGCATCCTGGTCCATAATGAAGAATGTGTTGCTGGAAGCTTCAGGTTGGATGTTCTCACCCGGCCCAAGCTAGCCACCACTGTTTACCCACCTTCTCAATCGCGTGATCGGGGTTTTGTCGTGAAGGGGCGGCGCATCGAACAATCACCGGGGTCGCGCATCCTGTTCGTCGGGATCGTGATTCTGAGCGTGATTCATGTGCCGCTGCCGCAGGCGGACTATCACAACGTTCGCCATCACGACGGTGCGGGCGAGGTCTGCGATCACCACGATCACTCTGCTGCGCTGGCACCCTTCGGCCGAATCGGACGCCGACGTGACGCTGCTCCACTGGCACTGGTTCCTGCCGCTGCTAGAAGGACCCGATTCGCATCAGCGTTCCGATGACGACCACCACCGACCGGGCTCCGGCCCCGCGATTCACGCGCACGTCGGTGACGGTCTGGTACCGGAAGACTGGCAAAGCGAGCCGCTCTTTGGGACGGCGGGATCATGGCAGTTGATCGATCAACTCGCGTTCGATGGCTCGATCGCGGGTGCGGCACTTTCTGCCGACGCTTGCGATGTAAGCGATGCGCCATTGGGAGTTCTCTCGGGTCAAGCCTCCCCCGTGGAGTTAGTGTGCGCGCAGCGGACCGCTCTATTACAGCGATGGAACTGCTGATCTGGCCCACCCGCGCGCCCTTCTTTTTCTCTTCTACGCGCGGGCATGAGTGATCAAATCAGCCGCGCTGGCCGTCGAGCGAACGGCTTGTGCGAAAGCCGTCAACTTGTGCGGGTTGGAAGCGAGAAAGCCCGGTGGCGCGATCGCGCCGTGCTTCCTTCGCCGGGCACGCCTTCCTGGAGCCGGCGGAGTGATGAGCGAGCCGTGGCCGACTCTGGATCACCCGTGAATATTCTCGATCGAAGGGACCTCGTCGTCTGGCGACCTTGGTGGGAGCAATTGCCATGTCTGTTGCACTGAGCCAGCGCCCCTGGGGCAAACGATCGATCCAGGCCGCCCTGCCCTGGATTGGGATGGGCCTTTGCGTGGGGCTGTTCATTACCTACATCGCGTATGAGCGTTTGTTTGGCAAGCCGCTCAAATCCGGGTCGGGGACTCCGGCTTCGCAAGCTGCCGAGCAAGACGGTGGCGGAAAGCCGGCGCAACGGCCACCCGGCGGCGTGAACACCGTCACGCTCGACGAATCGAAATTTGCGGTTGCGAAGATCATGATTGAAGAAGTGCGCATCGACAAGATTGCGACGGACGTGTCGGTCGTCGGGCAAATCCAGGCGAACATGGACGAGCAGGTCGAAATCCGCCCTCGCTCTGCGGGGATCATTCGCGAGGTTCCAGCCAAGCTGGGCCAGCGGATCAAACGTGGCGACACGCTGGTGACGCTCGACAGCCCGGACATCGGCACCGCGCGGCTGAACCTGCGGGCCAAGCAGCGCGAGCTGTCGACCGCGCGGTTCGAATATGGCTGGAAGAAGGAAATCGCGGGCAACGTCGCCCTGCTCATTCCCGAGCTGAAGCGTGGTATCAGGCGAGCGCCGGAGTGCACTCTCGGACGACGATGAGCACATGGAGCAACCACCCAAGCCGCGTGGGAAGGCGCCGGTGTCGAGCTCATCGACCGATGCTCGAGTGATCGAGAAGCAATTCGCGGACAAGCAACTGGGCACCTATCGGGGCACCCTCTTGCAGGCGTACGCGGACTTTGACATCGCCAGCCACGAGGAGCAGAAGCAAGCCTACCTGTTGCGGAAGGATATCGTGGGGGAGCATCCGGCGCTTGTGGCGCGGCATACGCGAGAGGGAATTCAAGCCAAGCTCGAAGCAGCGATCGAGCAGGTGCACTATGACGCGGAATGGGAGAGGCGAGTGGCCGCGCAGGGTGTGCAACTGGCGGAGGCGACGGTCGTGGATGCGGCGCTGCGATTGCGCATCCTGGGTGTCTCCGAGGATATTCAAGACCTGCTCGACCACGCCGACCTCGCGAGCACCCGCGCTCGCGAGGAAGACGTCACGTACTACCGGATCACGGCACCCTTTGACGGGACGATCATCAAGAAGACGCCGACGGCGGTTCGAAGCCAGAAGGCTGATCTGAACGACGTTCTGTTCATGCTGGCCGACTTGCGCACGGTCTGGGTAACGGCCAACGTCTCCGAGGTGAACGTCGCCAAGCTTCCCAAGATCAAGGACGGTACCTTCAGCCTGAGCGCCAAAGCCTATCCCGGCCGCGAATTCTCGGCGCGGCTGCTTTCCGTCGGCGCGGCAGTTGATGCCCAGACCCGTACCGTGCCGGTGCTCGCCCAGGCGGAGAATGCCGATGACCTTTTCAAGCTGGGAATGAACGTGCAGATCCACCTGGACAGCTCGTCGACCGAGTCGGTGCTGACGGTTCCCGACGCCGCGGTGGTGGAAATCGATGGTCAGAGCTACGTGTTCGTACCGGTCAAGAATGGACCGAGTGAACACGTTTTCTCTCCTCGCCCGGTGGAGATCGGGCGGACGACCAACGGCCGCGTGGTGCTCACGGCCGGCCTGGCCAAGGGCGAGAAGGTCGTCTCCTTCGGGAGCTTCATGCTCAAGAGCGAGCTCATTCTGCGGAATCAAGCCGACGAGGAATAATAGTCACGAAGGCGGGTGCACCGATGCTCAACTCGATCATCCAATCATCGCTCAACAACCGGTTTTTCGTGATCATGGCCACCATCCTGGTCGGCGGGATGGGGGTGTATTCCGCGCTCCATCTGGCGATCGACGCAGTGCCCGACCTGACGAACGTGCAGGTGCAGGTGATCACCGAATCACCGGCGCTTTCACCTGTCGAGGTGGACTCGCTCCTGTCGTTTCCGGTCTCAGGCGCGATGAGCGGGTTGCCTGACGTCGAGCAGATTCGGTCGATCTCCAAGTTCGGCGTTTCCGTGGTCACAGTCGTTTTCAAGGAGGGGACGGACATCTACCGGGCGCGTCAGCTCGTGGGCGAGCGGCTGCCGCGCGCGGCCGAGGCCATCCCGCCGGGTTACGGCACGCCGATGCTGGGGCCGATCGCCACGGCGCTGGGCGAAGTCTTTCAGTTCCAGGTGAAGGCGACCAAGGAATCCGGGCTGACGCCGATGGACCTTCGCACCCTACTCGACTGGTTCATCGCCTACCAGTTGCGACGCGTGGAAGGCGTGACCGAGATCAACGCGCATGGCGGCGAGATGAAGACGTACGAGGTCGAGCCCGACCCCGATGAGCTGGCGGCCCGTCGGCTGTCGATGACCGAGCTCTTCGCGGCGCTCAAGTCCAACAATGCCAACGTGGGGGGCGGCTACCTGGTTCATGAAGGCGAGGCCCGCTACATCCGCGGTGTCAGCCAGGTGCGCACGATCGAGGACATCGCCGCGATCGTCATTGACGAGCGCGACGGAGTGCCTGTCACCGTGCGGGATGTGGCCAAGGTGAGGACGGCGCCGATGATCCGGGCGGGCCTGGCGACACGAGATGGCCAGGGAGAGATCGTCACGGGACTGGTGATGATGCTGATCGGCCAGAATGGACGCGAGGTCGTCGATCGGGTGAAGAAGGAAATCGAAGAGCTGAAGAAGCGGCTGCCGCCCGGAGTGACGATCGAGCCGCTCTACGATCGAACTCACCTGATCGAGCACACGCTCAGCACAGTTCTGCACAACCTGACAGCGGGTGGCGCGCTCGTCATCTTGATCCTGCTGGTGATGCTGGGAAACCTGCGTGGTGGAATCATCGTGGCACTGGCGATCCCGCTCTCCATGCTCTTCGCCGCCAATGTCATGCTGGCGCTGGGAATCTCGGCGAGCTTGATGAGTCTCGGGGCCATCGACTTCGGCCTGATCGTGGATTCGAGCGTGATCATGATCGAGAACTGCGTGAGACGACTGGCGCACGAGGGCGGAACCCGGCCCAAGATCGACATCGTGCGCGATGCCGCGATCGAAGTGCGCAAGCCGACAATGTTCGGCGAGCTGATCATCGCGATCGTTTACCTGCCGATCCTGGCGCTGCAGGGCACGGAAGGGAAACTCTTCCGGCCGATGGCGCTGACGGTGATTTTCGCACTCGCGGGGTCGCTGCTCCTGTCGCTCACGCTCATGCCGGTGCTGGCGTCAATGGGGCTCTCCAGCCGGCCAATGGAGAAAGACGTATGGGTACTGCGATGGGCGAAGCACATCTATCAGCCGGTACTTGATTTCTTCATCCGCCGCCCGGTTCTCGCGGTGGTGATCGCGCTATCGCTGCTGGTTGCGAGTGTGCCGACGGCGCTTCATCTCGGAGGCGAGTTCATGCCCCGGTTGAATGAAGGAGACCTCCTGGTCGAGGCCGTGCGAATCCCGTCCGCTTCGCTCGAGGGGGCCGTGGCCGCTTCCACTCAGATCGAGAACTTGCTCAAGACGATTCCGGAGGTGCGGCTGGTGTATTGCAAGACCGGGCGCCCGGAGATCGCCAACGACGTGATGGGGGTTCACCAGACCGACGTCTGGACGATGCTCAAGCCACCGAGCGAGTGGCGGGCGGGCCTCACGCGGGACATGTTGATCGAGGAGATGGACAAGTTGCTGGGCGAGCATGTGCCGGGGGTGAAATTCGGTTTCAGCCAGCCGATCGAGATGCGGGTGAACGAACTGGTCGCGGGCGTCAAGAGCGACGTCGCGGTGCTCATCTACGGGCCGGACCTGAAAGTGCTGCGGAAGCTTTCGCTCGAAGTCGAGCGCGTCATATCGAAAATCGACGGCGCCCGCGACGTGAAGAACCCGACCGCCGGCCGCCTGCCGATGCTGCGCATCAACGTCCGGCGCGATCAACTGGCGCGCTTCGGCATCAAGGCCTCGGACGTTCTGGACGCGGTCGCGGCGCTCGGCGGAACGACGGTGGGCACGGTCTTCGAGGAAGACAAACGGCACCCGCTGCGCGTTCGCCTGCCGGAGTCCTGGCGCGAAGACCCCGCGCAGATGGAGTCGATCCGGGTGGTCGATCCGAAGGGGCGGCCGACCTTGCTCAAGGACCTGGCCGAATTCGTCAAGGAAGAAGGGGAGAGCGAGGTCGAACGCGAAAACGCCCAGCACCGGGCTGTTGTGGGTGTCAACGTGCGGGGCCGGGATATCGCCAGCTTCGTCGCCGAAGCCCAGCGCGCCATCGAGGAGCAGGTCAAGTTTCCTCATCTGTACCATCCTCGCTGGGGCGGCCAGTTCGAGCATTTGCAGACGGCGGTCCAGCGATTGCTGATCGTCGTTCCGGTGACGCTGCTCTTGATCCTTCTACTGCTTTACGGCTCGCTTCATTCGTTTCGACTGGTTGCCCTGATCGCCCCGACCTTGCCGATGGCTGCCACGGGCGGTGTCTTCGCGCTCTACCTGCGAGGAATGCCGTTTTCAATCTCGGCCGCGGTCGGTTTCATCGCTCTCTTTGGCGTCGCCGTTCTCAATGGCCTGGTATGGGTGAGCGCGGTCGAGCACCTTCGCGAAGGAGGCGCTTCGCCCCACGAGGCCGCGCGCGAAGCGGCCGTTGTGCGGCTTCGCCCGATCCTGATGACTGCGCTCGTCGCCGGGCTGGGATTCATCCCGATGGCGGTGGCCACCACTCCTGGCGCCGAAATCCAGCGGCCGCTGGCCACCGTCGTCATCGGTGGAGTCATCACATCGACTCTTTTGACCTCGCTCGTGTTGCCCTCGATCTACCCGTGGTTCGCTCGAAAATCGATACTGGAGGACAGATGACCAGGATCAGGCCGCCAGTCCGGGACGGGCGCGGACACTGATCGGCGCTCGAGGGATTTCGCGGCGAGTCGATCACCTGGTGTCCATCACTTACTTCGCACCGGAGACGATCGCCGGTTTGCGGGTGTGCCAGTCGGTCAGCGATTCGTAGGCGGCCGCTGCGCGGAACAGGGTTGCTTCATCCCACGGACGTCCGACGAGCTGAAGGCCGACCGGCAGGCCCTCCGGCGTAAACCCGCAGGGGATCGATACCGCCGGCTGACCGGTCAGATTGAACGGGAGCGTCAGGTCGAGAAACGCGCGCACGAGCGGAACTTCCTGGCCGCCGAGGGTCGCGGTGGTCGCGCCGATTGACGGAGCCGCGATCGGGCTCGTCGGTGTGACCAGCACGTCAAACGACCGCCAGAGCACCGGTACGCTGCGATTGTGTTGCGGCGCACCTGCTGCCCCGCCAGGTACTGCGGGGCGGTGAGAAAAAGGCCCGCCTGGAGCAGCGGCCGCACCTCGTCAGAAAACTCGGCCGCCCTGGTGCGAATCAGCTCCTCATGAGCTGCGGAGGCCTCGCTGAAGATGATCGCGCGATGTGCGCCGACAACCGGGTTCAGCGGTGGGAATCGCACGTCGACGAGCGTCGCTCCCGCCTTTTGCAGAACGCCGAGAGAGTCCTGGATCGCTGCGGCGACGCCCGGGTCCATTCGGGCAAGGAACTGATCGTGCGGCACGCCGATGCGGATGCGTTTCAGCCCACCATTTAAAGCATTCAAATAGCTGGGAACTTCTCCGCGGCGCGTCGCGGTGTCCTTGGGGTCGAGTCCGGCCATCACCGACAGGAGCACCGCGGCGTCTCCGACGTCTCGCGACATCGGACCGACAGTGTCCATCGACCATGAAAGCGGAATGCCACCATGGCGGCTGACCCGCCCGTAGGTGACCTTGACGCCGACGACACCACAGAGCGCGGCCGGCTGCCGATTCGAGCCGCCCGTATCGCCGCCGACGGCGGCAAGCACCATGCCCGAGGCGAGTGCGGCCGCATTCCCGCCGCTGCTGCCGCCGGGGATGCGTGACAGGTTCCAGGGATTGTGGCAATCTCCGTAGAACGGATTGCGGCTGGTGAAACCATAGGCCATTTCGTGCATCGCCGACTTGCCCACGATGACGCAGCCTGCGTTTCTGAGCCGCTCTACAACCGTCGCATCCTCGCGCGGGACGAAGTTCGCGAAGACCTTTGTGCCGCCGGTGGTGCGAACTCCCCTGGTCCAGAAACTGTCCTTGATCGCGGTGGGAACACCAGCGAGCGGCATGCCCGCCCCCTGGCCCGAGGCGACCTTGCGGTCAACCTGTGCGGCCGCAGCGAGCGCTTCATCTTTCATGACGGTGATGAAGGCGTGCAGGGTCGGGTTCAGCTTGTCGATCCGCTCCAGGGCAGCCTCGGTTACAGCAACCGCGGTCAGCTCACGGCGGCGCACGGCGTCGGCGACTTTGCGGGCCGTGAGCGTTGTCAGGTCGATCATGACGGCCACTCCTCGACAACGACGCCGCTCTCGGGCTCAACCGAGCGCCGGTCGCCTGGCGGCATCAGGCGAATTTCGTCGAAAAGTCCGTTCAACGTGGTCGTCAGGGCGTCGATCTCGCCTTGAGCGAGCGAGATTCCGAGCTGTTCGCTCGCGAAGCGACGAATCGTCTCCGCTTCGAGTATCGGCTTGGCTAAGTCTGGCATGGGCATCTCTCGTCGCGATATGTCGGATCTGCTTGGTGTCAGGTAACCGGCTGAACTGGCTCTCGTCACGGTGACACTTTGCACCAAACGCGCGAGACACACAACAGAAAACCACAATCGAGGTTAGTGGTGGCGTGATCACTCTCGGGCTACAATGGCCGCAATGGCTCGTTTTCTGGTAGTCGTCGAACGAATATGGCCGAAAGCTCATCTCCGACCGACCTGTCTCCCATGCGGGAAGGGCCAATTCCGGCAATCGATCGGCTGAGCGCATCGCGGCGCCCGCATCAATCGGCCGTGATGCGCCAGAAGTGGCGCGACCTCTTGTTCCTGCACTGGTCGGTTGACGCCCAGGAACTGCGACGTGTTGTTCCGCCGGAACTCGACTTGGACCTGTTCGAGGGAACGGCCTATGTGGGTCTGGTGTTTTTCACGATGACGGGCGTGCGCCCCGTCGGGTTTCCGCCCGTCTGGGGGCTATCCAGCTTTCACGAGACGAACCTCCGAACCTATGTCCGACTAGGTAACCGGGACCCGGGCGTCTGGTTTTTCAACCTCGAAGCCGCGAACTCCATCGCCGTGCTTCTGGCCCGCACCATCTTTCACTTGCCGTACCATCGTTCGCGGATGTTCATGGAACGAGAACGGACGCATCACGAAGACAGCGCGGGCCTCACGACGATCATGTATGGGGGCGTGCGCCAATGGCCAGGACCAATCCCGGCCTCGTACAGCACGCGAGCGAGCGTTGGCGGACCGACGCGCGTCGCCGGGCCAGGTACGCTCGACCACTTCCTGATCGAGCGCTACATCCTGTACTCCCGGAAGGCCGACAGCGTCTTTCAGGGCCGTGTTCACCATGAACCCTATCCAATTCAGTCGGCGAGCGTTGACTATATTCACGAGAACCTGCTGAGTAGCTGGAATCTCCATAAATCCGAAGATGCCCCTTTAACCCATTTCTCCAAAGGTGTCGACGTCGAGGTCTTCCCGCTACGTCCCGTCGCAGGAAGCCTTTACTGAATCCCTGCAAGGCCTCAGTTTAACACGAATCGCCTGCGGGAGCGGTGAACGAATTCGTTCGTCAGCCTGCCGATGAGGTCGATGTAACGGCCCTGCTGGCCAAATTCGCTCAACTGAGCGTTTTTGTACCGTTTGTTGAACAAGTTTTTGATCGGCGGCCGGCCACGCTTATCTTGGCTCGGATGGAAGTTGCGTTCCAAGGAGCGAATACATTGTTCGCACAATGACGTTAGCATTAACAATATACATTTATATCACGCTATAACTACGCAATAGCAACTGTCACGATGTTGTTTTTTTTCAACATCCCAGAAAAGGGTTGCATTTCGGGGAACGACATCCCATCCTTGGCGACTCACATGGGTCGGCTGGGAGCCCAGAACGGTCGCTTCCCGGATTCGGGTGAACTGGCCGTACGGATTGGAGCCGCGTGGAGCGTCTCCTACTCATGTTGCTCGTGGGAGTCTTGTCCATTGGAGAGCACCATTCGTCGCTCAAGGATCCACAACTCAACCTGGATGAGAACGGTTCTGCGTGTGTGGCTCGGGGCTGTAGCATACATTTCGTGTGCGGCAGTGTCGGAAGCCCAGACCTATTATTACTATCCATCTTCCAACACGACTGCCCCTAGCGTTACGACTGGCCAAGCGACCACGCCGACTTACTATTACCGGCGAGGGCTGTTTGGGCGTTTTGTCCGGTCGGCGTATTCTCCTCAAGTTTACCAGGGGACGCAGGCTTACCAGCCCGCGGCTGCCCCTGTCTATCAGGTAGCGGCCCAGCCAGTTGCCGCGCAGCCGGCGGTGCCTGCGCAGCCGGCGGCGCCGCGCAGCCAGCGGCGCCCGCAGAAGCGACCCAGGTTTCGAACTCGAGCACCGCGACGACGGCTACGTCCGAGACAGCGTCAGCGGAAGCGGCCGCGTACAGCGATCCGTACGGCTTCCTGAGCTGGCTGAACGCCACCCGGGCCTCCTACGGACTGCCGGCGGTTGGTCACGACCCGAATCTCTCGAGCTGGGCTGCGGAGAACAACAACCATCAAGCCGCTCGCGGCATGGGTCACTTCGTCATGGGCCCGGCGCGCCGGCAGAATGCGGCGTTTGGGTCGTATTCGAGTATTGGTGCGATGTGGATGAACTCCCCCGCACACCGCGCGGCGCTGCTGGACCCGACGATTCGCTGGATGGGGATCGCCGGTGCGGGTGCCTACTGGACGTTCAACGCATATTGATCCGAACGTCGTGTACGCTGATGTTGTTTGCTGATCGAGCACCGTCCGAGCCGCAGGATGCAAGGGGCGGAGCGTCGGTGACTGACTGTTCGTCGTCGATCGACCGAACATGACCGACCGCGACTGATTTCGTGCGAGGGGTCGCTCATCGATTGCTGTCACAGAAAGAGTGCGTCTCGAATGCCGGCGAGGATTGCCTGTTCGAGATCGAGGTCTCGTCCCCGAAGGATCCAACCCAAGGGCGCGGGGACGGGGCCAATTATTTCGCGGGTCCGATTGACCGGGAAATCGTTGCTGAAGACGGCGCGGCCCGCCGCCTGGCGATCGGGCTTGGACATGTCTTCGAGGAACTTATAGACTTCTACCTTCACCCGGAACCCGCCGGTCGGCGCCGGATCGACGTGGATTATCGCCAAGCGGCGAATGGTCTGAAGACTCGCCTCGAATCGATCCTGGAACGTCACCGAGTCGAGCGCCCAGGGCTCGAGCATTGTGGCGCCCATCTGCGGTTGCGTACGAATGGTGCGCGACAAGCGATTCTCGGACTCGATGTCGAAGTACTTGTCGACGACAGCAACCGTCTTGTTCCAGACGTTTTCAAAGTCGGTTGCGGGAACAATGAGTGGATTGGCGATGACGGGGGTCGGCGAAAAGATCCTGGTCACGCTCGGCATTCGCCAGTTCGCCGAGCCCGTGCCACAACCCGGCGCGCTTCCGGCCATACCCGCGAGCAAGGCCCCAACCGCTCGAACAACCCATCTCCGTCGTTTCCGCATCGGTAACGGCCTCGCATGCCCTGTCCCGGCCTCGCCCGATCCACTTTTTGTCGGAATGCGTCTGACATTTCGCACGGCCAAGCGCCCTACTGGACGCGTCGACCGATCTCAACGGCTGTTCGCGCCCGACCATGTGCACACTTGACCGAGCCGCGCAAGAAACTCACCAAGAATTTGGTGTGTAAGGATTTGCAACAATTCCATGCCCCTCGGAACGGGGCGACGCGGCGGAATTGGGCCAAGTCTGCAGCACGGCGTGTTGAACTCGATCAACACGAGTTGCGGCATCCTGACTGTTTTCGACCATCCTGGCAAGGCGGATTGCTCGGGCTCCGCAATAATGACCTACAGTTGACTTAAACCCAAGTATCCTCCAACTTTCCACGGGAAAAACTCTGATCCCGGCAGTACGGAGACCCGAGCTGTACTTCACGACACGATATGAACTCGACTCGCTCCGGCATCGCTCGAAATGACCCTATCCATCAACACTTGTTGATAATAGAAGAGGGAATCGAGTTGGCGGTACGGGACTTGCTGTCTGTTCGACCCCACCGCGCGGTCGCGGTGGGAGTCGTGCGATCGGCGGTGCGCAGAGGGGCTCGTATGTCCAATCTGCGATCGGAACGTCGCCGTTAACTGCTTATCTAGACAAACGCAAGGAGCTGTGACAGTTCGGCCACCTCATTGGTGTTCGGCTGTCAACGTGATGGATTTCGCGACGGATCGACCACGACTTCATTGGTACCAAGCGATGCCCGAAACTGTGATGTCAGGCCGCGCCTGGCGAATCGATCGATTCCGATCATCCCAAAGTGCCGCCCAGAGCCTTGAAGTTGCCGAACCGGAACTGACGTGCAAGGACGCCGGGCTCGAGGAGCCTGCGGCCGCCCCCGAGCCAGAAACTCGACGCGCGGGTCTGGCCGGGCGACTGAGCCAAGGTGCACGAGACTGGGTGTGGCGCCGCATCGGCCGGCGCTGGCTTGGTCACGCGCGATTCGAGGCGCTCGTGCACCGGTTCGCCGCACTCATCGACCAGTCCGACGATCCGGCGGATGTGGAAGCGGCGCTTTTGCGAATCGTTCGTCATATGGTGCCGTCGAGTCGGGTCGAATTGGTGCCTCTGGCCGAATCGCATCATCATGACGAAACAAGTGGCGCAGGGGATGCGGCGGATCCTGGCTCCGTGGGCGGGGCGAACGAGAGAACGCTGGAGATCCCGCTGCGCTGCGGAGCATCGATCTACGCGCGGCTTCGCATTCGCCCACGAGCGGGCGGCAAGTCTCGCTACCGAACCGAAGATGTGAGGCGCCTGGCGACGATCGCAACGATGGCGGCGTGCGCGATGGAGGGCATGGGGCTTTTCACGGAATGGCCGGACATCAACGTGAGGGAGACCGATAGGGGAAAACCGAGGAGCAGCGAGGTCACGCGTGCCGATGGGCATCGTCGTGAGGTCCATCTGCAGGACGCGACGTTCTTGAACGCGGTGCTGCCGTTTGCGCTCTCCCAAGCCCGACGGCACCGTGAGCCGCTGTCGATCGTGTGTGTTGCGATCGACCGGCTGAGCGCCGTCAAGCAGTTGCTGGGCAAAGCTGAATCCGATCGTTTGATCCAGCACGTTGCGCAGACAGTTGGGCAACTGATTCGCTCGAGTGACATCGTGGCCCGTCTGGACGACGACCGAATCGTGGCGGTGCTGCCTCGCGCCCCGCGTGGGGGTGCGCTTCACGTCGCCGAGAATATCTGCCGCGCGGTCCGCGAGTCTTCGCCACCGGGCTGCGAGACGCCCTCCTTGTCGGTTTCGATCGGTGCCGCTACCTTTCCGTCGTGCGCCGACAACGTTTACTCGCTGTTCGACGCGGCCGATGAAGCGCTCGCCTGGGCTCAGAAGAACGGTCGGAGCCGGGCGGTTGTCGCGCGACCGCGGGTGCTTGCGACGGCGGCTATCGTGTAGCGGGGCACGGGTGGTACCTAGGCGATTCTCTCCCGTTGCCGATGCGCCGAGTCTATGGTACGAGTTGAATGGGGCTGGGTGGCAGACGATTCTTCGCGGAGCGAAGGGCGACAATTTGCTGATACTGGCGATAACAACGCACATCGAACGCATGCTGAAGGCGATGGTCTGGGCGGACGCGCAGTTGCTGGCGGCGATCCGCGCGCATACCGCCAGTCAGACGGAGGCTCTACCGCTTTTTGGTCATGTTCTGGCGGCCGAACACCTCTGGCTCTGCCGGCTCGAATCTCGCGAGCCGGGTGTGGCGGTCTGGCCGACGATTTCGATTGGCGAATGCGAGGCTCTTGCGGGCGAAAACGCCCGTGGCTATCAACTTTATCTCGAAAAGCTCGGTGAAACCGGCCTGGCAGCAATGGTGCGGTATCGGAACAGCAAAGGTGACGAATACACCAACTCGGTGCTCGACATCCTGACCCACGTGGTGATCCACGGGGCGTATCATCGCGGTCAAGTTGCCCGGGTCATCGGACGCGCGGGCGGGCAGACTCCCAACACCGACTACATCGCGTATATTCGATCGCTGGGAGAGTCAGGGGCGTGAGGAGTCGAGTGGGGGCGGGGACGGTTCTTCCTTGGGACCCGCTGCGTCGCCCTCTTCCGGAGCTTCTCGGCCTCGACGTGAAACATCCCAACCGCGGGCGATGATATCGTCGGTCCCGTCATTTTGTAGTCGCTGCTTGTCGAATTCGCCGTGATCATCGCGGCGGTTCGCGCCGACAGAGTAGACGATGAGCCCTCCGTCGAGCCGCTGGATGCGATAGGGCTCGCCGGTGTACGGGTCGGCTGGTGGCCTGGGCAGAATTGCCGGATCGATGGCCGCGATCGACTCGGGCCATTTGCCGGTCTTTTTGCGATGGCGTTCGGCGGCGATCAGAAGGGCCGTCGCGCCGGAGTCGGCACGGGACCGGGCGTGCGCGAAGGCTGCCGCGGGCGCAGCGGGGAAGATCTTGATCGGAAGAGAAGTGAGCCAGAACGAAACCGAGTTTTGCGGCACGTTGAAACGCCATCGGAAATCCGACCACAGTGCGGCGCGCGCGGCAAATGGCTCGAGCTCGATCTTGCGAGCGTCATTCATCCACTGGAGCATGACGGCCTGTTGGAGGTCCAAATAAAGCTTGTACCATGGGGTTACATGGTTGCGCGGGCGATTGGGATTGAGTTTCGATTTGTCTTCGCGCAGCTCTTCTATCGTTACTTCACCGGCCGCAATTCGCCGGAGAATCTCCACCCACATGGCGCGCTCACCTCTCAGGCCGTAGTGGATGAGCGGCTCATCCAGCTCGCTCAAGAGTCGATCTTGAATTCCGGCGAGCCCCTGATCAGACGGCTCTCCTTGACCCAGAACGCGGCGGATGGCCTTCGAGGCTTCGTTCGAGGTTCCGAACTGGGTGAGCTGCGAGATCAAAAACGGCTCGTCACCGATTGAACGTGCTGCGCCCAACATCGCGCGGCACGATTCGAGCGCACCGTCGAAGTCTCGGTCGTGGGCGCGGATCGCGCTGTCGGCTGCCAGCAGCCGCGCCAGATCGCGGACATTCAGGAGCCAGGGCAAGGGCGTGTCGATCAAGCGAGGCCCGAGATTCGGGTCAAATCGACCCCGGGTGTAGCGGGTGAGGGTGTGCGCGATTCGCAACGCTTCAGCGAACTGCTGGCGCGCCTCCCGGAGCGAGGCAACGTCCTCGATGCCGAGCCGGCAGTCATCATCGACCGCGTTCAATCGCTCCTGGCAAGTCTTCAGGAATGCGAAGGTCTTGGTGAATTCGTCCGGCATGACCTCGGGAAGCAGCGCAGCGGCTTTGACGACGACCGGAGCGGAATTCTCGGCGTCGGCCACCGGCACGCGATGGGCCAGCAGGTCGGCGATGCGCCAGTAGGGATCGTCGCGATCGGCTTGGGCGGTGGCGCGCGCAAGTTGCTGGTTGACTAACGCTCCGGCTAACGTACCCGCAACGTATGAGAGCCCGATCAGGAGGATCGCGAATACCCCGAACGCCACGCCGAGCCACCGCACGATTCTGCTTCGTCTCGTGATCGGTCGCGGCGCGCTGCTCGGTTTCGAATGATCTCGTGCAACGAGCCACCGAATCAACTCAATGACGGCTCCGACCAATCCGCTGAACGCAACCGCAGCCACACACACTCCCAGACTGGGCAAGAGGAATGCAGGCACGTCCCAGCCGCGGCCCGACCCTGCGCCGAACAGCGTGATCGCGATGGCCGGGATGAGGAACAACACCGCGACGGCGCCGGCAAGGTGCGATGCCCTGCGGATTTTCCTCGTTGCTGCGCAGCATCGATTGCAGCAGTCCGGGACGCGGAAGGTCGCCGCTGGTCGCACCGGACGCATCTCGGGGCGGTCGGAAATCGTCAGAGCACATGGGAGCCGTCGGTTCTTGGTGGACTCGTGGCGGACGGTGTCATTGCGAGTCGTCCCTTATCACTCGTCTTCGGCTTCCTCGGCTTTAGCCGGTTGCCGCCGTAGGGAAAGATCCCACAACTGCGCACCCGCGTCGTCATCCAGGCCGCGCATCCAGGTTCTGGGGGCGTACGCGCCGTGCTCGTCCATTCCGTTGGGCCCGAGCGAGTAGACGAAGAGCTGCCCGTCGCGGTGTTCCATCCGGAACGACGCGCCCGTGAATGGGTCAGCGGGCGCGCCCGGCAGGATGGTGCGATCGATCGCGGCGACTGACTCTGGCCATTTGCCCGTCTTCTTGCGGTGTCGCTCGGCGGCCACGAGGATGGCATTGGCAGCCAGATCCGTCTGATAGCGCGAGAACGCCGTGCTCGCGGTGGCGACTGCCGGCGCGAGCATCAAGGGGAGCATTTCTGTGTAAGCGACGATCGGGCTGCGCTTCCTCCGCTCGGCCTCGGCCTCCCAGGCGCGCCAGAGCGCGGAGCGCTCGTCGATGGGCCGGCGCGATGGCAACGGCCTCGGTCATTCGTTCCAGCGCAACGGCCTGCTGCTGATCGAACCAGAGCTTTCCCCATGGCGCGACCGCGCCTGGCGGGCCGGCGCGATCAGACGCCGCGCCGTCGCTGAGCGCGGAGATCGGGATTTCCCCGGTTCCGAGCCGCCGGATGATCTCGGTCAACACGGCTCGTTCGCCCTTCACGCCGATGATCAAAAGCGGCTGCTTCATCTCGTCGAGCAGGAGCTCCTGGAGCGAGGCCAGAGCGGCGTCAGACGCTTCGCCCTGGCCGAGCACGCGCCACGTCGCGTCGAGCGCCGATTCGCCGATGGCGATGTGCACGAGATGCGAGATCAGGAAGGGCTCGTCACCGATCGATCGACCGGCTGCGAAGATGGCGCGGCAGGAGTCGAGAGCGCCCGAGAGGTCGCCGTCACGCGCCCGGATCACGGCACTGGCATACAGTAGACGCGCCAATCCTCGGGTGCCCTGGACGTGGGGCAAGAGCGTGTCAATCACCGCCGGCGCGATGATCAGCTCGTGGCGGCCGCGGGGGTATTTCACGAGCGACCGGGCCAATTCGACCGCTTTGTCATGTTTTTTCAGCTCGGTGCGCAGCGATTTTTCCAGTGATTCGCTCATCCTGAGATTCGTCGGGGTGTCATGAATTGAGTCGAACTGCTTGACGAATTCCGCGCGGGTGGGGTCTGGTACTCCGAGATTCGCCGTGGGGCGCTCGGGCCAGCCGTCGGGGATCAGAGCGAGTATCTCGTCGATCACCGGTGCGGAGTTGAGTGAATCGGACACTGCCCGGCGGTGAGCGAGCAGGTCAGCGAGGCGCCAGTTCGGGTCATCCTGATCGGCGGCGGCGATTGCCGCTGCCAGCCTCCGATCGACCAGGCGCCCGACGTACGCGCCGATGATACCTGCGGCGACGAGAATCAGCAGCAGCGGGATGCCGACGAGCCAGGGCCAAAGCCTGCGCCGGTGCCTTTTCTTGGGATAGCCGGCTGGCTTGTCAGCGGTGCGCGCAGGCGAAACCTCGTCGTCCGCGGACAAACTGATTGCACCCGCCGCGACCGGACGCCGCCTCGTGATCTGTGCCGCGAGGAGCGCGACCGAGCCGCCGATCAAGGCCCCAAAAGCGGTGAATAACAGGAGGACGCCAATACCAGCCGGCACGTAGCTGGAAAACGCGAGGCCGCGGCCCGAGCCCAGGCCAAACGCGGTGACTGCGAGCGCCGGGACAATCAAGAGCGACGCCAGGAGCCCTGAGACCACGCCGGCGATGCGCATTCCGCTCTTCGCCCCGCGCCAGATGGAAGCGCGCGGCCCCGTGGGTGGAACTTCGCGCTGCTCGGCGCCCGAGGGGGTTTTCGGTGGGACCGGCTCGTATGGGTTCTCTGTCATTTTTTCGATGCCTGGATGAACGTTGTCATTCGCGGCTGCAGGTCACTGCGGGTTAACGGGAGTCTGCGACGGCTTGGCTTCTGCCGGCTTTGCGTATGGTCGCCCGCGGAGCCTCACATCCCACGCTCGCGCGCCGACGTCGTCGGGGCCGCCTTTGATCCAAAGTTTCGGGTCGTACTTGCCGTGCTCGTCCTGGCCGTTGAGTCCGATCGAATAAATCACGATCTGTCCGTCGTGGTATTCCATGCGAAACGGTTTTCCCGTGAACGGGTCTACCGGTGGGCTGGGCAAGATATTCGAGTCGATTTCCTTGATTGTTGCGGGCCATTTGCCGGTCTTGCGTCGGTGGCGCTCGGCGGCGATCAAGATTGCTGTCGCGGCGAGCTCAGCTTGAGACCGGCAGAAGGCAGTGCTGGCGGCACGTGTTGCTGGAGTTAACATTAGTGGAAGCATCGCCGTGAGTTTTCCGATGCGGCTCTGCCTGAGCGCGACGATCTTCGCTTCCCACGCCGCCCAGAGGCGCGCTGCTCGAAGGCCGGGCGCCGCGAAATTGCAACCGCCTCGGTGAGCCAGTCGAGCGCGATGGTGCGCTGGCCGGTGAAGATGAATCCGACAAAACGCAGAGCCGACCGGCCGGCAGTGTCCGCGCCGGTCGACGGCTTGGGCGAACCGCCTTCGATTGCCGAGAGTGGAACCTCCCCCTCCTCCAGGCGACGAATCAGCTCAGTCACCATGGCTCGCTCGCCCCTCATTCCATTGAACAACAGAGGCTGTGCGTGCTCATCGAGAATCAAGGCTTGGAGTCGGGCGAGCGCGGCCTCCGAAGGCTCGCCCTGGCCGAGCACTCGCGACGTGGATCGCATTGCGACGCCATCAATCGCAATCCGGACGAGCGAGGAAATGAGGGTCGGCTCGTCACCGATCGAACGGGCCGTGCCGATCAAGGCGCGGCATGAATCGAGTGCGCCGTCGGCGTCACCATTCTGGGCGCGGATTGCTGTGTCGGCATCGAGCAGGCGTGCGAGACCCCGCGTGGACTGCGTTTCAGCCAGAAGGGTGTCGATCACCGCGGGTCCGATCAGGATTTCGTGGCGCCCGCGGCGGAAGTTGGCGACGGTGCGTGCCAGCGCCAGCGCCGCTGCTTGATTCTTGAGCTCGCTTGCGAGCGCTTCGGCGTCCTGCTCGTCCAGTCGCACATTTGCGCTGGTCGTCGCGAGCCGTTCATAGGCATCGGCGGCGGCGCGTGCGGCATCACTCGGCGCACCGGTACCGCGCCCGCGGGGATTCAGCCAATCCTTGGGGAGCAGCGCGACGGCTTTTGCCACGACCAGTGCCGAGTTTTCCGCGTCCGGCACTTGCTCGCGATGGGCCAGCAGATCGTCGAGCCGCCAGTACGGGTCGTCACGATCAGCCGCTGCGACTGCGGTCGCCAAGCTCTTATTTCCCGTCGACCTCATGTAGATCACTGTCAGAGCGACAGTGACCAGCAGGAGCAATAATGGGACACCGATCAGCCAGAGCCAGAGGCTGCGGCGCTTTGCTTTTGGGGAATCGTCGTCAGCCATCGCCGCTTTTAACACTCCTTCGAGACGTCGTGCGAGACGTTTCGATACGATTGAATGTCGGAGTCTCCCGATCGGGACCCTGATCAAGCGATTATGGTTCGGGACGCGGGGGCGCTGCAAGCCGCTCACCTGCGCGCGTGTGTTTCCCTGCGTTGCGGGCTCGGATACGATTTGTGCGCGGTGGGGCTCACGTGCGTGGTCACATGCTTCGGCGTCCGACGCGTCCGCAACTCGGGGCCTGCGAAACGCGTTCGATGGTCGGCCGATCGAATTGGCCTCGAATTTGCGGACCGCGTTCTACCATTGCGACAAATCTTCACCAGCGGAGATCGCACCATGCGCAAAGACTTCGGGTTGTACCTGATGCTCGCGGCAGGCGTGCTCGGCAGCAGTTGCGTTCTGTCATTTCCTGGCGTTGCAGCGCGAGCGCAACAAGCGACCGCAGCGGCTGCCCCTGCCGACGCCATTGAAGCGGCCCAGACTCCGAATGCTGTCCAGCCAAGTCGTGCCGAACAACAGAAGAGCGCGCACGACCAGTCAGATGTGTTCTCCGCCGCCAAAGGCGCCGCTTCCTCTGCGGCTCTCGCGACCCAGCCGGAGAGCGGCCAGATCTTCGGCTTCGACTTCTACCGCGACCCATTGAACGCCAAGAAGCCGATGGAGAGCTTTGAAGATAACATGAAGGCCGACATCGCCGCCAAGGCTGCGATCATGGAGGCACAGCGGAAGCTGCTCGAACAGCGGTACAACCTCACCCCTGCCCTCGATCCTGAAGCCAAGATGTCACGCGGCAAGCCGCTTTGCGTGGGGCCGACTGCTCGACTGGCGCAAGGGGCCACATGGGAGAGCCTCGCAGGGATGAGTGCCGCCGAGATCCGCGGCGCCGGCGCGTTCCCTTATCCGTCGCTGCCGCATCCCAAGCACACGCCGGGCGGCCAGGTGTTTCCCAAAATGCAGATCGCGATGTTTCCCCGGCTCGAACGTTTCGACGTTGATTTCGATCTGCCCGAAGCGTTCCTGCCCGAGTTTCCGCCGGCGATTTATCTTCAGTCGCCGGACCGAGCTCGGAGACGTCTCGCGCGGTGAGGTCGTTTCGATCAACAACTATTATCGGCTGTTCAAGGACATCCTGACGCCCGTTCAGCTCGACGGGCTGCGGCTGTTACTCATGCCCTTCCCGCAGGAAGAATTCAATCCCACCGATGACCGGAAGAGCGCGAATCCGAGCCTGGGCGTGACCTGCTTTGATTGCCACGTCAACGGACATACCACCGGGCAGTTCCACCTGAACCCTGATAATCGGCCGCAGCAGCGGCGGTTACGGCTGGACACCGTGAGCTTGCGCGGCGTCTTGCACCAGCAGATTCACGGCTCGAAGCGCAGCCTGCGCTCGGTGGAAGACTTCACGGAATTCGAGCAGCGGACGGCGTACTTCAACGGGGACGAGATTCACGCGATGAAGAAGGGATTCAACATCCTGGACCGGATTCAGGTCTCGCACATGGCGCAGATACAGAACATGCTCGATTTTCCGCCGGCCCCCAAGCTGGACCGCCTGGGGCATCTCGACCCGGCCAAGGCGAGCCCGGCCGAGCTGCGCGGCGAGAAGCTGTTCTCGGGCAAGGCGCAATGCGCGTCATGCCACCCGGCGCCTTTCTATCTGGACAACCAGATGCACGACCTGCGCGTCGAGGAGTTCGTTGCCGAGTCGCCGAGTGGTCCGATCAAGACGTTCACGCTGCGCGGCATCAAGGACAGCCCGCCGTATCTCCACGACGGACGCTGCCTGACGCTGGAAGATACGGTCGAGTTCTTCAACTTGATCATGGGACTGAAGCTCACCAAGGAGGAGAAGACGGACCTGGTCGCGTTCATGCGCCAGCTTTGAACCGACGTCACGGCGCCTCGTAGACTTCCAGCTCGTTGTGGGTGGGGTCGTCCGGATCGGTGCCCCGGATGAGCACGATTCGCTCGCCCGGGGCGATCAATCCGCGGTCGCGGCCCCATTTCAGGACGAACTCACGAAGATCGGCGCGGCCGGTCAAGCTCGGAATCGGCTCGGAGACCACGCCCCAGAGCAGGGACATCGATCGAAGTGTATGCAATTCGCCACACAGGGCGAGTATCAGGCTGCGGCCGCGCTGGTTGGAGAGCGCCGCGGCCGTGCGGCCCGAGTGGGTCTCGACGACGATCAAAGCTGCGTCGAGCTGTTCGGCGATCAGGCTCGCGGCTGCAACCACGCTGTCGGTGATCGGCAGTACCAGTCCGGCGCGCGCCACGGCCTCGGTGCCGGCGGGCGCGGGTGCCTGATCGAGAGCGCCCGCCTTCGGCGTGGCGGGGATCGGGCCGGTTCGGCGGTTCTCGAAGAGGCGGCGCTCGGCCTCGCCGATGATCCGGCTCATCATCGCCACGGATTCGACCGGGTAAGACCCGATCGCAGTTTCGCCGGAGAGCATGACGGCGTCGGTGCCGTCGAGCACGGCGTTATACACGTCGCTGGCCTCGGCGCGAGTCGGACGGCTGGAGAGCTCCATGCTGCCGAGCATCTGCGTCGCCGTGATCACGGGCACCCGGCTGCGCCGGCATGTCTCGATGATTCGCTTTTGAATTTCGGGCACGCGGATCACGTCGAGCTCCACGCCCAGGTCACCGCGAGCGATCATCACGGCGTCGGCCTCTGCGACGATGGCCTGGAGGTGCACAACGGCTTGCGGCTTCTCGATCTTGGCGATGATCTTCGCTTTCGAACACCGGCGGTCGAGCTCTTCTCGCAACCGCCGGATGTCCTCGGCCGTGCGCACGAACGAGAGGCCCACATAGGCAACGTCGTGCTTGCTGGTCCATTCGAGATCGGCCAGGTCTTTTTCCGTGAGAGCGGCCACGCTCAAGCCAGCGCCGGGGACGTTGATTCCTTGATGTGAGCGAATCTGGCCCGGCAGCGTGACCTTGAGCTTGACCGATCCCGACCCTCGCTCGATCACGTCCATGGCGACGGTTCCGTCCGCGAACAGAACACTCTGGCCGAGCTGGAGGTCGTGCGGCAAGTCGCGGTGAGTCGAGGTCAAGCGATGAGGATCATCTCCTTGCTCGGGCTCACTCGTGAGGATGAACTCGGCGTCGAGATCGCAGACGGCAACTCCGCCGGGAATCGCCCCCAGGCGGATCTTGGGACCGCAAAGGTCTTGCAACACCGCGAGCTGAACCTGCTTTTCGGCGGCGATGCGCCTGACCAGATTGAGGTTGGCGGTGTGTTCTTCATGCGTGCCGTGCGAAAAATTCAGCCGGAACACGTCGGCACCGGCGTCAATCATGCGGCCGAGCACGCCGGCATCGCACGATGCCGGGCCCAGGGTGGCGACGATCTTGGTTCGGATTTTGCCGACGGCTTCTTTGTAATGTAGATCCATGTTGTTTGATTTATGGGACTCGGGGGGGATTTCTGAAGGACACAATTCGATTGGTTGATTCTACCTCGGCGCCTGTTCTTCGTGGGGCGATTTTCTCGACTGTGCCAGTAGGTCGATGCGGCGCGATCAGCCGTGCCGGGCGATGCGGTAGCGGATTGCGCCTGTGGAGCTGGCGCGCGTCCACTCGCCCCAGCGCCAGAGTGCGAGACCGACGGCGGTGCCGGCCGCGGCCGACAGGGCGTCGCTGATATCGGCCGCCCGTCCGGGGAGGAAGACTTGACCAAACTCGAACAGGACGCCGAGCGATAGCCCGATCAGCAAAGCGCCGACAAAGGACTGGCGGTTGGTGCGCGCCGCGAGCAGAGCACCGAGCGGGGCGAAGATCAGGACCTGGCCGATGACGTCGGCCAGATCGGCGATCGTTCGGCTGAAGAAATAGGACCAGAATGGAACCACCATTGCCAGGTTCCAGTACGGCGGCGCGGGAAGGGTGAATCGCGGCGGGTTCCACAGGGTGAAAGTCACGGCCAGGCACCAGATCGCGATGGCCGGCATGATCAGGCGATGGGGATCGAGCTCGCGCGACAGCACCACCACGGCGGCGCCAGAAGCCGACCCGAACAAGGCGAGCACGATTGAAGTGGCGTCGACGTCGCGCGCGGGAATCGCAAGCTGGGATGTTTCGATCGCCAAGCTCAATAGAACCGAAGCCCCGATGGCCCAGCCGATCGGACGAACGCCGCGGACGCGTGATTCGCGTGCGGCCAATGCGAAGAGGCCGCCGGCGAGCGTCCAGGTGAGCAGCTCAGCCGCCCAGTAACCTGGTTTGGTGGATCTCAATGGCTGTGTAGCCGGCCGTCCAAACGGAACCCACTGCACGACGTCAAACGCCGACTTCAGATCATGCGGCCTGAGCTTGAAGCCGAACGGTGACAGAGCGGAGAGTAATAGAATGGCGCCGGTCAAGAACTGCGCACGTCGTGCGCGGACGCGAGATGATCGCGTGGCGAAGTCGTACCGAGAGGATCGGCCAGACCAGACGGATCCATGGCCAGCCGACCAATGCCCCGACGGTGGCACCGAAGCTATTGGTCACGAGGTCGATAAACGAGCAGGCGCGCTTCGGGGCAAACAACTGAGCCAGCTCGACCGAGCCGCTCAGGAACGCCCCCGTGCACATCGCAACCGCGATCGACACGATGAAACCCGCGCCGCGGCGTGCGAGCGCCATCGCCAGCAGCAACCCCCAGGGAACGAAGAGGAGCACGTTTCCATAGACGTCAGCCCACGAGCCGCCCTTGAGCGGCGCGGTTCGGAGTCGTTGCAGCCGTTGCTCGACCAGCTCTCTCGACGCCGAAAAGTTGAATGGCAGAAGCGTGGCATAGAAGATGAACAATCCCCACAAGACGAGCAGCCACAAGACCGGGTCACTCAGCCACTTCGATTGCAGGATCCTCTGCTCGATGCGTTTCCAGTGCACGGTGTTTGCAAACTCCAGAAGGAGGCCGCACCGGGGCTCCGCGTCGCGTGTCGCCCGCGATTCACGAGCACGGCTCGCGAACGACGGTATCATATCCTATTCGACTACGACGTCATCAGCATGATTGGCGCTGATTCGCGTCTGAGCGGCGAGTCGCGAGCGATTCGCTGCCCCCCCTGCCCTCATCCCGCCCGCTCAGATTGCGATTGCACCGCCGCCCCGTGCGCGCGAATATGACAACAGTCAGACGTGTGTGGTCTTTCCGCTCGCCGACGGTGATCCGATCGTGGAGTACGCTCGGGCGATATCGCGGGAGGCATCTATCGGTGAGCATTCGAGCCCGATGGCGCGTCGGCGTTGGCCCCGTCTTCGTCTACGAATGCCTGACCTCCTCGAGGCGCTGGCAGGGTTACGCGATGCGCGCCGGGTTTCTGCTGGTCCTCTTGATCACGCTGCTGGTGATCTGGGATGGAGGCAATTCCGTGCAGCGCCCGAGCGCGATCGTCGCGCTCTATTCGCGCTCGCCACGACCTTCAGCTTGACCACGGCAACTTTCGGGGGCACGTTGGCCGCTTGCTTGGTCAACTCCGCGCAGGTGTGCGCGGGCCTGCTGATTCTCAGCGTCATCGCGGCCGCCTCACTCGCCGAGGAGCGGGCCAGCGGTAGTCTCGACCTGCTCTTGACGACGATGATTTCGACCCCGCAAATCGTCCTGGGCAAGTGGCTCGGCACCTACCGCGCGGTACCGTTCTTTGCCGTACTGCCCGTGGTTATTTCCTTCGGGTTGGCTCACGACCGGTCCGAGACATGGACCGATGCTGTGGTCCTGATCCTCTACATATTCTGCTCGGGCGCCGCGATCGCGAGCCTCGGGCTCGCGATGGCCACCTGGCTCCCTCGCGTCGGCAGCGCAGTGGCCGCGACGGTATCGATTTATCTCGCCATTACCGTCGGCTTGTCGTTCACGTTACTGTGGGCACCTCCGCACAACGGGCTCGTGATGGCCAGCCCGTTCACCTGGGCGTTCCTCGTGACGTGGAAAACCACCGACAGTACCTTCCCGTTCCATTTTGTCGCGCCACGGGCCATCATCTGGCTCGTCATCATGGCGATCGTCGCAGTCGCCTTGCTGATCGCCACGCTGGCGACCTTCGACCGCAAGCTCGGCCGCGGAGAGAGCGATTCATCGCGGCGGATGAACGGAATCTTCACGCGCAGCGTGCGAGCATTCCGGTTCGTGTTCCTCTTGATCGCGGCGCTTGCGACGGTCGACACGATGTCTGATGGACCTACGCCACGCCCGGGCACGGTCGATCAACTCGCGCTGGTCGTCTTCGCGTGTGTTCACTATGCCGGTGATTCCCCTGTTCCGGCCAAAAGGTTCACTTGCGAGAACATTTTCGCCGAAAGGCTTTTCGTCCAATCAAGTCGGGGCGGCGGGATTTGAACGTCCCGAAGAGACCTTGGCTGTCTTGCCAGGTGCTTCGGTCGGACCGACCGAAGCGCGCGACACCGATCAAGTTGTTCAAACTCCTCTCGCAGGGTTGTGCGGCTGAGAAAGTCCCGACGCCACGCGCGATTGCTGCGATTTGCCCGTCTCGGCGCTCATAGACCTGACTACCGGTCGCGGCATGGGTATAATCGCTGCCGGCGGCGGGTGGCGGTCTACGTAGGGCTGCTTTCGTTGCGCCACGATCTCGGAGGCGATCATGAAGGCGATTCTCTCAATGGCGTTGGTCCTCGGGGTATACGGCCTGGCGGGCGCGGCGGACGACAAGGCGGTCGATCCGGTCGGGACGTGGAAGTGCGAGTATGAGATCGGCGGACAGCAGCGGACGTCCACCTTGACGATCAAGAAGGACGGGGACAAACACTCCGGGACGATGAGCTGGACGGACCAGAAGGATGAGCCACTCAGGGACGTGAAGCTGAAGGAGGGGACGCTGACGTTTTCAGCCGTGCGGAAGTTGGCGGGGATGGATGACGGCATCACCGTCGAATACAAGCTGACGGTTGACGGGGATAAGCTCAAGGGGAAGGGCTCGTCGGACCGCGGAGGCGAGAAGCGGGAATGGGATATCGAGGGCAAGAGGCAGAAGGACGATAAGTAGTCGTCGCGCAGTACAGAAGCACGGTGAGAAAGTGGGCTTCCGCGAGCGTCTTCCAGGGAGGGGGATCGGTGATGAGAAAGTAAATGTACAGGATGAATACGGCCACGGTGCTGGGCAGGACCACCCGCCGTTCGGTGGAATAATCACATGAGCGGATATCCATCTCGTGATTTCACTTTTTTCTGTTGCGGTTCGTGCGTGGCGTGTGCCTTGGGGTTTGGGCTATGGTTGTATTCCACGGGATGGCCTTACCCGGTACTTCTGCCGAACACACCAGTTCTGCCGAGCACATCGACGCAAGGCGCTGCGCTCGGCATACGCAAGACGACGCGATCGCCGACCGTGGCGACGCAAGACGACGCGATCTTCGATCTGAACACCTACCTGCTTCATCGCAACGCGTTCTACCAGGGTCTGCCCGCGCAGGACGTTCAGAACAAGCGATTGGAGGACCAGGCGAAGTTACTGGAGGCCTACGAGAAAGACCCGGAGAAGTTTCTCAAGCGCTACACCGTGAGCGAATGGGTTTTCCTTTTTGATGCCGTCATCGAAGCCAGGAACATGGTTCGCGTCGGGGCGTTTGCTGACGGCGGGAAATGGGTGAGCGATCCCCAGTCCCTGAAAGCCGGGGCTCTGGTTTACTCGTTCGGCGCCGGGACAGAGATCTCATTCGATACCGAGTCGGCGGGGCTTTACGGCTGCGAAGTTCATTGCTTCGACCCCACACCTTCCGTGGAGCGTTCTTTTGCCAAGTACTGCCCCGGCCAACCGGTCGGCAAGGGGAAATTCTGGTATCATGCTGTGGGTCTGGGACCGGTTTCCCTCGACCCCAAAAAAGCCGATGACCTGGTCCTCGAAGACCGGAAATGTCCGGTCAAACTCCTCAGCGAGCTTGCTGCCGAATTGGGCCATGCGCATATAGATATTCTGAAAATTGATATCGAAGGGGGAGAGACGGCGGCTTTGACGGAAATCCTCTCTTCCGGGACACTCAAAAGACTGGCGGTCAAACAGCTCTTGGTGGAATTCCATTTGTGGGACGATGAACACTGGAGTTCTTTCGTCCACATCATCAGCCTGCTCCGCAAGCAGGGCTACCTGATTTTCCGCAAAGAGTTCAATCCTGTGGACGGGCGATGTGCCGAGTTCTCTTTTCTGGGCCCGGATTGAATATCGTCCTATGACTCTATAGTTTGTCAGCCGCCGCACCGGCCTCGGGTCCCTGCAAGCGGTCCTTCGCAAGTTTTACCGGAGCGGTGAACAGATATAATAGCCATATCGTATACATAGATGTAGTGAACGAGGTAAGCGTGATGCCAGCCAGAGGAGCGCAGTCATGCTAATAACCGTGACCCACCTTTGCTACTTCGCGACAGTCGTCACCATCGGAATCCTGCTTGGCGTCGTGTTCGGGCAGGCGAAACCCGATCAGGCGTGAAGTGAAACTGGCTACCGCCGGCCGCGGCCTCTTGCATGAGGGGCTTGCGGCTGGTCTTGTTTCTGCCGATGCTGCATCGATGCTCAAAGCTATCGCCGACCACCTGGCTGCTGCTCTACATTCACGATCAAGCCACCCCGCCGCTCTGACGTCGCCACATCAACGACTTGCAAGCGGCGCACCCAGCACGAGAAACGCCTCGCTCACCGGGCTGGGCACGATCGCCCGGGCCATCTCTCCGATCGGAGCGCGTTTGAGCCGATCGGGAACGATCGCGTCCGGCTCGAAGAAGACGCTGCTCGGGTTTCCGCCAAAATCTCCAAGCCTGCCGTCGTGCTGGACGAAGTAATTGTGGTTATTATCGGCCTGCGTGACGAGCCCCCCCGGGGAAATGAAAACCGATTGGCTCGGTACCGAATTGACCATCTCGCCGGAATTGATCCACATGAGGCCTGTGCGTATGAGGTCTGTGCGTAGCTGCGCCCGCCTGCGCCGATGCGGGGCGGCGGCGGCCGGACTGATGGTCTGATTCCGCGGGACCGTGACGGTCACTCCCTCGCCCGTCACGACAGCCAGGAGCTGCGGGCCCGTCGTGGTCTCGCGCTCCGGAATTTCCACGCGGAGCTCGCGGTCGGAAACCACACGGAAACCGGCAGCTCGCGAGCCGCCGGCTTGGCCCAGGAACAGTACTGCATTCGTGCGGGCAAACCCCTTGCCGGTAAGCGTGATGATCTCGCCGGATCCGCCCGCGCGCGGCGAGAACCCTCGAATGAGCGGTGGAACTGCCCGCGCTTCCGACAGGTCCGGTAGTAGCGGAGCCACATACCGGAATGGTCCGACCCCCGGGCACGCCGTGATCTCGGGAACCCTGACGAGCGTGACCGCGGCCCGCTGGTTCGGCCTTGCAACACCAGGGCCGAGCTGCGCGGCCGGCTCGTAAAAGACGATGCCGCCGGGATTGCGGAATTCCAGCAGCGTTCCGCCGCTCTTCACGAAATGCATGGCCGCGTTCGTGCTGTGCACCACGACGCCCCCTTTCTCGATCAGGGCGACGCTCTCGGCGCTCGACACGACACCACCGCTCTGCACGTGATAAAACGTTTCGCCGGCCTCGGCGACGTTGGCCCCTTGTACCGACGACCGGACGGTCTGCACGGTCGCGGGCATCGCCACCGCCGCGCCACTCTCGGTGAAGACGGCGAGGGTCGCAGCCGCGCCCGGTCGATAGCACTCCGGCACGACCACTTCGATCTCCTCGTCGGAGATAACCTTGAAGCGGGCGCGCCTCAGCGTGCGGTCGATCGCGAAAACAACACGCCCCGTGGTGGCCAGCCCCTTGCCCTTCAACTGCACCGGAATACCAGCCGGTCCCGATTCGGGCGTCATCGAGAAAATCTCCGGTCCCGCCGACGCGACCGGCGGAAGAACCATGCCGATCACCACAACGAGCGTCCAGGGCAACCGTTGTCGTATGCACATCGGTTAAGCCTCCTCGCCTCCGTCAGCGGCCGTTGTGCGCCAGCCGCCCCGAACCCGATCGTCGGCTCGACTCGGACAAAAGCTTGCGCACCTGGTTGCTCAAACCGGCGTCGATCGGCTCGACCGCGGCCAGCAGCGTGCGCAACTGCGGGCCCGATCGGTCGTGCTCCTTCGCTTCCTGGACGATCCCCTGAGCCAGTGCGTAGGCCAGATCAGCCGGCTTGTCCCAGGTTGTAACGGTGGCCAACTGGCGGGCATTGCTTCGGGTAATGACAAAGAGCGGCGCCCCCTGATCGGGCGCGGCATATGGCGAGACGCCTAGCCGCCGCGAAAGCGCCGGCAGCTCGTTGATCGGCAGCGCGATCACTACATAGGAGCTTGCCAGAGCGTCGAGCGGCTCTGACCGGACGAGGCCGCGGCCGGCTACGGTGCGCTCCCACTCACGCAGAACATCCGAAGTTTCCGCGACCTTGTGCAAGATCAACAAGATCGGCAGCTTCGCGCGGTTCGCGGCGGCAAATGCCCGCTCGGCGGCATCGAGCTCGGTCTCGGGCCCGCTCAAGGGCTGACCGAGGATGTCTGCGAACACTCGGTGATAAACGTCCTTCAGCATCGGCAGCGGCTCTTCGGCCAGCAGCCTGTGAATCTGCACGAGCGTCGAACGACTCCCGCGCTGTTCCAGGCTCTCGCAGGCTTCACGATGGCCAACGGCAACCTGGACGGCGTTGCCCCGGGCTTCGCGATCGAGCTGCACCGCCCAGCGCGCCTCCGCCAGCAGTTCGTCCGCGGTCGCCGGGCCGGTCAATCCGTGAATGACCCGCCCGTCCGGGGTGCAGAAATAGCTCGCCACGTTCCCGCCGTTCTTTTGCAGATTGCCAAACTGATTGACGACCTCAAAACTGCCAACCTGCTGGTGTGCCGAAACGAAGTGCGCGGCGAAATATCGTGCCACGTTGGGGTCTGACAGGGCGCCCGCCCTGTATGCACTCGCGTTGTTTCACGTGAATCCGGGATCTTCGAAGTTACCCGATACGTGAATCAAGAAAACGAGCTTTCCTTCGCGACTGGCTTCGCCGGCGGCCTCCGCGGGTGATTTGGCCCAGGTGAGCGCGGTGTCGAGCGAACGGTTGGCGGAGCAAACTTTCGCGGCGCCATTGCACGATTCTGGTTCCGCAAGCGTGAGGTCGGCCAGCGCAAACCACGGCTTCTCCGGGAGCACGAATGGTGCAGCCGTTGCAACCGCGCCTGGCGAAAGAGCAAACTGATCGACCGGCGGCGACTTCTCAAAGCGAGGTCCAGCGATCTGTTCCTTTTCGACCTGGGTCTCTGAACCCGGCAGACGGCCGGCTTTCGCGATCGGCACCGCCGCGTGCTCAGGCGGTGTGCCCACGTCCTCAGCCGGTGCGGTTTTCGAGGCGACCGGTTGCCCGCTGTCTGCCAGCGCGCGCTTCGGACCATGCGTGCACCAGGTGTACGCCGCCAGGATGAGAGCGATTGACGCACAAAACCCCACGCCCGCGGCATAACCCACGAGCATTCCACGAAGCCAGCCCTGTGACAGTCTCGGCCCCATCGCCGGCAAGTTCCCACGAACACTCATGGCGCGCCCCCCAATGAGAGTCGGAACAAGGCTTCCGTCCTTGGTTACGAACCTCCCGCGCGAGGTGTTCGCGGCTAATTTTCAGATCGTCGCGCTGGCACCGGCCTGCACTGCCGCTTTCACTTTCTCGATGAACGCCGGCCAGCGTGGGTCCGATTCCAAGCTCATGAGCTCGATGTGGCTGTGCCGAACGGGCAACCACGCCAGGAAGAACTCACGCTCGACGAGCGCCTGTTCCAGCGCGGCGAAGGCCAGGTCATTTTCTCCCAGGGCGGCATGAAGATGAGACAGGAAATACGGACGTGTGGGGGCGGGGATCGTGCGCTCGGCCAGCTCGCGTTGAATCTGCCGCGCTTGGCCTACATCCCCGGAGAGCGCCAGCGCCTGACCCAGTGTGGATAAGAACATGGGCAACCGTCCGGAAAGCTCAACGGCCCGGTGCAATTCCCCGAACGCAGCCTCGCGATCTCCCAGGAACCAGCATGCCCGGCCAAGCTGCTGGTGACTGACGGCAAAATTCGGGTCGAGTTCCAGAGAGCGGCGCAGCGGCGGGAGCGCCTCGGCGAACGATTTCAGGGAGTTAAACGACATGCCGAGGTATGCGTGGGCTGCTTTGGAGAGCGGGTCGCCTTCCACGGCACGTCGATTCTGGGCAATGGATTCCTGGTCACGTCCCCTATGGATCAGAAGCCACCCATACCAGTAGCGGGCCGGAGTGTAGTTCGAATTCAATTCCAGGGCCTTCAGCAAGTGCCGTTCGGACCCGTACCAGTCCCAGTCGCACCAGCCAAGCACGACGCCGAGTGAACAGTGGGCCTCGGCGGAATTGTCGTCCAAAGCTGATGTCATATACCCGGCAAACGTTGGGATGAGCGAGCTGCCGGGACAAGCGCACGTCACTCACAAATAACTGAAAGCGCCTCGAACTCTCGGCGACGCCGCGCGGCAGAAATTTGAGCGCCACCGGATGACCGAGCTTCAAGTCATCGGCGCGATAGACCTCTCCCATGCCGCCCCGGCCGGCGAGGGACACGATGCGATAGCGGCCGGCGATTTTGGTTCCCGACAGGAACCGGCCATGAGCCGACGAATCCGGGTCGGAAATCGATGGGGAAGCGCTTGGGTCGGTCGGAGGGTCGTGATCGATCGTTGCCTCCGGCTCCGGCACGAGCAGGCCGCCGCAGGCCGAGCAGAACTTGCTGTCAGCGTTGTTTTCGGCGGAGCAGGCGGGGCAGGTTTTCATGGGTCATCCGGCCCCCGTCGCGGTGCCGAATCTCCATAGCCGTTTGGCAATCATCGCAACGATTCTGAGAATGGAGCGATTTTAGCAATGCGGTTTCGAAATGCCACCAGCGAGTCGCGTTCGAACGACGAAAAGACGGGCCGCGCAAGTGGTTTACGGCAAAGGCGACAAAGGTGGTCAGCCGCCAAGCCCCGGAATCGGCCGGCCGCCTTCCGTGACGATGGGGTGGGGCCGTCCCAGCGGGTCGGTCCAGTGGGCATCGGGGTCGATCCCAAGGTGGCGGAAGACGGTGGCCCCGAGGTCGCTCGGAGTTACCCGGCCGGTGCGGATCTCGGAGGCGGTGCGGTCGGTGCTGCCGATCGCCTGGCCATGCGCCAGCCCGCCGCCGGCGACGAGCATCGACATGCAGGTCAGGTAGTGTTCGCGGCCTCCCGTCGCGGTGATCGCCGGCGACCGGCCGAACTCCCCCATCATCAAGATCAGGGTGCTGTCGAGCAGGCCCCGTGCCTCCAGGTCGTTGACCAGTGCATAAATCGCGCGGTCGATGCGCGGCAAGAGCGGCTTGAGGCCCTTGATCAGACCGCCCCAGATCACGTCGTCGCCGTGGTTGTCGAAGAGCCCGAAGAAGCCGCTGACGACCACGAAGGTGACACCCGCCTCGACCAGCCGCCGCGCCAGAAGAGCGCGCTCGCCCAGGGTGTTACGGCCGTAGAGATTCCGGACCCGGTCCGGTTCCTGGTCGATCTGAAAAGCTTGCCGCGCTTTACCGGAAAGGACCATTGATAGCGCTTGACGATTGTAGATGTCCATGCTCGCCATGGTGTCGCCGGTGTCCAGCGAGCTTTGCAGGCGGTCGAATTGCGCAAGCAGCACGGCGCGGTCATTGGCGCGGGCGACGTTGACCGCCGGGTGCAACGCGAGGCGCCCGGCGAACTCGCCGCCGTCGACCGGCTGGTAGGCGGGGCCGAGAGGGCCGGCGCCCCAGACGTCGGCCTTCCAGTTGTTCCCCGCATCCGCCAGGCCGACGAAGGCCGGCATGCCCGGCTGGTTCGGCCCTCGAAACCGCGCGGCGAGCGAGCCCATCGACGGGTGACGGCCGCCGTCGGCGAACGTTGGCGACTGCGACAGCGTGTTGCCGGATTGCATGGTGGCCGGGTGATGATCGCGGCTTTCCCGGCAATCCACGGAGCGGATCAAGGTCAGCCGGTCCATGATACTGGCCTGCAGCGGCAAGTGCTCGCACACTCGGATGCCGGGGACCCTGGTGTCGATCGTCCCAAAGGGACCGCGAATTTCGCCGGGGGCATCGGGTTTGGGGTCCCACGTATCGATGTGGCTGGGACCGCCGGAGAGCCAGAAGAGAATCACCGAAGTTTTGCGCTGTGCCACCCGCCGTGGTCGCCCGAGCACGGCTTTGCAAGAGGGCGGGTAGCGACAGCCCCGCCAGGCCTGTCAGGCCTGTTTGCAGAAACCACCGCCGCGAGCCGACTCGGATCAGGTCGGAAGCCGCCGGTTGTAGCGGATTTTCGCAAGCGGCGCCGGCGTGCTCGGCGTCATGATACCGGTTGGACTGGGCTGGGGCGATCACGACGAGTCTCCTGCCGGGTATCCCAAACACCCCTGACGATACAATCAACGCGGCTCATGGTCGACCGCCCGACCCTATGCGGTATCATCCTTGCCTGTCAAGCATACGGGCCCTCGGGGCGGGAAAAGGTGTCAGGAACCGAAAATGGCTTTCCCGTCACGCGTCACTTGATGGATGCCAGCCCGCGAATACCCGGTACGCTCGCACAATCCGTGCATCAGGATCGCCGGCATGATCACGCGGCACGACGAGCATCCGCCCCACCACTCAGCGGCTGATCTTCAGGCTCGGCAACGCCCGCTGTAGTTCATTCACTCCGGCGTCGGTGACCTGCGTCGACATGAGATCGAGATCCGACAGTTTGGTCAGCCCGTGCAGGTGCGCCAGCCCGGCGTCGGTGACGTGAGTGCGAGTGAGGTTAAGTTCCGAGAGATCGGTCAGTCCCTTAAGCTGCTCCAGCCCGGCATCGGTGATTTGTGTACCACCAAGGCTGAGTGAGGTAAGGTGCTTCAGCGCCGTCAAATGCGCAAGTCCGGCGTCCGTGACCCGATTGCCGTCAAGGAAAAGAGCCGTGAGGTTTGTGAGGCCCTTCAGATACAACAGCCCAGCATCTCTGACCCGAGTGTCTCGGACGCAAAGGACCGAGAGGTTTGTCAGTCCCGTAAGCTGCGATAGCCCGGTGTCGCTCAGGGTAGAAGGGATGACAATACAATCCCAGGACGATTGATCGTGAAACAGAGCCTGTAGCCGGGTGAGACGTCCGACCTGTGCGATCGCTGCATCGTCGGCTTCGCTTGGGGTGAGAAAGACAAACGTGACGTGATCGAAATAGTCGACCCCGATCAGATCGATGAGCCACCGTGGCCCCCAGGGTTTTCCCCCCGAAATCGACGCTCCGTTGTTCCACTCCCAGTCATAACCGACGTTGCCGCCGACTTTCTGGATCGCCGCCACCGCCTCACGCTGAATCCGAGCGTTGCGAACGAGCCAGCCAAGCCAAACACCGATCACAAGCACCAGAACGATCAGCCCCCGCACGCTGAAGCGCAGGAATCTTCGCCAGGGCCGCCGGATGGGAAGCAAGACACCCACCCTTTCGTCGTGAATCAAAGATGAAACCGTTCGGGGAAAGGCGCAGCCGGACACCCATTCTCTCCGAGTGATCCATCCACGGCTGCCTCAAACTCGCCAAAACGCTGGGTGTCTTGAAACCTGGTGTCTTGAATCCCAAAACGCTGGGTGTCTTGAATCCCTGCGCCGTCCAGCCGATCCGCTCGTCCTTCAACCGATGGACCCGGCCACGGGTCGCGAGGGGCTGCTCCCGCGCCGACTGTTCGAGCTCGCTGTCGGACAGCCCATCGATCAGGCCAACTCCGAACAGTGGCGGAGTATTGCGTGCCGTCAACCGGAACCCCACGCGATTGCTCCCCAAGCCGTTCTCCACGTCCCGCTCGGTGGCCATGGTCTCCCTGTTCAGCTCCTCCATGGTCGGGTTCGGAAAACACTTGCTGGGCCTGTCCTCATATCGAATTCGGGGGCCGACAGTCGTGTGTCGGCGACCGGAGTGGCTGGTCGAGTCCATCGAGACGATTTTAGCCCTGATCGAGGCTGCCGAGACGCGAGCACTCGTGCGGCATCGAGAACGACCTGCCCCGCGGTTGTCAGACCGATCAGGCCCGCCAGCGCCCACCGCCAGGCGCGGGACGGTCGCACCGCCGGCGCCCGGACTCGCATCGGCGGCACACCGCGAGAAATCGCGCCCGTCACAGTCATACCTGAAGCCTTCATCGGGGAAGGAGTCCGCGTCCGACCGGTTCGTTGGCCTCTATTGAGGCATTCGTCCCCGGTCGCGGTTTTGTTCGAGGGACCTCCGGTGAAATGGGACTCAGGTCGGATCGACCGAATCAACTCCAGATCAATCGACTTCGGTATCGTCGGACCGAAGCGGACAGTCTCCGCTGCTATCGGAACCCCAGCGTTACTTTTTTGCCTTGGCCTTCTCCCGCGCGGCGGCCTCGGCGAGGACCGACTCGGGGTCGTCGTTGAACGTGTCGCGGCAGCCGGTGCAGCAGACCCAGTAGGTCTTGCCCTTGTAGTTGACCTTGATCGTGCCGCGGCCCTCGGTAACGACGCAGAGCGGGTACGACTCGCCCGTGGCGAAGGCGACTCCCTCGCGGGTGTAGCCGACCTCGCCGAGCCGGGAGAAGGTGTGGAGCTCGGGGTCCTCGGCCTCCAGCAGGACGAGCAGGCGGGTGTCGTGCAGCGGGGTGATCGAGACCCGGCGCACTCCGCCGGCCGGGGCCTTGGCGTCGGCCGTCAGGACCAGCGGCTTCTTTTCCTCCGCCGCACCGGCGAAGGTGCGGGACGTGCCGTCGGCGAGGGTCGCCTTGAGGACGAACGTGCCGGGCGCCTTGCCCGCCCGAAGTACGCCCGACTTGAGGTACTTGCCCTTCTTGACCGTTATCTCCAGTCCGGCCGAGTCGCTGGTGAGCTTCCAGGCCCAGACCGCCGACTCCATCCACGCCCCGCGCACCCGTCCCCGCTGGACCTGCCCGACCCCGCGCCACGAGCCCACGAGCGGGGCGTACGCCTTCAGCGCCTCCTGGTCGGCGCGCCGGGCCGGCGCGACCTTGTCCTTGTCGTCGACAGCCCGCACCGTGACCGCGGCCGCCGCCACGACCCCCAGCGCCGCCAACAGGCCGACGCCCGACGAAACCCTGGCCCTTCGCATCGTGGACTCGCCCCCCTGAAGACTGACCCTCCCGTCGCCGACCCCGACCCCGACCATTGTAGGATGAAACCCCGCCCGGAAGCCATACTCTGTTTCGATGGGAAGCAAGAAGCAAGACACCCACCCTTTCGTCGGGAATCAAAGATGAAACCGCGCGGGGAAAGGCGCAGCCGGACACCCATGCTCTCCGAGTGATCCATCCATGGCTGCCTCAAACTCGCCAAAACGCTGGGTGTCTTGGATCCCTCTTTGATCAATCATCGTCAACAATCAAGAAGTTTGAGACAATGGGTGCTTGGCCTCCGATCAAAGGAAGATGGAGGCGGTGCCGCCAAGAGGTCGCGATGAAAGTACCCCACTTCCGAATCGCCTCGATCATGGTGGTCGTCGCCATCGTCGCACTCAACCTCGTGGCGATTCGGGCTTTGCTTGGATTCCGTTCTCTAATGGGTGAATTGTTGATACTGAGTGCCCTGCCGATGGCGAACCTCTTGGCAGTCGGCCTGCTGATTGGTAGACGGCGTCCTGGGAACCGTCCATTCCTCCTGGGCTTCGCGCCGTTCGGTGCGATGGCGCTCGCCCTTTACGTCGCCGTGACGACGTCTGTTCCTCGTGAGATTGTGGTATCCTGGCTGGCGCCGGTGAGCGACTACTTGGTGAGAATGATCGGGGCACATCGACCGTTGCTCTTCATCCGAGCCCTGACCTTCGCCTGTCTGCTCATACTGGTCTTGCCTCAAGTGATCTTCGCTCTGATCGGTGGCTTCCTATCCCGGAGATTCAAGTGAGGAGGCAGACACTCGTCAGTCGCATGGGGAAGCAAGACATCCACCCTTTCGTCGGGAATCAAAGATGAAACCGTGGGAGGAAAGGCGCAGCGGGACACCCATTCTCGTCGAGTGATCCGTCCATGGCTGCGTCAAACTCGCCAAAACGCTGCGTGTCTTGAATCCCCATCCCAATGGACAAGGACGTTTCATAGGGTACGCTATTTGTCTATGCCTTCCGATGGCCGCTCCCTCGGTCCGATTCCTGAGAACAGGCATCCAACGACGACTGACTGGAGGGCGTCGCCGCAAGAAGAACGCGCGAAGTCCGAGATCTGAGGGGAAGATGGTGGATTCAAATACTCCGGCGCCGGCCGCGAGTATGGCAGGTACGGGATCGACATGCGAAGACTCAAGGTCGACCTTCAAGACGTGGCGATCGCCTTTGAAGACCACGGTTCCGAGTTGAGCCACTACCTCGACATGCAGACCGGCCGGGTCGTTTCCGTCGGCGCAAACGACTTCTCGGAGATCGATGAAGACGACGATGTACTCCGGGAAGATGAGCTCCGAGAAGATGACTACGAAGGGCCCGAACTGCCTAGCGAGCCTGACTGGATTCGAGCCGAACATGCACTTCGCGCGGAAGTCTGCAATGGGCTGGGCACGCGGTACATTGAAATCCCCGCCGACGACCGTCGCGAAGCCTACCGCGACATGGAAGAGTTTGTTGACACCGTGCAGGACAGTCGCCTCCAGGCTTGGCTGGCACGCGACATCGTGGGCCGCGGCGCATTTCGCCGGTTCCAAGATAGGCTTTCCGGGGACTTTCACGAGCGACGCCGTTGGTTTGAATTCAAGAATGCGCGGCTGGAAGCGCGAATACGCGATTGGTTGGCGTCCGAGGAGATCGAGCCAATCGAAGATCCCCGCGATCAGGAGCGGGAAGAACAGCGGAAGGCCCAGGAGTTGGTCGATATTCGACTCGACCTGGTCGCCGCGGTCTTGGATTTCGTTGGTTCCGTGGCGCGGACTCCCGGGGGTGCTGCGGATCGCGCTCATCGGGTCCTTGACAACCGATCGGCTAGACCCGAAGGATGCCGACCTTCTCGTCACTGTGGCAGATGACGCCGGCCTTGGCGCGCTCGCCAAGTCTGCCCGTCGCATGCAGGGTCGTGCGCAGAGTTCCAACCGCGGAGCCGATGTTTTTCTACTGGATCCGCGCGGACGCTATATCGGGCGCACGTGTCAGTGGAAAGACTGTGGTCCCGGAATTCGTCAGAGCTGCGACGCCCTCCATTGCGGCCAACGGCACTACCTTCACGATGACCTGGCCGCGGTCACTCTCCCGAGAGAGATCACAGATTCCCCAGCCATCGAGCTATGGCCCGGGCTGGTCACCCGCGTGCCGGTTCCACAAGACCTCAAGGCGGGGCTAATCGACAAGTTGTGATCGTCGTCCTCTCTCTTTTGTCGCTAGCTGATTCGAAAGGTCGTTTCATCCATGAACCAGTCACCTGAACTCACGCCGGCCGAGCAAGTTCATGCTGGCCTTTACCGAGACCCGTCGCAGCTTTTCAAACGGGCGCTAGGTCGCAAGCTTTCCTTCATCATCCCGTCGCTCGTGCTCATGATTGTCTGGCTTTTCACGCGTGAGCTCCCCTACGTCATTCTCGGTTATGGGATCTTGCTTTACGAAGAGGTGCTTGGAATCTTCTTGGCCAAGAGAGGCATTCAGACCACCAATCAAGTCCTCACGAGATATCAGCAAAAGGTCCCAAATCAAGCAGACGCTCCCTGACAGGGCGATCCCGATTTCTGCATCTACAACGAGGGGAAGCAGGAAGCAAGACACCCATCCGTTCGTCGGGAATAAAAGATGAAACCGTCCGGGAAAAGCGCATCCGGACACTCATTCTCTCCGAGTGATCCATCCATGGCTGCCTCAAACTCGCCAAAACGCTGGGTGTCTTGAATCCCAAAACTCTGGGTGTCTTGAAACCCATCTGACCTATGGATGCTGCAGAAAATTCCCGGCCGGAGTTCAACTGAAAGCCTAAGCCAGTGATAGCTTGAACAACTCTTGCGCCACTGCGTGACGCCCTAGAACAACATGCGTCGCACGCTCGCCCGCGACGTGCTCCGTACAGGTGTATCCGAGCTTGACGAGATCAATTTCGCCAAGGAAGCGTTCGCCCGAGCCGAGGAGCACCGGGCATATCGCCAGATTCAGCTCATCGATCAGTCCGGCGCGAAGATACTGCTGATCGGTGGCGACGCCGCCTCCGATACAAACGTCTTTCCCATTCGCGGCCGCTGTGGCTCTCTCGAGGGCGCGGTGGATTCCATCCGTCATGAAATGGAACGTCGTTCCTCCCTGCATCGGGATCGATTCGCGCGGGTAGTGGGTCAGCACGAACACGGGGCTGCGAAACGGCGGCGTCTCTCCCCACCCGCCCTTCCAGGAGTTGTCAGGCCACGGCCCTCGAACGGGTCCGAGCATGTTTCTGCCGAAGATGTAGGCGCCCACGTTCAGGAACCTCCGAGCGAAGAAGTCATCGTCGATCCCGGTCGTTCCTGCGTCCTTGCCGTGAATGGGCTGGAACGTCCACTCCTTGCGTACTTGGTTGAGGTATGGCAACTGGAGCGGGATCTGGAAGCAGGCCGGGGCGACCCGAGCACGGCTGGGTTGCGCGACCGTCCGTCGGCGCTCCCCAAACCGCCGCCCGGGGCGGCACCTTGTGCCGCAGATAGCATCAATTCTCTTCGCTAATCGATTCCGCCGCTGGAACCCGGAAAGTCTCTTGAAATTTCCCAGTTGACGGCGTGTCGAATCCGTAAAGTCGTCGCATAATCTATGTCAGGCGGACCGCTGTGTCGCGATGCGCTGCGGCCTGGCAGGGCCGACTCGATGCGTCGCGTTCTGGAGGCGCACCCAACGCCCCGAAGGTTTTGTTGCCGAGGGATGTGTTCCAGCGGGCTGGAAGTCCCTGGGTATTGACCTGCGCACCGTTGGGGCGGGGCATGGCGGGGGCGAGGCCGCCCGGAGTCGTCGGCCCTACGGTGACTGCACCAGGCCCTGAGGAGTGGGCCGGATTTGGGCTGCGGCTGGGTTGTCGGAGGCGAAATGAGATTAACATTAAGATTCGGATCAGGATTAAGATTATGATCAAAATTAACGGTAAAACTACGATCAGGATTGGGATCTGGAGGAAGATCAGGGCGCGGCCGGTTTACACTAGTGTACGGATGCTGGAAGGCCCCCGTAATATTGCCACTTTTTGCCATTTTTTCGATGGGATCGACGATTGCTTCGGGTGCAGTGGCTGCTCTGCAAGTTCAATGGGCATAATCGAATGGGAACAGAGCGAAGGCGTTCTTCGGCAATGGCAAAACCACTTGGCACGTGCCACGAAAAATTGCCAAAACAAATCGATGGTCTTGTTCACTATGTTTTTAACCCGTTTTTTCACGGCACTCGAGAGGGCATTCGCGCCGGCTGGGGCGCGCGGTCTTCCCTGGGCGCAAGCCCCCTCCGCCCTCTGCGGTGGCACCTTCCCCACGAGGGCGGATGAATCCCTTCGCAGAGCGAAGGGCGACAATGGGGTGGTTCGTGAGAGCCGCTTCAGCACGATCAATTTGGAACTGAATTCCGATTTTTCCTGCGTCACACTCAACTCGTTCTGGCATAACGGGTTCTGGCTTGTCCGAGCGCGCTCCAATTTCCTGCGTCACACCTAAGTCCAAGCCCTGCAAGGACGTGACGCAGTGACGAAGGCCTGGCCCACTTGTGTGCGCGGGCGGCGGGTTTTCAATGGTCTGACGGGGAGGGATGAGGCGAGGGTTCGTTCCCTTAAAGTGGCCCGTTGGCGCGCCCGAAGTCGGATTGTCGCTTCCGTCCAATCATGGTACACATCCAGCGCTCGAGCACCGGTGCCCACGCGAGAGCCCGGTGACGCATGGAGGCTCTCGGGTAATCCCCTCCGCGATATCCCCTCCCACATGACGAATTTCGTTCGCTTGGTCCAATTCGCGTGGCGCTATCGGGTCCGCTTCGGGCTGTCGATCGGCTGCGCCGCCATGGTGGCCTTGCTGTTCTTCACCGAGCTAGGGGCCGTCTATCCCCTGTTGCACATTCTTTTTGACAGCCAAAATCCGAAGCGCTGGGTATCCGAAAAAATTGTCTCGATCGAGGATGAGATCGTCATTCTCGATGCACGCGCGGTGGAAGCCAATATTGCGTTTCAAGTTATGCATGGCGGCGAGCGCGTTCACGACTTGCTCAAGGAGCGTCTGGAAACGCTACGCAACGATCATAAATCGAAGGCGGATGTACTCGAAGCGCGTGAGCACCAGCTCGGTCTCACGGAGATCAACGAGACGATCGGTGAGTCTCGGCGGCCCGAGATGGTCGAGCTCGATGGACTGCGCCACGCCGTGCGCCTGGCCGACTGGCGGCTCAAGGAGTTACGCGAATGCCGGCGGCTGCTGGATAGAGACGGCAGCGCCGGGCTTTCGCGCCGACTGCGCGACATTGCGCAGGAGAAGGCCGATCGAGCCCGAGTGCTCGCGCGGTTACCAGCGTCGCTCAGCCGTACATCAATCGCTATCTGCCCGACGAGCCCTACACGAGTTTGCTGCTCTTGATGGGGCTTGTGATGGTTGGCGTGGCCTTCAAGGGCTTCTTCATGTTTCTGCAGGAGACGCTCGTCGCATCGGTCATGCAGCTCACGCTTTTTGACATCCGCAACGTGTTCTTTCGGCGCACGATCAACCTGGATCTTGCGAGCTTTTCGGACCAGGGCTCTTCGGAGCTGATGACCCGCTTCACGAATGACATGGACTCATTCGGTCAGGGGCTCAATACCTTGATGAGCAAGGTGATCCGGGAACCGCTTCGATTCGCAAGCTGTTTGGGCGGAGCACTTTGGTTCAACTGGCGGCTCACGTGCTTGACCCTGATTCTGGTGCCGATCTCTGGAGCTACGACCTACCGCGTGGGCAGGATCATGAAGCGGGCGGTGAGGCGGTCGCTCGAGAGTATGTCGACGATCTACAAGATCCTCCAGGAGAGCTTCCAGGGCATCAAGGTGATCAAGGCGTTCTGCACCGAGCGGGTCGAGCGCAGGCGGTTCTTCGGCGAGACCAAGAACCTGTACAAGAAGAGCGTGCGAGTGGCGATGATCGACGCGATGAGCGACCCGGTTCTCGAGATGCTGACGCTGCTCGACGGTGGTCATCGCTCTGCTGGCTGGCTCGTATCTGGTCCTCAACCACACGATCTACCTTGAATCTCGGATTGTTCCGGCTTGCAGCTTGCCGCCGAGCCGATGGCGATCCAGGACTTGCTCACGCTTTACACCATGCTGGCGGCGGCGGCCGACCCGATTCGAAAGCTGGCGAACGTGCACTCGAAGATCCAGCGGGCTGCGGCGGCGGCGGACCGGATCTGTGCGCTGATGGACCGGCGGCCCAAGGTTGCGGAAAACAAGCGCGGACCGCGGCTGCCGCGGCATCGGCATAGCATCGAGATTGACGAACGTGACCTTCGGCTACCGGAACGCAGTGCCCGTCGTGTCTGGTATCAACCTTACCGTCCGGCACGGGGAAACGATCGCGCTGGTGGGCCCCAACGGCTGCGGCAAGACCACCCTCATGAACCTTGTGCCGCGGTTCTGGGACGTCGACTCGGGGGCCATTCGAATCGACGGCCACGACATCCGGGACATCCAGCTCCGGAGTCTGCGCACCCAGATCGGCATGGTGATTCAGGAAACGATCCTGTTTCAGGACACGATCGCCAACAACATCGCGTACGGTTTCACGCATGCCAGCCGAGCCGACGTCGAGCGGGCGGCCGAGCGGGCTTACGCCCACCAGTTCATCACGGCGCTGCCGCGGGGATACGACACGTTGATCGGCGAACGCGGCTACGGACTCTCCGGGGGTCAGCGGCAGCGAATCGCGCTGGCGCGGGCCATGCTGCGCGATCCGGCCATCCTGATTCTCGACGAGGCGACGAGCGCCGTTGATATTCAGGACGAGGTGCTGATTCGCAAAGCGATCGAGGAATTCACCAAAGGCCGCACGACGTTTCTGATCTCCCACAGCCTGGCGTCGATCCAGGTTGCGGATCGCATCGTGCTGCTGGACGGTGGCCGGATCGAGGCGATCGGCACCGACATCGAGCTCAAGCGCACATCGGCCCTCTATCGCCGACTGCACGAAATTCACTACCACCGCGAGACGGCGTGAATCAGGCCTGGTTCAAACGTAGCGAGAGTAGGGTCACACCCGCGATGTTTCACCGCACGTAGGGTGGGTGCAACCCACCACCCCATATCGTATTACGACCGGTGGGTTGCACCCAGCCAACGTACTGGCGCCCATCAACGGTGTTACCTTAGCGTCGCTTCCGTTGAACCACGCCCCGGCGACCCCTTGCTTTTGAGAGTCACGGAGGGAGAAAATTGTAAGAGTGCATTGTTCTGGCGCGGCAGGTTGGCGTCACATCGCCCGTTCTTCCCCGTATGAGTTAGGTGGTTGGAATCACGCCGCCTTGCACGCAATCGTCTGCGCGACCGGGGATGCAGGACTTCAAAGAGGGCGGCGTGCGGGGCAAGCGGCACCGCGACAGGACGTTGAGAAGCTCGGCCGGGCTTTCGCGTAGATGGCTGATCGCGAACTCTGGATCTAAGGAATGATTTCCATGGAAACACGGCAGGCGCGATTCGCTCCGGCGAGTGGCGGTGCGATCAAGTGGGTCGCGGTTGGGTATGCGGTTGTCGTCGCGGCTGCTCTTTCGAGCGGCATGCTGGCGCGTGGTGGTGACGACTCGACGAAAACGAGCCGCAAGGAGATTGGGTCGAATTCCGCTTTCATCGACAAGTTGATCGAGGACGGATGGAAGAAGGCGGGAGTGAAGCCGGGGAAGGTGGCCTCGGACGAAGAATTCATGCGCCGCGTGTACGTTGACATGCTGGGCCGAATTCCGAACGTGCAAGAGGCCCGGGCGTTTCTGGGGACGAAGGAATCGGGCAAGCGGGCGAAGCTGATCGAGTATCTCCTCGAGCATCCCGACTTCGGCAACAATTTCGCGACTCAGTGGACGATCTTGCTGATCGGTCGCGGCAATCAGGGCATGATGGTTGACCGGGGAGCACTGTCGAGCTGGCTGCGAAAGCAGTTTGCTACTGATCGGCCGTGGAACGAGGTGGTGCGGGAGCTGGTGTCGGCGAAGGGATCGAACAAGGAGAACGGGGCGGTCAATTACGTCCTGGCCCATCTCGAGTTTGATGCTGTGCCGCTCACGTCGCGAACGACCCGGCTATTTCTCGGGCAGCAGGTCCAATGCACGCAGTGCCATGACCACCCGTCGAACGACTGGAAACAAGGCGATTTTTGGGGGATCAACGCGTTCTTCAAGGGGATCAAAGCGGAGCGCGTGACGGCCCCCAGCGCAACTGGCCAGGAGGCGTATGACCACACCGACGTGAGCGACATGCCCACGGATACCTACGCGCGGTTTGACCGCCGCGACGGGATGGTGGGAATTGCGTTCCCGCGGTTCCTGGATGGTCGCAAGATCAGTCAGGGGGAGGATGTCGATCGCCGTGTCGAGCTCGCAAAACTGATCGCCGACCCGGATAACCAGGCGATGGCCAAGGCCTTCGTCAACCGAACGTGGGCCCACTTCCTCGGGCGAGGCTTCGTGGAGCCGGTTGATGACTTCGGACCTCACAATCCCCCGAGTAATCCGGAGCTGCTGGACCAGATCGCGAAGGAGTTCAAGGAGAGCGGGTACAGCCTCAAGAAGCTGTGCCGATGGATCACGAACTCGCGCCCGTATCAGCTCAGCTAGCGTGAAAGTTCGCCCTTCGGACAAAGAGGAGGGTCTTTTCTGCCAGATGCAGACCAAGCCCATGACCCCCGAGCAGTTCTTCGATTCGCTGGTCACGGCGACGAGGGCTCATCGGTCCGGCGTCGGCGGTGCCGAGGAGAACAAGAAGCGCGATGCTTGGCTCAGACAGTTCCTCTTCACGTTCGCCAACGACGAAGCCGAGGAGTCGACGAATTTCCAGGGCACGATCCCGCAGGCGCTCATGATGATGAACGGCCAAATGATGCAAGAAGCCCTTTCCGGTAAGCCGGGGAGCTTCCTCGGAGAGATATGTGAACAGGCTGGAAACTCGAGATCTCCTGCGGCATTCATGGTTGATTCGATCTATCTGGCGGCGCTCAGCCGGCATCCGAATGGCAAGGAGGTCACACAGGCGAAGGAGTACTTCGACTCGTACCCGGATAGTCTTCAGATCTTGCAGGATTTGTTCTGGGCACTGCTGAACTCGAATGAGTTTGTCCTGGTTCATTGAAGTTTCACCCGGCATGCCGGCCGGCACATCGCGACTTTGCGAGGTGCGTGGGCCGCGCAAGCACCTTGGGCAAAGAGGGGATCCCATGTCAGAGACTTCGCGATTTCTTGGCGGGATGACGCGGCGGCACTGGATGGGGCATCTTGCTTCCACGGCGCTGGGGATTCCGGCGATCCAGTTCTTCTCGTCGCTTGACGCCTCGGCCCAGCAGCTTCGCAAGACCAACCGGAGCTGCATCGTGCTCTGGATGGGGGGAGGCCCGAGCCATCTCGACATCTGGGACTTGAAGCCCGACAGCGAGAAGAACGCCGGCGAGTTCAGACCGATTGACACCTCGGCGCCGGGCGTGAAGATCACGCAGCACCTGCCCAAGGTCGCCAAGCAGATGCATCACCTGAACATCATTCGATCGCTGGATTCCAAGGAAGGCAACCACGACCGCGGCACGTACATGATGCACACCGGGATACACGCCCAACCCGACGGTTGTGCACCCGGGCTTCGGATCATACTGCGCGGTCGAGCTGGGCGAGAAGCTGCAGAACTTCGACCTCCCGCACTGCGTTGCGATCAATTCGCCCAGCGTGGCTGCGGGGTTCCTGGGAATGTCGTACGCTCCGTTCGTCGTGCAAAACCCGAACGCGCCGATCGCCAATCTCAAGCCCGCGGCCGACGTCAACGATCTGAGGATGCGGCGGCGGCTGCATATGCTGGCGGGCGTGGAGAGGCAATTTGCGGTGACGCGTGCCAGCCAGTCGGCCGTCGATCACAAGGCGGTGTACGAGAAGACTCTTCGCATGATGACTTCGCAGCATCAAGACAGCTTCAACCTTGAGCGGGAGCCGGCCGATGTGCGCGACAAGTACGGGCGCGGCTCATTTGGCTCGGGCTGTCTCATGGCCCGGCGGCTGGTCGAGCGCGGTGTGACGTACGTGGAGGTTTCGCTGGACGGCTGGGACACGCACGCCAATAACTTCACGACGCTCTCGAATCGGCTCCTCCCCGAACTGGACAAGGGGATGTCGTCCCTCGTCGCTGACCTGGCCGAGCGCCGGCTGCTCGACACCACGACAATCGTCTGGATGGGTGAATTTGGCCGCACTCCCCGGATCAATCAGAACGCCGGCCGCGATCACTGGCCGCGGAGCTGGTCGGTTGTCGTGGGTGGCGGCGGCATGAAGGGGGGTCAAGTTGTCGGCGCGACCGACAAAGACGGAATCGAGGTCGTCGACCGTCCGGTCGGGGTGATGGACTTGATCGCCACCATGACGAAGGGCATGGGAATCAACGTCGCCACTCAGTTCACGACCCCGCGCGGCCGGCCGATCAAGATCGTAGACGGCGGCAAGCCGATCCAGGAGCTGTTTGGTTGACTCTGACCATGCTGACGCTCGGGCCCGGCGCGACAGGCTTGGGCCCGTGCCGGATCATCAGCTTCCAGACCGCGGCCAGAAACAGCAGCGCCACAACGATGGCCGCGGCCCAGAGCATCGCGCGCACGACACCCGACATGGGAGACGCGGGTGTCTCTCGCAGGTAAACCGGGAAGGGCTTCGTCGACCGCCCTCGCACCTCAGGTTCGGCTTTGGCGAAGACCTCATGGGATCGCGACTTGATCGAGATTTCCTGCTCGTGCAGGTTGCGTGATTCAGAAGGCATGGCACAGTGCCTACAGCGGCGCGGAACTAGAGGCGGCCTGGATTCTGACGCTCGAAAGGCATCAAATCGACTTCTAAGCCTAGCACGCCGGGCTCACGATTGGGAGAGCGGATTGGCGCGATCCGGCTCCTCCGTGGTAGGGTTGATACCGAAATCCGGAAGTTAATGCCGACCTGTTCCTCAGACGCGTGCTCGGAAGAACCAGTCCCAGCTCGGCGGAAATGCGGCGAGAACCCCGCCGCTGGCGAGGTTCTCATCCCAAGGATAGAGCACTTTTTTGAGCACGGGCGCGGAAAACCCGGCCTTTTTCAAACGGTACTCGATCTCGAACGGCTGCCAGAACTTCTGTCTCAGGCCTTCGAATTGAAACCTTCCGAAAGCGAAGTCGTACTGTCGGCGCTCGACGTGGAGGGCGGCCAGCTTTTCCGCCTCGACGAGCGGAAAGCCCTGGTCGAGAGAGCGGTCGATCAAGAGCATCATGTGGTAATAGATGGCGTCGATCGACGGGACAACCCCCATGAAGAGCCCGTCCGACTTCAAGCTTTTGCGAATCGCGCACAGCGTGCGGTCAATCAGCCGCACGTCAGGCATGACCAGGGAATTGACGGCGACAGCAACGTCGATCTTGCCCGCAAGATCGTCGAGCTCGTGCATCGCCCGCTCGAGAAAAGTGACCCTGGCCAGTGTATCGCTCTCGAGCCGGCTTCGCGCGCGCCGGAGCATATCGGGGGCGAAGTCAAGCGCGACCACGGATTGGAACTGGTCCGCGAGGTGAGGGAGCAGGGTGCCAGTGCCGCAGCCGAGATCAGCCGCGGTCTTGCGCTTGGCGGCTGGGATTTCCGCCAGCTCTTCCCAGAGTGGGTTGACGACGTCGGGCCCGTACGGGTCGAGAAAGATCTCGTCGTAACGCGCTTCCTGGCGGTTCCAGTGCTCGGCCTGCTTTTGGATGGGTTCTTTGGCCAAGGGACAGTCGAAGCTCCCCATGCTCGGAACGGTGTTCGTCGCGTGCCGACTTTCGCTTCTGGCAATCGCGGATTCACGGTACCATCGTAGTACAGTTCAATCTTTTTTTGCCGGCTCCGAAACCCCGGTGACCGGACTCACCCGCACGATGTCAATCCTCGCACTTCGTGACGCGCCCATGACATCGCGGCGATACCATTCCGGGTAGCCGAGCTCGGGGTTTGGCTTGAATTTCATCACAATCGTGGTGCCCTTGGGTTCGTCGAACGGGCGGTCTTGCTTGAGCTGGGCCAGCTCGTCGGCAATCGTGGTGAAGATCCCATCGACGCTGTAATATCGGGGCGCAGCAATCCGAAGCTCGGTTCGCTCGCCTTGAGGCCCGATTCCTTCAACTTTCTTCACAGCGCCGTCGCGCACGGTCACGAAGAAGTGGCCGTGAGCCGGTGCGGTGGTGTACTCGAGGTCGTAGTCGCGAATTCCAGCCTTGGACCAGATTTGCCGGGCCGCAACGATCTTCTCAGCCGTGACATTTTCGCCCCCGGAGCAGCCTGTCCCGAAGCATGCCGTAAGGACGCCGAGGAGGAACAGCACCGTAGACCGGAGCAGTCGCTCACGTAAGCTATGTCTCATGATGAACATTGCTCGCAGAAAATGCTTGCTCGGCGCGTCTTGCGGATGATGCGCCCGCGTATGCGTGCCGCTTTCCCCGCAGGATCGTCGATGAACGAGCCCCGACCGACCTGTGCGCTTCTCCAGAATGCCAGGAGAACAACGAATTCGCCAGCCCGTCGTCTGCAGTTGTTGTTCGAGGTAAGAGTCGGTACTTTGAAGAGAGCGCCTCCGACGATCGGGTTCGGGGCGGAACTTACTTCGCAGTTGCGGCCCGATTGAACTTCCGTCCGCGGCAACCAGGACCGACGCTCCGCCCGCTCATCGCCTACCAACCAGGACTCACTTCATGTTGCGCCCCCGTCGCTACGCCCTCGCATTGGCCTTTACCACGCCCCTGCTCGCCCTTTCCGCCGGTTGCGGCGAGGAGCCCTCAAACAAGCCGAGGGTCGAGGCTCGTGACACGCTCCACAAGACCACCCAGAATGTCTACGAGCTGAAGGCCGAGCTTGCCAAGGGCGCCATACTCGCCGACACCGAGATCCAGGTTGCCGATCCCCTTACACAGGCCGCCGATGCCTACCGCACCACGGTGGCCAAAGGCGGCAAGATGAGGGTCCAGATGGACATGGCGATGTACGAGGCGACCAACGGCGAAAAGCCGAAAACGTACGAAGAGTTCATGGAAAAGATCATCAAGAAGGGCAATGCCGACGGCATCCAGCTCCCGATGCTCCCCTATTACCAGGAATACGCGTACGACGTCGATAAGAAGGAGCTCGTCGTCATCGAGTACCCCGCGAAAAAGAAGGCGATGCAGGAGCAGAGCGACAAGGACCACGGCCGTTAGTCAGGCGACCGAGGCGCTCGCAGTGGCCGTCAGCGATCGTCCGGCTCGAGAGCCATGATCACGTCCGACCGGCCGAGCGCCAGTCCGTTGAGCTTGGGCAGGGCAACCAGATCAAAGCCATTGCTGATGTCAAACGCCCAGGTCGCCACGGCCGCCCGCATTCGTGTGCGCCAGGGAAGCTGCTTCCAGACGCTCCTTGCCAGAGCGTCGATGGGCGTACTTGACTGCACGATGACCCGGCGCCTTTGCTTGATCGCCGATACGATCCCCTTCAATTGTGGGCTGGTGTCGGGCGAGGCCCCGGATCGAATGGCGGGCCACGCCTTCAGCCGGCCGGCCGGAAGGGCTCGGTTCTGGTCTTCCGCCTGCCAGTCGTGGCGAAGCTCGTGCTTGAGTCGAAACGGGTCACCACCCATCCAGTGATAGGCAAACCGCCCCACGAATAGTGCGTGAAACGCGAGCGCACCTGGCCGGCCGCGGTCATCGCAGCCTTGTGAATGGACTCCGGCCACGAGCCATGGCCCACTGTGTAGCCGCAACGCGAAGAGGCCATCGACGTGCGGGGTTCCCGCCGGCGGCTCGCCGAACCGCTGACAGACTGCGCGTAGCTCGGCCAGCCACTCGGGCCGGCATCCCGTTGAATGCGCGAGCACACCGTAGCCACGGTTCCAGAACGGGAAGCTGCCGTACACCGCCTGCTCGAATCGCACGGATAGACCGCCCTCAAGCAGTCGATCGCCGTCGGCCCGAGCGAGCCCGCGGTCGATAACCAGGGGCCGCGAGCTTCCGGCACTTTCGCCAATATATCCCGTGGCGCTTCCGTTAATCCGGCACGCTCAGTGTCGGCATGGCAAAATCCGACGCGAAAACCAGGGTGGTCTTCCCTCCCTTTGTGGGCGTGACCGTGCCCGAGAGCACACGTATGGCCAGTGGGTCTCCCTGACGGCTATGGAGCACGTAGACCTCGCTCGCCGACCAGTCGTAATCGATGATGCGCACCGTCACCGGATCGCCGAGCTTCCAGGTGATGGGCTGGGGGAACGTGTAGTCCCAGACCGGCCGGTGAGAGTCGCGAATGACGGTCGAGGGCCCGTATACGGCGCCGGCGACTTCGATCACCACGCCCAGGTCGGGTGCCCCTCCGGCGAAATACTTGCCGACGCGCGGCTCGACCTCACCGCGCCGGAGCGTGACGCGGTATTGCCCGGGCACGGAGATCTTGTCCCACCATTCCTGATAGCGCTCTGCATCCGCGGCAAACCGGCCGTCGGCATGATCGCGAAGGTAATCCTTCAGCCGCCTGGCGACTTCGGCGACATCATCGGGATGGGCCTGAGCGTGATCAAACGCCTGGCGGTACGCGTAGACATCCCACTCGCGGAGGATCCGGTCCTTGGCTTCGATCGCCTCGCTGACAAACCGCCCGCCGGCTTCGTGGTTCTTGAGGTAGTGCTCGAATCGCTCGATCCGCGCCGCGAATCGCGTGGGATTCTTGTGCGAAAACTCGCGGGCTTCATCGATATCGTGCTCGTCCAGGCGCTTCAGGTACATCTCCAGCCGGCTATTGACCTCTGCGCGAACGGCGCTCGAGGGATGGTCGGTCAGGAACTGACGCGCCCGTTCGATCTGGTCGGCGAGCGACATGGTCGGCAGCGACTCCGATCGGACCAGGTCGTCGACGAACTGGCGTTCGACGGCCGTCCGGCGCTTCGCCAGATCGTCCTTGAGCGTGCGTGCCAGTGCCAGCGCCTCGACCCGGCGCGGCGTGTCTGGATATTCGCGCAAGAAGGCGTCGATGGAGGCGAGCGGTGGAGCTGGGTCGTCAAGTGCGGCGAGCGAGAGGGCTTCTCCCTGGACGGACTTCCAGCGCTCGTCATGCCTGGTCTGCGCCTGCGCCGCTTCGACCTGCCTGATTGCCGGCGCCAGGCGAGGCGCCTGGTCTTTGAGCTGCCCCAGCCTGACCTCGAGATCAGCCGGTGCCGTTCCGTTGGCGACCTGCACGCCCGCTGCTTTCACTTGCCACTCGTCGCGCTTCTGGCGTGCTGCGCGGCCCTTGTTCGGCCAGAACCATGAGAGCGAGGGATGCCACTCGAGCACCTCGGACCAGCGGCGCGCGACGGCCGGTGGCGCAGCCTCGCCGGCTCTTTCAAATGCCTGTGCGCTTTCAAACGCGAGCAGGTCCCATCCCGCCAATCCGCCCGCGACGACGATCGCCGCGGCCGCGAAGCGGGCCAGGCGGCGCCAGCCGCGCCTTCTTTGCAGCTTCTTGAGCCGGTCGAGGAATTCGAAGGAGCGATTGGATCTCGGATAGCGCTTCTCATAGGCGGCCAGGCACCGCGCGAGGCGCGCGCAAGTCACCGGGTGCCAGCTTCCAGAGCAGCTCCATATCGGCCCGATCGCGTGCCTCGAGCTGCTCGGCCACCCAGGCCAGCGGCCCTTCGAGCCCAAGTGGATGAAGCTCTGGCGGCGGCTGATTACCCGAGGCCCCGGCGCCGAAGGAGCTGACGGCGAACACTCCTCCCTGGGGGGCGTGGGCCGCCAGGGCGTGACGCGTCATGCCATATCGCTCATTGAGCAGCCGCTCAACGAGGCCCGACCACTGGCCCGCCGCAAACCCGGGGTTCGTCTCAGCGAGCGAGCCCGCCATGACCTGGTCAAACTTCGTCAGGACCAGAGCGATCGGACGGCCGACCCCACCGTCATCGGACCGATCGATGTAGCCCTCGAGCAAGCCTTCGACTTCCTGCTGCCGGCGCCTGACCTCCGCGGGATCAGCCGTTGCCGCGGGGTCCAGACACAAGAGCACCGCATCGCAATCGGCGAAGAACTGATGGATCGACCGATCCGAGCCCAGCGACACGTGTTCGCCTTGATAGTCCTTGAGGATCAGCTCGATGCGAGACGGCCCATGATAGAGCCGAAGATTGAGCTCGGTCTCGGCCAGCGTGCCGGCCATCGGCTGGCCCGACTCGATCTGGGCGATCTTCTCGGCGAGGTACTCCGCAGTTCGGGCGTCAGCCGCGGCCATCCGCATCCCGGCGAAGCGTCCGCTCGACGCTTCGCGATAAAACATCGCCAGGAGAGTGGTCTTGCCCACGTGGCGATGCCCGAAGAGGGCGACCCGCTTGGGCCCCGTAAGGCGAGCCTCCAGAAGATCGAGCCGGCTCGCGCGGCGCCTCGTCTTGCTCTTGCTCATGTCTCTGTTCATGGCGGGAGCCTGGCTCCAGACCGGTTGTGTCAGACGACTTTTGAATTGACGCGCACTTGTCTGTTACGACCAAACACCAGACGATCGAAGAGAAATGCAACCGGCCGGAAGAGAATGGCGAACGGCCGGAACATCCATCGGACCGGCAGGCCGAGGAGAATCAACAGCGCGGTCCCGGCAACAATTCCGGCGACGCCCATACCGACCCAACGGATGACGGCAAAGTTGAGTCCAAAGGCGGACAGGGTTTCTCCGATCGAGCTTTCGAGCCCGCGTGCTGCGCCCAGTCCGGCGGCCGAGGCAAGCTGAATACCGGCCTTCGCAAACTCGCGCACGGCGAACTCGGTGGCCCGGCCGGCGTAGTCAACGAACTTCTCGGGGTTGGCCAGGAAAACCGCCAGCACCCCCGCGGCGGCCAGTTTCTTCTTATTGGGCAAGACCGTGTTCGTGAAGAAGGACCAGCCGCCTCGCCCGGCCTTGCGCAAGACGCTCAGACTCTCGGGCCCTTCCTTGACGAGGACTTCGGCGACATCATCACCGAAAACGCGAACCGCGCTCGATCCCTCGGGCCCGAGCCGGCGAACCATCGCTTCTGCATTGGCAGGATAGCGCCTTGCCAGAAGCTGTGCAGTCTCGCCTAGCTCAACGACGAGCCGCTTTTCGGCGGGAGCGAGTGCTTCAAACGTTCGCAGCACCTGCGGATCTTGCTTCAACAATCGAGAGAATCGGGCCTTGAGGAGTGCTTCGGACGGCTGCTCGAACTGCCGTCCAGCCTTGGCTAGCTCATCGGATTGACGCACAAGCTGCTCGAGCCCGTCGTCGGCTCCACGTGCCAGAAACAGCCGGCCCGCGCGAAGCTCGGTCCGCGCGCCATTGCCACTGCGCACCAGGCGCTTGCCGCCGGCCTTGGCTTCGACGATCACGTTTTGCACGACGTCATCGAGCCAGGAGAGTTTTCCGGCTTGAGCGAGCGCTGGCGAGATGAGCATGAGCAGCGCAGGCGCGAGCACGGCGGCCAAACGCACGAGCAGAGTGCTCTTCGCCCAACCGCCACGGCGTTTTGAATTTACATTCATCGGCACGAACCCTCGGATTGTCGGCTGACTTTGCGGGATGCCGTGGTTTTCCGTATTGCAGGATATTCGACCAGGACAGCGGATTGTTTGGTCAAAAGTGATCGAATTGCTGAAGACCGGCTGGATTGCTCCGGCCGTTCCGTTTCGATCAAGTTTTCGGGCCATCCGTCGGGCCTTGCTGCCGGTTGTCCATTGGCTTTTGCGAGACAGGATCTCCCGCTGCTATTCTACCATGCGGGGAAGGGGCGCCGGTTCGATCAGGAGCTGTGCGGCATCGGAAAGTCGACCTGCCGCAAGGAGACGGTAGAGCGAAGTTCCTCATGCTCGGTTGGTGATGGTCGCCGGAGATCGAGCGAATCGTCGAGAGCCTTCCGTCACAGATCGAGCTGTCCCGCGAAGACTCTCATCGATCTCGGCCCAGTGATCGCCACGGCAAGACTGGTGTCGGTGAAGTCTGTATCGTTGTCGTGCTCGCATGGCTTCGCAATAAGTGATCGGCAATGGCTTGATGCCCGCGATTGTTGAGATGCAACATGCCGGGTGCGATCTCTCCGCGGAGGTAGCCGACCGCGGTCAGGATTGGACCCTGGATTTGCTCGGATTCCTTCGCTCTCACGAACCAGGTGTCTTCGGCCGCGTAGCCGTGAGCGCCGAATGACTCGAAGACTCCGTCGGTGAAGTTCCACCCATGGCGCCGGGCCGTCTCGCTCTGTGCCTTGTGCAGTGGACGCAAGAGGCGCTCGCGGACCATCTCCAGCTCGCGACGATTGACACGAAGCGCGGGGACCAGATCGTCGAGAATGGCCGCAGCGGTGGCACCGCTTGATTCACGAGTCAAGTCGGGGTAGCCAAGCAGGTGAACCTGGGCGCCGGCCAGAATCTGATCGCTGGCGACCGCGCTTGCGACGCGCTCGAGTTGCTCTCGGGCCGACGCCAGACCAGACTCGATGGCCTGCGAGAGGCCGTAGATCAATTTGACGTCCTGGTCGATTGCCTCGCGCCGGGCGTTCGGGCTCTCGTTCGTGAGCGTGCAAGCCGCGGTGGGGTCGATCAGCGAATCGAGGTCAGTCGGACGAGCCGCCGAACCGGCTTGACGAGTCGGGTAGGCGGCAAGCAGGCGCAGCGGGTCGACGCACCGGATCTCGCGTCGCAAGAGCTCGCCGACCAATTCCATCCCGCGCATCGTTGCAGCCGATGGAGAGGATCAGAATGTCGACCGGCCGAGTGGCGGCGATAGCATGAAGCTCGTCGAGCTGTGCTGGCAGCGGCGGCCCGGGACCCAGTGCCTTGTTGTCATTCGAACGATCGCTACGGAAGAGATCGTCGGCTCGTGCACCGGTGGCGGCCAGGCAAACGAATGTGACCGAGGTATGCGGATCCAACGCTTCCAGGCGCATGGCAAATTGTGCTGGGCCGGAACGGGTCGAGCGATGGGACCGCCCGTGCAACAAATTGGCCGGCGGCAGCGGGCCAGTGGGCGTCTTGCGCGACTGGTTTCCCTCGGGCCCTCCATCAGCCCACACTGGCGGCGTGGACGGGTCAACGCGACCACGAAGTATTGATCCGCGTTCGGAAGACTTGATCGCATCCCAGCGGGCAGGCAATTCGGGATTGCCTTCGCCGGTGGCGAGCGAGTCGCCCAGCGCGACGATGAGGATATCCTTGACGCGGATTATCGCTTGCGCTGCCGCAGTGCGCCCATCGCCGAGGCGAACAGTCACCTTCACGACATGGTCGCCTTGCGGGAGATGGGTGATCGCTTTCGGCCCGGTTGAGACGAACTCGCTCGATCCTGTGGGGCCGGCGATCGTCCAGTGGCAGGATATGTCTTCTGTAGATACTTGAGCCGTTTCGATGCTGGCTTCGAGCTGGACTTCGTAGCGCCCGGGATTGACGTACTCGTAGGAGTTCGGGAGGTCGGGCCGGCCGTTTCGGTTGAGGTCATATCCCGGTCCGAAACGATCGGCCATTTTCCAGGCGATCGTCGCGGGAGTGTGCGCATGGGCGGTGGATCGCTCGGCGGTCGCTGCGGCGCGGTCGGCTGCTCGTCCGGGACGATGATCAGCGCGCGCCAGCGGCGCGGCCGCGAGGGCAATGATGAGGAGGGGGTTCGTCCCGACCATTCGATTGAGCCGACGGAGGCTCGCCTGCGCGTGCTTGTTCATGGAAAGATCCCTCCAGGGCGACCTGCATCGTAGGGTGCACATGGCCCCAGGTACCAATCAATGCACTCGGGATGCCACTCTATGACTGGTACGCAAAATCGCTGCGGATCTTTCAAAGAAAACTAGTCTTCGAACGAGGTGCCTGTTCGCGTGACGCTCAGAAGCAACGTCACGCGGGCAGGATTCGTCGTTCACTGACGGGAGCAGAGCGGCAGGCTGAAATCGATTTCATGGAAGAAATTGAAGAGCTGACGGGCGCGAGCCCGCCTGAGCGTCACGGGATCGGCGCGAGCTGAAGCTTGTCGATGCTTGATCGGTCGCAGTCGAGACGGTGACTGGTCGCTATTGGCCCGCTGTCGAATCGGTGCGCCGACTCTTCAGATACTCTTCCATCTTGTGAAACCCAACCACGCCGACCCCGGCCTGCACAGCCTGGGCTGCGACGTATTTTACGCCGCGCGCTGGCGGAATTCGCAGCACGACCTCGACACCGCCCCTCAACAGCCGGACTGCGCGCCACTGACTCAGTCGCAACCCGGCCTTCGACGCCATCGGGCCCGCCGTCTCCGTCAACTGTGCGAGACTCAGCCGCGGCAGCGCTTCGGGCCAGCGCCTTAGCACCTGGTAAAAGCCACCGGCCGAGCGCACGGACCACCAACGCGCCAGCCTTTTTCCCGCGCCCGCCTCGCTTCGTGCCAGCGCCTTCCCGGCCGCCTCGCTGCCGGTTGCCACGAGGTCTCGGCCGAGAGTCTTCGCGCCCTCGCGCACGGCCGCTTTCACTTCGCTCCGCACCGCCTCGGCCGCGACCGCTCCCTCGGGCTGGAGCGCCGCCAGGCTTAACACGTCGGTGATCACAAAGCAACCGTCGACGAGCGCCCAGGCCGCCTCGCCGGAGGTCGGGGCATACCCCCTTCGCAGGACGTTACCCAGGTGGATCACGTCGTACAGAGGAAGGAACTGGTAGTACTGAACGCTTGTCTGATCGAGCTCGGCCACGCGATTCAGCCCGTCGTTTTTGATCGTGCGGATCGTCGCCTGGCCGTTGTCGCCGGAAGCAAAAAGGGCGGCCAAAGCGAGTGATTCGGTGACCGTGCGCTTGTTTTTGCGCTGGAGAAAATCGATCGTTCCAGGACCCGAGTCGGTTCGGGCGATGGGAGGGATGACCGCAGGACCATGGGCACGGAGGATCTCGCAAAAGTCGGGATCGGCCGAGTACTTCTCGAGCATGGCCAGCGCCATCGTTCCGTGCTCGGCCAGGGCCCGCACAGCCTGGCGCCGCAGGGAGGAATCGGCGTAGTCGCCGAAGACGACGTCGGCCGCATCCGGCCCCGCTTGTTTGAGCGCCCGCTCACCGGCATCTCCATATTCGACGATCAGCCGAAGGGCATCCGGGCTGCCCGATGCCGGTTCAGTGAGCCCGGCTGCCGCGGCGTGGCGAATGTGCGCGGCGACGGTCTCCGGTCGGTGCGACTGGAGCAATTCGTCAATGTAAGGCGCATTGACCCGGACCAGAATCAATGCCTGATCCAGGGGGATGGCGTCTTCCAACGCGTCGAGGATCGGCCCGTAGAGCTTGACGAGAGCAAACCCCTCGGGCCCCTGCTTGCGGAAAGCGTCGAGTGCGAGCGGGCCGTGCTGTTCGAGTGTTTCCAGGCCCGACTTCAGGTCAGCCGGGCCTTGCTCGAGGCTCATGAAGCAGAGCACGGCCAGGGAGTCGCCCAGGGCGTGCTCATCGTTCTTCAGACGATCGATCAAGTCGCTCATGCCGCCTGGATCAGCCAGGATGAGCGGGAGCACCGATGGAAATCGCGCCGCGGTTTTCTGCTGAGACGGCGTCAACCTGGCAATCTGCCCGATGAGTGCCTTCCGGTCGGTGTCATCCGCTCGCTTGAGGCCGAAGTACTCGCGCCAGTGGAGCAGCACGTCGGCCGCTGCGTCGCTGCCGAGCGAGTCGCGGAGCCGGCGGAATTCATCGGGATGTTTCTCGTAAAGAAAGATCGCCTCGATGTCCAGACGATCGAGGAGCACCAAGCCGCGCAGGCCGTCGGTCTGCTCGATCAACTGGGCGTTGCGGCCAAACCGGTGGGCGACCCTCGCAACGAGCTCGCGATCTGTTGCGCTGGCCGACGGATAATTGCGAAGCAGCGCCGTCTCAACCTCTGGTTCAACCGGAGCAGGGTTCTCACCGTCGCCTGCGGGCGGCCGTGCGGCGGCAGACGATCCATCCGGTCGCGCACCGGGCTTGAGCGCCAGCTTGAACAGCACGGCAACTGCGGAAAGCAACACGGCTATGGCGAGCGTTCGCTTCATCAAGGGTCTCGAGAGCACGTTCATCCCGGCAACTCAGCACGCGACGGGCGCCGCCAGTGGAATTCTCCACCCCAGGGCTCGAATGTCAATTCGCACGGAACGAAGCCATTCGTTATCCGTGCCCCCATCCGCGCAAATCGTTCTCAGACGGTGTATTCGACCGGTAGGGGTGAATCTTCATTCCCAGTCCGGGGGACCGCCGCGTCGTTCTGGTAATCTGCGGAGAATATCAGGGATTTGACAGACATGCCGGGTTGCCGGCCGATGCCGACGTCGGGTAAACCGGTTTCATTTCCAATTTGAGGCCGTTACAATTGTCAGGGACAGCCACTTGATGCATGGACCGAGTTCCTCGGCTCCGCGGAGGGCCGTGATGAATCAGCGTCGCACGACGATTGCCTCGTTGATGAAGTTGGTGGCGATCGTTGCGCTCAATCTGTGTATAGGACAGATGATTTTCTGGTACGAGCCATGGCGGCTGGCGGGAATTGGTCCGATCGCGGTAGCGATCCAGGTGGGATTGTTCTTTCTGCTCCGTTCGCGTGGCCGTCCGCGGCCTTATGCATTCTGGGTCGGCTTCGAGATGGGCGGTTTGCTCGGGCTCAGTTCATTCTTGTATCTGCGGGTACCTGACTCGGTGGTGGGTGCCATCTGGGACGATTATGCCGAATTCATCGACGACCTGTTGAGCGTGCATCTCGGGCTCTCCGTGCTTAACCGCGGCCCGTTCGATCCCACGTTGCTGATTGCCGTCGCGGTGTTTGCTTCACTGCCACAGATGCTGATGGCGATCGCCGGAGGTTCGACGGGCTTGTTTCTGGGATGGTCCCGGCAAAGTCGCATGCTTGCGTTCAAGGTGGTCGCGATCGCGGCGGTGCTCTACGGCCTCTTCATGTTATTGTAAGCGCGGTCACTCACTCAGGGTGGTCTGCCTGGTTTGCGGCGATCGTGCACTCGGATGTAATGATCGGTGAGGCTCGTGTGCAAGTCGGCGACCGGCACCCTCGGCATGTGACACTCCAGGCAGTTCCTCGCGGGGCTGACCGGGCAGGCGCCAGCGTGCTTTTCCCCGGCCGGGGCCTTCTTAGGCACCGCCTGCGAGACGTGGCACGTGAGGCATTTCGCCTCGTAGAACGCGGCGGGCGCCGGGTCGGCTTGATGCGGGTCGTGGCAAGTCAGGCAGCTCATCCCGCCGTCGCTCTCGGAAAAACACCGGCTGAAGGTCAAGGTGAGCCCCGGCGAGCGGACGTACGCCGGTTCCTCGGCGCGCGCTGGACATCCGCGATCTGGTCGACGATATGGCAGTCCGCACATTGCTCGACGATTGCTCGGGCGCCCGCGGTCCCGGCATTCACGATCGCTCTGTCCTTGAAACCGGCGCTGATCGCTTTCAAGTGGTTTCCGCCTGGCCCGTGGCACCGCTCGCAGCCGATGCCTGAATCCGCGACCTCCGGGCCGACCCCGCTATCGGGAGGCGGGAGGCGAAAGTCGCGCGGATAGGTGACGTGACAGTAGAGGCAGCGGACCACTCCGTCGCGGACCGGAATCGTGTCGCCCCGGAAGTTGTCTGCGGGAGGATTCGAGTCGGGAGCGGCAAGCGAGGTGCGGCCCCAGGCCACGCCGCTCGGACTGTGATACGACGATAACCTCAAGACTCGGTACGATCGTTCGTCGTCTCGCCCGATCATCGTCACGTAGCGGTCGCTCGCCCCGAAGGCGTACTCGACAACGAGCTGGTAGACCTTGTCGGCGGCGCGGGTCTCAACGTTGATCGCATCCTTGTCGCGGCGGAATGTGTGTGTCACCTTCGGGTCGTCGGGGTCACTCAGGGGCCGTTGCGGGATCGGGAGCGCGAGCAGGGCCCGGTCATGGTGGAACGTCCGGGCGTGCCGGCTATTTTCGTGACTGCGCGACACCTTGCGGTGACAGGAGACACAGCTCGCCGCGCCGACGAACGGACTCGGCTCGGGAATCAGCGGGTTCTCCGCGCGATAAGTGCCGGCCGATATCAGTGCGGCTGCGGCCTCCGCGAGCTTCCCCTCCTGGAGCCAGGCGCGACTCGAGAGCCAGTGGGCTTCGCCGTCGAGGCCGCCGGTCGCATCGCCAGCGCGGATCGCTTCGAGCGCCCGGCGAGCCTCCTCGGGCCGTCCGAGCTGTAGCAAACTCCGTGCGAGCAGCTTTCGAAAATGCGATGGCGGCTGCAACGCGCCCTGGGCACGCGGGTCCAGCTCCAGGCCGCGTGCGAGCGCATCGACGGCTCTTTTCCGGTCCTCGAGCAGCACCCGGATCTCGCCCAGCAGCAAGAACCCGCGGGCTTCCCATGACGGCTGGAGTGCGAGTTGCTTGGCCGCCGCCGCCGCCTCGTCCATCCGCTGCAGATCGCGCCAGAAGCCGCGCCATGCTGTCAAGAAGCTCAGGATTGTCTGGCCGGTCATGGGCCGACTTTTCCCAGAAATGGAGGGCCGCGTCCAGTTGGCCGGCACGGGCGTTCATGAGGCCCAACAGGTACAAATCCTCGGCCTGCAACTGCGCCGAGTCGAGCCGGTTCTCATAGATCGCCATGGCGGCCTGGTCGCGCTGCGAGCGGGCCGCCGCGCGTGCGTAAATCCGGAGCGTTTCCGTATCCTGAGGGTTGGATTTCAACGAGCGACGGCTCAATTCCGCGGCTTTTTCCCACTCGCGGCGGTCGTAGGCGCGAGCGGCGTCGGCGAGCCCGCTCGTTTCTCCGCGCGTCCACTCCGCGAGCCGTCGCTCGAGCGGCTCGCGCCACGTCACCCATCCGAACGCGAGCGCGCAGGCGATGGCCAGGACCGCGAGCATCGAGCCGGCGAGAACGCGGTATCGTCTCATGGCGGGCTTCGGTGTGGTGGTGGGCTGCATGGAAAACGACTCGCTGTCACTCATTCGGGCCCGTCGGCCTGGCGATTCCACGCCTGCGCGGCCCGGGCCCAGCCGAGCGTCTCGCAAATCGCGGCGAGGCGCTGGGCCGCCGCCGCCGGGGTGATCTTGGGCTGTTCCTTGGAACGGACGCTCTCGAAGAAAGCGGCGTAGGCTCCCTGAAACCGACCGCGGGCCTCGCTGATCTCCGTGGACTTTTTGCGGCTGGCGATGGCTGTATCGCGGAGGCCGAGCCGGTCCTGTGCCGTGCCCAGCCGATAGTGGTATTTGTTGAGAAACGGATTGAGATCGATCGCCTTCTGGAAGTGCGAGGCAGCCATGCGCCAATCACCCGCTTTCTCGCTGGCGACGCCGCGATTGAACCAGGTTTCCGAGTCGTTGTCGGCCGACGGCGGAGGGACTCGCAGCATGGCGAGAAAGCGTTCGAGGTCTCCTTCTTCCAGGAATGCAGCGAGCGAGCTGCGCCAGGCTCGAAGATAGTCTGGCCGCAGCTTGAGACAATCCTCGAGACGACGCTCGCCCTCGGCCCGCTGGCCCATTGCGATCTCGGCCAGAGCCAGGGCGTGGAGCGCATCGCAATCACTCGAGTCGGCAGCAACGTAGCGCCTCAATTCGATGATCGACTCCTTGGGAGAGACGCGCTCGAGCTCGCGCGCATGCGCATGGTCAGCCAGTACAGTCGTTCCTGCGTGCCGGAGGCGCGGTCGTACGCACTCCAGATCACCGGATAAGCGTCTTCCCAGCGATCCTCGATCGCATAGAGTTTCAACAATGCGTTGTAGGCGTCGGTCAGCAGCTCCGGAGGCGCAGGGTGCAAGGGATCGTCCTTGATCAGCTCGAGCCACGCACGCTCGGCATCCCTGGCCCGGTCGAGATGGAGATAGGCCTGCCCTTCCCGGAGTAGTGCGTCGGGCTTGTGGGCGGACCAGTAGGGTACCTCGTGCAACTGCCGGGCGCAGCCGAGCAGGTCGCCACGAGCGGCGAGCGCCCGGGCCAGCAGGGTTCTCAGCTCGCCGTCGTGCGACGATCGGCGCACGTGCTCTCGCGCGGCGGTCTCGGCGGCGGCGGCGTTGCCCTGTCTCAGCAAACGTTCAACGGCGGCGGTGTCTGACAGAGGGCGAGTATCGCGCCAGTACCACCAGGCGTTCCAGCCGGCGCCAGCCGCGCAAAGGGCAAGGACGAACAGCTTCCCGAAGATCGCAAGGAACCGGCGGAGGGGAACCGGCGACCGAGGCGACCGGACCGGAGGGCGCTCGGGGATTTCGGCAGGGGCGACGGCGTCGATCACTCGGGTCATGACAGATGAATCGCACGAGAGGAGGGCGGCAGCGCGGACATCGCCCCGACGGGTAGTTCCATGTTACCGGAGACGCGCGAGCGCCGCCAAGCTGAGTGCGTCGCCGGGTGAATCGCGCAGCACCAGGCGATGCCAGGCGCTGCGCTTCGTCGAACCGGCCCATTTTTTCTCGAAGAGACGCCAGATGCTGGTAGAGCTCGGGATGTGGCTGGAGGCCGAGCGTCTTGATCTCGAGCACTTCGTAATAGACTCCACTCCGGTCTGACGCCCCTCTGGCATCCGGGACGGGAACATCATCGGTCTGGTCCGTGCCGGAGTAGGACCGGCGCATCTGCACCGCGGCGGATTTGAAATCCTTGTAGAAGCGGTCGACCCGAGCGTATTCCGCGTCATCGCGCACCTGGCGCAGCACGAATCGGTAGCGGTAGCAGACTCCCTCGTTGAACGGCTCGAACTCAAAGGCCCGGCGGTACGCCGCTGCGGCGCGCGGCCAATCGCGCAGGTTCTGGGCAATCATCGCGTCGTGCTTGGCGAAGCGTGCATCCCCGACGAGTACGCGGGGGAGCCTGGTGAACTCGGCGGCCAGCCGCTCGACCTGGGAAGCATTGAACAAGGCGGTGAACCAGGCGTCCCATGCTTCGGGTGAATCCGCGTGGCGCTCGAGTGCATCGCCCAAGATTTTCAGGCCCTCGTCGCTGCGGTTCACGCGGATCAAGCGCTTGCCCCAGCGTGATGCAGAGCGGAAGATGCTCGGGGTGCTCCTTCACGAGCGGCTCGAAGAGCAAGACCTGCATCAGCGGGTCAGGAGTTTCGATGTCGATTCGACACGTCTCGAGCAGGATTCGCACCCGGTCCCGGGGGTCGGGCTCGACCTCATGCACCTTCATGGCAAGGCGGTGGGCCTCCTCGCGGCGGCTCTCCTTGTCGAGAAGATCGACGAGTGCCCAGCCCGCTTCCGGCACGGTCGGGTCGAGCTCGAGCGCCTCGCGCCAGCACGACTCGGCCAGGTCAAAACGTTGCTGTTGATACTGAGCTTTGCCCTCGAAGAACTTCACTCGCGCGGCCTGTTTGTTCGTGCCGGGCCGGACGGCACGAAGATGGCCGAGGGCGAGCTCCGGACGCGCGTCGGCGGGCTCGGTGGCGAACTGAGCCATGAGCAGATGGGCACCGCTGTCATCGGAATGCACGCGCAGGTAGCGGTCGAGAAGCGCCTCGGCCCGCTTGAACTCTCCGACCCGCGCGAGTGCTTTGACCTCATCGAGGCTGGGCGCGCGTGCCTGCGCCCGGCGAATTCCCAGGGCGAATACTGTGACGAGGGCCAACATGACCGCGGTCAGCAAAACGATCAGGATCTGGGGCCTACGATCAACCGAGCTCACACGCGGAATCCGAGCGCCATTGTGGTCCGGATTCTATTATAGCGGACTCAGAGTGAATAGCGCGGCCAGTTCTGGATCGAGGCCGGAGCTTGCAGGGCAGACTGCTCGCGGAGGCGCTTCACCGTCTGCCCAAGGAGATCGGCTTCGGCCGTGCGTCCGAGCAGACGATAGACGAGCTGGAGTTTGTACAAGATGTTGTACCGCCTGGGCGAGAGGGATCGCGCTCGGTTCAGTTGCCGCAAGGCCTCTGCCTGATCGTGGCGCGACTGGGCGAGCTTGGCGAGATTCATATAGGCCAGATAGTCGCCCGGCGCCATGTCTGCCGCCTGGAGGAAACAGCGCTCGGCGTCATCGAGGGAGCCGCGCAGAAAGTAGGTTTCGCCGAGGCGATTCATCAGCGAAGGATCGGAACTCTTCGACACGGCGATCGAGAGGAAGCGGCTGGCATCCTCGATTCGACCGACGCTGACCAGGTCTTCGGCGAATTGCCCGCAGAAGAGCGGGGGCATCTCGTGAAGCTCCGGGTCGAGCTTCACAACCTGTTCGAATGCAGCCACGGCTTGTTGCGGGTTGTTGTCGTTATGATAGACGACGGCGCGCAGCGTGGGCCCCAGCACGGAGCCGCCGGCAACCTGCTCGAGGCGATCGGCCAGCGCAAGAAGGTCGTCGATATCGTTCTGGACGAGCAAGACGCCGGCGAGCCGGCGCATGGCCGTCACGTTCTCGGGTGAGCGGGCGAGTACCTCATGGAAGGCCGGGATTGCCAGCTCGGGTCGCGGCCCGAGCGCCAGATGGTAAGCGCGCACCTGCAAGTCTGCCAAATCAAGATGACCGGCCAGCCGGTAGTAGGGCTCGGCTTCCAGCGCGTAGTTGAGCCGGCTCAGGCACTTCGCGGCGAGCAGGGCTGCTTCGCGGCTCCACGGCTGTTTGTCCAGGTATGCGAGCGAGCGTGAGAGTCCAACCGCGAAATCATCCCGGGAGTAGGCCTGCTGTCCGTCAACAAGCGCGGTGGAGCGCGTCAAGTTCCACGCCGTAGCGACGATGAGCCCGAGCGGCAGTACGGCGAAGATGATCAGCTTCAGCGATCTGTGTGACCTTCTCGCACGCGATTGAGGCGTCATGGGGCGTCGACCTGTGCTACGCTCGCTTCCGTAGCCAACCGGCAGAAGCGGGAGTAGAGACAGAGCACGGCGGGGTGCACACTGGTGCGCCCTACGGAATGTGCCCTTTCCTTCGTTCCAGCTTGACATAAAATTCGCGGCGCGTGAAGGGTTGGCTTCCGCGTCAGGCTGCTCCGCACGGATCATGATCAAGCGGCTCGCCTACGTCTTTCCGAGCTCCCCTGATAAGCAGTTCGATCCGACGGGTTTGCGTGTGAAAGAGATGCTGCCCTGCGACATCTGCGTCATTTCTCGGCTCCGATTTTCCACATTGGAGCGATCGTTCCGTGTATGCGGTTGCCGCCCGTGCTGCCGTAGGTCCGGCACTCCTGCCGGCCGCGCTGCCCCGGGATTGTCGCCTTTCGCTCCGCGACGGGATTCCTCGTCCACCCCACGCCACGACCGAGAGGGCCACTGAAATCCACGACAGTGACACCCGCTAGACATAGTGAACAGCCACGGAGACGGAAACTGGCAATCTTGCGTGGCATATGCCAAGGCACTTTTCGCGCGCCGAAAACCGCGAACTTAGGTTCCGATCCTTGTACGTGAATTGGAGTTCCGGCTGACTAGCTCCGCGTGGCACGACCGATCGCCGACCCGAAAAGTGGCAAAAAGTGGCAATATCTAGAGGGCCTTCCAGCATCCGTACACCAGTGTAAATTGGCAGTGCTGAGAGGTGGTACGTGGCCGTCGGCCGTCTTGCTTCGTCCATTGTTCCAAACGAACGATAAACGCGGCGCAACGCCGCTGCCGAGACCATCGAGTTCACCGCTCCCACATCTGGATCGAAATGCCAGAAGCGAGCGCAAACGCAAGTCGACACGACACACTTTCACGACATCCTCCGCTCATCGACGCGAGCTTTACGTAGGTCAGGCTTTAGCCTGACGATTTCCTCGCGTAGATCAGGCTTAACCCTGACGATCTCCCTCCGGATACGGCCACGCTTCCCCAAAAACTGGTACGACATGGTACTGGATGGTACGAATTTCAAAGAATCCTCCTCCCTCCCAATCGCGTTTCTCAGCCCGCCGCAAGGCTTTGCGTTGCGCACCCGAGGCGAGCGGGCAAGCTGGTGGTCACACGGGCGAACAACGAGGACCGTATTGCGATCCCAAAGCCAGTGAGATCGAGATTTGAGCCACGGACGGACCAACCAGCACGCTCGTCCCGGCAACCCGCAGCCTCGCGACGCCGACCAGCCCAGCCCGGTCCCGCGCCTGCGACGCACTTCCCCCCTTCATTATATGTGCGACCGGTTTGCGGCCCCGACAACATTTCGTGCCTAGTTTTTCATTCGACAAGAAACGCAAAGTCAAGCGAGCAAAAGAATTAACCGCTGCTCTCATTTCGCTCTGTTGTGCCCGTTCAACGCGCATTGAAAACGGCCCAGCGGAACATTCTTGATCGCAAGAAAACAACACAAACGCCCCGCCCTCATGAGGCGGCCATGCCGGGTCGGTTCAACTCCGTCTCGCGTTCCGGACTCATTCTACCGCGCGCCGATCCCGTCCAATGGCCTGTGCGAGCTCCGGAGATAGCGACAGCGGCCGAGCCGAGCTCCTCCGGCGGTCGGTTGCTTCGACGACGGCCTCCGCTGCTACTCTTGCGGATCACTGGGACGGAATAGCCGATACGGCGACGTCGTTCCCATGCGCCGTTTTGATCACATCGAGAATGGCCGGGGCCCGCGTTAACCTCCGTGAGGTTCCAGCCCATGGAACTCCAAGCGTCAAACCCATCGTCACCAGCGTCTTCGAGTCCCCAGAACACTTCCCTCGCTACTGAATTCCCCCGCGCTCCGCGTGAGGACCCAGACATCCACCCTCTGCTGTCGGTCCCGCGGAAAGGCACACGCACTCGACTCGCACCGGTTTGCGTCCCGCGATCGCTGGGTACCTCGCGGCCGACGCCGCACACAGCACGCGCTTTGCCGCGCACGGTCAGCAACCGGATGCGCTCGGCTACGTCGCCGGCGTTTTGCACGCGTCGGTTGCTGCGAACCGCTCGATATCGACGGCCGTGCTTCGTCGCTTGCCGCGCCAGCGAAGGAAACGACTCAGGTTGGCGTCGAATCCAATCGAATTCCGCGTACACCGCTGCGACCAGCGCTTGCGAGCGGGCCGCTTACTTACAGAAACGCGACCTGCGCGGCCGCCTTGCCCTGAAACCAGCGCCGTGAGCAACGCGGCGCAGCGTGCACAAGCGAACTCGCTCGACCCGCCGCTTGCTTGAACATGCGACCGAAGTCGCGCACCGTGTCCACCCAATTCGATCGATCCACTCCCAGTCGGTCCAGGATGGGCGCCAGGTCTTCAGGAATTACCCCACGCTTGTCCCGCCGCAGTTCCCGGCCCGTCCAATCGAGCAGCATGGCATACTTTCTGGTCTCGATCGGCAGAAACCCTTGATCCGACGCCCGCGCAGGGAGCGGCCGTTTTGACGCCGCCCGGACTGGCACGGTCGAGAACCGCGGCAGAAGAGCCTGCCGGTGCCCGACGCCCCGACACATCGACATCGTCACTCGCGATTCGTTCACGCGGCGCAACCGTTTCCGACGGTGCAGCCAATGAGCTTTCGGCCTGGGCCGTTCTGTGAACGACATCGGTCTCCCGCAATGTCAGTTCGCACAACCATCCATCCGGGCGATCAAAAATTTCGGGCGAGCTTTCCTCGCGCGATGTATGCAACCCACCCGGAGTTCCGGCGAGGCCCAGAATGCGGTTACACCCCGACGTGAAATGCGATTCCTCCGGCGTACGGGCGATTCCCGCCCGAATCGGGTTGAGATCGACATAGACGCTGCATGCCAAAAGCGCCGCCTCATCGAGAAGCGGCTGTGACTTGAAGCGCCCGGCCCAGAATCTGCCGGCCGAGCCTTCATCGCGATTGGCCGCTCGGGCAACCCATTCGCACAAACTCATCATGAACCACGACAGACTCGACAACCGCCCGCGCAGCGCCGCCATCCTGCCAGCGTCGGCCATGAGCATTGCCAGGTCGTTGTCGTCGGGCTCCGCCGGCTCGCCGGTAAGCTCGTCACGTTGCGGAAAGAGCCTGCGCAGCGCAGTGCGACTTCGGCGTCGGACCACTGCTCCACGCTGTCAGGTCGATTGCGGAGCACGAGATGCAGGTGGTTGCTCATAATGGCATAACCGCACACTAGAGCGCCGAAGAGTCCGGCGAGGGCGCGTAGCCGATCGAGAATCCAGGCCTTACGGTGAGAGTAATCACGACCGGAGTAAGAGTCGGTGCCGCACAGGAAAGCTCTTCGGACGCACCGAGCAATGCAGTGATAAACGCCCACGCACTCTTCGTGGACGATGTAGCGGCGAGCAGAGGCCGGCACGTAAGGCTCCATCACCAGGCAGGAACTCCTCCGATCTCCGGGTGTTCCTCCAAAACGTCGGTGGTCCCACCAGCCGGCTCACGCCGGCTGCAAATCGCCCGAACGCTACTTCCTCATGTACAATATGCGTCGACTTTGCAGATTCGTCGCGCGGTAGACACCCGCAGCGCGTGAAGGGTTAATATCCTGAGAAAGCCGAGCGGCACTTCTGAAGGCTGGGCGACGAGCCGGCCTGCTGTGGGCAGCACTCCGCTATGTCTACCTGATTCGATGGAGCACCGTGTTGAGATTCGCACCCCTGCCGCTCATTGCCGGTTGTTTCATCTCGCTGTTCTTGCTGTGTTTCTTTCCAGTGCTCTTTCAGGACCGGCAGTTTGGTTTTCGTGACGCGGGTCATTTCTACTACCCGCTCCACGAACGTGTGCAGAAAGAATGGAACGAGGGCCGCTGGCCGCTCTGGGAGCTGGAAGAGAACGCGGGCACACCGCTCTTGGGAAACCCGGCGGCAGCCGTGCTCTACCCCGGAAAACTTGTGTTCGCTGCGTTCCCTTATGCATGGGCAGCGCGGATTTACATCGTGATGCACACAGCGCTCGCATTCGTTGCGATGCTCGTGCTCCTGCGATCGTGGGCCATCAGCCCCTCGGGAGCAGCCATGGCGCGCTGGCCTACGCCTTCGGCGCTCCGATCCTGTTCCAGTACTGCAACGTGGTCTATCTGGTTGGTGCGGCGTGGATGCCGCTGGGAATGCACGCGATTGACGGCTGGGTGCGCCTCGGCCGCCGGTGGGCTCTCTGCGAGCTGGCGGCGGTGCTGGCGCTGCAAGTGCTTGGAGGCGACCCGCAGGCTGCATACCTGCTTGGTCTTGCGGCAGCCGGCTACGCACCGGGTCTGGCGTGGAGCCGGGCCCGCGCAAGCGCGGCCATGGCGGCTGCGGAAGGGGATTCTGTGAGCGGCAAACAGATTCGTTTCTTTGTTCGCGTTCTTGGTTTGATCGCCGCGCTTTTGCTATGGGCGATCGCGACGGTCGCGGTGGCTATGTTGCTGCCGAAACTGCGAGAGCCCCATCCGGGCGGGCCGACACCTCCGCTCCGATGGATGCCGCTGATGCCCCTGGCGGTTGCGATCGGGTGGGCCCTCTGCGGACTGGGAGTGCTCTACTTTTATTACTGGCGCCGCCGCGGCTGGCGAAAACCGCTGGGGGCCATGTGGCTTGGCCTCGTCACGGCGGCTCTGCTGGCGGCGAGCCTGACCGCGGCGCAGCTCCTTCCAGTCATCGAATTCATGCAGCGGACGACCAGGGCAACCGCGGCCGGTCCCCACGGCATCTACGTCTTCAGCGTCGAGCCGCATCGCCTGGCCGAGCTCCTCTGGCCTGATATCGGGGGCATGCCGTTTGGCGAGAACAGCTACTGGCCTGACGCCGTCAAGATACCGGGTGTTTATCCCAGAATTTGGGTACCGTCGCTCTACGTGGGAGGGATGACCTTCCTCCTCGCGCTCTGTGCGCTTTCGCTGCGGCGCGGTCCGGCCTGGCGCGTCTGGGTCTCGGCGATCGCGATTGTCAGCTCGCTCGGCGGAATGGGGCAATACACCAGCCCGATCTGGGCGGCACGAACGGCCCTCGCCGTGGCCAATTCGCCGCGGCTCGAACGCCTCGCCGGGGAGCTGGGGCCACTTGGCGCTCCCGGCGATGCGCCAATCCGCCAGGACGGGTTTCTCAAGGATGGTGATGGGAGCATCTACTGGTGGATGGCAACGGTACTACCGGGCTTTCGCCAGTTTCGCTACCCGGCCAAGCTGTTTTCGGTCACTTCGCTCGCGTTGGCCGTCCTCGCCGGAGCGGGATGGGACTCGATCTCCGCCGGCCAACGAAGGCGAGCGATCGTGACCAGCGGTGTTCTCATCGGGCTCAGCCTTTGCGTCCTTGTAGGGGTCGCCGTCTGGCAACAGCCGATTCTGGAGGCATTCCGATCGTATGCGGGCACTGCGGAAACGGGACCGCTCGACGCGGTCGGGAGCTACGCTGCGATCGTGCGCAGCTTGGTGCATTCTTTGATCGTGCTGGGACTGTCGCTTGTGATCTTCACAATTGGTCGTGCGCGCCTGCGCCTTGCAGGCGCAGCCGCACTCGTGCTGATGACGATCGACCTGGCCGCAGCCAACTCGCGGTACGTGATGACCGTCGCGCAATCGCTTTTTGATCGACGGCCGATGCTCGTGAAGATCATCGAGAAAGCCGAAGCGGACCGGAACCCGCCCACGGCCGGCCCATTCCGGGTGCATCGAATGCACGAGTGGAGCCCAGTTATTTGGAACGTCACGCGATCGCCGGAACGAGAAGCCGACATTGTCGCGTGGGAGCGCGATACCATCGGGGCGAAGTACGGCATCAACTTCGGCATCAACTACACGCATTCGACAGGCTCGGGTGAGCTTTCTGACCACGAATGGTACTTCGCGGCGCTCATCGTGTTCTGGCCGGCCCGGAAATCGCGAGCTGGCTGGGCACCAAGGTGGGTGAGCCTGTCATCTACCTCCCCCGCCGCGCCTATGACTTGTGGAACACGCGTTATTTCATCGTCCCCGCCTTTGCAAACGGCTGGCGCGACGAGGCGCGCGCCTCGGCTGCGTTCCGATTTGAAAGCGAGCTGGTCTATCCCGAAGCTGGTCGCTTCGACGGACCTCACGGAAAGGAAGACTCGAAGCACTGGATCGACTCACAGGACTACGAGGTTCTGCGCAATGCGCAGGAGTTTCCTCGTTCGTGGGTCGTGCACATCGCCAGACCGATCCAGTCGTTCGAGGAGTCGTCGCGCGACCTTCGAGCGGCAGCGATGAAGGAGATCCTCTACGCGGGGGACCTGTTCTGGAATGAACAGGGGCTCACGCCGTTCGACCCGCGCGGCGTGGCATGGGTCGACAGCGCGGATATCGCGCGGATTGCACCGAAGCTCTCGGGCCTGCCGCCCGAAAAAAGCGAAACGGTCAAGGTCCGTTATCCAGACCCGCAACGGGTTATTCTTGAGGTCACTCTCCAATCGTCCGGCCTGGTGATCCTGAGCGACGTGCACTACCCGGGCTGGCAGCTCAAGATCGACGACGACCCGGCACCGATTTATCGCGTGAACGTCTCGATGCGCGGGGCGCTCGTCGCCGCCGGCCCGCATCGCCTCGAGTATTCGTTTGCGCCGCGATCGTTTCAGATCGGGTTCATTGGCTCCTTCGCCGGGATCTGCGCATGGCTGGCGCTCGGACTGTATTGCACCGTTCGACCCGTTCATCCGGTGCTGGCGATGGGCCGGGAGATCAAGCGGACACGTCGAATCAGCGGTTCGATGGGCTGAATCGACGTGGATCTTGCCGAGCGATTTGATCAGAGCTGACCGCTGTCGAAAGCCTCGTTGCCGTCCGGAGTTGCGATCGCATACCAAGGCTGCCAGTTCACGCTGGTCTTGACGAACCGCACCGAGCCGTCCATGAACAGGACGTTTACACCGCCCGGGTGGTTCGAGCTGGCGTTTTCCAGCGTGACGGTGGCGCGGCTATCGACGTTTGCGTCGGAATACTCGCAGCAGTAGCGATTCGGCAGGTTCGTGTGCGAGTAAATCTGGCTCGGCCCCCACATCCACCACTCGCCCTTATAGCTCGAGGCTTGATTGGCATTAATCGGCTGGACCGTGGCACAGGATTGAGCGAACTGAAGATCGGTGGGGAACGCGCCGGTTTGCGCTTGACCGGGCAGGTAGTAGACCATGCCCAGGCCGTTCGTGTCCGGACTGCCATGTGCAGGGCCTTTCACCCATTCACTGAAGATCGCGGTGCCGCTCGTTCCGTCTGTGAAATTGTTCGTCCCGATCATACGCTGGCCGATGCCGTCCCAGGTGGACAGAATATAGTTCGGTCCGTTCATCTGCCAGTTGAAGCAGACACCGCCGCCGTTGATGCGCCTGTTCTGGCCGATGTTTGACGGGTAGTTGCTGGCCCCGGTGATCGAGGTTGTCTGGCTTACAAAATTGTTGGGGGTTGTTCCGCCTTTGTTGTTGTCGGACGGGCAGATGAAGTACGGAATCTGCATGACGACCACGGTACCGTTCGGCATCTCGTTCTGGATCTGAGAACCGCCGGGGTCATTCCAGCGCGCGCCGAAGGCATGGTTCCACGCGTTGTACGCGGCCGTTTGTTCCATGTACGGCAGCAGCCGGAGCTTCTGCGAGTAGTTCTGGTGTGGTTGTTGAAGCGCCGTGGTGCTGTTGGGCAACCAGGCTTGATCAACCGAGACGGGCGGCAAGAGAGTCATTGCCGTCACGTAATTGTTCATCGCGAGGCCGATCTGCTTCAAGTTATTGGTGCACTGCGCCCGCCGTGCGGCTTCGCGCGCCGCCTGGACCGCGGGCAACAGCAGCGCGATCAAGACCGCGATGATGGCGATCACCACGAGCAGCTCGATCAATGTAAAACCCCGACGTCTCTGGATCATTGCCGGATTCCCTGTGTTAAGCCAGTAGAACCGAAAAAAAGACAACGGCGTGCACAAATCGCGTTCCGATCGACAAAGCGGTGAATTGTGGACGAACCCCCCAGCCAACCCGGCGCGCGCACCGAACGCCCGCTCGTTCTCAGAGCGATCAAAACGATCCCCTAATTGTTTAGGCGTCGTTTCTCTGAAGGCTGTCCGGAGAATCTGCAATGACGAACGACTCGAAGAACTGCGTCGCTGGTTGACTGCCGGCATATCGAGCCACGCCTGCGCGTGGATCGGTGGGACTCAACGACCCGAATGGCCCCACCGCAGTTCGTCTGACGTTCGAGACTCCTTGCGCCGCGGCGGCATTCTAAATGAAGTAATTAGGACTAAAAATTTAGGATAGCCGAACCTTCACGCCACTGTCAACCAGTTGTGGAGCAACAACGTATGCGAAGTTGTGGTGCTGCGGCTGCGGTACAGTGCGACTTTACTCGAGTACCCTGTCGTTGTGCGCCGAATCGGCGATCAACAGCGATCGGCCGAGCGGGGCAGGAGAGAAGACGGCAAACGCTCCGAATGACGGACAGTTTGCGCTCAGAGAGTGCGCGAAGTAAGGAACAGGCCGGAAATAACTTCCCGATTTCGGTCTCAATCCTACCACGACGGAAAGCCCTCGTTCCGACGCTCTGCGTCGGAACGGTCTTTGTGCCGCTCCGCGGCGCACTTCACGTAAATCGACGGAATTTGGTTCCGGCCCGTTCCTAAGCGCCAGCGGACCGGGCGCGAACCGCGAGCCCGACGTTCAACAAAGACGAAACACCCCCACGCCCTCCGTCGCCCGAAAAGGGAGACGGAGGAGGGAGGGTGTAAAACCGAGTTCGGGTCGATTGCGTGAGCCCAACGGGACTCAGAGCTGGCCTGAGTCGAAAGCCTCGTTGCCGTCAGGAGTCGAGATCGCATACCAAGGCTGCCAGTTCACGCTGGTCTTGACGAACCGCACCGAGCCGTCCATGAACAGCACGTTCACACCACCCGGGTGGTTCGAGCTGGCGTTCTGCAGTGTGACGGTGGCGCGGCCATCGACGTTTGCGTCGGAATACTCACAGCAATACCGATTCGGGAGGTTCGTATGCGAGTAAATCTGGCTCGGCCCCCACATCCACCACTCGCCCTTCCAGCTCTGGGCTTGATTGCCATTAATGGGTTGAACCGTAGCACAGGCCTGAGCGAACTGAAGATCGGTCGGGAACGCCCCGGTACCCGCTTGACCGGGCAGGTAGTAGACCATGCCCAACCCGTTCGTGTCCGGACTGCCATGCGCGGGGCCTTTCACCCATTCGCTGAAGATCGCGGTGCCGCTCGTTCCGTCTGTGAAATTGTTCGTCCCGATCATACGCCCGCCGATGCCGTCCCAAGTCGACAGGATGTAATTCGGCCCGTTCATCTGCCAGTTGAAGCAAACTCCACCGCCGTTGATGCGCCTGTTCTGGCCGATGTTTGACGGGTAATTACTGCACCCAGAAATCTGGGTTGAGACGGCTGAGAACTGGTTCGGCTGTGATCCGCCTTTGTTGTTGTCGGACGGGCAGAGGAAGTACGGAATCACCATGATGACCACGGTGCCGTTCGGCATCTCGTTCTGGATCTGGTTCACGTCGGTCCAGCGGGCGCCGAAGGCATGATTCCAGGCATTGTATGCCGCAGTCTGTTCCATGTAAGGCAACAGCCGCAGCTTCTGCGAGTAGTTCTGATGCGGTTGTTGAAGCGCCGTGCCATTGGGCTGCCACGCTTGATCAACCGCGACAGGCGGCAAAAGCGTGAACGACGTCACGTAATTGTTCATCGCGAGACCGATTTGCTTCAGGTTGTTCGTACATTGGCCCGCGCCTCGCGGCCTCGCGCGCCGCCTGCACGGCAGGCAATAACAGTGCGATCAACACTGCGATGATGGCGATCACCACCAGCAGTTCGATCAACGTAAAACCCCGACTTCTTCGGATCATTTTGGAATTCCCTGTATGAGACCGTTCGAATCGAAAAAAACACCGGCGAACACTGGCCACGTTCTCGTCGTAAAACAATCAATCAAAGGTCGGGAAGCGTCCTGCACCCCGCCCGATGGACAGACTCCAACCGTCATTTCGTCGCTGGCTGCGCTTTCGGCTTGCCCTCCGGCGCCCCGATCATTGCCCCAGGCTTGCGCTGGTCGTTGGACTTCGGCGGCACGATCTTCTCCTTGGGCAGTGCATTGGGATCGGCTTTTCCGGAGTCGCCCAACTTCTTATTCGCGTCCACACCTGCCGACTCGTTGTCCGGCCCGCAGCCCGTAACGGCCAGCATGCCCATCGTTACGAGCGCCAAGCAAAGCCTACGGGTGAATGACTTCACGGCTGTCGATCTCCTGTCGCAAAACAATGAGATGAAGAACTGCGCTAAACCCGCTGCGCTGCGACCGAACGATCACACGCACAGTCTCACAGCGAAAAGACCCTTCTACTTATCGGCTACGACCCATCGCTCGACCAACACCTTCGCCCGTCAACGCTTCGCGGTTGTACGTCCGACCCCGCCAGTGTCGTTCATCCCCTTCGCAGGCACTGACCAGCAGAACCCCACCGCAAGTCGCCTGACATTCGGAGTTAATCGTGCCTCCGGCGCCTCATAACCGGAAAAGTGAAGAATCTGCGGAGAGAATACGCGAACGGTCTCGGCGGTGTCAACAAAAATCTCAATCTTTTGATATCTCCTATTTCTTTAGTAGTACAAGTGGGTTCTACAGACGTACGTGGAGAGCAGTTTTTCGTCATATCGGAGCGGCGTGCTCACACCCTCCCGCGGGCCACCGGACACTCAGTGATAACCCGGAACAGAACGCAGTTGATCGCCTCGGTCGCCCCGCCAATTTCGTTCTACGAACAAGCGAGCGAGAATTGTGCGGCCATCAGGGTGAATGCCCATCGAAGTGATATCCGCACCTTGCCCGGGTGATGGCTTGGCACCGCGAGCGAAGGCTCGCCGGCAAGTTGGGAATCACGCGGCGAAGCAGCCCCGATGCGGCGTACGCGCGTTTCCGCGCGGCAAACATGTTGTAAAGATATGTAAACTGAATTGGCGGTGTTCCGATCTGGATTATCATCGTGTGAAAAATACAGCAAATGGTTTGAAAATAAGGGCTTAGAGATTGTCGACTCACGTTCATGGACAGCTTCGATGCGAATGACGCCTAAACCATTTAGTACTGCCGATTATGCATTGCCGAGCAGTGGTCGCGCGAATTTGCATCACGGTCAATCGTGGATCTGCGCGTCTTCTCGTCCAATGCGAGACTCGATCAACACGCGAAGGAATAGTCTCGGATGACGACGACATCGCGGGAAAACGTTGCCGCGCCCCCGAGCCGCACGTTTCTCGCACCTGCGGCCGCCATGATGCTTTCGATCTCACTGGGCCTCTGCGGGGGCTACCTTGACCTGGTGATCACGCTCCTCGGCAAGTACTGCTGGAACAGCGACGGTTATTCCCGAAACGCGCGTGATTTTCCGTGGACCGTGCCGGCCGGACACGTCATCCTGTTGCTGGGCCCCGGGCTGGTGATCGCCGTGATCAACTCGCGTTGGCGAGCGAGTATCTCGCAGCGCGCGGGCGTGTGGGTGCTTGCCTCACTGGCGATCTGGGGTGCTCTTCTCAGGGCGCCCTTGTATGGCGCTTGCACGCTCCTGCTGGCTGTCGGGCTTGGGCTGCTCGTGGCCGACCGCATCGTGTTGCATGGGTTAGCCCCGCGGCGGTTGTGGTGTGTCGCTTCCGGGCTGCTGGGGCTTCTGGCGGTGCTCGCAGCACTTTCGACGGGCTGGCAGACCCTCGATGAGTACCGCGCGGTCACAGGGCTGCCGGCTGCCCCGTCGGGCGCAGGGAATGTCGTGTTGATCGTCTGGGATACCGTCAGCGCCTACAATGTAAGCTCTTACGGCGCGTATCATGACACCACTCCGAACCTCTCGCGGTGGGCTCGTAAAGGGGTGCAGTTCAACCGCGCCATGGCGGCTGCCCCTTGGACTTATCCGTCGCATTGCTCGTTCATGACCGGCCAGTGGGCGCACAAAATGAATGCGCAGTGGAAGTTCGCGCTCGATGTTCCTGATCCCACCCTGGCTGAGTATCTGGCGTCCAAAGGGTATCAAACCGCCGGCTTCGCGGCGAACACGAACTGGTGCACGTACGAAACCGGGTTGGCTCGTGGCTTCGCGCACTTCGAGGATTATCCGCTTTCGCCGCGAGCGCTGCTCTCTCGTACCGTTCCGGGAAAGTGGCTCCTCGAAGGAATCTTGACTGTCGGCGCCTGGTACGACCCGAGCCTCGGTGCCTTCTACGAAAAGAAGTGGGCGACGCTCCAATCTCGCGGTGCGCGGCAAATCAATGAGAGCTTTCTCGGCTGGCTAAAGCGGCGCAGATCCGACCGGCCGTTCTTCGCATTTCTGAACTACTTCGACGTGCACGACCCGTTCATTCCGCCGGCGGAATTCAAGAATCGCTTCGGGATCGCGCCCAGCACACGAGAGGATTATCAGTTTCTGTTCGACTACGCATTGCTGAGGAAGGAATCGCAGGGAGAACGGAAGCTGGGGATGGCCTTCAACAGCTATAATGCCTGCATCGCATTCCTCGATGAGCAGCTCGATCAACTGCTTCGCGAGCTTGAGGCGCAAAAGCTGCTCGAGAATACCACGGTGATCATCACGTCTGACCATGGCGAAGCCTTTGGCGATCACGGCTTCTACGGCCACGTTTACGGTCTATCCCTCGAGGAAATCGGCGTGCCGCTGGCGATTCTTTCCCCGGGCGCGCCGCGCGAAAAGAGGTGAATGCGCCCGTCAGCCTGCGTGACCTGCCTGCGACCGTCGTCGACCTGGTCGGAGTGGGTGCCGGATCCCCATTTCCCGGAAGCTCGCTCAGAGCCCGCTGGAATCCGCAGGAATCGAGGAGTCCCGCCGCGGAAGTGAAGATCTCGCCGGCCTTTTCGGAACAGGCGGATTGGAGCACGCTTGAAACGAAGCAGCCGCACACGCGGGAATTCGGTGAGTTCCAGATGTCTCTGGTCGCGGAGGGCAAACAGTATGTCCGCGACGGCTCGGGCGCCGAACATCTGTTCGATCTCGCCGTTGATCCGTTCGAGATGGACAACCTGATGCAACATCCCGGCGCCGAGCAAAGGGTGGCACCTTTCCGGAAGATGCTGCTCGACTTCCTCGTCGCCAACCCGGCCTCGGTCGCGGTGGAACGCGGTTACTTGAGTCGCTACCGGGAACAGCTCCGAGCCGCCGTTGGAGCCACCAGCCCGAAAATCGCCAGCGCGATTCGCGCCGCGCCGCAGAAACTTCGCCCCGCGCACTGACACGCCAGATCCACGACGATCCGGCTTCGGCCTTCGCGCGCGGGAAGGTGGCGCATCCACTCACCTTGGGCCGGGATGTTGACAATTACGTCGGGGCGATGAGACACTCACTGAAGAGATGTTGGCGACACTGAGCGCCGCGCTCGCGCCGGGCGGTTTCCATCCTTTGTAAGAATCCGCGGAAATCTGTCAGATTGGGCTCGATCCGGGCGATCCGGACCCGAAGGAGATTCCGTGCAGAGTTTTCCGGCAGTGTTCGCGTATTTCGGCCCGGAAGTGCAGTTGCCGGTGCTATCGTTCATCGCGGCGGTGTCGGGCCTTGTGTTGACGATCGGCGGTGCACCCATCCGAGCGATCAAGCGATGGCTCAGTGCACGCAGAGCGAGGAAGACGCTCTCGTAGATCAACCTTTGAAGGAACAGTCTCGGATGGCGGCGACATCGCCGGAAACCGGTGTGGTGCGCCCTCCGAGCCGCGCGTCGCTCACGCCAGCGGCGGCGATCGTGCTTTCGATCTTGCTCGGCCTCTGCGGCGGCTATCTCGATGTATTGATCACGGTGCTCGGAAAGTACTGCTGGAACAAGGACGGGTACTTTCGCAATGCGCGAGATTTCCCGTGGACGATCCCGGCAGGACACGCCCTCTTGTTATTGATACCGGGGCTCGTGGTGGCGGCGCTGAACGGTCCGCTGCGCAGGCGCATTTCGCTGCGCACCGGGCTATGGTTGTTCGCGTCGCTTTCGATCTGGGGAGCTGTGCTCAGGGCGCCGATCAATGCGGTTTGCAGCCTTCTTCTGGCTGTCGGGCTCGGCAGGGTGATCGCCGACCAGGTCGCGGCCCGCGGCCTTTCCCCGCGGCGACTCCGGTACGTCGCAACAGCGCTCCTGGGGCTGCTCGGTGTGCTCGCGGCGTGTTCGTCGGGTTGGCAGGCGCTGCGTGAATACCGCGCAATCGCCGGGCTGCCACCGGCCCCGTCGCCGGGCCGAAACGTGATCTTGATCGTGTGGGATACCGTGTGCGCGTACAATGTCGAGCTCTTTTGGCTCGCACCGCGACACCACCCCCAACCTGTCGCGGTGGGCCCGACAGGGCGTCCAGTACAACCACGCCGTGGCACCGGCCCCGTGGACCTATCCCTCGCATTGCTGCTTCATGACCGGCCAGTGGCCGTACCGACTGAATTCCCAGTGGAAATTCACGCTCGAGGGTCCAGATCCGACGCTTGCCGAGTATCTGGCAGCCCGCGGCTACCAAACCGCCGGATTCGTGGCGAACACGAATTGCTGCTCATACGAGACAGGGCTCGCTCGCGGATTTGCCCATTTCGAGGACTACCCGCTCTCGCCGCGGGCCTTACTGACGCGCACGGTGCCGGGGAAATGGATCCTCAAGCAATTCCTGACTCTGGGCGCCTACTACGACGCGAGATGGGGTGCCTTCTACGACACGAAGTGGGCCACGATCCAGTCTCGCGGCGCGCCGAGATCAACAATGGCTTTTTCGACTGGCTCAGCCGGCGAAGAAGCGATCGTCCGTTCTTCGCCTTCCTGAATTACTTCGACGCTCACGACCCGTACGTGCCCCCCGCAGGCTACGACCACCGATTCGGAAGCCCGCCCAGAACTCGGCGTGATTTCCAGTTCCTTTTCGACTACGTGAACTTGATCAAGCGCCCGCAGCAAATACGTGAGCTGCGCATGGCCCTCGACTGCTACAACGACTGCATCTCATTCCTGGATGACCAACTCGATCAATTGCTGGGACAGCTCCGGGGCCAAGGCCTGCTCGAGAACACGACTGTGGTCATCACGTCCGATCACGGCGAAGGCTTTGGCGAGCATGGCTTCTTCGGCCACGCCTACGGTACCTGCCTCGACGAAACCGGCGTGCCGCTGGTGATTCTTTCTCCGGCGCACCGCCGGGAAAGGAAGTGGACACGGCTGTGAGCCTGCGCGACCTGCCGGCGACGGTGGTCGACCTGCTCGGGCTGGAGTCCGGCGCACGGTTTCCCGGCCGCTCGCTGGCGGTGCACTGGCGGCCGGCTCAGCCGAGCCGGGTCGCCGCGGAAATGACCTCACCTGCGTTTTCGGAACAGGCCGATTGGGCACTGTTTGAGCCAAACGATGCAAGCAAGCCGCGGCTCGGTGACTTCCAGATGTCGCTGATGGCCGACGGCCGGCATTACACCCGCGACGGCCTTGGTAACGAGCGGCTATTCGATGTGACCGAAGATCCGTTCGAAATCGAGAACCTCGCTCAGGGACCGAAGGCGGAAAAGAGCGTGGCGGTCTTCCGGAAGATGCTGCTCGACTTCCTCATCGATAACCCCGCGTCGGCCGAGGTCGAACGCGCCTACTTGAAGCGCTACCGCGAAGAGCTCAGAGCCGCGGTTCTGGCGCCTGGCCCGAAAATCGCGAGTGACCTCGGAATATCACCCTGAAGCGGTCGCCTCGCCAGACCACATCGCGGCTCCGCCGCCATCGAGCTCTCGCGCTTACTCGCGGGTAGTCGTTGTGGAAAAAGCCAAATCGATCCGGGTATTCGCGCCTTTGCGCAATTTAATGGTTCCCCAATTTACGCAATCTATCGCATCACCTCATCATGAGGGACCAGTCGGGCTAGGAAGATCGACGGCGCACGACTATGATGCTGCCGAGCAGAGGAGCCCATGCCGGCGGAGCTTGATCTCTGCGTTTCGTCAGGGAGGACGGCATGAAACTACTCGCGCTGGTCGAAGCGCCGGATCATGTCTGCTGCCGATACCGCATCCGAGCGTTCGAGCGCGCGCTCGAGACGGCTGGTTGTTCGCTCCATTGCGAGGGGCTCGATCGGGGTGCGTTCTTCCGGATGATCCAGCTTCAGCGGGCCCGATCGTTCGACGCGGTGATCCTGCAGCGAAAGCTGCTGGCGAGCTGGCAATTGAAGGCCCTGCGGCGGGCCTCGCGCCGGCTGGTCTTTGACTTCGACGACGCGGTGATGCTTCGCGACTCGTATTCGGGGCGCGACGGGCAAAGCCGTTCCAGGTCGCGGCGGTTCGCGCAGACGGTTTGTGCGGCGGACACGATCATCGCCGGGAATGACTTCCTTGCAGACGCGGCGCTTCGAGCCGGGGCGAGCGTCGAGCGCGTGCATGTGATTCCGACGTGTGTGGACCCCCTGCTCTATCCAGTCGCTCGAGGGGAGGGACCTGCCGAGCTTGTCTGGATTGGTTCATCGAGCACGTTGCAGGGACTCGAGCAATCGCGACCGATCTGGCAGCGTGTGGCCGAAACGATTCCGGGAGTGAAGCTCCGTGTGATCTGCGATCGCTTTCCCGAGTCGTTTCCGCTGCCAATTGAACCGGTGGCGTGGGACGAGCAGACCGAGGCGCGGGAGATTGCCGCGGCGCAGATCGGGATAAGCTGGATTCCGGACGACCTCTGGAGCCGGGGGAAATGCGGTCTCAAGGTCTTGCAGTACCAGGCGGCGGGGCTGCCGGTGGTGGCCAATCCGGTGGGAGCGCACCGGGAGATGATCCGAGACGGACAGACCGGCTACCTGGCGACCACGGCCGGGGAGTGGGCGGACGCGCTCGGGAGGCTCGTCGCCGACCTATCATTGCGGCTTTCGCTGGGTCGAGCGGCCCGTCGTCAGGTTGAGGCGAGCTATTCGGTCTCGGCGTGGGCCGAGACGTTCGTGACGAGCGTGACGGGGTTGGCGGCGCATTCGTCTCGCGCCTCCTGGAAGATTGATCGAGCTCTTGGACCGAATGAGAGACGCAAAGGGTTTGAGCCGCATCTCGCTCGGAGCGGACCATCTCGAACATTGAACCAGATTGGCGATCGATGAGCGTGTGCACGCGGCAGCCGCGAACGATTCGACGGGTGGGCGGGGGGGCGCCGGTTTCGGAACCGCTCTCTCCCGAGGCCCTGGTGAAGCGCATGTTCAAGCCCCCCGACTGGCAATGGCGGCAAGCGCCGGGCGTCGGCTGGTGGTATCGCGACGGCTGGGGCGAGGTGCTGCTCGGACCGGAAGGGCTGCGTCTGGACGAATGGCGGGCCGCGGGCGTGCTCACGACTGTGAAGTCGGGACCTCATCGGACTGTCTACCGTGTCCGACTGGACGAGTCCACGATCTACATCAAACATTTCCTGGTGCCCAACCGGCGTGCGGTGCTGAGGCAGTGGGTTCGTCGCGGTAAGGGTCGAAACGAGGGCAAGCGATCGGTGCATCTGGCCACGATCGGGGTGCCGACGATCACGCCGGTTGCGCTCGGTGAGCAGCGAAAGCGCAAGTTCTTGTTCGAGAATTACCTGGTCACGCCCGCGATTTCGGACACGATTCCGCTGGATGAGTTCGTCGAGCGGCGGCTGCCGGAATGGAGAGAGCCGGAGCGATCACGGGTTCGCCGGAAACTGGCGCGGGCGGTGGCGGCGATGACGGCCCAGCTTCACGACGCGGGGCTCTTGCATCACGACTTTCATCCCGGGAACATCCTGGTGCGGCTGCGGAATGCCGACCAACTCGAGCTGTTCATGATCGATCTCGACGCCATGAGGAAGTGCCGCCGGGTCACGTGGAAGCTGGCCAGGCAGAACCTGGCGCTCCTGGACCATTACTTCTGGCTCAGAAGCAGCAGGACCGACCGCTATCGTTTTCTCAAGACTTATCTGGATACGCGCAGCGAGCCGCCGCCGGAGGTGGGCCCGTTTGCCAGGCGGATCGAAGACTCGACGCGGCTCTGGGCGGAACGGCTGTGGCGGCGGTGGGGCCGCCGATGCCGGTCATCGAACAAGTACTTTGAAGTCCATCGCGGGCCGCTCGCGCGGAGTGTGGCCTCGCGGGACCTGGATGCTTCTGAAATCGGTCCCTTGCTGGAAAACCCGGACAGGCCGTTTGAGCAGCCCGGGGCGATCCTGCTCAAGAACTCGCGGACCACGTCGGTCGTCGAGACAACGATGCTCGTTCGCGGGCAGCCGACTCAGGTGATTTACAAGCGATTCAACCGCAAGAAGTGGCTCGACCCATTCTTCACGCTGTTCCGCCCGCCGCGGGCATGGCGGTCATGGCAGGCCGGGCAGGACCTGGCGAGCCGGGGGATCCCGACCCCGCAGAACCTCGCGTACGTGTCACGGCGGCGAACGTTCAAAAGCGACCCTCTCTTCTGGTTCCTGCCTCATGAGACCTATCTGGTCACCGTCAGGCAACCCGGTGCACAGAGCCTGGCCGAATACGTGAACAAAGTGCTCCCAGCGCTTGCGCTCCCGGAGCGGCGGGCGAGGATCCGGGAGCTGACAGCCTCGCTCGCGCAGTTGATTCGATCGCTGCACGACCGTTCGCTCTCGCACCGGGATTTGAAGGGATCGAACATCCTGCTCGAGGTGAATTCCGACGGTGGGATTGAACGAGTCAGCTTGATCGATCTGGTCGGGGTTGCGCTCAAACACCCGCTTCCCTGGGGCAGACGGGTGCAGAACCTGGCGCGGCTGTGCGTGAGCCTGAACCTGGTCAAGGGGCGCACGCGGACCGATCTTCTTCGATTCCTGCGGCTGTATCTGCCGTGGGGACTTTCGCCGCTGGGCGACTGGAAGGGACTCTGGCGAAGAATCGAACGCGCCGTCGGTGCCAAGCGAGCGCGCAATCTCAAGCGCGGGCGGCCACTTTCCTGAACTGAACCGATCGGAGTGAAGTCGTGACGGCCGGAATGCCATTTCGCCCGATTGACCGGTCCGGCAGGCGGCTTGCCTTTTGGTCGACGCTGCTGGTCTTTTCTGCCGCGAGCTGCTCGAGTATCTCCGAGCGCACGCAGCCTCTGGTGCCCACGCGGCACCAGGTTCGCACCGGGGGCTTTGTCCTCTTCTCGAACTTTCCGCTCAAGGAAGACCCGCCGGTGGTGAGCGTGCTGCAGGCGCTCGAGCGAGACCTGGCAGCGCACCTCGATTTTTCGCCGTCAGGGCAGGATGATCCGGTCGAGATCTACGTGCTCGACGACAAGAACTCGTTCATCCACTTTCTCAAGTTCTATTATCCCGAGCTGCCGCAGCGACGTGCGTTTTTCCTGGCACAGGGCAACCAGAGGGTCGTGTACACATACGCGAGCGCAAAGCTGGAAGAGGACCTGAGACACGAGGCGACCCACGCCCTGCTTCGAGGGGCATACGGAGATCTGCCGCTGTGGCTGGACGAGGGGCTTGCCGAGTACTTCGAGTCGGACCTGACCCGACCCGGCGCGCTGGCAGAGCGGATGGCGCCGATTTCCAACGACATGGAGAGTGGCTGGCGGCCGAATTTGAAGCGGCTTGAATCCCTTTCGGACATCCGCGAAATGACACCGCGCGACTATCGCGAGTCGTGGGCGTGGGTGCATCTGCTCCTGAACGGATCGGAGCCGGACCGATCGGTCCTGCTCACTTCTCTCACCAGCTTGAAAGCGAAGCCCGGCCCGCTCGGGCTCTCGGAGAAGGGCGCGACGAGCGGTCGGCTGATCGAGCATTTACATGAGCTACAAACTCGGGGGCCGCGGGTCGAGCCGGCCGCCCTGGACCGGCATACCGTTCGGCTGCAAGACAAGAAAGTCGTTGAGCCGGCTCGTGCCAATGCTTCCGAAGGCCCACCGGCACGCGGTTTCTGGCAACGGGTGCGCGGGTGGGTGGGGATGTAATGCGTTATCGAAAGCTCTCGCGTTCTGTGGGGAAGCGGCCTTCGGAGACGTCGGCGACGTACCTGGCGGCGGCCGTGCGGATCTGGGAGCCGAGGTCGGCGTACTGCCTGACAAATTTCGGCTGGTGATATCCCTCGAGAATGCCCAGCAAGTCGTGAAGCACGAGGACCTGGCCGTCGCAGTGAAGGCCGGCGCCGATGCCGATGGTGGGAATTGGCGACTGCTCGGTGATCCTGGCGGCAACATCTCGCGGGATGCATTCGAGAACGATGCCGAACGCCCCGGCCTCGGCGACCGCCTGGGCGTCGGCCAAGAGCTCGTCAGTGGAGCGCTGAACCTTGTAGCCGCCCAGGCGGCGAATGGCCTGGGGCCGCAGCCCGATATGCGCCATGGCGGGGATTTCGGCATCAATCAAGGCCTTGATCGTGGGCGCGATCTTGCGGCCCCCTTCGAGCTTGACGGCCTGGCAGTTGGTCTTTTTCAAGATGCGGCCGGCGGAGCGCACGGCCTGCGCCGGAGAGACCTGGAAGCTCAAGAACGGGAGGTCGGCGATCACGAGAGCACGCTGCGCTGCGCGTGCGACCATCTCGGTGTGGTAGATCATCTGTGCCAGCGTGACGCGGAGGGTGGTTTCCCAGCCCTGGACGGCGGTTCCGAGCGAGTCTCCGACCAGGATGCAATCGACGCCGGCCGAGTCGAGCAGGCGCGCGGTCGGATAGTCATAGGCGGTCAGCACGGAGATCTTGCGTTTCTCCGCCTTCCATTTCGCGAAGTCCGGAACCGTGACGCGCTCGGCCTCAGTTGGCATTCCAGTGCGTCCCCGAATTGGAGAGGTCGGCGATCAAAACGTCGGGGGTATCCACAATCACCTTGTATCGTTCGCGGACAGCGTCGTGCAAGCCCTTTCGCGGCGAGAGAGGATCGCGACAGCCCAGGTCGGCGAAGTAGCGGGCACCCGTGAGTCGGTAATAATCGATCAGTTCCAGGGGAGTTTCCACCTGGGGAACACGCACCCACTCTCCGGCCGCTCTTCGGGCCGCGTCGCTCGTCCATTCCATCCGGCATCCGCGGCGGTCGGCCTGGAACAACAGCGCTTCGAGCGCCGCGACCCACGATTGCTGTGGCACGTTCGCAGAGACCGCTCGGGCTGCCACCTCAAGGCTCGCCCACTCGGCAGGAGTTCGCCAGGTGGAGCGCGTCTGGAATGCGCAAAGAAACAGGACCGCAGCCGCCACGCTCACCGACAACTGCGCGGCTGTGCTCGGCGAGGCACGCGAGTGCGCGGGCAACTCCCACGGCGGCCACAGGGGCCAGGGGCAACCAGTAATATTCATGGTGGAGCTTGCTTGCCAGGAACGCCATGGCCGCGAAGGTGGAACCGGCCCAGATCAGCCACAGGGCGCTCGAAGGACGAGCGGGCGGCACACGGAGCGTGCCTGCTACGACCTGTCTGGCCGGAGCAAGCGATAAAGCGCCCTTCTGTCTCCGCTTCCAGAACCCGAGCAGAGCCAGGCCGGCGCCGAGAGGGGTGAACGCGCGGACGAGCAGTGATGAGCCGACCACCTTGATCGTTGCCGGGTTGAAAATTGCTTTCGGGCCCAGCAGCGCCAGCCAGATCGAGCGGTTGTCGGCGGCGGCGTGCGAGCCGGTTCCCTGCGCAATCAGGTGATTGGCCCATCCGTACCAGAGCAACGCCGGAAGCAACGTCGCGAACGCGGCGACGAGATCACGGCGCCGGCCGTGGTGGAAGATGATGAACAGGAGGGGAACGAGGAGGAACGCGGACGTGATCTTGATCGCAAAGCCAGCCGCGAGCAAGCACCAGCCGGCGACGCGCCAGGACGCGCTGCGGGTCCGGAGCGAATGGTCCCAGCAGGCGAGGCCGGCGACCGTCGCGCCGAGCATTGCCGCGTCCGGCTGGAAAGCGCGCCCGTACCTGATGGTGAGCGGTAAGACGGAAAAGATGAAAACAGCCAGGAGCGCCAGGCGCGCGCCCTCGCGATTCCGCACGAGCCAATAAAGACCCCACGCCGCCATCGCCGAGAACAAGGCGGAGACGAGCCGCCCTGCCTGTGGCAATTCAAGCGATGTCAATCGTTTGAGACCAACGACGAGCAGCTCGTAGATCGGCGGCTCGACAACGAAATAATTCGGAAACGGAGCGGTCTCGAGCTGAGGCCGGAAGAAGCCCGAGCCGCGGTCGAGGTTTCGCGCCACCATGGCGGTTGGAATCTGGCGGCCAACGTAGTTTTCGACCAGTGGCTGGTCAGGGTGGAGAGCGCGCACCAGGAACGTGAAGAACAGGAGCAGGACCATTGCGGCCGTGTACGGCAGCGCGCGTCCGTTTTCGATCGATCGCGTGTCTTCCATGACTTACCTGAGGTCCTTCGACCGGTCATAATTGACAACCGTCAACTGACAACGAACTCCTAGCATTTTGTGCCAGATTTGATTTGCAAGCCCGTATCGATCATGTCAGTATAACTTAACGTCCCACATCGCTCAGTCAGTTCGAGAGCGTCGGTCGATGGACTCTCGGGTCGAAGGCTGCGCTCGCACGCTCCGTAGCCGGGAGGTACCTCATGCTGGTTCGACACGTCCTTGAATCCAAAGGCCGCCGGATCATTTCGATTGATTCCGAGGCAACCGTCAGCGAAGCGGTCGCCAAGCTCGTTCAGAACAACATCGGGTCGCTGCCCGTGGTCGACCAGAGCGGAAGCCTGGTGGGCGTCTTCAGCGAGCGTGACGTCTTGCGCGTGATTCACAGCCGGGGTGAAGGGTTCGGGCGGCTGCGGGTGGCCGAGGTGATGACCGCCCGGCCGATCACTTGCTCGCAGGAAGACGACGTCAACGACGTGATGGGCAAAATGAGCGAGCGGCATATCGCGAAAGTTCCCGTCTTGAGCAACGAACAGCTCGTCGGCGTGATCTCCGTCGGAGACGTCATCAAGGTCATGTACGACAAGGTCCATGCCGAAAATCAGCACTTGCTCTCCTATATTCAAGGGAACACTTGACGTTATTTCAGGAAGGCGAGGCGCCCGGCGCGTGGTTTGCCCGGCGAGCCTGCTGTTCTTCCTTGGGTCCTGACCTTCGGGGATCACCCCGTTCCAGCGGCTGTAGATGGCCGTCAGCTCGGCGAGGGTGTACCGCGCGCGGGCGTCGATCTGGCTCTTCGTGAACCGCCAGGTCCAGTTCCCCTCCGGTTTTCCGGGCGTGTTCATGCGGGCTTGTGAATCAAGCCCCAGGATATCCTGCAAGGGGCTGATGGCGGTGTCGGCGACCGACTGGAACGCCAGGCGGATCATGTCCCAGTGGATCTCGGCTCCATTCGAGTTCAGATAGCGCAAGGCGAACGCTCTCTCGGTTGCGATTTCCTGCGGGGACTGCGTGGTCGCGACCTCGGTCGAGGTGAACCAGCCTTTCGTTGTGTCGTTGTCATGCGTGCCCGTGTAGACGACGCAGTGCGGCACGTGGCGATGCGGCAGGGCCTTGTCGGCGCCCTGATCGGGCCCGAAGCCAAACTGGAGGACGCGCATACCGGGCAGGCCGAAGTCGTCTCGCAGGGCTTCGACGGCCGGAGTGATGACGCCCAGGTCTTCGGCCACCAGAGGAAGTGAGCCGAGCTTTCGCCGGAGCGCCTCGAAGAAGTGATTCCCGGGCCCGGGCACCCAGCGGCCCGGAGCGGCCGTGGCTGAGCCCGCCGGGATTTCCCAGTAGGCCTCGAAGCCGCGGAAATGGTCGATGCGCACAACGTCGACGCGGGAGAGCAGAGACGAAAGCCGCGAAACCCACCAGGCGTAATCCTCGGCGGCGTGGACCTCCCACTTGTAAAGCGGGTTTCCCCAGAGCTGGCCCGTCTCGCTGAAATAGTCAGGAGGTACACCGGCGACGACCAGCGGCCGGCCGCGCTCATCGAGGTAGAACAGCTCGGGCCGCGCCCAGACGTCGGCACTGTCATGCGCCACGAAGATGGGCACGTCGCCCATCAACTTGATGCCATGCTCGCGGCAAGCGGCCCGGAGCGCTTGCCACTGGAGCTCGAAGGCGTACTGCACGAACGAATGGTAGCTGACCCCGTCTTTCAAGCGATCGCGCCAGAGTGCGAGGGCTGTTTGGTCGCGAGCGACGAGCTCGTGCTCCCACTCAGACCAGGCTTGGCGTCCGTGCGCGTCCTTGAGGGCTTCGTACAAGGCGTAATCGTCGAGCCAGGCGTGGCTGGCTGCCACGAATTCCTGGAACCGAGAGTCGTCGCCAAGTTTCTTCCAAGTCTCATGCGCCCGGCGCAGCAAGTGCTCCTTCCGCGGCGTACGGCGTCGAAGTCGACCCGATCTTCGGGCAATGACGGATCGTCCGTGCAATCCTCGGCCGCGAGCCACTTCCGGGAGACCAGGTCATCCAGGTCGATCAAAAGCGCATTACCGGCGAACGATGAATGCGACTGATAGGGCGAGTTACCGTAGCCAGTCGGACCCAGGGGCAACATCTGCCACCAGCGCTGGCCGGTTCCGGCGAGGAACCGGACAAAAGCGTGGGCTTCCTCACCGAGGTTGCCGATGCCGTGACGGCCCGGCAAGCTCGTTGGATGCAACAAGACGCCGCTCGACCGAGGGAACCTCATCCGTCATTTCTCCGCACGTTCTTGCGAGAGTTGTCTCCGATCGAATCAGGCATCGGAGCGCTCCAGAAATTGTTCGATCTCGAGGCGGAATTTCATCTGGTCCTCGACGTGCGGCATGTGCGCCACGCCGGGAATGACAACGAGCCTGGCATCAGGGATGCGCTCCGCGAGCTCAGCCGCGACGCGGGGCGGGTTGAGCAGATCGAGCTCGCCGACGAGCACGAGCGTGCGCGATTGAATCGTCGCCAGGCGTTCTCGCGTGTCGTGTTCGATCGCCGCGGCAGCCTGGCGCGCGAACGCGTCGGCATCCTGGGGCCATGGGTTTCGCTCGGCGAACTCAATCAGGCCCTGAATCTGGCCCGGCTGATGATAGAAGGCCGGGGCAACAAGCCAGGGGAGCACCGCCCGGCTGAACTCCCCGCCGCTCGCGGCCGAGCGCCTGAGGCAGACCCACGACGCGATGACGGCTTTGCGCCAGGCGTCGGAGCCGGCATGTGTCGAGACCAGGATCAGGCTTTTCACGAGGCGAGGGTGGCGCAGCGCCAGCTCTTGAGCCACCAGGCCGCCCAGCGACTGACCGACGACGTGTGCGGGGATCGCATTTTTGGCCGCGAGCCAATCCGCGACGTCGTCTGCCATGTCGCCGGTCGTGTAGCCGGGCTCTGCCCGGTCGCTGCGGCCGGCATCGCGGGAGTCGAAAGCCATCGCGCGATATCTGGCCGCAAAGTAGCGCTGAGGGCGGTTGAACGCCCGATGATCGCCCCCGAGGCCACTCAAGAACACGAGCGGGTCACCGTGGCTGCCCGCCTGCTCATAAAAGAAAGAGCGGCCGCGTAAGTTGATGATCGGCATGAGTGGATTCGCCGGGCCGTGATCGGTTGCCGTCCATTCTGTCCGGTTCTCACGTCCTCAGCCTAAAGGGATCGCCCGCGATGAAAAGCCCAAATTGAATGGTTTTCGGAACGGGTGGAGGGATTGGCGTCCAGTATGACGACGTGTGTGGGTACGGAAAAGGCCGCGTCGGACCGGTACGGGCAAATCGGTACGATACAAAGCTTTATGACGTAGTGGGTTGGAAACGCCACCGTTCGTTCAGGTCGAATTCCAGGACCGAGGAAATGGCGGGGGAAGCGAAGGACCTCGGTCCTGGATCGACGTGCGCGTCACTCTTGCTCGACGCAGACGGATTCGGACTCGCCGTCGGGGAAGTTGACTTCGGCGGAGCCTTCGTCATCGACGAATGCCACGGAGCAGCGCTCGCTGCCGGAGTGGTCGCGGCAGGCGAACTTCCGGGGGCCGGTTTCGACCCATCCATCAGACAAGAGCGAGCTGAGCGCGGCCTCGGAGACGCCCAGATCGAGGAAGTACTGGCGGTGAGCACGCTTTGCGTCGGTGACCGAGTAGGACCTGCGCCTTGAGTGCCCGAAAAAAGATCGCTTGCCGGGTTCTTCCCGGGGCGGTGGTGATGCCTCGGTTTCGCCGCCGAGCATCTCTTGGATCGTCGCGGCGGTGTCGTTGGCGGTCTTGAGCAGCGCCTCGGCGTTCTTGATGATGATGTCGAGCAGGGCCGGGAGCTTTTCCGAGGCCTTCAATTTCAACTCGCGGCTGCATGAGGACCAGAGGATTCGTTCTTCATTGAGGCGCGTCGATGTGACGGCCTCGGTGCTCGGTTCGGGGTTTTGACGATTGGTCACAATGCACACATTGATACGGTAACCCGCGGAGCCCACGCGACTGAAGGCGAGGTAGTGCTCGCGGGTGACGCCCGGCTCGCCGCCGGGCTCGCTCATGAACCAAACGCTCGCATCGATGCCGATCTTGAGCTCGTCGACGAGTGTCTTCTCGACGCTTCTGACGATTTCGGTGACCTGATCGGTCACGGAATTGAGATGGGGGTTGATTCCGCGAAGCGCGGAGAGGCGCTTCAACAACTCGTGGGTCATCGGACTTTCCTTTCTTTCTTCCGGGCCATCGGCCCGCACAAACGGCCCCCGGCGGGGGCAAAAGGCGCCGCGATACTCTCGCGACTGGGTGTATCTTATCCCGAGGCAATGCGAGCGGCAAGTCGGTGGGGAGCGTTTTCTGGAGAAAGTTGTCATTGATCGGTTCGGTGGCACCATTTTCCCGACGTCGAAAAAAGGAGACATGCGTTGGGGTGGGAGAGAAGTTACCTGGGAACTCGAACCGTGTTAACATTGTAATTTGAAGAGTTTCCCTGTTCCGTTCCTGATACCGTTTTCGAAAAATGAGCACGATTCAACGAACGAAGAGGAAGTCGAACCGCTTCCGCTGGACCCCCGAGCAGTTCCAGAAGGCCGCCGAGGAGGGCTGGTTTGGGGACCGCAAGGTCGAGCTGCTCGATGGCGAGGTTTACTACATGGTCCGCGACCCGTTGCATCGCAACTGCGTTTGGAAGCTGTTCGAGCTGTTGAGTGCCCTGCTTGAAAAAGCGCGCTGGACCATCACGCGAGAGGATGACGTCGAGATGGGGGACGACTGGGTTCCATCGCCGGATGTCGCGGTACTTCGGGGCAATTTTGACGTGCTCAAGGATGAATTGCTCAAGGGTACGGACGTGGCCCTGCTGGTCGAGGTGTCGCACAAGACCTATCGGCGCGATCGCGGTCGAAAGCTACCGCGGTATGCTCATAACAAGATCCCGGTGTATTGGATCGTGAGCATCGAGGGACGAACGGTGGAGGTGTTTTCGGGGCCTGTCGGCCAGGGTGACCTGGCGACCTACGCGGGCACACCGCTCGTGTTTCGCGAGGGCGACCGTGTACCTGTGGAGCTGGATGGGCACGTGGTCGGGCACCTGGAGGTCAGCGAGATCTTCTCGTGACCGGGCGTGAGTGCGTCCGGAACGGTCACTGAGCGTCGTTGCGAGCGAAGAATTCGGGGTGGGCGGCGCGGAAGGCGGCCAACTGCTGGTCGGCCCACGTCTGGTCTTCACGTGCCAAACGCGGCTTGCATTTCTCGTCATATCGGAGTGGTGTGACGCCCGTGGTGACGTCCGCGGCGTGAGCCGCTTGACTTGGCCGCGCGGAGTTGTGATACACTTGTACGCGCTGCCCCCATCGTCTAGCGGCCTAGGATACTTGGTTCTCAGCCAAGGGACCGGGGTTCGAGTCCCCGTGGGGGTGCTTGCAAGGACTCGCTGAGCCGCTTGGCCGACCAGGAGTGCTCAGCCGAGCCGTTCGGCGGGGTCGGGAGACCCGCGCCGAACAGCAGCCTGCGGCTGGATGCAAGGGCTTTCCGACCGATGTTCGGTCAGACGCCTACAGGCACTGATTCTTCTTCGGTCGCTGCGATCTAGGCGATTTTCTTCCCCATTTTAGTGACGCCGACCGTGACGAAGAAGTGACCCTCGGATGAGGGGTCTGAAGGACCGGTGATGGGGTTGCCGGTGGTATCGGTGATCGGCGAGATCGCCGGCAAGGGCGCAGTCGCTGTCGCTGCGCTCTCGCCGACAGCGTTCGTTTCCTCCTCGAGGGGAGCGTCGGTGATCGTGATCAGCGGGTATTTCTTGATGCGATGGGCCAGCGTGAGCGTGACGGAGTGAGTCGTTGAGTCATACACGGCCGAGCCCAGCGGCACCGTCGCGCCGGTGAGCCATTCCTTGCCTTTCACGCGGCGATACCCACGGGGGTTCACGACGGAGTAATTGCTGACATCCTGAACGGGGCCGGGGGCCATGTCCTTGCTGAAGGTCAGCACGAATCCGGTAATGTTCGGTCCCTTGGTGAGCGCCCGGCTTGCGATGATCTGCGGAGGGGTGGTGTCCGAGCTATGAGTGATGACAAGGAATGCCTCCGATGTCGGCGCCCCGCCCGGTGCCGACGAGACGTCCAGATCCAGGACCCGCGTTCCGTCGGAGGCCGGCGCCGGCAACACCGGGATTTGAATGGTCTGGAAGCTCTGTCCCGCTGGAAATGTGACGGCATCGTTCACCGGAGTGTAGTCGACTCCGGCGACCGCCGTCCCGCCGGCGGTCGACACGTACGCCACATCGGCGCCTTGAGTCGCTGTGACCGATCCGGGGACAGGAGAAGCCACAAAGTCCTCGAGCGTGACGGTGGCAGGGCCCAACTGGCCGTTCGCGGTGTATAGGGTGTTCCCGAACGTGACCGTCATGAGCTGGCGAACCTCAAGCTGCTGGGCCTCTAGCAACGCCTTTCGCGCCCGCCTCGGCGCGCTCAGTCCGTTTTGCATCTCACCGTCCTTGGATGAATTGAGTTTTAGGTGCAGATCGTTTGTGCCGGGCGTTCCATGCGAAAGCAAGCACGGGCCCCGGAGAGCGACTTCGTCAGCCGCATTGCCGACGGGACGTGAATCGGCGATCCGCGTGAGTGTCGATGACGAAATGAACGTCAGGAAGCAGCAACCGCGCCGCGGCTCTGACTGCTGCGGATCATTCCGGGCTGGTGCGGGCAAGGCGGGTCTCGCTGTCCCGAGTAAACGGATATGGCAGACGCTGGCGGAAACATTGGTAAATACCGATCCGCCGCACCGGTTTGCCAGACCGCTCTACCCAGAAATCCGAGACCAACTCGACGCGAGAGAACCACCGCCGGTAGTAACGAGCCCACGCCTCGTGCTCGCCGACGACGACGAGGATTCCATCATGATCGACCCAGTCATCGGGTTTGCTCCAGAATGCAAATCCACGGGGGTCGTCGGTGTTGTAGCACAGAACCGGGTGTTCGCGGCCGATTGCGTGAGCGAGCTGGGCGCTTTGATACCAGAAATGGGTGAAGAGAAAGGTTTCCGGGTCCTCGACTAATCGGCGTTTTTGAATCTCATCGGCGACCTGGTCCCAGCCGAAGAGGTCGAGCGTCGGGTCGTGGGACGCGTCGATCAGGCCGTGATGGCCGTCGCGACCGCGCTGGAGCATACCATAGTGATACTCGGTGATCGTGAACGCCAGGAACACGACCGAAAATCCGGCGCAGATGATGAGATATCGTCTGGTTCGCCGCGGGCGGGCGTCCAGCCTTTTCGACCAGTTGCGGCCCAAAAGCGGGAAGAGAGAAACCAGGCCAATCAACCCCCAATGCGGCAAAACCGGCCGAAAACATGCCACGAGCGTGAAAACCGCGAGCGGGGGTACGGACAGGACAAGTAGGAGTCGCTCGTGCGGACCTGCGTGCCGCCAGTTCCGGCAGCCGACGACGAGAAGGATGACCAATGGCAGCCAGATCCATGGGAACAAGTACATCGCCTGGCCCAGGAGGGCTCTGAGCAGACCTTCCGGGTGGATCGTCGTGCTTCCGACGGCACGCCCGCCCTGAAAGAGGAACGATGCCCAGCCGTGGGTCGCGTTCCAAATGATCACCAGGCTGAACGCGGCGAGTGCGACGAGTGCGGCCAGGTAGGGGCCGGGTTGAGCCAGCCAGCGGCGGGCAGGGCGATGGAGGAGTACGTAAAGCAAAGTGCCTATTGGGAGGAAGATGCCGTGGTATTTGCTCAGCATTGCGCCGCCCCAGGCCACACCGACCGAGAGCCAGGGGAGTGATGGGAGGCGATCGGGGACACCCCCCCTGGCCCCCCCTTCTGAAGGGGAGGAAAGGGATGGGTCGGTCCCGTCTAACGGGGGGAAAAGGGATGGGTTGGCGCCTCCTTCAAGGGCTACGGCCATCCGGTCGAGGCTGAGGAGCCAGAAGAAGAGGAGTGGGCCGTCCGGAAGGGCGAATGTGGAGGCGGCCAGGCCGTAATAGCCGGTCAGGTTCAGGGCCAGGGCCGCGAGAAAGCCGGCTCGCTCGCCGTAGAAGCGCGCCGTCAGCCTGGCGAGGAGGTAGGTTGAACCGGCGAACATGGCGATGAAACCGATCCGGATTGCCCACGCGGAGGCTCCCGCACCGGGGAGACTCAGGCCAAGCAACTCGATCCAGGCCATCATCGGCGGGTGGTCATAATAGCTCAATGCCACGTGCCTGGCGTACAGCCAGTGGTATGCTTCGTCATTTCCCAGACCAAGGGAGCAGGCTGTGAAAAGCCGTAGCAGGGCTGAAGCGACAATCAAGAGCCAGAGCGCGCGTCTGAGCGGCATTTCATGCATCCTTGCTGCGCGACGGAACGGCGATACGAGGCGCCAGAGGTGGCGTCATCGGTGGAAATCCATGCCGCGCGACTTGTCGCCACGCGCCGGGTGGTCGACAATAATCACGAGAAAACGGTTGAGCGTCAACGCCGACCCATCGGAGCGGACCACATGACGGGCCAAGTTCCATGATCATGCCCGTGGAAACGACCACCGAGAATCGGGGTGAGAGCCCGATTGATGCGCGCGATCGACTGGACAAGTCGGGGCGCGGGTGCGCCGAATGTTTCGGTCGATTGCGCGGCGATACGACTTCCTCAACCACTTACTCAGCTTGAACATCGATCGATCGTGGCGAACCTTCACCACGCGCGTCGCCGCTCCGGAGCCAGGGGCGCTGATCCTGGATTGCTGCACCGGCACGGCGGATCTGGCTCTGGCTTATGACCGCGCGGCCGGTGGACGCTCGCGGATCGTCGCCGCCGATTTTTGTCGTGAGATGCTGGTTCTGGGGCGTGAGAAGGTGGGAAAGGCGGGGGCGAACTCACGGATCACGCTCATCGAGAGCGACGCCCAACGGTTGCCTCTGCCGAGCGATACGTTCGGCATCGTGAGTGTGGCGTTTGGATTGCGCAACATTGGGGACACGACGCGTGGCGTTGATGAACTCATTCGCGTTGCCCGCCCCGGCGGTAAGGTTGCGATCCTCGAGTTTTCGCGGCCACGCGGCGCCGTGCTGGGCCGGCTCTATCTGAGTTTCTTCCGGCACGTGTTGCCACGCATCGGCCAGGCGATCTCCCCGAATTCCGATCGCGCGTACGATTACTTGCCGGAAAGCGTGCTGGCTTTCCCGGACGGCCAGGCGATGCTCGATCTGCTGGGCCAACGGGGATTGACCGAACTCGAGCAACACCGTCTCACACGGGGAATCGCCACGCTGTACGTCGGGACCAAACCCATACTTCCAGGCTCAACCTCAGCCAAGGACACCATGCGATGAACTCCGCGGGCCCTCCGCGCTCTCTCGACCTGGTGGTTGCGATGACCGGCGCCAGCGGCGCGCCTTATGCCGTGCGGCTCCTTCAAGTTCTCAGCCGATTCGAGCGAACGATTCATCTCACGGTGAGCAACAGCGCGGTTCAAGTGCTCCACGAGGAGCTGGGATTGGATGTTTCGCTCGATTCGTTCAACCCCACGTTCGCGGGAGTTGCGCCGGGCCGTCTGGTGTATCATCATTACCAGGATTTCAACGCCCCGATCGCGAGCGGATCGTTTCCGACGGCGGCCATGGTCATCGTTCCGTGCAGCATGAGCACGCTGGCCGCGATCGCCGCCGGAACGACGTCGAACCTGATCACGCGCGCCGCCGATGTCCATCTCAAGGAGCGGCGCAAGCTGATTTTGGTCCCGCGCGAGACTCCGCTGAGCCTGATCCATCTCGAAAACATGGTGAAAGTCACTCGGGCGGGCGCCATCGTGCTACCGGCGATGCCGGGTTGGTATCACCGGCCGCGGCAGATTCGCGATCTCATCGAGTTCGTGGTCGCCCGCATTTGCGATCAGATCGGAATTCAAAATGCGCTGGTGCCGCGCTGGGGCGTGCGATCAGCCGCCGACCCGCTCGAGGAGACGCAGCGAGATTCCACAACCCATCAAAGGGATGCCGCGTTCGACATCGAAGAAACGGAACGAGACCCGTTCGTCGGAGATTGAGCCCATGACGATCGGTGAGGGCGCGCAAACGGCCCGACCGGGCGGGGTGGTCTTGATCACCGGCGCATCGGCCGGGCTGGGGGCAGCGCTGGCGCTGGAACTGGTGCAGCAGAAAAAGGCCGGCGCTCTGGTCCTCTCCGCGCGCCGCGGCGACCGGCTGGACGAGCTTTCGCGTGAGCTTTCGAACATTCAACCTGGGCTTCAGATCCTGACGGTTGCCGGCGACCTTGCCGATCCGGGGTTTGCCGCGCGACTCACGGACGAGACATTGCGCCGATTCGGAGGGCTTGACGTTCTCATCAACAACGCCGGCCTCGGCCTGCCGACGCTGTTCGAAGACGCCGAGCCCGGGCTCATCGCGACGCAGCTCACCGTCAACTTGACGGCCCCCCTTTTACTGACGCGACTCTGCCTGCCCTCGCTTGTTGAACGAAAAGGGATGATCATCAACATCGGCTCGGCAATCACGTGCGTTGCGAACTCGGCCTTAGGCGCCTACGGCGCGACCAAAGCGGGGCTCGCCTACTGGAACGACGCGTTGCGGCGTGAGCTGGCGACGCGCGGCGTGAAGGTCTGTCTGGTCGAGCCGGGGCCGTTCAAGACCGAGTTCATGGCGGCGGTCGAGTCGAGGGTGGCCGCTGGGGAGCAGACGCACCCGATCCTCGATAACGCGGCTCCGTGGATGAGTGCAAGCGTCGAGCTGGTCGCCCGCCGGGTGGTGAGGTTACTCGACCACCCGCGGCGGCGGCTCTCGATCCCGAAGCACTTCGTGTGGCCGTTCCGGATCCTGGGCTTCCTCGTGCGGCTGTGCCCGCCGCTGGGGGACCGGCTTGTCATTGCAATGCAACGACAAGACGGGCACGCACGCAAACCGGTGTCGAGCCCGCAGATGACCACTCACTGATCTTTCTTTTTTCGCGTGTGAGACATCGAGACGACCTTGGCAGCCTTCCCAGCGTCGTCAACCCGGAACCACTCCAGGGTGAAGTTGTCGTGGTCGATGATGGTGGTGACGGTGCGCAGCTTGTAGGGTTTTCCGGTCCGGGGATCGAGTGGCTCACTCGAGTTGGTGAAGACTTTGCCGTCGTCGGAGACCGTGCCCTCGTTGTGCAGGACGCTGGTACCCATGGTGTCGAGCATGATCTCGATCGATTTTTTCCTGGCATTGTCGTAACCGAGGATCTGAAGCACATGGAACGGCTGACCCTGGAACTTGCTGGAGTATTCTTGCTGCAGGAAACGATCGCCGAGAATCAGCTTCGCTTCGCAGGTTGCCTTTCCTTCTTGCTGCTTGTCTCCGAGTATGTACTTGACCGAAACGCTCCATGACCCCGCGAGCTCGCCGAGCCGCTTGTGTACTGGGCCCGGTAGGTCCGGCTGCGGGCCCTCATTTTGCCTCTTTTCTTCCTGGGCGAAGCCGGCTGCGGGCAAGATGATCAGGCCGGACGTGATGCACGCTAGAAGCCACCTCATCACAACACTCATCGATAGGGTCCTTTCATTTGTTGAAGCTCACTGTTTGTTACCGAACATTTCGTCGGCCGCCTTCTTCATCTGTTCCGGGGTGCGATCCTCGATGTGGGATGCCATGGGCCATCAAGAAAAATGCAGATCGGTAGCTCATGCATCGGGCTCAGCGTCCCGGCCGGTTTGCCGGCTGCTCCACTCGACGGCCCGTTCTTTGAGCTGGCGCGGCGAGAGGTCTTCGATTCGGGTGGCCATCGACCAGCGATGGCCGAAGGGGTCGACGACGATGGCGTAGCGATCTCCCCAGAAACAGTCTTGCAAGGGCATGACAACCGTGACGCCTGAGTCGACGGCCTTTTGATAGAGGGCATCGACGTCTTCGACGTAGAGGTGAAGGACCACGCCGGTGCAGGCGACGCCGAGTGGAGAAACTTGTCCGAGGTCGGGGAACTCGTCGTGGAGGAAGAACCGTGAATCACCGAGCAAGAGCTCGACGTGCATGACCGACTTGCCGTCGGGCGCCAGGTTCCGATAAAGTTCGGAAGCCCCGAAGGCCTTTTCGTAGAACTTCACCGCGGCGTCAACGCCGCGGACGGTCAAGTGGAGTGTGATCGTGTGGAAATCTTCAAGAGCTTTCGTGTGGCTGGACATGTGTTTTCTCCGCGGTTAGCTCAGCAAGCCTCGGCGGCGTGCTTCGTCGATCAGTTGCTTGAGCCTGGAGACCTCAGCACGAGCGACTTTCAGGCCGAATTCCGTCAACTGGTAATTGCGTCTGCGCTCGTCGTCTTGCGCGCCTGACTCTGAGTCCGTCAGCTCCTCGATCAGGCCGTCGATGAGCATTCTTTGAATCGAGCGGTACAACGTGCCCGGCCCAAGGTGCAATTGACCGGCCGAGAGCCGGTCGACGTCTTGCATGATCCCGTAGCCGTGGCGCTGGCCGCCGCTCAAAGCCAGCAGAATGTGAAAGACGGCCGGCGTCAGCGGCAAGAGCTCGGTGGGATCGAATGACTCCTCTGGTGCCTTGGTTGCCATTCAACAATCCACTGTGGATATAACCACGGTGGATATAGTAGACGGGTCGCCACTGGTTGTCAACGGGCTGTCAAGAAAAATCGAGTTGCGGCTTCTGCGGACCAAACCGACCGCAAATCGGCATCCGGTGGGTGTGCGATGACGCCCGGTCGGATTAGGATAGGTCTGGTCGAGTTTGAAAGGAGCGATGTTATGGATCCCGGCGGCACCGAATGCGGGCCGAGCGCTCGTGGGAGCGTCAATTCTCTCGAGCGGGGCCAAGAAGACCAGTTTGTCGCGGTTGTTCGACCGTTGTTGCTGCGGGTCGTCTGTGGAGTGATGGCGATCACGATTCTTGCGGCGTGTAAGGACGACGTGCCGGCCTTTTTTGCGAAGCATCTTGCGAGGCGATTCATTCACAATGATCGCCGACACCCGCAAGCGACCGACGCTTTCATGCCGCGTCCGCAGCAAGTTCTTTACAATCCCGCAGGTGGCTTTTGCTCCGTCGAAGAACCCGGCACAGACCCGATCGATCTGACGTCCGAGGGCCTGATCACGGTGAGGTGGCCCCCGATATTTAGTTCGTCAGCCGCGTATCCGCGCTCGGAAGGATGTCTCCGTGTTCACATTCGGCGGGACGCCAATTGAAGCTGAGGTAGCGACATGTCCGCTACGAGGGTGTGGCGACTCAATTTGATCGATGTGATGGGAATCGTCGCGGCGTTTGCATTGGTGTTCGCCAGTGTGAGCAGGCGATGGTTTTCGCTCTGGGCGACGTACATTCTCGTCGCGTCGCTCGTCGGGTTTGCTGTTGGCGGGATTCTGGGGCTGGTGACGCTTCTTTTGCTCCGGTCAGTCGCGGCCGTCACGACCGGGGGGCGCTTCGGCCTTCGAAATCCGGAGCGCTCGACGCATCCGATGTTGTTCGTCGCTGGCGCGGCCTGGAGGTGGGCCATAGGCTCCATCTTCGGTCCTCCTCCCGGCTGGAGGCGATCGCTTTGCTGGCTCGGAGGGTCCGTCGCGTCTATCTTCGGAGTTCTGTACTTGGTCCAATGCAAATGGCTCTGGGGTTTTGATGCCAGTTCTCTTGCGCCCGTCGCGCCGATCTATCCTTGGAGCGAGCCAGATCGATGGCTCAACTTCGACTGGTCATCGATACCGAGGGAGCCCTGGCCGAGCTACGTTTTGAAGACAGCAGCGGGCTGCTTCATTCTTGTGTTCGTTTGGGTCAATCTGGTGTCCCCGCAGGCCGGAGGCTCACCGTCCTCGACGAATCAGCCAATCAACTCCAAGGAAGCCCAGCGTTTCTTGTTCCCACAAATCACGAAGGCAATCGCATGGCTGTTCGTGTTCTCCCCCGGATGGGTTCGTATTCTGCTCGGCTGGTGGCTCGCCGAGCTTTCGGTTCCGTTTGCGTATCTTCTGGTTTACGGGGGGTCGGAACTCGCGCCTCAGGCGAGTCAGTCGGTCTCCCTGGGCAATTACCTGTGTGCGACGGCGCTCTGCCTGGTCGCTGGGCTTTCGGTACTTAGTCGCGCTATATACGATGCGACCCGTCGCTACTTTTCGGCTTCGACTTCGGTCGCTTTGACACTGCCCATCCTGGCCGTTCACACTGTGGCATTCTTCAAGAGTAGCGCGTATCTCTGATTCGAGTTGAACGAGCAGTCGGCTCGTATTTCCGGGACGAAGAATCGCCCAATGAAACGACTTCGCGAATATCTCGATCTCGTCAAGTTCAGCCACACGCTTTTCGCGCTGCCGTTTGCGCTCCTGGGGGCGGTGCTGGCGGCTCACGATTGGGATGGCTGGCACGGGCGTCTGCGGGACGGGGCGGGCATTCTGCTTTGCATGGCTTCGGCGCGAACGGCGGCGATGGCATTCAATCGTCTGGTCGATCGGCGGTTCGATGCGAGGAATCCTCGCACGGCGGCCCGGCATCTTCCAGCGGGCCGGCTGGGCGTCGCGGAAGTGGCGATCTTCACGGTTGTGAGCAGCATGGCGTTCGTCGCGTGCACCCTGCTCTTTCTGCCCAATCGGTGGCCGCTTTATCTTTGTGGTCCGGTGCTGCTCTGGCTCCTGGGATACTCATACAGCAAGCGATTCACGAGCCTGGCGCATTTCTGGCTGGGGCTTTCGCTCTCCATGGCGCCGGCAGCGGCGTGGATAGCACTGAGGGGGAGCATCGCGTGGCCGCCGGTGCTGCTCGGGTTGGCCGTGCTGCTGTGGGTTTCCGGGTTCGACATCATTTACGCGTGCCAGGATGTGGATTTCGACCGCTCGGCGAAGCTGCACAGTATCCCCAGAGCCCTGGGTGTGCCTCGAGCGCTGGGAGTGGCGGGCGTGTGTCATTCGGCTATGATGCTACCGCTCCTTGGGCTGGGACTGATCTATCCGCTGGGCTGGATTTATTTCCTCGGAGTGGTGGCGGTGGGGGCACTCCTTGTTTACGAGCACGCGCTCATTCGCCCGGATGATCTGACGCGGGTCAACATTGCGTTCTTCAACGTGAATGTGGTGATCAGCGTGGGGCTGCTGGTTGTGTCGGTGGTCGATATCGTCGTTCGGCACCGATAGGATGGCTGCGGAATCGGAGGATGGCTTGATGTCGGATTCTGTTCAGGACCGCCCCACGGCCGCGCGTTTTCCGACGACGCACTGGAGCCGCGTTGTCGCGGCGAGTGATCCTGTGGCGTCCTCGTCGCGGACTGCACTTGAGGAATTGTGCCGGAACTACTGGTTTCCACTTTACGCTTTCGTGCGCAGCCGGGGCCAGTCGCCGCATGACGCCGAGGATGTCGTTCAAGGCTTCCTTGCCGACCTCTTGAGCCGCGGCGATCTGGCGAACCTCGACCCCTCGAAAGGGAGATTCCGATCGTTTCTACGAGCCGCCTGCGAGCATTATCTGGCAAACCAGCGCGACCACGATCGCGCCGCCAAGCGCGGCGGCGAGGTGAAGATCGTGTGCATTGACCGGCTCGACGCGGAAAGCCGGTTTCGGCGCGAACATGCGACTCAGGTCACACCCGAGCGCATCTTCGAGCGGCAGTGGGCGTTGACGCTGCTCGAGCGCGTGATGGAGCGGCTCGAGGCCGAGTCCGTACAAGCGGGCAAGGCCGAGTTGTTCGCGTTGCTGAGGCCGGTCTTGCAGGGCGACGCCCTGGCACCGTCTTATCCCGCGATTGCGTCCGAGCTGGGAATGAACGATGGGGCCGTGCGCGTGGCGGCGCATCGGCTGCGCGTCCGCTACCGAGAGCGACTCCGTGAAGAGGTTGGCCGCACGACGGCTGACCCGTCGGCCGTCGACGCCGAGATCGCCGAATTGCTGGCGGCGCTTGCCGGGGGCTGATGGTTTTTGTTTTCTTGTAACACCTGTCGAGTTTTCCTTCTTCCAGGGGTAGAGAGCATCACCCTTTCGGGAGGATCGAGCATGAGTGGCGAGTGTCGCGGTTGCGGAAACGTGCTACCGGACAGGGCGTTGAGCGGGCTCTGCCCGGTGTGCCTTCTTCGACAGGGGCTGGCCGGGATTAGTGCGTCCTCCGGCGATACCGCGCCAGCCATGAGTTTGACTGTGGCTCCAGCGGCGAGCGCCCTGGCCACGCTGGACAGGTCGCTCGGCGGACTGCCGCGAGTGTTGCTTCGTGATTCCGAGCTGGATAGCGCGCCTGGGCCGCTAGTCCAGCCGGGCTCGCCCGAAATGCCCGCGCTCGGCGCGGGCGCTGGCCGGTTGCAGCTTCTGGGCGAGATCGCACGTGGTGGGATGGGGGCGGTTCTGAAGGGCCGTGACCCTGATCTGGGACGTGACGTGGCAATCAAGGTGCTGCTCGATTCGCATCGCGGCAAGCCCGAGCTGATTCGCCGTTTTATCGAGGAAGCCCAGATCGGTGGTCAGTTACAGCATCCGGGGATCGTGCCGATTTACGAGCTGGGCGCGTTCGCGGACCAACGCCCGTATTTCGCGATGAAGCTGGTCAAAGGTCGAACGCTCTCGAATCTGCAGGACGAGCGCTCGGACCGGGCGCACGACGTTGCGCGATTTCTCGCGATCTTCGAGGCGGTGTGCCAGACGATTGCGTACGCGCACGCCCGGGGCGTGATTCACCGCGATTTGAAGCCGTCGAACATCATGGTCGGCTCGTTTGGCGAAGTGCAGGTGATGGATTGGGGGCTGGCGAAGGTCTTGCCGCAGGGAGGCGCGGCCGATGATGCAACTGCCGGCAAGACGCGCGAGCGTGAAACGGTGATTGCCACCGCCCGGAGCGGCGGTGAATCCGACTCGGACCTGTCGAGGGCCGGCAGCGTGATGGGCACGCCGTCGTACATGGCGCCGGAGCAGGCGCGCGGCGAGGTGGAACGGCTGGACGAGCGGTGCGACGTCTTCGCGTTGGGGTCAATCCTGTGCGAGATCTTGACCGGCGAGCCGGCATTCACGGGCCGTTCATCGGGTGAGATTCAGCGGAAGGCGTCGCGGGGCGAGTTGAAAGAGACGCTCGATCGCCTGGATGCACGCGGCGGTGATTCGGAGCTGATCGCACTGGCCAAGGACTGCCTATCCTCGGAGCTAGAAGACCGTCCGCGCCACGCCGGCGAGGTGGCGGCGCGGATCAATGCTCATCAAGCGGGCGTGCAGGAACGGTTGAGACTTGCCGAGATCGCGCGTGCGGAGGAGAAGGCACGTGCTGAGGAGGCAACCAAGCGCGCTCGGGTTGAGCGGGATCGGTTGAGGTTGACCGTGGCGCTGGCGGCGACGGCGATGGGTTTGATCCTTCTTGCAGCGGGCGTCTGGGGCTATCTGGCCCAGCAGCACGCGTCGCGCCGCGCGGCCACCGAGCGAAATGTTTCCCAGGCAGTTGACGAGGCGAACCAACTGCGGGGTCAAGCGAGAGCGGCAGGCATCGGTGACCTTTCCAAGTGGTTCGAGGCACAGCGAGCGGCTGAAAAAGCAAATGCGCTCATGGTCGCTGGCGAAGCGGATGCGGATCTCAAGAATCGAGTCGCGAACCTGGTATTACTCATCAGGACCGAGCAGTCCGACGCGACCCACCGTGCGCTCGAGTTGGCGAGAGATCGGCAGTTTCTCGACAGATTGGAGAGCGTTCGACTCGACGCGTTACACGATGAGGACGACGGAGACACCACGGACACCGCCTATTCCATGGCCTTCAAAGAGTTTGGCATCGATCCGGACCGGCTCGATCCCGAGGAGACTGGTCGACTCTTGGCACTGCGATCCAACGCCTCGGAGCTAGCTTATTACCTCGACGAATGGGCGGTAATACGTCAGTACTTCCCAAAGGGAAGAAGCGGGGACTCTTGGAAACGGCTCCTCGCGTCAGCTCGCGGCGCCGACCCAGACCCTTGGCGCGACAAGCTTCGAAAGCTGGTGGAGGCGGAAGACGCGGACGGACTAGCTCGACTCGCCATCGACGAACAGGTTCTTGCAGGACAGCCGGCACGCAGCTTGCTAATTCTGTCAACGCACCTAGGAGACTATCTGGGAGCCGAGGTTATAGACCGAGTACTCAGACCAGCATGGGAGTTGCATCCCGACGACTTTGGACTCTGCTACGAATTGGGCACCTGGGGCAACATCCGTTTCAGCACGGCCGCGGTCGCACTTCGCCCACAGAATGCTGCGGCCCATTACGAGCTCGGTGAACACTTACTGAGGTGCGGTGGAGAGCAGTTAGAGATTGCTCACGATCACCCAATGACGGCGGCCGTTGAGCTCAAAGAAGCTATCACACACTATCGTGCAGCGACGCGCAATAGACCGGGCACGGGCATTTATCATCTCCGTCTTGCTCACGCCTTATTCGTGAATGGGAATCCGGATGAAGCCATCGCCCAATATCGGGAGGCGATCCGGCTAGGCAAAAGGTGGATGGTGCCGCAACACAACCTCGCCGTCGACCTCCTGCGGGCCGGCAGATGGGACGATGCGCTCGTCGAATATGAGGGCCTGCTTCGTGCCAATCCCAGCGACGCCTCGATTCAAGGCAATTTCCTTGAACTAATGGATTTTCTGGGAAAGGCGACGAAGGCCGGGCTCGCGCTATCCGACGAAGTGAGGTCCCGCCAACGGCTTCGCGCAGCGATCGCGGCTGCCCAAGCCGGCACCGGGCCGGACGCAGAAGAGAAGGGGCTCTCTTTGGACCATCCCGTGCGTGCCAGGTGGCGAGCGTACGCTCTCCGATGGATGCGTGCAGAGCGAGAGTTTTGTGGCAAAATCCTCGACCCCGCAACCGTCGACAAAGCAAGCTCCGCAGTTGCGACACCCCAAAAACTCGCCCTCGCCCGCAAGTCCCTCGACATCTTGACCCACCACCGCGACCTAGCCTGCGTGCGCGACGAGAAGGAACTGGCTAGACTACCGGAGCCTGAGCGAAAAGAGTGGCAGGCATTCTGGGCCGAGGTCGCCGCGCTTCTCAAGAAGGCAGACGGGCACTAGAATCGGACTGGTCCCGCAAGGTGCCTTCGTCGAGATCTTCATGAACCCGCACAAGCTGTTTCGGAAAGCGCTGAATGGCCCCAAGAATCTGCCGTTCCATGACTTCCTCCAGCTTGCAAACGCTTTCGGATTCCGACTCGCGCGGACGAGCGGAAGCCACCACATTCTGATCCACGATGAAGTTGCCGAGCCCTTGAACCTTCAAGAAGTCGACGGCAAAGCCAAGCCGTACCAAGTCCGCCAATTTCTTCGAATCGTCGAGGAAAACAACCTAACTCTGGGCGACGAGTCATGAAAGATTATCACATCAATATTTTCTATAGCCAGGAAGACGACGGATACATTGCCGATATCCCCGACCTGCACTACTGTTCGGCGTTCGGTCGTACTCCATCTGAGGCGCTCACGGAACTCGAGAAAGCCAAGGCCGCCTGGATCGAGGCGGCGAACGCCGAGGGCAAGCCAGTCCCGAAGCCACGTTATCGTCCGGCGATTTATCAAAGCGCCCGGGCGTAATTCGCTTGGGCGAGTTCTTGTCGAGTCGACATCAATCAATGTCGGCTCATACCACTCGTTGTCTCTGCGATCGCAGACCTTCTCAAAGCAAATGAGGCACTCTAGAATCAAGAGGTCGTCCGAATTGTTGAATTCCGAGGATTCCAACCGAGACAGGGAATGCCGGCTCGAGACTTCTATCACGATGTCGTCAGGTCGGCCTTGATTGCCGACGGTTGGACGATTATGCACGATCCATTGGTCTTGAAATGGGGGAGCAAGGATTTCTTCGTGGACCTCGGTGCCGAGCACTTGCTGTCTGCAGACAAGGCAGGCCAGAAAATCGCCGTTGAGGTGAAGAGCTTCACCGGGGCGTCAGACATTGACGACCTGGAGAAAGCCGTCGGACAGTTCATCGTGTATCACGACATTCTCGAAGAAGGCGAGCCGGACCGACGCCTCTATTTGGCGATCCCCAAGCGGGTCATCGACGATCTTTTCCAGGAACCGATTGGACAGTTGTTATTGAAGCGCGAGCGAGTTCGCCTGCTTGTCTTCGATCCGGATTCGGAGGTCATTGTCGAATGGATACCTCATTAGATTCCTACCGTTCGATCATCGAACATGTTCTGACAGACTATTCAAAATACCCTTATGCCTACGGGCAGATCGAACGTCAGCTCGTATTCGACCGCTCGCGAGACCATTACCTGTTAATGAGCGTCGGCTGGGACAAACAGCGCGTCCACGGCTCTCTCATCCACATCGACCTGATCGACGGCAAGTGCTGGATTCAGCGCGACGGCACCGAGACCGGCATCGCCCATGAGCTCGAAGCCGCCGGAATCCCCAAGAACCGGATCGTCCTGGCATTCCGGCCCCCGGAAATTCGGCCTCAGACCGGTTACGCCGTCGCCTGAATTGCGGGCCGCCTACCGCGCGAGGCTTGGCCGGAAACATGGCCTCTTTCGGTGGCCGATGCTAGAATTGGGTATTGATTCTAGCTGTCTGTAGGAGTTCCTGGTCATGCGCAGCCCGTTTCCCGGGATGGACCCCTACCTTGAGCAATTCTGGGGCGATCTTCATCATACGATGATTAACCGCGTGCGCGCCGCGATCCAGAAGCAGTTGCCCGCCGACCTCATCGCACGCGTCGACGAACGGGTCGTCAGCGAGCCGTCGGATGGGCTTTCCCGGAAAATCATACCCGACGTCCGTGTCGTGGAGCGCGGCGGCGCGAGGATCCCATCGTTCGGTTGAGTAATGGCATTGCCGTCGCCGAGCCGCTGGTCGTCCACGTGGTACAGGACGAGCCCGAGCGTCAGGGCTTCATCGAGATCATCGAACTCAAGTCGCGTCGGCGCGTCGTCACTGTGATCGAGATCCTCAGCCCGTCGAACAAAGTGCCGGGGCCGAGTCGCGACCTGTACTTCAAGAAGCAGGAAGAGCTCCGGCAAGGCGGCGTTAGCCTGGTCGAAATCAACTTGAACCGGACCGGTAGCCACGTCCTGATGGTCCCGATCAACCGGATCCCCGAAGGCCACGCGACGCCCTACGCCGTTTGCATCCGCCGGGCATGGAAGCCCTTTGAGTTCGAATACGATCGCCTTCCCCTGCGCGAACGCCTACCCGCCATCCCCATCCCTCTGCGGCCCGAGGATTCCTACGTTCCTCTCGATCTCCAGGCGATACTGGATGACTGTTGCGAGGAAGGACGGTACCCGGACGACATCGACTATCGCAACGAGCCGGATCCGCCCCTCACCGGTGACGACGCCCGATGGGCCGACGCCTTGCTCCGCGAACATGGCCGTCGATAGCCAACGCCGCAACCGTCCATAACGCCTTCGCGATTAGCAGCGATTGATGATTCGTTCAATCGCGACTAAAATCACAGAAATGGCTCACACGGTGTGCATTAGGAGCGCGAATGCATGCACGCAGCGACTCGTGATGCCGGACCGAGCGCTATAGGACACGACAGCGATGCCGAGCGAAGAAAACGGGTTGGAAGCGATTCGCGAAAAAGTCCAGGCCGGCAAACGCCTTAGTTTCGAGGACGGGCTCGCGCTCGAGGCTTCGAACGACCTGTTCGCCTTGGGCACAATGGCCGACTTGGTGCGCGAGCGCTATAACGGCAATTTCGCGTACTACAACGTCAACACGCACATCAACCCCACGAACGTGTGCGTCTACACGTGTGACTTCTGCGCGTTTCGGGCCGACCTGGGCGAGGCCCGCGCCTATGTCATGGATCGTGACCAGATCATCGAACGCGCGCGACAAGCCAGCGCACGCGGGGCCACCGAGTTGCATATCGTGGGCGGGCTGCACCACAAGCTGCCGTTCGCCTATTACGTCGACGTCGTCCGATGGGTCAAGGAGGCTGCCCCCGAGATTCACGTGAAGGCCTACACGGCGGTCGAGATTGAGTGGTTCTGCAAGATTTCCCGAAAGTCCGTCGAAGCGGTGCTCAAGGAACTGGTCGAGGCCGGCCTGGGCAGTCTGCCCGGCGGCGGTGCCGAGATCTTCCATCCCGAGGTTCGCGAGCAGATTTGCGGCGCCAAGGCCTCGACGGAAAGCTGGCTCAACGTGCACCGGACTGCCCATCGCCTGGGGCTGCACTCGAACGCGACTATGCTCTACGGCCATATCGATAAGCCAAATCATCGCATCGATCATCTGGTCCGCCTGCGCGAGCTTCAAGACGAGACCGGCGGGTTCCAGACGTTCATCCCACTGGCGTTTCACCCCGATAACTCCGAGATGGCGCATATCCCCAAGCCGTCCGGATTGATGGACTTGAAGGTGATGGCGATCAGCCGGCTCATGCTCGACAACTTCCCACACATCAAAGCTTACTGGGTCATGCTCGGGCTCAAGACAGCCCAGATAGCCCTGTCGTTCGGGGCCGACGATCTTGATGGCACGGTCGTCCACGAAAAGATCTACCACGAAGCAGGTGCCCAGACGCCCCAGGAAGCGACCGTTGCCGAGATCCGGCGTTTGATCGCCGAGGCCGGCCGTGTGCCGGTCGAGCGCGATACGCTGTATCACCGCGTCGAACGTGATGCTGGAACCTGGACGACCCGCGAGCACATCGAGGTAACAGGGCTCGCACTGGCCGGCGCGGGCCGAAACTGATCAGGAGTGCCCCTGACCCGTCGCGGAGACTCCGCCAACGCTTGGATCCCCAAATCGCTGTCATTACATGGAGATGATGGGCGGCGAGAAGAGTGGCACGGCCGCCGGCGTGTTTGTCTCTGATGGAAGACATCCGCCGAGCCAGGATCTTCTTCATCGTGATCGTTCGTGCCTCGTTGGTCCTGTTGAACGTCACGGCCACCCCATGCTCGCGGCAAACACGGCTTGATCGTCACGAACGCGCGAAAAAGTCAAGTTCGACGGAATGACTTCCCAACGTTCCTTTCCGTGGCCGCGTTGGCGATCACGAGATCACGAGCATCACGAGCGCCCCCCGCCGCTTCGCCTTGACCAATATTCACAATCGTTCTATGATCCGCCTCAAACCCAGTCGGCGGAAGGGGGGCGATGCGGTCTGCGCGTGCCCTTGGACTACTTGCCTTTCCGCTCGAGCCTGGCTCAAGGAGGAGCCCCGGCGATGCGCAGCCACAACAAGGCGCTCTGCTGCCTCGTGGCCGAATCAATCGATTGTCCCGGCCCGATCTTCGAGTTTGGTGCCTACCAGGTTGACGGCCAGGAAGGCTTTGCCGACCTTCGCAGCCTGTTTCCGCGGCAAAAGTACGTCGGATGCGACATGAGGCCGGGGCCGGGCGTTGACCGGGTGGAGGATGTCACCGCGATCAACCTTCCGGACTCGTCCGCAGGCACGGTCCTCTGCATCGAGACGTTCGAGCACGTCTTCGAGGTGCGCAGGGCGTTTGACGAAGTGTTTCGCATCCTCGCGCCAGGAGGGGTGTTCGTGATCACGTCACCACTGAATTTTCGGATTCACGGTTACCCGGACGATTACTGGCGGATGACACCCAACTGCCTGAGGCGGATGCTCGAGCCCTATGCGGCCCGGCTCTCGGGATTTCAAGGGTACCACGCGTTCCCTCACACGGTGATGGGGGTTGGAATGAAGGGCCCGGTGTCGTCGAACGCGATGGCGTCTCTCGGCAGAATTGCCTCGGGCTACAAGCAATGGCTTGATCAGACCGCGGCGTCGCTTCCACTGAGCGAGAAGCTGCGGCGAAGCGTCTCGCAGCTCTACCGCTCCAAGGGCGAGCGGCGTCAGATCGCCAGCTATTACGCGGCCGAATTCGCGATTGACTCGGGTGAGCAGCTCGAGGTGCGCGGCAGGCACTCGACCGGTGTTTCCGCGATGGCCGCGTGCTGAGGCAATCCACGGAGCGAACCGCCCTCGTCCGAAAGGGCCTGGGCTCTTGAGGGATGATCGTCATGTCGAAGACGGTGGACCGGCTGCTCGTTCTGGGTCTGGATGGCGCCACCTGGAGCGTACTTGACCCGATGCGGAGCCGGGGCTTGATGCCCAACCTGGACGCGCTTCTTTCCGGTGCCGCGCATGGAACGCTGCGGTCAATCATCCCGCCGGTCACAACGGCCGCGTGGACGACGATGATGACCGGTTGCGGCCCTGCGCGTCACGGAGTCTTTGATCACAGATACTATGACGCCGCCGAAGGGCGAATGAAGGTCAACCACTCGGGGCGGATTCGTGTGCCGACCGTGTGGCGATTGCTCTCCGATGCCGGACGATCGATCGTATCGCTCAACGTGCCTGGGTTGTACCCTCCGATCAAGGTAAACGGAATTGTTGTCTCGGGCATGGATGCGCCGCATCTCCAAGCGGCGCTCGCGGCTGCTCCAGAGTTTGCGTCGCGCCTGCCCGAGGAGGCCCCCGACTACGGCCTGGGCTATTTCTGGAAGCGAGCGCCGCAGACTCTCGAAGAACTTAGCAACAACGCCCGGCTGACCGCCCAGAGCTTCCGCGGACGCGCGGACGGAGGCTGGCTTGCCGATCGAATCGTGCCCGACTGGTCGGTCCTGATGGTGCAGTTTCAGAACCTGGACCCGTTCCAGCACCGCGTGTGGCCCTATCTCAACGTCGATGAAACAGGCGTTGAACGGCCCGACTGGAACAATGCTGCGGCGGAAGTGATCCGGGGTCTCGATGAAGCGATCGGGCGACTCTGCGAGCTCGCGGGGAAGCGGGGTGCCGCCGTGATGGTCGTGAGCGATCACGGCTTCGGCCCCTGTCTGGGCCGCATTCACGTCAACCGCATCCTGGTAGACGCCGGTGTTGTCCGGTTGCCCGGATGGGCAGGACGTATCGGGCGCCGAACGTTTCAGGCCAGCGACCGGCTGAGGCTGTGGGGCCAGAAGCGCGACAATCCGCAGGCCCGCTCCGCGTCGTTCGATCAATCCGTCACCGCTCAGTACCCGTTTGATTGGAAGCGAACGCTGGCCTTCGCGCCCCACCAGGACACGGCGGCGATGGTTTACGTCAATTGCGCTGCCCGCCATCGAGGCGTGAAGACCGCAGCACCCAGCATGACGCCCCGCCAGATCGACGACGCCCGCAGGACCGCAGCCCAGGCGCTGGGAGCGGCCAATCATCCCGAGACCGGCGCTCCGCTCTTTCCCAAGATCATCGAAACCTCGGAAGCCTACCAGATCGACCCCACCCGCGAGGGATACCCTGACCTGATCGCCCTCCCCGACGAGCCCTACTGGGTGCGAACCAAGCTTAGCTCGAGCTCAGCATGGGTCGAGCCCGACGCGAATCTCCCCGGAACACATCGGCCCGAAGGAGCCGTGGCACTGGCGGGCGTAGGCCTTCCTACGGGTCGCAACTTGAAGGCGCACCTGATCGACGCCACGCCGACCATCCTCGCCTTGCTCGGCCTTTCGATCCCGTCTCACATCGAAGGAAAACCTCTCCTCGGCTCACCGAGGATGTCGGGGGTGTCACCGGAGTCTACACCGTTCCGGCATGACGCCGCTCAAGAACCGCTCGACGGCCCTCATCGCCAACCATTCGAATACTCATCCGAAGAGCAACAAATCATCGAGCAGCGCCTGATGGACCTGGGATACCTCGAGTAGAGTCTCGCTTCGCGCAATTCAGATCAGGTCGAGCCGCCGGCGGGGCGTGTGGGACCGGCTGCACGCAGAACAGACACCGGTGATCAGAAATCGGTGGCCCGTCGGGCGAAATCCGTGCGTCAGGCTAACCGCACTGCGCAGCTTGAGAATCTCGTCGTTTCGGAACTCGACGATTCGGTTGCACGACGTGCAGTGCAGATGATCGTGGGCCGGGTAGCCGTAGTCGTGCTCGAACGCACTGCGATTGGTTAATCGCAACTCACGCAATAGGCCAGCTTCCACGAGCAGCCTCAGTGTCCTGTAGACAGTCGAGCGGCTGACCTGGTGGCCGGCATCATGAAGGTCGCGAAAGAGCTCGTCGGCGTCGAAGTGCTTGTGGGTGTTGAAAATGTGGCGCACAAGAAGCCGTCGGGGCTGGGTCAGCTTCTCGCCGCGGATCTCGAGAAATTCGCGGAATTTCTCGACCGGCGCGTCTGAACCCGCCAGCGGCGCCAGATGGTCGTGCTCCGTTTCCCCGACAATTGCAGTTCCCGGGACCAATTCGCGGACCTTTCCCGTGAGTCGTACAGGTTCTCCTCTTCGTCAATCAAGAAAGGCTATTCTAGCTTTCCAGCATGTGAACTACCAGTCTATGCACTCGCGAGAGCGGCGCTGTTCGTGTATCGTGATCCTGTACAAAACCGATCAGTCTACGGTCTCTATCGTCAGGGTGTTTCGCACGATGAACTTCAGACGGATCCGCTTGGTGGGGCTGAGTCTGACAGCGGGTGTTGCGCTCGCCTGCATGCTTTCACAACCGGTGTGGGGACATTATTCCGAGTCAACTCAGGATGAACCGGCACAGCCCAAGCCCAAAGTCGCAACCGGCGAGAACGGTGCAGCGAGCATCCAGGCGATCGACGAGGAATACAACCGCCGGCTTCTGGAACTGGAAAAACAACGTCTGGAGAAGCTCGCCCAGCTCGCGGCACGGCAGCCCCCAAAGGAGTCTCTGGAAACCTACGAGCTGCTCTTTCGCCTCGCGATCGCCAACAACCTGTTTCGCGAGGCAGAGCCCATCGCCCACCAGGTCAAGAAAAGCGGCACCGCCTCCGCGTCTGTGAATTTCCTCGCAAATACCGTCGATATCATCGCTTCGGCCGACCGGGGAAACTTTGAGGAATCGTTAGCCGAGCTGAAATCGGTGATCGCCGCCCAATCCCAGAGCGGTCGGCCGGCCCAGGGCGCGCCGTCGCCGATCGACACTCGGGCGCTGCTCTCGATCTGCGAGGCATACTACCAGCGCCTTCTGCACGGCGACCAATTCGAGCTCGCGCGAAGCGCCTTTCAATTCGTCCTCAAACAATCAGACAACGCGGCCGTCAAAGGCTACTGCGCCTCCCGGCTGAACCAGCTCGACATGATCGGCAAGCCCGCGCCGGCGATTCAAGGAACCGACTTGAGCGGCAATCCCATCGACCTGGGCGCGATGAAGGGACAGGTGGTACTCGTCGTATTCTGGGCAAGCTGGTGCGCGCCCTGCTCGGCGGAGATTGCCTGGCTCGACAAGGCGTACACCGACCACGAGCCGCGCGGTTTCCGGATCGTGGGCATCAACCTCGATCCCCTCCAAAAGGATGGTCCCAAGCTTGAGACCGTGATGCCCAACATCAAGCATTTTCTGGTTGACCACAATGTTCGCTGGCCCAACCTGGTGAGCGGCGCTGGAGCTCAAGACTATGCGGCGGCGTACGGCGTCGCGGAAATCCCGATGAACGTCCTGATCGGCCGTGATGGCAACGTCATTCACCTCGACCTTTCGCGCAAGAACCTTGAAGCGTGCGTTGCGAAGGCGGTCGGGCGCTGAACTAGTGCCGGAGGATGGACGAGATTCTCTCGTGCGTCAGGGGTTGGCCGGCTGCACGTTCGCGGCGGCCGTCGCCGCCGGGGTGGCCGCCTGCGCGAGAGACTCGTAGAGCGACAGCAGAAACATGTGAAAGGTGTCGGCAATCCGTGGCGTTTCATGCGCACGCACATGCTGAAGCGCCGGCCTGCCGTAGTCGAGGAGTTTCTGCCGGGCGTCGGTGACTGACGCTAACGCGGCGACGCCATTCTGTTTCGTTTCCTTCAGCACCGTGCTGCACGCTTGGTCGGAGATTTCCCGCTTCTGCTTCATGTCACCTTCGAGCGGGGCATCACCCGGCCACACGAGCTTGTTGTCGGCGTTGTAAAAACTGGACAGCGGAAGGCTCGGGCTCTGCGGTGCCACTTCGCGCTCGCGAGCGCGCGGCCGAGCAGCGTAGCGGTATTGCGGGATTTCCCTGCGATCGACACTGTAACGATCGACAAAACCAGGATCCCGCAAATGGTTGATAAAAGAATTGGGGTTATTGGCGTTAACGTCGCGCGAAGGCGCATTGACGGGGCGGGAGGCGTCGATCAGCGACTTCGAGTAGAGGTAGCTCTCGGGTGTCGGCACCGGGCGAAACCCGAAACCTCCGTAGCCGAAGCCACCGAAGCCGCCACCGAACCCAAATTGGGCGTTTGCGCGCCGGGCAACCCTAGCAACACGACGGCAACGGCGAAGATTGCCGCGGCAAGCTTCCCCAGTCCGGTTCTCGAAGTCATCTCCAGTTCCTCACCGCGAGCCGGCCAAGAGATTCGACACGGCGCACGGAAACTCATTTGGCGGCTTCCAGTGGTCTCCTTTATTCTACAACAGGAACGACTCCCGACCAGTACCAAGGGAGCAAATGCAAGAATCCGCCCTGAACGCCCGGGCCAGCTCCGGCACAAGCGCTCAGGGCGGATTCCTTCGCTGATCGGTCTCGGTTGTCCACGATCCGTTGGCAGTTGCTCGCCCGGCGCCGCTCAGACTGCCTTTCACCCAAATGGCCTCGGCGTCAAACCTCGAGTCACGTTCCGAACTCGGGGCGGCGCGTGGAGAGCTGAGATTGAAGTCGCTGGATGATCGACGAATGCATCTGCGAGACACGCGACTCGCTCAGGTCCAGCGTCGCACCGATTTCCTTCATGGTTAATTCTTCGTAATAGTACAATATAATTATGAGGCGTTCGTTGCGTGAGAGCCCCTTGGTCACCATGCGCATCAAGTCTTTGCGCTGGAGGCGGCGGGTGGGGTCTTCACCCTTCTTGTCCTCGAGAATGTCGATCTCGCGGACGTCCTTGTAGCTATCGGTCTCATACCACTTCTTGTTCAGACTGATCAGGCCGACGGCGTTTGCATCCATCGCCATCTTCTCGAATTCTTCCATCGGCAGACCCAGAAGCCCTGCCAGCTCGTTTTCAGTGGGAGGCCGGCCGAACCTGGCTTCGAGCTCCTTGCGGGCCTCTTCCATCTTCGTGGCCTTGGAACGCACCAGTCTGGGAACCCAGTCCATGGTCCGCAGCTCATCGAGCATTGCTCCGCGGATTCGCGGCACGCAGTAAGTCTCGAATTTCACGCCGCGGGTGAGGTCGAAGGCGTCGATCGCATCCATCAGCCCAAACACCCCGGCCGAGATCAGATCGTCGAGATCGACCCCCTCGGGAAGGCGCTGCCAGATCCGTTCGGCGTTATATTTGACCAGCGGCAAGTAGCGTTCGACTAGATGATTTCTCAAGTCCGTGGTGGGGTGCTCCTTGAACTCCCGCCAGAGTTCGGTTACATCCACATCCACCTTTGTTGACATCCTGACCTCCATGTCGGCTGCGCGAGAGGCGGCACTTCCTGTGCAAAAAGGGCCTTCACGTCACGTCGCATGCCCAAGAGCGGCTCATCTTGGCCGCAAGTCGCAAGTCTCGACGTGTCCCGACCCGGTAGACCCTCGCGAAACCGCAAGAATCGACCTGCCAGGCCCTTCTCCTCTCGCCATCCAGGGAACTCCCACCCGATTTGGTATCGGACCGCTTGCTCAATCGGCTTGAGTGATATCATCACAACAACCCGAAAAATCGACCCGAACGGCCTCCTCGCCTCTTTAATTTGGCGCACTCGCGCCCAATCACGACACGCTCTCCCATTACCTCTCCCCCTTCCAGACGGCTCGTTCCTGAGAACGGCTCGCCCGCGTCGACAGTCGAATCGCCCGCCTTGTTCGTCAATCGCCCCCCCCTCCGCGCGAGAGCAAGAATCGGGCCTCGAGGGCGGCCCGTATCCCCCCTCCCTTCTTTCGATCCGGTGGATACCTCTCCACGCAGAGCGCCCGCGCGATGCGCCGCATGCCGCGCGATGCCGCCGCGGACGGATACGCCGTCATGAAGGGACGCCGGCCGCGGACGGCCAGCGGCACGTGGGAATCGAGCCGAATGAACCCCGGCCCAAGAGGCGCAACCACCGCGCCCCGGAATTGCCGACTGATGTTGATAATCTCATCAAGAACTTCCACTCCCTCGGCGTGCGACCGTGCCTGGTTGACAAGAACTCGCACCCGCGCGATCCGCAACTCGTGGAACCGCCTGATCGCTGCATGAGCATCCGCCAGCGAGGTCGGCTCCGTCGTGCTGACCACGACGACGTCGTCGGTTGCCGCCGCCAGACACGCAGCTCCCGAGCCCAGCCCCGAGCCTGCGTCAATCACAACGAAGTCGAAGTCAAGGGCGACCTCCTTCACTTCGCGCGCCAGTCGCTCCGCCGCATCGCCCAGATCGTTCAGGCTCGTGCGGGCTGCATGCGCTCCGGGCACCACGCGGATTCCGCAGTGCCCATCCACGATGGCATCCGCGATTTCGCACCGGCCTTGCAGCACGTCGCCCAGATCATAGCGCGGCGAAAGCCCGCCCAGGAGATCGAGATTCGCCAGCCCCACGTCGCCGTCCAGAACCAGCACGCGCTGGTCCATCTCGCCGAGCGCGATCGCCAGGTTCAGAACCAGGTTCGACGTCCCGACCCCGCCTTTACCGCTCGTGAAGAGCAAGCAATGTGCGCTCGCCGGCGCACTCGCCGTTTGAGCGCGCTCCCCTGCGCAGGATGTCCCGCCGCCGGGCAGTATGCCCGCATCAGTTTGAGCCGGCTTGGCACCAACGAGCTGCCGCAGTTTTTCAGCCTGGTCCGACATACGCACTCCTCATATTCAACCCAGGTTTTCCTGTCTGAGGATCAGGCGAGCCAGCCGCTTGCGGTCTGCCGGCTCAATGTCATCCGGAACGCCCTGGCCCGTCGTGATGTAGCTGACCGGACGGCTCGAAAGCCCCAGCACCGAAAGCAGGCCGCCCAGGCTACCCGCCTCGTCGAGCTTGGTGAGAATGAGCCGGTCCACCTGGACGGTCGAGAAACGCTCCAGCGCCGACCGCAGGCTTCGCTCCCCGGCGACCGCACTCAAGACGAGATAAACCTCGTCCGGCCGTGCTTGCTGGAGGAACTCGGAGAGCTCGCGGATCTTCACTTCGTCACGAGGGCTTCTCCCGGCCGTATCGATGAAGACCAGGTCGACTGGCCCCAGCGCGTCGAGCGCTTGAGGCATCTCGCTTGGATCGTTCACAACCGCCAGCGGCAGGTCGATGATCTCCGCATAGGTCTTGAGCTGCTCGACTGCGGCAATCCGGTAGGTGTCCACCGTGATCAGCCCGACGCGCGCTCCCTGGGCAAGCTTCAGCGTCGCCGCCAGCTTTGCGACTGTCGTCGTCTTGCCCACCCCGGTCGGGCCTACCAGAGCCACTATCCTCCGCGTGCCCGCCACCGGCCGGATCGGCGGCGCAACCGGAATGCACTCCTCCACCGCAGTCGATAAGGCCGCGCGAATCATGTCGGGGTGCGCCAGATCTTCCGGCTCGAGCGCGTCGGCGACGAACTGCACGAGACGACGGCAGAGCACCTCGGGAACGTCGGCCTCGATCAATTGCGAGTAAGTCGGTACGAGCGCACCCGGCAGGTCCGGAAGCAGGTGCTCGATATGCCCGTGCCGGCTCAGGCTCTCGACCATCGCATGCAGCTTCCCCAGCTCTTCGCCAAATTGCACATGCATTCCGGACGGAGCTTGGGCTGCGTGCCCCTCGATCGACGAAATGACCTTGGGCACCCCACGGCCTTCGCGGTTCGCCGCGGCGTCGGCGGGCATCGTGTCGCTGGCCGTCACCTCCACCGAAGACCGCGGGCCCAGACCGAACAGGCGCCGCCGGCGCACCTCCCGAGCGGAGAGGATCACCGCGTCGCCGCCTAAGTCGCGGCGCACGCGTGTCATCGCCTCCTTCATCGTGCTGGCTCGGTACGTTTTCGAGCGCATTAACCCGGCCTTTCCGCTGTGTATGAACCGGTTTCGACCGGCGAGCTTTCATTCATACAAGGGCCTCTGTCGTGGTGTAGGTCGTCACCACTTGCGGCTCTTCCTCGACCACCTTCCCCAGGATCTCGAGCGGCGTATCCCGCGGAATCTCGCGCTGAGAAAGGACCACCAGCCGCGGCAAGTCGGCCCGCGTCAGGTCTTTGAGCACGGCGCGAGCTGCGGCCGTCGTCAGGATCACCGGCGGATACCCTCCCTCGATCAGCGTGCTGACGGCTTCCGCGACAGCGTGCACGATCGCTCGGGCTGTTTCTTCACCCAGCGACTCGGCTGGTCGTGCCTCGCCCTGGCTCGCCGCGGCCAGCCGATCATCAAGCCGCGCGCCCAGGGCAGCCACCCGCAGGCGGCCATCCGGCCCGCGGTACTTCTCCGTGATCTGCCGTGCCAGGCTCCGACGAACCTGCTCGGTCAAAAGATCGACGTCCTTCGTCTTCGCGGCGTGCACCGCCAGCGTCTCGAGTATTGTCTCCAGATCGCGAATTCCCACGCGTTCTCGCAGCAGGCTCTGCAAGACGCGCTGGAGCTCGCCGGCGCGCAACAGCCCCGGCACAACCTCGGTCGCCAGCGTTGGTGCCGATGCGCGAACCCGGTCGAGCAGCCGTTCGACCTGCTCGCGAGTCAGGATCTCGTCGGCATGGCTCGCTACAATTTCGCCGAAATGGCCCGCGATCACAGCGGCCGTTTCGAGCACCCGGCAGCCCGCCAGCTCGGCAAGCTCGCGTCCGTCGGCGTGAATCCACACCGCCGGCTGGCCGGTCACGGGGTCAACGCCGTCGCGGCCGTCAGGGCGAGTCACCAACCCCGCCGGCGGCACGGCCAGCAGCCGGCCCGCATGCGCGACCCCCTGCCCGACCACCATCCCACGAATCTTGACACGATACTCGTGTGGCGCGAGTCCGACTTGATCGTGAATCCGTACCTGGGGAACGATCAGGCCCATCTCGCGGGCCACCCGCTGACGCACCGTCTTGAGCAGGTCAAGCAGGTTCCCGCCGCGCGTCGGGTCGGCCAGCCCGATCAGCCGGAAGCCGATCTCGAGCTCGAGCGGATCGACGTGCAACAAGTCCTCCATCCGGTCCGAACCCGCATCCGGCTGCGTGGCACCCGCCGCTTGCACCGATTTGCTGCTCTTGGGACGAGCCGCGATCAAAGGCGATCGTTCATCGGCCCGCCCGGCTGGCAAAGCCACCGGTCGCGAGCCCCCTGCCGGAAGGCCTTCGTCAACTGCATAATCGTCGCCGCGACGAATGCCGCCGGCGATCGCCGCGGCCCCGAGCGCACCGCCCAGCGTCAGAAGCGGCACCTTTGGCAGCGGCGTCAGCGCCATGAAACCCAGGAACGCCGCGGCGGTTCCCAGCACGGCCGGCTTCGAGAACAACTGGACGGTCACATCCTCGCTCAAGTCCGTCGACGACGACGACCGGGTCACAATCAGCCCCGCCGCCAGAGAGATCAAGAACGCCGGAATCTGGCTGACCAGGCCGTCGCCAATCGTCAGTTTCGTGAATACATTCACCGCATCGCCCAAGCTCATACCGTGATTGATGACGCCCAGGAACAGACCCCCGACAATATTCACCAGCAGGATCACCACACCCGCAATCGCATCCCCGCGCACGAACCGGCTCGCCCCGTCCATCGCCCCGAAGAAATCGGCCTGACGGTAGACGCCCTCCCGGCGCCGGTGCGCCTCGTGCTGATCGATGAGCCCGGCTTGCAGGTCCGCATCGATCGCCATCTGCCGACCCGGCAGCCCGTCCAGCGTGAATCTCGCCGCCACTTCGCTGATTCGCGTCGCCCCCTGAGTGATCACCACAAACTGGATCACGACCAGGATCGAGAACAGGATCACCCCCACGATCACCTGATCACCCGCGACAAATGAGCCAAACGTCTTGATCACATCACCCGCCGCATTCACGCCTTCCTCGCCGCCTTTGGTCAGCACCAGCCGCGCCGTCGCCACGTTGAGCACCAGCCGGGTCAGCGTCGTCACGAGCAGGATCGTTGGAAACGCGCTGAACTCCTGGGGCGTGCGAATCGCCAGCGTGGTCAAGAGCACCACCACCGCGATCGTCAAATTCGCCGATAGAAGGACATCGAGCACCCCCGCGGGCACCGGGACGACGAGCACAAGGATCGCGCCGATCAAGGCAACCGGCATCACCAGTCCGCGGAGGTAACCTCCGGCGGAACCGGCTTCACTCGCGCTCGGCGTTCTGGGAGGCATCCTCTTCCTCCACCACCCTGAAACGTGCCGCGGGCTTCCTGCCCGGAATCGAAACGCACTTGCAAAGGAAAACGGCCCGAGGGCCGATCGACGTGCTTTGTTCAGGTGGCCCTCGGCCCAGCCAATCACGGCCGCTGACACCCACGTCCAACCGATCGTCATCGTCGGGCCCGCTGTTGCGGACCGTTCCGTCGACAGCCAGTCGGAGGTCCGCATTTGCGGACCCTACCAGGAAAACGAACGGGAAGTGCAGAGTGTTGAGACGTGTGGCGGGACGATACCGCCGATCGAGGCGTGTGTCCAGACCGAATGTGAAGACCACAGCACGCCGCCACGTCAGGTCGGAACGGGATTTCAGCCGAGCCATTCGCAGGTGCGCCTCAGGTAGCAGGCCAGATCGCCGCGAGGTCGGCGATCAGCTCCGCCGCGATCGCAGAGCCGGCCGCGGGCCGGACCGCCAGCCGCTGCGCCAGGAGCGTCTCTTCGATTTGAGGAAGGCTGCCTGCCTCCGCGCGCCTTCGCAGCCGCAAGCCCACCGCCCCCTTCGCGACCGTCCGCACCAACACCTTCCGCGGCGGCGGCCCGCCCGCCATCACCAGCGTCAGCCCGGCCGCGCCGTTCAACAGGAAGGCCGCACCGGCAAGCAGCTCAGGTGAATCGCCGCGCATCGATCGCGCCACGCGCTGGCGCTGCGCCCGAGCCGCCGGGTCTCCCTCCATCACCCGCTGGTCCTCCCGGTGCTCTTGCGTGCTCGTTCGCAGCATGGCCTCGAAACGCCGGTACCTGAGCACATAATCGAACAATCCCAATGTCAGCAGCGCCCCGCCCAGAATACATGATGTGCGCAGCACGATATGCCCCGCAGCCGCCGCCAGCTTCGGCCCTTCAAGGTGGCTCTGAAGCAGGAAATCACCCCAGCTCCCCCGGAGCACCCATACCGAGCCGACGACCAAGACAATCCCTTTCGCCACCGACCACGAAGATTGAACGAGTCGCGTGGAAAGACCCTGGCCGTTCGAGAACCTCCACAGACGCTTCGGGTCCGGAACGATCTGCGAAGGCGCCCACAACCCACGAACCTGGGCCTGATGTGCCGCGACGGACGCAACGGCGAAACCGCCCAGAATCGCCGCCATCGGCCACGCCAACCCTAGCGCGAGCCTGCGAGTATGAGTCGCGACAGCCAGGGCATCACCGGGTAATTGGGCCGGATGCACCAGCGATTCGCGCACCGCTCCCGCCAGCGCCACCGCCAGATCATGCCCGAAGAATCCCAGCAACGTCACCGCCGCCAGCCAACCCACCGCCGCCGTCAGCTCCGGGCTGTGCGCAGCCTGCCCCTGCTCCCGCGCCATCTGGCGCCGGCGTTTCGAAGGCGGCTGCGTACGGTCCTCAGACATCATCGAAAATTGCTTTCATACGTCTGCCAAACGTGCGTGACCATCGCAAACAGGGTTGTCAGACTGAGCAGAATCAGGACGACGCCGATCAGCGTGCGGATGGGCAGCGCAAGTGCGACAAACGGCAGCGACGAAGCCGCTCGGCTCAGCCATCCGATGATGATTCCCGCCAGGCACAGTGCCACCGCGACCGGTGCCGCCGCCTGTAGCGCCAGCTCGAGCGCATGGCCAAGCTGTGCGAACGCGGCGCGGCCAGTCTCGGTTGAGATCACCAGGCCGCCAGCGGGCACGGCCTGATAGCTGTCGATGAGAACCTTGACCAGGATCATCGGGCCGCCGAGCCCCAGAAACGCCACCACGGCAATCCACCCGTAAAGCCGGCCCAGTGGGCCGATCTCCTCGCCGGTCTCCGGGGTCCAGCAGCGTCGAGGTCGAAAGACCGGCCTGTGCGGCCACCAGCTCACCGCCCATCCTGACTCCGGCAACGATCGTGGCAGCGAGATAGCCCAGCACCGCCCCGGCAAGCAGTTCCAGGAACGACAATGACGCCACGCTCTGCCAGCTTGCGGGGGCAACGATCGTGGGCTCGATCACCGGAATCAACACCAGAGCGAGTGCCGCGGCCAGCCCGATCCGAAACCGCCAATCGAGCTCCGGAATCGCCAGCCCCGGCGCCGTCAGGCACAGCCCCAGCACACGCGCAAGCACAAGTGCACCCGCCGAAGCGTGCCCGAGCAGCCAGAACCAGTCGAGCTCACCGCTCTCCCAAGGCACAACTCAGGTCTCCCGAAGCAGAATCGCACATATTCACGTCAAAGCATTTCAGGAATCGACCTGAACAGTTCCGCAGCGAACGAAACCCAGCGGCTCAAGAGCCACGGCAGAATCACCAGCAGCACGAGTGCAACGCCGACCAGCCGGGGTACCAGCGCGACGACCGGCTCATGCAACTGCGTCAGCGTCTGCCCCACGTTGACCAGCAACCCCACAACGAGAGCCGCAGCCAGCAGCGGCCCACCCAGCAGCAAGATCATCCGCAGCGCTTTGCGCGTCCAGTCGATCGCATGAGTCAATTCCACTTGACTACGGCCCCCCGGAAAATGTGGAAAGCAGCATCGTCGCGACCAGCATCCACCCGTCCGCCAGCACAAAGACGATGAGCTTGACCGGCGTCGCCACCAGCGACGGCGGCAGCATGAAGAGCCCCGTGGCCGCCAGCACCGCTGACACCACCAGATCGATGACCAGGAAAGGTAAATAGATAAAGAAGCCAATCAAGAGCGCCGTCGTCAGCTCGCTCAGGAGATATGCCGGCGCCACCACATAGAGCGGCACGTCTTCCGGCCTCGTCGGATCGGTGTCTGCCCGGCCAGGGCTCCGCGGTACGGCGTAATCATAAAGCGTCTCCAGGTATTCTTGATGCTTGGTTGCGATGATCTGATCAACCATGAACGCCTTGATCGGCTTGCTGCCCGCGGCCCAGGCCTGCGAAGCGGATAACTCGCCGGCGGCATAAGGGCGGATCGCGTCCTGATGCACGCGCTCGGCGTGCGGCTTCATGACCAGCGCCGTCAAGAGCAGCGCAAGCGCGGTCAAGACCTGGTTGCCCGGGATTTGCGGGCTCCCCAGCGCCTGCCGTAGCAGCATGAGCACAATGTTGATCCGCACAAAAGCCGTGACCATCAAGACCGCGATTGGCGCCAGCGAGATCAGCCCGAAGAGCGCCACCGTCTGCACCGTGTGCATCGTGTCCTCGCGCCGGCCGAGCAGCGATTCCGGTGAAGGCGAAGATGCTTCCAGCGCCGCCGGCCGATTAGGCTCGATCGCCGCCGCGTCCGACGCTGCATCCGCAGTCTTCACCGCGCGGTCGTCCCCCGCCGCGCTCACGGCCTTCGAATCCGCACCTCGTCGTTCCGAAGCCTGTGAACCGGACTGTGCACGGCCACTCTCCGGAAATTGAAGAACGGCCAGCAGCGCGCATGCCGCGGCAAACGTCGCCCGCGCGATCAATGGCCGCATGCTGGATCGGCTCATGACACTTCTCCTTGCCCGCGGACCGGCTCTGTCGGAGAGAGAGCGATGTCATCCAGCTCGCTGATCAGTGTCGGAGCACCCTGCGGCCCGGTCCCCACCAGCAACACTCTGCCCCCCGCGCGCACCAGGTAAACCGCGTGCTTGGGTGAAAGGCTCACTCGCGAAACGACATGCAGCGCCCCTGACCCCGGCCGCAAGTTGAACCGCCGCGCCGCCAGAGCAAGCCCTCCCACTGCGCCCAGCAACACCGCAACGCTCGCCAGTGCCAGGTACCACGCGTCAGACCCGCGTTCGCGCCCAGCGCTCGAAGTCCGCCGCGGCAAGAGCAGCCGCGATGATGGCCGCGGCTGTTCCTCCACGTTCCGCGATTCCTCAACGTCGTCCAAGGCACCGCCGCCAGTGACGGATGCGATTCCGCCAGACTTCACCGGTTGATCCCCTCGTGTCTCCCGCAGCGCAGCATCCTCGCCCTTCGCCATGACAATCAGCCCGCCCGCGCCAAAAAGCAGAAATACGACGATCGCATGAGGAGTCAGCCCCGCAAGAGATTTCAGCGTCGCTCGATCTGATCGCAATGTCATCGCCAGCCCCCCCGACAATGGGCTGTTGAAAACTTGCCGTACAAGGAGCGGAGATTTCCCGGCGCGAATGCAGCGCCAAACTTCCCCCGCTTTAGAAGGGGGGGCCAGGGCGGCCTGTTGAAAACTTGCGATCTAACGAACGATGATTCCCCCCCGCATGTGTTGCGCCAACTTTCCCCCCCTTTAGAAGGGGGGGCCAGGGGGGGGCCGTCCCAGCGGCCGCCGTCAAAAAACCGTCGCGCAACAGAAAACGCCGAATCGTCCACCTCGAAATTCCCCAATACGGCCCGCTTTTCATCAGCCCAGCGCCAGCGTGGCCTGTTGATAACTTGCAGAATACGGAGCGGAGATTTCCCGCCGCGAATGTTGCGCCAACTTTCCCCCCCTTTAGAAGGGGGGGCCAGGGGGGGTCCGTCCCGGCGGCCGCCGTCAAAAAACCGTCGCGCAACAGAAAACGCCGAATCGTCCACCTCGAAATTCCCCAATACGGCCCGCTTTTCATCAGCCCAGCGCCAGCGTGGCCTGTTGATAACTTGCAGAATACGGAGCGGAGATTTCCCGCCGCGAATGTTGCGCCAACTTTCCCCCCCTTTAGAAGGGGGGGCCAGGGGGGGTCCGTCCCGGCGGCCGCATACCGAGAGTCGCTCGACCTCGCCACCCCGACTCCTGCTCGTACTCGTCTTCCCGCACTCCGTGCCCCGTGCTCCGCCGTCCGTAGGCCGGGGGGGGTTCATTCCGGCGGCCGCAATCACGAAACCGTCGCTCAACAGAAAGCGCCGAATCGTGCACCTCAAAATTCGCCAACACGGCTTTCTTTTCATCAGCCCCCCGGATACCACTCGCGGTCGATCGACCCAGCCCGAACATTTCATCAATCGAAGCGCTTCGCGATTCAATTGATCGGAGCAATCAAATCGCGAAGCGATTCGATTGATCGGACCCGTTCAGACGACCACTTCCTCGCTTCCACTCGTGTCCGGCAGGCTGATGCGTCCCCGGTCATACAGCCGGCGCAGCTTCTCCGCGATCTCATGCTGCGCCGCTTCCGAGTCCGACAGCCGGAATGGACCTAATCGTTCGAGTGCGTGCCGCAGCCGCTCGGATGAAGAAGCCGCCAGCGCCGAGAGCACCTTGGTCCGCACGGATGCGGCACCCCCCGCCAGCGCCAGCGCCCAGGTGTCCGTGTCTTCTTCGTCGAGCGCCGCGCGAATGTCGGGTTCGCTCATTCGCATCAGGTCGTCGAACACGAAGCACAGCCGCCGCAGGCCTAGTCCGTAGAACTCTTCGAGCACGGCCGCTCGTTCCGCCGGGTCGACGCGTTCGAGCCGGGCGATCTCCCATGTCACCGACTCCACCGCAGCGCGGTCGAGGTGCGTCAAAAGCTGAGACGCCAGCGATTGGTCCAGGCTCACCAGCACGATCGCCGCCTTGCGCACCGGCGAAATCTCCGATGCATCCTCGCTATAGGCGTACGGCGCGTTGCCAGCGGTCTCATCACCGTCGTCCTGAAGGAAACCGCCGCGCCCCGATTCGCGCAGCCGGCCCGGCTCGATGTCTTCGCGCGTCGCCGTCATGACGAGCGGCCCCCCTGCCCGACCCAGCGCTGCAGCACGCTGGCCGCGGCTTCCGGATTGCGCTGAATCAGCTCGCGAACTCGCTCGGATGGGCTGGACTGCCCGACCGAGCCCGCGTGGTACCGCCGCGACCGGTCCGAAACCTCGGGTAGCCGCGAGGGTCTGCGGGCCAGGTGAAACAGCGAGCCTGCAATGGCCAGAATGGACACGCCCGCACCCACCGCCCCCACGATTCCCCATTCCATCAATCGCTGGCGCGTGTCGGTCGTATCGGGAATGACCGTGGGCCGGCTCAGCGCAACTTCGTCCGCAAACGTGCCCACTTCGACCTTCCAGGAATCGGCATCGGGCAACAACAGCGAGATCGCGGTGAGGATGGATTTCTCGGTGCGATCGGCCATCGCTCGCAGCTCCTCGAGCGAAGGCTTGCCCTGGTCGCCGCGGATTTCCATGTTGAGATAGAAGCTCCGCGGCACATTCACAACCACCCGCCCCCGCTCCTTCGAAGTCGAAGTATCCCCCCCTCGAGTGGGTGGCACCGGCTCTGCCAGTGTCCCACGATCACCCGCTACTCGGGGGCGTGCCACCGGCTTTCCTGGTGCCCCACGATCACCCGCTCCTCGGGGGGTTGCCACCGGCCCCGCCAGTGTCTCGCTCTCGAGCGAAAGCGGCCGATTGACGGCGATCAACGAGTGGGAGCCGCTCGGGTGTTCGTCAATCCCGCCGGCATGGCTCGGCCCAGGCTCGTGATGCGCCTCCCCCGCTCCGGCGCCCTTGGCGCTGGCAAAGCTTCCCGACCCGCCGGGTATCTTCGTGACAATCTCGCCCGCGTGCGGCGAGATCACCTGCACTTGCACGCGCACTCCCTTGATCCAGTCGAGCTTTTCGAGGATTTCCTCGGTGATTTCTTCCTCCCGGGCGCGATTCCGCGAGTGGTCACGAAGGGCGGGGTTGCCGGGATCGAGGTAACGCATGCCGCGATGGTCCATCAGCGTGATCGACCCTGTTTCGAGCCCGGGAACCATACCGCCCAGGAGCGAGAGGATCGCCTGCACGCTCCGTGACGGAACCGCGCGGCCTCTCTCGGTCTCGACATACACAAGCGCGGAGGCTTTAGGGCTGATGCGAGAGAATGGCTGCGCGCGGGGACGATTGATGGATACGAAGGACGAAAGCACGCCTTCCTGCTCTCCGATCAGCCGCTCCAGCATGCGTTCGAGCCTCACTTTTTCGTGATATTCACGCTCGATCTCTCCGTCAAAAAAGCTGTCCGAGCTCCGATCCTCGCGTATGTCCTTGATCGAGCGCGGTCCGAGGTCGAGCTTCGCGACGCTCTCGGCCGCCTGCTCGAACTGCCCTGGCGCGACTTCGACGCGCCGTTGGTCGTCGATCCGGTACGCAACTCGCTGTTTCTCCAGCGCGCGAACGACCGTGATCAGCTCCTCGGAGGAAAACCTCTTGCCCATGTTGAGGTAGCGCACGCCAGAAGGAGACAGGTTGCCGGCACCCCAGTAGCTCGCCGCGCCGAGCACCAGCAAGACGGCCGAGGCCAGTCCCCACCTGACCGCACGCCGCTGGGCGGCGATTGGCTGCCACAGCCGCGCCACTCCCGCGCAGTCGTTCAAATGTCACCCTGGAACTCGGGCGATCGATGCTCGCCATCAACCCTCCTCACGACATGATCGAGCCGGTCGCCAGAGACCGCGCCACCGGCGGGCAGTGAGTTATCCACTTTTCGCCCATCTTGTCAATCGCGGCAGCGCATACCCCCGCACCCCGTGGGGGCGCCGCCGCCGCAGGCGGCAGTGGGTCGCGCGAGCAGCCAGATGGCTGCGCAGCCCAGCGGCGTTCTCTTCGCCGCAGCCGCCGATTCTGCTGCTGCTCCTGCTCATAATCTTAATCCTAATCCTAATCCTAATCCTGCTCCTAATCCTACTCCCGCCTCTCACCCCCCACCCCCAACAGCCAGTTCGTTTTGTACATTCGACGAGCGTCCTTACCCCACAAGGACTACGGGAACGAACCAGCATTCCTCCCCCTGTGCGGAAGGCGTCGCCGCAGGCGGTGGTGGGGGGCTCGCGCACTGACAACCGCGCACCCCAGCTTCCCCGCGCGCCGATTTTCCGTCTCGCCTCAAATCCGTGACCTCAGTGTAATCCGTGGTTCAAATTCTGATCTGACTCCGCCAATCAAAGACCCAACATCCTCCGTCTCCCCGCCCCATCCTGATCTCTGTGACCGCTGAGATCTCCGTGGTTCACTGTTCGCCGCGGGTCTCGGGCACCCGAAGGGTCGCCGCCGCCATTGCGACCGAAGGTCTCCAACTACTCCGACTCCCATCTCCCATGTTCACCCGTCCACCCCGACGGACCACTTCGTTTTGTACATTCGCCCCGGGTCCTTGCGCCACAAGGACTACGGGATCGCCATCACCCGGTCCACATCGCGAGCCACGGGCCAAATCGACGCCCAAACCTTGCCAGCAACCGCCCGGCATTGACCCAAAATCACCACGGCGCGCTCCACCCCCCGAGTCCGAACCGTTCGTCCTCCGCAAGTGCACACGCGAAAACGGCTTCGGTCTCCCCCTCCGCTTCTTGCCCCCTGGCTCAAAATGATAACGTTTGATAGCACCACAAAGGTTCTCGTCTGATCCCCCGCTCACCGTTCTCAGCGCGGGCGCAGACCGCTGTATCCCTCCCCCCAAAGCCCCCCCACCGTAGGCGAAGTGCCGCCGCACGCGGCGGTGGCGGGGCGTGCAGGCCGATGGCTGCGCGGCCCGACAGTGTTCCCGTCGCCGCAGCCGCCGCTAGAAGGCATCTGGAATGACGATTGGAAAAAGACATCTCGCGATGTGGTAATGGATGAGATGAGATGAGATGAGATGAGATGAGATGAAGTGAGATTCGACCCACGGACCAACCAGCACGGTTGCCCAAGTGACGGTCGGGCTCACCCCCACCGGCCGCACACGCACTTTCCCCTATTAATATATGCGCCCACTTTCGGTCGTTGGCCATCTCTCAATCACACGTGTAAATCTTTGCGTAACGCACAACTTCAATCGCAATAGGCAATTAACCGCTGCGTTCAGGCGGAGAATTCCCATTCTGATGTGCCCGTTCAATACGTTTTGAAACGGCATACCTCCGACCCGTTTGCGCCGAAGATGTGGAATTCGTCCATTTCGAGTCGGATTCCTCCACCACGCATTCAGACCAACTTCCTGAGCAAGACTTCCTCAAAAAAGTCCTTCGCGACATCGATCGGTTTCACATCAGAATCGATAACCATCCCGGATGTCGGCCGGTCCCAGCGCCTTTGGATGATTCGTTTATCAACAACGAGCAACTCTCGTATCGAGATCGGCGTGTTCGGCAAGTCGTCGAGCCTGACGGCCGAATCGCCATTGGGGTGCTGCTCACTGACCATGATGTGCACCCACGGTCCGTCGGCGCCAATTGTCTCATCGAGTGGTGACCAGAAGTGCTTCCCGAAAAAAAAGATGTACCAAACGATCTTGTCGTTTTTACGGAACCACACCCTGAAAAACCAAGTTCTCTTTGCCCCGCCTCCCGCAAGCAGGGTTTCCCAGGTCGGCTGATCAATCACCTGATATGGGTGAACTTGCACCTCGACCGACGCGTTCGCTTTTCGCAATGCGGCGTCCCCAAGATTCAATGCCTCCTGGGCCTCGCGTTTTCGGCGATTGTCGTAGATCGTCCTTGTCTGCAGAATGAATCGGGTCTCGCGAATCGTGAGCGTGTTTCCTTCGATGGCATTGCTGCTGAAAACTCGCTCACTTAATAAGCTGTCCTTGAGTTGCCGCAGAACGTCTTCGCTCAGAGGACGAATGTCGTTGATCTGGCGGGCCAGATCGGCAACGTCGTCCAGCATGGCGTGCGTGACTTCATCCAGTTGAAGATCCGCCCGTCCAATGAGTTCCATGGCTTGTCTCGTAGGAGAGCTCGTCGCCCGGATCGTTGTAATCGGGTCAACCTCGACTGCGCGTGATACACAGCGTCTAAACAACTTCGCAGGTTTGCGACACCAGCCACCGACCGGCTCAGAACCCGATTCTAGCATTCGCACGGCGTACGTTCCCTATTGGATTGGTAATCCCGCGCCGGAACCTGCGAGGGGCGACAGAGCCTGCCGAGGCTCGATTTACCCAGCTTCCGGGCACCAAGGAACGGCGAATCCGAAGGGAGGGAGCTTCATTTCCCGGCTCTCCGACACAGACGGAAGCCGGAACGTTGATGACTTGATTTCGGCTTCTCGGGGAAGCACAATCGCCTGGAATTCCGGCAGGTTCTTCGCGAAAGCTAACGGCTTCTCTTGAAGCGAATGCGCTCGGGGAGTCGCCCATGATTGACTCTGAGCGATTCAAACCTCTCGACGGCCCATATCAAGTGCCAAGGTGCAAGCTCGGAGATAAGCTTCTCATGCGCCGAACGCTCGACTGACCAGGAGCATCCGCGGCGATGTCGACTATTTCGAGAGAGCTGCCGCTCGAAGTCGAGCGTGTGTTGGAGGTCAAGCCGCGATGGCAAGACGGTGCGGCTCAACAGCCACTATCGCGACGTCGACGGGCTTTTCGAAGTCATCCAGGCGGCGGTGTTTGAGCGGCTCTTGCCCAAGGCCCGCGAGGCGCTCGAGGCCGGCCGGTCGGATTTGGCCCCGTGCGGCTGACGGCCCAGGGGTTTGACGACGGCGGGCTCCAGCTCCTTCCGTGGGTAGATTACGCAGGTTTCACCGTCGATAAAGCGTTCTTGACCATACGGAAGCGCGGCCAGAAGTCCGATTGGTTCTCACGCGCCCTGCGCGACATCCCGAACGCGCGTGTGCTCATCGCACTCTTGCAAGCCGGGCCCAACAGCCTGGGAGTCCATGCTGCCCGACCGCCTTTGCCGGCGGCCGCGCCCAAGGTGATGACGGCAAAAAAGCAAGACGCGGCGCGATTCTATCTCGGGGCCTTTGCGTTCCTGGGGCTGCTCCTGGGTCCGGGTTGCGTTTACTTGACCTGGCAACAATTCCTGCTGCATCGCCGGGGCACGGCGACGCCCAAGGAGATCCGCCTGGAAGACCTCGCGCGCGGCGGGCCGCCAGCAAATGTCCATGTCCGGGTAACCGATTTCTCGCCTGGTCCCAGGTTCGTGATCGACAACCGGCACGAGCACGGTCAGAACATCTTCATCCCGCTCTTTCCCCGCGGCGCCGAGCCCCGCGGCGGACTTCTCAAGGTCGTGCTCAAATCCAGCAAAGTCAGGAACGAAGAGGGCGTGCAATCCCTCCGCGCGCACAACTCGATCACCGGCGTGATCGTCAACGACATCGATAACATCGGCCTGCAGCAGAAGGCCAAATTATCCAATCTGTACCCGTTCGCCAACATTGACTCAGCGCTGCTGCTGGCGCACGACTACCGCTTTCCAAACACAACACTCCTCGCCCTGTACGCCGCCGGCTCGGCCGCACTCGTACTAGTTGGCCTCGCCTCGGCATTGGGAAGCGTCATGTTGGCGCTCAAGCCCAAGCCGCGACAATTCCCGTTCCTGCGTAGAAGCTGAAAAGATCCGTCGACATCGCACGCCAGCGATATCGGCAGAGCTGCCCGGCGGACCACCCCGGGCGCGACTCGTGTTGTTAACGAAGGAATGGAATGACGCCTTGTTCCGCGAGAGGATGGACATCGACGAGGTGGTACGGGCCGCGCCTCCGCTCGCGCAAACATCGCGCGCTCCATCTGTGTCGTCTGAAATTGATATGCGACGAGTATTCTCATTTGGCAAAACCAACGTCCAAAAAAGTGCAATCACTCAATCGACACCGCTGCAACGTCACGAGTTGTGTTCGTGCGTAATTTCTTTGTTAGTTGCTCCGCGTCTGCCAGTGAGTTAGGTGCTCCTCAGGTTACTCCTAGGAGAGACCCCTGATCGGCAACTTCCGATTGCGCTACCTTGGCGATCCCCGGCGCACTCGCCAGTGCATGCATTAGTTCAAAGACGGCCCGCTAGTTCCCAGTGCATGCGCCGAACCAACACGCGAGCGCGTGTCGGCAGGCGTTCCACGGAATCCGGCTTTCAGGTAAAATGCCCATCATCAAGGAGGGTCGCCATGCCCGAGACGTTCGCCCTATCCGAATCGGCCGTCGCCGTGCTCCGGTTCCGCGTCAAAGGCCACCAGATAACGGTTACGGACCGCTCGATAGAGGCGTTCCGCGAGCTGGCCGCCGCCGGAATCATGGAGCCGGTGCCTGCCGCGGATGGCAACCCCGAAGCCGATTACCGCTTCACGGACGACGGTTGGGCCCGGCGGCAGGAACTGCTCAGCGAGGCGGAGGAACAGATCGAGCGGGAGCGGTTCGAGCCGCCCGACGCGAGCAATCTCCCGGAGGCGGCCAGGGAGCTGCTGCGCCGCCGGCTGGCTGGTGATCGAGAGGTGACGGAGGCCAATCGGCCACTCTATCGCGAGCTGGTGGCGGCGCGGATCATGTATCCGGTCTCGACTTGGGTCGGCGGCCCGGAGTCAGTTTTCCGTTTCACCCGCGCGGGGTGGGAGCGTCGGGAGGAATGGATCAAAGTCTGCGCTGACGCTCTCCATCCCTGATTTTCCAGGCCAGTTCGCGCGCCTCATGCCGGACGGGTAACTCCGTGTCCGGAGCATGTTCGTAGGCGTATTCGTGGCTGCCGCCGCCTTTGGATTCCTCATATTCGTGCGCGATGCCAGAATCGATCCTGTCCCTCAAGCGAGCCTTTGTGTAGGCGTCTGATGCTTCCGGCCCGAGGCGTTTGAACAGATCAGGGTTTAGTATCCCGCTGTCGAGATTGAGTCTCCCGTCTGGCGTGTTGCCGCCACCATTGGCCTCGTGAGGAATGAAGGCGGCGTGCCGGATACCGTGTTCTGGATCGCCCACTCCGATTTTCAGTGGGTCGATGCCGAGCTCCATCATCCGGCTCTCGACAAGGTAATTCAGAGGCTTGGCATACCGCTGGGCGAAATCCCTGGCGTGCGCCGCCGGATCGTGCCACATCGGCCGCTGGGACGGTGGCGTGCCGATCATGCCGGGCTTGCGGCGGAACAACTCAGCGATGCGGCGGAACGGGTTCATGCCGCCAGCCTATCGCATCAGAGATCGTCGCGCAACCAGGCAGACGTGCGGGGCACTCACGCTACTCCAGTGCGTCTTGGCCGACGGGCCCCTGGGTAGAAGACTTTGAATTTGACCTGGCCAGAACGTCTTCATCCCGCTCTTTCCCCGCGGCGCCGAGCCGCGCGGAGGACATCTCAAGGTCGTGCTCAAATCCAGCAAAGTGAGGAACGAAGAAGGCGTGCGATCCCTCCGCGCCCAGAACTCGATCACTGGCGTGATCGTCAACGACATCGAAACCATCGGCTTCCAGCAGAAGGCCGAATTATCAAGTCTATACCCGTTCGCCGACATTGACTCGGCGCTGCTGCTGGCGCACGACTACCGCTTTCCAAACACATCATTGCTCGCCCTGTACGCCGCCGGCTCGGCCGCACTCGTGCTAGTCGGCCTCGCCTCGGCAGTGGGAAGCTTCATGTTGGCACTCAAGCCCAAGCCGCGACAATTCCCGTTCTTGAGTAGAAGCTGAGAAGAACCGTCGAGATCGCACGCCAGCGATTTTGGCAGTGCGGTCCAGGAACCTTGTTCCCCGATCGGATGGACATCGAGGCGGTGGTCCGCTCCGCGCCTGGCATGTCGAAAGATTACCGAATGAGCAGCGGAAAATTTCCCGCCGCGCAAGTTGCGCCAAGTCTCCACTCTTGAGAAGGGGGGGTCGGGGCCGGCTGCCGAAAAGTTGCAGTACAGCAAGCGCAGATTTCCCGCCGGCAATGTTGCGCCAAGCTTCCCCCCTTAACAAGGGGGGGCCAGGGGGGGTCCGTCCCGGCGATCGCCATCACAAAACCGTCGCGCAACACAAAACGCCGAGTTGTCCACCTCGAAATTCGCCAATACGGCCCGCTTTTCATCAGCCCAGGGCCAGGGGGGTGCATTCCGGCGGCCGTCCAAGAAGAGTCGCTCGACCGCACCACACCGCGGGTCGGCAGACGTTCCACGGAATCCGGCTTTCAGGTAAAATGCCCATCATCAAGGAGGGTCGCCATGCCCGAGACGTTCGCCCTGTCCGAATCGGCCGTCGCCGTGCTCCGGTTTCGCGTCAAAGGCTACCAGATGACGGTTACCGACCGCTCGCTAGCGGCGTTCCGGGAGTTGGCCGCGGCCGGAATCATGGAGCCGGTACCGGGCGCGAATGGCAACCCCGAAGCCGATTACCGCTTCACGGAGAACGGTTGGGCCCGGCGGCAGGAACTGCTCAGCGAGGCGGAAGAAGAGTTCGAGCGGGAGCGGTTCGAGCCGCCCGACGCGAGCAATCTCTCGGAGGCGGCCAGGGAGCTGCTGCGCCGCCGGCTGGCTGGTGATCGAGAGGTGACGGAGGCCAATCGGCCACTCTATCGCGAGCTGGTGGCGGCGCGGATCATGTATCCGGTCTCGACTTGGGTCGGCGGCCCGGAGTCGGTGTTCCGATTCACCCGCGCGGGCTGGGAGCATCGGAAGGAATGGGTCAAAGTCTGCGCCGACGCTCTCCATCCGTGATCTTCCAGGCCAGTTCGCGCGCCTCACGTCGGATGGGTAACTCCGTGTCCGGAGCATGTTCGTAGGCGTATTCGTGGCTGCCGCCGCCTTTGGCTTCCTCATATTCGTGCGCGATGCCAGAATCGATCCTATCCCGCAAGCGAGCGTTTGTGTAGGCGTCGGATGCTTCCCGGCCGAGTCGTTTGAACAGAAGATTGGAAGAACCTCGGAAGGGCTGCGTTTGAAGTTAGGCCCCACGGCCTCTGTGAACGTGATTCTATCGAAACGAGGCGATGATGGCGGCTTGGAGCTTGTCCGAGATTGAATGCGATGCGTTGGATCAATTGCGGTTCGGCGCATCGAGCACGGCGGTGTTTCGCAACGCCACGATCATCCTGATGACTGCAACTGGTCCCTCGAAGCCCTCGTTTGCTGCAAGTCGTGGAAGGTGGCAGAACTGCGATTCCGCTCAGTGAACTGGCTCCCCTCCCTCGTCCGGATCATCATCGGCCATTTCCTCGGCGAGGCTCCGTTGCGCGGAGTGCCGCACTGTCAGGACGTGAACCGTGTCGTCCCGGATCATAAACAGTCATCGACGGCCCTTGGCCCGGCGGAGATCCTTTTCAAGTGCGTCGAACGCGTCATCCATCGGTGTCCCCTCGCCGCGATCGACCGAGGCGATGCCCTCTTTCACGGCCTGGATGGTCTGTAGCCGCTCGGCAAGATCGAAAAGCCTCTGGTAGGAGGCCGCGTCCTGGACGACCAGTTCGGCCTTCCCGTTAATCGTCAGCACGACCGGGTTCCCAGTTTCCTTCAACTGGCGGAGGAATTCCGGCGTATTCCGCTTGAAGTCCGTAAGGGGATGGATGTCCTGGCTAAGATTCATTTGGCCCTCCGCTGATAACATCGATAAAGCATCGAATTCGATGTTACTAGATCGAGGCGACCCTGGCAAGCAGAAACGTGACGGGGAGAACGCGAGCCAGCGTTTGATTGGGTTGAACTACCGCTTTCCAAACACAACACGGCTCGCCCTGTACGCCGCCGGCTCGGCCGCACTCGTGCTAGTCGGCCTCGCCTCGGCAGTGGGAAGCTTCATGTTCACACTCAAGCCCAAGCCGCGACAATTCCAGTTCCTGAGTAGAAGCTAGAAAACGGTTGAGCCCTGACTTGGCGGTCGCTCTCATTCATTCACCGGCTTCGCCCGATTCAGACTTTTCGAGCGCTTCCCTAATTCGCCGGCGAACACGCTCGATCCTCTTGCGTAACGCTTCAGGGTTGATGCCTCGACGGACGGCCAGTTCCTGCCAACTTACCCCGTCCGCGCGGCCCTTGATGATTTCCAACTCTGATGGCGAAGCACACGCCTCGATTATGGCAACCTCTTCACGGACCGCCGCGATTTCACTCGGACTCGAGCCCACTTCAGCGAGGTTTGCCAGCATTGAGCCCCCGCCAGGCGCCGCTCGCCGTGCGTCCCGCTTCGCTGCTTTTACGCGCCGGATCGCATCATGGAGCCGGTCGCGGCCGACCTTATTCAGATAGGCTTCCAACGCCTCCCATTTTGCAAACTCGACGCGATTCGCTCGGATATCGGCGATCACGCGAGCGAAGACCGACTGAACCAGGTCCTGGCTGTCAATCTGGCTCTGCAGCAGTCGAATAACGCGGGTCACTCGCAACACGCGCCGCAGTCGCGGTTCGTAATGATCGACGAAGGTGCGCACCGCATCTTCATCCCCCGCGCGAATTGCGGCTACTACGTCACCCAACGGCGACCCCGGATTCAGCAAAGATTCCGCCATCGGTTTCCTGGCAAGTGTTTCACTGGCCATCGACTTTCAATTATAATCGCGTCCGCTCCCGGTGCGCTTTGCGTTCTAACCTATATCCCCGCGACGTCCGCAGTGGGATGGCCGCGAAACGGCCTCGAATCGGCTTTCGGGAGGACCTGTTGTGTTGAATCGTGCGAAAACCCGTGTTGGAGCAACCCTCATCGGGTCGCTCGCGCTCCTGGCCACCCTGGGGTTCCCATCCACGTCATTCGCGCGCGACCCGCTGCGCTGCGAGATGAAAAGCGTTTCCGAAAAACTGCGAGACTACTTCGCCGGCCGGCGTGTAAAAGAGCTAGCGGTAGGCGATGTCACCAACGCCGATCCTACGACACCCAGTACTTCCGGGCCAGGCATTCGCCAACTGCTCATCGAAGAGCTTGGCCGAGCCGAACTCAAGGTGAAGCTGCGGGCTGACGTAGGCCTGGCGGTCACGTACCGCGCCAGAAAGATACCCTTGAGGAATAACCGGCGAGCCGAGCAGATCGTTGTCGAGATGCGCTTCACGGCCATGTTCAACGCTGACAACTCGCAGGAAGACATCCTCTCCTATCGCGTCGAAAACGAGGAAGCCAACCGCCACATCCTCGGCTTGACGGTCCCCCCTCCGACGAAGGGCACGAACCGCGAAGAACAAACGGTGCTGGCGTTTGCGAAACCCAAAGCGAACCTGGACGGAAGCGCCGTTCTGGCAGGCCAAAACGCACCGTTCGGACTGGAGATCCTCGTTGATGATAAGCCCATTCTGCCCAAGGATGAAGATGGCTTCGGGGTTGTGACTCTGCACCGAGATCAGATGTACGCCATCCGCCTGATCAACCGCTCTCCACTCGATATGGCCATACGCGTCAGTGTCGATGGTTTCAACATCTTCGCATTCAGCGAGCTGCGGCAGAACGATGGTCCTTACAAGGGCGCTCCGCTTTACGACATGGTGCTCGTTCCGGCGAAGGGCAGCCTCGTCATCCCGGGGTGGCATCGTACCAATAAGACGTCGGACAAATTCAAGATCACGGAATACGCCAAGACCCCCGCGGCGAAGATGAACAAGAACACGGATATCGGCACGATCACCGCCACGTTCTGTGCGGCATGGGAGAAAACACCGCCTGACGACGAGCCGCCGGGCGCGCGTGCCCCGGGCGACGACGGCACCGGCTTTGGCGAGCCTACGACGGCGAACTACGAACCCGTAAAACGGACCATCGGCGCCGTTCGCGCTTCGGTCGCAGTACGCTACAAGGTGCCACCACCATCCCAATGACCGGGAGGCCGAAACCGCGATGGACGACCTGGCTCTGCTGGCACGCCGCGCCGGCGAACCCGCCGCCGAATGGGGCCTTCGCCTGCTCGACGGCCTGACAAGACGTCATCAGCGGAAAGGCGGCGCTCGCGTCGAGGCCTTCCTGGGCGGGATAGCCGGCCTGGACCAGGAACGCGATGTCGTCCTCGACCTCGTCGTCGCAGAATGGACGCTCCGACGCCAGTCGGGCGGTCCGATAGAGCTGGCCGAGTACGTGCGGCGTTTTCCGACCTGGGAGGAAGAGTTGCGAATGCTCTGGGAAGTCGACCAGCTTACGCCGATTCCGGCCATGGAGCCGTACTCGACCGAGGAATACGGGACAAGTGTCCCGGCGTGGTACGTCGGCGCCGAGTCGTTACCGGCGACGTTTGGCGCTTACCGCCTTTTGCAAGAGCTCGGCGGCGGCGGAATGGCACGCGTCTTCCTGGCCGAGCCCCTGCCAGCCGGCAAACCGGTTGCGCTCAAAGTTCCCAAGCTCCCACTGGAGCAAGATTCGAAATCAGTCCGCGATCGCGACGCTCGCAAGGAGCGCTTCCTGCGCGAAGCCAGGGCGCTCCGGAAGCTGGATCACCCCAATCTCTGCCGAGCGCTTGAAGTCGGCGAGTGTGCAGGTCTGCCCTATTTCACCATGCCCTACTACCCGCGGGGCTCGGTGCTCGAAGAATTGAAATCGAGCGGGGTCTTCGCGCAAAGCCACGCGGCGCGCCTGGTCGCCGAGGTCGCTCGCGCCATGCAGCACGCGCACGACCTGGGAATGCTCCATCGCGACCTCAAGCCTTCAAACCTGCTGCGCGACGAAGACGGCCAGATTGTCGTTTCCGATTTTGGCCTCGTGATCGAAACAGAGTCCGACGAATCGCGGCTGACGAGCACGGGTGTCTCACCCGGCACTCCGCGCTATTTTTCGCCCGAGCAAGTTGCCGGCGAGCCGAAGCTCACCCCGGCGAGCGACATCTACAGCCTCGGCGTGATCTTCTACGAGCTGCTGACCGGCCGTCCCCCCTTCGATTGGTCCAACGTCCACGTGCTGTTGCGTTCAATCCGTGAGACCGAGCCGTGGCAATTGAGTGTGATCCGCGCCGACATCGCGCCGTCATTAGCCGCGGCCTGCCACAAGGCGTTGGCCAAGAAGCCCGAAGACCGGCACGCCACCATGCGGGAGCTCGCCGAGGATCTCGAACGATCCGTCGAGAGTTCCTGGACCCCTTCCCAGGAAACCACACTTCCGCCGACACCCGAAAAACCCGTTACTCGGCCGCGACTGAAGTGGAAAGCCTCGCATTGGATCGCGGCGCTTTGCCTCGGACTTTTCGCGGCAATCGCCGGCGCGGCATTTTTCACGCACCTCGACCCCGCGACAAATACGTCATCAAGCACGGCAAAGACGGGCTCGCACTCGTCTCAATCGGGATCGCGCGCAATCGTTTCAAAGCGGGTTCCGATCAGGAGCCGCGGCTTGCTGCAACTCCTGCACGACGACCTCGAACGGCTCGAAGCCGTCGATCGTCCTCACCATCGCTACTTTTCACTCATGGCCGTGCACGACAACCCATACATCAGCGATTCGGAATTCAGCCTCCACCTTGACGCGTTGCGCCGGGTGCTCAATCGCCTCAGCTCCGACAAGCTCGACGTGAAGGTGCATCCGGTTGACTCTTCCGGTTGTCTGCTTCGCGTTGACCTTCGAGACCTTGACTGGTCCGAATCCTATGAATGGCATGACATCCTGAAGGTCGAGCCCTACGGAGTTCGCTACGATACCAAAGCGACAACCGACGAATCGATGCGCAAGCTGGCGCGAGAGATCCGCGCGCTCATCGCACCCAGCGATGAATCGCCTGTCGTGCGAGCCGATTGGTTCATCGATGCCGTCGCGCGGGGGCCGCTATTCGATCACTTGCTGCGGAGCGACAACAAGAACCGACAGATCGTGCCATTCGACTTGAGCGCGGCGGACGATTCGGTTCGTCGCGTCGTCGAGCTCTACCGCCAGAGCGTCATCGACACCCGCGTCGCGGCCGCGGAGCTCGGCCTCGGAACCGTGAAAGATCTGGAAACACGTTGGCCGGCAAATAAACCCGACCTCCGTAGTGCGCTCGAACGATCGTTACCCCGTAGCCAGTGGGAAGGGAAGAATACGTACGCACTCTTCTCGGATTATGTCCGCGCCCTCGGGCTGGGCGCATTGCGCGCAATGCAACCCTTCGATCAGCGGTAAGCCGTTTGCAGCTCCACATGACGAAATCCGCTAACTCTTCCGGGAACCCGGCAATGCCGAAAAGGGCAAAAAAATCTGTTTCGCAGTTCATTCTCATTGCACTAGTCACGACGATTCTGTCCATCCCTGGCGATCGTTCATTCGCCGGCGAGACGGGTCAAACGGAGCTGATTCTTCCACTTGGCCATAACAGGGATGTCACATCAGTAGCCCTAAGCATAAATTGTGATTGGGCACTCACCGGATCGGACGACAGAACGGCGATTCTTTGGGATGTCGACGCAGGCAGACCCATTCAGCGCTTTATCGGTCATCGCGCCAGATTGAATTCTGTGGCGGTGGCCCGCGACGGCGCGGGGGTCCTCACCGCTTCAGCAGACGGCACTGCGATCTTATGGGACATCGCCTCCGCCAAACCGATCCTGACGTTCAAGGGCCACGACGGGTCGGTGAGCTCTGTGGTCCTGAGCAGGGATGGCAAACGCGTTCTCACTGGCTCTAACGACCGCACCGCACGTCTTTGGGACGTCGCGAGTGGCCAGACTATTCAGACTTTCAAAGGACATGCTGATTTTGTGACGTCCGTCGCGCTAAGCGTCGATGGTAAGCGCGTCCTCACCGGGTCATGGGACCACTCGGCGATCCTGTGGGATGCGGAGACCGCTAAGCCCATTCAGATCTTCAAGGGGCATACCAGATTGGTCGAGTCCGTGGCTCTGAGCGGCGATAGCAAGCGCGTCCTCACTGGGTCATCTGACCACACGGCGATCCTCTGGGATGCGGAAACGGGGCAATCGGTCCATGTGTTCAAAGATGGTGATAGCAGTTGTATGTCCGTGGCATTCGTAGGGAACGGAAGCCACGTCCTGACGGCATTCTACGACGCGCTTCTCTGGGATGCTGATACGGGCAAACTCGTTCAACGAATGGCCAATCCCCAAACCGACGCGGCGACTTCTATAGCCGTCAGCACAAACGGCAAAAGCGCTCTGATCGGTTACCGTAAGGGGTACGCAGTGCTGTGGCAAACCGAGTTTGCCCGACCCATTCAGGCCTTCAGGGGCCGCGCGAAGGTCGAGGCGCTTGCCGTAAGCATCGGAGGTAAGCGGATACTCACTGGATCGGACGAAATGACGGCCGTTCTCTGGGACGCGGGGTCGGCCAGCGCGAACCGCATTTTCACTGCGCACCACGACACAATCGACGCTGTCGCTTTAAGTCCGAGCGGCGAGCGCGCCCTCACCGGGGCTGGCTCAAGCGCGACACTTTGGGACGTTGAAACAGCGCACAACCTCCAAACCTTCAATGGGATTCCCTCGTTCGTCGTATTCGTGGCACTAAGCGCCGATGGCAGACGCGTACTGACAGGGTCGTGGAACGGGACTTCAATCCTCTGGGACGTTGCGACGGCCACGTCCATCCAAACCTTCAAGGGCCACTACGCAACCAACGATTGTTTGGCACTGAGCGGCGACGGCACGCGAGTCCTTACCGCGCCGGACCCGTTTCGCGCGGCGCTCTGGTCCGTCGGGACCGCCAATCCAACTCGCACCTTCGATCACGAGACCGCCGGGTATGTCCGCGCACTGGCGCTGAACGCCGACGGGACTCGCGTCCTCGTCGGCTACGGCCATGGCTTCCAGTCCCGAGAGGAAATCGCAGTTCTCTGGGACGCTGCGACCGGAAAGGACATCCAGACCTTTAAAGGACACACCGACGAGGTCCGATCTGTCGCGTTCAACGCAGATGGAAATCGAGTGTTGACGGGCTCCGAAGACCGGACCGCGATCGTCTGGGACAGCGCGAGCGGCAAACCCATACAGGTCTTCAGCGATCACAAGGCCAGCGTTAGCCATGTAGCGTTTGCCGATCGCGCTCCACTTGTAGTCACGACATCAGACGACGGCGCAACGCGTGTCTGGACCACTGGGCGCGAGCGAGCGCTCTTTTCCTTAACATCCGCGGGCGAGGAATGGCTGTTCTGGACGCCCGAGGGATATTACACGTGCTCTCCCAACGGCGAGAGCCTGATCGCGTGGAAGATGCCCGATAAGTCGCCCAGAGGCTACCAAATCGTCGGCCCCGAGCAGTTCCGCAAGAAGTTCTATCGTCCCGACTTGTTCCGCCACCTCCTCAAGGAGCTCGATCTAAACCGCGCCCTCGCGCTCGCGGACCGTGAACGCGGCGGGGTTGTCGAGGCCGCGACCTCGATCGCCCATGCACTGCCGCCGAACGTCGGGATCATCAAGCCCGATCGGGATGGCGAGGTCAGCACCGAGAAGCTGACGGTCGAGTCGCTCGCATTCAGTGTTGGCGATCAGCCGGTCAACCGAATGCGCCTGCTCGTCGACGGCCGGCCATATCAGGGAAACCTGGGCAGCTTCACCATACCCGAGCCCAAGCTGGGTGAAGTGCGCTGGAGCAAGGAGATCGAGCTCGAGCCGGGCGACCACACGATTCAGGTCATCGCCGAAAGCGTGAGCGAAGGACGATCGAGGGTCTTCCGCATTCGCCGCAAGGCGATCGTCGAAACTTTGCCACGACTTAGTGTCCTGGCCATTGGCGTGAGCGCCTATGAAAAGGAAGACCTCCGCAAAGACGTCTTCTATGCCTCGGCCGACGCGCAAGTTTGCTGACACGATCCAGCGGTCAAGCAAATCGCTCTACCGCGACATCCAGACAATCACTTTGGTTGACCAAGACGCCACCAAGCGGAAAATCCTCAAAGCACTCGACCAGCTTATCACGCAGTCCACTCAGCGCGATGCCGTGATGATCTTCTTCGCCGGCCACGGCAAGCGCGACAATCAGGGTAATTTCTACTTCCTCCCCGCCGATACCGACCTGGACGAGCTCGCCTTTACCGGCCTTTCCGAGGGCGACTTCAAAGCCAAGGTCAAAGCCATCTCGGGCCGCGTGATCCTGCTCCTCGACGCCTGCCACTCGGGAGCCCTGATCGAAAACCCGGGCCGCGGCACCGATGGCCTGACCGACCGGCTCTACGTTGACCTGACCTCGAACGAATTTGGCCTGATCATGATGTGCTCCTCGCGCGGCCTCGAAAAATCGCTGGAAAGCCCCACCCTCAAGAGCGGCTTTTTCGCCGTCGCCGTCGTTGAGGGCCTGGAAGGCAAGGCCCGCAAGTCGGAGGATGGTGCGGTGTATTTCAAGGACCTCGACGCGTATGTCACCGAACGCGTGAAGGACTTGAGCGAGGGAAAGCAACATCCGCTGACCTCGCAGGCGACCACAATCATCAATATTCCGCTGACGAAACCGTGAGGGAGTCGCGCTGACCGTCTGCATGTAAACTGGCTCGATCACGCCATTATTTCGGGGGTCATCCGTGGACGGCGCCTACCTTGTTCCCATCCGCCGCCTCTGCCTGCTCTCATTCAGCATGGGGCTGTTCTGTTTCGTTGCGAGCGCCAGCGCCCAGATGGCTGGACCGGAGACTCATACTACCGCTCGGGCATACCAGTTCGGTTGTATCCGTGGCCCTGAGCGGCGACGGCAAGCGCGTCCTCACCGGGTCTTCGGACAACACCGCGATCCTCTGGGACACGGAGACGGCCAGGCCCATCCAGACCTTCAAGGGGCATACCAGTTCGGTTTCGTCCGTGGCCCTGAGCGGCGACGGTAAGCGCGTCCTCACCGGGTCTGATGACAACTCGGCGATCCTGTGGGATACGGAGACGGGCAAGCCCATCCAGACATTCAAAGGGCATACCGATCGGGTTAATTCCGTGGGCCTGAGCAGCGACGGCAAGCGCGTATTCACTGGGTCTCATGACAACACGGCGACCCTGTGGGACACGGAGACGGGCAAGCCCATCCAGACCTTCAAGGGGCATACCGGTTCGGTTATTTCCGTGGCCCTGAGCGGTGACGGCGAGCGCGCCCTCACCGGGTCTAGGGACAAAACCGCGATTCTGTGGGACACGGAGACGGCCAAGCCCATCCAAACCTTCAAGGGGCATACCGATTTGCTTCCTTCCGTGGCGCTGAGCGGCGACGGCAAGCGCGTCTTCACCGGGTCTTATGACGAGACCGCGATCGTGTGGGAAACGGAGACGGGCAAGCCCATCCAGACCTTCAAGGGGCATACCGGTTCGGTTTATTCCCTGGCGCTGAGCGGCGACGGCAAGCGCGCCCTCACTGGTTCTGCGGACAAAACCGCGATTCTGTGGGAAACGGAGACGGGCAAGCCCATCCGGACCTTCAAGGGGCATACCAGGTCGGTTTCGTCCGTGGCCCTGAGCGGCGACGGCAAGCGCGTACTCACCGGGTTTTACGACAACACTGCGATTCTGTGGGACACGGAGACGGGCAAGCCCATCCAGACCTTCAAGGGGCATACCGAGCCGGTTCGGTCCGTGGCCCTGAGCGGCGACGGCAAGCGCATCCTCACCGGGTCTCACGACAACACCGCGATCCTGTGGGAAACGGCGACGGCCAAGCCCATCCAACGCTTCAAGGGGCAGTTCAGTTGGGTTACTTCCGTGGCCCTGAGCGGCGACGGCAAGCGCGCCCTCACTGGTTCTGCGGACAAAACCGCGATTCTGTGGGACACGGCGACGGCCAAGCCCATCCAAACCTTCAAGGGGCATACCAATTTGGTTAGTTCCGCGGCGCTGAGCGGCGACGGCAAACGCGTTCTCACCGGGTCTACGGACAACACCGCGATTCTGTGGGAAACGGAGACGGCCAAGCCCATCCAACGCTTCAAGGGGCATACCGAATCGGTCAGTTCCGTGGCCCTGAGCATCGATGGCAAGCGCGTCCTCACCGGGTGTTTCAACAACACCGCGATCCTGTGGGATACGGAGACGGCCAAGCCCATCCGGACCTTCCAAGGGCATCGCAGTTTGGTTCATTCCGTCGCCCTGAGCGATGACGGCAAACGCGTGCTGACCGGGTCTTTGGACAAAACCGCGATTCTGTGGGATACGGAGACGGCCAAGCCCATCAAGACCTTCAAGGGGCATACCGATGAGGTTTATTCCGTAGCCCTGAGCGGCGACGGTAAGCGCGCCCTCACCGGGTCTGGAGACAACACCGCGATTCTGTGGGATACGGACACGGCCAAGCCCATCCAGCGCTTCAAGGGGCACGTCGGAGCGATCACCGCCGCGGCATTTTCTCCCCGTGGCGAATATATCATCACGTCCTCCGCTGACGGGACGGTCCGCGTTTGGAAGCCCGGACGCGAAGATGCCTTGTTCTGCTTCCTTGCATCCGGATCGGAATGGCTCTTCTGGACGCCCGAGGGGTATTACACATGCTCCCCCAACGGCGAGAGCCTGATTGCCTGGAAGGTAGCCGATCAGTCCCCCAGAGGCTACCAAATCGTCGGCCCCGAGCAGTTCCGCAAGAAGTTCTATCGCCCGGATATGTTCCGACACCTCCTGAACGAGCTTGATCTCGATCGCGCCCTGGCCCTTGCCGACAGAGAAAGCGGCCACGTTGTAGAAGCCCCCACCACGATCGACAAATTACCGGCGCCAGTGGTGCTCATCATCGACCCCAAGAGGGATGCCGAGACGGACAGAGAGAGGTTGACCATCGAAGCGGTCGCCGTCAGCAACGGCGAGCTTCCGGTGACTCGTATGCGGATATTGATTAACGGCCGCACTTACAACGGAAACCTGTCGATCTTCGAGGTGCCCGACCCCCGCCCCGGCGCCGTCCGCCGGAGCTGGGATGTTGAGCTCGAGCCAGGCGACTTCGACGTGCAGGTGCTTGCCGACACCAGCGCGAATTTCGGCAAGTCAGAGATCCGCAAGATTCGCCGCAAGAGCCTTGCTGAATCATTGCCGCGCCTGCGCGTCCTGGTCGTCGGCGTCAGCGCCTACGAAAAGGAATCGCTGCGCAAGAACGTCGAATACGCGGCCGCCGACGCAATCAGGTTCGGAAATGCAATGAAGCTATCACGCGGGCCGCTATATCGGGATTTCAAGGCGAAGTGTCTGGTCGACAAGGATGCCACTCGGAAGAAAATCCTTGAAGCTCTGTTGGAGATAAAGAAGGAGACCACGATGACTGACACGACGATGGTGTTCTTCGCAGGCCACGGCGATCGGGACGACCAGGGCAACTTCTACTTCCTTCCCGTGGAAACCGACGAGATCGTTTCCAGCGGAGTTTCCGAAGACGATCTCAAGAGCCGCCTCCGGGCTCTGCCGGGCCGCGTATTCCTCATACTCGATGCCTGCCATTCTGGAGCGGTCGCAGCAAGCCGCGGACGCGACGTCGGCGGTCTGACCGACAGGCTTTACCGCGATGTGACGTCGAACGAGCACGGCCTGATCATGTTTTGCTCTTCGATGGGGATGGAGCAGTCGCTCCAGAGTCCCCAGCACAAGAGCGGCATGTTCACACTGGCACTCACCGAGGGCCTGGAGGGAAAGGCGTCAAAGTCGGATGAGGGTGTCGTTTACCTGGATGCCCTCGAGCGGTACATTGCCGAGCGCGTTCGGCAACTAAGTGAAGGTAAACAGCACCCACTGATGTTTCACCCTACAATCCGAGACATTCCACTGACGAAGCCGTAAAGTTGTGTTCGAGTGGCGCACCGGTTAGCACTGCCGCACCAATCAGAGCGACTGCTGGCGAATACGTCATGAATTTGAGAATGATCCGATCAACCGCCACGAAATGGTTGGAGCGAAAGCTCTGGCGGCATGTTCTCTTCCTCGGCGCTGCGGGCATCCTCTTGGCCGGCGTCAGCGTCTTCAAGGGCTGGATGCACCGGCAGGTGGGTTTCGATGCGGAAGGCAAGCCCTTCGACGTCGCGGAGAAGCGCCTGGAGCCGCAATCGCCGGCGCCCTCCCAGCCCAGGGGGCGGCGACCAGTTTCCGAGGGGGCTGCTCTCCGCCTGATCTTGGACGACCTCGAGCGCCGGGACGAAGAACGGCGACCACATCTTCGTTACCTCACCCTCGCGCACCGCAACAACGACCCGACGTGTGCCGACAGCGAGCTCGATGCCGATCGCGCTGCGGTGCGCGAGATGGTCGTGTTCATTTCGCGCGGCCATTCGACACGCTCGGATTTCATCGATCCCGAGCAGCTCGTCTTTCGTCTCGACCTCGAAGACCTCGATTGGAGCGGCGAGACGGACTGGCACCTGGTTACGTCGGTCTATCGATACGGGCTGACCGGTACCGGAAACGACACACTGTCGGAGCTTCGGAAAAAGGTGCAGGAGCTCACCCAGGATCCGATCCCGGCGCTGCGGGCCGACTGGTTCGTCGTCGCCCTCACGCGCGGGCCACTGGCCGGCCCGAGCGGGGTCGTTCGCATCCCAACAAATGAGTTACCCGAGTCGGTCCGCATGCTTTCTCAGCGCTACGCCAGTGAAACCGTCGACCTCGCCACCTGCGCTTCCGAGGAAGGCCTCACCGATCCACAAGTATTGGCGGATCTGATCCAGCGAACGCCGAATCTTCAGCAAGAATTCGGAATCGCCCCGCTGCTCCGCGGCGAGCGAATCCGCCGCGAGTGGTGGGAATCCGACCGCAACCTCTTTTCCCCGTACCAGGAAGTCGCGCGACTTCTGAAGATCGGCAAGCCGGTTCGCGTCCAATAGGCTGTCCCCCGTGGTTCGATTCTCCGCGAATGAATCGCACCAAACTCACGGATCAGCGAGACCCGCGTGCTCCCACTTCAGCTTGACCTTGAGTGAATTCAGCGTCCTGTTGTAGTTGAGCAACCGGTCATGTTGCAGACGGCCGACGACGATGCCGGGGGCAATGCCGACCTCCGCCGCAAAAGCACACAGCACATCTTCCCGGTCGTAATCTAACGTTAAGAGCCGCTTGAAATGAACATCAGGGATCAATGTTTTTGAGGCGAACTCGTTTGCCTCCCGCTCACTGTCATTTCCGTCCCCTTTGAAGTCGTCCAGGAATGTCTTCTTCTTCCCATGCAGGACGATATGACCCAGTTCGTGAAAGAAGCTAAACCATAGATGATCGTTGGTACAGAAGCGAAGACTGAGCTGAATCACGGCCTTATCACCCAGCCAAAACGCCGCGCCGGAAACACAGCTCCCTTGCAGATGGGGAACAAAGACGACGGCGACGCCGAGTGAAGCGCACAGGCTCATCAGCCTTGGCACGAACTCCTCGGGCGGCAGCAACGAGAATGCGCGAATCTCTTTCAGAGCGACCTTCAATCCTTTGCCATTGAATGAGTCGGTTTCAACCTCAGCCGCTTCCAGTTCACCCTTTCTCAACCATGCTGCCAGCGCATACGGGCTGGCTTGTTTAATGAGCGACTTCCGGAACGCCGGTGCCTGAACCGTCGTTTTATTGAGCTGTGAGAAGGCGGCGATGCCGAAGTAGCTTAGTAGCCGGCGAGCCTGTTCCGAGGGGTTCGCTGCCTTCTCCAGCCAGCCAAGTTTGATCATCTCACGAAGAGGGAACTTCTTCAGGGCTTCGGCCTCCTCCCGAAGTCTCCCGTTGCCGCTGATCCGCTTCTGGGTCAGTTGGTAATTCCTCTCCAGATTCAGCCAAAAGATCGCCGGCAATCCTAGCACCAATTCCAGCTCGAGCGAGGTCTCCTCGGTAATTGCGCGCTTACCATGGAGAATCTCGTTGACCTTGTTGGCAGGACGCTTCATCCGCTGTGCCAGTTCCGCCTGCGTCATTCCTTTCGCGGCAAGCATCTCAAGGATCGTAGCGCCGGGCGGGTTCGCCACGTCCGGCATGTACTCGCGCGGCTTGATTCTAGCCATCGTGATTGTCGGCTCTCCTCGCATATCTTTTGAAGCTTGGCGTTCGCGTACCCGATCTCCATCGGAGTGGTAATCCTTTTCTTTTACCCCAAGAGTCAAGATTTTTTTCTTTACCCTTGAGGTCATACGAAATCTCGCCATTATAGAGTCTAGTCCGATGGTCAGATCTCTTCAAGCCGTGGCTCCAGCATTCTCGATAGGGCCGCTCTACGTGTGAGCCTGGGCGACACGGCGCCGCAGACAACCATGCAGCATCTGACACGGGCGGATTCTCGCGGCAGCTACTGAGACGCCCGAGGCGATGAGCTGGATGGCAGGCTTGCCAAGGCGAGCGCAATGGTGGAACAATACGACAGAGCACCATAAACGGAATGAACGAGGAGCGAAATGAACGGACTTCAGGGCACGACTAAGAACGGCCAGATTATTCTCGACGCCCCGGCCACGCTGCCCGAAGGCACCCGAGTGGAGGTTCTGCCGATCCGGGTGGCTCGGCCCACGCTGGGCATGCGCGAGGAAGATTGGCCGACGACACAGGAGGGGATCGCGGCCTCGTTGGCCCGGATGGACGAAGTCGAGCCGGGATGTCCGCGAAAGTCGATTCGGAGGAACGCATGATCTCATCGAAAAGTTACGTGGAGCAGGATTCCCAGGGCGCGCTGCGGGTGGGCCTGCCCGGCATTTCTCTCGACTCCGTCGTCATCGCCTTCCAGCAGGGACACTCCCCGGAAACAATTCAGCAGCTCTATCCTGCTCTGAGCTTGGAAGAGGTGTATGGAGCGATCGCCTTCTACCTCGCCAATCGGGATAAGGTCGATCAATACCTGGAGCGGCAGGAACAGCGCTGGGATCAAGTCCGCGAGCGCGCTGCGCAGAATCCAAGCGAGGTGGTGCAACGGCTTCGTGCGCTCAGCAAGGTCCACGGCCCGGCGGCAACATGAGCCGACCACGCTTCTGGCCGAAAATGACCTGAACAACGCCATCGTCGTTGACGTATCGAGAGCTTGCTTCAGATCTGGGCGGCAAGTGAGGCGGACCAATGGGCCGGCCACGTCGAGTTTCTGCCGCTTTGTCGCACGTCCATCGGGTCGACGACGAATCGCTCCTGGCCACCTGCGCTTACATTGATCCGAACTCTTCGGCGCCGGCATCGTCCAAGGCCCCACCGATGCCGACAAACCACTGACAACCGACAACTCATAACCGACAACTTCCCACCCACCTTGCTGGTCTCCTACAAGTTGTGGTAGTCTCACCTACGACAAGATGTAGTAATCGAGCAACCCCACCCCCGAGGAGTGCGATCACTCTCCCGCATCCAATGCGTCATGTCTCGTGTGATCTCAGCAAATCTTCCTCACCCAGGAGCAAGCCCGCATGGTCCGCCGCATCTTCTTCTGTTGCCTCGCGCAGTTCTGGATGGGTTGCTGGGCGTTTGGACAAGCCGCCAAGGGCCAAGAGCCATCGGCTTTGGCTCCGTCCGCCATAGACTCGAAATACCGCAAGCTTGATGAGCTGATTTCCATCTTGCGCAAACGCAACGAGGAGCAGTACGCGGTCTCGTCCCCCAAGGCCATTTCCGAGTCAAGCTATGTCAGCATCGGCGGGATCGAACAATGGGTCACGATTCACGGGCAGGATCGTGATAACCCCGTTCTGCTGTTCTTGCACGGCGGGCCCGGTGACGTAACCAGTCCCTGGTCGTATGCCCTGTTTGCCCCGTGGGAGAGGCATTTCGCGGTGGTGCAATGGGATGAGCGAGGCTCCGGCAGAACTCTCGGAAAAAACGGACCAGGGATTGCGCCGACAATCACGGTGGACCGTCTCGTGCAAGACGGCATCGAGTTGACGAACTATCTGCGCAAGCATCTCCACAAGGAAAAGATCACACTGGTCGCGCATTCCTTCGGTACAGTCCTCGGCGTGCGCATGGCCCGGGCAAAACCGGAGCTCTTCGACGCGTACGTCGGCACCGCCCAGGTCTCGGATTTTCCGAGCAAGAACTCGACCGCCACCTACGAAGCCCTGCTGAAAAAAGCGAAGGACCTGGGCGATCAGCGGGCCATCGAGGAACTGAACGGCGTGGGTCCGCCGCCTTACGATTCCGGCCGTGGATACCGCGTGCAGTGGAAGTGGGCAAATGCGTTTGAGGGTGCTAATGGGTTCTTGGCCGGCACCCTGGGCCTTTTGCTCGTGGCTCCCGGCTACTCCGTGCAAGATCTCGAGAATATGGAGGACGGCCAAAGATTGAGCGCCGATCGTCTGGTGCCGCAGACGCAATCGATCGGGCCCGCGGAACTTGGTTTGGATTTCTCCATCCCGATGTTTGTTTTCCAAGGCGAAGAGGATTTGACAACCTCCACCGCGCTCGCTGAGCGCTATGTGCGAGCGATGAAAGCGCCTCGCAAAGAGTTCGTGCCCATCAAGGGCGGTGGCCACTTTGCCGTGTTCATGCGCTCCGACCAATTCCTGCACGAGCTCGTCACGCGGGTTCGCCCCCTGGCAGTCGGCAACTGAGGCACGGGTACGGCGTCCCCGAAACTCCATGCCCTGGCGGCCGTAGCGCTACACGCCACTTGGCCAAAACCACTTTCCGATGAGCCAAAACCGCGAGACCGGGAAGATGATGAGCAGTGAATACAGGCCGAGACCCTGGTAAAGGTCAGCGAGATTTCCAAAATAGCTGTGGTGCCTGAGGCCACAGTACAAGCACAGGTAGCGCAATGCCCCTTCGACGTAGTAGATGTCGCGCACGGCGCCGGTCACCATCCGCTCCAGGATGTTGCACAGCCCGCCGGCAAATGCGAGCGACATCGCACTCAGCCACCATCGATCGAGCCACCGTAGCGAGAACCGGAAGAAAAGCGGCGGCACGGCGAACACAAGCGACACGGCGACGAGTGAGACACAATCGAGCCACAACGGCCGGGGCATCTCGTGCAACAAAGACGCGATTTGCAGATTGGGCAGCAGCCGCGGGCCGGGCGCCGACGGATTGAACAACAGCGCGTCCAGGCCGAAATTCAACGTGGTATCGAGCTTCCAAACCGCCGCGAAGTCAATCGGGCCTTCCGCGAGCGCCGCGATCGTCGCGAACTTCGCCTCGATGAAGGCAAGGTAATCGGATCGAAACGCCGCCAGCACGATCAGGAATGCGACCAACTGAAAGAACAGCGCGTCGCTGAACGAGGCCCACGCTCGCTTCCAGAATCCGACAAACGATACGCCGCTGACCTCCATATCCGACCCCCTTATCGCCGCTGATTGTATCCCGGCGACCAAATGATCACAGTACACCGGCCGTTTATTCCGCGACGGCAAGGCCGTCATCAACGCCGAGCGCGACGTGATTGCCCTGAAAGGGCGCAACAACTCAGCCCCGGGCAACGCCCGGGGAATGCCCAGCGCACCCATCGAGTGACGATCGAACGTTTCCGACCGCTGGCAAGAGCCCGGCCGACCAAACCACCACCTCCAAGCCCGGATCACGATGCATGTCGTAGCTCTTCAGCCGCCCTTGCGAACCGACCGCTGAGCACGCTTGTGGATCGTCAGCATTCCCATCAGCGTCTTGCCCGATCCAGGCTCCGCGACGAGCATGCCCCGACGGGTTTCGTCGAGCATCTTGACCGCAGCCGCAATCACGTGGGCCTGCGGCTCAAACGGCTGGCGGGTCGCCTCGGAGAAGTCAGGCAGCGGATCCTGCCCCGGCGTGTGCAGGGGCTGCCGACGAAGGCTCCTGTTGCCCTCTCAAACATTGCCTGGCCGAAGGAATGTCGTCGGGGGGGGCAACCGCTTATACTGGTCGTAGCGAAATCCAAGAAATCGTTAGGTGTTATTACCTTATATTTGCAGACTCAGAGCTGGCATGATGGAACGAAAACCGTTCGTCGAAGATATTCAAGACTACGCCCAGAACATCGTTGACACGGTGCGCGAGCCCCTGCTCATCCTCGACGCCACGCTGCGCGTCCACTCCGCCAACCGCGCCTTCTACCACACGTTCCACGTCTCGCCCGTGGAGACCGAAGGCCACCTGATCTACGAGCTGGGCAACGGCCAGTGGGACATTCCCGACTTGCGCACCCTCCTCGAAGACATCGTCCCCAAGAGTTCCGTGTTCGACGACTTCGAGCTCGAGCACATCTTCCCGGTGATCGGCCGCAGGGTGATGCTCCTGAACGCCAGGAAGCTCCAAGCCGGCCACCACGGCGAGCTGCTCGTCTTGGCCATGGGGGATGTTACCGAGCGCAAGCGGGCAGAAGAAGCGCTACTCAAAGCCGGGGCGTTGCAGAGCGCCATCTTCAACAGCGCCAACTTCTCGAGCATCGCCACCGACGAGAACGGCGTCATTCAAATCTTCAACGTCGGCGCCGAGCGCATGTTGGGCTACACGGCCGCCGAAGTGATGAACAAGATCACCCCGGCCGACATCTCCGACCCGCAGGAGGTGATTGCGCGTGCCGCCGCGCTCAGCCTGGAGCTCGCGACCCCGATTACCCCGGGCTTCGAAGCCCTCGTCTTCAAGGCCGCGCGCGGGATCGAAGACATATACGAGTTGACCTATATCCGCAAGGACGGCAGCCGATTCCCGGCCGTCGTCTCGGTCACGGCGCTGCGCGACGATCAAAGCGTCATCATTGGTTATCTGTTGATCGGCACCGATAATACCGCACGCAAGCGGGCGGAAGAGGCGTTACTCAAGGCAGGCGCCTTGCAGAACGCCATCTTCAACAGCGCCAACTTCTCGAGCATCGCCACCGACGAGAAAGGCGTCATTCAAATCTTCAACGTCGGCGCCGAGCGGATGCTGGGCTACGCGGCCATCGAGGTCGTGGACAGGATCACGCCGGCCGACATCTCCGATCCGCAGGAAGTGATCTCGCGCGCCAAAGCCTTGAGCGCCGAGCTCGCAGACCAAGATCACGCCGGGCTTTGAAGCGTTGGTTTTCAAGGCTTCGCGTGGGATCGAAGACATCTACGAGCTGACCTATATCCGCAAGGACGGCAGCCGCTTTCCGGCCATCGTGTCGGTCACGGCGCTGCGCGAGGCACAAGGGGGAATCATCGGCTATCTGTTGATCGGCACCGATAATACCGCGCGCAAGCAGGTGGAAGCCGAGCGCATGCAGCTCGATCAGCGCGTGCGTGATCAACAATTCTACACGCGATCGCTTATCGAGTCCAACATTGACGCGCTGATAACCACTGATCAACGCGGAATCATTACCGACGTGAACAAGCAGATGGAGGCGCTCACCGGCTGCACACGCGACGAGCTGATCGGTGCGCCGTTCAAGGATTACTTCACCGACCCGGAGCGTGCCGAGGCCGGCATCAAACTGGTACTGGGCGAAAGCAAAGTCACCGACTACGAGCTTACCGCACGCGCCAGGGACGGCAAGGAAACCGTGGTGTCCTACAACGCGACGACCTTCCACGACCGCGACCGAAAGCTACAAGGGGTGTTCGCCGCCGCCCGCGACGTCACCGAGCGCAAACGTTACGAGCAATCGTTGCAGCAAGCCAACCGCGCCAAGAGCGTCTTCCTTGCCAACATGTCGCACGAAATCCGCACCCCCATGAACGCCATCCTCGGGTTCTCCCAGCTCATGCTCCGCGACCAGGACCTCACCCCCCGGCAGGGCCAGTACCTCGGGACGATCAACCGCAGCGGCGAGCATTTGTTGGCCCTGATCAACGACATCCTGGAGATGTCCAAGATAGAGGCGGGCCGCACGACGCTGAACCCCACCACGTTTGACCTGCCCGCCCTGCTAGCCGACCTGGAGATGATGTTCCGCGTCCGGACGGATGAGAAGAAGTTATCGTTCTCGGTGGAGGCGATCGACGGCGTCCCTCAGTTCATCGTGACGGACATCAACAAGCTGCGTCAGGTCTTCATCAACGTTCTGGGCAACGCCGTCAAGTTTACCGAGGAAGGCGGCATCGTCGTGCGCGTGCGCGTGGACCGCGCGGGCGCGACGGGCCCTTCCCTCCGGGTCGAAGTCGAGGACACGGGCCCAGGCATCTCGTCCGACGATCAGGACAAGTTGTTCCGGCATTTCGAGCAGACCAAGACCGGGCAACAGGCGGGGACCGGTACGGGGTTGGGACTCGCAATCAGCCGCGAGTTCGTTCGCCTGATGGGGGGCGACATCACGGTGAGCAGCCAGGTTGGCAGTGGCAGCGTTTTCGCCATCGTCCTGCCTTTGAAGGAGGGCGAGGCCCAGGCGGTTCAAGCCAAAGACAACCCCCGGCACGTCCTGAGGCTCCAACCCGGCCAGGCGACGTGCCGCGTGCTGATCGCCGATGACATCGAGGATAACCGCCAGCTACTTGCGCAGCTTCTAGCCCCGGTCGGTTTCGAGATCCGGCTGGCGACCAACGGAGCGGAAGCCGTCGAGGAGTTTGAGAAATGGCGGCCCCATCTGATCCTGATGGATTTCCGCATGCCCGTGATGGACGGACATGAGGCGATCCGTCGGATCCGGGCCTCCGTCGGCGGCAACGACCCAAAGATCATCGCCGTCACCGCCAGCGCGATGTACGACAACCGCCAGGAGTTGATGGAGATCGGCGCCGACGATTTTATCGGCAAGCCGTTCCGGGACATCGAGCTGTTCCAGAAGATCCACATCCATTTGGGCGTGGGCTACGTCTACGCTGAGGACCCCACAGCCGCGGCCCAGGAGAAGGTGGCCGAGCTCACACCCGAGTCCCTGGCGGGCTGGCCGCGAGACATCATCGACCCGATGCGTGAAGCCGTCGTCACAGCGGATCTGGACCAGTTGCTGGCAAGGATTCAGAACGTTGAAGACAGCGAGCCCCGCATTGCTCAGGGGCTGCGCCGCCTGGCCGAGGGCTTCCAGTATCAGAAACTTCTGGATCTCTTCAGCACGGGGAGTACCCATTGAATCCGGAGAAACCGAAAAGTGGTGCCGGCAAAACCGCCAGCATTTTGGTAGTAGACGACACTCCCGCCAATCTCCAGGTTCTGGCCGGCATGCTCAAGGACCAAGGGTATAAAGTCCGCCCGGTTCCCAGCGGCAAGCTGGCGCTGCTGGCGGCGCAGCGCGATCCCCCGAACCTGATCCTGCTGGACATCAATATGCCGGAGATGAACGGCTACGAGGTGTGCGAACACCTCAAAGCCGACGACACGCTCAAGGGGATTCCCGTCATTTTCATCAGCGCGCTTACCGAACAATTGGACAAGGTGAAGGCGTTTGCCACCGGTGGAGTGGATTACATCACCAAACCGTTTCAACTGGAAGAATTGCACGCGCGTGTCGAAACGCACCTCAAGCTCCGCCGCCTCCAAATCGAACTGGAGGAGGCTAACGTACGACTGGCGAAGGCCAACGGCAGGATGTCTCGCGACTTGAAGGCGGCGGCAAAGATCCAGGAGACGCTCCTTCCCCGAGAGGTACCTCGCGTCTCGGGCGTAGGCTTCGCCTGGTTCTATCGGCCCTGCGACGAACTGGGCGGCGATGGCCTGAATATCATCCCACTCGGCGATGGCAAGTTCGGGCTTTACATCCTGGACGTCAGCGGCCATGGCGTTGCGTCGGCCCTGCTGTCGGTAACGCTAAGCCGTCTCCTCTCGCCCCCGTCGGAGCCGTCCTCGATCCTGACCCGGGACGGAGACGTTCGGGGGCGGTTCGACATCACGCCGCCCGCTGAAGTCGCCGCCCGCCTGAACCGGCTTTTCCCATTCGACTCGGCGACCGAGCAGTTCGCGACGATGGTCTACGGAATCCTGAACGTTGTGACCGGGGAGTTCCGCTACGTCTCCGCCGGGCACCCCGGCCCGGTGCATCTGCCCTACGCCGCAGATCCGGTGATTTTGGAGAGTCAGGGTACCCCGATCGGGCTGGCCGACGACGCCTACGAGGAGCGGTCGGTCCGCCTGGGCGCGGGAGATCGGCTTTACCTCTACTCCGACGGCGTCCCCGAGGCGATGGACCCCGCCGGCAAACGGTTTGGCGACGCCCGGCTCTTGGAGGCGATCGGACGCGGGCGGTCCGAACCGCTCAAGGACGGTGTTGCTACCCTTCTGGGGGAAATCGCACGGTGGTATGGAACCGAGAGCCCACAAGACGATATCTCCATATTGGCGGCCGAGGTGTCGCCGCATTGAACGTCCTGCGTAATCCGGCTTTCGCGCAAGATGCCCTCCATCTAGGCTCTGCCGTCGCGTTCGGCCCCCTCCGCCACCCGATCTTCTGGTGCATCGCTTCCAAGTTGATGCACGGGGTTGCCTCATGTAGTGAAGTCCGAAGCGACGCCGATTATATTGGCGGTCAGACCACAACACCACAGTAGGCAGGAGTCGTCGTGATGAAGCGAAGATCCTTCGTCTCGCTCATGGGAACTGGGGCCGCGTTGCTTCGCGGCGAGACGACCCGCGCGGGTGGGGTGGTGCCAGAGCCGGAAGGTCGACAGCGTTCCGGCAAGCCTGTGAAGATGCACGTGGGGACCCAGAATGGGCCGACGACTCCCCGGCTGCTGCAATACTTCAAACGGCATGGGGTCAACCACATCTGCGGATATCCCCCGAACCCTGGCGCAAAGGGAGCTTGGACTTCCGACGATTTGCAGCGGACGCGTGACCTCTGTGAACTACACGGAATTGCGCTGGACATGGTGGCTTTGCCATTCTTGTCGTCGAGCCATATCGACCGCGAACCCCGCGGCGCAATCATGCTTGGGAAAGGTCCCGAGCGCGATCGCGACATCGAACACATTCAAAAGATGATCGCGGCCTGCGCCAAGGCCGGGATTCCGGCATTCAAGTACAACTTGAGCCTCCTGGGGGTCTTGCGAACCGGGACGACTCCCGGTCGGGGCGGCTCGCGCTACAGCACGTGGCGCCTGGCCGATGCCCGCGAGGATCCGCCTCTGACCAGGGCCGGAAAGGTCACGGCCGACGTCGCCTGGGAGCGGATCACGTATTTCCTCGAGCGCATCATTCCGGTTTGCAACGAGTACAAGGTCCGAGCCGCCTGCCATCCTCACGATCCAGGAGTGCCGGCACGGGGCTTCCAGGGCATCGTTCGCGTGCTGGGAACACCCGAAGGACTCCGCAAGTTCGTCTCGATCCAGGAGAGTCCTTACCACGGACTCAACCTTTGCCTGGGGACCACCGCCGAGATGCTCCAGGACCCGCGCCGCGAGATTCACGACATCATCCGCGAGTTCGGCCGGCGCAAGAAGATCTTCAACATTCACTTCCGCAATATCCGGGGCAAGCGCGACGACTTCCAGGAGGTCTACCCCGACGAAGGCGACATGGACATGCTCCAGGTGGCGTTGACGCTCCACGAAGTCGGCTACGAATTCATGCTGATGCCTGACCACGTGCCCGGCCACCCCGATGACCCGCAAGGGCTGCAAGCCTTCGCGTTCGCGTACGGCTATATCGCCGGCATACTTCAGGCTGTCGCGGCCTTGGCCTGAGAAATGGATCAGTAATGTACCGTTTCTGGTGCCGCTGTATTTACTTGTCGAGCTGGCGACCGGGATGACCTTACGTCACGCGAGATTGTGGTATCAGTCTCTTCCAGAGCGGAAAGCGCGCACTCATCATGATCGGTACCTTCTTGTGCGCAGCAGGGGCGATGGCGGGAACGCGTGGTGCGTATTGTGCCATCCTTCGCCCATCGCCAGAACTCCGAACAAGGCGTTATTACGGCTCTCGTCGTCGCTTCGGTAAGGCCGCAAGCCCCATAGGTGGCACGCCGAATTGACGCTCCACGTTACATGGTGGACAAGGAAGATGCGGACAAGTCCGCCCCAGATGAGTCCGGTCCAGACACCCGCCCACGTCCTCGTGATCAGGCCGCCGAGGAATGCCGGGATCAACAGGCCAAGGAAGACCCAAACTGGGAACAGTGCGCTCGCTACCCGGAGCATCCGACTCCGACTCAAGTCTTGGATGTAGCGATCAAGGTCGGGTGGGTCAGGATCGAATAGCCAGCCGATATGGGCGTGCCAGATTCCGCGCAAGACACCGAGCACGCCCCCACCGTAGCCGTGGGGCGAATGCGGATCGCCCGCCATGTCGGCGTGCTGGTGGTGGCGTCGATGCATGCCGACCCACCTCAAGAGCGGGCCCTCCACCGCCATGGAGCCGAGGATCGCTAACACGAACTTCACCAGGGCACTCGTCTCGAACGAATGGTGGACGAAGAGCCGGTGATAGCCGACCGTAATCCCCAGCCCGGTCAATATGTAAAGAGTCAGCAACAGACCCAAGTCGGTCCAGTGGAACCCCCATCCCCACACGATGAATGGGGCGACGATCACGCCCAGGAGGGGCATGGTAATGGCGATGAACACCGTCAGTCGCACCGCCAGCGAGACGTGCTCCCGGGCTTCGTGAGGGGCCGGCATCTCGGGAATGCGATTTGCGACCGGTAATTCGGTCGTTTCCTTGGTGCAGGGCGGCGCAGTCATGGCGGTCCTCCTTTCTCGCGCGATACCGTCACGGATCGGTATTCGAGGCACGCTTTACGTTGACCCGCTCCCAGAAGTAAGACGAGATGCAAAAACCGAGCCGAACCCTTATTCTTTCGGTTTTCCTCCAAAGCGTGCGGGTAACTTCGTGCCTTTTTTCACTTGGAAATCTATATAAGAGGATTTTCTGAGGCATGACTCCGCTGTCCGGTGGCGGCTTGCCGCATTGTCTGTCGAAGCTAAGCCAAACCGCGCCTCGAGCTGGGAGAGGGATGCGATCGTGGCGAACTTCGCCTCGATGAAGGCAAGGTAATCGGATCGAAACGCCGCCAGCACGATCAGGAATGCGACCAACTGAAAGAACAGCGCGTCGCTGAACGAGGCCCACGCTCGCTTCCAGAATCCGACAAACGATACGCCGCTGACCTCGATATCCGACCCCCTTCTCGCCGCTGATTGTAGCCCGGAGTCCAGATGATCACGGCACCAATGCAGCGCAAGAGTGGCCGGCTGAGAGAAATGCCTGGATAACGTGGACCACCTGCCTTGAGCGCTTTGCCGACTCCAGTCCAGTTTGCCGGAATTTCGTTGCACGGCATCCGCGGTTCGATTCCAATGGATCTTTGGATCAATCGGCCACGGGCGGTCCATCGAGTCGGACGGCCCTCATCCGGGAAACCCACTGGAAAGAGTGCAAGCCATGCGGTGGATCATCGTCGTCGCAGCCCTTGTCGCTTCGCCGGGTTGTGGTTGGAGCTCGGAAACTGAGAAATGGCGCCGGACTGCCGAGGATTTTAAGACTCAACTTGAAACAGCCAACACCACCCTCGACCAAGCCCAGAAGGACCTCAAAGAGGTGGCAGAATCAATCAAAAAAGTTGGGCGCGGCAATGATCGACGCCAGCTCGACGTTGGACCCCTTGGAGATCAGGAAGATTTATGTAGATAATCGCGATCTGACGGCCGTCGCTGATCAGTTGGAAGCCAGGATCGCTTCGGCTAAACCGGAGGATGGCGATCTGATGCTGACCGACGCCCAGTTGCGTTTCGATGTGACTGGTTTTAAAGGGCGGTCGGTCGTTCGGGCGTATCTCGACTACGATAGTGCTCCATTCTTGGAGTGCGAGTTGGCGGTGACTGAACCCGTTCTGTCGTTGCCGTACAATATCGCGACTGGGTTCTATGACGAACTCTTCAAGGCCGACCGCGTTCACGCGAGCGAGACCGAGAGCGCGAGTTCCTTTTTCCCATTAAACGACGATGCAAAGGACGAAATGACTGCGAAATTTGCCAACGCGCACTTTGCAGCGCGCAGGGGCGAGATCGATAAACGTTACAAAGATGCAGTCACTTCCGAATTTGGCGCGTACCTCAAGCGAGGAGACTTTGGTACGCCGTGGGGAGTACCGAAGCCGATTTTCCTGGCGCACCAGTTCCGCACCCCGGGCCGGCACGAAATCCGCATTCAGTTGGAGCCAAAGACGCCGGACTGGGAAGTTCGACTCACGGCTACAGAAGTGGCCAAAGAGAAAAATGACAAAACTATCAAGTACTGGCAACTCAATGCCAAAACGACACCACTTCCAAACAACATTCCAACAATGGTCTTCTGGATCAGGTATCGTCCCGAAGACCGAAAATAAGAGACGGGGTGAGTCAATGGCGGCCTGACTGACCAGTGGAGCGATCCGAAGGGCGAATTCCTCGCCCTTGTGGCGGCCGGGCCGGTGTACCGGTTGCTCGGGGGAAAGGATCTGGGCGTCACCGAGCTGCCGCCCCTCGACGCACCCGTCACAACGGGCGATTTGGGCTTCCATTACCACAGCCGCGGGCACATCGCGGTTCCCGCCGACCGGAAAGCCTGTGTCGACTTCGCCGAGCGCCATTTCCAGGTCCGACGCCGTGACTGACGGCGCGGTGCATTCGGAACCACCCGCCCAAATCCCATCGGGATCTTCCCCTGCCCCCGCGGTGGGCGGTTTGTCGATGCCGAAACAACCCCAACCGCGCAAATCGACCATGTGACACGCGCCGGCAGTTCAGATGACCTCCGTCGAACCCATGGCCCCAACGGGCCCCGGTCAATAGCCACACGGGCTTCAGCCCTTGGCACCTTGAACCGCCGCAGTCAGGGCCATCGCACGCAACGAACCAGTTGACTAGAATGGCTCACTGGCCGTCCGGGGTTCCTCGGCAAGGTAGCTTGGTGCTAAAGAGCCGCGAGTCTCTCGCGCTCGTCGGCATAAGCGCGCGCTGCCGCCAACGGCCCAGAAAGGCTGACTCCATGGCCGCCGACTCGCGTCCGTCCCAAGCCGTTTCCCCTGTCCGCGCCGGAACCGGTATCGACGGTCTCGACGACATTCTGCGCGGAGGCTTCACTCCCGGCCGGCTGTATCTGCTCGAAGGCGTGCCCGGCTCAGGAAAGACCACGCTGGCAATGCAATTCTTGATGGAGGGCGCTCGCCGCGGCGAGCCCGTCTTGTACATAACCCTGTCGGAATCAGAGGCAGAGCTCCGCGAAGTGGCAGCTTCACACGGTTGGTCGCTGGACGGCATCACGATCCACGAGCTCGTCCCTTCAGAAGAGAGTCTGCGGCCCGACGAGCAGTACACGATGTTCCATCCGTCGGAAATCGAGCTGAGCGAGACGACGAAGACGATCCTGGCGGACGTGGAGCGAATTAAACCGGCGCGCGTGGTGTTTGATTCGCTTTCGGAGCTGCGGCTCTTGGCGGGCAGTCCGCTGCGCTACCGCCGGCAGATTCTGGCGCTCAAGCAGTTCTTTAGCGGGAGGCACTGCACCGTCCTGCTTCTGGACGATCTGACCAGCACCGATCGCGACCTCCAGGTTCAAAGCATTGCACACGGCGTGGTGCGGCTCGAGCAGGTGAACCCAGAGTACGGGGCAGAGCGGCGGCGGCTGGTTGTCATCAAGTATCGCGGCGTGTCCTGCCGTGGCGGATATCACGACATCTGAACGCCATGCCCGAGGAGCGATTTTTGACCATCCAGCTCCACGAGCTCTTGACCTATCTGGGTCATGCCGGCGTTGCCACGCTCTTGATTGGCGCTCATCAGGGCCTGATCGGCGGCCCGATGATCTCGCCGGTCGACGCGAGCTACCTCGCAGACGCCGTGATTCTGCTGCGCTACTTCGAGATGAAGGGCGAGGTTCGGCAGGCCATATCGGTGGTGAAGAAGCGTGGCGGCGAGCACGAGCGCTCGATCCGAGAATTCCGGATGGAGCGAGGTCGGATCAGTGTTGGGCAGCCCCTGCGCGACTTCCGCGGGGTGCTCACCGGGGTGCCGATTTTCGATCCGGGCCCCGCTCCGCCCAAAGAAGGGGGAGCCTCGTGACCGACACCAACGAGAAAGGACTGGAGCAGCGGGTGCTGGTCCTGGCCCCGACGAGCAAGGACGCAGAGCTGACTCGTTCCGTGCTGGACAGGGCAGGCGTTGCATGTTTCGGCTGTCGCGATCTGAACGAGATCTGTGACCAGTTGGATGCGGGCGCGGCCGCCATCTTGCTGCCGGAAGACGCCATCATCCAGGACTGTCGCCACCGTTTGGCCGACTGGCTGGGCTGCCAGCCGCCGTGGTCCGACTTACCCGTTTTGATCCTCGCGCGGCCGGGAGCCGACTCCGCCGCGGTTGCTCAGGCCATGAACCTTCTGGGGAATGTCGTGGTGCTGGAGCGACCGATCCGGATGGCGGCGCTCGTCAGTGCCGTCCGCACGGCCTTGCGGGCGCGTCAGCGGCAGTACCAGATTCGCAATCATCTCGCCGAACGGGACCGCGACATGCAGGCCCTGGCGCTTCTGGCCGCCATCGTCGCCTCCTCCGACGACGCCATCGTCAGCAAAACGTTGGAGGGGACGATCCTTACCTGGAATGCGGGTGCCGAGCGCCTCTTCGGATACTCGGCGGCCGAGGCGATCGGCCAGCCGATCACGCTGTTGATCCCGGCGGAACGGCATGACGAGGAAAGGGCGCTGCTCGGCCGCCTACGCCAGGGTGAGCGCATCGAGCATTTCGAGACCGTCCGGGTCGCCAAGGACGGCCGGCAAATCGACGTCTCCTTGACAGTGTCGCCGGTTCGGAATGCTAACGGCAAGATCATTGGCGCATCGAAAATCGCGCGGGACATCACCCAGCGCAAGGAAGCCGAAGCGGCGCTGCGCGATGCCGACCGCCGCAAGAACGAGTTTCTGGCGATCCTCGCGCACGAGTTGCGCAACCCCCTCGCGCCCATTCGCAATTCGTTGCACATTCTGCGCATGTCGGCAGGCAATGACCCAACCGCCGACTCCGTCAGTGAAATCATGGAACGACAGGTTAACCACATGGTGCGCCTGGTTGATGACCTGCTCGAAATATCGCGCATCACGCGCGGCGATATCGAATTGCGCGAGGAATCGGTGGAGCTGGCTGCCATTGTGCGCGGAGCAGTGGAAACCAGCCGGCCGCTCATTGACGGCGCCGGCCACAGACTGGCGATTACGATCCCGCCGGAACCTCTGACCTTGGACGCAGACGCCGTCCGGTTGACTCAGGTCATCGCCAACCTCCTGAATAATGCGGCGAAGTACACCGACGCGGGCGGGCAAATCTGGCTGACGGTCCGCCGCGAGGGCGAAAGCGTGACGATCTCGGTGCGAGACAACGGCACGGGAATCCCGGCGGACATGCTTCCGTATGTATTCGACTTGTTCACGCAGGCAAACCGTTCCTCCGACCGGGCCCAGGGCGGCCTGGGGATCGGGCTGGCGCTGGTGAAGAGCCTCGTCGAAATGCATGGAGGGAGCGTCCAGGCGCACAGCGAAGGGCCCGGCAAGGGAAGCGAGTTCGTGGTCCGGCTGCCGCTGGCGGCCAGCCCCCGCCCCTCCGGCAGGGCAGAACCGGAGCCCAGGCCGTCCACCGTGCTCGCCGCACGCCGGGTTCTGGTCGTCGATGACAACCGCGATGCGGCCGAGAGCTTGGCCATGGTGCTCAAACTGCTCGGCGCCGACGTTCATGTCGTCTACAACGGTCGAGATGCCCTGGAGGCACTCACAGCCTATCGGCCGGCTGTGGTGCTTCTGGATATCGGCATGCCGAATATGGACGGCCACGAATTGGCACGGCAGATCCGGCAACGTCCTGAATTTCAGGACGTCACGCTCATCGCATTGACCGGATGGGGGCAAGAGGAAGATCGCCGCCTGTCCCAAAGCGCTGGATTCAATTACCACTTGGTCAAACCCGCAGACGCCGGCGCCTTGCAAACGTTGTTGATGTCTCCTCAAGATCGCGACGAAAGCCAGCGAATCGCTACATGATTCATGAGCCGGCGGTCACAGGGTCCAGCAGCACGGCAACGGTGTGGCCGTTGGGCAAGGTGCCGTAACCTGAGATCTGCCCGCGATTGTTGATACCAGTGACAGGTCCCAGCGTGAGACCTGTACTGGCTGGAATGAGCGTGTTCAGGTCGATCATCTTGGCATCGCTGTAGAGGAATTGGTCGGCGCCGATTCCAGCCACGTAAGACCAGCCGACCACCTGGTCGTTATCGTTCATGGCCGTTGTGCATCGCGCCTTGCTTTGAGCATGACTCGCTGGAGCGCTTCGAGTGTTTCGGCTGAGGGCTTGAAGTTGCCGGGCCGATGACCTTCCGCGATCGATAAAGGCGTCCATCCGTACTTGTTCTTGTGGTTCCAGACCTCGATCTTGGCACCTTTGTCGGACAGCAATTGCACGACTTTTGGAAAGCTCTTGTAGGCTGCGCCGTGCATCGCCGTTTCGCCGTTTTTGTCGACTGCGTTGACGTCGCCACCGAGTTCCAACAGGAACGTGACGGCTTCGAACGCCTCGGGCTCGGTCCCGGCCTCTTCGGTGGGTGCGAGACAGCCCAGGCCGGCGGCTGCCATGAGGGGAGTTGCCCCGTCGGCGTTGGCGATTCTCGGATCGGCCCCGTGTTCGATCAGCAACCGCAAGAGCGGCAGGTCGGCCGTCATAGAGGCCATGAGAAGCGGCGTTGCACCGGTACGATTGAGAACGCCTCGACCAGACCGGCCTCGCGTGAGCCTCGCGTCAACGTCCGCTCCGTGTTCGAGGAGTTTTTCGACAAACTGGAGACTCGTCATGTTCCCTGAGCCTTTTGGGGCGGGGTCGCCGCTCTCTTCGTCACCTCGATTGGGCTTGCGTACCCAGGTGAGCGTATGAAGTGCTGTGAATCCGGATCGCTGGTCGTTGGGATCGGCCCCGGCGTCCAGCAAGGCGTTTGCGACCTCGAAATGTCCGTTCTCGACCGCCATGATCAAGGGGCTGGTCCCCTTGACGGGCCCCCGAGCGGCTGACCGCTTGGGCTGCATGGCTTCTTTAACGTCGGCCCCCGCCTTCAGAAGGACGCGGACGACGTCCAACCGCCCCTCGCGCACGGCGAAGAACAGCGCATTGAACCCGGAAGGCAGTGTCTCATGGAAGTCCGCTCCGGCCTCGAGAAGCGCGTCGACCACGTCGGCGTGCCCTTCCGCCGCGGCCCACATCAAGGCTGTCTGACCGCGGCGTTCCTTGGCGTTGACGTCGGCCGCGCGAGCAAGAAGCGCCTTCACCGCTCCGAGTTTTCCGGTCCGCGCCGCCGTCATCAGAACCGTCTCATCGCCGCGCAGTTTCGCATTCGCCTTGGCGCCGGACTCAAGAAGCAGACGAACCATGGATTCATTGCCATTGACGCACGCAAGGGATAGCGGAGTGACGCCATATCGATTCGCGGCATTCACATCAGCCTTCGCGCCGATCAGCAGTCTCGCCATTTCAATGTCGTCGTGATGGGCTGCCCAGTGCATGGCGGTCATTCCGTCGATCTGGGCCTGATTCACGTCGACCTTGCGCTCGATCCATTCACGGACTGAAGCCCGGTCCGACTTCTCGGCGGCGTCGGCCACAGCAGAGTCGGCACGAGCGAGCGAGACGCAGAAAATGGAAGCGAGCGCCCAGGCAAGGGAGGCATTTAGCGCCAGCATGATCAACTCCAATTCGGTCGGTCGAGCCTCAGATCGAGAGCGGCCCGAACAGGTCGTCGACCTTTCCTTGACTGTCGGCGAACGAGTCCAGCCGCACTCCCACCTTATCGAGCAAAGTGAGATGCAGGTTGGCCAGCGGGGTCGGCTTCTCGAATCGAATGTGCTGGTTGCCCTTCATGTTGCCTGCTGCGCCACCCGCAACGAGGATGGGCAGGTTCGTGTGGTCGTGGACGTTGGGGTTGCCCATGCCGCTGCCGTAGAGGTAGAGCGAGTGGTCGAGCAGTGTGCCGTTGCCCTCGTTTGTTGCCTTCAGCTTGGCGATGAATTCGGCGAACAGCGAAACGTGGAACTGGTTGATCTTGGCCATCCGCGCGATCTTGGCCGGGTCGTTGCCGTGGTGGGTGAGCGGGTGATGCGGGTCGGGCACGCCGATCTCGGGGTACGTCCGGTTACTGGTTTCGCGGGCGAGCTGAAACGTGATGACTCGCGTGACGTCGCCCTGAAGGGCGAGGACCTGGAGATCGAACATCAGTCGGGCGTGTTCCGCGTAGGAGGAGGGAACTCCCACGGGACGATCAAGGTCGGGTAGGTCGTGATCGTTTGCGTCGGCCTCGGCCTTCTGGATCCTGCGCTCGACTTCGCGCACGGTTTCCAGATATTGACCGACCCGAGCCCGATCGGCCGGGCCGAGCTTTTTCTTGAGGCTGGCAATTTCCTCGTTCACGGAATCCAGCAGACTGGCCCGCTTCTTCAAAGCTGCGCGGCGCAGGGCGGCGTCGCCACCTTCGCCGAATAGACGCTCGAAGACGATTCGTGGATGGGCCTCGGACGGGAGCGGCGTGGTGGGTGATGACCACGAGAGGTTGTTCTGGTAGACGCAGGCGTATCCGTTGTCGCACTGGCCGACAATGGAGAGCAAATCCATCGACATCTCGAGCGACGGCAACTGCGTTTCCTGCCCGATCTGCTGGGCGGCGATCTGGTCCACGGTCGTGCCGAGGTAGTAATCGGTGCTCTCGGTCAGCTTTGCCCTGGCCGCGCTCAGGAACGCGCAGTTGGACGTTGCGTGCGTGCCGGGATAGGCGTTACGCAGTTCCAGGTTGCTGATCGCTGTCACGAACTGCCGCACCGGGGCCAGAGGGCTCAAGGTTGGCGAGAGTTCGTCGAGCGTTTTCGCATTTGGAGGGGTCCAGCGCGTCAGGTCGCAGCCCATCGGCATGTAGATGAATCCCAGGCGGCGAAGACTTGCCGGGGCGGCGGGGGTCGCGGCCAGGGCGGTCATGGACGGGACCATCGCATCCAGCAGCGGCAGTGCCAGCGTGGTCCCCAATCCGCGGAGGAACGTCCGGCGCGGCATGGCCTTCTTCGTGATGATCATTCGGATTTCCTCATCTGAAAGGGAGTGCTCTTGGCGATTCCCACGATCAATGACGAGAAACGATAATCCCTGGCGCGGGCCTCGCGTAGGATCTTGCGGATGGCGGGGGCGTCGCTCGTCTCGATGCCCCTTCCCAGAGCGAACGTCAAGAGTTTTTCGGTCAGCGTGCGCACGAACACTTCCGGTCTCTTGAGCAAAGCTTGTTCCAGGCCGGTCACTCCGTCGAACTCGCTGCCGTCGGGAAGTCCACCAGTCGAGTCGACCGTTTTGCCTTCCTCGGAGCTGCGCCAGCGCCCCACAGCGTCGAAATTCTCAAGCGAGAAGCCGACCGGGTCCATGAGCTTATGGCAGCCTGCACATGCTTGATTGGCCCGATGTTCGGCCAGGCGCTCGCGCACCGAGAGCGAGGATAGGGCGGTGTTGTCCTTCAGGGAGGGTACGTTAGCAAGAGGCGGAGGCGGCGGCGTCCCGACGATGTTCTCAAGCACCCATTTGCCGCGAATGACCGGCGAGGTGCGGGTTGCATAGGACGTCACGGTCAGGATGCTCCCGTGGCGGAGCAGACCGCCTCGCGGGGTGGTGCTGTCAAGTTGAACGCGGCGGAAGTGACTGCCGTGAATGTGAGGAATACCATAGTGCTTGGCCAGGCGCTCGCTCAGATAAGTGTGATCGGAGTAGAGGAGATCGACGACGCTGCGGTCTTCGCGCAACATCTCGTCGAACAGGAGCTCTGTCTCTCGCCGGAGCGCCTGACGCAGATTGTCGTCGAAGTCAGGGAAGAGACGAAGGTCGGGAGTGATCGAATCCAGGTTTCGCAGATGGAGCCACTGACCGGCAAAGTTGGTCGTCAGGTTCCGCGCGCGCGGGTCCCCGAGCATGCGGCGGACCTGGCGTTCGAGCACATCGGGCTTCTCGAGCTCGCTTCGCGCGGCCAGGTCGAGCAGCTCGTCGTCGGGGATGCTGCTCCAGAGGAAAAACGAGAGGCGTGAGGCGAGTTGGATGTCAGGGATCCGGTAGGCGGAGTTCGATGGGAGGTCAGACGGGGGCAGTTCGATCCGGAACAGAAAATGCGGGCTAACGAGCACAGCGCTCAGTGCCATCTCGATCCCGGAGTCGAAGTCCCCTTCTTTCCGAGCTTTTCGAAACAGCTCCATAGGTCGCTGGAGGTCAGAGTCGGAGATGCTGCGGCGGTACGCCTTTCGCATGAGCGTGGTGAGAATTCGCGTCGCGCAGGCCTCGTCCTCGCCTGGTTCCTTCGGTTCGCAGATGAAGACCTTGCGGCGGCCCGGCGGCTCGCCGTGTCCTTGGCCGGAATAGGGGCCAGTGATTGAGATCTGGTAGAGCGCCGGAGATTGCCGAGGGTGCCGGTGCACGTTGAAGTGAGCTTGGTACGGCTGGCACTGGTCTCCATGAGCGAACCTGAGTTCTTGACGAACGTGACCCCAAGTTTGTGCGGACCGGCGGTAACTCGAACGCGGGCTTTCAGGTGCTGGTCAGCCGTCCCATGTTCGCTATCGTTTTTCGGGGCCTTGACGGTAAACGATGCCTTCCGGTCGCGGTCCAGCAGCACTTCGATCTCGTGAGCCTCGCGGAGGCCTTCGACCTGCTCGTTCCGGTCCCGCGCCAGTCGGAGCTGAATCTCGTACTCCCCGTCCTGCGGGAAGGTGTACGAAATCAATAAGCCGCCCCTCGTCCCGAAAGGTAGGCCCTCGATATGCTCTTCCTGCGTGATGTCCGGACGGACCCGGATCGTGTCGCCGCCCGGTGAGCGGCCGGGAGTGCCGACCGCCATCTTGCTGATCTTCTGCGCGGCGGAGATATATCGTTCGAGCAGCGTGGGAGACAGGTCGCCGACCGTCACGTTATCGAATCCGTGGCTGGAATCATCCGGGGGCAGAAGCGCCCTTGCATCGATGTCGAGCGCAAGGAGGTCGCGGATCGCGTTCTGGTACTCGGTCCGGTTGAGCCGGCGGAAGGTGTCCGGCCGGCCGGGCTCGGGGCGTGCTTCGGCCTCCCGATCGAGCGATCCCGCGATCATCGACACGAACTTGTCGTACGTCCGCCCTGTAGGCCGTATTTCTCCCGAGGGAGGCATCTGCCTTGCAGTCAGGCGACGGACGACCTTTTCCCAGACCTTGGGATGCTGACTCACTTCGTCCCTGGCGAGAGAATCCAGCGCGAGGTTTCCGGCCTTGTCCTCCTGGTTGTGACAGGAGGCACAATACAGACTGACGAACCGAGTCCTTTCCTCTTGATCGGTCTCGACCACCGAGGGCACAGGATGAGGCCGGGCTAAAGAGACCATGAATCCGCCCAGAACGAACAGGATTGACAACCCGAACAGGCTGGTCGTTCCCCATCGATTCACGAGGTGGGCCCCGAGGTTATGGAATCAAGGAAGTTTCGGGTAGGCGGCTCTCGTCAATTAATTCTACCGCATGACGCCCTGGCAAGCACGTCTGGCGTTTGTTCCGCGACGGCAAGGCCGTCATCTCCGCCGAGCACGAGTCGCGGGTTCCATTCCTTCCGGAACCGCAGGGCGAGGGCCCAGGCCGCGCCCTCCTCGCGGCCATCACTCAATTCCAGCTCGCCGGGTAAGGACCTCATCGGTTTTCTCCAGAGGACGCCAGTGGATCCATGTCCATCGGAAACCGATTTCGCGCACCGCTGGGTTGGCTTACACGATCTTGTTATGAATGTGATCGGAAAAGCAACGAGATAGAGGGCCGCCAGAGACTCGGACTGGAAAGCGAGATCGCCGGGGTGAGAGCGATGTCGGACGGCCTGTTTGAAGACCTGAAAGGCACGCTGAGCGCTAGCGACGAAAAAACGTTTGCGAGAGTTTATGAGAAGGTCCTGCCCAACGTCGTCCAGGCCGCCAGGCGTAAGTTCGGCGAGCGCATCCGCTGGTACACGCCGGAAGACGCGGCTTCGTCCGCCGTGCGCACAGTCTATCGTCGCCTCAAGGAAAAACAGCTCCAGGAATTGAAGACGTGGAAAGACTTCGAAGACCTGCTGGTCACGGTTGCGTACCGCAAGTACGTGGACCGGATCCGCCGGGCCCTGGTTGAGTCAAGGGCGCGGGAACGGATCGCCCTGGACCTGGAAGCCCCGGATGGGTCACAGGGCCAGGCTCTGGATTTGCTCGCCGCGGAGGAATCCCAGGCCGAGGCGCTCGAGGTCCTGCAACTCTTGAACGAAGTCCCGCACGACGACGTGGAATGTCTCGTCTTGCGCGGCAAGCTCGATGGAGACACGGAGCAAACCATTGCCGACGAGCTCGCCGCGAAGACGGGCGAGCCTTGGTCGAAGTACATGGTCCGAAGGATTTGGGAGAAGATCCGGATGCAATTCTTGCAGCGGGCCGCGATCCGATTTGGTTGTTCCGAAGGGTGACCGGTGCCGCGTAGCCCGGCTCTGCTCCGCTGCAATTGCTCACTCGGAAATTAATTTGAAACCGCATCAAAGCGTCGAAGCCGCGCGCAGATCGAGTTCGCTTTCTTGATCCGCCGCGGCGATTCTGCAACTAAGGAAGGCGACCAATGCCGACTCCTGACCCCAGGCGAAGCGACGAAAGGCCCGATGGCAAACGCCGCAAGATGAGCCGCCGCCGGCTCGCGATGCAGATGAAAAAGAAGCGCCAGCAGTTCCAGCCCGACTTCCACGGCCTGGAACGCCGGATGATGCCCTCGACATTCACGGTCACGGATACGAGCGATTCGGATGCCGGCTCGCTGCGACAGGCGATCCTCAACTCGAATTCGACTCCCGGATCGAACACGATCGACTTCAAGATCGGCTCGGGCGCCCAGACGATCTCGCTGCTCTCGCCGCTGCCGGCCATCACCGTCCCGGTCTTGATTGACGGCACTTCGCAGCCGGGATACACGGGTGCGCCACTCATCGATCTCGACGGCACGGGCGCCGGAACCGGCTCGAACGGCTTCGACCTCGCAGCCGGGTCGCGTGGGAGCACCATCCGCGCGCTCGTGATCAACAATTTCAGCCTGGCCGGAATCTTGATCGGAAGCATAGGCGATACCGTCCAGGGCTGCTACATCGGCACCAATTCCGCGGGCACCGCGGGCGGCGCCACGCCGATGACCTATGGCGTGTATGTGGTCGAGCCCGGCAACATGATCGGCGGCAACGGCGCCGGCACGGGCAATGTCATCTCGGACAACGCCTACGGCATCGTGATCCACGGCACGTCCGCAACCGGAAACGTCGTGGCCGGCAACCTGATCGGCACCAACTCATCCGGAAGCACCCCGGTTGGTAACACTGCGTATGGAATTGTGATCCAGAACGGAGCCGCGGGCAACTGGATCGGTGTCAATTCGCTCCACGGACCCAGTAGCGCGAACCAGGGCAACGTGATCGCCGGCAGCTCGAGCGGCGGAGTCCTGATCCAGGACTCCGGCACCACGGGCAACGTCGTCGCCGGCAACCTGATTGGCCTGAACGTCAACTCGGGCGGCCAGGTTATCGACGGCCTCGGCGACGGCTTTGCGGGAGTCGAGCTGGTGAGTGGCGCATCAGGGAACTGGATCGGCGTCAACGCGGCCGCCGGGTCCGGGACGGAGAACGCTCTCCAGCGCAATGTCACCTCCGGGAGCTACATCGGCGTCGCAATTTACAACACAGGCACGAACGGCAATGTGGTAGCCGGCAACCTGATCGGCACCGACCCCAGCGGCACGACCGCCGTCCCCAACCAAACCTTCGACGCGCCGATTAGCTATGGCGTCGTCATCGCCGTGGGAGCCTCGTCGAACCTGATCGGAACCTCCGGTCAGGACGGGGTGGACGACGCCTTGGAACGGAATGTCATTTCCGGAAATACGCAGGTTGGCGTTTATATCTACGGCGCCCAGGGGCGCCGACCACGGAAAATGTCGTCGCCGGCGATTACATCGGCACGACCGAAGCGGGCACGGCCGCGCTCGCAAACGGCTATGGCGTCACAATCCAGCTCGGGGCCGCGAACAACTGGGTCGGCGTCAACCCCGTCTACGGCGCCGAAGACTCAGACGAAGGCAACGTCATCTCGGGCAACACGAACGCAGGGGTCTTGATCAGCAATTCGGGCACGACCGGCAACGTGGTCGCCGGCGACTTCATCGGGACGAATGCGGCCGGCACGCAGGCGGTTCCCAACTCGGCTGGCGTACAAATCTATACAGGGGCCTCCGCCAACACGATCGGCGGGACCGTGGCAGGGTCAAGAAATGTGATCTCCGGTAACACGAACACGGGTGTCGATCTTGGCCAGATCGGAACGACCGGCAACGTGGTTCTGGGGAATGACATCGGCACCAATGCGACTGGCACGGCCGCCCTCGCCAACTTCAATGGATTGGTGATCGAAGGCGGGGCGTCCCTCAACACGATCGGCGGCACTTTAGCCTCGGCCGCCAACGTGGTGAGCGGCAACACTGACTACGGCGTGGCGATCGCCAACAGCGGATCGAGCGGCAATTTGATCGTGGGCAACTACCTCGGCACCGGCGTCACCGGCTCCACGGCGGTGCCGAATGGGTTGGATGGCATCTCGATCGGCAACCAGGCCAGCGGCAACACCGTCGGCGGGACCGTCCCTGGGTCGCGAAACGTGATTTCCGGCAACGACTACGCCGGTGTCGAGTTTGGCCAGAGCGGGACGACCGGCAATGTGGTTCTGGGGAATGACATCGGCACCAATGCCGCTGGCACCGCGTCGCTCGCCAACGTGTATGGCGTGGCGATCGCCAGCGGCTCTTCGGGCAACACGATCGGCGGCACGTCCTCGGGCGCGGGCAATACGATCGCGTTCAATTCCCAGGAAGCAGTCGAAGTAGTCGGTGCCTCGGCCGCGATCCTCGAAAACTTGATCTTCCAGAACGGATTCGGCATCCTCCTCTTCTCGGGCGGAAACAACAATCAGATCGCGCCGGTGATCACCGGCGTCACGTCGGAGGCAACCGCTGCGACGTCCTCCCAGACGACCATCTCGGTGGACCTGACCGCGGCGGGGTTCACGTCCGGCTCGACTTATTCGCTCGACTTCTTCGCCAGCGCATTGGCTGATCCGACCAGCGGGGTCGAGGCCCATATTTACCTGGGAACCCAGACATTCACGGGGGGTGCCACCGGCAGCGTCACGTTCACTTCGCCCATGCCGCTGCTGTCGGCAAACGAGACAGTCACGGCGACGGCGACGCTGCTTTCTGGGTCGACGTTCACCAATACCTCGAGTTTCGCCACGGCCGCCCCGGTCACCGAGACCTCCAACTTCATCGTCACCACGACGAACGCAACCGGAGCCGGCTCGCTGGAACAGGCAATCCTCGACGCAAACGCCGATACCACCAATACCACGCCCTACACGGTCACGTTCGCGATCCCGACCGGGAGCGCTCCGTATACGATCAACCTGCCATCAAGCGGCTTGACCCCGATCGCTCGCCCGGTCGTGCTGGACGCGACGAGCCAGCCGGGATACGCCGGCTCGCCCATCATCGTGCTCAACGGGACCGGGATCTCGGGCAGTGGGCTAGTCCTGGGCACCGGGTCCGAAGGCAGCCTGATCAGTGGCTTCGACATCATCAACTTCACTGCTACCGGCACCGCCGGGATTGACATCGCCTCGGCCGGCAACGCCGTGCAGGCCAGTTACGTGGGCATTCAAGCTGGCGGAAGTGCGGCGGCCGGGAACTCGGAAGGCATCCTGATCACCGGCTCGAACAACACGATTGGCGGTGTGGTCCCCGGCGCCGGCGATCTGATATCGGGCAACACGACCTACGGGGTTGAGATCTTCGGCGCGGGCACGTCGGGGAACGTGGTCGAGGGTGACTTGATCGGCACGAGCGCGGCAGGGACCACGGCCCTCGGCAACGGTGTCGACGACCTGGTGATCACAAATGGAGCCACCGGCAACTGGATCGGAGTCAATCAGGTCAATGGCCCGGATAACGCGGACCAGGGCAACGTGATCGCTGGCGGCGCCTCCGTCGGCCTACTCATCGAAGGCGCCGGGACGACGGGCAACGTCGTCGCCGGCAACTTGATTGGCCTGAACGTCGGCTCTCAAGGTCAGGTCATCGACGGCCTCGGCGACGGCTTCGCCGGAGTGTGGATCATCAGTGGAGCATCGGGCAACTGGATCGGCGTCAACGCGGCCGCCGGTCCCGGCACCCAGGACGCCCTCCAGCGAAACGTGATCTCCGGGAGCTATATTGACGTCGGGATGGACAACAGCGGAACAACCGGCAACGTGGTGGCCGGCAACCTGATCGGGACCGACCCGACGGGAACAGCCGCCGTTCCGAACCAGACTTACGACGCCCCCCAGAGCACCGGCGTTTACATTGAAGGGGGGGCCTCGTCGAACCTGATCGGAACCTCCGGTCAAGATGGGGCGGTCGCCGATGCCCTCGAACGCAACGTGATCTCCGGCACCACATCAAGTGGCGTTCTGATTGACGATCAGGGAATAGCGACGACGAGCAACGTGGTGGCCGGTAACTTTATCGGCACCACCGCCGACGGGAGTGCCGCGCTCGGCAACTCGAACGGTGTGACGATCGCACAGGGCGCCTCGAGCAACTGGGTTGGTGTGAACTCGGTCTACGGTCCGGAGAACGCCGACCAGGGCAATCTCATCTCGGGCAACTCAAACGCCGGCGTCTATATCACCAACGCGAACACGGCGAACAACGTCGTTGCGGGGAACGACATCGGCACGGACGTAACCGGCACGAAAGCGTTGCCGAACGCCGGTCATGGCGTGGCGATCTACGATGGTCCGCAAGGTAATATCATCGGAACCAACGGTGATGGCGTGGCAGACGCCTTGGAGCGGAATCTCATTTCGGGAAATGGCCAGGACGGCGTCGCGATCGCCGGCTTCACCGTTGAAACCGACGACAACGTGGTCGCCGGGAACTATATCGGCACGGACGTCACCGGCACGTTACCGCTGGGCAACCAGGCACGAGGCGTGGAAGTGTACGGCATGGCCTCCTTCAATCGAATCGGGGTCAACCCCGGTGACGTCGGAGCATTGGCGGAAGGAAACGTGATTTCCGCCAATCAGGGTTTTGGCGTCTGGATCTGGCACGGAGCGGCGAGCAATGTCGTCGCCGGGAACGTGATCGGGACCAATGCGGCTGGTACGGCCCCCCTGGCCAACAGCGCCGGCGTGGAAATCGCAGACGGCGCCTACAATAACTGGATCGGGGTCAATCCGGTCTATGGTCCGGAGAACGCCGACCAGGGCAACGTGATCGCCGGCAACACGAGCAACGGCGTAAATATCCAGGACTCCGGGACGACGGGCAACGTCGTCGCCGGCAACCTGATCGGCTTGAACGTCAACTCCCAGGGCCAGGTCATCGACGGACTCGGCAACGGCGAGTTTGGAGCCCCAGTCTTCAACGGCGAGTCCGGAGTCGCAGTCTACAGTGGCGCATCGGACAACTGGATCGGCGTCAACGCGGCCGACGGGCCCGGGACAGAGAACGCCCTCCAGCGCAACGTGATCTCGGGGAGCTATCTCGGGATCGCGATTTCCGGCACGGGAACGAAAGGCAACGTGGTGGCTGGGAACCTGATCGGGACCGACCCGACGGGAACGGCCGCTGTTCCCAACCAGACTTATGACGCCCCAGTGAGCCTGGGCGTGGACATCGCCCTGGGGGCGTCCTCGAACCTGGTCGGGACCACGGGTCAAGACGGCGCGGTCGCCGACGCGCTCGAACGTAACGTGATCTCAGGCGGAACTTACGGCGTTTATATTAACGCGTCGGGGACCGCGACCACGGGCAACATCGTGGCCGGTAACTATATCGGCACGACCGCGGACGGCAGCGCCGCGCTCGGCAATACTTGCGGCGTGGTTATCGCACAGGGCGCTTCGAACAACTGGGTTGGCGTGAACACGGTCTACGGTCCCGCGAATTCCGACCAGCGAAACACCATCTCCGGAAACACCGGAGACGGCGTGCTCATCACGGATGCGGGCACGACCGGCAACACGGTCGCCGGCAATTTAGTCGGGACCGATGTCAGCGGCTCACGTGCGCTGGGCAACGCTGCCAACGGCATCTTGATCCAGTCCGGCGCCACCAACAACACGATCGGGGGCACGATCGCCGGCGCCGGCAACGTCATCTCGGGAAACTCGGATACAGGGATCGAAATCGCCAACCCGACGACGACCGGCAATCTCGTTCAAGGGAACTTGATCGGACTCGACCTCTCGGGCTTGCATCCCCTGGGCAATGGCAGTACGACTGCGCAAAGCTCCTCCGGCATCTGGCTCTACCACAGCCCCGGCAACACGATCGGGGGGACGACGGCAGCGGCTCGCAACGTCATTGCCGCCAACATGGTCAGCGGAATCTACATCTATGGCCCGGATGGCGGCAACAACCTGGTCGAGGGCAACTATATCGGCACGGACGCCACGGGCACCGTTGCATTCGGAAACCACAACGACTCCATAACCATCGACACGGCCCCGAACAATACGATCGGCGGCTTGACCAGCACGCCCGGCGTCGGGCCCGGCAACGTGCTGTCCGCAGCGACGGGAGGAAGCGGCGTCTTCATCTATGGAACCTCTGGCACCGGCAACCTGGTCGAGGGCAACCTGATCGGCACGAATGCCAACGGCACTGCCGCCCTGGGAAACGTCCTTGACGGTGTCGCCCTTTACGCCGCTCCGGGAAACACGATCGGCGGCACTGCGTCAGGCGCGGCGAACGTCATCTCCGGCAATGCACCATACGGCGTCTGGATCACTAGCACCGGCGCCACGGGCAACCTGGTCGCGGGCAATGACATCGGCACCGACATCACGCGCACCGTGGCGATTGCCAACGCCGTAGGCGTGGAGATCGATACCGGCGCCTCCGGTAACACAATCGGCGGAAATTCAACCGGTGCGCGGAACATCATTTCGGGCAATACGGACGACGGCGTGGAACTGAGCGGCTCAGGTACAACCGGAAACGTGGTGGCCGCCAATTACATCGGTACTGGCGCAACCGGAACGACCTCGATTGCCAACGGCACGGTCTTTGTCACCGACCCGAGCGGAAATGATACCAACGGTGGCGTGTTGATCGCCAGCGGCGCCAGCGGCAATCTGATCGGGACCTCCGGAGAGGACGGGACCAACGACGCCCTCGAACGAAATGTCATCTCGGGAAATGGGTTCACCGCGCTCGTCATTGACGGCGCGGCAACGACCGGCAACGTAGTCGCCGGCAATTATCTGGGGACGACCCCGTCCGGCGAATCGGGTCTGAGCAACGGCATCTATGGCGACGGAGTCGATCTCGTCTCCGGAGCGCACGGCAACTGGATCGGGGTCAACTCGGTTTACGGAGCGGAGACTGCCGACCAGGGCAATCTCATCTCGGGAAATAACGGCAGCTTCTCCGTCGGCATCTACATCGACCCCACCGCCACCGGCAACGTCGTCGCCGGCAACTCAATCGGCACCGACTCGAGCGGAGCCAGCTCGATTCCAAACACCGTGGGCATTGACATCCTGGGGCCGTCGAACCTGATTGGTACGTCAGGCCAGCACGGTGCCGCTGATGCCCTCGAGAGAAACATCATTTCGGGAAGTTTGCAGCAGGGAATCGAGATCACCGATTCCACCGCAAGCGGCAACGTCGTCGCCGGCAACCTGATCGGCACCAATGCCAGCGGCACCGCCGCGCTAGCCAACAGCGTCGGCTTGCTCTTGGGCGACGGTGCGACGGCCAACACGATTGGCGGAAACGTCACCAGTGCGCCCAACATCATCTCCGGCAATACGGGTGACGGCGTGCAGATCACCGGCGCGAACACGACCGCCAACGTGGTCGCCGGAAACCTGATCGGTACGAGCGCCTCCGGATCGTCGGCGCTGGGCAATGCCAACGACGGCGTGGAGATCGATGGCGCCCCGAGCAACTCGATCGGTGGTGTATCGAGCCCATCCCGCAACGTGATCTCTGGCAACGCCAACTGGGGCATCTTCGTAACCGGCAGTGGTGCCACCGGCAACCAGATCAAGGGGAATTACATTGGACTCGAAGCCAACGGCACTGCCGCGCTGGGTAATGGTCTCTCGGGGATTCTGATTGCAGGCGGCTCTTACAACACAATCGGGGGAACGGCCAGCGGCGCCCGCAACGTGGTCTCCGGGAACCGAAATCACGGGATACAAATCGGGATCTCCAGCAACAACGTCGTGCAGGGGAACTATGTCGGCACCGATGTAAGCGGCACCTTGAATCTGGGAAACTCGGGCGCCGGCGTTGTGCTCGGGACCGGCGGGCCGACCGGAGGCGCAACAAGCAACCTCGTCGGCGGCAGCGTCCCCGGGGCGGGCAACTTGATCTCGGGCAATGGCTGGGTGGGCGTGCTGATCTTGGACTCAGGCACACAGTCCAATATCGTCGCCGGCAATTCGATCGGCACCGATGTCAGCGGCTCGCATGCGCTCGGCAACGCGCAGGGCGGCATCTTGATCGAATCCGGCGCCTCGAGCAACACGATCGGCGGCACAACCGCCGGCGCCGGCAACGTGATCTCCGGCAACGTTGGCGTCGGCGTCGAGATCACCGGCCCGACATCAACCCACAACGTCGTCGCGGGCAACTGGATCGGCACCAACTCCACCGGCACCGCCGCACTCGGCAACGCCGGCGACGGCGTTTTGATCGATCAATCCTCGGCCGACACGATCGGTGGGACCTCGACCGGGGCCGGCAATCTCATCTCCGGCAACACGAGCGGCGTGGAGCTGAGCGACGCCACTGCCAACCTCGTCCAGGGAAACCTGATCGGCCTGGACCAGACGGGCACACACGCCCTCGGCAACAGCGGGGCCGGAGTCCTCCTCGACGCCGGTTCCTCGTCCAACACGATCGGCGGGGCCTCAGGTGGTGCGCGCAACTTCATCTCGGGGAATGCGGAAGGAGTGATGGTGACCGGCGCGGCCACCACGGACACCTTGATCGCGGGGAATTTCATCGGCACCGACGTCAAAGGGGCCGTCGCGGTGGGCAACCTCACCGCCGGCATCGACCTCGCCGGCGGCACGTTCACGACCATCGGCGGAACGACCGCATTGGCCCGCAACCTGATCTCGGGTAACCACGGCGACGGCCTCGACGTCGGCAGCGGCGGCGCAAACACGCTGATCGAGGGCAATGACGTCGGGATCGACGAGACCGGAGCGAAGTCACTCGGCAACGGCGGCGACGGACTTTCGATCGATGCCGCGCCGGGCACCACCATCGGCGGCACGGTCCACGCCGCCGGCAACGTGATCTCCGGTAACGCGCAGGCCGGCCTCTTGATCGAGGGCGCGGCCAGTCCGGCGCCTCTGGTCCTGGGCAACCGGATCGGCAGCGACAATTCCGCCACGACCGCAATCGGCAACGGCACGTTCGGCATCATGTTGAACGCCGCGACCGGCGTCACGATCGGCGGCATCTCGGCCGGCGACCAGAACATCATTTCCGGCAACTCCGGTGCGGGCATCGGGCTCTACGCGGGCACGACCGGCACCCTGGTGCAAGGCAACCTGATCGGCACCGACGATACCGGCGCAAATCCCCTCGGCAACGCAACCGGCATCCAGCTCGACGGCGGGTCGTCAAACAACACCATCGGCGGTACCACCTCGGTCGCCGGCAATACCATCGCCTTTTCGGCGGGCATCGGCGTCGATGTCGACGCCACCGCCGGGGCCGGCAACGCGATCCGGCTCAACTCGATCTTCTCCAACACGGCCCTGGGCATCGACCTGGGCGGAAACGGCGTGACCTTGAACAACTCGGTGCCGCACACCGGGCCCAACGAACACCAGAACTTCCCCGTCATCAACGCCGTGACGAGCGCAGGAGGCACGACCACCGTAGCCGGCACCTTTAGCAGCACGCCAAGCACAGATTTTGCGATCGACTTTTACACGCTCTCGTCAACGAACGCGTCGGGCTTTGGCGAGGGGCGGTTCGTCCTCGGCTCGGCGATGCTCGCGACCGACGCTTCGGGCAATGCCACCTTCTCTTTCCCGTTCCCGACCCCTGCCGGCGGGGCGCAGTTTGTGACGACGACGGCCACGGACCCGAGCGGAAACACTTCGGAATTCTCCCAGGAGTTCGGTATCGACGTCGCGCCGACGGCGCGGATCAGCTTCACTACCCTGACGGTCAAAGTCGGCGAGCCGGTCAGCTTCGAAGCCTCGGCCTCGACCAGTCCCCTAGGCGACCCCCTGTCCTACGCCTGGACATTCGGCGATGGAACCGCGGCGACGGGCGCCGCTCCGACCCACACTTATCTGGCGCCCGGGACGGACCACGTCACCTTGACGGTCAACGACGGCTTTGGCGGGATTTCAACCGCGACGGCCACCATCGCCGTGGTCGACGTGCCGCCGGTTTTCACCCCGAGCTTGTTCACACCGCCGCTCACTTTCACCACCACCGCGCCCGGCAACGGCTTCGGAACGTCCGTCGCCTCGGTCGACGGCAACGTTGCGATCGGCGCCCCGTCCGCGGATAGCACCGGCGCAGTCTACCTCTTCGACGGCGTCCCCACCGACGACGGTGTCTCTTCAACCTATGTTTACGGCGCGCTCATTCACACCTTCGCTGACCCGAGCCCCGCGCCTGGCGACGACTTCGGCGCGTCGCTGGCGGTCGTCGGCAATGAGCTCGTGGTCGGGGCGCCCGGTAGCTCGCGTTCCGGGTCGGGCAACGGCGTGGCCTACGTTTTCGATGCCAATCCCGACAGCACGACCTTCGGCAATCTCCTGGCAACCCTTTCGATCCCTGACCCCGACGCCCAGGCTCACGCGCAGTTCGGCGCCTCGGTCGGCACCACCAACACCAATATCGTGATCGGCGCTCCGGGGAAGGACGGCGGCCGGGGCGAGATCTACGAATTCCAGGGCGACACGACCCAGGCGAATTTCGGCGACTTGCTGCTCAAGGTCGCCAACCCGGGCCCCGCCCCCGGAGCACAGTTCGGCGCGGCCATTGCCGGTCTCGGAGACAACGTGATCGCGGCAGCCCCCTCGGCCGGCACGCCACAGCCGGGCGCCTTCGGAATGGTCTATCTGTTCGACGGCACGACGGGGTCCCTGCTCAGCTCGATCGCCAACCCCAACGAATCGAGCGGCTTCGGCTCGTCGGTTGCGTCCGTCGGGGCCAACATCGTGATCGGTTCGCCGTTCGACGACACCGCGGGCCCGGGCGCCGGCGCCGCGTTCCTTTACAACGCTTCGGGCGGCTCGCTCACGACGTTCGTCCAGCCCGACGACGGCGGCGGCGGTTTCGGCGCCGCGGTGGCCGGTACGGACAACACGGCCTTGATCGGCGCCCCGGGCGCCACGCTCGGCACTCGGTCAGCCGGCGCGGCCTATCTCTTCGATGCCGATCCCACGAGTCCGACATTCGGCCAGGCCATCGCCGCGGTGCAAGAGCCCACGCCCAGGTCGGGCGACCTGTTCGGTGCCGCTCTCGGCTTTGACTACGGGGCCGTGATCGCCGGCGCTGCGGCCGCCGGAGGCACCGGGGCCGAAGCCGTCGATCTGTATCAGCCCGGTGCCCTCGTGAGTGCCTCGTCCGTCACGACCTACGCCGCGGCCGCGCCCTACGACTCGGTGATCCTCAGCAGCACGTTCATGGATGCCAATCCCAGCGCCGCGCTGACGGCCTCGATCAACTGGGGCGACGGCTCTGTCCCGACCGTGCTCGATCTCCCGGCCGGTTCCTACGCCTTTTCCGCCCCGCACGACTACACGACCGACGCGGCGGCGCGTTTCAACATCGGCGTGACCTTGACCGACGGCAGCGGCGCATCCGCCTTCGCCCAGACAACCGTCGCCATCAACGACCCGTCCCCAGAGTTTGCCGCACCCGGCCTTGTCCTCTCGTCATCCAGCATCAATGAGAACGACCCGGTAACGGTCAGTGGAACCATCTTGAGCCCCAGCGACATCCACACCAACACAGTCGTGGTCGACTGGGGTGACGGATCGACCGACTCCACGATCGTTCTCCCCCCGGGCGACGACACATTCAGCGCCCCACACACGTACCTGAATAGCCCGCCTGGCACCGCGTCCGGCAGCTTTGCGATCAACGCTTCGGTGACCAACGAGGAAGGCAAGGCCGGCACCGCATCGACCAGCATCATCGTCAACAAGGTGCCCCCGCAATTCACCGCGGCGGACATGAGCCTGTCTGAGCCCGTCGCCACCGGGGGTGACACGATCACCCTGGATGGCCAGTTCACGGACCCCGGCACGCTCGAATCGCATACGGTGACGATCAACTGGGGCGACGGCTCGGCGCCGACCGTGCTCCTCGAGTTGCTCGGCCAGGTCGTCGCCTCGACCGCGCCGGGCCTCTATACCTTCTCGGCCGCGCACCAGTATTTGAACAATCCACCTGGCGCGCTGGCCGAAGCGACTGACGACATCCACGTCTCTGTATCAGACGCCGTGAGTACAACGTCGGCCGCCAAGTCCATCGTGGTGAAGAACGCGACTCCCACCGTCCGGATCTCTAGCGCCGGCTATCTTGGCTCGGCAACGATCGCCCTGACCGCCGTCGTCACCAACCCGGGTGTCCCTGGCACCGAGACCCTGGCCTGGTCGCTGACTCAGAACGGCATCGTGATTGCCACGGCGACGACCCCGACGTTCACGTTCGCGGTCCCCGACCCGATCGGAGTGCTGGTGGCAGCCGCCACGGCCACCGACAGCGACGGAGGCACCGGCAGCGACAGCGCGCAGATCGTCGTGATCCCCCAGTCCAGTTCTTCAGTGCTCATCACACCAGCCGGCATCTCGATCTCGACCGGCGGGGGCCCGGCCTCGATCATTCCCACGGCCGGCGCAAACGAGGTCCTCGCCGAGATCGACGGGTCGCACGACCGGGTCGACGCAAGCGCCATGAACGACCCCGTCGAGCTCGACGGCTACGGCGGCAACGAGACACTCAAGAGCGGTGCGGGAAATGACCTTCTGGTCGCGGGCCCCGGCGCGAACAGCTTGGTCGCCGGCAGCGGCGCGGACACGCTGGTCTCGAACCAGGGTAACGACTCGCTCTATGGCGGCACCGGCAACGACCTCTTCGTCATCAATCCTGGGCCCGACCCCCTCGTCGTGGGCGGTACCGCGCAGAACACCCTCGACTTCTCGATCTCCTCCGTCGAGATTTCGATCAACCTCAATCTGGAAAGCGGACAAACACAGTTCGTCGCCTCGAGCGGAGGAGTCGAATACGTCGTGACCCTCGTGGGCAATTTTGACGGTTTTATTGGCTCGTCGCACGGCGATAACGTCACGCTCAACAACGATAACGACCTCGTTTACGCCGGGTCCGGCAACAACACCATCACCGGAGGGGCGGGAAACAGCACGATCATCGGCGGAGCAGGCAACGACCTCATCTATACCACCACCGGCAACACAACGATCTCCGGAGGCAGCGGTCACGATTCGATCGTCGGCGGCAGCGGCAACGACATCATTTACGGCGGCTCGGGTTCGTTGACCTTGACCAGCGGCAGCGGCAGCGAATCGATCGTCGGCGGATCGGGTGACGACGTCATCTACGGCGGCTCCGGCAACATCACACTCACGGGCGGCAGCGGCAACAACTCGATCACCGGCGGCGCGGGCAACGACATCCTCTATGGCGGGTCGGGCAACACGACGCTGACGGGAGGTGGCGGAAACAGCACGATCGTCGGCGGCACCGGCAACGACATCATCTACGGCGGTGCAAGCTCGAGCAGCTTGTCAGGCGGCTCGGGCAACGTTTCGATCTACGGCGGCTCCGGCAACGACATCATCTACGGCGGCGCGGGCTCGAACACGATCACCGGCGGCAGCGGCAACGACTCGATCACGGGCGGCTCCGGCAACGACATCATCTATGGCGGCTCAGGCAACACCACGATCACAGGCGCCGGCGGCAACGACACGTTGATCGGCGGCACCGGCAACGACGTCATCTTCGGCGGCGCGAGCTCGAACACCTTGACCGGCGGCTCCGGCGGCGAATCCATCCTGGGCGGCAGCGGCAACGACATCATCTTTGGCGGCGCGGGCGCGAATACGATCACCGGCGGCACCGGCAACGACTCGATCACGGGCGGCACCGGCGACAACATCATTTACGGCGGCACCGGCGACACCACGATCATCGGCAGCGCGGGAAACAACACCATCGTCGGCGGATCCGGCAACGACATCATCTATATCACCACCCTTAACTCGACGATCTCGAGCGGTGGTGGTCACGATTCGATCACCGGCGGCAGCGGCAACGACATTATCTACGGCGGCGCGGGCTCGAACACGATCACTGGTGGCAGCGGCAACGACTCGATCACCGGCGGCTCCGGCAATGACATCATCTACGGCGGCTCAGGCAACACCACGATCACAGGCGCCGGCGGCAACGATACCTTGATCGGCGGCTACGGCAACGACTTCATCTACGGCGGCGCGAGCACGAGCACCTTGACCGGCGGCGGTGCCGGTGAATCCATCGTCGGCGGCAGCGGCAACGATATCATCTACGGCGGCGCGGGCTCGGACACCATCACCGGCGGCTCCGGCAACGACTCAATCACCGGCGGCAGCGGCAATGACACCATCTACGGCGGCTCAGGCAACACCACGATCACAGGCGCCGGCGGCAACAACTCGATCACGGGCGGCTCGGGCAACGACATCATCTACGCCATTGCCGGCGACAATACCCTCACCGGCGGCTCGGGCGATGACACGATCTTTGGCGGCAGCGCCAATGACACCATCTACGGCGGCACCGGCAACGCCACGATCGTCGGCGGCCAGGGCTCTGACTCGATCGCCGGCGGCTCGGGCAATGACATCATCTTCGGCGGCACCCTGGCGAGCACCTTGACCGGCGGCAGCGGCAACGACTCGATCTTCGGCAGCAACGGCAACGACATCATTTACGGCGGCACCGGCAATACCACGATCACCGGCGGCACCGGCAACGACTCGATCACCGGCGGCACCGGCAACGACATCATCTACGGTGGGCCAGGATACAACACGATTTCCGGCGGCGGGGGCAACGTCACCATCGTCGGCGGCGTGGGCTACGACTCGAACCTGGGCGGCGGCACGAGCGACACGATCTTCGCCACCAACGGCAACGACGTGCTCGAGGGTAGCGGCTTCGATTCGTGGCTGATGGATTTTGGCTCGCAGAACATGACGCTCTCCGACACAACCCTCTCGACCTCCGGCGGGGGCTTGCCCGCGTCGGTCTCGACTCTGAGCGGCTTCCAGAACGTGCTGCTCGCGGCTGGAAGCGGCGACTTCACTCTCGACGCCTCGGCCTTCTCCGGCGGCGCCATCCTGCAGGGCGGAACCGGCAACGACACCCTGATCGGCTCGCGCGGACCCGACACCCTGGAAGGTGGCACCGGCAACGATTCGCTCTCTGGCGGCGGCGGGGGCGATACCTTCGCGTTCAACAGCTATTCGAGCGGCAGCCAGACGATCTACGAGCCCCCGGGAGGCGCCGCAGCCTGGCTCGACTTCTCCCAGGCCCCCGCCGGAGTCTCGATCAATTTATCCGACTCCGCGCCCCAGGCCGTGATGCCGGCCACGCTGAACAACGGCCCGCTCACCCTGACGCTGGCCGACCCGCTCGGCATCGACAACGTGCTGGGAAGCTCATACAACGACACCTTGATCGGCAACGCGAACGACAACACCTTGATCGGCGGCGGCGGCGACGACCTGATCGCCGGCCTGGGGGGCAACGACGTCCTCGATGGGGGCGTCACCCGGACGGTCTTCCTCGACTTCAACACCGACGAGCTCCCCGGCCAGCACGTCTATACCCCGACCGAGCGCGACGAGATCCAGGCCCAGCTCGAGGCCGACTACGCCGACTTCTCCTACACCTTCAGCCAGACGGCCCCGCAGTCGGGGCCCTATACCACGATCACCTTCAACGACCCGGTGCTGGTCGGCCTCGAAGGAGGAGTCGCCAGCGAGATCGACTGGCGCAATCTCGACATCTCGGGCACCGCCACGCTCTCGGCCGCGGGCCTGGTGGTCGTCCCGGCCGATTCCGGCGGGGTGAACGTCAATAACTTCCTGGGCGGGCCCGGCGAGCCCGCCGCGACGAGCTCCGACTTCGTCGGCCTCTCGGCCACGATCGCCGCCCACGAGCTCGGCCACCTCTCCGGCCTCCAGCACGGCGACTCCTACGGACCGATCGGCTCCGGCATCTTTGACGCCGTGAGCCCCGGCCTCTACAATCCGGCTTATCCCGGCCCCACCGATGCGAACGAGACGATCCTGCACATCATGGCCTCCGGCGACTCGGTGCACTCGACCCTCTACGACGCGATTAACAACCCGTTCTTCGGCGAGCGCGAAGCGATCAAGCTCGCGTTTGGCGAAGATGGTTCACCCACCAACGAACAGCTCGCGCCGCATAACGCGATGATCGATGCCCAGCCGCTGGTGCTTGCGCCCCTGGTCGTGCCCAACACCGACCTCCAGGGCACAAACGCCGACACGGTCTGGGACGTCACCGCCGCCGATGTCGTCGGCTACCTTGGGGAGACAAACGGAGCATCGAACACCGACTTTTATTCCTTCACCGCTAGCGCCGGCACGTTGATCAACTTCCAGCTCATGTCGGTACTCCTCACACGCACCCTGGCGCCTGCCGGCACCGCCCCGAATGACTTTAACCAAGGGCCTTTCGATACTTACCTGGCGATTTTTAACTCAAGCGGCCAGGTGATCGCCTCGAACGATGACTCGTTTCAGGACGCCGACTCCACGATCATCGACCTGACCCTTCCCTACTCCGGCACCTACTACGCGATGGTGACCTCTTCCCCCAAATCGGCATCACTGGGCGAGCCGCTTACCGGAGACTACGAGCTCTTCATGTACACCTTCGCCACCGGCAGCGACCCGCCGGCAGGCGACACGATGTACGCCGGCTCCGGCAACGACACGATCATCGCCGGTACGGGCGACGACACCATCGTCGCCAAGCAACCCCAGGACACGATCCTCTTTGGGTCGGGCGCACCGATCTTCGCGAGCAAGGCCCCCTACCTGGACGTCTCCGCCGGGCCCGACCAGGTCGTGAATGAGGGCGCCACCGTCAACCTGACCGGCTCATTCATCGACCCCTCCGACACGGACACGCATACCTTCGACTGGCACGTAGTCGCATCGAACGGCCAGTCCATTCCGGACGGCACTGGCCCCACGTTCTCATTCAGCCCCGGAGACGCCGGGACCTACTCTGTCTCATTCACCGTCTCGGATCAAAACGGCGGCAAGTCGAGCGCGGTCGTGCAGATCACGTCCAGCGCCGTCCAACCGGTTCTGATCCCCCCTGCCACGCCACAGAATGGCGTTGCGGGGAAGAGCACTCAATTTGATCTGGGCGCCCTCACGGTCCAGGGCGTCGGCCCCTTCACGGTGACCGTCCAGTGGGGCGACGGCCAATCGTCGAGCTTCTCCCCCGCGGGCTCCGGCCCCCTGTCAGCGAGTCATACGTACGGGCAGGAAGGTTCCTACACAGTCACCGAAACGGTCACCGATTTCGACGGTACCTCGACAAGCCTGACCATCCTGGATCTGGCTGTGATCGCAGAGTCCCTGACCATCGCCTCGATCGCGACCGTCTCGCCCAACCCGCGGAACACGGCCGTCTCGGGCGTCAGCGTCGCCTTCAGCGTGCCGATCAATTTGAGCAGCCTGACAGCCGGCGCCTTGACCCTGACGGACAACAACGGGCCCAACCTGATCACGAGCGCCGTCAAGATGAGCCTGGTCTCGGGCTCGACCTACCAGTTGAGCGGGCTAGGTGCCCTCACCACAAGCAACGGCAACTACACCCTCACCGTGAACGCCGCCGACATCGACGATCAGTACGGCAACCCCGGGTCGGGAACCTCGTCGACTTCCTGGCTCATGGATACATCCCCCCCGACTAGCAAGGTCAATGCTCTTCCCCAGCGCGGCACCAGCCTCACTTTCCCCGTATCCGTCACCGGCGCCGACTCGGGCTCGCCGCCCTCCGGCGTCAAGTCCTACGACATTTACTCGAGTACCAACGGCGGCGCCTGGATACTCTGGACGACCGTCCCTGCCTCCAATCCCACAGCAAACTTGACGGGCCAGAGCAACACAACATACGCCTTCTACAGCATCGCCCACGACCTGGCCGGCAACACGGAAGTCAAAACACCGACAATCGAGGCCAGCACGTATCTTCCCAACCTGACCCCACCGGTCACCACGGTCGACAGCACCACCGGCGCCAACCCGAGCACAGTGAATACCGCCACTGGTACATTCACACTGAATCTAAAGGGCAGTGACCCCGGCGGCAGTGTCGTCACCTACTTCGAGGTCTTCGTCTCGATCGACTCCGCCCCATACACGCTCGCCACAGAACCCATACCAGCCGGCCCGGCCGACTCCTCCGGAAACGTCCACGCAACAATCCCCTACCAGGGTCTCACCGACGGCGCTCAGCACACCTACGCCTTTTACAGCATCGGCATCGACGGAGCCGGCAACACCCAGCCTGCCCCGGCAACCCCTGACCTCACGCTCACAGAAACCTTCGCAGCCGCCTCCCCAGCCCAGCTCCAGACAACCAGCTTGATCGTTGAAGACGGCGCCGTCGAGCGATCCTACATTCGGTACCTCCAAGTCGATTTCAACGAATCAGACACCCAGTCCGGCGGCGAGCTCACCCAGATCGTCAATTCCCTCAAGACCGCATCACCCGAGATCCAGGTCTATCAGTACGACCTGAACGACGACGCCTCGAGCAAGACGCCGGTCTCACTCGCCGGCGTGAACGTCTCGGTCATCGACCACGCCATCGAGCTCGACTTCGGCGCAAACGGCCTGGGCGGCAGCCCCAACACGACGACCGCCGATGGCTACTACGAGCTCGATATCAAGCTCCCGAACGGAGCGACCGCCGTGCACCACTTCTACCGGCTGCTAGGTGACGTCACGGGAGACGGTACGGTAGACAACAACGACCTGAACGAAATCGCCGCCGAGATCAATCTCTCAAATCCGACAGGCCTCGCGCCCCTGGACGCAAACGTCAACGGCGATGGCACTGTGTCTGCGCTCGATTTGACGCTGGCCACCCGGGCGAAGGGGCACAAACTGAAGTCGGGTCTTTCGTTGGGATGATTGAGAGCGCAGACGACGTAGCGTTTGACAGCTCGCCGAACGCGATTCGAGCACACTACCAGATCCGCCAGATCTCCCGCTCGCATTCCTCAATCTGGCGCCTTCGCTCTTCGGCTACGGCGAGATACGCCTCGGCCTGTCGGAGAGGGTTTCCGCAGGTGCCGAGCGGCCCCACAAGCAACTGATACTCTTGCCGCAGGCGATTCTCTTCTTTCGAGTACCTGGCGATCCGATCGCGAAGCACAGCGTACCGCCTCCACTTCATGGCCCCCGCGCACAACACCGCAAGGCTCGCGACCACAATCAGCACCGCCCTCAACCGCCAGCGAGCGAACTTCATCACACCTCCTCGAGCAAGCGCTTGGTGGTCAAATCCCCTGCCCGCCTACGATCCGCCATGACTGCATGCCGCGACAATCGGACCGGCATCCGAACCGGAACGCTAACGTGGATTCAGGGGACTGCGAGACCGTATCGCGTCAGATCAATCACGGTCTTCGCCCGCTTGTCGTCGCCGAGCACCAGAAAGCGCGCCGGGCCAGCGTCCAGGATGGGACCTCGGGTTGCGATCAGGATTGGCGAATTGATCTTTGCGCCCGTGAGCCGGAACAGGAGCCATTTCTCCCGGCCTTCCTTGACGAGCTCGATGACGCATCTCAGCTCGATCGCCGGTAACACTCCGTGTTTTCCTCGCGATTGGGGAGTAAGGATGCCGCCCACAAGATCTCCGAACTCGTCGAACTCCGGCACATTCGGGTCAAGGATGAGCGTCCCGCGCTTCGCGTCGCTATCGACGAGGAGCCGGATTTGATGGACGGGCCGCCGGCTCTCGTCGAGAACCAGCGCGGGCGTGAGCGGCCCCGATTGCAGCTCGACGTTCGGCGCGATCGGCTCCTGAGCGGTCGCTCCGAACGAGTTGAGCGTGAGGCACGCCGTCGATAGCAAGATCACGTGACCCATCGGAACGCTCCTGGCGACACCGAGCCTTGTCACGAACCCATTGTAGCGACAGGGTGACATTGTCGTCATGTTGGGCTGCGGACGTTACAATCCTCGATTGCCTCCGCGATTTCGGAAAGGACCAGGCGCGTCAACAGGCGAGACGCATCAGTCGGGCAACGGTGTCGGGCCCGGCTCCCGGGGGGTTGGACCAGGCCGGCAAGGCCCTCGGCATGTCTACCGCAACGGCCTACAGGCACTGGAACTACGCTCGCGCCTGGCTCCATGGCGAGCTTCTCGGAGCCGCAGAGTCGTAAGCAGCGCGCGGTTCTTCTTCATTTTTTCAGGCCGGTTGTGAGAAAAACGCCAGACAGATTCCGCATTGATCTCCAGAGCGGACTTGTGCCGCGGGAGCCATCATCGTGAACGATCCGTGCAATCAAGCCAAATCGATCTTTCTGGCGGCGATTGAAGAACACGCGCCGGAGCAGTGGCCGGGCTTCCTGGACCAAGCCTGTACCGGCGATGTCCGGCTCCGTGCCGAGGTCGAGAAACTGCTGCGTGCGCGCTCTGAGATGGGCTCGTTTCACGAGCCGCCGCGGCCAGCCGCGGTCGCCACCGTCGATGCGCCCGTCATCGCGGAGGGCCCCGGCACGACCATCGGTCCCTACAAGCTGCTGGAACAGATCGGCGAGGGGGGCTTCGGCCTGGTGTTCATGGCCGAGCAGCAGCAGCCGGTGCGCCGCAAGGTGGCCCTCAAGATCCTCAAGCCCGGCATGGACACCCGCCAGGTGATCGCCCGCTTCGAGGCCGAGCGCCAGGCCCTGGCGCTCATGGACCATCCCAACATCGCCAAGGTGCTCGATGCCGGTGAGACCGGCTCGGGCCGCCCTCACTTCGTCATGGAGCTGGTCAAGGGCGTGCCGATCACCGACTACCGCGATCAGAACCGCCTGGCCACCCGAGAGCGGCTGGCGCTGTTCACGCACGTATGTCATGCCGTGCAGCACGCGCACCACAAGGGAATCATTCACCGGGACTTGAAGCCCTCGAACGTCATGGTGACGCTGCACGACGGCGTGCCGGTCGTCAAGGTGATCGACTTCGGCATCGCCAAGGCATTGGGGCAGCAGCTCACGGACAAGACGCTCTTCACCGGCTTCGCGCAACTGGTCGGCACGCCGATGTACATGAGCCCCGAGCAGGCCCAGTTGAATGGCCTGGACATCGACACGCGCAGCGACATCTACTCGCTGGGCGTGCTGCTGTACGAGCTACTCGCGGGGGTCACGCCGTTTGACAGGGAACGGCTGCGCACGGCGGGCCACGACGAAATGAGGCGGATCATCCGGGAAGAGGATCCGCCGGGCCCGAGCACCCGTCTGAGCACGCTGGGCCAGGCAGCGGTGACGGTCTCGGCCGAGCGGCAGAGCGATCCCAAGCGGCTGTGCCGGCTCTTGCGTGGCGAGCTGGACTGGATCGTGATGAAGGCGCTCGACAAGGATCGCAACCGCCGCTACGAGACGGCACAAGGCGGGGCTTCGGCTCACGGCGGCGGCGGCCCTGGTGTTGCTGCTGGCGGGCGCCGGCGTGAGCTGGGCGCTTCTGGACCAGGCAGCGCGTGGCAAAGAACTGTCCGGTCGCAGGGCCGAGACGGAACAAACCGTGAGCGCGGTGCTCTTCAAGACGCAGCAGTTGCGCCAGCAGGCTGGCGAGGCGCCCTACGCGACGAGCCAGGAGGCGGACGCCGCCCGGGCGCTGTGGCGCCAGGCGGAAGCGTTGCTGGACCAAGCGGAGACCGCCTTGAGGACCGGAAGCTGCTCAGCACCTTCATGGTGACCAGCTCCAGTGACAGCGGCGCCCTGAGCACAGGCGAGAACGAAACCTTCGCCGCGCCATCGCTGGCCATCACCAACTGCACGTTCACCGGCAACGAGGCTGTCGGGTCGAGCGGGGCCAACAACTCCACCGCGCTCTTCGGCGGTGAAGCTCTGGGCGGCGCCATGGCCAATGCCGGCCCGCTCACCATTGCCAACAGCACGTTTACCGGCAACGTGGCCGAGGGCGGGGACCACGGCGACAACGTCGGCGGTCTTGACCCCGACCCCGTCCTCGGCGAGGCATGGGGCGGCGGCCTGGTCAACTTTGCCAGCACGCTCACGATAACCAACACTGTCTTTAGCTGCAACCAGGCCATCGGCGGCAACTCCGCCACCGGACCCGGAGCTCCGGCCGCAGGCGGCGGCCTCGCCGCGGAGATCTTTGCTGACACGACGCTCACCGGCGTGAGCTCCTTCGGCAACCAGGCGATTGGCGGCAGCGGCGGGAGCAGCAGCCCCGGATACGCGGGCACGGGCGGCAGCGGGTTCGACTGTGCGACTCGAACCCACACCGTCTTGCGACGACCGGATTTTGAGTCCGGTACCTCTGCCATATACGTGGTAGTCGAAAACACGTCTGACACCCACGATCCACGCCCGAGCCTGCATGACCGAGAAATTGGGCGTCTGAACTCGCGCCCGACAGAGGAACTCGGCTCGTCGGATCGGCGCCGCGTCGATCAATCTCAATCGCGTCCGGCGCCGTCGTCCCGCAGCGCGAGCCGCGCACTTGCGCTGCCCGTCCCTCGCTACGTCGGTTATCATTAACGCTGGTAGAAGCAAACTGACTCCAGCCGTTGGAGTTAGAATCATGATGTCCCCCGGCGCTCGTCCAAATCTGTCCAAGTTACCGCCATCGGGGCTTGGACCGGACGGCAAGTTGCCCCGATTGACCGATGAAGAGCGAAGGCGCTTGATCGAGTCGGCGCAGCAACGGTTGGCTGAAATCGCCGAAATGACCGACGACGATCCCCCCGGGGCCTTTGAGGAGTTCATGCGCAACCTTGACGAAAACCGTCCTCATCGGCCTCTGTCTAAGGGGATGTGATGATGATCCTCAGGCCGCGAACACCCGATCAATGCCGGTCACGACACGATCCTGGAGACGACCTCGCCTTCCGTGTCAGTCAGTCGGAATCGGCGGCCGTTGTGCTGATACGTGAGCAGTTTGTGATCCATACCAAGCAAGTGCAGGATCGTGGCGTGCAGGTCGTGGACTGAGGTACGTTCCGAGGCGGCCTTCCAGCCGATGTCGTCCGTTTCCCCGTGGCTTACACCCCCCTTGACTCCCCCTCCGGCCATCCAGACCAGAAATCCATTCGGGTTGTGATCGCGGCCGTCGCCTTTCTCGGAGACCGGCATCCGGCCGAACTCGCCTCCCCAGACGACGAGCGTCGATTCCAGTAGCCCGCGTTGTTTGAGGTCGGCACAGGAGGCCAGCGATGGGCCGGTCGGTTTCAAGACATCTCTGACCGTGATTGCCTTTCAGGTCGTTGTGGGCGTCCCACTCGTCGTTGCAGTAAACCTGCACGAACCGAACCCCTCGCTCGACGAGCCTGCGCGCCAGCAGGCATTTTTCACCGAACGGGCGCGTCACATCCTCGTCGAGCCCGTAGAGGCTTCGGACCGACCGGCTCTCCGCGGAGAAACTCACCGCGTCCATCGCCTCGGTCTGCATCCGACCCGCGAGCTCGTAGTTCTGTATCCGCGCCAGAAGATCGGCTTCGCCAGGATGCCGCTCCGCGTGCTCGCCGTTGAGCCTCGCGGAGAGCTCGAGCATCGCGTGCTGCCGGGTTTCGCTCACGTCCGGCAGGCGATTCAGGTCGAGGATCGGCGAGCCCTGCGCGCGAAAAGTCGTCGCCTGATAGGCCGAGGGCAAGAACCCCGCTCCCCAGTTGCCCGCGCCCCCTTTGCTGCCACGGGAGTTTTGCAGGACCACGAAGCCGGGCAGGCTCTGGTTCTCCGTGCCGAGCCCGTATGCGACCCACGACCCGGCGCTCGGGAAGCCTGCTCGAATCACTCCTGTGTTCATCTGATACATCGCCGGTCCATGCGCGGGCGACTCGGCGAAACAACCTTTGATGAGTGCAAGGTCGTCCACATGCCGGGCGAGGTGGGGCAGCCGGTCACAAACCCAGGCCCCGCTCTGGCCGTACTGCTGGAAACCAAACGGTGAGCGCATCAAGGGGCCGGGGCTTCCGAAGAAGACATCGATCGAGCGACCGGGGCGTTGCCCGTGGTGTCGGTCGAGCTCGGTCTTCGGGTCGAAGGTGTCCATGGCGCTTGGTCCGCCTTCCATGAACAGCCAGATCACGCACCGTGCTTTCGCTGCGAAATGCGTCGGCTTCGGAGCCATTGCCCCGTCGGACGTCGCGTCCGAGGCCAGCAGTCGATCGCCACCGAGCAGTTCGGCCAGGGCGAGCATTCCGAAGCCATTGCCGGCCCGACTGAGGAATTGCCGGCGATTGGAAATCATCCGATCGACTCGGCCGCAAGGGAAGCGAGACCCGTTTTCCATGATCGAAATCGACCTCGCGGTTAATCGACGTACAGGAATTCGTTGAGCGTGAACAGGACGTGGCAGAAGTCCGTCAGGATTTCTTGATCACCTTCCTTCGCCAGGAACTCGCGCGCGGTTTTCTCCTCGTCCAGGCTGGGACGGCGGCTCAGTGCCAGCTCGTAGGCGCGGCGGACGCGGCGATCCGTGTCGGCACCAGCTTCCCGCGAAACCCTCCCGGCAAGGTCGCGGGCCCGCGCACGCACGAACGGGTTATTGAGAAGCAGGAGATTCTGCGTGGGTACGGCCGTGCTGTTCCGCCGGCCGCACGCAGACGTGGAATCGGGTGAATCAAACACCTCGACAAACGGGTTCGTCACCGATCGCTTGATGAACGCATAAACCGACCGCCGCCAGTTCGCGGGTCCGTCACGAATGTCGGCTGGATAGGCGTCCTTGCTTCGTGTCGCGATGGCTTCGGAGGGGATGATGGAGCGGAACGAGGGCCCGTATACCTGGGGAGACAAGCGACCTGACGCAGCGAGCATCGCGTCGCGGATGGCCTCCGCCTCCAAACGCCTGGGACGGCGGTGCCAGAGGAACCGGTTTTCCTGGTCGATGGCGGCCTTGGCCGGGTCATGAGCCGTCGCTTGCCGGTAAGCCGCGCTCGTGACGATCCGGCGATGCAGCGGCTTCAGTCGCAGCCGCCCTGAACGAGCTCGCCGGCCAGCCAGTCGAGCAGCTCGGGATGGACCGGTTTCTCGCCTTGTGTCCCGAAGTCGTCGGGAGTTCGCGAGAGTCCCTCGCCGAAATGATGCTGCCACATCCGGTTGACGGCGACCCGCGCCAGCAAGCCGCCCGCGCCCTGCTCGACGTCGGTCAGCCACTCCGCCAGCGCAGCGCGTTGGTAGGTCGTGCCCGGAACTCGATCGTCTGCATGCTCTGACTTCGAGCTCCGCCCGATCCGCTTCTTTGCCCTGGCGTGGAAGTCCCTGGCGCTCGCGGAACCGGTCAATACCTGGAGAAAACCGAGGTTGACCACCGACTTCTTGTTCGTCACGCTGCCGCGACCGAGCAGGAACGATTGGTTCGGCGTCGCCGCGGTGTCGAGTAATACAACTCCGCGGTCAACTTTACCCTTTGCCTCGGGCAGTCGGGATTTGAGGGTCTGCCAGGCCTTTCTCTGTTCCGGCATCATCCACGTGAGAAGAAGCTCGTCCGTAGCCTCCAGGGCCTTGCCGTATTTCTTGTAAAGCTCGATCTGAATGGGTACGAAGAAGTGCTCGGGCTGACGAAGCCAGAACTTCTCCTCATCGGAGAGATGAAGCACTCTCATGCGGTCTTCGCGGTAAAGCCGGCGCTCGGCGCGGAGCCAGCGTTCCAGGTCGCGGTGCGGTCGAGAGAGAGAAGCGTCCTCGCGCTCGGCCGTCGTGAACGCCGCCAGCATCGAATAATAATCGCGCGTGGGGATCGGATCGAACTTGTGGTCATGACAACGTGCGCAGCCGACGGTGAGGCCGAGAAAGGCTGAGCTCGTGGTCGAGAGGATGTTGTCCAGCTCGTCATAACGGATTTTCTCTTTGTTCTCCTCCGTATCAGCGGGCGTCGTTTCCTGAGCAAGGCGCCGCCGTGCAAAAACCCGTCGCGGCGAGCGCGCGTGGGTTGCCCGGTTCGAGCTCATCGCCGGCGATCTGCCAGCGGACGAACTGGTCGAACGGCATGTCGTCGTTCAGGGCATGGATTACGAAGTCGCGGTAGCGGTAGGCCGTCTTGCGGTCGAGGTCGGACTCATACCCGTCGCTGTCCGCGTAACGGGCCAGATCGAGCCAGTGTCGTCCCCAGCGCTCGCCATACTGCGGAGAGGCAAGCAGGCGGTCGACGACGCGTTCATACGCATCTGGCCTCCGGTCGCCGGCGAAAGCTGTCACATCATCGAAGCTTGGAGGCAATCCGATCAAGTCAAAGGTCACGCGGCGAATCAAGGTTAACCGATCGGCCTCGGGAGCCGGCGTCAGATTCTTCGCTTGGCGCGCGTTATTCAGGAAAGCGTCAATGGGGTTCGACAGTGCACCGGCACCCGTTGTGCCCGGGGGGCTGATCGGCCGGAGCTGCCGGAACGACCAGTGGTCGCGGTCGGCGGCGGTCACGACCATTTCCGGGCGGCCCGGGTTCGCGGTCGCGCCTTTCGCCGCCGTCGGCCAGGAAGCTCCGTCGGCAACCCAGCGGCGAAGCAAACTCACTTCGTCCACCGAAAGGCGTGTCCCCCTGGGCGGCATGCGTCGATCGTCCTTGTCCGAAGACACTCGGTCGATCAACGCGCTCGACTCGACCTTTCCCGGAACGACCGCGGGCTCGCCGGAATCACCGCCGGCCAGCACCGATTCCCTCACATCGAGCCGAAGCCCGCCGCGCTGCTTTTCGGGCCCGTGACACTTGAGGCAATTGCGCTCGAGGATGGATTGAACTTTCGAAGCCAAATCCACAGGTGCAGGTTCATCCGCGATCGCGGCGTTTTGCACGAACGCGGCGAGCCAGCTCATCGCAGTCAAGGCGGTGAGCCACGCTCTCATGGACTTTCCCCCTGCCGTCTGGCGATCGGTGGCTGTTGGACGGGCAAAGCGAGATCGGACGAAGTCGTCGATAAACAGATACTTCCCGATAATTGAATCCGCCAACAGGATGTAGGAACAGGGCGATTCTTCCAATTCGTCTGCTTGATTGAATTCTCCAGGGAAACGATACCTGCGTCAATCGCGGCCAATTCCCGTTGATTGGTGAGAACCAGTTGCTGGCGTTGAGGATTCAGGGCCTTCGAATCTGGCAGGGATCCCCTACGCAAGGAGTTCGACGCACCCAGCCGCCGGGCCGGGCCGCCACCCATTCGTCCAGGAACGGACTTCGTCCGCGCCGTGACCAGAGGCTGGTCCGCCCACGCGCAACGAAAAGGACCGATTGCGCGCGCCAGGCATGCATTCGGTCCCTTATTGATGGAAAATGGCCGAGGTCGAAACGAAGATCCCGGCCGTTCTTTTGACGTGTGCGCGTCAGGCAGCGCGGCGGTTGCGGAACCGGCTGGCTGCCGCGATCGCGCCCAGCCCCAACCCCAGCAGCACCACGCCCGACGGCTCGGGTACACTCAGCACCATGACCTGAGGCCCACTCGAAGTCGGTGTGACTGTGCCATCGACGGTCCCGGAGGAATTGACGAGGAACGTGGCGCCGATTTCGCCCGAGCCGGAGTCAAAGATGTTGAGGTTGAATGCAGTGCCGCTGAAGGCCCCCGTGGCACCAGGACCGATCTCGGGCCCCGACAGCGTCACGAATACGTCGAAGAACGAGCCCACCGAGAAGTTCTGATCGAGCTCGGAATACGCGGTATTGTTCGCGGTGATCATTCCAGGGGAAAGTGGCGGCAAACCGCCGGAAGCAGTCCCCGTGTTGGGTTGGAGCAGCGAGTTCTGGAGGGCGCCGTCGGTGGTGGCGCCAAAGACCACCGCCGACACGCTCGCCGAAGCAGGCGGGAAGGACGGAGCGAGCGTGACCTGAACGAACCCGCCCGGCCCCGAGGTTAAACCGGACGTATCGGCGAGGATCTCATAGGTCATCGACCCGGCCCGCGCCGGGTTCGACAATCCGGCGCCGGCGACGATGAACAGCGCAGCCAAGAGGAATGAAAAGATCTGTCGAAAGCTCATGCAATAGCCTTCTTTCTATTTATATCTTAAGGTTAAAGAGATCATGATCCGAGAAAACCGAGATAGAACGACGTTGAGTAGCTGGCCGGGGCGACGTTCGAGTTGAAAGTGACGGTGATCGCGCTGGTGGTCGCGCCCGCCGCCAGGCTCGCGACTTGGAACTGGAGATAGAACTGTCCACCGTAGGTGCCAGTTGCATTCTCCAGGAAAACGCCCCCTGGGAGATTGAACTGGATGTAGATCGGCCCGCTGAACGCCGACGTGCCGGTGTTCGTGAGGGTGATGCTTCCGGACCAGAGGCCCGTCCTGGGGTTGTGGGACAGACCAAACTTGTTGATTCGAATGCTGGCGGTCTCCACGTCGAACGTGCCGAGGGAACCGCTCGGGATGGTGTCACCGTTCGTGTCGCTGACCGGCGAGCCGCCAAGGTCGACGGTGTAGGTGCCGTTGTCGGCCGAGGTCCACGAGCCGTGCGGCGGCGTGATCGAGTACGTCACCGTGAAAAACTGGGAATTGCCCGAGGAATCGGTCGGGCCATTGGCCACCGTGGAGACGACCGTCGCGGTGATCGGACCACCGAGTCCGCTGGGTGGGACGACCTGCACGACCGCGCCGGCCAGTGATGTCCGCGTGATGTAAGCGGCGCCGGCGTAGGCCACGGTGAAGTCATAGGACGTCTGGCCGTAACCAGGCGCGACGGGAACGTTCGAGGCGGTGAGCGTGGCGTCTGGTCCTGGGACCGAGGCGATGCTGATGCCATCGCCGGGGTCGCCTTTGATGGAGGTGTTCACGAAGCCGGGTCTGTAGCGTTCCTCGAAGCTGCCGATGGTCTGGCCGGCGCCGTCGCCCTTGATGGAACCGAAGGAGATCAGGTTCGCGAGCGGTTTCGTGGCCGTGGCCTTCGACGCCAGCATCAACGCGGTCCCCCCGTCGACCAGCGGGTAGGACACCAGGTCGCTTCCGAGGCCCTGCGCGAGGGCGAGCCGGACCTCCAGATTTTCCAGCAGCGGCCGGACCGGCCGTTGCCTGCGACGTTGAACGCTTAGAGGACGCAGGGATCGCTTGCGGGATGACATGGTCGATTGGTTCCTTGGTGTCGGGACAAAGTTCCTGATCGCTAAGACTGGGTGATGGCCTGCGCCCGTCACAGCAACAACCACGAGGCGCACCGCGACCGCACGCGGTACAGCGGAACGTCCTACGCAGTCACGCCATCACAGGGCCGACCCGTACTCCAAAGACGGGGCTCCATCGGGGCGCTGCCCTCAAGGCACAGGCCAGGAATGCGGGGCGCCGGATGCCCATCGAACGAGTCCGGCTACGTCGCGATGATTTGAGCTTCGGTCAGACCAACCCCGATGTTGCAGGATCACGTCAACGTGTCGGACCCCGCACCGGCCGACCACAGGATTCCTACCCGGGCCGCCAATACCGATTGATCGTGACGAATACCGGACAGTTCAGATGCGGAACGCCGCACCTCGGCATTCCCCTCTGCATCCTCTGCTGATCGATCGAGCGCATCTCATCGCACACACTGCGACCCTCGAACATAACGAAAAAATCTTCAAAGTCAATCTGGTGCCGAGGGATGTTGACAAAAACGAACATGTTTATATTACCGGAGCTGATTTTTATGAAACGTGCCCGTTGCAGATAAAGACAAAAACACGCATTGCACAACCTTGTGCTGAGACATTCAGTTTGGGTAACCTCTGGCAACCACCAGGCGTTCCACTTGTAGACTGCCGGCCCGCCCCATCCTGCGGTACACTTCGGTCCGGCTCGATCAACCGCCCATCACGACGCCACCCCGAGCATCGAGCGAGGGCCATCATGCCAGGTCGCCGTCTCCTTGGATTGGTTCTCGGCCTCGCCACCTCATTGCCGGTTTCGGCCATGGCCGAGGACGGCTATCGCCTGTGGCTGCGCTACGACCGCCTCCCCGAGCAATCGATCAACGCCTACCAGCCTCGGCTCAAGTCCGTGGTGATACCAGGCAACTCGGCGACTCTCGATGCCATCCGCACCGAGCTTGTCGACGGTTTCTCCGGACTGCTCGGCCATCCCGTTCCGGCCGCAGGGACCGTCGACCGCGATGGCGCCGTGGTCGTCGGAACACCCAGGAGTTCGCCGATCATCGCCAGCCTCGGTTGGGGCCCTCGGCTGGCCGAGCTCGGGCCGGAGGGGTTCCGGATCCACTCCGTCAAGCTGGGCGGACGAGCGATCACCGTCGTCGCCTCCGACGGCGAAATCGGTGCGCTCTACGGCGCCTTCCACTTCCTCCGTCTGGTGCAAACGCTCCGGCCGGTCGAAAACCTGGATGTGACAGAACAACCACGCCTGCGCCTCCGCCTGCTCAACCATTGGGATAACCTCGACGGCACCATCGAGCGAGGCTACGCCGGGCGATCCCTCTGGGACTGGAAGTCCCTTCCCGAGGCGCCGGCCGCGCGACTCCGCGACTACGCCCGCGCCAATGCCTCCATAGGGATCAACGGCTCCGTGCTCAATAACGTGAATGCCCGCTCCGCGATTCTGGCCGCCGATTACTTGAAAAAGGTCGCCGCCATCGCCGCCGCATTCCGCCCCTATGGCGTGCGGGTTTATCTATCGGCGCGGTTCTCGGCGCCGATTGAGCTGGGCGGCCTGAAAACTGCCGATCCGCTCGATCCAGGCGTCATCGCGTGGTGGAAGGCCAAGGCCGACGAAATCTACGCGCTCATCCCCGACTTCGGCGGGTTCCTGGTCAAAGCCAGCAGCGAGGGCCAGCCGGGTCCGCACACCTACAATCGCAGCCACAAGGACGGTGCGAACATGCTCGCCGCCGCGGTGGCTCCCCACGACGGCGTGGTGATGTGGCGTGCCTTCGTCTACGACCCCAAGCCAGGTTCCGATCGCGCCGCGGCCGCCTACGACTCGCTCCATCAGTTCGACGGCCAGTTCGCGCCGAACGTCTTGCTTCAGGTCAAGAACGGCCCCATCGACTTCCAGCCGCGCGAGCCCTTCCACCCGCTCTTCGGCGCCATGCCGAAAACCCCGCTCATGCTCGAGGTCCAGATCACCCAGGAGTACCTCGGCTTCGCGAATCACCTCGTGTTCCTGGCCCCGATGTGGCGCGAGTGTCTCGATTCCGACACCGATGCGGAGGGCCCCGGCTCGACCGTCGCCCGCGTCGTGGGCGGCTCCCTCTCCACCCCCAGGCGCCTGACCGGCATGGCCGGGGTCGCAAACACCGGCTCGGATCGCAACTGGACCGGCCACCACTTCGCCCAGGCCAACTGGTTTGCCTTCGGCCGCCTGGCCTGGGACTTGAGCATTCCTTCCCGGCAGATTGCCGACGAATGGGTTGAGCTGACGCTCACACACGATCGCGAAGCCAAGGCGGCCATCGAGCGCATCATGCTCGAATCATACGAGGTGGCGGTTGACTCCATGACGCCGCTCGGCCTGCACCACATCATGTGGCAGGGCCATCACTACGGGCCCGCACCCTGGTGGGATCGGGACGTGCGCCCCGACTGGAATTCGATCTATTACCACCGCGCCGACGCGCACGGAGTGGGCTTCGACCGCACCGGGACCGGCAGTGACGCCGTCAGCCGGTACCGCCCGGTGGTCCGCAGCCGATTCGCCGAGCTCGCCACCTGCCCCGAAGTCTTCCTGCTCTGGTTCCATCACGTCCCGTGGGACCACCGGCTGCGATCCGGCCGCACGCTCTGGGACGAGCTGGCAATCCACTATCAGCGCGGAGTGAGCCAGGTCCGAGCCGCACGCGGGCAGTGGGACGCACTGGCCGGAGTGATCGACCAGGAGCGGCACGCCGACGTCGCCAAGCGGCTGGCCATCCAGGAGCGCGATGCGGTCTGGTGGAGAGACGCCGTCCTGCTCTACTTCCAGACCTTCTCGCATCGCCCGCTGCCGCAAGGGGTCGAAGCACCGGCGCGGACGTTGGAAGAGTACAAGACCAGAAGCCTGCTCCGGCAGGACACTCCCGGTTCGAATCGCATTCGCTGAGGCTCGCATGAAGATCTCCGACATCAGGGCGACGAGCGTGACGGTTCCTCTGGAGGCGCCCTTGAGGCATGCCAACGGCTGCCACTGGGGGCGGTTCGTGCGGACGATCATCGAGGTTGAGACCGACGAAGGCCTGGTCGGCCTCGGCGAGATGGGCGGGGGCGGCGAGTCGGCCGATGCGATGTTCCGCGCGCTCAAGGGTTATCTCGTCGGCCACGACCCGGCTCGGCTCGAGCAGATGCGGTTCTTGATCGCCAACCCGACGGCCTCGCTCTACAACAACCGCACTCAGGTCCTGGCCGCGCTCGAGTTCGCCTGTCTCGACATCCTCGGCCAGAAGTGGGGCGTGCCGGTCTCCGAGATCCTCGGTGGCCGCCTGCAAGACCGCGTCCCGTTCGCCTCGTATCTGTTTTTCCGCTATCCGGATGGTGACGGCACGGGCGAGGTGCGCACCGCAGAACAGGTCGTCTGCCAGGCGCGCGCCTGAAGGAGAAATACGGCTTCACCTCGCACAAGCTCAAGGGGGGTGTCTTCCCGCCGGAATATGAGCTCGAGTGCTACCGTGAGCTCGCGCTGGCGCTCGAGGGAGACCGCTTCCGCTTCGACCCCAACGGCGTCTGGTCGGCCGAGACGGCCATCTGGTTCGGCCAGGAGATCGAGGGCATCCGCAACGACTACCTGGAAGACCCTGTCTTCGGCATGGCGGGAATGCGCCGGGTGCGCGAGAAGGTGCGCATGCCCCTGGCGACCAACACGATCGTTGTCAACTTCGAGCAGCTCGCGGCCAATGCGCTCTCCACGGCCGCCGACGTGATCCTGCTCGATACGACCTTCTGGGGGGGCATCCGCCCGTGCATCCGCGCGGCGGGCGTCTGCGAGACGTTCCAGCTCGGCGTCGCGGTGCATTCCTCGGGCGAGCTGGGCATCCAGCTTGCGACGATGCTTCACCTGGGCGCAGTCATCCCGAACCTGTCGTTCGCCGCCGACGCCCACTATCATCACCTGAAAGACGACGTGATCATCGGTGGGAAGCTCGCGTACGAGGAAGGCTCGATTGCCGTTCCGACGGGCCCAGGCCTGGGCGTCCGCCTTGATCGCGACAAGCTCGGCCTCTACAGCGATCTCTACCGCCGGCTCGGCTCGTACCCCTACGACCAGGACCCGCTTCGACCAGGCTGGGCACCGACGATCCCGAATACCCGCTGGGCCGACCCCGCCGACGCACGCCAGCCGGCAAACATCCGCACGTGAGCCACCCCATCCGCGGGGTCAGAGAGAGAGGCGGAGAGAAATGCCCGCGCCTACAGATGAAGTCGGGCCTCCTCGCGGCGACAGCGCGAGCGCAGCTTTCTCGGACGTGAACGCGCCCGCCCGCATCGGCGGTTACCGCTGGATCATCTGCGCCCTGCTCTTCTTCGCGACAACGATCAACTACCTCGATCGCCAGGTGCTCGGCATCCTGGCGGCGCCCTTGCAGAAGGAGCTCGACTGGTCGGAATCCGACTACGGCTTGATCACGGCCGCGTTCACCGGCGCGTACGCGGCCGGCCAGCTCCTCGTGGGCCGCTTGATGGACGGGCTCGGCACGCGGCTGGGGCTCAGCCTCGTCGTGTTCTGCTGGAGCCTGGCGGCGATGGGCCATTCGGTGGCACGGTCGGCGCTCGGATTCGGCACGGCGCGACTTGCACTGGGATTGAGCGAAGCCGGCAATTTCCCCGCCGCGATAAAGACGGTTGCCGAATGGTTCCCCAAGACGGAGCGCGCCCTCGCCACGGGGATTTTTAACTCCGGCTCGAACGTCGGGGCGATCGTGGCCCCTCTCATCGTGCCCTGGATTGCAACCCGATTCGGCTGGCAGTGGGCATTCTTGATCACGGGTGCGACGGGCTTCGTCTGGCTCGCCGCCTGGCTGGCAATCTACCGCAAGCCCGAGGAGCACCCGCGCCTGTCTCGGTCAGAGTTGGCTCACATACGCAGCGATCCTGTCGAGCCGATGGTCGCGATTCCCTGGTCGAGCCTGATCCGCCATCGGCAGACGTGGGCCTTCGCGGCCGGCAAGTTCTTCACTGACCCGATCTGGTGGTTCTTCCTTTTCTGGCTGCCGAAATTCCTCGAACAGGAGCACGGCATCACCCTGACCGGCCTCACACTGCCGCTCGTGGTTATCTATCTCGCCGCGGATGTCGGCAGCATCGGCGGCGGCTGGATCTCGTCGACCCTGATTCACCGCGGCTGGTCGGTGAACGCCTCGCGAAAAACGGCGATGCTCGTCTGCGCGCTCTGCGTGGTCCCGATCCTGCTGGCCGCGCGGACATCGAGCCTCTGGGTCGCGGTCGGCCTCATCAGCCTGGCGACCGCCGCGCACCAAGGGTGGTCGGCCAACCTCTTCACACTCGTCTCGGACACGTTTCCGCGACGGGCCGTCGCTTCGGTGGTCGGCATCGGCGGCTTCGCCGGTTCCATCGCCGGCATGTTGATCGCCACCGCGACGGGATATCTCTTGCAGTGGACGGGCAGCTACGTGCCGATCTTCTTCGTCGCGTCGTCAGCTTACCTGATCGCGCTCGCAGTCATCCACGCCCTCGTCCCGGACCTCCAGCCGGCACGGTTGCAAGAAGCGCATGAGTAGGAACACGCCGTGAGCCCGTACAATCTCCGCGCTGCGCGCATCTGGAATCGCCGGAGGGAGCCGGCGCTGCGACTGGCTGGGTTTCGTTCGACCTCACGTTTCCCTTCCCTGTCACGCTCGGTTCCGCGTGACCAGGAAGGGCAGGTACGGCAGAGCGAAAGCCATGGCGATCAGGATGAACATCGTGAGATCGTCAAATTCGCGAGGCATCCGAATGGCTCCGGAAAGCATCGCGACCATTGGGACCGCCACTCATCTGCGGCGCCTCTATTCAGCGAAACCAATCTTCTGCTCCTTGTCGTCCCATGTGACTTTCTTCCCACTGCGCAGCGCCGCGTTGCCGATATGGGCCGCTCGCGCCGCGGCTATTCCCACGCGGATGGGGGCATTGGGCTCCTTCCGCGTGCGGATGCAATCCAGCCAGTTGCGCAGATGGTCGGAAGTTCCCTCGTATTCGGATTCGACATAAATCTTGGGCTCCGGCCGCCAGCGCCGCTCGGCTCGATTGAATTTCGGCCAGCCGCGGCCGCGATCCTCTTCATACAGCGCCAGCGCCGCCCGGCTGATTTCCAGGGTCCCGTTCGAGCCGTGGAAGATGATGCTGCCGAAATCCATTCCCATCGTGTGGCAGCCCGAATAATTCACCAGGAACCCCTTGGGATACTCCAGCGTACAGCTCAGGTTATCCGGGCACTCGAAGGGCCAGTCGTAGGCGTGGCCGATGCCCAGGGCGCTCGATGGCGTGTCGCACTCCATATACCAGTGAACGGTCTCGATCGCATGCGTCATCAAATCCGCAAGATTGCCGCCGCCAAAATCCCAGAACTGCCGCCATAGCCGAAACTTCATCTGATTGAAGGGCTGCTCGGGCGCCGATCCCAGCCAGGCCGTCCAGTCGAGATTGGCCGGAGCCGCCTGGCTTTTGGGAAGACTACTCGCTCCTCGCACGCCGTAATTCATGAACCAGAAGGCTTCGACAAGCCGCACGACGCCCAGTGCGCCCGACGCGACGATTTGTTTGCCCTGGACGTAGTGGGGCCAGCTCCGTTGCTGGGTGCCGGTCTGCACGATACGCCCGCTTTTCTCGACGGCCGCGATCTCCTCGGGACCTTGTTCCAGGCTGTGCGTCACCGGTTTCTCGACGTAAACGTCTTTCCCCGCCGCCAGCGCATCGATGAGCATTTGTTTGTGCCAGTGATCGGGGGCCGCGATGATCACCGCTTCGACATGTTTTTGATCCAGGAGCTTGCGGTAGTCATGGAATTTGGCTGTGTTCGCGCCCGCCCTGGCGGCGGCCTGGTCGCGATGCGGCGCGTATACGTCTGCCACGGCCACCAGATCCGCACCCTCCACGGGCTTCGTCTTCCATTGCAGAATGCCGCCTTGAACCGGCTCCCTCGGCTTGGGCGCCAGGTGGTCCATCAACTGCGCGGCTCGACCGCCTGTTCCGACCACCCCGATCCTCACCCGCTCGTTGGCCCCCAAAATGTTCGCGAAGGGTCTGGCGCCTGATGTCGACAAAGCGAGATGCCCCGCTCCGGCGCCCGCAGAACCTTCGAGAAAGCGGCGACGAGTCGTAGTATCGTTTGTTCGCATGCTTGAGCTCCCTGGGCAAATCACAATTGCCCGGATCGATCAATCATCACCCAGCTCAAACTTCGGGCCAAGCAGTTCTTTCCACTGCTTTTTCTGGGCATCGGTGAGGATGTCTTCGAGCTTCTGACCGTGGTCCTTGCGAATTTGCTCGATCTTCGGTCGAATCTCTTGCGGATTACCGCCGGCCTGAGCCTCCTTGATCAGAGGCTCGACTTTCTTGTGCAGCTCCTGCACGATGGCCATGAATTTCATCATTTGTTCTTGCGTGATCTTCAGCTCTTTCCGGACCTCGTCCTGGCCCAGGGCGAAGGCGCCCTCGATCTGAAGCGCCACCTGCCGCACCCGAGTCTGTTGTTCGGGCTTGAGCACTTCCTTCAATTGCTTGGCGAGCTTCTCTCGAGCATTCTTCCTGTGCTCCTCGAGCTTCTTTTCACGGTCCGGCCCGGTCTCGTCCTTCAGGGAGTCGAGGAACGGGCCCGTTTCCATGATCCGATCGATCAGGTTCTGCATCAGCTTCTCTCTCTGCTCGTCGGAGACCTTGAGCTCCTCCAGCACTTTCTCGCGAAACACGATGAACGGAGGGCCCAGAGCCTCCACGACCTGCTTGCGCTGTTCTTCGGGCACCTGAGCCGCAGCCTTCTGGAACGACTGGCCCCACCCGAGCACGATCACGGCCAAACCCATCACGGCGCCACGGAAACGGTAGTTGAGCGGCATCGATTTCTCCCTTTCAGTTCGAGTTGATCCTCCCAGAGTGTATTCCGCTGTGGCCATGCGCGGCAACCTCCCTGAGAATCAGCCGGAGGTCACTCTTGCATCATCCGGTTCGATCCGTGTTCCACCCGTGGCGATACTCCGAGACCGTTCTTATACTTCACTTCCAGGGCCTGCTCGAACGCCCGCGAGCCCGCCGGCGCCAGTTCCTGAACCGGATTTCATCCCCGGCAAAGAAATACCGTGGCACTTCGCCGAGTCCAGTTATGTCGACAACACCACGACGACGGATCACCCTGTTCGTCGCCCTACTCCACCCTGAATGGTTCCACGATCACGCTGCACCCGCACACGATCAGATTTGACATTCCCGCCGGTTGGACTGAGGGCCACGAAAACCGAAGAAACCTCCACCTTTCCCGCAGTCAGCTTGCGAAAGCCGAGCAGCCCGTTTTCGACGAGTGGGACAGGGAGTTTGCTCCCGCGTGCAACGCGGCTTTCCCATTCACTCGCTGCGCAGCTCATCTCGGCAGCGAAGGCTGGGGAAACGATGGCCGCCGATTTGACGACCTCCAGGTACGCGTCTACGAGCTGGCGCGGGTCACTGCGCAAGCAGAGGATCAAATCGACCGCGCAATCGCAGACGCGACCGAAGCGATCCGGCTCGAGCCGAATTGCAGCCTGGCATACGCTCACCGCTCCAACCTGTGGACGCTCAAGAAAGAATATGAGAAAGCGAAAGCCGACGCCGATGCGGTCATTCGCCACGATCCCAAGTCGGCCACGGGCTACATACTGAGAGCGGTCGCGTGGAACTGGCCAAAGAGCTCGGCAGCGCGCTGGCCGACTGCGACGAGGCGATTCGCCTTGATCCGACGTCGAAAACCCCCCACGCCATCCGCGCCGCGAGCCTCGCCAACAAGGGCGAGCTGGGCGCTGCGCTCGGCGAATGGATCACGCATCCCTTCCCCGTCAAACTCACCTTCGGCTCGAAATGAAGCGCGTGCGCTCGGATCCGTTCTGATTCGCACGAAACGTCGCTATACTGAAGCCATCGATCAACCATCGCGGAGGCGGACAAACCATGAAACAGCCCGCGATCAATCGCCGATGGCCAATCCGGTCAGGACGCCGTGGCGTGCTTATCCCCGCTCAGCTCATCGCCGCCAGCATGCTCTTGCCGTCGGTCGCCGCCGGCACGCCGGGATGCTCGTACGCTTACGAGTATAAGATTCACGGCGTCGTCAGAAATGCGGTTGACGGCGCTCCACTCGACGGCGTGGCTGTCAGCCTGAAATTACAGCCACGCACCCCGCCGACGAAATGGGTTGGCGCACACGAACGCACCGCGGGGGCAGCGTCGTCCGATGCAAACGGTTCGTTCTCGGTGCAAACCGTGATCGACGACGTCGAGTTCAAGGTCACGCCCAGATGGGTCTTGAGCCTTACCAAAGAAGGTTTCGAGGAGACGATCGTCGACATCAGCCAGCGCGAACAGCCCAAGAGCGGCTCGCCGCCGTACCTGATTGCGGTCGTCGCCTACATGCGCGCGAGCCCGCCGGGCGCGGCACCGCACCCTGAAGGCGCCGTCAAGAAAGCCGAAGCGCCGTGAACAAGAAACCCGGCAGTGCCGTCGAAGCCAGCTTGATCGATGACGACTGGCCGGAAATCGGGCAAGTCGTCGTGCGTCCTGAGCGAAGCATCTTGTCCCGGCTCTCGCTTGTACTCATCCTCGCCGGGATCGGCGCTGATTACGCAGGCAAGTCCCAGATTAGGCCCGGCAGTATCGCCTTCAGGGAATCATACTCCCACATCCGCCGCTGCAACGAGTACATCGACTTGGGCATCGATGAACTGGCGCTGGCGGAATTTGATCAAGCAGCGACACTGAAAGAACAAGCGCACCGGAAGTGGCATCGCGCGAGCTGGTTGGCCCTTGGCGGAGTGATTCTATTCGTCGTGTCCCCGGGCTGCTTCGGCATTTCTCGGTGCGTCGGCGAGCGAGCGTTATCTTTTTGGTTCTTGGTTCTTTCGATCGCCTACGTCTTGCTGTTAATGATCATTGGTTGCTGATCGCCCGCCCATTGATCAGGCCTTTCCGACAACCGGTAATCGCGTTCTAATGATCGGCGATACACACGCGCGTTGGTTGAAGGAACGAAAGGCGCTCGATCTGGAACATTCCCGCATCAGATACCCCACCTGGCTCGACGTCATCATCGCGGCCGCTCTGGCCGCGGCCCTCTTCGCGTGCTACCAGCTCGGCTGGATCAGAGCGCACGAGAAGACACCGGTCTTTGAGCGCGACCCGAATTCCATCAGTGCCTGGCTGCACGAGGCTCGATACATTCTCAGCTCAGCAATGCAGATCGGTATCATCCTCGCGATCGTGGGCTTCGCTCGCGTGCTCCGCGAGCCGAAATCGGCACGAAGGCTCCTCTTTCGCCAACCCGGTGTCGCCGCCTGCGCGGCAATCGTCGCCGCACTGATCACTGCCGGGGCCAACACCGCCCTCTGGCTCGTCCGCTATGTCGAGTTTCACGACATGTGGTTAACTACCGGCTTCCCCGTCAACGTGTTATTCGATCTTGCAGAAAGGCATGTGAGTATCAGCGTGATCGCCGCCTGGGCTTACCTTGCTTTCGGCGGCGTGTGGGCACGGGGACGAAACTGGGTCAACTGGCTCGGCGGCACGCTCGGCTTCCTGGCTGTACTGAACACGCTCCTGTGGTACGTGCCATGACACAGCGCGTGCCTGATCAAACGGTCCCGCTCGGCGATCGACTTCCAGCGAGAAAGCTCACGCTCAAGGATGCGATGGCGCTGATCGCTGCCACCGGCGTGGGGCTCGCCCTGATCCGTTATTCACTGTCGAAGTGTTTCGTCTGGGAAGAACCAGCGATGCCCGGCCGAATCGTGTATATCACATTCATCAACATCGGCCGGCTTGTGTACGGAACCATGCCGGTCCTCTTCGCGCTGTGTGCAACCGTTGTGTTCGCGGGCCTTCGTGGTCCACGGCCGCGGAGGCAGGAATTCGCTACGCGCCCGGGCCTGGCCGCGTGCGCCACGGCCCTTGTGGCCTTTGCCGTCGCGGTCCTCCTCCGGCTGCTCGATTACGCCACGATCGGGATGACACGTCCGATCGAGGTTTTGCTGGCGAAAGCGCCCGAGCTCTGGTCGCCGCAAGGAATCGACACGTTGTTGCAGTCCGCCGGCAGCGGTGCCATGCCCGCGATCCTGACAGTCTGGGGATTGCAAAAGCTGAGCGGAGCCTGGCAGCCGATCGCGGAGTGGCCCGATCGCCTCGGCCGAGCGCTCGGCTGGATTTTTCTTCTGTGGATGCTCACACCGCATTGAGCGCGGCATCGAACGACAAAATTCGTTGTCAGGTTTTCAACCGCCCAACGACTAATGGCCACAACCGCGCTACCACTCGCAATCGAGGTTGCTCAAGATCGAGGTCATTGGGTGGCGAATTCGTGCCTTCAAAAGCCAGAATGGAGTGCTCCCATGATTGATCGTGGACGTACAAAACGCTCTTTGCTTTTCTGCGGCCTTGAATCACTGGAATCCCGCCAGCTCATGTCGGTCTCCGCGCTTCCAAAACAAGCCCCGAGTTTCATTTACACCGAAACCGACAATTCCAACCCCGGCGAGAACGCCGTGATTGCATTCCGCAACGATGGCCACGGCAAGGTCACACAATTTGGATCGTTCAAGACCGACGGCACGGGCCTCGCGAATCCCCAGGGACTGCTCGGACCGGATGATTCCGACAAGGAAGTCATCGCCAGCCCCGACGGGCGCCTCCTCTTCGCGGTCAACCAGGGAAGCAACTCCGTTGCGGTGTTTGCCGTCAAACCCAACGGTGCCCTCAAACTCGTGAATAATCAGGCCGTCAGCTCCGGCGGAACCGAGCCTGTCAGTCTCTCGATCGCCGATAACCGCCTTTACGTCGTCAATCGTGGAGACGAGGTCCAGGGCCAACCCGGCTCGATCGCTCCCACCATCACGGTTTTCACCATCCGGCCCGATGGCAATCTCACGCCGGACTTCTCAGCCACGACGACGCTGCCAGTCGGCATTTCCCCCTCCCAGTTGCTCATCTCCTCGACGTCACACCTGGCGTTTCTCGACACCTTCACGCCCCCTCCGCTCAACAATGTGACCGACGCGAACGAGGTGCTGCCGTTCCAGATTGCTGCCAATGGCGCGCTCATTCCCGTTTCCAGCGGCGGACTGGGCGCGCCCGCGACGCCGCCGCTTCTTCTCGGCCTGGCAGAGCACCCGACGCAAAACATCATCTATGCGGGGCTAACCGGGGCCAGTCAGGTCGCCACCTTCACGTTCGATGGCGCCGGCGATCTGAGCCTTGCCGGCACGGTGCCCGTTCAGGGTCACGGACCGTGCTGGACCGTCGTCAGCTCGAATGGAGCCTTCCTTTATACTGTCGACACCGGCACGAACAGCGTCGGCGTGTTCTCGCTGGCGAATCCCACGCACCCCGTTCAGATCCAGGAATTCGTGCTCGGCGGGCCATCGAATTCGACCGGCGACCCCACCGCCGCGCTCGAGGTCGCGCCCTTTGAATTTGCTCTCGACCCCAGCGGCAACACGCTCTATGTCATCGACCATCAGACTGATGCCGCGGGCAATTTTCCCCAAGGCAACGCGCTCCACGTTCTGTCGGTCGCGCCTAACGGCATCCTTTCCGAAAGCAGCAGCTCACCGCTCTTTCTTCCGCCTGACATTCCCGCAGGAGCCGACCCGCAGGGCGTTGCGGTGATTGCGGATCCCGCTCGGGTCACGGTACGATGACCATGAAAATGGCGAATCAGTCTCGAACCACCGTCAAGGACAGACCAGTAGCGCCGCCATTCGGCATCGCGCCGGGGCAGGGAGAAGACCCGCCCGGCGCGACCCGACGGGGCCCCTTTCCTCTCCCCCAGGCCGCTTCAACTCCCGGCTCGCCATCCATCCCCGAACAATGGCTCAGCCTCCACGGCGATGCGCTTTTTCGATATGCGCTCTTATTTGTCGGCGACGAACATCATGCCGAGGATCTGGTCCAGGAGACGCTGCTCGCGGCACTCGAAAGCCGCGAGCGCTACTCGGCCGGCGCTTCCGAGCGAACCTGGCTCATCGCCATTCTCCGGCACAAGGCGCTCGACGACCGTCGCCGCAATCATCGCCGCGACCAGTATCTTGCCGGCGTCGATCCCGCGGTCGAAGGCAACTTCAATCGCTTCGGAAAATGGCGCAAGCCGCCGGGCCGCTGGACGCCCGCTCCAGAAGTCGCTGCTTGAGTCACAAGAATTCGGGACGGTCTTTCAAAGTTGCATGACCGCTCTGCCGGTGCGCATGCGCGAGGCATTCGCATTGCGCGTGGTCGAAAGCCTTGACGCAACCGAAACCTGCCGGATACTGGAAATCTCAAGCGCCAATCTCTGGACACTGCTCTACCGGGCCCGCGAGCGGCTAAGGCGCTGTCTGGAAGGCAAGTGGTTTAGCAAAGAGGAACGCTGATATGTTCTCGTGCCGCCAAGCCGTCCGGCGGACTCTCGAAATGCTGGAACGCCGCCTTTCGCCGACCGAACGACTGGCTCGCTCGGCCCATATGGCGCTCTGCCGCCATTGCCGCGCCCACTCGCGTCAAATCCACGGCCTCCTCTTCGTCCTCAAACCCCACGACAATCTCGCCGACGTCGCCCTGCCCCGCCTCTCCCCCACAGCCCGCGCCCGCATCGCCGCAGCCATCACCGCCGCAAATCCCCTGCCCCCAATCTAAAATCCGAAATCTGAAATCCGAAATTGAATCAGTTTTCCGGGTACCATGGCACGTTGATCACGATCACCCGCCGGAACCCGGAGAGCCGCAGATACGCCACCATCACCGCCGCCGTCTGGTTGTGCAGGATGTAGTGGTACCACTTGGTGCCGATCAACTCCGGAATGATCACGGCGATGTCGCGGTCCGGGTGCGCTTTTCTCAAATCCGTGACAACCTCGATCAGCGGCTGATAAAGCCGTCGAAAGGGTGAATAAATGATGATCAGCTTGGGCGCGGGTAGACCCGCCTTCTGCGCCGGCTCGCGCACCAGCCGATTCCAGCCGTCTTCAAGCGCCACCATCGTCTGTTCGTCACCCGCGATGTGCAGCGCATAGATTTCGTGCGAGATCTTCAGTGCGAAGTGAAGTGCCTTCCGTGTGATCATGCTCCAGCCGCGCATCGGCAGGAGGACGACCGGCGGAGACAGATGCTCGGCATCAAGCGGCTCGTCCGTCGCTAGCTCGCGTCCGATCTTGCGGTAGTGAATCTTGACCTCGTAGAAAACGAATCAAGAGTCCCGGCACGAGCAGGCACATGACCCAGGCACCCTCGAGAAACTTCGAGACAAGCACGACGACGAGCGTCACGCCGGTGCAAATCGCCCCGGCGGCATTGAAGACCATCGACTTCCGCCAGTGTTCGCCGCGAAGCCGATTCCAGTGCGCGACCATCCCCGCCTGCGAGAGCGTGAAGGCCAGGAACGCACCGACCGCGAAGAGCGGAATCAAATGATCGGTGATCCCGCCGAAGGCGACAAGAATTCCCGCTGCGAGAGCCGCCAGGACGAGAATGCCCTGCGAATACACGAGCCGGCGGCCTCGGTGGGCAAAGCTCGTCGGCAGAAAGCCATCCTGAGCGATCACCCGGCAGAGCCGCGGAAAATCGGCAAAGCCCGTGTTTGCCGAGAGTGCCAGCACCACCAGGACCGAGCCGATCGTCACATAGTAGAAGAAGCCTCGGCCGATCACCGCGGCCGTCAGTTGCGAGAGAGTACTCTGGTATCCCGTCTTGGCCCGGCTCGGTCGCGCCGATTCCGTACACAGTCGCAAAGATATGCAATGCCGGCCAGCATCAGGCCCAGGAGCGCGATGATCGCCGTCAGTGTGCGTGTGGCATGCCGAACGGCCGGCTCGCGGAAGGCGGTGACGCCGTTGCTCACCGCCTCGACGCCGGTCATCGCCGTGCAGCCGCTGGCAAAGGCCCGCATCAAGATCCAGAACGAAGCCGCGATCTCGGTCGGCACCCAGCGCCGCCGGCGGCACGATCGGAACGGGCCGTCCCCCCGCAAGCAGCGACTTGACCACGCCGATGGCGAGTACGCCCAGCAAGGAAACGATGAACAGGTACGTGGGAATCATGAACGCCGCTCCCGACTCGCGTACCCCGCGCAGGTTGATCAGCGTGATCATCGCCAGAATGATCAGGCAGAGCGACAGCATGTGCGGCTGAAGTACCGGCAGCGCCGAGACCAGCGCCCCCACGCCCGCCGAAATGCCGACAGCCACGACCAGAACGTAGTCGAGCAAAAGCGCAGCCGCGGCAAAGAGACCGGCGCGTCACGCCCAGGTTCTCCTTGGCCACGGTGTACGACCCACCGCCGTGCGGATACGCCGAGATCGTCTGCCGGTAGGAGAAATAGACGACCATGAGCAGCAGGATGATCAGCGTGCTGATCGGTCCGATGTGCGGATATCGGCGGCCGCGCCCAGCGGGATCAAGAGCGTCAGCGCCGCCTCCGGCCCGTACGCCGCCGATCCCAGCGCATCGAGCCCGAGCATCGGGTATGCCGGCGAGCACACCCACACGTTGCTCACCCTCTTCGTCTGTCGCCAGGTGGCGGCCGAAGAGATAGTCCAGCAGCGGCATCATTCGTCCTTCGAAAGGAGACTCAATATGCGTTGGCGGCGGTGGCGGGCAGATGAAAGAAGCCGACGCCCAGCATGCAGTAAATCGCGATCAACATCAGCCCCTCGAGCCAGGTCGATTCGCCGTCGTAGATCAGCAGCCGCGTGATGAACACCGCCAGCACCACCGCCCACATTTCGTAGCGGGTGAAGAGCAGGTTCATGTCCTGGCCCAGGAACCAGCCGGCGAAGACCAGGATCGGCGCCACCAGAAGCGCAACCTGCGTGCTCGCGCCGACCGTGATGCCGATCGCCAGGTCCATCTTGTCCTTGCGGGCAAACCGGACGGCGTTCAACAGCTCGGCCGCATTACCGACCGTCGCCAGCAGGAACACCCCCGCGAAGAGCGGCGTGAACCCCATCTTCTTGGCGGCGGGATCAACCGCGCCGGTGAGGATCTCGCTCATGAACGCCAGCGCGACCGAGACCAGCGCCAGAACGACGATCGCTTTGCCGCGGCTCCAGTGCACCTGCGGCTTGTCGTCTTCCGTCGTCGGCTCGCCTGCCTCTTTTTTCTCGGCCGTCACGCCCGCCTTGCCCACGACCGCCTTGTGGGTCGCCAGCGTGAAGACCAGGCTCGAGAGGTACACAATGAATAGAATGACGGCGATCTCTTTCGAGATATGCCGGGCTGGATTGTCCTCTCCCGGTCGGCGTGATGCCGTAGATCGCCGGCACGATCAGGCCGAACGTCGCGAGCACCAGCAGGGCTCCGTTGATCCGCGCCACGTGGGGCTCGAACTTCTGGGTCTTGACCTTGAGCCCGCCGGCGAGCATCGAAACACCCAGGCCCAGCAGCAGGTTGCCGATGATCGAGCCCGTCAGCGACGACTTCACGATCCCGATCAATCCCCGCTTGAGCGCAAACACGCTGATGATGATCTCGGGCGCGTTGCCGAGCGTCGCATTGAGCAGCCCGCCGACCGTCGGCCCGAGATATTCCGCCAGCGCCTCGGTCGCGTCACCCATCGAGCCCGGCAAGCGGAACGATCGCCAGGGCCGAGACGACCGAACAGCAAGATCGGGTCGACACCGATCCAGTCGAGAATGATCGCGACCGGAATGAAGATGAGCAGCCAGTTCAAGCGCAAGGGAATTCTCGATGCTCAAGGAAGTCAGCCGCCTCGTCTGCCGAATCGCGATCACATGCGGTCGCAGGGCGGCCCGAAGATCGTTCACAGGATAGCTTCTATACCGTGAAAGTTCATCAGTCTCGTTCAAAGTGAACTGCGGATCGCCTTGGTTGTGCAGGGAAAAAGGAGCGCGATGCCCGGTGGCAAGCGCCCGGATGCGATCCGAGCTTTCGCAAGCACATCGATTGGTGGTATCCTGGATCGTCAGGCGGCAGCCGAACGCGAGCGCTTCGGCAAGCCCGCTCCGCCCTCGGGTTCGTCCGGGAGCGTTCATCATCGCCAGGCAGGGTCTCGTGAGGCTTCGCAATGTCGATCGTCGTTGAACGCCCGTGGTTAACGGGCGGCTGTGCACTCGTGCTCGCGGCTCTGACGTTTGTCACCGGGCTGGAGCGTTCCCCCAGCGCGTTCGCCGATGAGAAGACAGCGAGCAAGCCGGCAACAAAGATCCACGCGGTCAGCTTTCTGAACGAGGTGCCGCCCGATCCTGGCGCAGCATTGCTTTCAGTGTCACGGGCCCGACGAGTCCGCGCGCAAGGGAAAGCTTCGCCTCGATCTGAAGGAGAATGCTTTCGCCAAGCGCGACAGCAAGTACGTGATTGCACCGGGAAACCTCGACGGCTCACTCGCCTGGGAGCGGATCACGACCGATGACAAGGACGAGCGGATGCCGCCCGAAGGAAAGGCCGAGCCGCTCACGAAGAAACAGATCGCGACATTGAAGACCTGGATCGAACAGGGCGCCAAGTGGGAAGATCACTGGTCGTTCCTGCCGCCCAGGAAGCCAGCGGTTCCCGCGGTGCGTGACAAAGCGTGGGTGCGCGATCCGCTCGACGCCTTCGTGCTCGCGCGGCTCGATCACGAGCACCAGAAACCGGAACCGGAAGCAACTCGCGAAGCGTGGCTTCGCCGCGCGAGCTTCGACCTCACGGGACTTCCGCCGACCCCCGCAGGAGCTAGACGAGTTCCTCTCGGACAAGCATTCCGACGCGTATGAGACGCAGGCGGATCGCCTCCTGAAGTCGAAACGTACGGTGAGCGCCAGGCCCAGGAGTGGCTCGACCTCGCGCGGTATGCAGACACGAGCGGCTACCAGCACGACATGCCTCGCGCAGATCTGGAAATGGCGCGATTGGGTCGTCGACGCGTTCAACGCGAACATGCCGTTTGATCAGTTCACGATCGAGCAGCTCGCGGGCGATTTGCTCCCCAATGCGACGCTCGCGCAAAAGGTCGCCACAGGATTCAACCGCAATCACCCCACCAACAGCGAGGCGGGCGAGGAGGAAGACGAATACCGCTCTGCCTACGTGGTGGATCGCGTGAACACGACGGCGACGGTTTTCATGGGTGTCACACTCGCTTGCGCCCAGTGCCACGACCACAAGTACGACCCACTCAGCCAGCGAGACTACTACTCGTTCTACGCGTTCTTCAACAACATCAAGGAACGCGACTCCGAGTTCAGCAAGCCCGCGGCCGTCCGATTCCTGTCCCCAGCCCCGATCAGGAGCCGAGGCTCGCCGATCTCAAAGCGCGCATCGACGCGCTCAAACAACGACTCGAGCGCGATGACTCGCCACGGACGCAGCCCAGAAAGAATGGGAAAAGAAGACACTCGCCAGGCTCGGCAAGCCGATCGAGTGGACAACCCCACCGCTCTCGGGAATGCTCTCTCGCGGCGGCTCGCAGTTGAAGCCGCTCGCCGACGGCTCAATCCTGTCAACCGGCCCGGCGCCCGTCAAAGACACGTACGACATCATGTTGCTCCCAGGGAAGAAGCGCATCACGGCGCTGCGGCTCGAGGTCTTGCCCGATGACAGCACGCCCGGAAAAAGGACTCGGACGCGCATCCGACGGCCGCTTCGTCTTGTCGGCGATCGAGATTCGCAACACGACGTTTTCCGAAAGCCAGGATCCGCCCCTCGTCTACCTGTCGCTGGCACAGGCCGACATCAACCAGAAACCGAAGGAAGAGCCCGCCCCCAACGACATCCCACCAGGGCCGCTCGAAGCAGCAATCGTGATCGAGCCCCTGGGCGGCGGCGCGGCGCCTGAGAGTCGATCCGTATGGCGGTTGGAGCATCGTCGACGACGAGCGCAAGAAGCCGCATGAAGCGATCTTTCTACCGCTCGAGCCTCTCGAGACGAACGAGGCGTCCGTACTTCGCTTCTCGCTGCACCAGACGTCGGCCTTCCGGTTCAAGAGCTTGATCGGCCGTTTCCGCATCACTTACACCGAGGACGATCGAATCCGCGAGCTGATGCTCCCTGCCCAGTCCAAGCTATGGAGCTCGATCGGCCCATTTCCCGCGCAGGACGTCACGAAGGCCTACACGACGGTGTTCGAGCCGGAGAAGGATATAAAGAACGAGCCGCTCGACCTGAAGAAGAGCTTCACAAAGGTCACGCCCCCACCCGCCGGCCCGGAGGGCACCGAGAAACCCGCGCCGGCCACCACGCCCGCGAAGCCGGCCGGAGACACGAAGCGTGCCAAGAAAGAAGCTCCCGCGACGGCCAAGGATTCCACACGCCAGGCCCCCGTCGCCAAAGTCGACGTTTCCGCGACAGGCGCGGCCCCGAGTGATGCAAAACCGGCTGCGAAACGCGCGAGCCGGCGACACATCCAAGATCCGACGCAGCAGGGCAAACCAAGCGCCGTAGCGCGCAAGGAGAACAACGGCACTCCCGTCGGGCCTGCGGAGAAACCGTCTGGCGAAGCGACAAAAGAGACCAAGACCGAACCGAAGCCCGAAGTCGCGATGGCCCAGTCCAAGGACGCACAGAAGGCCGCCGCGGCCAAACCGAAGCCCGATAAAATCACGTGGACCGAGCAACGAAAATGGCGCGACGGAACACCGGCACGCCTGCAGGGCGCCAACTCCGCTTACTATCTCGCCCGCAAGATCGTGGCAACTCGCCCGCGCACCGCGATGGTCGAGATTGACGGACCAGCGGGCTTCCGCCTCTGGATCAATGGAGAGCTGGCACAGACCTCGGCTCCCCCGCCGCCCCCTGTCCCGCCAAAGCAAGCTGACGCCAAGCCGGCCGCCCCGGCAAACAGCCCCGACGCAAAGACCGACGAGAAAGACGATGACGAGAAAGAAGAGCCAGTCCTTCCCGAAATCAACGATACAACGTTTGATGCGTCGACGGGACGTGCCCAAACCAATCCCGCGAAAAAGTTCCGCATCGGCCTCCGCCAGGGAGATAACGAGATCGTCGTGAAGATCGTGTTCGGAGGAGACGCCAGCCCTCCTGCCCGTCGCGTCTTGCCCCCCGGCGCCGGAATGGGGCCGGGCGAACCAGGCGGCGGCCCCAGGGGTGGCGGGTCGTTCACGTTCACGATCACCCCGGAGGGCGACGACGTCCTCACCCATGAGGTCGCGACGGCTCTTCGCCTCGAGGCCAAGAAGCCTGCTGCGGGCCCAAGCCTAGCGCGCCATCGCATTGACTCCGACGCCAACCGCGTCGCCGTCCAAGATTCCTGCCACCGATGCTTCAAGCAAGGGCGACGATGCAAAGCCTTCCGCGAAGCCAGAGCCGCTCTCCAAGGTCAGCAAGGTCGGCGAAAAATCGGCGCCGTCCAAGCCTCACGAGGAGGAAAATAAGCTGACACCGTCGGAGCGGCGGAAAAAAGTCTTGCGCGAATACTATCGGTCGCATATCGACCCAGTCGGGCGCATCGTCGCTGAAGAACTCGCCAAGCTCAAGGACGAGGAGACGATCATCAAACAACGACTGCCGCAGACGCTCGTGATGGAGGAGCTGGAGAAGCCGCGGCAGGCATACATCTTCCAGCGCGGCATTTACAAGAATCGCGGCGAGAATGTGAATCCGGCGACCCCGGCCGTGCTGCCTCCCATGCCGAAAAGTGCGCCACGCAACCGGCTAGGGCTCGCGCAGTGGCTCGTTTCCGAACCAGCATCCGCTCACCGCGCGCGTCCTGGTCAACCGCGTCTGGCAGCAGTACTTCGGCGTCGGAATCGTCAGGACGGCGGAGGACTTCGGCACCCGCGGCGAGCTCCCCACGAACCCCGAGCTCCTCGATTATCTCGCCACGGAGCTCGTCGAGGGCAAGTGGGACCTGAAGAAGCTCCACAGGCGAATCGTGTTGTCGGCGACCTATCGCCAGGCGTCGACGACTTCGAAAGCCAAGCTCGATCGCGACCCGGAAAACCTCCTTCTCGCCCGCGGTCCGCGGCTCCGCCTGACCGCCGAGATGGTTCGGGACAATGCGCTGGCCGTCTCGGGGCTCCTCGTCGAGAAGCTCGGCGGCGAGAGTGTCAAGCCCGTGCAGCCCAGGAACGCCTGGAAGACGGTCGAAGGCTTCATGGCCAACGTCTATCGGCGCGACCGCGACGAGAAACAGTACCGGCGTGCGATCTATGTCTACTGGAAACGCGGCTCGCCCTATCCGTCCATGCTCAACTTCGACGCGGTCAAGCGAGATAGCTGTACGGTGACGCGCGTCACCACCACGACACCTGTACAAGCCCTCACACTACTCAACGACCCGGTGTACGTCGAGTGCGCGAAGATGCTGGGCCAACGGATGCTCAAGGACCGGGAAGCGCTCCGCCGCACTCGCGATCTGACCAAGCCCGAGGAAGACGCCAAACGCCTCGCCTACGGCTTTCGCCTGTGCACGTCACGGCTGGCGAGCGAGCAGGAACTGCAGATCCTCGCGCAAGCTTCTGGACGAGCAGCGCGCCCAGTTCAAGGCGGACACGACCGCGGCCAAGAAGCTCCTCAATGTGGGTGACGCAAAGGTCGACGAAACGCTCGACGCCGCCGAGACGGCCGCATGGGCGTGCGTCGGCAGCGCGCTCTTGAATTTCGACGCCACGATCCACCGCTAGCAACGCGGCACCTCGGCCGCGACATCAATCGGTCCACGAACGACGCTTCCAGGCTCCCGAGGTTCTTGATATGAAAGTCTTTCCCTCGAGTTTCCAACCAGTCAGCACAACCGATCTCGCGCGACGCGCTTTCCTCGGCACGAGCGCCTTGAGCCTTGGCTCGATCGCGCTCTCGAGCCTGCTGGCTCGACGCAAGTGCCGGCGGGGTGCCTTCACTTGCTCAAGGCGACAACACGCCGACCTACAAGCTCCCGAGCGCAACCGCGAAGCGAGTCATCATGATCTTTGCGGCCGGCGGCCTGTCGCAGCAGGACCTCTTCGACGAGAAGCCGCTGCTCAACAAACGCCGCGGCGAGGAGCTCCCTGACTCGGTGCGCAGGGGCCAGCGCATCACGGGTGTCACCGAAAAGCAGGGCGCGCTGCCGGTGGTCGGTTCGTGTTTCGACTTCAAAGCCTACGGCAAGAGCGGCCTCCGCTTGTCCGAGCTCTTCCGGGAGATGGGTGCGTTCGCCGACGACATCTGCCTGGTGCGTTCCATGCAGACCGACCACGTTCTGCATGAAGCCGCGATGTCGATTTTCTTCACCGGTTCGATGCAGCTCGGCCGTCCGTCGTGGGGCTCGTGGGTGACGTACGCTCTCGGCACCGAAAACAAAGACCTGCCGGACTTCGTCGTGATGCTCTCGGGAAAGCGCGACGGCGGGTCGCCACCGCACCCGCGCATGTGGCACAACGGTTATCTGCCGGGACGCTACCAGGGTTGCCCGTTCCGCAGCGGAAAAGAGCCGGTTTTCTTCGTCTCGAACCCCGACGGAGTCGACACCAAGACCCGACGGCGGATCCTGGACGCCGTCAAGGCGCTCGACGAGCGCGAGGCCGCGACGACCGGCGATCCGGAAGTGACCGCGCGGATTCACGCGTACGAGATGGCGGCTCGCATGCAGACGAGCGTCCCGGAGCTGACAGACCTCTCGAAAGAGCCGGCCGACGTGCTCGAGCAGTACGGCGCTGAGCCGGGCAAGGAGAGCTTCGCCAACAACTGCCTACTGGCGCGGCGACTTGCCGAGCGCGGCGTCCGTTTCATTCAGCTCATGGATAGCGGCTGGGACCACCACTACAGTATCCCCGTCGTGCTCAAGAAGAAAATGGAGGACGCCGACAAGCCAATCGCTGCCCTCCTGGGCGACCTCAAGCAGAGCGGTCTGCTCGAAGACACGCTTGTGATCTTCTGCGGCGAATTCGGCCGCACAAGCTACTGCGAGGGCCCCATGTCGTTCGCGAGCTACGGCCGCGATCACCACCAGCTCTGCGGCGGGCTGCTCCTGGCCGGCGGCGGCTTCCGCGGCGGCTTCAGCTACGGCGAGACCGACGAGTGGGGATGGGACGTCGTGAAAGACCCCGTACACGTTCACGACCTTCAAGCAACCGTGCTTCATGCACTCGGCCTCGACCACCTCCGGCTCGTGACCCGCTATCAGGGCCGCGACTTTCGACTGACCGACGTGGCCGGAAACGTGCTCAAGCCGCTGCTATCCTGAGCGGGCAATCGGCGGTACAGCTACAGATTCACTTTACTGGATACACGAGTCGTTCATGATGACAACGCAATTCTCAATTTTGATCGCTTGCACATTCCTCGGTGCTTGCGACGACACTCCAGACGGGCTCGTGCCGATCGAAAAGAGGGCGCAGGCCGCTATCCGTCTGGAAGGCTTTCCCGATTGGCTGGAGATCGGCTTTGGCTCGCTCTGGGTTTCCAACGCGGGCCTTGGCGCCGTTCAGCGCATCGACCCAGGCACGAACAAGGTCATCGCCGAGATCAAGGTGAAGAATCCCTGCGCCGCATGGCCGCCGGCTACGGTTCGATTGTGGGTCGCCAGCCGCAGAGACAAGTCGATTTACCGGATCGACGCACAGAGCAACAAGGTGACTGCCACGATCCCACTCACGATCGCAGATTCGGAAGCCAGCATCGCGGCCGGACGAGAGCGCGATCTGGGTTCTCTCGGATCAGAAAGGCGTTCTCTCGCGTATCAACCCCGAGACGAATGAAGTGGTCGCCCGCATCGACGTGAAGCCTTATTCCTACGCCGCAGCCACTGGATTTGAGGCGATCTGGGTCACGAATACGGGTCGACCGCGCTCGACGGAGAGCGGCTCTGTCCAGCGGATTGACCCCAAGAAAAACACGGTCGTCGCGACGATCACCGTCCGCGGTCAACCACGCTTTCTCGCTGTCGGCGAGGGGGCCGTGTGGGTCCTGAACCAGGCGGACGGCACGGTCTCAAGGATCGACCCGAAGACGAACGAGGTGGTGGCAACGATTGACGTCGGCGCACCCGGCCCGGGAGGTGACATCGCCGCAGGTGAAGGTGCGGTGTGGGTACGAGCGACCAGGGTTCTCTTATCAGTCATTGATCCCAAGACGAACAAGGTGGTCGCACGATTCGGACCTCCGCGCGGCAGCGGTGCTGTAAGAGCCGGGGATGGCAAGGTGTGGGTCTCGCGCATGACGTCAACATGGTGTGGTGTCTGAATCCGGTCGACGTCGCGCGCTAGCGCTTTCGCGCCTGCGCATCCAAACGGCCAGAGACGCGATCGCCACGAGAGCGCTACACCCATAAACGATCCACGATGTCGGAACTGTACTTTTCACCGGTGACACGACGATAGCGTCTGCCGTCTCGGTGCGCAGCTCGGCGATCGTTTCGTGCATATCACCCTCGTCCGAGCTGAAACGGATCACTTGCCGCGCGAACTCGTCCTCGAGTTTCCGCAGTCCTTCCGAAGCCGGCGGACGTGCCGCACAGGAAGTGGAGAACACGTCCGGGCCGGGATACTTGTTGAATTCCATCGTCGGACGAACAACTCGGAACTTCCTGATCGATGTCGGTCCATTTGTCAGGATCGGCCTCTCGTTCTCTACCGCCATCAATCCCACCGACTCTCCGGAGACAGGCATCCAGACCTGGACTCCGTCCACGCTGAACGATTCGAGCTTGATGTTAAACCATAAGGACAGAGTTTTTCCCTTCGTATAATGCTGAATGCGCACGACATGCCCGTTTCGCTTCAAGTCGATGAAGTATTCGCGCGTCAGAGATTCGCGAATACCCTTGAGCGCGATGCTCAACACCTTGAGTGGCGTTCCGTCGAGCTGCCCGTCGGAAACAGATAGCTCGTAGTTGGCGTCGGCCGCGATCGCTTTGATCGAGTTGAGCGAGAAGATCTCACCCAGCCCTTCACGCGCGGCGTGCGACTCGGTCGGGGTGCTGATGTTTGGAACCTCGCGCGGGTGCCCGAGAGTCATCCTGTAATACGCCTGCTTGTCGTGCGCCCGCATGATCAGCGTCTGCCGCGAAATCTGGCCGTTGACCGCAAGCCGGTGCAAGCACTCGCAGCGGATGTCTCCGCCCCGTTGCCAGATGTAAGTGCCGCTGAACGTCTCGTACGTCCCGTCCGCGTCCACCGGGGATGTGTCGGCATTCTTTCCTTTGAATTTTACGGTCCCCTCGAATTCGCACTGAAAGTCGTTCACCGGCTGTTGCAGAGCGTCGATCTTGTCGATCAGCGAGCGCGCATCGTCGGCGCGCGCCTCATCACGACTACATGGCATCGCGAGAACGATGGCGAGTGTGAGGATTGGAGTCATGCGAAATGTACCTGCACGCGAGTCATGGCTTATGAAGCGCATTGGCAACGGCTGCTTCGATCGCCTCGCCTTGAATGTCCTTGGCAAGCAATTTGCCGTCGGGTCCAATCAAGAAGATCGCAGGAATTGCCTCGACGTGATAAAGGCCGGGTACACCTCCGTCGCTCCATTCACCGAGGAAGCCCTGGTTCCACGCGATGGCTCGCTCCGCGACAAGTTTTCGCGGGGCCTCCTTGGCGGCGTCGAGACTCAGGCTAAGAATTGCCAATCGCTCGTCCTTGCCGAATCGGTCATGAACGGCCTTCAAGCTCGGAATCTCAGCAACACACGGGCCACACCACGTCGCCCAGAAATCGAGAAGGAGATACTTCCCGCGGAAATCCTCGAGCTTGACACGTTTGCCATCAAGCGTCTCGGCCTCGAACGCCGGCGCGGCCTCGCCGATCGCTAGCGATTGCTTGCGCTGGGGCCGAAGCACACCGAGGTCAAAAGGCTTGTCGGTTCGGGCGCTGGGAACATCGGGTATGGTGAACTGCTTCGTTGCATAAGCGACTCGCTCGCTCGCGACCCCCGGGCCATGGACCGGATCGGCCGCGTAGCGCAGCTTCAAGCGATAATCGCCCGGCGGCACATCGTCCACGCGAATCGTGCCGTCCGGTTCAAGCTTCACCTGGCCCAGCCGGTACCATTGTCGTCGGTACTCATGCCCCTGGGCGGAGCTCCACCAGCTCTTGGCCCAGGTAATCACTGACCCATCATGTTTCGCCACGAGCTCCTGCGGATAGGGAATGCCCGGCCGGTCGCTTTCGATTTCGTACTCCGAGTGGAGGACGGCGTTCGCGCTCGATTCGAATCCGCGTGGCGGAGCGATCTTCGCGACCACGGTCCGTCCGCGTGGGCCGACCACGGCGCGGGCGGTTTCCCCCGCGCGGACTTCAACGAGCGAACCATTGGACCACGCCTTGAGATTGGGGCCATCGCCGAAATCGCGGGTCACCCTCACATCGCCTGGAATCACTCGCTCGAACACGAACCTCCCGTGGTCATCGGCCTTGGCCTTGCCCGATGCCGACACATGCGGCACGTCAAGATTGCCCATCCGATCAGAGAAATAACGGACCGCAGCCCCGGCCGCGGGCCTCCCATGGATCAGGAGCTCGCCTTCGATTCTGCCCCATTGCTTCGCCGTGATCGTCGGGCTCTTTTCGATGTATGAACAAGGCACTTCGGCATAATACTCGGGATGCACGACTATCAGCGCGAATATTTTCCTTCGGGTTCGGGCGCGCACACCACCGAGAATCGACCGTCTCGATCCGTGTCGACGGTCTCGATGTGTGTGCCGCGCTTGAGCTCGCCGTTCTCCATTTGCGCTGTGAGCAAGCGCGTCGGAGAGCTGTTCAGTGGATACGCGATCGTGACCGCCGCACCTGCGAGCGGTTTTCCGTCCGGGCGAAGCACGCGTCCGGAAAGGACGAGACCGCTACCTTGATCCGGCTTCTTCAGCTTCATGTCATACTCAACTTGACTCTCATCACGGCGAAAGGCCCGCGATACCGCCGGTTCGAAACCCGGCGCTGTGACGCGCAGTCGAAGCTCCGGCCGATTCTCGACGTCGATGTCGCCCTGCAATCGCCCCTGAAACGAGAACACACTGCGATCTTGCGCCCACACGATTTCACCCGTCTTGGGATCGGCGACACCGATCTCGACGTTTGCTCGATCGATCGGCTTCCCCGTGGCCGCGTCCGTCACCCGCCCCGAGATCGCCAGCGAGCGCTTGAGGATCAGGGTGATCGCTTGCTCTTCGGCGGATACGATTCGCTGAGTAATCGGCGCGAACCCCGTCCGGCTGGCATTGACCAGGAACTTTTCGCGCGGGGCGTCGAGCCACAGGAAGCGGCCCTCCGCGTCGGACTTGAAAAACACGCCGAGAGACCGAAAACCGCGCCATGAGTCGACATTCACGAACACGTCGGGAATCGGCTTGTCGTCCGAGTCAACGACACGCCCCGCCAGTGACCGCGGCGGCCCGAGCTTCACCGTCAAGTGGCCCGCGATGTCGATCTCATCGAGCGGCTTGAGCTCCGGTGCATGCCCTTTCGCTTTGACCTGAACGACGAGTTTTCCCGGCCGCACGTGCAGAAAGCGGAACATGCCGCGCACGTCTGTTTTCGTCACCGGCATCGCGCCGTGAAACGCGGTTTGCTGCTGGTGTGCTTCGATCCAGCCAACCTCTGCATCTGCGACCGGTTTGTCCTTTTCGTCTGTCACTTTACCCGCGAGCGACACCCCCGTCGTCATCACCTGCACGTCCGAGAAATCGCGCAAGCCGGCAAGCGGCTGGTTATCCCCTGCTGGCGGAGTACCCGGCCGAGGACTCCCATGCTCGCGGGGATGGGAACGGCCGTCGCTGAGACGGTCGGGATGCGACAGGTAGAGATACGCGAATGTGAGCCCGCGGAAACATCGGCAGCGCCACTGGCCCTTGTCGTCTGTCCTGGCGTCCACATGGTAGGCCATCTCGTGCGGTTCCTTCTTCTCACCCAGATAACCCCAGATCTGCACGTCCACGCCGGCGATCGGCCGGCCGCGCTCGTCAACGACCTTGCCGCCGAGCGTCTCCTCGCCTGGTAGCAGCTCGACGACGAATCGCGGCGGGACCTTCGGTTGTCGCGCGTCGATCTGCGAGAAGAAATAACGCTGCTGGACGTAACCATCGGCCCAGACGTCGAAGCTGAGCGAATCCTGAAACAACCGCTTGGTAAGGTCGAACTGGACGACGCCATCCCCGTCCGCCTTGCGGTTGACGTTCTCGAGATCGATCGAGAATCGCACGCTTGCGCCCGGCAGAGGCTTTCCCGTGTCCTTCGCCTGCACGACGATCTCAATCCCCGGCGGCTGCGCGGGGGTTTTCCCGGCCTTTGGCGCAGTAGCCTGGTCTTGCTCTGCCGACAGGCTTCTGCGCTCGACGACAATCGCGCCGAGGACCCCGGCAAAAGCGAGTACGACCAGGCCCGCGCCGAATCGCAGAGGCGCGCTCAGAAGACATCGCGACCTTCCTTTGCTGACCTCGATCCAGGCGAGGCGTCGTGACAGATTCGTCTCACGCGCAAGCGCCAGACCGAGGCTAAGCTCCGGCCGCCGCACGAGCCCCGAGGCGACCTCCAGAAGTGAGTCTCGATAAGCGGCCCCACTGCCAATCGCTTGAACGCAGACGTCATCACAGGCTTGCTCACGTACGGTTCCAATGATGCGCCCGACCGGCCAGAAGAGCGGATGCGGCCAGTAGACGATCCTCACGAGCTTGTGCACGAGGTTCCACGCGAAGTCACCGCGGCGGACGTGGGCAAGCTCATGCAGCAGCACCATGTCGATCAGCTTCGCGCTCGCCGACTGTGCCAGCTTTCCCGGTATCACAATCAGCGGTGAAAGCCAGCCGATCACCATTGGAATGGAGATTCCGGGCGACTTCCCGATCACAACCGATCGTGAGATCCCGAGCATCGCTTGCGTGCGCGCGAGCGACCCCGTCCACGCCGTATCATGCACTGCCTCGCATCTATTTTTCAAACGGCGCAGCGCGATCACCGAGGCCGCCAGCCTGATCGCGAGGAGCGCAGCGACCGCCAGGTAGATCGCTGCACCAAGCTCCGCGACTCCGATTGCCCTTCCCGACCCCGGCTCGGTCAACGGTAGAACTGCAGCGGGAGCCGATTCGATCGGTTTGACCTCGGCCGTCGCCTCCGGCGCAACCTGCACCATCGTGTCGGCGGGCTCAGAGTGATCCGGCAACGGGAGGATCTCTCGTCGATCAATCATGGCGCTCTGCACCGGCACGCGCGGGGGTAGGACTGCAACGGAAACACGGGGCAGCGAGAGGCCGGCGACGGGCAGAAAGACGAGCGCGACGAGCGTTGCGTTCCACAATGCCGATCGAGCTAGCGCGCGCCTGCGCCCGAAGAGCGCGTGGACCACATAGCCCAGCAACAGGACAATCGTCGCCTTGAGCAACAAATCCAACGCGATCAAATGCCCTGCTTCTGCTTCCGGAAAAGCCGAGCCAATCAACTCGTTCATGACCGCCCTCCCTTCCTCTTGCTTTTTTCTTCGCCAGCTCTGCCGCCGCGCTTGCGCTCGCTCGCCTCCTGCGTTCCGCGGCGCAGCTCATCAAGCTGCTCGGACGTGATCCGCTCATCCTCGATTAACCGCAAAACCAGGTCCTCGGCTGATCCGCCGAAGAACCGCGCCAGCACGCTGCGCAGCACCCGGTGCTGTGCCTTTCGCCGCTCGATGAGCGCCCGATAGACATAGACCTTGCCTCGCGCCTCATGGTGCAAGTAGCCCTTTGACTCGAGAACGCGCAAGAGCGTCCGCACCGTCGAATCGTGCAGCGGCGCAGACAGCGCCTCGCGCACCTGCTCGGCGGTCGCTTCACCGAGCCGCCAGACGGCATCCATCACCTGGGCTTCCCGCCCCGTCATCGTCTCCGACGGTGTTCGCGCCATGCTACGGCTCTCCCGTTATTTATCTAACAGATAGGGGCATCGTAGCACGCTGCTGGCCGCATGGCAAGCGGGTACCTGTGAGATAATTAACGAGACACGCCAGATCGTCGCCTTTCGCTCCGCGAAAGTGCGTCACGATTCCCGCTCGCGCCGCCCTGTTCCACAAGCCTCATCGCTCGCGGCGAGCGTTGGCCAATCTCACCGTCTCGTCCATCCTCGCGGTCACCTGGAACGGCAACTTCTCCAGATGCTCGGTGAGGATGCGCCTGATCTCGTTGGTGACCTCCGGCGATTCCTGCGACGAATGATCGCCGGTGACGATCTTCTCCGATTCGGCGCCTTCCAGGTGCGAGCTCACGTAGTCGACCACGCCGTCGGAATCGGCCTTTCGACCCAGAAGCGGGATGATCGAGTGATAGGGAACCGATGGGTCGATTGGAATCCGGTCCAGAGCAGCCAGGATCGGGCTGTCTGTCCTCAAACTGCTGATCGAGTTGAGCGGAGTCGTTCTGAGCTCGCGCGTGAGCACATTCGGGCCGTTCAAGGCCTCGATCTCCTTGATCCGCTCGGCCTGCTCCATTGGCTTGTGCATCAGGCCACTCACGATCCATCCGACCGGTCCGTTCGCGATCGGGCTGCCGCGATGCGGCGTGGCGATGAAGACCAGCCTGCTCACGAACGGAACCGGCTCGAACACCAGCATCTCTTCGAGCGACTCTCGCAGCTCTCTTGGAGCACGAAAACGCTCCGGAGGAACGGTGATCGCCGCGTTCCAGAGCGTGGTTCGAGTTTCCTGAGCCATCATCTTTGACAGAACACCGCCCATGCTGTGCCCGACCAGCACCGCGTGGTCGAGCGCAGGATCGCTGTGAGCCGGGTCGACCACGTTGCGCACCCGCAAGAGCGACTCGCGCAGCCGCCGTGCCGAGGAAGGGATCGGCAGTCCCGTCGGATAGAGAAACACCCAGAATTGATAACGCGAGTCGATCAGCGGCGTGTTCTCCAGCTCGTTGATCGTCTTCACCCACGCCCGCGGGCTCGAGACCAGCCCATGCACGAAGATCACGGGGATCTTTCCGGGCTCGTATGGCCTGCTCATGTAAAGGGCGGTGTCCAGGCCTTGCTGGTTGAAACGCGAGTCGAACAGACCGGTCCATTCCAGCACGGCGAGGCGCCGGCCGGCCAGGAGCGCCGCCAGCGGCGTCGTGCGGTCGCATGCCAGGTCGATCAATCGCTCGCCGATCGTTTCAGATTTATGTTCGAACGAGTCGATCAAGGTGAGCGTCGCTGGGCCTTCGTGCCACTGGCCTCCGAAGAGTCCACCGCTGGGCTTCATCACGGCGGTCGCCCCGGTGCGCAGGTCGCGGGGCAGGAATTCGTCCTCCACATCCTGCACGTCGGGCGTCTTCGGGTCGAGCGGGACCACGCGGTGTGCCACCAGCGGCACGCCCAGCCCCGTCCTCTGGTAGATGTGATCCATCCCCTTCACTTGCAGATCGGCCACAACCCGGAGATCGGCGATGTGGCGCGGATTCAAGAAAGACGCGGTCGCGGATAGCGCGATCCCCTGCCCTTCCAGCACGTCGCGCCAGTTTCGTCCGGACCGCCGCCCCTCGGCCTGCGAGGCCCGGATGAGCCGCGACACGGCCCCGTTGTGGATCTTGATCGCCAGATCCGGCCGCGAGCCCCCCGGCTCTTCGAGAGCCAGCGACGCCAGGATCGCCGCATCGCGATACCAGGCCGCCTTCGATCTGGCCGCACGCGAACGCTCGAGCAGCCCCGCTTGATAAGCAAGCTCGGCGAGTGCCAGCGCCCCATCATGAACGGCCTCGACCGCGAGCTTCTTTTCCAGCATTCTCGCTGCGCCGGCCGGATTGCCGGCAGCGGTCTTCACCAGATCGTAACGCTGCAACACCGCGCCGCTTGCGCCGCTGAGTTGATTCGTCGCCTGCTGGCGTTCCATCCGATCCACGATCGCGTTGCGCAGCACCGGCTCGCGAACACGCAGGCCTCCGCAGCCGCAGGGAGCAAGCAAGAGAAGCACGACGGCCAGGTGCGGAATCAATCGCGCCAAAAAGCCGATCCTCCGTGCCGTCGCGGGCGCGCGAATCCCTTCGCCCAAAGTGGTGGGGCATGACCCGATCCGTCGCAGAACAGTCCGCCAATCCGACATGCCGGCAGCGCAGACCGAACCCTCGCTCCGCCGGAATCGGACGCAGCCTACCAGGTCCGTCGATTCTTGAGAAGGCGAGCCGGCGGAATTGAGAATGCGCCGCGCAGGATCTCGAACGGTTCACGAATCACGAGCCAGTGATCGCCGGACCGCCGACGGCGCCGCGTCGGCGGCGAAAGTCGAAATGCGGAAAGCGGACTGAAGGCGCGCAACGCCGAGCGGCACTCGACTTCATCCGCGTCCACCGAGCCCGAATTACCTTCCTTGTCGGTGCCCACCGCATAGACTAACCCGACGCGTCAGCGAGCGGCGCTGTTCCTTTTTCAGTGTACATCCGTGTCGAGCCGTGGTTGAGCTCTTCTCGATTTAGATTACGCCCAAGTTGCTCCATCGGCCGGCACCGCGGATATTATTCTCGGCATCCGTGAGACTCCGCGGCCCTGGTTTGCGCCAATCCAGGAAATCCATCCTGGAGGTTCTGAGCATGCCCCTCGATTCTCGCCGCTTGAAAGAGCTGTTCAACGCCGCCGTCGAACTGCCCGAACCGCCTGACCGCCTCGCCTTCCTGGAGCGGGAATGCCGCGGCGATCCGGAACTGCGCCAGCGCCTCTTCGAACTCCTGGCCGCGCACGAGTTGCCCGCAAGCGAGCTGGAGCGCCACCTCGCTGCGAACATCGAGGGAGCCCGCATCGAAACCGAGCCCGATCCGGCAACCGCCGGTTCCGAGCCGCCCGCCAACGCTGACGATCAAACGCTGAGCCATCACCACGAAACCCCGGCGCCGGCTACGCTCATCGGCGCCATCATCGCTGAGCGTTACAAGCTGCGCCAGGAAATCGGCGAAGGTGGCATGGGATCAGTTTTCCTTGCTGAGCAGACGCAGCCGGTCAAGCGCCAGGTTGCACTCAAGCTGATCAAGCCGGGAATGGACTCGAAGGCCGTGCTGGCCCGGTTTGAATCGGAGCGCCAGGCCCTGGCCCTCATGGACCACCCGAACATCGCCAAGGTATTCGACGCTGGAACGACCGAAGGCGGGCGACCGTTTTTCGTCATGGAGCTGGTCAAAGGCATCCCGCTCACCGAATACTGCGACGCGCATCGTGTCGGGCTGCCGGAGCGCCTGACACTTTTCCGTCTGATCTGCTCGGCGGTGCAGCACGCGCACCAGAAGGGCATCATCCACCGCGATTTGAAGCCCACGAACATCCTGGTGGAGAGCCACGACGGGGAACCCGTGCCCAAGATCATCGACTTCGGCCTGGCCAAGGCCACCAGCGGCATCCAGCTCACCGATCACAGCCTGTTCACCGCCTTCGGCACCGTGGCCGGCACACCACTCTACATGGCGCCGGAGCAGGCGAGCTTCAATGCGCTGGACATCGACACCCGGGCCGACGTCTACGCGCTGGGGGTGATTCTGTACGAACTCTTGACCGGCAGCACGCCGATCCGGCGCGACACGATCCGGCGAGCGGCGTTCGACGAGATGCTGCGCTTGATTCGCGAATTCGAGCCCCCGACACCGAGCAGCCGGATCAGCGAGTGCGACACCTTGCCGAGTATCGCCGCCACGCGCCAGACCGAGCCGGCGAGACTGGGCCGGTTCGTCCGCGGCGAGCTGGACTGGATTGTCATGAAAGCCTTGGCCAAGGAGCGGAACAGAAGGTACGAGTCGGCAACCGCCCTGGCGCAGGATCTCGAACGGTTCACGAATCACGAGCCAGTCACGGCCGGACCGCCGACGGCGGCTTACCGCATCCGAAAATTCGCCCGCCGGCACCGGGCCGCTCTGGCGACCGCAGCGGCCTTCGCGCTGCTCCTTGTCGTCGCGACGGCTCTCAGCGCGGCTTTGGCGATCTGGGCGAATCGCGAGCGAGTGCGTGCGCTTTCAGCCGAACAAACGGCCAAGGAGCAGCAAGGCCGCGCCCAGGACCGTGAAAAAATGGCGATCGATGCAGTCAAGCGTTACGGCGAGGTCGTGCGCGACACGCCCGAGCTGAAGAACACTCCCTCGCTGTCGAATCTCCGCGGCAAGTTGCTGAAGGAACCCCGAGAGTTCTTCAAGAAACTGCGGGACCGACTGCAGGCGGACCGGGAGACGACGCCCGACTCGCTCCACAAGCTGGCGACGGCGAGTTTCGACCTGGGCATGCTCGCGAATGAGATCGGCGACAAGCAGGACGCCTTGCGTGCCTATCAGGAATCACTGGCGATCCACGAGCGGCTGGCGAGAGAGAAACCGTCGGACGCCGAATACCAGCGAAGACTGGCCGCTAGTTACCACAACATCGGCATGCTCGAGAGCGAGGCGGGTCGGACGGCGGAGGCGCTCGAGTCATACGAACAGGCCCGCGCCATCCGGGAGCGATTGGCGCGCGAGCACCCCGAGTCGCCCAACTTCGCCAGCAACCTGGGTGCAACCTTGAACAACATGGCGATGATCGACCTGGACCAGCGCCAATTCGACAAGGCCCGGGCCAAGCTCATTCAGGCCATCGCATGGCAACGAAAGGCCCTGGCCACCAACGCCAATCACCCCACTTACCGCCAGTTCCTGGCCAAACATCTGAGGAACCTGCTCCAAGCCGCCGAAGGTTTGAGCAGCGTCGACGAAGCCGACCAAGCCCGCCGCGAGTTGTCGGAGCTGGCTGCGAGCGATCCGGCGAAGGCCGCACTCGACGCGCGACTGACCGCCGTGCTCAAAGGGAATGAAACGCTCAGGAACGATCCAGAGCGGATCGTGTTTGCATATTTGGCCCATGCGAAGGCGTTCTATGCCTTCTCGGCGCACCTCTTTGCCGAGGCGCTCGCGAACGATCCCAAGCTTGGCGACGATCGCCAGGCGCAGCACCGTTACAACGCCGCCTGCGCAGCCGCGCTGGCGGGCAGCGGCCAGGGCAAGGATCATCCTCCGCCCGATGATGCTGCCAAGGCAATGCTCCGGCGGCAAACTCTCGATTGGCTCCAGGCCGAACTCGTCGCGTGGACCAGGGTTTTCGACAGCGACCCAGCCGCGATGAAAGCCAAAATCTCGCCAACCCTCAAGCACTGGAAAGCCGACACCGACCTCGCCGGCATCCGCGAAGAGAAGGAGCTGGCCAGGTTGCCGGAAAAGGAGCGCGCCGCGTTCCATCAACTTTGGAACGATGTCGATCAGCTTCTGACCAGGGCTGCGGGCGGGAAGTGAAAGAGTGCAATCCAGGGACGCGCATTGCGAAAATTCGCGGCCGCCATGCCCGATGACTCATTAGATCACTATCTTTGTTTATCCCGTTGCGTTATAGTTTACTCGGTTGGTCTGACGATTGAGAAACCTCTTTGGGTTCTCGATAGAATCACTTCCTGGTTCCCCTCTCGCCGTTCCCACCTACCGGGCTCCGTTTGTGCGCCCCTTTCTCATCGACCCAGAAAGCGAACAAGCGGTCGAAAAGTTTTTTACGATCCGGAGATTCCCAGTGGGAAAGAAGTTGTACGTCGGCAATCTGGTCTATTCGGTTACGCGGTCCGACCTTGAGTCATGGTTTGCCGAGTACGGGACCGTCCAGAGTGCCCAGGTGATCACAGACCGTGATACCGGCCGGAGCAAGGGCTTCGGTTTTGTCGAGATGGATTCCGACGATCAGGCTCAAGCCGCGATCGACGGATTGAACGAAAAGGAATACGAAGGGCGGCGCCTGACCGTCAACGAAGCCAAGCCCCGCGTGACATCAACCGACCGCGGTGGTTATCGAAGCTCAGGCGGTGGAGGCGGTGGCGGCGGCTACGGCGGCGGCGGCGGCGGTGGTGGCCGGCGTTATTGATTACGAATCCAGTTGTGGTATCGAGGGGAACGCTCCGGCGCACCCCTCGATCACCCGTCTCCGACACCTGGCGCGGGCTTCCGGCAAGGACCGCGCTTGGTGGCGTGTTCTCCACCATTGATACACAACCGCACGCGAAGGCCTGCGCCGGAGATCTCGATGAGCTCGACCCACTATTATCACACCCAGCCCAAGCCGGTCTCGACCCGAGCTCGCTGCCCGGTGTGCAATCAAGCCGCCTATTCAGCGGCCGGCATTCATCCTCAGTGCGCCGAGCGCCAGGCTGACCCACCGAGACCGAAAGACAAGTCGAAAGTGCCCACCTTGATCGCCGCCACGGCAGAGGGCGACACCGCCGCCGCCCCCACGGTTGGAAGCCCCGCCGCCGTCAAACGGCCCCCTTACGGTCGCGGCCGTCGACCGTTCGTCGCGAAGTGAGACGCTCGCGAATCCCAAAAAAAAGAACAACCCTCGCAGCGCCTTGGAGGCGATGCGAGGGCCGTTCCGTTTGTCGGCTCAGGTTTATCGACCGAATTCGTGAAGACGTGCTCAGTTGCCAGCCGGGGTCGGCAGGAGCAGGCCGCTTCCGCGAGTCGTCGAGACCTCGGGGGCGGGAGGAGCTTCTTCACCGGGAACGATCGCCGGGGTCATCTCGGCAGGGGCCGCGGCAATCGAGGTCGCGGGCTTCGCACCCTGGAAGGTGTGCTGGCCAGCGCCGTAGACGCCGTACTGACCACTAGGAGCAGCGCCACCCTGGCCAGAGGGAGCAATCCCGCCCTGACCGCTTGCATAAGGACCGGCCGCACCCGGGCGCAGCCGCCGTCATTGCACTTCGGGGCGTGCTGGAGCGAGAAGCAGTGCTTCTTCTTCAACACCCACTCGTATTTGCACGTGTGGACGAGCTTGGGAAGGTGGCAGTTGATCTTGGGCATATGGAAGCTGAAGCAGTGCTTCTTGGGCGCGCACGGCGCGGGCTCGCACCCGGCCACACCGCCTTGGCCAGTGGCATACGGACCGCCCTGGGGCGAGGCCAGACCACAGGTCGTGCAGTTGTCATCGTGCCCGCCTGCCATGCTCACGCTGCAGAATCCAAGAGCGAGGGCGAGGCTAAGGCTGAACGTCAAGGGCTTCAACATGGGAGAAAACGCTCCTTAGCTAACATTAATCGAGGGTGGCGATTCCGGCCGGCCGTCTCGCTCGACCCTGTAATCGTGTCGGTCGTACATGGCATCGGATCGTCAGCTCGGTCTTCCCGGGACCTGAAGCCTTGCGGGCCTCTTCCGCCGATCGACACCACCAGTTCGGCACTCCCGTGTTCTCGCCGTGGCATGACCTTGGCGAGCCATCGGATATATCGTCAACATTACCGCGTCGCTTGAATCCGCTTCATGTTTTGTACCAACACGTTACGACGACAAAACTGCCGGTCGTCGCGATCAGGCAAAACAGGAAGTTTGCACAAAACAGGGCGACGCCACAAACGGCATAACCGCAATTCTTGCGGCTTTGCGTTTTCTCTGATCGCTAGAATTGGTGCGCACAGAAGAGCGAGTTTCGCCTCGAATCGGCGCGGGGGCTCGCATGCCCGGGCTGAGCGAGTTCAAAGGGAAGGCGATTCGATTCTGCAGCGGGTCAGCGCCTACCGTCGCATCGACGCCCTACGCGAAGCCTCATCAAGCGTCGGCCGGATGCTGGTAACCTCGAGCAACACGAGTTCGTTGCGCTTCATGCTCGTCTCGCGTAGCAACGGCTTGGTGCGGGTGGCGAGCTCGGCGGCGAACAGCTCGTACTGGCGGTCGCGGATCAGCAAGTAACGCGCGAGCCCGTCGCGACGGTCCAGCCAAACCAGGAGCGCCTGCTTTTCGCGCGCCACCCGTTCGGCTTCGAGCCCGGCGAGCGTCTTGGAGTGACGCCGCTTGCGCAGAAAGCTGCGAGCCAGATCAAAGGCGGTGTTGTAGCGGGGATGAGTCTCCGGCACGGGTGCCAGACGAAAACCCTTCGCGTAGAACCAGAGCCCTTCGTCGATCTCGTTGAAGAACATCAACGTGGGTGTGGATGAGGTGCCCGAAACGATCCCATCGAGCTTCTCCGCCACTGTTCGATGGCCACGTGCGGCGTTCTCCTGCGGAGCAATCTGTCCGTAAGCCACCAGGAATCCGACCACGCACGCGGCAGCAAGGGGCGCAAGTGCAATCGAGCTTCCTCCCCTCCGCCACGTTCGAGCACTTGCGGCGACCGCAATCGCAATGACCAGCCCGATGACCAGGCACCACGGCCAGCGGTCGGCTTCGACCTGATCGCGTGCCACGATCGGGGCCACAGCCGCCGCAACGAAGAACAATACCCACTGCGCTTGCAAGAGGCTTCGAGCCGCGATCGATTGGCCTCGCTTCGCCGGCCGACGCCCCGCCCTGCGCCAGCTCGACCCACGCGGCGCCGATCAGCAATGCCATGCCCGGCACGCACGGGACGTAATAGTTGGGCTTGGCGACCGACCAGCAGCAGAAAACAAATAGATTGCCCACACCCCACCACCACGGGAACCAAAGGTACGCGGATGGTCGCGCTGGCTGGGCTTGCCCCACATTGCGCTCCGAAGTTCGTTCTCTCCTCGCGAGAAAGAAGGGCAGGATTGCTGCCACCGGAGCGATCATGGACCAGGGCAGGACCATGCCGGGCCATTGTGTTGCGAGCAACTGGTGGCGGCGGTGCTCGAGTATCTGCGAGAACCCGATTTTCTCCGACATCTCCAGGGCCCAGACCCGCGCGGCCGCCGAGTCCTCAAGCAGCACGGCAACCGGCCAGCTCATGGCCAGCGCGGCGAAGATCAGAACGCCCCGGACCGCTGAATAAGCGTCGCAGATCCCCATGCAAGACGGCGGCCTGACGCAAGGTACGGGACCAGAGTCACGCCCGCGAGCAACAGGATGATCGGGCCCTTGGTCAAGAACCCCAGGCCGAGCGCACAGTAGAACAGCAGACACCAGCCGATCGCGCCGGCCGGTTCCGTATCTCGAGCAGCGCCAGTTGTGTGATCGCCCGTGGGTGACCTATCACTCGCTCGCTCCAGCCTGCGCCAGGCCGCATAGAGCGCGAGCGTCGTGAAAAACGCGAGCGGACCGTCGTTGCTGGCCTGGCGCATCTCCCCGACAAAGAACGCCGACGAGCAGAGGACCAACCCGGACGCCAGGGCGAGCTCGCGGCCCCCCATGCGCAATCCCAACGCGTAAATGAGCGCAACGGTCAGGGCACCCGCGATCGCACCGGGAAGCCGCACGATCCGTTCGTCACGGCACCCGGTCAGCTTGATCAGAGCCGCGATCGACCAACGCGGCAGCGGCGGCTTCTCAAGTCGAGGTCGACCCTGAATCTCGGCAACCAGCCAGTGGTCGTGGTCGACCGTGTCGATCGCCTCGGCCGCTGCCCGCTGCTCGCGCTTACCCCAGAGCTCGACCGAGCCCAGACAGCCCAGGAAGGCCGCCAGTGCCAGCACCAAGAGCAGAGCCTCGGGCCACCATCGTCTCATATGGGCCGGCAAGCTAACCGATCTGGCTGCTTTGGGCAATGGCGGAAGGCTCGGCGTTCGACGCCGCGCTCACTGCGGGGTTTCCAGCTCACCAGCCCGAATCGCCAGCGAGGCGCCCCCTTCGCGCGAGGCCATGCTCACTACGGGGTTTCCAGGGCGAAGTACATCGACAGCTCGGGCGGCGAGGTCGTGCGATTGTACATGAGACCGAGGAAGAGCCCGGGCGCGACCTGGCGAATCTCGTCGCGGTTATCGGCGTAGATTCGTGACGTCTGGCTGTAGTCGAGCACCAGCGACGGCCGGCCGTCGAGCCAGCTCGGGCCCTCGTAAAGCTGGCCGCGAATGACCCGCATGCCGAAGAAGCGATTGACCGCCGTCGCCTCGTCGGGCTCAAACACCTTCCCCTGCCAGAGCAGCCGTGCGCCGCGCGAGACGATCCGGGCCCGACGCGTTCCGGGTGCCAGCAGCGCGGTGCCCCGCACCCGGCCGGGGGGAATGGCCACCGCCGTGCCCTGCCGGTAGACGTTTTCTATCTGCGCGGGTGTCATCGCCAGCAACTGGTCGAGCGTGACGGTTGCCTCGGCTGTTTGACCCTGTGCGTCGGGCGTGCAAGCCACAGCGCATCCGAGCACAAGCACGAAACCCATCATTCGAATTGTGTTCGCACCGACGAGCCGCCACGATCGAGTGGTCACGATTGTTTCTCCTCATCTTGTTGCCGTTAGCGAATGTTGTCTACGACCCGACGCGCGCACGACGAGCCTTATCTTCATAAATCGGCCGGCAAGCTCGCCTCGCTTGAATCCCGATCATCAGCCTGGCCAGCGCCGTGGTTCGGACAGCCCGAATCCAGACCGATTCTCGAAGATCAGCCAGACGCCATCGGTGGATTTCCAGGCCGCGGCCGACTCCACCATCGCCACATGAGCGCCAGGCCGAGCACCCACGCCACGAGCATCGCGTGGAAAAGCTCACGGCGCCTGACCTCTCCGTATGTGATCGTGCTGGTGCAGCCGCTCATCACAGTCAAGCCAGCCGCGACGACCAGCAGCCGAACGATCCGCGGATCGAAGAAGTAGCTTCGCCAGACGGCGGTTGCGACCCAGAAACTGCCGAAGAGCGTGCCAACAAATGTCCCGGCAACCACGATGCCATGCACCAGCGAGCGACTCCACTGGCCGGCGCGCTTCGCCCGCCGCAGCGCGGACCACGCCGGCCAGAGCCACGAGTAGGCCCAGATCGCGACGGCCGCGATCGATAACACCCAGGTACCGACCCAGTAAGCCCAGGTATTTTTCCATGACTGCGGAATCTGGGGGACACGGCCAAGAAGACCCGGAAACAGCCGGTCTGCGTACATCAGACTGAAGAACACCCCCATGCACACAAAAGCGCCCCACCAGGGGCCGACGGCGACCCACACGGCCCTACGGCCCAGCAGTCGCCGCAGTCGGCCGCGCGGCGGTGGATCATCGTCCGGCACGTGCATCGTCGCGCCGGCCAGGAAGCCATAGCCCAGGAGCGGACCGAGCATGAGAATCCAGACGAGCCAGCCCCAGACGCGCGGATCCGGCCCGGCTTTGCCGGAATCGCTAAAATCCAGATCACTGACCTGGAAGTACAGGTCCTCCAGCACAACCGGCACCACCGGAAAAATCAACCAGGCGAGAACCGGCCAGAGCTCTCGACGAAATCCGTTCGGCACGCACCACTCCTTTCTCAGGGGCCTCCGCAGACCATGATCGAGGATACTCGATGACCCCGCCTGCGTAAATGCGCCTGAAAGTCGCCTCGCGGCACTCTTCTCACTAAAAAATTCGGCGTGCGTTTTCGTCCCAAGCTCATGTTACTGCGTCATGTCGGCAAACGGCCCGGAGATTTGGGCCTACCAGTCGGGTTGACAGTCCAGCGGACAATCGGTTATATCGCGGAGGTCACTGGAGATGAGCACGAAATCCCACGGCAACAGGCGAGCACCCTCGCCCTGGGGAATTCCCCGCTTTGAGATTTCGCCCAGCTTTCTTACAGACGCTTCACGCCAGGTCGTTCTTGTTGAATTGACGACCCGGCGAGCCATAGCACGGCAACATTTTTCCGTATATTCAAGTGTACAAGGATGGTGCGGCCGTAGCGGGGAATTCACCGGTTCACGGAGGAACCGGCCCCCGCAGTTTTCCGGAGAAGAGAGCCGAGCACGGCATTTCACGTCCGGCCACACGCCATCGTGAGGGTCTCGTCCCCGATTGACCCGCCTTCTTGCGACGTGCTCGGTTCGACACAAGCAGGTGACAAGGCCGGTCGTGCCGGCCGGCCGAGCCCGAGAAAACAGACCGTCCGTCGAGCCGAGGACCCTCTCACTGGATGGTCGCTCGGGTGAATCCGGCGTGATTTGCGGCGCTTCACGCGACGGCCGCCGATCTGAAACGCGAAAAGGGGCGATGCTGATGAGGACTAAGAGCCATATCTCGGTCCTCCCCAAGCCGAAGCGGGTTCCCCACCAGCAGTACCTGCCGGCTCACTCCGCCGCGCCGGACCCTGTGCCGCCGCCGGAGCGCGGTCTCTTTCCGGGTGAGCCCGAGAACTGCCGCCGCCGCCTGCGCCCGTTTCTGCGCAACCTCGCTTTTCTCGGCCTCCTTCTCCTCGTCTTCAAGGTTTTTCGCATCGAGGAACGCGCCTACCAGGGGCGAGCCTTCCAGACTCTGGCAACGCTCGCCTTCCTGGCCTTCCCGGTCCACTATCTGAGCCCCTACCGCTTCAAGAAGCCGGTCTTCCTCGCCGTATCGATCGTCGGACTGTTCCTGGTCTTCGGAGCACTCCTGGCCGGGATCGTGCTCGCCTTTGCCGCGGTCTTGATCGGCGTTTGCTTTCTACCGATAAGGTGGTCTGCCCGCGCCGCGATCGTTGCCGCGATCGCCATGGCCTGCACGATCGCACGGCCTGGACTGGCAAACGCGGTTATTCCCGACGCCGTCTGGGCGATCGTCGCGTCGATCTTCATGTTCCGGATGATGATCTACCTTTATGAGCTCAAGCACGCCCGGAAGCCGGAAGGCCTGGTCGATACGCTATCTTACTTTTTCCTGCTGCCCAATTACTGTTTCATGCTCTTTCCGGTCGTCGACTACCGCACGATGCAGCGCGGCTACTTCGCCCAGGATGTACATGCCGTGCAGGAGCGCGGGCTCGAGATGATGTTCCGCGGCACGATTCACCTACTCTGCTACCGCTTGATCTACCACGACTTCTTGATTCCGGCATCGAAGGTGCACGACCCGGTCAGCCTGGCCACCTACCTCGTGTGCAACTACCTGCTCTACCTCCAGGTCTCAGGCCAGTTTCATATGGCCGTCGGCATGCTGCATCTCTTCGGCTTTCAGCTTCCGCAGACCCATCATCACTACCTGCTGGCGAAGAGCTTCACCGACTACTGGCGACGGATCAACATCTACTGGAAAGATTTCATGGTCCGCCTTTTCTTTAATCCCGTGGTCTTCCAGCTCAAGCGATGGCCCCAGCCTCTGGCTCTGGCAATTGCGACCTCGATCGTCTTTCTGGCCACCTGGCTCCTGCACGCATACCAGTCGTACTGGCTGCGCGGAAGTTGGGGGTTCTCGGTCACGGACGCGCTGTTCTGGGGAATCTTGGGCGCCCTGGTTCTTGTGAACGTCCAGCTCGACGCGCGCGGCAGCCGGTCCCGCCCCGCGAGCGACCGGGTGGTCCGTTCGAGCCGTCATCTCGCCATTTCCTCGTTGAAAGTCGCCGGAACATTCGCCACGGTCACGGTCTTGTGGTCCTTGTGGTGCAGCCCCAGTCTCTCGGCCTGGCTGGACATGTTTCATCGAGGGATCTATGGGTCATGATTCGCGCATGACCAGGCAGATGCTGGTCGTCGTCCTCATTCTTCTGTCCGGCATCGTGCCCGAGCGGCTGGCCGGTCTCAAGGCGTCGTCGCTCCGCGACAGCTTGAAGAGCAACCTCTTCAACCGTGCTGACCTCGAGCGCATGGAGCACGGCTATTACGAAGCGCTGCTTGACCGCGGCCGTCGCCTGGACGACCTGGCCGAGCTGCCCACGATGCGAGTGCGGTGGCGCTCGGGCAGCACGTGGTCAATCCCCGTCGATCAGTCGCCGCTGGTGGTTCGAGTGGACGACCTGCGCGAGGTCGTGCTCAAGAAGAACGACGCCACGACGCGATTCGGCCTCGACTGGCGCACCAATTCACAAGGAATGCGCGACCGCGAGTATTCACTCGAGAAGCCGCCCGGAACCTTCCGCGTGGCCTTGGTCGGCGACTCCATCGGCGCCGGCTGGGGTGTCAACGCCGAGGATCGATTCGAATCGATCCTCGAGGAATTGTGGGACAAACGTGCCGGCGCCATTGCAGGACGCAAAGTCGAGTTCATCAACTGCGCGGTGCCGGGGCATTCGCCGGGCCAGCGCTGGTATCACTTCGGCCTTCTCGGCTGGCCCATGGAACCCGACCTTGTGATCTATGAGGCAACCGCCGCGGACATCGGCTGGGACGAGCGCCGCCTACGATTCCTGCTGGCGCGCGGCATTGGCTGGGACTGCCCCATCTACCGTGCGGCTCTGAAAGCAGCAGGTGTGCAGCCGCTCGGCAGCCCCGATCATTACAAGCGAGCGCCTCCAGCCCAGGCACTGGGAGATCCTCGCGGGAGTTTATCGATACATGGCGGCCGATTGTCGCGCGCGGGGCGTGCCGGTCTTCTGGGTTCTCGTACCGCGGATCGGACGGCGCGGCGATGCAGAGGGCAAGCCTGCCCTGATCGAGACCGCTCGAAAAGCCGGGTTCGCCGGCGTGATCGACTTGACCGATGCCTTCGACGACCTCGACCCGGCTCGCCTCACGGTCGACCGCGACGACTTTCATCCCAACGCCCTGGGCCATGCGCGCATAGCCCAGAGGCTCGATCAGGCGCTTGAGCCGATCCCCCAGGTGGCAAGGATCTGGGAGACGGCAACCGCCTCGGAGAACGTTGGGCGGCTGGCTCGAAGCAAGGAGCCCGACACCGAGCGCCTCGATGAACAGGTCAAAGCAACGAGCTTCGCTCCTGAAGGCGGAGGGCGGCCATGATGAGCACATTCAACATGGGCGGGGTTGCCAGGTCGCGGATCGGGATCGTGCAGTCGATCGCCTTGCTGGCGGTGGCGACCTTGCCGTGGCCCGCGCGCTGGGAGCGAGTTCGCGGCGCGGTCGATAGCGCTCGCTCACCCGAGCTGAACCGCGCCGAGCGCGAAAACCACACGTGGAGCTACTACGATGCGTTGATCGGCAGCCCTGACGGATCGAGCAGCGACTCGACGGTTCGCTTGACGGGCAAGCCCACGGGCTCGGTGAGCTTCCGGGAAGCCGACGTGGTCTCCTACCTGGACGACGACTTCCTCCAGTTCGAGCTCAAACCGTTCCTTTCGCGCAACCTCTTCGGCCAGCCGTTCCTGACCAATGCGTTTGGTATGCACGACGCCCCGATCTCGATGGCGAAGCCCGAAGGAACCGTGCGCATCGCCGTTCTCGGCTCGTCGATGGATATGGGCTGGGGCGTGCGCTACCAGGAGACGTACATCAACAAGCTCGAACAGTGGCTGGATCGCCACGCCGGCATGCAACATTCATCCCCCCCGCGGCGTTTCGAGGTGCTCAACTTCGCGGTGGCCGCTTACAGCCCCATGCAACGGCTCGAGGTGCTGCGCCGCAAGGTCATGGCCTTCGATCCAGACCTGGTCATCTACTCGGCGACAACCCTCGATCTCCGGCTCATGGAGATTCACCTCTGCGACATGCTGCGTAAGAACGTCGATCTCAAGTATGATTTTATCAGCCAGGCCAAAACGCTTGCAAATATCGATTCCGATGACCTGCAGCTTGACCGCGACGGAGACCTGCTCAACAAGGATCGGGTCAAGAGGAAGCTGCGGACGGTTTACTGGTGGCTCTACGACTTCACCTTCGGTGCGATCGCCTCCGAGTGCCGCGGGCGGGGCATTCCCCTCGTGATGGTGATCATACCGCGAGTGGGCAAGGCCGACGTACCGTCCCTGCGCATCGAGCCGGTGGCGCGGCTCAAAGCCCTGGCCGCTCATCAGGGGATCACCGTCTTCGATCTTTCGGATACATTCGATCAAATTGACCCGGCCAAGCTCGAGATCGCCGCCTGGGACGACCATCCCAACGTGCTCGGGCACCACCGGCTGTTCCTGGCCTTGGCGCGTGCGCTCGTCAAGGATCAGGACGTTTATCGCTTGCTGTTTCCGCGGGATGAACCACCGCGAATAAACCGATCGGCGTCCGATCAAGCCCTGGCCCAGGGCACGCGCGACGACGCCGTGACGCGCGCCGGAGCCCTGGTCCCTCGATGTGCAAGGGACCTGCCCAGGCTCGACAAGATCGTCGTGTGCGAAAAGGATGATGTATTCATACCGCAATGAGAGGCGGATCACACGCGTATGGTAACCCGGCACCTGAGCCAGTTGCTCGAACAAGCGGCCGCCGCGCGGCCCGACCACACCGCCGTTCTGGACCAGAACGGCCGCTGTTTGAGCTACGCCGAGCTCGAGCGCGCCTCCGCCGCGCTCTCCATCCAGCTCACCCGCTGGGGCATCGACCGCGGAGATCGCGTCGGCCTCTGGCTTCCCAAGAGTCTTGAAGCCGTTACTGCGATTCACGGCATCCTCCGCTCGGGAGCAGCATACGTACCGGTCGATCCCACGGGGCCTGCCATCCGTGCCGCCGCGATCCTCGCCGCAAGCGACGCAAAGGCCGCCGTGATCTCGGCCACGCTGGTGCCGTCTTTTCGCGCGGCCTGGCCGAGCGCCAAGCCCTTCCCACGGTTGATCGTCGTCCAGGATGAGTGCGGCGCCGCGGCAGGTGCCATCGGAGCAGAAGACGCTCCCTATAGCGAAGTTGTCTCCGAGCGGCCATCGGCATCGAGCGCCGCCTCGCGCGACCGCGACGGCGACGACCTCGCCTACATCCTCTTCACGTCGGGATCGACGGGCGTGCCCAAGGGCGTGATGCTCTCACACGTGAATGCATTTACATTTATTGACTGGTGCTCGAGTGCGCTTGGGCCGTGGCTCTCGGGCGATCGCTTCGCGTCGCATGCCCCGTTCCAGTTCGACCTCTCGATATTCGACCTCTTCGTTGCTTGCCAGGCAGCCGCGACGCTCGTGCTCCTGGGTGAGTCACTGGGAAAAGATCCCGCCGCACTGGGCGATTTCATCGCCCAGGCGAAAATCAGCGTCTGGTACTCGGCTCCCACAATTCTTGCACTCCTGGCGCAGCAAGGGCGGCTCGATCGCCCGGGCATGCACTCGCCGCGGCTGGTGCTTTTTGCGGGCGAGGTCTTTCCGATTGCAGCGCTCAAGCAGCTTCGCGGGCTCTGGCCGGAAGCCTCGCTCTGGAACCTCTACGGCCCGACCGAGACCAACGTGTGCACCGCGTACCCCATACCTGCGACGATTCCGGCCGATCGCACGGTTCCCTTCCCGATCGGCAGGGTCTGCCCGCCACTTGAGGCGCGGGTGGTTGACGAGCAGGGCCGCGACGTGGCTCCGGGCTCGCTGGGCGAGCTCGTGATTGCCGGACCGGGCGTGATGCGCGGTTACTTCGGCCAGCCGGAGCTCACGTCGGCCGTCTTTTTCACATATGGCAAGACCCGCTGGTATCGCACCGGCGATCTTGTATGCGACGACGGGGGCGGGTGTTTCCTCTTCCACGGCCGGCGCGACCGGATGGTGAAGAAGCGAGGCTACCGGATCGAGCTCGGCGAGATCGAGTCGGCGCTCTACCGGCACGACGGAGTCGATCGCGCCGGAGTGGTTGCCCAGGCCGACGAGGTTGGCATCTCGATCGCCGCGTTTGTCGCGCTCAAGCCCGATCAGAAGAAGTCGATCATTGCCATGAAACGCCATTGCATGAGCTATCTGCCAGCTTACATGATTCCGGATACGTTCACCTTTCTGGACGATCTGCCGAGAACCTCGACCGACAAGGTTGATTACCAGCGATTGAGATCCTTGGCTGCCCTGGAAGGACTACGCCCGTGAGGCGATTCGACACGCCGCAAAAACGACGACTCTCGCTGAGCACGACGCGGATGCGCCACGTGTTCTCGTGGAAGTTCGTTTTTTACGACCTGCTCCTGCCCGCGCTGCGAATGCTGGGCGCGACACGCGGCGACGCGATCCTCGGTTTGCTGGGACGGCTGGTCATGGCCGTTCGGCCACGGCGCCGTAGGGAGTCTGCGCCTCGCTCAAGCGAGTGAAGCGTGCGCTCGACGCCGAGTGGTCGATCGAGACGACCTGGCCGGCGCTGGCAGCCAACACCGCCAGGTTCCTGGCCCGCGACTATCCGCTCGATCGGCAGACCGACGAAGCTGTCTTGCGCCGATTTGACGTGTGCGGCTACGAGCGGTTAAGCGCGACGCTTGCTGACGGACGAGGCGCGATCCTGGTCGGCAGCCATCTTGGAGCCCACATCGCCGGCGTGCACTGGCTGTTTCGCCGCGGTGTTGCCGTGAGGCTCCTGGTTCAACGTCCCAGGCACGTTTCGGGCGAGCTGAATCGGCGGTTCGACGCCGGCGGGCGACACCCCCAAGCCGAGATGTTCCTGCGCCGCGATCTGTCCCGGGCGGTGGCCGTCGAGCGCGTCTTCCGGGCCCGGGCCGCGCTGCGCGATGGCATGGCGATCTACCTGAACGGCGACATCCCCTGGAACGGCCCCAATACCTGCGCCGGCAGGCTGCTGGGCCGTCCTCAACGCTTTCTCGCCATCTGGACCGAGCTGGCCGTTTTAACAAGTGCGCCGGTTTTCCTCGTGTTCTGCACGCATTTGCCCGGTGGCCGGTTCGCGCTCGAGCTCGAAGCCATCGGCCACTTACACGCCGGCGAGGAGGAATCGGCCGTCGCCGACTACCTGAAGCAACTCGAAGCGCGCATCGAGGCCTCACCCGTCGACGCGGTCGCCCACCTGGGCTGGCCATGTTACGTCTCGCCCCCGGCACCCGGCCACCGGCCGTCGAGGCGCAGGTCGTCCATAGCGAGCCGGCGCTGAAACGCATCGCACGATGACGAGTATGAGGCGAGTGGCACGTGGCACTGGATTTGTGGTATGCCCGGTTGCGTCGCCGTTCCGGATTCGCGGAACGCCAGTTAGCTCGCGCGGTCATCTTTCTTCTGAAGAAACCGCGTAGCCTGTCCTACAAACAAAGTGTCCGACAATTTGGGCTCTTACGCCGGGAACTTTTTTTTCACACGTCCAAGGCGTCGCGAATTGACGGCCGCTGATGACCTTCTGTACTCCGATGGATTTGCTTTCCTGCTAGCCTGTTGCTTGGATCGCGGGATGCAATCAGAAATCATCGGGAGGATTCCTTATTACCTGAAAAGGGAGCTCGGTCACCTTGACCCTGTGCGGATCGCCGAGATGTCATTAGAGGTGATTCGAAACGCTCTGGAACGATTGCCGCAGAAACCGAGATACATGCATGAGGCTCCGAACACGGTTTCAGAACTGGCGGAGATCATTGCACGAGATTTCGGGGGCAGGCCAGAATCGCTCTGGGAAGGGCGCTCGCCCCGAGACATCATTCGTACGCTCCGGAGAATACGAGGCGTGGACACGATCGCGAACATGACGGTGAACCTATTACATCGCTATCTCGACGTGGAGTTTCGCCTCGAGGACCTATGCCACATCGACGTCAAGCCTGACGTGCATGTCGAACGCGTCTTCTATCGAACGGGCCTGATGGATCGTGCCGGCCGATCAGTTGAGGCCGCGCGCAACTGAATCAATCGTATCCGGCGGCTCTTGATCTCGGGAGTTGGGAAATCGGGCGTCGCTGGTGCGCTGCGATCAACCCAGATCATGAGCGGTGCCCGTTGTCTGCAATCTGTCCTCGCAAGAACACAAGTTGAACTTGGAGTCGATGCTTTTCCACAGGCCCGCGTGCCTTTTGCGTCGTTCGCGAGCTTCGCCCCTCAGTTGAGTCGTTTGCGTCTTTTGACAGATTGTTTAGATCAACGTCGCTGAAACCTGCTCTTGACCCATTACCGTCCATCTTGTATTATATTACAAGACTCGGGGGGGGGGACGGTCATGGGCCGAGTGGCTTTCATTTGGGACCTCGAAGATGACGTGGAGGGGAATTACTGGCACATCTGCGTCGAAGGCCATGGTGTCACCCGCGAAGAGGTCGTGTCGGGGAATTACGAAACTGCGACGCAGAGCCGGAGCAGTGGTCAGCCTGTGGCGTTCGGCTGAACGGCAGGCGGCAAGTACCTGACGGTCGTCTTTGAGTGGGTGTCCGACGACCCTTTCACCGTCTACCCGATAACGGCCTACGAAGTCCCGCCGCCCGGTCCCAGAAAACCGAGGAGAAAGCGATGAGCAACAGTAATGACAAAGGGGATAAGGATCGACCCAAGATCCAATGGAACGCCGAGGATCGGGCCCGCCACCGAGCTACGCGTGACATGTTCCGAAACTGGCATCCTTCTCCCGAAGAATTGATCGCGAGCGGCGAGGGGGCGAGTTTCGACATCCACGGCGAGTATCGCGAATTGCGCCCATTCATCGAGGAGATCAAGCGGGCTCGCGAGGCGGCGGGACTCACCCTGGCTGAGGTGTCCCGGCGATGTGGCATCGACCAGCCAGCGCTCTCCCGCCTGGAGAATGGACACAACAAGAATCCGACGCTCGACACGTTGTGGCGTTATGGCGCCGCGGTCGGCCGCCGCTTGGTCCTGAGCACTAAACCGATCCGCGACACGCGGCCAACGTTAGGCGGGACCAAGCGCATCCGAGTGGCACGAGAGACATAGCGATTGGTCTCGCGCCAGATGGTGTGGTTCGGGCCGACTTTTCGGCAACGTTCTCGCAAAGCGGCAGAGCCGCAAGGGCGAAGATCGGGGGACAGAGTCCCCTCCAAAAGGCACGACGTCGCCCGTTCGTGTAGGAGCCGGCTCCGTCCGGCGATCCGAGACGCGCGCGGCGAAGACATCAGACGGTCGAAGACTCTACGGCTCTCCGTTCATCCTCTCCGGAATTCGGTGCGATGTCGATAGTGGCGGGGGCAAGGGCCAACCGGGTATGCCGGCATCGGCCGGGGCTCGCCCTGCTCGGATCGCCGCGGCGGCTCGCCGATATTCCGAAGCACGCTCGTTGCGGAACTTGGGATCGTAACGGACATAAGCGGCGGCGCGGAAGAACCCGGCGTCTCGCGACGCAATCTGCGCCCACCGCTTCGCGTCGATGCCGAAATGGCGAGCACACATCTCGGCGGTGACCACCGGTACCGGCGTTCCCGCCGGCCACGAAAAGGCGCGGCGCCCGGCGAGTTGATTCATCAGGTCCTCGGCCAGCGCGGCGTAGCCCTGAAGATTGGGATGCTGGGCATCGTGGAAGAACTGGCCGCCAACGATCCCGTGCCGGCTTCTCGACTCGAGCACTTTCGGCCCGTCGACCAGGACCACCGAAGGGTGCCTCGCCGCGACGTTACGATACGCCTGCCGAAGCGGCTCCGGACAACGCAGAGGCATTCCATCATGCTCTCGCGCTTTGATGTAGTGCTCCCTGGCTTCGTCCCAGAGCCCGGTTTGCTCGAGGAGCCTGGCGAGACGGTAGTGTGTCTCGGCGAACTCGGGATGGCGGTTCACCAGCTCGCGGTAGATCCGCCGCGCTGCGGCGGGTTCTTTCTCTTCAACCGCTCGGGCGTGGGCGACTTCTCTGGCAAAAGCGTCGCGCTCGGCCCGAGGCGTCTCCGGCGCCAGTACCGAGCGGCTCGGATCGAAGCCGGCATCATTGCCGGGCGGGATGACGTAAATCGGCAGGGTCCCGATCGACTCGCAGTAAACGGCGATCGATTCCAGCCGGCGCTCGAAGTCGTCGGTGATCGCCTGGAATTCGGCGGCGGTGCAGACAGGGCGATCGACCAGCTCCCGCGTGACAACGCGCGGCGGCAGCGAGTCGAGCCGTTGCCGCTCGCGGGTCTCGCCAAGCAATTGCAAGAGTGGCGAGAACTCGAGAATGGAAGCGATTCCCGACAGGCGGGCGACGCGCAGCGGCACCGGGTCGTCGTCGAGATAGTGCGCGACGTCTCGCATCCAGGCGTAGCGCCCCTGGAATTCGTTGTGCCCGACGTACACCATCAGGGCGTCCGGACGATAGTTCAGCCCGTCGAGTTTCTGGTGCATCATCGTGAGGGTCGCCCCGCCCTCGGCCCACATATCGACTTCAATCGCGCTGCCCGGAAAGACTTTCTCCATGCGCCATGCAATGATCTGAGCGACCGAGAGCCAGGGGTGGTAAGGCTCGCCGCGGGCGCTCGACTCGCCGATCACGAGCATTCGCAACGGCCGAGCCGCGCCGTTCGAGTTCGCTTCTCGGCCCTGGAATCGGCTCGGTAGCGCGGGAGTTGTTCCCTCGGAACCGAGCCGATCACCCTCACCGGCTGGTTCAGGCAGCACGGCGACCGCCGGCAGATCGGGGCTCCGGTTCAGCCGCGCCCGCCAGCCAGCGGCGCCGGCCTCGAAAAGGCCGAGTGCAAGCAATGTCGAGCAGCAAAGCAAAAGCAGCCTAGCCTGCAAGAAGCTCTTCCGCCCATCCGGACGCGCAGACCTCTGCCTCGCAGATCGAGTTCGCGCTCTCAGAGCGACCAGCACGAGCGCACCCAGGAACGCCACGATCAGCGTGAGAGGATAAGCGATCAAAAGCGCGTCAACGAAAAAGATAGCCGCCTGTCTGCGCAGCAGTGCCGTCTCGCGACCGGAGACAACCTGAATCCAGCCCGGCACGAGCTGGAACGCAGCATAACCAGCCACGCCAAGCGCGATGAAAAGGAGTAAGCGAATCGCACGACGCAGAGTGAAACGACGAGCGGAACTGGGCGAATTGGAGATTTCTGGGTCCGACATCACACCACCTGAGCTGCGCGACGGGCCCAGATCACCGAAATCGGAACTGCCCCATCACCCGGGCTAGCGGGCGTTCAGACCGTGCCTGTTCGCTCCAGTCGCGCCACGAAGTCGGCGTGCTCGGGCGACTTCAAGCCCTGCTCGAGGACCGACTTGACCAATGCGATCTCCCCCTTCACCAAGGCCGCGGGATCGAGCCAGAGCCCGGGAAACACCGTGCTGCGCAAGACGCCGTCGGCTGAGGGCGCCAGTCGCTCAAAGCTCCCCTCGCGGTTGACGAACCAGTCAACCTCACGGTCACGCACCCGCCACACGATGTATTCGCGCACGCCGCAGCGCCGGTAGACGTTCAACTTCTTTCCCAGGTCGTAACTGACGCTGCTCGAGGTGATCTCGGCGACAAGCTCCGGCGCTCCTTCGATGTAATCGTCCGCAGAGATCCTGGCTTGTCCGCCTCGCTCGGGCCGGATGATCAGGAAGGAGTCGGGCTGTGGTTCGTTATCGACGTCGAGACGAATGCTGCCGTTGTCACCGCCCTCCACACCCGGAGTTTCGATGTGATAGATCCCCAACAACGTGCCGAATAGCGAATGTGGGTAACTGTGCTGGCCGTATCGGACTGCTGAGGGCATGAATACCTCGCCATCGATCAATTCAGCCTTCTTGAGCTGCGGCATCGCATCCCAGCGTCGCTCAAACTCGGCGCGCGTTAGCCGGTCGCCGTTCTCGAGCGGCGGGATGGCACCGTTGCCTGGGTCATCAATCTGCTCGCCAGGCTTTGATGGTTGGGTCGAGACGGCCATGGTGAAGCCCTCCATCGGTCGACATTTGACTTGCGGCTCTTCCTCAGCCATCATACGCGATTCTTCCTATCGCGGGGAGGAATTTCGTCGCCCGACGATTATACTGAGGACTCGCGTTTCATCACTTACGGCCTCGCTCAACACTCTGGTTCCGATTGCCCCGCATGCCCCGACTCAAAATCTCCCAGGCGGAAGATCCTTTTGCTCCGGTCTTTCTGACGGTGGCCGAGCTCACCGAGCGGATCAAACGGTCGCTCGAGAACGACTTCTCTGAAGTCGCCCTCCACGGCGAAGTGTCCAATGTCACCCGCCCGCGGTCGGGACATATTTATTTCACGATCAAGGATGATTCCGCGTCGATTCGTGCGGTCATCTGGAAGAACGACGCGCGGCGCGTCACGTTTGATCTCACCGACGGGCTCTCGGTGCGGGCGCTCGGGCGGGTGACAGTTTATCCACCGCGCGGCGAATACCAGATCGTGATCCAGGTGCTCGAGCCCGAAGGAATCGGCGCACTCGAGCTGGCGTTTCGGCAGCGATTCGCGCGTCTCCAGCAAGAGGGGCTTTTTGACCCGGCGCGAAGAGGCCCCTGCCCCGCTTCCCACGCGGGATTGTGATCGTCTCAAGCCCTTCCGGCGCGGCCGTGCGCGACGTGCTTCAAGTGATCGGCCGCCGCTGGCGAGCCACTCGCGTGCTCATCGCCCCCACCCGCGTGCAAGGCGCCGGCGCTGACCTCGAGGTGGCCGCCGCGCTCGCGCTGGCGAACCAGACAGCCGGTGTGGACGTCATCATCGTCGCTCGGGGTGGCGGAAGCATCGAAGACTTGTGGACGTTCAACGAGGAAATCGTCGTTCGCGCGATCGCCGGATCGCGGCTCCCGGTGGTTTCGGCCGTGGGGCACGAGATTGACGTCACGCTCGCCGACCTGGCCGCCGACCGGCGCGCTCTTACGCCCAGCGAGGCAGGCGAAGTGTGCGTGCCTGATGCTCGCGAAGTGCTGATGCACCTGGACCGCCTCGCCGAGCGGCTGCGGACAGCCGGCACGTCGCAGCTCAAGGACGCGCGCATCCGCCTGGTCGACCTCGCCGAACGCGCGCGGCTGGCGCTTGAACGTGATATCCTCAACCGCCGGCATCGCGTTTCACGGCTGGCCGCCAGCCTCGAGGCGCTGAACCCGCTCGGCGTGCTCGCACGCGGCTACAGCCTCACGCTCAAGGCCGATGGAACCACATTGATCCGGGATAGCAGCCAGGTGAAAACCGGCGATCTCATCCACACCCGACTGGCCGCCGGATCCATCGCCAGCCGGGTTGAGAATGTAGTGTGACGTGCATGAAAAGGTCTGTCGTCGGGTGGGTTACACTTACCGTTATATGCTGGGATCTTGGTTGGTTTCACCCACCCTACACAAATGCCGATTCCGTCTAGCGAGGGCGAACGCACGCGATGGGTGACGAAACAGAACCGAACTTCGAGCAATCTCTGGCGCAGCTCGAGCAGATCGTGGCGAGCCTCGAGCGCGGCGAGCCGGAGCTGACATCCGCGCTCTCCAAGTATGAAAAGGGAGTGCAGCTTCTCTCGATCTGCCATCGACTGCTCGAAAAGGCCGAGCAATCGGTGGCGCTATTAACAGGGGTCGACGACGAGGGACGTCCCATCACCGCTCCCTTCGATGCCACCGCAACCGTGGCGCACGAGGAAAGCCTGCCACCGGCGGCAGGCGAGGCGAGCTCGGCGACGGTCGACATCAAGCGACAGACAACCACCGAGCGAATGGTCGTGCGAAGGAGCCGAGCGAAACCAGCCGAATCTTCGGGAGACGCGAACGATCCTCCGTTCTGACCGATTCCCATGATCCAACATCTCTTGCCCATGCGCGATGGCCGGAAGCTCGAGGTCACCGAGTTCGGAGATCGCGCCGGACATCCCGTCTTTTTCTTCCACGGGCTGATCGGATCGCATCATCAGGCAGCCTACATCTCCGACGAAGCGGGACGTGCCGGCCTCCGGATCATCGCGCCGAACCGGCCCGGTGTGGGCCACTCCGAGTTCGTCGCTCGCAAGACCGCGCTCGAGTGCGTGACCGACGTCGAAGACGTGGCAACGGCCCTGGGTTTCGACGAGTTCAGCCTGATCGGAATCTCCGGCGGAACACCTTACGCCCTGGCGGCCCTCTCGCGCCTGGCACAACGGGTGAAAACCGTGACGGTGATCAGCGGTATGGGGCCGATCCATTTGCGCGGGGCGCTGCGCGGCATGGACCGGCGACGGAGGATCACGCTTGCGATCGGCTCACGATGGCCGAGCGTCGCGCGCCGCGGATTCCAGAAAGCCGCCGACCGTTTCCGCGCCAACCCCGAGGGATTGCTTGATCGCCTGATCATGACCTGGTCCCTCGCTGATCAAATTGTGTTCAAACGGAAAAGCGTCTACGACCTCTTCATGCAGGACTTGCACCACGTCTTCACGCTCGGCGAGGGCCCGATCACGATGGCGCATGAGCTTGCCCTCTACCGCAATTACGGCGTCTCGCTCAGCGACCTGCCCAAAGACAAGATGATCACCCTCTGGCACGGCCTCTCCGATAATATCGTTCCGCCGGCGATGGCTTGCGCGATGGCTTTATCACTGCCCTTGTGCGAGGCGCACCTGGTTCCCGGCGGGCATTTCGTGGCCGTCGATATCGCCGATCGGATCATTGCCCGGCTCAGGCGATCGCTCGAAGCGCCGAGCGACAGCCCGGCGGCAACACGGAGCCCATCCCGATGAGCGAAACAGAGAAGGACCATTTTTCGGGACACGCCGCGTGCTATCAGCAGTTTCGGCCGAACTATCCTGCGCCGCTTTTTGAATACCTCGCGTCGCTCTGCACTGCGCATGATCTCGCGTGGGACTGTGCAACCGGCAACGGGCAGGCGGCCGTGCCGCTCGCTCGATACTTCACCAGCATTATCGCGACGGATTTCAGTGCGCAGCAGATTGAGCAGGCAGAGCGCCGGGCGACGGTGCGGTATCTGGTGGCGCCGGCGGATCAGGTTCCTCTTGCAGACACGTCGGCCGACCTCGTGACGGTCGCGCAGGCGCTGCACTGGTTCGACCTCACGAGCTTTTACCGCGAGGTGCGCCGGGTTGCCAAGCCGGGCGGGTTCCTGGCGGTCTGGTGTTACGAAATGCACCACATCACCCCGGAGATTGATGGGATAGTGCGCCGACTTTATTCCGACATCGTGGGGCCGTACTGGCCGCCGGAGCGCAAGATTGTCGAGGAAGGGTATCGCACGCTGCCGTTCCCATTCGACGAGCTTGCACCACCCCAGTTCGAGATGGTGCACTCTTGGAATCTCGACCATGTATTGGGCTATTTTGGGTCGTGGTCGTCGACTCAGCGCTATCGCAAGCAAGTGGGTGAGGACCCGCTCGCGCTGATCGCCGATGAGCTCAAAGCAGTTTGGGGCGATCCCGAACGGGTTCGCGACGTCGTGTGGCCGTTGAATTTGAGGGTCGGGCGAGTCAGTCCAGTGTCTTGATCGACACATTCCGGAACTCGACCGGGTCGTTGTGGCCGGCGAAGCCGAAGAAGCCGGAAGTCCGGTCTTTGCCGGGATGGGGCGAGTTGGACATGAATTCCTTGACCTTGCTCAGGTCGGTGTCGAGGATGACGGTACCGTTTAACTCGACCTTGATCGTGGATCCCTTGACGGTGACCTCCTGGAAGTTCCACTGGCCGATTGGGCGCAGATAGCCGCGGGCGGCAGCGACCATGCCGTAGGCTGAGCCGTGCGCCTGGCGGGCGTCGAGAGATCCTGCGTACTTTGAGTGACCGTCATCCAGAACTTGCAGCTCGCACATGCCGTGATAGGCGGTGTCACCTTTGCCGGGATAACGGATCGCCAGGCCGTTGTTCCCGCCCGGCGGAAGCTTGAATTCAACCCGGGCCATGAAATCGGTCAACTCCTTGTTGAGATAAATGGTTCCTCCTTCATTCGGCTTGCAGCGCAGGACGCCGTCTTTGACTTCATAGTTCTCGATCGGGCCGGCCCAACCCGTCAGGTCCTGGCCGTTCAAGATCGGCTGGAAGCCCGAGCTGCCGTGCTTGGCCAGAATCTGGTTGGCCTCGTCGGGGGGGATCTCGCGAATTGAGATATTCCGCCACAGGAGCTCATGATCGTGGGTTTGAAGCTGAATCGAGCCTCGGGCCGGGATCGGCACGCTTCGCTTCCAGTAGTTCTCGAGCAGCGCGTGGTCGACGATGAGCTTGTCATTCAAGTAGATCGTTGTGCGCGCGCCGACCTGGATGATCCGGAATGTGTTCCACTGGCCGACGGGGTTGTCGGCGCGGACCAGGGGATCTTTTCCCGGTGCGCCCGGGCTGTTGTTCCAAAGACCGCCAGAGCCCTTGTCGGCGCCCATCGACGCGTAACGCGGCTCGGTGAAATCCCAGATCTGGACCTGCGGCGTCCCGCGCAGGTACACGCCGCTATCGCCCTGCGGTCCGATCTTCCAATCGACCAGGATCTCGATGTCGCCGTATTCTTTGTCAGTGGTGAGATAGACACCCTGGCCATCATTGACGATTACGCCGTCTTGAACCTTCCAGTGTTTCGTCATGTCGTCGGCACCCTCGGCGAGCACCTTGGATTTCTCTTCCGCGGCGAGTGCTTCGAACTGGCGCGGATCCATCGTCTTCAGGCCATGCCAGCCGGTGAAATCGTTGCCGTTGAAGAGCGTGGTGAAGCCGTCGCGCGAGTTGGCCGGTTGCACGGCGGCTTTGCGATCGTCGCCGAAGGCGGAACCCGTGATGAGTCCGGCGAACAAGACGAGTGAAATTGGCTGGCGCATGATGTCGTTCTCTCAGAGCTCGATGGTTTGAAAAAAGGGGAGGCTGGAATATGGGTGGGAACGCACGGATGGTTTGCACCATCATCGGCGGAGTTTGCACGCGGATCAAGTGTAGTGCCAAGGGCTGAAGCCCGTGAACTCCGTTCAGGAGTTTGATAACGCTATTCGGGGCTTACCGCGACCGAGGAATCTTCGCGGGATTCTTCGCCATTCCTCAAACCCAGGGCAAGGGCCGCACCCGATGCACCGAGGGATTCCACCAGCTCGTGCGCCGCGGCGCGGACTCGCAGAGCAGGGTCTTCCAGGGCTTCTCGAAGGACGGCGGCCGCGCTCGGGTCGCTCGATTCCGCGGAGAGAAGCGATCTCGCGGCAATCAAACGCACACGCGAGTTCGGATCCGCGACAAGGCGCTGCATTACCTCCGACACCGTGCCGGTAGGAGCCAGAGATAGCGCCATCGCAGCGTTCATTCGCAGGCCATCGTCGGCATCAAACGTGCACTCGACGAGTGAGGGGATGGCCGCCGCTGGAATGGCGTCGAGCCGGGCCAAGGCGTGGGCGCAGTTCGCGCGTACCCGAACCTCCGGGTCGCCCAAGGCTTCGACGAGCGCGGAGATGGCTTGTTCCTCTATGGCCGTCGCGTTCATCCAGCCTGCCGAGGCCAACATCCGCACGTTGCCGCAGGCATCCTTCAGGCCGGCGGCAAGCGCCTCCGGCGTCTCGGGTGGTTGAATCTTTGCGATCGCTCGCATGGCCTGTTGGCGAACACTTTCGACCCCGTTCTGAACGGCGTGGAGCAGAGGCCCTCCGGCGGCGCCGGCGGCCCCACCAAGCTGGCCAAGGGCCAGGGCAGAGTAGACCTGAACCCAGTCGCTGTCATCTTCCAGCAGCCGGCGGCACAAGCCTTCGATGACTGCCGGCCTTGCACCCGCAAGCTTCGGCAACACCTTGGTTACCTCAACTTTGACCTGATCATTCGCGTCGTCGAGGAGGCAAATCAGGCCTTCCAGGTCTGCTTCGCTCGGCTCGCCCCACTGGCCCAAGGACTGGACCGCGGCGGCTCGAACCAGAGGGTCGGGATCCCGGAACGCCGCCACGACCATCGGTGTCAATCGCCGAGTCGGCATGCCCAGCGCACCCAAGGCACGAATGGCCTCGCTACGGACGCCACCGTCCTCGTCGTGAATTATTCTCTCGAGTGCGGGCCGCGCGGCGGCCGCTGTACCCCCCATTCTGCCGAGCGCCTCGGCCGCGTTTCGGCGCACAACTGCATTCACGTGGCTCAGGGAATCGACCAGGGCAGGAATTGCCCCGTCGGCGGATTCTCCCATCTCGCCCAGGGCTTCCGCCGCCAGGGCACTCACCACGTTGTCTTGGTCTCGTAGGGCTCGCATCAGACCGGGAACAGCAACAAGAGCCGCGCATTCGCCGATCTTGCCGAGCGCCTCTACGGCCATGGCTCGCACCCGGTCGTTGTCGTCGGCCATCGCGTGGACCAGAGCAGGGGCAGCGTCATCGGCCGCGGCGCCAATGGTCCCGAGAGCCTCGGCCGTCTGAGCGCGCACAACATTGTCCGGGCTGTTCAGACCTAGAACCAACGCGTCCGTGGCTGCGTGATCCAGCGGCCCGACGTGCGCGATGGCTTCGGCAGCGGCCGTGCGTACCGACTCGTCGCTATCCTGCAAAAGCGGCACAAGCGCCGGGACCGCCGGAGCCGCGTCCTTCCCCATCACTCCCAGGGCCCGCGTCGCCGAGATCTTGACGGGCGCACTCGAGTCCTTCAGCATCTGGACGAGTGCGGCGGTGGTAGCCTGCGGGGACCCGCGGACCTCGCCAAGTGCCGTGGCCGCGTGGCAGCGAATCGTTTCGTCCGACTCGTTCAACAATGCGATCAGTAGCGGCCCCGCCGCCGCCGCTGCCGGCCCGATCCGACCCAGCGCCGTGACGGCCTGGATCCGCACCGCCGTCGAGTCGTCGGCCAGGGCCGCCTGAAGCGTCGCCACGGCGAACTCGACGGGGTCGTGCTTTGGTGATTGCGCGAATTGGTTCCGTTTCTGAAAGAACAGCCAGATCCTTCCCACTCTCGCGACTCGGACCCGACGACGGGCGCGCATGGAGTGCGCCGATACGGCCCGCAGGCTGCCGAGGACCCCGAGCGCTTCGATCACGCTTTGCCGCACCATCTCGCTGGGGTCTCGAATGAGTGCGGCCAGTACTGGCAACGCTTTCACGGCGTGGAGCCGGCCCAGCGCAGCAGCGACGATTGCACGGACGTGCGCGTGCCGGTCGCGCAAGTCACGGACCAGGGCGGGGATTATGGAGGGACCAATCGTTTCCAGGATGAGCGGCAGCCGGTCCCGCTGCTCCTTCGTCAGCGTCGGCACCAGGCGCAGCGACCCCAGCAGTGGGCCGATCGCCAGTGCACCGTAACTCGGTAACGCATTCCGAGCCCGGTCGTGGATCGGCTCGTGCGGACTCCAGAAATCGGTGATCGTTTCGGCTAGCAGTTTTCCCTGTCGCAGGGATGCGAAGATCTGATGGAGCAAGACCATCGTGAAGAACAGTTTGAACCCGGCGAGCAGCGCTTGTGCCGGCCAGGTGGCCACGCGAACGGATGCGGCCCCCAAGATATGGTGTGACTTGAACAGGTCAAGCACGTCCACGATGCCCAGGGTTTGCGCGAGAGCGTAAGCCACGAAGTCGACATATGCCGGCACCCTCAGTACGTTGGCAACCTGATACCAGTCTCGCCCGATCGATTCATAGAGGCCTTGGTTCAGCAGGGCGAACCCGCCGATCAAAGCAACGGTCGCGCATCCCAATAAAGGCAGACGGAGATGCCTGCCGTATAGTTCGAGGTTCAGTGCCAGCCCCTGGCCCTTGAGCGGGTTATGGACCGCCTTGTAACCCCGCTCGACCTCGTTCCGTTCCAGGTCGATGAACATGTAAGCCAGGCAAGCGGTGATCCCCATGAACATTGGGGGCAGGCCGAACAGGACCCTCAAACCGGGCCACAGGCTCCCGGCCAGCCCGCCCGCAACGAGAAAAACGACGACGATCCCCAAGAACACCGGCCACGAAGCCCACCCTAGCAGACGCTCCCAGAGCAGAAAGCCCCCCTGGATGGCTCCTTTCACAACAAGGCCGACGCCGCGCAAGACCGCGGCAATCAGCCCGATCCGGTGCAAGATGCCCGCCAGCACGCTTGTTCCAGCGAGCACCAGAAGCAGCAGATACGATGGATCTGCCTGTTCCAGCTTGTCAAGCCAGAGCGCGGCATTCATGAACACCGCCTCGGGCCACAAGTACACTGGAATGAACATGTCTCACTATTTCTTGCTCACGTTGACCTTGAACTCGCTCTTGGCGTCGGCGCCCGTTGTCGGGTGACCTATGACCTTGATCGTGAATTCACCCAATGAGGCGTCGGCCGCGGCTTTGAGCGTGACCTTCGCTTCGGAGTCCCCGTGCTTGATAATCGGGCTGGCGGAAGCGAGAGTTACTCCTTTCGGGCCCTCGGCAAAAGTGAGCTCGACGTCTCCGTCGAAATTCTTGCCGCGAGCGATACCGATCGCGGCTTCTTTCGTCTCTCCCTGATGAAGGGGCGTCGACATATGCGGCACGCTGAGACTGAACGTGTTGTCAGTCTCTCCGTACACGGGCTGCTTGTGTGGCGGGTTGGTTACTCCCGGTCCGCCCGGCGTGCTCTGAGTGCAGCCGGCGAGGGCGAACCCCAGCAGAACCAGTGAGCCAGCGACTGAAGCCTTCATGGAAGATCACCTTTCTCAGTAACCACGGGGAATGTAACCTACGACCACCAATGGAAGCTGGGAGAAACTCTCTGATCCAGCGGGGGAACACACGCCGGTGGCCCGATGATGGTGGGCCGCACGGCCCACCGCCAGTTCCGACGTGCCTATTTACCCGTGAGATGCAAATGTCGGGCCCTCCGACCATCTATGCTGGATCGAATCCGCAAAAAAAAACCGGCGTGGTCGAACACCCTCAGGCATTCGACCACGCCGGCTTACTCGTCAACGAGCCCCCCGGCGCGGCCGGGTTGCCCTCAGTCTAGTCGTCCGACGACATCTAATCAGGTTTTTATCGGAGCCGACAGCCAGTTGACATGGGCTCGTGTTTCACTTTTATTTTGACAAGCTGAGCGCAAATAGCAAGTGAATTCTTTTACGTTCTTTTGTATAAAAAGGTTGAGACTTCCCAAAGACAGAGGACCACGACGATGCCGCTCCAGGATGCTCGTCCCACGCTCGACGACTCGACCGATGAGCATCCGGCTACCCCCGAGCCCGATCCGCCTCGGGTACGGATCAGGTTCGGCGCCCTGACCGACACGGGCAAAGTCCGCGTCACCAACGAGGATCATTTCCTGGTCGCCGGGCTCTCCAAGTCAATGCAGGTATACAAGACCAGCCTGCAAGGACGGGACAGGTCGTTGTTCTCCGACGAAGAGGGATTCCTGATCGTGGTCGCTGACGGCGTGGGGGGCGCCGCGGGCGGTGAACGTGCCAGCGCCCTGGCGGTTGAGAACATGGAATCGTTCGTGCTGAACACGCTCAAATGGTTCCTCCACTTCAGCGGCCACGACGAGCACTCCCTTCTTGCCGAGCTTCGCCAAAGCCTCGAACGCGCTGATCGGACCGTGATCGAGCGCGCCCGGACCAACCCCGTCCTCCAGGGCATGGCGACTACCCTGACGATGGCCTATAGCGTCGCCAACGACCTGTACATCGTCCACGCGGGGGACTCACGCGCGTACCTGTTCCGCGAGGGTGTACTCGAGCAGTTGACCAGCGACCACACGCTCGTCCAACGCTTGATCGACGGCGGCGCGATTTCGACGGAGGATGCCAAGCGGCACAAGTGGCGCAACGTCGTGACCAACGTCATCGGCGGTGACCGCGAGGGTGTCTTTGCCGAGGTCCACAAGCTCGCGGTGCTCGACGGCGACACGCTGCTGTTCTGCACCGACGGCCTGACCGAGCCCGTTAGCGACGACGCAATCGCCGAGGCCCTCCGGCATCACCCCGATCCCGAAGACGCCTGCGCGCACCTCGTGGACCTGGCCCTCCGCGGAGGCGGGTCCGACAATGTGACCGCGGTCGTCGCACGGTATCAGGTTGATCAGAATCCATTGTGAGGAGAACGGAGATGCATCACTTCCGAGGAAAGCTCTTCCAGGGGGAGAAGGTCTGTCTCGATCCCGCAAACGTCTACATCGACTACCAATCGGAGGTTGATGTAACCTCGAACTGGTCTGGCTACCTCCTGGTCAAATCAGAGAAGGACGTGGCGGCTGGAGGCATCTACACGCTGAAGTTGGAGGACGGGCGGGCTGGACAGCTACGGATCGACACTCTCGCTCCAGACGACTCGGATAAGGTTCGAGCGATGTTCGTGGGCGAGGGGTTGCTGGGGTGAGTGTAGTGCCAAGGGCTGAAGTACTGCCAACTTGGCTGACCCCGTGGACAAGCCTGGGATTGGCAGGGCAATTGCAAGCACGTTTGATACCCAGGCGGAGAATTCGGTATTGAAAAGGCGTGGGATAGGCTCCATCGGGCTGCGCCTCGAATCCGGCCCGGGGACTCTCGAGAGGATCGTCCGCGCGGACGGCCTCGTGAGGGCAAAGACCTTGAAGTGACCGAAGGAAGGCACCCCCATGCGGAATCACGTTCACAGGACATCGGCCAACGGCTCGGACACAGCTCGTGGCGCTGGGCGTAAGGCTCGGAACGCATTGCTGGCGGTCAGAACGGAGACTTCCGACATGATCCCCGCTGCTGGGAGCTTTCTCAGCCGGGCGATGTACACGACTTCGTATGGCGTGTCGTATGGAATGATCTTCCCCGTGTTGCTGATAGGCGCGCGGTGCCGAGGGAGAACGCACTCGTGCACGGCATTGCCGACGGTGCGAACGCGGCGCGGGACCAGGTCACGTCGTGGCTGGGGTCGAGAGATGGGGTTGAGGGCGACCAGGAGGAAGAGGGCGAAGAGAGTGATGAGGACGGGGAATCAAGTTCCGACCAGAACGGAGCGACGCTTCCAAAACGGCAGCGACGGCAAGGCGCCCGGGCACGCAGCGGTCGCCAGGGGTCGCGTTCCGCGCGCTGAAAGTGACCCTGGGTGTGTGATGAGCGCTGCGTGGGTTGCCGGGAATCGTTGTTTATCGGGCCGGGCAGCCGGCGAGGTTGGCCGGGTGGTGGACGCCTAACCGAGTTGCGACTTCGCGCAGGCGCGCGGCTGGCGGCGAAGTATCGGCCAAGGAGCCGGCCTTTGGTGAGCTTCTCGAGCCGGGCCCACCAGCGCTCGGCGCTGGAGCCGAGTCGTTCGAGGATTCCCGCGAGCTCGGCGGAGATTGCATTTGGGGTGGCGAGTGGCGGGTGATGGGTGGCGGGTGGTCTCAGGACTGTGAGCGGCTCGGTGGATTTGCCGTCGCGGAACAACCTTCCGGTGTATTCGACCAGGAGCAGGTCAATCTTTGGCCAGGTCGGGGTCGAGGCGTACCAGTACATGCAGATGGTTGTCCATGACCGAGAACCCGGCGGCAGAGAGCGAGAAAATATCCGCAAGTTCTTGGAGGCGTTGTTCGATCCATTCTCTGCGGTTGATCGGGCCTTCACTCAGCAAGAACGCGCGACGCACACAGCGCGTGACGCACGTGTACGCCCCCGCCGCGGACGCCGAGGCGGCCGCGACGCTGCGCCATCGCCGTTCCGGTCAAGCCAAGAACATCTCGATCTGTCGAAGCGCCTCCAGGCTCGTCGGCTCCCGGAGCAGCTCGGTGGCCAGACGGTGAACGGCCCTGGCCAGTTGGAAGGTCGCAGGCTCGTGGTCCTGCCAACTTTCCGTGGCCCCCATCCGGTTGCCCCATCGGAACCAGCAGCGGACGGTCATCCCGTCGCAGCCGGGACCCGCCGAGTTCTCCGGCCGCAGGGGGATGCTCGCCGGGATGCGCTCGTGGAACCGGACGATTTGTTGTCGATCCGCCCGCCCGGTCTCCTCCCATCGCTCAAGGTCAGACGGGGGAGGGCCCTGCTGAGGCCATCCCTCCTTCAGGAGCTGGTTCTCGGCCCCGAGCCGTCAATTCCCCGACGAACTTTACGAGGCAAACCTCGGCCGCTTCCGGCCACTCGACGACGATGATGCCGCAGGGCCGATAGAACGAGGGGGAGTACGAGACAAGGTAGAACGGCAATGTGTCAGACCTGACCACCTTCGAGAGCCACCGAGGCTCGAACCAGTGCCCCAGATCGGACCACGGGTCGCAGCCAGGTGGCTCTCCACCTGCGATGAGCGAGGCGCCGTCCTCCGCGCCGGGGTGCCTCGGGCCTGGGGGCTGTGGTTCGGGAGAGGACATGTGGGTCCTCCGGGCAGGAGCTCGTCGGACAGTAAGATGTCGGATGGGGCTCAGGTTAGCGGATCTGACCCTGCGTCGCCAGATCCCGGCGCCTCCCATGAGCGAACCCCATGAGGGAGGGAAATGGCCGTCGTCACCCCGAATCAGCCCCGTGACTTCGACAGGGCGGCTGCGACCTGAACTCATGGCCGCGGGTATTCGGCCTCGCCTCTGGGGGGGTGTTGAATTCGGCAGTCGCAATCGGAGTCAGGCTTCGGGGCCCCGAGCAAGCAGGGCGAGGAGTTCGGCTGGAGTCAGGACCGGTGCTGGGGAACCGGCGAAATCCTTGCGGTTGCGCGTGACGATGGCGTCGAGGCTGGCTTGCACGGCGCAGGCGATGTGCAGATTGTCCTCGAAGTCGGAACCGTTCAACGTGGCGGCCATTTCCAGTGTCGTCCGATCGACGGATACGATTCCCAGCGATCGGAGGCAATTCGTCACCGCGATGTGCGCGCGTCCCAAGTCGGCCTGCTTGCGAATGACATAAAAGAGGGTTGGTAGCGCGGCGGCAGAAATTCGGGCGTCGACCCGCCCGACCTGGTTCGCGTCCCAGATCGCATCGGCTTCGGCCCTCCAGGGTTCTCGTGCAAGGAGGGCATCCAGTACGACGTTCAGATCGAGCAAAACAGTCACCGGCCGTATTTCTCTATCCGATGCTCGTCGATCCAGCGTTCGACCGTTTCGTCATCGGGAGGGGGCCGGTCGGTCTTGAGCAGGCCCTGGATTTCCGCCGCTGTTAACCCGCGCTCCTTCGCGGGGGCGGCTGCCGGTGGCGCGTCCGCATTATCCAGAGACTCAAGGATCTTGTGCGCCAGCGTGATCTGCAATGTCGTCGGCCAAGCCTTGACTCGTTTCAGCACGTCCTTCAGTTCCGTCGCTTCGGCAGTGCTCATGGGTTAGGCCTCTCCGGCAAGTCGAAAACAGCCGTTTCGTCGACCTGGCACCCCCGCCCGGCTTTCATGATCAGTTTACCAAAACGACTGTAAACCCGCAGTACACAGTAGTGCCAAGGGCTAGAATTGCTTCCACGTTTCTTGAGCGATCATGAGTAGCGCCTCGATACCGCTACGCCATCTTGGATCGTGAGCTTGTACGAGGCGGAGGACAACGCCGTCGTCACCGGGCACCTGGGGCTTCACCGGTTCGATCGACGAGCTTTCGATCTACGTCCGCGCGCTGAGCGATAGAGAGATTCAAACGATCTATAGCGCGCGAAGCGCCGGTAAGTCGGGCGGGTCGGCACCAGCGACGACGGGGGTCGTGGTCGACCTTTAGACGGGTGTGGCCGGCCACCGGACTTGCTAGCTGCCGGCGCTCGCATTTGGGACGTGGTCGGCAGCGGTGGAAACGAGATTCTGGTGGGATCGAGCTCCGACAGGGCGTTGCCGCGGTTGTTGACGGAACGGGCGACGCTTTCACGGAGATCGGGGGTGTTCAGGCTGCGCGGCGGCCAATCGTTTGAAGATCGACGGCCTCGTCGTTGGAGCAGCGCAGCGTCAGGGCGAAGAGATGACCATTGTGGCCCATTCGTGGCCATCTTCGGATGGGTTCACTTCCCACGTGATCCATCCAATCATGTTCATGCGATGCCATTCTGTGGATTTATACACGACAAAGCATCTCACAGTAAAAGAACTCCACGGGGTGTTGTTTGCACTTCGATCGATGGTGTCGGCGAGAACCAAATGCAGCCATGGATGGTACGCTGATCGCAAAAGGTTGTGACCGGGGTCATCGGGTTTCCCGCTCACCGTCTGCGGAAGCATGTGGGAACGGAAAGGTGCCTTCGGTTGACAGTAGTGCTGAGGGCTGAAAGTCCGTGGCTATTGACCGAGGCCCTGGCGGGGCCATGGACGATGCCGTCGATATTCGCGTCGGCATGATGCTTTGATGCAGCATTGCATTTTTCGGCCTTGCGTCAGCCCGAAAACGTGGCGAGGATTTACCTTGATCGGTCAATCGAGCCGCGGAACGGACAGTGCTCAACCGGTCAGGCAACGATGGCGTTACGTCGAATCCGAGCCGGTGCCGCGTGTGCCCCGCGCACCAAACGCATCGCACCGCACTCGGCTTGCGTTCAATCTGAGCAAGCAAGGTCAGCATGTTTCGAATTTCGTGCGAGGGACGCCCGACCGTGGTCGTCGGTACGGTCAAGGCGGTGCAGGCCGCGATCTGCTCGAGCGAGCCCGGACGATATGAAATCCATATGGTTGGCGAAAAGAGTTCGCCCGCCGGCCAGGATGTCCGTCGTTGGGGCGTCGGCGTAAAGCTGGCGGATGGGTCATTCGAGATCGAGTTAGACTACCAGTAACCGTCACGGCCCGATCACGGCGGACCATCCCGTGGCGAAACTGAACCTGACCGGCGAAGCGACAACCTGCCGGGAGGCAACGACCCCGCTATCGAAGCCTACCTCTTGCCGGGGACCTGGGGCTTCACCGGTTCGATTGACGAGCTCTCGATCTACAACCACGCTTTGCGCGATTCAGAGATCCGAACGATCTATAGCGCGGGAAGCGCCGGTAAGTCGAATGGGTACCGCCATCACTCTGGAGTCTCCGATTCAGATGATAGCCTGCGCGCTAGCTCGATCTCATGGCGCTCGCGTTGAAGCTCGGCGGCCAATTCCTCCTCGCTCGGGAGGTGCAGTTTATAGCGCGACGCAAAAATCTGTTTGTTGCCTTCCGGTAGCGTGTATCGGACTACGGCTTCGCTCTTGTCGGTGCAAAGCACGATTCCGATCGGCGGGTTTTCATCCGGGGCTGTCAGCTCGCGCTGGTAGTAATTGACATACATCTGCATTTGCCCGAGGTCTTGATGCGTGAGCGATCCTACTTTGAGATCCAGGAGGACAAACGAGCGAGTAATCCGGTTGTAGAACACCAAGTCGATGAAGAAATGCCGGCCATCAAGCGTGATCCGCTGCTGCCTTCCCATGAATGCGAAGCCCTTTCCCAGCTCAAGCAGGAATTGCTGCAACTTCGCGAGCAAAGCTTGCTCCAGGTCGGACTCTTGCAACCGCTCGTCTTGGCGGAGCCCCGTGAATTCGAGCACGAATGGGTCTTTGATAAGGTCGGCTGGCTGTGTAATTTCATGCCCTTTCTGAGCCAGTGACAAGACGCCGGCCTTGTCACGGCTCAAGGCGAGGCGATCGAACAGAAGTGAGTCGATCTGTCGTTCGAGTTCTCGGGTGGACCAGCGGGCATTGACAGCCTCGGCCTCATAAAACGCTCGCGCGTTCGGATTGTCGACGCGAAGCAGGAGCCGGTAATGCGTCCAGGATAATTGTCGACGCAGTGCGTCGACTTTTGGGTAGGCCAGAAAAAAAGCTCGCATATGGAAGAGGTTCGAGCGGTCATAGCCTCTGGCGAATTCTTGCCGCAGCCGCTGGGAAAGCCCGTCGATGACGCGTTTGCCGTAGTCTGCTCTTTCCCGGCCGGCTTGTTCCTCTTCGACGATTGCGCGGCCGACATCCCAGTAGGCTTCAACCATGGTCGTGTTGACAGCCTGCCACGCGCGGTTGCGGGCAGCGGCCAAGATGTCGCGGACATGATGATACAGATTGTCCAGACGCTGCGCGGGTGCCGCGCTGACCGGCAGCAAGGCGGCGCGCGGATAACTTACCTGATAGCTTCTTGGGTCGATTGAATCTCTTTGCCATGCTGACGGTAAAGCACGGCATGGCTTCGGAGGCGAGCCGTTTTGCAGATGAAATGACTGAATTGCAATGCAGCGAAAATCAGACAGCAGGGAATAGGTATGGTGCCAGAAATGCCACGAGCGAATAGGTCGGGTGTGGAAATCTGGGACGGGAAGTGGCACCACGTCGCCGGCACTTTTGACGGCATGACGGTCCGTATCTATGCTGACGGCAGGCAGGTGGGATTTCGACGGAGATCGAGGTCTTCGGGTTGCTGGGCGGCCAATCGTTTGAAGATCGCGACGGCCTTGTCGTGGGACTCGAGCGCTTGCTCTTGGCCAACGCGATCTCGTCGATGAGCCGAGAAATCGCACCGGTTGGAACCGAACGAATTCGCGGCCGCTATCCCGAGCCGACGGTGAAGGCGAGCTTCCACGTTGCCGGGTTCAATTCAATTCAATCGCCATGCAGAGCGCGGGTGCTTGCGGGATGGTAGACTGAGTTGCGTGGGTCGCTGACATGGATAAGCTCGTTGAAAAAGGTTTGGAAGGCCGAGTGGAGCTTATCATCAGCGGCTCACGTAAGCACTGGCCTGCGGCATGGTATCTGGCCCCGTGGACGGTTGCCGTATTTGCTGGTGTGTCGGCTGATGGACGATTCCGTACAAATTCTCCGGTTCATGCATGGCAAGCAGAAATGGCCATCCACTTCGTGAAAACAAATCCGTCGCAAAATAATAACTGACGTTCCGCACATCTGCCCCTGATTATCTCCGAATTACCGCCGCCCAAGTCAGTCGACGAGGGCTGGGCAGCGCCGATTACACCGAGGCTGGCCCAGGGACGCGATGTGACTCGCGGCCGCACGGCCATTGCCTCGCGCACGCGTCCGGTGTGATCGCCGCGGTTCGCGCCCGCTCGCCGGTAGGCCACTACACCAAGACTCCCTGCCTGACATCGACATCTTCTCGTCAAGTCAAGCCTAACCGCAGTGTCCAATTCCACGAGCCAGAAATTTCTATAATTCTTCAGTTGGCCCCTCTTCGACGTAAGTCTCGCGGAGTGTGGCAACCCAAGTAGCCAGTCGAGAACATCTTTGTCCTTCCCCCAGAGAAAGAGCTGTTTTTCTCGGGAAAAAGCGCTTCTCGAAATCACCAAGCGCGATTTGACCAACCGTTTGTCGAAATCGAGTCCCGACGTAGGTCCAATTCGACGCGACTTACGTCAAATTACAACATCATACTTAAGGTGGCGGAATCCGTGGATGCCTTGAAGATTTCTCCTCCAGGACAATCATGTCCGCAGGAATCTCGGCGAGACAGTCGCTCTGCTTCATGTGTCCAGAGCGGCCCCAGCGTATCTTGTCTATGCCGATCACACGCGTTCCTAAGGAGCAACACGGATGCAGAAGCCCAAGAAACGACACGTTCCTTCTTCGACTGTCCCCCCACGCCCCGGTGAGATCGCTCGCGCCAAGGGACAGGCTCTTAGCTCGTACCGAATCGACGCCCTACCTGTCGTCAGTCAACTCCTCGAACGCATGCGCCTCGACGAGTTTCTCCGATCGTATCTCCCACGCGCCGATCGGCGCTGCCGAATCGCTCCTGCGCTGGGAATCTCACTCCTGCTCAAAAATGTTCTCCTCTCCCGCGAGCCTTTGTACGGCATCGGAGAATGGGCGGCGAGGTTTGCTCCTGAGGCACTCGGCTTCAACGACAGCCAACTGCCTTCTCTCAACGACGACCGGATAGGACGCTGTCTCGATCGCTTGTTCCAAAGCGATATCACCTCATTGGTCCTGGCGCTGGTGGCCCATGTGATCAAAGAATTCGACGTGGACCTCGACGAGCTCCACAACGACTCCACCACCATCACCTTCCATGGTGCATACGCTGACGCGGCCAAGGAAGAAATGCGGGGCAAACGGACCAGGATGGCGATCACCTGGGGTTACAACAAGGATCATCGCCCAGACCTTAAGCAACTACTTTACATCCTCACAGTGGCCAAGGACGGTGCCGTTCCGTTGTACTTCCAGGTTGCCAGCGGCAACGTGGCGGACGATCAAACCCACCGCGCTACCTGGGATCTTCTCTGTCGCCTGACGGGAAGGCGAGATTTCCTCTACGTCGCGGACTGCAAGCTGGCCAGCGCCGAGAACATGGCCCATATCCATCAACGCCAAGGCCGGTTTTTAACCGTGCTGCCGCGGACTCGGTCAGAGGACGGCATCTTCCGAGACTCACTCGGCAGTGGCCAGATCCAGTGGCGGCACATCCATGACAAGCGAAATGACGACGGCAAGATTGTGGATAAGTACTCGATCTCCGAGCCGGGTTCGCTGAGCGTCGAAGGATACCGACTGGTTTGGTACCACAGTACGCGCAAAGCCGAGCAGGATTCCCATGCGCGTCATCAACAGGTCGAAAGAGCCTTGATCGAATTGTCGGAGCTGCGTTTGAAGCTCTCATCTCCGCGGACGCGGTTTTGACAAGAGGCGAAGGTTGTGGATGCCGTTCAGGAAATCCTCCGGGCGCAGGGCGCTGAGAATTGGATCGTCACGGAGATCAAAGAGCGAACCGAGGAGAGGTTCCGCCAGGACCGGCGAGGTCGACCGAATGATCAAACGCGATACGTCAGGAAGACGAGCACTCGCTTCGAGCTGGCGTATCACATCGATCACGAGAGACTCGTCGCGGAAACGGCGGGTGACGGAGTCTTCCCTTTGATCACGAACGACCATTCACTGTCGGGCTTGGAAATGTTGCTGGCCTACAAGGGCCAGCCGGCGCTGGAGAAACGGTTTTCGCACTTGAAGACGGACTTCGAAGTCGCCCCGGTTTATCTTAAGGAGGCCAGCCGGATTCAGGCGTTGCTCTGTGTCTATTTTCTGGTGCTCCTGGCTGAATCGCTACTCGAACGCGAGCTGCGTCGTGCCATGGACCGCGAGGCGATTGAAAGCCTGCCTCTGTATCCAGAAAGTCGGAAGTGTCGCCATCCCACAGCTCGTCGGCTGATCGACCTGTTTGAGGATGTGCAACGGCACTCGCTGCAAGTCGGACGGCGACCGTCAGTGGTTTTCACAACTCAATTGAGCCGGCTGCAACGGCAGGTGCTGCGTCTGCTTGGTATGTCGAAAGTCTACGATGGCTGATTTGGTCAGCCAGCGTGCGACTGTTCTCGACGGCGCTGAACCGCAAGACATAAGCGTGAGCGGATAACAACTCTTGCGATAGTCAAGCAGTCGAGCCCTCAAATCGACCATGGGTTGCGAGCGGTAATCGACTGCTGACTTGCGTGAGAGACCCCCAGCGCCTGCCCGATTTACCGCCGGGCGATATTCCGGGATAATCAAGGGCAGATGTGCGGAACGTCAGTTAAGATTAAGATCAAGACCAAGATCAAGCCGCCGTCCGTTTGCACTAGTGTACGGATGCTGGAAGGGGCCCGGAATATTGCCACTTTTTGCCATTTTTTCGAGGGGCGGGGCGATTGCTTCGGTGGAGTGGCTGCTCTGCAAGTTCAATGGGCATCATCGAATAGGAACAGAGACGGGCGTTTTTCGGCGACGGCAGACGCTCATGGCACGGGTCACCGAAAATTGCCATTGTTAATCGTGGGTGTTGTTCACTATGTTTCGGGCCTTTTTTTTTCGCGCCTGGCGACGCGAGATGCGCGCCGGCTGGGGTGGTCTTCCCTTTGCGGAAAGACCCCCACCGCCGCCTGCGGTGGCACCTCCCCCACACGGGCGCAACGATGGCGCACTGGCTCTGGGATGCGAAAGCGGCCCTCGTTGTTCAACCATGTTACCGCCGCGTTGCCCACTCGCCTCGGGTGCGCAACGCAATGTCTTGTCGCGGGCTGAGAAACGCGATTGGGAGAGGTGGGGATTTTTTTGAAATTGGTAACATCCAGTAGCATTTCGTACCACTTGCTGGGGAATCGTCGCCGTATCCGGAGGGAGATCGTCAGGCTGAAGCCTAACCTACGCGAGGAAATCGTCAGGCTAAAGCCTGACCTACTTGAAGCTCGCATTGATGTCGCCGTATCCGGAGGGCGATCGTCACGCTGAAACCTGACCGACGCGAGGAAATCGTCAGGCTAAAGCCTGACCTACTTGAAGCTCGCATTGGGTCCTCGGGCTCGCGCCTCTCCTGGGGCTCGCGCCTCTCCTGGGGCTCGCGCCTTTGTCCTTACCATCATCTTCATCATACCGATGAAGATACGTCGATGATAGCCTCGGCGCCCCGGATCATGATCTGCAGCTTGTCCCAACCCCGCCAGATCGTCATCCAACCTGGCTCCCCATCGTGGCGGCGGCCCAGGAACCCTCCCAGCTTGGCCAACTCCCGAAAAAATCCTCCCGCAGTTAATATTGTCGTGGGCGCCAATCTGCGCACCACCTTCAGCATCATCACGTATTTGGGCGGTACCACCTCGGTCGCAGGCTGCTCGGGAGCTGTCCGCGCCATTCCCTTCAACTGGAACAACCGCAGTGCTTCCACAGACATCAATCCCATCATGGCTTCGAGACGATCGCACGTCTTGAGCTGGCGACGTTCTACCTGAAAGCCTGTTTTCAGGACCTTGTGCCACTCCTCGATTAGCCACCTCTTCCCGTAGTACCCCACGATCGCCATAGCATCTTCAAAATCCTCCACCAGCAAAGAAGTGTAAAGCACCCACTCGATCGCCTCCACTCCGTCGGGAGCATCTACCTCGCGCACCCAGACGACCCACATGGGGATCGCCGCGGGCTTGACCTGCTTCAGAAATGGGCTTTTGAGTTTCGGCGTCGGCATCCGTAAGGCCCCGATGGCGACCACCAGCTTGGCCGTCCGAGCCGGTGCTTTGGGGCGAGCCCGCAGATTGAGCGTGTAACATCCAGCCCGCGGCAGGGTCCCTAAGTAGGCTTTCAGCGGCGTTTCCCCGCTCTCCGGCGTGATAATGATCCGGATCAGGCTCTTGGCTCGCGCCACCCATTCGGTTTCTGTCTGCTGGCAGTGATAGAAAAACTCAAAGTCGTCGGCGCCACGATCAACTACGTGAATCCAGGAGGTTCCCGACGGCGGGGATCCCATTTGGATGACAAGATCACCCCAGATCTGTGATTCGCGATCGTCACGCTGCAACCGTTCGGTCCGCGTCTCCCCCTTACGAACGCGCTGACGATGATAGATCAGTTGTCCGGCCAAGCCGTGAACCCGGTCGTCTTCGGGGGAAACCATCAAACCCGAGTGAAGGTGAAAGCCTTGTCCGATACCCGAACCAACCGGCGAAAGACCTGTGACCTGTCGGCACGGCCCGTAATCGATTTCGGTCGTGTCTGCGATGATCAATTGACGCTCACCTGCTGTCTTCTTGGTAAGCTCCCAATGGTGACTGGCGATCGCTTGAAAGGTGACGTCCTCACAATCGAAGAAAATGTATGCGGCCCTCAGATCATTCCAGGATTCGGTTTGCTGAGGAAAACTCCCGGACGGATCTGCGGCGATCTGCGTTGCCAACAGAACGAGTCGTTTGGTACGGCGTTCGTCATGAAGATCAGTGGTGGCGAATTGGGTCATGGCCCAAGTCTGCGCATCTGAAAGAAAGGTGTCCATCCGAGGCTCCGGCGGTTGAAACGCGATCCCTCCCCCCCACCTCAGCGTGTGGCTTGGCTTGATATTACCAGGTGCGAAGCGAGAAAAGCCGGGAAAAGGCCGGGGAAGCGCACCTATGACCACCAGAAAATGATGGTAAGGACAAAGGCTCGCGCCCCAGGCTTTATGATTTCGCCCCGTTCGGGGCTGTGGGAGGGAACACCGCGGGATCATGCATCGGTTTACCATGTCAGGCTATTGCATCGAAGGATCGATTAGTCGGTTGCGTTCCGGTCTTCCGGACGAAACATGTACTATTCAATACTAATTGGGTGTTTTCTGATCTTTGATTGATTCTGGGACGATCGACCGGTGCGAGTAGCACATTTTTATGCGTCACACGTATCGAGAATGATGGCATCGAGTTGGGTTCGATTGGTGCCGCACCTGAATTTGGCTGCGTCACACGTAAGTCCAATTGCTGCAAGGCTGTGTCGCACGTGACGCAGAAAATGGGGGGCCGAAAAGGTTTTTTAAACGCCCGCTGCCGCGGGCGAGCGCGTGTGAGGCGAATGCTCGAAACGATTCGCGGGAGGTTCGTCGAGTGGGAACGGGGACGCGCTTTCGCTGAGCGAAAGGCGAATATGGGGTGGGGGCTGCCGAGACGTTTCCAACGAACGGCAGTGGCGGGGTTCGTTCCCTTAATCCTTGCAGGGAAAGGATGCGCGTCGAATATACAAAACGAACTGGCTTGGCAGTTGGCGGTTGGCAGTTGGAAGGAGGGAGACCCGCGCCGAATGAGAGGCTGCACGTCCCCCGCCGCCTGCGGCGGCAGGTCGTCTACGCGGGGGGGGGGGAAGGATGCCGACACTAATCATTTGACCGCGTGTTCACAATGAACAAAGAAATCGCGCAAAGCCGCGGGGGCGATCATTTTGCTCCAGGGGCCGAGGAAGCCCTTGATGCAACGAAATTCGCAGCCCTATTTGCACTTGCGCGGGGCGAATGGAGCCGATTAGGGGCGCGGAGCGCACCGTAGCGATTTTGGAGCTGAGAGAGACACTCGACGGTGTGGTGCGGCATGAGGCGCGGGATGATGGCTGCTGCTGGGTTCTCGGGGTCGGAACGAGATTGGGATTAAGATTAGGATTAAGATTAGGATACGTTTTGGACCTTTTTTCATTTCACTCGAACCGAGATCTGCGGCGCCTGGGGTGCGCGGTCTTTCCTGCGCCAAAGCCCCACGTCCGCCGCCTGCGGCGGCACCTCCCCCGCGCTCGGCGGAGCAAAGCCTGAGGTCCCTTCGCGGAGAGGCTGTCATCTTTTGGCCGCGTTGCGGTAACTCGGCCGTTGGGCCTAGTCGGCTGTGATTCACCGCTTGGTCGCTCGGTTAGTGCCGCCGATTCACGCCAGTTCTCCAATAGCCCAGCCGTTGACGCAAACGCGCTTTCCTATTTTGTCCCTTTTTTGCAAAGTACCGCTCATTCCGCCAGTTTGCCCATCGCTCGGCGCAGTCTCCCTGCGACAACCAGGTTGTGAGCAATTGCAAACAACAATGCGACGGCGCGGCAACGCGGTTGGCCACGCACGGGCATAAACCAGAATCCTCGATTGCGAGCCTGGGCGTTGACCCACTCGGCTGTTTGGCCTCGCAGCCGGTAGATCAGCTTCGCGGCCTCGGTCCCCATTCGGATCCGCCAAGCGGCAACCGCTTCGCTGTCGCCCTTCTTTGCGGTGTAGGGATCTTCTCCATTTGCCTGTTTCTTTTTCTCGTCTCTGATCGGCCCGTATACGATGCAGCCGCGTTGGGCCGCCTGATCGATCGAGTCCTTGGTCGTGAAGCCACCGTCAACCAATGCCTCATCCGGAATTCGTTCGTAACGCTCCTCCAACTGGTCGAGCATGGGCGGAAGTTCTTCGCCATCGTTCCCTGCGTTGGTCACCTCCACACCCACAATCACACCGCTTTCGGTGTCTGTTGTGAATTGAACGTTATATCCCGGCCGGAATCCTCCGTCTGGAAACTTCATGATCCTCGCGTCGGGGTCGGTGGTCGAAGCACGCGCTTCCCGCCCCTTGCGGCCGTAGGACTCGTCACGTTCGCGTTGCAGCTCCTCGCACTGCCGCATCGCTTCTTCGATCCGTTGCTGTCGCTTGTTGGCGGCACGCTCCCGCGCCGCTCGCTGCCGTCGAGTCAGCTCTGCTGTGTCCTCCTCGGCCAGTTTCTTCAGCGCCTCAACCTGCTCCTTCGCCGCTTTCAGGCACTCCTCCAGGCTACCGCGACGACGAAACGAGCTCTTGCCCGCGCTGGCACGCACTCTCATTCCGTCCTGAGCGACCCGGTCCATTTTCACCAACCCGGCATGGAGCAGGGTGCCCACGATCTGCGTGAGCAGTTCGTTCAACTTCTCGCCCCCACAAGCGAGGAAGTGGGACAACATGCTGTGGTTGACGGTTACGCCGCCGCACAGCCACTGGTACGGCAGACTCCCTTGGTTCTTTTCGCACAGCCGTTCGATTTCACGGGCGCTGCCGACTCCCTTCAATGTGGCGAAAACCCGCAATCCGACCAGCAAGCGCGGGTCGGTGGCATCTCGGCCGACATGTCGCTCGACGGCCTTGATCTCGCCGAGCCAGGCTTTCAGATCGAGCTTGCAGACCGCCGCCCAGACGACCCGGGCCGGATGGTCGGCCTCGAGCAATTCATCGAGCGATGCCCAGCGCATCTCGATCTGGTCGCGTACGGGACACCGCAGCCGCGGCTTGCCAGTTGGCATCGACTGGGCAGCCTGGGCGGGAGAGGGCTGATCGGGCAAGTCTTCTGGGCTAAAGAGAGGAAGTGTCATGACGCTCGTCCTGCAACACCGGGGCTGCGTGGGGCTCATGCGGCGGACTACATGCATGGTATTAGAACGTGAACACTATACAAAATCAACCCCAACGCCGAAAAAATCACAGCCTCGGAGCGAAGGGCGACAATGGGCGAAGATACGCGTGAGACTGACCACTCCCGGCACGAAAGTCAGCGAATTGGAAGCCTCATATCGCGCCCAGCATCCGGTGGACCAGTCTTCCACAAGCAGATTCGGAATCCGTTGGAAGTCGCGAAGATTCCGCGAGACCAAGACACCTCCGTGCTCCAGCACGATCGCAGCAATCCGCAAATCCATCTTTCGCACGTTGAGTTTCAACTTTTTCAACAACATAAAGGCTCATGGGATTTCCGGATCGTCTTCGATTTTCTGGCGATATGCCTCGATTTCCGCTCGCCAACGATCGAAGAGAGGCTCGTCTCGATTCACAGAGAAAACGGGTGGCCTGGTTGTAACTGCCGAACTCGCACTCATAGACTGGAACGGGGGGGAGAGCGTTGAGGATCGTCTGGATACTCGTCGCGGTAATCGCCATTTTACTAGCGCTCAGTCTGGCCTGGCGGTGGGCCAGTCGAAGACGGTCGCTCCCTTGCCCGGCGCTTCTGGCATGGACCCTCGAGAACCCAATCCTCCAGCGGTTCAACGGCACAAGGCTCGTCCTGGATCGGTTGGGGCTACGGCCCGGACAGCACGTCTTGGAGATTGGGCCGGGGCCGGGACGGCTGCTCATACCGGCCGCGAACCACGTGCTTCCCGACGGTGAAGCCGTCGGGATCGATATCCAACCGGCGATGATCACACGGCTCGAGCGCCGCGCCGATCAGGCAGGAATCACCAACTTGAAGGCCATTCTCGGTGATGCAGCCCAACCCCACGTGCCTGAAGTGAGCTTCGACGTCGTCTTCCTGTGTGCGGCACTCGGTGAGATCCCGGATCGCGCTGCCGCTCTGGCGCAGGCTTATCGCGCGCTCAAGCCGGGAGGGGTCCTGTCGATCACGGAGATGTTCGGCGATCCTCATTACCAGACTCGATCGGTCGTCGAGCGGCTTGGTCTGGAAGCGGGATTTCGCCTGCAATCTCTCCGCGGCGGCTGGTGGCTCTTCACGGCTGATTTCATCAAACCCGTTGCCGCGTGAGCGGTCAACAATGGTGTCAAAAATCAAACTGATCGATGTTTTCCTTGGTGAAGACAAACGGCTTACCCAGCAGAATGTTGTCGCCTTTGATTTCGATCTTGCCGAGCCGGCCGGCTTCGATCGAGGTTGCGCCGGGCTTCAATGTCCCGTCTTTGAGCGCAGCCGCGGCCTTGACCGTCAGGTACCCCAGGTCCATCGTGTTCCAGAGGACGACGCAGTCGGTGATTCCTTCGTGGACATAACGCTTGTTGTCATTGGGAAGACCGAGGCCGATCACCTTGACGTCGGTGCGGCCGGACTGCTTGACCGCTTCGGCGGCGCCGGGGACCGCCGGCGTGCAGATGGCCATGAAGAGCTTGACACTCGGGTCAGCATTCATCACGGTGTTGGCCTCGTCGAATGCCTTCTTCTGGAGGTCGTCGCAAGGCCGCAGCGCCGCCATCTTGATTTGAGGGTACTTCTCGAGCCGGCGGGCCTCGATCGTTTTTTGCCATTCGATCATGTTGCCCGCGGTGAGCGACGCTGTGATGATCGCGAACGAGCCCTTGCCACCCAGCACGCGCGCGGCATTGTCCATCAAGGTTTGGCCGATCCCTTCCGGCGTCGCTTGATTGACGAAGAACTCGCGTGCCGTCGGGTCGGCGTCGGCGTCCCAGGTGAGCACCTTGATTCCGCGGTAGCGGGCCTTGCGCAGCACGGAGCTGATCCCCTCGCGGTTCTCGACGGCGACCGCGATCACATCCACCCCGCGCGTGATCCAGGTGTCGACCACCTCATTCTGTTTGGCAGGATCGGGATCGGTCGGCCCATCCCAGATGAGCTTGATTCCCAGCTCGCGCGCCGCTTCTTCAGCTCCCTTGCGGCACGCAATGAAATAGGCGTTGCCCTTGCTCTTGGGCATCATCGCCACGGTGATGGGCGAGGCAGCCGGCGCGGGCCTGGCGGCAGACGCGGATGCCGGCGAGGGCGCAGCCTCAACCCGGCCACGATCGCTTTTGAGCGAGTGCACGAGGAAATAGTTACCGGCCGCGTTGATCAGGGCCGCCGCCAGGATGGCCGCGCAGATCACGGCGACTTGCGAGTTCTTCACGGTCAAGGGCTCCGAGGAATGTTGGCTGTGGATCCTGGCCCCGGACGAATGCCGGTCCAACCCGATCGCAACCAGGAGAAGCGTTCCCGTCAAGACGCCTGCCAGCTCGGACGGGAGGTCAGCGAGGCGCAGGCCGTTCTGAAGTACGGCGATCGCCAGCAGGCCGAGCAACGTGCCGGGAATGCTGCCGCGGCCGCCGAAGATCGACGTGCCACCGAGCACAACAGCCGTGATGGCCGCCAGCTCGTAGCCAGTGCCGGCGTCGGCCTTGGCCTGGCCGAGATGGGCGACGTAAATGATGGCGGCCAGGCTGGCGACCAGCCCCGAGAGAATGTAAGCCAGCATGAGGAGCCGCTCAACCCGCAGTCCGGCGTAGCGAGCACCCCCCGAGGAAAAGCCGATCGCCACCAGGCCGCGGCCGACGGTCATCCGATGCAGCAGCAACCAGAACGCGATGGCGACCAGAATGAAGATCGGCAACTGCGCGGGGAGCCAGCCCAGGAGATAACCCTGCCCGAGAAACAGAAACCGTTCGGGAAACTGGGTGAAGTTGTCGACGCCGCCGGTGATGCCCTCGGCCAGCCCGCGGTACAGGGAGAAGGAACCGAGAGTCACGATCAGCGGCGGAATGCGCCCGCGCGTGATCAAGAAACCATTCACGAATCCGCCCGAGGCACCGAGGCAGAGGGCCAGCCCCGCGGCGGCGGCGGTTGGCATTCCGCCGTCGCGCCAGAGCTTGCCGAACACGACCGCCGAGAGACCCATGAGTGACCCGACCGAAAGGTCGATGCCGCCGCTGGTGATCACGGGCGTCAAAGCCAGCGCGAGCAGGCCGATTTCCACGCAAAGACGCAGGACCTCAAGACCGTTGGCGAGCGAGGCGAAATTGGTGCCGATCAGCGAGAAGACGACGATTTCCAGCACGAGGAGCAGCGCCAGGATCGCCTGTGCGGGCTCGAGGAGCTGCTGGCCGAGCGGATATCGGGTCGTCGCGGATGGTACGGGCACTCGCGTCACGTCACCGTCCCTCCCGGTAGAACGAATCCCAGGCGACGGCGAGCAGGATGACCAGGCCTTGAACGGCTTTTTCCCATTGGGGCTTCGCGCCCAGGAACGTGAGGTGTGGGTTGGTGCCCAGGAAGACGAGAGCCGGTGCGATCGAGCCGAGCAAGGCGACGCCGATCGCGGTGCCGGCCAGAGTGCCGCGGCCTCCGGAAACAGCCACACCTCCGACGACCACGGCCGCAATGACCTGGAGCTCGAGGCCCGCGCCGGAATTGGGGTCAACATCGGCGAACCGGACGGCGTTGAGAAGCGCGGCCAGGCCGGCGAGTGCACCCATCGTCACGAAGACGGCGAAGATCACGCGCTGGGGGCGGATGCCCGCGAGCCGGGCTGCCTCGGGGTCGGAGCCCGTGGCGTAGACGAACCGACCCGCCGCCAGGGTAAAGAGCCCCCAGGCGAAGATCGCGATGACGGCCACCGCGATCGACACAACGACCCACTGGCCGGCGTTCTGGCCCAGACCGAACCACTGGAAGCCGTGCGGCAGGTTGCGCACGAATTCGCCTTCGCGCGCGTAGCGCAGCGATTCGCGCCAGATCACAAGGGTGGCCAGTGTGACGACGATTGAAGGCAAGCCGAGCCGTGCGATGAGGACACCGTTGATCGAACCCAAGAGCGCGCCGGCCGCGAGCGTCAAGAGGGCGACCAGTGCGATCGGCAAGCCTGCCTGTGCCAGAAGGCCGGCCACGACGCCGCAGATGCTGAATATTGAACCGATTGATATGTCGATCTGGCGGCAGAGGATCACGAGCGTCATTCCCACGGCGGCGACCAGCACCGGCGCGCTGCTGACGACAAACGCGCGAATCTGGTCGCGTCCAAAGAAGCGCGGTGCGGCGAGCGCCATGATGAGGAGGACAATTGCATAAGCGGAGGCGACAGAGAGCTCGCGGCGGTATCGCGCGATCATGTGGGCGCTCCGGAGGGGGAACGTGACGCACTTTCGCGGAGCGAAAGGCGACTTTCGGGCGATCGCGCGATCATGTGGGCGCTCCGGAGGGGGCAACGTGGCCGAGCGCGAGGTCGAGGATCGCTTCCTGGGTGGCTGCGGCGCGATCGAGCTCGCCGACGATCGCTCCGCCGTGCATCACCGCGATCCGGTCGCTCATGCCGAGGATCTCGGGCAGCTCGGAGGAGATCATCATGATCGCGAGTCCGCGGGCGGCGAGGTCGCTCATGAGCCGGTGGATCTCGGCCTTGGCGCCGACATCCACACCCTGGGTCGGCTCGTCGAGGATCAGGATTTCCGGCCTGGCGGCCAGCCAGCGGGCGAGCGCGACTTTCTGCTGATTGCCTCCGGACAGGTTGACCACCGGAGTTTCGAGCGAGGCGGTCTTGATCCCGAGCTGGGCGACGAGCCGGGCGGCCGCGGCGCGCTCGCGGCGAAAGTCGAGCAGGCCGAACCGCGAGACGGCGTGCAGAGTCGCGAGCGTGGTGTTGGCTGCGACGGGCATATCAAGGATCACTCCGTGCCGGCGGCGATCCTCGGGAACGTAGCCGATCCCGAGTGCGACGGCGCGTGCCGGCGAATTGATCGACACCGGCCGGCCACGAATGAGCAGCTCGCCCGCATCAGCCGGGGTGAGGCCAAAGAGAACTCGAGCCAGCTCGGTCCGACCGGCCCCGACCAACCCGGCGAGACCCAGGATTTCACCCGCACGCACGTGAAGCGACACGGCGTGCACGCCCGTCGCGCGGCATCCCACTTCCCTGGCTTCGAGCACAACCTCGCCCGGCTCGACGAACGTCTTGGGAAATACCGCCGAAAGCTCGCGGCCGACCATCATGCGGATCAGCTCGCCGCGAGTGACTTCCTCCATCGCTTGCGTGCCTACGAGTACGCCATCGCGCAGCGCCGTGACCCGGTCGGCCACTCGGGGAAGCTCCTCGAGGCGATGGGAGATAAAGACGATTCCGACACCCTGGGCCTTGAGCTCGTCGATCACGCGGAAGAGGCGGTCGACTTCCTTGTCGCTGAGCGAGGCCGTCGGCTCGTCCATGATCACGATGCGGGCGTCGGCCCCGAGCGCGCGCGCGATCTCGACCAACTGCTGCTCGGGCATCGACAGCGTGTTCACTTCCGAGAGGGGGGATATGGCCGCGCCGATTCGGTCAAGCAAGAGCCTTGCCCGCGCCCGGCGTCGGGACCAGCTCAGGCGCCGCCACGCACCCCTTCCCTCGAGCCCGATTGCGATGTTCTCGGCAACGGTGAGGTCGCCGAAGAGGGCGGGCTGCTGGTAGATCGCCGCGATGCCCAGGTCGCGCGAGGTTTGGGGGTCCAGGTCCGCGACCGGCTGGCCCTGGATCTCGATCGTGCCCGAGTCGGGAACATGGGCGCCGGTGATCACCTTGATCAGTGTCGACTTGCCCGCTCCGTTTTCCCCGACCAGGGCATGAACTTCACCGGCGCGCAGGTCGAACGAGACACGCTTGAGGGCGTCGACTCCCGCGAAGGACTTGCTGATCTCGATCAGCTTGAGCAACGTGGACAAGACGTTTTCCCCCGCTCAAGCCGTGATTCAACCGCGTTCTTCCTGGCCCGACGCTTCAAACCCGGTGACGTCGTCGCCCTGCCAGCAATGTAGCGAAATGGCCACATCCCGGAGACGTGTGAGAGCCGTGTCGACATCGACTCCCCAATGCGCGTACTGCTCCCGCGCCAGCGCGAAAGCCCGTTCGTCACTCGTTTCCGTGGCGACCATGGCCTCGCCTTTTAATCTGCGGCGAAAGATTGTGGTGACCGTTGAAGCGGTCAATTCTGCCTGAACGCCGGGACCGCTGCCAGAGAGAGCCCCGGTCGGCGGGATTCATGCTGTGCGCCACGAGCGCGAGAGCCTCAATGCAATGCATGGATGGACATTCTAGATGAGCAAATCACTGATCCCTTGGACTTATGTCCGGTATCTCCTTGCGGTTTCGCCGTGAAACAATAGGATAGGGTAATCGGCAGTTTCAGGTCCATCATGCCCGAAAGGGGGAAAGTTCATGCGAACTCGCCGGGGATTTACGCTGATCGAGTTGTTGGTCGTCATTGCCATTATCGCGATATTGATTGCCCTGCTGCTGCCGGCGATTCAAGCGGCGCGAGGCCGCGCGGCGGGCTCAATGCACGAACAACTTGAAGCAGCTCGGATTGGCGGCTCACAGCTACTTGTCGAATCAAGGAACGTTTCCACCGCTGGTGCAAAATGGAAGCTTCAACGTGTGGGGTAACACATTTGGAACGGTCGGGCGTTATTACGATCCCTGGCCGCTGGATTGGACGGCATCGCTGCTCGGTCAGCTCGAGCAGGTTCCTTTGTTCAATCAGTTGAACTTTTATGTCAGCTCGGGATGGCTTGGGCCGACATCGACCGGCTGGGACCCGCAGAACACGACGGTGCTGGCCACTCAGGTCGGGGTTCTGCTTTGCCCGTCGGAAGACAAGAAGATCACGATGATCGGGCCGGGGACACGCAGGAACTACGTGGCGAACGTGGGCGGGCCGGCGTCGTTCATGGCATGGAGCGGGGTTCTGGTCCCGCTCAAGGACAACCCGCCGTTCGACTACTGCGGCGTGTACTCGAACAGCAATAGTGGCGCGACATTCGGGTTCGAGGGCATCACCGATGGCAGCTCGAATACGGCGCTGTTCAGCGAGACGCTTCTGGGCTCCGGACCAAGATCGCCGATCTCCTTTTCGGCCACAACGCGGCCAAGCACCTACGAGTGGTACGTGCCGCTTAACGTGTTCCCGGACCAGGGCCCTGCGGGCGGCTTTGCGGCCACGCAGTTCATGCAAGCCTGCAAGGCGCTGCCCGGAGTGTCACTCTCTATTGGAGTACTGCCGCCGGCCAACGGGAACATCTGGCTCGCGGGCAATCCGGGATCGAGCCTCTGCTGGGACGCGTACAATCACTTCATGCCCCCCAACGGGACGAGCTGTGCCGCGCTCAATGACCCGAATGTGAATCCGGGCGGCTCAGGCGGCACGGGTCTTGGAACCGCCGTCGGGGGGGGTTGGGGCACGTACATGGACGCGATCCCGCCGAGCTCGAACCATTCAGGCGGCGTCAACATCTGTTTCGCTGATGGGTCGGTGCGGTTTATCAAGAACTCGGTCCAGTTTCAAAACTGGTGGGCGATTGGAACTCGCAACGGCGCGGAGGCGCTCAGCTCTGACACCTATTAATTTCATCGATTGAGCGTCGGCTCGCAGCGGCTCGAGGCCGTTGCGAGCCGACGGCATGCATGCTCCGAGGGAGGAATCAAGGCGGCGAAGCTCATTCCAGCCGAGACACCCTCTGGTCATGACGAGCCGTCGGCTTCCTGAAGACTGACCTTTCTAGTTTGGGATGGGAGTACAAATCGATGCGTCGATCTTGCCTGGGAATTGCCGGGGTGCTGTTGGCCTCTGCGCTGGCCGGCTGTGGTGAAACCAAGGAAGAGGGGCCGGGGGCCTACAAGGGAACGAATTCCCCCGAAATCGAGGCGCTGTCCAAACAGATGCAGGAAAATATGAAGAACAAGTCGATCACGACCGCGGGCTCGGAAAAGACCGCCACGAAAAAGGATGCGGACAAGGACAAAGGCGCGGACAAGAAGCCGGCGGGCGATGCCGCACCGGAAAAAAAGAACTGACAAAACGGGGTGGCGGGGAGGCCGGGCTGGGCTTCCTCACTTTTGCGCGTCCTGCGACGGTCTGGGCGCAGTTTTGAGGCTCGCGAGGAACTCGATCAAGTCACGCAGTTCCTTCTTGCTCAGCTTGGCGGCGACGTCGGCCGGCATGGCCGAGGGACCGCGCTTGCGATCCTCGATCGAACCCTTCGGGATGGCGAGCGCCTTGCCTTCGGCGGTGATGAGCCGGACTTCCTTGCCGTCTTCGCCGCGCAGGATTCCCGTATGCAGCTTGCCGTCGCCGGTGGCGATGATGACCGACTCGAACCCTTCTGCGATCTTCTTGTTGGGATTAACGATCGATTCGAGCAAATCGGTGCGGGAGAGCCGCGCACCGACGCCGGCGAGCTCGGGGCCGACTTCCCCGCCGGTCGATTCGCCGCCCGAGGCACGCACCTTGTGACAGCGGATGCACTCGATATCGGCCCTCGAAGTGAAGAGCCGCCGCCCGAGCTCGCGATCGCCGCCTGAGAGTACCTCGCGAAACGGCGAGAGTGGATCGTCGTGGGGCTTGGAGCTCTGGTACTTCTTGATTCTGTCACGAAACTCGGGCTCGGATCGCGCGGCGGCCGCCTCGACCAGGTCGAGTTGAACCTCTTCAGGAGTTTTCCCGGCGATCAGGCGATCGAGCCAGTCCAGGAGAAGCCGGCGAGCCGCATCACCGGGCATGGCAGCCAGGATGGCGATGGCTCCCTGGCGCTCGATCGTCGAGCCGGTCTTGAGCCGGTCTTCGAGTGGCGTGATTGCTGTAGCGGGATCGACCTTGGCGAGCAGCTTGAGAGCCGCTGTGCGACTGCGGGCGCCGGGGGCTGCGAGGGCTCGTGTGGCTGCCTCAACCCGGCGCGGGTCGTTGAGCTTATCGAGTGTGTCGAGCGCCTGGGCCCGAAGGGAATCCGCGTACTTCACGTCGCCCGAAAGCGTCGCAAGCGTACCGCCGGCCTCCTTGATTTCGAGCGCCATGGCAAGTTGGATTGCCGCGGTCTGCACCCTCCCGGTCGCTCTAGCCAGAAGTGCGTCAAGCTTGGGCCCGATCGCGGCCGAGGCCGCCTCGGCCGGTCGGGCAGGAATCGGCCGCCACAGACCGACAACGGGGTCACGCCCGGAAGGAGCGGCCCAATGGGCCAGAAGCTCGAGCGAGAGCGCACGCCCGGCCGCCGGCAGTTCGGATCGCTCAGCGACTGCAACCATTCGAGCGGCGTCCTCAGGCCGGCCGAGCCGGAAACTCGCGCTCAAGATCCGTCGCAGGAGCGGCAGCGACGCACTCGCAGGGACCTGCAGCGATGCGAGCGCCGGCAGCGCCGGCTCGATCGGAACGTCGTGGATCGCACGGGCCGCTTCCAGGACAAGGCGTGGGTCGGAATCGGTGAGAAAGCGCGCGACTTCCGGATCGCGCAGCCGCCTTAGCGCCAGGAGCACCCCCATTCTCACGACGGCCGACTCATCGCGGCTCGCGCGTATCCACGCGGCGGTCTTGCCGGAGGCGGCCAGGCCCATCACGGCCGCGTGCCGGAGGTAGGGATCTTTCTCGCCGCTGGAGCGGAGCATCGCAAGGAGCGGTTCGACCGCCTGAGGCCGGCCGAGGCCGCCCAGCGCAATCGCCGCGAAGAACTTGACTCGGGGGCTCGAGTCGGCGAGCAGACCGATGAGGCCGGCAAACGCTTCTTCGCCCCTGATATCGCCCAGCACTTTGGCGGTCTGGGCGCGCACTTCGGGGTCGGAATCGGCAAGCAACGGCAACAGTACAGGAACATGGTTGTGATCGTCAGTTCGCGCACGGGTCGACCGGGCTGCCTGGCCGAGCCCCCACACGGCGTGAATCCGAGCGAGCGTTCCCGCCTTCGAGCTGGCGACCTTTGCGAGCGTCTCCCAAGCCGGGCCGCCGCGGGCGGCCAGCTCGAACTGTGCCTCCTGGCGCACCCGCATATCGGCGTGCTCGAGTAGCCTGGCGAGCTCGTCGAGCCCGCGGCGCTCCATCCCTTGAGCCAGGAGTTCTTTCACCTCGCGCACGGCCGGATCGCCGCGCCGCGACTCGTCGAGCAGACGGTAGATCCGCCCCTTCTGCGGTTTGTTCCAGCCCTCGACCCAGTCGCAGAAGTAAAGTCCGCCGTCGGGGCCAAAATCGACATCCGTTGCCAGCACCGACCACACGAATTGCTTGGAATCAACCAGCTTGAACGAGGCTCCCTCGGGCTCGACCGCAAAGCTGCGGATCCCGCTCGAGCCGCTCGAGCCGCGGAAATCGACCAGGAAAAAATGGTTCTTGAACGTTGCGGGAAGCGTGCTCACGCCCGGATCATAGGTGAGCCCGGACGGGCCGTCGGAGACGTTTGCGATTGGCGGAACGATGTAGGCCGCCTGACCCTCGAATGCGGGGTACCAGAGCCGCTCTTCATTCCACGGCCCGCGAGAATACGGCCCTTCGAGGAACTGGTAGCCGATTCGCCAGCCGCTGTCACCTCCCTGAACGACATAGACCCAGCGCGCCCGGTCGCCGCTATCCGAGTTGTTGTCGCCGGTGAAGAGATTGCCGAACTGGTCGAAGGCCAGCTCCTGCGGGTTGCGCAGGCCGGTGGCAAAGACCTCGAGACGGGTGCCGTCGGCCTCGCAGCGGAGCACCGAGCCGGTGTCGGGCACGGTGAGCGTCTTGCCGTCGAACGTGGTCACGTTGAATCCACGATCGCCGATGCTGAAATACAGTCTGCCGTCGGGCCCGAACCTGAGCCCGTGCAGGTCGTGCCCGAGAAAACCGACGTGAACGCCGTATCCGTTGTGAAGCAGCTTGCGCGAGTCGGCGTGACCGTCGCCTTTCGTGTCGCGCAGCTTCCAGAGGCCCGGGATGCAGGTGTACCAGATGTCTCCCTTTCGCGCCAGGACGCCTGCGCCGATACCAGCGGCCGGGTCGTTGAAGCCGTCGGCGAACACGGTGGACGAATCAGCACGGCCGTCGCCGTCACGATCAACCACGCGCCGCACGCGCTCGTGCTGCACGTGAAAGGACTCGAACTTGCTTCCCAGAAACTTCTTGTACATCGCGACGCGATCGGCCACGCTGCGGCAAGCAAGATCGTCATCGAGCCAGTCCATGTGGCCGCGCGTGTCGGTCACGCCGTCGCTGTGCCTGAAGGTTTCGGCGACATAGGCAACACCGTTCTCATCCAGGCAGAACGCAACCGGGTTGGCCAGCAGAGGCTCGGCTGCGAAAAGCTCGACCTTGAGCCCCTTGGGAACGCGGAAAGAACGCATCGCGTTCAGCCCTTGATCCGAAGCGCGCGCGATGGGCGGATCGTATGGTTGCGGCTGCGGGACGACCTGCTGCGCCTTCGCATCATCGCCGGCGAAAACGCACGCGCTCGCGGCGAACGTGGCCGGTATGAGGCAAAAAAGCGCGAAGATCCGATTCCTGCCCAGGCGATGGCTCATGCGTCGTGTCCGGATTCTCGGGGAGGGTCTTTCGGGGTAGGCGGAGTGCAGCGGCCCGATCTTCGGGGGAGTGTCGAAGACTTTACCAGAATACGATGACTTGCGGGACGTTGGGAAGACGAACACAATGGATGATCCAAACACCGTCATCCAGGCGGGTCGAGATCCTGGAGGGGGCGAAGATCAGCGATCTGACGAGGAACGAGTGCAAGGGCAAGCGATAGGATTTCAGGACGGTCCGCAACGGCGGACCCTACGAGAATCAGAGTCGATTGCGGGGAGTGGTGACGCGGATCAAGTGGCGATGTCCCGCGAGGGACGTCGGCACGATTTCGGGCTCGATGCCGCGTCTGCTCAGGAGCGCGGCGACGGCCGGATCGGACGCGACGGGCTCCGTCAGGAGCAAATCGTCGTTTCTTGCCTCCGAAATGAAGGCGACGGCATCGCGCGCGGTGGTTCCGAAATAGTCGAGCTGGTCATTGACCGTCGCCGCCAGCGCGGGGCCCTTGTGAATCCCGACACGAACGCCGCGTTGCGCGGTAGGTCCGCCACGATTCAGTCGAACGGCAAGGGAAAGCGCAGTCTCGACGGCCGCCGTCACCTGAGAGAACGACGCGAGCACGCCTTCACCGATCGTCTTGACAACCGCCCCTCCTCCTTCGCGAATTGCATCGCCTACTTTTTGCAGGTGCACGTGAATCACGCCGAAGGCGCCCGCATCACCGAGCTCGCGATAAAGCGCGTCGACGCGAGCCGGGTCGAGCGACGTGAACAAGAGTGTCACACTGGAAATCGTGGCCAGCCGCCCCGGGGCGAGTATCTCGCCGGGGAACAGCTCGCGAAAGAGCGGTAAGGAGGCGGCGCGGGCCGCGGTCAGGGCGTCGTGGCGCGGCGCCGCTCGCTCGACGCGAACCAGGAGCTCGCGCTCACCCGGGTTGTGGAGGGCGAGGGTCTGCGCGCCGGCCCGCAAAGACGGCGGCCGTTCAGCCTCGGGCCCCGCGGTGAGGTCGATATCCCATCGCCTCGGAGACGCGGTCTTCTCCACGCGGAAATCAGCCGACCAGGGAAGCTGGGGGCCGCGCAGCCGATAAGAGCCTTCCGGCAGGGTGAGCTCGAGCTCGATGCGCTCGAGCGCCGCGACTCGCATCTGGGCGACCACGTGCGGCGAGTGCGCCGGGCCGCCGACACAGTAGGTGCCTAGCTCGGCGTCGCGAATTTCCGGATGCACACGAAAAATCAACTCGATCGAGTTGGCAAAATCGAGGTCGAAGTCGAGATGGCAGGCCTGGCAGTGCGCGTGATCGGCAATCTCGCGGAGCGTGTCGGTCACCTGTGCAGAAATCCGGCAGACGGGGCAAAGAAGATCCCAGTGCAGCTCAAGCAAGCCCTCCCTGGCGCCGTGAAGACACGCGGCGACAACCTGGTCGGGATCAAGCCCGAATCGCTCGGCCAGGGCCAGCGGCCGGATGCGGGCCAGCTCCTGGGCCGATCCGGCGATCAGGTGCTCGAAGAGGCAGTCGAGGACCTGCGCATCAATGCCGCGTTCGACCAGCCGGTCGATCAAACGGTCCAGCCGCTGTCGCCGCGCCGCCGGCATACGGGCCCGCTCCTCGAACGGATCGAGCGCGGGAGAAAGCCCGCGCTCGCGCTGGCCTTTCAGCGTGGCGTCGATGCGGCGATAGACTTTCTCGAGGCTCTTTCGCATGCCGACGCCCACGCCCCAGCGCGATCCAAATCGAATCGTCCAGGTGGAGGGCTCAAGGCGCAGCGAGTGGACGAGCGTGGTGCCGCCGCCCGGTCGCGCCAGCAGCTCAACGGAGCTGACAAGCCACTTGAACGGACCCTGGGTGTATTGCCGGAGAATTCCCATTCGCCTGGGCTCGACCCACTCATAAGGAAACTCTTCCCCGACCTCGGGCATGCCGGCCTTCCGGCCTTCCGCGAACGTTCGAACCCCGTGGTCGGGCTCGAACTTCGTTTGGTAAGTCACCGGCCTAAACCCGAGCGCACGGTCGAGTCGATCGGTGTTGGTCACCAGAGGCCAGAGCTGGCGCGGGGACGACTCGAGCTCCCATCGAAACTCGAACTGAAGGACCCGGCCGGGATCGCATTCGGGCAGCCTGGGATGAATCGCCAGCTCAGTGGGCTTGCCCAGCCGCAGGGCTTCGAGATCGCGCAGCATTGCCGCCGCGTCAGGGAAACGGTCGTCCGGGCTCTTGGACAAGGCTCGCTCGACGGCCCGCGCCAGGCCTTCGCTCACACTGGTATTGAGCAGCTCGAGCGACGCGGGTTGTTCGTTGCAATGTTGCTGGCAGAGCAGGTCTCGCGTCTCGCCCGTGAAGGGTGGCTGGCCGGCCAGCACGTGGAAAAGCGTCGCACCCATGGCATACACGTCGGTTCGCGGGTCGACACCGCGCCCCGTCCATTGTTCGGGCGCCATGTAGTGAGGCGTTCCCAAGAGCGCACCAGCGTCGGTCATCGCCAGCGATTCGGTATCGATAACGTGGCGGGCGAGCCCGAAGTCGGTGATCTTGACTCGAGGGCGCGCCGAGTCATCGTTTTCGCCATCCACGAGCGTCGCCGTGCGCGCATCCGAATTCGTCGGGAGCGGCGATTCCGGGCCGCCACCGGGTGACCTGGCCGAGATCGTTTGCTCGAGCGGTGAGTCCGCCTGGATCGTTTCGGCGAGCGAACCCGCGGTTTCGGCAACCTGGTCGAGAAGCAGGATGTTGCTGGGCTTGATGTCGCGATGCACGATTCCGCGCTCGTGAGCCTGCGCCAACCCACGCGCGACACCGGCCATGATTCGCAGTGCCTCCGGTACGTCGAGCCGCGCTTTCCGCTCGAGCACCTGTGCGAGGTTGGTGCCGGCGACGAATTCCAGCACGAGGTAGGGTATGCCGTCATGTTCGTTCTGGTCGAGCAGGTTCACTACGTGAGGATTGTTGGCCTCGATCATCAACCGGGCTTCCTTGCGAAAGCGACGGAGAACCACCTCGTTTCCGGCCCGATCAGACCGCAGAACCTTGATCGCGACAACGGACTGGTTGACCGGGTCGAGCGCGCGGAAGACAACCCCCTGCCCTCCCTCGCCCAGCTTTTCGAGCACGCGATAACGCCCGAGGTATTGCGTTGTATCATGGGCCTCCGGCTGTCGCGGACGCGTGAGAGCTGCGAACGCCTGGCGATCGGCGGCGGGGAGCACCAACGTGAGTTCCTGGCGACTGCGATCAGCCGGCAGGCTCCATTCTCCGGTGGCATCCATGGGGTTGGCGACCTTGTCGAGCAACGCGAGCGCCTCCAGCGCGGAGGGACGCTCCGACGGGTCTTCCGTCATGAGCGACCGTGCAACGTTGCCGAGGTGGGAATCTTCCGTCGTGGTGATGCGGCTGGCATGCGAACGCAGCCCGTCGCCGGTCTTGCTGTCGAGGAGCCAGGCGACGAGTGCTCCGAAGCCGTACAGATCGGCCGCCCGCAGTACGGCCAGGTTTCTCGGCTCGTCGATCGACTCCGATCTGTTCGGTGCGCGCCCGGGTTTCGCCACTGGAGGAAACCCCGCCGACACGCCGGTGAAATCGAGCTTCACGCCTCCGGTCGGCGTCTGAAAAACATGTTCCGGGCAGATACGGCCGTGAGCGAGCCCGAGGCGATGGGCCTCGACCAGCGCGGCCGCCAGCGGTCGAAGCAGCTCGGCCATCGCTCGCTCGGTGCCGGGAACGCGGGCGCTCGCAGCCGTGGCGAGTGTGGTCTCGCCCGGCCATTCGAGAACCGCTCGGGGAGTCTCCTCGTCCAGACTGAGCTCCAGGACCGGGAGCGCCGACCGGTGAGCGAGCTGCGCGGCAAGCCTCAGCCGGGGAACCAGCCTGGCCCAGCGAGCCGAGTCAGTCTGCGCGCGGGCGAGGTCGAAGACCAAGACCGTGGTCGCTCCGTCGGGGGCAATCGCCCGGAACGCGATTCCATCGTGGCCCGCTCCGAGCTGGGAACGGAGCTGGTACTCGTCCAAAGGCATCGATCACCTCGATCTCGGTCGACGCGCGGCCAGCCTGCTCGACCGCGGCCGAAGCGCAACAGCCATGTTACTTCGAGGTGGTGGCGATCGTGAAGCTCGCTGAAGCGGTGAGGTCGGGTTTCTCGATGTCCCGTGCGCGAATCGTGCAATCCCCTCGAGTTTGGGGACAGCGTGGAGGAAGTTTCGCAAACAAGTCGTACGCAGGCACCTCTCCCGTCGGTTATCATGAATTCAGAGCGATCTCAACGAACTCCCCTCACGACGCCTTCCGGAAGCAACCGGCCGCCTATCCGAATCGCCTCCTCCCCAACCTGGACCGTCCGATGCCAACGAGAGAATCTCGACTGACCCGCCGATCCGTGCTCAGGCAATTGGCCGCCACCAGTATCGCTTTTCCATTCGTGATGCGGGCCCACACAACGGCCGCCCCCAGCGAGACACTGTACCACGCAAGTTTCGGCGCGGCAGGGATGGCAGAAGCCGATATCGGGTCAGTCACGGCCAGCCCGCAGGTCAAGCTTGTTGCCGTGGCCGACGTGGACAAGAGAAATCTCGACCGGATCAAGGAGCGATTCAAGGGCGTCAAGGTCTATCAAGACTGGCGGGAGCTGCTCGATAAGGAGAAGAACCTCAACTCCGTAAATGTCTCCACACCGGACCACATGCACGCTTCGATCACCATGCGGGCATTGCAGCAAGGATTGAACGTCTACACCCAGAAACCGCTCACCCAGACCATTCACGAGGCTCGCCAGGTCGCCCGGCTGGCTCGCGAGAAATCCGCCGTCACCCAGATGGGAATTCAGATCCATTCCCACGAGGTGCACCGAACGATCGTCGCGACGATCCAGACCGGGATGATCGGCAAGGTGAAGGAAGTGCATAGCTGGAGCGGCAAGCACTGGGGTGACAATCGCCCCATACCCGACCGCAAGGATCCGGTTCCGGAGGGGCTGAACTGGGATTTGTGGCTCGGAGTCGCCGCCGAGCGGCCCTATCTGAAAGACTACTACCACCCGGGAGAATGGCGAAAACGCATCGACTTCGGCACGGGTACCTTCGGCGACATGGGCTGCCACATCCTCGACCCGGTTTTCACCTCTCTGGCGCTGCCCGCGCCCAGGTCGATCCGCTCCGAAGGCCGTGCCCCCGCGGGCGGCAACTGGGGTCTCGACTCGCAAGTGCAGTACGTGTTTCCCGGAACGACGCACACGACCGAGACCCTGACGCTAGCCTGGTACGACGGCGAAAAGCGGCCGCCTCACGATGTGACGGCGCTCATCGGTAACAAGGCGCTGGCTGACCAGGGTTCGATCTACCTCGGGACCGAGGGCGTGCTCTACGCCCCCTACATCGATGCGCCCGAATTGCTTCCTGCCGAGAAATTCAAAGACGCAAAGCTGCCCAATCCTGGAGGTAATGACCACTATCTCCAGTTCGTCGAAGCTTGCCGCGGGAATGGCAAGACCTCGGCGCCGTTCGATTATTCAGGGCCGCTGACCGAATCGGTCTTGTTAGGCTGCCTGGCGACCCGCTTCCCCCACAAGACGCTCGAGTGGGACTCGGTGAACCTGGCATTCACAAACGTTCGGGAGGCGAATCCCTTTGTCCGGCGCGCGTACCGCAAAAGCTGGGAGATCCCCGGGCTCTCATGAGACTCGGCGGGGGGAAATCGCCGCCACTCGACGCCTCGGGTACAATATCTCGACGTCAAAGAGATCCCACCCGTGACGGGACTGATTGCGATCATGAAATCACACATCACGACAGTGCAGGACGGCTATTCTGGCCCGAGAGGTTTTGTTGACGGTGATTGGCCAGAGCGGTTGAAATCGATCAGAGACGCGATGCGGGAGATGAGCCTTCAGAACGATCCTCTTCAGATGGTGCAGGCTTATGGCAGTCGCGTGCGACAGTGGATGCCGGCAGACCGATGGCTATCGCTGAGCCGGCGCGGGCTCGACTGCGCCTGAGTACCGGATCACGCGATCGAGCACATGGACCGAGACGATCGACCCGTGGCATCAGAAGGAGCGGCTGCCGCGGTTTTCGGGGGGGTTCCTGGCGGAGTTCGTTTATGGCGACGAGCCACGGCTGATCGATGACATCACCTCGCTTTTCGCGCCTGACGATCCAGCCAGGGATTACCTGGACGGGATGCGGTCGTTGATCGCGGTGCCGCACTACGATCAAGGGGACGGGCTGAACATGGTCGTCTCGATGCGTGAAGAGCCGGCGTCGTTCGATCCGGAACGATTTCCTGAGTGGGTCTGGGTGAGCAGCCTCTTCGGCCGAGTCACGCATAACCTGGTATTGCGGAATGAGCTCAAGCAGGCGTACGACGTCGTGGAACGCGAGCTCAAGGTCGTGGCTGACATTCAGCGCTCGCTCTTGCCGCAAGTGTTGCCGAAGATCCCGAACCTCGAGCTGGCCACGTATTATCGCACGTCGCGGTGGGCGGGCGGCGACTACTACGACTTCTTCGCGCTGCCCGACGGACGGTGGGGGATTCTGGTGGCGGACGTGAGCGGCCATGGAACGCCCGCGGCGGTAATGATGGCGATCACGCACAGCCTGGCGCATAGTCTACCCGGCCCCGCAGATCCACCCGCGATCATGCTCGGTCATTTGAACCGGCAGTTGTCGATGCATTACACAGTTGCCAACGAAGTCTTCGTCACGGCGTTCTATGCGATTTACGACCCGGGCGCACGCACGCTGAGCTATTCGAGCGCCGGGCATAATCCGCCCAGGCTCATCCGGTGCCGCGACGGTTCGGTGCGAGCGCTCGAGGAGGTTGGCGGGCCTCCCCTGGGCCTGATGGAAGACCTCGAATACGACGAGTCGACATTTGAGCTTGCGCCGGGCGATGTTCTGGCGTTTTACACGGACGGAATCACCGAGGCCATGGATGCGCGCGGCAAGCAGTTTACACCAAGTCGTCTGGACGAGATTCTGAGCCGGTGTCATCTGACGGCCGCGGCAGTGATTGAAGACGTGATTAATTCGGTCGAGGAATTCACCGGCGGCCTGCCGCCGATGGACGACCGGACGCTGATCGTGGCGCGAGTGAGCTGATCGTCTCTGGCTTCAAGGAATCGGTGATCGACCTCCATGACCAATTCAACGCACGCGATCAAGCTGGCGCCGTCCATTCTCGCGGCCGATCTGGCTCACCTGGGCGACCAAGTGGACCAGGTCGTCGCGCAAGGCGCCGACCGTATCCACGTCGACGTCATGGACGGGCACTTTGTTCCGAATATCTCCTTCGGGCCGGTGATCGTCAAATGGCTGAGGCCGCTCTGCCCGATTCCGCTTGAAGTGCACCTGATGATCTCCGAGCCGGATCGTTACCTCGAGGCGTTTGCCGAGGCTGGTGCCGACACGATGATCGTCCATCAGGAGGGGGCATTGCACCTGCACCGGTCAGTGCAGGCGATTCACATGCTCGGCAAGCGCGCCGGCGTGGTGATCAACCCCGCTACGCCGGCCTCGGTGCTCGAAGAAATCTTGCCCGACGTCGAGCTGGTGCTGGTGATGACAGTCAACCCCGGGTTCGGCGGCCAGGAATTCATCGCGAGCACGCTTCCCAAGATCCGCCGGGTGCGCAAGATGATTGATGCTCTGGCAAAGAACATCGACCTTGAAGTGGACGGCGGAATCGAGCCGCATACAGCGCCACTGGTTGTGGAAGCCGGCGCCCGGGTGCTGGTGGCGGGCTCGGCTGTCTTCGGGGCAAGCGGCGGAGCAGCGGCCGGGATGGCAGCGCTCAGGGCGGCGGTGGAAATTCGCGCGTGATGCACTGATCCAAGCGAATCGCGCTCGCGAGGCTCATGTAATGCTCAAGATACGCCCTCGCATCTCGATCGCCGCGCTGATGGGGTTCGTCTGCATCTTCGGCGTGGGCCTGGCTGCGTTTCGCTATCCCAGTAAACTGTGGGGAAGCTTCCTGAACGACTTTCTCGTTACTCGGTCCACGTCGTTCGAGCTGATCGGGCACGCGCTGCTCGCGCTGCTTTTTGCTTATCTGGGTGGCTTGACTGCCAGTCGGTTTGCGAAGCTGGGGGCAACGCCGGCTTCGTCGTCCGCCAGTGCTCCGGTGTAGCAGGCACACTCCGTGTGCCGTCCGCCGAAATTGCCGGTCTTGATGGATCGTGTGCGAGCCGAGTTCAGGGCGTGGTGCGGGTTCCGGAGGCTCGTTCGGACGGAAGGTCCGCAATACCGGACCCTACGGGGTGCGAGTTCTGGCGGGCGAACCTTGCATCGGGATACCGTATCTGAGACCGTGAGCGATCCTTCGGCGGAGATGCCCATCATGAGCACACTCGAGCGCCTGACCGACCGCGGGCTCGTCAGGCCCCCGCGCTGGCTGCCGGGTAACGTCCAGTATGAGACTATCATGGGCTCCGTTGCATACGGCGTCTCGGCCGATACGAGCGACATCGATGTCTATGGTTGGGCGATTCCCCCCAAGGACGACATCTTCCCGCATCTGCGCGGCGAGGTGCCGGGCTTCGGCACGCCACGGCCTCGCTTCGAGCAGTATGAAGAACACCACGTCCGCGACACTGACGCCCTCGCCGGCCACGGCCGCACTTACGACTTGACGATCTATGGAATCGTCAAGTTCTTCAACCTGGCGATGGAAAACAACCCGAACATCATCGACAGCCTGTTCACGCCGGTGAACTGCATTCTGCACAGCACGCGGATCGGAAACCTGGTGCGAGAGAACCGCAGATTGTTCTTGCAGAAGGGAGCTTGGCCGAAGTTCAAAGGCTACGCCTACTCGCAGTTGCACAAGCTGGCCAACAAAACGCCTCAGGGCAAGCGCGCCTTGCTCGTCGAGAAGCATGGATACGACGTGAAGTTCGCCTACCACGTTGTGCGGCTCTTGACCGAGGTCGAGATGATCTTGATGGAAGAAGATATTGACCTCCAGCGCAACAACGAACAGCTCAAGGCGATCCGCCGGGGAGAATGGACCGAAGACCGACTGCGGGCCTGGTGTGCGGAAAAGGAATCGCAGTTGGAGAAGGTCTACGCCGAGAGCAAGCTGCGGACAACCCCCGACGAGCCAAAAATCCGGACGCTGTTGGTAAATTGCCTGGAAGAGCACTACGGGAACCTCGATGCCTGCATTGTGAACCCCGATCGTGCGGTTCAGTCTCTGCGCAACATTCAGGCGGAACTCGAGCGTGTGAAGGACATGTTATGAGCGATGTGTTAGCCGCCGACATCCTGGGCCGGCTGCGGGATGCAGTGAACACGCACCCTTACCCGCTCGTCTTTGCCACGATCAGCGGAGCGCACCTGTACGGCTTTCCTTCGCCGGACTCGGATTATGACCTGCGGGGTTGCCACTTACTGCCCGTACGAGAGGTCCTCGGGCTCGACGCTGGGCGCGAAACGATCGAGCTGGAAACAAAGGACTCAGGCTTCGAGCTGGACCTCGTCACTCATGATGCCAAGAAGTTCTTCGGATTGCTGCTCAAGAAGAACGGCTACGTGCTCGAACAGGTGTACTCACCGCTTGTTATCCACACCACGCCGGAACATCAGGAGCTGAAGGAACTCGCCAGGAGTTGCATCACCAAGCACCACAGCCACCATTACTTCGGCTTCGCCGAAACGCAGTGGAAGCTGTTCGAGAAGGAGCAGCCGCGCCGGGTGAAGCCGTTGCTCTACGTCTACCGCGTGCTCCTGACGGGGATACACTTGATGCGCACCGGCGAGGTCGAGGCCAACCTGGTGCGGCTGAATGCAGTCGCGCGGCTGTCGCAAGTTTCCGACCTGATCGATCGCAAGCTCGCCGGTCCGGAGCGTTCTGTTCTCGGCGATTCCGAGCTGGAATTCCATCAGCGAGAATTTGAGCGACTGCGAAACGAGCTTGGGACCGCGTTCCAGGGGAGCCAATTGCCGGAGACTGCGACAGGCAGAGATGCGCTGAATGATTTATTGGTGCGAATGCGGATCCGACAAGTGCTCTGATTCGAAAGGTCCATTCCGGGATGGGGTCAAGCGGCAGGTCGTGGAAACTGAGGCCCAGTGCGTCGATGATCTCGTGCGGGCTCGTTATCGCTGCCAGCCTGCTTCCGAGCGTTGCCGGCGAAGCGGTGTGGGAAGGTCCCGGAACAGTGGCCTGCGCCGTGCTTTCGATAGGATTTTATGCCGGCGCTTCTGGCCCTCGAATCCGCGAACGTTTCAGAGGCAACAATTCCTTGGAGGGCGATGTCGCAAAATCGACGTGGGCAGCTCTGTGCACCGCTGCATCCCTCGCGTGTTTCTTGTTGCTCGTCAGCCGATTCTCCTGGCTTGCGGTCGAGACCGGTCTGGAGGGGCGGACCGGGGCGGCGATCAAGATCTGCGTGGAATTGATGATCGGCGCGACGTTGGGTGGCGCAGTCGTATTGCTCGCAAAGAACCCGACGAGGCGCTGGTGCCGCTGGGTGATGCGCGGAGCGATCAGCGTGCTGGCCACATGCGCGATGATAGGAATCGCTCTCTTCGTCGGCTGGACAGGCCCGCATGACCTGGCCGGTTATCCGGAGGCTCATGTGTCACCATACAGGTTGCCGTGGTGCGCAGGCATTCGGCTTCTTTGTGTACAAGGGAATCGCGCCGTTGTCAGCCATCGAAATTGGGAAGAATTCGCCTACGACTTCGTGATGCCAGTGGGCTCAGACGTCTGTGCTGCGAGGAGCGGCACGGTGGTGATCGTTGATGTCACTCTCGACGGGAATGGGCCGACCATGCCGAACAACCAGATCGTGATCGATCACGGCGACGGCTCGGCAGGGTGGTACCTGCACTTGAAACGCGACGGCAGCTACGTCACGGTTGGCAGCCGAGTCGCGCGCGGGCAAGTCATCGCTGCCAGCGGCAATGTGGGGCTCAGCTTGCTTCCGCACCTGCATTTCCAGGTGATGAATGCCGCAGGTGTCACCGTACCCATCACGTTTGCCGAAGTCTCGGGCGACGGAATCCCGCGGATGTTCACCCGATACACGTCCGCCAACTCCGCACCGGGTTTCTGAGCGATTTACTCGTTCGCGACGGAGTACAATCAGCAATGACGACAGACGAGACTTGGGCCGTTCGCGCAAACTTCGACAAGCAAATGTTCAGGATGAAACTGAAGTACGTCCTATCCATTGTTCTTGTGGTGATCGCCACCGTACTGGTTACGGTGTATTGGATTGTCTCAACGACTCGCATCCAAAAAGAACACGCGGACGCCGTTGTGAGTATGTTTGGTGGCAACGAATCGCTGGCGATCGTTGCTCATCCAGAGAGAGTGGAGGCGTACCGCTTAGGCTTGCTCCCGGAGGGCATCGACTCGGACAAAGCAACGCTCGCCGATCACCCGATCACCGGTGGGCCGGTCAAGGTGCCACCGGCTGTCGGTGCGGAGCTTGCTCGCGTTCTAACGTCCGGAGAATCCTATGGCTGGGACTATGCCAAGGGCTGTGGTAACCCAATATACGGCGATGCAGTATCCTTCCATCGTCCGCCAGGTCGCGTCGACGTATTGTTCTGCTTCAAGTGCGATGTACTCATGGTGGAGCGCGATGGTTCAATCACAGGCGGCGAGGATTTCGACGACATTCGCCCAATCCTGGTGCGATCCATCAAGCCGCTATTCCCAGGGGATGCCGTCATTCAAAGCCTTCACGAGAATCACGGAGGTTGAGCGCCCTGGCCGCGACGAAAGTCCAGCACGATCGAGAAACGATCAGAATTCCCCGAAATTGGAAATTGCGCGGGGGGTGTTCGTGCTCAGAATAGGTAGTGGCGAGCAAATAAGTGCACCCGCAACCCGGTGAATGAATGGCGGCACGGCAATCGGGGATCGTCCTGGGGCAGATCCACACGCTCTTCAACGAGGGCCGGATCGGCCACCTGACCGACGCACAACTGCTCGAGCGATTCGCCGTTCAGCGAGCCCAGGCGGCAGAGGCTTCGGAGGCGGCCGAAGCCGCGTTCGAAGCCGTTGTGCTTCGCCACGGGCCGATGGTCCTCGCCGTTTGCCGGCGCGTCCTTCGCGATCCGCACGAAGTCGAGGATGCATTCCAGGCCACGTTCCTCATCCTGGCAAGGCGCGCGGGATCAATCCGGAAGCGCAAGGTTCTGGGCGGCTGGCTGCGCAAGGTTGCGCACCGGGTCGCTGTAAGAACGCGAACGATGTCTGCCCGCCGCGTGCCGCTCGACGCGGATCGTTTGGCTTCACCGGCCGATGAGCCCGAAAGCATCGTCCAGCGCGAAGACCTGCGGACTGCCGTCCTCGACGAGGTGCAGCTTCTACCCGAGAAATACCGTTTGCCTGTGCAACTCTGCTACCTCGAAGGCCAAACACACGATGAAGCCGCGCGACGACTGGCCTGGCCGGTCGGCACCGTGCGCACCCGGCTGACCTGGGCCCGGGAACGCATGCGCACTCGCCTGACCAGGCGTGGACTCGCTCTTCCCGCCGGGTTCATCGGTGCGTCGCTGGTCACGCTCAAGTCGCGGGCTGACGTTCCGCCCGCGCTGGTCAAGGCGACTGTCGAAACCGCAATCGGCCGCGCCGCGGCCACCGCGATTACATCACTGACGACCGAGGTGCTGAAAGGAATGCTCATGTCCCAGCTCAAGCTGGTGATTCTCGCGCTTCTGTTGGGAAGCTCGCTTGCCGGATTGGTGTTGCCGCTCGTCGGAGCCCCGGTGCGGAAGTCCGATCGCACCGCTCGGACGGGAAACAATCGACCGGGCGATCAGCAAGCCGAGCAGCAAATCGACAACCCAGTGCCTCGCCAGGTCGAGACGGTATTCGTGCGCGTCGTGGACCGCACGACCAAGCGGCCTCTGCCAGCCGTGAACTTGAAGGTCTGGATCAACGGCAAAGTCGCCCGCGAGCATACCACGGATGATTCCGGCCGGTTTGAGATCCCCTTGCCTGCGGATGACTCCGTACTCGTGTGGATCGCTGCGCGGCGTGACGGTCTGATCCCGCTCAGGGTTTACCTGCGGGCCCCCACCGCGCGGGAAACCGAGATCCCGCGATCCTATACGCTCGCGATGGAGCCGGGCACGTCGATCGGCGGCATCGTCCGGGATGAAGCCGGTCGACCGATCGAAGGCGTGAGCGTGAAGCTGTACGAAAACAGGCCAGACGATGGCGTACGGCAGGTCTACGACTTCGGTGCGATCAGCGCCCGTTCCGATCGGCAAGGGCGCTGGCAGATCGATCTTATCCCGGAGGGCTTCGACCTCGCACGGCTTCACTTCAGGTTCTCGCATCCTGAATTCCTGAGCTCGATCGACGCCAACAATCAGCCGATCGCGACGCCGAAGGAACTGCGCGAGAAGAGCGCAGTGCTTGTGCTCCATCCTGGAATCGCAGTCAACGGCCGCATCCTCGATCGGGACGGGCGCCCGATTTCAGGGGCCACGGTTCGATTCGGCGATAATCAACCGGAGAGCTCGACCGTTTCGACCGATGCGTTCGGCCGCTTCCACGTCCGTAACGCCGTGCCGCGCGAGACCGTCGTGACTGCCCAAGCCGCGGGATACGCCCCGGAAATGCAACCCGTGAAGGTTCAACCTGGCCTCGCATCCGTCGAGCTGCGTTTGGGCCCAGGGAACACGATTCGCGGACGGGTCGTCGATCGCGAAGGCCATCCGATCGTCGGCGCCTTCGTCGGCCCGTTGCGGTGGAGAGGACATCAGACGTTAGAGGGTTGGGTCGAGACGGACGCCCTTGGCAAGTTTCGCTGGAATGGAGCTCCGAGCGACCCAGTTCTGGTGTCCGCGAACAAACGCGGATACTCCTCGTCAGCCACCGAGATGAAGCCATCGGAGGACGAGCACGTCTTGACGCTGGCCCGTGCGTTACTCATCCGCGGCAGCGTGACGGACGCCCGGACCGGCCGGCCGATTGGCACGTTCGCCGTCGTTCCCAGCGTGCAGATGAACGGCACCATCACCGTATGGATGCCGGGCTTCGCCAAGATACATCATGGCGGCCGCTACGAGTTTCCCGTAGAGGGCATGGGAACAGGGCCTCGCCGCGTGCGTATCGAGGCGGAGGACTATCGAGCTGCTGTCTCGCCGATGTACGCGAACGACGCTGGCGAGCAAGTCTTCGACGCCCGGCTCGAGAAAGGCGAGTGGCTCAAAGGCGTGGTCCGCGGTCGCGACGGTGCTCTACTTTCCGGGGCCGAGGTGATCGTCGTGGCGTTTCCGGGAATTGACGTCAAGGACGGCAAGGATTATCCTCGCGGCGACCACCCGCATCAATTGACTGGTCCCGACGGACGGTTTGCGTTCTCGCCGCCCGACGGGCCGTACCGGATCATCGCACTCCACGACCTGGGCTATGCCGAATCGACCGGTCCGCAGTTGGCCGAATCACACGTCCTCGCTCTCGAACCGTGGGGCCGAATCGAGGGAGTGCTTCGTGTCGGCGACAAGCCGCTGCCGCACGAGACTGTCGTCGCCGGCCTTGACGACCAGCGAATCGACCTGCCGGGAATGGGCATCTCGAACGAAAGTCGGGCACAGACGGATAAGCAAGGCCGTTTTGTGATCGAGCGCGTTGTGAACGGCGAAGCGCGTGTGCACTGGCAGCCCAGCGTCGCGGGCGAACGGAACGCGCGCGGCCGTTACTATCAGCCAGCATTCCGAGCCGTCGGCCCTGGCCAGACCATTCACGTGGACGTGATCCAGGAGGGCGGCCACCCGCTCGTGGGCAAGGTCGTCCCGAGCGATCGTCCGGAAGTTCAGCTCGACCTGGCGGGGAGCGGCGCGTACCTCCTCCCGAGGGCGCCCGAAGTCCCCTTTCCACCGGGCTTGTCGGACGAAGAACGGCGCGAGTGGCTCAGCCGCTGGCGCATCTCCGAGGAAGGCCGTGAGTATCGACACGCGCGCCGAGGTTTCGCGCATGGGCTCGAACTAAAGCCGGATGGAACGTTTCGGGTCGATGAAGTACAGCCCGGCGCGTATCAACTGCACGTTCGCGTCAAAGGGTTTGCAGAGCTGGTCCGCGATTTCGAAGTCGCCGAGCCACCTCAGGCGCGGAACGGCACATCGGTCGACCTCGGTACGCTGGCCCTGAAGCGATTGTGACCTTGTCTCGTCAGCTCGTTGCTTTTGATGACCTGGCCCCCTGCCCGCGCAGCCACTCCACCAGATCATGGGCGCCGGCAGAACGGGCGATATCCAGCGGTGTTTCGTCAGTCCAGTCGGGAACCCAGTTCAACTCGGCACCGCGGGCGAGCAGATATTCTGCGGTCTCACGCTGCCTGCCATGGCAAGCCTGCCAGAACGCGTCGCTCACTTGCTCTGGCGTGGGTTTCACTGCGCGGGCGAAGTGCTCTTCGATCCGAAGCATGATGCCCAGCGCGGCCGCGTGCCAGAGCTTTTCGACCCTGGCGCCGCGCTCGACGAGCCGCCTGGCCACTCGCCACTGGCCATAGCCCACCGCGTCGTCGAGTGGTGTTCCGCCCGCGATCGAGGCGCCCGGTGCTTCGATGTCGGCGCCGCCGTCAAGTAGTGCATCAAGCACCTCGACGTCGTCGCAGCTCGCTGCCCAGTGCAGCGGCGTTTCGGGAAACTTTCCCGTCACTCTGGCGTTTGGATCGCAGCCCGACGCGATCAATGCCTTCACGGCCGCGGCCCCATTGGGAAAGTGCCCTGGCCAGTCGGCCACAACGTGGAGGAGGCTGCGGTCATTGATCGTCGAAGTGGAGAGGTGGGGATTCTCGATCAACAAACGCTCAAGCGCATCGAGATCGCCACTATGGATCGCCGCCATCACAGCGGCACCAAGCGGGTTGTTGACAGCGATATTCATCATGCCGGCCCCGAGACAAGGTGAAGATGTCATTCGAGCATAACGGCTTCCGGGGCCAGACCGCCACGGGTCTTGACAGTTAGCTACACTTGTGGTCAACTGTAGCCACAAATGTAGTTACTGGAGAGATCGAGATGCCGAAGGCAACGCCGATATCCGATTCGGAATGGGATGTGATAGAGCCGATCTGGGAGGCCGGCGCGTGCACGGCGGCGGATGTGATCAAACGGCTGCGCGCGACTCACGACTGGAACCACAGCACCATCCGGACGCTCCTGGCACGGCTCGTCGAGAAAGGTGTGCTCGAATACGAAGTTGACGGATCGCGGTATATCTACCGGGCCGTAATTTCTCGCCGCCAATGCGTCCGGCAGAAAGGCCGCTCGTTCCTCGAGAAGGCGTTCGGCGGTGACGTCGCGGCCCTGGTCGTTCACTTCGTCTCGGAAGCGTCACTCGACCAGGAGCAGATCGAACAGCTTCGTCAATTGCTCGCTCGGAAAAAGAAGACGAGGGAGAAGCGCTCATGATCACGATTCTCGACACAATCGGCCCGGCCGTTTGGCGGGCTTCCTGGCAGGCGACGGCGCTGGCGCTGGTGGTCATGCTGCTCGTGAGCCTTCTAGGGGAACGTATTTCGCCGCGCTGGCGTTATCGCCTCTGGAGCCTCGCGGTCATCCGGCTGCTGATCCTGGTTGTTCCCGCGAGCCCGTGGAGTGCGTTCAACCTCGTGCGTCTGATTCCGGACGCAACCGCCCCGCGGCTCGTCGACCAGCCGGCCGGTCCGATCATCGTGGCCGTCCGCCAAGCTCAGCCCGAATCGGGTGAGCCGAAGAGAGAAGGCCCGCCACTCCGGAATTTCGAGTCGGAAACGAACTCCCCTGCCCTTCTCGTGCCTGCAACGCCGGCTTCGCCGTCCACACCGGCGGCCGTCACTTCGGAATCCACAACAACCTTTCATTTCCCGGCGCAAGCATTTCCCATCGTGCGGATCGTTGCGCTCATCTGGGTCGCAGGATGTCTCCTGCTCGGGCTGAAATTGATGCGCAGTTCGATCGTTCTGCGCCGACGCCTTTCGGTCTGCCGACTGGTGACAGATGCCGGCGTTCTATCCGCGCTTGAACTTGCGCAAAAGCAAATCGGGGTCAGGGTGCGTGCCCGCCTGCTGGTGACACCCGAATCGATCAGCCCCTGCATTGTGGGCGTTCTGAAGCCCAGAATCATCGTGCCCGAAGCGCTCTTTACGGACTCGTCGACCGACACACTACGGCATGTGCTCGCGCATGAGCTTGCCCATCTTGTACGTGGCGACTTGTGGACGAACTGGCTACTTCTCGTGGCGCACACCATCCACTGGTTCAATCCCGTGGTCTGGTGGACCATCCGGGAAATGCAGAACGCGCGCGAAGCGGCCTGCGACGACCTGGCGCTTGCGGCGTTAGGCGGAGACCGATCGGTCGGCGTATGCCTCCACGATCGTCGAGCTCGCGGCGAGCCTGGCTCCCTCGGGCATCGCACCGGCCATGATCGGCCTCTATTCCTCGACTCGCCGCTTGACAAATCGCATCAAGCGTCTGGTGCGGTCTTCCTCGGTCACTGTTCTAAGTACCCCGGTCGCGGCCGCCATCATCGCGGCGATTGCGTTCCCGGGCCTGACTGACTCGATGCCGGCCGCGTTGCCAATTCAATCTCCGGCAAGCCAATCGTCCGTTCCCCAAAAAGCCGCGGAGCCCGAGTCCAAGCCCGTGGTGCTTCGCGGGCGATGCGTCGACCAGGTTGACAGAACGCCTATTGTTGCACGAGCCATCGTGCACTTGTTCAAGGCGCAGGGAAGGACGGCGCCGATCGTCGAAGTCGCAAAGGTCGTTACCAATCGGGAAGGCCTCTTCGAATTCCCACCGGTGCCACCGTCGCGCCCTGATGATCCGGTCGATCCGCTCTTCTACCTGGTCTTCGCCGAAGCCGGTGATCGTCCGATCGGCGCGCTGGGTTTCTGGAACGGGCGGGACGGCGACATCGGCAGCGTTGAGATCGGGTTCCTTCGCGAAAAAACGACGCTTGCCGGCACGGTGCAAGACGCGCAAGGCCGCCCGGTCGCGGGCGCTACGGTCGCACAGTGGGCCGTCGATGGCCGGCCGATTCCAGGCATCTTGTCGGCAACGACCGGGCCCGACGGCCGGTTCCTGATCAATCGGATTCCGCACTTTGAGTGGTTGCGCGGCGGTCCAACGAACCAAGGAGGTGTGACCTTCACGGTATCTCATCGTGGCTATCCGCAGACGGAAGTCCAGATCGGCGAGCTGCCCAAGAACGTAACCATCACGCTCAAGGCTGGCTGCACGGTCAAGGGAACCGTGATCGATGGCGTCACCGGGCAGCCGGCCGCCGGAGCGCTGGTGATCGCTTACCGCCATGGTGAGCACGCGGAAAGACCGACATCCACCGACACCATGGGACGATTCGAGATGGCGCTCGAGGAGGACGAATACACCTTCTGCGTCGGGGCCAAAGACCGCGTTTGTGTCGCGCTGACCGATCGCGAGTGTCTGGCTGGCGGGAAGGTTGAGCTGCCGCCCTTCACGCTTGTGAAGGGAGGGTTCATCTCAGGGCAGGTTGTCAATGCTAAGACCGGCGAGCCGATTGCCATGACTGAACGAGGAGAACCGATCGCTCTCGGATTCTACGGCCCGTCTCTGCCGCTCGGAAAAGTGATTTCGCCCTTACGGTTGGCAACCACGGATCGCGCCGGCCGATATACCCTGCGCACCGCGGCGGGCGAGAACTTCCCTTATTTCGTCAATCTTCACGGTGATCGCATGGCATGGGACACCACCAAGCAGCCCGCGGTTGTCGTGAAGGAGGGAGAGACGACGACCTACAACATGCTGGTCACGCCACGCGTGACTCCCGAGGAGAAGTTGAAAGAAGCGCGGAAAGCGATCGCGGCGCTTCCGATCGAGCCGCTCGCCCGCACGGCACGGATCCTCGATGAATTCCGCAAGCTCAATCACACGGTTGACGAGACGGAGTTATGGTGCTCGCTCATGCGGGAACTTGTCACGCTCGGTCCCCAGGCAGTGCCTGAAGTGTGTGCCGAGCTCGACCGGACGAACGAAGATCGCACGCTGCGGCGATTGGGATTTGCGCTGCGCGCGATCGGCGACGCACGCGCGGTTCCCGCCCTGATTCGCGCGATACCGAGAACGCTGCAACCCTCCAGCAGCGATTACGGATTGATCGTCGCCGATGCAGCGATTGCGGAGTTCATGCAAAAGAACGATTTGAGAGAAGGTCGAACCGGGGGACGGTATTTCAATTTCGGAAGGCCCGAGCGCGAAATCGTCGGTGCGCTCCGGAAGCTCACGGGTCAGAGTTTCGATGATTCCGAGCTCCATGGAATCGGCCGTAGCGATGATCCGCTCCGGCAGGCGCTCCAGCGCCAACTCTTCACGCGGCACGCAAGGGGATGGCAGACGTGGTGGGAGGCGCACTGGCGAGACTTTACGGACGACACAGCGTATCAGAAGGTCAACATCGCAGCGGAAGATGAGCCGATTCCTGCTGCGCCCGTCGCTCTGGGGCCGAAAGCCCACACGGAAGACCACACAATCGGCGCGGTTCTTTCTCCGGCGGCGCAGGAAGGACAATACACCGAGTATTTCTACGATCTCGACACCGGAGCGCGGCCCGCCTGGCCCAAGGACATTCCCAGAGACGAGGCCCGGTTTGATCTCAAGCAAATTGCGGCCTGGGCCGAGAGAAGCGGCGTTGACTTGATGTGCGTGACGCATCGTGCGCCGGATGGAACCAATACGTTCGTCTTGCGATCTTTCGGCATGAAGGCGTGGGAGATCGGCCCGCGTGAATTGCGGAGGTTCGACAGGCTGATCGCCTCGCGCACACTGCCGAAGGGCCATGACGCCGGCGAGCTGCTCATGCACTACGACGATGAGACGAAGCGATTGATGCCGGATGCGAATGGCGCGTTCGTCTATGTCACGCGTGAAGGAAGCATGGGGCTGATTGAGATCACAGACAGAGTGACGCAGACGGCCGACTTCACAGGAATGGTAGCCGGCAATGCGCCCGCTGGGGTGGGCTTCAAGACGGGCGTCCGATTCAATTGGAAGTCGATCGTTCCGTGAGAGGGTATCGTTTTGCCGAAACGGTCCGCGATTGCGGACCCTACAACTTCAGCCAGATGTAGACCGGGGATTCGTTGATTTCTAGCTCGATCTCGCCGCCATCGTGCTTGGTCCATCGCACGGATTCGGGGGAATTGGAGACGGGCATACGTTCGGCACGTTCGATCGTGGCACTGCCGGTCGAAATACGCGCAGCAGGCTTTTCGAATTGCCCCGGTGGGCGACCACGCGGTCCAGATCGCGCGATCGCGATTCGCGCCATGCCGAAACTCAGAGACGCGCAACTCGCCCGGCTTGTTTGTGACCACGCGCGCGAATCGATACTCACCCAGGCTGGCAAACAAGTGGGCAATGGCGTGGAAGGACGGCTTGGGCTGATAGTGGCGTGTGAGACCGGACGACGCGTGCACCGAGGCGACGTCCTCGTCGTTGAACCAGAAGATGTACGCACGATCGAGGTCGAGCTCCGATAAGATGAGAAACGCGCGCACCAGGTATTGCGCTTGCTGAAGGTCCGTGACGCCGACCCATTTCTTGAAGTCGCCGTCCTTGGCCTGGGGCTTGGTGGTTGAATCCCAGCCGAACTCGGTCAACCAGATTTGCTTGCCGTGCGCGTGCTGATTGCGCCACGAGATGACTTCCTGGATCTTGGGCAGGAACTCCAGCTTGGAATCCTCCGGATAGCTTCGCCGCCATGTCGGATAGCCTTCGGCCTCGGCGTAGGAATGCACATTGATCACATCGTAGAGCGACTCGAGACCTTTGACGGTGGCGATGTTTTTGTGGTACGGCCCGCTTGGGCGTGCGTAGACCGCGCAGGTCGAGATCAAGAGTTTGGGATCACCACGGCGCATTCCCTGCGCGACGTTTTCGAATAGCACGCGATAGGTCTTGTCGTCGTACTTGCCCGGCTCGTTGCCGATCTCGACGGATTCGACGAGCTTCTGGCCGCCAGACGGACCGAAGAATCGCGCGAATTGAAAGCCGTAAGCCCAGGCATCGCGTTCGAGATTCTTCCACGCGGCCGGCTGCGTATCATCGAACATCAGGCTGACGTCGATCGAGTAGCCCGCTTTGTTCCAGCTTCCGTACATCGTCTCCCAGTCGACGCGATTGCGCGAAAGGAAACCGCGGGTAGTAATCGGTGTCATCGCCCACATCCCACTTGAACCCGTGATAATCACGCAGCCGTCTCGTGACCGGCTTGTACAACTCGGTCTTGAATTGAACCGTGTGGACATTCAGCCCCATGAAGTCGCGGAACAGCGGCTTGGCCTTGGGATCACGATCTTGCGCAGGCGCAACGCCCGGCGCGAGCGCGATTACGCCAAGAACGAACCAGCTTCCCGGAATTCCCAGCGATTGCATCTCGAGCCTCCTGGGCTCGAGTGTGCGTGCTTCCGGCCGCGTGCGCCAAGAGAAATTCGTTCGAGGTTACTTTTTGTTTGCGATCAATTCGTCGATCTTTCGTTCGAGCTCGAGCGACGCGGGATGGCCGCGCCAGACGATCCGGCCGTCCCGGCCGATCAGAAACGCCGTCGGCACGCCCGAAATGACGTAATCGGCGAACGCAGAGCCTGCCATGGTGTCGCCGTCCTGCGGGCTCCAGAGGTATCGGATCGGCGCATCGCCGTGCTGCTGGACGTGCCGGCGAAGCTCTTCGCGATCCTTGTCGATGCCGACCGTGACGAGTGCCACCTTGTCTCCCCATGACGAGCCTCGGCGCTTGGCAAGTGCGACCAGGTGCTCCATCGGCTCGCGGCATGGTCCGCACCAAGTCGCCCAGAACTCGAGAAAGACAACCCGGCCGCGGAAATCGGTACCCCGAACGGTCTGGCCCGTCGCGAGGTCCTGGGCTGGTGCATCCGGTAGTGCATCTCCAGTGCGCGGAGGCATGCGAAGAGAAAACTCCTGGCGTCCGGGCTCGTCCTTCACGGCGAACTTGCCGAGGTAATCATCTGCAACCTCGACCATGTATTCACCGTCAAACGGTTCCTTGCCGCTCGGCGCGATCCCTTCGAGCGCGACCCGGCCGTCAGACGGGAGTTTGCCCGAGGCGACGAGCACGCCGCCGTACTTTGGTAACATGTACGAGATGCGAAACGCTTCGCCGCCGAATGGTCGATCGCCGGCGGGGCGGATGAGCACGGTTGCCGCACGATTGCCGCGCCACGCGCCAGCGTCGAGCGGCTTGGGCTCGAAGACGACGGAAGAGCGATCGCCCGGCTTCAAGTCGATACGGCGCCGTTCATGGTACACACCGGGTACTGCCTCGCGGCCAGTCGGCCTGGCCGATGCGTCGCGCGGCGTGGTCTGGATGTAGACGTCGTATGCCCCGGGTGCCACGTGCGAGACTGTCGCTCGCCACGACGGGTCCTTTAGCTCGCCGGAATCCAGCACGGGCACGGCGGTCTCGACGCCCGGGAAATCTGGAATCAGGCTGAAATAGCCGGCTGCGAACAGAGGCTTTCGGTTCGCGTCGCTGAGCGGTTTCATGGCGAGATCGAGTGACGCGGGCTCCGGGAGCACAACGTCCCACCTACCGCCGGCTAGCTCCGAAGCGGGTACAGGCCCGCGCTCGAAGAAGAGAACCACGTCCGGGTGGCTGAAGCCAAAGTAGAGCGGTGAAGGCTCGTCGGCCCGAATGTTAAAAACGAAGTCTCCCCCTGCCTCGCGCCGGACATTCAAGAAATTGGTTGCCGCGATCGTGTGCTCGCGCGTCGAGTCGTCCTTGATCACGGCAGCGGACCACGCGTCGCGCCGGTGCCTGGCCAGATAAACCTGGGGCAACGGCATCAACTTGCGCGGGATCGGCTTTCCGGATGAGTCGCGGATCCGCAGGCGAACTTCCTTGCCTCGCTTGAGCGTGACGTCGACCTTGCGCAAGCCCTCGATCCGGCCGATCTCTTCAATCGTAGACGCGAAGCCGGGAGCATAGATGATCAGATCGCCGTGGTTCCAACTCTGCAGCTCATCGCCGGCCATGACGGCCAGTCCATCCGTTCCCATGGCCGCCTCGTGCGAGGCGTTGCTTTGAGAGAAGAGCTGGGCTTCGAAGTCCTTGACAGGAGAGCCTGACTCATCGCGGACGCGAATTTCGAGGCGAGCTTTCTTGGGATCGCGTGCCTTCTGGCGCGGAGAGCTCGGGCCGGGTCGTGGTGCATCCGCTTTGGCGACGATCTCGACCGGAGCAATCGCGGCGGTCTCGGGCACGACGACATTCACGGCCGTCTGGAAGTCAAAGGCCCGCTGACCTTCCGCTGGGGTCGAAGCGCGCATCGCCGTCAGGCGAAACTCGTACTGATTGGGAGGGAGCGGAGGCGTCGTGAAGCGGCCGTCGGATGAGATCGGGATCACGTCGAACGTCGTTTGCATTCTCGACGGCTTGCTGCCACGTTTGAATTGTTCTTGCGGGCCCCAATAGCTGATCGTGACGAGGGCGTATCGCAGCTTCACCTGCTCGAGACCACGTACGTGCCCCTCGACGACGCGGCCCGTTTTCCGGTCGTAGCTCGATTGCGTGCGCTTGCCTGGCTTGACCAGAAGCAGCCGCCGTTCGGCCATGTTCATCTGGTTTGTTCGAAGTCCCGTCGGAGTGAGCCCGAGTCGTTCGACGGCGTACTGCGCCGGCGGCAGAGGCCTGACGACGCGTTCACCCGGATTCGGCACTTCGATTCCGCGATAGAAGAAACTATCCGACTCCCAATCCACCCGGCTTCCCGGCCGGCCGACGATCCAGTATTCCAGCTTTTCCGGCTTTTCCGGAAGCTCGGCGCTGAGCCGGAGCTCGCCCGGCTCGGGGAGTGTGATCAAGACGAGGTTCGCGTTGCCAGCCTCCTTGCGGGTGATTTCCCACAAGAGCATGCTTTCGCAGACCACCGCGATGCGGTTGGCCGGCGTTGTCACTCGCTTGAGCGAGAATCGCCCCTGGTCGTCGGTCTTGACGGTCGGAACGGAATTGGCTGGTAAAGACATGCTGTAGCGAATGGTTCCCGGACGCGGGCCCGGATCCACGTAGACCGTGAGCTTCTCCTCGCCGAGCAGCAGCACGTCGGCGCCGGAGACCGGCGTGCCGCGATGGTCGACGACTTTCCCTCGCACAAGGGTGTTGATCGGCCAAGTCTCCGGCGTGCCTTCGGCTGTAACGACCGCGGCCTGCGGCGGTGGAGCGGAGGAGAGCGGCGCCGGCTGTTCACCGTCGCGTGCAAGCCGCCCGCGGGCCGCCTCCGCGAAACCAATCGCGATCAATCCCAGCGCCACCACGATCACCGCCATCTTGAGCTTGGCCATTGTCATCATCCTTAATGATGCATCCGCAAGGGCGGCGACGGCGGCCGGGGCAACACCCGCCGATCGCTCGGCCACCAGCGATGTTACGGCGTCTACGAGTGGTTCCGAAAGCGCCGCCGCGGACGCTTCCCCGGACTTCAGCAACGCGGCGGCTGCGATCGCCGATGGCGCGATTCCGCGCCGGACGAGCCGGGTGCGCAAAAGGTCACGCCCGCGGGCGAGACGGCCTCGAACTGTGCCGACCGGCCATCCCAGAGCCGAAGCGGCTCCCTCGTGCGTCTGGCCTTCGAGGTAGCAGAGCACGATCGGAGCGCGGTATTTGCCGGGCAGTCGCTCAATTTCATCGTGGAGCGTGGGCCCGAGATCGTCAGACGGTGGGCTCGCCGCTTTCATCTCGACGGCGATCTCGCCTCCCTTCCGCTCGTGCGCTTTGCGTCTGGCGGCGGCCACTTTCGCCTTGTTCGCCACGCGGAGGGCCACGCCATGCAGCCAGGGGCCCAGCGAGTCACGCACCCAGAGCGAGCCGGCTTTCCGCACCAGGATCAGGAACGTCGCCTGAAACGCATCGTGAATGTCGTGCGAGTCGCCCAGAACGCCGCGGCAGACGCGCAGCACCATCGGACCGTGCCGGGTGACCAGGGTGGTGAACGCCGCCTCGGCCGCTTCGCGATGGCCTTTCGAGAACTGCTCGAGCAGGCGCACGTCCGACTGCCCTCCCAGGGCACCCGCGCCCCAGAGCGCCCGCATGTGCTCAAGCACGGGCATTTGTCTCCGATTCTCCATCTTCTCCGCCTCGCTCAACTCGTCACTGGTCGGTCTACCCTCAAGATGCAGGTAATGCCCGGCAAGCACTCCTCCAATACAGTTTTTCCGAATTTCTTGAAACGGCCCTCGCCACTTGAGAAGTGGAAGTTAGTCCGGGATGATCATGGGAGGAGGCCTACCCCCAGCGCAAGCGGCCGTCGGCGGGTGGTGAAGCCAGCCCGCGTTCGCGTCGAGATTGCTGTCAAGTATTCTAAGAGGTTTGGATGACTCATCATACGGTCAAGGACATACTGGCCGGCGCGCTCGAGGCGGGTGCACCGGTCACGGTCGAGGGCTGGATCCGCACGCGGCGCGACTCCAAGGCGGGGCTTTCGTTCCTCCACATTCACGACGGCTCATGCTTCGACCCGATCCAGGTCGTCGCTGAAGCGACACTCCCGAATTACCAGAACGAGATCCTGCACCTGACCACGCATTGTGCCGTGTGCGCGTCGGGAATGCTGACGCCATCGCTGGGAAAAGGTCAGAAGTTCGAGATCAAGGCCGATCGCGTGGAGGTGATCGGCTGGGTCGAGCACCCGGATAGCTACCCGGTCTCGGCCAAGCGGCACACGATGGAGCACCTCCGTACGGTGGCGCACCTGCGACCGCGAACCAACACGTTCGGAGCGGTCGCCCGGGTGCGGCACTGCCTGTCGATGGCCGTGCACCGATACTTCAACGATCGCGGCTATTTCTGGGTGCACACGCCGATCATCACGACGAGCGACGCCGAGGGAGCCGGGGCAATGTTCCGCGTCTCGACTCTCGACCTGGCCAATCTCCCCCGAGACGAACACGGCCATGTGAATTTCGCGGCCGACTTTTTCGGCAAACCGGCGAGCCTCACCGTCTCCGGCCAGCTCAATGTCGAGGCTTACTGCCTGGCACTCAGCAAGGTCTACACATTCGGGCCCACCTTCCGCGCCGAGAATTCGAACACGACGCGCCACCTCGCCGAGTTCTGGATGATCGAGCCCGAGATCGCCTTCGCCGACTTGAAAGACAACGCCGACCTGGCCGAAGACTTCCTCAAGTATCTGTTCCGAGCCGTGCTCGATGAGCGCCCCGACGACATGGCGTTCTTTGCCGAGCATATCGACAAGGATTGCATCAAGCGGCTCGAAGCCTTCATCGATGCGACATTCGAGCGAATGGAGTATGGCGACGCCGTCAAGGCGCTGGAGGCCGCAGTCGCCAAAGGGCAAAAGTTCGAATTCCCGGTGAAATGGGGCATCGACCTGCAGTCCGAGCACGAGCGCTATCTGACCGAAACACTGGTCGGGCGGCCGATCGTCGTCATGAACTACCCCAAGCAGATCAAGGCGTTCTACATGCGGGTCAACGACGACGGCAAGACGGTGGCCGCGATGGACGTGCTGGCGCCCGGCATCGGTGAGCTGATCGGCGGCTCGCAGCGCGAGGAACGGCTCGACATGCTCGACGCCCGGCTCGACGAGATCGGGCTTTCGAAGGAACAATACAACTGGTACCGAGACCTGCGGCGCTATGGCACGGTGCCGCATGCGGGTTTTGGACTGGGATTCGAGCGGACGATCGTGTACGTGACCGGGATGGTGAATATTCGGGATGTGATTCCATTTCCGCGGACGCCGGGGAATGCGGAGTTTTGAGGGGCGGGTTGGGTCAGATCCGCGTTGCGCTCTTACGCGGAATCGTCGTCGCGACTCGGATGCGAATTTCGTCGACGGACTTTTCTGATTCGATCGAGGAAGAACGTCTTTCCGCGAATAATACCGATCACCTGCACTCGCTCTGCCCAAAGCGGCTTGACGATGTCATCCATCATTTTTTCAGGAACGACCACGCTCAACCACGAACCATCGTCGCGCTTCAGCTCGATCTTCTTTTGTTTCAACTTTGAGTTCGCCACCCCAAGTGTACCCTCGATGGTGCACCGCTCTTCTTTTGGCAACTCGTCGATGCTGGACGTGATCGTCACGCCTCGTTTCGGCCTCGTTAGCAGGACCTCAAACAGTTCTCGCAATTCTCTGGCGATCTCATCGGGAGGGTCGCCGGACAAGCCCTTTGCGATGAGTTGCTCGGCTGTGCGATATTTTCCGCACTCGATCGCAAGGGCTGCCGCGCTCCGAAGCAGGACCGAGCGCGTTGGTTCAAAATCGTCTTTCGCCGATGCAATTTCGGCCGCTTCTCGCTCCTTCTCGATTGCCGCCTCGAAGAGCGCGGTCGCCTTCTCTCCTTCCTTGCGACGCTGCGCTCGCAACGTTTCATCACAGAGGCTCATTGCGCATTGGTGTCGCTCTTCTATTTGACGAATTTCAATGCGAGTCATCGTTTCACCACGACGGCGACCGGTGTGCCAAATTCCACGATAACGACAAATGCAGGCAATCCCAAGTTATCCGATCTTTTAGTCTGTGCGCATTTCTGGGAAACCCGCTTCTCGACCTCTGCCTTTTCGCCGCTTCGAATACCGGAAACTTCCAGCCTGGCAGTTCCTTGGAACGCGCGTGAATTCTTGGGGCCGAGCCAGTAATCGAAGCCGGTCCCCTTAAACGACCTCTGTACAATATGATAGTCGGTAAGACGGTCAACAAGTAGGATGGCGATGCCGACAGCCCCATGCTCTGTCGCCTCTTCAGGATCGGCCCACTCTCGACGTGCTTGGTCGTTTGTTCTGGGCCATGCCATACGAAATGACGCTTCAAGAGCTCCGGACACTGTGATACGAGATCCGGGTCTATGCCCGCGCTCCTCGAGACACACTGCCGCCGCGATAGCCAGTCGGACACCACTTTCTGGCAGGAGACAAGGTTAACCCTTGCGGAGCGCTCCAATATTTATTCTTTCGCGACCGGCGGACTTCGCCACAGTCGGTTCCTTCGTGGATCACGCTAGATGAATCCCAGAAGCGGGATACGGCCGGCGACGCATAACCAAGAGGTTCGCCCGTTTCACACTTCAAGTTTACCGGGCGGACTTACCGCTGCGTAGCCCGATCGCGGCACCGTCTGTTCAGGTCAGAAGGTTGGAATGGATTCCGGCGGCACACCGAGCTTCTTCTCAATCAGGCGAAGCGACTTGTCGCGCGGCGCGTGATCCAGACCTTGCTCGATTCGACTGATCGTTCTGGCCGAAATCTCTGGTTCAAAGTCGGATTGTCTGAGCCCTCTCTGCTTCCGCAGCCGTCTCAGGCAAGCCCCGAACGACGAGTTGTTGTCCCTGCGCGACGCATTCGACCGATGCCGGAAATCCGGATCGATCTCGTACAAGATCGATTCAGTCGACGCTTCGTGGCGGCCAAGTCGAAGCGTCTGGCCGCAATCGATAACCTCGACGTCGTCGAAAGTTGGGCGCTCGACGGAAGGGAAATTGGTGAAGAAGTCGAACGGCAGCGTCGTCTGTGAGAAGTCCCCCCGAACCAGCGTAATTCCTCTCGCGTTCGTGTCAACTGCCGAGCCGATGAAGAAGTCCCTTGGCGTCGAAGCTGAAAAGATCTCAGCCAGATCGGGTACGTCCAAAAACCGATAGTTCGACACCTCACCGACTACACGAGCAAAGCGTCCCTTCAGCATTGGCAACGTTTCCGGACGTGGCGCGGTCAATAACAGCAAACGCCCCAATTCCCTCGGACGGCGCCTCCGACTCGCGGCGCCGGTGGCGCGGGTTCCAGTAATTAGTGGAACGGAGACCGACGAACAGATCTCGCGAGCCAACTTCTCGGCGAATTCCGGTTGGCATACAACCCAAGACGCATTTCTTCCGGCGGAAGAAATCGCCTGGCCAATGTCCTTTTCGTCAGACAGCCATGTCTGACGATTCAGTCTCCCCGACCGCTGCGGCAGAGCGGCCGCGGCGCGGCCGGACTCCTCTTGCACGAGGATGTGCCACCTGCTCGGGTCGCCCAGCCAGTATACGTTACTCACGCGGCTCTTCATTCAATTCCTGACCGCCAACGGGGTTGTGTAACTTGAATTCTCCGTTCCCGGTCTGATTTCCCGATCACGGGCTACATTATGTCCGATTTACAGTCCGTTGTCAACCGGACAATGTCGCTTTTCATGGCGAGCACATTTCAGACAAATAAGAGTTTCAACGCGCGTTCCTCTGCCTCTCGCAAAGTCGCTTGTGAATCTTCAACCAGAGGCGCCTGAGGCGAGTTCTTTGCCGCTGCTTCTTGAGCTCTCTGATCGACGGTTTCTTGCGTAGAAGGCGGTACGACCGCATAATCCGGCACGGGCCCACAGCGAGAGGCAACCCGATTGCTTTTCACATTCGCTTGGATCGTACCGTGCGTTACGAACTTTGCCGGAATGGTTGGCGGCACGCAAGAGGTTCGATCGGCTCCAAAGCCCCGCAATTATCAGTTCAATGGCACGTCGGTGATGCGAAACCGCGCTCAGCGGGGATCCATGGATTGTGGCTCGATTGTTGCGGTCGCCCTGGCGCCGTTGAGTCGGATCTTGAGTGTTCTGAGCTGCAGAGCTTGCGGCCCGTTTTCGGTCAGAATCGCGTCGCGCGAGATAACCTCACCCCCTGCGCAGGTGAGAAGCGCCGAGAGCGTCTGCGGGTTGATTCTGGCACCGATCATGCGGACGCTGCCATCGCAAAAGAGGACTGGCGCGGCCTTACTGCCGCCGGCGCCCCGGAACGTGTAGGGGGCGGCGATACCTCCGGGCGGGCCGAAGCCCTTGAAAGCAGGGCCGACGTCGATGTCCTCGGGCTTGGTCCAGGGGATCTTGCGCGGGCTCGACCGAGCTGACGATCACGGTATTCGACGTGCCGTCGGTGATGTTCTGGAGGCGGATCGAGCCGCCGGCCAATGGCGGGGTCTTGGGGTCGACCTGTTTCGCTCCGCCGGGCCGGAAAACCGATCCGGGACCGACGAATGCGGCGTAGTGTGTGTAAGGCTCTTTCTTGTCGCCATGAATCGGGTCGCGGTAAACGTCGGGCATCCTGTCGAGGAGCGCCTTGTTCTTGGGAGAATCCCAGGGCTCGCTGAAGTCGTAGGCGTTGTATACGGCATTGGCCTCGAGATACGGGAGGAGCAGCACGCGCCAGGAGTGCCAAGGCTTGCCGTCGGGCCCGTAGATGACCGCGGGGGGCAACTTGCCGTGCACCGAAATGAAATTGTGCACGGCTAGACCGATCTGTTTCATGTTGTTGATCGACCGGGCGCGGGAAGCGTCCTCGCGTGGATCGGCTGCGATTGCATCGGACCGCTCGGCCAAGAAAGGGATCTCGTCCGGCAGCGCGCGGAGCTGCGCGGTCGTGGTCGGGACCGGCCGGAGGAGCCAGGCCGCGTCGTTGACCCGCACGCGCGCAGCGGCTTTGGCTCCGGTCTTGAGGGTGAATATCGACCCCGCGGCGACGTCTGTGACCTGGACGCGTAGCACACGGCGCTCGCTCGCCGGTTTTGAGTCGTTGGTGACGAGGAGGTAATACCCTTCGGCGAAATACGAGCCCAGATTATTGCGGATCTGGGGTGACATCAATTCGGACGGCCCGAGAAGGATCGTCCCGTCCGGGTCAACGCGCGTAATGGTCACGAACTGCGGCCCGGCGAGCGGAGCCTGCAGAACCGATTCGCCGGCTTTCTGGGCCTGGGCGAACGCCGCAGCGGGTGCGAAAAGCAAGGCCAGTGACAGGGCGAAACCATGGTGGCGGAGCCGCATGAAGCATCTCCTCTGGTCTGAGGTGTCGTTGCCGCTGCGCTAGCGCACGACGACTGAAGCTCTCGGAGTCGAAGGCACGGTCGCTGCCGGCATGCGTTCCCGGGCGCCAGCGATTATCCGCTCGGGACCGGGCGCAAGCAATGCTGCGAGGCGAACGGGCTAGAGAACCAACGTGCTCAAGAGAAAGACGACAACGTGCAAGCCAAGCAGACCGGCGCTCAAAACCGCGGCTTCCACCCGATGAAAGAACGGACGATTCAACATGTAAAGTCCGCAGAAGAGACAGATCACAGATGCTGTCAGCGACAAGATGAACATCTTGACGAAGAAATCCATGCAGGCGTCGGTGAACCCGCCCACCGTGCGTGCGAGCAGCCGATTCGCCGTCACATTCCATGCCGGGCCTGAGACTCCGGCACACGTCCATGCCAGAACGATGAGGCACCCAGGCAGAGTGCGCCACAGCGGCTCGGCAACTCCGGCGATTGCGGCGGTCTCCGCCTTTTGGCGGAACGGCGGCGGTCAGTTCAGGCTCGGGCGACGATGAGGGGTTTGCACACGTGTCGAGCTGCACCTCGAGCGGCGGCGTGCTCGCGATTCTCGCAACGAATCTAATCACCGCGAACGAGATTGAGAGCATCACACGGCCGAGGATGACACCCGTTGCCAGCCCAAATACGACAAAGGCAAGATCGTACGGCCAGACGCGCGCCGCCAGGAGAACGGCAATGAGGGCGATCAGCAAGGCGATCGATCGGATTCTTGTGCGAAGGACGAGCACGTTCGAGGCTCGCGAACGAGACGGAAATTCGTGGCGTGCATTCAATTCGCCTTTGGTGGCGCGGCGACCATCGGCTTCAGGTTGGCGGGCTCGGGAAGTGTGCTGAGTGGAATGCAATTGGTCCACCTGAGCGGCTCATCGTATCGGACGTGGATTCCGTTCGCGAAGTTGACGTACACCGTCCCGAGCTTATCGGTCGGGTGGTAGCGATCGACTTGATAAGAATCCTGCGCACTGACGTAGACCAGTCGTTCGTCGGTAACCAGGTACGGATCGTCACCGATTTCCAGGGCGAATCTCGTGCGCACCGTTTGCTTCGCGACGTAGACCGTCCCAAGATGGTAAGCGAAGAATAGGCCGAGCAGGATTGAGAGGGCGGCGGCGGTGCAAATGAGAGCCCGCTTGATGAACTCTTCGCGCCTGACGGATGTTAATCCAGTCATACACACCACCCGTCGTCGACACGCGATCTCGTCCGCGCTGAACGATGAATCGCCTTCAGCCGGAGAACCCTTGCGAGAGAATGACTTCCGCAATCAAGGATACCCGTCCGGTGAGCCACCACAAGAGGTGAGAAGGCGGTTTCGCAGCGCGCGCTCCGCCCTTCGCTAACTTATTGCGTCATGCCACTGCGCTAGGATTTATGTTTTTTTTTCTTAACCGCTTCGGATTGCGCCCACCACGTCGTCGGGCCGCTGCGTCTTTTGCGACTACCCCATTGTGCACACCGTGCGCCATTATGGTTGCTCACTGTGATGCATGTATTACATCAGTTTTGTTCACTGATGAACCAACCAATGAAATAGCAACCAACAGACCTGACAGGTGAAGACGATGGGCATCGATAGAAAACGCACGCGGCGGTCGCGTGGCGCGTCGGCAGGGTTTTTCGGGTTGAGCCGCTCGAGCAACGGGCGCTCCTGGCGGCTACGACCGAGACGTTCAATGCGCCGTCATTGACCGATTTGATTGCACTGGCGCATCAGGGCCAGGATACGGCCCCCGCGGGAATTGCGCGGATGGTGAGCGCACTGGCATCGCAGCTCACGAGCGGGCCGCTCGCTGATCTTACGGCTGGCACCGTCGACGGCAATGGGTTTGTCACCGAAGTGCAGAGCGTGGTGGCGAGCTATGCGACCAGTGTCGACAGCGCGCTCTTGCCCGAGTTCCCCAATGTCGACACGCTGCTGCAGCTCGAGGGGCAGCGGATTGTGGCCGACGAGACATCGCTGAATCAGCAGGAGGCGATTGGACTGCTCTCCAGCTCTGACTTAACCAGCCAAGCCGGGGCAGCCATCAATGCCCTGACGGCCGGTCCGCTCTTCTCGCTGCAAACGCCGCTCTCCGGCTACGCGGCCGCCACGCAGGCCTTTGAATCCGAACTGAACACCCTGGAACAGAGCCTGGGCTCTTCTTCAACGACACCGGTCACGCCTGCGGACGCGAGCACGACAATGCTGGCGGAAACCCTGGCCTATCAAACCGATATTCACGCCTCGGCGCAGGTCACGCATCCCAACATCTCGAATATGGTGGACCAGGCCGTAACAAATCTCGAAAACACTGCAAGCTCGATTTCCTCGATGAGCAGCTCGGATGCACAGTCGGCAATCAGCAGTGCGATCACGGCGTTCGATACGGCGATCTACGATACGACCGGGATCTTCGGACCTCAGGGTGCGATCAGCGAATCGATCAATTCCGGACGCGGATTTGCCCCTCAAACGGTCGACAACCGCGACGCCTTCAGCCTGACCGCCGTCTCCGGCAGCGCCAGCAGTGGAACCGCGACCTTGACCGCAACCCTCACCACCTCAAGTGGCACCGGAATATCGGGCGCCGCGGTATACTTCACGCTTGACGGCGCGTTTGCCGGCATCGCGGCGACCGACAGCGACGGAGTCGCAACACTGTCCGGCGTCCCGACATCCGACACCGTCGGAACAGACACCGGGGGAGTCGTCGCGTACTACGCGGGGAGCATTCAAGAGAAGTCCAGCATCGCTTCGGGCGACTTGACGGTTTCGGCGCTGGCCACCAGCGTCGCCAGCGTATCCGGAACAGCCAACTTCGGTGGCAGCGCCACTCTGGTCGCGACGCTTACGTCGACCTCGACAGGCCAGGGAATCTCAGGCGAGACGGTCTCGTTCACTCTCGACAACACGTCCGTCGGAACGGCGACGACCGACAGCAGCGGCGTCGCGACGCTCAGCGGCGTGACGACCACCGATGCCGCCGGCACCTACACCGATAACGTTGTGGCCAGCTTCGCGGGCGATTCGACTTACGCAGCCTCCAGCGGCACGGGCGACCTGACAGTTGCACAGGCAGGCACAACCCTCGCCAGCGTCTCGGGCACGGCATCCTTCGGCGGCGACGCCACCTTGGTCGCCACTCTCACCTCCAATGTCACAAGCCAGCCAATTTCCGGCGAAACCGTCGACTTCACGATCAGCGGCACCTCGGTCGGATCGGGCACCACCAACAGCAGTGGCGTTGCAACCTTCACGACAACCTCAGCGACCAGCTTGCCAGTCGGCGCCAACCCCGGCGCGGTGGGGGCCACCTTCGCGGGCGACACGAACTACACCGCCGCCCCAGCCGCAACGGGCGGCTTGACAGTCTCAACGGCCGCCACCACCCTCGGCAGCGTCTCCGGCACGGCATCCTTCGGCGGCGATGCAACCCTGGTCGCCACACTCACCTCCAATGTCACAAGCCAGCCAATTTCCGGCGAGACCGTCGACTTCACAATCAGCGGAACGTCGGTCGGATCGGCCACCACGAACAGCAGCGGCGTCGCCACCTTCACGACGACTTCGCCAATAAGCTTGCCGGTCGGTGACAACTCCGGCGTCGTCGGGGCCACCTTCGCGGGCGACACGAACTACGCCGCCGCCCCGGCCGCGACGGGCGACTTGACGGTCTCAACGGCCGCCACCACGCTTGCTAGCGTCTCGGGCACGGCATCGTTCGGCGGCGACGCCACCTTGGTCGCCACTCTCACCTCCAATGTCACAAGCCAGCCAATTTCCGGCGAAACCGTCGACTTCACGATCAGCGGCGTGTCGGTCGGGTCAGGCACCACCAACAGCAGTGGCGTTGCCACCTTCACAACGACCTCGCCCATCAGCTTGCCGGTCGGTGACAACTCCGGCGTCGTGGGGGCCAGCTTCGCGGGCGACACCAATTACGCGGCCGCCCCGAACGCTACGGGCGACCTGACGGTTTCACAGGCCGCCACCACGCTCGCCAGCGTCTCGGGCACGGCATCCTTCGGCGGCGACGCAACCTTGGTCGCCACGCTCACCTCCAACGTCACAAGCCAGCCGATTTCCGGCGAAACCGTCGACTTCACGATCAGCGGCACATCCCTCGGGTCGGGCACCACCAACAGCAGTGGCGTCGCCACGTTCACAACGACTTCGCCAGTCAGCTTGCCGGTCGGTGACAACGCCGGAGTCGTCGGCGCCAGCTTCGCGGGTGACAGCAACTACGCGGCCGCCCCGAATGCCACTGGCGACCTGACGGTCTCGCCGGCAGCCACGGGCTTCTCGAATGTCGTGGGCATTCTCAGCTCGGGATCGGCCGACCTGTCGGCCACGCTCACCTCGTCGGTTTCGGGTCAACCGATCTCCGGGGTATCGGTCGAATTCTTCATCGGCACCACCGACGTCGGACCGGCGACCACCGACAGCAACGGCATTGCCACGCTCCCGGACATCTCGACGTCCGAGCCTTCGGGTACGGCGATATCAGTCACGTTCGCGGGCAACCCCGACTTTAACACGTCGACCGGCAACGGAACGCTGACGTGACGGATTGACGACCTGCTATCATCGACCGTTTGAACGCTGCGCAGAGAAGCTCCTCTTGATCGGTTGGCCACCGCCCCGCTACAATTGTCGGATGCATGCGGTGGATTCCGGTCCTGTCATGCCGAACCTGAGGAGCTTGATCGATGCGATGCGCGCAGACGGCCATATCCGTCTTCTGGTCCTTGCCGCTGGTCCTGAACCTGATGGTCGCGGCTCGCGCGGGGGATATCGAGATCCGCGGGCGCGTGGTTGACGAAGCGGGCGGGCCGGTGGCGGACGCGGCCATCGACTATTTTTGGCGGGCCAATGGATCGGGTCGAGGGGGCGACGGTAAGTTTCTCGATATGAAAGTCGAAGCGAATATCAAGCTTTTCTGGGCGAACCTGGGGAAGATGGAACCCATGCATCCGGATGCGAAAACCGGGCCGGACGGCACGTTTCGCATCAAGGTCTCGGAGATCTACCACGCGGTGATGGCGATGGACCGGTCGCGGCAGCGCGGCGGGCTGGTCCTTCTTCCCAAGGGAGACGCCCGGGCTCCCATCGAGATCCGTATCGGGCCCCTGGTCAAAGTTCGGGGGAAGTTTGAAGGCCCGCAAGCGGGCCTGGAGCCTGGCTGGACTCACGTCTACACGCAGGTGCCACCCGACCCGACGCGCCCGCTGCATACGAACCGGCTCGTTAGTTGCGGCTCATACGAGGGCCGGTTCGAGATGCTGCTGCCGCCGGGTCGGTACCTGTTGAATGGATACAATGAAGGCAATCTGCGACTCAAGCCGGACAAAGAAATCGTCCTGAGCGCTCAAACGCCGGAGGTCAATCTGGGCGTACTTCGTTTGTCATCCGGCGACATTTCAATGGAAGACCGAGTGAAGCGCTCCAAGGAAAGCGGCTGGGGCGACTACACACAGCACTTTGGCCAGCAGCTTCCGCGCTGGCACATCAACGACGCGCGGGGTGTGAGCAAGGACGTGCAGGTCTCGGATTTCAAAGGCAAGTGGGTTTTGCTCGACTTCTGGGGTTTCGGCTGCCGCCCCTGCTTGTGGACAGGCTTACCCAACCTGATGAAATTCTACGAAGAACACGCGGCCGATCGCGACCGGTTCGAGATTCTGGCGATCTGCTGCGACTACGACAACGAATTCAAGACAATGGCCGACGTGGACCGCCGGCTTGCGCCAATCGTCGAGCACGTGTGGGGCGGGAAGACGTTGCCGTTTCCGGTCATGCTCGACAGCTCGTTCAAGACCTGGGAAAGCTTCGGATTGCAGGGGATGGGGACGGTGCTGCTGATCGATCCGGAGGGCAAGCTCGTCAAGGGCGATGAGACGGTTCTGGCGGAAAAGCTGCGCGACAAGGCGAGAAGCGTGCCGAAGTGATCGGCGCGCCACTCAACTTTCGTCAATCACGGCGAAATTGAGATTCGCGCGGGGCATCGTAACGCACGTTCATTTCCGGTGTCTCCACCATCGCGCCGCCGCGATGGAGGGAATCCACGGCCGCAATCACCATGCCGGAGGTGAGGAGCGTTCGCTCAATCGGATAGTTGGCGCGACCGTTCATGACCAGGTCTTCGATGTGGCGAACAAGCGGGTTGAAAAAATCGGCCGTTGTAGCGCTTTGACCGGGCATGGGAAGGTACATCTGGCAGGAGATGATCTCGCCATTGTCTGCTCGCAACCCGGCGTAATTGAAGTCTCGGATCGAGGCCAGGAATAACGTGGTGCGAAAGCCATCCACATGATCGATCAAATAACCAAGCATGGCGGGAAATGATTTCCGCGCCCATTCGAACGTGACGGCATCGCTCAGATAGCCGGTCGTGGCAGGTAGATTGTGGCTCCGGTTGAGCGCGGCCACCATGAGCCGGCGAGTGGTTGCGCGGTCGTCGCCCTCGAGGGCACGCCACAGCGCCTGGTCTCGCAAAGCCTGAATTCGGCGGATACCTCGTTCGCCGCCCCGCCGCCGTTCCGACATGCATTGCGCGGTTTCGAGCCCGTGAAAGTCGTAGCTGTCGACGCCGCCGTAACCCACGCAGACGCTTTCGACCAGTGGGGCATCATACGGGACATCGATCTGGGGCAGCCGCCAGGTGACGGGTAACGACGAGCCGGCCAGAAACGCGAAGCCGAGCCGGCGCGAGTCTTCGACCATTTCGCGGCAGCGAGGCCACGTAGTGGAGAGGTGCTTGTCGTTGAAGACCGGAACGCTGCGGCGGCTCTGCTCGTACACCCTCACCACTCGCTTGAAGAATTCATAACGCGGGTAAAGAGTCTGGCCTTTCTCGTTTTTGGGGTAGCGCCCATGCTCGGCGATCAAGACCACACCATCGACGGCCAAGCTTGATCCACCCAGGCAGAGCGCTTCTTCGATCGATGGAAACAACTTCAGTTTGTGCCGGGCGATTCGCTCGCGGCACAGGTCGTCCTCGGGAAACTGATCAATATAGACCGCGGCGATGTCGAACCGTGGTGCGACCCACGCTCCGCCCCAAGTGTAGCCCAGAGTCATGCGATCAAGGAAGTGCTGAGCGTGAGAAAGCGGTCGCACCACCGTGCCGATGAAGGCGACCTTTTTTCTGGGCTGTGCTGCCCGCGCCAGAGTCTGGTTCAGCGAGAGCGCAGCGGAGCTTGCCAGGAATTGGCGTCGTGTGGTCATGGTGGTTTTTCCGACGGTGGGGTGAGGAGTGGGGGAGCGGGGGCTCGTCTCTGCACTGTATCTCAGAATAGAATCGAAGGCGGCGAGTGAATCAAGAGAGCGGGACTCTCTTGGCGCAGGCCGATCGAGGAAACCTTGCGATTCTTCATGAGCACGGATCGGGACGAGCATGGCGAGCCTGGCGGGCGAAATTCGAGCGAGCCAGCTACCGGCCCGAGACGTCCGTGGCTGGCTTCCCTCGCGGTGTTTTGTTTCGCACTCGCGGCGCTGGTGCCCACGATTGGCGACTTCGGCCTGACCTGGGACGAGCCGGCGTATCGCTACAGCCAGGTCGTCTCCCAGCAGTGGTGGGAACAACTGGGCAACGCTCGAACATGGCAAGACTCGAGCTCCCTGCTTGATCCCGATCAGCTTCTCTACTACTGGCCCTATGGCCGGCACGGGATCAATTTTCATCCTCCGTGGGCCGGCCAGTTGAACCTGGCGAGCTACGCGATCTTCGGCCACTGGCTCAAGGACATCCCCGCGCGGCGGATGGCAACCGTGATTCAGTTTGCACTGACGATCACGATTGGATTCCAGTTCCTTGCCAGGCGCTTTGGATTCTGGGCCGGTGCGGTCGCGGCCGGATCGCTGCTCTTCTTGCCGCGTCTGTATGGGCAGGCGCATCTGATCGATACCGATATGCCGGGCCTCTTGCTCTGGGCGGCGACCGCGGTGGCATTCTGGAAGGGGTTGTACGAGCCGCGTGCGCGGCGATGGCGGGTCGCTGTCGGTGTGCTGCTGGGTCTGGCGTTCATCGAAAAGATGGGGGCTGTGGTCGTGTTGCTTCCCCTGTTGATCTGGATGAGCGCGGTCGGGCTGCCGCGGGCGTTCTTCCGGCGCGGGGCAAAGCACGCGTGGTTCGACGGCGTACTGACCTCGGGTTTGATGCTCGCTCCGCTGGCACTGGCCTTCCAGCAAATCCAGATCCTGCAGCGCCAGTTCCCACCGCCTCAGTTCACGGACCTGTTCAGGGATCGGCCCGCGAGCGACTGGCCCGGCGCGATCCTGGCCATACCGCTCTTCTTCTGGCTCTCGCGCCGGCTGCTGGGGCGGCTCTTCCCGGGCAGCAAGGTCTGGGGCGTCGAGCGGCCGGTGCTCGAAACGTGGACTGCGATCCTTGCCTTCGCGCCCCTCGTCGGCTGGCTGGGCAATCCGGCTTGGTGGCGGGAGACGCTGCCAAGGCTTGCACATTACTACACGCTCTCCGCCGGGAGGAAAGGAAGCCTGCCGGACATCTCGATCATCTATTTCGGGCAGGTCTACGAATTTAGCCTGCCGTGGCATAACGGATGGGTTTTGATGGCGATCACGGTTCCGGCCGCGGTGCTGGGCGCGGCAGCGGTCGGGCTCGTGTGGGGCCTTTGCCGCGTCCGGCGCGATCGCCTGCCTCTCTACTTCTTGATGCACTTCGTCACACTGCCGATCATCCGGATGTACCCGACCCCAGCCCACGACGGAGTGCGGCTTTTTCTGCCCACATTCTTCTTCCTGGCGGCCTTTGCGGGCTGGGGCAGCGTCTGCGTGGCAGAGATTCTCTCGCGAACGACACGACTGGCCGCGGCCTTCGCGCGGCCGTTGGTGGGGAGCCTGGTTCTTGCTTCAGCCGCTGCCGCGCTGGTAGGAATCCATCCCTACGAGCTATCGTATTACAACGAACTGGTGGGCGGACCGCGGCGCCTGGGAACGCGGGTTCGAACTCTCCTACTGGTATGACGCATTCACGCCGGGCGTGATCGCCGATCTTAACAACAGATTTCCGCCGAGTGCCCAGGTGGAGTTCCTGAACAAAAAGACTGATACGGCTGTCGCCGTCTTTCAGGACCAGCGAAGCCTGAGAATCCTGCGGGGCGACATCATGCTCGGTTGGGGCAAACCGGGCTTCCCGTTCGCCTGGCTGCTCACTCAGGATTCCAAAGCGACGAGTTTCACCCGGCTGCTCTTTGCGATGCGGCCGTGGTACTCGCGCGAGCCAAGTCAGCTCGGGGGCGCGCGGGTTGCTACCGTGAGCGATCCGCTGGCCGTCTCACGCGCCTGGGGGCTGTTCGTGCTGCTGGAGGCGTCAGACCTCCACCGCCGCGAACCTCCGGCCGCACCGCGGTGGGTGACAACGTATGTGCCATGGCTGGGGCGGTTCTGGGGTGACGGCCTGACCAAAGACCATGCGCTTGCGATCAATCAACGGGTGCTCGATTGGTCGCGTTCTGATCCTGACGGGCTTGCGAAGGCCGCGCGGCATCTCGCCCTTGCCCGGCCGCTCGAGGACGATGAAAACGCCAGGCGGCTGCACGCGCTGGTCACGTCCGATCGCAGCCGGGAAGGCTCAACCCAGCGTGAAGGATATTTGAACCAGCTCATTTCTGCCCGCGCGGAGGGTTTGCTGGAAGCCGTCCAGATCCTGAACAGGCACCGTGACGAGGTGATCGCAGTGATGACCCGATACGGCTATACGGACCCGAACAGGATCGGCGGCTACCTCGACCGCGACCTTGCCGAACCTGCTCAGCTTGGCAACAGCCAGTGAATTCGAGCGGGCCTGTTCGATAGCAGCATGAGGTTCTTTCGCATGCGAATTCACGACCGACCACTCGAGCCGAACACTTCGCGAACCCATAGAAGTTGGGTCCGATGGGCCAAGGTTGTTGCGGCTGCGGTTCTGGCAGGTGGACTCGTCATGGCTGCGATGACTGTGCCGGGATGGTTCTTCGCGATCACTCCCCGCTGGGTCGTGCGCAGAGTGGTCATCACCATGCTGTGGACACTGTTTGGCGTTTACTGGATCGCGATACCTGCGGTCCTCCTTGGACTTCTCGGGTCATCATACGTCGTGGCGAGTGCGCGGCGGCGACGAGGTCCTGCTGTGCTAGCAGCGCGGCTTGCGGGTGCTGCTCCTGTCTTCGAGCTGTCTGGTGGGCTTGATCGCGATCGAGACGGGTTCGGCGATCAAGAACCGCTGGTCGCGCCGGCTGCCGGCGCTGCCAACGCACTTTCCTGTTCAAGCGAGCGCCAAGGCGGATTCGGATGGCGATCTCTATCTCGTGGTCGTCGGTGAGTCAAGTGCTCGAGGTGAGCCCTATCACCCGTGGTTGTCGGTGGGCCAGATCGTGGGATGGCAGCTCGAGCGGGTTTTTCCAGGACGCGCGGTGCGAGTGGACGTGCGCGCCGAAGGCGGCCTGTGCCTCGAGCAGGCCATTCTGCTTCTGCAGAGCCTCGATCGCCGCCCCGATGCGATCATGCTTTTTTCGGGACACAACGAATTCATCACGCGGCTCGGGCCGACGCGAAACGTGCGGCACTACGTGGAGGAAGGACCGCTCTCCCAGCTTGCTCTCATCGACCTGGCCCGCTCGAAGTCATCGGCAGCCAAACTGATTCTGGGCACACTCGATAGTTACTACGGCGAACGATCGCCACCGCTCGATTCATCCCGCGCCTTCGTCGATCATCCAGCCCATTCGCCGGAGGAATATCGATTCTTATGTGAAGATTTCTCGATGCGGCTCGACGCCTTCACCGACTATTGCCAGGAAATTCGAGCCTTGCCGATCTTGATCATACCGGCCTCGAACGACGGATCATTCGAGCCGAATCGCTCGGTGCTCGACGGGTCGACCAGGGCAGATGCTCGTTCCACATTCGAGCAAGACTTTCAAGCCGTGCGAGCGGCTGAGGCCAGTGCCCCGGAGGCGTCGATTGCCGGTTACCGAAGACTGGCGAAGCAGCACCCCGAGTTCGCCGAGACGCATTATCGCCTGGCGCGGCTGCTGGCCGCGGCCGGGAAATGGGACGAGGCAAAACGCCACTTTGTCCTGGCGCGCGACCTTGACGGGTTCCTCCTTCGCTGCCCGACCGCGCTTCACGAAGCCTACCGGTCCGTGGTGCGCCGGCATGGTGCCTTGCTGGTGGATAGCCCGCGGGTCCTCGATCGCCTCGCACCGCATCAAATCCTCGATGACTTTCTCTTCCACGACGCCCAGCACCCGAACCTGCGCGGCATCGTCGCGCTCGCGAACGACGTTCTGGCACAGCTCAAAGAGCGAAGCGCATTCAACTGGCCTGAATCGACACCGGCCCCCCGCGTCGACATCACCGAGTGTTCACATCATTTTAATCTCGACGCCCGGAAATGGAGCGAGATCTGTCGTCGTTCGGCGTCATTCTATTTCCGAACGGCCACGGTGCGGTTTGATCCATCGGATCGGAAGCGAGTCTACGAGGAATACGAGCAAGCGGCCGCCGCGATCGGAGCCGGACGGCCGCCTCTCGAATCGGCCAACCCGAACATCGCGCTGGCTGCTCGACTGGCCGAGTCGTGGCGAGCGGATGGGTCCACCAGTAGCGCACCGCGTTCGAATGGCTCTGGCGACGATTAACCCGGGGGCCCACGCGCGTCGTCGAGCTCGGCGTTCTGATTATTCCTCAGATCGCAGTGACCGCATTCGTCACGACGGGGTAAGAGCAGTTTCGCGATCAGACCGGTCCAACCTGTCTGGTGCGAGGCACCCAAACCGCGGCCGGTCTCCGGCGTGAAAGTACTCGAAGAACGGAATGTAGTCGCGGAAATGCGGGTCGAGCTGGAGCATCTGGTCGTCGCCAAAGACCGGCCGGCGGCCATCGGGCCCGCGCAGGAAGATTCGGGCCAGACGCTGCGTCAACTCCTGCGCGATTCCACTCAACGAAAGGAACTTTCCCGAGCGCGTCGGGCACTCGACCTGGAAGTCGTCACCGTAATAGTGGTGGAACTTCTGCAGCGATTCGATGATCAGGAAATTGACCGGCAGCCAGACGGGGCCCCGCCAGTTCGAGTTTCCGCCGAAGACGGCGGACTGCGATTCGCCCGGCTCATAGCCTACGCCCAACCTGGTGCCATCGCACGAGAATTCGAACGGGTGCTGGCCATGGTGACGTGAAAGCGAGCGCACACCGTAATCCGACAGGAATTCCGATTCGTCAAGAGCTCTTCTCAAGAGCTTTTTCATGCGGCTGCCGCGCAAGAGAGAGAGCAGCCTGCGCTCGCCTGAGCCCGGTTCTTCCCAGCGTGAGATGAGCGCCGCTAGCTCGGGCCGATGTTTGAGCAGCCAGCGCAGGCGGGCGTGAAAGTCCGGGAGCCGCTCGAGCATCTCGGGCTCGAGAGTTTCGACTGCGAACAGCGGGATCAAGCCGACAATTGACCGCACGCGCAGCGTGACAGCCCGGTCTCCGCCTGCGATCAAGCGGTCGTAGTAGAATTGGTCTTCCTGGTCCCAGAGCGACGAACCGCCCTCGCCCATGTGGTTCATTGCGAAAGCGATGCCCAGGAAATGCTCGAAGAACTTGCTGGCGATGTCCTGGTAGACCGGGTTGCCAATCGCAAGCTCGAGCGCGATCCGCATGAGGTTCAGGGAGTACATCGCCATCCAGGCGGTGGCGTCGGCCTGCTCGAGACGACTGCCGTCACCCACCGGCTGGTTGCGATCGAAGACGCCGATGTTATCCAGGCCGAGAAAGCCGCCGTGGAAGATATTTCGGCCCTGTGCGTCCTTGCGATTGACCCACCACGTGAAGTTGAGCAGGAGCTTGTGGAAGACTCGCTCCAGGAACATCGTGTCGCCGCGACCGCCGCGCGCTTTGCGGTCGATTTGAAAGACTCGCCAGGCAGCCCAGGCGTGCACCGGCGGATTGGCATCGGAAAACGCCCATTCGTAGGCGGGCAACTGCCCACTCGGATGCATGTACCATTCACGGGTCAGCAGAACCAGTTGCTCCTTGGCGAAATCGGCGTCGACGAGTGCCAGGGTGATGCAGTGAAATGCCAGGTCCCACGCGGCATACCAGGGGTATTCCCACTTGTCCGGCATCGACACGATGTCGGCATTGTTGAGATGGGTCCATTCGTGATTTCGCCCCGCGCGGCGCGCTGCCGGAGGTGACGGCTGCAGCGGATCGCCTTCCAGCCAGCGCGGGACGTCGTAATGATAATACTGCTTGCTCCAGATCATGCCGGCGAACGCCTGCCGCTGCACCTGGGCGGAGTCGCGGCACTCGAGCCCGCGCCCAAGACTATCGTAGAACTCGCCGGCTTCATTGCGTCGAGATTCGACAATTTCGTCATGATCGTCGAAAGGCCGGTCGAGGTGCTCCCGGCCTAGTCGAAGCCGCACGGGCAAACAGCCGCCGGCGGGCACATCAAAGACGTAGTGGAAGGCCGCTTTCGTGCCGCATTGGCGCGGATTCACGGCCGACGGATCACCCCGCACGATGTAATCATGAAACGCATCTTTCCAGTATCCCTCGACTGGAGGAGTGCCGAAGAGCCGATGGCGATTCGTTTCGTTTTCACAGAACAAGAGCTTGCCGGCAGGCTCGCCATGCAGGAAGTAATCGCCCAGACCCCGTTGCCGCGCGTGCAGCGTGCTCTCTGAGTGCTGGCTGATCTCCGGCCGCGGCTGCGACGTCGGCCGCCAGGACCAGGTATTGCGAAACCAGCACTGCGGCACGAGATGGAGCACCGCTTGAACAGGGCCGCGATTGTAGATCGTGACGCGGAGCAGGATATCCGTAGGCGACGCCTTGGCAAATTCCACGAAGACGTCGAAATAGCGATTCTCGCCGAAGATGCCGGTATCGATCAGCTCAAACTCGCTCTGGTCTCTTCGTCGCCTGCGATTCTCGGCAAGGAGCTGCGCGTAGGGAAACTCGGATTGAGGATATTTGTACAACATCTTCATGTAGGAATGCGTCGGCGTGGCGTCGACGTAGTAGTAGAGCTCCTTGACGTCTTCACCGTGGTTGCCCTCGCCGTTTGCCAGCCCGAAGAGCCGCTCCTTGAGGAGCGGATCGCGGCCGTTCCAGAACGCCAGCGAGAGGCAGAGCCGGCACTGCGAGTCGGACCAGCCGGCGATTCCGTCTTCACCCCAGCGATAGGCACGCTGGTGCGCATGATCAAACGGAAAGTAAGTCCAGCTATCGCCGCTTGAGCTGTAGTCTTCGCGGACGGTGCCCCACTGACGATCGGAGACGTACGGCCCCCACAGCCGCCAGGGGGCGGACATTGATCGAGACTCGTCCAGTCGCATTTGTTCGGCGGTCTGCGTCATGGGAGTAAAGTGTAATCAATAACGGCTGTCCGGCGGCGACAAACATGGTAAATTCGGAGGTTTCTTTTTCGCGACGCCCAAGAGGCGCGACATTTCCCAGTTCCGTTCACTTCAGGGATTTCGCATGACATCTGACGCCCCTGCGCAGCCGAGTGACCTGGAGCCGACGATGCTCGACACCGAGCCGCTCTACCCGCCGCCTGTCGACGTCCGAGCTTTGGATGAGCTTCTTTCCGAGACCACGCCCAAGCCGGAAGCCCTGCCGGTTTCGAGCGCGGAGCGTTATTTCACCGTCGACGTGCTGCGCGGTTTCGCGCTGCTCGGGATCCTGGCAATGAACATCGTGAGCTTCGGCTGGCCGTGGCCCGCTTATGGCGACCCCACGCGCGGGGGCGGGTTCCGGGGGCTCGATCGAGCGATCTGGTTTTTCAATCATCTCGTTTTTGAAGAGAAGATGATGACGATTTTCTCGATGCTCTTCGGCGCGGGGCTGGTCTTGATGGACACTCGGGCACTTGCGCGCGGGGCGAGTATTGGCAGGGTCTACTATCGACGCGTTCTCTGGCTGCTCGCGATCGGCCTCGTTCACTCCTACTTGATCTGGATTGGCGACATTCTGGTTCTTTATGCCGAATGCGGTCTGCTGCTTTACTTTTTCCGCAACCTGAAGCCGCTTGCGTTGATCGTCTGCGGAATCCTGTCGCTGCTTGTGCTGGTGCCGATCAACCTGGGATTCGCGGCGATGGCTGATTCGATGCAGGACGCGGCCGCGCGGGTGGAGGCTCAGAAGTCGGCCGGCGAAAAACCGAGCCCGCGCGACGAGCGGCTTGCCAAGTACTGGCATAACGGCTTCAGCGAGTACATCTCTCCAAAACCGGAAGACGAAGAGAAGGGATGGAAGAAAGAGCTCAAGGCCTATCGCGGGAGTTATCGCGGTATTGTGAGATTCCGGCGCGTCCTTTGTTCTTCTTGCAAACTTTCGGAGCCTTGTTGTTCGGCATGATCTTCATGGCGGCCGGCCGGATGCTGATCGGCATGGGGCTCATGAAGCTCGGGGTGTTCTCGGGCGAGCGTTCGCGGGGGTTCTACATTGGAATGGTCGCTCTCGGCTACGGAATCGGCTTGCCGCTCATGGTCTTCGACGCTCTGGAGTTGATCAATCACGAGTTTTCACACGATTACGGACTGCACGGCGGCAAGTTCTACAATTCCTACGGCAGCGTGGTCGTGGCCCTGGGCCATGTGTGCTTGTTGATTCTCATCGTGAAGAGTGGCGCACTCCACTGGCTCACCAGGCGGCTGGCCGCGGTGGGAAGAATGGCGCTGTCGAACTATCTGACTCATTCGATTGTTTGCACGACCCTTTTCTACGGCTACGGCTTCGGGCTTTTCGGGCGTATCAATCGCACAGGGCTGGCCGGGATCGTCATTTTGATCTGGGTTGCTCAGCTCCTCTACAGCCCGGTCTGGCTCAAGCACTTCCGATTCGGACCAGCCGAGTGGCTGTGGCGATCGCTTACTTACGGGCGTCCCCAGCCGATGCTGGTTGGGGATCCGCCGAATCCCGCGTCTGCACAGCCGACCAGCGCCCAATAATCGCTTGCCGCTAACGAAAGACATGTTAAACTCCACGACCGCGCGGAAGCGGTGCAGGCTTGGATTTCGATCAGACTCGTCCCAGCAGCGACGGAAGGTCAGCACATGCCAACGGATACAACCGCCGAGCCGGCCGAACTGGAACCGACGGTGCTGGACACCGAACCGAGCTTCACGCCCGGCGATCAAGTGGACAGCAAGGCCGCGAGCGCCCCAAAGCAGTGGACCGCACCGCGCGCCGAGCCGGTGACGGGGGCCCAGCGCTACTACTCGGTCGACGTTCTGCGCGGCTTTGCGCTCCTGGGCATTCTGGCGATGAACATCGTCTCCTTCGGCTGGCCGGGGGTCGTGTATGGCAACCCGATGAGCGCCGGTGGGTTCGAGGGGCTCGACCGAGCCATCTGGTACTTCAATCATCTCTTCTTTGAAATGAAGATGATGACCACGTTCTCGATGCTCTTCGGCGCGGGGCTGGTGCTCATGGACCAGCGGGCCGAGGCGCGCGGGCGCGGATTCGCGGCGTCTACTACCGCCGTGTGCTCTGGCTGCTGGTGATCGGCCTCGTGCATGCGTACCTGATCTGGAGCGGCGACATCCTCGTGCTCTACGCCGAGTGCGGGCTGTTGCTCTACTTCTTCCGAAACCTGGCTCCGCGCACGTTGATCATTCTCGGAATCGCCGCACTGCTCTACCTCGTTCCGATTCTCCTCGTGATCTCGAGCGGCGTCGACTCCACAAAGGATTTCTTTCAGCAAGCAGACGCCCGCATACTGGCGCGACAGGAAGCCGGTCAGGAGCCGGAACTGCGCGACCGGGCTGCCCAGCTTGTGTGGCACGGTTGGATGGCGGAGCAGTTCCGAGAGTCGCCGGCAAAACAGATCCAGGGGTTGAATGACAGCATCAAGATCCATCGCGGCAGTTACTGGGGCATCGTGAAGGATCGCAGTGGAGGTCTGCTGGCTGAACACACCATCGGGTTTGTGCTGGCGGGATGGAGCCTGGCGATGGGTCGAATGCTGATCGGGATGGGGCTCATGAAGCTGGGCGTCTTCTCGGCGTTGCGGTCGCGCCGGTTCTATCTCTGGATGATGGCACTCGGCTACGGCATCGGCTTGCCGCTGATGGTCTTCGACGCGCAGGCGCTGATTGCGAACAGCTTCTCGGGCACGTATATGATGCACGGCGGGTTGTTCTACAACTTTTTTGGCAGTTTGGTCGTCGCATTAGGCCACGTCGGGATGCTGATGCTGGTCGTGCAAAGCGGAGCAATCACCTGGCTCACCAATCGGCTGGCGGCAGTGGGGCGAATGGCGCTCACCAATTATTTGACCCACTCGATCGTCTGCACGACGCTGTTCTACGGATACGGATTCGGCCTCTTTGGCACGATCAACCGCACAGGGCTTGCGGCCATCGTCTTGATCATCTGGGTCACGCAACTTCTGATCAGCCCGATCTGGCTGCGACATTTCCGCTTCGGCCCGGCAGAGTGGCTGTGGCGCTCGCTCACCTACTGGAAGCTGCAGCCGATGCGGGTTTAGTCCCGGGGCTCACGCCGATCGAGCCGAGGGAGGGAGCGGAGATTTCCGGGCGGGAATGTTGCGCCAAGTTTCCCCCCTGGAGAAGGGGGGAACCAGGGGTGGCTGTTGAAAACTCGCGGTCTGACGACCGGGGATTTCCTGCCGAGTATGTTGCGCCAAGTTTCCCCCCCTTTAGAAGCGGGGGCCAGGGGGGGTCCGTCAAGGCGGCCGCCATCACAAAACCGTCGCGCAACACATAACGAAGAACCTTTTGGTCAGTCATTTGGGTTGTTCCCGGTGGCGTTTGAAGAACGTCATGAGTACCTCGCCTGCGACCGCCGAAGGATCTCGCATCAACCCTCTGCGCATTTGCGAACTCATCTGATCGCGATCAAGCGGCGCGCCATACGCTCGCTTATGCCCCGGCAGCTCACGGATGAAATCGAGGAGGGTGGCAAGAGCGGCTTCAACCCCGTAGCCTGCCTTCACCTTGATCTCGTAACACAGCACATCCGGATATTCGGGATGAGATAGGCCGCGAACTGGAACCAGAAGAGGGTTGCTTTGACCGGCTGTCCAACGGGTAAGCCGGCTCGTGATTCCCTCGCCGAAGCGCCGGCGGATGCCGCCCAGAATTCGCTCGATGACTCTGCGCTCGAGAATCGTTGTGTGCTGAAACTGCAACGTGATGGTCCGTCGATCACCGTCGGCGATGACGTTGAATATCGCCCGATCAAATTCAACGCTGTGGCGCTCGATCATGTCGCTGACTCATCATATGACCAAAAAGACAAAATACGCGATCCCTCATCAAGGTGCCTTCTTCGCAACTCGGCCGTACGCCTCATCGGGAATCTCGGCTGGAACCTTCAGCTCAATGCGCAGGCGCTCGAGCTCGCGCTTCAAATCGCCAACGACCCCCTGATTGGCCGGCTCGTCGTAAACGTTTCGGAGCTCGAGCGGGTCTTGCTCCATGTCAAAAAGCTCCCAGGAATCCAAGTCCGGACTATCGAACCGGACAAATTTGTACCGCCCCGTGACGACGCCATAGTGCGGACGAACGTGGTGCGGAACGGGATACTCGAAGTACTGGTAGTAGAAACTCTTTCGCCAGTCTGGCGGACTCTCCCCTTTCAGCAGCGGAACCAGGCTCCTCCCCTGCATGTCGCCGGGAATCGGCAAGCCGGCGGCTTCGAGGAACGTCTCGGCAAAGTCGATGTTGGAGACAATGCTCGAGCTCGTGCCCCCCGGCTTGACGATACCCGGCCAGCGCACGAGCAGCGGTGAACGCAATGATTCCTCGAAGATCCAGCGTTTATCGAACCAGCCATGCTCGCCCAGATAGAAGCCTTGATCCGACGTGTAAACGACGATGGTGTCGCGCGCCAGGCCAGCGCCGTCCAGGAACGCGAGCAGGCGGCCCACGCTCTCGTCCACGGCGTGCAAGCAGCCGAGGTAATCGTGCAGGTAACGCTGATATTTCCAGCGTACGAGGTCTTCGCCCTGAAGCTTGGCAGCACGAAATGCGGCATTTCGGGGCTCGTAATAGGCGTCCCAGATGCGACGTTCTTCCGGGGTAAGGATGGAAGGAGGCGTGAGCTTTAAATCAACCGCGTTCATCGTGCCGGCAATGGTCATGTCCTGGTCGTGCTCAGCCTTGCCGCGCCCGGAGTAGTCGTCAAAGAGAGTGGCGGGCTCCGGGTAGTGGCGGTCGGCGTCGTGCCCCAGGTGCCGCAGCGCGGGCAGCCACTCGCGATGAGGCGCCTTGTGCTGGCACATGAGCAGGAAGGGTTTCGACTTGTCCCGCTTGCGCAGCCATTCGAGGCACAGGTCGGTGATGATGTCGGTCGTGTAACCGCTGCTCGCGGACGGGCTCGCCGTTCTTGATCATCGGCGGATGATAATAGACCCCCTGCCCCGGCAGAATTTGCCAATCGTCGAAGCCGGTCGGGTCGGTGACCAGATGCCACTTGCCGAAGATGGCGGTCTGGTAGCCCGCGGCTTGCAGCAACTTGGGAAAAGTCGTCTGCGAGCCGTCAAAGCGGCTGTTGGTGTTGTTATAGAAACCGTTTCGATGCGAGTACTTGCCGGTCAAGACGGAGGCCCGGCTCGGCCCGCAGATGGAGTTGGGCACGACGCACCGCTCGAAGCGCATTCCTTCCTTGGCCAGGCGATCGATGTGGGGCGTCTCGATCAGCTTCCGCGGGTCGTTGTAGGCACTGATGGCTTGAAACGCGTGGTCGTCGCTGAAAATGAAAACGATGTTCGGCCGGCGAGCTTGAGCGGGCTCAGAAGGCGCTTCCGCGCGGATTCTGGACGCGGTGAAACTCAGGGCCAACGCCGCGACCAGCATCCAAGGCACGCCTTGGACCGCGTAACGCTTCATGATGATTAGGCCTCCCCGACCTGACGAGCCTGGGTGCATTCTAACGGTTCCGCGAGGCCTTTCAAACTCACTCAATCGCGAAGGTGGTTCTGCCGAAGACTTTGGGATCATTCAACTGGGTGACCTTGATGTTCTCGGCTCCGGCCTTGCCGAAGGTGGCCGCGTCGAAGAACGTGTGCGACCCGTGATCGGCCGGTGTGAACGTGTACGACTGCGGAGCGAAATTCGCCAAGCCGGTCGACTGAGGCGGCGGTGCGCTGATATGGAGGCTGGCATATACCGATGGGGGGAAGGTTGTCCAGGAATCCGTGGGGCTGGTGAAGATCACCGTCCCGGTGTAGTTGGTCACCGGCTGGCCATGCGTGTTGATAGCGGTTACCTCGAAGCTCACGGGCTTGTTGAGCTTGCCGTGACGGACGACGGGCATCACCCGGAACGAGGCGGCCGTGAGTGGAGTGACCAGAACGGTGACCGGGGCCGAGACGCTCCTGGCGAAACGATTCGTGTCGGGCACATAAGTGGCCTGGACATGATAAACGCCGACATTTTCCAGCTTGTAGGTCCCGAAGCTGACCTGCTGGCCGAAATTGCTGACGGTCTCCTCGCCCAAGACGACGGGGTGGCGCGACATCGTGGTCAGCTTGATGATTCCGTCGGGCAGACTGCTGTTGGAGTTTTGAACGCTTGCGTTGAGGGAAACGAGCTGACCGGTCTCAAACGTGCTGGCCGTGAGCTGGAGGCTCGTGACGGTGGGGGCATTGAGCGTCTGGGGCGTGATCGAGATAGGGAGCGGGGCCGAGGTGCTCGCCGCGTAGACCTTGTCGGAAGGCAAGAACTGCGCCGCGATCTGGTAAGGGCCGATCGCTGTCAGCTTGTTAGTTAACAGTGAGGCGAAGTTCTTCGAGTTGACTTTGACAGTGCCCAGAATCACGGGATTGGTTGAATTGACGTAGAATTCGACTTTTCCGTTGATCGGCTTGGCCTTCCCGGCCTTGGTCACCGGAACCGCGCCCGCGGTTTTGATCGTGGCGAGGAGCGGCACCTTCTGACCCGTTTCGGCGCTGGGGGCCTCCGGTTGAAGAGTGATGATGGTGGGAGCAGCGGCCGGGGCCATCGTCTGGCTCAGCATGCTTCGCTCTTCCAGCGCTTCCAGGCGAAAGCGCGCGGGGGCTCGACCACGAGGTGAATCCCGACCCAGAAGGCGCGCGAAATACGACATCCCTTCCTCTTCGGCCCTCAGTGGCCGAGCGACGTGAACCACCCACAGGCCGGGCTGACCGGGAAAACACCCAGAACGGGCGCGCAACGAATCGATTTGAGAGAAGACAGGCGGCGGTATCATATTCGCCGGCCCGATCCTGTCAAGTGCGGCTCGGTAACGGGCCGCATTAACTTCCCGATTTCAGCATCAACCCTCCCACGAACGAAAGCCCTCATTCCGACGCTCCACGTCGGAACGTCCCTCAGGCCGCTCCGCGGCGCGCTCGACGCTGACATCCGTGTGTCGCCCTCCTCCGCCCTCCGTCCTCCGCTCTCCGTCCTCCGCTCTCCGTCCTGCGATTTATCCCCTCCCCCGACCTCGTAGTTCGTTTTGTATATTCGACGCGCGTCCTTGCCCTGCAACGATTAACGGAATGAACCCCTCCCGCCCCGTTCGTTCCAAACGCATCGGCAGTCCCCACCCCATTGTCGCCCTGCGCTCCGCGAAGGGATGGTGTTTGCTCTGCTCTCGTGCCGACTCCCATGTTCCAGCAGCAGAAATACGCCTTCGCGGATTGAAGGCCGATTATGCGATTTCAAGAGCGTTGCAGCCGGCACCGTCCATGGCCCCAACGGGGGCCCTGGTCAATAGCCACGGGCTTCAGCCCTTGGCACGGCTTCAACCCTTCGGCCGTCTCTTCGGCCCAGGTTTCGGATTCCAAAGGATTCTTCCCCCAGTTCGCTCCCGAGGAACGTCGCGCCGACATTCGGGACGCATAGCGGTAACATGGAAGATCGCCAGGACCAAAGCCCAACGCCCACACCAGTGTGGAACCGCAATTGAAGAATCTGAGCGACATCGACGGCGACTCCAGCGAAACCGCCGTGCGGAATGGGGGCGCGGCCGAATCAACGTCACCCCGGACACGAACGAAGCCCGAGCTGCTGGCGCCGGCAGGCGACATGTCGTGCATGATCGCCGCGATCGAAAATGGCGCGGATGCGATCTATTTCGGGCTCGAGCGGCATAACGCTCGGATTCGTGCTTCCAACTTTGAAGGCGCGCAACTGCACGACGTCATGGCCTTGTTGCACCGGCGCGGGGTGCGCGGCTACGTCACTCTGAACACCCTCGTGTTTCCTCGCGAGCTTGCCGAGCTCGAGGCTGCCGTGCGCGACCTGGCGACGGCGGGCGTCGACGCCGTGATCGTGCAGGACCTTGGCCTGGTCAGGCTGATCCGGGCCGTCACTGAAGACCTGGAGATTCACGCCTCGACCCAGATGTCGATTACGAGCGAGGCGGGCGTCGCACTTGCGCGCGAGCTGGGTTGTTCACGAGTGATTCTCGCCCGCGAGCTGGCCTTGCCCGAGATCAACCGCATTCTCGAGGCGATCGACTTCCCGGTCGAGGTCTTCGTTCACGGTGCGCTCTGCGTGGCTTATTCCGGACAGTGCCTGACCAGCGAGGCCTTGGGCGGCCGGTCGGCAAATCGAGGTGAATGCGCGCAGGCCTGTCGCATGCCGTACCAGATCATCAGCGACGGCCAGCTCGTCGATCTCGAGAACATTCAATACCTCCTGAGCCCGCAGGACCTGGCGGCTTACGAGCTGGTGCCTCAACTGATCGAAATGGGCGTGACCTCATTCAAGATCGAGGGGCGCCTCAAGACCGCGGAGTACGTCGCCAACATCACGCGCCACTACCGGACGGCCATCGATCAAGCCTGGGCGGGCCGGCCTGTCTCGTTCACGCCGCGGGACGTGCAGGAGATGCAGCTCTCCTTCTCGCGGGGCTTCTCGCACGGCTTCCTGGACGGTACGAACCACAAGGTGCTCGTGCGCGGCGACCATGCCAAGAAGCGCGGGATCTTGCTCGGCGAGGTGGAATCGATCACCCGGACGGGTGTTCAACTCACGGCCGAAGTTCCCATCAAACCCGGTGACGGCGTCGTCTTCGACGGCGACGAATCGACCGTCCGAGCCGAACAGGGCGGGCGCGTCTATCAGGTCGTTTGCGCCGGGCCGCACGGAAGATCGCTCGCGCCCGATGCCGATGCCGGTCCGGGCGAGACGGGTGCGCTCGAGCTGCGATTCGGGCGCGGCGATATCGACCTGCTCGCGCTCGAGCAGGGCCAGCGGGTCTGGAAGACCGACGACCCCGAGCTGAGCCGCCGGCTGCGGCGGTCGTTCGAAGGACCACCCTCGCGCACGGTCGGGCTCGACATCGAAGTTCACGCCGTGACGGGCGAACCGCTTTCCATCGTGGGTCGCACATCGATCGGGGGCCACGCCAGCGCCCGGTGTGACGCGCCACTGGCGGCGGCCCAGACCAGCCCGGCCGACCGTGCATTGTTCCAGGAGCAACTCGGACGGCTTGGGGGCACGATCTATGAGCTGCGCGGTCTGACAGCGACGATTGCGGGGGGACCGATGGTCCCCAAAAGCCTGCTGAACCAGTTGCGCCGGGAGCTGGTCGCCCAGCTCGATGGAGCGGCGGTCGGGCCGGCTCACACCATATCGCCGGCTCCGGCCTTACCGCGGCTGCTGGAGCCGATCCTGGCCGAGCGCGCTCGCCAGATCCACTCGGAAAAGCATGATCAAGCGGCAATCGAGCTCGCCGTCCTGTGCCGTCGGACGGAGCAGATCGAGGCAGCCCTTGGGCTGGGTATCTCCACGATCTATGCCGATTATCAGGACATCAAGCAATACGCGGCGGCGATTGACACGATGCGGCGCGGTGGGCACGGCGGCCGGAAGATTTACCTGGCCACGCCGCGCATCGAAAAGCCGGGCGAGTCGAATATCTTCACCCACCTGGCTCGCCAGGGCGCTGACGGAATGCTCGTGCGCAACGCCGGTGGCCTGCGCTACTGCATCGAGCATGAAATCCCGTTCGTGGCCGACTTCTCGCTCAACGCAGCCAATCCTCTCTCGGTCGAGCTGCTCAAGTCCCGGGGCGCACTGCGCGTGACGGCATCCTACGACCTGAGCGCCGACCAGCTTTTCGACTTGCTCGATGCGACGCCGCCCGAGTGGCTGGAGATCGTCATCCATCAGCAGGTTCCCATGTTTCACATGGAGCACTGTGTCTTCTGTGCGTTCCTTTCGCCGGGAACGGATGCGACCAATTGCGGGCGCCCCTGCGACACCCACGATGTGAAGCTGCGCGACCGGGTGGGCGCGGAGCATCCGCTCAAGGCGGACGTGGGATGCAGGAACACGCTGTATAACGCCGTGCCCCAGACAACGGCCGAGTATCTGCCGCGCTTGAAGAAACACGGCGCGAGATTCGCGCGGGTCGAGCTACTCGATGATGAGCCAGAAGCGGTGAAGCGAGTGATCACGCTTTATCAGGAAGTGATCGCCGGCCGCCGCGACGGCAAGTCACTCTGGCGCGAGCTGAAGGGGACGAATCAGTATGGGGTTACTCGCGGAGCGCTGGCGGTGTTGTGAATCGACAAAAGGAACTGTTCGAGACGACCCTCATGATCAAAACTTTGACTCCCATCGGCGACGGACTGGGATTTGTCATCGATCGATCCCTCCTCGATGAGCTTCACATCGGTCGTGATACGCCGTTGCGCATCACGTCCGATGGGAAGGGATTCTACGTCGAGCCGCTTCCAGCGGAAGAGCGAAGCAAATTCGTCGAAGCCGGGCTACGGATGATGGATGTACACGAAGAAGCCTTTCGCAGGCTCGCCGAATGAATGTCGTTTTCCCGTCGCTTGCGGACGTCCTGGAACTTCATTCTGCGGCGCTGGAACGTCACGGAGGAGCGGAGGGCGTACGCGATGCCCATTTGTTGGAATCAGCACTGGCCCAGCCGATCGCGACTTTTGGCGGGCAGCTTCTACACGCGGACCTGTTCCTCATGGCAGCCGCTTATCTATTTCATCTGGTGAAGAACCATCCGTTCGTGGATGGAAACAAGAGGACCGGATTGGCCGCGGCGTTGGCATTCCTCGATGTGAACGGCGTGACGATCGATCGCGGAACAGACGAGCTTTTCGAGATGACGATCGGCGTTGCTGAAGGACGCTTGACGAAAGACGACATCGCCGTGATTCTCCGCCGGCTGGCACACGTGGCTTAGGAGACTCTAAGCCCCCCGCGAGTTGAGCATTGTACGTCTAGGGCGAGCGATGATACGACCGCGCGCCTCCGCGACAGGAACAGCCGCGAAGGCCTATCGTTGCGGCTCGTAACAGGCCGGATCGCTCGAACTGTGCCCCGCGCGGACCGTCACGCAAGGGCTTTCTTCGATCGCGAAGCGGTGGTGGCACGAGGGGCAGGCCAGGGTGGGTCGGAGCCAGAGACTCTCGAGCTGCTCGCCGCAGGTCGGGCAGGTCACAAGGAGCGACTCGCCGAGCCGCCGGTCGACGAACGGCCGCCAGTGCCGGGAATCTTCCCGGCTCGCCATGAATTTGAGCATCTGACGGCCATCCGACGTCAAGTACCACGTCTCGCCGGCGTTGTGGATCCACCCGGCGTCTTTTGCTTTGGTGACCGCCAGACGGCCCGGATCGAGTGCATCGATGCCCACATCGGGAAACTGGCCGCCCGCTTCGAGGAGCCGGAACAAGAGCGAGTGCGTCCGGATCCACTCCAGCTCATCGGGGCCAAGCGCCTGCAAGCGGCGGACGATCACGGCAGCCAGCGGGCCACTGAGTGTCGGTTCTGCCGCGAGCGCCTCCAGGACGGAAAGCGGCAGCTCGGGTAAAGCCGGCATGGGCGCTTTGGAGCGAGATCGAACGGCCCAGAGCAGGCCGATTGCGGCCGCGCCGACCAACGTGCCCCAGAGCCATTCCCACGGAGATGGTCCGCCCGGCAATTGAGGTGACGTGCGTCCGGAAGAAGACGATTTCACGTCGACAAGGTCTGGGCGCGCCGCGGGCGGCGCGGTGCCCTGCGGTGCGACCGAGCGCCAAGCGCCCAGAGACGCACCAAGTCGTCGGCGCCGCGGGGCATGTTGGCGTGGCTCTCGTCCTCGGTGACGAGGGAAAGCATCGGCGCCAAGGCGAAGAGTGCCACGCCGTCGCTGCCGGAGCGCATCGAGTCGAGCAGGCGCCCGAACTCGCCCAGGCTCATCGGCGAATGCGATCGATCCTCGTACGCCTGAATACCATGCCAGACGGGCGTGAAGCCAGACCGCCAGCGGGCCGAGATCTGGACGGCCCGCACCCAGTTTACGGGCTCGCATTCGAGCTGGTGGTAGGCCATGGGCGCGACGAAGTCGAGCAGCGGCGCCAGCTTGCGGTAGCTCTGGCCGTAGAGCTCCACCCCGTCGAAGTTGATCGCCCCTTCAGGCTTCAAGGCCGCCGAGACGATCACCCCCTCCTGCCATTTGCGAATCGCCGTGGCAAATTCCTCGGTCAGGTCGTGAATCAAGTCGGCGCGGTAATCGAACCAGACGGCCTGGGTGTCGCACTGGTCGATCAGCTCCAGACCGAAAGGCCAGTTGACCGACGCCCTGCGCGACAGCTCGTTCCGGCACGCCGGGCAGTGGCAAACATCTGCGCTTGGGAAGCGAATGTGATCGAAGTGGATCCCGTCGACGCCGTAATTCTCGAGCAGGTTCTTGAACGTGGCCAGGAATTCCTTCCGCCATGCGGCATTGGTCGGGCACACCCATTGGTCGGAGCGCACACCGTTTGAGTCGACCATGCCCCATTCCGGATGTGTCTTCAGTCTCTGCGGGTCGAAGCAGATCGGGAACCAGGCGTGAACGCGCATGCCGGCGCGGTGGGCCTCGTCGATCATGCCCTTGAAGAACGCATCGTTTTCCCGGCCCGCGCCGAAAAGCGCACCAGCGTATGAATCATACGCCTTGACCAGCAGGTCCGTCAGGCCGATGCGCCGCGCCGGGCCCACCAGGTCTTCCGGGTCGTAAACCGTCGCATCCACGTCGACCCATGCCGCACGGCGCACGACCGGCACATTCTCCGCTTCGCGCAGCCATTCGCGGAAACACGTCCAGTCTGCTCCGGCCTCCTCGAGGTGGTCGAACAGTTTCTTGAAGACGGCCGCGTGAGCGGCCGCCACATGGGGGTGCAGCAGAATCACGAGCGGGCGGCCGGACATACGATGCTCGTTGTAGAGCTTGAGGAGAAAGCCGACGACTTCGTCGTCGCTCAAGTGATTGCCGTCGAGCAGGTTGTAATCGCCGGCGACGGTGACGCGCCCCTTGAACAAGCCATCGGAGATCGGGAATTCGAGCAGCGACGCATCGCTGTTGTCGCCATGGTTGCTTTCCCACGCGGACGACTGATAGCGAAAGCCAAGCTGGACCAGGGCTTCGCGAGTCGCGTCGTTCGATTCCAGATAGGCGCGCGGAAGCCGAGCGGAAAGATACCCGTTGCCCTGCGGACGGCTTCCGCCGAGTCACGAATCTCGGCGAACTGCTTGGCCGCGTCGAGCGCCAGCATGTGCGGATGGGTCATTGTATGGCAGGCGATTTCATGCCGCTGCGCCCACTGCTTGACATGGTCTGGGTGGGCCTGCGCGAATTCCCCGGTCACGAAGATCGTACACGAGCCCGGCGGGTTGAGGGCATTGAGCGCCGCAATGTCGGCCTCGATCTCGACGTCAAATGTCACGAGGACGGGACACTTCCGGGCGGGCTCGCCGGCCCCGGCCACGGGGTGGCCGACGATGAGCGCGAGGGAGAAGACCAGAAGGAATCGCCGGTCGTTAATCATGCCAGGTCTTGGGACGATCACCTCGACCCTCTAGCGCGAAACGGCAGTCTCGCTCATCCGCGCGCGGTGGAATCGCCCGCTGAAAGGACTAACGGATCGACCCCGTTCAAATTCGCGCGAAAACCTGGGGACATGACCCGAATCTTATTGAGAATCTGGGAAAGGACGGCCAGCTCCGCGATCGAGGGGGGCTGTGGCGAGTGTCGGATCGAGCGAGACAGCGCGGGTGTAGTTGCGCTCAGCATCGGCAGTGTGACCCAGGGCGGCATGGGCGAGCGCGCAGTTGTAGAAGCACTCGGCGCGATCAGGAGCAAGTGCGATGCAGATCCGAAACGCGCTCAAGGCGTCATCGTAGCGGTTGAGGCGGAAGGCGCAGACGCCTTGATGAAAGTTCGGCCAGAAGTCCTGCGGCTGGAGGGCGAGGGCCTGCTCGAATGCTTTCTCAGCCTGCGCGAGGTCGCCGGTTGCGAGCAGGAAGCGGCCCGCAGCGGCGTGCTCCCAGGCGGTTCGAGGCTTGAGGCGGGCAGCGCAGTCGCCCGCGGCATCGGCGAGGCTCGAGAGGCCGAGTGCTTCAGCGTGCGCCTGCCGCGCACGGTGAAGAATGTGGCTCTCTGCGAGCAAAGCCTCGGCTTCATCGAGAAGCTCGAGTCCTGCCCGATGGGCCACGCGCGTGAGCTCCGGGTCGCTCTCCAGGCGCACGCGAAGGTTCGACCGGATGATCGCCATTTCGAGCAGGTCGTCACGGAGCCGCTGCTCGAGCGCTGGTTCGAGAGGCGTTCCTGGTTGCTCGAGGAGCGAGCGGCGCGCATCCCAGAGTGCCCGGCAATGCCGCTCGAATTCGTTCGCGGGGAAGACAGGATTGTTGACGGCCGCTTCGGCGAATCGGAGGCGATCGACCAGGCGATGGAGGCGGTCGGCGTTCTCCGAGCGGTCGGCCAGGCGGAGCGCCGCGGCTAGATCTCGCGATATCCTCTCGCTGCCGGGGAGGCCCTCGACCAGGGCCGCGCCGCGAGTGAGCGAGCGAGCTGCCTCGGGATAGTCGCGGCGATGCAGCAGGAGCGTGCCTTCCTCTAACGCCCGCGCCGCGCCCTGGAAGCGTGGCTGGAGGAAGACGGCCCAGACGATGGTGGCGATGATCACGGCAGCGCACGCCGCAACGAGCAGAGTCTTCATCCGGAACAGTTCGTAAGGCTGGCGTCGGCACCACTTCCGCCATCGCTCGGCCAGGCTCCGGCTCGAAACGCCGCGCAGGGGCTGGTCGGCCATATGTCGCCTCAGGTCATCGGCGAGCGCGGCGGCGTCGGGATAGCGACCGTTCGGGTCGATCGAGAGGCACTTACGGATCAGCTCTGCGAGCTCAGGCGGCACGCCGGGCGAGAACCGCCAGGATTGGGGCGGCTGCACTCCCTCGGCCGGAACAGCCTCTGCGCCGAGCATCAAGGCGAAGACACGCCCCAGCGAGTAGAGATCGGATCGGGCGTCGACCGCTGCGGGGATCGTCCGTCCCGAACGGATCGCCGCGACCGCGGACGCCTGTTCCGGCGACATGTAGCCGGGCGTGCCCCCCAGCCCATCGGCGTGGGGTAGAGCGATAGGGATGGGTTCTCTGGCGAGGTGGAAGTCGAGGAGCATCGGCTGGCCGTCTGCCGTCACGAGGATATTGGACGGCTTGACGTCCATGTGCACTAAACCGCGCTCATGGGCATACTGAAGCGCGTCGGCCAGCGAGGCGACGGTCCAGCAGACCGCCCGGACATATGAAGTTTGTGCCAGGAACCGCCGCGCCGGGCTCGAGGCGCACTGCGGCCAGGGGCGTGCCTGCTGCTCCTGGTCGAGGACATCGAGCAGCGACTGTCCGCACCGGCGGTCTGCCGGCACGGTCTTGAGCCCCGTGAGGATCCGAGCGAGGGTCGTCCCGCCGAGATAGGGCATGCAAAGAGCACGGAGCCGCCTGGAGGGAAACTCATGCTCACTGTAAAGCGGCATGATGTGGGTGTGCTGCAGTCGTGCCAGGCAGAGGTGCTCGACATGATCGTCCGATGTGACCTTGAGGACGATCTGGCGATAGGAGAGCGATGGTTGAGCCGCCAGGAAACAGCGCCCGCGCGCGCCCCGGCCGAGCTCGACCAGGAGGAGGAAGTCGCCCAGGGTTTCGCCGGCCTCCGGGAAGTCGGGCGGGCCGGGTACGGCGCCCAGAAGGCGATCGCAGTCGAGGACCACTTCCAGCTCGGTGCGCCACTGGGGGAATCGTTGCACCAGCTCCGACAGCGACGGTTCCTGGCCTTCGCCCCGACGAAGGCAGACTTCCTCATAGATCAATCGGATCGCCGCGTCTGGTTGCGCGTAGAGGGGCGGATGACGCTTGAGAAATACCTCGGCCGGCTGCCGTTGCCCACCGGCCCACGCCGCCGCAAACTCTTCGACCAGGCGCGTCACGGAGCCGGCCTCGCGGCTGCGCGAGAGCAGCTCGCCACCGGAATAGAGCGGCAGGGCGCTCTCGCCCGTCACGAAGCCTGTTGGTCTTTCATCGTGACGATCCAAGTCGTGGTCCCTCTTCGTCCGAGCGCGCCTTTCAGGTGGTTTCGATCGATGAGCGGTGGAGCGCCGGGCGCTCGAAGGCAACCCGACACGCCAGGTCGTGGAAGATGCGGTGCACGCTGCCGACATGAAGGCCGGTCCGGCGGGCGATTTCGGCCACGGGTGTGCCGCGCATCCGGAGCCGCACAATCTCCTGGTGCGCGGCGGGGCACAGCGCCAGCATCCGCTCGAACAGTTCCTGGGCTTGCACGTGCTCGCTGGGGCTGGGCAGTTGCGAGACCGGCTCGTGCTCCCGCGGCAGCTCGACGAGCGGGCGCTCCCGCGCGACTGCGGTCCGATGACGGCGGAGATGGTCAATGAACCGATGACGGGTCAATTTGACCAGAAACGCGCGGAGATGGGCCTCGTCAGCGAAGCGCCAACCAGCCTCTCGGAAGCCGCGCAGCACGTCGGCCCAGACCGACTGCACGACATCCATCGAGTCGAACTTGGCCCGCAGCCGTCCCGGCAGTTTCTTGCGCACCACCATGCGAAGATACGGCTCGAATGCCAGGAAGACCTGCTCTGCCGTGGCCGGATCGCCACTGCATAGTTTTTCGAGCAGGGAATCCAAAGGTTGGATCGTCATGGCAACCCCAGGGGCCAAGGACCGACCGGGAAGGGCCCGTGCCCCCGACCAGCGGACGACTCCACAATCAGCGAGCGGCGGAACAGCGGGCGGCCTCGGCGCGACGCCCTGCGTGCCACAACCAAGGCGCCGGCAGCGCCAATCCAGGCAAGCCACAGCGACCGCGACGGACGACCGTGCGCGGAGCCTGCCAGGCCGCCGAGTCGGGCGAGGAATTGCCGCAGCTCTCCGTCGACTGCCTCCCAATCGGCATTGACGGCGGCATCCAGAAGCTCAGGCGAAGAGAAGACAAGGGACGCCGCCGAGAAGACGAGCGAGCGCGATTCGTCGCCGCGGAGGCCGGAAACCGCTCGCGATTCTCCCGGCGAGAATATGGACCTGTCAAGCACCAGGACGACTGTGCCGGAGGAACCCGTCGGTGCCGGGGATTCTGCCGCGCCGAGCCCCAGATCGGCGTCGAGCGCGGCCGAGTCACCGAACGCGTTGGCCGCGGAGGTGACCAGCGACATCGCGCCCTCGGGCACTGACCCGACGGCGGAAGCCACGGCCGCGGAATCGGACACGTCGCCACCGCTTGCGCCGAAGAGCAAGTCGGAGCCATTCTGTGCGCCTTCGAAGGCCGGCTCGTGCGACCCAAGATCGGAGCTTCGCGACTCCGTGGGGGCAGAATCCAGCAGTTGTCGCTGCGGAGACTTCTTCGCGTTTGACCGCCGAACGATACCATTCGTGCTCGAACTGATGGCGACGCTGGCAGGGGAGGCCGGTGGATTGGCGCTCGTCACGTTGACGGTAAGGGCGCGCGCACCAGCAACCAGGCTATTTGCCGGCTCGGTCTCCTGAGAAGTGCTGGCGCCATCTGGTTGGACCAATGCGGGCGCGACGACCACGACGGCTTTCTGGTCGACGACGAGAACCTCCACAGGCGTCGACCGGATCGGCGACACGACGCTCAGCAAATGCCTCCCCTCGAGCATTTCAATCGCCGCGGCACGGACCCGGGAGTGACGGCGCTGCAGCCTCCTGGACTTCTCGCAATGGGCCAACCCTGTGATCCAATCGGTTCGCACGTTCGTCACTTCCCGGCCAAGGAAAGCCTCCGTGCCAGTGGCGCGAGCACGTCATCCCCGAGGACTCAGTGCATCGAACTGCATTGTTTACGGTCCATGTACGAGGAATCGTCGAATCGTCGGTGATCTTGGCCGCCCATGCGCAAGCCCGAGCGGCACTGCCCCGGCCGCAACTTTCTCCCGAGCCGCGAGCGCCGGCGCAATCCCGCATTTTGAGTATACTCGCTTTCTTGATCGGACGGCAAGCGAACGGACGGCGCACTCGGGCGTTCGCGACCAAGACACAATTGCCGCCTTCAGGCCGGTGGATTTTCGCGGATTCGGGGATGTGAATCTCGACAACCAGGCTGATCTCGATTGCTGACGGGAAGAGGTTCCCGACACTTTTGTTCCTTGGCGATGCATTTGTAATCCTGCGTCCCTGTGTTCTCCGAGCGCCCGTTTTGACCAAATCGTAACGCTTGATTATCATTGTGCAAACGCGACGTTGTCATCTCGCTGCCGGGGCTCGCACTGGGCGCCGGCTTTTTTCGTAGCGGTGCCAACGATTCGAGCTGAGTTGAACTGTCGCGCCAGGCGCGCCTGGCCGCGGAGCTTGGTGCCGGTGCGGGGTCGCGGAGTCTGGCGCTTGACAAATGGCGCCCGAGAGCGGGCGTGTCTCTTCAGGGAGCTTGATTGATCAATGGCCGTGTTGTTGCAAATCCGGGACGCTCACAAGAGCTATGGAGGGCAGGCGCTCCTCGATGGCGCCGAGGTCTCCGATCACCGATGACGTGAAAGTCGGGTTCGTCGGACGGAACGGGGCCGGCAAGAGCACGCTGCTCAAGATCTTGATCGGCGAAGACGAGCTCGACCGCGGCGAGGTGATTCGCCATCCCAGGCTCCGCCTGGGCTACCTCCGCCAGCATGATGCGTTCTTGCCGGGCGAGACGGTGATCGACTTCCTGATGCGAGACAGCGGCCAGCCCGACTGGAAATGCGGTGAAGTGGCGGCGCAGTTTGAGTTGAAAGGCGCCTATCTCGAAGGCCCGATCAAGATGCTATCGGGAGGATGGCAAACCCGGGTCAAACTGGCAGCGCTATTGCTTCACTCGCCGAATCTGCTGCTGCTCGACGAACCGACCAACTTTCTCGACCTGCGCACCCAGATCCTTCTCGAGCACTTCCTGCGGAACTTTGAGGAGGCTTGCCTGATCGTCTCGCACGATCGCGCGTTTCTGGGCGCCACTTGCGACCACACACTCGACCTCTCTCGCGGAAAGTTGACGATGTTCGCGGGGAAGATCGACGACTATCAGGAGAATCAAAAGGAACGGCGCAAGCACGACGAACGCGTCAATGCGGGCGTCCTCGCCAAGAAGAAGCACCTCGAAGAGTTCATCGCCAAGAACAAGGCCCGAGCGAGCACAGCGACACGGGCGAAGTCGAAAGAGAAACAGCTCGAGAAACTCGAGCTGGTCGAGATCGCGGCGGATGAGCCCACTGTCAGCATCCGCGCTCCACTGGTCGAGGCCCGGCGCGGGCCGGCACTTCGCTGTATCGACGTGGCGATCGGCTACCCCGACCGGCAAATCGCCAGCGAGATCCGGGCCGAAGTCGAGCACGGCTCGCGAACCGCGGTCGTCGGCGACAATGGTCAGGGGAAGACCACGTTCCTGCGCACCATCGTCAACTCGCTCGAGCCGCTCGAGGGAGAAGTTCGCTGGGGGCACGGCTGCAACATCGGAATCTACGCCCAGCACGTTTACACGAGCCTGCCGCAGGACCAGACGGTTCTCCAGTACCTGGAAAACGTCGCGCCCGGCGGGACAAAGATCCAGGAGATCTTGAACGGCGCCGCGTCGCTGCTTTTCCGCGGGGCCGACGTCCGTAAGAAGGTCTCGGTGCTCTCAGGCGGAGAGCGCGCGAGGCTCTGCCTGGCGGGGCTGATGCTTTCCCGATACAACGTCCTCATCCTCGACGAGCCCGGCAACCACCTTGATGTCGAATCCGTCGACTCGCTGGCCGAGGCGCTCCTGGCCTACAACGGGACCGTCATCTTCACCAGCCACGATCGATACTTCCTGAAACGAGTCGCGACATCGATCATCGAGGTGCGCGACGGCCGGGTGGTGAACTACCTCGGCGACTACGAGTCTTATCTGTACTCCGTCACGAAGGAGATCGAGGAAGGCGAGCGCGAAACCGCGACTCAGATGTCGAAACCACCGAAAGACCTCTTGAAGGCCAAGCCCACGGCCAAGGCAGCCCGCCGCGGCGAACAGGAGCTTCGCAAGGAGATTTACAACGTCGAAAAGATGATCGCCAAGCTTGACGAGCAGAAGAAGCTCGCCAGTACGCAACTCCTCGCCGCGAGCGACCCGAAAGAGGCGCTTCGGCTGCACCACGAGCTTTCGGAGCTGGCCAAAGAGCTTGGTGTTGCGGAAGATCGCTGGTGTGCGTTATTCGAAGAGCTTGGGGAGTCGAGTTGATGGCTTGGGATCTGGCGCGGGTTGGCTGTGTTGATTTTGCGGGCGGGACACGGAGTGTGCCTGCTACAAGTCACGGCAGCGTCGAGTAGATCACGATGTTGGCGACGATCTTCTTTGCGCTTTCGGGCGTGTAACTCTTCGCTTCAATGTTTGCGTTCCTGTCGAGCACGCTGCCGATGTCGTATTTCGAATAGATGATGCCCCAATGGTCGTCGATCCGCACTCCCTCAAGCTCGGGATACCCACGCTTACCGCCGGCTGCCTTGTTGTACTGAACGCTCGAGAGATCAGAGCCGACATTCTTCTTGAAGAGCTCGTCTTCGTGTGGGATCGGGACGAGCTGGCGATCGGGGCATAGGTCTTTGACGAAGCGACGGAAGGACGCATCGAACTCGGCGCCCGAGGCGTGGGCGTCGACGAAGATTGTGGCGCAGCCCGGATCGAGATGCTTGCGCAAGGCTTCCAGATCGGCTTTGTCTAACGTCGGCATCTTGCGGCCATGCAGGTAGACGAGCGGATAGTAGACGAAGTTCGGGTCGCGCGGGACAACGACTTTTTCGATTATGTCGACATCGAAGGACAACGGAGGCTTTTCGAGGAATTCCATCAAGTTGGGCATGGCGCGCGGAGCGAGGTCCCAGTCGCCGGCGTGTTTGAGCCTGGCGATTCGCAGGGCCCCGCGTTTTGGAGGTTGCCGCGGGGTCTTCGGTTTTTGGGGGACTGGCTCGGGTTGAGCCGCGGCCGGTTTGGCGACCTTGGCTGTCTCTGAATTAAGTTTGGTCGACGCTTGCGGATCGGAGCTTGCTGTTGAGCGGCCGTTGTCCTGCGCGCGCGATGCGGGTATCAGTCTCGTCGTGGTCCAGCCAACGGCGCCGAGCAAGCCCGTTGCCATGGATGCGATCAAGGCGATCTTGAGCTTTGTCATGGCCAAGGTTCGGATGATTCCTTCGGTGAGGAGAGCCGTTCCGGCGGTGACTGAGCCGGCGGTGAGCGCGCCTCGGGTTGCAAGTTGCGTTGCGGCGCGAATGGTTTGACCGAGCAACTTGACGGGGACGGCCGACATCGGATCGTTCGCGAGCAACGGGCCGTGCGCGAGGAGAGACGTCGCAAAACCGCGCCGGACCAATCGCGAGCGCAGCCGCTCGCGGCCTGCGCCAGCCGGCTCTTCACGGTGCCGACCGGACAGCGAAGCTCGATGGCGGCTTGCTCGTGGGTCTGACCCTCGATGTCGCAAAGGATGAGCGGAGTTCGGAAGCGCGGTGGCAGACCGTCGAGCTCTGCATCGAGGATGGCTCGGAGCTCATTCGACTCAATCCCGTCATCACGATGATCGTGCACGTCGACTTGCTCCAACCCGATGCGCTCGACAGACCGCCTGCGCTTCGAATCGGCACGGGCGCGCACGGCTACCCGGCGGGCAACCCCGTAGAGCCAGCTTCCCAGGACGTCGCGGTTGCGAATCGATTTCGCGTTCTTGACCAGGATCAGGAATGTGGCCTGGAAGGCATCTTCGACGTCGTGTTCGTCGTCGAGGACGTGCCGGCAAATGCCGAGCACCATCCGCCCATGCCGGTTGACGATCGCCTCGAAAGCCGATTCATCACCTCGAGCGAGAAATCGATCGAGAAGCTGGTGCTCCGGAAGTGACGAAGTCGTGCCACTCTCGAATAGTCGCTGAATGGTTTCGACCAACGCGCTCTGTTCAACGCTCGGCATCGTTTCCCATCTCCAGAACATTCGCCGTCTACTCTATCAGTGCAGGATCGGCGGCGATCGTTCCATTTTTTTCTCAATCATCCTGGCGATACGACCATCTCGTGCCCAGTTCCACGTTTGTGTCTGTACCGAGTAGTAAGGAAAAGTGGTCCGTCTCTCGGACTCCGGAGTGAAACCGGACAAAGCCGGTTCGTCCACCCGGATTGGGATCGATAAAGAGGCCGACTGTCTTCGAATTGGGGTCGAACCCCGATGCGGCCAGCCGGAATGGGCCAACCCAACGAGGCGCGCTTATGCTGTGCCCGGTTCTCGACTCGATCGGCCAAACTCTCGAGGCTCGATCTGTAAACAAGAAAAGCCAGATGCAGCGGCCAAACGGTTGCAAGCGTGATCCCGGGCATCATGGCCAAAACGAGCACCGAAGCCCAGGATACCCATGGCGATCTTCTCGGTGTCGCGTCTACCTGGGTCGCAAGCTTGGCCCAAGCCGTTCCCAATGCACCGATTGCTGGAAGAAACGCCATGAACCATGCGATTCGGAGTGCTGGCGTGAGCATGTAATCCGGATACAGCGAGGCGAGTGCGTAGAGAGTGTTGCTCAGAATCGCTATGCCGACGAAGCCGACCGCCGCCAATCGACGGAACCGCCAGGCGGAAAGGCACGCGCCAGCGACCAAAATCGCACATGGAATGGCCAGGGACCAGAGTGGGACATAAGCTGCTAGGAATTGGACGTACACGGCTAGTAATCCGGCCGCAACGCCGACCCACAACATCATGGTCTTTAAGGTAAATCGCATGTCTTCACGGCCCCTCTGCATCCGCTCGAGGAGTCGGCCTGGAGCTCGATCGACATTGTCGCTCTGTGCGGCACCGGTTCGGCCGCAGCCGGTGCGCTGAGGCAGCGTACCGGCCTGCCGCAATGTACCTTGATGGTACCACACGCGACCGCCGGCGCGGGGTTGTTCGTTGTGTGATGCGCGGAGTTTTGGGGACTGGCCCTCGGCGTTCGCAACAATGGTCGACTACGACCGCCAGGAGCTGGCCGTTTACGAGGCCGTCTCAAAGTTCGACGACTCAGTCATGCCCATTTCCGGGCGAATCGGTTCCTGACACCTTTTTTCGAGGAAGTGCAGCCACTCGTCCATTCCCTGGCCGCTTTTTGCTGATAGTTCGAAGATCTGCATGCCGGGACGCACGGATTGGATGTTTCGGTGCGCCGCGGCGCGATCGAAATCGACGGCGGCTGCCAGGTCGATCTTGGTGATGATCGCGACATCGGCGCTGTTGAAGATCGGAGGGTACTTGAGCGGCTTGTCTTCCCCCTCGGTCACCGAGAGGAGCACCAGACGAAGCGTCTCGCCCAGATCGTAGGAGGAGGGGCAGACGAGATTACCCACGTTTTCCACAAAAAGGAAATCGAGCTCGTCCAGGGCCCAGCCTTCGAGCGCATTTTCGACCATTGCGGCTTCGAGGTGGCAAACCGTGCCGGTGGTGATCTGCCGAGTCGGCACCTGCGCACGGGCCAGACGCTGGGCGTCGTTGTCGGTGGCGAGGTCGCCAACCAATGCAGCCACGCGGTACCGAGCCCGAAGCAGCCCAAGTAACTTTTCCAGGAACGCGGTCTTTCCGGCGCCTGGGCTTGACACCAGGCTTACCACGTAAACCCCGGCTTCGCGGAACCGCTGGCGCAGAGCCCGGGCTGCCACGTCGTTTTGCTTGAGGACGTGCTGGCGTACCTGAATCAGCCGTGTTTCGACGCTCATTGGATTTCCATCGCGACAACTTGCAGGTCACGGCCGCTAACCACGTCGTGGCTCGGCGTGCCGCACTCCGCACAGCAAAGCTGCTGCACCGAAACGACGGGCCGCGTGGTGCGGCAGACCGGGCAATGCACCAGCACCGGAACCTCTTCGATAACCAGTTGAGTCTCCGCGAATGGCGAACCTTCTCGGGCCAGTTCATAGGCGGAGACAAGCGCTTCTTTTACAACTCCTGATAGGGGCCCCAGCTTCAAGTGGATTCCCACGACGCGCACGCTCCCTTGCCTCTGGGCTTCCTCACTCGCCACATCCAGTATACTCAATGCGATGGAGAGTTCGTGCATCAGGAACCATTCGCGAGAATCTGAGTCACGAGGGACTCGATCAGGGTAATCGCCTCCTCGACGGCGGCTTGCACCGGTGTGCTCATCTCCAGCTTCATGTCGTCGTCAGAGGTCATTGGACCGGGCTCGCAGCCGACGAGCAAGACGCTCTTGATCGTGCTGCCCAGTTCCCGGGCCATGCGCAGCACCTTCACCGGATCCATGGAGTGGAGCTCGACGGCCGCGCCTGTCAGACCATCTGAAGACACTTCAGGTTCAATAACGTACACGGTTCCCACCGTGCCGCCGCGGGGAAGAGCGTCCACGAGGATCACCGTGTCATAAGGGTCGAGCAGAGCATACGCCAGGTCAAGACCGCGAATGCCAAAATCGACCACGCGCACGGTGTCCGGGAGCGGGCGCTGCGCCAGGCGCCGGGCGACCTCAGAGCCGAACGCATCGTCTCCGAAGAAGATGTTGCCGATGCCGGCGATGAGGATGCGTGCGGCGCTCATGTCGGTGGTCACAATCACACTTCATCCGTCCTGCCTGCGGCCCACCAGATCGAAAGCGAGCTTCAGCTCGTCCTTCAAGGTAATCATGCCGCCGAGGGCGGAAACCCGCTTGATTCGATAGGCGGGCTGCGAAAGCGGGCAGTCGCCGGTCAAACGGATCTCGTCTTCCATCACTCGCAATTGCGCGTCCGCCCGCAGAGGGTTTGTGACACCATGCAGGGAAAGCTTTCCGGCGATTCGAAGCCGAGTACCACCCTCCGGCGATCTTGCTTGAAGTGATTTCCGTACTTTGAAAGACGATTTCCGGATAGGCGGCGGTTTCCAGCACCTCCTGGCGCATCCTGCTTTCAATCTCATCGCGGTCCTTGGCACTGACGGTGTCGGTCAAGGCGAGGGAAGCCGCCTGGACCGTCAGGTTGATCGCCGCATCGGCGATCGCGTCGGGCGCGAAACGAATCTCACCCGTGAACGTGCGGACCGCGAACGTCGGACTGTGCCCGAGGGCCGAGAGAGCGCCCGCGACAAACGCCTGAACGGTGAATCGACTTTGCGAGTCGTCCAGCAAGTAACGCATCGTTTCAGGGCCCGATCGGACCAAGCCGGAATGCAAAACGACACACGGGCGGAACGGGGCGAGCGATCGAGCACTCGCCACCGGGCGACCGCGGCTCACATGGCTTTCAGTTTCAAGTAACGCTCCACATCCGGCAGAACGCCACCGATGCCGTTGCCCAGCGACCCGAGCGGAGCGATGCCCCCCAGCAAGGTGCGGCGGACGGCAGGGTGCGCCAGAATCAGCCCGGCGCCGAAAGCCACCAGTGCAATTCCTCCGGCTAGCAACACGGCGTCGCGAACATCTGAGTTTGTGTTTTCCTGCATGGGTCACCTCTCTTGTCAGTGAAAGTAACGGTCGGCAGAACGCAATTCGTGGACTTGACTGATCGGTCCATCCGGGTCAGATAGCCTCGCTTGGACTCGTTTCGGGCTGAAACAGCTCGACCTCGTCGATGCCGAAATAGAAACAATGGCCTGGCTGGCGCAACTGACCCAGGTCGCGGCCGGGATCATCGTCCAGCACCACGCCCAGGTAGACGCGGTCTTCGAAATCCTGTTCGATCGCTTCGATCGTCGCGGTTTTTCCCTCGAGGGCCATGTCCAGGATGTCGGCCCGGCCGAGCGGATGAAGCCGGACTCGGTCGCCGGGTTTGAGCTCGAGATCGTTTGCGCGAACGCTCTCCAGTCGCGGCCTGTCAATAAACGGATCCCAGTCATTCATTGCGATTCTCCGGAACGCACGGGCCGCAATGCAGCGAACACCCCGTGCAACCCCATCATCTGCTCCTCGCTCAGCGATCTGGTCCGGTTCAACAATGCCCGCGCGCGCTCATCCACCGCGGCGACTGCCTGCTGTTCCTCGTCGGTCAAAGTCAGAACGCGAAGCACGAGCATCTCGTCGATCTCCGTGCCGTCGAAGAAGTCGCCGGGGCTTTCGGCGGCGATTTGCGGGTAGTCGTAGAGCGTGATCGGCGAAGAGAGCATGGTGTCGCGCTCGCCTTCGCTGCCGACGAGCACAGGCCAGGCCCCCTCGTTGCGGCACTGAGCGGCCAGCGAAGTGCATTCCTCGGGCGGATCAATCAACGACAAGAACTCAGCATGTTGCACGCTCAGGATGGTGTGCGTTGAAGCCATCGCCGCTAGCACCGCCTGGTCGCGGCAACTCTTGTCGAGCTGGTCGAACGCTGTGTTGTTCTCGATCCGCACGACAAGCTTGAACAATCCGTCGCCCAGCTCGTGAGCGGAAACCTGGACGCGAACGGTGACGGAGCGCTGCTCGCGCGATATGACCGCCTCGATGTCGCCGGAGTGGCCGCGCACGGGCTCGATGCTTCCGCCTGCCGGAAAAGTCATCTTGCTGCTGCCGCGGCTCGCGCGCCAGCGAATCCAGATCCAGCCCCTCAAGAACTACTTCCCGCTGCACGGCTTCTTGCCAGGTCTGGAGCAGCCGGTCGCCGACTTTGAGCTCCTCGACGAAATGGAAGACCGGCGCCTCGGTTTCATCCAGCTCAGCCACGCGGCAATCGCGCTGCCCGACCAGCCGGGCCTGGAGATGCAGGAACCGCACCTCCACTCGAGCCACCGTATTCCCGGTCCCCCGGAGCAGGCACTCCGTCTGCATGGACCAGGCGTCGCCGGTTTTCTGCGCTTCACAATAATCGCGAGGATACAAGCCGCCGAACGTCCACCGCTGCCGGTTCTTGACCGACGGCCGATAGGGGTAGAGGATGTACCCCTCGTAGAGGACCGCATCGACAATCTGGTCCACCAGAGGCTGGTTCATGAGACGGAGTCTCTCCGGAATCTCGCCCCGGCGCCGGCGAATGTGGTTCACCGTCCAGAGAGGCGCCGAGCAAGCGCTCCAGTGCTTGTTCCCAGGTGGGCACGCCGTGACGGCTCTTAAACTCGTAGAGCCGATCGAACACATCCTTGCGCAAGCAGAGCCAGGCACTGTTGGGATAATACTGCTCCATCATTTCCTTCCAGACGGATACCCTCAGGCGGAAAGGCCGCTTCCCTGTCCCAGGGGATTTGCGCCACTTGCAGGGCACCGTCGTCGGCTTCGTGAAACATCGTGCCGCTGAAGAGGAGGTTCACGGGAATCTCTCCTCCCTCCAGGGCATAGAAGTACTTGGTCACCGCCACGTTGAAGTCGTACGTGCACGGAACGGGCAAGTCGACGACGATGGAATCGGTGAACGGCCCGATGCCGACGTTGGCGTGGGTCCAGAGCATGAGCCGGAGCGTCTGGCCCCAGCGCGAGGGTCTGTCGAAGAGGTCGAGCAGCTTTTCCTGTTCCGGGCTCGTGTAACCGCGACGGCCCGGCTCGATGCGAATCTGGCACTGGAGCGCGACGGCATGGATGGGAACGAGCTTCCGCACCGGTGGCCGCGGTTTGGCTGACGTGCAGCTTGAATCTCAACAATGGCCCGACCGCGAAAGGCTCCGGTTCTGCGGACTCGACCTTGAACTTGAGATCAGGCATGGCAGCGTATCTCGCCCCGAGTCGATTGTTGGTTCAAGCCGGCGAAGAACTGGCCAATTTCCTGCCAAACTTCCGCGCCGCCGGACAACCCTCGCCAGCCGGCCCGGATGATCCCTACGAGCCGGTAGCAGGCATCGATCGGCACCCGATAGTGTTCTCGCGCGGGCCCCAGACGATTGACGAGGAGTGCTTCCACGTCGGGCTCGAGCTCGCGCAGGCCCGGGTTTTCTTCCTCGAGTTGTTGCCAGGCCTCCAAGGTCAGAAGCGATTCCGTGCCGCCGGCGGGACTTGGGTAGATGGCGACGACCCGCTCCGCGCGAGTACTCCGGAAGAAGAAGGCCAGGTTGATCGGGAGGTGCAGCTCCTCCCATTGCGCATCCGTCAGCCGAAAGTCGCTCAGAAACTCGACGTCCCGGGGCACGCGGCGGTAGCGAGCGCCGGGCTGGCCGCTGAAGAGGATGGCACAAGCGGTGCACGAACAGACGAGGCGCCCGACGGCCGGCTCGACCAGGTGTTCGTGATGAGGCGGTAGTGGGGCGCTGCACAGCTCGCAAGACTCAGCGGCGGGGCGCTTCCGCGTGAATCTGCGAAGTGCGGCGAATGAATTCTGGCCGAATTCGGATTCTGGCGTCATCTCATCGCGCCCTGTGTTTGAACCGAATCACTGCCCGAGGATAGGCAGGGCGATCCGCGCTAGACCGTCTTTCGCCACGTGCCCGTTCGTCGCCGGTTGATCGACCTCGATCGCCGTCACATCCGGGGCTTTCTCGTAGATCGCCGCCTCGATTGCGTGCTTGAGGGTCATGGCCGACGACGGGCAGCCGTCACAGCTTCCGAGCATTCGCAAGCGTACCACGCCGCCGGAAAGGTCCAGGAGTTCGACATTGCCCCCGTGTGAGCGCAAGAGCGGCCGGACCTTATCGAGCGCCTGTCGCACGCGGGTTTCCAGATCCAAGCGGATGAAGCCCGTGGAGCAAAAGTATCGACGCGACCAGGTCATCTTCTACGAGCGCATCGATCAATGCGGCGCTTCGTCTCCCCGGTGTCAGCCACCGTTTCCAGAATGCGCTCGAACGCGGCGCCGTGCAGCTCGATGACGGTCCTGAGAAGCTCCTGAGTGCTCGCGCGCACGGCGGCGTCCGAAAATCGCTCGACCTCGTGGATCAAGGCCTCGACGCGCTCGATGCGGCTGCGAAATTCTCGGGCTTCTTTGGAACTGGCCATTCGTGCTCCTTGCTACTCTTGCATACCGAACATCGGCACGTGCCTGGTCTCGAGGACCTTGCCTTCACCCAGGTACATGTGCACTCCGCACGGCAGGCAGGGATCGAAGCTGCGCACGGCCCGCATGATGTCGATGCCTTTGAACTTGTCGGGGCCATTCTCCTCGAAGATCGGCGTGTTCTGGACGGCATCCTCGTAGGGGCCGGGCGTGCCGTAGATGTCGCGGGGATTGGCATTCCAGGGCGTGGGCGGGTACGGGTGGTAGTTGGCGATCTTGCCCTTCCTGATCACCACATGGTGCGACAGCACGCCGCGAACCGCCTCATGGAAACCGCAGCCGATCGCCTCGTCGGGAACGGTGAACTCGGTCCAGGTCTTGGTTCGCCCGGCGTGCAGCTCCTTGAGGGCCTGCTCGACGAAGTAGTACGCACAGGCGGCGGCGTATGCCTGGAAGTAAGTTCGGGCCCGGTCGCGTTCGATGGCGTTGCTCCACTTGGGGACTTTCCATTCGAACTCGACTTCGGGCTTGGACGCCGTTCTTGGGCAGGTAGATCTTGACGCTCGAGCCCGTCGACTTCACGTAACCGATGTCAACCATATTCGACAGCGCGGTCGCCCACAACCGGGCGATGGCGCCGCCGCCGGTGTCGAGCGCGAGGTGCTCCTTGGTGCGCTTGTCGATACCAGCGTGGCGACATCACCCAGGTGTACTTGTCGTCGAAATTGCGTTTCTGCGGCCGGGGAATGGTGGTCTGGTTCCAAGGGTGACGGCGGTCGACCGGGTTGCCGAGCGGGTCCTTCTCGACGAAGATCTCGCTGTTATCCCAGTCGTCGTAGTAGGACGAACCCAGCAGGATGCGGATGTTGAGGTTGATGTCCACCAGGTCGTTCGTGACGACCTTGCCGTCGACGATCACGGCGGGCGTGACGAACATCTTCCGCCCCCAGGCGTTCATGTTCTTGTAGGTGTAGTCGCAGGCTGCGGGGTCGTTGAACGAGCCCCAGCAGGCCAGCAGCGTGCGGCGGTAACCCACCTTCTCGTAGCCGGGCAGGGCTTCGTAGAAGAAGTCGAACAGGTCATCGTGCAGGGGCACGCACTTCTTCATGAACTCGGCGTAGCGGGCCAGGCGAACGAGGTAGTCGGTGAAGAGCTGGACAGTGGGAACGGTGCCGACGCCGCCCGGGTAGAGTGTGGACGGGTGGACGTGGCGGCCTTCCATCAGACAGAACATTTCACGGGTGTAGCGGCTGACGTGCAGCGTCTCACGGTAGAAGTCGCCGGTGAAGGGGTTGAGCGCCCGCATGATGTCGGCGATGGTTTTGTAGCCGTGGTCCTCGGCGTGGGGCGACGGCGTGCGCTGGGCCTTCTCCCAGACGCCGGGATTGGTTTCCTTGACCATCTGCTCGCAGAAGTCGACGCCGACGAGATTGTCCTGGAAGATGTTGTGGTCGAACATGTACTCGGCGGCCTCGCCCAGATTGACGATCCACTCGGCGATGGCCGGCGGTCGAATGCCGAACGCCATGTTCTGGGCGTACGTCGCGCAGGTTGCGTGGTTGTCGCCGCAGATGCCGCAGATGCGGCTGGTGATGAAATGGGCGTCGCGCGGGTCTTTGTTCTTCATGAAGATGCTGTAGCCGCGGAAGATCGCCGAGGTGCTGTGGCACTCGGCGACTTGCCGGTTGTCGAAGTCGATCTTGGTGAAGATGCCCAGGCTGCCGACGATCCGGGTGATCGGGTCCCAGGACATCTCGACCAGTTTGCGGGGTTCGGTCGGCGCCTTCTTCTCGGGGAGAGTCGCAGTAGCTCATTCGACCAATCCTTTCTAGCCTTGTTGCGAGTAAGTGGTGGGATGATAACCGGTCGTCAGCTCGGAGCGCCGTGCCGCCAGCTCGGTTCCTTGTTGACGGTGGTGTTGGTGAAGCCGCGCAACGACCGGATCATCCGGCCGTAGATCCCGATCGCGTTGGTCGACAGCTTGGCGCCGGGCGGCTCGTCCATGAACGGCATGAACTTGTCGGGGAATCCGGGCATCGTGCAGCCGATGCAGATGCCGCCGACGTTGGGGCAGCCGCCGATGCCGGCCATCCAGCCGCGCTTGGGCACATTGCAATTCACCACCGGCCCCCAGCAGCCCAGCTTGACCAGGCACTTGGGCGAGCCATACTCCGTGGTGAAATCGCCCTGTTCGTAGTAGCCGGCCCGATCGCAGCCTTCGTGCACCGTGTTGCCGAAGAGCCACTTGGGCCGGCCGCAGGTCGTCGAGCGGAATCATGGGCGCCAGGCCCGCGACCTGGATAGAGCAGGTACAGGAAGGTCTCCATGAAGTTATCGGGCTGGACTGGACAACCCGGCACATTCACGATCGGGAGGCCTGCCTTCGACTTCCAATCCCAGCCCAGGTAGTCGCGCCAGGCCCATGCACCCGGTCGGGTTGCCTTCCATTGCGTGAATGCCGCCGTAGGTGGCGCAGGTGCCGGCCGCGACCACCGCCAGCGCCTTGGGAGCCAGACGATCGATCCATTCGTTGGTCGTGATCGGCTGGCCGGTCCGCTTGTCGGTGCCGAGCGCAGCCCAGTAGCCTTCGCTCTTGATCTTCTCGTTGGGTATCGACCCTTCCACCACCAGCACGAACGGGTCGAGCCGGCCCTCCTCGGCCTGGTACCAGTATTTCATGAACTCGTCACCGACCTCGTACGCCAGCACCGGGTTGTGCAGGTGGACCTTGGGGAGCCCCGGAATGGCCCCCATGATCACGTCCTCCAGACTCGGCTGGGTGGCGGCGGTGATCGAGACCGAGTCGCCATCACAGCCCAGACCGGCCGTGATCCACACGACATGCACCTCTTTGACAGCCGGTGCGCGTTGAGTTCGGCGCCCGTGGGGGACCGTTGCTTCAGCCATCGCCAGAGCGCTCCTTTTCACGAGGTGAGTGTCGAGTTGATTCAATTCGGATGACGAATGAGCGAGGAACAGCACCGCGCGCGACGTACCAGACCAGGGTCTTCGTGACGATCCTCTAGAAGTTCAACGCAATGCACGAATCGTGCCAAAGGAGCGACTGATGGGATTTGAGCCCTAACATGTCTGCCTCTTTAGAATTAGGCAGACGGCGACGGCGGCCGGGATATCAAGATGCAGCCTGGGGTTCCCATTCTTTCGGGAAAATTCCCGAAATATCGTCGGTCTAACGATCCCGTTTGATGCCGAGCTTGGCCATCTCGTGATTCGAGAGTTGTCGGCTTGAGACCAAGGATGGCGGCCGCTCCGTTCTTGCCGCTGACGCGCCAGCCGGTCTTCTGAAGGACCGCCAGGATCTGGCAGCGCTGGGTGTCGTCCAGCGTCAATCCGTTGGCCGGCACTGGAGCACCGGAAGAAATGGCCGGCGCGAAGGTCGTGCCGTTGGACAGCGACGGCAACTCGACTTGGAGTGTCGGGCCCTGGGTGACGATCATGGCGCGCTCGATGACGTTGCGCAGCTCGCGAATGTTTCCGGGCCAGGGGTAGCGCTTGAGCGTCTCCATCGGTGGCTTGCGGGATGGAGTCGATCTTCCGGCCCATGGTTCGGCCGAACTCTCTGACGAACGACCAGGCCAGAAGCGGAATGTCATCGACGCCGCTCTCGGAGTGCAGGCAGGCGGATCGGGAACACGTTCAAGCGATAGAAGAGGTCCTCACGGAATCGCCCTTCCTTGACCATCGTTTCCAGGTCTCGGTTACTCGCGGCGATGATGCGCACGTTGGCCGAGAGGGTGCGGGTGCTGCCCAGGCGCTCGAACTGGCCGAACTGAAGGACCCGCAGCAGCTTGACCTGCACCTCGAGGGGCAGCTCGCCGATCTCATCGAGGAAGAGGGTGGAACCGTCGGCCTGCTCGAAACGGCCGATCTGCCGCGTCATGGCGCCGGTGTAGGCGCCTTTTTCGTGGCCAAACAGCTCGCTTTCGATCAGTGTGGCCGGCAAGGCGGCGCCGCTCACCGTCAGCATGGGCCGGGCTCGCCGCGGGCTGCTGCTGTGAATGGCGCGGGCCAGCAGCTCCTTACCCGTGCCGGTCTCGCCAAGCAGGAGCACGGTCGCCGACGTGCCGGCCACTTGCTCCACCTGGTGCAGCACCCTGCTGATGGCTGGAGTCTGCCCGACGATCTCGCCGAAGTTGCACTTGAGCTTGATCTCCTCCTGGAGGTAGACGTTGTCTGCCTGCAACTGGTCCTTGAGGCGTCTGATCTCGTCGTAGGCGGCAAGCGTGGCCTCCTCGGCTCGCTTGCGCTCGGTGATGTCGAAGGCCACGCCGTGCAGGAACGACGGCGCTCCGTGTTCGTCCATCACCAGCTTGGCTTCACCGTGGACCCAAACGACACGCCCGTCGCGGGCGAGGAACCGGAATTCGGCGCGAAGGCGCTCGCCGGAGAAACAGGTGCGGGCGAAGCTCTCGGTCCACCGGACCTGGTCTTCCGGGTGCAACTGCCGGTACCAGAGGAAGGGCTCTTCCAGCCATTCCTGAGCCGAAAAGCCGAGCAGCTCCTCGATCTGCGGACTGACGTACAATTCGCTCGTGCTTCCGTCCAGCGGTGCCATGAAGGTCACCGCGGGGATTTGCTCCACCAGTGCACGGTAGCGGGCCTCGGCCCGGTGAAGCTGCCCGTCGCCGCCCGAGGCACGATTCGCCGAGGTCAGGATGCCCACCAACTGCCAGATATCGCTACCACCAGGCGGAAGTGCGCCGGCCATTCGCGCCAGGTGATTCTCTGCCTCCTGGTGCGAAGGCGGTTCGCCGCCGCGCGGTTTGCTCAGCGAACCTGGGTTCCGGCCGTTCCCGGCCTGAGGATCAGGGGGGGCCAACGATTTCCGCTTCATGGGGTTACAATCAACTCAACATGGGAATGCTCTTGAGAAGACAATCGGAGTCAGCAAATCCTGCGGTAGCTGCTCGCCCGCGAGCATGGTGACGACCCGTTCCCCGCCCACGAGCGAGTGCATTGTGACCATGCCCGGATGGTCGTCGACCACCTGGCCGATGATGGCGGCGTTCTGGCCGAGGGGGTGGTTGCGCATCACCTCCAGGAGTCGATCGGCGTCGCCCTGCGGGCACCACGGCAATCAATTTCCCCTCATTGGCGACGTAGAGCGGATCGAGCCCCAGAATCTCGCAGGCGGCACGCACTTCGGGCCGGAGCGGAATCGCGGGCTCACGCAGCTCGACACCCACCTTCGAGGCCGCCGCCAGCTCGTTGAGCGCGCTCGAGAGCCCGCCGCGCGTCGGGTCGCGCATGCAGCGGATTCCAGGACATGCCTCGAGCATCACCCGGGTCAGGTCGTGGAGAGGGGCGCAGTCGCTTTCCAGTACGGTCTCGAATTCGATTCCCTCGCGCACCGACATGATGGCGATTCCGTGGTCGCCGACCGTGCCGGAGACCAGGATGCGATCGCCGGGACGGGCGGCGCGGATCGAGAGCGATCGACCGTCCGGAACCAGACCAATGCCCGACGTGGTGATATAGACCTGGTCGCCCTTGCCGCGATCGACCACCTTGGTATCGCCGGTGACGAGCCGTGACCCCGGTCAGCGCGCACGCCTCGTGCATGGATGCGACGATTCGCTTCAAATCGGCCATCGGCAGACCTTCTTCGAGAATGAATGCGGCCGAAAGGAACAGGGGCAGCGCGCCTCCGACGGCCAGGTCGTTCACGGTGCCGTGCACCGCCAGTTTACCAATGTCGCCACCCGGGAAAAAAATGGGGCGGACGACAAATGAATCGGTCGTGAATGCCAAGCGGGGAGCCTTGGACCCGTTCATGCCGGCCAGGCTGATGGTGGCTTGATCCTCAAGCGCGCAGAGGACCTCGTTGGCAAAGGCCGGTACGAACAGCCGCTCGATGAGATCGGCAGTTAACCGGCCGCCGCTGCCGTGGCCCAGCAAGACGTGCTCGTAGCTGGATAACGGCACGGGGCAGCTAAGCTGATCAAAGTCGATGACTTCAGGCATTGGCTGTCTCGAGCTGTACCTTCGCGGCCGGCGCTGGATGCCGGAAGCGTCCGTAATGGTAGTAAGCCGCGCAGGCACCTTCCGACGACACCATGGTTGCCCCGAGCGGATTCTCCGGCGTGCAGGTTTTTCCGAAGGCCGGGCAGTCATGCGGCTTCTTGAGCCCCTGGAGAATCATTCCGCTGATGCACACACTCGACTCGTCGACTTGAACACCCTCGACCTCGAAGCGCCGTTCCGCGTCAAAGTCGGCGTAGGCGGGGCTGAGCCGGTAGCCGCTCTCTTGAATCGTGCCAATGCCCCGCCATTTGCGATCGGTGACTTCGAAGACCTCGCGTATCAAGCGGAGTGCGCCCGGATTCGCTTCGCGGTGCACGGCTCGGGAATACTGATTCTCCACGCCTTGCCGTCCCTCCTCGAGCATACGGACGCAACGGTAAACTCCCTCCAGGAGATCGAGCGGCTCAAAGCCGGTGATGACAATCGGGATGCCAAATCGCTCGGCCAGCGGCTCATACTCCTCGTAGCCCATGACCGTGCACACGTGGCCGGCGCCGAGGAAACCTTGCACGCGGTTGGAGGGCGAAGCGAGGATGGCCGTCATTGCCGGCGGCACCAGGACGTGAGACACGAGCACCGCGAAGTTCTTGAGCCCGCGGCGCTTGGCTTGCCACACCGCCATGGCGTTGGGCGGCGCGGTGGTCTCGAAGCCGACGGCAAAAAAGACGACGGTGCGTGACGGGTTCTGCTCGGCGATCTGGAGACAATCGAGCGGGGAATACACGATACGCACGTCGCCGCCGGCCGCCTTGACGGCAAAGAGATCGCGCCCGCTCCCGGGCACCCGAAGCATATCGCCGAAGGAGCAAAAAATCACTTCCGGCCGCGAGGCGATTGCAATGGCCTTGTCGATCAGCTCGAGCGGCGTGACGCACACCGGGCAGCCGGGGCCATGGACCAGCTCAATTCCCGGTGGCAAGAGCTCATCGATGCCGTACTTGACGATGGTGTGCGTTTGCCCGCCGCAGACTTCCATGATGGTCCACGGTTTGGTGGTGATGGCGAGCAGGGCCTGGCGGAGTTTGGCGGCGGCGGCGGGATCACGATATTCATCAAGGTACTTCATGTGCGTCTCCCGCTCTGAGGTCGGAGAGCTCGTTCATGCCGTCGAGAAACGCGAAGACCTGTTTTGCTTCGGCCTCGTCAATGCGCGACAGCGCGAAGCCGACGTGCACGATGACGTATTCGCCGACCTGGGCCTCGGGCACGTGCTCGAGACAGACACGCTTGAAGACACCGCCGAAATCGACCTTGCCCATGAGCACATCGTGCTCGCGATAGGTGCTGGTGACTTTTCCCGGGATTCCAAGGCACATTGGCGTCTCCTCTCTCGATCACGGACGCGAGGGTGGCGAAAAGCCTCGACCGACCGAAATCGACGATACCCGCACGTCTCGTGCCGGGCTTTCGTCAATGCGGCTCGGCGGGAGCCGCGCCCTTCCCGCTGCCTACGCCGGCACTTTCGCCTTCCGGCAGCGCTGCCGCAATGGCCAACTGTCTCGAATTCAGTCCTCCATTTTTCGGCGGCACGAGCCTGTGATTGGAGCCGCGAAGCCATCACGCTCTAGCCGCCGATGTACTTCACTGGATAGCCAGGCGTTCATGAAAACCTCGCCGCTCCGAGCAACGGCGTCGAGTTGGGTTGACCCGCCGTTATGGTCGCACACCGCGCCGATCAATTCAATCGTCGGGGTTTGAAATCGGGGGTGTGCGATTGCGGTTGGAGTGCCCTCTGCGGCATCGAGCCCCACGACACGGCGCCCGTATAATCGTCGAATTAGAATAGAGAAGGGGTGTCGGACACCTTTCGCCCGCCGCGCATTGTCCGATCGGCGAGCGCCAGAGAAAGGTGTATTGCGGCGACCGCTCGTGGGGAATAGGAGTATGAGGACAGTCCACTCCTGCGCGGAGGGCAGATCATGGCGAGCGCATCAGCGGGAAACCTCAAGCGGCACCTTGGGCGTCTCTTCGGCGCAGGCAGTCCCGTCGGACTGACCGATCGCGACTTGCTCGAGCGATGCACGCATGGGCGGGATGACTCCGCCGAGGCCGCATTCGAGACGATCCTGGCCCGCCATGGGGTGATGGTCCTCTCCGTCTGCCGGCACGTGCTTGGCGACGAGCACGCGGCCGAGGACGCCTTCCAGGCCACCTTCCTTGTCCTCTTCCGCCGCGCCGGATCGCTGCGCATCCGCGCGCCGGGCTCGCTGGGCCCGTGGCTTTACGGGGTCGCGCATCATATCGCGTCGAAGGCGCGACGGGGGGCTGCGCGACGCTGGGCGCGCGAGCGGCGGGTGCCGGTGCGGGGCGGGGGAGGAACTACGGCTACGATCGAGCGGGACGAGCTGCGGGCGCTCTTGCATGAAGAGGTCAACCGGTTGCCGGCGAAGTACCGCGCCGCAGTGGTGCTCTGCTATTTCGAGGGCCGGACGCACGACGAGGCCGCCGCCGCGTTGCAATGGCCGGTGGGGACGGTCCGGGGCCGGCTGGCCCGAGCCCGAGAACTGCTCCGAGTGCGGCTTACGCGCCGGGGCCTGGCGCCGAGCGGATGGCCTGGAGCCATTCTGATAGAGCCGATCGCCCGGTTCGAGCCCCCGTCGGCGCTGGTGGAAGCCACCGTCGGCGCTGCGATCAAGGGAATGCCGGCCACGGCCGTGGGTGTGATGGCCGGGCGGGCGCTCAGGGGCCTGCACCTGGCGAGGCTCCGGATGACCGGGGGCGTGATCGGGATCGCCTTGATGATGGCCGGCTTCGGCCTCGCCGTACCCGGAGCGCCCAAGTCGCAGGACCGGCGGCGGTCCGAGACCACCCCGCGAGCGGACACGACGGCCCGATTCGTCTCGAAGGCAATCGATCGCCGCGCCGATCCACTTCCGGAGCACGCCCGTCTCCGCATTGGCAGCACCGGATTCAATCACGGCATTTCGATCGGCCGGGTCCTCTGCACTCCTGACGGCAAGTCCATAGTGGCGATCGACCGTACCGGCGCCGTGCTCGTCTGGGATGCAGCCACCGGACAGTTGGTTCGAGCGATCGGCGGACCCCCGATCGTGTTCCGGGACATCGCGCTCGCGCCCGATGGCCTGACGCTGGCGACGCTGGAAACGTTCCAGACGCCGGGATGCGCGCTCCGCCTCTGGGACCTGGATTCGGGACGCGAGCGCCGCCGCTGGCATGAGGTCCCGGGATACCCCATGCATTTGACCTTCTCCCCAGATGGCCGGACTCTGGCCGCGGAGCTGAGCACCCAGGATCCGACCACCCTGAAGGAAAAACGCGCCATAACACTCTGGGACCTGACTTCGCCCACGGAGCGTCGGCGCCAGTTCGTGGCCGACTGGAGGGTTCTGAATGCGCTCGCATTCACTCCCGATAGTAAGGCCCTGATCACGGGCAGCAACGATTTCGAATTACGGATCGCTGACGAGAAGCCCGAACGGGGCTCGCTGTGGCTCTGGGACGTCGCCACGGGGCAGGCGCGGCGCCGCTTCCCGGTCGAGGGTCCTGAAGTCCGCTCGATCGCCGTTTCTCCCAACGGATCGCGAGTGGCCGCCAGCATATCCGACCAGACCATCCGGGTCTTTGACATGGCGACCGGGCAGGAGCGAACCCCGAGGCTAGTTCCGCGCCGCGCCCCCGGCCCGCCGGCCATCGGCAAGCGCCGGCTTCTGAACCCTCTTGTGATGAGCTGCCTGGTGTTCTCGCCCGACGGCTCAATTCTCGCGTCGGGCGCATCCGGGACGGGAGACACCGGGTCGTCCCAGCTCGCCGATGTCTACTTCTGGGACGTCGCCCGGGCAAAGGAACTCCGCCATCTCCCGGCGCACCAGGGATGGGTCAGGTCGTTGAGCTTCTCCCCGGATGGCCGGACGCTGGCCTCGACCGGTTCCGAGCCGATGATCCGCCTCTGGGACGTGGCCGACGGGCGAGAGGTCTTCACGCAGTCCGGCCATCGTTCGGCGATACGCAACCTGGTCGTCTCGCCAACCGACTCGACGGTCGTCACGGCCGGCCAGGACGGAACCATCAGGCACTGGGAAACCGCCGCGGGTCGTGAGCTGGGCGTGATCGCCCGTTTTGCCGATTCGGCGGACACGATGGCCATTGCCCCCGATGGTAAGACCTTGCTCTTGGCCAGCAGCCACGGCGGAAGGTTCGCGCTCTGGAGCGTCGCCGAGCAGCGTGAGCTTCTCACTCTTCCCCGCATCAACCCGCGAAACCCCGTGCGCCATGTCGCGTTCTCACCCGACGGCAAGACCGTAGCTTCCGAGTGGCGGGTGTGGGACGTCGCCACCGGCCAAGTCCTGGTCACGTTCCGCGATCCAGACGAGCAGAAGAACCGCGATGCGAACTTCTTCCCCATATTCTATTCTCCGGATGGGACGAAGCTGATCACGACGGAGAGCGAGGGCGCCCGCATCTGGGATATCCGCTCGGGCAAGCAGGCGCGTTGGGCGGTCCGGGCCAAGATCCACCACTCTTGCGTGGCCCTCTCTCCCGATGGGCGGTACCTCGCGACAGGTGGTCTGGTGGCCCACTCCCGCGACATAGAGGCCGATCCGCAGATCCACCTCTGGGAGCTGGCGTCGGGAGAGGCGGTCGCGACGCTCGAGGGGCACCGGGAGAGCACCCGGGGCCTGGCCTTCTCCCCGGACAGCCGATGGCTGGCCTCGTGCAGCGGCGGAAACGCGTCGCGCGACGACCAGACGGTCCGGATCTGGGACGTCGCCACGGGGCGCGAGCTGCGCCGATTCCACGGACACCTGGGAGCGGTCAACGAAGTCGCCTTCACGCCGGATGGCCGCTCGGTCGTCTCAGGCAGCGCCGACTCTACGGTGCTGGTCTGGGATGTCTCCGACCTGCCGAACCACCGGGACGCCCAGCCGGTCACTGACGAACGGTTGAGGACCTGGTGGGCCGAGCTGGCCGGCAACGACGCCATGGCCGCTAACTGCGCGGGCTGGGCGCTGGGCGTCCCCTCGGCCATCGAGTTCCTCCGAGAACGCCTGCAACCTGCCACGTCCGCCGACCCCGAGGGTATTCCCGCGGTGAATGGGCCGATCGCGCCACCCGATGTCTTGCGGACCGTGCGCGCCATTGCAGCACTGGAGCGCGCGGGTACGCCCGAAGCCCGCGACGTCCTCGAGCGGATGGCAGGGGGAAACTCCGGCGCGATTGAGTCCAGAGAGGCGAAGGGCGCTCTTTCACGCCTGACTCGGCGCGGAGAGGCTCCGGCTCGGGCATTGCAAAGTCGGCCTTGACCCGGAACTCTCGGTTTTCCGGAATCGTCCGCCGCTTTGGGAGAGCCAGCAGATAAGTCGTTTGCGCGTTTACGTCCCTTTACGTCTCCGTCAATCGGCCCGAGCCCTGCGACACTGCGCCCATATATTCGCCAGAGTCGTTCAAGTCGCCGTCACTTGCGACCGATGAAACTGATGTATCCGGAAGTCGCGGGCTCGCGACGGTCCGGAAAGGGTGATGGAGTTCGCCCGCCGTTCAAACCGCCCGACATCGGGCTGATGACTCCTACCGCGAGGCACCAATGCCTCCCGGTAGGAGTCTTTTTTTTTGGGGAGCGCTCCATTGGCGATTCCTCGTCATGCCGCCGGGGCGGAACGGCTTGCGGCGCGATTCCGGCGCATCCTGGCCGTCGCGCTGGTAACGGGCGCGTGCGCCGGCGGGTGCGCGACCGTCAATCGGCCGGCTCAGTCCTCCTCGTCCTTCTCCACCTCCACCGCCGACGCCGCCGCGACGAGCAGCACGTCTCCCGTCACTGCTGCCACGGTCCGGGCTCAAAGCGGTGAACCGGCGGCAGGCCCTGTGGTCCCCGGATCGGCGGCAACCACAACCGCGGCACCGGCTGATGTCGTTCCGGAAGACCCACCGGGCGGCGCGTTCGATCCGCCACCCGGAGGCGCGCCGACCCCGCCTATCATCACCGGTCCCGTCGACACGGCACTCGAGTCGTTATTCGGAGAGGCGTCGACGTCGGATTGGACTCCGTTGTTGCTGAGTGAGCTGTTCACCGTGGGCTGGAACCAGCCATTCGTACACTCGCCGCCGAGTGATGGCGGCGCCATGCGGCAGGAATGGATCAACGCGGCGAACGGGGTGTTCTACCGTCAGTGGGTGCTCGATTACAACTTTCGCGATCACGTCGACCCATCGGGAAACCGTGATATCGGCACATGGTCCGTTTTCGCGCCCCTCAGTCGGCGCCTCGAACTGTATATCTCGATTCCGTTCGTCGATTACCACCGCGTCGCTGACCCGATGGCTGCGAGCGGACCGGCGAACATGCTCTCGCGATCGAGCGCGGCGAGCTCGACTTCATCGTACAAGGCGACTTTCGGAGACATGAGCATCACGCCTCAGGTCTTGCTCCACGAGACCCAGAACACCTCGATCATGTCGATCCTCACGGTTCGGACTCCCACGGGCTCAATCGACGCGGGTAACGGTGAGACTTCGCTCGGGCCCCAGATCCAGTTCTGGCAAGGTCTGCCGAACCGCTGGGTACTACGCGGCGGCGCCGGCCCGACCATCCCGTTGTCGACGACTGGAGCACGCACGACGCTCGACTCCAACTTGACGATCGGCAAGTTCCTCACGCTCGACGAGGTCAGGTATTTCAAGGAATTCACGGTCTGGCTGGCGGTCAACAACTCGGCGACGACAGACAACCGCGGGCCCGGTGGTGATACCTTGACCATCCTGCCGGGAATCCGGTTTCGGATTGCCCCGCAAACGTGGTTCCTCTACGGCGTCGAGATACCTCTGGTTGCACCTAGAGATGAGGCTTTTGGCATGTATTTCCGGCTTGTGAGGCGGTGGTGAATCACAGGCGCTGCGGTCGCATCGTCTCGACTTCGATCAAATGGCGTTGGGTCGAATGGTGGACCCGCAGGGTTCCAATAGAAGGATTCACAGTTGAGATGATCCTTGTTTTCCGAGCTTCTTGGCGTGATGTCTGGAATCCCTGGCTCCGCCTCGCAACCAGAGATTGGGTGTCTGGCTCCTCCTCGGACGCGATCAGTATTGTGAACGCAAAACGGTCCGCGTCCCGGTTCATTCCCCAGTTTCAACTTGAACCAACTCGAATCTTTCATTCCTGCGCTGGACCTCCACTTTCACTTTCGCAGTTTTCCAGCGTATATGACCACCGGGATGTTCACGCCGATTTTCAGCGGGGCCTGGCTCATCACCCACGACGTCAGGTCCCCGTTCGGACCCTTAAAGATGAGAGTCGTTCCTGGTTTGATATAATCTGGATTCGAGACATACGCACCGATTTCCCCGCCCCCGGGGTTAAATATCTGATTTGTGACCCTGTTCGGATCCTTGAGGGGATCGTTCGTGGGATTGGTCAAGGTGATCATGTAATCATCCTTATACTTGCCGTCTCCGCCTACCTGGCTGATCGTTGCCGTGGTGTCGATCTCGCCCCACCGGACCGTCGGGAACCATTCATTCTGGTTGGTGAGGCCAGCGATCCCCCCGACACCAATTTGCAGATTACTGGGAAGGTGGTTGTATACCGTGTCGCCGGGGGTCGAACCGGCAGCCAGGACGGGGCCGGCCGCCGAAGGATTGGACACATCGTCGTCGACCGAGAAGGCGTACCCTGCCGTGTTCTCCACGTCGTGAACGAACCATACGTATGGATCAAGGTTGTAGACGTTGAAATCTTTGCCTCCAGTCTTGGGTTGAGCCGGGTTCGGATACCACTCGTTCTGGTCCGGAATAGCAATGAAATTCCAGACCCCGCGCAAGAGGGATTTCACCACGTCGCGGACCTGGCCCGTGAGATTCTTTCCCCCGGGCAGGGCGTCTGTCGGCAGGTTCGCATAGAACTGGATGACCCGGGAGACGATGTCCGCCGACTTGGACAGAGGGGTCGCCGGTGGGTTTGGGACGCCGGCCTCTGCCGACAATGCCGCATAGACAGATCCCGCAAACAGCGTTGCGTTCTTGTCGTCCGCGGGGAACGTCAGGTCGTATGTCTTTACCTCATTCGTATACGGAATCTGCGGCGGTCTGCCGAACGTGTATGACTGGTCGCCGGCCGGGACGGTAGTAGGGAGCAGGCTGAGGTAGATTATGTCACCCTTCGCGTTGGCAGCAGCGATGGGCACGCCCTTGGAATCGGTGATGCTCAGGATCGTGGTGCCCGGTCGAATCCAATTCGGACCACTCACCGTCATTCCCACACGCAAAGGCTTGTCGGGAGCAGACGAAAGGGTGAAAGCGTTGTAGACCGGTACTTCCGCAGTCGGTGGGATGTAAGCGGCTTTTGCGGGGTCCTTGGCCGGATAGTCCTTGAACGCCGTGGTGACATAGTGCTTCGCCCACGAGTACCACAGCTCGGTGATGTCGCTAAGCGCGTAATCGTCCAGCGGGGTCTTGAAAGTGAGGACCTCACCGGTGTCTTTGCCTTTTCCCGTGGCCTGGTTCAGCAGAACGTACGGTTTCTTCGCGTCGACTCCCGTAACGTGGACTTCATCGACCTTGGTTCCCGGTAGAATGATCCCCGTTGGTCCGGTGACATCCATCCCCTTCTTCAAGAGCTCGATCTTTGAGCGTGCCTCCAAGGGATTAATATAAAGCTTCTTTGAATCGTCCGGAAACGCCCCCAGGATAGTCTCGATGGGTCCAGCGCCCGAGGTCGTACTCGTCAGCAGGTAATAGTTTTGATCATAGGGCGACCTGGCATCAGTCAGCGGGCTGTAGGCAAAAATGCTGGCGGCAGAGGGGATCACGATATTCGTGGAATTGGGGTTGGAATTATAAAACATGGGCCATCCCTTACCGCCAAAATAATCCCCGATCTTGGCTTTGCCCTTGTTCTCGGTGAAATCCTTGAGCAGAGGATACCAGTCCGTGGCGCTTTGGTTTGCCGCGTTCCAGCCGAAGTTTTCTGGAGGATCGTAGTAAATGGGAACGGGCTGGGTTGGATCCGCCTGAACACCATCGACAACCGGAACGGCGCTGGCCTCGAGCGCCACGGGGGTCGTCAACTTATCGACGTATGAGACGTCGTAGTTGATGAGGGGATATGTCTGCAGATTATCGGTGATGAACTGCTTCAGGTAGGGATCTCGAAACGTCAGTTCAAGCAACTGCGCGGGGGCGGCAAGTGACACCCCTTCAGGCGTTACCGGATTAAAGTAGAACACGATGACCGGTTTGTCGGCGACCGGATAGTTGGAGGCGTTTGTCACCCACGTCGTTGTATTTTCCGGCGTGGTGCCGGAGGCCGCAGTGCCAGCGATGCTTATCTTTGCAGTTGCGTAGTAATGGTATAGCAGCGTATTTTCCGTCAGGCCGGTAGAGTCGGTCGAGATCATGAAGTTGCCTCCGTTCCAAAAGACGAGCGGCAACTGAAATGTAATGGACGCGCCCGATGGAACGCCCATAAACGTGCCATCGGACGTTTGATATCCAACGTAAAGTCGAAAGTCGAGGCCATCACCGCCGGGAGGAGTATGGAGGTCCTGAGGATCGTAGTACTTCAGATTGTTGGGGGGTATCGGAGTAGCGTTCGGATCCGCCCCGGTATTCGCGTCCCAGATAAATGGATAGATCGTGTCCGGGCTATTGTTGGTCAGCGAGATGGTCTTGGTGGCGTCGGCCTTGGACGGGGAGGGAACATTCTGGATGCCATTTGTTGTGTCCAAGGGCGGGCCGCCGTTCCAGATGATAGCGGACAAAGGTACGGCTGCCGCGACCTGAGCGGGTGGAATCTGATTCGCCGGCAAGCTGAGCACCAGGCGCTCTTCCAGCCGCAATACCCCGGCCTCGACCTGCAATCGGCGGTGGGCTCGACGCCGCCGCACTCGCGCACGATCTTTGAGACGGAACCGAAGATTCAGCGTGTACCGCGAGTCGGATCCAAACATGGCGAGCTCCTGGGAGTGGATGTTCGTCGGATGGTGAGCGAGTCAGACCCTTCGTAGCCCGGAATTGACTCCGTTCCTGCGTTCCGTAAGGCACTGCGACAGGGTCGCCAGTTCGTCTCACGGTGCAAAAGAATCTCGGCGAGTGGTGAGTAACGAACGAGAACCGCCAGTTCGTTTCTCAATGCAGTAAAGTTTCGTAGCAACCGGCGAATCGCCCCGATGCATACAGCCGGGGACAGCACCAACATGCGAGAGCGGGGCACCCCATCCGATTTCGGCTGACTTCGCCGCGTTGAGCCCAGCCGACGAACGGTGTTCAGCCGTCGGTCTTTGGCGAGCCATGGTCGCCGAACGATCTACAGCGCCAGTCCCACTGTGGTCAACCTAGGATGATTGTGACGTCTAGTCAAGTGCGAGCTTTCGCGATGCGCCATAGGGACCCCACGATGCTCGGCGATGAGGCGGGAGAGGCTCGTGCCGCCCGGCAGGCCGCGGCGGCCATGCCGGATCGCCACGTCGAGGTTGACCCATTTCTCGCCGGGCGCGCCGTCAATCGGACCCGAAGTGTTGGTCGGCCACCGGCCTGTTGCGGCGCGGTGGGCGTCGGCCCAGGCGAGGACCTGGTCGACCGTAAGGTCGGGCCGTCTGCCTCGGGCGGCGGGGTCGAGCGAGCGCCCGAACAGCTCGGTCAGCGAGGTGCCGCGAGGGAGGCCGCGGCGGCCGAGCTTCAGAGCGCCGCCGACCGCCGACCAGGTCTCGTCGGGGACCCCACGCACCGGGCCGGCATAGGCGTCGGGCCAGCGGCCGGTGGCCTCGCGGTGGGCACGAGCCCAGGCGTAGATCTTCCGCAGCGATAGCCGCCGCGGCCGCACCGGCCGGTGCTTCGCCAGCAAACGGGCCAGCGACGATTGGCCGGACAGGCCGCGGTAGCCGTTGTACAAAGCCATATTGACGATTGCCCACGTCTCCACCGATCCCTCGGCCACAGGGCCTGAGCTCGCCGTTGGCCAGCGGCCGGTCGCAGCGCGGTGAGCGTCGGCCCAGGCAAGGATCTGCGCGATCGTCAAACGAGGTAAGTCACTCTGGTTGCGGGCGCCGCAGTGCTGGGCGAGTAGCTGTGCGAGCGACGAGCCGCCGGGCAGGCCGCGACTGCCCCGGCACAGCGCGCTGCTGATCGCGTTCCAGTTCTCCCCGGGGACACCGCGGACCGGCCCGGAATTTTCGCCGGGCCACGCGCCGGTGGCCTCGCGGTGGTCGCTGGCCCAGGCGATAATCTTCGCGGCCGTCAGGGATGGCTCCGTGTAGATGTTCGGAGCTTGGCGGTGCTCAGCAAGCAACTGGGCCAGCGTGATGCCGCCGCGCAGGCCGCGGCGGCCCGCCCGCAGAGCGCGGTCGAGCCTCGGCCAGGTCTCCAGGGGCACGCCAGAGACCGGACCGGACGACCACGAACTCGGCCAGCGGCCGTTGGCCGCGTGATGCGCGTCGGCCCAGGACAGGATCAAGTCGATCGTCAGGCGGTAGGTCGCGCGCGGTCCTATCGCGCGGTAGCGCCGTGGCCGCCGTGTCGGGAACTGCTCGGCCTCCCAGGCTCGCAGCCGTTCGACCGGCGACTCCGGGTTAGCCCCTTGCGTGACTCCGCGCTCCTCGGCCAGCAGTATGGCCAGCGACGATCCCCCAGGGTGCCCGCGTCGGCCCCGCCTCAAGGCGGTGTCGATCGCTGACCAGGTCTGGTCGTCCGCCCCGCCGACCGGCCCGGAACCCCGGTCAGGCCATTGCCCGGTCGCCGTGCGGTGGGCATCGGCCCAGCGCAGGACCCGCTCGATGTCCAGCGCCCTACGCTTCTCAGCCGCCCTACTCGGCGCCGCCGCTGTGCCGGCGCGCGCCGATCCCGACGCCCCGCATTTCTTTTTCATGATCTGGACCCCCGATATCCGTGCGGTCGAAGCAACGGCTTTATTAGGCCGCACGATAGTCGTGACAGATACAGCCAGTCGACAAATTCCGCAAGGTCGAAATAGTGGGTACGCGCGATTGCGGTTTATGTAAACCGATCATCGCCCGCGCTGCGGCAACCCTCGACCTCGTCGACGGGGCTGGTCTTGTGGTGCATTCGGAATTCGCGACGGAGGTTCTTCGTCGGTGAGGGCTAACTGACTTGGGGGCCGTGAGACAAAGGATGGGTGTCTGGGATCATCTGGAATCATCTGGAATCACTCTTCCAAGAAAAGAATCGCGACCCGAAATAATTCGGCCGGTCAAGTCAGATCCTGCTTCCGCCGCCGGTACCATCTCTCGATCGTTGCAGCTTCTGGGCCCTCCTACGGGTGCGTAATTGACGGAACTTGTCAAGGCGATACACCATGCGCGTACTACTCGCACTCGGGCAACCACGTCGTGCTTCCTGGGAGTCTCTGCGGCGGGCAAGGCGCAAGTGTTTGCTGCGCCGGAAGCTGAGCTTCCATGAGCTGGAAGACCGCACGCTGCTCTCGACGATCGTTTGGGACAGCACCGATCACCCGAAGGGCGGGAGCTGGGACGTCGCCGCGAACTGGGTCGGCGGCGTCCTGCCTGGTTCGAGCAACGACGTGGTCATCGACCTGACGGCCGCCGGCACGGTCACGCTCGGAACCGGCGTTACCGATACGGTCAAAAGCCTGATGACCAACGCGAATACTTCCATCAGCATCACGACGGACACCCTCGCGCTCGCTTCGACCTCCAGCATCGGCGGGGGAGTGAATGTGACGCAGGGCACGCTCAACGTGAACTCGGGATCGCTGAGCGTTGGCGGTGCGCTGACTCAGTCGGGCTCCGTGAATATTGCGGCGGGCACCACACTGACCACGAGCGGGGCCTACACCCAGTCGTCGGGGACCACGACGCTTGCGAGTGGTGGTATGCTGACGTCCTCGGCGAACGGCGTGGCGATCAACGGCGGCACGCTCGCCGGGTCGGGCACCATCACCGGGTCCGTCACCAACGCGGGCAACATCGTCCCCGGTGGGACGGATGCGGCGGGAATTCTCACGATCACGGGCAACTATACGCAGACCTCGGGCGGGACCCTCACCGTCAGTCTCAGCGGCACGGCCCCGGGCTCGGACGACGGAGAGTTGGTTGTGAGCGGCAAGGCCGCGCTGGGAGGCAACCTCAACCTCAATCTGTTCGGCGGCTATATTCCCAACGACGGCGACCAGTACGTGGTTCTCGGCTACGGGTCCTCCGGCACTCATTTCGCGAACATCACCTATGCGAACTTCCCTGACGGTACGACGGTCACTCCCACCTACAACTCGAGCGACTTGACGCTTGTGGCGAACGTCCCGCCGCCGGTTGATTTCGGGAAGCTCGATACCGACCTCACGACTCATCTCAGCAATATTCAGTCCAGCGTGGATTCCGGGCTCAAGCAGGCCGTGGCAAACGCCGTGCCGATACCGATCATCGGCCAGAGCCTCACCAGCGTCTCGCCGATCACGAGCGGGCTGGGAGCGATCATCCAGCCGCTCATCGCCGCGTTCCAATCGATCCAGGGAATCGCAGAGAATTCCCCCAAGCTGGGTTCCACGATCCAGTCCGCGGTGTACGCCTACCTTTCGGCGGGGGTCGCGGGCAACCCGGGAGTCGTGACACTTGCGGACCTGAACGACCAGAACAACGGCGGTATCTCGCAGAATGACGTCATCGTCCAGACCGGTCTCGACCAGGACCACACGTTCTCCGTCGAGGTGCTCGTGACGGTGACCAATCCCGCGAGCATCGGGTTCAGCCTGGGCCTGGGCAATTTCCTGACGCTCAAATCAACCTTTAGCCTTCCGTTCCAACTGACCACCGACTATCTGCTCTCGTTCAAGTTCGATCCGACCACGAATACGTTCACTCCCGATAACACCGCGAACCTTGCGGGCCAACCTGAGGCGCCGGATGCAGGGATACTCCCGGACGTGCCGCTGGCCGTCACTCTCGACCTGGAGTCGTCGTCAACGTCGGCATCGTCTGCTACGGGTCAGCTCGCCGGACTTCTGTACGCCACAGTGTCGGACGCAGGCTCGAGCTTCATGGCGGCCCTCGGCGTGGGCCTGGACTCTGACGATAACGCCTCACTGACTTTGACGGGGAGTGCGACCGCCCACGTAGAGGTGAGCCTCACTTTTGGCAATCCGAGCGACAACACCGGGATCAATCCGACGATCTCGACGGGCCTGGACTTCAACGTGAGCTTCGATTCCTCGTCGCTCGAGGGCGGGAGCTCGTCGTCGCCATTCGGCGACATCAGTCCGATCACGGTCGAGGCGGTCTCCGTGAGCCTCAATCTCGAGTTCCTGAACCCGATCCTCTCGGCCATCCAGACGGTCACCGAGCCGCTCCAACCCATCATTAACATCCTGGACGCACAGGTCCCCGGCCTCAATGAACTGGGGATCCACGAGACCCTGATCGGCCTCTTGCTGGGCGTGACCGGCAACGGCGACGAGCAGACGCCCGTCCAGGACTTCCTGAACCTGGTCACTGACATCAACCAGTTCCACATCAACTAGGGTAACGATTCGCTCAGCTTCACGGTCCTCGACAAATTTCAGATCCAGGTTCCCAATTTCAGCGCGGGGACCTCAAGCACGCTCGGTAGTCCGCAACCGAACTCCGATGCGGACCCGAATGATGATCAATCCTGGAAAAACTCGGCAGTGGGCCAGCTCAACGACGACGAATCGGACGGCGGTTCGTCCGGAACGTCCATTTTCACATTCCCCTTTCTCACCGATCCGGTCCATGAACTGATTCCATTGCTCCTGGACCCAACCAGCTCCTCTGCCGCCCCGCCGGTGCTCTTCGAGCTCACCACGCCGGATATCAGCGTGAAGGGCGGCGTCCCGATCCCGATCGGATCGGTCCCGCCGTTCATTCCGGTCATTGATCTTGTCCTGGGCGCGAAGCTCGACATGCAACTGGCAGTGGGATACGACCTCACGGGTTTGATGCTGATCGCGCACGGGGGGCCCCCCAGCGACCTTCTCGACGGCTTCTTCATCGACGACAGCGTGACGCACATCACGACGAGTGGGACCATCGGGCTCGAAGCCGACGCGTACCTCGCAAGCATCCAAGGCGACCTTAGCGTTGGACTGACACTGTCGCCCGCGCCCAACGGACCGGGCGACCGGACTTACCTGTACAAGCTTCCGGGCGAGTCGATCGACCAGATTCTCAATTTCTCCGCGGACATCACGCTGTCATTCACGGTCAGCGTGGGTATCGAGCTCGGGCCGATCCAGGCGACCTTGTTCAGCTTCACCATCGGGCCGTTCACCCTCGCCCAGTTCGGGACGGCGTACAGCGCTCCGTCGATCCAACTGGACACCAGCCCAACGATCGCGATCACCGAGACGAACTCGGAGTCGGGGAACATCGTCGTTCATCAGGCGACCATTCCGGACCCGAACACGGCCAATCAAAATGACGTTGTCATCGAGGTCGATTACCCCGACGGCACCCACGATTACTATCCCGTGGAGGCGCTTGACGCGACGACCAACAATCCGATCAGCCGGCCCAGCTCCTGGCCCACCAACTACCAGATCATCACCGAGACGAACGGGTTGGCATCGTTTCCGATCATGGACCCCACGGCGATCACGCAGGGTCAGACGATCATCGTCAACTCCGACGTCGTGAATTACAACGCGAACAACCAGCAAGAGCCCGTCAACGCGGTGCTGATCGGCGGCGAGGGCAACGACGAGCTGGAGTATTACGCCAGCGGGAACGCGCTTTTGATCGGCAACGGCGGCAGCAACACCCTGCTCGGCGGCGGCAAGGGCACCGTCTATGCCTTCGGCGATTCCATCGATCCACACCAGCCCGATCCCCTCCTCAGTAATCCCGCCTGGTTCAGCTCGATGCCGTCCTCGATTTATAATTTCGTGTTTACACCGCAGGGCTCGCACGGCGAGCTGGCCGTTCCTACCGATGAGAACCACCACGGAATCGATCGCCGGGGCGGGGAACGGCGACTTCCTCGAGGGCGGGGCGGGCGGCAACGCGTTCGGGGAAAGCGGCGACAACTTCGAAATCGTGACCGAAGGGAACACGGCGAATCAGATCGAGATCTCGCCGGCCACCGGCAAAGGCTCGGGCCAGACGATCTATCACAGCATCTACTTCACGAGCACCGTAGCGGGGAGTAGCCCCGGCAACTGGATGGGTCTGAGCCCGGATTCGACGGACAACCTGGTGTTGAGCAGCGTGGCTGCCACGTCAAACTCGAACGCGTATCTTCAGATTGCCGGGACCGAGACGAACCTCAACGTGTATGGCGAAGTGCAGTACGTGTCGCTCTCGATCTCGGGCGGGACACTCGAGCTCGGCGACATGTCGGCCCTCTCGACGTTCGTCACTTTCATCATCCAGGAAGACAGCGGGCTCGACTCGTCGAGCCCGCTCACGACCGGTAGTCCAAACACAATCATCATGGATGGGCCCGCCTCGGGCGCCGCTGCGAATATCATCGTGGGCGGCTACCCGGTCTACGAAGGAATCAATGGGGCGGCTGAGTTCGACGGCGTTCCCCCGTTCTACGACCTCGTCGCCGGGGATTTCTCGACCGACACGGAGGCTGTCTTCCAGGGCCTGACCAATCAGGACACGGTTTACATGCAAATGCAGGGCGGTTCGGCGTACGTGAACAGCCCTGAGGAGACGGGCCTGGTGGTGCCGACCCTGGGCGACCTCGGCCTCGAGCAGATCGACTTCAATGGAGGGGTCCCGGTTCAGGGCGAGGGCCGGAAGGCCAACAGCATTACTATCTACGGCGGGGCCGGCGACAGTTTGGTCATGTCCCCCGACAGCAGCCCGCCCGGCTCACTCTTGACCGACAACCAGACCACAGACGGCGAAACGGTCGGCGGAATCGACCTCATTGGAACGGCTCCCGGCGACACGACCACGATTTACGGCGGGATGCCCCCGGCCGGCGACTTCCTCACGTATACCGACTCGTTCGACATCGACGCCTCGTACCTCAGTGGAAACCTCAATCTGATCGGAGGCTATGGTTCGCTCGCGACTCAGGAGCTGGTCAACGACTACTTCCTGATCACCAACGTCAGCGCCCTACTCTCGACCTACATGGTCGGCGGCGGTGCGGCCAACACCTTCTACATCGAGCACAACGGGGGACTCAACAGCAATATCACGATCGTCGGCGGCCCGGGCGGCGCGGCGACCGATACCCTGGTCGTCGACCGCACGGAGACGTCGAAGAAGGACCCGGACAGTCTCACGTTCAGCGCGGGCACAAGCCCCCTCGTCGGCAATCAGAACGTGGGCGTGCAGATGACGGGGACCGATACCTCGATCTTCGAGTATGGCGTCTACACCATCGACGTGGGGATGCACGGCGGAACTCTCGACGTGAACGACCTCATCGCGGCGGGTTCGTACAATGTCAACGTCGTCGGCCTGGCGAGCCCCGCCGGCAATCCCAATCATATCATCATCGAGGCGCCAAACAGCTATGGGGATGCGATCTCGGTGGACACCGGGTTGACCATCGATGACGCGGCAACGGAGACGGACTATTCGATCACCGGGTTAGTGGCCCAGGACGATGTGCGGATCAAGCTCCGAGGATACGGTATCGAGACGGTCAACGACCTCCAGACCCTCGGCCCATACACCCTGTTCTTCGATGGATCGGCGGAGGGTAGGCGCGGCTCTTACTTCGAAATCCCCATGGTCGTGCCTGACTTCGCTCTCGGTGTGGACAAAGACTCGGAGGGGGATACGGAGTTCTCGTCTGGAGAAGGCATTGTCGTCTTCCACGACCCGATTCCCGCCGACCAGTTCGCCCTTGCCGACGAATCACTCTCCGGCACGACAAATTACTTCGACGTCGCCGATGCAACGGCCCTCGTGGGTTCCCTCGAGATCGGGGGCAGCCAGTTCGGCACGACGGCCTCCGACTTGTTCGAGGTCGACGCCACGCCCACCGCCAACCTCGCCATCACGCTGCATTCGGGTTTTGGAGCGAATGTCTACGACCTCGATGATGTGGGAAACAATGAGGGAATTACGATCGACGCAGACTCCGGGACCAACAAGCTTATCCTCGACCACACCGGGTCTTCATCCACGAGTCCGTATAATCTGACGCTCTCGGCGATGTACGTCGAAGATTACAGGCGTCAAGCTGTGATCGTCACCGGCGAGACAACCTCCGCAGTCGTGATCGGCGTGCTGGACATCGACGTCAACATGTACGGCGGGACGCTCGACGTGGGCGACCTCTCGGCCGTGGGTGCCACGAACATCGTCGTGACGGGCAAGGCGCACATCCCGAAAGATCCCAATGAGGTCGTCGTCGAGCCGCCAGCGATGGGCGCGCCGGACAATCTCGATGTCATATCGGACGGCGGGCTGGACATCGGCGACACGGCGACCGATACGACTTACCTGGTCACGGGGTTCGTGACCCAGGACGACGTGCGGATCAAGCTCAATGGCGGCGGCTCCGAAACCGTCGACGACCTGGACATGCTCGGGGATTACGGGCTGATCTTCGACGGTTCGGACCGGTCGAGCGGCGCCAACACGCTCAACGTTCAGCTCGCCACGCCCGGCTTCGTGGCGACGATGGCCACCGAGTCAGTCGGTGATCCGCAGCTCCAGGACGCCAACGGCCTGCTATCCTTCCACGGCTCGATCTCGACCGACCACATGAACGTTGAAGACGAGGTGCCGCTCGGTACGCCGGGCGATCTCACCGATACATTCGACATCGACGACTCGGCCCTCCAGGGCACGCTCGACCTGGTCGGCACCAAGTGGACCCCGGTGCCAGTCGCCGACACGTTCGAGGTCACCAACACGCCTGTAACCGGCCTGACGACCGATCTCACCGGCGGCACGGGGTCCAATGTCTTTGACATCGTTCACGGTGGACTCAATATCCTTGACGGTGGAATCAACAGGGGCATCATCGTCTCGGGCGGGAGCGGCAGCAACGAGCTCGTCCTCGACCGTAGCCGGTCGTCGGGCGCGGCGCCCGACAGTGTCACGCTCGCCACGCCGGACAATAATATGACCTCTCCCGCCGGGCACGTTCAAGTCACCGGAACGTCGACGTCGTTCATGGCGTCCAACGTTTATAACATTCAAGTCAACATGTATGGCGGCACGCTCTACGCCGGCGACTTGAGCCCGGCCGGCAAGTTCGCCGTCGACGTGACGGGCGAGGCCAGCCCTGACCGCGACGCCAACCACGTCGTCATCGAGCCGCCGCTGGGGAATGCGCGAGACAACGTCACGGTTCTTGCAGGGATGGCGATCGAGGACACGGCCACCAGTACAAATTATAACTTTTACCAACTGGCCGCGCAGGACGACGTGCGGATCATGCTCAATGGGAGCGGTACCGAGACTGTCAATAACATCGAGACCCTCGGCCCCAGCACGCTGATCTTCGACGGTTCGGCACGCTCCCTCGGCGGCAACACGCTCAGTGTGCCGCTTACAGAGGCTTTCCTCGCGAACTTCGTCATCGACGCGGCCGGAGATCCGGAGCTCCAGGAGAACGGCGGCGGGCTGGTGGCCTTCCATGGGTCGATTCCAACCGACCAGTGGAACATTACCGACAGAGCGACCTCGAACAATTTTGGCAACACCATCAACGTCGAAGATGACTCGGCCCTCGAGGGGACGCTCGAGCTCGTGGGCGGACCGGATAAAGATGAGTTCAACGTCTACAACACCGCCGCCGCCAACCTCACGACCGAGCTGGTCGGGGGCGCGGGACAGACTGACTTCACCATTCAACACGGCGGCGTCAATGAGAACATCGCGGTCATCGGGGGTACGGGCGTCAACGACCTGTTCCTCGACCGTCCCCAGACATCGGCCACTGCGCCCGATTTCCTGGCCCTCTCCAGCGGCAGCACGAGCCCGGGCGGGCCGGCCAACGTCGTGGATATCACCGGTACCGAGACATCGATCACGGCGTCAGGCGTCTTCGCCTTCGGCATCGACATGTACGGAGGAACGCTCGACGCGGGCGACCTGGGGCCGCTGGGGTCGCAAGCCACCTACCTGGTGCACGCCTTGGCGAGTCCTGCGTGCGACCCGAATCACGTCATCATCGAGCCGCCGCTCGACAATGCCCCGGACAACATCACGGTCCTCTCCGGACCGATCGTCGCGGACACGGCCACCGACACAGATTACTTCTTCGAGGATCTGGCGGCGCAGGACGACATTCGGATCAAGCTCAACGGCGGTGGTTCCGAGACCGTCGACGACCTCCCGACCGTCGGTCCTGAAAACCTGATCTTCGACGGTTCGAATCGGTCGGGCGGGAGCAACACGCTCAACGTGCCGATCGCGCTCTCCAGCTTCGCGCTTTCGATGGCCACCGACGCGGCGGGCGATCCCCAGCTCAAGGATGGCGGCGTGGTCTCGTTCCACGGGTCGACGCCGGCTGACGTGCTCACCGTCAGCGACCAGGTCACGAGCGGAGGCCCCCGTACCTTCGACAGCTTCCAGATCGACGACTCGGCGCTCGAGGGAACGCTCAAGCTCGTGGGCAACCAATCGACGTCGGACGAGATCAAGAACTCGTTCACGGTGACGTCGACACCCAGTGCGAATCTCGCCACCGACCTGATCGGCGGGACGGGCCCGAACTACTTCGACATCGTGCACGACGCGGTCAACCAGGGCATCAACGTGACCGGCGGCCCCAGCCTCAATAGCCTGGTCGTGGACAGGGACGCGCCGTCGGCGCCGGCTCCCGACAGCCTTGCGATCACGGCAATCCAGTCCGAGCCGGATCCGGAGTTGCAGGTCACCGGCACGACGACATCCGTGATCGCGACCGGCCTCTTCACCGTCGACGCAAACATGAACGGCGGCACGCTCGACGTGGGCGGCCTGAGTCTGCTCGGCGGCGATTCCCTCAGTGTAACCGGCAGCCCCAGCGCCCCGACCGACGTCACCCTCGACGCGACTTCGCTTGTCGGGTACTTCCTCACGCTTGGCGACGGCCCGGAGAGTTTTGAGTCGTTCCAGTGGAAACTGCCCCGTGGCGTCCAATCGGCGATCGACCTCCAGCAGAACTCGGTCGAATTGACGCTCGAGCTCCCGACGAGCGAATCCAACAATCTGGTCAACCTGACCGTCAACGATACCGGGCTTCTTCCCACGACCATCGACGAAGGTCCGGTACCAACCATCGTGGCCGGCACGACCGGGTCCCTGACCTTCCAGAGCAACGATCCCGCCTCGATCACGATCGGCCTTGCGGGCAGCGTGCAAGGACTGAACGGCGCGGTAAACGTTCTGACGACGACCCCGACCAGCTCGCCCTCCAGCCTGGTCGTCGACGATTCGGCCGATACCAAAGCAGAATCGGTTGACCTCGCGCCCGCGGCGGGCGGCCTGTACTCGATCACCGGCCTGGCGCCGGTGCCGATCGCCTTCACCGCGGCGCAGTATGCCCTCACTCTCAACGGGGGACCGGCCGGTAACACGTTTGACGTGGTGGACACCGAGGCCGGGGCTGGGCTCACCGTTAACGCCGGCTCGGGCAGCGACGCGATCACCGCCCAGGTCGCGGGCACCGGCGGATTCGCCCCGCTGACCGTCAACGGCGGGCTCGGCCTCAACTCGCTCGCTGTCATCGGCAGCAACGACAATCCGGTCTTCACCGATACGCCGGCCGCCGGCCAGCCCGGTGCCGGCACGTTCACGGTGAGCTACCCGCCGAACGGTCCGACGCGCACCATTCAGTACACCGGCATCAGCACCATCGTCAGCCCCACGACGACGGGCCTGGTCTCCTCGTCGGCGAACGACACATCCACCCTGGGCCAGTCGGTCACGTTCACGGCCACGGTGGGTGCGGACTACGCCGGCGCGGGAACGCCAGCCGGCACCGTTACCTTCATGGACGGCTCCTCGACGCTAGCGACCAAGCCGCTGACCGGCGGCGTGGCTACTTACACGACCACCACCCTGAGCGTGGGGAGCCATTCGATCACCGCGACGTTTGTTCCATCCGGCAGCTTCCAGACGAGCACTTCCCCCAAAGTCGTGCAGCTCGTCGTCACACCCCTTCAGATCTCGTCGATCGCCCCCGTGGCTCCCAATCCGCGGAACACGGCCGTCTCGACGATCAACGTCACCTTCAACGCGCCGATCAACACCAGTAGCCTGACCGCCGGCGCCCTGACGTTGACTGACGATGGAACGACGCTCTCGGTCGCCGGAGTCTCGCTGTCATTGATCTCCGGCACGACCTACGCAATCAACGGTCTGGCCGGACTAACTACGACTGACGGGAATTTTACGCTGACCGTCAACGGCGCCGACTTCCAGGAACAAACGACCGGTATGCCCGGCTCGGGAGCCCTCTCGGTTTCCTGGCTGATGGATACGACGCCGCCTACCAGCCATGTCAATCCGCTACCGGCGCGAGACCGGCCTCAGCTTCCCCGTGTCGGCCGCCGGCTCCGACCTTGGCGCCGCGCCCTCGGGGATAGCCTCGTACGCGATCTACGTCTCGAGCAACGGGGGCTCATGGTCGCAGTGGACGACGGTGCCGGCCTCCGACCCCACCGGTACCTTCACTGGCCAGAGCAACACGACCTACGCCTTTTACAGCATCGCAACCGACAACGCCGGCAACACCGAGAGCAAGCAGCCGACGATCGAGGCCAGCACCTACGTTCCCAACCTGACCCCGCCGATCACATCGGTCGACGGGACCACCGGGGCCAACCCGACCACCGTCAACACCAGCACGGGAACCGTCACGCTCGACATCGCCGCCACTGACCCGGGTGGTGGTGTCATCACCTACTTCGAAGTCTTCGTCTCGGTCGATGGCGGGGCGTATACGATGATCAACGGAGCAGCGATCCCGGCGGGGCCGCCCAACAGCCAGGGGATCACGGATGCGACCATTCCGTACCAGGGCGTGACGGACGGCAAGAGCCATACGTACCAGTTCTACAGCATCGGCTTCGACAGCGCGGGCAACGTGCAGTCGACAGCCTCCACTCCCAAGCTGACTCTGACCGAGACCTTCGCCCAGCCGTCCGCGCTGCAGGTGACAAACCTGATCGTGGAGGATGGCGCCGTCGAACGGTCGTACATCCGTTACCTCGACATCGGCTTCAACGAATCGGACGGCCAGTCGGGTGGCGAGCTCACCGAGCTCGTCAACTCCCTCGGCTCCTCATCGCCCGCGATTCAGCTCTACAAGTACGATCTCAGCGACGACGCCTCGAGCAAGACGTCGGTTCTCGCTTTCGGGAGTGTCCGTCGAGTTGATCGACCACGCCATCGAGCTCGACTTCGGGGCGAGTGGCCTCGGTGGCAGCCCGAGCACGACGACCGCGGACGGTTATTACGAACTGGATATCAAGCTTCCGAACGGAGCGACGGCCGTTCATCACTTCTACCGGCTCCTGGGCGACGTCACCGGCGATGGTGTGGTGGACAACAACGACCTGAACGCGATCGCCGCCGAGATCAATCTGTCGAACCCAATGGGCTTCGCACCCATCGGCGCGGACATAAACGGCGACGGCACGGTCTCAGTGGTCGACCTCACGCTGGCGACCCGGGCCAAGGGGCACAAGCTGAATTCGGGACTGCCGCTGGGATGATAACCGTCTGCTACAGACGCGGGGAAACGCGGAAAAGGAACGGGGAAAAGGCCATGCACTTTCGGCGGGTCGGAATAAGTTGCCAATGATCCCGTAATACCCATAGTGGCCCCGCAGTTTTTGCGTGAGCTTTTGGTATTGCTCCTTGACCGGAACGTGCCGGTTTTTACGACACCATTCCGACAGCGCTGCAAGCGCTCGCTTGAGTCGGCTCTTCGCTGTCTTCCGTTTTGACCACCCACACGGAGATGTCAGACATCGACGTTTTGCCGAGCGTCGGGCACTCGCCGTCTGCGTGTTCGAAATGATCAGAGGCCGTGGTTTTGCGCCGAAACTGTGAGGTCGCGAATGAACGGATGTGGGGGCCGTGAGACAAAGGATGGGTGTCTGGAATCCTCATGCGACCGGCGCCTTAGCCTGCAATCGTGTCGGGAATTACACCTTCCCGGTCAACGCGTACGACAAGGCCTCGGTCTTGAGCACGTAGCCTGCCGCCTGGATCTGAAACAGTCGCGCGTAGATTTTGCCGAGCCGCATCAGGTCGTCGTGCGTTCCCTGTTCTGCCACGATCCCATCCTTGAGGACGCAAATCCGATCCGCCTTCCTCACCGTTGAGAAACGGTGCGAGATGAGGATCACCGTCTTGTCCCTGGGCAGCGCTTCCAGCTCCTCGAAGATGCGCGCTTCGGCCTCCGCGTCGATGGACGCCGTGGGCTCATCGAGGATCAGCAGCCCGGGATCGCGGTAGAACGACCGGGCCAGAGCCAGCTTCTGGAGCTGGCCCTTGGAGGGGTCGATGCCGTCGGGAAATTCGCGCCCCACCATCTGCTCGTACTGTCCCGCCCATTCCGCGATGAATCCCTCCGCGCCGCTCCGCCGGGCGGCCTGACGAACTTTGTCCATGTCCGCCGCCGGACTGCCGTTGCGCCGGCCCATTGCGATCACTTCCTTGACGAGGAAGTGGTAGTCGGCGTAGTCCTGAAACAGCACACTCATCTGGTGGTGCCAGCTATCCAGGTTCAGGTCGCGGAGGTCGTGCCCATTTACCAGGATTCTGCCCTCGGTTGGGTCGTAAATGCGGCAAATGAGTTTTACGAGTGTCGTCTTTCCGGAGCCGTTCACGCCCACGAGCGCGACCTTCGCTCCCGAGGGGATGGCCAGCGACAGGTTTTTCAGGACCAGCTTGTCGGTTCCGGGATAAGCAAACGACACATTGTCGAGGACGATCTCTGGAGCTGCGCCCGCAGACAGCACGCGCGCATTCTGCGCGCGGGGGATGGCGGGCGGAGTGTCCATGACCTCAAACAGGTTGGTGGCAAACAGGCTGTGCTGGTACTGATGGCCCAGGCTCAGGAAAAACCCCGAGAGGGCGTCTTGCAGCTCACGGATGGCTCCAATGACGAAGGCCATGGTGCCTACCGCCAAGGCGCCGGTCGCGACGGCATCGATGATCGACACGACGGCCACCGCGATGGCGATACCGGCGGCGGAAAGCGCACCCATCTGGTAGATCAGTTTCCGCCGCTCGTTCGCGCGGTGTTCCTCGTTGAAGGCATGCAGCAGGTCGCGCATGGCGGAGAGGAAGTACCGGACGTTCTGGAATAGCTTCAGCTCAATGAGATTTGAGAGACTGTGGAAATGGCGATGAAAGTCGGCATACCGCCGCCGCTTCTCGGCGCTAGAGTCGTGAATGCTCCAGACGCCATAGCCGTATTTCGCTTCCAGAACGAACTTGGGAATCGCCGCCACCACGACGAGGCCGAAGATCCGCCAATCGTAGAGAGCGAGCACGGTCGCCGCCACGCTGACGCCCAGCAGGCTTTGAAGGTTGTAGAACTGTTGCTCGAGCAGGGCGACCATCGGGTAGATCCCTTGACCTTCCGCCTTGGTGAGGAGGTCCTGGAACTTGGGGCTCTCGTAGGTGGCGACGTCGATTTCGCCCTTTCGTTCGACCAGCTTCAACTCGAAGTGCTCGTCCATCAACAGGTGCATTTTGCGATCGAGGAAGCCTTTCCAGGCGTAGAGAGCATCGGGAAGGACGGTGGCGCCGACCGCCAGGGTAGCGAGCACTGACACGCTGCCGGTGAGCCCCTGGCCCGCGGTCCGAACCAATTCATTGATCAGCAAGGCGATGATGCCCGACTGCACGAACGGAACGCCTGCGCTCAGCAGAGACAGGAGAGTCTCGGCGATGACGATGCCAGGTTGTTGCCGCCAGGTTGCCGCCAGCAGTCGACCGGCGCTTACCAGCACAAGCTTGACAGCAGACAGAGGCAGTCTCATGAATTCCTTCAGAGTCGTGTCCTTGAGAAGGGAAGCGTGTTGGTCCGACACCATGTTGTTGCCAGCCGCCTACCACCAGAAACTCCAGGCCACCACGGTGCCGAAACGATGACACTGATGCCACGAGTTGGAGTTCGCGAACTTGGTGAGAGGTTTTTCGCCTCGCGGGCGAAATCCTCGCGGCAAAATCATTGCTGCCCAGTGAAATCCCGTGAGGATCACGACGGGTATGATGTCCGCGATCAGCAATCCGCGCTACCGGTAAGACGCAAAGACGCCCACCTTCTTAGGAGCGTCGGAGACGCGCATTCTTTTTGTTCGAAGCGACCAGCGGCCGTGCCGTGGTTCTCCGCCGAGCGTGTGGGCCGCGAATGCATGGATGGGGGGGCGGAGAAAAACGATGGGTGTCTGGATTCCTTGTGAGACAAAGGATGGGTGTCTGGAATCCTCAGCCGTGGACAGGAGAGCGGAGGGTGATCAGGATTCGGGAATCCCACAGACGCCGAGGGTGCCTCCCATGTTCCCCTTACGCTTCCGCCTACGATTTCTGATGATTGTCGTTATTCCGATCATTGCGATGGGAACCTGGACCTATCGAGTTCTCCCGAAATGCCCGGTCCACGGCAGTGTCATGCGGCGAGGGAGCGTGCCGATCAATTACGGGCTAGTTATGTTCAGTGCCTCTGGACTTCAATATAGGGAGGCGAGAGCCTCGTTGTTCCCCAATTGTGACTGTGCCGTGGGGGGAGGCTGCGTTGTTCAGCCGGACCAGATCAGGCAGAAGAACATCTGTAGAACCTGCAACGCTACCCGAGCTGCCTGGCGTTTAAGTCAGACCAAACCCACTCCCACTGTCTATACGCCCTTGGCTGGTTCCACCTCCGGCAGTTCTTCGACTACCGACTCGAATTGACGGCCAAGGATTGTCGCCGAGTATGATCAAGCTCTGAGATTCGACGGCGTGGAGCCGCTTAGGCGACCCCGAGGGACCGATCAGGATGATGCTCCTACTGAAGCTCGCCGCCCTCGGCAGCATCCTGCTGGCCCTGATGAGTACGTACCCCGGCGTGCTCAACGACTTTGCCTCGATTGCGATACTTTTTTGCCCGATTTGGATTCCGGCAGTCTGCTTCGTCGGCTGGATGGCGTTGCTCAGTAACTCCCGAGCCGCTCAGAAGCCGGTAAAGCCCGAACTCCTGGCCGATGTCGAGATCGGCGGAAAATCACCTGTTTCCCACCGGCGCTGGTTCGTCGTCTCGATTGCGATCTTGATCGTCAACTTCGTTCTGATCCTGAGTGGCATCCCGACAAAGCTCGCTTTTGTTCTGTCACGGCCAGCATTCCAACGATACGCTGCCACTGCACCAGTCTCCGATTCCGATGGCGAGGCTGTGGGACGCCTCTTCGGCGTCTACTACGTAGATCTCTACGCCGCTGATCCCCGTGGCGGAGTTTACTTCCGAACCCATGCCGGGCCGGACGGGATCGGGCCGGACACGATGAGCTACGGCTTTGTCTACCGACCGAACCCGAAGGGGACGCCCTTCGGCAATTCAGGATACCGGTATTCGCACATCGTCGGGGACTGGTACTGTTTCTCGGCATCGAACGACTAGCAGCAAAGAAGCGGTGATGCCAGACATCCACCTTTTGCCGAACGTCGGACACTCGCGTTCAGCGTGTTCGAAATGACCAGAGGCCGTGGTTTTGCGCCGAAACTGCGAGGTCGCGAATGAATGGATGTGGGGGCCGTGAGACAAAGGATGGGTGTCTGGAATCCACCCTTGCCGTGGGATCTCGAGTCTTTGTCGGTGAGATGGAATCGCATCAGGACTTCAGCCAGTCCTCCAAATGCAAGTTGGGAACGTTTTGAAAGTCGGCCGTGTTATGGGTCACCAGGGTCAGGTCGTGCGCGAGGGCGACCGAGGCGATGAGCATATCGATGGGCGTCATGGTTACTCCGATGCCCTGCAAGCTGACCCTGAGCAGACCAAACTGTTCCGCACTGGCCTCATCGAAGCCCATCACTTCGACATCGTAGTCCAAGAAGGTCGTGATGGCGGACAGGAACTCGCGAGGATCGGGGCGCATGTAGGCCCACACGTAGAGCTCCGCCATGACCAGGGTTGGGACGAAAATCCGGCCCGTGTACTGAACGAACCGATGCATCAGGCCAGCTGGTCGGCGAATGGGGGCCGAGCAAATGTCGGTGTCAAGCAAGAAGGTCATTCGGGGAGCTCACGGAATACGCCTTGTTTTCGTTCCAGGATGATTTTCTCCAGTTCAAGATCGACCTCGGGCGGTAGATGGGCAAGCATCCCCGCCGCCGTTGGTCGCTGGCCAGGGCGTGACGCAATTGCGCCTGGCGCAGCCCGGCGTGGCCGCAGGATCACGTCGATTTCCTCGCCGTCTGAAAGTCCCGGATTCTCCTTGAGCTCGATCGTATTACCACGAATGACTCCCTGAATAATGTGAGACATATTCCAGTGACTCCTTGGTTCCAGCGGAAAGTTGATTCAGGTAATTCCAGCCACTTCGAGGCTTTGCGTTCAATGTGAATCCGCTCCGCGTTGCTAACGTCTTTTCGTCATTGCATGCCCCCGTTTGGGTTGTTGGTGAATCTTCTTCATGATTGTATCCCATTCGGGGTCGTCAGCGAGGGCGCCGGATGAACCATCCGCAGATAATAGTGGCCCCGCAGTTTTTCCGTGAGCTTTTGGTATTGCTCCTTGACCGGAACGTGCCGGTTCTTACGACACCATTCCGACGTCACGGAGAAGGCTGAGAGCGGCTTGTACCAGTCGGCCAGCGAGGTCATCCGCGATGGGCTCAGGCTGATGAGGGAACGGGATGAGTTGCACCAAAGCAGGGTGGCCGAGCTTCGCCGAGACATCGCCATAGGCATTGACCAAGCCGAACGTGGGCAGGTGCAGCCTTTCAACGAGGAAGTCACAGCCCGCGTCAAGGCACGCGGGCGGAAACGCCTGGCCGCCAAAGACAGATCGGACTCGGTATGAATGAGCCGAGGCTCACCGAGCAAGCGGAGGCCTAGACGAGCATAGAATGACTTCGCAGTTCTTTCTGAGAGGCCGAGCGAGGCGGGTGCCGGGACGAGGCGGAGACCGGGACGCGATCAGTGAATGCAAAACTGTCCGCGTCCCGGTTTCACTCCCCCCGAAATTTCTGACGGCTGCAGACGATTCCAACGTATACTGAGGCAAGGCGGACACGCTGGTCCTTTCCGACCCTACCAAGATCATGCGCCATCCCGCGATGCGGAGCAAAGAAGGCAGCCATGTCGACCGCTGAGATCATCCGTGCGGTTCGCGCACTCTCTCGCACCGAGAAATTCCAGATCGGGCAGACGTTGCTCGATGACCTGGCCAAAGAGGAACTGTCGGCGGCGGTCTTGGAAGGCCATGTCTTTCCGATCTACACACCAGAATACGCCCCCGATGCCGCGGCCCAACTGGCCAAGGCCCTCACGGAGGAAGGGACCGGCCCTTGAGCGTTGTCGAGCAGTTTCCGTACTGCGACAGGAACCCATCCTCCGGCGGGCTTTAGCAGTCGGGCAACTGTCGCCTGCGCGCTTCGCGCTAGCATGGGCCGATTCGGATCAGGTTCCGTTTCTTCTCGGACAATTCAACTTCTTCCAGGTGTTCGATGTCTGTTTTTTCCGCACGCGGAAAATGTTCGAGATCAGGCAACCGGGCGCGGCGATTTCACCGTGAACATTAATGGCTGGCAGAGCGATGGAATGTCGGGCACTCGCCTTCTGCGCGTTCGAAATGACCAGAGGCCGTGGTTTTGCGCCCAAAGTGCGAGTCGCGAATGAATGGATGCGCGGGCAATGACAAAAGGATGGGTATCTGGATTCCTCGTTCTTGCGGTTTGTGCTTGACTTATTATCCCAAAAAAGGGATATTCTGCCGATGGACGACCAGCCAGACTTCACGGACGACGAAACGGAAAAACCGAAGCCCAAACCGCTGAGGTGGATTGGGTCGTCAAAAGGCGACCTAAAGAGCTTTCCAGATGCAGTCCGCAAGCCTATGGGGCATGCCCTGTACCTGGCACAGATCAACCTGAAACCACCGAACGCCAAGCCGCTGCGGGGATTCGGCGGGGCGAGCACGCTGGAAGTCATTGAGGATCACGACGGCAGCACCTACCGGGCCGTCTATACGGTGAAGTTTCAAGACGTCGTATACGTGCTGCACGCCTTTCAAAAGAAATCCAAGAAAGGCATCGCCACGCCGCCGCACGACATTGAGTTGATCAAGAAGCGGTTGAGAGCGGCCGCCGAGCAGTACGCGAAACAGCAGAAGGATAAGAAGCCATGAGTAACGACACCACCATCCATGACGGCAGCGGCAACGTGTTCGCCGACCTCGGCATCAAGAATGCCGATGAGTATATGGCCAAATCCGAGCTGGCCGCCGAAATCCTGCGGATCGTCCAGCGCCGGCGTCTGACGCAGGCCGAAGCCGCCAAGCTGCTGGGCATCCGGCAGCCCAAGGTATCCGATTTGCTTCGCGGCCGCCTCGACGGGTTTTCTACCGACCGGCTGCTTCGCTTCATTACCCGCCTGGGCTACGACGTGCAGATCAAGTTGTCCAAGGCACGCCCTCATACGCAGGGCCACATGGAAATCATCGCCGGCTAAATCCATGCGGCCGGTAGCGGGTCGCTCAAGGCGACGTGCTCCGCCCCTCAGTGGCGAAGCCCACATGTTTATGCGTTTTTTTCTACGAGTGAAAGGAGAGACGTACTTTCGCGGAGCGAAAGGCGACACTGAAAGTCAGCGCGATACTGATGGTCCTCACCGCGGCGGACGGCGACGGTTTCGTTGCTGATGCCTTCATCCGTGAATTTGAAGTGGCGCGCGGGCGCGGTGAATGGGGAGTTCAGAATCGGGTTTTCGATCAGTGCGTCGGGCGTCGGGCAACCCTTGACGATCGTTGGAACGGAGCGGCGGGCTTCGCCGGCTCGGGAGTTTCTGCTCCGTGCGGAGAGCGGGAACTCTATACTATCGAAGGCGGCGATCTCTATTCCTTTGTCCACTTCCGTCAGGAATTGTTCGGTCGTGAGTGCTCAACGGGCATCGCTGATGGGAGTTGTCCGGCGTTGTCAAGGCGGGCTGCGGTGGTTCATTCTTGCCCCGTACCGCGAGACCTTGAGATCGATGCGATGGCGCATCGGGTGGTTGTGCGATCGTCGGAATCGGAGCCGAATTGCTGGGTTCCGTATTTTGAGTAACAGGATTATTTTGCCTTCGAGGCATATATGTTCTATATTATGGAGTTATTCTGGACGACCAGGGATGCTGCGTCGATCGGCCCGAGTGTTCGTGCCTCGGCGGGGCGTCGGTGGGTAAACTTCCCCAGCGGAGGCGAAATGGTTAACGAAGGCACGTTTTAAGGTCACACCCGCGATGGACGTAATGCTATATGGGATAGTCTGTTGAACCGACACTATGGGGAGAGTCGACGGAGCGTATGCGCTCGAACGGTCTCGAGGTGTGTTCGTGCGTTTGAAGCTGGTCCGGGGAAATCGTCAGGCTGAAGCCTGACCTACTTGGGAGGCGTGATCATTGCGTTTTCGGGAGATCGATATCTGGGGAATTGTCAGGCTAAAGCCTGACCTACTTCGGAGCGGCATTCTTGCGTTTTCGGGGGACGGGCATCAGAGGAATTGTCAGGCTGAAGCCTGTCCTACTTCGGTGGAATTGGTGGGCTTTCGCGCCACAGACAGGGTCAAGGTGATGCGATGGGTGTGCAACAGGGTGCGGCGGTTGCTGGAATGAATGATCAGCGGGCTTCGAGCTACAATGTCTCACGCTACAATGCGATTAAACATGGGCTCACGGCGAAGACGCCGGTCTTGCCTGGTGAAGATCCGGCGGAGCTTCAGGCGAAGATCAACGCGTATAAAACGGGTCAGCAGACTCGAACTGAAGCCGAGGGGGATCTGGCCACGCTGGCGGCGATGGCTTACTGGCGGGCCATGCGGGCGAATCGTCTCGAAGTTAATCGCATGACGGGCGCCATGGTGGCGCGATCGCGGGCGGAGGCGGTGCGCGAGACAACGGACGCGGAGGCGCTCGGGGACCGCTTGCTCTTTGACCGCAGGGGGCCGTCGCAACTCTATCCGTCGCGGGACTATGAGCACAAGGAGCCCCGAACCTCGTCGTCGGGGGAGCCCGGTGACCCTGATAAGCCGGTCATTTTGGTCCGCCAGCTCGAGGCGACTCGCGCCGGGCGGCAATGGCTGCGAGAGCGGCTGGGCGAAGTGCGGGAGCCGATCGATTCGGGAGAGGGGTGGGTGTCGTGCGAGAAATTCAAAGCTATCCGGTTGCTGGGCAAGCAGCCGCTTGATGCGCTTTGGGATTCAGAGGTCGCCCGGCTGTTCCTCGCGAGCTACGCCATCCGGCGGGACTTGCCGTCGGCCTTCCATGAGCTTCGGTGCGAGATCCACTATGATCGCGTCAAGCGTCATGAGAGCCAGCTTTCGCGCAAGGAGCAACGCGCGATCACGCCGCCGAATGCGGCGGCCGCACGGGACGTGCTGCTTGCGATCATTGACCAGGCGATTGAGCGGCTGTGGAAGCTCGACGCCGAGTACGCGGAGGGCGACGAGATTCTCGAGCTGACCGGGTCCAACGTGGTGAGCGATGCGGAGGCGAAGCACGTCGCGCAGGTTCAGCGCCATCTGGAGAGCTCGAACCGGCTGGCGATTCGGAACCTCGACACCATCAAGAGATGGCACCGCTGGGAAGAGGAAGGGTGGTACAAGGTTCGCCGGGATCGAGAACGGAGAAAGGAGGAAGCGCGACGCGGGCGTCCGCTCGATCAGCGGTTTGTGCTCGACCAGCATGGGACCGTTCGCGATGCCTGGGGATATGAAGGCGACCTCGAGGCGGGGCTGGCTCGCTGGAAGGCGGAGCGCGGGCCCCAACCTTGTGAGGATCCGTATTACCGTGCGCCTGGCGCTGGCGGCGGGAGCTATGCGGGTGGCACGCCGAATGACGTGAGCGCGAAGCCTGCACACTCGCAGATCCAGGGCCAAACGGAAGCGATCACCGATGGGGCGTGCGAGACGGCCGCGCGGAATGGCAATGCTCAGGGAGCGCCGGGGACTCGCCGGCCGGATGCGGTTGCCGATGATGTTGCGGTGAATCAGGACGCCGACTCCGCGGCGGAAATGCGGGATGGGGCCGCGGATTCGGGGCAGGCTGGGGTGAGCGATTTCGTTCCCGTAATCCTTACGGGACATGGGCCCGCGACGAATATACAAAACGAAATCGACGGACTGGGGATGGATGACGATGGGGTGCTGGAGGAGGCGGGTGATGGCGTGGTCGGCGGTGATGCGTCGGGTGCGCGTGAGGCAGGGCGAACTGGGGAGGACGATGGCGGGACCTGCGCTTGTGCAGACGGCTGGGGGCAAGAGGAGACCTACGGTCGCGCGGACGGAGGGGTCAGAGACCCGCGCCGAACTGAGAGTGGGGACGGCGAGGGGAAAGAGGAGACCTGCGGTCCAACGGACGGCGGCGACCCTTCGGGTGCCCGAGACCCGCGCCGAACTTGGGAGGGCGCCGCGGCCGGGGCGGAAATCGGGGATGGGGCCGCGGATTTGGGGCAAGCTGGGCCGAGCGATTTCGTTCCCTTAACCCTTACAGAACAAGAGCCCGCGACGAATATACAAAACGAAATCGACGGGCTGGGGATGAATGACGATGGGGTGCTGGAGGAGGCGGGTGATCGCGTGGTCGGCGGTGATGCGTCGGGTGCGCGTGAGGCAGGGCGAACTGGGGAGGACGATGGCGGGACCTGCGCTTGTGCAGACGGCTGGGGGCAAGAGGAGACCTACGGTCGCGCGGACGGAGGGGTCAGAGACCCGCGCCGAACTGAGAGTGGGGACGGCGAGGGGAAAGAGGAGACCTGCGGTCCAACGGACGGCGGCGACCCTTCGGGTGCCCGAGACCCGCGCCGAACTTGGGAGGGCGCCGCGGCCGGGGCGGAAATCGGGGATGGGGCCGCGGATTTGGGGCAAGCTGGGCCGAGCGATTTCGTTCCCTTAACCCTTACAGAACAAGAGCCCGCGACGAATATACAAAACGAAATCGACGGGCTGGGGATGGATGACGGTGGGGTGGCGGAGGAAGCGGGTGATCGCGCGGTTGGAAGGGAGGATTTGGGTGCGGGTGAGGCGGATTGCGATTTGCACAACTCGGCGTTTTCTGTTGCGCAACCGTATTGTGATGGCGGCCGCCGGGACGGACCCCCCCTGGCCCCCCCTTTTCAAGGGGGGGAAAGCTGGCGCAACATTCCCGCTGGGAAATCTCCGCTCCGTCCAGTGCATATTTTCAACAGCCCAGCCGGAGACTCGCGTCGAACGGTGAGCGATTTCGTTCCCTTAACCCTAACGGGACAAGAGCCCGCGACGAATATACAAAACGAAATTGTGGGCGAGGAAATCGGGCCGGCATTTCGCGAATCGCAGGCCGAGGTGGCGGGGGACGGGGACCGTGATGCAAGCGAAACAAGCCCGCAGACGAAGGGCGGTGGCGACGATCCACCGGCTTCTTCGGGAGAGAAGCGTTGTGTTGAGCCGCGGCGCGTGAGCGAACCGCTTTCGAAGCGGGAGAGACGGCGGCGGCGACGGGAAATGTCGATCAAGGAGCGTCAGGGGCGGCGCGGGGCGATGCAGAGGAAAGCCGATGCGCCGCTTGAAGAGGTGCTCGATCGTGTTGAGGGCCCGTTGCAATCGTCAGGCTGATGCCTGGAGACCGGAGGCCGAGATCGCGCTGGATGGGGCGGCGAGTCGATACACGCTCGAGATTCAGAATTCAACGAGACGGCTTGCGCGGCGATCGGTTTCGGTCCTCTCGGACCGAGAGGTAAGCGCAGAGTGCGACGATGATGATCTGGGGTGTCATGACAATTGCGGCGGCGAAGATGAGGGGCGCGAAGGCGCGGCGTTGATGGCGATGCCGAGCAGCAAGCCGAGGATCGCAACGAGGATCATCAGGTCTCGGATTGTTTTGGGGGATTTCAAGCGGTGGCCCCTGGACCGAGCGCAATCGCTATCATCGCCGTTAATGACATGAATCGTTTGAACGTTTTGAACGGGCGGATCGGGACCCACGGCAAGAATCCTCGACTGGGCATGCGATGTTCGGGCGATGGCGCCTCGCGATCGCCGGCCGGTTGATTCGTGCGTTTCCAGACGCATTATCCACCTTGATTGTAGCCGTTTCCGTTTGCGCCACCATTGGCGAGAAAGGTTGAAGCTGGTGGTGTGGGGATTGTCTATAATCGACCAACGCGTGAATCGTGGCGAACGATGGCGGATGGTCCGCGATGAAAATGGTCAGCAGTGGCGGACCTCATAGGAGCTGATTCTTGATTGATCGGGATGCGTTTCGTGGATTGCCGGCGGTGGGTGCGTTGATCGAGCACGAGGTGTTGGAGTGCGCGGTGCGCACCCGCGGGCGGGCTGCTGTTGTTCGGGCGGTGCGGGCGGCGATTGAGGAGGCGCGCGAAGGGTTGCGCGCGGGGCGGCGGATCGCCGGGGATCTGCAGAGCCTGGCGGGGCGATCGATTCAGATCCTGGAGAGGGAGCGGGCGAGTATCCGGCCGGTGATCAACGCGACGGGCGTGTTGCTGCACACCGGGCTCGGAAGGGCGCCGCTGGCGCGTGAAGCGATCGAGGCGGTGGTTGCCGTCGCACGGGGTTACTGCAACCTGGAACTCGACCTCGAAGACGGCGAGCGCGGCCGGCGCACCACGGGAATCGAGCGACTGATTCGCGAATTGACGGGGGCCGAGGCAGCGACGGCCGTGAACAACAACGCCGGAGCGACCGTGCTGGTACTCAAAGCTCTGGCGGCGGGGCGAGAGGTGATTGTGTCGCGCGGGGAGCTCGTCGAAATCGGTGGGAGCTTCCGACTGCCGGAGATTCTGGAGGCTTCCGGAGCAAAGCTTCGCGAGGTGGGCACAACCAACAAGACGCGGCTGACGGACTACGAGCGCGCAATAGGCCCCGAGACGGCGGCGATTCTGCGGGTGCACCGGAGCAATTTCGAGATCGTTGGATTCACCGAGGCGCCGGAGTTACGTGCGCTCGTGCGGCTGGCCCACGATCGGGGGATCTGGGCGATCGACGACATTGGCTCGGGAGCGATCGATCCCGACACGCTTCCTCCGCCGGCCGCTGACGAGCCAACGGCCGCCGGGAGCATCAGGGCCGGGGCGGACGTTGTGCTGTTCTCGGGTGACAAGCTGCTGGGCGGGCCCCAGTGCGGCGTGATCGCCGGCACGAAGCGCGCGATCGAAAAGATCGAGTCGGATCCTCTCATGCGAGCGCTGCGGCTCGACAAGATGGTGCTGGCCGCGCTCGAGGCGACGTTGCGGCTGGCGCTCGACCCGGAGCGAGCGGCGAGGGAGATTCCGCTGTGGTCGATGGCGGCGGTGCCGGTGGATGTTCTTGCGAGTCGTGCGGCCAGTTTGGCCCGAGTATTGTGTGATCGGTTTGGCTATCGCGCAGAGTGCGTGCCGTCGGATTCGTTCCTGGGGGGCGGGAGTGCGCCGATACGGGTGATTCCATCGGCGGCCGTGGCGATTTCGGCGCCGTTTCCGGCTGGCGCTCAGTCGGAAGCGGGGCTGGCGATGGCGCTTCGGGGCGGCGATCCGCCGGTGATTGCGCGGGTTCAGAAGGGGGCTGTGTTACTCGACCTGCGGACGGTCCCGAATGAGTGTGAGGCAGAGCTTCTCGACGCGCTTGGGAAAGTCTGTCATGATCGGATGGGCGCGGAGGCTGGACGTGGCACCGGCGATGACGGTGAGGGCTTGAGGGACGTCGGGACGAAGGCTGACCTACTGGAATCGTCAGGCTGAAGCCTGACCTACAACAATCGTCAGGCTGAAGCCTGTCCTACGAGGGTTTGAAGAGGAGTGCCGGATGCGCATTTGCCGGTTTGGGTATGACGAAATGGTGCTCACCGGGTTTTACGCGGATGACCATGTGATTCCCGTCGATCAGGCTGCCGAGGCCTTTAGCCGCGATACCGGTGTAGAGCTGTTGCTTCCGTCAACGGAGGATGTGCTCGACCTGCTGCCTCCGGATGGGTCGTCGTATGAAGCGGCGTGCGAGCTGTATGCGTGGGTTGAGAAGCTCGATTACGTCGATCGCGAGGAGTTCTTGATTCCGATCGCGGAGGTTCGGCTGCTGGTGCCGATTGCGAGCCCGCCCAAGATGTTTTTTCTGGCGGGGAACTACGCCAAGCACGTTGCCGAGCGCGGGGGAGTCGCGGCCGAGCGCGAGGAGACCTTTCCATACGTATTCATGAAGCCAGCGAGCACGACGCTGACGCACCCCGGTGATCCAATCGTGATTCCCCGGGTCTCGCCCGACCAGATCGACTGGGAATGTGAGCTGGGGATTGTGATCGGCAGGCGGTGCCGGCACGTCGACGAGGACGAGGCAATGGCGTGCATTGCGGGGTACACGGTGGTAAACGACATCAGCGACCGTGCATACCGGCCCAATCCCAAGCGGAAACCGCGCGAGCGCGACAAGTTTTTTGACTGGCAGCACGGCAAGTGGCACGACACATTTTGTCCGATGGGCCCGTGCGTGCTGGCGGCCGACGTGGTGGCGGACCCGCAGACGCTGCCGATCAAGCTTCTGGTCAACGGGCAGGTGAAGCAAGACGCGTCAACGGCCGAGATGGTGTTTCCGGTGCCGGCGATCGTGGCGTTCCTTTCGGAGCTGGTGACGCTTCAGCCGGGGGATGTGATCGCGACGGGCACTCCATCGGGCGTGGGCTCTGCGACCGGGACATTTCTCAAGCCCGGCGACGTGGTGCGCGCGACGATCGAGCCGATCGGCACGCTCGAGAATCCCGTCGAAGCCGAGGAAGATGAAGACCTTTGATGACTGTCTTTCGCAAGTTGATGGTCGCCAATCGCGGCGAGATCGCGATCCGCGTCTTCCGGTCGTGCCATGAGCTCGGCATCCGGACCGTGGCGATCTATTCGCACGAGGACCGGTTCGCCCTTCATCGACTGAAGGCGGACGAGGCATACGAGGTTGGCACGCCGGGCGAGCCGATTCGCAGCTACTTGAGCATCGATGCGATCATCGAGCTGGCCAAGGCGAAGGAAGTGGACGCGATTCATCCCGGATACGGGTTCCTTTCGGAGAATGCCGGGTTCGCGCGGGCGTGCGCCGTGGCAGGGATTGTGTTTGTCGGCCCGCGGCCGGAGCAGCTCGACCAGCTTGGCGACAAGGTGGCGGCGCGAAAGCTGGCGCGGGAGGCGGGCATTCCGGTGCTATCGGGGAGCGACGAGCCGGTGATGCCCGGAGCCGCTGCACAAGAGCTGGCGCAAACGCTCGGTCTTCCGGTGATCGTGAAGGCGTCGATGGGGGGCGGAGGGCGGGGGATGCGGGTGGTCGAGTCGGCCGCGGATCTCGATGCGGCGCTTGACCAGGCGCGGCGGGAGGCAGGCGCGGCGTTCGGCGTTCCCGACGTATTCATCGAAAAGTTCGTGCGCAAGGCCAAGCACATCGAGGTGCAAATCCTGGGAGACAAGCATGGCGGGCTCGTGCATCTGTACGAGCGCGACTGCTCGGTGCAGCGGCGGCACCAGAAGATCGTCGAGATGGCGCCTGCGTACAACTTCGACCCGGCCGTGCGCGAGGCGATTTGCGATGCGGCGGTGAAGCTTGGGCGAGCCGTCGGGTACGAGAACGCGGGAACGGTCGAATTCCTGGTGGACGTGGAGACCGGTGCGTTCTATTTCATCGAGGTGAACCCACGGATCCAGGTGGAGCACACGGTCACGGAGATGGTGACCAACATCGATCTGGTCAAGAGCCAGATCCTGATTGCCGCGGGGTTGCCGCTGGCTGACCCGGAAATCGACCTGGCATCGCAGGACCGGGTGCAGGTGCAGGGGTACGCGATCCAGTGCCGGGTGACGACTGAAGACCCCGAGAACAAGTTCACACCCGATTATGGGAGGATCACGCATTACCGGTCCGTGGGCGGGCTGGGCATCCGGATCGACGGGGGCCCGGCGGTGACCGGAGGGATCATCACGCCGTTTTACGACTCGCTGCTCGTGAAGATCTGTGCATCCGGGCGCCGGTTCATCGACGCGGCCCGGCGCATGGAGCGGGCGCTCGAGGAGTTCCGCGTGCGGGGGGTGAAGACCAACATTCCGTTCCTGCTCAACTTGCTGGCGAGCCCGGATTTCCTGGCGGGGAGCTGCACGACGCGGTTCATCGATGAGAACCCGGAGCTGTTCCGGTTTCCGGTTCGCCAGAATCGAGCGATGCGGCTGCTGACGTATGCGGCAGAGATCACGGTGAACGGTTTTCCGGGGGTCGCGAGGCCGCCGGGGCTGGCCGTAGCACCGGAACCGCGGGCGCCGCGGGCTGGTCCGGAGGCGCCGCCGCCAGGCTCGAGGCAGAAGTTTCTGGAGATGGGGGCGGAGGCATTTTCGCGGTATGTCCGCGAGCAAGAGCCGCTTTTCGTGACCGATACGACCTTTCGCGACGCCCATCAATCGCTGCTGGCGACGCGGGTGCGCACCCGGGACATGCTGCGAGTGGCCGACGCTTATGCGCGGCTGTGTGCGGGCGTTTTTTCGATCGAGATGTGGGGAGGAGCCACCTTCGACACGGCGATGCGGTTCCTGAAGGAAGACCCGTGGGAACGGCTGGCGCAGCTTCGGGAGAGGATCCCCAACATCCTGTTTCAGATGCTATTGCGGGGGTCGAACGCGGTCGGCTACACGAGCTACCCGGACAACGTGGTGAAGGGTTTCGTCAAGGAGTCGGCTTCCGCCGGTATCGATCTCTTTCGCGTTTTTGACTCGCTCAACTGGGTGCCCAACATGGAGCTCTCGATCGAGTCGGTGCGCGAGGCCGGCGCGATCTGCGAAGCGGCGATCTGCTACACGGCCGATATCCTGAACCCCGCGCTTACGAAGTACACTCTGGCGTATTATGTGGACCTCGCGAAGGAGCTGGAGAAGCGCGGGGCGAACATGATTGCGATCAAGGACATGGCCGGCCTGTGCAAGCCCAAGGCGGCGGAGCGATTGATCGCCGCGCTAAGGCAGGAAGTCGGCTTACCCATTCATTTCCATACACATGATATTGGAGGTGCGCAGGCGGCGAGCGTGCTGCTGGCGGCGGAGGTGGGTCTGGATATTGCCGACGGCGCCATCGCCTCGATGGCGGGACTGACCTCGCAGCCGAGCTTGAATGCGATCGTCGAGTCGCTGCGATTTACGCCGCGAGAGACGGGCATCGACCCGGCGGCGCTCGTCGAGATGAGCCGGTACTGGGCGGAAGTGCGCGAGCTGTACGGGCCGTTCGAGTCCGGGCCGCGGTCCCCTTCGGCCGATCTGTACGCGCTCGAGATGCCAGGGGGCCAGTACACGAACTTGTTCCAGCAAGCCAAGGCGCTCGGGCTGGCTTCGCGCTGGCTGGAGGTGTGCGAGGCGTATTCGCGCGTGAATGAGCTCTTCGGGAACATCATCAAGGTGACGCCGAGCTCGAAGGTGGTCGGGGACATGGCGCTCTTCGTTGTGGCGAACAACCTGACTTCCGAGGACGTGCTTGATCCGGAGCGGGAGCTGGCGTTTCCCGAGAGCGTGGTGGAGTTTTTCGAGGGCCGGCTTGGGCAACCGCCGGGCGGTTTTCCGAAGGCGCTTCAGGCCAGGGTGCTGAAGGGGCGCAAGCCGCTCGAGGAGCGGCCGGGTGCCCGGCTGGCAGCCGCGGACATGGCGCTGCGCGCGAGAAAGCGTCGGCACTGCTGGGCCGGGAAGCAACTGATCGGGACGCGCTCAGCTATCTGCTTTATCCGCGAGTGTTTCCCGATCTGGCTGCACACGAGCGCACGTATGCCGACACGTCGATCCTGCCGACGTCAATCTTCTTTTTCGGCCCGGACCTGGGTGTGGAGCACCCGGTCGAGATCGAGCCGGGGAAGACGCTCATCGTGAAGCTGCTGGCGGTGGGTGAGCCGCACGCCGACGGGATGCGCACGGTCTTTTTCGAGCTGAACGGGCAGCCGCGCGAGGTTGAGGTGGCAGACCGATCGCTGGCCTCGTCGGTGCGGGAGGTACCGATGGCGGATCAGGGCGATCCGGGCCAGGTGGGCTCGCCGCTGCCGGGGTTGGTGGTGGGGGTGGCAGTCGGACCCGGAGACGCGGTGCGGAAGGGGCAGAAGCTGCTTTCGATCGAATCCATGAAGATGGAATCGACAATCTACGCGGAGAGCCCTGGCCGGGTGGTGGATGTGCTGGCGATTGTGGGCCGCCAGGTGAAAGCCGGAGAATTGCTGGTAAGGCTCAGCCTCGAGAAATGAGCGTGGCGGTGAAGCAGACAACTGTGAGGTGGTGGACGGCACACAGAGTGTGCCTGCTACTGGGAAGGCTCTGGAAAGGAATGGGCGCGGCCTGCGACAATGTTCCAGAGGGCCATGACGGGTTTGCCAGGCAACTCCGCGGAATGTCCGTACGAGGTGGTGACGTGAGATCAAGCTCATCGAAGAATAATTGGTCGCCGCAGGGAGACGCCGGTGCCGATCGTCCAGACGAAGGGCGCCCCGATATCGAAATTGATGCGAAGGCTCAAACGATCCGGGTCTCTGATGCACGGCTCATCAATGCGGGGCAGCGCGGATTTTGCCGCAGGCTGCTCGAAGCCGCGGCGCGGCGGCCGGGGATCGGCAAGGCGGAGGTCGACCTTTCCTTGGCGTCATGCCGGATCGAGTTTACCGGCAAGGCTACGAGCTCGCAAACGATGGCCGAGTTCTTCGCGGACTGCGTGCAAGAGGCGGCGAGGGGATTTCCGGACCGCGAAAAGAAGCTGTTCGGGCGGACGAGCCACGGCTGGACCAAGATGACGGCGTATCCGCTTGCGAGTGATATCTCGCTGTGGGAGACCTTCGACGCCAAGAGAGATCGGGTGAAGCTGCGGCATCAATGGCCGGAGGGGGGTGATCGCCAGTTGCCGCTCATGGCCGAGGCGATTTCGCGCCTGGGTGATGTGGAGCGCTGCGAGGCGAATCATCGATCGCGGAGCCTGACCGTGGATTTCCGGCATGCCCACAAGGAGCTGAATGGGTTCATGGATCAAGCGGAGCGAAGCTTCGAGGAACTACTGGCGAAGGCGACGAAAGCGGGGGCGGGCGATTCCGATCTGGTGCCACGCGAGGCCCTGGGGCGGGTCGAAGTTGAGACGGGGCCGAAGCGAGTCTTGTATCTGACGCTAGCGGGGGGCTCGTTTGCGATGACCCTGGTCGGGCTGGTCATTCCCGGCATTCCGACGGTGCCGTTCTTGCTGGCGACGAGCTATTTTCTGGCGCGGTCGTCGCCCTGGCTCGACCAGAAACTTCGCGACTCGGCGTACTTCGGTTCGATCGTGACCGAGTGGGAAGAGCATGGTGGGCTTGGTCGGCGCTCGAAAGCCAAGCTGGTGGCGCTCACGGGAGTGATCGTGGTGGTCGCGATTCTGGTGAGCCCGCTGTCACTCATGGCGATCATCCTGCTGATCGTGATTTCGTCGCTCACTGCGTACGGAGTGTATCGGCTCCCGGGACTTGAGAGTGAGCGCGGCGAGAAGCTCTCGCCCGGCAGGCCGCGGCTGGCTCTACCGGCTCCGTGATCCAGATCTGGCGATTCGATTCCACCGGGAAGCTCAGTGACGTTGACTGAGGACGCTCTGCCAAAGACGAGCTGGCCATTCGTGCGGACGATGGTGGAGTGTGACGTGGTTCAATCGACGAACGACGTCGCGGCCCTGCTCGTCCGCACGGGGGCTCTAACGCTGCCGCTGGCGGTGTGGGCGCACCGGCAGACGCGAGGGCGGGGACGAGGCAGCCACGAGTGGTGGTCGGACGAGGGTAGCTTGACGTTCACGATCGCGATCGATCCGGCCGCGCACAACCTTGGGCAGTTGGCCGTACCCCGAGTGGCCGTTGCGACCGCGGTGACGGTGATTGACGCGGTTCGCGAGCTGGGCTTCCCGGAGCACGGCTTGGGGATCCGATGGCCGAACGACGTGGAATGCGGCGGGAAGAAGCTTGGTGGGATCTTGCCCGAAACGGTGGCGCTCTTGGACGGGGAGCGTCTACTGATCGGGGTCGGGCTGAACGTGCAGACGAAACTGGACGAGGCACCTGCAGAGGTGAGGGAAATGGCCGCTTCGCTAGCGACGGTTTCGTCGGGTTCCATCGAGGGGGAGATTCGGGCGCGGCTGCTTGCCGCGATCCTGGGACGATTCGAGGAGACACTGAGGCAGCTGGCGTCGGCGGACGCCGGACTGGCGGCGCGATGGAACGAGCTCGATGTGCTCCGCGAGCGAGAGCTTTGTGTCGACGTGGGCACGCACCTGGTTCAAGGGCGAGGACGTGGGATCGACTCCGACGGTGCACTGTGCGTCGACGACGGGCGGACGACCGTCAGGCTTTTCGGAGGGACGGTCCTCCGATGACGTTGTTTCGAAAAAGCGGTCTCGGCGCTTCGCCCCTGGGCCGAGTAACCTGGAAAGGAAGCGAGAAGTCGACGGAGCGTGCCGGGACGATTCTCAATGAAGCTAGCCGCACTGGCTTCGAGGGAAGAGCGCTGGCACGGTCGCTTGGTCGAATCCCACAGCCAGGGTTTCTCGCCGCTGCTTCCGGAGGAGATGAGCGTGTCGAAATCGACTCCGGAGCGGACCTCCTCGGGTCAATTCCCATCGACCCACTGGAGCCGCGTGGTCGCGGCTGGTGGCGCGGGCGGTCCAAAGGCACGGGAGTCGCTGGCAGCGCTTTGTAATGCGTACTGGTACCCGCTTTACGCCTATATCCGGCGGCGGGGTTATTCCAGCGAGCAGGCCCAGGACTTGACGCAGGATTTCTTTACACGAATTCTCGAAAAGGGTCTGTTCGCGGAGGCCGACCCCGGGCGAGGTCGATTTCGATCATTCTTACGCACGGTCTGTTCACATTATTTGACGAATCGGCGTGCCACGGCGAAGACTTTGAAACGAGGAGGGGGCCGGCCCGCGATCTCGATTGACGCGGCGGGTGCGGAGGGGCGTTATTCGCGCGAGCTTGCACATCACCTTACTCCGGAGCGCATTTTCGACCGAACGTGGGCGCTGACGTTGCTCGGCAGGGTATTCAGCCAGGTCCGGCGCGAATATGAGGACGCGGGACGCGCTGAGACTTTCGAGGCACTTCAGGTTTTTCTCACCGACGGGACTCGAGCGGCGTCGCACGCCGCAACGGCACGCAAGCTGGGAATCACGGAAGGTGCGGTCAGAGTGGCCGTGCACCGTCTCCGTCGCCGTTACGGCGACATACTCCGCCGCGAGATTGCCGCCACGCTTGACGATCCGGCGCAGATCGATGACGAGATCCAGGGCCTGTTTACAGCGATTGAGACTTGAGCGGGCATTAAAGTTTGAAACCGGCGGTAACATTTCACGTGATTTCCTTGACACTATAGTAAGGGAACGACTGGGAGTGCGCGCGACCGAGCTCGATCGGCTGCTCGCGAATCTCAGAGCCGCGGCTCGAGTCGAGTTACGGCTGAACAGGGCATGCCGCCGGCCAATGGCTGCCCCGAAGAGGGGTGGTCCCCGCTTCATGAAAAAGCAACCGGTTGAACTGATGTCCCGCGCCGAGCAGGCCAAGGCGAGGCGCTGGGGGAAATCTGCGACCAGTATCGCAACTACTTACGCGTGGTTGTGCGCGCTGAATTAAAGTCGCGGTTGCGGGAGCGCGTGGAGTTATCGGATGTGGTCCAGGAGGTTCTGGTCGAGGTCGTGCGCCAGTTTCCCAGCTTCACCGGCGAGAATGAGACCGCGCTCTTGGGGTGGATGCGGCGTTTGATCGCGCAAAAGCTGGCGGATCTGGGCCGGTATCACAATCGGCTGAAGCGTGGAGGAGGAGTCTTTCCCGTCTCGCTTGACCGCGAATTCGATCTCGGCAGTTCTCGGAACGCGCAGGAGGGGGGCGAGGTACGTCGTCGCGACATCCTGGCACTGAGCCAGACGAGCCCGAGCGAGGCCGCCAGTCTGCGTGAACAAACGGGATTGTTGACCGGGACATTGGCGAGTCTTCCCCCGTCGGAAGCCGAGGTTCTCTGGCTGCATCACGCGGAGGGTCTTTCGTTCTCGACGATCAGCGAGCGGCTGGGTCTGAGCCGCAAGCGGATTCGTGTGATCTGGGCCAGAGGGCTGCGATCGGTGAGGCGGTCGATGGGCGGACAGGCGACTTGAGACCGAGTATCATGAAGTATGGCGTCGCCCACGAGACAAGGCTTCGAAGAGATCCACGGCCATGATTGCCAAGACTGTTTGCCCTCGATGCGGGTCGGAACGGCTCGCGAACGCGCCCGAGGGACACTGTCCGCGGTGTCTGCTGAGCCTGGGCTTTCTGGCTGAGATAGAGCGGGGGATGGGCCAAGGTTCCAGCGCGCGAATCTTCTCCCCGCGAAGGCACGCCGGAGAAAGCGGTCAGAAGTCGAAGTCACAGGGATCGAGCTCGAGCGCGAGGTTATCGGGGATCCTTGCGACGCTCGAGGATTCCGTCGGGCCGGTGCCGCGGGTGCTCTTGAGGGAGGGAGTCCGCGGCGAAGAGAGGCCGGTCCGGCCGCATTCGGACGAGATGCTTCATCTGGCCAGGGACGCTGGTCGTTATCACTTGATGGGGGAGATAGCCCGGGGGGGAATGGGGGTGGTGCTGAAGGGTCGTGACGAAGATCTCGGGCGCGACCTGGCGGTGAAGGTGCTGCTGGAGAAGCATCGAGATAACCCCGAGCTGGTGCGCCGATTCGTCGAGGAAGCCCAGATCGGCGGTCAGCTTCAGCACCCGGGGATCGTCCCGGTCTATGAGCTAGGTCAGCTTCCGGATGATCGGCTCTACATTGCGATGAAGCTGCTTCGGGGCCGCACTCTGGCGGCGCTTCTGGAAGCTCGCAAAGATCCGGCGGAAGACCGATCACGATTCCTGAGTATCTTCGAGCATGTGTGCCAGACAATGGCTTATGCCCATAGCTGCGGTGTGATTCATCGGGATTTGAAGCCGTCGAATGTGATGGCGGGAAGCTTCGGCGAAGTGCAGGTGATGGATTGGGGTTTGGCCAAAGTGCTCGAAGAAGGCGGCGTGGCGGATGATGCTCGGGCCGTCCGCAGCCCAACGGAGAAGCGAGCGATCCGCACGTTGCGGACCGGGTCGGAGGCTGGCGAATCACACGCTGGTTCCGTGCTCGGAACGCCCGCCTACATGGCGCCCGAGCAAGCTCGCGGGGCTCTGGGGACGGTGGACGAGCGTGCGGACGTATTCGGGCTGGGGTCGATTCTCTGCGAGATCTTGACGGGCCAGCCGGTGTATGCCGATGCGACCGGGACCGATTTGCCGGAGATGGCCGAGCGCGGCGACGTTGCGGATGCGCTTTCGCGCCTGGACGCTTGCGGAGCCGACGAGGAGCTGGTGGCGCTGGCGCGGAGGTGTCTGGCGGCGGCTCCCAGGGATCGACCGCGCGACGCGGCGGCGATCGTCACAGCTTTGTCGGCATACCAAGCGGGCGTGCAGCAGCGGCTCAAGACTGCCGAGGTGGCGAAGGCGCGGGCCGAGGCGCGGGCAATCGAAGAGCGGAAGCGCCGTGTGCTCGCGATCGGGCTGGCGGTAGCGGTTCTGTTGATCGCGACGCTCGTCGGAGGGGGCTGGTCGTGGCTGGCGCGCGATCGAGCGGCGCGCACGGACGAGACGAACCGGGTGGTCAACGAGGCATTGCATGCCGGTGCGCTCAAGCTGGGCCAGGCGCGGTCGGACCCGGGGAACCCGATGTTGTGGGTTGAGGCGTACGAGGCCGCGAGTCGAGCACGGGCGGTCTTGCCGGCTGGCGAGGGTTGCCCCGACCTTCATCATCGTGTCGGATCGCTGCTGGAAACCGTAACCCGGGAGCGCAACGATGCTGAGTTGCTGAGAAGAGACCGGCGGGTGGTTGAGCGTCTCGCAGAAATCCACAACGATCTTGGTGTGCATCTGGACGGAGAGAGAGCTGATGCCGAGTATGCCGCAGCCTTCCGCAACTACGGCGTCGATATTGACGCGCTCGATCCGGTCCAGGCAGGTCGCCTGCTTGCCGAAAGCCCCGTCGCCATTGAGCTAGCGAATGCTCTCGATCAGTGGACTTTTATCCGACGCTCGCCGGCTACGCGCGACCTGACGGGCGCGCAGAGGCTTTCTGCCGTTGCGCGCGAGGCTGATAGAGACCCATGGAGGACGCGGCTTCGTGAGACGCTTGATCTGATGGTCACTGATCGGAGTCGCGCACTCGAGGAGCTATCGCGACTGGCCGCGACGGCTGACGCCGGCCAGCTACCTGACGCGAGCGTTACGCGGCTGGCGTTTGCGCTATCCTCCCTGGGAAGCCACGAGACTGCCATCTGCCTTCTGAGACGAAGCCAACGAGCGCATCCTGACGATTTCTGGCTCAACATGGACCTGGGCCGCGAACTTTCGATGACCGGCCAGCATGAGGAAGCAGGCCGATTTTTCCTGGCGGCTGTGGCGATCCGGCCAAGAAGCAGTTTCGCACACGGGAGCCTGGCGATGGCTCTCGAGAAGAGCGGCCGGTTCCAGGAAGCGGCTGACACTTTGCGCCAGGACATACTAAAGCGACCGGAAGAGCCACATCCTCGCGTGAAGCTTGGCACTCTCCTGGTGAGAATGGGTGACACTCGCTCCGCCGAGGAGCAGTTCCTCGCAGCGAAGCGCTTGAAGCCGGATGATTGGTTCGTCCGCAATGAGATTGCCAGCGCATTCCTGAATCGCGGCCATTATGATCTCGCGCTCAGAGAGTTTCGCGAAGCTGCCGGTTGTGAGGCAATAAGAGGCTCCGCGCACGAGGCGCTGGGCAGGATTCTGCTCGACATGGGCCGGCTCGACGAAGCTGTTGCGGCGCTTGGCACCGCGGTTGAAATCGATCCAGGATCCGCGCAACCACACATCAGTTTGGGCCGGGCACTCATGGCCAAGGGCGATTTCGAGGCAGCCATTTCAGCCTTCCGAGGGAGCCAGCGGGGCTCCCCGGCACCGCTGCACCGCCGTTCCGCCGCCGAGATGATTCGCGAAGCAGAGCGGATGCTCGCGCTTGAGGCGCGCCTCCCCGCGCTCGTCCGGAGAGAAGAACATCCAGCGACGGGTTCTGAACGAATCCGGCTGGCGCGCCTCTGCCAGATGAAACACCTCTTTGCGACCTCGGCGCAGCTCTGGGACGAGCTTTTCAGTGCGGAGCCGAGACTTGCCATCGAGCCGAGCTCCGGAAATCGATACACGGCCGCGTGCGCAGCAGCACGTGCAGCATGCGGTGAAAGCAAGGAAAGCCCACCACCGGACGGCGCCGCGCGAGAGCAATTGCGCCGGAAAGCCCGCGAATGGCTTGAAGCCGAACTCGCCGCCGTCACCGAGTCGATGGAGAAAGGAACGCCTCGAGAGCGATCCTCAGGTCTATCTCGACTGGGTCGCTGGCTGGTCGCGAGCCAGCTCGACGGCGTGCGCGATCAAGCGAAGCTACTGGTACTCTCCGAGACCGAGCGTCGCGACTGGAAGGCATTCTGGATCAAGGTGGATCGAGTAGTAAACAACTGACTATAAAATCAATTACGCGACCGTTGTCTCTCGGAAGACGTCGAGAGCCCGTATCGGTAACGGACGTAATCGATCAGGATTTTTTGATACATTGGGCCGCCCGGTAAAGCGCCATACATGCGACCTGTGGTCGTGCTCCAGCAGTGCATACCGAAGGCGCCGATTTCTGAACCAAGGCTCGCCTTGACGTCGGCAAGCTCGGACATGAACCAGGGCTCACTCGAGTGACCGCGGAAGCCGAGCCGCACGTGAGATTCGTCGACGCACTGGATGAGCATCGACACCGGCTTGGCGGCCAGGATTGGCTCGGGAACCTCGCGCGGAAAACGGATCGCCAGCGAACCCCCCCGAAAGGGCCGGTGCTTCCTTTCCTTGGGCAAGTTTTCAACGCCCGGGGTCCACATCCCTAGATTCTTGCCATTCTTGTCCAGGACGACGAAATTCATCCAGTAATTCCACGGGATCGTATCGTCCGGCGCGATGAAGCTCGTTTCTATTTCCCAGGGCGGCGGATAGTGCGCGAGCGTGAGGCTCGAGCCGCCTGCGGGCCCAAACCCAGTGCCCAGGCCCGGCCCGAGCAGCTTGAGCATCAAGTATCCCGGATGAGAATGTGTGTCCATCTGAGTGCATTGTTCCTGCACCTGCCATCGGCCGAGGTAGCCCATGATGTTGAATTCGTCAGAAAACGCCACGAATGGCCTGGGCTCCGCGCCGAAGAATACACAGTAGTCAACGTAATACTCGTATCTGGGGTCAGGAGGAAGTGGTTTGGGGGCCACCACGGGAGTCATTGTTTGACTGTAGTGATCCGGGTCTCCCGCGCCGAGCATGAGCGGGTGCGGCCCCTTGACCTGCGGGAGATTTCGGCACAGTATATCGGGTATCCATCGGTCGCCCGAGATGATGGGCCCGATCTCCCAGACGCCCGTGATCCTGCCGAAATCGGAACAATCAATTTCCCGCATGTTCCAGCCGTGAGATGCGTCAAACTTGATGCCGACAGCCAGACGAGTCGGGCTCTTGAGCACGCAGCGGAAAAAGAGTTGTGGGCTGGCTGGCCCCGCGTACTTGGCGCCGTCGCCGATCCACACATAGGGGATTCGCCAGTCGCCCATGACCGTGTGCCCCAGGTCCCCGCGGCCCCAGACGAGATATGTCTCGGGATGTGGCTCCGAAGAGAATTGCGGCAGTCCAACGCCGGCTTCGCCGGTGCATCCGAGGTGCACGACCAGAAGCTGGAACTCGTGAGTTCGTGGCGGTCGCTTGCCGCGGTCCCTGGGCCATTCCGCTTCGTCCGCAAACGTCAGCACGACGTTCATGCCGATGGCCGAGTTGACTTGCGTCTTCGCGCCTACACCCGCTGTGAGGTTGAAGCTTTGAACGAGCGATGTCTGGAATTCCCATGGCAGTGGATAGGCTCCGATCCGGATCGGATCCTTGAGAATTCCTTTCACGTCCCGCCCATGGCCGGCCTCGTAGATGGTTGCCAGCCCGGGATGCTCTTCCGTCGAGAACTCCTTGATGTTCTCCTTGGGAACGAAGACCCACGGCAAAGTGTCATGCCCCGGCCTGTTGAAATGCTGGTCGAGTGCGGAAATATCGTCCACCGCGCCCGCAAGAGGGGCTAGACCGGCGACCAGGGCGACGCTCAGGAGACCCGGCCAAAACACTCGATTGTTGAAACTCATTTATCGCGATGCCGTTGCTCTCGCCGCGGCCAGTTGTTTGCTGCTGCCTCCCCTGACCGCACTCGGCTTCGTCCGGACCCAGTCGATCAGGATCGGCGTGGCGATGTAGACCGTACTGTATGTTCCACTCAAAAAGCCGACGACAAGCGCGAAGGCAAACCCGTGCAGTCCCTCGCCGCCGAAAAAGAAGAGGATCACGACGACCAGCCACGCCGTGAACGAAGTCAGGATCGTTCGGCTCAACGTCTGGTTGAGGGCGTCATTGACCATTTTGTCCGTCAAAACCGGTGTCTTGCCCTTGATCTCGCGGATGCGGTCAAAGATCACGATCGTGTCATTGACCGAGAATCCGATCAAAGTCAGAAAGGCAGCGACGATGGGCAGGTCGATCTTGAACTGATCGATCTGAAGGACGCTGCTCACGTAGGGTACTTGAGCGAGCCAGTAGCTGATCGCGATTGCACCCAACGTGATGAGGACGTCGTGGACCACGGCCAGGACTGCCGCCAGACCGTACGTGAAGGAGTGGAACCGCCACCACAGGTAGGCGATGATGATCAACCAGCTCGCGATCGTGGCGATCAGCGCCAGAGTCCGCGTCTCACCCGCGACCGTGCCGTCGAATCGTGTGATCCGCTCGAACAGCAGATCGGGGTTTTTTGCCAGGTTGTCCTTGAGTGTCGCCAGCATGGTTTTGGCATTTTCGGGCTCGAGGTCGGTGCGCAAGAACAACTTGCTTCCCCCGCCAGTGGCCGCGCCCTCGATTCCTGAACGGTCGACATCGCTGACAATCTCAAATCGCGACGTTGGGTTCACGATGTTGGCGCTCTCGAGAACTCTGGCGAATGCGGCCGAGATCACCTTCGCGGGGCCTTCCGTGCTGTTGAACGCGGTTGTGTTGAATGTCAGTTCGTACTCGCGCCCGCCGGCAAAACGGCCGACCGGCGCCTGGGCGGTCTTCGCCGCATCGGCTGACGGAGCAGCGCCGGCAACCGGCTTACCCTCGCTCGCAGTCATCTCCACTCGAGCGAGACTCGGGCCGAACGCGGTCAGGATCTCGTTTTTGACGTGGTCGAGATCTTGGTCCGTCGTACGAATGTTGAACCGCGCCACCTTCTTGTCGTCGCCCATGCGCAGGCTCTCGACTGTCGGGTCGGGCAGCTTGCGGGCCTTGTCGCGCACGAACGCCGCTCGCTCCGACTCGGAGAGCTTCTTCACGTTCGGGTCGTCCTCATTGAGACGAATCGTCACGAGGGTGCCCCCCGTGAAATCGATGTTGAACATGCCCTGCCACCGGTAGGCCGTTGCGAGCAGTCCCAGCACGATCAAGATCAGCGAGCCGGCCATGCAGTAATAGCGCGGGCCGACAAAGTCGATGTTGGTCTTGTCCAGGATCTTGAGCATCGTGATCTTTTTCAGCCAGCCTTTGGTGTACGAGACCTCGAAGATCACGCGCGACATGAACACGGCCGTGAACAGGTTCCACGCCATGCCGATCATCATCGTCAGCGCGAATCCCTTGACCTGCTCGGTGCCGACAATGTAGAGCACAAGTGCCGCCAGGAAGTTGGTGACGTGCGAGTCGAAAATCGTGACCCAGGCTCTGTTGAATCCATTGCGAATCTGCTGGGCCAGGCTGGCTCCGCGTTCTTTCTCCTCCCGCATTCGCTCGAATACGAGCACGTTGGCGTCCACCGCCATACCAATCGTGAGCGCAAGTCCCGCCAGCCCCGGCAGCGAGAACGTGGCCTGGATGAACGCCATCGATCCGATCAGCAGGATCATGTTGACGAGCAGCGCCAGTACGGCGACGAAGCCCGCGAATCGATAGTAGATCACCATGAAAATCGGCACGGTCAAGAGCGAGATCCAGATCGCGAACACGCCCTTGGCGATCGTGTCCTCACCCAGCGTCGGGCCGACTTTCTCTTCCTGCACGGGATTCGGGTTGAGGCTTGCCGGCAAGCTGCCCGCTCGCAAAACCTGTACGAGGTGCTCGACTTCCTTGGCCTTGAATCCCTGAGGGCCTCCTTCGATGATGCCCGAGTCTCGAATCTCGTTCTTGAGGTGCGGCGCCGACATCACCAGGTTGTCGAGCAAGATCGCAAGCTGGTACTGGAAGTTCCCACCTTCCTCGGGGCGATGCTCGTGCGTGAGCTGGCCGAAACGCGAAGCTCCCCGCGCGTCAAACTCAAACCGAACGGCCGGCTGAAGGCCTTCGTCCACATCCGGCCTGACCTGTTTCAGATACTTGCCGGTCACCTCCCGGCCCGGTCGGTCCAGCACGCAAAGAATCCAGAGTTCCGTCCGCCCGTCAGCAACCTTCTCCTCGCGAATGATGACGTCAGATGGCCTCGGATTAACCGCATCGCCCGCATGAATCTGGCTGGGGTTGTACTCGATCCGGTACGAATCAATCGACTTCAAATGGTGCGATTTATCCTTATCGAAGCTCAACGTATTGGTCGTGTTCCGCTTGACCTTGACGGCTTCCGACTTCTCATTTCCATTCGCGTCCTTCCCGGTCAGCACGACGTCCGTTCCCGCGTACAGGTCTTTCTTCCACTCCTGCCGCAGATCCGTGATTGATTGAGCGTCGAATCGAGGGTTGGTCCCCGTCGATGTTTCGCCGATCCGCGCCCATTTGTATCTCTGAGGCGGCCTGGCCAGCCCCCCGGGCCCAAGCGCCTGGTCTTTCTTGGCGACGTCTCTCTTGTGATTGGCGAGGATGCGGAACTCGAGCGAGCCCACATCCGTCAGCATCTTCTTGACTTCCTCAACCTCCTCATTGCTCGCTTGCGGCAAGATGATCTCGATCCGGTTCCCCCCCACGTTGCGAATCGGGATCTCTTTCACACCTTCCGGATCGGCTCGCTTCTTGAGGGCCGAAATCAACTCTTCCATGTTCACGCTTCGATTGGTGTTGTCGCTGACCACCTCGTAAACCAGGATCGTTCCTCCCGAGAGGTCGATTCCCAGCTTCAGCCTCTCCTTGGGCGGCCACATGAAGTACAGCCCAAGCAAGGTGGCGCCGACGATCACGGCAATCTTCCACATGAAACGCTTCATCGTCATTTCTCCGAGCCGTCACGTCTTTCCGGGTGTTCCCGACGACCGCTTGGCAGCTTTGTTTCCTGAATATGTTGTCCGCCCGCCGCCGGCTCGCTTTTTGAGCTCCAGCTCACACCGCGATCGGTCGGGGCACCCTTGGTTCAATTTGATTCGGGCGGCTTCTCAGAGGACTTATCGGATGACTTATCGGAGGACGAGTCCAGAACCCGGGCGATGCTCGCGCGGGTGAACGCAAGCTTCACACCTCGCTCGTCATCGACCCGCAGCACAACCTTGTCGTGCGTCGCATCAATCGAAATTACCGTCGCGTACATCCCACCTGTCGTCAAAACCTTGTCGTTCTTCTTGACCGTGTCCAGCATCGATTTGCGCTTTTGCTCGGTTTGCTGCTGCGGTCGGATAAACAAAAAGTAGAACAACAACGGAATCGGCGCCAGCATGACAAAAGTCGACCAGAAGCTTCCGCCGTTCGCATCCTGCGCGAAGACGACCGGAAGTTGTGTCCACAGCTCACTCATCGAAAAATCCATCCAAACAATGTGAAACCACCAGCCCCTTTTCCCACGCCAGCACAAAGCTCCGCTGCCGTCACCCGCCGCACCAACCGCCTCCCGCCAAACTGTGGCCCCGCACTCAGCACTCTAACGCTTAGGGTCCCAATGCTTCAAGGACTTCTAGACGCAACTGGACAAACCGATCCGCCGCAATCGCTTCTCGAATCCGCGAAGTGAGCCGATGAAGGTAACTCAAGTTGTGAATCGTCGCCAGAATCGGGCCGAGCATCTCCTTCGCCAGAAACAAGTGGCGCAGGTACGACCGGCTGAAGCTCCGGCAAGCAAGGCACTCGCAGCTCTCGTCGATTGGACCCGAGTCGCCTCGATGTGAAGCGTTGCGTAACCGTACGTATCCTTTGTCGGAGAAACAAGTTGCGTTTCGTCCGTTCCGCGTCGGCATCACGCAGTCGAAGAGATCGACCCCCGTCGCCACGGCGTCGAGAATATCCTGCGGCCTCCCCACGCCCATCAGGTAGCGCGCTCGGTCGTCCGGCAGGAGGTGTGTCGTGATCTGAAGCGCCTCTCGAACGAGGCTCGGGCCTTCGCCCACGCTCACTCCGCCAATCGCATAGCCGTCGAAATCCTGGGCAACAATGGCTTCGGCACAACTCGCGCGGAGATCGGCGTGCGGTCCGCCCTGAACAATGCCAAAAAGAGCCTGATCAGCTCGCCGATGAGCCGCCTTGCATCGCGCAGCCCAGTCGACCGTTCGATTCACAGCCTCCGAGATCTCCTCCTTCGTCGCAGGAAGACGGGGACATTGGTCCAGGCACATCGCCACGTCAGCACCTAGCTTTTCCTGGATCGCCACAGCCCGCTCCGGCGTGAGCTCGAGGAGTCGTCCATCGACGTGTGATCGAAACGTCACTCCCGCGTCGGTCACCCGGCTCCGGTCCGAAAGACTGAATACCTGAAACCCACCGGAATCCGTGAGAATCGGCCCGCTCCAGCCCATGAACGAGTGCAAGCCCCCCAGCGCCGCCACCTCGGCCTCACCTGGCCGAAGCGCGAGATGATAAGTGTTCGCCAGCAGCATCTCGGTCCCGGTGTCGCGGATCTGGTCGGGCGTCAAACCCTTGACCGTCGCCTGCGTACCCACCGGCATGAACGCCGGCGTCGCCACAGACCCGTGCGGCGTCTCCAGCACCCCGGAGCGCGCCGCCGAATGCGAGTCCTGCTTGAGCATCCGGAACCAGACCGGCCGGCGAGAGATCAATCGTTTTTGAGTTTCAAGTTGAGGGCCTGCAGCTTGTCGCGCACCTCGTTCAAGGACGTCACGCCGAAGTTCTTGCACTCCAGTAGCTCGTCGCCGGTGTGCTTCAAGATGTCGCCCACGGTCTGAATGTTGAGTTTACTCATGCACTTACGCGCGCGCACCGACAAGTTTAGATCGCCGATGGGCTTGTTGAGGATCGCCTGGAGCTCCGGCGGCACCTCCTGGGGCTGCTCGATCCGGTGATCGTGCGGCCCGCGCTCGCTCCCCTCCAGCGACATCCCCAGCCGCAAGCCCTTCGCGTGCATCATGTCCTTGATCTCGGCGAGCGACGTCTCGCCGAAGTTCTTGCTGGAAAGCAAGGCCGCTTCGGTCGTGCGCGTCAGATCACCAAGTGTCCGAATATTCATCTTCCGCAGACAGTTCCGGCTGCGCACCGACAGCTCGAAATCGGTAACCGGGATCTCGTGAAGCTGCTTGAGCACCGTATACCCGCGCTCCGCTTCTTCGTCGTAGTACATCCCCTTGCTGGCCTGGCAGTCCTTGACGAATAACCGCGCGCGCGGATGATTGGGCTCGTGAGCCAGGACGTGCCGGTAGCACTGCTCCGCGTCCCGGAACCGCATCTCGTCTTCGTAGAGAATTCCCAGGTTCACCCACGCCGCCAGCGGCACCGGCGGCCGGTCCGTGCACCGTTTGTAATACTCGAGCGCCAGGTCGTCGTTACCATAAAGATCGTTGATATAAGCAAGCTCAAAAAGTGCTCCGTTGTGGTCCTTGTCGAGCTGCAGCGTTCTCTCGAACTCCGCGGAAGCTTCAATCATCTGCCCCGACGCCGAAAGCAGACAGCCCTGCTGAAAGTGGAATTCCGCCGATGAATCGCCCTGCTTCGCCATCGCCGCGAGAATCTTCCGGGCTTCATCCTCCTTGCCCGCGTGCCGCAGCGCCCCGGCACGATGCAGCTCGGAATTCTTCGCGTCGTATCCATGTTTGGCCGACGCCGCAAACGACGCCGCGGCCGCCTCATATTGCTGCTGATTCTCCTGGGCAAGCCCGCGGAAATAACAAGCCATCCCCAGGTCGCCGGCCTTCTTCAAATGATCTAGCCCAGACTGATACCGGCCCAGAAGCACCTCGCCCACACCCAGCCGGAGATGCGTCTCCGGTTTCATGTCCTTCTTCTCCCGTTCCCGGATGTTCTGCACCGCCTCGCGGAGCGTCCGGTATCGTGAAGGATCCCGGTTCAGAAGCTCGCGCAGATCCCCAACCGCCGCCACGTCGAACGGTGTTCGGTCCATGATCGCTCGAACGTCGGTGGTCATCATCTCAGCCATGCGTCCTCCTCGTCCACTCGCCTCAAGTCGAGCCCGCCTCGATCTTCCACAACAATAAAATCCCAGCCACCGATGACACCAATTCGGCCGAACGCAACGGCGCGGCAACCCCGGTCTGACCGAGGCGCACAATAATCAGCCTGAGGTGTATGCATGCTATGGGCAGTATAAGAGTGTTACGAAAGACGGAACGCTTGTCAACGGCCAGCGATTGATCTCGGTCGCCCAGCTCATCAATCAGCGCTCGTTTTCCCCTCTCGCGCAGGCGGGATGATGCTCGGCAGCTCGAGCCGCCGCCCACCGGACCCTCGCAGCATTTGATGCTTCGCCTGCGTCGTCTGTGAGAGCCCATGGATCTTGATGAACCCAAGCGCGGCCGACGAGTCGTACTGGTCCCCTTCCTCGTACGTCGCCAGCTCGTGGCGATACAGGCTGTGCTCACTCTTGCGGCCGACTACCTGCGCATGACCCTTGTAAAGCTTGAGCCGGACCGTCCCCGAAACATACTGCTGGTTCGAAACGGTGAACGCCATCAAGTCCTGGTGAAGCTGGCTGAACCAGAGACCATTGTAGATCAAGTCCGCATAGGCCTGGCTCACCAGCGTCTTGAAGCGGAGCGACTCCTTCGAGAGCGTCAAGAACTCGAGCTCGCGATGGGCCTCATGCAAGAGCACCGCCGCCGGCGCCTCGTAGATCTCGCGCGATTTGATCCCGACCAGCCGGTTCTCGATGTGGTCGATCCGCCCGATTCCATGCTTCCCCGCGAGCAAATTCAGCTCACCAATCAGTTCCACACCGTCAAGCTCGCGTCCCCCCAGGGCAACCGGCTTGCCCCTTTCAAAGCCGATCTCGACTTCCTCCGCCCCCTCCGGCGCCAGCGCCGGGTCGGTCGTCCATTGAAAAGTCTCCGGCGGCGGCTCGACCCATGGATCTTCAAGTATGCCCGCCTCGATCGACCGCCCCCACAGGTTCTGGTCCGTACTGAAAATCGATTTCTTGGTGGCTTCAACCACAATCCCATGCTTCGCGGCGTACTCGAGCTCCTGCGTCCGCGTCCACTTCCATTCGCGCACCGGGGCGATGATCTTCAGCTCCGGCGCCAGCGTCTGAAACGTGACATCGAATCGGACCTGGTCGTTCCCCTTGCCCGTGCACCCATGCGCCACCGCGCTGGCACCATGCTCCCTCGCTACGCGCACCATCAATTGCGCAATCAGCGGCCGGCCCAGCGCCGTCGCCAGCGGATACTTCCCTTCGTAAAGCGCGCCCGCCGCCAGCGACGGAAACACGAAGTAATCGATGAACAAGTTGCGAGCGTCTTCCGCGAAGGCTTCCACAGCCCCGGTCCGCAGCGCCTTCTGCCTGATCGCCTCGATGTCCTGCCCCTGCCCCAGGTCGCAGGTGTAGGCGATCACATCCATGTTGTACGTTTCGTTGATCCACTTCACGGCGACCGAAGTGTCCAGCCCGCCGCTGTATGCCAGAACGACTTTCTCTCTCGCCACCGCACTCTCTCCTCAAGCAGATTTACAGTGATTGTGCATTTGTATGCGAACGTGTTGTTTCGGGAATCTCAAAGCGCGAACGCTTTCTTCAAGCACTCGAGGCCTTCGCGCCCCCGGCCGATGTCGGTGCCGACGTTGATCCGCACCTCGCTCGTATTGATCAGGTTGATGTTGATCCCCCGCTCGGCCAGCGCCGCAAACATGCGGTTGGCGACCCCCGTGTGCGTGCGCATCCCCACGCCCACAACCGAGAGCTTGGCCAGCACCGGTTCTACCGAAACCTCGGCAATACCCGCCTTCCGAACAGCCTCCACCGCACGGTCGGCCGAGCCTTGCGGCACTGTGAAGGAAAGTAGCGAGTCTCCCTCCATCGCCACGTTCTGAACGATCATATCGACGAACACACCCGCCTTGCCGATCGCGCGGAAGACCATCGCGGCATAGCCCGGTCGGTCCGGCACGTGAAACAGCGAGACGCGCGCTTGCGATTCGTCGAGATCGACCCCGCCAATCACCAGGTCCTCCATCCCCAGCGGCCGCGGCCCGCCCGTTGCCCCCTCGCCGCCTGCCTTTCCACCACTAGCCGGCTCCGCCTCCGCGTCAACCAGCGGCACCAGCTTCATCGCGCGGGGCTTGTCGCCCGACGGTGACCCGGGAATAAACGTCGACGATGCACCGTTCAATTTCTCGAGTGCAAACGCCTGGTGCGCCACTCGCAAGGCCGCCGCCCCCGACGCCCGATCCACCAGCACGCTGATCTTGATCTCACTTGTCGTGATCATCTGAATATTGATGCCGGCCGAGGCCAGCACCTCGAACAGCGTCGTCGCCACGCCGGTATGCGTGCGCATCCCCAGCCCGACCACCGAAACCTTGGCGACCTCCGCATCGTGCGTCACCGACGCCGCCCCGATCTCCCGCGAGGCTGCCTCCGCCGCACGCAGCGTCTCCGGCAAGTCCCCCTTCGCAACCGTGAAACTCACTTCCGTCTTGCCGCCCCGCGAAACGTTCTGAACGATCATGTCCACCACGATCTTCGCCGCCGCGATCGTGCGGAAGATCGCATGGACCACCCCCGGCCGGTCGGGCACGCCTCGTATCGTGATCCGCGCTTCATCCTTCGCAAGTGCCGCTCCCGTCACCGGCGCACCCAGCCGCTCGGCCTCCCGCTCGTCCACAATCCACGTCCCCGCCGCGTCCGAAAACGAGCCTCCGCACGTGGATCGGCACACCGTACTTCTTCGCAAATTCGATCGACCGCGAATGCATCACGCCCGCGCCCAGGCTCGCCAGCTCCAGCATCTCGTCATAGCTGATCCGGTCGATCTTCCGCGCTTCCGGAACGATCCGCGGGTCCGTCGTGTACACACCGTCGACATCGGTGTAGATCTCGCATCCGGCCGCGCCCAGCACGGCCGCCAGCGCAACAGCCGTCGTGTCCGACCCGCCCCGGCCCAGCGTTGTGATGTTGTAGTGCTCGTCCACCCCTTGAAATCCCGCGACAATCACGATCTTCCCATCCCCGAGCGCCTGCACCATGCGCTCGGTCGAAATGTTCCTGATCCGCGCCTTGGTGTGGAAGCTGTCGGTGACCAGCCCGATCTGCGCACCCGGTGAAACTGATCGCCGGCACGCCCAGGCTGCCGATCGCCATCGCCATCAAGGCCACGCTCACCTGCTCGCCCGTCGCCAGTAGCATGTCCATCTCGCGGGCCGGCGGGCTCTCGGTGATCTCCTTGGCCAGCTCGATCAGCTCGTCTGTCGTGTGCCCCCGCGCCGAAACCACGACCAGCACCTGGTCGCCGCGATTGTGAGCCTGTATCGCACGCCTCGCCGCCGCCAAGATCTTGCCCGAATCGGCCAGGCTCGTCCCACCAAATTTTTGAACCAGTAAAGACACGTTGATGTCCTGGATGCGCGTGGACTGGGTTAAGCAATGTTGGACAACAATTCGTAGAGCACAAGCTCAGCTCACATTCCGCCCATCCCAGCCAAGGTCGAGAAATCGGCTCATGAGCTGATGACCTGACTCGAAGAACGGCCCGCCCCCCGAGAGCGCGGCGGCTTCGTCATAGGTGCTCCCGGAAGCGGGCAGCCCCGTGCCGGCCATCGCCCAGGCCACCGGCGCACGGTCGTGCGCCCGCGTCCTCAGCAATGTGGAATGGTCCGGCGAGATCAAGATGCGCCACCGATCATACGCGGCCAGCGCACCTCGCAACGGGCCGACAACGTCCTGATCAATCCGTTCCAGCGCCTCAACCTTCGCCCCGTGCCGCCCCTCGTGGCTCGCCTCATCCGGCGCCTCCACGTGCACGCATACGATGTCGTGATCGACCAGCGCCTGGATCGCATACCGCCCCTTGGCCGCGTAATCCGTGTCGAGGTAGCCGGTCGCGCCGGGAACATCAACGCGAGTCCACCCAGCAAGCTGGCCCACCCCTCGCACCAGATCGACAGCCGAGATGATCGCCCCTTGTAACCGATGAAGCTCAAGGAATCGGGGAACACTCGGCGCCTTCCCCTGCCCCCACAGCCAGATCGCATTCGCCGGCGATTTTCCAGCTTTGATCCGTGCCTGATTCACCGGATGGCTAGCAAGGATCGCCGACGCCGCGGCCATCAATTCCTTGAGTAACCCCGCCCCCGGCCCGCGCGGCAAGTGCGAAGAAGCCGGCGCACCAGGATGATCGTGCGGCGGATCGGTAACAGTCTCGTCCGTGAACGGCTCTTCCCCGGGCCGCCCGCGATAAAGCAACAAGTTGCGATAGCTCACACCCGCCCGGAACTCGATGTTCGGCCTACCAAGGGCAGCCTGAATTGCCCCGATAAGGGCCGCCCCCTCCTCACTCGTGATATGTCCCGCCGTGAAATCCGTGAGCTTACCGTCAAGTATGGTCATCAGGTTGCATCGAATCGCCCAGTCGTCCGGCCTCAGGCTGATGCCCATCGCCGCCGCTTCCAGCGGAGCCCGCCCCGTGTAATACCGCTCCGGGTCATATCCCAGCAAACTGAGCGTCGCCACGTCACTCGCAGGCAAGAACCGATCCGGCACATTGCGTGATCGGCCCACAATCCCGCTCGCGGCAATCGCATCCATCTCCGGAATCCGCGCCGCTTCGAGCGCCGTACGGTCCCCGAGCGCCGCAAACGGCTCGTCCGCCGCGCCGTCAGGTATCACGATGACAAACTTGGTGCTGGCCATGGATGAGGTTTCAAAGATGATTTACTTCTACTTACTGCTTACTTCGCCACGACGCTCAGGGAGTTTTCACTCCCGAAGCCTGAAGCACCGCGTCGTCTTGCGACCTGTCCATGCTGGCAGGCGCATCAGGAATCGGCGGCCGCGTTAAATGGAAACGCGCCTCGGTCCACTCCGCCGCCTTCTCGAATCGGTTGGCTTGCTTCTCGCACTTATCTTCCCACACCTTCACTCGCTCGAGCTCGCGTTTCGTTCGCTTGAGCCGGTGAAATTCCCCGGTCGCCGCATAGGCATTCGACTCGCTGTTCAGCGTCACTTCGTCCACCCTGGCCTTCTCGCCGGATTCCCTCCAGTTATACGCCATCTGGCGGTAATACGCATCAACGTCCTCGGCCATGGAGGCGCAGCCCGCCATTCCCAGGGCCGTTAGAAAGAGCGCAGGAAGGAACAGCCACGGCCTCGTGCCCGGACGAGGCGCCTCCGGAAGACTGGTTGACATCGCCACGACCTCCCTGTCGTTGGTTCTGTCTCGACCCGTGGATTTGCTCCACTTGTTGAAGCGCCGAATCCATCCGGCGCATATTCGCAGTCGTGGCATATTAAGATGGATGAGCAAACCTGACAATCTCAGTCTTCGACGCCCAGGCAGACGCTGGCTGCATGCACGGCATCAAGCCGGTCGATGTCGGAGAGCGCCGCGTACAGATCGGCTTGGACTGCAAGATGGGTCATGATCACCAGGGGTACAGGGCTTCCGTCGGGCTCGTCGTCTCCCGGGTCGTGCTGGATCAGGCTCGCAATGCTGATCCCCTGCTCTCCCAGTATCTTCGCCAGCCTGGCCAGCACACCCGGTCTGTCTGCGATGGTAAACCGGAGATAATAGCGAGACTTGACCTGACTGGCAGGTGTGAGGGAGATCGGGGAGAGCACTTCGCCGCCATTGAAAGTGTTTTCGGCGGGCGGCCTGGCCCGTCCGGTGACGACGTCGATCAGGTCGCCGACGACCGCCGAAGCCGTCGGCATCGCACCGGCTCCCCGGCCGTAGAACAGCGTATCTCCCACGGCGTCCCCGACCACGCGAATCGCGTTATAAGGTCCGCCAATCTCCGCCAGCGGCCGCCCGTGTTTAACGAGTGTTGGCGCCACCCGGAGTTCGAGCCCCGCGCTCGAGAGCTTGGCGAGTGCCAGCAGCTTGATGGCGTATCCCAGCTCACCCGCGTACTTGAGATCGGCGAGCGCGAGTGAGTCGATCCCCTGCCGCGGGATCTCGTCTGGCCGCACCTGCGTCTCGAAAGCAAGCTGAGCGAGGATCGCCAGCTTATGAGCGGTGTCGGTTCCATCGACGTCGAGCGTAGGGTCCGCCTCGGCGTAGCCCAGCTCTTGCGCCTTCCGCAGCGCATCCTCATAAGGAAGCCCCTCGCTCGTCATCCGGGTGAGCACATAATTGCACGTGCCGTTCACAATGGCGGCGATGCTCTGCACCTGGTTGGCCGCGAGTGCAAAGCCGAGCGCCTGCACGATCGGTATCCCGCCGCCGACGCTCCCCTCGAAAGCGACCGCCCGGTGTGATGCCCGGGCCTGGGCAAAGATCCTCGGCCCATATTCCGCCAGGAGTGCTTTATTCGCCGTGACAACGTGCTTGCCCGCCTTGAGTGCCGAGAGAACGTACTCGATCGCCGGCTCGATCCCACCCATGGTCTCGATAACGACCTCGACCTCGGGATCGTCGATTATTTGGCGAACGTCCGTGGTGAGCTTGACGCCCTCAAGCGATACACCGCGCGCCTTCCGCAGATCGCGCACCGCGGCCCACTTCCACCGCACGGCCCTGCCCGCGCGCCGCCTGATGCGGTCCGCATGTTCGGTCAACAGCCGAGCCACCCCGGTCCCCACCGTCCCCAGCCCGATCAACCCGATCGTGACCTCGTGCATTATTTGATTTCACCCATTCCTGCCCGACCCTCCAGACATCGATGCCAGCGCCCGGAAAATGATAGCAAACGAGAACCAAATGAGACTAATCCGATACTCCCGACTCTTCACTCCCGCCGTTCGCCTTTCCCTCCGCGAAAGTGCGAAGCCCCCGCCCTTTCACTCCCTAAGTCGGCACGGGCCTCGCACATACAAACGATTCACGGCGACCGCGGCCCGTATTTCCGAAGAAACGCGACCGCGTTCGGCAACAGCCCCTGAACGCTGTCGAGTATCTCGCCTACCGAAACATCGGGTTGACTCGCGATCACCCCGCGCCGGCGCTCAAACTCCTGCTTCGCCATTTCACGTCGCCGCGCCCTTTCACGTCCCCGCCGCCGTCTCTCCCGCTTGGAAACCGGCTCCGGCGCCCGAGACGGCACAACACAACCCTCTTCGCCCAGAGACGCCGAAAGCTCATCACCGCCGACGTCCTCCTGGCAGCCTGTCTCCCCCCCTCCGTGTCTCCCGGCCGCCAAAGGTTCGGTCTGCGCGTCGCCCGCTGCCTCGCCTGGTTCGTCGTCCACGATTTCGTTTTGTATATTCGTCGCGGGGTCTTTCTCTGTAAGGGTTAAGGAAACGAAATCGCCCAGCCCAACTTGTCCGGAATCCGTGGCCGCGTGCTCAATTTCCGCCTCCGTGTGGCCCTGGCCCCGCTGCGTGTGACCCTCAGTTCGGCGCGGGTCTCGGGCACCCGAAGGGTCGCCGCCGTCCCCCTCGGAAGTTTCAGTTCGGCGCGGGTCTCGGGCACCCGAAGGGTCGCCGCCGTCCCCCCGACCGAAGGTCTCCTTTCGCCCCCCGCCGTCCCCCTCGGAAGTTTCAGTTCGGCGCGGGTCTCGGGCACCCGAAGGGTCGACGCCGTCCCCCCTACCGCAGGTCTCCTCTTGCCCCCCACCGTCCCCGGGATCACTTCCCCCTGTCTCGCATGCACCCAAAACGTCCCCGCCAACCACGCGATCACCCGCACCTTCCACCACCCCGATGTCATTCGTCCCCAACCCGTCGATTTCGTTTTGTATATTCGTCTCAAGCTCTTGTCCCGTAAGGGTTAATGGAACGAAATCGCTCAGCCCAGCCTGTCCGAAATCCGTCGCCCCATCCTGGCTTTCCGCCCGGGTCAGGGCGTCCTGTTTCATCGCGCTGTCATCCGCCACCTCATCCACCCGATTGGTCGCCGACGCTTCCTGAACGCCACCATTCCCCGCCTCCGTCTCACACGCCCGACCGGCAATCGCTTCTGTATGTCCCTGGCTCTGCACGTGCGCAGCCTTCGCGCCCACATCACTCGGGCTGCCACCTGCGTAGCGCGCCACCACCGTCAGACGCACGCCAATACGGACTCTCACAAGGCTGCGGCCCGCGCTCCGCCTTCCAGCGAGCCAACCCCGCCTCGAGGTCGCCGTCATACCCCTGGGCATCGCGCACGGTCCCACGCTCGTCAAGCACAAACCGCTCATCGTGCATGATCCCGCGTCGTGCTAGCGCTTTCCTCCGTTCTCGGTCCCGGCGCACCTTCTCCCACCCGTCCTCGTCCCAGCGGTGCCATCTCTTGATCGTGTCGAGGTTCCGAATCACCAGCCGGTTGGAGCTCTCAAGATGACGCTCAATCTGCCCGACGTTCTTGACCTCCGCATCGCTCACAGTATTGGTTTCGACCATCTCGAGAATCTCGTCGCCTTCCGCGGCCTCGGCTTCGAGCCTCCACAGCCGCTCAATCGCCTGGTCGATGATCTCCAGCAGCACGGCCCGTCCAGCCGCTGCATTCGCCGGCGTGAGCGCGCGTAGCTCCGGGCGCGAGAGCTGGCCCTCATAAAACTTGACCCGGTCATAGTGGATCTCGCACCGTAGCTCGCGGAAGGCGGACTTGAAGACCGGCCTCATGGCATGGCTCGCAAGGAACACCAAGGCGGCCTCTCGATCAAAGAGCGCGTCGAGCGGCTGCTTGCCCAGTAAACGGGCGGCCGTGAGTTTTTGACAGGAGACCCATCCCTCTCCCGAATCAATCGGCTTCCTCACCTCGCCTAGGCGGTCCAGCAGCCAGCGTCGGCCGGCGCGCGTCGCTTCAAGCTGGATGACCAACCTGCGCGGCTTATCCGGGTCATCGGCTACCCCCGAATCGGAGGTCCGCGGCTGCTTGTGCTCATAGTCCCCCGATGGATAGAGCTGCGATGGTCCCCTGCGGTCAAAGAGCAAGCGGTCGCCCAGCCCCTCTGCCGCCAGTGTCTCCTCAGCCGCCTGCGCCCGCGATCGCCGCACGATATCGCCGGTCACGCGGTTAACTTCCAAGCGGTTAGCACGCTCGGCCCGCCAGCAAGCCATCGCTGCCAGCTTGGCCAGATCTGCCTCGGCTTGATTTCGAACCTGATGACTCGTTGTGTACGCATCAATCTTCGCCTGAAGCTCCGCCGGATCCTCCCCCGGCAGAACCGGCGTCTTCGCCGTAAGTCCATGCTTGATTGCATTGAACCGCGAGCCATTTCCCGTACGAGCAACTGGACCGCCCGTTTCAACCGCCGCCGCAGCTTGCAAGTTCATAAGCTCACCATGACCATATCTTTGCGACAAAAGCCAGACAGTTTCCCCACAGTCCGTCACGCGAATGCCTTATATTTGCACCTCTGACGGGCAGATGACCGATCTCACGCGCTTGCACGACCACCCGTGCCGAGGACGCGGCATCCCCGATCAGCTACGTAGACTCCACAATATAGGTCATCATTGCCGCATAGGCAAAAAATACTGCCATAAAAATTGCGGAGCTCCGCGAATCCCGTTCGATTGAGTCGATCGCATATGGCCCCGACGCGTCAGCGACGCCATCGCCGTAGGGTGGGTGCAACCCAACGCCTTCGCGACCTGGCAATCACCCGCCAACCCCCGGCAATTCGTCGTTTCAGCCCACAGTAGGCGCAGGCCCGGCAATCAGCGCGACGGGAAAGCTTCGCTTGAACTTGGGCCAACCGTTAGCGTCCCCCTGAACGACAATCGCCCAGGTCACCGACCGCTCCGGCGACCAGGTTTGCGTCACGGCGTCAGCGGGTATGGAGACCGTCCACTGTCGGCGATAGTGCGTGTTCACGTTGATCACCAGCGCGCCAGGCGGCGCGATCTCGACCACGCACACGGGCCGTGACTGCACGTACGGTTGAACGGTCGTTCCCTGGGCGTTGTACGGGTCGGGAGCCGTGCCCCAGGTAACGCTATGTTCCTCACCGACCAGATCGACTCGCCATGTCTTGCTGCGCAACGGTCCGGCCTGCGTGACGAAGACTTCGACAGCTTGTCCCGGCTGGAGCGGATTGGCTGAAATCTCCACGATCGTGGGTGCGACAACCAGCGCAACGCGAGCTCTGCGACACACTTTAAAAGAATCCACAACCCAAACCCGCTGATGAACAAGGCAACCGCCCCCAGCAGTAGGCCAAACACGATCGATTCTCGGAATAGCGCCAAAGCCAAGAAACCAAGCCCAACGCCCCCGACCGAGATGATCGCGAAGCCGAGCAGCATGACGACGAGCCCCCGCCAAAAGCTGGGGCGAGCGTCAGAAAGCCGGAACGCCAGCGTATCGCCCGATCGCACCATTTCGATGTCCTGACTCCTGACCTGCAAGCTCGTCGAAAAAACGCCCGACTCTCCGGTTGGCGCTCTCCCCACCCGCAGGCACGATTATCGATCAACAACGCTAGCTCAGCCAAGGCCACCCGACCCCAGTGCCCTCCTCAGAAATGATCTACAAAACCCCAATTCCTTTTACGCGAATCCGAGTCGATCCCAAGATTTATTTGTCCCAGCGCCCGCACAACCCGACCTGGCAGTCACCCACCAACAGTCCCCAAGCCGAGCTTCGAGACCATTTCCCCGCTCCCCCATTGTCGCCCTTCGCTCCGAGGCTGTGATTTTTTCGGCATTGGGGTTGATTTTGCATAGTGTTCATGTTCTAATACCATGCATTGATCCCTGCGCCTTGGACTCACGCCTAGCAGGACGAGCGTCATGGCACTTCCCCTCTTTGGCCCCGAAGACTTGCCAGATCCGCCTTCTCCCGCCCAAGCTGCCCAGTCGACGCCAACTGGCAAGCCACGGCTGCGGCACCCCATACGCGACCAGGTCGAAATGCGCTGGGCGTCGCTCGATGAATTGCTCGAGGGCGACCATCCGGCCCGGGTCGTCTGGGCGGCGGTCTGCAAGCTCGATCTGAAGGCCTGGCTCAGCGAGATCAAGGCCGTCGAGCGGCATGTCGGCCGAGACGCCACCGATCCCCGCTTGCTGGTCGCGTTGTGGACTTTCGCGACGTTGAAGGGAATCGGCAGTGCGCGTGAACTCGAACGGCTGTGCGAACAGAACCAAGGGAGTCTGCCGTACCAGTGGCTGTGCGGCGGTGTAACCGTCAACCACAGTATGTTGTCCCACTTCCGCGCCGGTGGGGGCGAGAAGTTGGACGAGCTGCTGACGCAGATCGTGGGCACCCTGCTCGATGCCGGGTTGGTGAAAATGGATCGGGTCGCTCAGGACGGGATGCGAGTGCGTGCCAGCGCCGGCAAGAGTTCGTTTCGTCGCCGCGGTAGCCTGGAGGAAAGCCTGAAAGCGGCGCAGGAGCAGGTCGAGGCACTCAAGAAACTGGCCGAGGAGGACACAGCAGAACTGACTCGACGGCAGCGTGCAGCGCGGGAGCGTGCCGCCGGCGAGCGACAGCAGCGGATCGAAGAAGCGATGCGTCAGTGCGAGGAGTTGCAACGGGAACGTGACGCATCCTACGCCCGTAAAGGGCGGGAAGCCCGTGCTTCGACTACCGATCCCGAGGCGCGGGTCATGAAGTTTGCCGACGGAGGATTCCGGCCGGGATATAACGTTCAATTCGCGACCGACACCGAGAGCGGTGTCATCGTGGGTGTGGAGGTGACCAACGCTGGGAACGACGGCGAAGAACTTCCGCCCATGCTCGACCAGTTGGAGGAGCGTTACGAACGAATGCCGGATGAAGGCATTGGTTGACGGCGGCTTCGCGACCAAGGACTCGATCAATCAGGCCGATAAACGCGGCTGCATGGTGTACGCGCCAATTAGAGACGAGGAAAAGAAACGTGCGAAAGGAGAAGATCCCCACGCGCCCGGGAAGACGACAGTCCTGCGGTTGCCGCTTGGCGGAGCCGGATGGGGACTGAAGCCGCGAAGCTGATCTACCGGCTGCGAGGCCAAACGGCGGAGTGGGTCAACGCCCAAGCCCGCAACCGGGGATTCTGGTTTATGCCCGTGCGGGGCCGACCGCGTTGTCGCAGCGTCGCATCGTTGTTTGCAATTGCTCATAACCTGGTTGTCGTAGAGAGACTGCGCACGGCGATGGGCTAACGGGTGGAATGAGCGGTACTCTGCAAAAAGGGGTCAAAATAGTAAAACCTGTTTGCGTCAACGGCCAGGCTATTCGAGCACTGGCCTGAATTGACCGCATTTACCGAGCGATTGGGTGGCAAATCGCGACCGACCGAGTCCTTCAGCCGGGATTCCGCAACGCGGCCAAAGAATGACGGCCTCTCCGCGAAGGTGCATCGCCCGCCTTTCAATCGCACCGCGCCGTCTCTAGACAGCGTGCCGATCACCACCCCAGCCAAGCGAATCCCTATACGATAGACACGAACGTTTTCGCCGGATCCGTGGTGCGCATCCAGAATCGTCCAAGCGATCCAGTGCGGCTCGCTCGCGAGGCCGTCACCGCCGTTGACCGGCGCGGGCAACCGTCCCGATTCCGACAAGGCTCGAAATCCTTCGACGACCGGATCGACGACCCAGGAGAATTCCGATCCCATGCCAATCAGCTACTGCCTGATCCCCGACGCCTCGGGCACCCGCCTCCTGCTCAAGAGCGGCCCAGAGGGTTGGACGCTGTCGGCCGTCGAGCATGACTACGGCTGGTTCGCGCATGAAGCGGTCGCGGTGGCCCGCCAGCTCGGCGATCGCCTTGGCATCCGGCTGGTGGCCCTGCGCGAAGTCGAGGAGGCGGGCCTGCACCTCTGCGAGCTAGTGAATGTCGCGAACCGTAGCGATCGAGAATCGGACGACGGGCGTCACACCGGACCCTCGGCGCGACTGGTTTGCGCACTGGAAATCGCGAACGGCATAGTCCGGCTAAGTGTCGTCGTATAGAATCGGAATATGAGACCTTTGTCGGATCTGGAGCCAGCGCGCTGAACCGGGCAGAATTGCGCAGACTCACCGAAGATCGTGTGCTTGACGCGGAGGCGCTGCTGAAGGAAGGTCGGTGGTCCGGTGCTTATTACCTTGCGGGCTACGCGGTCGAATGCGGACTCAAGGCCTGCGTGCTCGCGTTTGTCGAACGGACCGGCATAATATTCCAGGACAAGAAGTTTCTCGACAAATGCTGGACGCATGATGTCGAGGTACTCGTCAGGGCCGCGGACCTTGAGGTGACCCGTGGCCTCGACGTGTCCGCAAACCCAAACTTGGGTGCCAACTGGCTAATCGTCAGAGAGTGGAGCGAGTTGGCCCGCTATCAGCAATTCGCTGAGCCGGAGGCACGCGAACTTTACGAGGCGGTCACAGAGGCCGCGAACGGGGTGCTACCATGGGTCAAAGTACATTGGTGATCGATGACGGCGAGAAGGATGCTGGAGAGGAGCTGGTCCACCGAATCAGCGAAACCTGGCCCGTCAAATTAGCGTTTTGGCTCAAACCGGCTGACGGCGACCAATGGTTTCTCTACATCGTTGCCGAGGGAATTGACGACTCGATTATCCATCAGGGATACAAGGAGGTCCTTCGGCGGGTCCAGGAGATGCGGACTCCTTACTTCGACCCCTTCCAGGTGAAATTAATCCGCGGCGACCATCCACTCGCGCTTGCCGTGGCGGAAGTACTCCAGCGCTACCCCGTAGATTCGGCCATTAATTACAATGGGCGCTACCTCGGAGGCATGAGCATTGAAGGCGCCTATATCTACCGCTTGCCGCACGTATCGCCAGCGTCCTGATCGAACCTCGGGCTCACGGCAGATAGTTGATCCGCATGCCGACGGATGGCTCGCGCAGGAAGCGGTCGCGGTGGCCCGCCAGCTCGGCGATCGCCTTGGCATCAAGCTGGTGGCCCTGCGCGAAGTTGAGGAGGCGGGCCTGCATCGTCATATGATTGGAGCGACACGGTCGTTTCGCACCCGTTCTTCAGCGCCTGCCGATTCCTCGAATACGTCGAGAGCGGAGGCGGGAGTGCAAGTCGAAGGCGGGGACGCAGGCTGCCGACGCCGGTGCGGCATAGACGGCTCCGAGACGCCTATCTGGACGTCTGGGCGGAATATGCTTCACGCGATCGACTGCGCGCGGTCTTCCGCCAGGCTCAGCGGCTGAACCCCCTCTACCAGGCAATCCGTTGGCACCTCGAGCTGCCCTACTGCGAGCCCGGTTCGCCTTGGTGGCGGAACGTGCTGTCCTCGGTGACCGAGTCGCTCCAAGAACTGCTGAAGCAACAAGCCGGCGCGTGACCGGAAGCCCATAGTAGGCGCTGCTCCGGCAACCAGCGCGACGGGAAAGCTGCGATGGAACCTCGGCCAACGGTTCACATCCCCCTGAACGACAATCGCCCGGGTCACCGACCGAGTCCGAGACTCGCCAGGTCTCGCTCCGCAACGGTCCGGCCGGCGCGATGATGATCTCGACGGCGTGTCGCGGGTTGGAGCTGTCTCGCCGAGATCTCGACGATCGTGGCGCCTGATGCCGAAAAGCCGGAGAATGCGCGTTCCCGCGCGAGCTTGCCACACCACGAGCGCCGTCTAACTTGAGGAGGGTGCTGAATTCCTCTCAGCAATGGAGTATCCTCATCGATCAGTTCGGAAACCTCCGAACTCGACGGGGCTGCGGCTCGTGAAGCTGACGTCAGTGAGCCTACTCGAACGGCTGAAGGTCGCACGGCCGGATGCGTCCGACTGGAACCGGCTTCACGGGGTGTATCAGCCCCTCATTCAGAGTTGGGTCAGTCGTGTTCCGGGCCTGGGAGAGGAGTCCATCGACTTGGCCCAGGAGGTGCTCATCGTCGTTTTTCGCGAAGTTCCGCGCTTCGACCGGCGTCACGAAGGCTCATTCCGAGCCTGGCTTCGGCAAGTAACCATCAACAGAGTCCGTCACTACTGTAGGGAGCGCCGGCGCCGGCCCACCGTCGGGACCGACGCGGCAAACAAGTTTCTCGAGCAGCTTTCTGACCCGAGCAATGCCCTGCCCGCCGGCAACAGGTCTCCGAGCTCTCGGCCGACAGCTTCCTCGGCCGCGTCCGCGAAGCGCAGGACCCCGCCCCACGTTCAAGGGCCCCGCGCCGGAGTCGACCCGGCAGCCTCCGCCGGCCAGCCGTCAGCCACCGGGCCATCTAGCCTCTTCGCCAAGCCCGCCGCTGACGACTGCTGGAAGCGAGGCACTCAGCGCAACCACCGCCGTCGAGCCAACCGTTCCTGGGGTGCGGTGGGAAAGCCTGATCGCGACGGGCGAGCCACATCGGCTGGAGACCCAAGAGCATCACACCTCACCAGCGGATCCGATACCCTCCCGATGGGCGACGGACGAGACCGCTCCACCCATCCCGCCGCGAAGCCGCTTCGTCCAAGCTTTAGAAATCCTTCAAATCGGAATCGCCGAGCGGATCACATTTAACTCACGACTTTAAAAGCCTTTGCGTCCGGTTGGGCCGCCTGGTGTGCAAGCAGGAGGTTGCCGGTTCGATCCCGGTCGTCTCCATTCATCTCACAATCAACTGAACACGGCGGTCCGGGTCCTCGGCCTTCTCCGGCGGCGCCAGCAATTTGTCGAGCCGCCGCTGATGGGCGCTGACCAGGTACCGAGCGTCAGAATTGTTGGGATCGAGCGCAAGTGCGCGATGCGCCGACTCCAGGGCCAGCCTGAGGTTTTTCATGATTCCCGGTAGGTCATCGGTCCGCCAGGCGTTCTTGTTCAAGTTGATATAAGCCTCACTGAGCGCCAGGTGCGAGCTGGGAATATCGGGGAACCGCTCGACGAGGAGCTTTCCCAGCGCGAGCATGCGTTCCACTGTTACCTGGGCGTCGTCGATCTTGCCCAGCTTTCGCTGTTCCGCGGCGACGAGAAGGAAATGGCGGTTCAGGCACAAACCGGCCGCGCATTGGAATGAAGGCGCGGCGTTGGGCTTGCCCCGCGATCGCAGGGCCCTGAATGCGAGTTCGGCCCACGCCCGAGTGGGCAGGAGACCGGCTCGGGCGGTTGCCACGTGACGCAACGCGTCAGATGCGTCTGTGCGGTCGACCGGCGCCAGACCGAGGGGCTCGGGAGACGAAGACGCGCTGAAGTGATCAACGTCCAGTTCGACGAACACGCGCCAGCTCACAACATCGGGACTATCGAGATTGCCGTCAGGCACTTTCTCGAACAACTGCCGGTTTAGTGCGATCAGTGATCGCGCTTCTTCGCCTTGACTACGACTAACCAGGAGCGTTGCCAAACAGTAGCGCGTTCCCGCCAGGATGCCCATGGCTTCACCATCAGGCCAAACGCGCGCCAGTTCCTCGCTCGCGACGAGGGCTTGGCGCAAGAGAATCTCCTCATCGTTCAGATGCTGGTGCTCGCCCACCTCAGCGCGGCCGCGAAGTGCCCAGATCTGGCTGATCCGCCCCGCGCGGTCGAGTGGGGCCAACCGGCTGAGTTTCTCCCAGTTGCCCACCGACTCGTCCAGAATAAATCGTGCGTCATCCCATCGCCCGGCTTGGACGAGACAGTAGCCCAAGCGTTTGTCGACGACGGCGAGTTGGCGAGCGATAACCGGAAGATCAGGCCGCCTCACGACGATTCCAAGGAGTCGGTTTCTCGTTTCTTCCAGAGCTCGAAGAAGCGTCGTTTGATCAAAGCCTTCCGCCAGCAACGGATTGGTCGCGCTCCATTCGACAGCTTGACTCAGCACCTCGCACGTCGTCTGGAAGTCAGCCATCGCGTTCTTTCGCTCGGCCTCGGCGAGCCTCCAGAGCATGACGACAGCGACAAATCCCACAGAGAGCGTCAGCGCCAGACACCCGGCGAGGCCGGCAACGACTGGACGCCGGCGGATCCAGCGCCAGAGGTGTTCGGGCTTCGAGACGGCGCGGGCCGAGATTGGGTGCCCGTCAAGAAAACGGCAAAGGTCCGCGGCGAGGGCCTCAGCCGAAGAGTAGCGCCGGCCAGCGTCTTTCTCGAGGCACTTCAGACAGATGGTTTCGAGGTCACGAGGAATCGACGGGTTGAGCCTTCGTGGTGGCATCGGTTCGTCTGAAAGAACGCGACGGATCGTTTCGGCGTCGCTATCCGAAAGGAAGGGTGGCCTGCCGGCGAGCAACTCGTAGAGGATCACGCCCAACGCGTAGATGTCAGCGGCCGGACCCAGTGCCAAACGCCGCCCGTCGAGCTGCTCGGGAGCCATGTACAGCAGGGTGCCCTGACCAGCCCCGTTCGAACCACTGGCGCTGGCGTCGTCCCGCGATCGAGCGATCCCAAAGTCGCTGAGCTTGAGGGCGCGCGGTCGAGGGGCGTCTCCGGCGGGGCGTCGATCAAGATATTGGCCGGCTTGAGGTCGAGGTGCCAGACCCCCGCGCGGTGAAGCTGCTCCAGGGCACCGGCGACAGGCACGAGCAGTGTCGCCGCGACTCGAGGCGACGCCGGTCCGGTCAATCGCTCTTTCAGGCTGCCCCCGGCCAGATATTCCAGCACGATGTAGAGCCAGCCGTCGGCCTCGTCCACGTGGTAGAGCTGGACGATGTGGGGATGGCGCACCCGGGCGGCAGCCCGCGCCTCCTTGAGCCAGCGATCGCGGTCACGAGGAGCCGCGAAGGGGCCGCTCGACAAAAACTTCACCGCAACCTCGCGGTCCGGGTGGAGCTCCCGCGCCAGGAAAACCACCCCCATCCCGCCACGGCCCAGCTCGCGCTCGATTGTAAAGCCGGGGATTCGCGGCAGCTTATCCGGATCGACCGCGACGCGACCATCGCCCGGCGCTTCTCCGGCCGCGAGCCCGTCCAGGACGTCCTGACAGAACCGGCAATGGTTGATGTGTGCATCGATGGCGAGGTCCGTCGAGCCTCCCGGCAGACCGGCGCCGATGCGACTAAGGACGTGGAAAGGAGGGCAGGATGCCATCGTCGATGACCTCCGGGGTCGCCAGGCCCCACGCCAACCGCGCCGCTGCGGGCGGGAAAGGGGTGCCGCAATCACCGAAAAGGAATACGCCTCGTCTCAGCGGGTCTCGCTACGTCTCCGTTCGACGTCGATCATCCCACTCACGCGTTTGAAGGAGCGGTAGACGGTCGTGTATTCCCGGTTGAGCGACCTGGCCACGTCGGCAATCGGCTGGCCCTCGATTGCGACCAAGCAAAAGACCTCCCAGCTCGCCGGCGCGACACGCGCCCGCACGGCCCCTTGGACCGCCTCGGCCCGAGCGAGCATCACGGCGATCTCGGGATCGGAGGGCTCGTCCGCGTCGTGTTCGGGTAGGCTCACGTCGATCGCGACTTCGTCGGTCATTGGCCATTCGATCCAGGGGGAACGCGATTCCCGGCGCAGATCCCGGATGCGGCTATGGAAAAAAGTGAACAACCAGGAACGGAACCGGCGGCCGGGGTCGTATCGGAACCTTCGGATCGCGGAGGCAAGCTTGAACCAGACCTGCTGGCAGCAGTCGTCCGCAGACGCACCAACGAGGCCGTATGTTCGGCAGACCGCGCGGAGGTGGGGCTCGTAGCGAATCACGAATCGTTGCCACGCCTCGGCATCCCCCCAGTCGCGGACCCGCTCCAGAAGTTGCGGATCCGTCGTGCGGTCGTGCATTGGTGCGTGGTCCATACCCGCGGACTCCCAGCCCGACGCGGAGCTGACTTCGCCCCAAGGAAAACCCATCCGCCGTGTTCACCTCCACTCGTATGGCACCTCTGGGGGCCATGCGCGCGGAAGACGTGGCAACCTGATCGCATCGTACCCGGATCGAAATTCACGGGCAAGCGTGAGCCTTGGCGTGCGGCCTGTGAATTCTCTGTCCTGTTCGAGAATGTCGCGCTCCGTGATCAAACCTGAGGATCATGCACGAACAACCACCCGTGAACCCGACTTCGGCCAGCCTGCTTGATCGACTCAGGGTCGCGCGGCCGGACGATCCTGAATGGGCCCGGCTGGCGGAGATTTATCAGCCGCTCATTCGCCGCTGGATCGGCCGTGCCCCTGGGCTCACGAACGACGCATCCGACGTCACGCAGGAGGTTTTCCTGGTGATGGCTCGCGGGATCTCGACGTTCGAGCACAAGCGGGAAGGCTCATTTCGGGCGTGGGTCCGCGGGATCACCGTCAATGTACTGCGGAATTACCGGAGGCGACAATTCCGGAAGCCCGCCATCGCGCTGGATCCGTGTGACGGTTTCCTTGACCGCCTTGCCGAGCCAGATAGCGAGCTTGCCCGCGAGTGGGATCTCGACCACGACCGTCATATCTTTCAGAAGCTACAGGCGACCGTGCAGCCTGCGGTTGATCCGGCCACCTGGGAGGCGTTCCGCCGGTTCGCCATCGAAGGCCTGCCAGCAGCACAGGTCGCCGCGGAACTGGGCTTGACCGTCAACGCCGTGACCCTCGCCAAGTCACGCATCCTCAAACGGTTACGCGAAGAAGCGGGGGACCTTCTCAAGTGAATTCTTTAAACCGAGACAGGTTGCGCAACTAGCGGACATTTCTTTCTTTAGTGAGTGATCGCAAGTTCGGTAGCCGATTCGTCGCGGAAGGAGACTTGTGATGGGCAGCCACGCCTCGCTGCATCCAACAGAACAGACATTGAGCGATTTTAGCCTGGGCAAGCTCGACGACGGCCAGGTTGACGTGATCAACAACCATCTCCAAGAATGCTCCGACTGCCAGCGCCTGGTGGCCGAGATGTCGTCCGATAGTTTTCTCGGCCGGCTCCGTGGCGCGCAAGGTCAACCCAGCGCCACAGACAGTGGTAGTCGAGGGGCGATCATGAGCGAGGAGCCTGGGCACCAACCCAAGGCCGGCACGCTCCCGCCGGACCTGGCCGATCACCCCGACTACGAGATCCTCCGCGAGCTCGGCCGCGGCGGCATGGGGGTCGTCTATCTCGCCCACAACCGCCTGATGGGCCGCGACGAGGTCCTCAAGGTCGTCGGCAAGCACCTGATCGAACGGAAATCGGTCCTCGAGCGATTCAGCCGCGAGATCCGCTCTGCGGGGCGACTGATGCATCCCAATATCGTACACGCGTATTCCGCCTTTCGTTGCGGTGAGAGCGTCGTTTTCGCCATGGAATATGTCGACGGACTCGACCTCGCGAAACTCGTCAAGACCAAAGGGCCGATGTCGGTAGCGCACGCTTGTTACTTCGTTCATCAAGCCGCCCTCGGACTTCAGCACGCCCACGAGCAGGGAATGGTCCACCGCGACATCAAGCCAGGCAACCTGATGCTCACCCGCAAGGGAGACAAGGTGGTCGTCAAGGTACTGGATTTCGGTCTGGCCAAGGCGACCCGCGAAAGCCCACTGGAAGGTGGTCTGACCCACGAGGGTCAAATGCTCGGCACGCCCGACTTCATCGCCCCGGAGCAGATCCGCGACGCTCAGTCCGCCGGCATCCAGGCCGATATCTACAGCCTCGGCTGCACGCTATATTACCTTTTGACGGGAGGTCCTCCGTTCGAAGCCACAAGTCTCTACGACTTGCTCCAGGCCCATTTTTCGATGGACGCCCAGCCGCTGAACCTAGTGCGTCCGGAAGTCCCGGCCGAGCTCGCGGCGCTAGTCGCCAAGATGATGGCCAAAGACGCGGGACGCCGGTTTCAAACACCAGCCGAAGTCGCCGAGGCACTCAAACCGTTCTTCAAGAAGGCGGGCGCGACTGCGAAGCCCGAGGTTTCAACGCTCGAGCAGCCTGGCCCCAGAGCCGAGAGAATTCAGAACCTTTCCACGGTGACCGACCCGGCGATCAAGACGCCTCGACCGCCGAAGGGATCGCGGGATTCGCTCTCGTCGGTCTCGAAGACGGAATTGCCGGTGCCTCGCTTGCTCACTCAGCCCGAGCAAGCAGCCGAACCTGGCGAACTCGTCCCCGCAGTCGGATCCGCCAGTCGTCCACGGTGGAACTCGTGGCCGATGCTCGCAGCGGCCGGCGACTTTCGGCTGTGTCATGCTCGGGATCATCATCATTGTCATTGCGAATAAGGGTGTCCTGACGGTAGAAACTGCCAACGGCAAATCGACCATAACCATTGAAGACATGAACCAGCAGTCCGCGGGCTCGCTCCCACCTTCGAGCGATGCCGCCAATTCCACAGCGACCAAGTCGGCGTCGCCGCCCGAGACTTCCCGACCCTCCGCCGAGCCGGTAGCGGATGTCCGGCGCCCCGATACGGCGCCTGCGGCAGAGAAAACGGCGCCCATGGATGAGGCTAAGACGCCAACGATCGGTGCATCAGGCGCCGGTCTTACCTCGGGAACGCAGGTGCGCCCGCAGAAGCCGGCGGTTGAGACCAACTCGATCGGTATGAAGCTAGCGCCGATCCTGGCCGGCGAATTCGACATGGGTTCGTCCGATGACGACAAGGATGCCAGTCTAAACGAAAAGCCGCAGCACCGGGTGCGGATCAGCCCATTCTACATGGGAGTGACCGAGGTCACGCAGGCCCAATACGAGGCGGTGATGGGTACAAATCCGAGCGGCTGCGCGTCGACGGGCTATCACAGGGAGGCGTGCGCCGGACGGTCGACGAGCGAGCATCCAGTCGAGACGGTTTCGTGGTGGGACGCGATCCGGTTCTGCAACGCCTTGAGCGCCAAGGAAGGTCTCACTCCCTATTACGAGACGAACGGGGAGAAGATGGAGATTCCGGACAGGAAGGGCCCCGGCTATCGGCTGCCGACCGAAGCGGAATGGGAATATGCCTGCCGGGCCCGGACGACGACGAGATACTTCTTCGGCAATGACCCATCATCCCTGGGTAAGTATGCATGGTTCGGCGAAGACGAGCGAGGGCCCACACACCCTGTCGGTGGGAAAGTTGCTAACGACTTCGGGCTGTGTGATATGTACGGTAACGTCGGGGAGTGGTGTTCCGATTGGTTCGATGCAGGTCACTATCTCAATTCAACGCGGGTTGATCCGCTTGGTCCCCCCGCGTCAGAGTGGCGAGTGAGGCGCGGAGGCAGCCACGCCCACCCAGCCAAGGAGTGCCGGTCGGCGTGGCGTTCCCGGGAGGATTACAATTCCTGCCAGGGCTTTCGGGTGGTCCGAGGGCAGCCCACCCAGATCAAGAACCAAGCAGAGACCTCGCGGCGTGGCTCGTCGCCGCCCCAGGAATCGAAAACGTCGCTACAGGCGTCAATCGAGGCGAAGTCCGTCGCTTCAGCGGCGGAGAGGCCCAAGCCGAACTCACGGGAGCCTGAGGCGAATCTTGCTCAGACGCCACGCGGAGATTGGGCAAGTCCCACCTCGGGGATGGGCTTCGTGCGGATTAAGGGAGGCGAGTTCGACATGGGCTCGCCCGATGGCGATAAGGAAGCCTTCAACACCGAGAAGCCCCCACACCAGGTGCGGATCAGCCCGTTTTACCTGGGATTGACCGAGGTCACCCAGGCGCAATACCAGACGGTGACCGGGAAAAATCCGAGCCACTTCTCGGCAATGGGGGCCGGCAGAGACAAAGTCGTCGGCCAGGCGAGCACGCGGTATCCCGTAGAGAATATCTCGTGGCTGGACGCTGTCCGATTCTGCAACGCCTTGAGCAAAAGAGATGGTTTCGCGCCCTATTACAGAGTCGACGGCGAGAAGGTCGAGATTCCGGACCGGAAAGGCTCCGGCTACCGGCTGCCCACCGAGGCGGAATGGGAATATGCTTGCCGGGGAGGCAAGACGACCAGGTTCTCGTTCGGCAACGACGCCCCGGCCGTGGTCGAATACGGATGGCTCGGCGGGAACTCGGGTGGCAGCCCTCATCCCGTCGCCCAGAAGCGACCTAACGACCTCGGGTTGTATGATATGCATGGGAACGTCTGGGAGTGGTGCTCCGACGGTTGGGACGAGGATTATTACAAAAAGGCGCCCGAAGATGACCCGACTGGAGCCTCCGGCGCTCCGAACCGCGTGTTTCGTGGGGGCAGTTGGGACTCGGAGCCCCGCGAATGCAGATCAGCGAATCGTTATCGGTTCGCACCCGAGAACAAGAGTTACTTCCTGGGCTTCCGTGTGGCTCTCAACCTGCGCGACGAGAACCAAGGATCTGTCAGGAAAAGTGACGCCCGCACTACCGTTGCCGAAGGAATCGAAAACCTCACAGCCGTTAGGCGAGACGAGAGATGCCGGCGCGCTAACCCTGCCACCAGCTGTTAAGCCGCCGCCGGTGTCGACCAACACGATCGATATGAAGCTCGCCCTGATCCCCGCTGGCGAGTTCATGATGGGTTCGCCCGATGTCAACTCTCCTCCGGAGGAGCTGCCCGAGCACAAGGTGCGAATCAGCACGCCGTTTTTCCTTTGCGTCACCGAGGTGACACAGGCGCAATACGAGGCAGTGATCGGGAAAAACCCGAGCTTTTTCTCGCCGACGGGCGACGGAAAGGACGTCGTCGCCGGCCAGCCGACCGGTGAGTATCCGGTCGAGCAAGTCTCATGGCTTGATGCAATCGCATTCTCCAACGCGTTGAGCAGGAAAGAGGGTCTAGCTCCCTATTACCTCGTCAACGGCGAAGACGTGAGAATTCCGGACCGGAAAGGGCCCGGTTACCGGCTGCCGACCGAGGCGGAGTGGGAATATGCTTGCCGGGCGGGAAGGTCGGGGAAGTTCCCCCCTGGCGACCCGATGATTGAATATGGTTGGTTTCGAGCAAACTCAAACGGCAGCACTCACCCGGTCGGCAAAAAGCGTCCCAACGAGTTTGGGCTGTACGATATGCACGCGAACGTCTTTGAGTGGTGCTACGACGGGTTCGCATTTGACTATTACCAGCGGTCGCCGGTGGACGACCCGCAGGGACCAGATCGAATGTCGACCAGAGTCGCACGAGGGAGCGGCTGGCGCAGCCCGCAGCGAAAGACGTGGTGGACACGATTCGAGGGGAGGGACCCCCACCAACGGCACTTCGTCTTGGGCTTCCGGGTGGCCCGGACTCAGTCCGCAATCCCCGTCAGTGACAGGGCTCCGGAGCCAAGCGCCGTAGCCGCAAAGTTACTCGGCGAAACGGCGAGTCAGCCGCCTGCAACTCCATACGTGAAGGGCTCTCCAGAAGAGAAGCTCAACACTCGCGGTCTTTCGCGAGCAGGCGCGTACTTCGTCCTCGCATCGGAAACCGAAATCCTCGAAAAGTTCGAGAAAGTCAGACCGCTTATCGCCACTATGGCGCAGCCCTTCAACATGTTCGCGCAGGCCCTGCGCAACGCGATGCTGCTGGCCGATGCGGAGGCGACCTACATCGAGATGAAGGCCCGGGTCGACGAGGCCAACGCGGTGTTCTCAAAGATGCCGAATGGGGCGAGGGCCAATTCTCAGGAGAAGCTGGATTATCAGGCGGCCCAGGCGTTCCGAGACGAACTTACCCAGGAACGCGACAACGCCTCGCGCACGGTCGAGGCGATCCGGGCCCAGCAAATCCCGGCCGGGCGCAAGGACGAGCTCGTGAAGGACTTCAAGGCAAAGTGGTCCGACTTTCTCAGGGCGACCGATGAGCTCACGCCGTTGATCGACATCGCGCTGGGCGAATATCGAAAACTACGGTCCGATCCCTCCGTGACGAATGCTCTGGCCGCGTTAAGCCGCTCGACAAAAGCGGCGGAACACCTCGGGCCCTCGAAGAATCTTCAGAAAGCTCTCGAAACGATCAAGGAAGCCAAGAGGGCTTACGCGCCCGAGACCGCCGCACCGAAGAAGAAAACGCGTCCCGCGAAAATGACCCCGACTGCCCCACCGAAAAACAAGGGGCAGGCGACCAAGCATTGAGAGAAGGTCCGAATTGCGGAGATTGCGCGTCAAAGCGATGTCGCCGGCATTCCAACCTCAATCAAGAAGGAACCACAAAGCATGTCACAAACTCCAAGACCGGCACCCCCCCGCCCGCCGGAAGAACATTCCGGCACCTTGATCGAGCCGGTTCCTCAGACGCCGGGGCGAAATTCCGTCGCGCATCAGCCAATCGAGCGCGCCGGCACCGTGCTCGAGACCGATGACGAGATACGACACGCGCTGCTCGCCAGTCACAAGGCTCGGCAGCCCGGCCCGGCCGTCTCGATCGAGCCCCTGGCACAGGCGCCTCCCGCCCCCGTTCAACCCCCCGCGCGGGCCGCCGGCGCCTTCCGCCCGACCATCCGCCCCCCCATCGCCCTGCTCACTATATTTGACGACGGCAAGACCGACGGCGAGGTCATCCGCATTCGCGACCATCGGTTCATTATCGGCCGCACGGAAGGAGACCTGACCATCCCGATGGACGGCCGGATCTCGGCACGCCACGTCGAGATCACCCATCAAGTGGTCGGCGGGATTCACCGCTGGGTTGTCACCGACCTGCAAAGCACTCACGGCCTTTACGTCCGCGTGAGCAAGACCCTGCTCGCCGACAAGGCAGAATTCCTGGTCGGCAACGGCCGTTACCGGTTTGATGCCGCCCACACCACTGCCGAGCAGACACTCGACGAGCTCCCGAAGGAAGGTCGGTTCAGCCAGACCGAAGGCTGGTCCGAGGGAACAAGCCCATTCCGCCCCGCGGCTGTCACCGAGCTGCTCGGCCCCGATTCCGGCAACCGAATGCTACTCACCAAGAACGAATACTGGATCGGCTCGGACCCGGCTTGCCCCCTCTGCCGGCCCGATGACCCATTCTGCGAGCCGCGACACGTGCGGCTCTATCGGAAAGACAAGGGATCCTGGCACGCAGAGCACAACAAAACCATCAACGGTCTCTGGCTGCGAATGCCCCAGATCACGGTCGAGTCAATGGCGCAGTTCCAAATTGGTGAGCAGCGGTTTCAGCTCAGGGTCAAGTGAGGATGTCATGTCACGAGAATCAATGACGCTTCGATGGAGCTCGCCCATGATGCGAACATTCTCGGTCGCGATGCTTGCCTTGGTCTTCTCGGCCGCGACCACGCGCGCACAGTACCCTTTCATCGGTGCGGCCTCGACACCCGAGGGCGATTACCTGAGAGGTGTTGGAGTCGCAGCCGCTGGCCTCGGTCTTTACAACGAGCGAACGGCCGTTGCAGACCAGATCAACACCCAAACGTTCATGATGCTGAACGACTACATGCTGAATCTCGCCAAGAACGAGAGCCTGGAATACGCCGCGCAACGCAGTGCCGAGCGGGCAAAGAACGCCGAAAACTACAGAAAGATCGAGGATCGCATTCACAACAATCCTGAAGCGATCGACGTGCTCAATGCCAGCGCGCTCAACGCCAAGCTGTGGGAATTGCTCGACCCCAAGGTTTCCGATTCCGCTTCCCGCTTCGCCAACGTGCCGCTCGACCCAGACATCATCCGGTGCATCCCCTTCAGGCTTCCCAAGAAAGGAGACACATTCTCGATGAACCGGCTCTTGCTCAAAGGCGACAACTGGGTTGTGGCTTTTCGCGTTCCGAGTTTTGCCGCGCTCCGTCGCGCATATGAGCACGCGGTCGACAATGCTCTGGAGCTCGCACTCGACGGGAAATGGAAGGACAGCGCGATCGTAGATATTGAGAATGCTGTCAAGGACCTCGAGGACAAGGTGCGATCGTCGCCCCACTTGTCCGCGCCGGAACACCTGAGGGAGGCCAACGAAGCCCGCGAACAGCTCAAGCACCTTGGCCGGACGGCTCGGCTTTTCCAAACGGTCGAGATTCAGCGAGTGCTCGCAGAAATCGACAGCTACAACGGGACGACGGTCGACGATTTCCGGCGCTTCATGCTACGGCACAATCTCACTTTTGCCAGCGCCGATTCGCCCGACGAGAGGACTATCTATCCAAAGCTTTACACGGCCCTCCTGGAACATCGCAACAAGCTCATTGTCGAGGTCAAGGATCCGGGGAAATGACACGTCCGGGAGTTCAGCCGTGTTGATCCGACCCACTATTGTCGGTGTTTTGCTCAGCGCGTTCGTGGCCGGCTCGGCATGGCTCGTCCACCGCCGGGGTCAGGCGTATCGCGAATCACTGGCAATGGCCAGGCGTCCGCGCACCGCCGCGGGCAACGCGGCGAGGCCCGATTCCGGGATAGCCTCCTCGAAACCGGCGCACGCCGACCCGAAGCCAGAGGCTCCGCCAACTGCGGCGGCGAAGCCGGCACAAACGGCCGAGGCATCGTCGGCCCCGGCACAACAGACGGACCAGACCGCATCGCACACATCGACCGCCGCTGCCGTCCCGGCTGCCGCTGTCCCAGCGGTCCCGGCGCGACAAGAGACGTCGTCCGGCCCGCCGCCATCGGTGCCCGCATCGCCGCCCCCCGCTGACAAGAACGTTGCCATGTCCGCGTCGCAATGGAAAAGCGACAAGTTCTGGAGTCAGGATGCGCTGGTCAAGCAGTGGCCCCTGGACGATCTGACGACCGAACACGAACAGCAGCTTGGCGCGGAGTTGAACAGCCTCATATTAAAGTTCAACCCGCTGGATTCAGGGTCCGGCCTGAGGCGCGTCAAGGAAGTGGCCGAGCCGCTGCTCGCCCGGCTGGCGCTCAAAGGCGCTCGATACCAGTTCTTTGTTCTCGATTCGGAAGTACCCAATGTGTTTTCACACCCCGGCCGGTACGTGTACTTCAGTCGTAAGCTGCTCGAGCTAATTCCGGAGGAAGAGCCGAACTTGCTGGAGTTCGCACTCCTGCACGAGATCGCTCATGTCGAGCTTCGGCATGCAATCAACTGTCTGAAAGACAAGCGCGTCCGACAGCTCGGTGACGGCACGCTCCAGAAGATGTATTTCTTGATCATCCCATTCGGGTATCCCGACAATCTCGAGCTCGCCGCCGATGCCTGGGTGTACCGGCAAATGGCGCAGTTCGGCCGTTCCGAACACGACCGTCTGAAGTATCTCCGAATACTCGACCGTTACGCCAAGGACCACGGGTTTGAGCACGGTCGCGCCAAGCCCCAGGACCTCGCGAGCGATAAGCGTGCCGGGCCCGAAACGGCGAGCGGGTTCTCGCCCGTGGAGAATCACCTGCGCTCGCATCCCGCTGCTTACGACCGCATCAGGCACTTGAAGCAACTGACGAAATAGCACGCCTCGATGTCGCGAACAGGAACGCGGCCAGCGACGAGAGGCTGATCAGCATGGCCCCAAGAGCCAGCGAGTCGGCCTCCGGGCCCATCCGTTCACCCTGCGCCGTGAAAAACGGCTCGACCATGTCGCTCGGCGCAGATTGCGCCCCGTCCGGCAGCGACGGCTGCATGCGTGCGTCGGCCTCGAGCTCCAGCAACGCCTCGAACGCCCATCGCGTGGGCATGAGCGCGGACGAGACTTGAAGGACCTGGTTCGCTCCGGCCAGTGGCCAAATCCACCCACCGGCCGCGACCATCACCGCAAAGGCGAGCACAAGCGCGCCCGCAGCCCACGTCCGATTCGGGGCGGCTCGAAACGCGAACAGCCCGAGCGACAGGCCGACTGCCGACGCCAGGACGAGTATTCCGAGCATAGCCAGCCAGGCTCCCTTCAATCCGCTTCCCGCATGGACGATCAACAGCAAGACGAAGCACTGCGCGACACACAACGCTGCGAGCACGAGGAGATTCGCGCCGAGGGAAGCGGGATGCGTTGCGGTCGACGAGTCGCCTCTGGCCGTCAATCTTCCAGAAGCCGCCGGCCAAGCGGCGAGCGTGCCACCGAGCCAGATCGCCGCCAGGCTGAGCGCAAAAGCCACGTCCGCAATCGCTCCGCCGACGATGGTCCAGTTGTCACTGGTGATCGCCTCGGCGGGGCGACGGCCCGAAGCGATGACGATCACCACGGCGATGATCGGAGACTGCGCCAGCAACGCCAAAAGCGAGAAGTCGATCGCGCGCCGTGACGTGCCAGCGTGCGTCACCACTTGCGTGGCGGCCGGCTCTGGGTCTACAACCGGCGGAGTAAAGGGGACTTCTCTAACAGGCGGAATCTGCGCGTTCAAGAGCCGCGCTGCCGGCACCGTGAGCGATCCGAACGAGACGATGTCCGTTTCCGCCAGCGGTATCGCGTTAGTGGCCTTCCGGTCCGGCGTGTTGACGAAGGTTCCATTGGAGGAACCGAGGTCTTCGATCAAAACTTGAGACCCTGAGATGATAAGCCGGGCGTGGTGAGTCGAGATCCTCGGGTCGTCGAGGACGATGTCATTGTCAGCGCTCCGGCCAATGCGGACGACTCGCGCGCCGGGCGAGGCGGCAACCATCGTCCAGGGCATGGGCACGGTTGCTCCCAGTGTGATCACATCGTCAGCCGTGACGCGCGTTTCGGCCGTGATTCGCGTGCCGTTGACATAGGTTCCATTCGACGCGCCGAGGTCGCGGAGCAGATAACCGCCATCGCCCGTTTCCGTGAGCCGGCAGTGGCGGCCCGATACGGTTGCTCGCGCGACGACGACGTCGCATTCGGCGCCGCTCCCGATGATCCAGGTTCGCATGAGTCGCCCCTTGAGCAGAGACTACGCCCTCTTGACCCAGTGCGCGACAGCGTACCCCATTATCGAGAACTGCGCCCGACGCGCGTTCTTCCTCAGCGATTGGCCGCTCCAATCCCCCTGAAATCAGGCTTTCGTGAACAGCGACGGCGGCGAAGACCGCCAACCGCTGTCCGTTCGCCGCCGGCGCCGGTTTGGTACTCACGACCCGGCGATCTGGGCGGTGATGCCGTCGCTGTCGGGGAAATAGAGCCGGTCGCCCTCGCGCCGGGGTTTGAGACCGGCGGCCTTGAGCTTCTCTTCGGCCTTGTCGGCATTGTAATCGCGGATGGTGTAGCAATAATGGTTCAGGCCCGGCTTCTCGCCACGGAAGAGCGTCAGGAAAAAGTCTTTATCGCCGCCGCCCAGGAAGCAGTTCTCTTCGCCGCTCTCTCTGAGGACCTTGAGCCCCAGGTGCTTGATGTACCAGTCACGCGCTTTCGGGACACTGGCAACGTCCAGGGCGATGTGATTCAGCCCGGTCGCCTGGAAGGTCGGCGCCGGTGTATCGCCCTGGCCGGCTTCCGCCGCACGCGCAGTCGCCGCCAATGCGGCTCCAAGCCCTATCAAGTGGGCTGCGAGCTGCCGGCGCGACATCAAGCCACGCTCGAAGTCCTCGATGAGTCTTTCGGCGATGTCGGATTTCATGATGAGCCTCGTCTGGTTGACGGTGCGAAAGCCGAGACACGACGCAGCACTCCCATCATGCCACCTCCACAAGGGACGTGCCACATGCGAGGTCGTGCGGATTGGAACAGAAGATCGCGAAGGGAAGTGTCGTTTCAACTAACAGGAACGCTTCTGGCTGCGATAACTTGACCCTGTGAGTGCTCGGTGCCGAACTCGTCGCATTTCCGGACGCCTTGTTGGTTACAATCAGGCCAATAGGACGACCTGGATTCATGAGTGTCGGCAGCACCGCACGGTAAGATTACGCTTATGCTAGGTGACAGAAGGCTCCAGATTTTGGTGGTGGCCCATGTCGCTCTCGGGGTCGTTACCAGCGTCTTGGCACGCATCCAACTCCGAACGCCGTTCGGGCTGGGGCACATTCCCGTCGTGCCTTTCATCGCCTCGGCTCTCTGCCAAGCGCTCCTGCTCTCCCTGTGGGGGGCGGTTTCCGAGGCGAGACCGTGGATGCGGCTGGCTGGGCTGGTCGCTGGGGCGCCGAGTCTGGAAGCACCGGTCCCCTCCGACGGGAGACGGGGGGTCTTGGGCATCAGCACCATCACGATCATTGTGACCACGGCGTCCTTGCTCGTGGTGCGGTGGTTCGGGGTCAGATTTGCACGACAGGACGCCCCCGGTCAGTCTGCAAGACAAGAGCCCGAAGGTCTGAGGTTCACGATTCGGGGCCTGATGACCTTTACGGCCGCCGTCGCCGTGATCTGCGCCGGGGCGAGGGCCTTGGAAGGAGCTCGGAGTCTTTTCCTGTTCATACTCGTCTGGGCGCTGTGTTTCGTTGGTGTCCTCGGCGTCAGACCTATTTTCAGGTTAATTCGTCCAGCAGCCATCCGCTGAAAGAACAGGACATACATTGCATTCTCGACGCGCGGCCTCAGTTCAGGCAACTCCGGCCGATCACGCCAGGAGTTCCACCCACGACGATGGCCCGCGTCCGTGTCAACGACCCTGCCGTATATCGCGGTGGCATTTCCCCTCTGAACGCTCGAGGTTCGTTGACCTTCTCACGTTCGAGCCCATCTTTCTAGGCCGACCTTCATTCATGGAATAGAAAAGTACCCCACCAGATCGACTCCAGTACCATCCATTTCCATCCGGAGCTTGTTGTCTGTCAGGAAATTCATCCCCAACACAGCGGCCAGCTCGAGATGCGGATGCTGTGATCGCTGGCTCGCAAACTTCGCCACTACAGGAAACGGGCGGCTTGCTTTTATGCCCGTCCGATTATCAACGAGCTGCAAACGATATCCGGCATGCCTCGAGGATGCCTCGCGAGCAAAACCCCCGCTTCTTAGCGGGGCATGTCCAAGAGTGGGTCGACAACGCCCACCAAGGGGAGCTCCTCCGCGGGACGCCCCGTATTTTGTGCCGCTTCAGCGAGGACCAGCGCTGCGTCATTGCCATGGGCAACAATCTTGCGCTCATAGGGCACGACGAATTCGCCGAGATACCGAACCGACACGTCAGGATCCTGGCGCGCCCAGCGGGCATCTTCCAATCGCTGGAACTCTTTGGGCTCAAGGGGAAGCATAGTAATTCGAGTGCGCAGCAGCGCTTGCTTCGTCATTTCTAGAGAACAGGCATCTACCGGAAGCTTAGGTTGCATTGGCCCCTCCTTGGGCGAGTGGTGATTCCCTGCGGTTCCATTTACACCGTTGGTAGGCCAATTCTCGTTCGCAGGGCATTCAGAGACATTGTCGTCATTGGCCCGCGGCGTCCGCTCGCCCATCATCATGTAACCATCCTCCTTGAGAGGAGCGGATACGAAAAGATTTGCTCTCTTTCCATTGTCTGCACGCCCCGCGCCAAAACACAAGTGAAAGTGAAGATTTTGTGAAGGACAGGCGAATCAGCCGTTTAGTCTAGACACAGTGGTGAGCGCCTGCAACGAAAAAGATCAGAGCAGTACCCCGCAGGCCTGCTGACGCCCGCGCAAATGCGGCAGCCGTTTTCACCCCTCGTTTTCGGTCGATCGCCGAAAAACAAAGACAAGCATTGCAATGCTGACGCGCACGCGCGGATTGGGTGAACTCTGCCAACCACACCAGGAGACCCGAGCGTGGCGATTGCTCGTGCGCATTTCAGCCCTTGGCGCCTCCTGTTGCGGGCACGTCCCGCACCCTCGCCCGACGGCACCGACCGCTCCTCACCAACGCTTCCCTTCCACCCCGCGCCCCGTTTATCATGACCAATCACCCCCGCGTTCCGCCCGCTCCCGCGGCGGCCGGAGGCGCCCGGAGCCGTGCCGATGCCACGCCGCCCTGATGCACCCCGCGACCTGCTCCTCGGCCTGCTCGCGCTCGACAACGGCATCGTCGCCCGCGACCAGCTTCTCACCGCCTTCGACACATGGACCGCGTCCGATCGCCCGATGGCCGAGATCCTCACCGAGCAAGGGGCCCTGAGCCCCACGCGCCGCGCCCAGCTCGAGACCCTCGCTGCCGAGCACCTCGCCACCCACAGCCATGACCCCGCCAAGAGCCCTGCGACGCTCGACCTGAACAGCACGACCCAGGCAGACCATTTGCCCGCTGAAGGGTCAGGCATCGACGCCACAATCGTCCACATCAGCGGCAACTCGGGAGCCGACGCCAACGACCGCGACGCCACCTTCACACTCCGCACCACCGCGGCCGGCAGCGAGCGCTTTCGCGTCCTGAGACCGCACGCCCGCGGCGGGCTCGGGGCCGTCTTCGTAGCGCTCGACAAGGAACTGAAGCGCGAGGTGGCACTGAAGCAGCTCCTGGACCGCCACGCCGATGACCCTGTCAGCCGCATGCGCTTCCTGGCCGAGGCCGAGATCACCGGCGGGCTCGAACACCCGGGGATCGTGCCCGTCTACTCGCTCGGGTCAGACGGCGACGGCCGCCCCTACTACGCAATGCGCCTCATCCGCGGCGACAACCTCCAGGAGGCAATCGATCAGTTCCACGCGGATACCACGCTCAAGCTGGACCCGGGCCGCCGTTCGCTCGAGCTGCGCAAACTACTGCGCCGCTTCCTCGACGTCTGTAATGCCCTTGAATATGCCCACAGCCACGGCGTGCTCCACCGGGACATCAAACCCGGCAACATCATCGTCGGCCGGCACGGCGAGACCCTTGTCGTCGACTGGGGACTGGCCAAGCACATCGGCGAAGTCCAGCCGTCGCACGATCCAACCGAGCAGGCGCTCATGCCCGGTTCGGCATCCGGCAGCGCCGAGACACTCCCCGGCACGGCGATGGGAACGCCGGCCTACATGAGCCCCGAGCAGGCCGCGGGTGACCTCGACCGGCTCGAGCCGCGCTCCGATGTGTACTCGCTCGGCGCCACGCTCTATAGCGTGATCACCGGCAAGCCCCCGTTCGACGGCGAGGTACGCGAGGTCCTCCGCAAGGTCAAGAGCGGCGAGTTCCTCCCGCCACGGCAGATCGACCCGGCGATCGACCGCGCCCTCGAAGCCATCTGCTGCAAGGCGATGGCCGTGAAGGGCGAGGATCGCTATTCGTCGTGCACGGCGCTGGCCGACGACGTCGAGCGGTGGATGGCCAACGAGCCCGTCTCGGCCTACCGCGAGCCCTGGACGCGCGCCCTCAGCCGCTGGCTGACCCGGCACCGCACGGGCGTGACCGCGGTGGCGGCGGCCTTGCTGGCAGGCCTGCTCGGGCTGACGGCCTTGGCCGTCCAGCAGGCCCAGTCAAACGCGGCGCTCAAGCTTGCCAATGGCGCGACCCTCGACGCGCTCGGCCAGGCGCGCCAGGCCGGCGATGCAGCCCGGGCCGCCCTGGTCCTGTCGGAACTGTCGCGCAAAGAGGCCGAGGCCGTGAGCGACTTCATGGTCGACGCGCTCAAGAAGCCCGACCCCTCGGTTGACGGCAAGGACGCCAAGGTGGCCGACGTGCTCGATCAGGCGGCAAGAGCGCTCGAGCAAGGGTTCGCCGGTTCGGCCCAGAGCCAGGGAGCACTGCTTGACGCTCTGGGCCGGTCGTACCTCGGATTGGGGCTGTACCAGAAGGCCGAAGAATCCCACCGCAAAGCGCTCGAAACGCGTGAGAAAGCGCTCGGGCCAGCGCACGGCGAGACCCTCCGCAGTGCGACGCGTCACGCCGCGGCGGTGTGGTACGCCGGCCGGCACGCCGAGGCGCTCTCGCTCCTGGAGCAGGCGCTGGCCCGGCAGCGCGAAGTGCTCGGGTTCGATGACGACGTCACGCTCGAAACCCGAGACTGCCTCGGCTGGCGATACACCGCCATCGGCCGGGCCGACAAGGGGATTGCGATGCTTCGCGCAGTGGTTGACGCGCGCGAGTCAAAGCTCGGCCCGGACCACCCCGATACGCTCACCAGCCGCAACAACCTCGCCGCGGTCTACTCCCTCGCCGGCCGGAACGACGACGCGATTCCCCTGCTCGAGGCGACGCTCCGTCAGAAGGAGCTAGCGCTCGGGCCCAACCACCCCGACACCCTCGCCAGCCGCAGCAATCTCGCCAGCGTCTACCACTCCGCCGGCCGGTACGCCCACGCGATCCGCTTGCACGCCGAGACGCTCGGGCAGAAGGAGTCAAAGCTCGGCCCCGACCACCCCGACACGCTCATCAGCCGGATTCAGCTCGCGAGCGCGTATCAATCGGCCGGCCAGTACGCCGACGCCATCGGCCTGCACCAGGCGACGCTCAAAGCGAGTGAGTCGAGACTCGGCCCCGGCCACCCCGACACGCTCACCAGCCGCGTGTCGCTCGCCGGTGCGTACGAGGCGCTAGGCCGCTGGCCCGAAGCCGAGGTCCTACGGCGCGAGAATCTGGCCCTCCGCCGTGCGCGCGAGAAGCCCGACAGCCCAGTGCTTGGCAGCGACCTTGTCGACCTCGGCCGCAACCTCTTGAAACAGGGGAAGGGCTCCGAGGCCGAGCCGCTCTTGCGCACCTGCCTGGCAATCCGGGAGAAGGCGATCCCCGACGACTGGCGGCGATTCTTGACGATGAGTCTGCTCGGCGGGGCGATCTTGGAAGAGGGTCGACACGCGGAAGCCGAGCCGCTCGTCGTCGCCGGCTACGAGGGGCTCAAGTTCCGCGAGGCGAAGATGCCCGCCGCAAGCAAGGTCTTGCTGCTTGAAGCGGCCGGGCAGGTGGTGAGGCTGTACAAAGAGTGGGGAAAGCCCGAGCAGGCCCAGTCGTGGGCCACGAAAGTCGGCCTGGCCGATCTGCCCGCCGACGTGTTTGCAAAACCGTGAGCGGATCCAGCTCGGAATCGGTTTAACGAGGAAATGATCGAAGTCACCCCCCATCGCGCGCGACCGGGTGTCTTCGGATGCAAAGGCCGTGAGAGCGACGAGGGTCATTGTCTTGGGACGCGAAAAAGGTGCCAGGAACCTTTGTCCACACTCTGGACTTCCTGCTCGTTAATCGCATCTTGCGCCACACCCGCCCCCAAATTCCGCCGGTCTCCCCGCCAGGCATCAACCCAGCCCCGACCGTCGAGCTAATGTGGACCGTTCCCTTCTAAAGCCCTCAGGCTCGTTCACCATCTCATTACCTCCAAGTCCAGGTTGCAACGCGCGTTCTTTTAGAGTCTCTTCGTCGTCGTCGTCTTCTATACATAGCGCAAAGTCTATTGACTGATCATAGCCTTTAAGCTATACTTGCGGCATGTGGGAAGTAGCGACGACGGCCGAGTTCGACGACTGGTTCGCCGATCTGGGCGAAGACGCGCAGGTCGAACTCATCGCCAAGGTAGGGTTTGCTGAGGCTGTTGGGTCCGCAACTCGGGCGACCGCATGCGGACACGCTCAACGATTCAAAGCACTCCAACATGAAAGAACTTCGGGCGGACACGAGGGATCAGGTGTTGCGCGTCGCTTTCGCATTCGATCCCGATCGGTCGGCAATCTTGCTTCTGGGCGGCAACAAGTCCGGCGTCAGCCAGAAGCGCTTCTACAAGCAACTGATCGCCAGGGCGGACGCCCTATACGACGAGCACCTAAAGAAGATCGCCGCGCGAAAGAAAGGCAAGGGAAAGTAGCATGGCTAAATCATTCGACGAACTGGTCAAGCGCACGACTACGAAAAAGACGCGTGACCGTGCGGCTGCTCGCACGGGGGAGCTCCTGGACGAGTTGCTGCTCAGTGAAATCCGTGAGCAGGCGGGCAAGAGCCAGCGGCAAGTCGCCGACGCGCTGGGCATCAAGCAACCGAGCCTGTCGAAGCTGGAGAAGCAATCCGACATGCAAATTTCGACCCTGCGCCGCATCGTGAACGCACTGGGCGGGGAGTTGGAAGTCTCCGCGAGGTTCCCCGTGGGAACCGTGAAGATCGAGCCGTTCAATCCCAGATCTCCCGCAGCCGCTCGGCGTGCTCGTTGAAGCGGAACTTCTCCCGTTCCTTGCGGGGCTGCCGAACATCGCATACTCCCAGTCGAAGTACACTTTGAGGAATTTGTTTAGATACCAGTTGAAGCCGACGTCGACCATCTGGGCTTCATTCGAGCAAATTGAGGCTGCCGAAGGATTCCTGGAATGAGAACTCGTATGAGAATGGCCTGGTGAGGTGCCCGTAAAAGTAGACGCGGGTCCGAGGGCTCGTGATGCCGCTGCTGGCATAATCCTGATTCGGGTTTGCATAGATCCGCGCGTCGAGCTGCTGCATCGCACGGATGCCGAAGTTGAACTCGTCGTCGTCCGTACCCCACCGGAGCCCGTCGTTGGCGTAGTCGTAGTAGCCGCCCGCCAGCGATAACTTGCCGAGTTGCCGATTTCCAATGACCTGGGCGCGCCCGGTCGTCGTCGGGTCGCCGCCGCCGGATGCCGACCCACCCCCGAGTGACGACGATATCGAGTACGATGTTCCGCCCCCGCCGACGAAGCCGCCGCCCTCGCCCACGTCGGGCCGCGGATCGATGGATGTAGGAGGGAACGGCTGACTCTGGTTCCGATTCGCAGACTTGAGCTCCTCGACCTCGTGTGAGAGCTCTGCGTTCTGCTTCGTCACCTCGTCGAGACGTTGCTCCATCCTCTGGAGGCGATCGAGCAGCTCTTGCTGGACATTCGAAGGAGAAACGGCTGTCGGTGGCAGGGCGTCAACCGGCGGAATGGGCGGCGATCCCCCCTGGCCCATGGCGCCACCGCACCAGCCAGCGAGCGTCCAGACCAGGGTCATCATCGAAAGCCAGCGAGACCTGCCGGAATCGATGATCCGAACCATTGGGATTCCCACCTGTCCGACTTATCGCGGAGAGCCGCACCGATCGGGCCAGGTTCTGGATCGCAGGAGGACAAAGATCTGAATTATATCCCGGGTGGGAAACGGGCTGGGATGTGCGATCCTATTCGCCTGCGTGGATGTTACCATTTGCTCTGAAACGAGCGATTTGGCGCGGGACCGCGGCCGCGAATTGACACATCTTCGTTATCGTCGACCTTGCGCACTGCCTTCAGCAAAAAATGCCAGTCGTGACGATTTTTCCGGATGCCAGGGTCTCGCGGAACGTGCCTTCGGGGCGTTTGCGATTCCTCCCCTGCACTGAGCTGCCGGGCGACCCCATTCGAGAACGTCGACCTTCAAGTCCCATCCTTGGACGCGATGAACACGTCGCGGCGGGGGAACCGCTCGAACTGCGAAGCCGGCCTACCGAAGTTGGTGGCGAGCACGTCGGGCGGATTGCCGGCGATCCATTCCGACAGATCGATCTCCTCGTAGACCCCGGAGTTGAACCCGATGAGGACGCGGCACTTCCCGTCGCCAACGTTTTCGATCGAGTGCCCGTACCCTTGCGGGGAGAAACCGACGTCACCCTTCTCGAACGTCTCCGTCCGGTAGCGCCCGCCCGACCCGAACAGTGTCATGCTGACCTTACCCTCGAGGATGTACTGCCACTCGTCGGCGCTGGGGTGCCAGTGCAACTCCCTCAGCGCACCGGGCTCGAGTTCGAGGACCGCGCCTGCCATGGTCTTGGAGATGGGAAACTTGGTGGAATCGACCAGCCACAGCCGGCCTCCCTTGTTGTTGACGCGCGGGTCGTTGGCGAGGAGCTGCCACTTGTGCGTCGATGGCGGCTGTTTCGGGCCCGCGAGCGGGTCAGCCGCCCGCTTGGGCGGCACCGTGCCCCGCGCGAAATACACCTCCTTCTTCGGGAACCCATCGAAGGCCGATTCGGGGAGGCCGAAGTTCTTCGCCAACAGCGCGCTGGGAGCGTGGCCCATCCAGTCGGTGATGCTGAAAGTGCCGAACTCGGAGAAGTAGCCGTTGTCGAAGATCAGGACGAAGTGGCACGGCTCGTGGCCGAGGCACTCCAGCATGTGGCCGTGGCCGCGCGGGAAATACCACACGTCCCCCGGCTCGAAGTCATTCGTCTCCGTGTACCCCCCCGGGCCGAGGACGGTCGTCCGGACTCGTCCCTTGTCCACGAACGCCCACTCGGCTGCGGTGGCATGCCAGTGGAGCTCGCGCATGGCGCCCGGGGCCAGCGTCATCGAAACCCCGGCGATCCCCTTCGAGATCGGAAGCTGCTTGACCGTGGCCTCTCTGGCTTCGCTGCCGTCGCTGATCTTCCCTTTCGACTTCTCCAGCTCGAACTTGAATGTCGGCAGCTCTTCACCCGCGAGTAGCGGGTCCGGGACGTTGTTCATGAAGCTCGGATCGCCGGCCTCGGCAGCCCTCGGGCTCGCCAGCGCCGCGGCAGCCGCGGCGCTGAGCCCCGCACCCGCCAGGAATTCACGCCTCTGCAACTTGGACATGGGAAGTCTCCTTGGTTGATCCGTGTGTGGGATGGGCACGGAGAGACTGCGATCAAAAGCGCCCGCTAATCGAGGATGCGTCACCCGCATTCGGCCGCCTGGTCTGTCTCCAGACGCACGATGACTGGGGCCTCCGCTAGTTACCTGGACAAGGAGTATCACAAATAACGAGGGAGCGTCCTTGCAACACTTGTACCGCGGAGGTCTTGCGGTGGCAAGGAGGGGAGTTACGCCGACCAGTTTCTCAGAGTTCGACGAAGCACGCGCACTTGGCACGAGAAATGCCCTCTGCGCTCCCATCACGATCCGCATCGTGATTGTCGAGCGGCCACTTGATCAGTCCGCACACCGACCATACGCTGATGAAGCACGTCGTCGTCGAGATCACAGCGTCGGGGGCGGAATCATGATCAAGATCTGCCGCAGGACGGGCGTTGCGAGCGTCGAAGTGGGGCGAGTGACCGGATCGCTCTGCGTGCCCTCGTCCGACGAGCTCTCGGTGGAGGAACCGCTGGAGATCCGCCTGGCGGCTCAGCCCGCGGACGCCGCGCCGACCTCGGTCGCCGTGACGATGCGGACGCCAGGCGACGACGTGGACCTGGCGGCTGGCTTTCTCTTCACCGAGGGAATCATCGCCGGGGCCGCAGATATCGAGAGCATCAGGCGAGCCGGCGTGAACGCCGTGGAGGCGAAACTTCGGCCTGGCGTCGTCCTGGACGCGGCCAGACTCGACCGTCACTCGTTCGTCTCTTCGAGCTGTGGCGCGTGCGGCAAGCGGTCGATTGCCGCGGTTCGCGTGGCGAGCCGCCACCCGATCACCCCGGGATTGCCGCGCTTGTCGCCCGAGGTGATTCACGGCCTGCCGCGGGCGCTCCGAATTAGCCAGTCAGCGTTTGCACGGACGGGCGGCATCCACGCCTCGGGCCTCTTCGATGCTGAGGGCCGTCTGCTCGTGCTCCGGGAGGACGTCGGCCGCCACAACGCCCTGGACAAGCTGATCGGCTCCGAGCTGCTCGCCGGGCGCATCCCGCTGACGGGCGGGATAGTCCTGGTCAGCGGCCGGGTGAGCTTCGAGCTGGTACAGAAGGCGGCGATCGCCGGCGTCCCGGTGCTCGGGGCCGTCGGGGCCCCGTCAAGTCTGGCGGTCGACCTGGCCCGCGAGTGCGGGATGACGCTGCTCGGCTTCGTCCGCGATGCGCGCTTCAACGTCTACTCCGATTCCGGCCGGATCGATCCGGCCTACAACCTGACCCATTCCGCGTCGTGAGGTAATCATGTTCAAACTTCCTTTCGTGGCCCGCTCGCAACCGTCGCGACCCCAGAACCAGCCCCTCAGCCCCCGGACTGCGGAGAAGTCCTCGCGGCTGCGCGGCGCGACCGTCACGGACGGGCTCTGTCCCTACTGTGCCGTTGGCTGCAGCCAGCTCCTCTACACCAAGGCCGGCCAGCTCATTGACATCGAAGGCGACCCGCGTAGCCCGATCAACGAAGGCACTCTCTGCCCAAAGGGCTCGAACGCGTTGCTCCTGGCCCTCAACCCGCATCGCATGAAATCCGTGCTCTATCGGGCTCCCTACTCCGACAAATGGGAGACCAAGACCCTCGACTGGGCGCTCGACCAGATCGCCCAGCGGGTCAAGGCGGCGAGAGATGCCGACTTCACGGTGCGCGATGAGGCAGGTCGCACGCTCAATTCGGTCAGGAACATGGGGTCGCTCGGCGGTGCAACGTTGAACGTCGAAGACAACTACCTGATCAAGAAGCTGTTCTGCGGCGGGCTGGGAGTGGTCTCGGTCGAGAACCAGGCCCGAACTTGACACTCCGCCTCGGTGCCCGGTCTGGGCGCCTCGCTCGGCCGCGGTGCGGCCACCAATTATCAGCAGGATCTGCCGAACAGCGATTGCATCCTGTTCATGGGCTCGAACATGGCAGAGGCCCACCCCGTCGGGTTCCGCTGGCCCATGAAGGCCAAGGAACACGGCGCCACGTTGATCCACGTCGACCCGCACTTCTCGCGGACGTCGGCGCTCTGCGACCTGTACGTCCCGATCCGGGCCGGCTCCGACATCGCGTTCTTGGGCGGCATGATCAACTACGTCCTGACCCACGAGCGCTGGTTCAAGGAATACGTCCTCCATTACACCAACGCGGCGACGCTGATCCAGGAGGGCTTCCAGGACACCGAGGACCTGGGCGGTCTGTTCAGCGGTCTCGACCCGGAAACCGGCGTCTATGACCCGGTGGGCGGACACTGGGGCTACGAGGGCTCGCTTGGTGACCGCGGCAGGCGGGACGGCCGCGACGAGGAGCCCGGTGCCGACCGGTCCGACTCCCCGGACATCTCGCCGGAGAACCGCAAGGGAATCCACGGCTACGCCATCGACGGCGGCGCCCAGCCGCACGACGCATCGCGGTCGGAGCCGACATCCGAAGTCAACGGCCAGCCGCCACGCGACCCAACCCTGCAGCATCCCCGTTGCGTCTTCCAGATCCTGAAGCGCCATTTCTCCCGGTACACGCCGGAGATGGTCTCCCAGGTGTGCGGTTGCTCGCCGGAGCAGTTCACGCGCGTTGCCGAGCTTCTCTGCGCCAACTCGGGCCGCGAGCGGACGAGCGTCCTGGTCTACGCCCTGGGGTGGACGCAGCATGCCGCGGTGCGCAGATGATCCGAGCCGGGGGGATCTTGCAGCTCCTGCTCGGCAACATCGGCCGTCCGGGTGGCGGTATCCTGGCCATGCGAGGCCATTCCAGCATCCAGGGCTCGACGGACATCGGGACGTTGTATGACGTCCTGCCCGGCTATCTGCCCCAGCCCGCGGCCAGCGGGGCCCATGACACGCTCGATTCCTACGTCGCGCGAAGCGGTATGGCCGCCGGCTACTGGTCCCACTTCCGCGATTACATCGTCAGCCTGCTCAAGGCGTGGTACGGCGACGCCGCGCGACCCGAGAATGATTTCCGGTACAACTGGCTGCCCCGCATCGAGCGCGATCACTCGCAATTGCCGACCTTCAACCGCATGGCCCAGGGCGAGCTGAAGGGCTACTTCCTCTTCGGCCAGAACCCCGGCGGCGGCGGACTGAATGCGGGACTTCACCGCGCCGGGCTGCGTAACCTGGACTGGCTCGTCGTGGCCGACTGGTTCGAGACCGAGAGCGCCACGTTCTGGAAGAACGACCCAGCCGCACCGCCGCCGTCCGAGATCAAGACCGAGGTCTTCGTCCTCCCGGCCGCGGCCAATCCGGAGACCGACGGCACGCTGACCAACACCCAGCGGCTGCTCCAGTGGCACACCAAGGCGATCGACCCGCCCGGCGACTGCCGCTCCGATTCCTGGTTCGTATACAACCTCGGCAAGCGGCTCAAGCAGCTCTACGCCGGCTCGACCGATCCCAAGGATCAGCCCCTGCTGAACCTCACCTGGGACTACGACTACGAGGAACAACCGCGGCTCCCCGACGGCTCGATCAGTCGCATCGCGGGTGATGCCGACGCCGAAAAAATCCTGATGGAGATGAACGGCTACAAGCTCGACGAAATCGACCCACGCACCGGCCGGCCGCGCCTGCTGAAAGGCTTCTCGGAACTTCAGGGCGACGGCACCACCGCATGCGGCATCTGGATCTACAGCGGCGTCTTCCCCGAGCCGGGTCGCAACCGGGCGCGGCAGCGCAAGCGATCCGACAACCCGCTCGAGCCGGACTGGGGATTCGCCTGGCCCGATAACCGCCGCGTGCTCTTCAACCGCGCGTCGGCCGATCCCGAGGGCCGGCCCTGGTCCCAGCGGAAGAAGCTCGTTTGGTGGGATGCCGAGAAGAGTCTCTGGGTGGGCCTCGACCGGCCGGATTTCGAGCCGAGCAAGCCGCCCGACTATCGCCCGTCGGCCGGCGCGACCGGCATGGCGGCCATCGCCGGCGACAATCCGTTCATCATGAAGCCCGACGGCGTCGCCTGGCTCTTCGCCCCAACCGGCGTCAAGGACGGCCCCCTGCCGACGCACTACGAGCCCATCGAGTCGCCGGTCAGCAACCTGCTCTATCCCAATCACATGTGTACGCCGGGAGTGCGCCTCTTCCCGGGACCTCGCAATCGTCTGGCACATACGCCCGAGACCGAGTTCCCCGTCGTGGCCACCACCTACCGGCTCACCGAGCACTACCTGAGCGGGCCGATGAGCCGGTTCAATTCCTGGCTCAACGAATTGCAGCCCGAGATGTTCATCGAGATGAGCCCGGAGCTGGCCGCCGAGCGCGGGATCATCCACGGCGGCTGGGTGACGGTCACCACGGCGCGGGGCCGCATCGACGTGCGCACGATGGTGACCAGGAGGATGCGACCGCTCGTCGTGAGCGGACGAGTGGTCCATCAGGTCGGCCTCCCGTTCCATTGGGGGTTCGCCGGACAGGTCGTCGGAGGCAATGCCAACGACCTGACCTCCCTGGTCTGCGAGCAGAACACGAGCATGCACGAGGGAAAGTCTTTTGCCTGCCAGGTCGAGCCTGGAAGGCGCAACGGGCACACTTTGAAACCGACCGTGTCATTCGTGACCTGGCCCAACCGCAAACCCATACCCGATACGCCCGCCTCGGCCCAGCCGGAAGGGATATTCACCCATGGGCATTAGAGGAGCTCGAGCTGGCGGATCTGCCACAGACCGGCGACCCGCCCATCGGGCCGCTCGCTGCGATCATCAATCGCCTCACCTGGCCGTTCCGCTACGGTCATGTTGAGCCCCAGCCGTCCACCGGCTTCTACACGGATACCACCGTCTGCATCGGCTGCAAGGCGTGCGAGGTCGCCTGCAAACAATGGAATCAGCTCGCCGCCGACGGGCTCGAGTGGACGGGCAACAGCTACGACAACACGGCTGAACTCTCGGCGACATCCTGGCGGCATGTCAAATTCATCGAGCAGTTCGCCGCGAATCGACGGCCCTCAGGCCAACATGCAGCCGATCCGGCGGCAACGAGCCACGAACTGACACTTGACCATTTGCTGAACGGGGGTGGGCCGAGTCGGTGTGGGGAGTTTCCCGCGGCAACGAGCCACGAACTGACCCTTGACCAGTTGCTGAATGGCGGCGGGGCCGGTCGGTGGTTGATGATGAGCGACGTCTGCAAGCACTGCGTCGCCGCCCCTTGCCAGCACGCGTGCCCCACGGGCGCCATCATCTATAACGAGTTCGCGAACGTCTACATCCAGCGCGACATCTGCAATGGCTGCTCGTATTGCATCGCGGCCTGCCCGTTCGGGGTCATCACGCGCAGCGATTTCGATGGCCATTCGCACAAATGCACGCTCTGCTACGACCGCCAGAAGGACGGCCTCGTCCCGGCCTGTGCCAAGGCCTGCCCGACCGCGTCGATTCAGTTCGGCCCGATCGACGAGCTCCGCGAGCGGGCACGGAACCGGGTCCAGGAGCTTCACGCTCAGGGCGTCACGGGAGCATACCTTTACGGCGAACAGCCCACCGAGACCTATAGCGATCTCCATTCGTTCTACCTGCTCGTCGATCGTCCGGCCGTCTACGGACTCCCGGATGCGCCCTTCAACCCGTGGCTCCACATGCTCGCAGATTACGGCAGGACCCTCGCCAGCGCGCTGGCCACGGTCGCCGTGATTCTCGCATTGCTATTGCTCCAGGAGGCATGACGTGGGGGAGAACGACAGGGCGCAGGCGATCGAGCCCGGCTATCTGTCCCAGGACGTGACCAAGGTCCCGGGCTGGCACGGGCTCGTCGCCTGGGACTTGCTCTTCAATAACCTGACGACCGGGCTTTTCCTGTTCGCCGCGGTCACCGAGCTGGCCGCGCCTGCGCTATTCGGCCCCGTGGCCAGAGTGGCGTATCCAGTCGCGCTGGTCTTCCTGCTCACCGACCTGGTGATGCTGGTGGCCGACCTGGGCGATCCACTCCGCTTTCATCACATGCTCCGGGTGTTCAAGCCCACCTCGCCCATGTCACTGGGCACATGGAGCCTCACCATCTATTCACTGCCGCTGACCTTGATCGTGGCGGTCGAAGCGGCGCAAGTGCTCCACCTGCTGCCGAGCGAGTCGACGGCGCTGGAATGGGTTCGCAAGGCGGCGGTGGTCTTCGGTCTCCTGCCGGCCTTCGGCTCCGTGGCGTACAAGGGAGTGCTCTTCAGCACGTGCTCGCAGCCCGGCTGGAAGGATGCCCGCTGGCTGGGCGGTTTCATGGCTAATTCCGCACTCATGTTGGGTAGCGCCCAGTTGCTCGCCATCTCGGTGCTGACGGGAGACGCGCGGGCCGCCGCCGCTCTGAGCACCATCGTCGCGGTGCTCGCCGTACTCAGCCTGATCCCGACCGGTTTCGTCTTCCTGGAAATTCGCGAGACCCTCGCGCGAATTTACAGCGACCAGCAGATTTACCGTGCCCTTTCGCTCACCTTGGTCGCAGGTACGCTGGTGCCGGTGATCCTCCTGCTCGCCGGAGATGGCGCTCCTTGCGCTGGGCGCGGTGTTGCTCATTGTACTCGGTGCCTTCGCTGTTCGTTCGCTGTTTCTCAAGATACCGCACGCTTCTCACGAGAGTCGATCGAGGGACAAGGCCTGATTCCGGATGCGGAACCTCGAAATGGGGAACCTGCATTCTCTTCGTGGCCGCCACAACTAGAAGAGTTCGATGATGCAAAGCGGATGGATCGCTGGGGAGGGCACGTCATGACCGATGCAGTGCTATGGCATCGCATCCAGTTTGCCTTTACGATTACTTATCATTATCTGTTCCCCCAATTGACGATGGGGCTGGCCCTGCTCATCGTGGTATTCAAGTCGCTCGCCCTGTGGCTTCGCAACGAGTCGTACAACGAGGTTGCCCGCTTCTGGGCGCGGATCTTCGCCGTCAACTTCGCCATGGGCGTGGTGACCGGAATCCCGATGGAATTCCAGTTCGGCACCAACTGGGCGGCGTTCTCCCGTTTCTCTGGCGCAGTAGTCGGCCAGGCCCTGGCGATCGAGGGTCTCTTCGCGTTCTTCCTCGAGTCCGCGTTCCTGGGGCTGTTCCTCTTCGGCGAAAAGCGGCTCGGCTCGAGGGGGCATCTCGCGACAGCCGTCGCCTTGACCCTGGGCTCCTGGATGTCGGGCTACTTCATCATCGTCGCCAACGCCTTCATGCAGCACCCGGTCGGCTACCGGCTGGGAGAGGACGGAGTGCTCCATCTCGAGAGTTTCCGGGCCTACATCCTCAACCCCTGGGCGCTCTGGCAGTATGCCCACAACATGCTGGCCTCGGTCGTCACGGCGTCGTTCGTCGTGGCCGCCGTGGGAGCCTACTGGTCGCTCTTGGGCCAGCACACGCGCCACGCCGGGATCTGCCTGCGCGTGGGAGTGATCGCCGGGCTCGTCTCGAGCCAGCTCGTCGCCTTCCCGGCCGGTGACGGCGCCGGCAAGATGGTGGCAAAGCATCAGCCGGTCACGCTCGCGGCAATGGAGGGGCTGTTCGAAGGCGGACCGTACGCCGAGCTCGCCATCATCGGCCAGCCCGACGTCGCCGCCCGCAAGCTGGAGAACCCGATCGTCGTTCCCTGGATCCTCAGTTTCCTCTGCTACGGGTCGTTCGGAAGCACCGTCCACGGGTTGAACGACTTCCCGCAGGACCAGTGGCCGCAGAACATCGAGTTGCTTTACTACAGTTATCACATCATGGCAGGGCTCGGGACGCTCTTCATCCTGACGATGGGAGTCGCAACGTTGCTCCTGTGGCGTGGGCGGTTGGCGACGACGCGCCCGATGCTCTGGGTGCTGATGCTGGCGTTTCCGTTCCCCTACATCGCGACGACCGCCGGCTGGTGGACCGCCGAGCTGGGCCGCCAGCCATGGGTGATCTACGGCCTCATGCGCACGGCCGACGCCCACTCGAAACTGGTCAATCCAGGCGACGTTGTCTTCACGGTGCTGGGCTTCGCCGGCCTTTACTTGCTCCTTGGCATGCTCTTCGTCATCCAGGTCCTCAAAGAGATCAACCGCGGTCCGGCCGCGTCGCATTAGGACACCGACCATGGAAGCAGCCTGGTTCGTGATCATCTCGGGTATGCTCGCGGCTTATGCGGTGCTCGACGGCTTCGACTTCGGCGTCGGCGCCATCCACCGAATCGTCGCCCGCACCGATCTTGAGCGGCGGACCGTGCTGGCGGCGATCGGCCCGATCTGGGACGGCAACGAGGTCTGGCTGATCGCGGCCGGCGGCGCGTTGTTCGTGGCCTTCCCGAATGTCTACGCAACCGCGTTCAGCGGCTTCTACATGGCCCTTTTCGTCGTACTCTGGCTGCTGATCCTGCGTGGCATGGCGATCGAGCTCCGCTCGCACCAGGACCATCCCCTCTGGCGGGAATTTTGGGATTCGGTCTTCATGTTCGCGTCGGGGCTGCTTGCCGTGGTGTTCGGCACGACCCTCGGCAACCTGATTCGCGGAGTTCCGCTCGGAAAAGACGGGCTGCGGGGTATGCCGCTATTTACGAACTTCCTGATCGGCGGCCAGCCGGGAATCCTCGACTGGTACACCGCGCTCGTTGGCCTGTTCACGCTCGTGGCTCTGGCAGTCCACGGCGCCTTCTACCTTGCATGGAGAACCACCGGGCCCGTGCGGGACCGCAGCCTGGCGTTCGCGCGCCAGGCGTGGAAGATCGCGCTCGTCCTGTGGGTGGCCGCCACGGCCGCGACCCTATGGGTGCGGCCCGAAGTCTTCTCGGGCCTCGCCTCACGTCCCTGGGCGTTCCCATTCGTCGGCATCGCAATCGCCGGGGCCTGGGGTGCTTTCCGGTTTCCGCGACTCGGCCAAGACCTCGCGGCATTCCTCTCGTCGTCCGCGTTCCTGCTCGGCATGCTGGCCGCGACACTCGCGGGCCAATACCCGTACTGGCTGCGGTCGACCCTCGACCCGTCCTACAGTCTCACCGCCTTGAACTCGGCCTCCGACCACTACGGGCTGCGCGTAGCCCTGACCTGGTGGCCCGTCGGGATCGCGCTGGTCGCCGTCTATTTCACGTTCCTGTTTCGCTGGATACGGGGTAAGGTCAACGTGGAAGCTGAGCCGTCGCACGGGTCAGCCGTCGCCGGAGCGGTACATCCGACCGAAGAACGGATCTGACCTCAATTTCATCGAAATAGCGGAGCACGCCCAACGTGTTTGACGCGTTTGAGTTGCGACCTCGATCCGGACCAGATCCGAAACATCGACTGGATGCCAGCAAGATCGTCGAAACGGCGAAGAACCTCGCCGATGACATTAACACTCGGCTGCCGGGGAGCAGCCTGGCCGGGCTCGCTGAGGAGCTGACCAGGGTCGCGGTCGCGACTCGTACGCGAGGACGGCACGCGCGCCGGCCAATCCTGGCCATCAGGGCGGTCTCCGCCCTGGCGATCGGCCTGGCCCTCGTGGGGCTCTGGTATCTCGCCTGGCATCTCCACGCGAGGTGGGACTTCGGCAGCACGATCGGCGAGCTCTTCGGGGCGATCACCGCCGGGTTCAACCTCCTGGTCCTCCTCGCCGGCGCCCTGTGGTTCTGCGTGACCCTCGAGGCCCGGTTCAAGCGCAAGGAGGCTCTGGGGTACATCCAGGAGCTGCGCGAGTTCGCTCACGTCATCGACGTGACCCAGCTCTACTACACCCCGAACCTGTACCAATCTCGCCAGGGGACCGCGCCCGGCAAGACGGCCATCGACGAGACCTACCTGCTCTACTGCACGCAGATGCTCGGCGTGATCAGCAACCTCGCGCCCCTCTACTCGCGTGGGGCGACCGGCGACTCGATCCTGCGCGGCATCGGAAGTCCAAATGCTCGCGATGGCCATTGCCACCAAGCATCTGGCCAAGGCCGAGGCCGCACGCAGGATGAGCGAGGAACTCCCAGGGTCGGGCCCGGAACCGGGCGGATGACATTTCGCGAGGCCCCCTCGTGCAATTCGTCGGTCCCTGCTACCAAGACCCAGCAGGCAATTGACTCGAGCGCTGCTATACTGAAGTCATCGATCGATCATCGCCGAGGTGGACCAGCCTTGACTACCCTTACGATCACTCGCCGATTACCAACCCGCGCGGTGCGCCCTCGCGTGGTCATCCTCACTCTGCTGATCGCAGCCGGCGTCCTTGTGCCACTGATTGTGATGAGCTCTTTCGGAGGATCGCCCTCTTACGAGTACGAAATTCGCGGCACCGTCAAGAGTGCGTCGGACGGCACGCCTCTGAGCGGAGTGATCGTCGCGCTCAAATTAAATCCCCTGGGCCGTGCGACGAAGTCGGCCTGCGAAACGCTGCACCGCTTGGAGGTATCAAAGGCAGACGGTTCATTCCTGGTGCAAGCCCATATCAATGAGTACGAGTTCAGCCGCCTGCCCAGGTGGGTCCTGCACCTGACCAAGCCCGGCTACGAAGAGACGATCATGGATATCAGCCAGCACGGAGCGCCCAAATCCGGTTCGTCCCCTTACTTGATCGCTGTCGCGGCCCACTTACGTCCCAGCGCATCCGACGCCGCGCCGCAGCCATCCGTCCGTTAGCCACCGTCGTCGCGATTCGCCGGAGGCATACCGACCCGCCTGCCCTCGACCAGTACAGACAGCAATTCCGCGAATGAAACGGGCTTGACCAGGAAATGATCAAACCCGACCTCCTTTGCCCGCGAGCGTGACTCCGCGGAGCCATAGGCGCTAAACGCGACGAGGATCATGGACTCGAATTTGGCGTCCGCCCGCAAACGGCGAGCGACCTCGTAGCCGTCGATGTCGGGGAGCCCGATGTCAAGCAGCACGACGTTCGGCTCAAACTCCGACGAAATCTTGAGGGCCTCGAACCCATCGGCTGCGGTCGCGACCTCGAATCCGGCCGATCGAATCATCTTGGCACAGACCCGAGCGGTGTCCAGATAATCATCCACGACCAGCACCCGCGCTCCCCAGCGCGGGCCATCAGCGCCTTCACCACTTTTTAGTTCACTCGGGCCACGCATGATTTGATAATCGCGACGGTATCACCGCGAAGGCTGACGACGTAATCACTTATGGGAGAATACCCGCTCGAACGGTTGCCGCGAATTGTTCAAGACTATGGCACGCAACTTGGGTGCCAACCTGCGCTCCCAACTTCAGCCCTTGGCACCTTGACCTTGATTCGGCACGCAGAATGCGTGGCTTCCGAACTCATCATTCAGAAGCTTCCCTCCAGAACGACACCAATTGCCGGCAACCCCTTGCGGAGGCGAGATGTCCACTAAAGTGCAGGCGAGGCGAAAACCAACCGCACCAAAACGATCCAGCGAAATTCACGCCGGGATGGGTGCCGTTGTCCATGACGGTGGAACAGCCTTCCGGGTCTGGGCTCCGCACGCCGATAAGGTCTTCGTGACGGGATCTTTCAACAACTGGTCCGACGACCGCGATCCGATGACCGCCGAGCCCGGTGGTTTCTGGTACGCAGACCTTGATCATGCTGGCATCGGCGCTGAATATCGTTACCTCATCCACAACGGCTCAAGTCAATTGTCCCGAATCGACCCTTACGCGCGCGAAGTCACCAACTCGATTGGAAACAGCGTCATTCACGACCCTTCGTTCCCGTGGGATGACGATCAGTTTGTCATGCCGCCCTGGAATGAACTGGTCATCTATGAGCTCCACATCGGAACGTTCAACGATGCCCCAGGAGGCGCTCCTGGTACCTTCGCCGACGCCGAAAACAAGCTCGGGCATTTGAGAGCAATCGGAGTGAACGCAATCGAGATCATGCCCGCCGCCGAATTTGCGGGGGATTTTTCGTGGGGCTACAATCCCGCCCACATCTTCGCCATTGAGAGTTCCTACGGCGGCCCTCGGGCGTTCAAGCAGTTCGTGAAAAAAGCCCATCAAACCGGAATCGCGGTGATCCTGGATGTCGTGTACAACCACTTCGGACCCAGCGACCTTCATCTATGGCAGTTCGACGGCTGGAGTGAAAACGGCTTGGGCGGAATCTATTTCTATAATGACTGGCGGTGCGAAACACCCTGGGGAAAGAGCCGCCCGGACTACGGTCGCGGCGAAGTGCGTCAATTTATTCGTGATAATGCGATGATGTGGCTCGAGGACTATCATGTCGACGGCCTTCGGTACGATATGACGCTCTACATGCGCCAGGTTCGCGGCGATGGTGGTTGCGAGCTTCCCGATGGCTGGGGATTGGCGCAATGGATCAATGGCGAGATCAACAGCCGGTTTCCCGGCCGGCTCACGATTGCTGAAGATTTGCAGAACAATGAGTGGCTCACCAAGGACGTCGGAGCCGGCGGTGCCGGCTTTGGATCTCAATGGGACGCAGGGTTCGTCCATCCCGTTCGGGCTGCCGTCGCCACCCCCGACGACGCGCAGCGCAGCATGCAGGCGGTGCGCGATGCCATCTGCCATCGCTACAACATTGATTCGTTCGAGCGCGTCATTTACAGCGAGTCTCACGACGAGGTCGCCAATGGCAAGGCACGCGTCCCCTCGGAGGTTGACTCTGATTCTCCCGAGAACTGGTTCGCCAAGAAGCGATCCACGCTTGCGGCGGCACTCGTCTTCACATCCCCGGGAATCCCGATGCTATTCCAGGGCCAGGAGTTTCTCCAGTCCGGCTGGTTTCAAGACACCGTTCCGCTCGACTGGGATCTGACCGACGCCCATGAAGGGCTCGTCGGCCTCTACTGCGACCTCATCCGCCTCCGTCTGAACAAGACCGGCACAACCAGAGGCCTGTGTGGGCAGCACGTGAAAGTACACCATGTGAACGACCACGACAAAGTCCTCGCGTTCCATCGCTGGGATCAGGGCGGGCCGGGTGACGACGTGATCGTTGTGACGAATTTCTCATCACGAGAGTTCCACAACTATCGAATCGGCTTGCCCCAAGGCGGCGTCTGGAAGTTACGTCTCAACAGCGATTGGACGGGCTACAGCCCGGAATTTAAGAACCTTCATAGCTGCGACATGACCGCCAGCTCACCCGATTGCGACGGCGGTTCGTACCACGGCGAATTCTCGATCGCTCCCTACAGCTTTCTGATATTCTCTCAGGATAAATCCTGATCCGATCCACGATGGGCAGCAAGACAATGTCACCTCGGCGCACCCTCATGACTTTTTGTGGGTGTCGTAGTCGTTGTAGTCGTCCATGTCGGGATCGTCCCAGCCGGCAGCCGCCGCCGATCGGGCCGTGAGCCGATAGAGCTCACGAGGATCAAACTCCTCCCCATCAGCGATCAGGACGTTGAGCTTCTCGTATTGCTCGGCCCGCATCAGGACGTACTGCACGTTCGTGGCCGCATCAACGAGGTGGAGGGGGCATCCGCCCTCCATTTCGATGGCCTGCCGTAGATCGTCGGGAAGGTTGGTCGTCATGGCATCTTCCAAGGTTTCGGAAAGCTGAGCTCAGTCTACCAGAAACCAGTCACAGAGCCCAGCGGAGAACTGCTCGTAGGCCGCGCGCCGAGCGCTCCGCTCAACGGATGTCCCCGCCGATCGGATCCCCTGGTGGTGGATTGGTCGTCGGCGTTCTTCGGTCAGTCGCTGCGGGTCGTCGCAGGAAACGTTCGATCTCCTCACGGATCGCGGTCCGATGCGCGTCGGCGGAAATCCCCTCTCCCCGCCATGGATAGATCGGGTTCGCCAGCCGTCTCAGGGCTTCCGACGCCACCGCGCGCACCTCGTGACCCGCCGTATCGCTTTCTCCCAGTTCCATCAAGCGCTGGACGACCAGTGTTTGCTCGGCGCGGGCGATCGCCCGCGCCCGGCCGTCGCGGTTCGGGGCTGTCCGCCAGGTCTCCTCCACGAGCTTGGCGACGATTTCGGCAAAGTCGGGATACTTTGGGTCTCTGCTGTGAAATTCGTTGAGCCGCGCCGCTCGTTCCGTCTGAAGCAGCCCGCTCACTGCAATATCGGCCGCGACGGTCGCCGCGGCGATCGGGTCGAAGAGCTTACCTGTCGCTTTCTCGAAGAGATCGGCGGTTCCCGAAGGTTGATCAAACGCACGCGGCGGAATCAGCTCGAGGATTCGCGCGGGGAGAACCAGCGTCTCGGGTCGCAGCGTGCTGAGGACGGCCGAAAGCGCCTCGCGCTGGGCGTCGGCCGGCACGATGGCGACGACGGGTTCCGGGCTCGCCTTCCCATCGTCCTTCACCGAGTAAGAGTAGTTGACCCCGCCCACGGACTTGAGCGCCGCGACGAGCTGGTATCGATGGTGCAAATAGAGAGGCAGCAGCTTGGCTTCCAGATCCGCAAGCGGCGCACCCTCGGCGATCCTTCCCAGGCCGAACGACTCCAGCCCGATTCTGCGCACCTCCATTTCGTGGCGCAGCATGGCCGCGGGGTTGTCGCCGTTATCCCACAGGCTGGCAAGCGGGTGCGCCGCGCCCGCGGGCCTGGCGTCGGCGTCCGACACGAACAGCAGGCCGTCGGCAATTCCTTTGTGGACGATCGCGGCCAGCTCTTTCGCTTCGTCGGCACCGGGCGGAAAAGAGGCGTAAGCATATTTCGCGGCGAAGCAGTCGTAAGCCCCGATCCCTTTGCTGTAGGCGTCAGAGAGGTCGAGCTTGCCGTTCTTGATCTTCACGAGAGGCGCGGGGTAGTCCATCACCGAATTACGCCCCCGGGCGCTCGCGGCGAAGTTGTGTGCGAACCCGAGCGTGTGGCCCACCTCGTGTGCCGAGAGCTGGCGAATGCGTGCCAGAACCGTGTCGCGAAGCGCGGAGTTGCCGTCAAGATCCCCCAGGTATTCCGGCCCCGGGATCGCACCGGCCGCACAGCCGTCCCTGCCGTCCCCGCCCGCGGTCAGGCCCGCGCCGATCAAGGCGAATTGCCGTCCACGAAGCGAGTCCAGGCTGACGCGCCCGTTGAGAATCTCACCCGTTCGAGGGTCGACGACCGTGTGCCCGTACGACCAGCCACGGGTTGCTCGGTGCACCCACTGGATCATGTTGTAGCGAAGGTCCATCGCGTCGGCATCGGCGGGCAGCACTTCGACCCGGAAGGCGTTGGTGAATCCCGCCGCCTCGAACGCTGACTTCCACCACGAGGCCCCGTCGACGAGTGCCTGGCGAATCGGCTCGGGCGCACCCGGGTCAACGTAGTAAACAATCGGTTCAACCGGGTCGGAAATCGCCGCACTCGGGTCCTTCTTGGTGAGCCGGTGCCGGACGATCCACTGCCGCTCGACGCGTTGATCAAACGGCGTGGCGAAGTCGTAGAAGTCAACGGTGCCCACGCCGACGCGGGGGTCGGCCTTGCGCGGCTTGAAGCGGCCGTCAAGCGGCGGCAGCGCCACCAGTGAATGCCTCAATCGGACGGTCACCACCTGCCCCGATGCCGCGGTCTCCGCCACGAGTTTGCCCGCTTCCCCATCGGTGGCGAACGTCAGGAGCGCCTCGACCTCGGTATTCCTGGCGAAACCCTTTGTGCGCGAGGGATCGATCGAGCTGCGATTCTCGTCGAGCTTGTAAGTCCCTTGCTTGGACGCGCGAAGACGCTCGGCCACGCCGTGGGCGTCGTGGAGGAAGAACTCGGTGGCATCGACGAGAATCCGGCCATTCTCTTCCGCCTCGACCTTGAATCCAGCTTGCACTGAGCTCGCGAACGACTCTTCCACGGCTCTCCGCTCGGCCGGATTATCGCTCAGAGCCCGGTACTTGAGATTGCGCTCGATGAGCAAAACCTTCGGGCCGATCCGCCGAAAGAACACGACCTTGCTATCGCCGAGCTGCCCGCGGTCCAGGCCCACCGGGTTCGATCCGAGCCCGGAGGCGAGCGCGATCTGATAGAGGAATTCCGAGTCGAGCCGCTCGACCTTCATGAAGAGTTTCCCCGCGCGTTCGTCCCAGTAGAGAGGGAAAAACCCGCCAATCTCGCGGAGCCCCTTGGTTTTTTCGGTGATCGTGACCGGAGGGCCCGATTTGTCCTGCTCGGGCGGTTTCGTGCCGGCCCCTGTTTGTGAGGAAGGATCGAATATGAAGTAGCTCAGGAGCGCGAGCGTCAGTGTGAGAACGGTCATGCAGTGATCTCCCCAAAGAGGAGATGCCGAAGGTCGGCGGCCATGGCAAGACTCCGTGGCGCGACATCGCCCCGACTCGACCCCGAGCGGCGCCGGCTTGGAGGGAAACGTCGCGTGGGGAAGATTATCCCATACACGTTCGGCCTGTGCACCCCGCCGATCCACTTTCTCGCCTCTGGCCCGTGGAAAAGGTGTCAGGAACCTTTTCCCATCAATTGCCACGCCGCTCGAGCATCCGACGAGTCACGATCATCCGATCCGAAAACCGGAGCCGTTCCACATCATATAGTGTCGTCACCTGCGTCGGGCCCGCCGGGCCCCGGCGCCGCACCACCACAATCTCCGATCCGTCAGATGCCCGGTTCGCGGTCACAACGTATTGCGACCGCCGGCCCCGAAACACGGCTGTGTCTCGTCCGCCGTCACCGTGGATCGTGTTGATGAGCCCGTTCACGTCGATCGTGTCATTGCCCGCCGCTGCGCAAATGACGTTATTGGCGCTGGAGCGGCCCGGATCGTGTCGGCTTCCCCCCCGCCCCAGATCACCATGTCGGGAATGAACTGCGGAGTCCCCAGTCCACGCAGCGTCTCTGACCGACAGCCCCAATCATTGTCGCCCTTCGCTCCGCGAAGGGGAGTGCGTCATTTCACCTCACACGCCACTCGCGCTGCCCAATGTCCAGAATGAACCCGGTCGTATTCGAGGAATGAACCTCTTCGCCCTGAACGAAATCGACAACCGTGCCGCCGGTGATGAGGATCTCTGCCGTGCCGATCGGCGTCGCTCGATGTCCGTAGATCCACCCGGGGCTCTTGCCGGTCGTCACTAATGGTTCCATCCGGAACGTGCGCGTATCGAGCCGATACACGGGCGTGACTCCATATCTTCGCGTGCCCTGATAGCCCACCGATCCAATCAAGTAAATCTGCTCTCCCATCAGCGTGGCCGTATGAAAATCCGTTGGCGGAAACACCGCCTCCGGATATCCGAAAATCGTCACACCTCCTGCGCCATCGTGTACGAATACGTCGTTGTAAATGCAAAATTCCGGGTCGTAGAAGTCTTCGTGCTCACCCGCGATTTGTACGATCCGCCCGTCCGGTAAGAGCGTCAGAGATTGCCCGAACCGCTGAGCGCACCATACAGGGCCGTTTTCTCGGGCTGCGGATGCGCGCCCAGCTTCACACAACGTCTTCGCTTCATACGGACTGATGCCGGAGCGAATCATTGCCGTCCAGAATGGAATCTCCATTCTCTCCGGATTGCACGTACCAAACCGCCGCGCCCGGCCTTTCCGAAACTCCCTCGCCGATACCTTCAGCAGCTCTGCGTCGGATTCCGGCGCGTACCCCACGATCGCGCGCCTGGCTTGGTCGGGCAGCTCGAGCGGATCGGCCCCGGCGTCCAGCAGCAACAGGGCCATTTCTCGAGTACAGGCGCTGTTCAAAGCCGTCTGGAATTGAGCGCCCTCGTTCACCTCCGCGCCGGCGTCCAGTAGCAGCCGCGCGATTTCCACGCTGCCCGACTCCACTGCCGTTACCAGTGCCGTTCTTCCAAAATCATCCTTCTGGGTTATGTCGATGCCAATTCCCAGAAGCCACCTGAGCATCTCTGGTTCGCGATTGAGAATCCCGTAGAAGAACGCGGGCGTGCCGCACCGCCCCCGTGCATTCACCTCCGCGCCCGCCGCGCGAAGTTTCTCGGCCGTGTTGATATCCCCCGTTTGCACGGCGATGATCCACGCCGTTCTCTCCCAGTGGTCGCGCTCTTCCAGATCCGGTCCGCAAGCAATCGCGCGCTCAACATCCTCGAGCGTACCGAAGGCAACAGCCTCGATCAGCGGCGTGAACGCGACGTCGGCGGGATCAGCATCCAGGTCAAGCAAGCTCCGGACCGCATCAAATCGGCCAAGACGTGACAGGACGCGAACTGCCGACTCGCCATAAGCCGACCTGCCGCGCGGCGATACCCCGTTTGCAATGAGAAGTTCCAGAAGCTCGATGAGTTTCGCATCGTGCAACACGTCCCGACCGTGCACGGCGTTGATGAGCGCGTCATATCCGTTTTCGTCGCAGTACAGGACATTCGCCCCTGCGGCGATGAGCGCCCTTACCTCAGCCGGGTCTCCCGCACCAAGTGCTCTCCGCAGCGACGTCTCTTGCTCTGACAACAATAGTCTCTCCCTCGTCCCCGTTTGCGCTACCGCGCCTTTGGCGCCGCCCCGGTCTTCAACCCCACCGGCCCCGTCGGCGTGAACGCCGCCCAGTAGAAAGGGTGCGCAGCACGGCCCGCCTCGCGGCGGGCTTTGATCACCGCTGGCTGCGCGAAATGAAGTGCGTCGCAATAGCTCCGTCCTGCGGCCAGCTCTTCCCAGGACCGAATCATCAAGTCCGCAGTTTCCTCATCCGGAACCTGCCAGAGTGAGGCGATCACCGTGCTCGCGCCCGCAAGCTGAAACGCCTCGCGCATACCCGCAATCCCCTCTCCTAGCCGCGGATCACCCAGCCCCGTCTCGCAGGCGCTCAGTACCACCAGCTCCGTCCCGCGGAGATCGATCCCCACCACCTCGAGGCCCGTGAGAATGCCGTCATCGTCGTCGGGCGTCGCATTCAACAGCCGCTGATTCGCGCCGGCCAGCACCAGCCCGCAGCGCAAGAGCGGGTTCTCCATCGCTCGCGACCTCGGGCTTCCCGCTCGAGAGAATGCACTCGCTACGGCGCCAGGGCGCTGCGCTGGCGACTCCGGCCGCTGATCGGGCAGGAAAAAACCGTGCGTTGCCAGGAGCAGCACGCGCTCCGAAAGCACAACCAGCAGCTTGCGAAGCTCGGCCTCAGCCTCGGCCTCACCCTTGCGCGTGATCTCCTCGGCGGAATTGCGCATCGCCTTCCGGTACTCCGATACCGCACGCTCGATCGCCTCGGCCGGGCCCAGATCGACGAGCCGAACTTCCCCCATCCCCTCCGGCGGAAAGACCCACGCGGCATAGCGTGCCGGCTGCCACCAGCTTACTTCTTTGCCGTGGTGGAAATTGAATACGCCGAACCGCGCGATCTCGACCAGCACGCTCTGGCGCTCGAGCGCCCGCTGAATGATGCGGTCCGTCACCCAAGGGTCGTCTCGACTGCGAACGCCGCGAGCCTCCCTCAACCGCGCTGCCAGCTCCTGCTCTTGCCGGCTCAATGATTCGACGAGCGTCGCCCCGGCGGCGTTCTTGTCCGGCGCGGCCTCGTTCGAGGAGAGTGCCGCTTGCGCCAGCCGCGAACGAACGGCCTCGAGCTGGCGCACCGTCTCGACCATGTTCGAATCCCGGCTCTGCCGTGCCAGAAGCGTCCGTTCCGCCAGCGTCTGCTGTGCCCAAGCCCTTTCCGTTCAAGATCCAGTCGGCCGACCTCTGGACCGCACCGGAATCATTGCGCTGCTCGAGCCCGAGCGAATAGGCCGTCCAGAGCGACGCGCTGTCGATCTCCGCGAGGAAGATGAGCTGCTCGCGTTCCGACAACGCAAGCAGCACCTGCTGGATGTGGCCGCGAAAGCCTCGGCGAGCCCGGTCTTCGTTCTCGATCGCCTCGCGCGCCTCGGCCCGGACGTCTTCACCACGGGCAAGATAAAGCGCAGCAAGGTTGGTCAAGATCGCTGCGTACTCGAGGCTGGAAGTCCCGTAGGCAGCCTTCGTGATTTCGAGGGATTCGGCAGACAGTGGCTCCGCCTTGGCGTAGTCGCCGTGGCGCACGTAGAGCGAGCCGAGATTGCTCCGGCTGTCGACTGTCAGAAAGTTCTTCTTCCCCAGGACTCGCTCCTTGATCCGCAATGCCAGAGCGAAGAGCTCTAGCTCGCGGAATTTCGCGCCCAGTGAAATCAGCTCCTGGCTGATCTGGGGAAGTGTTCGCGGCGCGGTTGCAGCCTTGGGCTGCGGCGTGGATTGTTTGGCCTGCTCCAGGGGCCCTTTGCCGCCCTCGCCACTGGCCTGCGCCGCCATCACCAGGCTCGCGACCAAGCAAACTGTCCCGAACGGTGGCGGCATCGCTTATCTCCCGGATGCCGCTCCCAGCTTCGGTAGATCCAGGAGCGCCCAGTGAGGATATCCCAGAATCTTGCTGAAGTGCCCCAGCGGCGGCCGGCGGCCATCCGGCTTCTGGTTGTACAGGATCGTGAGCTGCAGGTCGATCAAAATCGGATGTGCCGAAGCAAAGTAGCCGTGCCCGAGGAACGACGTGTTCACCTGGTCGGCATTGATGGTGTCGAGCCCATCGGCGAAGAAAGGCCCCAGGCCCACCGGCTTGTCCATATGCAGCGTACGCGACGCCAGCAGCGCGCGATCATACTGGCAGTAATAAAGCGTGGTCGAAGCGCTCTGACGAATAACCCCGGGCACAAGCGCGCTGAAGGTGGTAGCATCCACGTCCGGCGCCGCCAGCGCCACGTGCCCGAAGATCCGCCGCGCATCCCCCACGTTCTGCTCCAGCTCGAACTGCCGCGCCGCCTGGAGAAACAGCCGGTTGCCCATGCTATGCACAATCGCGTGCACCTTGCGGCTCTTCTCCGAAGTACCAGCGGCGCGTGTAAGCTGCTTGAGCACTTCAACGAGCGCGCCGACGCTCCGGGCATTCTGAGTCTCGTCGTGCGCATAGCCGTCGAGCGCGCCCTGCGAAGGCCAGCTAAACGTCACACCCTTTCCGGCAAAGTTGAGGTCGTGCACAAGCTGAGCAGTCCGCAGGATCGCATCTTCAAGCGAAGTGTTGTAGCCGTGAACAAAAAGCAAGATGTCGTCTGCACCCAGCGTTTGAAGAAAGGCATCAAGCTCGAGCGTGGTGAAGGCCTCGATCAGAAAGTACTTTCTCGGGTCGCGGCTCTGCCACCAGTAGCTCGGCAGCTCGATCTCACCCCGCGTGTGGTGTTCGATGGGAATATTCACCAGGCACGACCCGTAGGTCACCTGCGCACCCGCTTCTGTCCCGAACCGCGTTGTTCCAACCGCCGCTGGCGCAGCCACCGCGCGGTTGGTCGCGTAGAACATTAATCGCTTCGGCTTGCCCGTGGATTCGGCAAGGCTCGCCCACGGTTTCCCGTCGAGCGCCCGGGCGGACGACTCGATTCCCGTTTCATCCGGCGGCGCATCCCCGCGAGTGTGCACGACTGGAGGCCTGGAAAACTCACCCGGTATCTCCACGTTCACGGCCCGCCTCTCATGGCGCACTTCCGTCACGTCCGTTTCAATCTCGACGTCCCGAGCGATGGGTTTCCCATCCTTGATCACATATGCCTTGCGCATCTCCCGCTTCGGCCGCACGGAATCGATCTCGTCGCGCTGAACGGTTTTCGTCCGTGATCGCGTCGAGACGACCAGCGGCGACATGGGAGTGGCGCGGACAAAATCAACGCGCCCGTCGCGCACCCCACGCAGCTCATACGCCAGCTCATAACGCCCGGGCGCCAGCTTGATGCTCGCAAACGGTACCACGAAGCGAGCGTCAAGCGCATTCCCGTCCTTGGATCGCTCGAGTGTCAGCCGCGTCAACCAGTGGCCCTTTTCGTCGCGATGGCCTTCGTCACCGGCCACAACCGCGCTGACCTCGCCACCACCGCCTGCGCTTCTCACGAAAGCCCGCAGCTCAAGCGCAATTGAGTCCTCCCCCGGGAATAACAATACCGACACAGCGACCAGGTCGCCCGGCGGGTCGATTGACCCGTCGGCGATGAGCTCGAGCTTCAACAGCGTCGCCGCTCCCGCGGAGGTCTGAGTACCGAAGACCAGCGCCGCAGCGAGCAGCATCCTCGTCGCGAAGACCACGCTTTTGGCCCAACCTGTACCGTAACGACTCGCACCCTCGTGAGCAAAACCACACCGACCACAATGACGGCCCAAACCAAACAAAGTCAAGTGCTGAGGCCCATTGTCGCCCGCGCATGCGAGCTCTTCAACTGACCCTGCGAATCCTGACTCCCTTGCCAAAGCCCACTGCTCCAATTATTGTTGACGACATGTTGAACATCGGGTTCCCTCCCGCCGGAGTCCCCCTCCGATGACCCGACCAGATCGGAAGCTTGTGCGCAGGCCCACGACGCCCTTCTTGATCGCGATTGTGACCATCACGATCTTCGCCAGCACGACGCGCGGCACAGACCCGCCTCGCAAAAGCACGGACGACGACGATCGCCAGTTCTGGTCCTTCCGCACGCTTCAAAAACCGCCGCTGCCGAAAATCACCGCCACGCACCGCGCCCGCACACCGATCGACCGCTTCCTTCTCGCGGCACTCGAGGCCAAAGGCCTCTCGTTCTCCCCCGACGCCCCCCGCCCTACTCTCGCCCGCCGCCTCTGCCTCGATTTGACCGGTATCCCTCCATCGCCTGACCTGGTCGACGCCTTCGAGAACGACAAATCACCAGGCGCCTACGAACGCCTCGTAGACCATCTGCTCGCCTCCCCGCAGTTCGGCGAGCGCGCCGGCCGCCACTGGCTCGACGTCGCCGGCTACGTCGACACCGTCGGCTTCGATACCGACGCAACCAACATCATCATGAGCGAAGGCAAGTGGCGCTACCGCGACTACGTCATCGCCGCGTTCAATCACGACAAGCCGTACGACCGCTTTATTACCGAGCAGCTCGCCGGCGATGAGCTCTTCGACTGGAGAAAAGCCGCGCACTGGACACCTGTTATGCGCGAAGCGCTGATCGCCACGGGTTATCTCCGCACCGCCCGCGACCTGACTCAGGAAGACGTCGGCGTGATCCCGCAAAACTTCTTCGGCATCCTCCACGACACGCTCGAAATCACCGGCACCGGCCTCCTCGGCCTGACGATCAACTGCGCCCGCTGCCACGATCACAAGTTCGACCCCATCACCCAGGACGACTATTATCGGATGATGGCCATCTTCGCGCCTGCTTACAACCCGCGGAAATGGCTTCCCGTCGTCCCCACCGAGACGAACAACAACGACCGCGGCCTTCCCGACGCTTCGCCCCCGGAGCTGGCCGCGATGAAGCAGGAAAACGCCGCACTTGAGCGAGAGCTCCAATCGCTCCACACTCAACTGAGCGACGTGCGGAAACCGTGCGAAGAGCGACTCTTCGCAGCCAGGCTCGCCACGTTGCCGCAGCCGATTCGCGACGACACCGCGGCCGCTGTGCGAACCGCGCCCGAGAAGCGCAACGAGGTCCAGAAATACCTGGCCGCGAAGTTCGCCGCCGCGCTCTCGGCCAAACCTGAGGAGATCACCGCATCCCTCCAGCCGGCTGAAAAAGCGGCTGCGGCCGCGCTGGAGGCCCGCATCCGCGCCACCGAAGCTCGTCGGCGAAAGTGGAGCAAGATCCAGGCTCTCTACGATGTCGGCCCGCCCCCGCCCACGCACTTGCTCCTGCGCGGCAACGAGCAGACACCCGGCCCGGAGATGTCCCCGGGATTTCTCAGCGTGCTCTGCGCGTCGGACGATGCGGCAATCGCCACACCGTCACCGCCATTCGAAGGAACCAGCGGCCGCCGCGCCGCGCTGGCCCGCTGGCTCACGCAGCCCGATTCGCCGTCGTCGGCATTGCTGGCTCGCGTGATGGTCAACCGCATCTGGACGCACCTCTTTGGTGAAGGCATCGTTCCCACACAGGACAATTTCGGCATTCAAGGCCAGCCCCCAACGCACCCCGAGCTGCTCGAATGGCTCAGCTCCGAGCTGGTCGCAAATGGCTGGCGAATGAAACCTCTGATCCGATTGATGACCATCTCGACGGCCTACCGCCAGGCGTCTCGCCGCGGGCCGGAACAGGCGACAGCCGCGTCCGTGCCCGCCGAATCGATCGATCCCGCCAACTCGCTGCTCTGGAGAATGCGCCTGCGCCGGATCGAAGCCGAAACGGTCCGCGACGCGATCCTGGCCACCAGCGGCGATCTGGACCGGACCTGCGGCGGCCCGCCAGTCTTGATCAAGGCCCGTGCTGACGGAATGGTCACCGTCGCTCCGGGAGACCCGGCCCACCCCGCGCAGGCGTTCCGCCGCAGCATCTATCTCACCGCGCGCCGCGCTTACAACGTCTCGCTCTTGACCGTCTTCGATCAGCCGCTCGTCGCCACCAACTGCGTCCAGCGCAAGACTTCGGCACTGGCACTTCAATCCCTCTTCATGATCAATGACGCCTTCCTAGCCGAACAAGCGGATCACTTTGCGAGAAGAGTCGAGGGATCAGCGCGAGCCCACGGCGTCGACACCGTCGAGCACGCATTCCGGCTGGCTCTCGCGCGGAAGCCGGCTCCGAGCGAGATTGCCGTCTGCCGCGATCTCTTGCAGAGTCAAGCCGCGCGGTTTCAATCGCGTGGAGATTCGCCAGCGGATTGCGCTCACCGCGCCCTCACGCAGCTTTGCCTGATTCTTTTCAATACCAGCGAGTTTCTCTTCGCCGAATGAAGCCACACAGATCGGAGCGTCTCATGCATAGATCGAGCCGCCGCGCCTTCCTGGAAGACGCCTCCCTCGGCTTCGGCTCACTCGCTCTGGCGCACCTCCTCCAGCAGGAAATCGCCGTCGCGCGCAGCCTCGATCCTGACACCGCCCCGCGCATTGATCTCCGCGCTCGCCCCGGCCACTTCCCTGCCCGCGCCCGCTCGGTGATCCTGCTCATGCAAGTCGGCGGCCCCAGCCAGATCGACCTCTTCGACCCCAAGCCCGAGCTGCAAAAACGCGACGGCCAGATCCAGCCGGACAACTTCGAGACACTCCAGCCCGGTAGCGAAAACAAGAAGCTCATGGCCAGCCCCTTCGCGTTTCGCCCGCATGGCCAGTGCGGAATGGAGCTCTCGAGCCTCATCCCTCACATCGGCTCGGTGGCGGATGACCTCTGCCTCGTGCGTTCGATGCACAGCGACAACAACAATCATCCGCAGGCGTCGCGCTGCCTGCTTTCCGGCAAGATCTTCCCCGGCCGGCCTTCGGTTGGATCATGGATCAGCTACGCCCTGGGCACCGAGAACCAGAATCTGCCGGCATACGTCGTGCTCCGCGACCCGGATGGTTACACCAACGGTGGCACCACGCTGTGGGAAAGCGGCTGGCTCCCGGCAATCTACCAGGGAACCGAAATCCAATCGCGTGGCGCAGCCGTGCTCAACCTGCACCCCGCGGCATCTCTGTCGAAGGGTATCGAGCGCAACAATCTCGACGCCCTGGCACGCTTGAACGAGGAACACCGCAAGCTCTATCCGCACGAGTCCGAGCTCGAGGCCCGCATCCGCAACTACGAGCTGGCCGCGCGAATGCAATTGAGCGCCGAAGCGGTGCTCGATATCCGCGCCGAGTCAGCCGCCACGCGCAAACTTTACGGACTGGACGATCCCACGACGGCCAACTTCGGCACGCGCTGCCTGATGGCCCGCCGGCTGGTCGAATCCGGCGTCCGCTTCGTCCAGGTCCTGGTCCCCGTCAAGTCCGGCGGCATGCCGTGGGACCATCACGAACACATCAAGCCCGGCCTCGAAGCCATCTGCCCGCAGGTTGATTACCCAACAGCCGGCTTGATCCGCGACTTGAAGCAGCGCGGCCTGCTCGGAGAAACAATCGTGATCTGGACCGGCGAATTCGGCCGTCTGCCGATCTCCCAGAAAGGCAACGGCCGCGACCACAACCGCAACGCGTTCAGCCTGCTGATCGCCGGCGGCGGCTTCAAGTCCGGCCACGGCCACGGCCACACCGATGACCTGGGTTATCAAGCCGTAGACGGCCGCGTTAGCTGCCCCGACCTGCTCGCCACGATCTTGAACCAGCTTGGCCTCGACCACAACCGATTGAAATACGCCCATCACGGTCGCGAAGAATCCCTCACCGATTCACCCGTCACGCACGCCCATGTGGTGAACGAGTTGCTCCAATCGCCTGCCGGCGCGGCGTGATCGCGACCACGGTTGTGAAGTCATGATTCAAACTTGGGCGCCGGCCGGTGCGATCACCAGTTCCGAGATCACGCCGTCCTGGGCCCGAATTCATGCCGCGAAATCGTTCTCAGGAAACGGAAGTCCCACGATGGTGAAGCCTGACTTGGCTTTCTTGAGCACAGCCGGATCCAGATGCCGCGTCAGCTCCAAGAGGAAATCGGCGATGCCGCCAATCCACTTCCCCACGTGAATCTTCTGCCCATGAGTCGACCGTATCGTGAACCACTGCCACATCAAGCTGTACTTGACTTCCTCGACATCTTGCCACGCCATGAAAAACCCGGGACGCCAGGGCGAGTGAAAGTCGAGCCCTTCCGGAGAGACCACGATCGAGAATCGCGTGAAATCCCACACCAAGGGGCCTGAAAGCAGGAAGAACAAGGCGATCATTCCACACAGGGCGTACTCGTCGTTCTGATCCTTGATCGGAATCTTGTAGACCAGAAAACACAGAAACAGCGCGAAAGCGATCGCGAGCGAGATCACGGCAAACCGAGCGGCCGCGCTGTACCGAAAAATGAGGCTGCGGCCGTCCGGATCAACTTTCGGCCGCGCGCTCGCCGCTCCCCATGCCAGTAAACCAAGGAAGCCCGCCGTGACCAGCGCCTGAGCCACCGTCCAAACCAAACGCGAAGACATGGAGCACCCCCTCGATTCCGGTCACCCTCACGAACCGAATGCACCAATGGCTTTTCTCACTTCTCCGCGCGGCATGTCGTGCGCGATCCTTCACCGACATTTTTTCGGGATCACGCGCCTCACACAAGACAGTCCTCCCATCGGGTACAATACGGGCCAGTCCGTGGTCCGACTGGTGGGCATCCACCACGCCAAGATCACTTGCAGCCCGAGGGCGGATCCATGAGCCAGGAATTGCAGCGAGAGCCCTCGACTGGACCGGGCCACTTTCTCAACGAGCTGCGCGAGACGTTCGCCCGCCGCGCGAATCACGATGCAGTCCTTTATAAAGACCTGACCCTGACGTACGAAGCGCTCGACCTTCGGGCGCGGTGCTGCGCCGGTCTCCTGCGGCGCCTGGGCCTCGAGCCCGGCGACCGGGTGGCAATCGCAACGGCCGAGAAGTTGTCGTTCCTGGTAGCACACCTGGGAACGCTCTTTGCCGGCGGCGTCGCCTTGCCGCTAAATCCGCGTTACACGGCCGGCGAGCTCCGGTTCTTTCTGGAAGACAGCGCCGCCCGCGTCGTCGTGGCCGGCGACGAGCAGATCCCGGTGATCGAATCGTTTCGGTCCGACCTGCCTGAGCTGCACGCTGTGCTGCACGACGCCGAAGCCTGGAATGCGCCACCTGCCAACGAGACCCTGCCCGAGCGGAATCACGACGACCCCTGCCTGATGCTCTACAGCTCCGGCACGACCGGCCGGCCCAAGGGCGTCGTGCACTCCCACGCAAACCTCGCCTCGAGCCTCCGCGCCCTGCAACACGCCTGGAGATTCACCCCCGACGATGTGGTGGTCAACGTGCTCCCCCTGTTCCACATCCACGGCCTATCGTTCGCAACGCACCTGAGCCTCTTGACGGGTTGTCAGATGATTATGGAAGAATCCTTTCATCCACGAAGGACCTTGGAGGTTGTGGGCAGGGGAACGGTCTTCATGGCGATCCCCACCTTCTATTACTCTTTCCTCGAGCAGTCCGAGTTCCGTGAATTCGCGCGGCAGTGGCGCGGCGTGCGGCTCTTCACCTGCGGCTCGGCGCCCATTCGTCCCGAGGTGCTCCCGGAGCTCGAGGCGATTCTGGGAAGGCCGGTCATCAATCGTTACGGCATGACCGAGGGCCACGTCATCACGAGCTTGCCGCTGGACGGCCCGTGGCCGCAGGGCTCCGTCGGTAAACCCCTCGATGGAATCGAGGTCCGGGTTGTCAAGGATGACGGTAGCTCCGTGGGCGCAGGCGAGGTCGGCTCGGTGCAGCTCCGCGGCCCCAACCTGTTCCGCGACTACTGGCGCAGGCCCGAAGCCACCCGTGACGCTTTTGCATCGGGATGGTTCGACACGGGAGACCTGGGCAGCCGTGACGAAAACGGGTTCTTGACGCTCGTCGGCCGCAAGAACGACCTGATCATCTCCAACGGGTTCAACGTTTATCCCCAGGTCGTCGAGCGGGTGATCAACGAATGCCCCGGCGTACGCGAGTCAACCGTCGTCGGTGTGCCCGATCGCAGGCGCGGTGAACGTGTAGTGGCGATCGTGGTGCGCAACGACGATGCGCTCACCGAGCGAGCAATTCGCAGCTACCTGCGCGAACACCTGGTGGATTACCAGCGGCCTGCCGACGTGGTGTTCGCGGCGAGCCTGCCCCGCAATGCGATGGGGAAAATGCTCCGTCGCGAGCTGCGAGACCAGTACACGAGCGAGCACCCGCAATAGTCCTCGGCCCGCTCGTCTTTAATCGCCGGAAGAGTACCACTACACCGATGATCGACCTCGCCTGGATTTCCGTGGCGGCTCTGATACTCGTGATCGTGCTGAGCTGCACGACTTCGGTCAATCCCGGGTTCGTCGCGCTGGCGCTGGCCTGGTGCATCGGAATCTATGTGGCGCCCGTCTGGGGCCAGCGCTTCACGGCGAGCGAGATCCTCGGCGGTTTTCCCACGGATCTGTTTCTGACCCTGGTGGGAGTGACGCACCTCTTCACCCTTGCGCGCGGCAACGGCACGCTGGACCACGTGGTTCGCCTGGCGCTAAGAGCAACCAGGGGAAATCCCGGCTTGATTCCCATTGTCTTCTTCGGCTTGTCCCTGGGCGTCGCGACGATCGGCGCGGGAAACATCGCGGCCGCCGCCCTGGTCGCGCCCCTGGCGATGGCCGTCGCGGAAACGGCCGGCATCTCCCCGTTCCTCATGACGCTCGTGGTCGCGCACGGCTGCGTGGCCGGTGCCCTCTCACCGATCGCACCGACCGGGATCATCGCCAGTCGGTTGATGGCCCGAATGGGCATGTCCGGCTTCGAGCGTCAGATCTTCCTGTCGAATCTGCTGGCCAATGCGCTCGCCGCGGGAGTCGCTTATCTCGCCTTCGGCGGCCCGCGGCTGTTCCGCGCCGGTCGACGCCAGCCGGCCGACTCCGCTGCGCTCTCGGCAAGTCCCAAGATGACAGCCGCGCACTGGTTCACCCTGGCGACGATCCTGGTCCTGGTCATCGCGGTCGTCGGTTTCCAGGCTCACGTGGGGATGGGAGCATTTGCCGCAGCGGTGGTGCTCACTCTGGCAAAGGTCGCCGACGAAAAACCGGCGGTGCAGGCCATGCCCTGGAGCGTGATTGTGATGGTCTCGGGCGTCACCGTGCTGACGTCGCTCCTGCAAAACACGGGTGGCATTGACCTTTTCACGTCGCTCTTGGCGCGCCTGGCCACCCACCGCACAGTCTACGGAATGATCGCGCTTGTCACCGGGCTCGTTTCGGTCTACAGCAGCACGTCGGGCGTGGTGTTGCCGGCGTTTCTGCCCAGCGTTCCCGGGCTGGTCGCCAGGCTGGGCGGCGGCGACCCGCTGGCGATCGCGGTATCGATCTTGATCGGCGGCCACCTGGTCGACGTCTCGCCGCTTTCCACGATCGGAGCTCTCTGCATCGCCGCGGCGCCGCCGGGTGCCGACCGCCGGCTCCTCTTCAACCGCGTGCTCGCCTGGGGCCTCGCGATGTCGGTGGCGGGGGCTCTGGGGTGCCATCTGGCCTTCGGAACGTGGTAAAGTGGTGGAGCCCCTGATCCCTCCAAGAGCCCGCCCGTACGGTACGAAGATGAATCCTCTTGCCACTGCCGCCCGCGTCTCTCGTTTGCGGCCAACGGCCGTCAACCGGGTCTTGCAGGAGGTGCGCGAGCTACAGGCCAACGGGCGCTCGCTCGTCTCGCTCATGCGCGGGCAGCCGGACACTCCGACTGCGCCCCACATCGTGGAAGCGGCCACCCGTTCGCTCCGCTCCGGACGCACCGGCTATCCCAACAACCAGGGCGAGCCCGCGCTGCGGGAAGCGGTCGCTCAAGCTCTCCGCCGCGAACAAGGCCTCGAATACAACCCCGAGACCGAGATCCTCATCACCGACGGAGCGACGCTTGGCGTCCATGCGGCCTTGGGCGCGCTCCTGGAGGCGGAAGGAACGGTGCTGCTGCCCGATCCGATCTACGATGCCTACGAAGCCGTGATCCGCCTCTGGGGCGGTCGTCCTGAGCCCATCCCTACTCGGCTCCGCGACGGCCGGTTCACGATCGACCGAGGCAGCCTCGAAGATGCCCGAGGCGCAGGCAAACCCGTCGTCCTGCTCAACACGCCGTGGAACCCTGTGGGCACGGTCCTGACACACAGCGAGCTCACGGAGCTCATGAGCTTCGCCGCGGAAGCCGATGCTCCGGTGTTGAGCGACGAGATTTACCACGCGCTCGTCTATGACGAGCACCGGCACATTTCGCCAGCGGCGGTTTCACCGGATGGGCGAGAGCGCACCATCGTGATCAACAGCCTCTCGAAGACCTACGCAATGACCGGCTGGCGCGTCGGCTATTGTGCCGCACCGCAGACAATCATCGGCGCGATGCTCCTGGTCCTGCAGCAGTCGAGCCGGGGACCGGCCACATTCGTGCAGGACGCAGCCGCCTGCGCCTTGGCGTCCGATCAGGCCTGCGTGCGCCGGATGACCACCGAGTATCAGGCGCGGCGAGACCTGGTGCTCGAGCGCCTGCGCGGCATTCCCGGGGTTCTTCCGCTCATCCCGGAGGGAGGTTTGTTCGTGATGGTCGACGTCCGCGGGTTGAACCGCTCGTCGGATGAGATCCGCCGCTTCTTGCTTCTCGAGTCGGGCGTCGTCGTTCTGCACGGCGCTGCCTACGGACCGGGCGGTGAGGGGACATTGCGCGTATCGTTTGCTGCCGGCGGCGAGGTCCTGGAGCTTGGGCTCGAGCGGCTGCGCTCGGGCCTCGAACGCCTGGCTGCAGACCGACCAGGTCGAAGTGTAGTCGCCGGCGAATCTGCGGAATCAAGATGACGCTCACACAGCTTCCCGTACTTGATGCCCCGCCACCTTCCATCGACTTGCAGGCGCTCGAGCAGGCACTCAGGAGCGTCCTCGGCGCCGAGAGCGTCCGCGCCGATCGAGTCACCCGCGCGCTGTACGCGACCGACGCCAGCGTTTACCAGATCGTGCCGCTCCTGGTCGCCTTCCCTGCGACGGCGACCGATGTGCAGGCGATCGTGCGCGTCTGCCGCGAGTTCCGAGTGCCGATCACCGCCAGGGGAGGTGGAACCTCACAGGCCGGGCAGGCAATCGGGCCTGGCGTGATCGTGGACTGCTCCCGGCACTTCGACCAGGTACTTGAGATCAACCCGCCCAAGCGCTGGGCGCGCGTCCAGCCGGGATGCGTGCTCGACGATCTGAACCAGGCGCTCAAACCGCACGGCCTACTTTTTGCGCCCGACATCTCGACCTCGAACCGCGCCACGATCGGAGGCATGATCGCCAACAACTCCTCAGGCGCGCGCTCGGTCCTCTACGGCAAGACCATCGACCACGTCCTCGAGCTGACCACCGTGCTCTCGGACGGAAGCATCATCCACCTGGAGCCGCTACACGCAGCCGAGTTAGAGGCCCGCTGCGCCCAGAGCGACCTGGAAGGGGCCAGCTATCGCGCGATCCGGCGGCTCGCCGCCGACCACGCCGGTGAAATCGAGCGCCGCTTTCCCCGGATCATGAGACGCGTCGGTGGCTACAATCTCGACGCTTTCGTTCCCGGTGCCACCCCAGGCGCGCCCACCTCGGATTTCAACCTCGCCCGCCTCTTCGTCGGCTCGGAAGGAACACTCGGCATCACCGTCGAGGCCAAGTTGAATCTGGTCGAGCTGCCGCGTGCGAAGGCGACGTTCGTCATCCAGTTTGCCGATTTGCTCGAAGCGCTTGCGGCCACGCCGTTGATCCTCGAGCACCATCCTGCCGCCGTCGAGCTCGTGGACAAGTGTGTCCTCGATAGCACTCGCTTGAACGCCGAGGCCACAAGGCTCCGCGACTTTCTCGAAGGAGATCCCGCGGCGATCCTGCTCGTCGAGTTCTATGCCGATCGACCTGAGCTTCTGCCTCCCCGCCTTGCTGCCCTCCAGGACGACCTGAAGCGCAGTGGCCTGGGCGCGTACCATGTGGCCATCACCGACCCCGCCGCCCAGGCGCGCGTTTGGAAGCTGCGCACGATGGCGCTCGGGCTCTCCATGGCCGAGAAAGGCGACGCCAAGGCGATCTCGTTTGTCGAGGACACGGCTGTCGCCCCCGAAAACCTGCGCGACTATATCGCCGAGTTTCTCGCCCTGATCGCGCGGCATCAGACCACGGCCGGCGTGTACGCTCACGCCTCGGTGGGTTGCCTGCACGTCCGGCCGGTCATCAACCTCAAAACGCCGGAGGGATTGCAACAGTTCGCGTCGATCGCCGAAGAAGTATCCGATCTGGTACTCAAGTACGGCGGAGCAATTTCCGGTGAGCATGGTGACGGTCTGGTCCGCAGCCCCTTTCAGGAAAAGATGTACGGACCGGAGCTCTACCAGGCGTTCCGCGAACTGAAGCAGACATTCGACCCATCGGGCCTGTTCAACCCCGGCAAAATCGTCGACGCCCCGCCGCTGACGGCCAACTTGCGATACGGTCCGGGTTACGTGACGCCCACGCTGGCAACCACGTTTGACTTCTCCGCCGACGGCGGCGTGCTTCAGGCCGCTGAGCTCTGCGCGGGCGTGGGTGCCTGCCGGAAAAAGCGCGACGGCACGATGTGCCCCTCGTTTCAGGCCACGCGCGAAGAAAAGGACAGCACGCGCGGCCGTGCAAACCTGCTCCGGCTCGCGATGACAGGACAGCTCGGCTTCGAGGGCTTCACCGATCCTCACCTGCATGAGGTGCTCGACCTTTGCCTCGAATGCAAAGCGTGCAAGACCGAATGCCCGACCAATGTCGACATGGCCAGGCTCAAGGCCGAGTTTCTCGATCAATTCCACCGCAAGCACGGCACGCCGGTGCGCAGCCGCCTTTTTGGCCGGGTGGCCGAACTGGCACGGATCGGCTGCAAGCGGGCCCCGGTGTCGAACTGGTTGGCCCGCCGCGCCTCGCTCCGCTGGCTGAATGAAAAACTCCTGGGAATCGACCGCAGGCGCCGGCTTCCTCCGTTTGCCCGCCAGACTTTCGTGCAACAGTTCGCCGCCGGAATGGCGCCCGACAATCCAGATCCGGAAGTCCTGCTCTTCCCCGACACATTCACGAATTACTTCCAACCCGAAATCGGCAGCGCGGCGGTCCGCTCGCTCCGCCGCGCCGGCTATACGGTCACCCTGGGTCCTGCCCCGCTGCGCTGCTGTGGCCGGCCGCTGATCTCCAACGGCATGCTCGACCAGGCCGTGGCAAACGCGCGGCATAACGTCGAGCACCTCTTCGCGTGGGCTCAGCAGGGCCTGCCGATCACCGCCTGCGAGCCGAGTTGCATCTTGACGATCCGTGATGATTATCCAGCCCTGCTCAAGGGTGACCTCCGTGCGCGCGCTGAAACCGTCGCGCGAGCATGTCAAACGTTCGAGGAGCTAATGGATCAGGCCCTGTCGCGTGAAACCGGGCGCCGGCTTGATTGGCAGCCATGCCCCACGCCGATCCTCGTGCAGTCGCACTGCCATCAGCGCTCACTCGTGGGTATGGGGCCGATGCTCCGGCTGCTGCGCCGGATTCCCGAGGCCGAGGTCATCGACCTCGACGCCGGCTGCTGCGGCATGGCGGGCTCGTTCGGCTACGAGCGCGAGCATTACGAGATCTCGCGCCAGGTGGGCGAGCAGCGGCTGCTACCGGCCGTGCGCCAGGCTGGCCCAGGCGCCATCATCGTCGCGCCCGGTTTCTCATGCCGGCTCCAGATCGAGCATTTCGCCGGCCGCCAGGCACTTCATCCCGCGGAGTTACTCGACCGCTGCCTGGACCTGGGAGAAACTCGCTGGGCCAAACGGGAAGGAACTGGTCTTTAGCGCGATCCTACTCAATCATGAGGGTGTGCGAAGCAAGCCTTCGTTGGCGGAGACTGAATAACATTGCACGATCACGCGACTCCCGTGCGTGGCACCAGGCTCGCCCGTAGTCCGGTGTAGCAGGCACACTCCGTGTGCCGTCCGCCGAGGTTGCCGGTCGGTGGCACTGGCCAGATTAGAGCTCCGCGCTCGAGCAAATCGCCGTCCCGGAATCGCAAAAGCCATCTTGAGGCGCAAACGACAATGAGCGACGAAACCGGTCAGCCACTCCAAACTCACCTCGAGCGCCTGGCCGCGGCCTTGCCCGGCTTGAACGGCGCCGACGTGCACGCAGCGCCGAACCGACAATTATTCGAACAAATCATCGAATGCCTGGCGACTGATTTCGAGCTGCTGCAGCAATTCGGTTTCTTCACTCTGGATCAGTCGTGCGCGAAAATCTGCGACGTTCTGGAGCAGAAGCAACTGGATCGCATCAAGACGTTCACTCATTGCGGGCAGGAGCACTCATTCCACGCCTTGCAGCTCTACGTGACCTGCCCTGTCTGTCGAAAGTTTAGGATGAAGACACGGCGTCTACTCGGGGAAGACGACATTCGGGAAGTGATTTCCACCGCCCTCCTCTGGCTTCAGATCGACCCCAGAACGATTCCCGGAGGAACCGCGCTTGCGACGACGAGCCATTCAGCCACGTCAGGATGTGAAGAGTGGGCGTCACGCGGAGCACAGGAGATATGCGCATGCGCATCACATCGGCTGGGATCGCTGCCTGGTTCAGTCTTATGATCGCCGATACATGTATCGTCTGACACTGACTTGACCGGATCACGAACCACCACATCGCGGGATCATAAAAAACCTCGGTGATCTCTGGCCAAGCCACGAAAAAGCCCGGACGCCAGGCCGATCGGAAGTGAAGTCCGTCGCTCGACACAACAATCGAGAATCGCGTGAATTCCCACAAGAGGAGCCCCTGGGGTATGACGAAGAATCCGAAGACGGCGCAGAGGAGACACGGCTCGGTCCCATTCTTGGCCGGATGTTTGTAGTGATACGGCTCACGAACCACGACTCGCCCGCGGCTTGAGCTCAACCCGAACCCACTCGCGAAGACGACGCGCCCAGGCAGCCTTGTTGCGGCAATCCTCCTCATTCAACCAGTGCACGACTTCCTCACGGCGAACGTGCAGGAACCGGCTTGCGTCCACCTCGGTGTAGGTATCGTCACGACCAAGCTGCTCGATCAAGACAGTTTCGTGTTCGAATCGCCAGATCTCCGGGACCTTGAGCGCGGCGTAGATGCCAAGCCTGTCGATCTTCGACGGCGAGATATCGATTTCGATCGCCAGGTCGGGGTTGGGATAGTCGGCGACATCGTTGGACTTGCGAGCAACGGCGCGGGCATGGGCCTCGAGTTTGTCCGCGGTGAACAGAAAGCAAAGATCGGCTTCGAGTCCGCGACTGAGTTCCGGGCGCTTCCAGGTCGTTGAGCCAAGCCCCTCGAAGTCGATCTCCAGCTCCAGGAGGACCAAGCTCACGAACAAGCCGATCAGCTCTTTCACCCGCTCGTGGATCGGCCCGAGCACCATGATTTCGATGTCCTTCCCGTCAAAAGCGACCCTGATCCCCGCCCCCTCGGTGAGCGCGTCGGTCAGACGATCATAGAGCTCCCAGGTCGCGCTGCGGACTGCGAATCGCTCCTGGGCCGGCACGGCGGGCTGCGGTCGCGGTCTTGCCATCGCGGTGGACATGATGAAAGCCCCATGAATCAAGATGCCGATCGGATGATCGTGCGGCAAACTACTAAGTCTCAATTATACAGAATCAACGAGTTTCACGTAAACCGAGGCTCAAGTTCACGCGATGACGTGCTGCCGACCATCGTACCAGAGGCCCTGGCGAGATCTCCCGCGTTTCCTGGGGATTCCTGGCGTCAGGCCGATCGCGGACGGGCCGGCAGCTACGCCAAAATCGCTGATATAATGTTAGGCACGCGAGGATTGGCGCCGCCAGCGGCGAGGGTCTTGCGCGGTTGCAACTTTTCAGCAAGGGAGGAGCCATGTCATCTCGCTTGATACGCGTGGGGCTTCTGGCAGTCTTGGGCGTCGCGCTGGCAGGCGTGATCGCTTGGGCCCAGGACCGAAAGCCCGCCGAATCCGCGGGTCCACCCACGACCCCCGTCTTCAACCCGGTCGAAAGCCGGATGGTCGTCTCGAGCGCCAAGCCCGATGGATCGCATGCCGAGGCCGGAGAAGTCGTCTGCGAGCTCGACCCAGCCGAGCTGCGCGAGCGGCTGGCCAGTCAGGAGATCGTCGCCCAGGCCGCCCAGGCGGAGGTGCACGCAACCCGAATCGCCCGTGAAGTCGCCGTGATGGCGCTCCGCGAGTTCAAGGAAAGCGCCTACGCACAGCAGCTTGCCACCACCGAAGGTCAGATCAAGCTGGCCGAGTCGAAGCTCTCGCGAGCCCTGGACCGCGTCGATTGGTCACAGCGGATGTTTCTGAAGGGCTATGTTTCGCTCGCGGAAAAAGTCTCGGAAGATCTGGCTCTCAAGCAGGCCCGATTTGCACTCGAAGAGGCACAGAGCCAGAAAAAGGTCCTCATCGATCACTCCAGAGAGAGGGAAACCAAGGCGCTCACCGGCGCGATCGAATCGGCGAGGGCGCGCGAGCTGGCCGCCCAGGCCGCGCTGGCACGCGAGCAGACTTTGCAGAAGAAACTGGCCGGCGAGCTCCTCCGCTGCCAGGTCAAGGCTCCCGTGGCCGGCCGGGTCGACTACTCGGCCCCATTCGGCGCCGGGGCGGTTGTCCACGACGGGCAGTTGATCTTTCGCATCGTCAACGATGCCGCGGCGGGAGCCAAGGTGGAATGAAGATGAGATGGCTTCGAGAATGGGAGATACCCCGTGTGCATCGCATCGATAACATTCACGTCTCTGTTCAATTTGATGACCGTTGCACTCGCGTTCGGCAGTCCGCACCAGATGCAGCAGCCGGAATTGCTCGTCAATCCGGTGCCGGTCAACGTCGATTCTCTTGACGTGCAGAAGGAAATCGCGGGCCTCGCCAGGGATAGCAAGCCGCACCTCCTCACCTGGGAATCGGCGTATTTGCTGGCCATGGTTCGCGCGCATTCCGGTGGCGGCGAGCTCTTGCCGTCACTCGACCCGGTGGCTCTGAGCCGGCAGGTTGATCGCCTGGGTATGGCCGACTTCTCTCGCTTCCGGAACGATCTCTTTGCCGGAGGAGCCTTCCGCGACCCTGCACCAGACATGCTCGCGCTGTCGGCCCGCCTCCAGATGATCGAAAACGCGCGCTGGCGTATCGCTTTCCTGGAGAACCTCACCAAGCTGCTCGTGGAGCGGATCCAGGGTGAGTCTTCGGGTTTGAGTCGTCTAGATCTGGACGTTGTTTTCGCGGCGCTCATCAAATGCCGTCAGCACTTCGATCACCAGAAAACTCTGTTCCGAGACGGGCTCGATGAGTTCAAGGTCGCACTGGGCTTGTCGCCGCAAGTGGCGGTGATCTTGGACCGAAAGCCGATGGCAGGGTTCCAGGAAGCTTTTGAGGCGGTCGCGACTTGGCTGCGGCAACCCCGTCGAAGCTCGGACGACCTCTACCAGCTCACCGACGCGGTGCCGGATCCGGACGAAGTCATCATCGAGGGCAAGCCCGCCCTCGGTGCGGTCCAGGGCAATCCGGATCAGTGGGTAGAAGCCCTGGCGAAAGCAACACGCCTGGCTCTCGAGAAGCGCGGCGATTCTGCCCAAGGTGCAGCGGCAGCGGAGGCGCGTGTCGGGCTCGAGCTCAAGGTTCGGCGCAGAGTTCGCCGCCTGGTCGAATTGCGTCGTGCCTACGTCAATGCCATTCAGCGTTACGCGCTAGCCGTTCGTATCCAGGATCAGGCATTCGAACGCCTGCTCGCGCCGCGTGCGGAGGGCAGTCCGCCACGATCTCAGTTGCTCGAGCAAGTCGTCGAACAAACCGCCAGCTTCGCGGCAAGCGAGGATCAGTTGGTCGAGCTCTGGACGAGCTACCGTGCCGAGCGGCAGACGTTGTATCGTGAGATCGGCGTGCTCCCCTACGCAGATTGGAATGCATTCTACGCAGACCTGGGAGCGCAGCGCGCCGCGGCCAAAAAGCCACCGGCCGCCGACGCTGCACCGCCCGCCGGCGTCGCTGGAGAACCTGCCCCGCCCCCACCCGCCCCTGACGCAAAACCAGCGAAGACGCCTCCGTCATCCGACAAACCGTAAACAAATTCCAAGCCGCCGGCTCGCAGCGAGCGCTCCACCTCGCATCACCGATGACACCTTTCCTGCGGAGGGCGGGCCCTGCACTGCGCGCCCGCAATCGCTCGACATCATCCCATCTGATCACCCAGGTCGCAGAAGAAGATCCCTTGGTCCAGTACAATATGGTCCTGTCCGTGCTCAGCCGCACAGTGCAGCCAAGGGCAAATCCCGACAACTGACAACCAACAACTGACAACCCGTAATGAACTACGTCCTAGGCACCGCCGGCCACATCGATCACGGCAAGACAGCCTTGGTCCGCGCCTTGACCGGCGTCGATACCGACCGCCTCCCCGCCGAAAAGCAGCGCGGCATCACGATCGACCTGGGCTTCGCATCACTCGAGCTGGGCGAATGCCACGTCGCGTTGGTCGACGTGCCCGGCCACGAGCGATTCATCCGCAACATGCTCGCCGGCGCCTCCGGTCTCGACCTCGCCATGCTCGTCGTCGCGGCGGACGACTCGGTCATGCCGCAAACGCGCGAACACATGCAAATACTCACCTTGCTCGGTCTCTCCGCCGGAGTCGTCGCACTCACCAAGTGCGACCTGGTCGATCCGTCCTGGCTGGATCTCGTCGAAGAAGACATTCGCTCGCTCGTCCGCGGCACGTTTCTCGAAGGCGCACCGATCGTGCGGACCTCGGCGGTCACCGGAGCTGGGCTCGATGAGCTGAAAACCGCGCTCGAATCCGCTTGCCGCGCGGCTGCGCCCGCAACCGATCCCGGTCTGTTCCGCATGGCGATCGACCGCTCGTTCACGGTGCCGGGCCATGGCACGGTCGTCACCGGCACCGTCGCCTCCGGTAGCGTCGCCGTCGGTGACGAGCTCGAGTTGCAGCCCCGCGGCCAAACGGTTCGCGTGCGTGGCCTGCACCGGCACGACCGCCCGGTCCAACACATCGCCCGTGGCTCGCGCGCGGCCATCAATCTGGTCGGCGTCCACCACGCCGAGATCACCCGCGGCCACGAGCTCGCCTCTCCGGGCTACCTGGAAGCAACTCGTGTGCTGACGGTTGATCTGATCGCTTCTGACGACGATGCCGGCCGCCCGCTCAAGCACCGCGATCGATACAAGCTGCATCTTGGGACCGCGGAGGTTTCCGCCGTGCTCTCGCTGCTCGAACGAGCCGAGCCCGCGCCGGGCACCACCCGCCTCGCTCAGCTTTTGCTGGCAGAGCCCGTCGTGGCGGTGCATGGTCAGCCTTTCGTGTTGCGCGTCGAGAGTCCGCCCGCCACCATTGGCGGCGGCCGCGTCATCGGTCCGTCGTTGCGAAGGCTCAGGCGCACCGATCAGCGAGCAATCGCCCGCCTCGAGCACCTGCGCGCGCAGGAACCAACCGCTCGGCTCCGCGGCGCCCTCGCGTCACTCGGCACTCGCACATGGACCGAGCGGCGCATGTGCGCGGTCGCGGGCTTGAGCGCCGCTCAAGTGGAATCATCCCTTGCCTCGCTGGTCGCCTCGGGCTCCCTGGTCGAGCTTCCCGTCGGCCCACGGCGCACGATCCGCGTACTCGACGAGTCGGTCCGTGCTCTGGAAGATCGAATCCTGCGCGCCTTGGCCAGGCTTCACGAGGCACATCCACGCCAATCAACCATCTCGCGCACCCGGCTCGAGGCCGCGTTGCCTGACCTCGACAACAAGACGCTCGTGGCCGCCTTGATCGACCGCTTGAAAACCCTGGGCAAACTGATCGGCGACGCGCGCACCGTCGCCCTTCCCGGATATGAGCCCAAGCTCAGCCAGGGCGAGCGCAAGCTCAAGCTCGAGCTCGCCCAGGCGATCTCCGCCGGTGGCTTCAGTCCCCCCGAGGTCGCCGATCTTACGGCCACAGCCGGCGCCCGCGCCCCCGTCGTGCCCGAGTTGCTCACCTTGCTCCGCGAAGAACAGCGCGCCGTCTTGATCTCGCCAACCCTCTACCTCGACGCCGAGGTCGAGCGTGATCTCCGCCGCCGCGTCGCCGAGCGGCTCGATGCGGGCGGCACGCTCACCATGTCCGAGCTGCGCGAGCTGCTGGGCACCACCCGGAAATACGCGGTCCCCATCGGCGAATACCTCGACCGCATCGGACTCACCCTCCGCGACGGAGACCTGCGCCGCCTGAACGCCGGCGCGAGCCAGACCGCCCCTCCGGATGAAGCGAACGGCCCAGGTTGATCCGACAACGAACATGATGGTGAACATGTCTTTCGAGTTAAGTGATATAAGAATGAGACTTTACTCACTGGCGATCATGACGATCGCGACTGGCAGTGGCTTTGAGCGCCGGCTCCTCGCGCGCGCAAGTCGTGGTCCATCCTGAGCCCGCACCCGGGCCGCTCAACAATCCACTCAAGGGTTGGTGTCCCTACACCGATGCCAATCCGATCCGGCTGCCTTACTCGATGGTCTTTCTCTACGCCCAGTGGAAGGCGCTCGAGCCCGAGGAGGGCCACTTCGCGTTCGAACAATGGGAACGCACCGCCTGGTCCGTTCCCGAGGCCAGAGGTAAACATGTCGTTTTGCGTATCCACATCGACTATCCGTCCAAGCCTTCCGGACTGCCTGACTGGCTCAAGGATCAAGTGAAGCTCACGCGTTACGAAGACCACGGCGGCGGCCTCTCGCCCGATTACGACAATCCCCGCATGGTCGCGGCGATGGAAAGCTTGATCGCCGCGATGGGCAAGCGCTACAACGGGAACCCTCGCGTCGCCTTCGTGCAGCTCGGCCTGCTCGGATTCTGGGGCGAGTGGCACACATATCCGCGCCCTGCTCTCTACGCCAAGCCCGCCACCGAGCGCCGGATCGTTGATGCCTACCACCGCGCATTCCCGAGCAAGATTCTCATGGCCCGATATGCCCGGGATCACGCGGCCGCGCAAGCGTGGCTCGGATTCCACGACGATCTCTTCCCCGAAGACACCGACAACGGCCAGGCCTGGTCTTTTCTCAGCGGAATCAAACGTAGCGGCAGAAATGACAACTGGAAACGCGCGACCCTGGCCGGCGAGATGGTTCCGAACCAGGCCAAAATTTGGCTCGGCCCGAAGTTCGATGAAACGCTGCGCGTAACCGAGCTCGGTCACTTCTCGTGGGTCGGCCCGTATTGCCCGGCCCTGGAACAAAACGCTTCGACCGAGTTCCGGAAAGCGGCAGATTCCCTGGTGCGACGAATGGGCTACCAGTTCCGCCTGACCGAAATCCGCCATCCCGCAGCAATCAAACCGGGCGCCAACCTGAGTATCGCGATCACCGGCATGAACGAAGGCGTCGCCCCGTTCTACTACGCCTGGCCCGTCGAGCTGGCCCTGATCGATGAGAAAGAAAAGCTCGCGGCTCGCATCCCAATGCGCGCCGACATTCGCACGTGGCAACCCGGCCCATTCGAGATCAAGGGCGACGTCGCAGTGAAGCCAAACCCCGGCCGCTACAAGCTCGCATTGGGCATCATCGATCCCTGGACGAATCAGCCCGCAGTTCGATTCGCCAATGATCTATCAACAAAAGACGCCTGGACGGTGCTCTCAAACCTCGTAGTTGCGCGCTGACGATCGTGCGGAAAGCCGTACGGAACCGCACCAGTCAACGCACGCCGCAAATCGTTACGCCGGCACGCATGGCAGCGGCCTTGAGGGGTTCGTCCAGAGTGGCAAGCTCTAGTCCCCGGCGGACAGCCAATTCCAGGTAGGCGGCGTCGTAGGCTGAGAGAGTGTACTGTCGTGCAAAGCTCATCGTTGAACTCCAGGCCTGGTCAGTCGTTTGATCATCGACGGCGATGGGCATCACTTCGAGATAGGCGATCATTCGCCCTGCCTGTGCCTGTGTGGAACGCTTTCGGAGCTCCCCCGCGATGAATGAATTGGCGACCTCGAGCGGCCAGTTCGCCGGCACCAGTGCGCCTCGACCAGGCAGTTGGCGCGCAACCATATCCGCATAGGCGTCCTTTTCATCGACAAAATACCACGCCATCACAATCGAGCAATCGAGAACCAACCGTTTGTCAAATCGCTTGCCAGCCCTCTTCTTGCGTTTGCTCAACGCCGGCCCTCCTCGATCAACGCGCGAACGGTAAGATCATCGCCAAGCACCGGTCCATTCTCGTCTCGAAACGCGAGCATCTCCTCGACGAGAGCCGCTACGCCCTGTTCCACCCCGGCAGCAGGAACGATCTTCGCTATGGGCCTGCCGTGTTTGGTGATCGTGATCGTTTCACCCTTTTCGACACGGCCCAGCAAGCGAGGCAAATGAGTCTTGGCCTCGTAACTCCCAACGCTTTTCATGCCAGAGTCTCCGGTTGGATCTAGTCTATCCTATCTAGTCTAAATCACGTCGACGATTTGGACAATCTGAAGAGCGCCCATTCGATGAAGCCAGCTTGCACGCGCATCCAATCCCACCTACAATTGTCGTTGCTCGCATCGGCCAGGCAGTCTTTAAAGCGAAAGCCGATTCGGCATCGGTCGCGCGAGGGTTTTTGATGGGCGTCTCCATTCTGGTTTGCGGCTGCGGATTGAAAGTCCGCGCGGCGGGGGCTACCCCTGGCCGCCTGGGGCGATGTCCGAGGTGCGGTGGCGAGCTGCGCGTGCCCGATGTTGTGCCGCCGCCCGGTGGAAATCCCTTCGCGGAGCGAAGGGCGACAATGGGCGAGCTGGCCGGTTCGGTTTTCGAGCCGCCGGCGGAGGCGATTCGAACCGCCACGCGCGACTCCGACTCGGACTCCGCCGGCGCCGGCTATGGTCTCAAACCGTCCAGGGAGCACGCCGCTCGTAAAAAGAAAGAACGGCGGCGGCCCTCCGACATCACACCTCCTCGCACCGGTTTCATCGAAAAGAAATCCGAATTGCACGCCACCGGCGGCATCCTGCCTCCTTTGAAACAAACCGAGTCGTCGTGGTTCGCCAGCATCCTTTATCCGCTCCGAAGCGCCGACAGCCTGGCCGTGATCGCCTCACTCACGGCGATCCTCTGGCTCTTCACGGTCCTCGTACCGGAGTACTGCCTCGGTCTGATGGGCGATGCCGATCAAATGGGCGCGCCCACGCTCGGAAAACTGCTCGGCTTGCTCTCGATCTTGCCCGTCGGCTTCCTGCTTCCCTTCGCCGTCTTCTACTGGCTGCAATACCTGGGCCGGGTCGTGGTCTCCAGCGGCATGGGCGAGACCACTCCCCCGCGCACGCCCGACCGGAACTTCGAAGGCTTCTTGACTGGGCTCAGCCCGTGGTTCACGTGGCTCTTACTCGGCGTGGGCGTCGGCCTCCTTCCCGCCGCGCTCTGGCGAACACTTGCCGACGGCAACTCCCCGGCCGGGATCGTCCTCACCGTCGGCTTCGCCTGCCTCGCGCTCCCCTACATCCTGGTGGCCTTGCTGATGACGTTCATCCACGACGACGACCTGGCAGCCAAGCCCCTCGCCGTGCTCACCGCGCTCGTGCAGCTCGGCGGCTCGTTCCTGTTCCTCTGCGTCTTCGCCCTCTTTCTCATCGCCGCCGCCGCCGGATTGTTCGTGCTGGCGTTCTTGTTGCGAGCGAACTACTTCAAGACCTATCTACTCCTCTGCGCTCCGTGCTGGTCGGCCTTCGTATGGACCACGATCGTCGTGATGCGGCTGCTTGGAAACCACTACCATCCACGTCGGAAGATTCTTGGTTGGAACATCGACCGCCCGCGCTGGGGCGTCACCTGGAAGATCTGACATTCACCGTTTGAGCGCTGCCACCCATTCCTCATCCAGCTCCTCGACGCTCTTCCCGGTCAGCTCCTTGAAGATCTCCTTCTTGTAGCGCCCTCGCGCATCACCTTGTTCAGCTTCTGCACGAGCTGCTTGTCGTACTTCTCCGTGACGTAAGCCAGGAACGCGGCCGTCACGCGATAGCTGCCGTTGTAATGGGCGCGTTCGGGGTTGATTCGCCCGATCTTCCCCGGCTCGAACTTGAAAAACCGGATGTAGTCGCTCACTCCCTCCACCAGCCACCCGGGGTTGCCGCGCCCGTTGTAATGCTGCACCACGTGTGTCGTCTCGTGAACCATGGCCCCGACATCGTCCGGGTGCTCTTGAAAGTACTTCACCGAGCCGGTGATTCGGCCCCCGGAGGCAAAGGCAACCCCTCGATAGCCGGTCTTCAGCGCGAGCGTCACAACCCTGGGCGGTTTGAAATCGTCGCTCTTGAGCTCCTCGTTGATCATGGGATACGCCCGCATGCAAGTTTTCGCCACGTTCTCGGCCCATTCTTTCATCTTGGGCTCGTCGGCAACATCGATGACGAACTCGACCGGATACTTGAAAACGGCTACCGGCGGATCCGATTCGACCGTCAGCTCGCGAATCGCCAGGTGATGATCCGACTTCGCGCCGGGCTGAATTCGCACGGCGACGATCGACTCGCCCTCGATCGTTGCCTGCGATTTGCCCTGGGCGAACGGCGCCATCTCGCGAAAGGACTTTCCATCCGCAGAGACCGCCAGCTTCCCCTCCTCGAGCGAGTCGCTCCCGTCAGCCCGACCCGTGAGCACACTGATCGACTTCACTTTCACCGGCTTGTCAAAGACCAGAGTGAAATGGTCTTTCGCCGCCGGATTCTGCTCCGAGGCGAAGAACGTGCTGGGATCGCCGTCAAACGCGAATTGCCGGATCTGCCCCTTTGCCGTGGCCAGCGTCGTCTCAATCGCGGCCACAACCGGCTCGGGCTTTTGAGCCAGGTCCGGTGGCGCAGAATCCAGATGCCATGCCAGTAAGAGCGCACAGATCGAGCGCACCATTGCGATGTTCCTCGCGGCTTGACCATGAACCTTCACAGATTGGATCACTTTCCTGGAAACCTGGCAAGGCTCTCATCCGCCACCCGCTTCGACGCCTTGAGTCTCGCTTTCGATCCAGTCGAGCCGCTAGAATTCATCGTCTTTCGTCAGCGAACGAATGAAGGGGCCCACGTATGCCAGACGCAATCGATCCGCATTCCGAACGCACGACAGCGGCGCCACCCGGAGAACCGACCCGGGAACAACAGTCCCTGTCGCCGGCGGCCCAGCCGGCCAACCCGGCTCAGCAAGAGAAGCCCCCCGCGGCGACCAATTCCGGCACGGAGACAGCGAAGAGCCAGCCTTCGCACCCTTGGAAGAAGCAGTTGTTAATTCTGGTTCTCGCCAGCGGGGCAGTCGGCGGCGTTTACGCCTTGATCCCCACGATCAAGACCGCGCTCAACACCATCTCGACGGATGACGCGTATGTCAACGGCCACGTCACGTTCGTGGCGCCGCGGGTTGCCGGCCAGGTAAGCGAGGTGTTGGTCGATGACAATATGCGGGTGAAGAAAGGAAGCATCCTGGTCCAGCTCGACAAGGAACCCTACCAGGTCAAGCTGGCGATCAAGCGCGCCGCGGTCGTCGCCGCCCAAGCCGACTTGACGGCCGCGCAGGCCCGGATTCACGGTGTCGTCGGCCTGGTCCGCGCTGGCCGTTTCGGGCTTGAGCGCGCGATTGAGGACGTCAACACCAAGATCGCCGACCTACGAGCCTACGTCGCCACGCTCGCGAGCCGGAAGGCAAGCCTCGAGCTGGCGCGCGCCAACTTGAAGCGAGGTGACGAGCTCTTGCCCGGCGGCGGCATCAGCAAAGAAGATCAGGAAACCAGGCGACAGCAGGCTCAGGTGGCCGAAGCGAATGTCGATCAGGCGCTCGAGGCCGTCTACGCCTCTCGCGTCGGACTCGGGCTTCCGATCGACCCGGGGCCGGGCAAAGACCTGGGGTATGTTCCGCCCAGCCTCGAGGAGAACTTCTCCTCCGTGCGCCAGTCCCTTAACCAATTGGTCCAGAACGTGGCTGAGCTCGGCTACACCCCCCCTTCAATCGACGCCACCCCCAAAGAGGCCATGGCTGCGTTTCTCAAGCAAGACCCGGAGGGCAACCTCGAACGAATTTATGCCAAGTTGGTTCCCAACGCGCCGGCAATCAAACAAGCCGAGGCCAAGCTTGAAGAGGCCAAGCGCGACCTGGCCCAGGCCGAGCTCGACCTTCGCTACTGCGACGTCGTCGCCGAGATCGACGGCGTCGTCACCCGCCGCAACGTCAACCCCGGCAACAACGTCCAGGCCGGCCAGAGCTTGATGGCCGTCCGCTCCCTCACCGAGATCTGGATCGACGCCAACTTCAAGGAAACCCAGCTCTCTGAGCTGCGAATCGGCCAGCGCGTGAGCTGCGAGGTGGATATGTACGGCAAGATTCACGAATATGAAGGGCGAATCACCGGGTTCACGATGGGCACCGGACAAACCCTGTCGCTTCTGCCGCCGCAGAACGCCACCGGCAACTTCGTGAAGATCGTCCAGCGCCTGCCCGTTCGCATCGAGCTCACAAACTACAAGCCCGACGAGGCGCCGTTGTTCGTCGGCCTTTCGGTTGCTCCTTACGTCTACTACAAGGAGAAGCCCGAGGGCCCGCACGCAGGAGAATTCTTGCAACCGCTCCTGAGCCTCCCGCAGGGTACCGCGGTCTCGGACGCCCACTCCGAGGCCAAGCCGGCCTCAACTTCTAATCAACCTTCGAAGGCGCCGGAACGATGAAAGGCAATCGCTTCGTGGCACAGGAGCTTCTTCATCGTCCCGTGGGAGGCGCCGCATGACGACCGCGGTCGCAGCCGGAGCCGCCGTCAGCCGGCCCGCGATCAACCCATGGATCGTCGCCGTGGCCGTGGTGGTACCCACCTTCATGGAGGTGCTCGACACCACGATCGCCAACGTCGCGCTGCGCTACATCGCCGGGGGCCTTCGCGCCGCCAACATCGACAGCGAATGGGTGCTCACCAGCTATCTGGCCGCCAATGCCACGATCTTGCCCATCTCGGGCTGGCTCTCCGCCCGCCTGGGGCGCCGCAATTACTTCCTCCTCTCCATCGCGGTCTTCACGATCGCCTCGGGCTTGTGTGGGATGGCGACCAGCCTGAGCCAACTGATCCTGTTTCGCGTGATTCAAGGTTTGGCCGGAGGAGGCCTTCAGCCCTCCAGTCAGGGAATCCTTCTGGACACGTTCCCGCCCGAAAAACAAGGCGCGGCGATGACAATGTTCGCCGTCGCCGGATTGCTCGCACCGGTCGTCGGCCCGACACTCGGCGGCTACCTCACCGTCAACTACGACTGGCGCTGGATTTTTTACATCAATCTTCCGGTCGGCGCCCTCGGTTTCCTGGCGGCTTACCTCTTCGTGCGAGACCCGGAATCTCTCGTGAACGAACGGGCAAAACTGCGGCGCCAGCCACTGAACTTCGACTATGTCGGCCTGGGCCTGCTCATTCTGGTCATGTCCTCCTGGGAAATCATGCTCAGCAAAGGCCAGGAATGGGATTGGTATAACGACCCGTTCTGGCGCGTGCAGACGCTGTTCTTCACGTTCACGGGCGGCCTTCTCATCCTGATTTTCTGGGAGCTTCGGATCACCAATCCGGTCGTTAACTTCCGTCCCCTGGCAGAGCGCAATCTTGCCACGTCATGCTTCATCATCTTTTGTGCGTACGCCGTCCTCTATTCCGCCAGCACGTCTTTGCCAGGGCTACTGCAATCGCTCTTCGGTTACGACGCCTACGTATCGGGATTGGTCCAGTCGCCCTCAGGTATCTTCTCGATCATCATGTTGGTGATAGTCGGCTTCATACTCGGACGAGGCGCCGACGCCCGCTGGTTGATCGGCGTCGGCCTCTTGATCATGGCCGCCGGCAATTACTGGATGGCGATGATGAACCTCTATATCGCACCAACCCAGGTTATCTGGCCCCGGGTCGTTCTCATCTGCGGCCTGTCGATGATCTTCGCACCAATCAGCGTCGCCGCTTTCAAATACACACCCCCGCATCTGCGCCAGCCGCCGTCGGTTTGTTTGCCTTGCTCCGGAACGAAGGGGGAAGCGTCGGCACCTCCCTCGCCCAAACCGTCGTTCAGCGCCGATCGCAATTCCACAGTGCGCGCGTCGGCGAGTTCCTCGACCCGCTCAACCCGACCGTCCGCTCTTTCGCTGAACAAACCAGTGCCGCCTTCCTGCAACAAACCGGCGACCCCGCCGGCTCAAACCAGATGGCCCTGCAAGTCCTGGACGACCTGCGCCAGCAGCAGGCGGTGTCGCTCGCCTACTTTGACACCTTCTGGTTGTTAGCTATGCTCGCCCTGGTGCTAGTCCCCCTGGTTCTCTTGATGAAGCCCTCGGCCGCTGCAAAGGGCGAACACATCGCCGCGGATTGAATAAGACCGAACGGCAAGATCGATCCGATCCGTGTCAGCGCGGCCGACTCGGCTTCTTGTGTTATGGCGCGGCTCTCCGTTCAAGGTCATCCGCGGCGTTCGCAATCGTACAGGCCAGGTCCGCTGTCCAGTTGAGCTTTCGCGATGTTGTTGCTATTTCGCGATCGCAAACTGAGAATGGGCCGGCTGCTATCCGGAATGGTTAGAAATCTTCGAGTTGGCTCTCACTCACCGCAAGCGGGGCGCGTGCGCTCCGAGGGGTTAAACATGACGATCCCGACCGACAAGAGCCCGAGCATCAAGTCCCGCAGGCACCCGCTCGACGAGCTGTCGATCAACACGATCCGCACTCTCGCCATCGACGCGGTCCAGGCCGCGAACTCGGGCCACCCCGGAACGCCCATGGCGATGGCCCCGGTCGCTTACTACTTGTGGCAATACGTGCTGCGATTCGACCCGAAGGACCCGATCTGGCCCAACCGCGACCGCTTCGTCCTCTCCTCGGGCCACGCCTCGATGCTCCTTTATGCGCTCTTGCACCTGACGGGCGTTCGGGCTGTGAGCAAGGACTACGAGCGGCTGGGCGAGCCCTCCGTCCCCCTCGAGGCGATCAAGGCGTTCCGGCAACTGCACAGCCGCTGTCCCGGCCATCCGGAGTACCGCTGGACCTCGGGCGTCGAGACCACAACCGGGCCGCTCGGGCAGGGCCTGGCCAACAGCGTCGGCATCGCGATGGCGGGCCGCTGGATGGCTGCGCACTACAACCGTCCCGGCTTCGACGACCTGATCAACTTCAACGTCTACTCACTTTGCGGCGACGGCTGCATGATGGAGGGCATCTCCTCCGAGGCCGCCTCGCTCGCCGCGCACTGGAAGCTCTCCAACCTCTGCTGGATCTACGACAACAATCACATCACGATCGAGGGAAACACCGCGCTGGCCTTCAGCGAGGACGTCGCCACCCGGTTCCTCGGCTACGGCTGGAACGTCACCCGCGTGGGCGACGCAAACGACCTCGACCTGCTCGATCGCGCCTTCGGCGTATTCTTGAACGAGCACGAGCGGCCGACCTTGATCATCATCGATAGCCACATCGGTTGGGGCGCGCCCAGCAAGCAGGACACAAGCGCCGCCCACGGCGAGCCCCTGGGCGAGAACGAAGTCCGGCTGACCAAGCGCAATTACCACTGGCCCGAGGACGCGAAGTTCCTCGTGCCCGACGGGGTCTACGACAACTTCCGCGACGGCATCGGCCGGCGGGGGGCGGAGCTGCGCCAAGCCTGGTTCGCGCACCTGGAGCGGTACCTCGCCGAGTATCCCGAGCTGGCCGACCAGCTCGACCGAATGCAGCACCGCCGGCTCCCCGACGGCTGGGATGCAAGCCTGCCGTCCTTCCCCCCCGACCGCAAGGGGATGGCCACTCGGAACTCATCGGGCCTGGTCTTGAACGCGGTCGCCCAAAATGTTCCCTGGTTGTTGGGCGGCGCTGCCGACCTGGCCCCGTCTACAAAGACGCGCCTTACGTTCGACGGTGCCGGCGACTTCGAGGCCGGCAGCTACCAGGGCCGCAATCTCCATTTCGGCATCCGCGAGCACGCGATGGGAGCCATCCTGAACGGCATGGCGCTGGTCAAGGTCAGGGCCTTCGGCTCCGGGTTCTTGATCTTCAGCGACTATGGCCGGATGCCCATCCGCCTGGCGGCGATCATGGAAATTCCGGTGATCTACATCTTCACGCACGACTCGATCGGCGTCGGTGAGGACGGACCGACCCACCAGCCGGTCGAGCAACTGGCGTCGTTGCGCGCGATCCCCGGCCTGATCGTGCTGCGACCCGCCGATGCCAACGAGGTCGTCGAAGCGTGGAAGGTCATCATGCAGCTCGATCACCAGCCGGCGGCTCTTATCCTCACACGCCAGGATCTCCCTACGCTCGACCGCGCACGGTATGCCCCGGCGTCGGGTCTCGCCAAGGGTGCCTACATCCTCGCCGATGCGCAGGGCGAGAAGCCCGACGTCCTGCTCCTGGCCACCGGCAGCGAGGTCTCGCTCTGTGTCGAGGCGCACGAGCGACTCACCGCCGAAGGCATCCGATCGCGCGTCATCAGCATGCCGTCGTGGGAGCTCTTCCACGACCAGGACGCGTCCTATCGCGATTCGGTCTTACCCCCCGATGTCACCGCTCGAGTCTCCGTCGAGCAAGCGTCGGTCTTCGGCTGGGCGAGCTACGTTGGGCTGGCCGGCACCAGCATCGGGATGCGGTCGTTCGGGTCCTCGGCCCCGCTCAAGGACCTCCAGCAGGAATTCGGCTTCACGGTGGAGCGAGTCGTCGAAGCCGCCAAGTCTCAGTTGGGTCGCTCGAACACGCGATGTCCCGACTCGCCTTGAAAAGTGTCCCAGATGCGAACCGTCAAGTCGCCGGAAGCGGAGGCCAGTCGCGTCCCGTCGGGGCTGAAGGCGACGGCATGAACATAGGCCTGGTGTCCTCGCAGCTCGCAGACGTCTTTCCCTGTTGCCACGTCCCATATCCGGATGGTGTTGTCACTGCACCCCGTCGCCAGACGGGTGCCGTCCGGACTGAACGCCAGGCCGTACACCCGGTTCACGTGCGGCAAGACGTGGAGCTGCTGGTGCGTGTTGGCGTTCCAGAGGTGCACATTGCCGTCCCTCGAGCTGGCAGCGAGGAACCGGCCGTCCGCGGCGTATGCGATCCGATAGCCCTCCGCGTCTCCGGGCAGGATCGTGACAGCGGTCCGCTTTGCCAGATTCCAGAGGCGCACGGTCCGGTCGTATCCAACGCTCGCAAGTTGGTTCCCTTCGGGGTTGAATGCCACGTCGAGAACTGATCCCTCATGCCCTTGCAACACACCCGCCGGCGTCCCGGTGGCCACATCCCAGAGACGTATGGAGCCGTCTCGACTCCCCGAGGCCAGCAGCGTGCCCGCGGAGTTGAAGACTGCTCGAGCTTCCCCGTTCCAGTCGCCGGTAGGTGCCTTGAAGATATGCAGAGGTTTGCCGGTGCACAGATCCCAGAGGGTGATCGTCTCGCCGCGTGTTGCTGTGGCAAGTTGCTTGCCGTCGGGATGCCATGCCACAGAGCCGACGATTGTGTCGTCCCGTTTCCCTTGTTCGTGTTGCAGCACGGCGGCCGGCCGGCCGGTGTTCGCGTCCCAGACACGGGCAGTGCCGTCCCAGGCCGCGGATGCCACCTGCGTGCAATCCGGGCTGAAGGCGACGTCGTATACGAAGCCGTCGTGACCACGCAGGATTCCGTTCCGTTCCGCTAGCTTCATGTCCCAGACGCGCGCCTCGCCGTCGGACGCGACCGACACCAGAAGCGAGCTGTGCGCGGCGAACGCCGCCGCATGGACCTCGGCCGTGTGCCCGCGCAGCACGGCAACCAACTGCCCGAGCTCCGAGTCCCAGACCCGTAACGTCTGATCAGCCGACGCCGTGATCACTCGCTTACCGTCGGAGCTGAAAATCGCGTTCCACAGGTCGCCCGAGTAGTCGCGAAGCTGGGCAAGCCGCTCGCCGGTGACGCCGTCCCACAGCCAGGCCTGTTCGGCGGAGGCCGAAACGGCACGTTGGCCGCCTGAGTCGAAGGTGATACTTCGGATCGTGTTCACGTGGCCGGTTACCACGGCAATCGGTCGTCCCGTCGCTGACTCCCACAGCCGAACGGCGACATCAGGGTAGGTCCCTCCCGAGGCAAGCCGCGCCCCGTCAGGGCTGAACGCCAGGACCTCAGGGCAAAATGTGTGGCCGCACAGCACGGCGATCTCCCTTCCGGTCACGCCATCCCATAAGCGGATATTCTTCTCATCGTGGTCGCATGACGCGATCCGATTGCCGTCCGGACTCACCACCAGGTGGACGACTTGAGCTTGATGGGTTCCTAGCGCCGCGATCTGCCGGCCCGAGCGCGCGTCGTATACGCGAGCCTCGCGATCGATTCCGATCACGAGTCGCCGGCTGTCCGGCGTGAAAATCACAGCAAAACGCCTCACCGGCCCGCCGAGAACGGCGACCTGCCCGCCCGTGGTGGCGTCCCACAACCGAGCGGACCCTCCACCCACCGAGCAGATCCGCAACCCATCTGGACTGTAGTAAAGCCAATCGACTGGATTCTCATGCCCGCGCAGCACCGCGACTTCTTTCAAGGTCGCCGGGTCCCACAAACGAACGGTCTTGTCGGCGGAACCGGAGGCGAGACGCTTGCCGTCGGGGCTGTACGCCAGCATCTCCACCGGGCCCGCGTGGCCGACCAGGGCGCCGGTGACCTTACCTGTCGCCGTTTCCCAGAGGTTGACGGCACGCCCATCCTTGTCCACAACGGCGACCTGATCACCCGACGGGCTGATAGTCGGCAGTCGCAACGAACGCATCGGTCGGCGTGCCGGGCATGACGGCGCGTGAGTTGTCGAGCTGACTCTTCAGGTGTCGCCACTCCCAGTTGCGATGCTCTTCCGGCGCCGCCTCGAGGGCCCGCCGTGCCGTGCCGCTGTTGTTCTGGAATTGAAGCGCCGACGCGGCAGCCGAGATGTTCGAACGATAGCGTTCCCAGCGCTCGGACTTGACCGCCAGCTCGGCCGTTTGCCGGGCTTCGACCGCGCTGCGCCACTGCCAGAGGATGGTCGCGATCGCGACCATGCCGGTAGCGAGCACAATGCTCAGGGACGCCACCGGAACCGGGTTCCGCTTGCCCCATCGCGCCAGCCGAACGAGGGGCCCCGCCGGGCGCGCCCTGATGGGTTCGTGATTCAGGAACCGACGTAGATCCTCCGCCAGAGCGCCCGCCGTCGCATATCGCCCGCCTGGCTCCTTCTCCAGGCACTTCAGGCAGACCGTTTCCAGGTCCCTGGGAACCCTGGCGTTGAGCCGTGACGGCGATACTGGCTCATGCTCGATGACCTGGCGCTCCGTCTCGGCCGCCGTCTCCGCGCGGAATGGCGGCCGGCCCGTTAACAGCTCGTAGAGGATCGCACCCAGTGCGTAGATGTCCAGACCGGGACCGAGGGCATGCGAGAGGCCCCGAGCCTGCTCCGGGGCCATGTAGCTGGGTGTGCCCACCCTGGCGCCGCTCAGTGTAAGGGTGGCTCCGCCCTCCTGTCGCCGGGCGAGGCCGAAGTCGCCGATCTTGGGCGTGCCGTCGGCGGTAAGCAGCACGTTGGACGGCTTGAGATCACGGTGAATGATCCCCCCTTTGTGTGCGGCCTCTACGGCCGACGCCAGGGTCGCGACCAAAAGCGCGGCTTGATGAGCAGGCATCGGCGTACCCGATAGTTGCTCGGCCAGGCTGCCGCCGTCGACAAACTCCATGGTGTAGTACGGTCTTCCGTCCGAGTCACCGACGTCGTGAATCTGCACGACGTTGGGGTGCCGAAGCCCAGCCACCGCCTCCGCCTCCCGCTGGAACCGCTCCCGTTCGTACGGGCTTGTGTACGCGCCGGCGAGCGCCATCTTCAGTGCCACGATGCGGTTCAAGCGCAGGTGCCGGGCCCGGAAGACGACGCCCATGCCACCGCGGCCCAGCAACTCCTGGACTTCATAGCCGGGAATCTGGGGCAGATCTGAGCCTGGCTCAAGCGATCCAGGTTCCCCCGCAGGCGAACTGGACAACGGCAGCGGGAAGAACGCGTCTAACTGAGCGTCGCACGCGTGCAGTCGGCGAAAGCGATTGAGGACCTGCGGCAGCAACTCCGGGGAATGACGACACACTTCTTCAGGCGTATCCCCCGATTCCAGGAGCTCTTCGAGCAGCTCTTGTACGCGCGGATCACCGGCCATCGGGTCTCTCTCAACTCGTTTGTCTGGCGCGGCTTTTGACACCGATCTCGGTCGTTCTCCGACTCCACGTGACTAAGCGTTCGCCGGCGGCTCTTCTTTCGGTCGCAGGTCGTCCAGCTCTTCCGCAAGCAACAGCCGGGCACGATTCAGACGCCGTTGCACCGTCTTGGCCGAAACGTCAAGCACTTCGGCGGCCTCGGTCTTGGTCAGGCCCTGCAGGCGCACCAGGCCGAAGACTTCCCGCTCTTCGTCCGGCAATTTGTCGATTGCGTCCAGCATCCGACGGCCATCCGCACTGATTCCGGAACCGCTGCTCGCCGGCGCCGGAACGATTCCTTCCTGCAGTTCCATCGCAAGCCGGCTGTTCATCTAAGCGGCGGGCCAGGTCATTGAGCTGCCAGCGCATATGCTGATTGGCCAGCGCAAAGAACTGGCGTACGGTCTGTGGACGGATTGACCGCATCGCCTTGAGCAACCCTTCCACCACTCCGCTGAGCATCTCGTCGGTCTCGAGATTCAGCGGCGGCTTTGTCAAACGCGGGTAACTTCGGTGCAGCAAATTGGCGCATAGCACGTGCAGCCGGTGGGCGGCCCGCTCCAATAGCGCGCGTACAATCGGCTCGGCGGGCGAGTCCGCGGCCAGCTCATCGAGGTAGCGCTGGACAACGGCCGTGGTGTGTTCTTCGATCATGCATGGTGCCGGCCAAATGTGCAGTAATCCCGAGCCACCATGGATGTTACCCGATCCGGTGTCCCCCTCCTACTCTCAACTGAGGTCTACTCTGCCCCGACGTGCTCTCCCTTCTCCGCCACGGATCGCTTCATGAGCGGTACCAGAACGATCAAACCGAACGCCAGAACGCCGAACAGCCAGAAGACATCGAAGTAGGCCAGCGAAACCGCTTGCTGCTGGCGGAGGTCCGAGAGCGACTGCAAGGCCATCTCCTGCGACGCGCCCGGGTCACCCGTCTGCTGGAAGTAGAAGGCCCGGGCCTGCTGGAGAAACGAGGCCACCGCGGGGTTGAGGGGGTCGAGAAACTCGCCCACGCGCGCCGTGTGGAAATGTTCGCGTCGCCACTCGAGGGCCGGGGCCAGGGACGTGCCGACGCTGCCTCCCTCGTTGCGGAGCAAGGAGAACAGGCCGACCGCGGCCCCACGCAGATTGGGGGGGATGTACTTGAAGGCGGCCACGCTGATCGGAGCGAAGATCAGCGACAGCCCGGTGATCAACACCACCCGTGGCCAGATCACCACCGTCGGGCTGATATACAAGTTCATGTAGGCCATCCAGCAATTCCCGCAGCCCATGATCAAGAGACCAAGTGCAATCAACCAGCGGGCATCGACGCCCCGACCGATCAACGCGCCGACAACGAACAAACCCATGACGGAGAAAACGCCCGAGGGTGACTGCACGAGCCCCGAGACATAGGCGTCGTAGCCGAACTGGGACTGGAGCAGGCCCGGAAGGGACGTGCTGGCTCCGTAGAGCACACCGAACGCACAGAAGATGATGATGGAGCAGACCGTGAAGTTCCGCTCGAGGAGCGGCCGGAAGTTGACCACCGGATTGGCAATCCGCGTCTCCCGGAAGACCAGGCTGCCCAGCCCGAGAACGAACACGATGAAGAGCGTCTGCACCCGCCAGAAGGCGTCATTGTACCAATCCCACTCCTGCCCCTTGCTGAGCATCACTTCCCAGCTCGACATGACCAGGGTTAGCAGCCCCAGGCCGATGTAGTCGAAATTGAGCGGTTGCTTTTGCAGCTCGGCCCGCTGCTTTTTGAGGTAGGCGGGATCGTCGACCAGGAGGTAAGACAGGAGGAAGCCGATGGCACCGACGGGGAGATTGATGTAGAAGATCCAGCGCCAGTCGTAGGTGACCGTGAGATAACCGCCCAAAGTCGGGCCGACAACCGGCGCCAGCAGGGCCGCCACGCCGAACATCGTCTGGGCGGCGCCTTGTTTCTCGGGCGGGAAGCTGTCTAGGAGGATGGCCTGGCTGGAAGGCTGGAGTCCGCCGCCGCCCAAGCCCTGGATCACCCGGAACAGAATCAGTTGTTCGAGGCTGGTGGCCATGCCGCAGAGACCCGAAGCGATGGTGAAAATGGCGATCGAGATCAGGAAGTAGTTGCGACGGCCGAGGTGGGCCGACAGCCAGCCCGTGATCGGCAAGATCGTGGCATTGGCCGCGAGGTAGCTGGTGAGGACCCAATCACTATCGACGTTGGCCGCCGACAGACCGCCGGCGATGTACCGCAGCGCGACGTTGGCGATCGTGGTATCGAGCACTTCCATGAAGGTGGGCACGACCACGGCGGCCGCGACGAACCAGGGGTTCAACGCCGGACGGCTCGCGGCGGTCGGGGCAGGGCCACGCTGCTCATGCGGGGGCTCCTTCAGTGCGAGCAATGACAGATCGGGGATCGCAGGGCTCCCTTGATTCATCCGTCCTCGGTCAGGGGCTGCTGGGGCCGCTCGGAACGGGGATTTCCGATGGCGAGGCTTCCCCAGAGATCGACACGACGGGGCCTCGTGGCAGAGCGCGGCGCGGTTGCAACATCTCCCCGGCGTGTGGCCCCGACGGGCCGTTCCTTGTAGTACACGTACGGCACCACCGACAGGCCGACGAACAACGGGGCCTTCTCCGGATCGTAGTCGGTCAGCTCGACGCGTACGGGCAGCCGCTGGACGATCTTCACGAAGTTGCCGGTGGCGTTCTGCGGCGGGAGCAGGGCGATGGTTTGACCGGTCCCCATGGTGAAGCCGGTGATGCGGCCCTCGTATTCACGCCGGCTCCCGTACATGTCCACCTCGCAGCGCACGCGATGGCCGATGCGCAGGTCCCCGAGCTGCGTCTCCTTGAAATTGGCATCGATCCAGATCTCCGTGAGCGACCGGACCGCCATGACGCTTTGCCCCGCCTGGACGTTATTGCCGGGGTTGACGTTGCGCCGGGTCACCATGCCATCGATCTCGCTGGCGACGTCGCAATAGCGGAGGTCCAGCTCCGCCCGGGCGAGGTCGCGCCGGGTCTGGAGGAGCCTGGCCTCGGCCTGCCGGACCGCCGGTGCCTGCGGCACGATCCGCTCCATGATCCGGTCGATGTTCCCCTCCTTGTCGCGGCGGGCGAATTCCTCGAGGGCTTGCCGGGGCGTCTGGGACGAAGAGGTGAGTGGGAGACCGACAGTGCCAGGCTCTGGACCAGCTCGGCCAGCGCCTCGCGGACCCCGGAGAAGGTCTGGTTGAGATCGACGGGGACTTCCGCCAGGTCTCCCGTCTCGGGGCGCGCGGCGAGGCCGAGGGCGACCCGCGCTTCATAGACGTCCTCGAGCGCCTGCTTGGCCCCGGCTGCGGCCGTCCGTTCAGCCTCGACGCGCTGGTCGAAATCCTCGCGGGAGAGCGCGTTGCGGCTGAAGACGCCCTTGGCGCGGGCGAAGTCGGCCCTGGCGCGTTCGAGGGTCGCCTCCTTGCTCCGCAGGGCCGCGACCCGGGCCCGGAGCTGTGCGACCGTGTCGTCGACGTCCTCCATCGCCCTCTGGAGCTTCCACCGCTGGCTCCGGGCCAGCGCCAGGGTGCCGCGGACCTGGGACCGGGCGACCTCCAGGTCGGCCTCGCCGTTGATCACGGCCGCCTTCTTGACGTCGACCTGGACCTGGTAGGGCTCCTTGTCGAGCTGGACGAGGAGGTCCCCCTTTCGCACGCGGTAGTTGTCATCAACCAGGACGCGGCTCACCAGGCCTGCGACCCGCGGGGCCACGAGCGTGACGTGGCCGTTGACGTACGCGTCATCGGTGGAAACCGTGTTCAGCACGGTCTCCACGTAGGGGATCAAGAAGTACCCGCCGGCCGCGAGGCTGACCACGATCCCCGCCCGCAGCAGCCATTTGCGCCACGGGCGTGCCGGCGCGGGAGCCGCGGACGGTGGGGTGTCCAAGGCGTGATCAGCCGCCGCGTCCGCGGCCTGGTGATCCGACCGGCGGTCGCAACCGCTTGTGGCGGGCGTGGGGCGTCTCGCGCTTCCGCTGCCGCGGCGACACCCGTCGGCGCTGCGTCGTCTGCGGGTTTTGAACAGCCCGTCATATGTGCTCGCCATTGTCATGTTCTCTCTGCTGCGGTGGTCCGAATCGCATCGATCGCTGTACCGCCTGAGCGTTCTCATCCATGGCAAGGCCGAAGAATCACGGCGCCCGATCCGCGTTCGATTTCACGAGGTTCCCCGACGCATCCGATGCGAGGGGGTGCTGAGGATTACGGAGCCGAATTGGAGCGGATCGGCGGGCCTCTCGCCCGGATCCGACCCGGCCGGCCCGCCGGGCGCCTTCGCCCGTACGCCACCCGGAGCCGTCACCGGCACGCCGCCCCGATAGACCTGTTCCGGCGGCAAGGCGGCGGACTTGTCGCCACACACACGGCCGATCGAGGGCGCGGCATTGAGCGCGTCATTGGCGACGGTGTTTCGCGTGACCGCTGGGATGACGGGAGCGCTCGCGTCTTCGGCGCCCGAACCCACGCTGATCGTCACGGCGGCTCCCGCACTCGACCCGGCCGGCGGCGTCGAGACCGGGCCGCCGCCGCCGGCACTACTCGCCGGCAGCAGGCTGGAGACGCCTCTCGTCATGGCGGCCGGCGTGAGGAAGCCGGGGCCGCCCGACTGGCCGAAGGGATCGGCCTCCGTGATCGGGAAGGGACTCAGCAGGAGGACGTAGCCGCCGGTCGTCTGCACGATGCCACCCGGGTTGGGGGTCACCGGCAGGAGACGATCCTCGAGTTCGCAGGCCCGCAGGTCCGGACAGTACTTCAAGTGCGCGTTCATCGTCTCGTCTCCAGAAAGCACGCAGTGAGACCCGGGGAGTCGCGCACCTTGATCTCATTGGCGGTGATTGGCGTGCGAGTCATGGCCATGAGCGCGCATGCTGCGCCAATTGCCTCTCATGGTGGGACCGAGTATTTCCACTCAGGACGAGACCGGCGTCGCGGATCGACAGCCGGAAATCGCGGAGCCGCCCCCCCAACCGCAGGCTGACCAACTCTTCGAGCTCGGCCAGCGTCTCAGGCGTCAAGTTGCCGGGTCCGCCAGCATCGGGTTCGCGATTCATGGCTGTACCTCCGAGATCGGATTGTCGGAATCAGGCGCTCAGGAACAGCTTGGCGTGCTTCAAGAAGACCTCTGCATGTTGATACTGAGCGCCGTGGTTTGAGTCGGGATACATGATGAGCTGCGCATCCGGCAGGTGCTCCGCCAGGATGAACGCGTTGATCGGCAGCACCACAATGTCCTTGGTGCCGTGCACGACGAGGGTCGGGTGCTTGATGTTCCTGAGTGTGGCGTATCGGTTACTCGACGGCACCGCCCCCCATTCTCGAATTGCGTGCAGTTGCGCCTCGGCCGTCCTCGGCGAGACGGGCCGGTCGCGGTCGGTGGTCCGCGCCGCTAAGCGATTCAGGTACGCCCGCCCGGCTGCCTGGCTCGCGTCGGTAGGCGAGAAAAACGCGGCGAGTAAGAATTGCTCCGGGTCGGCCCGCTCGTCGGACGACAGCTCCGTGAACGTCATGCCTTCCCCGCCCCGCGGGCCGGTCCCAAGCAGAATGATTCGGTTCACGCGGCCGGGATGGTCGAGCGCCATCTGCTGGGCGATCATACCGCCGAGAGAAAAGCCCACGACATTAAAGCTCTTCAAGCCCAAGGCGTTGCAAAACGCCAGGGCGTCCCGGGTCATCGCCGAGACTGTGCTCGGCGTTTCGCCGCCGGAGCTCGCGACCCCAGCGTTGTCGAACAGGATGACGTCGTACTCGGCGGCGAGGCCGTCGGTGACCTGAGGGTCCCAGTCGTCCAGGTTTCCGCTGAAGTAATTCAGGAAGACGAGCGGGACCGCTTGTTGCTTCCCCCAACGCCGGTAGGCGAACCGAATACGCTCCATCTCGACGTACCGCGTCGATGCAGTTGATGACGTTTCGCTGGTCATGTCAGGATCTCGCCCTTCGATCACTCCGCGAACGGAGACGCGTTGATCAGGTCGCAGAAATTGGGGGCCTTGTAACCGGCGACATGCCGCTCCCCGATCCCGGCCAGGAAGTTTCCGGCCGCCGTCTCCGGCTTTCGAACGACAATCTCGGCCGTGGCGTCCCGGGCCAGCTTGCTGTCCGGCAACGCGACCCCCGCCACCTCCCTGGGGATGGGCCACGTCTCCGGGGCTGCCTGGAGAACATCGCGCCGCCCCGCCCTCTGAACAGCGGCCTCATCATCTCTCGTCGCCATGGTCGGCCCTCGATTGGATGAGCTCAGTACTCAAACCACATTTTCAACGCCTTGATTTTCTCTGCGGTGTACGGCGGGAAGAGATGATCGATGGCCACATCGGGCGGCGAGATGAGCATCGACTTGGCATGGGTCAACATGTCGAAGCCGGACTTCCCGTAATAGTGCCCCATTCCCGCCGACCCCACGCCCCCGAATGGCATCGATTCCACGTACAGGTGGATGTTTACCTGGTTGACTGCGCCGCCGCCGAAAGAGAGTTCACCGACGAAGCGATCGATCGCGCTCTGGTCGCGGCTAAAGATGAAGGCCGCCAGCGGCTGCGGGGCGGCGGCAATTCTGCTGAATGCCTCATCAAGCGTTCGGTACGTCAGAACAGGGAGGATCGGGCCGAAGACCTCTTCTTCCATGATCCGGTCGTCCCAGCTCACCGGATAGACGATCGTCGGGTCAAGGTACCGGTCTTCCGGGTCGGACCGGCCGCCGATGACCACCTTCGCCGGATCGATGAGGCCAGCGAGTCGCGAGGCCTCACGGGCACCGATGATGCGCGAATAATCGGGATTGACCTTCGGATCCTCACCGTAAAGGGCGACAACGGCCGCCTTCGCCTCCGCCACGAAGTCCTCGGCCACCGACTCGTGCACGTAGGCGTAGCCGGGTGACGTGCACCATTGCCCGCCCCACGCCATCGCGCCCCAGACGATCTTCTTGGCTGCGTCCGGGACGTTGGCGGTTTCGTCGACGAGTGCGGGATTCTGCCCACCGAGCTCGAGCAGGACCGGCGTCAGATTCTCGGCCGCAGCCCGTGCGATCACCTTTCCGGTGCTCGTGCTGCCTGTAAAGAAAATGAAATCGAAGGGAAGCTTGAGAAGCTCCGTAACCTCTTCGCGATGACCGGTCACTGCGGCGACGGCGTCCGGCTCGAAATACTTCGGCACCAGATCGAGCAATAACGCGGACGTTGAATGTAGCTTCTCGCTCAGCTTGAGCACGCAGCAGTTGCCCGCCGCGAGCGCCGCGAGCGCAGGACGGAGCAGTAACAGGAGTGGGCCGTTGAAGGGGCCGATAATCAGGGCCACGCCGTACGGATCGCGATAGACGATGCCGCGATGCCCGGTGGCCGCGAGCGCCCGCGGCACTGGCGCCTCGGTCGGCGCCATCCAGTCCTTGAGCTGGCTCTTCTGGAACTCGACCTCGCCGAGGCACGCGAGCGACTCGAAGACCTGCTCCTGGCTGGCCGTCTTGAAATCCTGCGCGATCGCGCGCTGGAGTCTCGCCTCGTTCTCGCCGACGAGCCTGGCCATGCGGTCGAGCTGTTCGATTCGCCACGCGTAGCTCCGCGTGACGCCCGTCGCGAAATTTCGCTTCTGTCTCTCGAACAAACTCAGGAACGGATTCATGTCTGTGGTCGTCATCGCCGGCTCCTTCGGCTTGAGCACGTGCTCCTCGGCCCTGGGGGCATATCGCACCGGACGGTTGCCCCGGCCATGGATCGGCTCCCCTTGTTGCCCGCTGCTTCGGAACGCGCTCGCTCTTTGCCCGTTCGAAGTACTGAGAGTGGCGGGGGGACACCCTGCGGGATCTTCAGCTCCGGGACTACTCCGGGAGAGCTCTGCCACTCTCATAGCCTGTTTGGCCATGTCACTGCGCCTTGATTTGCCGGGCGCGCTTGAGAGTCTCCTCGACGTCGCTCCAGAGTGCGAGGCATTCCGCGCGTTCGGAGGGAGGCAGTTTGTCGATCGCAGTCCGCTCGCGAATCCCAATCAAGTCCGGTTCTTTCCCCCAATGTATCAACATGCTCCTGGCGAGATCACCTTCCGCGCGACGATTGCTCTCAAGCATCGTCGTCCACACCGGCAGGTCGGTCCGGAGCCATTCTCGCCCCTGATGGCGCCAGTGCGCCCGCTCCGTCTCGGCTAGCACGCTCCCGTCGCTGCCGAGTCCGCAACCTGCCAGTACCGCGCAGCGCGCGGCGTGGTAGCGGCACGCCGAGTTGAACACCTCGACCCGATCGAACGGGGGTTCAGGTCCGCGTGTTGCTCGAAAAACACAGTCCGCGTGCAAAAGAACGGCGAGCTGTGGGTCGGCCGCAAACGCGCCGGCGTACAGCCCAGCCGCAGTGACATAGCGGCGTTGGAAGACGCATATGCCCAGCAGCGCAAGCCGCTCGTCGTTGTCCTGCGGTTGGTGTTTTCCCTCGAGAAAAGCCGGCAGGTTCGGCAGGATCATGCTCTCTGCCTCGCGGCGCAGAATGTGGCTGATCCATACCGCGACCTGGTCCTGCTGGAATGACATGCGGAACGGATTCCAGTCAAACGCCCGGACGGCCTGCCCCATGGATTTGCGAGATTCCTTCCGTGAGCCCGATTGAAACTGGGCCATGGCCAGAGCCAGTCGCGGCCCGGCGCGCTGGGGGAGCCTTTCCGCCGCCTCCTGCAACAAGGGAATTGCCTGTAGTGGCCTGCCCGCACGATACTCCGCCAGCCCCTTGACGAACCGGAGATAAGGATTGCCAGGCTCAGGGGATTTTTCGCCAGCGGCGACGGCCCTGTCCGCCAAAAGAACGGCGCGCCGTAGCTCGTCGTCCGAGACCGGCAACAGCAGACAGGCCAGGCTGGTGCGCTCGGCGAGGATCCAATCGTCGGAAGTCTCTCCGAATCGGTCCAGGAGCGCCTTGCGGGCGCGACGGTACGCGCCTTCATTTCCCAGGAACAGGCACAGTTGAGCATAGCCATACCAGTCGCTGGGATTCCGTGGGTCGTATTCGAGCCTTTTCTCCCACGCGTCGCGGGCCTCCGTCAGGCCGTCTCGGGGAGTGATCACCCTCGCGAATTCCTGCACGGTGGGCGAATTGGGGTTCAGCGCAATGGCCCTCCGATAAGCGACGATGGCCGCATCCACATCACCGGTGGCGCCCAGTGCGTTGCCGAGCATCCGATAGCCCTGGTCGCTGCTGGGGCGCACGGCGATTGCCGCGCGAAAGTATCCCGCGGCCAGTTGCGGGCGAGCCGGCTCTGCCTTGATCCAGTACTGACCGAGCAGGTAATTGATCCAGAAATCCTCGGGATGACGCTGCTGGGCCTCGTTCAAGAGCGCCAGGGTTTCCTCGGTGTAATGACCTCCGACCAAGGCGCCGCCAAGCGCGGCGAGGATCACGGGCGCCTGGTCCGCCGCCTCCGGGGTGATCGCCAGCGTCTTCAGCTTGGTCGAGTCACGGGCCGCTAATGCATCCCGGAATGCTCGGCGCCATTCATCATCGTCCGCCAGGTCGACGATGGCACGCAGTTTGTAGCGGTTGGCATCCGATACCCAGAATAGCCAATCGTGCAGGAACGCCAGCAGAGTTTCGTGGATTGCCGAATCTCGCAATCGGGCCGCCGCCTGCTGCGGGTGCCATCGACAGAGTGATCCCATACTTCTGGAACGCCTCGGCATACATTCCTTCGGGAGAGAGCGGACCCGTTCCGGGACCGTTCGCCCCTTCGGACAGTCGCAGGCGGATGTCTTCGAGCTGTGCGACCATGTCCGCATCGTCGTGCGCTCGGCGCAGCCGCTCTCGCAACTGAGCGGGCGCCCTGCTGCTCAGCAGGCTCGGAGTTCCTTCCAGAGCCGCCCGCACCTCCGGCCAGCGGCCCTGCGCCTGCAACATGGCCGCATAGTCCAGCCGGGCCTCCACAACTCGCCAGGCCCGCTCCTCCTGGATCGCCATCTCCGCGCGTCGTTCAGCCCGTTGCCGCACCAGCCAGAAAGCGCCGCAAAGGGCCAGCCCAACTACCGCCAGGAGCGCCGCCTCCGCCGGCTTGCGGCGGCTCCATCGCAAGAGCCGCGCGCTCCTGCCCAGCCGCCTGGCGAGGATCGGTCGTCCCTCGCCGAAGCGCCTCAGATCGCCGGCCAGTTCCGCCGCGGTCGCGTAGCGGCGCTCCGGCTCCTTGTTCAGACACTTCAGGCAAACGGTCTCCAGGTCGCGCGGTACCTTCGCATTCAACTGCGAGGGAGCAGCCGGGTCCTGGTTGATCAGTTGCGACACGGTCTCCGCCGCGGTCTCCGCCCGGAATGGCGGCCGGCCGGTTAACAACTCGTAGAGAACGGCCCCCAAGGCGTAAACGTCCGTCGCAGGCCCGATCGCGGCCCTTCGGCCCTGGGCCTGCTCGGGGGCCATGTAGCTCGGTGTACCCATCGCGGTGCCGCTCTGCGTGAGCCCACCGCCGTCTTGCAGTCTTCGGGCCAAACCGAAATCCGAAATCTTGGGCGCACCGCCCGCGGTGAGCAGGATGTTGGCCGGCGTGAGATCACGATGGATGACTCCACTTTCGTGAGCGACCTGGATGGCCTCGGCGATCGTAGCGACCAGCGCGGCCGCCTGGCCGGCTGGCTGGGGCGTGCCCGCAAGCTTCTGGGCCAGGTTGCCGCCCTCGACGAATTCCATCGTGAAGTATGGCCGGCCATCAACGTCACCGACGTCGTGGACCTGGACGATATTCGCGTGCCGCAGTCCAGCTACGGCTTCCGCTTCGCGCAAGAACCGCTCCAGCTCCGCCGGCCGCGCGTAGGCGCCCGCGAGCAGCATTTTCAGGGCGACGGGACGGTTCAAGCGGAAGTGCCACGCCTTGTAGACGACACCCATGCCGCCGCGGCCCAGAACCCCCTGCACTTCATAGCCCCGGATTCGCGGCAGGACGGTGGTCTGCATACTGGATGGCCCGGACCCGTCTGAAGAGCTGGACTCGGGAAACCACGCGTCCAACTGAGCGTCACACGCATGCAGACGCTGCCAGCGTTCGATCAACTCCGGCAGCAACTCCGGGGAATGACGACACACTTCTTCCGGCGTAGCCCCCGATTCCAGCAGCTCTTCGAGCAGCTCTTGAACGCGCGGATCACTGGCCATCGGGTCTCTCCCAGGCCGCACCAAGCCGAAGACTCCCCGCTTGTGTTCCGGCAGGTTGTCGACGGCGTCCCGCTTGCGTCGGCCTTCCGGAGTGATTCCGGAACCGCTGCTCGACGACCCCAGAATGAATCCATCGCGCAGTGACACCGCAGCGGGCTACTTGTCTAAGAGGCGGGGCAGGTCATTCGAGTTGCCAGCTCATTTCTCGTGTCCCCATCCCACTCTCAACTTGAGCGGCCAAGGAGAATAGCAATGTCGAAGGAGAGTGAAATGAAACTGACAGGCAATACAATCTTCATCACGGGCGGCGGTTCAGGCATTGGACGTGGATTGGCTGAAGCGCTGCATAAGCGCGGCAACCAAATCATCATTTCGGGACGCCGCAACGCCAAGCTTGCGGAAGTAACGAAGGCCAATCCCGGCATGCAATCAATAGAACTTAATGTCGAAGACCCCGCCAGCATCGCGGCGACCGCGAAGGAACTTGTAACAAAATATCCCAAACTGAACGTATTGTTCAACAACGCGGGCATCATGCATATCGACGATTTAGCTGGTCCGGTCGATGACGCCATGGCCATAGCGACCGTCACCACCAACCTGCTCGGGCCTATACGCATGACCTCGGCGCTCATCGAACATCTCAAAAAGCAAAAAACGGCGACCATCATCAACACAGGGTCGGTGCTGGGCTTCGTGCCGCTGGCGATGGCTGGTGTTTACTCCTCGACCAAGGCGGCCATGCACTCCTATTCGCAGTCACTGCGTTACAGGCTCGAAGGCACCTCGGTCAGAGTACAGGAAATCGCACCGCCGTGGGTGCAGACCGATTTGCTCAACAGCAATGATGAACCGCGCGCGATGCCTTTGCCGGCCTTCATCGAGGAAACGATGAAGGCGCTCGCGACGGATGCCAATGAGGTTCTGGTCGAACTCGCCAGGCCGCTACGCAACAATCCAGGCCCGAATGAAGCGGCTTTCGTGAAGCAATTCAATGATATGATGGCACAATCACAGTGATCTGGCCGACGAGGAGGAACGTGCGGAGGCATTGCGCGAACCTGGCTCGGAGATCGTCATGACTGCCCACTCTCATGAAACGGCACCTACGGAATTCATCGAAGCCAATGGCATTCGGTTCGCCTATCGCCGATTCGGCGGGGGTGGACGCATCCCCCTTGTTTTCCTACAGTATTTTAGCGCCAACATGGATGCCTGGGATCCCGCGGTGACCAATGGATTTGCCGCTGATCGCGAGGTCATTCTGTTTAACAATGCCGGCATCGCAAGTTCCCGAGGCGAAACACCGGCTTCTGTGTTGGAGATGATGCGAGATTGTGTGACGTTTCTTGATGCTCTCGGATTGGAGCAGATCGACGTTCTGGGCTATTCTCTGGGAGGGATGATCGCGCAACAATTGAGCCTTGATCATCCCAACTACGTTAGACGCGTCATTGTTCACGGCAATCACGACATTGTGGTCTCGCCGATTAATGCACTGATACTGACGCAACGACTGCCACACGCTCAGCTAATTATCTATCCCGACTCTGGTCATGGCGCTCCATTTCAGCACGCCGGCCTGTTCCTGAAGCACGCGACAATGTTCTTGAGCGCATAAGAAAAACGACCTAATCCAATGATCGGAGGCAGAGCGTATGCGCGTCGTCAGTTCCTTGGCCGTGATCATGGCGGTCGTCGCGGCGAGGTCGACATCGGCCCCGGCCCAGGATCCGCCTAGAGTCGAATCATCGCGTGAGGCGCCCCACCGCTCACCGGCGAAGCTCGATGGAGACGTCGCGCGGCTATTTCGATACGAGCCGACGGGTCTCTCCCTGACCCGGTCCTACGAGCGTGGCAAGATACCCGTACTCTTCATCCACGGGCTCTGGGCCAACCCGTCTTCGTGGTCCCTGATGATCGAAAGCCTGGAGGCCGATCCGGCGCTCGCCGACCGGTTTCAGTTCTGGACGTACGGCTACTCGACGGGCGACCCGATCCCCTATTCGGCTTCACTCTTGCGGCACAACCTGGACGAAGCGCGCCGGAAGTTCGACCCTGACGGCTCGGATGGGGCGTACGACCGGATGGTCCTGGTGGGTCACAGCATGGGCGGGCTGCTGAGCAAGATGATGGTCCAGGAGAGCGGCACGCACTTGTGGCAGGTAGTCAGCGACCGGCCCGTCGACGAGCTCGCAGGCGACCCGGTCGATCGCGACATCTTGCTCCACGCGCTGATCTTCAAGCCGCGAGCGGAGGTCCGTCGCGTAATCTTCATCAGCACGCCCCACCGTGGCAGCCGTCTCGATTCCGGCGGACTGGGGCACCTTGGCTCGCGGCTCGTTCGCCTCCCCGACCCGCTCCGGGCGTCGTACAGCCGGCTCATCGCCCGCAATGGACCAAACTTCTTCCACCCGTTCTTCCGCAAGAGCCTGCCCACCAGCGTCGACGAGCTCGAGTGGCAATCGCGCTTCCTCATGGGGTTGGATGCCACCCGACGCGCTGCGACGATCGAGGCCCATTCCATTATCGCAGACCGGCGCGACCCTCCCCTGGCTGGCGGTACCGACGGTCTGGTCCCCTACGAAAGCGCGCATCTCGACGGCACGGCTTCCGAGTTTCTCGTGTCTTCGGGCCACCTGTGCCAGGAAAATCCCGCCGTGATCCGCGAGGTTCGGCGGATTCTCGTGGAGCACGGCGCCCGGTGATCGCCGACCGGGCGAACGGAAGGTTCCCGGGTTCCCTCCGGGGGTGATCTGGCCGCGGGTCGTGTTGATCATCGGACTCTGGTCGCTGGAAAACCTCCGCCAGCAGCAGGCGGTTTCACGGGCCTACTTCGACGCATTCTGGCTCTTCGCCGTGCTGGCCATCGCCCTGCTCACCCTCGTCCTCCTCATGAAGCCCTCCGCCGCCGAAAAAGGGGCCCAGACCTTGGCCGAGTAGGAGCGTGAGTCAGGCAGAAGTTCCGACCCCCTGCGCGGGGGGACGCACTGAGGTTCTCGATGGCCGAGTCTCCGACCGTCAGGCTGCGGTTGGCTCCGTCCCTTACGCTCCCGGGGTCACACCAGCGACTTCTTCGTAAGCTTGGGCGGCGTTGCACTGTTCGCCAGGAAGTCGGGATCGCCGCTGTAGACAATCTTCAGCGTCTGGTTCAACACCGCGTTGGTCTTGATCGTGAGCGTGGCCGCGCCACCGCTCACGGCCGCTGTCCCCAGGGTCTCTAGCTGAGTCTTCTTCCCGTGCTTCTTGACTAGCTCAAACATCACGTGGCCACTCGGCACGCCTCTGCCCGGGGCCGCCGGCTCGATCTCCGCGCTCAGCTCGATCGCTTTGAGCGCCTTCTTTCCCTGGAGAACGGGGCTCGGAACCAGCACAATCGCGGTCGCTGCTTGGCGAACTGACTCAATGGTCGCGCGCGAGGACGCGCCCAGCAATCCGGCCACGCCGTTGTACGTCGCCGTGATCGCATGCGAACCCACGGCCAGGCTGGCGACGCTCATCGCCGCCTCTCCGGAACCGTTGATTGCGACCGTGGTCAGTGGACTGGCGCCGTCGAAAAACGTGACCGTACCGCGGGGCGCCCCGGCAGACGAGCTCAACGTCGCGACGAAGGTGATGGACTGGCCGTAGACGGCCGTGGTCGATGAAGACTCAAGCGCGATCGTGGTGGCGATCGGTGTGATCACGAAGGTCGTGGGCGGCGACTGGCTCGCCGCATAATCGGCGCTTCCGGGGAAGCTCGCCACGACGGTATAAGTCCCGACGGCTGAAGGTGCCGCCGAGCCCAGTTCCGTTGCCGAATTGCCCGATCCGGCGTAATACGTCAAACTCGGCGTGACACCTTCCAGGCTCTGGGCCGCTGGACCATCGGCACCCGTCACCGTGGCCATTGCCGCGATCGGCGCGCCGGTGTAGCTCCCGCCCGGTGCGCTGACGGTCATTGTGGGCGTGGCCCGGGTGATGCTCTCGTAGCTGCCGGTGAAGTGGATCGCGTAGTTGCTGGCCGTGAGAGTCCCCAGGGTGATCGCATATGGTCCGCCGGATACGGTTTCGCCGGCAGCCCGTGCGAGATGCCCAGTGAAGGCCGTCGTCGCGGTGTCGTCGATGGTCACCCCGTCCACCGTTCTGTCGACCAAACCCATGACGATGTCCGTCAAGCTGGGATCGCCCGTGCCGTAGACCTTGATCTGGGGGTTGGCCGTAACCGTCAACGACGCCTGGGTGATCGTCAGCGTGCTGCTGGTGAAGCGCATCGTGTAGTTATTGTCGACGGTCAGCGTCCCGTGGGTGATCGCGAACTGGCCGGCTTGCTCGCCGGACATGGTGCCCGCCTGGGCGCGCGACACGTTGCCGGTGAGGACGGACGCAGCCGTGTCGTCGATGCTCACGCCATCCACCGTTGTGTCGACCAAGCCGGTCACGGCGTCGGTCAGAGCAGGATCGTTGGTGCCGTAGACCTTGGTCTGGGGATTGGCCGCGACGGTCAAGGTTGCCGGGGTGATCATCAGCGTGCTGCCAGTGAAGCGCATCGTGTAACTACTGTCGGCAGTCAGCGTCCCCTGGCTGATCGCATATTGCCCCGTCTGCTCTCCGGCCAGCGTGCCCGCCTGGGCGCGACTCAGGCTGCCGGTCAGGACGGAGGCAACGGTGTCGTCGATGGCGACGCCGTCCACCGTTGTATCGACCAAGCCGGTCACGCCGTCGGTCACGGTAGGATCGGCCGTGCCGTAAGCCTTGCTCACGGAATTCGCCGTCACGGTCAAGGTCGCCGGGGTGATCATCAGAGTGCTGCCGGTGAACGCGATCGCGTAGTCGCCGTTCGCCGCCAGCGTCCCCTGGGTGATCGCATAGCCGCCGGCCTGCTCCCCGGCCAGCGTGCCCGCCTGCGCGCGAGTCAGGCTGCCGGCCAACAAGGAAGCGGCGGTGTCGTCAATGGGCACACCGTCCACCGTGGTATTGATCAAGCCGGTGACGCCGTCGGTCAAGGTAGGATCGTCGGTGCCATAAGCCTTGGTCTGCGGATTGGCCGTGACGGCGAGCACCGCCGGGGTGATCATCATCGTGCTGCCAGTGAAGGCCATCGCGTAGTCGCTGTTCGCCGACAGTGTCCCCTGGGTGATCGCATAGCCGCCGGTCTGCTCGCCGGCCAGCGTGCCCGCCTGCGCGCGCGTCAGGCTGCCGGTCAGGACGGATGCAGCGCTGTCGTCGATGGCCACGCCGTCCACCGTGGTATCGACCAGGCCGGTCACGCCGTCGGTCAAGGTAGGATCGGCCGTGCCGTAAGCCTTGGTCTGCGGATTGGCCGTCACGGTCAAGGTCGCCGGGGTGATCATCATCGTGCTGCCAGTGAAGGCGATCGCGTAGTCGCTATTCGCCAACAGTGTCCCCTGGGTGATCGCATAGGGGCCGGTCTGCTCCCCGGCCAGCGTGCCCGCCCCGGCGCGCGTCAGGCTGCCGGTCAGGGCGGAGGCTGCGCTGTCGTCGATGGTCACGCCGTCCACCGTGTTATTGACCAACCCGGTCACGCCGCAGGTCAACGTAGGATCATCCATGCCGTAAGCCTTGATTTGCGGATCGGCCGTGACGGTCAACGTCGCCGGGGTGATCATCATCGTGCTGCCAGTGAAGGCGATCGCGTAGTCGCTGTTCGCCGACAGTGTCCCCTGGGTGATCGCATAGCCGCCGGCCTGCTCGCCAGCCGGCGTGCCCGCCTGGGCGCGCGTCACCCTGCCGGTCAGGACGGAAGCAGCAGTGTCGTCGATGGCCACGCCGTCCACCGTGGTATTGACCAAGCCGGTCACGCCGTCGGTCAAGGTTGGATCGGCCGTGCCGTAAACCTTGGTCTGTGGATTGACCGTGACGGCGAGCACCGCCGGGGTGATTGTCAGGATGTTCCCAGTGAAGATAATCGCGTAATTGCTGTCGGCGACCAGCGTCCCCTGGGTGATCGCATAGCCGCCGGCCTGCTCGCCGGCCAGGATGCCCGCCTCGGCCCGGGCCAGCGCCCCGGAGAGAACCGTCGCGGCGTTGTCGGAGAACTCAAAGCCCGTGGCGGTGTACTGAAGCGCCGGGTCGGCGGTGGCGTAGAACTTCTGCTCAGCGTCGGCCCTGACAGCGAGCGTCGCAGGGGTGATCGTCACACTGCTCGATGTCGTGGCGGACGCGAAGATCCTGTCGCTCGTAAAGGAGTACGTGACCGTGTAAGGCGAATCAGACACGTTGGGCCCGGAACCGTCGAAGCTGAACGTGGTGGAAAAGGTCCCCGACGAACCGATGACGGCCTGTCGAGTGACCCCGTCGAGAGTGACCGCGACGTCCTCTCCGTTCGGGGCTTGCGTGCCATCGGCCAGGGTTCCGGAGACGGTCGCACTCGAAGTACCGAAGCGAATACTCTGCGAGACGACTCCCGAGAACGCGAGCGAGATGAGGTTGTCCAGGCTGAAGCTGACCGGTGATCTCGCACCAGCACTGGACGCAGTCGCTGTGTAAGGGCCGGCGACGGTGTTGGCCGTGGCCGTCACCTGCGCGATCCCGCCGGACCCAATGATTGCGGTTGCGGCGGAGAGGCTGGCCGATGCGCCGTTCTGGGCCGGATTCACGGTGAAGCTCACGATCCCGTCGGCCACGGGCTCGATGGGGTTGATCGCCGTGACGGTGACGGCCAGCGGATTGGCGAACGCGGTGTCGATGATCGTCGCCTGAGGCGTGCTGCCGGCGACAGCGGTGAGTATGAACCCTTGACTCTGGAAGGCGCCGATATCGACGCTCGCGGCCAGGGGCTCGCCGCGCTGGTCGGTCGCAAGCCCGGCGATCACAGTCCCCTTGCCCAGGGCGGCGCTGCCCGGGAGCAACGGCATGGTCGGAGTTGGGCCGCCATAGTTGCCCAGCGGGGCCAGGTCCAGGCTCGCGAGATCGGTCAGGATAATGTTACCCTCGCCGCCGGCAAGGCCGCCGCTGCCCCCAGTCCCAACGAGATCGTACGTGCCGGTCACACCGGAAGCATTGTCACCGCTGATGTCACTGGCAGAGCCGCCCGGTTCCAAGTTCGCGGCGATGATCGTGTCTTCGAGTGTGGCGCTGCCACCGGCCGCGTTATCGATTCCGCCGCCAACGGCCGCCGTGTTATTGGCGATCGTGCAGGCAGTCAGATAGGCGGTGGCGGCATTATAGACCCCACCGCCGGCGCTCGCGGTGTTTCCGCTGACGGTGCAGTTGGTGACTGTGGTCGTGGCGCGTTCGGTGATGCCCACCGCGCCCTCATCGGCCGCGGTGCTGGGACCTGCGGCGAGGAACAGGCCGCCGCCGATCGCTGCGGTGTTGCCGGTCACAGTCACGCCGCTGAGCGTGAGCGTGCCCCCATCGTCATAGAGCCCGCCGCCATTCCCGGTGGTCGATCCCCCGGTGATGGTCAGGCCGCTGAGGCTGGCCGTCACGCCGTTATCCACCTGGAAGACCCGCACGGCGTCGTCGCCGCTGATCGTCACGCCCGCCGCAGGGCCGGTGATCGACTCCGCCGCGGCCCTGCCAGCCAGTTCCAGCGTGCCCAGGCTCGGGGAGAGCATGATGGTCTGCGCCGTCGCGAACGCACCTGCGGTATCGAAAACCACCGTGTTGGCCGCGGGATTGGCGAGACTGGCCGGGTTCGCGTTGGTGCTGATATTGGCCCAGGAGAGCCCTGCGCGGAGCGAGCCTGTGTCGTGGTTGTCGACGATGCTAGTGACCAGATACGACGAGCTGGCCTCGTAGGCCCCGATATCGGCGGTGGCGCCGGAGTCAAGCCCCGCCAAGCCGCGCAGCGCCCCGCGCTGGTCGATCTCGGGAATCAGCAGACCGGGGATGGAATTTGACCCGGCGTCGATGGCCGGGCTGCCAGCCAGCAGGGCCATGGTCTGGGTCGGCCCGCCGTCATTGGCCAAGGGTGCCAGCCGAGCGCTCGAACGGCGCGGCAACGGTTCCGGTCAGGTCGAGGCCGACCCATCCCGTGCTGCCGTCGGTCTCGCCAACCAGGTTATAACCCTGGGAGCCGAAGGTTCCGAACGCATCGGGTCCGGCCATGGTGGCCGAGTTGCCGGCTACGATCGTGTTGCCGAGGGTCGGCGCCCCGGCCGGGTCGTACAGCCCACCCCCCTTCGCAGCCGTGTTGCCGCTGACGGTGCAGTTGGTGATCGTCGTCGTGCCGCGCTCCTCGATGATTTCATTGCCGGAGGTCGCCTCGGGCTGCGCGATTGCGAGGCCCCCGCCACTCGCCGCGGTGTTCCCGCTTACGGTCACATTGGTGAGCGTGAGCGTGCCGCCGTCGTTGTAGATGCCGCCGCCGGAGGCGGTCGCGGAGTCGCCGTCGAGCGTACAGTCGACGAGGATGGCCGTGCTCGTCGTACCCAGGTACAGGCCGCCGCCGCCCCGGCTGACGTTGCCGCTGATGGTGCAGTCGGTGAGCGAAATGATGCCCCCCGCCGCGATCGACACGCCGCCGCCGAGCCCGGCGGAGTTACCGCTCAAGGTACAGTCAGTGAGCGTGACCGTGCCTGCGCCCAAGAGACCGCCGCCATTCCCGGTGGTCGAGCCGCCTGAGATCGTGAGTCCGCTGAGGGAGGCCGTCACGCCGCTCTCAACCTGGAAGACGCCGACGGTCCCGTCGCCGTTGATCGTTACGCCGACCGCCGGGCCCTGGATCGCGATCGCCGTCGCCGTACCGGACAGCTCGAGCGTGCCGAGGGCTCCCGAGAGAGTGATTGTCTGTGGCGTGGCGAAGGCACCCGACGTGTCGAAGACAATGGTATTGGGTGCGGGGTCCGCGATGTTGGCCGGGTTCGAGTTGGTGCTGATATTGGCCCAGCCAATCGCGGCGCGGAGGGTGCCGGCATCGGGCGAGTCCGCTAGACTGGTGACCAGGTACGATGAGCTGGCCTCGTAGGCGCCGATGTCGGGGGCGGGCCCGGCGTTGAGCCCGGCCGGCCCGCGCAGCGCCCCGCGCTGGTCGGTCGCGGGGATGGTGATGCCCGCGATGGAATCACTCCCCGCATCGATGGCGGGGCTGCCGGGCAAGAGGGCCCTGGTCTGGGTCGGGCCGCCGTTGTTGCCCAGCGGGGCCAGGCCCAGGCCGGTGAGGCTGGTCAGGACGATGTTGCCGTCCACGCCGTTGGTCAGCCCGCCCGAGCCGCCGGGGCCGACCAAGTTATTGTTGCCCGAGACGGTGGTGCTACCGCCCACGTCGCTGGCGCCCAAGGGATTCGTGTTGCCGGCGACGATGGTATCTGTCAGGTTGACCGTGCCAAACCCGTTGTACACGCCGGCGTTCCAGGCATAGATAGCGGGGTATCTACCGGGGTAGCCCCCGCCGTAGATGCCGTAGGTGGTCTGAAAGCTGAGCGAGGTGTTGCCGCTGACGGTGCAGGCGACGAGGGTGCTTGTGCCGCCGTAGTTGGCCACACCGCCGCCGTTGTAACCGCTGGAGTTGCCGGTGACGGTGCAGTCCGTCAGCGTCAAGTCGCCCGAGCCGGAATTGTACACGCCGCCGCCTTCGTCTGCGTCGTTGTCGCTGAGCGTACAGCCGGTGAGGCTGGCCGTCCCGGTGTTGCATACGGCGCCGCCTTTGAGGTCGGCGGCGCCGGAGTTGCCGCTCAAGGTGCAGTCGGTCAGGGTCAGGTCGGCCGCGCTGGAATTGAACACGGCGCCGCCCGAGGCGTTGAGGCCGTAGGGGTAAGTGCCTGCGTTGGGGGTGGTGTTGCCGCTCAAGGTACACGCGGTGAGCGTCGCCGTCCCGTAGTTCACGAGACCGGCGCCCGCGCCGGGGACAGAGCCGTCGGAGATGGTCACGCCGAAAATCGAGGCGGTCACACCAGAATCGACCTGAAAGACGCGGCTGGTCCCGCCGCCGCTGATCGTCAACCCCGCGGCCGGCCCAGTGATCGTCTCCGTCCCTCCGGTGAATTCCAGCTCGAGCTGACTACCGGAGAGCGTGATCGTCTGGGGCGTGCTGAACAGTGTGGGGTCGAAGCTGATGTTTGCGTTTCCCAGATCGACGTTGGCGAATTGCACGGCCTCAGGCAGGCTCAAGAGACCAGCTCCCGGGAGGAGAGAACCGCTGGTCGTATTCACGATCAGTTGATCGAAGGCCGGGCCGATGTTCGTAAGATCGAAGGTGGCTGGTGATGCGCCCGAGGTCGCCGCTGTGACTGTGTACGATCCATCCATGTTGTTGGGAATAGCGCTGACGCTCACCTGGCCGCCGGCTATGACGACCGAGCTAGCGGATAACAGCGCCGATGCACCACTGGTCTCTGGAGGGGCGGCGAAGGTGACGACGACGCCGTCCACCGGCTCGACCGGGTTGTTCGCCGTGATGGAGAGGGCAAGCGGATTGGAGAAAGCGGTGCTGATGGCCGCCGTCTGCGGGGTGCTGCCGGCAGCCACAGAGAGCGTGAACCCCTGGCTCTGGAAGGCGCCGATATCAGGGTTGGGTGTGTCCAAGGGCTCGCCACGCTGATCGGTGGTGACGCCGGCGACTGCGTTTCCCGCGCCCAAGGCGGGGCTCCCGGGGAGGAGGGGAATCGTTTCGGTCGGCCCCCCATAGTTGCCCAGGGACCCCATCCCCGGGTTGGACACGCCGACAAGATTGCCGTTTCCCCCATTCAACAGCCCGACCGCGCCGGTTCCGATCAGATTATTGCTGCCCGAGACGTCGCTGGTACCGCTCAAGTCACTGTTGCCATTGCCGGCAACGATCGTGCCGGTCAGGTTGGCCGTGCCGTAGGTGGCCATACCGGCGCCGACGCCGTCGATATAGCCATTCACGTAGTTCCCGCTCAAGGTGCAGTCGTTCAGGGTCAACTTGGCCGTGCCGGAATTGTAAAGGCCGCCGCCGCTGCTGCCATAGGCGTAGTTGCCGCTCAAGGTGCAGTCGGTCATGGTCAGATTGGCACCGCCGGAATTGAACACGCCGCCGCCGTGCTTGCCGGTGTTGCCGCTGACAGTGCAGTCAGTGAGCGTCGCCGTGCCGTAGTTCGCCATACCGCCGCCATTGCCGGAGAAGGTCAAGCCGTCCGAGATGGTCAGGCCAGAGATCGAGGCGGTCACACCAGGGTCGACCTGAAAGACGCGAATTTGCCGGAGGATGTTCCCGCCGCCGCTGACGGTCAGGCCCGCGGCCGGCCCGGCGATCGAGATGGTGCCCGTCGTCCCGCTCAACTCGAGCATGCCGGCCGTCAACGTGATCGTCTGCGGCGAGGAGAAGACCGTGGGGTCGAACACGATCTCGCTTCCGGCCGTGTTCGAATTGGCGTTCGCCAGGGAGATGACGTAAGGCAGCGTGCCCGACGTGCCCGAACCCGAGGTGCCACTCCCGGTGGAATTGACCGTGAATATCGTCGGCGAGAGCACCACGCGCCGCTCGAGCAACTCAAGCCGGGGCTGAAGACTCGTCGGCCCGGCCTTGCGCCTCGGATGACATCGGGTCCATCGAGGAAGGTCCCAGAGACGATAGCCGTGCGGCCGAAGAGCCTGATGGTGGACGCCCATGGGAACGATCCTCCGGCGCCAGGAAGCGAGCCAGTCGCCCTCCATCTGGACGGGCGTCGAGCCGACGTCGGCGAGGAGTCCAGGTTCACGACCGCGGCGACGACCCCACCCCAGGATTCGACTCGCACGTGACTGCTGTTCCCTCACCATCTCCTTCTACGTGGATTTCGCGGAAACCTGTCATCGGTTTCTCGTTCTCTGTAGACTATCATGCTAAGGCCGTAGCGCATTGATCCGCAAGAGCAAGCAGGGAGCGTCCTTATGGGCCCCGATCACAAGCCGGGCCGGACGGCGACTTCGATATTCCCGATGACTCATTGGAGTCTCGTCGTCCGGGCCGGTGCGCCGGGATCGCCCCAGTGTCGCGCTGCCCTGGAGGAACTCTGCTCGGTGTACTGGTATCCCCTTTACGCCTTCATTCGCCGCAAGGGGAACCCGCCGGATCGAGCACTCGATCTGACGCAGGATTTCTTCGCGCGACTGCTTGAAGAAGAACTGCTCCTCACCGTCGATCGGCGCAGGGGCCACTTTCGCGGGTTCCTCCAGGTCGCCTGCAAGAACTTCCTGATTGATGCGTGGAGGCAGGATCGCGAAGTCTCGACCAACGCGATCCCGATCGATGGGATAGCGGCCGAGGGCCGCTACGTGATCGAGCCGGCTGACAACATGACCCCGGAGCGCCTGTTCGATCGCGCCTGGGCCTTGACCCTGCTCGACCGTGTGCTGAGCCTCCTGGGCGCCGAGTACACCGCGTCCGGTCGAGCCGAGCTCTTCGACCAGTTGAACGTTGTCCTGATCGAAGGTAAGGGGGCGGTGAGGGCGGCGGAGCTGGCGGCGCGGCTCGGGATGTCCGTGGATGCGGTCCACAGCGCGAGCCACCGGCTGCGCAAACGCTACCGCGAGATCCTCCAGGAACAGATCGCCGCCACGCTCGAGGATCCGTCGGAGCTCGGTGACGAGATTCGATCCCTGTTCGCTGCGCTTGGGAAGGAACCAGCCGGCCGCTGATCGGCTGACTGGGGTTATTTCGTGAGGTTACAGGAACGCGGACGGACAGCCCTTTGGAGACCTGTTCCATGCCAGAACCCGCGCGCTGCCCGACCTGCGACGGCGAGTTGCCGACCGACGCACCCCTGGGCCTCTGCCCGATCTGCTTACTCACGCACGCAATCGATGACGAGGCGCCTGATTTTTTGCATGACGGCGAGTCCGGCGCGACGGCTCGCTGGAACGACGACGGTCCCCACGATGCCGGCACGGGAACTCTGCCGGACGACGACGACGAGATCGGAACGCAGCTCGAATCCCCGGTGGCCCGGCCGGCGGAATCCGAGAGGCTGACGGCCAGGGGCCACTATCAACTCATGGGCGAGATCGGCCAAGGGGGCATGGGGACGGTTTTCAAGGCCCGTGACCCAGAGCTGGGGCGCGATCTCGCCGTCAAGGTCCTCCACGAACGGCACCGGGCGACGGGCGACTTGATCCGCCGCTTCATCGAGGAGGCCCAGATCGGTGGCCAGCTCCAGCATCCGGGGATCGTGCCGGTGTATGAGCTGGGTGCCTTCAGCGACGGCCGGCCTTATTTCACCATGAAGCTGATCAAGGGGCGTACCCTGGCAACGCTCTTGAAAGAACGTGTTGACGTGGCAGACGACTTGCCGCGTCTCCTGGGAATCTTCGAGCAGGTCGCACAGACGATGGCTTATGCGCACTCCCGCGGCGTGATCCACCGGGACCTGAAGCCTTCGAACATCATGGTCGGGTCGTTCGGCGAGGTCCAGGTGATGGACTGGGGTCTGGCCAAGATCCTGCCAAGCGGTGAGGCCCACACGGCTGCTCTTGAGCGTCCGGCCAACGAGACGGTCGTCGCCACCGTGCGATCGAAGGGCGACAGCGATCACACGGAGTTCGGCTCGGCCATGGGCACCCCCGCCTACATGGCTCCGGAGCAGGCGTGCGGCGAGACCGAATCGATTGACCGCCGGGCCGATGTCTTCGCCCTGGGCTCGATCCTCTGCGAAATCTTGACCGACTGGCCGGCGTTTGCCGGGGGGAGTGCCCAGGAAGTCCTTCGCTCGTCGCGCCGGGGAAACACCGCGGCGGCGCTCGCGCGCCTGGAGACGTGCGGTGCAGACGAAGAGCTGCTTGGCCTCGCACGCGACTGCCTCGCCGTCGAAGCTCGAGATCGACCTGCCGACGCGGGAGCCGTCGCCGGGCGCATGACCGCCTATCTGGCCGGTGTCCAGGTGCGGCTGCGCACGGCCGAGCTGTCGCGTGTCGAGGCCCAGGCCCGGGTCGAGGAAGAGGCAAAGCGACGCGTGCTGGCTGAGCAGCTCGCCGAGGAGGCACGTGGACGGGCCGAGGAAGCCATTCGAAGGGCAGCCCTGGAACGGCAGCGGCGGAGGCTGCAGCTTGGCCTCGCGGCATCGCTGCTGGCCTTGATGACTGCTGCAGGGCTCGGCACAACTTACTATCTCGAGCAGCGTCAGGCCCGAGCCGGGGCGGTACAGCAAGTCCTCGGCCGCGCATCCACGCTGCTTGACGAGGCCCGCAAGCACGCCGGCGATCCGGCGCGGTGGCAAGTCGCCCTGGCTGCCATCGACCAGGCCGACAGGGCCTTGAGCGCCGACGCCGTCGCTCAGGAACGCGTCGCGGCCCTTCGCGCAGAGGTCCTCCAGGGTGCTGCGGCGGCCGAGCGCGATCGACGGCTGCTTGACCGGCTGGTCGATATCCGCAGCGCCGAGGCCGACGACCCGGGCGGCTTGAGTACCGAGAAGGACTACGCTCGGGCATTCGGCACGGCGGGGTTGGAAATGGCCACACTGACCACGGAAGAGGCGGCCCGCCAGATTCGTGCACGGCCGCTGGAGGTAGCGACGGCCCTGGCAATCGCTATAGACGACTGGGCCGCCATCCGTCGCGATCGACGAAAAGACGCCGCCGGCGCGGCGGCGCTCTCGGCCCTGGCCAGCGCCGTCGATTCGGATACCTGGCGCGCCCGGTTGCGCCGTGCCCTTGACCTCCCTAAAGAGGGCTCTCGCCTGGAGGCACTACGGCGAATGGCCAAGGATGCGCCGCTCGAGACGCTCGGTCCCGTCAGCCTTGACCTGCTCGGCCGCGCACTCAAGGATGCGGGGGATCCAGCCGGCGCCGAGTTGGTGCTGCGGCGGGCCGAGCGGCTTCACCCCGACGACGTCTGGCTCAATTATGACCTGGCCCGGGCGCTGGAAATGCTGGCACGGCGGGATGAGGCGATCCGATACGACATGGCGGCCCGGTCGCTCAGGCGCGAGACGGCTCACGAGCTGGCCCATTTGCTCGGAGCCAGGGGCGAACGGGATGAGGAAATCGCAATCCTCGAAGATCTCAAGCGGGCAAGACCCGACAGCGGTCGACACCTCGGCTGCCTGGGGAGAGCGCTCAAGAGCCAGGGGCGATTGAAAGAGGCTGCCGCGATTCTGGCGGAGGCCGAGGCGGCTAATCGCGAGGCCGTCCGTCTCAGGCCCGACGACGCCCAGGCGCACTTCAGCCTCGGCTTCGCCCTGTACATGCAGGGTAAGCTCGATCAAGCGATCGAGGAATACCGCGCCGCCATTCACATCCAGCCCGAGACCCCCGAATTCCACGACAGCTTGTGCGAAGCCTTCGGCAAGCAGGGAAAGCTCGCTCTGGCGATCGAAGAGTATCGCGAAGCCATCCGCATTCAGCCGGGGTTCGCGAATGCCTACAACACCGTCGGCGACATCCAGTTCTCCCTGCGGCGGGATTTCCGGGCAGCCGAAACCGAGTTCCGCAAGGCCACTCAACTCCGGCCGGACAACGCCGTTTATCACAACAATCTTGGCTTGGCTCTCCAGAAGCTGGGCAAACCGGATGCGGCGATCGTCGAATACCGCCTCGCCTCCGACCTCAATCCCAGCTTCGCCGATGCCCATCTCGGCGTCGGCGAGATTCTGGAATCGCGGGGGAAGCTCGACGAGGCCATCGTTGAGTATCGATCTGCCAGCCGAATCGATCCCAACGAAGACGATGCCCACAATCTACTCGCCCGGGCCCTGGTCACGGCACCCGATCGCGCCGCCGTTGCTCAGACCGAGGCGCTGGCCCACGCGCGGCAGGCGGTGAGCTTGAGCCCCGACGACGCGGCATTCCGCAACACGCTGGCACTGGTCGAATACCGCGCCGGACACTGGGCCGACTCCATCGCCGCGGCAGAACGCTCGATCGCACTGGCAAAACGTGTGGACGCCTCCAGTTGGTTCCTCCTGTCGATGGCGCTCTGGCAGCAAGGCAACAAGGAACGATCTCGGTCGCTCTTCGACCGGGCCGTGTCCTGGACGAGAAAGAACGAGCCGAAGAAGGCAGACCTGCTCCTCTTCTGGCGCGAAGCCGCCGCGCTGCTCGGTCAGCCCGGTCCCGACTCCTCGGCGGCCGACCTTCCCCCGAACGTGTTCGCGCAGTGAAGCCACATGCATCGCATGCAGGGGCCGTTCACGGGTCCCTTCTCATCGATCAGCTCAAACCGCGCCGGACGGGATCCGCACCACATCCATTTTCCTCACCTCCGCGCGCTCCACAATCCGATAATTCCAGTTATGCGGACTGTCCCTGCGATGCCAATGCAAATCGTCGCGCCGGTCGAAGCGACCAGTGGAGTACGGTAACCACTCATGCCTGCACGAGATGCCACTGGTTCTGAGCGCAAGTCGCAGGTTGCAGCGCCTTACGTCCGCACCGCGCAATCGCCGTGCTCGCCCTTTCGTGCTTGACCGTCGCCGGCTGCATCACCACCAGCCCGCACCAGTGGCTGCAGAACGGCCTCAAGGTCGGCCCCGAATACGGCCGGCCGGCCGGACCTGTGGCCGCTGAATGGATTCAGGCGAGCGATCCTGCCGTCCAGGAGAGCCCATTTGCCGGTGGAGAGTGGTGGAACGTCTTCGATGATCCCACCCTGACCGCGCTCGTCCACCTCGCATACGAACAAAACCCCAACATCCGGGTCACCGCCTCGCGCGTGCTCGAAGCACGCGCCGGCCAGGCGATCTCCGTCGGCAACTTGCTGCCCCAGTCTCAGCAGGCCACCGCCTCCTATAGCCGCGTGAACCTGAACCGGAACATGCCGGTCATCGATCAACTGGTCAAGGTGCTTCCACCTGGCTCCGGAGCGTTCTCTAACTGGTTCTACGGCTTCAACCTGAGCTGGGAGCTCGATCTCTGGGGCCGTCTCCGCCGAAATGTCGAATCGTCGAATGCCAGTCTGGATGCATCAATTGAAGATTACGACTCCGCGCTCGTGACCCTTTTCGCCGACGTGGCTTCCAGTTACGTGCAATATCGGGTCGCTCAGCAGCGAATCAAGATCGCGCGAGACAACGTCCGGATTCAAGAGGGCGTGCTTGCCCTTGCCTCCGAGAAATTCCGCGTCGGCACGACAACCAGGCTGGACGTCGAGCAGGCGCGTACGGTCCTCGAGCAGACACGCTCAACGATCCCCGCGCTCGAGATCGTGCTCGGCCAGGCCAACGACACACTCTGCACCCTGGTGGGCATTCCTCCGCGCGACCTCGCTGCCGATCTGCGAGAGGGCCCGCCCCTGGGCAGCTCGCCAATCCCGAACGCCCCGGCGTGGGTCGCCGCCGGCATCCCCGCCGATCTGTTGCGCCGCCGTCCCGACGTTCGCAGCGCGGAGCGCCAGGTTGCCGCGCAATCGGCGCAGATCGGCGTGGCCGAGGCCGACCTCTACCCCACCATCTTCGTCAACGGCACCATCGGCTGGGATGCCGCCGACTTCTCACAGGCGTTCTCGAACAAGAGCGTTTTTGGCTTGCTCATCCCCGGCTTCCGGTGGAACATCTTGAACTACGGCCGGATTCTCAACAACGTGCGTCTCCAGGAGGCGCGGCTTCAGGAAATGATCGCGACGTATCAGGGCAAGGTTCTCTCCGCCGGCCGCGAGGTCCAGGTTCCCTTGCGAGGGTTTCTCAAGTCTCGCGAGCAAGCTGACGATCTCGCCAAGAGCGTGACGGCCGCAACGGCAGCCACCGAGGTCGGCGTCGGCCAGTACCGCGCCGGCACAATCGACTTCAACCGCGTCTTCAACCTCGAGACGACCCAGGTGCAGCAGCAAGAGCGCCTTGCAATCTCGCAGGGCGATATCGCGCTCAACCTGATTGAAGTCTATCGAGCCTTGGGTGGCGGCTGGGAGCTGCGATTGGACGACCCCAATCCTCCAGGCCCGCACCATGCGACCCTGGCGACGAATCCTCCGCCCCCGTCGCCGCCCGCAACACCGGTCATGGCCCGAGCGTCCGACAGCCCTAGCCTAAGCGGAGGCATCACGCGATGAAGTTGAAAAAATACGCCCGATTCTGGGCCGCTCTACTCACGGCGATGATTTGTGCTCACGCGCACGCCGGAGGTACCGTCGACGACGACATTCAACATTCCCATTTCTTCGCGCGGCTGAAACCGCGCGGCGGCTGGAACCCCGACGGCCGCGGCATCTTCCACTGGTGGAATCGCGATTGCTACCCCCGCCCCTGCGCACCCGACGATTACTGCCGCAAGCCGATGCCAAACCTCTGCCGGCCGTTTGTGCAAGCTCACTTCGCAGAAACGCAGCACAGCGTCGACACGATTCCGGCGACTGTTCGCTGAACGCAAAGCCCTTGTTTCGACGCTCTCGCGAGGGAACGGTGTTCCAAGCCGCTTCCTATCCCTCACAACTCTCGATGCTCCAAGAGCGCACGCCCCTCACATGCGGGCGGCACACGGAGTGTGCCTGCTACGACCTCACAACCCCCGATGCTCCAAGAGCACCCTTTTCACCTCCCGTATCGCATCCGGATGATCCTGGCACAGATGCCCCGCTGAGATCACAACTTCCGAGCCCGCACCCTCCAGGTGAGCACTTGCAAAGCTGACCAGCCCATCGCCTGGTTCGTCCCCCACAGGATCTCTCCTGACAGCGACGATCGAATGAATCTTCACGTCCGGTGCAGCCGTCAGGTCGCGCAGACTCTTGAGGAACGGCGTCTCCCAGGCGAGCTCCTCGAGCGAGCTTGGCACGCCCTTGCGAAAATCGTCCTTGAAGAAGCCCGGGGTATTGCGTGCGATCAACCGGTCGTGGGCCGAGCGAAGCAGCTCGGTTCCCTTCGCCAGCCGCGTGCCCAAGCTGAGCAGCCAGCCGCGGTTGAGCCTGCTCCCACGGTGCGGAGTGGCGATGAAGACCACGCGGCGCACCTCTGGCAGCGGCTTGACCAGCAGTGCCTGGCCGAAAAGCTTGCGATCCTCGGGCTCGCCCACGAGCTGTTCGAACGGCCGGTCGCTCACTTCGTGCCATAGCCGCGTCCCGCTCTCGACGACCATCATTTTCGCCAGCAGTCCGCCCATGCTGTGGCCGATCAGAACCATTCGGTCGAACGATAAGTCGGACTTCTCCGGATCGAAGCGCCTTCGCGCCTCCTCCAGGCTGCGCCTGAGCAGGCAAGCCGAATACGGAATCGGGTCGCCCGTTGCGTAGCGGAACGTCCAGAACTGGTATTCGTCTCGAAGACCCGGATCAGACTCAATCGCCGTGATCATCCGCTCCCACGAAAGCGGTGTCGCCCACAGCCCGTGGATGAATACGACCGGTACCTTGCCCCGCGCGTACGGTCGCCGCAGGGTAAGCCCCTCTGGCGCGGCTCGGAGCACCGCCTCGGGTGAAGGGACGCGATCGGGCGGATGCTCCCCGCGCTCGCCTCTCCCCAGCTCATCGCGCGGCTCTTCCGCCGCGACCGCTGCCGGTACCACCTGCAACCAGACAACGAAAATGACCAGGAGCTTCCTCATGGAAGGATCTCTACGTCGCTGAGGATGACCTCCAGGCGCTGCCGTTCGCCGTGAGTTCGCTCGACGTCCACGTCGATTTGCGAGATTGACTGCGGGGCACGACTCCCCTCCACAGATGAACGGACGCCGCCCCGTGCGCCGATCGCCCGAAGTTTCCTATGTTTTGGGGAATTGCGCCGCGATTCCCCACACCCACTGCCAGGTCCGTCTCACCGCCGGCATTGACGAGCCGGGATAGAATGGAATCGGCTTGACGGAACGACCTCAGTCTAGGACATATTTCATGCACCCATTTCTATTCCCGCTGGCTGATGCGGATTCGGAGCCGCGAGCCTCCGAGCCGATTCGCCCTGCCGACCCGGCGATTGAGCGCGAAGCCCTCGATGCTTACTCGCGAGTGATCGTCACCGTCGCCGAGAAGCTCGGCCCGGCCGTCGTGAATCTTCGTGCCGTCGGGGCCGACGGCAGCCGGCGAAATGGCGGATCAGGCTCCGGCTTTCTGATCACTCCCGACGGATTTCTCCTCACCAATCACCACGTCGTCCGCGGCGCAAGCCGGCTGCGTGTTCGCTTGAATGACGGGCGCGAGGTCAATGGCCACGTCGTGGGGGCCGACCCCTGGACCGACGTCGCCGTCGTCCAGGCTGAAGACTCCGGGCTCCCCCACGCCCAGCTCGGCGAGTCGGCCGGCTTGCGAGTCGGCCAGTTGGTCGTGGCAATCGGCAGCCCCTTCGGTTTCGACTCCACCGTCACCGCCGGCGTCATCAGCGCGCTGGGCCGCACCCTGCGCAGCATCACCGGGCACTTGGTCGACAACGTCATCCAGACCGACGCTGCACTCAACCCCGGAAACAGCGGCGGCCCGCTGCTCGATTCTCAAGGGCTGGTGATCGGCATGAACACCGCGATCATTCACTCCGCCCAGGGAATCTGCTTCGCAATTCCCATCACCATGGTCAAGCGCATCTTCCCGCAGCTCATGCAGCACGGGCGGGTCGTACGCGGCTACCTTGGCATGCACGGGCGCGACGTCCCGATTGCGCGGGCTGTCGCGCGCTTGCTCGGCCTCAACCAGGAAACCAGCGTGGAGGTGATCGGCCTCGAAAAGGACGGCCCGGCCGCACAGTCCGGCATGTCCGAAGGCGACCTGATCATTTCCATGGGCGAGCAGCCGATCACTGGGCTGGACGACCTCCAGAAACGCCTGTCGGAAATCCCCGTGGGAATCCCAGCCGAGGTCGTATTCCTGCGCAACAACCGCTTGCTCTCGCGATTCGTCGTACCGGGAGAATATCCCAGCCTGGAAGTCTAGTTCACCCTGTAAACCGCTGCACCACGAGCGCCGTGTTCTGCCCGCCAAACCCGAAGCTGTTGGAAAGCGCTACATCGATGTGGCATTCTCGCGCCGCGTTCGGCACATAATCCAGATCGCAGTCCGGATCAGGATATTCCAGATTGATCGTGGGTGGCACGACTCCGTCCCGGATCGCCAGCAAGCAAAGAATCGCCTCGACGGCCCCTCCGGCGGCGATCAAATGTCCGGTCATGCTCTTGGTGCTCGAAACCGGAATCTTGAACGCACGCTCGCCGAACGTGCGCTTGATCGCCACTGTCTCCACGGAATCATTCACCTTGGTGCTCGTGCCGTGCGCGTTGATGTAGTCGACGTCATCGGGGCCAAGCGATCCATCCTCGAGCGCAAGCTGCATCGCGGTCACTGCGCCCTGGCCGTCGTCGCGGCTGTCTGTCAGGCGGAACGCGTCGGCCGTCGAGGCATGGCCGGCCACTTCTCCGAAGATGGCGCCCCGCGCCTCCGCGCATGCTCGAGCTCTTCCAGCACCAGCATCCCCGCCCCTTCCCCGATCACGAACCCGTCGCGTTCCCGGTCAAACGGCCGGCTCGCGCCGCGCCGGCTCGTCGTTGCGAGTCGACATGGCGGTGAGCAGGATGAACCCCGTCACGCCAAACGGGTGAATCATGCTGTGAACACCGCCCGAGAGCATCACATCCGCACTGCCGCGGCGAATGATCTCGACGGCCTCGCCAATCGCCTGGGCGCTGGCTGCGCAGGCCGTCAGGCACGAGAGGTTCGGACCTCTGGCGCCGAAAACACTCGCCACGTGCCCGGCGGGCGTCCCCGGCTCCTGCTCCTCTTCCTTGAGCCGGTCGAGCAAGCCCAGCCCGAGCTGCGTGAACCGGCTGGTATCCACCTTGTCGTCGCCTTTGCTTCGATAAATCAGGTCGACGATCCGCGGAAAATCCTGCTGGCCTTCGCCCGCGCCGAGGTAAACGCCAATCCGTGTTCTGTCTCTGGCCTGGTATTCCAGCAAACCCGATTGCTCTACCGCCTGCGCCGCGGCTGCCAACGCGAGCACCGTATTTCGGCCATGGTTCGCCCACCGCCCCGCTTCATCGCCCAGGTAGCGCGCAAGCTGGAAATCCTTCACCTCGGCAGCAATCCTCGTTGGAAACGTCCGCGCGTCGAACAGACTGATCGGTCCGACGCCCCCTTGCCCCTGGCGCACCGCCTTCCACGTCGATTCCACGTCCGCTCCGACGGGCGTGACCAACCCCAATCCCGTGACCACAACCCGTCGTTTCGCTCGATCCACGTCTCTCACCCTCGACTTTCGCCCTGGCACCGTGATTCACGCCCAGCGCATCACATCAAATGACCGTGCGCTTGCGTCGCGGCGAGGCCTTTGCGTGCGGCATCTGCACCGCACCTAGTATCTCCGCAGCCACTTTCCGGCACGACTCCAGGATCTGCACCGAATAAGCCGCATCTCGCGCGCAGCGAGCCAGCCCCAGGCCGCCCACGCATATCGCCACTGCTGCGAGCGCGCGCTCTTCGGAGCACGCGGAGTTTCCGGCCATCGCATGCGACGCCAGCTCGCTCACAATCCCTCGCACGAGCGCCTCGAAACGCACCTTCACCGGCCCGTCGGCCCGTGCCACTTCCGAGACCAGCGCCGCCAGCGGGCAGCCGTCCTCGACACCGCGGCAATGTTCCGCACTGAGATACCGGCCCAGGAACGCCTCGACCCACTCATGACCCGAAAGCCCCTCGCTCGACGGCACCAGGCGCTCGCCCGCTTGAGCAGCCGCGTGCTCGAGCGCTTCTGCCAGAAGAGCCTGCTTGGAGTCGAAATGCGCGTAGAACCCCCCCGCCGTGAGCCCCGCCTCCTCCATCACCTTATCAACGCCCGCCCCGTGATACCCCTCTCTCCGGAAGACCTTTCCCGCGGCCCCGAGGATCCGCGCCCGCGTCTTCTTCTTCCGATCCACCGCGTATCGCACAAAGTCCCCCCTGCTGAAGTGCGCAAGACCCCCGCACATTATATTACGCTCGTAATCTTAAAAGGTCAAGCGCGGGCATGGAAGCATCGGCGGTGGTAGAATCTACAGTCGCTCGAGCGCGAAGGACCCCCGTCTCTCCTACGGAGAAGCCGAAGGCGAACCCATTCGGGTGCCGGACTGACACAGGTACGCGAAATGTCGGAGTGCCCGTCATGAACGATCTCCCGCGGAAGCTCCCCATCTGGCCGGGCGCGCCCGCTGCCGCCGAACCCAAGAAGCACGTTCTTCAGCGTCGCGGTCCGGACTGCGCCATCGCGGCGGCGGCCACCATCACCGGCGTGACGTACGACCAGGCCGCCTCGGCTGCCTTCTCGCTGCGCAACGATGGATTGGGCGCACTGAGCCCCCCACGCCATCAAGGAGCTCTTGTATCGCCTCACCGACCAGCCCTGGCGTCTCGAATGGCTTGTTCGCACCAGGATTCGCTTGTCCTCGATGATCTTCAACGAGCAGTTGTCCGTCGCCTGCTTCACGAGCCCTGGAATACGCCCAAATGCTCACGCAATCGTCGCGCGCAAACGAATAATCTACGACGGGTCTCTCGACGAGCCGGTGAGCCCCCAGGAGCATCCGCTCAAAAACTGGTACGTCGCCCGGTTGATCGAGACAGAGCTGGATTAGCTCGATGTTCGCCAAAATCTTTACAGCTCGGTTCCGCGAAAGTCTGATCCCGCTCACGCTCCTGTGCGCCGCGTCGCTTGCACCGTTCTCGCGCGCCAAGACCCACCGCGTCAACCGGCGCGCCAGATTCGACTCGAGAGCGGCCGCGTCGTTGAGTACACGATTCCCTTTGATCGCAACGCACTGCAGGCCAGCGAGCGCGCGGGCAACAGTTTGATCGCATTGACATCCTCGGGCGTGCTGCTGCGCTTCCAGTTGCCCGATGTCCGCCTCGTTCACGAGCACGCGGAAACCGTGGAAATCAAATGCCTCGGCCGAGGCGAAGGCGGTGCGATCCTCGCGGGCCTTGCCGACGGACGAGTCTGCCGCGTCAACCCGGCGACGCTTGAGGTCACTGAAATCGCCAAGCTCCCCGCTCCCGCGCGGTGGATCGGCTGGCTTTCCGCCACGGCAAGCCCTCCCGCCGGCCTGGTTGTTGTAACCGGGTCGACCAGGTCTACGGTGCACGACCTCGTCAACCAAAAGTCATTCACCGTTGACCACAAAGCGTCCACGTCCTTGCTCGACACCACCGGCAGGCTCTGGCTCGGCGCTGACAATGGCGAGTGGGGTGGTCGTGTGACGCGCGTTGATCTCACCAAAGGAACACGTGCGTCAATCGATCCGCCGCCATCGGGCGATCCCGATTGGGCGGCGCACTGGGATGGCATCTACGGCTTCATCGAGCTGCGAGACCACCAAGTATGGGCATACGGCGGCATGTCGCACATGGGTATCAATTCGCGGAATATCACGCGAGTCGATGAGGATAAACCGCGTCCGATCGTTGAACGGAGGATTCACGCTGCGCTCGAGGAAAAGCCCGACGCGCCACCGACGGCTTTGCCCATCAGCCATATCCTCACAGAAACCGTGACGCCTTCAGCCCATTGTCGCCTTTCGATCCGCGAAAGTGCGTCTTCCCTCGTTGCCGTCGTTTGCTCCGCCTCACTGGGGCTCACCATCGAGCTGCAACCGAATCTGCTTCACTTGCTCGCGGGCCCTCGCCCTCTCCTCCGGCGTCGACGCATTCGATGCTGCGCTTTCATACAATTTCAATGTCTGCTCCAGGGAGTCACGTTGAATGTCCCTGGTTGACTCGCCGCCATCGTTGGTTTGCTCCGTGACCTTTGTCAAATACTGATCCACGGCAACCTGAGCGTGTTGAAAGTGAGCGTCGGCTTGAGCACGCGCGAGTTCGAGCTCCGCGCGAAGCTGAGCCTCCGTCTGCTGGCGCCGTACCGTCTGCACGACGACCGCGAAAACCAGCCCAAGAAAGGCGATCGCGACCGGCAGAGTCTTCAGCCGGACACGCAGCACGGGCGTTACGGTCGTTCTTGGCTCATCGATCATTGGGCGGCACCTCCTGAGAGCGCTCGGTGAAGGTCACGACCAAGCACATGGTACTCGACACAATGTTCCATTCTAAGATCACCTGTTTCGGCGTGCCACGTCTGCGCCTTGACGCGCCCGAACGAAGTAGCGCATTTTGCATCGTGGAAACAAACCAACTTCTTCCCAGGTGACCGATGTCCTCGTTGTTCTCGAAGAAAGTGGCGGACGTCCTCGACAAGCTGTTCGCACAAGCCGAGGCCGAAGACCCTCCGCGATTCGAGCGCCTCCAGGCAGAATCCGCCCGCCTCGGCAAGCCGCCCGACGAATCGTGGGCTCACAGCGTGCTCGCTGAAGTCTTCATGCCGGTCGATCGAGCCGGCGGCCGGTTTCTCTACTCGCTTGCTCGGGCCGGGGGAAGCCGTCTCATCGTCGAGTTCGGCACCTCCTTCGGCATCTCGACCATCCACCTCGCCGCCGCCGTCCGCGACAACGGCGGCGGCCGAGTGGTAACCACCGAGATGGAGCCGAACAACGTAACCCGGGCTCGCGAGCACCTCGACGAAGCCGGCTTGCTCGACTGCGTCGAGATGCGCCAAGGAGACGCGCTCGAGACCCTCAAGTCGCTCGACACTACGATCGATCTGCTCTTTCTCGACGGCTGGAAGAAACTCTATCTGCCGCTCCTTCAGCTTCTCGAGCCTCGCCTGCGGCCCGGATCTGCAATCGTCGGCGACGACACGCAGCTCTTTCCCGATGAGATGCGACCCTACCTCGACTACGTGCGCAACCCTGCGAACGGCTACGTCTCGGTGGAGATCCCCATCGGCGACGGCATGGAGCTTTCGATTCGGCAATGACGCTTCCACATTTCTCCAGGTGGCACTGGCACCGCTGACCCAGCCCCGGCTAGAGTCAATGTGTCCAATCGGCCCGTTCGCCTCGAGGCGCTCTTGGCGAACGCCTAAGCGGCCACGTTCCACGGAAACAATTCACTCTCCACATTCGAAAAGAGAGGGCACGGCGATGACCAGGTTCCGGCTCTCGCTCGCGCTGGCAGGGATTCTGATCGCGGCAGGGAGCACTGCGCCCGCGAGCGCACAAACCAAAACCAAACAACAGGACGAAGCGGTCAAGGAGCGCGATCGCACGTTCGACACGCTGCTCGCTGCCGCTCTCAAAGAACCCAGGAAGGCCGACTGGAAGGCCGTCCGCCACGCCTTCTCACAGACCAGCCACTACAGCCCATACGGCGGCTCCTGGCGAGAAGACGCCGGCAAAGTCGTCAAGAACATGAAAGATGGCAAGCTCAAGGAAGCCGAAGCCGGCTTGAGCAAGCTGATGGAAAGCGAACGCTCCATGCGCATCGACAGCCATGCCATGGCCGCTGCGCTCTACGAACAACTGGGAGATTCCGATAAGGCACGAAAACACAAGGAAATCTTCGAGGCCCTGTCATTCACCGTCTTCCCGCGCGGCGAGGGAATGACCATGGACAATTCCTTCGAGGTCCTTTTCATCGAGGAAGAATACACCGCGCTCGGGCTGATGGGTTTGAGAGTGAAACAACAGGCGCTCACCGAGCGCAACGGCCACAAATATGACGTTCTCACAACCCATTCCAAACCTGGTGAGCCGGAGCGTGTCCTGTACTTCAACATCGACATGCCCTGGAAATCTCTCGAAGCCGGCTTCTCGAAGGTGTTCGAGAAGTCCGAGACGGCTCCGCCCAAGAAAAAATAACTCGTTTGATGTGTTGTTGCATAAATGGTTGAATGTCCATAATGAGCACGATTCTGGTTACCGGCGGGTCGGGATTCATCGGCAGCCATTGCATCCTCCAGCTCCTTGCCGCCGGCCATCAGGTGCGAGCGACCGTCCGGAGCATCAGCCGCGAGGGCGATGTGCGCGCCGCCCTCGCGAAGGCCGGAGCGGATCCAGCCGATCGCTTGTCTTTCGTCGCCGCCGATCTCGAAAAAGACGCCGGCTGGCCGGCGGCCGTCGCCGGCTGTGATTACGTGCTCCACGTGGCCTCCCCTTTTCCCCCGAGCATCCCCAAGCACGAGGACGAGTTGATTGTGCCTGCGCGCGAAGGCACACTTCGCGTGCTGCGCACCTGCCGCGACGCCGGTGTCGAGCGCGTCGTGGTGACATCATCGTTCGCGGCGATCGGCTATGGCCATGACTCGCAGAAAACGACGTATGACGAGACGAGCTGGACCGACCCGAATGGCCCAGACGTCCTCCCCTACGTCAAATCGAAGACCTTGGCCGAGCGCGCCGCCTGGGATTTTATCGCGCGCGAAGGCGGTAGCCTCGAGCTCTCCGTCGTCAATCCCGTGGGCGTGCTCGGGCCCGTCCTGGGCGCCGACTACTCGACTTCCATCCTGCTCGTGCAACGCCTCATGGACGGCGCCATGCCCGGCTGCCCGAAGCTCTGTTTCGGGATCGTCGACGTGCGTGACGTGGCCGACTTGCACCTCCGCGCCATGACTCATCCCGCCGCCCGAGGAGAGCGCTTCCTCGCCATCGCCGGCGATTTCCTGTCGATGCAGGACATCGCCAGGGTGCTCAAGCACCGCATGGGGGCGGCGGCCAGAAGAGTGCCGAGCTGGCAACTGCCCAACTGGCTGGTTCGCATCGCCGCGATGCGCGATCCCGCAGCCAAGCAAATCCTCCCCGAGCTCGGCAAGAAGAAGAATGCCACCAACGAGAAGGCCAGGCGCCTCCTCGGCTGGGCGCCGCGCTCGAACGAGGAGTGCGTCGTCGCCACCGCCGAGAGCTTGGTTCGCCTCGGACTGCTGAAGGCGTGACCACTACCTCGCGATGGCGCCGGGATCAATCCCCGACTTCAAACTGAACTTCGCCCCGACGGCTCCGACCGCGCAGGATGTCCGCGGAAGCTCGAGCCGTTGTCTCAGCCCGAAAACCGATTCGATTCCGGTGCAATGGGCCCCGAGAAATTTCTGGAGCCCCATCGTGCGGAGCTTCTCCGCGGTCCAGTCGAGCGTCTGCGCGTCGGCCTCGAAGAGGTGGAAACCGCCCAGTGCGGCGTGCACGCGGCTTGGACGCACGCTCTGCCGCGCGTACTCGAGGGTATTGATGATCCCGGCGTGTCCGCAGCCGGAAATGAGCACCAGTCCTTGATCGCTATCGATCACGAGCGACATGTCCTCAGGAACGTTGTCTTCAACCAGTGAGCCGTCCTCCTTGCGGATCTTTCGCTGGAGGCTCCAGTTCCGTTCCGGGTGGGTGCGCGGCACCGGACCCGTCAGCCACACCGCCGGCAGAATCTCCTTCGGCTTGTCGATCACGATGAATGAGCCGCCGAGCTCCTCATACGGCTTCTTGAGCAGAGCCGTCTCGTTGGTCTCCTTCGCCTGAGGCCCCGGCCGGGAAAGGAAAATTCCCGCGCCGACGTATGCTCGCTCCAGCGCATGAGTATTTCCCTTCATCAGCTCTCGCCGGAGCGTGAGCAGACCGCCGACGTGGTCCCCGTGGTGGTGGCTGAGGATCACGTCGGTCACGTCGCTCAAATCAATCTTCAGCTCGCGAGCGTTTTGCAAGACCGTCTCGGGCCGCGCGCCGGTGTCGAACAGGATGAGACGCCCGTGTACCTCGACTAGCGCCGAGAACCCCCACTCGCCTACGCCGGCCCGATCCGTGAGCATCGTCGAGAGGACCGTGACCTCAAGCGTCTTGACTTGCCCCAGACCACCGGGTTTCGGCACAGCGGCAGCGACGGGCTGTTCTTGAATCAATTCTCCGGCGGACGCCGCCGAAAGCGGCTGCGGCACCAATAGAGCGGCTGCGATTGTGAACCATCGCGCGGCGACCGCGCTGGAGTTCCTAAGGCTAATCCCACGAATGTGCTGATCTGAGCGTCGCATTGATGTCTAGTCTCACGAAGGGGGCGGCATGTGTGCGGGCATTGCGACCGCTCATGCCGACTTGGCTTTGTGCTTCGCCAGCAGCCGCCGGATTTGGGGAAGCAACTCCTCGGGAACAGTGATGACAGTCTGTCCCTTCTGGTTGGCAGCAACGGCTGCCTCGTCTTCTGCAACTTGTTCCTCCTCGGACAGGCCCTCGTAGTGCTCGATCAAGCGTTTAACGCGTTCTGCGTTCCAACCAGCGGGGAATTTCGATTCGCTCATCGACGCTTCCTCCTCCGAAATGCACGCAATGGCTTTCCGCGGATTTCGTATGCCGTGACCACGAAGATGCATGATGAGCGTTGCTCCGACCCAAAGAATCATACAATACCGGCTCACCCGTGGGTAAGGAACGGACCTGGAAGGACTTCCCGATCTTGCCTTGCGAAAGGTCGACAGTTCGGCGCGGGTCTCTGACCCCGCCATCTGCCTGACCGAAGGTCTCCCGCCGGGACGGTTGTGGAGATAACGTGCCGTCATTCCCGGCGCACTCTTGAGGAAAAGCCCGTCGCCGCGGAATATCGAAACGGTTCAAGGTAGCGGGGCCCACGTCGAATCCCGGAGCAGAGCGTTCATGTCGCACAATCCAGATTCAAGCACCAGCAAGTCCGGGCGGTTTCCTTCGACCCACTGGAGCCTTGTTATCAGAGCAGGGTCACCCGGATCGCCGCAGGCCCGCGCGGCCTTGGCCGATCTGTGCTCCGCTTACTGGTATCCGATTTACGCGCTCATCAGGCGAAAGGGCAATGCCCATGATCAAGCGCTCGACCTCACCCAGGAGTTCTTTGCTCATTTGCTCGAGCGCGGCAGTATCGCCGCGGCCAACCCTCGCGAGGGCCGATTCCGCGCGTTCTTGCGCACCGATTGCCAGCACTTCCTGATCGATCAGTTCCGCCGAATGACGGCACGACGCCGTGGAACGCCAACCGTTTCGATCAACGCGCACGGGGCGGAGGACCGCTATCGCTTCGAGCCGGCCGACACGTTCACCCCCGACCGCCTGTTCGACCGTGCCTGGGCCCTGACATTGCTCGAGAAGGTCCTCGACCTGCTGGCCCGCGAATTCGCCGCGAAGGGCCAATCCGAGTTGTTCGAGAAGCTGAAGATCGTGCTCACCCAAGGGAAGGGCTCAGTGCCAGCCGCGACCCTGGCCGCGCAGCTCGGCAAAAGCGAGGAGGCCGTTCACATGGCCGCTCACCGTCTGCGGAAGCGCTACCGCGAGATTCTCGAGGAACAGATCGCCGCGACCCTTGACGACCCGTCCGAGATGGAAGACGAAATTCGGTCGTTGTTTGAGGCAATCGCGACCTAAGCGACGATCGCCGACTTGTCCAGCAAGGTCAAGTAACCGATAATCACAATGCACGACGACAAGTCGACTAGCTTCGATTGGAGCAATTTCTGGTGTCCACGCCATCCTCGCTCGACCACGAAACGCCGTTGCTGGACAACTGCGCCGCGACGCCTGCAGACGGCGCTTCCCTTCTCGACAGGGAAATCCCGCCGATGATCCGGGTTGCTCAAGCGGCATTTCTGCGTGATTTGCCGCAGTTGATCGGGGGACATCGACGAAGCTGGGTGGCCTACCACGGCAATCGGCGCGTTGCGATCGGCTCGTCCAAACGGCAGCTCTTCAAGGAGTGCACCGTCCAAAAACTTCCGCCCGACGAATTCATCGTGCCGCTTATCGAAGTCGAGATGCCCGAGGAATTCGATTGGAACGATTCCCGCGACGTTTAAGCCTGTAACCTGGCGGGACACTGGACTTGTGTTTCGCCGTTCCGACGGATCATGAACGGCCCGCCAGAACGACTCATTTTTCAGTCGATCGGCACAGCGCGGGTTCTATCTTTCTTGGCGTAGTCACCCTCCAGGCGAGCCTTCACCTGATCGGTATCTTTGCCGTCCACTTCGTCGAGCGTCGCCGCTTCTCCGTCGACTTTCCACTTGAACTGGAACTCCATCCCGACTGGCACCACATTGAGCTGCTCGGGCCTGAGGATCCTCCAGGCGATGCCCGTGAGTACTTGTTGACCGTGCTCCTGCGGCTCGGGGCTTATTTCGCCGAGGTCATCCCCCTGGCCCTTCGAGTCATGATGCACCCGTCGTTCGACCCGGATTCGTTCTCCCGCACCGTACCCGGCGGCCCGGTGGAGCTGCGGGAGGGCCTGGCAAAACGGCTGGCCTCACTCGCGCACGGCAGCAGCTTTCGATCTCGGACGAAGTCGTGCTGGCACGTCTCCTCCTGAGCCTCGCGCACGACTGGGCGCTGGGAGTCGCGTTCGCCCACGGGAAGGTTCCCAGAAACGACCGCAGGCTGGAGGAATTCTTGGAGGTTCTGTGGAAGGGGCTGAATCGGCGAGAGGGGTGAGAGACACTCGTCGGTTAGCTGGAGCGCTTGACTCGCCGGCTTTTCGCTGTGGTTGCTTTTCGTTCTTGCGCGCGTTTGCGAACAGCGTCCCAGAAGTCCGCCTCGGACAAGCCCTTCCCATGCTTGATGCTTTGCCTGGAGCGGTTGAGGAGCGATTGAAAACGCGGTGAACGCTCGAGCATAAGCCGTTCCAAGTCATCGTCGTCGTACGGAACCAGTAGCACGGCCACGGCTTTGCCATTGCGAGTGATGACCAGAGGGCCCTGCGCGCCGCACTCGTCCAGATAAGCGCTCAATCGCGCCTTCACGTCCGCCAGGGCGCAATCCTCATAACTCGTACTCCTCTGCTCCGATCAGAAGCCGGTTGCGATCTTTTGACTAGAATTCTAGTCTATTTGGCGGCGCCGTCAATGCCTCGCGTGGGGCAATCCCTGAAGACCTGGCTCCCATCCTGGACCGGCTGGGTGTGGATCGATCGAATTGGGTGCACACGGTGCGCGACTTCGGTCGCATGTTCAAGCAAGCGGCAGGTCGAGCGAGTTCGCTTGTGCGCGCTGCACCACGTTGTTCGCGGCGCTGGTTTTAGGGGAAGGCGGCCGCGCAAGTCGCGTTTCGGTAAGTAAGCGGCCCGCTCGCGGGCCCCGGTCGCAGCGGCAGACGCGGAATTCGATTGGATTTGAGGCCGGCCAGCAGTTCCCTTTCGCCGGCGCGGCAAGCGACGAAGCAGCGCCGTCCATATCGAGCGGTTCGCAGCAACCGACGCGTGCGAGCGCCGGTGACCTACCCAAGCGCACACGATTGCTGACCGAGCGTGGTGCGGGCGTCTGCTGTGCGCGGCGTTGGCCGCGAGGCACCCAGTGATCGCGGGACGCGAATTGGTGCGAGTCACGCGTTCAAGCTCCATACTCAAACCTGGCTCGAAATCGGGTAAAACAAGGCTCAGCGAAGCGTGGCTTTCATTGACAATTAGCCAATTCCCTATGTACAAGGCACAACGATGAAGCTTCTCGTGACCGTCGGGCCCTGGTTGATGGCGCTGCTCAAGAGTTGTGTCGCAACATTGCTCGCCGGTCTCGTTTTGCGGGTGGCCGGCGCCATGCTTTGAGACGGACGATCCAACTCTCAGGAGGCGACTTTTGTCGATATACGAAACGCTCAACGCTCTTGACATCAAGCTTCCCGAATTGGCGCCGCCGGTGGCAGCCTATGTACCTTTTGTGCGCCGGCAATTTGCTTTTCCTGTCTGGTCATATCGCCAAGGCCGACGGCAAGCCTTGGGTAGGCCAGCTTGGGGCGAATCTCACGACCGTAGAGGGCAAAGAAGCGGCTCGTGCTGTGGCCATCGATCTCTTGGGCACACTTCATGCCGCGGTCGGCGACCTGAACCAGATCAAGCGCATCGTCAAGCTGATGGTTCTCGTGAATAGTACTCGAGCATTCACCGAACACCATTTGGTGGCCAATGGTGCTTCGGAACTCTTCGCCCAAGTGTTCGGAGATGCGGGAATGCACACTCGCAGCGCCTTCGGGGTCGCGCAAGTCCCATTGGGATCCTGTGTGGAAATTGACCTGATCGCGGAGGTGGACGATCAATGGCCCAGGTGACGTCCGTCGCCGTACGCTCCACGTGGCGATCGATGCACAGAACGGTGCGGATGGAATCTACATCGGCGGTCATGTCACGCCGATTGTCAAGGCTGTCATGACGCTCGGTGGCAATGACGACTCACGCGAGATTTGACGATCCGGGCCGGTTCAAGCCGCGCCCCAGGCGGCACCATGACGCGATCCCTACGTCCCCGACGTGCAATTGCATCGCAAACGATCTTGGAACAGGTACGCACTTTCGCGGAGCGAAAGGCGACGATTGGGGCGGGAACGGGGAGGACCCTTCGCGGAGCGAAGGGCGACAATGGGGTGGAGTCTGCCGATGCCTTTGGACTGGACGGCGGTGGAGGGGTTCGTTCCCTTAATCCTTGCAGGGAAAGGGCGCGCGTCGAATATACAAAACGAACTGGTGGGCGGTTGTGGAGGGGCGGAGGGGAACAACCGCGTGTCGGCGCTGGGGTTGCCGCGGAGCGGCAGCGGGGACGTTCCGACGCGGAGCGTGGGAACGGCGATGCCGAACCGCTCTCTTCCGTTCCGCGCTGGCGGCTCATATGCTAGCGAGCAGTTAGGCGGAAGCGCACGCGTGCGACCAATCTGTTGTCCCAGAATCCTCGGAGGACACGATGCCCCACTCTCTCTCCGACTCGCGCCGCTCGTTCCTCAAATCTGCGGCGGTGGCCTCCGCTGCGGCTTCCCTCACCACAACCGCGCTTGCCGAAGACGTTCATGAGCTCAAGCGCACTGTTGAGCCGTCCAAGGCCACCGGCCCGAATGACAAGCTCCAGATCGCCACCATCGGTATGGGAATCATCGGCTTCATCGACACCACCTGCGCCCTCAAAGTCCCCGGCATCGAACTCGTCGCCGCCGCTGACTTGTACGAAGGCCGGCGCACGCATGCCAAGGAAGTCTTTGGCGATAAAATCGAGACCTACGTCGACTATCGCGAGATCCTTGGCCGCAACGACGTCGACGCGGTGCTGATCTGCGTCCCCGACCACTGGCACGCGAAGATGTCGATCGACGCCATGCACGCCGGCAAGGCAGTCTATTGCGAAAAGCCGATGATCCGCTCCGTCGACGAAGGTCCATCGGTCATCGCCGCCCAGAGTGAGACGAAGGCCACTTTCCAGGTCGGCAGCCAGTTCGCCAGCTCGATCCTCTACGACAAGGTCAAGGAGCTTATCGCGTCCGGGTCGCTCGGCAAGGTGCACGCGATCGAGGCGCGCTACAACCGCAATTCGGATCTGGGCGCGTGGCAATACTCGATCCCGACGGACGCCTCCCCGGCCACGATCGACTGGGATCGCTTCCTCGGTGACGCCCCCAAGCATCCTTTCGACCCCATTCGCTTCTTCCGCTGGCGGAATTACTGGGATTACGGCACCGCCGTGGCCGGCGATCTCTTCATTCACCTGCTCACCGGCATTCACCATGCCACCGGAGCCATCGGCCCCACGCGAGTCGCCGCCATGGGCGGGCAGCGGTTCTGGAATGACGGGCGCGACGTCTACGACATCATCATGGGATTGCTCGACTATCCCGAGACGAACGCGCACGGCAGCTTCACACTCTCGCTCGTCACAGACTTCGAGGACGGCGGCGGCGGCGGCACAGCATTCCGCTTCGTCGGTACCGACGGTGTCCTCAACGTGAGCTTCACCGAGATGACTCTGACCAGGGCCGGCATCGAGCACGCTTCAGCCGACCAGGTATTGAAGGGATATAACTCGGTCACGACGTTCTCGAAAGCCCAGCAGAAGGACCTTGCCGAGAAGTACCTGGCCGAGCATCCGCGCTCGAGCGAGAAGCAACCATCGAAGTCGAGCGAGAAGTATGTCGTGCCCAAGGGCTACGACGAGCGCCTGGACCATTTCATCAACTTCTTCAACGCCGTGCGCGAGAAAAAGCCCGTATACGAAGACGCCACCTTCGGCTACCGCGCCGCTGCCCCGGCCTTGCTCTGCAATGAAAGCTACCGGCAGAAGCGCGAGATTGACTGGGATCCGATTGCGATGAAGGTCGTTTCATAGCCCACCACTGCACCTTTTGCGTAGCAATCCCATGATCACTACACTCGCCCGTTGTGGTTCCGTTCACTCGTTCCATCGCGTCGTCGTCATCTTCGCAATCGCGGCGATCGCCCCGACGCTTCCGGCGTCCGCCGAGACCCCCGAAACCGTCTCCGTGCGCGACTTCGGTGCCAAGGGCGACGGCCGCACCGACGATACTGCCGCGTTCCAGAAGGCCCTCGATGCGCAAGCCAAAGGCGGCGGCACCGTGCAGGCCGGCCGCGGCACGTTTTACTTCGCCGGTCACTTGAACGTACCCCGAGGCGTGACGCTCGAAGGCATCTGGAAATCCGTCCCGTCGCATACCGGCATTCGAGACCGCGGCGGTGTGAAACCCACCGCCGACGGCACCACGTTTCTCGTTACCGAAAACCGCGGCTCCGAGGCCGGCCCGCCATTCATCACCCTCCACGAGAACAGCACGCTCAAGGGCGTCGTGCTTTATTACCCCGACCAGAAGACCGACGAGCCCCCGGCTCCCTATCCGTACGCGATTGCCCTGCGCGACAACAACCCGGCTGTTCTCCAGGTCGAGCTCTTGAACCCCTATAACGGCATCGACGCCACCGGAAACAACCGCCATTTGATCCGCGACGTTTCAGGCCAGCCGTTGCGCCGTGGAATCTACGTCGACGGCATCTACGATATCGGCCGCATCGAGAATGTCCATTTCAACCCGTGGTGGAGCATGAGCCCCAGGCTCTTGAACTGGCAGATGGAAAACGGTGAAGCGTTCGTTTTCGGCCGAACCGATTGGCAATATGTTTTCAACACGTTTTGTTTCGGCTATCGTGTTGGATATCGCTTCATCGAGACGCGCAACGGGATGTGCAACGGAAACTTCCTGGGGCTGGGAGCCGACGATTGCTACACGGCCGTGGTGGTCGATGGGAGCCCGCGGTTCGGCATCTTGATCACCAATGGCGAGTTCGTTTCCTTTCACGGCCCTGACCCGACGATGGTTGCGGTCAGTCAATCGAATTCCGGCTCGGTGCGGTTCGTGAATTGTGCGTTCTGGGGCCCATGCAATCAAATCGCGCGCATCGCCGGGCGAGGTACTGTCGGCTTCAGCGATTGCACCTTCATGCAATGGGATGGGAAGCACGAGGGAAGAGCCGCTCTGCAAGTGCAAAGCGGCAGCGTGGTCGTGCGCGGTTGTGAATTCCAGGAAGCCAAGGCCCATATCGAGCTTGGCGAAAACGTTCGCCGGGCGATCGTAAGCGAGAATCTCTTTCAGGGCGCAGAGCAAATCAAGAACAACAGCAAAGGCAGCGTAAAGATCTCCGACAACGCGGCGGACCCTAACCCGGTAAGAACCAGACGGCCGCAGTGAATCATCCCTCATCCGCGGTATCCGCATCGAATACGGACACAGCCACGAATGACGCAAACCAATAGCGCCCGCATCATCGACCTCTCCCACGCGCTCGACCCATCCACTCCGCCCTGGCCGGGCAATCCCGCCGTGGCAGTCCAGGTCGTCTCCAAGATCCCGCCCCATCGCGGTCCGCGCGACCGCGGCTCCCCGGGCGAGGCCATTTCTTGCAACACCACGGCCTTCCTCACCTGCAACCACACCGGCACGCACATGGATGCCCCCGCGCACTTCTACAATGGCGTGCCGACTATCGAACTGGTGCCCCTGGAAAAGTGCATCGGGCCGGCCGCCTTGATCGACGTACGCCAGGTTCCGCCGGGCGGCGAAATCACGCCTGCGTTTCTCATCCCCCTTGAAGAATCGATCAAGGCCACCGGCAAGGTGGTTTTCTGGACGGGCTGGTCCAGCCGCTGGGGTGCTCAGAACTACTTCGATGATTACCCGGTCATGAGCGAAGCATCCGCAGTCTGGCTCGTCGACCGGGGAGTGCACCTCGTGGCGCTCGACACTCCGTCGCCCGACCGCGATCCACATCCCGTCCATTATGTCTTGCTCGGCGCGAACGTCGTGATCGTCGAGAACCTGACCGGCCTCGAACGCATCGGCCGAGATGTGTTCGACCTGATCGTCGTCCCCCTGCCGCTGCGAGGGCTCGAGGCATCGCCGGTTCGCGCCGTCGCCGTGATGCCCGGCCGCGATTCCGGCTGAATCACGGCGCCCCCGCCGCAAACCCGCTCCTTTACACCATTCCGGCCGTCTGATACGCTCGCAAATGGACCATGTCCCGGCCCGTCAGAGCGACTGCCGGCGCCTGTCTGACCTCGCGGGCATAACACATGAGCTCACAAGTCTCGGTCCGCTCGATTGACTCTCTCAAGGAACTACGCGTCGCGCTGGCCTTGTACGGCGAAGACACGCTCGGGGCCCTCGGGGCCGTGGAAGCCGAGGTTCGCCGCACGGTGAGGTGGCTTCAGGAAGTGCAGCCGGTCTACTGGCAAGACCAGATCAAGCGCCGCCGCGAGAAGGTCTCGATGGCCCGTGCCGAGGTATTCAAGAAGAACTTGCAGAAACGCGCCGATTACAGCCCGCCGATGTCCGAGCAGAAAGAGAACCTGCGCAAGGCCGAGGCCAGTCTCCAGGATGCAGAAAAACGCTACGCGGCCGTCAAGAAGTGGCAGCCCCTGTTCAAGCAAGCCGTCCTCGAATATCACGGCAGCGTCCAGCGACTCAAGGATCTTTCGGCGGGTGATGTTCCGCGCGCCGTGAACCTGCTCAGCCGGATGATCGACTCGCTCGAATCCTATCTCCGGGTGACGGCGCCTTCAGGCCTCGAAACTCTCCCGTCGTCCGGCTCCGGCGCCGGGACATCGATGGCGATTCCGACTGCCCAGGTCGATACGGTCGCGGTGCAGGCCCTCGATGAAGCCGAGGCCGCCGCCGCGCTCGAGGCCAAGGCCAAGGCCTCAGATCAGTCGGCTGCCGGCGCCGCCGCCGCCGTAGAGCCCGCGTCGCCTTCAAACGACGAGGCCGTCGATGCCTGACGCAAAAATCCTCGCGGGCGCGACCCGTCTGAAGCAGACCACACGCGTCCTGCGGGACTTGTGGCTCTCGACCGAGGCAGGCTGGGGCGACGCCGTTCGCCAGCGCTTTGAGGAACGCTACCTCGCGCCCATCGACCCGGCTGTCGATTCCGCAATCAACGGCCTGCAGGCGATGGCCGAAATACTCGAACGAGTTCGACGCGATTGTTCCGATCGGAGTGAGATATTGTGACGACCTCGACCACCGGCTTGCGCCCCCTGCCCTATCCCAGCACCGGCCCGAGCACGATGGGACACTCCGAGCCGGAAGTTCTCAAGCGCGAGCGAGCGGTCCTGCGGAACGTGCTTGATCTGGTATCCCAGCGCGCCCAGGTCGAGGCGGAGGTTCACCTCGCTCGCACGTCGGGCGATCAGACCGCCGACTCGGAGTACGCGAAGGCACGCCAGGCGCTGGCCGAGAAGCTCGAGAGGCTTGAGCGCGAGGCAGTCGCGGAGGACGAGAAGCAAAGGCGCGCGATCGTCACCGCGGGGATTGAGGGCGAGAACAAGTCCAAGGCCGAATTCGCCGCCGGCAGCCGCAAGATCGCCACGCTCTTCGACTCCGCGCGCGAAACCGTCAAAAGCGACTACGCAGCCGCCAAGTCCGATGCCGCCGCCACTCATGATTCGGCTCAGAAGAAGGCGGCCAGGCATAACGCCGAGAAGAGCAAGCCGATCGAGGATAGCGCGGGCATGGCTGACTCCGTCCGCAACCGTCTGGCCGTTCTCGCTGCCGAGTACAAGAAGTTCAAGCTCGATCCCGACCCGCCGTCGGCCGTGAGCGAGTCGTACGACAGGTTCGCTGATCCGGGCGACGAGCTCTTCACCCGGCTGGCGCGCATGGACCAGCCGCTCCGTCTTCTCGAGGGCCTGATCATTCCCAAGTCGATGAAAGGCGGTCGAGAATCCTGGGTCTTCATCTTGCTAATCTCGCTCTTTGCTGGTGCGGGCATGCTGCTCTTGGGCGACGTCACCGGCCTGGGTGTCGGTGTCGTCCTGGGTGGAGTTCTCGCGTTCTTGCTTCGCACGTGGCTCGTCAAGCTCTGCCACACCCAGCTCGAACGACTGTACACGCCGCTCACGCAATCACTGGCCGATGCCGATGCGCTCACCGCTTTCTGCCGCGTCAAGGTCAGCAACGAGCTCAGGGAAGAACGCAAGAAAATCGCCCTCCGCCGGGAGGAAGACCTCAAACGCGCCGACGACAACTACCGCAAGGCCTTCGCCGCCGCCGAAAGTGCGCGCGATGAAAAACTCCGCATGATCAATGAAAAGTACGCCAACCGGATGGTTGAAGTGCAGACCACTCGCGAGCGAGAGCTGCGCAGCGCCATCGACGCCCATGACCGCCGCATGGCCGAGCTCAAATCGATGGCCGCGACCGGCTACCCCAAGCTCGAAGAGAGATTTAAGGCATACACGCAGCGGGTCCGCTCTGAACACGAGTCGGCGTGGAGTGCGCTCGCCGCGCGCTGGCGCGACGGCTTGAACCAGGCCGCGGCCGACTTGGCCGCGGTGGGTCGCGAGGTCGACGCCTTCTGCCCCGAATGGCACGACCAGGTCTGGCTGTCGCGGGCGCTGCCGAAACTGGTCCCCCCTGTGGTTCGCTTCGGCACGGTTCCCCTTGACCTTGCCACGCTGCCCGGCGGTGTTTCGAAATTCGCCGACTTGATGGAAGGCGTGCCCACGTCGTTCAACTTTCCCGCTCTGCGGCCCTTCCCGGCCAGTGCCAACCTCCTGATCGAGACACCCGCTGAGGCTCGCGGTGCCGCGCTCGAGGTTCTTCAGGCATCGATGTTCTCATTGCTGGCCAGCCTGCCGCCGGGGCACGTTCGCTTCACGATCATCGACCCCATCGGCATCGGCCGCAACTTCGGCGCGTTCATGCATCTGGCTGACTATGACGGTGCGCTCGTGACCACGCAGGTCTGGACCGACCCCCGCCAGATCGAGGAGCGGCTCGCCGACCTGGCTGCGCACATGGAAACCGTCACCCAGAAATACCTCCGCAACGAGTATGCCACGATCGAAGAATACAACGCGGTCGCCGAGGAAGTCGCCGAGCCGTACCGCGTGCTCGTCGTCGCGGACTTTCCCACCAAGTTCGACGAGAAGTCGGCAGCCCGCCTGGCCGCAATCGCATCGGGAGGGGTTCCGTGCGGCGTCCTGACGCTGGTCGCCGCCGACACGTCCAAGCCCCTTCCCCTCGGATTCAGTCTCGATGAGCTCCGCCCGTCGTGTGCCCACCTCATCTGGGATGCTGCGAGCACTCGGCTGGTCTGGGACGACCCACATTTCGGCACGTACCCCCTTGCGCTCCTCGGGCCTCCGCTCGCCGAGTTCGCCACGGCCGAAATCCAGAAAATCGGCTCGGCCGCCAGGGATGCCAAGCGGGTCGAGGTGCCCTTCGATTTCATCAGCCCGTCCGACCATCGGTACTGGACCCGAGACAGCCGCGGCGGGATCGACGTTCCGCTCGGCAAGGCCGGCGCCACCAAGCGCCAGCACTTCACGCTCGGTCATGGAACATCCCAGCATGTGCTGATCGCCGGGCGCACCGGCTCGGGCAAGTCGACGCTCATGCATGCCCTGATCGTCAACCTCGCCTTGAATTACAGCCCCGACGAGATCGACCTCTATCTGATTGACTTCAAGAAAGGGGTCGAGTTCAAGGTTTATGCTACCTACGAATTCCCCCACTCGAGCGTCGTCGCGATCGAGAGCGAGCGCGAATTCGGCATCAGCGTGCTCGAGCGGCTGGATGCCGAGCTCCGCCTGAGAGCCGACCGGTTCCGCGACGCCGGCGTGCAAGACGTAGCCGGCTACCGCAACACCCCCGGTACGCCCCCGCTGCCGCGCATCCTCTTGATCGTCGACGAATTCCAGGAGTTCTTCAGCGAGGAAGACAAGCTCGCCCAGGAAGCCGCACTGTGGCTCGATCGCCTGGTGCGCCAGGGCCGAGCCTTCGGCATCCACATCATCCTCGGCTCCCAGAGCCTGGGCGGCGCGTTCACGCTTGCCCGTAGCACCCTGGGCCAGATGGCAGTGCGCATCGCACTCCAGTGCAGTGAGAACGATGCTCACTTGATCTTGAGCGAAAACAACATCGCCCCCCGTATGCTCTCGCGCCCCGGCGAAGCCATTTACAACGATGCCAACGGCGCTCCCGAGGGCAACCACTTCTTCCAGGTTGTCTGGCTTTCGGAGGAGCGCCGCGAAGCGCATCTGAAAGAGTTGCTGGAGATGGCGCGAGCGCAAAAGCCTGTGCTTGCTCGCTCGCCGATCGTGTTCGAAGGAGACGCCCCCGCGGTGCTGGCGCGCAACCAACTGCTCCAGGCCCGGCTTCAGAGCCCAGCGTGGCCCGAATCACCCCGTTCCGCGCAGGCCTGGGTGGGCGAAGCCATCTCGATCAAAGACCCGACGCACGCGCTGTTCCGCCGCCAGGGAGCGAACAACCTTCTGATCGTCGGACAGAACGAGGAAGCGGCGCTGGGAGTCTCGGTTGCGGTCCTGATCAGCCTGGCCGCCCAGTTCTCACCGGCCGCCTCCGATGCGGTTCGCCAGGGAGCTCGTTTCTACATACTCGACGGCACGCCCGAAGACAGCCCCAATGCCGGAGTTCTCGCTCGGGTCTGTGCGGCCTTACCACAAACGCCCGAGCTCGGCGGCTGGCGAGAGCTCGGTCAGATACTCACCACGGTGGCCGCCGAGGTCAAACGCCGCCAGGAGGCCAAGACCGACGGTCCGGAGCTCTTCCTTCTGATCCACGACCTACCGCGCTTCCGCGACTTGAGGCGCCGGGAGGATGACTTCAGCTTCTCGCGCAAGGACGACGAGGAAGCCACTCCCCCCGACCAGCTCGAGGTGATTCTGCGCGAAGGGCCGGTACTGGGCGTGCACTTGATCACCTGGTGCGACACCGTCAACAACCTCAATCGCTTCTTCGCTCACCAGATCCTGCGCGAGTTCGAGATGCGGGTGCTGTTCCAGATGAGCCCGAACGACTCCGGCCACATGCTCGACGCCCCCGCCGCCAGCAAGCTGGGCCCGCATCGAGCGCTCTTCCACAGCGAAGAACAAAACCGCCTAGAAAAGTTCCGCCCGTACGGAATCCCGAGCCCAGAATGGCTCGATTCCCTCGGCAAGCAATTGAGCCAGCGCCCTGCACCGGGCGGGTCGGCCTCATAGTCGATCACTCGCACCACCTCGGCAACCGATCATTTCCGAAGCCGCCCCCCTAAGAACGACGCGGTCGAATCGTTATAGTAAGAGGCAACTCTTCCCATCTCGTCCCGGCCTCCCGGATGAGGCTCGAATCCAATCAGCGAGGCTGCCATGCTTTACGCACGCCTGGTCTTCCTTGGAGTGATCGTCTGTGCAATCATGGCCCTTGGTGTCACCATGGCGAAGCGCTCTGAACAACCTTCGGATCGCGAGCGATTCGACAAGCTCTTCGCGGACGGTAATTACAAGGACGCTTACGACGGCTACCGCCGGCTCGCCCTCGACCCCAAGACCGAGCCCGACCGCGTCGGCACCGACTTGAAGCAGGCGCTTCAGTGCCTGAATTCCTTGGGCAGGACCGTTGAAAAGGATGAATTCCTGGAAGCCGTTGTCGCCGCGCACCCGGCGAACTGGCGGCTGCTCCAGGCGGCCGCCGAAAGCTACTTGTTGGGGAACGACCACTGGGGCGCAATCGTCGCCGGAAAGTTCCGCCGCGGCGAGCGGGCGAACGGCCAGACGGCCGGCGCGTACGAGCGCGATCGTGCCCGCGCTATTCAGCTTCTGATTTCCGGAATCGACCGCGCCCGCACTGATCCCGATCGCCGTGCGGTGGGCCATTACTTCCATTTCCTCTCCCAGGTCTTCATGGCGAACCGCGCAGATCGAGTCGTGGCGGCTCCAGAGCCTGACGTCAGTCGATCTGCTGCCCGATTATGACAGCAATCCGTCCTGGTTCTATGGTGCAACGGGCTCCGGCGCACCCATCGAGCCTGATGGCTCTCCCGTTTATTATCGCGTGCCGGAAAGCCTCGCAAAAGCCAGCAACGACGGTCAGCGCTGGCGCTGGGCACTCGTGCAGGCCACGGAAGCCGACCCAGGCCTGCTCGACACCACGCGCTCGGATCTGGCCGCATTCCTGCTCGAGCAGTTCGGCACCCAGACGATCATCGGCCATGACATGCCGCCCTCTTCCGATGGTGGTGACGCCGAAGCCACCGGCCCTTACGCTCTGGATACACTCAAAGACGACGAGACGATTGCCTGGCTGGCTTCCGGAATCAAGCGGTTCAAGCTTCCCGACGAATTCAATCCCATCAAGATCTACCAGGCAATCTTCGACGACCGCAAGACCGGACAGGGAGAGGTCGCTCTTGACTCACTCGCGTCGATCCTCGAAAACCGCCGGCAATTCGATGCCGCCGCGGATTATCTGAAAACAAGCCGGGATCTCTACGGCGACAAAGACGAAAATAAGAAACATCAGATCGAACAGATCCTCGGCGCGTGGGGCCAGTTTGACCAGCTCATGACTCTGCCCGCAGGCGGCGGTGCAACCGTCGATTTCCGCTTCCGCAACGGCAAACAGGTTCACTTCGAGGCGCACGAGATCCTCTTCTCCAAGCTGCTCAAGGACGCCCAGGACTACATCTCATCTGCGCCAAACAACTCGACTGGCAGAAGTTCGATATCAGCGACGTCGGCTCCCGGTTGGTGATGATGGATCAGAAAGAGTACATAGGACGCTCGGTCGCCCGCTGGGACCTGGACCTCGAGCCGCGCCCCCGCCATTTCGACCGGCGAATCACCGTCACGACGCCCCTCCAGAAGGCAGGCGCCTATCTCCTGACCGCCACGATGGAGGGAGGCAACGTGAGCCGCATCGTCGTCTGGCTCGACGACACCGTGATTCTGAAGAAACCGCTCCGGGACGAGGCTTACTACTTCGTCGCCGACTCGCGAACCGGCCAGGGCGTCGCTGGAGCAAACATCGACTTCTTCGGATGGCGCCTCGTGCAGGTTCCGGGTAAAAACGAGCAACGCGTCGAAGCCAGGACGCTCGCCCGAAAATCCGACTCGTCCGGTCAGCTCCGCCTCAGGACCGCCGACCTGGGTGACCAGTATGGAACTTTCCAGTGGGTCATCACGGCCGCCACCCCGGCGGGCCGCCTGGCCCATCTTGGTTTCTCGAACATCTGGGCCTATGGCCGCCCCGTTCCCGCCTTTGACCAGGTGAGGGTCTACACCATCACCGACCGCCCCGTCTATCGCCCGGGCGCCCCGGTGCGTTTCAAGTTCTGGGTCGCGCGCAGCCGCTACGATCAGCCCGAGAAAGCTGACTTCGCCGGCCAGTCATTCAACGTGGAGATCCAGAATCCCAAAGGTGAAAAAGTATTCACAAAGAACTTCACGGCCGACAATTTCGGAGGCTTCGACGGCTCGTTCGAGCTACCATCCGACGCCGCCCTCGGCGTCTATCAGGTGCACATCCCGAATCGCGGCGGTGGGTCGTTCCGGGTTGAAGAGTACAAGAAACCCGAGTTCGAGGTCGCCGTGACGGCTCCTGATAAACCGGTGATGCTCGGCGAAAAAGCGGCGGCGACCATCAAGGCGAATTATTACTTCGGCGGGCCTGTCGCCCAGGCCAAAGTCAAGTACAAGATCACGCGCACAACGGCCGACGAGCGCTGGTACCCTGCCGCGGCTTGGGACTGGCTCTTCGGTCCGGGTTACTGGTGGTTTGCGCCTGAATCCGCGTGGTATCCCGGCTGGTCGAGGTGGGGCATGCGCAGACCGGCGGTCTGGTGGTGGGGGCGGCCAGTATCCCCACCAGAAGTTGTGGCCGAGGCCGAGGTGCCCATCCGGCCCGACGGAACTCTTCCCGTCGAAATCGACACGGCGCTTGCCAAAGCTGCGCACCCCGACCACGACCATCGATACGAGATCACCGCCGAGATCACCGACCAATCACGCCGGACGATCGTTGGAACGGGCACCGTGCTCGTCGCTCGGAAGCCATTCTCGGTCTATACGTGGGTCGATCGCGGCCACTACCGAACTGGTGACGCGATTGAAGTCGGATTGAGCGCGCAGACGCTCGACCACAAGCCCGTCCCCGGCAAGGGCACGCTCAAGCTGCTCAAAATCACGTACGACGCCGATCGCAAGCCGGTTGAAATACCTGTGGAAAGCTGGAATCTCGCGCTGAGCGACAACGGCCGTGCCAGCCAGGCGATGAAGGCCGCCGCCCCCGGCCAGTACCGGATTGCCGCAACGGTCGATGACGGCCGGGGCCACGCAATCGAAGGCGGTTACCTGCTCTCCGTCACCGGGCCGGGATTCGATAGCGCAGCCTTCCGGTACAACGATCTCGAGATCATCCCCGAGCGCAAGGAATACCACCCCGGCGAGACCCTACGCTTGCTGATCAACACGAACCGGGTCAATTCGACGGTCTTGCTTTTCATCCGACCGTCGGACGGCACGTACTCTCCACCAAAGGTCATTCACGTCCAAGGCAAGAGCACGGTCGAGGAGATCGGCATTGCCCAGGGTGACATGCCCAACATGTTCATCGAAGCGCTGACGGTATCCGGCGGTAAGGTGCACGACGAGGCGAAAGAAATCGCCATTCCACCGGAGTCGCGCATCGCGAAGATCCAGGTCGAGCCATCTCAGACCACCTACAAGCCCGGCGAGAAAGCCAAGATCAAGCTCAAGCTGACCGGCCCCGACGGCAAGCCGTTCCTGGGCTCGACGGTCGTCGCGGTCTACGACAAAGCCGTCGAATACATCTCGGGCGGGTCGAATGTCCCCGAGATCAAGGCGTTCTTCTGGAGCTGGAAGCGACGCCACTATCCTCAGACCGAGTCCAGCCTCGATCGATGGTTTCACAACCTCACGAAACAGAACGAGATCGCCATGCAAGATCTCGGTGCCTTCGGCGCAGGAGCGCCGCCGGAGCTGGGGGGCTATGCGTACGGCGGATTGGTGAAGTCCAAACGGGGCTCGATAGGAGGCATGGGCGGCATGGGCGGTGGCGTCCGCTACGATATGGCATTAAGGGATGGAAGTGTTGCTTTCAAAACAAAAGTCGCGGCGCCGGCTGCAATGGCACCGCAAGGGCCTGTGGCCGATATGCGAGCGCAGTTTGCCATGCAGGCACTTTCCCCCGAAGATGCGAAATCCGCCGTAGAGCCCACCATCCGCACGAACTTCGCCGATACTGCGTTCTGGGCCGCCACGATCATGCCAACGGCTGACGGAACTGCTCTCGTCGACTTCGCGCTGCCAGACAGCTTGACGACCTGGAAGATCAAGTCCTGGACGCTAGGCCCGGGAACGAAAGTCGGCCAAGCCGAGTCGGAAATCATCACCTCCAAGGACCTGCTCGTCCGGCTTCAGGCTCCGCGCTTTTTCGTCGAGAAGGATGAGGTTGTTCTTTCGGCCAACGTCCACAACAAACTCAAGAAAGCGAAATCCGTGCAGGTGGTGCTGGAGCTGGACGGGAGTGTGCTCCAGCCAATGAACGAAAGCACGCGCACCGTACAAATCGATGCCGGCTCGGAACACCGAGTCGACTTCCGCGTGAAAGTTGTCCACGAGGGCCAAGCCGTGATCCGGATGAAGGCGCTCACCGACGAAGAGTCGGATGCGGCCCAGATGACTTTCCCAGCATACGTTCACGGTATGCTCAAGATGGAGGCTTTCGCCGGCGCCATCCGTCCCGACGAACAGAAGGCGCAGGTTGTCGTGCGCGTGCCCTCCGAGCGCAAACCAGACCAGTCGCGCCTCGAGGTGCGCTATTCTCCCACGCTGGCAGGAGCGCTCGTCGACGCGCTCCCGTACCTGGCTGATTACCCGTACGGCTGCACCGAGCAGACCCTGAACCGATTCCTGCCGACGGTGATCACCCAGAAGATTCTCATCAACCTGGGCCTCGACCTGAAGGCCATCCGCGAGAAGCACACCAACTTGAACGCCCAGCAGATCGGCGACGCCCGAAAACGAGCCGAGCGTCACAAGGGCTACGAGCACAATCCTGTCTTCGACCAGGACGAAGTCGCCAGGATGTCCGCCGCTGGAATCGGGCGGCTCTCCGACATGCAGCTCTCCGATGGGGGCTGGGGATGGTTCTCCGGCTTCGGCGAATTCGCATCGCCGCACACGACGGCGCTCGTCGTCCACGGCCTGCAAATCGCCCGTCAGAACGACGTCGCGCTCCCGCAAGGCATGCTCGAAAAGGGCATCGCGTGGCTCACGGCCTACCAGGAGAAGCAGACTCGACTCCTCGAAAACAAGGCGAGCGAGATCCAGCCGAACAAGAGTTCGGCCGACGACCTGGACGCTCTCGTCTTCATGGTCCTCTGCGACTCAGGAACGCGCAACGATCGCATGATCGGCTTCCTTGATCGCGACCGCACTCATCTCTCGGTCTACGCCAAGACCATGCTCGGCCTGGGTCTGGAACGAATCGGCGACAAGGCCAGGCTCGCATCCGTGCTTCAGAATATCAGCCAGTATGTGGTCCGCGACGACGAAAACCAGACCGCGTATCTCAAGCTTCCGAACCAGGGATACTGGTGGTGGTGGTACGGCAGCGAGATTGAGTCCGACGCATTCTACTTGAAGCTCCTGGCGCGTACCGATCCCAAAGGCGAGCTGGCTCCCAGGCTGGTCAAGTATGTGCTCAATAACCGCAAACATGGCAGCTACTGGAACTCCACTCGCGACACGGCGTTCTGTATCGAGGCACTCGCCGACTACTTGAAGGCCAGTGGCGAAGACCGGCCTGAGATGACCGTGGCCGTCGCACTCGACGGGCAGACGCGCAAGGAAGTGAAGATCACGCCGGCGGATCTGTTCACATTCGACAACGTGTTTGTGATCGAGGGCAACGCACTCGAATCCGGCTCGCACACGGTTTCATTCCTCAAGCAGGGAAAAGGCCCGCTCTACTACAATGCTTACTTGACCAACTTCACTCTCGAAGACCCGATCGCGCACACGGGGCTCGAAATCAAGGTCGATCGTAAGGTCTACCGGCTGATCAAGGATGACAAGACGGTCGATACCGCCGGCGGACATGGCCAGACCGTGGCCCAGCGAGTCGAGCGCTATCGCCGCGAGCAGTTGTCCGAAGGGGCCACCCTCAAGAGCGGCGAGCTGGTCGAAGTCGAGCTCGAGATCGACAGCAAGAACGACTACGAGTACCTGATCTTTGAAGATTTCAAGGCAGCGGGCTTTGAGCCGGTCGAAGTCCGTAGCGGTTACAACGGCAATGACCTCGGTGCCTACGTCGAGTTTCGAGACGAGCGCGTCGCCTTCTTTGCGCGGGCCTTGGACCGCGGCAAACACAGCGTTTCATACCGTCTCCGGGCCGAAATCCCCGGGCGCTTCCACGCCCTTCCCGCCCGCGCTCAGGCGATGTACGCGCCGGAGCTCCGTGCGAATTCGGACGAAATCCAGCTCAAGATTGAGGATTGAGTCCCGCACCCAAGTTTTCACGCCGATGATCGCAACAAGCATCCAGATTACACGACCGTCGGCCGGAGCCGGCTTTCGGCTCGAGGCATCGCAGTTCCTGCCTCAGCCGCGCGACCGCATATTCGACTTTTTCTCAGATGCCTTTCAACTTGAAACACTCACGCCCTCGTGGCTCAAGTTCTCCGTGCTCACGAAAGCACCGATTCAGATCTCCGTGGGGACAACGATCGACTACAAGCTCAAGCTTCATGGCATTCCGATTCGCTGGCAGAGCCTGATCAGCGATTGGGAGCCTCCTTCACGCTTCGTCGATCGCCAGGTGCACGGCCCTTACCGCCGCTGGAACCACGAGCACATTTTTCAGCCCGTGGCAGGGGGAACTCTCTGCCTTGACGTTGTGGAATACGAAGTCATTGGGGGGAGGCTGATTCACTCACTCTTCGTCCGGCCCGATTTGCTCAAGATATTTGCGTTCCGCCAGCAAAAGCTGAACGAGGCGTTTGCAACCATCAATGAGTGAACGATCGAGACCTATCGGGACAGAAGACGACGCTGAGCGCGCCAGCCAGCTGGCCGACGGTGGCCTGGGACTTGCTCGTCGTACCCCCGCCGCGCAAACCATCGTACTTGGGTTCTTCATCGCGGTATGCTTTGCCGCCGCGGGCATCGGCGCGCTCATCACAACGTCTTCGGTCGGCACCTGGTATCAAGTGCTGTCGAAGCCGGCGTGGACACCGCCCGATTGGGTCTTCGGTCCAGTGTGGACCGCACTCTACATCATGATGGCTGTCGCAGGTTGGCTCATCTGCGCGCGGGCGCCTGGACCAGCGCCCGAGCCCCGCTCTGTTGGTTCGCCGTCCAGCTCGTGCTCAACGTGGGCTGGTCGGTGCTCTTTTTCGGCTTGCGCAGCCCCGGCGTCGCCTTTCTCGAGATCCTACCGCTATGGCTCTCGATCGCCGTGATGGCTGTCTTATTTCACCGTCGCTCCAAAACCGCGGCCTTGCTTGTTGCCCCGTACCTCCTCTGGACAACATTCGCAGCATTTCTGAATTTCGCGGTCTGGAGAATGAATTCATGATCTCCGCCACGATCACGCCCGAAACGCCTTCTCATGATATCGCGAGGAGCCGACCGCTCCGCGCCTGAATCAAACGAACGGTCCGGTTACATTCGCACCGGCGCACTTGCGCTGATGCATGTGGTATGCTTCGGCGTAATTTGGGTCGGCATGAGCCTTGGCTGTACGGCTTCGGTGCTCGTCGCTCTGACAAAGCTCGGGCTGGTCTGGGATCTCAGGCCCGTGCCGGAACATGTCTTGCACGAAGCTCGCCGACTCTCGCGGACCCAGCGCGCGTCGTCAAATTGAAAAACCCCGGATGATCAATCAACGGCTGCATCTCCTTCGCATCGCGAATTGCAACACACAGCCACTGCGTGCCAGCGGGCAGTACGTGCTTTACTGGATGATCGCCTTTCGCCGGATGGAATGGAATTTCAGCCTCGACCGTGCACTCGAATGGGCCATCGAGCTCGACCGGCCACTTGTGATCTTTGAACCACTGCGCGCTGGGTATCGCTGGGCGAGCGAGCGATTGCATCGCTTTGTAATCGATGGCATGGCCGACAACACCGCACGAATCGCCAGCCTGCACAGTCCGGGAGTCTTCTATTATCCCTACGTCGAACCCGCACCCGACGCCGGCCATGGCCTGCTCGAAGCGCTGGCAACGCACGCCTGTCTGGTCGTGACCGATGATTATCCTGCGTTCTTCTTGCCACGCATGGTCAAGGCGGCTTCAACACGGCTGAACGTGCTGGTCGAGAAAGTTGATTCGAACGGTTTGCTGCCACTCCGAGCGGCCTCGCGCGCATTTGAGACCGCTTTCTCGTTTCGCGCATTCTTGCAGAAGGAGCTGCCGGCACACTTGATGATCACTCCGAACGCCGACCCGTTCACCGGAATCATGCTGCCGCAGATCAACTTGCTTCCGGATCGAATCCTGGAACGCTGGCCCGCCGTATCACCGAGTCTGCTCCGTGGTGGCCCAAACACGCTCGCGCATCTACCCGTCGACCACGCCATCACCGTCGTGGATGATCGCGGAGGGCCCGTCGCTGCGGCGAAGCGGCTCAAAGACTTCCTCAACCGCTCCCTGAACGACTATGCCAAGCATGCAAACCAGCCGGACGACAACGCGAGGAGCGGACTGTCTTCGTATTTGCATTTCGGCCATATCTCGACCCACCAGATTTTTCACGAGCTGATGGAGCACGAGAACTGGTCGCCCGACAAGCTGCCCAAGAAGTCTGCCGGCAAGCGCCAGGGCTGGTGGAATGCCTCCCCCTCCGCAGAAATGTGGCTGGACGAATTCGTCACCTGGCGCGAGCTCGGCTATAACATGGCCGCGAATCGCGATGACTATGATCGGTACGACTCCCTGCCCGATTGGTCGAAGGCAACGCTCAAGAAACATGTGCGCGACCGGCGCGAATTCGTCTATTCTCTCGATCAATTCGCTGCTGCAGACACCCACGACGAGCTCTGGAACGCGGCCCAGCGCCAGCTGGTGCGTGAAGGCCGCATCCACAACTACCTGCGAATGCTCTGGGGCAAGAAGATCCTCGAATGGACAAGGGCGCCGCGCGAGGCGATCGAAGTGATGGTCGAGCTCAACAACCGCTTCGCGATCGACGGCCGCGACCCTAACTCCTACAGCGGAATCTTCTGGTGCCTCGGCCGCTATGATCGGCCCTGGGGACCGGAGCGCCCGATCTTCGGAACCGTAAGGTACATGAGTTCCGAGAACACCCAGAGAAAGCTTCGAGTCAAGGAGTATCTGCGCAGATTTGGTCCGTCGGCTGATGACGATCCCCGACCTGAAAGAACCCGCACCAACTGAACGCCATCCTCGCCGCAATCACGAGCGGACTGGCCCCCAACCGGTAGCGTGAGCAACGGCCCGCCGGGGCGCTCAGCAGACTCTTCCAGCGAGAAGTGAATCTCCATTACCGTCAACACCGATCGAGAGTTCACATCATCACAAGCGATGTAATAGCAGTAGCCTCGTTCAGCGTCATCGTCAGGAGCGCTTCGGTATTCGCACCGGCGTTCACCCCGCTGAAATGCTCCGCCGAAAGTGGAGCAAGCAGCGCCTTGGTGATTTCCTTCCCTTCGCGCGATTACCGAACCTTCCCTCCGGCCTCCGGCGGCGAGTCACTCCGAATCGCTCCTCCGCCCCAAACTGTTGATCGTGCTGGCCGTCGCGTAGATCAGGTCTGGCATCACAGGTCCATCGGTTCGATACGCGCCGGTGCCTCCCTGATACTTGCGCCCCTGCGACCATCCCAGGATCATGCGGCGACGGAATTTTCGGCTGCCCGTTTCATCCCACCCCCATGTGCCGTCGATCGCGCGCCGGCCCTCGCCGCGGCCGTACGGAACACCCCCGCCGACATAGTAGCCAATCCCACCCGCGGTCCGGCTCGTTTCCAGATGCCCCGACAGCGACCGTGGGTAGCCGTGCGCTCGTCCGTGTGCGGGATCCATCGCGGCTTCCCCGGAGGAGGCGTTCCTTCTTTTTTCTGGAAGTGCCGCTCGAAGAAGTTCGGATGCTCATCCTGTCCATCCGCGCACTCGACGCCAGGGCCGATCGCAACCAAGCCGGCGGCGCCAAGCATCACAAAATATCTGTACATTAGCGGTCTCCGACATTCGGATCAGTTACTTCCGCGGCGCAGGTAGCGGCGGCTTGATTGGCGCGAGCGAAACCGGCGATCGATTGGCCGGCAAGTGTGGATTACGGTTGTACTTGAAATACGGCAGACGAATTCCCCGAACTTTCACCTGGTCAGCCCGCTTGATCGTTCGCGGCGGTCCGTATGCCATCGACGCAACCGAAGTGACGTCGTCGTCCTGGAGCACCCCGTCGCCGCTGACCCCGAGCCCGCCGACGAGCTCGTTTCGCAACGCGCCGCCGTTCGTGTCCTTGTACAAGGGAGCGCTGCCGGGAAAGAGCACCACGCCGTTCTGGTTGTACATATTTGCGGAAGTAATTACTTGATGGAAATTCGTGTTGGGGTTGAAGTCGTTGTAGCCTTGAATGCTCTGGAAAGCCTTGGCCGGCAGGGGCGCGCCCTTGTTCGTTGCAAATTTCGTCACGCCGCCGTCGGTGAGGATCGAGCCCGGACCGGGGGGATCGGTGTCGATGCCCTCGGGGAAGAACGGCAACGAGAGGTAGCGGAAAGTGCGGGCAGTGAGTGCGGTGCCCGCGGGGACGCCTTTGATCTTGTCGATTGGCTGGAGCTGGCTGGCATTATCGTAGTAGGCCAAATTGCGAGCCTTGGCAACAGCCACTCCGATGGAGAAATAGGTCGCATCAGGCATCCGGTAGAGGCCCAGGATATTGCCATTCTCGTCGCTGACGGCGAAGACCATCTTCGCCGGGACGTTCAGTGGCGTGCGGATCTGCGAACGGATACTGTCGGCCTCGGCGATTCCCCGCGCAACGATCGCCTCCACGTCCGCCGCAGTCAGGTTATCCCCTGGCATGGTGTGCGGTGTCACCAGCCAACCGTACGGTACTCCTTGACCGGCGAGCAGCGTGTCGTTCGCCGCATCGACCGGCTCGTTGGTGCCGTCATTCGGATTCCCCACGCCGAGCGTTGCTCCGAAGGTCAACAAGTGATTGAGCCCTTCCAATCCGCCAGGTCCGAACAAGTTGAGGGTGATGCCTGCAAGATCGATCCGGCCGAAAGGCTCGGTGAAGTTCGGCAGCGCCGGCGCGCCGTTGATCGGGCCGTTGAATGGAACGCCGGCCATCTTGCTCCCACCCGCGGCCACGAACGCCATGTATTCGCCGATTTGCGCGTAGTCGGGCTTCTTGTGATTGGTGACGAGCGGTGTGTTGAGAGGTGAATTCTCTTCCGTCGCAAATCCGGTCGTACCCGGAAAGAAGACCCCGATCCCGCCCACTTCAGCGGGTTTTCCGTCGGGCTGTAGCTTGTACAGCGGCACACCGCCGGGCAAGGTCGCGATTCCTCGGGCCTGTGCCGTGGGCAGGATCCCGGTCACCTGTCCATAGGACTCCGGCGCAACCAGGTTGCCGCCTGCCGGAATGTACTGCGCCGGTACGTTGAACCGTGTACCCGTCAACGGGCTGATGCTGTCGCGGTTGGTGCTCTCGATGTCGTACAGGTCGACTTGCGGCGTGAACATGATACCTGGCGGAAAATGGCCCTTGATCCCCACCGGCGCCACGAATCCCGGTCCATAGAGCGTCGAGTTGCCGTTGTCGCTAGGTACGTCCGGATTGGAATCCACCTCACGCTGCGTGATGGTGGTTTGACTGATTTGCTGGATCGTGCGCGATGTCAAGGGCGCCTGGTCATTCCCGAAGTATGCCCCCGTGCGCGCCAGCGAGACGGCGCCGTCAATCGCGAAAACTTTGTTGACTGTGTTGTTGGTGATTTCGCTCGACACCCCGCTCTCGACGCGCACGCCGAGAATCGTGCCATTCCTGTCCACCACGGCGATGATGGCGTTATTCACGCCGGCGGCGGCCGCGGCTCGCTGGAGGAGTGTGCTCACATCCTGCTTAGTCAACACTTGATCAGCCATTGGCGGAGCCAGCGGGTTGTCGGGATTCGTCGGGTCGTAACCGTGCACCCCGGAGGCGATCAGCGCCCCGCTCGTGATCGCTTGCCGTTTGGCGGCCGCGCGCGCTGCTTGTTCCTTGGCGGCAGAAGACGCGCTCAACAGCTCCCGCCGTTCGAGGCAGCCGACTCCAGGAACGAGTGCGCGATCGCGCCGCGCTCCGACGCGCGCTCTGCGGAATGCCGACCACCCCATCGCTTTAGGTCGCCTCCATGGCCTTGATTCCTCATCGATTGAAGGCACACAGTGACGCATGAACACGAGGGAACCAACCCGCGTTTCGCGAGCGATTGCGCAAGGGTTCTTCTTCCCCCCCAACACCCTTTGATCGACACGCTTCGCTGCCCGCCATGATCATTTTTTCCCGGAGATCTGTCGTAGTCGGAATAATCACTCGATTTAGCCTAATCGACAGAATCGTCAATGTGCCGACTTAACGCGGCCGATTTCTGATGGACAGCGTAACGCACGTCTTTCGGGTTGCGCCCGCTCGTGGTGGAGCGACGACAATCCTCTCTCTCACAATCCAATCACTCATCGGCCACACGTCATTCACGACCTCGTTCCCGTGGAACGGGGCGAGGGCCTGTTCTTGATGGGTCTGCCCAAGTTAAGTCAACGCTTGGTCTGGGTCGCGCTGGCAGCCGTGCCGATTTTCGGCTGGTGCTGCGCGCTAGCGCGCGCGCAGGACGACGAGATCTCACCACGACCGAGCATGCTTGCGCGCCGATCGACGCGGCGCGACCCGAGAGTCGGCTTCCATCGCTCTTTCACTCGGAACCGCTGTTCCAGTTTCCCGACGACCCGCCCATCGGCTACACCGGTCCTTCGGGCGTCATGCCGACGGAGGTCCAGGAATCGGACCATTTCGTTCCGGTCGAAGATCGCTGGCGCATGGGCTACCCCGCCTGGGACCGGTATGGCAAGGGCCATCCAATCACCGATGACTACCCGTATAGCGCCGGACGCTGGTTCGATCCGTACAACCAGAATGTGTTCAAGGGCGATTATCCGATCATCGGCCAGCATACGTTTCTCGATATCACATCCGTCGCCAACCTCGACTTTGAAGCAAGGCAGGTCCCCACCCAGACCACGCCGTTCGAGAGCACCGAACGCCCGTTCTCCGGGAACTTCTTCGGTCGGCCCAACAGCTTCTTCACACTCGATTTCTTCTCGATCGCGTTTGATTTGTTTCACGGCGATGCGGCCTTCAAGCCGGTCGACTGGCGCATCAAGCTGACGCCGACCTTGGGCGTCAGCAACTTTTCGTTCAGCGAACTGGCGCAGACCAGCCCGAACGTCGCCCAAGGCACGATCCGTACGCGAGAAGTGTGGGCGCTTCAAGAAGCGTTCGTCGAGTACAAGCTCGCCGACTTCGGACCCGACTATGACTTCGTCTCCATTCGCGCGGGCACTCAGCCATTCAACGCCGACTTCCGAGGGTTCCTGTTCTTCGACCAGAACCGGGCCATCCGGCTCTTCGGCACAAACTTCTCGAATCGCGATCAGTTCAACATCGTGTATTTCCGTCAGTGGGAAAAAGACACGAACACCGGCCTCAACACGTTCAACGATCGCCGCCAGAATCTCGTGTTCATGAATTATTACCGGCAAGACTTCATCTTCCCCGGCTACACGGCCCAGGTGAGCCTGAATTACGACAACGACCCCGCGTCGATCAAGTATGACAAGAACCGCTTCCTGGTACGTCCCGATGCCGATGGCGATTTTCAACCCCACTCGGTCAACGTGGGCTATTTCGGCTGGGCTGGCGACGGGCACTGGGGCCGCTATAACCTCACGCACCAGTTCTACTGGGCATTCGGCTATGACAGCTTGAACCCGCTGGCCAATCGGCCGCAAATCATCAATGCTCAGATGGCCGCGATCGAGGGCTCGTACGACCGCGACTGGGTGCGGTTTCGGCTCTCCTTCTTCTGGGCTTCCGGCGACGGCAACATCAACGGCACACATGCCACCGGCTTTGATACGATCCTCGATCAGCCCAACTTCGCCGGCGGCGGCTTCAGCTACTGGAACCGTCAGCAGATTGGCCTTCAAGGCGTGAATCTCGTCCAGCGGCTCAGTCTCGTGCCCGACCTTCGGTCGAGCAAGATTCAAGGCCAGGCAAACTTCGTCAATCCCGGACTGATACTTCCGACCTTCGGCATGGATTTCGAGGTTACTGCCAAGACGAAGCTGATCACCAATTTCAACCTGCTCTGGTTCGACAAGACGAATGTCTTGCAACAATTTCTCTATCAGGGAAACATCGATCGATTCATTGGCGGCGATATTGGCTTCGGCCTCGAGCACCGGCCTCTCTTGAGCGAAAACGTGCTCTTTGTCGGCGGCGTTCAGATGCTGATCCCGGGGCAAGGATTCCGGGATATCTACGACAGCTTCAACGGCCGGGTTAACGCCCTGGTCGCCGGCTTCATCAACGTTGTCTTCACGTTCTAGAACTCGATCTTGACGAGTTTGGCTCTCCGGGCTACGGTCTCGCCGCTTCGGTCTGACTCCGCGCACCGCGACCGGTGCTTCACGTCGAGGAGGAGGTTGGCCTTTCATGCCGAGATTCTCCGCGGGTGCGTCATCGCGCCTGCGAGCAACCCATGCGCTGCCGCTGGCGACCTTCATGCTGCTGGCCGTCCTCTTCGGCACACCTGGCCGTCACGATGGCGGAGCCGCGCGCGCTCAGTCGGCTGGCGGGGCGCAGGCACCGGGCGCTTCCACGCCCACCCGGCAACCGGCGAGCGAGCCGTTCCCCGTGCCCGAAGAGCTACGCGGCCTCGATCTCTCGCGACAAACCCCCGAAGCCGCGGCGGCCAAGAGCGCCGGCTGCGTCGCGTGCCACCAAGGACAGCACGACCCGCACTCGAAACCCGAAACCCTCAGGCTCGGTTGTGTCGACTGCCACGGCGGAAACCCTCAAGCCGCTGACCAGCAAACAGCTCACGTCTGGCCCCGGTTTCCCGACGCGTGGAGAAGCGCGGCCAACCCCGTCCGTTCCTACACACTCTTGAACCACGAAAACCCCGAGTTCATCCGGTTCGTCAATCCCGGCGACCTTCGGGTCGCCCACCTGAGCTGCGGCACCACCAGCTGCCACGCCGATCAGGTGCTGCAGGTGCGCACGAGCATGATGACTCATGGAGCCATGCTCTGGGGCGCCGCGCTTTTAACAATGGCTCCGTCCCGTTCAAGCGGGCCCGCTATGGCCAGAGCTACAGCATGAACGGAGCACCGCAGCGGCTCCAGACCGCCCCTCCGCCTACTCAATTCGAGATGGAACACAAGGGAGTCGTGCCGTTCCTCGACCCCCTGCCCCGTTTTGAGGCCTCCCAGCCCGGAAACGTCTTGCGCATCTTCGAGCGCGGCCGGCGCGACCCGCAGGAAGTCGGCATCCCCAACCCGCTCGAAGACCCCGGCAAGCCTCGCGCCGGCTTGAGCGCACGCGGCCTGGGAACCAAGAACCGCACTGATCCCGTTTTCGTCGGCCTTCAGAAGACACGGCTCTTCGACCCGACGCTGAACTTCCTCGGAACGAATGATCATCCCGGCGACTATCGCTCTAGCGGCTGCACAGCGTGCCACGTGATCTATGCCAACGACCGCTCGAGGGTCAACTCCGGGCCGTATGCCCGCTTCGGCAATCAAGGACTGTCCTTTCAAGCCGACCCCACAATCCCCCGCAATGAGCCCGGCCATCCCATCAAACACGAGTTCTCAGTGGGGGTTCCCACCAGCCAGTGCATCGTCTGCCACATTCACCCCGGTACGAATGTGCTCAATTCCTACACAGGTTATATGTGGTGGGATGAGGAAACCGACGGCGAGCTGATGTACCCGAGGGAGCAGAAATACCCCACCGCGGAAGAATTCACGCTCACGAACATGTCGAACCCGGACGAGAACCGCGGCACGCGGAAACTGGTCGGATCCAGCGTTCCTCGCCCGCCTCGCCGAACTCAATCCCCAGGCACGACACACCCAGTTCGCAGATTTTCACGGGCACGGCTGGGTGTTCCGGGCCGTCTACAAGAAAGACCGGCATGGCAAGCTGCTCGACCACCGAGGCGAAGAAGTTGTCAATGATTCCACGGCCGCGCTCATGGCGGCCGTCGCACTACCTGCCGAGCAGAAGGAACGATATCGCACCGGTAACGCCGCGGCCGTACAGAGAGCCTCGTTCGAACGCGCCGAGTCGAAACGCGACGGCCTGCCGGTGCACCAGCTCGATATCCACCTCGAGAAAGGAATGCATTGCGTCGACTGTCATTTCATTCAGGACGCCCACGGCAACACCAAACTCTATGGCGAGGTTCGCGCGGCCATTGAGATTCAGTGCGTCGACTGCCACGGCTCTCCCGGCCAGCGCGCGACCCTCATGACCAGCGGCCCCGCTTCCGACACCTCCGCCGCCGAATCCGGCAAGGAGGGCCGTGATCTCACCGTGTTCCGCACCCCGTTCCGACAGCGGAGATTCGAGCGGCGTGGCGATAAGATCATCCAGCGCTCCATGGTTGAATGCGACCTCGAGTGGGAGATCACCCAGGTCGCCGATACGATCAACCCTCGCTCCGAGCACTACAACGAGCGCGCAGCCCTGGCCAAAACCGTCCGCTTCGAGAATGACCAGATGGTGTGGGGCGACGTTCCGAAAGATGGTGAAAAGGCCTGCGCGCACGCCAGCGCCAAGATGAGCTGCATCGCCTGCCACTCGGCCTGGAACCCGAGCTGTTTCGGCTGCCACCTCCCCCAGCGCGCCAATCGCAAGATGCCGCAGCTCCACAATGAGGGAGATGTCACCCGCAATTATGTTTCCTATAACTTCCAGACGCTGCGCGACGACGTGTTCATGCTGGCGAAGGACGGCGACGCAACCGCCAACCGCATCGGTCCGGCCCGCTCGTCGTGCGCGATCCACGTGGGCTCGTACAACCAGAATCGCGAGTCGATCTACGTTCAGCAGCAAACGATCTCCGGCGACGGCATGTCGGGAATCGCGTTTAGCACCAACGTGCCCCATACCGTCAGAGGCGGCCCGCCGCTCATCCACGATCCGGAACACGCCCAGAATCCCAAGAACGGCCGGCCGCCTAACCCGGGTGCTTATCTGCCGGGCCACTCCGACACCAAGATGTGCACCGACTGTCATCTCTCGAAAAACGGCGACAATAACGCCGTCATGGCCCAACTTCTGATGCAGGGCACAAACTATGTGAATTTTATCGGGCGCTACTGCTGGGTCACGGCGGGCGACCACGGCCTGGCGGCGGTTGTGGTCACCGAGCGCGATGAGCCGCAGGCCGTCATCGGCAGCTCGCTGCACCAGCTTGCTTATCCTGATAATTACAACAAGCACCTTCAGGCTGAAGGCAAGCTGAAACACTCGCACGAGCACTCGGGCCGCGACGTCGCCGAGCGCATCCGGCGTCCGGAGATCCTTTCGATTCAAGCACGCGGAGAATACCTCTACGCCGCCTGCGGCGAGTCCGGCCTGCGCGTCTTTGACATCGCATTCATCGACCACAAAGGCTTCTCCGAGCGAATTGTGACGGCGCCGGTCTCTCCGCTGGGACAGCGGTTCTTCGTGCGCACCTCCTACGCCACGGCGGTCGCAGCGCCGGCGACGATGGCCCCGGACCCGACACGCCAGCATCAGCCCGGCAACAACGAGCAGAGTGTTCACGCGATGTATGGCTACCTCTATGTCACGGACCGCGATGAGGGCTTGATCCTCGTGCCGGCCGGTACACTCTTGGACGGCAACCCACTCAACAACTTTCTCGGCCGCGAGCTCACCTTTAACCCCGACAAGATCCTGAGCGGCGCTCGGGCCATCACGATCGTGGGAACCTTCGCGTTTATCTCCTGCAACGCCGGCATCGTCGTCGTGTCGCTCGATGACCCGAAGCACCCCGTGGTAACGTCCGTGCTCGGCGAGCCGTTTCTGAACCATCCACGCGCAATCCAGGCCCAGTTTCGCTATGCCTATGCATGCGACGCCGAGGGGATCAAGATCCTCGATATCACCGACCTCGCGCACCCGCAGCCTGTGTCGAAGCTGCCGATGCGAGACGCTCGCGGCATCTATCTCGCACGGACCTACGCCTATGTTGCAGCCGGGGCCGAGGGGCTCGTCATCCTCGACATTGAGCGTCCCGAGGAGCCCAGGATCGACCAGGTTTACACCGCCGACGGCTGCATCAACGACTTGAATGACGTGAAGCTCGGAATCACGTATGTTAGCGAGTTTGCCTATCTGGCTGATGGCGAGAACGGCCTGCGCGTCGTGCAGCTTACCTCGCCCGAGACGCCGGGGAACTTCGGCTTTAGCCCCCGGCCCACACCTCGCTTGATCGCCAGCTTCAAGCTGCCGCTGGGAGCCAAAGCACACGCCATTTCAAAAGGCGTCGACCGCGACCGTGCCGTCGACGAGTCTGGCAATCAGGTCGGTGTGTTTGGCCGGGTGGGCGCGCGGCCCTTGAACGCGGAAGAACAGCGCAAGATGTACATCCACAACGATCGCGTCTGGACCGTGAGCGACGACCCGCTCGATGCGGTCTACAAGCGTGTTGCGAACCCGCCGCGATAGGTCATCCGGTCAGTTCGTGCCGCGCCATCGATTCAGAACTGATAGACCTCTCCCGGCCGGCCGATTCGCAGGCCCGGCATGTTCAGCGCGTGAAGCTCGGCCACAACCTGCTCATAGAAACGCGGCTTGATATGGACGGCGATGAATGGCACCGGCCGGGAAAGCTTGCGCGCCTCGGCAGCAAAGGTGGCGGGGGTCAGGTGTCCGGAGATCATCGCCAGCTCGGACATGGCGTCGGGAAACGACGCCTCCAGGAAGACGGCCTTCAAATCGGGAGACGCGCTCGCCATCCGCCAGAACGAATCGGTCGGCCGCGTGTCGGAAGGAATCGCCACCATCACTCCAGGCGATTCGACCAGGAACCCCAGTGTCGGAACGACGTGATCAACGGCCAGCGGCGTGATCCGCAGACCGCCAGCCTCGACGGGACACTCCGGCTCGAGCGACTCGAGCCTCACGAACGGTGTCCCTTTTCCGACATCTTGACGAAGTCGGGCCACACCCGATCGTTGAACACATCATGTCTCAAGCTTGCGAGCGTTGCCGCGCTGCCGTGAACCGTGATGCAGCGCCCTCCCGATTGAAACACCGAGTCCAGCAAGATCGGTAGTGACGCGATGTGGTCAAGGTGACTGTGCGTGATGAAAATGTGCTCGATTCGTTGCTGAGCCTGGAGATCGTCAATGAGCCCCAGGCCACCCGCGTCGATCGCGACGACTTCATCAATCAGGTAAGACGAGAGGAAAAACCCGGGATTTCCGCCCCCCACCGAGACGGCCGACGGAACGAGCGTGATCTTCACCTCCGGCCTCCTCTCTGCCCCAGATACCAAAAACCGGCGGCGGATGGGCGGCCGATTACGAAATTCGGTATCACGCAACACAACCCATTCTTACCAAACAATCTATCTTAGCACCACGTTTCGGCAACGAGGAGCGGCTCATCGGCGATTCAGTTCGGACTAATCGACAAAAATCTCGAATGGAGCTTCTGAAATCAATCGGATCGATCGATTGTATAGAATGGGATTGTGTCGCGCACGTCGCCCGTCTTCATTTGCGGATATCCGTGAGGCAAGGACCATGGGTCATTGGAATGCCACGAACATTCGGAAGGCACGCCGGCTTACCAGGCCTGCGGCGAGCGACTCGATTCGCGAATTCTGCTCTCGGGCGTCACGGCGATCGTGACGACGACCCTGGACCTGTCAACAATTGGCGGCACGCTACGGGACGCGATTCTGGCCGTCGATTCGAGCACGGGGACTCCCAATTCAATCGTTTTCAAAATTCCGAAGTCGGACCCTGGGTACAACCCTTCGACCGGAGCGTTTACGATCAGTCCGTTAACGGAATTGCCGCAGATCACCAATCCGGTGCTAATCGACGGCACAACCGAGTCGAGTTTCCTCGGTGAGCCAGCCCTTGTCGTGATCGACGGCAATCAGATCAAAGGTTCCGCCGACGGACTGACGGTGGCTCCGTCCGCGCCGGGAAGCACGATCGACGGCCTCGAGATCGCCAGTTTCGACGGTTCCGGAATCGTCATCGAGTCGGCGAATAACACCGTCGGCGGCACGGCTTCAAACACTGGCAACATCCTCGTCTCCAACACCACCGCCGGCGTTTCGATCGCGCCAAGCGGCCAAGTTCCAGGCGCGGCCTCGCACAACCTCATTCTCGGCAACTTGATCGGCACGGATTCAAGCGGCGCCAGCCTCGGCAACGGTGTCGGTATCATCATCGATAGTCCAAACAATACCGTTGGTGGAAGTACATCGGCGGGGGCCAACGTCATCGGCTTCAACAACTCGGCCGGCGTTGAAATCACCGGCACGAATGCAATCGACAACTTTCTGCTCGGGAATTTCATCGGAACCAATGCGAGTGGTGCCAACATGGGCAGTCCGGTCGGCGTGGTCCTCGGCAGCGGTGGCAACACGATCGGCGGGAGCTTCTCCGGCGCGGGCAACGTTATCGGTCTCAGCACTGCAGAGGGCATAGAGATCACCGGCGCGGGTGCCACAAATGAAGTCGTACTTGGCAATCTCATCGGCACCAATGCCAACGGTGCGAATTTGGGTAACGTGGTCGGATTGCTCGACAGCGCGGGCGGTAACACGATCGGCGGAACAACAGCCGGTGCGGCCAACATCTTCGGTTTCAACACTACGGCGGGCATGCAGATCGGCGGCACAAACGAAGTGGTCATCGGAAATCTCTTCGGCACCAACGTCAGTGGCGCGAATCTGGGCAACGTTGCCGGGTTGCTCCTCGAGTCAGGATCCAACACGATCGGAGGGAGTTCAGCCGGCACGGCCAATGTCTTCGGTTTCAACAACTCGGCGGGCGTCGCGATCACGGGCGCCGGTGCAACAGCCAATGTCGTACTCGGCAACTTCATCGGCACCAATTCCAGCGCGGCCGATTTGAGCAATCGAATCGGCGTGGTGCTTAACAACGCCGGGGCCGACAACACGATCGGAGGGAGTTCAGGCGGCACGGCCAATGTCTTCGGCTTCAACACGACGGCGGGCCTTCAGATTAGCGTGTCTCCCGATCTTTCAGGCGGTATTACGAACGACACCGTAATCGGCAATCTGTTTGGAACCGACGCGAGCGGCGCCAAACTTGGCAATACCCTCGGCGTGCTCCTCGATTCTGTGGGGGGTAACACGATAGGTGGAGCCTCCACCGGTGCAGCCAATGTCTTCGGTTTCAACACCACGGCGGGCCTCAAAATCACCGTCAATTCAGGCCGGGTTACGGTTCTAGAGAGAAACACCGTGATCGGCAATCTGTTCGGCACCGATGCCAGCGGCGAGAACCTGGGCAACACGGTCGGCATACTCGACGACTGGGGAGGAAACACGATCGGAGGAACCTCAGCCGGCGCTTCAAATGTCTTCGGCTTCAACAGCACGGCCGGACTTCAGATCGACCTCGGAGGCGACGTCGTCATCGGGAATCTCTTCGGCACAAATCCCAGTGACGTGAATATGGGCAACGCGGTCGGCGTGCTCGACAACTCGGGAAGCAACACGATCGGAGGAAATTCGGCCGGCGCTGCCAATGTCTTCGGCTTTAACAGCGCGGCGGGCTTTGAGATCGCCCGCGCGGGTGCAACAAATGATGTCGTCATCGGGAATCTCTTCGGCACCAATGCCAGTCGTGCCGACCTCGGCAATGCCGTCGGCGTAAACGTGACGGGCAGCGGAAATACGATTGGCGGCACAACGAGCGGCGCGGCCAACGTCTTCGGTTTCAACACCACCGCCGCACTTCTGATCACTGGTACGGGCGCCACGGCCAACGTCGTGCTCGGAAACTTCTTCGGGAGCGACGCCAAGGGCGCTAATCTGGCCAACTCCATCGGTCTACTGCTCGGCAGCTCGGGGAACACGATTGGCGGGGCAACTCCCGGCGCGGCCAACATCTTCGGATTCAATACCTCCTCGGGGCTCGATACGACTGGCGCCGGTGCAACCGCCAACCTGATTCTCGGCAATCTGTTCGGCACCAACCCGTCCGGGGCCAATCTCGGCAATGCCGTCGGCTTGAACATCGGCAGCGCGGCGAATACGGTCGGCGGCAGCGCTCCTGGCGCCGGCAACACATTCGCATTCAACAACTCGGCGGGAGTGGTGATCGCCGGCACGGACGCGACCGGAAACGTCTTGCTCGGGAACCTGATCGGCACGAACTCGTCCGGGGCGAATCTCGGCAACGCAACCGGCGTGGTCATCGGCAGCGCGGCGAATACGATCGGCGGCAGCACTTCTGGTTCTGGCAATCTGATCAGCCAGAACGAGACGGCGGGCATCGACTTCACCGGGTCTGGAGCAAGCGCCAATGTGGTTCTCGGCAACCTCATCGGCACGGACAGTACGGGTCAGCTCGCGCTTGGCAACGACATTGGCGTGCTGATAGGCGGCGGCACGGCCAATGTGATCGGCGGAATGGCCTCGGGCGCTGCCAATGTCATCTCCGGCAACTTGACCGCGGGGATCGAGATCACCGGCGCCACAGTGAGTGGAACTCAGATCACCGGCAACCGAATCGGCACGAACGCGTCCGGAACAAGTCCGGTCGTGCGTGCGAATCAGCCCCCCTCTCTGCGCTCCAGAACACCGGGGTCGTGATCATCGGATCCACCGGCAACGTCATCGGGGGAACGAGCCCCTTGGCCGGTAACCTCATTTCCGGGAATTACGTCGGCGTGACGCTCGCCACGATCGCCGGGGCCGACAACCCCAACCAAGTCGCAGGAAACCTGATCGGAACCGACGCCTCCGGCGTCAACGCGCTGGGGAACATCGTCGGGATCTACATCAACGGCGCGGCGGGAAACCAGATCGGCATGCCGGGCTCGCCGAATACCGTCTCGGGCAACAGCTCGGTCGGGGTTGAGATTTACGGGAACGGCTCGACAGCAAATGTGCTCGAAGCGAACATCATCGGCCTCGCCTCTGATGGCACCACAGCCTTGCGCAAGCCGAATGGTCAATTCGTTCAGCCGACAGGTGTCTTCATTTTGAACGCATCCCGCAACACGATCGGCGGGCTGACGGGCGCCCAAGGCAACGTCATTTCGGGCAATCAAAACGCGGCAGTCTACATTTTCAGCCAGGCTGGTGTCTCGAGCGGAAATACCGTCCAGCACAATCTGGTAGGTCTGGCCTCGAGCGGCAGCGCCGGTCCTGGAAACAACGGTTACGGCGTTCTCTTTCTGAACGCGCCCAATAACCAGGCCGGCGTCACCGGTCCCACGGCCAACCGGTTCGGCCGCAACCGGATCGCGACTTTCCGGAGCTTGACAGGGCCGGCGCTGGCGGTCCAGGCCAAAACGGCCCAGGGCCGGGCTCGCCACTCCGCTCGAACCCAGCATTTTCGGACGCGGAAACTTTCGCACTGAAATGGTCGTCATGGTTGTTCGGCCGGCTGCTCTCTTCGTCGTCGCCGGGCCGGTGTCGGCGCAGCAACGATGATGGTGCGAAGACCCGGAAATACCTCAGGCAAACGTGATCTGCCGGTGAAAGCGTGTCACAGGATCACGATCCGGAACTCAATACCCACCCAGCACCGGCGGCGTCGCCAGTTGCGGCCTGCGCCTCGGACCAAAGAAGTAATTGATGAAGGCCATCGCCTCGAAGTCGAACGGCTTGGGACTGGTCACCGGGGTCACCACTCCGAATGTGATCAGAGTACGCTCAAATATTCCGATGTTAATTCCGTAGGTGAGGTTCACAATGTCGGTCATGCCGGTCGGGTCGCGAAGGCTGTAAGGATCGCGATGGTTGAGCGGATCGGTGACGTGCACTTCAAACGTCGGCGCGATCATCGAAATAAGCGGTGCGGACAAGGCATTGGGATCGGGCCGCAGGATGAAGTAGCCCAGCCCGAAATCGTTATACAGCAGGACGGGGTCCGAGCCAGTGGTCGTCACATCCACGATGGTGAAACCGTGGAAGTAGAGCCTGCCGGTATTGTAAATATAGCCGATGAACGGCTGGAAGCTGGTGCCATGAGGTGACGGGGCAAAGGTATCAAAGCCCGCGAACCGGCCCGGGCCGGTCGGCGCGGTGACTGCAAGCCCGGTCGAGAGCAGGCTGCCCGTCTCGCGGTTTTCGAGAAGCACGTATTTTCCATAAATGCTCATGTCGCCGACGGCCGTACTCGTGCCGCCGAAGTTTCCGGAGGCACGCGCCGAGGCTGTGTTCGCGGTGACCGAATCCAGCGGCACGCGAAAACCGACCGAGCCCTGGCCGTCCAGGAACGTCTTCTCGAAGCCGCCGATGTACCGGAACACCTGGGTGTAGCCGATCGGCGCCTGCAATCGTGTGTTGACCGGGTCATTCACGCCCTGAAAATAGTTGAACGTGAAATACACGCGGTCTTGCGGGCGAGGAGACTGATCTTCGCTGATCTTGATATCCCGGATCGACGGAATCACCAAAGAAGCGCCTCGCGACCCGGGAACTCCGGGGGGCTTGGGCGGCGGGAACGGCGGCGGCAGACCGCCGCCACTCGCAGCCGTGTGCACCATGCTCAATCGCGGGATCGGCCCGAGGTCTCCGATCATCTGTGGAACGCCGCCCCAGGAGGCCGACGCCAGCGATCCGTAAGTCCCGGGTGCGGCCGCGAAGGGCGACGCGTCGAGCTCGCTCGCTAACGATCGTTCCAGCTCCGCGCGGAGGTCGGACGACGCCGGACCGGTCGTGGGGGGCCTTGGTTGTACGACGGGTGCAGCCGGCGCGGTTGTTGGAGACGTCGCCGGTGGGCGTGGCTGCGTTGTCGTCCGCGGAGTCGTGGCCGGCGCCTGCGCTGGCCTCGTTCCCGGCTGAGCGGGCCTCGTCGTTGGAGTCTGCTCCGGCACGGGCCGTGACTGAGCCGGGTCCGAGTCTGCGCGAGTGCCAGGTTGGTTAGCATCGTCCTGCGCGCCCCAAGACCCGATTGCTCGGTCGTGGAAAACGACGAAGCTAACAATCCCGGCAGCGACCACCCTCGCCCACCTCACCGGTCTCTCCGATCTGCGGAAACCATCGACCCAGCACGTCCGGCGGACCGCGACGGCACAGCGATGACGGCAATTCCGCTCTATCTGATGAATTCGTCACTTTCGTTGGATTTCCTTAAGTCGTTAGCTTGAGCAAGAAGAGAAAAGTGTTACTCAGCCTACGTGTACAGAATCGTCCACGGATTCTCTTAATTTCTTGAAATCATCCCGCTCGCGGAGAGGAGCGAAATCCTTGAGATCAAGCGAGGTCCTCGAGCTGATGACCTTAGTCTGTACGGCTTTGCGAAGTACACCCACGGCTCTGGCCAGACCGTCTTCCATCTGTTTTCGCCCTTCCGGCGTGTCGGCGGCTGCCTGGGCGCACGTGATCAATTTAGCGGCCGAATAAACATAGAACCGCGGTTCGTTCGGATGGAACGAGGGAATTCCCTCGGCGGCGACCATGGCGTCGGTGAGGCGACCAGCGTCGATGAGTGCTTGCACCAGGAGCGCGCGATTGTCGAGCACAAACTTGAGCACCATCTCCACACCGGGCCTGGCGTTCAGGACGTCTTTGAACAAGCTGTCAGCCTTCTCCGCCTCGATAGCTGCTTCGGGCGGCTTCGAGTTGATAAGAAGCAAACCAAGCTGGTAGTGGTCCCGGCCCAGGTCGAGCTGGTACTCCGCGACGCCGGGATATTGCGTACAGAGAGCCGAGTGCTGTTCCAGGGCTTTCCGCAAAGACACTTCGGCATCGGCCGGCGCCGTTGCGCCGAGGATGCTTCCCAGCGCCGCCTGCGAGAGTGCAAGCTTCATCCGGTACGCCGGCAATTCCGGATAGCGGATCTTCAGCGCTTCAAGAAGGCGGGTTGATTCCTTCAATGAATTGGCAGCCAGGTCGGGCTTTTTCGTGTTCATCGCCAACAGGCCGAGGTTGTACTCGACCGTTGCAAGCTCGAGCGCATACTGCGCGACTGAAGGAAATTCAGCGGTGAGTTTGCGAAGCAGGCCCTCCGCGCGCGTGAGCTGCGCACCCGCCTCCTCGTAGCTCCGTCTGTTCTGGAGCAACAGCGAACCGAGATTGCCGGAGACACGAGCAACCTGCCACCGCACCGCCGGCAACGCGTCCGGACCTTCAAGCGCAGGCTTGAGCAAGTCGAGCGTCGCTAGCAGCGTTGCCTCGGATTCCGCCGAGCTGCCCAGCGCTCGCTGCAAGATCGCCAGGTTGTTTCGAAATCGAACAAGCTTGGTCCGAAATTCAGGCCGATCGCCGAATTGCTTCACCAGAGCTTCTTGACCCTCGAGCGCGGCACGATAGGCTTCGACGTCCGCGGGCGTGCCCGACCCACGGCGAGCCAGGAGCGCACCCAACTGGTAGCGGCTGTCGACCAGCGCCTGCTTGTCTTCCACACTCGCGTCCGGCACATTCGCGATCTCTTCCCGCAGCTTGATCGCTTCTCGTAGTTTCGCTTCGCCTTCTTGAAAACGATTGCCGTCCTTGAGCAGCACGCCCAGCCCGTGCAGGTCACGCGCCAGATCGCGGCGGACTCCTGCGTTCGACCCAACTTCCTTCGAGAGGTTTTCAAGCTCTCCGCCAGCCGTGCGATAGGAAGCTTCGGCCCGCGGCGCATCGCCCTGAAGTGCCTGAATATCACCCAGTCGCACCTGCGCCCGCACTGCTCCCCAGCGAACCTGCGGATCATCTCCCTCGTCGACCAGGAATTGCTCGTAACCGGCCCGTGCCTTCTCGAGCAAGCGCTGCCGCACCGGCTCCATCTGCGGGATATCCGCCAGATCGACGTCGGCAACTTCTCCCAGCAACCCATCGGCAGCATCCTGCGCAAGGCGCAAATTGTGCAAGGCGCGGGTCGCATTCGTAGTGGCAATCTTTCGCTGGGCGTCGGTTTTCCCGCGCTCGCGTTCAATCAGCACCACACCCACGGTCAGGCCGATCACGGTGGCCACCAGTAACGCCGCTGCGCTTGTCGCCAGCGTGCGGTGACGCCGGCCCCAGCGCGTCATTCGAACGGCCAGGGGATCGCGATGGACCGACACCGGCTCATCCACGATCCATCGGCGCACGTCCTCGGCAAGGTCTTCCACGCGGGGATAACGATTCGCGGGTTCAAGTGCCATTGCCTTCGAGCAAACGGCCTCGAGAGCGCGCGGAACTGTCGGGTCGATCTCACGCGCCTTGGGCAAGTGACCCGCCTGGATCTTGCTGAAGACGTCCACCACCGACGATCCGCTCACCGGCGGTTGCCCCGTCAAGATCTCGAAGAGAATCGCTCCCAGGCCATACACGTCCGTCCGCGTGCCGATCCGGTCGTTATCGGCGGCGGCCTGCTCGGGCGCCATGTACGCCGGCGTGCCCACCTGGCCGACCGTCTGCTTGGTCTCGGCCTCGGCGGAGACCGAAATCCGCGGCTCCGTTCCTGCCGGGTCAGACTGTCCCACCACCTTGGCGAGGCCCCAGTCGAGCAAGACCACTTCGCCATACGCGCCCAGCACCACGTTTTCAGGCTTCAGATCGCGATGGATCACCCAGCGCGAGTGGGCATACGCCACCGCCTGACAGACCTTCACGAACGGCTCCAGCAACTGCCGCTGAAGCTCGAGGCGATTCGCGGGCTTGCCGCCCCGCCGACGATGGAATTCGGCGATCGAGAGCCGCAGGTTCTGCCCCCGCAGAAACCGCATCGTATAGAACGGCTGATCGTCTTCTTTTCGTCGCGCCAGCTCGTACACCGGCACGATGTTGGGATGCTCGAGCTGGCCGGTGATCTGAGCTTCCTTCAAGAATCTGCGCCACGAATCGGGATTGGGCTCCGTCGACGACTTGATCTCTTTGAGTGCAACGTCGCGATTCAAATCGGTGTCGTGGGCGATCCAGATCTTGCCCAACCCTCCTTCCGCATGCAACCGCGTGAGGGTGTAACGCAGCGAATCGCGCTGTGCCGGCGGGGGCACGAGCGTCTCCACCAGCACGTGGCCGCGGGCCGGCGGCAATGCATGGATCGAGTGACGAATCTGCGGGTTCTTGATCGCTCCCAGAACATCACGCGCTTCAATCGGGGCTGCGGCCCCCAACGTCGCGCGCACGTCACCTTGGTTCTTCTTGAGCTTGCGTTCGATTTTCCGCTCAACGTCGCTACGGTCCCTGTCCGTGATCCATTTGCGTTCGATCAACAGATCAGCCAGCGGCCGATCGAGCCGCATGGCCCAGCCGGCGCACACGTCGGCAAACTGCGTCCGGTCGATCAAGTCATCTTGAAGCGCGATTACGGCAAAGAGCAAATTCCGATCGACATCAACATTTGACGACATAGCACCAACCTCTGGAAGACTGCCGATCCGAGTCGGAAGAAGACCCATCCGTACTCTACGCTTACGGCGAAGCGAATGGGACTTGATGAGACTGAATCAGACGCCTTCGACCGGCTGGTGTACAAATTCCGGGTTTTGCGATGGCAGAGTTCGTCGTTCGCTGCCACGCCCCTTTTCGGCCCGCTGGAAACGCGTCTTGATCATCTAAATGGGACTAGTTGACCCTAAAAAAGTCCCATTTTGCTTGCTGCCTTGGACCCGTCCGATGGCTGGCCGGAACACCATGAAACAGCACGGAAATGCTGATAGTCAAAGAGGATAACGCCAAGAGTTCCGCTCGACGATCCGTCGGTCCACCGGGTGAGAACTCATGCTCACCGCGGTCCACACCTGTCCCACGCCCCGCCCGGCCCAAACTCGAGTACATTTCATCCCGCACGGTCCGCCATCGGGCCTGAAAGGCCATTAGAAAAACAGCCCAGGCATCGCCCTGGGTTTGCGGTCCGGTTCCAGAGAGGTGGGTGGCTCACCCCTTGCCCCGACGCCGGTGTCGGTGATCGAGATTGAGCTATACATATTATGGAGCAACTTTCGCGATTCGGCCATTTGACCGGCCAGAAAAGCTCGGATTTTTATTCCGATCGCAACGAATCCAACGATCAACGCGACTGCGGCCCCAGAATCGAACACGACGCCGGCAAAAAGCCCGCAAAAACGCCCGTCGCGATTCCCGCATCCAGTTGGCCCATTCCGACCAGCATGGCTCGCATTCGGCTCCTCGCCGTCACGCTTGATTCGCTGGCCTCTCAACTCACGAAGCCGCCGAGGCGTTCTCACCCGATTCAGGAGATCCTCACCGACAACCGAGCACCTCCGCGGCACGACGATTGGAAAAACCCCTCGTACTGCTCCGCCAGCTTGTCCCCATCCCAGCGCTTCGCCTCCGCCAGCGCCCGTCGCCGGTGCTCCGCCTCGAATTCAGGATCGTCCCACAGCCGCTCGATCACGGCCACCCACGGCGCCACCTCCTGCGAGGTCGGCACTACGCTGCTCGCCGGCGTGCACCGATCGGGGACGGTAAACACGAACCCGGCATCGCCCAGGGTCTCAGGCAAAGCTCCGCGATCGCTGGCCAGCACCGGTATGCCGTTCGCCATCGCTTCGATCGGCACGCGGCCGAGCGATTCGCGCCAGAGCGACGGCATGAGCACAACCCTGCTCACCCGATAGAAATCACGCGGATCGGGCGTATTCGCCATGCGGTGCAGGTTGGTCAGCCCCGAGAGATCGACCGGCAACCCCGCCAGTCCGTCAGCGGTACCGCGGCCTTCGACGACCAGCAGCGGAATATCCAGCCGCCGTCGGCCAAGCTCCAGCGCAATCCGCGCGAAGACCGTAGCCCCTTTCTCAGGTTGAGGATTGATGAACGTCACGTATTGCGGCTCGCGGTTCTCGGCAATTTCGAGGTCGAAGACCTCGGCCTCCCCTCCACGGCTGAGCGCCGCGCCCGACCGCGCCGTCGGCCTCTCGACCGAAGCGAGCACATTCTCGATAGGCGTCTCATTCTGATAGTCAATCACGCCGCAAGTGAACGCGCGGCAGTCCCATCCGCGCCCCGCCAGCAATTCCAGCAGCTCACGCGTCGCGAGCACCGCCCCGCTCAACGGATCGAGATGGCTGTGAATGGAAGCAAACAAAAAGCGATGCCCCATGTCGAGCCCCTCAGAGAAAAACGCAGAAACATGTCAGGTCCGCCGTTGCGGACCATCCGGCCCCATCAGAGTCATGAACGGCAAGACCCACGTAGGGTCCGCCGTTGCGGACCATCTGCCCCCACCAGAGCGAGGAAGGCAAGAATGCTGTAGGGTCCGCCATTGCGGGCCGAACGAATGCGTAGACCCAGCCCGTCGCGTTCAAGCTCGCTGCGCCCGAGAACTTGACCACGGTCGTGAGACTTTGGTTCGGACGGGGAACCCCCAACCTCGCACGTTAGTGCGATCCCCCGCCCCACCCGCCCGCTTGCCGTTTTCCAGCTCGGACAAGACGTTCGCGTATCATGGGGATATCCCGCTCTATGGAACGAGGGAGGAAGGGACTCTGGAACTCGTCCTGCGCTACACCCCACGGGAGGCTGGAGTGGATTCGCTGGAGGATCATCCCAAAGCAAACCGCGCTCTCCTCATCGAGCGAGGAGCATTTTAAGTCTTGAACAGGAGAGCGTTCGCTTGACAGTGATTGAAGGACACACACGATCGGTGCTCGCGGCTCAACTTCGGTCCCTCGGACTAATCAAACGGCAATGGGAGATGGTCGTTTATGATGTGGCGCAAAGGCTCGGATCTCTGCTGTCGCACTGGAACGATGAAGTCTTTCGACACACGATCATGGTGCTGGCCACCGAAGAGGCGTCCTTCTGGGAACCGCGCACTGCCAGTCTGGAAATGCGTTCGTCGCTCGTCCAACAGCGTGTGGCCCGCAGCACTGGCGTAGGCCAGATATACACCCATTTGGCAGTTGTCGATCTTGCCGGTTGCTCCGGGAAGCGAATGCAATTGTCACATAATTTTAACACAAGTGACATTCGCTCTTATATATTCTAATGGCGGTGCTGATGAACCTGCTCCGTTGAGTGGCCGGCGACCCGGGTCGGATCAATTCGCCCTTCCGGATTCGCACGTGCGTCAGTACTGATCAGCACTAATGCACTCGCCGCCGCTTCGCGTCGACAGCGCCTGCCAGACGCCGAGCTTCGCGCCGGGGATGATGTAGGGAGCACCGGTGTTCGAATTCTCGCCCAGGTAGAGGGGCCAACAACCGGTTCCATCCATCGGCCACGAATCGATCGAGTTTTTGATGAACTTCACCGAGCCGTCTCCAAACGTGCAATTGGCCCCGCCGGGATGAAGGCTATTTACATTGACGAATTGGAGGAACGCCGTGTTGTAGTTGGGAGGCGCGCGGCGCCGACCAAGGTGTCCACGCCGTCACCGCAGGTCCACCATTGAGACGCTCCCGTGTCGGCGGTCTCGCCGAAGAGCAGCGTGTTGCTCAGGCCGTCGCTGACCTGGGCCACGCGCACCGAGCTCAGCGCGTAGACTAGCCCGAGCTGGGCGATCCGTTTCGCCTCCCCCGGCATGAGCTGGTCAAGCGTGCCAGGGACGAGGTTGAAGAGGTCCCACTCCCACGGGCCGGTGATGGCCGAATAGCTGTTGCCCCAGTAGTAACCCTGGACCATTTGGCCCGAGTTTGTCACATTGGAAATCGCGCAGCCCGTCGTTACTCCATAGTCGCTCGGGCACCATAGCGTTGCGATGCCGATTGCCCAGAGCGTGTTGTTTTCCCAGTTCGCGTTCATCAGGGACAGGTTGGCGGCATTGTACGTCGTTTGCTGCTCCAACTGGGGTAAGAGCCGCACGAACACGCTGAAATCCTGGTTGAGCGAGTTCATGGCGATGGAATAACCGCGCGGGAAACAGCCAGGCGGCAGGCAGCCGTTGATCGACTCGTAACTGGCGACCGCCAGGCCGAGCTGCTTCAAGTTGCTCTTGCACTGGAGACACCGGGCCGCCTCGCGCGCGTATTGCACAGCCGGCAATAGCAAAGCCACCGCGATCCCGATGATCGCGAGCACCACCAAAAGCTCGATCAGCGTAAAACCGAACCTTTGCCCTGTCCGCCGACGTACTGGATTGGCAGCGGGATGCGATGTCATCGGGCCAGACCTCCTGCCTTCCGATCTCGTCCTTGCACGCGACGAGGTGCAATCGCGTGGGACTATACGAAATTCGTATCCAACGGACAAGGCCGCCGGAACTGGTAGAATCGAACGGAACATTTGATCCAGAAAGCACTTTGGGCCAGTGGCGGGAAAAACGTAAGCTGCGATCGGGCCTCTCCGGTCGGTTTCAGAGCGGTTCCTGGGCTCGCGAATCGTCAAAAAAGTGTATCGAGCAGGCCCTGGGCAAAGACTAAGTGATACGGGGACAAAAAGTCCGGGGCTCGTCAACGGAGTGGCGACGCATGGCAGGGGGGCGATCGGGCGACCTGTCTAAGCACCTATCCAGTGTGTTCCGGGTCGGAACACTGGTGGGCGTGCCGGACGCTCAGTTGTTGCAGCGATTCGTCGCCGGCCGCGACGAGGTCGGCGAGGCGGCCTTCCGCGCGCTGGTGGAGCGGCACGGCCCGATGGTGCTGCGCGTGTGCCAGAGCGTCCTCGGCGATCGCCATGATGCGGAGGACGCGTTCCAGGTCACGTTTCTGATCCTGGCTCGCAAGGCGGGGTCGATCCGAAATCATCGATCCGTGGGGAGCTGGGTGCACGGTGTGGCTCGTCGCGTCGCGCTTCGAGCCCAGTCCGAGGCCCGGCGCCGGCTCGCTCGCGAAACGAAGGTGGCCAAGGGAGCGAAGATGGCGTCGCCGTCACTAGAACCCGGCGAAGATCACGGCGAATCGGCGCGTGCACTCCACCAGGAGATCACGCGCCTGCCGGAGAAATACCGGGCGCCGATCGTGCTCTGCTATCTGGAAGGGATGACGCATGAGCAGGCCGCGCGTGAGCTAGGCTGGCCGGTTGGAACAGTGCGCGGACGTCTGGCACGGGCGCGTGGGTTGCTTCGAACCCGCCTCACCCGCCGCGGGCTGGCACTTTCTGCCGGGCTCGTGGCCGCAGGATCATTGCCCGAGACGGCGTCCGCGGCGCTGCCCGGGGTCTTGGTAGAGGCGACGGTGCGGGCCGCGCTCAGCTCGGCGACGGCCGGCTTCTCGACGCTAACCGTGACGATCCTTCTCCGGGCCGTGCTCAGGAACATGGCCTTTGTTCGACTGGTGCGGTTGACAGTGCCTGTGCTGATCATCGCCCTTGTTACTGCTAGCGCGGCCATGCTCGCGTATTCAAGCGGAACGAAGCTCTCCGGAGAGCAAGACCTTGCCGCAGAGATCAAACGGGGCTCACCGCCGGCCCCGACCGACCTGGCCGGCGACCCGCTGCCCGCTGGCGCCCTGGCACGGCTGGGCACAACCCGCTTTCTCCATGCGGCCAGTCCGACCCAGATCGCTTATTCGCCTGATGGTGCAACCCTGGCTTCTTTTGACGGTACCTTGTATCTCTGGGACCCGTTGACGGGGCGCGAACGCCTTCGCATCGAGACAGGTGCGGGCAACGGAATGGGCCATGTCCAGTTCGCTTACGCCCCCGATGGCCGGACCTTGGCTGTCAAGGCTCAAGAGGTGCGCGACGATATCGTCTCAGGGGAAGGGCGAAAGGTCTTCGATTGGATCGGCCTCTATGAGCCCAGAACCGGCCATGAGATCCGGCGATTCGAGGGAAGCGGGATGCCGGATGGCCTTGCATTCTCGCCGGACGGTCAAGTGCTCGCGGGGGCCGGCTCCATCGACGGGAAGTCCTTCATCACTCTTTGGGACGTCGCCTCGGGCCGCGTGATCCGACGCATCAGCCCCTTACCGAATGCGCCGCCTCGGCCGCTGGCGTTCCTGCCCGATGGCAAGGTCTTGATCTCGTGCGTCTCTTGGCGGAAAGCGGAGTCCAAATATGACAACCTACCCGGGCGCGCCCGAGGAGAGCGCGATCTACCTCTGGGAGGTCGCCACCGGGAAGCAGATCAGACGTATCGGGATCGGAAAGACAACGATCAATGAGGCCGTGCTTGCTCCCGACGGCAAGACTGTGGCCACGGGCGCGGCCGACAAGACGATCCGGCTCTGGGACCTGGTCACGGGCCTGCAACTGTCCAAGTTCGGAGGAGGCGACAACGAGCCAGGCCACCTTGCGTTCTCGCCCGACGGCACGACGCTGGCGTCGACGGAACGGACGATCTTCTCGACGAACTTCTGGAAGAGTCCGCCCGTGACACCGATCCATATCTGGGACACGGCCACGGGCCGCGAGCTTCGCCACTGGGAGACGGACAACGGCAGTCGTGTCTGCTTCTCGCCGGACGGTACGACGCTGGCCTCGGTGGCGAGCCAGGTCATCCGGCTCTGGGAGGTGGCGACCGGCCGAGAGATTCGGCCTCAGACGACGGGCCATCACTCAGCAATCGGGGACGCTGTCTTCACACCCGATGGCCAATCCATCGTGACCGCTGGTCACGACCGGACCATCCGCTTCTGGGACGCTGGCACTGGAAGAGAGATCCGTCAGCTCGAGGGTAGCAGCGGCGCTATCGGGTTCGCGTCATTGTCCGCCGACGGCAAGTCGTTGGCGACCGGCTACGGCTTCCAGCCCACTCGGCTCTGGGACGTCACCTCGGGGCGCGAGCTTCGCCAATTTCAAATGCCCGGCAAGCCTGACGATCAGTTTGTCTCATGCGCGGACCTGTCGCCGACGGCAGAACCCTCGCCACGTCGGCGAACGACGGCGTCATCTTCTGGGACACGGACGACGGGCGTGCAGAGGGCCGGCGTGGCCAGGTCCGCGCTCGCTCCGACTCGCGTCACCACGCTCGTCAAAGCGCTGCGGTTCGCTCCGGACGGTGGGTCCGTGGCCACGATCGGCGGCCACTGGATCCGGATCTGGGACGTGGCGACGGCCAGGGAAACGCGCCGAATCGTGATGCCGAACTGCGCCACCTTGGCGGCCAGGGGCTCCCCCCAGACCGCCGATCGAGGTCGTCGGTCGTGGTGCCTATCTCGCGTTTTCGCCCGACGGCAAAGTCCTCGCGGCGTCGAGCCAGCAAGACGGCCAGATCTGCCTGCTCGACATGGCGTCGGGCAAGGAGCTCGCCCGTCTCGAAGGACCTGGTGGCCTCGACAAGGCCATGGCCTTCTCGCCCGACGGCAAGATCCTGGCGACGGGAATCGCGACGGGCAAAAAACTCGGACCCGAAGTCTCCATCCGGTTGTGGGAAGTACCCGCGCGGCGGGACATTTGCCGCGTGCCAGCGCATCGTCGCGGGATCAGCGCGCTGGCCTTTTCCCCCGACGGCCGCCGCCTGCTCTCGGCGAGCGCAGACGCCACGGCCCTGGTCTGGGAGGTGGCCAACCTGATCGGACAGAAAACAACGCCGGCCGCCAATCGACTGGGTGAAGGAGTCAGGAGGGAGTGAGGCGCAACCGCCTCCGCGGACGGCCGAATTGGCCCCCAGCCGTCTGAATCTCGAGGAAAACGGGGCATGGATACGACGGACTGAACATCCCACCGGGCTTGTGACCCGGTTATTGCAAGGAAGATTGGAGCGAAGTCGCAATGACACGTCGGAAAGCGTTTCGTCCTGCTCTCGGTGAGGCTCTGGAAGACCGAATCGCCTTGAGTGCCACGGCCGCAGCCGTCGGCCACCATGTCCGCCCAGGCCGCGGCAGTCTCGTCCGCGACGACCACCACGCCAACCTCACCATCTTACGACGAGTTGACGACGACGTATGCCAACGGCGATGCCGGCACGATAGTCGGATGTCGGCGAAATCACCGGCACGACAGAGACCGAGTATCGACTGATCGTGCCGACCGGCAACAACACGAGCACGACCACGGAGTCGATCACTCTCCCCGGCACAGCCGGCGACGAAAAGGTCGTCGACGTCTCGACCACGCAGGGGAACACCACAACCCAGAATATCACGACGACCCTGCCCGACGGCACGGTCACCACCAAGACCCAGACCCAGGTTAAACAGGGCAAGAAGTCCCTCTTCGAGCGCATCCCTCGATACGCCCGGAGTGGGTATTCAGACCACAAAGGGCACGATTATCCACAGCGGTCAGAAGACGATCACGAACGAGAAGATCACCACCGCCGGCGGCAAGGTCTATCACCTTCACCGGATCGTGACCCGGACCAGTCCGCTCGAATCGAGCGCGACCAGCACGACCACGGGACCCAATGGGGCCGTCACGAACCAGGTGAAGTCGACCACGACCATCACACCGCTGCCATTGCCTGCGAACGACACTTGACCAACGTCAGCCGGGGGCGCTCCGCCACTGGGATTCCGTGATCGGGATTCTTGCGGAGGGAGCGCCCGCCCGGCCGTTTGATCGCACGAAATCGACTCGACCGATCACTCGCTGACGCACTTTGCGGCCGGCGAAGCGGTTGGTCCGAACTCTCCGTCATTTTCGAGGAAGGGAATGAAGATGATGACCCATATCATGGATCGGACGCAGGGACGCCGGAACATCACACTATCCGCGATTTTCGGCCTGATTCTGATGGCGCCGGCCGCGAGCGAGGCCGGAAAGATAGCGAGCTTCGACACCGCGGACGCCCTGCGCGAGGTCGCGACCGCCAGCTCGTCACCCCTCTCGAACAGTGCCATCGTCGAGATCCTCAATGCCGGCACACCGGTCTCTGAAACCACGACAACGACTTACAGCGACGGCACCACCCAAACCGCCCTCCTGCTGATCGTTCCCAATACGACCGCCGGCACTGTCACGACCACCAAGGACATCAATCTGGCTGATGGTGAAACGGAGACGGTCGTCGACGTGGCGACCGTGTCCGGGAACACGACCAAGAACGTCATCACGACGACCTTGCCCGACGGCTCGGTCCAGACCAAGCACGAGAACCGACGTCACCAAGGGGGAGACGACGGCAATCAAGGGGACGGTCTCCCTGCCCGGAGGCGGCACACAAACCATCACCGGCGGAACAGTCCAGCGCAGTTCGCAGTCCGTCACCGCCGAGACGATCACCAATCCCGCCGGCCAGGTTTATCACGATCGTATTGTCATCACGCACACTGGCGCGCTCAGCCAAAGCGAGACGAATATGACCATTGGCCCCGACGGCTCGGTCTCGTCCGTGAAGTCCGTCATGACTACGGTGCTGAATCCGAGCGCGGTGGGGCAGAGTGCCGCTCCAACGTACCTCGGAATCCCCACTCCCGCGGTGCAGGCTCTCAATCTCGAGGCGCAGATGCTGGCGCCGCCGAGCGCGACCACTGATGAGCCAACGGTGCAGCCGGTCGCACTCCCGGAGCCGAGTACGCTGACTTTCCTGGGTATGGTTCTCCTGGCCGCGGGACTGCGTCGCGGATGGCAGAGGATAGCCTTCATCAACGCCGCCCGCGCTGAGATTATCAATTATCTGGCGGTGCGTAACGGACAGCATGCCGCCGAACAAACCAGACCGGTAAGCAGCTTGCACCCCGAACAACTCGCCCAGGCGAGAAGGGAACAGGCTGCCCCCGGTGCGGCCAGTAGGCCGATCCTTCCCACGTCGCCGTGCCCAGCGTCGGAAAGGAGACTAGTATTCCGTCAATCTTCGATTGACACGTTTGGTGGGATGACCGACGAGTGCCGCGCTGGCGCAATCAATCAAGGCGCCCGCCTCCGCCAGGGAGTATGATAGACGACCGGAGGTGCACCTATGCGACGCTTCACCATCCTCGAACTTATGGGGCTGGTCCTCGGCTTGGCGGTCGCCATCGCGGCACTGAGAAACGCGGACGACCACTGGGCTGGTGGCCTGCTGCTGGCCACGGCCCTACTCATCGGCGTGGCTGCGCTCGGCGCCGTCTATCATGCCGGCCGACGGAGTGCCGGACGGCTGGGCTTCGCGGTCTTCGGCGGGGGATACTTCGCCCTGGCGTTCTTGGGGCTGTCCGAGCCAAACGTGACCAAGCTGCCGACGACACGGTTGCTGCGCTACGTCCATGAGAAGGTCGCGCCCACGCCGTTCGTTTACACCGCGATTCTTCACTCCACCGTGCCGACGAGTGGGGCCACGTCAACCGTGAGCAATCCCGTTCACCACCAGGTAGCCTGGGAGTACACCACCGTCTCGCCGAACCGTTGGGACTCGATGCTTCCTGGCGCGGCGAACTACGACGCCTTCAGCGTCGTTGGGCACTGCCTGTTCGCCCTGCTGGCCGGGCTGCTGGGAATCGTCATCGCAACGAGGTACCTGGCAAGGCAAGATTCAGTCCGGTTCGACCAGTAACCGAAACAGTATACGTAGTGTTCGCTTCCATTCGCGCCGGTACGCCAGGCACCAAAGCGCGTCGCGGGAACCCAGACATCCAGTCTCTGGAGTGGGTTCCGGAGGGTTCCGAAGGCAGCCAGGCACACCTGACCTGCACCGGTTCGCATCGCACGATTGCTGGGTGTCTTGCGGCCCTGGAAGGCGTCGGGCTAACGCGCGATGGCATGCGGAGGGATAACGCGGATCAGGGGGCGACTTCTCCACGGCCGTACGAGCACCCGTATTACTGGGCGGCTTACGTGCTGGCTGGTGATCCGGATTGATATGCGACCATCGCTTCAACGTCGATGATCGCTTCCGTGAGTCAACTCGCCGATAAACAGTTATGTGGAAGGGTGACCTGCCGGCGTTCAAGTCCTCACGAGGAATCGCGCGATTGGCGACAATTTGGCAACAATACTGGCCGTGTCATCCCAACGCCACTACAATGCACCAGTGCTATGTTCGTGACGTTTACTCTCTCAAAAACTAGGTCTTCAAACGTCACTCCAACATGTTCCCAATGCCACGCTCATGGCAGACGCGCCGGACTCAAAATCCGGTCCATGCTAGGGGTGTGGGCTCAAGTCCCACCCTCGGTACTTGGTGCAAAATGCTGAGTGATCGGCTTCGAGTACGCGGCTTGTCCCACTTCGACTGACGCAGGACACTTTTTTCTCGAACGCGACGCGCGATAAAAATCGATGAGTCCGCATCAGTGACTCGCGACTGGACGAGGTTTCCCATGATCGCCCATGGTCGAGTGCAAAACGGCGTCATTGGGGAACCCAGACACCCACGCTCTGCAGTCGACAGTCGGTCCTCGGGAAAGCCAAACGCATTTGGCTCGCACCGGTTTGCGTCCCGCGATCGCTGGGTGCCTCGCGGACGACGACGCGCAGCGCACGCGTTTTGCCACGCACGGTCAGCAACCGGGTGGGCTCGGCTACTTCGCCGGCGTTTTGCACGCGTCGGTTGCTGCGAACCGCTCCATATCGACGACCGTGCTTCGTCACTTGCCGCGCCGGCGAACGAAACGACGCAGCTTGGCCTCCATTCCAATCGAATTCGGCCTACGCCGCTGCGACCAGCGCTAGCGAGCGAGCCGCTTACCTACAGAAACGCGGCTTGCGCGGCCGCCTTGCCCAGAAACCAACGCCGTGAGCAACGCGGTGCAGCGCTCACAAGCGAACTCGCTCGACTCCGCTTGCTTGAACATGCGACCGAAGTCGCGCACCGTGTGCACCCAATTCGATCGATCCACACCAAGCCGGTCCAGGATGGGAGCCAGGTCTTGAGGGATTGCCCTACGCATGTCCCGCCTCCCCGGCCCGTCCAATCGAACCGTCACGTTGCAGAGAGAGCTTGCGCCGCGCAGTGCGACTTCAGCGTCGGACCATTGCTCGACTCTGTCGGGTCGGTTGCGGAGCACGAGATGCAGGTGGTTGCTCATAATGGCATAACCGCACACCTCAATTCCGAAGAGTCCGGCGAGGGCGCGTAGGCGATCGAGAATCCAGGCCTTACGGTGAGAGTAATCACGACCCGCCGCTGGGCACGACGCCCACTGTCGCCGCGCTTGCGAAAGCGTGGAGGGGTCGGTAGCATCTCGGTGGTTTCGTTGATGCTTGAACCGATGGCCGAAGCGACAAGGAGGTTTGCATGCGGGGACTCGAGGTCGTCCCGGTGCTGGCAACGCTGGTGTTTCAACAGCCCGCATCAAAATCCGAGGCGCTCAAACCCGTCAAGTTCACGGTTGTCGACCGGGTGACGAAGAAGCCGCTGAACGAATTCTCCTACTCGTTGTCAATCACCGTTCCCGGTGAGGTCCATGAGCGGCACGAAGCGAAGGAGCCTGCTCGCGTCGATGTGAAGTCGGCGACAGGAACGTTCGTGGTGCCGGCGCCGGCTTCGTGCAGACTGGAACTGGATATTGATTCGCGGGACACGGTCGCCGGATATCAACACAACCTTATCAACTCGTTCGCCTTGCAGTCGTCCGATCCGAAGCGCGAGTTCGTGATCCAGGTTGAGGTGGGGATCACCGTGCGCGGCATCGTTCGCGACTCAGCCGAAAAGAAACCACTTGCCGGCGCGACCGTTGCGCCGATCATCGATATGCACCAGGCCCGCGGGCCGAACCTCGAGCGCGCGGTGAAAACGGATGCTGACGGACGCTTTGAAGTGCACGGAGTCAACCCGCAGTGGGGTGCCGTGGTCAAGCATCCTTCGCATAAGTCGCATTTCATCGCTTGCGGAGGGCCGGAGGTGCTACGCGGCGACCCCCTGCTCATCGATCTCAAGGTGGGGGAAGCCCAGACAATTCGCGGTATCATCCGGGACGACGATTCCCGTGGAGTTCAGGGTGCCGAGATCTCAGGATGGGGCGTCACGACAACCTCCGGGCCGGACGGCCGATTCACGCTGGTTATTCCACCGCCGGATTACACGCACGGAGAGGTTCACTTCAAGAAGGCGGGTTACGCCAGAAAGGGATTCGAAAGCGTTCAGTTGCCGATGACCGAAGAGCTGGCCGTCCAGATGGTGCCGCTCTTTGACGTCAATGGCACGGTGCTCTCGAGCACGGGCGAGCCGGTGTCGTCGTTCACGATGGCCGTTGGGCCCAAGCTGGACTCCGAATACGGCGAGTGCATTGCGCAGCAGGTGCAGGACCCGGCGGGGCAGTTCTCCGTCCTGGCCAAGGAGGCGGGCTTGAACCGCGTGCTCGTGAAGGCGGACCGGCACGCCGTCTGGAAAGGGACGATCTCGGTTGCGCGGAAGGGCGTGCTCCAGAAGATCAAGCTTCAACCTGGAGTGACGGTCTCCGGGCGCGTGGCGAGGCCAGCCGGCTCGCGCGCGCCGCTGGCCGCAAGGCTCATTCCAAACCCCGTTCGGGGCATGGAAAACATCTACGACGAAACCGGGCGCGGGCTCGCGACCTTGAAGTCTCACATCGCCGACGACGGAACGTACGTCTTCGAGCACGTTCGACCCGATGGCTACCAGCTCTGCGTTGAAGGCGAAGACATCACACCGGTGTACCGGCTGGTCGAGGTTGAACACCGCAGCCTGGATATCGGCGAGCTGCAACCGGCCGGCACCGGGCGCATCGTCGGGACGATTCATCTTGCGGGCGGCCTGAATGAGACGGCATGGCCGTTCGCTGCGGTCTTCCTGGAGTCGGCCGGGCGGCGCGTGACCCGGGAGAGCGTGACGGGTGAGGAGCGTGCGGCGACGGCGGACGAAAACGGCCAGTTCACGCTTGAGCACGTTCCTGAAGGAGTCCACGGCATTCTGGCTCGTGGGGTCAACTTAGACAGTTATGCCGCGCCTTTCATGTGGGGGGCGCGGGTGGTTGCAGGAAAGACGACCGAGGTTCACACGTTCGACCGCGGAAAAGACAGGCGGTTGGAGTTATCGATCGTCGTGGGCAACGGTTCGCGGCGAGACTTTGAGAACGGCAGTGCGGAGCGCAAGCAGGAGCACACGCTGCTTTCGTTCTTGAATCCAGAGCCGAGCTTCACGCTGGCGCTCATGCCGCGGGTGAACGAGGCCTGCGCATTCTCGATGGAGACCAATCCTGGCAACCGAAGCGATCGAGCAAGGATTCGCCTGAACGACGTTAGCCCGGGCGCGTACCATCTCAGCCTGACCGATGCGCCGGAATACGTCGGTGCGATCGGGAGCGTTCTCTACGAGCACGAAGTACTGTTCCGCCCGGGCGCACCACCGGTGGAGATCTCGCTGGGCGCGGCATCGATTGAATGCACGGTCGAGCGCGGATGGCACGGCTCCGTGCTGGCGATCGAGCAAGGGTCGGAGCTTCCGGCGAGGCTGGTGCATTACTCCGAGGATCGACCTTTTGCGATCCGGTTCGTCCGCCCGGGGACTTATACGCTGATTGCGCACGACGAGAAGAACGGCTGGGGCAAGGCCCCGCGATTCCAGGTGGGAAATGGAATTGCCAAGGCCGCTCCGATCAAGCTGGTGGCTGGCGGGTCGGTGCAAGGGCGGGTCATCGCGCGAGTTGCGTGCCTTGTGCCGGACGCCGTTGTCGCAGTCGATTCCACAGGCATTGAGATAGCGGACAGCAAATTTGGTCAGTCCGAACTCATGGAATACCGAATTCCCCACCTATGGCCGGGCGAGTGGACGATCAAGCTGCTGGCGGAAGAGAACGAAGTGGCCAGCACTCGCGTGAAGATCTCCGGCATCGAGGCTGTCACGTCGGACCTGGTCGTGAGCGAGCCTTCCCCGCATCACCACGATGGTGATCGGCCGGCAATCGGGGGTCGACGGTAAGAAGTCGGTGGTGGGTGATGCGTGGCGGATGATCCTCCTCGGGGTCAGACCTTTCCTCGGGGTCAGACCCTTCCTCGTCCTCACCGTGGGGTTCTTGATCGACGTTCGCGAGTTCGCGACAACCCTGGCGAGCCACCTGGGATTGGACGCGCCGCGTGCCACGGTCGAACGAAGGCGACCCCCTGGCCAGTGCGGTCGTCACGACCCACGCGCTCACTTCGACTTCAACTCAAGCACCGGATCAAAGCTCGCCGGAGCCGTCTTCAGGCACTCGACCGTCCGCCCCAGCAGAGTCAGCCCCGGCAAGTCATAGCTCCCGCCGGCACCCGTCAGAATCGGAAAAACAGCCTGGGCGGCCTCGCTCCACTCGCCGGCTTCGTAGAGCGCGAGCGCTCGCTCATATGACTCGCGCCGATCCTGCCATTCGGGAGTTGCCGTCTCGGCGTGAAGCTCGTGCAGCTCGACGTCGCCGTCAATCCCCACAACTCGGGCGCGGCAGAGCCGGCGGGTGGCGAAGCTGGTTCCCAGCAGCTTGCGCGTCGAGCCGGTCACGAGCAAGCTCACGCCCAGGTGCTTGGTCGCCCCCTCGACACGGCTCGCCAGGTTGACGGTATGCCCGAGCGGGCCGTACTTGAACTTCTGGTGGCTGCCCGTGTTTCCCACCAGTGCCGCCCCCGAGTTGATCCCCACGCCCAGGCCGATTGCTCGGCCGACCCGCCCTTCCCAGCGGCGATTGAGCTCCGGCAAACCGTCTCGCATCTGAAGCGCCGCCCGGCAGGCTCGCACGGCATGGTCCGGTTGCTCGAGCGGCGCGTTCCACATCGCCAGCAGCCCGTCGCCGATGTAGTCCACGACGACGCCCGATGTCTCCATGATCCGGGCTGTGAGGTGCTGCATCACGTCCCGGATCAGCTCGCACGCCAGCCGCGGTGCGATTTTCTCTGAAATCGCCGAAAAACCGCGGATGTCGGCGAACAGAACGGTCACCTCGCGGTCGCGGCCGTCAAGAAGCGCCGGGTCGTGGTCAAGCGCGGCGGCCAGGTCGGGCGTGAAGAACTGCTCGAACTGAACGCGCCGGCGTGCCGCCTGCGCTTCGCCCTCCTGGCGGGCGAGCCCGGCCGCCACGGCCGCGGCCATCACCTGGGTCAACTGGGCCTCGATCGGGCGGATTTCCAGCGACCGCCCGGAGCCCCGGCGTGCCCCGTAAACGGCGCCGATCACTTCCTGTGAATCGTCGAGAATCGGCGAGGCGACCACGGCCGTCACGCCTAGCAGGCTCATCGCGCTCGCCTGGAACTGGTCGCCTTGGTAAAACGTGCGGCGCTGGCTGACGACCGTCTTCAAGATCGACCGGCTGAACTGGCTCTTCGCGTCGTCGTGCGGGGGATAGCAGGCCACCGGGTCCCAGTCATCGTCACGCCGCAAGAGCACCAACCCGCAGTCGAGTCCGATCAGCTCCACAACGGCGCGTGCCGTCTCGGTGAAGTAGTTCGGTGACGACGCCGCGGCGCGTTGCACGCCGATCAGCGCCTCGAACCAACGCGCCATCTCGTCCGATTCGGGGGCCGGGCTCAACTGCGGCGCCATCGTCCGTTCGACGAGGCCGGGCCCAAGCGGTGCGCGGATCGTCTTGAGGGCCGCACCATCGACGGACGATTCAGTGGAGTCTTTCGATTCGATCTCGACAAGCGTGTCGCCCATCTGGAGCCGGGCGGGCAAAGACGCCAGCAACTCGCGCCCGGGGTCGATCAACGTTCCATCCGCCAGCCGAATGGTGACTTTTCCGCTCAAGTTGCGCAAGAGGACCGTGTCGTCCGCCTGCGGTTCGAGATAAAGCTGATTGGTGGATACGGTCGGGTCTTGAAGCACTCGCCGCGGAACGTCGCGCGTCGGCCCCCGCCCGAGCTCGAGCGGCCCCCCGCGATGGACGAACCGATCGCGCTCTGTCCGACTACTGAGCAAGATCCAGAGCATCAAAACCCAACCTGCTGGGCCATGCCGCGCCACTTTCCATTTGCACAATCGTCACCCGGCCCGAATTCCCTTTCACCGCGCCGGACCGTCTACAAATTGTACCACAAACACGGATTATCCATGCTCCCGCCACTCATCGATCAGTGAGGCAACGAGCGCCGTCCAGCCGGTCTGGTGCGAGGCGCCTAACCCGGCCCCCGAGTCACCGTGGAAGTACTCGTAGAACAGAATCAGGTCGCGCCAGTGTGGATCCTCTTGCAGCTTCCGTTGCCGGCCGTAAACGGGGCGCCATCCGCTTGAAGGATCGCGCGCGAAAATGCTAATCAACTTTTCAGCGATCGATCGGGCCATCTCGCCGTAGGTGACAGGCTGCCCGAGAGAGCCCGCGGCGCTCACAGCACGCTCCGGCCCGTACGCCTTGGCCAGCTTGCGCAGCGACTCGATCAGCAGGAAGCAGGTTGGAAACCAGATCGGACCACGCCAGTTCGAGTTGCCTCCCTTGATCTTGCTGATCGCCTCAGCCGGCTCGTAGCCAACCGATTGCCCTTCGAAGACAAACGGCGACGCCTGGTGCGCTTTGGACAGGCTGCGGATGCCGTGGTCGGATAGGAACTCCGCCCTATCCCACACCCGCTCGAGCATCTTCCCGAGCTGGGCGTCGTTCACGATCGTCAGCACGTGCGTGACCGCACCCTCTCTTTTCACCGTATGCACCACACCCTCGATCAGGTCGCCACGGTTCGAAAGGAACCAATCAAGGTTGCGCCGGAAGCTTGCGAACGGCTCGATCCAAGCCTGCTCGAGCCGCTCGACGGCAAAGAGTGGAATCAGGCCGACCAGCGACCTCACCCGCAGCTCCCCGAACGATTGGTCGGGCCGCCGCAACACGTCGTAGAAGAATCCGTCGCGGTCGTCCCAGAGCGCATACGGGCGATTCCCCATATGCTTCATCGCGGCCGCGACGTAAACGTAGTGCTGGAAGAATTTGGTCGCCAGCCCCTCGTACACCGGGTTTTCACGCGCCAGCTCGAGCGCGATCCGCATCATGTTCAGACAGAACATGCCCATCCAGCCGCTGCCGTCGGACTGCTCGAGCACCGTGCCGTCCTTGAAGTGAGTCGAACGGTCCAGCACGGTGATGTTGTCCAGACCGAGAAACCCCCCCTCGAAGATGTTGTTGCCCGACTGGTCGACCTTGTTAACCCACCAGGCGAAATTGATCAGCAGCTTGTGGAAGCAGCGCTCGAGAAAAAGGCGATCAGCAACTCCGGTGCGCAGCCGCGCCATGTTGTAAACTCGCCACACGGCCCAGGCGTGCACCGGCGGGTTTGTGTCGGAAAACTCCCACTCGTATGCCGGGATCTGCCCGTTCGGATGCTGGAACTGCTCGAACAGGAGCAGCCAGAGCTGATCCATGGCGTAGCCCGGGTCGACGAGCGCATAGCCGACGCAGTGAAACGCCAGGTCCCAGGCTGCAAACCACGGATACTCCCACTTGTCCGGAACCGACATCACCCGCAGCGAATTCAAATGCCGCCAGTGCTCGTTCCTCACCGACCGGCGCGACTCCGGCGGCGGGAAAGCCGGGTCATCGCCTTCGAGCCATCGGTTCACATCGAAGAGATAACTTTGTTTGCTCCAGAGCAGGCCGGCCAGCGCCTGCCGCTGGATGCGCCGCTCGTCTTCGCTCGCCGTGCCCGGATGAATCTCTCGGTAGAATTCGTCGGCCTCCGCCTTTCGCGCGGCAATGATCTCATCGACTTTGCGCAGAGCCGGCCGTTCTCCAGCCGCCTCTCTGAGCCGGAGCCGGATCACCGCCGAGCTCCCCGGCGATACGGCGTCGAATCGGTAGTGGAGCGCGGCCTTGGTCCCGATTTCGAGGGGGTTGATGCACGGCTCGCCCTGAATGATGAAGCGGTGGAATGCATCCTTGACGTAGGCGTGTGCATGCAGGCGACCGGCACCCTCGACCCTCGCACCGTTGGTCTCGTTGTCGGTGAAAAGAAGCCGCCCGCCAGGGGGTGCATCCAGGGTGCGCCGCCCAAGGTGATATTCAACCGGAACGGTCGCCAGCGATTGAACTCCGGTGTCATCGATCGCCAGGCTAAAGCCGTCCGGACCCTCGGAGCCGCGCCGGATCGTGGGCCGGGTGGCTGAGACGGGGCCAAACGCCCAGGTATTCCGGAACCACAACTGGGGCAGGATAACGAGCGGCGCAGGCTCGGGACCGCGATTGAAAGCCTCGATGCGGATCACGATGTCTTCGGGTGTGGCCTTGGCGTATTCGATCACGATATCGAAGTAGCGGTCCTGGTCGAAGATTCCGGTGTCGATCAGCTCGAATTCGGGCCCCTGCCCGTTCCTGGCCCTGTTCTCCTCGATGAGACGGCAATAGGGATACTCGTCCTGGGGATACTTGTAGAGGTACTTCATGTATGCATGTGATGGCAAATTGTCGAGGTAGTAGTAACACTCCTTGACGTCCTCGCCGTGGTTTCCTTCATGCGGAGTCAGCCCGAAAAGGCGCTCCTTGAGGATCGGGTCGCGGACGTTCCAGAATGCGGGGGCGAAGCAAAAGAGCTGAAAGCGGTCGCAGATGCCGGCAATGCCGTCCTCTCCCCAGCGGTAGGCCTTGCTCCGCGCCTGGTCGTGAGAGAGAAATCCCCACGCTTTGCCGTCGGCGCTGTAGTCTTCGCGCACGGTTGCCCATGCGCGCTCGGAGACATACGGGCCCCACCGACGCCACGATCCGATGTCGTCGCGGATCTCGGCCAGTCGTCTGTGCTCGGCCGTATCTGGAAGCACGCGCTCACCGCCCTCGAGACGGGAACCGGCCCGGTTCAAATCCGCGCGGGCTGTCGAAGCCTTTGGGAAACTCCAGCCGCTCGAGCAGCTCGCAAAGTTGCTTGTGCAGCGCGTCTTGGTCTGGTGTGTGCACCGGGGCCGAAGCCAGCGACGATTGATACAAAGGCACCAGTGAAAGGTACGCGCTGCGCGGCCTCGTCCCAGCTTGCAACCTGCTCCCACGCCTTCGGATCGTCGATCCGCTCGATCAAGCCCTCGATCGTCTTGACGTCGAACTTGTGCTTTCCGACATCGTCGAGGCACTTGTCGATCGACTTTGATGCATACTGCACAGCCGACTTGATCTCCGGAATCGCTGCTTGCTTCTCCATCAGGAGCGCGAGCCGGCCGAGTGCCTCCGCTGTTGCCGCTCGATTCCCTGGGCCAACGGCAGGCGAGGCGAAGAGCGCCTCCGTGCCGGGCAAGATCCAGGTTCCCCAGCGCAGTGAACCGACGGCCACGCCGTTGGCTCGAAGCGTGCGACGCCAGGTCTGGTCGCGCAGGTCGTGATGGCACGAGAAGCAGCCAAATTCGGCGAATTCCGGCCAGGGTGCCGTCGGCTTGTTGTTCGCAGGATTGATCCCGGGCAGGGGCTCGGGAGGAGCCTCGGACGCGGCGGCGCGTTTCTCTGGCTCGGGCAATCGTCGCTCCAGTAGCGCGAGCGCTGCCTTGATGGTGGTCAATCGGCCGACGGCCCACGCCCGTGCAGCGAAGTTCTCCGCCGAAGCACCCGATCCGTCTTCACCGGGTTTCTTGTACTTTTCATCCCAGTGCGGCGGCATGTTTTCCAGATACGCGGAAAACTCGAAGCTCAACCGGGGATGACCGGCGGCGATCAGGTCGTGATTGACGTCGCGCACGGTTAAACCGTCAGAACGCTCGCCCACGTGGCAGCCTGCACAGATCTCCGCGCGGACTTTCAGGTCCTTGGTGTTCAGCAGGCCCTTGGCAAACTTGGCGGCGGCATCAAGCGTCGTCCACTCCGCGGTGGTGTGCGGCCCGATGTAGTTCGCCGCGGCCCCGTGGCACGCCTCGCAGCCAACTCCGTCGGAGTTCAGCCAGGTGGTCCGTTCGAGCTCGGCGGCCGGCCGCGTCGTCGTGTGGCACGCCAGGCACCGCTCGTCTTCGAAAGCCTTCAGGTGCTTGCCCTCTGATCCCGCAAGCTTGCTCTCGATACCCTCGGAGCGCCGGTCGAACAGGACCGCGTACGCCCGGGAGTGCTTGCCGGACGACATCCACGTCGTGTGCTCGTTCCGCCTCACGCTCGTGAGCGGCGACTTCACTTCCTTGATGCTACCGTGACACGCCACCGCCGAGCACGATCCCGCGCCTCGGAATTCGGATGCCGCGACGGGTGTCGTCGCGCGGCCGGTTCCTTGCCGGGTCGGCTCATTTCCCCGGCAGAGCGCGGCAATCACGCAGCCGGCTAGAAGCAATAGACCATAGCGTGCCCCTCGCATGCCGGCTCCCGCAAAATCGGTGCGACACAAAAGTTCTGCCCGGCCGGACCTGTGCCAGGATACGGCAGGAACGGACGAAAGCCCAGGAATTAGTGGGCTCAAGACTTTTTTTGTAATATAACATGTCAGCGCGATCGTGGGCGGAGCCTCCTCGGGATCGCGCATGCTCGACTGGCCGAACGAGCCCGGCGCTCGAATCGAATCTCCCGAGGCGGAGTGATTGAATGCTGGTCTTCGGTCGTGAGAACTGGCGAGCTCACCTTCCCTGGTGTGTGGCAATTCTCGCGGCAACGGCGGCGGCGGCGGTTGGTTACATCGCTTACGGGTTCAGCGCGGGCTCCTGGAGCCCGCCGGGAGGCGCAAGCCCGCCAGGGTTCGTCTACGGGCTCGCGGGCGGCGCCATCATCTTGTTCGAAATGTTGCTCTGGCCGCGAAAATCGCTCTGGCGCGGCTGGCGCCTCGGCAGGACCAAGCTCTGGATGACGGCCCACATCTGGCTCGGGCTCTTGACCATTCCCTTGCTGCTTTTGCACGGCGGCTTTCATTTCAGCCTCGGCAGAGCCACCCTCGCCGCGGTTCTGATGTGGCTCCTGGTCCTCGTGGTCGGCAGCGGCATCTTCGGTCTCGTGCTTCAGAACATTTTGCCGAAGCTCATCCTCGAACAGGTTCCGGCGGAGACGATCCACGCACAGATCGGGCACATCCTCGAACAGTATCGCGACGAGGCCCAGCGGCTGGTGGACGTGACCTGCGGCGATACCGAGTCCTCTGAAAGTGGACGCACGATTGCCGCTGTCCCTGATCGGGCTTTCGAGTCGCGTGTCGCTTCGGGATTGGTTCGTCAGGTCGGCCGCGTTCAGGGCAAGGTGGTGCAGTCGAGCATTGAGGCCAGTTGGGTACCCGGCTCGGAAGACTTGAGAAGCTTCCACCGCGACCAGGTCGACCCTTACCTTCGCGCCCGTTCCGGAACCCGGATGCGGCTGGGATCGCAGACTCAAGCGAGAGCCATGTTCCAGGCGGTCGAGGCTCGGCTCCCTCCGGCGGCGCACGACGCGGCGAAGCGCCTGGCGGATTTTTGCGAACAGCGCCGGCAATTCGATCTCCAGACGCGGATCCACTTCTGGCTGCACGCGTGGCTGGGCGTTCATGTCGCCCTCTCCGTCGCCTTGACACTGCTGATGATCATTCACGCCGTTCTCGCGCTCGAGTATCTCTAGCCTCAGGTAGGTCATGAACGGAGAAACCGGCAAACGGCGCCAGTCGCGAATCGAGCTCACGTACTACCAGACCGCCGACTGGTATGTGTGGTGGCGGCGCGGTCTCTGTCTATTCGCAGTCCTCGCCGTGGCGATCTGGATCGTGAAATCGGCCATCGCCAGCCGCGGCGCCACGTCTCACCCATGGTTGCCCGTCCCCACCACGATTGCCTCCAAGGGCCCCCTTTCCCAGCCGCACGCGATCTGGGACTCGACATGCGATGCATGCCACGTTTCGTTCGCCCCGATCAACGGTTCGCGCTGGTCGCCCGCACTCTGGGCAAGTAAAGACGGGGGAAGCAAGAAGTGCACCGCCTGCCATGCCGGGCCGGCTCATCATCAGAGTCAGCTAAAGGAATCCGTCCCCGATTGTGCCGAGTGTCATCGCGACCATCGCGGGCACGATTCGTCTCTCCTCTCCATGGACGACTCGGTATGCACAACCTGTCACCAGAAACTCGCCGATCATCGCGATGGGCCTGGCGTGGTTGTGAACATCCCCGACAGCGTGACCCGATTTGACGAAAAAAACCACCCTGGCCTTTCCGCATCCTGGACCGCGCGTGCGAAAGACACGAAGCGAATCAAGTTCAACCACGCAAGACATCGGGCCCTTGGGATCGCGCTCGAAAAGGGCGGAAAACCGTGGACTTTCGCCGACCTCGCGGAACCTGACCGAGCTCGGTACGGCTGGAAGGCCGGCGTGTCGCCCGATACTCCGATCAAGCTCGAGTGCGCAGCGTGCCATGAAACTGATGCGAGCGCGGTCGCCACATCAGTCAATCGTGGCTCGCTGAATGCCGGCGAGCCGCGCAGCCCGGGCGCCTACATGCGGCCGATTGTCTTCGACTACCACTGCGCAGCCTGCCATCGTCTCGAGTTTGACGCCAAGCTGCCGAACGCGACGATGCGCCATGGAATCTCTGCGCAAGAAGTCTTCGCCGATCTGAACCAGCGTTACACCGCGGAGGCCGTGAGAGCCGATCCAGAACTGCTCAGGCAGTTCGTCCCGCCGCGGCCGATGCCAGGGCAACCTGCTGTGCCCGCGAAAGAGCGGATCAAGCAGGCAGCAGTTGAGAGTTATTTCACTGCGGCGAGGTTTCTCTTCGCTGCCGCGATCGATGAAAACGTCCGCCGGGCAGCAAAGTTACCCGCAAGCCGGCGAGGATGCGTGGAGTGCCATGTCCTGAAACCCGGTGCGGGGCCGATCGTGAATCTGGATTCACTCGCATCGATCGAGATTGCACCGCCGCTCATGACGCCCGTCTGGCAAGAGCACGCGTTTTTCAATCACACGACTCATCGTGCGCTCAATTGTGCCGCGTGCCACGCGGACGTCGATCTGTCCAGGGAAAACGGCGACGTGCCTCTCCTGCCGGACATCACGAAATGCGTCACATGCCACTCTCCGGCCGGCACGCTGCGCGCGGGTCAGCCCGGAGGCGCAAGCACCTCGTGTACCGAGTGCCACCGCTATCACAACGGCGACAACCCCGACCAAGGGCTGGGCGCCAGGGCGCGGCGAGGTGCACTCGAGCAGACGCTCGAGAGATTCTTGGGGGGGATGCCAGAGGCCGGTTCCGCGAAATGAGCTGATAAGCGCCCATGGGCGAGCCCATCAACGTTGATGAATCGCTGGTGGAGCGCCTGCCCTTGCCAATAGCCAAACCCGTCCGCCGGGCCCAGAACGCCGAGACATCGGTTTCACGGGATGAACGTCACCTGGTCTCGCCATTGGTCATCGTCTGCGGCATGTGCGGCTGCCGCGAGGAATGCCAGTAAGTCCGCGAGTTTTGAGCGCGCACGAACGATGAACAGGCCCGGCGAGTTGCGGCCGGCTCTTTGGTGGGCCGCGAACTCGGAGATCATCGTCCGCCTGTCACGGGAGATCAGTACGCGTCCAGCGGCCTCAGCCCACTGCAGAATCTCTGCGTCAGGGGTTGAGAGCGGCAGGTCTGGAGGATCACCGACGCGGGTCGCATCGATGGGATCCGCGGAGACGGCATTGTGAGAACGAATCGCCCGCCAAAGGTCGCCACGGAAATGCTCGTCGAGAAGATAGCGGAGAGCCATACGTCACGAGTCAGCCGACGACTGGCCGCTGGCGGCCCGCTCGGCGATCAGGCGGCGGATCCGGAGCAGGGCAGGACTGGGATTTGACGCCGACTCCTGGCGTTCGAGATCGGCGCGGTACTCGGCGACGTAGGTATCCACTTCCGGCCGATGAGCTTCGCGAAAGGCGATAACTCGCCGGATCAATTCGAGGTCAAGCGATGGGAGCTCATCGCGAATTTCATCGGGGCTGCGCCCGCTCTCGACCAAATCGATCAGCGAATAGAGACCGATACGGTGGCCTGTAATGACGATTTCGCCGTTGGGCCATTGGGTCAGAAAGTTCGGAAGATTCATGAGGCCCCCTTTCGCGCTGCCGTTCACCGAACGACATCTATGATACCGCTCGCCTTCAGCGACCGCCAGGAATGGCGGAGCGTACGACGCCGTGTTTCTCGGCGAAGTACTGCCTGCGTCCACCAAAGAGGTCCGGTTGATCTAGGAGCGTGAAAAGGCGCTGTCGGGAATAATCAGGCAAAAAGCTCACCAATTTGGGGAACGGGTTTTGATCGAACAGCAGCTTCACGCCAAAGAAACCAACATGCTCCGTTCTCGTTCCGCCGCGAAAGGTAAGGCCGCCTGAATGTCCTCGGGCTCAAGGTGGGGAAAGTCATCCCGAAGTCCAGCAGCCGACACGCCGGCCGCCAAGTAGGAAAGCACGTCGTAAACTGTGATGGGCATGCCGCGGACCCGACCGAGGCGATCGACGGGGCACCGCTGCCATTATTCGTTTTTCACTCGCTCGAGCACGTAGATGTACTTTCGGACGCCTACCGTTGTATTGAATTCGGTGGGTCTAGGCAGCTCAGGATCGTAGGCGGAGCAGATCGTCAGCTTATCGCCCTCCAACAGGTAAATTCCCTTCAAAGTCTGCTCTCCTAGACGCACCGTCGAAAGGTCAACGCACTTTGGATCTTTGCTTTCGTCGAATTTGAGTCCGTATTCGGCGGTCCGCCGGTTGGGTCGAATCCATTTGGTGCCGTTGATCGTGTGTTCTGCGCCAGGATTTTCGCGTCGTCTTTACCGGAAAACTCGCAACGAACAACCTACCATTTCCCTTGCAGTTTCTCCTGATCAGACTCGGCTTCAACGACGGCAGTCAATGAAGAGTGGCCGGCACCGGCCTCGGCCCGTGAACCGGTTTGGAGCGCCAAGCGCATTGCGGGAAGGAGCGAGGCCACGCCCGCTGCAAAGACGAGTCGAGAAATTCGAGCACTCCGCCAGCGATCTGTCTCAACGTCGCTCATGGTAGACTCCAAACGTGGTGAAGCCTCTTCCAGCACCCGAATGACCGGGAGCGCGATGGACGACCGCAACCGTCTCGCTACCACGCTCAAGCCATCGAGGCGATGCTAGCCTTATTCGACTGACGAGCCTACACTCGATGTTGGTTCTCGATTCGTAGTGCGACCGTGGAATTGCCGCAGACTCCGCTTCCGCTTTAGATATTGCCGGGGATTTGTTTTTTCGTGAGCCGACAACTTGCCATCTATGGGGGCAGCTTCAACCCGCCGGGGCTTCATCATCGCGCGACGGTCGAAATGCTGTGCAGGCACTTTGATGAAGTCGTGATCGTGCCCTGCGGACCGCGACCGGATAAGCCGGTCACGAACGACGTCGAGCCGATCCACCGGGCGGCCATGGTCGACCTGACCTTTCGTGCCATTCCCAAGGCCCGCGTCGAGCTCTTCGACCTGGAGTCCAGCACGTTCACCCGGACTTACGACCTCGATCGAAGATTCAGAGCGGAGGGAACGCTCTGGCATGTCGTCGCCGACGAGTTCGTTCGCCGCGAGCAGAACAACGAATCAAACATTCAACGTGAATGGACGCGAGGACGTGAACTGTGGCAGGAGGCCAATTTCGCGATCTTGAACCGTTCTGGAGCTCCACTCGAAGAGGCGGAGCTGCCGCCCCACCGTCGCGTCTTTGAAATTGACCGCGACGGGTCGAGCCTGGTCATCCGCAATCGAGTCTTCCATCGCCAGTCGATCGCCGAGCTCGTGGTCAAGGAGGTTGACGCCTACATCCGCCGGCACAGGCTCTACCAGGGCGTCGCCTCACCCCGGCAAACGAGACTCCGGCCGGAGAGGCAGAGCTATCTCGTCGTTGCCGATGAGCGCAACGCGGCGTCACGCGCCGTGGCCGATCGACTCGCGGCCCACAGCGGCAACGATCCCGAGCTGATCGTGGTCGTGGGCGGCGACGGCACCATGCTGCACGCCATTCGTCAACACTGGCGGCTGCGCCTGCCGTTCTTCGGGATCAACACCGGCCACCTCGGTTTCTTGCTCAACGACTCGCCCGAGGCCGAACCGGACGAGCAAGACCTCGTGCTCTACCATCTGCCCCTGCTGCGGGTCGAGCTCGAGCCGCTCGAAGGCGGCCAAATCGTCGCGCTGGCGTTCAACGACGCCTGGGTCGAGCGAGCGACCGGCCAGACTGCGTGGCTCAGGCTGCTGGTCAACGACCAGGAGCGAATCGAGAAACTCGTCGCCGATGGCGTGCTCATCGCCACCGCGGCCGGCTCAACTTCGTATGCCCGCGCGATGGGCGCGACGCCATTGCCACTCTATACAGCGGCCCTGCTCCTGGTCGGCTCGAATGTGCTGAACCCGCCGCAGTGGCGGCCTGTGATCCTGCCGGCTGATTCCCGGATCGAGGTCAGGACACACGACCCGGTCAAGCGACCGCTGAACGCGTTCATCGACGGGATTCCCCAGGGCGTCGTGCAAGCGCTTCACGCCCGAGTGAGCAACACGGCCGCCGTCGAACTGGCGTTTCTGCCCAACAATGACCCGTCGCTCAAATTGGCGAAGCTGCAATTTCCATGACCCGCTCGAGAGCCGTCGTTTGAGCAAGAATGCATTCGATCTGGTTGCGCACGCATTCCTCGGCTAGAATTCAGTTGTTCCGCGAAACTTGACGAGAGTGGAGACGGTTCGATGTCCACCGATTCTTGCCGCGAGATCGAGACGTTTTACCATTTCCTGGGCGAGCGGCTTCAAGAAGGCTCGGTCAACCTTTCGCCCGAGGAGAGCGTCGAAGCATTTCGTGCTTATCAACGCGACCTCGAGCGCCTCAGGACGGAGCTGGAGCCGGCGCTCGATCGTTTCGACCGAGGCGACTCGGCAAAGCCATTCGATGCCGAGGACGTGAAGCGCCGAGGTCGGGAGCGGCTCGCCCGCGAAGGAATCACCGACTGAGACTGCGCAGGCCCATGGCAACTGTCGAATTTGACGACGACGCAGTCGCTGACATGGACGGGATCTACGATCACATCGGTCGATCGCTTAAGAGTCCTCAGGCTGCGGACCGCATGATTGACCGCATTCATGCCGCTTGCGAGTTGCATGCAAGTCAACCTGGGATGGGGGAGCTCAGGCCCGATCTGGCACCGGGCGTTCGAGTCTTTGCCGTCGGATCGTACGTTGTAGTCTACCGGCCTTGCGATGACGGAATTCGTGTGCTTCGAGTGTTCCTTGGACGCCGCAACTTTCCGGCATACTTTCATGACAAGCCGGTTTGAATCGATGGGCCGGCTGATCTTCGATCAAACGATCACGTCTCTAGCGTCGGCCATGCTGCCCCGCACCAAGTCCAGTAACTCGCTCCCCTTCATGCGGTGCGCCGCGTCGTGCGGGCAGGCGTAGACGCAGCTTGGCTCGTGGCCGGGGCCCAGGCTTGTGCAGACGTCGCAGGTGGTCGCCTTGCGCACTTCGGCCTGGGCTTTCTTGTCGAATTGCTCGACCATGTTGATATTGCCATACGGGCAATTCTCAGCGCAGAGGCCGCAGCCGATGCACCAGTTCTCGATGATGATCTCGGCTGACTGGTGGCGGCGGATCGAGCCCACGGGGCAGCCGACCATGCAGTACGGGTCGAGGCACGATCGGCACGAGCTCGCAACCAGGAACTTGTCGAACCGCAGGCCCTCGCGGATGAGCCGGGTCACTCCTTGATGCGTATCGGCGCACGCCTTTGTGCACTCGTCGCAGCGGGTGCATTTCACCAGGTCGAGGACGAGCAGGTTCTGGGCATTCATCAGCCCTTGATCGAGGAAGGCCTCGAGCGGCTTCGCGTGGGCTTCCCAGACGTGGCGCTGGTTGTCTTCCAGTCGCTTGCGCGCCTCGGCGATCACCGCCGTTCGGAGCGTGGGCGCTTCGTCCAGGATCGCGCGGAAGTCTTCGGGCGTGATTCGCACGAGGTCGACGTGATCCAGCGCCGCGCAGGTGGCGGTTCGAACGCCGGCCGGGGCCAGGTCGCGCAGCTCGGGGAGGTCGGAAAGCAGCCCGATCTCACCGATGTACCCGCCGGGGCCAACGTAGTTCAACACCCGGTCTCCTCCGGCGCGAGACTCGGAGACTTTCACGAAGCCCGTCCTGACCAGATACAGGCCGTCGGTCGCCCGGTCGCCCTGCCGAAAAATCACCTGGCCGGGCTCGAACCGCAAGAGCGAAACCCGCGGGCGGAGATTATCCACGACGCGCTGGAATCGCTCCTCGTCGGCCCGCAGGGGCGCGAAAAGGGGAACGCTGCGCAGGTGGCCGTCGATCGTGCGCGCGCGATACTTCGCCTCGAGCACGCGGCGGAACGACGGACTGCGCTGCATGATGTAAAGGACATTCCGCAGCATCTCCAGGACCGTGCAATCCTCGCCCGCGGTGACCGTTGCCGAGCGCGGGTAATGGCTCATGCAGGTCATCTCGCCGAAGATGTCGCCGGCCTTCATCGTGGCCTGCGGCCGGCCATAGGGCAAAGCGACCGGCGCGTCGACGGAGATAAAGTCACGCACGTGGTCGCCTGGGCGCGTCGTCAGCTTGCTGGTGAACCAGCCGATCGCTCCCCAGAACCCCGCGCGCGGCTGGTTCTCGACATGCTCGACCGGCGTCCGGAGGAAAATGTCGACCGAGCCCTTCTCGATGAAGAAGGCCGTGGCGCCGTTGTCGCCCTCGCGGCAGATCACCTCTCCCTTGCGATACACACGGCGTTTGACCGCGTGAATGTTCGATCGCAAGAACGCGTGCGAGATTCCCTGGAACGCCTCGCGAATCTCGGAGATCTCGTGCCCGAGCAGATCGCTCACCGAAACATCGGTTCCCTCGGAGAACCTGGTCTCGATCACGCGCTTGTGCGTGAGCGCCCCGGTCGGGCAGTCGTCGGCGCACTCGCCGCAGGCAACGCAGCTCGATTCGCCCATGGGCGAGTCGAGGTCGAAGGCGATCCGCGCTTTAAAGCCCTTGCCCATCCGGCCGATCACGTGGTTTTCCTTGATGACGTCGCAACCCCGGACGCAGCGGTCGCAGAGGATGCAGGCGTTGTGATCGACGGCGATGACAAGCGACGAGTTGTCACGCGGAAGCTCGATCTCGCGGCGCTCGAGCCGCGACTCGGTTGCTCCGAATCGCTTGGCAAGCGCCTCGAGCTCGCACTCGCCGGGAGCCTCCCGTTCCTTGACGCATGGTGTGGGATGGTCGGTCATCAACAGCTCGGTCAGCACCTTGACCGCCGCGTGCAGCCGCGCTTTCGCCTTGGCGTCGGGCGATGCGACCGTGTCGACGATCATCGTCGGCTCGACGCGATGCTGGCAGGCCGGAATCAGCTTGCGGCCCGGCTCGACGCGATTCGTCCGCTTCGAGTACTTTGAGACCTGCACGACGCACACGCGGCAGACCCCCACCGGATCCATGTATTCGCGATGGCAGAGGGTCGGGATTGGATTGGCCGCGTGCAGCAGCTTGTCACGATAAAGTTCGCTGACGGCGTCATAGATGGTCGTCGACCGCGGGATCACGCGGCCGTGCGCGTCGCGGCGGAAGTTACCCTGCGCGTCGGTCGAGGGCACGGCCTTCTTGACCTCGATCTCATGGCCGTCGACGGTGATCTTGATCGTTTCCTCGAGGTCGGCCGCCGTGGCCTTGTCGATGCGGATCAACCGGCCCTCGAAGTCGCGGGCGAAGAGATCCTCTTCCTCCCAGACCGGGAAGGTCGCGCGGTCGTCTCGCTCGCGGCCAGGGATGTGGTCTACCGATCCGGCGCTCATGACGATCGCTCCGCAGGGCCGAGCACCCCGATGTCACTCGAGAACGACTGGAGCACCGTGGAAAGGGGCTTTGCCGCGGACATGCCCAGTCCGCAGATCGAGGTCAGCTCGAGGATCTCCAGTAGCTCGTTCACCAGCGCTTTGTCACGAGCGAGGTCCTCGGCTGTTGCCTGTCCCCGTGCGATGCGCTCGCCGACGGAGACAAGCTTTTGCGAGCCGATCCGGCAAGGCACGCATTTGCCGCATGACTCGTTGCGAAAGAACCGCGAAGCGTTCAGCGCGTGGTCGAACATGTTCACGCCTCGGTCTTCTGCATACACGGTGAGTCCGGCGCCGAGCATGAGGTTCAGGGTGCGGAACTCGTCGATGTCGAGCGGCAGCTCGCGGATGTCGAGTGTGTCGCGGCCGGCCGGGAAGTTCCGCTCGGACCTTGGCCCGACGTCGGCCTTCGAGAGAACGGCGGGGATGAAACCGCCGGAAGGCCCTGACGGCGCAACGGCCTTGAGAGGCAGGCCGTCGCGCACGCCTCCTGCCAGATCGATCAGCTCGCCCAGGGTCGAGCCGATCTCGACTTCAAAGACGCCGGGCTGGCGCACATCGCCGCAGATCGAGAAAAACCGCAGCCCCGGCGCGCCGGCTTTTCCTTTGGCGGTGTACCACGGACTTCCTTTGCTACCCGAATCGGCATACCACTTGCCGCCGTTGAGCACGATCGCGGGAACCCAGGCGAACGTTTCGACGTTCGAGAGCAGTGTGGGTTTGTCGAAGAGGCCGTTGGTCTCGAGCTGGGGCGGCCGGTTGCGCGGCTCGGCCCTGTGCTCCTCGATGGCCTCGATCAAGGCCCCCTGCTCTCCGCAGACGTAACCGCCGGGGCTGATGAATACCTCCATGTCAAACGGCATTCCGGTGCCGAGCATGTTCGATCCCAGCACACCGTCATGCCGCGCCGCCGCGAGGGCCTGGTTCACAGCGTGGATCTGGTCGTGATATTCGTGGCGAATGTAGATATATCCATATTTCGCTCGAACGAGGAGGGCCGCCAGCACCATCCCCTCGATGATCAGGTCGGGCGTGCGCAGGAGGAGCTCGCGATCCTTGAATGTCGCCGGCTCGCTTTCGTCGGCGTTGCAGACGATAAATTTTTCGTCGCCCCGGGCCTCGAGCACGTCTCGCCATTTCTGTGCCGCGGGAGTGCCCGCGCCCCCCATGCCGCGCAGGTTGGCGGTTTCGAGCTCGGCGATGAAGCTCGTGCGAACGGCCTGGCGATCCTGTTCACCGGCGGCAGCCTTGAGCTTGCCGGCAAAGTCGCGAGCGGCCTGGTAGAACCGCGAGTTTGCGGTGGGATCCGTGGCTCGCCCGTAGGGGTCGATCCGCCAGGGTCGCGGCGAGCGATCGACGGCATCGGGCGGCACGTCCTGGCTCTCCAGGTGCGCCGCGACGATCGTGCGTAACCGCGCGGCAAAGTCGGCAACAACCGGGCGCTCCAGGACGCGCGTCTCTTCCGGCTTTCCCGGACGGTGCAGCTCGATCAAAACGGCCGGTGCGCCGTCGCAGCGGCCCAGGCACGACACACTCTCGACCTTGACGCGGTTCTCGCCGCCGAACTCGGCCGCGACGGCCTCGAGCGCCGCGAGGCAGCCAGGTGCGCCGCGCAGGTGGCAGGCGATATCGCGGCAGACGTGCACCTCGACCGGCGGTGGTGGATGCAGCCGGAAGTGGGGAAAGAAGCTGACCACCTCGTGAATCCGGTGCAGCGGGACATCGAGCCGGGCCGAGAGGCTCTCGAGATCCTCCCGTTTCAGATAGCCGTTACGTTCCTGGATTGCACGAAGCTGGTGGACGAGCATGGAGTTTCCCGGCGTTCACATGGAAACGGGCGGCTCGGGCCTGCATCGGATCGCCGCCCGCGGACTTCCTAGTATTGCAAGCGATCGAGCGGACGGGAAGCGTTCAGCGTAATCAGGTTTTCAAATCACCGGTCTATCCCCTTGGCCCGATTGCTCCGGTATGATCGGAACTCGAACCCAGCCGCTCCAGTTCCTCTCCGATTCGAGGTTCCAAGATGAGCACGACCGATAAGCCCGACCCGAATTCGCGGGCATCACATGGTCTCTTCAGCCGCATCATAAGGCGCTGGCGTTTGCTCCTGTTCCTTTGGTTGCTCGCCTTGGTGCCGATCGTCTATGCGATTTATGCGATCGAGCAACCACGTTATGAGGCATTGAGCTTGTTGAGAGTCGCCGCAGCTTCTCCCAATCTCTTTGAGCCATCCAGGCCGGAACAGATCGATCCCAAGAACGTTCTGCCGTACATGCAGACCCAGGTTGGCTTGATCAGCAGCGACCGCGTCCTCGGTCCGGCCGTCGCAAGCCGGGAAGTCGCCAATCTGAGCGCCATCACGGGCTCGAGTGAGCCGATCGTCGATCTCAGGAAGAGAATGACGGTGGCCATTGTGCCGGACAGCTATTTGATTCGCGTCGCCCTGGAACTTCCGGACGGAAAGGAGGCGGCGACGATTCTGAATGCTGTCGTCAACTCTTATTTGCTCTATCACGGCGAGCATACTCGGAGCGGCAACTCGACCCTTCGAAAGAGCCTTGCCGAACATCTCGAGGAATACAAGAAACAGATCGGCGAGAAGCGAGACGAGCTCAGAACGCTCGTGCAGCCTAAAGTTATTAGCCCGCATCCTGGATACCGCACGGCCGGCACGGTGACTGAGGAGCAATCCGACCGGATCGCGGCGGAAATGGTCAATGCTCAAGTGGAGCTTGTGAAGGCACAGTCGACGCTCGAAGCGACGGAAGCCGCCGCCGAAGCAGAAAAGGATCCCCGTCTACGGCAAACACTGAGCGACCTTCGGATCAACGTGGCAGCGCTCGTGAAACAGAAAGAGTACCTGGCCAAATACCTCGACGGGCTCAAAATTGAAAAGAAAGGGACAACCGACGTCTCGTTCGAAGCAGCATTCGTGAACCGCCAGCTCGAAATCTTGCTGAAGGATGAGGCACAGATCAGCGCGCACCTCAAACAACTGGAATTTGATTCGCAACGCGGGGAGGGTCGCGTGACGTTGGTCGACAACGCCTTGCCCCCAAGAACGCCAGTGAACGACAGGCGGTTCGCGTACATGGCGGCTGCGCCGGTCGTGATGTTGCTGGCCCTCATGAGCGTCGCTTTGTGCTTGCCTCTCAGAGGCTCGCGCGCCTGGGCTGGGGAATGACCTTGAACAGAAGCGCGCGCGCCGCGACCGGATGATCGATTTTTCCCTTCACCCCACCGAGCATGTATCGTGAGTGATGGACGTTGATCGTCTCGCTTCCGCAGTTATTCGAGCATCCGCCATGAGCACATCTGCCAAGCCCGACCCGAACTCGCCTCAGCGCCTCGGTGTCCTGAGTCGAATCACTGATCAACTGTGGCAGATCATTTTGCTCTGGCTGGTCATCTCGATGCCGATCATCTACCTGATCCATCAGTTCGTCGAGCCGCGCTTTGAAGCATTCAGCATCTTGCGCGTCACACCGACTTCCTGGCAGCTCTACGAACCGTCCGGTTCGCAGCATGTCGATTTCAGGGGCGGTCTACCTTACCTGCAGACTCAAATCGGCTTGATCACTTCTGATCGTGTGCTCGGCCCGGCCATCGCGGAGCGTGAGGTCGTCAATCTGAGCACGATCAAGAATGCCGATGATCCGAGAGAATACCTGCGCGAGCACCTGAAGGTCGAGATGGTGAAAGATGCCTATCTGATCCGCGTCGCGTTGGAGTTGCCGGATCGCAACGAGGCGACCGCAATCGTCAATACCGTAGTCCAGTGTTACTTGCTCTATAATAGCGAACATCAGCGGAGTGGGAATTCGACTCTCCGGAAAAGCCTCTCCGACCATCTTGAGGAATACAAGAAACAGATCGGCGAGAAGCGAGACGAGCTGAAAGGTCTCTACCAGAAGGGCACCATCGTTGCCGTTCCGGGAATCAGCCTGAACGCGTCCGGCAAAGTCAGCGACCCCACGCAACCGCGGCTTTCGACTGTGACGGAATCGCAAGCACGACGGGTCGCGGACGAGATCATCAATTCCGACCTGGATTTGATCAAGGCGCAATCAATCCTCGAGGTAACAGAAGCTGCGAGTAATGCAGGAAACGACCCGCACGCGCGACAAATGCTGAGCGAGCTTCGGCTCAACGTGGCCTCGCTCGTGAAGCAAAGAGAATCTCAGGCGAAGTACTTCGAAGGCCTTAAGGTGGAGAAGAACGCGGGAAAACCCGACGCGTTCGACGTTGATTTGGTGCGACGTCAACTTGACATCCTGCTCCGGCGGGAAGACCAGGTCAACCAACAGCTCAAGCAACTGGAGTTCGAGTCATCTCAAGAGAACGTTCGAGTGACGCTCCTCGACGCCGCCGTGGCTCCGAACGCTCCCACCAACAACGACCGGACCAGATACATGGCCCTCGCGCCCATCGCCGTCTTGCTCGCTCTGATCGGATTCGCCTTGCTTTTGCCTGTAAAGGGCTCGCGCGCCTGGACTGGAGAATGAGCAGTGCTAGCATCAAGACTGCCTCGGATTGCTCGCGTCTTGTTGCTCGCCTGGCTCTCCGTGTTACTTGCGCCGGCCGAGGCCGCACGCGCTGAGCAGGGAACCAAGCCGAATATCATCGTGATCCTCGCCGATGATCTCGGCTATGGAGAACTCGGCTGTTATGGGAGTCCGAGATTCAAGACGCCCAATATCGATCGCTTGGCCGCTGAGGGCGTGTGGCTGACGCAATTCAACACGCCCATGGCGTACTGCGCCCCGACCCGAGCTGCCCTCTTGACCGGTCGATACCCACTGCGCTGCGGTCTCTCCACCAACCCGGCGCCCGACGAAGGGCCCAAGGCCGACGCGGTGGCGCTTCCGAAAAGTGAGATCACGCTGGCCGAGATCTTCAAAAGGGCCGGCTATGCGACCGCCATGGTTGGCAAGTGGCATCTCGGCCACCAGGCGCCCGAGCACCTTCCCACCCACCGTGGCTTCGATGAATACGTCGGCATCCTTTGCAGCAACGACATGCGGCCGGTGCGCTTGATCGAAGGCGACAAACCAGTTGAATACCCGCTCGTTCAGGCGACGCTCACCAAGCGTTACACCGAGCGGGCGCTGCGATTCATCGAGGGCCACCAGAACGCGCCGTTCTTCCTTTACTTCGCGCACGCGATGCCCCACAAGCCACTTGCTTGCTCGGAAGAATTCTACAAGAAGAGCGGCGCGGGGCTTTACGGCGACGTGCTGGCCGAGCTGGACTGGAGCGTCGGGCAGGTGCTCACCAAGCTGAAGAAGCTTGGCCTGGACCGCCGCACGCTCGTGCTCTTCACCAGCGATAACGGCCCGTGGTTCGGTGGGAGCACCGCGGGCCTGCGCGGGATGAAAAGCACCACGTGGGAAGGCGGCTACCGCGTGCCATGCATCGCGCGATGGCCGGGCCGGATTCCTGGGGGCCCTGTTTGCGGCGCGCCTGCGGTCACAGTGGATCTCTTCGCCACGGCTCTGGCCGCTGCGGAAATCCAGCCGCCACAGGATCGGGTGATCGACGGCAAGGACTTGCTTCCGCTGCTAACGGGAAAGGTCCGCGAAGTCCACGACGTCGTCTTCGGTCAGCAAGGCCCGCGGCTGGCCACGGTCCGCGATCGAAGATGGAAGCTCCACTTGCTCGCGCCGGCGGATACTCGTGCGTCAGAAACAACCAGCCGCTGGGTCGACCCCCGCGGCCCAGACGGAACGACAATTCTAGCGCCTTCCGAACAGTACCAGCCGAGCGACTATCCCGGCATTCGCACGGGGGATTTGCCGCGCGCGATGAGCTTGTTTGACCTCCAGAAGGACCCGGCAGAACAGCACGACGTCGCCGCCGAGCATGCGGACGTCGTGGCCCGACTCAAGGCGCGAGCCGACGAGTTCGTCAGTTCGCTCGCAACGAACGGGAAACAGAGCGCCGTGGCAGACCCGTCGCCGGCCGAGCCGGTCACGGCGTTACTAACCGTCTCGCCGGAACGTGCCTCGGCCGGCGAGACCGTCGAGGCGCTCGTCCACATCCGCATTGCCGGCGCGCACTTCATTCACGCCCGAGACGAAGCCCGCTCGCCGTTTATCCCGCTCACAATGAGCACGACTCTACCCGACGGTGTCGAGCCCATCGGCGACTGGCAATTTCCTGCGCCTGAAAAAGGGCGCGGACAATCGCTCGTTTATCGTGATTCGGTTTTGTTGCGACGTTCGCTCCGAGTCGTCTCGAGCTTGGCGCCGAAAACGCTTACAGTGGCGGGTGAGCTCCAGTACCAAGTCTGCACGGAGGAGATCTGCTGGCCCAAAGGAAAGTTGAAGCTATCCGCGTCTCTCATGATCCAATCCCCACGGAGATAAATTGAGATGTTCAAATTCCAATTGCTATCCGCCAGCCTGTTGCTGGGATTGACCGCGGCCGTACCGGCATCAGTTCGCGCGGAGGAGCTGCGCGACCTCAAGGTGCTGTATGTCGGCTCGGAACGTGCATCGGCCTATGTTGGATTTCTGAGCGGGAAGGTCGCCCGGATCGAGGCCAGGAGCCGGCAGGATTTCCAGCCCCGTGATGCGGCGCCTTTTGACGTTGTCTTGCTCGACTGGCCGCAGGGGGAAGAAACCCGCGAAATGCGGAAGCTCAATTCGCCGCTGGGCCGGCGCGAAGAATGGGAGAAGCCGACCGTGCTGCTGGGAAGCGCGGGGCTTAACCTGGCCGTCGCATGGAAAATGAAGGGAGGCTCGGGGTGTACCTGCATGGATCCCATGGCGTTTGACCTGCGCGAGCACCGCATCTTCGAAATGCCGTTCAAGATCGATCGCGCCAAGATGATTTCGATCCCGACGCCCGACGCCTTCAAGGATGAGATCAAAGAGCCCGAGATCAAGGTGCTGCCGCTGGTCTCCGATCTCAAGACTCACTGGAACGCAGGCTGGTGCACTCACGCCAGGGATTTCGATGTTTATCCGGATGTCGAATTCCTTTCGGGTGGAGTGAACCACCAGACTCCGACGTCGGCGGGCCTCTGGCGACAGGGGAACTTGCTGCACTTCGGATTCGAGCAATCGCCGGACGAGATGAATGAGGTTGGCAAGCAACTGTTGCTCAATTCCATCGCGTATATCAGTCACTTCACGGAAGACCGCCCGATCGCGATCAATCCGTCGGTCTTTGCGGGTCCTGTCGCGCGGAATCGCTGGACTCTTGCGCGCTGGCTTCGCAATCCTGGATATCGCATGGATCTTTGCAAGAGTCTGCTCGCACCGGAAACCTGGGGAATTCTATCCAAAAGACCGGACCGGGAGGCGATGGCGCAATGGGCGGACGAGAACGCCCGGTTCTTGCACCCCAATCGCGACGCGGTCCTGGAAATCGACGAGGACCTCGCAGGGGCCCGCGTGAGGTTTGACCGGCCGGAGTTCTTCACGAAGGTAATCGCCGACTTGCGGTCTGAAGACCGTGCAGTCGTGGCTCGCGCACAGCGATTGCTCGAGCGGTATGTTCCGATTGGTCCTGGTGGCGGCGACGCCAATGCTTGGGCTTCCTGGTGGGAGGAGAATCAGCGATTCGCATTCGCCTCTGACGACGCGGATTACCGGTGGTATATCGATCCGCTTGCGAAGAAACGAGGCGTGGCCACGGGTGAGATGCGCGGGCCCAAACGCGCCAGTGTGCCCTTTTAGCTTCGTCCAGCGTACGAAGGCTACGCTGTGCGCACATGCGGGATCGCCGGGCGGAGCCGGCTCCTACACAATCGGGCTTCGGTCCTACCCGTAGAAGGGGGCTCCGTCTGGTCTGATGAAAAGCGGGCCGTATTGGCGAATTTCGAGGCGGACGATTCGGCGTTTTCTGTTGCGCGACGGTTTTGTGATGGCGGCCGCCGGCACGCACCCCCCCTGGCCCTGGGCTGATGAAAAGTGGGGCTTATTGGCGAATTACGCGGTGAACGAATCGGCGTTTTCTGTTGCGCGACGGTTGGGTGATGGCGGCCGCCGGGACGGACCCCCCCTGGCCCCCCCTTCTTAAGGGGGGGAAGCTTGGCGCAACATTCGCGGCGGGAAATCTCCGCTCCGTCTACCGCAAGTTTTCAACAGGCCACCCCTGGCCCCCCCTTCTGAAGGGGGGGAAAAGTTAGCGGGCTTTCGCTTGCTTGTGGCGTGTCGAGCGGATCACTGGCGGGTGCGGCGGTCATCCGCAGCCTCGGCGGCGATCTGGCGATATCGCTCGAGGGCGCGGTCGAACGCCTTGCGCGCTTCGTCGCGCTCGGCGGGCCGTATCGCGCGCTCGCGAGTGGTCCAGAGCTGCTCGACGACCTCCTGGCACCAGAGTGCGCTGCGCCTCGAGGCACGGATCGGCCGGCCGCCCACCCGCACCTCGACGGGGTTCGTGTGCAGCTCGGGAAAATGCCGCAGGGCCACCCAGCTACTGTGGTCGATCGCCGCGGTAAAATGCAGCTCGTGAATCTGGCCGTCTGCAAGCACTGCACTCGCGGCTGCGATCTGGCCGTTGATCACCAATTCAACGGACCGGGGCTCGCCTTCCCGGGTGAACTGGCCGTCGCGCCGGGGCTCATGGAGGTCGACCGTGTCGCCGGTGAGCTTGCGACCGCCCGCGGGGATGACGTTGCCATACGCCACAGCCAGCGGCGTCTCGGGTGCGAAAGCCACCCGGGCGCGCACTTCGACCGTAGCTGGTTTCTCGAGCTCGAGGCGGTCGCCCGGAAGCTTGCCGCCCACGGTGAACTCGAGAGCGTGGGCAAAGCCGTCTGAAACATAAGACCGGCCGGCCGCCAGGCCTGCACACCAGGTGTCAAACTCGACGGCATTGATTTTTCCCAGGCGGACGTAGACCCGCCCCTGGCCAACCCGCAGGCCGCTCATGCACGGGAAGTCGGTTTCGCCGCTCACCTTGAGCGGGAATCCGCAATTCAGCAGGTGGTACCACATGTTCCATTCGGCGATGCGGGGCGTATCCATGGCACTGATGAAGTCGCACACGCCCTCCGGTACCGAGACGACGATTTCCATCGCGCCGACACCGTTCATCTCCGGGATTGCGAGATTCGGCAGCGTTCCCGCTGCGCGTTCGTGGGCTGATTCGAGCTCGGCGCGCGTGAGAGCGCCGTCGTGATCCGCGTCGGCCAGGGTGAAATCGGTGGGAAGAAGCGCGCTTGCAGCCTCGGACGCGACAAGGAATCCGTCCGAATTGCGATCGAGTGTTTTGAGCAGACGCTTGGTGGCGTTTTCCGGATTGATCTCGAGGCCCGAGCCGGAGTGTGCGTACCCCGTGACGGCGCCCTGGCTTTTCGCCCAGCGCAGCACCGGAGTGGTCCAGCTTGGCCAGCCTTTGGTCGCGGTTCCCTCGGAACCGGGGTAGGTCTGGTCGCGGAGATTGAGCAGGCAGACATGGCCGAGTGCTTGGGAACCGAATCCGCTCACCTCGACGTCGTACTTGATCAACGTTAAAGGCTCACTCACGCCGTCGGGACGCGGCTCGAAAAAGCGGCGCTGAAAGTCGTAGCACGGGCCCCAGGTCAAGACGCAGCCGACGTTCAATCCTTCACCCTTCACCTGAAGGAACATGTCCCTGGGCAGAACGCCCTGCGTTGGATCGGTGTAATGCGCACAACCGGCGGCGTGGATGTGATGATCGCCGGAGTAGAAACCGTGGCGCGCTGGATTGACCCATCTCTCCAGTTGCAGCTCCACGGTCAGCTCGCCGCGGTCGGGGACGGCGAGCTCTTGGGTCTTCTGGCGGTATTCCGGACCTCGGCCAAAGGTCAGGTTCACGCGGCCCGGAGGCAGGAGCACGGTTCCACCGTCGGCGCGGTAGATCTGGCGCTGGAAGAACAGGTCGGGGGCGGTGCGCTTGGGCTGAGGCGGATGGATACGCCCCGATCGATCGACGAACGTGAGGTGCGCCACCGTGGGCGTGCGGTCGTGGTCGCGAATTCGGAGACGGACCGGAATCGCCGGGCGCACGTCGAAAAGGACCGGCAGCTCGCCACGAAAGCCGAGGTCCTGGGTGCCCTGGCCGACATCGAAGCCGATCGTCGCTTCTCGTTTGCCCGACTCGCTGCTATAGAGCAACGCCAGGGCATATTCGACCCGGAGCCCGCTCAGGCTGCTCGTCATCGGCTCGGCCGTCATCATCTCGACCTGGAGAAACCGCCCGGGCGCTCCGCCCTTCACCTCGCCGTCCGTGAGCTTCTTCTGATCCTGCCGCGCCATGCTCAGATCGGTTGCACCTGCGGTGATCGGGCCGGATTGCGGGCTGGTGATTCGAACCGGTTTGGTGGTCGCGGCCTCGTTGATGATCTTGACGACCACCGGCGTGTAACCGGACTGCTGCAATACCGGCGCCGCCGGGCCGCGCCCCGCTTTGACTCGTTCTTCAGGATTGATCGTGACGACGAAGAGCACGTGGTGATCAAGAAGGTCCTGCAGTGATTTTGAGTCGCGCGCGGTGCCGGCGCGAGCGAGCGCGGCGGCTGCATCTGCGGGCAGCGGTGAACCGATCGAATCGAGTGCGCGCACCAGGCGCTCGACATTGGATGCCAGCGGCTGGGCTTCGACCACGACTGGCTCCGGCCTTTGCGCATGGACCATGCCCGAGCACGTGCACAAGAGGATGGCCAGCGCGAATGAAGTGTAGAGCATGTGCGATCCAGGGCGAACGCGGTGCATGGTTGCCTCTTAATGAATAATGCCAATCGCACTTTCCGCGACAGCATACCTCTTTCAGAATTGTTTTACATTCTTTCAACACCGGGTTCCGCGCCGATGCCGACCGTGGTATGATTAACATCGGTTAAGCAATCGTCACACCCGCCTTCGGCTTGCCTTCGACGTCCTGGCCTCCACCGGATCGATGGCCCATGAGACTGATCAACCACCGTGCCGCTGGCCCGATCGCTATCGGTCTCGCCGTATTTGTGGGGCTTGCGCACTCCAGCCGTGCCGCTGACAAGGACGAAAAGGCGAAACACTGGGCGTTTCAGCCGATCAAGCGTCCGGCGGTGCCGAGCGTACCGGACGCGAAGTGGTCGCGCAATCCGATTGACCGGTTCGTGTTAGCTCGGATGCAGGCCGAGGGCATCAGCCCCGGGCCCGCCGCTGATCGCAGAACGCTCATTCGCCGGCTCTACCTCGACCTGATCGGTCTGCCGCCGGATCCGCTCGAGGTTCAGGAGTTCCTCGACGACCGATCGCCGGATGCTGTTGCCAGAGTGGTCGATCGCCTTCTGGCCAGCCCGCATTACGGCGAGCGCTTCGGCAGGCACTGGCTCGACGTCGCGCGGTATGCCGAGACCAACGGCTACGAGCGCGATGGCGCCAAGCCGAGTGCGTGGCGATACCGTGACTATGTCATCGATGCCTTCAACGGCGACAAACCGTATAGTCGATTCGTGACCGAGCAGCTTGCTGGTGACGAAATCGAAGGGTCAGACGCGACTGCTCAGATCGCCACGACGTTTCTGCGTCTGGGCACGTGGGACGACGAGCCGGCCGAGCCGGCCGTTGACCGCTACGATCAGCTCGACGACGTGCTCGGCACGGCGGCGACGGCGTTTCTGGGAATCACACTCCGCTGCGCCCGCTGCCATGACCACAAGTTCGAGCCGTTCTCGCAGGTCGACTACTACCGCATGCTCGCCGTCTTCGAGCCGCTCAAGCGCCCGCAGAACGACCGAGCTGACCTCGACCGACCGGTCGGCTCGGAAGCCGAGCTGGCCGCGTATCAAGCGAGCCTCGCCAGGACCGATGCCGAATTCACCGCGACCTGGGCACGCGTCGAAGCGCTCGTCAAGCCAGAGATCGACCGGGTGCTCGCCGGCGGCCAGAACGCGGCGAACGGCAAGGGCGCAGGCAAGCGGACGTCGCTTCCGCCGATTGCCATCGCGACGTTCCGTCTCGCGGCCGCCGAGCGAAAGCCCGCTCATCGCGAGGTGGTGAGGCACTTCGCAGCAACGCTGGCGGCCGAGGCACGCGAGATCGCTCCTCCCGAAGTGGCGGCGGCGCTTCGACCGCTGGAGGAACGGCTCGCCGCCATCAAAGCTGCTCACAAGGAGCTGCCGCACGCTTATATCTGGTATGAGGACGGCCCGAAGGCGCCTGTGACCCACGTCCTCAAGCGAGGCAATCCGGACGGGCCGGGACCAGCCGCCGAGCCTGGGTTTCCGGCTGTCCTGTCGTCGAAGCGCGGCGATCAGCCCAGGCCGACCGCGCGGTCGACCGGGCGCAGGCTTTGGCTTGCTCGCTGGCTGAGCAGCCCGGAAAACCCGCTCGTGGCACGCGTGATCGCCAACCGGGTCTGGCAGTTCCACTTCGGCCGGGGGATCGTGGGCTCTGCCAACGATCTGGGGGTCATGGGCGACGAACCTACTCATCCCGAGCTGCTCGACTGGCTGGCCTCGGAGCTCATCTCCGGCGGCTGGCGGCTCAAGCCGCTGCACCGGCAGATCGTGCTTTCCGAAACGTATCAGCGATCGGCCCGGTTCCAGGCCCAGGCCGCCAAGGTCGATTCGGACGACACGCTGCTCTGGCGGCACCGACAGCGACGTCTCGAAGCGGAAGTCGTGCGAGACTCGATCCTCGCTGTGAGCGGACGACTGAATACGAAGCTGAACGGCCCTGGGTTCTATCCCACGCTGCCCGCCGCAGTGCTCGCCGGCCAGTCCGTGCCGGGCCAGGGCTGGGGCAAGTCCGACGAGCAAGAACAGCGCCGGCGCAGCATCTATATCTTCGCCAAGCGCAGCCTGGGAGTGCCGGAAATCGAGCTGCTCGACGCGCCCGACTCCACCAGCAGTTGCGAGCAGCGAATCGTCTCGACAACCGGACCGCAGGCGCTGGCGTTCTTGAACGGGGCATTCATCCACGAACAGGCGCGGCACTTCGCGTCGCGGCTGGTCACGGAAGCCGGCGGCCGGCGTGAAGACCAGATTGAACGCGCGTTCTCGCTCGCCTTGTCACGGCCGCCGCGATCCGATGAGGTCCGCGCCTCCCTTCTGTTCCTCGAGACACAAGAGCGGTTGATCAAAAGCGAGACGGCTGATGCGAAATCCGCGCGCGGGCATCGCGACGCCGGGCGCGCGGCCCTCGAAGCTTTCTGCCTGGTCGTCTTGAATATGAACGAGTTCGTCTACAGCAACTGACAGGCGATCGCCGACCGCTTCGCCTGAGGGGGATTGACCCATGAACGGAAACACCGACAGCGAGCGAGACAGGCCCAGGCGGCTCACACCTTGCGGGCAGTCGCGCCGCGAGTTCCTCTGGGAATCGGCGGGGGGATTCGTGGGAACGGCGCTGGCCACGCTGCTGGCGGAAGACGGCTTCTTCGCGCGGCGGGCGGCCGCTTCCGAGGCTGAAGACGCATCCGCGGCAGGCGCCATGGCACCCAAGAAACCGCATTTTCCCGCCAAGGCGAAGGCTTGCATCGTGCTCTTCATGTACGGCGGGGTCAGCCAGGTTGATACGTTCGATCCCAAGACGGATCTCACCAAGCATCACGGTAAGCCGATTCCAATCCTCGATAGCGACCCGCTGCTCAAGGTGCGCAACCCGGGGAAGCTGCTGGCCTCGTCGCGCAAGTTTCCGCCGGTACGGAGAGGCGGGGACGACCGTTTCCGACCTGTTCCCTCAGCTCGCTGGGCGGCTGGACGATATCGCCGTGATCCGGAGCATGTATACAGATAGTTTTGCGCATGGGTCGGGCCTGCTCCAGATGAACACGGGGTTTCTGCGGCAGGGCTTGCCCAGCCTCGGGTCGTGGGTCACCTACGGGCTAGGAACAACCAACCGCAACCTGCCGGGCTACGTCGTGCTGCTCGACCATCGCGGCGGGCCGATTTCCGGGCCGCCCAACTGGGGTTCCGGCTTCATGCCGGCCACGTATCAGGGAACTTTGTTCCGAACGAGCGGCGACCCGATCCTCAACTTGCTGCCGCCAGACGGCACTTCTGCGGCGCAGCAGCGCAACCAGCTCGACTTGCTGGGCAAGCTGGGACAACCGCAATTCGGCGGCGACAATGCTGAGCTGGCGGCCCGGATTGCCAGCTACGAGCTGGCGTTTCGCATGCAGTCGAGTGCGCCGGAGGCGGTTGATCTTTCGAGCGAAACGGTTGAAACGAAGAAGCTGTACGGACTGGACGATCCACGCACCGAGCGATTCGGGCGTCGCTGCCTCATGGCGCGGCGGCTCGTCGAGCGCGGCGTCCGCTTTGTGCAGGTTTACTCCGGCGGCGGCCACAACGACGAGAACTGGGACGCACATGGCGACGTGAACAAGAACCACGAGCTCCACTGCGGTGAGACCGACCGGCCGATGGCGGCCCTGCTTCGGGACCTCAAGAGCCGCGGTTTGCTCGACGAAACCCTGGTGGTCTGGACCAGCGAGTTCGGGCGGCACGCCCACCGGCCAGAACAACAAGGGGCGCGACCACAGCCCGCGCGGGTTCACGGCCTGGATGGCAGGCGGAGGCGTCAAGGGGGGCCAGACCTACGGCGCGACCGACGATTTCGGTTACGCGGCAGTCGAGAACAAGGTGCACGTTCACGATTTGCACGCCACCATCTTGCACCTCCTGGGCTTCGACCATAGGCTCTTGACATATTTCCACGGCGGCCGCGACATGCGGCTGACGGATGTTTCCGGGCGGGTCGTCCACGAATTGCTCGCATGACAAAGGGCCTGGTGATCGTATCCCACGACCGGCTCGAACAAATCGTCCAGGCGATCTTCGCCGCCGGCGGTTCTGAACCCGCCGAACGCGAACGGATCGCGCATTACCTGGTCGGCGCCAACCTGGTCGGGCACGACTCGCACGGAGTCATTCGCGTGCCGGCCTACATCGACTGGCTGCGCGCGGGCAAGGTGGTCGCGAATCAAACGCTGAAAACCGTCTTCGAGAACGACGTGATCGCGGTGGTCGACGGCGGGTTCGGCTTCGGCCAGGTGATGGGCGAAGCCGCGATGAAGCTCGGAATCGGCAAGACGCGCCGGCAGGGCGTGGCCGTTGTGGCCCTTCGGAACTCGGGCCACCTGGGCCGCATCGGCGACTGGGCCGAGATGGCCGCCGCGGCGGGCCTGGTCTCGCTGCATTTCGTGAACACGAGCGGAGGCGGCATTCTCGTCGCGCCTTTCGGAGGCACCCAGCGCAGGCTTTCGGCCAACCCGATCGCGGCGGGAGTTCCGGTCGCAGAACGGGACGCCGATCATCGTCGACATCTCGACCTGCACGATCGCCGAGGGCAAGATCAAGGTGGCGCTTAACAAAGGAGCGAAGGTTCCCGAAGGCTGCATCCTTGACTCGGAAGGCCGGCCCACCGACGACCCGAAGGCGTTCTACGCCTCACCGCCGGGAGCCATCCTTCCACTTGGCGGACACAAGGGATACAGCCTGAGCGTCCTGGCCGAGGTGCTCGCAGGCGCACTCACGGGCGGATCGTGCAGCCACTTCGGTGTCGATCGAGTGGCCAACAACATGCTGAGTGTCATCCTCGACCCCGCCGTTTTCGTGTCCGGCGACGCGTTTTCCGCCGAGATCGGAGCCTTCGTCGATCACGTCAAGAGCTCGAGGACCGTGACCGCGGACGGCGAGATTCTCATGCCGGGCGAGCCCGAAGCACGGTCTCGTGGCCGCAAGCTGCGCGACGGGATCGAGATCGACGAGACGACCTGGAGCCAGATCGTCGCCACAGGCGCATCACTCGGCGTGACCATCGATGCGAGCGGGCGATGACATCGCTCCTCGGACTGAAGCTGATCGATCTCGTCATGATTGCCGGCTACTTCGCCGCGGTCATGGCAATCGGTTTCTGGGCGTCGCGGAAGGTCAAGACGGAAGACGATTTCTTCCTGGGCGGGCGTAAATTCAGCGCACCTCTTCTGATCATGCACTGGCTGTGCACCGGCACGCACAGTGAGATGGCGGTCCAGGTTGCCGGTGCAACGGCCCGCGTCGGTCTGGGCGGCATCTGGTATCAATGGATGTGGCTCTTTTCGACACCATTTTACTGGTTGATCGCTCCGATCACCCGCCGGCTCAGGGTGACCACGACCGGCGACTTCTTCCGCATTCGCTACGGCAAGAGCCTGGAGATGCTCTACGCGCTGGTGGGGCTCTTCTACTTCGCACTGTCGATCGCGCTGCTCTGCGCGGCGCGGGCGCGGCGATCTCCGGGGCGACCGGAGGCGCGATTCCGACTCATGCTTCCGTCATCGTGCTTTCCATCTTGTTCTCGACGTACGTGATGGCGGGCGGCCTGGTGGCGGCGGCGTATACCGACTTCCTGCAAGGTTTGCTGATTATTGCGCTCTCGCTTCTGTTGGTGCCGGCGGGGCTTTCTTTCGTCGGGGGCATTTCGGGTCTGCGCGAGAAGCTTGCGCCATCATTCTTCGCGATCACAGCACCTCGCGGAGCGCCGGAAGGCGACCCGTGGTTTGTGGTGACGATGTCGATCCTGGGTTTGGTCGGCGTGGTCGTTCAGCCGCATGTGATGACCGCAACCGGCTCGGGCAAGACCGAGACCGAGGCTCGGGTGGGTATGGTCTATGGCAATTTCATCAAGCGGCTGCTGACAATCGCATGGGCCTTCACGGGCTTGATCGCGCTGGCTGCATTCCCCGCGACCCTCGCGGGAATTGATTCGACGAGCCAGCAAGCTCACGAGGCGAGCGAGACTTTGTTTGGCCAGGCGATTCAACACTTCCTGGGCGACGGCTGGCGCGGCTTGATGGTGGCCTGTTTGATTGCTGGTGTGACGAGTGCCGAGACGTTCATGGTGGGAGGCTCTGCCCTTTTTACGCGGAATTTCTACGCGCATGCACTACCGAACCGCTCGCACACCCATTACCTGTGGGTTGGCCGGGTCGCGGCGGGAGGTCTGCTGGCGGTGGGCATCCTGCTGGCATTAACCGCTGCCAGCGTCACGCAGCTCGTGCTCGGCTCGGTGAAGGTGATCGGGCTGCTCGGGGCGGCGTTCTGGCTGGGTGTGGTCTGGAGGCGCGCGAATCGGGCGGGTGTCTGGGCGAGCTTCGTCGGAAGCCTCTTCGTCTGGGCGCTCATGAGTACTCAGTCTACTCTCGTACGGCTGGACGACTCATATCAGATCATCATCATGCTCTACACACAGTTCGGACTGTTGATCGTCGTCAGCTTGCTCACTCGCCCTGGCGACCCGCGAGAGATCGGCGCTTTCTACGCGCGGATCCACACGCCGGTGGGCAAGGAAGATGAAGTGAGCTGGGATGATCCTCCCCATGACCTGCCCGAGGCGGCTACAATCGGGCTTGGGGGAGTGGCATTCGACTACCGCAAGTCTTCGCGATTTGCCTATGGCCGATTGCAGGAGCTCGGTCTGGAAATCCCACGTCTTTCGTGGTTCGATTGGGGAGGATTCCTCGCCGCCTGGGTCATGGTGGGCGGCTTGATCGGGCTGCTCATCTGGCTGGCGGGTCTGGGCGCGAGATAAGTTGTTGCGATTGTTTCACAGCCATCGAGCTGATTTCTAATCGAGGCATTGTACGATGTCGCAAGCGTTCGAGAACCGCGTGGCTCTGGTAACCGGCGGATCGCGCGGAATCGGCCGGGCAACCGCGCTGCGACTGGCAAGCGAGGGTGCTGACGTGGCGATCAGCTTCGCCTCGCGCACGCGTGACGCGGATGCGGTGGTTGGTGAGATCAAGGCTCTCGGGCGCAGGGCGATCAGCGTGGCTTGTAACGTCGCCAAGCCCGACGAGGTTGCCCGTCTGGTCGCCGAGACCAGAACGCAACTGGGGCCGATTGACCTTCTCGCCCACTGTGGTGCGATCAGCAACATTTGCGACCATTCCGAGCTGTCGTACGAATGCTGGCTCGAGACCATCGACGTCAACCTGAATGGTGCGTTCCTGGTCGTGTTCGCCGTCAAGGACGCCATGATCGCGCGGAAATTCGGGCGCATTGTGTTGATCTCGTCGGTGGCGGCGCTCCGGCCCCGGAAGATGCAGATTCACTACGCCTCGTCGAAGGCGGGCGTGATCGCACTCACACGCTGCTGCGCTGAGGCGTTTGCGCCCCACAACGTTCGTGTGAACTGTGTGGCCCCGGGATTGATCGAGACGGAGATGGCCCACGTTCTCTCGGAAGAGGCGATGAAGCGGATCGTGGCCGACACGCCGGTTGGGCGCATCGGCCAGCCGCCCGAGATCGCCTCGGTTGTCCGCTTTCTGTTGAGCGAGGAATCCAGCTTCATGACCGGCGAGACGCTCAGCGTCAGCGGGGGGCGAGTGACGTTGCCTTGAGTTTGAAATGGAGCGCGGTAGAACTGGATTGTTCCCCTTCGGATCGGTGATTCCTTTTCTTTCCAGAGTCGAGGGCACACCCATGAAACGACGGGACTTCTTGAGCAATGCCGTGATCGCTGGTGCGACGCTCGGGCTTGGAGGCAGTCAATTGAAGGCCTCGCCGGGCGAGACCGCCAAGGCCGCGACCAAGTGGCGCGGCGTGAACCTGGGCGGCTGGCTGGTACTCGAGAAATGGATCACGCCCAGCCTGTACGCCGGCGTGCAGGCCGAGGATGAATACACTCTGTGCCAGACACTCGGCAAAGCGAAGGCGACCGAGCGTCTTAAACGGCACCGCGAGACATGGGTCACCGCGAATGATTTCGAATGGCTGAAGGCCCGCGGCATCAACGCGGTGCGCATTCCTGTCACTTATGGAGTGACCGAGGAGAACCCGCCGTTCATCACGGGAATGGACACGCTCGACTGGGCGTTCCGGACGGCCAAGAAGTGTGGGATCAGCGTACTGCTGGACCTGCACGGAGTGCCCGGCAGCCAGAACGCGTGGGACCATAGCGGCCGCCAGGGAACGCTTGGCTGGCACACGAGCAAGGAGAACATCGACCACTCGCTGCGGATCGTCGGCGACCTCGCCTCGCGCTGCAAGGGCTATGAGAACCTGATTGGATTCGAGCTCTTGAACGAGCCGCGCTATGACGTACCGCTTGATATCATCAAGCGCTTTTATCAGGATGGCTATCAGCGGGTGCGTGAGCATCTTCCGCCGGAGAAGTGCGCGGTCGTGATGCACGACGCATTTCGACCGCGCGATTGGGCCCATTTCATGCCGGAGCCCGAGTACCAGAACGTGATCCTGGACACGCATCCTTACCAGTGTTTCACCGACGACGATCGCAAGCGCGACCTGCACGGCCAGGTGCAGCACGCGCTCGTCGAGCGGAAGAAGCTGCTGGAAGACATCGAGCGGCAACTGCCGTGCCTGGTCGGCGAGTGGTCGTGCGCACTGCCGCCGCAGTCGTTGGGCGATCGCAAGGGCCTGGCGCTCGACTTGGCGATGCGGGCCTATGGCGGTGCTCAGTTGATCAACTATGACACGACCAGGGGCTGGTTTTTCTGGACGCTCAAGACGGAGGAAGGGGGCGCCTGGAGCTTTCGGGACTGCGTGCTGCGCGGGTGGTTGCCGGAGGAATATGGCGGGTGACGGGAGCATCGGCGATTCTGGATGAGCCCGGGGCTCGCTTCCGAAGAGGTCATCAGGTCGCGAGCCCTGCCCATTGAAGGAGCCGGTAGCCAGACCAGAGCGCCGCGGGCACGGTGACCAGGAACAGGCTCAGAGCAAGCCCAACCTTGAAGAGCCTTGGGCCGAAGCGAGGAGACACGCCCTGCTCGATGCTCCGATAGGTTAGCTCCACAATCCATCCGAGAGTGTAGAGCGCGTTGGCAACAAACGGAGCCGCGATCAAGGCGAGCGGTTCGATCGCATCTTCCCACGGCTGGAGATGACCGCTGGTTGTGATCGCGGCGAAGAAGATGACCAGACAAACGGCGCCGTACGCCCCGATGATGAGATTGAACGGCAGGCGGCGGATCTCCCACCAGACGATGACTTCGTGGGGAGAGTCCGGATTCTTTGGACTTGAGAACAGCCAGGACGCGAAGCGCTTCGCCTCGGACTTGGCACCGAGCTCGACGTCCCGAACCGATGCGTGTGGGGCGGTCCAAGGACTACTGGAATCGGGCATTGGAAACTCCGCGAACGCGTCTCGATCGCTCTTTCGCTTACCGAATCTATCACACCGCGGCGTTTCAGGAACATCTGTCAGTGTATGGTTGTCGTTCGTTCGCCGATATTCACGACCCCATTGCGTCGTAGTAGTGTTGGGGAACCGACTTGCCGCTCTGCTCGAGCCAGGCGGAGAACAGCATGTCTCGTGGGGTGCTCTTGAAGATCAGACAGTCTTCGAGGAATTCGAGATAGGACGCGAAGCTCTTGAAGACCTGGCGATCAACGATCTCCTGTCCGGGCGCATGATCGCTCTCCACTGCATGGGAGTCCTTGACGAAGATGATCGGGTAATCTCCGTGCTCATCGGGCCGTCGCGTGTCGAAGCAAAGCATGCCGCAAATCGCCGGTCCCTCGGTGAAGGGAATCAGCCAAGGGGCGGATTTGAATGGCGGTTGCTTCCGCCGGACGGCACACCACTCAAGCCAGCCGAGCGGGTGACGGGGATCGATGTCGGGAAGCGTCCCTTCGTACAGATCCATGTAGAGCAAGCATTTGTAAGTCAGATACGCTTTGAAGAGCGGAGGGAGCTTGGCTCCGAGGAAACGTTCGAAGCCATCGACCATCGCCTCGTCGATCGGGCTGTCGATTGGTTGCCAGGACGCGTCGCCCTCGGCGGCCGGGCGGCCGCAGAGCATTTCACCCGGCGCGACCCAGAAACGCAGGGCCTGGCCGGGCACTCTCTGCGCGAAAAAACACTCCGATTCGGACAACACCGCCTGGACGGGGCGAAAGAAGACCGACTCCTGGAACAGCGAGATGAACTGTTCGATCCTCCGCCGGTGATCCGCGGAAATTGGCGTGCCTTGCACGTGTTAGTTGACCCTCGCACTTTCCGCGGCATTCTTTAGACTCGCTAGCGTATCGGCCAGCTCGGAGGTGATTTCAGCGTTACCTGGCCATCGTGCCCGAAGCTTCTCGTAGTTCTCCTTCGCCCGCTCTAGCCAACCAACCGCACGACCGTAATCGCGGCGTTTGAACAGCACATCTCCGAGCAGCTTCACGTTCCTGGTGAGCTGCCAGTCGACCTTCGCGTCGGCAGGTCGACCGATCGCGTCATAGTGGCGCTGGGTCTCCTTGATCGAATCTTCCAGGACTTGAACAGCTCGATCATACTCGCCGTTGTTAATGCACGTCACCGAAGCCACGTAATCGTGGTACGAGTCGTCATCATAACCAGGGTCGGTGTGATACACGAACAATGCGTAATACAATAAGAATAGCAATAGAATAATTACAACGCCGGCGGCGCCCCACATCATCTCGGTCCGCACAACCGCCTTGCGCCGGCCTGCGTGTTCGGTCGAAGGCTGCCCGGGATTCATGACGCTGATCCTGGAGGGCTGGTCCGGTCATTGAAGCAACCGAGCACAGAGCTTTTAGGCCTCGATACCGGGCAGCCAGCGGAGTGCGTTGTCGCGGAACAGTTTTCGAAGGACCCCTTCCGGCAAATCCAATCCCCGTGTCGGCTTGGCGTCGTATTCCATCGCGTCTGCACCGGAGAAAAAGGCCCAGTCGCGGTCGTGCACGCTCTTCAGAGACCGGGCAGCGGCCGCGGGTTCGGCCTCGCGAAGGGAGAAATCGGTGGCGTAGAGGATGCGGTCTTGATAGCGAATGAGGAACTGCCGCACTTGCTCGCGATCGCCGCGCGCGAAGTAGCGAATGCGGGCCGCGGTGTCCACGGCGAAGTTCGGGTAAGTGTCGAGTCGCCTGGCTAACTCTTTCAGATCGTCTTCGTCGCTGCCGAGGTGACACCCGACCACGCGGAGCTTGGGCATGCTGGCAAGAACCCGGTCGCGGGCTTTCAAAATGTCTTCCTTCACCGCTGCCCCGGTCTTGCCATACAGATGCCACTGCGGGTTAGCCGAATAGTAGCGGATCTCGGGATTCTTGGCGTCGAGCGGCAGCCACGCGCCGTCCGGCTCGGCGAGGTGTGCCACCAGCGTTTTCCCTTCTTTCAGAATTGCCTCGTAGACGGGCCGAAGCGCGCGATCGTCGGGAAGAAGGTATGCGCCCGATTTACCTTTGATCGACATTCCGATGTTCTTCCAGATCTTCACGGCGATCGCGCCATCCGCGAACGACTGCCGCAGGCTGGCGATCGTCTGCTCCGGGAATTCTGGTTTCTCAAAGCCGCGGGCGTCGAAGGTGGATGCCCAGGCCAATGTTCCATTGCTGTCCCGGGAAACCTTGGCCGTGGCGCGAGGCGCTCGGCGAGGTCAAACGTCTCATCACCGCTCGCGGGGCAAACGACGATGTCCAGACCGCGCCAGTTTGCCGCTTTAATTGCAGACAGAAGTGCGGGTGCATCGCGGTGGATGTGGACGTGGGTGTCGATCCGCGTGAAGTCCGCAGTCGCGCTGGCGTTGGCTGCGCCCGCGAGCATTACTGGTGGTATCAATCGCAGGACTTCTCTTCGCGTCCTCATTGCGCCGCCTTTCGAGAGAGGATTTGCTGCCGGCATACCTTTATCCACTTCAAGCCAAGGACGACCAGTAAGCCGATCCCGGCCCCGAGTACAACCGCCATCACAGGGCCAAGGCTACCACCTCCGCTGATCACGAGCCACGGTCCCAGCGGCTGAGAGAGCGGCTCCAGCACTTTGGGGATCCTTGCGAGGACCCATTGATCCGCGCCGGTAAAGACCGGAAATCTCCGGAACCAAGAGATCACCCAAGGATACAGGACACCACCGCCTGGACCGGCTGACGTGAAGGTCCATGATGCATATCCGCTGTAATACGGCAACATCAGCAGCAGGGGCAGCAACCCGAGGTGAAGGCTCCATAGCCAGGCGCGCCTCTCGCCGCGCATCCACGGCCATAGAACAAATAAAATCAATCCAGCGAAGTAGGCGCTTTCACACACAATATTCAACCAGAACCGTCCCGCGCGGGCCCATCGTTCGTCGAATGCTTGATCTTCTGAAAGAGCGTACCGATACGCGGCTTCGCTCTTGGTGCGATTGGCTTTCAGCCGTTCCCCGTGGAGAAGCACGAGAAACTCCTCGGGGCTCAGCCTGGAAGGAGCTTGATCCTGCTCGAGAACCGCGACTGCCCATTTCACCCTGTTCGGTGGATCAGCATTGTCTCTTGCCGCCACCTTGATTTTGCGCAAAACTTCAGGGAAGTCGGCAACGGCTTGGCGGCGTGGCACACGAAAAAGAAATTGGGTGTGATAGCCCTGAATGTAGTAGATGTACCACCCGTCACGAGGTTGGTAGAATCCGCCCATGGGGCCCTCACTCTGGCCTCCCAAGTCAACGCCGCACGCTCGCATCCAAAAGGCGGACGAGCTTCCCTCTTTTACCGGCGATGTGGATCGAGCGAAGTAAAGGACTGCGCCAACTGATGCCAGCATCGCCAGGCAGGCGACCAGTTGCTTGATGCCGACGGGCATGACTTTGGCTCTGCACGTGCGGATTGAACTTGCCGCGGGAATGGCGCGGATCAATGCGGTGGAGCGACTTTCATGCAAACCGCGCGCATATCGGGGATAATGCACACTGTTGAGTGTAGCGTGACGATCAATAGTCAGACACCGGGATTCCGACCCAATGCCGGCTGAGCCGCACACGATCCGCCAGGAAATCCATGGCGTGGCAATTTTCATTGGCGCCATCTGGGCTGTTTTCCTCGCGAGCTGGGTCTTCCCCGGCATCGACAACTACGGCGTTCTTCCGCGGAGGATGATCGGCCTCGTGGGCATCCCGGCCATGCCGTTTCTGCACGCCAATCTTGCGCACATTCTCAGCAACACCGTGCCGTTGTTCGTCTTGCTCATCCTCCTGGCCGGGTCGCGGGCCGAGTCGTGGGAGGTGGTCGTTCTCATCACGCTGCTCGGCGGCCTGCTGCTCTGGATCTTCGGCCGCGAGGCGATTCACATCGGGGCGAGCGGACTGATTTCCGGGCTCGGCGCGTTTCTCATGCTTTCGGGATTTCTGGAGCGCCGGATCATCCCGCTCTTGATCGCACTGCTGGTCGGTTTCTTCTACGGCGGTGCGCTTGTAGCCGGGATGATCCCCCGGATCGGCTCGCAAGTCTCATGGGACGGCCACCTCTGCGGCGCGATCGCGGGCGGGCTTGTCGCCATCGCGCTGGCGCGCGCGTCGAAGCCGCCTTCAGAAGCAGCCCGCCTCAATTCGTCCGTCTGACGACGCCGGTCTCGATCAGTCTGGGGGCTCGCGGGGTTTCTTCGGATTGGGTCTCGCCCAGGATCTCGTCGATCGCACGGCCGGACGCGTGTTCCAGCGAGATGCCGAGCATACGCGCGATCGTCGGCGCCACGTCGATGTTGGCGATCGTGGAGAGTTTCGTGCCGCGCTTGATGCCTGCACCCGCGGCCACGAAGATCGCGTTCATCTTGGGCTCGGTCGAGAGAAACCCATGAGCTCCAGCCGTCGGGATCTCATTCGGTACGACCAGATCATCACCTCTGGAATCCAGGCTGAACGCAAAGCCTTCTTTTGCAGCCAGAACGAGGTCGCCCATCGCGGGGTTCTCGCTCGGCTGGGGAAGGTGATAACGGGGGTAGTCCTTCGGCTCGATCACGGCGGAGATTCCCTCTGCGCCGCGAAACAAGCGGATCACCGTTTCTCGGTCAGCCTGGGCCCTCGAGGGATCGGTGAGGTAGACCATGGCGATGCCCCCTTCGGCGACCGCAAGCGCGTATGCCTGATTTGACCCGGCCGCCCTCCGACGTTCAACAGCCCGTGACGGCGCAAGATCGCGTTGGGCCTGAGGGACTTGGGCGCGGCGACGAACCCGTGATCGGCGACGATGAACACGGCGGTCTGGCCGCGAACGCCGGCATCGTCGAGAGCATCGAGAACGCGGCCGACGTTGGCATCATTGGCCGCGGCCGCGGCGTAGCCCGGAGGCGACTTCGGGCCATAACGATGGTGGACGGTGTCGACGTTATTCAGGTGCAGGGCCAGGAATCGCGGCATCCGGTCGCTTGATCACGTGACACGCGGCTTCGGTCCAGATTTCGTCCTGGACCATGTCGTTGCCCCACTTGAAGCGCTCGATCAACCCCATGCGCGCCAGCTCGTCTTTGAGCCTGGGAGTGGTATGCGCGAGAGGCCCCGGGACATCGGGGAAATTGTCGTCGATCGATTTCGACCCGCGGGTGCATGGCCAGTTGATCGCCGCGGATCGATGGCCGGCCTGCTTGAGGACGTCAAACAAAAGCGGCACGCGCACCAGCTCGTACTGGCTCTTCGAGGTAAAGTACTCGACAAGCTGGCCGGGCCCGCGCCGCTGCAATAGCCCGTTGAACAGCACGCCGTGGCGATCGGCGTGGCATCCCGTGACGAGGCTCGTCTGGTTGGGCCACGTGATCGAAGGGTCGGAGACAGTCATGCCTGCTTCGGCCGCGACTCCTTCCCTGGCGAGGCCGCGAATCACGGGGAGTGAAGCCTGCGGGTCGTCGAGAAGATAGGCAGGCAAGCCGTCGATCAGGATCATCACGACATGCCGGTCGTCGGAGCGGGCGGGATCAGGAAGTGCGGTGAGCAAGAGAGCCGCAAGTGCCAGGACATTGAACATCGGGGGCACCCTCCTTCGTGCGATTCGAGCCGTTCGCCCTTCCGATCGACCTCGCGCATGGGCCAATTCACGTCGAACGTCAGGCTCGTGGGCCTATTCCTTGAAGACACCCGGAATTGGGCGACACTATAACAACTGGATGTAGAGCGGGAATGAAGTCGCGTTGAAGGTTTGCCGAAGATTTGGAGTTTGAGCTTGCCCTCCGGAGGCGGAAATCTTAGAAGAATTCACGAGCGGGATGGCTGGCCGCACCGAAACACGCTTTGGTGGATGTGCCGCCCCACGAGTGACTGCCATCCAGCCTGTCGAGGAAGTCGGGGGTAACGATGGCCGTGGCGTTGGAACCGATTTGTGCCAGGGAAGCGCAGTGCAAGTGCTGCGGGGCTCCGGCTTCGCTGTACGGGCTTCTCGATTTCAACAAGAACTGCGAGATCTACCGGAAGAATGCGCTCGGTATCTCCGGCGTGCCGATCTACTACCACCGCTGCCCGGAGTGCTGGTTCATTTTCACAACCGCGTTTGATCAGTTCTCGAAGGACGATTTTGAGCGCCATGTCTATAACGATCAGTATCTGCTCATTGATCCTGACTTCCAGGAGGCGCGTCCGAGACACAACGCGACGATCGTGGGTCAATTGCTGGCCCAGGCCAAGCCCGCGCGTATTCTCGATTACGGCGGGGGCAACGGCAAACTGGCCGAGCTATTGCGCGACAATGGGTTTTCCGACGTGACGACCTTCGACCCCTTTGTGCCGCGATTCGAACAAAAACCCGATGGCCGTTTCGACTGCGTGATCTGCTTCGAGGTACTCGAGCATTCCACGGAGCCGGCCCAAACGCTGAGTGACATCACCGCGCATGCTGACGGATACGGGAATCATCCTCCTCTCCACCCTGCTGCAGCCCGATGATATCGACAGCCAGGGGCTGGCCTGGTGGTACGCTGCCCCGAGGAATGCCCACGTTTCTCTTTATTCAGCGGCGAGCCTGGAACGGCTCGCCCGGCGAGCGGGATTTCAAGTCCATTCCCTCGATCAGAGCTACCACGTGTTTTATCGGCACAACGCGGCGCTGGTGAGCCCGTCGGCGCCATCGTGAGCAAGATGGGCAACTCGATATTCTCGCGCCGCAATTGATCTCGTACGATGGCGATCATGTCGAAGCACCTTGATCATGATCCACTCACGTTCCGCTTGCTCTACAAGAGCCCGCTTGTCAGCGTGCGCGATTACCGCTGCCGCGCCTGCCGCGGCGGGCCGGGAGCCGAGGAGTATAGCGACAGCAACGACATCGTCCTGTTGCGTCACGGCGCTTTCTGCAAACACTTCGGGAGCCGCCGCATCACCGCCGACGTGAACCAAGCCATCTACTTCTCGCAGGGCTCGGCGTATCGCGTGAGCCATCCGGCCAAGTGCGGCGACCGCGGGACGACCTTTGCCATCGCGCCGCGAGTGCTCTCCGACATCATCCGTGAGCTTGATCCGTCGATCGACGATCACGCCGAGAGGCCCTTTCCATTCGTGAACGGCCCGTGCGAGCCCGCCAACTTCTGGCAGCACCGGGAGCTGGTGCTCCGGCTTGAAGCCGCGGGCAATCATCCGCTTGAACACCTGTGGGCGGACGTCACGGCGCTTCAGCTCATCGCAAACGTCCTCGAGGCCGCGTTCGAGCGACACAGCGGGCCGCGAAAGCAGTGCCGACGGCGCACGGGAACCGATGCCGATCACATCGAGCGGGTCGAGGCGGCCAAGACTTACCTCGCAGCGCGGCTGTCAGAGCGGATCACGCTGGACGAAGTGGCGCAGGCGGTGCACGCCTCACCGTTTCATCTGGCTCGCGTTTTTCAGCAGCGAACGGGAGTTCCGGTTCATCGCTACTTGACCCGACTGCGGCTGCGCGCGTCGCTCGAGCGGCTATCGGGGGGTGCGAACGATTTGACCGCGCTGGCGCTCGAATCAGGGTTTCTCGAGCCACAGTCATTTCGCCGATGCGTTCCGCCGTGAGTTCGGGCGCACGCCCCGCGATGTGCGCCGGGAAGCGGGCAGCCGGTGGTATCGCGAAGTGAGCAAGAATCTGGAAGTCTAGAATCTCGCGCGGGCCTAGGATGTCTTCACGAGCAACAGCCGCGGGCGCCGCGGCGGCTCGAACATTCGACTCGTCTTACGGGGTTCTCTGATGAAGACGAAGAAGTGCCCGGTGTGCGACTGGGAGATCACGGACGGCGGGATCAAGGTCAAGGTCGGTGAGAAGGAGATCACGGTCTGTTGCGACGACTGTGCCAAGAAGGCAATGGAGAGCACGAGTAAGTAGTGTGCCGCGATGGGGCCCCGGCCGTCTCGAGCGAATTCGAGTAGCGGTGGGGCCCGACACTCGCGGCGAGCCTCAAGAAAATGGCCGGAAAGGAATTCTCGCGCGAAGCGATGGTCACGAGGAAATTCCGATCTCCCGTGGCCGATTTCATGGTCATCGCACGGGGACCAGCAGCCTGGGAATGACGATCGCGTCGATCGCCGGCTTGGGAGGGGTCTTGTCAGCGTTCTTTCGAATGACCGTCGGCGATCGCAGCGGCAACCACCTTTGCATCGCGCTGCAGTTCATGCTCGGCGGTCTTTTCGATTTTCTCGTCGCGCTTTTCGGTGCGGTGAGGGTCGCGCGAAAGCATCTTGATCAGCAGGTGATTCGAAACGCCGCTTGGCGTGGCGACGTTGATGTCCAGGAGTGCGGTACCGTTTGCACTCGGCGTGGGGCAAGCGTCCTTTGGAATGGTCACCTCGAGTAATTGCCGGCTGACGAGCACGGCGGTGGCGACTTTACCGCCGGCGATCACGTGGGTGTCGTGAATGCTGAAGTTCTTACCCTCGAGAAAGAGCGTCGTTTCCTCGCCTTCTTCCGGGGGCCTGCCGTGCCAGCCCAGTATGGTCGGCCGGAGCTGTGAGCCGTGCGAACAGAAAATCCGCGCGTCATTCTGACTATCGGCGAACGGAACTCGGACCACCATTCGCTGGGTGGGCATCAGGCTTCTGAGCTGGTTCGAGCCGCTCGGTGGCGATCTGAAGCTCTTCGGGGCGATAGTGGCCCTCGACCTTGGCACGGTTCAAGGCTTCCACGGCGAGCTCGAGCTTTCGGCCCTGCACGGCGGCTTTTTCCAGGTCGGACTTCTGGCCGTCGCCGACCTCGCTGGTGCGGAACCAGTTGGCCACGGTGATGAATTCGATCTTGGGCACGAAGTTGGGCATCTCGACGAGCGCGGTGCATTCTCGCTGGCCGGGCTCGATGCTCTGGTCGCTGCCGGTGGGGTCGGGGACGCGCCCGCTGGCCAGGAGCGCAATGTCGGTGAAGATCCGGCCGCGCCGGCCGCCGCTGGTCTGTAGCCTGGGGTAAAAGACCCAGCCGAAGGTACTCTGGCCGGCGCCGAAGCCGACCATCGTCGGATTCAAACGAATGGCCGTTTCGTCATCGGCCGCCTGGCGCTGTGCTTCGACGCCGGTGAGTGCCCGGAGTGGTCCGCCCGTGGCAGATCCGACCAGGTCGATCGCGGAGAACTTGCGGCGGCCGAAGGCATCGGCCACATTCTGCTGGGCGATGACCGGCTCGATCGCGTAGACGCGCAGCGGCCATTTCATGTCGACATATTTCTGAAAGGCGTGCAGTGCATCGTCTGACGGCTCGGACTCGAAGAAACTCATTCGCTTGAGCACGTCGAATACTGAGCTCGGGATACTGATCGGCCATGTCCTGCTTCAAGCGGTGATTGAGACCGGCCGCCTGGATGCGCAGGGCGAAGGAGAGGACGCTCACGACTCGTTGGCGCTGCTCGATCGACTCGTCGCCGTGCGCCGCTGTTTCCGCCTGCGGTCTGGAGGACGAGCGTGTCGCGGGCCCGGCCCGGCTGCACCTGGGCAATTCGCGGGAAAATCTCGCTTCAGAATCAAGTCACCCAGTTCTTCGAGCGGATCGATCGCGTCGGCGAGCTGGGCTGTCCTCACGGGAGTCGCCGCCTCTTCGAGGAGATGATAGCTCGACTGGAGCTCGCCTCTTAGCCACTCCGCGATGCGGGCGCTCTTGTGGTGGGGCTCATCAAGGAGCTCTCCGGCGAGCTGGCGCTCGGCATCGTGCTTGAGCAAGGCGATGTTTTCCGCTCCATGGTAAAGCTCGGTGTCCGCAAAGGAGAGCAGCGAGAATGTTCCGGCACCTCGGCCGGGGTCCTGGTCGGCGCTCGAGCCCGAGCCATTGACGATCGCCTGGGTCAGGCTGGTCACGGTCTCGTTGATCACGGCGTTTCGAAGAGCGTCGCGCAGCGTGTGCTTGGTCATGATCGACTTGGCCGAAACGGTGATGATTGCTCCCTTGCCGCGGCGACTTCTGGGGCCGGGGGAGAGTGTCACCGGGATGCGAATGAGGTAGAGTCCATAGCCGGGGCGGTCGGTCAGGTCGTCGCCCGCATTGATGCGGCGCAACTGATTCAAGTGGTTCAGATAATTGGAGTGCTCGTCGAGTACGACCGTGGGCTCGAGGGCGACCGGGGTCTTGTCAGGCGGGCCAGGTGCAGCGGTCAGGCCGGGATTGAGCGCGGCTGTAGAGTTGAGCAGCGATTGCAGGCTGACTGACGAAGGCGGCGTGGGCGCGGGCGCGGGCGGAGTCGAGGTTGAAGTGGAATTTGAAGTCGGGGTGGGCGGTGGGGGCGCGATCGCATTTGCCCCGAGCATCAACCGCGTGGCTTCGGACTCGGTGTGCCGCACAGAGCCATTGATTTCGCTCTTGTAGCCTTGCTTTAGCCAACCGGACATCTGTGATTCGTATTCGGAGCGGAACTTGGCCAGGCGATCCTGGCCCCAGACATCGGGTGACTTCACGCTGATCGTTCCGTAAGCCGTCATGGCGCGATCGAGCTCGTCGATCATCTGTTCGGCGTCGGGAAGGCGAATCGGCTCGTCAGGCTTCTTATCCAGGACAGTGAGCGCGGTTCGGTCGTCGGTGGTCACGCACGCCACGCCTGTCACCAGCAGCGAGGCGAGCGTCATACCGCGAAGGATCGAACCGAGTCGGATTTGTGGGCGCAGGACCATGAGATCCTTTTGAGACTTCCGTCTCCGAGAAAGGGACGGCCATTATCGCTCTTTGCCGATTGCTGTCAACGCCGCCTGGCGAGTCGTTTCCTGGGGTCGACGCAACTGGACGCTGGATCATGTATAAAGGAAATGAGAAGGTAGACCGCCAGCCGTGCGAACCCGCCCGCGCGTCGGTGTGTCCGCCCTGGGGATGTTGTCGGGCAGGGATTGGCCGGCCGCCGGCAGAATGGTGACGAGATGACTCAAAGCGCGATCGCCGAGGATGCACGCGGGGAGACCGGCACCCGGGTCGATCCGGGCGAGGTCACGAGCGGCGCTTTGCCCCTGCGGGACGGCGGGAGCCGGGAGCTGCTGGCGCTCGCTCTGCCGCTGGTCGTCAGCCAGAGCTTCATGACGGTGCAAGTGTTCCTGGACACGATCCTGCTTTCCTGGCACGACCAGAGGGAGATGGCCGCGTCGTTCCCGGCCATCATGTGGTACTGGCTGCCGTTCGGGCTCCTGCAAGTCACTGCCGGCTATGTCTCGACTTTCGTTGCACAGTACACCGGCGCCGGACGTCCGGAACGGGTTGGCCCGGCGGTCTGGCAAGGGATTCACTTCGCCGTCATGGCCGGGCTGCTCTTTCTGCTGATGGTTCCCGCGGCGCCGTACTTGATTGCGCTTGCCGGGCATTCCGCGGCCTTGCAAGTCCTGGAAGTCACCTATCTGCGATGCCTTTGTTTCGCGGCGCTGCCGATGATGGTGATGGCCGCGGTGAACGGGTTTTTCTCCGGCCGCGGGCAAACGTGGACGGTGCTGGGGATCGAAGCCGCCGGGACCGGCGTTAACGTGGCGCTGGCGCTGGTGCTGGTCTTTGGCCGAGCAGGCTTCCCGGAGCTGGGTATTGCGGGGGCGGGATGGGCCACGGTCGTCGGGTCATGGACTTCGGCTCTGGTCGCGCTCGCACTTTTGCTGAAGCGCAGGTACCGCAAGGAATTCAACACACTCAAGGGCTGGCGTCTCGAAAGAGCACTGTTTGGCCGATTGCTCAAATACGGCGGCCCGGCCGGTGCGCAGGTTTTCCTCGAGGTGCTGGTGTTCCACGTGTTCTTTCAGCTCGTGGGCAGGCTCGGAGAAGCTCAAACGGCGGCCACCACGCTTACGGTACGTCTGAACATGGTGGCGTTTCTGCCCATGATGGGATTGGGGCAGGCGGTGTCGATCCTTGTCGGTCAACGGCTCGGCGGCGACCGGCCGGACCTGGCCGAACGGTCAGCATACACGGGCCTCAAGTGGGTTTTTGGTTATATGTGCACCGTCGCGGCGATCTACATTCTGTTTCCGCAAGCGCTGGTTTCGACGTTTCGCGGGAGCAATGACCTCGAGCGGTTCGCCGAGATGGCGGCGATCGTGCCCAGATTGTTGTTGTGCGTGGCCGTATACTCGGTGGTGGATTCGATCAACGTCACGTTTTCCTTTGCTTTGCGGGGCGCGGGCGACACGCGGTTCGTGTCGATGCTCACGTTCGTGCTGGCGTGGCCGATCATGGTGGTGCCGACGTATGTCCTCGTCCAGCGCGGCGGCAGCATCTACTGGGCGTGGGGGTTTGTGACTGCTTATATCTTCGCGATGTCCGTCTGTTTCTATTTACGGTTCCGGTCAGGACGGTGGAAGACGATGCGCGTCATCGAGACGGCGCCGGCATTGCTCGCCGGCTAGTCGGCTTATGTCAAGCGGGCCGGACGGTTCTGGATAAGAACGTGCCGGTCGCCGACAATGGTCATCGCGGCAGAGGCTGCTCGTGTTGCGCAGGTATGCCTCGCGCGGGGAGACTTGGTGAGATGAGAAGGTCAGCCCTTTTGCTCGTGATCGCTCTCGTATGGTCGTCAGGCGGCAGTGCTCTGGCTCAGGAAAAGAAACGATCCCTGCTGGTCATCGGCCAGAGCAAGGGCTATCAGCATGAGTCGATCTCCACGGCGATGGTCACGCTTTACAACCTTGGGCGCAGCTCCAAGAAGTGGGACACGGTGTTCCGGACCGATTGCACGGCCATCACCAAGAAGCCCCTCAAGTACGGGGCCAAGAATCTTGACGCGTTTGACGCGATTGTTTTTTTCACCGACGGCAATCTGGATATGGACGATTCGCAGAAGGCAGACCTGCTCTCATTCATCGAGCGCGACGGCAAGGGCTTCATCGGCATCCATAGCGCGACCATCACGTTTGTCTCGTGGCTGGATTACGGCAAGATGATCGGCGGCTACTTCGACGGTCATCCCTGGGGCGTCTTCGATGCGCCGCTGGTGGTCGAAGATGCCGGTTTCCCCGGCATGAGCCATTTGCCCGGGCATTTCACGCTGAAGGACGAGATCTACCAGATCAAAGACTTCTCGCGCGAAAACGTGCGCGTGATCCTCTCGCTCGACCCGGGCAAGCTCGATCTGTCGAAGAAGGGCGTCCATCGCGACAACAAGGATTTCCCGGTCATCTGGGCGCGCAATTACGGTAAGGGGCGAGTGCTCTACAACGGGCTGGGCCACACCCTGGAAGTCTGGGATCGACCCGAGTTCCAGAGGATGTGGCTCGAGATGGTACAATGGTCGATGGGGATGATCGAGGGCGATGCCACGCCTAGGCCCGCACCCTCGCGGTAACGAGAGAGACGCCCGCCCTCAATCACACCCTAGCAAACGGATCGCCAGATGAAGCTCATTCGCACCGTGCTTACCTGCTTCGGCCTGATCTTGATCGGCGTTACCGGTGCGCTTTCGCAGGATGCGGCGAACAAGCCGGCCAAAGTCGAAGCGGGGGTCGCGACTGGTCCATTCCTCGTCAAGCCTTACCTGCAGATTGGCCACGCACCGGCGGCGCGGCAGGTCGTGCTCGTCTGGCAGACAAACGACACAAACAACGCCTGGACTGTCGAATATCGGCCCGGGGCCGGTAGCCGATGGCGGCCAGCACCCACACCGTCGTCCACCCGTGTGGCGGTTCCGGGCATTGAGCCGCACCGGATTTATCAGGCGGCTCTGTCCGGTTTGGAGCCGGGCCAGGTCTTCGCCTACCGCGTGAGCGATGGTGGAAAAGCCGTCTTCGAGTCCGAGGCCCGCGCGCCGAAATCGGCCGATCAGTCGTACCGGTTTGTGGTCTTCGGCGATTGCGGCGCCGATACGCCCGAAGAGCGGGCGATCGCGTTTCGCACCTTCCGCGCCAAGCCTGATTTCGTGATGATCACCGGCGACATCGTCTATGGACGTGGGCTGGTTTCCGAGTACCGCACCAAGTACTGGCCGATCTACAACGCGGAGGAAGCCACGCCTGAAAAGGGCGCGCCCTTGCTGCGTTCGACGCTGTTTCTGGCTGCGCCCGGCAACCACGACATTGCTTCCCGCGACCTGGGCAGAAACCCGGACGGCCTCGCGTACTTTTACTACTGGCTCCAGCCGCTCAATGGCCCGATTGGCAAGGTGGGAGGCCCGATCACCGCGGCATTGCGCGGAAGCGAGACCCACATCAAAGCGTTCACTGACGCCGCCGGGAAGGCGTTCCCGCGAATGGCCAATTTCTCATTCGAGTACGGTAACGGTCACTGGACGGTTCTGGACGCGAATGCCACGGTTGACTGGACGAATCACGAGTTACAGGATTGGGTCACCGCCGATCTGGCAGCGGCCAAAGGCGCGACCTGGCGCTTCGTCAGCTTCCACCAGCCCGGCTTCAATTCATCGAAATCTCACTTCGACGAACAGTACATGCGAGTTCTCGCTCCTGTTTTCGAGGCAGGTCATGTCGACATCGTGTTCAACGGACACGTCCACAACTACCAGCGATCGTACCCGCTCCGATTCGTGCCGGACTCAATGAATCAAGCCGCTCCGCCCATGCCGACGGCAAAGGCCGATGGCAGATCGACGAAACGGCACGTCGACGGGAAGTTCACGCTCGACAAGAAATTCGACGGAAACATCGACACCACTCCGGACGGAGTGATCTACCTGGTCACCGGCGCAGGGGGCCAGCGCCTTTACAACCCCGAGCAACAGGACGACCCCGCATCGTGGCAAGCCTTCACGTACAAGCACATCTCCAAGGTACACTCACTCACCGTCGTCGACGTGGAAGGCCGGACGCTCACCGTGCGCCAGGTCACGGCCGAGGGTGATGAGGTTGACCGCTTCATGATCAAGAAATGAATCATTTCGGCTCGGCGAACGTGTCGGGCTCGACTTTTTCCAGGGCCTTGAACTCGGTGATTTCCATTTCCGTGGTCAACTCGCCGTCGCGTTTGACGTCGTTCCTGGTCGCCTTCTTGATTCCCCCCATGTCTTTATAGTCGAGGAAGGTCGATTCCACGGTGAATTCCTGTCCGCTGGGGCTGGTCATCCTTGCGACCTCCTTGACGGGGAGGCCGCTTTCCTTGTCGAACGAGAGCGTGAAGTCCTTGCCGTCGGGCGCAGTGACCTTGAGGATAACGGCCGGTTTATCGCCGATCTTCTCCTCGCCGGCTGCCTCGACCTTGAAGCCTTTTTCCTTGAGAGGCACAAGTGTGATCGGAATGATTTGCAAGTAGGCACTGCGTTTTTCGTTGGCGAGAGCATCGGCTTCGAGCTTGGCGATGCCGTTCCTGCCCTTCCGCCAGCCGTTGTCACCGTCAATGACGACGAGGCCGGTGAACTGAGGCAAGGAGAATTCGCGCCGAAAGTGGTCGAGACCGCTCGCCGTCACCTGGCCCTCGATGTCGCGCTCCTCGGCACCAAAGTGCAGTTTGCCCTTGGTTTTCCAGGAGTGCATGCTGGCTTTCTTCAGCTTCTCTTCGCCGCCCAAAGCCTTGATGGCTTTGTCGAGGATGGTTTTCGCATCCTGGTCGTCGGCGCGGGCTGGGGTGACTGCTAGGACCATCAGGGCCGTCACGAGAACAATTGCTGAATAGCGATTCATAGGATCACCTCTGTTTATACACAAACGATGAAACACCTGGCACGAAAAGCAAGGGCGTGCCGACGATCGGCTGGCCCGACGAACGGTTCCCGATGGCGAGCCCGACATGCATTGAATCGTTCCGCACGAAAGAATAGCGCTTTGGCTCGACCACCCGATTCAAGGGAATTCATTTCGGCTCGGCGAAGGTCTCGGGGTCCACCTTATCCAGGACCTTGAACTCGGTGATCTCCATAACCAAAGACGGCTCGCCGTTGGTTTTCACCTCGATCCTGGTCGCCTTCCTGATCCCGCCCATGTCCTTGTAGTCGAGGAAGGTCGATTCAACGGAGTTTTCCCGTCCGGCGGGGCTGGTCATCGTGGCGACCTCCTTGACGGGGAGGCCGCTTTCCTTGTCGAAAAAGAGTGTTGTGAAATCCTTGCCGTCGGGCGCCGTAACTTTGAGAATCACGGCCGGTTTATCGCCCACCTTTTCCTCGCCGGCGGCTTCCAGCTTGAAGCCCTTTTCCTTCAGTGGCATCAGGGTGATCGGGATGACTTGCCGGTAGAATGCTTGCTTCTCGCGGGCCAGCGCGGCCGCGTCGAGCTCGGTCAATCCGTAACTGCCCGTTCGCTTCGTGCCCGTTCGCCAGCCTTTGTCGCCGGCGATGACCAAGATGAGGCTGAGCTGGGGCAAATTGGACTCGCGGCGATTGAACTCGCGGCGAAAGTGATCGAGGCCGTTTGCCGTCACCTGGCACTCCTGTTCGGGCTGCTCGGCGCCGGCGTGCCGTTTAGCTTTGTATTTCCACGAATGCACGCCGGCTTTCGTGAGCTTCTCCTCGCCGCCCATGGCCTTGATGGCCTTGTCGAGGATGGCCTTCGCGTCCTGGTCGTCGGCTCTGGCTGGATTGGTTGCTGCGAAGAGAACGGCCGTCGCGAGCAGGGTACCCAGGTATCGGTTCATGAAATCACCTCAAGATCGTGGCACGGTTTGTAATGGCGAACCTTACGTGTGGCCCGGCTCTGCTTGCGGATGATCTACCGAGCACCATGATGTCGGGTTCCGGGCGCGAATGCCAGGGGGGCTTCGATCCGCTCACGCCGCCTTGGCCGTCACGGTCTCCAGGATTTTCGTTTCGCGCGATTGGAGCAAGTTTCCGAGCCCATCGGAGCCGAAGTAGTAAATGACGACCACGAGCGCGCATTCGAGCAAGGTGAGCAACAGGCAAATCGGCAGGCCTGAACCGATACCGGCGAAGCGCATGACCATCTCGGTGCCCAGCGGAATGAGCAAGAACCCTTGCGTGAGCGGAAAGACAATCATGAACGTGACCAGATGCAAGAGAACCGTGGTGAACTTCGGGTTCGACGGTTTGAGCGAGCCCGCGGCGACGTACACCGGCGCGTAAATCGACAGCAAGTTCATCAGCAAGCAAAAGACAAGGAACATTGAAATCGATTGTGGGATCATTGCCAGGACGTGATCCCAGCTCATGGGAGAAAGCGATTGAAGGGCGATCAGGATGATCAGGGCCATTCCGAGGATCAGGGGGGCGAATGACAGGTTCTTGCCGATCAAGATGTCGCGTCGGCGCGCTGAAGACAGCACGAAGACGCGAAAGCCGTCGCGGTCGAAACCGAATTGATTGGACATCAACTGCACGACGCCCAAGAGCACGAAGCCCATGCCGCCGATGGCCACGAGCGGTCGAAACGGCTCGGCGATCCCGTTGCGTGTGCGCCAGAGCATACTGCCGAAGATGACGCACATGATGATGGGGGAAAGCAGCATCATCTTGGCTTCGGGTGCGCGCAAGAGCGAGCGGAAACCCGCGAGTGCGACGGCCGCGACGGGCTCTGACAATCCGGGAAGACGCGCTTCGAGCAGGCCCGTCCGTGGCTTACTCCCTGGAGTCACTGCTGCTGCTTTTTTGGCCGGCGCCGGGCGGCCTTTGCGGCTCGTGGCGATGCCCTGGTACATTCCAATCGTCGTGCGATAAGCCCGGAACAAGCTGACTGATCCGATCACGGTCATGCCCAGGAGCCCGAGGAGCGACGGCAGGGCGCTGCCTTCGGCCGCGGTCATGACACCCAGCGGCAGCCAGCCAGGGGGCAGTACCATATTCACGAACCGTGCGGTGCGCTCGATCTGTTCGAGGCTTTCGCGGTTTGCCTGCTGGCCGACGCGTCGTTGGCGGTCGAAGATTTCCTGCTGGCGGCGCGCGAGCTCGTTTGCGTCGATTCGCCCTGCCTGCGCGTCGAGATTCAACTGTTGCATTTCCTGGGCGATGTCCGGGCCCTGGTGGCCGCGCCGCTGCATCCCCCAGGGCGCCAGAAAGTTCAGGAAGTTGGGCACCTGCACGATCAAGACGAAGGTCAGCGTCGCGATCATGATCACCGTTCGCCGGCGGCGGGGGTTGCTCATGAGCGAGGCCAGCCAGCCCTGAAACTGATAGGTCAGGGCCGTCACCATCAGCAGGAAAGCGGCCAGCATCGGGAGGACGAGCAACATCGAGAAGCCCTTCACGATGAGGAGGGCCAGCGCATAGGCGAGCATCACGGGCACGAACATGATCAAGCTGAGGCGCAACAGCGAGCTCACGTAGTTGATCAAGAACGCGCCGTTGGGTGATACCGGTAGATGCATGAACTTGGAGAGTGAGAGCGGGTCTGTCCGCTGCAGCTCGGTGATGAGGCCGATCATCCAGAAGAACAGGAAGGCAACCACGATTGCATCCCAGGCATACATCAGGTGCGCGGGCTGCGCCTTGGGGATCGCATAGAGGCCCAGCGCGAAGGAGCCGATGAAAACGGGGATCGTCGCGAGCAGCGCTCCGACGAACACGATCGTCGTGAGCACGGCATTCAAGGCGCCGGCCTTGCGGTTCTGGTTGTAGAGCAGGCGCCACCGCAGCCAGATGAATGCCTTCAAGTGTTCCCAGTTCACGACGCGGCCTCCTCGAGCCAGTTGAGCTTGCGGGCCGCGTCGGGGTCGGCACCCGCTTTCTCGAAGAACGAATCTTCGAGTGAGCCACCGCCGCGGATGGTTTCCAGCGAGGCCTGTTCGACCAACTGCCCCTTGACGATGATCCCGACGTGCGTGCACAACCGCTCGACGATTTCGAGGACGTGCGACGTGAGAAAGACGGTCGACCCGCGGTGGACAAACCCTGCGAGCAGGTCGCGAATCACCCGCGAGGTGACGGCGTCGACTCCCTCGAACGGTTCGTCGAGGAAGAGTAGGTCGGGGTTGGGCAAGAGCGCAGCGGCCAGGGCCAGCTTCTTTTTCATGCCGTGTGAAAATTCGAGCGTGAGCTTCTTCTCGTCATCTTCAAGGTCGAGGAGCGAGAGCAGCTCATCGATACGGGTGCGGATTGTTTCGCGAGGCATCAGATGGATGCGGCCGACGAACGTGAGGTACTCGCGCGCGGTCAGGTTGTCGAAGAGGGCGAGGTCTTCGGGAATCACGCCCATCTTGCGCTTGGCCTCGAGCGACTCGCGGGGATCGAGCATGTTGCGGCCCAGGACGCGCATCTCCCCGCCGGAAGGCGCCAGGAGGCCGGTGAGCATCTTCATCGTCGTCGACTTACCTGCGCCGTTGGGCCCAAGGAACCCGTAGAACGTTCCGCGCTCGACGGCGAGCGCGACATCCTTCACGGCGCAGAAGTTGTCGAAGAACCGCGTCAAGTGGTGGGTTTCGATTGCCAGGGTCATGAGAATCATCTCGGAAGTAGGAGCACACGGCACACGGAGTGTGCCTGCTACAGAAGAGTGCCATCGGGAATGATGGCCCGTGCGATCAAGATAAAGAGATCATGGGCCGTCCTTCTTCGCCGCGGCTTCGCGCTTCAACTGAAACGAGTTCAGGAACGCCCGTTGGCTGCCACCCGAGAAGGGCTCGCTCGTCGGCCTGCTGGAGGAACGACAACAAGATACCAGCGAGAATATGTCGCATCGAGTTGATGGCCTGTGAGTCGCACGGCGGCGCTCGGGACTGATGTTCGAGAAATACGCCCGTATACAATAGAGTTTCTCTGTCCGCACTCGCGAGCACCAGGGATTCTATCATGAGCGGCCAAGGCAACGAAAGCAGCGCGAGTCGAAGCCGTTGTGACCGAGAACGCTGCACACTCACCAGGGAAAGGATGTCATGGCTGCCTTCACGCCGACTCAGGGACGTTACCTGGCGTTCATTCACGCGTACACGAATCTCCGGGGCTGCCCACCCGCTGAAGCCGAGATTGCCGCGGCGATGTGCGTCTCGCCGCCGTCGGTAAATCAGATGGTGAAGATGCTGGAGAGGAAAGGGCTGATCCTGCGCCGGCCGGGAGAGGCACGATCACTCCAGGTGCTGATTCCGGAGGACGAGATTCCGGCGTGGAACAATCGCAAGGCGGCGGGAAGTCTGGCGCGGCCGCGCAACACACCTAGCCGACCGGCAGTACAACCGGCGGCGGCTCCGGCGAACTTGTACGTACTCTCCGTCTATTTGAAGGGTGGACCCATAAGCGAGAAGTTTGCCAGCAAAGTCATCAGCCGCGTGATCGAAATCCGCGGGGACCAGACGCTCGAACAACTTCATCAAGCCATCTTCAACGCGTATGACCGCTGGGACGAGCATCTGTACGAATTTCAGCTCGGCAAACGGCCGTTCGATCCGAAAGGGCCCAATTACGGAGTTGCCGGTGCAGACGTGACGAAGAAAAAGTATGGGGACGCGAGCGCGACGAAGATCGATGACCTTGAATTGAAGCAGGATCGCGTGTTTGGATACTGGTTTGACTTCGGCGACGACTGGTTTCATCACGTTCAAGTCGAGCGGATCGAACGAGCCATTCCGACGGTATCGTATCCGCGCGTCATCAAGCGGGTGGGCAAGTCTCCGCCGCAGTATCGTGATAAGTGAAGGCGGGTGGAGGGAATGGTCCGCAACAGCGGACCCTACGGAATGCAGTTCCGAATAGTGACATCGCACCCGCTCTCGAAAGGGTCGAGAGCGGGTGCGCTTCGTGCGGGACGCTCAATTGTGGGGAGAGGTCAGGTTTTCAAGCTCCTGAAGCCGCTTCATTGCGGTTGCGGCCTTCAGGGTCTGGTAGTTGATTCCGGAGGCATTCAGGCTGCTGCCCTCCTGGAATGGGAATTGCGGGATTGTCAGGAGGAATTCCTTGATCTGCTCCTGTACGGGTACGAACAGCCACAGATTATCTGCGTACCAGCGCATGTACATTTGGGAATCGAGGACGGCGCGTTCATAGGGGTCGGCCCGGAGGTGAACGATCGCGGGCCAGCCGGGAACGGATCGGACGCCGGTGGCAATGTTGCCCGTTTGAACGGCGAAATGGACTTTCCAGTCGTTCCAGCGGACGGCGTTCAGCTCGCCGCCCTGGCCGAAATAGTGGATCGTGTCGCGCGGGGATTTCTTGACCTCACCCTTGAAGAACGGAAGGAAGTTGAATCCGTCGGCATGGATCTTGAAGGTCTTGCCGCCGACCGCATAGCCCTGCTTGAGCTTCTCGACTATTTCGGGCTCACCGCCCGCGGCCAGGAAAGTGGGCATCCAGTCTTCCTGTGACATGATCTCGTTGATGATCGTGCCGGGTTTGATCACGCCGGGCCAGCGCACCAGGCAGGGGACGCGAAACCCGCCCTCCCATGTGGTGCCTTTCTCGCCGTGGAAGGGAGTGGTGCCGCCATCGGGCCAGCTCGCGACTTCGGCGCCGTTGTCGGTGCCGTAGATCACGATGGTATTCTCCGTTAACTTCAAGTCGTCGATCTTTTTGAGCAGGTCGCCGACCATGTCGTCGTGCTCGACCATGCCGTCGGGATAGAGGCCGATGCCGGTTCGTCCGTTGGACTCCTTCTTCAAGTGAGTCCAGACGTGCATGCGGGTGGAATTGAACCAGAGGAAGAACGGCTTGTCGTCCTTGGCGTTGCGATCGATGAAATCGGTGGCGTGCTGAAAGATTTCCTGGTCGATCGTGGGCATGCGGCTGCTGGAGAGCGGGCCGGTGTCGACGATCTTCTGCTTGCCGACCTTGCCCCATTTGGGGTCGACCGTCTGGTCATCGACGTCGGTGGCCGTGCAGTGCAGCACGCCGCGCGGTCCATACTTTTTCTTGAATTCCGGGTCTTTGGGGTAGTAATAGCCTTCGGGCTCCTCCTCGGCGTTCAAGTGGTAGAGGTTGCCGAAGAACTCGTCGAATCCGTGCACCGTGGGCAGATGCTTGTTGTTATCACCAAGGTGATTCTTACCGAACTGGCCGGTGGCGTAGCCCTGCTGTTTCAACAGGTCGGCGATCGTGGGCGTCCAGTCCGGGATGCCGTGGGGCGAGCCGGGCATACCGATCGTGAGCAGGCCGGTACGGAAGGGATGCTGGCCCAGAATGAAGGAGGCGCGGCCGGCGGTGCAACTTTGCTGGGCGTAGAAATCCGTGAACATCGCGCCCTCTTTGCCCAGGCGGTCGATGTTGGGCGTCTTGTAGCCCATGATGCCGTGGTTATAGGCGCTGATGTTGTGAATGCCGACGTCATCACCCCAGATGACCACGATGTTCGGCTTCTTCCCGGTCTGGGTTGGCGTCTGGATGGGTGTTCTTGTTTGCAAGTCTCCCTGCTCGAGCGATGCGGTTCTGGCAACACCCAGATCACAGCCTGCGGGCGGCAGAGCGCCGGGTCGGTCAGCACCTTTGTTTCCAATGAGTGCTGCGGTGCCGCCGGCGCGGGCGCATCGGCCCGCGATGAGGGAAGTAAATCGCGTGTAGCGGAGACGATGCCGATCAACACGCCCAGCGCCACGCACGCCAGCGATTGAATCCTACCGATAGTCATGTCCATAGAGCTCCTCGAGGTGTCGGAAAAACGCAGATGGATTGTCTCTTCAGCTTCGCGCAGGCTCGTGAACGGGCGCCCGGCTCAACTTGAGCAGCGGCGGAAATCGTTGTTCACTATCTATCTCGCGAAGAAATGCCAAGTTCGCACTCAAGCGATGACAGGGTTCGCACGGCCACGGTGACGCGGAAAGGGGGCTGAGTCAAGCCTGAGCCGCCGGGCGGGCTGATTTTCATCGGCAAACCGCCTATCACCGCGTTCGGCAACTTCGGCGGATGGTCCGCAAAAGCGGACCCTACATTTTCTTATCCGTCTGCGGCCTTCCGGCCAGAGTGGATTCGCGGGTTTGCGGATCGGCCAGGGCGGGCTCGCGGCGGATGGCCTCAGCCAGATCGGCCTGGGCGCGGCTGGTTTTTCCCAGTGCCTCATAGGCCCGGCTACGGGCAAGGTAGACCAGAGACCACGTCGGTGCGTGGCGGCGCGCTCGCTGCAAGTCAGAGATCGCTCGCCGATTGTTGCCGAGACCGAGGTGTGCCAGGCCGCGAAGATAATAGACGCCGGGATCGCGGTTGGCGATTCGCCGGGCTGCATCCATGTCGATTCGAGCGAGATCATTGCGCCGCAGCCAGAGGTAAGCCTGAGCGCGACAGCACAAGGCGGCAAGGTCATCCGGGCTGTAGGCCAGCGACCAGCCGCAATCATCGATCGCTTCGGCATACTGACCAAGAGCCAGGTGTGATTGCGCCCGGTGCAGCCACGCTTCGGGGTCGCTCGGGTTCAACTGGAGCGCTCGGGAAAATGCGCCCACGGCGAGCTGGTGCTCGCCCTGGGACGCATGGAGCGTGCCTTGCGTGAAGTATCCGTCGGCAGTGCGGGCCGTCTCGAGCCCGGACTCTTCGATCACCTTGATCTCGTCTTCGCCAGGTTCGACGTCGACGGTTTGCTCGGAACTGTGGTCGACGGTCTCGACTTCCTCGGGTGGGGCTGGGCGCTCAACCGTGCCGGGTTGTTCCACCAAGCTCGAGGCGGGAGCGGTGGTGGAGCGGGACGGCATGCCGATCGAGGCGAGGCGTTTGAGCTCGGTCTTGAGCAATCCGCGCAGATCGGGCCGGAGGTGCTTGGCCCAGCGCGGCTGTTGTTCCCCGCGAGCGCGCGCGTAGAGCGCCAGTGCGTACGCATGTTCTGCAATATTCATATATCCTTGCCGGCTGAGGTTCCAGCCCTCGACGTTTCCGGACCGCCAGTTGACTTCTCGGATCGCGTTGTTGGCCGTGAAGACGCCCAGGCCGAAATAGACAGTGAGCAGGTCAGTGAGCGGCTCGTGGTCGGGTGTGCTCGGGTCGCATCGTTTGTCGGCGAGGAGGTGGACGTGGCCCAGCTCGTGGGCCAGGGTGCTGACGACCGCGTGCGGCTCGTCCAGCCGCGACTGCTCGAGCCAGATGGTGATTCTGCCCTCGTGTTCCTCGAATGCGCCCAAGGCGTAATCGCGCCGCAGGGTGGGATTGAAAGCCGCGGGCACCGGGTCGGCGGATGGGCTCGTGTAGAGCTGAAGGTCGAGGCGGTTGCGGTCGACGCTCATGTACGTGCAGAGGCGGTCGAGGAGCATGGCGGCACCTTCCGCGGAGGGCGAGTAACGGCCGGGAAAGAACTCGTCGGTGGGGGTGACGACCGGGGCGCTCATTCGGTCATCGCCGAATTCCTGGCGCAGCCAGGCGAATCGGTCGTCGATCCACTGGCGCTGCTCGATAGTTAGCGGGGATTTGAGCTCGAACCAGCCGAACATGGGTGAATGAACTAGCCTCGTTTCTTGGCGGTCTTTCGTTTGCTACCGCGTTTGGGCCCGGTTTTCTTGGAAGTCGTTTTGGGAGCAGTTTTCCTGCCCGCGGTTTTCTTGTGTGTGGTTTTTTTCGGAGCGGTGGGTTGCTTTCGTGCGACGCCCGTGTCCGCGGCTGCCATTGGTGCGGTGGCTTTGGCAGTTCGGCGTCGGGGACCACCGTTTTTGGCCGTTGCAAGGCCGTGCTCGAGCGGCTCGACGTCGGGTGGTTGAGAGGCGGGCACGGATGGACATTGCGCGTCAGGACGAATCCGCGAGCCGACCGTACAAAGGCTGATGGGCTTCATCGGATACGATTCCGAGATCTTACGGAGTATATCTTTCAAGAAATCGGCATCACCAAAGTCGCCACCACCTATGAATTGGAACCCGCTGGGTGTTCCGTCCTGCACGTCGGCCCGTATGTTGAAGACTGGCGTGATCGGCTTGGGAGAGGCGGCGTTGCGCAGCTTGACAATGATGGACACGACGACTATTCCCTTATTCATCGGCATGAAGAATACTCCCGATCTCGAATCGTTGGTTTGTGGCTTCCAAAACGGCGCCGTAAGCGTTTGGCGATCCGACTTCATCGCGCCGGCATTGTACAGGCCGAGAACACCGTTGTCAGGGGCCTGGCTCGCTCCGAGGCATTTCAGAATCGGATCGAGTCTCGATCACATTGATTTGCCGATTTGCTGCTGCATACGTATGAGCTGCAGGTTGTTGTCAATGGTTTTAATCAACTGGGCCGTGTTCGGCACGGTCGGTTTGAAGAAGTCGAGCGCGATTTTGACGGGTTGATTTGCCATTAATGCGGGGAACTCATCTTTGGTGGCAGGGACATCCGACGCAGCATAGCTGACGTAAAAACGCGTCGTGTTCTTGCCGGGACACAACAGCCCATCCTCTTCCTTGGGAAGGGGTGCCGGCAAGTCGGGCCCGTCGTAGGATTGTAGCTGGAGCGTGTAGGTCTTGTCCTTGATCGTGACATCAATCAAACCGGAGCTGTCCGGGATGGGTTTACTCAGCACGATAGTGAATTTAAGGAACGTGTCGGATTCCTTGGCCAAAGTCGCGCAGACGACTGTGTTGTCGAACTTGTCGGGAATCGAAAGCGGCTGTCCTCGCTGAACTGTTGTTACCAACGCAAGCTTCAGGAATTCATATTTATATTCTACAGGTATCCAATAGTACATATCACCGCAACGTTGACAAAGATGGGCCGCTCCGTCCGGAGGAGGATAAGGCGTATGCACCAGCCGGGAGGGCTTTTTGCAAATGAATTCGAGGTATGCATCATAGACCTCGTTATGATCGATCACGGGGTCGGCAGTGACGGTGAGCGCGCTGGTCTGATACGCGCTCGGGTTGAAGGCGGAAGCATTCATAAAGCTGTGCGTCAATGTTCGGACCACGGTGGGAATGACCAGCATCTTGGTGTTCGTGGTGGTCTGGGTGCTGGTGAAACTGGCCATGCCGTTTTGCGTGATCGTTCCCGTAACCTTCGAGTAGTCCAACTGGACGATCGGCAGCCCTCGATCGGCGCGCACGAGATTGTCCATGATCTGATTGGTGTACAAATCGAGAAGGCGGGTGCGGAACTGATCCTGATCCCTGGCGAGCTGCTCGGATCGACAGCCGAGGCCGCCCATGAGCGCAAGCGTCAGAAGTGGCAACGACGAACGTCTCATTCGGCGAGCCCCGGAATTGCTTCAACGAATCGACAAAGACGGTACAGCCATTCGCGGCAGACCATTCGGTTCATTAGGTATCGTCCAAATCGGCGTGATAACTGTTAGAATCCTTGCGTCCGGCTTACTTCTTCCCGATCAAGGTGCTGGCAGTCCGAGTTTTCGGTCGAGAAGCGTCGATCTAGATGCCTGCAACGTTGGACGAATTGTGCTCTTCTGGTGGGTGGAATTACGCTCACAACCTGTCGACCTAAAGTTCGATGCCCCGGGACGTTGAATGCCGGGGGCTGATCTGGTGTGCCGCAACTGCTTGCGCTGCTTGGTAGATACGTCGCTGGAGGCCTCTTTGAAACTGAGTCGAACGCGGAGGCGACCGGCATTTGAATTTGAGTCGCTCGAGGATCGCCGGCTCCTCGCTTCCACGGCCGCCTTTCCGTTTGCGGATGTGCGGTTCGGCGGCGTGCTTTACGAGATTGCGGTTGTGGCCGGCCCGGGTGGAGTTCAGACTCATCGAACCCGGCAGGGGATGGTCGGGATCAACCTGCTCGGAACCACGCAAGACAGCCAGGTCACGATCACGGCACTGATCTCGCACAAGGGCCAGGCCGTCAAGCGGCTAGCGGTCGGTGCCATCAACGTGCGCACGGGGCATGTCGGATCGATCCAGGGACTGACCTCAACCAACCTCATGGGCCGGATATCGCCCTTGCAGGGCATCGTGAATTCGCTCCAGTTCAATTCGCTCGGTCCGGCGGCCCAGATCAGCGTGTTTGGAAACCTCGGTCAGTTGAGCGTCAACCAGGGAATCAGCCTGGGGAAGACGGGCCAGATCTACGTGTCGAACGATCTCACAGGCACGTTCAGTGTGACGCGCGACGTGGACCTGGACGGTGGCCGTATTGCCGTCGGCCAAGACCTGAACGCATCGGTCGCACTGGGTGGGAACCTGGCACTGGCCGATAACGGCCAGTTCACCGTCGGGCGCAACCTGGGAGCGACGGCGAGCATGGCGGCCGCGGACACGATCACCGGGAACCTGAGCGTGGATTCCGGCAGCGAGTTTTCGATCGGCGGAAATCTCAGCGCGCTCTCGGTGAACGGCAATATCGAGGCGTCCGGGAACGGAGTGATTTCGGTCAAAGGTAATGTTACCAGTCTCAGCGTCAATGGCGGCGGAGGGGGCTCGGTTACGGGAAACGTGACCTTGAGCTCGGGCGGAGAACTTGTGGTTGGCCAGAACCTGGGCACGCTCACTGTCGGCAGCAACATTGTCACATCGACCAGCGGCAAGATTCAGGTCGACGGGAATCTCGGCACTCTGTCCGTCGGAGGCGGAATCATGGAGTCGACGGGGGGCACGATCGCGATCGCGACGGATTTGACAGGCGCGCTCTCCGTGGCCGGCGCCGTGTCGTTGAACGGCGGTGTCTTCAGCGTTGGGCGAGACCTGAGCGGATCGGTCGCCATTACGGGCAACCTCGGTCTGAGCAATAGCAGCGACTTTACTATCGGCCGCAACCTGGGCGCAACAGCGAGCATGGCGGCCGCGGACACGATCACCGGGAACTTGACCGTCGACTCGGGCAGCGCGCTTTCCGTGGGCGGGAACTTGAGCGCGCTTACTGTCGGCGGCAATCTCGAGGCTTCAGGAAACGGGGCGATCTCCGTCGCCGGTAATGTCACCACGCTCATGGTGAACGGGGGCGGAGGGAGTTCGGCTACGGGGAACTTGATGTTGAGCTCCGGCGGCGAGCTCGTCGTCGGCCAGAACCTGAGCACGCTGACTGTCGGCAGCAACATTCTCACATCGACGAATGGCAAGATTCAGGTGGCCGGCAGTGTGGGCACTCTGTCCGTGGGCGGAGCCATCACGGAGTCGGCTGGCGGCGCGATCGCGATATCGACGAACCTGACGGGCCCGGTTTCCGTGACCGGCGCCGTGACTTTGAATGGGGGCATCCTCAGCGTTGGCCAAGACCTGAGCGGGTCAGTCACGATCGGGGGAAACTTAGCACTGAGCAACAGCGGCCTGTTCACCGTTGGTCGCAATCTGGGGGCCACAGCTAGCGGGGCGGCTACGGATACTGTTACCGGCAACTTGACTGCGGACTCCGGCAGCGCGCTTTCCGTTGGCGGAAACTTAAGCGCGCTCACCGTGGGCGGCAATGTTGAAGCGTCGGGGAACGGAAAGATTTCAGTCACCGGTAATGTGACCACGCTCACGGTGAATGGGGGCGGTGGGGGTTCGGTTACAGGAAACGTGACCTTGAGCTCCGGCGGCGAGCTCGTCGTCGGCCAGAACCTGAGTACGCTTTCTGTGGGGAGCAACATTGTCACGTCGACGAGCGGCAAGCTACAGGTGGTCGGTGATCTCGGGAGTTTATCCGTTGGCGGCAATATCACGGAATCGGCGGGCGGGTCAATCGTGATTTCCACCGACCTGACAGGCGGGCTTTCCGTAACGGGCGGCGTGTCGCTAGATGGCGGCGTGTTCAGTGTCGGCCGAGACCTGACCGGAACGGTCGCGATTGCGGGCAACCTGGCCCTGACCAACAGCGGCCACTTCACGGTCGGTCGCAACCTTGGGGCCACGGCGAGCATGGCAACCGACACCGTGACCGGTAACTTGAGTGTGGATTCAGAGAGCGAGCTTTCTGTCGGTGGAAACTTGAGCGCGCTGGCGGTCAATGGAAATGTCGAAGCGTCGGGGAACGGAGTGATTTCCGTGACGGGTATTCTCACGACCTTGACGGTGAGTGGCGGTGGTGGCAGCGCCGCTACTGGAGACGTGACGCTTGGATCGGGAGGGATGATCGACGTCGGTGGTAACTTGAACACTTTTTCAATTGGCAGCGATCTCCAGACATCTGGCGGGGGTGAGGTCAAGGTGGGCGGAGACCTCGGCACTCTTTCTGTAACCGGTGTCATTCAAGGCAAGGGGAGCGACGATATCGTTGTGGGCGACGACCTGGGGCAGCTCACGGTGCTGGGTGGTGGGAGCAACGTATTCAGTCTCACTGATGTCGCGATCAGTGTCAGCGAGAATATTCAGGGGCTCGACATTCGCAATGGAATCACCAATAGCCTGATCACTGCAGGCATCCTGATCAACGGCGGCACGCCCGGCACCGGCTCGAACGGCTGGAACATCGGGTCTGAAGGGTCCTTCGCCGTGTTCGACTCGCAAATCCTCGCTGGTTTTGAAATCGAGAACCTGATCATCGGGGGCAACGTGGAGTCGGACATGCCGTCGAATCCGGCGGGGCTGCCGACCCGCATCGTTGCCGGCGAGTACCCTCAAAACACGTACGTGGCCGGAGGGATCATTGACAAGTTTCAAATCATCGGGAACCTGATCGACTCCGTTGTTGCAGCCAGCGTTGAGCCGTACAACGGCATCTATCCTGAGCCGGCAGCGGGGCCGAACTCCACGGCTCCGCCGTTTGCGGATCCGAGCGTGCCCATGACCATCGTCCTCTTGGGGGGTTCGATCAATCCGAGCTACGCTACTTCGAGCGGAACGCCGAGCATGCTTACCGTGACGGGCGCCGTCGTGACGAACACACACGTTTATACCGCGGATTACGCGGGGATCTTTGCTGCGAACACTGCGGGCGTGAAGGTTGGTGTGCCGAGTACGTGACAGTTAGCGACATTCGTATTTCCGGTCGGCGCAGAAACCTTTGCTCGGCAGAGTGAGCGTCGCTCCCGACATGGCGCAGTGGGCACAGGGGTGGCGAGTGGATTCGATCCAAGGTCGATCCCACGGTTGACTTGATAGCGTCTGGCTGATCGTGTCTCATAGAGGAGCTCGGTTCGTGGGGATCACCGTCGAGTTGCCGGGTCGCTGAAGTGCGACCCAATCGTGTTCGACGCTCCGGAGGCTCGCGCCCTGTGATCGCCAATTCGTGGGAAGCGAAGTACTTATCCAGTCGCCGCAATTCGTCTGTCAAAACGAAGAGGCGCTCTCCTCCTGTGACGAATCACATGATAGGATCGGCGGAATGGCGACAATGGTACCTTTGCCGCAACCGGTGATCGAGAGGGCTGAACCGTACGAACGGTTTCCCGTCGACAAGCTGCTGCTCGATTGGCGCAATCCGAGGCTCGCAGAGTACGGGGTTCAGGCCGACGTCGGCCAGTCCGAGCTACTCAAGATACTCTGGCAGAAGGTGGCGATCGAGGAGCTCGCCATGTCGATCACCTACAACGGGTATTTCATCCACGAACCGCTGCTGCTGGAAGACGAGGGTGACAACTACGTTGTCATCGAGGGCAACAGACGATTAGCTGCCGTGAAACTTCTCCTGGACGAAACGCTCCGCGAGCGTCTGCGAGCCACTGACCTTCCGCCGATCAACAGAGAGCGTCAGGAGGAGCTCGCGGCGCTTCCCGGTTTGGTCACGACGCGGAAAAAGGTTTGGCGCTACCTCGGGTTCAAGCACGTCAACGGACCTTCGAGCTATAGCTCGTACTCCAAGGCGCGTTACATCGCGGCACTGCATGATGACTATGGGGTTTCCCTTGAAGACATTGCCCGCCAAGTGGGCGATCGTAACTCGACCGTCGAACGCATGTATCGCGGTCTGATGGTGATCGATCAGGCCGAAAGGGCTGGTCTGTTCGATCGGCGGGAGACGTCCAAGCCGTCATTCCATTTCAGTTACATCTATACTGCGCTTGACTATCCGGGCTTCAAAAGCTTTCTCGGGTTTGATGCGAAGGGCACGACCGAGCGAGAGCCGGTCCCAAAGAGCAGGCTCAAACAGCTCGGCGAGGTCTGCGCCTGGCTCTATGGCGATAGCCTCCGTGACAAGCCATCTCTGATCCAGTCCCAGAACCTCGACCTGAAAATCCTCGACAGCGTGCTCATGAGCAAAGCCGGGGTCGAAGCGCTACGTGAAGGACTTCCACTAGGCCTCGCCAAGGATATCAGCCCGGGCGACGACAAGCTTTCCGCGAGGCGCTCCGGCAATCGAAAGAGGACCTCCGGAAAACGCACGGGACACTGAGCGCGGGGCTCAGCCCCACCGACAGTGAGATGCTCAAGCTTGCCAGCGATACCGAGGATCTTGCGAGCGACCTGATGGCGGGAATGATGCAGAAGAGGAAGAAGGCGAAGCGGGTGCTGGACAGGGAAAAAGAGTGCGATGAGTAGCCTCTTGTATGTGGCTTCCGGCGACGACGAGGTTGTCGAACATGCGGATTGGGTCGAGGCCAGTTCACTCTTCAAGGCCGATGGCAACATCTCCCGGGAGGACCTCGCGCGAGCGATCACCGTCGATGGATCTCTATCACAGCAAAAGGCCAGGGAGCGTGCCGAGGAGGCTTTCGACGAGATTGCCGACCGCATCCGAGCGTGCGCCGCCAATGCCCATCCCAGAATTAGTTGCTATCCGTTCGAGCTCATCGAACATGGTGAGGTCTTACAGAAGATGAGTGTCGATTCGGCCGAGCCGGATGCAGGACTACTCTATCTGTTCCTCCTCGTACTTGCGCGGTCCGACATGAGTTCGCCTGCTCGCGCGAAACATCCGATGGACCCGACAAAGATCTTTGAACGGCTTTGCGCCGATGTGCTTCTGGAATTTTGGGGCGGGGGGTCCGATCATTCGAACGCCATCGTGTTCGGCACAGCGAGGACAGGATCGCAGCGCACGTTCCAAGCCAAGATCGACGGGCTGTGCGACCACCTACAGGAAGGGATGGGTTGGAAACCTGACGCGTGGTCGCCTGGCGCAGGAGACGGCAAACTGGATGTGGTCGTCTTCCGACGCTTCCAGGATGAGCGGCAGGGAAACCTCGTCGGCTTTGCGCAATGCAAAACTGGGATCCACTGGAGGGAGCACCTGACAAAACTCCAACCGGCTGCGTTTTGTCATAATTATATGCGCAAGCCACTCGTCGTTGAGCCCATTCGACTTTACATGGTACCGCACCGGATCAATGCCGAACGGTGGGACGAAGACAGTCGAGCTGGAGGCCTTCTCTTCGACCGCTGCCGGATTTTGCACTACGGGAACTTGATCAAGCGAGAAACGCTGGATCATTGCCGGACTTGGCTCCGATCCGCGCTCGCCAAGGTCTCAAAGAAACGGTGAGTCGTCGCTTCTGTTCGATCGATCCGTCTTGTGCGGTGTTTTCCGACTTCTTCGCGGAGCGTTGGATTCAACGCCTACGCAACTGGCCGGACGGCAAAGCTTCCCGGCCGTGCACGCCAGCTCAGTTCAACAGCACGTGCAGGTCGTCGAAGATTTCATCGATGCACTTTCTGGATACACCCCAATCGTATTTCTGGCCGGGGATCTGGGCTTTGGCGTCGACCAGGGTGCCGTGCGGGTGGCGCTCGATGCTCAGGGTGATCTGGCCCTCAAGGGCACGCAGGCCTTGCGGGAGGGTTGCCTCGATCACGCAGCCGTTTTCGCCTTGATGCACCTCTTTGAGGGGACGGCCGCGGCGCGAGAGGGAGCAGACTGCCGCTACCAGCATCTTGCCGACTGGGGATGGCAGGAACTCCTTTCGCGACATGCCGGTTTGAATGCCCAGGCGCGCGGAGATCGGCGCGATCACGCTCGTCAACTTGCTCATGGGGATCGGCAGGCCGGTCAGCGGTTTTGTGAATACGTCACAGATTTTCAGGATGTCTTCACTGGTTAATCCCTTGTGGATCGGAGGGCCGTGCTTGGCGATCAGGTCGCGGACCTCGGGGAAATGGATCAACACCTGGTAGCGACATTCGTCGTGCCAGTCGGCGACGGTGGTTGAGGTTGAGGCTGAATTTGAGTTTGAGTCTGTGCCATCGTCCGGCAACCAGGTTGAAACGATGGACGTGCCGCAGTAAGCACAGAAACGGCCGGTGGCTTTTTCACCGCAGTTTGTACAGAACATCGCACATACGTCCTGTGTGTGATGAACCGAGTCCTCGCTCACTTGTCATTTGCCAGGCGGGGGCTCGAATGGGATTCCTTGTTCCGGCAACTTCATGCATCGATCGGGGATGCATTCATTCATGCGGGACTTGGTGGGGGGCCACAGATTACCAGTGAGGGGCGAAACACGCCAGGCGAGGTGGGGAGGAATTTTTGGGGGGGCGGCGGTGGGTTTTGAGCTCATACGCGATTTCAGGTCCGCAGATGGCGAACCCTACATGTATGTCGCTGATGGAGCAGGCAATACTCGCATCGATTGCCGGCTCGCGAGCGAACGAGTTCGCGGGTGCCCGAATCCATCAGGAACTGCCGTTCGGATGCAGATGCCGACGGGCTTTCAACTGAAGGATCGAAAGAAAGTCATCGAGGTTCACGAAAGCCTCATATTCCGCCCGCTCCTCTGCGGCGCCTCTCTCTCTGCTTGGCCTCATGGCGCGGCGGCGGGGCAGACTATGAGGTCCCTTCGCGGAGCGAAGGGCGACAATGGGTCGGGGGCGGCGGCGCGATCGCGGCGGCGCGTTTCTCTCAGCTTGGCCTCGTGGCGCGGCGGGTGATCCAGCGGCTTGTTTGGCGGGTTAGCCAAATGATCAACATGAGAACACTTGCAGCGCACGCACCTGGCACGAGGGCCAGCTCGCTGCCGGAGCGGCTGTAGTGCTCGATCGGGGGCATGGTTCGCATGTCGAACCAGAGCCAGATGGCCGCGATCGTGAAGGAGGACAGGAGCGTGAAGCCGGTCAGGAAGATCAGAGTGCGCCAGCGCTTGCGGAACAGGGTCAGTCCAACGACGAGGACGAACGCTACGAGTGGAACGCCTGCGGCCGAGCCGAGTGCGAAGAGGGCCAGGGGGCTCGATGGCAACGGGGTTGATGCTGAGGGGACCGGGAGTAGCGGCTCCACGGCTTGAAAGGCTGTCAGGGGGACTGCGGCTGCTACCGGTAGGGCCATCAAGACGCGCAGGCTCCAGGGGCGCCGGCGCGCGGCCAGCCAGAGGAGGGACAAAGGCACGAAGACGTTGAGGAGAGCCAGGCCGAGCACGGCGAGCAGGCCGGTGCGGGCTGTCTGGGGGGTCATGAGATTGGTCCAGGGAAGGCCGCGCGTCCAGCGTGGGTCGTCGCGGGCGAGGCCGGGCGGCGGGGTGGCGCCGGAGGGGGGAAGGTAGTCGCCTTTTGGCGTCGCCGGCAGGGCGTTCCGGCAGATTGTTCCCGACAGATTGTTTCTCGTGAAGATCAGCCGGGGTAGGCGTGTCGAGTTGCCGGGGTCGAGCAGCTCGCCGCTCTGGCGGCTTGCGAGCGGGAACGGTTTGTGGATCCAGCGCAGCTCGCCGGTCATGCCGTCGATGGCTCGCGAGGGAGGGAGGATCAAGGTGCTCGGCCGGCCGGCGTACGGCCGAGAAACGCGCAGGATCGACATGTCGTCGGTCGGGAAGGACCAGCGGTCTTTCAGGTCGCTGCCCCAGGCGTAGAGCTTGTTGTCGTTCCACACGATCAACTCGTCGCGGCCGTCGCCGTCGAGATCGATCATGTAGTCGCCGACGGGCGGGAAATAGTTGGTGGGTTTGGGCTCGGGCGGCAAGGCACGGCTGGCGCGTTCCTTGCCGTCGAGGTCGAGGATCACGATGCGGCCCTCGCGGCGGTGGTTGCTGTAGGTCACGCATACGGCGTCTGTTCTCGTATGGTCGAGCGCGATTCCGTCGATGCCCCCGAATACCTTGCGATCGCCCTCACCGAGGCCGCTGCGCCAGGTCCAGCGCTCGGCTCCATCGCGGCCGTTCAAGGCGTGCACGAGCAGCTCGTTGCTCGTGCTTGTCGCAGGCGATTCCTCGACGAAAAGCGTCGCTGGCTCATTAGGCGCTCCCGTGGCAATTACGACCGCAGGGTACCCGGAATAAGATCCATCGTAGTGAATCAGCCGCGACCAGCGGTTCACGGCATCATGGAGCGAGATGACCTTGAGCTCGAAGTCTGCTTGTCCAGGCTGGACGGAACGGCGGATGACGACGGCAGCGTCGAGCGTGCCGTCGCCATCAAGATCGTCGAGCCTGGGCGGTCCGGGCGACGGTTCGCCGGGCGACGGTGTCGATGGCTGCTCTTCCAAGGGGATGTCCCAGACGATGCGGCCCGTGCGCCCGGAGACCCGGGCCAATCGCTGGAAGGTCGGCCCCCAGGGCGAAATCGGTGCGGGCTTCGCAGTTGCCGTTGGCTTCACGAACGGGCTACGGTGAAGCACGAGCAGGTCGGGCGAGACATTGGCGTCGACCACGCAGGGCCCAAACCAGGAGACGTTTGAAAAACCGTGCGCCTCGAAACCGAGCGGCAGCGGCCCGGCGGTCCAGAGATGGCGGCCGTCGCGGCCGGAGAGGAGCTGGAGCGGCAAGCAGGCCGGCTGCCGGCCGATTGCGTCCTGGTCATTGGTAGATTTCTGGACGACGACGTCGGGGGTGCCGTCGCCGTCGAAGTCGCCCAAGGGAAGCGGAGACGCGGCGAGTCTGTAGGACCGGCCGGGCTCGGGCAAGAACCAGAGCCAGGGCGGGTCGAGCACGGTCTTCCAGAGCACGTGGCCGTCAAGTCCCGAGCGGGCGATGGCGGTGCGGCTGCCGGTGGGGCCGCTCAACGAGGGTCCCGTGATGTTCAGCCCATTGCTCAAGGTATCGGCGATCCCATCGCCGTCGAGATCCGCGGGCTCGCTCCCGGAGTTCGGGCCCAGGGTGAAGTTGGCCGTTGACACCGGACGAAACCAGCCGAAGGCCCGCCACGCCTCGGGCGGATTGCCGCGGACGGAGCGGAGCTCGCCGGCGGCGGAGCCCCAGAGGTCGAGGAGGCCGTCGCCGTCGAGGTCGGCGGTGCCGATCCGGGTCAGGCCCATCGCCTGGTGCAGCTCTCGGCCCGTCGACGCTTCCAGGGTGTATACGATTGGGGAATTGAAATAGGAATTGTAGGGCGCGAATTCGCGTCCGGGCTCGGGACCGCCAAGCGGAACCGCCAGGAGCGGCCAACCGTCGGGACCGCGGCCCCACCACTGGGGCGGCCTGATCGCGGTGAACTTGTCTTCCGGGAGGTCTACATGCCAGTGCCAGAGCGGATGGCCATCGCGGCCCGAGAGGGCATCGAGGTAGATTTGCTGGGGCTCGGTTCGGGGATCGGATCGGGATGCGGGCGGGAATCGGCCGTCGAATCGCGAGACGGTGATCAGCTCACGAAAGCCGTCGCCGTCGAGGTCGGGCGCGACGACGAGGTTATCCAGGCGATCGTCGGCTTTTGTCTCGGGCTGCATCGGACGGAACCAGCGACTACGGCCAGAGTTGCCGGAGAGAACACGGAGGCCGCGGTAGGCGGCCTTCTGGGGCAAGGGGCCGGAGTCAGGGACGATCACCTCGCTCTGGCCGTCGCGATCGAGATCGATGAGCCATGGCCATTCTGGACGAAGGAACATCTCATGCGACAGCGGGTATCGCGCTGCGATCGGAACGGTCCATAGCGTTTTTCCGGTGTCGAGTGAACAGGCCGTCAGCGATTGCTGTTGGGGCGACGCCCCTTGCCCGAGCGCGATGACCTCCGGCTCGCCGTCACCGGTCAGATCGGCGTACTGGAGCGGGCGCACGGGCCCGAAGCCCAGGTCGAACGGCGCGGATCGCGGCTGACCGGTGGCGGGGTCGAGAAGGGTCAGCGTGGGGCCATCCAGGATCGCGACCTGGGCGGAGCGCTTCCCGCGCACGAACGCGGCTGGCTTGTCCCAGTACTGCACGATGATATGCGCGAACGTGGGGTCGAGCGCGAATGTCCACAACGAGCGGCCGGACCGGCCTGAGATCGCCACGATGATTCGGCGAGAGAAGGCGGGGGTCGTGGGTAAAGGCGGTTTCTTGGTGCGCTGTTGGACCTCTGACGGGGTCTCATGGAAGGCCAGTGTGGCGATCAGGTCGGGGGTGCCGTCGCCGTTCAAGTCGCCGACTGAGGGCAAACCGATGAGACCGCCTGGTCGATCCGCGGGCTTCATCCGACGGGCTGAGCCTGGGCTTTCCGCGAGCGGACGGCCGGAGCCGTCGACCTCGGCGGTAAAGTTCCAGAGCATTGATCCATCCTGGCCCGAGAGGGCGATGAACGATCCGCCGCCCGCGACGCTCGCCACGAGCACATCGGGAGTGCCGTCACCATTGCAGTCGATCGCGGACTCGATCACGTGGATGCGCCCAGCCGTTTTGGCCGAATGTGTTGAACCAGGGGCCGGGATCGTGGCCGGGGCCAAACGGCGTTTTCGGCTTGGCCGTGTTCCAGACGAGCTCGCCCGTTCGGGCGTCGCGGCGGAGGACGGCTGGGCCGGTGAACTCGAGGATGTCGAATCGGCCGGGCGTCAGCTCCAGCGCTGTGGTGACCGGTGCAAAGGGCATCGGCTCGTCGCGAGGCCGCTGGCCTGGGCCCCAGTTCGGTGGGTCTCCAGCCGCCTTGAGCAGGCGGCCCTCGTCGAGGGAGAGCTCATAGGTGATGGTCTCGCCTTGATTGACGGCGAGCCGGTAGGTTTGACCGAGACGGCCGATTCCGTTCACGCGGAGCCGGTAGTCGCCCGCCGGCAAGGACAGGGTCGAGCGTGCGACGACGTCGAACGGTTCGGCCAACGGCTCGTCGCCGGATTCGGGCAGGAGCTGGGCGAGTAGTGGTATGCCATCGTTGGTCAGGATGATCCGGCCGAGGCGCCAGTGGGAGTAATAGCGCCAGGCGGCGAGGCTGAGGAGCAGGACGAGGAGTGTGGCGAGGACGGTCAGGGCGCGGTCGCGGAGGATTGGCTTGCGGTCCTGGAGGTAGCGTACGAGGGCGTGGGGGGAGGGAGGGGCTTCCGGGGCGGGCGTGGCGCTGGGTTCGATCATGCTCGTTTGTCCGAATACTGCGATCGCGCTGGCACTCGCTGTCTAGCGTGCCACGTTTTCACCTGGGGCCCGGTTGCAACACGTTCGGGTGTTCGGAGTCGGGTGGGCCGTCCCGAAGCGTCCGCGCCGTCGATTATTCCATTGCCGCGGGTGGAACGAACAGTGGGGATCACACCGCCGCACGCGGCGCCGGCAATCCTGCCACCTCGCCCATCTGCCCGCGCAGCCGATCAACCGCAATTTCGGCGTCGCGCGCCCCGTCCGTCGCACCGCGAATGACGGGTTCGGGCAGCGATCGTTTTAGCATCGCTCCGGCCGCCGCCACCGGTAACGTCGCCAGGTAGCCCAGCCCAAAGCTTCCCAGGTAAAGCACCTCACGCGTTGCCTCGAAGACGACGGGAAAACTTCGCGACGGCGGTACGTCCTGGGCCGGAGGAATCACCAGCACCTTGCCGCGCCGCCTCAGCCACCGCTCTTGAAACACCCGCCGCGCCGCGGTGTCCACGCGGCGCATGAACGCGTAGTCCAGAACCACCGTCGCGATTTCCCCCAGAAACGGGACGGCCTCGAGCACAAGGTCTTCGGCCAGTTCGCACCGCAATCCTTGAAGCTCCAGCGGCGCCGTCTTGGGATCATGCATCAAGAAATAGAGCCGGGCACGAATGTTTTGCCGCGTTTCCGCGTCGTCTGCCGTCGCCAGTTCCAATACGCCCAGTACGTAGTATCGTTCGCGCTCCGTGGCAAGCGGGTAGCCGTAGCAGTTACCAATGCGCCGGATCGCGCGGATCGCAGCGGCCAGCAGAATGGGCCCGCTTACCGCTGCGCCGAGCATCCCCGCGGCACCAGCCGCGGCCGATTCCAGGATCGCACCCCGCTGCGCGTGCACGCTCACGTCCTCGGCCAACCGATCGCACTCCTCGAGTGAGTGATGCGCGAGCTCTTCCACCGTGCGCACACCGGCAGCGCGCGATTTCATCACGCCCTGCTTGGGGATCGACAACCGATTCGATCCGCGAGCACAGTGTTCCCATCACCGACCCGGGCATCACCCTGCCGATCACCGCTTCAGTAGCTCATCGCTTCTTCGGTAGCGGGTGGGAAGGCAGTTCGTGTCTCCTGGAGGTGAAGCCGTAGAATGCGGCGGAGCTCGTCGGTCACGCCTGGCTTGCTGAGCTGGACGTGGAAGCCCGGGACGAGCACTTCCGAGGAGGCTGACACCAGGTGTGCACTCTCGTAGGGAACCACGCCGTCGCCACGCCCGTGGAGCGTGGGATGGCGGAGCTGGAGCACGATTGAATGGTGGGGCACGCTCGCGGCTACAGGGATCTGGCGCAAGGCCTGGATGACCCGGCTCGATGGACGCAAGTTACGCAGGCTGAATGTCTCGCCGCGCAGTCCTCCGTTGTAGCTATTTGGTCCGTAGGCAGCCTCGAGCTCATCGCCGATTCGTGCGGTGGTGCCCTGCGGTCGCGAGAGTGCCAGACCGAGCCGACCGAGGGGACCGTCGGCCATGGGGCTGCCGCCATGTGGTGTCGCGATGAAGACAAGGCGGCGCACATAAGGCTCGGGCCGGAAGATCAGGGCGCGTTCCAGGAGTGCGTGGGCTTCGGGGGAAATCCGCGAGGCCGGGTACGGAACATTGACGATCGCGTCCCAGACAGCCAGCCCCGAATCCTGTGCGAGGGTCTTGGTGAGCAGCCCACCCTGGCTGTGCCCCACGACCACCATCTGCTGGAGGGCGGAATCCGAGCCTGATGGATCAAAGATGGCCATTGCCTCGCGCAAGCTCGCTCGCAGGTGGGAAGCAGCCACCGGGATCGGCTCACCCGAGGCATAGAGGAACATCCAGAACTGATAGTGGTCGGCCAGGTCGGGATCGTTGCACAACTCATTGTACGTTTCGGCCCATGGCAACGGGCTCGACAAGAGCCCGTGAACGAGCACCACCGGGATCTTACCGCGGCTGTAGGGACGGAGCAGGTAGAGGCCCTCCTCGAACCGCCCGAGGTCCGAGGACAGGACCCCGGTCAGAGCCGCAAGGTGTAATGCACGGTCGCGATCGACCTGGACGGCGAGCGCGACAGTGCGGTCTGCCGCGAGCGGCCACATCTTGCCGCCTGACTCGACGGCCTGGAAGTCGAACGGGTCGAGAAGGTTGAGCGTCAAGGAACGATCGTGCCACGGCCCGCCTGTCCCCAGGGCGCCGACACTCAGCACGGCGGTGGCCGGCGTCGCCACGTCGCCAGGGAAGAATCGGTCCTCCGGCACACGGGCTTGGCGATCGCGGTCCGGAGGCCACAGGGCGACGCAGGGCACACCGAGGCCGTCGGAACCGTAGTGGTGGGAAAGCCCGGAGACGTGGTACTCACAGGCGCTGACGATAGAACAGATCCGCTCCGGAGCAAGCAGGCGGGTCGTCCCCACCGTTGCGATGCCGAGCTCAGACAGGGTCGCGCGCCAGTCGGTTCGAGCGGACGATTTGCCGACGATCGGCCCTTTCTGGGCGAGAGCGAGCAGGCGCGCCACGGCGGCGTTGTGGATATCTCTGGCTTTGGGACCGATTGGTTGGGGTCCCTCGAGCGCGAGCAAGGCGTAGGCGGCCGCGTCGCGATGGAGTGCGATGGCTCGCGCCCACGATTGACATTCGAGGGCACGGGCGCGGCGGCATGATTGGGCCGCCAGGATGAAGGCGAGCTCGGGGCCGGGATGCGAGTCGAAATGGTCGCCGAGCGCGCCGGCGGCTCCGTCGAAACCGACGGGAGGCTCGCGACTCAGAATCGAGCGCTCCAGATTCTGGTCATTGTGCCCGTGGATTTCGCCTGGCCGGCGCATGAGGTCGATGAACGCGCGTGTTGCCGGCATCCTCGTGGCTCGAGCGCCGTCGCAACCCAAGGGGAGTGCGACGACGATCGCGACGAGGAGGGCCAGCGCGGTTCTTCGCATGGATCGGGCCCATCCTGAGCCGTGGACACGCCGAGGCGCGGTTGAAAAAGACGACGCCGGACATCGTGATTATCGGCCGATATTGCCGAGAGCGACATTTTTTTGGTTGGCGCCCGTCGCGACGAAGGAAGCGGTTGAGCTGGTTGGGGTCAGATTGGGCTGATGAAATCGGGGGCTCTGCCTTCCGCGGGTGCCTGGCGTATTCGTGGCCTTACACCTTCGGCGGATTGACCGCAACACGGTGCCCAGTTCATTATTGATCAGTAGAGGAAGGAGGGAGGGCTCAATGCAGTTTCGGTTCAACTTTGATCGCGCACTACAGGCGAGCGCGTATCTGCTCAGGCTCGACTGCAAGAAAATGAGTTATCTTCGTCTGCTCAAGCTACTTTACATTGGCGACCGCGAGTGGCTTGCGGAGACCGGCGAGTCAATCACTGGGGACCGGGCTTGTGCGATGAAAAACGGGCCGGTCCTTTCCACGGTTTACGACTTGATCAAGGGTAACGGGTCCAAGGCGGGCGAATGGGATGACTTCATCCATACCGAGGGCTACGCGGTCCAGCTCTTGCGCGATCCAGGCCGTGGCGAACTCTCCAAGGGTATCGTCGAGAAGCTCGACGCCATCACCAACAGGTACCGCGAAATCGACGACTGGGAACTTTCTGAGCTGACCCATGCGTACAAAGAGTGGGCCGACAATTTCAAGGGCGGAGCCAGTCCAATCCCTTGGCAGGAAATACTGAAGGCCCAGAACAGACCGGAGATGGTCGAAGCGGTGGAGCGTGATGAGACCGCGCGGCAGATTTTTGACGACGTATTCGGTCCGGAGCCATGAAGGCCGGTAGTACCTTCTATATCTGCGACAGAAACGTTGATAGCCATCTCTGGGTAGTGATCTCGGATCCGGAACGAGATCCGCTGCGGGTAATCATGGTCAGCATGACCACATGACCACTTATGAAGACTATAAGGAAGACGCCTGTTTACTTGATGTTGGTGACCATCCAAATATCAGCCACAAGAGCTGCGTTGCTTACAACTAAACGAGAATCGCCACCCTTGAGGGATTGAATTCGTTGGCGAGCGGCGGACACGTGACGATGCAGCCGACCGACTCTCAAGAAGTGCTGCAGCGCATCAGGGCCGGGGTCAGCAAATCACGGAGAATTCATTACAAGTATGTCGAAATTCTGCTTGATCAACAGATCATCGAGTGACTTTGGCCGTCGGCCGAGAACGGCCATGAATCCTGCGTCAGCTCCTCCAAGTTGACGTAATCCGCGAGAAAGTAGGCTGGCATCGATTGAGATAACGGTCCCTCAGAACGGCTCATTTTCCAGTGGATAGGGCCACCGCCAGTTCAATCCTTCTTGGCGTAGTCCCCTTCCAGGCGATCCTTAACCGCCTGGGCATCCTCTCCCTCCACTTCGTTGAGCGTCGCCGCTTCTCCGTCGACTTTCCATTTGAACTTGAACTCCGTCCCGACCGGCACGACATTCTTCACCTTCTCGATCACATTCTCGGCGCCGCCGAAGCTCTTGACTTTGGCTTTGACCAGACCCTCCTTGGTGACGGTGTAGGAGCATTCGATCTGGATGTTCGCGCTATCCCCGTGAGGATAGATCGTGAGCTCGCCCTCGGTCGTGAACTTCAGCTTCGGCTCCGCATCCTTCTTCTCCCACGACCCGGACAGCGATGTCTTGTCCTTTTTGTCTTTATCGTCTTTCCCGCCGTCGGCCGAGGACGGGCGAGCGGCCAGGGCGAAAATGCCGCAGACCAGCAGTGTGCCAAACCAGAGCGTGTTTCGTCGCATGATCGGCGTCTCCTTGAGGTGCGAGGCCATGCCGTGTGTCGCCGACTCGGCAACCATCGGCGTGAATGTCCCGCGAATCGAGTGAGTTCGTATGTTAGCGACTGCTAACTTACTTGTCCACGGGCAAGCGCAATAGTTTTCCGGCGGTCGCTCCGGGCATCGGTCGAGGCGGCCTGGTATGCGGGGGACTACGGCCCTAGACTGGGGCACATGGGCCGCCCAAAGACGATTTCTGATGACGCCGTCCTACGGATTGGCGCAACGTCTTCCGCGAGCACGGGCATACTGCGACGACGCGGGAAATCGCTCAGGCCGCGGGCATATCGGAGCCGATTCTTTACCGGCGTTTTGGAAGCAAGGATGCCCTCTTCTTCGCTGCGATGCACGCCCAGGGTCCGGAGATTGATGAGTTGCTCGGGCCTGAGGATCCTCCTGGCGATGCGCGTGAATACCTGAGGACCGTACTCCACCGGCTGGGGGCTTATTTCGCAGAGGTCATCCCGCTGGCACTTCGAGTCATGACGCACCCGTCGTTTGACCCGGAGTCGTTGTCTCGCACCGTACCCGGCGGCCCGGTGGAGCTGCGGGAGGGCCTGGCAAATCGGCTGGCCTCACTCGCGCGTCGGCAGCAACTTTCGATCTCGGACGAAGTCGTGCTGGCGCGTCTCCTCCTGAGCCTCGCACACGACTGGGCGCTCGGAGTCGCGTTTGCCCACGGGAACGTTCCCAGAAACGACCGCAGGCTGGACGAATTCTTGGAGGTTTTGTGGAAAGGGGTGCAGCGCCCTCAGGCGTGACGGGCGGACCGATGCGGTCCTGTGCGCGTTTCGTTTGACGGTGCGCCTTCCTTGCCGACGTCCGTGCCCTTCTTGGCGTCGGGCCGACTGGACTGCTTCCGTTCAGGCTTGGGCTGCGCTCTGCGCGTCAGGAGGTGGAGGTCGAAATCGGGGCCGAACAACGCGCTGAGCCGCCGTTGCTGGGGCGGGGTGAGCACCCTGGTAAGCAGCGCATCGGTGGTCTGCTCGAATCGATCGAGCTCCTCCCCTCGCACCTTCGCCCGTTTGTTGCTTTCCGCGAGCACGCGCAGATCCTGGTCGTTGAGCGTCTCATGATTCTGATGCTTCTTGACCACGCGACTCCATTCGGCGAGTCGTGCCTGGGCTTCCGGAGTGGCGCGTTCAGCAGCCTGCGCCGCTTCGACCTCCGCCTCACGTTCTGCCAGAATCCCGTGGAATTGCGCGATTTGTTCTTTTGTCATGCCGACATTTTCGGCGACATCAGGACGAGTAACCGCGCGGATTCCCTCCTGGCGGAGCATGATCTGGACCAGTCGCTCGTTCTGGGCCGGTGTGAGCAGCGCCCGGACCGACTCGTCGCACGCCTCGGTGGCCCTGGCCTGACGATTCGTGGCCACGGCCAGCTCCCGTTGGGCCTTGCCAAACTGCCTTGGGTCTCCCGATTGCACGGCCCGCTCGAGAGCCAACCGGGCATTGCGGAGCGACACGTGGATTTGCCCGATTTCTCCGACGCTGACGACCAGGTGTTCGGCGTCGAGGATCACCTGGCGCTGCTTGGTCGAGATCTTCAACTCCTCGCAGACGGCCGGGACGAGCACTAACTCCGAGATGGAGCCACTCGCGACGTACTGACGTCGCGGGATTGGCTGGTCTCGCCCGGTTTGGCTGGCGGCGGTACCAGCCTTGTTTTCTTGACCGAGCGCCCTACACGACTGGGCCTCGACTGCGATGAGCGCGCACCACATCGAGACGATTGCGAGGCCCCTCGAGACTACCACGACTGTTCCCTCCACGATCTTGCAAACAATGTGAAGTGAAGGGCGCACGTCATCAGTGCCGGCCCGTTGAGCCATCGAACGTCAAGCCCGCGGGTCCCAATCGTACCATACCCGGCGGCCCGGTAGTGCAGTCGGCGCGGCTGTATGGCCGGGGCTTTGTGCGACGGTGCGCAGATGCTGAGGGAATTATCTTCCGCAACCGATCTAGTCGGTGGAACCCGGAAACTTTCTGGAGATTTCCTGGTCGAAAGGCGGCGGAATCCGCAAAGTCGCCGCATATTCTCAGTGAGGGAGTGCGCTCTGTGGCGGCGTGTTGTGACGGGATGAACGCCGGCCCACGGCGCCGCGGGCGCTCTCGAGCTACATCCGCGGGCCGGAGGAATTCGCTCATTAACGAGGGCGTGACCTCGATCGGCAACATGAGGGGATAGAACATTGACAACCTCAGGCAGTGACAGCGCTGGTCGAAGTTTTGTTCCGGCGTGGGCGGACACCCGTGTGCGCGTGGCTGGCGACGGGGCCTTTGGCGTCAACCGTCCCCGGAGCGCCGTCGGAGTGTGGCGGAAGATCTGCTGGGTTGTCCGAGTCGGAACGAGTTCAGGATCCCCGCCGATTTTCACTAGTGTACTGATGCTTGAACCCCGTCCAAGTATTGCCACTTTTTGCCACTTTGCGAGGCAAAGTATTGCCATTAGACGATCCGAGAGCTGCTCCGCAAGTTGAATCAGAGTCATGGGATCGAAAATACATTCGTTGGTCTTCTCGGCGTGAACAACCGAGTGGCAAATGCCATCGGAAATTGCCATCGGAAAACTCTGATGTGTACACTATGGCCAAACGGAAAAAAAGAGGTCGTTGTGTTAATCTTCAACGGTTGGCGCCGAGACAGCCGGCGTGGGCGAACTGGAGCGTCGAGGCTTGCGTATCACTAAGCAACCGGGTTTATCTATTAGTCTGCCCGGAGAGACCGCGTGGCTGATCGATCGATTGATCGCCGAAGTAGCCGGGAGTTCCTGGTCGGGGAGCTGGCGAGGGCTTCACTCGAATGAGTTGAAAATCAAGCGTGGAGGAGACGATCGGACGACATGAGCGTTGACATCCAAAAGATCAAGGAGCAGGTACTCAAGTATTCGGACCAGCTCGAGCGGGTGAAATCGGAGGTACGCAAGGTTCTCGTCGGGCAGGACGCGATGCTTTCGCGGCTGATGATTGCTCTCTTGACCGGGGGGCACGTGTTGCTCGAGGGGGTGCCGGGCCTGGCCAAGACCACCACGATCAAGGCGCTTGCCTCGGCGATTCATTGCAAATTCAACCGCATTCAGTTCACGCCCGACCTGCTGCCGGCGGACCTGATCGGCACGCTCATCTATAACCCGCGGGAAGGTATCTTCAGCACGCGGAAGGGGCCGATCTTCGCGAACCTCATCCTGGCTGATGAGATCAACCGTGCTCCATCGAAGGTTCAGTCGGCACTGCTGGAGGCGATGCAGGAGCATCAGGTGACCATTGGCGATGAGACTTACAAGCTCGAGGAGCCGTTTCTGGTGCTGGCCACGCAGAATCCGATCGAGCAGGAGGGAACTTACCCGCTGCCGGAAGCGCAGGTCGATCGGTTCATGCTGAAGGTGGTGATCGGGTATCCCAGCATGAGCGACGAGCGCAAGGTTGTGGATTCGGTGCTTGATGACCTGAGGCGCGAAGTGCAGCCGGTGCTCGATCCGGGACAACTCGCCGAGATGAAACGAACGGCCGCCACGATCTATCTCGACGACAAGGTGAAGGACTACGTTCTGGACCTGGTTTCCGCAACCCGGTATCCCGAGAAGTACAAGCTGAGCGAGTTGAAGCCGCTCATCGAGTATGGGGCGTCGCCGAGGGCGTCGATCAACCTCTGCCTGGCCGCGCGCGCCAATGCGTTTCTGGTCGGGCGCGGGTATGTCACCCCGCAGGATGTGAAGGACGTGGCGCTCGACATTTTGCGGCATCGAGTGATTCTGACTTATGAGGCCGAAGCCGAGGAGACCACGTCTGACGACGTCGTCCGCAAGGTGCTGGAATCGGTACCCGTGCCCTGAGATGACATGACTTCACACACAGAGTGCCATGGCGACTCGACAACTTGAAGACGTGTTGAAAGAAGTGCGGCGCATCCAGATCGTGGCGCGGCGGCAGGTGAACGACCTGCTGGCGGGCGAGTATCTCAGCGTCTTCAAGGGACGCGGGATGGAGTTCGACGCGGTGCGCGAGTACGTACCCGGCGATGAGATCCGCAGCATCGACTGGAACGTCACCGCGCGGACAGGCTCGCCTTATATCAAGACATTTTGCGAAGAACGCGAGCTCACGGTGCTGCTGGCGGTGGACATCTCGGCGTCGGGCTCGTTTGGCTCATGCCGGCTGAGCAAGATGGAGACGGCCGTGGAAGTGGCGGCCGTGCTCATGTTCACGGCGCTCAAGAACAACGACAAGGTCGGCCTGCTGTTTTTCACCGATGACGTCGTGAAGTACATTCCGCCACGCAAGGGGCGGGCCAATGTACTCAGGCTGATTCGCGAGCTGCTGGCGACCGAGCCGGTCAAGGCGCAGACAGATATTTCCAAGGCACTCGAGTTTCTGGGGCGCGTGCAGCGGCGGCGGTGCGTCGTGTTCGTGATGAGCGATTTTCTGGGACCGGATTGCTCGCGCGCGCTGGCTATTGCCAACCAGCGGCATGATTGTATTGCCGTCACGATGGAGGACCCGCGCGAATCGAGCCTTCCCGACGTGGGGTTCCTGACCTTGCGCGACGCCGAGACGGACGAGCTGGTGGATCTGGATACGCGGCACCCGAAAGTGCGGGCGCTGTTTGCGAAGACGGCCCGCGAACGGGAACAGAGGCTGGCCGGCTGGCTGCGACGGGCAAATGTTGACCGGCTTGAGATTCGCACGGATCGGCCTTATGCCAATAGCTTGCAGAAGTTCTTTCGAATGCGGGAGCGGCAACGATGAGGGGGGGTATCGGGAGGACGGAGGGCGGAGGACTGGGGGCGGCGATGGTGATCGGTTGGGGTTGCGCGGTCGAGAGATGTGGCGGCTACGGGTTTGGCTGCACCCCCCCTGGCCCCCCCTTTGCAAGGGGGGGAAAGGTGGGCGCGGGGTCTCCGCTTGCGCCCGGCGCGTCTTTCGGATCACTGGCGGGTGACGCCTTTCACCCCCCTTGCCCCCCCTTTGCAAGGGGGAGAAAGGTTGGGGTATTTGCAAGGGGGCGAAAGCGGCGGCTGTTGGCGGTCTGCGTTCTCAGTGGCGCTGTCGCTCTAGCCGGGTGCGGGGGGATGGGGCGGAAAGGGGGCGATTCCGGTGCATCGACCGGCAACGCAATCGAGCGGAGCGCTCGGAAGGGGCCGGTGAAGCTTTCGGTGCGGGTGACTCCGCGCGAGCCGCGGCTTTCGGATCTGGTGGAGATGGACGTGACGGTCGAGGGGCAGGCCAACGTCGAGATCAAACCGCCGGCGTTCGGGCAGGCGGTGGGCGATTTTCTCATTCGCGATTATACGGAGCGGCGGGCGGAACCGGGGGCCCCGAACACTCGCCGATTCCACTACGAGCTCGAGCCTGCGCACGCCGGCAAGCACCTGATTCGCTCGGTGTCGATTGAGTTCGTGGACAAGAGGGCCAATTCGGAAGCGAAGGCGGAGCCGGTGTTGATCGAGACCGAGCCACTGGAGGTAAATGTCACATCGGAGCTGGGTAATGAAGCCCCGAGCCTGGCGAATCTGGAACCGATGGTGCCGCCGCAATCGGTTCCGCAGGTCTCGGCGACGGCGTGGGTGATCGCGGCGGTGGCGGCCGGGGTGCTGGCGATCGTGGGCGGCGTGCTGCTGTTCCGCCGGCGCAAGCGGCGGGTGGCCGAGGCACCGCGGCTTTCGCCTGAAGAGATCGCACGGCAGGCGCTGGCGCTTCTGCTCTCGGAGAACCTGCCGGGGCGGGGGCTCTTCAAGGAGTTTTATTTGCGGCTTACGGGGATCGTGCGGCAGTATGTTGAAGACACGACGGGCATGCGGGCGCCCGAGCAGACAACCGAGGAATTCTTGCGCGACATGCGCTCCCGGCAGGCGTTTTCGCGCGAGCGGGGCATCCGGCTGGCGGAGTTTCTGGAAGCGGCTGACTTGATCAAGTATGCCGGGCAAACACCTGACGAAGGCCAGATCGAGGAAGCCATTGCGCGGGCACATGAGTTTGTGGGCCTGGAGCCGGCGCGCGAGGCGGCGATGGCCGGCGCGGCCGCGAACTCAGCCTGAGTGGAACCAAGAGGAGGAAGATCGAATCCGTGAATACGCTTCGTCTTTATTCTATGTTCTGGCTGCTGGTGGCGCCTGTCGCGCTCGCTGCTCTGTGGTGGCGATTTCGTTCGCGGACGCGGGCGGCCGCGGTTTTTTCGAGCGTGGCTGATCTCAAGGATCTGCCGGTCACGACGGCGCAGCGCGTGAGGCACTTCTTGCCCTATGTGTATGGACTGGGCTTGTGCCTGGTGGTCGCCGCGCTCGCACGGCCGCAGGCGAGCAAGGCGGAATCGCGGATCTCGGGCGAGGGGATTGCGATCGAGATCGTGCTCGACGTGTCCGGGTCGATGGAAGCGCTCGACTTCCAGCTCGAGGGCCACGACGTGAGCCGGCTGACGGCGGTGAAGCACGTGGTCAAGGAGTTTGTGCTGGGCTCGCGCGCGATGGGACTGGCGGGCCGGACGGATGATCTTGTCGGGCTGGTTGCCTTCGGGGGATTTGCCGACAGCAAGTGTCCGCTCACGCTCGATCATGGCGCGCTTGCGGACATTGTAGCGGGGCTCGAGACGCCCAAGCCCGTGCGCGACAGTCAGGGGCGGATGATCAACGCCGAGGCACTGCGCGAGGAGATGGCGACGGCAATCGGCGACGGCGTGGCGGTGGGCGTGGACCGGCTGCGCGGGCGCGGGCCAAGAGCAAGGTGCTCGTGCTGCTGACCGACGGCGACAACAACGCGGGGGTGGTCGAGCCGCGCGAGTCGGCGCAGATCGCGGCGGATTCTGGAATCCGGGTGTACACAATCGGCATCGGGCATAGCGGCACCGTGCCGATTCCGCAGGAAGACGAGTTTGGAAACAAGGTGCTCGTTCCGGCGCAGTTTCGGATCGACGAAGAGTTGTTGCGCGATATGGCCAAGACCGGGCGCGGGGAGTATTTTCACGCGGAGGACACCGAGGGCCTCGTCCAGGTTTATGCTCAGATCGATAAGCTGGAGAAATCGAAGTTCGAGGAAACGAAGTATTCCGAATATACTGAGCTGTTTCCGTGGTTCGCCGGAACAGGTCTGGCGCTCATACTTCTGGTCGGCGTGCTCGCGGAAACGCGGTTTCGCTCGTTGCCGTAAAGAAAAGAGGACCGATCACCAAATGGACTGGAAATGGCAGCATCCGGGATGGCTGTATCTGATCTTGCCGATGGCGGCGGGATGGCTCTTGCTGTCGCTTTACTCGCGGCGGCGCCGGCAACGGGCGGCCGACGCGTTTGTGGCGCAGGCGATGCGGTCGCGGATCTTGCCGGCGGATTCGCGGGCGAGATTCTGGTTCAAGCTCTTGTTTCGCGAGACTGCGATTGTGACGGGCCTGGCTGCGCTTGCCGGCCCGCAGTTCGGCAATCAGGTCGAGGAAGTCGTTCCGCGCGGGAGCGACCTTTACGTGCTGATCGACGTGTCGCGGTCGATGCTCGCCCAGGATGTGCCACCCAGCAGGCTTGGACGTGCCAAGGCCGACGTGGCGGCGCTTCTGAACCGGCTGGAAGGGGAGCGGGTGGGGCTGATCGCGTTTGCGGGGCAAGCGGTGGTGAAATGCCCGCTCACCGTGGACTACGACGCCTTTCGCCGATCGCTTGACGAGCTGGACCCGGGGAGCGCTCTGCGCGGTGGAACGGCGATCGGCGACGCGATTCGCAAGGCACTCGAAGTGTTTCATGCCAAAACGGAGCGCGATCAGGCGATTCTCTTGATCACCGACGGCGATGACCAGCAGTCGTATCCGCTCGAGGCGGCGGCGACGGCCGCCGAGCGGCACGTGACGATTTTCACTGTCGGCCTGGGGGATGCGACTCAGGGCGCTCGGATACCGCAGGGGGCTGCGTCGAAATCATACGTTGAATACGAAGGCCAGCAGGTGTGGAGCAAGCTGGACGGGACGCTGCTCAAGGACATTGCGCTCAAGACGTCGGGCGTGTATGTCCCGGTGGGAACGCGTGCATACGATCTGGGCGAGCTGTACACGAATCATCTTCACGGCCGCGGCGGCGACGACACGGAAAGTCGTACCAGGATTCGCCGTGCCGAGCGGTTTCAGATCTTCCTGGCGCTTTCGCTGTTGGCGCTCTTTGCCGATCTGTTTACTCGGCCCTATTCGGTTGTGAAGACGGCTGGGGCGCAGGGGCTCGAGGGGCGCCCGGCCGTGCGCGGACGAACCGCGGCGAAAACACACGAGACCGCCCTGCCCTTCGCCGGGGCTATCGCTGTGTGTGTCTTGCTCACGGGAATCAGCCGGGCTGATAAACCGGACGCGGCGGTTCGGGATGGGTTGCGGCTGTATCGCGCGGATGATTTTGATAAGGCGCGGGAGAGGTTCGCGCAGGCCCGCGAGCAATTCGGGCGCAGCGATGCTGGCAAGTCGGCGATTGCGGCTTTTGACGAAGCGTGTGCATCACATCGCAAGGGGGACGTGGCGCACGCGCGCGAATGCTACTTGCAAGCCGGGCTGGCACACGAGAAGTCGCTGGCGGCGGCGGCGCACTTCAACCTCGGGACTCTGGCTTCGGAGGAGGCGCGCAAGCTGGCGGGTGAGCATCCCGAGACCGTGGCACCCGAGAAGCGGCAGGAGATTGTCGATCAGCTCAAGGCGGCGGCGGCCTCATTTCGTCATAGTTTGGAGCTGCAGCCGGAGAACTCGCGCGCCCGGCGCGACATCGAGCTGGTGCGACAATGGATAAAGTACTACGGCGACAAGTGGCAGGCTTACGATCGAGAGAAGAGACGCCGGGAGACGAACCTCGTTGCCTTTCTCGAATTCTTGATTGAAACACAGCGTGCTTTGCGCGAATCAGCGAAGTCGCTGCCGGGAACGGCCACCGCGGACGCGTTTGCTGAGCTGAAGCGCGTACAGGACGAGCTTCAGGAGGAGATCTTGCCGCTCAAGGAGAAGATCAAGGCCGAGTTGCAGCCCGCTCAGGGCGGGACCGGCGCGGGGCGCAGGGTGGGTCGCAGGAGCTCGAGAAGGGGATTGCGCTCTTGCAGGGGTGGGCCGACGCCGCGGGCGAGAAGATGCATTCAGCGGGAAGCAAGCTTCTGTCGCGGCTAGCGGAAGCCGCCGCGACGGACCAGCAGTCGGCGATTGAGGAGCTGGAACGAATCTGGGATGCGGTGATTCCGTTCCATCCGCTCCTGGCGCGAGATCTGGCCGATCAGACGCAGATCGCCGGCGCGCTACAAGGGGCGGCTGCACCCGAATCGAAAGACGCGGACGAGAAGGCCGCGAAGAAAAAGGCGCCGGATCGTGAGAAGAGCGGTACTGGATCGGAGAATGCTCAAGCGAGTGGCGGCCGTCCGGTGCTCGGCGCCGACAATGAAGATCTGGCGCGACTCGCTGAAACACAGGATCGCACACAGCGCCGGACGCAACTGCTCAAGCTCAAGGCCGAGGCGGAGCTCGCGCGGCTCAAGGAGCAGCCGGCGGCGGTCGCACCGAAGGAGGCTGACAAGCCGAGCACTGGTAAAGACAGCTCGAAGGACGCGCCGGACGAGAAGCCAAAAGCTGTTGATCCCGAGACGATCAAGGCGGGCTATGAGAAAGCGATCGAGCTAGCACCCAAGGCGGCCGGGCAGATGGAGCGAGCGGCGAAAGCGCTTAAACTGAAGGACCGCGCTGCGGCCTACCCGCCGGCTGAGGAGGCGCGGAAGATCCTTGAGGAACTACAGAAAGCACAGCCGCCCGACGAGCAGCCGAAACAGGATCAGCAGAACCAGGACAAGAAAAAGGACGAGCAGCAGAATCAGGACCAGAAGGACCAGAAAGACGAGCAGCAGAAACAAGATCAGAAAGACCAGGAGAAGAAAAAAGACGAACAGAAGAAACAGGGCCAGAAGGACCAGGAGAAGAAGAAGGACGAACAACAGAAGAAAGACCAGGAAAAAAAAGACCAGCGGAAGAAGGATCATGAAAAAAAGAAGCAGGAAGACCAGAGCAGCTCCGGTGAAGACAAACAGGAGCGGAAGCAGGAGATGTCGCAGGATCAGATCGAGGAGGCGCTGCGCAGGGTGCGTGAGCGGCAGCAAGAGAAGCGCGAGCGGGACCGGCAGATGAAGGCACGCGTGATCGGGAGAGCGCCCGTGGAGAAGGACTGGTGATGGCAAGAGCGCGCTTGGGAAAAACCGGGCTGGCGGCGATCGTTTTCTGGGTGATCGCTGTGCAGGCGATTGCCGACGATGAGCCGGAGATTGCGGTCGAGGCGGGTGCGACCGACGTCTTCATTGGCGAGAGCGTCGACTACGTCGTCGAGATTCGCAACGTGAAGAATCCGTCTCCGCCGGACCTTAGCTCGGCGCGAGGGAGCTTCGACGTCGTCGCCAACGGCGACGATTCGCGGAATTCGACGTCGATGACCATCATCGGCGGCAGGGTCAGCCGGCAGACAACGCTGACTCACTTCTATCGCTACCGGTTGACGCCCAAGCGGACCGGGAAGCAGGTGATCCCGGCGCCGACGGTGACAATTGACGGGAAGACGCTGACGGGGCGTGCTCTTCCGCTCAACGTCATTGCGCCGGCGGAACAAGACCTGGTCATCCCCGAGATGAAGACGGATCACGCGAAGGTTTATCCGACGCAGCCGCTGGAGGTGGCGCTCAAGGTGCTGGTGCGGCCGTTGCCGGATGATCCGGAGCGCGACCCGCTCACACCGCTGCGGCACGATCCACCGCACATCAATGTCAACTGGGTCGAGCTGCCGGCAGGCTTCTCCGGCCAGGATAAAGCGCGCTGGCTGCAGAATCTCCTCGCCGAGGATGGGGTCGGGTTCACGCTGAATGACATCACGATGCGAAGCGGCTCGTTCTTAGAAGGCCCGCGGCCGGCGGTTTTTGGGCTTTTTCAGGGGCGCGAGCGGCGGAAGGGGCGCGACGCCGAGGAGGTCAATTACTTCGTTTACGAGCTGAAGCGCAGGCTCATTCCCGAGAAGGCAGGGACGTACACGATCGGGCCGGGGGTCGTGAAAGGGTCGTTCGTCGACGGGAACGAAGGGGGCCGATACACCGGCCGCCGGCTGGTCGCGGTTGCTCCGGCCGTGACGGTGGAAGTGCGCGAGGTGCCCTCGCCGCGGCCGGCGACTTTTTGCGGCGGGATCGGGAGCTATCGCGTGACGGCGGCCGCGAGCCCAAACACGCTTCGGGTGGGCGATCCGCTGACTCTGCGGCTTGACATCGAGCGTGGGCAAGGGAGCGGCTCGCTTGACTTGATCTCGGCGCCGAACCTCGAGGCAAACGCAAAGCTTGCGGCCGACTTCGAGATCATTGACAAGAACCCCACGGGGCACACGGAAGGGGCGACCAAGCGATTCGAGTATGCGCTGCGGCCCAAGAGAGCCGGAGTCGGAGTGCCTGCACTCAATCTCACCATTTTCAATCCTGATACCGAGTTGTTTTCCGAGATCGCGACGGAGCCGATTGCTCTTTCGGTAACGGAATCTAGTCAACTGAAGCCGGGCGAGCTGGTCGGGGCGGTCGGAGGTGGAGCAAATGAGGCGATCAAGGCGGAGGCACATGGGCTTTTTCATAACGTGACTGATCCAACCGAGCTGTTTGATCAGCGGGTGAATGTCATCGCACTTGCGGGTGGGGCGGCTTTAACGTGGTGCGTGGTGGGTTGTCTCATGGCGTTCGTCGCTCTCCATCGGCGGAGGTCGGGGGATCTGCTGTGGCAGCGAAAGCGGAATGCGCGGCGCACGGCGAACGGCAGGATCGCGGAGGCGCGCAAGGCGCTTGCGGAGGGGCAATCGCTGGGCGCACTCCGGGCTGTTCGATCGGCGCTGTTCGGGTTAGTGGCGGACTTGCGCAACATTGTGGCGGAGGGGTTGACGGCGTCGGAAGCGGACGGGGCGCTTGCGGAGGCAGGCGTTCCGGCCGAGCTGAGGAACGGTCTGTCGGATTTGCTGGGTGCGATCGAATCAGCGGAATATGGGTCAGGAGTCACGACCGAAACCCCGGCGATGATCGAGTCGGCTGAGAGACTCATTCAGAGTCTGGCGCGCCACCTGGGACGCAACGGGGCGCGGGTGTGATGCGCAAGGCTGGTCCTGCGGTGATCGTACTCTTGGCAATGCTTGCGGTGGAAGCTGTCGCTGCGGATAACGGGGCACGGCAGCGAACGTTTATTCGCGCGCTCGAGATGTTCGACGCCGCCAAGACGCCGCAGGATTATCGCGAGTCGGCTGCGCTTCTGGAATCACTGCTGGCCGATGGGTTTCGCAACGGAGCGGTGTACTACAACCTCGGGAATGCGTACGTCCGCGCGGGGGAATATGGCCGGGCGATCGCGGCGTACCGCAAGGCGATTCCGTACCGCCCGCGTGATCAGTACCTTCTGGCCAACTTGCAGCAGGCCATCTCGGCCGCGCCCGGGCACTTACCCGAACCGGCTCCGCCGTTGTGGACGCACGTGCTGTTCTGGAGCGAGTGGCTGTCGTTTCCCGAGAAGGCATACAGCGCGTTCGCCGCGTATGTGGCGGCGGCTCTGTTGTCGGCCGCGGCGGTTTTTCGGCGATGGCCGCGGGTCTACTGGATCAGCGCCGGGCTCGTTGCGTGCGGAACGGTGCTGGCTGTCGACGCGGGCCTCGCGTATGCGGACATCGCGTGGTCGCGGCATGGCGTTGTGACCGCGGAGACGATTGCCCGGAAGGGGATTGGCAAGGATTACGAGCCGGCTTTTGACCAGCCGCTCAAGGACGGCGCTGAGTTCACGATTCTGGCCGAGAACGTGGATTGGGTGTTCGGCCACTTCGAAGGCATTGGCGACGGCTGGTTGCGTCGCGGGGATACGGTGCAGTGAGTGGTTGCAGTTCTTTGGGTGCTGTTTGTACCAAACGGAACTGAACATGACATATCAACACTGATTAACCATTTTTCGATCTTTGATTGATACTGGGGTGCTCGTGAGGTGGGAGTAGCGATTATTCCTGCGCCACACCTATCGAGAAGGCCGGTATCGAGTTGCGTTGGATTCGTGCGCACCGATTATTCCTGCGCCACACGTAAGTCCTGGCGCCGCAAGGCTGTGGCGCATGTGGCGCAGAAATGGGGCCCTCAAAAAGAGTGTTCGCGGGTTGCGGCGGGCGATCGAGAGGGCGGCGACTGGTCGGAGCGCTTAGCAGGATCGCTGTCAGTGTTTTCCGCTGCCCTTGCTTTTCTTGGGTGGGGCGGGCAGGACGTTGATCACTGTCGAGACTGTGGTGGCGCTCAAGCCGAGTTTCTTGCTCGCGGCGCTGGGCTCGTAGACTGCGCTTATGGTCTGGAGTCCGGGGACGGTCAGCTTGAGCTTGGCCTTGGCCTCGGCGACGCCGTGGACAACCTGGACCTTCACGCGCTTGAGCACCACGCTGCCTTCCTCGAAGAGAACGGTGCCGGTGGGTTTGGCGTTGGACTTCGGCTTCTTTTGTGCCAGCGTGCGGACCTCTGGGAGTGCGGCGATCAAGGGCTGAACTTGCACGGGAGAGGACGAATTCGTGTTGAGGACGTCTGTTGTGGTGATGGTCTGGCCCGCGGTGACGACCGTGCTATTCGTCTGCAAGCTTTGCGTGACGGGGCCAGGGGCCGTTACCTGGAAGGCGGTACTGTATGCGTCGGGCTTGCCCGGTTCGTCGATGCTCGCCGCGAAGAGGAGTGTTCCCGCCGTGGCCGCGATCGGGTGAAAGAAGTGCGCGCGGCCGCTGATGGCATTCACCGTGATGGATGGGACGACATCGCCGGTGTCGGGGTCACTGAGGGAGCCGCCCTCGAGCGTGAGGGTGACTGGGCCGTTGTAACTAGTGTCCGGCTCACCGCTCAAGTCATTGACGTTCACCACAATGGTCTGGTTCATTGGCTGGTTGATCACGGAGGCGACCGGCTCGAAGGCTGAGTCGAACGACAGGGTGTGGCTGGCGATGGTGATCTGTGGGCTGGGAACGGCGATGTCGTTCGAGTTGCCATCGGAGGGGATGAGCGTGTACCCCGGGTTCTCGCCGCTGGCCTTGCTGATGGACAGAGTGCTATACGTGATGATTCCGGCCGAAATGACACCGCTCGCGTTCTGAAGCGTCGCGCCGGCGGCGTTTTCGCCCAGAGACAGGGTGACCGGTTTGCCGGCGTTGTTGAATTGCGTGTCGAGTATCAGGTTCGGCTGGCCGCTCGAGTCGGTGCCGGCTTGCAGGTAGACACCCAACTGGATTGCCGGGGTGATCGGTTGTCCCGGGACTCCGGCCGGGTCGGGGAATTCGGTCTGAAGGAATTTGAGCGTCTCGGGGACGACCGAGAATGCGGTGCTCGAGTCGCTGGACGTGCCATCCACCATTTTGGCGACCAGCGCGTAGCCTGCGCCCAGAAGGTTGACTGTCAGGCCGCTGAAGGTTGCGACGCCTGCCTTGGCCGGTTGCGTGACCTGGCCGCCCAACGCCGGTGTCTGGCCCGAGTTCGAGAGGCCGACGATCGTCATCGTGACATTGCCGGTGAAGTCCGTGTCGACCTGGCCCGCGTTATTCTGGACGTCGACGATGATGGGCGAGCCGAACGACTCGTTCGAGCCGATGTATTTGGGCGGATCGGATTCGATGACGGGGGTGTCGCTGCCGATGATGAACTGACCGCTGGTGTCCGTAATGGTGCCGGCGGCAGGGGCACCCGGCTCCTTGGCGGTTGCGGTGAGCGAATAGCGGCCGGGCTCACTGATGATCACATTCGGGAAGAGGACGCCGCTCGTGCCCGCGGTGCCCGATACCGCGATCGAGGGGACCGGCGCCCCGGTCGGGCCGAGCAACGTGGCGACTTTGCCGTCGGTGTTGGTCTGACCGATGATGTTGAGCGTGAGCGCGATCGAGCCGGTGTAACTGGAATCCACGTTGCCCTCGGCGTCGAGCGGGTCGACCTCGATCGGGGCATTGTCTGGGGCTGCGCCGTGCAGGGGTGCGCCGGTGACGCCGGCTTTGTTGTCGGGCGCGGGGAGGACCGGCTTGAAGAAGAGGTCGTGGGGCACGACGTTGAACGCGTTGCTGGTCACCGTGGCCGTGTCCTGATCGCTCGGGAGGCTGGCGATCAAGGTGTATCCCGTGCCGACTGTGTTGACGCTCAGCTTGGTGAAGGTCGCGATCCCGGTGCCTTTGGCAACTTGCACGACGCCGCCGGAGATCGCCGCGCCGAACGAGTTCTGCGCGAGCATGAGCGCGACACCGCCGTTGAACACTTCATCGGGCCGGCCGGTGGAATCATCCACTTCGACCTGGACGGGCGTGGGAGTGTCGCTGGTCAAGGGGGGCGCACCGAGGGGCTCGCCGGGCACACCCGCCAGAGGGGAGGCGGGCGGCTGCGTCAGGAACTTGATGGTGTCGCCAACGCTGAATTTGCCGCTGATGTCGCGCGGGGCGGCGTCGGTCAAGAGCGTGGCTGTCAGCGAGTAGTTCTGTCCGGTCTTGCTGATCATCAAGGTTGTGAAGCTCGCCATGCCGGAGCCGCCGGTGACCTGGACGTCAGCTCCGGCGAGCGCGGCGCCGTTGCTCTGGCCGCTCGCAAGCCCACCGTTGAGCGCCAGGACGACGTCGCTGTCGTAGTTCGGGTCGGGATTGCCCTGGCTGTCGAGCACCGAGACTTGAACCGTTGGCAGCGTCTCGTTCGGTCCGCCGCCCATCGGGTTCGGGAGCGTGATCTTGACCTGGTGGACGCCCAAGGTGAACGAGCTGCTCTGGAGGCTGGGGGTACTCGAGTCGTTCGGTATCGAGGCGATCAGTGTGTACGTGCCCGGCTTGTCGATGTAGAGGATCTTGGAGAAGTCGGCGGTTCCTCCCGAGGCAGACGTCGTGAGTGTCGTTCCCAGGGAGTGACCACCGGGGTCCTCGAAATAGACAGTCGGGTCGGTAATGGCGTTGCCATTTGCGTCGGCGAGCTGGAGCTGCACGTTGCCTGTGAAAGTGTTATCGATCGAGCCTGCGCTGTCGTCGACTTCGACCTTGACCGGCATCACGTCGCCGGCGGTCGAGCTGGCGGGCGGGTCGGCGAACTTGAGCGTGTGGCCCTGGATGTTGAACGAGGGGCTGGGATTGGGAATCCCGTTGGTGAGGGAGGCGACGAGCGTGTATCCCGATCCGATCTTGTTGACGATGATGGCGCTGGCGCCGCTGAACGTGGCGACGCCGTTGACGGCGGCCACGGTGACGCTGTTGATCGCGGAGCCGCTCGAGTTGATCAGGGAAGCGCCCGAGGCTCCGCCGCTCAAGGTCAGAGTGACGTTGCCTTTGAAGGCCGTATCGACCGCCCCGCCCTTTCCCAGTACGTTGACGATCACCGAGGGCGCCAGCGGAGCCCCGACTGTGCCGGTGGGCGTCGAACTGGAGAAGAAGCTCGAAGTCGAGAATGACGGCACGTCGCTTGCGACCACGAATGGCATGGCGGTGGACCAGGCGGGCAAATCGCTGTTATCGCCGGGTACCGCTTGGTACTGACCCACCACGAAGACCCAGGGGCCGGTCGCGTCGTCCAGGTTCGGGAAGTTCGATGGGACCTCCGTCACCGTTCCGGCTGGGGCGTCGCTGGCGATGGTCGCCGTGATCTGGATTGTTCCGGTGTATGGATCGCCGCTGGCGGGCTGAAGCACGTCGGCCTGCTCGTCGCCGGGGCGAATGGTCGGATCTGGTTCATCGGGGGGCGTTCCGGAGATACCAGGCGAGTACGGGAAGTAGTAAATTGGCTCGTTGCCGTCCGGGGCGTCGGGCGCGGTGCCGTTGATCTTCACCGAGCCCTGCTGGACGTAAGACATTGCGAGGTAGGGATAGCCGAATACGGGGTCGAAACTATCATCGACGCCGGCGGAGCTGATCGTGATGCTGTAATGGATCGTCTCGCCCGGCGTGACGCTCGTGGGAAAGCCAGTGATGACTGCATCGGGACTGAGATACTTCGCGAGATTGTTCTGGATGTTGGGCGGGAATGGGCTGAGCAGGGTGCGGTCTTCGAGGCGACCGATCTCGGGAAGAAGCCGATGCATCTCTCGTGGCGACCGCCCAAAGCGTTTGCCCACTTTCGCGAACGAAAAGACCGTGCTCATGGAGCTCCCCATTGATCGGTTTGTTGTCTCGCTTTATCGTCTGGAATGAACGACGGCCCGATCGACCGGTGCTTCGAAGCGGGCACAAGCGTCCCCAGAGGTATAGTCAGGCTTACGCCCGATCTGCGGCTTGTGTTTCGCAAATTCTTCGCGCAAACCCTGAGCGCACGACGCAAATCAATCGCCCACACGGTCTTTGAAGTCGCAAAGCGATCCAACTCATGAATGAACTGCCTCCCAGGATCGACGGCCCGTCTGCGTGGTACGGTCCTGACATTGCGGCACGAGCGGACTGGATCGAGACGTTGTCGCGTGAGGAACTGTCCGAGATTGAATTCGCGGGCCGACCTATGGCGGAGTCGGAAGTTGACTGGCAATCTCTGCGTCACGACGACTTTGCGTTGCCCACCCTGAGAGAGCGCCTCGTTCGCATTCTCGAGCAAGTGCTGGAAGGCCGCGGATTTGCACTTTTGCGAGGTTTGCCGGTCGAGCGCTTTGGCCGCCGTCTATCGGCCATGGCCTTTTTAGGTCTTGGCCTGCACTGGGGAAACTTACGGTCGCAAAACCGCCATGGGCACCTTCTCGGTCACGTGAAAGACGCCGGGCTTTCGAGCCAGGATCCAAACGTTCGCGTGTACCAAACCCGAGAACGGCAGAATTTTCACACCGATTCGTGTGACGTGGTTGGGCTACTGTGCCTGCATCCGGCCCGGTCGGGAGGGCTGTCGAGTCTGGTCAGCTCTGTCACCATCTTCAACGAGATGCGCAAGCGCCGTCCCGATCTGGCGCGGGTGTTGTTTGAGCCGATCGAGACTGACCGCCGGGGCGAAGTGCCCGCCGCCAGAAACCCTTCTTTTGCATACCGGTGTTTAACTGGTATGCGGGGTTGTTATCGACGATCTACAATCGCACGTATATTGCATCCGCGAGGCGGTTTCCAGAGGTTCCGCCACTGGCACCGGAACAGATTCAGGCCCTGGACCTGTTCGAGAACCTGGCCAACGACACGGGGCTGCATTTCGATATGGAGCTGCGAGCGGGCGACATCCAGCTTGTGCATAATCACACGCTGTTGCACGACCGCACTGCGTTCGAGGATTGGCCGGAGCCGGAGCGGAAACGCCACTTGCTGCGACTCTGGCTGGCTCCGGAAAGGGCTCGGCCGCTTCCCCCGGTCTACGCGCAACGGTACGGCTCGGTCGTTCCTGGCGAGCGCGGCGGCATCGTGCTGCCTGAGACGCGATATACGATCCCGTGGGAGGCGGAGGAATGAACTTGCGACCATCGCGTCGAAGAGCCTGACTGAAGTCAGGCTCTTCGACGCGATAGTGGGATCGGCGATGGAACAAATCGGGGCGACAAGATTTGAACTTGCGACCTCACGGTCCCGAACCGTGCGCTCTATCCAGGCTGAGCTACGCCCCGCGAAGACATGCCTAAAAGGAACAGCGCAGCCAGGCGGGCTGGCTTACGCGCGCGATTGCATGCTGTAACGATCTTAGCGAGCCTGCGGGCTCTGTCAATCGCATCAGGTTTTGCGGCGTGCGCCTGAGCCTGTCGTTCTCGGTGTCGCATTCTCGGTGGGTCGATGCTGTTCGAGGGGTGTTTTCACCGTTGCCATGAATTCTCGCCAGTCGCGCTCGAGTGCGTCCAGGTCATTGCCGAAGGCTCGCTGAAAGGCGCTCGCGACGCGGTCGCCTCGGTTTTCGCCGCCGAGATCGGGGCCGCGGAGGAGGTCGAGGAAGGTCAGAAACTCGGGTGCGTGACGCGTTCGCAGGTAATAAACCAGGGCCCAGGCCTGTGCATAAAGGTCGCGCTGATATCCTCGCCCGAAGCCGGCATCTCGGACGAGGCGGTCCAGGCGAATCGGATCTTGAATTCGTCGCCAATCCGGAAGCCGCAGGTCGTGAGCGCGGCTGATTCCAGACCAGCGTCCCCCGCGAATCACCTCGAACTGAGCCGCCAGCCCCTCGTGCAACCAGTAAGGAAAGGCGTCGTGACGCGGTGCGAGCCCGCTTTCGACCGCAAGTTGATGAATCATCTCGTGGGCGGCCGTGCCCAGATCAATCGAGCACCGATCGAGATCCAACAACATCGTTTCACACGCGATTTCACCCTCGAGACGGATGATCGCGGCTCGCGCCTCCGAGCGCCCAACCGTGCGAACGGGCTCGCCGCCCAACTCGATCCGGATCCTCGCCCGGCCGGGCGCCTCGTCCAACTGCTGGCCGAAACGTTGCAGCTCGTCTCGCCTTGCAACCAGCTTTGCCCTGGCGCTCTTTTCCTGGTCGGTGCTCCTGGCGTCGAACGCAACCACGGCGCCCCACGTGGGATGGAAATACCCTCGCGTCGTCGCGAACGCGTCGGCAGCCTCGGCGTGAAGAAAGGCCAGGAAATCCTTCTTGTCGGCGAACCAGGCGGAAACCAGGCGCCGGCGTGGCTTCGCGAGCTCGATTCCCTCGGCTGCGAAGAGCAAATGAAACCCGACGATCACACTCTCCAGCATCTCGATGCGCTCGTTGGCCTCGGCCTGCGAGTGCTGATGCAACAAGAGCACGTGCGGACCGCGCGCCACGCTGGTCTCAATTCCAAGCGCCTTCTGAAAGGCGGCGAACTCCGCATCGGGGCATGGCTCGGCGAGCCTGTCGAGAACCGAAGCCATACGCGCTGTCGGCGTGTGTTTCGGGTCGAGGTGGTGGAGCGCACGGACTTCCTCAGTGGCTTGTTTGATCAATCCGTTTTCGAGAGCCCACCAGGCCGCGGCGAATCGAGCCTCGAAGCCGCGGGCCACCGCACCGGCACGTCGCGCGGGCCATTCGGCTTCCGGCCAGAAGCCGGGAACGATCTTGTTAACGTTTTCGCGCGAAAGCTCAATTTGACCGTCGGGCATCGATACCAGGACGCGATTGTCTCGGGCGGTGACGGGCAACTGGGCCTCGCCCCCCTTGGTGAAGTAGATCAGATCGGCGCGGACGATCGAACTCACGCTCAACAACGCAACGATTGTGACTCCGGGAACATGCCGGATCATTCGAGCTCGAATCATGAAGGTCCTTGTTATAGGAAATGGACCGAAACCACCAGGGCAACCGGCCGGGATACCTTACCGCGCTGACTGGACGGGCAAGCCTGCGAAATAATTCTCGCGAAAGTGGAGCGCGTGAGCGCTCGAACCGTTCTAGGTTTGACTCAGGGCCGGGGGCTCGATGATGTCACGGTGCGAAGTGTCGACGTACCGCCTGGTTTGAGGTGGTCTCATGTATACAAACGGCTCGATGGTCGCGGATACGGGTGATGGTTCCGGAATGGATGTCGGAACACGGTATCGGACATTATGGCTGCACGCGACCGGTGGACTTGGAGAGGTCTTTGGCGCCATCGATACCGAGCTGGACCGGCAGGTTGCTCTCAAGCGGTTGCAGCATGCGCAGGCGCAGAATCCCTCGAGTCGCGAGCGATTCGTGGCCGAAGCTGGGATCACTGGAAACCTGGAACATCCGGGAATTGTCCCGGTCTACGGTCTGGGAACCGGGTCTGACGGGCGCCCGTACTACGCGATGCGGTTCGTGAAGGGTGAGACGTTGTCGTCGGCCATTCACCGCTTTCATTCGGGGCTAGATGGCGACTTCACCGGACGGGAGTTTCGGTGGCTGTTGCGGAGATTCATGGACGCGTGCAACCCGGTCGCGTATGCACATAGCCGAGGGATACTGCACCGTGACTTGAAGCCGAGCAACATCATGCTCGGCCCATTCGGCGAAACGATGGTGATGGATTGGGGCGTCGCGAAGGTGATCGCCGGCGTAGAGCCGCGAGACACAATCACCGACGAATCGCGGGCGGCGCTGGAGCGACACCGGTGCCGCAGCTTGGGGAACGGCGTGGTGACCCTGGACGGCCATACGGTTGGCACCCCGGCCTTCATGAGCCCGGAGCAAGCGGCAGGGCGGCTGGACTCGCTCGGTCCGGCCAGCGACGTCTACAGCTTGGGCGCGACGTTGTACGTCCTGCTCACTGATCAGCGGCCTTTTGCCGGCCTAACCGAGCAAATTCTTGCGGACGTAAAGCAGGGTCGGTACCTGCTCCCGCGCACCGTCAAACCGGCGCTTCCGCCCGCGCTCGAAGCCATCTGCCTTCGGGCGATGGCGCTGGATCCACGCAAGCGTTACGAAACGGCACTGCAGCTCGCCGAGGACATTGAACGATGGCTAGCCGACGAAGCCGTTACGGCGTGGGATGACCCTTGGCTCGACCGCTGCGGTCGCTGGGTCCGGCGGCATAAACCGATCATGGCGGGCGCGGCCGCCGCGGCGGGGATGGCACTGATGGCTCTGGGTTTGGCCGTGCCGGTGCTCTCGCTCGCCTGGGGCAACGAATCGGCTGCGCGGCGCAACGAACAGAAGTTGAGAATTCTGGCCATGCAAAAAGCCGAGGAAGCCTACGAGCTGCAAAAAGTGTCGGACCGTAGTTTGGAAACGGCTCGCCGCGAGCAAGCTGCCGCGGTTGCCAGCGAGACACATGCCAAAGAAGAACAAGCTCGCGCCAGGAAGACCCTCGAGTTTCTGGTCGCGGCGTTCCGCAAGCCCGACCCCGCCCTGGACGGCCGTTCGCTCAAGGTCGTTGACTTGCTCGATCGCGCTGTTCGGGAGCTGAACGAATCATTTCGCGATCAACCTCTGATGGAAGCGACGATCTTGAGTGCGATCGGCCAGACGTTCGGCGGGCTCGGGATGCCCGAGAAATCGCTTCCAGTACTCGAGCGGGCCGTAGCCCTTCGCGGTGGTACGCTGGGCGAGGATGATCCGGAAACGATGCGGGCAACCCATAACCTCGCGATGGCCTTTCAGGATGCGGGCCGATATCAAGAGGCGATCATTCTGCTCGAGCGAACATTGGCTCGCCGCAAGGGTCGGCAAAACTCGGATCCGACGGAGTTGATCGAGTCGCTGAACGACCTGGCGGTGGCTTACTGGGAGTCGGGCCAACCTGCCCGTGCCGTACCGCTCTACGAGGCGGCGCTCGAGAGGGTACGCGCCCGGCTCGGGGACGCGCACCCCGACACGCTCACGATCGTCGACAATCTTGCCGTGGCTTATGTCGCCAGTGGAGAGGCCGGGCGGGCCATCCCACTTCACGAGTCCGTGCTTCAGAAACTGCGGGACACGCTGGGTGAGGATCACCTCACCACGTTGGTGACGATGAACAACCTGGCGCGGGCCTACGAAGCTGGCCTCCGGCACACAAAATCGATCGAGCTTTACGAAAGGGCCGTTCCGAGATTGCGAGTGAAACTCAGCGACGATCATCCCACCGTATTGACGGCGATGTGCGGGATGGCGCGTGCATACCAGTCGATCGGTAGGCTTTCCCAGGCCATCAGCGTGCTCGAAGTCGTCCTGGTGAAGCGCCGGGTGAAACTTGGCGATGATCACCCGGAGACTCTGATGACTCTGTTCGAGCTTGCAAGTGCCTACTCGGCGAATGGCCAGCACGAGAAAGGCTTGACTCTTGTGCGCGAATTCCGCGATCGGACCCAGAAGGCCGCCGATACCCTGCCGGTCAAAGTTCGCGAAACCATTCCACACGCGCGGAAATTGTTCGAGTCGCTCTCGGAAAGAGTCAAGTTCCTGTCGCCGTGAGGCGAGAGCCTACGAAAGTATAGTGGTTGACAAAGACACGAGGATGTCACGCGAGCCGGACCGCCAGGAGGCTGGGATGCTGGTATTGACCCGCAAGCAATCGCAACAAATCGTAATCGGGCGCGATATTCGGATCACCATCGTGAAGCTCGACCGCAACCAGGTTCGTCTCGGGATCGACGCTCCACCCGGAATGACCATCCTTCGCGAGGAATTGACCAGACGGAGCGACCCCGCGACGGCCTGCGACGACAAGAATGAATGGCACCGCAGTCGCGCGAATTGACGGCACCCGAGCCGGATGGCGATTTCAGCCGCGCGTCAAATCGGCGGCGGTTGACCTGCAGGTGTGACCATCTCGCCGCCAGCGTCGACGTCCAGGGACGTCGCCCCTTCGAAAAATCGGTCGGCGAGCTTGCTTACCGCGAGGCTTTCCAGACAGAGGCCGATCTTGGGACTGATGAAGTTCTTCTGGTCCTTGGGGAATTCGAAGATCAGGGCCACTTCGTGAACACCGCTCGACTCGGAGTAGACGTAAACCTCCAGATCCTTGGTCGAAAGATCTTTCGTCACGGCCTTGAAGTTGTTTACGCGGTTTCCATGACTCTTTGACGCGTTTTTGAGCTCTCCAGCGGCGAGCTCGATGCTATAAGCTGACTTGACCAGTTCGACGACGTCATCGAGAAACTTGCCGCGCACAACCGTCTCGACGGGCGCCGCCGCCTTCTTGCCGCTCGGCGGGGCCTTCGGCTTCTTCACTCGAGCAACGACGTGGAGACTCGCCCCCTTTTTCTGATCGATGAAACTGTTCTCGATGTCAAACCTCCCGGCCTCAACGCCGGTCAGGCCAAAAGCCTGCGTTGGCCCCTCGAGCCCGAGCGGAGGACGGACGAAAATCGAATCACCCTGGAGCATTCCCTTCGTCGGCGCCGCCTCAAGGTTTTCGTTCAGACGCTTTTCATACTTCCTTTCTTCCAACGTTTTCTCGAGCCGAATGTCATAGTCCTTGCATCCAATCGCCACGATAAAGGACGCGCTGGCCAAGACCGCGAGAGCACGTTTCATCATTAACCTCATGCATGGCGAAGACGTTGGCTGTTGCTCGTTTACAGATAATAATTAACTGTCGGCAGGATCGAGCGGGATGTCAAGCCTCGGGTGGCGCCAGAGGCGATATCACGCCCCGATCAATGACTTGGGGCGCATCGGGCTGCCCCGCACGCCTTGGCTCTCGAGTCGGAAGCCGCTCTCATGACCGAACCGGATGATCGAGTGGCCAATGCTTCGCCGCACGGTGCTCAAGAGGGCTTGGTTCATCGTGCCCGTGTCGTTCAGATCATCGCCATGGTCAAGCCGTTTCGGGCGCAGGCCGTGCTGGCGGCGCTTGAGTCGGTTGACGTGCTGGCCGGCACGGTTCGTGAAGCGATGGGCTACGGCAGACAGAAGGACCGCCTGCACCAATACCTCGGAAGCGAATACAATTCGTCATTCGTTCCCAAGGTCGAGCTGTCCGTGCTGGTGCGCGAAGAAGATGCGCCCGCCGCGGTCAAGGCGATCGTGGGCCAAGCTCGTACCGGCCGAATCGGCGATGGCAAGGTCTTGGTGTTCCCGTGCTACGAAGAGTATCTGAGCTGGTAGATTTGCGGCGTTCTTCAAGACGGGAGCAGAGAAAACGATACACAGCCGGTCAATGCGGCGTGTTGACCCAGAGAACACGGCGAAAGCGCTTATGCGCGTTGTCCTCGAGGTCGACGAGCACCTGTTGAGGCACGGTACGCGGATTCTGGGCACGAAGCAACGCATAGCGACCGCATTGCTCGAACCAACGCACAACCGGTTGATTGTCCAGCCAGGCCACTACGAGCTTCCCGTCGAGCTGCTGCACATCCTCCTCTTCCTTGGCATAAGCGACTGACGCGCCATCGGCGATGATTGGGGCCATCGCGTCTCCGCTCACGCAAACGCAACGGTTCTCACGCTGCGCCGCCAGCCATTCTCGGCGAGAATCGGCGACCCGAGCGCTTTCGTCGATCTGGGACACAGTTGTGCCTTCTGCGCTCGTTGCGGCTGTGAGCTCGCGAAAGGCCCGATGGTCTAAATTTGGGGCCGAAAGATCGGCCTCGCCGGAAAGCCGGTTGACTGCAATCGAAACGTCAGGGATGCCTTCACCGGATGGTGGCCGGACGCGCTCGTTTTTTTCTTCCAGGAGCTGAAGGGCCGTTCGGAGCAGAGCACCGATGGTCACGGACGGGGTCCCGCCGGCTCGGCAGCGCTCGGGACGCGCACTACGGAATTTTGGCCCTTCGCCGTGCAACAGCCACACCGCCTCGACCGATGTAAGCTCGATGATCTTCAAAATCACTTCGGCCGGAACGGTCACGCCGCCTTCATAGTTGTACCAGGTACGGACGGGTATACCCAGGCGTCGCGCCATCTCGGGCCCCCCTCGGTCCCCGTACAGCTCGGACCGCAACTGCGCTAGTCGTTCAGCCAAGGCGAGCTTGGCCCGAACCGATTCTGGGAGAGTCTTCCGACGTGCCATTAGCGATTTCCTACAAGCAATCTTGTGCCAATGAGTTCAGCTTCAGGTGCCAAGCAGATCGGCACACGCGATCGAGCACCTAGAGCTATTTAAAGCGTTTTGCGGGAGAAATCAATACGATTGTCGACAAAGCTGCCAAAGTTCAACAAAAGTTGACGGCGGTTTGACAAAGTCGGCGCAGCTTCAGGCCAGTTTCTTGCATGAATGGCGGCTTGGAGGACAGGATTCGGCTTCGCAGCCAGGCGAGTACGCCATCGACCGTGCTCGCTACCGCATACTATTACGACATCTTTCCAGAAATGCGACTACTTGTGCGCAAAAATCACCATAAATCGCACCGTCCGGCAGCAGGCGATAGCCGAGATCGCCTTGCATAAAGGCTATCCAGCAAAGACATAACGTGCCGCGGCAATCAGACCGCTGCGAAGTCGAAAGTTTTCGATCCAAGGGTGCTTGACCGCGGGGATTGCTCAAACAAAGCAAGATCATCTGTTGTGCGAGTCATCCCCACACCTTTAGCGGATGCAGGATCGCATGATCCGGAGGCTGGTTGGGGGATCGTTCACTCATCATCATCCAGGTCGAGCTCGAGGAGAAAGTCGGCGACCGCGTCGTCTTTGCCGGATTTCGCCGTCTTCTTGGCCCCTTCCAACGTGACGGTGGGGTCGCTCGACGACGTGTTCTTGGACGCGGCCAGAGGTCGAGTCGGTTCCGCAGGCACGTCATCATCGGCCAGAGGAATGCCCTCGATCTCCGGTACGGGTTCACCGTCGTCGAACTCCATTTCGAATTCTTCGTCGTCAGAGTCAGCGGAATCGTCGACGATTGCCTCGACCACCGCGGTGTCGCCGGCCTTGGGCTGCGACTCGGGGCTAGCCGGAAGCGGAGATGTCGGTTTGCCGATCTTCGCCACGCGCAGCGTGACCGCTCCGACCGTGAGTTCGTCTCCGTGTTTCAACGACTGTTCGCCCGTGACGCGCTTGCCGTTGACGTACGTCCCGTTGGAGCTGCCCAGATCACGGAGCATGAGTTGGCCGCCGACCTCGTACAGTTCGCAATGACGCCGGCTCACCTGTGCCGACTTGATGCGGATAACACAGTCGTCGTGGCGCTCCGAGGCTCGTCACGTTGTCGGTCAGCTTGAGTGTCGTCGTTGCGCTTCGGCCCCGCACGACCTGGAGTACATAGTTCATCGTAGATGGCCCGTTAGTTTTTGCGACGTTGCAGGCGAGATGATTGGACTGATGGAAAGCCATCGAATGTAAAACTATCCGATCGCGCGTCTGGACGCAAATAGAAAGCGAGGAAGGCGCAAAGCGGCGAGGGTCCCTTTTGCGACTCGTGGCTTGAATTCCCGGGTGACCGCGCTATACTGATTCTGGTTTCGGATGGAGTTGAGATTGCGAAACGCCCGGTTGACCTCGGGCGCAACTTCTCATCTCGCCAGGGCATGCGGGAGTAGCTCAGGGGTAGAGCACCACGTTGCCAACGTGGCTGTCGAGGGTTCAAATCCCTTCTCCCGCTCTCGATCGATACCATCCCGGGTCGGCGGCTTTCGCTCAAGCGCGTCCTGTGCGTGATGGCGGACCAAGCCATTCCGGCCGGACGCGAAATGAGGAAAGGAAATGCAAGCGATGAGCACCGATGAGAGCGAACCCGAGGTGTCGACTGCGGTGGCCGAAGGGGCCGATGGAGGCGAAGCCAAGCGAAAGCTTGAGCTCGAAGTTTCGATTACCGACGCTGGACCGTGCAAGAAACACTTGAAGATTCTCGATTCCGAGATCGGAGATCGACCTTCAGTACGAGCAATCGCTCGAGTCGTTGCGGAAGGATGCCGCCGTTCCTGGATTTCGGCCGGGCCGTGCACCGCGGCAGCTTATCGTCAAGCGGTTTCGGAAGCAGGTCTCGCAGCAGGTCAAGTCCAACTTGCTGATGTCGTCGCTCGATCAGATCGACAAGGAATACAAGCTCGAGCCCATCGTTCAGCCCCGGCTTGATATCGACGCGATCGAAATTCCCGAAACCGGGCCGATGAGCTTCGAGATGGACATCGAGGTGCGGCCGCAGTTCGACCTGCCCACCTACAAGGGGCTCAAGGTCAAGCGACCGGTCGCGGAGCTCACCGATAAAGATATCGACGATCAGTTGAATCGATTCCTGGAAGGCCGGGGAACGATCGTTCCCAAGCTCGAAGACAATGCGGAGATCGGCGATTACATCACCGCCGATTTGACCTTCCTCGGCCCCGGCGGCCAGGTGCTCGATGAGCTCAAAGAAGCTCAGTTCCGGCTTCAGTCCGAGCTTCGCTTTCAGAATGGTACGATCAGGGGTGCCGGCCGCCGCCCTCGCGGGAGCCGCGCGCGGCGAAACGCGCGAAGTCCAAGCCACGCTCGGCTCGGCCGTCGAAGACCCAGAGCTGCGAGGCGCCACGATCGGCGTCAAGGTCTTGGTCAACGACCTGAAACGGTTGCGTCTTCCTGATTTGAACGACGAGTTCTTTGATTCGATGGGCTTCGACGATCTGGCAGAATTGCGCGGCGCGATTGCCGAGATGCTGAAGCGCAAGATCCATTCGGAACAACGACAGGCCATGCACCGGCAGATCGTCGACCAGTTGCTCAGGCAGACGCCGTTCGATCTGCCGACCGATCTGGTGGCAGCGCGAAGAGAGGTCCACAATCCAGCGGCTGGTCGCGCAGTTCAGAGGGCGAAGGCAAGTCCGACAGGGAGATCAGAGCCAACGAAGCCCAGATCCGCGCCAACGCACACGAAAGGACCCTCCGCTCGCTCAAGGAATTGTTACTGCTCAGCCGGATCGCCGACGCCGAGAAGATCGAAGTGAGCGAGCAAGACGCCGCTCTCGAAATCGAAGCGATCGCCGCCCGAACCGACGAGAGCGTTCGACGGGTGCGGGCTCGAGTCGAAAAGGAGGGAGGCCCCGACTCTCTCATGACGCAGATCCTCGAGCGCAAAGTCATCGATCGCATTCTCGAAGAGACGATAGTCGAGGACGTCCAGACCACGATCGAGCCGGAAGAGGACGTCGAAACCATCGACTACGTTCTCAAGGCTCCGGCCGCCGCCGCGGACACCGGCAGCGAAACTTGATTTTCAAGGAACGTTCCATGGCCCCTGAAGCTCCTCTGGCCGACCCATTTCTTCAGCGCTACCGCGACTACACGCGGCAGCGTCAGATGACCTTGGGCGACATGCTCCTCGAGAACCGGATCGTCTTTCTCGAAGGTGTTATCAACGACGCAGTCGCCAACTTGGCGGTCATGAAGTTCCTCTTCCTTCAGTACGAAAATCGAACTCAGGGAATCAGTTTCTACATCAACAGCCCCGGCGGGAGCGTTTCGAGCACGCTGGCGATCTACGACACGATGCAGTTCATCGAGTGCCCGATCGCAACCTACTGCATCGGGTTGGCCGCCTCCGGCGCGGCCGTTCTCCTGGCCGGCGGGTCAAAGGGCCGCCGGTACGCCCTTCCACATGCGAAGATCATGATCCATCAGCCCTATGGCCAGGTCGGCGGACAGGTCTCCGACATCGAGATCCAGGCCGAAGAGATCGTCAGGAGCAAGCACATCATCAACGAAATCCTGGCGAGACACACAGGCCAGCCCATCGAGCGCGTCTCGAGGGACACGGAACGTGATCGGTATCTGACCGCCGCTCAGGCCAAGGAGTACGGCCTGGTCGATGAGGTCGTCGGGCGCATCGCCGGCCTGGAAAAGGGCGCGCCTGCTTCACCCGCCTCTTGATCTCTTCGAGAAGGTTTCAGAATCATGCCACTGGTCCCCATCGTGATCGAACGCAGCGGTCGTGAAGAGCGGGCGATGGATATCTATTCCCGCCTGCTTCAAGATCGAATCATTATCCTCGGCTCAACCATCGACGACACGGTTGCGAACCTGGTCGTCGCGCAGATGCTCGTCCTGGCCCATCAGGACGCCAAGGCCGACATCCATCTCTACGTCAACAGCCCCGGCGGCAGCGTGACGGCGGGCCTGGCGATCTACGACACCATGCAATGGGTCCCGTGCGACGTCGCCACGTACTGCATCGGCCAGTGCGCCAGTATGGGCTCGCTGCTCCTTGCCGCCGGCGCCCGAGGTAAGCGAAACGCCCTGCCCCACAGCCGCATCATGATCCATCAGCCGCTGGCGGGCATGGAAGGAACCGCGACCGACATATTGATCCACGCCGAGGAATTCATCCGGATGAAAAAGCAGCTCAACCAGATCTATCAGAAACACTCCGGCCAAACCCTCGAACGCTTGCAGGACGACACCGATCGCGACCGCTTCATGTCGCCGGAGGAAGCCAAGGAATACGGCTTGATCGATCAGGTCGTCGACCGCGAGCCAGCAATCCCGCTCAACCCCAACCCCGTTCCCTCATCGGGACGAGATTGATCCGCTCATTGCCAGCCTGCCGCTTCCCGCATCAGTTCCTCGACGACGGCCTCATTCGCCTCGGGAAATCGAAGCGCACCAAGCTCTCGCACGGGCACCCAGCAGAAGCCGGTCTGGTCGGCTGGCTCCGCGAATGGCTCCGCGGGTGTGCAATCGTGAAAATGGAGTTCCACCAGCCCGTGCGGATAGCGATGCACGGTCTTGAACCGGCATCTCCCCACCACGACGAAGAGGCCGGTTTCCTCCAGGCATTCTCGCTCCACCGCCTCGACCGGCTGCTCACCGGGCTCGCACTTCCCGCCGGGAAACTCCCAGTACCCGGCGTAGATCGTCTGTTCCGGGCGCTTTCGCACCAGGAAACAGCCGTCTCGGCGGATCAAGCCGATCCCCACAACGGTCGGCCTCTCGTGATCCTCGGCACGGGAACGATCAAAGGGCGGCATGGCAAAGAGCCTCAGGTCTTGCCCGCGGTGCCTTTCATCGCCTGCCTGGCGGCCTCGATCGCACGGCCGGGCGAGCCCATGATGCTGTAGCCGCAGTCGACGTGCATGATCTCGCCGGTGATGCCGCTGGCCAGGTCGGAAAGCAGGAACATCCCGGCTGAGCCAACTTCCTCACGTGTGATATTGCGCTCGAGCGGAGCGACGGCGACATACAGACCAGCCAGATCCTCGAAATCCCCGACCGCCGAAGCCGCCAGGGTTTTCACCGGCCCGGCCGAGAGCCCATTGACGCGAATCTTCTTGGGCCCGAGATCATAAGCCAGGTACTTGACGGCCGCGTCGAGTGCGGCCTTGCACACCCCCATCAGGTTATACCCGGGAATGACCCTCTCACCGCCCAGATACGTCAGCGTGAGGATCGACCCTCCTTCCGCAAGGACGCGAGCCGCGTGCCTGGCCACGATCGCCAGCGAGTACACGCTGATGTCCATCGCGGTCTTGAAGCCCTGGCGGCTCGATTGGACGAAGGGAACTTTCAAGTCTTCGATCGGCGCAAACGCGATCGAGTGCAGCACAAAATCGAGGCTGCCGTAAGTCTCTTTGGCCAGGTCGAATACCCGGGCGACGTCGTCGTCATTCTGCACGTCGCAGGGGGTGATCACCTTCGCGCCGATCGGGTCAGCCAGCTTGCGAACCCGGCGCTCCATCTTGTCGCCTGGCAGGTGAGTGAAGCCGATTTCAGCGCCCTCGGCCAGGAGCTTCTGCGTGATGGCCCAGGCGATGCTGAAATCGTTCGCAACGCCCAGCACCATTCCCTTTTTTCCCGAAAAGAGTCCCATTCCGCCATCCCTTTCACTTCGTGCAATGCACGTCGCCCGCTTCAACTGCGCTGTAGTAGAATATCGCCACTCTCAAGCCCGCTCAACAACGACCTCCGCCTCCTTGGCGCCGATCCTGGACTTCGCTTTTCCGCTCGCCGGCACCGACGCACCAGTCTAGCGAATGATCGCGTTCGGGTCACCGCGGTTCCGGCAAGCCGAGCTTTGAATCCGTTCCTCAGCTCCACCATGACTCATCCGCCGTCTCAAGACCCTCTGGCGGCGAACTTCGCAGACCTGCAGGCAAAAGGCTCGCCGGCCCGCGCATTCGATGCTTGGACGTGCGCGGCGATCGCACTCGTCGCGGCCGGACTGCGTTTCTATCGCCTCGGACAACACAGCTTCTGGTATGACGAGGTCGTTACGATGCGGCTTGCCCGCTCGGCAAGTGTCGGCGAGCTCATCAACCGTCTGTTCGAGATCGATGCGACGCGTGCGCCTTTGCATCCCGTCTTGCTCCAGATCTGGCTCCGGCTCATCGGCACGTCGGAGTTCGCTGCTCGGTCGTTCTCCGTCCTGTGCGGAGTCGCCACCGTGGTGCTGATCTATCAGATTGGCCGCGCCGCCTACGACTCGCGGGCCGGACTCTGGGCCGCCTGGCTCGCGGCCTTGAGCCCACTACTCATCGTCTATTCTCGTGAAGCTCGCATGTACGCCTGGCTTGTGCTCGTGACCTGTCTCTGCTGGCAACTGCTGCTGGCCTTGCGCCACTCGTTCACCACGGCCAAAGCGGCGGCGTACGTCTGCTGCCTGGCCACCCTGGTCTATTCGCACCCACTCGGTCTCTTGATGCTGGCCGCGATCGCTTTCGCCGGGCTGGTGGACGCGAGAACAAGCCTGCGTGGCCTCATGCGCTTCGTTGCTCTCCACCTCTTAGTGCTGATGCTGATCCTTCCGTGGCTCGGCAACTACTTCGATCATCCCCCCGAGTTCATGAGCGAGCGCCTGCCCCTTCGGTTCCTGCTGGGAACGCCCATCGCCTTCATCGGCGGCAACGGGCTGCTCCTGCTCGGGCTCACGGTATTGATCGCGCTTGGGATCATCAGCCGGGCCAGAGACTCCAGGGCGTCGAACAGCCAGGCCGCGCACATCTCGGCGATCTTGCTCTGCTGGCTGATTCTCCCGCCAGCGGCACTCTATCTCTACTCCTGGCAGTTTCACCCGGTATTCGGCCCTGCCCGGTACACTGTGTTCGTTGCACCGGCGTATCTTGTGCTCGTGGCGTCGGGATTGAGCCGGCTGCCCGCATGGGCCCGTTATGCCGTCGCGGCCGGGCTCGCAGTTGCATCGATTCTTGCCATTCCTCCTACCGTTTATGACCCGGAGCTCAAGGCGGACTGGCGTGGTTTCTCGCTCGCGCTTGCCGAGCAGCGCTCTCGCGATCCAGCCGGCAAGCTCCTTGTCATCGTCGCGTCGAATGTGCCGGAGCGGAACGTGGAAGTCGAGACCGCCCGCTATTATCTGCCGGCCGGTTGCGACGTCATCGGGTCTCGGGAAGCCGGGGCCGCAAGCGAGAGTACCCGTCTGGCCACCGCGAATGTCGTGTATTATGCAACGAGCTCGCGAAGTTCGATGAAGCAAAACGTGCCGGATCCGATCGGTCCGATCCGATTCCACGAGTGCCAGCATTATCCCGGCTTGAACGTGTACCAGGGCACTCGCTGAATGTCACCGCGGTGCGGCGGCGGCTTTGACGGGCTCGAGCACCGGAAGCGCCAGCGCTTGAAGATCGTCGTTGAATGCAGACCGAGCCATCCCCAGCGCTCTCTCGGTTGCCGCACCGATCCGCAGGCTGCGGGTTTTCAATTCGTCCGGTATCGCCCCGAGCCCCAGACTCTCCACCACCTTGAAAGCCCCCTGAATCTGGGGATCGGTTTCAAGGCCCTTGCCGGCCTCCGCTCCCAGATCCTCGGGCCGGACCGTGGCGGCTCGCGATCCGAACGGCATCCATCGCTCCCCGGCTCGCACCCAGAGTGTTGATTCGACCGTCACGTTGCTCATGTCGGGCGCGATCTGAAGCTTGGTGACGACCGCACCGGCCCTGCCTCTAGCGGCGATGGCCTTGAGCTTTGCGAGCAGAGGATCGGCCTGCTCGCCTTGATCGGGATCAAGCAGCCGCTTGATCTCGGACATCGCCGTCGAGAGCCCCGCACCGCCCGCCAGCCCTCCCGTGCCAGTGTCTGGCAGGACCGTGTCCTGAAAACGCAGGAACCGCAGGTCCGGGTCGACCGCAAGCTCGCTGGCCGCGCGCCTGGCCAGCCAGAGCTGCTCGGGCTCGGGCGACGGCGGCAAGAGCTGTTCGAGGGCAACCGCCTCTGATCGCCCGTTTGCGTCCAGCGAGTAGCCGCGCGCCTCGAGGGCATCCCTCAGTTCGTCCTGGGGCATGGTTTCTGGGTCCGGCAGCTTGCACAACCAGGCGAGCTGCAGCATCCTCTCGATTCCGGCCGGGTGCCGGTCCAGTCCCCGTACCTCGCTGCGTGGCAGTCGTACGCTCAAGAGCACCGACTTCGGCGGAGCCCCACCGGATGTTCGCGCCAGCTCGCCATCGATCCACTTCAAGATACGATCGCTCGCCTCCACATGCGATGCTCGATCAAGCCGCCATGCCTGCAGCCTTTTCCGCCGCTGCTCCACTGCCTGTCGCACATTCGCTGCCGTCGAACGGTCCCAGCTCTGCGCGCGGACTTGAGGGCCTTCTCGGCCCACTCGCGGCGCACCAGAAATTCCACCGCTCCGCGTGGCCCTGGCGTCGTCGCGTTCACGACACCCAGCACGACCGACCCATCGCGCAACGTGATCCGATCTGCGGCTGACGACGGCGGGGAATCGCCGCACGACCATTCCAGACCAACCATCAACAAACCCAGCGCGAGCACGTTATTGTTCATCGCTCGTATCCCTCGCCGTTGCCGACGGTTAGACTGGAAACTGGCCAGCCCCAGCTCCGCCGTAGCAGGCACACTCCGTGTGCCGTCCGCAGTAAACGACCGGTGGTTGCCACAGGTTTGGCCGGTATTGCATCGCCGATGGTACCACCGCCCCGAAATCGCGAAGAGTCATCAATATCAATCATAGCGACTGACAGCTCTCTGATGGAACCTACTCTGGTCGAGCCCCTCGGTGACTACGCGTTTCTGGCACATTTCGCCGGCGAGGCTCAGGCGCGTGCCTGGGCGGCCGCCGTTCGCGCGGTCCCGTGCCAGGGCATCCGCGACATCGTGCTCGCGTATCGATCGGTCGCCGTGTTCGCCAAGCCGGACGAGGCGGATCTCCCTGCGCTGGAATCGCGGATCATGTCTCTCGACGTGCCCGCCGAGACCCTCTTCGCGGGACGCCGGCTGGTGATTCCCGTGTCTACGATGGAGCCGACCTCGAGGTGGTCGCTGCCCGTCTCGGGCTCACCGGCGCCCAGGTCGTCGCGATTCACTCCTCGGTCGACTACGACGTCTTCGCGGTCGGATTCCGGCCTGGGTTTCCCTACTCAGGCTACCTCCCACCGGCTCTCTGCGGACTGCCTCGCCGCGATTCGCCGCGGCTTCGCGTGCCGGCCGGCTCCGTCGCCATCACCGGCCGCCAGACCGCGATCTACCCGGAATGTTCGCCCGGCGGATGGCACTTGCTCGGCACGACGCCACTTTGCATCGCCGACGTCGAAACCGGTTACTTCCCGATCCAGGCTGGTGACCGCATCCGGTTCCAACCGATCTCCGCCGCCGAATTCGAGGCCAGACGCCATGAGCGCCTCCAATGAACCACGACCGCAAGGCCCCCGCTCAATCGACATGAACGCCGACCTTGGTGAAGGCTTCTCGAACGACCGGGCATTGCTCGAGCTCGTCACGTCCGCGAGTATCTGCTGCGGCGCCCATGCCGGCACTCCGCTCGCGATCCGGCAGACGCTTCGCGATGCGGCGGCCTGCGGTGTTTTGATCGGCGCACATCCCGGATATCCGGACCGGGACGGCTTCGGCCGCCGCGACCAGAAACTCAGTACAAACGAATTGATCACGCTCATCAGCGCCCAGATTGCGGATCTGATCACCCTCGCTGCCGAGCAAGACGCGACGGTCGCGTACTTGAAGCCGCACGGTGCCCTCTACAACCAGGCCCAGCGCGAGCCGCACGTCGCCCACGCCGTGGTCGAGGCCGTACGTGCACGTGGTTGGCCGCTCCTGGGCCAGCCTGGAAGCGTGCTCGAGACCATTGCTCGCGAACAGGGCGTCGTCTACATCGCGGAGGGTTTCCCCGACCGGCGTTACCGCGGCGACGGCTCGCTCGTGCCCCGTAGCGAAGCAAACGGCGCTCCTGCATGAATCGCACGAGATCGAGGAGCAGGTCGTACGTTTGATCGAGGAAGGCCGAGTCGCGACGCTTTGCGTTCACGGAGACGAGCCCGGCGCCGTCGCGACCGCTGCCCTCGTCCGTCATGTGTTGGCCGCTCACGGAATCACCGTGCGCTCATTCGGGAACGGTTCGGGCTGATGGGCTTGGTCGTCGTGAATCCGGGCGTGTGCACCACCGTTCAAGACCACGGGCGCCCGGGCTATGCCGCGTGGGGGGTCTCCGCCGGAGGCGCATTCGATCGCGTCTCGGCCGAGCTGGCCAATGCCCTGCTCGCGAATTCTCCCGATTGTGCCGTCCTGGAAATGACGCTCGTCGGCGGAACCTACGAAGCAAAAGCCGAGCTGGCGTTGGCCCTGGCCGGTGCTCCGGTCCAGGCGAGAATTGTCCAGACAAACCAGGAGGCGCATCCGCTTCGCATTCCGGCGAGCTTCTCGCTTGCACATGGTGAACGGCTCGTCCTGGGTCATACGATCTCGGGCGCTCGAACGTACCTCGCCGTGAAGGCGGGCTGGTGCACACCTCCGATTCTCGGCAGCCGCTCGTCCGAAGTGCCGACGCGAGCGGGCGAGCATCTGCCGGCCGCGGCCGCAAGCGTTCTTTCTCGTCACCTGGATGATGCGCCGTGGCAAGCTCCTGCCGATCGACCATTCCGGATCGTCGCAGGTCCAGACGCGCGCTCAAATCCCGACTTGAACAGCGCATTCTGGGCAAGCCGGCAATTTCGCGTCGGCCCAAGCCACGACCGAACCGGCCTGCGTCTCGAGGGCGAGCCGATCACCATCTTCTCCGATCCCGAGCGACTCTCAGCCCCTGTCTTGCCAGGTGCGCTCCAGGTCGCCGGCGGTCAACTGATTGTGCTGGGCATCGCATGCGGGACCATGGGCGGCTACCCACACGTCGCCCAGATCATCTCCGCCGATCGGGACCGCCTCGGCCAGCTCAAATCGGGCGATATGATCCAGTTCGAGTGCGTGACCATCGAAACCGCTCGAAGCCTGTACCGAGCAGCGCGAGACGCCCACCGCTCGCTTATCCTCCGCGTGGCAACGATGGCAGAGGATGGTTCGAAACGTTGATTGGTCACTCGACGAACATCCCGTGAATCGTTTCGAGCACTCGCCTCACGCCCAATCGCCGCCGGCAGCGGGCGTGTAGAAAAACTTTTGCGAGACCCCATTTTCTGCGTCACGTGCGACACAGCCTTGCTACGCTTGGACTTACGTGTGACGCAGCCGAAATCAGGGCGCACGAATCCAACGCAACTCGATGGTGGCCCTCCCGTTACGTGTGACGTATAAACGAGCGCTGTTTCCACCGCGCAAGCCTCGAAGAATCACTCAAAGATCACAAAACGCTTAATTGGTGATGAATCGTGCATGTTGCGACCGGAAGAACCGAGCGCAGGCGAGTGATCCATCGTCGTTCACGGCCAGCAACAGGATAGCCGCACGTTGCACAACGATGGATGACTACACCACTTTCTTTACCAGGCTCGAACACGGGCAACATCATAAGGCCTCCGGCGCGAGCCGCAGGACTTCCGAGGCCCTTGAGGCGTGTCACAAAATGTTGCTGGATGTCACAGATTCAAATTGCTTGCCGTGTTGAACCTCGTCCGATGGCTGGCCAGCACGCCGCGCACCCGTCCGGACGGCCTACACCGATAGCGCGTCTACGCACAGGAGTCTTGGCCGATGGTCAGCGTTGTTTTCTCCGGAAGCTTCGAGCGATCGCCTTGAATTCAGGCATGAAGTCGTCGCGAAGCTCCGCCCCGACGTGCCCCTGCATGAGGATATACGACTCGTCATCGAACAGCACCACCTGGTAGAGGACGAGAGGCGTTCCTGACAAGGCTTCGTCCGCCTCGGCAAGCGACTCGAAACCATCGAGGCCATCAACGGTAATCGCGTCGCTTGACTTGACTTTGACTTGTTTCGTGTGCACGGTCCCGATTACACGCTGCTCGGCAAACTTCCGCCGGTCTCCGACGATCACTTCACCAAGCGAGGAAGTCGCAATGAACAAGGGATCTCCCGGCGACTTGATCATGAAGACTCCGTCTTTGGTATAAGCGAGTGTCCTGTTGATTCCCGGAGAGAGCTTGAGCTTCGGCGTCGCGGCCAGGGTGAATGGTAGATACGCCCCGGGGTCAGGAGGAGGGGCTCGGTCCGGTCGAAGGCTGAGCACGGCGGATTTCAACTTTGCAGACAGCTCCCGCTCCTGCGCCTTCGGAAAGGCTGCCGTCACCATCGTCGTTTTCTCGCCGTCGCCGAAAACGAACGACCATTTGAGGAACAACTCCTCTCCCGCGGGTTGCTCGAAGTGGACGAGGATTCCCGCCAGACCGTTGACCTTCACATCATCTCGGCTTTGCAGCACCCAGCCTCTCGTCTTCATTTGCTCTTTCGTAAAGCCGGCGGTGACCTGTGAATACGGCGCTGGAAGACTGATCGCCATGATCGACGACTGTGTTTCCGGCTCTCCAAAGCCGTCGAAGTTGTCAGCCTTTTCAAAGCCTTCGGGTTGCCGGATCTCGATCCCACAGGCCGGGAAACTGACATAATTGCCAAGGCCGCTCTTTTCTCCGCCGGCGTCGGAAGACCGCACGTCGGCCGGCCGGCGGGCGGCAGTGGCTATGGCGGGCGGTGCAGCGGCCGTGGAATCGGCTGGCGGCGGAGCGACCGCGGCTTTGGCTGGCGGTGATGCAACCGGTTGGTCAGGAGCCTTGCTCTCCCCGCCACAACCGCAGAGCGAGTTCGCGATCACGAACATGAGAATGACATGACGTTTCACCCGCGCGCTCCTTTGTCTCGATAGGCCGCAGAACGAATCGGCGGCACGTGCGGATCCAAGCAAGCCTATCCCAGCAGAGATGGCGTGGCGTGTCTAGAAGCCTCCGACGCGACGACTTCCGCAAGCCGTCGCGGAGGCGGCCCGAGGCTCACCCTCGCTCGGGCTCACTGCGGGTCGAGCCCCGAGCTGGACAACACCCGCGACCCGGTCCGGCTCGACTGGCTGCCGGTGACGAAGGTTGAACACTACAAGGTCAAGCCGAGTGCCGTACGCGGCGCCTGGACCGCCTCGACAGTGTTCTCACCTGAGAGCCGTGCTTCCCGTTATAATGAGGACCGAGGAAAACCACCCGACGGCGCTCATCACGGCCGAGGTTCCCCAGCAGACGGCGCTTCCATTCGCGAGCTCGGATGATCGGTTTCGGAAGTCGCCCGATGGTCCGCCCCAGCGGCGAGATCGGCGCCTTCGACATTGTCCAAGCGCCCCGTCTCAAGGTTAAGGTCCCTAAATGCTCAAGCGCATCGAGATCAAAGGGTACAAATCGCTTGTTGATGTCAAGGTCGACCTCGAGCCTCTCGTCGTGCTCTTCGGTCCCAACGGTGCGGGTAAAAGCAATTTCCTGGATGCACTCCAGCTCTTGTCGCGTTTGGCGACCAGCTCAACCTTGGTGGCGGCGTTTGAACCGCCGTATCGCGGCAAAGCCTTGGAATCATTCTCCTTCAATCAGGAGGGTATCCCGGGCCTGCTAAAACGAGAATCAGCGCGATTCTCGATTCAAGCGGACATCCAGCTTTCACCGGCCATCGTCAAGGTGGTCCAACATCAGATCGGTGAGATGAAGCGTCCCGCCGAGGAAAAGACGGCCGAGAGCGCGGCACCCAACGGCCACTCGTATATCCGAGAGACATTTTTGCGTTACCGCGTCGAAATCGAAATCCTTCCCGGATCCGGCATTCTGCGAGTGACTGACGAATATGTTGCCGCGCTCACTGATGCAGGGTTTCCAAATGCCAAGAGGCGGCCTTTCCTGGAGCGAATGAAAAACCGTCTCCACCTTCGAATGGAAGGCCAGGCGCACCCAATCTACTACGACCGCTATCTCGACCACACTGTCCTCTCGCGCCCTCTTTACACGCCCCATTATCCCCACCTGGTTGCGTTGCGCCACGAACTGGCGAGCTGGCTTTCATTCTACTTCGAGCCGCGCGAGCGGATGCGCACACCGAATCCCGTCAAGGAGGTGCGCCACATTGGCGCGATGGGCGAGGAGCTCGCCGCGTTTCTGAACACCCTCCGCGCCCGCGACGAGCCCCGGTTCCGGGCCGTCGAGCACGCCCTGCACATGCTCATCCCGTCAATCACCGGCATCCAGGTCGACGTGAACACCCTCGGCGAAGTCGAGCTCCGGCTGCGCGAAGACAAAACGCTGATCCCCGCGCGAGTCGTCTCGGAAGGAACCTTGCGCATGCTCGGACTGCTCGCGCTCGCTGGGGCAAAGGAACCGCCGGCACTGGTCGGATTTGAAGAGCCTGAAAACGGCATTCACCCACGGCGTCTTCAGCTCATCGCCGAGCTGCTGCACACGAGGGCGGCGGTCGAGGACACGCAGATGATCGTCACCACGCTTTCGCCGCTGCTCGTTGACCTTATCCCCAACGAGTTCTTGTACGTCTGCCGCAGGAGCGACGGACAAACAACGATCGCTCCGTTCACATCTGTGCCGCTCTGGCGTGACGGGGAGATCTCGCGCGGCCTCAATGACGACGACGAGCCGATGACCGTCTCCGAAGGAATCCTCCGCGGGGATCTCGATGCATAGAATTGCGCTCTTCGCCGAGGATGTCGCGCATGACGCATTCCTCACGGCCGTCGTCCGGCGTTACGCCGCCGAGCGCAAGATCGAGGCCGAGGTTCGACTCTATAGCGTGCGTGGTGGCTGCACGAGAGCGGTGAAAGAGCTGAAGCAGTTCGTTCGGGACCTCGAGCATGGTAGAATTGCGCTCCCTGACCTGCTGGCCGTCGGTCGTGATGCGAATCGTCCGCTTCCCGAAGCCGTGCGTGACGCCGGTGCAACGCCTCTTTCCGGCGGCATTGAGCACGCCGAAGCGCTGGTAAGCGCCATGTATAAGGTGAAGCCGAGCGCGGTATTGCGAGCGCGACGAAATGATCGGACGTTGACGTCAGGGAACTTAAGCGCGCCAAAGTAGTGACACGGGTGTCTCGATGGGAAAACATATCCATGAAATCAGAGATCCGATCCACGTCTTCATCCGGCTCGAGTCGCTGGAGCGAGAGGTCTTGAATTCGAGGCCGGTCCAGCGGCTACGGCACATTCATCAATTGGCCCTTACTCACTTGTTGTATCCCGGTGCAACTCACCGCAGATTCGAGCACTCGCTCGGCGTGATGGAATTGGCCGGTCGCGTTTACGACATCGTTACCAATCCCGACAACATCCGGGCCGCGGACGTGCGCGACATCGTTCCTCATCAAACGACGATGGAGTACGGTTACTGGCGCCGCGTCGTCCGCATGGCCGCGCTTTGCCACGACATCGGTCATCTGCCGTTCTCTCACGCAGCCGAACGGGAGTTGCTTCCCGAGGGATGGGACCACGAGCGCCTGAGCGCCGAACTAATTCTCGACGGCGAACTCAAGCAGAAATGGACGGCGCTGAAAATCAACCCGGATCACGTTGCAAAGATCGCAGTCGGACCAAAGCATTTTGGGGGAGAACCGTTCACGGACTGGGAATCGATCCTGTCTGAGATTATCACGGGCAACGCCTTCGGCGTTGATCGCATGGATTACCTCCTGCGCGACTCCCTTCATTCTGGGGTCGCATACGGACGGTTCGATCACTTCCGCCTCATTGACACGCTTCGAATTCTCCCGTGCCGCGTGGCGGATCGGGAAGAGAGCCCGCAGACTGCCAGTCAAGCCGCGGACAACGCCTCGCACGACGCCCAGAGCCGTCGAGTACTGCGCGAGGATGCCCAAGAACTCAGCGACCCCTCCACGGAACGCGTTGTGCCGGTGCTGGGCATCGAGGAAGGCGGTCTCCATTCCGCAGAGGCCCTCCTGCTCGCCCGGTACTTCATGTACACCCAGCTTTATTTCCATCCCGTCCGGCGCATCTACGACATCCATTTGAAGACCTTCCTCAAGCAATGGCTCGGGGAAGGCCGCTTCTCGACAAGTCTGTCCGATCATCTGAATTTGACCGACAACGAAGTGATGGCCGCAGTTTTGGATGCCGCCCGAAATGAGTCCCTTCCCGGGCACGACCCCGCCCGGCGAATTGTGCATCGTGAGCATTTCCGCACGCTCTATCAGCGTAACCCGGCCGATGTTGCCGAGAACCCGGACGCGGCTAAGGCGATCTACGAAGCCGCCGCTTGCAAATTTCCTCAGGGAAGTGTACACTTGGATAGTTATAAAGAGAGAAACCGCGCTCTCGATTTCCCCGTCCTGATGCGCGACGAAAGGATCGTCTCTTGCTTGGAACTCTCGGACACGCTAAAAAACGTTCCAATTGTCGCCGTCGATTATGTTTACATTGCGCCACATCTCCGCTCGCAGGCTGAGACTTGGCTGCAATCCAACCGAACGGCGATTATCGCCCCTAAAACCGAGGTCCGGCCATGAACCGCTTACAACGCGCCGCCGTGCTCTTGACGCTGCTCGACGCGCTGAAGAATCGCGGAAGCTGGTGCGGCGAAACCCATCTTCAGAAAGCAGTCTATTTCCTCGAAGAGATGTGCGGCGTCCCCCTTGGTTTCTCTTACATCCTGTACCGTCACGGTCCTTATTCATTTGAGTTCAGCGACGAGATCACTGCACTTCGAGCCGATCTTCTTCTTGATTTGCAGCTCAGGCCGCCGTACGGCCCCACCATCGTACTTGGCCAGAACGCGCAACAACTCCTCGCGAATTACCCGACGACGATCCGGTTCTATGAGCCACAGATTACGTTCGTCGCGGAACGCCTTGGAAGGAGCATAGTCATCGATCTGGAGCGATTGGCGACGGCGCTTTACGTCACACGGGAATCATCGCCCCCGGCCGATGATGAACGGAGAGCCGCGAGACTGCACGAGGTCAAGCCCCACATCTCGATCGCAGACGCAAAGCTGGCGATTCGCCAAATTGACGCGATGTTGTCCGCGGCTCCCGTAGCGATCTCATGAACACTCCGTCTCCGAAGCGGCTAATCGAAGTCGATCTCCCCATCGCCCGTATCTCGGCCCACGCCCGCCGCGAGAAGTCGATCCGGCACGGGCATATCTCGACGCTTCACATCTGGTGGGCCCGGCGTCCGCTGGCGGCGTGCCGCGCGGTCATTTGCGCCGCCCTCTGGCCCGACCCGGCAGACCCGCTCTGTCCGGAATCTTTCCGCGAAACGGCGCGAGGGCTGATGCGATCGTGGGCGGCCGATCACGGCAAGCTCCAGGGGTCCGAGAGCTTTCAGCGGCTCCGCCAGGCCAAACAGTTTTCGATGCTGATGGACGACAACCACCGTTAGTCCCCAGGGAACATGGGAGATCCCTGCTTGCGAACAAGGGTCTATGGGGTGATACTCGCCCATGGTAGGGCGATGACAGCGTGCTTCAGGCGGCCGGGGTTTGTAGTGGGGCGGTGACCGAAGCCAATATCCATGACGATGGCACGGTTGTTACCGCGTTTGAGCGCGTGATAGACTGTCCCGTCAACGCTGACCAGGTAGGGCGCGGTCGGCGCGGGTCTCCAACCCCCCGTCGGCCAGACCGCAGGTCTCCCGCCGGGGCGGTTTTGCTTCCGCGCGTTCCGGCTCGTGAGTCCGGGCCCGTTCCGTGCATCCTACGAATATTCTTGTACAGTTCGATTCGAATGAAGAACTTCCAAGACAAAGTCGCATTCATCTGGTCGGTGGCTGACCTCCTTCGCGGCGATTACAAGCAGTCCGAGTACGGAAAGGTCATTCTGCCCCTCACCGTCCTCAGGCGGCTGGACTGCGTTCTCGAGCCCACAAAGCCGAAGGTCCTGGATCGAGCCAAAGCGCGCCCGACCAGGGCCGACGAGACGATGAAGGACCTGATGCTCTGCCAGGCGGCCGGTCCGGGCATGACCTTCTACAACACCAGCCGCTTCGTCCTCCCGCCCACTGAGGCGGCCAAGGGAAAAACCTACGTCTCGCTCCTCTCGGACCAGGAACAGATCGCCGCCAATCTGACAAACTGCATCGCCGGGTTCTCCCACAACGCTCGCGAGATCTTCCTTGACAAGTTCAAGCTCGGCGAGCAAATCAACCGGCTCGATGAAGCCAACCTTCTCTACCTTGTGCTCAGCAAGTTCACCGAGATCGACCTTCACCCCGACGTCGTCGGCAACATCGAGATGGGCTACATCTTTGAGGAGCTGATCCGACGGTTCTCGGAAGCCTCAAACGAGACGGCAGGCGAACACTTCACCCCGCGTGAGGTCATCCGCCTCATGGTCAACCTGCTCTTCTTCGACGACTGCGAAGCGCTGACAAAGAGGGGCGTCATCCGCACGCTTTATGACCCCGCCGCCGGCACCGGTGGCATGCTCTCAGTGGCCGAAAACCACCTCCGTGGGTTCAACCGGAACGCCACGCTGAAGGTCTTCGGCCAGGAGCTCAATCCCGAGTCCTACGCGATCTGCAAGAGCGACATGCTCACCGTACGGCACGGTAATAATCCGGTTCGTGGTAGTTCTGCGCGATGGTTCCGGCGCCTTTTCTGCTATCCTACATTGATCGCACCGGGGGCCGGCTCTCAACACTCTAACCATGCAGTGCTTGGCCGATTACACTTAGGCTTAGCCCTTTGATTTTATTAATGCGTTCGGCTCAGGTTCGACGATTGATCTCTCGATCCGCGACGGATTCAGACAACGCCTAACCCGACCGAATCTCGGGGTGCAGGTATGCCTCTGTCCTCTTCCGATTCCATGCTCGCAGCGCTTCGACAGAAGATTTCTGGTGGCAACGCCGTTGCGTTCGTCGGAGCGGGGGTTTCAATCGCGACAACAACCAACGCCGCAACGGCCTCGTGGGTCGGTCTAATCAAGAACGGCGTGCAAAGATGTATGGATGTGGTAAGACCGAGTCTCGGGCTCGACTGGGCTCAGCTTCTCAATCAGGAGATCGATTCTGGGGACCTCGACAACCTCCTTTCAGCTGCCGAGAAGGTCACCAGCAAGCTAAACGGCCAAAGCGCAGGAGAATACGCTCGATGGCTACGCGAGACTATTGGCCAGTTGCACGTCGTGGATTCAAGTCTCATCGAAACTCTCCAACTGACGTTCCGCACATCTGCCCCTGATTATCTCCGAATTACCGCCGCCCAAGTCAGTCGACGAGGGCTGGGCAGCGCCGATTACACCGAGGCTGGCCCAGGGACGCGATGTGACTCGCGGCCGCACGGCCATTGCCTCGCGCACGCGTCCGGTGTGATCGCCGCGGTTCGCGCACCGCTCGCCGGTAGGCCACTACGCCAAGACTCCCTGCCTGACATCGACATCTTCTCGTCAAGTCAAGCCTAACCGCAGTGTCCAATTCCACGAGCCAGAAATTTCTGTAATTCTTCAGTTGGCCGATCTTCGACGTAAGTCTCGCCGAGTGTGACAACCCAAGTAGCCAGTCGAGAACATCTTTGTCCTTCCCCCAGAGAAAGAGCTGTTTTTCTCGGGAAAAAGCGCTTCTCGAAATCACCAAGCGCGATTTGACCAACCGTTTGTCGAAATCGAGTCCCGACGTAGGTCCAATTCGACGCGACTTACGTCAAATTACAACATCATACTTAAGGTGGCGGAATCCGTGGATGCCTTGAAGATTTCTCCTCCAGGACAATCATGTCCGCAGGAATCTCGGCGAGACAGTCGCTCTGCTTCATGTGTCCAGAGCGGCCCCAGCGTATCTTGTCTATGCCGACCACACGAGTTCCTAAGGAGCAACACGGATGCAGAAGCCCAAGAAACGACACGTTCCTTCTTCGACTACTCCCCCACGTCCCGGTGAGATCGCTCGCGCCAAGGGGCAGGCTCTTAGCTCGTACCGCATCGACGCCCTCCCAATCGTCAATCAACTCCTCGCACGCATGCGCCTCGACGAATTTCTCCGATCGTATCTCCCACGCGCCGACCGCCGCTGCCGAATCGCTCCTACGCTGGGAATCTCGCTCCTGCTCAAAAATGTTCTCCTCTCCCGCGAGCCTTTGTACGGCATCGGAGAATGGGCGGCGAGGTTTGCTCCTGAGGCACTCGGCTTCAACGACAGCCAACTGCCTTCTCTCAACGACGACCGGATAGGACGCTGTCTCGATCGCTTGTTCCAAAGCGATATCACCTCATTGGTCCTGGCGCTGGTGGCCCATGTGATCAAAGAATTCGACGTGGACCTCGACGAGCTCCACAACGACTCCACCACCATCACCTTCCATGGTGCATACGCTGACGCGGCCAAGGAAGAAATGCGGGGCAAACGGACCAGGATGGCGATCACCTGGGGTTACAACAAGGATCATCGCCCAGACCTTAAGCAACTACTTTACATCCTCACAGTGGCCAAGGACGGTGCCGTTCCGTTGTACTTCCAGGTTGCCAGCGGCAACGTGGCGGACGATCAAACCCACCGCGCTACCTGGGATCTTCTCTGTCGCCTGACGGGAAGGCGAGATTTCCTCTACGTCGCGGACTGCAAGCTGGCCAGCGCCGAGAACATGGCCCATATCCATCAACGCCAAGGCCGGTTTTTAACCGTGCTGCCGCGGACTCGGTCAGAGGACGGCATCTTCCGAGACTCACTCGGCAGTGGCCAGATCCAGTGGCGGCACATCCATGACAAGCGAAATGACGACGGCAAGATTGTGGATAAGTACTCGATCTCCGAGCCGGGTTCGCTGAGCGTCGAAGGATACCGACTGGTTTGGTACCACAGTACGCGCAAAGCCGAGCAGGATTCCCATGCGCGTCATCAACAGGTCGAAAGAGCCTTGATCGAATTGTCGGAGCTGCGTTTGAAGCTCTCATCTCCGCGGACGCGGTTTCGACAAGAGGCGAAGGTTGTGGATGCCGTTCAGGAAATCCTCCGGGCGCAGGGCGCTGAGAATTGGATCGTCACGGAGATCAAAGAGCGAACCGAGGAGAGGTTCCGCCAGGACCGGCGAGGTCGACCGAATGATCAAACGCGATACGTCAGGAAGACGAGCACTCGCTTCGAGCTGGCGTATCACATCGATCACGAGAGACTCGTCGCGGAAACGGCGGGTGACGGAGTCTTCCCTTTGATCACGAACGACCATTCACTGTCGGGCTTGGAAATGTTGCTGGCCTACAAGGGCCAGCCGGCGCTGGAGAAACGGTTTTCGCACTTGAAGACGGACTTCGAAGTCGCCCCGGTTTATCTTAAGGAGGCCAGCCGGATTCAGGCGTTGCTCTGTGTCTATTTTCTGGTGCTCCTGGCTGAATCGCTACTCGAACGCGAGCTGCGTCGTGCCATGGACCGCGAGGCGATTGAAAGCCTGCCTCTGTATCCAGAAAGTCGGAAGTGTCGCCATCCCACAGCTCGTCGGCTGATCGACCTGTTTGAGGATGTGCAACGGCACTCGCTGCAAGTCGGACGGCGACCGTCAGTGGTTTTCACAACTCAATTGAGCCGGCTGCAACGGCGAGTGCTGCGTCTGCTTGGTATGTCGAAAGTCTACGATGGCTGATTTGGTCAGCCAGCGTGCGACTGTTCTCGACGGCGCTGAACCGCAAGACATAAGCGTGAGCGGATAACAACTCTTGCGATAGTCAAGCAGTCGAGCCCTCAAATCGACCATGGGTTGCGAGCGGTAATCGACTGCTGACTTGCGTGAGAGACCCCCAGCGCCTGCCCGATTTACCGCCGGGCGATATTCCGGGATAATCAAGGGCAGATGTGCGGAACGTCAGCATGAATTGAGCAGTTCCGAAAAAGACATTGAGTTTTACGAACGAGAGTTGACACGATCATTCGCGGAAGGACGACGTGTCCTGCGACCAAACGGCGTCGGAACGATCGTCTTCGCGAGCAAGACGACGGCGAGCTGGGAGGCAATACTGAAAGCCGTCGTGGATGCCGGTTGGATCATCACCGCTTCATGGCCGATCGACACGGAACGCGAAGCGCGTGTCTCGGCACAAGGCCAGGCTCGCCTGGGTTCTTCCATTCACCTCGTATGTCGCCCACGCGAGAATCCCGACGGCTCGCTCCTTGAAGCCGAAATCGGCGATTGGCGCGACGTTCTCGCCGAACTCCCACGCCGGATTCACGACTGGATGCCGCGCCTCGCCGAGGAAGGGGTCGTCGGCGCGGACGCTATCTTTGCGTGCCTCGGTCCGGCCCTGGAAGTCTTCAGCCGCCATAGCCGAGTCGAGAAATCCAGCGGAGATGTTGTATCGCTCCGCGAATACCTGGAGCACGTCTGGGCCGCCGTTTCGAACGAAGCACTCTCGATGATCTTTAGGGACGCCGACGCCGCAGGGCTTGAGCCCGATGCGCGCCTTACGGCCATGTGGCTCTGGACCCTTGGCACCGCGTCGCCGGAGGGCGGCAACGAGAGCGTCTCTGCCGAGGAAGGCGCGGGAGACGACGCCGACGCGGTAGATGAAGAGACAGATAGGCCGTCGAAGATCAGCGGCTTCGTGCTGGAATTCGATGCTGCCCGAAAAATTGCCCAGGGGCTCGGGATCAACCTGGACAAGAGCCAGAGCGTCGTTGAGGTCAAGGGCGATAAGGCCCGTCTCCTTCCCGTAGCCGAGCGCACGAAATACCTCTTCGGCAAAGACGCCGACGACGCACCGACCACGAAAAAGAAGCCCAAGAAAAAGGACACCCAGCTCTCGCTGTTCGAGGCGCTCAAGGAGGCCGACCCCGACGTACCGGCCGAAACCTCCGAATTGAAGGCCCCCCAGGCCGGCTTGACCGTCCTCGACCGGGTTCACCAGGCCATGATCCTGTTCGCCGCCGGCCGCGGCGAGGCCGTCAAACAGTTCCTCGTCGAGGAGGGAATCGGCAAGGACGCCCGGTTCTGGAAGCTCGCCCAGTCGCTCTCGGCCCTCTATCCGCCCGGCATCGACGAAAAACGCTGGGTCGACGGCGTGCTCGCCCGGAAGAAGAGCCTGGGGTTATAATCAGAGACGGAGGTGGCCAATGAAGACAATCACCATTGAATTCCCCGACGACACGACGCTGCCGTTCACAGATTCCGATGAGCAATTTGCCCGAGAGCTCCGGCTCGCCGCCGCGACCTTTTGGTACGACCGCGGCATGCTCTCCCAAGGCATGGGCGCCGAGATCGCGGGTTTGAGCCGGGGAGAGTTCCTCGACGCTTTGTTCCATGCGAAAGTGCCTGCATGCCAGGTCACCATCGAAGAGCTGGAGGAGGAGCTCGACTCGTGGCAACGCCGCGCCGAAGAAAGGTTAATGCCTCGCCCTTGATCTTCCTGGCCAAATCGGAATCGTGGAGTCACTGCCTCCACAATTCAAATCGATCGTCACCATCCCACGAAAATCGGCACGCTCGGGGCGAGAACGCGGCGGCCCGTCGACTCGCGAGTCGGCGACTCCACCCAACGCGACAGAGCCGCAACTAAGAAAGTTCCTTCCCTAACGAATACCGGTGACGCATCTGCACCTTCGTTTCCTTCGTTAGCTTCTGTTCAAGGCTCGATAATCAAAAACTCGCACAGCATCATGAGCGCGTCGCGAAGCCGCCGATCCGAGTCGCAAACAGGCGCGACCCACCGAAGCAGTCCATCACCAGGCCGACCTTACCTGCGTGAAGCGGCCGGCCTAAGTGGACCCGTGGAAACGATTGTGCATTGAGTAGGTTAGGCTTAAGCCTGACTCCTCCGCTGCAGCACCGCCCTTCTCGCGCACTTTTTTCTGCGGCCGCACCTAGATCGACCCAGGATCGTTCACTCCGCAGCAAGCTCAACCGCGTCGATCCCGAACCAGACGTTGCCGGAGGCCGGGTCCTTGCCAACCGAGGTGAGCCGCAGCGCGTGGCGCCCGGCGGGAAGGTCGATGGGCCCCAAGTCGATCGCGCCAGACGGAGAAATGCGGCCGCTATAGAGGTTGATATCGTGACCCAGGCGCTTGCCGTCGATCGCGACCCGCACCACGCCGAAGTCCGGCGCCGCGGTCGCGAGCACGCGGAGCCGGCACCGTCCGCCTCGCCGGTTCGCCAGCTCGAGCGTCACCGAACCGCCCGGCTCGGCTCGGCAGAAGAGCTGGCGGCCGCCGCTCCACATCGGCGCTCCCCACTCCGCCATCTCCTGAACGCTTGACTCGCAACGGTGCCTCGAGACCACGGCCATCGACTCGGCCTCGAACCGCTCGAGCGGCGCTTCGGGACGCCCCGGCTCGTACTTGAGCCAGAGTGCATCGTTCGAATAAGCATGTACGTACGCGTATGACATCCGGCCATAACCGTTCTTTCCCCACCCTGGGCCAGCGCTGTTCCGGAAGACAAACATTCCGCCGCCATTCTGCGCCGGGTTGTCGGCGTACCCGACCAGCACGATGCTATGACCATCGAAAACATCCCGCGGCGAGGGGACTTCGCGCAAGACGTCGCCCTCAAGTGCCTTCGGCCAGCGGAGCCCGCACGCCACCGGGTGCCCCGATGCCAGCGCGTGCTTGATCCCCTTCAACTCCGAGTCGTCGAGCGGCCGAGCGACGTTCCACCGCCTCAACCAGTGGACCCGCCAGTGGCCGGCGAGCTCCTTCGCGTTTGCCAGGGCCCTCGGCGTGGGTTCGCGCCGGGCGTCCGCCGTAGGCAAGTAAGGCATCAGGCCGGCCCGGCAGATTCCCAGCGTTTCGAGGCCGTGCACCGCCTCGTAGAACATGGCCTGATCACCGGAGCGACCGGTCGCCTTGTTCGCCGCCCAGATCAGGAACTCCTCGGACAGACGGCCGCCGGGCTTCGTCCGGTGACGGCCGCTCTCAAATTCGGCCAGTGCGGTGATCGCGAACAGCGAGCAGACGTCACGCTCACCCTGGGCAAGTGTCGTGAGACCGAGCTTCTCGAACTCGGGCACCAGGTCGACCGCAGCCGGTAACGCCGCGCCCGGGGCACGCTGGGACCGTGCCGCCACCCGCGAGCCCGAGCAGAATGATCAGAATCACGCCGCCAACACGCCGAGAGAACCTTTTTGATCTGTGCATTTCAGTCAACTAATTGACAGCCACGGACTGCAAACTGGGCTTGTTTGCGAATTTCGGCCACCACTCGAAAGTCGAATACGAATGGATCATCGTGGTGATCCCTTCGTTTTCGTTTCGTGTCTTTCGTGTGTATCGTGGTTCACTCTGATGGTCCACATCAGATTTCCGCGATAACAGATGCAGGCCGTCGCCGTGGGCTTTCCTTCACCCCGCTGCGATCACCTCTCGTGCGCTCGTCCACTGCATATTCGGGTAGCGATCGTTGTCGAGCGGTTCGAGTTTCGCGAGGCCGCTGAACATGCTGTGCATATATTGCATGCCTTGCCACTTCGGGAAGAGCTCCTTCTCGCCCTCAGGATCCGCGGCGCGGACGCGCCGGATGAGCGCGGCGAGGTCGTCAACACTGCCCAGGCGCACAAGCTCGAACTTCGCGTTCTTCAACTCGCCAGCGACGGTTGCCAGCTCTCGGGCGCTCTTCTCGTCGCCGGCAATTCGCAAGATCTTCGGGGCAGACGGGTCGAGAGCCGCGGCCGCGGTGAACGCCGCCGTGTTGTCCATGGTCGTGAAGTCCATGCGCTGATCGGCGTCATCCCCCCAATAACTCACGCGCCTCGCGTCGAGATCGAGAAGCGGCATGCGAGACGTCAGCAGCTCGGCAAACGCACCGTTCAGGATTGACGTTGCCGCGATCGGAGCTTGGTCGAGACGCCCGTGAAACTCTCTCCGCAAATCGAGGTTACGATTCTCTCCCTCGGGAAGCTTCGTAAAATCGATCGAAAAGTCCGATGGGATAAAGCGCGGCACGCCGGCCGCGACCGCCGCATCGAGCAATACCGACTGCGCGTCGACTATCACATCGCGCAAGCCTTGCAAAGCCGAGACGACGCAGGATACTCCTGCGCACGCCCGGCCGAGTTCGGCAACTTCCCACTTGCCCACCCGAGCGACTCTCACGCCACGCCCCTCGAGCTTTGCGAGCTTGTCGTGACCGGCGGCGGCGCGAACGACCGCACAAACGTGGGCACCGCGCTCGAGAAGCGCATTCACTATCCGGCCGCCGAGATCGCCCGTCGCACCCGCCACTGCAATCGTCGTTTCCATCAATCACATCCGATTGTCCCGTGCCGCTCACACGTGGCCTCCGCCTCCGGCGCCCAACCTAGCCAAATCGTTACGCCTTGTCCATCATCGCTCGCACGGCCAACGATCGTTTGTAGCAGACACACTCCGTTTGCCGTCCGCCGGATCAGCGCGCGCGTGCTGAAGTTATTTTGACGAACCGGTTTATGGGCCGTCGGTATGGACCAGGAGATATCGTCCGTCGGGCGAGAATGTAAATGGGCCGTAAGGGAACGCCGCGAAACCACCGAGTTCCTCGTCCGGCCCCTTGGCCGCCACCGGCTTCGCGCGACGCGACTCCTTCAGCTCGACCGAATAGAGCGTTCGCTTGTTGTCGTCGACGCCGCTGAAATAGCAGCGACGCTCTTCAGCAAAGTAAACCGGCCAGCCCGGTGCGACGTCGAGCTCGCGGTCGCGCCGCCAGAGAACCTCGACGATCTTTGCCTCGCCCGCGTCGCTCACGTCGAGGATGGCAACGGTGTCCGCCTCGTCCTTGCCGGCCGTGGCGAGCGCCGCCACCAGTCTGCCCGGGCCTGCCCAGCTCGGCCACGAGAAAACACGGTATCCCTGCAGCGAGAGCGGCGCCTCGGTCATTTTCTCGACGTTCATCATGGTGGACGCAGGAAAATCTTCGAAGCCGTTCACCAGCAACTGGCGCCCGTCGGGTGACCAGGACGGGTTCCCAAATTCCCCCGCACGGCGTCGTTGCGAGCCGTCGGCCTCCATCACCCACATGCCTGCCTCCACCCCTTCTGCCGTTCCGGGATTAATCATGAACGCGATCTTCTTGTCGTCCGACGAGAAGGTTGGGCAATTGCCCGGGCCGAGGTCCGTGAACACAGGGCGCCCGTCGCGAATATCCACAGACAAGACATGCGCGTTGCGCCAGTTGGTTCCCGGCGACGCATCGAACACAATCCGTGTGCCGTCGTGCGACCAATCAGGTGATCCACACCACGTCAGCCCCGGCAGGGGTTCATCCGCAACCAAGGTCTTCCCGCCTGCGACCAGATCCACCATATACAACTGATTTCGGTCCCCGAGCGCTGGACCCCGCCGGGGCTGCTGACGCTTGAGCACATCAGCGAGCCGGTTGACAGCCAGGCCTCGTTGCTCCTTGAGCGCCAAGGCGGACTGGGTGGCTGCGTCCGGTCCCGTCGCCGAAACCGCCCGCGGGGCGGCTCTGAGCGCCTTGAGCTCATCCCGTATGTTCGCGACCTTCCTCTGCACGGGCTGATAGGCCGGCCACGCGTAGATGCGTGCGACTGTGCGCACGATTTCCTGCGCCAGCACCCCACCCTGGTCGCCGTTGGCCATCACCACAGCGCCGTTACCCCCGCGACCAAACGCGACGAACCTGCACTTGAAGCCCTGGTTGCTCCCGCCGTGCGCGAACGTGAGTGAGTCGCCCGAGCCCTGGATTTCAAACCCCAGTCCATATCCATCAGCCACCGGGGTGATCATGACTCGCACCGACTCGGCCGAGAGGACACGGTTTGGCTCCCCTCGCAGCGCGTTTTGCAGCTCGATCGCGAAACGGGCCAGGTCTGACGGCGTCGTCCAGAGCCCGGCCGCGGCCATCTCCGGGTAGGTGTGCCACCGGCCGGGGATCGGATTGCCGTCGGATCCGTGGCCAGTAGCCGCCAGCTTTCGTCGGCCCTCCGGAAGCGGCTGTTCATAACTGCTCGCGTTCATCCCGATCTTGGCCAGCACGAGGTCGCGCATCGCGGCCGGGAACTCGCGGCCGGTCACGTCCTGGACAAGCTGCTGCAGCACCGTGTAACCGCCGCCCGAATAGCGATGGACGCTGCCCGGGAGGATGTCCACCCGGATCGGGGCCGAGTTCGCCGGCTTTTCTCCGTTGAGGATCTGGATCAACGTCGGCCTCGGCTCCCCGGCCGCGTATCCGCGGAAACCGTGGACGGTCACGCCGGCGGTGTGCGAAAGCAGACGGCGCACCGTCACGCGAGACTCCGCCGTGAACTCGTTGTCGGGAACTTTCCAGGAACGGAGCTTGACGTTTGCTTCCTCGTCGAGAAAGAACTTGCCGGCCTCGGCCAGTGCCATGACGCCCACGGCGCAGACCGGCTTGCTGATCGAGGCGGCCTGAAACAACGTCTCGGGCGTCACCGGATCGGGGCACCCCGCCTCACGCAATCCGTACCCCTTGGCCCACGCGATTCGTCCCTTGTCGATCACCGCGACGCTCACACCAGGCACCTTGAGCTCGGCCATGCGCTCCTTCAGTGTCTTCGCGTCGATCGGCTCTCCTTCAAACACCATGGGCGGAATGAGTCCCGCTTCGAAGGCCCGGATCTTTCCCGAGACATCGTCGCTTGACGCGGGCGCCGCGGGCGATGCCTCCCGACGCGCTGCCGGCAGCGTTCCCGCCGCCGCGGCCGATTCCTGCGCTTCGGGCAGCGCGGTCGAGGGCGGTGCGGTCTGGGCCTGTGCACGCCACCCGGAAGCGGCCAGGCAAACGAGAATCGTGCAAGTCATGGATCTCATCGCCGCAATCCGGTCCTTTCGGATAAGTGTTCACTGGTTGAAGCCCCGGGAAAACCAGGGTTTCCGTTGATCACCGACGTTTGTAACAGACATGTCTTACAAATGTCAATGGCACTGCTGCGCTCGTACTGCCGAGTTCCGATCTGTGAACGCGTGAGCGCTCGGCTATCACTGGCGCGACAACGTTGCTGCTCGGGTGCAAGAACGGAACGGAACGGCATTACATTCACGGCTCGAACCCGCCGCTGGTCGCTCGCGGCGCTTTATCCGTCGGGCGTTGACGAAAAACGCTGGGGCGACGGCGTGCTCGCACGAAAGAAGAGCCTTGGGTAATAATTAAAGTCGGAGGTGACCCATGAAAGCGATCACGATTGAAGTTCCGGATAACCTGAGCGTCGCCGTCGCCGAGTCGGATGATGACTTGCCTCGTGCGATTCGCCTCGCCGCGGCGATCCAGTGGTACAGCCAAGGGCTCATTTCCCAGGGCAAAGGCGCCGAGCTCGCCGGACTGACACGCGCCGGCTTTCTGGAAGCACTGTTTCATGGGAAGGTGCCAGCCTGCCAGGTGACGCCAGAGGAGCTCGCGGAGGAGCTGCGCCTTGCCTCGAAAGCGGATCGTTGACGCCTCACCCCTGATACTTTTGAGCAAACTGAACCTCCTGGACCTTCTCCAAGTTGAGGCCCATGAGGCGATCGTTCCCGATCGCGTGATCAGTGAGATTCGAGCCTATGGCGCGACCGACTTGACAGTTCAGGCGATTGAGAAGGCGGTGTGGCTTCGCATCGTCCCCACGCCGAGAATGCCCGCAGCGATCACATCTTGGGATCTCGGTGACGGGGAATCGTCAGTGTTGGCTCGCCCTTGCAGAATCGGGTGTTGAGGTCGTGCTCGATGATCTGCCGGACCGTCGCCGGGCGGCGGAATTGGGCCTCACGATTCGAGGCACCATCGGGATCGTCGTGCTAGCCCGGCAGAAGAACGTAATTCCCGCAGCACGACCCGTGTTCGACGAACTTCGCCGATGCGGCATGTACCTCAGAGAGGAATTCGCGAAACGGATGCCGGCTCAAGTCGGAGAATAACGCCCGCGCCCAAACTACGCCTCTCGTACCAGGTCGTCACGCCGCGGGAAGGCCTCCGTGAAAACCGTCCGCTCGACGCTTCCGAGTTCGCGGTCAACCGCGCCCAAAGCGCCAGCAACGGGGCGATCGTCGCGAAAGACGATCTCGAGCCCGCCCGTTTCTTCGAGTCAGATGCACGCGATCAAGACAACTGATTGCAGCAGCTCCAGCCAACGGCGATATGCTGTGACACACACCCCTTCCGATTGCCGGCGGGATGTGATAAGCGCTTTGATATTCGACGTGATGATTTACCTTTCCGTCTCCCTTCGGGTATTGGTAGCTCAAGACTCGCCGCGAATAACGGCTTCTCCCAGGTGGCGGAGTCGCCGCCGCAGACCGCGATGGCGATGTCATTCGCCAGCGCCTGACCGAACACACCCGGAGCTCACCCCCAATGCGCGTCGCGCTCGTCAACGCCCCCCTCGAGTCCGCCGTCTGCGACTACGGTGTGGGCCACCAGATGCCCCTGGGCTTGTTGATGATCGGCGGCGCCCTGCGAAGTCGCTGTGACGTCACACTCATCGACGCCGCGCGAAATCATCTCTCCGACGCAGAGATCGCCCGCCGCGTGAAAGACTCGGACGCCCAGATCGCGATGATCGCCCACGTCGGCTCAACCCAGGCCCATCCTTGCTGCGTGCGCACGCTCGCCGCGCTCAAGGCGACGAGACCCGACCTCATCACGGTCTACGGCGGCGTCTATCCGACTTACCACGCCAAGGCGATCCTTGCCCAGCACCCCGAGGTCGATGTGATCGTTCTGGGCGAAGGGGAAGCCACCGCAGCCGAACTGGCCGATGCGCTCGTCCGGCAGGCATCGCCATCAGATGGCACAACGACGGCATCGGACCTCTCGGGCGTGCGCCGGCATCGCATGGCGGCGGCACGGCGAAATCATGGTCAACCCTCACCGCGCCGATTGCCGACCTCGATGCCCACCCGATCGCCTGGGAGCTGATCGAAGACTGGGATAGCTATCGCGCCTTCGGTCTGGGTCGCGCCGCGGTCGTGCAGTTCTCGCGCGGCTGCCCGCACACCTGCACTTATTGCGGCCAGTGGATGTTCTGGAAGAAGTGGCGCCACCGCGACGTCACGAAGTTCGTCGACGAGATCGAATGGCTCAGGCGCGAGCACGATGTCCGCTTCTTCTGGATCGCCGACGAAAACCCGACAACTCTCAAGGACGTCTGGCGCGATGTCCTCGCGGAAATCGCCCGCCGTAACCTCGGTATCGCCATGTGCGCCTCGATCCGCGCGCAGGATATTGTCCGCGATGAAGATATCCTGCCCGTGTACCGGCAGGCGGGCTTTCTCTACGTGTTGATGGGGGTGGAATCGGTCACCGACGACACCCTCGTGAAGATCCGCAAGGGCTCAAGTGTCGATGATGCCTACCATGCCGTTCGTCTCTTGCGCCAGAACGGTATTCTCTCCATCGTCGACTATATCTTCGGTCTCGAGGAGGAGACGCCGCGCACGATCTGGCGGGGATTACGCGGGCTGCTGCACTACGACGGTGACTTCGTCAACGCACTGTACGTGACCCCGCACTCCTGGACGCCGCTGGGCCGCGAGATGAAGGACTTCGCGATCGTCGAGCCCGACCTCTGGCGCTGGGACTACCGCCATCAGGTCGTCGCTGTGAAGCAGCTCACACCCGCGCAGCTTCTGCTGGGCGTGAAACTCGTCGAGCTGATCTATCATCTGCACCCTCGACGCATCTGGCAGATCATCGCAGCGCCCGATCGCCGCGTTCGGCGGCAGTTGCGACACTGCGCCGGCCACGTCGCGGCGGTCTACTGGTACGAGATCTACGAGGCCCTCTCGCGCCGCCTTCAAAGCGCCCTCCGCCGTCGTAAGACACTGCATTCAGCGCTCGGTGGAACACAGACGCTTCACCCGGCCCCGCCGAGCCGGTATGCTGAATCGGCCCCGGGAGCGTGACGCTGGACCTTGCCAAGGAAACTTCCCATGTCGAGACCTCGTCGATCGGTTGCCGTACTGACTCTGGCTGTTCTGTTTGGATGGGGCTCGATCGCGCTCGCCTGCACGAGCATCGTGGTGAGCCGCGGAGCGTCCAAGGACGGCTCCGTGATGATCAGCTATTCGGCGGATGCCCCGTTCATGCCGAGGCTGCTCTACGTGCCCGGCGGAAAACACCAGGCCGGCGAGCTGATTCAGGTCCGAGCGTGGGAGAACGATCGGCTCTGCGGACCGGTGAAACAGGTGGCCCAGACGTATTCGGTCGTCGGGCTGATGAATGAGCATCAGCTTTCCCTCGGCGAGACGACGACGGGCGGTCGCCGCGAGCTGCGTGATCCCAAGGGGATGCTCGACTACGATGCTCTCATGCTGCTCACGCTCCAGCGCGCCAGAACCGCGCGAGGCGATCAAGATGGTCGACGAGCTCGCCCGCGAGTACGGTTATCAATCGTCGGGCGAGACATTCTCGATCGCCGACCCGAACGAAGCCTGGATCATGGAGTTAATCGGCAAGGGGCCTGGCCAGAAAGGAATCGTCTGGGTCGCCGCTCGCGTGCCCGATGGGATGATCACCGCCCATGCGAATCTGAGCCGGATCACCACGTTCCCGCTCAACGATTCCGAGAACTGGCTCTATTCCCCCGATGTCATCTCTTTCGCGATCGAGAAGAAATTCTACTCCACGGATTCCCAGAAGCCGTTCAGTTACCGCGATGCCTATCATCCCGGCATCGGCGCTTCGCAGAAGCGCTCGTGTGCCGGCCGCGTCTGGAGCATCTACCGCCGTTCCGCTCAATCGCAGCAGTTTTCCGACGCGTTCTTCCGTGGCAAAGAAGGGGTGGAAGACTACCCGCTCTTCATCAAGCCCGATGCGCCCCTCGGTGCTGCCGATGTGATGGCCTTGATGCGTGATCACTTTGAAGGCACGCCCTACGACATGACCAAGGGGCTCGACGCCGGACCGTTCGGCACCCCGTACCGCTACCGCGACCTTTCTTTCAAGGTGGATGGCGCGAGCTTTATGTGGGAGCGGCCGATTTCGACACAGCAAGCCGGTTTCGTCACCGTGAGCCAGAGCCGCAAGGGAATGCCCGACGCCGTCGGAGGCGTCACCTGGTTCACCCCAGACGACGCTTCCACCTCGTGCTTCACCCCATTCTACTGCGGAATCACCGCCTTGCCGGGCCCGTACGTGAAGGGCGACTACAACAAATTCGAGTGGGACTCGGCGTGGTGGGTGTGGAACCTTGTCTCGAACCTCTGCTACGACCGCTGGTCGCGGATCGCTCCCGATATGCAAGCCGCCCAGTCCCGGCGCGAGGCTGACCTGTTCAAGATGCAGCCCGTGATCGAGGAAGCCGCCGTGAAGCTGGGATCAACCGATCCGGACCTGATGCGCGAGTTCCTGACGAATTATTCGGTATCAACCGGCGAAGCCGTCTTCCGCAACTGGCAGGGGCTGGCCGGTTCAATCCTGGTCAAGCATGTGGACGGCTATGTGAAAGGCCCGCAGGGAGGACGAGCCAGGGCAGTCGGCTATGCTCCCGAATGGCTCAAACGAGTCGTCGCCGACCGGCCTGAACAATTCAAGGTCGAGATCGAGGCGATCCGGAACGACCACTGAGAAATCATCGCGTATCCGTTACCCAGTGGTTCCGATGCCCTACGTGAACGCCAATGTGTACCCGTGGCCGTTTCGCGGCGATCTTCGTCCCTTGAACACTGCGCTCATTGTGGTCGACATGCAGACCGACTTCTGCGGATATGGCGGATACGTCGACCGCATGGGCTACGACGTGGAAATGATGCGGAGGCCGATCGAGCCGATCGCGGCTCTGCTCGAGTCGATGCGGGCGAACGGCTACCACATCCTCTACACGCGCGAGGGACACCGGCCTGACCTGTCCGATCTCCCCGACAACAAACGCTGGCGATCCCAGCGAATCGGCGCTGGCATCGGTGATGCTGGGCCGTGCGGTCGCATCCTCGTACGCGGAGAGCCGGGCTGGGAAATCATCCCCGAGCTAGCCCCCCTTCCGTCTGAGGCGATTATCGATAAGCCCGGCAAGGGGGGCTTCTATTCCACCGACCTCGAGCTCATCCTTCGTCATCGGGGAATTGAGAATCTGATCGTGTGCGGCATCACGACCGATGTGTGCGTGCACACGACGCTGCGAGAGGCAAACGATCGGGGATTCGAGTGCCTGCTTCTCGATGATTGTTGCGCGGCGACCGATGAGGGCAACCACCTTGCGGCGCTGAAGATGGTCACGATGCAGGGCGGGGTCTTCGGCGCCGTCTCGTCCTCCGGCGCGCTCATTGAAGCGCTCGGTAGCGTCCCACGTAACTCCAATATTCCCAATGACTTGACGCCGTAACGAATGCGCGTCGAGGCTCGTTCCGACCTGCGCCAAAGCGGGTTTGCAGCCGGAGGAACCGGCAAACGTCGCCCTTCTCAGTGTCGACCTTCCTCGTTGGCCCCGGCTCTCCGATCTGCTCTTGCCGGATTTGTGTCGATCCGTTAAATCCTCACGACATCCAACTCTCAGTTCCGTATCCATCGATCCCGCGAACGCGCCGGGGTTCCGATAGTCGCCTTTCGCTCCGCGAAAGTGCACCTCATCGATCCCGCGGGCGCGGGGGTTCCTACGAGCGCGGAAGCACCTCACGCTCGAGTCAGGGGTCGTCCGATGCCGAGCGATCGCCAGCGGTGGCGAGCCGTTCTTCTCACGACAGGGATTGTCTGCGCGACGACTTCCGCGGGCTGCTTCACATTCCCGTTCGCCCGGCGTACCGCTGACCCGGCTCCGGAGCCCTCGACTTCCTCGAGCACGAATGCAGACCACCTGAGTGTTGCACCAAACACAACGCTTCCAGGCCGGCTCGATTCCTCCGTCCGCAGTGCTTCTGTTCACGCCGCCGATATTCCGGCGTCGGCCTCGGTGGCGACGCCATTCCTGACCGCGCCCGGGGGCTCTTCGCCCACGCCGGCCGCCGAGTTTCCGCTCGAGTTACAGGCAGTTCCCGCCGGCTCAACCAGACAAGAAAAAGGTGCCCTCGGCGTGCCCGCGACGAGCGCTCCTCCTTCAAAAGCCGAACCGGCTCGCCCGCCCGCCACACCGCTACTTGATGCAGCCATCCAGCGAGTGGCCGATATCACCCGAGAGCAGCGCGACGCGATCGCGTCCGCTCCCGTCCCGGAACCGGTCGAGGACACGAAACGCCTGCAAGCGATAGCCTCGATACCCGAGCGACGAGTATCCGCCCAGAACACGAAAAAGCCCGATCAGCACCCCAGGAATGACGATGTCATTCCGCTTCCGGAGCGAATTTCCCGAAGCCCTGAAGACGATCTTCCGCCCGCACAACCGCCGATGGGTGTGCCAAAACACCCCGCATCGCCTGCGGGACCGCCCAAGCCCGCCGAGACCAGGCCCGCCGAGACCAGGCCGGCCGAGACCAAGCCGGCCGAGGCGATCCCCAAGGTGCATGCCACGGAGCTTTCGATCGGTGATTTGCGATTTTGCCGCAACGTGCTTGGTTTCGGTTCGTTCGAGCCACTCGCGACCGATCGCGTCACGGCCGGCCAGCACTTGCTCGTCTACTGCGAGCTGGCCGGCGTTCAATACGAAGAGCGGGGCGATGACTACGTTTCGCGAATTTCATCGCGCGTCGAGATCAAGCCAGCGGACGGCGGGCCGGTGCTCTGGTCACGCGAGCTCGGAGATGCCCAGGATGTGTGCCGCCGGCGTCGACGCGACTATTACGTGAATTACCGCGTCGAGGTTCCGAAAACGCTCGCCCCCGGCTCGTACCGCCTGCGGCTGCTCCAGACCGACCTGGTCGCCGGCAGCGCGACATCGGGCGAGATCCCGTTCGAAATCACCCGTTGAAAAGCAGGCCGCGGATCGTCCCCCGAACCACAACTGTCGCATTTCCCGCCCGCATACGTATAGGTTTCACAGAGTAAAAAGCCCTCGCGTTATCCGCGACGCGTTGCCAACCGCCTGGCAGAACCAGAAACCGGGCAAATGTTTGGATTTCATCCGGGTTTCTCCCCCGGCGCGTCTTGTCAAAGCAGGCAAGCTGCGAAACAATGGGCTAATCCGATCTCATCGATGCGAAATGAAGGCGAGGGTGAAATCATGTCCACCAAGCTCCATTTCCCCCGTCTGGCCAGATTCGTCTTGCTCGGCGCGGCGGGTCTTGCTTCGGCCAGTTTCTCATTGTGGACCCCTTCGCCTTGGGCCGCGCCGTGTGCGGCTTCGACGCAAGACCCCTATGGCGGCGGCGGGCAGGACGAGGGCGCGGTCATCCAGGTGCCCGGTGAAGATGAAATGCCCCTCCCCGCCAACCGGCGGCGACTGAAATCCGTCCGCAAAAAAGGGAGCGCCGCTGATAAGACGAAGAAGGCCGATCCTGCGGCGAAAGGCAAGACTGCGTCCAAGAAGGGCGGAGCAGACGCATCGGGAAAACTGAAGTTCTCGCTGGACATCGCCCCGATTCTGGTCGCGAACTGCACAGGTTGCCACAGCGGCGAAGGCAATGGCGTGAAGCGGGGCAAGCTCGATCTTTCGACGTTCGCGAAGCTGCAGACGGGAACTCCCGACCACAAAGTCATCGAGCCCGGAAAACCCGAGGAGAGCACGCTCATCGGGCGCATCAAGGGCGAGATCGAGCCGCGCATGCCTCAAGGCGGGAACAACAACAAGCTCTCCGCCGCCGCGATCGCCAAGATCGAGCGCTGGGTCAAGGAAGGCGCCACGATCGACTCCGGCAGCGACCCCAAGAAGCCGATGGCCTCATATGCAGCCAGTGCCGACCAGGTCCGCCGCGCCGAGCTCGCCAATCTGCCGGCCGGTGAGGTTGACAAGAAGACGGAAGAGGTCGGATTGAGCCGTTTCAAGCAAGCGAACGCGAGCCTCAAGCCGGAGATCGTACGGTCCGAGCATTTCATGATGTTCAGCGACATGCCCAAGGAACGGGCCACGAACACGCTTCGATCGCTCGAAACACAGTTCAACCACTTGAAAAGGATCCTCGGTAACGCGGTCGGAGATTCGCCCGAGAAAATCAGCATCTACTCGTTTTCGAGCCGCAAGGACTACGTCGAATTCGTCCGCACGGTCGAGGCCCGCCCCGACGTCGAGGCCGAAGAAGCAACCACTGCTCGACTTTCCGTTCCTCAACCGTATGTGGCGGCCGTCGATCCCCAAGGGGGTAGGAAGGATGAACAGGGCGCGGCTGCACCCAAACGGAAGGCACGCAGCCGCCGCGCTGAGGAAAAGGGATCGGAGGGCGCCGCCGAACGCAATCTGCTGGGGCGGCTCACCGAGGCGCTGGGCTCCTCGGTGGTGATCTCCGCGGGCAATCCGCCCAAATGGCTCGCCTACGGAATCGGCACCTATCTGGCCTCGCAAGTCGAGCCGAACAGCATTTACTATCGCCAGCTTCGGCAAACAACCCTCGCCAACTTCCAGCAAGGCTGGCCAACCAGGGCGAATGAAGCCCTGGGTGGTTCTGACCAGCTCACTCCCGACGGGCTTCACTCGATCGCCTTCGGCCTGGTTGAATACTTGATGACGCCGGACTTGAAGCAGGCATTCCCCTCGTTCGTCAAAGGGATGCTTGGCGGCACGGAAAAGCTGGATGACACGCTGCAAAGCGTCTATCGCGTCAGCCGCGAAGAGTTCATCAATTACACCGGCGAGTGGGTCGGCCAGCGCTATGGGAACCTGCAATGACGGGCGATGGGCCGGCGTGTGAGAAGACTGGCCCTGGCGCCGGCGACTCCTACTTCCTGCCGGCGGGCTCCGGTTCGAAGCACGTGATCTTCCCGGGCGTCGAAATTCTGACGACCGCCGGCAAGAACATGATGCTCTCGGTCGTTCGCCTCGAGCCGAGATCGGTTGTGGAGGAACACTCGCATCCCCACGAGCAGATCGGCATCCTTCTCGAAGGCCGCCTCGAGTTCACGATCGGCGGAATCACCCGCCTGCTCGCCCCCGGCGACATCTGGCGCATCCCCGGCGGGGTGCTCCACAGCGTCCGCGCCCTGGACGCCCCCGCGCTCGCGCTCGACGTATTCCACCCGATCCGGGAAGATTACCTGTAGATGCCAAGAATCCTGGTCGTCGGCTCCAGCAACACCGACATGACCGTACATCTACCGCGGCTGCCCGCCCCAGGGCAAACGGTCCTCGGCGGCGGTTATGCAACCACCCCCGGTGGCAAGGGCGCAAATCAGGCCGTGGCCGCGGCACGCGCCGGCGGCGACGTCGTCTTCATCACGGCCGTCGGCGACGACGTCCTTGGCAAGAACGCCGTCGACACGCTTCGCCGGGAAGGCATCGACGTCAGCCACGTCCACGTTTGCGCCGGCGCTTCCTCGGGCGTGGCACTCATCTTCGTCGGCGAAGACGGGGAGAACATGATCGGTGTCGCGTCCGGCGCCAATCACATGCTCAGCCCGAAAGAGATCGACCGCCTGCCCGATTCCCTTTTCCGCGAGGGCGACGTGCTGCTCACAGGCCTCGAAATCCCCTCCGAAACGGCGGCACGCGCCATCGGCCGTGCCTCGGGCGCGGGAATGCGCGTGATCCTCAACCCGGCCCCGGCTCCAGCATCGCCAGATGCCATCGCACCGGGCCTCTTTGCACTCGTCGACGTCCTCACGCCCAACCGTCTCGAAGCACTTGCGCTCGCGCGCATGAGCCCGATTGCCGGAGTCGAACCGGACTGGAACGAGTGCGCCGACCGTCTGCTTCAAGCCGGCGTCAACGCCGTGGTGATCACGCTGGGAGCCTCCGGCTGCCTGGTCGCGACGACCGCAAGCAAGCTGCAAGTGCCCGCGCCCAAGGTCGACGCAATCGATACCGTCGGCGCCGGTGACGCATTCAACGGCGCATTCGCCGTCGCGCTATCCGAGAACCGATCCATCGAGGACGCCGCCGCCTGGGCCACCGCCGCAGCCGCGCTGGCCGTAACCCACCCCGGCGCCCGGTCCGCCCTCCCCTTCCGCGCAGACATCGACACCCTGGCCGCCCAGACGCAAGAACGGACCCACCCATGAATCCCCGTTGCGAACTACTGCCGTGTCTATTCACGATCTTCGCGGCATCTCTGGTGTACTGCGGCGTCATTGGCCAGAAATCCGCCTTCGCCCACGATCGCCCATCCGGCCCGATTCACAAGACGCGATCGGCCGTGATCGCCCGCCATGGAATGGCCGCCACCAGCCAGCCGCTCGCGACGGCGACCGCGATCCGAATCTTGCAGCAGGGGGGCAACGCCGTCGACGCCGCCATCGCGGCCAATGCCGTGCTGGGCGTGGTCGAGCCCATGTCGTGCGGCCTGGGCGGCGATCTCTTCGCGATCGTGTGGGATGCGAAATCCAAAAAACTTGTCGGCTTGAACGCCAGCGGCCGCTCGCCTGCATCCGCCACGATCGATCTCTTCAAGTCGAAGGGCCTCAGCGCGATCCCCACGTTCGGGCCGTTGAGCTGGTCCGTGCCCGGTTGCGTCGACGGCTGGGATCAGCTTCGCAAGCGGTTTGGCACCAGGCCTCTCGCCGAGCTGCTCGCACCGGCGATCGACTACGCCGAAAACGGCTTCCCGGTGAGCGAGATCATCGCCGGTGATTGGCACGAAGCCGAGGCGAGCCTCAAAGAGATACCCAGCTCGGCGAAGTGCTTCCTGCCGGATGGATCTGCTCCGGCCACGGGCTCGGTCTTTCGTAACCCCGACCTCGCTCGGTCGCTGCGAGCCATCGCGACCGGCGGTCGTGACGCGTTCTACCAGGGGCCGATCGCCGAGGCGATCGTCCGGTATTCACGCTCGGTGGGCGGGCTCTTTTTGCCCGCAGATTTCAGCCAGCACACGAGCGCGTTCGTCGATCCTGTTTCAACGAACTATCGGGGCTACGACGTCTGGGAGCTCCCTCCCAACGGTCAGGGCATCGCGGCCTTGCAAATGCTCAACCTGCTTGAGGCTTATGACCTCAAGGCGCTCGGTCCCCAATCGGCCGAGGCGCTCCACTTGATGATCGAGGCCAAGAAACTGGCGTATGAAGACCGCGCCAAATACTATGCCGATCCCGACTTCGGCCCCCTGCCCGTCTCAACCCTGATCTCCAAGCCCTACGCAGCCCGGCGTCGCGGCGAGATCAATCCCGACCAGGCAAACCTGCATCCGAAGCCCGGCGACCCGGCCCAGGCCGCCACAATTTATTTGACTGTCGTCGACCGCGACTTCAACTGCGTCAGCTTGATCCAGAGCAATTTCCACGGTTTCGGGTCGCACCACGTGCCGGCCGGCGTCGGTTTTGTTCTGCAAAATCGCGGCTGTCTCTTTGCCCTGGATAGTGCCCACCTCAACCGCCTCGAGCCAAGAAAGCGTCCGTTCCACACGATCATTCCCGGTTTCGTCACCAAGGACGGCAAGCCCTGGCTGAGCTTCGGCTTGATGGGCGGCGATATGCAGGCCCAGGGGCATGCGCAGGTCATCTGCAACATGATCGACTTCGGCATGGATGTACAGGAAGCCGGCGATGCGCCAAGGTTCCGCCACTTCGGGTCCTCGGAGCCCACCGGCCAGCCCGCCAAGGGCGGCGGCTCGGTCGCTCTCGAATCCGGCATTACCGAGGAAGTCAGGCGCAAGCTGGCAGCCAAAGGCCACCAGCTCGCAAAAGCCCCAGGCTCCTTCGGCGGCTATCAGGCGATTCGGATCGACCTCGAAAGAGGCGTTCTGATCGGCGGATCCGATCCGCGCAAGGATGGGTGTGCGATGGGTTACTGAATATGCGGCCTGTATCGATCGTGCGCGACTCGGGATCTGTTTCGTATTAGCCCCATGTTTCGATCTGGTAGCTTTCGCAGCGCTCCGCAAGCTAGACTGGTAGGCTAACCGCTTCTCAAAACGGAACCCGCACGCGATCACCACCAGTCGACCGTCGCGGTTCTCTCCGCGATCATTGAGCCCCCATGCGTTCTACACCGCGGAGATCATACCGGCGACGGCCGGGGCCGGAGTCGCTCGAGCCGCGCTGCGTGCTTTCCGGCAACGTGCCGCCCGGTATGGACCTGGCTCAGGCCAACTGGTTTTACCAGAACACGTTCGCCGCACCGGCCAGCGTCGCCCCCGAGTGGAATGGAAACGTCGCATCCGGCGACGCCGGTTCCTTGGGCGCCAATTACCTCGCCGCGATCATCGCCCGGGTGAACGACTATCGCTGGATGGCCGGCCTCCCCGGCGGCGTCACGCTCGACCCGACCGAGAACGCCGCGGACCAGCAGGCCGCCCTGATGGTCGCCGCCAATGACGAGCTCAGCCATTCGCCGCCACCAACCTGGCTCGACTACTCTGCCGCCGGTGCCGATGCCGCGGCGCATTCCGACCTGACACTCGGGGCTTCCGGCGTCACCGCGATCGATCTCTATATGACCGACCCCGGAGCCAGCAACACATTCGTCGGCCACCGGCGCTGGATCCTCGACCCAACCACCCGCACGATGGGCGTCGGTGACATCCCCGCCGATTCAAACGCACTCTACGTCGTCCAACCTCAGGTGCCGCCCGCGCCCGACGTCACCGCCGTCGCCTGGCCGCCCGCCGGCTTCGTGCCGGCTCCGCTCATGCCCGAGCGATGGTCGCTCCAATATGACGTCGAGTGCAGATTTCTCACAGGCGACGGTGGCCATCACCGAAAACGGCACGCCTCAAACTGTTCAGATCCTCAGCAACGACGACAACGGATATGGCGGCAATGCCATCGTGTGGGACATGCCTTTCGCCCCGTCGCCCGAGCCTGGACAGCAAACGGTTTACACCGTCAACGTCGCCAACGTGATGATCAATGGCACGCCGCAGTCATTCTCCTACACCACGACGTCGTTCGACCCGAGCACAACAACCGCGCTGTCAACCGGTGCCCGCCTCGGTCGAGTTCCTTCAGCCGGCTGTACAAGTCTCTGCGAATGCCGGCTCGATCGTGATCGAAGTCGCTCGCAGCATGAACGCGGACCAGCCAGTAACAGTCGAGTATTTCACCTCGAACGGCAGTGCGATCTCGGGTACGAATTATCTTGCGACGAGCGGAACGCTCACGTTCGCCCCCGGGCAATTCTACAGTCAGATCGTCGTGCCGATCCTCGCGGGCAACTCCGTGAATGCCGGCACGACGTTTTCGATCGTGCTCGACTCGCTTGGGCAAGCCAGCATCGGGCCCGTCAGTTCGACGCTGGTCACGATCACCGGTGCCTCTGGCAACAGCACTGCGCCATCGGGTGGGGGAGGAAGTCCGGTCATTGAGCCAATCGTCCCGAATCCGCCGGTTGTCCTGGGCGTGCTGGATCTATTTCAGCCGACCGTCGCGGGCCACTCCCGTCAGAGTCGCCGTGACGAGACCCGGCTCGTGGGCTTCCAGTTGATCTTCAATGAGCAGGTCGATCCTGCATCCGCCACGGCGATTGGCAATTACTCGCTCATTCAATACCAGCCTCACGACCGCAGCCTGGTCGCCCAATCGGTGCGGTTTCATGTCAGCTATGACCCGGCCGCGGATATGGTCAGCCTGGAGCTGATTGGCAAGCATCCGTTCCCGCGGGGCGGCCGATTGACCCTCGCGCATCGGGCACGAACGGAATCAGCAATGCGTCCGGCGCGCTCCTCGCCGGCAACTCCAGCTTCGCCATCTCGCCCGGGGCGAAGAGCATCGTGCCCTGAACTCGCTTCATTTCAGCAGCGGCCGGATCTCGATCTTGCGAAAGAGAATCTCGGCACCCTCCGACTGAATAATGATCTTTCCCTTCGTCAGGCTGGACCTGGTCGCTGCGTTCACCAGATAGCCGTTCACGATGTTCGTGATCGAGTCGCCATCGCAGATCACGTGCATGCGGTTCCATTCGCCGGTGGGCTTCTCAACGTCGCGAGCGCCCGGAAACCCAGAACGTCTTTCCAGGCCGGGTCGCGGCCCCACCAGTTGAAGCGACCCGAGTCGCGGGTTTCGGATTTTCCACCTTTTTCGAAATACAACTGTCCGTCGGGTCCGCGCCGTGTTTCACACGTCAGGCTCGATTTGTTTCCGTTGGCGCCCACCATGATGAAATCGCCGCAGCCCCCTTCGATGATCTGGCATTCCTGCGACTCCATCCAGTTGCCGCCGGCCGCACCGTCGGGCCCAACACAATGGAGCAAGAGCCCCGAGTCGCGAGCGCTCCGCTTTCGCGACCCGAACGTGCGCTCCCCCCACTTCCACTCGACGTAGAGCACATAGTCGCGAAACTCCTCGCGGGTCGTCAGACCGCCGAACTCCTCGCCCGAAATATCGAGCACCCCGTCCCTGACCGTGAAAACTTTCTTGGGATCGTCGTACTTGCTGTGGTGCAAATAGGAGTAAAAGCCCGTCAGATCCTTGCCATTGAACTGGAGAACCGGCTCTCCCGTGCGCGCGCTGGGCGGCACCTCGCGTGCGTAGGACGGCACGTCCTGGGCGAGTGCGGCGAGCTCTCGCCCTGGCGCGACCCACGCGCACCCGAGAGCGAGCCACAGCGCGACCACACGAGCGGCGCGGTGGGAGCGATTGTTCCGGAATGTCGGCGCTCGGCGACAGCTCATGGCAACAATCCTGGCACGAGATACGGCAACAGGCCCTCAGGCACGCTGCCGGTGAATTCGGCCCCCTTGCCCCCGGCAGATCGCCTCGACCTTCTTGATCATCGATTGGTCGGGGCACGCGATCGAGAGAAGCATCCCCTGCCCTCCCTCGATCTGTTCCGGCGGAGTGACACCCATCCGGTCGTTGGGAATGCCGATTTGTGTCACTAGCTGAATCACCAGGTTTCCCAGCGCCGAATTCGGAAAGAACACCACGACGCGAGGCATACCCTCGGCTGTTGACACCAACCCGGGCCGAATTTGCGGCGTTTGCATGAAGAATCCAATCTCTACTTCTGTCCCCAAGACGAACGGGGACGGGAGGGAGGTCGCATTTCCGCAGTCAAGAGCACAAGTTTGACGCAACACCTCGGCGATCGCAAGCCGCTTCTGTCTCGCCACGTCCGCGGGGCGGCCTCAATCGAGCGATTCCTTCATTTGTTATGATGGCCGCCGGCATTTCGCCATGGTAACCCAGGAATCACGCCATCCATGCGCCAGCTCCTTCTCCTTATCCTGCTCTCGGCTGCCGCGGCGGATGATCCATCCCCGCTCGAGCCGCTCGGCCGGCTCGACGTCAAGCTCATTCCGGAAGCCTCGGGAATCGTCAAGAGTCGCCGTCATCCTGGCGTCTTCTGGGTACACAACGACTCCGGCAATCCTCCGTCGATCTTCGCGATCCGTGCCGACGGCCGCATCATCCGCGAGTTTCGCCTCGAGATCCCCAACATCGACTGGGAAGACATCGCAATCGACGACCAGGGGCATCTCTATATCGGCGACATCGGCAACAACCTGGGTGCCCTTCCGGCCCGCGCAATCTATCGCATCGACGAGCCAGACCCGGTCCATCCCGCGGCTCAGCCGATCAAGGCCATCGCAGTCTCGCGTTACGCCTTGCCACGCGGTAACCGCTTCGACGCAGAAAGCCTCGACTACGATCACGGCACTGCGATCGTGATCGCAAAATACCGTGACGGCCGCGAAGCCGAGGTCTTTGCCGTCGGGTTCGACACACCCACCCCCGTACTCACGCGCGTCGAGCCGCGACCGCTCGGCCATCTGGCCGGCTTCACTGAGCCCGCGACAGGCTCAGACCTCGACTCCGATCGCACGCACCTGGCGGTGTGCTCCTCGAACGTCACCAGGATCTATCGTCGCGGGGATGTGAAAAAGCACGACTGGAAGCTAGAACGCGAAGTACGCTATCCCGCAGCGCAGCTTGAAGGGATCTGCTGGGACGGACGTGACCTCATCCTCGTCGCTGAAGGAGGCGGAATCTTCCGGATCAAGGAGAAAACCTGGCGAGCCTCACCGCCGAGACATTCGTGACGGCTGCACCCGCCGGCCAGATCGACCTCAACCCAGCCTCATTACTCGGCCGGGCGCTGGCTGGTCGTAGCGACGAGCACCTTACCGGCCGCGGCCACGCCGAGGGCAACGTTGCGGCGACCGATCCGGCACACGATCGCGCCGGCCTCGGGCCGGTTCTCGAGAATCTCGCCCATCGCGTTCAATTCGAGGCCGCTTTCGCTCAGGTAGCGCAGAAACGCCGGATCCTGGTCCATGACGCGGACCACCCGAAAATGCTGGCCTGGCCCGCAGCGAGCCAGCGCGATTCCCGCGATCTCCTCGAATGAGCCATCCGCGCGGGGGATCGGGTCGCCGTGAGGGTCGACCGCGGGGTAGCCGAGGTAGGCGTCGATCCGGTCGATCAGCCGCTCGGAGGCGGCGTGCTCCATGTGCTCGGCCTCCTCGTGCACCTCATCCCAGGTCATGGTTAGCGTTTCGGCGAGGAACCGTTCGAGCAGGCGATGGCGGCGAATCACTTTCATCGCCAGCCGCTGCCCCGAGTCGGTGAGCCGTGCGCCCTCGTACGGAGTGTAGGTGGCGAGGTTTGCTTCAGACAGCGTCTTGAGCATGCCCGTGACGGTGCCGGGCGAGACGTTCAGCGCCTGCGCCAGTTCACCGGTCGCAACAGCATTGCCGGAAGGATCGCGGGCGGCAATGAGCGCGATCGTTTTGACGTAGTTTTCGACGGTCAGGCTGGGCACGACGCGTTTCGGGCTCCCCTGCGCGGCACGACTCGACGGCGGAGACGCCGTGTATCATAACGTAATAGCCGCGATCGAAGGAAGGAGCCGGCCTCGGCGTGGTCAACTGCCGGCTGCGCGCACTCGATCGATTGGCACATCCGGGGATCGCCGAAAAAGACGCCGGTGGGAGTCGAACCCACTTGAACCGGGTTGCAGCCGGTCGCCTGGCCGTCTGGCTCCAGCGTCAAGCGAGCGATCAATCATGATGTCCCCGCCAGGAATCGAACCTGGTCCTCGACCTTCGCAAAGTCGTGTGCTGGTCCGGCACACCCCGAGGACGATTGTTTCCGTATCCCCCGCCCGGGAATCGAACCCGGCCCTGCGGCTTCGAAGACCGCCGTGCGCCCGACACACTCGCGAGAATCGATCCTCCCTCCACATGCCCTCGCCAGGAATCGAACCTGGTCTTCAACCTTCGGAAAGTTGCGTGCTCATCCGGCACACCCCAAGGGCTTTCCAAGCAGTGCACCCAGAGCGCGCTGAGTTTGAACTGCGAAGATCAGACGCTCGTCGGGTCCAGAATGTTCGCGCGAATCGCGCACGAACCTCCGGCCGGCGATCATCCTGCCACCAGGCCGAAGCTTGGCTGGCTCAGTTGATGGCCTCCGAGCGCCCGACGCACCCGCAAGGACCACAATGAGATGGCCCGGCGGCACCCACGCGTCATTTAATCATCTTTTTTCTGGAGAGCTGCCAAAAGATCGTACATAATCGAGGGTCGAGTATCTGTCGGGCTATGTGGCTGTCAGAGGGGCGGCTCGGACTGGGAAACGCTCGAGCTTCGCGAGCTTTGGCACGCTGCGCCGGGAATCCTGGCGAAGCTGTGCGGCGAAAGCGGGGGCTCCATCCTCTCCGGCCGGCGAAGCGGATAGACACGACGCGAAAGCACGCGGGGCCTGCGCACCATGAAACGCGATCGAATCGAGAAGCTGATCTATAGCGGCCGTAGCGCTCAGCGCTTCACCCAGGACACGCCGATCCTACCCGATGTCTGGATCGAATATGCTGTCCACCCCGGCGCCGCCAAGCGCTTGCTGCTGACTCCGTGGCAGGGGCCCGGGCTCTTCCATACCACACCTGGGCTGCTCAGCGTCGTGGTGCGGCAGCGACTGGAGGCCGAGCGCTGCCCAGCGGCGGTCCGGCCAAACGAAAACGATCGAAGTCAGCCTCCGAGCCGATTTCTGGCCCTCCCCCCGTGCAAGTCGCCTACAATAATTCGACCGTTCTCGTCGAAATGAGCTTTACCGAGCTCATCCGTGTGGTGCTGCCGCTCTCCGATTGGTGGCGCGTGCGGATCGCCGAACCGGGCTACGACCGCCTCTTGAAGAAGCTTCGCCTGGCGCAAGACGATGAGAAGTTCCTCGCCAGCCTGGACGAACCCGGCGTCTTGGGATCACGGCCCAAGAGTTCACAGCATGCGCCGAAGAAGTCCGGCGAAACCACGAGCGACCCGGATCAGATCGACATCTATCAACTCCCCCCCGCCTTGCTCTGGATGATCCGAATCATCGGCTCGATCGCTCTGGCTGACCGTGCCGCGAGGAGCAACAAAACGCTGCCGGAGGACTGGCCGCCGCAGCGCGAGAATGGCACCGAGCCGACGGAGCCGTTGCGAAAACAGATTCGCAATCACCTTCGCAAAGTGATCGGCGCCGTCGCCGACCTCCTCGAGAATATCGATACTCAGCCAGCAAGCGTCCCCGCCGACAAGGACGACCCGACCGAATCACCGCCGGTCGTTCGAGTCTATTCGGTGAGCCTCAACCGGAAGGCTGCGACAACGTTGCACGATTCGCGAATGGCGGTCAAGGCCGATGCCGCTGTTCAGTTATTCAGCATCTCATGTAAGGAGCTCTCCTGGGCCGTCGTCGACAGCGGCATCGACGCCCGTCACCCCGCGTTCCGCATTCGCGCAAACGATAAGCCCGCGCCCGCACCGTTCGCCGGGGGAAAGAACTGGACTCGCATCACCGCGACCTACGATTTCACTGTGATTCAGTACCTCTTGAGCGCCGACGCGGCGGCCGATGAGACTCTCAGCAAGGACCTCCGCAGCCGCCTCGACCTGATTCAGCGGCGAGTCGCTGCGGGCCGGGGTCCGAAGAAAAGCAAGGCTGATGAAATCTTCGTCGAGCAGTACGACAGGCTGCAACGGAGCTTGCTCAAGGGACGGGCAATCGACTGGGCACTGCTGCTGCCATTCATCACCGTCCCGCAAGTCGATATCGACACCTATCGACCACCTACGAACGAACACGGGACGCACGTTGCGGGAATCATCGGGGCCGACTGGCGGGCTGACGACCCTGAGGCGCCACCGGATGGCGACGTGGTTGGTATCGCGCGCGATATCAATCTTTACGACATCCGCGTGCTGGACGACCAAGGCCATGGCGATGAGTTCAATGTGATCGCCGCGCTTCAGTTTCTTCGCTATCTGAAGTCACAGAAGGACTTCATGGCCTTCCACGGCGTGAATATCAGCCTCTCGATCCGCCACGATGTCGCCAACTACGCCTGCGGCTGCACGCCGGTGTGTGACGAGTGTGGGCGGCTGGTCGGCAACGGCATCGTGGTGGTCGCGGCCGCCGGCAACGACGGCTACAAACAAATCCTTCTCGCCAAGGGAGGCACCCTCGATAGTTTCCACAGCATCAGCATCACCGATCCGGGCAATGCCGAAAGCGTGATCACCGTCGGGTCGACTCACAGGCAAATGCCGCACACCTATGGCGTGAGCTATTTCTCCAGCAGGGGGCCCACCGGCGACGGGCGCGCAAAACCCGACCTCGTCGCTCCTGGCGAAAAGATCACGGCCACGGCGCCCGACGGCGCCGTTCTGACCTTGGACGGCACGAGCATGGCAGCCCCTCACGTCAGCGGCGCAGCGGCGCTTTTGATCGCCCGCCACCGTGAGCTGTCCGGGCAGCCGGCCCGGATCAAGAGTGTGCTCCGCCAGTCCGCCACGGACCTGGGCCGCGAGCGCTACTTCCAGGGCACCGGCATGCTCGACGTCCTCCGAGCGATTCAATCGGTCTGACATAATCACCTATGTAATTCACCCGGACATCGCCACTCGGAACCGGGAAAGGAGCTCTTCATGGCGTATTTCACTCTCGAAGCACTTCAGGCCGAGCACGGTGACTCGTTGATGCTCCATTTCGGAAAGGCCGCCAAGCCCGGCCTGATCGTCATCGATGGCGGCCCGAGCGGCGTCTACAACAAAACGCTCAAGGCCCGCCTCGCCGCGCTCAAGGCGGCCTACTCACCCGACGACAGCCTCGCCATTCCGCTCATGATGGTGAGCCACATCGACGACGATCACATTCATGGCATTCTCGACCTGCTCAACGAGCTGGTCAAGGCTGACAAGCTCGGCAACCCGCTTCCTTATACCATCCGCACACTCTGGCATAATAGCTTCGAGGCGATCGTCGGCGACAGTGCCAAGAAGCTCTCGGCCTCGATCGACACCGCCTCTCTGCAAACCGCGTCCGCCGGCGATCCGGTGCCGGACCTGCCGCTAACGCACGGCGGTGCGCTCGTACTGGCCAGCGTGGCCCAGGGAAACAAAGTACGCGAGGCCGCCAAGGCCCTTGGCCTGAAGCTGAACAACCCGTTCACGGAGCTGGTGACGGCCCCCGCTCAAGGCGCCAAGGACGTGGATATGGGCGACGGACTCACGTTCACTGTCCTCGGCCCGAGCGGCCCCCGCGTTGACGCACTTAGAAAAGATTGGTTGGAGAAGATCGCGAAACCAAAGAAGGTTGATAAGGCGAAAGCCGCCGAGTTCGTCGACAACTCGGTCTACAACCTTTCGAGCATAGTGGTCCTGGCTCGCTCCGGTAAGCGCCGAATGCTCCTGACCGGTGACGGCCGCGGTGACTTCATGATCGAGAACCTAAAAACGGCAGGCCTGCTCGTTGGCGGCAAACTCAAGCTCGACTTGCTCAAGCTTCCCCACCATGGCAGCTCTCGCGACATCGCGGAGGAATTCTTCGAGACGATCGTCGCCGATCAGTACGTCATCTCGGCCAACGGCAAGTACGACAACCCTGATCTCGAAACGCTGGAGCTGCTCACCAAGGTCCGCGGCAAGGACCCGTACACCATCCATCTGACCAACCCGATTCCGCACGCGCTCAAGTTCTTCGATCAGGACAAGGCCAAGAACAAGGGGCGGAAGTACAAGGTGGTCGTTCGCGAAAATAAGGCGCCGTCTGTGAAAGTCGAGCTCGCCGATGCGTTCCCGCATTGAGGCTGGATCTCAGAGCGCGGAACGTCCCGAGCGTGCACTTGATCAATCAGCAGGGGCGCAAGGATTTGAACCCTGTCCGCGAGTTTTGGAGGCTCGCTGCTCTCCCAGGAGCACGCCCCTGTCGTTCGGTCAGTCAGGAAAAGCAAAGCAGCCGGCGGGCGGGCGATCATGCCATCGCCATCGCCGGCTCGTGCTTCAGGAACCGAGACCAGCTCTCAATCGGCGCATGCCCGGCCGCGTAGAACGGCTTCCACTCTGGCCGGACCGGCCGGCGCTTCAGACGCATCCCGGCTTGCTCGGGCGTGCGGTCGCCCTTCCTTGTGTTGCACTCCAGGCAGGCGGCGGCGCAGTTCGTCCAGTTCGTCAATCCGCCCTGCGAGCGCGGCAGGATGTGGTCGATCGTGATCGAATCGGCCCCCGGCTGCGCTCCGCAGTACTGGCAGACGTAATGATCACGCTTGGCCACGTTTCGCCGGCTGAACGTCACCGAAGTGCCGGGTAGCCGATCGAAATGCGCCAGGCAGATCACTTCCGGCACCTTGAGCCGCAGCCTGGCCGAGCGGATGCACGGAGCATCGTCGTCCGGCTCGAGCTGAACCCAGTCGTCCCACGAGAAGAGCCGGTAGTCCTCCGTGTCGACCACCCGGGCCGCGTCAGTACAAAGCAGGACCACCGCCCGGGCCACGCTCGCAACGTGGACCGGCTGCCATTGCCGGTTCAAGACCAGCGTCGGTTGGGCCAAAACGTCAGTCGCCATCGTTGCCTCCATCCTGACGAAAACAGAGGGTGCCCGGCGGGAGTTGAACCCGGCGCCTTGAGACTCACAATCTCACATGCTTCCGTTACACCACGGGTACCATCTCTCAATACGACCGCTTTCCTCGAGTCGTTCACCCGAGAGCGGAAGGGGCGGGAGTCGAACCCGCAAGGCTCATCGCTCACCCGCGTTCCAGGCGGGCCCCGTCACCTTTCGGGTGGCCCTTCCGAAGAAATGGATGCACATCGGGCCGCGGAGGTTCGCCCTGCGGATCACCGAAGTTCGACAGCGACCTCAGCCGCGAGATCGCAATCCCTCGAGCAGCCGCTTCGCCGCGCCGGCCAGGAAGAGCGTATCGACCCCGGCCGCGATCAGCGTGTAGCCCCGTTCGATGTACGGCCGGATTGCTTCAGCCGAGACGCCAAAGTACCCGAGCGGCATTCCGGCGCTTTGACATGCCCTGGTTACATGCTCGATCGCGCTCGTCACGACGGGATCGTCGATCTGGCCCATCTTTCCCAGGCTGGACGCAAGATCGTAGGGACCGATCAGGATCGCGTCGATCCCCTCAACCTTCACGATCGATTCAATGTTCTCTACGGCGCGCACATGCTCAGCCTGGACGATCACCGCGATTCGGTCGTTTGCTGTCCCCAGGTACTGCCCAAAACGCATGCCGTAGCCGTGGGCCCGCGAAAGACCCACGCCGCGCGAGCCCAGAGGGGAATATCGCGCGAATCGCACGACGCTCGAGGCTTGTTCGACCGTATTGACCTGAGGGACGATGATCCCCTCGGCCCCTTGGTCCAGGATCTTCTTGATCGGACCTTCGTCCGAACCCGGCACGCGGACAATGCACGCAATCCGGTCACCCACCGCCTGAAGCATCGCCAGAATCTCGGCGGTTTCGAGGGGCCCATGCTCGCCGTCGATGAAGAGCCAGTCAAAACCGAGATCGGCGAGGATTTCCGCGATAGCGGCCAAGGGTAGCGTGACCATGCTGCCCAGCAGGGTTTCACCGGCTTTCAGTCGTTTGCGAAAAGTGCCAAGCATTCGCGTTTGCGTCCCCTTTGCTCGAGAGATGGACCCACGGAGTATGGACTGCCCACGGAGGCGATTCAAGGCGTCTGTGTCGAACCGCAGAACAATCGATTAGCGGGCAGACGCGAGCAACCCGGCCGGTTTTGCGGCTGTCGCGAAATAACGATGCGGCGTGGTCCCCAGCGTGCGCTTGAACATCGCGATGAAGGCGCTCGGGCTGTCATAGCCAACTTCGAGCGCGACAGCCGTGACCGGCCGCCCGGCCGCCAGCAATTGCATGGCTTGCAACAGCCGAAGCTGTTGCCGCCACCTGCCGAACGTCATACCGGTTTCTTGCAGAAACAGACGCTCGAGCGTCCTGGCGCTCGTGCAGGCCTGCCTGGCCACGGATCTGATGGGGCCCTGGTCCGCGGGGTGCGCCCGCAGCCATGCGACTGCGCGCTGGCGCGCTCATCCGCGGGCAAGGGAAGCTGCAGGGCGATGGCGGGCAGTACGCTCAGTTGATCGATCAGGAATCCGATCAGCCGGGCCCGCGACGGGACGGTCACGTCCAGATTTCCCAGCTTTACCGAATGCACGATCAATTCCCGGAGGAGCGGGGAAACATTTACGGCGCAGCAGTCGCGGGGCAATTCGTCGGAAATGCCGACGGCAAGATAAACCGTCTGCACCAGCACCTTGGCGGTCAGCTCGATACCGTGCTCAACCCCGGCGGGAACCCAGACCGCGCGATTGGGTGGCACCACCCAGTCGCCTTGTGCCGTGTGCACCCACATCACGCCCTCGCTGGCGTAGATCAATTGATGCCAGTCGTGCGCATGCGACGCGATCACGTGATCGTGGAAATGCCGGACCGAAAAGGTGCGAACAACGATCGGGCTCCCTCTGTCGTTTTTCACCGGGCCGACTGTTTGGCGTTTTTTCGACATAAACTGGCATTCTATCGAGAGACGCGCGGCCGCTCAACCGGTTAAGATTGCGGGCGGCGGTCGAGAAAACGCTCAAGAAACCGAAACTTGGGACCATGAGTATGTCGAACAACATCGCGTTCTTCTCCGTGCACGCCGATGATCTGGCGCGGCGCAGAAGTTCTACGGAACCGTCTTCGGATGGAAGTTCGAGCCCTGGGGCCCGCCGGGCTTCTTCCTGGTTGCCACCGGCGCCCAGAACGACCCGGGAATCCAGGGCTCGATGCAGAAGCGCCAGGAGGTCGTGCCGGGCAAGCGTCTCTTTGGCTTTGAATGCACCATTGCGGTCGACGACATCGACGCGGCGACGGCCGCCGTGGTCGCTAACGGTGGAACGATCATCTTTCCAAAATTTGAGATTCCAACAGTGGGATGGATCGCCAAGATCGAGGATCCTGAGGGCAATATCCTCTGCATGAAGCAGCTGGCGCCCGAGCATTCCCAGACGTAGGCTGATTTCAGCGGGCGGCAAGTTTAGAAATCGATATTCGCTATTTCCGCGGAGGTGGGCCGTGTTGCTGTCTTTTTGGCTCTTACCGGTTGCCTGTGTTTTCGTCGGTCCTCAGAAGAATCCAGACGCTGCCACCGAGGAGCACGCTCGGTTTGAGGGTGTCTGGCAGTTCGCGGCGGTCGAGGTCGAGGGCAAGAAGCAGCCCGACGCACCGTTCGCGACCAACAGAATCATCATCCACGCAGATGGCTCGTACGTCGTTGTTCAAGGCTCGCGGATCACGCGGGGCCAATTCAAGGTTGACCCGACGAAGTCACCAAAGCACTTCGATGTCACCATCACCGACGGCCCGGCGAAGGGCCAGACGTTCGCGGCGATTTATGAGCTCGAGGGCGATACCTACCAGTTTTGCGGGTCCCTCCGCAGTAAGGACCGGCCATCGGACCTATCGTCGAAACCGGGTAGCGGCACGATTCTTCAAACTCTGAAACGCGAAAAATTGTCCGTGAAGCAGGCCCTCTCCGAGCTGGGCCGCCAGGAATTGACCGGAACCTGGGAGCCAGTCTCGAAGATTAACGACGGGAAAAAAGAACCCGACGATCGGGCAAAGCTTGTTATTGACTCAAGTGGCGAGGCCAAGCTTCTTGTTGGAGACCTGGACGTGCGGCGTGGCATGACGGATATCGACCCGATGGCAAAGCCGATGACCATCGACATGATCTGGAAGACCGCCGACCGCGAGGGCAACAAGACCCGCGGCATCTACAAGGTCGAAGGAGACCGACTGACCATCTGTTTCGCGGCCATCGGCAAGGAACGACCAAAAGAATTCTCATCCGAGCCTGGGTCTGGCAATGAGCTCGTGACGTACGAGCGAGCGAAGATTACAGAGCGAAAGAAGGAACGCTGACGAGCGGCGCGGTGGCGCGAATCGTCAGGCTAAAGCCTGACCTACGATCATCGTCCTTCCAGAGCCCGTAGCCGTCCGGAGGGCACGGCCTCGGCCCTGAGGTCGCCGTAGATCACCTCGTAGCTGCCGTCGGGCAGCTTCCAGCGGAGGAGGACCTTGTCCTTGTCGCCGGGCCCAACCGCCTTGCCGTAGTACGCGGCGTCGGCGTTGTCGCGGAGGATGGAGTTGATCGTGGCAAAGCCCCAGGTTGCGTCGTTAACCTCCTTGACGCGGGCGTCCTTGAAGTCGGCTTCCGTACGCGGCGGATAGGGCGCGCCACTGAGCTTCGCGAGCTCGTCGCGGGTGACATCGCCGTAAAGCATCTTCACCCGGGGATAATGCCCGCCGCTGTACTTGGCGTAGAGCCTGAGCCCGTCGTTGATCTTCCGGACCTGGTCATCGACCGGCGATGCCGGCGGCACGAACTCGGCGTATCCTTCCGGCGGCGATGGATCGAAGAGCTTGGGGTCCAGGTCGACGTTCCATCGGAAATTCGTCATCCGGATCGTGGCCGGAACGCCGGACGTGTTCATCTCGTAGCGGATGGAGACGGGCAAGTTGGACTGGGCGTCGACCCAGATTTCCATGAGGCCGGAATAGACGTCGGGGTCGATCTTCCGGGCCTGAATCGCGAACCCCTTGGCGGTCTTGCCATCGATTTCCTTGGTGCCCAGGACGCGGTCGGCCTGGCCGGAGAAAGTGCTCAATTTATCAATCATCATCAGGGACGAGATCTGACCTAGCCGCGCGGGCTGCCGCGTGTACTTCTTGGCCTTGCGGTCGATCTCGATCCCGGGCTTGCCGGCCGGGAAGATCATCAGGGAATCCAGCCCCGGTATGGCGCCGCCCCCCGTGGTTTCGGTCCGGTACGATCCTGGCGCGACCCACGAGAACTTGCCGTTCATCTCGGTCTTGGCCGGGGGCTTACCGGGCTCGTGCGCCAGGCTCAACTCCATGGTCATCGTGTACTCGTACGATCGGGCCTGGCGAATCGTCTCGGCAAGGCCGTCCATCGCAAATGCAGGATTGGGGGCTGTTCCAATCCAGATCACGGCGGCCGCCACGATGATCATCGCCGACGCCGCCCCTCCCACAACAAATCGCTGCTTCATGGTCAGGTCTCCGATCCAGGGGATTCCCAGTTTCCACCGCCCGAACGATCTTGGTCGAGGATGTACCTTTGGCAGGCTGGCCAGCAGTCGCGCACGCGCCTGGTCGTGCCCGTGGTCGAACGCCTCGTGGCCCTCGCCCAGTTGACAAACCAGCGACCGCATCGACTCGAGCGCTGCCTGACACTGGATACAGCCGCGGAGATGTGCGGACGAGACCGGGTCGCTTTCCAATCCCAGCGCGATTCTCGCCAGGTGTTCTGGGGACAGGCACGGCATGGGTCACACCTCCTTTCCCGCGTTCGGGCAGAACTGTACGGCCAGCCGCGCCAAGGCGCGCTCCAGGACCGCATAGACGCCCGACCGCGAAAGTCCAAGGACCTCGGCGGCTCGCGGGGCGCTTTGCTCCTGAAGGAAGAAGGCGTGGATTGCCAGCCGTTCTCGTTCGGGAAGCTCCCCGACCAGTCGCATGAGGATCTCAACCTCCTCCGCGGTCTCGACCGCGGCGCTGGGATTGGCCTTGTCTTCCGCCTGGAGCGAATCGTTGGCGACGAACCGATGCCGCTCGCGCCGGACCTTCCGCCGGTGCTCTCGAGCCACCAGCCGTGCGATGCCGACAAGCCACGCCCCGAACCGATCGGGCTGCCGCAGCCGCCCGAGGTCCCGGTACGCCCGCAGGAAACACTCCTGGGTCAGGTCGCTGGTGCTCGGGGAGCTTGCCGACACCCGGTGCACGACGGCCCGGACCAGGCGTGCGTAGCGGTCGTAGAGGCAGCCGAACGCGTCGGCGTCGCCGGAGCGAATTCGCGCCACCAGTTCCACATCAGGAGGTTGGTTGGTCCGCAACATCAGAAGACTAGTGACCGCAGGCGGAGGATTGTCCACTACCCATCGTTCGATTATGGTCGTTTGCCGTCGGAAAGCCCGGCCTCTCGCGTTGAGCGCGAAATGGGGGCTTCAGGAAAACGGCCGACCATCCCTGAAGGGAATGGCGCCGTGGCCAGGGCCTTGTCCGGTGGGCTGAGGAGCCACGGGCAGCGCGTCTCCGCAACGGAGCGAGCGATTAGGGTAGAGGCCATGGACACCGTTAGGCGAGCGGCAGGAATTAGTTTACCTTCCGCTGAGTGAGTCGCGGTTTGATTTTGGTGTCGTAGTGCGATAGAGCGGCCGATCGTTCCAATCGTGCTTCGACCTGTTTCATCTCCTTGGCGGGGACCCGCACGCCGTCGGGATACTCACCGTGCAGGCGCTTGACTGTTGGGTGTTGACCCCTCCAGGTCATGCGCAGCGCGCGTTGCAGAACCACCTTCAGGCAGTTGAGTATCACACCGTTCCATTTCTTCTCCAGTGCCGACCAGCAGCGTTCGATCGGATTGTACTTGCTGTGGTAGGGCGGATAGTACACCAAGCGCAACTCCAACCCGGCCCAGGAGGCGACGTCCGGTATGACTGGGAATGGAGCAACGGGGTCAACCAAGAAAGGGAATTCTCCGCAAAAGTTGTACTGACGACCCGGCTCCGAGACACTACTGACAAAGAGCAGCCATCTCTGGAGCGGCACATGCGTATATCAGGCCGAGAGTCGGGTGTCCTCACACATGATTTTCGGATGCTGTTTGGCGTCGGGACATCCGCCGGGTTGACTGACGCGCAATTGTTGAGGCAGTTCGCATCGAATCGCGATCCTGGAGCTCAGGCGGCCTTCGCCGCTCTGGTCGCGCGGCATGGGCCGATGGTATTGCGTGTATGCGGCACGACCTTGCGCGATCGGACCGACATCGAGGATGCCTTCCAGGCAACCTTCCTCGTCCTGGCCCGCAAGGCCCGCTCGATCCGCGAGCCTGCTTCCGTTGGTAGTTGGCTCTTTGGGGTGGCTCTTCGCACTGCGTCCAACGCGAGGTTGGCCGCGATTCGCCGGCGAAGACACGAGCGACAGTGGGCCGCGGCGGCAGCGACGCGGCGGGCCGAAGAAGATGGCGACGATTTCGCGTCAGCACTGTGGGAAGAAGTGGACCGGCTAGCGGAAAAATACCGAGCACCGGTCGTGCTTTGTTACCTGGAGGGCCTGACGCATGAAGCGGCGGCTCGTCATCTCGGGTGGCCGGTCGGAACTGTCGAAGGCCGTCTGGCACGGGCACGCGGCGTACTTCGGTCGCGGCTAACCCGGCGCGGCCTGGCACCGGCAATCGGGCTGCTAGGCACGTCCACCTCCGCTCAAGCAACGCCGACGGCGATCCCGGGCGTGACCGGGGATTCCATGGCCAGACTCGCGATGTTCTTTATCGATGGAAGGACCGTCGCACGTGATCTGGTCCCAATCCGGCCGGCCGCACTCGCCAAACAGGTCCTGGGGACCATGTTTCCCACTGTGATCAAGACAGCCGTGACCGTCGTGATGATGGTCATTCTGACAGCGCTCTGCGCGGGGGCACTCAGTCTTGCGGTTGACGATCCGCGGCCGCTGGGTCAACAAGGAAAAGAAAAGCCAAATACCGCGCCGGCCCCAGCGCAGAACCTTCGCGTCTTATTCCTCATGAGCAATCAGACCACCTGGGATTACAGGTTTTTCAGGCGGGCGATCACGAATGTCCCCAATATTCAGTGCGAGGCGATCGTGATACGCGAGCCGGCTCGAGAGGGGAAAAACGAAGTCGACGACAAGGAATTCCGTCCCGGGCGATATGACGTTTACATTTTCAACGACATGCCTGCTGCTGCTTTGCCCCACCGACAACAAGAATTGCTGGTTGCCGCCGTCGAGCGAGGGGCGGGGATGATCATGTTGGGAGGAGAATCCAGCTTCGGCGCTGGCGGTTGGGCTCAAACGAAGGTTGCTGGCATCTTGCCGACCGAGATTCGGCCTGATGACGGAATGACCAAACAAGGGAATGGCCTGAAACTTATGCTCACGGAGGCGGGGCAAAAAAGTTGGCTCCTCCAACTCGGCCCCACCGAGGCCGATACGATCAGGCTCTGGGACAAATTACCGCCGTTTCCCTACGTGAACCAGCTTGGACGTCCCAAAGTAAGGGCTCAGGTTCTGGCCCGAACGACCGGCGGCGAGCCACTTCTGGTGGCCCAGGCCGTCGGGAAAGGTCGCGTATTGGCCTGTGCTGGAGAGACCTGGATGTGGGCCCGCTCCTCGGATGAAGCTCGATCGATACATCGCAAGTTCTGGGAGAGGGCACTTGCCTGGACCGGCAGTAGCCATATTTCGCCCGACTGAGTGTGCGGCTTGCCTCGCCGATCCGGCGCCGGCGATTTGTTGACGAGCTCGACTGACTTCTCGATCAGGATTTCGCCCGTCAGCTCGCCGAGCGATGTTCGCGAGACTTACGTCGTACTTGAAGAACGCGCTAAGCCAACCGATGCGACCCGTGAAACAGGCGCCTGCCGCACCCACGGATGGGGCACGGCTGGCGTCTTGGGTTAACTGGTTAAGCTTAACCTGCCACGTGTTGCAGCGTCATGCCGTGTGACGCCAGGTTGGCGAACATCTTGGCGAGTAACGCCTCGTCGAACTCGGGCAGTTTGAATTCCGTCAGCACGTCGGACTCGGGCTCGTAGACCTTGAGCTTGACCGGCTCGGTCTCGGGCTCGGCACCCACGGGTCCGGGCTCCACGCCCCTGGCCATGGCATGAAGCCGCAGCCCACATCGCGGCGTCAGCCTGGGCGAACCGCTCAGCCAGGGCCGCGACCGGCAGCTTGCCGAGCGGACTCGGCTTCGCATCTCGGGGGATTTCCGCCACCGCACTCGGCTCTCGCCCGGGGTTTCTTCTTGTCACTGCTCTTAATCTTTGACCACGACCGCTGCATGTCGGCCTGATCTATCTTCTCGGCCATTGCTTTTGGCCAAAGCCATCTGCATGTTGTCATCGCCGGCCACGGCCGCCAGCCCGTCTTCGGAGAACTCGCCTTCGAGGGCCAGAGCCGCCGCCATTTTCTTCGACATTAGATTCATGGCTCGATGCTGGATGGTGTCCTTGTAGTAGAGGTAATACACGTAGCACTCGCGCGGCTGCCCAATTCGCCAGGCCCTTCGTGCGGCTTGCCGCATGTCAACGTGCGTACTTTTCCACACGCCGATCGCCTTATTCTTTTGTCGAAGGGAGCCGGATCGCCTTGAGGCATTGTTACACGCAACGTGTGCGCCCGGCCCCCCACGCCGGCGGAGGCGGCACCACCCCCCACGCGGGAGGAAAACGCGACGAGCGACATCCACCGAGCAGCCGTCATCTTGTTCATGATGATCGCAATCACTCGTTTGCGCGTTTATCGCGATCGCTTATCCTGATTGTCAACGGCTCCGCGCCGTCGCAAGGCTCCTCCATCTAGCTAAGATTCGAAAGGAGCCGGGGGCAGGGAGTTTTATGCTCCCTGCCCCCGATAATCCGCAGCAACTCGTCCGGCGGCTATGATCTTATCGCACGCTTCGGAAAACTTTCCAGATCTACCGCACCACTGTTAGTGAACCTCGCGAAGGGTGCGTTTCCGGCTCAAGGCGATCCAGCTTTCGCTAGATCCGGCCTGCCTGCTTGCTGCATCGCCAAAGCGACACATTTGTCTCAAATGTTCCGACGGTTTTGTTACCTCGACCGCCGCTCCGAGAGCTACCGGCTGGAGCGACCCAGTTGCCGGGTGGGAATTGCACCCACTGAAGAACAACACCTTCTACACGGCGCACAATAGGTCTGACCACCAGGATGAGCGTCTTGAGCCGGTCGCGGACGCCTGAAAAGGCAGTGAGCAAAAAAAACGCCGCCAGCCCTTTCCTGCGTGATCGCAGGGAGCCGACGGCGTGATCTAGTACGAAGGTGATCGTTTCCGGAGGCTGCTGGACCGGATTGAGAAACTCGTTGAATTCCAGTCCAGCGGCCTGATACTTCAGCGGCTTCGCCGGCGGTTGCTTTTCGGGGCCGCAACCACTTGACCGTCGAGCTCATCAAGTACCCGGATGACCTCGCGGGCCTGCTGAGCGAGCGTCTTGATCTGCGAGCTGGACCCGGCTGCCTGGCTCTCCGCCCTGGCAGCACCTGCGCGGTTCCCCGGTGCTTTGTCATTGCTGGCTGCACCCGAGGAGCCCGGACCGTTCTCATGCAGGCTGGCCACGATCTCGTTCACGGACTCGCGTCCGTCGGCTGCCATGGACTTCGCGTGGTTCCGCAATTGCTGGACCGCCGCATCGTTAGCACCCATGTCGCGCACGGAATGATTGAGCTCAAACGCATTGAGGGACTCTTTCACAGCGTGATTGATGAGGGTGAACATGGTGACGTCGGCCGTCGTGAACTGAAATTCGCCGGAGCCCACCTGAGCACTGCGGCCCTTGCGATTCCGGGTCGAATCAGCCTTTTCAGCCTGGCCCTGATCTGCGGTTGACCGGTCTGCCGGCTTCGAGCCCGCGTCCCAGCCACACTCTCTGGCGATGGAATTCAGCGAGTTCGCGTAGACGTTTGCCACAGCGTGGAGTTGCGACGCCCCAGCACGGTCTCCGCGAGCCTCAGTTTCTCCACGAATCAGCCGATCGCTCGCCGTCATCAACTCGTGGCTGTTCTCGAACGACTTGCGGACCTGCTGCTCTAGCTGAATCTGGCAGCCGCGGCCGTCTTCGCTCACTGAGCGAGCCGCCGCGCCGGGAGCAACATTCGTGGCGGCAGAAGCGTTCACGCCCGCACCACCTGAACCAGAGATCGCACGGTCGCCGGTGCCGGCAGCACCCGCAGAGCAAGCCTGGTGGATGGTCAGTTGCAACTCGCTGCCTTCGATCGCCATGCCGAGAGCATGCGTGATCAGCAACTGATTGCTTTGTCCCGTCGAACCACCCGATTTGCTGGCTGAATCCTGACCTTGACCCCGCGCGGTCGACAGACCGACCGCCGTGGCAGCCAACAGACCAAGCGCACCCACCAACCGAATCTTTACTTGTCTCATAACCTACTCTTCTTGTTGAACAATCCTCAAACTCTCTGCGCACATCCCACAGTCGTAGAACGACGGATGGCATGGGATGCCGACGCGGGACATTGTCGACGCTGATCCCATCAAATGCAAGAAAAATTATTTTTTCATTAATTTAATATTTCAATGCTCCTTATCTGACGCAACGGCGAGCTGGCATGGCACTTCTGATCAGAGTCAACGGAGACGACACGAAAGAACCAGCGCAGAATTCGGCCGCGACACTGAAAATCACGATGAAGGCGCGACGGGCGTCGGGCGGGCGGGTGGGTGGGTGACGTATCGTGCTAAGAAGTGGCCTAATTAAAGATTCTCGGCGAAGCTGCCGAACACCTTTCTGATGGACATCACCTTTGAGTGCGTGTATTGAGGCTCCAGTGAGAAAACCAAGGTTTCGTCGCTCGCTTCGAGAAATCCTCAGCGCTGTCTTGAGGCTAGCTTCCCGCGACGAAGAGGCTGATTTTTTTGCCAGCCTTTCGGACGTCGAAATGGATCGCTGGTTGTTTCGTACCGCGGTTCATGAGGCTGGGCACGCCGTCGTCGCGATCAAGACCGGGCTCGGATTGAGATCCGTCAGCATCGTGCCCCGTTCGTACAAAGGAATCGTATTCCTTGGTGTCACCAACATCCCGCCGTCCGACCTATCGCTGCTCTCAAGAATCGCTGGGAAGGGCGAATCGGCTGCGCTGCCGCTCACGGCGTTTCTGCTCGCGGGTTCATTGAGCGAGGAATGGCTGGGTGGGAGACGCCTGGCGGAGGCTGGCTCTCTTGTGGATTACAGGTGCGCATCTCATGGCGCTGGTGGTGGCGTTGTGCGGTCGAGCGCCAGTATCGAAAGCCCGGCGAATGAGCAAGATGCCCGAGATCGAAGTTGCGGTCAGGAATGCCATGATCGAGGCGCACATGGCCCTATTCGGATGCGAACCGATCGTTCGACGAATCGCAACCGCGCTCATCAAAGAGCGGCGTCTTACAGGAGACGAGGTCATCGCGATCATGGACGGACGCGGCAAGAAGGAAAAAACGAACAAGCGGTTGCGGCGACGTTCCGCGAGTGCGGAGGGCGGCAAGTTCGGCCCAAGACGAGGCGCAGAGGACAGGAGATCGCCAGCAGGAAGGCGACCGGTCTAAGCAACGACTAGTGCCTTGCAGGAGGAATGATGCGATGCGCCCGCGTCCATCTGAAAGGATGCGATCGACGGAAGCGGGTGCGGACGATCGGCGCAGCGCGGGCGACGCGGGTCACCTCGACTGCGCGGCGTTCGTTGTTTATCGGGCGGGGCAGGCGGCGAGGTTAGCGAGGTGGTGGACCCCCAAGACGTCGTGCGCCTCCTAATGCAAGGTCGGTGTCCACATTGGTCGTTTCGAGGCCTGCTCGACGTTCACTCACGTTACGGCCTGCCTGCTCGCTGCATCGCCAAAGCGACACATTTGTCTCGAAGGCTCCGACGGTTTCGTTACGTTCACCGCCGCTCCGATAGCTACCGGCTGGAGCGACCCAGATGCCGGGTGGGAGTTGCACCCAGTGAAGACCAACACCTTTCACGGCGCACACTAGGGTCTGACCCCGGGGAAGGTCTGACCCCGGGGATGGGGTGATGTCGGGAGCAGAGCCTTTATGTCTTCAAAACGTCCTTAATGCTGCCGCCGAGGGCGAATAATCCGTGAAACATCTGGTCGAGCGAGACGTCGGTGGCGCCGGACTCCATTCTGGCAATCCGTGGCTGGCTTGTATTCAGACGCCGCGCTGTTTGGGCTTGGGTAAGCCCGATCCTCTTGCGTCGATCGCGGACTGCTCGGCAGACTGCCAGGCGCAACTGAACGAGCTTCCGCTCTTCTTCGGTCAGCTCCAGAAAATCTTCGGCATCCTCGAAAATCACGCCGGCTGATTGGAGAGCCTTCTTTCTTGGTGCGTTCATCTCTTCCCTCCCGTCTTTGTGGCTTTGACGACTTTGTCGTATTCCCTGAGTCGGCTCTTGGATCTTTCGAGGTCTTGCTGGGTCGTCTTTTGGGTCGTCTTTGAGAAGACATCAGCAACGACGATTGCCTCTGGATCGATGCGGTAAATGACGCGCCAGATCCGGTTTTCGTCGGTGACCCTCAGTTCATGACACCGAGGGCCGATGGAAGGCATGGGTCGTGAGTGTGGTAATCCAAGGGATTCGCCATCCTGGAGTTGGGACAATAGCACTCCAACCTCAACTCTTGCGTTTTTGGACAAGGGCGGAGTTTTGATCCAATCGCCAAGCCTCGTCAGTTGCTTTCGAGCTGATTCCTTGGCCATGATTCCTCGAGCGCGTGATTTCCGTAGCTTCGAGTTTATACTATTTACGGTATATCGTCAATTAAGTTTGGCCATTGATTCGGGGTGCCGAATCCGACCGAAGCACATAGCATTGGGTCGATTCGACTTGGCGCCCGCAAACAGCGTGTATCGGGCGGGCGACGAGCGTCGCATGGGGTGCCTGGCATTCGTCGTCATTACCCCGGTGGCCCGCTGGGCCTTGATCGCTCGTGGGACGGCCTATTCCAACCGTTTCCCTGTACCCAGCGGCTGCGGCCTTCCCCATCCTAATGCAAGGTTGGCGTCCACATTGGTCGTTTCGAGGCCTGCTCGACGTTCACTGGTTATTACGGCCTGTCGGTTCGCCGAGTCGCCAAGCGACCCGTTTTTCGCGACGGCTCCGACGCTTTCGTTTCCTCCCCGCGTCGCTTCGATAGCTACCGGCTAGAACGACCCAGATGCCGGGTGGGAGTTGCACCCAATGAAGACCAACACCTTCTACACGGCGCACACTAGGTCTGACCCCCCAGGATGAAAGGAGGTCTGACCCCCAGGATGACCCCCAGGAGGTGTTGCGCGTGGGGGTAAGTGATCCGGGCCAAGGACTGGAAGAGCGGATTGACTTTTGCTGCCAGTGTCGCGAATGGTTCAGCGAGCGACTTGCGGCGGCTTCGCCAAATCGAACCGGCGGCGGAACGCAGCCCTCACGAACTCAAACAATCGATTCAGGTTAGAGCGTAGAATGCCGAATATAGGCTTTATTAAACTGTTCTTCGGCTTGTCGGTTGAGCGACGGGTCGTTGACAACTTTCCGCGAGCCAGACATCCTAAAGATTGCTAAGTATATGGTTGTGAGACGTAGGACGCGATCGAAAATGGCTTTTCCGCAATCTGAGAGGGTGGTTTATCCGGTCAACCCTCTCGACGAGGTGATTTGCCAACTGCGGTATCCTACAATTCTTAGGATTGAATCGGAGCCCCCGGTCACATTCCAAGAGCGCGTCCGCGGAACGTTTCCGTTATACAAGAACAGCCCGGGCATCCAATTCGGCATTGGTATCCCACCGAACGTGCTGGAATTCATGGGAAAGGATCTGCCGTTTGGAGGGGGGCAACAGACCCACGAGTTTAAATCGAAGGACGAAAACTGGACGGTAACGCTCGCAAAGGAATCCCTGGCTCTCACGTGCAACCAATACACGCGGTGGGAGGACTTCCGCCAGCGCCTATCGAACACCCTAGGCACGCTTCTCGAGATCTACGCTCCCAGTTTTTTTGTGCGCGTTGGTTTGCGATATAGGAACATTATTCGGAGATCTCGCCTGGGTTTGGATGGCGTCGAATGGTCCGATTTGATAAGTCCCTGGATCGCAGGCGCATATTCTTCGCCCGAACTGAAATCGGAAGTCGAACATAGCCTACTCCAGACGGTGGTTAAACTACCGAACCACAACGGTCGAGCCCTGATCTCGAGTGGCACGGTCAAAGAGAGGGCGACAAGCGAGATATGCTACATGATCGACGCCGATTTTTTTATAGATCAACACACGGAGTGCAGCGATGCCCTTGAACGACTTAATTTCCTTAACCGACAGTCAGCCAGTTTCTTCCAGTTCTGCATCGGAGAGCGCCTTCAGAGCGCACTTCGCGCTAAGCCCGATGGGCGGTGACTGGGATACATGCCGCGAACTTCCCGGATTCAGCCTATGTATGGAGACCGAATCGCGAACCGGCCGGGTTGATTATTGGCTTAGCCTGAGAATACCGGGCACCTCTGGCGGCAGCGAGTTTCCAGAAGACGTCAGGTACAGGCTGCGCTGTTTCTGTTTTCTCGCATATCTTCCGACGGAAGCACTCCAAGAGGCGGCGGAAACCCTCAAAAGCATGTGGGAATACTATCGCGTCCCATTCGTGCCCGTACGGTCGCTTCCGACTGCGCCAGCTCAAGTCATCGAGCTCGGCCAGAGCTACACCCGGCCCACATTTCAGGTGAACGAGGACGACTGAATTGGGTGACGCGCCTGCGATTTACACGAATTCAAGCGCAGGTGCTGATCGCCAACTCGATCAAGGCGAGATTCTTTCCGATTTAGTGCATGTGCACATAGACGTGCCCTCGCTCGTTACTCCACCGCTCAAAGTCGTCGCCAAGCAGCATCCATTGGCAATTATTCTGAGCCAGGGATGCGACCTCGAGCAAGACTTCTTTGCTCGGCTCAGGGGGGAAACTTCTAGCAAAGTGGTCCCGACGATACTGTTCTGCGAGGTCATGATCGCAACCGAGATTTATAATACCGCGGAAGTGAATAGAAGAGTCTGGGATCAAATAAAGATCAACAAACACGAGCGATACCATTTCTTTCAGGCGGTCGGCGAGATCTTTGACGGAATGGGTTCAGGTCTGGCCGAGTGCGTCGCCGACTTTAAAAGATTCTTCGCGATACCCGCGGATGAAGTTTATGAGCGTATCAAGGCCGGAGAAGCAAAGAGAAGATGCTCGCTCGCTAGTCCATATCTAGAGCACTCTAGCCATCGCTTTGCTAACTTTCTGAGCCGGGTCGCGCTTCCTCAAGACCACGCTAGCGCATAAGGGCTAGGTCACGCATCGTGATTCGAGCTTGGAGGGTAGTCCGTTTGGTCGGCGGTGGGCTAGCCAGCCGACGGAGACGATCCGTCGTCACTCCAGGCGTGCGCTGGGCCAGAGCTCTGCGGGAAGAATGATGCGATGCGCGCGCTGCGCCCGTCTGAAAGATGGGATCGAAGGACGTGGCTGCAGATCATCGGCTCACGGCGGGCGACGCCGGTCGCATCGACTGTGCAGCATTCGTTGTTCATCGGGCGCGGTTCCCGGCGAGGTGGGCGAGGTGGTGGACCCCCAAGACGTCGCGCGCCTCCTAATGAAAGGTCGGCGTCCACATTGGTCGTTTCGAGGCCTGCTCGACGTTCGCTCGTGTTACGGCCTGCCTGCTCGCTGCATCGCCAAAGCGACACATTTGTCTCAAATGTTCCGACGGTTTTGTTACCTCGACCGCCGCTCCGAGAGCTACCGGCTGGAGCGACCCAGTTGCCGGATGGGAGTTTCACCCATTGAAGGCCAACACCTTCTACACGGCGCACAATAGGTCTGACCACCAGGAAGGTGCTCGCCTCATTCGAAACCGTCCCGCCCGATCGACGGGCGTCGCCCGATTTTCGCAGGGCCGTGGCCGTCTTCGCGCACATCGTCGCCGCGCGTCGGATGTGGCTCTCGCGGTTCGGTGTGATCCCGGCCGCGCCCGGCGCGCTCTTCCCGGATGACCCCGACATGGCCCGCGTAACAGATTCTTGGAGTGAGGTGCAAGGTCTATTGTCCGATTTCCTCGCCGGCGCCGCCGACGCAGACCTGGGCCCTGAGTTCGAGTACCAGAGCCTGGACGCCGGCCGGTTCCGCAATCGCGTCGAGGACATCCTGGCCCAGTTGTTCAGCCACTCCTCTTTTCATCGGGGCCAGATCGCGATGCTGATCCGGTCGGCCGGAGGTGAGCCGGCGGTCACGGACCTGATCTTCTGGTGCCGTGAGCCGGTCGCGGACGCCTGAAAAGGCAGTGAGCAAAAAAACGCCGCCAGCCCTTTCCTGCGTGATCGCAGGGAGCCGACGGCGTGATCTAGCACGAAGGTGATCGTTTCCGGAGGCTGCTGGACCGGATTGAGAAACTCGTTGAATTCCAGTCCAGCGGCCTGATACTTCAGCGGCTTCGCCGGCGGTTGCTTTTCGGGGCCGCAACCACTTGACCGTCGAGCTCATCAAGTACCCGGATGACCTCGCGGGCCTGCTGAGCGAGCGTCTTGATTTGCGAGCTGGACCCGGCTGCCTGGCTCTCCGCCCTGGCAGCACCTGCGCGGTTCCCCGGTGCTTTGTCATTGCTGGCTGCACCCGAGGAGCCCGGACCGTTCTCATGCAGGCTGGCCACGATCTCGTTCACGGACTCGCGTCCGTCGGCTGCCATGGACTTCGCGTGGTTCCGCAATTGCTGGACCGCCGCATCGTTAGCACCCATGTCGCGCACGGAATGATTGAGCTCAAACGCATTGAGGGACTCTTTCACAGCGTGATTGATGAGGGTGAACATGGTGACGTCGGCCGTCGTGAACTGAAATTCGCCGGAGCCCACCTGAGCACTGCGGCCCTTGCGATTCCGGGTCGAATCAGCCTTTTCAGCCTGGCCCTGATCTGCGGTTGACCGGTCTGCCGGCTTCGAGCCCGCGTCCCAGCCACACTCTCTGGCGATGGAATTCAGCGAGTTCGCGTAGACGTTTGCCACAGCGTGGAGTTGCGACGCCCCAGCACGGTCTCCGCGAGCCTCAGTTTCTCCACGAATCAGCCGATCGCTCGCCGTCATCAACTCGTGGCTGTTCTCGAACGACTTGCGGACCTGCTGCTCTAGCTGAATCTGGCAGCCGCGGCCGTCTTCGCTCACTGAGCGAGCCGCCGCGCCGGGAGCAACATTCGTGGCGGCAGAAGCGTTCACGCCCGCACCACCTGAACCAGAGATCGCACGGTCGCCGGTGCCGGCAGCACCCGCAGAGCAAGCCTGGTGGATGGTCAGTTGCAACTCGCTGCCTTCGATCGCCATGCCGAGAGCATGCGTGATCAGCAACTGATTGCTTTGTCCCGTCGAACCACCCGATTTGCTGGCTGAATCCTGACCTTGACCCCGCGCGGTCGACAGACCGACCGCCGTGGCAGCCAACAGACCAAGCGCACCCACCAACCGAATCTTTACTTGTCTCATAACCTACTCTTCTTGTTGAACAATCCTCAAACTCTCTGCGCACATCCCACAGTCGTAGAACGACGGATGGCATGGGATGCCGACGCGGGACATTGTCGACGCTGATCCCATCAAATGCAAGAAAAATTATTTTTTCATTAATTTAATATTTCAATGCTCCTTATCTGACGCAACGGCGAGCTGGCATGGCACTTCTGATCAGAGTCAACGGAGACGACACGAAAGAACCAGCGCAGAATTCGGCCGCGACAGCGAGAATCACGTGGCGATCGTTCCGGAACGGCGGGCCGGACGGCCCGATCTCGCAGTCCTGGGACGTGCACGGGTGGCTCACGATTCCCGAGCAACTTGGCTGAGGGCGTCGAGAAAGCCCCTGTCCCATCGATTATCTTGAGCCACGGTGCGTCAATTGCCTTGGGCACTCACAGTCGAAGGAGACCGACTGACACTCTGCTTCGCGGCCATCAGGACGAACGGTCTGCTCCAGGCCGAGATCGCTTACCGTTTCGCGCACCCACTTCTCTTTGCCGTATGGTCGTCCCCTTTCGATGCTCACCCGCACTCGGTCTGATTCCTTCGTGGTCAAAGGAGCGCTGAAAGCGAGCCGTCCAGTTCGCCGGCCGTTCCACCGACCAAGTTGCCGCAGGTGAGCCTCAACCGTCACACGCTCGAACGCCTCAAAGTCGGACTCCTTGCGAAACATATGCATCCTTAAACAAACGAAGTTTCCCTAAGGATCGCTATGCTCAAGCGTCATCTCCTCACCTCGAATCCCCCAGCGACCCCCGGAGACTAAACCGAAATCCGCTCGACGACCTTCCGGGTGACTTTCCTGCGGCGCCGGTCATAGAGCCTTGTTGTTCTGGGGTCGGCGTGGCCGGCTAGCCAGTTCGAGTTGTGGAGGCATTGTTCCATGGTAAAAGACCACGGGGCGGTTCACAGTGCGCGCGGGGCGGCGTTTGCGCCGCCGAGTCCGTCGACGCGACCTAGCGACGCTGAATCGCCGCGCGAAGCAGGGCGCACATAAGAGCCGAGGTCGAACAAGACCTCAACCACTTGATGTCCACGGTTACCGATCCGCGTGAGGCCATTCTCGAGGCGCTCCGCGAGTTGTGGGGCGGTGAGATCCCGCCTGGTTTTCTCAAGTGAGGGGAAAACCGCTGTCCAGCAGTAGGGGGTTGGATGGAATGTCGCGGGTCGACCTGCGGGAGCGATCCGCCAGGTCGACCCGGCGTCTAATACCTGTCCTCTATGAATCACTCGTCTCGGATGGCCGAATGATTCGACACCGCCCGATGCGGCACCTCGATTGATCCAGTCTAATCCAGACACGGACGTTGCACAAATCGCAAAGCCAGCGCTTCCCCGACCAAGTGTGGCTACTTCTGCAAATCTTCTGCACACATTGCCCGTGTCAGCCCAATGCGACCACAATGCGATCCACGGCCGCAGGCTGTCGTAGACCTCGGCAAAACCCCTGAAATCTACGTCAAATCAACTTCAGCCCAACGCGAGACTGATGGCAGACGCGCCGGACTCAAAATGCGGTCCCTGTAATGGGGTGTGGGTTCAAGTCCCACCTTCGGTACTGAAATCGGCTACTTCTTGTCGACCACCAGAACCCCGCTCGGCGCGATCAGCGAAGATGTGCTGTCGAATGTGAGTCGGATCTGGTTGATGACGCCTGTCAGGCCAAGGAGGTTCCGGGGACGCACCGGTCTGGCGTTGGGATCACCCAGGAAGTAACAAGGGAAGATAGGCTCGGTCGCGTTCAACCAGCGCGCCATTACTGTTTTTCCGTGATGTTCAAAGCTCGGTATCTTGGCGCCATTGGCGACCAGAAATCGGCATAAGCAGAGGTTCCCTCCCGTGTGTGCGAGCATGTCGAGAGGCGTCACGATCAACAAGCCATAAAACGTCGCTTTCGCGTCGATGTCGGCCCCGCTTCGTAGCGTTAGCTCTCCCACCTTGACTTCATATTCTTCTGTTGCGACATTACTGACGGATCGCCACCGAGGAGGTCCCACGATGATGGGGCGAAGCGCGTTCCGACTGGGCCTTGGAGGATTCTCTGGGATCGTTACGGCATGGCTTGCCGCCGCTTCGGCCTGCGCAAGCGAGGGGTATGCCCTGAGCCGTGGCCAGTACTGGCTGACCGACTGGGCGGCCAAGCCAGTAAACTCGCTGGTGGCCGACGTTGACGGCGATGGGCGGGCCGATTTGGTTGCCTTCGACCCCAGGGGGGACGCATCGCTCTGGGTCCATCGCACCTCGATCCTTGGCAAGCCGACCCCGCAGGTGGCGGCCCGCGAGCGATTCGGCCGCGAGGGCTTGGCGGCGATCGCCGGACGGTTCACAAAGGGCGCGGGCGAGGATGTGCTTGCGGTCTTCGCCGACGGCTCGGTGCGCGTCGCCTGGGGCACGCGTCGGGGACATGCGGCCTACGAGCGAGACGACCTCGCCGTGACGATCGCGCCCGGCATGAGGCCGCGTCCGCCGATTCGCCTGGTGGCGGGCGAATTCGACGGCGACGGCCTGGCTGATGCCGTCGTTGTAGACGATTCCGGAAAGGTGCTCCTCCTGCGCAACGAAACGGCCGGCGCCTCGCCGCCCAGGTTCCGGTGCGAGGAGGTCGAAGGCACCGTGCCGCCGAAGGTTGCCCAGCTAACCGCCGGCCACTTTGTCGCCGGCGGTCGGGCCGAGCTTGTCTGGAAGGACGGAGCGAACATAGTCTTCCGGGCAGGCCTGACGTTCTCGCCTGGCGCACACCCCCGCCTCGACCCGGCAACCCGGCTTATGACCGCGGCGCCAGCCGAAAAGGTCATGGTCGGCCGCTTTCTCGGCGCGGCGACGTGCGACGTGCTCATCGGCCATCGTCTGCTTCCGGGGGGTGTTCCGTCGCGTGCCTTCGAGGTGACGACCCTCCCGACGGCCGCGGAGATGAAGGGAGACCGTCGCTGGATCGTCGGCGACTTCGACGGCAACGGCCGCGACGACCTGCTCCGTCAGCGAGAGTCAGACACGCCGTTCGCCGGCTGGGTCGCCCCCGAGCAGCCTTGGTGGTCAAGTCACTATTCGCGATGGACCGACCCATTCCTCGCGCACGATACGCTGATCCACTTCTCCTCGCTCGAGGGTGACCAGCACAAGGGCTTTATTTCCTCGTCCGGCGACGGCCTGCTCGATGACTGGAAGACTGGCCGCGTGCGGCCGGGTGGCCTTGATCTGAAGTCCATCGGCTGCCGGGTCGGGCGCCGCGACGTGATCGTCGAGGTCGAGCGGATCGATTCGATCAACTTCGATCGGCTCAAGGCGGAGGTCGATTTTACGGTTCGCGCCTTCGCCCAGGCGCACGTGCCAAACCCGGACGGCAGCCGCGGGATCGCTGTGCACGTGATCTACCGTGAGCCGACGCCTCATAGCCGAGTTGACGACGTCCGACGGCGGATCTTTCACGATTATCCCCAAAAGGAGCATCGGGGCGTCGTCCACACGATGTTTTGCGTCGATCCGCGCGACCAGGGATTCGGCACCGCGATGATGATGAGCGCCGTCGGTAGCTTCACGACCAACGACGTGATTCTGGACGTCATGACCCACGAGTTCGGCCACGAGCTTGGCCTCAACCACGACGGCTATCAGCCGCACAATTGTCCGATCTATCCGAGCCTGATGAGCTACACCTACCAAGATAAACTCAACGGTCGGGCCGAGTTGAAGCAGCTTTCGAGCGGAGCGCTGGGGTCGATCTTGCTTGACGAGCGACGACTCTCGGAGCGCCTGCCGGTGCCGATCGAGCGGGTTCGGTTTCTGGCCAACGAACCGTACTTCTACCAGTTGCGGCCTGCGGGCGGATCGACCCTGGTCGACTGGAACTGGAACGGAGTCTTCGGGGAGGAGGGTGTGGTCGCTGACATCAATTACAGCCATTTCACCGATATCGGTCGCCGTAGATACGAGCTCGGAGCGAGCGAGACGGCGCCCGCGCTGGCAACCGTGGGTGACGGGCCAGCGGAGCGACTGCTGCTCTTCTCCAGCATCGTGCGCGGCAATTCGCCCCGCCCTGCCCCGGACGCCCCCGCCGCTGCCGCGAACCTCGGCCGCGAGCGTCCGGGTGCACTCGTCGTCCAAGCGTGGCAGGGTGAGGACCGCGACCGCGACGGTAAGCGGTGGTCAACCGAGACGGTGGTTGAGGCGAACGGCGTCATCGGCGACCCGACTGCGGTGTCGGGTCGCAGCGCGGTCTGGGTCGCTTACCCCACGGCGGCCGGGGTTCGCCTGCGGCCGGTGGCACTCGGACGTCAGGCAGACGCGACCCCCCGGGTCGGAGCGCCAGTGCCGATCGAGCAAAGCAATGGGGCGGACCCCTCACTTTCCACCCTTGGCGATGGCCTGGCCCTCTTTCTGTGGCGCGGGCCGGGCCGGCCGGTCGGCGTGCGCCGACTCGCGCCCACGGCGACCGGGCTCGAGGTGGGCCCGGAGCTCGAGCTGCCGATCGACAGTGTCGTACCCGTCGCGGCGGTGGCCGGCCCCAAGCGTGGGCTACTCCCGACGGTCTGGGTCGCGTCAATCGGCGGACCCGACCCACAGCATCCCCGGGCGGTAATTCACCATTACGCCTCCGAGGGCGGCGGCCGCGCGCGGTTTCTCGAGGTCGGGTCGAACGTGGTCGACGGCTCGTTCGCCCGGCGCCCTTTGGCCCTGCTCTGGCGCCCCGAACACGGGCTCGAGGCGGGGCGAATCTACGTTTTCGCGGGCGGACGGTACTGGGTTGAGAACCGTATCGAGGCAGTTGCTACCCCGTGGGCCGAACAGACGGTCTCGATCAACGTGCGCGACGGCCCCCGGAACGGCTGGCTCCATCGCAGGTATTACGCGCCCGGCGAGTTCGACAGCCGCTCGGCCCCCGGCGTCTGCTGGTTTCGCGACGACATCGCCTACGCCAACCGCCTGCATTCCTCTCGCCCCGACCAGAACGATCGCCTCCTCCTCGGCTTCACTGCTACCGGCGCCTTTGACACGATGACCGACTTCAACGACTTCGCCTTCATCGCCGAGATCGGCCTCTCCCATTCGCTCATGACGGTATCCGAATAGTAAGCGAGAAAACGAAGTTACCCACGATTCCGACGACGAGGGCCGCGAGGAAACCGCTCCGTCAGCGCATCACCCACGAACAAGCCTGTACGGGCCTCCATTCGGACGCGAGTTGGGAACAAATTGGGAACAGTATTGGCAACGTCAGCCCCATGCGGCCACAATGCGAAAACACCAAGGTGGCGACGTGCGCGCCTTGGATTCGCAGACTTTAAGCACCACCGCAACGTGTTTCCAATGCGACGGCGATGGCAGACGCGCCGGACGCAAAATCCGGTTGGTGTCACCCGTTTTCGTTCAGCTCCTGCCTGTGGATGTCGACGCCAGTAGCGCTGCACGCTGAAAGTCTTTGGCGATGTCTGGCTCCTCACGCTCTCGCGTATCGACCGCGAGCTCGGGTGCGCTGGAGCAACCGGAATCGCCCGACAGCGCACGAGTTTGACATTCAAGCTCGACTGGTTCTACGAGTTCGTCCGCGATCCAGTAGATCCCTGCGCACTCATCGACACGATGGCGTCTATGCGCAAGAGGCGCGTCGACCTGTGCCGCGGTAGTGGCGCAAGAGTTGCTCGTCCAGGAACAAGGCGACGAGTTCGCCCTCTGTCAAACGCAGAAACTGGAGCTGGTATTTGGGTTTGGTGTAGGAGAAGCCGTGCTTCCGCGGGTCGAAGTCGATCGGCGCGTCGAGCCGTTCGCGCATCAATTCGGAGTTGCGCCGGATTGTGCTCAGGCTGACTTCAAGCCTTTCGCCCAGAACGCGGGCGTTGGGCCACGAACTCTCGCGGGGCGCGTGGTCGATTGCCACAATTCGAGCCAGAGCGGGGCGTGCGGCGAGGCGCATGGCAAAGCCTCCCCTCATTCGACCGTCGGGTAACCTAGTCGCGCCCGTCGCGACTCGCCGATCGAGTGCTCACGGCACTGTATTACTGCGTACCGTAGGACAAAGATCGTCCGCGGTTCCGGCGCGGGGATTTATTTTGGGATTTGCTCCCTGACCAGTCGCTTCGTTGGACTGGTGCGGGACGTGGGTGAATATCGCAACGGGGGTGAAGCGAATCGTCAGGCTAAAGCCCGACCTACATAGTCGATGTGCTCAGCCGGGCTTGTGCGATGCGAGCAACCGCCGGATCTGGGCAGCGGGTTTGCAGGTAGCCCATGTGTCCTGGGGCTCACGCACGTGAGTCCTGGGGCTCACGCCCTCGAATCCTGGGGCTCACGATCTCGAATCCTGGGGCTCACGATCTCGAATCCTGGGGCTCACGATCTCGAATCCTGGGGTTCACGCCGCCAGGCTCTATGATATCGCACCCTTCGGGGCTCGGGAGGGAAACGGCCGGACCATTCGTCTGTCCTGGGGCTCACGCACGTCAGTCCTGGGGCTCACGCCCTCGAAACCTGGGGCTCACGCCGCCAGGCTTCATGATATCGCACCCTTCGGGGCTCGGGAGGGAAACGGCCGGACCGTTCGTCTGTCCTGGGGCTCACACCCGTGCGGCTCAACGGGAAAGGCCCCTTTCAGATGCCTGCTCCAGCGACAGTGTCAGCCGCAATTCCAGCGCCCGGGCGTATTTCATAAGCGTCGCCAAGGTCGGATTGGACTGCTTGCCGGCCTCGAGCCGGCTCAGAGCTGCTTTGTCGATCTTCGATCGCGCGGCGAGTTGTTCCAGGCTCCAACCGCGGGCGAGGCGCTCGTCGCGCAAGCGTGAGATGAACTGACTGAAAGCGGCCGAATCCTCGACGGTCGTTTTCTCGCGCTCGCTCACGGTGGCGATTCGGCCCGTCTCACGATACTCGCGGTCGAGGATGTCGCCGTTGGCCGCGCTCTTTGACCGCGCTTCGGGCGTCTGCGAGCGCGCGACGATCGCTTCGATCTTAGCGCGTTTATCACGAGGCATCTTACCAAGGGCTTCGAGCGTGCGTTTCGAAAGCCTGACGGGGTCGATGTCAGTCCCCGTAGGCTTTGACCGGGTACGACGTTCTCGGCCGGATGATGATGTACTCACATCGGTAACCCAAAGCGCCGTGAAGCCGCGTTGATTATAATACAACGTCGTAACAGGCCCTGCAATGTCAGTCCGATGCCACCTCGTCCCTCGTAAACTGGTGGGCCTGTGGCCGTGCGGGCGCGGAGGGGATTGCGCGCGAAGGGCGGTGGGGCGAATTGTCAGGCTAAAGCCTGACCTACGATTTGCTCCCTGCCGGGTTCACACCTGGCTGAATACCGCCAAGCTGGTATTCGGGTTCGTGTCACGGGCGGGACCTCGAAGAATTCGACGTCGACATCTTTTTGGAAACTGGGACGGGCGTTTTGTAGATCATTTATGGTCGAGGCGGAGGGCGGAGGGCGGAGGAATCTTACTCGAAATGGACGAATACCACATCTTTTGCGCAAATGGATTGGGGCGTTTGTAGATCATCTATGGTAGAGGCCAAGGGTACCGTCATTTTTCATGTCAAAGGGAGCTGGATCGCCTTGAAACATGATCACTCCAAACCTTCGCGCTGGAGCGTGTGCGTTGTTGATGGCCGGAGCGGACGACTGGGTCGGGATCACACCCTTCCTCGAGCCGGTGGGTTACACCCACCCTACTTCGAGCGGGGGTTTACACTACTGTACAGATGCTGGAGGACCCACGAAAACGCGCCACTTTGCGCCACGATTGGAGGGGGGCAACGGCTGTCGAAGGGCGGAAAGGGCGTGCCACATGTCGAAGTGGCACAGGAGGATCGGAATTTTCCAGCGGGCCTTCCGAGTGTTCGACTACACCGTGGCGCGGGTCGTACCAAAGCGCCACGCAGGGTCGGGGGTCTTGTTCACTATGTTTAACCGAGGTTGCTTCAAGCGGATTTCCGCGCCGGTTTTGGCCGTGTGGCGGTGCGGATTGGGCGGAGAGACACGGGTGGAGCGAGAAACACAAGAATACGCGCCGGAATTGCGGCCGGGGCGTGGAATGGAAAGGTGAAGGCGAGTGATGGATATGCATGAAGTGGATTCCGAGGTGGAAAATAAGAAAACTGCGCTTGGAATTGCCATGGGGCGGGGCCAGTCGGTCGCGTCGTGGGCGCGGCAGAACGGGGTGCCCGTGCGGACTGCCCAGCGGTGGGCGAACGAGACCGCCGTCCGTGAGGCTTCTGATCTGTGGCGGCGGTGCGCGCTGAATCAAGCCATCGGCCGGATGGCTGGAAAGGCCACCAAGGCGGTTGATGGGATTGAAAGGCTGGCGAAGGGGGCCGATTCGGAGTCGGTTCGGCTCAGCGCCTGGCGGGCCATTCTGGCGGACCAGATGACCCTGGCCAAGTTTTCGACTTTAGAGCATCGAATGACGGAGCTTGAGGAGACGCGGAAACGGGCGGAGGGATCGATGTAAATGATTCCGCAAAGCAACGCGCTTCGATCCGCGGTTTCGAGCATGTCGCGATTCATCGCAGTTTTTCGAAACCCTGGACTTCGGCGTATTTCCGTGACAGACTTCGCAGGCACGGCTGCAAACCTTCCTCCCGCGGCCGCGGTCCCCTTTTCCGTGGTTCGAAGCGGTCCTATGATCATTACGATCGGCTTCTTGCGCCTGGGCGGAAGACCAATGCCGGCCCGGTACGAATGCGGTGCCTGAGCGATCGTGATGCGCGGGCCGTCCTAAGTAACGCCGCAGGAAACGGATACGTACCGCGCTGGACCATCAAGGTAAAGCAAGATCAGCAGCCCGCCTGCAAGAAAGCGGCTCGCGCGAGAGAGTTGCACACGCATGTCACAACGAGGCCGACGTTCAGCACGGAGTTTAACGATCGCGCGGTTTTTCAATGGGTGGACGAGCGTGCGGCCGACAGCGGTGACCCGGCGGCGACGTGGCGTACGTGTTTTCCTGGCAGCGGAGTGGCTCGAAGGCCGCACGTTGCTGTCGGTGCCGGGCGCGAACGGCTTGGTGCCGTCAGCCTCGCCCGCAACCAGCTCGGAACTCGGGACGTTCAATCTTCAGCTCCGGTCCGGGTCTCTTCAGGCACTTTCGCAGTTGATGCCGGTCATCACGGCCGACGGGGCTACGGTCACGGCCACCGCCATCTCCGGGCTCTACGTCGTGCAGACGCCCGATCAGAGCATGGGGCAGCTTGAAGCGGATCTCTCAAGCAACCCCGCAGTCGCCTATGCAGAGCCGGTGCAAACGTTTCAGATCCAGGCCGCGCCCAACGATCCGGATTACACGAATGGCGACCAGTGGCAGTTCACCGGGACCTGGGGTGTCAATGCCCAGGCAGCGTGGAACGTCACGACCGGGTCCGACCAGGTGATCGTCGCCGACGTGGATAGCGGCCTCAACTACAACATCAAGGACATCTACGACAACGTCTGGCTGAACCAGCCCGAGATCCCGGCCAACGTGATCGGCAACCTCACGGACGTTTACAACGACGGCGTGATCACCTTCACCGACCTGAATAATCCGGCCAACCAGGGCGCTGGAAAGATTGAGGATACCAATGGCGACGGGATCATCACCGGCACCGACGTTCTCGCCTCGACGAGCGTCGGCGGCTGGGTGAATTCCAGCGTGCCGGACACGCAGGACGGCGACACGGCTGATCCCAATGACTTCATCGGCTGGAACTACGTGAACGACACCAACAATCCGATGGATGCCGAAGGCCACGGCACGTTCACCGCCAGCGAGATTGCCGAGATGACCAACAACTCCCTGGGCGGCGCCGGCCTGGTCTGGAACACGCAGATCATGCCGGTGGCGTTCCTCGACTCTTCCGGAAACGGGACCGATACCGCGGCGGCAGAGGCGGTCGACTACGCGGTCAATCACGGTGCCAAGGTCATCAACGCGAGCTGGGGTGGCACCGGCACCGATTCCACGATTGAAGCTGCGATTGCATATGCTGATTCTCACGGTGTGATCATCGTCGCTGCGGCCGGCAATAACGGCGCAGATGATGACACCACGTTCTTCAGCCCCGCCTCCTACTCGGCGCAATATCCCAACGTCATCTCCGTCGCCGCCATCGGCACCAATGGCTCGCGGGCAAGTTTCTCCGACTACGGCGTCGGCACGGTTCAGCTCGCGGCTCCGGGTGTGAACGTCTACAGCGCTGCCTCGAACGGCGGCTTCGGGACGATGAGCGGCACGTCGATGGCCGCGCCCATGGTGACCGGGGCGGTCGCCCTGGTCGAGGCCGCCCATCCGAGCTGGACGATGAGCCAGGTCGTCGACGCGATCGTCGATACGGTCACTCCCGATCCGTCGCTCGCGGGAGTGGTGACCTCGGGAGGGGTCTTGAACGTCGGAGCCGCAGTCGCCAACACCGACGGCCCCTACGTGGTGTCGGGCACGCCGGACGGCTCGATCAACACGACCGGCGGCTTCTCGACGGTCCAGTTGACGTTTAACGAGGAAATCAACCCGGCAACCTTCACTTCCTCCCAGGTCACCTTCACCGGACCCGGCGGAGTCATCCCGGCCGCAGACTTGACGATCACGGCCGTGAGCGGCTCGAACGATCACGAGTTCCAGATCTCGTTCCCATCCCAGTCCGCCGCGGGCACCTACAAGCTTACGGTCGGGCCCGACATCCAGGACTGGTACGGGAACGACATGAACCAGAACCGCAACGGCGCGAATGGCGAGGCCGCGGACGCGTTCACCGAGACCATCCGGCTCACAGCGCCCGGATCGACTGATTTGCTCAGCATCACGGGTATCCCGACGGTGACCCCCGCAGGCACCGCGGAGACGTTTACCGTCACCGCGCTTTCGCCGAACGGCGGCACCGATACCAGTTACGCCGGCACGGTGCATTTCACCAGCACCGATCCCCATGCCGTGCTGCCGGCAAACTATCCCTTCACCGCGGCGAACAACGGCACCCACACGTTCACGGTGACGTTCAAGACGGCCGGCAGAGAGGCGATCACCGCGACCGACACCGCGAACCCAGCCATCGCCGGCACCGAGGAGAATTTCATTGTCAGCCCGGGCGCAGCCACATCACTGAAAGTCGCCGGCTTCCCGACGAGCGACACGGCGGGCACACCGCAGACCTTCACAGTCACGGCGCTCGATACTTACGGGAATGTGGCCACCAGCTACACCGGCACGATCACATTCACCAGCAGCGATGGTGCAGCCGTCCTCCCGCCCAACACGACAATCGTTCCCGAGGACCAGGGAACGTTCTCGTTCACGGCAACGCTCGAGACCGTGGGAACGCAGTCGATCACGGCCACCGACACGACGACGTCGAGCATCACGGGAACCGAGTCGAACATCAGCGTCGAGCTCACAGTCCCCAAGTCACTGGTGATCACGGGCTTCCCGGCGACCGTGACGGCGGGGACCGCGGGCAACGTGACCGTGACGGCCTACAATGCCGACGGCACCGTGACGACCGGTTACACGGGCACTGTTGACTTTTCCAGCACGGACGGCAACGCCCTGCTGCCCGCCCCTTATACCTTCACGAGTGCCGACGCGGGAACGCACACGTTTTCGGTCACGCTCGAGACTGCGGGCTCGCAGTCGATCACCGTCACTGATTCGTCCACGTCGACATTGACCGGCACCGAAACGGGCATCACGGTGCAGCCCGCTGCGCTCGCGAAGCTCCTCGTCTCAGGGTTCCCGACCAACCCCACCGCGGGAACGGCCCATAACTTCACGGTCACCGCAACCGATGCCTACGGAAACGTGATCACCGGGTATCTGGGCACGGTCAATCTCAGCAGCTCCGACGCGAGCGCGCTGTTCTCGCCCCTCAGCTATGCCTTCACTGCGGGCGACGCCGGCACGCATTCCTTCTCGGCCACGCTCGAGACCGCGGGAACCCAGTCGATCAAGGCGTCCGACACCAGCAACAATGTCAGCGGAATCGAAACGGGCATCACGGTGCAGCCCGCTGCGGTCGCGAAGCTCGTCGTCTCCGGCTTCCCGACCAACCCCACCGCGGGAACGGCCCATAACTTCACGGTCACCGCGACCGATGCGTTCGGCAACGTGATCACCGGCTATCTGGGTACGGTGAATCTCAGCAGCACCGACCCGAACGCGGTCTTCTCGCCCCCCATCTACGCCTTCACTACCGGCGACGCCGGCACGCATTCCTTCTCGGCCACGCTCGAGACCGCGGGAACCCAGTCGATCAAGGCGTCCGACACCAGCAACAATGTCAGCGGAACCGAAGCGGGCATCACGGTGCAGCCCGCCGCGCTCGCGAAGCTTCTCGTCTCAGGGTTCCCGACCAACCCCACCGCGGGAACGGCCCAGAGCTTCACGGTCACCGCGACCGATTCTTACGGGAATGTGATCACCGGATACCGGGGCACCGTCAACCTCAGCAGCACCGACCCGAACGCACTCCTCTCCCCAAGCGGCTACACCTTCACGGCCGCTGACTCCGGGACGCATTCCTTTTCCGGCACGCTCGAGACCGCGGGAACCCAGTCGATCAAGGCGTCCGACACCAGCAACAATGTAAGCGGGACCGAAACGGGCATCACGGTGCAGCCCGCCGCCGTCCACTCGATCACGGTCAGCGGCTTCCCTGCCGAACCCACCGCCGGGACTGCCTATAACGTCACGGTCACCGCCTACGACGCCTACAACAACGTGGCCACCGGCTACACCGGCACCGTCAATCTCAGCAGCACCGACGCGAACGCACTCTTCTCGCCCCCCAGCTTCACATTCACGGCCGCGAACGGCGGCACACATTCCTTCTCGGCCACACTCGAGACCGCGGGACCTCAGTCCATCAAGGCATCTGACACCAACAACAACATCAGCGGAACCGAAACCGGGATCACCGTGCAGCCCGCCGCCGTCCACTCGATCACGGTGAGCGGATTCCCTGCCGATCCCACAGCCGGCACTGCCTATAACGTCACGGTCACCGCCTATGACGCCTACAACAATGTTGCCACCGGATACAGGGGCACGGTCAATCTCAGCAGCACCGACTCGAACGGACTCGTATCCCCAAGCAGCTACACCTTCACCGCCGCTGACTCCGGCACGCATTCCTTCTCCGTCACGCTCAAGACCGCGGGGAGTGAGTCGATCAAGGCATCTGACACCGCGAACAATGTCAGCGGAACCGAAACGGGCATCACGGTGCAGCCCGCGGCCGCCCACGTGTTCACCGTGAACGGGTTCCCGGCGAATCCCACCGCTGGCACGGCCTACAACGTCACGGTCACCGCCTATGACGCCTACAACAACGTGGCCAGCGGCTATTCCGGCATGGTCTACCTCAGCAGCACCGATTCGAATGCACTGTTCTCCCCGAGCAGCTACACCTTCACGGCCGCCGATGCCGGCTCCCACTCCTTCTCAGCAACGCTCGAGACCGCCGGAACTCAGTCAATCAAGGCATCGGACACCAACAACGATGTCAGCGGAACCGAAACGGGCATCACGGTGCAGCCCGCGGCCGCCCACGTGTTCACGGTGAGCGGGTTCGCGGCGAATCCCACCGCCGGCACGACCTACAACGTCACGGTCACCGCCTATGACGCGTACAGCAATGTTGCCACCGGATACCGGGGCAGCGTCAACCTCAGCAGCACCGACCCGAACGCACTCCTCTCCCCGAGCAGCTACACCTTCACCGCTGCCGACTTCGGCTCCCACACCTTCTCCGCCACGCTCAACACCGCGGGTGCTCAGTCGATCACCGCATCTGACACCACCAGCAATGTCAGCGGAACCGAAACGGGCATCACGGTGCAGCCCGCGGCCGCCCACTCGTTCACCGTGACCGGCTTCCCGGCCGATCCGACAGCCGGCACGGCTTACAACTTCACGATCACCGCCTACGATGCCTACGACAACGTAGCCACCGGATACCGCGGCACGGTCAACGTTAGCAGCACCGACGCGAACGGGCTCCTTTCGCCATCCAGCTACACCTTCACCGCCGACGACTCCGGCTCGCACACCTTCTCCGCCACGCTTGAGACCGCGGGGAGCCAGTCGATCAACGCATCCAACACGACCAACAATATCACCGGAGCCGAAACCGGCATCACCGTAAAGCCCGCTGCCGCTCAGTCATTCACGGTAAACGGGTTGCCGGCCAATCCCATGGCGGGCACGGCCTTCAACGTCACGGTCACCGCCTATGACGCCTACAACAACGTGGCCGCCGGCTACGCGGGAACGGTCGATCTCAGCAGCACCGACCCGAACGCAGTCTTCTCGCCCTCCAGCTACACCTTCACCGCGGCCGACTCCGGCTCCCACAACTTCTCCGTCACGCTCAAGACCGCGGGGAACCAGTCGATCAACGCATCGGACACGACGGCAGGTATCAATGGAACCGAAGCCGGAATCGCGGTGTTTCCCGCCGTCGCGCACTCGTTCACGGCGAGCGGAGTGCCGGCCGAAACGACGGCCGGCACGGCCTACAACTTCACGGTCACCGCGTATGACGCCTACAACAACGTGGCCACCGGCTACCGGGGCACCGTCAACCTCAGCAGCACCGACCCGAACGCAGTCTTCTCGCCCTCCAGCTACACCTTCAATGCCGCCGACGCCGGCTCGCATTCCTTCTCCGCCACGCTCAAGACCGCGGGCGCTCAGTCGATCAACGCATCTGACACGACGAACAATGTCACTGGAACCGAAACGGGCATCACGGTGCAGCCCGCGGCCGCCTACTCGCTCACCGTGACCGGCTTCCCGGCCAATCCCACTGCCGGCACGGCCTACAACGTCACGGTCACCGCCTATGACTCCTACAACAACGTGGCCACCGGCTACGCGGGCACGGTCAACCTCAGCAGCAGCGACCCGAATGCGCTCTTCTCGCCCTCCAGCTTCGCCTTCAGCGCCGCCGACGCCGGGACGCACACGTTTTCCGTGACGCTCAAAACGGCCGGGGCCCAATCGATCACGGCCAGGGACGCGAACGAGAGCAGCATCATGGGCATCCAATCGAACATCGCCGTCAGCCCGGCGCCGGCCAGCGTTCTGGTGCTCTCGGGTTTTCCATCAACGACGGCCGGGGCGGTCCAGAACTTCACCGTGACCGCGCTCGATCCTTACGGGAACAGAGCCACCGGCTATACCGGCACGATCCATTTCGAGAGCAGCGACGACCGGGCGACCTCGGGGTCGGGATTACCGACTGACTACACGTTCCGCGCCGGGCCAGGCCAGGATAACGGCGAGCATGTCTTCAGCGCCGTCCTCAAGACGGCGGGAACGCAATCGATCACCGCGCAGGATACGGCAAGCGCCACAATCGCCGGCACACAGTCCGGCATTGTTGTGAGCCCGGCGGCTGCGACCCGATTGTTCTTCGGGCAGCAGCCGACGGACGCAACAGCGGGCTCGGCGATCACACCGGCGCCCACGGTGCAGGTTGAAGACGTGTACGGCAACGTGGTCACGGGCGACAGCTCTACTGTCACGCTGACACTCTCCGGAGCAACATTCGAGGGGGGCTCGAACTCGCTGGCGGCGAGCGTATCGGAGGGGGTGGCGACATTCAGCGGGTTGAAGATCGACCTGGCCGGTAGCGACTCGCTCTCGGCGTCCGATGGCACGCTCGCGCCCTCGGGTGCCAGCCACAGCTTCACCATCAGTCCGGCTGCGGCTGCCCGTTTGGTGTTCCACACCCAGCCGTCCTCGACCGGCACCGCCGGCCAGGAATTCACAACTCAGCCGCAAGTGTACGAACTCGACCAGTTCGGCAACCTGGAGACGCTCGACAGCAGCACCGTGGTTACAGCGTCGGCGGGCAACGGCAAAGGCCCGCTCCAGGGAATTGCAGGCGTCACTGTCTCGGGTGGAATCGCGACATTCACCAACCTCGGCGAGAACACGGCGGGAACGATCTCGCTCACCGTGAACAGTGGCACGCTCGTTCCGGCGGTCTCGAACGCCATCGACGTGATGGCCGCTCCGGCCACGCAACTGGTGATCACGACACCGCCGCCATCGCCTCTCGTCGCCGAACAGGCGTTCACCCTGGTCGTCGCCGCCCAGGATCCCTACGGTAACCTGGACCCGACGTACAGCGGCAACGTGACTGTTTCGATTCCGAATGACCCGAGCTTCACGACGACGACCGTTGCCGCCCAGGATGGAATCGCGACGTTCGTGGGCCTCACGCTCAATCAGTCTGCCAGCGGAGCAACGATCCGCGTCGTGGCAAACGGGCTGAGCGCCGCAGTGAGCAACCCTGTGCAGATGCCATCGGCGCCGACGATCATCAGCGAGCACGTGGTGTTGCTGCAGAAGATGAACAAGAAGGGGAAGAAAGTCGGCAAACCAGTGTTCCAGGGCTTTGCACTGGTTTACAGCGGGCCCATGAACCCATCCTCGGCCGGTCTAGCCGCCAATTACCAGGTGGCCACGACAACCAAGAACCGCATCAAGAAGAAAACGGTGACGGTGCTCAAGCCGGTTTCCATCACGGCGGTCTACAAGTCCGCGACCGATACGGTGACTCTCACCGTCAAGGGCAAGCCGAATTTCGCCAAGGGGGGCCAGATCACGGTCACCGCATCATCGCCGGGGGGTGTCACCAGCTCGGAGGGCGAGCCGCTCAGCTCGAGCGATACGAAGTTCATCATCTCGCCGAAGGCGAAGAGAGTCCAGGGGCCGGCATGAGAAGCGGAGTGCGCAGGATTCGAAGTCGATTCTCAGTAAGCTTCCGAGCTGAGCGCTTCCCGATTGTTCGGAGTCGCGAGGGCATACCAGGTGCTGTGGCTCACCCCGTTCTTGATGAAATGGACCGAGCCGTCCATGAACAGCACGTTCACGCCGCCGGGATGGTAGGAAGTGGCCCCAACCATCGTGAGCGAGGCGCGGCCGTCCTGATTGATGTCGTGGTAGACGCAGTTGGTCCGATTGGGCATCTGGGTGTGGGAGTAGATCATGCCGGGGCCATAACTCCACCACTCACCCTTCCATTGCCACTGCTGGTTGGGGGGCCTGATCGGAATCCGGTTGCACAGTTCCGCGAACTGGAGGTCGGTCGAGTAAAAGTTGGAATTCTCGCCGAGGTTGTACACCTCCATCAGCCCGTCCCGGGAACGGCCGGTTGGCACGGCCAGGCCCTTGATCCACTCGCTGAAGATCGCTGTGTTGGTGGTACCATCGACGAAGGTCGCCAGGTCGGTCGTGTTACTGACGGTCTTATCCCAGGAGCTGGCGATGTAGTTCGGTCCGTTCAACTGCCAGCTCCGATCCGGCGCCCCGCCGCTGATCCGCCGGTTCAGGCCGATATTGGCCCCATAGCTGCTGGAACCCACCACCTTGTTCCCCCCACCAAACGTGAAAAAGCTGGACGATCCCGGATTGCTGTCCGAGGGGCACAAGAAGAAGGAAAGCGTCGTGACCAGAACGGTCATCTGGGGAATGCTATCCCCGTTTCCGAAGTTAGCGTTCGTCGGATCGTAATTGGGATTGGCGTCTGCATAGGCAACATCGCCGCTCCAGCGAGCGCCGAACGACCAGTTAATCGCATTGAAAAGCACTCGCTGCTCCAGGTACGGAAGCAGCCGCGCGTGCTGCGACCAGTTCTGGTGCGGCTGGGGAACCGGAACGGTTCCCACCCACGTCGGATCGACGCAGACGGGCGGCAAGACGCTGTGGTCGCTCACGTAGGCGTTCATCGCCAGACCGAGCTGCTTGAGATTGTTAATGCACTGCGTCCGCCGAGCCGCTTCACGTGCAGCTTGAACAGCCGGTAGCAACAAGCCAATGAGAACGCCGATGATTGCGATCACCACAAGCAGCTCGATCAACGTGAAGCCGTGGTCTCTTCGAGTCATGGTCTGTGCCCTTAACCCAGCGGTTGGACGTATTGCCGCACCAGCGAATTCCCCGGCTACTTCGGGGCCGGATAACCGGCTCCCTGGTCCGGGACAGGTCCGTTCTTCATGCCCGCACCCCCCTGAACGCCCGGGGTAATCCCGTAATACTCGTCCTGAGTCTGCGCCTGAGCGGTGCGAGAACCGGGGATCGCGTTCTTCGCTGCGGCCGCTTGCGCTTGATGGGCGCCTCGTTGTCTTCCGCGCAGCCGACGAGCCCCGTGAAGCAAAAGCAGAGCAGAGCGAGCCTCACTCCATTGGCGAGCAACCTCATGATGAGTATGCGTCTCCTCAAACGACGGCAGGGCAAAAAAGGAAATGCAGGGTGTGCGATCATCCGCGCCCATCGTTCATGTTACTTCCGCCGCGCCGGGGCGACAAGATGAGGCGGGTCGTCGCCCGGTCGCGAACTTGCCCGAGCCAGGGCAACAACTTTCCACCCCTCGGTACCGTAACGAAGATCGCGCTCGGTGAATTCCCAGATCACTTGCTTCTTGTTCAAGAGGAGCTCCGGTCGGCGTGCCAGCTCTTGCCGGACCAGTGTGGAGGCTCCGCCGTCGTTCACAATCGAGGTGAGTTCTTGCCCGAGCTCCCGCGCCAGATGCGCGATGAACCCGGCGGCCCCTGGCTCGTCCTGCTCATAGATCCGGAGAAAACTATCGCCCAGGACCAGTATTTCGGACTCCGGCCGATCGTGGTACGCCGTGCCGGTGTCCGGCTCGACCACTTGAAGGCACGCCAGGCTCTCCGGTTCGAGCGTGCGCTCGATCTGCGGCACCCGCAGCATTTCGACCAGATCGCCGAGGCGCCGGACGGTGACCGGGCGCAGGGCATACGCGCGATCACCCCGATTGACGGCGTTTGCATCGAGCACCCGGCGCGCACGGCGGCGGCGGCCACCCGCGCGCCTTCCGGCGACCAGTGGCTGTCCTGCATCAGATAGAGCCGCCTCAAATGCGTCCGGCCCTCCTCGTCCCGGGCGCGTCGAAACGTCTCGAAAAGGTCGACATGCTCGATTCCGCACTGATCCAACTGATCGAGCAGACGACGGGTCTGTTCGCAAACGATGACTCCCGCGCCTTCCGCCCGCCCGGCGAGCATCTCGGGATAGACGCACTCCTTGTTGGGCACCGGAACGACCAGCAGCCGGATCCCGCGCTCCTGGAGCTGATCGCGGAACGATTGGATCGCAAGAAGAGGATCGGCAAGTTCGCGTTCAGGAGCGCCGGGCGGGCGCTCGATCACATAGCGCACGCTCGGCCGATAAAAGAGCCAGCCGTCACGACCTGGAACGGCATTCTCGCCGGCATCGGCAAGAAACCTCCACTCGAGGTACTGTACCCACGGCCGGAGCCGCTTGACGACGAGACTCGTCTCCTCAAGGCTCTGCTCGTACGCGTGCAGGTTGCCGGCCGTCGGAGCTTGGCGGAAAACGTCAAGCGCGCGGGCGCTCGCCGTCTCGAAGCTCGGACACCGTCTGAACGAGCCCCGGCGCCATGATCACGGCGAGAAAGACAGCAACCACAAAAATGTACGGACCACGGCGCGTCTGCAAGGCAGAAATCCTAGAACTGGAAGTACAGGAACGGGTTGAACGACTGCGAGAACATTACAAGCAGCGAGGCGCAGAAAAGCGGATGCACAACGATCGCCTTGGGCCAGGTGACCTGCCTGCTCCACTCGTGCGCCTGGACTGGCCAGGCGACGACCACGGCGCCGATGGCCATGATCAGGAACGCCTCCCTGGTATACAGCAGGCCCGGCAAGAGCAGCGTGGCGGAGCCAGAGCCCCCCTGCCCGATCATGACCCCCAGGTATTCCATCGCCTCGTGCAGATTCGCCGAGCGAAACAGGACCCACGAGAAGAGCACCAGCACGAACGTGGCCGCCACGCGCACCGGCCGCGGGAATTGTTCCAGTGCGCTGCGCTTGCCCCGGAGCCGCTCAAACGCGAGCAGGACGCCGTGATACGCCCCCCAGGCGACGAACGTCCATTTCGCGCCGTGCCACAGCCCGCCCAGCAGCATCACGAGGATGAGATTAAAGTAGGTGCGTCGAGAGCCGTGCCGATTGCCCCCGAGAGGAATATAGAGATAATCGCGCAAGAATGTACTCAGCGAGATGTGCCAGCGCCGCCAGAAGTCCGTGATGCTCTCGGCCTGGTAGGGCGAATCGAAATTCTTCAGGAACTCGAAGCCCACCATCCGCCCCAGGCCGATGGCCATGTCGGAATAACCGGAGAAATCGAAGTAGATCTGGAATGCATAAGCCAGCGCGCCGAACCAGGCATCCGGCGTGGAAAGCGATTGGGCGTCGAACGCGGCGTCGGCAACCCTGCCCATCGGGTTGGCCAGCAAGATCTTCTTGGCGAAGCCGAGGGCGAACAGGGTCACGCCCGAGCCGAATTTCTCCCAGGTGTGGGATCGGCTTACGAGCTGGTCGGCCACTGTGTTGTAGCGGATGATCGGCCCGGCGACGAGCTGGGGAAAGAGTGCGATGTAGCAAGCGAAATCAATGAACGACCGAACGGGAGGAGCCGTGCCGCGATAGACGTCGATCGTGTAGCTGAGCGCGTGGAACGTATAGAACGAGATCCCGATGGGCAACGCGATCGCAAGCACTCGCAGCGTGCCGGCTCCGAACCAGGCCAGCGCCTGGTTCAGGTTAATCTCGAAGAACAGGAAATACTTGAAGAACCCAAGCGTGCCCAGGCTCATGACAACGGCGCACGTCGCGACCCAGAAGGAGAGCCTGCGACTGATCCCCGGCAGCCCGATGATCCGCCCGCAGACATAGTTCACGCCGGTGATCCCGAGCATCAAGAGGATGAACCAGGGGTTCCACCAACCGTAGAAGACGTAGCTCGCGAGAACCAAAAAAGTGTTGAGCACCAGGCTGGTGCGACCCACCGGCGCCCCGGCGTGCCGACTCAAGCCATCGAGGGCGTAATAGAACACCAGGACCAGCGGCAAGAAGTAGAAGACAAAGAGATATGTCGTGAAGACCATGGTCACACAGGCCGGTCAGTCGCTGACCAGGTTTGTCCAGACCGCCCAGTAGATGGGGTCGGTGTCTTCCTCGGAATACTTGTTGAGGATACCGCCAGTGAAATGGTCAAGCATCGATCCTTCGAGTGCCATGCGGTGCACCTGGCCGGCGCGGAACGATTTGAGATTGCCGCCGATGTCCTCCACGCGCCGATCGGCCACTTCGGAGCGGGGCTTCGCCGGATTGTAGTGGCCGACGTAGATGGTCTGGCCCTTCACCCGGCCGCGGTGGACTTCGATCACCTCGTACTTGAGAACGGTCGCGTAGTTGTACAGCTTCCGATCGAAGATCGCCCCCTCGGGGATCTCGACGAGCCTCGCCGTGACCTCGATGCTGCCCCGCTTCGCCAGCTCGGGATCCGAGCTTGCCGTGCCCTCGCTGTTCCTGCCACAGCCGGCCGTCAAAAGACCCACGGCAAGCAGGAGACTCCCCACGAAGGTTCGGCTCGTTCGCAAGCTCATGAGTGTAGCGCCTCACTTGACGATGGACTCAACTCGTATGTTTGCCGAGATGGCACTTCTTGTACTTCTTGCCGCTGCCGCACCAGCATGGCTCGTTGCGCCCGACTGCGGGGCCCGTCCTTCGGATCGTGGTGGTCATCGCTACGGGCGGAGGTGTCGGGAGCGGCTCGGTTCCGCTGTCATGGTACGGCACGGGCATACCGGGCTTGGGCGATGGTCTTGGCGGGTCGACAAATCTTCTCCGGTATTCCTCCCGGTAACTGTCGAGCCAGTCCGTCAGTTTCTCGGGCGGCTCACCACCGTTCTTGTAACGACGCTCGACATAAGCCTCGTCGATGAGCGACTCCACCATGTCTTCTGCAAATGCGGTCTTGATCAGGCCGCGAGCCTCGGGATCGGCCAGGGCCGTCAAATCGCAGACGAGGTGGAAGATCTCGGCGTAGATATTTTGAGCGCCGTCGGATGGCTTCTCCGCGGATTCTTGCACGCGGTCTTCTAAGTGATCGTCATCCAGCTCCTCGTCCAATTCGTCGTCGTCGTCCAGATTGTCCTCGAGCTCGGCGTCGTACGGGTCGTCGTCGAAGTCGTCATCGAGAGTCTCGTCGTCGAGATTGTCGGATTCGGCGGTTTCCAGCAACTTGCTCTCCAGCCTGAACCGCTCGATCGCGTCAGCGAGTAGTGGGCGTAAGAAATCCGCCAGTCGGGCCCTTCGGGCGGAATCGTTGCCCGACGTGTTAAACGCGGCGCTCACGGCATGCGTTCGCGCATACCCGGAGACCGCCGGATCCCGGCAGAATTCGAAGACCGGCTCGAATGCGATCGCTCCAAAACTCGACAGCACCCGAGCAGCCGACTCTCCCGTGTCCTCCGGATATCGACGGATAACCTCGATCAACTCCGGAATCGCGTCCGGGTGACGGAGGGTGCCCAGCAAGCCCATCGCTTGCTCGAGCCGCGCTTCTTGCGGCCAGCCGCGAGGATAGGTCCGCAGAACCGCGATCAGCGGCCCGACGGCTGAATCCCCCGCGGCAATGATCGCTTCCAGCAGCGCAGGCTCGGGCCATTCACCAGCGGCGAGCATTCGGTCAACCAGCGTTTGCGCATCGGCCGGTGTCTGCCCGGCCGCGGGCTCGCCTTCACCGCTCGCCGTGGATGTGGCATCAAACTCTGTTGAAGATGGGACTGGTGCCGGCGATTCCGGTTTCTCGCAATCCATCGCAGTTATGTCCTCACGCAGACGGAAGTTTCGATGAATTGAGCATACCCGTTGAACGGCTGGGAGGGAACCGAAGAAGCCCGCCGGTCAGTCGATACTGGAGCGGAAGGAGAGGGAGTCGAACCCTCAAGGCTCATCGCTCGCCCGATTTCAAATCGGGTGCCGTCGCCCGTCGGCTTGCCCTTCCCGATCTTCGATTGCGCTTGCGCTCATCGACGTGATGGGTCGCCAAAAGTCGCCGCGATGAAGCAATTCGCGCTGATCTCGCTCGCGACAGGTCAGTGTTTCGCGAGCGGAAGGCAAGGGATTCGAACCCTCATTCCCCGAAGGGAAACCGCGTTAGCAGTGCGGCCCGGCCAACCGTATCCGGCTACCTTCCCAAAAATGGACCGCCGGGGAGTCGAACCCCGATTTCCTGCTTGCAAGGCAGGTGTCGTCCCGTTGGACCAGCAGCCCGTTTTGTCTTCCCAAAGGTCCGCCCGAGAATTGAACTCGGTCCCCCTCTTTACAAGAGAGGAATGCAGCCAGCACACCCGCGGACCACTCACTTCTTCCCAGTCATGAAGTCATCCCGGAGGGAGTCGAACCCCCGTTTCCTCTTTGTAGGAGAGGCGTCGTTAGCCGTTGGACCACGGGACGTCACCGCTTGCTCATCTCTTTCCAGTAGCACGGGTGGGAGTCGAACCCACAGACATCAGTCTCTCGAACTGATCGCTATGCCAATTCGCGTACCGTGCCGGCAATCGCATGAGATCACATCCTGTCGCTCACCACATCCATTGCGGGCCCGGGAGTCGAACCGCGGCGTCCGAGCTTATGAAACTCGGCCGAGCACCAGCCCGCCCGCATGTCCCAGGCCCCGGTATCGAACCGGGCGAGCCGGCTTTATGAGAGCCGGGTGGAACCCTGTCGCGCCTGGGAATCATCTTCATTTCGAGCAGCCCCGGCGGGAATCGAACCCGCTTTTCCACCTTGAGAGGGTGGCGTCCTGAACCGGTAGACCACGGGGCCAAAAGAAGAACAAGATTGGGTGGTGAAGGAGTTGAACCTCTCGCCTACCGCCTCACAATTTGAAGGCAACGGCTTTACAGACCGCCGTGAGGAACACCACCCGAGAAAGAGTCCGATGGCACGAGTGGGAGTCGAACCCACAGGTCAACAAGGTTTGAGCTTGTCCGCTTTGCCGGTTTGCGTACCGTGCCGGTTCCATTCGTCGATCAATCAATCAATCAAGCGCCCTCGATGGGATTTGAACCCACGATCTCCACCTTGACAGGGTGGCGAGCACTCCGGGCTGCTCCGCAAGGGCGTTGAGCTAAATACCTTATTGTCAAAGAGTTTACGGCTTTCCATGAATTCCACAGATTGCCATGCTTTACTCCATTTTGTACCCATTTCCTCTGAAAATGGGTACTGAAATGGATACTAGACGACCCCCCTGCCCGCTTCGCTTCGACCGTCAAACGACAAGGCCCGATGCTTTCGACACCGGGCCATGAGACTGCGCGAGGGATGCAGGACAGGCCGGGCGTCAACAGCGCTGGGGATAGAGCGCGCGGGAACTCGCCGAGCGTTCGGCGGACCGCGCCGCCAGCCGATCCAGATCGTTCCGCAAACGCCAGCCGTTCATCTGTGCCTCGCTGTTGGGCCCGTAGGCCGGGCGGTCATCATCGCGTCATACATCTGAAAGACGCCAACCCCCTCCCGGATGTTCGCGCCCGATTCTGGATTTCTGAAAACGCTCAGACCGGTGCCTACGTCCGCCAGTTGGCCAGCGTGAGCGGATAGCCGAGTTCTTGGATGCGCTGGTAATGTTTCGTGTTGCCGGTGACCAGCTCCAGGCGATGATGCAGGGCAATGGCGGCAATCATGGGGTCGCAACGGCCTATTGGTCGGCCGATACGATCCAGATCGCCAGCGATCTGTCCGGCCAGGTCAGCGGAGGGTTGATCGAAATTCAATACTTCTTCGCTCGCCACGGCGGTGTGGAAATCTTTCAGCCGCCGGATGCTCTGGTTGTGCTGGAAACCGCGGACGATCTCCATCACGGTGATCACGGACAGCGTCAACACACCGTTTGCCTGCCGGTACGCGATGGCGTTTTGCGTGACCGTCGGGTTGATGGCTTTCATCACCTCTGAATAGATGTCGGTGTCGAGTAGTACCCTACTCACCAGGGATTTCCCGCCACGGTTCTTCCTGCCGCCGCTTCATGGCATCGGCCACGATCACATCCAACTCGTCGGCAGCTTCCCGCATGGCGCCAATCGAGCCCATGCCAGCAGAGTTGCGCTGCTGCTGTCCCTGGCCGATCTCGCGGAGCAGCAAACGGGCGGCCTCAGCCATTGCGTCATCGACGGTAGCGAACCGGCCGTTATGCACCGCTGCCTGGATAGAGCTTTCCAATTCGTGGGGTAGATGGATTGTCATGCGTGAATGTCTCCTCTAGAATCGACCCTAGCACCGTTGCCTCGTTTTGCCAAGCGGTTTCGGCTGGTTAGATAGTCAGGTATCGCGGGCGACTGCGGTTGATCTGCTCGATCCGTCAGGCAGCCATTGCGCTAGGCAAGTTAGTCCGCGGCACTGCGAAGGACGGTATTCGCTTTGGGCGGGCTGTCGAGCAGTTGAAGGAACTGGTCACGGTCGCGGTCGGACAGCGGCGTTGTCGTTTCCTCAAAGAAACAGATCTCATCCTCCGGTATGACCACGGCTTTACGGATGCGGATCTCCGTTTCGCTCAGTTGGTCGAGGATGACGGTCGCGTTGGCAAAGCCTTTGGGTAGACATAGCCGGCCTTTCGCGTCGGTTGACCTGGTTTCCATTTCCATATTGCCTCGTCTGCGCTTAATTATGTTGATATATACACAATAGCATATAGTGGGCAAGTGGGATTATCCGGTGATATCGCGGTAAGCGGTGTGGCCCAGTTCTTATCCTGAATGCCATTTTTTTCTTGTTGTTCCTTCCTTGTTCTCGGACGTTCGATACCTTTTGGGAATTGCTTCGCTGAGTTATCCACAGGCTGCTTACGTTAAGTAAGTTAATAATAATGTTTAGGTTAAACAGTTAGCTGACCAGCATCCAATTGAATCATCATCCGAATCGGGCAATTCATGCGCCTAATAGGCCGAGTGTTTGCGGCCAATAGGCCGCGCTTGGATGCGCCTAATAGGCCGTGTATGGTGCGCCTAATAGGCCGCACTCATTCATCGACTGGAAAGGTAAAAAAGAGTGTCGTGCTACCTCTTGTGGCGGCCGATACACTGCGCCTGATAGGCCGTGGAAGCGCTTGCAAGGTCTTATCGAGCGCTGTCCACGTTGTAAAGCTTGAAGAATAGGCTAGAAGGGTCGGTTTAGGCTTGGTTTTTCAATGATATTGCGCCTAATAGGCCGTGTCTGTGTGCCGTTCTCCCTTGCGTTTGCGCCTAATAGGCCGTGTCCTGACATCCTTTTTCCGGGCAATTGCGTCTAATAGGCCGTACCGCTACCCTGCTACTTCGCTGAATTTAATCGATTTCGAGGTAATGCCGCGGGCAACGCGGCGCCGTGGGTTACGCGGTGTCTCATACCTGGGGTCGTCGAGCGCGAGCTGGTCACGCTTCAGGAAATGGATGACCTCGTCCCCTTCCTCGTTCTTGTGGATGGCCGACGTATACTCCGGCAGGGAATCCGCCTCGACGACCTTCCGGACATCAATGGCGAAGTCAGAGATTCGCGAGCTGGAGCCGGATTTCTCGTAAAGCTGGCGCATCGTGAACTGCCAGCCGCCTTGCTGCTGTCCGGCATGTTTGCGGGCAACACGATAAAGCCAGCGTTCGATACCCCCGGTGAGTAGGAAGTAGTCTTCATGGATGGTCAGAATGCCGCCTTTCATGACAATGCCATCGAAGAGCCAGTCTGGTAACGTCAGGGTCACCGCAATGGTTTCTCCGGTTTGCTCATCGGTCACTTCCGTCCAGCTTTCCAGCCAGTGGAAGGACGCGGCTTTTTTCTTGCCCTCGGCACGGATGTTGGTGCGAACGGCGGTGTGGGTGAGCCGTTCGAGCGCAGCGCGGAGCCGCAAGTAATGCTCGCCTCCGGTCGCACGACGAATTGATTTTAGGAGATTATGCGGGTGGAACTGGATAACGCGGCTCGGGGTCAGGCCGCGGTCGAGGGCCTCGGTAATCTGGGTGGATGCCCAGATAAGGATGTCGGCGTCCCAAATCGTCGCGATGCCGAATTTCGGGTTGGCTGAAACCTCCACCCAGACGTCGCCTACGTTGTACTCGATCGGCGCGAAGCGCGGCTTCTTGGCCAGGCTGAAGAACGGCCGTTCCATCGTGTCCCGCTGGTCGCGGATGGGTATATCCGCGAAATTTGCGGCGAAAAGGTCGGGTTGATGATCGCCCTTGGGAGGGAGCCGTTTTGCCATGAAAATCGTGCCGGTTGCTTCGTTGGGTCGTCTCGCCGGGCACTGCGGAGCAGAATCTTTTTCCTTAGCGGCACGACAGTGACTCTCAACCGGACATTAGACAAGTAAACATGATGATTCAATTGAAATAACTTATTACCGTGGGGGAGCATAGGCGAATGGGAACTCGAAGAACGCGAAGCAATTCAGGGAACCCCTCCCCTCGCCTCTTCAGTGGTTTCGGGTTTATTTCAGGTAGTGGTAGGAACGAAGCCATGCCTCGACAATCTGCCGTTATACGCGTACGCAAGCATACGGGCGTCAGGTGGTGTCGTTATCCAGATCCTTGGTACCGGGCAATCCCCGCTTGTGAAACACCAGGTCGAGCCCCTCGATGAGGTAATCGTGCATCTTCGCGCGCTCCTCGAAGGCCAGCCGGCGAAGTTGCTCGTAGACGGGAATCTTCAGATAGGCTGTCTGCTGCTTTATCCCGGGGCGCTTGCCAGCCTCGGGCTGCACGACGGGCACGGGTGTCGGCGTATCGATCGGTTTGCTCTCATCGACCGCCCGGGTCATGATCGAGTCAAGCGATGTCCGCTTTTTGCTCATAGGCCATTTTCTCCATTTTCTTTACGATCCAGCTCCAGAGCTGCGAAATTTCTGCGGCCGCCTTCCCTTCCGGATCGAATTCCAGCACGCTAAGGCCGCTGCCGTGCGCGTCCTGGTAGGCAGCCCTGGCGACGATGTGAACCGGGCAGACGATGCCCAGCATTCCAAGCCCGACCGCCGCTTCCCTCAGTCTTTCCCCACGCGGCGGCGTCTGCGTCAGCACGAACACAGCCTCTTTGGAAAGGCGATTGATCGTCGCCACTGTAGGTGGCGTCGCCTTCAGATCAACCGGCGTGGGACGGCAAGGAATGATGCAGAAATCAGCGGTGCGAACGGCGGCTGTGGTCGAGGGCTCGTCCCGGCCGGGCGTGTCAATCATGACGTAATCAAATCCGGCGGTCTTTGCTTTGGCAATCGCATCCGGCAGCGTCCAGGATTCCAGACGTACCAGACGGGGAGTTTCCGCTTCGCGGTCCTGATACCAGCCTTCGGCGGACGCCTGCGGGTCGAGGTCGAGTATCAACACCTTTTGCTTCCTCTTCTCGGCGGCAACGGCGCAGTTCACCGCTAGCGTGGTCTTCCCCGCCCCTCCTTTTTGCGTGACAAACGTGATGATGCGCATAGGGTAACCGCCGTGTCCTTCTATCTATCCCCGTCTCCCGTTACGGCCGTACGACGTTAGCATGGCGTACGGTAGTAACAGCAAACAGGCAAGACGGTGCAATAGCATACGCGTGTAAAGTTGTAAACGTATAACTTTCAAAAGCACACACCGCGTATTGTTATCCGCGTGTTCGGTTATAAACGTGTGCCCGTATGATTGTGTACGTTTGTCACAGCACGCGGGCACAATAGCACCATGTTATACGCGTACAACTGCCTAAGCATATAATTGTCAGTAGTGACCACCGTGTATTGTTGTCCGCGTGTTTTGTTATCAACGTGCAACAGCATAATGGCGTACATCAGTAATGGCATACTGCTACGATGGCATTTCTGTATACGCGTATACTTGGGTAACCTTGGGTGCCTTTGCTGCTGCCACCCTCCGCTGACCGCTCTCATACCAGAGGCTCTGCCATCCCTTTTCCAGAGGATACACGTCGTATCCTGGAGCAATCATGCCGGTGTCATGATAGGTTTCCGGGTCGAGTAGGGGGAATCGCGGCTGGTCGGGCAAGGGGACGGGGCGGCATAGCCGCTTCAGCGACCATCGGGAGCGGGGTTTTGGTCATGGCGAGCCCTTCCTTCTCTCCTTCTTTTCCCGTTCCCCCGCCGGGGGCGGAGGGGAATAAACACGACATCGCCGCGTACTCGCGGCCACCGCTTAAAACAAACCGGCCATGATTCGGCCCCCAATGATACATGGGCCGAAACTGCCCGGAACAAATCATGCACGGAGCGTAGCGACCCACGATCAGGACGCGGATCAGCAGGCGGCATGAACGGCACGAATGCCGGGCGTGCCGCTTGCCCGTGTCCGACTCCTGGGCAACGGGCCATAGCGCAACTTGGGGTTTTCTGAATATCGCCCCGAAAACCATCATTCCAGAGGTTGGGTCACGGAAAGAGATTCACGACACGGCCCGCATGAATCACGAAAAGCATTGACGGATGCCGATGGATGTGATTTATCGGCGCGTGTGTAGTCGTTCATAAGCCCGTCCTTTCTTTCGGGCTTGGGTTATCCGGAGCGGGTGGATGCTTTACTTTGTGGGCATCGCATCCACCGCTCCTTCCTACCGCAACCGCAGAGCAACCTCCACAGCGTATATTTGAGGTTTCTTGCATATCCCCGCAAGAACCATCGATCCAGATTCAAGGTTAGGCTACCGGGGGTGTCCGCACCACGCGAATTCCGATTTTCCTTGCCGCAACCTCGGCATCTTCCTCCTTGCGTACGAAATACACCTCGGTGGTGCGGATGTCGGCATGGCCGGCGAATTCCCGCACTTCGTGCATGGTGGCGCCATTGCGAATGGCGTCGTTGATTGCCGTCTTGCGTAAGCTATGGATACCGATGCCACGGCTACCCAGCCGCCTGGGGTCGATGCCGGCTGCCTCGCAATATTTCTTGACCAGCCGCCAGGGCGTCTTGCGGTCGAGGTGCCGCCGCTCCAAACGGAGGCCGTCCGGCGTAATCGGGCGGAAGAGTGGGCCTTTGCGGTCATCCTTGATGCCTGCGCGCTCCACATAGGCCAGCACCGGCCGCGCTGCGTCGAGCAGGATTTTCCGGCGCTTCTTGCCGCGCTTTTCGGTCACGTTGAGGTAATGATCGACGCCGTCGGTCTCCAGATGGCCGACGCATGCGCCCGTCACCGCCGACACCCGGCAGCCGGTGAGGAAGAATAGGCTCATCATTGCCAGGTCGCGGATGCCCTGCACGGTATCGGTGGGGATGGCCTCCAGCAGGGCGATGGCCTGCCGCTGGGTCAAGGATGGCGTAGCGTTCTTCTGCACGCCGGGGGCTTTGACGGCGGCGATGTCCTGCGCGGTCTCCCACGAGATTAATCGCTTGGCGGCGAGCTGCTCGTAGGCGCCGCGCAGCACCGACAGACGCCGTGCGACCGTGGCCGGCGTCATGCCGGCCTCGAGCAGGGCGCGCTTGTAGAGCTTGACATTGTCAGCGGTCACGCCTAGGGGTTTCACCCCCTGGGCATCCATATGGCGGACGAAATCCAGGAAGTCGCGGCCATAGGCTTTGACTGAGTGGTTTGAAAGCAGTGAATCGCAAATCCACGGAACGAGCGCCGCCGTCATTTTGTCGGCGTCGTTCCCGCTGGCCTTGAGGGCACGGGTCAGGAAGGCTCCGACTTTATCCGCGGCTGGCGCATCGCCTTCGAGAAAATCGCTGCGCTCGGGGACGAGGGGAGGGGCGGCTTGCAGGGCCTGCCCTGCACTTGTTGCGGGGGCCGGAAGCTGGGAATCGATGATGCCTGCACCGGTATTTGTCGCTGCCGGTAGCTCAGGGCTCAGCGGACCCGCCGCGCCGGCCTGTCCGCCGAAGCCTTGGCAAAGGAGGAAGCCCTTGGGCGAAGGCGGATGCCATTGATCGGGGAAAATAACTTTGGAGTCGGTGTCGGTGGGCGGTTTAAACATACGCGTTACTCCATATGTTGTCCTGCTATTGCGGCCGTGCCGTTGCCTGCAATTCGACGAAAGGGAATGTCGACACCGCGCGGGCGTGGAAGGTTGGGTCGGCAGTGACCAGACGGGTGGCGCCGGTTTCGACTGCCGCCGCCAGGTAGAGGCAGTCCTGGAAAGCATGCCGGATCTGGAAGGCAATCGCCCGGGCAGGGAAGATAAGGGCTTCGTCAGGTATGACCCGGAGCGCCTTGGCGGTAAGGTCTGCGTCCCAAAGGTCGCAGGCTTCTTTCGCCCGTTCGATGGAGAGCTTCTTTTCACGGTAGCGGCGGAGGATCGCGCCGTTGACCTCTATCTGCACCAGGGCGGGAGCAATCAGGACGGAGGCGGACGTCAAAAGTGCGGCTGCTTCTTCGGACCCCGGCTCGTTGAGATACCACTTGGCGGCGATGCTGGCGTCGACGACAATCATCCGCGCGCGTCCCGGTCCTCGCGGATCGACGCGGCGCTGTCAGGCAGCAGCCCGTGTTCCTGGGCTATGGCGTGCCGGAGGCGGGCGGCGCGGTCAGCCATCTCCTGCCTCGGCTTCAGGGCCAGTTCCCGGAGCCGCTCGCGCAGCTCGGCTTCCAGGGAGCGTCCGTGCGACTTAGCCTGCGCCTTTAGCTCGACGATGACCCATTCGTCCATGTTTCGGACTCGGAGTTCAGACATGACACCTCTCAGAATCTGCTACTTTGTCTCCAGTATGCCTATAACATTTACTTATGTCAATATTCGAGTTTGTGGAGATTCACGTTACTTTGGACATCTAACCATGGGGCATTGCTGGAAAAGAGGTTGGAACATAAAGCAGATTATGTTCCTATCATTTTTTGAAGCGATGTGCAAGATTTTTCGGCGGGGGAAGGGGTAAACCCAACATTTCAACCACCAGCCGCAAAGTAAACTTCTAAGCCATTCAACTTTATGACAATGATGGTCAGTTTTTCGTGGAATGCGAAAAATCGTAAGCGTCCGATTATAATCTGACGCTTACTTTGAGTTGCTTAGGGCTTCTCTCGTAGCGTCGTCGTCGAAGCATCATCTTTCTCACGCTCACGCAGCGATACCTGCACGAAAGGAGTGACGATCCGCCCGATCCATAGGGGGCCGGCCAGCTCCTCGACACTGAGAAACTCGTCACGGTTTTCGTAAACAATGCGGACCTTATAAAGACCGGGCTTCAGGTTGTCGTAGTACCGCGCCGGAGACCCGGATGCGTGCCACGACCTGAACATAAGGGTGCGATCCTCCAGCGTGGGCCAGAAGAGGTCGGCCCGGATTGGGAATGTAACGCTCTCTCCGGGCATGACCAAAGGAACATCGGCCGCTGTTGGCAGACGATGACGCATCGTGACCAGTTGTCCTTCCCACTGGTGTGCTTCTTTGCTGTCCGCCGTCCAAATATCCACCAGGAGGGCGTCGTAGCCGTTGAAACGGGAAGATTTGTCGGTGAGGCTACCGTAGCCATTGAAACGGAAGGATTTGTTGGAATTGTTGGTAATCTTCAAGCCCAACTTGATCGAGGAACTGAAGCCGGGCTTGTTCTCCGGTATAGACCAAACCCGCTCCGGCAGGACGATCTCAAAAGCCAGGCCGTCCTTCTTCACTGTAAGGTCCTCATTATTTGCCACTAGCGGCGTGCATACCCGTATGTCGCAAGTTCCATCCGGTCTTGTTCCCTTGCAACCTACACTTGTTTTCTGGAACTGGCATTTTACTGCAACCGGCATGCGATTCTGTGGATCGCACTCAATTTTATGTGGCCGCGCGAGGTATTGGTCTGCCTGAGGTCTATGGCTCTTATTTTCCAGTAACCATTCGCAGTTGTTGCCTGCAATGACACAATCGTCATCGCTCTGACAATAGGACCATCCGGGCCATTCGGGGGCCTCCGCCGAGAGCGCAGCCATCGGCAGGGCCAGCGCTGTCAAAATCAGGAGACGACAAAGCGAACGTAGTATCATGCTGCCTTCCTCTCGGCGATAACGCGGTAGAGGGTTGACCGCCCGATCCCGAGCTGGCGGGCGGCGCGGGTTGGCGGAAGCCCGGCTTCGATCAGGGCCAGAGCCGAGCTGATCGTCTCTTCTTCGAGTTGTGGACGGCCAGGTCGTCTGCCCTTGGCGGCGGCGGCATGCAGGCCATCACGTGTCCGCTCGGCAATCAGCCGACGCTCAAAGTGAGCGATGGCGCCGAAGACATGGAATACCAGTTCTCCGGCGGCGGAGGTGGTGTCGATGCGTTCTTCCAGGGACAAGAGGGCAATGCCCCGTTGCTTGAGCATCTCGACGGTTTCGAGCAATTCCCGCAATGACCGGCCGAGCCGGTCGAGCCTCACGACACACAGCACGTCACCGTTGCGAGCATAATCAAGCAGGGTGGTCAGTCCTGGACGCTCGAAGGTGCGGCCGCTGATGACGTCGTCGAAGATGCGTATTGCCCCGGCAGCCGTCAGCCGATGGCGTTGCCCGTCCAGGTCCTGATCCGTTGTCGATACCCGTGCGTAACCCAAAATGTCTGTCATCGGTTCCTTCCGTCTCTTAAACGGTCGTTTTGGGGACGGCTGGACGAATGGTCGCTTCGCCCCTCCAAACCCGTCCCAAAAATATATCCATTTATTCACTTGCGTCCATTTATATTTTGCTCCTTTATGGGACGGATAATCTTGGAGGCCACCGCATGAGGCGGGAATGGAACGCTGACGAACTTGCCGAGCACTGGTCATTACGACCGGAAGAGAAGGAACTGCTCGGCAGCAAACACGGACCGAGTCGCCTGGGCTTTGCCGTCCTGCTCAAGTTTTTCCAGCAGGAAGGCCGCTTCCCCCGGCAGCGCCAGGAAATACCCCCAGCCATCGTCAAATACCTCGCACGGCAGGCCGGGGTTGCGCAGGCTGCCTGGAACGATTTCGCATGGCAGGGTCGCACTATCGAATACCACCGCGCAGATACGCGAGTTCCTTGGTTTTCGTGAAGCAACCGTCGAGGACGCTGGCGCAATTGGCGATTGGCTGGTGGAGCATATCCTGCCCCAGAACCAGCAACGCGACCATATCGCCGCCGAGATCACCAACCGCTGCCGGGCGCTGCACATTGAACCACCAGCGCCGGAGCGCCTGGACCGCCTCATCCGCTCGGCGCTGAATACGTTTGAGCAGACATTCTGCGATGCCATCATGAAACGTCTCTCCGCGCAAACCTGCGGGCAACTGGAGGCGCTTCTTCTCCCGGATGGCATCGGCGACGACGACCAACCTTCTTCGCCGGGGCAAATCCGGTCGTCGCTGAGCAATCTCCTCGCCGATCCCGGCGCTCCCACCCTGGACAATCTATTGGAGCAGATCGACCGGCTCGATCGCCTTCGTGCCATGGCGATACCGGACGATCTGTTCGAGCATGTTTCTCCCCGCATCATTCAGGAGTACCGCCAGCGCGCGGCCGTAGAATCGCCCTACGAACTCCGCCGGCACACCGCGCCATTGCGCCTGACGTTGCTCGCCGCCTTCGGCTTGCTCCGCAAGAGGGAATTGACCGACGGCCTGGTCGATCTCCTGCTCGCCACGGTCCATCGCATCGCCAGCAAGGCGGAACGGCGGGTTGAGAGAGAATGGCTGGATGACCTGAAGCGCGTGAGCGGCAAGAACAGTCTGCTTTTCCAGGTGGCCGAAGCGTCGCTTTCGCAGCCGCAGGGGGTTGTCAAAGAAGTGGTTTACCCGGTAGTGGGCGAGGAAACGCTGCGCGATCTGGTTGCCGAATGGCAGGCGACCGGACGGTCGTACAAAAGCCATGTGCAAACCCTTATCTGCAACTCGTACCGTTCCTATTACCGCCGTATGCTGCCTAAGATATTGGACGCACTGGAGTTCCGTTCCAACAACGACCGGCACCGCCCGGTGCTGCAAGCCATAGCGATTCTCAAGAAATATGCCGAAAACAAGGCATCCATATATCCGCTCCATGAAACCATCCCGGTGGAGGGCGTGGTGCGTACCCATTGGGAGCATACCGTGTTCGAGCAGGACGATGCCGGCCGGCGGCGGATCAACCGCATCTCTTATGAGATTTGCGTCCTTCAGGCGTTGCGCACCCAATTGCGGTGCAAGGAAATCTGGGTGGTAGGAGCCAACCGTTACCGTAATCCCGACGATGACCTGCCCGCAGATTTCGAGGCGCAAAGGGCGGAATATTATGCGGCGCTGAACTTGCCGGGCAATGCCGACGAATACATCGCCGCCATCCAGAAGGAAATGGCCGACGCCTTGTCGTCACTCGACCGCACGCTACCACAGAATCCATATGTGAAAATTAGACACTCCTCGCTGAACACCACCGGATTTTAGGCGACTTGGCGTCGTTGCAGATCGTCGTTAGAAGTCGACTTCCGTTGGGTGAGCTTTCTGCGCTCGGCGACAGCCTTGGCCCCGAGCGGTGACCACGCGCTCCAGATCTCGTCGAGCTTCAGCACCAGAAACCGCACCAGCGTCTTTCGTCGCCGCCACTTGTACCTCACCTTCTCAAAGAAGCGAACCATCCGGTTGGTCCGCTCCACGTGATTGTTCGTGCGTACTCGCTGGCCGATCGGGCTGTTCAAGTAGGCCATGATCTTCGGGAATTTCTCTTCGTCGAGTTGCTCCATAGCCTTAACCAACTCCGGCACGGCTTGAAACGCCGAGTCACGCACGATCGCAGCACGTCGACAACTTGCTTGATGAAGATCCTTGTCCGTGTCGAACAACCAGTAGATCCGGTCGGCGAACCGACGCAACGTGCTCAACTCAGGCAGATGCTCAAGCATCAGCGTCAGGTTGGCCTGATCCGATTCCGTGAAGTTTTCCTTCCGCTTCACGATCAAGTGACGATGCTTGAACACAAAATGCGCCTTCTCCTTGACCGTCAAGCCGCGACGCTTGGCAGCGGCCTTCGCCTTCTTGCTTTTGCGACCCCGTTTCTTCTGGCGACCAGCTTTTCCCCGCCGGCTCATTGCACTTCGCAGGCGTCGCAGCGCATCCAGAATGAGCTTGTTGATGTTCTTGATAATGTGAAATACGCACAACTGATGCTCGGCTTCAGGCCACAGCTCGGCCAGCACTGCTGGGTACAGGTTAGAGTCGTCGGTGATCACAACTCGCGGCCTCAACCCCCACGTCTGGAGGTTGTTGAGGAACCGCCGCATGTGATCTTGGTCGTTGGCAGCAACCAGAGCGAAAGCCACGGGTATGTCGCTGAGTGGGTCGGTGGCCAAGAGTAATGTGAAGCTGCCGAGGTGCAGCTCATCCACGCAGAGGATGCCGCTGAAATTCTCGACGACCTTTCGCCGGTGCTCCGACATGTCGAGCTGTTCGGCACGATCGCGGAGCACGTCGTACACGAACCCCGTGGACAGGTCCAGCAGGAAATCGCGTCTGAGCGACTCCATAGTTTGTTCAACGTTCATTCCATCCTTGAGGATCCGATCGAGCACCAGGTCGCGGACTTTGTTGTCGTAGCGGGCTCTGGGAAGTACACCCTCGGGAGTTGTTCGGAACGTCGTGCAGCAGTCACACTGGGCCTGATACTCACCGCAGGTAATCTCCAGATAAGCAATCTTCTTGTGCATGATGGTGCGAACCCTGCGAGGGGGTAATTTCCGTTTGCGACGCCCATGTTTACCGCACTTTGGACAAGGGGCCTTCTTGGGCGCACAGTGAACGGGTATAAAGACCGTCGTGGGCGACTCCATGCCCATGCTTGCGTCCTTTCGTGATCGGGAAGTTGATAGTACCCGCGATCACAAGGGCGCAAGCCCTAACCTTCAAGCCCAAAATGGCTTAGCCGTCGCGATTTTCCAGGTGGTGTTCAGCGAGGAGTGTCGAAAATTATCGTCGCCAAGAAGGGCGGCCGCGTCAAGGTTACGCCGTTGGAGCCTCAGCCCGAGCCCGCGAACCTGCTCGCCCTGAAAGCCGAGCTGGCCCTGCGTTGGCCGATGACCAGTTTGCTCGACATGCTCAAGGAAACGTCGCTGCGGGTCGGGTTCACCGAGGCATTCCGCAGCGCCACGGCCTGGGAGAACCTGGACGAGGAAATCCTCCAGCAACGGCTGTTGCTCTGCCTTTATGGACTGGGCACCAACGCCGGCATCAAGCGGATGAGCGCCGGCGACGCGAACGTCGCATATAAGGATTTACTCTACGTCAAGCGCCGCTTCATTACCAAGGACCAGTTGCGTTATGCCATCGCCCAGGTGGTCAACGCGACGCTTCGCGCGCACAATCCCCTTATCTGGGGCGAAGGAACGACAGCCTGCGCGTCCGATTCCAAGAAATTCGCGGCATGGGACCAGAATCTGATGACCGAATGGCACGTCCGTTATAGGGGGCGCGGCGTGATGATCTACTGGCACGTCGATCGAAAATCGCTTTGCATCTACTCGCAGCTCAAGACCTGTTCCTCGTCGGAGGTGGCCTCGATGATCGAGGGCGTGATACGGCATTGCACGGAGATGTCCGTTGACCGGCAATATGTGGACACGCACGGGCAGAGCGAGGTGGCCTTCGCCTTCTGTCGGCTGCTGGGATTCGAGTTACTGCCCCGGTTCAAAGGCGTCGGCAAGCAGAAGCTCTACCGTCCGGAAACCGGAAAACCGGACGCCTATCCCAATCTGGCCGCGATTCTGACGCGCCCGATCAACTGGGAGCTGATTCGCCAGCAATACGACCAGATGGCCAAGTACGCCACCGCGCTGCGCCTCGGCACGGCGGAGACGGAAGCGATCCTGCGGCGCTTCACCCGCAACAACCTTCAGCACCCCACCTACAAGGCGTTGGCTGAGTTGGGCAAGGCGATCAAGACGATCTTCCTCTGCCGTTACCTGCAATTCATCGAGCTGCGCCGAGAAATTCAGGAAGGATTGAACGTCGTCGAAAACTGGAACAGCGCCAACGGGTTCATCTTGTTCGGCAAAGGCAGCGAGATGACGAGCAACCGCCAGAAGGACATGGAACTCAGCATGCTGGCGCTGCACCTGTTGCAGATATGCCTGGTCTACGTCAATACGCTGATGATCCAGCAAATCCTCGCCGAACGACGATGGGCCAAACGCCTGACGAAACAGGATCTCCGGGCGTTGACGCCGCTGATCTACGCGCACGTCAATCCCTATGGGATTTTCCTGCTCGACATGCGTGCTCGCTTGCCCATTGAATCGGCATATAAAGCAGCAGCTTAAATTGTCATATTGCGGCTGGTGGTCGAAATGTTGGGTTTACCCCGGGAAGGGGTTAAGCCCGCGGTCGCTGGCGCTCGCGGCGTGCGTCCGGCCGGAGAAATGCGGTCTAAAGTCGAGCGTAGATGGGGCATAAATCTGGACTGAATTGCGCCAGAAAAATGGCTTGCGCTCTTTCTCGCAGCGAGGTAAGTACAAAAAGTCTAAGCCAAAATCCCTCGCCATGGAGCTGCGATGCCTGCCACCCAAAAACGCCGCCGAAATCAACCGCATAAAGTGCTGCATCTGTCGAGTTACGACCGGCTGGAAGCCTATCTGCGCGCCTTCGCCAATGGACATCTGAATTTGCTGATCCTCGTCGGCTCCGGCGGCCTGGCCAAGAGCCGCTCGGTGCGGGAGGCGCTGAACGGCATCGCCTGCTGGATCGAGGGCAACGCCACCCCGTTCGGCATGTATGTCAAGCTCTATCAGCACCGCGACGAATTCGTGGTGATCGACGATGTCGATGCGCTGTATGCCGACCGCAGCGGCGTCCGGCTGCTCAAATGCCTGTGCCAAACCGAAGAGGAAAAATCGGTGGCCTGGCACTCGGACGCGCAGCCTGGAGAAGCACAGCATCCCGCGCGAGTTCACCACGACAAGCCGGGTGATCATCATCTCCAACGACTGGAAGACGCTCAACATGAACGTGGCGGCGCTCCAGGACCGCGGGCATGTGATTCTGTTTGAGCCCAGCGCGGCCGAGGTGCACCGCAAGGCCGGAACCTGGTTCGACGACCGGGAAATCTATGAGTGGTTCGGCGCCAACCTGCACCGCGTGCATGAGCCGTCGATGCGGCAGTATGTCCGGGCCAGGGAGCTCAAGGCCGCCGACATGGACTGGACCGACGTGCTGCCGGTCGAGGCCGAAAACAAGCGGCAGCGGCTGGCCGCCGAACTGCTGGCCAGCGACGCCTACGGCAGCACCGCCGAGCGCGTCGAGGCGTTCAAGCAGAAAGGGGGAGGGTGCCGGGCGACGTTTTTTAATTACAAGCGGAAGTTGGGGAACTCGCCATGCATCCTATTGACGCCGCGACCGCCGAAGTAAACAATGGAGTAATAATTTTACACGTGTTGCTTATCGATTTATTCTATTTTCATGTTTTAAAATGATTTACACTTCGATCATTTGGAACTTCGGCAGACAGCCGAATTCGGACAAGCTGGTATTTCCTTGGTTTCATCATAAGGAGCCATCAAGATGGCCATCGTCTATCTGCAAACGGTCGGCAGCCAAAGGCCGCTCTTCCTTGAGGGCAAGTTTGAATTCTCACGGGTGCCGTCTATCGGCGAAATTATTCGGATTCCCGATAAAGAATCGCCTGGCAATGATCTTCACTGGTTTAAGGTCGCCGAGGTCACTCATTTCACCCGAATCGATAACCCTGCTTTCCAGGTCGATGCCGAATTGTTCGGTGAGGTTATGACGGAAGAGGCGTGTGATTTGATTTATCGTTTAGGCTAACACCTCGCCAATCGGCGTCAGCTCAGTCGCCTGCCGATCCATACCGCAGCCGGGGCAAAAACCCTGTTTTCGCCCCGGCTTCTTCCTATCGGGGTCGCCCAGCGTCTTACGCCGGCCAGCGCCGCGATGCTGATCGGTTGCAAGCGGGCGGTCGCAGAGAATGGCCTCCGGCGGCTCTCTCAAGCTGAGCTGGTCCGATCAGATTCGTTGAGCGCCGATGAGAACGATAAATCGCCGGAGCACAGCTTCGAGTTCAGTAAACGCACGCTTATCCCGGCACGGAAGTCTGGTTGCCAATGGCGGAACTGCACAAGGAGCTCGTCCACTGCGAGTGCATTGTTGGTCAAAAAAGGGCAATTCTGGCTTTTTTAACGATAAAATGTGCACTGGAACACGTGGGACGGACGAATACTATGAATGGCTCTGCCAGGGAGCACACCGTCAAGTTAGTTCTCCAGCCATAAGCCTTCTCCGTTACCGGAGGAACCTAATGGCGTTTGACAACGTTGATTGATTGGAGACCAACCATGTCAGCGAACAAACCTCGGAAAATCGGCCGGGATTCCAGGACCGGCGAATTTGTCCCGGTCAAGGAGACCGAGCGGCGGCCAAGAACGACTGAGGTTGAAACCATTAAGCCGCCGAAAAAGGACAAAAAGTCCTGAACCTTACGTTCCGGCATCCGGCCGCGTTCAGCGTCGCCGTGGACAATCAAGATGATGTGAGCCATAATATGCTTACATCACAGCCCAATCGCTTCGCCGGTTGGGCAGCAGGGCCATCCCGCAAGGGATGGCCCTAGCTTTTTCATAAGCGATCATGGATGAATACCAACGTCTATATCGACGGCTTCAACTTGTACCATCGTTTGCCTGAAAGGGACGCCGCACAGCAAAATGAGAGCCTTGGCCCTAGAGCTTATTGCGGCGGCAGCTTTGGCTGGCGGTACGCGACTAAAGAATCGGGTCGGCCTAGAAATCGCGGCTTAACGTCGCGACAAAGACGCCAAACTAAACGAGTGATACTAAAGTTGAACCATGATCCGGCCGATCAGTTGATGACTGTTGAGCAGCAAGCTCTAATTGCCCGATAGCGCAGGCCGCGCCGAAGTTCCGGTCATCGGTTTTGTGGTCAGCGTCGCCGGGAGTATTGTGCGGTGGCTTACAGCAATTTCGAGAAGATCATCGACATACGGGCAAAGTTGCAGTCGGCGAAACTCGACGTCAAAACGGATTCGGATTCTATACGCCGTGTGGCCGACTCGTTTCAGAAGAATATCGCACGGATGAACGCATTTCTGTCTCTGTCGTTGGCGCTCATCGACAGCGCATGGGTTCAGATGAGGATCGATGGGCAGTTCAAAAAGGAGGGCGAACCCCATCGGCCATTTTCTCGGATTCCCGGTGACGGTACCGAACGGATTGGCGAGGTGCTACAGCAGCTCATTCAAAACGCCGCGATAAGGGACAGGGAGCAGATCGAGTTGGGTCTGGGCGCGACTCTCGCCAGTGTCATCATCGGAGCGTGGACGGCATTCGAGGCGATTGCGACCGACCTTTGGGTTGAATCGGTCAATCTTCATCCTTGGGGATTGGCTGAAATCAAGGGTCAGCCGCTTGCAACCAAGAATGAAGATGCAGAGGACCTCGGAGAGGATGAGGCGCCAAAACTGGATAAGTCCGTTTCACTGAACATGCTGCAGAGGCACGGATACGACATCAGCGATCATATGGGTGACATACTGAAGAACAAATTCAACTTCAATGTGCTAGTGGGGATAAGAAGCGCATACCGGGCTGCATGGGGCAAGGAAGACGAAATGGATCGCATCCTGAAAGTGGAAAAACTCAGTGTGCTCGGCGCGGTGCGGAACGTTCTTGTCCACAATGGCGGAATTGCGGACCCAAGATTCGTGCGGCGTGTCAAAGGTGACTCGCGATTCGGCACTATCACGCCCGACCAGCCAATCACTATCGACGGCGACCTCGCGGAGGAGCTGGCAACAACGTCGGTGGATTGCTCCTGCGCCTGTTCAGATGCGTGGACGATTGGCTGAGCGTAAAGCTAGCCGATAAAGGCGGACGCAATGACCTCGGGCAATAATGATATTGGGCCAGGCTATGATTCGCTGCCCGTCTGCGATGGATGCGGCGGCGATGGCGGCCACTGGGGCGAAGAGGACAATCGCTGGTACGCCTGCGCACTGTGCGGGGGCTTGGCCCGGCCGGTCGGGCGGTTTCTAGGTTACACGGAGGACGGTATGTTCGAGATCTTCCAAAGCTCCAAGGATAGTAAGTGGTACTGGCACTTGCGAGCGAGAAATCATCAGATCGTCGCTACGTCAGGCGAGGGATACGAGAGCAAAACAAATTGTGTGCGGGGGCTCAAGACGGCCCGCGAATTGATGGGCTGCAATATCCTGACCGACCTGTCGCAGACCGATCATCGTGGGATTTCGCCCATCGCTAACCTGGAAAACGTGTTGTGGTAAGCTCCCCAGCGGCGCGATCGCCAGCCCAGCCGAAGTTGGACGAGGGCAACGATTCGTGGCAAATATCCACAGATTTCGGGCAACATATCGATAATTGATGATTGTCAAGTTTTGGCTGAGAGTGCACTACAGCCAGCAGATTTCAAGATTCCCTCACCAGCAACCACGATCCGTCACGATTTATATGGCAGTGTTGTGGCCAGTTCAAACCAGATGCACGGGGAACTACAGATGGCGACGAATCCACCGGCCGGCGACGGACACCGCCAAGGGCAGGTGACTCACAGGTCCCAAGTATTCAACCCGGTGACCGGACTTTGGGCCAAGCGTGACACGGAAACCGGAAGATTCATGGCCGTAAAGCAAGATGGCGAGCCGTTCAAGGGTGTCCGCCAGGAACGTTAAGGTCTTGCCAACGGCTCTCATTCCCACACCCCGTTCGCCCGCGATTTCAACATCGTGTGGCTACCGTGGTCGCGTAGGTCTGAAACTCTCCTGGAACAGCACAGGCTCACTGCACAACAGGTTCAGGAGACTTGCGACACGCTACCTCGTTGACGCTGGCGTTTAGCGAGTGATGGTGTCTAAAACAGATTTACGGCCCGGAACGATGTATACTTTTACGTCAGCGGCCAGATACGTGTCGGACGCGTGAGCAAATTCGAGAACCATATCTCGGAGAATGGATCGAGGGAACGCACAACCGCGAACTCGCGGGCCCTGCGCAGAGGCTCCTGGATTACCAACTGCCCGTCGCAAAACAACTCTGTCCAAATGTGAAGCGATGTTGTAAAGACGACAAGCCACGTCGCGGCATCGCGATCACGGGCGTAATGCCTATCCACTTTGTTTTGCATCGCGTGCCGGATCGCGTCATCGCGCTTCGTGCTGTCCAATTGGATCGCCACATTACTTGCTGCCGAGAAGTGGCCGATTGAATTGGGATTTCCTGGATCTGATGATCCTGGAGGGAGTTCAAACTCTCTTTGGCGGATTTCCGTGATTTGGAGAACAACGCGTTGCCCATTGATCGTCATGGAAGCGTCATGATCGCGCTCGGGCAGCCTCATTAGATCGGAGACCGATAATCCGAAGTGGCGTGTCAGTTGCCGCGCTGTCACCGGGCGCTTCAAAACCAGCCAATTATGGGCGCTTATCGGTAGTTCAAAACCAGCCACCCCGTTCGGGTAGTTACATTGGTCAATTCAATACAGCTCTACGGTAATCACGACTGACTGAGAACTTGCTTTGCTTGGCCGAATCGGTCTTTGACTTTTCCGGCGGAGCCGAATTGGCTCCTCATTTTAACGCTTCGTTGTGGTCTTGCCTCCTCCCTTTCCGCTGGCGTTGGAGCCAGATGGCGCCTTGGCTGGTTTTGAATCTGGTGGGTTCTCTTCCGACCCGGAGGGCGCTTTGGCTGGTTTTGAATTCGAACCACCATGCTCAGAGCCGGAGGGCGCTTTGGCTGGTTTTGAATCTTCAAACCCGTTTCCGCCCGAAGCCGATTGGTGCCGCAGGCGGTAACTTCGGCCCTCCAATCGCACGAGCTCGGCATGATGCAGGAATCGATCCAAGATCGCCGTGGCACTCGGCACATCCCCGAGAAGCTTTCCCCAATCCTCGAGCGGACGGTTCGATGTCATCATCGTTGACCGTGTCTCATACCGCCGCATCACGACCTCGAAGAGACATTCACCGGAACGCCTCGGCAATTGCTTCATTCCCATGTCGTCGATGATCAACAACTCGGGCTTCAGGTACATCGTCAGCATCTTGTCCTCCTGCCCCAACACCTGATCATGCAGGAAGTCCCGGACCAGGTCGAAGACCGAGCGGTAAAGAACCGTGTAACCGGCCTTGACGGCTTGATACCCGATCGCTTGTACGAGATGGCTCTTTCCGAGGCCGGGCGGTCCCAGCCAGAGCACGTCGCGCCCTTCGCGGAGGAACCGACAGCTCGCCAAGTCGTACACCTGCTTGCGGGGGATCGACGGGTTGAACGACCAGTCGAAGTCTTCCAACGACTTCCGCTCGCGAAACTCAGCCGCTTTGAACCGTCGCTGGAATTGGCGATCGGCTCGCACCGCCAGCTCGTCTTGAAGGATCAGCTCAAGGAACTCGCTGTGGCTGAGGCCGTGGCCAGCGGCCTCCTGTAGGCGAATCTCCAGGCTCTCCAAGAGTCCGGAGAGCCGTAGTTGCCTCAATACATTTCTCAGTGGTTCATTCATGGAGAAAACTCCTGGTGTGGTGTGGAAAATGTCGTGCTCGATCTCGATCGCCGATCACAGAATCAAAATGTCATCTCCGTCCCTCTTGCCGAGCCGGAGCTGAGCCCCGTCCCCTCTTTTTCGCCGGAAACTCGGTAGCCACTGCAACGTTGTTTGCACCGTGACCGGCGGAGGTCTGCCAAGTCGATTCAGGCACTCCCGCTCAAAGCAACTCTGATTCATGAGTTGTTCCCCTCGTATCGAGATTGGAATGCGTCGCGGACAAACTGGCCATATTCACTCATTGGTCGGATCATAGGATGCTCGTTCATGAATGGCAGCAACTCTTGCTTGGGTCCCTGGCGCTTCAGGAGCGCACGGATTGTCCGGAGGCGATACTCGCCGTAACCGTGCGCAATTTCGCAAGCGTGATCGATTGCCGAGGCGAGATGCCGGCTGGAAAGGTTCAAAAGGCCGATCAACACTCGCACTCCCTCGACTCCGCGGGCTCGGATCATCGCCTCTGCCCAAGCGGTGCTCTTGGGTCCCAGCCGAGTGGTCACTCTGCGCAGAAGCCAGGCTGCCCCTTTCTCGACCCCGCTGATCTTATTGGGGTGAATCAGTTCAGGCGGTGTGCTGAAACGACCTGGTTCCTTCCTGAGATGCACGGCGATCTTCTCCATCCGATCGTTGTAGATCGACACCAGGCGGCTGTCCCAGCGCACCCAGACGTCCCGGTCCCGGTATTCCGGCGGCACCGCATAGTAGGCCCGCTTGACCTCAACATGGCCATCGCGGTGGACAGTGCGGCGGCCCTCGTGGAACGACGGGAATAGACCCAATGGCAACGGTACCAGTGCCTCGCGCTCGACCTCGGCGAAATGCTTGCCGACCTGGCGACGGGTGGTGCCATGGATCCGGGTGTCAGCGACGGTCAGCTCCCAGTTCAGTAGGAAAGCATTCTGCTCCTCCAGGCTGGGGAATCGCCGTGCCTTGAGAGCGTTGCTCTGGACGTAGTCGACGCTTTTTTCGACCTTTCCCTTGTGCCGAGGTGTCCGGGGTCGCGTGGGCCAGAAGACAAAGCCGTAGTGCTCTCCGAAGGAGCGGACCTTGGGATTGAGCTCGGGATCAAACCAGTCGGCCTTCGTCACGGCGGCCTTCAGGTTATCCAGAACCAACCGTCTCGGTACGCCACCGAAGTGGCGAAAGGCACTTTCAATGCAGCGAAGGAATTCATCGGTGGTCTGGCGATAGACGGCCTCGGAGTAGGCCTTGCGAGAGTGGGACAGCACGATGCGGAAGACATGGGTTCTGCGGCGCTTGCCGTCGGTTGTGTAAACCGGAGCACCAGTGCCGAAGTCGACCTGGGCCTCCTCCCCTGGCTCACACTCAAGGCGCCGGAAGGGAAGCTCTTGTACCGGCTCGAGGCGGCGAACAAAGCGACGGACGGTGTAGTAGCTCCCCTGGAAGCCGTGTTCGGACGAGAGATCCTGGTAAATGCGTTGGGCGCTCAGGCCCTGGTTAAGCTTGGACTGAATGATGTCTCGCCAAGGCTCGCAATCGCTGAGTCGACCGCGAGCTTGGCTGCCGCGGTCGCTGGCCGAAGCGAGTGTCGGGACAGCCGCGCTTGCTGCAATTTCAGGGCCGCTCGAGCCGGAGGGCGCAATGGCTGGTTTTGGCGCCTCTCTGGCCTGCTTGAGGTAGCGAGCGACCGTCTCACGATTGATGTCCAGCTCGATGGCGATTTGGCGCTGGGACCATCCCCTGCGATGCAGGGACAAGATAGCGTCTATCATGGCCACTTTGAGGCAATTCGACATGGTGCGGCTCCAGGAAAGGGGTCTCCCGAAAGCCTACATGTCGAATCCGCGTCTCCTCATTAGTGGCTGGTTTTGAAGCGCCCCATGGTGGCTGGTTTTGAGCGCCCGCTGTCACCGCGCAAAGATCTGAGCTACCTCAGCTTCCTGAGCATCTTTGACTGAAGGGAGTTTAGATAACGAGATATCTACCTCGCCGCTTTTTGAGAAAGCGATGAACCCGAAAGGAGAAGTGGGTTTTTCGTGACGTTCGGATGCCATGGCGATTGTCGAACCCTAGTGGAACTGTGGAAACCAACAAAACAAGAGCCGATTTTCGCTCATATTCGTCTCCCGACGTGCCAATACTTCAGCACATCGGCCGGGCTCTTACGTTCAACTATTCGCCGTTTGCTGCCGCTTCGATCGCCTCGCAAATCGTTACCCAAGCAGTGTCGCGTTCCGCTTTCATCTGGGCGAGAGGCCGGTCCGGCGGATACGCCGCCTGGAAGGATTGCAACGGCGTCTTCCTCCAATTGCAGGCGCGTACTAGCACCCACAGAATAGTCACCCCGCCTGCATTGGCTTCCTTCAGCAAAGGGCCGAGTTCGTGCTTTTGGATGAAGTCGGAGGCCAGAAAATCCTTCGTGACCAGTAACACCGCCACTCTAGCCGCCGCCACCGCCGCTTGAATGTTGCTGAACCATTGCGAGCCCGGTTGAATGTCCCGGTCTGACCAGGGGAGCACGCGGCCAGCACGTTCGAGCGGATTAAGATGGGCGAGCAACTCGTCGAGGAATTTCTTGTCCTTGTGGCTGTAGCTGACAATCGCTTTGTGGCGGTTGGCGACTTGCTGCGCTCGTCCAGCGAGCGCGGTCGGGCTGGCCGGTTCTGACGGCTCAATCATGCGCGCGGGCGGTGGAACGCCTACTGAATCCACGATTGTAACTGGGGTCTGAATAGAGTTTGCCTTTGCGCGAGCCACGAGGGGCGTGATTTTCTGAGCCACACTCTTGAGGACGCTACCGAGGCAAGCATCGGATGTGAAGTCCGTCGAACTTCCACCCAACTCGGAAATCGTCGGATAGGACTCTCCAAGCAGGAAAGCCCGACGCTTTCGATAGACGGCCTCGCGAAGAGGGTTGAGGCGACCCTGGTCATCGTTCAAGAACATCAGATCGTATTCGATCGGTGGAACTTTTTCGCAGAGGTCGTCGAGGAAGGCGGGGCAGTCAATCACGGAATAGTTGGCCCGGCAGGCGTTGGCCGCTTCCTGAATTGGCTGCAAGTAGGTAGCACGGAATTTGTCCTCGCATCGTCTGATGTACGCTGCACGACACTCTTCGGGCTTCAGCAGCTCCCCCCACCCCCACGAATAGGCAAGCACGTCAAAAGCTTTGATAAGTGCCGCGATCAACTCGACCAGCCACGTGGGCCATCCCTCGGTCCCGTTGAGATTGCGCAACGGCCGCACGGCTTCGACGACACGAACGAAACCCGGGTAGCGATGTTTCTCCTGTGAGAGATTGTCGGTACAAAATGAGCGCTCGTCCTGCCAGACGAATTGTTCAAGGGACTTGGCGAGTTCGTCCAGTTGTTCTGTGGAGGGTGTGCGACGGTCGACGTCGGCGGGCATGGCTGATCCTCCTGCGGAGGCGGTAGGTCCACCGCGACGGCCTGGTCGTCAGCCGGTCATGTCGCGCGCGGCTCCGATCAGGGAATTATACCTCAGCCTACGGTTAGGCAAAAAACCCCATTTACGAATGGTTCGGCGCCAACCTGCACCGGGTGCGCGAGCCGTCGATGCGGCAATAGTCCGGGCGAGGGAACTCAAGGCCGCCGAGCTGCTGGCCAGCAATGCCTTCGGCAGCACCGCCGAGCGCGTGAAGGGGTGCCAACGCGGCGATCGTCGAGCTGGTGGCGTCCCCTTCCGGTCATTGTTCGTAACTCTGACCACTCTCAAGAACCGCGCGACGATCAGTCTACTTGACGACTACCAGAACCTATAATCACTGGCGAAGTCGGGCATTATGTCATTCCGCCGCCAAAGACAAATCTCGCGCCAATCCTCTTACCAAACGCGCGGTGCATGCAGCGTGCATCCAGATCTGCGTCCCTTTCTCATCGCTGTCATTCCAGTAAATCAACCGTTCGCACGTCAACGACTTGCCGCAGTAGAAACAGCGGTCCGTAGGATTGATGAATGCGAGATGGGCTCGGCGGTCATGGTCCTGGCCGTACCATGGATCTGACCCCTCCTCGGCTGTAGGAACCGGAGGCACGCCGTACTGCTTGATAAAGCCCATATTCTTCTCCGAAAAGACCGCCGATCAGAAGTTTATAACCCCACACCGGCGATCTCTCTCGCAAACGAAGCCAGCATCGGCTCGTTTCGACAGCGGGTTGTGTAACCCTGGTCATCCTTCTCTACCGCGCCGCCGCAAAACTCGGCCGCCCGCCGCGAGAAGGCCAATTGAGTACGGTAATGCGAATGGATGTGAAGACAGAGACCGTTTTCCGGATGCACGTCCAGCAGCACCAGCCACGGCTTTGTCGGCTTGGGCAGCGGCTCGGTGCTTTGCGGCAGGTTAACACTCTCGTCCCCGCTGAAATAGAGGAGGTCTCGTGAGCATGGCGGCTTACAGAAGGGCTTGAGCCACGACCAGACGGTTGCTGCGATCGAAAGGGCGGTTTCGCGGTCGAATCCCCACGCGTGACAATGGTGCTCACCAAGACAGCCCGTCGGTTCCTCAGCGGCCCAGCGTTCCTTGACGAGATTTCCAAACTTCTCCACAAACTCTGGCCCCGGATTGAATGTGTATTCTCCGCCGTTCCCGCAGGTAGAATCGGCATCGTACACAACAGACCAGTACCCCTCGCCTTTCCCAACTTTGACGAACGGTACGTTGGTAGCGCAGCACCACTTGTAATAATGACGCGTGTGCGGGTGCGGTTTCGGGTGCGCCTCGACAAACCCTTGGGCTTTGGCCTGTCTGTACAGAGCAAGGTACTGCGGGGGCAGCTTCCGAAGTCCGCCGTTTTTTGCATAGGCATCTATCAGACGCCCATCGGCATAAGCGTCGATCAGTTCGTGCTGCGAGAGCGGCGCACCGGGTTGTTGGAGTCTTGCAACCGTCACGATGAGCGACCTCCATGATAGTCAAAGTCATATGGATAACTCCCCGGCTCGATTGATAGTAAAATGGCCCTGAAGGCAGTGCAAGTGGGCAAGTTGTTTTTGGCCGAGCGGTTCGCTTCTACCGTTTTGCCCATCAGCCGGGGGCGTCGGGCCTGTGCCGCGTGAGCTCGCTGTTTTCGATGTCATCCATACATGCTGCCCAAGCCGCTTCCAGTTTGTCGATCTCGGCGTAAAGGTGGATTTCCATGCCGTTCCCCGGCTCGAACGGAAGCACGTCCCGCCGTTGCACGGCGTTGCCTCCTCGGATAAGAGCGTAGCTCTCGTCTTCGAGCTGAACGGCTTGGTAAAGGCCATCGCTCGTATCGCGGGACTGTACGACTGCTGCAATGCGCCTGCCTTCGCCGCTCATGGCTGCACCCTCGCGGTGTCCGGATCGATCATCATCGTGGTGTTGACAGTCGTTCACTATAACCCACGCCGGGCAGCCGTTCAAGGCGGTGGTCGCGCTGACAGTCAAGAGTGGCCATTGGGATCATCGACCGTCAGCCCTTCGGCGATAGCGGCGGCGTTGAGGTTGAGGTCGGCGGAAACGAATACGAACGTGCCCAGGCGGTCTGCGGTCCAATCCTTGTGGAGGTCTAGCGCGGTTGCCAACTGCATGGCGTCGTAGGCGCGAAGCCGGTGCGTATTCGCCAGCTTCATGGCGTCGTTCACCAGCGCGAGCGTGACCTCCGAGGGCAGGTACCGCCCGGCCAGGTGCTTGCGGAACCGCGAGAGGATTGAAGATGCCCGCGCCGCTGAAAGCGTCACGCCCCGGCGGCGGGCAACAGCGGAAGTCACCTCAACGGCCGTGATGAGCGAAATGTATATATGAGCGGACGGTCTACGGCGCGTGATGCTGCGTACCCAGGCCGTGCCGGTTTCCGCGACATAGCGTTTGACCAGGGCGCTGGAATCGACGAAGTAGGCGGTCGCCACCTCAGCGCCGTTCGCGGATAATGGTTTCCGACAGCGGCTCTCCCTTAATGGGGACTGGCGCATCGTCGGGATCGTCGTCGTCAATGTCGAGGTCAGGATCGGGCAGCGAGGCGATGCGGCCTGCCGCGAACAATCGCTGATTAAACTCGTCGGCCGTCCGCGGCTTCTTCTTGGGCGCGGTGGACCTGGCGCGTTTGGCGGATTTGCCAGGCGCTGTAGCCGTGGGCTTCTTCGGCTGGACGAGCTGGCGGTCGAGCTGCTGGCGGAGCTGGCGCAACTGCTCCGGCGACAGGCCCTTGACGCTGCTCAGCAGGTGGTTGAAATCGATATGGGTCATGGGACTCCACGCATCAGCACGTCGTTATCATTAGCGTACAGATTAACACGGCAGGGGACATTTGCCAAGCTATACCGTCGAGCTACGGCGTGGATGGTTGAACTGGCCGGGCAGATACGGGCGGCAAGGGCAAACGTTCGGCAGCAAATCCTCGTCAACCCGGTGCCCTGTCAATGCCGACCCTGTGGCATGCGGGGCCATTGCGGGCAGGCGCGTGTCTAACGCCAAATCCGGAGAAACCCTGTCCCCATGTGTGCATCTCCCGCGGTCGTCTCCGGTCATCCAGAAGTAGACGGGCCCGCGGTACGGTCTTAGATAGTTCCGTCAGCCTTGATATGAGCGGCGTGTGATGCGTAGATGATGTCCATCGCATCATTGGCTTCGCACATAAAGCCGGCCAAGAACAATTCCTTATCGCTTGAAAGCGCATATACTCCGCCGCCGCTCATTCCACCCAAGCTGGTCAATGGGGGAACTCCCTCAGGTGATGTTTTTATGGAGTCTTTTTCGGTATCGACCAGTGCGAACTGGCGATCATTGCTTGACGTTATATGCGTTCCAATGATCATCGGGCTGACTCCCAGGCGGTCGCCCATTGGCATTCTTCCTTGACCGGGATATCCAAAGACGAAGGCGCCCATACCCGCCTCCGGCCGCCGCGGTGGCCACGCATCCCAGGTGGAAAACAGTTTGCCAAGCTCAAAGACGAGCGGCACCGGGATTTCGAGCACGGCAAGGTCGAGGTCTTTGTCTCGGCCGCGCACGGAGTGTTGGTGAGAGATGTTGCGGAACGGCACGTCGTCAATCCCAGACATGATAAGTATGATGTCGCGATTGGCTTCTCGCTTCCCCTCAAATGTCTGGTAGACGTGATCGTTCGTCACGAGGAATTGGCCCGATCCGGTGTTGATCAACGATCCGGTCGCGCTCGCGATGATGGCCTCAGGCGTTTGGTTGGATTTATCAAGGATGGCCAGCATAACCGTGAATCGGCCAAGGTGAGCGAGGAGGCGCGGGGTGATCTTTTCGGAGACCGCTTTGAGTTCTTCGTCCGTCATCATGAACGGTAACGATCCTTTTCAAACCGTTGTTGGGAGAAATATCGCCACATTGAGGAGCAGTGGACATTCGATTATGGCGCAAGGAATCCGATGTGGCAATCCGAGGGTGGGTAAACCTCGACCGCTAGAGGCGATTGATCGATGGATGGACTTCGACATAAGCGGCTGGGTATCCATAAGATTTCCGTGAATGATAGCCTCCTTTATCGTTCACGGACGATTTAGCTGGAGCTGTCGGCTGGCTTAAGGGAATCCCGCCGCGACACATTACCGTGTGTTAACATATGCGGCAGCACGATCTGCTTGACTATAATTAACAATTATATCATAATATACTTATTTATAAACATTATGTAAACGTGCGTGTGCAAACCCGGCGATGCCCCCTGATTCTCAAGACAACCCGCGTTTCGATCACCTTATCCAGGCGCTGCTTGCCGCCCATGATGGTGTCTTCATCGGTGAAGACCACGAGTCTCCTGCCGTTCGGCAAGCTTTGGGGAAGCTAATGCCATTGCTGAAGGCAAGTGGAGTAAAAACGCTTTTTGTCGAATTTCCGGATCACATCGTAAGTGACCTTGTGCGTATAACCTCGGAGTCCAGCTTACTCTCTTATGTTGATTCTAATAACCTTGAGCCGTCGCGCATGACTGTTTTGTGGCACACGCTACAGGCTGCAAAAACGATGGGCATTACGGTCCGGGGATATGAATGTCCAGAATACGTACATCGTGTCGGCGAAGTGAAGACAATAATGGACGATCCTTCTCTACGTGGTAGAGAGAAAAAAGAAAGGATCGATGCACTATCTGAAGAGTTAGTATCCTTAGAGTGGACTCAACGTCGCGATGACTACGCCGCGGCATTTGTCAGGCGCGAGGCTAGAGGCAAATACCTCGTCTTAGGTGGCTTGGCTCATAGTGGAAACTACGACAAAGGTGATATGCCTACCGAACGCCCAGGGGTTGTACTTGCAGAAGCCGTAAATGCTGATATGAAACCCTATGCGAGGAAGGGTTATAAAGGTTTGAACAACAAGCTTGGAATACCAGCAATCGATTTCGAACTCACATCAGAGCTTAGGGAAATCGGCTCAACCATAAAAGGCGATGGAAAATCAGCGGACTTTCATGCTAGATTTCCCGCCAGCATTTACCAAGACCCGAAGTTCCCATGGTTACCTCGATCATCCCCTCGGGCGTCTCGTTAGATGAAAACATCACTGCGTTGGCCTAATCAAAACGCACTCGTAATCATAGACATCTGATAATGGGCGCTGCTTGACGTACATAAATATTCTCCTGTAGTCACGAGGATCAAATAAGAGTAGGTTATCGCTTTTGTCTGCTGCACTCTTTCCGAAAAGTGAAGACTCGTAAGTCTGAAATCTAATAGAGTTCTTGCCGATTCTTACATTATAAGCATGTGTCTGAATTAGTCCGCCATCCCCGACAGATCTAAATTTATAGCCATAAATAGTATTTCTTGTTCTCTTCAATTTTAGAAATACCCGACCGTCGGTCGCATCTAGGACGGCAGTCAGGGCGCGATGTGTTAACTTCGAGCCCCTAGGAAACGACCAATCCCCTACCCATGACTCCAAATATTCTTCGGAGAGTTCCTCTTCTGCTTGGGCGATTTCGTTATCTCGAAGTGTTTCCCCAAACGGCGACGGCGGACGAAGATCGGACAAATCAGTGTCTGATCGTATGGCCATTGTGAATGACGGATCGTGTTTAGGAACCCAGACATGAAGTCCTAGCCATACAATGAAACCTGCTGACTGATCAGGGCCGTGTTCAAAAGTAGGGTTAAACGCCACTACATTGATATCAGTTACACTATTTGGCTTGATATCGAGTTCAAGCTTATTCGACTCAGTAGAACCGCTGCCTCCCTTCATGCACACATAAAAGATGTTTTTATCACCGACGAGAGGAGTCACCGAGACCGTCTTATTTTCTTTCTTCCCTATTTTCCCAATGTACTTTCCGTTGAAATACGCGTAGAGATCCACGCCGCCAATTGCAGAAATTGAAGAGTTGATCTTCAGAGATGCCTTTGCATCTTCATGCAATTGCGGCGTGGCAGGCCCCGGTGAAGGAGTTACTTCGAGACCTCGAAACAGGATGGGAGTCGATATGAGTCCCCACTCTGCGCGGTGCGCAGCGTAACGCGATCTCCTGGTCTGGCAGTGAAAGTCTGGGTTGTGCCGTTGGTATAGATATCACCCCCCCAAAACGCTTTAAGTTCGTATGTATTGTCTGCGCTGTTCGCGGGAATGGAAAAGCTTGCGGTAGAACCGTTCGATACTCCTCCAATATAATCGCCGTGTATATAAATATGTTGAGTGACTGCGGCCCCCGTCCAAGCTCTTTCGCGCTTTACTACGAGGGTGAACACGTTGTCATCCCCCGCAAAGGCAACACCGGAAGAGAGAGAGGCAACTACTGCGAGAGACAGAAGATGAAAAGGAACACGCATGCAAGCCCCCATTTCTTCGAGCGGTGCGGCAGTGATCCAGAATGAATAGAGCATTTGGAGCCCAATCAACCCTATATTCGTGCGATCAGTAAGGGAATTAAATTTCGTAAGGAATTTGGCAATTTTTTCGATCGAGTTCAATGGGTGCAAGCATCATATCGTACCGATCTTGGCACACGCCGTCAGTTGACTGACTGACTCCGTCCGGCTACACCTTGCGACTCCTTTCTGCTCTGGCTTCTCGGGCGTTTTTGAACCTAGCGTAACTATGGGTCGGAAATACACCACTTCCGAGAAGTGCATTTATTGCGACGCTCAAGCGGGCTCCGAGGAGCACGTATTCCCTCAGTGGCTACGGGAGCGATTCCAGGGAAGTGGAACTCTTGAGCATAAGGCGAATATCAAGTCCCCGATCAGGTTCAAGCGCGGCGTCAGAGACGTGCGTATTGTCGTTAGAACCGTCTGCAAGAAGTGCAACGAAACCTGGATGAGCGGACTCCAAAATGACGCGAAGCCCATCATTGAGGCGTTGCTGGACGAAACCGCCGCCGCTCTCGATGCAGTGGAATGCAAACTGTTGAGCTCTTGGGCAGTGATGTCTGCAATGTGCTTGGAAACTAGAAATGAGCGACCGGTTTGGCATTACACCGACTTGGATCGCACACTCTTCTACTCAAAAAGGATGATCCCGACCGACACAGAAGTCTGGATCTGTTATTGGGTGAACTCGCCAGGTCCCGCCTATGACGGGAGCAACCAAGCTAACAGCGAAGAAAAAGGGTATGTCGCCACGTTCGGCTTTGGCAATCTCCTATTCCAACTGTTTCACGTAGTGCCAATAAATTCCGGGAAACGACTATCCAAGAAGCTAACGATTCAGGAACCCTGGACCGAGATCCTCATCCCTATTCGGTATCCAAAGGACTTACCGATACGCTGGCGACCAAAGAAGGGTATCGAAGGAGATCGCGGGTTCCAGGCCCTACATTCACGATTCCTCCACCCAGACGCCAGTACGCTCTGATTGGGGTTTAGGGAGTAGTGGAACAGAAAATGACGTTCGGACCGGTGGCAGGCTCGGGCGATGAATGAATCGCCCGACCTCGGGCAACCCAAGGAAATCTGCCGTATCGTGAGCGGGATGATTGCATAAATCTATTGCAAATAAAAATCCCAATGCAATACGGTTTTGCAACTTGGAAACCCGCTGGATCTCATCTGGCTGGTTCCGTTGCGTAAACGGTCGTTTGTGCACGCGTGCGTCGAGGCTCCGTGCCGGGTTTCGACCGATCTCTGGTTTGGGGGGTCCGTGAAACCGTAACTTTCTGTTCCATTACTCCCCATGGGCCTGATTCACACCCCCGGCATCCAGTCAGGCAGCCGAAATAAAACGCCTTACAGGACGCCGACGGCCAAGGTGGCGTCGTGGTTCACGCCAAGCAAACGGAACTGGGCTTATCAGACACACATTCCAATCGCTAATGCCTCGTTGCCACAGTATCGTTGGCCAGCAAGGCGATGGCTTGCTCGACCGCACGCCAGTCCGTGACCGCGAGCGAATCCTGTTCCTGCATGGCCTCTTGCGTGAGCCGGACGGCCTCTGCCCTTGCGCCTGCCCCGTGCTCGTGGATGAGCCACTTTGCGAATGCGAAATAATCCACCTCCGGTTCCGCGCCAGCGCCCGGCTGTGCGGGGTTCGGTGCGGCTGTAGACTTGGTGGGTAAAAATCGAAGGACGAAGCGGCGGATGAGGTATACGACGGCGAGCGCCAGAACAAAACCAAGATTTCCGAATGCGACGACCGAAGCTAACCACGGCGAAAAGACCCAGCTAAACTGGAGTGCCGCCAGCCCCGCCAGGCACGTCACACATACCACGTTGGTAAACAGCGTCTTCATTCAGTGCCGCGTAGCTGGCGTGCGCAGGTTCTGCAAGTTCTCGACGGCCTGGCCGATGGCGAGCCAATCCCCCGCCTGCTGCAGGTCGTCCTCCTCCAGAGAACGCAGCATCATCCGATAGGCACGGTCAGCGGCTTGCGTTCCGCTGTGGTCGATAAGCAGGTGCGCCCTGCGGTAAATGTCCCTTTGAGAAACCATGCTTCCCTCCTTGGTCGCGGTGAGTATAGACGGTATTCAATGGTCGGGAAGGGACAAAGAGCGGCGGCGTCATGAAAAGCGATAGCAACTTGCAAAATATCGGTCTATGTGTCGTAGCTGATAAGCCATGAGGCAGGAGGACGATGCATGTCGTGGTCGGACGACCGTATCACTGCGGGGCCGCCAGGAGCGTGGGACGTGGCGGCGGCTATCGCGGCTGGCCTGGGGGCGACGTTCGGCCTGGCCGGGCTGCTCGTTGGCATTATCACCGGCAGCGCGCCGCTTGCGATCGCCGCCTTTGCCGTCATCTTCGGTACGGGATTGCTTCCGGCGATCGCGGACTGGCGTGACACGCGTGTCGCTGTTGAAGCGATTGAACAGCGGAACAAAGAGCAGACGGCTATCGACGGGGTGCAGTGCTGCGTGGAAACGCAGACGCCATCGCTGACGGAAGCACGAGACAGAATCAAGGCGTATTACGCTCACCTGATGAGTGAGCGTTACAGCGGCTCGGGTCGATTTCAGGAGCGTGTGTCAGCAGAGGCTGCGCCGGGCCGGGAACGCGTGCATTGAGGGCAGGTTCTGCAAGTTTTCGAGGGCGTGGCCTATGGAGAGCCAATCGCCCGCCTGTGGCAGGTCATCCTCCTCCAGAGAACACAGCATCATCCGATAGGCACGCTCAGCGGCTTGCGTTCCGGTGCGGTCGATAAGCCGTTGCGCCCTGCGGTAAGTGTCCCTTTCTGAAACCATGCTCCCCTCCGTGGTCGCCGTGAGTATAGACGCGAATTGATGGTCGGGAAGAGAAAAACGCAAATATCATTATTAGCCCCCGGTGGCCTTCAATCGCTTCATTCCTTGTCCTCGGTTTTCAAGCCACTCGTCGGGACGATCCCCGAGATCGGATAGTAGCGGGTAAGAATTCTGGCAGTCATCAAGCAGGCTGATCGCCGCGCGGTTCTTGAGCGCGGTGATGTTGACGAACAAGGACTGAAAGGGAACGCCGGCGTAGGCTACGCCGCTATGGGGCCAGGTGTTGTCGATAGCTCGACCGCACCCGTCAGTTACCCAGGCATGAAGCCTCGGCGCGCTGCCGCCAGTAAACAGCGCGAATCCTTCGCAGTAAATCAGCGCGTCGTTCTCGACCGTCAGGAGTGTGGCATTCTTGAAGCATTCCTGCGGCGTTCCACGGATGATGTGCCCAGGAAGCACGCTGGGTTCGTACCACCAGCCATATTGAAGCACGAATTCTTCAAGCGCGCGTTTAAAGACCGCCTTCCCGCGAGGCGTCGGTATATCGCGGCGCAGGAAGGCCAGGAGTGTTGCTTCCGGGGCGCTGGTCACGCTCCTGCCCGAAAGAACCTGGCCATCAGCTCGCCCCTTACGTCCCGGCGAAACAATCCCCTGATGCGGTCGGGAAGGCTCATACCAGTTCGCCCATCAGCCCGCCTCCAGCATGGCCGCAGGCGAAGGTATACCGCCCGGCGGCTCAGCTCCGTAGACGCTGACCCTGGCGCGCTTCATGTTCAAATACTCCCTTTCGCAGGCGTAATCGTAGCCGCCGAGTTCCTCGGCGAACTGGCTGGAGAAAGCTGTCACCAGATATGCTGTCATCTTTCAACGGCAGCCAGGAAGTGAGCCACTTTCGCAGCCAGAATTGAACCACTTGAATGGTTGCCGCGTGAAGCACAGACAAGGTGCTTCGGGATGTGACGGCCGTCGTTCGATGAAGCGTGGATCAAATCAAGTCGACTGGCTGATCCCTAGCTCCGGCGTCGACGCTATTTCACTTCTTCGGTCGCTTGACGGCCGATGCTTGTTCGCCCCGATGCGCCCGATACGACTTGCCGTTGATCTTCATGATGATCGCTCCGTCGACAACTCGGTCCAAGAACGCCATTGCCAACGGTGGATCGCCCCAGTAGTCGCCCCATGCGTCGAAGTCGATGTTCGTCACCAATGCCGTCGACCGCCCACTGCGGACGTTGATCAGCTTGTACAACAGGCTGGCCGCTTGGGGCGATTCGATCCGTTCCAGTCGGTCGAAGCCGACCTCGTCGAGAATCAACAGATCGAATTTGGCATAGTATCGCAAGTGGCTCGGCAACGTCTGGTCCGCCAGCGCTGCTGTCAGTTTTTGCAAAATTGAGCTGCTGGTCTCGTACCGCACCCGGTAACCCAGCACACAGGCACACTGGCCAATCGCTTGGATCAGATGACTTTTGCCGACGCCGCTTTGACCCACCCAAACCAGACTTTGATGCCGGCCGATGAACTCCCCTTCGGCTAATGCCTCGATCCGCACTCGATCGATAACCGCCGCATTGAACTGCCAATCGAAGTCAGCCAGCGTTTTGTTTTCAGCGAAGCTGGCTTCGCGGATACGGTGGGCAATCCTGCGATCACGACGCCCGTTGGCTTGCTCGCTGATCAGCAACCGTAGGAATTCCAGGTGGGATAGCCCGTCGCTCTCGGCACGGCCTACAACCGCGTCGAGTTGCTCGGACCGCAGGGGAATGCCCAGCACCTCGAAGTCCTCAAGGATCTTCTGGCGCAGTTCCGTCCCCGCCGGCTTCGCCTTGGGCGCTGGTCGGGTCTTCATCCTCGTGCTCCTCCGGCTCGCAAAGGTATTGGTAGCCTGACGTCGGGCGCGGGGACACCTTATCCTCGCCCAGCCAAGGAGGCAGCGGACGCTCTTCGTCGGCCAGCACCTCCAAGATAGTCTTCGGTCGAGCTTGGACCGACAGGATACGTGCCGCCGCCGCATGAGAATAAGCACCATATCGGACCGCTCGCTCCAACGCGGCGATCACGTCTGTTCGGGTGTAGGTTCCCAATAGTGCCAGCACTCGCTGCGCCTGGTCCTTACCGTATCGCTGAACTCTCAGCAGCCCTTCCAGGAACCGACGGCCCACTTCGCCCAGCTCGCCAAAGCGTTCCTCCAGTTGCGCCTGTCGCCGGTGTGTGCTTTCGTTAGGCCGGTGCTCCTTGTGCACGCTCCGTTGCCCTCTGGCCGTGCGCGGCAACAGCGCGTGCCGGGTGATCTCCTCGACCTGAGGACCGTAAACGATCACCTCGGTCTCGGTCACCCGCACCGGCAACACGCAGCCGATGTACCGCCAAGGCACTGAGTAGCCGTTCTGGCAGTAAGTGACCAAGCCTTCGACGTCGACTGTGCGATAGATAACCGGGGCGACCACATAAGCTTGGTTTGGTAACGGGATCAGGTGGGGAAGTTCCTCCTGATGCAGCTGCAAGGGCGTCTTGCCGGCGGCGCGGAGCTCGCGGACATCCGCGACCTGCGCCAGCCACCAATCGGTGGTCTCATTCAGATGACTGAGCGATTCGAAGCTGCGGCCGTTGAACAAGCTGGTTTCAACGTAATAAAACGGGCGTTCCACCTTTCCCTTGGTTTGAGGCCGCCGCACGCGGCAGGCCACTGGCCGGAATCCGTAGTGGGTGGCGAAGGCCAGGAACCGCGGGTTGTAGATCGGCACGTCATCCTCGTGACCACTGACCACAACTTTCATATTGTCATACAAGCAGGTAGCGGCCACGCCTCCCAGATGCATAAAGGCCCGCACGTGCTCACGCAGGGTGGTCACCATGTCCTGGGCCTCGACGAAGCGCAGATACTGCCGCCGTGAATAGCCCAGGATGTAGCTGAACAAATTGACGCGGCGCCGGCCTTCACAAGTGAAGTCCAGATCGTAGACGGCGTAATCCATCTGAGCCTGGACACCCGGCCCAGTCTCAAAGCGGATGACCGGCTGTGGTCCCGAGCCCGGACGGAGCTCGCGTAGCCGCTGGCGGACCGTGCTATAGCTGCCCGGGAAGCCCTGCTGGCGCAGCTCTTCCAAGAGCCGTACGCCGGTCAAATCGGGATATCGGCCCAGGAGCTCGAGGATGACCGGCTCGTAGGGATCGAGCTGGCTGGGTCTGTCTGCGCGAGGTCGACGCCTTGCCGGCCCGCTGGGCATCAATCCCGACAAGCACCCGGCTCACCGTGTTCCGTGCCAGTCCCAACTCGCGGGCGATCTGTCGCATTGATGCACCGCCGCGCCAGCGGCTGACAATCTCATTGCGCTTTTGCTCGGTCATGATTGTTCAACTCTCCGATGAGGTCCTGAGCCAAAGAGGCCACGCTGGAGGCATCACGCGCCAACTTGGAGAATGCTGACGTCAGCACCAAGTGATCGCAGGGGGTCAAGCCGGCGCGGCCCTGACTGCGCAGCCAGGTCTCGATGCGACCCAGGTCCTCAAGGACGTAGGTGAGACGTCGCGCCACGCGGTTGCCCGAACTGCTTAGCCTTGGGTCCCAGGCCCAGCCAGTCTCCTCCCGTGCTTGCCGCAAGGCCTGGCGCGGCTGGGCCAAGATGTACTCTTCCTGAGTCTGACCGGGCGCCGCTTGGAGCAGATTCACGACGCCATCGAGCTCGGCAGCCGTCAGCTTGTCGCGGCGGAGCGTTGCAAGAAGCTCAGGTTGGTTGCCGGCCGGCAACCGCACCAGCGAGCGAGCGGCCGTGACCGACAACAGCCCCAATCGCAGGTCGTTCTTGGCCGCGTCGGCCAGCTTCTCGACCAGGGCCAGCCGACGGCAGACCCAGCTCTTGTGGTGGGAGAGCAGCTCGGCGACCTCCTCCTGCGTCAGACCGTCCTCGCGCACCAAGGCGTGCACGATCCAAGCTTCCTCCCACTCTTGAGTCCGCCTGCCGGTTTGATTGAGGCCCAGGATCGTCGCCTTGGCCAGGCGCTCATTAACTTCCACGACCCGCGTGCTGACGGTCAGGAAACCGAGTGTCTGCGCGGCTGCCAGACGCTTGAAGCCGTCGAGAACCTCGTATCTTTCCTCTCGCAGGCAGACGACTACGGGAGTTTGCTGTCCATAGCGACTCAGGGATGCCGCCATGGCGGCCTCGGCGTCGGGATCGGGAAGGCGATAGCGCCGATACCGCTGACCCAGTTGATCCACCGCCATGAAGCGGATGTCCGTCGTGTACGAGTCTGTCATGAGAAACCTCGTCACAAAGGCCCAATCCGAGTAAGGAAACGGGAGACCGGAGGGCCCGGCCCTCCCGCTTCCTCCTCGGTTCTTGGGCAAGAACAAACATAAGTATTAGGGGGTAACGTCTTCTATACGTGACGACATGAGAAGGGGATGTTGAGGCGGTCCGCGGCGATGCATATAACGGGGAAGAACCCCGCGCCGGCGTCGTTGCCGGAGTCGAAGTTCGCGTTGTCGAACTCGTCGTAACGCTTGGTGGCACGAGTAGGAACAGAATTTCTGATCGGGAGAACGCCCCGAGGGAAGGAATAACATGTAGCAGCCAGGTCTGTGGCAAGGCAGACCGCAAGATTGTTCGGGTATTTTGGCTGGGCGCTGGCCCTCGGCGGGTGTTGAGGCGAGCGGAGGCGGCTCGGATGCGGTGGATGTCTGCGACTCGACGACTGGGGAAGTCAGCTCGACGTCGCAGGCTGGCGGCGCCGGTTCAGCAAGAAATGATCGTTGCTGGAGACGGATTCGATAGCGTCGGGCCTGCTCTCGCCGGATTGCCTTGCCATGGGTAGTAGCCTTGAAGCGCTGGCAGGAAAGCCAGCGGCGCCAGCGGCAGGCGGATTCCTGACAGGCCGGGCTGCAATATCGCGCCTGAGGCCGGCGCGGCAAGAACCAGACTTCACAGCCTTTGAGCAGGCAACGGTGGCAGTTGGGGTGCCAACGCCGAGATCGGGGTGATTGACCCGACGGTGATGCGCGCGGAAACTGAGAATGGCCCACGGGAGGGATTGCTCCCGAGCGGTCAGGCGGCGGGAAGGTGGAACTTCCCGCCGCCACTTTGCGCCGTGGATTGAAAGAGCCGTCATCGGCGACTGAGCGGCAATTACACTCCAGCCTACCTGCATTGAATCACACGTGCCAGAAACTTGGTAAAGACGCTGAGAGAGAGCCAAACCCACCATCGACCGATCGCGGAATGGCTCAGGTGGCTCTGCGATAATGGCTCAGCGTTTCGTTGCTGCTGACAGTCATCGCCTTGTTCAGGGTGGCGTTGCATGTGTCGCATTGCCAGGGGCCGCTTTTGAGTGGCCCGCTGATGATGAGGACGGTTTCGCCTGCCTCGCGGTAATCCTCCTGCCGCTCCTGGCATCGGGCATCTTGTTTCTTGCCGTGCTGCTCGCAGTAAAGCCGTGGCATGGCGGCCTCAATTCCGTCCGGCGTCCGCCAGCATCCGGCGGGCCTGTTGCAGCACATCGTTGTAGGCCATCTTGCGGCCGGTTTTCATGTCGGGCGTCTGGTCGGGCGCACGATCGGCTTCCGTCCATTTGTCCGAGCAGAACTCGATGATGTGCTGTAGCGGCTGGTGAGCGTCGGTCATGGTCAAGCCATAGCCGATGATGACGCTGACGTCAATTTATTGTGTTCAAGTTGCACCCGGCCACTATTAACAGTTTTTTGGGGCGTCCCGGCGTAAATGATTACCGTGTCAGTCGGCTGACTGAATGGCCAGTTTTCGGGGGGATGTGGTGGAACCGGTTTCACGGTGTAATTCAGGGCCTTATTTTGCGAAGCAAAAATAAGGAGGCAAGTCTGTAGGAGTTTTATTCTGTCTTTGTTTATGCGAAAACCACTTGATTTTGTGGTTTTCGCACATATGATCCCACAACATCTGGTTCACCAGGTAGGGGTTCCATCATGCTGCGTCCTTACACCGCCACCTCGGCGTACGGCGTTAAGAAATACTTCGAGACGGCGGACTATTATTCGCAGGGCAACGAGACCGTCGGGCTGTGGGGCGGCAAGCTGGCGGGCCAGTTCGGGCTGCACGGCCAGGTCACCAAAGACGCTTTCGGCCAGCTCTGCGACAACATCAACCCCGCCACGGGCGAGCAGCTTACCCCGCGCATGAACGAGAACCGCCGCGTCGGCGAGGACTTCGTGTTCTCGCTGCCCAAGGATGTCGGGGCCTATATCATGCTGCTGCCGGCGGCTGAGCGCGACGCCATGCTGGAGAAGATCGGCGGGCGGGTCGGTCAGGTCATGACGATGATCGAGGGCGCGGTCGAAACGAGGGTGCGTAAGGACGGCGCGTTCGAGAACCGTCCCGGTGACGGGCTGGTATGGGCGGGCTTCCTGCACACCACCGCCCGGCCGGTGAAGAATTTCGCGCCCGACCCCCACCCCCACTGGCATATGTTCAATTTTAACGCCACGCGCGATAACGTCGAGGGCGGGCGGATCAAGGCGGCGGATTTCGCGAACATCTACCGCGACCGGCCGTTCTACGAATCGGTGTTTTACTCGCTGGTGGCGAAGGATCTCGCTGCGGCCGGCCTGCCGATCGAGCGGCGGCCCGGCGGCAAATGGGGACTGGCTGGTCTGCAACCGCTGGGCGTGACGTTTTCCAAACGGACGGGCGAGATCGAGGACGAGGCCAAACGCCTCAACATCACCGAGCCCGGCCGCAAGGCCAAGCTGGGGGCGACGACGCGCTCAAAGAAAGACAAGGAACTGACGCCGGAGGAGCTACGCGAGGAATGGGACGCGCAGCTCACCCCCGAGCACCGCCAGGCGATCGAACGGGTTAAGTCCGGGCAAGCGCCTGCGGCGGTGGAAGTGACGGCGCACGATGCGGTGGCCTACGCCATCGCCCATTGCAGCGAGAAGCTGTCGGTGATCCCCGAGCGGGAGCTGGAGCGCGTGGCGCTGCTGCATGGGCTGGGCAACGTCACGCTCGAGCAGGTCGAGGCCGAGCTGCCGCGTCAGGGCGTCTTCACCGAAGTCGTTGACGGCCGGGTCATGGCCACCACCGAAAAGCTCCAGGAGGAAGAAAACGCGATTATCAATTTCGCGGCGGGCGGACAGGGCACGGTCGAGCCGGTCGGCGTGCCCGACGGGCTGACCCGCGCGCTGCCCAACGGCAAATCGCTTAATGACGGCCAGTGGGCGGCGGTGCAAGGGCTGCTCAATACCAGCAACCTCGTCAACATTCTCGAAGGGCCCGCCGGCGCGGGAAAATCGGCGCTGCTGGCCAAGTACGATGAAGGCATGCGGCTGGCCGGTCAGGAAGTGAATTACTTCGCGACCACCGGCAAAGCGGTGGAGGTGCTGCAGGAGGACGGCTTCGCGGATACGAAGACCGTCGCCCACCTGCTGAAGAATGAGAAGCTGCAGGCGGCGATTCGCGGCAGCCGCGTGGTTATCGATGAAGTCAGCATGCTCGGACATAAGGACGCGCTGGAGCTGTGCCGCATCGCTGAGGAATATGACCTGAAACTAACGCTTGTCGGCGACCCGCTCCAGCACGGCGCCGTTGCGCATGGCGCGCTCATGCGGGTGTTGAAGGATTATGCCAACATCACGCCGTTCCGCCTGAGCGACATCATGCGGCAGGAGAAGCCGGAGTACCGGGCGGCGGCGACGCTGCTGTCGCAAGGCAAGACGGTCGAAGGGCTGGAAGCCATCGACCGCCTGGGATGGATTCGCGAAATGAGCGATGAAGACCGCGTGTCGAGTATCGCGGACGATTACGCGCAAGCCCAGGCCGACCTCAAATCCCTCCCCGTCAACAAGCGAATCCTCGTGGTCTCCCCCACCCACGCCGGCTCAGCGCGCGTGAACAGCGCGATACGCTCACGCTTGCGCGACGCCGGGATGCTCACAGGCGAAGACAAAGGCTTTACCCGGCTCGAGGCGGTCGATACGAGCGAAGCTGAACGCACCCAGGCGACCACCTACCGACCGGGCGATGTGCTCGTGTTCCACCAGAACGCCAAGGGCTTCAAAAAGGGCCAGCGCCTCACGCTGACCGACCCGGATTCGGCGCCGCTGTCCGAAGCCGCGCGGTTCTCGCTCTACCGGCCGGTGGAGGATGTGAAGCTGGCGGCCGGCGACCGCATCATGTTCACCGGCAGCGTCAAGACGGTGGACGGCCAGCATACCCTCAAGAACGGCATGGTGCGGGGCGTGGCAGGGTTCACGCCGGGCGGCAACATCCGGCTCGATGACGGCAAGCTCATCGCGGCCGATGCCGGTTTGTGGAACCACGCCTATTGCGTGACGTCCTATGGCTCACAAGGCAAAACTGTGCAGCGCGTGGTGGTCGATATGCCGTCATCGTCGCGCGGGGCGATCAATCAGGAGCAGATGTACGTCTCCGCGACGCGCGGCAAAGCCTGGATGCGTATCTATACCGATGACAAGGGAGAGCTGAAGGCGGCGGCGCAGCGCTCATCGCGCAAACTGGCCGCCCTCGACATCAAACGCCCGGCAGCGAAGCCGGCGAAGGCAGCCAAGCCTCAGCGGTGGCACCGGCTGCGCAAGCACCTCGAACGGCTGCGGCGGCTGGCGGTCATCGACCGCACGCGGGCGGCAAGGGACAACGCCCCGCCGCCGCCGCGGAAACAACACGAAAGGCAGGCCGATCATGGCTACGAACGATGACCCGTTGCTGCGGGAGCGCGTGCGGCCCAAGTCGACGCTGCTTGATTTCGGCAAAGCTGCGGGAGGGCGCAGCGCCGGATGCGGCGGAAGAGCCGCCGGATGTTCCGGCGATCGACGACCTGGTGCCCCTGCCCCAACCCGGCGATCCCTACAAGGCATATGCCAGGCCCGACAACAAATCGTTGCTGATGCTGCGCTTCCTGAAGCAGGACGGGGTGGTCGAGGGCTTTGCCTATTCCGACCTGCGGCATACCCGCATGCAGCCCGGCGACAAACCGGGCGATGCTCCGGTGCTGGTGCTGCGGTTCGTCGAGGCGGTGGTGACGGAAGTGCGGATAGAAGGCCGGCATATGGATGTGGCCGCCGATCTGCTGGCCTATCACCGCATCGCATGGCTGCGCGAGCTGCCGGCAGGCAAGATGCACCCTGAGAAAAACGCCGCGGTCTTCACCCGCTTCATTATTAACGTGCTGGAAGGCTGACCGCCGCCTCAGGGCAGTCGGATTGCAATCCCGCCTCGCCCCGCTCCGGCTCGGTGGATTTCCGGCGGTTCTTCTGGGCCAGCGCCTGCTCATAGAGATCGTAAGCCCGCTGCCGGGTCGCCTCGGCGGGCGGCGGCCAGGATTGCGACTCGGCGGCGACCTGCACGTAGGCCGTCAAAGCCGCGCCATGAAAGAGCGAGTCGAGGATATCGTCGTCGGATTCGGCGGTCATGAGCAACGGCTCGCGGACTTGCGACGCGAGATGTTCATGCTGCTTTCGTGTTGGCGATCGCAGCAAGAGCTTTCTCGTAAGCTGTGTGGGCACGATCACCGTGCACATGGGGAGCAGTGGCTTCCCTTAACCCAAGCGTTCTGAGATGCGGTAACGCATTTTCCAACGCTTCGAGCAAACATGTGACGTTGGTTTCTCGTTCGATGATCTCGGCAAGATCGCCAGCAGTGATATAACCCCCCGCGCAATGCATGATGGGGGTGGGCATGGTTTTGAGGATGGCCAGTGCCGCCCTCAATGGGACAGTTCCGGGTGTGCGGTTCGTGGCGGTCATATAAGTGTCCTTTCTACTCTGGTTGTTACTACGACTCTTGCCTCAAGTGAATAGCGCCTTCGTCCGGGCGAAGGAAATGAAACTGTTGTGATCGGGAAAGGCCGGTTCCGTCATGTCCGGGTTGCGCACCCAGAAGCCGCCCTTGCCGTAGCCGATGATGACCTGATAGCCGCGCGCCGCGATCCGGCGGGCAACGGCGTGGTGTTCGGCATTGAGGGTGTCGTGTGTCATGACTTGCTGCCCGACGATTCGCCGGATGCGTCGTCGCTGGCATCCCCATCGGTCTCCATAGGGATATGCACCTGGATGGTAACACCTCTCGGCGCCGGAACCGTGCTAATCAGGTAACCGATGCGGTTGACCAGGTGATAACCGCTCCCCAGATAGAGGTCGCCGTCCTCGCCATCGAAAAGCGTCCAGATCGTGCGCGCGTCCTGCTGCCGCACGAAAGCCAGTTCGTCGCCGTAGGTCTCAAACAGGCAGCCCCTCCCCTCGCCGAGCGTCCAGCTTGCGCTTGGGTTGAGGTGGTTCGGGATCAGCGGATAGAGCGCGTCGAATTCGTCCTCCGTGAGTTCTTTAAAAGTGTCAGTGTTGGATGCCGGCAGCACAACGAACCCAGTGCCGTCGCGCCGCGCCGCGCCTTTGGCTTTCAGGCCGACGATGCATGGGGCGGGATCAAGGAAACGTAGATCGTTTCGGTCGCCGTCGATGACGGGATATCCCCAGAAACTCGTCGGGAATGGCGGCTTGCGGAAGACCACGGTCACGTTATGGCCGGCCACCAGCGCCCGGTGGCTATCCTCCTCATTTTCCTCGCTTCGAGAGAAAGTTAGGTGGTAATTCCGAGGGCGGGCCGGGTCGAGGATACGGCTGATGTCCTTCGTGTAGTCCATGAACTGCACCGTCGGAAAATCGGCGAATAGTCTCGGATAGTCCCGCTCCCAGGCGACATCTGATACCACATTGAGCCGCACCACCAGCGGCTCAGGTCCTGCAACCGCCAGTTCGCGGGCGATGTCAGCTGCGAGGATGGCCCGGAACAGATGAGGATCCCGCGCCAGCAGTAGCGTGCGTGCCACCGCCGCCCGCTTGACCTGCGGCCAGGCCAGCCGGTCGAAACCGGCGAAGCAGGATCGGGCGCAACCGGGGGTCGCAAAGGGGCAGAGATTGCGCCCGGCGTGAGCGGTGGCACGCGGCGTCAATATCAGACCGACGGAGCGGTAGCCTACGGCCTTCTCCTGCTTATGGTTGGCCGCCGAGAGCAGCCTCCTGAGAATGTAGGGCTGGCCGTCGGCCATTTCGACTGTGACTGAGGCAGGCCGTGAAAGGTTCATCTGCATGGCAGGCTCCGTCCTAGAAGTTGCGGAAGTCGGTCAGCGACTCGCGGATCTCGAAGAGATGGCGGTCAAGGGCATCCTCAAACTCGTCGTCGATGAGGAAGGCGTCGAGATCGATGCCGCCGAGCGACATGTCGCTCGTTCCGGCGTTGCGGTTGTTGCTCGTGTGTTGCATGTTTGTCTCCTTCGCTCGCGTTACGGCCCCGCCAACCGGAGCCTTACGGCACCCCCCGGAAGCCTCCATAGCCGGGAGCGTTTGGGCGACGGTCACAGCGGCGGGTGAGAACGAAACGCCTCTGGCGGCCTCGGCGGCTTGCCGCCCTTAGGCCGACGGCGTTTCGCAACGGAAGCCGCTGCTTGACCGGCCCGGCGGAGGCTTCATGGTGCCGTTACATAGGCCACGGGCGGGGCTGGATCGAAGCCCGACGGAGCCATTGCATCGGACGCAGCAGCCGAAGAGACGGGACCACGTCCAATTGCGGCGGCTGCGGATTCGGCTTCACTCTGGCACGTATCGAGCCCGTAGAACCCCCAGCAGCTATCGACGGATTCGGAGTCCTCGCTGCCGCAACACGCACAGGCAGAGATTCGTTCGATCTGGTAGCCGTAAATGTCGCCGTTGCACCACTGCGTATAGGCTTCGCACGCCTGGCGGGCGCGCTTGCGCATGAAGTGCAGGCGAGTGCGGCCGCCGTAGTTGCGGGCGGATTCCAGCGTTAGGGCGTTTGGGAGCCAGACCCCGGCGAAGCTGACCGAATCAAACCGGCAGCGGCACACGGCGGGCAATTCCCCGGCGACCGACCACAGGCACAGTCCGTGCTCGTAGTAGCTTAGCGGCACGGCGTCGGGGTTGGTGCTGATGGCCTCCTCGATGCCGGCAGGGTCAAAATTGCGATGCCGGCGGTTCAGGCTCAGGATCGCGCCCATTTCGTCCCAATCCTCCAAAGGATTGGCAGCGTCCGTATCGGCATAGATGCGGATGCGGTATGTCTGGCCGTCGCGTTCGACGGTTCTGGTTTCGATGGCGTCCATGGCTAAGCCTCCCCTGCGTCAACGGGTCGCGCCTCGGCGATGGCGGCGTCCACGACAGTCGCGATTTTATAGCTGTCGGTATCGCCAACACGGAAACGGGGAGCGGTGTTTAACGCCGTCTGAGCTAGGAGCAATGCCGCCAGCAACTTGGGAGCGGCCTTGCGTTGCCGCTCCGCCTCGAAATCAATCGTCACCGATTTGCTGTAATCTTCGTCCCCGGCGGTATCGACCAGGGCGGCCAGATCCTGGCCGTCGCAGTCGTCAATGTCGTCAGCGTCGCCGGTCGGCTTGCCGGCCGCGGTCGCGGCGGCGGCTTCCGGGGTGTCGGCCTCAATGCCCGTGTAGCTGAGCTTCATTTCGCGGTAAATATGCACGATATATTGTGTCATAGTCTGAATTCCTTTCAGGTGAGGGGCAGGCCGGAGCCTGCCCCGGTTGATGGTTACGCGGCCTTTCGATGCCCGGCCTCGGACGCCGGCTGGCCGGCACCGGTGTCGAACGCCATGCCGTCGGGCAGCCAGCGCGTCAGCTTTTCGCGTTGCTCGGGGGTCTCAGCGTGTTTCTCCGGCACGGCGAACGCCTGCTCGAGCTGGGCGGCCAGATGCCCCTTCTTGTCGCCGCGCCGCAACTGCGCCCATTCATCGCCCAGGACGTCACGGCCGATGGCGAGCAACTGATCGCGGGTGACGCGGCCTAAGTAATTGGCCGCGGTCGGTCGCCAGTAGGCGGCCATGTTGCCGTCGGTCAGCGACAGCGCCAGCTCGAAGGCGCTCGATTCTTGGCCGGTGGAAAGCTGCGGCTTGAGGCTGGTGGCCACGCAGTAGGCCAGCAGGTCGAGCTTGTCCTTGTCCGACAGGCCCACGAACGCCTGAAACTGCTCGGCGTCAGTCTCCTGGTGCAGCCATGCCACCGGCAGGGCTTCCCGGATCGCCTCCAGGGCGTCACGGGCGGCGGTCTGCTCCTGGTTAACCGCAGGCGTCCCGCAATGCTGAGTGAAACGCACGTCCGGACCGTCATAGACCGGACGCGCCGCCACGGCGTAGCGGGCGGCGTTGAACACCAGCAGGTCGAGGGCGACCAGCCGGTGGCGGGCGATCTCCACCTTCGCCGCCTGGAGGCGGTAGGATTCGAGGTCACGGCGCAGCGTCTCCGGCATGCCCTTGGGCTTGGGTGTCTGGGCATTGCCATCATCGGCCAGCCAGCGCACGTCCTGGTGCCTGACCAGCCCGCTTTTGACCGAAGGCTTCCCGTCGTGGCCGATCGAGACGTAGCAGCCGGCGGATCGTATGTCCTGCGGGTCATAGGCGAGGAGGGATTCGAGCTTCTCCGCAATCCCGGCCAATTCTTCTTCCAATGCTTCGTACCGTTGCTGCGTGGTTTCCAGGGCGGCTTCATCGTCATCATCGCCGGAAGCGCAATCGTAATACTCTTCGATCTCAGCGAGTTCCTGCTCAATGCTTGCCTTCCTGTCGATCATCTCCGGCGGCGCGTCGACCGGCTTCGGCTGAATCCGGATGCAACCGCCCAGGAGGTTCCAATCGCATTCCGGGCTGACCTCCACCCATTTCCAGCCTTCGGCTTCCAGCTCCCGCCGGACGCCGTCGAGCTTCTCGGCGGCCAGTTGATGCAGCAGCTCGGGGTTTTCGAGATAGACCTCGTCGCCGAACAGGTCGGCGCGCGACACGCCGCCGGCGGCGTGGTAGGCGTCCAGCCCGACGAAACGCGCCAGCTTGTCGTCCGCCTGAATCGCGGATTCGGTCAGCGCCTGGCGGACACTGCCGGGGCTTCTCCTGCGGAATTCGGGCAAGGCTTCGTAGACCCGCATCTGCTTCTCGCGGTCGTCAGTGATGGCAACGCCATCAGGCATTCGAGCGTGAGCTCCTCGGCGCGGTAGGCCGCAAGAAGCTGCGGCGCGATCCTGCCGAGCCGCAGACGCTGCTCGGCGTGCCTTGCGGTCACGCCGAAGCGCTCGGCGACCTGCTCCACGGTCTGACCGTCTTCGATCAGCCGGGCGAAGGCTTCAAACTCATCGGCCGGGTGCATGGCCAGCCGGACGGTGTTTTCCGCGAGGCTCATCTCGGCGGCGTGATCATCGCTTGCGACCTGGCAGGGCACGGCGTGGCCGGCGGGCAGCTTGCCTTCCGCCTGCAAGGCGCACAGCGCCTCGAGGCGGCGGCTGCCCGCGATGACCTGGAATCGGCCGGCACCGGCTTCGGTGACGACCAGGTTCTGCATCAGCCCGTGGGCGAGGATGGAGGCTTTCATCTCCTCCAGCGCGCCGTTGGCGGTTCGCCGCGCGTTCTTCGGCGACTTCTCAAGCTTGTTGACTTCAATCATCGTAGGTTGCATAAAACAATCTCCATTAGGTTAAGGTTAAAAACTCCGGGACAGGCGGCAACCTGTCCCGGTGTGCTCAGTAATCCTCCGGCATCAACACCGTGGTTACCGAGCGGTCGGCTTCGGTGATAATCCAAAACCGCTTGTCGCCTGACCGATAGACCGACAACAGCCGGTAGCCTTCTTTCAGGGACAATTCGTTTTCCTTGGCGTCTCCGGGGCACAGCTCGCCCCAATCGCCGCGGGCATGCCGGCTGAGTCCCTGCTGTACGTCAGCAGGATCAAGGGTGGCCTGGGCATTGGCGGTGATGACGATCTGCCCGAGCGGGAATCTCGGCCGGGCGATGGCGATAACAACGGCGGTCATGGCATTTACTCCTCAAGGGTTGATGTGACGGCTTGAACGGGGATGGCGATTTCCTCGTCCGTTTCGGGGGTGTCGCCGAACAGCTCCTGCGCGATGTCCGTGATGAACGACCAGGTGAAGCCCCACTCGCAGTCATGTTGATCCATGCACCTTTCAAGCACGTCCCAGCACTGCTCGTCGCTGAGGTCAGGGCGGATGCCCTTGACATCGGCGACGCAAAAGATCACGGCGACCTGCCGTCGGCGCCGCAGAAGCTGCTGTATCAGGTTGTCGATGTCGCACTCGGATAGTTCGGCGTTGCCGTGCGGGGCGAGTTCGAGCTGGCGGATCAGCTCGGCCTCGTCGTCGGCAGCGAGCGCTTCGGCCTTCAGGGCGTAGCGGTCGGGCGCGGTTTCTTCGTCGCAGTCCCAATCCTCGACGATGAGGTTGACGGGGATGTTCGACCGGGCGACGCCGGCGACGCCGCCACGGACGGAAACGGTGACGATGGGAGATTTGGCAGGTGAAAGCGTTGTATTCATGATGCTGGTTCCTTTCTGTGATGATGGGCGGGGATTGCTCCCCGCCCGATGGTTTCACTCGCCGCTGGCCGCTTTCTCGCGGGCCTTGCGGGCCTCGTAGTCGGCCTGCCGCTGCCTGGTGGTCCAGTTCCAGGCCTGGCGGAGCAACTCGCCCATGACCAGGGGATCATCCCCGATCAGGCTGTTGGATTCCTTCCAGGTCTCGTCGCCATCCTTGTAGCTGCGTGCCGTGTCGTAGGTGTAAAACGTGGTGCCCTTCTCCTGGCTGGTATTCCGCCAGATAACGACTTGCAGGTTGCCGACGCGGATTTTGTGTGCCGGTTGTGCCATATGATTTTCCTTTCCTTGATTACCGGCCCGACCATCGGGCCTTACGCGAACCACCAACCGACGCCAAGACAGGAGCCCTTGCGACGGTCAAGCGACGGGTGCGGCCGAAACGGCCTGGCGAGCTTGGCGGCTTGCCGCCTTAGCTCGACGCCGTTTTCGCAACGTAAAGCCGGTGCTTGACCGGCCTGGCTGCGTCGGTAAGTTCGCGCAAGTAAGGCTGATTTGGTCGGGTGGATTCACAGGAGGAAGGGAGATCTGTCATACCCCGGCGACTCGAACATTCACCGGCGGGCAACCGCGGTGTCATGGAAGGGACGCGACAGAAGCGGGAAAGGCGGAAGCGTTGTTACGCCGGCCGCGGGATCAGCGGTGGCGGCGAGAAGCTGCGCTCAAGGAAACGCTCCGGTCGGCGAAATGATGAACCAGGCCGGCGACGCGCGCGACGCCCCCCTGCCCCGCCGTCTTTGGCAGCCGGGGCGAGCTCCGGCCGGAGGGAAGAATACCGGACGCTTACGGTGAGGCTAACGGCGAAGCAGTAGATACAGCGATAGGCCGGTCATAACCAAAACGGCAATGATAACGGCGTATGTCGCCGCGCCTCCGGAGAATGTCATTTCCCCTTCGTCGAAATCATCAGGGTTACGGTTGTCGTTGTCGGGTTCCATAGCGGTGCCTGGGTCGAAGCAGAAATGATCGATGTTATTCCAGCAATGCCTGTAGCCTGGCGATCACCTCGTCGATGATGACCGGCGGGACTTTCTCAACGAAGCTGGCGCCCCGGCTTTGCAGGTCGAGGACGCGGGGCTGATTGCACAGCACGACGCCCTGCCGGACGCTGTCCGGCCTGACCTCATCGACCTGCGTTTTTTGTATTACTGCGGTCATTCGGTCAGCAAGATTCGAATAAACGGGACTTCAATGTCCCTGGGATTGCTCCGGTGGGCGTTGAGGCTTGGGATGAAGAAGAAGTATCGCGTCAACGGGTGCGGCCGCGCCTGGCTTTCTTCTGAACCTCGGCAGCGGCTAAAGCTCTGCCCCAGCCGGTGTGCTTGACGGTGAATTCGAGGTGTCCGCTGTCGCCGAGCAACACGTCAAACCCGCAGGTGAGGTCGCCTTCGGTGCCATGCGTCGGCTCAGCCAGGGCATCAACGCGGCATTTTGTCCCGTCCGCAAGCGTGAATTCCGGCGTCTTCAGGATCGCCTGGTACATACGGCCGAGGACTTCCTTGGCCTGCACGTCGACCTCCGTGTGCAGTCCGGCTAATTGCTCAGCGGTCAGCCTCGGCTGGCTCGGCAGGCGGTCTTTCGGCGCGGGGGCATAGCGTGCGGCCGGTCAGGCGGCCTGTTGGGCCCGCTGCTTCTGTTGCTCGCTCAAAATCCAGGAATGCGCCTGGTCGAGCAGCTTGCAGAGCGGGAGGATATCGTCTTTGCCGAAGTTGTCGGACTGTTTCCATTCCTCGCCTTGCTTGTAGCTTCGGCTCGACGTAACGCTGAACCAGGGGCCTTTCTCGCTCTCGTTGCGCCACACGGCGACTTCAAGGGCGCCGTCGCGGAACTTCTCGGCCGGTTTCCTGGCCTTATCGGTAGCAGGTTTGTCAGACATGGTCGTATCCTCCGTTGTTGGGTTGACAGGAAAGTGCGGGAATTACCGAGCAGCGGCACTGCGTTCCAGTTCGATGGGCGGCATTTTGTTATCGCTGCGGATGGCATTGGCGATGTCGTGAAACACCCGCTCGGCGTCAACGACGACCGGCCAGGCGGGCTTCGCCGGCTCGGCGTCCTCCGGCGCGTCGGCGCCTGGCGCGGGGGCAGTTGCTTGGTCCAGATGCCTTCCTGCTCAGTGCGGTCTTTCCAGCCTTCGGCCTCGAGCTTCGCGGCAGCCGCCGCAGGGAGCGGCGCATCGGAACGAATCTGCATTTGGTTGAAACGGTAGCTGCGCAGCAATCGCAGCCTGGGGCTGTTCCGGTCGGGGCTGAGTTTGATCGACTTCAGCTCCCCGTCGGGAAGTCGGGAAGGATGTTCCGCCGCCGGTTGCTCCGTGGCCAACTGCGACGGCTCGGGAGCCTGTGGCTGAACTAATTCGGGACGTTGCGGCGGGGCGCTGTCGGGTAGCGCTGGCGCGGTAAGTGTGTCGGTGGTGGCATCGACCGCTGCTGCGGTTGCCTGCTTGCGTTTTGCCATAAAACCTCCTGTCTTGGCGTGTGGTTTCCGTATAGCGCCAGAAGAGGAGGATGTAAAGCAAATCGTGCAGATGCCGCTCGGCAAAATGATGCAGATGGCCGGTGCCGCGCGCGGCACCCCTGCCTCGCCGCCTGAAGGAGGCCGGACTTCCGCCTAGGCTGGCACCGGACAGATTCCGAGTGACAACTATCACCGACCTGCTAGAACATGGCGTGCCGCTCGAGGACGTCCAGCAGCTCGCCGGACATGCCAACCCCAGAACAACCCGCCTCTATGACCGCAGGCAGAAAAAGGTCACCGGGAACATGGTGTAGAGGATTTCGATATGAATCTGGTTGGCTCAACGCCGAATGGCATACGACTGAGCCAGTTTTGCTAAACGGATATTATATATGGTCAAAGTCGTCGTGCTAAAAGTTGTGGTTGCTCTCTTAGCCGCTGCGGCCGCGCCAGCGACATTATTCACGGTGCTCGGGCTGTTACGCTTCGCTCAAGCTGGTCCATTAGCGTATATACAGTATGTTGAGGTACTTGGCCCTTGGTTGATGGTCTTTGTCGTTGCTCTCTTCCACGCGGTAGTTTTCGGTCTCCCTGTATACTTTATGGCCAGATCTCTGCATTTCACACATTGGTTGGTTAGCTTGGCAGGTGGTTTCTTAATCGGTGCTCTGCCGATCGCGATATGCGGTTGGCCCGATCCTGGCACCGGTAATTATCAAGTCTGGGATGGCGAAAAGATGGTAGATCATTTCGTAATAATTGGACTATCGATACATGCAGAATATGTGCATTTCCTCGGTGTCGTGTGTGAGATGGGGTTTTGCGGGACGGCTGGGGGATTCGCTGCTTGGCTGGTGTGGCGATACTTCCCCTCACCACGCGAAGGCTGACCAAGCAGTTGCAGCAAGATTACAAGTTGCCACTTACATCAACATCTTCAGGAACAACAAGACCAATAGCTAGCCAGAATTCGTTATAAGGACCGAAGAAAGGCTCATGTCTTGGAGGAAGTGTAACGACTGCAACATTATTAATATCGATTTCAAGCGCCGGGAATTCGGATCGAAGTCCTCTGATCGAGTATCGAGGTGTTGAGCCCGAGGTATTAATCTCGACATAAAGACCCCAGCTCGATCCGGGAGCCAGAGGTTCGAGGGCGTTAGAGACATCCGATGACATGCGTACAACGACATCGTTCGCTGTAGCACTGACAAGGGCAACATGCATCAGGGAGCCATCGGCTTTTTTCTGCTTAATCGGTTGAGTGCCGGGCTTGAAATGGCCGGTGGCGTTGAGCGAAGAGGCTCTGTACAAGCGGCTCGTCCCCGGAAGGTCCATCTCCGACCCCGGCTTTATACCAGCATTTTGATCGCCCGTGATTACCGTAATTTCTTGCCTCGCTCGATAGGAAGAGGCAGCAGCGGCAGGTCCAAAGCCATGATCGTCACCGCCGTAAACCGTCGAATGGTTCCGTGGATTCGGAGCGTAGACGCCGGGGATAAAGATCGTAACGTCTATATTGAATTGTTGTTCAATAGGAAGGTTAGTCTCGCTGATGACGAACATCGTCATGTTGCTGGCACTGGTGTAGTCGGCGCTGCCGGCGAAGTTGGCCACCACTATGTAGGTACCGGCGGCGCTCGGAGCCCCCGACAGCGGCGTGCCGGAGGCTGCGGTGCCAGCATAATAGGTCAGGGTCGGGCTTACGCCCTCCAGGCTGGCGGCGAACGTATTATTCGCGCCCGCCACCGTCGCTGTGGCGGGAAATGCCTTGCCGTTTGAAGTGCCTCCCGTATCGCTGACGCTTACCGTTGGTGTGGCTTGGTTGACCGTCTGGCCGCCGGTCAACGTGCCTGTGCTGCTCGTGAAGTTAGCAGTGGCCGCCGGGTTGTAGGTGGCAGACACTGCGTGCGGTGAGCCGCTGACGAGCAACACCGCATCGGTGATGCTGGCCATTCCGTTGCTCAACGTGACGGGATCGTTGAAGTTCGAGCCGTCGATAGCAAATTGTACCGAGCCGGTCGGCGTGGGGAGGCCAGAGGTAGCCGGAGATACCGTGGCCGTAAACGTGACCGACTGGCCATACGTCGAAGGGTTGGACGAAGACATAACGGTCGTAATCGTGGCGGCCTGGGTGACCGTTTGCATCGCGGAACCAGAACTGCTGCCAAAGTTGCTGTCGCCGGGATAGCTCGCCGTGATCGTGTCCGTGCCGACAGGCAGAAGTTGCGCTGCCGTCGTGGTGTACGTGGCGATGCCCGACGCGTTGAGCATGCCGTTGCCGAGATTGGTCGATCCGTCCATGAACGTGACGGTGCCGGTAGGTGTGGGCAGCCCTGAGGCTGCTGCCGAAACGGTAGCGGTGAACGCGACCGGCTGGCCATAGGTTGAGGGATTGGGAGCGGAGGCTACCGAGACATCAGGTGTAGGCGCGGGAGTCGAAGAGGTAAGATTGGCGATCCAGGATTCTGCATTGTGTTGCGGGTCAATGCCGGTGCCGACGATCGTGTTTCCGTTAGGGGTGATGGCCGTCGCGTCGGTGAGCGTCCATCCGGCGAGGGCGGTTCCCAAACCGTAATCGGTAGTCAGGACTTGCTTGAGGTTTTGTGTGCCGTTCGCCTGATCCCAAATGAATGCGGTCGAGTAGTTGAGATCGCTGACTCCCATCGACCCGACAATGGCCGAACCGTTATTTGAGACGCCGTTGGCTACACTCGCTCCAAAACCTGCCGGAAGAGGTAACTCCGTTACACTTCCCTGCGTCCAGCTAAAGGCTTGCGGGTAGGCTGAGGAATAATTCAACTGCCCCACGACGACGGAACCATCCGCCGATATTGCCGCCGCCCTTGAGTTCATCGTTGTGTCGGGAATCGTCGTGAACGTGCCGTTGGTCCACTGAAAGGCGTATTCAGACCCTGACGCCGCGCCGAAATACCATCCGGCGATCACCCCCCCGTTCGCCGACATCGTGGTTACTTCGGTCCCGTAGTCGGTGAAAGGCGTGGTTTGCGTAAAGATGTCGAGATTACTACCCGTCAGTTGATAACCATAGGTATTGTTCACATCACCGGCGATGACCGAACCATCTTCCGATATCGCGATGCCGGTGCTGGACTTTTCCGACGACAAGGCAGGAGGCACGACCGCGCCGCCGCTGCTTGTCCAAGTAAATGCCTGAGAAGAAACTCCGTGCAATGTTCCCACAATGGCGGAACCATCGCCTGAAACACCATTTACGATGGCCGATGCAGGGGTACCCACATGAAGAGGAACGACTCCGCTGGCTTGAGTCCAGTAAAATGCACCCAGCGGAGATCCTGCGTTTCCTATGACAGTGGAACCATCTGCCGATACTGCGTCAGCATTGAGAGCCGTTGCGCCCAGCCCTTGAAAGCTGGCCATGAGTGAACGCGGTTCGAGCAGGTCGAGAGATGGACGCAATCGCACCTGGCGCCGCTTCGCGTTGGGTGTGCGGGTATGGCCAACGCGTGAATTCTCAATGCCCGGAACGGGGAGCATGGTGTCCCTTCGCCGTTGGAGGGGCGGGTGATCGGTAACAAATAAGTTTAACCGAAACAGGCTTGGAACTGCCAAATGCTTTGGAACATTTCAAAAGCTTATGGCAAAGCGTCACACAAAAGGCGCGTCGGGTTCCCTCGACCCTCGTCGCTAAAACAAACTGAGCTGCCGGTCATTCTGCCGCCGGCCACCGGCGACCTGCTGCCGGTAAACGGGGTCGCGCCGGGGGGCGGCGGGCAGTTCGGGAAAAGGATGGATCACCGGCGGCATCGGTTCCGCAGGGCGGGCCGGTGTCGCGACGGCGGCGATGGGCGCCTCCACCGGGGTTGCCGCCGGCTCGGGCTCGACCGGGGGCAGGGCAGCGGGCATCGCTTCGCTGCGGCGGCGGATGCGCGCCGTCACCGGCTCCTCGGCGGTGGCTGCGCTGCGAGGCGTCCGCCGCTCAGGCGCCGCCTCGATAGTGTGGCCGGCTCTCAGGGCCTTGATGCGGTCGGCCAGTTCGCTGACCGATATCTCCGCACCTGTTGCGGGGGGCGTCGCCTGAGACAGGCCGGCCTTGAGCTGGTCACGCAAATCCGTCAGTTCGGCCAGGTAGGCATCGTGGGCGAAGGGGCGGCCGATGCGGGCCTGGTAATCGCGGAGCTGGGTTCTGGCAATCTCCAGATCCTGCCGGGTCGCGTCGCTTTGGCCTTGATAGCCGTCGGCGAGCCGCTCGAGGGCGTTCATCACCGCCCGCGGGCCGCGATGGTCGCGGGAAAGCAGGCCGTGGCGTGTTACGGCTCCTTCGAGGAAAACCTCGGCGGCGCCGCTCTGGTGCAGCGCCAGGCCGAACCCGAGGCCGCGATAGCTGCCGATCGGAAACCGCGTAAAATCACGCGCCTTGTCAGGAAGGGCATCGAGCTTCGCCCCAAGTATGTCCAGACTATCGCTACCGTTGCAGGCGCGATTGCCAATGGTGACGGGATCGCGCTCGTGCGCGACGAGCGTCGCCCTATCAGCCGATAAATCGGCCTGGCGTTTATCCAGACGGGCGATGGTGTCAGGGAGCTCGCGCAGGGCGCGGCGGGCGAGGTACTGCTCGTCGGAGTGGTTCTTCGCCAGGATGGCCAGCCGCTGCAACTCGGCGTCGGCCTCGGCGAGGGTGAGCACCGCCGGGTTGCCCGAAGCGATGGCTTTCACCTCGGCGTAGGACAATTCCTGCCCGCCGATGTCCTCGGCCCGGCGGGCGGCATTGTCGCCGGTCATCACCTGAGAGATAAACCTGGCCTTGGTTTCGAGGGCCTGCCACATATAGGCATCGAACGAGCCTTCGGTGACGTAGCGGTAAATCGCAACGATCGGGTTGTCGTTGCCTTGCCGGAGAATCCGGCCTTCGCGCTGCTCGACTTCGGCCGGTTTCCACGGCGCGTCGAGATGATGCAGCGCCACCAGCCGCTTCTGCACATTCGTCCCAGTACCCATCTTCTGGGTGCTGCCGATCAGCACGCGGACGCTGCCGCTGCGCACCCGGTCGAACAGGGACTGCTTCTTGGCGTCGGAATCCGCCTCGCCGACTGCGGCGATCTGCCCGGCCGGGATGCCGGCGGCGGTGAGTTTGCTAATGAAGTCATCATAGACGCAGTAACCCCAGGGCGTCGGGTTGACGCCCATGTCGCAAAACACCATCTGCGTGCCGCGCGTCGCGGCGGTCTTTTGCCAGATTTCGGCGACGTTTCTGGCCATGGCGTTGATTTTGGAGTCCGGGTGATCGATGGCGGTAGCCGACAGCAGCCGGGCGTCGAGCGCCAGCTTGCGGCCGTCGGTGGTGATGGCCAGGGCGTTATCCACCCTCGGATCGACTTTCTCCTTTCGCAGCCGCTCGTAGCGGGCGACCAGCCCGGTTTGAAGGGCGGCTTGTTCTTCCGACATCGGGCAGGCGACCACCTGCGGCTTGCCGCCTTCGAGCTTCGGGCGGGGCAGGTCAAGCATCTCCGGCGTCTGCACGTCGGCGAAGGCGCGGAACATCGTCCCGAGCTCGGGCAGGTTGACGAACTTCGCAAAGCGGCTGCGCGGCCGTAAGCTGGCGCCGTCGGGGGAGATTTCCATGGTGTCGACGACCTCGCCGAAGGTCGCCGCCCAGCCGTCGAAATGCTCGATGCCCCGGCTCCTGAGTCCTTCCGGGTCGAGGAAGCGCTGCATCGTATACATCTCGACCATGGTGTTGGAAATCGGCGTGCCGGTGGCGAAGGTCACGCCGTGGCCTGCCTTCGCCGAAGCGTGGCTACGCGCAGGCAGGCCGGGATGCTGCTCACCCAGATAGCGGGCTTTCATATACAGGTCGAAGGCGCGCTCGCTGCCGCCGGTCTGGATGCCGGCGACGCGGTCCATCTTGGTCGGCGTCTCCAAATTCTTGAAGTAATGCGCCTCGTCGATGAAGACATGGTCGACGCCCAGCTCGTCGAACACCAGCCCGTCATCCTTCTTGCCTTCGGCCATCAGCTCCTTCAGCCGCTCCTCGCGGCGCGCTTTTTGCTTCTCGATGGATTTGATAATGTTCCTCGGGGTGCTGTTTCCGGCGTGGTCGCGCAGCAACTGGTCGTATTCCCCGATCTGCTCTTTCAGAAACTTCTCCTGGTAGTCGCGCGACATGCCGATGCGCTCGAAGCTCGAATGCGTCATCACGATGCCGTCCCACTCGCCGCCGGCGATCTTGGCGGTCAGCAATTTGCGGCGGTCTTTGGCCAGGTCGTCCTTGGTGGCGACCAGCAGCCTTGCGTTGGGATAAAGCTGCATGAACTCGCGGGCGAATTGCTCCAGCATATGGTTGGGCACGACATAGACCGGCTTCTTGAGCAGGCCGGCATGCTTCATCTTCATGCCGGTGGCGGCCATGGTGTAGGTCTTGCCCGCGCCAACGGCATGCGCCAGCAGCGTGTTGCCCGCACTCATCCCCCGCCAGACCGCGTCCTGCTGGTGCGGGTTGAGCCTTATCCCGCTGTTCATGCCGGGGAAGTCCAGATGCGAGCCGTCGAACAGGCGGGGACGCAGATTATTGTAGGTATCATTATACAAGCGAACCAGCCGCTCGGTACGCTCGGGTTCGGCGAACAGCCAGGATTTGAATCGCTCCTTGATGCGCTTCTGCTTCTCGCGGGCGGCCAGCGTGTCGTCCTGGTTCACCACCCTCTCCTCTCCGTTTGGACCCTGGATGGTGTCGTAAATCACCGGCGTCTTCATATTGAGGGCGAGGTCGAGCAGCCATGTTCCGTTAGCCCGCACCGTGCCGTAGTCGCTCGTCGCGGCGACTGACGCCTCGGCGGCGTGGCCGGCCTCGACGCTCCACACCGCATCCTTTTTCAGGTGACCGACCGTGATGTCGGACGCGGCGACGCCGAACAGTTCGGCGGCGAATGCCTGGATGTCGGAACCCGGTATCCACGGTGCGCCCAGATTAGCGTCGATATCGCCCGGCAGCACGTCTTCGGGCTGGACGTGGCGCAGCGCCTCGGCATTGCGGGCGTAAGCCGCGCCGGCCGCCTCGGCGAATTTGAGTTTGTCACGCACATTGCCGGACAAATATTGATCGGCGGTCTGCCACTGCCACGATTGCGGGTCGCGGTAAATCAGATCACCGAGCTCGGCGATGATGGCCTCCTCGGGCTTGCCATATAGTTGGCTGATATAGGCCAGGTCAACGCCGCCATTGCGGTCGAGGCTGACCAGCAGCCCATCCTCGGCGGATGTGACATGCGTGACCGGTGGGCTCTTGCCGACGACATCACGCATCAAGATGGGAGCTTTGGCGGCTTTGCCGGTGACCTCGTCGTAATCCTCCAACGCCATCACCAGCATTGCATCGGGGTCTTCGCGGAACTTGACGATATTCGGCATGCGGCGGATGACCGTGCCGTCGGCGGTTTCGCTGAAGGTGGTTTTGTTGACCGGGCCGTAGGTGGCGGCTAAGCGGTCATAGGCGAAGTTCAGCTTGCGGCGCGCGTCGATGCGGTTAGCCTCCGGCCACCCCTCGTTCTGCGACCGCAGCACCTGGCGGGCGAGATCCCGTAATCCCACCAGAGCGGCAAGCCGGCGGCCGGTCATCGTCCCATCGGACTTCAGCAGCGTGCCGCCGTACGTCACCGGGACGGCTCGGCCGTCTTCGATTTGACAGATGGTGCGGTCATCGGCGACGAAGAAGCTGCCCTCGGTGATGTGTTTCTCAGGCGGCGGCGCGATGAATGCCGGGGGAGGAGGATTGGGCATTTCGGCGGCGGACTGCGTCACCTCAAACTTCGGCAGCCGGTCGATGGCCTGCCTCAGTTGCTCCGCCAGGTCGCCGGTGCCGGTGACGCTGAATCCCTCGCCGCCATACAGCGTGTCCTTGCGGCTGAATTCACCGAGCACCATCTCCGGATGGCGCACGAAATAGCTGTTGATCGGGATGTCGGCCGCGGCCAGCTTCATGGTGACGGTGTGCAGCCACTGCGGATCAACGTGGTTGGGTTCCTGACCGGGGGCGCGTTTCTTCAGGAACAGGATGTCGGTGACGACGCGGGTGCCTTCATTCTTGAACGCATCGGACGGCAGGCGAATCGCTCCCAGGAAATCGGCCTGGCCGGCGAGCTGCTCGCGGACGCTGGCATTCTGCTTGTCGAGCGTGTAGTGGCTGGTGACCACGGCCAGCACCCCTCCAGGTTTCAGCGCATCGACAGATTTTGCTATGCAGAAATCATGCAGCGACAGTTTCCGGCCCTGGAATTCGAGCTTTACATCCGCGAAGGGGACGTTGCCGATCACGGCACCGATGGTGCCCTCCGGCAATTTTGTGTCACGGAATGACTCGATGCGGATATCGGCGGCCGGGTGCAGCGCGCGGGCGATGCGCCCGGAAGTCGCGTCGAGCTCGACGCCGATGAACCGCTGGCCAGCCGGTGCATTTGCCATAAAGTTCCCGGTGCCACAACCGGGCTCGAGGATGGTCGTGTTGGCCGGGACGCCAAGCCGCGCCAATGCGTCGTGGATGGCGGCGATGACGGTGGGCGACGTGTAGAAAGCGGTGAAGGTGGTTCGCTTCGCTGAGTCATACTCCACAGGTGACAGCAGTGACTCGAGCTCCTTCCCGAGCGTCTCCCAACCGGCATCCTTGTAGCGGCCGGTAACGGCATCGGGAAAGAGCGACAGGGCCACCGCCGCGAATCCACCGAAGCGGGCGAGCGTTTGCCGCTCGTCGGCGGTGGCGGGACGGTTCTCCCGCTCGATGGTTTGCAATGTGCGGATGGCGGAAATGACGACGCGCGCCTTGGCTTTGTCGCCGGAGGCGATGGTTGATGGTGCGGTTTGGGTGATGGTTTGTTCCATGATGCGATGTCCTTCTCCTGACGATTGCGGCCCCGCGCATGGGGGCCTTACGCCGGAGCGATCAACCGCCGGTAAGCCGGAAGCGAGGCGGCCGTGCAAGCGGGCAATGGGGAGGGGGCCCCCGTTCCCGCTTGCAGGGTCCGGCGGCGGCGGTAGCGTAGCGGCGAAAGGCCCCAGCGGGGTTGGAGCGGTAGGAGAGACGGAATCGTCGGAGGAATCCGGCCGGGCGGTAGGGCTCTCCGCGGCGGCACGCCGCGGCGCCGTGCCGAAGATCGGGAGGATGGGTTGATTACGGGCAGGTCTTACGCGGGCTGCGAATCCCTGCGAATAAAGTTCATCGCCGCGTCGAGGGAGAACGGTTCGGCTTCGTTCACCGGAGAGCCGGAGGGTATATGTTCCATCAGCTCCTGCACCGCCAGCTCCATCGCCTCGCTGCTGATCGTGCTCGGGTCGCTGCCCGGATTCGCCCGGCTGAGTGACGCCTTCCACGCCTCGTGACTGTCCTTGAGCTCCATCGCGTAAGCGTCCATCGATGGAAGTAATCTCTTGCTGCTGCGGAGCCGCTCGTACAGTTCCTGGTTCTGCTCGATCAGGCCGAGGGCAATCGTTTTGTAATTCATCGTGCAGTCCTCCTTGCTGAAGGGTTTGGGCATCGTCCTGGGGCGGAGCCGCATCGTTGGAGCCCTGTGAGGGCCCCAGCGGAAGGGGGAACCGCATCGTGCGTTGCGAAGACATGCCGGAAGCCATTACTTATGGCTAGTTTTGCCAGTGGTAATACGCATCCGTTGAACAGGCAAGTGATTTCAGCCAAGCGGGAACCGTCCACTTTTGTTCATCTGGTCTGCACTCAACCTCCACACTAATGTGGCACAAGCACTCAAAATCCTCTCCTTTGTAAGTATTAGAGACGTAAGTTGTTGAGGAAATCGAGAGCCACGGCCGGGGATTCAGACAGGTGGCAGGTAAGGGAAAACACTACGGTCCAATTCACGTGTTCTTCACACAATCTTCAGAGAATGCGTACACAAAACTTTCAGACTCTCACTCCATAGCAGCAAGTAGAAGCTGCGGGAGGAAATTGACACGAGTGGGCGACAAGTCAGATCAATTGTGACGCTTCAGGAGATATCAGCGGCTTGTCCCGAGGTCATTCTCCAACTGACGAGCGAGCTCGCGGAGACGTGCATCCAGAATATCGGCGGTCGTCCTGCCGATGGGAGTATCGGGCAGTTGCCAAAGGCTCGCGGTGTTGCATCTGAGGCCAGTGTGGGTCATCCCCCCACCTCGCTCCGGGCTTCGATCGAGATGTTTCAGTTCCTTCAGAATCGCGTATACCGTGTCACCCACCTTGTGCTGTCCGGGAGGGAAATCAAACTTGAAATAAATTCGAGGTTTACCGTCATAGCCCCGGTCGGAATAGCGGCAGTACTTCAAGGGCTGCTGATAACGTTCCGTCCAGGTGCGGCCCGGATGCCTCATAGCACGGCTTCCGGCTTCCGGCTGTTCCGGACCTTGCTTCGCCTCCTCGTCGCGATTCATTGCCTTGCCTGATGCTTGGAATTCTATCCAAGCATTAATGCATCTTCATCCGTTAGTCAATATGTTTTCGATTAGGTGAGTGGTGCTTGTGCCGCTCGACCTTTCTGCGTCCGTACATTGGTTTTCAGCGAGGATCATCATGCCTACCACCCGACTGCCTGACTCCGCTCCCCCTCCATCAGACGACAACCATTCCATCCTTGGCCTGATCATGGCGATCCTGGCGGCGATGCCTGCGGCCCAGTGCAACGCCATTCTGACGCTGCTCGACTTCCTCAACGGATTACCGAGGGAAGAGCTTGCGTTGCTTGCAAAAGCGGTTCAGCCGCACCTTACTGATCCGGAAATTGCGACGTTGTGCGCGGTCAGCGACCGGCAGTTGTACCGCTACAAGCGATTTCAGGCGTTCAAGTCGTCCGCGGCTGATTACTGGCGTGACCATCGGGAAACATCTTATCGGCCGGACGAGCCTGCCGCCTGATTGCACGGTGCAACTGTATCGTCATGTCAGAACCGGGAAATTCTAGCACTTGTTGCAAATGCCTGTGTGACAACGGTTTCACGGGCAATGGCGGCAAGGAGTAACCGGCCGCCGATGTCTCCGATGTCACTCCGGTCTGTAATACGGACGGACGGATGGACCGGCTCCTCTGTCACCTCGGTGGAAATCTTGAGTCTCCGCGCGGTTTAGCAGAACGGGGGAATCATGATCAGCGTCACGATCACCAGCAGTGTGCCAACTGAGGGCGACGCCGGCTGCCAGCCAAAGCCGGAACCGCGTGTGGCCAGCGATCCCGAAAGCAAGCCGGGCGAACGGTCGGCATCGTCGGACCCGGCCGAGCAACTTGAGGCCGCAGAGATCCAGGCGTTTCCCTACTTTGAGGTTTATAAATACGGATATCTTTATTGAAAGGGGGTGGCAACGGTCGCGGTGGGCTCGATGGCCTTGGCGGCCTCGAGCTCGAGGATGACAGCTAAATCGCAAGGTTACAAATCTTTCTTCCTGAACAAGGGGAAACACTCATGAAGAAACTGCAACGACAAATCGTCAGGATACTTCTCCTGCTGCTGCTCATCCCGGCATTGGCCCTGGGGCCGTTCGGGTGCTGCGGTGGTGTTGAGGCGATTCCCGTGATCCTCGCCGTGACTGCGACGGCGGGAGCGGTCGCGCTGACGATTCACCAGTTCCAGCAGATCGAGTCGGCCGATCTTGACATCCAGATGAAGCGTCTGCGGCTTCGCGGCATGCAAGACGGCCGGTTGACGACCGTCGAGCACCAGTTGAACGACGCAACCTTTCAGAAGATTGCCCGCGAGGGCAAGGTGAACGTCAACGGCGTCGTCATCCCCGTCAGCCGTTAAGGCAACCGCGCCGCCATGCGGGCGGCGAGCATCGGATTGTGTCCGTTACCTCACGTCGCGCACGGCTGTGGCCGGGGCCGTACGCGCACGTTCTTCGACCGGCCGCGATTATCCTTTTGGAGACCTGCAACGATGAGTCGCACGAAGATCAGTTTTCGCAATAGCGTCAGCCGAAACATGCTGACCCTCTGCGCCGGCCTGGCGCTCGCGATGTTCACCCCCCTCGCCCGGCACGCCGACGCCCAGGATGGCCGGGTGGCCGCGAGGCAAACAACCCGCACGAAACCGTCCACGCCCCAGGAGGTCTGGACGGCGGTGGTTCCGCGCATCGACGTTGCTTTGCGCGAATCGAACAACGCCATTGCCGCGCGTATCGCCACGCTCGACGAGTTCTTCGCCGAGCGGCAGCAAGGGGCGCGGCCCTTCGCCGAAGCGGTGCTCAGCCTGGAGGGCAAGGCGCGCGCCACCGCAGGCATCGGCGAGGAGTTGGTAGGTGGCCTGGGCCAACTGCTTGGCCAAAAGCGCCCGTCCGGACCCAACAGCTTCGTCGTCTATGTCAGGGACCGTTTCCGAACGAAAGTGCTGGATCCGGCGGAGCTCAAGACGGTGGTCGACGAAGCGGTCGCCGGCTATGTCGGCGACGCCACGGAGATTGAGGGCCGGCTGCTGGTCGATCTGAAGGCCGATATCGACGACCGGGCGCTCGATCTTCGTTTGCAACTGCCCGCGCTGCGCGTGGAAACGGCGGCCGGAGCGAGCTGCGATGCCGTGATCGGCGAAACGCTCGATGCCGCAGCGAAGGACCTCGGGGTCGCGCTCGGGATGTTCGTGGCGTCCAACTATATCGGCGATAAGGTCGCCCAGCGCGTCACCCCGAAGGACGCCTCCAAGGCCCGCAAGGCGCTGGTCAATATCCTCGTCGGCATCGGCGTGGATCAGGCGATGGACCGGGCGGCCAGGCAAGCCGGCTACGACCCGGAGAAGGAGCTGACCGCGAGGACCTCGGCGGGCATCGATCGCATCCGCTCGCTGGTCGTCGAGGGCGACCCGCAAGCCGTCGGAACCTTCGTTTCGCTGTTCAAGTTCCGGGAGGCGCACCCCGACCCCGCCGCACGCGAAGCTTGCCGGGAAGCCATGGACGCACTAGAGCGCTCATCCAACCTGGGCCTTCGCGTCCGCCTCATCACCCTGCATAACGAACGGCACCGCCAGCTCGCTACCGCCCTGGCCGGGCACGTCTTTGGGCGCGAGGCCGTCCGAACCCCGTTGCGGCTCCTGCCCGCCCTCGACGCGGGCAAGGCGCCGACGTCCGAATCCGTCGTCCGCTGGGCTAAGAGCATCACTAACGTATACGGAGGAACCCGCTGATGAGAACGTTTATCTTGGCCAGCCTCGCGCTGGCCACCTCACTCGCGTTGCCAACACCGGCCCAGGCCGGCCTGGGCAGCCGGGCTGCCCGGGAGCTGGTTGAATTCCTTGGGAAGAAATTCGGCAAAGAGGTTGTCGCTGAGGGAGCCGAGCGGCTGGCCGGCCGCCTGGTGAAAGCGGCGGCGCGGCACGGAGACGACGTGCTGACTGCCGTCCGCAAGGTCGGGCCCAAAGCGATCGGGCTGGCCGATGACGCGGGGGTGAATGCTCCCAGCGTTATCCGCCTGCTCACCCATTACGGGGACGACGCCGCCCGTGCCCTGAGCCGTCCCAGGGGGATGGCGCTTATCTGCCGCTACGGCGACGATGCGGCGAAGGCATTGATCAGGCACAAGGGCGTCGCCGAACCGTTGCTCGACAGCGTCGGGATGCCCGCCGTCAAGGCGATGAACGCGCTCGGGCCACAAGCCGGGCGCCGTCTTGCCATGATGGCCGGGGACGAGCTGGCTGCCATCGGGCGCACGCCCGAGCTGCTTGAGGTCATCGCCCGTCACGGCGACAAGGCGATGGAGTTCATCTGGAAACATAAGGGGGTACTGGCGGGAAGCGCCGCGCTGGCGGCCTTCCTGCGCGACCCCGAACCGTTTCTGAGCGGAACGGCGGACATCACGCGCGTGGTGTCGGAAAACGTGGTCAAGCCGGCGGCCGCCACGGTTGCAGGCACGGTTAAACCCTTAGTTGCCGCGGCCCGTGAGGCGCTGCGGCCGATGATCATGGACGCCGCCGAGGCCACCAGGAAGTTCGTGCTCTGGCTCGGCGGCTGGTTGCTGATCGCCATCCTGAGCTTTTTTCTTGCCGTGAGGCTTATCTACAAGAGCGGCTTCCTCGGAAAGTTGATCGTCAAGACGGGGTTCAAGCTGGCCGGAGGCCAGATCGTCGGGGCGATCAGGAAGAAATGAGGCTGGTGCGCCCGGCGGCAGCAGGGCGGAAGGGATTCCGCCTGCTGCCTCGACAGTTCAACGAGCAGCAAGTGCCCATGTTAGGGAAATTCGGTGCGTTGCCCGTCATCGCAATCGCCGCGCCCGGCTCGGGCGATGACCGCGTTTCTCCGCCGGTGACGGCAGGCCAGGCGTTCCCGGTGCATCCAATGTAAAGGAGCCATCATGTCAGAGACCGAAAGACCGGTTCTCGCGTTCGATACCGCCTCGTGCCTGCCGCCCGACGACAACCGCCCTGGGGAACGGCCCGGCATCAATAGCCTGATCGAGGGGATTCGCGCTAACAGCCAACTCGTGCCGGGGCTGATCTGCCCGCACCCGGACATCCCGGACAAGTACCTGATACTCGACGGTGTCGGCCGTTGGTTCGCCTGCGGCAGGCTGGGCATCTTGTTTCGGGCGATGCTGCTGGCTGCCGCCGTGGGGGAAGCCGAGCGCATCAAGCTGCGGCTGCAGCACAACCTCATCCGCCGCAACATGACCCAGGATGAAATCGCCGACGATGCGGCCCGCTATATGAGCCTCACGCACTGCACGCAGGAAGAAGCCGCCCGGGAGCTCACCCTGTCCACGGCTACCGTGTCACGGGCGCTGGCCGTCAAACGCCGCATTCCACCCGAGCTCAAGGCGATGGCGGAACTGGTCCGCCCGTCGATCACGTCCATGATCGCGACGTTGCCCGATGCCGGAGCCATGCGGCAGGGGTTCGAGCTTGCGACGACGCCCGGCAAGAACGGCAAGCTGCCGACCCGCGACCAGATGGCGCTTTATCTCGAACCGCTCAGGAAAAAGAAGCCACGTGAACCGAGGGTTAAAACCCTCAAAGGCACGGTCGATGGCCGCAAGGTGGAACTCGGGGTGCTGCCCGGCGAGTCGACCGATTCCGTTATCAAGTTCCTGCAGGCGCTGGCCGCGAAACTCAGCAAGTACCGTGACCTGCCGCCCGATAACCTCGGGTTTCTGTTCAACGGCTGAAACCAGTTGCCTGCGAGCGTCGTGAGCACCCCTCCCCTGCCCCGCCGGTTTCGACCGGCGGTCGTTGTGGAGGCCATGCCGGTCGCGCAACGGATGCTATCCAACCGAAGGGCTTGATCGATGGGATTCTTGACTGCCGCGCTGTTCTTTTCCGCGTTGATATTCGCGTTCGGAGCAAAAAGCGGGACGCGCGTCTCGGTATGCGTAGTGATTTTTCTTGCCATCCTGTTCTCGCTCCTCGGGAAGTAGCGAGGCTGGATCACACAGTATCCATCCATTCCGAAAGGGTGCCAATGCAAACGGAAATAAGGAGAATATGTGAATCACTCACTTATGCGATTCCTGTTCGGGACGGCAGGCGCCAGGCGGTTGCAACGGCGCCCGCGCGATTCGCTCGATCAAGCGCTGCTGAACTGGAGCGAACACGATGTGCTGAACATGCGCACATTGCTGGACGGTGGTTGTCTCGTGTTGGGCCGGAGCGGCAGCGGCAAGACGTCGAGTTCGGGCAAGGCGCTCGGGCACGCCATCGTCAAATATCCCGGCAGCGGCGGGTTGATCCTCGGGGCGTCGCCCACCGACCTGGAGATGTGGAAGGCGATCTTGGCGGCCGAGGGCAGGCTCGACGATCTCATCTGCTTCGGGCCGAAACACAAGCACCAGTTCAATGTCATAGATTACCTGATGCGGCTGGGCTACGACTCCCGCGAGATCGCCAAAGCGATCATCACCATCGGGGAGTCGCTGGATAACGACGACTCCCGCACCGGCGGCGGCGACACCGATAAGTTCTGGCCGATTCAGAGCAAAATCACGATCGAGACGGGGGTTGAAATCCTGAAACAAACCGACAGACGCGTCCATCTGCCGTCGTTGCAAAAATTCATCATCACGGCGGCGCAATCATCGGCGGCGTTGAAGACCGAGGAATTCAAGACAAACTTTCACGGCCAGTGCTTCGCCAAGCTTTTCGACAAAGAGCGCACTCGCATCGAGGAGCACGAGTTCGAGCGGGCATGGAACCGCTGGATAGTGCAGTGGCCCGAGATGAATACGCGCACGCGGACGTCGATAGAAGCCGGCGTCACCGGCATCCTCGACGTGTTCTCGCAAGGGATCGTGCGGTCGCTGATTTGCGAGGAAACGACGATTACGCCGGCGGCCATGGACGAAGGCAAATGGCTCTTCGGCGACATGAGCGTCGGTCAATACGGTTCGTCAGGGGCGTTCGTGCTGAACGCCCTCAAATATGCCACCCAGTGCCATGTCCGCAGCCGCATGCCGGGGCAGTGGAAGAATGTCATCGGCATCTGGGCCGACGAGGCCGCCAAGATTGTGAACTCTCAGGATTCTTTCTACCTCACTGAATCAAGGAAATACGGGGGATTTACCGTGTTCCTGGCGCAAAGCATGCAGTCGTTCCACGCCGCCCTGGCCGGTGAGAGGGGCAGGAGCCAGGCCGAGGTTTTGCTCGGCTCGTTTTCCACGAAGGTTGCGCACGCTATAGGGGACCCCGGGACTGCCGAGTGGCTGAGTTCCATCCTCGGTAATGAGGTGAAGCTCCGGTTGAACGTGACGGCGCCCGACGAAAAACCGATGGGAGAGGAGATTTTCAGCAGCGGCGGCGGCAACGCCGGCTGGGGGGAGCAGGTAGAACCCTGTCTCGAGCCCCGGCATTTCATGCACGGGCTGAAGACCGGCGGGAAACTGAACGGCAACATCGCCGAGGCCATCGTCCTGCGCTCGGGGCAGTTGTTCTCGAACGGCCAGAGTTATCTGCGGGTGGCGTTCCAACAGTAGCGGATGGCCGGATTCAGTCTGGGAGTTTTTTCAGCGGTCGAGAGTGGTTCAGCTATGCCGCTTGCGCACGCGTGGATGCCAAGCTACATTCCCGAAACTTGTTCCAAGGAGAAAGGAACTCGCTGTGGTCGATGTGTATGACTTCGAGAAGTCGAAGAGAACACTGTACAAAAAGGGCGAAATCAAGGAAGCGCCCAAGATGACGTGGAATCAATACGTTCTCTCAAGAATTGACGAGGAACTAAAGCGTCAGAGAGATACCCCAATCCATCCGGATATCGACGTTACACGATAGTTGATTTTCGCTCATTCAATTACCGATAGCGGCCAATCGCCGCCCATTGGAGAGTGTGCGCACGGAATACGTATCCTCGCGCGAGGATATTCATGAACCAACGGAACTGCTGCGAGACGTCAAGAAGGCCCACACAAGAAATGTGGCGTTCGGACAGTAGCGGTTCGCCGAATTCTGTTCGCTGATACCGGCACTACGCCGCCTTGAGGAGAGTGCTCATGACGACCGAAACGACCGACCCGATGGATACCATCCCGCATTACGTCTTCTGGCGGGAGGGCTGCGCCAAAATGACCAAATATGCGTGCTGCCTGATCGGGATGGCAGACGACCCCGTAACGCCGGCGGCGGTGCTGAGATTCGTCTCCAGCGCGCCGCGATGCCGGGATGATCTGCGAGACGAGTCGTGGCGGCGGGGCTATTGCAGCATGGTGATGGAGCGGGCTTACGCCGTCGCCGTCGCCACGGCCGATCAGGAGCATTGGGAAGAGGCGTTTTGCCACATCGCACACTACCTCCCCGACCGGAAGTGGGACACGTCGGAAATGCTCATCGAAACCATCGCCGGGGTGATGAGCGGCCTCGATCTCGACCCGCCGGCCATGCCGGCTCACGCCGTCGCGCGCTCCCGATCGCTCCGGGAGCGCTGGTCACAGTTTGTCAATTTTTTCCAACGGTGAAACATGCCTCCCCAATCGCCTGAAATGAAGGAATCGCGGCCTGCCGATATGGTGAACGTGATGTTCACGCTCGCCGGCATCCACGTCGCTTGCATCACGCCGTTCCTACGCTCACGCTTCGGCTCGCACGCTTTCACGGCATACCCGCTGGCCGCAGTCTTGATGGTTTTCTATGCGGGCTTTGCGAAGTGCCCGCTGCTGGCGTGGTACATCCTGCCGTGGATGGTGATGGTGGCCTACAGGCGGCTCACCGCTTGGGCGTCCGTCCACTCCCGGTATCAAGGCTACCCCTATGTTTTTGGGTGGATGGCCAGCGAGTTCGTGGCGCGGCTGGCCGAGGTCTTCATCTGCTTCTTCGCGGCGGTATGGCTTTCGACGATCTCAAAGCCGCTGGCGAAGTTCGTCATGGCGGAGATCGTGTCGCTTCTGATTGTGCTGGCGACAGAATGCGCGACCCTTGCGGCGCGCAACGCGCCATGCGCGATGCCCAATGGGAGGCGATGCAGATGCGCGAGCTGCACCGTGGCGGTTCGGGTTGGTGAGTCATGTGTTTCGAGGTCAGTCAGTCATCCCACTGAGAGGAGTTTCGCAATGGCAAAACTAGGTGAAAACGCCCTGGCCAACATGGCCAGGCTTGGACTGGAGGAATTGCGTTCCGCCAATGCGGGCGAGAAGGCAATGGATGCGCCGGTGGTTGTGAAGCCGAGCTATGCGGAAGCGCTCAGCCGGCAGGCGGCGATGTCGCAAGGTCGCGGGCAAGCCCCGGATCAGGGTATTTCGAGATAGGGGGAGCCATGTCAGACATCCAGAAATCGGTCATCAAGCATGCTCAGGATGACATGGCCGCCAATCCTGCGGCCTCACAGGACAAGAAAGAGCCGTCGCTACTGCGGCGGGCTATCGCAAAACGTAACGAATGGGCCGCGCAGCAGCCCTCATTCGCGGGTCAACTGGCCGCCATGTGGCGCGAGGGCATCAAGGACGTGCGCCAGACGGTGAATGAAACCTATTTCGGCAAACCCGAGCATATGGCTGAAGCGGGTACGCCGATGAACCCCACGCAGCAGCAGGTGACCGCCGAGCAAGGCAATTTCCACGGGTACAGCGAGATGCTCGACCAGCAGGCTGACAGCCGCGCGAGTGTCCGCGGCGACGATAAAGACAAGGGCATGGCCCGCTAATCGTGCTTCCAATCGGGGAGATAAGAACCATGATCGAGAAACTAGCCACCGATGCGTTGAACTACATCCGCACGCTCGACCAGCGCACGGTCCTCATCGTGTTGGCGGTCGCCGGCGTGGCGATCGGCGTCTCTGTCAAGCTGGCGAAGCGGATCAGAATTGCGCCGGTGGGCGATTCCATCAAGCTGGTGAAACGCATCGGGGTTGTGCCGGTGATTCTGGTCCCGCTCGTCCTCGCCGGGGCGTGGCTGGCGGGAGCGTACAGCACGGCGGCGGTCGTCAGGACGGTTGAGAAACCGGTGTACGTCGAGAAGATCGTCGAAAAGCCCATGTCGACCGGCGCCGCGGTGGCTGAGCTGTGGGACAGGCTGCGCGCCGAGCAGCGGGAAAAAGAGAGGATCGCGGCGGCGTTGACGGAAGCCGAGAAAAGAATCGCCGGGCTCCTGGCCGCAGAGCCCTGGCGGCTGAAGGGCACGACGGTCAGGCGGAACAGCTATCCCTTCAAGGAGCCGTCCAACGGCTACTGCTCCCATTGCGGCGCCGAGCTGATCATCGAGGGAGAAAAAGGGGATGACACGATTCGGTGTCCGGGCTGCGGTGCAACCATGACCGCGCTTCAGGCGATCGAGCTTTTTACCCGCATCGAGAACACCACCACCTGGGAGACCATGCCCAGGAAATACCGCAGGTACAAGTGGATTCGATGATGCGGCAAGACGACCGCAGCGACAGGGGGCTATCCGCCATGGGAGACCAATATCAACCCGGCCAGATGAACAGCGGTAACGGCCCGAGGTTCGATTACAGCGCCGCTGCAGCGGCTGAGATTCTCAACTTGCATTTTGACCCGTCGCAGCCGAAGGAACTTCTCTACGAGCGAATCCTGGGCACGATCCTCAGGGCGATGGATGCGGCGGCGGATGAGTTAAACCGAGGACGAACGGAGCCGAGCGACAACTGAGGAGATCGTACCGCTTCGGTGCAGGACGGGTGCTAGGGAACACAGCGTGAGCGCGTAGACCCGTCTGATTCCGCGGCCAGCCCTCCGCTGTACCCGTGGCCGAGTGAGATGGCTGACCGCAACCGGCGCCAGCCGGGCAACGAGTAAGGCAACGGCCATGCAAATGATAACGAGCGTTCGAGGTAACCCAGGGAGCAATCGCTATGGCAGAGCTTATGACGTTTCTGATCGCCCTCCCCTTCCTCTACGTCATCGGGGATTTCTACTACCGGCTCGGCGCGTGGCTGTGCGAGGTACTGAGATCGGCCGTGCGGACGGTCGCCGCATGGCGCCATAATGCCGCACCGTGCCGGGCGGGGAGGAACTCCCGATGACCGAGGAAGGCCCGCGCTATCATCGCGCCTACGAGGCCACCGTTGAAATCCTGAATTTGCATATCTTCGACCCGGAGAAGTCGCGGGTTGAATTGATAGGCAAAGTGTTATTCATCGTCCTCGCGGCCATGTACGAGGCCGAAGCGGAGTTGCGGGAACATCGGTATCAGCCGAGCGAGAACTGACGCTGTCGCATCGGAATGTGAGAAAGCCCGGCGTAATTGGACGCCGGAAGCAAGCAAGGGGAGATCTGTCCAATGGCTGGAGAACGTTTGGCTCGGGAATCCGATGCCCAGCGCGAAGACAGATACTGGGAGATCGTCGGCTCCGGGGCGTACTTTCCGGAGGGATGGGAAATGCCGCATTTGACTTCGCCGCCAGAGTCCAGCATGCCGGGTGCGGCGGACCGGGCGCGGATGCAGGTTGAGGCGTTGAAGTCCGCCGAGTTTGAGAGCACGCATCCGCCGGAGCGAACGGCTTGGAGCGAACTTTCGGAATGGTCGAGGTTCGATAATCTGCGCCACTGGGTCGATTGGGACGGCGTCAGCCGCGACGATCGGGCACGGCTCATTGGCGGCCAGTTGAATGCTTACGAGCTGGCTGTCGCCCGCATACCCTCGCATGAATACTGCACGGCCATCGACATGCCGGAACTGATGGAGTTCTGGGAGCGACTCGACCCGGCCAATCAGAAACGCTTCGCGGAGATGCCCTCGCTCGCCGAGCTGAAGGCGTTCACGGAGGCTGTCGCGAACTTACGGACCAACGGCGCGCCCGATGAATTCGATCGAATCGTCGCTAATCTGCCACACGAGTGGCGCCACGACGGGCACGCCGACAGCGGGAAAACATGGGAGGATTTGAATGCGGTAGATAAGACCGGCTATCTGGCCGAGCACGGTGCGCGGCATAAGGTTTCGTTTGAGAGATTCGTTGACGCGACAAGTCGCACGCTCGGCCTGGCGTCCTGGGAGCAGTTCACGGCGGACGATATTGGGCAATTGCTGGAGCAATATCGTGACACGGTGGAGCGGCAGCGCTCCGAGGCAGCGCAACCGGCGGCGCGCATGCCGGAGCTGGCGGAAGACAATTACGACCGCCATCTCGACCCCAACACACCAGGGCGCGACGACTGGATGTCCAAGCTCTCCATAGACGACCAATCCCGCAAGGAATTGGCGGCCGAGCTCGACCGCATCAAGCGTGATACCTATGTCGATGCAGAAGAGCAGGCTACCGGATCGATGTATACACGCGGTGAAGGAGGTTATCCGTTCCATGAATTGCCAGTCGTCGAATGCGAATCGTTGATCGAAGATTATGTCGATTGGGGCAAATACATGGAACGCGGGCTAACCTTCGCGGACCAGGGCCGCGTCATGCATGAGGCGGCGAGAGACCCTCTCCCTCGTGAAACTCCGACAAGTCCCGAGGGGATCAACCCATCCGCCGACTACCAGAAGGCGCTCGGTGCTGCCGCTGATCGCGGCTCGAACAAGGGAAAGGAAGGGCTTGAACGTGACCGTTAAAGAGTTCGCTGAACGGGCTGAAATCAGCTTGTCGCTGGCCTATGCCCTGGTGGAGGAAGGACGCGTGCCCCATCGGCGTATCGGCCGCCGCGGCCGCCGCGGGAAAATCTCGATCCGCGTCGAAGATCTGGAGCTGTTCTTGGAAAGCGTCAAGGTGGAGGCGGAGGCCGGGACTTGACCCGGCCTTCTTTGTTGTTGTGCCGGAGAAAGGACGGCCCCGGCTCCTCAGCCGCCCTTCGCGACGCGCCTGCCCTTCTCCTTCCTGGAAATCTTGTCCACCGTCCGGCGCATGGCTTCCGGCGATTCATGCAGGTAATTCCTGAGCATCGTGTTCAGATTGCTGTGGCCGACCTGGCGGGCAACGAGGGCAACGTTGGCGTCCGTGTCATTGACCGCGCTCGAGATGTAGCCATGCCGTATCGAATAGGTCACGGCGTTGTCCGGCAAGCCCAGCTCGATCCTGATTCTTCGCACCGCCTGCCCGATGATGTCCGGCCGCCACGGGCGGCCTTTGGCGTTCAGGAACACATGCCCCTCCGTGCGTCCGCCGATGGCTGACCGGATCAATTTAGCCAGGGGTTTCGACATGTACACGTTCCGCTCTTTGTTGCCGGTCGTCTTCGCCGTCTTGTTGGGAACGGTCATCACGCGCTCTTTGAGAATCACCTTGTCGATGGTGACGGCGCACAGCTCGCCGGGGCGGCATCCCGATTCCCGCAGCGCCGCCAGGATGCGTTTCAGTTCGGGATGGGCGGCATCCTCCAGCTTTCTCTGCTGGGCGTCGGTCGGAATCGTCTCGCGCCGCGAGTATTTCGGTTTCTTGCCGCGCGCAAACTTGACGTGGTGATCCGCGATGTGGCCTTCGGTGACGGCGTGGCTGAGGGCGGAGGTGATGCGGTTGATGGCCGTCGCCTTCGTGGAATCCGACCACGATGCTTTGGTCTTCAGGTATTCGTTGACGTGATGGACGCGGAGGTCGGACACCTTCCGGTTTCCGACGAAAGCCTTGAACCAGTCGAGATGCTCGCGGGCGGTCTGCTTTGTCTTTGGGTTGGTCAGGTACTCGATGTATTTGCCGGCCACCTCGGCAAACAGCATGTTCTCCGGCTTCGGATTGGTCTGCCGCTCGAGGGTGTGCCAGGCATCGACGATCTTTTTGGGCGGGTGTTTGCGCTTCGCGCCGTGCGGGTCCTTGCCAAGGGTCTTGAGCCTGCCCCCAGGCTGTTTAACCACCCAGGTGCCGGACTGCTCTCGCCAGTATGGCCGCCGCATGGGTCGACTCCGAAAATGGATACTTTTTGGGTACTAGGCCAAAAGAAAAACCCCACAAGAGCCTATTTTACTAGGCATTCTGTGGGGTTGCAATGCCACCTTGACAGGGTGGCGAGCACTCCGGGCTGCTCCGCAAAGGCGTTCACATTTTAGATTTTGGATTTTAGATTTTGAATTGCGGGGTAATCCGTTCGTGCGCTTCGCAATGTAATGGCTCAGGAGGGATTCGAACCCTCAGCATCTCTCGTTCTGAGCGAGAGTGGTCTGCCGGTTGCCTACCGAGCCAAGTGTCAGTTCCGGGGGCTGGAATCGAACCAGCGGCCTCCACGTTCAGAGCGTGGTGTTGCTACCAACAGCAACCGCCCCGGAGTCGTGTCATTGCGTCGATCTAATTCGGGAAGAAGGATTCGAACCTCCACCACCTGATTCAAAGTCAGGCAGCCTGCCAGTTAGCCGATTCCCGAGTGAAGAGTACAGAGCGCCTCGCGGGAGTCGAACCCGCCTGTCAGACTTGGGAAGCCCGTGCCTGGCCGCTCGGCCAGAGAAGCTTCTATTGATTGATCGATTCTGGATCGATCAATCAATTTCCTAAGCGGGATCGGGGAATCGAACCCCGGTCGCCTGGTTGGAAGCCAGGAGTCGTGCCGCTAGACCAATCCCGCAGCGCTCTTGATCGCCTAGAGCGGAAGGAGAGGGAGTCGAACCCTCAAGGCTCATCGCTCGCCTGATTTCGAATCAGGTGCCGTCACCCATCGGCTTGCCCTTCCTTCTTGCAGACCGAGTCATGCATTGCCGCTCGCGAACATTTCGTCGAACCTGACAGCACTGCGTTCTGAAGCACCGGCGGAAGGAGTCGAACCTCCAATCGTCGCCTTAACAGGGCGCCGCCTTACCGTTAGGCCACACCGGTATCACTCGGGATGGCCGGATTTGAACCGGCGATCTCCTGCTCCCGAAGCAGGCGGATTACCCAGGCTATCCTACATCCCGCTCTCAAGTGCCCAGCGGGAGTCGAACCCGCGCTTCCGCCATGGCAAGGCAGTAGGCTACCACTACAACATGGGCACAGTTGACCGAAGCCGAATTGTCAAGGAATCGAAACCGAGAGAGCACCGGGTGGGACTCGAACCCACGTCGCCGCATTACGGGTGCGGTGTCCTCGCCGCTGGACCACCAGTGCATCGATCAGATCAGACGGACTGAGTGACTGAATGGGACCAGAGGGGCTCGAACCCTCACCCACCTGGTTAAGAGCCAGGCGCTCTGCCACTAGAGCTTTGGTCCCGAGATTCGCAATGCTTGAATTGAATTGAGGTCGCACTTCGTCGCGGCGCGCCGCCGCCCCACCAAACAAAAAGGCCCGGTGCTTCGTGACACCGGGCCTTGATCACAGCTTCGGGAAGTCGTGATGGGCCAAGTGTCAACAACGCAGCGTGTAATTCGGCTGGGGACTCGCCGAGCGACCGGCATCATCCTTCGCCTCACTCGTTTGGGATAGCAAATTCAGTTCTGACAACATGCCGTTCATTGAAGTCTCGTTGCCGCGATCGGCCTCAGGGTCTAATTGCCTTCTACCTCATGGACGCAGCAGCTCACCCGGATGTTCGCGCCGATTTTTGGTTTTTTCCTTCGTACCGATGAATTCGTCGGCGAGAGGCCTACGCGCGGGAAGAGGATCACTCCGCCGACGTCAAAAAGTTCCTCGATTCCTTCAAGATCACCGAGGGCGCCGCATCGAAGTAAGTTGGAGCCGAGCGGCGATCGAATCGGCCCGGAAGGAGTTGAACCTACGTCTCCCGGTTATCAGCCGAGTGTTCTGCCGTTGAACTACGGGCCGAGAAACAATTCCCGCTCTGTCGCGGCCGTGCCGCAACTGGGGCCGGAGGGATTTGAACCCCCACCTCCCGGCTTAAAAGGCCGATATGCTGCCTTTACACCACGACCCCGAAACCCTGGATCGAGGTCGCGCGTTTCAGCCGATCCGACGTCATGATCACCTCCAATATTCTCAAGGCCTTCGGTCCGTTCGTCATCGCGTCCGTAATTGAAAGAGGCCGGAGCCGCGAGAGATGTTCGCGCCGGAATCACGAGATTTCTTGGAAGATGAGCCAGCTCAGGCATGTGCACGTCCAGAAGCAGCAGGTCGATATGCCCTTCTTCCGCCAGGGTGAGCGCCTCGCGCCGGTTGGTCGCCAACTGAACCGTGTGACCCGGCCGGGTGAGAACCCGCTCCAGGAATCGCGCGGCATCCGATCTGCATGAAGGTCCAGGCAGCAGGTGATTGCTGTGTGCGCGCCGGACTCTCACGGTGAGTCAGGCATAGAAGTGGGAACCATCAGCATGGCAAGCACGACGGATCCTAGCTCAGAACAGTGGATAGAACGCAAACCGGCCGCTGGTAAGGCAGAGCAAGGGCCGGTGAAAGATGGTTCGGCTGGTGCGCCGGCGGATCAGGCTGCTCATCCGGACCATGACGCCGTCGCGACGCCCGGTTCTCCTCCCGGCGCATCGCCGCCACATCCCTGGCGGAAGCTCATAGCGCCAGTCTCTTCTGATTGTTGACGGTGACGACTTTCGAGGAGCTCAGGTTCGTCAGGATCTGGCTCAGGTTAGCCAGATCCAAGGGCGTTGTCTTATCGAACAAGTCGGTGGGGCTCAGGGGAGACACGCCCTGGCTGAAGATGGCATCGATCTCGGCGGCGTCGAGCGCATCGTTCGCCTTGTAATACAGCGCCATGTTCGTCGTGCCGATCTGGCCGACGTCGATCGACTCTACCGCGGCCACGATACCATCGATGTTACCGACAAAGAGCGCGGTGCCGTTGGCCTTGCTGCCGATGGAGCCACCCGAGAGGAGGGTGCTCTGGCTGTCGATCGATCCGTCGATCGTCAGGTTGCCGTTGATCGAACCCAAGGCGGCGATGCGCCCGCTCGCGAGAGATCCCTTGATGGTGATGTTGCCGTTCATGTTGCCCGCCGACAGGATCTGACCGCCCGAGAGCGGCCCACCGATCACCAGGGCGCCATTGATCGAGCCATTTGAGGCGATGACGCCGTTCTGTACGGGGCCGTTGATCGTGACATTCCCGTTGATGTTGACGATGGTCACGACCCGCCCACTCATCGTGCCGTTAACGGTGATGTTGCCGATAACCGAGCCGTAGGTGGTAATGGTTCCCGTCATTCCGCCGTTGGCGACGACCTGGCTGATCAGGTTGCCGCCGCAGATGATCTGGCCGGCGAGAACCGGTGCCGTTGGCCTCTATGAGGGTCGTCGTCTCGATGGGAACCCGCGACGAAGGCGACGTGGTGACGTAGACCCGGCCCAGGTCGGCGGGCACCTCCGACACGGCGCCGGTGATCGGGTCGGTCCGGAGGCCGGTCGTCCGGATGATCGTGGTGGCCGGGATCGGACCGCTGGGAAGGAGCGAGCCGAATATGCTCGGGGCCGTCACGTCGGGCAATGGTCCCTGAATGATCACGTCTCCCAGGGGGCCCGTGCTGGAAATGGACGGCGTGAAGGGCGCCTTGGTCTGTGTGTTGGCGGCCGAGCTGCCAATGGTCTGAAGGGTCTGGATCGAGCCGCCGTCACCGCGCAGGCTGATGGTCTCGATGACCGAATGATCGAGACTGCCTTTCGGACCGAAAGTCTCGGCGACCGTGATGAGCGCAATCACGGAGCCGCGGGCTGCGTTGCTCGGCGTGACGATGTTGGCCGTGCCGGAGCTGTCAGGCGTGCTCACTCCCTGAACTGTGAACGCGACGTTCTGGTTGTCGAAAGCGCCGCTTCCCGGAGTATCGTCCATGAAGAAGCCGACCTGGGAGGTGTCCGAGAACGGAACGCGGAAGGTCTCCGTCGTCGAACCATTGACTGAGCCGGCCTGGACGATCAAGGTGCCCGGCGCCAGAAGTGCGGATGCATAGGATGCAGTGGCCTGGGCCCCGGTCATCATGGGGCCACTACCGAAGGGCCTCATCAAGCCGAAAGCCACCGCCTGGATGCTCCTCGCGGCGATGCTGTGAAGCGGCACATAACCCCGCACGCTCACGCCGGCCAGGTTGTCGTGCGGCAAGTAAACGCCCGCCGGGGACGAGTCTGCGCCGAAGAACGACGAGGCCGCCGGGGTGATCGTGCTCAAGATGTCGCCTTCCACGGCCACATTGCGGATCCCCGAGACGCCCGAGTTGCCGGTGGCGTCGAGCCGCGCGAGGTTGAATTTGGCCGAGTCGTTGTAGGTAACCAAGCTCAGATCGAACTGATCCGGTGCGGTGCTCCCAGTCTGATTACTGACGCGGATTGTCAATTGAGGGTAGGCCTGGCTCACGGATGTGCTGCTTGTCCCTTCAATCAACGGGCTGATCTGGCCCTCATAGAAATACTGGAAGGTGACCCCCGCCGGTGACGGCGAAGGGGCCGGCTGCGGCATCGCGGCAGGGGTCGGGAACGGCGCGGAGGGAACCGTCGCATCGATCAGACGCTGGACGCCGTATTCCTCGATCTGGCCAACCACCGGCCCGTAGCCAGCGTATACGCCGATCGTCCCGATCTGGCTTGCCGCCACTTTCCCTGGCGTCCCGCCATCGACTGTCATCGTTTTGAGCATCCCCAAGACATCGACCTCGCCGCCCATGTCGTTCCGGATCATCAGACTGTTGAGGTTGCCGGCGGTCATGACGCCCGTGTAAGAGATCGAACCCCCGACAGCGGCAGTTCCCAGCGTGCCGGGGACGGTCAGCGTACCGGCGAGGTCCTGACCGATCGTCAGGATGTTGAGATTCGCGACCGCGGAAATCACTTTCGGAATAGGTGAAGTCGAAACTGCGACGATCCCGGTCCGGGTCAGTGACCCGCCGATGAAGAGACTGTTGCAAGTGAACTCCGTCTGGATCAGCCCCGAGACATTGCCGGAGACGCTCGCGGTTGAGAGCGAGCCGCCCACGATCACCTGGCCCGAGATGTCGTTCTTGCCGCTCGTGGTGGCCGTGTTGGCCGGCCCGACGTCCAGGGTGGTGATATCGCCCGAGACCTGGACCCGCCCGGCGATCGAGCCGCCGACGGTCATCGTGCCGATGTTGCCGAGCAGCCCCGTGGGTACGGGCGGGACCTGCTGGTCAGCCGCGTTCGACACTTCGAGCACGCCCGAGGCGGTCAGTGAGCCGCCGATCGTGATCGACTTGATTGAACCGGGGTTGCTCAAGAAAAGAGAGCCATTGAGGTTGCCGCCGACCGTGATCGTCGACGTCGCGAACCCAGAAAGGCGGAGACCGCCGTTGTAGTCCCCTGCCCACGAGGTGTTTATCATGTCGTGGCCGCCGGAGCCGGCGTTGATCGTCGTGTTGGCGGGCAGGTTCGTGCCGGCAGCGACGGCAATGTTGAACGTGTTGCCCATCGTGCCACCCGAGCCCAGCGAGATATTGAGGGTCGCCAGACCGGAGAAAGTGATTCCCGACGGCCCCATATTCATGCCGGTCAGGGTCGTGGCGGAGAGCGTGCCGGTCTTAGCCGTCGTGCTGCCGGTGTCATCGACGTTCATCGTATCGGCGCCATTTCCGGCGACAGTAAGGGCTCCCTCGATGTTGTCCACGATGCCGCGCGTCATGGGCTCCTTGCTGCCCACGTTGAAGGTGTTGTCCGCGCCGAGAGTCTGAATTTCGGTGGTGCTCCCCGCGAGCGTGCTCTGGACGTTAAACGTGCTCCCGCCCACGCCCGGCCCGATCAGCAGGATGCCGTCGTTGCCGCTCGGGTCGCTGAAGCGCCCGGTGGCAGAATAGTCGATAACGCCAGGACCGAAGCCGGTGATGCTGTCATTGGTGACAACGACGTCAGAGTAGCTGGTGGTCATGTTGCCGGAGTCGTCGACGATCAGCCGGTTGCTGCCGCCGCCGCCGGCGTTCACGGTCAATGTGTTCTCAATGCCGGCCGGATTGACATTGATCGTGTCGTTGCCGGCGCCGCCCTGGACCGACACTTCACCGTAGAACACACCTCCGAGGTCGAAGGTGTCGCCGTAGGGGCTGCCGTCGATGTCGGTCTGCAGCGCGCTCACGGTGCCGTCGAGCACCATTGTGAGCCCCGACGTGTCCCCATCGTTTTCCATGTAGTTGTCCTGGATGGTGACCGTGTTTGCCGCCAGGACGGTGGCGCCCGCGTCGATGATCACGCTGTCGCCGCCCTGCAGAAAGACGTTGCCGGTGCCGGGCTGTAGCACCCCGCTCACGTACGTGCCGGCCGATTGGACGGTCACTCCGGACTGGATGGTGACATCATCTATTTCGTTGGCAACGTCGGTGGCGGTGAGGTAGATGTTTGCGTTAGTGATCACGTTTTGCATAACGGTCACGGGACTGTGCGCCGTGATCAGGACCTCGCCGCCCGCTTGCACGGCGTCTCCGGAGACGTTCCCGCCCATGAACCCGCCAACGAAAGCCGCCCCGGCGTTGCTGACGATGAACGTTCCGGTCGTGGCGTTTCCCTCGAGGTAACTGACTTGCGTGTCGACCGGTAACGAGGTCGTGCCGACGTTCTGGCTCGCCGAGAGGTAGGCATTGACGGCGACGACGTTCGGACCTCCGCTGTTGCCGTTGATAATGCTCCCCGAGGGCACCGTCAGAAACACCGTGCCGAACAAGGCATTGACCTGGTAGAGCGTCAGATTACCCAGCGTCTCGACGAGGTAGGCGTTCTGGTTCGTCGTGGCCGTTAGCTTGCTCCGCGAATTGATATACAAGGGGGCCGCGGGGGAGGAGCCGATATCGCCCGTCGTCCCTCCCGTGGTCAGCTTGATGTTGTTGCCCGTAATATCGGCGGTCTGGTCACCGCTCGAGCGGTCGATGCCGTCCAGGATTGAAAGTGCCGACTCGAGAGTGACGTCGCCCGAGCGGGAATTCAGTCCCTCCATCGTGACGCGGTCGATGGCAGTCGGCCCGCCCACCGTGAGCGAGCCCTGAGTGCTGTTGATGTCGATGCTGTCGCCTGCCTGGCCGACGATGGTTGCCGGCGAGCTGAGCTGGATCTCGAGCGGAACAACCATTCCAGTAGACGGATCGAATCCGTTGACCCCGTTCGTGACGTTGAACGTGAGCGAGCTGGCGACCAGAGGCAGATCGGTGATCCGCTGATAGAGACCGCCGTTCAAGTCCGTGAGCTGCACCGTGCCGTTCGCCACGATGCGGTCAAAATTCAGATCTCCACCATTCTGCTGGAGATAAATGTCCTGCCCCGCGTTGGCCGACTCAATCAGCCCGCCATACTTAACGACCAGCGGAGTACTCGCGTTGGTTCCCAGGTCGCCCGTGCCGGCAAGAAGGGTCACGTTGCCCGGCGTGAAGATCTGTGGGCTCGAAGTTCCTGCGCTTTGGATACTTTGTGGCGCCGTGATATTGACGTCTCCGCCGGCTTTCACCTGGCCAATGGCAAGGTCCTGGCCTGTGCTCCCGGGGCTCTGCAGGTAGACGCTGCTCCCGGCCGTGGCATTGAAGGTGCCGGTGGCGGCGACAAACAGCGGCGCGGTTTGCGTGAGGCTGAGACCCGTGAGCGTGTCCCCCGCCGGCTGCTGGCCGAGCTCGAAGGTCACGGGGTTGCCCATGCTATTCGTGCCTTGCGCCACCACATCGCCCGGGGCCGTCGCCAGCGCCAGGGCTGCTTTTTGCGCCTCGTTAAGTGTGCCGTTCTGCAGATCCATCAGGCTGACGGGGACGGGCGCGGCGAGCTCGCCGACGCCGTCGCTGGCAACGAGCGTCACGCTGTGCCCGGAGACGTTCGGGGTGGTCGTGCCCACAGGCGTGCTGGTGGCCCCGGATGACAGGCCAGTCGCACTGACCGTATATGTCAGCTCGGCATAGGTCCAGCCCGAGTTCTGGGTGAGGGCGGTTACCTGGGCGGGGGTCGCGGTGTACTGGTAGTTGGGGTTAAATGTCTGGAAGTCCGGCAGATTCATCCAATTGGCGGGAAGGTTGTTATTGAGGAAAGTCACCGTCTGCTGGTAAAGGCCGAGGGCGTAGGCTTCGATCTGGGCATCGGTTGGGTCGGCATCGGCCGGGTTGCTGTCGTTATCCGCGGCCTCGAGCGAAGCGACCGTCCTCGGCCGGAACAGTTGCAGGGCCATCTGGCCGGCTGGTGTGTCCGTGGAATTCAAGCTGTAAACGCCGTTTTGCACCGTGCCGTTATCGAGTAGCTGCCAGTACTGGAGGTAATTGACGTCGACCTGGTTCTCGAAGACGGCGATGGTTTGATCATCGTTCAGGGCGGCGCTCGACGGCGTGTTCGGGGTGCCGTCGTCGTTCCTCAACTGCAAGTTTGACCAGACCTGCTCGATCTGGGCGTCGGAAAGCACCTGGGCCGGCGTCTGGCTGCGGGCGTCAAGTATCCCACCGTTCGTGACATCCACGACGACGTCGCCGGCGGTTGAGGAGATCGTGTTGACAATGAGATCGCCAGTGTCTTGCTCCACGCTGATATTATTCAGGGCGCTGGCGGTGAGCGCTCCCCCCATTGTGCCGCCGTCCGCCAGCAGCGTGCCGTTGGCGCTCAAGTCCAGCGGCGCGGTCACACCGACGCCGCCTTGAGTGCTCGTGAGCGTGAGATTGTCGCCGGTGACGTTGATCGTGCCGGCCGACAGACCGGGCGCCGGATCCAGATCGCCGGTGCTGCTCAAGACCACGTCGCCGTAGCTGCTGGCCGCCGTTCCGGCGGTGACCTGGTCGATGAGCGCCCCCGAGCTCAGGTTCAGGTACACGCCCTGGTTTCCCGCCTGAGCGTTCAGGACGCCCAAGGCTGTTGTTTGCAGGTTCAGCGGCGCGGCGGCGCTGCCGATGACCCCGCCAGCCAGGCCGGAGTCGTCCGTCGTCAAAGCCGAGTCGAGTCCGCTGATGACCCAGGGATCAGTGGCGGTGCCCCCGCCGGTCACGCCGACCGGCCCGCCGGTCAGCTCGCTCAGCGCTGCGGCAAGAATCGTGGCGCAGGCGTTATACGGAATCGCGCCGGTTGTCTCAGGCTGGAATTCAACATACAGCGTCGCCGTGAACGTCCCGCCGGTGGCGGTGTTCCAGAGGAGCTGGGAATTGGCGGGCACGGCGCGTAGCGTGCTGCTGCCGCCAGTCAGGCCGAATGGGACGACCGTGAGCGCCGACACGCCGGAACCGCTGATCAGCCAGGGGTCGCCGGCAGTGCCCCGGCCGGTCACCTGCGCGGCGATGCTGGGGTCCATTCCGTCAAGGGCAGCCTCGACCGTCGCGGCGCTGGCATCGTAGGCGAAGGTGGCCGTCCGCACCTGGTTGTCGACGGTCATCTGAATCGTCAAGTCGCCGCCGGAAGCCGTGGTCCACAACTGTTGCGGCCCGGGCGGAACGGGCTGGATCGTGCTCTTCTCGCCGACCGGGAACGAGTCGGTGGTCTCCAGTGACGCGAAGCCGGTGCCGACGATGAGCCAGGGGTCGGCTGCCTTGCCAGTGCCGCTCACCGTGACCTGCACGCCAGGCAGCTTGTTCAGGGCGTTTTCCACACTCGTGGCGGAAGCGTTGTAATCGATGGCGCCGGTCGTCTCGGTCGAGCCGTTGACCGCCGCCGAGATCGTGAAGGTGTCGCTGCTGGCATCATTCGAAAGCTCCTCCTGGACGAAAGGCACGAACTGAATCGTGCTGCTGCCCGAGAGGCCAGAGTCATCGGTAGTGATCTGAGACAATCCGGTGCCGGAAAAGAGCCAGGGATCAGCGGCGGTGCCGAGGCCGGTCACGGTCACGCCGGGCAGGGCCGCCTCGAGCGCGGCAGCGGTGGCATTGAAGGGGACGGTGGCGCTCTCGGGCGTGCCGCTCACTGTCGCGGTGATCTCGAACGTGCCGTCGGTCGCGCTGTTCCAGAGCTGGAGTGCTCCCGCAGGCGTTGGCTCGAGCGTGCTGCTGCCCCCGGACACGCCGAACGGGACCGCGGTAATCGTCGAAACCCCGGAGCCGCTGATTAACCACGGGTCGGCGGTCGTGCCCAGCCCGGTCACCGTCGCCGAAACGCTCGAGTCCATCCCGTCCAGGGCAGCCTGCAATCCCGCGGCGGTGACGTCCGCGGGAAGGTTTGCCTGCCGTGGCACGCTGTTCACAGTCATCTGGATCGTGAACGCGCCGGTGTTGCTGCTGTTCGACAACTGCTGTGCCCCCGAGGGCACGGCCGTAAGCGTGCTCGTGGCCCCGGTGCCCATCAACGAGTCGGTAACGGACAATGCGGCGAAGCCGGTGCCGCTGATGATCCAGGGATCGGCGGCGGTGCCCGAGCCGGTCACCGAAGTCGTCACACCCTTGAGTTTATTGAGCGCCGTCTGGACGTCCGCGGCCGTGGCGCTGTAGTTGACGCTGGCGGTAGTCTCAGTGCCGCCGCTCGTGGTGGCTGAGATCGTGAAGGTACCGCCGGTCGCATTGCTGATGAACAGTTCGCTCGCTCCGGCGGGCGCAGCCTGGATCGTCGTGGTCACGCTCGAATCGTTGACCGAAAGATACGAGAACCCGGTGCCGGTGATGATCCACGGGTCGCCGCCGGAACCCCCGCCGGTCACGGTGGCCTGCACGCCGGCGAGCGAGTCGAGCGCCGCTTGCACCGAATCGGCGCTGGTGTTGAAGTCGAGCGGATACGTGACCTCGGTCGTGCCGCTCGCGACGGCGGAGATCGTGAACGTTCCCGCGGTGGCGTCGTTGAATAACTCCAAGGCCCCGGCGGGCTCGGCTTGCTGCGTGCTCTGGTAGGACAAACCGGCGTCGTTGGTGGCGAGGTTGGAAACGCCGGTGCCGATGATGACCCAGGGGTTCACCGCGGTGCCCGCGCCGGTCACCGTGACCTGGACGCCGGCCAGCGTGTTGAGGGCCGTCTGCACGGCGCCCGAATCGGCATTGTAAGCCAGGGTGCCGGTGGTCTCGGCCGTCCCATTGACGGTCGCGGTGATCGTGAACATGCCGCCACTGGCCGTATTCCACAGCCGCTGCTCTCCGTCTGCGACGGTTCCCACGGTGCCGCTGCCCCCCTCGAGTCCCTGATCGTTGGCGGTAAGCCCCGACACGCCGCTGATCAGCCAGGGGTCAGTCGCCGTGCCCACGCCGGTCACAGTGGCCTGCACGCCCGGGAGGGCATCGAGAGCAGCTTGGAGCTCGGGCGCGGTGGCGTTATAGGCCAGCGGGCCAGCCGTCTCGATCTGGCCATTCACGGTTACCAAGAGCGTGAAGGTGCCGCCGGTCGCGCGATTCCAGAGCTGCTGCGCGCCGGCCGGCACAGCTTGAACTGTGCTGCTGCCCCCCGTCGCCTTGAGCGTCAGGTCGTTCGAAACCAGGGAAGCGCCCGCAAGATTCGTGATGCTCCCCTGCGCGGTGATCGTCGTCGTGCCGTTGGGGTTGACGATCGCGCCGGACAAGATGACCGGAGCGTTCGAGTTGATCGTGACGTTGCCGCTGGTCAATCCGGAGAAATTAATGCCGATGGGATTGTCGGCCTTGACCGAGTTGGTGAGGGTGATCGACGCGCTGTCGAAGTAACTGTAGTACCAGGGATCGACAACCCCACCACTGTCGGAGAACGACGGGTTGTATGGTGCAAATCCATAGTCCCCGTCGTGGTAGTAGACGAGTTGGGTGTACGAGGCCGACGCCGACCCGGATATCGTTTCGTAGAAGTCGTCGGACTCCAGGGAAGGGTCGTTGGAGTCGTTGACGATGCTGCCGGTCGGGGTGCTCACGCCACTGATAACGGCGGTGGGGTTGCCATTCGCATCGAGGTACGCCCACGGGTCGTTCGCATTCAGCTCGCCTGCAGGGGTCGAGAACACCCAGTTGCCGGGCGAGATGCCGTCGATCTCGCTTTTTGAATTGTAGCTAATTCCGAGGTCGCGCGTGAGATTGGCCTCGAGCGTCCACTGAAAGCGGTAGCCGCTCGCGGGAGAGTAGCTCGCCGTCGTCCCGGGCGTAGGCACGACGGAAGAGCCCGCCATCAGATCGGCCTCGGTCTCTCCCGCCGTGCCTCGGTATGTGGAAATGCCCACCCCGGGTTGGTAGACGTAAAGGCTCTGCTGGGTGGCATACGGTTGGTTGGTGTCGATGATATCGACCTTACTCGATACGATTGAGCTCAGGGAGTTGGTGCCGGCCGACACGTTCTGCACCACCACCGGGATGCCCGTTTCATTGTCGATCGTCACCGCGCCCAAGCCGCCGTTGACGTGAATATTGCCCAGAGTATTGGTGCTGATCACGGCGCCGTCCATGGCGAACGACCCGCCTCCGGACGAGGCGCTCACGTTATTGAGGACGATCTGGTTCGTGGCCGCGTTGTATTGCGCGGTGATCGTGGAGTCGGAGGCGACCACCGGCGCCACCGGCAGGCCGAACAGCGGATTGCCGCCGACTTCGTCGTAGTATGTCCGTATTGCTGCAATGTAGGCCGTGAGCACCGCGGGCAGATCGACCGACCAGGCGTTGGGCTGGCCGACGGTGATCGCGCTGTCGAGGTCGATGATATTGGCGTTGATCAGAATCTGCGCCGCGTGGAGGGCGCTCGCACTGCCGCCCATCAGGTTGGCCTGACTGTACGACGCCGTCTCGGTGAGCGACTCGGCGGGGACATCGGGAAAATAGCCCTCGTTGCCGCCGGCCGAGCCCGAGATCGCGTGGGCCTGGCCGATCGGGCTGTCCTGATCGGCCGTTCCCAAGCTGCCATTGTGCGTGATACTTCCGACCCAGGGCATGTCGCCGCCGTAGAAGACCTCGCTCGTCGTGTAGGCCGCATCGCCGGCATCGCCGATGAGGGCCACGGTGAAGTCGGAGGTTGTGTACTGGCCGCTTGAGTTAAATGCCGCGTTGGCCGCGTAGGCGACGGCGTCGTTCCCGTTGGGCGCGGGGTTAGTGGACGTGGCCGAGGTGGGGTTCCCGCCCGGCCACAGGATCACGTTAGCCCACTCGTCGTAGGGCGCCGAGCCGGTGATTTCGACGCCGTTGGAGGGGCTGATGACGTAGATGCCGTTCGGGGAGGTGATGCTCGCTTGCTCGGCGTTGATCGCGCCCAGTTGCGCAATCGACCCGTCGACGTTGGTGATGGCAACGCCTCCGCCCAGGTTGTTGATATCGCCGTTCAAGTACACCGCCGGGCCTGGGCCGGGCGTGGTCGCGGAAGTGCCCACCGAGTTCGGGTAGTTTTCGTTGATCGTGACGACCGCGCCCGAGCCTTGCCCGTTCGGCGTGACTGTGATTCCGGCCTTTTTAGCTGCCGTCTGGCCCGCCGCCCCCGTGAAGAGCACTTCCCCGCCCGGCAAGAACGGGATGGTGATCACGTCAAAGACGAGATAGTCGGGGCTTGCATTCGTAACGGAGATGGTGGGCCCGCCAAAGGCGGTGATCGACCCGCCGCCCGTAAGGGTGTCCGCGTTGACCGTCACGATGCCTCCCGCGGCGTAGAGCGGGCTGAAGATAAGCGCGCCGACCGGCGAGGTCGACGTGTCTGCGTCAAACGCGGTGGCGTCGTCTTGCGAGCTGAAATAGGGGTCCTCGCTCGATGGGCTGAAGCTCGAGTCGAACATCACCGTGAAGGGCGCGTACAGGATTCCGTCGCTGGCATTCACCTCGATCGGGCTGCCATTCACCTCGATCGGCGTGGTGTCGGTGTAAATGCCCGCGTCCTTGTCATCGGGGATGACGATATCCAGCTCGTGGTAGATGCCGGCGGTGATGGTGCCGTTCTGGGTCACGCTCGACGACGTCGATTCGGTGGGTGTGCTCGAGCTGGCCGAGGTGGATAAGGCAGACGTGTCGTAATACGCGGTGCCGTTGGCCGAGGGACTGCGCGCGCCCGGGAAGGCGCCGATGGAGACGTTCTGCCCGCTGCTCACCACAGCGCCAGAGTCGATGGTCAGAGAAGCGTTCGAAGCCAAGGTGGTCACGGCCGTGGCCTGGGGAACGGCGATGAGGCCGATGAAGTAACTCTGGGCGTTCGAGAGCCCGGTCATGGTGGTGTTGAACAACCCCGTGGGCTCGTTCCCGGCTGTGAGATTGACATTGCCGAAGGCGGAGATGGTGGTGTTCGTGCCCACAGTGACCGACTGGTTCGTGGTCACGCCGGTGGTCGCGTAGGCGATGCCCACGGCGGCCAGCCCGTAGGTGTTCACCTCCGAATTGGTCTGGGCATCCACCGTGGTATAGGTGCCCAGGCCGATATTGCCGCTAGAGGTCAAGTTGTCGTCGGTGCCGGTGGTAACCGAGTTGGTGAGCGTGGCGTCAAGATTCGAATTGGTGCCGGCGCCCTCGATGGCACCGCCGGCGGTAAGCGTGACTGTGTCGTCGGTATTGAGGGTGCTCGAAGCGGCGATATCGATGCCGCCGGGGTTGGTGTTGGGATCGGTCCCCGAGGTGATGCTGACAAGGTTCCCCAGGTTCACACTCGAAGTGCCCACGAGGGTGTCTTTGGAAAGAACGGCCGAGCCGTTGGCCACCCCGCCCGCCCCGCCGGCGGCGCCGCTGCCCGAAGGTTCGACGAACTGGTTTTGCGCCGTTGCCGTCACCGTGCCCGAGGCGATGATGGCGGTGCTGTCCCCGGTGGTGTCGCCGATATTCACGGTCGCACTCACAGGCGACGGCGATCCGGACTGCGTGGTGTCCGTGGCGGTTGCCTTGGCGCCGCTGCCGCCCAAGGCGGCGGCGAGGGTCGAGTTGGCGCTGGGGGCGTAATTGTCGGCGTTCGTGGCACTCACCGTGACGGTGCCGGCGTAGATGATACTGCCGCCGCCGATGCCCGCGCAGGCGGTCGAGGTGTCGTTGCTGTTGGCGGTTGCCGCATCGCCGGCCAGAACGCCGCCGCTGCCGGCCGTGCTCGAGGCGGTGTTCGTGTCCGAGCCCGACGCCGTGACGGAAAGCGCCCCGGTCCGGCCTGCGTTGGTATTGTTGTTGGTTCCCAGGTTGGCCGTGGTCGTGACGCCGGAACTGGCCGTGGCCGTGCTCGAGCCCACGCCGACCAAGCCCGCCGCGCCGGCGGTGGCATTGGCCGATTGGGCGGTCTGGTTCGTGGCCTCGATCGTCACATCCCCATCGGGAAGCGTGACGCCAGGGCCGGTGTAGGCCTTGATCGAACCCTGATTGGACGCGGTGGCGACCGTGGCTTCCACGCCCAGAAGGATGCCGCCGGCACCCCCCACCGAGGAGGCATAAGCCGTCGGATCGGTGTTGCCCTCTTGGCCCTGGCCGGCCATCACGGTCAGACTTCCGGCGGTGATAGTGGCGGCGCTTGGGCTGTTGGCGCTGTCGGACGGGTTGGCCACTCCCACAAAGGCAGAAACACTGGGTGCAACCACGGCACTCGTGACCGACGCGCCGATGCCCGCGCCTTCCGCGACGGCCACGCCGAATGCCTTGGCCGTGGCCGTGGGGGTCACCGTCGCCTGCACCATCATGGCGTTCGTGACCGTGAGTGGATTCGTGCCCGTCGAAGCCTGCACGTTGGGCGACGTCGTGGCGCTCGCGCCGGCGCCTTCGCCGGAGACGACGCCGCCGGCGAAGGCAGTGGCTTCGGCATCCGACGAATCGGTCGCCGTGGTCTGGACCGTCAGATTTTCGCAGCCGGTGATCACGCCATCCATGTACGAATTCGCCGAGCCATTGGCCAAGGCGGTCGTGGTGCTCGAGCCGATAGCGAGGGAGCCGCCGGCAATGCCATAGGTCATGGTCGTGGCGCCGTTGGTCGTCGTGGCGGTGATGGAGATATTGCCGGCGGCGTGCACGGTGGCCCCGCTACCCGCATAGGCTGTCACGCTGGGGCTGACGTCGGCGATGGCATTGCCGCCGGCGAGGGCGCCGCCCGATGTGGCCGCTATCGACGTGGCCACCGACAGCGTGATCACCGAATCGTTCGAGCTGGCGCCGATCGAAATCTGGCCTCCGGAGGAGGTGATCTTCGCGTTATCGACGTAAGCGGTGATGCTGCTCTCCACGGTGTTATCGGCCGTGGAGACGCCGATCGAGCCGCCAATGTCGGCGCCTGCCCCGGCCCCGGCCCCGACTTCCGAGGTAATAGGGGCATTTTCCGCGGCGTCGAGCGTGATGTCGCCCTTCGCCGTGATCTTGCTCGGGGCGCTGGCGGAAGCGCCTTCGATATAGCTGGCGATCGTGTTTTTCACCATGTTGGTGGAGCTAGCGCCCGCGCCGGAGAAGGCCGCGCCCAGCGGCGAAGCGGCGACCGCGACGGTGGCCGCGACGGAGGTGGCCTGGATATCGGCCGTCGTGGGCACGATGGCGCTGAGCATGATCTGGCCCGCCGAGTTGATGGTCGAGGCGTCACTGTAGGCCTCGACCGTGTCGTCGACGCTGTTATCGGCGATGGCCGCGCCGATGGCAAAAGTCGCGGCCACCGCACCGGCGGCGAACGACACGCTTGCGGCGACGGTTTTGGCTGTGAGGTTGGGCGAATCCGTCGCCGTCAGGGTGACATCCCCGCTCGTTGTGGTGGTCACGGAAGCGCCGTCGGCGAGGTAGGCCTCGACGGTATTCTGGAGACTGTTGGTGGAATTACCACCGGCACCGGCGGCAGCACCGGCGGAGTCGCCGGCGCCGATGGCCACCGCGCCGCCGACGGTCACCGCAAAGATGGTCGTGTTCTCGGCCGCGGCCAGAGTCACACTGTATCCCGATGCGCTACAGGTGGAGTCGTCGACGTAGGCCAGGACCGAATTGTCAATGTTGTTGGTGGCGACGGCAAAGCCAACGGCGGCCGCGAGGCCGGCACCGATGCCACCGACACCCACGGCCAGGCCGCCGCCGCCGGCGGTGATCGAGGAAGTGTCGGTCGCATCGATCGAGAGGCTGCCTCCACTCGCGGTCACCGTGCTCTTGCCCGAGACATAGGCATCAACATTGTTCTCGATGGTGTTGCTCGAATCCGAACCGGCCACGGCCAACCCGGTGCCCTCAAAGCCGCCGACGCCCGCCGCGACGGCCCCACCGACCGTCACCGTCATGATGGTCGCGTTTTCGGTCGCGCTCAATTCCACGGCGCCCGCCGACTTCACGACCGCGTCATTTATATACGCCTTGACTGTGTTCTCGATGTCGTTGTTGGCCGCGGCCGCTCCCAGCGAGGCGCCGGTCCCGTCGCCGGCACCGACGCCGACGCCGATGCCCAGCCCGCCGGCGATCGCCTCGATGGAAGAGGTATCGAGGGCCGTCACGATCACGTCTCCGCCGCCGAAGGTCATGACCTCGCTGTTGCCCTGGATGTCGGCATCCACGTTGTTCATGACCGTGTTGCCGGACCCGGCGCCCGCGCCGCCCAAGCCGACGCCGTCGGCGCCGCCGCTTTGTCCGACACCCACGGCACCGCCGATCGTCCAGGCATCGATCGTTGCCGTCTCGGCCGCGATCACGACCACGTCCCCGCCGGTCGTGTTCACCGTGGAGTTGTTGATATAAGCCTGGACCGTGTCCTGGACGTCGTTGATGGCCACCGAGATGCCGACGGAAGCACCGACACCACCGATCAAACCGCTGCCCACCCCCACACTCAGGGACCCGGCGACGGTCTCGATGGTGGGCTCATCCCCGGCGCCGATGCTGATCACGCCCGAGTCGGAAGTAACGCTGCTGTTGTTGATATAGGAAAGAACCCGATTCTCCACCGTGTCGCCGGAGCCGGCGCCGGCCCCGGAGCCGCCGATGCCGCCGAGTCCGCCCGTAGTCGTGGCGACGGAGACACCGATTGAGAGAGCCTTGATCGTCGGCTGCGACGTGGCGAGCAGGAGGACGTTGCCCGCGGAAACAACGTGGGAGCTGTTCACGTAGGCTTCGGTGGTGTTCTCGATCTCGTTGGAGGCCACCGACACCCCGGCGGCCAGCCCAAGGCCGGTCGTGGCAATGGCGACGCCGACGCCGCCGGCCAGCGCCTCGATGGTTGAGGTGTCCTGCGCGGTCACGGCTAGACTGCCCGAGCCGGAGGCCGTGGTGGAGACCTCAGGCGAGCCGGAGATATGGGCGTCGGTGGTGTTGCGGATGATGTTTATCGAGACCGCCCCGCCGAGCGAGGCTTTGAGGAGACCTTTGCCCACCGCGGCCGAACCCGCGACGGTGATGTTAAAGATCTGGCCGGTGTACGTGGCGCTCACGTCGATCTGACTGGCTTTCAAGCTGCCGGCGACGTTCTCGATGGCGGCGCGGACGACGTTGTTTTTGGTCGAAGTCGGATCGCTGGGATCGCCGCCCAGGTAGTTGAACGAGACCGAGGCGCCAACGGCGCCGAGGCCCCCTTGCGCCAACGCCGGCAATCGCTATCGCGCCGGCCAAGGACTCGATCGTCGAGGCGTCGCTCGCGGTCACGCTGAGTATGCCGCCGGCATGAATGGACTGGGAGGTGGCGATGTTCGACACCGCGGCTTCGACCGTGTTGTCGACCCAGTTGAGCGACAACGAGCCGGCAAAGGCGCCCGCGGCGGCGCCCGAACCGCTGACGGACATGGCGGCGATCTGCGCGTCAAGGCCCGGCGGCAACGTCGTGGACCTGGCGAACGTGGCACTTACCGTCATGGCGCCGCCTGATGAAGCGGCCGAGTCGTCGATCGTTGCGGTGTCGGTGTCCGCGATGTCGTTGACGGCCACGGCAGCGGCCCCGGCGCCGCTGCCGCCCAAGCTGGCGCCGATGTTGCCCGCCAGGGTGGCGATCGACGCCGTATCGGTAGCCATTACCGACAGCGCGCCGGCAGCGGTCACCAGCGACGGCGTGCCGCCGTTGCCGACACCCCCGCTCGCGGCGATAAAGGCGTCCACCGTGTTGGTGATAAAGTTGATGGCGAAAGAACCGCCGAAGGCGCTGCCGGTACTGGAACCGGCGCCGCCGACCACGACGTTGATGTCCTGCGCCGTCTCGGCGGCGGTGATGTTGACGGCACCGCCGGACGCGACGGTTGATCCCTCCACATAGGCTTTCACACTGTTCGAGATATCGTTCACGCCGACGGAGGCGTTGACGGCGAAACCTCCGCCGACCGAGATTGCCACAGAGACGGTGCCGGAGCCGATCTCCGAGGTGTCGCTCGACTCGACGTCCACATCGCCCCCGGCCTGGACGTCCGAGTCGTTGGAGATGTGAGCATCAACATTCATGCGGACGAAGTTCAGATTCACCGCGCCGGCGCCGGCTTTGTTCGTGCCTCCCGCCCCGGCGGCCGTGACGCTGACCAACTGGCCGCTGATGGGAACGGGCAATGGCACCGTCACGTCCCCCAGGTCGAACTGAGTGGGTTTGACCACCAGGCTCTGGTTCGACCCGGTCCCGGGCGAGGTCAGAAACACCGGCTCGTTGTTGACGGCGTTATTGAACGTCGCCGCCAGCTTGATATGCGTGGGGTCAACCACGATGACGTAATAGGTTTGGCCGTCGGTCAGGCCGCCGATGCTCGTGCCTCCGCCGTTGTCATAAAAGACGGCATCGCCGGTGGCCAGGTCGGGGCTGCTGGCGAAGCTGATCTCGTCGGCCGCGGGGTTCGTGGTCGTCACGTCCGAGGCGGCGAAGGGCAGCGCCGAGCCGGGCAGGACCGGAGTGAAGCTTTGCCCATCGCCGCTGCCTGAGGAAGTGAGCGTGATCGGGGTCGGATCCGCGGCTGTGGCGTTGGCCAGGGACGATGCCAACTGGATGGTAAAGTCATTGACCCTGATGACGTAATACGCCATGCCGCTCGTCAGGCCGCCGATGCTGGTGCCGCCGCCGTTGTCGTAGACCACCTCCTGACCGGTCGAGAAGCCGGGGGCGGCGGAGAACGTGATCGCGCTCGTGACGGACCCAATGGCGGCGCGGATCTCCTTCTGGACTTCCGCGGCCAGCGAGTCGGCCGTGTATGTCGCGGGGGCCAGCGTGACCGTGATCGGCGTGCCGTTCGCCGTCAGGTCCAGAGTGTCGTTGCTGCCGGTCGTGATGGTGAGGTTGGCGGCCGCGGACCCCGTGATCGAGTCGCCGTTCGTGGTGGGAGCAGCGCCGAGCAAGCCAAATTCCGCGTCGCCCCCGGTCACGATGAAGTTCGCGTCGTTCGAGCTGATGGTCAGCACGCCCAGGTTCTGGGTAACGTCGACTGTGACGATCGGGACCGTGCTGCCCGGCAGTGTGACGCTCTGGGCGGATGGACTGAAGAATGCGGTCTCGGCGGTGTCGAGCGGAGCGATGGTTTGGCTCGAGCTCGTGCCGGAGGAGCTCAAGGGGATCGCTGTATACGATGTGGGCACCGTGAAGGAGCCGGTGCCGGCCGAGGTCAAGGTGATGGCGGTGCCGTTATTGGCGTCGTTGAGCGAGTCGGCCAGCATGATGTCCGTCGCGTCAACGCTGATCACGTAGTAGGTCGTGCCGTCGGTGAGCCCGCCGATGGGGGTGCCATTGCCGACGTTATAAAGAACGGCCTCTCCGGTGTACAAGGCGGGACTGCCCGAGGGGAGCGAGATCTCGTTGGTCGAAGTGTTCACTCCGGCCACGTTGACCTGGATGGGGGTTCCAGAAACCGCGTCATCGTAGGTCGCGGCCAGCTTGATCGTGTAGGGATCAAGCACGATGACGTAATACGACTGACCGTTGGTCAGCCCGCCGATGCTCGAGCCGCCGCCGTTGTTGTAGACGACCTCCTGCCCCGTCGTCAGGCCATCGGGGGTGGCGAAGTGAATGGCGTCGCCGCTGACCGTGACATTCGAGCTGGGGTTGATATCCAGGGTGGTCGAGTCGGGGAGTGTGGTCGGGCTATTGAAGCCGGAGAGGACGAGGACCCGGCCGCCGGCGGTCACGCTTGAACTGTCGATATAGGCCGTGACGTTGCTCGTTGGCTCGGGCACCGTGAAGGTTCCCGTGCCGGTCGAGGAGGTCAGGGGGATGATCTCGGTGGGGCTCGAGCTCGTGGCGTCACTGAGAGAGGGGTCGAGCTCAATGTCGGTCGAATCGACGGAAACGACGTAATAGGTGGTCCCGTCCTTGAGGCCACCGATGTCGGTGCCGCCGTTGCTGTGGTAGGTAACCGGCGCGCCCGTGTAGAAGCCGGGATCGCTGGCGAAGCTGAGCTCGTCGCCGTCGGTGATGACGGCGTTCACATCGGAGGGGCCGAACGTGGCAGCCGGCGAGGCCATTAACGGGGTGAAAGTGTGCCCCGTGCCGCTGCCCAAATTAGGGCCGAGGGTGACGGGGATGGTGGGCGTGGAGAGGGCGTTTGCCTGGCTGGCGGCGAGCTCAATCCCGTTGTCGGGGGCCAGGATAATGTAGGAGCTGGCCCCCTCGGTCAGGCCATCGATGCTGGTGCCGCCGGCGTTGTCGTAGACCAGCTCTTCGCCGCTCGAGAGGCCGTCCGCGGCGAAGATGGCGCCGTTCAGTTCCTTTTGTAGCTCGGCGGCCAGGCCGGCGATGGTATACGTCCCCGGAGCCAGCGTGATCTCGAGCGCCGTGCCGTCCACGTTCACCACGAGGGTGTCGTTGCTGCTGGAAATCGTGGTGGAATTGGCGGCGGCGCTCGAGCCGGTGATCGAGGTGCTCGTGGTTGAAGGCGAGCTGCCGAAGAGCGCGGTCAAAGCGGATCCGCTCACCTCGATGTCGGGGGCCGAGCCAGGCAGTGGGACATTGTAATTCACAAGCAGCGTGCCGCTGCTCTGCGTGACGCTGAAGAGGTAAATCTCGTTCCCGGAGATCGAGGAATTCGTGGGATTGAACGTCACGGCCGGCGTGGATTGCAGATTCGTAAGCGTGAAGGTTTGGCCCGAGCTCGTGCTGCCGGTCGAGGACAGGGCGATCGCCGTGCCGGCCGCGGCGTTCGCGCTGCTCGAGGCGAGCTGGATGTGGTTGGGAACAATGACGATGACGTAATACGTCTGGCCATCGACCAGGCCGGCAATGGGGCTACCGCCGCCGGCATGATAGACGACCGCGTCCCCGGTCGAAAAACCATGGTTGGGTAAATCGATTTCGGTATCGACGGGAACCGGGTTATCCGCGGTCACGCTGACGGTCGTGCTGCCCGGGAGGATGCCGTCGCTGTACGACAGAACGTTGGGATCAAGCGGCGACAAGCCGCCCAGGTAGTTGTACGCGATCGAGGCGCCGATCGCGCTGCCGGCGGCGGTCCCGGCGATGCCCAGGGCGACCACGTACTCCGAGGCCGCCTCGCTCGAGTTCACCGTCACATCGCCGCCAGGAGCCGTCACGGTCGAGTCAATCACGTGCGCGTCTACTGTATTGGCGATGGAGTTGATGGTCAGCGTGCCGGCGCCGGCAATGCTCGTGCTGCTGCCGGCCCCTTCGGCGCCCACCGCCACCAGGAGCGGGCTCGACGTAGCCGACAAGCTGACGGAACCACCGGACTCAACTGTGGAATCGGCGATGTAGGCGGTGATGGCGTTGCTGATTCGGTTGTAGCTGATTGAGACGCCGCCGGCCTTGCCGCTCAAGGAGACCGCCACCCCGCCGGCGATGGCGACGATGAGCGAATCGTCGCTGGCGCTTGAAGACAGCGCCGCCAGCCGTGACCTGCGAGCCGTCGTCGATCAGAGCACCGATCGCATCGACGATCTGGTTGACGCTGATGGAGCCCGCCGCCGCCCAGCCTGAGCCGAGACCGGCGGCGATGCCGACGTTCACGCCGCCGATCTGCGCGGTGGACTGAGACTTGACCGTCACCGCCCCGCCGACGTTCACTTTGACGTCATCGAGATAGGACTCGATGGTGGACTGGATGTCGTTGTACCCGATCGCTGCACCCAGGTTTTTGCCCGTACCGTTGCCGCCCGCGACTGCAAAGCCGATGGCCACGATGCCGGAGGTGTCGTTGGTCTCGAGGTCCAGGCTCACCGGGCCGGTGGAGGTCATTCCGGCGGGAGGCGCCACCTCGGTGACGGTCGAGTCCTGGATGTAGGCTTCGGTTTCGTTCTTGATCACGTTGACCGAGACCATGCCGGCGCCGGCCGTCGGCCCGTTGCCGAGCCCGACGAACCCGGTGATGGTGATGATCCGCGGGTCGGAGGTGCTGTTCTCATTCTGCGCCGAGACCTTGAGCGTGCCGCCGGTCATGTTGACCGTCGAGCCGGTGATGTACGCATCGGTCGTGGCGGGCTGGTTGGGGATGATCTGGACCTGGTTCGAGAAGCCGATCAGGTTCACGGCGATCGCGGCCCCGTAGCCCCCCGCTCCGCCGTAGGTGCCCGCGCCGGCCACGGACCAGATCAGCGACGAGTCGGCGGCGGAGACGTGCGAGTCGTCCGCGAGATCGAGGGTTGAGTTCGTGACGTAGGCGTCGGTATTCGGCAGCAGGATGTTGATCGACACCGAGCCGGCGATCGCCGTCCCGGTTGCTTTGGGTGCGCCGGAGCCTCCTGCGGTGATCGCGCCGATGAAACCGCCGCGGTCCGAATCCATGGCGAGTTGGTCGGCCTGGATGAATCCGCCCGAGATATAGGCCTTGGTGGTGCTGATCACGGCGTTGACGCCGAGCGAGCCGGCGAAGCCCGTGGATTTGACGGTCTGGGTATCGGAGGCCGCGGAGCCCGTCACCGACACGTCCTGGGAGTCGTTGGTGGCCTTGACGGTCAGGTGGTCGGCGCTGGTAATGGTCGGCGTGGTGCTGGCCGGCTCGTTGATCGCGGCGATCGTCGTGTCGCTTACGTAGTCGACCACGACGTCGCCGGCCACCGAGATGCTGGTCGTGGGCGGTGTCGGCGTGGGCGATGGTGTCGGTGTATTGGCGGCCGGGGGCTCCACGGATTGCCCGTCCGGCAGATCGATGCCCTCGACGTCGTCCCCCGCGAAGGCATCCTCATCCGGGTCCTCGCCGAGGAAATCCGAGAGTGACTGGACGACCTCGCTCGGGTCCTCCGATTGTGACTGCGCCTGGCTCTGTCCTCCGCCGCCGCCGGCCGGCGGCGCGCCCGAGGCCGGCTGCGGGCCCGGGTTGACGATGGAGCCCGCCAGGGCCAGGCCGATATTGAGACCCGAGTTCTGGGCTTCCACGGTGACGTCGCCGGCGGCGTCGATCACGGCGGGTGCGCCGGTGGGCGTGGTGCCGTCGGGCGCGCCGATGTAGGCGCTGGTGTCTCGCTCGATGACGTTGACACCGACCGAGACGCCGATGCCGTCGTTGCTCCCCGAGAGGGCGCTGCCCGCCACGGTGACGTTCACCAGGCTGTCGGCGGCGCTGACGCTTACATCGCCCCCCGCGTCGACCGTTGCCCCATCGGCGATGTCGCCGGTCGTGGTGTTCTCGACGACCACGACCGTCGCCGAGCCGTCGATCGCCGTCCGTCCAGCCTTCCCCGAGGCGGCGCCGATGGCGACGTCGAGGATATTCGTCGTGGCATCCACGCTGACGTTATGACCCCGGACTAGGGCGTCGCCGGCGATCGACGCCTCGGTCGTGTCCAGATAGGCGAGGCCGAGCAAGGCGCCGCCGACTCCGGTCCCGCTCCCAGTTGCGCCGTTGGGGGAAGCTGGGATTGAACCTCGTGACGTTCTGGAAGAGCACCGGGAGGACCCCGGAAACATTCAGGGTCTCAACATCCGTCTCGGCCTTTACGCTCACGTTTTGCGCAGCGGAGCTCTGGGCCTCGTCCTGGTTGATCTCGGCCCCCGAGCCGATGGTGGCTTCCGTCGTGTTGCTGAGGACGTAAACGTCCACCGAGAACGCGACCCCGTTGTTCGTCCAGTTGGCGGCCGACTGCGACCAGGTCGTGAAGTACGACTCAACGCCGAGATCGTTAGTCAAAAGGGTCGCCACACTCTCTTTGGCGAAAGCCTCGAAATTGGCGAGACTGGAGAACGCGTTCTGAGCCTGCTCCACCTGCGGAGAGATCGGGATCGTGGTCGTCGCATCGATCATCACGCACCCCGCTGCGTTGATGACGGCCATCGGATCGACGGTGGCCTCCGAGTCGTTGGTGAGGTAGGAGAACTGAATCGCGACGGCGCCGGCATTCTTCTTGCTCAACGACTGGGAAGCCTGGTAATCCCCCCAGCTTGGACTGGTAAAGGCGCCCACGTTGGCTAGATTGAGAACCTCGCCGGCCGCACTGGCGGTCAGGGCATCGGTGACCGACGACTTGACGGAGACGTTCCCGCCCGCATCGATCACGGCGGTCCCCTCGATCGTGGCGAGCGCCGTGTTGGTGTCGATCGCCACGGCCACGGCGCCGGAAAACCCGCTCTTGGCCTTGTTCGTGGCTCCCGCCGCGGCCTGCTGCTCCTGCTTGGTGGCCCTCGCCTGGGCCGACTTGCCTATCTTTTGATAAAGTTCGCTCGACGACTGGGAGTACTCGGCCGCCGCGCTCGTGAGCGCGTTGTATGACCGGATCTGGTTGGCAGCGAGCGTGGGGGTGCCGACGAACCCGTCGCCGATGATGGAGGCGGCGGAGGTCGCATCCCCCGGTGTCGTCCCAGAGGCTGTCGGATTCGCGGTCGCCGAGACCGTGATGCCCTGGGCGGCGTCGATGGTCCCGGCGACGTCGGTTTCGGCGTCGGTGGACGAGACCGTCAGCGCGAGCACCAGGTCGAACGTGTCGAACCCGCCCCCTCCGAACGACGAGTTGTTGATGTCCCGGCTCGCCGTAGAGGTTACCGACACGCTGCCGTCCAGTGAATCGATCGTGGCGCCCTGATCCACGCTCGTATGCGCGGTCGCGCTCGAGACGACGACGACGACGACGAAATCCAGCCCTAATACCACCTGTGCCGCTGAGGAGATCGAGAGGTTGGTCGTATCGACCGTCATCGTGTTGGTGGCCGCGCTGCTGATGGTGACGTTGCCGCCCGCCTCGATGGTCACCCCCGAGCCGATGTCGACGGTGGAGCCCGACGTGGCCTGCGCGACCGACAGGGCGATTAACGCGGGGCTGAAAGTGTGGATGGCGACCCCCGAAACCGATTGACCCTGGATCGTCACCGTCCCCGACGCGATGATGGTCGTGTTCCCATCGATGTTGATGTTGGTGGTCTGCGTGGTATTCGCCTCTCCGCCGACGATCGAGATCGAGTTCAGGAATTCCAACACGGACTGGCCGAAAGGCGATGCTTTCGAGAGAGAATTATTGCTCCCGGTATTGGCGTTGTTGGCTGTGGCCTGGATCGTGACGTTGTCGCCCTCCAGGACCGTCGGATCCGCGGCCGTGCCGCTGATGTCGATCGAGGCGCTCTGGCTCTGAGGTTGGATCCCCGTGAAATAAAAGTCAGGTGTGAACGCCTCGACGTCGGCAGTGAGACTGATGTCGCCCGTCGTGTAGACGCTATGGGATAAGTTGATATTCTGCTCGTCGAGAGAGAACGTCGAACTGCCGAGGTTGACGCTCTGACTGATCGTGAAGTCACCCCCCTCGAACGAGAGAGCGGCCCTGAGCGAGGGGTCGACGGAAACGAGGGTCAGGTCGTCCGAGTCGATCGTCAGCGACGTGGCGGGGTCCGGGACCGTGATGGTGTTGCCATCCTGGGCCATGATCTGCATGGTCCCCGACACGGATCCCGCCTGGAGTGACACGTTCCCCGACACGACGATCGTGGGCGTGGCGTCGGCGGCACCGCCGGTCGTGCCCTCGATCGTGTCGTTGCCGAAGTCGGCGGGGAAGACATAGGTGTCGTTGCCGCCGCCGCCGACCAGTGAATCGTTGCCCTTACCGGCGATGAGGATGTTGTCCTCGGTGTTGCCGGTCAGCGTGTCGTTGCCGCCGCCGCCGACAACGTTCTCGATCGTGTTGCTGGGCTCGAGCGTCAGCGTGATTCCTGTGGCGATGGTCTGCGGCGTCGTGAGCGCGAGGCTCACGTCGATGCTTGTTGTCTGCGTGGTCGAGAAGTCCAGGGTGGCCGGCCCTTCGCCACTAACGCCGTAGATCACTTCAGTGCCGTGATCGTCGTCGGCATTAAAAGCGAATGTATCCAGGCCCGCTCCGCCCGTGATCGTATTGTTGCCGGTGCCGGCGGTGATCGCGTTGTTGAGGTTATTGTTGGCGATGATCGTATTATCGCCGCCGCCGCCCTTCACGTTCGAGATCAGGCTCGCCGAGGCCAGCGTCAGCGTCAGGTTGGAGTCGACGACCTGCGCAGTCGCCAGCCCGATATTGATGGAGACCGGCTCGGTTTGCGTGCCCGAGAAGTCCAGGGTGTCGACGCCGTCCCCCTGGTTGTCGGTGATCGTGACGCTACCCAGCGGATTGTCGGCATCGAAGGCGAAGGAATTGTTGCCACCGCCGCCGTCGATCGTGTCGCCGCCGGGGCCCGCGGTGATCGTGTCGTTGGCCGCGCCGCCGATGAAGCTGTTGACCGCGGTGCCCAGCGTCAGCGACAGCCCCGAGGCGATCGTCTGCTGGGAGGTCAGACCGAGGTTGACATCCAGGTTGGCCTTCTGCGCCGCCGAGAAGTTGGGCGTCACTGCCCCGCCGGATCCAGCCTCGACCACGTCGCTCCCCTGGTCGGTGTCGGCGTCGATGAGAAACGTCACGGCGCCGCTGCCGGGGATCAGGGTATTGTTGCTGGTCCCGGCGGTGAACGTGTCGGCCTGCCCGTTGCCCGTGACCGTGCTCGCGCCTCCGCCGCCAATCACGCCGTTCACATCGTTGCCGGCCGCCAGGGTCAGCGACAGGTTCGGCGTGACCTGCTGCGCCGCGGTCGACGCCAGGCTGACCGTGACGGCCGAGTTCTTCGAGGACGAGAAGTCGAGGGTCGTGGTCCCACCGGAGGCGGTCGGGGCATTGATGAGGTCCGTGCCGTCGGCCATGTCGGCGTCGATGGCAAAGGTGTCGTTGCCCGATCCGGGCGTGAATGTATTGTTGCCCGGTCCGGCGGTGAAGACGTCGTTCTGCCCGTTGCCCGTGACCGTGTTGGGGCCTCCGCCGCCAATCACGCCGACCACATTGTTGCCGGCCGCCAGGGTCAGCGACAGGTTCGGCGTGACCTGTTGCGCCGCGGTCGACGCCAGACTGACCGTGACGGCCGAATTCTTCGTGGACGAGAAGTCAAGGGTCGTGGTTCCACCGGAGGCGGTCGGGGCATTGATGAGGTCCGTGCCGCTGGCCGTGTCGGCGTTGATGGCGACGGTGTCGTTGCCCGTTCCGGGGGTGAACGTGTTCTGACCCGGGCCGGTGGTGAAGACGTTATTGAGCGAATCGCCCGTGACGGTGTTGGCCGCCTGGCCGCCGATCACGTCGGTGATTCCACCGGCCGGCTTAAGGTAGAGGCTGAAGTTGGAGGTGATGGTCTGGGGATTCACCTGCGAGAGGTCAACGGTCACCGGCGTATTCTCTGTAGGCGCGAAATCGAGCGTGTCGACTGCCCCTTCCGTGGTCTCGATCGTGACGTCGCCGAGCGAATTGTCAGCATCCAGGACGTAGGTGTTGGTCCCAGTCCCTCCCTGGAGCACGTCATTCGCGTCGTTGGGCGTGAACGTATTGGCACCCCCGCCGCCGATCACCTGGTCGACCGTGTTGCCGGGCTCGAGCGTCAGTTTGAGCTTCGGGGTGACGTCCTGGACCCCCGTGTTCGAGAGGTCGACGGTGACCGCCGTGCTCTGGGTGGGCGAAAAGTCGAGGGTCGCCATCTGGGCGTTCGCGTTGCCGTAGATCTGGGTGCTGCCGTTGTCGTCGTCGGCGTCGAAGGCGAACGTGTCCAGTCCGGTGCCCTCGTACAGCACGTTGTCGCCGGTCCCGGCCGTGATGTCGTCGTCGGCGGAGTTGGCCGTGATCTTATTGGTGGCCGCGCCCCCGATGACGTCGTTGACCGTACTGCCGGACTCGAGCGTGATCGAGAGGTTCGGCGTGACTTGCTGGGCCGCCGTGCTCGAGAGATCGACGGTGACCGGCGTCTGCTGGGTGGGCGAGAAGTCGAGCGTAGCCGTTGAGGCATTGGCCCCGGCGTAGATCTGGGTGCTGCCGTTGTCGAGGTCGGCGTTGAAGACGAAGTCATCCAGCCCCGAGCCGGCCGTGAGGACGTTATCGCCGGGCCCGGCGGTGATGGTGTTGTTCTCGGAGTCGCCGGTGATCGTGTTGAGCCCTGCGCCGCCGATGACGTTGATGATGCCGGGCACCGAGGCGAGGTCGGTGGCCGTCGCCGCGGAGAGGTCGACGGTCACGGGAGCGGTGTACGCGCTGTAGTCGAGCGTGGCGTTGTCGCCCAGCCCGGAGCTGATATTCATGTCGCTGCCGGAGCCTTGCATCCCGGCACCCATGACGAAGTTGTCCGTCCCATAGCCACCGTTCAAGTTCGTGACCCCCGCGAAGCTGACCTGACCGTCGAGTGTGCCGGCCCCGGCGCTGGTGAGGTCCCAGGTTTGGGTGGGGTCCGCGGCGCTCGAGAGCGACGCCAGCGTGTTCTGACTCGTGCCGCCGGCGTCCTGAACCGTGATGTTGTCCGTCGATAGGACATCGCTGAGCGTGGGTGCGATGTTCAGCGTGTCGTTGCCGGTGCCCAGGTGCACGACAATCGCGCTTAAGTCGGTCAACGACGCATACTGGGTGTAACTCACTCCGTCGCTGCTGTACTCGATGTCGCCCGAGCTCACCGCCAACGTCAAGTTGTCGTTGAGATTGGCCGAGTCGGTGAAAGTGAGCGTCCGCGTCGTGGGGTTGAATGAGGGCGTGATCGAGAGGAGCCGCCGCGGCTCGAGCGACTCGACGCCGAGTTCGGCCCACCAGCCCCTCCGGCCGGGGCGCCGAGTCTTCCGGTTGGACCGCGGGCCCTTTCCCCACTTCCCAAGATGCTGATTCATCGGTGGACTCCACGCGTCGAGGACATGAGAGGTTCAATATGGGTGCGGGCTCAAAGTGAACGCGAGCAGCGTGCGGTCTTCGAGCGCTTCCGGGAGCGGCCCGGTCCACCTCGTGAGCTTCGGCTTTTGGCCAAGAGCGCGCCGGGAGTGCTTCACCCGGCTTTCGGCCGGGGATCTGCGCCAGAACCTCGCCATGGTTGTGACCTCAACAAGTTCGAGATGTCAGCCGGTCGTCTAAGCGACGACCAACAAGGTGCGGAGCATCGCCAGATCGCCGGCCTGGTAGGGCGTCACCAGCACGGCGATGCCGAGTTCCTGCAGGACCGCGGAGAAGTTGCTAGTATGGACGCTGTGCCAGGGCGGCGAGTCTACATTCGTCGGGGAGCGAGGCTCCGGAGCATGGCAGGCGATCGCCCCAGGCATGTTAGAGACATCTTCGCGACCCTTTGGCTTGGTCGCTTCCGTCGTCGAGCAGGCGGAGGTACCCGGCACGGCCGTCTTCTTCGAGTGCGCCCCAAGGGCGCCGAAGCAGGTCGGACCGGTTTCATCCCCACGATTACAGAAAACGGTGGCCAGGAGAAAACCTTACATCGGTCGCAGCAAAAAGCTCTCAGCGTCCAGTCCGAGGAGGGTAAAATGGCGCAATGAACGAGACCCGGCAAAGCCTGCTGCTCCGTGCCCAGACCGGCGAAACAGATGCCTGGAAGGACCTGACGGACCTCTATCGTCCTCTGGTCCTAGGTTGGCTCAATCGCCAGGGCGTGCCGGCGGGCGATCTCGAGGACCTGAGCCAGGACGTCCTGCTCAGCGTGGTCACGCACCTGCCCGGCTTTCGGCACTCAGGCCAGCGCGGGGCCTTCCGCGCCTGGCTGCGCACCATCGTCTGTAGCCGCACAGCCGACTACTGGCGGGCGATTGACGCGGGCACCCAGGCCAGCGGCGGCAGCGGCGCCACCGCCGCCCTCCAGCAGATTGCCGACCCCGACAGCGAACTGAATCGCCAATGGGATGAGGAACACGATCGCTACGTGCTGCACTGCCTGCTGGACCTGATCGAAGAGGCGTTCGAGCCAATCACGCTGCGAGCCTTCCGGCGCCTGGCCCTCGACGGCGCCAGCGGCGCGGAGGTGGCCCAGGAAGCTGGGGCTGTCCGTGGCGGCCGTCTACGTGGCGAAGTCGCGCGTGCTTGCGCGCATCCGTCAGGAGGCGGAAGGACTAATCGATTGACGGCTGTAAGGTTTTCCGTCCGGTTGCGTTTCTTTTCTGCATCGTGGCGTTGTCGTTTGGCCATCCGATGAACCCAGACAGGCTTGTCATAACCGAGGCCGCATTGAACCATCCGGATGACGACGCGCTGCGTGCGCTGTCCTCAGGCGAGCTCACCGAGGCGGAGCTGGCCCACGTCTCCGAGCACCTCGGGGACTGTCCGGCGTGTTGCCACCGCATCGATCAACTGGCTAGCGACGATCGGCTGCTGGCGCGGCTCCAGCAAACCGCTGCCAGCCGGGCAGAGGTGCTTGTCACCCCGGCCCAGCGCCGCTCGGCGGTTCGCGCCTTGCGCCAGTCGCGCGAACCCAGGTCTGACACAGGTACAAAAGACCCGGAAGCCGCGCCGGTGATTCTCCCCGCCCCCAGGCAGGTCGGAGACTACGACATCCTGGCCGAGGTCGGGCGCGGGGGCATGGGGGTGGTGTACAAGGCGCGGCACCGGGGCCTGCACCGGCTGGCGGCCCTGAAGATGGTGCTGGCGGGCGAGTTCGCGTCCCCATCCCAGGAGCTCCGGTTCCGGCTCGAGGCGGAGCTGGCGGCGCGGGTGCAGCACCCCAACATCGTACAGGTCTATGAGATCGGCAGCTACGAAGGCCGGCCATTCCTCGCGATGGAGTGGGTCGAGGGCGACAGTCTGGCGAGCCGGCTCGACGGTAAGCCCTGGCCGCCGGGCGAGGCCGCCGCGCTCATCGAAACCCTGGCCCGTGCCGTCGACGTGGCGCACGGCGAAGGAGTCGTCCACCGGGACCTGAAACCAGCGAATATCTTGCTGTCCGTTGCCCGTGGTCCGCTGTCCGTTGTCGAAGAAGAGAAGCCAGCCTCGCCGGGCCTGGCAACCGACAACGGACAATTGACAACGATGCCCAAAATCGTTGATTTTGGCCTCGCCCAGCCGATCGAAGGCGGCCAGACGCTGACGCAGAACGGTTTCCTGGTCGGCACGCCGGGCTACATGTCCCCAGAGCAAGCCAGCGGGAAGCGCGCCCTCGTGGGGCCGGCGACGGACATCCACGCCTTGGGCGTGATGCTTTATCAGCTTCTTACGGGGCAACTGCCGTTCCAGCACGACAGCACCCTGGAGCTGCTGCGGGCGGTGACGTTCGACGAGCCGGCCCGGCCGCGCCGCCTGCAGCCCCGCACGCCGCGCGACCTGGAGGCCATCACCCTCCAGTGCCTGGAGAAGGAGCCCGGCGGTCGCTACCCCAGCGCCCTGGCGCTGGCCGAAGACCTGAGGCGGTTCCTGGCCGACGAGCCGATTCGGGCCCGCCGGGCGAGCGCCGTCGAGCGAAACTGGCGATCGCCGTGCTCGGAGGTATTCTCGTCGGGGTGCTGGTTCTTGCCACGGCGTTCTCGCTGTGGCTTGCCGGCACGCGTGAGACAGCACGGAAGGGGGCTGAGCTCGCACGGTCGCAGGAGGCCGCGGCCCGCCGCAAGACCGACCAAGCCAACGTCGCCCTCCGCGCCAGGGACGAGCAACTGCGCCGGAACGTGTACGCCGCCCGCACCAGCCTCGCCCTGGCCGCCTGGGACAATAACGAGGTCGGGCGGCTTCGCAGTCTCCTCGACCTCCTGCGGCCGGATCCGGGCGAGCCCGACCTCCGGGGCTGGGAGTGGCGATATCTCTGGCAGCTCGACCGCGAGGATCGGCTCACACTCCGGGCCGGCGAGAGCCGGTTCAGCGACGTGGTGTTCAATCCCGACGGGCAGACCAGCAGCTCCAACTCCGGCCTCAGCTATGGGTTCAGCGACGTGGTGTTCAGTCCCAGCGGGCAGACCCTCGCCGGCCTCGAGCGGAACGGCCGCGTACACTTTTGGGACCGCCGCACCGGGCAATCACGGCGGACAACAGAGGTCACGACCAGAGACGAACATCCGGATCTGAGCCCGACGAGCGGCGCACACGCCCTCGCCTTCAGCCACGACGGCCGCCGTCTCGCAGGACCCGGGCCGGACGCGAGCCTCGTGCTCTACGCCGTCGAAACCGCCCGACCCATCCTCCGCTTCGAGGGTCCACCGGAAGCGATTCTCAGCCTGGCCTGGAGCCCCGATGGCCGGACCCTCGTCGCCGCCGTCTCGAGGCATGTCATGCGGGTCTGGGACGCCAGCGACGGCCATCTGATCCACAGGAATTTCGGCACACACAAAGGCCCGGTTGCCTCCGTCGCCTTCAGCCCCGACGGCCGCACCATCGCATCGGCCAGCTATGATCGCACGGTCAAGCTCTGGAGCCTGGAGGAGCCACGGCGCCCGCGGGCCGTCCTCGAGGGGCACACCGACGAAGTCAGCGCCGTGGCCTTCAGCCCCGACGGTCGTTGGATCGCCTCCGCCAGCATGGACCGGACGCTCCGCATCTGGGATGCCAGGTCGGGGCGCAGGTCGCGGTGATCCGCGGGCACACCAGTTCGGTGACGTCGCTGGCCTACTTACCCGGCAGCGAGCAGGTCGTCACGGGCTCCGCCGATGAGACGGTCCGCGTCTGGGACACGGCCACGGGGCAGGAGCTTCGCTGTTTCAAGGCGCACACCGACACCGTCGCTCAAGTCGCCGTGAGCCCGGACGGCCGCGACATTGCCTCGGCGAGCCGCGACCGGACGGTGCGGGTCTGGGACGTCGGCAGCCAGCCCCGCCCCCGCACGCTCCGGAGTCCCTCGGTCCTTACTTACGGCGGGGCCGTGGAATGTCTCGCATTCAGCCCCGACGGCCGCCGGCTGATCTCGGGCCACGACGACCAGGCCGTGCGCGTTTGGGATCTTCTGTCAGACCGGCCGCCCCAGGTGCTCAAGGGGCACACAGAGTCCATCCGGAGCGTCGCCTTGAGCCCCGATGGCCGCACCATCGCCTCTGGCGGCGACGACAGCACGGCGCGGCTCTGGGACGCCGCCAGCGGCGAGCTCCGACTCACATTCACCGGTCACAGCGACGTGGTCCGCGGGCTGGGCTTCACTCCCGATGGCCGAACTGTGCTTTCGGGCGGCCGTGACCGCACGATCCAGGCCTGGGACCCCGCAACCGGGGCCGTCCGGTACGTCCTGCGAGGCTACTCCGACTGGGTACACGACCTGGCACTCAGCCCCGATGGCCGGACCCTCGCTTCCGCGAGCTACGACAAGACGTGCATCCTCTGGGACCTGACCGCCAGGCAGCCCCGCGTGACGCTCCGGGGACATACCAACCGGCTTAACACTGTCGTTTTCAGCCCGGACGGCCGGATCGTCGCGACGGCGTCCGACGACAACACGGTACGGCTGTGGGACGCCGCCGCCGGCTCGCCTGGAGGTGTCCTCGTCGGGCACATCGAGCGGGTCGAAGGCCTCGCATTCTGCCCCGACGGCCGGCTGGCCTCATCCGCTGGGAACGGACCATCCGGCTCTGGGATCCAGCCAGCGGGCAGACTCTGCTGATCCTCAAAGGACACGCGGGGCTGATCCGGTGCATTAAGTTCAGCCCCGACGGCCGGACCCTCGCCTCGGCCAGCTACGACCGAACCGTGAAGCTCTGGGAAGCCGCCCCCGCGGCCGCCGGCAACGAGGCTGCGCCGGACAGCAATACCGAGGCGGCCAGCGCATCCATCCCTTAGGCGATTCTTTTTTGGGACGCGGCGGCGGCGTACGGCCGCCCGATGAACCGAGACAGGCTTGTCATAACCGAGGCCCCATTGAACCATCTCGATGATAAAGCGTTGCGTGCGCTCTCCTCAGGCCAACTCACCGAGGCGGAGCTGGCTCATGTCTCCGCCCACCTGGGAGAGTGTCCGGATTGCTGTAGCTGCATCGACCAGATATCCACCGACGATCGGCTGCTGGCGCGGCTCCAGCAAACCGCTGCCAGCCGGGCAGAGGTGCTTGTCACCCCGGCCCAGCGCCGCTCGGCGGTTCGCGCCTTGCGCCAGGCGAGCGAATCCGCGTCTGCCACACGTCTAAAAGACCGGGAGGCCGCGCCGGTGATTCTCGCCGCCCCCACGCAGGTCGGGGACTACGACATCCTGGCCGAAGTCGGGCGCGGGGGCATGGGGGTGGTGTACAAGGCGCGACACCGGGGCCTCCACCGGCTGGCCGCCCTGAAAATGGTGCTGGCGGGCGAGTTCGCCTCCCCCACCCAGGAGCTGCGGTTCCGGCTCGAGGCCGAGCTGGCGGCGCGGGTGCAGCACCCCAACATCGTGCAGGTCTACGAGATCGGCAGCTACGCTGGCCGGACTTTCCTGGCCCTGGAGTGGGTCGAAGGCGACAGTCTGGCGAACCGGCTGGATGGTAAGCCCTGGCCGCCGGGCGAGGCGGCCGCACTCATCGAGACCCTGGCCCGTGCCGTTAACGTGGCGCACGGCGAAGGAGTCGTCCACCGGGACCTGAAACCGGCGAACATCTTGTTGTCCACTGTCCGTGATCCGTTGTCCGTTGTCCAAGACGAAAAGGCAGCCTCCTCCGGTCTGTTCACTGAAAACGGACAACTCGCATCGATTCCCAAGCTCACCGACTTTGGCCTTGCCCAGCCGATTGAAGGCGGCCAGACGCTGACGCAGAGTGGTTTTCTGGTCGGCACGCCGGGGTACATGGCCCCCGAGCAGGCCAGCGGCAAGCGCGCCCTCGTGGGGCCGGCGACGGACATCTACGCCCTGGGCGTGATGCTCTATCAGCTCCTCACTGGGCAACTGCCGTTTCAGCGCGACAGCACCCTCGAGCTGCTGCGGGCGGTGACGTTTGACGAGCCGACCCGGCCGCGCCACCTCGAGCCCGGCTTACCGCGCGACCTGAAAGCGATCACGCTGCACTGTCTCGAGAAGGAGCCCAGCCGCCGTTACCCCAGCGCCCTGGCGCTGGCCGAAGACCTGGAGCGCTTCCGGGAGGGGAAGCAAGTCTTGGCGCGGCCGGTGGGGGCGGTCGCGCGGCTGGCCCGTGCGTGCCGGCGCCGGCCGCTCGTCGCGCTGTTGCTCGCCCTTCTCGCCGTCTCCCTTTCGGGAGGACTCGCTGGGGTTACCTGGAAATGGCTGGATGCGAACGAACAACGGGACCTGGCGAACAAACAACGGGACCTGGCGAACGAACAACGGGACCTGGCAAGCGACCACGCGCGGCGAGCGGACGCCGAGAAACAGGCGGCCCAGTACCAGGCCTACCGGGCCTCCCTGGCCGCCGCCAGCGCGGCGCTGGAGAACCACGACGTGGCCGACGCTGGCCGACACCTCACAGGAGCGCCGGAGGCTCTGCAGGGTTGGGAATGGCGGCATCTGCGCAGCCGGCTCGATGACAGCTCTGCGGTGGTGCCGTTGCCCGCCGGGGGGAATGCCTTCCTGATCGCCACCCCGGATCAGCTCCGGATCGGGGTCTTGACCAGCGCCGGCTTGCGCATCACCGACCTGGGGGCGCGAGCAGAGGACAGTGCCGATAGGCCCCGAACGCAGGCGTGGTGTAAGCGTCGCCCAGACCCGCCGCGGCCTTCGGGTCGCCGCCTGGGTCGATGACGCGACCTTTGACTTGCTCGACGAGGCCGGGCAGGTCCTTTGTCGCGTGGTCAGGCCGGACGCCGACGGAGGGCCGGTTGGCGTCGTCGTGAGCCCAGACGGCACCCGGCTGGCGTGTTTGACTGGGGAGGGAGGGACGCAGCTCTCAGTGTTTGACGCGACCTCGGGGAAGCTAACGGCCATTTGCAAGCGCCGCCTCGCCGGTGTCTGGACTTACGCCTTCAGCCCGGACGGCACGCGGCTTACCTCGGGCAGCGAAGATGGAACAGCGTGTGTGTGGGAAGCGGCCACCGGCAACCTGCTGGCCACCTGCCGGGGCCACACCAGCACGGTCCAGAGCGCCACTTTCAGCCCCGATGGCACACGCCTGTTGACGGCTTCGGCAGACGGGACGGTGCGGCAGTGGGACGCCCGGACGGGCCAGTTGCTCGAGCCGCCTTACGACCGCCATGGCGTCAATCTCTACTCAGCCGTCTACAGCCCGGACGGGCAGTGGATTGCCTCCTCGGGTGAGGACCGTACCATCCGGGTGTGGCGGTCGCGGGACCGGCAGGACGTGGCGGTCCTGCACGGCCACACGGGGACCGTTTGCGAGGTAGCGTTCGCCCCGGGCGGGCGCCGGCTCGCCTCCCGTAGCATCCGGTTCGGGCCTATCACTCGGTGGGACGACTCAGTGCGGGTCTGGGACGTGGACCCCGACGCGACCCTGCCAGTGCTTCGCGGCCACACCAAAGCACGTCTACCCGGTGGCCTAGAGCCCGGACGGCCGCTGGCTGGCCTCGGGGAGCTGGGACAGAACTGTGCGCTTGTGGGACGCGGCGACCGGCGAGCGCTGCGCGATCTTGTCCCACCCTTCCTCCGTATCCGGGTTGGGCTTCGGGCCCGATGGAACCTGGCTGGCGACGGCCTGCCGGTCGGATGACCGGCTGCGAATCTGGGACGTGGCGACCGCTCGGCGTCGCAAAGAAATCCCCGTCCACGGCGGGAACGTCCGCTTCCACTCGCTGAGGGTCAGTCCGGACGGAACAAGAGTGGCTGCGACGGCGGAGGACGGAGGGTACGAAAATCTTCGCCTGACCGTGTGCGACATCGCGACCGACAAGCCGCTCTTCTCGAGCAAAGGCCTGGCTCTGGCGTACAGCCCGGACGGCCGTTGGCTGGCCGTCTGGGCGCCGGATGAGAAGACGGTGCTGCTCCTGGACGCGCGGACGCACGCGACGGTCGCTCGATTCAGCGGTCACGAGAACCTGGTCCTTCAGGCCGCTTTCAGTCCCGACAGCCGGCTTCTCGCCTCGTGCAGCGAAGATCGTACTGTCCGCTTATGGCAGATCGACAGCGGCGAGTGCCGCGTGCTGCACGGTCACACCGACGTTGTCTACGCGGTTGCTTTCCACCCCGACGGCACGCGCCTGGCCACCTCCGCCCGTGACGGGGCGGTCTGGCTGTGGGACCTGGCGCAGGCCGAGGAGGTGGTGCGGCTGCGCGGGCACATGAGCTTCGTCTGGTCGCTGGCCTTCAGCCCTGATGGCGCGACGCTGGCGTCCGGCTCCGGGGACGAAACGATCCGCCTGTGGGATACAGCGCCCTTGAAGACGCGCTACCAGGCCCGGCTCGAGGCCGCCGCCTTGCGAGGGGAGGCCGAACGCCTGGTCGAGCAGTTGTGGCGCGAGAAGAACGACCCGGCCGAGGTCGTGAAAGCAATCCGGGGCGACCGAGTTCCGAGCGAGGCGCTGCGCCACGCGGCCTTGCGCGCCGTGCTGCGGCGGGCGCAATCGCCGGAAGCCGCCCCGGGTCATGCCCATGATCCGCCCTGACTTCCCTGGACAGGCGGGTAAGAAGCACAATGCCCTGGCCGGACGTGCCGATGAGCTGATTCATTCGCTCCGCGCGGCATGCTGTTTTTCCCACGCTCGCTGTAACGCCAAAGCAATAACTATAATATGCTGGCCTCACGCCCGCGTCACGCATCACAAACGGGGAAAGGCCTCTTATGCCTCGGAGCGGCTGCGTGGCCACACCGACTACGTCCACGCCGTCGACTGGAGCCCGGACGGCACCCGGCTGGTGTCCGGATCGGGCGACTTCACGGTGCGCATCCGGGACTCGCTGTCGCCGGCCGACCGGGCCAAAGAAAGTAAGTGATAGTGTCTACATTCATTACATCCCCTGCTCTGTCCCTGGCCGTCTCGCGGCCAAGAATCGGGACGGCCGGATTCGAACCGGCGATCTCCTGCTCCCAAGGCAGGCGGATTACCAGACTTTCCTACATCCCGATCGACTCGGATCAAATCAAATCAACTCAACTCAGCAGCCCGTGAGGGAGTCGAACCCTCCTCCTCGCCTTGAAAGGGCGGAATCCTCAAACCGATAGACGAACGGGCCGAATGGTAGTGGGCCGGGTGGCGCTCGAATCCACGTCTGCGGTATTTCAAACCGCTGCTAGACCATCTCAGCTACCGACCCATCGAGTGGTCGCGTCCTGCATTCTCACAGACGCACGGACACGGCATCGTGTTCGCGCGCTTTGCATTTTCTTGGAATCGCACTGCCCATTAGCACCTGGGCCGCTCAGGGCTGCGCCGGGCGGTCCAGCATGCGCGCTTCGCCGCCGACGCGAAGCCACGCCACCTTGAGATAGGCGCCCTCCAGAGCATCGATCGCCACCGGATGGTCGGGCGCTGCTCCTGTGAGCGCCAGAAGCTGCACTTCGCGCTCGGCATTGCGCGCGGCGGCGCCCAGGAGAGGCAGGAACTCTTCCAGGCCGAGCAGGCCCGAGCACGAGCAGCTTACGAGCAAGCCACCTTTCTCAACGAGCTTCATCGCCAGCACGTTGAGGTCGAAGTACTTTCGCTTGCCCGCGGAAATCTCCTCACGAGAGAGAATCAGCTTGGGAGGATCGAGCACCACAACGCCGTAGCTCTTGCCATTTTGCCCCATCTGGCGAGCATATCCGAATGCGTCAGCGTGAACGACGTCGAGACGCACGTTGTTGGCGTTGCCGTTCTCGCGGGCCAGAGCCACGGCTTTTTCGTCGAGGTCGACGCATGTGACTTCGCGGGCCGCCCCGCGGATCAATGCGTTCAAGCCGAATCCGCCGGTGTAACAGCACAGGTCGAGCACCGAGGCTCCGGCGCAGAAGTGGGCGATCTCCTTCCGGCTGTCGCGCTGGTCGCAGAAGAAGCCCGTCTTGTGGCCGCCGTCAAAATGAATGCGATAGCGGATTCCGTGCTCCTGCACCGTCACGCGGGGCGGCAGCCGCGGGCTGGCCAGCGGACGGCCTGAAAAGTCCTCTTGCTGCGCGACCCGTTCGTCGACGCCGACGCGGTAGTGCTTCGTGCCAAGCGCATCGGCACACAAGGCAAGGATCGGGCCGATCCGCTGATAGATCCCCAGGCTGAACACCTCGACTGAAAGGACGTCGTCAAAGCGGTCGACGATCAAGCCGGAGAGTCGATCCCCTTCGGCGTGGACGACACGGTAGGCGTTGGTTTCGCGCTCGAGATCGAGGACCTTCGTTCGCAGCGCGACAGCGTCGGCTATGCGGCCGCTCCAGAATTCCGGTCCGGGAGGCGTGGCCTGCCGCGACAAGAACCTGAGACTGATCTGCGAACGGCCGTTCCAGAGAGCGTAACCGAGCGGCACTCCGTGCCGGTCGACGACGCGCACGATATCGCCGTGACTGGGAGCGGCGGCTCCGAGGGGGCCATCGAGCATCTTGCGATAAACGAATTGATGGGTTCCCGCCGCGCGGATCGCCATCGTTGGGGGCGGGTCGTCCGCCGCCAGACTCCGGTCAGGCACCGATTGGGGCGAGTCGACCGCCGAGCGGCGATACTTCGGGCGCGCCATGCCGGGTCAATCCTCGCTGTCGTCGCCGCCAAGATCGTCGTCGTCATCAATGTCGACGGAATCGGTCGTTCCTTGCCGCTTGAGCCGGCGCAGGCGGACGAGCAAAGCGGTCGCGTAACGGCCCACGGCGAGCTGCTTGGTGAGAACGTTGTCATCGAGCGCGCCCTGTGGAATCGCCGCCATCAACCGGTAGGCTCCGGTCAAACTTTCCCAACCGAAGGCGAACGCTCGATCGAGAGATTGCTGGTTGCCTCTGGTCTCTTTCAGAAGCCCGCGAGCTTTCTTCATGACGGCCTGAGCCTTCTGAAGGTCTCGGAGCGCCGCACCTGGGCTCATCTCGGCCATCGTTTCCACCTGTCCGGCCTCGTCAAGAGAAAGGTTCGGAATTCACTTTGTGTTCCGCAAGTCAAGGATATAGATTAGAAGGAAGTGGGAATTCGTACAATCACCTCCGGGAGCTGCGCGAGATGGCCGGTGAGCAATATGCAACCGCGACTGTGGTCGAGCCCGAGGTTACGACCGAACAGAAAACCCGCCGTTTGCCGCCGTACAACGTGATCATCCTGGACGACCAGGATCACACGTTTCCCTACGTGATCGAGATGCTGATCAAACTCTTCCGGCACGACCATGCCAAGGCCGAAGAGCTGACCTGGCGTATTCACAACACCGGCAGGGCCGTCGTGTACACCACGCACAAAGAACTCGCGGAGATGAAGCGCGATCAGGTTATCGCTTTCGGCGCCGATCCGCTCAGCGCGACGTCGAAGGGCCCGATGCGGTGCTACGTTGAGCCGGCACCCCAGGAATGATCGAAAGCGGCGCCGAAACACCCGGCGCGCCATCTCAACTGATTGACGCGGGCAGGCCGGTTGTGATGTCCGGGTAAATCAGCGTGACTCCAAGCCCGGCCTTCATTCGATGATTGGCGACGCGCTTGCTGGTTGCGTCCCGGCCATCGTCGAGGCTGCCGGCTCCGGGCGGCGCGAACGTGGGAGCCTGCGCATTGAGAAGGGTCGCCAGGAGTGAATAATACTCGAGCCGCGTAACGGGCCGGTCGTCACTGACGAGATAGACAGGGTCGGGCGAGGCAACCGAGAGCCCCTTGAGTGCCGCCGCCGCGGCATCTTCGATGTGGATTAGATTGAACATCTTGAGCGGGTCACCGGGAATAGGCTCGCCCCGTTCGATGAGCGCGCGTCTCACAACCCGCCCCGGACCATACAGGCCGGCGAAGCGCAGGGTCACGGCGGTGATGGTGCCGCCACGATTGAAGGTCCAGTCGCGCAGCCGTTCCTCCGCATCCAGACAAATCCTGCCGGATTCGGTGCGGGGAGAGGGTAGCGTGCGCTCGTCGACCCACTCGCCCTCCGATTGTCCGTAGACTCCCGTCGAGCTTGCGTAGACCAGTCGCGTGACCTGGCGTGGCAGGTGATCAAGTACGCTCAAGAGTCCGTCGACATAGACGGCCCGCATCAAAGGCCCCGCGGAGCGGTCGTATCCCACGCAGTAGAACACGCGATCGACGGCGGGCAGATTGCCCAGGGAGCCCGGGTTGAGCACGTCCACGATCAACGGCTCGACTCCCTGCGCCCGAAGCTCGGCGGCTCGGGCTTGCGAACGCACGGTGCCGTACACGGGCTCGCCGGCGTGTCGGAGCAACGCGCCCAGGCGTCCGCCGAGATAGCCACAGCCGATGATGAGCGTGGTCACGATGGGTTCTCATCCTGATCGGCCAGCGGTGCCGGCGCGGTCTCTTTCACGGGGCAGCCGGCATCCAGGAAGCCTTGAAGCATGATCTGTGCGGCGAGCTTATCGAGTCGCGCTTTCCGTTTCTTTTTGGTCAGCCCTGTGCCCAGCAGAGCGTGCTCGGCTTCGACCGACGAGTAACGCTCGTCGAAAAAGAACACAGGCCGGCCGGTGGTCGCGGCCAGCCACTCGCCGAACTCGCGGGCGCGAATGGCGATCGCACTTTCGCGTCCGCTCGTGTGCAATGGAAGACCGACCACAATTCGCTCGACCTCGTTTTCGCGAACGAGCTCGCGATAGTAGCGCGCGTCGGCCACGGTACCGCGAGGCTCGTGGACTTCAACCGGGAACGCCATGGTCCGGCCGGGGTCCGAAAGGGCGATTCCAATTCGCCGCGTGCCGAAGTCGACGCCGAGGATTCGTGTCATGGACGCGTGAGCGATGAGTGCCACCGGCAGGTTGATTTTCCTTGAAAGGCTATCGCCACCGGGCGATCAACCACATCATAGCGTTGCCACGCCCATTTCGCTGAAAGTTTCCGCAAGCCGCAAATCGTGCGCAGGTAGCCGAAGGAGCCGGAAGTGTCTGCCGTGTTTCACTGCGAGACGACATTCACGATACCCAGCCGGTGTCTCTTCGTCCTCTCCGGTCGAATCCAAGAAGGGCGCGTCGGGCCCGGCATGAAGATCGGTATCCCGACGCCGTCGGGCGTTCTTCGTTTTTGCCTGATCAACTCGATCGAGCACGTGTCGAAGAGCCAGGAGCACGATTTCCTCGGCCTGACCGTTTTGTGCGCCGACAAGGATGAGATGACGACGCTAGAGGCCATGGCGATCCGTGACATCGATTGCGTCGTCTGCGCTTTAGAGTCACTGATCACGGGCTCACAGAGCAAGAACAATCCAGAAAGTCTTTCAAGCTAAGTCCTTACGGCCACAATGCATCGATGCTTAGTCGCACGCGATCCAGTTGCGGTGGCGTGAGTCGGCCTGAATCTACCATGTGGCCGCCGGCGGTAAGCGGGTTCACCTCATCCGATTATGGCCAAGAAAATGCGCAGGAACTCTTGCCGCTTACGCGTCCCGTTGATGTTGCGTAGGGGTGGGGCGTGTTCACGGTTCCGGTCCTCTGCTGGTCGCCCCGAGAAGGCCACTTCTGCCCGGGGCGAGGCGACAGGGACCCAGGCGACAATCCACTGGTACCACCATGACGGAAGAAGTGATCGATCCAGGTTTGCTCGAGCAAACGAAGAATCAAATCCGAAAGCTGGTCGCCGAGATCGCCGACCTGGCGGAATCGGACATTCAACCCAACGAATTCTACGTTGAGTTCCTGAACCGGGCCGTGGCGGCGGTGGCCGCCAGCGGCGGTGCGTTCTGGATGCTGGACGGCCGGGGCGGCTTGAGACTGCAGTATCAGGTCGAGTTCGCCATTACCGGAATGATGGACGGCCGCGTCAAGACCGCGCCACACGATGCACTGCTCGGGGCCATGCTCCAGGCGACACAGGCCCAGAACATCCCGCCCAACGCGGTGATCGAGGGTATGCCACAGGCGTTCAACCCGACCGACCTGGCTCTCATCATCGCCCCGCTCATGGTGGACAAGCAGGTTGTCGGCCTGCTCGAGATCTTGATGGACCCCACCCGGCGTGCTGCGCAGCAGAAGAGCACGCTTCGGTTTGTCAGCGACCTGTGCGACCTGGCGGCAACCTATTTGAAGAACCGCCAGATGCGGCAGATGATGTCGCAGCAGCGGCTCTGGAATCAGCTTGAAGGGTTCACCCACCAGATCCACGGCTCGCTCGATCTCAAGGAGACGTCGTACTCGGTGGTCAACGACGGCAAGCGGCTGGTCGGGTGCGACCGGCTTTCGGTCGCGCTGAAGATCTCCGGCAGGACGATGGTCGAGGCCATCAGCGGCCAGGAAATCGTCGAGCAGCGATCCAATCTGATCCGCGAGCTGACCAGGCTTTGCAAGGTCGTGATTCGATCGGGAGAAGACCTGGTCTACACCGGCAACACCGAAGGTTGTGCGCCTGATATCCGCGACGCACTGGAGATGTACGTCGACGAGTCGGGCTCCAAGGTCGTGGTGATCACGCTTTTGCACAAGCCCGATGAGGATAAGGAAAAGGGGACCGACAACAAGAGTCGTGAAAAGATTCCCTTCGGCTGCCTGGTCTCCGAGCAGATCGGCGACGAGCTGGCGCCGACGGACATGCACGCTCGCACCGAGGTGGTTTCAAGGCACGCGTCGACCGCGCTCTGGAACGCACAGGAACATCACAAGATCTTCATGAAGCCCGTGTTGAAAGCCATGGGCTCGCCCTGGCGGATGTTTCGCGGCCGCACGCTGGCCAAGATCGGCGCCGTGCTCGGGGCCATTCTGGTGTTCGTGATGTGCATGGCATTCATTCCGTGCACGCTCACGATCGAGGGCCATGGCTCGCTGCTGCCGGAAGACCGGCACAAGATCTACGCGCCGGTGGCCGGGATCGTTGCCGCGGTGCCCCTGGACCACGACGAGCGAGTGCACAAGGGAGACATCGTCGTCAAACTCGACAGCAAGGACCTGCAGAAAGAGCTGAACGGCTTGATCGGCGAGCGGCAGAAGGCCGAGAGCCAGATCGGGTCTCTGAGCCAGCAGGTCCAGAAGCTGCGGTCGGGCCAGGACTCCGCGGATTTGATTCAAGTGCAGGCGCAACTGGCCGAGGCCAAGATCACGGCCAAGAGCACCAAGGCGCGCATCGAGATCGTGGAGGAGCAGCTCGAGTCGATGAACGTTCGCTCGCCGCAGGACGGAATCATCACGACGTGGGAAGCGCGTAAGAACTTGATGGGCCGCCCGGTCGAGATCGGCACCGAGGTGCTCCAGATTGCCGCGACCGACGGCGAGTGGATCCTCGAAGTCGAAGTTCCGGACGACGACATGGGCCCGGTCCTGGCCGCCCAGAGCGATCTCGAGGCCGATATCCGAGAGAACCGAAAGAAGCCGGGAACGACATTGCCGGCCTTTTTCGTGACGATGACCGACCCCGAGCATCGCTACCAGGGTTACGTGATCCGGGTCGCGCCCAGCGCCGAGACGATGGCGGAATCAGAGCAATACAAGAACCGGCACATCGTCAAGGTGACCGTCGGCTTCAGCGAGGCCGTGCGGCAAGACTATCTGGCGCGCAACAACATCAAAGAGATGCGTCCGGGTGCGGAAGTCCGGGCGCGGGTCAATTGCGGACGGACCAACCTGGCTTACTACCTCCTCCGCAAGCCGATCCAGGTCTTCTACGAGTCTGTCCTGTTCCGCTGGCCGTTCCTGAGCTGAGCCGCGCGGGTCTGTTCTGTCTGCTCAACCCAGCCGGGCGGCCGGATTCGAATATCGTGTTGACCAAAGAAGCCGGGCGCGGCCCGGCAACCAATCGAAGGCGAGGAGGCTCGTTACCACAATGATTATCCCCAAAACGATCGCCGCCATGGGCGCCGGCTGCCTGATTTTATTGGGCGCCGTCGCACTGGCCCAGACCGGCGGAGACGACCCGCGCCGAAACGGGAACGTGCAGCCGCTGGTCCTCGAGGAGCTGGCGCGAATTGACTGGATCGAGAAATCGAGCGTCGCCGCTCTGCGCGAGGGCGTGATCGAGAGCATGGAGCTTCAGATCGGCATGCCGGTCAAAAAGAACGGTGTCATCGGCGTCTTGCATCATGAAATCGCCGAGCTCACTGTGAAGAAGAATGCCCTTCAGGCCAAGGCCATCGCGCCGGAAGAAAAGGCGCGGGCTCAAAAGGAAGTGGCCATCTCAGTCGTCGCTCGCAACACCCGGCTCAACGATCGACAGCCCGGCATGGTCTCGGCTGAAGATGTGGCCAAAGCCGAGGGCGACTTGAAAGTTGCCGAAGCCCAGATCAAGGAAGCCCAGGAGAACCGCGCGATCGCCGGGGCCGAGCTCGAGCCTCGCCAAGCGGACGCTGGACGAGCACACGATGGTGGCGCCCTTCGACGGAATCGTCTTGAGCCGCAAGAAGAATCCCGGCGAAAGCGTGCGGGCCAACGACACGGTGATCGAGCTGGGCGACCTGCGCCGACTGGTAGCCGAAGCTTATGTGCCGCTTGACTACGCCTTCCGCGTGAAGGAAGGCCAGGTCGTCGAGATCCAGCCGCGGCTTCGCTCCTCCGGACGCGGAGAGCCGCTGCCGATCGAGAAGAAGCGATTCCGAGGCAAGATCACGTACGTTGACCCCCAGATCCAGCCCGTGGCCGAGAACGCCGTGCGGATTCGCGCGGAATTCGAGAACCCTGGCGACCTGCGTCCGGGACTGATGGTTCAGATGACCATCTACCTGGCGCCGGCGGTTGCCGGCAATGCTCCCGCGGAGAACCCGCCGACCCGGACGGCGCGCGCCCAGTAATTAATCACGGCGAAGAGGGGGGAGAGGCCCTCGGGTTTTTCGGCCCCCCGCCATTCGATTGGAACAGAATCAATAGGGTTGTCGATCCATGAGTGCTGCTCCCACCCTGGCCCCCACGCTCCCCTTCGGGCAGGCCGCCGAACATCTGGTGGTCAAGCTCCGACCCGATCTGGTCGTGCAGCCCCAGTTCTATGAGGGCATGACCCACTACGTGGTCAAGGACCCACTGGCGCTCAAGTACTTTCGATTCAAGATCGAGGAGTACTACCTGCTCGAGCAGTTCGACGGCAAGCTCACGCTTCAGGAGGTGAAGAAGGCCTTCGAGCGGAAGTATCGCCCCCAGACGATCTCGATCGAAGACTTGACACGGTTCGTCGCGCAGCTTCACGAAGCGGGCATCGTGCAGATCGACAGCGGCGAGCAGGCCAAGGTGCTGATTCGCCGCCGCAAGAAGAACCGCTGGCGGAAGGTCTGGGCGTTCCTGGCGAACATCCTCTTCATCAAGATCCCGATCATCGATCCCGAGCGTCTGCTGACGAAGATGTACCCGTACTTCCGCTGGATCTTCACGCGGACGTTCGTCACGCTCAGCACGTGTTCGATGCTGCTGGCGCTTGGCCTGGTCGTCAGCCAGTGGAAGACGTTCTACGACAAGCTGCCGGATTTCCAGAGCTTCTTCAACTGGTGGACCATCATGAGCTTCTGGGTCTGCCTGGCCTGCGTGAAGATCATTCACGAATTCGGCCATGGGCTGACCGCCAAGCATTTCGGGGGCGAGGTCCACGAGATGGGGATCCTGTTCCTGGTGCTCACCCCCGCGCTTTATTGCGACGTCACCGATAGCTGGCTCTTGCCCAACAAGTGGAAGCGAATCTGGATCTCGGCGGCGGGCATCTACGTTGAGTGCTTTCTGGCGAGCATCGCGACCTTTGTCTGGTGGTACAGCACACCCGGGCTCTTGAACAGTCTCGCGATGGCGACGATGTTCATCTGCTCGGTGAATACCATCATGTTCAACGCTAATCCCCTGCTCCGGTATGACGGCTACTACGTGATGGCCGATTGGCTCGAGATTCCCAACCTGCGGATCAAGAGCACGCAGTTCTTCGCCTACTTGATTCAGGAGAAGGTGCTGGGACTGGAAATTCCCGTGCAGAGCTACATGCCCAAGTCGCGGCGGCTCTTGTTCGTCACGTACTCGGTGGCCAGCTACATCTATCGCTGGTTCGTCACCTTCGCCATTCTGTGGTTCCTGTCGCAGGTCTTGAAGCCATACAAGCTCGAATCGGTCAGCTACTTACTTGCAACCGGCGCACTCGTACCCTTGTTGGGCATGCCGGTTTATCAGATCGGCAAGTTCCTTCGAACGCCCGGGAGGTTGCGCAAAGTGAAAAAGGCACGTGCGGCCGCCTATGCGGCGGCGGCGATCGCACTCGTCGTCGGGATCCTCTTGATCCCGACACCACTACGAATCGACGGCACGCTGGTGCTCAAGCTCGAGAAACCTGAAGAGATCTACGCCGAAGTCGAGGGCCAGCTCATGGAGCTGAAGATCCGCGACGGCGAGTGGATCGAGAAAGACGGGCTGATCGCGAAGCTCAAGAATCCGGCCAAGGAGAAGGAGCTGCACGAGCGTCAGCAGGACCACGACATTGCATGGAGCAAGGCGCAGTGGTACCGCACGAGCCCCGAGCGCGAGAATCGCGCTCAGGCCGTAACGCAGGAAGAATTCGCCGCCAAGATGGAGACCACGATCGAAAAAATCAACCAGCAGCTCGGCAAGCTGACCTTGATAAGCAATCGAGGCGGCCGGGTGGTGGGCTTACCGCACAGGGAAACGGTCGGGCAGTGGGTCAAGCCGGGCAAGCCGTTCTGCGAGGTCGGCGACCTTCAGAAGCTGGAAGCTCACCTGATCGTGGACCAGTCGGACATCCACCTGATCAAGCCCGGCGACACCGCCTGGATCAAGATCTACGGCCGTGCCGAGCGGACGATCAAGAGCAAGGTTTCCGCAATCGCCAAGCGCAGCAGCGACGAGGTGCCGACCGAGCTCTCGAATCTCGCCAACGGCGAAGTGGCCTCCAAGCCGGACCCGAAGACCGGCACCGCCCATCCGCTGACGGCGGTTTACGAAGTGATCATTCCGGTCGACAACGCCGACATGAAGTTCGAGCCCGGCCTCCGCGGCCATGCCAAGATCCACGGCGGCCACTACACGCTGGCCTGGTGGCTGGTGCGCTGGTGGAACAAGATGTTTAACTTCCAGCTCTAGGCCGACAGCGCGGTCAAAAGCTTGTTGCCGTCAACGGCGCCGAGCCCGGTGCAGGCATCCCAGCCGGGGCCGGCGGAGTAGGCGCCGTTGTTTCCGCTCGTGATGTCGCGAAAGACTCCGCCGGCGGGCGGCAGGGCGTAGAGCGTGGGATTCAAGAAGCCGGCGGGCTTGGACAGGGCCTGGTTCAAGCAGGCGACCAGACCCGCCCACAACGGAGCGACTGCGCTCGTGCCGCCGATCACCGTGTCTTCGCCGTCGACACGCACTGAGTAGCCTGTCGCCGGATCGGCGTCGGCAGCCACATCGGGAACGCCTCGGCCGACGTTTTTGCTCGGGTTGGCCGAGGGCGGCACGCCGGCGCTCTCCTGGTAGGTTGGCAGCGGGAATGAATCGCTGATGCCGCCGCCGGTTGCGCCGTCACCGGGCTCGTTCCAGACGACCTCGCTCGAGATTTCCGTCAGGCTGGCGTTCAATCGGGTGCCGCCGCAGGCGAGCACGTTGGGGCTTGAGGCGGGGAAGTCGACGTGCGCCTGGCCGTCGTCAACGCCATCGCTTGAGCCGTTGTCACCGGCCGCGACGGTAACGGTGATGCCGAGCGCCGCGGCGGCCTGAAACGCTTGATCGAACTGCTCGATTGCCTGGGCGGTCCAGGTTGATTCCGGCCCGCCCCAACTGATCGAGATGACCGACGGCTTGTTCACCGTATCGTGCACGGCCTGGGTGACCGCATCCAGGAAACCTTGCGACGTGTTGGGCGTAAAATAGACGACGATCTTCGCCCCGGGCGCAACGGCGCCGGCGACTTCGATGTCGAGCATCACCTCGCCATCGGGCCCGTCCGCGCTTCGCGTCGGCGTGTTTCTCGCGTGGTCAACGGAAACGCTCGTAACCGTGGGAGCAGAAGCCAGTCCCAGAGAAGAGAAGTAGTCGGCGAGATCGGATGTGGTGAAGCCGCCCCCGAGCTCGATGATCGCGATGCATTGGCCGGTTCCGTTCAGATTGGCTGGGAAATCGTAGAGCTTGGCGAGCTGGATTGGGGTGAACTGGGAGTTGGCGGACGGGGCAGCGGCGGCGGCGCCCGGGGCGGGGCTCGCTGCGAGGGGGCGGCGCACGCGGAAATGCGGCTTGGCCTGGGGACGGTTGTCGAGACCAAACACGCCGACGACGATGCCTTCGAGCTCGGACGGGATCATGATCGGTCCGGTGCGGCCGCGGTAGGTGCCGCCGCTTGGATGGTCATATTCCGCGAGCTCCACACCGAAGGCCTCGCTCAGCGTCTGAACCGTTCCCGAAAGCCAAACGCTACGGCGGGCCGGGCTCGATTGCAGCATCACGAGGTCGTGGGCCTGCGCGAATTCGGCGACCTTGGCGATATCTTCGGCCGAAGCGCCGTGGTTTGTCACGTATTCGTCGTGCGTCAAGTAGCGGCGATTCTTGTGGGAAAGGGGGATCGTCGCTTCCGCGTGAGTTTCGGGGGAGATTCCCGTACGGGGACGCAGCCGAAGCGTCACCTCGATTTGCTGGTCGGGATGCACCGCTCCGAGCCTCCGCGAGCCGCGGATGGCGAGACGATGACTTCCTTGAAGGGGAACTCGTTGCGTTTGCGTTGGCATGAATTGGCTCCTCTCTGGGATTGGGGCGTCAGTTTACATCGGACGAACGTCCCGGCCAAGGAGGTGGCCGGAGCAAGATCTCGGCGGGGGAAAAAGGCTTGACGATCCGAGGCAGGGCTCACACGATGAGACCGCTTCTCCACCGTCGACTAAAGGAAAGGCCGCAGATTGGATCAGCCAGCTCACGAGACGCCCGCCGCGACGGCGCACGGCAGCCGCGTTCTGGTTACCGGGGCGACTGGTTTGCTCGGCAGCCATCTGGCGGAACGGCTGATCGCCTCGGGCGATCACGTCCGGGCACTTGTTCGCACGGGGAGCCGGACGGATTTTCTTGATGCGCTGGGGGTTGAAATCGTGCGCGGTGATCTGACCGATCCCGCGGCGTGCGCGAGTGCTCTGGCCGGAGCGGAGCTCGTTTTCCATTGCGCAGCGAAGGTTGGCGATTGGGGTGCGTGGCGCGAGTTTCAGACGGGCTGCCTGGATGCGACCGAAACGCTCGCCCGGGCTGCCATGGGCGCGGGGGCCGGCCGCTTTCTTCATATCAGCTCAACCAGCGCGTATGGCCACCCTGCGCCGGGCCCTGCACCGATTGATGAAACGGCGCCACTCGGCGAGAACATCTGGATTCTCGACCATTACACGCGCAGCAAGGTCGAATGCGAGCGTTTGCTCTGGCGAATGGCCGAGCGAGAAGGGCTGCCACTGACCGTGATTCGTCCGAGCTGGCTCTTTGGTGAGCGGGATCGCACGACCGTGCCGCGATTTCTCCGCGAATTTCGACGAGGGCGCATGTTGATCGTGGGCAAAGGCGACAATCCTCTCAGTGCCGTCTACGCTGGAGTCGTCGCGGAGGCGGCGATCCTGGCGGCGCGCGACGCGGGGTCGCGCGGCGAAGCTTACAACATCACGAGCCAGGGGCGCATCACCCAGCAGGAATTCATCGACATGTTTGCCGATGCGCTCGGGTTTCCGCGAGTGACCCGGCACGTCCCTTACGCATTCGCTTATGCAGGGGGATTCGTGCTCGAAGCGCAGGGACGGTTGCTGCGTCGCGCGCGACCGCCGCGAGTGACGCGCTATGGGGCGTGGCTCCTGGGACGTTATCTCGAGTACAGCACGGAGAAAGCGCGCACGCGGCTGGGGTGGAGCGCCTCGATCGGGTATGCGGAGGGTATCGAGCGGACCATTCGCTGGTTCTTGGCGGAGCCCTAGAACGGCACCGGCGATTGACCGGGGCGATTGGGGGCGGGGGCGCCTTGCGGCTGTCCGGGCGTGGCACCGGTTGGCGGGGCGCCCTTGGGGCCTTCGACGGAGAGCACGCAGCGGAAGCCGACGTGCGCCAGGCGTTTCTCGTAGGGAATACCTTCGCGGTAGGACAGGGTCCAGGATTTTGATCCGCCTTTGACGACGACGGGTAGCTCTTTCGAGCGGGGGCGGGTGCTGGGCCCGACCGGGTTCTCGACCGCGGACTTGGCGATCTGCTGAAAGTACTTCGAGTCATACCAATCCTTCGTCCATTCCTGAGCATTGCCGGCCATGTCGAAAACGCCGTAGGCGGAGACGTCTTCGGGAAAGGACATCACTTCATCGATCTGACGGACCGTTCGCGGGCGCGACCATTTGGCCGGCCCGTCGCCCCAGGGGGTGCGCCGGCTTTCGATGGATCGACCGGCCATCTCCCACTGCGCCTCGGTGGGGAGCTGCTTGCCGGCCCAGCGTGCGTAGGCGTCGGCGTCGTGAAAGTTGACGTGCGTGACGGGGAGTGTCTCGGCCTCGGCCCTTGCCTTGTCGTCGGTCAGCCATTTTCCTGCAGGTTGGCCACGGTACTGCGCTTCCTTCAGGAAAATACGGAACTGGCGGTTGGTTACTTCGTGCTGGTCGATGTAATAGGTCGAAAGCCGCACCTCGTGAGCGGGCCGTTCGGGGGGCAGGCCCTCGTTGTTGCCCATGGTGAATGGGCCGCCGGGAACGAGGACCATCGCGGCGCCGTCGCGATCGCAGGTGATCACCAGCGGCCAGCCCGACTCGTGGACACCGGCCTGAAGATTGGGCTGAAATCCGGCCGGAACAGGCCGGGCGGCGATGGCGGCTCCGGCGGGTGCAGCTCGATCGCGGACCGACGGTGGAACCACGACCATCTCCGGGGCGTTGGCCGGCAGCACGAGGGCGGCCTGCCCCTTGGCGGCCTGGCCGTCGTTCGGTTTCGCCTCGACGACCGCCTCAGGCGGAGGCGCGCTCGGGGTGGGAGCGGGAGCTTTCTTTTCGGGCACGGCGACCACGATCGGACCGGTTGCGAACAGTGGCAAGTCCTTTTCCGAGCGGTCGAGGGCGGCCAAGGCTTCGTCGGCTGTTGCCGTGCCTTTGTAGGCCGTGACGACCTTGTTCAGCATGGCGATGGCCTGATCGCTGCGCCCGTTCTTGTAAAGCTCCTCGGCCCGGTTGAACATGAAGCGGGCCTCTCCGTCCTTTGAAGGTTTGGGCTCAGGGGCACCCTGGTAGGCCGTGGAGGGGTCATCGAATGGAATGTCGATCGAGCTCGGGTCGTACAAGAACGTGCGATAGCCGATCCAGAGGACCAGGATCACACAGGTCGCCGACAATCCGCCCATGAGGAGCCGGGCCCGACGGCGCGATTCGTAAGTATCGAGGGAGGGGGTCTCTTCGCGGAGCACCTTCTTCGAATCGGATTTCTCGCCGCTCGCCGCCGGCTCCTTCGCTGTCTTCCTTTTCTTCTTGCCGCCGGATGCTCCGGTCGTGCTCGATGCCTGCGCCGGGGCGGCGTCACTTCCTTTCTTCGAGCTTTTGGAGGAGTGACTGTCGGCCGGCTGGCCAGGAATGTCGTCTTCAGACTCGTCTGATTCGGACTTCCAGAGACGAGGCAGCGGTTTGACGGGGTTGCGCGCGGGTTTCGATGAGTCGGGTTCCTCGATCTGGGACATGGGGCGCACTCCCCTTTGACGAGTCAACTCGGGAACTGGAGAGATCCTCTGCCTGATCTTTCGTTTGTTCGGGCCGGGTGAGTTTAGCCTAACCCGATTACCTGATGATCGGCAAGTCGAACCCGCCGGCACGATGAGAGTCAGAAGCAGGCAAAAATCGGGCCGTCAGACCTTGCGGAACGGGGTGGTCACAGCCTGTCCGCCTTCGGGCAGGTCGATCAGGCTGTAATCGCCAAAGAGGTTCGGGGCTTCCTGCTGCATCAGCTTGCAAACGGCGACGGCCAGGCGCCGAATTTCGACATCGGCGGCCTGGTCGCCTCGCATCTCGATGAAATGGCGGAGCGCGCGGGCGTTGGCTGTGACGAAAATCTTCGTTTCGGTTGCATTCGGCAGCACGCTCCGCGCGGCCTCTCTTGCCTTCTTGCGCCTGAGGGTGCGGTCGTCCAGGTCCTTGAATTTCTCGGTGAGCCGATCCGCGAGCGCTCGATAGGCAATCTGGCTGGCCCGCACCGATTCAACCCAGAGCTGATGCAGCTCCGGATCCTGCGCGATCACTTCAGGCTCGACGAACGAACATTTGGACTCGTCGACGAACCGCTGGCTCAACTGCGAGAAACCGAAGCCCGCCCGATGGCGCACCAGCTCGTGGGTCAAGCTCCGGCTCACGCCGGTGAAGAGCAAGTTAAAGACGGCATGCTCGAGCACCGAGCCATGGCCAACCTCGAGCAGGTGGTGGATATACGCGTGATTGCCCCCCGGCCGTGGGCGCTGAAACGACATGTAACACACGCGCCCGGCAGTCTCGATGAGCTTCTCGCCGGCGACCTGGGTGTCGGTCGTCCAGTGCTTCACCTCATGGCCGGAGAGGAACTCGGCGAGGGCCTCTTCATCGATCTCCTGGCGGCCAAGAAGAAAGACGCTGGGCTCTGCGATGATTTCCAGTTCAGGTTGCGTTTCGACGTTGGTCATGCCACTCCCTTTTCGTCGCGAACCGCGGATCGTTTTCCATTTGGTGGATTATCGTAGCGTTTTGCCGCGCAGGGGAATACCGAGCAGCCGTGTTTGGTGGAGCTGACGCGGTAAGCGCTTGCGAGCCTTTGGGTTCGGCACGGCCACTGCCGTAGCGCCTTACGGTTGGCTTCCTCGGGGGCGGTTCAGCAGTTCGGCACGGATCCAGGCACAGAGCCGACGCTTCCAGGTCGAGCGATCGCTTCTGCTCTCCTTGAGCACCCAGCGCGCGACCTCATCGAATCTTACCGGCAGAAACACGCTGGACTGCGCGACCGTGTACGTGCCGTCATCATTGAGTCGCTCGATGACAACACTGGAAGTGTCGAAGCGCCAAACTTCGGTCACACGCATCGCGGCGTAGATCCCGGGACGATCGACTTTGGACGGCGACAAATCGATCTCGATCGCCAAGTCGGGTGCGGGATAGTCATTGACGTCGCTGGAATTCCGCGCCAGAGATGCGGTGGCGAGAGCGAGCTTGTCGGGTCGGAAGTAAAAGCACTGATCGGCCGCGATCCCGCGCTCGATTTCCGGCCGATTCCAGGTCGTCGACGCCAGGTTGATGGAATCAATAGCGAGCTCTTCGGCGACCAGGTCAACGAATTTTCCCGCATAGACCTTGGCATTCTCATGCACCGGGCTCGGTGACATAATCTCCAAATCCTTCCCGTCATAGGCAAGCCGAAGTCCGCCGTGCTCTCCCACGGTCTCGAGGAGCTTCATGTAAAAGGCCCAGCCAACGCTCCGGATGACCGCCGGGTTGTCTTGAGCCGCCATGCGGTGCAACGCGTCGAGCGAGGGGACGAGAGGCGTTGTGACGTCAGCGGGCAACCCGTTTGGCGGCACCGACGGCGAGCTCGCAGGAATCTTTCGCATCGTCATCTGAAACGTCCTGAGACGCCCTCCAGAGGTCTGCGAGTATCACTACTAACTACAATCCAGTTTACCGGAACGCAGCGAATTCGTCAGGCAGCGTCGGCTCGGATTGGTTGACTCAAAGCTTGATCGGCCCGCCGAGGTGTTCGAGCAGCTCGAACCGGCGTCGCGTGACGAATGCTCGGCTGCGTGGACCCAGGGTATCGAGCTTGTCCCAGAGATCGGTTAGCAAGGTCGGGCTCTTCGAGGCCTGGATTGCGGCTGTGAATTCCTGATTGGTGCGACGCACCGCCTGGGTGTCGGCTTCGTTCTCGCTCTCGAGGTAGGCGAGGAATGTCAACCAAACGGCGCTTGACCACTCAAACGCGTCGGTGTCAGGTGGAGGACAATGCTGCAAGGACTTGATCGTTTCTCTGCCGGCCTCCAGCACTTCTCTGCGCTCCCGGGCCTTTTTCCCCTCGAACCAGTGATATTTGTTCGCCAGAAGAGCGACAGGCAAGATGGGCAGGCCGACGGTGAAAATGATGAGGCCCTGCAGGAGATTCCAAGCGGTGCGTAGATTGCGGCTGATACGGCCTTTCGCGGTGTCGACGGCAGGCGATTGGTCCTCATCGTTGCCACACGTGACATAGGGTGGCGGCAAGTCCAGCGTCCGTTTTAGCACGCGGCTTGCCGCCTCGCGGACCGCTGAAGAGGCGACCCAGCTCAGAGTCGCCATGGTATCCGTTGCGGCTCCCGTGATTGCGACATCAACCACGACGGTGTGCTGTTCGATGATGAGCCCAAACCGACCATGAAGCGGGTTTCGATCCCTGGCATCGGCGAGCGTGGTCGCTAACCTGGTGATTCCGCGCATGAGCGATCCCGGCAGCGGGATTGGAGAAAAGTCCGTGCCCTGCTCGCCGGCGATCATTCGTCGATGACGCGAGCCCCACGTCAGAGAGCTGTGGCCTTCGAAGGAGGCGAGAAGCAGTAGATTGGATAGAAAACGGTCGTATAAAGAATTCGTTTTCAGAGGATCAAGGCAATTCATCGGCATCGTGGGCCTGAGTACCGTGTTACACCGATGTTCCGGTTCTGGATTGTTACAATATAACGTCATTCGTCGAGCGGAGCGTGCGATGCAACATCGGAGACGTCTCGTCATGGCAGGTCAAACGGCTTTCAAGATCATCTGTGCCTTGCTCGTCATTGTTGTTGCACCGTCAGCATATCCGGCACGCGCGGCAGATCAGGGTCCGGCTGCGAGACCGCGGCCGTTTCGGATCCAGGTGGTTGAAGCGGGGACCGGCCGGGGCGTGCCGTTGGTCGAGCTCAAGACGGTCAACCAGATCCGCTATTACACCGACAGCAACGGGATCGTGGCGTTCGACGAGCCCGGGTTATTCAATCAGAAGATCTATTTCTCGATCCGCAGTCACGGCTATGAAGCTGAGAAAGACGGCCTCGGATATCGAGGTGCGTCTTTTGTGATCACCGAGGGGGGCACAGCGCAGGTGGTGATCCACCGGCTGAACGTTGCGCGCCGGCTGTATCGAGTGACCGGCGAGGGAATCTATCGTGACAGCGTGCTCACGGGCGACAAGGTGCCGATCCGGGAGCCTTGGCTGAACGGTCAGGTCTTCGGCCAGGACAGTGTGGTGAACGCGGTGTTTCAAGGGAAGATCCACTGGTTCTGGGGCGATACGAATCGCCCGGATTATCCCCTGGGTAATTTTCACGTCCCGGGCGCGACGTCGGAACTGCCGGGACGGGGTGGTCTCGAGCCCGAGGAGGGGGTGAATCTCTCGTACTTCGTCGACGAGAAGGGCTTCGCACGGCCGACGGCCCCGATGCCAGGCGAGGGGCCGACCTGGATCTCGGGCCTGACCGTGCTCACGGACGATCAGGGCCGTGAGCGAATGTTTGCGTTCTACGCCAAGATCCGGAAGGTGCTCGAGGTCTACGAGCGCGGGCTCGTCGAGTTCAATTCCCGGACACAGCGGTTCGACAAGGTCACTCAGTTCCCCGAAGCGTCGCAGTACTCCGGCGAGCACCCGGACGGGCACGCCTTCTTGCACCAGGCCTATGGAATCAACTACATCTATTATGCAAACCCCTATCCTCTTTTGCGCGTGCGGGCCCACCCGGACCTGCTCAAGGAGCCCGCGGCGTGTGAGGCTTACACGTGCCTGGTGCCGGGCACGCGGGTGGGCCAGCAGCAGCTCGACCGCGGCCCGGATAAGCGGCTGCGCTACGCCTGGAAGATCAAGACGCAGCTCCTGCGGCACGATCAGCAGGCCAAGCTGATCGCTTCGCGACGGATCACCGCGGAGGAGTCGCTGCTCAACCTGCGCGACATTGACTCAGGCAAGACCGTGGTGGCCCACGGCGGGTCGGTCTACTGGAACAACTATCGCAACCGGTGGGTGATGATCACCGTCGAGTCGTACGGCAGCCCGTCTCTGCTGGGCGAGGTCTGGTACGCCGAAGGCGACTCGCCGCTGGGGCCATGGGTCTATGCGCGCAAGGTGGTCACGCACGAGAAGTACAGCTTCTACAATCCCAAACAGCACCCGATGTTCGACAAGGACCGCGGCCGGATCATCTTCTTCGAGGGAACGTACACCACGACCTTCTCGGGCAACCAGGATCCGACACCCCGCTACGACTACAACCAGGTGATGTACCAGCTTGATCTTTCTGATCCCCGGCTGGCGCTTCCCGTGGCGATCTACCTGTCGCCGGCGAGTGCACGAGCGGCGGCTCGGCTGGCGCCGTCGGCGGCGCCCAAGGAACGGGAGCCGTCCGGGGGTCGCCGAGTGGCTTTCTTCGCGCCGGATCGTCCTGGAATCGCGACGTTGCCGGTCTACGAGGAGTACGACATCAAAACCGGCCAAACGCTGCGGGTGGGCACGAGTGGCCAGCCGGGTGAGCCCGGCGGGCCGCAGCCACTATTCTTCTTGCTTCCGGCGGATTTGAAGGACTATACATCAGCAACCGCGCCGCTTCATGAATGGAGCGCCGAGGGAAGCACGGCTCGCGTTTATTCGACGGACACTCGCAGCCCGCAAGCGGGCGGCCGATGGACGTCGAAGGTGCTGGGACGGGTTTGGAAGAATCCGTCGAGTTTGCTGGTTTGGTGAGGCTGCCCCCCGAGGAGTACTGCTCAAAAGTCACGTGAAAGCAGGCCTGCTTGGCGTTTGATCAGGCCGTTCCACGTGGGTTTGACGCTTATTGAACAAGAGGGTTCGGTTGCGCGCCTCTATTTGTTGCGGGCGGCGTGTGGGCCGAGGGGTTTGATCCGGTCAATAGGTGAATCCGAATGCGAGTTCACGGCGGGGCGAGGAGGCTCTCTCGATGAGTTGGCTCGGGCGCAGATTATTCAATCGCTGGATGGGTGCAATCGTCGCGATGCTCGCTCTATCTTCTTTTCTAATTGTGAGTTATGCCAAAGGGAACATACCGTGGCTCGATCGCCGGCCGATGCGCGAGCGTTACCGAGTGTACGAAGCATTCCGGACCGATCTCGCCCCGGTCTTGAATGCTCCCGGGAACCTTGAGAGTGCGAAACGGACGATGATCCGATGCGAGCTGGAAAACATTGCCGGCCTGACAACCGGCGGCGCGTCGACGATGCTGTCGGTGATACCGGAAGGGTCGGTCGTCAAGAAAGGGGACGTGCTGGCGACGTTCGATAAGTCCAACTACGAAGAAATGCTGCGTCAGCAAGAGATCACGGTTGAACAGGCGAAAGCCAGCCGGTTGCAAGCCAAGCTCGATCTTGAAATTGCGCAGTTGGCGGTGAAAGAGTATCGCGAAGGGATTGTCGAAGAGACGGTGAAGGGAATGGAAGGGTCACTGGCTTTAGCACGCTCGAACCTGTCGTTGGCGGCCGATCATCTGAGCTGGACGGCGAAGATGAAGGAAAAGGGTTACTCGTCGATCGCCGCCATTGTGTCTGAAAAGATCAGCATGTCGCAGATGCAATTCACGGTCAACAAGCAGCTCTGGGCGATGGACCTCTACCAGCGGTTCACGCAACCAAAGACCGAGAGAACGCTGGAAAGACAGGTGACTGCCGCCGAGACCACGCTCGCGAATGAAGATCTTCGTTTGCAGCGACAACTTGATCGGCTGAAGGCGCTTACGAAGCAAGTTGCGTTTTGCACGGTTCGCGCGCCTCACGATGGTGTCTTGTTTTATTACAAGGATCCCAGGTTGCGCGGGCGGAATCAGGTCGTCGTTGAAGAAGGGATGAGCGTGCGACAGCGGCAGGAGCTGTTTTACCTACCCGACCTGACCGAGCTTGAAGTGCTGATGGCACTCAACGAGTCTGTCGTGAACCGTGTGAGGCTCGGGATGAAGACGAAGATTCGATTCGAAGCCCTGCCCGAACTGGAGCTGGATGGTGAAGTTGTGTCCATCAGTCAATTTCCTGCCGCCCCAGGTCGAGACGGCGAAGACTTTCGCTATTTCATCAGTCGCGTGAAGATCGACAAAAGCGCTCCCGGCCTCACGCCCGGGATGAGCACCAGAATCGACATTTTACTCACCGGACGGCGAAACGTCGTTGCCGTACCTCTGCAAGCAATCCGGTCGCTCGCAGGTAAGAAGATCTGCTATGTTGTGCACGAGCGCAGCCTGGAGCCGCGGTTGGTCGAACTTGGCCAGGACACGACGAGCTTGGTCGAGATCAAGTCCGGGCTGAAGGAGGGCGAGCTCGTTGTGCTCAACCCACCGGCGGCTGATTCGAATGTGGATTCATTCTGGAAATCTGTCGATCAAACTAAAGAACGAACCGCCAAGCCTGACACGGTTGCCTCGTCCCGGCACTGACCCCGACCGAGCAGATCCCAGGGAGACGTCCGTTCAACATTGCCGTTGTCTTACCTCTGTTTTACAATTTTGACGATTGGATTGGGGCTTGTCTCGCAAGCCTCTGGTCGAATCTAAAGAATGGTGTCTCGATCGCTCACCCTACGAATTGCGGAGGGTCGCCGCAACGGCAGATGGACGACCGAGGACATCGTTTCCCACCCCCTCAATGCCTACCCGCTCAACGATGTGAATGAGAATCTCACCGATCCCCTTGCCGGGAGCAGGACAGCACCGGACGCGCAGCTTCTCGTGCCGGAATGAAGTAAGAGGATGCGCCGGTCGCATGTGAGCAGCCGGAGGCGTCAACTTTGACTTGAGACGTGTCCTAATTTGACTTGAGACGTGTCCTAAGCTGACGTGAACAGGATCCCTTGCAAAGGCCTCCATCGGAGCATGGCGACGCGAGGAATTATTCGTATGCTGAAGAGAGCGAAATCCACAGGGATTCGAGGTCTATTCCTTTTCGCTATTGTCAGTTGTGCGGTGATCGCCGCCGGCGCTCTCGTTTTGGTGCGGGTGCGCACTCATGGACGAACGTCTCCGGTGGAACGGTATTTGACGACCAGCGTACGTCGGGCAGATCTGTTTCCGACGCTGACGGCGAGTGGGCGAGTGGAAAGCTCGAAGCGAACGGTCATCGAGTGCGATCTCGAGAATGTGGCCGTCGGCGTGCGGGGCCAAAGACTTGCTGCTGGAGGAGCTGCGATCCTGCTGAGCGTTGTGCCCGAAGGGACGACCGTCAAGCGCGGCGACGTGCTGGCCGTCATCGACTCTTCCGATTACGAGGAGTTGCTGCGGATTCAAGAAATGGCGGTCGAGCGTTCCGCGGCGGATCATGTCCAGTGCACCCTCGACCTGGAAGTCGCGAAGCTGGCGGTGCGCGAGTTCGAGAACGGGACCTTGCAGGAGACGATCGAAGACTTCGAGGGGAGGATCATGCTGGCCAGGTCCGACCTGGAACGCGCCAAGGACCGCGTCGCCTGGGTGCGCCGCATGAAAGAGAAAGGATACATACCGGCCGCGTCGGCGACCGCTGAGGACTTCAAGAGGGAGCAATCGGCGCTGGCGCTTTTCCAGCAGGAATCGGCTTACGAGCTGTTCACCAAATTCACGGCACCAAAGACAATGAAGGTGCTCCGAGGATCGGTGGCGGCGGCCGACTTGAACCTGAGCTACCAGACGCTCCGGCTCTCGCGCCATCGAGATCGGTATGCGCTCTTGAAGAAGCAGGTCGACCATTGCACCATCCGTGCGCCACACGATGGGTTCGTGATTTACGCCAACAACGCCGATCGTCAGGTGTTTATCGAGCCAGGGATGTCGGTGCGGCAGCGACAGCAGCTTTTCTTTCTGCCCGACCTGACACAGATGGAAGTCGTGGCCCAGATTCATGAGTCGATTGTCGAGCGGGTCAGGCCTTCGATGCGGGCTCACGTGCAATTTGAGGGCATCGCCAACCAATCGGTCGAAGGCCACGTCACCTCGATTGCGCCGATGACCGTGTTCAACTGGCGATCGGACGTGGGGTATTTCCAGGGGATCGTCAAGCTCGACAACGTGCCGCCGGGGCTCAAGCCCGGGATGAGTGCGGAGGTTGAGATAGCGATGCCACGCCGGGAAAATGTGCTGGCAATTCCGACCGAGGCGATCCTGATCGATCACGGCTACGACGTTTGTTTCGTCGTGCACGAAGATTCACTCGAGCGCCGGCAGGTGAAGCTGGGAAACACCACGAGCGATCTGGTTGAAGTGACCCAGGGGCTGGAGGCCGGCGAAGAAGTGGTGCTGAACCCGCAGCCTGATGATCCGGAGCTCGAGCTGCTTTCCCACCACGGAGATTCCGAGTCGGCAACGAACCCCTCGTCGTTCACGGGCTCAGTCGCCGCATCGCATTGATCGGTGTGATGTGATCGGATCGGTCACGGCTGGACGCGCAAACTCGCGAGGTATTTCCTGGCCTCCTCGTCGCCCTGGGCGGACGCTTTGCGGAACCATGCGACTGCCTGGTCGTGATTCGCCGGAACACCCCAGCCATGCTCATACATCACGCCCAGTGCATGCTGACCGAGGGCTGAGTTCTGGTCGGCTGCGAGACGGAACCACCCCAGGGCCGTTGCGTAGTCTCGCTGGACGCCGTTGCCTTCGACACACATGTAGCCCAGGTTGACCTGGCCGAGGGCCGAGTGCTTCTTGGCGGCTTCGTGATAGCACTTGACCGCTTCGCTATAGTCTTGGGCCGCGCCTTGACCGGTTTCGAACATTTCACCCAAGGTCGCGAGCGCGTCAATTTCGCCTTCCGCGGCGGCTTCGCGGAGCAATTTCACTGCCTCCCCGGGTTTCGGCTCGGCAACAACGCCGTCTGCATACATGATCGCTAGATTGTGCTTTGCGGCTGGCTCGCCACGTTCGGCCGCCAAGCGGTAGCAACTGACCGCTTTTGCGAGATCGCGATTGATTCCGCTGCCGTTCTGGTAGGCCCAGCCGAGATTATGGAGTCCCTGGGCGTTCCCACGGTCGGCCGCCTTGAGATACCACTTGACAGCCTGGGCGTCGTTTTCCTTGACTCCGGTGCCGGCGGCATACAAGTTTCCGAGCGCCACCTGGGCTGGAGCGTAGCCCTTGGCGGCCGCCAATTTGTACCAGCGGAAGGCCAGCGACGCGTTGCGCAACGCCTTGCCCGTCGAGATAGGAGTCGCCGAGGTTGGTCTGGCCCTCGGTGTCACCTTGTACGGCAGCTTTGTAATACCAGGCGACCGCTTGCGCCTCGTCTCTGGCAACACCGCGGCCTTCGTGATAGACGTCGCCGAGCTCGACCTGGGCCCACGCTTCGCCCTTTTGAGCGAGGGCGGGCAGCTTGGGATCAGTTTCGGAGTCGGGTGGTGTCGCGACGACTCTCACACGCGCCTGCCTGCGCTCGTTTCCACGGAGGAAGACAACGCGCATCTGCTCGCCCGGCGCCTTCCCGGCCAGGCAGCGGTCATAATCCCTCAGGTTCGCGACCGGTTTGCCGCCGATCTTGGTGATGATGTCCGCTTGTTTCAGTCCGGCCCGGTCGGCGGGCTCGCCCGGCCAGAGGCCGACGATCCGGACGCCCAGAGGGCGGATCAGCCCTTGCGAATCCGGCTTGCTGGCGAATTCGTCTTCGAGGCTGATTCCCATCCAAACTGGGCCTGGCGCTGCGGTTCCAGCCGCGACTGCCGCAGGCGGTGATTTGGCGGCGCCGGGGCGCGTATCCTTGACAACGAGGTTGTCAAAGTACGCGGCCCCCGGCGCGGTCGACATCGACACGATACAGAGACCCAGGGCACCCGGCCCTGAAACTGTGTCATCATCGAATTCGCATGCGAGGCTTTTATTGAGGAACACGCGGATATGCGCACCCAAGACTGCGATGCGCAGTTGATTGGCACGTTCGGGGATGAAAGACCCGGCCTTGAGCGGTGTCTCCTTGGCCGCGGCCCATTGCCCGGCGTGCCAGCAGTTGAGTGCGATGGTCTGCCGGCTGGGCTGGACGAGCAGCATGTCGTAGTCGGCCTTGCCGTCGAGCGCGGGGGTGCCGCGGAAGACGAGTCCGTAACCGCTATCATCCGTAACGGTCGGGATGCGGAGAGAGAACTCGGCGATGAAGTCCTTGACTGGCTCGGGATAAACGGCAGACAGGACCCCCGTCGTGGCCCCGGTCAAGACCCCTTCACCATTCAAGTTGGTAAAGGACATCGAGGCCGGGCCGACTTGTGGCACGGCGCGCGCCGTGGGCCCCTCGAAGTCGTCTCTCAAGATCGGCGGCGCGGCAGCGCCGGGTTTAGGCGTGGAAGCGCCGGAGGGAGTGCGCGCGGCGGAGGGGCTGGCAGTCGCGCGCGGAGGGCTCGCAGAGATGATTCGCGCGCGCTGTCCGGGGGTCACGGTCGCGGTGGCTCGATCGACGGCGGCCCACACGGTTGTTCCCGTGAATCGGGAGACTCGCCCCGTGGCGACGGAGGCTTCCTCCTGGACTTCGGGCAAGACCTGGTAAAACACGACGCGATCGCCAGGCGCCGGGGTGCCCGGCGCCTCGATCAGGATCTTCGCCGCATTGCCGCTCACTGACTGGACCGTTCCCCTGATTTCGCCCGCGGCGACCCGCCGCCACGGAGCCCACGCGGCACACACGGCGAAGGCCAGGACCAAGAGCCTACGACGACGGCGAGGGGGGCGAGCGGCATTCGCGTTATATCCGAACATAGTTGCACCTCATCAAGTAATTGGATTGCTTTCAGGGCCACGCTGGAACGAGACGAAGACACGTGTGATCGGTTAGCTGCGGAGTGTGTTTGACACGCGCGCCGCGCCATCGGGACAGTCGCCGGCATCTCCGCCGCCGCCGGAGTCGTATCCACCATCGTCCTGCCCGCCGCCGGGACAATTCCCGGTGTCGCCGGTCATGCCGGCCGGGCAGTCGTCGTCGTTACCAAACATGCCAGGCGGGCAGTCGTCGTCGTTACCAGACATGCCAGGCGGGCAGTCGTCGTCGTCGTTACCAGACATGCCAGGCGGGCAGTCGTCGTCGTCGTTACCAGACATGCCAGGCGGGCAGTCGTCGTCGTCGTTACCAGACATGCCAGGTGGGCAGTCGTCGTCGTCGTTACCAGACATGCCAGGTGGGCAGTCGTCGTCGTCGTTACCAGACATGCCAGGCGGGCAGTCGTCGTCGTCGTTACCAGACATGCCAGGTGGGCAGTCGTCGTCGTCGTTACCAGACATGCCAGGCGGGCAGTCGTCGTCGTTACCAGACATGCCAGGCGGGCAGTCGTCGTCGTCGCTACCAGACATGCCAGGCGGGCAGTCGTCGTCGTCGCTACCAGACATGCCAGGCGGGCAGTCGTCGTCGCTACCAGACATGCCAGGCGGGCAGTCGTCGTCGTCTCTACCAGACATGCCAGGCGGGCAGTCGTCGTCGTCGCTACCAGACATGCCAGGCGGGCAGTCGTCGTCGTTACCAGACATGCCAGGCGGGCAGTCGTCGTCGTTACCAGGCATGCCAGGCGGGCACTCGTCCTTACCGGGCATGGTAACGGACGACGGATTGCGGTTGAAGTACCGCTCACGTATGCCGGACGGGGAGGCATCATTCGGGCAGTCCGGGCAGTCGCCGTTACCGGGCATGGTAGCTGGGGCGTAGCTCGGCGGAGGAGCGGGCGTGTCAGTTGGGGCCATTCCTGGAACACTTGCCACGGTACCCAGGGGAATCTCTGACCCACTCGTCTCGATACCCGGAAGAGTTCCTGCATGAGTGGGCGTGGTCCGACCCGGGCCGACGGGCGGACGTGGACTATTTTCAGAAGAACCGCCCGAACGGACGGTCCCCCCTACATGGCGTGTAACCCCGCCGGAACCCGGAAGACGGCGCCGCTGCGCTTGTTGGCCATCCGAACGGCCGGGCTGCGCTGACCGGGTGTAGACCGGTCGTTTGATGTCGACGGCCACGTCGCGCCTCAGGTTCCGCCATGCTGACTCGGCGCTGGAGGGAGGGTGGGTTAACTTGGGCGGCGGGGATGACGGACGGGTCCGAGGATCCGGCGTCAATACTGGAGTTCCGTCGGTGGTGGTGCTGGCCGGTTGACTGGCTGTAGGTCCCGTAACGCGTTCAGGCGGCAAGTAAATCGGCCCTCCCGCGGTTGGTAGATGTTGCAGGAATTCGAGTATCCAGCCGCCCGCGTAAGAACCGAGCAGCGATCCAAGTAGGCCGCCCACCGGACCCAAGAGGGCAGTGCCGATAATGCTCCCTCCTATCCCGCCCCCCCATCCGGCGAGCTCCTCTTTTAAGGTTTGCCCAGGATTTGGGGACATGATGATGCGCCTGAGTGACATCACGATTGCGGCTGTCAAGGCGGCCTTGCCAAGAGTCCGGAGAGCAGGTCCGAATCGTGGTCCGGGAAGCGGCGGCGGGACGCTCGCCGGCGACAGGCCCATTGCATTGCGCAGAGCCGCGCCGACGCCTCCGCGTTGGGTCCCCTTCATCTGCTCGAGGCGAGCAATCATTTCTTCAAGGCGCTTGATTATGGCCTCGGTGTACTGCGGGCGGTGGGTAGGTACCTGCGGTAAAGTTATGCGTACGTTCTGAAATTCCAGCAAGGTCTTGTAAGTATCGAGCTGTTGCTTGATGCCGCTCAGCACTTTTTCGATGGACCTGCCACCGGTCTCTATCTCTTGTACGACGGCTTCCGCGTAGGTCGTGCCCAGTTCCTCCGGTGTGGGTACGGGCAAATTGGAGTACCGGCCGATACCCGGAGTCGGCTCGGAAGCTCCAGGCACCGGCGTGCCGGGCTTGGTCGGTATGTTTTCCTGCGGAGGGATTACGCGCGCTCCGGGAGCCGCAGCGGGCGGCCCAGCGCCCCCTAGAAAACCGCTCGATGGCGGGCTAGACGGATACTGGGGGGAAGACGACGGCGGCGGCCCAGAGCCTGCGGGCACGTTCACGCCCGGAACAGAGGGCGTGATACCGGAGTTGGAAGGCTCGACGGACTCGAGCCCCATCCCGTCCACGTATCGAATCGGGTTATTGCGAGCGTACGCATAGGCATTCAATGCGAGTGCGTCGGCCCCGCGGGCGGGCGCAGGGTCCTTCGTCAGAAAGCGGCCCAAGGCCGGGTCGTAGTACCGGGCGCGGTAGTAATAGAGTCCGGTCGCCTGGTCGAGCTCGCGGGCCGTGAACTGGAACGGGCTCCGCTGCGTGCCCTGTTGCGCCACCATCTGACCGAACGAATCATATTCGTACGACGCGGCCAACGCGCCGCTCGCGTCAGTCAGCCGACGGATCGTGCCGACCCAATCGGAATGGAAGTAGTAGCTGCCGCCGTCGCGATCCATCATCAAGGGCCGGTCGATACCCGCGCCGTGCAAGTAGGACGCCTGCGGTTTGAGGTCCTTGTCAAGCTCGGCCAGCAGATTCAAGCCATCGCTCACGAAGTATGTCAGTCCCTTCGCGTCGCGACGCCAGATTCTCTGGCCGGTGGCCGCATAGCCGTAGGTGACCTCTTCACCGGAGGACAGCACGACCTTCGTGAGCCGGTTCTCGACGTCGTGCACGAAGCGCGTCACGCCACGCGGGCCCCGGCGCTCGAGTAAGTTGCCATTGGAGTCGTAGGCAAACGTCTCGTCGCCCGACTCAACGAGACGACCGGCTTCGTCATAACGGGAACGGATCGTCTGGCCCGCGTGTTCCTTTGACCCGCGATTGCCGCCCGGAAGATAGCCGTACTTGACTGTATCGTTCCCGCCGGCATTCTCCTCGATCAACTGGCGCGCTGGGTCGTAGAGGAAGCGAAGAGTCCGGTTTTCCGCATCGACGATCTGGACCCGGTTGCCCGCGGCGTCGTTGGTGAACGACCAGCTCCCAATGGTCTTGCCCCCTTCTCCGGTGTACTTCATCCCGAGCGGCCGGTCGTCCGCGTCGTACTGCCAGGTCCCAAGAACACCGTTGGGGTACTGAATCGAGCTCAACCGGCTCTTGGGGTCGTACGTGAAGCGGAACGCCTGGCTGTCGTTCAATTTGATGACGACGAGCCGATCGGCGGAGTCGTATTCGTAGTCGACGGCACGGCCCAGCGAATCGGTGAACCGGGACCGCAAGCCCGCCGCGTTGTAGGCATAGCTCAGGCTTTGCTTGATCGCCGGGTATTCGATGCGCACGACGCGGTCGTGGTCGTCGGACGTGTAGCGAATCGGGAAGGCGCCGTCGTCCACGCTGCTCAAGTTGCCCCGGTCGTCGTATTCATAGGCGACCACCTTGCCGTCGGCAAGCTGCTTCTTCCGCAGCCGGCCGGCCTGGTCGTACGTGAACGTCGTGGTCTGGCCCTTGGCGTCGGTCTCGCTCATGAGCCGGCCGGCGGAATCGTACGACGAGCGGGTCTTTTGCCCGAGCGGGTTTGTCGAGCCCACCGGTGCGCCAAGGGCGTTGTAGTCGTACGTGGTGCGGCCGGCACCCGGACGGCTGACCGAGGCCAGCATACCCGCCCGGTCATAGTCAAACCTGGCCGTGTCGCCGTTCGGCTCGACCACTTCGGTCACCTCGCCCGCCGCATTCCAGGCACGCCGTTTCACGTCACCGAGCGGACCGGTTGTCTCCAGCAGGTTCCCCACCGGGTCGTACTTGTACCTGGTTGTCGCTCCCGCTGAATTGTGCGTGGCGATCATCCGGCCGACCGCGTCGTACTCGAACTGACCACGGCCGCCAAGATTATCCTGCCAGGCGACCAGGTGTCCCTCCGCGTCGTAGCGGTACGTGAGCTCCAAGCCCGTGCTTCGCTTCTCCTTCGCGCAGCGCCTGAGCACGTCGTATTCGTACGTGACGACCGTATCATTCCCGCGGCGGATGCGCGTGAGGCTTCCCGCGCTGTCGTAATTATATTCGAGGGCAGCTCCTTCCGGCGGAATGACCCTGGCGAGCAGCCCTGAAGCGGTGTACTCGTAACGCGTGATCTTCTTGCCGTCGTCGGTTGTGGAGGTCACTCGACCCTGGCTGTCGTAGGTGCACTGTCGCTTGCGACCGTCGGTGTCCGTCAAACTCACCGGCAATCCGACCGCCGAGTATGCGACGCGGGCGGCTGTGCCGGTGGGACCGGCCACCCTCGTCATGTGGCCCAAGGCGTCGTAATCGATCGTGGAAGCGCCGCCTTCGGGATTGACCGTCCGCACCATCTGGCCGGCCAGGTCATAATCAAACTGGTAGGCTTGGGCCAACGCATTCTCGAGGCGCGTCAGTTGGCCAGCCGCGTCGTAGCTGAGATACGTCGCCCGGCCTGCCGGACCTTGTTCGGACACCAGTCGACCCTGCACGTCGAAGGTGTAGCGGGACACATTCTTCCTGGCGTCGGTGATCGTGATGACCTGGCCGGAACCGCTGTTGGCGTACTCGTAGTTCGTCGTGGCGCCGGACGCATCGGTCAAGCTGGTCAATCGGTTGTGCTCGTCGTAGACCCGCGTAGCGATTCCGCCGCGAGCATCGATCTGCCTGATCACATTGCCGAACGCGTCATACTCGGACCGCGAAACGTTGCCCGCGCCATCGGTGACGCTATTGCGACGGCCCGCGGCATCGTAGGTAAACGTATGCCGCTCGCCATCGCCTCGTTGCACGGCCTCGACGAACCCTCGCGAATCGTAAGTGAGCGTGAGATCGAGCGCGTGGTTCTGGGAGACGGTCAGGTGCAGCAGATTGAGGTGCTCGTCGTACTCGAACGAGCACCAGTCACCGCTGGCCTCGACGATGGCCCGGGGCATCCCGCTGTTGCCGAGGTATTGAAGGCGAGTCAATCCGGTGATCGGATTCTCAACGCTGCTGGTCCGGCCCAGGGCGTCGTAGGTGTAGCGGGCCTTCAGTCCGGTCGGACCGGCGATGACGAGCGGACGCCCCGCCTCGTTGTTCTGGATGATGATCTTGCCACCTGAGGCATCGTGCAGCTCGACGCGGCGATAGTCCGGGCTCCAGGTCGTGGTCGTGACCCTTCCCAGCGGGTCGATATGGCGCCGGCTGTTATTGGCGTCGTCGTGCTCGAATCGCTCGACGGAGCCGTCGGAAAACCGGCGGCTTGTGACTCGGGACCTGGCGTCGTAGGTGATCCACAGCTCACCCTGCTGGGGGCGCCGCATTCGCACGAGCGCGCCGGAGGCATCATAGCCGTAGTCGACGCACCACTCGTCCGCGGAGCGATCCGGGGACGGCGGCTGCGGTCCGTATAAATACTCGACTCGGTCTCCCGAGGAGCTTTCGGCTCTGGTCAAGCTGCCGGTGGAGTCGACCGTGAACCGCACGAAACTCTGGTCTGGTCCATCAATTCGCGACAGTACGCCGCGCGAATCGTAGTTGAGCGCGATCCGGTTGTTGTTGGGCTCGAGCCGCTCGATCAACCTTCCCCGGCGATCAAAGATCTCCCGGCGGCCATCGGGCATGACCCGAACCGATCGATTGGCTTCGAACACGACGTACTCGCCCGACGCGGCGACGTACTGCTCGGTCGACTCATCCAGGGTGAAGTAGACGGTCTGATCTGCCTCGCGAATGAAAGCTCGCCGGCCCGATTGCGACAGGGTCGATTCCCAGTTGAGCTTCCAGCGGGTGCCGAGCATGCCTGGCTTTCCCGCTTCGAGCTGAAGCGTACGCCGGAGTTCCAACTTCACACGCCCGGCCGGCACGACCAGGTCCGTCGCCGTGACGAGGAGTCGCGCCGAGCGGGGATCGATGGTCTCGTCGTGCCGGACCAGGGCGCGGGCAGGCCGGACGCGTGAAAGCTGGCCAAGCATGCTCGGCTTGGCCTGGCCCGCGGCCGCGCCGGGACGGGTGGAAATCGTGACCTTCACCGCGGCGCCGCGACGAACCGGTGCGCCAGACTTCGGCTCCTGGGCGTAAACCGTGAGCGCATCGGTGCCGGGCCCGGCTTCGGTACCGAGCTGGAATTTCGGCACCAACCCGGCGGCAACCAACGCCGCTTTCGCTTGCTCCGAGCTTTTCCCCATGAGCGACGGCACCCGAACGGGTGAGCCGCCCTTGGGCCCCGCCGCTGTGCGAACGACGGGAGTGTTGCGCCCGGATTCAGCCGGCCGGGGCACCCGGGCATGGACAGTGGCCGTTACCGCGGTGCCTCGGGCAGCGCCCGAGCCCGCCGGGGGGTCTTGCTCATAAACCTTCAGCGCGTTTTCAGGTGACGGCGCCTGCTGTCCTATCTGGAACCGGACCACCAGCCCTGCTGACTGGAGCGCCGACTTCGCATCCTTCGGCGACAGACCGACGACCGACGGGACAACGCCGGAGCCGGCCGGCACGTCTTGCCCGCTCGCGGCAACGGCCGCACTCAACCCCGCGACGACCGCCGAAAGCAACAGGCCCCGGACCCACGCGATGCGACCGATGCAAACCATGTTCTTGCTCCTTAATCGACACGGCGGTTTAGCCTTATGGCGGAAACGGTGGTCCGTCGAGCCTGACAAACCGAGCGCCCGACACCCCGAACGCCTGAGACTGAACCGGCTGTTCTACCGGTCTATCGCGGAATGCCGGCACACCGGACGGACAACCGGCAGAACTCTCGGATGATTGCCGCATTCAGACCGGTGGTCGGATCAGGGTGCTCATGGCAGATGCACTATCTAAAGCGGTAAGCCCTCGAGATTTCCGGTGATTCGGCTCAACCCGGCAGCTCGGCCTGCCGAAAGAACGAATGGAACCGTTATGTCCGGGAGCGGTGCCGGACCGACGCGGTGGTGGAAAAACGCAGCACGCAACCGGCGACCGACCGCTGAGCACAAAGAACTGACAACCATGGCAAAGACACACACATCCGCCGCAAATCCCGCAGTGGCCAATGCGATCCTGGTCGGAGCCGCTTTGATCTGGGGCGGTGTTCTGCTCTTTCATCGAGGCCGGCTGACGTGGCCGCCGTACGAGCTGCTGGCCAGTCTTTCCACACTGGCGGGGTGCCTGGCGCTCGTCGGGCCGGTGATTCTGGCACGCTCGGGCGAGGTTGAGGGGAGCCTGGGAGAGCTGATGTGGCTGGTCGCGGGCTTGCTGGTCTGGATCTTCGACGTCGAAGGGGTGTTGCAAGGGCGGTGGCGGACGATGCACTGGGCAACGCCGCTCACGGATCGGGCGATGGGGCTGACGATGCTCGCGGTGCTGGTGGCGGGCTGGAAGTGCGGCCTGGCAGACAGAAACTGGTCGTGGACGAACGTGACCGGCTGGCTTCTGAGCGCGTTCTGGGTCGGCATGGCGTTCGGCTCGTGGTTTCTCAGTCCGGTGTCGCGGGCCAGTCTCGCCGTGCGGTGATCCTTGACGGCTCGGGCGGTGATCTGTAGCTTCGAAGGATACGTACCGGGCCCTGCCCGGTTCGCCGATCGAAACGCAATCGTCAATCCGTTATTCGCAATCATCCCGGCCGACACCGCGCGGCGGGAGGAGTACATCAGTGGCCGTTCAACAGAAAACCAGCACGATCGATGCGGAGCAGGTCGCATCCGCTCCAGTGATCGAGAATGAGATACCGACTTACCGAGCGATCAGCGCCCGCGCCATCTTCAGCGTGGCGTTCGGCGTCTTGTCGGGGTGCAGCTTCGCTCATTGGATCTTCTACGTCTTTGCGGTCCTGGCAATCGTGTTCGGCATCTGGGCGCACCTGAAGATCCAGCAGCTTCCTGACATCCTCACCGGCAAGGGCCTGGCCAACTTCGGTATCGGTCTGGGCCTGGTTTTCGGTCTGGCGTCGGGGACGGTCAGCACCGTCGAATACATGGTGCGAATGAGACAGGCGACCTTGTTTGCCAACACGTTTGCCGCTGTGCTCGAACGGGCCGACCGAGCTGAAATGCTCTGGTACAACGCTCATCCCGACATGAGAAAGGGGAAGACGGCCGCGCAGGTGGCGGAAGATCTGGACTCCAAGCCAAACGAGAGGAAGATGATGGAAATGAGCATGGGCCCGCTTGCCCAGATGGTCAAGCTGCAAAAACGGCTCGCTTCAACAAAGGGACAGGAGGTCAAATTCGTCAAGATCGTGGCGATCGGAGACGAGGCGGGGCTGGGCACGGACTTGAAGATATACGCTCTGGCGCTTTACCGGATTGAAGGGGCACCGAGCAAGGATTCTCCGCTAGACCATGAGTACACGCTCGCCGTGATGAAAGCCAGGCCCGTGGGTCGCGTGTACGAGTGGTGGGTTCACGAGGTCATGTATCCGTACACGAATCAGACGTACGTTCCTGCCGAGGAGCCCGTTGGTCACGGCGAAGACGGGCATGGGCATTAAGTTTGCTGGAACGTCGGGCAAGAGTGCCGGACCCACACGACCGTCGTGCGGTTCGCTTCATGTTCTTGATGTGTACGTTGAGAAGCAATGCTCGGTTTCCCAGAGCACGACCTCGACGACCGGGAGCCCTGCCCGGGCGGTTTGCTCGTGAATCAGCCGGGCGATGTTCTCGGCGGTCGGGTTGCAATCCATCACGAAGACGCGCTCGCCGCGCTCCTTGAGCACCGGCAAGATCGGATCGTCGCGGCAGAGCAGCATGTTGTGATCCAGGTTGTCGTCGATCCATTGCTGCACAGACTTCTTGATATCGCCGAAGTCGATGAGCATGCCGCGTGAATCGAGCTCGTGGCCCTCGAGTGTGATCACGGCACGGCCGTTGTGCCCGTGCAGGTGCCGGCACTTGCCTTCGTAGTTCAGCAGGCGATGGCCGTAACAGAATTCGATCTCGCGTGTGACTCGAAACATGGTGTCTGGGAATCTCGCTGGAAGACGGGAGGTCATGGTCCATGGGGTGCGGTGATCGAGAAGAAAGGTCCGCGACGGCGGACCCTACGGGAGATAGAAAAGACTGGCCCGCAATGGCGGACCCTACGGGGCAGCGCGGTCATTTTGGTACGGTGTCAGGTCGGGGATTCCGGCGGCGGCGAAGCCGTTTTTCCGCTCGGCACATTTGTTGCAAACTCCGCAGTGGCGGTCCTGGATCGGGTTGATGCAGGAGAAGGTCAAGTGCAGGGGCAAATCTCTTCCGCGGCGCACAACGTCAATCTTGTGCAAGTGGTCAAAGGGCCGAATCAGCTTCAAGCTGCCGTCCATCGCACTGTTCAAGAGGCTTTCGAGATCGTGAAAGAAGGAAGGCGTGCTGTCGGGAAACGGGTTTGATCCCAGACTGCCCAGGGCCAAGGCATTGATTTTGCGCAGCCGGCACCAGACGGCCGCCTTGGTCGTCAGCAGGAGGTTGCGGCCGGGAAGGTAGACGGCGGAGTCCGGCGTTTCCGAGCCGGGAACGCTCGAGCCGTTTGTGCTCCAGTGGTCGCCGTAGACATCGGCGATCGGCTCTTCGAGGACGACCAGCTTGTCGAGGCCGGGCCGCTCAACAGCCGCGAGGAATCGGCGTAGCGACGCGAGCTCGGCGCTTTCCCAGCGCAGACCGCTGCGGATATAAAGCGGGACGACCCGGCGAAAGTCATGCAGCATTTCCACGCAGAGAACGGCGCTGTCGAGGCCGCCGCTGATCAGAACGCCCGAGCCATCGCGCGGTGATTCCGGCAAGAGTCAGCCTTTCTGCGCCCGATCGGGCCCGGTTGCTGTTTCGGCGGATGCGTCGTCAGCGAGCCGGCGCTCGACCCACTCGAGCGCCTCGCGTTTGTTGTGGATCACTCCCTCGAGCTGAGCATCGCGAAGCTGCTCGAGCAAGGCCGCAAAACGAGGGCCGGGCTCGAGGCCGTGGCGCACCAGGTCGTGGCCGTTCAAGAGCGGGGGCGGGTTGATCGGACCGGTTGGCTGCGATTCGACATAGCGCCGGCAGTAATCAACTTCTTCGCTGTTGCCGAACGACGCGAGCGCGTCGGCCTCGTGGAGGGCGAGAAGCTCTTCGATTCCGGGCGCGGCGAGGATTCGCTTGAGCTTGGACTCGCGAAGGCTGCGGGCCTCTCCCAGATACTGGTGATGGGAAACAAGCCAATGAATCCGCTCGCGTTCGGCGTTGGCGAGCTTGAGCGAACGACAAAGCCGCTCGGCGATCCGGGCGCCGGCCTGCTCGTGGTGATGGAACGAGTAGCGGCCGCGATGGAGCGCTTTCGTTGTCGGTTTGCCCGAGTCGTGCAGAAGAGCCGCGAAGGCCAGTGTGAAGCTGGGCTCGCTCGGGAGCAGGTCGAGTACGAGCATGGTGTGGTCCCAGAGGTCACCCTCCGGCTGGGCCGGTTTGCCCTGGAACAACCCTTTCATGGGCAGGAGCGGCGGGAGCACCGCAGCGACCAAACCGGTCTGGAGCGCCAGGTTCATGGCACGCACCCGGCTGGAATGGACGAGCATCCTGCGCAGCTCCTGGGCAATTCGCTCGGCGGAGACGGTCTTGACCTGGCGGGAAATGGCCCGGAGCGCCGCGCGGGTTGCCGGCTCGATCTCGAGCCCGAACCGCGCCGCCAGGCGGATAGCGCGCAGGCAGCGCAGCTTGTCTTCGCGCAACCGCGCCGCCGGGTCGCCGATGGCGCGGAGGATGTGCCTTTCCAGGTCAGCCCGGCCGCCGACGTAGTCGATCACCTCGCCGGAGACTGGATCCATGAACATGCCGTTGATTGTGAAGTCGCGGCGGGCGGCATCGAGCTCAGGCGAGCCGAAGACGACCGATTGCGGACGGCGGCCGTCAACGTAGGCACCATCACTGCGGAAGGTCGCGACCTCGACTTCGACGCTGCCGCCCGGGCGATGGTGGTCGTGAACGCGAACGACGCCGAATGAGAGCCCGACGGTGATTGCGCGAAACGGCAGCGTGGCCATGACCTGTTCGGGGGTTGCCGAAGTAGCGACGTCATAGTCGGCGGGGGTTTCACCCAGGATCAAGTCGCGAACGCAGCCGCCGGCCCAGAGCGCGGTGTAACCGGCCTGCCGCAAGCGGCAGACGATCTCCAGCGCAAACTCAGGGGATGGCGGCGTCTCACTCATTCGGGGTTTCCTCAGGGGGACCCTCACCCGGGCCCTCTCCCGGGGGGAGAGGGAGCAGATCAGGGGAGCCCTCTCGCAGGGGGATAGCGTGGGGATCAGAGGGACCCTCACCCGGGCCCTCTCCCGGAGGGAGAGGGAGCGGAGCAGGTTCTGCGGGGCGGTCGGGGATCACCTTGATCGCGATGCGGGTATCGCCGTAGCGCCTGATATCCCAGCTCGGCAAATCGGGCAAAATGGTTTCGTCGAGAATGCGGCCGGCTTCGAGCGCGATCACCGAGGCGGACGGCAAATGATCGACAAGGTGGGCGATCATCTGGTTCAGGCGCGGGGCATGCATCTCATATTCACGATAGGGAGGATCGATGAAAACGGCGACGGGCCGCTCGACGGGGGGCTGGAACGAGCGGACCCAGCGATAGACGTCCGACAGTTTGACCTGCGCGCGGTCCTCGTAGCGGAGAGTGGCGATGTTGCGAATGATGAGCGAGACATTTTCGCGATCGCGCTCGACGAAGATGGCGCGTTCCGCCCCGCGGCTGAGGGCTTCCAGACCGATGGCTCCTGTGCCGGCGAAGAGGTCGATGACCAGGCGGTCGACGACGAGCTCGCGGACGATGTTGAACAGGGACTCACGGACCAGGTCGCTCGTCGGCCGCGTGGCGGCCGAGGCGCGAGGACCGTCGATCTTGTGACCGCGCCGCTGTCCGGCGATGATCCGCATGGATGGGAGGCTCCGTGATGGTCATAAGCTGGTCGCCTTACCGGCCGGCCAGGTTCCACTCGCGTCGCTCGTGACCGCCCTTCGATCTTACCAGGCCGGAACCCTCGGCGAAGCACCAGTTACCCGCGAGCGGTTTACACAGCGAGCCGGTTGTTCAACTCCTTTGGTAGAGCGATGATAGGGGCGTTCAGGGCGCAATCACGCCCCGCTCCTGATTCAATCAAGTCATACGCCGCAAATTTGAGGTCGAGAAAATCGCTGTGGCGGCGCGCCCCGTAACAGGGCCGATGGTGGCTAGGCTGTGAGGAGGACTGTCGTGGCCCAAGCGATCGATTCCGCAGCCCTTATGCCGGAACGATTTCGCAGCTATCTGCGGATGCTGGCCGAGCTTGAGCTTGGCCACAGCGGTCGGGCCAAGATCGACCCATCGGACATCGTGCAACAGACCTTGCTCGACGCCCACCGCGACCGAGGCCAGTTTCGGGGAAAAGCGAAGCCGAGATGGCAGCCTGGCTCCGTCGTCTTCTGGCCTGCAACCTGGCTGATGCCGTGCGGTTAATCGGTCGCGCCAAGCGCGATGCGGCACGGGAACGATCTCTTGAGGCGGCAATCGAAGCCTCATCGGCTCGGCTGGAGGCGTGGCTCGCGGCGGAGCAGTCTTCGCCATCGGAGCTAGCCGAGCGGAACGAGGCGATCCTAAGTCTGGTGGATGCCCTGGCCCGTCTACCCGAAGCCAACTTGCTCTCGTCGATGCACGGGTCACACTCGGAACGATCGAGCGGCACGCCGGCAACGCTGCTGCCGCCCGCCGGACGTTCGCGGGCGGGTTCGACGACCTGCGCAAGCTCACGACTGATCCCGACGCAGATGCGCTGGTCTCACGCGCAAAGCTCCTACTCTCGCCCTATAATCCCGCTGTTGGGCCACCACCTTCGTCAAACAATCGCCGCCTCGATCACTGATCGGGAGGCGACGGCTCGCGCGAGCGAAAAGCGACACCTGTGGGTGTGGATCGGAGATCCGACGTAGCCTTCCGTCGCCACGGAAAAACGCTCTTTCGCGGGGTGCAAGACGAAACTCGTGGCCGCGTCGAACCCGTGCTCGCCGGCGAGCGCTTCGACCAGGCCGACCATAGCTAACTCGAAAGTTTATGTTTATCATGGCCGCGAGCCGACCGGTGACCGCTGTGAGAGCAGTCACTGGCTTCTTGCTGATCCCGGACAGAGATGAAGCACTGGCCACTGCCAAGCCAAGGCCAATCGTGCAAAACTGTGAGCGGTCGGCACACGGAGTGTGCCTGCTACACCGGAGCACATGCCACCCACGCAGAATGTTTTGATCCACCACCAGACCTGATCGGGAAACAACGCGATGAGATTGTGCAGCTTCCGATTCGTGCATCGATCCCTCGGCGCTTTTGGTGTGGCAGCCCTGGTGCTGGCGATCGGGGCGTTTTGCGGCACCGCGCCGGGACAGGACGGCGCCAGGCCGCCGGAGGGGAAAGCTCAGCCCGACGCGGCGCCGGCCAAGAGCAAGGACGGTGCGCCGAAGAAGGAAGACGCGAAATCCGCGCCAGTCAAGCTTGGATTGGTGATCAACGAACCGAAGGCATTGCAGGGGTACACGTTGATTTCCCCGTTTGATTCATCGCAAGCTTTTCTTTTCGACATGGAAGGGAGAGTCGTGCGCTCGTGGGAGACCGGCTGCGGCCCGGCGCTCTCGGCGTTCCTCCTCGATAACGGCCACTTGATGCGTCCGGGCTCGATCGGCGGCGACGCCCGAGTCTTTGGACCCGGGCCTGGTGTCGGCGGGCGGATTCAAGAGTTCACGTGGGAAGGAGAGCTGGCCTGGGATTTCAAGTTTTACAACGCCAAGCAACTTCCTCACCACAACATAACGCTATTACCGAATGGGAACGTGCTCTTGATCGTGTGGGACCGCAAGACCGCCGAGGAGGCGATTGCCGCCGGCCGCCGGCCGGAGATGACCGGCGACCGTCACTTGCTGGTGGACTCGCTCGTCGAGATCAAGCCGACCGGAAAGACGAGCGGGGAAGTCGTATGGGAATGGCACCTCTGGGATCACCTGGTCCAGGACTTAGACCAGGGCAAGCCGAACTTTGGCAATGTCGCCGCGCATCCGGAGCTTGTGAACCTCAACTACGGGGAAGACGATCTTCCCTCCGTGATCGCCGCCCGGGAGGCGAAAGAAAAAGGTAAGATCAAAGCAGATGGCAAGGCTGCTGCCAAGGCAGGCGCCAGCCCCACGGCAAACCGGCCGCCCCGAATCAATCCGGATTACACGCACTTCAACGGCGTGGCCTATAATCCGGATCTCGATCAAATCGCGGTGAGCGTCTGGACCTTCAGCGAGTTCTGGATCATCGATCACAGCACGACGACCGCCCTAGCCGCGGGGCATGCCGGCGGCCGCAGTGGAAAGGGGGGCGATGTTCTCTACCGATGGGGCAACCCGCGGACCTATCGCGCCGGCACGAAGGAGGACCGAAAGCTCTTTTCGCAGCATAACGCACACTGGATTCCCAACGGTTGTCCCGGCGCGGGCCACCTGCTCTTGTTCAACAACGGGCCCGAGCGGCCGGGTGGGGTTTATTCATCGGTCGACGAGCTGGTGCTCCCGGCGGATTCGCGGGGGCGATACACCCTCGAGCCCGGCAAGGGATACGGGCCGCCCGGGCCAGTGTGGAGCTACACCGCGCCGAACAAGCGAGACTTCTACTCGTCGTTCATTTCCGGGCGCAGCGGCTCTCGAACGGCAACACGCTCATCTGTTCGGGCGCGAACGGCACCATCTTCGAAGTGACACCGGAAAAGACGATCGTCTGGAAATATGTCAATCCCGTCAAGTTCGATAAGCCGATCGAGCCGCCGCCCAATCCGGGTGAGATCATGGCGCCCATCGCCGGCGAAATGCTGGGGATCTCCGCCGTCCAGCGCAAGCAGCTCGACGAGATCCAGAAAGACATCGACGCCCACCTGGACAAGCTGCTGACAGCCGATCAAAAGAAGCAATCTGCTCAATGGCCGCAGGACCCAGGCGCCAATGGGTTTTATCCGTGGTCGCAGCCCGGCCAGGTGATGGCCAGCCCCGACCAGAGCCGCCTGAAGATGACGGATCAGCAGAAGAAAGACGTGCTCGCGCTTCAGAAGGCGATTGACGTCCGTTTCGACAGAGTGCTGACCGCGGCACAAAAGAACCAGATCAAGAGCGTCTTCGCTCCACAGGGCGCCCCGCCGGGGGGCCCGGGGCCAGGCCAGGGCCCCGCTGATCCTCAGCAGCCGGGCAAGATCTTCTCCGCGGCGCAACAGACCACGCTCAAGCTCACCGACGCGCAGAAGAAACGTCTGGAAGAGATTCAGAAAGAGGTCGACGCGCGGCTGGAGACGCTGCTCACGGAGGACCAGAAACAGCAGCTCGTTTCGATGCAGCGCGGGGCCGGGGGCGGCGGTCCGTTCCAGAACGGCCCGCAAGGGGGACGGCCGATTTTCCGCGCGGTGCGTTATGCAAAAGACTTCCCCGGATTCGCGGGCAAGGACCTGAAACCCGGGAAGTCGCTCGAGGAGATGTTCCGCGACGATCCGGCAAAGAAGCAGGCCTCAAAGAAACAGTAAACCGCCAAGGAACGGGTCGGAAACAAGCTCGGCCGATTTACGTCAAGCGCGCCGCGGAGCGGGACACCGTTCCGACGCGGAGCGCCCTGACGAGGGCTTTCCTTCGTGGTAGGGTTGATACCCAAATCGGGAAGTTAATGCCGACCTGTTCCATAATGTACCTCATGACTCCGAATTACCTCCTGAGCGCCTGGTTCCGCTCGAATCAGGCCCAATAACGGATCAATCTCTGGCCACGGTTACGCCCGGCCCGTTCGACTGCCGAGGAGCCACGCCATGGCAGGTGCCGACCATGATCTTCTGTTCGGGTTGATCGCGCTGCAAGTCGGGCTGATCGATCAGGCTCAGCTCGTCGCAGCGTTCCAGGCCTGGGCGTGCGACAAGACCCGGCCGCTGGCCGACCACCTGCGCGACCGGGGTAGCCTGGACGCCGACGGCCGAGCGGCGGTCGAGGCGATGGCGGCCGTGCACGTCAAGAAGCACGGCGGTGACGCCGAGCGAGGCTTGGCCGCGATCCCCGCCAGTCGCGGCGCAGGCGAGCAACTCGCTTCCCTGGGCGACCCCGAGCTGACGGTCACCATCGCAAAATTCGCGTCCGGATCGTCCGAACGACGTGCCGACGAGAGCACGAGCGACCGAGTCGGCATCGCGAAATCCGACGGACATCGTTTCCGAATCGTGCGACCCCACGCCACGGGGGGCCTGGGGGCCGTCTTCGTGGCGCTCGACGCCGAGCTGCACCGCGAGGTTGCCTTGAAGCAGATTCACGACTCTCACGCCGATGACCCCGACAGCCGCCATCGGTTCGTCATGGAGGCGGAGATCACGGGCGGGCTCGAGCATCCCGGGATCGTGCCGGTCTATGGTATGGGGACTTACGCCGACGGACGCCCCTATTACGCCATGCGGTTCATTCGAGGCGAATCTCTGAAGGAGGCCATTGACCGCTTCCACAGTGACCCGGGGCTGAAGAAGGATTCTGGCCGCCGAGCGCTGGAACTGCGCAAGCTCTTGCGGCGGTTCGTCGACGTCTGCAATGCCGTCGACTACGCGCATTCGCGGGGCGTCTTGCACCGCGACCTGAAGCCGAGCAACGTCGTCCTGGGCACGCACGGTGAGACGCTGGTGGTCGACTGGGGGCTGGCCAAGCCGCTCAGCCGGGTGGACCCGGGCACCCGCCTCGACGAGCGAACACTGGTGCCGAGCTCAGCGAGCGGCAGTTCCGAGACGCTGCCGGGCAGCGCGCTGGGCACTCCCGGCTACATGTGCCCCGAGGCGGCGCGCGGCGACCTCGAGCGCCTGGCGCCGCGCAGTGACGTCTACTCGATGGGCTGCACTCTGTATTGCTTGCTAACCGGCCAGCCGCCGTTCGACGGGAGCGACGTCAACGAGGTTCTCCGCAAGGTGAAATGGGGCGAATACACTGGACCGCGGCAGCTCAATCGCTGGATCGACCCGGCACTGGAGGCCGTCTGCATGAAAGCGATGGCGTTCATGCCGGAGGACCGTTATCAGTCGAGCCGGGCCCTGGCCGATGACATCGAGCGCTGGACAGCCGGCCAACCCGTCACCGCGTGGGTGGAGCCGTTACCTCGGCGGGTGCGGCGCTGGGCGCGCCGAGCGGCCACGGCCACGACAGTGGTCATGCTCGCGGGCTTGATCGCCCTGGCTGTCATGGCGCGTGCGCAGGCGCGGCAGATCAACCAGCTCAGAAAGGCGAGCGCCGAAATCGAGGTCGCGCTCGACGAGTCGCGCGCGGCCACGCATCAGACCAGACTCGCTCTGGGAGAGGCCGAAGAATCTCGCGCGCGGGCCGAATCCGTCGGCAGGTTTTTGACCGATCTCTTCCGGCGCTCAGACCCGAAGCAAGATGGCCGCGAGCTGAGTGCGGCGAATTTACTTGATCACGCGGCGCGTGAGCTTGCGAAGGAGGGCGGGGGCTCGAGCGCCACTCGGGGAGCTCTTGTCCTTGCCCTCGGTGAGACCTACCTGGGCCTCGGCATGTATGAGAAGGCCGAACCGTTGTTGCTCAAGGCCTATGAGGACATGAAGGCCGGCGAGACGGAGATCGCGTCTTCTTCCCAGAAACCTTCGGCCGGTGCCGGCGCGCGGATCGTCGCCCTTTACGACGCCTGGGGCGAGAAAGACAAAGCGGACGAATGGCGAAAGCGGCTGGTGGAATCCGCCGAGCCGAAGCGATGATGGGAACGGTCGGACTTGAGGTGTTCGAGCCGGGCTTCGTGAGCGTCGTTGGAGTTTCGAGGTCGGCTCAGGAACCGAACCTATTCGGAGATCGCTCGGATGACTCGGCAGGGATTGCCGGCCGCCAAGACGCTCTCGGGGATGTCGCGCGTGACCACGCTGCCGGCACCGATGACCGAACGCGAGCCGACCCGAACGCCCGGACAGAGAATCGCCCCCCCGCCGACCCACACGTCGGAGCCAATCTCAATCGGCTTGGCGAACTCCTGGTGCCGCCGCAGCTCGGCGTTCATCGGATGCGTTGCCGTGTAGATCTGGACCGCCGGGCCGAACTGGGTGTAATCGCCGATTCGCACCTGGCACACGTCGAGCACAACACAGTTGAAGTTGAAGAACACCCGCTCCCCGAGCAGGATGTTCGAGCCGTAGTCGCAGAAGAACGGCGGCTGCATCCAGACGCTCTCCCCCCCGGCTCCGAACAGCTCTCGCAAGATCCGTCGCCGCTCAGCTTGCTGCGCCTCGCGGGTCGCGTTCAGGTCCTGGCAGAGGTTCCGAGCCCGTTCACGGGCTGCGACGAGCTCCGGATCCATGGGGTCGTACAGCTCCCCGGCCAGCATCTTGTCTCGTTCGCTTCGCATTGGATGTTCTCCCGAGTGGGCTGCGCTTGCCGCCTCGTCATTTTGAAGTCCCGATCGCCGCAGTCCAGTGCGCCACTTCTTCGGCAGACATCGGCCCCGTCGGTTTGAGCCGGGCGTCGTGGTAGCCCCAGATGCCAATGTCCGGCAGATATTGCTCACGCGAGAGCAAAGTCCCGAAACATGTTTGCCCATCCGGCCACGGACTCTCGATCTCATCAACCAGGCGTCTCGAAAACTTCGCGACAACCCATCCCGGAATCTTCGAACGCTCTGCGGGGTAGATAAACCCAAATGTCACAATGTGACAGAAGAGCACGCGCCAGTGATCTCCAAAACGGCGCAGCAGCCGCGGCCAGTCCATCGCCTCACCGCGGCAGCGGATCAAGTGCGCGATGTCCGCTCCGTCAAATCGCTCCCGCTCCTGCACGTAAGCCTTGGACCAGATCATCTCCTCGGCCGGGGATAGTTTGACCGGCACGCCCAGGATTTCGCCCTCCGAGGCATGCGCAAACCAGTCTTCATCAACTTCAACGACCCCATTCCCCGAACTGTAGATCACGTCAACGAAAGCGTCGTCGCCGAACGCCTTCGCCAGCCAGTGCGGAAAAGTCACCTCTGTGCGATACCCCGCCTCCTGGAGAGTCGTCAAGATCGCATCGCGATCCCGGCGATGCACGAAGATGTCCAGATCCTTGGTGTGCCTCTCGATCGCCGCATGCTTCCCCAGCGCATAGGCGCCCCCGACAAGATACGGTACGCCCGCCTCGTTGAGCACCGCGAGCGTCCTCACGTAAAACACGCGCGTCTTCGGATCCGGCCTCACCGGTGCCAGTTCCATAATTACCCTCTCTTGATTTACATTCACGTGCATGGCGTTAACAGTCGCAAAGCCGATGCCATTTCGGGCACGGAAATTGCGAACGAAATCAGAATCGGTGCTGGGGTGCGCGGGGCAGGGTCGACTGGCAAGCGGGGGAAGTTCATGCCGGATCGCGAATCATTACTGAGAGTCGCCGCCTTGGGCGATCTCCATTGCAACAAGAACTCCCGAGGGACGATCCGTCCGCTGTTCGAGAATTCCGACAGGTTTGCCGACGTTCTTGTTCTTTGCGGCGATCTTACCGACTATGGCCTGCCGGAGGAGGCGAGGCTGCTCGTCGACGAGCTTGCGATTGTGGCCAAGTTGCCAATCGTCGCGGTACTCGGAAACCATGACTTTGAATCCGGCCGCGAAGACGAGGTCAGCCGCATTCTGGTGGACTCCGGGATCACGTTGCTTGATGGTGACGCCGTCGAGATCCGGGGTGTCGGGTTCGCCGGCGCCCGGGGATTTGCGGGCGGCTTCGGCCGCGGCACGTTGGGCGCGTGGGGTGAGAAAACAGTCAAGGCGTTCGTCCAGGAGGCGATGGACGAATCACTCAAGCTCGAGTCTGCACTCGCGAGGTTGCGCACGCCGAGCCGAATCGCCGTGCTCCACTACGCCCCGATCCGCGCCACGGTCGAAAACGAGCCGCCAGAGATCTTTCCCTTTCTGGGCTGCGGCCGTCTCGAAGAACCTCTCAATCGTTATCCGGTCACGGCCGCTGTGCACGGTCATGCCCACAACGGCAGCCCGGAAGGCCGCACCTCCGCGGGCGTCCCCGTCTACAATGTCGCACTCCCCCTCCTGCGCCGACTTCACCCTGATAAGCCGCCGTTCCTGGTGCTCGAGCTGCCCGTCGCGCCGGCGCACGATTCGTAGCCGTGACCCCGCTGACACTTGAAGTATGAACGGTGGGGTGTCGTCTGGTAGAATACGACTGACGACCACGAATCTTCTGGAGCTTTGGGAATGTCTTCGATCACTCTTCAGGAAGCGCAGAGTACGCTGGCGGAGCTGGTCCATCGACTGGCTCCGGGCGAAGGCGTAACGATCACCGAGAATGATCGGCCCGTCGCCCGTCTGATCGCGCCGCTGGTCGCGACCGCTCGTCCGCCCCGGCCGCGGCCGCCCGTGACCGGGGTACCGAAAGCGGGAAGTTGTGAGGGCCTGTTCGTCGTCCCGGATGACTTCAAGGAGCCGCTGGAGGAAATGCGGGAATACATGGAATGAGCCTGTTGCTCGACACTTGCGCGCTGCTGTGGTTCCTCTCCAACGACCGCAAATTGAGTGCGACGGCGCGTGCTGCAATCGAGCAGCCTTCCAACACCCGCTGGCTTTCGCCCGCCAGCCTTTTTGAAATCGCCATCAAGGTGCGGATCGGCAGACTATCGCTCGCGGCGCCGTTCGGCTCGCTGTTCCCTGCCAAGTTATCGGCGGCCGACATCCACTTGCTCCCGGTCGAACCGTCACACATCGAGCCATTGACGGTCCTGCCCCTTCACCACAAGGACCCATTCGACCGTCTGATTGCGGCAACGGCGCTGGTCGAAGGATTCACACTGGTCTCCGCGGACTCGGCATTTGACGCATACGGGGTGTCGCGGCTCTGGTGATCGCCGCGGGCCGATGCAAAAGCTCCGATCGTGGACATGTGACGCGGAGCGTCAGGGAGGACATTCCCACGCAGAGCGTGGGAACGAGGAAGAGCGGCTTTCAATAGCCCATGCCCAGCTCCTGGGCGTCTGCCGTCAGTTCGTCGGCGACCCGAAGGCGTTCTTCGTCATCCATGCGGTCACGACGCGCTTCCAGGCCACGCTCGACCGCCTGTTTCAGCTCGGCCTCGGTGATTTGAAAGGCATCGACCTTTGCTTGCCGAGCGCGAGTAGAAAGCGCGTCCGTAAAGGCCGGCGATTTCCGCGGCTCGCCCTTGTGAGACAATTCCTTGGGAATACCACTGGACTGCCGCCGCCAGGCGCAGATCACGGGCGAGTTCTTCATCCGAGCTGCCGCTGGGCCCGACCAGGTCGTCGGGAACTTTGAGGGCGATTGCCTTCATGGAGAATCCTCCGGTCATTGACAAATCATCTCCACTGTACGCGTATGCGCGACAGGAGGACGAGGGTAAATCGGTTTCTGTCGATCTGCCTCGGTGGATCGACTCAGATCGCGTAGAATGGACCCTCGGAGGCTACATCGGGACGAAACGATTCACCATGATTGACGAGATGACGCAAAACCAGCTCCGGGTTTCGACTGACGGGGTTGCCGGCCCCTACCTGATGTTACCCTTGGGCCAGCTCCGGCGCATCCGTGAGTTGCTCGACCGTCACGCGATCCGCTACTGGGTCGATTCCCAGGCAATCTCGCTAGACGGCAAGCCGGCAATTGTTGTGATCAATTTCGGCCGTGCCGGCGATGCAAGCCAGATACAGACCCTCCTCGACGAGACCGGCTGAAAGCCGGGCGCTTCATGCCCTTGCCCGGCGAGATCCGCGACTTGGCTAACCGAATCCTGGTTCGCCTCGATGAAGCCCGTGATATTTGTTGAATTGCTTCGCGTTGGTGCGGGAAGTCGTCGAGGCGATGGCGGCGGCGGCGATTCGAAGAGCAAGTGGTCCATCATCCTCTGGAAATTGATCTGCCCGGGATCCGACCAGGCAGCCCGCCAGCCGCAGCAAAACTGTATGCCGGCAACTTTTCCAAAGGTGCTGCGCCAGGGTGCCTGGCCGCGGCGACTGTAACTTGGTTGTAGGTCAACGGCCGATGCAATAACGCTGTAACCAGTTTGTTGGTCACGTGCTCCCGGCATGTATACGAAGGCCGGGATGGGGATGGGCCGCTCGGAGGGGGTGGAAACCTATGCTCCAGGCGTGGCCCAACTCGAAGAAGTAGCCGAGGCATCGCACGAATTGGTCGAGATCATCCTGTAGTTTGATGCTCTCTGCATGATGGCTGTTCATGACGCGGTACAGCGCGCCCTCGAAGACCAGGACCAGGGCGGCGTCTGCCAGGTATTCCTCCTTCCGTGCGCTCCATTCGTCGCGTGTGTAAAACCGCGTGTCTCTGTCCAGTTCATGGTCGACCAGCCAGTCGTGGAGGCAGCGTTTGAGCGTCTCGATGGTTTGCTTTACGCGACTCATATCGTGGTGGCGCCGGTGGACTGGAGTTCCTGGAGCCATGCTTCGAGGTCTTCGTCGGTTCCCAGGTCATCGAGGATATCGAATGGGCCGTCCCACTCTTCGACTTCGACGTAGAAGTTTGGCTCGTCGCCTGGGACTTCGTGGTAGAAGTGGCAATGCTCGGCGTTGTGGGCGGGGTGGATTCAGACGAGTCAAAGGCCTGTCACGTTTCCGCGGCGGTCGACGATCGCTTTTGAGGGGATGCCGAACTCGATTGTCTTGCTGCTGGGTGTTTTCGGCGGGGCTCGAGGCGGCTTCTGGCAATCGACGGTTCGTATTCACGAGCAAAGCCGGTTGTCACTGGGATCGCGTGCGGATGAGCCGAGTTTACCATTGGATTGGCATACCAACATGACATCATTATCGGACGTGGCGGAAGGGTGAACTAAGTCCTTTCCGACCTTAATGTACGTGAGAGGCCGGCATGCAGACACCGCGAAGCGCTAGAAACCAAGCTTGACGCCGCGAAGCGCCGCGGTCCGGAATAACTCGAAGTAGAGTCGAGGTGTGACGCGGTGGTTTTAGGCTCGGCCTATCTGTGTCCGGCCCTTTCGTTTGCCGGTGCCTCACTAGCCTCGCCATGCTCCGTTTTCACACCCCGCTCATCAAACCGGGCGTGCAGTTTTCCCGCACCCGGCTTTCGGACAAGGCTGTACCCCATATACTGCTTCACACGTTCGCACACGAACGATTGCCGCTACGTTCTTTGGAGCTGATAGAGTCTCAGCTTCTGGTGCAGATGTTGGTCATGGAAGCGTTTCTTGCCATCACCCTGTACCTTGAACTTCACGCACAACCACTGACGCACCCGATAGCGGACGTGGCTGTTGACGTTCCGGTAGGCTTTGCTGACCGTCCCGATGCGAAAGTAGTTGGACCAACCCTTTAACTTGCTGTTGATCCTCCCCACTTGCGCTTCGACGTCCCGCCCAGCCATCTTTCGCGTCGTCAGCTCACCAATCTCGCGGCAAATCCGCTCGATCTTCTTCCGCGACGGGCGAGGTCCCAGGTAGGAGTCGCCCGTCCGGCAGTCGTAGTTCCGGCTAAGGGTGTAACCCAGAAAATCGAACGACTCATCCGGCAGGCGGCACAATCGCGTTTTCGTCTCGTTCACCGTCAGCTTCAGCCTGGACATCATTCCCCGCATCGCGGTCATGGCCTCTTCGGCCGTGCCTCGGCAGCAGATGACGAAGTCGTCGGCGTAGTTAACGATTTTCGCGGCAAGACGCTGTTCATGCCCTCCCGTCTTCCACCCCTTCACAAATCGTCGCATGTAGATGTTGGACAACAACGGGGAAATTGGAGAGCCCTGCGGCGTTCCCATCTCCTGATCCCTATTCCGGGTCGTCCGATGGCGATTCCCATAGTCGTCTGTCTCTTCCACCGGTGTTTCCAGCCACATCTTGATCAGCCGCAGCATGCGGCTGTCGCTGATCCGACGGGACACCGATTTCATTAACTCCGCATGGGGAATGCTATCAAAGTACCCCGATAGGTCCGCGTCTACCACCTCGGTATGCCCCGCTCTGAGCAGCCGTTCCACTTGGCGAACGGCGTCCAAGGCACTTCGTTCCGGGCGGTAGGCGTGTTGCTCCGGCTCCAAGTCGGCCTCGAAAATCGGCTCCAAGACCAACACCGCAGCCATCTGTGCCACGCGATCTTTTATGCATGGGATGCCCACAGCGCACTACCCCTTCATCCAGACCGCCTTCCGGATTTGTTACCATCACCCATCCGCATCATCCGCTTCGGGGCCAGCGTGTTGAGATCATCCGAATTCGCCGAGGGAACGATCCTGACCTCATTGTCGTGACCCCTGACGGGCGTCACACCGCCATCGCCCTGAGCAGCACAGACTACTCTTCACCCGCCGAGCGTCCTCCCGCCGTGACGGCTGAGCACCTGCTCGACCTCGATGGTTTGCGTCGCGTCGTCCAACTGCTCGATCGTCTAGCCCAACCGGAACTCGCGCCGTCAACCACTGGCGATCGCATCCAGACGAAATCGTCCGGACCGCGGTAGCATCACCCCACCAGCCCCGCACGTCGGGTTTCTGGATTAAGGAGATGCTTCTATGAGCGTACGGATTGCGCACAAAGGGACCTCCGTCCCGCCCACTCAGGTCTGGTCCGGTCTCACCGCAGAACGCCAGGCCCTTGTCATTCAGTTCCTGGCGCGTCTCGCGTCCAACCTCGTTACTGAAGATTCAATTCCAACCCCCCGGAGCTCTGCCGATGATTCAGTCTCTTGCCCCAAAGATTCGGTCGGATCATCTCGACCGTCTAGCGCAGATCTACGTCCGCCAATCCACCATGATTCAGGTGCGCGAAAACACCGCCAGCGGCGCCCGGCAATATGACCTGGCCAATCGCGCGGCGAACTGGGATGGCCCCTGGAGCGAATCCAGGTTATCGATCAAGATCAGGGGCACTCGGGAACGTCGTCGGCCGATCGCGACGGTTTTCAGCACCTGGTCGCGCAAGTTGGCCTGGGCCGGACCGGGGCTGTCTTGAGCCTCGAAGCCTCCCGCCTGGCACGATCTTGCAGTGATTGGTATCGTCTCATCGAGATTTGTGCCCTAACTAACACATTGGTCATCGACGAGGACGGGGTTTACGACCCCACTCAATACTCCGACCGGCTTCTCCTGGGATTCCTGGGAACCATGAGCGAGGCCGAACTCCACTTGCTCCGTTGCCGCCTTCTGGGCGGCAAATTGAAGAAGGCATCCGATGGCCAACTTCGGTTCCGGCCGCCTACGGGGCTGGTCTACGATCTTGAGCGCCGGATCGTTTTCGATTCCGACGAACAGGTCCAGCTGGCAGTCCGGCTGGTCTTCGATCTGTTCGACCAGTCGCCTTCGGCTTTGGCCGTCGTCAAACACTTCGCTGATCATCACCTCCAGTGCCCCACGCGGCTCTGGGGTGGCAGCCGACACGGTGAAGTCATTTGGAGACCGCTGAGCAATGGCCGTGTCCTGGACATCCTGCATAACCCCGAGTACGCGGGCGCCTATGTCAATGGCCGCACAAAGACTCGCCTTGTGTGCCTGCCTGGTGAAGAGCCGAGGGTTAAGGGCCGAACACGTCGAGTCCGGCCCGAGGACTGGCCATTCCTCATCCCCGGGCACCATCCCGGGTACATCACCTGGGATCAGTTCCAGCGGAACCAACAGCGGCTTGACGACAACCGGACGTTACCCGATCAAGATCGCCGTGGAGCGCTGCGAGAAGGCCTCGCCTTGCTCCAGGGAATCGTTCGGTGTGGACGATGCGGACGGCGGATGTCCGTCCGTTACCTCAATAATGCTTCAGTACCATCATACGAGTGTAACTCATACCACACTCATTTCGCGGGCAAAACCTGCCAGTCGATCCGCGGTGATGGGGTCGACGCAGCGGTTGCGCGTGCCCTCCTGGAAGCCATGCGGCCAGCGCAGCTCGAGGTTTCGATGGCGGCCTTCGATCAGGTTGCGGCACAGGCACGCCAGCTCGATCGTCAATGGCAATTGACCCTGGAACGCGCTCGCTACGAGGCCGAGCTGGCCCGGCGCCGGTTCGTCTCCGTGGAACCGGAGAACCGATTGGTGGCTCGGACGCTGGAACGGGAGTGGAACGAAAGGTTAGCCGAGATCGAACGTATGGAACGAGATCAAACGCTCCGCCCTCAATTAGCCAGTCGGCTGGTCGATCCAGAGGAGCGATGCCGGGTGCTGGCATTAGCTCAAGATCTCTCGAAAGTCTGGCATGCCCCGACAACGCCTCAGACGGCCCGCAAACAATTACTGGGATATTTGATCAAGGATGTGACTCTCTCTCGAGGAGAGACGCTAGTCCAAGTAGCCATCCGGTGGCAGACTGAGGCTTGCACCGAGCTCGAGGTTCCTCGCCCCAAGCGATCTTACGAGATGCGTCGGACTGACCCGGTGGTCGTTGATCGGATCAAGGCCCTAGCGATGGAACACACCGACCGCCAGATCGCCGCGCTGCTGGATCAGGAGGGTTTCCGATCAGGCACTGGAAGTCGATTTACTCGACACATCGTTGCACAACTTCGATATAGTTATTCAATTATGAGCTTATGTCCCGAGGCACCGGCGGCGTGCGCCGAGGTTTACCGGGCGGATGGACGACGTTCCGCGAAGACCGCCGCGGAATTGCTCAACGTGAATGTGTCCACAATTGCGGAATGGTGCCAGTCGGGCACTCTGGATGGGATCCAGTCCGCCCCTTACGCTCCATGGTGGATCAAGCTCACGCCGGGGATCATCGCTGGCTTGCGTAAGCCAACCCGGCGCACTTGGTCTCGGCGATCGGTTTCGTCAGAGAAATAGGGCCCAGTATTGGGCGAGACCTTCTTCGATCAATCCCCAATGCCGTTGGAAAGAGGTGCAGTATGAACGACAGATCGGGATTCCGAGCGGCCTTTGCTTGCCATCCCCTTTCGGGATGAACACTCGCCGGACCGGCCGGGGACGATACGTTCCGTTCCTGAGTTCTTCCGTCAGTTCGTCCAACCACTGGTCTCGTCCGTACTCCTCGATGTCCGCAAAGCTCTGGCGGTCGACCCCCGGAGCACCGCGATTATTGCGGCACCGGAAGAAGGCCCACTCCAAGATGTCTCTGCGATGCACCTTGTCGTACAACGCGTAGAACCGATAGTCAGGCGAGTTCTTCGCTTTGGTGTGCAACGCCGTCTGTAACTTCCCAACCGTAATTGGAGGTAATAGGCTCACGCCAATCTCCTGGATGTCAGTCGCGTATGACGTTGACCTTGAACCAAGGCCCCTTCCCTCCACCGACGTTACTCGGCTTCGCAGGTACTACGGACCTCTCCGCCACCCGATGCGGCCCGGCCTGTCCCTCACGGGCGTCCGGTTGAGGGTCACGCCCCTCACCGCATGGGTTTCCCGTGTTGCGTTAAAATCTCCGTTTACCGACATGCCGTCGTCATTACCCCGGTGGCCCGCTGGGCCTTGATCGCTCGTGGGACGGCCTATTCCAACCGTTTCCCTGTACCCAGCGGCTGCGGCCTTCCCCATCCTATTGCAAGGTCGGCGTCCACATTGGTCGTTTCGAGGCCTGCTCAACGTTCACTGGCTATTACGGCCTGTCGGCTCGCCGAGTCGCCTAGAGCGACCCGTCTGTCTCGAAGGCTCCGACGGTTTCGTTTCCTCCCCTCGTCGCTTCGATAGCTACCGGCTGGAGCGACCCAGATGCCGGGTGGGATTTGCACCCACTGAAGACCAACACCTTCAACACGGCGCACAATAGGTCTGACCCCGGACATTATGTCGCGCAAATCCGGATCTGTGGGGGACCTGGGTGGGCGACCACCCAGGTCTACCCGGCCCGTGGACGAAGCCGCGGAGCGCGAAGCTTGACACCGCGAAGCGCCACGAATCCCACGGGATTTCCCTTTACGAATTGTTGGAAATGTATAGCGCAATGAAATCCTTGAGAATATCAGCCAGGTGACCAATATCTACTCCAAATTTCATGAGGGGGATTGTGACAGCGGTGAACGTTCCCTTCAGCTTCTGCGCGTCTCTGAACACAACTGCCACTTGCGCTTTCAGCGTGTCGATCTCCACAACTGCCACGCTGTTACTAAAGGTCATGCTTATGGTCCGATGGCCGGCAACCTCGGTTGCGCTCAGGAGAAGGTCTTGGGTAAGTCTTGCGAGATTCAGCCCGACGTCGGCGATAGTGACCAAGTCACTTGAGGTAGAGATCAGATTTAAACCCAGCTGAATCAAACGATTCCCCTTGTTGTAGAACTGAAATCCCTCGTCGTCACCCCGTGCGATCAAGTCGAGCCCGGTATAGCGCCATTTGAAGCCAGGAATGACCACATACTGGATCAACGTCTGAGCGATGGCGAGCGTGAGCAATTCTGGCCCAGCAGTTTGAGCGACGCTGATGGTCGATTGGATCGTCAGCTCCACGGCGAGTTCGGCTAGGCTCGCCTGCCTCCCCGAGGGATCGACGAGATTGACGGGGTCGCCGTCCGCGTAGGCGTAGCTATTGGAGAAAATCCGGACTAGGCTGGCACCGTGGAGTGGGTCCACGCTCAAAAACCGCCCTGTTGCCGGGTCAAGGTAGCGAGCCCGTAAATCGTCGAGGCCGGTCGTTTGGTCCTGGTACTCACCTTCGAACAAGTAACGTGTCACCGCGTTCCCCGAGTGCGCCAGGGTGTTACCGAACGCGTCATATACATAGCCGCCGATCACCTTCCCAGACGAATCGGTCAGCGCTCGTGTGCTGCCAAGTCCGTCGACTAAGAGGATCGTTCGCGCACCGCCCACTACCTGCGAAATCGGTCCCGTGCCGATTCCGAAGACGGCCGAGGACGAGATCTGACCGCCGGGCGTGTACTCCTCGACGACCTGGGCGTAGGGAAGATTCGTATCGACGAGCTTGTTGGTCGTCTGGCCGTCGACTGTGGATTGAACGAGGTTACCATCGGCGTCGTAGCGATTGACCTCCTCTTGCGTCCCCGTGGAATTGGTGACCTTGGCGTCAATCAATTGGTTCTGAGAGTCCCATTCGTAGAGAACCTGATCGGTGGCGCTCGTGATCTGCGAGAGCGTGTTGCCGTTGTTGTCGTAGGTGTACTTCGTGGTCTGGCTGCCGGTGGTCGAAGTTAGGAGGCGGTCGTTGGCGTCGTACGTGTAGTCCGTCGTGCCCTGGGTTGAGTCGACCATGGTCAGGCGGTTGCCGACGGGATCATAGGTATAGGATATGTCCTGGTTGCCGTTAACCGGGTCGGTGATGATCTCCTCGATTAAGCGGTCAAGGGCGTCGTAGTTGTACTGGTCGGTGCGGCCGTTGGCCTCGACGACGGAGTCGGTGCGGCCGTTGGCGGCTAGCGTGTACTTGTAACTGGCGATCACGCCGCTCGGGCCGTCGTCTTCGAGGTAGACCAAGCGGTTGAGCGAGTCGTACTGGCGGATCTCGGACGTATTGTTGGGGAACTGCGTCTTGACCAGGTTGCCGGCGGCATCATAGGTGTAGGTCGTCACTCCGCCCTGGGGGTCGGTCACGGTGGCCATCCGACCGAGGGCGTCGAAGGTGTAGGTCGTCGTGCCGGCCGGGATGGTGATGGAAGTGCGGTCGCCAGCGGCGTCGTAGGTGTACGTGATCGAGGTGCCGTCGGGGTCGGTCTTGGACAGGAGGCGGTCTAGGGCATCGTAGGTATAGGTTGTGGTTCCCCAGCCCGGCACCGTGTCGCTGGCTCGCTGGCCGGTCGCGGTGTAGGTGAAGGTCTCGGTGGTCCCGTCGGGCAGGTTCTCGGCGGTGAGCCGGCCGATCACGTCGTACTGGTAGGTGATCGTCGCCCCGTTGAAATCGGTCGTGCTCGCGACGTTGCCGTTGGCGTCGTACGTTGTCGTCGACTTCTGGCCCATTGGCAGGATCGTGGCGATCTTCTGGCCCAGGCCGTCGTACTCATAGGTGGTCGTATGGCCGTTGGCGTCGGTCTGGGAGATCAGGTCGCCGGCCTCATCGTAGGCGTACGAGGTCGTCTGGCCCAGGGCATCGACGACAGCCGTCAGATGGCCCAGTGCGTCGTACTGATCGTGCGTGGTCCGGCCAAGCTGGTCGGTCTCGGCAATCCCGCGGCCGACGGCGTCGTACGTGGTCGACGTGGTCGTGCCGTCGGCGTAGATCGTCTCGATGAGCTGCCCCGCGGCGTCGTAGACCGATTTTGTGGTGTGGCCCAACGGATCGGTGGTGGCGACGGCGTTCCCGGCGGCGTCGTACGCCGTGCTGGTCACATCGCCCAGGGCGTCGGTGACGGAGACCTGGCGTCCGTCGGCGTCATAGGCGAAGGTCGTCTTGTTGCCCAGCTCGTCGATCTGCGCGGTGACCTCGCCGTCGGCGTCGTAGACCGTGCTCGTGGACGTGCCGTCGGGGTTGATGGTCTTGACCAGTCGGCCCAGTGCATCGTACTGCATCGTTGTGACCCGACCCTCTTGATCGATCTGCGCGATCACGTTCCCGGCGGCGTCATATTCCGTCTTGGTCGAGGTTCCGTCAGGGTAGTCGGTCTCGATCAGCTCACCGCGCGCGTCATAGAGGTACTTCGTCACGTTTCCGAGCGCGTCAGTGTCGGAGATCTTCAGGCCGTCGGCGTTAAACTGCGAGCTGGTGGTGTGCCCGTCGGCGTCGGTGACGGAAATCACGTTGCCATTGGCATCGTAGACCGTCTTTGTCACCAGCGTCTGCACGCCGGAAGGAGTCGTGAGCAAGGAGGTCGAGGTGATCGGGTTGCCGCTGGAATCGTAGGTGGTCGTGGTGGTGTGGCCCAGGGCGTCGGTCGTGCTGATTACCTGGCCCTGGGAATCGTACTGAAACGCCGTGGTGTCGCCGATGGCGTCGGTGAGCGTGATCGGATTGCCCGAGATGTCGTAGGTCAGTTTGGTGACATCGCCGAGCGGGTCGGTGGTCGACAGCAGGTTGCCCTTGGCGTCGTAGGCGTTGGTCGTGGTGTTGCCCAGCGGATCGCTGGTGGTGAGGACATCGCCGTAGGCGCCATAGGTGCTTCGAGTGACGTTGCCCATCGGATCGGTGGTGGTCAAGGCGTTGCCCGAGGCGTCGTAGGTGTAGGTCGTCGTGCGGCCGAGCGGGTCGGTCTGGGAGAGCAGGTTGTTGTTGGCGTCATAGGTGCTCGTGGTCACGCCGCCGAGGGCATCGATCTCGGTGAGGATGTTGCCCTGCGCGTCATACTCGTACGTCGTCGGATTGCCCAGGGCGTCCGTGACCGTCTCGCTCGAGTCAGTCGGATCGTAAGCCATGTCGACGGTCTTGCCGGCGGCGTCGACGAGGCCGATCAGACGGCCTTGATCGTCGTAGAGAGTCTTGACTCCGGTGCGGCCCAGCGGGTCGATCACATCCTGAAGATAATGGGCGAAGTCCGTGCTGTAGTCGAACGTCGTCACGTTTCCAGCGAGATCCGTCACCGCAACGAGGTCGCCGGCGGCGTCGTAGGTGTAGTGGATCGTGTTGCCCGAGGGATCGATGACGGATGTGATCCGGCCCTCGGGATCGCGCTCGAATGTGACCTTCTCGCCGGAGGTGCTGGTGATGCCGCTGGGAGAAAACGTCAGCGCGTCGCCGTTGCGATCGGCGACGGTATCCAGCATGCCCGTCTGCCCGTTAATCGTGTAGACGATGCCGTCTTTGGTGGTCAACGTGTAGGTCCCGCCGAAGGAGGGGCTGGCCGGGTTGTAGGGCAGGTCGCCGTTAAAGTCGGAATACGTGCCGTCGTCGTTCTGGCGCAGGTCGAACTGGGTGACGCTGAGGGTGTCGGTCACGCCTGGATCGGCGGTGAAGCTCGGATTCATGATGCCGAGGAAGCCCGACGCGAAGCCCGGCGAGAGTTGAGGAGTGAACGTGAACCCCTCGCGCTGGCCGCCCGGCAACGTCACGTAAACGCGCGTGCCGTTCTGGAACGCGCTAAAGATGCCCTCGGATTCCTGGCCGGTTGTGGGCACGCTCGTCTGGAGGTTGGTGTCGCCGAACTCGAGCTGCCAGCCGTAGCCGAAGTCCTCGCTCGTGCCGGCGTTCAGCGTGTCGTAGGTCCTTGTAACGGTGATCGGGATGCCCGAGACGGGGACGGTCAGGTCGGTGAACGACAGGGTGAAGTTACCTAGCTTGAGATTGCCGGCAACGCTGATCTCTTGATCAACGGTCGACGTGTGGTTGCCCGTGTTCGTCGCGGTCAGGCGCAGGTCGTAAGTGTCGTTGGCCAGCAGGGTCGGGTCGAAGGTGCCGAGCAGGGCGTTGTTGACGGGCGTGGTGCCGCCGGCAATGTGCTTGACCTGGACGCCGTCGAGGGTGTAGACGTCGAGCGACCACGAGGCCAGGTGCTGGTCGGCGACTGTTCCGGTCACGTCGGTGAACGTCGTGACCGTCGCACCGTCGGTGGGCGAGGCGATCGCGACGTTGGGCGCACCGGTGACGCTAGGGTCGAACACCACGAGCGAGGCCGTCGCCTTGGCGGTGTTGCCGGCGAGGTCGGACGCGGTCGCCAGCACGTTGAGGCTTCCGGCCTGGGTGACCTTCAGTGTCGCCGTTCCGTTCGCATCCAGTACTCGGATCGTCCCGCCCACGGTCAGGACCTCGGACGTGACGCCGACATTGTCGGACGCCAGAACCTGGAAGGTGACCATGTCGCCCAGCTTGGCAGGGTTTTCGCTCATCTCAAGCTGGACGCGCGGCGCCTGGGTGTCGGCCGAGACCATGATGGCGTAGGTTTGGGTGACCGAGAGGCCAAGGCCGTCGTCCACCTCGACCTGGACGTGCGCCGAGCCGACGTTGGACGGGGCCGTGGCCCAGGTGATTCGCCCCAGCGAGTCGACGGCCATGCCGCTCGGCCCGGCCACGATCTGGTAACTGAGCGGGGTGTTGTCCGGGTCGCTCGCCTGCACGTCGTAGTGATAGGTCAGCCCCGCGGTCACGGCGGTGACCGGGCTCGAGGTGATCAACGGCGGCGCGGGAACCGGCTCAACATCAATGACGAACCGCTGCGAGGCGGTCGCGCCCGAGGGATCAGCGGCCGCGACCGTAACCGTCTGATCGCCAAGTTGCGCGGTGGTCGGTGTCCACGAGACCAGGCCGCTGGCGGCGACAATTGCCATTCCAGCGGGTGGAGCGAGCAGGGAATACGTCAGGGTCGCACCGGAGGGATCGGTGGCCGTGACGGCATAGCTGTAGCCCGTGCCCACGATCGCGCGGTCGGACGGGGTCGACGTGATCACCGGCGGCAGGCTGGACGTGGACGTGGAGGCGACGACGGTGAAGCTCTGGGACGTCGAACCACCCAGGCTGTCGGCCACCAGGACCGAGACGTTCTGCGGGCCGGCCTGGCCCGAAGTCGGGGTCCAGAGGATCAGGCCCGTTACCGGGTCGATGGTCATGCCGGAGGGCTTCGTGGGCAGGGTGAATGTGAGCGGATTGTTCAGGGTGTCGACGGTTTGCACCGCGTAGGCGTAGGACGAACCGACTGTCGCATCGGTGGGCGGCGTCGAGATGATCTGTGGTGGAATGTCCGCGGCGAAGATGGCGACGGAGAAGCTCTGGCTGTCGCTCCCTCCTTCCGCGTCGACCACGCGGACGGTGACCGCCTGGGGACCGACCTGGGAGGCGACGGGAGTCCAGCGGATCGTCCCTAGCGCCTGGTCGATCGACATTCCGGCAGGTGCGGTATCCAGGAACCAATAGAGCGGATCGCTCTGGGGATCAACGGCGGTCGCGTTGTAGCTAAACGGGCGGCCCACGACGTCGAAGAGCGGGGGCGAAGAGGTGATCGACGGCGGCTGGCTGGTGACGCTGGCCGAGACGGTGATCGCCACGTCCTGGGTTGCGACGCCGCCCCGGCCATCGTTCACCGAAATCGCGACGGCGTTTTGCCCGAGCTGGGCCTGCGTGGGGTTCCAGGTAACCAGGCCGCTGGCGCTTATGGTCATGCCCGCGGGCGCGGTGGTGAGCGAATAGGTGATGGGGTCGCCGTCGGGATCGGTGGCCTGGACGGCGTAGAGATAGGTGCGCCCCAGGCCGATCGTATCGCGGGGCGTGGAGCTGATGACGGGTGGTCGATTGGCGGAGGCGGCCACGACGGGCAGGTTGAACGACTGGTCAGCGCCGCCGCCCTGACCGTCGGTGACCACGACATCAACCGGCGCGGTCCCGACCTGCGCCACCGTTGGGGTCCAGGTCACGAGGCCACTCGACGGGTCGATCGTCATGCCGACCGGGTTCGTGGCGAGTGAGTAGGTGAGCGGGTCGTCGTCGGCATCCTGGGCGAGCACCTGGTACTGGTATGGGTACCCCGCCGTGGCGGGACCGAGCGGCGTGGAGGTGATCACGGGAGGGCGGTCTGCCGCGGCGACCGTCAGCGTGAAGGACTGGAGCGCCACGCCCCCGTTGCTGTCCCGGACGCGGAGAATGGCATCGGCCTGGCCTGTCTGCGAGTCGTCCGGGGTCCAGACGACCTCGCCGGTTGTGGGGTCGACGGCCATCCCCGCCGGCGCGACGGGCAGGTCGAAGGTAAGTGGGCTGCCCGTGGGGTCGACGGCTGTGGCGTTATACTCATATGTCGATTCGGCGACGGCCTGTGTGGAGGGCGTGCTCGTGAACCAGGGAGATGGGGGGCCCTGCGGCGTCGAAGTTGGCGTGACCGAGAAGTCGTTGTCCGTGGAGGACTGGCCGGCAGCGAGGGTGTCGGTAAAATACGGGGTTGTCGTCGTGCCTGGCAAGAGCGCCAGGTCGGCGTTGCCGCCAAATCCGCTCGGGAAGGCGATCGACCCGATCCAGGTGGCCGCGGCCGTTGTCTTGTTGACACGGTACAGGTCGGAGACACCGGAGCCGTCGATTCCCGAGGCAGCGTACAGGACGCCCTGTGAGTCGATCGCGAGATTTGCTCCGCTCGGGAACGTCGGGTACGACCCGCCATTGCCGGCGAGATGACCGATCACGGTCGTCGTAAGGTCAGTCAGATCGATCTTGAGTAGTGTTCCATCAAGGGAAGCGCCGTAGAGTGTGCCGTCGGTGTCGAACGCCAGGTCGGCCCCCAAGTGGCCGGTGTTGAGAACTAAGGTGGCTGCAGCGGTCTCGGGGTTCACACGCCACAAGTCCCCATTGACAAAGCCCCAGGAGTAAAGAAAGCCGTCCGGGCCAAAAGTCAGCGAGTTTTGGTCCGACGCACCGAAGAATCCGATGAACTGGGTCGAGCCCGTCGCCAGATCAATCGAGTAGAGCGATGTGGTGGAACCGATGGTGGTTCCGTAGCCCAGGCCGTTTTTGGGGTCGATGGCGATGCTCTCGATGGATCCGACGGTCCCGACTTCCTCCGCAACCGGGGATGTCTGAAAGTTGTTTATAGCGTAGAGCACGGTCGAGCCCGTCTGCTGGACGAGGGACACCCCGTAAAGAGCGTCCGGTGTCACCGCTGCCACCGGAGAAGCCTGCTGCCATCCCTGGGGCGGAACTTCGGCCACGGTATAGTTGCCCGGCGCCAGTCCGGTGAAGGCATAGTCTCCCTGGGGGTTGGTCGTTGCGGTCGGGTCGCCCGGGTCGAGCTTACCGTCGTGATTCTGGTCGAGGAACACGGTCCAGCCGGCCAGCGGCTCGTTGTCGGTCGAGCGCGTGACCGTGCCGGTGATCGAGCCGGGAAGCGGCTGGTCGGTGAAATTGTTTCCGGTGGAGGTCTGGCCGGCGGCGAGGGTGACGGTGTAGAAGGAGGTTGTTGTGCTTCCCGGCAAGAGCGCCAGGTCGCCAGTGCCGCCGAATCCGTTCGGGAAGGCGATCGAGCCGATCCAGGTCGCCGCGGCGGTCGTCTTGTCAACCCGGTACAGATCCGCGAGTGGGGAGCCCTCAATGCTCGCGACGGCGTACATCACGCCCTGGGAGTCGATGATGAGGCCCGGAGCGTAATACCCTTGGGCGAGCAGCCCTTGGTCACTGGTAAGCGTGCCAACCACCGTGCTCGTGAGGTTAGTCAGATCGAACCTCAGTAGCGACCCGTCGTACGAGATCCCATAGAGTGTCCCATCCGTGTCGAAGGCAAGGTCGGCCCCCCAGTGACCGGTGTCGAGAACGAAGGTGGCCGCACCGGTCACGGGGTTCACACGATACAAGTTGTCAAAAATGCCGTAGCCCCAGGAGTAAAGATAGCCGTCGGGGCCAAACGCGAGTGAGTTCTGGTCGGCGATGCCCGGCGTACCGATGAGCGTCGTCGCACCTGTCGCCGGGTCAATCGAGTAGACCGAGGTGGTTGGGGAATCGATGGTGGTCCCATAAAGCCCGCCGGTCGCGGGGTCGCCGGCGAGACTCCAGATCGATCCGACCGGGCCGATTTCCTCGGCGACGGGCGCCGTCTGGAAGTTGTCGATGGTGTAGAGCACGTGCGACGAGCCTTGTTGAAACTGCGACACCCCGTAGAGTGTATCCGGAGTCCGCCCCGCCACCGGAGAAGCCTGCTGCCAACCCTGGGGCGGGACCTCGGCCACGGGGTAGGTGCCCGGGGCCAGGCCCGTGAACGTGTAATCTCCCTGGGCGTTGGTGACGGTCGAGACTTCGCCAGGGTCGAGAATTCCGTTCTGGTTCGTGTCGAGGAAGACGGTCACGCCGGCCAGGCCGGTCGATGTGCCCGCCAGCGTGATCACTCCCTGGATCTCGCCGGGGGTGCCTTGCGCGGCGTTGATCGTGTAGCTCTGGGTGTCGAAACCGCCGCGGCCGTCGTCAACGCGGACGGTGATCGGGATCGCCAGGTGGCCAATCTCCAGGGTGGGAGGGTTCAAACCCTCCTTGCTCGAAAACCGGACCTGCTGATCGGTTGACTGGTACTGCGGCACGCTCTCATATGCCAGCGCAAGCGTGAGGTAACCGCTCGCGATGTCGGGCTGCAGGTCGTAGCCGCTGAAGTCGAAGACGACGTCCTGGCCTGCTTGCGTTGGGGTCGCCTGGGCCAGCAGGTCCTGGCTCTTGTTCAGATCCGCGAGGAACGCGTCGCCGAAATTGGCACCGGTGATTCCGGTCATGGGGTCGGGGCTCGGGTTGATCGTTCCGAACGGGCTGAAGACGCCGGTTCCCTGCGCCCAGTTGTTGTCGGCCACGTGATAGAGGCCGATCGTGCTGGAGCCGCTCACGATCGTGGTGTGAATAACAAGCTGAAGTGACGTGACCGGCCAGGTCACACCGGAGAGATTGAAGCGGAGGAACGAAAAGTCGATCGCCGAATTGAGCGGGTCGTTTCCACCCGGCTCGTCGCCGGCGAACACCTCGAGAAAAGGCGAATCGCCGCCGTTTTCTTCGAGGCGACTGGCCGGCTCGGTCAGAACGATCGAATCGTCGGTTGGCTCCAGGTTCACTACGCTCTGTTCGCTCGCGGTCACCGTCCCCTGTACCAGGCCCGAGGATGGGTCGATGCTGAAGTTCGAGGGAGCGGTCACAAGAGAATAGGTCAGTGGGTCGTTGTCGGGGTCGAGTGCCTTGACTGCGTAATCGTACGGAGTCGATTGCGGCTGGAGGAGGAGCTGAGTCACCGGCGTGCTGATGATCGTCGGGGGATGATCTCCCAGCGCCGCTGTTGCGATTACCGCAAAAGATTGGGTTGCCGTACCTCCCTTCCCGTCCGTCACCGAGAGTTCGACGCCGGAAGAGCCGGTCTGGCTCGAGGATGGCGTCCAGGTCACCAGGCCTGTCGTGGGATCGACGGCCATTCCCGAAGGGCCTGAAATCACCGCGAAGGTGAGCGGGTCGTCGTCGGGATCGGAAGCCGTGGCCTGATAGATGTACGGTGCGCTCACACTTGCCGAAACAATCGGCGTGGACGTGAAGACCGGGGGCCGGTCCGGCGGCGGGTTGATCACCGAGAGGGTGAAATCTTGCTCCGCTGAGCCTCCGTGCCCATCGTCGACGAGGAGGGCGATGGCGGCGTTGCCCACGTCGGCGCTAGCGGGCGACCATGTGACCGTTCCGCTGGCCGCGCCCACAGTCATGCCGGAGGGGCCGGAAAGCAGCGAGAACGTCAGGGGATCGTTGTCCGGGTCGGCGGCCGTTGCGTCGTAGACGTAAGCGCTGCCGGCGACCGCCTGCACCTTCGGGGTCGATGTGAACTGGGGCGGGCGGTTGAGCTCCGCGAGGAAGACCAGGTCGTAGGTGAACGGGATGCCGTTCGGGTCGTCGAACGCGACGGTCCGGGAATCGGTCGTTTCCCCCGCTCCGAGTTTTCCGCCCGGCACCAGGGCACTCAGGTCGAAGTAGGGCAAGCCGTCCGGCGTGGTTCCGTCGGCGCCAGCGACGCGCACCGAGGGATCGCTGATATGGTCGATCGCCACGATCAGGGGGGCGTCCATAAAGTACTGGCCGGCATTCCGGGCCGCAACATCGGCATACAGCACGCTGTCTTGCTGGTCGAACGATGACCGTCCGTAGACGGGCTGGACACTGGCCGAGACGTCGCTCAGGGCGGCGAAGTCGATGGGCGCGCCAGGCTGCGCCGGGGACGCGGCGGGTTGGCCGCCCGGGTCGACCGGCTGACCCAAGAGTGGCGCCACTTGCACATCGCCGACATCAACCGATGTATTCACGTCGCCGTCGTTGTTCACCAGCCGGAAGACGAGCGAGGCGACCGTTCCTGGTGTGACGTTCGAGACATCGAGCGTAACCTTCTGCCCGTTCTGCGTGGCCCAGGCGCCAAGCTCCGCAGGCTGGCCTTCCGAGACGTTCAGGAAGGCGTCGCGGCTGGCGGCGAAGGTCGGTACGAGGGAGTTTCCCGAGGCGTCTACCAGGGCCACCTCGAAGGCGTCCTTTACCCGACCCTGGCTGGTCGTGTCGAAATCCAGGTCACTGTAGTCGAAGCTCAGGGTCGACGCCTGCGGCGGGATGGTGATCGGCTGCGACAGGGTGACGTCGAACGAGTCTCCCTCGCGCAGCGTGGCGTCACAACCGCTGATCGTCACGCTCCCCATGCCGGTATTTGATCCGCCGCTTTGAGCGACAACGGCGTTGCCGAACCCCATGCAGGTGTCGAGGGTGAACGCGAAATCAGAGGGCGCCGAGACGTTGCCCGCGCGATCGGTGGCAAGGAAGTGGACGGTGTGCGGGCCGTCGTCCGTGCCGTCCAGCGCCAGGCTGCTCGTCAGGCTGAAGTTGCCGGCAGCGTCGAGTGACAGAGGAGCGAAAGCGCCGCCGTCGAGCGCCCATTCCGCACTAGCCACGCCCGAGAGCGCATCGGCCACGTGGCCCGTGATCGTGATGTTCTGGGTCGTGGTCAGTCCGGGCGGCGGGCTGGTCACGGTCACCGCCGGCGGGGTGGAATCCAGGGTGAAGGCGAAGTTGGTGACGGGCGAGACATTGCCCACGAAGTCGGTCGAGACCAGGTGGACGGTGTGGCTGCCGTCGGCGGAATGGTCGAGGGGCAGACTGGTCGTAAGGCTGAAATTGCCGGCGGTGTCGAACGATACCGGGGTGTAGGCACCGCCGTCGACCGCCTCCTGGAGCGATGCCACCCCGGTGAGATTGTCCAAAACGCGGCCGACGAGGGTGGGGTTGCTGTTCGTGATTAGCCCCTGGGCAGGGGACGTGATCGTCACGGACGGTGCCTGCGTGTCCAGAACGATTCCGATCGCGGCCGTCTGCTGCTGGCCGAACGAGTCGGTGGCCCTCACCTGGAGGTTGTTGGCGCCGGGCGTGAGCGCGACGCTGAACGAAAACAACCCCGAGGAATTCGCGGTGGTCGAGCCCTCGTCGAACTGTCCATCGCTGCCGGTTCCGAGCGCCACGGCGGCGCCGGGGTTGGTCGTGCCGTTCAAGGTGATTGCGGCGGTCGCGGTGGCCAGGCTACCGGAGGGCAACGTCACCAGGCCCGGCGGCGTCTGCAAGGAGAGCGCCAGAGGAGTGACGCTCGTCGCATCGTTCAGGTTGTAACGCCACTGGGTGTAGTCGAACGAGGAAATCATGCCATCGAGGTTGCTATCTGCCGCCACTATGTAGCGGCCGTCCCCGGCGACCGACCCGATCAGCGAGCGGATCAAGGATCCATCCGCCAGGTTGATCTGGTGGTTGCCATCGGCGTCGCCCGCGAGGAATACATTGAGCTGGAAGGCCCCCGAAGTGCCCCGGTCTCCGCCCACGGCAAGGTTGTAGCTGCCGTAAGTCAGCGAGGCCAGGATCAAGCTCTGCGTGGTGCCGCCCAGGTTGGCGTTCACGTAGGTCGGCGTGACAGTCGCGCCCGAGGAGGTAGTGATCGTGACGGCGGCTGGATCGAGGGAACTCCCGGTCGGTGCCTGAACCTCGAAGCCGATCACGGCCTGGCTGCCAGGGAGGGTGAAGTTGGATTTAGAGATGGTTATGGGTATGCGCTGCACGCTGCCTGCGGCCGGGACCGCGCCTTCGAACTGCGCGAAGATGTTGGACGCATCCAGCAGCGTGCGGTCCTCGAGACGCTCGAAGGAAATGCGGGCCCTGCGGGCGGGATGGCGCAGGGGTCTGGCAGGGCGCTTGGGGTCTCGCATGGTGATGGCTCCTTCCTTGGAGATGCGGTCAGGGTGCGGTCATCTTCGAGACGCGAGCTGATCCGGCGCCGCTTTTCAAGGGTCGTGGTCGAGACGCGAGCGCAGCGGCGACCTGATCCGGCGCCGCCGGTCAAAACATGTGCGATCTCTCCGGAGATCGGCGCGGCTGCCGCCAGCGTCGCGTCAGCCGGCGCGAGACCGCGGCGCCGCCGCAACAGCCGAGAGCGGCCACGGCCAGAACGAGCGAATTCGGCTCGGGCGCGGCGGACGCCCCGATGGTGAAGGGCAAGGGCGGGCCGGAGCCGAGCAAAACCGGTGTGTTGGTGCCGTCGCTTGCCGCCAGGCTCGTGGGGTCGAATGTGAGGCTGCCCGAGCCGGGTTGCTGCGCGACGACGTCGAAGGTGTAGAACGTGCCGTCGGTGCTGATCGGCGTGTTCGTTACCGAGAAGAAGACGGCGTCGTAGAATGCGTCGGCTTCACCCGCGAACCCTGCGGGGACGAAACCGGTCGGGTCGGGAACGATTGCGCCGGCAGTGACATCAGTCGCGGACCCGAGCAGCGAGCTATCAAAGGTCACGGTGCCCGCGAGATAATCCAACTGGTCGCCGGAGTTCAATCCGGAAAGCACAACGTCAAAGCGGACGGTCTGCCCCACGCTCAGATTGTTCAGATCGGCCGATTCCGCGACCACCGAGAGCGTCAGGCCGGCCTTCGCCGGCGGGGCGTCAAATAGAAGTAAGGTCGTAACGACCGCGCACATAAACAGATTGAGTCTGGGTTGCTGTTGCATCGAGGTGAACCTTATCTGGATGACCGAAATGCTCCTGGACAATGAGCGGCACGTCGTTGATGTCAACTTGCTGAATCACCCTGGGCACGATCGTCGGCATGGGTTGCAAGTCATGTCCGCACGCGGGGCGGAGACCGAGGCGATGGTCGAGCGAGTTGTCGTTGATCAATTCAGGTGCGCAGGCGGCGGGTTCGGGCTTGGGGTGACGTGGCTGCCTGAAAGTGCGGCGTTTCTTCCGGCCCTTCGGCGATGCCGGTTCGAGAGGCTTGACGAAGCCGGAGGACGGCGGCTTGGACGAGGTCGAGGAATGTTTCCTCGCAACGGCGAATTGTTCCTGGAGACGGGTGACGGTGGCCTCGAGCGCCAGCGCCCGCGACCGCGCGTCTTGGGAATCCAGCTTCCCCTGCGAGTGTCGCATATTCGGCCAAGGCTTCCGTGCGTTGGGTTGCATGGGGCGGTATCGTACACGCGTCATCGAGAAAGCACAATACCGCAGATCCCTGGAAGCCATGAATGCGGCCGGCTCAGCTCGAGGTCTCGATGGCCAGAGATAACCGAGCTGCACGTAACAGTCACTGATCTTGACCAAGGACTGTGCCTTGTGGGGCCATGCGGCTTCCTGGTCTTGGAATCGAAGCAATTGGTAGTAGAGTGACTCGAAAATGAGAATCGCGTCGTGGAAGCGGAGTTGGCTCGCGTAGTCGTATGCGATGATGTTCCGTGCTCTCCGGGCACATTTTTGTTACTTGTTATATCGATGCATTTGCATTTACATGCAAACGTCGGGCAGATCTTCATGACGCGGAATGGCTCGCCGTCGAAGACCAGGACCAAGGCGGCATCTGCCAGGTATTCCTCCTCCCGTGCACTCCATTCCTCGCGCGTGTAAAACCGCGTGTCTCTGGCCAGTTCATGATCGACCAGCCAGTTGTGGACGTTGCTTCTGAGCTTCTCAGTGGTTTGGTTTGCCTGACTCAGAGTTTGGTGGCGCCGGTGGACTGGAGTTCCTGGAGCCATGCCTCGAGCTCGTCGTCGGTATTGAGGTCGTCGAGGATTTCGCTGGGGCCGTCCCACTCTTCGACTTCGACGTAGAAGTTTGGCTCGTCGCCTCGGACCTCGTGGTAGAAGTGGCAATGCTCGGCGTTGTGGGCTGGGTGGATCCAGACGATTCAGCGCAAGGCGCAGTCGATATTCGGTGCGCCGCGCGCGGTTATGGTTCTCGCCCAGGAACACTCGGCGGGCGTAATAGACTCGGTTAGCCTTTTTTGTTACGAGCTCTCGTGAGCTTTGAGCGTCTTGGTTGCTTGGGCGGGGACGGGAGAGCAACATTTTCGACTTTCGCCGGACTCACTTGCTTGGCTAGCGATAGGCGCTCGCGCGCTCTTCGGATCGAGTTTTCGTTGTCGACGGTGATGCGCTTTTGTCGGGCGACGAAGGCGAAGTCGCTTCCGAGTTCGAGTATGAACGATTCAAGCTCGCGAAGAATCGCCTGTTCCACGTCCTTTTCGGCGTAGGGATCGGTCAATCCGAGAAACGTGAGAAAGTAGGGGTCGCGAAAGACGAGGTCGGGCGTCATCCTATCCTCGTCGCGGAGCGCGGCGAGGTCCCGGGCGATCAGCTCGTCCGGCTTCTTGCTGACCGCCGTGCGTTCATTGAGCAAGTGGCCGATTTTGTATCGGAGCGTGCGCACCGTCCATCGCTCGGCCCGACATAGTTCTGCGTAGAAGTCTCGCTTGAGTGCGTCCTTGAGCGGGAGGATCTCGATGAAGTGGCTCCAGCTCAATTGTTTCGACAGCGCCGAAACTATTTCTGGATCTGGGAATGCCTCTGCCAACCACATCATTCGCGACAGACTCGGCTTTGAGTATCCACGCCCGTACTCACTCGTCAATTGTTTCGACAGCGCCGAAACAGGCCTCGAGGTCGTCGTCGGTCTGAAGGTCGTCGAGGATTTCGGATGGGCCGTCCCATTCTTCGACTTCGACGTAGAAGTTCGGGAGGTCGCCTGGTTCGTCGTTGAAATGGTGGCAGTGCTCGGCTTCGTGGGCGGGATGAATCCAGACGATTCGGTGGGTGGTTGCGTTTTCCGCGACGGTGGACGATCACTTTTGAGGGGATGTCGACCTGCGTTGGCTTGCGAGGACCGTAGTGCGAGCGGGATTGTTTCACTCTGCCGCCTGTTCCAGGACCTCGTTCCACACAGCTTCCGATAGCCGCATGCCTCGGGCGCGAAGATGCTCGAGCAGTACGCGCACTGAGGGAATAAGCCCGCGTTGTTTGGCGTCGATGAGTAGCCGTAGAGTCCCGGTCTTGGGAATCCCAAGCCGATCGGCTTCCGCGCGGGCGGCTCGATCATCGAGAACAACAGACGCGCCGGGCATTTCGAGAGCCACCGATAGAACGGCGATCTCCCCGGCGTCGATTCTTCTGGGATTGATGTTCGCGTTCGGCGCAGGTGTCGGGACCACTCTAAGCCACGCGCTGGCCGCCGTTTCCACCAGACTTGCACTCGGATCGTGCCTCGCGCCGAACATTACTTCATCGAACACGGCCGAAGGGACAATGACTTCAGAACCCTGTCCGGATTCACGAAGTAATTCGAGCAGAGACAGTCGCGAAAGGTGGATCAGGGGTGATGCGTTAACGACGCGCATTCAGCGCCTGCATCGCTTCCGCCTTGAGCTCCTCGGCGGTTGTCTGAATTGCGCTGACGTTGGCTCGACCGAGCGCATCAATGAATTCCACGCGGCTCAGCCCAGCAATCTCAGCCCCCTTACCTTGGGAGATCAAGCCGCGATCGTACCAGAAGATTGCCGCGGCCAAGCGAAGCTGGGCCGGGAAGTCGTCTGGCGAGCACCAGCCGAGCTCCATGGCGGAGTCTGGCATCTCAAGAGTGATGGTTTTCATTTGGCCTGCTCGGTTGAACTCAATAGACTGGCCTGGGTTTCCGGCGAGAGCGTGATTGTAACCGTCCATGATTATAAGGCTTGGGCCATCAAGTGCGAAAGCTAGCCCACGATTGTTTGGTTTGCCTGACTCATATTGTAGTGGCGCCGGTGGACTGGAGTTCCTGGAGCCATGCCTCGAGGTCGTCGTCGGTCTGGAGGTCATCGAGGATTTCGGATGGGCCGTCCCATTCTTCGACTTCGACGTAGAAGTTTGGCTCGTCGCCTGGGACTTGGTGAAAGAAGTGGCAATGCTCGGCGTTGTGAGCTGGGTGGATCCGAAGAATCCGATGGAAGGTGGTCCGTCCCTCACCGTGCTACACGATCGAGGGAATTCTGAGTCGACGGTCTTTCCCTGTGCCGATCTGTGAGCACCTCAAGGAAGCGTCGACGAGTTCCGCGCACTGTGAGTAACGGCGCTGAGGCTATCGCTTTCGCAGTCCAACTTGCGGGGTTGAGAATTCAGTTTCTGCGTGGCTCGTATCGTTCGCGATGGTCGGACGGTAAGATTTTGTTGGAGAATCGGCCCTTTGGGAACTGAGTCGCTGGGTGACGTCCTGCGATCGCGTGGGGAGCGAGCAATTCGACCACGCATTTCGCGTGCGCTGGTACCGGCTGGCGTTGAAGGCCCCGCAGACCCTCGCGTGGTGGTTTCACACGACGGTCTGAATCCGGTCTCGGGTGCACCAGGAGCTCGGCGGCTTGCATTTGGCACAAAGACGGCGTCGCACGAGGAACGTACTTCCGATCAACGGTGATTTAGCTCGTTCGGCTGTTGTCGGCATCGTTTGGGTCACTGCGTCTCATTAATTCGCTCTGTTTGAGGTCGACACGCGTGTCTCAGAACTCAGCAAGTTCTACTACTCAACCGCTGTCGCCTGGCCTATACGAGCAACTTGTCAATTCGATTCTCGATCACAAGTTGGCGCAGTTGCGCGAATCCGGCTTCCACGTAACCGATGGTAGTCTCGATGCGGGGGACAGCAGCGTCGCCTTAGCTGATTACGTCCGACAGGTTGTCCGCAGCGCTCTTGGTGAATTCACCGGCGATGATCGATTAGAGCGCCAGCTGGAGCTGGTTAACCGCATTGTCGGACAGTTGGAAGAGTCGGATCCGATGAATGAACAGCGGCTTGTAACGCCGGCACGGCTATTGATCGGTGTATGGCCACAGGACGAATTCGGGCGGAGGACGATCGAGCGGCCGGATACTCCGCTGGCGCTTGGATGCCTGCTCGCCGGAACGCGTCTTGACCCCACCCTGGTTTCGCAGATCCGGAAGGAGCTTTCTTCAGCGGACCGCGTCGATATCCTCTGCTCGTTCATTAAGTGGAGTGGCATCCGGATACTCGAGGATGACCTCCGTACTTTCACAGCGCGTTCTGCGGTTCGTCTGCGTGTTCTCACAACCAGCTATCTCGGCGCCACCGACTTAAAAGCAGTTGACCTTTTGGAATCGCTACAGAACACCGAGGTGCGCGTTTCTTACGACACGCACCGAACACGGCTACATGCCAAGGCGTACCTTTTTCATCGCAACTCCACATTCGGTTGCGCTTATGTTGGTTCTGCGAATATATCGCATCCGGCTTTGACCGAGGGTCTCGAGTGGACGGTCAAGTTGAGCCAGTACGAGTCGCCAGGGTTGTGGCAGCGCGTCGTTGCAACGTTTGAGGCTTATTGGGAGGATCGGGAATTCGAGCCATATCACACCGCGGAACGGCCACGCTTGAAGCGCGCGCTCGAGGAGGAGCGGTCGGTCGGCACGTCCGGGCCGGAACCGTTCCCGTTCGAGCTGCGGCCATACGAGTTTCAGCAAGAGATTCTCGACCGACTCGACGCTGAGCGACGTATACAGGGGCGTGACCGCCACCTTGTCGTCGCAGCGACCGGAACCGGTAAGACGATGATCGCCGCGTTCGACTTTCGTCGGTGGGCTCGAGAGCAATCGATGGCAATCGGCCGGTTGCCTCGGCTTCTGTTTATCGCTCATCGCGAGGAGTTGCTGAAGCAGGCGTTGCAGACGTTCAGAGCGGTCCTCCGGGAACCAAATTTCGGGGACTTGATCGTTCGGGGGCACCAGCCGGAACAGCTCGATCACTTGTTCGTGTCGATACAGAGCTACAACAGCCGGGCGCTCACTGCCATGCCCGCTGATCATTACGAGTATGTCGTAGTTGACGAATTCCACCATGCCGCCGCGTCGAGCTACAAGCTACTTCTCGAACACGTTCGGCCGCAGGTCCTCCTCGGACTGACCGCGACGCCTGAGCGCGCCGATAATCTCGATATCCTTGCGTACTTCGATCGGCACCTCAGCGCGCAGATCCGACTGCCCGACGCGATTAATCGCAAGCTGCTCTCGCCGTTCCAGTACTTCGCGGTTAGTGACAGCGAAGATCTCAGTGGCCTGAAATGGCAGCGAGGCGGATATCGGCCCGATGAGCTCGACCGGATTTACACCGGCAATGACCTCCGGGCGTCCTTGGTGATCGACAAAGTGCGCTCGATCGTGCTGGACGTACGAAGAGCCAGGGGTCTGGGTTTCTGTGTCAGCATCGCACATGCCGAGTACATGGCACGAAAATTCCGCGAGGCCGGCGTTCCCGCCGAGGCTCTGTCGGCCGAAAGCGATCAGGCCGCTCGTCGAACGGCCCAATCTCGACTAAGTCGCTGCGAACTGAACTTCCTGTTCGTCGTGGACTTGTACAACGAGGGGATCGACATACCAGAGGTCGACACGGTGTTGTTCCTCCGACCGACAGAAAGCCTCACCGTCTTTCTTCAGCAGCTCGGCCGAGGGCTGAGGTTGTGCGAGGGAAAGGAGTGCCTAACGGTCCTCGACTTTGTAGGACAGGCGCACCGCAGTTTTCGGTTCGACCAGCGTTACAAAGCTCTCTTGACCGACCCTCGGGTGCGCCTCACCGAGCAGGTCGAGCACGGCTTCACTCACCTGCCAGCCGGCTGCGCGATTCTGATGGAGCGACTCGCGCGGCAGCACGTCCTTGAGAACATTCGGCAGACTTTGCGCCAGTTTCGTTCGACCCTGGAGGGTGCGTTGCGCGAGCTAGCTGCGGCGATGGATCGGCCCCCGTCGCTGTCCGAATTCCTAGAGTACACAGGGATCGAGTTGGACGACCTGTATCGCCGGAAGGTCTCTTGGTCGCGACTCGAGTCCACTGTTGAGCTACGACAACAGTTTGACGATCCGGATGAGGCACAACTCACCAAAGGTCTCCGGCGCGTTGCCCATATCGCGGACGCTGAGTGCATTCGGCAACTCCTCGTTCTACTTGATCCGGAGCTCTCGGAGCGATCGACCTTTACCCTCAACCCGCTCGACGAGCGCAGATTGTTAATGCTCGAAGTCGGTCTCTGGTCGCCACGGGGCCTGTCGGCTTCAGCGTCCGAGTGTCTCCAACGGCTCGACGCCAATCCAACGCTTCGCGGAGAACTCCGTACGCTGCTCGCGCTTCGGCTCGACTGCATTGATTCGGTTGCTCCGCCTATTCGTCTCCCGTTCCCTTGCCCGTTGACGTTGCACGCTCCCTACACCCGGGACGAGATTCTCGTCGCGCTGGGTCATTGGACTCGCAGCGAGCAGCCCGAGATGCGTGAGGGAGTCCTTCATCTGCCGCAATTACGAGCTGATGTATTCTTCGTTACGCTTCAGAAAACGGAGAAAGATTACTCGCCGACGACGATGTACCAGGACTACGCAATCAACGAGCAGTTGTTCCACTGGCAGTCGCAAAGTACAACCTCGGCCGAGTCGCCCACCGGGCGTCGTTACGTCGAGCACGTCGAGCGCGGCTACACCGTGCTGTTGTTCGGCCGAGAGCAAAGACAACGGCAAGGCAGCCTCGCGCTACCCTACTCTTTCCTCGGGCCGGCTCGCTATGTCGAACACAGTGGCAGCCGACCGATGACTATCACATGGCGCCTGGAATATCCGCTGCCAGCTCGGCTTTTCCGCTCGCTGGCCCGGCTCGCGGTGGCCTAGAGCTCAGCGCTCGGAGCGCCATCGGACAGTGCGCGATTTCAGAGCCACTTCAGAGCTGGAGGAGAATGGTCGCAGGTGCGTGCTGCGCAGTGCACACACTCGATACGCGGTTGCGATCTGCACAAGGCAGAACACGGGTTGCACGTCCATGCCAGCGGGACTGGGTGGTGTTCCCTTCCAAGGGATCGGGAATGATCTAATCTGCTACAAGGGTTCTGACTCCAGCGAAGTGAAGGCTTCGGAAGCCTAGGAGCGCGCAGCGGAGCACAAACTTCCTGCTCAACTGGCGACGCGCAATGGCGCATACGCGGGTGGGAGCGGATAAATAGGATCGCCTGAAACATTCGGCATCACTTGTCGCTGACGCCGAGTCGGTCGGAGGCGATATGGCGCGGCTCGCCTGCGGGACTTAGAAATTTGGCAACAACGTGACACGGCGATGAGAAAGTCGTAGTATTTCCGGACGGCGAAAGTCGCGAGGTCGGCTTACCTACGCAGTAGTGGGCGGGTCACGCAGCCAAGACGCTACCCGGGTGACGAGCGCGAGCGGGCTCCAGAGGGTGTGACAATCCAGATTCACACGCTTCCGGTCCGCCAGCAAGAGCGCGGAGCTGTGATCGCAGAAAATGTTCCAACCTTAGCCGTGTGGATTCCTCAGTCAATGGCTGAGGGCTGGCTCGTTTAAGAGCGGGCCCAGGGTGAGTTGTGACCGTGGATCTCTTCGCCTTGTTTGAATCGCTCGTGGTGCCGACCGAGTTGCCAACCGGGCGTAGCTTGTCGGCTGTGGAGATCCCAGGCTGGACAAGTCATCGACTGGCGAAGGATTCAGCCGGCTCACTGTGCCTGTTGGTGCGTGAGCGGACGTCAGCGCGCTCCGCAGCGCCGATTCGCCTGCAGAATCTCGTGGTGTCGTATCGCGTGCCGTGCGCAATTAGTCATCGCGACGGCACACAGGAAGAAGGAGTGTTCACGATCATTAAGTGCACCAGCAGCGACCCATCGCTGTTTCCACATTTTTTGCGGGTTCTCTCGCCTGTTATCGAGACGCTTGGTGCAACTCCAACGGCCGCGGCCCTGCGGCGGGCAATCTCGGGACTCGTAGATCTCTTTCAAGCACTCACGGCGCCAGCCAAGAAGGCTGTGCAGGGGCTTTGGGCTGAGTTGTTCGTAATCCGCTGTGCAAGCGATCCTGGCGCCTTAGTGGGGGCCTGGCATAACAATCCGTCGGAGCTCGTTGATTTTGTGAGCAGTCGTCAGCGGATTGAAGTCAAAAGCAGTAGCAATCGAAGACGCGTTCATCATTTCTCCCTCGTCCAGCTAATGCCGCCGGCTAATTCAAGACTGCTTGTCGCGTCGGTCTTCGTCGAGCCGATAGGGGGTGGAGTGTCCCTTCGAGCGCTCTCGGACAACATTCGGCGTGTGCTCGCGAGCAAGCCTGCGTTGCTGACGCATTTCGACGACGTTTTCTACTCGACCTTGGGAGCCAGTTGGAGCGACGTAATGGAGGACTGCTTTGACCTGGAACTCGCACGTGAATCTTTGGAATTCTTCGATTCTGTGAATCTTCCGAAGATCGACGCCACCGGGGTCCCGCGCACCGTGAGCGACGTTCGCTTCACTTCCGACATATCGGGAGCACCGGCTTTGACCTCAGCGACGTTGGGCGGAGCGGGTCCACTTTTTGCCGCCGCAATCCCCGGACAGCGAGAGCTTTTTTGAGTAACATAACCGCAGCGCGACGGCTTAGAGGCGATCGAAAGGGTGCAAAGGCTTAGCGGGCCGTTATGCACGAACATCATGTTTACCAGACCACGGTAGCCGCTCCGAACGCAGAAGTTGTCAGACGCGTCCGCCGCTGACGTGGTTGAAGTTTTTGCAGAGAACCTTCTTGAAACCGGGGCGGAGAAGAAGCCAAGCGGAAGGCTGGAAGAATCTCCCGTGCCTCGGATGCAGCCAATTGGCGAACCCTGTCGGAGGCGCACGCGATGCCGGTCCATACTGCAATCCACACATGTCCGATCGAGCAGCTGCTCTTGGATGGGAGAAATCCTCGACTCGGTCGGCAAAACGTTCAAAGGAACCTGGGCCAGGACCAAATCCTCGAGCTCATGCAGAATTTCACGCTTGACGAACTTGCAGTGTCAATTCTCCGGAGCGGATTCTGGCCGCAGGAGGCTCTGATTGCCGTTAAGGAAACACCTGCAGGCAATCTCACAGTCGTGGAGGGCAACCGGCGTTTGGCAGCATTGAAATTGCTCCAACGGAGCGACGCCGGTGACGCGGTTCCGCCGCAATGGCGCGAGATGATTCAGCCCCATTCGAAAAAGGAAATAGGCGCCCTCCGTGTATTGCTTAAAAGCGTTCCGTATATCCCGGCTGATAGCCGAAAAGACGTTCAGAGTTATCTTGGATTCCGACATGTGACAGGCGTCAAGCAATGGGAACCGGCGGAGGAAGCAGAGTATATATCAAACCTAATTGAGTCTGGCTTAAATTACAAAGAAGTGACGGACGCCATCGGAAGTAAGGTGGAATCTGTTCGACGTAGCTACATTTCTTTTCGCATTCTGCTTCAAATGGAGGGGCAGAATGGAATTCACATTCCCTCGGTTGAGGAGAAATTTAGCGTTCTGACCTTGTCCCTCCGAACCGATGGGGTTCAGTCCTACCTCGGCGTTGACATCAGCGTCGATCCGGACAAAGCCGAACGTCCGGTACCTCCAAGCAAGCTTAACCATCTTGTGAAATTCGCTCTCTGGCTTTTTGGCAACGATGAAGAGGGCATACAGCCACTCGTCACCGATTCCCGGCAAATCGAAAATTTCGGAAAGATCCTTGAGAGCTCCAAAGGCGTCCAATATCTCGAAAGCACGAATACTCCGCGACTCGAGACCGCTTACAGGATTGCTGGCGGTGCCGCCGCCGAGGTCGCTCAATTCCTGGAGCAAGCGTGGTTCCAGCTCGAAGAGGCTCTCGGTGTCATCCACCACGTTAAGCAATCGACACGGGTCAAGGAGGCGTCAGAGCGCATCGTGAGGGATGTCGAGCGACTCCTCACTGTTTATCCTGAATTCAAGTCCATCGTTTGCGGAAAAGTGAAGTGACAAATGAGCGTGCTTGCGGTCCCTGGCGCTGGGTTTGTGGAGAACTCGGTCAAAGCGCATCGATCGGATCTTATAATTGTCGCAGACTGGGTCGAAGGTTCCGCGCTTTTCTTCCGACGGCCAATCTCGAAGATGGAGGTTCGAGATTTCTTATGCGACAATGGCTACTATCAGGACCAGATGTTCGCTATGGCATTTGTAGATTTGCTCTGGGCTGAACTCAGAAGGAGAACGCAATGGACCAGCGCGTTTCCCGTGTTTACTCTCGATCAGAACAAGATTGAGCCAGCTATGTCGTGGCAGGATGCCATAGGGTATTCCTTCTGTCTTATGCTCACGTTTCTTCAACGTTACTCGCGTAAGCAGCACAAGAAACTTCATGGCGCGAGCTACGTAAGACAGGGGGAACTCTTTGAGCGCTTTAGCGAAGAGAGCCTCAGCAGTTTGGGCTGGAAAAGTCTTCGCACGGGCTGGGCGAGTGGAATCAGCAATAGCCGATTCAAGAGCTTAATCGATCGGGTAAGCAAAGAGTTAAACGAGGACTGGGTGAACAAGCCCGCTATTGCCCTCTTCAAAAAGGCTAAAGACGAAGGGCTGGATCTCGTCGTTCATCGGCCGTTTACTGACGGCCGCTGGGGACGCCCGTACTTCCTCGTGCAATGCGCGAGCGGCGGGGATTGGGAGAATAAGCTCCACACTCCCGACCTCGACGTCTGGAAGGCTCTCGTCTCCTTCACGACAGGGCCAAAGCGAGGGTTCTGCTTTCCCCTGGCCTTGGGCGACGACGAATTCCGGATGAGTTGCGTGAAATGCTCCGGCATGCTCCTCGATCGCTATCGCCTCGTATCAAGCGGAACTGGTGTGGCGAGCGGATTGTCGTCGGCACTCTTAAGTGACTTACAGTCGTGGCTTGATCCACGTGTTAAGGCCCTACCGTTAGCGTGAACTATTACTCGGCTGCTTCCGTCAAATCGCTTCCTCTGCAGCAATAATCGCTTGCTCGACATCACGCGGTGCCTCTGTCTGCCAAAATGGAGCTCTCCGCCACAGAAGCCCACACAGAATCGCGGGCGTGACCAGCCGGTCCAGCCCGAGCGCGTCGCGATCGCGTTCTCGCTCGGCAGCGACGATGTTCCTCGATTCTTGCATGGATCGGCATGCCAACTGGGCTGTGATCGTGTGCCTTGTGGGCGGAGGTCAGGAGATTCGTACGGGTGAGGCTGGGATTGATGCTTGGATCGAGGCCGTGAATTCGAGTTTTCCGAACTGGACGATGCACATTTCGTCGAGGCTGACTGATAGCGAATACGCGGCCGGCAACGCGATCGAGGTGGCGGGTGAACAGGAACGTGCAATCTTTGATGATCGTCTTCATCTCGCGGTTTTTATGCGATCGTTTCGGGCAAAGAATGTGTCTTCCTTGGTCAAAGCGATCCTTGATCGTGAACGAGACGTGGCACGCGAGACCTATCGACAAGTGGCGGGTCGGTATCCGATTGCCATTACTCGAGAACCTGCCCAGGACTAAGCAATGGGTACGCGAGCATGCGCGGGGGACTGAGCGGTATGGGTTGGTCGCTTCGTCGAAGGCTCAGCGGTTGAAACCTGATGCCATCGATATACGCGTCGACGTTAACCCAGTGCATTGGTTTTTGAACGACAGGGAAGACACACGCTCGAGCTATTATCTCGAGGATGCGGCGACGGAGTTTCAGGTTCAAGGGTTGGAACTGGATTGGGCGTGCGTTGCTTGGGATGGGGACTTGCGGTTTTCTGAGGCGGGGTGGAGGCACCATTATTTTCGCGGGGATCGGTGGTGCGCGATCAAGAATGAGGATAACCAGCGGTATTTGTGTAATGCGTATCGAGTTTTGCTCACGCGGGCGCGGCAGGGGATGGTGATTTATGTGCCGCGGGGGGATGCAAGCGATCGGACTCGGGCGGGTGGGATTTATGATTCTACGTATCGGTATTCGAGCGAAGTTGGGCTCACGCAACTCTAGAGACGTCGATGAAGATGGGCTCACGCAAAGGCGCAACGGCGCAAAGAAGCTGAGCAGCAGGAGATGATGGCCGGCAGGATTTGGGGATTTTTCTTCGGAAGACGCTGGAGGGATGCAGGCGAGTGGGCGATCGCGATGGGTGGGGTACTATGACCTCAATCAGGATGGGCTCACGCAAAGGCGCAAGGGCGCAAAGAAGCCGAGCCGCTAAAAAAGATGGCCGGCCGGATTTTTGGATTCTTGATCGGAAGGCGCTCGAGGTGTGCGGGCGAGTGGGCGGTCGCGATCGTTGGTGGAATATCACGTCGATGAAGATTGGCTCACGCAAAGGCGCAACGGCGCAAAGAAGACAAGCGGCAGAAAACGATCGCCAGCCGGATTTGTGGATCCCGATCGGAAAGCGCTGGAAGTTGGGCGATCGCGACCGCTCGGAGAATATCACGTCGACGAAGATTCGGTCACGCAAAGGCGCCACGGCGCACAGAAGACAAGCCGAATAAGAAAATGGCGGGCCGGATTTGTGGATTCTTGATCGGAAGGCGCTGGAGATACGCAGACGAGTGGGCGGTCGCGATGGGTGGGGCACTGTGACGTCAATCAAGATGGGCTCACGCAAAGGCGCAAAGGCGCAAAGAAGTCGAGTAGCAGAAAATGATGGTTAGCAGGATTTGGGGATTCTTCTTCGGAAGGCGCTGGAGGGATGCAGACGAGCGGGGGGTCGCGAGGCCGGCGATGGTCCGCAATGGCGGACCCTACGTGGAGACGGGGGACTGATGGTCGAGGCTCTATAAACCTGAACCCTTTCGACGCACCCAACGTACGGTTGTCGCTGTCATCCGCCAGGCCAGGAAGATCGCCGCGACGAGGACGGCCTGGGCGGCCAGGATTCGCATCAGGGATGTGAACGAGCTCGCGGGGAGCGGCAGCGGCGGGGCGGCCTCCATCGTTTTGTACCCGAGGCTGTTCACGATCGCGGACGCGGGCGAAAGGTACACGACGAAGAGCATGAGCACGCCGTAACCGGCAGCGGGGGATATCAACATCAGGATCACGGCCGCCCCAGGGAACAGCACGACGGGGTAGACCGTGAAGAGCAACTCGATGCGCAGAAGCCTGCGCAGAAAAGGTGTTTTGCCGTCTTCGCGTGCGCGTTCGCGTTTCATCGTCCACTCCGGATGGCACAGCGTCGGCCGGCCATGCTATCGGTTAATCCGCCGCGAAGCCATTGACAGCCGACACGGCTATCGCTGCGCCCGGGGCCGCCGGCGCCATAAGCCCGTCGCCGGCGAAACTACCGCGGCATTAGACCGCGGGATGGTCCGCAATAGCGGATCCTACGGGGAATCGAGGACGATCCGCGGTGACGGACTTCGCGCTGCGAGGGGCAATCTTGTGACCGCGGGTCTGTCCAGGGATAATTCGTGCTGAGGTCGGGATTCATCGTGACGAGCGTCGCGTCTAAGAGCGTGTCTGCGAATTGCGGCCGCTTGCGGAAGGACCCTCACCCCGGCCCTCTCCCGGAGGAGCCCTCACCCTGGGCGGATGAAAAGCGTGCCGTATTGGCGAATTTCGAGCTCGAAGATTCGGCTTTTTCTGTTGCGCGACGGTTTTGTGACGGCGGCCGCCGGGACGGACCCCCCCTGGCCCCCCCTTCTAAAGGGGGGGAAAAGGAAAGGGGAGCCCCTTCTAAAGGGGGGGGAAGCTCCGCGCAACATTCGCGACGGGAAATCTCCGCTCCTTATTCTGCAAGATTTCAACAGGCCACCCTCACCCTGGCCCTCTCCCACGGGGGAGAGGGGGCGGGAGCGATCAATCGGGGGGTTCCTCAACGGTCGTTGGATCGTGGCGCGCGTGGAATTCACAGACACGCTCTGAGAGGACATGACCCGCATCGAGTGATCAAACTGGATTTCGCGGCGTGGCTCGCGCGATCCGCCGGCAGTGGACCGATGGGGGAGAAATCATCATGCCGGATTCGTGCGATGCGGGACGGTCTGACGTCGAGCGCCGGGTTCTGGAAGTGACGTCGACCTATGTTGCGCTCGAGAAGACCGGGGCAGCGCCCGACCGAGATGCCCTCCTGGCCGCGCATCCCGACCTGACGCAGGAATTGCTCGCGTTCCTTCAGGACCGCGACACAAGCCGTCAATCCGTTGCGGACAAGGGAACCGATCCCCCCACGGCAGGTGAGGTCACGGCCGGGATCGATTCGTCGTCGCAGGCCGACGTCACGACCGAAGGTGCGGGTGATGGCCGGGTTTTTCGCGCTACGAACGAAGATACAGCCGGAACCAAGACGTCGGGAGCTGAAAGCGGCTTGTCGACCGCGAATGACGACGACGGTGCGATCTCGCTCAAGGATGTGATGAAGCTCGAGGCGAGCGAGAGGCGATTCGGGGATTATGAGCTGCTCTGCGAGCTGGGGCGGGGCGGGATGGGGGTGGTTTACAAGGCGCGGCAAGTCAGTCTCAATCGGCTGGTTGCGGTCAAGATGCTGCAATCTCGGCTGCTGGCGACCGCGGACGACTTGAAGCGGTTTCAGAACGAGGCCGAGGCGATCGCGATGCTCGATCACCCACACATCGTGCCCATCCTCGAAGTGGGCCAGTGGCGCGACGGGCGATTCTACAGCATGAAGCTCATCGACGGCTCGAGCCTGGATAAACGCCTGGACGAATTCCGTTCTGATCCGACCGCTGTTGCCCGGCTGATGGCGACGATTGCCCGGGCTGTGCACCACGCCCATGAGCGCGGGGTGCTGCACCGCGATCTGAAGCCGGCGAACGTGCTGCTTGATGAAGACCGTCAGCCTTTTGTCACGGACTTCGGACTGGCCAAAAGAGTCGAGGCGGACAGCGAGCTGACACAGTCGGGCGCGATCATGGGAACGCCGGCGTACATGGCGCCCGAGCAGGCGACGGGCCGGCGGCGAGAGGTGACGAGGGCGACGGACGTGTATGGTCTTGGGGCAATCCTGTACGCGCTTCTGACCGGCAGGCCGCCGTTCCGGGCCGATTCCGTCATGGAGATTTTGCAAGCGGTGCGCGACCAGGCGCCGGAAGCCCCATCAAAGATGAACTCGCTGGTGCCGCGGGATCTGCAAGTCATCTGCTTGAAGTGTCTGGAAAAGGAGCCCTCGCGGCGCTACCAGGGAGCTGACGAGGTGGCGAATGACCTCGTGCTCTTTCTAGCCGGGGAATCGATCTCGGCGCGACCGGCCGGGAAGCTCGAGCGAAGCTGGCGATGGTGCCGCCGGAACGCGACGGTCGTCGGGTTTTCGGCGACGATCCTGTTGCTGTTGGTGGGTATCGGCATCGTGGCGGGTATTCTCGGCGGCCGTGTTGCGCGGAGACCGAATGATTCACCCGGGCCGCTGAACTTGAAGTCGCGTGCTGAAGGGGCGGCACGCGAGGCTGCCGGCGCGGTCGCGAGGGGGCGAATTGTGGTGCAGGTGCCCGACGATGCTCGAAACACAACGATCAGCCGCGGTGGCGACGAGACGACGGTCGCTGGCCGGGGAGCTCATGAACTGTTGCGACCGGCGGGCAGGTATCAGGTCAGGATGAGTGGAGGGGGCCCGGAGCGCACGGACGTTGTCGAAATTGTTGCGGAGAAGCGACTCGAGGTGGGAAACAGACCGAGGCAAGGGACGCTGAATGCGGCTCGAGACGAGCTGGAGACGTTGTTCTACCAGCCGCAGCTCGTGCTCACGACGGGTGGTCACGATGCGCCGGTGCGGGCCATGCTGTTCTCCGCGAACGGCGAGCACCTGTACTCGGCGGGGGACGACAAGGTCGTGAACGTGTGGCGCATGCGAGACAAAGTGCCCACAATCGAGCGGACGCTGCGGCCACCGGTCTGGCGAGGCCCCAGAGGAAGGATCTTCGCCATGGCGCTCTCGCCGAAGCCGGATGCGGATGGCCAGTCGTTTCTGGCTGTGGCGGGGTACGGGATCGAGAGCTCGGGAGGGGACATCACGATCTTTCGCGTACCGGGGCTCGGGCGCAACCTTGCGGGCGAAGTCGTGAAGCGGCTGGAGCGGCCAAGGGGGGTGGCGGCGGATTCTCGAGCGATCGCGCATACGAACACGATCCTCTGTATGGCGTTTGATCATGACGGCGGCGTGCTTGCCTCCGGAAGTAACGACGCGACGGTGATCTTGTGGGATACACGCGCCGGGTTTGAGCCGATCCGGCAATTGAAGCGCGGGAACGCCCGGATCCTCAGCCTCTCGTTCAGCCCGGACGGGAAGCATCTGGCGACGGGAGACGCGACCGGCGACGTGGTCGTGTGGGATGTGGCGAAGGGTGAAGCCGTGGAAGCGATCGGATCACGGGTTTTGCTCAACGTGGTAACATATAGCCCAGACGGACGATTGATCGTTGCTGGATGCGAGAACGGCTCGCTCGTCCGCATGGACAGTGCGAAGCTCTCCGGCCCGGGGCTTTCTTCGATGCGCCGTGCGGACGGCAGGCCGATTCTAGGAGCTGCATTCCATCCAGGAGGCCGGCTGCTCGCGGTAAGCGTCAAAAGCGATGCGTCTCCGATGCTGGATCCAGCGACGATCTCGTTTGACATCGAGCTTCGAGAGCTGCCGAGCGGAGAGGTTGTGAAGCGATGGCCAAACGTCGCGGGGTTGGTTCGCGCGCTGGCATTCAGTCCCGATGGAGAACGGCTCGCCTACTCGGGAGGCGTGGCTCAGGCCGTCATGATCCAGGACACGTCGAAGCGAGATGAACCGCCGGTTGAGCGAAAGGGGGCTGGAACCACGTTATTCGACCTGGGCTTCACGGAGGACAGCAGCACGATTGGATTCACGCGCGAACGACACCGGTCTGGTGAGGTCGCGCGGCTTTACGAAGGTTTTGACCTGGTGCGTCACCGCTCACGCTCCGTGCGGGGCGACAAGCTGCGCCACGCAGCCACAGCTTACCAAGGGTGGACGCTCGCGCTTGATCAAAAGACGGCCGGAATTGCGGCGGTGCACCGGGACGGCCGTATCCGCCAATTCAAGCTGCAGGCCGGCATGGACGGGCTGCCGTGGTCGTTCACCGTTGTTCCTCCGGCACCCGGGCACCTGTCGGCCACGGTGGCGGTCGGCGCGGACGCGGGCGTTGTTGTTTTCGATTTCGAGACGGGCCGGCGCACGCGAATGTTTGCCGGACACAGCGGGCCGGTTGTCTCGGTGGTCTCGTCACCGGACGGCCGATGGCTGGCGAGCAGCTCATTCGATCAGGTCATCATGCTTTATGCGCTCGCGGGGTGTGATCGGCGACCTGCGCTGGGCGCGCGGCTGCGCCAGCAAGCCGATTCGAGCTGGGTGATCCACGAGATCGAACCCGCCAGTTTCGCGGAAGCGATCGGCTTGCAGGCCGGAGACGTTGTCCTGGAGGCGGCGATCGGGATGGAGATGTACGCCCGGACCGGGCGGATTGAGCGTTTCAGCGCGGACGCCGATGAAGTGGCACCGGGGCTCCAGATGATCGGGCTTCGGGTGCGCAGGCTGCTGATGTTGCCGATCCTGAACGCGATTCCGGTCACGAAGCTCATACCGTGCACGAAGCGCGATAATGCGCTTCTGACGCTGTTTCCGGGAATTGACAAGGAATGGGTTCTCTGGACGCGGCAGGGGTATTACGATTCTTCGGCCGTGGCCGATCAGAAGTATCTGGGGTGGCACCGCAATGGCGGCGCGGGTCATTCGTCGTCTGAGTTTTCTCCGGCCATCGCGTTCGAGGCGCAGTTTCGGCGGCCGGGGGTGCTGTCGGAGCTATGGAGCGCGGATGAACCGACCCGGTACTCGGCCATGCTCGAGCGAGTGGTACCCGGGGGCGAGCTTGAGCCACGCCGGCTGAGAGTGCTGACCGTTGGGCCGATCGAATCTGATGGCGCGGAGAGACTTCCGGCGCCGGAGAGCGCCCGGCGCGATGCGAGCGATGTTGCGGAGCGATTCGTCCGCCTCGGCCGCCGACTTGGGTTTGATCAGGTTGACGCGCGGTTTCTGGGCGGCGAGTCGGCGTCGGGCGCTCGAATCGATGGAGCGTTCACCGAGATGGAGGCAGAGGGTTCGGGGCGACGGCCTCGCCCTGGCGATGCGGTGATCGTGTTTCTGGCGGCTCGGGTGGATGAGGGGAAGCGGGGGCTCAGGCTGGTGAGCGCGCGTTCGGAGGATCCGCGAGCGGGTGAGACTGGTGCTTCTGCCAGCGAGCTGGGAGGGCATTTGAAAGGGCTGGCGCAGCGTGGCTATCAGGTCGCGGTGTTTGTAAATCTCATTCCCGTGGCAACTGACGATCGGCTGGCTTCTGCGCTGACCGAATGGGAGCGCGACCTCTTTCTTGGCGGAGTGGTCGTATTCGCGGCATCACGGGATCGAGCCGGTGCATGGGTCGACGGATCGGGTCGTGGCGCGTTGGCCGCGGCGCTGGGGAATGTTCTCGAGACGGCCGCCAAGGGCGGTGGGCACGAGGGGCCGTCGAGCGCTTCGTGGACAGTCGAGCGTTTCAGCGAGGGTCTTGAGAGAGAGGTGCATAGGCTTACGGGGGGTCTCGAGGGAGCGAAGGGGTATTTCGTTGAGTCGGCCTCCGCGGCGCCATTCCTGAACCCGAACGCCGTTGAGAAGCGTTTACCGCCGGATCGGTCGCGTTGAAATGGCGCGAGAGCGGCGCAGACAAATGGCACGTCGTGAAGGCTGGGGACGGTCCGCAGTGGCGGACCCTACGAGGAGCGGGGGGATGGTCTGCAATAGACTAACCGACGTTGGCCACTTTCTTTTCTTGACTATTGACTGTTCGCGCGATCCTACTCAACAATGAGTACTCAGAAAAGAGTTGGATCGATCAGAGGGAGGCGTGATGGCGGGGCGGAAGGTTTTGGCGATCACGGAGCGGCAGTTTGCGGTTCTGCGAGTGCTGTGGGAGCGCGGGCCGCTTTCGGCGCGGGGGCTGATGGCGTTTTTGCCGCGCGGCGACAGGCAGCCTTATACAACCGTGCTGGGGCTGCTGCAGGTCATGGAGAAGGCGGGGCTGGTTGACCATGAGAAACAAGGCGCGGTGCATGTGTACCGGGCCGCTCGTTCGCGGCAGGAGGCCACGGGGAACTTGCTCTCCGACTTCCTGGCGAAGTTCTTTCACGGGTCGGCCGAGCAGTTGATCCTGGGGCTCGTCGATGCCAAGGCAATCGCGCCAGACAGGCTGCGGGCAATCGAGGAGAGGGTCGCGCAGGGTCGTCGCACGGCGAGTCCGAACGGAGACGATCAGGGCACGGACGGCGGGCCCAAGAGACGGAGGAAGACGCCATGATCGAACAGGCTTCGGGCTGGGCCGTCCCCTGGCTGATCTTCCTGGCCGAGTGGTCGATCCGGTGGGGAATCGTCATCGGCGTGCTGGCGGTCTGGCTCGCGGTGCGGCCGCCGCGGAGAACGGCGCTACGCCACCTGCTGTGCCTGGCGGCGCTGGCCGTCGGGTTCCTGCTGCCGGTCGGGCCTCGCTGGGGAGTTGGGTTCGTCGACACGTCGTCGGGGAGCAACGTGCCGGCCGGCTCGGCAGGAGCAGCCGCGCCTCGTTCGACCGCAGCCGGCAGCCCGAGGGAATCGCTCGCCGTTACTTCGCCAGGGGACAAGCGGGAGTCTCAGGAACTGGCGCGGGACACCGCCTCCAAGGTACGACCAGCACGCGAGGCCGGGGATCACGGGGCCATTCGAGCGAGGAGCAGCGCGCCGCTGGATTGGTGGCAGCTTGCGGCGATTTTGCTGTCGGGGGGGTGGGGGGCGGTTGTATTGATCATGGTCGTGAGGCTGGCGGGCGGCTGGGTGACGCTCTGGCGGCTGAGGCGCGAGGCCGTGGAGATTGTGGGCGAATCGGAACGATTGGTCGCTGAGTGTCGCGTGGCGCTGGGGTTGTCGCGGCCGGTGCGGGTGGCGGCGCACGCGGGGGTTTTATCGCCAGCGGTCGTGGCTGGGCGGCGGGCGGTCGTGCTCGTTCCGCCTGACTGGATGGAGTGGCCGGAGCCGGACCGCCGCGGCTGCCTGCTGCACGAGCTCGCGCATCTGGCGAGGTACGATGACTGGACCAAACTCGCGCAGGAAGTCGTGCGCATTCCTTTTTCTTCCACCCGCTGGTTCGCTGGCTGCTCGGCCGGCTCGACCTCGAGCGCGAGCTTCTGGGCGACGAGGCGGCCGTCGGGCTGGGTTTGTTTGATCCCGCGGCGTATGCGCGGCTGTTGCTCGAGCAGGCACGGCGGCCGGGGCGGCTGGTTCCCGTCGTGCGTTTGTCCCATCCTGGCGCGCTGCCGTTCCTTGACTGCCGGACCGTCGAGGTCCGAATCAAGAGACTTCTGGAGGAAGATATGGAAAGCAGTTTTGCCCGTCGGTCTGTCGTGGGGACCCTTTTGTTCGGCGGGGTGATCGTTGCCACAGCTCTGGTCATCGGCGGGATGCGCGTTCGAAAGAACGCACCGACTCCTGCGGTGCCACGGGCCATTGCCGGGCCCGTGCTGGTGCTTCATGGACGAATGGTAGACGCGACTGGTGCGCCGATCGCCGGCGCGACGCTCGTCGGCATCTACGAGTCGAGGATGCTCCGGCGTTTCGTGGGACCGGAAACGGCCACCGACGCGCGCGGCGAGTTTCGCGGCGAGTTTCAACTGCCGCCGTCGCTGAGCCCCGCGCCTGCGGCTGGCGACCGAGTACGGCTGATCGGACGGTTGCGCGATGGGGCCGAGTTTGAGACTGGCGTCGTTCTCACAACCGACGGCGCGGTCACTCTCAAGCTGCCGGTTGACGTCGAGGCGCCCGGCGGCGTGAGCGGGCCACGCGAGGCTGCTCGCGGGGAGCTGGCGGGACGGGTTGTTGACGCCCAGGGCAAGCCGATCGAGGGAGCCGAGGCCGATGCCTGGACCTTTTTCCCGGGTAATGAGGCCAAGACGGACAAGGAGGGGTTCTTCCGCCTCACGGGGCTCGACAAATCCGGACCGGATCCGAAGCTCGAGGTTGTCATTCGCAAGGCGGGGTACACGCCGCAATTCTTCCTGGCTCAGCCGACAGGGCGGCCGGGCTGGGTGATCGTGCTGAGGAACAAGACGTACTTTGAAGGGCGAGTTGTCGGGCCCGACGGCAAGCCCGTTGCGGGCGCCCGCGTGCGGGCCAATTGCGGACCGAAGCTGAGCGCGGGCCAGGTCTGGAACGAGGCGACGACAGGTGATGACGGGCGGTACCGGATGTATGCCCAGGCCGACGTGTACGACATCCAGGTGCGCGCTCCGGGGGTCGGGGTGGCGCGACTGCCCGAGAGAGTGCTCGGTTTCGACGAGGCCAAAGCGCTGGACATTCGTCTTGAGCCGGGCCTGATCTTCCGGGCGACGCTGGTGGACAGCCTCTCCGGAAAGCCCGTGCCGGGGGTGCGGCTGCGGGCGGTGGGCAACGATCCGGGCATCGAGGGCCGGTCAGGACCTGACGGGGGCTTGGTGATCCACGACATGATGCCCGGACGAATCGAGTTTCAGGTCGAGGCGCCCGAGTATGGTCGCTGGTGGTCGGACGACGCTCTGACCGTGTCGAACCGCCGTACTGGCGGTGGGATGGAGAGCGGCTGGCGGCGAAACTTTGACTACCTCGACTTCGAAGTGACGTCCGGTATGCAGCAAGTGACCATCACGCTCGAACGCGCAGCGATGGTGACGGGCCGGGTCGTGGACCCGGATGGGAGGGCGGTTGCGGGGGCCACTGTCGACCCGGCCCTGACCGGAACAGGGAACTCGCTGACCGGCGATGCGCGGTTTGCCGTCCGGACAGGCGACGACGGTAAGTTCAAGCTGATGCTGCCTGCGAGCGGCCGCCACCTATTCAACCTGGTCGCGCACGACGGCAAGTACCTCGAGTGGCGGAGGTGGGCCAACGGCGTGCTTCCGCCGATCCAAGCCGAGCCGGGCGAGGCGGTGCGTGACGTCGAGATCAAGCTGAGCCGGCCGGCGAGCGTGCGCGGGCGCGTGATCGGACCGGACGGACGGCCGGTTGCGAGGCGCGAAGTGCGCGCCAGCGCGGCCGACAAGCTCGAGAACCGGTACTATGATCCGACCGTGACGACGGCGGACGATGGGAGTTATGAGCTGAAGTTCATCCGTGCCGGTGAACAGTTCATCCAGGTGGCCCCGTTCTGGATTGATGGGCGACAGGCACCGGAGGGGACCAGCCGCACGGTGAACCTCACAGCGGGCGAAACGAAGGACGGGGTGGACTTCCGGCTTCCGAAGGCTGCGGGGGCGAATTGAGGGCGATTCGCGGGGACGGACGCGAGATGCGCAGGCAGGCGAGGAAAAGATCAAGGGGTGTGACCGATTCGTAGCACGCACACGCCGTGTGCCGTGGCTCTTTCGTAGCAGGAACAACCTGTGTGCAGTGGCTCGTTTTCCTGGACTGGGCCATCAGTCGAGGATCAGCTTGGCGTAGGCGTACATGCCGGGCTTGAGCTTGCCGTCGAGGTTGGGCAAGTCGATTTCGACGCGGAGCGCGCGGGGCTTGACCGTTTGCGTCCAAGAGGTGCGCGTGATGCTGGCGGGAATCGGTTCGTCGCGATAGGCTTTGACGAGCACGGTTGCTTTCGTGCCGATGTGCACGTCATTTGCGTCGTGCTCCCGGATCTCGGCAAACACCCGGACCGTGTCGATGCGATCGATGATGTAAACTGGGGCCGTGGTGCGCGGCGACGTGCGGGGAACGCCGATGACGGCTGGAGGAACGCCCGACTTGGGGTGGACGAACTCGCCGGTCGCGGCCTTGCGAGCGACGATCAGGCCGTCGCAGGGGGCGGTGATGGTGAAGCAGCTCGCCCAGGCCGAGATCCGCTTCTGCTCGCTCTCCGCGACGGCCAAGGCGGCGGCGGCGACCGCGACGTCGACCCTGGATCTTGCGAGTGTTGCCCGATACGCGAGCAGCTCGCCTTCCGCCTTGTGAATGGCCGCTCTGGCCACGTCGGTCGCGGCCGCGCACTCGTCGATTGCCACCCTGGCCGCTGCTTGGGCGGGGGCGTCTGCCTTCAATCGCTTGATCGAATCCAGGAAGCGCTTGGGGTCGACGACGCGCTCGAGCTGCTCGAGCTCCGATTTCCAGCGGCTCAAGCCGGTTTCGTCTGTGGTGAGGCTCGCCTGGGCCTGGTCAAGGCGCGCCCGGGCGGCCTTGACGCGGGCATCGGCGGCTTCCACCGTGATACCGGCCGGGCCGATGCGTTCCGATGCGGGCGTCGCAGGCGCGGTCCTCGTCGCGTGATCGAGAGCCAACGCAGGCGGGAGGAGGGTGCAGAGCACGTCACCCTTCTTCACCTTGGTGCCGATGTCGACCTTCATATTCTCGATATATCCAGTGACCGTGGGATAGATCGGGATGCGCTCGAAGCTTTCGATGAAGCAAGGCTGACCGACCTCGCGGACGACGTTCTGGACCGGGGGGTGGATGAGCTTCACGGTGGGGACGCTGTCGCCAGGATGGGGCTTGGGTTTTTTCTGGACCGCCGCGGCTCCGGCGTGCCAGGCGCAATAGCTGCCGCCGAGGCTGATGCACAACAGGACCGCTGCGGTTCTGAGCTTGGCGAATAGCATGGAATTCAATACTCCTTGCGCGAGGACGGCGGCGGTCTTGTCGGTCACGAAACCGAGAGCGATGCGGGTGGTGGACTGGGCAAGCGCGGATGGGACCGCCGCCTGGGCCTGCCCGGCTGCTCCGGCGACAAGGACGGCGGCCGGTGCCGTCACGCCGCGGCGGGTGAGCCGCTGGCGCAAGTGCTGTCGCGCTCGGGCGAGCCGGCCGCGGATCGCCGCGGGCGAGAGCCCGAGCTCTAATGCGACCGCGTCGCAGGTGAGGCCTTGCAGGTAGCAGAGCACGATGGGGGCGCACAATCGTTCGGGGAGTCCGTGGATTTCCTCGCGGAGGATCTCGCAATCGGGATCGTACTGATCCTGGAGGTAGCTTTCGGGGCTCCGCTGCGCGGCACGCTGTTCGAGCGAGTGCCGGCGCGCGGCGCTGCGCCTGGCACGAGTCGCCACGCGATGCGCGACGCCGAAGAGCCAGCATGCGACGGATGCATGCCTGCGAAGGGACCCGGCCCGGTTGGCCAGGATGAGGAAGACGGCCTGGAAGGCGTCCTCCGCGGCGTGCGCGTCGTGAAGAACGCTCTGGCAGACGCGGAGCACAATCGGCCCGTGCCGGACCACCAGCTCTTCGAAGGCCGCGTCCGCGGCGTCATCGCGCTGGGTGATGAATCGGTCCATGAGCTGCGCATCGGACAGCATTCCGACTGCTCCGAAGTTGAACAGCCGGAAGACGTGCCGGTGCGGTCGGTCGGATGGGTTGGCCGCCATTTCTTTCGATCTCCCGGATTGCTGGTCTCCTTATAGTAGTACCCGCTGAGCAGAGGTTGCTCACGAAGGTTTTTTGAGAAGCAGCGGGTCGCCTCAGGGGGATTCCAGGAATTCCAGGGGCTGGAAGAATTCCTGGGGCCGGAAGATTTGCAGGGGCTGGAAGCCCCGGGGTATTGACCTTCGCCCACTTCGGGGCGAGTGGAGTTCTTGGGAGGAGGCTATCCCAGGGGCTCGAAGCCCCTGGCTATTGACCGGTGCCCCGGTTGGGGCGAGTCAGTAAGCTTATGGTTTGGTCCGCGTGTACTTTGTTTCGACGGCTTTTGCTTCCTGGCCGCTCGGCAGCACGTTGTAGGCTGTGATCGTGAGATGATCTTCGTCGATGAGCTCAAGTACGGTGTTCCAACCCCAGGGTGGAGTGTTCGGGGCGGTCGCGTATTTTCCTTTCACCACGAAACCCCGCGGTGTTGCCTCGCCCTCCGAGAACAAGATCGCAGTATCCATGTGAAAGTCGTCCATCCACGAGACCTGGTAACGCTTCGTGATCGAATTGAATGCGATCGTCTCCTCTCCGTGGCGCGGTTTGCCCTGCATCGAACCCTCGTACTCGTGACGGAAAAGCCTCGCGCCCAAGAGTGCGTGAAACTTGCCTTTCACCTTTGACTCATCAGCCAGCTTGCCGGGTTCAAACCATGTCTGGCACGTGCCCTCCCATGAACCGACCAGTGAATTCAGGAGCTGTCTTGGCGTGGTTTTCTTGCCTTGAGCTGGGATGGGGGAGGCCTTGTCTTTGGAGGGGGAATCTTGCGCCGGGGTCGCCGCTGGCGGCGCAACGAGCAACGACATCATGAACAGAGGCACGTGAATCGGCTTCATGGGTTGTTCCTTATCCTCAGATTGATCCCAAGACGCATTTCAGTAGACGCGAGCCGAGGATGACGCTCAAGCACCATTTTGGCTTTTGGATTGATGCTCTGGGCGGCGCGGTCGACGATTGCGAGGAGGCACGCGACACACTCGTGAAGGCATGTGCGGACGGGGTCGCGCGGACCTCGTGCGGAGGTATGCTCAGGGCGCGCGCATACAGAATGAATATTCTTCGCTAATCGAACTCATCGCTGTAAGCCGGAATCTTTCTGGAAATTTCCCGGTCGATAGCCAGTCGAATCGGCAAAGTCGTCGCATATTCTACATGAGGGAGTGCGCGGCGTGGTCGCGTCTTGCAGGCGGCGGGAACCGGCTCATGGCACCACACGCGTTTTGGAGGCAGATCCGAAGCCTGGAGGAATTCATTCATGACCGACGGAAGTTTTCCAGGGGCTCGAACGAGTTCTCAGAGCGGCGTGTTTACACTGGTGTACAAATGCTGGAAGAGCTCGAGGATGCGCCACTTTGCGCCACTTTGCGCCACTCTTTCGAGGGGTGCGGCGGTGGAGTTGTTGCGACGCAAGTTCAATGGAAATCATCGAATAGGAGGACGGTCTGGCGATCTTCGGCGATGGAAAAACCTCGTGGCGCGGGTGCCCCACGAGCGCCACGACAAATCGCTGGTGTTGTTCACTAAGCTTTGGCCGTTTTTTTCAGGGCACTGGAAGCGAGATCTGCGCTGCCTGGGCGTGCGGTGGGCTGATGAAAAGCGGACCGTACTGGAGTGCTCAGCCGCGCTCGGGTTGCGCGGACTCCTCTTCGCGACGTCGGGTTCATTGGTGAACCCGCGGACCGGCCCGATTGATCGCCGGCGAGAGCGAGCGACTTGAATGGCTGCCTTTGATCGCAACGGTTCTCTTTACCACATCAAAGTTACATATCGTGCGCCATTGCTGTGTTCAATCTGGTAACGCTTTTACACATGTTCGCGATGCGTCGCCATTTTTCGGGTCGGGGAGGGTTCTTCCTAGCGGTGCCGCGGGAACGAGAAAGACCCTTCGCGGAGCGAAGGGCGACCATTCGAAACGTGGGGATGGAGATTTTCCCGTGCGTGTTCACGGTTGGGAAATGCCTCGTTCGTGTTTCGACGACGCGAAGCGTGGGAACGAGACGGCGTTGGTGCGGGCTGAGCGGCATCATCGGGGGGGAGGGGAGATTTTTTTTGAAAATGTGATCACTGAGGCTGAAAGCCTGACCTACGTGAAGTCACCGTATCCGGAGTCTTTCAGGCTTTCGACCAGGGACTTGAGTTTGTCGAGTTGGTCTTTTCTGGCGACGAGTGTGGCCTTGCCGGAGTGGACGATGACCAGGTTGTCGACGCCCAGGGTGGCTATCAGGCCGCCGTCATCGGAGATGATGATCGAGCCTGTGGTGTCGCGCGTGAGGACCGAGCCCTGGGTGGCGTTGCCGGAGGGGTCTGGCTCGAGGAGGGTGGCGACGGCACGCCAGTCGCCGACGTCGTTCCAGCGATATGGGACCTCGAGCACGCGCACGCGCAGGGCGTGTTCCATCACGGCCTTGTCGATCGGTACTCGTTCGAGAGATGGGAAATGGCGTGCGAGGACTTCGGCCTCTTGCGAGGTGCCCAGCGCTTGAAAGATCGGCTCAAGAGCCAGAGCGAGGTTGGGGCGGTGGGTTTTCAGCTCGTCGAGGATGGTTTGCGCGCGCCAGACGAAGATGCCGGCGTTCCAGGCGAAGGTGCCAGCGGCGAGGAATGCTTCGGCGGTGGCACGGTCGGGTTTTTCGCGGAATTGAATTACTTCGTAGACGGGGATTCCGCCGCGGGTTGTTTCCAGCAACGCACCGCGCTCGATGTAGCCGTAACCGGTCTCGGGGTGAGTGGGTTTGATGCCGAAGGTGATGAGGGCGGCGGGATCTTGATCGATGACCGAGACTGCGGCCTCGACGGTTGCGCGGAAGGCTTCAGGAGGTTCGATCACGTGATCGGCGGGCATGACGATCATCGTGGCTTTTTCGTCGCGGCCGCGGATGATGCCGGCGGCCAGGGCGACGCAGGGGGCGGTGTCGCGCGGGGCGGGCTCGGCGATGATGTTTTGTGCGGGCAGGCCCGGGAGCTGCGATCGCGTTGCGTCGGCCTGGTCGGCACCGGTGACGATCAGGGTGCGCTCCGGGGGCACGAGGGGCTCGATGCGCGCGACGGTCTGCTGAATCATCGTGGCGTCGCCGTAGAGGCGCAGAAGCTGCTTGGGGCGGTCGCGGCGGCTCTTGGGCCAGAAGCGTGTGCCGCTGCCGCCAGCCATGATCACTGCGTATAACACTCGAATGCACCCCCCCTGGCCCCCCCTTCTCAAGGGGGGGAAATTGGAATGGCTATGACGTCAACGGAGAAAGATCGGGCGCTTGATGACCATGCCGGGTTCGATGATCACTGCGTGCAACACTCGAATGCACCCCCCTGGCCCCCCCTTCTCAAGGGGGGGAGATTGGAATGGCTATCACGTCAACGGAGAAAGATCGGGCGCTCGATGACCATGCCGGGTTCGATTTTCGATTTGAGCTCGTTGGCGTCGAGGGCGAAGAGCGGGCTGATCTCGATGCCGAAGGGGACGGAGCCGTCGGGGCGGCGTGGGACGACGGCGCCGGCCTGCTCGAGCCAGTTGCCGAACTGGTCGCTCATGCGCTGGTGGACGGTGGCGGGCGAGTCGGGGCCGACGGCGTTCTTGAGGGGCTCGAATTCGCCGGAGCGATCGGTCTCGACTATCGTCCAACGGCTGGCCAGAGGGAGTGCATCGAAGATGAACTGCTCGAGCTTGACGGCGTTGGGCTCGTCCGGTTTTTTGAGCACACCGTCTTCGCCCAGGTAAGGGACCTTCTTCACGGCACGATGGAAGGGGAGCTGGTGATCGGTGGCGAGGCGCTCGATGAACGAACGGTCAAGAATATGAACCGCGATGCTGCCGGCCCAGAGCTCGAGTGCACCTTCGGGCACACGGCGGCTGGCGAGCTCGGGCGGGAGGTCGGAGTATTCGATAACCTGCGGGCGGCCATTGACCGAGACGACCGCGCCCAGCTTTTCATCGGGCGTGAGGCGCTCGACGACCTTGAACGAGATATCGGCGGCGGCTTCAAGGTGCAAGCCGATGAACGCCGGTTCGGCGATACGGACCAAAGGATTATCGACTTGAAAATAATAGAGTGTTTTTACACGCTGGTCGCGCATTTCTTCCAGAGGGCTCGGGTGGCCGGGCTCGGTGCGGGCGGCCAGCGCGGTGATGGTGCCTCCATGCCCGTCGGGGGAAAGGGCGATCCGGTCCTTGCCGGCGAGGAGGATCTTGCCGGTGGATCGATCGAGGGCGGGCATCTGGCCCTGGGTGAAGAAGCGGAGCTTCTCGAGGCCGAAGCGATCGTGTTGGTCGAAGAAGGCGATGGTGGCCGCGTGGTTTTCGGGGCTGGTCATGATGAAGAGGGGAATGGCTCTTCCGAAGCGTTTGCCCAGGGCGACGATCTTCTCGGCGTGAATCTGGAACAGGCTGGCGGAGGAGACGGGACCGATGGGAAAGGTTCCCTTGGGGCCTTCGAAGCCGAGGCGCGTGCCCGAGCCGCCGGCGACCAGGATGACCCCGACCTCGCCGGCGGCCAGGGCGTCGGCACCGGTTCCGGCGGAGCGGAGCCGGAGCATGCGCTCGCCATCGGTCTGGGGAAGGCGCATGACCTCCACGGGCGCGACCTGGTCGGGCGTGGCGGCGGCGGCGGCTGTGGCCGCGACGGGGTTCTTGAGCACGAGCTCGGCGATCAAGCGGTCGAGGCGATCGAAATCGATCGCGGCGATCTCGGCCGCCAGATGGGCACGACAGGGGGCATCGAGCTCAGGCCACCAGCGCAGAAGGTGGGTCTGTCCATGACGCTCGAGGCGCTCGAGCAAGACCGGGTCGGGAGACATCGCGTACCATACTCCTCGCAAGAAAAGCAACTCGTGGGGATTGATTGCCCGAAGTCCTCCGTCTCGGTGACGGGTTCAGAAAGTCAGTTGCAGCCCATCATAGGCGAGGGCTACCTGCGGCGGCAGGGCAGCCTGAGTGGGCCCGTGATCGAAGCTGTGCGAAAGGTGGGTCAAGTAGGTGCGACCCGGCTGCAGCGATTCGATGAGCGCGAGTGCCTGGCTCAAGGACATGTGGGTCGGATGCGGCTCGTAGCGCAATGCGTCCAGGATCAGCACGTCGAGGCCCTCGAGATGCGGCAGGCTCTCGTCGGGAACGCGGCTGACGTCCGTGCAGTAGGCCAACGAGCCGATGCGAAAGCCCAGCACCGGGGATGGTCCATGTTCGAGGCGGAGCGGCACGACTTGCTCGCCCAGGACTTCGAACGGCTTGCCCGGCTCGATCGTGACGAACGTGAGCCGTGGGACGAAACCCGGCGGGTCGTTTTCGGTGCCGGGGCGAAATGCGTAACTAAAGACGCGCCGGATCGTCTGCTCGGTGTCGAGTTCGCAATAGATGGGAACGGGGCCGCCAATCCAGCGCGGAAAGAGCCTGGCGTCATCGAGCCCGAAGAGGTGGTCGGCATGCGAGTGCGTGAAGGCGATGGCATGGACCAGGCGCACGCGTTCGCGCAGAAGCTGGACGCGCATTTCGGGAGTGGTGTCGACGAGCAGGTTGCCGCCGGGGAAGGACAAGAGCACGCTGGGCCGAGTGCGCTGGTTCCGGGGGTCGCTCGAGGTGCATACGTGGCAATCGCAGCCGATCATGGGTACGCCGGTCGAGGTGCCGGTGCCCAGGAAGGTCAATCGCCGGGTCCCTGGCGGTTCGGTCTCAGTCAAACGTTTCGCCCTCAACTGGTCGTCGTCGTCGTGATCTCATGTTTGCGGCTGCTGGGATCCGGCAGATGGCGCCTGGGAGAAGGCGATTTTCGCGTATATCTCCCGCAGCGGGACGTTGCAGTCGATCGATGCGAGCTGCAGGGTGTCGTCGATGTTTCGCAAGCTAGTCGAGTGCCAATTGTCGCCTTCGCGGAGAAATCGTTCCACGAGAACTTTGTCCTGGGCGACCGATTTTGTACTCAGCGAGGCGCTCGAGCGCGAGATATTCTTCGGGGGTGTAGCGCAGTTTCAGCGCGGGCGATGCCATGCTGGGCTCCGCAGTGTTCGTTGTCGCAGTCATCTCATTATCTTACGACATTGTCGCGGGCCAATGCGAATGGGATTTGGTCTTTCATGGTGATGACAGCAGACGGAATGCACCCCCCCTGGCCCCCCCTTCTTACGGGGGGGAAAGGGAGCGCGGCGAACGCTGGGGGAAGACGCGGAGCGTCGGAACGAGGAAACATTGTGGCTCAGCGGGAGCTTCGCCATTTCTGTGTCGGGCGCGGGGAATTCAATTGCTTTTCAAGGCGCCTTGTTCGCGCCGGTCTCGGCGGCGGGGAGCGGGACCTGTGCAGGGCTGGCGAGATAAGATACGAGCGCGCGAATCTCGAACTCGGAGAGGGGTTTCCAGAGGTCCTCGGGCATCATCGACTGTTCGCTGGTGCGTCTGGCCTCGATCTCGTTTTTGGGGAGAGTGATGGTTTCGTTGGCGGTGGCGAGGGTGATCGAATCTTTGTCTTCGGCGCGGACGATTCCCGTGAGCACGCGGCCGTCGGTGGTGGCGATCACGTGCGCTTGATAGTCCTTGCCGATCAAGGCACTCGGGTCGAGGACGTTGGAGAGCAGATAGTCGAGGTCTGCCCGGTTCGAGCCGGTCAAATCTGGTCCAACCTGGCCGCCGGTGCCAAAGAGGGTGTGGCACTGCTGACAGATCCTGGCGTAGACGGCACGGCCGAAGAATCGGTCTGGAGGCTGGCGATGCTTTGCGGTGAGCATCGCCTTGGCCTGGGCGATCGCCAGGGCGCGGTCGCCGGACGTTTCGCGGACGGTGCCCCAAACGCGGGCGAGCTGTGCGGTCAAGCCGGCGTCCTTGAGGTTGCGAATCTGTCGTGCGAACTCGGCCGTCAGGTCTGCTCGCGGGATTTTTCCGGTCTCGACGGCGGCGAGCAGGGCTCGACACGAGGTTTTGCGGCCGGCGAGGGTGCTCAGGACGTCGCGGCGTTCGGGTGGTCCAAGCGAGCGATAGGCCTCGATCAGGATCTCGGGCGTGGCCGGGTCGTCATAAGCGGCAAGCCCGCGCACGGCCGGGCCGCCGAGCTGGGGGTGACGAATGAGGCTATGTAGAACACCGACCAAGCCAGGGTCTTTCACCTTGAGCAGGGCCGTCAGGGCCTGGCGGCGAGCGTCGGGACCGGCGGTCGAGTCGACGAGCAGGCGTTTCAGTGAGTCTCGCGCGGCTGCGTCGCCGAAGTTCACGCCGAGGGCGACTGCTCGCGAGCGAACGTTTGCGTCGGGGTCGGAGGCGAGGGTGCTGAACACGGCGGGCCATGCGGCGGGCATCGCCACCTGGCGGCGACCGCGGAGCGCTTCCTCGATTCCAGTCAAGAGGGTGAGCCGACGGGCCGAGCCGGCGGCGCGGCCAAGCTCGCCCACGAGGAGCGCGAGCGACTCGGGCGTTCCGAGCGCGGCGATGCGGCGAGCCATGAATTCCTGGATCCGTGAAAGCGGCGAGCTTGCCGCCAGGGCGGCGGCTCGCGGCGCATCGACGGCCGCCAGAGGCTCGGCGGCATACCAGTACATGAGCGGTAAATTGTGATCAGAGGCATCTTCACCGTGAGCGACCAGAGCAGTCAGCGTATCCCAGCGCTTTTCGGGCGGCAGACGAAGGAGCGCCGAAGCCAGGTAGAGACGGACCATCGGCGAAGGATCTGTGCGCGCAAATCGGTAAACCTCGCCAGGATGGGATCTGGCGGAGTCCCCTGCTCCGTCGCGAACTGGATGGTCCAGGCGCGGATCACGGGGTCCGGGTCAGTGAGAGCTTGCTCGATCGCGGCGGGATCACTCAAGCCGTTAACGGCACGCTGAGCGAGCAGGGCGCGGAGTGCGATGGAGGTGTTCGCACCGTTCTTCTTCCTCAGATCGAGGAGCAACTCCGCCGCCTCGGCGTTTGGTCCGCGCTCCTGGAGAATCCGGCGGGCGTGGCGGGCATACCATTCGTTGGGCGAGGTCTGGAGTGCGACGAGCGTCCGGGACTGTTCGCCGGCGAGATTCACGGGTACGTGCCTGGGCTGGCCGAAGCTGACCTTGAAGATGCGGCCGTTGGTGCGATCGTGGCCGTTCACATCGTTGTGGTGGCACTGGTTCTTGTCGTACCAGTCGATCATGAAGAGGCTGCCGTCGGGCCCGGTCTTCAAGCTGATGATCTGCGACCAGAGGTCGTTTGCCAGCAGGAAGTCGGGGGCGTGCGAGCCGACGAAGCCCGAGCCGCTCGGGGCCAGGAGATCGCGATTGAGCCGGGCGCCGTGGATGTTGTTCATGAACAGCGAGCCGTTGTACTCATCGGGCCAGGCGCCGCCCAGATAGATCATCGCGCCGGAGTGGGCATGGCCGCCGCCGGCGGAATCGGACCGGCCGTTGCCGCCGTGCGGGTTGGCCCCGAGGTAATGGCGGTGGTCGGCAATCGTTTTGATATTGCCATAAGTATAAGGATTGAAATGCTGGCCAGCCTGGCGCTCGTAGCGGCCGCCCTGGATCATGTGGTAAAGATGGGGGATGACGCAGGCGGTGATGAACATCTGACCGCGCGCGTCGAAGTCGATGCCCCAGGGGTTGCTGGTGCCAAATGCGAAGACCTCGAACTCATGGCGCACTGGGATGGAAGCGCCAGATGCCGGCGTTAAGCGGAATGCGGTCAGCGGCTTTGGTACCGGGTTTTCCGACCCGGGAGTGGGTGAAGACGCCGTGGCAACCATAGAGCCAGCCGTCGGGGCCCCAGATGAAGCTGTTGAGCGTTTCGTGCGTATCGTGCTGGCCCCAGCCGTCCAGGAGGACCTGGGGCGGTCCGTCGGGCTGGTCGTCGCCATTCCTGTCGGGGATGAAATAGAATTCCGGCGCCGCACCGACCCAGACTCCGCCGAAGCCGACTTCGAGGCCGCTCACCAGGTTCAGGTGATCGGCGAAGACCTTGCGGGAATCGAAGCGGCCGTCGCCGTCGGAGTCTTCGAAGATGAGGATGCGGTCTCGCGCCTGTGCCTGCGGCACTCGTCGCGGGTAGGAGTAGGCCTCGGCAATCCAGATGCGGCCGCGATCGTCGATTGCCATTCCGATCGGCTGAACGACGTCGGGCTCGCCGGCGAAGAGGGTCACCTTGAAGCCCGGCGGCACGGTCATGGCCCGCGCTGCGTCTTCGGGACCCAATCCGGCGTGGGTGTAAGTATCGGGAGCGGCGGGGCGCCGGCGTGGAGGAACGGCCGGCTTGGTGTCGTGGAGGCGGAAGTCGTCGAAGTTGATGTGGCCCCAGCCGTCGCTGTCGGAATCGACAAGCCGGATCACGATGTCCTTGCCCACGTGGGCAGACAGGTCGACCACGACGCGTTCCAGATCTTCTTGATCGTCGCCGGAGGCCTTGAAGACGACCTGGCCGTTATCGCTTCGGAGGAGCTCGATGTAGGTTGTGGGACGCGAGCCGCCGGCGACCATGAAGCTTGCGAACGGCTTCGAGACTCGGAACGGGACGGAGGTGAGCGTACCCTGGGCGGCGTCTCCGTTGACCTCGAACGATCCGACCCAGAACCGGCCCTGCTGGCGGCTCTTCATGTCGCCGCGACGCCGGCTGACGGTGTCGCCGGAGACCGGCTGGCGCTGGAACGCGTCACCCTGGGCGGTCCAGTCGGAGAGATCACCGGATTCGAAATCGAGATTGAGCGGCCGGCCTTTCTGGTCGCGGGGCAGAGAACCCTCGCGACCCGGCTGCGGCTCGGACGAATCTGCCCGGGCGACAGCCGGCGCGATGGACAGAGCGAGAATAGCGATCCAGTTCAGCGACAACACCCGTCTCATGAACCTTCTTCCCGGTCACTTGACGGTGATCAAATCCTTGATCTTGGCGAATTCACCGTCCTTGATGCCCTTCACCTTCATCACGTCTTCGATGGTCTTGAACGGACGGCCTTCGATGATTGCCTCGGCCCGGACCGGTCCAATACCGGGAAGAGTGTCGAGCTCTTCCTTGGAGGCGGTGTTCAGGTTGACCTTCTGCCCTGCCTTGGGCTTGGGCATATCCTTGGTCGCCGCGCCACCAGTGGTCTTGGCGGCGGTCTTGGCGGCGGCCTTGGCGGCGGGGGCGTCGGTCGTGACCAGGTCTCTGAGCGCATCGATCCGCGATTTGCCGAGGCCCTTGACGCGTTCGAGATCGTCGACCGATTTGAACGGGCGAGCTTCGATGATGGCCTTGGCGTGAGCCGGTCCGATGTTGGGCAGCTCTTCGAGTGCGGCGGAGTCAGCCGTATTGAGATTCACCTTCTCGGACTTGGCCTTGGGCTGGCTGGCTCCTTCTGTTTTGGACTTAGCCTTGGCGGCGGCGGCTTCCCCGACGTGAACCTTGGAGCGAATGGCCGTGATCACCCGCGCCGCAATGCCTGCTTTGGCGAGGTCGTCAACTTTGGAATAGGGCCTGCCGGCGATGATCTTCTTGGCGGTGGACGGGCCGACGCTCGGGAGCTCTTCGAGCTCTTCGGCGGTGGCTTTGTTCAAGTCGATCGTGGCTGCCGGGGCTGCCTTCTCCTTGGCAGTGGTTTTCTGCGGGGCGGTCTGGGCCTGGATGGCGACGCTCGTCAGGACAACGACGGCGCCCACGAAAGGCACGACCGCGAGTTTCATGAGATTAGGGACATTCATGGTTCTGCACTCGTCAAGTCAAAATCTACCACGGAAGAAGGAAACCGCATGGGAGAAGGTTGGATGCCGTGCGGTCTGCATGGAAGGCGATCGTCGCGTCTGGGCACAGCGGAACGCAGCGGTCCCAGCGGACTTTCGGGCTTGAAAAGGTCACAACCGGAGTCGCACGGATCTCGTCTCCCCATGCCAGCATACAGTGACGACGCGTGGATTCCAGAGCCTAGTGCCGTGCCGGATTACAGTTTTCTGAAGATGATGTGGCGGCGCCGCCGCGATTCGGGAGCGACACCTCGTTTCTTGAGTTTCGCCGCGTTATCATTCTGTGGTATTAACCCGTCATCATCGACACGTCGCGAGGAGCATATCATGCGTTGGCAGGAAGGACGGCGGAGCGAGAACGTCGAGGATCGACGCGGAATGACACCCGCGAGACTTGCCATTGGAGGCGGCATCGGGACATTGCTGCTCGCGCTGGCCGCGATTTTTCTGGGTGCGGACCCTCGCCAGGTGCTGAACGCACTTCAGCAGCAACAACAACAAGCGGCGCCTGCTGGCGCCAAAGCACCGAGAAACCCTGAAGAAGATGAACGCGTTGACTTCGTGAAGCGCGTGCTGGCCATGACCGAGGACGTGTGGACGGACATCTTCCGCAAGAGCGGGAAGGCGTACCAGAAACCCACGCTGATCACATTTAGCCGCGCGGTCGAGTCGGCTTGCGGAAATGCGAGTGCGGCCGTCGGGCCATTCTATTGTCCCAACGATTCGAACGTTTACATCGACGTGAGCTTTTTCAAGGAGCTGGAGGAGAAATTCAATTCCCCTGGCGACTTTGCCCAAGCGTACGTGGTGGCGCATGAAGTCGGCCATCACGTACAGAACCTGCTTGGAATCAGCAGCAAGGTGCATGCGGCGCAGAGCCGTATGAGCAAGGAAGAGGCCAGCGAGCTGTCGGTGCGGCTCGAGCTGCAGGCGGATTTCCTGGCTGGCGTGTGGGCGCACCACGAGCAACGGATGGAGCAGGTTCTCGAACCTGGTGACGTCGAGAGAGCGCTCAACGCAGCGTCGGCGATCGGTGACGACCGAATCCAGATGGAGAACCAGGGATACGTCGTTCCCGACACCTTTACCCACGGCACTTCCAAACAGCGGGTGCGCTGGTTCCGGAAGGGCTTGACAACCGGCGACATGAACCAGATGGATACGTTCAACGCCCCGGAGCTGTAGGTTCAAGAGTGCAAGAAAGTCTGGCCGGACTTCCGTGCCATCTCCACCCTTCGTCGGCTCTCTCCGCCGGAACAGAGAGACGGTTGGCAATGGAGTGGAATTCGATCGTGACGTCTTCATTTCCGCGAGGTGCACGCAGATGGGCAGTGTGATCGATGTTGAAGGCATCGGTGAAGTCTACGGCGCGAAGCTCAAGGAAGCCGGCATCGCGACGACCAGCTCGCTTCTCAAAGAAGGAGCGTCTCCGGCCGGCCGGAAGAAAATTGCCAAGGACACCGGGATCAGCCACGCGCTGATCCTGCGCTGGATCAACCACGTCGACCTTTTCCGCATCAAAGGGGTGCAAAAACAGTATGCTGAGCTGCTGGAAGCGTCCGGCGTGGATTCGATTCCAGAGCTGGCGCAGCGCATCCCGGCGAACCTCCAGCCCAAGATGGCGGCGGTGAACGAGAAGAAGAAACTGGTGCGCAAGCTGCCCACTTTGGACCAAGTCGCCGACTGGGTGGCGCAGGCGAAGAAACTCCCTCGAACCATCACGTATTGAGCCCCGGCACGAACCATATAACCCGAAGAGGTACCACAATGTCCGACGTCGTCGACCGGCTCGCATCCCAAACAGGCATTTCGGCCGATCAGATTCAAAAGGGCCTTGGAGCATTCTTTACCTTTCTGAAAAAGGAACTGGGTGAGGAGACGTACACCGAGGTTGAGGCGTCGGTTCCCGATGCCGTGAATGCGGTGAAGACGTTCGAGACGGCGCCCGAGGCGAGTCAAGGATCGGGTAGCCTGCTCGGGATGGTCACCGATCTGGCCGGTAAATTTCTGGGCGGTAAAACTGGAGCGGGAGCCGAGCTGGTGGCGAGCTTTACCAAATTAGGCTTCAAGCCGGAACAGATCGAGAGTTTTCTGCCCAAGGTGCTCGAGCTGATCAAGGCCCATCTTTCACCGGAGCTCGTCCAAAAGATCATGGCCAGTCTGCCAGCACTGGCCGCGATGCTCGGCGCGCGGGCGAAGAACGAAGCTTAAGCGGCAGTGGGGCCTGCGATTGGAATTGGTGGACTGGGCGGATCGTGGCGGATTTCCGATCGGGAGCTCATGCACGACCGCCTGGAATGCCGATGATGACGATACGAAACGGCCTGAACGTATTGCATGCACGCTGGCTCTGAAGCTCGCATGGAAACCGTTCAGTGTCCGGGAGAATCAGCCGAACGTCTTTTGGGAATGGATTCCCGACATGCGGTCGTATCATCGATTGGGCTCGCGTGGTGTACGTCGCGTTTCCCTGCACGCCGAACCGCTCGAGCATCGAACGCTTTTGAGCGGGGCGCCGGCAACGCAGCACGTGGCGATTGATGTACCGAGCGAGTACGTGAGCCAGCAGGCCGACCAGCTCACGGTCACGCTGGTGCGCTCGTCGCCTTCAGGGCACAGCCGCAGCCTGCGGCCATTGACGATTGATTTCTGGGCAGCGGAGGGTTCCCTTACACACGGCGGCAAGCTCACCGATACAGTCGTGCCGGCGCAATTCACGCCGGTCAACCAGTCGGTGACGTTCCCAGCGGGGATGACGACCGAGACCGTTGCCGTCCCCATCACCTCGGGAGCACCAAATCCTGGGTCAGTGGCGGTGCGGCTGGGCGTGAGCTCGCCTTCGGGACGGGCGCGCGATAGCGCTTTGACGGTTTATCTTGCGAACAGTGTCGCCGCCGTTCCACCGTCGATCGTCGCCGTTCAACGGGTTGCTGGAGGAATCGCGATCACGTTCAGCAAGCCGATGAACCCTGCTCGGGTTCAGAATATCCACAATTACGCGGTCAGGTTTACTCCCTCGCAGCAGTTCAACGTGGTGGATTTGACCGGCGTCGGTCTGATCCAGCAGTTGACCAACGGCAAGCAGCCAATCCCGCTGAGACGAGCGACCTACGATGCCGCCACGAACACGGTCTTGCTGGTTGCTACCGAGCAGCTCGGGCTCAACGGCGTGTACACGATCAGCAACGCACCGAGCCTCCGCTTCCCTGGGAACAGACCGCACAAGGCACGCCCCCTCACCGACCTGGAAGGCAACCCACTCGAGGAGGAAGACGGCGGCGGCGGCGTCTTCTCGATCAACATCAGCAAGGGGCGTCCGTACGCGGTGGGCGCGCCCAGTATCTCGGACGGGAGTTGATCGAGGAACCGAACTGAAGAAACGCGAGATCGCCCGTCGAGAAGGCGCGATCGAATCAAGCCGCGGTGTTCGATCGCGGTGGAGCGCCCGAGGCTCTCGGGTGTGGCGTGCCGCAATTTCTCAGGTTAACCTGAGTAACGTTCAATAGAACAGCGGGCCGACTCCGAGAGGGGCAGCGGAGCACGCGCACAACACGCGGAAACTCACCAAGGGAACGGCACTCATGGCGCATCGTATTCATCCTGGAATATTTGTTTGTGTGACGATAGCTACGGGCCTGTTGATCGGCGCGGCAAGCGGTGACGAGCCGCAGAAGAGTGGGGGGGTGTTGACCGGCCAGGATGCTCTGGGCGACTGGACCACCGATGCACCGGGCGTGCGCCGGCGGATCACGATCGACGACCTTGCCAAGCCGTTCGCGACTCCGTCTGCGAACAATTTCCCCAGGCCCGCGCGCCGGCCTTCGGAGGCCATGCCGCGGGCGCCGAAGGGATTCCAGGTTTCCGAGTTTGCGGCCGGTTTGCAGAACCCTCGCAAGATCGTGACTGCGCCAAACGGCGACATCTTTATTGCCGAAAGCATGCCGAGTGGCCGTACGCCCGGCCGAATCAAGGTCCTTCGCGATACCGACGGCGACGGTAAGGCCGACGTGACCGAGAACTTTGCGACCGGTTTGCGCCGGCCGTTCGGGATCGCGTTCTACCCCGCCGGCCCGAATCCTACCTACGTGTACGTAGGCAACACCGACTCGGTCGTCCGCTTTCCCTATCGGAACGGCGACACCAAAGCTTCAGGAGAAGCGCAGATGCTGGTCGACAACATCCCCACCGGGCGAGAGCAAGTAGGCGGTGGGGGACACTGGACTCGCGATGTTGAATTCGCCAAGGACGGCAAGACGCTCTTTGTCTCGGTCGGTTCGCGGTCGAACGTGAGTGACGACCAGAGCGAAGCGCGGCGCGCCGATATTCTGGCGTTCGACCCCGACGGGAAGAACGAGCGCATCTACGCATCGGGTATCCGCAACGCCGTCGGCCTGGCCATTCATCCCGAGACCGGCCAGCTCTGGGCTTCGGTCAACGAGCGTGACGCGCTCGGCGACCACCTGGTGCCCGATTATGTGACCCACGTAGAACAAGGCGGTTTCTACGGCTGGCCCTGGTACTACATCGGTGCCCATCAAGACCCTCGGCACGGAGGCAAGCACCCGGAGCTCAAGGACAAGGTGATCGTCCCCGACGTGCTGGTTCAATCGCACTCGGCATCATTGTGCATGACGTTTTATACCGGCAGTCAGTTTCCTGAATCGTATCGCCTCGACGCATTCGCTGCCGAGCACGGCTCGTGGAACCGCGCGCGCCGTACCGGTTACAAGGTGATTCGGATCCCGATGAAGGACGGTAAAGCGACCGGCGAATACGAGGACTTCCTGGTCGGTTTCGTCACCCCGGAAGGTAATGTCTGGGGCCGCCCGGTTGGCGTGACCGTGGCCAAGGACGGCGCGCTCCTGGTCACCGACGACGGTTCGGGCATCGTCTGGCGGGTCGCATACATCGGCTCGGACACGAAGTGATGAGCGGTGCCAGTCAAATGCGCATTCAGCAGCCGCGATCGGCATTTCGACTTGCTCTGGGTGTTGGGTGCATTCTGGTCTTGGGACTGGAGCTGCCACGATCGCTGCGCGCCCAAGCACGGGTGCAGCCGACGGTCGATGAGCGGTGGATCGGCCAACGGGTGGTGCAGAAGGTCGCCAAGCTGACGCTCCGCATGAATGGCGAGCCCGTCGAAGGCAACAACGGCACGCGTCACTTTTATCGGGTGGAGCAGATCGATGGTGCGTCGCTTCTGCTCAAGCCAGAAGGCCAGGGAAAAGGGGGCTGGGCGAGTGCAGTCGAGGTCATTCGCGTCGCTGAGGCACTCGAGTTCTTCCTCCAGCAAATCCAACGTAATCCCAAAGACCCGTTGTCATTCGCCATGATCGGGCTGCTCAGGGGCGACCGGAACGAGTACGACCTGGCCATCCACAGCTACGACGAAGCAATCCGGCTCGAGCCGAAAAATGCCGCGATCTACGCAGCCCGGGCCCGATCGTGGTATGCAAAGAAAGAGTATGACCGCGCCATCGCGGACTACGACGCCGCAATCATTCGCGATCCGAAGAACTGCGCCGCGTACATCGGGCGCGGCCTCACTGCTGTTGCGAGGAACCAGTACACGCAGGCCATCGCCGACTTCAGCGAGGCGATCTGGCTCGACCCGCTCTCGACATCAGCTTACTTCAATCGCGGTCGCGCGTGGCGATCCAGGAAGGAGTATGCGAAGGCGATCATCGATTACAATCTGGCAGCGCGGCTCGACCCCCAACGGGCCGACGTTTTTCGTGAGCGCGCTAATGCCTGGGAAGCGCTGAACAGCTATCGCAATGCTATCGCCGATTACGGGGAGGCGATTCGGATCGATCCGCGCGACCCGCGAGCATACAGCGATCAAGCCAGGCTCCTCGTGACATGCCCGGATCGGATGCTGCGCGATGCCAAGCTTGCCGTGGATTTGGCAAGGAAAGCATGCGAGCTGACCCGCTGGCAGGAAGCCAGCGCGCTTGACGCGCTGGCTCGTGCCTCGGCCGCGATCGGAGATTTCAAATCGGCTGTAGAGTGGCAAACCAAGTCAAACGTACTCGCTCGCAGCCCCGTCGAGCGGGAAGAGGGAGCCGCTCGGCTGAAGCAATACCTGGAAAAGCTGCCGGAACCGTGAGCAGACGTCTGAGGCGAACCCGCGCGGCGGCCGATTCACCCGGGCTATCGCACGCCCGGGACAATCTTGCCGCAGAGCCTAGGCATCAACGCGTACGGCACGCAAAGCTCCTATCGGACGCCATGTGGGAACATCTCAGAGGCCGCTCAAGTTCAGGCCGACGAGCCTGATCCCCTTCTTCAGTCCCAGTTCTTTCACGACATTCTCACTCGCCGGCACCGTCAAGCTTCGGCGCGGGGCGATGCTGATGCCGACCAGGAACTTGGGCACTTCCTCCGCCGCACTTGCGACGCCCAGTGCCGCTAGGCCGTTCAGAACAAGGGGCGATGCGTTTTCGATTCGAATCTCATAGTGCATCTTCCCCTTGTCCTTGACCCCCTTGCTCAACTGTGCCCGGACCAGTCGATTGAGGATTCCCTCCGACATCTCCTCGCAGAGATCGTAGGTGTCGAGCTTGCCTTTGTCCCGTTTGACGGGAACGTTGAACTTACCGAACGCGACCCAGTGTTGCGCCGCGCCGTCGCTCGAGAAGACCTGGACCAGCGCAGTGCTCGCGCTCAGCTTGACGCGGCAAGCCACAGCGGGAGCATTCGGCCGAGGCGGTATCCCGTTGTCAGCGAGGAGCCCCAAGACCATCTTGTTCTGAAGCGTCCGCGAGAGCTCGGCCGCCGCCACTTCACCCGCGCTGTCGCTTCCCGAGACTTCGAAAAGAACCCTGGCATTCTCATCGACGACCTTTGTATCCAGCCGAGCCACGAAATCCTGGGCGAGCGTCATCTCGTAGCGGTTAACCCAGTTTCCCGCGAGCTGGGAAATGGAGTTCCAATCAAGTCCGGCGCACACATGCCACATGACAAGCTGCGAAACTCGCGAGGGAGCCATGCGCTCAGCCAGTCGCCTCAATGCCGTCTGGACTCGCGGGTCTTGATTGGTTTCGGCAATGTCGGCGAGTGCGAGCGGCTCGCCCTTCTGGGGCAGCCTCAAGACGATCGCGGGGTCGGGAGGCGTCAGACTCACCAATCGCGTCGGCAAGTGACGGGTCTGACCCGGCTCCAGAACGGCCGAAGGGACCCCTGTTGCAGGCACGGAGCGCATACCGCCGCCCATTCCACCCATCATGCCGCCGCCCATACCGCCGCCCATCATCCCCATGCCGCCACCCATTCCACCCATGCCTCTCATACCCATCATTCCGATCATGAGGCTGCGCATGTCCCAACTATCAGGATCACCGCAAAAATACATGATAATTCGCGCAAGCGTCATCATGCCGAACATTGCCGGCATTGTCCCGGAACTGCGGCCCATGCCTCCCATGCCTCGCATCCCGCCGCCCATGCCTCCCATGCCGCCGCCCATGCCTCCCATGCCACCGCCCATGCCGCCACCCATGCCTCCCATGCCACCGCCCATGCCTCCCATTCCTCCGAACTGGCCGGTCGCGCCTTGCGCAATCAAGCCCGGCGGCAGCACGACTCGCAGTTGGCGGCGGGTGCGATTCGTGAGAGAGACGGTCATCCGGCCATCGTCTCGGCCCTCGGCCTTGACGGTGATCTCCCCGTCGCGCGCGGCGGCAAGCAGGTTGACTTCCCGAATCTCCTGCTCGTCCTGGTTCTTTGATCGTTCCGGCGCAACTTGCGACGGACGGACTTTTGTCTCGGACTTGTCCTGGGGGTCTCCCGCACAAGCCGGGGAAAAACCAAGCGAACCTGTGAGGCCAATTACCAGGAACGCCCGAATGCAGTAATTCATCGAACGAGACCTTTCGTATGAAAGAGATAAATGAATCGTGCGGCGCAGACGAGCGCGACACACGAAGTACAAATTCACTCGTTTATTTAGCCGGGATCGGCTGCCGCGTTGCGGCGTGAGATGCGAATCCGGACGGGATCACCGCGTCGATATGCGGGGCGATCCACTACCGACGCGCCACCAAGCCGTCTCACAACGAGCAGGCCGAATGCCGCGGAGGGATCCCCGCGTGACACGGTGCGGCTCGGAAGCGCTCAGGTCGCACAGCGGATGATCGAAGAAGGGAGGTCTAACAGCGAAGCGGTGAAAGGGTAGGAACGCGCCGCGTGCTGAAGGCAATCGACCAGGGCAAACAGAGCGAGCGCGGGACGACTACAGGTCCCAAGTCGGTCTCTTCGCGGATGTTGTAGTCGGTCTCGGCCAGCACGATTTTTGGCCGTGCCTTCCACGGAGCAAAGCGACTCATCGTCGGCGCATCTGGAATGCTCATCCCAACCGGCCGAACGGATGTGCCGTCGACCGTCAGTGTAGCGAAAGCCGAGGCTTTTGCCGGTGACTCGGTCGACAGCGCGAACAGCGCCGACGGCGCGCTTAGCAAAGGAAAGAACAGGACCAAGAGAGCCGGACGAATGACGAACATCCCGCTTCCCCACGAGGAGCCAGTCGAGATCAAGCGCGTATCAGCCTGATCACAAGGAAAGCTCATGAGATAGGATATCTCGTCCAAAGCGCTCGATCAAGGCAGAGCTTCAGATATCTTATTATGCGATGTTGTGCCCGCGGCCGGCCATGAAATAGCGATGTCATCCTTGGTTCTTGACAGCAGCACCGACCAGAATCCGGAACCGAACGAAGTTCCCCGGCGAGCCATCCTCGCCGGGGCTGGTCAAGATCATTGAGACGTGTCGGTCGTTTTCAGCGTCTGGGCACGCTGCGAATCCGGTGAACGCCCGCAACATCAAAGTCCGCTCAGGTCCAGTGCCGTCAGCTTGATCCCCTTCTTCAGGCCGAGCGTCTTCACGACTTGCTCATTCGCCGGAATCGTCAGGCTCCTCCGCGGCGACACGCAGATCCCCGTCAGAACCTTCGGCGTCTCGCTCGCCGGACTGTCCGTTCCCAGCAGGGCAAGACCGTTGAGTATCATCGGAGAGAAATTCTCAATCCGGATCTGATACACAAGCTTGCCCTTCTCGCGGGTCGTCGCACCCTTGATCACCTGCGCACGCACCAGCCGATTCAACACCCCCTCCGCGAAGCCGTCCGCAAATCGATTCACATCGAACTTGTCCCGGCCATCATCGAGCGGAAGGGTGAACTTGCCGAACGGAACCCAGTTCGAAGCCCCCGCGTCACTCCCCAGCACCTGAACCGACGCTTCTCCTGCCTTCAGCTTCACTCGGCATGCAATTGCAGGCGCCTCCGGACGCTCGGCAAGCTTCTCCGAGACCGATGCGGCCAACCCCAAGATAGACTTGCGATCGAGCAACTTGCTCAACTCGTCCGCAAGCGGATGAGTCGTTTCATCCGACGCCACGACCTCGATCAACAGCCGCCCGCTTTCGGCTTCGTCCAGAGTATCCAGGCGGTTCACAAACTCCTTGGCCATCGCCAGCTCATGACGATTCGACCAGCCTTGCGAGAGCTGACCAATCGTGCTCCAGTCCAAACCCGCCGCCAGGTTCCACATCACCAGTTGCGAGAGCGACGTCGGCGCCTTTTCAGCCGCCAGCCGCCGCAACGCTTTCTGCACCCGTGCGTCATCGTTGACCTGCGAAATATCACCCACAATCCGCATCGGCTCACCCTTCTCGGGAAGACGCAAGCCATGCTCCGGATCGGGCGCCGTGATACTCACCAACCGCGTGGGCAAGTGCCTCGTCTGCCGCGGGTTCAGCTCTGCCGACGGAAGCATCGTCGGAGCCACCGAACGCATCCCACCACCCATACCGCCCATGCCGCCGCCCATCATGCCACCGCCCATGCCGCCCATGCCGCCGCCCATGCCTCGCATGCCCATCATTCCAATCATGAGGCTGCGCATGTCCCAACTGTCGGGGTCGCCACAGAAATACATGATGATTCGAGCCAGCATCATCATCCCCATCGTTGCCGGCATCGTACCCGACGTGCGACCCATGCCGCCCATACCTCCCATGCCGCCGCCCATGCCTCCGCCCATGCCTCCGCCCATGCCTCCCATCCCGCCGCCCATGCCGCCCATGCCGCCGCCCATGCCGCCGCCCATGCCGCCGCCCATGCCTCCCATCCCGCCGCCCATGCCTCCCATCCCGCCGAATTGACCAGTGGCGCCCTGCGCGATGATGCCCGGCGGCAGAACGACTCGCAGTCGATGCGGGGTATTATTGGACAGCGAGAGCGTCATTCGACCGTCGCCTCTGCCCTCGGCGTTTATCGTCACCTGGCCATCACGTGCAGCGTCCAGCAAGTTGACCTCGACAACCGGTTGGTCGGCTTTTTGCTCGGTACTTCTGGCCTTCACCCGCGCAGGGCCGGCCTTGCTGCCAGCCTTGTCTTTGTCATCACCGCGTGCAGGGTGAGCAAGCGGGAGACACGCCATGAAGGCGGCCGAGACGAATGCGCGAACGGTGTGATTCATCGAATCGGACCTTTCTTATGAAAGAGATCAATCGGAAATGCGGCGCAAGAAATCGCCACATGTCTGTAATCAAACTCATTTTCTTATTGATTGATTCGGGGCCGGCACTGCTGTGAGGGCGGCAAAGATCATGGGGCCGGACGTGGGTAACGGCTTGCACAGCGACGCGCAAGCGAAGCGCCGGATAGCGTGCTCGCGGGCAGCCGGTCAGTTGTCGCGCAGAGGCCGCGCCTTATCCCGTGACCGGCAGGAAAAGACCCGGGCACACGAGTTAGGGAGAATGGAACCGGGAACCAAGGGCCCTTCAACAACGAAGCGGCGATTGGGTGGGAGCGCGGGGCGAGGTCCGAGCAATCGACCAAGGTGCAGTGAGCGTGCGTGGAACAAGCGCGGGGCCGAAATCAATCTCGTCGGGGAACTGGGGGCCCGTCTCGTTCAAAACGATCTTTGGCCGGGCTTTCCACGGCGCCAAGCGAACCAGGGTCGATGAGCGAGAGAGGCCGAATCCGACCGTGGAGGAGATGGACGAACCGCACCCGGCTGGAGCGAAAACGGCGTGTCTGGCCGGAGACTGGGACGATCCGTCGGCGAACGCCGATGGCAACGTCAACAGGCCAACCAAGACAGCCGCGATCGCCGAGCGAATGGCGAACATCCCGCTTCCTCGTATGAGGCGAATCGACAAATCCAACGTCCCACCGACGTAAATGCACGTACTACTCAAGAACCAGCCTAACTTACGCGGCTCGCTCGAACAAGACGCCATCAGATATCTTATCATGCGATTTCGCCCGTGCGACCGGCCATGAAATACCAGATGCGGACGAGTTTTGAAGGATCGCTTGTGGCCGAAGGCGGATTGCCTCGAACCAACCCGGGCGAGCCCTCCTCGCCCAGACTGGTCGAAATGCTGGCTTCGGAACGACTCCTTCCCTCGTCTCGCAATGTCCCGACAGTACCCTGAGCAACCGACGATCACAGTCCGCTCAGGTCCAGTGCCGTCAGCTTGATCCCCTTCTTCAGGCCGAGCGTCTTCACGACTTGCTCATTCGCCGGAATCGTCAGGCTCCTCCGCGGCGACACGCAGATCCCCGTCAGAACCTTCGGCGTCTCGCTCGCCGGACTGTCCGTTCCCAGCAGGGCAAGACCGTTGAGTATCATCGGAGAGAAATTCTCAATCCGGATCTGATACACAAGCTTGCCCTTCTCGCGGGTCGTCGCACCCTTGATCACCTGCGCACGCACCAGCCGATTCAACACCCCCTCCGCGAAGCCGTCCGCAAATCGATTCACATCGAACTTGTCCCGGCCATCATCGAGCGGAAGGGTGAACTTGCCGAACGGAACCCAGTTCGAAGCCCCCGCGTCACTCCCCAGCACCTGAACCGACGCTTCTCCTGCCTTCAGCTTCACTCGGCATGCAATTGCAGGCGCCTCCGGACGCTCGGCAAGCTTCTCCGAGACCGATGCGGCCAACCCCAAGATAGACTTGCGATCGAGCAACTTGCTCAACTCGTCCGCAAGCGGATGAGTCGTTTCATCCGACGCCACGACCTCGATCAACAGCCGCCCGCTTTCGGCTTCGTCCAGAGTATCCAGACGGTTCACAAACTCCTTGGCCATCGCCAGCTCATGACGATTCGACCAGCCTTGCGAGAGCTGACCAATCGTGCTCCAGTCCAAACCCGCCGCCAGGTTCCACATCACCAGTTGCGAGAGCGACGTCGGCGCCTTTTCAGCCGCCAGCCGCCGCAACGCTTTCTGCACCCGTGCGTCATCGTTGACCTGCGAAATATCACCCACAATCCGCATCGGCTCACCCTTCTCGGGAAGACGCAAGCCATGCTCTGGGTCAGGCGCCGTCACGCTCACCAACCGCGTCGGTAACTGCCTCGTCTGCTGCGGGTTGAGGTCCGCCGAAGGAAGCATGGTCGGAGCCACCGAACGCATCCCACCACCCATACCGCCCATACCACCGCCCATCATCCCCCCGCCCATGCCGCCGCCCATGCCGCCGCCCATCATCCCCATGCCGCCCATCATCCCGATCATGAGGCTGCGCATGTCCCAACTATCGGGGTCACCGCAGAAATACATGATGATTCGAGCCAACATCATCATGCCCATCGTCGCCGGCATTGTGCCGGAAGTGCGGCCCATGCCGCCCATGCCGCCCATCCCACCGCCCATCCCACCGCCCATGCCGCCGCCCATCATCCCCATGCCGCCGCCCATGCCGCCGCCCATGCCGCCCATGCCGCCGCCCATGCCTCCCATGCCGCCGCCCATGCCTCCCATGCCGCCGCCCATGCCTCCCATGCCGCCGAATTGGCCGGTCGCGCCTTGGGCGATGATGCCGGGGGGCAGCACGACGCGCAGTCGGCGCCGGGTGTTATTGGTCACTGCGAGCGTCATCCGGCCATCGCCTCGCCCTTCAGCGGTGATCGTCACTTGGCCGTCGCGTGCGGCGTCCAGAAGGTTGACTTCCTGAATCGGTTGCTCAGGCTTTTGCTGAGAACCCTTGAGTTTGGCCCGAACCCGGCCGGCATTCGTGGCCGACTTCTCCTTGTCATCACCGCGTGCAACGTGAGCAAGCGGCAGACACATCAGCAAACTGGCCGCGACGAAAACGCGAATCAAATGACTCATCGGTTGATGCCTTTCATGAATAAGGCGATGAATCGATCGTGGAAAGTAAGCAAACGCACGTGCAAATCACTCTGCAGCCACACAAACACGTCGCGAGCCCTGATCACGTGGCAGAGCTCGCCATCGAAGCACAACAGCCTCGCGCGGCCGGCTCGAGTGAAGTGAAAACGAGCTAGCAGACGCGAGTCGACGCAATCGCACCGGCCATTTGTCACTGGCGTGGCGCGAGCGCCGCACTGAACGCCCCACGTACCGGCGCGCTGTTCAACAGCGGCGTCGGCAGGTTGTCGAGAGGAAAGGACGCACGAAGTGATTTGATGGAGGCGAGTTGTTCCCCTTCGGAACGTCGACGGGGCCCAGGTCGACTTCTTCAAACTCGCGTTGTGACTCTTCCAGCACAGCCTTCAGCCGGCTCTTGCGCCGTCCAACCCGCAACAAGGATGAACTGCCAGTGATTGAGGCGAGCGCCGGTAACGAATTCCATGATTCAAGGTGGCATTGCACCACGACGGCACCGGTCCCGGGAGAGTTCCCGACCGAGGAGACCGAAGCAGCGACGGGCGAATTGAGGAAGCCCATCGTCAGGACCAGGATGCACCAGGGAACGGCGGACATCGGAAACACCTTGATGGTCTAATCACGCTTATCACGCAAATCGCCGACCCGCGCGAGACGCACTCGCGCAGGTCGGTCGAAATCGCGTCAACTTATCCATTCCGAGAGATAGCCGGCCAATCATTCTCCGACTTGAGACATTGAACGCTTGTGTTGGCCTCTTTTTCAATGGCTTCGGAATCATCACAGCCCGCTCAGGTCGAGCGCGGTCAGCTTGATCCCCTTCTTCAGGCCTAACTCTTTGACGACGTCCTCGTTAGCCGGAATGGTCAAGCTTCTCCGTGGTGAGACGCAGATGCCTGTCAGCACCTTCGGCCGCTCTTCTTCCGGGCTACCCGTACCCAAAAGCGCCAGCCCGTTGAGAATCATCGGAGAGTAGTTTTCGATCTTGATCTGGTAGACAAGCTTACCTTTCTCGCGGGTCGTCGCACCCTTGATAACTTGCGCCCGGACCAGGCGATTCAGCACGCCCTCGGCCAAACTGTCCGCAAACCGAGTCGCGTCGAACTTCCCTCCAGCCTGCTGAAGCGGAAGACTGAATTTACCGAACGGAACCCAGTTCGCAGCCGCCGCGTCACTCCCCAGCACCTGAACCGACGCCTCACCATCCTTCAGCTTCACCCGGCAAGCAATCGCCGGGGCATCCGGATTGGCTGCCAGAGCCGCTTTTGATTCCGCAACCAACCCCAGAATGTACTTGCCTTCCATCGCCTTGCCCAGGTCTGTCGCCGCCCCCTGGCTCGCTTCATCCGATGCCACGATCTCCAGGAAGAGCCGACCACTCTCACCAACAGGCAGCGTATCCAGCCGATTCACAAATTCCCTCGCCATCGCCAGCTCATGACGATTCGACCAGCTTTGCGAAAGCTCGGCAATCGTGCTCCAGTCCAGACCCGCCGCCAGATTCCACATCACCAGTTGCGATAGCGAAGTCGGCGCCTTCTCAGCCGCCAGCCGCCGCAACGCCTTCTGCACCCGCGCGTCGTCGTTCACCTGCGAAATATCACCCACGATCCGCATCGGCTCACCCTTCTCGGGAAGACGCAAACCGTGCTCCGCATCAGGCGCCGTGACGCTCACCAGCCGCGTCGGTAACTGCCTCGTCTGCTGCGGGTTGAGCAATGCCGAAGGAAGCAGTGTCGTAGGCACAGATCGCATGCCGCCACCACCCATTCCTCCGCCCATTCCTCCGCCCATGCCGCCGCCCATCATGCCACCGCCCATGCCACCGCCCATGCCGCCCATCATCCCGATCATCAAGCTGCGCATGTCCCAGCTATCCGGGTCGCCGCAGAAGTACATGATGATTCGCGCCAGCATCATCATTCCCATGGTCGCCGGCATTGTCCCAGACGTCCGGCCCATGCCTCCCATGCCGCCCATACCACCGCCCATACCACCGCCCATACCACCGCCCATGCCACCACCCATACCACCACCCATACCGCCACCCATACCACCCATGCCGCCGCCCATGCCGCCACCACCCATACCGCCGCCCATGCCACCCATGCCGCCGAACTGGCCGGTGGCACCTTGGGCAATAATCCCTGGCGGAAGCACCACGCGCAATTGCCGGCGCGTATTGTTCGTCACGGATAGAGTCATACGTCCATCACCCCGGCCCTCAGCTTCAACCGTGACCAGACCGTCGCGCATCGCTGTCAGAAGGTTGATTTCGGGAGCGTGCGGGTCTTCCTTGACGGTCGCTTTATTTGTCTTGGCGCGCCCCTTGGTCGCCTTGCTTTGCGACGGAATCGCTTTCGCCCGAGGAAGATCGGTCTCGCCCTTATCCTGGGCAAGGACCGACAATGGAAGCAGGGCGAGCAAGCTTCCGGCGCAAAACGAGGTGAACCACCTGAGCGACTGAGACATCGAGAACGACCTTTCTAGACGATTCCGTAAGTGAGAAGCGATTGGCCATCGAGGCACGTCGGCATCGGCAACGCGACTGTCAATTGCCGTCGCAGTCACGTGTTCTTGTCCTAATTGACGCTGGAGACGAGCAATCTATTCGGCAGTGACGGCGACCAACTCGCTCGATCGCCCAGTTTCCCTGCTCCCCGCCGGCTCATTCCCCCGCGTATCGGCTCCGAACCGTCAAGAATGCCTCACAACATGGTGTAATACCAGAACTTCGACCAGAGTGTTATTTGTTGTTGCGCACACGATCGGCAGGAACTGCCCCCCAAGTGCAGGAGCGCCGCGGATGGAACGTGCGATTCCGCTCTGCATGAGCTTGATCGTGATCTTCGCCGTGGAATCGCGTGCCGCTGACGAACCGGCGCGGTCCTTGCGTGTCTTGGCCGATTTGAACCACACGGGCAATCTCATCAAGCCGCGCAACTCTCGGCGCTAGCCCCGAACGAATTCGGCATCGCTGTGCCGCTCCCGGCGCGAATCCTCGATCGAACCCGATTGCCCGAGAACTTGGCGCCAGGTGACCATAATCTTGAGAAGCTAGGGCGGCTCCGTGTCGAGATAACGCGGGGAGGGGGTGACCTCGTCGTTTCCATCGAAAGTGACAGTAGCCGTCAACTTCGCCTCTTTCAGAAGGCCAACGGCGAATGGCGGCGGTTGGCGACGGGTAAGGGTCAGTCATGGACGCTGGCGCCGGAACTTGATGGAGCCGTTGAAATGGGCATCGGTGTTCTGATGCCCGAGGCCCAACGAGGCGAGCCTCAGCCAACCTGGCCTCGAACATTCGACGTCCTGGTCTCATCGCAGGCCCACCGCGGTGAGACCGTGCGCATTCCGTTCCGCGTGGCACCATGCATCATTCCCTCGGCGCTCGAGCCGGTCGAGGAACTGATGATCGTCTCCCTGCCCGTCACCGCTGATGCGGTGCTAGGCATACGAGCGCTCACGGCAGCAATGGGCGTCAAGCTCGTTGCTAATGAGGCCCACGACCTTTGCGATCAATGGATGCAGGACACGATCCAGCCCGGAATCTTCGCGTTCCCGACCGCCGTGCGCCGCGAACAGGCGCGCGCAAGCCTGATAGGGCTGCGCTCGAGGACCTCTGCGGCCCGGCTCGATCACCAGGTCGCCAGGAGGCTCCGCCGTCACGGCGTGCTGACGATAACGGCCGGAGTCCCGCGTGAGAACACTCGGTGGATCGACGGGTACGGCAACCTCGAGTCCACGCCTCCTCATACCAACCGCCACGGAACGAAGTATCCCTATGGCCGGGTTATCGTCGGCAAGCAACGCGAGCTCACAATGCATCCGGACGTGATGAAATTCCTCGAGGCACAAGGGTTGCAATGGCCGCCGATCGTCGCAGATACGTCTTGGTTGGCAATCGGACACGTTGACGAGGTCGTGAATTTCGTCCCGGCGAACACCGAAGCGGGCTTCAAGGTCCTTCTTCCCAGCCCGAAGGCAGCTCGAGACATGCTTGCGAGGCTTCTGGCGAGCGGCTTGGAACTGGCCCCGGTCTTCGCCGGGACGGAAAACGAGATGACCCTCGGCACCCCGCGGATGACGATTGCCGAATCGTCAGAGAACCTGGCGATCGACCAAGCCGTCACCCGCCTCCTCAAGCAATTAAAGACCGAGCTGAACCTGGGCGATTCTGACTTCGTCATGCTCCCAGCCCTGTTTCAGCGGGGTATCGCCGTGATCCCGAACCCGGTCAACAGCATGCTCGTCAATGGCGTTCTGCTCGTTGCGGAGCCGCGCGGCCCCCGGCAGAACGCGAAAGACGCCTTCGAGAACGCCATCCGCGCGGCCCTCACCGGATGCGATGTGCGACTGGTCTTCATCGACTCATGGAACGCATACCACACGTCGGCCGGCGAGATCCACTGCGGCACCAACACCTTCCGCCGCCTGCGCGACCCGGCGTGGTGGAAGTACGTCGGGAATGCGGACCCGCACGCAAAGTGAGCCACCGCCGACCACGAAGCCGCGTATAATCGGATGGCCTCGAACCGTCGTTTGTTTTTTCCCCGTTCGACTCCCACCGTGCGGCCCCCGATGCGCTCGTCGATTCGCAACCAGATCTTGATTCCACTCCTCTCCATTCAGGCGGTCACGGTCACTGCCGCCACCGTCACCATGGCCACGCTGGCGGTCAGGCGAAGCGAGCGCGAGATCATCAGCCGCATCAATGACGTGGCCGATACCCTCACCCACGGCAATTTCCCCTATAACGAGAGCGTTCTCAACCGAATGCGTGGGCTCTCCGGGGCCCACTTCGTCGTCATCGACTCAGCCGGGAACGTCTTGCACACCAGCCTCCAGCAACTCACGAGCTTGCCCGCTGCATTGCGCCAGTTGCCGCGTTCGGCGGACGTCGAGTCGCTCCAGCAGGCTCCGGCGATTCTCTTGGGCCGCACACCTTACTTCGCCACGTCCGTTCAGACCCGCAATCGGCCGCCCGGCGACTCGCTGTTTATCCTTTACCCTCGCACGAGTTTACAGCAAGCGAGGTGGGAAGCGGTCATGCCGTCGCTCTTGTTGGGTACCGGGTCCCTGGGGATGATGATGCTCGTGACAAGCTGGATTGCCAACCACATCAGCCGGCGGATTCGCCAGGTGCAGCGCCAGGTGGCGCGGATTGCCGCAGGCGATTTCCATCAGGTCGAGCCGGTAGGGCGAGAAGACGAGGTCGCCGATCTGGCCCTCTCCGTGAACAGGATGTGTGCACAGCTCAAGGAGATGCAGCAGACCATTCATCGCTCCGAGCGCGCCCGGCTGCTCGCGCAGCTCGGTGCCGGGCTGGCCCATCAGCTCCGGAACTCGCTCACCGGCGCCAAGCTGAGTGTTCAGCTCCACGCAAAGCGCCACCCGGATGCCGCCGCCGACCAGACCCTTTCGGTCGCCCTCCGCCAGCTTGCACTCACGGAGGAGCATGTCCGGGGCCTGCTCTCCATCGGCCGCGTCGAGCAGGTTCCCCCCGAGGTCTGTGAGCTGCGACAGGTGCTCGACGATGTCGCATTCCTGGTCTCTCCCGCGTGCCAGCACGCCAAGGTCGCCTTCATCCACCCGGCCGATGTGTCACCACCGGAATCGGTCGAGGTTTTCGCTGACCGGTCCGGCCTCCGGGCGGCGATACTCAACCTCGCGCTCAACGCCATCGAGGCAGCCGGTCAGGGGGGATCCGTCGCCATCGAGCTTCATCGGCGTGACCATGAGGTGACCGTCGAGGTCGTCGACAACGGGGCGGGACCGCCCCCCGAGCTGGCAGAAACTCTCTGTGACCCGTTTATCACCACCAAGCCGGAGGGCGTCGGCCTCGGCCTCGCACTCGCGCGGCAGGTCGCCGTCGATTACGGCGGCCAGCTCTCCTGGAGCCGCTCACACGGTGAAACCCGGTTCCGCCTGGCACTTCCCCGGCATCGCGCACTCTCGAAGGGGGCTGAATGGGCCGCATCTTGATCGTCGACGACGAGGCCAGCATCTGCTGGGCCTTTCGCGAATCCCTGGGTGACCTCGGCCACAATGTCGAGGTTGCCGCCTCCGCCGAGGAAGGTCTGCAAATCGCCTCCCGGAACAACCTCGACGTCGTCGTTCTCGACATCCGTCTGCCCGGAATGGATGGCCTGACCGCGATGCGCACCTTCCGCGAATGCCTCGGGCGCGTGCCGATCGTCATCATCACCGCATTTGGCGACCTGGAGACCGCCGTCCGGGCCCTCGAGGGGGGCGCATTCGAATACCTCGTCAAGCCGTTCGACCTCGATCAGGCAACCTCCGTCGTCAAACGAGCCCTCGAAAAAAAGCAAACGGACCACGACCAGCACCCGGCGCCCGCACGCACCGATTCGGAAGCGCTCATCGGCTCCTCCCCGGCGATGCAGGAGCTCTTCAAAAACATCGCACTCGTCGCCCCCGCCGGAGTGCCCGTGCTCATCACCGGCGAAAGCGGAACCGGCAAGGAGCTCGTCGCCCGCGCAATCCACCGCCACAGCGGCCGCCGCGACGGTCCATTCCTCCCCATCTGCCTCGCAGCGCTCAGCCCCAGTCTCGTCGAACGCGAGCTCTTCGGCCACGTCAAGGGGTCCTTCACCGGCGCCGTCCAGGACCGCAAGGGCCTGCTCGAGCTGGCAAACGGGGGCACCGTCCTGCTCGACGAGATCGGCGACATCGCCCTCAGCCTCCAGGTGAAGCTGCTCCGCGCCATCGAACACGGTGAAGTCACACCGGTTGGCGACGCCCGCCCGCGGCCTATCGACATCCGCGTGATCGCCGCCACCAACCAGCCGCTCGGCACCCTCATGACCGCCGGTGCCTTTCGCGAAGACCTGTTCTTTCGCTTGAGCGTCTTTCAGATCCACATTCCCCCCTTGCGCGAACGCCGCCAAGACATCCCGGCCCTGGCCGACGCATTCCTCAGACAGGCTCGTCTTGCAACCGTGACCAACACGCAAATCACCGACGACGTCATGGCCGAGCTCCAGTCGCGGTCCTGGACCGGCAACGTCCGCGAGCTGCGCAACGCCATCGAACACGCGGCAATCATGGCCCGCGGCCAGCCCATCCGGCTCGAGCACTTTCCCGCCGTGCCGGCAACCCGACAACAACCACCATCATCATCAAGTCAAACCGGCTTCGACGCCGATCTGGCCGCCTGGGTCCGCCGCGCTTTTCACGATCGATCCCAGAACGGGAACGCGGTCTATGAACAGTTCCTCGAACGAGCCGAACCCCCGCTTCTGCGAGCCGCACTCGAAGAATGCCGGGGCAACCGCGCCGCAGCCGCCCAGATTCTGGGAATCCACCGGGCAACCCTGAGGCAGAAACTTCGCAAGTACGGGATCGAGTAGCCGCCGAGCGAGGAATGGGCCGTCGAGCGTCCCATTGAGAGTATCCAAGAGCCGACGCATAAGGCACTTATGGCTCGCTCCGCTTGACGTCCGCGAGCCGCGAGCTATAAGATTGCTCCGATAAACGACTTATCTATGTCCATTCTCAACACTTTCTGGGAGCGGTAGCGGCAATGGAACTGCTGAGCGATATCTGGGACAAGACGACCGACGCATTCACGGCCCTGACGGAAGGCGTCTCCGAGGGCCTGGTTCGTCTGTTCGGCAGCTCCAACGAGCGCAGAATCCGTCACATGCGGGCGACGGTGGACCGAATCAACGAGCTCGAGCCCGCAATGAAGACGCTCAGTGCCGACGAGCTGCGGGCCAAAACGGCCGAGCTGCGGCAGCGCAGGACCGCCGGCGAGTCGCTCGAGGAGCTCTTGCCCGAGGCCTTCGCCGCGGCGCGCGAGTCGGGCCGTCGCTATCTCAACATGCGCCACTTCGACGTCCAGTTGATGGGCGGCATGGTCTTGCACGGCGGCAACATCGCCGAGATGGTCACGGGCGAAGGCAAGACCCTGGTCGCCACCCTGGCGGCTTACCTGAACGCGCTGGACGGCCGCGGCGTGCACGTCATCACGGTCAACGACTACCTCGCCCGCCGCGACGCTGAATGGATGAGCCCGTTGTTCCATGGTCTCGGGATGACCGTCGGCGCGATCCAGTCTGAGATGGATTCCAGCGAGCGCCAGGCGATCTACGGCTGCGACATCACCTACGGAACCAACAACGAGTTCGGCTTCGACTACCTCCGCGACAACATGAAGCCGACCAAGGAGTATCAATCTCAAGGCGAGCTCAATTACGCCATCATCGACGAGGTCGACAGCATCCTGATCGACGAGGCCCGCACGCCCCTCATCATCTCCGGGCCTGCGTTCGACGACGTCGCCAAGTACGCCGAAGCCGACCGCATCGCCCGCCAGCTCAAGCGCGACCTCCACTTCGAGGTCAAGGAAAAGGAGCGGACTTGCCATCTGAACGATGACGGCGTGCGCGAGGCCGAGAAGATCGCCGGGCTCGAAAGCTTCTACACCCCCGGCAACATGGAGTGGCCGCACCTGATCGACAATGCCTTGAAGGCCCATCACCTCTACCGGCGCGACCGCGATTACGTCGTCCAGCCCGACGGCGAGGTGGTCATCGTCGACGAGTTCACCGGCCGTTTGATGATCGGCCGCCAGTGGTCCGACGGCCTCCATCAGGCCGTCGAAGCCAAGGAAAAAGTCAAGGTCAAGGAAGAGAATCAGACGCTCGCCACGATCACCCTCCAGAACTTCTTCAAGCTCTACAAGAAGCTCGCCGGCATGACCGGCACGGCCATGACCGAGGCGACCGAGTTTTACAAGGTCTACGAGCTCGACGTCATCGCCATCCCCACCAACCAGACCCTCGTGCGGGTCAACTACCCCGACGTGATCTACCGCTACGAGCGCGAGAAGACCGAAGCCATCCTGGACGAGATCCGCGAGGTGAACGCGACCGGCCGGCCGATCTTGGTCGGCACAACCTCGATCGAAAAGTCGGAAGAGCTCGCCGGGATGCTCAAACGCTACGGCATTCCCCACCAGGTCTTGAACGCCAAGTATCACGAGCGCGAGGCCGAGATCGTGGCCCAGGCCGGCCGCCGCGGCGCCGTGACCATCGCCACCAACATGGCCGGCCGCGGCACCGACATCATCCTGGGCGGCAACCCCGAATTCATGGCCTGGGCCGACCTCAAGCGCCAGGCCGATGAAGACGGCCGCCCGCTCTATCAAACCCGCCTCGATGTCTCGAAGGAAGTGTGGGAAGAAGCGGTCCGCCGCTACGAGCCCGAGATGAAGACCGAAGGCCGCGAAGTCGCCGCCTTGGGCGGCCTGCACATCATCGGCACCGAGCGCCACGAAAGCCGCCGCATCGATAACCAGCTTCGCGGCCGCGCCGGCCGCCAGGGTGATCCCGGCTCCTCGCGCTTCTTCCTGTCGCTCGAAGACGACCTGATGCGCAAGTTCGCCGGCGAATGGGTCTCCGCCGTCCTCACCCGCTTGGGAATGCAGGAAGGCGAAGCCATCGAGAGCAAGATGGTCAGCCGCCGCATCGAAGGCGCCCAGAAGAAAGTCGAGGAGCGCAACTTCGACATCCGCAAGAACCTCCTCGAATACGACGAGGTCATGGACCAGCAGCGCCGGCGCATCTACTCCTTCCGCCAGAGCCTGCTCGAGGGCGCACCTCCCAAGGAAATGGTCCTCGAAATGATCGACAAGCAGATCGAGGATGCCGCCGGCCGCTTTCTCGCCGACGACTACGGTGCCGCCACGTTCGCCGAAGTCGCCGGCCAGGCCCTGGGCGTCGAGCTCACCGCGCGCGACGTCAAGGGCGCAAGCTTCGAAGACGCCGTCGAGATCGCCAGGTCCAAGGCCGAGCGACAGCTCTCCGACTCCATCCGCCAGGCCATCGAGGAAAACCTCCCCCCCGACGCCGATCGCTCCGAATGGACCTGGCAGGCCCTCGTCAACTGGGTCAACAATCGCTTCGGGCTGAAGCTCAACGAAAAAGAGCTCCGGAAAATCGCCATCACCGATGAAGAAGAGTTCCGCTCCGGCCACGATGACCTCGAGGAATTCCTCACCGAGCGGGCCACCGAGGCAATCGCCGGCATCGACTTGTCCAAAGCGAACGAGTTCCTCCAGCCCGACTGGGGGCGCCGCACACTCGCCGGCTGGGTCCACCACAAATTCACCCTGGTCGTCGACCCGGCAACCTGGGCTGATCTCGATCGCGGGGAAATCATCCGCCGCGTCCGGGCCGCCGCACGCCAGCTCTACGCCCTCAAGGAGGCCGAGCTCCCCTTGCGCATCGCCCTCCGCCGATTCCTCGGCGACCGCTCCCAGACTGCGTCCCCGCGCTACGACCGCGACGGCCTCGCCGCCTGGCTGAACGAGCGCTACCAGGCCCACATCGATCCCGAAGAGCTGCGCCCCCTGCTCCGCTCCCAGATCGAGGCCAGGCTCACCGAGCTCGCACACGAACATTATCAAGGTGAAAACGCCTCGCAGGAGCTCGAAGCAAAACTATCAGCCGCCAGGATCAGCCGCTCGCACCCCGACTCCGATTCCACTCCGCCCACACCGGCGGCGCTCGCCGAGATCGCCGACTGGGCCAACCAGTCCCTGGGCCTCTCGACCACCGCCGAACATCTCGCATCGATGACTTCCGGCGAGATCCGGCACACGCTCTTGAACGCCATCGATGCCCGTTACCGCCCCGAAATGCGCGAGATGGAAAAATCCGTGCTCCTCGATATCCTCGACTCGAGCTGGATGGAACACCTCCGCACCATGGACCACCTCCGCAGCTCGATCGGCCTCCAGGGCTACGCACAGATCGACCCCAAGGTCGAATACAAACGTGAGGGCATGCGCATCTTCGGCGACATGTGGGGCGGCATCGGCGATCGCGTCACCGACCTCATCTTCCGCGTCGAACAGTTCGACCCCCAGGTCCTGGACGACCTCGGCTCGCGCTGGAAGCTCGACCGCGCCCAGACCATCCACCACCAGGCCGAATCACAGCTCTCCGCCCCGGCTGCTTCCGGAGGCACCCGCCGCCAGCAAGACGCCGCAATCGCCGCCAGCGAGCGCTCCACCGAAAAGAAACGCGAGCCCCTCCGCAACACCAACAAGAAAGTCGGTCGCAACGACCTATGTCCCTGCGGCTCCGGTAAAAAGTTCAAAGCCTGCTGCATGCGCAAACAATCGATGGCCGACCCGTTTTGATTGATTTCCCCAGTCTCCTCATTTTGTTTCGACACCCCACCTGCCCCGTTTGGCTTTATCCGTCGCTCAGACGCACTGCGAAGCGGCGGCAATCGCAACCGGCTCGCTCGCAAGATCTGCCGAGCAGACCATGACTTAGGGACGGCGAACCGTCGGATTGCTGGCGTCGGCTACACGAGAAATGCAGACGTTCCCCGCGCTCAAGTCCGTCGACCATCGGTAATTGTGCGCAAAGCGTGGCGACCCTAATGAGTCCGGGCACGCCAGTTGCTATCAGTGTCGCCCATCGCTCCGCGATGGGTTCCCGATTTGGCATCGCGGCGCTGTCCAGACACGCCGATTGCTGTTAGTGTCGCCCATCGCTCCGCGATGGGTTCCCAACAATCCAGTGTCGCCCATCGCTCCGCGATGGGTCTTAGAAAATACCTTCCGCTTCTTACGGACGAGAATCGCTTGCGGGAAAGGATTCCCTCGAGATGCCATTCGCGCTCAACTTGATTTACGCCGCGGCTCTGGTCGTTTTCTCGCCGCTGCTTTTCTACCGATGGCTTCGAGACGGCAAATACCGCGAAGGGTGGGTCGAAAAGCTGCTGGGAAAAGCACCCCTCCGGATCGGCGATCACCCGTGCTTGTGGTTCCATTCCGTCAGCGTCGGCGAAGTCCTGTTGCTTCGCCCGCTGGTGCAGGAGATGGCCCGCCGCCGGCCGAACTGGCAGGTCGTGATCTCGACCTCCACCTCGACAGGGCTCGCCGTCGCTCGCCGCGTCTATCCCGACCTCGTCACGTTCTACGCACCCCTCGACTTTAGCTGGGCAACCCGGCGCGCCATTGCGCGAGTGCGCCCGACGGTGCTGGCCTTGGTCGAGCTCGAGCTCTGGCCCAATTTGATCCGCGCCGCCAAGCGCTCCGGCTCCAAGGTCGCGATCATCAATGCCCGCCTCAGCACCAGGAGCTATCGCGGCTACCGGAGCTTGCGCCGGCCGCTGCGGCCGACGCTCGGCAGCATCGACATCGTTGCGGCCCAGAACGGCGAATACGCCAGGCGCTTCGTCGACCTGGGAATTCCCCGTCACCGCATCAGCGTCACCGGCTCGGTGAAGTACGACGGCCTGGAGAGCGACCGGAACAACGCGAAGACGCGCGAGCTCCGCCGGCTTCTCGGCCTGGCTTCGACCGACCTGGTCTTTGTGGCCGGCAGCACGATGGAAGGCGAGGAAGCCGCTGTTTTGCAGGCGTACAACACAGCCCGGCGCCAGCATCGCGGCTTGCGGCTGATCCTCGTTCCCCGCCACGCCGAGCGTTTCGACGACGTGGCTCGCTGGCTCAGGCAGAACAAGGAAACGGTCGTGAGGCGCAGCGAGTTGACGAGCCCGATCACGCGCACCTGGGGTGGAATCCCTCCGATCACCCTGATCGACACGATCGGAGAGCTCTCGGCAATCTGGGGCCTGGCCGACGTGGCATTCGTCGGCGGCAGCCTGCACGCCGGCCGCGGCGGCCAGAACATGATGGAGCCCGCCGCGTATGGTGCATCGGTGATGTTCGGTCCCCACATTGCAAACTTCCGCGAGACGGTCGATCAATTGCTCAAGCACAACGCCGCCCGGCAGGTCGCCGACGCCGACGAGCTGACGCAGGGTCTTCTGGCCGATCTCGACGACCCCGAGACCGCAGCAGCCCGTGGCGCAGCCGGCCGAGACTTCGTCCTGGCCCAGCACGGCGCCGCCGGCCGAACCCTCGCCGAGCTCGACCGCCTGGTCGAATCGTCCCTCGCCACAGTATCAGACTAACGTCGACGTGACGTCGACCGCTGAGACCCTCCCGGCGCTCATTCTTCGAGTCTCTGCCCGTGAACGCGCGTGTAACCCCCCCCGAAAGTGCCGTCATGCCGTCAGCTCCTTGCAGCGATTGGAGTTACGTCAGACGGCACGATTCTGCTCAAAAAGGCCCGATCGAAGCATCTCGAACGGCACACCAGACTTACGCCTGACGGCACCATGACGGCACCCGCCCGTTTTCGCCCGAGCTGCAGGCCCCGAAGGGGCGACATCGTACAGCCTGGTGGCGTGAGCCCCAGGTCGAGCGTCGCGAGCAAACGCCCGCCATTCCCCAAGCCCCAACGGGGCGACATCGTACAGCCTGGCGGCGTGAGCCCCAGGTCGAGCGTCGCGAGCAAACGCCCGCCATTCCCCAAGCCCCAACGGGGCGACACCGTACAGCCTGGTGGCGTGAGCCCCAGGACTGGGTGCACCCACCCCAACACGACGCCGTCTCACAGCGCGTGCGTCCCGAATTTCGATCTGCTCGCGTCAGAGCGCCTGGTTGCCGACGTGACTGTCCGCGGCGGCGCTGCTCCTCTCGTGCGACAGAACTCGCCTGGCACCGATCGCAAGGGATCAATCTCCGCCTGATCGCCGGACGAACCACGACAAAAAAGTTCGCAAGGCCTACGTCACCCGTCATCTGCGCCATCCCCTTGCGGCGCTTCAACTTAACGGGTGACGCAGGTATAATCGGAACCCCCCTTGAATCGACATAACTCCAGATTTCTAATTGACTTATACGGTGACGCAGATGGTGACGCAGAGACAGATGATGAACGCGCCGCGCACCCCCTCGTACGGCAACTTCGCCTTTCGTTCACAATCGAGTTAATCCACGCGCCGGCGCCCTCGGGAGCGCCGACCTTCTCCAGTGGGCGACGATGGAGCCCCTCGTCTCGACGCTCGGCGTCGCAACGTACTCCCAAAAAACGCTCTTTGTTTCTGCATCGAAAAAAGCCGCCCAAACATAGTGAACAACAGAGTCGCATCGTTTTGGCAATTTTTGCGGTGGCATTGCCATGAGTTTTCTCGAAGCGCTTGGAAGAGCACTCGCCATGTCCGATCCTGTGATTCAGATTCGACATGCGGAGCGAACGTCTCCACTCCAGATGACCGCTCGAACGATCGAAAAATGGCAAAAAGTGGCAATATTACGAGGGCCTTCCAGCATCCGTACACCAGTGTAAATTGGCCGCTTTTGAGCAACGGCAAGTGGTCGTCATCCGTTGGTCGTTGAAGCTCGCACAATACAGTTGGAATCATGGTCACTTCTCAAAAGGAGCGGATATGGATGAAAGCGCGGCATCATGCATCCCGAGCAGGTCAGCCCCTTCACCCGTGGCACTATCTGGCACTGGATGGCACTTTTTTCGAGGATTTCCCCGCTGTTCTCAGGAAAACTGGAGATCGACGAAGAGGCAGGAAAGGAACGCAAAGGGAGCCGCCCATCGCGCCTGCATCGCGCGTCCGCGCACTCTCCCTCACGTGATAATATGCGACGAGTTTGCCTGCTCGGCAACAAACGCCTCCAAAAAAAGCGCAATCACTCGACCGACACGGCTGCAACGTCAGGAGCTGCGGCTTTGCGCGATTTCTTTGTTAATTGTGAACACGCGGTCATGGGATGGGGTCGTCGAGGGCCTTTCGTGGGTAAGAATGATCTACAGTACGGCCATTCCAGTTGCGCAAACGCAGGAAGAATTCGGCCTTTTTGATCAACCGCGGTCCAGTTGCACCGTTCGTAGGGCAAGGCCCGGATAAATAGAGGGGCATATGCCGGCGCCGCCCGCGGATGCGGGCTCGGGCGATAGGCAGTCCGCTCGCCAGCGGGGTTCCCTCGTTCTGCCAGCCGCACGCTGACGTCCTCAGGACGAGATCGCGACCCCGTTGCAGTCTCGAGGTATAATGACACCGAATCCTGAAGGAGGAGCCATGACCACCAAGACCGAAAAACAATACCAACACTTGGAGCCGCGACCCGGCTCGAATTATCGGCAGTTGTGGCTCGAGGGTCGACGGATTCGAGCGGCGGTGGTTTACGAAGCCATCCATGGCCCTGATCCCCGCAGCCCGGAAGAATTCGCTCGGGACTATCAGGTTCCGCTCCCGGCGGTCCTTGAGGCTCTCGACTACGTGGCCCAAAATCTCCCGCTCATCCAGCAAGAGCGGGACCACGAGGCGGCCAGGCTCCGGGCACGGGGTCTCCTCGGGCCCGCGCATGAATGAAGGCGCTGCTCGACGAGAACATGAGCGATCCGCGCTTGGCCGCGCGGCTTCGGGCTCGCGGTCACGATCCTATCCTTGCTCCTGACGTCGGATTGCTGTCCGTCTCGGATCCGAGAGTGCTGATCTTTTGTATCGCCGAGAGCATTCCGGTTTTGACTCGCGATGCCGAGGACTTCGAAGACCTGCATGATCTGATCATGGCTGCGTCGGGCCATCATGCCGGGATTCTCCTCTGTCATCTCGCAATCGCCCGCCAAGTGGAGGCGCAATCTCTCCCTCACCGCCTCCGACAGATTGGCGTCCGGCGGCTCGTACCGGTCGCGCTCAATCCGCTCCGCTTCCCGCTCGACAATCTCCTCACGATGCTTCATACCGTATTCAGTGAACCGATATTCCGTGTCCGAGCCGGGTACTGGCTCCATGATCCCCGCGGCAGCCAGCTCGCGGTAGGCCGGCAACTGGCTTCCCGGTACTTTGGATCGATATCCCTTGATTTCGAAGCGCAGCACGGCGACGGCGTCGGGCGACAGGGCGACCTGCATTGCGACCTCCTTCGGGCGGATTCTACCGGAACGCGCCAAGGCGCGGAACGCCAAGCCGTTGCTCTCGTCAAATGACTACAATCCCCGCGTCGTTGGCGTCACAACCTGCTGATTCGAAGCAATTACGGGCGCACGAGGTGCCGCCGCAGGCGAATTTGGCCGTACGCTCGCACCGCGGATGTGCCGCTGCAGGCGGAGGTGGGGGCTACCGCACAGCGAAGGCCGCCCAGCCCAGCGGCGTTTGGCACTGGCGCACCGGAAAGCTGCCGTCGCCGGCGGCGGACGGCCCGCCCTGAGCATGGTCGAAGGGGGCTCGCACACACGGGGCGGCCGCGCCGACATCCGTCATTCCGCCAGTCCTCCGTCCTCCGCCCTCCGTCCTCCGTCCTCCGTCCTCTGCGCTTCCCCCCGCTCGGGTTCGTTCGCAAATTCCAGCCACGTTGTAAAGTCCCATTTCGTTTTCGTTTTGTGGTTCAATCACAATTCGAACCTCAACTTATGCATTTCCAGCCACGTGAGCCCAGCTGGGTTCGTTCGCGTGTTTTTCGCCGCCGATCAATTTCGTCTCCGAACCTCGGATTTCGGATTTCGAGTTTCGGATTTCGGCTCTCGCCTTTGCTCCCATTTCCGGCGCCACGCCGGCCGGTGGTGTCGTTCGCTGTAGGTCAGGCTTTCAGCTTGACGATCCGTAAGCCAGGCGTTCAGCCCAGCACCAGAACGAGGCGTTCCTGGAGTACCCGGTAGTTGGCGTCGATCTCCCCCGTTCGCGCCGACCCGCACGCAGGCTCACGCGTTGCTCCTACCTAGAATGATCTGCAAACAGGCCATTCAAGTTGTGCGCGCTCACGAGGAATTCGGCCTTTTTGATCAGCCCCGGTCCAATTGTGCCGTTCGTAGGTGAAGGTCCATAAGAATGGGCGAACGAGCGGCGCGTTTCGGCAGCGAGAAAGGGGTTCGCGTAGAGGTGTGGCCGCGGGCACCGGCGCGGTCTCCTCATTCCGTCGCACCGTGCCGGGAGAGCGCCTGGCTTGCAACCAAGGGGTTGCCGGCTCGATCCCGGTCGATTGATCGCGGAGTGAAAGCGCGTGAACCATCCGGACCGCCCCTGTGCCTAATAACATGAAATTAGGCTTGGAGTCAGCGCTCGCGGCCGACATTCCCCTCGCGAAACCCGGCACATATGCGAAGATACCTCGGGACGAACACGCCGCACGTGGCGCTCGGCCGCGACGAATTCGCGCGGGACAGCCCGATTCATCGAATTGTCCTCTAATGCTCTGTCACAGCTAAAAACTCGGATCGGTCCTCGCGGGAACCATCCGGAAAACCACGACGATCTTAAGCTGGTGCACCCGAAAACTAAGCTCTTACAAAGCACTAATTTGTCCGCCAAGCCGCACTTTGGGATCTCAGTGGCAAGAGTTAGGCCAGTGGGAAGAAACGACGGTAGTGTTCGAACCACCTTCAGTGCTACGTGAGTCGTGTGTCAGTGAGCACCGTTAGCGGAGACAACTATGGGCATCATGCGAATCATCCGCAATTCGACCTGGGACACGATCGAGGCCGCGAACAACTGGCTTATTCGGACGCGTGCGGGCGATCCGGCGATCTCGGCCCAGGAGCGTGCGGGGATTAACTTCTCCATCCTGCTCAACTCGAGTTGCTATGTCGAAGGAAATCTCGAGTGGCTGTTCATTCAGTTGCTAGAAGCGCACGCTGAACGATTTCACTCGATCGAGAAGCCGCATTTCGAGACTCGTCGCTCGGTCAATAGGTTCTTTAAGCGCCTGGTGAAAGAGGTCGATGAACGGATTTGCCGCGCGACGGGTCCGGACAACTATTGTGTGGCGTTTCAGTTGCTCGTCGGCGAGAGATTGAGCGATTGCGCACACGATCCCCAATCGTGGGAGGGGATTCGCGTCCTTTTCTATCTCAGGAATGTCATCGCACACGGCAGGATGGCTACCGCAAAGTACACGATGACGACCGGGACACAGGAAGAGCCCGAATGGGACGCAGAATTTAAGGGAGGATACGCGAGGGTGTGCGAATACCTCGAAAAGCGCGGTCTCGCAAGCCAAAAGTTCGGCTGTCACCGGGCGCTTCAAAACCAGCCAATTATGGGCGCTTATCGGTAGTTCAAAACCAGCCACCCCGTTCGGGTAGTTACATTGGTCAATTCAATACAGCTCTACGGTAATCACGACTGACTGAGAACTTGCTTTGCTTGGCCGAATCGGTCTTTGACTTTTCCGGCGGAGCCGAATTGGCTCCTCATTTTAACGCTTCGTTGTGGTCTTGCCTCCTCCCTTTCCGCTGGCGTTGGAGCCAGATGGCGCCTTGGCTGGTTTTGAATCTGGTGGGTTCTCTTCCGACCCGGAGGGCGCTTTGGCTGGTTTTGAATTCGAACCACCATGCTCAGAGCCGGAGGGCGCTTTGGCTGGTTTTGAATCTTCAAACCCGTTTCCGCCCGAAGCCGATTGGTGCCGCAGGCGGTAACTTCGGCCCTCCAATCGCACGAGCTCGGCATGATGCAGGAATCGATCCAAGATCGCCGTGGCACTCGGCACATCCCCGAGAAGCTTTCCCCAATCCTCGAGCGGACGGTTCGATGTCATCATCGTTGACCGTGTCTCATACCGCCGCATCACGACCTCGAAGAGACATTCACCGGAACGCCTCGGCAATTGCTTCATTCCCATGTCGTCGATGATCAACAACTCGGGCTTCAGGTACATCGTCAGCATCTTGTCCTCCTGCCCCAACACCTGATCATGCAGGAAGTCCCGGACCAGGTCGAAGACCGAGCGGTAAAGAACCGTGTAACCGGCCTTGACGGCTTGATACCCGATCGCTTGTACGAGATGGCTCTTTCCGAGGCCGGGCGGTCCCAGCCAGAGCACGTCGCGCCCTTCGCGGAGGAACCGACAGCTCGCCAAGTCGTACACCTGCTTGCGGGGGATCGACGGGTTGAACGACCAGTCGAAGTCTTCCAACGACTTCCGCTCGCGAAACTCAGCCGCTTTGAACCGTCGCTGGAATTGGCGATCGGCTCGCACCGCCAGCTCGTCTTGAAGGATCAGCTCAAGGAACTCGCTGTGGCTGAGGCCGTGGCCAGCGGCCTCCTGTAGGCGAATCTCCAGGCTCTCCAAGAGTCCGGAGAGCCGTAGTTGCCTCAATACATTTCTCAGTGGTTCATTCATGGAGAAAACTCCTGGTGTGGTGTGGAAAATGTCGTGCTCGATCTCGATCGCCGATCACAGAATCAAAATGTCATCTCCGTCCCTCCCGCCTTCGCCATCGCCTCGCCCTCACTTGAACTGGGCGAGGCGATGGCGAAGGTGGGAGGGAGCATCCCTCTTGCCGAGCCGGAGCTGAGCCCCGTCCCCTCTTTTTCGCCGGAAACTCGGTAGCCACTGCAACGTTGTTTGCACCGTGACCGGCGGAGGTCTGCCAAGTCGATTCAGGCACTCCCGCTCAAAGCAACTCTGATTCATGAGTTGTTCCCCTCGTATCGAGATTGGAATGCGTCGCGGACAAACTGGCCATATTCACTCATTGGTCGGATCATAGGATGCTCGTTCATGAATGGCAGCAACTCTTGCTTGGGTCCCTGGCGCTTCAGGAGCGCACGGATTGTCCGGAGGCGATACTCGCCGTAACCGTGCGCAATTTCGCAAGCGTGATCGATTGCCGAGGCGAGATGCCGGCTGGAAAGGTTCAAAAGGCCGATCAACACTCGCACTCCCTCGACTCCGCGGGCTCGGATCATCGCCTCTGCCCAAGCGGTGCTCTTGGGTCCCAGCCGAGTGGTCACTCTGCGCAGAAGCCAGGCTGCCCCTTTCTCGACCCCGCTGATCTTATTGGGGTGAATCAGTTCAGGCGGTGTGCTGAAACGACCTGGTTCCTTCCTGAGATGCACGGCGATCTTCTCCATCCGATCGTTGTAGATCGACACCAGGCGGCTGTCCCAGCGCACCCAGACGTCCCGGTCCCGGTATTCCGGCGGCACCGCATAGTAGGCCCGCTTGACCTCAACATGGCCATCGCGGTGGACAGTGCGGCGGCCCTCGTGGAACGACGGGAATAGACCCAATGGCAACGGTACCAGTGCCTCGCGCTCGACCTCGGCGAAATGCTTGCCGACCTGGCGACGGGTGGTGCCATGGATCCGGGTGTCAGCGACGGTCAGCTCCCAGTTCAGTAGGAAAGCATTCTGCTCCTCCAGGCTGGGGAATCGCCGTGCCTTGAGAGCGTTGCTCTGGACGTAGTCGACGCTTTTTTCGACCTTTCCCTTGTGCCGAGGTGTCCGGGGTCGCGTGGGCCAGAAGACAAAGCCGTAGTGCTCTCCGAAGGAGCGGACCTTGGGATTGAGCTCGGGATCAAACCAGTCGGCCTTCGTCACGGCGGCCTTCAGGTTATCCAGAACCAACCGTCTCGGTACGCCACCGAAGTGGCGAAAGGCACTTTCAATGCAGCGAAGGAATTCATCGGTGGTCTGGCGATAGACGGCCTCGGAGTAGGCCTTGCGAGAGTGGGACAGCACGATGCGGAAGACATGGGTTCTGCGGCGCTTGCCGTCGGTTGTGTAAACCGGAGCACCAGTGCCGAAGTCGACCTGGGCCTCCTCCCCTGGCTCACACTCAAGGCGCCGGAAGGGAAGCTCTTGTACCGGCTCGAGGCGGCGAACAAAGCGACGGACGGTGTAGTAGCTCCCCTGGAAGCCGTGTTCGGACGAGAGATCCTGGTAAATGCGTTGGGCGCTCAGGCCCTGGTTAAGCTTGGACTGAATGATGTCTCGCCAAGGCTCGCAATCGCTGAGTCGACCGCGAGCTTGGCTGCCGCGGTCGCTGGCCGAAGCGAGTGTCGGGACAGCCGCGCTTGCTGCAATTTCAGGGCCGCTCGAGCCGGAGGGCGCAATGGCTGGTTTTGGCGCCTCTCTGGCCTGCTTGAGGTAGCGAGCGACCGTCTCACGATTGATGTCCAGCTCGATGGCGATTTGGCGCTGGGACCATCCCCTGCGATGCAGGGACAAGATAGCGTCTATCATGGCCACTTTGAGGCAATTCGACATGGTGCGGCTCCAGGAAAGGGGTCTCCCGAAAGCCTACATGTCGAATCCGCGTCTCCTCATTAGTGGCTGGTTTTGAAGCGCCCCATGGTGGCTGGTTTTGAGCGCCCGCTGTCAGTTCGGCGACGTCGACCTCGAAACGTTGGTATTCTCCGATCGCGTGGCCGATCACTTTTGGGACCTGGCGCAAGCCTTCACTCAAAGCGCCACGAACAAGGTCCAAGTTGAGCTCACCAAAGGATTCCCCGCGCACCCCGCGGAAACCTAACCGCTGAAGCAACCTTATACGCGTATCGCCACCGGCGCAAGATCACACGGATTCTGCGATGCGTGTCTGGTATTTCCGGCCCTTGACCAAGGCGCGGTATTCCGCCTGGGCGTCGATGCCGCGGAAGCAATTCCGGCGCGTTGAGATTCATCATTTCGATGGCGAAGGGATCCGCTGGCTGGTCTCCGACTGGGCCGACATTCCCGATAACCGGACGACCACCGCGAGCAAAAGGTACACTGAGATGAGGACCAAGCGGACCTCATCCACCGACACGTCTGCATGAACTCCCTTGCAAGCCTTTTCGTACAGAGCATCCAGTCTCGACGCGATCGCCTCGATCTCCGCTTGTGCCATAGCGGCGGTGGTATTGCTCTGAACCTTCTGATCGAAAAATGCTAGTAAGCGGTTCTTGTACTCTTCCGTCCCAACCTTGCGGGACCGCCCTCTTGAATCGATGAACGGCCCGTTCTGCGCAGGAAACACTGCGTCGGCCACGGTCTGAAAAAGTCGACGGCAGGAGGTAAGCGCATGCGTGAGTGCTTCAGGATCACCGGATTCGAACCGCTCGAATGCCACCGCCATCTGATCTGCCGCCTTGGGGGCGGATGCGCACAAAGTTGTCGATGCGTTCCCGCGCTTTTTCGAACAGGGTCTGTGCAGCGTCGCTCAGCGATAGTGCGTGATGGCAGTCTGTCGCGTAGTTATGGAGGGCGGATTTCAGCCCGTTAAACATTGAGGCATTCTGTGAATTCGTGTTTCGAGCAGCACTGACCGCTCGGTCGTAAGCCATCGTCACCCCACTTATCGCACTGGCCATCCAGGTCGCCGTTTCTTCATTTGGATTACTGCTCGACACACTTGGCGCGATGTGTGCGGGAAATTGCAGCCCCTTGAGGACAAGCTTGCTTGCTTCGAGGTCCGCTTCGAACTCAGGAAGACTACTGTAATAATACTTATTGTCGTGCGTGAGTCGACCGCCTTGACGCGCGTACCGCACGCATGTTCCGAGAGTTGCGAAGGCGAACTTCGGAGGATAGCCGCGTGCTTCGAGATCCAGCCAAGTGATGGCGTCTTGGTCGCGCATTAAACGGGCAAGCCGTTTTGCCTTGAGCAGCGAGTTCATGATGGGCCCCGAACCGAGCTCGAGCTCGTCCAGTAGCGCCTCCGCCGTTTTGCGAGCATCCTTGAGCCTCTGACCGTCGAGCTTCACCATCGAGTAAGCTTCCTGATGTTCGGCAAACGGGCCCCCGAGTATCCCCATGATAACAGAGAAGCCGGCGCAGCGAGCCCGGGCCGCGCCCGGCCCTTCCTTCAGTCGGGGCGTCTCCTTGGGAGCGTCCTCAGTGGAGGGTCGCTGCGTGGTCTCGTTGTCGAGCTTCTCTCAGCGTCCGCTCGTGAACTGGCGCCGCCTCGCCGCCGAGCATTCGCCTCTGCTGAAGGAAGCGCGAGTAGAATGGGCATCCGCCGACGGGGCTAGCGACCACTGCATCGTATGCGTCCGACATCTCCAGTAGATGGCGCAGACGGTCGATTGGTTGGCGAAGCCGGCGAGTCGTGCGTTGCCGGCTCAAGGCGTTCTACGTCGAACGCCGGCGCCGTGCCTATCCCTTGTCACGTCGCTGCGCTTTCTCGCGCGACTTCGAGTGTACGATTCAGGACGTGTTCGGTGTGTGCCAGCCACTATCAGTCCGGTAGCAAGCCGACCAATAACTCCAGGCTCGCGTCGACCGAGAGCTGCAAGATTACGTCGTGCAGGTAGGCCCAAGCCACAAGTCGGCGCCGCCTCGCTCCGGCCGCCTGTAGAACCCGGCCCTCGGTCGCCAACGAAGAGATTCCAACGATCGCCAACTTGGTACAATCATTCCAGCCTGCTCGCGCTACTTAATCCATCTTGCCCCTGGCGACATCTCCTGGCCAGCATGCTACGTCCTCGCTTCAAGAGGAATGAGATTCGCCAACCCTTTTACAGCCACTCTACCTACATGCATATCAATACAGCTGAAGAATCCGTCAAGCGACAGGACGCAGAAACGCTGCGAAGAATGGGTTATGCCCAGGAACTGCTCCGGGCAATGCGCGGATTCTCCAACTATGCGATCTCCCTGTCGATCATTTGCATCGTCGGGGTCTTTGCATCTTTCCATATCGGCTTTTGCGCCGTAGGGGGCGCCGCTGTCGGGATCGGCTGGCCGATCGTTTTATTGTTCGTGCTAGCCGTCGCGGCGACCATGGCGCAAATCGCATCGGCCTTTCCGACTGCCGGTGGTTTATACCATTGGGCATCGATCCTGGGGGGAAGAAGTTGGGGCTGGGTGACGGCTTGGTTCAACTTGCTCGGCTTGGTTACCGTGCTGGCGGCCATCAATGTGGGGACGTTTCTACTTTGGTCCAAGTCGATCGGTACTGTATTCGGCCTGGACATCGGTGCCGCCGACGCAACGACGAGGGACGTCATGCAGATTGTCGGTGTCGTACTGATCACAACCAGTCAGGCATTCTTCAATCATCTGGGCATTCGGGCAACGACCGTACTGACCGACTTCAGTGGCTACTGGATCCTGGCGGTCGCCGTCGCGATCACGTGCTCCCTACTCGCCTTTGCACCCGGATGGGATCCCGTGCGACTGATCACGGTCTCGAACTACAGCGGGCGATCCGGCCACGACGTCTGGCCGTGGACGGAGAACCGTCTGTGGCTGTCCGCATTGGGTTTCCTCCTCCCGGCGTACAACCTAACTGGTTTCGACGGGTCGGCGCACACCTCCGAGGAAACGATCGGCGCATCCATCAACGTGCCCAAGGGCATCGTTCGTTCCGTTCTCGTATCGGGGCTGGTCGGCTGGATCATGCTCTCGGCTCTGGTATTGGCAATCCCGGACATGGACCGCGCCGCCGCGCTGGGAGACACGGTCTTCTACAGGGTCATCGAGGAAGTGCTGCCTCGCCCGCTCGCCGCAGCCATGTTCGTGGGAATTGCGACCGCCGTCTACCTGTGCGGGCTGGCCACCGTGACGTCGGCCTCTCGCATGGTATATGCGTTCGCCCGCGATGGAGGGTTGCCGTTCGCTGCACGCCTGCGGCGCATCCATCCCACACTCCGCAGTCCGGTCGCCGCGATATGGACCGTGTCGCTGTCTTCCATCCTCTTCACGGTCTATACGCCGGTCTATTCCACCATTATCAGCGTTTCTACGATTTTTCTGTACGTGTCTTACATCGTCCCGACGGCGCTGGGGGCCGTGGCGTTCCGCCGGACGTGGACTCGGATGGGACCATTCGACCTCGGCAGATTCTTTCGCCCCCTGGCCGTATTTTGCGTTCTGGGGTGCTCGATCCTAATTGTCATCGGGACGGCGCCCCGAACGAAAAGTCGGTCTGGCTCCTCTGTGCGACCGTGGTGATTCTATTCGCGTGCTGGTTTGGGTTCGAACGGAATCGCTTCTGCGGCCCGCCGAAGGTCGACCTGGCGGAGATCCAGCGGGAGACGCCAGGAGACGCGGCGCACCGCCGCGCGTAATCCGCCATACCCCACGCCCGCCCGAGGCTTCTCGTCAGCTGCGAAATGCGGCGAACATCGGGGTGGTGTCGAAGTACTCCCGGAAACGGACGACCTTGCCATCCCGGAAGTGGTAGACGTGGGCCCAATTCATTTCGAAGTGACGGCCCGTCGACTTCACGGAGACGCGATCCCACCCCAGGACCACGACCGCGTCTTCGCCGACGATAAACTCGTGGATCTCGAATTCCTCAATCTGGGCGGCATCAGCGAATTTGCGGAAGTAATCCGCCAACTCGCCACGGCCGCGGTACCGCCCCGAATAGGGGATCTCGGGGGGGATGAAGAGCTGCCAATCGATGTCTTCCGCACAAGCGGCGATCACAAACTGGAGGTCGCCGCGCGAAAAAGCGTCGTAAATGCTCTGCGTATTCTCGAGGTTCGACCGATTCTGCATGGAATTCCTCCGCGCTCGGCGTCGGGCCACGCCGCGAACTGGGCGACTTCACCGATTTCTAACAGAGGCGGGCCGCAATGTCAAAATTTTTACCATCGCAGTAATATTGCCCCATGATATTGAGTGGATATTATTACTTATTTGGCAAGATAGGTATTCGGACAAATCCGGGGAATCGACAATGCTACAGGGGATCGAGTCGTCTGGCGGGGCGGACGCCCAAGTCGATGATCCGAGAGCCCGGCGGCCCGCTCAGGCGGTTCGCCGACCGAGCGGATGAGGCCGTGTTCAAGAAACTTCCACCGCGCTGGGCCCGTAGGCGACGGCTGCTGACGTTTCGTTCGCCATCAGCCTCCTGGACCGGTGATTCGTATCCACCGAACGAGTCCTTACACCATTCCCAGACGCCGCCGACGAGGTCGTGTAAGCCAAAGGGGTTCGCCATCGATCGGCCGACCGGTGAGTGCGTGATCTCCGATAGTTTACCCGCTCCGTCCAAGGAGCCTTCATCATCCCCACTCCACCACACCGTGCTCGTTCCGCCCCGGGCCGCGTACTCCCATTGAGCTTCCGTCGGGAGGGCCAAACCAAGGCGCCTGAGTACGCGGTCGCACATAAACCAACTCAGATTCTCCACGGGGTGCAACAGAGAGACCGGGTTCGACCAATTCCCGTGGGACGGCCGTGAAATGCTCGGGTTCCTGCCGGTGATCCGCCGCCACTGCCCTTGGGTCATCGGATACTTGGAAATGAAGAAGGCGTCCAGCGAGACAGCATGCACGGGAGATTCGTTCGGTTGTGCGCGAGGGTCCACATTCGGTGAACCGAGGGCGAAGTCGTCCTGCGGGGGTATCGCCCCCATCCTGAAGGTGCCAGCGGGGATAAGGACGAAGATCACGGCCGTTGACTCGGTGAGGATGAGCCTCTGCCCGGCGTGGCGTCGCGGCACCTTGCCTGAACGGAGGAAGGCAAACTCCGACAATCCGGACTCCGAATCCCTGCCGACCGGGACCAAACCGAGTTGAGGTCTCATGCGGAGCCCCCCATACAGCGGGGAGATGGTTGGATCGGAGATGCACACGATCGCATCATCCCATTCTTGCCGATAGTTCTCGATCGTCCTCAAGTAGACCTGGGACGCATGATGGAGCCTAGACTCGACATTCTCAATGGAGTCCTCGTGATGCTCGTCATCAGTAAGAGCAGAAAGCCGACGGACTGTTTCGAGCAGCACGCGGTGGTGATGCCTGTCCTCTTCCTCAAGGAAGGACCGTGGGCGGGCCTCTTCGATCATAAGCTGGAGGCGATTGATGACCCCATCGAGACTTGCTCTCCGTTTGTGCATCGATTCGAGAGAGAGACTACTGGCATCACCGACCCCATCAGCTGCAATGCCGGCGATTCTGTCATCGAGGCGCTGACGCCTCCTCACTAACGTTGCCAGTTTCTTCAAGAGCGGCGGATCGTCCGCCTCCGTAACCGACGGAAGGGCAATCGCCGGCTCGGCGCGCCGGCGGAAGTCGTTGAGCTTATTCCGATATTCGTCAAGCCTGGCAGCTATGCTCCGAGCCGTAGCCAGCCACTTCTCAAGCTCGGATATTCGGTCCGGGGTGGAAGGCCACATCTGCTTCGATTCTTCGACCAATGTTCTCAAGTCGCCCAGGAATCGGACGTCCATGAGCCGGCGTTCTTTCTCCAGCAGTTCGCCCTCGCGCCGCGATTCCAATTCCATCGCTCGCGAGAGGAATTCCTTCGCCCACTCGCTGGGCTCGTAGGCATTCCTGAAATAAGCGAGCTGCCCGCCTCGCGGCAGACCGCCTTCCGATCGGCCCGCGGCGCACCAAGCCTTCGCTGCATTGTCCAATTCATCTCGAATCTGTAATCTTGTCCTGTTTTCATCGATCCATTTTCTCAATCGCCCCCAATTCTGAATCACGGCCTCATGAGCCACTTCGACGGTCTTGCTGTGGGTCTCCGAGTCGTAGTCGACGACCAGGAGTCGTGCTTTCGGATTGGAAAGGGCTTCGACGAGCCCGCTCACCCCCGATTCGTCGGAGCGACCCAGCGTGACCCGCCGTCGGCTGTCTTGACTCCCTTCGTCCGGTCGGCCGGGGCGTACCAAGCTGATAAAGAGACTACGCGCCATCTCTTGCTCGGCCGGGCTGAGCGTCTCGAATTCCTCGTCCACCCGCTGAGCGATGGCCCCGGATAACCCCCCGATTGCCCGGTACGCTTCGTGCGTCAGTTGATCGCCGGATCGATGATTCCAGAGCAACTCCAGGGCGAATTCGAGGAGCGGAAGATTTCCCGGGGCGTTCCCGACGTCGTCCAGAATGCGGTCGACCAGACCGCTTTCAAAAGTCACCTCGCATCGCTTGGCGGGATCTTCGATAACGCTCCTGAGCTCCTCGCGCAACATCGGCGGTAAGTTGAGGGCGCTCCCCTGCAGCAAATCGGAGAACGTTCGATGGGTCAGGGCCTGTCCGTAGAAGTCGGCGCACAACGTGATTGCGAGGATACAGTCGGGGCTCAACCGGCGAGCTCGTCCGTCGACGACGCGCAACAGCGAGTCCAGGAAAAGGTTCCGGATCTCGACGTCGGGGCACAGCGAATACAGCTCCTCGAATTGGTCGGCGAACAGGAAGAAGCCGCGTTTGTCGGAACGCGATCGAATCATTTCATTGATATACCCGTCAACGGTTATGTTTTCGCTCATCAGTTCTCTGGCCAATGCGGAACTTTCTCGAAGGCGCTCTCGAATTCCCAGCCTCGGATCGGACGCCGAAACCAGGGCGGCGGACAGCGATCCGAAGGGGTCATTGCCGGGCCGGAAATGTGCGATTAACCGGTTTTCTTTCGTGCGGAGGTGACGCACCAGCCCCGCGAACATCAGTGAAGACTTACCACTACCTGACGGTCCGATCACCGCAACGAAGGGCTTGTGGCTCATTCTCACCAGCTGTTGCACGTATCGCTGCCGACCGCAGAAGCACTCCCAATCTTCTTCGCGGAAGGCGAGCAGTCCCCGATAAGGGCACTCCGGGGCGACGATCGGAATATCACTTGCGTATGGCGTGACCGACGATTGATGTCGAGGCGCGGACGATTGTGCACGCCGGTTTATGGGCACCGGAACGGGACCGGCCTGCGACCCCTGCTTCGCCGCGAAGTTTGGACGGCGCCCGATTGGCGGTGCATCTTCCCTCGCGCCGTGCAGAGTCCGCAGAAGTTCCTCGTACTCCGACTCGGAGTAAGGGTCCCCGCTCAGGTCGATTTTCGCCCTCCCGAAGAGCCACGTCGGCGCTGCCTCGACCCACTTCCCGCGCCGCAGCACCGGGATGAACTTTTTCTCGGCTTCACCGGTGAAGGCGTAGGCAGTCATGATGTCGCCCTCGTAACCAACCCCGCCGCCACGCCGGTCCGACTTCTCCTTGAATCGGTCTGTGCAGATGGCTATTACGAAGTCGTTCTCGCGCACGGCGCGCTCCATGAACGCCGGGATTTGGTCGCCAGGTGCGGCGTGCCAGCGGTCGAGCGTCACGTCGACGCCGTCCCGCCTCAGCCGACTGGCAAGTTGCTTGACCCACTCCTTGTGCGCGTCGTCGTCCCAGGAGTATGAAATGAAGGTTTTGGGGACTGTGGAATCGGTTTCAGGCGCGGTCATGGTCCCTCTTCATCGTTTTTACAACTAAATCATTCGGCGGTCACACCCGCATTGCCGGCCCCCTCGATGGGGCGAACACCAGCCTCCGGGCCCGTGTCTGGCTTTACGACCGGAACCACGTTCGGCTTGTTGGGTGGGGGCCACTCGCGGACCGGTGCCATCGCGTTCGAGTTTCCCTCGTACGCCCCGATCATCTCGCCGATCTCCTCCGAGGATTTAGAATATCGTCTCCCACTCCAACACTACTTTCGCAAGACAGACGACCCCGATTGCTCACCCTGTCGCCCAGTTCTCGAGCCGCGATCCCAGTACGGTGCTGAAATCGCCATCCTTCGTGACGAACGTGCAGTTGCCCAACACGAACGCGATCGCAGTCAGTTGCACATCGACGCCCCCAGGGGAGGGGAACAGGGACAGGTCCGTTTATGGCAATCTAGGCAACCGGTCTACTCTTCTCGTGCCTCGCTCGGATCGTTTTCCACCTTCCGCGGCCGCCCCGCCCGACGATAAGCCGACTCCGGTCCAAGCCGCTTCGCGTTCTCCTTCAGCCCCTCTGGCCGGACAGGGGCCCCTCCCTATACGCACCCGCGAAGTGCCTCCAATTCCCGCCCATCCCAATACACCACCTATTTTGCCAATACCGGACCTAACTCCGCATCCCTCTGTCCCTCTGACCCCGTTTCCCTCTCGCTCTAGGAGGGATTCGCCTCGATCGTTCGCGGGAACCGGGAAGCACCGGTTTACGAGGAAGCCTCAAGTCTCTTGCGGACGTCGGCCAGCGTCGAGACGCGACCCTCATTCGCTTCCCGTCGGCTCTCCTCGGCGAGTCTGCGAAACGACTCGTTCTCTTCGAGCAGGCGGTCTATGAAGTCGGGATCGTCCGTGTGGATCGGGACGAGCTCGAATTTCGGTATCCCTCCAATCGTGACAATCACCGGAGATTGTTGGCACTCTTCGGCATAACCCTCAAGATTCGCCTTCGCCTCGCTCAGGTCGATCACTTTCATGGGCGGAATGCTCCTCGCCTTGCACGATCACTCTCTTCAGGATACCGCAATCTTCGAGGCGTTGAAACGGGGACGGGCGTGGAAGCGAGGACGCCGCGAATCCCAGGACACTTGCACGCGCACCGTCGCGTGCCGCTGCATTCGGCAACGTCAATGCGCTTTCAGGGCAACTCGCCTTCGCCGCCGGTCTGTTGTAAGGTATCCGGTAGCAAACGGTGTGTTCCACAACGGAGTTTGGACCCGACGATGAATTCGCGCTATGTCCTTCGTGACGCGTCCGGGACAATTGCCGAGCAGTACTGCGAATCGATGAATTTCCTCATCGAGAAGCCGGTGATGGAGCTGGGCATCTTCGGGCTATCGGGTGGAATCCTCAGGAGCGTTGAAATGATCCATTACCTGACGGTTGGGCATTTCGACGCGCAAGCGCTGCACGAATGCGCGGCCGTGGCGACCACGCCGCTCGACCAGACAACAGTTCGCCGCGTGCTGGCCGAGTTCCCCGGCATCAAGGCCGAGCACAAGGACGGATGCCTGGTTCTTCCGTGGCACGGCCTCGGGCGTGTGAGCTTGAGCGAGGCATTCGCCCTTCGCCTGCACGAATTGACCGGTTGCTTGATCGCCGACCGGCGAAACGGGCGTCTCATCGAGCCGGCAGCCTTGTCGGGTAAGAAGAGGGCAGCAATCTAAGAGTTGACGTAAGTCAACCGTCGGATTTGGCCTGCCGAGGCGTGTCGTCGACCCTGCCGTAACCCACTGGTATCCCTGCGTGACGCGCTGTGTCCTCCCGCTTCGTTACCTCCGTTTGCTTCTGTTCAAGACTGGTTCTGAACGGGCATGACACGCCTCCCATCCGAATTCATTCCGTGAAGATCCGTGTCGTCCGTGGTTAATCACCATTTCAGATTCGCAACTCACCGATTCAGCATCCCCGCCGAGTCCGCCTCTCGCCGTCCCATCGCGTCGCCTGTCCTTGCGCTCCACCGTTTTTACTGAATCCGGTCCCAGATCTGGGCATCGATGCCGGGGAAACGGATCAAATGGGCCAGATTCGTCGTCGCGATCGTGACAGTATCGCCTGGCCGGCTGGCCAGCGCCGCTTGGCCGGCAAGGATGGCATCAGCGTCGAGAGAGTCGGGCGACGCGGTCGGGATGCCCGCCTGTCGCAGGAACGCCCAGAACTCCGCAGCCTTGATGATCGCGTCGGTTGTCAGGGTCAAGTGTCTCAAGCCACCGCTGGGATCGAGATAGTACTCGAGGCGTCGGAGGCTGCCGACGGCGCGGATCCGGAAGAGTTCGCGGCGGACTTCGTAATGGGCGATCTCGGGGATGATTACGGTCGCGCCGGTTGCCGAGATGGTCTTGAGCCACGTGACGCAACGAACGACTTGTGGCTTGCTGGGAGCACGAACAATCAGGCCGAGCGGTCCGCTGTCCAGCAGGATCAGCCGCGCCGTGACTAATAGAGGCCTTCGAAGAGTTTGCGATGCGGGCGCTGCGCGTCGAGATCGCGCATGGCTTCCTCCCATGCCCCAGGTGGGTCTTCGTCAGGCATCGCCAGCATTCGCTCGACCAGGTCGGCGATGGCCTTGGCATTCCGAGCCTGTTCCTCCGGAGTGATCGGGAGAACGCGGCCTGTGGAGTCGTTGCAGGGGACACGACGCGGAGAAGACGCGCCGGCATGACCCTGCAGGGCGGCTTCCTCAACCGTGCTCACGTCGGGATCATCATCGAGCATACCCATTGTCTAGCTCCCGCACGCTTGAGATCGCAACGATCCACTGATTATATGCCATCCCGCCTCGGCACGGGAGGTTGAGAAAAGCGCGCACAGTCGGCTGAGCCAGCGGCCGAGGGAGTTGGCCTCTGGCAGTGATCGGCCACATCGACACCAAGACCGCGCGGCCAGCCGCCTGGTCTCATTCTTCTTCGCGATCCACTACCGAATCGCTTTACTGGAATATCCCTTCGATTCGTCGATCGCGCTCGGCGGCATTCGCAATGTCAAAATCCTTCTGCATTTTCCGGTCCGCCTCCCAAGCCGCTTCCTCCTCCGGCGTCATCACGATAGGTTCCAAGCTGTGATACCAACGAAGCCACGCTTGAATCTCCTCGGGAGTCTCGGGACATTCGCCGTCGTATTCTGACTTGCGGTTCGATCCGAGTTCGACACGCACGGGCGTCCCATCAGGCCAGTTCGGCGGGGCATCGACCACCCGGAACAATGAGCAGTGACCCCGTCTCGACTCGGATCGGGGGACACCATACCGGACTCCGGCCCACGTATCGTCCGACAGGGCGATTTCCATCGCATCACCCTCTGCCGTGGCGGAGATTCGGCGCTAAATAGCCGCAATTCGTGCAAAATCCCGACAATTCCCGGAAAATGCGTACGTCACGAGTGCAGATTACAAAACATCTTCAATAATAATTTACGTGACTTGTCGTCGCCGCAATACGCCCGGTTTGCAACCACGAGGTTCCACTTTCGGTCCCGGTCGTCTCCACTTAATATCAAGCCGAATTCCAGGTTATGTCAGCCAATCATTCGGCGAGCTTTCGCGCCTGCTTGAAGCGACAATCCGAGGTTTTTCTCGCCATTTCCGAGACCCCTAACTGCCCTGGACAAGTTGTTCCGCCGATCGCGCCCTGCTATTCATGAGGCATGAGCTCGCCACGAGGATTGAAACGTATCATCACACGCGTCGCGGCAGCCGCGAAAGGGCTCGCCGCCGTCGGCTCGCTTTTCCGCTATCCCCGCAGACCCCGCAAAGCATGCCGTTCGGTCGGCACACGAATGGGAGGAGGTCGGCGAAGCCTACGTCCAGAAGCGAATGCGCCAGCTCAGAGTTCCAGAACGGCAAATCGGCGTCCGGCGACGCGAGCGCAATTACCGGCGCGTCGCAATCATTCCCAGCGAACGAGATGGCGGCGGTATCACGCCCGACGGCATCAACGTAGACAGCGGCGTGTTGAACCCGCAGCTCAACGCGGAGGAAATCGGCCCGCGCGCCTCGGCGATCTGGGAAAAGGCTCGCTCGCGGGACCGCATCGACGCCGTGATCGCTCACGAACACGAGGAAAGCATCACAGGCACCCACAAGGGCGCCGAGATGCGCGCGGCGGACACCGCTTTGCCGATCAGCGACAATGCTCGGCGCATCCTCCGTGCCATAGCCGACCGGGATAACCAATGAGGACGCCGCTGAAGCTCCTCTCGCCGCTTATCGGCTTCTTCGGTTAGGCGGTAGAGCGCCTCTGGCCCACCGGCGAACGTGGAGACAGGTTCCATCAGCCGCGCGGTCACAAGTTCCCGATAGGCTCGCCTCGTCTGCTCAACACTCCCGCCCGGCAATGATTCCGGTCGGCTCCGCCGCATTGAAAGCGGATGGCCGCCGAAGTGCAGCCGAAGAAGCTTCCGGGCGTCTTCGGATAGGTCGAGTCGATCCGCCATCTGCCTGCCTCCGTGACTTTGGCGAGGCCACCCCGATGAGGTGGCACTACAGTATTATACCAAGAAGTTGCTCGCGAGGGCCGCCCAGTCGAATTCCGGACAACTCATGAGCTTCAGTGCCGAGGCACCAGAGAGACGGTGAGCCGCGCGAAAAGAAAGGAGATCTCTAGAAGCGCTGCAAACGCACGAAGTCAGCTCGTCTCGGGTAACCGCCCTTCGAGAGCAGCGCGATAGAATTCGGGCACGCCGCGGTACGTGCTCTGGTAAGTTGGCTCGAGCGGCACGTTGACATAACGGTCAGTCCGGAGGAACAGCGGCATATCTGCCAGCGCCGAACCGCCGACCAGATGTTCGAGGTAGATCTCTATCTCCAGCCCGGCAACGTAGCTCGCCATTGTGAGCGGCGAACCGGCCGGTAGGACGTATGGCTCACTGTACTGGTCCAAGGCTTGGACAATGGAACCATGAATGCCGGCAAGGTCATGCGCGCCAGGCGGAAGGAGATCGATCAGAAGTACGTGAACGCCTCGCTCCAGCGCGGCCACGGCCTTCCCGACCAGTTCTTCGACGTGTGGACCGCGATCCTTGTTCGCCGGCGACACGATCTCGATCAAGGCGATCAATCGATGCCCGCTGACATGCCGAATTGCCAACGAGCGGCGCCGGCCCAGAGTCGACAGTTCCACCGTCTGCTTCCGCAACACTCGCGGTGGCGCTTCAGCAACGGCAATCCCGCCGGTATCCGGCGGCGTCCATGCTGGGCCCTGCACTTCGGGGCTAGCGTGAAGTGTCAGGACGTCCGCGATCGCGCGGCCGGCGTGCTGCTCCGCCAACGCGTAATACCCCCTCGGCAACAATCCTTCGTTCAGTACGTTTCTCAGGGCGCCAGTCCAGACCGTGTGAAAGTCATCGAAGATTCCGGCCGCAACGCGGGTCCAGTCATGGACGGGCATGGTCTGCTCTCCGAGTAACTCAGCCTATTGTACACTCGCTAATTCGCCGCGGAACATTCGAATACGGCGTGCGGCCGCCACATCAACCGCGAGATCATCGGGATTGAGCGGACGACGCCTTCGCCCGGGCCAGGACTGGGATCGGGGTGCGGTCGGCCATCAGGGTCAAGAGTGCCGCGGCGGTGCAGAAGGTGCGGCCCGAGATGTAATGAGCTCCGGTCCAGCTCCCGTCGCCGTTCTGCATCCGGTCGAGCGTCGCGGTCATCGGCGAATCCCAGTGCCGCCATGGATCACCGCCTTTAACGGCCAAGCTCTCGGCGATCATCATGTAGCTCAGGAATTCGTCGCCGCCGATCGTGCCCAAGCCGGCGAGGAAGCCCCGATGGCCCAGCCTCGCGATGACGCCCGCCTGGGCCTCCTGTTGGAGCTTCTCCGACTCGGCGATCCGCGCGAGGTTCTTCTCGGCCGCGGCCCGCTCCTTCGCGTCCTCGGAATGGGCGGCCTGATCGCGGAGCCTCGGCATCTCTGCCCGGGCCGTGTTCACCGAGTCCTGCAACAGGCCCAGGGTGGCCGCCCGGCTATAGAGCTCGGCTCCTCCACTCTTCCAGATCGTCAGCATGACCTCGGGAGAAACCGCGTGCGGCATCGACAGACCGCCGCCCGCCACCCTTCCCGTCGTCGTGCGCCCCTTGGTCGTCGTCCGCCCCTTCGTCGTCGTCCGCTCCTTGGTTCGAGAGGGTTGAGGCACCGCGCTATCCGCGGCCCTCGACGGGCTCGTTCCCGCGTCCAGCGACGCCGAGCCGTACCGCGCCCGCTGTCGGAACGATTCCTGGACGATCTCTCGCGAGAATCTCCACACCCTCACCCAGTTCGATGGCTCAATAGGTGGCGTCACCCCGGACAGATCCTTGTAAGCCTTACGTGCGCCGTCCTCCACTCGGGCCAGAGCGAAATCGGAGACAACCGCCCCGGCCTGGCGTGCACGATTGAGCCCCTTCCCGCACGTCGCGGCCGCCAGGATCCACTCCCAACCCGCGAGGTCGTCCGGCGCAGGCGGCATCCGGGTTCCTTTCGTGACCGACTCCGAAAGGGCGCGTGTCCATGCGGGGAATCCGAACGGATCGTCTTGCATCACGTGCCGTTCGATCTGGCCGATCACCTTCTCCAGGGTGCGGTCGACGACGGCTTCACTCGCGGAAGAGGACATGTGCCCCTTGACCTCGGCCAGGAGCACGCAGGCCAGGTAGGTGTCGAGGTAGGGTCCGATTCTCCTCTGGGGCGGCGTGTTGTACCCAACCGGAGTGGCAGCGAGCGACTCGGGATCGAATGTTTCGAGCTGGGTGCAGACGTACTCCACGCCCTGGGCGATCGGACCGCCGTACGGCCCCTCGCGCGGCGTACTCCCCGATCGGATGAGCGCCAGGCATGCGATGCAGGTGCTGACCAATTCCGGCGTCTCGGAACGGATATTCAGGTCCACCGCCCTGGACACCTCGCCCGCGCCCCACCCGCCGCCGGGGAGTTGACTCTCCACCAGCCATTCGAGGCCCCTCCTGACCGGCCGGCTCAGCGGCCTGGGCTCCATGGCCGTCTTCCAGGCCGTCGCGTCTCGGCCGCCGGGCCGCTCACCCCCGTCGGCCGGGGTAACTTCCTGCCTGCCGGGCTCATCACCTCCCCTGGCCGAGCCAGCAGATGAGATCCCCCAGGCCGCGACGCACGCCAGCGGCACGACCAGCGCCAGGACTCGCCTTCGGTCTCTCATCGGAAACGTCTCCTCTGAAAGGTGCGGTCACACCTCCTCCGACCCGATCCGTTCATTGTGAGATCCTTGAGGATGTCCCCGTCAGCATCCCCGGAACCGGCTTGCAGGTCCGATTCAGACTCATTCATGCTACAATGCCCGGGGTCCGGCGCAAAGCCCGACCTTTGTCCGTGGCATTCCGCTCGAGCTTACAACGAGCCGCTGCATGCTAGGAGCGAATGGATGGCAATCAAGACGAGTTGCATCGCCGTTCTCGCGGCCTGTCTGGGTGTGTCTTCCGCGTTCGCGCAGGAGACGACGCCACGATTCAAGGTGATTGCTTTCTACACCGGGAAGGCGGATGCCGCGCACATTAGCTTCGTGAAGGAAGCGAGGCCGTGGTTTGCCCGGATGGCCGCCGAGCACCACTTCTCGTTTACGTCCACGCAAGACTGGGACAACCTGAATCGGGAGTTTCTCGCCCCGTACCAGGTGGTCGTGTTTCTGGACACGAGACCGGACTCGCCACGACAGCGCGAGGCATTCCAGGAGTACATGAAGAACGGCGGCGCCTGGATGGGCTTTCACTTCTCCGCGTTCGCGCTCACTCCCTCGAAATACCCGCAGAACTGGGACTGGTATCACAACGAGTTCCTGGGCTCCGGCATGTATGTCGGGAACACATGGAGACCCACCTCGGCGATCCTTCGGGTGGAGGACACCCAGCACCCCGCGACCGTCGGATTGCCGGCCACTTTCAAGAGTGCCCCCAACGAATGGTACAAGTGGTCCACGGATCTGAGAACCAACTCGAATATCCGGATCCTGGCCTCGATCGATCCGGCCAGCTTCCCCCTGGGCACCGGGCCGAAGAAGCACGAAATCTGGCACAACGGATACTATCCTGTCGTCTGGGCAAACCAGAAATACCGCATGATCTACTTCAACATGGGCCATAACGACTTGGACTATGGAACCAGACCCAGTAAGGAGCTGTCCTCCACATTCGCCAGCGAAGTGCAAGACCGCCTGATTCTCAATGCGCTGGAATGGCTGGGCACGGGGAAGAAGCCGCAAAGCCCCGGCGGCAACCAGCCCGGCAAGTGAAGCGCACGTGCGACTTGCCAAAACGATTCGGCGTTCTAGGTTAATGGCGAGACGGAGTTCTCGAACATGACGTTGACGCCGTTCTCACTCCCGGCCGGGTCATGCGCCGAGGTAAGACCTCTCGGATCACTTGGTGCGCCTTTCATTCGGAGCGGCTTGCGCCGATGAGAACACTCTTTGGGAGGTCATCGATCCGGCGCCAGCTATCTCAGCAGCGAACGCGTTCCGCCGCGACGAGACGCCGGATGGGCGATCTCGAGCTTCTCGAAGGGCGCGTGATGCTCTGTAGTTCGCCCCCGCCGTTGCCGGGCATCGGCTCTCATGTCCGAGACGTCGTGATTCAAACCTATGAGACGCTTGTGGGAGAGAAGCCGACTTTTGCCGAACAGAACCATCTTCTCCGAATTGAGGCCAGCGCGGGCCAGAATTCGCTCGTGCCGGCGATCGTCGCCACACGTGCCTTTTATGATCGGACCGCGCATGGCGATGCGAACGGCTATGTGACGTTGGCTGCGGCGACGCTCGATCAATTCCCCGGCAGTGCTGAGGTCAATCATTTAGCGCGGCAGGTTGTCGTTCATGGTGCCGATACCCAGGTCTTGAATCGCGTGGTACTGAGGCTGAATCCCCCCGCATCGAAGTCGCCGTATCCCACCGGCCAGCCTGACCCGTTGTACAAGTTGCTCAAGCAGAACGTTCTGATCAATGCGGATTATTACAGCAATACGCCGAGCATTCTCGGTGCATCGCTCGGGTTCACGCATATCCTGGGCGTGCCGCGTTTGAATGGCACGACAACATCCGACGATGTGCGGGCGCGTAAGGCCGGCGGTTCTTGGGAGACGCTGAGTAGTTCGTCCGCCAGCACCGCGTCGCTGCGGGCGTACACGTCCGATGCTTCGGTGAGCGGCATCGCGACGAACTATGGCTACCCTTTGAAGTATACCGACGGCTTTCCGATCGAGTTTAGCTGGCCTGTGCTTCCGAGCTCGGTCGCGGGAAACGATTTCCGCGTTGTGCTCAACACCGGTCAGGTGATCACCCCGCTGGCGGCCTCGATCACGCCGAATCTCGAGTACAACGAGCGGAGCACGGTCGTGATCCTGGGCTATTTCGGCAACCGGATTTCCCCTGGGCAGCCGGGTGCGATTTACCCCGTGAAGCTGGAAGTGGCCCACTCTCGCACTCCGCTCAAGCTGGTCGGTCCAGGGCCTGTCGTGGTATCGGCGGCGGGGCTTACCTACGGAAACGGCAGTACGCCGATGACCGCCTACAATCCTGGGTCGGGGCCGAAGCTGGTCGCGGCCAAGCTGAGCGTGATGTCAACCGCCGGCGAGTCGGCGCCCAAGCCCTTTTCCGGCGAGCTCCCCAATGATGGCGTTGCGCTTTACGGCTCGGCTGCCCAGTATCGGCTTCGGGTCTTCACGAGCGGTGGCTTCTCGCCGGATGGCGTCCGGTCTGTCTATCCGACGGACTTCTCGCAATTCTTCCGGATCGAGACGGTCGACGCCGACGGCGTGGCTCGTTGGCTCACCCAAACTGGCGTCGCCTACCAGTTGCCGAGCGGCAAGATCACTGTGGTCGGCCTCGCGGACTTAGGACCGGTGGAATCCAGCTACGATGACTCCTATGTTGAGGATCACGATAACCAGATCGACATCGTGCTTTCAGGAGACGAAGCAGCCATCGCCACGATCAAGGCTGTACAAATTCCCGCGTCTGGAAGTTATTCACCGTTCTACAACCCCGGCGGACCGGGAAATAACCCGACGCCGGGCGTAACCTACAGTCAACCTGGGCCGAGCCAGACCGAATCGGTGATCAATGCGCTCACCAATCCGATGACAATTACGTACACCGCCCCTGGCAGGGCGGTCGCGAAAGCTGAGAAACGCGATCGCTCGATATCGTGAACCGCGCCAGTTCCGCGGCCTTCAGCCCGGACGGCTCGCGCATCGTCACCGGCAGCGTGGACGCGACGGCGCACGTCTGGGACGCCACGCCGATCAGCCCGGAACTCCTGCACAAGGAACCCGCCCCACCGCCAGCGGCCGTGAAGTGACTTCGCGTGTTCGCCGTCCAACCGGCGACCGAGGACCGAAGCGGCGAGGCTGTCTCTTGGGCAGAACGGCCGTTCTCCACGACGCAGTGATCAAAACCACGCGCGCCGGATCTGAGAAGCTCGGGAAGCCGTCTCTTGCAAACCCATGAGCGTATGATGCTCTGCCCTGGCAGAGAATTTGGGGCCGATATGCTTGCGCAAACCATTCTCGTGCACTAAGATCGGTCCATGACAGAGAGACCGCCTTCGCAGCCAGCCGACCACGCCGAAGATTTCAGCCGCCGCGATGCCAAAGACCTCGAAATCGTCGCCGGACAGGCGATGATGGACCTCGGAATCGCCAAGACCGGAGTGATTGGGAGAACGCGGCCTGTCACGTCGTTGCAGGGGACACGACGCGGAGAAGACGCGCGGGCATGACCCTGAAGGCCGTCTTTCTCAGCCGTGCTCACGTCGGGATCATCATCGAGCATACCCATTGTCTAGCTCCCCCACGCTTGAGATCGCAGCGATCCACTGATGGTATGCCATCCCGCCGGGCACGGAAGGTTAAGCGCGCACAGTCCGCTGAGCCAGCGGCCGAAGGAACGGCTCTAAACCAACGGAATCCGGCGCTAATCCATCCGCAACTGCGCAAACGTCGAACGGGTCAGAGCCAATAAAACGGTTTTTCGTGGGGGCCGCATCGATTATCCTGGAAGGCAAGACCGTATGCCGGATCGGAGTCCCCCGGGCGCACCGTTTCATTCGGCCGAATCGGAATTCAGGAGCCAGGTAATCTATGTCCACGATCACAGCGACGAAGTCGAGGAAGCCTTCAAGCGACCCGTGCTGGATCCCGTCATCGCTCTATCGCTTGACTCTGGAACAGTACGAGGCGATGGTCGACGCCGGCATCTTCACCGGGCGGGACAAGGTGCAGCTCATCAACGGGTACCTGGTGGCCAAGATGACCCAAAATACGCCCCACGCGACGGCCGATGACCTGTGTGGCGATCGGCTCAATCGCGTGATTCCACCCGGCTGGTATGTGCGGGCAGCCAAGCCGATCCGGCTCCCGACCGAATCCAGCGAGCCCGAACCGGACCGATGTGTGGTTCGGGGTGGCATCCGGGATTATTCGGCCCGACATCCCGGGCCGGCCGATCTCGCCCTGGCGGTCGAGGTAGCGGATTCCAGCCTCGAAGATGACCGCATGCAGGCCGACATCTACGGCCGGGCCGGCATCCCGGTCTACTGGATCGTCAACTTGATTGATCGCCAGGTCGAGGTCTATTCGAACCCCGGCCCTTCCGGTTACCAGTCGCTCGAAGCGTTCGTACCGCCGCATGTCCTCACCGTGATGATCGATGGCGTCGAAGTCGGAGAGATCCCGGTGGCCGAAATCTTGCCTTGATCGCGGAATGACCGTGAATGACGATCTTCAAGGCGAATTTGGCGGCATGTCTGGTCTTTGCTCTGGCGATATTCGCCATCGGGTCTGTGTCACAGCGTGCCTTGCCCCGCTTCACGCTCGACGACATGGCAATCGTGGCTGCTTGCACATCGCCAGCCTGGCTCTGGGCCGCCGGCGCATGGGTGACGCGGGGGCGGCGCCGGCTGGCGCTCGCGTGGCTGGTGGCCTCAATTCTATTGATGACGGTCGCGATTGGCGTCTGTGCGATCGACGGCTGGAGCATGCTGCAGGAGCCGGTCGGTGAACAGACCCAGCACATGGGGATGTTTTTCGAAATGATCTCTCAATGGGCCCTGGGAATCGTCCTACTCGCGCTTGTTGGCTTGGCGCGGGTTGTGACGCGATCGCACTCGCCTCGAACGTGAGCATGACACACTCCGGATTGCGTTCATCGTTCCGCTCCCGACGAACGAATCATGCTCCACCCAACATTAACCCGAGCCCGATAGGTTTCCGGCTCACGCCGGCTCCCAAAGTACATTCCCATCATAGTCGAACAGAGGAATGCCAAGGCGCCGGAAATCGGCAATGAAAGCACCCATTACCGAGTCGGCGTCCGCATGATGCACGGCCACACCGGTCAGATCCTCGGGCGCGATACGATCCCGCACGTACACTTCATCCTGGCATAGGACCACCCAATTGTCCCCCATGGACTCAGGTGTCAACACAGGAAAGGCCGGGTCAACAAAGACGCTGAACCGGCCCGGCTCGTCGATCGTGTAGAGGAAGGACTGAGGGCCAAATCGGTGCAGGAAGACCAGACTGGCGTACGGCACGGGGGTGCCGGTCACCACCAGTTGGAGGTCCGAGCAAACCGAACCGTCCGGGCAGGAGCCCGGCGCTTGCAACCCGTTCCGCAAGATGCCCCCAAGGCGGTCAACCCGCACCGAGCGGGGCTTTCGTGGGTACCGGGTGGATACGTGGAAGAGGGCTCCGGAGTGCCAGAGCGAAGGGCGCTGCTCCTTCGCCCGGAATACTGGTTCCCCGCCCGGCAAGGGCTCGTCCCCTCGTTCGGACGTATCGTCTTTGCGCGGAAGGTTGATCGCTCACGCGGCTCCTCGCAATCCACAACCGGCAGTCAAGAGTGATCCGGCCCGACTTCAGACCGCTGGGACTAACGTCAAGGCCCAGCGTCCGCTGTCGCCACGAGGTAGACGGGGCGGGAGGCGCTTGGCCACCGGCCCCGCGCCGGAATCGCATCCCGCGCCTGCCCCGCCGGAATCGCCGGCCGACGACATCAGCATGCCGCGCACGCGGTGCGCGGGCAAGAGGCCGGCCGCCGGCGCACGGCGCGACGAAAATCGGTGTCATAGCGTCAGGCAAGCTCGAGCAAGGAGGAAGAGACTCGAACGCGGAATCCTTGTCAATCCGGTGTGCACGTGTGCCATCGGTTGGTCAGGCTTGGCGGCTTCGCCAGAAAAATCTGGGACTGGAGTATTTTCCTGACCTGGCATCTGCCCGTGTGGCTGGCCCCCCGGGCTTGACCCCTCAACGCACGACAGGTCGAAGCCACTCGGAGATGGGTTCCTGGAGATGCCGCAGTTGCCCGTGTTCGAAAACGGCCACCTGACGGTAGGGGACATTCAGGTCGCTGTTGTCGTACACGAGCACATGAGGTAACCGCGGGACGGACGCCTGGAGGTTGGCGAGCGTTCGAGAAAACCTCGATCGAAGCTTGTCGTCGGGAACATCATGCCCACCTTGCGAAACCCGCATCGCCACACGCTCAGTCGATTGATCGGGGCTGGAGAGCCCGATGTAACACAACACCACGACGTAGCCGCATGCCGCTGCTTCGGCAAGAAACGCGATCTTGTCGCCGACCGGATCGGAGAAAACGGTCTCAAAGACGAAACTCTCCCCACGACCGATCAATGTCTTTCTCAAGGCATCCGCCAGGCGAGCCGCCTCGTACGGTTCGACCGCGAGTTCGGCGGCCAGCACATCCGCGTTGACGAAACGCAAGCCGGCCGAGGCAAGGTGCGCGTGGAAGAATGTGGTCTTCCCCGCACCATTCGGACCGGCAATCGCCACAACGATCGGCCGACGATCAAACTCGGCGAGCTCCATCAAGGCCATGGGACCGCCTGGAATTCCCGACCAACAAATCGCCCCACCGTTCGCTTGCCATCGCCATCGATCCGGACAAGCAGGCCCGGCGAGCCGGGAACTGACTGATAGTGCGGAAACGGCCGAGACTCGAGGTATTCCGCGACACGGCGGCGCCCCGCAGCCGAATCAACCGAGGCCAAACACTTCGACAGCGGAATTGCCGCGCCAGCCCGCCGTAGGGCGAGTGCTCGGGAGCCTTCGAGCAATGGTTCGATCGCTCGGCCGAGTTGCGCCCAGAACTCGATCTGACCAGCAATCGACCTCTCTGCGATCTCTGCGGTCAGCCGAGCATCGAGAATGAGTTCGTCGGATATTTTGACGGGCTGGCTCATAACGTCATGGTAGCATTTTGCTACCGAATGATCAAGTCGTCCACGCGCGGGTTTCTGCGGAGCGGGAAGAGACGTTAGAAACCGATGCACATGAACGAATTCAACTCTGCCACGGCGGAGAAGGGGCGGCCGTCACCGGGGCCATCTACATCTGTTTCTCCGGCTGCAATGCACTCCCGGCCAGAAGCGCGTCGGCCTCTTTCAGGAGCCTTTGCGCTTCTTGATTGCTCGCCCAGTTCGGCTTCTGCGACGTCTCGCGGAGCTGGGTCAGACTCGCCCGCGCCTGGTCGGGCTCACCGATCTGGAACCGGGTCATGGCCAGGAAGGCCAGGTCGGCTGGAACCGAACCTCCCTCGGCCTCCCGGTTGAGCGTTTCCGCGCGCGTCAGCGTGGTCAGGGCCTCCTGGTACTTCCCCAGGCGGTACTGGGCCATCCCGAGGGTGGTGTGGTAGGAGCCCACGAACGGCATGAGACGGCAAGCGATTTCCGCGCGCTTTACTGCCAGCCCGTACGCGGAGGGTTCCGCGCCCGGCCGACCGGCCACGGCTCGGCTGGCCCGGTCGAGGTGCAACGGCAATTCCACGAATCGCTCCGCCAGGGCCAGCGCTTCTTGGCGTACAGGCTCGCTAAGCGCGGGATTGGCGCGGAGGGACGCGAGGACCTCAGACCGGAACAGAGGCTTGGCGAAGAGAGACCTCACCTCCCGCTCGGCCTCCCGACGCACCCGGTTTCGCCAGACCGGCTCGACCAGGGTGAGGGCTCGCTGACGCACGGCATCGCTGATGGCGCAATCTCTGACCCGGGCCGAGACCGCCTCCGGGGTCGGCGATTGGGTGAACAGGAACTTGACCAGGCTTGCCGCCTGCCGCTCGTCGCCAAGTTCCGCGTCGAGGGGGATTCCTTCCCAGATCGTCACGACTCTGTCCCCGCTGGCCGCAAGGCGCCGGCCGCCGCGACCGAACGCTATACGGGGAACCTGGGCAGGCGCCCCGCGCAGGGTAAGGATTTCCTGTCCGGTGAGCGCGTCCCAGAGCTTCACTTCACTATAGAGACGCTCGCCTCCCTTGCTCGTCCCGCCCGCGGCGGTGACAAGCCGCCGGCCGTCGGGACTGTACATCAACCAATGGACGGCGCTCGTACCTCCGCGAAGAGTAAGGCACGTCTCTCCCGTGACCGGGTCCCAGACCTTGACCGACCCGTCTTGACTCGCGGCGGCGAGCCGCTTGCCGTCGGGACTGTACACGATGCGCGTGACAACTCCCTCGAAGCTGGGCAGCGTGAGGACTTCCTGTCCCGTGGCCGCCTTCCAGACGCGCACGGTTCCACTCGCACTCGTGGCCAGGCGCTCGCCATCGGGGCTAAAGGTCACGCTGGCGAGCCCCGGGTCGCTGTCGCGCTCGGTTCGCTCGGGCAGCGTCAAGACCATCTGCCCTTTGCTCAGGTCCCAGATCATGGCCTCGCCTGAGACGGGTCGTCCTCTCCGCGCCGATGAGCGACTGATCGAAGCGAGCCGCTGGCCGTCGGAGCTAAAGGCCACAGCCGAGATGGAGGCGGTGTGTCCGCGCAAACAGAGGATTTCAGAGCCGTTCGTCGCATCCCAGACGCGCACGGTCCGATCCACTCCGACAGAAGCGAGCCGCCCGCCGTCGGGACTGTACGCCACGCCCAAAACGGAATCGAAATGCCCGATCATTGTGAAGACCTCCACCCCCGTTGTGGTGTCCAGGACGTGCAAGAATGGACCGCTGGCGATTGCCAACGTTCGACCGTCCGTGGCAAACGCCACATCAGCTACGTTGCCGAAGTTCCCGCTCAAGGCGACGGCTTCCGCAGCCGCCGTTGCATCCCAGAGCTTCACGGTGCCGTCCCCGCCCCCGGAGGCCAGTCGCCATCCGTCCGGGCTGAACGCCACACTGGCGACGGTGTCGGTGTGGCCATGCAAGACCAGGGCCGCATCCCCGGTGGTCACGTCCCAGACCTGCACGATATTATTGCCGGCCGCGGCCGCAAGCCGCCCGCCGTCTGGGCTGAATGCCAGACCGCCGATTCCCTGGTTATTGTGAAACGCCTGAATCTCGCTTCCCGTGTCGGCGTCCCAGACCTTGGCTCCATCGTTGCCGCCGGAACCGAGCCGTCGGCCGTCAGCGCTGTATGCCAGGCAATTGAGCGTGTTCGGTTGCTTGCTCAAGTGAATGATCTCTTTTCCGGTCGTGGGGTCGCAGACGCGGACCGTACGACCATCGATGAACGCAAGCTGGCCCTGCCGCTTTGCCCCGGCAGGACGAAAGGCGAGAGCGCTCATGGTACTTCCCCATTGCCCGGAATCGGTCCCGGGTATGCGCACGAGTTGCCTGCCATCGACCGCGTCCCAAACCTTTACCTCGCCGGGCAAAATCCCTCCTCCCGGACTGACGCCTACGGAAAAGGAGGCGAGCATCCGGCCGTCCGGGCTGAACGCCAGGCCTCGCACGGGGGCGGCGTGCGCGGGCAGGGTAGACAGCTCACGTCCGTCTGCCGGGTCCCAGATCTTGATTTCGCCCGGAGTGTGCACACCTCCATTTGCCGAGGCCAGCCGCCGGCCGTCGGGACTGAATGCCACGCAGGATACGAGGTCCTTGTGCCCGGTCAGGCAAAAGCGCTCCCGGCCCGTCGCGACATCCCAGACTTTGACTTCTCCACGTTGGCCAAAATTGCCGCTGGCGGAAGCGAGCAGCTTGCCGTCAGGAGAGAACGCCACGCAGCGCACGGGCGCGGAGTGGCCGGGCAAGGTGCTCATGTCGAGGCGGCACAGGCGCTTCAGGTGGTACCACTCGAAGCTTCGCAGGTCCGGCTGTTCGGGTGAGCGCGGCTCGAGGACGTCGAGCCGTTTTTCGAGAGAAGCGATCTCGCCCTGTTCCCAGTCTTTCTGGGCAAGGGTGCTTTCTGCGGCGTACCAGCGGAGGTCGCTCCGCGCTTTCTCCGCGCGTGCGATGCGGGCGCTTGCGAGTGCGTCTGCCGCGCGGTTGCTCGCCTGGATCGCGTAATACGAAGTGCTGGCCATGCCGAGCAAGAGCGAGGCCGCCACCGCGCCGAGCAAAAGCGCAACTACCGGGTTGCGCCGGCACCATCGCCATGCGCGCTCCGGGCCGGAGATGGGCCGGGCGACGATCGGTAGGCCGGCGCGGAAGCGGCGGAGGTCGTCGGCCATCGCCGCGACGTCGGGGTAGCGCCGATCGGGATCTTTTTGGAGCGCCTTGAGGCAGATCGTCTCGAGGTCGCCCGGCATGCGGGGGAGGAGCTGCGACGGAGCAACGGGCTCGGCGGTGCGGATCAGGTCGAGGGTGTCGATGATGGACGACCCGCGAAACGGCGGTCGTCCGGTGAGCATCTCGTAGAGGGTGGCACCCAGCGCATACTGGTCGGCGGCGGGGCCGGCCCTCTCGGCACCAGTGGTCTGTTCGGGGGCCATGTAGCTCGGCGAGCCGAGGATCCACCCGGTGCCGGTCTGGCCGGAGTCGGCCTCCATCCGCTTGACCAGGCCAAAGTCGGCGATCTTCGGCGTCCCGTCGCCGGCCAGGAGGACGTTCGCCGGCTTGATATCGCGGTGGACGATCCCGCGGCGGTGGGCCACGCCCATGGCCCGGGCCAGCGTCTCGACGATCTGCGCGGCGGCGTCAGTGGGCTGCGGTTTGCCGGCGATCCGCTCGGCCAGGCTGCCGCCCTCGAGGAACTCGAGCGAAAAGTAGGGCAGGCCGTCGCGCTCGCCGATCTCGAAGATCTTGACGATGTTGGGGTGGTCGATGGCGGCGACCGCGCGGGCCTCTGCCTCGAACCGGGCCAGGTCGTCCGGTTGTGCACCCGCGCCGGCCTTGATCATCTTCAGCGCGACCAGGCGGTCGAGCCGGAGGTGCCGCGCCTTGTAGACGACCCCCATACCGCCGGTGCCCAGTACGCCCAGGACGTCGTAGCCTGCGATCCGGGGCAGTTCGCGGCGCTCGCGGCCGCCGGACAATCGGGACGCCAATTCCGTATTCGCGGCCGCAAGACCAGGAGAGTGCACGAAGCGGTCGGTGGCATCGGGGTCGTAGTCAGCCGTCGCGTCACGGCCCGGGCCGGTCGTGGCGTCGGCATCCGCGTCGGATGTGGACTCACGTTCGACGTGGGTGCTCGCGCCACGGTCGAGGAACGTTGTTGGGTCGCCCTCGGAAACTATGGGCGCGTCACGATCCAAGGGTGCGCTCGCGGCGCGTTCGATATGTGTGGGAGCCTCACGGTCGAACTTCGTGGGGACGTCGCGCTCGCGGTCCTCCGCATTCGGATTCGAGGCCTCCTCTGGACGACCTGCCATGAGTGTTCCCACCTACCACGACCGACCTGGCACGGTTGCGCTAGCGGGTCGGAGCGTGATTCGACGAGGAGCACATTTTTATCCGTTCCCCATCGCACAACTACAAACGCCCGTGTCCGCGTTAACTCCGCATGTATCATTCAGGCTACAGCACGTGGCAACACCGTTCTCGCAAACGCAAGACGTGGGCGTGCTTCCCGAACAGTTGACGCTGACGCCTCTGGCAGGTTGGATGCCGGCGATCGAGTTGCCGCGGGAGGGCCCGCGCGTTGGCCAGGAAACACTCCCACGGAGAACCGCGGGTGCTTGTACGGGAAGCTTCATGTCCGGTCTCCTTTCAAATGGACCCCTGGAAAAAACGTGCGCGGATGGCTTATGGATTTTTGCAGACACACCTGCCACCGGGAGCTTCAGAAACACCGTTCGAGTCGCAGCATTGGCATGCACCAGAAGTGCAGCGCCACACGTCTAGTGGAGAGGTGCACTTTCGATTGTTTGGGTCACCTTGACAGATGTTAATATCGTGTCGAAACGACGCAGAGATGCCATGGCCGGAAGAACGGCTGGCCGGCCAGAAGTTTCCTGTACGAACCACGGCTCCGGTTTGCAAGGGAAGCTTCATGTCCGGTCTCCTTTCAAATGGACCCTTGGAAAAACGGTGCGCGGATGGCCTATACATTGCAGACACACCTGCCACCGGCTTCCTGATGAACACCCTTCAGGCCGCCGCAGCATTGGCACGCACCAGAAAGGCAGCTTTGCACCTGCAGGGGAGGGGTGCACTTTCGATTGCTGATGTCTCCTCCACAGATGTTAACGTCGGTTCGAAATGACGCGGAGACGCCTTGGGCGGAAGAACGGCGGGCCGGCCAGGAGTTTCCTGCACGAAGGACGGCTGCGGTTTGCAAGGGAAGCTTCATGTCCAGTCTCCTTGTAGGTGCCCCGGCGCGGTGGGCGGCGACAAATTCAGCGGGTGAACCATGAGCGCGTCGGGCCGACGGTCACCGGCACGGTGTCGCTCACGTCCACCGTAAACCGATAGACCCGGCGCACCGTCTGCACCTGCCGCTCGGGGTAGAAGAAATACACCTCGACATCCCAGCAGTCCGAGCCAGGCCGGCAGATCGGGCTGCGAACCACGTTGATGCTTTCCAATTCCATCGTTTCCTTGAGGGCGGACTCGTAGACCTTGTCGAATGCAAACGCATTCGTCGCCGCGAAATTGATCGCCCGGTCCTGCGGGGCCAGGCCCAGGTTGCGCAGCCCGTGGTAAACGCGGTCGAGGAAGTTGCGGACGCCCGCCGTGCGCTGGGCGTGCGCATCCTGCTCGTGCTACGGAGCCTCCGCCGCGGGCGCGGGGCCGGCCACCGCGTCCGCCAGGGCCGCAGTCGTCCAGCTAAACATGCCACGCAATTCCGGCACGATGACGGCAACCACCTGCCCCGACAGTAGCGTGGCCTTACCGGCGACGACGCCCGCGATCGATACGCGCTCGACCCCCTCGTCCAGTCGCTCGCGCAGGAACCGCCGCAGTTCCTTGTACGCATCGGCGGCGAACGGACCTTGCGGCCGGACCGCGTAAATCGCAGTGCCGTCGAGGGCGAGGGTCCATTCCACGGCGGCGGCGTTCCAGGGGTGCTCGTCGAGATGGGCCAGCATCCGCCGGGCGTCGAACGCCTGGACGCGTTCAGCACTACTCTTGCCGGCGACGCCGGCGATCGTCTGGGCGAGGCCGTCGAGGCGGGCTTCGCTAACCAGGTCGTACCCGATCTGGCCGAGAGCATAGACGAGTTGCGGCGCCCCGGTCTGACAACCGCAAGCGGACGGTTGGACTGCCGCGGGGCGAACCGCGTTTTCGGTCGGGGGCAGTGGGATCGGCGAGGCCGCGGCCAGGTTGTCTTCGTTTGGCACCGCGTCGCTTGGCGGGGCGGTGGAGTCGGACATCGTCAGCATACTCCGGGTGAGGATTGTTACGGCTCCATTGACGTTCAACCGTCCAGCCAGGAGACGGTGGCAATCCGTTTCAAGCTCCTGAGCACATCCCAGGGCACTGCGCAATAATGCATCCCTGACGAGCGGCGGGCTCGGCTGCCGGCCGCGTTTTCGCTGCAAACTCAAAAGCAGGGCCGCGACTCCCGAAACCACTGCCGTCGCGTAACTCGTGCCGATCCCGCGCCTGTCCCACCACCGGGTTGCGCGCCAAGTATATCCACGCCGGGCGCCAAAATCCCCTGAATTCCGTAGAGTCCGCCCCAATTGCTGGAACTGACGGGTTCCCCCTGCGCATCCATCGCGCCGGCCGCCAGCACCGAGTCGAGGGCGGCGGGGACGTGGAGGCACGCGCAACCGTCGTTGCCCGCGGCGGCGACGATCAGAACGCCGCGCCGGGCGCAATCGCGGACCACGTCGGCCAGCAGCGGGTGGGCAGTTCCCGAAGGGGAAAACTGTCCGCCGCTGATGTTGACGACATGGGCGCCCTGCTGTACCGCCTGGGTAATGGCCCGTGCGAGATCGAGTTGCGAACAGAGCTGAATCGACTGCTCACCGACGGACTGAAAAATCGGCACGAGAACGCCTCGGCAGAGCGGCGCGAGGCCCGGCACGAGCCCGCCGTGCTGGCCGAAGATCACGCTGGCGATGTGCGTACCGTGCCGGCTGGCGGGCCCGAGGTCGGCCGTCCCCGGCACCAGGGTTTCCACCTGCGTGAGGTTCGCAGCTTTCAAACTCGGGTGGGAGAGCTCAACCGGGCCGTCCAGGACCGCGATGCAGACCGCGGGATCGCCGAGGGTCTCGGCCCAGAGTTCTCGGATTCCGGAGAGGAGGCCCATGACAATACAACCGCGAGCTGCCCACGAACAGGAACCTGTAGAGTGGCCGCACAGCTTGTGAGCCCACCCTCGTGAGTGTCCCTACGGTAAGCCACCCGCCGCGCGATAACAAATGAAAAAGTGGTGACGGATCAATTTCCGAGCCCGGTTATTCACGCCGCACCGCCCGCGTGACTCCAGGCAGACTCGGGGCCAGACGGAAGCCGTAGAAGTTCGAGCGGTCCGACGGGACGTCCGTGTGGCGGATCGCCGACCGGCAATACGCCGCGACGGTGCGCCAACCGCCGCCACGGCTCACGCGGCGCGCGCCCTCATCGGCGCCTCGCGGATCGGTGATCGCTTCGACACCATAGTCCCCGACCCAGTCGTGGCTCCACTCAAACAGATTCCCGTGCAGATCAAACAACCCACGAACGCTCGGACGCAATTCCCGTGGCGGATGGGCGTGCTTGCCGCTGTTCTCCGCGAACCAGCCAAATCGTCCCAGCAGGCTCACCTCGCCGCCAAAGCCGTAAGGCGTCCGCGCTCCAGCACGGCTCGCCACCTCCCACTCCGATTCCGTCGGCAATCGAAATCCTCGTCGATCCAGCTCCAGTGGCCAGTTCCGCGGGGCCCAGTTCGCCTCGAGATTCGGTTCGCGTGGATACCTCGCCTTGTCCAGGGTCTCGGGGGCCGGATACGACTGGTCTCTTTCCGGCAAGCCCGACTGCTGGCCCAGCCACCGGCAGAAGCCCACCGCGTCGTACCAATCCGTACCGAACCCGGCATCCGCGGGTCTTGCGTCGTATTCCTGCATCAGTTCCGCGTATCGTGGCGAAAAAGCTCTCAGCTCCAGAAGGGTGATCTCACGATCCAGCAGCGCAAACGGGCGCGTCAGCGTGACGCTGTGCCGGACTTCGTTTTTTTGCCGGTCCGGTTCGTCATTGACCGAGCCGACGTTGGAGGCGCCCGCTGGAATTACGATCAACGTATAGTAAAACGTCTCTTTCACCAGCTCCGTTTCCGGCCTCGGTGGCGCTGCGGGCGTTACCGTGATCGCCAGCGTGAACCACTCCCGGTCAGGCGCATACGGCACCACCGTGCGATCCACCTGACGCACGACCTCCGCCTGCCTCCATTGCCGCAGCAGCCAACCCGCCGCGCCGTGGACTCCTGAACTCGGGTCATGGCGGTACCAGCCGGCCAGTTGCTCAAGAAGCGCTACCCGATGCGATTCGGGAATCTCCTCGAGTGAAAACTCCCCCAGTGCCAGCAGCAGGGCATACCGAGTGTTTTTTGGATAACGATCTTTCGGAGCGATGCTGACCCGTTGCAGACAGTCGAGCAGCGCATCCACGGCGACTCCACGGGGGCGGCAGCGGAAGATGAATTGCGTGAGCGCCTCCGGATCGTCGGTCATGTCAAACACCGGCAGCACCTTCTCGCGCTCGCCCAGCCGCAGCAAGGTGACTGCGGCGTTCGCACGACGCTGGCCAAAGGGTATGCGCTCTACGGAGCCCAGTTCCACCGATGGCGGCGTGGCGGCGATCCTGGCGAGATCCTCGAACGTGGCAGGCGCGGGGCCCGCGGCCACGATCGGGTAGAGCACGGCGAATTGCTCCGGCGTGGCGACGGCGAGTAGCTGGGACAACTTCGGGATATCGCCCGCGGCGTAATCTGCGAACGCGTTGGCGGCGGAGACCTGCTGAGCGACGGTCGCCTTGGCATCGGCGAAGATCCGCTCCAGATCCAGGAGCAGTCGCGCGCGAATCGGACGCAGCGCGTCGCGCAGCAGCGGCTGGGACTCGGGATTGGACAAGACCAGTTGCTCGGCCACGAACTTCAAGTTCTGCTCGCTCCACGAGGCCGCCTCGGAATCGGGAACGTAATCCGAGAGCGCCACCGCGGCGCGGAACCGGCGAAAGGCCTCGGCTTTCTCGTCCCGCAGGATGGCCCGGAGTTTTTCCGTGAGCTCACCCGCGTAGGGACGCAATTGCGCACGAATCGGGCCGATGTAAACGACCTTGTTGGTGAGCAATTCTTCAAGCAGTGGTTCGACGAGCGCCCGGTCGCGGGAAACCAGCGCGAGGCGAGCATGCAATTGCGCGCGCTTCTCGTCGACCGTTCTTGCATTGGCGGCAAGCAGCGGCAACAGATAGGTCGCGGCAACCTCGGGGTTCGCATCGAGTTCTTTGACAATGGCCGGCAACTGATTGGGTTCCGCACTCACCAGGCGTCCCACCAGCCCTTCGATGCGGGTCGCTTCCTGCTCTCTGGCAACTTGGGTGCGAACCACTACTCCGATGGAAATCAATGCGACGAGACCAGTCATAGCGAGCGCAGATCGGAGACTGTGCAACCGGGTCGCCTTGGACATCATCACCCGCTGCGGTGAGGTCCACTTTTTCGGATCTGTCAGCGTGCGGATGCTGAGCCATTCCCAGACTGTCGGTAGATGGCGGTTCTCTGGTTTGGCGTTCCACAAGCCTGAGCGTTCCGCCAGTTTCAGCTCCGCGCGGCCCCGGCGAGTTTCCTTCTGCTTGCGCGTCAGCCATTCTCGCAACGAGTGAACCAGATAGTCGTGAGTGAGCTGGTAGTATTTCTGCCCTGGCCTGGTCTGCGGCGCGGAATCGCCGTTCGCCTCTTTCCCTTCCGGGTCGGTCGGCGTGATCAGGCGGATTTCGCTGTCGAGAATTCGGATCAGGTCGTCGAAGTCGTTGGGGCGGCTACCATAGCCGGAGGCGTCCAGCAATTCTTGGCGGGACCTCATCTGTCCCTTGATGTCAGTGCCGCTTTCGGGAAGCAAGGCTTTGAGCACCGCTTGGGCGGCGGTCTGGTGCAGTCTACGCTCGGGGGGCGCGGTCGAGGCGCTGAATGTTTCCTCGAGGAATGTGACACCCACGCCCCTCGTGCCGCCAACTTCTTTGAGCGTGGAGGGAGTCCACGGTTTGCCTTTTATCATCTCGGCGTAGAGCGCCAACCTGACGGAAATGACCTTCCCTTCTTCCGCCAGTCCACTCACCGATTCCTTCAGGAATTCGTTCTGCTCGCTCGAAGTATCCGACGCGTTCTCTGGGAGCTTGCCGAATGCCCGGCCGAATGCCGCCAGCACCTTTCGGGCGTGGTCAAGGTCGAAGAGATCGACGGCCGCAGAGTTCTGCCCTTCGAGGAGACAGATCTCCAGACCCCTCGTGAATCGCGTGGCGGCCATCCAAAAATCATCGCGTACCATCACGATCGCCTGGAGATGCTCGCCATCGCACTGACGAAGCGCGGCGACCAGTTCCGTGTTCTCCTCACGTCGCCTGGCAAAGAGCCATTGCTCGAACTGGTCCAGGACCAGCAGCACCTTGCGCTCGGATGGCAACACGTGACCTCGCCGCACGCTTGCCAGCGAATCAACCAGCCCCGATCCTCTCGGCAGTAAAGGACAAACCTTGCGCAGACCCTTGAGCAATCGAGCTTCGGTGTCTTCTGCGTTCGCCTCGATGTAAGCCGCATGGACGTGCTTGCCGAGCCGGGGCAAGAGTCCCGCCTTGACGAGCGATGACTTGCCGCAGCCCGAGGGACCATAGATCAGCCCGACCTTGAAGGTCAGGTCGGGATCGATCTGCTCGATCTTTCGCTTCCAGAATTGGATGCTGTCTGGCAGTCCGTCCCGGTCCCGCGGTCCGGGAAGCAATTCCACGAAGAAGTCGGCATCATGCTCATCGAACGATCGCAGGCCTCTTGGGACGATCTTGATCGGCCACTGGTCGGAGGCCGATTGCTTGTCGGAGGCCGATTGCTTGGAGGTCGGTGGGACCGGTGTCACCACATCGGTTGAACCGGGTGGCGGGCTGACCGGAGCGAACGAGGCGGCAGGCGCGACCACTCCCGTGACGGTCGGGAGAAAGGCCCGCAGATCCTCAGCCATGTCACGCCCGGTCGTGTACCGGTCCGCCGCTCGCTTGCTCATCGCCTTCAGGCAGATTCGTTCCAGTTCCTTGGGAATCGTGTCGTCGACCTGGCGCGGAGGGCGGGCTTCGGTCGCGGCGATGAGATCCAGCAGTTCGTTGCGCGCTTCGTCTTTGTCTTGAGCTTTGGCTATGAACGGTCGTCGCCCGGTCAAGAGCTCGTAGAACACCACGCCCAGGCTGAAGATGTCGGACCGCCCATCAACACGATGCCCCTCGCCACGAGCCTGCTCGGGACTCATGTACGCAGGCGTTCCAGCCAGCCCACCACCGATCCCGAAGTCCTCGTCCGTAAGCGCGAGACCGAAGTCGGCGACGAACGCCTTCCCTGAGCCATCGATCAGAATATTGCCGGGCTTGACGTCCCGGTGGACCAGGCCGTGAGTATGAGCGTGATGAAGGGCTTCGGCGACAGTCGCCACCATTGCCGCCGACGCGTGAAAACTGGGGCGCGCTTCCTTGATCCTGGCGGCAAGGTCGCTACCTTCAATGAACTTGGACACCACGAAACAGGGTCCGCCCTCCATGCGACCCACGTCATGCACCGGCACGATATGGGGATGGTCCAGCCTGGCGAGAATTCGGGCTTCGACCAGAAACGCTTCGGCATCCTCCGCGCGCGTGATACGCTCCGCGTTTGGCACCTTGACGGCGACCGGGCGATTCAGATCATCGTCGTGTGCAAGATACACCGTCCCGAACCCGCCCTGACCCAGCCGCTGGATGACGCGGTAGCGCCCGATCTTGGAGGGATCGCCTTCCCTGGAGCCACCCGAGCCAGGCGCGGGCAGTTGCGAGCCGGCCGTTTCCGCGACGCTCCTTGTCTCATCCGAGGACCGACTCGCCGCGGCACCCGGCGATTGAGATGCTCCCGGTTCGGGCGTGCCCTTCGTCTCATCCATCGTTCGATCCCTGACAGCGACCGATCACTTTCACGACAGCGAAGCGGAGCCATTGTCTCATCCCGAGCCGTGACAGAGAAGGAGATCAATGAGCGAATGGGTCGGTCGGGAATATCGGGTCGAGGCGAACGACGGCCTGCGCTTCCCCGGCCAGCCGGCGGGCGATCAGCCGGTCGGGCCAGCCCCCCGGTGCCTGGGGTGCCGAGGGCTCGGCGATGAGCCGCTCGGCCCGGGCCAGGCAATCCTGCGCCGCTTCGGACCGGCCTCGCCGTTTCAAGGCCACCGCCTTGATCGCAAGGGCCGGGACACTGACGATGCGATCGGGCCCGCGCTCCAGGCAAGGGTCCAGTGACTTCAAGGCCGCCTCGGTATCGCCGGCGCGGTACTCGGCGAGGCCGAGGGTCAGGAGCAACCAGTCGACCGCCGAATTGTCCGGGCCGGCGCGTTCGACGGCGGCCCGGGCGATCGCCAGGAGCCGTGTGGCCTCGTCCGGTGCTGGCGGAAGTACCAGCAGCCCCGCCTTGGCGGACGTCGGACGGATCCACCCGCCCCCGCAACCTGGGGTCGAGCCGCAGGGCCACCAGCTTGCGCAGGCGGGCCCGATGCCGCTCCAGCAACCGGCCTCAGGAATCCGGGCCGTCGCGCGCATCGCCGCCGGGCTCGGGGAACACATCACGCGAATTCTGGCTCATCATCACCATCCTAACCTATAGACTGCGAGAACACCGCCACCGGGGACAGGGTGGGCGGATTTCGCGGCCGCCTCTCCGCGATGACGTGGGTGCAGAACCAGCGGACTTTCCCGTTCCTTCGCTCCGCTCAGGGAACGCCACCTTGGGCGCGGGTCGCCGGGCACCCGAAGGGTCGCCGCCCACACATGGATCGGAGAACACATTTCCACACGATGTAACCCATCAGCTCCCACGATCGATAATCGTGCACACTCCTATCATCAATCTCCTCAATCGGCGACCTAGCTCAATGGGGAGAACGCCTGGTTTACAACCAGCAGGTTACTGGTTCGATTCCGATCGTCTCCACTTAACGCGCAGCGCGCGCTCAACTTACGTCATCCAGTCACTTCTCTTACTTTCCGCTGAGGGTTGGCCATACAATTGGTCGATGTCACAGTCGAACCCAAAACGGGCATCTACCTCGAAGTGAGTCTTCGTTGATCGTGAGCTTGAAGGGCCACAGCCAGTCTGTCAGCGCGGTGGTGTTCAGCCCCGATGGCAAGCGGCTCGCCGGACCCGCCATCGATCAGACATTCAAGATCTGGGACGCCGCGACCGGTGAGGAGATCCTCTCCCTCAATGGGCATACCAGCACGATCTCGAGAACACGAATGCAAGAACCACTTTGGACCGGACGCCCCGATCCCCCTCTTCCGCCAGTCCCCGAGAAGGGCCGCTGGCCGCGGAAGTCCGTTCTCGCCGCGTTCAGCCTGATCCCCATCGGCTTTCTGCTCTGGTTCGGCGGATTAGGCATCGGGCTTGGTGGCGGCGCGGAATGGAAAGTAAGAATCGCCACGTATTGCTTCGTCGCGGGCCTGCCGATTGCGGCCGTGGGCTTCATTAGGCTGGCGATGATCGCGATCGCCGACTTCGTGAATCGATGAGCGGAGCGAGTAAGCACTGTGTCGGTCAGACCGCACCAGCATCGTGCTTCAGTCCTCCATTTCATAGCGCTCAAGCATCCGATCGACTTTTGTCTTGGTCGCGGTCTGCTCTGCCACAACCGGTGGATCCTCCCGTAGCCCGCCATACACGACTATGCCCATACCGGTGTGCAGGTGTGCCAAAACCACGTGCCATTTCGCCATGGTGTAAGTTCTGTCCGGTTGTTGGCAGAGATGTTAGTCGGTCACTTTCCTGCTGCCCCGCCATCGGCTTGAATGGGACCGACGCATCGACGTGGCCCGAAAGCCAACGTACGATGGCGGTTCTGAAACCGGTCAGCCCGATTGTGTGATGACGGTTCTAGGATTTCTGATCGTCAACAGGACCGCGGCGGACGAAGCTGAATCCGCCGGTGGCCGATCAGCACCGGTTTCGGTGTTCGGCCAATGCACTGTCGTGATCAACGATTGTATTGCGGCTCAGGGTAGCGGTGATCGGCAGGGGTCCCTCGAAACGCTACATCGCGAACGCGATGTCACATTTGCTGGCTAAACGAACATCTACCTCGCAGGAGTCTTGGTCATTGGCCTTGGAAGACCGGGCCAGGTGTTGGGCGTTTGATGGACTTCGGACCCCCGGAAAGAACCTAGATGAGCGACCGACCCAGCCATAACCTCCGCGGCTTGGACCTGGACTTGGCTCGCCAAACGGTGCAGGACGAGATCTCCTGGCCTCCCCATGACGATCCGACGGCACATCTCGGCTCAACCGATCGTGCCAGGCCGGATAAGGCGCCTCCCGGTAAGATCCGCTATTTCGGCGACTACGAGATCAGCGGCGAGATCGCCCAAGGCGGCATGGGCGTTGTGTTCCGCGCCCGGCAAGTGAGCCTGAACCGGCCCGTGGCACTCAAGATGATCCTCGCCGGCCAGCTCGCCGACCAAACCGATGTCAAACGTTTTTACACCGAGGCCGAGGCGGCCGCCAACCTGGATCATCCGGGCATCGTGCCGATTTATGAGGTCGGAAAGCACGACACCCAGCATTATTTCAGTATGGGCTTCGTCGAGGGCCAGAGCCTGGCGCAGCGACTGGCCGACGGGCCGCTGCCTGCCCTGGAGGCCGCCGATCTGATCCGTCGCGTCAGCGAGGCCATCGAGTATGCTCACCAGCGAGGCGTGATTCACCGTGACCTCAAGCCGAGCAATATCCTTCTCGATCAAAACGCCAATCCCCGCGTGACCGACTTCGGGCTGGCCAAGAGGGTCCAGGGCGATAGCGGTCTGACGGGTTCGGGTCAGATCATGGGGACGCCCAGCTACATGCCGCCGGAGCAGGCCGGCGGCAAGCGGGGCGAGGTGGGCCCGGCGACGAAACGGCGAATACTGGCCTGACCTCGCGCTACTTCGATGGCCCGAGACCAAGAGGTAAGAGCCTGTATCGATTTCCAGACGGCTGAAACTGCGCGACCGAGAAGACAAATCGCCGTCGCGCCAGCATTTCTCAAGCTCAGCGAGGTAAATCATGAACGCCGCACTCGACGCGGAGCTCCTCGGCAGCGTGATCTTTTTGCTCGTTCTCGCGAGCGTGCTGTGGCTTTGGTTCAAAACAAAAATGGGATCCGTCACACGCGCGTCGCTCACGTCGTTCGTGCTCTTTGGCCATGGCCTGTTCATTTCTTACCTGCGCCATAAGTACCCTGATCCGCGACAGGACCCCGCTGGCCAGGGCTTGGGCAAGGTCTACCCGCTGTTGTTTGGCACTGCCGTGAGCGCTGTGTTCGCAATGATAGCGGCCGGATTGGTTATAGCCAGGTTTTACGAGCTCAAGCCGGCGAACCGGGCACTTGGACTCGCTCCTCTCGTTCTCCTTCTGGTTTTGTTGCTGTGTTTATGCACGGGTGTGTTCGGATAGCCGAATTGAAGCGCTGCGCCTCGATTCGCAGTACGCCCTCGCCTACGGATTTCGGGCCAGCGCATGGAGTCACGAATCAGACGACGCCAAAGCGCTAACTGATTACAAAAAAGCTCTCCGCCTCGATCCAAAGGACGTGCTGACCTTGTTACACCGCGCCTCATTCTGGGGGCGCAGGGGTGAAAAGGAGAAGATGATCAGCGATTTCAATGAAGCGGTGCGCCTGGAATCGAGGTACAGCTTTTTGCGATTCTGAACAGACCGCGAGAACAAAATCTGTGCCGTCACACGCTCCAATCCGAGAATGTCGCCAGATACTCGCGTGCGACCTTTTTCAGCCAGATGAAATCCTCATCCATTCGCGCGGGCACGAGTAGGCGCGTGGCGAAGAACCCGGCGATGATCGCGACGAATGTCACGAGGCACCCGATGAGCAAGAGGATCTTCTCGAGGAATTCGGTCTCGGTTACCGAGAGGCCCTGGGTAAGAGCCACCGTGGTGACGAGGAACAAAAGAAAGCCGGCCAGTCCCAGGAGCCACGCACCCAGGAAGGCCCGACTCCGTCGTTTGCGATGACGCGGACAGAGACCGACCGTGATTTTCCCTCGCCAGCAGACGAGCGCATATGGGAGTGAAACCGGGACGGGGAGTGAAACCGGGATGCGACTGGTTTTTATCCTGGACTCAATCGAGCCTCTTGGGGCGTTCGCCCATGGCCACGGTCCGGCCCGGGACCACATCGACGAGCACTCGCTCGGCTGTTTCTTCGTCGCGCGCAGCAGGTTCGTCAGTCGGTGAAGAGGCGATGCTCAGCGGACCGGTGCGAGCTCGCTCGGCGAGAGGCGATAGACCGTCGCGGTGAATTTGCCGTTCGTACCCAAGACTGTATCGAGCACGTACAGGTCACCATCCTGTCCGAGGGCCATCGAATCAACAAAGTGCTGTCGAAGGGGCACGAACTTGGACAGGTTATAGGACGTGGCCACGCCGCTTGCCGTGATCCGGCCGATCTTGAAGGACGTCGAAATCCCGTCCGAGAACCAGAGCGATCCGTCCGCCGGACCCAGATAAGTCCTGAATGAGTCGGAAATCGCCGCAGGGATCTTGTTGCGCGATGGCGCCGGCCATCGACACCTTAAGGACTTCGTTCTGCGAAAGGTTGTTTCCCAAGGCGCTCACGACGAGGCTCGCGCTCGACCCGTTGTCCACCGACCCGGTAAACAGGCCACGCATCGGGAACTGAGTGACGGCGCCGCTCGGGGACATCCGGCCGAAAACGAAGGATTTGCCCAAGCCCGCGGTGAACCAGAGATTTCCGTCGGCTCCGGCCGCGAGTGAGTCCACGAATGGCGGCGATTTGGAACCGAAGGACGCACACCGTTCGGGCTTCGGTACGTTTTCCAGAGACCGTGCGGGGCGCCCGACAGAACTGGTTCTCGCAGCCGCACGTGAGGTCGACCCGTGCGTACAGGCAAGTGTGCCGGAGGCGAGCATTACCGACCCGTCCGAGTGGCACGACTTGATCCGGATCATTTCGGATCTCAGGTCAGCAGGACAGTCTGCCGCTCAGCGGACGACCTCGGTGAATGCACTTTCGCTCGACGCTCCGTCAGTGGCGTCGATCATCCCGTCAAGCGAGACCTTAACCTCCCCTTTGTACGGCTTGGCGAGGCTGATTGAGACGGTGTCCGTGGCCTCGGCATAAAGGACGGTCTTGATCTTCACTTTCTTGCTGAAGACCACCCTCCTTCGCCTCGGCACACCTCCCGAGATTCTGTAAAGGGCGGGATTGTTGACCGAGTCGGGCGCCATCGCCTCATTGAAGGCGATCGTCACTGCGCTGACTTTCTTCTTTGTCTGCTGGACTTCGACCACACCGAGAACCTGGGGCGCGGCCGCCTCGCCGCCGCCCCCTCCAGTGGTCCCGCCGCCGCCCCCGCCGCTGGTCGGGCCCACGGTCAGTGTATTCGAGGCGTCGGAGTCCCATAACGGCACTTGCGTGGTAGGCCCCCCCATCTGGGCTTGAACTCGAAATGTGTACTGATTCTCGGACAGATCCTCGGTCCATTGCGCTGGCACCGTGTAGGTCGTCGTTCCCGGTTCGACGGAACCAATTGACTGGAACGCGCTGCCATCCACGGACCATTCGACGACGTAGGGCGCAGCACCGCCGGTATGATCGGTCCATTGGAGGCTAAGCATCCCGCCGGACAGCGACCCAGTCAGATTCGTCGGCGCGGCAGACGGAAGCGCGGCGTAGACGATCTGCGAAACGGCTGGGACGTTGGCCGCGGTCGCCGCGACGATCATGTATTCGTAAAGAGTCGCGCCGGCGGCATCATCGTCGATATAAGAGGTACTCCCAACCGGAAGCGTGGCAATCGGCTCGAACGTGCCATTTGCGACGGCGCGTTCCACAGTGTAAGTCGCCTGGCCTGCATTCGTGTCGGTCCAGGTGATCTGGATCTGGTTCGTCGAAGCATCCGAAGCCGTAACATTCCGCGGGACCTGGGCCTGGCCGGGTCGTACCGGGTAAAGCGTGTCGATTGCGGCAATGTCGTCGGCGCTCAGGACGGTGTTCTGGGGTAGCGGCGTCCCGTTGAGTTCCGTGGCGACTGGGAGACCATTTGCCGAACCGACATATCCATTGTAGAGCATGATCGAGGAATAGTCGAAGGGCCCGACGTCCCTCACGAAGCCGGCAGGAAACGGCGCCCAAACGCTGGCATCAGCAGCCAGGAGATTTTGATTATTAATGATAATATAACTACTCGCGTCCAGCATTTGTTGTTCGTGCCAAAAGCCGAGGACGTGGCCCATCTCATGCAGAATAATGTAGGTCAGGTCGAGGTCGTTGATACCGGCGTATTGCTCAACCCCTTGCTGATAGCCGACCTGCGCTTCATTCTCCCCTGGCAAGTCCGCATACTCAAAGTCAACGTAGCCAGCCTGGTTCGTTCGGGGGATCCACTGCGTATCGGTTTCATCGTTATACTCGTTGATTGCTTGGATGATCCCTGACGGATCCTTGATCAACGGGTCGATCACGTACGGAATCTGGCCATTCGGCCAGAGGTCTTGTGCAAACGGCCCGGCAACCACGGCCGAGAGCACCGTCCTCGGTTCGAGAGGCTCCAGGGAAAACCGATGGGCTCGGTTGGAAGGCTTGCGGGACACAGGAACATCTCCGTGGCTCTTGGCGATTCTCAAGCGACGCGACTCGCGCCACTCAGCGGACATCCTCCGGGAGTTTACTGTCGCTCGACGTTTCGTCGGTGGCCTCGATTATGCCTTCAGGCGGGACCTTGAGTTGTCCTTTGTGAGGCTTGGCGAGGCGGATCGAGACCGTGTCCGCGGCCCCGTCAGAGTGGACGGTCCGAATCTTCATGTGCTGGCAATAATCAAAGGGCGCTGATCTCCTTCCCACCCGCCGCAATGGTGAAAACGGTACTTCCGTCGAGTCCAGTGCCGGATATGCCGGTGACGCCGGACGAGGGACCACTGACCACTGTGATCTGACCCCCGGTCGGGAATGTCTGCTTGCCGTTGAACGTCAGGATGATCGCGTCGCTCTCCGCGCTGTATGCGACCGAGAAACCCTTGATCGGATGAAGTTTGAGCTGGATTCTCCCTTTGACCCGCTTGGACGCGACGGAATCGACTCGATAATTTGCACTGGTCGTCGCGCTCGAGGGATTGAGCGGGTCGCTGGACTCGAACATGAATCCGGTGAGGACCGGGCGGCCGACGGGCTCGCCGTTCCTCTTGGTCTTGCGGCGGAAGATCGGTCGCTCGCCAATAATGGTTGGCGCCGCGGGGTTTATCACCAGGGTGCCGGTGACGCTCGCGGCCGTGTAGTTCGGATTGTCAAGTGTCGCGGCAACGGAGTAACTGCCCGGTTGCGTCGGTGCTGGCACGACAACGCCGTTCTGCGAATAAGTCACCGTCACGCCCGCGAGGCCCTCGGGGTCAGTGCTGACCGTCGCTGTGTGGGGCGTGCCATCATATGTGAAGCTCAATCCGCTGAACGTCAAGGTCGCCTGGGCTGGGTTCACGGTCAAGTTGCCGCTGCCGCTGCTACTGGCGTCGGTCGAGTCACCGGCAAAGCTGGCCGCCACCGCGCCGGAGTAATTGCCGGCGCTCAAGCTGTGCAGGCTCGCACCGGCCAACGTGGCGATCCCGCTCGCATTGGTTGTCGCCATGCCGGCCAACGTGGTGTTGCCGGCTTCGTCCAGAGTGAAAGCGATCTGCTGGCCCACCACGGGCGATCCGCCGGCACTCAGAGTCGCCGTCAGGGTGGCCGTACCGCCGTAGGTCGCGTTCGCTGAAACCGCCGCAAGGCTGGTGGGTATTGGAGTCGGCGTGGCAGTGGCGGACACCTCCCGGACGACGTCGTTGCCAACGTCGGCAATGAAAAGATCGCCTTGCGCGTCCACCACGACGGCCTCGGGCCTGCTGAGTTCGGCCGCGGTGGCCGGTCCGCCGTCGCCGCTGTAACCACCGGTACCGTCTCCGGCAACGGTGGTGATCACGCCCGTAGTCTGATTGACCTCGCGGATCACGTTGTTGTATGTGTCGGCGATGAAAAGATCACCCGCCGTGTCCAACCCTATTCCGACGGGCAAATCGAGGGAGGCGTCGGTGGCCGGGCCACCGTCACCGCTGTATCCATTGTTGCCGTCGCCGACGACGGTAGTGATGACGCCGGTGACGTGATTGACCTCACGGACCGCGGAATTCCCGTAGTCCGCGATGAAGACGTCGCCTACCGAGTCCACCGCAACGCCGCTAGGGTACCTGAGTTGGGCGTCGGTGGCGGGCCCGCCGTCGCCGCCACCGCCGAAAGTGCCGTCGCCCGCGACCGTCGTGATCATGCCGCTGGTGAGATTCACTTTGCGGATCACCTGGTCACCGGGGTCGGCGATGAAGATGTCGCCTTCGGAGTCCAGCGCGATGCCTTGCGGCCTGCCGAGCATGGCGTCGGTCGCCGGGCCTCCATCACCGCTGTAACCAAAGTTACCGTCGCCGGCTACGGTCGTGATAACGCCCGTGGTGTGATTCACCTCGCGGATGACGGCGTTTAGAGTGTCGGCGATGAAAATGTTGCCTTCCGAGTCCACTGCGACTCCAGACGGCGCGTTGAGCTCGGCGGCGGTGGCCGGACCGCCGTCACCGGTATTACCAGCGGTACCGTTGCCGGCGACCGTCGTGATCACCCCGGTGGCGTGGTTCACCTCGCGGATCACATTATTCGAGAGGTCGGCGATGAAAAGGTTGCTTAGCGAGTCCACCGCGACGCTATAGGGGCCATCGAGCTCGGCGGCGGTGGCTCGCCCGCCATCACCGTTGTAACCATCGCGGTAGCCCTCGCCGGCGACCGTGGTGATGATGGATGTGCTACTAGCCAGCAAGCAACGATTCTCGACCTGCTCAAACACAGGGCAGAAAACGCGCCGTCTGCGCAAACAATGCATGGGACAGCAAGACCCCGTCAGCGGATTGGGCTACATTCCGCCAGTGACAGTCACGAGGCGAACGCCGGCTCTACCCCTACAGTCACCGCGCGACCGAGAAGCGAACGCGGCGATTTCGTTTTTTTTTTAATCTCGTCCCGATGATCTTGTTCTGGAAAGACTCCGCGGTACCTCGGCCCCCAACCGCAACGCTCGACCACCCCAACATCGTCCCGGTGTATGAAAGCGGCAGCGTCGGCATGGTCGCTTACCTCGCGTCGACGTACTGCCTCGGCCCGACGCTCGCCGAATGGCTGGCGAGCCAATCACGGCCGGTGCCGCCGCACGACGTCGCTCACCTCGGCGCCCTGCTCGCGCGGGCAACCGGCGACTCGCCATGGTGAGGTTCCTCCTATTTCGTTGGCTTGAGACTGATGTGGGCGTTGAAGGGGACAGGCGGGTGGTATCCCCCGCGGAACCCCACGATCCCGTTGACAAGATTGATCGTCCCCGCGACGTGAATGCCGGTGTAGCTCCCGGTTGCGGAGCGTACCTGCACCGTCGCACGTATTTCCTCCGCGTCTTGACGTCGGAGCGGGAAATACCCATGCGTCTTCAAGGACAACGTCAGACTTCCCTGGCTGTTGGAAAACGTCAAGATTCCTTTGTCGTTCAGGGCACCCTTACCCCCGCCAAAGAATCCGGTCGCAGTGACGTTCCCCAGGGGCGTCATTGCGCCCGTCCCACCAATCTGATACCCTTGGGCTGAAATCGTCTCCGTGCCCTGAATCGATCCGACCAGCGCCGGGCTCATGGCCCTTCCTTTCGACACGCCATCAGGCGACGCTCCGGGGCCTGCGTGCGAAAGCAAAGCACGCCGCTCCAGCGGCTCGAACTGCGTGTTGAGATTTCGATAGGCCATGACCCATTGCCTTTCGTTGAGTTCGATGCACCTGCAGGCGACGAACCGACGCGGCGGGATCAGGAAAGGCGGCGAACGATTCGCTATAGCAACGGAGGAAGGAAACGTTCTCGTCAACTCAACCGCGATTCCTCGGCCTTTTTGCTGACACTGCGACTGACGCTGCCGACCACGGCGATGATGCCCATCGCAAACAGCACCAGGCTCGATGGCTCTGGTATCGCGCTATTACTGACGACAAAACCCGCCTCCGGGTCGAAGTCAATGTAGCTCGACCCTGCCGACTCTTTCGTGAACGTGGCTTGCATGGTGATGCTTACATCTATACCAGGCGGATAAATGATAACGCCCTGTGGGTTATAGATAACGTTTCCGTATTCGTAAGCGAACAAAGTTGGCGGGCTCTTGACGCTTATGTCAAAATTACCGGGGCTTGTTATCACGCCGCTCGCGTAATTATTGAGAACTGCCAAGGCGCCGGAACCATACAACTGATATGCGATCGAGTCGCCGGGCGCAACATACCCCTTGACTTCACCTTGATAGCTTACATAAAAGTACTGGGTTTCACCGGGCAGTATGGGGGTTATTTGGGCGACCTCAGTGGCATGGGCGATTACCGACCCGGCGATACCGTTGGTATAGGTAGACGGACCGCCGCTCTGGGAAAGCTGTAAGTTTGTGTCCATGCTGATCAGCGAGGACGAGACCGATTCCGATGCCCCAAAGGAAACCGAACCCGAGATCGGTGTGCCAGGATAGTTGGGTGCGAATAGTGGAGTCGGAGAAACAACAACGGGCGGACCGGGATAATAGCTCCAAGACCCGGTAACGGGCAAGCCATTGGATGCGGCCAGAGCAGTTCCGCCGGTTGTGATGTCAGCTCCCGCGATGGCGAGCACCAGGTCGGCGTTCGCCGACCCGGAGGCCAGTAGAAAGCTCGCGACTGTCGCCGAAAAGGCCCACTGTGAACGCTTCATCGGAACACCTTTTCAAGTTCGAACGGTCGGGACGGTGCGTGTGGTCCCGAGTGTTTCCCTGCCTCTAAAGTCACCGCGCGACCGAGAAGCGAACGCGGCAATTACAGTTTCTAGAATTCCGTACTCTTGAGCATCTTCCGGGAGTCTCTGCGGCGCCTCCGTGCCAACGGCAAAAGGTCGCGCGGACGAGTCTCGCCGTTGCCCCTTCCGCAGGGTATGATGGTCGAAACCCTCGGTGCTACGAACCACGCTTGCGAGTCGGGGAGGGACGATGACGGTCATTTCCAAGACGAATGTTCCGGGTGAGATCGGCACCCAACCGCTCGGCTTGACTTCCGCGTCCGATACCGGGGTTTCATCCGAGATCGACACTCCCCACCCAGCACTCGACGGCTGCCGGCAGTATCTCCTTTTGATCGCCAACGAGATGATCGGGCCAGAGCTCCAAGCCAAGTTCGGGGCATCGGACCTCGTGCAGGACACGTTCATCGAGGCACAGCGGCACCTGGCCGGGTTTCGGGGGACGAGTAACGCCGAAATGCGAGCCTGGCTGCGCGAGATCTTGGAATGCCGGCTCTCGAACGTGCGGCGCGCCTACGTTGCGACCGGGAAGCGCGCCCTCGGGCGCGAGGTGGCGATCGAGACCTTGCGCGTCGCGTCGGAAGAGCAGGGTGACATTCTTGCGAGTCGGGTGCCATCGCCAAGCAGCCATGCAATGCGATCGGAACTGACTCAGGCCCTCGATCGCGCGATGGCGCGTTTGCCCGAGCACTACCGGCAGGCCGTGCGCTATCGGCACCAGGACGAACTTCCGTGGGACGAGATCGGCCAGCGGATGCACTGTTCCGCGGATGCGGTGCGCATGGTCTGGAGCCGGGCCATTCGCCAGTTGAAGAAAGAAATGGAGATTCACGGACCAATGCGATGAGCGGCGACGAGGCGACGCGCGCTGAGCGGCGGCTGGCCGACGCAATGGCCGCCTTTGACGACCGGTTGGCCGTCGGCCGCGAGACACCGCCCGATGAGCTTGGGGAGTCCGTCGACGCCGATCTCGTGCCCGAGTGGGAGCGGATCGCGGCGTTTTTGACACTCGTTGAACATGCCTGGCCCCGCGATGCCTCACACGCGGATCGCCGGACGGACCGGGCGCCCACCGGGCTTGTTAAGCCTGGAGCCGATGCTGACGCTGCTCCGCCCGAAGTCGCGGGCCCCGCCCAATTCGGCCGTTTCCAGATCCGAAAGACGCTCGGCCAAGGTGGGTTCGGGGTCGTCTTCCTCGCCTGGGACCCGGCACTGCGGCGCCAGGTCGCGCTCAAAGTCCCGCAGCCCGAGACTCTGGTAACGCCCGAGGCACGGAAGCGGTTCCTCCGCGAGGCGCACGCCGCCGCGACGCTCGACCACCCCAACATCGTCCCGGTGTATGAAAGCGGCAGCGTCGGCATGGTCGCTTACCTCGCGTCGACGTACTGCCTCGGCCCGACGCTCGCCGAATGGCTGGCGAGCCAATCACGGCCGGTGCCGCCGCACGACGTCGCCCACCTCGGCGCCACGCTAGCGCGGGCAATCCACCACGCGCACGAACGGGGCGTCCTCCATCGCGACCTGAAGCCCAGCAACGTCCTCCTGCAGCGACCCGGAGCCGTTGAAGGAGATGCCGAGGGCGACCATCTGCTCTCCGAATTCCAGCCGAGGATCACCGACTTCAGCCTGGCCTGGCTCGCCGACGGCGACGGGCCGAAGACCCGGAGCGGGGTCCCGATTGGCTCACCCCCTTACATGGCCCCCGAACAGGCCGAGGGACGGCTCAAGGCGATCGGTCCGCCCACGGACGTCTACGGGCTTGGGTGCATTCTGTACGAGCTCTTGGCCGCTCGTCCTCCCTTCCGAGGCGAGAGTCAGCTCGAAATCCTGAAGCAAGTCAGCGCGGACGACCCGATCCCGCCTCGCCGGGTGCGGAAGGATATCTGCGTGGCGCTCGAGGCGATCACCCTTAAGTGCCTGGAGAAGGACCCCGCTCGGCGATACCAGTCCGGTTGTGAACTTGCCGACGACCTCGACCGGTTCTTGGCTGGCGGGCCGACCGTCGCCCGCCCTGCGGGCCGATGGGAGAAGCTCCGGCACGCGGCGAAGCGGCATCCCGCGTCGGTCGCCATGCTCACGCTCGGAATTCTTTTTGTGGGAACGCTCCTCGGTGGCAGACACTGGTTCGAGGACCGCTTGAGGGAAACTCGTCAGGCTGCTCGCCGGCTGGAGGATCAAGTCCGCGATCGCAAGTTGGCTGCACGCCGAGCTCAGTACGTCGCCGACATCCGTCAGGTGCCCCGGTACATACAAGATAATCGAACTTCCCTCGCGGATGAGGTGCTCCTGCGTCATCGGCCGCGCCCGGGCGAGGACGACCTGCGCGGCTTCGCCTGGTATTATCTCCGGCAACGGAGCCATACCGAACGTCGCACCCTGGCGGGACATCGCGGCGACGCCTACTCCGTCGAGTTTTCGCCGCGCGGCGACCTGCTGGCGAGCGCTGGCAAGGATGGCACTGTCCTCGTTTGGGACACCTCACGCTGGCAACTGGTCCGGAAGATCGTGGCCGCCCAAACGGAAGTCAACGCCGCGGCCTTCTCGCCCGACGGCAAGACGATCGCCACCGTCGACGACGACGGTATGCTCAAACTTTGGGAAATCGCGACGGGCCATCGCCAACTGGAACGGCTCGCACACAGGGGTGATGCCGTCGTCGCCCGATTCACCTCAGACGGCAAGACGATCATCACGGGCGGCCGGGACGATGGGTCTCGTCAAGATTTGGGATCGAACTTCCGGGAACATGCTGGACTCGTTCTCGGTCGGCGATAAGAAACTTGAAAACGCTATCTTGTCCCCGGACGGCTCGTGTCTGGCCACCGTGGGAGGAGCGGGCGTCAAGCTATGGAAGTGGCCCGGTAGAGCTCTTATCGTCGCGCTCTCGGGAAGCGAGAACGCCCAGGGAACGGCCTTTTCTCGCGACGGGACGAGACTGACAACCGCGCATGAGACCGACCAAGCGCTTCGGCTCTGGGACGTGCCCGGCGGCCGCCTCGTGCGCGAAATCTGGGGGCATACCGAAGGCGTTTACTCCGTGCGCTTCTCGGCCGATGGTCGGACGATCTTATCGGCTAGCCGGGATGAGACGATCCGGCTCTGGGATGTGGCCACCGGTAAGGAGCGAGGCGTCCACCTGGGGCACTCCGGCCGAGTCTGGAACCTGGCCGTCTCGCCCGACGGCCAGACCATTGCCTCCGCAGGCCAGGACGGCACGGTCAAGCTCTGGGATCCCGAACCGCCCCCCAACGGCTTCGCGCTTCCGATTCCGGAACCCACTGATCTCGAGTTCTCGACGGACGCACGAACCCTGCTGGTCCTTGAGGTCGGCTCCAAGTGGTCACTTTCCCGCTGGGACGTCCATTCGGGCTCGCTCCTTGATCGTAAGCCGCTGAACCTGACTGCCACCAATTGGATGTCAGCTTTTTCCCACGACGGCCGCCTGCTGGCGATCGCGAACGAGCCAGACACGATCACACTCTGCGAATTGGAGACCGGTCGCCGCCAGCGCCTCCGCGATCCGGCCATCGGTGAGGTCATTTCCCTCAAGTTCTCGTTTGACAACCGTTTCCTTCTCTTTCACACGGTGCGTCCGAAACCGGGATACCGGCTCTGGAGCCTCGCGAGCCAACGCTTGATACCTTGTCCAGCATGGGATAGCCCGCACGATAGTTGCTGGACACCTTCGCAGGAAGTGTTGACCGCCCTTCATGGTGGTGATCTCGGCTGGTGGAATCCCACGACGGGGCTGAGGAAGAGGGTTCCGCTTGATCCGCGTCACGCCGACATTTCGCTTCCTACCGTGTCGACCGATGGCCGATTCCTCGCCGCGGTTGATCGCAATCAGCGGGTCATCTATTTGCGGTCAACCGAGACATTGAAGTTCGTGAAGGAGTTTGCGGGATATCGCGGCGGTCTATCTATCCTGGCCTTCTCACCCGATGGGAACACGCTCGCCTCGGCGTGCGACGATCAAACCGTCAAGCTCTGGGACGTTCCAACGGGCGAGGATTTATTGACGCTCGGAGGCTACGGCGGCACGCCCTGGATCGTTCGGTTTTCGCCCGATGGCAAGGCTTTGGCCGCGATCGGCCCGACAGGTCCCAATAAACCGGGCGAGGTCCGGGTCTGGCTCGCTGCCGACACGGAGTCGGCAGAGCGACCGTAAGCGCACTAGGTTTGAATCCTAGCAGTCCATTGCTCGCGGCCGAGCTACGCCGATCCGGCCGCGGCGTTGATGGGCAACCAGCCGTGCGTGTAGCACAGACCCCATCGTTCAGGAAAGCCGTGAAACGGCTTCACCGCAATCAAAAGCTGGAACTGGATGAAGCCGTTAAGACCATCCTGGCCAATCCGCTGATCGGCGAGCAGAAGGTCGGCGATCTCGCGAGGATCGTGTCGCCATCGTGGGCGATGTCCTGAATGGGATCAACATGGTGACATCATGGCCGGGACTGCACGAGCCTCCCGGCTTCTTTACCGTCGATGCCGCTCTGAACCGCTGTTCAATTCGTCGCTTGGCCGAGCTGGAGCCTCGTCTACTATGTTTCGGTCACGGCCCGCCGCTTCACGACATGAATAAATTCGACCGTTTCCTCAAGCGCACGCTGAACGATCGGGTCACCGTTCACTGATTGTTGATGAGTTCATTGATCGTGCCACTTGCGAGCACCTGGCCGCGGTTCACCGCGTCGTCGAGCACCTTCGGCTTCTTGTTCTTCTGCGGCGAGTTCTCGACCGTGACCGTGCCAGCGGGCACTCCCGAGCCCAGGGCCAATGCGCCGACTTTCACGTCGAAGCTGAGCGCATACCCCGCCTTGGCCTCCGCAGCGGCGCCGGCAACGTCACTCCTCGAGTGGCGGCGCCACGCCCCAGCTTCGTTCGAGGTGCGCGAGGAAAGCGCGGACATCGCCGATGTGCGAGAAGAGACTCGACACCAGCGAGGCATCGCTGGCCTCGCCGATGGCGATGCGTTCGAGGGCCGCGTCCTTGATCGTGCAGAGCTCTCGGTGAAGACGTCGGATGGCCGAACCGTCCTGATTTCCACTTTGCTCCAGCTCGAGTGCGCGTCGCTCGACGCCGCTGATCAGGGCGATGAAACGATCGAACCCGAGCTCGCGGCGGAGCCGCATGCGGTTACGGAGCCATCCCCAGAACAGCAGGACCGTTCCGCCGGCAGGTAGCAGGATTTGCAGGGCATTGGAGAGCACGCCGATTCCCTCGCCCGTGATCAGCGGCTCGTCGCGGAGACGGTAATCCAGCGCACCGGGATGCCAGGGCACCTCCGCATGCTGGCGCACCATTCCCGCGTCGAGCGACGGCTGCATGGCCTCTGCGAACCGGCTGGCGATCATCAGGTCGAGCACCTTGGTGACCGTCCTGCGGTCGGTCTGGCTGTTCGTGACCAGCAGGACCCTGAGACCGAGCGTCAATATGGCTTGCGGCGGGACGGGCGGGCTCGCTTTGTATGCGTAAGCCGGGATCGTCGCGTCGACGATATTCTCCTTGCGGATCCCTTCGACCACGGGTGGCAGCGCCCCACGATGGAGGGCTGTCAGTCGGAACGCGTCTCCGAACGGGAGCGGTACGAGCCGGTACCCGAAGTCGACAACCAGCCGACGCACCACTTCCGACGGCGGCATCGTCGAAATGAAGACGACATCCGGGAGCCGCGACGGGTCGTTCTCACGCACAAGCTCTTCGTACGGGATCACGAGCGGCTGGTAATCCTTGGGCGCGAGCCCGACGAACGAAAGAACCTCCTGGCTCAACAAGAACATCACCGTGTGCTTGGCGCTGCCGAGGCTGATCGTCCTGCCGCGCAGGTTTTGCAGGTCCTCAACCACGGCGGCGTGATGCTCCTTCTTGACGAGCACGTGGACCGGCGCCACCGACAACACGCCGATCTGGCGAATGTTGTGGTAGTGGTCCATGTCAAATCCGCCGTGAACGATTGCGAAGTCAAGCTCGCCGGAGTGGACCTGGTCCAGCAAGTCGATCGTACCCGTAGCCATCTCCGGCTGAATATCGAGCTCAGTGCGAGCGGAATCCTTGGCGAGACTCAACAGGAATTCATGCACCGCGCCTTCGGTTTGCCCGGAACCGATCGTCACGCGGCGAGGACCACGCACATACAGCAGCCGGATGCTCAGCGATACGAGGATCACGAACGCCAGCACGGCCAGCCAGCCGAGGAGCCGGCCCTGAAAACGCCTCTGCGCCAGCACCTGGTAATTCCAGACTCGCGGCCGCCTCACTGGTCGTGCCTCCGATCATGTCGCTCGCGTTGTCGCCAAAACAAATCAGGCCTGTCAAGAGTATCAGGAATCGCCGGAATCTCCAGGATGATCCGCCGCGTGCGCTCAGGCTTCCTTGGCGAAGGACACGATCAACTGCGTCTTCATCCGGCTCAGGGTCCCTGACGAGCCCGGATGGCCTTGTTTTCTCTCGAATTTGCGTCGCCGCGCCGGTATGATCCCGACCGCGGGTTCTCAAGCGACGACAGAAAAAAAATGCATCCGATCCTGTAACCTTTTCCGCCGTTTGGGAAGGTTATGTTGAGGGAGACAGCCCAATGAAGGCCGTGTCGCAGCCTGACACCGAGGAATTGATCGAGCGCACCGCCCGAGGCGATGTGGAGGCGCGCCAGCAGTTGTTGGTACGGCACCGCAGCCGGCTGGTCAAGATGGTGGCCGTGCGGCTCGATCGCGGGGTCGCCGCGCGGCTGGACCCATCCGACGTGGTCCAGGAAGCGCTCGCGGAAGCCGCACAGCACCTGGATGAATTCCTGCGGACCCGGCCCCTCCCGTACTATGCCTGGCTGCGGCAGTTCGCCTGGGAACGACTGGTCAAGCTGCACCGCCACCACATCCGCTCGAAGAAGCGGAGCGTCACCCGCGAGGAGCCGTGGTCCATGCCGCTGCCTGAGGATTCAGTGCTGCGCCTGGCCCGCCTGGTGGCCAGCGGCGCCAGCCTCAGCCAGGCCTTGATCCGCAACGAGATGCGCGAGCGTCTCCGAACCGCCCTGGAGCAGTTGGCTCCGCACGACCGCGAGATTCTGGTCATGCGGAATCTCGAGCAGCTTACGATCGCCGAGATCGCCGAGGTGCTGGGCCTGACCGAGGGGGCCGTCAAGGTCCTGCCCTTGGCCGGCGGGCTCGACTCGCGCCAGCTCCAGCGCTTCAAGACCGAGGCCCAGGCCGCGGCGCTGTTGCACCACACGAACATTGTGCCGATCCATGCCGTCGGCTGTGAGCGCGGAGTGCATTACTTCGCGATGCAGTTCATTGACGGCCAGACCCTCGCCCAGTTGATCAACGAACGGCGGAGCATCGAGCAGCCGCTCTCAAGTGGCGACGGTCCCCTCCAGTCTCCGGCCGCGACCCCGCGCGTTGGGCGCGGGTCTCCCGACCCCGCCCATCCCGCCGACCGGGGGTCTCCCGTTTCAGCGACAGGTTCCCCCACCCCCTCGTCCCGGACCCGCGAGTTCATGCGCATGGCCGCCATGCTCGGCATCCAGGCCGCGGACGCGCTGGATCACGCCCACGGCCACGGCGTCGTTCACCGCGATATCAAACCGGCGAATCTCATGCTCGACGCGGCTGGCTGCCTCTGGGTCACGGACTTCGGCCTGGCCCGGCTCCAGGACGACAACGGCTTGACAATGACCGGCGACTTGCTGGGCACGCTCCGTTACATGAGCCCCGAGCAAGCCCTCGGCCAGCGCGCGTACCTGGACCATCGGACCGATATCTACTCGTTGGGTGCGACCCTCTACGAGATCTTGACCTTGCGACCGGCCATCGAGGGTCAGGACCGGCAGGAGATACTTCGCAGGATCGCCCAAGAGGAGCCGGCACCGCCGCGCCGGCTCAATCCGGCAATCCCGCGCGAACTGGAGACGATCCTGCTGAAGGCGATGAACAAGGAGCCGCAATCGCGCTATGCCACCGCACAAGAGCTGGCCGACGACCTGCGGCGGTTCGTGGAGGATAAGCCGATCAAAGCCAAACGGCCGAGCTTGGTGGAGCGAGCGACGAAGTGGACGCGGCGGCATCGAATGGTGGTCGCCACGGCCTTTCTCTTCCTTGTGCTGGCCGTCGTCACTCTGGCCACCAGCACGGTGTTGATCGCCCGCCAACAGCGCGAGGTGGAAAGACCGCGTGACGAGGCCGGCCAGGCCGTTGAGGATATGTACACCGAGGTGGCAGAGGAGTGGCTGGCCCAGCAGGCGGCGCTGGAGGGTGTGCAGCGGAAGTTCCTGCAGAAGGCATTAAATTACTATGAGCGGTTCGCCGGGGATGCGGGCAAAGACGCGACGATCCGCTTGAAGACGGCCGTGGCCTACCGTCGCGTCGGCGAAATTCAGGAGAAACTAGGTGATTACAGCAAAGCAGAGTCAGCATGCCGTCAATCGGCAAGAATCATCGAGGGTCTCGCCACCGATGGCCCCTTCCTCCCGCAATACCAGAGCGAGCTCGCGATTAGCGAACTTGCACTTGTCCGACTGCTGTGGACAACTGGGCCTCAGGGCGAGGCCGAGCGGTTGACTGAGCGACTCACGATGCGCCTGGAGAATCTGTCTGCGGAGCAACCCACATGGCCTCAGTACCGCGATCAGCTGGCACGCTGCCATATGGCGATGGCTCGATTCGTCTGGCGGACTGATCTTCATACCTGCGAGACGAAGCTGCGAAAAGCCATCGCACTATTCGAGAAGCTTGCAGCCGACTCACCCTCGAATCGCAAATATCAAGCTTCACTCGCTCAGGCGCACAATAACTTGGGCCTTTTGCTCCGTGACCTCAGCCGTCCCCAAGACGCCCGAAACAGTTACAGTCGTGCAATTGCCGTGAATGAGAAGCTCGTTTCCGAATCGGCCTCCGCGCCGGACTACGTGAGCTCACTCGCGAGAAGTCTCGACAATCTCGCGCAGTTGGGAGGACTCACGAACGACCCGTCGGAACCCGAATAACTGTACCGCCGAGCAATCGAGCTGCAGGAAAAATTGATGGCTAGCTCGCCTTCAGTTCCGTCGTACCGAGCGCGCCTGGCAGCGACTTATGGCAACCTGGCCCTGATTCTGGGCGGTGAGCGCAAAAGGAGCGCGAGCAGGTATCTCGTCGCAGTACTGAAATATTCGACAAGCTGGCGACGGACTTCCCCACGTCGATCGAGTACCAGGGCTTTGCAGCAATGAGCCACAGAAATCTGGGCATCCTCCTCACGACAATGGGCCGTTCTACCGAGGCCGAGCTTGAGTTTCGATCCGTAATCACATTGGCGCAAAAGCAGCCGAACGATGTGAGATCCGCCCCGCAATTCCTTTATGAGCTAGCGACCTGCACGATGAACCTGGCTGACCTCATGCGGTTGGGCGGCCGTTCGACGGATGCGGAGGAAATGGCCCGGGGAGGAATAGCCGTGCTGAAAAAACTCCGGGATTTCCACTCCCTGAACACCCTGGCGTGGACACTTTCCACCTGTCCGTACCCACGGCTCCGCGATCCCCAACTGGCCATCCACGTTGCGAAGCAAGCCCTGGAGTCAAGGCCGCTGCACGGAGAATACTGGACGACCCTTGGCGTGGCACATTATCGCGCGGGGGAGTGGAAAGCGACGATCGACGCTCTTGAGAAGTCGACCGCAGTCAGCCCTGGCGATGACATCGTCCGCTGGTTCTTCCTTGCGATGGCACATTGCCAGCAGGGACACAAGGTGAAGGCCCGCACTTGGTTTGACAAGGCCGTCGAGTGGATGGATAAAAATAAATCACAGGACGATGAGCTGCGTGAATTTCGCGACGAGGCCGCGTCGCTCCTGGGGCTAACCGAGCATCCGAAGTCAACCGAAAGGAAGGAGGACGACACCAAGCAACGGTCGAAGCCGTAATCGCCAGGCTCATCGCCGAGCCCGACACGTGAAAATCTGAGCCGGCACCGTCATCTGAAGTATAACAACCGTGAAGTATAACAGCCGCCGGCAGCTCTGAGAGTGAACCGCCTTCTTTAGACAAGGCCCGCGAGAGGTCCGAGCGCTCGGTGTGCGCTCCTGTGGGCCATCGCATCACCGAACCACCGGGAATTAGCTTTGTTGGAGCCGGCCGATGAGAACATTCTTAAATCGGCTCATGCCGCGTCAACCCGGGTACCCGGTCAAAGATCCGCACCTTCAGCTCAGGAGAAGCCCACATGCGCCGGCGACGACCCCGCTCAGTACGCACTTCATCCTCCGTACTCCGTCGCGTTTTCCGGCCAGTGCTGAGCTGGCTCGAGGCTCGCGTCCTCCTTTCCGGCAACCCCACCTACTACACGGTGAATCTGACGAGCGACACCGGCGCTAGCTCCGGCACCGACGCCATCACATTGAACCCTTCGGGCGACCTGCTTTGGGCCATTTCCCAGGCCAACGCCAACGCGAACCAGGCCGGCAGCGTGATCAATTTCGACCCGAGCCTGTTCGCCACTCCGCAGATTATCGCGCTGTCGAGCACGCTGGAGCTCTCCGAATCGGCCGGTGCAGAGACGATCCAGGGGCCCGGTTCAGACATGCTCACAATCGGCGGCAACAACGCGGTGGGCGTGTTCCAGGTCGATAGCGGCGAAGTGGCGACGCTCCCCGGGCTGACAATCTCCGGCGGTGACGGCCAACGCGCCGGGGAGCGGCACGCCCACGGGCACCGTGACCTTCTACCCCGACGGCGTCTCGATCGGCACCGGCACGCTTTCGGTCGTGGGCGGCCAGGATCAGGCGACCCGCACGACCAGCTCCCTCAGCACGGCCACGCACTTGATAACCGCGGCCTATACCAGCGGCGACGGCAATTTCAATGCGAGCCCGGCCTCGACGGCGATCAGCCAGGTCGTCAACAAAGACAGCACCACGACGACCGCCGGCGCCTCGCCCAGCTCGGCAAACCTGGGCCAGACCGTGACGTTTACTGCGACGGTCTCGGCCAATTCGCCCGGCTCGGGCACACCCACCGGAACGGTCGATTTCTACGAAACCACAACCAGCACTGACCTCACGCCCGGTGGCGTGGCGCTAACGTCGGGCACGGCTTCGTTCTCCACGACCAGCCTGGCCGCTGGGCCCCACACCATCACGGCGACCTATTCCGGCGACGGCAACTTCCTCAGCAGCTATGGCACCGCCGGCACCGTAACCGTGGGCCAGTCGATCATCGTGCTTGACCCCTCGGCGGGCGGAGCACTCAGCATCTCGGGCAATGCGTCGATCAACTTGCCGGGAGGGGTTTACGTCGATTCGAGCTCGTCGACCGCGCTATCGGCCAGCGGCAACGCGTCGATCAAAGCAACCGTGATCGATGTGCACGGCGGCGTTTCCAGGAGTGGCAATGCGAGCTTTAGGCCGGCGCCGGTCACAGGTGCCGCCGTTGCCGCCGACCCATACGCGACGCTCGCGGAACCGAGCACGACGGGATTGACCAGCTTTGGCTCCGAGAGCGTAAGCGGCGATTCGTCGGCAACGATCAAGCCCGGCATCTACTCCGGCATCTCGGTTTCGGGCAATGCCACGCTCACCATGAGTGCCGGGACGTACATCATCGAAGGAAGCGGGTTCTCGGTTTCCGGCGATGCGGGCGTCAATGGCACGGGCGTGACGATTTTTAATGCCGGCAGCAAGTACCCGACGACACCCGGGACCTACGGCGCCATCTCGCTCTCCGGAAATGGGTCCTACAAGCTGACTCCGCCGACGGGTGGACCCTACGCCGGCATCGTGATCTTCCAGTCGCGCGACAACAGCAAGGCCCTCACCGTCAGCGGCAACGCGCCGGGGATGACCGGCGTGATCTACGCGCCCGCGGCTGCGCTCGGCGAGAGCGGCAACGCGGAGTTGAGTGCCTCCATCGACGTCGATACGCTGTCGATCAGCGGCAACGGGGTTGCCAATACGATCACGCTGAGCTCGCCTTCCGGCACGGTTGCTCTTGCGCCAACCAGATCCGGGATGCCTATGGGTTGAGCGCCCTTGCGCTCGACGGCACCGGCCAGACGATCGCCATCGTGGATGCGTACGACGACCCGAGCATCATCCAGTCGGTCGATGCGTTCGACTCGCAGTTCAGCCTGACCGACTCCGGCCCGACGCTGTACCAGCGGTATGGACCGGCCTCGTCGTTCCTGACGGTGCTGAACCAGTACGGCCAGGCCACCTCGCTGCCGGGCACGGACCCGAACGGCGCCGGCACGGATAACTGGGAAGTCGAGGAGGCGCTCGACGTCCAGTGGGCGCATGCGATCGCACCGGGCGCGCAGATCATCCTCGTCGAAGCGAACAGCCAGTCGCTCTCGGACCTGATGGCGGGCGTCGCCACGGCCGCCGCGCAGCCCGGCGTGACGGTCGTGTCGATGAGCTGGGGCTTCGCCGAAGGGCAAGCTGTTTTCGCAACCGATGAGGCGATCTACGACAGCACATTCAACGTGCCGGGCGTGACCTTCGTCGCGAGCACCGGCGATTATGGAGCGGCTGACCCGGAGTATCCGGCCTTCTCGCCGAATGTGGTCGCTGTCGGCGGCACGAGCCTGATGCTCAACGGCGGTCATTCGTACGACAGCGAGACCGGCTGGGGCTATTTCTCGAGCGCGGCCGGTGCGTTGATCGGGTCTGGCGGCGGGATCAGCCTGTACGAGCCCGAGCCGGCTTTTCAGCAGGGCGTGCAGTCGACCGGCTACCGGACGACGCCGGACGTATCGCTGGTCGCCGATCCCGCCACGGGCGCCTGGATCGCCGATACCTACAACCTTGACCCGAGCAATCCCTTCGAGCTTGTGGGCGGGACGAGCCTGGCGGCGCCGGCCTGGGCCGGGCTCTTCGCCCTGGTGAATCAGGGGCGCGCGACCGTGGGCGAGTCAACCCTGAATAGCGCGGCACCCACCCAGGCGCAGCAAGCCCTCTACTCACTGCCGCCAAGCGATTACAACGCGATCACGAGCGGAACCAACGGCTACACGGCGAGCGCCGGGTACAACCTGGTAACCGGCCTGGGAACGCCCGTGGCTAATCTTCTGGTGCCCGACCTGGTCGCCTACCAGGGGCCGGGCACCACATACGCAGGCTCGCCCATCGCACCACTTCAGAACGCCGGCCTCGTCGATTCGGGGACCACCGACAGCCGGCCGATGGACGTATTCAGTGTGTTCAATTCCTTCACGGTGACGAACGTCGGGCTCAGCCAGGCCCGCACCAAGGCTTCACGTCTTCCAGCCACGGCGCTCGAGCACGCGACGAATGCCACAGACCCGGCCAACCGCGTTCTCACGGCCGTCGACCAGCTCCTGGGCGTGCTTGTGGACACCGATTCGCACGACACGCTCATCGGCGACCTGGCGTTTGAACAGGTCTCGTCAGGCACTCGTAAGGCAGCGGGAATCAGAATCGCGGCGCCCGCATGATCACGCGCGGACTACATGGCCCGGCCGGCATCCAAGCCGCTTTCGGGTTTGTGGGACGCCATGATAGAATTCTCTCCAGACAGCTCGATGTCAGCCGCCATCGTAGATAATGCTGGGGAACCACTACCATGATTCACGGAACGGCCCATCGCTACATTGTCACCAACGATCAGATTCTCAGCGGCGAGCCGATTATCGATGGCACGCGCACGCCAGTCCGGGCGATCGTCGAGCTGTGGCGGCAGGGCTTAGCACCGGAGACCATCCCCACTCGGCTGCCGCATCTGAGCCTGGCGCAGGTTTTCGACGCGCTGAGCTATTACAGCGACCATCAAGAGGAAATTCATCGGCATATCGAACGGAATCGAATTCCGGATGAGCTCATCGATCCGCTGGTGAGAGAGTCGTGAATCGTCTCTTCATCGAACTTTACCTCGATGAGGACGTCGATGTGCTAGTGGCGGATTTGCTCCGGGCACGCGGATTCGTCGCCACCACGACCCGTGACGCCGGCAATCTGCAAGCCGCGGATGCGGCCCAGCTTGCGTGCGCGGTAAGCCGGCAGGAAGCGCTCCTGACCCACAATCGGGCGGATTTCGAAAGCGCTCGCCCGAGCGTACCTTGCGGCGGGCCAGTCCCACTACGGCGTCATCATCGCCTCGCGCCATCCACCTTACGAGATCGTGCGCCGCCTCCTACTCATTCTGAACCAAGTGACGGCTGACGAAATGCAGGATCAGCTCCGATATGTCTGAAAAACAAGGAGATCGCACGCGAACCGGACATTTTCTCTCTGCGGGAGCAGACACTACGCCCCGCTGCGTTCGCGATATCCCTTGGCGACCTTTTCCTCGATCAGTCCGTCGGCGTGGCGCTGGGCCAACTCTTCGCTTGCGAGCTCCTTGGTCTTGGCCTGGCCATCGCTGCCGATCCGGCCAAAGCGCACGGTCACCGCGCAGCCGTCGCGGGCCACTTCCCAGAACTTGCTCGACGATCCCTCGATCAACTCGAAGCGCCGGGCCGCTTGCGACGGTGCCGAGCGCGTCGGACTCGCCGGAGCCGGGACCTTGGTGTCCGCTTTGGGAGTGGTCGTCGGCGTGGTCGGGCCGACGGCATCGCCCCGCACGCGCACAAAGGACGGGAAACGGGGCACGCCTCCCTCGGAAAGCTCCTGGTAGCGGAAGGTGATGAGGGAGCCGACCGGCGGAGGGGCCTCCCGTTCGGCGGTCGGAGAAGCCGGTACCCACGGAGAACTGCGTCCCATCGGCCAGTTCCACGAGCAGCGCGCCGAGCCGCCCCTTGTGCCGGCCGGCCCCTTTGAGGTGCTCCAGGACCCGCGCTTCGGCGTCGCGGAAGTTCTTGACCTTGAGCAGAGTCAGCGACCGGCCGACTTCGTAGCGCGATTCCGGTTGGCGGAGCATCAGCCCTTCGCCCCCGAGCGCCTCGATCCGCGCCAGCTCCGCGCGGAGGTGGTCCAAGCCAGTGCAAATCACGTGCTCGTGGGCTGCCAGGTACGGCGGCCTGTGCCGCTCGACGTGCGCGCGGATGGCCGCAAGACGAGTCTCGAACGCGCCGTCGACATCGGGCGCGTCGAACGCCAGGTAGCGGACCTGCTTCCACAGGTCGGTCTTGTCCTGCCGGCGGACAATCCCCACCGTGCGCTGAAAGGCCTTGCGACCGATCCACAACTCGCCGTCGAGGGGGATCTCGGGCAGGCCCTCGAGGAACCAGTCGGGCGCGTGAAAGCGATTGCCCAGCCGGGAAATCAGTGACTTGCCGTCCCAGTAAGCTCGAACGCCGTCGAGCTTCTCGCTCAGCCACCAGCCGGCGAGGTCCTGGGCGTTGTCCCAGCGCTCGGCCAGGAGCAAGGGAGGGCCCGTCTTCTCCTCGCTCGCCCCCTCCTCCTCACCTCGGTCCGGCCACCGGCGGAGCGTCGAGCCCGATGCGCACCTCCTCCGCCGCGTCGCCGCGCAGTTTCCGCAGGTGCTTGCACGTCCGACGCTCGATCGCGATCGACTGGTTCCGCCACGCCGGGCAAGTGCACGAGTAGACCCCGCCCACGTTCTTCAGAACGTAGGGCTTCGCCCCCGAGCCCTTCATCTCCACCGATTCACCGTCATTCAGGTCGGCCATGGGTTCGTCTCCCCGCTTCGCGCAAAACCCTCCTCTATCCTACTCTCGGCGGTTCATCCCTTGCACCAGTCTGCTGCCATGTCTGAAGATGTTTCATCAGTAGCGCACTTAACAGAAGCCCGTCAAGGAAATCCACGATGACCGTGATGCCGTCGGATATCTACACCGAGCCCCAGGCCGACATTGACACACTGCGAAACCTGGGACCGCTCAGACCCATGGCCGGGCTCTGGGTGGGCGAACACGGAGTGGACGTGCACCCCACCGCAGAAGGCCCAGCCGAGCAGCGCTTCATCGAGCGATACGAGTTGCAGCCCATCGACCTGCAAACGAATGGACCGCAGCTCTTCTACGGCTTGCGCTACCACACCCACATCACCAAGCCGGGCGAGGTGGCTATGTTTCACGAGCAAGTCGGATTCTGGCTCTGGGAGCCAGCCACCGGCACTGTGCTGCTCACGATTGCCATCCCGCGCGGACAGATCGCGATGGCGAGTGGTCAGGCCTCGACCGATTCGCGTCGCTTCACGCTCAAAGCGGAACGCGGCTCTGAGACCAACGGCATCGTCTCCAATCCCTTCCTGGAGTACGCCTTCAAAACCACGAGTTTCGAGATCACGGTGACCATCAACGACGACGGCACATGGTCTTACGATCAGACCACTACTCTGTCCGTCCACGGCCAGGCCGAACCTTTCCTGCACACCGATCGCAACACCTTGATCAAGTTCGGGAATCCCAAGCCAAACCCGCTCGCCGAGGAACTGACGCGGCCCAAGGCGATTTGATCGGGGGACAGCATGATCGGGAGACAGCATGCCGAACTCCAGGCCGATCTACAGAGAGCTCAGGGGACCACAGTCTCGATGTCGGTCGCCTTCTTGTTCACCACCAGGTCCCGGGAGTGGACGATGAACCACGTCTGGCCCGTGCCCGAGGCGAGCGTGTTGGCCTGCGCGTCCTCGGTGATGGTGGAGGCGGTCAGGACATACGAGCCATTCAGGCCGCCGCCGGATGTCAGGTCCAAAACGCGCTGGGTGAAGCCGATGTCGGTCCGGTCCCATTCGGCCACGATGGCTTCGAGGGCTGCGTCGTTGAGGTCGTAGGTCGTACCCCCGCCGATCAGCAGGCGGTCGCTGGAGCCGCCGGTGATCTGTGCCGCGCCGCCACCGCCGATCAGCAGGCAATGGCCCGAGCTCGGGCCGGTCAGCGTGTTGGGCCCGGTGCTGCCTATGACCCCCTGGATGTTCGTCACCCCTTCGCAACGCCCGTCGCCGCGCCGGTGGCGAGGTTCACGGTGACGCCGGTGGTCTCGCGTGCGTAGTTCAAGAGGTTAGGGCCGGTGCCTCCCGCAATCGAGCCGGAGAGCGAGCCGCCTGGGAAGAAGTCAAAACTGTTGGCCGCGGAGCCGCCGGCCAGGCTGGCGAACCCCGTGAAGTTCACCCAGCCGCCAAGCGAGCCGGCGTTCGCCCCGGTCAGGTTCCAGGACGTAGCGACCGCCGGGCCGTCGAGCGTGTTAGCCCAGGTCCCGCCTTCGATCGTCACCGGGTCCGGCCCGGGCGCGCCGGAGACATACACCGGTGTGCCGTGGTTGTCGGTGTCGAACGTCACCCCGCCTCTCATGTTCGCGTAATTGACAGAGCGGGTGGTCACTGTGACAGTAAGGCCGCTGAGGTAATAACTAGACCGGGCGACGGACTGGCCCGTCACCGTGTACGTGTACCACTCCGCCCAGCCGAGTCCGGATGTCACCTCCGACGGGTTGAGTGAATCGTTGACGGTCAGGCTGTCGGTACCCGTCCCGCCGTTGACCGTCAGGTTGCTGGCGAGCCCGCCCAGGTTCTCCGCTACGGCCGTGACGCTGACGGCCGTGTTGCCCGAGCCGACGTTCACCGTCGTCGCCGCGGAGGTCCCCTCGACGTCGACCGGTGTGCCGTGGTTATCGGTGTCGAGAGTGACCCCGCCGTTCATGTTCGCGTAGTTGATGTAGAAGGTAAACCGCATCAGCAGGAAGCGGCTGCTGACATAAGTCGTCCGCTCGAGGGACTGGCCCGATACCGTGTACGAGTACGAGGTCGACGTGCCAGCTCCGGACATGGGCACCAGCGGGTTCAACGAATCGTTGACCGTCAGGCTGTCGGTCCCACTCCCGCCGTTGATGGTCAGGTAGCCTGCCAGCAAGCCCAGGTTCTTGCCTGTGGGTGTAACGCTGACGGCCGTGTTGCCCGTGCCGACGTCCACCGTAATCGGAGCGGAGGCACTCTCGACGTCGACCGGAGTTCCGTTGTTGTCGGTGTTGAGGGTCACGCCCCCGATAAAGCCCTGATAGGAGATGAAGGCGGCGTAGGGCGAGACGGGGAGAGTGCGATCGATCAGTCCCGAATACACCAGGTAGGGCGTCGCCGACGCATATGGGTCCTTCTGGTCGTTGACGACCAGGCTGTCGGTGCCCGACCCGCCGTTGAGCGTCAGCGCGGAGCCGAGCGCAGCGAGCGACTGGCCGGCCGCGGCGACGGTCACCGTCGTGTTGCCGGTGCCGAGATTGACCGTGGTCGGTATCGAGGCGAGTGTCCCTTCGACGTCGACCGGTGTGCCGACGCTGTCAGTGTCGAGGAACGCGCCGCCCGAAAGGCTCGTGTAGGTGATGGTGTCTCCCAGGTGGTGAGTCGTGGTTCCGATCTGGATGTTATAGGTCCGCGCGATCGAGCCCACCCCCGGAGAGTCGCTCACGGTGTACTGGTTCGCTGTCTCATTCGTCAACGTGTGCGCCCTGTCGTTGACGGTCAGAGAGTCAGCGCCCGAGCCGCCGTAGATGGCGATATCGGGGATGAGGTCGTCCATGTTCTCGGAGTAGGGCGCGGCCGAGAGGGTGTCATTGCCGGTGCCGGCGAAGTAATCGATCGCCTCGAACGCCCCCGAGTAGAAGACATAGGTCGAGGTAGTCTCCAGGACGTAACCGTCCTCGATCGTGACATTCTCCGAGGCGGAGTTGGCCTGGTCATCGAAGCTCAACGTGTTGTACGGGCCGATAGCAGTGACATCGACCATCCTCTGGATCAGGCTGAGGTTGTGGGCGACCGAGGAGAAGTTGACGTTGTTGCTACCGCCTCCGAGATTGATGTACGTCGGGCATGGTGTGGAGTTGACGTCAACGGTGGCGTTGGCCGCGCCCTTGTTCATTGTCACGTCGGCCGGGTAGCCGGTGCTGTACTGCACCAGCGTCTGCCCATCCACGCCGTAAGATGACCCATTGAGGCTCCAGGTATGAAACGTAGTGTCCGCCTGGTCGTCGAGGGTCAAGTAAGTGCGATGGTACGGGTCATTTACAGTCACGAGAGAACCCGCGAAGTTGCCGATATTCTCGGCGTCGGCGCTGACGTTGAGGGCGACAATGTTGTTGGCTCCGGAGTTGATCGTCACGCCGGTGCCGGAGCTCCAGGTGCCATCGAGATTGACCGTCGTGGATTCCGAATTGGCGTTGATGATGATCTTCGAAAGGGCTCCCGCGTTGAACCATACGGTCTGGCCGTCAAGAGTAGCGGTGATCGCGCCGCTCGCGGTGCTGGTAACCGTGATCGTGTCGTCCGTGTATGCACCGGCTTGGCCCCCGTTGATGGTGAGCGTGGAGCCGAGTGGTTCGCTGAATTGGTGGAGGGTGCCACCGCTCACCGTGAACTCGAAGGAGTTCCCGTCAGGGACGATGTAAGCCTGGTCCTGCTGCGACCAGTACGGCTGCACGAGCGTCCCCCCCGGCCCACCGAGATCGTAACCCCAGTCTCGCGCCTCGTGGTCACAGATCTGGTCGTTCGTGGCACCATCGTAATAGGGGTCGTTCGCCTCGGTTGCACCCTGGGTCACTGTGATCCCTGTAGGATCTTCCGGGTCGGTCAGGTTCTCGACCAGTTCGTGTCCGAGGGTCGTCGAAAACTCGCCCAACGACTGGCTGGAGCACCAGACCTCGGGCACGAAGTAGGTGTACGGCCCCAGTAGCCCCTCCTGCGTGGTCAGAATCGTGGTGGTGTTCCACCCAACGGCGTTACCGCTGACGATGGTCGTCGGCGGTGTAATCACGACATAGACGGGAACGGATGAGCCGTAAGCGGGCGGCAGGCTGACCTGGCCGAGGGAGACGGCGTTATTCAACATGGTGCTGACGTCACCGGGCAGGGCCTGGCCGGAGACGTTGCCTGAATCGTCCGGCGATGTGATCACCACGGGCTTCGACGCAAGGCTGACCGTCGGCGTGACGCCGAAGTACTCTGATAGCCCGCTAAAGTAGTTGTGGCTGATCAGGCTTGCGGCAGCGCTGATGTCGTTGGCTTCGGTAGTGATCCCTGGGGTCGTCTGCCAGTAGGAGCCCCAGAAAATGAGCTGGACGGTGGGATTGGAGATCTCCCAGCCGTGGTTGTTTGTGACCGTCTCGGCTCCGTACTGAGGTGTGAACAGGATCGTGGGGACCACCCGCTCCTCCAGCAACTCCAAAAGGAACCTGGTTGCGGGCCGCCGGCGCCCTCCGCGTGGAGCAGGGCGGATGAAGCGTCGGATTGTCGAGGCGGCGAGTGCTTGCATCACCAGGTGTCCTTTCGCGCCGGAGTGTTCTTCACAACAGCGTGCGTGTGGGAACGCTCGGTGACATCGCAGCCACCCGGTTCCCTGCCGCCCCATATATGGAGGACTGCGCAGGGGGGCCGTTTCGACAGGAATTCGGCGAAGATTCCCGAAGTCGGCCGGGCCGCGCTCAGGACGCAGGGGTGAAGACGTCCTCGGGTAGCTCGCCGGCCGAGCGGGCGAGTACGGCTTCGGCCTCGGCGCGGAAGCCGGTCAAAGCCTCGGCCCAACGCTCATCGAGCGCCTTGTGATCGCCGAGCCAGCGGAGGGCGCGGTCGAAGTGAGTGCGAGCGTCCGCGCGGTGTCCCAGCCGGTGGTGGGCCATGGCCAGGAAGAAGAGGTCGAAGGCGTCGGTCTGGCCGCGGCCGGCGGCGAGGCTGCGCTCGAGGGTGTCGATGGCCTCGTCGTACCGGCCCGACCGGTACAGGGCGACGCCCAGCGTGTTGAGGGACATGGCGTCGCCGGGAACGAGGTCCGCCGCCCGACGACCCAGCGCCACGGCGCGGTCGAGCTCGCGCCGCGGCTCCGGACCGTTGGCCAGCTCCCAGGCCCGGCCGTTGCAACTTTTGGCCAGCCATTCGCGGACCAGGTACTGGTCGGGATTGAGGGCCAGCGCAGCCTCGAGGTCGACGATCGCGGGATCGAGTTGGTTCAGGTCCAGGTAGATCACTCCGCGCATGGCCCGATAGTGGGCGTCGCCCCTGCGCAGGCGGATTGCCTGAGTCCAGTCGTCGATCGCTTCCGAGGAGCGATTCAGCTTGGCCAGGGCGTGAGCGCGATGGTGGTAGGCGTCGGCGTTGTTGGGATCGCTCTGAAGCCGCGCGGAATAACGCTCGATCAGCGCCGTGGGGAGCTCGGTGAAATGCTCGATGTGCTGGGCCAGCTTGCCGAAATCGACCTGGAGAGGAGGCAGCGGGGGTGCCGAGGGGTTCGCGGGGGTATCTTCGGAATAAGCCGGAGCGTCCCAGTCGAGGCCTCTACCGGCCAGGTCCTTGCGGATGGCCCGCAGGTCCCACACGTGCACGGCCGGAGACGGACGATCCTTGGTGGTCACCACCAGGCGTGATCCGTCGGGGCTGAGCGCTACCGCCGCCACGCTGCACAAGTCGGGACTTTCGAGCCGTGCGAGCGTGCGGCCGGTATCGAGCTCGACCAGGCGAAGGACCTGGTTCCGGTCCACGGCGACCACCAGACGGCTGTCAGGGGAGAAACAGCCACCGACGTCCGTGATCGGCCGCTTCTCGCGCCAGGTGCCGACTTCCCAGAGCCGGCGCTGAGGATTTCCGGCCACCAGCCACTTTCCATCGGGGCTGAAGCTAACCCCCGTGCCCCCATCAATGGGCAGTTCGGCCACTTTCGTGGCATCCTGGATGCGCCAGACCTGCGCCCCCCGACCGTGAGTGCCGGTCGCCAACCATTGCCCGTCCGGGCTTACGGCGACGCTACGGCAATCGTCCAGCGGCCCCACACGGATCGTCCGAAGAGGGGTCGCGACGTAAGCATAATCCGAGTTGGCCTTGGCCACGATCCGGCTCGACCGGTCCTCGGCAATCGCCCCAAGGCCCGCTGGTAACGTGAGCGGACGCGGTGGGCCGATCTGGAATTTACCACGCTCTCGGTCGAGGTGAACCGGCCATCGCTGTACGCCGATGTCGCCGCTCGTGAGCAAATCGCCCGACGGCTCGAACATCACTTGCCAGGCGTTGCCGATCGGCAGGACGGTGAGCTCGGTGCCACGGGCCAGGTCCCAGAGCACTGCCCCCCGGTTCGACCCCACGGCCAGCACCCGACCGTCGTGGCGGATCGACGGATTTGCGTAATCCATCGGCTCGTCAGAAGCGTGCGCAGATGTCCGATACGAGAGCGCCGGGTCGACCTGGTGCATGGTCAGTTTGTCGTCGAGCCAAACGAGGATCCGTCCGTCACGGCTGAATTGGGTGTCGGAGTTCCCGTTCAAGCTCAGCACGGGTTGTCCCAGGATCGCATCCCACAGCCGTAGCCGCCCCTCGAAGCCGTCGCTGGCCAGCAGCGTGCCGGCGGGGTGGAAGCTCGCAACCAAGCCGCTATTGTCATGACCTTCGAGAGTTGCCCGCCGGGTCCCGCTCGTGGCGTCCCAGAGGTCGATCTTGAAATCAAAGCTCGGAGTCGCCAGCATCGAGCCGTCCGGGCTCCAGGCGACATCATCTGCGACAGCCTGCAAGGGGAACATCCGGACGAGACGGCCGGTCTCCCCCTCCAGAATCCGGCATGGGGGGGGTTTCGGCTCATTGTCGATAACCGCGATTTGCGCCCCGTCGGCACGAAACGCCACGCGACTTGCATTCCAGGGCCAGCGCCTGTCGGGCCGACCGGTTGCCAGATCGTAAACCAGGAGTTCGCCGTCCTCATGTGCCACGGCGATTCGCCGGCTGTCCGGACTGAATCCGGCCCCCCTCCAGATACGGCGCGGGTCCTCCAATGCGATGGCGCGTCGGTCGACGTCCCACACCGTCAGGGCGGAGCCGGGAGAATGCGCGGTCGCCAGGTAGCGGCCATCGGGGCTGAAGCGGAAGATCCAGCACTCGCTATCGAACTGGGCCTGGAACTTGGCGATCTCCTGGTCGTCGGCGACAAGGCGGACCAAGATCGTTCCATCGCGGAACCGCATGGCGTACCGCGTCATGGTCAGATCGAAGGTGATCGAATCCATGCCTGTCGGCCGGCTGATGCTCCATTCGGTGGGCTTCAGGTCGGGCAGGGCCAGGCAGGCGATCGCCTCGTCGCGGAGCCTATCGAGCCGGTCGCGAGGCAGTCTCAGCTCCCTGGCGATTTGCTGCGCGCGTTCCAGAGACTTCAGGGCATCGAACCGATGTCCGACTTGCCGGCTGTATCGCGTGGCGCGGGCGCTAGCCAGCAACGCGTCGAAGAGGTTCTTGCGCGTCTCGGTCTCGCCCTGCTGGATGAGGACGTAATCGCTGCCGATCTGGTCGCGCTGACTGCGGTAGACCCACGCGGCCCAGGTCGAGACGATGGCCAGCGCCGTCGTCAAGATTGCCGCGGCGATGTTCGCGCCGGCCAGCCACGGGTCGCGCTTGCACCACCGCCAGAACCGCTCGACGAACGACACCGGCCGCGACCGGATCGGCCGACCCTCGACAAATCGCCGTAGCTCGTCGGCCAGCTCGCCCGCCGAGCCGAACCGGTCCTTCGGGTCCCTGGCGAGCGCCTTCAGGACGATCGTCTCAAGGTCGCGCGGGATCTTCCGGTCGAGCCGCCGCGGCGCGGTGGGGGCGTCGTTGCGGATCAGCTCCATCAGCCGGATCTGGTCCGTCTCCTCGAACGGCGGCCGCAAGGCCAGCAGCTCGTACAGCGTCGCACCCAGGGAATAGATGTCGCCGCGACGATCCGACGTGCCACGGAACCGCTCGGGCGCCATGTAGCGGAGCGTGCCCACCAGCTCGCGCGATTGCGAAAGGTCGTCCCCCGCTTCGAGTTTGGCCAGGCCGAAGTCGGTCACCCATACGTTGCCCAGGGCGTCGAACAGCAGGTTCGAGGGCTTGATGTCGCGGTGCAGAACGCCCCGACGATGGGCGTACTCCATGGCGTCGGCCACCTGGGCGCCCAGCCGCGCGATCTCGCGAAAGTACTAGTGAAGATCGCATCGGGCTCGAGCCGGCCATGGGCGTGCTCGCCCTCGTCGCGGAGGCGACGGATTTCGGCCAGAACACGGTCCACGGTCTGACCCTCGATGAACTGCATCGCGTAGTAGCAGACCCCGTCCTGCGCGCCGTAGTCAAAGACGCCGACGATGTTCGTATGGTGCAACCCGGCCGCCAGGCGGGCCTCGGCGTGGAACCGTCGCAGGTAGTTCGGGTCGGCCCGGAATCGCGGGCGAATGACCTTCAGCGCCACCCGGCTCTTGAGCGACTCATGCTCGGCTTCGTAAACCACACCCATCCCCCCGCTGCCGATCCGGCCGTCGAGTGCCTTCTGGAGCTGTCGCTTCCGCTCGGCGCGGATCGCCACTTCGCTTGCCCGCGTGTCCCGGCCCAGAAGCTGCGCCGCAAGCGCCCCGAGGTCGCCGCCGGGAACGCCTCGTTGTCGATTGAGACTTCACGCCCGGCGTCCCGCGCCCTGGTCCCAAGCTGCTGGCGATGCACGAGCTGCAACCGCTGAAGGGTCAGGGACCGCAGCCACAAGAACGGCGGCATCGGATCCGGTTGGCGAACATAGTCGGGCCGCCGCTCGGTGGCCTCGAGGAACGCTTCCTGGATCACGTCCGAGGGGTCGATCCGGCCGCGCAGCCGCTGATCCAGCCGGATCGCGACCATCCGCCGCAGCCGATCGCGGTGGGCCGACAGGAACTTACCCCAGTCGGTGCGATCGGTACCAATCGCTGTAATCCGATCCCGATCCACGCCATTCCCAGAATTATCCGTCCCCTCGTTCGGGTCCATATTCAACGAGATTGCGCTTGGCCGCCGATTCGTGCCAGGAAAAAATCCGCAAGACCATTTCACCGCAACAGTCAAGGACGTAGGGCTTCGCCCCCGAACCGTTCATCTCCAGCGATTCACCGTCGTTCAGGTCCGCCATGGGTTCGTCTCCCGCTGTGTCCAAAATCCTCCCTTATCCTATGTGTTTCGAGTGAAACGATAAACGGACCGGACACCCCGAAAGCCGTTTCTCGAGGCTCTCGACTACGTGGCCCAAAATCGGCCGCTCATCAAGCAAGAGCGGGACCACGAGGCGGCGCGACTCCGCGCCGAGGTTTGCTCGGACCAACGCCGGAAGTCATCGACGTAACGGACGTAACTCAGGCCTCAGGCGTTCGCAGACGAAATGATCGAACGGATTGAGGTACAGGCGGCCGGCGGTAGCAACTGTGGAAAGTTCCGTGCTCACGAAGAGGCCGGTTTGTGCGGATCGATCCCAAGCAGAGCAATTGCTGACCGCCGGCCCTTGGACCCCCTGAGCCCAGCTCAGTTCCCACTCCGTTTCCGGAACTCGGGAACGATCCCGATGGCGATAGCGTTGCTTGGTGTTGTGCTTGGTGTTGCCGGGTTTCCCGTGAAATCCAGCATTCCCGTGGCCAGCAATTGATCGACTGCCGCAGCGGACGGACCATTCTCGCGGACAGCTTGAGTGATCAACCGTTGCACCGCAGCAGCTATCGATTTCTCTGCGGCCGCCATCCGTTCTTGCTGAATGGCCCGCCTGTTGGGTACCGCTGCGAGCCGCGCGTCGGTCGCGGCAAGCTCCCGCGCTTCGGCAAAGTATCGACTGGGTGCCGTGCGAAGTAATTCGGGCGCTGGGCCTTGCACGATCCCCCCTGAAAACATCTTGACATAGTTGGTGCCGGACGTGCCGTTCCCGGCACCGTCAATCGGCACGCCGGTTGAACTTGTCAGCCCGCTCGGAGCTTCACCGTTAACCGTGAGCTGATAAAAGCTCTCGAGATTCAGGAGCTGCGACGGGAAGATCGTCACGGTCAAGGCCGTCGGATCGTACGCAACCGACTTGATGGGAATCATCGTGCCACTCGATGTCATGAGCATATAGTTGCTCACATTTTCAGCCGGCGTTGGGTCAAGCGCCGAGCTGAAGGTCAGAACGAGAGACGTCGGCTGCATGTGGAATCCGAAGCGTACCAGCGACATCACCGTGGGCGCCGAAACGGCTGCGTAAGTGAACTGATCGGCGGTCGAGACAGCCGATGTGCCCGACGGTGTCGTCACGGTCACGTCCACCGTGCCGGTGCCAGCCGGGCTGTCCACGGTGATCGTGGTGTCGCTTACGACTGTCAGATTCGTCCCTGGCGTCGTGCCGAAGTCGACCGCCGTGGCTCCGGTGAAACTGGTCCCGGTGATCGTCACCAGAGTGCCGCCTGTGGCAGGACCGCTGGTCGGGCTCAGGCCTGTGACCACCGGCGCCGCTGTGACTGCATACGTGAACTGATCGGCGGACGATGTGGCCGACGTGCCCGCAGGCGTCGTCACGGTCACGTTCACCGTGCCGGTGCCAGCCGGGCTGTCCGCCGTGATCGTCGTGTCGTTCACCACCGTGACATTCGTCGCCGCCGTCGTGCCGAAATCGACTGCGGTGGCGCCGGTGAAACTGGTGCCGGTGATCGTCACCAACGTGCCGCCGATCTCGAGACCGTTCGTCGGGCTCAGGCCAGTGACCGAGGGCGCAGCGGCTACCGTGTACGTGAACTCGTCGGCGGGCGTGACGGCCGACTTGCCCCCAGGCGTCGTCACGGTCACATTCACGACGCCCGTGCCCGCCGGGCTGTCCGCTGTGATCGACGTAGCGCTCACCACCGTGACATTGGTCGCCGGCGTCGTCCCGAAGTCCACCGCCGTCGCGCCCGTGAAACCAGTGCCGGTGATCGTCACTGGAGTGCCGCCCGCCACCGGTCCAGTGGTCGGGCTCAAGCTCGTGACCGTGGGCGCCGCGACCACTTGGTACGTGAATTGATCAGCGGGAGACGTGGCGGAGACGCCCGCAGGGGTCGTCACCGTCACGTCCACCGTGCCGGTCCCTGCCGGGCTGTCCGCCGTGATCGAGGTGTCGCTCACCACGGTCACATTCGTCGCCGCCGTCGTCCCGAAGTCCACCGCCGTCGCGCCCGTGAAACTCGTGCCGGTGATCGTCACCAGCGTGCCGCCGGCCGTCGGACCGCTTGTCGGGCTCAGGCCCGAGACCGCCGGCGCAGCCGCCGTGACATAGGTGAATTGATCGGCCGCAGATGTGGCCGATGTGCCCGCAGGCGTCGTCACGGTCACGTCCACCGTGCCGGTCCCTGCCGGGCTGTCCGCCGTGATCTCGCTGTCGCTCACCACGGTCACGTTCGTCGCCGCCGTCGTCCCGAAATCCACCGCCGTCGCGCCGGTGAAACTCGTGCCGGTGATCGTCACCAGCGTACCCCCGGCCTGCGAACCGGTGGTCGGGCTCAGGCCCGTCACCGTCGGCGCTACCGCGGCAGTGTAGGTAAATTGATCGGCTGCGGACGTGGCTGACATGCCCAAGGGCGTCGTCACCGTCACGTCCACTGTGCCGGTGCCAGCCGGGCTGTCCGCCGTGATCGAGGTGTCATTGACCACAGTGACATTCGTCGCCGCCGTCGTTCCAAAGTCGACCGCCGTCGCGCCGGTGAAGCCGGTGCCCGCGATCGTCACCAACGTGCCGCCGGCCGTCGAGCCGCCCGTCGGGCTCAGGCCCGTGACCACCGGCGCGGCAGCCGCGGTGTACGTGAATTGATTGGCCGCAGACGTGGCCGACGTGCCCCCTGGCGTCGTCACCGTCACGTTGATCGTGCCGCTCCCGGCCGGGCTGTCGGCCGTGATCGTCGTGTCGTTCACCACGTCCAGATTCGTCGCCGCGGTCGTGCCAAAGTCAACCACGGTGGCGCCGGTGAAACCAGTGCCCGAAATTGTCACGGGAGTACCGCCGGCCGTCGAACCGCCCGTCGGGCTCAGGGCTGTGACCGCAGGCGCGACGATGTAGGTGAATTGATCGGCCGCAGACGTGGCCGACTTGCCCGCCGGGGTCGTCACGGTCACGTCCACCGTGCCGGTGCCCGCGGGACTGTCCGCCGTGACCGTCGTGTCGTTCACGATCGTGACATTCGTCGCCGCCGTCGTGCCGAAATCGACTGCGGTGGCGCCGGTGAAACTGGTGCCGGTGATCGTCACCAGAGTGCCGCCGGCCGCCGGACCGCTCGTCGGGCTCAGGCCCGTGACCACCGGCGCAGCGGCTACCGTGTATGTGAACTCATCGGCCGGCGATACGGCAGACGTGCCCTCCGGTGTTGTCACTGTCAGGTTCACGACGCCAGTGCCAGCCGGGCTGTCCGCCGTGATCATGGTGTCGCTGACGACATCCAGATTCGTCGCTGCCGTCGTCCCGAAATCGACCGTCGTCGCTCCCGTGAAGCTCGTGCCGCTGATCGTCACCGAAGTGCCGCCGGCTTCCAGACCGCTGGTCGGGCTCAAGCCCGTCACCGTCGGAGGTGATAGCAGCGTCCTCAGCTCCATCCATTCGATTCGAGGCCGGCTTGCCCTGAACCGCTTCAATTTGTCGGACCGTCCCACGGCGAGCGCGCGCAGAATCATGGTGATTGCCTCCAAAGCTGTGGCGAGTCGACCAAATGAAGATTCAGAAACTCACGAGACCGGCCTCATCCGGGGGAAACTCACGGCACGGTTGCCACGTAGCGACCGCCACGGGGCACAGCGCCCCGGTAATAGGTCACACCAACCGAAGTCGCACGAACACAACAGACACCGCACCCGACTCGATGGATCGAATTAATCAGGTCGAAGTCGCACTAAAGTGACATCCACTGTTTGCAAAAGCATGAAGACACACAAAATAACCAGGGAAAGGACGGTTGTAAATACACTGGTCAAAATGGACTATCTGTACAAAGTAGTGAGCTTTTGAGGGATTCGTGATCCCGGCAAAATATGGCGGTGGCTTGGAAGATCGGTTTTGGGAAAAGCTTTCGCGGATCGGTCAAATTTGCTAGCAACAATTGCGCCAAGCGCTATCCCATGTTTGAGGTTGCGCATCGTGACTCATCACGCCGCAAACTCCGAATTCTCAATCGGTCGCTACATTAACGGCATCCGCCCGCTGAACCAGCAGCGAGAGCGCAGCGACGGAAGTACGCGCGATGTCGCAGGCTTGAGCCGTCGTGCTGCACCGGTGCACTATCTTGGGATATACTGGCGCCAGGTCCGATCCGCGCTGGACACCACGAACTGTTCATCATCGCTTGCGGCCGGTAGCTGATTCCAACGACCCGATTCAAGGAGCATCGATCATGTCCGGTGCGAAGGGCGTCAAGCCGCGGCCCGGCCGTTTGCTCATGGGCTTGCCGCCCGACACGCGTGTTGTCATCGCCGACGTCACGTGGAACGACTACGCGCGGCTCGTGGATGCGGTCGCCGAGGGCGAGAACTGCCGCGTCGCCTATGACGGGAAGGATGTCGAACTCATGAACGTCGGCCCCGTTCACGATTCGTACAGTGAGATCCTGGGGTTATTCGTTAACCTGGTTGCCGAAGAGCTCCAGATCGATCTGAGAGGAGCGCGATCGACGACGTGGAGGCGCAGGAAATTGAATCGGGGAATCGAGGCCGATCTATCGTACTTCGTTGACGCCGCGAAAGTGGCTGCTTTTGATGCTGCGCTCGCGAGGCGGTCTGGGAAAATCAAAGATTACCCCAATCCGGACCTGGCTGCTGAAGTCGATATCTCACGTCCGAAGATTGATCGCCAGGGGATCTATGCTGCGCTTCAGGTCTCCGAGGTCTGGCGTGTTTTCGAGGAGCACGTGTCGATCGAGCAACTCCAATCTGACGGGAAGTACCTGGCGGCTGTCAGCAGCCGGTTCCTCCGTGTCACGCCTGACGACGTGGAGCGCTGGGTCTTGCGCGAAGGTGCCCGAGGTAGTGTGACGTGGAAGCAACGATTGCGCGAATGGGTACGGAATGAGCTCCGTTCCAGGACGGCCCTGTAGGGCTTGTTCTCCTTTATGCTTCCTCGTCTTCCTTGATTGCTCGGTCGATCTCTTCAGCGTGCGTCCGGTAATAGGACCAAGCGACCGTCAAGTCGGCCTCGGTCAAGTCCGGGTGGTGTTCTCGGATCTGCGCATCGGACAACCCCAGCCGGCGCCACGCAACGAGACCCGCGACCGTGTGCCGCGTATTTCGAATGCATGGCTCGCCACCACACACCTCGGAAGCCGATTGAATCCAGCTTTCTGTGCTAACCGGAGTCGGTTACATCGTGTTCATGACTCCAACGACAGGGAGAATGAGTCGCTCTCGCTCGAGCGGCGGCAAGAGGCCCTACTGCAAAGTATCGCCGTCACGAGCGTGATGTCAAACAGGCTACGCCCGGTCCTGGCTCGCAACAGCCCTGGACTCGACCCGAAGATGGCACCACCGCCTCCACATTTCACGGTAAGCGGCTTCGACCGATCGGGCGAAGCGCGGCGCATCCGAGAGTGGAGAGGCCTGCAAACGATCTCGAAGGGTCGCACGAAGCGCACCGAGACGCGGCACATCGCCGGCCAGGGCGACCGCGATGCTCACGAATTGGTCCGATGTCTCGGCAACCAGTTCCGGCAGACCGACGTTGGTTAACAAAGAGAGTCCCGCTCGTGCGACTGGCGTATCGCCCACGAGAGTGACGACCGGAACGCCTTGCCAGAATCCGTCGAGGCTGGTGGTGTGTCCGTTATACGGGAAGGTGTCGAGGCCGATGTCGATGCGATGGTAGAGCTCCAGATACCGCGGGCGAGGCTGCCTGGGGACGAAGGTCACCCTATCGCGGCTTATGCCTTCCCGTTCCAGCAAATCCAAGGTACGCCGGCGCACCGAGCCCCCAGGGGCCAGGAGCAACAGCCGCGAGCCGTCGACGGCCGTGAGGACCTGAGCCCAAAGCTTCAGGACCGAATCATTCACCTTGCAGAAGTTGTTGAGGCAGCCGAACGTGATGCAGCCGTTCTCCACCGCTGGCAAGGCGCTGACCGCCGGTTCCCCGGCGAGCGGATCGTAGCACCAGAAGGCGTCGGGAAGGCGGATCGATTCCTCCGAGTAGTCCTGATCGTGAAGCCCCGGAGGATCGATGAAGGGGTCAGTGAGGCGGTAGTCAATGGTCGAAAGGCCGGTGGTGCCTGGATAGGCAAGCCAGCAGACTTGAACAGGCGCCGGCTTGCGGGCGAAGACCAGCAGACGATTCCCGGCCATGTGCATACCAAGGTCGACGAGAATGTCGATCCCGTCCTGGCGGACGAGCGCGGCGACCTGCTCGTCGGAAAGACCGGCGATGCTCCGCCAGACATCGGCAAGAGAACGGAGCCGCGCGGTGATCTCGTCAGGACGAGCGACATCTGCATAGCAGTATATCTCGAAGTTCTCGTGATCATGTACGGAGAGAAGGGGCACCATGAAGAACGACTGGGCATGGTCGCGAAAGTCCGGCGAAACATAGCCGATTCGCAGCCGGCGCTGGGAAGAGCCGTCGTTCAAATGCGGTTGAATGACGCGTGCGAGTGGCTCGGCGAACCGCCGGCTCCAATGCCGGTGTTCCTCCAAGATCGCTCGCGCGTCAAAGCCGGAGCAGAAGATCAGAGTGTAGAGCAGGTTGCTGTGCGCCGTATGAACGTCTGACTCGAGCTCCATGGCCCGCCGGAACGAGGCAACCGCTTCGTTCAAGGCCCCCTGATCCTTGAGCGCATTGCCCAGGTTGTTGTGCGCCTCCGCGTACGTAGGGTCCCGTCTCAGTGCTTGCCGATACCACGCCACCGCTTCGTCCAGGTTCCCGCGCTCCTGCCAGAGGAGCCCCAGGTTGTAGTGCGCCAGGGCGTAGTCGGGCTTCAGTTGCAGCGCCCGCTGATAGCATGCCACAGCTTCGTCCAGCTCGTCTCGATCCTTGTGAGTATTACCGAGGTTGTTGTGCGCCTCCGCGTAGTCGGGCTTCAATCGCAGCGCTCGCTCATAGCATGCCGCGGCTTCGTCCGGCTTGCCCTGACCCATCAAAACATTACCCAGGTTGTTGTGCGCCTCCGCGTGGTCGGGTTTCAGTTCCAGTGCTCGCTGATAACACGCCGCGGCTTCGTCCGGCTCGCCCTGACCCATCAAAACATTACCCAGGTTGTTGTGCGCCTCCGTGTAGTCGGGTTTCAGTTCCAGCGCTCGCTGATAACACGCCGCGGCTTCGTCCGTCTTACCCTGACGCATGAAAACATTACCCAGGTTGTTGTGTGCCTCGGCGTAGCCAGGTTTAAGTTGCAGCGCTCGCTGATAACACGCCACGGCTTGATCGAGATCCCCATGGTCGCGCCAGGCGAGCCCCAAGTTGTTGTGCATCTCGGCGTAGTCGGGCTTCAGTTGCACCGCTCGCTGATAACACGCAATGGCCTCGTCGAGCTTTCCCAGGTCCGTGCAGGCGTTTCCCAGGTTGAAGTGCGCCTCGGCCCAGTCGGGTCTGAGCGCGAGAGCACGCCCGATGCACTCGACTCCGGCTTGAGTATTGCCGACATGACAAGCGATGAGCCCCAGCAGGTGCCACGCATCCGGGTGAAGAGGGTCAGTGGCAAGAATCTGCCTGTAGATCGCCTCCGCCTCGCGCAATCGGCCCTCCCGTTGATGCTCAATAGCGATGGCCAGGGCCTCGGCAATCGTAGGCATGGTTACCGTACCACCAATGAAAGCAAGCACATGGAAAGCAAGAACATGCATTGTATTCCTGACAGACACCCGCGGTTCAGGTACCTTCCGTCGATCGATCACCCAGGGAGTTCCACCCATGACGACGCCCCGCGAGCATCTCGTCAACCCCATCGAAACTCCGGCGATTCGTACGTGTGCATTACTATATACTAATATAATTTTAAAATTCGTGTATTTTCTTGGTTTCAATCGATACAATGCAATTCTGAAGGTGAGCCTCGCTACCGTCGACGGCGATTCAGCACCTTGCCGGATCACGGCGGGTGGTGAAAAGCAAACGGCGGCGGCCGCAAAGGGGTATGCGATGTGGAAACATCACGCGGGACGAATGGACTTCCACGAGCCGCTCTTTCAGCTCCTGGAGCGCGGGTGGCGATTCCAGGAATTCGGCCCGACCGCCGGCGCTCGGGAGGGTGGTTGCTGGGCCGTAACCGGGTTTCACCGATGGGCGCGGGTGCGGGTCGACCGCCTCGAACGAAGGGATGCGTGGGCCGCGGCCGTGCGTCTGGCACTGAAGGCCGCCATCAAGCGCAGGCCCTTCCTGACTGCGCCTACCACCGGCACCAGGCGGAGCTCGCCGGACGATCCAACGGTCTTTGACGAGGAGCAAATGCGGCTCAGGGCGATGGGATGGTCGTTCTCCGAGCACCAGACGGCCCAGGAGAGTGGCCGGGTGGGATGGGTGGTGAGCGGAACTCGGCGTGGGCGGAGAATTCGAGCCCTGGACGACGATCGCTCCGACGCGTGGGGTACGGCCCTGATCCTGGCGGGCGTGACGTCCACGTAGGCCTTCCCGTACGTGGATCGATGTCACAGGTAGCGCGAATCGACACCGAGCTAGAGATTGGAGGCGGTTTTGACCGCTACGTTAGCACGCTCGCCGGTAGAACCGACCAGTGTCCTGCGCTCGGTCGACGCAACCTCGACAAAGAGGTCAAGATACTCCCGGCCCACATTTGGCCAGAACATGGGCTTGGCGTAGTCGTAAGCCTTTCGCTGCGTCTCCAGCCGAAGGGCGGTGTCGCTCAAGTAACGGACTGTCGCATCCGCCAGGGGAGCGCTCTGGGCAAAAGGGACGATCTGGCCCCGACCTTCTGCCAGGACTTCCTCGGCATAGAGGTAGGGTGTGCTCACAATGGCCCGTCCGGCCGCCATCGCGTAAGCCAGAGTGCCGCTGGCGATCTGGTCCTTGCCCGGATAGGGGGTGACGTACACGTCGCACGCTTGCAAGTAGACCATGAGCTCAGACAGCTCGAGATACTGGTTTACAAACCGGACGTGCGCCCCGACACCAAGTGCTTCGGCCATCGCGACCAGGCTCTTCCTGTAGATCTCCCCTTCCTGGCGTTTGACCTCGGGGTGGGTCACGCCGACGATGATGTAAATGGCCTTGGGACACGAGGCCACGATTCGCGGCATGGCCTGGATCATGTATTCCAGCCCCTTACCCCGATTGATCAGTCCGAATGTGCAGATCAGGCGTTCACCCCGCAATCCGAGCCGCTTCTTGCTGGTCTCACCGCTTTCAAACGCGACTTCGGGTACTCCGTGCGGAATCACGCGCACACGGTCCGTCGGAATCTGATACACGCCCGCCAGAAGCCGCGCGGTGCGCTTGGTCATGACCACAATGCCTCGGCTTTGGGCCGCTAAACTTCGGATCAGGTGCCTGGGCAAGGGCGCAGGCTCTGTCATCAACGTGTGAAACGTCGTGATGATGGGCTTGCGGCAAGCGCGCACGAAGTCCAGCACACCCCTTCCCCACTCACCGGGATAAAGACCGAATTCATGCTGCAAGCTCACGAGGTCGCAAGAGCTTTGATTGGCCATTTGAGCGGCCAATCGGTAGGCATCTTTACCCTGGTTCCCTATGACGTGGACAACTCGAGGGTCTCGGTAATGACACGCATTGATCTTGTCGATCGCGATCACCGACGACACGCCCCCCGTCGCCGCCTTGTCGACCGCATCGGCTGAATCCTTGGTAAAAGTGGCGAGCCCACATTCCGCGGGCGGATAGGTCGAAACAAACAGAGGACGTGCAGCCTGCAATCACCACCTCCAGATTTTTTCACTGCTGTCGTCAACGTCGAAGTCCTACACGCATAAGCCACCCATGCGACGGATTGGCAAAGAGGCTCCCCTCACTCCGACCGGACGTCCGCGGTCCCTTCTTGCGCCACCTATGACGCGGGATTCCGCAGCGTCCCGTCCGCTCCGTTGCTCTCGTGGATTCGTTCCCAGACCTCGGAGCGATGGACAGGGACAGAGGCGTCAGCCTCGAAGCCCAGTCGTACGCTCCCATTCTTGATCTCGAGTACGGTCACTTTGAGCATTTGCTTAAAGAGGCCAGACCCACCCACCACGACCGATTCCATACTCTTCCTCGTAAGGACTAACATCGTTGTGCTCCTTCCTCATGATCGATCGATCGTTCCACTTCCGCTCCAGGCGTCCGCGGGTATGCCATGCGCAAGCAGAAACACCTGCACCATCGCACCCGCCGTGCATACGTTGAATCGGCTTGTTCCATCGGTTCGTCTCGAGTCATCGTGGTCATCCCTCGCCAGCGCAACAAAAAAGCCGGCGTGGTCAAACACCCAGAGGTGTTCGACCACGCCGGCTTACTCGTCAACGAGCCTCCTGGCAAAGCCAGGTTGCCCTTTACCTAGTCGTCCGGAGACGTCAATTCATCAGATTGATAGGAACTGCCTGCTCGTTTGCACAGGCATGCCAAGCGGGCTCATTGTCCGATACCAGAGCATAAATAGCAAGGGATAAGGTTTTATTGTTCGTACGATGATGGTCAGATAACTCACGCACAAACCTTGCGTTCAATATACGAGACGATTTTACGCGGCGTCGCCCATTCCTCGCGATCAAGTTCCGCAGGCGAGATCTCCAGGCCGAACTCCGACGAGAACGCGACGATCAACTCCACCGTCTTGAGTGAATCGAGGATCTGGAGGTCGAACAGACGAACGTCGGGTTCGTGCCGTACATCCTCGATCTCGGACACGCCGGCAAGTACGTCCAGCACGCGATCAGAAATCGTCATCGCAAGAAAACCTCCAGAAAGTCGTTCGCCAATCCATCAGCAGTGGAGCGGGACCACCGCTCGCAAGGGAAACTTCGCCTGCGGACCCTACTCCACCCGGACTGGCAGATCCGGCCGGGCGACCTCCCGCGGCTGATTCTTGATGCTCGGGACATCACCCCACTCGTGAAGAGGGACAAATCCGGGCGCAGCCACTTCGGTCGCCGGCGAAACGGGGCGCGCCGGCTCCCACGTGGGACCGATCCTTCCCGAGAAGAGGAGGAAGCCCAGGCACACCAGATGGAACGTGACCAGGGTCCCTGCTGCTCGCCAGAGCGGCCCGTTCCCCCACACCCGCCGTGGTTTGTTCCAGCGGGTGAAGAGATCATGCCCCGCCGAGAGCGTTCCGTGGTACAGACCATAAAGCAGGTAATAGGGCTCAATTCCGTGCCAGAGCCCCATCAGCCCGAAGGTGAGAAAGAAGCCCAGGTACGAGGCCGTGTGCCGGCCGGTGAACCAGCGGCCCTTGGTAGCGGCCAACACAAATCTCATGTACACATGATCGCGGAACCAGGTGGAGAGACTGATGTGCCAGCGGTTCCAGAAGTCCTTGATATTGCCGGCCAGGAACGGGCGGTTGAAGTTCTCGGGTGTGTGAATCCCCAGCAGGTAGCTCGCCCCAACGGCGAAAGCGCTGTAGCCGGCGAAATCGAAGAAGAGGTAGAGACTGTAGCCGTACATGTATGACAAGGTGCTGAGAATTCCTCCGGGGGCGATCCGGTCGATCCAGTAGCGCTCTATGAGCGCCGCCAGGATGAACTTGTACAGGAAGCCGGTGAAAACGCGATGAACGGCCCCATCCAGGTCCGTCCAGAACTCCCCGGGGAGCCTGGGGCGCTTCCAGTCCTGACTGAACCGGCGGTAGCGGTCGATGGGGCCCGACGAGATCGCCGGGAAAAAGAAGAGGAAGGCAAAGAACTGTGTGGCGGGGAGCGAAACGATCGCGCGGTTCCGTATGCCGAAGATCACGTCCAGGCTGCGAAACGTCACGTACGAGATCCCCAAGAACCCGACCACGGCGCCTGGGACAGCCAGCGGCAGGAATCGAGCCACGACCAGGGGGAACAAGGTCAACAAGAGCGCCGCGGGGAACGGCCAGTAGCGCGTCGTGAGCGTCCTCGTCCACAGGAAAGCCTGGGCCACGATCCACTGGAAGATCCCGCAGGCCAGCACCACCCAGATCACCCGGATCTCCGCCAGCCCGCCGGAGGCCGAAAACCCGCCGGTGGCCCCAGCGCCTTCGGGACTGGTGAGCGGCAGGAGGTGCGCGATCGCCCCGTACTGGACGATCAGCATCGCCGCGGTGGCGAGCAAGACCCAGGCGCGCGAGAAGCCGAGCCACCGCCGGATCAGCAAGGTCGGCAGGGCGCTGTAAAGCAGAATGCCGAAATAGAGGAAATCCGCGTACGGGGTCATGTGAGGGCCTCGGCCAACCTCCGTCGGTCTGCCTTACCGTTGGTGTTCATCGGAAAGCTCTCCAGAAACGAGAACCTCCGCGGGATCATGTACGCGGGCAGACGCTCGATCATCTTGCCTTTCAGCTCGCAGGCCATTTGGAAGTCTGACTGCGAGGGCTTCTCGTTCAGGATCACGAAGGCGGCGAGGGAATCGACTGCCCCCTGCTTGAGGACGGGTAGGACCACGGCATCGCGCACCCCCGTGAGGGCCCGCAAGTTTGCTTCCACATCCGCCAGCTCGATGCGGTAACCGTGCAGCTTGATCTGGTTATCGATCCGGCCCTCGAAGAAGAGCATGCCCTCGCGGTAGCGGCCCCAGTCGCCGGTTCGGTACGCCCGCTGACCGTTCACGTGAAAGAATGCGGTTCTCGTTTAACTCGGGCCGGTTCAGGTAGCCGGGGCTCACGTTGGGGCCGGCAATGATGATCTCCCCTCGCTCACCCTCCGGCAGCTCGCGCCGCTGCTCGTCCATCACCAGCACGCGGCTGCCCAGCATCGGATAACCGATTGGCAGCGGGGAGTACTTCAGGGCGATCTCGCGCGTGATCCGGATCGACGTGGTGGCGATGGTCGCCTCCGTGGGGCCGTAGGTGTTCCAGACCTCCGCAGCCGGGAACCGGTCCAGGAGCTGCGATGCGACTTCCGGGGCGAGCGTCTCGCCGCAAAACAGGAACCGCTTGAGCAAGGGCAGCATGCCCTGGTTGAACGTGGGCTCGACCAGGCACATCTGGGCGAACGAAGGGGTCGACACCCAGGCCGTCAATTCAGAAGCAGCCAGGAGCTGATACATTTGCTTCGGGTTCGCCACATCCGCCTTGGTGACGCTCGTCACCGTCCCCCCCGTCACCAGGGCGGGGTACGTATCCATCAGGGAAACGTCGAACGAGTAGGGAACGACGTTCAGGAAAACCTCCCGCCCCTCCACGAACGCGTGCTCCGCGAGCATCCACCGCAGAAAACTCTGCAGGCAGCCGTAGGTGATGGGCACCCCTTTGGGCTCCCCGGTGCTGCCGGATGTAAACATGATGTAATAATGATCGTCTATTCCGAGCCTGCATTGGGGAGCCTGCCCTCCTCCGGAAGAGAGATCGGCGACTTTCTCAGGCGTCAGGATGAGCGCGGCGCCGCTCGCGGCCGCGATACGCTCGATCCGCTGCGCGGGTAAGGCGGTGTCCACCGGCACATACGCACGCCCCGATTTGATGGCGCCCAGGTAGGCGATGATCAGTTCCGGCTCCTTGTGTCCCAGAACGACCACCGGCGCATTTTCCGGCAGCGAGGCGGCCAGATGGGCGGCCAGCGCGTCGGACCGGGAGCGCAATTCCCCATAGCTGAGGGTACGAGACTCGCTCTTGTAGGCCGGGTGGTCCGGGGTCATCCGGCCCCAGTGATCGATCCGCTCGATGATTTCCACGAGTGGTCCCCTAGAAATTCTGGTAAATGAATGGGGGGGTGGAGAAGTTCCCTTGACCGTACAGCGCCGCCAGCGCCACCAGGATTCCGAGGTAGTAAATCGTCAGAGCAACGAACCTGAGCCATGGTTGCGCCAACCGCTCTCTCCACAGGGCATGACGATTGTGGGCTCGCTCCACAAGATTCATGGCTTGTCTTCCCTGGAAAATGGGATCGCGTCGTGGAAAAAACCGTCGAGCACCTGGTCGTAATACAGCAACCCATTGGGAGCGAGGTGCCCCATGGGATCGCGGCAGAACGACCGGTCGGCATCGTGATCGGCGAAGTCGACGACCGGAACGTGATAGCGGTCACTGATCCCGCGCAGCTTCTCGTAGTAGGCCCGTCGGTGCGTCAATCTGACGCCGCAGTAGTCATACCAGCCGCCGTGGATCGGCATGCTCAAGAGGAGCGGCCGGGCACCGAATTCGGTCAACTCGCGCAGGAGAAGCTCCAGATCGACCCATTCCTGGCTCCTCTCGAGCGTGCTCAGAAAATGCTCCTCCGTCCGGGTGTTTTTGAGTCGGAGCGTTTCCTGGCGAATTGTGCCTTTCCACTTTTCGTTCGCCAGCCCGAACTCGTTGTTGTCGGAATGGCTCCGGTACACTTCGTCGGCCTGCCGGTGCAGCATCGGCCAATCCAAGGGCGCAGCGCTGCGCGGCGAAGTCGGGTACGGGGATTTTAGTGGATGCGTCCAGAGATAACACACGACGTTCAAGTGATCCTGGTAGCGGAGGATCGCATTGTGCATGATCCCCAAGGGTAAGACGGCGTCATAGCAGGCGAGGGCCAGGGGAGATCCATCGGCGAGGTTCTCCAGCGCAAACCGAAGCAGCGGACGGTTCGCCACTGTCCTCGGGAACTGGAGCATCCGTCGCGCCGCATCCTGCCGGAGCCGAAGGCTCAAGCGGGTATCGAAAACCAGTTCTCCGGCGTGCAAGTCAGAGAAATTACCCGCGTATGCGTCCGGCCGAACCGTGAGCCTCGAGTAGAACCAGCAGGGCGATAACGAGATCGCCACTTTCCGCCCAGCGAGCGCGGGGCCGACCGAAGCCAGCTTTTGCAGGATGGTCAAGCACGTCGATTCCGCTTTGCCAATCGGAAAAATCGTGAACCCTGTCGGGCGATCGTGGAACAAGATGGTCGGATGAAAAGGCCGGGTATACGGCTGCAGCAGGTTCAGCTCGGAGCTGCCGTAAATCGGCAGCAAGCACGCGGTATCCAGCGCTGCCTGTTGCAAGGCCGTGCCCTGGTTCTTGACCGGGGCGAGATCGCCATCTCGTTCGATGACTGCCTCGCCCGCCGCGAGTGCCGCGATCGAGCGATATTCCAGAGACCGCGCGTAAAACGCAGATGCCTCCAGCGCGACGACGCCCAGAATCACCGCGGCGACCGCAGCAGCGAGATGGGGGGTTTGCTCCAGGCGCTCTTTCGGACCGGGCATTGTTGTCTCTCGCAACCGTCCTCGGGATTTCTGGAATCGCCTCCCGTCGCGGTGATATCAAGTTGGATCGCCGGCTGCTTCGACCGGGGAGGGGCGACCGAGCGTTTGGCCCCGGCCCACCCCACGAATTCCGGAGACGTGGCGCGAGCCCGGCCGATCGATGCGCGCACTGTGTGAATACGACGCCCCTCCCTGTTTGTCGGATTCGGCGTCCCCACGAGTTCAGACTTTGTGACAGCCCTCGCCCGTCCTCGATCGGAGGACGTCCTGGCGGAGAGGATAGGCCTTCGCGATGCACAGGCTATGCTTACCGTCGTCAAAGTCAACCCCGATTTGCTGACCCGGCCCGGCCGAGTGCCAGCCCAGCCACGGTTGGGCTTGGTGGCCGACAAACGCGCCTGAAGGGTCGCAATCGAAAACGCCCTCACCGGGGCTATCTGGAACTGCTTGTCCCGGCACGGATTTCATTACAGCCGGAACGCCTTGACTGAAAGCAAAGCTGTCGCTACCAACGTTCGTCTGGATTCTGCGAACACGTCGCTGTTTTCATTTCTTAACGGTTGACCGGATAAAAGGTTAAGCTTTGTGCGCACGCCCGCATTCTGGGGGTTTTCGCTCATGCAGTTAGAGTTTGACGGCCGAGCTTATCGTTGGGTGCGCCTGGAAGAATGCTGACGCACGACCCGCCCTCGACAAAAGCGACGAGAAGAGGACAAGCATGATGCGTCTCTTCGCGCCACGGCAGCATTCATGCCCATCGTCCGGGCCCCGGATCGGTCCAGCCCGGTCGGCCGCGCGGCCGGGTCGGCGAGCACGATGGCGGGCGCGGCCCGAGGCCGAGCCGCTCGATTCGCGTCTGCTCATGGCGTCGCCCGATCTGTCCGCGCGCGTTGCGCAGGTCTTGCAGCCGTACCTCGATCAAGGCCGGATCCCCGGCATCTCGGTGGCGATCGTCACGGACGGGCAGGTCGCCCTGACGCAAGGATACGGGATCAGCAACGTGAAGACCCATGCGCCCGTCGAGGCCAATACCCGGTTCGACATCGGTTCGGTGACGAAAACGTTTACCGCCATCGGAGTGCTGCTCCTCTACCAGGAGAGCCAGGGCACGTCCGACCCACTTGATCTCAACGCCCCGATCAGTGAATATCTGAAAAATACTCGATCATTCAAGCTGCCGCGCAAGTGGGCCGGTGTCACCACGATGGAGCTGCTCAACATGACCAGCGGCATCGGGAATGCGTCAGACACCCAGCCCTGGCAGGCGCAAGTCGCGTCGGTCGGGAAGAACCCTCTGCTCTTCGCGCCTGGGACAAAGACTTTCTATAGCGACACGGGCTTCGACCTGCTCGGCGAGCTCATCGAGCAGCGGTCCGGGGAAAAGTACAGCACCTTCGTACAGAACCAGATCCTTGCACCGCTGGGGATGTCCGCAACCCAGGAGCTGGGCCTGTCCCCCACGGTGCCGAACCAGGCGGTCGGCTACAACGCGCGCAGCCACGGGACCTGGCCCAAGGCCAAGATCGAGAACGGACCCGAAATGTACGCCGCCGCCGGGATGATCTCGACTGCCCAGGACATGGCCACCTACATGACGGCGCTCTTGAGCGGTCAGTTCCTCGATCCGGCGACCTATAACTTGATGTGGACCTCGACACCGACGCCGCAGTACGGCGTGAATCCCCCCTCCGACACGGTACGCGGCCTGGGATGGGATACGGCGATCGACACGAGCGCGGGGCCCACCATGGTCGCAAAGGGCGGGTCGGTACCCGGATTCGTCTCCGAGATCATCCTGTACCCGAACACGGACAGCGGAGTGTTCGTCTCCATCAACACCAATCCTTCTGGCAGTCGGGGTGCGAGCCCCCTCAGCGCCTTGCAGGTCGCGAAGGCGGTGTACGCGGCGACCCAAGATTAGTTGACCTCTTGCCCCGCATCCGATTATGATCGGACATCTGTCGTACACGCCCCATGGCGACTGCACACCGCGCGATATCCGCATGCCAGATACAGTCTCATCCGGAGGATCACGATGCGCCGCCCCCGTCCGGCTCTGACCGCCCTGCTCCTGATCGCTGGAGCCTGCCACGCCAACATCCCCGCAGGTCGCGCCGACGCCGAGCCGGCGAGCTTCGACGGAGAAGCAACGATCTCCGGGAAGATCGTCGACGCATCGGCGGCTCCCATTGCGGGGGCACAAGTAACACTCTATCGCCTTGAATCGCTCAACTCTCGCTGGGGGCGGTTCAAGGTCGAGCGCGCCGCCGCGGCGGCCGATGGGGCTGGAACGTACAAGTTCGCGGGTCTGGGAGACGGTTACTTCATGCTGTCCGTCGAAAGCGCCGGATTCCCTCGAACATTCCATGCTGCGAGCATCCAGGGCCATGCGTCACAAATGGTCGACATCGTGCTCAAACCGCCGGTATCGCTCGTCATTCGTGTCGAAGATCAGGACGGCAAGCCGGTTGCCGGAGCGCGTGTCCGGGAGATGACCCAGCGTGGGGCCAACGGAGAGTGCAGTTTCCGGCAACTCTGGATGCGCTCGCTCGCCGTCTCGATCCCCACCAGCGACGAGCAGGGATGCTTGCGGCTGCCGCCACTTCCCTCCGGGGACATCATCAAAGCCACCATCGAACATCCGAGACTCGCGCCGGTCAGGACGGGCGACCTGACGGCCGCCCCAGGCGCCACGGCCACGGTGAAGATGCAGCCCGGCGTCACGGTCACGCTGCACATCCCGGTCGATCCGCCGGCCGTGCGGATCGCCAGTGCAGTCGTGGACCTGCGGCACGAGCCTTTCGACGACCCGTCGACGATCATCTACTACGAAGTGGACTTTGATTCCAAGGGTTTGGCTCAACTCACCGTCGCGCCGGGCGAATACTCGTGGCTTCTGCTGCAGCATGAGAACTTCTTCTTGACCCCGGTGTATTCCGCGAATCATCAGAAGAAGAACTGGCTGCGCATCGAGCCCGGGCGGAACCGGGACCTGCACATCGACGTTCACCGGAAGGTATCGGCTCGAGGCCGGGTGGTCGATGCCGACACGGGAAAGCCCCGGTACAGAATGTCGGTGATGGGCGAGCTTGCCCACCGAACTCCGCCGGGATGGGCCGATCCGCCGCCGGATACATGGAGCTTCGCCGGATGGGGTGAAACCGATGTGCAGGGGCGATACAGCATCGACCTTGCCGCCGGGCTCGGCCGCGTCTCCTTTCAGGGAAGCGCGTTCGTGGCGGAACAGGATTATTATGAAGTTTCCGTCGCCGACGACGGTTCAACCGTCATCCCGGATATCAAGATTCGTTCTCTGCAGAAGATCACAGGTGTTGTGCAGAATCCCGACGGCACTCCCGCCCCCCGCGCCGTCGTTCGACTCCGCGGAAAGTACCTGACGGGGCTCCAGCCGGTATTGACCAACGACTCCGGTCGATTCGAGGTTCGCCCTGAATGGATTCCGGTCGACCCGGACACGGGAAAGCACGCCTACCTCCAGCACGTGGTCGCCTTCGATCCGTACCGCCCCCTGGCAGCCCGAGCCGAGGTACGGCTCGACCAGCCGAGTAAGGTCGTACTCAAGCTCGAGCCGCACGGCCCAGACTGGCCGCTGGCGGAATTCCAGTCCGAGCTCTCCGAGTGGGAGCGCGGCATCGTGCCGGCCGCCAGAACTGCCAAGGACGCAGCCGTCTCGATGCGCGGCATCAACCCACCCGAGATCGACAGTGTTTTATGGCTGAATACCAATGACAAGACCCTGAGCCTCGCCGACCTGCGCGGCAAGTACGTTTTGCTGGATTTCTGGTTCGTCGGCTGTGGCCCCTGCCACGGTGATTTTCCGTCGGTCAAGCTGGTCCATGAGTTGTACAAGGACAGGGGCGTTGTGGTCATCGGTGTCCATAACAATTCCAGTCCGCCGGAGGCTGTCCGGAAACACGTCGCGGAGATCGGTTTGCCCTTTCCTGTGGCCGTCGACCATCCCGACGGCCGAACGATTGCCCGTTTCGAAAAACACGGCGTTCCCTCCGGCTACCCGGATTACGTCCTGATCTCACCCGAGGGGAAAGTCCTGCTCGATGATCGCACCATTCCGCATCCGACCTTGCGTTCATACAAGCTGGAGATCATCCGGAAGTTCCTTCTCGAAGCGCGGGCGACTTTGGGGAAAGTTCAATCGGGCCTTTGAGTGCCGCTGGAAACACGCCCCAGGTCACCTCGTACGAGGCTTCGAGCGGGCACGGGACGTAATGATCTGGCGTGAGGAAGATCGGCATGTCCGGAAGCCGCTCGCCGACGGCCACGTTTTCGACGTAGGCGACTTTCTCCGAACCTGCGGCATACGCCGCGAGGGTCAACGGTTTGGCCGGCGGCAGTTCGAACGGCTCGTCCTTGAACTGGTCCCAGATCAACTTGTGGATGCCGTGCGGGTCGCGGGCTGACGGCGGAAAGAGATCGACGACCAGCAGGTGGACGCCGCGGCGGAGCAGTTTCCCGGCCTTGCGAACGAACGCCTTGAGCCCGTTCATGTTGTCCTTGTTCCCGCGCGACAGGATCTCGATGACCGCAATCAACTCCCCCTGCGGCAGGTAAACGGACAAATGGTCAGCCCGCCTCGCGTACCCGGCGGTGTTCTCCCCGCGGGTCACGACGCGGGTGCGGGGGGGGCTGTCGAGCACGGCGAGCCCTGGTGGACCGTTCGGGGGCATCGGCGGCTGGGCCTTGAGCGCGAGCACGTCCGGGATTGGCCCTTTCGCATCCACCTCGCTCATGGCGAAATAACCCTCGGGCAACCCTCCGGAGTTGAGCCCATCGGCGAGAGCGGAAATCCATCGCTGGTGGAAGAAGTGGTACGTCCCGGCCGGAACGCAGGTCCAATCGTGAATCGGCATGGCGAACCTCCCGCCGATATTGTACCAGATGGACGTTGGTTCTTCTTCTACGGCAAGAGCCACGCGGCCGTGCGAAGATCGAGACTTCGCTCCGATCGATTCCGGCGCTCGATCGGGAGCGCTGGGTGGTCGAACGGACTCTCTCGGATTACTCTCGAACCTGACCGACATAGCCGGCCAGGATGCGAGGGAGCCCTTGTCATGAGTCAAGCTGGAGTGCAGGAAGACCGGATCGTCGCGGCCTTCGAGCGTGCGGTGCCGAGCCGGGTCCTGTTGCTCGTCGTGGGGCTTTGCTGCGCCCTGCTGGGCGTGGTGGCGATCTGGCTGCCGCAGTCGCTGTTCGGGACGCTCGTGTGGATCGTCGGTGCGCTCTTGCTCGGCTCGGGTGTGATCAAGCTGCTGCTCCTGTTGCCGGGGCGGCGCTCACGCGCGGCGAGACGGCAGTCGTGGGCGATGATCCTGGTCCAATCCGGGCTGGACATCGCGATGGGGCTTATCCTTTTCAATCACGGACAGATCTCCGCGCGGGTGGTGGCGGCGGTGTTCGGGCTTCTGTTCCTGATTGAGGGCGGAGTCCTGTTCTGCATGGGCGCGAAGTCAACGAGTTTCCGTGGTCGGCTCATGCTGTGGATCACGGCGGCGGTCACTGGTGGAATCGGCCTGGCGGTCGTGTTCGCTCTCGTGCCTGATCCCATCCGTTGGGCAGGTGTGATCGTCGGGCTGAAGCTGCTCTGCTTCGGGCTCACCCTGGTGATCATCGCACTGACCGCCCGCGAGGATGCCGCCGCGCTGCTGCTGGCGACCCAGGTGCCCGAGCCGGTGACCGGCGAGCTGTATTCCGTGTACTTCGGCACGGCGTTCCACCTGGGTGTATATGTCGGAGACGGCAAGATCGTCCATTTCCTGAACGACAATCATGTGTACCACGTGAGCTGGGAACTGTTCCTGGAAGGAAGGATGCCGCAGCACTGGACCTATCCCGACTTGCCTGTGGTACCGGTGGAGGAGATTGTGCGCACCGCGCTCTCGGAAGTTGGCAATACATACACTTATAAACTGTTGACGTTCAACTGTGAGCACTTCGCGATCCACTGCAAGTCGGGCGGGCAGGTGAAAACAAGCCAGTACGCACAAGTGCCCTCGAGCCTCGAAAGCGTGCGGAAACATCCCTGGCGAGGCATAGTGGCCGAGCTGAATACGCGGCTCGTAGAATGGCTGGCATTCCACCTGGGCGGTCCAGCCGGCAGACAGCTCTCGTTGACGATTCGGAGGCTCGGCTCAACCGTAACCTTGTGGCTGATGCATCCGGAAAAGGTGTCAGGAACCAATGATTGACTCGTTCCGGTGGGGCGGTTTCAGCGATCACGCAGCGCCGCCAGCACTTCATTCGCGACCCGTTCGCCCGATCGCACGGCCCCGTCCATGTAACCACACCAGGCTTCCGAGGTCTCGGACCCCGCCCAGTGAATGCGCCCGACGGGCACGCGCAAGGCCGGGCCGAACCGCGTCAGGACGTTGCGCGGTACGGGGGAAACACACCCGGTCGTCCACCCATCGCTCGACCAGTCGGTCTCGAAATAGGCCACCGGCTCCTTCGCTCGTTTGCCGAACAGGCTCGCCAGCCCGGCGAGCACGGCCGTTCGGCGCTTGCCGGGGTCTTTGTTCACGCCATCGTCGGTCAGGAACGCGACCAGAACGCCGCGAGATCCATCCTGTGGCGAGTTGTCGAACGTCACGCCGATCGGCGGTCGGTCGGCCACGCCGATGCCGCTGAGACCGTCCTTCCTCCAGAAGGGTTCGTCATAAACAACATTGACCTTGATCGCCGGTTGACCTCGCCATGCGTCAACCAGCCCACGTCGCTGCGCCGGCAACGCAGGCAAGAACGCAATCCGACGCGTGTCTGCCGGCATCATCGCCACGACCACGCGCCGCGCTCGAACCTTGAGCCGTGTCGATTCGACAGCGACCCCCGATTTCTCTTCATCAACGATCCGGAGCACGGGGGAGCCGACCACGAGCTGATCGCCGAGCGGTGCCGCGAGCGCCTTCGAGAGCGACTGCGGTCCGCCAACAAACCGGTATTCCTGCGCGTCGATATCGAGGGCGTGGATGCTTCCCGCGGCCCGGATGAAGAAGAGGTAGTAGAGTAGCGAAATCCGCGAGGCTGGCCCCAGCTCGGTCGACAGGTTGATGTCGAACGTCTGCTTCGTCTCTTCGTCGCGCGTGTTCGCTGCCAGCCACTGTTGGACGGTCTGGTCGTCCCACTCACGCGCTCGCGCGGCGGTCCACGGAGCGTCGGTCGGAACGGTCTTCGCGAGAGACTCGAGCAGCCCCTTGACGCGTCTCAGGTCGGCCGAGTCCTTCTCGTCGCCCGGCCGCGTGAATCGCAGGCCGGAGACTGACAGGACGATCTTCCCCTCGTAGTAACTGCGAAAGGTCGCGATGCCGAGTCCTTTGGCAAGCGCCAGCACTCGCGATTGACCCGGACCGACCCACTGCCCGCCCCCTTCGACCACGTGGCCGCCGCCGATTGAATGATCGAGCGTCCGGCCGCCCACGCGCTGCCGCGCCTCGAGCACGCACACGGTAGCACCACCATTTTTCAGCTCCCGCGCCGCCAAGAGCCCGGAAAGCCCCGCCCCGACAATCACCACATCCACCTGCCGGTCGGGAAGTGTGCTGAGGGGGTCTACCCCTTCCGCGACTGAACTCGCCATGGGAGCGATCGCGGCAACCGAGGTAACGACCCGTAAGAAATCCCGCCGATCCGTTTTCATGGTTCTCTTCCGCTCTGATGCTTCTCGGGCAGGGTTGGACTTGAGCGAAGTCGGAAACTCGCATTTTCATCGGCTCGCCGCGTCGTGAACAGCCATGAGCGCCTGCAGCGCCGCATAATCGACCGGCTTGGTCATGAAATGGTCGAATCCAGCGGACATCGCCCGCTGGCGATCCTCCTCCGGGTCGACCGCCAGCTCCGGACCCGTCGGGCCAGCGCTGCGCGGCAGGGCGGACGGCAGGCGGACAACGAACTCGCTCCCCGTGCCGAGCCCGTCGCTCTTGCCGATCAGCCGGCCGCCGTGCAGCTCGGCCAGAGACCGCGCGAGTGTCAGCCCGATTCCGAGCCCGCCCTCCGACCGCGCCAGCGAGCGGTCCCCTTGCGCGAATAGTTCAAACATCTGGGGGATCTGCTCGGGCGGGATGCCCATTCCTGTGTCTCGAACCGTGATGACGATCGACTCGTCCTCCCATCCGGCCGACAAGAGAATCTCTCCCCCGTTCTGTGTATACTTGGCGGCGTTCGTCAGCAAGTTCGTCACGATCTGCTCCAGCCGCACCGGATCGGCCTCCGCCGGCAAGGTCTCGGGCACGATGGCGACGGAAAGCTTGTGCTGGCGCGACTCGATGAGAGGCCGCGCCGACTCGATGGCGCTGCGCAGGATTTGCGCCACATCGAGCCGTTCCTTGCGGAGTCGGATCTTCCCCTGCGTGACCCGCGCCACGTCGAGCAGGTCATCGATCAAGCGCACCAGGTGCTTGACCTGACGGTTGATCACGTCCATGCTCCACTCGATCTGGAATCAAAAGGAATGCGATGGCCACCGCAACCGCTACCACGGCGACACCGTAGCGTAGCGGCCAATATGTCATCTTCGGCATGAGAGGGCCTCCACGACCGACGTAACTTTGCGCAATCGGCGCAGCAAAAACGCAACGCGACGCCTTTCCGGTCTATCTTACTACCTCCATCGATCGCCGCCGAGATTGATGAGCATCGTTCTGGGGAGCAGAGTAGAGACCTGAGCACCGATGACTTGCCGCCCGGCGCGAGTTAAGCTCACCAATTGCGACTTCGAGCCATCTGCCAAACTCCCGGAGGGCCTGACCGTGATCTCCCCCGCCGCATCCACCCGCATCGATCGACCCGCCACTCTCATCGCCGCACTCGTTTGCGTGATCCTCACGAGCGAGCCATCTCGATCGCACGCCCAGGCCGTGAAGCAGGAGGCGACTGCGAAGAAGCAGCAGCCAAAAGCCAAGCAGCAGGCCAAGGCCGCCCCGCGCTACGCTGTGCCGCCCACATTCTCCAACGTCCCCTACGGCACGCACGAGCGTCAGGTGCTCGACTTCTTCAAAGCCGACACCGCCGGGCCGGCCCCGCTCGTCGTCAACATTCACGGCGGCGGCTGGGTCGCGGGTGACAAGGTCGGCGTGGGCGATCTCAAGAAATTCCTCGACAATGGAATCTCCGTCGCGTCGATCAACTACCGCTACACCACTCTGGCCCAGGCGGCCGGGATCAAGCCGCCGGTGAAGTGGCCGCTCGAAGATGCCGCGCGGGCCATTCAGTTCCTCCGTTCCAAGGCCGGCGAATGGAACATCGACAAGAAGCGGATCGCCGCGACCGGCGGCTCAGCCGGTGCCTGCTCGTCGCTCTGGCTGGCCTTCCACGACGACATGGCAAAGCCCGACAGCACCGACCCCGTCGCCCGCGAATCGACCCGGCTTTTCGCCGTTGCCGTCAATGGCGCCAGACCTCGCTCGATCCCTTGCAGCTTCGCGAGTGGATGCCGAACATGCGATACGGCGGCCACGCCTTCGGATTCACCGGCGGAGGCGGCACAGGCCGCGACTCACAGTTCCAGCAGTTCTTCGACCATCGCGCGGAAGTGCTCGACTGGATCAAGGAGTATTCGCCTTATTCCCACGCCGGCCCGGGTGACCCGCCGGTCTTCATGACCTACCCTTCGCAGAACAAGCCTCCCGTGAAAGGCGAGCCCCAGACCGACCCGACGCACAGCGCGGTTCTCGGTCTTCTCCTCGAAGAAAAGCTCAAGGCCGAAGGCGATGAAGTCCATCTCATCTACCCCGGCCGCAAAGACGCCGAATTTGCCGGGATCTCCGACTTCCTGATCGCCAAGCTCAAGGGGTCTCAGCCTTGAAGTACGGATCCGATGCGCAGCCCGTCCGAACGTTTTTCCTCTAAGCGGATCGGATTCCCGCTCGGCGAGCGCGTCTCGATTCGAATCCATTACGCTGCACCCGCTACGCAAGATTGCTGCGGCCGTGCGGAGTTCCTAGAATAATGACGGAGAGGGTTCAGGTCATGCTCTCGACGGTCGAACAGCTCTTGGCTCGGCTAGGCTCGGGGATCGAGTCGATGGCGGGAGTATGTGGCGGTGATCCGCGTATTGCGTGAACACGAATCCCAGTCTGGACGCTGGAGCACTACCGGCGGCTCGGATTGACCGAAGCCCAGATTCTGGCGCATTCCCGGCACTCCGAGCGACCGATCTGGTCAACGCCTGGTCTTTTGCCGCTGGTCACCCGGACGAGATCGACCGTCAGATCAGAGAAAATGAGGAGGCCGAGCCTTTGGCCCGCCTCTTCGCTGATGAGAACTTTCCCAAATTTGACAGCCGATTGCTTCACTCGTACAGTTGTAGAATCGGCCCAGGACGCCGACGGGGTTTTCTAATTCGAACTACCACCGCGTCTTCTCTGTCCGTCGAATTCAAGAGGCACCGATGATAGCAACCCGCTCGAAGGCGCACGGACTTATGGTGCTGGCGGCCTTCGTCTCAGCCGGTGCCTCGTGGCCTATCCGGGCGGCCCTCGGAAGCGAACAGATCGACTCCCGCCAGTTCTTTGATACCTACCGCGCGGCGCTGACGCGACTCCAAGCCGGCTGCGGCTCGGGTGATCTCGAGGGCGTCTACACCAGCCAATGGTTCGGCGCCCGGGCAGACCGACCTGTGCGCGAGACGGCCGTCGAAATGGCCTACAGCTCCGATAGCAACCGTGAGAAGCATGTTTTGATCCGTCGCGACCAAGCCTCCGCTCCGTACTTCGAGCGTGTCTTCCTGCCGCGGAACGGACGGACGCTGATTCTGGAGCGGCTTGACCCCGCCAGGCCCTTCTTCATCCGATGGATAAGCAAGCCATCTGAGGCTCCCGACAATCTGGCGCCCATCGATCGGCGCAACTCAGTTGTCCGAGCGGCGTATTCGATCGGCGGCGGTTTCCTGATCCCGTCGATTCTCGACGCGCCCGCCTTCCAGATCACCGATCAAGGGCGTGTTGACCGCGATGGCGCCTCGCTCGTCCGGGTCACCTTCAAATCCCAATCTGATGCTGCGAAGTCGCTACCCGCACTGGACGGTTGGATGCTGCTTGACCCGAGGCGAGACTGGGCCTTGCGAGCACACGAGGTTCGCATAGCTTGGCCAGCTTCGCCGAATTCCTTCTCTGTTGTGAGTGGGACGGTCCGCTACGCGGACGGAGCCGGAGCGGGCCCACTCCCAGAAGAGGTCACTCTCGTGGATCGCTTCCAGCGCGATGAACAAGTCAGCGAACATCGGATCCACTTTCGCGCTCGGCGTCGAGCCGCCGAGCCGCCTTCCGCGGATACCTTCACGCTCGCTGCCTACGACCTGGGTGACTACCCATGGGACAACGAGCGGCAGCCAGAGGACCGCGGCTCACGCCAGTTGACGGTGCACACGCCCGTCCTCGATTACGATCAACCCGCACCGAAAGCGTCCGTCGACCTGTCGTTCCAGTTGACCAACTCGGGGCCGAAGGCAGTCCGGGTCGTCGGGATGAGGTTTGGTTGCGCGGCCAACTTGCCTGCCGAGGAGTTGCCGTGTCGAATCGAACCCGGCGAGACCAAGACGCTCACCCTGAAGCTCCTGGCATCCGCCGAGACCGGGACGGGCGAGACCCGATTTCCACTCTATCTTTACACGACCGCCCCAGGTCAGGCCGAGGTGGAGCTCACGCTCGTCGGTCGGAGTCGCCTCGAGATCGATGAGCGCCGACACTCTCGGCGGAGCCACACCCCGCCTCGAACGCGGTTGGCGTATCGATCCCACTGAGTGAAGATGCCGGCCCGATCGGTAGGCAGCCCGCCAGACGAGGAATGCGACTGCGCGTCACCTCACTCGAACCGGCACTTCCACCGCTTCGCCGTTAAGGTTGGCCGCGAGTTGCCCGGCAAACCCTTCGGGATACTCGCCGGCCAATGAAGCAAACTTGCCGGCTTCCTTCGGCTCCGCCTTCAAGTCGACGACCCGGCTATTCTCCCCTGTCCCGATCTTGATCTTTACGTCCGTGGCACCTGACGTCATTGCGCTTGTGCCATCAGACTGGAAGAAATAAGCGACGATCACTGGCTTGTATTGCGCCTTGCCGCCCGAGGTGCCCACTTGCGCGGAATTGACCAGAATTTCCGCAAATCCCTGGCCATTCGGCAATGTCACCATGGTTCCGCCGTGGGCCGCCTTGGCAACCGGAAGCTCCTTGGGTGAGCCGCCACAGCCGGCGATTGCGCAGGCCAGAGACAAGATCGTAAGACAAACAGATTTAAACATATTGTCTCATACCCTGGAAAAAGGGTAATGAAGGAAGGTGGTCTGGGTTCGATACCAGGCCACCCTCACAGGGAAAAACCGCTGTTTCGCCGCCCGGCGGAGCCGCCGAGCAACTGGCCTTGAGACCGCTCAATACGAATCGGCGCTGATGACTTCGCCGCCATTTCGCGTCGAGAGCTGCTGGTAAACGCCGAGCTGCGCGTTTTGGGTACCGTTGCTGTTCTGCAGGTAATAGCCCGTCCTGGTGTACGGAGCCGTTGCGGTGACCGTCACACGAGTCGTGTAGTCGGGAATCGAATCACCAGCGCCGTCGTTGTTGCCCGTATTGAACGACCACGAGCTGATGGAGCTCTTGATGAATCGGACCGAGCCATCGCTGAACCCGAAGTTCGCGCCGCCGGGATGATAGCTTCCTGACGAGGTGGTCGAGTAATAGTTGTAGCCGTTGAAACCGAGAGGCCCTGCTCCGTTGCCGAACCCGAGGTTCATGGGATAGAGCGTCGAAGTCAGGGTATCGAAGTACCGGCCGACGTTCCACTGGGCGTCCGACTGGCAATAGTACGGATCATTCACCCACAAGTGGCCCTTGGCACGCTCCGTGAATAAGAATGTGTTGCTCGTTCCGTCGGTGATGGAAGCGATCTTGACGCTGCTGTCGTTGTAGATCGTGCCGTTGAAAGCCGCGAGCACTGTCGCGCTCATCTGGTTATTGAATCCGAACGTGAATGTCCCGGCGTTGCCGCCGTAGCTGTTGAATGCCTGGGTCCATGAACCGGGAGGCAAGGGGTAAATGTTGTAGAAGCTCCAGCCGGGAGGCGTGGTGGTTTGCGACTGCGTCGCGGGCAAGGCCATCGTCTGGTTCTGCAGGTCGCTCGGGCAGACCAGCGCGGAAACCAGGACACCGCCGATCGTCAGGTTGGTCGGATCGCCCGAATTCAAGTTGAAGTTAGCGGAGCTGTACATCGGCGATTGCTCGAGATACGGCAGGATCCGCACGAAGACGCTGAAGCTCTCCGGGTAATGGCTCGAGTAGGCGGGAGGATTGAACAGCGTTCCCGTGTAGGAGCCGCCGGGAATACAAAGATTGGTCGACTCGTAATTCAAGGCGGCCAGACCAAGCTGTTTCAGGTTGTTGGTGCACTGGGCCCGTCGGGCAGCTTCGCGCGCCGACTGGACCGCGGGTAACAGCAAAGCGATCAAGACAGCGATGATCGCAATCACCACCAGAAGCTCAATGAGCGTAAAGCCACGGCTCGTTCGAGCCATCGATTTGGAACTCATGAATCACAACTCCTCGAAGAATCGAGATCACGGAAGAACGTGCGTCGTTCAGGAGAGAGGTGGATTCGGGAGAACGATGCCTCCAGGAAATTCGCCCCTGGCGTTTCAAGTGAATAACAATACTTACCAGCAACTCCAAAACGCAAATGATTTCTTGATCAGTTTTCTTATTGCTAGCGCGGCGTGGCCACCGCTTCGATGTGGCCTTGCGAGGTGGGAGAGGGCGGTGACGACAGACCGTCGACCAGAAGCATCCCGCCGATTTCGACCTCGGCTCGCCTCAGCTCCAGCAGCGATTCCACGTAGTCCTTGCTCAGGTCGAAGTACATTCGCCGCGAAGCGAGCACCTGGGTCCACGGCGTTCTTCGCTGACGGTAACTGGCGAGCTGAAGCTCATACGCCTGCCGGCTCATCGGCAGTGTGCCGTCGCGGAAATCTTCAACCGAGCGAGCGGCGTCTTGATAGCGAGTGAACGCAAGAGCCAGCCGCTGGCGCAGCGAAAGGGCGATCCGTTCGTACTCGGCGTGGTCGCGGCTCAAGTCCGACATCGCTTCGCGAATCGTGCCCTGGTTGCGGTTGAAGATCGGCAGAGCGATGCCGATCTGAACGCCCGCAGTCTGAACGCCGAACTCATAGTTGTAGCCCGTCACGGCCTGAAGCTGCACATTCGGGATCGGCTCGACGCGCTCGCGGCGTACCATGATCTCGTCGCGGCGGATCTCGGAAAGCGCCGCTTGAATCTCGGGGCTATTTTGAAGCAGCTCGGCGAGTGTGCCGTCGAACTGCACGGGCGCAGCCTCGGCTTCGAGCGGATTCATGTCAAGCGGTGCGGGCCGGAGCTCGGGCGCGCCACAAGCGCGACGAGCTCTTCCCAATCGCCCCGAAATCGATTCTCCGCCTTTTGAAGCGCGACCTTGGCACGGCGCTCTGCACGCGCGCCTGGATCACCTCCGGCTGGCTGACCTGTCCCACGTTGAGCATCTCTTCCATCGTGCGCACGGCATCGTTGTCAAGCTTGAGCATCTCGCGGTGGATCGCGATCAATCGCTCCGCGGCGATGACTTCGAGATACTGGATCCTCACGCCGTTGAGCACGCGAAGCTCCTGGCCGATGGCCTGCCAATGAGCGGCCGTCGCCTCCTCCGCAAATTTGGCGCGGCTCAGACGCAACTTGCCGGCAGTGACAATCTGCCACTGGACGAACGCCCCCACGTTATCCCCCGGCGAAGGCTTCCCCTTGACCGCGAAACCGTTACTGGTCGGTTGCGATTCCGAGAATGAACCGATCTGATCCTGGATGTAGCCGAGGGTGGGGTTCGGATACAGCCCGGCCTGGCGCGAGCGATGCAGGGCAGCCTCGAACTGAGCCCTCGCCTGCCGGAGCGTCGGATTGCGCTCGAGCGCAACACGCTCGAAGTCACCCAGGCCAAGCGCCCTGGCCGCAGCATCCGGTGCTCCCACCGGCTGACGCGGGGCTCGCGCCGCCGCCGGCGGCAGCGCACGCAGCTCCGGCGACGCCGGCCCGGCCGGCATCGTCATGCCGGGCATCGCCATGCCGGGCATGGAATCCGTCGCCGCGCTCGGCGCGTTGCGCGCGGCATTGAGGGCATCGGTCGGGCCGGCGCAGTTGCACCTTGCGACCCGCCGCCCTGAGCGAGCGCAACCGGCTCGAACAGCGCCAGAAGCAGCACCGTCAGCACGGGAATGGTCCTCTCGCTCATCCTGATCCTCGCCGATTCCTTTTCCGACGCGCCGAATTTGGCGAAGCGACGACGATGTTATCGGTTGCGCACCCCGCCCGTCTTCCAGATCGAACCGCCAATGACGCGACCGAGCTCTGGGCGCACTTTCATTTTCACCAATTCCCCCAGGTTGAAATTCGGCGCGCGGGACCAGAGAGACTTTGACTGCCGACTCCAGTCGACGGGAGCGAGTTGCTGGGAAGGCTCGCTCAGCCCGGTTTCCGCCGGCCTGGGATCGGTCCGAAGATACTCGAGCCAGGCTCGAGTGGGTCGTCGCCGTGCATGACCTTGTCATACAGGTCGCCCGGCAGCACGCGGACGACGGTCGTCAAGCCCTTCACGTGCGACCAATCTCGTCGCATGCCGCGAGCCTCGCGCCGGGCCAGCCGCCGCGTGTCGTCTTCGGGAATTGTCATATCCATATCCATATCCATACCCGCACCCATTCCCGCACCCATCGTCATTCCGCCAGACATGTTCTGCGGGTAGCCCGGAACGCGGCCGCGGGGATCGTCCGGGGCGAGGCGGCCCATGGGTCCGGCCATTGACACCATGTGATTCATCGTGTGGTGAAACATGTGGCAGTGCATGACCCAGTCGCCCGGGTTGTTGGCGATGAATTCCACGTCGCGCGACTGCGCAACGCCGACGAGCACGTTGTTGCCCGGGATCCAGCCCGATTCGGGAATGCGGCCGCCCTCGGTCCCGGTGACCCACCAGGTGTGGCCGTGAAGGTGAATCGGGTGATGGTCCGCCGTACTAAAATTCACCAGGCGGAAGCGAACTCGCTGGCCGAGCTTGAGCACGATGGGTGTGATGAGCGGCGCACACCGGCCGTTGAACGTGAGGAAGTTGAACTCCATCCCCTGGCTGTCGGGCACGGTCGAGTTGGGCAGGATCTGGAATTCCTGCGTGATCAGGGTGATGTCGCGGTCGCAGACCGGCTCGTAGGCCGCTTTCGGATGAATGATGAACAGGCCCACCATTCCCATGGCTTCCTGCATGGAAACATGGGCGTGATAGAAGAAGGTTCCGTGCTGGTGCAGGGTGAATTCATAAACGAACGCTTCCCCGGGCGGGATGAAGTCTTGCACGAGGCCGGGAACTCCGTCCTGGCTGACGGGTATTTCCAGGCTGTGCCAGTGAATCGAAGTGGGTTCGGGCAGGCGGTTTTCGACGATGATCCGCACGCGATCGCCTTCATTCACTTCGATCATGGGGCCGGGCATGGTTCCGTTGAATCCCCACACGTCCATCACCAGGTGGGGAAGAAGCTCGCGCTTCACCGGCATGGCGATCAGGTGAAACTCCTTGGCACCGTCGCGAAGGATAAAGGGAAGCTTGGGCAGGTCAGGCGTTTCAACCGCGACCGGAGGCAGTCCGGCCTGCCGGAAGCCGGGGACCAGTTTGCCCCGGTCTGTCGCGCTGCCGACTGGGCCGCCGCGGCCGGGCCGGGTGCGGGGGTAGTCGTCGACCGGGGAGCCCGCCGCCGGCACTACCGACGCACCCTCGGTGTGTTGGTCAGCCCCTGAAGCGATCAGGCCGGCCGTGGCGGCCGAGCCGGCCGTCAAGAAATTGCGTCTGCTTCTGAGATTGTCCACTGTAGGGCACCTCGAATTGTTCTCTAGCTCGCGCGAGGGCAGAGCGTTCGGCCGCCCTCCGGCGCCACCGGGATCGAAATACCGTCAAGCTCCCGCAAGCAAGCGGCTCGAGCGACCATGGAATTATTCCACACAGCGGCCCGGATGGGTTTCCATCTTGGCGAGGCCCATCTCACCCCTGAGAGACGATGAGAAACTCTGTCGATCGTATTGCTCCTGCGGGCAGCGCCTCACGTCGCATACGATCACTGGCTTGCGTTTCCCGCGGTGATTCGCTGAAATGGTACGTTCACTAGACAGACAAGCGAGAACGCCGTTGCCTCATACCCGCCGTTTCGGGTCTCCGTACTTGCCAGGGGTGCGGCAATCTCAAGTAACTCCGGAGCCTGAAATGAGCGAGAAAGAAACACCGGCCGCCCAAGCCCCACAGGGCCAGCAAACTGAGGTTGTCGTCGACGATTCCGCGACGATGCCTGCTTATTCCAATTTCTGTCGCGTAACGGCCACTCCCGAAGAAGTCATTCTCGACTTCGGCCTGAATCCGCAGCCGTTTGCAACCGGCCGCCAGGATGTCAAAGCCAATCAGCGGATCGTGATGAACTTTTACACGGCCAAGCGGCTCTTGACCGCACTGGGCATGACCATTCAGCGGCACGAAGGAATGTTCGGCTCAATCGAGCTTGACGTCAGACGGCGAGCAGGCGGCGGGCCTCCCGCATACGGACAGGCGCCGGCGCCCGGCCGCGTCGGGCCCCAGGGTATCGTCGAGTAAGCGCGAGACGGCACAAAACGCTGCTCGCGACCGCAACGGATGGCACGGTCGCGTGAGCTAATCGAACCGATCCGGGCCGTCCGAGGTTTTTCGAGAGCCTGGGCGCATCGTGTCGACGATCTCACGCGACGAATTCGCCGGTGCGGTCCAGCTTCACCAGTCGGGCCAGCTCCTCGCGGCGGTGCGACTTTACGAGTCGTTCCTCGATCGCGATGCATCGCACGCAGATTCGCTGCACCTTCTGGGAATCGCTCGCCTTCAGATGGGCCATCCTGGCGCGGCGGCCGATTTGATCGGCCGCGCCGTGGAGCTGGTTCCAACAGCAGCGGTCTTTCGGGCCACGCTTGCGGAAGCCTACCGTGCAATGGGCCTCCACGAGGCCGTGATCGCTTGCTGCCGCGCGGCGATCGGGCTCGGCTTGCACGATCCCGCGGTCTTCAACAACCTCGGGCTGGCGCTCGAAGCTCTGGCTCGCCATGGCGACGCCGCCCTAGCGTTCCGTGAGGCGCTCGCCTTGCGGCCCGGCGACGCGGCTTCTCACACCAACCTGGGCACCGCTCTCCGTGCCCTCGATCTAAAAGACCAGGCACTCGACCACTTTCGCCGCGCCCTGGCGATCGACCCCGATTTTGCTCCGGCCTTGACCAACCTGGGCCAGCTCCTGCTCGACCTGGGCCAGGCAGAGGAGGCTCTGCCGTACTGCCGGCGGGCCGCCACCCTGCAGCCCGGCTTGCCCGAAGCCCACAACAACCTGGGAAACGCTTTGCGCGCTCTCGGCCTGCTTGAGCAGGCCAGAGGGTCCTACAGCGAGGCGATCCGGCTCAGCCCACAAATGGCCCAGGCCTGCGTCAATCTCGGGCGAACATGGCAAGAGGAAGGTGAGTGGGACGAGGCCCTGCCCTGGCTCCGGCGGGCGGTCGAGCTCCAGCCAGGGTCCCTGGTCTTCCTGGCGCTCCTGGCCGAGGCAGCCGTCGAGCGCGAGCTCTTCGATGAAGCCATCGCCTGTTATGAGAGGATGCTCGAGATCGACCCCAAGCTTGCGGCAACCCACAATGCACTAGGATGGTTATTGCAGGAATCGGGCCGTCTCGACGAATCCGCAAACCATTTGAGCACAACCCTTTCCCTGCGACCCGACTTCGCGATTGCGCAGGTGAACCTGGGCGGAATCCACGAGAAACGGGGCAACTTTGCCGCAGCCGAGACGTCGTTCCGTGCGGCGCTCTCCGACGAACAAGCGCGTGCACCAGCGCTTGGGCGGCTCGCCCTGCTGCTGCGCGGCCGCCTTCCGGACGCGGATATCAAGCTGATCGAACAGCACCTGGCCGGCTCCGACGAGTCGGACCTGAGCCGGGTCAACCTGCTCTTCGGTCTCGCCGGCGTTTTCGACGCTCACGGCTCATACTCGCAGGCCGCCCTGATCGCCCGAGAGGCCAACCGCCTGGCAAGCATCCAGCTTGATCGACGGAAACGAGGCTATCGGCCGGACGAGCACGAACAGCTCATCTCCGGGTTGATCCACTCGCTCGATCGGAGCTTCTTTGACAGGCTCGCCGGCGCGGGGCTTGGTACAGAGCGGCCCGTTTTCGTCGTCGGGCTTCCCCGGTCGGGCACGACATTGATCGAACAGATTCTCGCGAGCATTCCACAGGTTCACGGCGCCGGTGAGCTGCACACTCGCGCGCGACGATTTCGAGACCATACCCGGCCTGCTCAACCGCGAAGGCGAGCCCGCGATCGCCTGCATCGGCGACCTGAGCCAGGCCGCCGCACGACAACTTGCCGAGCGCCACGATGGCCGGCTCACCGAGCTGGCAGGCGGCACTGTGGTGCGCGTTATCGACAAGATGCCCGATAATTACGTTCACCTGGGTCTGATTGCCGCAATGTTCCCCAGGGCGACACTCATCTACTGCCGCCGCGACTTCCGCGACATCGCCGTTTCGTGCTGGCTCACCGGCTTTCGAAGCGTCCGCTGGACGAATGCCGCCGAGCACATCGCCTCGCGCTTTCACCAGCACGTTCGAATCATGAATCATTGGAAGCACGTACTGCCCGGGCGGATCCACCAGGTCGACTACGAAGAAACCGTGGCCGATTTCGAGGGCACCGCGAGACGCCTGGTGGCCGCCTGCGGCCTCGAGTGGAACCCGGCGTGTCTCCAGTTCCACCGCACCGATCGGCCTGTCCGGACCGCGAGCTTCGCCCAGGTGCGCCAGCCGGTCTATTCGAGCTCGGTCGGCCGCTGGAAGTCCTATCAAAATGAGCTCGCGGATCTCTTCGCCGCACTGCCAGAACGACCCGGCCCAGCCGCCTGAATCCACGGACCACTGGGGCGGCGCGCGAAGGCTGGATAACTGCGCAATTTGGGCCGAGATTCCGCAGCGGGTGTTCGAAGGTTCTCGGCGTTGGTGCCGGGATTTGAGCATGCGTGACCTGTTCGGCGGCGGCGGCGAGCGGGGACGGTGAATTCTCTTCAAATTCGTGTGAGTCTGGGTTGACCAGGAGAAGCGAAACGGTCCGTCGGTAGCAGATTTTCGGTCTTTGCGGGACCTTTGGCTGATTGTGGGCGTTGGTTTTGACCGATTTTCAGAGTGTAACCACGGAATCTGTGAGTGCGGTTCTTAGTGACCGCAACGGTTTTGCAGTGGGAATCAATTTATCTTCGTGCGCCGCTCGCGCCGATATTCTAGGCTGCCGTGCATCTCGGCCTCGGTCCAGGACGGACGAGTCAAGGGTTAGGAGATAATGGAATGTCTCAGACATCCGGACCGCGAGATCGCGGCAAAGTCAGGCGGCGGCGCGACGTGAAGCTGGACCTGCCGGTCCCGCTCGAGCCGCGATGTCTCATGGCGCCTGTGGTGGCGACCTTCCCGTTGCAGGCCGTGTTCACGGCGGCGGCGACGCCGACGAACGCTGATCTGGGAACGGTCGTGGTTTCGGAAAACACGACGGCGACCATCGACTCGGAGGCCCCCGTCACCTCGGTCTCCGAGCTGACGCCGATCTCGTCGTTCGGTGGCGACATCGTCACGATCGCAGCCGGGCCTGGCGGTGTCTTCGGCAACGATGTCTACGCGATCTCTCGCGGAGCCGGCGACAATGCTTCCGCGGGCGCGGTCAATCGGCCCGGCGTGATTTACCGGGTCGACCCGGCCACGGGCCAGACGAGCGTCTTCTTCGACCTGAACACGGTCATGAACCAGGTTGACCCGGCCAGTCCGACCGCGGCGAACTCGCTCGGCACCGGCACGGGGCTGGTCAACTGGTACAGCATCACATTCGATTCCGAAGGGATCTGGAGCGGCTCGCCGGCGATGTTCGTCGCCAGTGTCGATCGTTCCGACCCGAACAAGAATGTTATCTTCGAGATCGCTCCCAACGGAACCTTGATGGGTGTCTTCACGCAGTTTACCGACGGGCTCTCATCGCTCAAGTTCAACATCAATCCGACGGCGATCCTGGTCCCGCCGGTGCAGGACCAATCGTTCCTGAGCGGGCTGATCGCCGGCAGCGGCATCAGCACGACCTCGGGGACCTTCGCTGCACTGTACTTCCAGTCCAGCGCCTACTCACCCGGTCAGGTGATCAGTAACTCGACCCTGCCCACCGGCGTGACGGAGACCGAACTGGGATTGCCGGTCGTCGGGTCCACCACAAACAATGTCGGCACGATCTTCAACGGACTGATCGACACCGGCCCGATCGTCGGTCTGACCGCATCCAATTCGGACTATGACAACCAGATCTTCTCGGCCTTCACCGATTTCGGCACGCCGGCGGCCGGCGGGATTCCCGCGCGTCCGGGCGATAGCGGCGTGCAGGGCACCGACGGCACTCTGCTGATCGGTCAAGGGATCGTCCAGCCCGCAGCACTGCCGGCCACCGGCAATACTGACACTCTGGGCGCCGTCCCCACACCGTTCCGCCGGTTCGAGAGCATCGCTTTCGATCAGTACGGCTACTTCTCGCAAAGTGTCTCGCTCACGGCCGCGACCTCCACTGGTACAAGCGGGGCTACCACCACCACGTTCACGCCGGTGAACGCGCCTCCGGACTACGGCGGGAGCCTCTTCGTCAGCGACCTGGCATCGGGCCTGTACGTGACCGTCACGCCGGTCGCCCCCCTGCCTACGACTCCGATCATCGTCCCCGTTCAAGGCTCCGGCGTGATCGCGGTGACGACCGACGCGGCGGGAACCGTGATCCCGGTTGTCACGAATGGCAACACGACCGACGGATCGAACGACTTCGGCGGCCGGATCATCCGGATCCTGCCCAACGGCACGGTGAACGAGTTCGCCTACGGCTTTGACACGAGCGGTGCTCAGGATTCCTCGAGCTTCGTGAACTCGAGTCTGACGATCAGCTTCTCGGCCGACGGCACGACGATGTACGCCTCGGACGACGCCGGAATCTGGCAGTTCAAGACAACCGCCAGCCTGGCCGGCTCGACCAGCGGCACCCTGGTGGGCCTGAACGATCTGCGCACGCTAGGCGTACCCTACGACGGCCAGAACAGCGCCGTGGCGATCGTCGACACGGGCGTCGACGCCGGTTCGCCACCGTTCCGCGGCCGAGTCGCGCCGGGCGAAAATCTCTTCACGGGCGGCCTGGGCAATGTCGACACTGCTGCATCGTCGGGGCCTGCGGTCGCCGCCGGCGGCGGTGGCGGCGGCGGCGGCGGCGCCGGCGGCACCAACGTCCTGACGAATACGGTCAGCGGTCACGGAACACCGGTCGCGGGCGTGGTTGCCCAGTTCGTGCCCCAGGCAACCCTGGTGCCCGTGGACATCTTCTTGCCGTACAACGCCGGTAGGACCCTTACGGCCAGCAGCACGACTGGCGGTACCGGCGGCGGCGGCGGTACCGGCGGGGGTAGCGCCTCGAGCTCGCTGTCCGGCACGTCAAACGCCCTGACTTCATCCGATCTTCTTTACAACGGCCTGGAATACGTGATCCAGCACCCATTCGTCAACGACCCGCTCCGTCCCGGCAAGGAGGACCGAGTGATCGCGGCGACGTTCGCGTTCGGCTCGACACAGACGTTCGCGACCGAGGCGGCCGCCTACAAGAGCTACCCGCAGGTTGTGATCGCCCTCAAGAATGCCTATCACAAGTTCCTCAAGGAAGGGATCGCACCGATCGCCGCGTCCGGGCAGTTTGGCACCCCGCTGGGCTCAGGGGCGCCGACCACGACAACCGGCACGGGGGGCGGGGGCGGGACCGGCGGCGGGCTCTCAACCCCGGTGGGCGACAACAATGCAGACAACACGGCCGCGGGCGACGTCAACGGCATGTCGCTGCCGGCAGTGCTGAATGAGGTGATCTCCGTAACTGGCGTGATTTCGTACCCGTATGACCAGAACGCGACATCGACCCCGGTTGATCAGGTCGACGGTGTCATCCCGAACCCGCTCGGGCCCCTTCTCCTCTTCGGTAGCTCGCTCACGCTCGGCGGGACCGCGACGGTGAACACCGGCAATGGATCTACCGGCGGAGCAGGCGGAGCGGGGGGCGGAGCAGGAAGCGGATTTGGAGGAGGCTCCGGCGGGACAAACGCGGTCACGAACGGGTTCAATGCCAACGCCGTGCTCCTCTTGAAAGGCGATTTCGTCCAGTACGTAAACCGGATCGGCGCGGCTACCAACCGCAGCAACACGACCGACTTCGCGGCACCGGACGTCAACGTTCCGACATTCCGACGCACGTTCACGCTTCCCACGGGAACGACCAGTACGACGGCCGGCAGCCCCACCGATCACAACACGTTCACCCAGGTGGGGACCTCGATGTCGGCGGCGATCGTGACCGGTGCCTATGCCCTTGTCTCCTCGGCGCTTAATTACTGGATCACGCTGGCTCAGTCCAACGGCTACACCGCCGATGCTTACTTGAACACGCCGGTCGGAACCGATTCGCTGAACTTCGGCAAGCATGCCTTCAAGAACCTGTCGGCATGGAACAACCCCAGCGGCATCAACGGCATCCTCGCGTGGACGGCCGTTCCCGCGGTCGACACCAACGACGGCGGCAGCGTCTCCACGCCGCCGACGACGTTCGGCGGCCAGACCTATCGGTCCTTCGCCAGCATCAACGTCGCCAACGCTGTTGCGGCGGTTGAGGGATACGTCGCGATCAACTATCTCTTCGCCCATCACGATTGGCAGTACATCGACACCAATCACGATGGGTTGATCACCGCGGGCGAGCTGCAGACGTTCACGGACAACGCAAACGCCATGGGAATGCCCGAGGCCGGGGCCATGGCAGCGCTCCTGGGTGGCACCGCAACCTACAGTGCGGTCGAGCCCGGCCTCAATAACGAGGTTTTCAACGAAAACCCGGACGATCCGGCCGCCGAGCAACGCCGATTCAACTTCTTCGACTACGCGGCCGACGGCCAGCTCAACGGCTCGGTCACGCTGAACGAGTACAAGATGCTTTCGCGCATCCTGCTGCCTTCTCCCGACGCGTATACCGTCACCGATCGCCAGCGAGCATCGGCCAACGGCTGGCTCCTGGCTCCGACCGCTCAGCGCAACTTTGTCGCTCTCCAGCACACGGTGCCCTCGTTCGAGTGGGTGCCGAAGTCGGCCGTTGCGAAATACCGCAATATCTCGCCCATGAAGTTTGGCGTCGACGCGGGTACAACACCCGGATACACCTTCCCGCTGTACACGCTCTTCGATGCGACGCCGGCCTCCCCCACGACCACTCAGACGACCACGCAAAACACGGTTGTGGCCGCTTCCAAGAGCGCCGTCGTGAATGGTGTGACCATCACCGTCGACTGGCTGTCGAATTCTCCTTCGGCGCCAGCCCCGGCCGTGACCACGCCATCGACCCTCACTCCCGCCGGCACGGTCACGCCCACCACGACGGCCTCGACAACCAGCGCGCCGTCGACCACGTCGGGGACCGTCACTCCGACTCCCGCAACGAGCACCTCCACCCCGGCCACTGTGCTCGGAACGCCGCAGGTAAATCCCGACGTCACCACCACCGCAACCTCCTCGACCTCCGGTGCCACGTCGAGCGGAACGACCGCGGGCACGGCTTCGCCCGCTGTGACCACCCCGGCCGTCACCACGACGGTCGCCAGCACTCCGCCGCCTGAAGCAACCGTTTCCAAGAAGAAGTCTGCCTCGAAGAAGTCGACGTCGAGCAGCGGCGTCTCCGGGTTCTTCTCGGATCTCGGTAAGAGCATCAAGAAGGCGTTCGGTTGATCACCATGAAGCGAAGAACGTTCGTGCGCGTGGCCGCCGCGACTCTGGCGGCCACCCGCATTGCCGCGCCGCGCGGTCTGCTGTCAGCGAGTCGCGCGCCATGCCCTGGAAGAAGGCTTTCATGCTCGGGGGCCTGTCCAAAGGCGACCCCAAGGTGGCATTCCAGCTCTTGAAAGACGCCGGCTTCGATGGCGTTGAGCTCTTGAGTCCAAACGAGCTCGACGTCAAAGAAGTGCTGGCCGCGCGCGACGAAACGGGTTTGGTCATCCACGGAGTCAGCGGCTCTCGGCACTGGCAGCAGCCTCTCTCCGACCCCGATGCGGAAGTCGTCGCGCGCGGGATGGAGGCCATCCGCCGGGAATTCCTCGACTGCAAGGCTTACGGCGGCACGACAGTGCTGGTCGTACCCGCGGTCGTTAGCCGCAAGGTCGGTTACCGCGATGCTTACAAGCGATCGCAAGAGAACATCCGGAAGCTCATCCCAGATGCCCGGGCCAGCGGGGTCAAGATCGCGATCGAGGAGGTCTGGAACAAGTTCCTGCTGAGCCCGGTCGAGTTTGCGCGCTATATCGACGAGTTCGAGAGCCCCTGGGTCGGCGCTTACTTCGACGTGGGCAATGTCGTCGAATTCGGCTACCCCGAAGAATGGATTCGCGAGCTCTCCAAGCGCATCCTCAAGGTTCACATCAAGGAGTACGCGAAAGATAAACGGTTCAAATACCGTTTGGGCGAGGGCGGAGAAATCGACTGGCCGGCCGTTAAAGCGGCGCTGCGCGTTAGTGGGTATGACGGGTGGATCACCGCCGAGGTGCCGTACGGCAGCCTCGCCGAGATGAAAGACGTCGTCCTGCGGATGAAGAACTTGCTCGACTGAGCGCAGCGGATTGGCTGAGACCTCTGCAGGTTTGAATGCGGCGGCCCGACTTCCCGATTGGCTTGACTCGCTCCTTTTCGGCAAAGAGCGGCGGGCTGACGTGCGCATTTCAAGTTGGGCTAATCTTTTTTCCCCGCGCGGAGATGTTGAACACGCTGTTTTCCGCCAGCGTGGCGCCCGATTCGCCAGTGACACCTCCCGGGGGTCTACTGACCACAGTGAGCTGGCCCCCGGTCCGGAAGGTTTGCTTGCCGGCGAATGTCAGGGTGACCGAGTCGTTCGCCGCACTGTAGGCGACCGAGAAGCTCGTAATCGGATGAAGAACGCGCTGCGTCTGCTTCTTGACCCGCTTGGTGGTGACGGTGTCGAGTTGATAATTGGCTCGGGTCGTCGCGCTCGTTGGATTGAGCGGACCGCTGAAGTCGAGAACGAATCCGTCGAGGACCGGCTTGCCGATCGGCCGGCCCTTCTTGTTGGTTTTGCGGTTGAAGAGCGCCTTTTCGCCTACAATGACCGGCGGCGCCAGAGGGTTAACCGTCAAGGTGCCGCTCGCCATGCTGCCTGAGTACGTGGAGTCACCGGCGAAGGTCGCGCCCACGGCGCCGGGGTAAGCGCCGGCCTTGATGCCGGCCAGGCTCACACCGGTCAATGTCGCAACGCCGTTCGCGTCGGTCGTCGCCGAGCCGACGGTCATGACCGTGCCTGCTTCATTCAGCGTGAAAATCACAGTCCTGCCGGCCAGAGGCAGATCGCTTGCTGTCAAGGTGGAGCTCAGCGTGGCAGTTCCTCCCGAGGTCCCAACGCCCGAGACAGAGGAGAGGTTCGCGGCCTGGCCAACGTAGGTGAACCGGCCGGCGGCCGAGTCGGCCGATTCGCCGCCTGGCGTTGTCACGGTGACATTGACGCCGCCGGTGCCCGCCGGGCTGTCTGCCGTGATCGTCGTGCTGCTCAACACGGCGATATTCGTTGCCGCGGCCGTGCCGAACTCGATAGCGGTGGCACCGGTGAAACCCGTCCCGGTGATCGTCACCAACGTGCCGCCGGCGGCTGAACCGCTGGTCGGGCTCAGGCCGGTGACCGCTGAAACGGCGACGTAGGCGAACTGACTCGCGGCCGAGCTGGCAGACGTGCCGCCCGGCGTCGTCACGGTGACGCTCACAACGCCCGAGCCGGTTGGGCTCACGGCGGTGATCGCGTCGCTGTTGACCACGGTGACATCCGTCGCCGCTGCCGCGCCGAAGTCGACCGAGGTGGCGCCGGTGAAATTGGCGCCGGTGATCGTCACCAACATGGCGCCGCCCGTTGGCCCGCTGCCCGGGCTTAGGCCCGAAACTACCGGAGCGGCAATGTAGGTGAACCGATCGGCGACCGAGGTGACTGAACTGCCTCCCGGGGTGGTCACGGTGACGTCGACGATGCCGGTGCCCGCCGAGCTGTCGGCCGTGATCGTCGCGCTATTGACCACCTTGATATTCGTCGCCGCCGTGGTGCCGAAGTCGACCGCTGTGGCGCCGGTGAAATTGGCGCCGCTGATCGTCACTAGAGTGCCGCCAGCAGCCGGACCGGTGGTTGGGCTCAGGCCAGTGACACCTGGAGCGGCGATGTAGGTGAACTGATCGGCGGCCGAGGCGGCCGACTTTCCGCCCGGGGTGGTCACGGAGACGTTCACGACGCCGCTGCCCGCGGGGCTGTCGGCCGTGATCGTCGTGCTGTTCACCACCGTGACGTCTGTCGCCGCCGTGGTGCCGAAGTCCACCTCCGTAGCGCCGGTGAAGCTCGCGCCGGTGACGGTCACCAACGTGCCACCAGTCACGGGACCACTGGCTGGGCTGAGACCGCTGACTGTCGGAGCGGCGAAGTACGTGAACTGATCGGCGGCCGACGTGGCCGACGTGCCGCCCGTTGTCGTCACAGTTACGTTCACCGTACCCGTGCCAGCGGGGCTGTCGGCCGTGATCGTCGTGCTGCTTACCACCGTGATGTTCGTCGCCGCCGTGGCCCCGAAGTCGACCGCAGTGGCACCGGCGAGGTTCGTGCCAGTGATCGTGACCAACGTGCCACCAGCTAATGGGCCGCTGGTCGGGCTCAGGTCGCTGACCGCGGGACCGGGGACGTAGGTGAACTGGTCGGCGGAGGACGTGGCCGATCTGCCGGCGGGCGTGTTCACTGTGACGTCGACGATGCCGGCGCCCGCAGGGCTGTCGGCCGTGATCGTGGTGCTGCTGACAACCGTGATATTCGTCGCCGCCGTCGTGCCGAAGTCGACCGCTGTGGGGCCCGTCAAGTTGGCGCCGGTGATCGTCACCAAACTGCCGCCGGCGGCCGGTCCGCTCGTCGGACTCAGACCGGTGACCGCAGGAGCGACGACGTAAGTGAACTCATCGGCGGATGACTTGGCTGACGTGACGCCCGGGGTGGCCACCGTGACGTCCACCACACCCGAGCCCGCCGGGCTGTCGGCTGTAATCGTTGTGCTATTGACAACCGTGATATTCGTCGCCGCCGCGGTGCCGAAGTCGACCGCGGTGGCACCGGCGAGGTTCGTGCCAGTGATCGTGACCAACGTGCCACCTGCTGCTGGGCCGCTGGTCGGGCTCAGCTCGCTCACCGCGGGAGCGGCGATGTAGGTGAACTTGTCGGCGGAGGAATTGCCCGATTTGCCGCCGGGCGTGGTCACGGTGACGTCGACGGTGCCCGTGCGCGCCGGGCTGTCGGCCGTGATCGTCGTGCTGCTCACCACCGCGATATTCGTCGCCGCCATGGTGCCGAAGTCGACCGCTGTGGCGCCGGTGAAGCTGGTGCCGGTAATCGTCACCAAAGTGCCACCAGCCACCGGACCGCTGGTCGGGCTCAAGCCGGTGACCGTGGGAGCGACAACGTACGAGAATTGATCGGCGGCCGAGGTGGCCGACGTGCCGAATGGGGTGGTCACGGCGACGTTCACGACGCCGGAGCCTGCCGGACTGTCCGCCGTGATCGTGGTGTTGTTGACGACCGTGATATTCGTCGCTGCGCTGGTGCCGAAGTCGACCGTTGTGGCACCGGTGAAGCTGGTGCCGGTGATCGTCACCAACGTGCCACCCGCGGACGGACCGCTGGTTGGGCTGAGACCCGTGACGGCAGGAGCAGCGAGGTACGTGAACTGATCGGCGGCCGAGGTGGCCGACGTGCCGCCCGCGGTGGTCACTGTGACGTTCACGACGCCGGCGCCAGCCGGGTTGTCGGCCGTGATCGTCGTGCTGTTGACCACGACCACGTCCGCCGCCGCCGCCGTGCCGAAGTCGACCGCTGTTGCGCCGGTGAAGTTGGTGCCGGTGACCGTAACCGACGTACCGCCAGCCACTGGACCAGTACTCGGGCTGAGACCGGTGACGGCTGGAGCGGCGATGTAGGTGAACTGATCAGCGGCCGAGGCGGCCGACGTGCCGCCCGCGGTCGTCACGGTGACATTCACGACGCCGGAGCCCGCGGGGCTGTCGGCCGTGATCGTGGTGCTGTTGACCACCGCGACATCCGTCGCCGCTGTCGTGGCGAAGTCGACGATCGAGCCGACCGTGAACCCCGTGCCCGTGATCGTCACCGACGTACCGCCGGCGGCTGGACCACTCGCTGGGCTCAAGCCAGTGACCGCCGGAACTACGAGGTAGGTGAACTGATCGCTGGCCGAGATGGCCGACGTGCCGCCCGCTGTCGTGACAGTGACGTTTACCGTACCCGTGCCAGCGGGGCTGTCGGCGGTGATCGTCGCGCTGTTGACTACGGTCACGTCTGTCGCCGCCGTGGCGCCGAAATCGACCGCAGTGGCGCCGGTGAAGTTAGTGCCAGTGATCGTGACCAAGGTGCCCCCTGCTAATGGGCCGCTGGTCGGGCTCAGGTCGCTGACCGCGGGAGCGGCGACGTACGTGAACTGGTCCGCTGAGGAGGTGGCCGATCTGCCGCCGGGCGTGGTCACTGTGAAGTCGACGATGCCGGTGCCCGCGGGGCTGTCGGCTGTGATCGTGGTGCTGCTGACAACCGTGATGTTCGTCGCCGAGGTCGTGCCGAAGCCGACCGCCGTGGCGCCGGTCAAGTTGGTGCCGGTGATCGTCACCAGAGTGCCGCCGTTGGTCGGTCCGCTCGTCGGGCTGAGACTGGTGACCGCCGGAGCGACAACGTAAGTAAACTGATCGGCGGACGAGGTAGCGGACGTGCCACCCGGGGTAGTCACCGTGACGTCCACGACACCAGAGCCCGCCGGGCTGTCGGCCGTGATCGTCGTGCTATTGACCAACGTGATGTTCGTCGCCGCCTTGGCGCCGAAGTCGACCGCTGTCGCGCCTGTGAAATTGGTGCCGGTGACCGTCACCAAACTGTCGCCGGCGGTCGGACCGCTACCGGGACTCAGACCGCTGACCGTGGGCGCGACAACGTAAGTGAACTGATCGGCGGACGACGTGGCCGACGTACCTCCCGGCGTGGTGACCCTGACGTCCACAACGCCGGAGCCTGCGGGGCTGTCGGCCGTGATCGTCGTGCTGTTAACGAGCGTCACCTCTGTCGCCGCCGCAGTGCCGAAGTCCACCGCTGTTGCGCCAGTGAAGCTGGTGCCGGTGATCTTGACCAAGGTGCCGCCTGCTAACGGGCCGCTGGTCGGGCTGACGTCGGTAACCGCTGGAGCGGCGATGTACGTGAATTGATCGGCGGACGACGTGGCTGACGTGCCGCCCGGCGTCGTCACGGTGACGTTCACAACGCCGGTGCCCGCGGGGTCATCGGCCATGATCGTCGTGCTGTTAACCACCGAGATGTCTGTCGCCGCCGCCGTGCCGAAGGCGACCGCAGTGGCGCCGGTGAAGTTGGTGCCGGTTATTGTCACCAGAGTGCCGCCGGCGCCTGGACCGCTCGTTGGGCTCACACCAGTGACCACCGGAGCGGCGATGTACGTGAATTGATCGGCGGACGAGGTCGCCGACGTGCCACCGGAGGTCGTCACGACGACGTTCACAAGACCGGTGCCCGCGGGGCTGTCGGCCGTGATCGTCGTGCTGCTCACCACCGCGATATTCGTCGCCGCCATGGTGCCGAAGTCGACCGCTGTGGCGCCGGTGAAGCTGGTGCCGGTAATCGTCACCAAAGTGCCACCAGCCACCGGACCGCTGGTCGGGCTCAAGCCGGTGACCGTGGGAGCGACAACGTACGAGAATTGATCGGCGGCCGAGGTGGCCGACGTGCCGAATGGGGTGGTCACGGCGACGTTCACGACGCCGGAGCCTGCCGGACTGTCCGCCGTGATCGTGGTGTTGTTGACGACCGTGATATTCGTCGCTGCGCTGGTGCCGAAGTCGACCGTTGTGGCACCGGTGAAGCTGGTGCCGGTGATCGTCACCAACGTGCCACCCGCGGACGGACCGCTGGTTGGGCTGAGACCCGTGACGGCAGGAGCAGCGAGGTACGTGAACTGATCGGCGGCCGAGGTGGCCGACGTGCCGCCCGCGGTGGTCACTGTGACGTTCACGACGCCGGCGCCAGCCGGGTTGTCGGCCGTGATCGTCGTGCTGTTGACCACGACCACGTCCGCCGCCGCCGCCGTGCCGAAGTCGACCGCTGTTGCGCCGGTGAAGTTGGTGCCGGTGACCGTAACCGACGTACCGCCAGCCACTGGACCAGTACTCGGGCTGAGACCGGTGACGGCTGGAGCGGCGATGTAGGTGAACTGATCAGCGGCCGAGGCGGCCGACGTGCCGCCCGCGGTCGTCACGGTGACATTCACGACGCCGGAGCCCGCGGGGCTGTCGGCCGTGATCGTGGTGCTGTTGACCACCGCGACATCCGTCGCCGCTGTCGTGGCGAAGTCGACGATCGAGCCGACCGTGAACCCCGTGCCCGTGATCGTCACCGACGTACCGCCGGCGGCTGGACCACTCGCTGGGCTCAAGCCAGTGACCGCCGGAACTACGAGGTAGGTGAACTGATCGCTGGCCGAGATGGCCGACGTGCCGCCCGCTGTCGTGACAGTGACGTTTACCGTACCCGTGCCAGCGGGGCTGTCGGCGGTGATCGTCGCGCTGTTGACTACGGTCACGTCTGTCGCCGCCGTGGCGCCGAAATCGACCGCAGTGGCGCCGGTGAAGTTAGTGCCAGTGATCGTGACCAAGGTGCCCCCTGCTAATGGGCCGCTGGTCGGGCTCAGGTCGCTGACCGCGGGAGCGGCGACGTACGTGAACTGGTCCGCTGAGGAGGTGGCCGATCTGCCGCCGGGCGTGGTCACTGTGAAGTCGACGATGCCGGTGCCCGCGGGGCTGTCGGCTGTGATCGTGGTGCTGCTGACAACCGTGATGTTCGTCGCCGAGGTCGTGCCGAAGCCGACCGCCGTGGCGCCGGTCAAGTTGGTGCCGGTGATCGTCACCAGAGTGCCGCCGTTGGTCGGTCCGCTCGTCGGGCTGAGACTGGTGACCGCCGGAGCGACAACGTAAGTAAACTGATCGGCGGACGAGGTAGCGGACGTGCCACCCGGGGTAGTCACCGTGACGTCCACGACACCAGAGCCCGCCGGGCTGTCGGCCGTGATCGTCGTGCTATTGACCAACGTGATGTTCGTCGCCGCCTTGGCGCCGAAGTCGACCGCTGTCGCGCCTGTGAAATTGGTGCCGGTGACCGTCACCAAACTGTCGCCGGCGGTCGGACCGCTACCGGGACTCAGACCGCTGACCGTGGGCGCGACAACGTAAGTGAACTGATCGGCGGACGACGTGGCCGACGTACCTCCCGGCGTGGTGACCCTGACGTCCACAACGCCGGAGCCTGCGGGGCTGTCGGCCGTGATCGTCGTGCTGTTAACGAGCGTCACCTCTGTCGCCGCCGCAGTGCCGAAGTCCACCGCTGTTGCGCCAGTGAAGCTGGTGCCGGTGATCTTGACCAAGGTGCCGCCTGCTAACGGGCCGCTGGTCGGGCTGACGTCGGTAACCGCTGGAGCGGCGATGTACGTGAATTGATCGGCGGACGACGTGGCTGACGTGCCGCCCGGCGTCGTCACGGTGACGTTCACAACGCCGGTGCCCGCGGGGTCATCGGCCATGATCGTCGTGCTGTTAACCACCGAGATGTCTGTCGCCGCTGCGGTGCCGAAGGCGACCGCAGTGGCGCCGGTGAAGTTGGTGCCGGTTATTGTCACCAGAGTGCCGCCGGCGCCTGGACCGCTCGTTGGGCTCACACCAGTGACCACCGGAGCGGCGATGTACGTGAATTGATCGGCGGACGAGGTCGCCGACGTGCCACCGGAGGTCGTCACGACGACGTTCACAAGACCGGTGCCCGCGGGGCTGTCGGCCGTGATCGTCGTGCTGCTCAACACCGTGAAATCGGTCGAAGCCAAGTTGCCGAAGCCGACCGCAGTGGCGCCGATGAAGTTGGTGCCGGTTATTGTCACCAACGTTCCGCCGGCGGCCGGACCGCCGGTCGCGCTCAAGCCGGTGACCGTGGGAGCGACAACGTACGTGAACTGATCGGCGGCCGAGGTGGCCGTCGTGCCGACCGGCGTGGTCACGATGACGTTGACGACACCAGTGCCTGGCGGGTCGTAGGCCATGATGGTCGTGCTATTGACAACGGTGACATCCGCGGCGGCCGTCGTTCCGAAGTCGACCGCTGTCACGTCAGTGAACCCGGAGCCGGTGATTGTCTCAAGCATTCCGCCAGCGGTCGGTCCCGCCGCCGGACTGACGCTCGTGACGGTGGGAGGTGGGGACTTTATCCCGAGGGCGGTCAGCACCACCGCCAAACCGTTGTCTGCTCGGTAGGAGATCGTATACTCGCTGCCGTCGTTCGCGACGACGACACTCCCCGGCGGCAATCCGTTGAAGGTGCCGCTCACTCCGCTGCCGCCTTGTACGATCGTCAAGGCGCTGCCGGCGGCGACGGCCGTGCTTTCGGCCACCTGAAGCGTCGCATTGTTGAGGTTGATCGATCCGCTGACATCGAGCTGCGAGTACGTGCCGGCCGTGATACCGTCGCCGGGAGTGGTGCCATTGATTGAAACGGCCAGCGTGCTGCCCGCGGGGAAAGTGAACGCGTTGGCGTTCACGCCCAACAGGATGATCGACCCCCGCCCGTTATTGGTCTTGTCGGTGCTGTACTCGAGATCGACCGTCAGAAGCCCTGAGCCCGTGTCGAGGTTGGCGCCCGAGGTCATCGTGATGTCGGCGTTTCCCGGGTCGCGCTCGCTGTTGACAACGCCGTCGGCGAGGCTGTCATTGGCGATGAGCGACAGGTTTCCACTCGCGGTTTTGATGCTGGCGTTGACCAAGATGCTGCGGCCGGCCTCGAGCGTGAGACTGCCGGCGCTGCCGGTAGGGCTCTCGTTGATCGGGCTGTCGATCGTGATATCGTCGTTGGACTGGATCGTGACGTCGGTGCCCGCGTCGAGGTCGCCGGTCAGGAAGCTCGGCGCCACCGTGATCGTCCGGCCCAGGCCTAGCCCGTAGGTGAGGTCGTTGGGGTCGGTGATCATCATCGCCGGGCTGCTGCTTCCGCCGCCGAAGTAGATGAATGAGCCGGCGGACGGGATTGGCGCCACCCCACCGAATCCGAAGCTGTTCTGAGCCTCAGGGGTGTTATTGCCATCGATCGTCGAGCCCGTGGCGCCGTCGACCCAGGTGACAAAGTTACCCTGGGTCGCCGTGGGGTCCGGGGGTATGCTGTTGACCAGATAATTGCTGTTCGGAAGCAAAGTAACGGAAAACACTCCGTCAGTGCCGCCATTGCCCTCCGGAAAGCCCGTGAGACTGTTACCTGAGGAGAGGATGCCGCTTGTGCCTTGCGTCCCGTTGCCCCACGTCGCTGCCGCCCCGTCATTGTTCCAGAACGGACTTAGCACAACGTAATTGCCGTCCGACAGTGAGGACACCCCGCCAGTGAACGTATATCCGTCGCCGAACCGATTCCAGATGCCCCCGCCGACTTGATCCCCGGGGAGGCTACCGACGAGGCTATTGGAGGCAGAAATGGCCCCCGTGATCCCCTGCATGCCGTTGGCCCAGGTCACCGCCCCCTCAGAATTATTCCATAATGAACTGTCCACGACGTAGTTGCCGTTGGACAATACGGTAACACCCTGGACACCGACATAGTCCTCGGAGTAGCTGCCGACGAGACTGTTGGTAGACGCGACGATACCGCTCGTCCCAGTTTCTCCGCTCCCCCACGTCACGGCCCCCGTATCCCCATCCCAGTCCGGGCTGTCCACGACGTAGTTGCCGTTGGTCAAGGCGGTCACACCACCGGTGCCCAGGTCGTTATGAGAGGGGTCCAAGTAGACGCCGCCACCCACGGAATCATAGAATCCCCCTGTTCGCTGGCTGCCGACCAAGCTGTTGCCCGCGGACACGACGCCTGTGGTCCCCGTTGTCCCATTGCCCCATGTCACGGCTCCTTCTTGATAGTTCCAGAGCGGGCTCGACACCACGTAATTGCCGTTAGCCAGCGCAGTGACCCCGCTTATGCCTATCCGATCCGCCCAGTTCTCCGGGTTATTGCTGCCGACGAGGCTGTTTCCGGCGGAGACCGTGCCGGTGGTTCCCGTTGTCCCGTTCCCCCACGTCACCGCTCCGACGTACCCATCCCAATCGGGACTGGCAACGACATAGTTACCGTTCGTAAGCGCGGTGACCAGATTACCACTAAAATACCCGTTGTTGCTGCCGATCGCGGCTCCGCTCGGGCCAATCAGGCTGTTGGAGGCAGAGATGATGCCGCTGACGCCCGTTGTCCCATTCCCCCAGGTCACCGCGCCCGCATCATTGTTCCAGGCGGGGCTGCCAACAACGTAGTTGCCGTTCGCGAGCGGGACGACCGCCACGCCAACATTATCTCCGTTGCTGACGCCGACGACGCCCGGCGTACTGCCGATCAGGCTGTTAGCGGCCGAGATAACGCCGCTGATGCCCGTCGCCTCGTTCCCCCACGTCGCCTCGCCCTCACGGTTGTTCCATGAGGAATCGTACACGACGTAGTCGCCGTTCGCGAGAACGACCAGATCGGAACCCAGGTAGCAGTTGTATTCGTCATCGTTTTGAGTGCCGACGAGGCTGTTATCGGCGGAGACCGTGCCTGTGGCTCCGGTTGTCCCGTTGCCCCACGTCACCGCGCCCTGTGTGATGTTCCAGTTCGGGCTTCCCACTACGTAATTGCCGTCAGGCAAGGCCGTGACACCTCCTCCGTATCCTGGCCTTCCCCCCACGTAGTCGCCAAAGTTGTCCCCGATGAGGCTGTTGACGGCGGAGACCGTGCCGATGGTTCCCGTCGTCCCGTTGCCCCACGTCACCGCTCCCGTGCCCCCGTTCCAGGCTTCCCAATCTATGACGTAATTGCCGTTTGTAAGCGGCGTTATTTGTGGGATCACCTGCGCTCCGCCTGCAATGAGGCTGTTAGAGGCAGAGACAGTACCATCGAGGCCTGTCGTGCCGCTGCACCAAGTCGCTGAGTTGCTACCGACGGCAACGAAATTGCCGTTCGTCAGTGCCGTAACGGAAGAAGCCCCTAACAGGGTGCTGATCAGCGCGCCGGTCTCCCCGTTGTAAAGGCAAACCGCCCCGACTCCGCCCGAAACTGTCATGACGATGTTGCCGTTGCTGAGTGTCACCGCCTGACCGCTGAAGCCTCCCGAGGGGACTTGCGGCGGCGGCGCGAGGCTGAACTGCGGAAACACGCCGCTCGTGGCGCTGATGACCAGTCCGCCCGGCGTCGCGTTAACCGTCAACATGGCCGGCGCCGTCGTTGCGGTACCGAACGAGTTGGTGAAGACGGCCTGGTATTCGTTGCCGTTCTCGGCCGCGGTGGTGTTGAACGTCAGCGTGGTGGATGTGGCGCCCGCGAGATTGCTGAAGGTGTTGCCGCCATCGGTGCTCACTTGCCACTGGACGGTCGGCGCAGGCGAGCCCGAGGCGGCCGCGACCAACGCGACGGGGTTGCCGGCGCTTACGACCTGGCTCGTGGGATTGCTTGCCACCTCCAGATAGCTGCCGCCCGTGACCGTGATGGGCGCCGCCGTCGTGATGGCGAATCCATCCATCGTGGCCGAAATCGTGTTCGTACCATCGGTCGCCGCGGTGAACGTCGCCGAGTAGGTGCCGTTGCCGTTGTCGGTAACCGGGCCGAACGTGCCCGTGCCGGTGCCGGAGCCCAGGGTGAACACGACTGTCAAGCCGCCGGTTGTCTCCTGGCTGTCGTCTGTATCCACGGCCGTCAGCGTGACGGGGGCGGCGGCACCGGCCTCGATCGTCGGCGGCATCACGGTGACCGTCGAGAATGCGAGGCTGAGCGGCACCACGACGATGCCGGTCGGCGGGGAAGCGACCTGCTGACCGTTAATCGTGGCCGTGAAGGTGGCGCTGCCCGCACTCGAGGCGGTGAAGATGGCGGTGTAGGTGCCGTTGTCGTTGTCGGTCACCGGACCGAACGTCCCGACGGCGCTTGTCACACCGAAAGTGACCGGAAGGTCCCCCGTGCTCTCCTGGTTTCCGTCTGCATCTCGGGCTGTCAGCGTCACCGTCGTGGTGCCGCCGACCGGCAGCGCCGCGGCGGTCGCGGAGATCGTCGATTGCGTCAAGTCCGCCGGACCCGGCGTGACCGCGATGGTCGGCGCCTGCGTCGTCACGGGCTGGCCATTGATCGTGGCGGTGATCGTGTTGCTGCCGGCAGTGACGCCGGTGAACACGGCGGTATACGTCCCGTTGCCGTTGTCTGAGACCGAGCTGAAGGTGCCCGCGCCGCTGCCGGTGCCCAGTCCGAACTGCACACTCAAGCCCCCCGCAGTTGCCGGCAAGCCTGACGTATCGACGGCCGTGAGTGTCACCGTTGCCGTTGCGCCCGCAACGATGGTGGACGGCGTGAGGGAGATTTTCGAGCGTGACGGGTCGGCCGTGGAGACTGTCAGAGTGTATTTCTGGGAATACTCGAGGCCCGTGCTATCGGTGGCCTGAACCGTGAAGCTGACGGTTCCCGCGGCGGTCGGAGTACCGCTAATGCTCAGGCTATTGGTGCCGCCGGTCGGGATGGGTAGGCCAGCGATTGAGCCGCTCACGCCGGTCACGACCAGGGATTTGTTACCCGTCCCTCCGCCCGCGACGATCGTCTGGTCATAGGAGGCTCCGACCGTGCCTCCCGGCAACGGACTGAGGGAAATCGGTGCAGGGACGGTCAGCGCAAAGACGGTGCCGCCCAGGTCGTCGATCGCGGGACTCGTGTTGTCACCGAATGTGATGGACAAGCTGATGTTGCTCATGTTCGTGCCGCTAACCGGCGAATCCACTTCCTGGATCGCCGTCGAACCGGATGGCCCGACCTGCACCCACCCCGACCCGGTGTACTCGGCGATCGTCTGCCACTGGCCGTTATCAGTGAAATACGAGAGCGCCGCCTGTTGAAGCTGTTGCGTGGGGATTTGTCCCGTGAAGGTAACACTCGCACCCGCCTGGGCGGTGGGATCGATCCCCACGGCCTGCACGTCAAACGTTGCCGCCGACACCTGGCCGGCCGGATTGGCATTGGGGTCCTGGGTGTAATTCGCCACCGAAAACTGTGCCGCGCCGCTGAACTGGCTACCGGTCGTCAAGGTTCCGGACACTTGCTGGTTATTTGCAGGATCGTTGGCATTCGCGGTCGCGGTCGCGGTCGGGCCATCGGCGGTTGACGTACTGATGTTGGCGATGTCCGTGGAACCCAGGTCGCCAATCAAGCCCTGGATGGTCGAGACAAGCATGTTGTCCGAGTCCGAAGTGAAGTCCGCCGCCGGCGCGGCCTGCGCGGCAGTGTCGAACGCTTGCAGCTCGCCAAGGGCCTGCGAGTAATTCCCCTGGCCGACGTCGGTGTACGCCATGGAGAGGTCGACGGTTAGGTCGTCCGCTTCACCCTGATCGTCGATGAGGTGCGGATAGAGGGCCTGCTCGAGCGTTTGCTGAATGTTAACCGGGCTTGTGGACCCGGACGTGGCAGAGCCCGCTGGCACCGACGGGTCTATACCCCCTTCCACAAGTGTCGGAACGATAAACTCCATGTAATAGTCGTGGACCTCGCTGTGTCCAAGGCCCAGTGAAGAAAGGTTGTAGATGTTCGTCAGCGTGCCGATAGGGTCATCAATCGTGATCTGAGATGGATCGCCGGTGAGATTGAGAGCGTATTCAGTTTTGCTCACCAGTTCCGTGGCTGACGAGAGGCTTGTGATCGCGTTTTGCTCGTAGTATTCCTCAACCTGGTTGACTCGGGCCGGAACTTCAATGCTGGGGTCGTGAACCCATAGCTCGAAGAAGGAGTAGGCAAGGAACAAGAGGGATGACGCCGTGCTGGAATCCGGAATTGTCTGCGCGTTAGCGGGGTGAGGGTCGAGAAAGGTCAGCTTGTAGTAGCCGTGGGCGAGCTGTTCGTCAGGGGGAGCGGCGAGTAACTGGTTCATTGCCAGGTCGATGACGACGGAACCTCGGCTGTGGCCGATCAGGTGGACGTCGATCACGTCGTTTGGCTCAAGTTGGCTGGAAAGTCCCTGTGCCGCCTGGACGATGTCGTTATAGAGCGCGGTCCCGGCGCGATAGACCGCCTGTGAATCCAGTTTCCCACTCGCCCAGCCGAATGGAATGACCGCGGAATAGCCGTTTCCGTCCTCCGGTCCGAGCGCGTCGGCCATGTCATCGACCCAATCCGGCGGCGGGGCATTGTCGTCTGTAACGCCGAGTTGAAACCCGACGGAAACCGCACCGATGATGTAGATCTCGAAATGAGCTTCGCTTTCGTCGACCGCGAGGTCGGTCGGCACGTTGCCGTTCGCATCGACGACGACGGCAAGAACGTAGGGAAGAGCCGGGTCCGGGGCTAACGGCTCGACGGGCGAAGCTTCATTTGGGGCCGGGCTCGACAGAGGAATGGTGACTGTGCCACCCCCTGGTTGCGGATTGTCGACCGCAAACGGAACGCTGACCGCAACGTGGGTCGCGTTGCTCTGAAACGTGGGCCGGTCGGACCGGTAGATCTGAATGTAAAAGGATGGAGTTGTCGGATCGTGCACGTCGTAATCGACGATGGCCTCGCGCGAATCCGTAGTACTGACCGAGTCCAGGGTCACGTCCGCGAGCGTGAGGAACGCAACCTTGTTTGGATCGGCGGGTGTTATGAGGTTACCGGGGTCCGCGACGACCAGCAGATCAGTTGCACCCGGCGGCGGCGTACCGAGCTGCGCAGGCGTGGCGTTCAAGTCGTAGGTTCCCTCCGTGGTCGCGGTTGTCGTTGTCACGATCGGAGCGCCGAGCACTGTGTTCACGGTCGTTCCGCCAGCGTAGTCAAGGTCAACGGTGGTGGCCTGAGGCAGGTTGGCACCGCTGATCGTGTAGCCGTAGTCAGCACCGTCGCCGCTGCTATCCCATGTTGGGGTCACCGGTGTGATCGTGGGAGTAATGCTGGCATCCAGATTTGCGTCCACGAGCCAGCCCACGTTATTGATCAGGGCACCGAGGAATGGTGCGATCGTTTGGCCGCTGAGGCTGTCCGAGAAGATGAGCGTGAACGTGTCGCCGATATGGGCCTGAAGCGTGCCAGTTTCGACATCCGCCGGCGGCGACTCCGATCGGCGTGACGCCACTGCCTCCCAGTTGATAGGACTTGTTTGCGAGCGCGGTCGTAACGCCGTCATACGCATAGCTGACAGAATAGGAAAAGTTGGCCGTCGCGTTGTTTGATGCGAATGTTTTGACGTTGAATGAGAAACTGAACTGGATGTTGACCGGCTCGCCGGTGGTCTCGGATGAATTTGTGGCAACGATCGTGACCGGAATGGCGGCGCCGATATTACCGCTCGTGTCGGTCAGCCCCGCGGTCAACGCAACGCTCGCGATCCCCTTTTTTGCGACACTTCCCTGTGACAGGATGTCGAGGTTGACACCGGGATAGGTCGTGTTCGACGCGGTAGCCGTCAGGGTCACGTTGGACACCGCTGTCCCGTCGTTATGGGTGAACTGTTGCGATTGAGAAGCCGGGGTGTTCAGATTCGAGATCTCATTCTCGGTCTGAACAACCGAGTCGAGCGTCGATTGCTCACCGAGCCCGCCCGCGAATTGCAGCAATGCGAGCAGGGTGCGATCCTCAAGCCCGGTCAGCGAGGGCCGGAAAACACGACGCATTACAGGGGATGAAGCTTGTGTGGAGCGGGGTCGTCTCCGGCGCATCGGTGCTTCTCCTCTTATTTGACGGAGCGAGTCGCGGATGAAATCGGCGAACGTCGAGCCAGGCGCGCAGGACCAGCGCCCCGGACTGTCACGGCCTGTGCTTAAGAAGGAATTACGCCGCAAAGAAGGCCGACACCAGGTGGCATCGAAGCGCGGTGCCGGCACGAGCTTTCATGGACCGGGTAGAACGGTGAGCCCGGCGATCATGGCGTGGAGTGTTGCTTGTCGTTTTCCTCCTTCTCACGCGTGGACATTGGATGGTCGGTCACGCCAAGCAGGGCCGCCGCTTCCGCGCGGAAGATGGCGAGCTCCGTGTCGCTCGGGCGGCTCGTGTTCATCACGCGAGTTGCGGATCGATAGCGGTCCAAGGCCCGTGCACCGTCGCCGGCGTGATGGTATGCCATGGCGAGGACAAAACATCCCAGGGCAATATCGCCCGCTCCGTAGAGGGACTCCGTTCCATGGCGCTCTGGGGCCAGTGGTGGTTCGAGCGTGTCGATCGCGGCTCGGAAATCGCCTTTCCGATAGTGGGCGATGCCTTCCAACAACCAGTGAGGACTTAGACTGGGATCATACGGCCGAGCTGAGCGCGTGTCTTTCTCTTTTTCGATCATCCTCGCCGTCAGCTCGAGGACCCGGCCCGGATCTCGAAAGGAAGCTTCGGGACAAATCGCCAAAAACCACCGCAGGCGACGCAGGCTCTCGAAACGCTGGGGATCAAGTTCGACAGCGCGAAGATAATCCTTCCGCGCCCGTTCGAAATGATCGATCGCTTGGGATCGTAAACCCGATGCGTAAAGCTGAAGGCCCAATATGTTGTGGGATGTGCCGAGCACCGCCGCATGGTCTGGCTTGGAGGGGTCCACCGTCACGAGCCGCTCACCGAGACGGATGGCCTGCTCGAAGGCCGTGATGGCTTCCTTGATTTCCCCGCTCACGAAGCAGAGGTTCGCGAGGTGGTGGCAGGCCTCGATCGACTCGGACAGCACACGCGGATCGCGACTCGACTCATCGATGAATCCCTCGATCGTCCTGCGGGAGTGTTCCCGAACAGAACGGCGCAACTCTCTGACCTGGGCGGAGTCTGGTAGCGTTCGGTCGTGCAGTCGCAAGAGCAAATGGTCAAGCCCCTGCAGAACAACCGAAAGGCGATACCCCGCTCGGACACTATTTGCCTGAGCAGTCGCAGCGAATTGTCTGGCGCGAACTTCCTCATCTCGAGCCCGCTTGATGGCCGCCTGGGTCGTGACCTGCTCCCGTGCGATGAGGACGATCGCGACGGCCAGGATGATGGCTGTGGTCATCGACGCGGCCGCGGTGCCGACCAGGGTCGAAGGGTGGCGTCTGACCCACTTCGAAATCTGCTCGTACGCACTGGGCCGCTTGGCCTTGATCGGCTTGTTCTCCAGAAACCGCCGCAAGTCATCGGCCAGTTCCTGAGCGGTCGCGTACCGCGATTCGGGCTCCTTGCTCATCGCCTTCTGAAGGATTGTCTCAAGCTCGCGCGGGGTTGCGGGATTGAGCTTGCGAGGGGGAGCCGGCTCCTCGTGCGCAATCTTGTGCATGAGTTCCTGCCGGTCCTGACCCTCGATGGCCGGCCGCAATGTCAATAATTCATAGAGCGTCGCGCCCAGCGAGTAGATATCGGCGCGGTGGTCCAGGTAGCCGCGCCTGGCGAGTGCTTGCTCGGGGCTCATGTAACGGAGCGTACCCAGCAGGTCGCCGGTCATGGTCAACCCGTTGTCGTCCTGGAGCCGGGCCAGGCCGAAGTCGGTGATCCAGAGGCGGCCGGCCGCGTCGAGCAGGAGGTTCGCCGGCTTGATATCGCGGTGGATGACGCCCTGGCCGTGCGCGTGATCCAGCGCCAAGGCAGCCTGGATGCCGAGCGTGGCGGCCATGCGCATGAACTCGCCGGTCCGGGACGACGGGGTGGGACTGACGGAGCGGGCCGCCGCGGTCACGGCCGGAGACGCGGACGGACCGTCGTCGATGGGCGGTGAGTGTTCGAAGCTCCGCCGTTCGTTAATCAACTGGGCGAGGGTCTGGCCGTCGATAAACTGCATCGCGTAGTAATGCACCCCGCGCTCGCAGCCGACGGCATGAATCGGCACGATGTTCGTGTGGTGCAACAGCGCCGCGGCCTGGGCCTCGGTCTTGAACCGCTGGAGCTGGCGCGGGTCGAGCCCGCCGGCCAAGGGCAGAACCTTCAAGGCAACACGCCGGTGCAGCGAGAGCTGCTCGGCCTCATACACGACCCCCATGCCGCCACGGCCGACTTCGCGCAGGATCCGGAAATCGCCCACGACACCCAGCTCGGAGGCAGAGATGGCCTCTGACACTGGCAGGCCACATCGATCCCGGACTGCCGAGCGGCTCAGCTCGGCCATCATCTGCAAGGCGGGGAGCAACTGCCCTAGAGCTTTTGCGTGCTCCGGGTACTGGGCGGCAAAAGCGCTCGGATCGAGCGATTCACCCGCCTGGAGGCGCTCCAGGAACTGCTCGACCAGCTCGGCCTGGATCGAGTCACTCCTGCTGGCTGAGCGCGGCTCGACGCGTGTGCCAATGCTCATGGCGACTCTCCCAAGATGGATCTCAACCGCCGGAGCGCGCGGAGGTGACGGACCTTGACGGCCCCTTCGGTCAGGCCCAGGATCTCGGCGATCTCGGCGATGGGAAGTTGCTCCAGGTTGCGCATGACCAGGATCTCGCGGTCATGCGGAGCCAAACCCTCCAGAGCGGCTCGGAGCCGCTGACGCAGCTCGTTACGAATCAGGGCTTGACTGGGGCTGGCGCCGCCGGCCGCCAGGCGGGCCAAGCACAGCACTGAATTGTCAGGCAGCGGCATGGACCAGGGCTCCTCGCGGGTAACGCTCCGCTTCTTCGACCGGATGTGGTGGCGGTGCAGCTTGACCAGCCGTTCCCATGCGAACTGGCGCAGCCAGGCATAGTAGGGGAGCGGTCGAGAACGAAGGAATTCGTCCAGTTGCTGTGCCGCTTCGACCAGCGCCTCCTGGACAACGTCGGAAGGGTCCAGTCGCGCGGCGACCCCGCGATCGAGCCGCACGGCGACCATCTTGACCAGCCGTTTGCGATGCCGGACCAGTAACTGCTGGCGTGCCGCGATATTGCCTTGGGCGGTGAGCGCGAGCAGCTCCTCGGTGTCAGGCTCCGACACGGTGTTCATCGAGAGCTTCCTCCATCATAATAACCTTCCCAAACGGCGGAAAAGGTTACAGGACGGTACACATTTTCTCACCACACGTTCGAGATCTTACCGGCGGGGCGACGCGAGTTCGAGAAAAAACAGCCCCATCGGAACTCGTCCCGTGCCGTGAGCCCGAACGCTCCCAAAACACCCCACCCAAGTATTTTTTTGCATTTGCACCGAGGGCTTCCTGGCATAATGAGTAGACGGACGAGATTTCTGGAGGGGGGCCGGGTGAGGCGATGCCCGAGCAATCAAGCGACGCGACCTTGCTGGAGCGATTCGTCAGTTTTGGCGAAGAAGCTGCGTTCGTGGCTCTGGTGGAACGCTACGGACCGCTCGTGCAGCATGTCTGCCGGCGCGTGCTTCATAACGAGCACGACGTGGAGGACGTTTTCCAGGCCACGTTTCTCGTCCTGGCGCGACGGGCAGGCGGTATCGCGTGGTCTGAGTCGGTGGGTGGGTGGCTCGGTGCCGTCGCTCATCGGCTGGCGCTCGGCGCCCGGTCCGACCTTTCCCGGCGGCACCGGCGCGAGACCTCGCTCTCCACGCTCGCCACGAGGCGGGAAAGCTCCGGGTTGATCGTGGCGGAAGCCGGGCTGCCCGAAGAGCTTCACCCGTTCGCCGATCCGTTCGCCGAGCTGGGACGCAGGGAGCTCGGGCGGCTGGTCCGAGACGAGCTGCGCGGCCTGCCTGAGAAATACCGCTCGCCGGTCGTCTTGTGCTATTTCGAGGGCCGGACACACGCGGAAGCCGCTCGGCAGCTCGGATATCCGGCCGGCTCGATCTCGCGGCGGCTGAAACGCGCCGGAGCCCTCCTGCGGCGGCGGCTCATTCATCGCGGGCTCACGTTCGCAATCGCCTTCCTGCTGGTGGGGCTGCTGCTCTTCTCCATTTGCAGGAGCGGCGGCGACCCGCGCGCCACCGCCCTATCCGTTCGATCGGCGATGTCGTCGTTGGAGCCGCGGCACTCCGGAGCGACGAAAATGCAAATGCAAGCTCTGATCGATGAGATAGAACGATCCGGTATTGATCGAAGCGAGCAAGAGATTGCCGCCTTCGCCCGCCGAGCTACTCAGGTGGCCGACGAGATCGAGCCGTACTCGCCCGGCAAGCTTCCGGACGAATGGCGGAGATACTCGGCCGAGATGCGGCAATCCGCCGTCCTGCTCGCCCAGGCCACCCAGATCCACGACCAGGCCTCGATGCTCGGGGCTGCCCGCCGCTTGAATGCCGCGTGTCTGGGATGCCATGAGACCTTCCACTAGATGGCGCTCACACTGGTCCGGAGCCGTGAATCCGGATAGAATGACCATGCTGACTCCCGTGAAGCGATCTGGGCCCTTGTTGCCTACCGTTGAACCCACCCTCGAGATCGCCCTATCCTGGTTAGGCATAAGATGATGGCGACAGCTACCAAGAAGATTCCCCCGGCACCGCAGACGCCTTCGGGCAGGGAGGAAACCTGGGAATCGGAAACGCTCGGGGACCGGATCGCCCGGGGATTTGACGCGATTTATCGCTTTCTGGCTTCCTTGAAGCTCGCGGTGATCTCGATCAGCACCCTGGCGGCGACTCTCGCCTACGCGACCGTCTTCGAGTCGAGGTATGGCGGAGGAGCGGCTCAGGAGTGGATTTATCGCAGCCCCGGATTCGCGATCCTGCTGGCGTTTCTCGGGATGAACATCCTGTGCGCGGCCCTGATTCGCTATCCCTGGAAGAAACGCCAGACCGGCTTCGTGGTCACTCATGTCGGGCTGCTGACCCTCCTGGCCGGCTCCTTTTACAGCGTGCGAACAGCCGACGAGGGCCAGGTGGGCATGGTCGAGGGAGACGTCAAGAGCGAGCTGGTGCGCTCGGAGCATCCCGTGATCCGGGTCTGGGAGATCGACCCCCATCCGCGGCAGCACGCGGGCCATCAAGATGAATCCCAGGGCGGCGCCGACCACGCGCACACGCCGGAGCGCGTTCGCGAGCTGGACCTGCCGTTTGGGGCGGGCCGCTTCGCGTGGGGGCCGCACACGCCGCGGGACGTGGGCTTGGTCCAGTCGGTGCTTTCGCGCGTGACCTTCGGCTGGCTCGGGACAGCCACCTCGCACGAGGATGTCCTGACCACGCCCGACGATCCGTTTCGCCTCGTCGTCAAGGAGTTCCTACCGGCCGCGGACGCGGCCGTCGCGCACGAGCCAGACCCGAACGGCGTGCCGATGGCTCGGATCGATTTGCAGTTCAAGGGCCCGGCGATGCCCCGCGCCCAGGACGCCTTCCGCTCCGAAAAGGAGCATTGGTTTGCGCTCGACAAGGAGAGGAAGTTCTACCGGCTCGTTCGCAGCCATCCGCCTGCGATGATCAGCTTCTCTTATGTAGACCGCCCCGAGCTCGTCGAAGATTTTCTGAAACCGCCGCCTGACGGACCGAATGGCGGTACGGCCCGGTTCCGCTATAAAGATCGAACCGGGGGCAGCCGCACGTTCGACTGGGTGCTCGATGGACAGGAGGGCAAGTCAATCGTCCTCCCCGACAGCGACCTGACCGTCAAGCTCGAAAAGATGATCGAGATTCCCACCGACACGCGAGAAACCGCTTTGCTCAATCAGTACCTGGGTGACGATCCTGTTCCGGTCGCCTCATTCCAGATCCAGGCCGGCACCAATGAGCCGGTGCTGCACATGGTGCTCGGCAATGTGCCGATGGTGCCCAACGTCATTCCCACGGCCAAGACATCAAGCAGTCCGGCCCCGGCGCCGCTGGCCGCGATTCACTACATGATCACTCCGACGCTCGACCCCAAGACCAACGGCCGCTTTGGCCAGATCGACGTGCTGGCCGGTCCCGACGACGCGCTTTACTATCGCATTTTCGGCCGGTCGAAAGAGGGCGGCAAAGGCGAGCTTCGCGCCTCGGGCGCCTCGAAAAGGCCAAGCCCATTCTGGCCTTCGGCGGGGGCGCCAGTATGCCGATGACCATCACGTTTCAGGTCGACAGCTACCTGCCCGCGGCGATCGAGAAGCAGATCTACGAGCCGGTCGATCTCCCCAAGGGCCAGATGGATAACGGCATCCCGGCCTGCCGCGCCGAGATGACAGTAAACGGCCAGACCAAGGAAATCTGGCTGAGTCGCTCCGAAAACTACCTCGATCATCCGCGGTCGCGCTACCTCACCTTCGGCAACGCCGTTTACGAGCTGATGTTCGACGTCGATCGCCGGCCGCTGGGCTTTCAGCTCAAGCTCGACGACTTCGATACCGAGTTCGAGCCAGGCACCGAGCAGCCGACGCATTTCACGAGCCAGGTTCGTCTGACTGACTCCGCAGCGGGTATCAAGGACAAGCCATACACGATCTCGATGAATAACCCGCTCGACCATAAGGGCTACACGTTCTATCAATCGAACTACATCCGCGTGCGAGACCCGGACACGGGCAGTTTCACGGGGCAGTTCGAGTCGATTTTCCAGGTGGCCACCAATCCCGGCCGGCCCATCATCTATGGAGGCTGCGCTCTGGTGGTCCTGGGCACGTTCCTTCAGTTCTACATGCGAGCGGGGGTCTTCACCGACGGCGGCAAGAAAGAGCGCGAATGCGCCCTCGCCAAATTGAAGAAGAAAGCCGCAAAGCAAGAGACCACAGCCACAACCGCAACCGCGGTAGAAGACCTTTGATATGGATCGTTCCAGCCTGATTCCACCCAAGAACAATCATGCGATCAAACCGCCAGGAGAAGCGATGATGAACCGAATCGGCACGCGATTGGTCGCGGGGTTGCTGGCTGGATTGTTTGCGGGGCTCGTGCCCGCTCATGCCTCCCCCGAGCCCAAGCCGAAGTCGCCGGGCACTGGCCGCGCGTATGAGCTGCTCGGCAAGGTGGCCGTCTTGCACGAGGGCCGGATCAAGCCACTGGATACCGTCGCCCGCGAAGAGATCAAGCAGATCTACGGCCGCGAGACGATCAAGCTGCATGATCCGGCCGAGGAAATTGCCAAGATTCTCGAGCCCGCGGCCGGGAAGCCCGCGGAGGAGCCCGCCGTCCAGACATGGGGACCGGTCGGCGCGTTCCTTGACTGGATCGTCGTCCCTGAGTTCTGGGACGATCAGCCCTTCATCCTGGTCGATTCTCTGCCGCTGCGTCGGCGTCTCATCGCCGAGACGATCACAAAACGCCTGAACGCGATCGCCGAGAAGTCAACCACGCCCGCGGACGAGAAACCACTCTTGCAAAAGCTCGCGGCCCAGGCCGAGCCGGCCCAGGCGGCGCTGGCCAGTCTCGCCCGGACTTCCAAGCTGCCGATCGAGGACAAGAAGACCATCGCCGAGCTAGCCGCCAAGCTCACCGAAGAGCACAAGTGGATGACGCCTCGCGAGCTCGACGAAAGCCGGGTATCGGCGGATGGAGAAATGCACTCCTTCCTCGACTGGGCATCCGAGCTGAACACCTTGCAGCGCCAGTTCGACGCCAACCCCAAGGCGGGCCGGCGGCTCCTGGCGGTCGAGAAGCGGGCAGTCGAAGTCGCTTCGCGGCTCACGACCTACCAGGCTTACAGCGGCGACCGGATTCAAACAGCGGGTGTCGTGCTGATCATGCCCCGGCCGAACAACAGCAAGTATCTGGCTCACACCGCTCTCGCAATCAAGGAGGTGCGCGAGAAGAAAGGCAACCCGGAGACCATGCCGCTCTTCAAGCTCGACGAGCTGAAGGCGATCTCCACGTACTGGAACAACATTCAACAAGATCAGCGCCACGACCCGACCGAGGATTCGAAATTCGATGAGCGATATACCGCGTGGCTTCGCGACAATTCGGTCTGGGTTCCTCTCAAAGTCTTTTTGAAGTCGAATCCCGCCGACTTGATCGAAGGGGGTTACCCCGAAACCCCGACCAAGGCATTTCTGGACGCCTACCACGCACTCGAGCAGGCTGAATCAAGCTCTCCCGGCCACGTTGCTGAGGATGTGGCGGCGCAGTTCCTGAATGCATCGCGCGAGCTGGGTGAAGCGGTCAACCCCGCCCGCTACCCGACCGCGACCATGATCGCGCGCGAAACCCATTTCAACTCGATGAGTCCCTTCTCGCTCGCGCCCGTGGGTTATGGCACCGGCGTCGCCTTGCTCGTTCTGAGCCTGGCCATCGCCACGCTCACGGGAAGACCAGCTCAGAAGTCGCTCGCCGGGATGACGACATACGTCTTGGGGCTCGTGGGGCTCGTGGCTGGAATCTCACTCGAGATCTACGGCTTCTATCTGCGCGTCGTGATCACGGGCTGGGCACCCGTGACTAATATGTATGAAACGGTCGTCTGGGTCGCGCTGGTCGCCGGCGTGCTGTCGTTCATCCTGGAGATGATCTACCGAAAGGTGTTCATTGGCCTGGCTGGGTCAGCGGTGGGTCTGCTGGGAACAATCACCGCTGCGTCGGTGCCCTTGCTGGACTCGAGCATCAAGAGTTTACAGCCGGTCTTGCGCAGCAACTTCTGGTTGTCGACGCACGTCGTGTGCGAGGTCTCGAGCTATGCGGCCTTCGCGGTGGCCTGGATGCTCGGGCTGATCGCGACGGCGTACTACTTGACCGCGACTTACCGTCGCTCGCCTCGCGTCCTGGAGCTGGTGCTTCCCCTGGTGATCGGCGTGCCTCTCCTGCTCTCTGGCGGAGTGGGAGTCGCTGCCTCCTACGGGTTGTTCGGCCCACGGTGGACTTTCAGCGACGGCGTTGCCCTTTTCGGCGGGCCTCTAACCTTGAGCGGCGATGTCCTGTTCTACATCTTCGGCGGCATTGCGCTGGCTGGAGAGCTCATCACGCTATCGGTCCTTCTCGCGCTGGGCGGTGAGTTCTTCAACCGGATGACGTTCAATCCCGACGCGCAGCTAGAAACCGCCGAGGAAAAGCACAGCAAAGTCAAGCTCGACGCTCGGGGTCGCGCCATGCAGCGGACGATCGCGAACGTCAAGCCGCTTTCCAACTTCGTTTATCGCACCATGCAGGTCGGCGTGCTGCTGATCGCCGGCGGAACGATTCTGGGGGGCGTCTGGGCCGACTACTCATGGGGCCGCTTCTGGGGATGGGACCCGAAGGAAGTCTGGGCGCTCATCACGCTGCTGGTGTACCTGGTTCCGCTGCACGGGCGCTTTGCCGGTTGGGTGAACACGTTCGGACTCACCGCCGCATCCGTGGTCTGCTTCAACTCGGTGATCATGGCCTGGTACGGCGTGAACTTCGTGCTGGGAGTGGGCTTGCACAGCTACGGCTTCGTCGAAGGGGGCTCGCAGGGGTTCATGCTCGTCATCCTCTTGGGCCTGCTCGCGCTGCCGTTTGGCGCCGGCTGGCGGAGGCACCTGGGTCAACACGTCGCGGCGGAGGCCGATCCCGAAATTCAGCCCTCGATCGAGCCGGTCGAATCGGGGTCGATTCGGACGGGGAAGCCGCGAACAACGCGTGCTCCTGCCGCATCGTGATCCGTTGCCCGATGACCTCCGAACCGACGATCGGTTAGAATTACGCTTGCGAAGGGACGGACCGTACATCTGTGACCCGCTACCGCTGGGCGGCCTGTGGCGAGGTGGTCATGACGATTCGAGACCAAGCCCGTCACGCACTGGGGTTGCTCAACTCCTCCCAGGTCTTCCTCCGAGCCTACGAGGATCAGCGCCTGCCTGAGGACCTGGATATCTACGTCGGTTGCCCCGAGGAGTTCTTCCTGGCACCCGACACACTCCCGGCTTACACCGAGGGCCGCCTGATTCCGATCCTCGACGACGGCAACTTTTCCCTCATCACATTCTACGACCCTACCGGCGACGGCCTCGTCCAGAAGGACATCGAATCGCCGCATGAGGTGAGGGCCATGTTTGCGAGCTGGCAACAATACCTGGCGGACCTCATGATCCGGATCGCCGAATCGATCGATGACGACGATCGCCTGCGCCGTGTGGCTCGTCTCATCGACTTCCATCACTTCGATGAGCTGCTGGCCTTCTTCCATGCCTGCCGGGACCAACCACCGGCCGAGGAATACGATCGACGCAAGGCACGTTTTCTCGAAGGCATCCCTGCTTGACAGCTCGCTGCGGGCCTCAGACGTCGATCGTGAGTTCTGTTCTCTGGATCACCCTTTCCAGGTCATCGCATCGTCCCGCGTCCGACTGCTTCGCACCAACTACACAATGCGACGAACAGCGAGGCCAAGCCCATTACTACTGCACCTCCGGCTTCGAGCCGTCGCCCTTCAACTCGGGGATGCGCCGATCCTGGTAGAAGCGATATCGGTGCTTCGCGTCGTGATTCTGGGTGTTTTCGTCGGAACGGATGGCGCTCCAGACTTCGTGGTTCTTGTGGCTTAACCAGAGGCTCATGTCGGAAAACCGTGCCGCGCCGAAGAGCCACTGAGGACCCGACTGGCCCACGCGGGCCTCGAGCACGAGGATGAGCTCGGGGTCGGTGCCGGCCGATGAGACGAGGGCGAACAGGGCGCCATCGAGGACGTCGGGATCTGTGCTCTCATAACGGTAGAGGGGACGAGGGAGCAGCCGCAATTCCCAGGCCTTTCCCTGGTTGCTCAGGCTCCGGCCCGTGAATTCGCGAGCCAAGGCGCGAATCTGAGCCAGCCTGAGCGCCGGATTACCGGCCGGCTTGGGCGCGCTCTCCACCGGTTTCAAATCGACGCCTGGGGCCTGCGGAACCCACTGCTCCGCGGCCGCGCGGTCGACGACCAGCACCGCCAATGAAAGCGACTGCAGCTCATGACAGACCGTGCGCCGGCTTTCGCTCGTGGGATGAGAGAAGATGCTGCCGATTACCTCCGGGCGGCCGCGATACGTCCAGACGTAGACCTCACCCACCTGACCGTTGCTTCTCGTGGGATTTGTCCAGCGGTAGAGCGGTTCGCGTTTGAGCGTAAGCTTCTGAGTCCGATGGACGTCGCGGAAGATCGAGTAGCTGGCCGCATCGGCCGTGTGCAGCTCCAGCAATTGCCGGCTCTTGGCCTTGGCGGCCGGGTCCGACAGCGCGTTCTCGCCACCCTGCTGACCCGTGGAAGCGACCAGAAGAAGCAAAACGGTCGACGCATTCATAGGGCCACCGACCTTCGATGGAGCCATCACGAACCTGAGCAGGGAACCGGACAGGCTACGAATGAAGTCGTATGACGACAAATATCGCGGACGTCGAGGTATTGTCAACGAAATTCCTCGCCCCGTCGGCCGAGGCAGCGCCCGAACCAAGGAATCAATTTCTGAATTATTTCGTTGACAAATCATCTCCGGTGGCGATATTTGTAGTCGTGCGACTTGCTCCGTAACCTATCAGGACAGGATTGATGTCTCGAGAGAATCCCGAGCCTTTGACGGTGGCTGAGTGGAAGGTGATGAAGATCGTGTGGCGACGAAAGAGCTGCTCTGCCCGCGAGGTGTATGAGGAGGCGGGCGAGGCACACGGCTGGGCGCCGACCACGACCAAAACGCTGCTGCGCCGCCTTGTGGAAAAGAAACACCTGACGGCAACTGCCGTGGGATCGAGTTTTCTGTACCGGCCGGCGCGCCGGCGTGGCCGTCGCTGGCTGGAGCGGCGGACGCTCTCCTCGAGAACACGCTCGAAGGCATGGGGGGCAAGCTCCTGGCGTATATGGTCAAGAAGGTTCAGTTGACGCCGGAAGACATGGCACAGCTCCGCGCGATTCTCGTCGAGCATCAGCAGGCCGCAGGAGAAGGGAGTGAGGCGCCGCCATGATCCCTGTCGAGCTCCTGAACACCTGGGGTGGGTTCTGGTTCGGGCTGATGACACGGACATTGTTAGAGACAACCGCCCTCCTGGGCGTGATGCTCGTGCTATGGCTGCCGCTGCGCAAGCGAATGTCGGCGAAGCTTGCGCACGGGCTTTTCTGTCTGGTGCTCCTCAAGTTGCTCATCCCGATTCCGGTTACGGGGCCGGCATGGCAATCGCTGGGATGGAAACTCGAAGCAACGGAGTGGCTTTCGGCCTGGACGTCGCCCGGCGAACTGCCACGCCGAGAACCGGTCGCGAAGTCGCCGGAACCGCCCTGGTCGCCGCCGACGACTGGCGACCTCGGTGCGAGCCTGGCTGAGGTGTCATCTCCACAGCCGATCGGGGCCGTGGTTCAAGCGGTTTCGCCTGAGGGTGCCGGCGTGCCTGTGACCACCCCTCCCGTGGTAGAGCGCGCGAGGCCCGCGCTTTCGATCCAGGCATTCTTGATGCTCGCTTGGAGCTGTTGTGCCGGACTTCTGCTGGCGCGCTTTGCCTGGGCGATGAAGAGGACCCGGCGCCTCATGCGCCAGGCGGTACCGCTTCCGCCGGATCGTCTGCCGATCGACCTCGACGCATTGCCGCGCGCCCTTGGCCTTCGTAGCGGCGTTCGGTGGGCAGTCGATCAGAGGCTGGACTCACCCGCGGTGGGCGGCCTTTTCCGGCCGGCCGTGATCGTTCCCCCCGACCTGCACGAGAGCCTGACGCCCAACCAGTTGACGTGGGTGCTCCTTCACGAGCTGGCGCACGTGCGCCGCGGCGATCTCTGGGTGGTGATGTTTCAGCGGGTTCTGCAAGCGGTGTTCTTCTTCAACCCGGCGGTGCATCTGGCGAACTGGATCATTGACGAGCTGCGGGAATACGCTTGTGACGATGCGGCGCTCGCCGCCTGCAAGACATCAAGGGGCGAGTGCGGCGAAGGGTTCTTGACGATCATCGAGCGGTCGGCCGGGCGCCCGCCCGTTTCCGCGCCGGCCCTGGGACTTTTCGAAGGCAAACTGCTGATACGCCGTCGCCTGGTGCGTATTCTGGATAATCGCCGCACGATTCATGCCCGGCTATCGCGGCCGGCGGCTTGCGGGCTGGTCGTGCTGGCGATCGCGCTGTTCGCACTGCCATACGGCGCGCCGGGAAGAGTCTCGGCGGGGCCGCACCGGAATCGCTCATCCGCCGGCGATTCGAGTGTGTCGATCAAAGAGCGATCGCGCGTGCCGGACGAACCAGCGAGCTACCGCCCGGGTGCGGTCTGGCACCATCAAGGGACGCAGGACCGCGGCGGAACCGCGAGCGAGGCGGGGTCTTCGATCGGCCGGACCGTGGTGCTCGCAGTCGCATATTCACCGGACCGAACGATGCTGGCTTCGGCCGGGGATGACGCGGTGATCCGATTGCGTGATCTGGCCTCCGGCCGCTGGGCCGGGGAGCTCGAAGGACACGAAGACGCCGTCTCGTGTTTGGGCTTTTCTCCGGACGGCAAGACACTTGCGACCGGGAGCTACGATCGCACCGTGAAGCTCTGGGACGTCGGTACGCGCCGGCTACTCAAAACTTTCTGGGGGCACACCAACTGGGTGTTTTCCGTGGCATTTACACCCGACGGCGCATCTCTGGTCACGGGCGGTCACGACAAGAGCGTGCGAATCTGGGACATTCGCACCGGGCGTGAGACGGCTAGACTAGCCGGACACACGGCATCGGTTCGGGCGATTGCCGTCGCAGGCGGCGGTGGCTCGACCATGATTGCCTCCGGGGGAGCGGACCAGGCCGTGCTGGTATGGGACCTGGGCACCGGTTTGCTTCGAGCGCGGCTGGAAGGGCACAAGGGGATGGTGCGGGCGCTTGCGTTTGAGGCCGACGGCACCACGCTTGCCGCCGGTGGCGAGGACGGTGACGTAAGACTGTGGGACATGAAGTCCAACCAGCTTCGCGCGACGTTGTCCGGCCATTCGGACATGGTAACCTGCGTGGCATTCTCGCCGGGCGGCGAGATTCTCGCCTCGGGAAGCCTTGATGCGAACGTGAAGCTCTGGGAGATGAGCTCCAGCCGCGAGCGGGCATCGCTGCAAGGCCACCTGGACGGCGTCTCTGCGCTCGCCTTTGCGCCGGACGCCCGTCAGATGGCCACGGCTGGGTTCGACGGTTCCGTCCGGCTCTGGGAGCCTGCCGCCCCGATCTTCTCTCCAACCGCTTGCCTCCCGTATCCCGGCGAGCCCAGCAATCTGGCGTTCGCGCCCGACGGCCGGTCAGTGCGAGCAGCCGGCACGGCGGGAATCATCCGGTGGGATGTGAAGTCCGGCTCGGCCGTGCCGCCTTCGGGGCAAGACGATGCGACGGCACTGGCCGCGGCTGCCGACGGCTCGCGGTACGTGACGGTCGGGCCGGGCAAGAAAGTCGTGGTGTATGACGGCCGAAGCGACAAGCGGCTTGCCACCTTCGACGGGCACGACGGCGACGTGCGAGCGATTGCCTTTTCGGCTGATTCGCGGCAGATCGCCTCGGGTGACGATAACGGTGTCGTGCGCTTGTGGGACGCAATCGCATTGCGTTTAGCGGGATCTCTGCCTGCGCTCGAGCTTCCGATCACGTGCGTGCAGTTTTCGCCCGATGGCAAGACGCTTGCAGTCGCGACGTGCGATCTACACGAAGCGAAAAAAGGGGAAGTGACGCTGTGGAATATCGTGACGCGAGAGCTCGTTGGCGTGCTGCACGAAAATGAAAAGGGCGTCCGATCGGTCGCGTTTTCACCAGACGGAGCGACGATCGCAACCGCCAGCGCGGTTGGGGTGATCCGACTTTGGGATGCGGCCACACGCTCGGCGCGCTTTTCATTGACATACGGCGATTGCCGATCAGTCGCGTTTTCGCCCGATGGCCGTGTTCTCGCATCTGCTCATATCGGGGGCGACGTGGTGCTCTGGAGCAGCGAGGGAGGCCGGCAGCTCGCCCTGCTCTCGGGTCATCGCGACGAGGTTTCGCACGTTATCTTTTCTCCCGTTGGGCATTGCCTCGCGACGGCCGGAAAGGCCGGGACCGTCAAGCTCTGGAACCTGGGCACGCGAAGGCAGACGGCACGGGCGACCCTGAAAGGAGATCTAACCTCGGTGAGGTCGGTCGCGTACTCACCAGACGGCAAGACGCTGGCCGTCGGCGATGGTCCGAACGATGGCACCGGAACGGTGACGCTCTGGGATGCGGCAGCCAGGAAGGTGATTGCAACGCTCGGCGAGCATGAGCGAGGCGTCGTCGCTCTCGTGTTCTCGCCGGACGCAACGAGTCTCGCGTCGGGAAGCTGCGACGGCACCATCCGGATCTGGGACCTGGCGCAGTCCACGTGCCGGCATGAGCTGCCCGGGTTGAGCGGAGTGACCGAGCTTGCGTACTCGCCCGACGGCAAATTGCTGGCCTCTGCCGGGGAAGGGAACATTGTGACGATCTGGGACGTGGAGACCGGCAGAGAGGCGTGTCGACTCACGGACCTTCGGTGGCCGGTGTACAGCGTGAGCTTTTCGCCCGACGGCACTCGCCTGGCGACCGGCGGAGGGGCACCCGACGGTCGCCCGGGTGCGCGCGGCGAGTTGAAGATCTGGGACGTGGCGAAGCGGTCGGTGGTGGGAACGCTCGACGGCCACGAGAAAGCGGTCTTGGCGGTTTGTTTCTCGCCCGACGGCCGAAACCTGGCTTCCGGCAGCCTGGACGAGACGATTCGTTTGTGGGACGTGAGATCGATGCAGAGCCAGCTCACGATCGGGGGTATGTCCCATTGCGTGCAGGCTCTGGCGTACTCACCAGACGGCAAGACGCTGGCCTGGTCAGGGCGCCACGACGGCCTGGTTTCGCTCTGCGATGCCGTGACGGGAGCGGAGGTCAGCCGGTTCGTCGGCCATCGTGGGCCAGTGCGGGGAATTGCGTTCGCACCTGACGGGTCGGGATTGGCCACAGGCGGCGACGACCGATCGATCAAGCTGTGGGATGTGCAGGTTCAGGCATCGTCCCTGTCCCAGTCCACGATACGCTCAGGGGAAAACCACGGGGGCTCGAGATGAAGCACGACCGGCGGTTCTGGATTGGAATGATGTGCTTCGCGCTGGGTGCGGCGTCTTCGGCTGCGGCCCGGGCGGATGACAACAGAACAGGCAAGACACCGGATGCGGCTGCCGTCGCGGCAGCGAATGACGCGAGAGCGCTCGCAGGCCAGATCGACCGTCTGCTGGCTGCCAAGTGGGCCGCGGCAAAGGTCGTGCCCGCTCGTCCTGCCGATGATGCCGAGTATCTTCGCCGTGTCTACCTGGACCTTGTGGGAATGATCCCGACGGCCGCGGAAGCGCGCGACTTCCTGGACGACCGCAGCGAAGACAAGCGTTCGCGGCTGGTCGAATCACTGCTCGACAGCCCGGCTTATCTGACGCACGCCACCGCGAGCTATCGCACGTTGCTCTTGCCTGAAGCCGACTCCGGCGGCGGCCTGGGGGGTGCTGTGGGGACGTTCGAGGCGTGGCTGCGGAAAAAGGTATCCGATGGAGTCGGATACGACCAGATCGTGCGCGAGGTGCTCACCGTCCGGCTGGGCGCTCTGGGACGTCGAGGCGGCAACGCGCAGGACCCGCGTGCCGAGCCCTCGCCGCTGGCCTACTACGTCGCCAAGGATGCCAAGCCCGAAAACCTCGCCGCCGGCGCTGCCCGGACATTCCTGGGCGTCCGACTTGAGTGCGCTCAGTGCCACAAGCATCCCTTCGACCACTGGACGCGCGAGGAGTTCTGGGGTCTGGCGGCCTTCTTCGCGGGCGTATCCAAGCAGGGGAAGGACGACGCGCATGGTCCGATCCGCGAAGTTGCCGGTCGGCGTGAAGTGGTTATCCCGGACACGAGCAAGATCGTCAAGGCAACGTTCCTCGACGGCAGCAGCCCAGAGTGGGGGCGCAAGGCGTCCGGGCGCGATCTTCTGGCCGAATGGGTCACCGCATCCGGGAACCCTTACTTCGCCCGCGCAGCGGCCAACCGCGTGTGGGCGCGGTTTTTCGGCACCGGTATCGTCGAACCGGTCGACGATCTTCGCCCGGACAACCCGCCGTCGCACCCCGAGCTTCTGGACTTGCTGGCTCGGGAGTTTCGCTTGCACGGCTATGCGCTCAAGTTCCTGATCCGCGCGATCACGGCGACCAAGGCTTACTCGCTCACAAGCAGCGTAGGTCGCTCGGAGCTGGCGCCGGCGAGCTTATTTGCATCGATGCCGGTTCGTACGATTTCATCAGCGCAGCTTTTCGAGACGCTCGCCCAGGCGACGGGTTTTCGCCAAGGTTCTGCCGGCATGTACTCATATGATGGATCGACGAAGGCCCGATTCCTGGAGCTATTCACCGACCGCGACGAAAGACCGACCGAAGGAGAAACGTCGATCCTGCAGGCCCTGACCCTCATGAATGGACCACTGCTGGCCAGTGTGACGAACCCCGACACGAACGGCACGCTGGCGGCCGTCGCCGAGGCACCGTATCTGGACACCCGGGGACGAATCGAAACGCTGTACCTGGCGGCGCTATCCCGCCGTCCGTCGTCGGCCGAGCTCGAGCGGCTGGCGACTTACGTCGATCAAGGCCGCAACCCAGGCGACCGGACGAAGGCGCTTGCGGACATCTTCTGGGCTCTGCTCAACAGTCCTGAATTCCGGTTCAACCACTGAATTCGGCGCCAACTGCGCTCGTTGCGGCGAGGGCCCGCGAGCGTTCTCTCACGGAGAACAGATCATGAGACGACCGAGCGTGCGTACGGGGGACATTTCACGGCGCCAGTTGATGCGGCTGGCTGCCGCTGGAGTTGTGGGCTTCTCAAGTTCGGGCTGGATCGAGGCTCTGGCTGACGACGCCGGCTCGAATCCGCGGCGGTGCAAATCGTGCATTCTGCTCTGGATGAGCGGCGGTCCCAGCCAGACGGATACGTTTGATCCCAAGCCGGGCCATGCCAACGGCGGGGAATTCAAGGCGATCGAAACGGCGGTGCCCGGCATATTGATCAGCGAGCACTTGCCCAAGCTCGCCAAGCAAATGAAGGACATCGCGATCATTCGCTCGATGAGCACAAAGGAAGGGGACCACGGCCGTGCGACCTTCAACCTGCGCACCGGCTACCAGCAAACGGGCCCGATCCGCTACCCGACGTTTGGCTCGCTCGTCGCGAAAGAGATCGGGCGGGACGAGGCCGAGCTGCCGAATTTCGTGAGCATTGCGCCGGTGCGTGCCTTCAACCCGGGTGCATTTGGACCGGGCTTCCTTGGACCGCAGTACGCTCCGCTCGTTGTCGGCGAGCGAGCTGTGCTCGACCCCCAGGGAGGCAACGACGCGCGCAATCTGTCGTTCAAAGTCGACGATCTTGACCTGCCGGCGGGGGTGAACCATCACCGAGCCGACTCGCGGCTCGAATTGCTGGACTCATTCCGACAGGAATTCATGTCGAGTCACCCCGGCTCCGGCCCCGTGAGCCACCAGGATGCTTATCTTCGAGCGGTTCGCTTGATGAGGTCAGCGGCGGCGAAGGCGTTTGACCTCGAGGAAGAACCGGCGCCGGTTCGCGACGCCTACGGCCGGACTGCGTTCGGCCAAGGGTGCCTGCTCGCCCGCCGGCTGGTCGAGCGGGGCGTGCCGTTCGTCGAGGTCACGCTCTCCTCAGCCGGAGCCGCAACACCGGCCGGTTGGGACACGCACCAGCAGAACTTCGATCAGGTCAAGGCATTGAGCGCGGTGCTTGACCCGGCGTGGTCCGCCCTGATGAATGACCTGCGCAGGCTGGGGCGGCTGGATTCGACGTTGATCGTGTGGATGGGCGAATTCGGCCGGACGCCAAAGATCAACGGGCAGGCGGGGCGAGATCACTTCCCGGGTGCCTGGACGACGGTCATGGCCGGAGGCGGAATCAAGGGGGGCCAGACAATCGGCACCTCGGGCGCGGACGGGATGGAGGCAAAAGGGCGGCCCGTGACGGTGCCCGACTTGTTGTCAACGGTCTGTAAGGGGCTGGGCGTCAATCCGCTCGCGCAAAACGAGTCGGGCCTGGGCCGTCCGATCCGTGTTGTTGATCCCAAGGCCAAAGCGATTCAGGAGATTCTGGCATGAAGTTGCGTGCTGGCTTGCCGCTCTGCACTGCCTGCGCGTTCTTGCGCTCGCGTTTGACATGCCACGAGCCCAGGCGGACGATGGCCTTCGACCCCAGGATGGCGCTGCCGTGGTCGAGCGTGATTCTGTCCAGGACGTCATCTTTGTAAGCGACGTGCGGCCGATGTTCATCCGGCTGAGACTGGATGCGGGGGACAAGTCGTTCCGGTCGGCATGGCTCGACGCGGTGAAAGGCATCCACGCGTACCTCGATCGTAACAAAGACGGCGTCCTGTCAAAGGATGAGGCCGAACGCGGCTCACTGCCGGTGATGGTGCGTGCGGCGACGGGCGGTGCAGCGGCCCTGCCGCGAGCCGATCTCGACACCAACCCGAAGGACGGCAAGGTATCGGTCGAAGAGCTCGCCGACGTGCTTCGCCCTGGCCTGGGTCCATTTCGCGTTCAGATCGGGCGGCTTGCGGTGGAGCGAAACGACGCCCTGTTCAACCTGCTCGATGGTAACAAGGACGGTACGCTGACCAAGGAAGAGCTGGGGACGGCCGTGACATCGCTGTATCGCTATGACCTTGACAGCGATGAGCTCATCGACCCGAGCGAGCTCGAACCGTTCAGCAATCCGATCGCGACAATGAATGAGGACACGATGCGCGGAGGAAAGCTCGCGCCCGTGCCACCGGTGATCGAGCTCTCGGCCGAAGATCCTTCATTCCGCCCTGTGCGGCTCTTGCTGAAGAAATACGATAAGGGAACAGGCCGGGGAGCTCCCGGCGGCGACAATCGTCTCTCCAATGGAGAATTTGCGATTGAGCCAAAGCTGTTCGAATCGGCCGATATCGACGGTGACGGCGCGCTCGATACCGAGGAATTGCGACGGTTCTTGAGCCGGGTCGAGCCCGATCTCGAGCTGGTTGTCAAGCTTTCCGGGCCAGGCTCGACGGCCACGACGATCGGAGTGGAAGCCGCGACGGCCAAGCCCCTGCCGCGCGAGCTGCGAGTCCGAAAGCTCTCCGATGGCGACGTCGAAATCGCACTTGGAGAGCTCCATCTTGAATTCAACGCGGCAGGCGGCGAGGACGCCATGCAGAACGCCAAGAACTACTATCAGGGGCAGTTCAAGGCTGCCGACAAGGATAACAACAAGTATCTCGACAAGTCAGAAGTGAAGGATCACGGGCCATTCGCCGCTCTGTTCGACACCATCGACTCTGACGGCGACGGTAAGCTTTACATGAAAGAGATTGATGATTTCGTGGATCAGCAAGTGCGGGTTGCGCGAAGTCAGATGGTACTTTCGGTCTCGGACCAGGGCCGCGCGATCTTCGCCATCGTCGATCTCAATCGCGACCGCCGGCTGTCGGTGCGAGAGATCCGCAGCGCAGTCGACCGGGTTTCGTCGTGGGATCGCAACGGCGACGGCCGCGTCAGCTCCGACGAGATTCCGCACCACTACGAGATGTCGATCGGCCGGGGCCAGATTGTAGGAGTCGGCATGTCTTCGGCTGCTGTGGCCAGAATGGCCGCTTCACCTGGCGCACGCGTGGTGCCTGAGGGTCCGTCGTGGTTTCGCAAGATGGATCGTAACGGCGATGGCGACATCTCGCGTCGCGAGTTCCTGGGCGCTCGCGCGGACTTTGAGCGGTTCGACAGTAACTGCGACGGTCTGATCGATGCGGTAGAGGCAGCAGGGCCGAGCACGAAGCAAGCTGCCGCCAAGTGAACAAGTGGGTGTGTGCGTGGTCGGGCTTTAGTCTTCAGGCAGAGGCGCATGCGTGGGGCCGTGATTCGTTACGATGCCGTTGCTGGAATCCAGATGGACGCCGGCTCGTCATGGAATTGAATCGCTCATCAGTCGGCTAACCAACGCTGCGGCGCGTATCACTGCTTTTCTGGCGGGACCGGGACGCGCCGTGGGCGGAACCCGCGCCCCTCAGGGTGTCGAAGTACGGATCCTGGGTAGTGGGGCCTTCCTTGGTTGGACTCATCCAGACATCCTTGCCATCGAGTTTCAGGCTGACTTCGGCGCGCGAAAGCGGGGCTGCTGCATAAGCCCATGTGGGCGTGCCCTTGTCGTTTCGCCTGGCTTCAATCAGAAGTAAGATCTCAGGGTTGGTGCCGTTGGCATAGATGAAGACTGCCCCGTCGACCACGCCGGACGCTGGATCGGTATAACGGTCGATGGGGTGGGCGAGGAGACGTAGGGCGTAGTGTTTGTTGTCATAGAACTCACGCGCTGAGATCCGCCGGAGGATATCCTTCATCTGACGCATCCTCTGGGTTTCGTCGCCGGCAGGAGCCGGTGCGCCGGCGATTTCACTGTGCTTGACTCCCGCCTTCTGCGGCCTCCATCGCAAACTGTCATCATGGGCTTCGACGAGCCCGGTCGAAAGCGAGACGAACTCGAGCGACCAGGCTGCGTAGAGCTCGATACCAAGGACGGCGACTGGACGGCCTCCGGACTTGCACACCCAGAGAGCGCCGCCGCTAAAGGGGCGGGTGGGGTCAGTCCAGCGGTGCGAGGGGTTGGTCAAGAGTTCGGCCGGGGTGCGATTCACTCCGTCGACCACGGCGAACTTGAAGCCTTGCGCGATCTGCTTCATCTCGGCGAGCCGCTGGGTCGACTCGTCATCCTTCGCGGTTTCTTGCCGGGCGGATTTAGAAACTCCGCTCTGGGGAACCTGGCTCACGACTGTCAGAATCAGGCACAGGCACATGGGATGGTTCATGGGAGGTTCCTTCATTCAACCTTGATCAACCGCGTTCCTGATCGAAGCGCGGTCTCGAAGATCATAAGAATCATCTCCTCTTATGATTGTCACGCCATGCCAAGACGGCGGCGCCAGATCCATTCGATGGTGAGCAGGACCAAGAGAAGGGCCAGGAGCCACCAGACGCTCCACGCTGGTGTCGTTCGTAGATCCGAAGGCGCGGTGAGCCGGGGCAGACTTTCGATCATCGCAGCCAGGTCGTTTGCATCCTTCAAGACGGTGCCGCCGGACTGACTGGCAACCTGGCGCAGCAGGTCGTGGTCGGGCAGTGCGTTCTGTTGCTCGGTCGGGTCGTCGAGGATCTGGATCTCGAGCGAGGTACTATCGACCTGGGTGTTATCTTCGTAGGCGGTCAACTCGATGCGCAAGTCCCGGGTCAAGATCACGCCGGGCGGGAGTGCGCGGGCCTCCGCGATCGGCAGGATCGCGCCATAGGACTTATCGGACTGGTCGCGTGCCAGGTCGAATTCTTCGCTCCAGGGTAGGAACTGACCTTCGACCCCGGAGGCCGTCCTGGCGCCGGAGGGACGGCGAAGGGGTGAGGTTTCGGAGCTCGAATCGGCGGCGGAGCGGGGATCGACGGTGACGGCGACGCGATAGGCGAGAGTTGGCGCGGCGTTTTCGTCGAAAGCGCAGGCGCGGAGGTTGATTGGCTCGCCGGCCCGGTAGAGCCGCTTGTCGGTCTCGGCGAGCAGGCGGCGGCGGCCGATTGAAGAGTTCTCGGTCAGCCAGTAGACGACGTTGCGCCAGAACTTCTTGTAAAAGCGAGCGTCGCCGCCACCCCACGACTGGGAGAAGTCACCCGCCCAGCGGCGAGTGATGCCGGTGCTGATCGCCATGGTACGGCCTCTGCCGAAGGGTTGGACCACGATCGCCGGAGGTAACGCACCCGCAACTGGAGGCGCGCCTTTTTGAGCGAGCACAAGGGCGCCCGGCTTGACCCGGCCCAATCGATTGCTCCCCAGGAAGGTGGGCAAGGCCTTGAGCGATTTCTGATTGAATGCTTCATCGGAGGAGAGGTGCCAGACCGGATGACCTGCGCCCGCGGCGGTGACTTCGAGGCTGGTCCGCGCGTCGTCCCAATCGCGCGCGGTGGGGGCCAGCTCGATCGGAAGCATCTGGCCGACGGAGGTTTCATTCCAGTGGCCCGAGCCGAAACTATTGGGCCCACCGGCCATGCAAAGCCCGCCCCCGCGCCGGCCCACCCATTCTTCGATCCAGGCGAGGTTCTCATCGCTCAGCACGTCGCGCGGCACGTTGCTCAGGATCATCGCATCGTAGGCAAAGAACTGCGAAGCGTTTTCTGGGAAGAAGCGCCAGCGCCCGGAGAAATCGTCACCACCACCCTCACCCATGATGACGACTGTGCACTCGACGTCGGGGTCTTCCATCAATGCCGATTGAAGTGACGAGGAAGAGGCAACCGCGCGGGCGCGCGGTTGCCGGCGGTAGACGGAGCGGGTTGCTCCAAGAACCTTTCACTCGAGCCTTCAAGATAGAGCACGCGGATCTTGGTGTGATCGATGGCGAGATCAGACCCGAATGCGTTGTTTGCGACGGATACCTCGCCGGGCTGCGGGTCGATCCGGGCCTCGACACGGCCGTCCTGATCACCCGATTCGAAGGCAATCGGGTAGCTGGTCAGGCCCTCTTGAAGCACGACCGGGGTGTGCGCAAGCACCGTCTCCGGCTTGCCGCCCTCCGCCACGGCCACGATTTGCAGCTCGGATCGTTTGCCTCTAAATCCATAGCATCGAACAAAGATCTGCGCGGAGACCTTTGAGTGCTTCCTGACTAGATTGGGCGCCACCATGCTGACGATGGCGACATCGCCCCCCGCGTTCTCGTTCCCCAAGGGAACGACGTGCACGGGGATGTTCATCCGCGCGTAAGCGCGTGCGATCTTGAGCGCGCGAGCGGGGTCGCGCGTGCGGCCGTCGGAGAAAACGACCAAAGCCTGGGGCGGGGTCTGTCCGAACCGGTCGGTGAGCTCTTCGAGGGAGGCGCCCAAGAGGGTATCTGAATCGGTCGGGGCCGGGGCCGGTTCGCCCGCTTTTCCCGACTCGGCGACAGGCGAAGCGCCGGGCTCGTGCCCGGCGGCGGATTCAGCCGGTGCCCTGCGACAGAACTCCGGGTCGACAGCGGCCAAGCGGGCGCCGAACCGGAACGTACTGACCTGGGCAGCGACACGTGGATTCCGAGCCGACGCGGTGGTCCTGATCGTTTCGAGGGCCTGGTTCCAGCGGGTCGCGTCCTTGCCGAGGGCCATGCTTTGCGACGCATCCAACAGGTAGAACAGCTTGGGCAACTCGAGGGAACCCTTGGTCTCATCTACCCGTACGGGATTCATGATGATCAGACCGAGGATCGCGAGCAGTGCCAGCCGGATGGTGAGCAGCCCGATACGCCGCGCGGGCATCATCGGCCGGCCCGCGATCAAGCGCAGCAGCGCGAACCCCGCTACGGCCGCAACCGCAAGCGAAATCAAGAGCGCGAGCGAATAGGGTGTCGCCCACTGGATCGTTGAGTTGAGATTCATCTATTCTCGCCGGTTTAATCGGTCGATTGTTGGAAAGCGGACTGACCGCTCCGGGTTCGTGTTTGAGCGATGGTTACTGTCGGTTGCCCGTTGTCGAGAGCACTTCGTAATACCGTTCGACCAGCTCCTTGAAAGCGGAAGGCGTCGCCTCGTCACGCGCAGAGATCATATCCTTGAGCAGCAGCTCCTGGATCTTGTTCCGGAGCGTGTCGCTCACCGAGGATAGCGTCGCGAGAAGAGTCGCGGGCCCGAGAGTGCCTCCGTTACCGCCGGCGGCCACCAAATCGGACAGAGCCTTGGCCGATTCGGTGGAGCCGGCCTTTTCCAGGTCCCGACTCAGGGCCTCGGCGAGCCGACGCCACTCGGCGAGGTTGTCACCAGGCTGCGCTTCTTGAGCTCGACGGAGAGCTCGGTGACGCGCTTGTCGATGTCGAGTAGGCTCGCAAGCTCCGGCGCAATGATTGCGCGATAGAGGGAGTCGAGCTGCCGGGCAAGCATTTCGAGGCTCCGCGACAGCTTTTTCGCGTCGCGACGGGCCTGCGGCTTCTGTCCGGCGACGTAAAGCTCGCCGATCCGGCGCGTGCTCTCGACGACCCGAGTGGCCTCACTCTGCTCGACCAATTCGCGGATCCGGTCGGCGGAGTCTCCCTCGGCGCTCAAGCTGGCGTCTTTCATCCATTGCTCCAGTGTTTTGGCCGCCTCTTCCAACTGTTCGAGTTGTTCGGCTGCGGTGAGCGCGCGCCAGCCGCCACGACCGGCCTTCCCACTGCCTGCATTGCCCGCGGCTCCCTTGTCTTGCCCCTGGCCCGGCTGGGCCCCTGATGCCGGTGCTTCTTCTGGAATCTCGCCGAATTCACCTTCGTGCTGGGCCATCTCGTCTGCCAGATCGCGGGCCATCGCCAGCTCGGCCGCGACCTCGAGCGCAAGCTCACCTTTGACCTGACGCGCCAGCTCGTGAAGCTTCGCCGCAGCCGCCTTGGCGCTCGGGGCGGCCTCGCTCGCGTTGCCACGTGCCAGCGCACCCTTTGCCTTCTGCGCCGCGTCGGACGCTTTTGCCATCCGGACCTTGGCGAGGTCTGACGACGTTTCCAGTTTCTTGAGTCTCTCTTCGAGCTCGGCGAGTTTATCGACGATCTGCTCTTGCCGCGCCGTCGCCTCGCGTCGTTTGTCGTCTTTGGGCTCGCTCTCCGCGTTCTCTTCGGCCGCGCTCTTCTTGCCTCGTTCTTGATCTGTCAGGACGGCGCCCAGCGTCGCGTAGACGAAATCTTCGTCGTCGGCTGCCTGTTCGATTTGCTCGGCGATCTCCTCGGCCTCCTCCTGGTCTTTCTTGGGGCGACGAATCTTCTGGCTCTGCATGCGGTCGTAGCCGCGCATCGCCCGGCGGGCGGCAGCACTTGCCATGCCGATCGTGATGCGCAGCGTGTTGCGAGCGCTGACAAGATGACGAAGGGCGCTTCCCATATGGTCCGGGGCGCGCTCATTCTGGCCGTGGTCGAGCGCTCCGACGGCCGCCAGCATCGACTCCTCGGCGGCGTGCAGGGGCTCAATTCGCTCACCGACGATCCCCTCGATACCTCGTGTCAGCTCGCGCGTCAGCTCGACGAGCGTCTCCTCGAAGCTCGCGATCTTGAGGGGATCGTCGCCATAGGTCTTGTCAGCGGCCTTGTGTTTTGCCAGCCGCGTTGCCCGATTCAAATTGAAGCGCTGACGAGCAATCAGCTCCGACAGGGATGCGAGCTCGCCGTCGCCCTCCTCCCCGTCGCCGCTTTCGCCAAGCTTATATTCGCGTTTGAACGGGCGGATGTCGATGTAGCGCAGGTCGGTTTCCGTACGCCGAGGACCCATGGGACGGTGATCCTCGGCGAAGGCGTAGTAGACCAGGCTGTCGGTCGGGGACGCGGCGAGCTTTTCCAGCAGGAGCGTTTCCTCGAGCGCGGCGTTGGTTGTTCGCGATTGAGCGGCGCCGGCCTTGAAATCCTTGACGATCAAGGTCTGCTCATCGCCGTTATTGAACTGGAAAACGATGCCGGCTCTGCTCAAGCCGAAATCGTCAACAACGCGAATGCGGGTCAAGACCTCGGCAACGGGATTGACCTCGATGGCCTCGTCGGGGCGTTCGAACGCAACGCGCGGCGCGCGATCTTCAGAGACCTCGATCTTGTAGCGGTTCCTGGGAAACAACCGGCCGTCGGCAGTCCGGGCGTCAATCTCGTATTCCAGGCCCTTCTCCAACTTGAGCCGGCCGGTATAGCTCTCACCCGATGACTTCAAAGGAATCACCTGGGGCGGCGCTTTGTCTTTCGTGCGACGGACGGCGGGATCGAAGAAGACGAGCGCTGCCTCAACTGCTCTTCCATCGAACGCGAGCTCGAATGTCGCTTCACTTCCCTCGATGACCCGGAGGTCGCCCCCCGGTACCGTGGTCGTCTGGACGCCGGTGTAACTGGGTGGCTCGAGCGAGACTTCGAACGCTTTCAGTGCAAGCGGATAGCGGACATCGATCCGGTAGACGGGGCTCGACGTCTTGCCGGCGACGACGCGGTAGTCAAGCGGCTTTTCAACCTTCTCGAGCTTGGCCACTCGCTTCCAGGCCGGACCGCGGTCGGGCGGTTCGAGCGCAGTGGTCTTCCAAGCACCTTCGGGCTCATCCACGGCCCGGGTATAGAGAACCACTTCTCGCTTCAACCGGCCATGTAGCTCGACGGCCAGCGGCACGGAGCCTCCCTGGTCCACCAGCGCATTTTGCGGTGCAACGGAAATCGTGGTGTAAGGAAGGCGGCCCAACAGTGCGCGGTCTAGCGCGAGCCGCCACTGGGGGCTTCGTCCCGCGGCAACGAGAAGGAAGAGTGATGGAACTGAGGCCACGGCGGCGATCGCCCATGCCGGTCGCCAGCGCACCATCCGATCGAGGGCCAGAGGCTCGACTTGAAAGTCAGTATCGCGCTCGAGGGCCTCGACCAGACTCGGAGCGGCGCCTTCCGTGCTGAGGAGATCGTACGAGAGTCCGGCATACTGGACGACCGTACGAACCCGCTGGCCAAGTTGTGGGAAGCGGCTCTCGATCTCGATGGCGGTTCGCGGCTTCGTCCACCAGCGTAGCGGCGCGAAGACCTTGAAGCCCAGCGTGGCCAGTGTGACGACGCCGCATGCGAAGAGACCGGCGGCGCGCATGATCCAGGGCAGCTCGAAGAGAAAATCGGCCACGGTCAACAGGGTGAAGCCGAGCACAGCGGCCAGGAGCGTCCAGCACAGACCCAGGGCGACCTGGAACCTGCGAATGGATGCGCAGACGTGCTCGAAACGATTGAGGAACTTCGTTGCGGTCGGTTCGGAGGTCGCGAGGCTCATGAGTGTTCCTTTCCTTCCGTCAGGCCGCTGTCCTGTTTGCGAGGAAATTCTCTACAAGAAGCAAGCCGGCTAAAGAGAGTGCAAACCAGGGCCAAAGCTCGTCATTTCGAGAGCGGTCGTCAGAAACCGTCTTGCGCGACCCGACGATGTCTTCGGTAACCGGCTCAGGCGGCGAGAAGCCGAATCGCTGCGCGAACTCACTCGGCGTGCACCTCGCCGTTTCCGACTCGAGGGGGTCGGTATTCACGACGTGAACCACGCCGTCCGACTCGATGACGCCCGGCTTCCGCGTGTCGTCGATCTTCTCACGACGGATGCGGCCTTCCTCGCCGCCTCCAGAGAGATAGCCGGCCATTTGATGCACTATGGGCAGGTACATGCGACCGCGCGGCCAGTCGCCCCAGGCACGGTCGCACGACGAGGTGAACCAGAGGACCTTGCCGCGCCCCAGTGCCCGCTCCAGGAGCGCAGGCTCATCACCACGAAACCATGCAAGCACCCGCGCTCGCGGATCGACCTTGATCCGCGTGATCGATGTGAACACGGGCCGGCGCAGGTCGCCGGATTCCGGGTCGTCGAATGGCTTGAACACGGGGTGCCCGGACTGCCATCGCTCAAGGCGCCAGGGCACGTCGCTTGCCGTTGCGGGCCCGAGAATCGTGCCCACACCCAGCCCGGCCGCCTCGAGCTCACGGGAGCTCGTCGCGACGCGGTCGCCGGTGAACACGAGCAGGCCGCCGCCACGTTCGACAAAGTCGGCCAGGCGCTTGGCGTCGGGCGGCTCGACATCGGCGACATTCGCCAGGACCACGACCTCCGTCTTCTCCAAGGAAGGGAGACTCGTGCCCGCGGTGAAATCGACGGACCGTGAATCAAACGGTGCCTTTGCGTAGCGCTGGCCAGGCGGGGCGAGCCGCAGCGCTGCCTGCAGGAAGTAGGTCTCAGACTCGTAAGGAACTCGACCTGGATCGCCGTCCAAGACCAGCACGCGGACGGGAGGCGCGACCCGCAGAGCCAAGAAACGGCGGTCGTCGAACGCCAGATCATTGCGCAGGGAGATCTCGACGTGCCCCCGCCAAAGTCCCTCGGGCAAGGTGTCGAGGGAGAAGGCGACCCTGGCCGTCGCGCCCCCTTCGAGATCGATCTCGCGAATCTGGTCGCGCTTCTGATCGCCGGCCTCAACATGGAGTCGGACGGGGCACCTGGAAATCGGCAGCGGCGACGTATTGAAGATGGTTGCCGTGATGGTGGCCGCATCCCCCGGCCGGAGGTTTCGCGGCGCGATCGTGATATCCGTCACCGCGACATTTCGCGGAAACGCGCGGCCGAAATCATGAATATGCACCTCGACGCCGGCCGGAAGCGTCACGGATTCGGAACGATCGAGGCCGGAGCGCTGGAGATCCGTGAAGACGTGCAGCTCGTTCCGTGTTTTCCGAGAGCGCACAAAAATGTCTCGGGCCCAGGCCATCGCGACGTTGTAGTCGGTGCCGCTCGAAGTCGGCTCGATCGCAGCCGTCCGTATTTCGGCGGGATCAGCGAGGGGGTGAACGGTTTCGGCGAAAGTGGCGACCTCGAGCGTCGTGCCCTCGCCTGCGCGACTCACGATCGCACGCGCCTCGCTCAGGGCTTGATCGATCGGCCGGGAGCCGTCGTCCAGTCCCATGCTGGCCGACCGGTCTAGCAGGACGATGACCAGGCGTTCTCCCGCGGCCGGCTCGGTCGCCAGCATATAGGGCGCGCGAACAGGAGCGCGATCAGCGCCAGGCTTCCCATCCGCAGCGCCAGGAGGAGCCAGCGTCTCAGTTTCCGCCGCTGGGCGTTATCGCGCAGCACAACCTTGAGGAACTGGAGTGTGCCGAGGTCGACCAGGCGAGCCCTGGAGCGGAACATCAGATGGATGATGATCGGAATCGCCAGGGCGCCGAAGGCGCCGAGCATCCCGAACTGAATGAATTGCATGGGCCCTCGGGTTACGTGCTTTTGAGATCGATCCTCATCAACGCGCTATTCCTGAATGCGGCCGGCCCGTCGCCGGCTTCTTACTCGTCCTGGACCGGCCTGGTGAAGAGCCAGTACGCGTCGTCAGACCCCTTGGGGTGGCCTCCGCCGGACCAGATCTCTTCACCGTCGAATTCCACATGAGTCTTCGCCACAGAGACGCGTGCGAAACCGCAATGCCAGGCCGGTTCCGACGAGCCCTCGCTGCGCGCTTCAACGAGCATCACGATTTCCGGGTTCCTGCCGTACGCGATGATGAACATCGCTCCGTCGATCAAGCCGAATTTCGCGTCGGCGTAACGGTGAACGGGCTGAGGGAGGAGGCGAAGCTCGTAGCGCTCGCCGGCAACCTGGCCGCGAGGCAAGGTCGTTTCATGGGCCTTGATCTGCCGCGCCAGGTCTTTCATCTGCCTGAGCCGGCTCGCCGCGTCTTTGGCCGGCACCGGTGCCTTGGAGAACTTCTGCACGGGGGCCCCTGGCTCCGACGGCTGCCAAGCGCCGATCCCTTCAATCGTCGCGCTCAACGGGCCGGGCGCAAGCGAGGTCAGCTCGGTGAGCCAGTGGTGGCCCCCTTCCGGCGATGGATGTTTCGTCACAGTCATCAAGGCCGATGGCCGGCCCGAGTCGCACCAAAGCCACATCGTACCGTCGATGGTTCGCCGCGCCGGATCGTCGAACCGGTACACCGGCTCGTCCAACCGCTTGAGGTTTTGATGCACAGCTCCCGAGGCCGTCTCGATCGCGACGCCGGCGGCGAGACCCCGCATCGCCTGAAGCCTTTGCGCGGCATCGTCTGAGCCTTGTGTCTGGCCCACCTGCGTCACGAGGGCGAGGGAGATGATCGACGAAGCGAAGAAATGCACCGGTTAACTCCTTGGATCTAAACGGCGGCGCGTTTCACGAGATAGTCGAGGAGCGCCCGGTCGGGAGGATCTACCGTGGTCAGCTCGATGCGATCAATCGCGCGCTTGCGGCATTCGAGCTCGAGCGCCTGCCTCCAGTCATCCACAGCCTTCAGATACGCCTCGCGGATGCCTTCCGTGTGGGTTGTCAGCATCTCGCCGCTTTCGAGATCGCGGAAGCGGATTTGCCCGTCGAGGGAGAGGTCGCGCTCCCAGGGATCCATGATGTGGAAGATGATCACTTCGTGGTTCTTGTAGCGCATGTGGTCGAGCCCGCGGACGATGGTGGCGAGGTCGCCAAACAGGTCGCTCAGTACCACGACGATTCCGCGGCGTCCGGCCGACTCGGCTGCTTGGTGCAGCGCGAGGTCGTTGTCGGTCGCCGGACGGATTTCGGCGGTGGCGATCGTGGCAAGGACCTCGTCGAGCTGGTTCGGCTTGGCGCGAGCGGGCACCTGAGCGGTGACCTTGTCGGAGAAGATCGTGAGCCCCACGGCGTCGCGCTGTTTGAGCGCCAGGTGCGCAGCGCGGCCGCGAGCGACGCGGCAAAATGGAGCTTGCTGCGGCCGGCATTCGCGCAGCTCATTGAAGAGCTGGCATCAAGCATCAGGTAGAGGTTCAAGTTCGTGTCGGCGTCATATTCCTTGATATAGAGCCGATCATGCCGCGCATAGAGCTTCCAGTTCAGGTGGCGAAGGTCGTCGCCGGGAGTGTATTCGCGATGGGAAGCGAACTCGACGGAGAGCCCGAGGTACGGACTGCGGTGCAAGCCGTGCATCGACCCCTCGACGATCGACCGCGCGCGAAGCTCGATCGAGTCGAGCCGCGAAAAAAAGACCGGATCAATCAAGATACGGGGGTCGAAGAGCATCGGGGGCTAGTCCTCACGCTTCACGGTCTCGACCAAGCGGCCGACCAAGGCATCGGCATCGATCCCGTCAGCCCGGGCGTGGAAGTTGGGGACGAGCCGGTGCCTCAGGACGGGACCGGCCAGGTTTGCCACGTCGTCGAAATCGACGTGGTACTTGCCTGCGAGGATCGCGCGTGCCTTGGCCCCGAGCACCAGGTATTGCGAGGCCCTCGGGCTGGCGCCGTAGAGCAAGTATTTGTGGATGCCGTCGATCTCCTTGGACTCACCGGGGCGGGACGCGGCGACCAGCCGGACCGCGTAGCCCATGACCGACTCGGCGATGGGGACGCCGCGCACCAGCTCCTGGAGACGCAAGAGCTCTTCGGCCTTGAGCACGGGCCGCGCCTGGGCCCTATGAGTGCCCGTCGTTTCCTTGACGATCTGCTTCTCCTCTTTGAGCGACGGGTACTTGACCTTGAGATTGAACATGAAACGATCGAGCTGAGCTTCGGGCAGCGGATACGTTCCTTCCATCTCGATCGGGTTTTGAGTTGCGACGACGAAGAACGGCGGATTGAGCGGGTAGGTGCGCCTCCCGATCGAGACCTCGCGCTCCTGCATCGCCTGCAAGAGCGCGGCCTGCGTCTTGGGGGGCGTGCGGTTGATCTCGTCGGCGAGCAGGAAGTTGGTGAAGATCGGCCCGGGAAGGAACTCGAGCTTGCGGCGTCCGGTCGCCGGATCTTCCTCGATGATATCCATGCCGGTAATGTCGGACGGCATGAGGTCGGGTGTGAACTGGATGCGGCGAAACTCGAGGTCGAGCGTGCGCGCGAGAGTGTGGGCCATCAACGATTTGCCCAGCCCGGGCACACCGAGCAGAAGGATATGGCCGCGGCAAAGTAGGCCGACAAGCATATGATCGACGATCTGCTCCTGGCCGACGATCACCCTGGCGATCTCGTCACGAATAGCCTGTCTGGCTTCGCGCATGCGAGCGACAATGGCTGAATCTTCGCTTGTCAGCGTCGCTGGAGCGGTCGGCTTGGCATCACGAATTCGCGGGGTTTCCATCGGCCGCAGGCCTCACGGGTGGGGTTGATTCTGGACGGGAGTGTTGTCAATGAACGTCTTCGACGCCAGGGCACCGTCGTGGTCGGGCCGGATCTTGGCTTCCGGGCCATTCCCTTTGCCGGCACGGCCACCAATCTCAGGCGGGAGGAACCGTTCCTGGAGCTCAGTGCCCCGGCCGTCGCCGTTGTCGTCGAGCTGGGCGTGTTCCGTCGCCAGGTCTTCGGCGTCAGCGTATCGCTGCATCACGCTCGAGACGACCGCGAGGTAAAGCTCGAAAACAGAGAGCTTGCCGTCCTTATCGCGGTCGATCCCTTCCGGAGGCACGGCCAGCACTTCAGCGAGGGCATGGGGGAAGAGGGTCTCGTTGACCTCTTGATCGGGCTCGGTCGCCGCGATGACAGTCCGGCCACTCGCCGCGAGCGGCTTGATGAAGAAACCGCTCGCGGGCGTGGTGATCAAGAAGAGCTGCTCGCGGGCCTTGAGTCCCTCGAAGAGTTTGCCAAATTCGCGCTCATCGAGATCGGGGCCGGGAATGTTCAGATGGGAGTGGCGACCGTCGTAGTAAGTGTGCCCCAAGACGATCACCCAGAGCGTGTCCTGCTCGCCCAGGCGCTTTCGCAGCTCGTCGATATCGGCTGCAAGCCCTTCCCGGCTTGATAGTCCGCGCATGCCGGAGAGCGCCGGGCCGTCGCCGGCCGCTTTCTCCACTCCGAATCGCACCATGACGTCGGAGGCGGCGAACCCGCATCGCTCGGTCAGTGCCTTGTACAGTTTCTCGACCGTACCGGTGAAGAGCTTGCGGTGTTCGTCGTCGCCGGGAAGGCCACAAATAAGCAGTGCCTGCCTCCTGGCAGCCCGCGGCGGTGCGGAGTTTTCCTGCCGGGCAGGCGACTGACCCAGCAGGCACGGCACGATCAGCAGAAGCCAGGTCCATCGCATTGCTTTACCTCGCGCCACTTCCATAGCCGGCATCGATCTCAAGGATGATCTCAAATCGCGACATTCATCGAAGCACCCGGACTCGAAGAATGCGAAAGCCGCCAGGGACAGGTTACGAATCAAGTCGTATGACTACAAATATCGCCGCGATGCCGGTGTTGTCAACGAAATTCTTCGGAAGTTTGTCCGAGGTTGGCGGCGAGCGTGCCGCGGTCGCCTGGTCGCGACGGCAAGAGGCAGCGTGACGGGGCCGACAATACTCAACGGCGGCCGGGTGATCCGCCCTGACGCTGGCCGGTCCGACTACTCGAGAACAGCGCGTATCGGCCGTCCGGCGATAGAGCCACGTCCCGCATCAAGGTTTCGGCCCCCAGCTCCAACCGTTTCAGCTTATCCGCCTGACCCCGCTCGAATGAATAGAGCGCCTTGCCCGCCTTTCGTCCGATGAAGACACAAAGGCCGGTGCTGGGCACGTAAGCAGGGAAAGTCGGCCGGACATCGTGCCCTTCGCGTTTGAAGTTGGCCTTCCAGAGGACTTCCTTGACCTTGCCTTGTGCAGGGTCGGTCACGTCGATCAAGGCGATTGTGTCGCCGGATTCGCGGCCAACGACCGCGACGATCGTGCCAGCGCTCACCCAGTCGGGCGTCGTGTAGATTTGCAAGTCGGGAATTTGAAGAGGGACGTCCGTTTTGCCGCTTGAGTCCATCAGCGTCACATCAGTAGGAATGGAAAAGTCGACGAGCATGAACCGGCGGCCGTCACTGCGAGTATTGTCAACTTGATTGCTCTGTTCAAGGATCTTGCGCGAAGCCCCAATCGTAATAGGGCGCGAGGCTGTGATTGCTGTCCAAGCTGAAGTCGAAACTCCAGGCGTCTTTGCCTTTCCATGTGCAGCGGATGGGTGCGTTGGCTTCCGGCGCAAAGGCAAATTGCCATTCCAGGCCGTCTTTACCGCGCCGTGCTTCGAGCAACAGAAGAACCTCGGGGTCAGTCGTCAGCACGAAGGAGAAGACGGCGCCGTCGACCAGATCAGAAGAGGCTTTACCGTACCGGAGAAGCGGCTTGGAGAGAGGCCGCAAGTTGTGCCACGTCTGGGTCTTGAGCTGAAGGTTCATCTCCGCTTTAAACCCCGCAAGCAAATCGCGCATCTGGCGCAGCCGCTGCTCGGGCGTACCGGCGGGTGCGGGCGCTCCGGGCACCGGCTTGAAATCGACACCCGATCTCTTTGGATTCCAGATGTTTCCCAAGGCCAGTGGAACCCTGGACAACGAGGAGAACGCCTGGTGCCAGCCCGCGTCGCTGGTCCGGTAGACTTGAACGGCAGCCACCGGCGTGTAGTCGGCGTCGAGCCAGAAGAAGAGGGTGCCGTCGGTGACGGTCCCGACGCTGTTCGTGAAACGGATTGCCGGCTCAGCGACCAGGCGGTACGTGACGCTCGGGTCGCCTGCGGGCTTGAGCGCATGTACGGATACTGCTTTTTTCATGAATTCGAGCCGTGCCGCCGATTCTTTGGCAATCTCCGGGACGCGTGCTGGCTCCGGTACCTGGGCCAGAAAGCCGAGAGACAGCATAAGCTTCAGTATCATCGGATCTTCTCCCGTTTATGAAGACAGGCCTCCGAACGCGTGTATTGACATTACCAGCGCGGCGGTGCTATTTGTAGTCACACGACTGGATTCGTAATCTGCTCGGTTAATACTCCTTGATGCGTATCCTGCGCAGGGCGCTGACTCATGGGTGGAACCTGGCTGCTCATTCTCCTATCGGTCCTGATCGGCCAAGCTCCTGTCTCCAAGGACGACTCTGCGGCGGCAGAGGCCGCTCGGAAGAAGCGCGAGCGGCTGCTGCCGCTCTACACGAGCGAGGCGGCCGAATACACCATTTACCGTGACTCCAGCCGGCGCGATAAGCTCGAGCTTCGGCGCGAGCCAGTCTATGTCTGGACCAATCCACTTCGTGAAGACGGGCAGGACGGCGCGATCTTCGTGTGGACTTGCCGCGGGCGGGCGGAAGTCATCGGCTGCATTTTCATGTCCCCGACGACGCGACCGCGCCATGTGTATCACGAGTTTCATTCGCTGGCGCTCTCGGTGCTCGACGTCCAACGTTCCGGAAGGCACGCCAAGACGTGGACGCCGCTAGCGCCGGGCGTTACTGTGACACCGATCGCGGGGGGGCCTTCTCCCTTACAGACAGCCGCACAGCGGCTGGCACAGATGCGGACACTCAGCCGCGATTTCACGGCCTCTACTCTGGATCACAAGGACCAGCACTGGGAACTACGGCTGCTGCCCCAGCCCCTCTACCGCTATGCGAGCACGGACCCCGACATCCTCGACGGAGCGGTGTTCGCCTTCGTCACGTCAGCAGGGACTGACCCCGAGGCGATTCTGGTGCTCGAAGTGCGTAAGCCCGCCGGCAAGGATCTCCCCATCTGGCATTACTCCGTCAGTCGATTCACAGATACCGAGCTCCGGGTGAAGCACAAGGATAAAGAGGTCTTCACGGCCCCGCTGATCCCGACCAGCGCTATCGAGCAAGATCCCAAGCATCGTTACCGCGTGTGGTATGATCGGACCATCGCCGCGTTCGACGAGGGAGCGCCCTGAGTCAGTCGATCACGCGGGCAGGTGACCGCACCCTGGGAGCTCACGGCCGTTTGACCTTGTTCTGCTCGAGTTCCGGAAAATCGTCGACCAACCGATCACGGATCAGCAAATAGGTATTTTCCGGATTGTCAATGACTCCCGTCGAGGGATCCCGGAGCGACGTCCAGACGTCCTTCCCCTTAAATTGCACGTACAGGCTGGAGATCGACAAACGGACGGTCCGGTAGCGCCAGGTTGTCTTCTCTCCCTTCTTCACGCACTCCAAAACCAGGATGATTTCGGGATCGGTTCCCGCATCGCTGACGAAGCCGAAGAGGGCTCCGTCGATCAAGTCACTCTCGGCTTTCTCGTACCGGTAAAGCGGACGGGTTAACAGTCGCAGTTGCCAGCGCACTCCGACATCGTCAATCGTATGAGCGGTGAATTCTCGGGCGATTTCCCGCATCTGATTCGCGCGCTGCTTGGCGGTCGCCGCTTGGGCCGGCGGGTCGGGAATCGGGTGCAAAGGGACGCCGGCCCTCGGGAGCCACTGATGATTCGAATCGTTGAGTTGCGCGGCGATTCGGTCGGGCCCGAGGGCATGAAACTCGTGCATGATGACGCGACGGCCCGCCTCCGGATTTGAGAAGACTCCCCCCAGCGCCACGGGACGCCCCTCGAACGTCCAGACGAACATTGCTCCGATTTGACCGTTTCCGCGGGAGGCGTTCGTCCACCGATAGACCGGCTCGGGCACGAACTCGGCCTTTTTCGTCTGCAGCGGGTCGACGAAGATCTCCCACCGCCTCGCCTCGTCGCGGTGAAGCTTCAACAATTTGGCGTCGACTTTATCGGGAGCCGGGTCGTCCGCGGCCAGTGCGGCCCCAGTCAATAGCACCATTCCCATCAACGCCATCCCAGTGCGATTCATCCGGGTCTCCTTGGAGTTCCGCAGGCCCACTCGGGCTCTTCGACGTCTCCGAACGATCTCGTTGACGCCGGGGCGTTCATCGATGATGATTGTAGTCGTACGACTTCTTCCGTACCCTGGCCGAGGGCGTTTTGTCAAATGGTTTTCGAAACATGGCGGACGACCGGGATGGCACTCGTCTGGTGCGCGGGTGTGTATGCCATCTATCTGGCCAACGGCCGCGAGGTGGGGTCGGGCGATTCCGTGCCAGCGAAGTACCTGAGCTGCGCCCTGGTGCGTGGCGATGGCTTCTACCTGGATCGTTACCAGCGTGACGTGTTGAAATGGTGGCCTCACCCGACGATGCCCTACTACGTAGCGGTCGTCGATGGGCACTACGTTTCGCGTTATCCCATCGGCCCGGCATTGCTGGCGCTTCCGTTCACGATCCCGCAGATGCTCGTGCTCGACCGAACGCATCCCGCGTGGGAGACGAGCGAACCGGATTGGTTCGACACAATCTGCAAGCGTTCCGCCGCCGCGATCACGACGCTCGCGGCGCTGCGCTCTTGGCCGTCCTCTTGAAGCTCGGCCTGGGGCGCATCGCATGGCTGGCCGCAACGGCGGCGGCCCTGGGCTCGCCTTTATGGAGCACCGCGGGCCAGAGCCTTTGGCAGCACGGGCCCGCCGCGCTCATGCTGACGTCGCTGATCCTCCTCCTATGGCCCGAGAATCCCTCGCGCTTGCGCTTCTTCGTGGCAGGGGTGACCGCCGCGATGCTGGTCTGCTGTCGGCCGATCGATCTCGCGTTCGCTGTCGTGACCACCTTTTGGGTCACGATCCGTCATCCGCGCGGCCTGATCTGGTTTCTGCCCCCGGCGGCGGCGATCGGCGCTGCGCTCATCGGCTACAACCGCGCCTATCTCGGAGCCGCCGCAGGTTACTACTCGACCTTCGACGCCGCCACGTTTGGGACGCCCTGGTACGTGGGACTCCAGGGAACGTTACTGAGCCCCAGCCACGGTCTGTTCGTGTTCACGCCCTGGGCGCTGGTCGCGTTCGCCTATCTGCCGTTTGCCGTGTTTCAACTCCGCCGCGCGATGCTCTTACCCTGGCTGCTTGTGACCTTGGGAGCCCATGCGCTGTTGATCTCGACCTTCTCGTGTTGGTGGGCCGGGCTCTGTTTCGGCCCGCGGTATTGGACCGAGGTTATCCCCTTGCTCGCCATCGTTCTCGGCATGGCTCTTCATTGGGCGAAGACCCGCTGCAAGCCGGTTTTCGTCTTGTCTTTGGTCTTGATCGCGATCTCCACCGGTGTCGAGATCCTGGGCGCCTTCGTCTATCCCAGCAGTTGGCAAGATGTTCCTCCTGACTTCGACGGAACGACACACCGCTTTTGGGACTGGTCGGATAACGAATTGACACGGTGCCTCGTCGAAAACCGGGCTCACCGCGCACTGTTCGGGCCGGGCAAGTCGATCCCAGAGAAGATGCTGCAAAAGGTGGTCTTGCTGCCGACCGCCGAGAAGAATCAACCCGCGACGTGGCTCTACACGACAGTCGAACCCGGCCCCGGGTGGAATGCCCGACAATTCAACACGGACGGGTGGTCCGTTGGGAAGACCGGGTTCTGCAGTGAACGGATGCCGACGATTCCAAGGAACACCCTTTGGAATACGCCGGCAATCTGGATGAGGACCTCGGTCGAAGTCCCCCATCCCTTACTCGACCAGGTATACGTGTTACGCGTCGCGCACGACGATGACCTCACCGTTTATCTCAACGGAGTGAAAATCTATCAACGAGAGGGAGTGAGTCTCCCGTACGGTGGTTATCGCGACGTCGTTCTCGATGAGCAGCAGGCTGCTCTTATCCGCGAGGGTACGAATACGTTGGCGGTCAAATGCATCGACACCGGCGGGGACTGCGGAGTCGATGTTGGGTTCTCGACCTTTCCCAAGTAATGACTCCGATCGAGAGCGCGGAGATACGCAGTGCTCAATTCGGGCACCATCGTTCTGTGCCGTGACCTGACCGTCGATTTGACGAAATCAATGTCGGATCACCGAATTCGGTAGCGCTTGCTGAAGTTCTGTCGCTCCTTACTGCCATTGATACCAGACGCTACCGCCGGCCGCCTCGATCGCTGCAACTGCACCGCGCTGCACGCGGGCACTGTAGACGATCCATCCGAGGGTGCCACCGATCAGGAGCACGAAAATCATGAGCGACCGCAAACTGAACCTTATTCGAGGCCGATGCCACCAGGATCGACGCGAAAGAGGGTCGCGCATGGCGGCGTTCTCGGCGGTTGGGATTGAGGGGGTTAGTCTGTTGTCGGCTCTCGACGTCGTCGCTGTTGCCCCGATCGGAGCGTATCTCATCCTCCCACACGGCTGCCAGTGGCAGAGGAAATGGCGGCGATGCCGACGTCGGTGGGCGAGTCAGCGTGACAACTCCACTTCGAGGATTGTGTCCGCGTTCTCGATTGCGCCGACGGTCATGAGAGGAGTGCCTTTCAGGATCGATTTGATTATGGACTCCTGCATCTGGGCGGCTGCACGGCGCGATAAAACGTCCGATTTCACGCTCACGTAGATCCGCGTGGCATCCTCCAGCTTGGTGGCATTCGCACTGTAGTAATGAATTCTTGCAATCTTCCCAATATCCCGATCATACGTCACTACAGATAGAATCTTTCCCAGTTCCGTCCTCTCGGCCACGTCTACGCCAACGGCCACTTGTCCCTGGTTCGGCAGTCGTTCCGCGCGAACCGAGGTGATAGCCAGTATCAAAACGACCGAGATACCGACAAACGCTCTCATCGCAGACTCCTATCAATTGACAACCTCGAAGCCCTTCGACTTCAAGGGTTTTCTGGCATCGCTGATACCGGAGTTTGGGTGGATTTTCTGACGCAAGACTCCTGTGTCCGATGGCATCGAGGTCGACGGGCAACGTGCACTTGAAGTTCAAGTGCCCTGGAGGGGTGAGAGACGCTCAATCGCGGGGCGCGACTCTCGTGGTTGGTAGTGGGTCACTCTGGCTCGATCGACTTGCCTCCCTTGGAAATCGCGAAGGTCGTGGATTCGCCTAGTAGGCTGCCGGGGGCGCCGCCCAAGATTGTGAGCTGGCCCCCGGTCGGGAAGGTTTGCTTCCCGGCGAGCTTCAAGGTTGCTGAGTCGGTCGCCGGGGCGTAGGAGACGGTGAATTTCGCGATCGGATGGAGAGTCCGCTCGACCTTTTTCTTGACCCGCTTTGTAACAAACGCGTCGAGATGGTAATTGGCGGGGTTGTCCGCGCTCGCGGGATCGAGCGGGCCGCTGAACTCGAAAGTGAAGCTCGTCAGGATGGGCTTGCCTGACGGCTTTCCTTTCTTGTTGGTCTTGCGCTGGAAGACCAGTTTTTCGTGGACGATGTATAGCGGCGGCGGCGCGACGACGACCAAGGTGCCGCCGACGGTGTTGGCCGCGTACGTCTGATCACCGGCGAAGTTGGCACCCACATCGCCTGCGTAAGTGCCAGCATTGAAGCCAGCCAGGCTCACACCGGAGAGGGTCGCAACGCCGTTTGCGTCGGTCGTCGCCGTGCCGACAGTTGTGACCGCGCCACCCTCGTTCAGGGTGAAATTGATCGCCTTGCCAGCGAGTGGCGAGCCGTTCGCGGTCAGGGTGGACATCAGTGTGGCGGTGCCTCCAGAGGTCCCAATGCCCGAGACGGCCGAGAGCATCGTGCGCAGGCCCATCGAGAGGACATAGGTGAACTGGTCGGCTAATGACGTGGGCGACGTACCAACTGGCGTCAGCACGGTCACCGCCACCGTGCCCACGCCCGCGGGGCTCGACACGATAATCTGTGAAACTGTGTCTTTGATGAAGTTGGTGACTTTCGCGGCGCCGAAGTCGACTGCCGTGGCACCGCCGAGGCTAGTACCAGTGATCGTCACCAGTGTGCCACCGGTGTTTGGTCCCATTGCCGGAGCGACGCTTGTGACGGTCGGAGGGTTGGACACAGCGACATAGCTGAACTCATCGGCCGATGAAACGGACGAAGCACCCGCCGGTGTGACCACGATTACGTTCACGGTGCCGGTACCGGGGGGGCTCGAGAGCGTTATCTGCGAGGCCGTGTCGCTCATGAAGCTGGTAACCGGCGCCGAACCGAAGTCGACGACCGTGGCGCCCGCCAGGTTCGTGCCGGTGATTGTCACCGTTGTGCCGCCTACGGCCGGTCCCGAGTCCGGTCCGACTCCTTTCACGGCCGGAGGCGTGGACGGCGGCGTGGGAGACTGCGGTACGTCGGCGCCGATGTTCGCGCCATCCTTCCCGGCGCCGATGGCGGGGCTGCCGGGCAGCAAAGTAACAGTCTCCGTGGGTCCGCCATTATTGGATAGTGGTCCAAGCTCGGCGTTGATGATCTGGCCGCTCGTGGCCGAGCCGATCAAATTGCCGTGCATGCCGTTCTTGATCCCACTGAGTGGGTCGCCGTCGCCGATCAGGTTGAAACTGCTTTCCGGGTCGACCAGTCCGCTCGCGTCGCCCGGCGTGGAGCCACTGTTGCCGCCGCAGAAATTCCCCGAGATGAGCGTATCGGCCAGGAAAGCTCCGGGGGTCGAGAATCCCGATCCCAGTGGAGTCGGTTCGACGTCGAGGCCACCACCGGCTTGACCCGGGATTGATGTCGCAGCGGACGCCTTGTTTCCGGTGATCGTGCAATTGTTAGCGACCAGATGCGACAAGTAATCGCCGACACCGCCGCCATATGCGGCCGTATTGCCGTAAATTGTATTCCCAGTCAACGTCAGATAACCGTATTTCGCCCCGGACACCTCTCCGGACGAGTAGCCTGCGTTCTGACCGTAGATAAAGCCCCCTGATCCGATCCCGCCGCCACTGCCACCGGAAGTGTTACCAGAAAGGGTGCTGCCGATCAGGGTCATGTCGCCACCGCCGTAGGTTTCGATCCCACCGCCGCTCATCCTCGGGGCCGAGTTCCCCGAGATCGTGCAGTCGGTCAGGGTCATCACCCCGGCGAGGTTGAGGATTGCTCCTCCGCCGATATGACTCAGAGCCTCAGGGTCATCGGTCGTTAGCGATGCGGAGTTGTCGGTGAGAGACGAATCTGTCAGGGACATCTTGGCGATCTCCGCCGCGCCGTTCCCTCCGCCGCTCTCGTTGACGATGGCACCGCCGCCGTCCACCGCCGTGTTCCTGGAAAGCGTGCAGCCGGTCAACGTGATGGTATCCTTATTCGAGATTGCACCGCCCTCGTAGCTGGCCGTGTTTCCTGAAAGCGAGCTGTTGGTCAGCGTGACCTGGGAAGGCTTGCCCTGGTTATAGAGGCCGCCGCCGCTCCGAGACGAGTTTCCGGAGATCGCGCTGCCGGTCACCGACAGGGTGCCCCCAGAGTTGAAGATCCCGCCGCCGGTTGCCTGGGCCGTGTTCCCCAGGACGGTGGTGCCGGTCAGGGTCAGCGTGCCCGTGTTGTCGATGCCGCCGCCGTTGCCGGGCGCGGAGTTCCCCGAGACGATGGTATCGATCAGCATCATTGTGCCCTTGTTCACGATCCCGCCGCCGCTGCCATCTGTCGAGTTATCGGAAACGGTGCTGCCGATCATCGTCAGCGTACCCGCGTTGTACACGCCGCCGGGGCCGTCGAACCCCGTGTCGCCCGAGATGGTGCAATTGGTCAGGGTCAGCGTGCCCAAGTTGTCGAGGGTTCCCACGAACTCGTTGTAGTTCCCCGCGATCGACAGCCCGGAGATCGACACTGTCGCGCCGGCATCGATCGTGAACGCACTGAACGGGAAGGAGGGGTCGTTCGATCCCTGGGGCAATCCGTCGATCGTTAAAGAGCCTCCGCTCGGTTCATCGATGGTGACATCCGCACTGAGATCCGGAAGATCGCTGGTCAACTGGATCGTGCCGGTCACGCCAAAGTCGATGATGCTGCCCGGGTTGGAATCGGCCTGGGTGATGGTATAGCGCAGGTCACCCGAGTCACCTGACCCAGTGCCCGTGTCACCAAGTGAGTTGACAGTGTAGGTGATTCCGGACGGCTGGTTGATCGTGAGGTTGCCGCTCGAGTTGCTGCTCGTGTCGCTCGAGTCGCCGGCGAAGCTCGCGCCCACCGCACCGTCGTACGCGCCGGCAGTGAAACCATTCGGTATCGCGACGGTCAAGGACGCGACGCCCTTTGCATTGGTCGTCGCCGTGCTAAGTTGCGTGAGGTTGCCGTCCTCGTTCAGGGCGAATGCAATGGCCTCTCCGGCCAGCGGTGCGCCCTTCGCGGTGAGGAGGGTCGCGCTCAGTGTGATCGCACCCCCCAGGGTGCCTTTGCCGAAAACGGACGTCAGGGTCGTTGCCTGCTGTACTTCGATCGCGAATGTCGTCACCGCGATCTGGGGCGGGGTGCTGTTTTCGAGGGCGTCGATTGTGATCGGGTAATCGGCTGGGGTCTGGGAAGCCGGGACGGGCCAGGAAAATACTCCGGTCGTGGCGCCGATCGCCGCCCCCGTCGGCGCGCCGGCCGCGAGGCTGTAGAGCGTGACAGCGCCCGGGGTCGGGTCGGTCGCCGATGCCGTGACCGAGACCGTCGCCCCCTGTACGACCGTCTGATCGGGGATCGGAGAAAAGAGTGGTGGGCCGCCGGAGGCCGGGCTCACGGTCAAGGTGCCGCTGTCACTACTGGCCGCCGCGGTGGTGTCGCCGGCGAACGTCGCTTTGACGGCGCCCGAGAACATGCCGGCGTTGAACCCGGGGAGGCTTTCGATTTCAAGGCTCGCGATGCCATCCACGTTCGTCGTGGCTGAACCCACGGGCGTAGCGGTACCATTCTCCTCCAGGCTGAACGAGATTATCTGGCCGGTGAAGGGCACGTTCGAGCCGCTGGAGTTGGTGGACTGGAGAGTCGCCGTCAGGACGCCGATGCCTCCTTGGATGCCGGTACCGGAAACGGCTGTCATGGTCGACTCTTGCTGGATATCGATCGTGAATGACGTCGCGGCGGTTTGCGTCGGGATGCTGTCGTCGACGGCGTCGATCGTGATCGGATAAATGCCGGGGACGCCCTGTGACGAGGAGACGGTCCACGAGAAGATCCCCGTGTCCGGGCCGATCGTCGGACCCACCGGCCCGCCCGGCGCGATGCTATAGGTGACGATCGCGCCGGGGATCGTGTCCGTCGCGGAGGCCTTGACTGTCAGGGTGGTGGACTGGGGCCCGACGAAGGGTATGCCGGGCAGGAGCAGGATCGACTGATTGGGAATGGATTGTAGCGTCAGACCGTTGGTCGACAGCGGGTTGACAGTGAAGTCGCCGCTGGCGCTCGACGTCAGGTCGGCTGCGTCTCCTGCGAAAGTTGCACCGACGATGCCGGTGAACGTGCCGGTGGAGAAGCCCACGAGGCTTACATTGGGGAGTGTTGCGACGCCGCTGGCGTCGGTGGTCGCTGTGCCGGCAGGAGTGGGAGTGCCGCCCTCGTTCACGGTGAACGCGACGGGCTTGCCGGGCACGGGCGAGCCGTTCGCGGTCAGAGTGGCGGCCAGGGTCGCATTTCCCCCGAAAGTCCCCACGCCGGAGATGGCGGAGAGGGTGGTGGCTTGCGGGACGACGATCGAGAACGAGCTCGTGCCGCTCAGAGGGGGGTCGCCGCTGTCCGTAACCAGCACGGTCACGGGGTAACTGCCGGGCGGTTCTGTAGCAGGGATGACCCAGCTCAGGACGCCTTTCACCGGATCGATGGTCACCCCGGACGGCGCGCCTGGCTCAAGCGTGTACGTCAGAGTCCGCCCTTGATACGAATCGTGCGCCGTAACAGGAACCAAGAGGGTTGTGCCGGCTGCGGCCGTTGGGTTTGGGACGGGGCTGAGGCTCACAGCCGAGTTCAGCTCGCTCACAGCCAGGTTATCGAGCTGGACCTTCGCCAAATCACCGGATGGTGCAGTCAATTGAAACGTCACTTGCCCATTCTGTGACGCGAATCCCGCGAGCGGCACCGTGTAATAGCCGTTGGCGGAAAGGCTGGACAGATTGAAGGTGCCCAGAACGTTGTTGTTAAACAGCACCTGGAGTTGGTCGCCAGGGTCCGCGGAAAGCACCGACATGTTGAAGCCGACCGCCGCGGCCTGGGAATCGAGTTCAAGATACTGGCCGATCGAAGCATTTCCTCCGGAATTGGTCATTTGCGCTACGGTGTTGTTGCCGTTCTGAACGAGCTGAGCGTTGCCCGAGACGGTCCATTCCGAAGCCAGCATGGTCGCCGGGTTATCGACCAAGCCCTGCCAGAAGGCCACCAGCGGATCGCCGTTTGCGTTGATGTTCGCCGACTGCAACTCGTCCAAGAGTGACCCGATCGACTCGAAGGAGCCGTCATTGAAGTTGGCGAAATCCTCCGACGGCGTGGACGGCGCCGGGGCCGCGTCAGTCGTGACTGTATCGGAAACACCCGACGGGGACGGCGTGCCCATGCCGTTGATCAGATTGCCCTCGGTGGTGTTGAACAGATAAGGAGAATTAGGATTTCCATATAATGTAGTAACATTAATATGATTTGAAATAGCGTTCGGATCGTCAGTCATGCCCGTGCCGGGGATTACAAGATCATCGAAACCATATGCCGCACGGTTTGGCGCCTTCCAATTCAGCGAATCCAGAACGAGCTGATCGAATTGGGGAAGCGCTTGGCTGATCCAGCCATCGATCCACTGAGGCAAGAGCGAACCCAGGCCCTGCTGAACCTCGTAATTGACTTTGTTTGTCGCGGTTGCCTCCGCGACAATGCTGTCGTACTCGAGGAGGCCGGACGGAGACGGCCAGTCGCTGGAATAGCCGTCGAGCGCGATGTAATCGTCGATCGTGTAGTTGTAAGGGGGAGACGAAAGGATCTGCGAAACCCGGGCATTGACGGCCGCGCCCCGGCTGTGGCCGATCAGTTGGATGACCTGGCCGTACTGTGGAGCAGACAGGTAACCGTTCGCGGGGGACGTAATATCCGTCACAATATTCTGGGCTGCTTGCTCGGCGTTTGCGGCGGCCTGGACAAAGTAGGGACTGATAGATTGGAGCGCTAGCTGTCCCAAGTCCGAGCCCGGGGATACGACCTGAGCAACCTCGTAGACGCCGAGGGCGATCAGCTCCTCGTAGAATCCGCTCCAAGAATTCCACTGCGTTACGTAGCTTTTCACCGAGCCCTGAAGGGGAGTGCCTGCAGGGAGAATCGTATCCAGATCCGCGGCGATATTCTCGAACGGCGTAAGGAAGCTTGCGTCAATATCGAGCGACGGATCGAAGCCAGGGGTGATGACATTGACGACATAGGGGGGGCTCGCAATGGATTGGGCGGCCTTGGGGTCGCCGGCCGTGATGACGTTGTCGCTTGGGTCGGGGACGACCAGAAGGTACTTGGTCCCGGGCGGCATAGGATGGGTGACATCCGAAGGCGCGAGGTGTCCCGAGTAGGGAGCCATCGATTCGCCTGTCGAGGTTGTCACCGGCGGAAAGGCCTGTGTGTCTTCGCTCTCGTCAAATACCTGGGCAGGGGCCCAATAGAAACCGATTGTGGTAGCGCTCGGCAAGTTAGCGTCGCTGATCTGGTAACTGTAATCGACCCCGTTGTCTTTGGGGCTGAACGCCAGGGAAGCGATCGAAATGTCCGGGAGCGCAAGGGCCGCCACCTTACTCGAGTCGGCCGGAGATATGATGTTGTCGGGATCAGCAACGACCAGCAGATCATTCGCACCCGCTGGGGCAGACCCCAACTGTGCCTGGGTGGCGCTGAGATCGTAAGTTCCGGGCGCCGTCATGGTCGTTGTCGGCGGTACCGCATTGCCTAAGACCGAACCCAAAGTGGAGCCGCTCGCCCAATCGAGATCGACAGTCGTGGCATGCGGAAGCGCGGCGCCGATGATCGTGTAGCCGTACTCGAGACCACCGTCGGTGCTATTCCAGGTTGGAGTTACTGGTGTGATCGCGTGAGGAATGCTGAGACTCAGCGAGAGGTCTGTCTTGTACCCGACGTTATTGAAGCCGTACGGGGCCTCACTCTTCGCCGAAACAACGTCAGTGAATCCCAGCGTGAACGAATCGCCAATCTTCGCCTGGAACGTCTCCGATCCGGGATCGGAGGCTCCGTCCTGAAGATCTTCATCGGATGCTTCCAGGACGTTCGAGGTCGTACCGTTGTAAGTGTAGTGAACGTCGTAGGTGACGGTCGCATCGGCATTCTGCTCGGCGAGTGCGTCGACCTGGAAGAGGGCGGAAAGCTGGACCGTCACTGGTTCGCCAGTGACCTCGGACGGGTCGGTCGGGACGATGTTGACAGTTACATCGCCGGGCGCCCCTCCGGTGGCGAGCCCTGCCCTCTGAGAGACGCTGTAGACTGTATTCGTGGTCATGCCGCCGTGCGAGACGATGTCCAGAGTGTTACTCGTTTGGTCGGAGGATGGAGTCGTCGTCAGGACGTTCTCGGAGTAATACAGATCGCCCTCTTGGTCGAGGTTGTTGTCGAAGGAGTCGGCCTGATTCACATCTGGGATTGAATTGTCCTGCGTCGTCGCAGATCCGCTCGATGGCGTAATCGCAACCTCGGAAGCCAAGGCGGCTGATTGAAACGAGAGGCCCGCCAGCAGTGTCCTGCGTTCCAGACTCTCTCCCATGCAAGGACGATATCTCAAACGACGCCTGCCGGCACGCGCGATCTCACGACTGGGTCGACCGGAAGCGGGCTTCCTCGATGAGCGCATCTTCATGGATGCCTTTCTGGCTTCTTAGTCTGGATGTGTTAGAGCGCACACCATTGGTGCGGTTCGAACGGTTAACGTCGGTCTTTGCTGATATGTCCGCGGCCACGCGCGGCCCGCATCCTGTCCTGTGACCTGGCGCTCCTGCAGTAGCTGATGCTCGATCGAGACGCCCGCGCGACGTCTCCCTCCCTTGAGCCAGACGATGCCGTTTGCCGAACTGCACGCTAGCGATAAGTATTCTTCCGAACTTTCCTGGGCCGGTCGGGAACAGGGCATACGGCGCGGTCCGGTTGGGCGTGAGCGGCTCGGTTCTTTGTCACGGGGGAGGCCGGCCAAAGGACGACCTCAGGATACGGTTCGCCTCCGTACCCGGCCAGGTACGAGCCGTCGGGAGCGAATTGCAATTTGAGGTCAGGAGCGGCGTCTTCGTCGATGACTCCCAGCTCCTGGCGCGTGGCGACATCCCACAACCTGACGGTTCGATCGAGGCTGGTGGATGCCAACGTGGTCCCATCCTCAGATAAGGCGAGGCTCGTCACTTTCTCGCTATGGCCAAGGAGAGTTGCCTCGTGCTCGAGGCTGCGAACGTCACTGAGTTTGATCATCCCGTTGCCCTCTCCCGTGGCCATCATCCGGCCGTCGGCGGAAAGAGCCAGGCCTTGAAGTTCGACGCACCCGACGATCCTCGACGCCGGGAAGCCCGCAGCCATCAAGTTGACGCGGAATAGGCCGTTGGAATTGTGGAAGAGGATGCCGTCGCCACCGACTAGAAATCGCACGCGGTTGAAATCGTGCGACGGAAATTCCCGTACGACTTCGCTCTCCGTGTCCCAGAGGACCGCGCTCGGATCGATTGTTCTCGTGACCGCGAGGAATCTCCCATCTTGAGAGAACGCGACATCTCCCCACCCCACCCGAGGGGGACCCGCGTAGACGACACCACTGACGGCGAGGCTCTTGAGAGGGTAACCATCCTCGGCGTCACGGAGCGTCACCATCTGGTTTCCGTCGACGGTGACCAATCTCTTGCCATCGGGCGAGAGGGCGCCGTGGAAGATGCCTCCTGGTGCGCGAATACGACGTTGATGGACGACTTCTCGTCCATCAGGATCCAACACGGTCACTATTCCATCCGTGTTGTCCACGGAGAAGACGGTGACCCTTTCACCTGCGCCCGGGTAGGCCATCGATCGAATCGAGATTCCGGGGATCGGGATCGAGACCATTCCGTGGCCCGTCGAGAGATCGGTCAGTTCAATCCGGCCGCTCTCGGTGGAAAACGCCAAAGTATGGCCATCCGATGAGAAGGCGACACACCAGACCCTAGAGCGAGGGCCGCTCCAGATCTTTCGGAAGCGGCCCGTGGCAAGATCCCATAAGCGGACCGTCCCATCCCCGCCGCATGAAGCCAGAAGCCGGTCGTCGGGAGAGAAAGCAACTCGCTCCAATCCCGCGGTGTGGCCACTGAGGCTGGCCTTAAGCCGGCCACTGACTGTATCCCAGACGCGAATCATGCTTTCGACGTCCGCAGTCGCCACGGTAAGACCGTCGTGGCTCAGTGACATGCTCTGGATCCGGGCAAGACCTGGGAGGCTGAGCTTTTCTCGAAGCGTGGCAAGATCCCAGAGCCTGACCGAATGGTCCCAACCCGCTGTGAGCAGCGTCCGGCCATCGCGAGAAAGGGCTAACGCCTCGATCTCGCCGGGCGTGGGAAGCGAAGCCTGCTCTCGAGCCGAAGGAATGTCCCAGATCTTCACCTGCTTGTCCCTGGCGCCGGAGATCAGCCGACGGCCATCGGGCGTGAAGAGGACGCAGTTCACCCAATCGGCGTGCTTTCCGAGAGTGGTTCGAGGTTTGTCGCTGTCTACATCCCAGAGCCTGACCGTGCCGTCGTCCCCCCCGGTGGCCAGCGAGCGGCCATCCGGGGAGAACACAACGTAATTGACGTCACCATCGTGACCACGGAGGATCCGCTCGAGTTGCCCGGTGGCCGCGTTCCAGAGCCGAACTGTGCCGTCTTGGCCGCACGAGGCCAGCGTGCGGCCATCGGGAGAGAACTCGACGTGGTAGACCTCGCCGACATGCCCCGGAAACGTCCTGGGTTGCAATTGGCTGAGTCGCGTCAGGTAATACCAGGGAAAGCCGCGATTGTCCGTCTGGCCCGGAGCCGGAAGATGGCGATCGAGCAGGCGAGCGGCCCCAGGAAGGTCGTCGTGGCGGATGAGGTGAAACGCCTGGCGGAGATTGTGGACATATTCAGCCTGTCGCTTGCCGCGATTGAGTCGCTCATTACTCCGCGTCAGCGTCGCGACAATCGTCGCGGAGACCAGGGCGAGGATTGCCACGACCAAGATTGAGGCGACCAAACCCCTGTGCCGCCGCGCCCATTTCTCGGCGCGTTTCCACGGGCTCGGGCGCCGGGCCAGAATCGGGCGATGATCGATGAATCGCCGTAGGTCATCGGCCAGTTTCTGCGCGGTGGCGTAACGGTTTGCGACGTCCCGCGCCAGCGCCTTGAGCACGATCGTCTCAAGGTCGCGCGGGATGGCCGGATTATGAGCCCGCGGCGCCTTGGGTTCGCCGAAGGCGATTCGGTGGAGCAGCTCGGCGCGATCGCGGCCGTCATGGGCGGGATGCAGGGTCAAGAGCTCGTAGAGCGTCGCGCCCAGCGAATAGACATCGGCGCGGTGATCGACGATCCCGCGCCGGGCCGCCGACTGCTCGGGACTCATGTAACGCAACGTTCCGAGCACGTCACCGGTCATCGTCAGGCCGCTGTCGGCCTGCATCCGAGCGAGGCCAAAGTCCGTGATCCACAGGTTGCCGCGGACGTCGACCAGGAGGTTCGCTGGCTTGATGTCGCGGTGAATAGTCCCCAGGCGATGCGCATGATCGAGGGCCTCGGCGGCTTGGAGACCCAGGTTGGCGATGGTGCGGAAGTAGGCGGGGTTGCGGGCAGGTGCGCTCCTGGACGAACGGCCTGTCACCGACCACTCGTGTACCCTCTGCCCAGTGGTGCGACGAGACGGATTCCCACGAGCGCGGCTTTCGCCAGCCGGCTCCTCGGCCGAGTCAAGGGCCGGGGCTGGATCCAGTCGGCCTGAGACGAACTCCTGGGCCAGCGAGACGCCGGCGACCGTCGGCGCGTCGGCCGGCTCCGCCCCGAGGCCCGAGATCTGGCGCAGGTCTTGGATCACTGCGGCAAGGGTCTGGCCCTCGATGAGCTGCATGGCATAGTAGTGCACGCCCCGTTCGCAGCCGACAGAGAAGATCGGCACGATGTTGGTGTGGTGCAGTTGCGCGGCGGCCTGCGCCTCGATCTGGAACCGCCGCAATTGATGAGGATCGAGCGCGGCGGCGAACGGCAGGACCTTTAGCGCCACCGGGCGGCGGAGCGAGGTCTGCTCGGCCTTGAAGACAATTCCCATCGCGCCGCGGCCTATCATTCCGAGGATACGGAAATCTCCCAGTTGGGTGTCGACGGCCGGATCAATGATGGCCTCGGCATCGACCCGGGACTCGACCTGGCTGGCCAACCTTAATACCGAGAGGCAGGCCCGCAGCCGGTCGGCAATTTCCGGGTGGGCGGCTGTCAGGGCATCGGGGTCGACAACCGCGCCGGCCTCGACGGCAGCGAGGTAGTCGTCGAGGAGACGCGCCAGCTCAGATTGCCGCGATGCGTCCGGATCGACACCATTGGTGGCCGGGAGGGTCCTCGAACTCATGATTGGTCCTCCAGCAACCGATTCAGCCGCTCCAGGGCCCTGGCCCAGAGCATGCGTACGGCACCGACGGAGCGGCCCATCCGGACGGCGACCTGGTCGAACGGGACGTGTTCAAGGGTACGCAGGACGAAGACTTCCCGATAGTCGGGCGGGAGTTGAGCCACCGCGTCGGCGAGCAGGACGGCGCGCTCACGGCGAGAGGCTCGCTCGCTGGGCGACGCCGCGTGCGAAGCGAGTGCGCGTTGGATGGCCTCGTCCGAGCGATCGATGAGCAGGTCGAGCGATTCCTGGCGCTGGTGGTCGCGGCCCATGCGGCGGTGGTGCTTGACCTGGTCGGCCAGGGTGCGAGCCAGGATGCGCCGGAGCCACGCGACGAGCTCGGGCTCGGCTTGGCCCTGGAAGTTGGCAAAGTCGCGATGGGCTTTCAGGAAGGTCTCCTGCACCAGGTCCGACGGCTCTAGCTTTACTCGCAGGGCGGGACCAATTAGCGAGCGCGTCACGAGCTTCAAATAGTTGCGATAGAGCTCGAGCAGCCGGCCGAGCGCCGACGGGTCGCCTGCGCGGGCCTGGGCAATCAATCGATCGGGGATTACTTCGCTTGTCACCAACGGACCTCCGCCTGCGCAGATGCACTGCGACTCTCCATGCTGCGGTCCCCCCATCATGATAGACGACACTGCGGCGGGATTCGCACGCAATCGGGGTTGAAATCTTCCTATCGCGTTCGCCGATCATCGGTTCCGCGAGCGGTCCAATCTTTGACCTTTCGGGGCCGGCGTCATCAATACAGAGTTTCGCGAGTTCCTCCAAGGAACGGGCTGTCCCCCCGCGATCATCACCCAAGTCGGCTACTGAGCATCAAGCGACTCGATACACAGTTCGCGACCAGCGAGCTAGTCAGATGGCGCGTCGACGGTCGGGAAAAGTACGCTCGATGGACTGTTTGAGCAAGACCGCGATCACGCCGGGTGGTGCCGTTCCGCCAACTGCGCTTCGAGCCATTTCGAACAGGAAAGCCCCGAACAACTCGCGCTCCTGCCGCATCGCGATCCGTTGGCGGGGTTGTCGGTCAGCTCGAGACCGCGCGGAGCAGAACCTGCAGGTTCTTAGCTCAACGAGCCGATTGACACCGGGGTGGAAGTCACATAAAACAGCGCAACGTCGCGGTTCATTTCGGCTTTGGAGCAGCGGGCGCGTCGGGGAGCCAGGGGCGGGATGCCATAGCAGCATACTTGCGGGCGCGGTTGGCGTGATACACCGCGGCGGCCGGGCTGCCTCCTAGCCCGCGAGGTCTGCGAAAGTGCTGCGCGATCAGCTCTTCGCGTGTTGCCATCGCCCGGTATATGTCACGCCTTCGCTTTAGCCGCCCTACGTCGCGATAGCCGCTGAGCGCGAGCGAAAGCAACGCCACAGCGACCATCCAGCGCCGAGTCGACATCCGTGGCGCTCGCAAGATTACCTCCTGAATGGGCCGGTTACAGGATCGCCAACTGTACCTTGCTTCTGGACTGGAGACGAAGTGGAAAGTCTCAGCGATACTTCACAGTTTTCACTTTTTGGGCCTGGGACGGGCGAGGTATGCCCGTTCTTCCCCGCTGTCGACTTGGAAGCTACGCTAAGGGCCCTCGGGTAAGCGACCCATCGCAGATTTGTGAACTCGTCGATCCGCCTGGTGCTGAGAACAACAGCCTCTTCCGCGATCTGCACGTCTCGTCGAGCCCTTAGTTCAGGTTTCGCACATTTCGCAGGCATTGGCCGCGTATACGTTGATGCGTGATTCGGCCGCGTCGCGACCTGTTCCGCGCCGGAAGGCGAGAGCCGCGTCGCGACAATTGATGTCGGCTTCCTTGCACACGTATGGCATCCTGTCTGGGGCTTACAAACCAAATAGGCACCCAGGCAAGGAAGCCGACCAATGGAACTTACCGCTTCGTTCACTGAGCTGCTACATCAATTCGCCGATGTCTTCACGACCCCAACCTTCCTGACCTTCGTTGAAATCGTCACGGGTTGGTTGCTTTCGCACCGTCATCGTTACGTGACCGAGCTCATCTTTGCCAGCGGTAACATTGGCAACGGCCATTGGTGTCGGTTCCATCGCTTCTTCAGTCATGCCGCGTGGGACCCCGATCACTTCGCCTTGTGCTTGGCCAAACTGGTCGGCTCAATCCTGGCGCCTGGTGCTACCCTGTATTGGGCCGTCGATGACACGCTCTGCCGTAAACGAGGATTGACTCTCTACGGCGCGGGCATGCACTACGATCCGCTGATCTCCAGTCGCGCCAAGTCGCTGGTCAGTTGGGGCCACGACTGGGTCGTGCTTTGCCTGATCGTCGTGAACCCGTTTTGGGCACCCACCAAGGTCTTCGCCTTGCCAATCACCATGCGTCTGTACCGCAATCGGCAAGGACTCACCAAGGGGAAGAAGGGTCGGGGTAAAGGTTGCAAACCCAATCCTGATCATCGCACTCGCCCTGAACTGGCTCGCGAGCTCATCCACTTGGTAGCTCAGTGGTATCCTGACGATGAGATCTTTCTTACCGGCGACAGCGCCTATGGGGGCAAGAGCATCCTGTCGCATCTGCCGACGAACGTTCATCTCATCAGCCATGTCCATCCCAAGGGTGCGCTTTACGAGCGTGCCCCCGTCGAGAAGAAAGGACGCAAAGGAGCGCCTCGAAAAAAAGGTGCCCGTCTGCCGAGCATGGCCCAGTGGGCCAATGATCCCAGCCAACCTTGGACTGAACTTAAATTCAACCAGTTCGGGTTGCATGCCAGGCTCGCCGTCAAAACGATCAAGGCCCTCTACTACAAGGCAGGTGGAGACCGCGAGCTGACGATCGTCTTGGTACATGATCTGGAAGGGAAACGCCCCGATCAGATGTTCTACTGCACCAAGCTTGATTGGAGCGCGCGGCAAATTCTGACGGTGTACTCCTATCGCTGGGCGATTGAATGCACCTTCGAGAATTGCAAACAGTTCCTGGGGCTCGAAGACCCAGCGAATCGTCTGCCGAAGGCGGTCGGGCGTACCGCGCCCATGGCGCTGATGCTCTACAGCTTGGTGATAGTGTGGTTCCACCAGACCGGACATCGATTCGTCCGATTTCCCATCCGCCCGTGGTATCAACGGAAGCAAGAACCCTCGTTTGCTGATCTATTGACCACACTGCGCCGTGTTAGCCTTGAAGAAAAAACTCGCGCAGTGCTTTTAGATCAGCGCGCTATAAAAACCTGGCTTGCGCAGGTCACCGATCTTCTCAGCCGAGTGGCGTGATCGGCGTCGACCAGGCTAACTGAAGCTGCACCCGCTCCGTCGCGAGCAACCGAGTGACACGAAAATGCCGGCTCGGCCGATCGCAAAGCGCCTTCAGAATGTGCGAAACCTGAACTTAGCAGTCTTGCCTCGAATTCTGCTCCCGCACCCATCTCCCGCGTCAGTGTCAGCAGAGCCTGCCTCCCGGACTTGGCCTCCACCACCGGTTCGCAGCCGGGCGGGCTGGTACCTGGAGCGCTCGTCTCGCTGACGGCGCCCCGGCCAGTTCCGGCAGTCGATGTCAGGTGTTCGGCCATGGCATTCCCTTTCCCGGTCTGCCCTCGATGCCAACCGGATGCTATGCGCCCGAAATCGTGTAACGATGGCCTTGGCCGAGCATGCAGACCAGATTTTGCGGCCGGTCGATAATCACGGCAAACAGGTTCGTAATGTCGCGACCAAGAACGCTCATATCGAGCGCAGCAGGATCCGTAACGGCCGCGAATTGCCCGTTGAACAGGACCGTGGTTCCCGTTTCACGCTGCAAACGAATCGCGGTTGTCACACTTACCGAGGAAACCCTCCCACCTACTCCCTCGAGATGCTGGCCCGAAGGTTGGCTAGGCAGGCCGAGCGCTCGCCAGAGATCCTCACTCAGTACGGTGCGATCGGCGGCCACGTCGGCCAGGACGACTGCCGGAACCCAGGCGCCGTTCTTGGCTCGGACCGCTGCACTGAAAACCGGTCGGACGACGCCATCGTCGCAGAGGCGCCACGAGCCATCAAAACGCATAAATTCGAGCCCCTCGCTCCTTGGGGATGATGCGCGTGACGCGCCCATCGTCCTCGGGATGAGCCGCCCGAGCCTTGGCCAGCACCTCTTCGGTGTTGTTCCCCACAAAGAGTTCCTGACCGGCAACGCAAATCACTCTGTCACGGTGGCGATACACCTCCTCGGCATGGGCCTCTAGCCAGGCCCAGTTCCGCTCAAAGCGCTCGCGCTGGGCCTGCGCTGTGCGAACTGCTGCCGGATCTTGGTCCTCTTCGATCACGATCTTGGAACTCAGTTCAATCATTCTAGCCTCCTTTGGGACGAATCCTCCATTACAATCATAGCAAGCCCCGCCCGTGAGGGGACGCGGAGTTAGCGCCGTTCTTTCCCCGGTTCGGTCCGTTTGTCCCCACTTGAAGGGCCGCCGGCCATCTTCGCTTCTCAACCAGATCCCGCGATCCGAAGACAAAGACAGGCAAGAAGTAAGCCCAGCCGAACAGGGCGAATCCCCGCCAGGCTCCGGACCGGGACCTACGGACCACCGCGCCTACGGTCGCCAGGACCAGGATGCCGTAAGTACCATAGATAGTTGCATTGGCGAGGGTGGGTGAGGCGATGCGCACGGCGGCGAGTGCCAAGGCGATAAGCCCGACAGCCAGCAAAGTGCTCGCGAGGCTCCAATGACGCATAACGCCTCCTGCAAGTGGCAAGTCTGGTTTCTGAATCATCGAGTGCGGTTTGACGCACGGCCGAGACCCAGGTGGAAAGTCTCAACGATAGTCCAGTCTTAGCATAATCTTGCGGGCGAACTTTTCGCCGCAGCGCCGCGGGTTAGGCCATCCTCTCTGATGGCGACGCTGCCGCGCCGGGGGCGGGGATGGACGGGCCCAAGTCATCGCGGTTGGATCGAGGCCGGATATGGTCGAGCAACCTCGCCAGTACGCCGCCGACGCACGCCGCCAGTAGGCTGAGCCAGATGTGGCAGACCTGTACCAGCGAGTACGACACCAGCCCCATCAGAGACAAGCGAGGTCGATCCATGAGCTAGCCTTCGGAGTCAATGTCGGATCAGTGAGTTCGGTAGCGATTGCTGAAGTTCTGTCGCTCCTTTGTCCGAAAGCAGGGTCCCAGCGAGATCCAAGTCCAGGAGTCCGGTCAGTCGCCCAAGGTTGCCTACCGAGGCATCCGTCACAGGCGTGTTTCTGAGGACGAGTCGCTCAATCCGCAACAACCCGACAAGGTGAACCAAACCCGCGCCCGCGATCCGGGTATCGCCGAGGTCGAGGGTCTCCAATTCGGCTAGCTCCGCGAGATGAAGTAGCCCCGCGTCAGTCACACGTGTGTTGCGCAAGCCCAGCATTTCCAGACCGTGCAGCCCTCTCAGGTGGGCCAGTCCGTCGTCGCCGATCCTCGTCCCGCCCAGGGTCAGTTTGCGGAGCATGATCAGCCCTTCCAGCTCAGCGAGGCCCGTGTCAGTCACTTGGGTGTAGCGGAGCCCCAACTCGGTCAAACCCGTCAGCTTCTTCACGTGTAGCAGTCCAGCGTCGCCGATGCCGGTGTTTCCGAGATGCAATGTCTTGAGATTCCTCAGGCCGACGAGATAAGACAGCCCCGCATCGGTCGCGCGCGTCTCCATGAGACTGAGCTCCTGGAGCTGGGTCAGACCCTCCAGCTCTGCCAGGCCGGCGTCGGTCACGCGCGAACCGTCGAGGATGAGCTCCCGGAGTGTGGCAAGTTTTGCTGCGGGGACGAGCTCAGCATCACCACCGGCCTGAGCCAGGGAGACCCGAACAACGCCACCGAAGTAATCGACGCCAACGAGATTAACGATCCACTCCGGCCAGGGAGGACGCCCGTTGAGAATGGGCTTGCCGTTACGCCACTGCCATTGATACCAGACGCTACCGCCGGCCGCCTCGATCGCTGCGACTGCATCGCGCTGTACACGGGCACTGTAGACGATCCATCCGAGCGTGCCACCGATCAGGAGCACGAAAATCATGAGCGACCGCAAACTGAACCTTATTCGAGGCCGATGCCACCAGGATCGGCGCGAAAAAGGGTCGGGCATGGGGGCGTTCTCGGCGATTGGGTTTGAGGGGGTTCGTCGGTTCTCAGTTCTCGATGTCGTCGCTGTTGCCCCGATCGCAGCGTATCTCACCGTCTCATACCGCTGCTAGTGACCCGTGTATCGAGGAGTCGCAACTCTTATATGAGGCTGCGTCGATGCTCGTCGGACCCGCCCAAAGCCAGCCGTCATTTTTTCTCTCTTGGTGCCACTTGCCCTCGACGCACGTCCCAGACGACGGCGGAGCCTCGCTGGAATCCGGCTAGCAGCCTGGCGCCGTCGGGCGAGAATGCGAGCACCGTGGCTCGATTGTCCCTGGATTCGAGAGTCAGCACTTCCTCACCTGTCGTGGTGTCGAACAGCCGGATCTTGTCCTCGCCTTGATCCCCTTCCCTAGGCACGTCCGAGGTGGCGATCGTCTTGCCGTCGGGCGCAACAGCAAGCGAGCAGTCTCGGCTGTGGGGATAAAGGATTCTGCGCCGCAGCGTACCGGCCGCGACGTCCCAAACGCAGACCCATCCTTCGAAGGACGAGGCCATCGTGCGGCCGTCGGCACTGAATGCGGCGGTGGCCAAGATGGGATTGCCTAGGCGGGCGGCTTGCTGCTGCTCGGCCGTCCGTCCGTCGGCGAGAAACCGGCGTTCCTCGTGGCCGGTGAGCACGTTGAAGCGGATCACGTTGCCATTCTTCAGTGCCGCATCGAACCAGATCGAGTTCCCCTCGAATTGCAGCGCGGCCGGGTCCACGTGGACCCGAGCTTTCGTTACGGTTGGGGCCGTCCAGCGTTGCCGGCCCGTCGCGGGCTCGATCCCGACGAGGCAATTGTCGTGGGCGACGACCAACATTCGTCCATCAGGTGCCGTCGCGGCGAGCCGGAACCAGCTCCGAGGGAATTCTCGCGTCACCTCGCCGGCTGCGGCCTCGTAAACCACCAAGATTTCCTGGGCGGAGTCCGACGGGTCATCGCGCCGGCCGGCCGCGAGCAAGAGTTTGTCGTTGCGCGAGAAGCCGACGGAGGTGGGATCGGCGCTCCGGCCCCCCGACCTGACGATTGGTGCCAGGAGCTTGTGCCAGATCAGCTTGCCGGTGGCGGCATCCCAGACCCGCACGAAGCCGTCGGAATGACCGGTGACGATCCGATCGCCCATACGCGACCATTCCGCCGCCCCGAGGCGGCCGACGGGCGTGTTGTCGTCATGGTGCCGCCGCCGTCCCGTCGCTGCGTCGAAGATCGCGATGGCGTTCTGCTCCGCCAGAACGACGAGCTTCCCATCGGACGAGATCGTGACTCTTCCGCCCAATTTGCCGGGCAGGGCGGTCGCCCACAGCGGCTTCAAGGTAGAGGCGTCCAGCATCCGAAGATGTTGGAAGTCGACGACGGCCAGCTTCCGGTCGTCGGGCGAGAGGGCAACATTCCCGAACCCGATCTCGTCCGGACCGGCGAGGTCCCGGATTCGTTCGCCGCTGTCAATGTCCCATAGCCGAATTTCGGCGCGTTTCACGGTCGGCTGTTCTTTTGCGCGCACGGGCTCGATCATACCTGGACGAATCTCCCTGCGGACTTCGGCCGCTTTCTCTTCCGCTCGTTTTGCGGGAGCCTCTGCCTCCTCCTCCCGCACACCGCCCGAGAGGATTCGCCGGCTATCGGACGTCACGGCGATGGAAGACAAGTGATCGCCGGCGGTCGGCCCGATCTCATTCAGGAGCCGGCCGTCGCTCAGGCGCCAGACTCGGATTATCGTGTTGAACTGGTGACCGGCGACCAGCTTCGTGCCGTCGGGCGTAAATGCCAGGTGCTGCCCGCCTTTTGGCGAGCTGAAAGATCGCACGAGCTCATCCGGCCTTTCTACACGACGGAGCTCGATTACCCCTTCCAGACTGCTGCTGGCGAACAAGCGGCCATCGGGCGAAAACTTTACATCGAAAACGTTGCTCCGACGGAGCTCCTGGTGAAAGAGCAGCCGATCGGCCGACAAGTCCCAGAGGGCGACTGCTCCCGACAGTTCGCCCCAGAGAAGTTTCGTACCGTCCGGCGAGAACGTGGTTGTGTCGACCCAACCCGGTCGATTCCCCGGGCCGACGAGTTGCTTGACACGTCGACCAGTTTGAACGTCGAAAAACGTAACGCGGGTATTCGGGGGATAGAGGTCGCCCGCAGCGACGTGCCCTCCGCTCGGCGAGATCGCGAACGATCTGATATAGGCAGGCGCCCGCAGGTCGTCAGTGCCAATCCGCAACAGGGCGCGCGGTGGAAGGGCGGGCTCGGTGACACCCGTCTTGGGTAAATCGTCCGACTCTTCCATGGCCGCATGGCGCATGATCGGTGCCTCAGATCGCGCGGCCGACGGATCCGCGGCGAGGAACGCCAACATGCCCATGAAACTTCGGATCGTAGACCGTGCGCGGGCAAGTCGCATGACCGGTTCCTTATGCTCGATTGAGAATCTTGACTCCGCACTGCATCGGAGGCTCTCACCGGCCGGTGCGGCGCACGGCTGCAACTCCACTTCGAGGATTGTGTCCGCGTTGTCGATTGCGCCGACGGTCATGAGAGGAGTTCCACTCACGATCGATCTTATTATGGACTCTTGCATTTGGGCGGCTGCACGGCGCGATAAACCGTTCGATTTCACGCTCACGTAGACCCGCCTGGCATCCTCCAGCTTGGTGGCTTTCGCGCTGTAGTAATGGATTCTTGCAATCTTCCCAATGCCTCGATCATACGTCACTGCGGATAGAATCTTTCCCAGTTCCGTCTTGTCGGCCACACCTACGCCAACGGCTACTCGTTCCTGGTTCGGCAGTCGTTCCGCGCGAACCGAGGTGATCGCCAGTATTAAAACGACCGAGACACCGATAATCGCTCTCATCGCAGACTCCTATCAACATGGAAATGGCGTACGACACGCCAATCCTCGGTAGGGGTTTTCACCGACCAGGCAATCACACCGGCTTGTGGCGTTCCGCCAACTGCTGTTCCAGCCAACTGGTGTCGGACGGGCTAAGCGGTGGCCGGAGTGGCCAGCGATAGTCGATGTCTCGGTCGTATCGCGACCGAGCATATACAGCGTCCACCAGCGGCTGCAAAGCCAACATGATGTCCGGGTCAGGCGCCGCCAATGGAACGCAAAGCTCCGGCAATGGGCGACGAGAATGCGCAGGCCACACAGTGCATCGCGTCTCCCCTCGCCGGCACATGAGCAGATAATACGAGCTTTCCGGCCAGCGGCTCGCCATCGGCATCCGCCGCCCGCGCCGCAATAGGTCCAGCTCCACGAAATTGACCGAACTGCCCAGGCAAACCTGACGTTTGCGGTGATACAGACGCCAGCCCTTCGTGCCCGGCCGTTTGTTCGACGGCGAGAGCGCCTCGATCGCAGTAACCAGACGGCGTTTTGGTTCAACTTGATGGATTTCGAGAAAGAGTTCTCGGTATTCCGCTTCAACGACGGCCTGCATCAGGACCGGCGTGGCCTCCGGATCCACCTCGCTCCCGGAGGTCAAAGCGACCGTGCTTCCGGCGCCGTCTGGCCGGTGCGACGCCGTGAGCGCAACGTCCGGTAATAGCTCATGGGGATCACCGTCTGGTCCAGCGCCGATCGCCACGTACGCTCGCTCGCCGGTTCGAACCGCATACCGATCGGGAACCCGGCTCGAAAGGCTCCGCTCCATCTCACCGATCAACTTGGAGTGAAAATCTTCCCACAGCCCAAACGTTTCAATGTACGGGTCCATCCCGGGAAATGGCGAGCGCATGTCGAATACCCTCCGCTAATTCAGTATACCCTCTGCCCTGGCTCGGTTCCTCCTACAGTCAGTCTCGTGCAGAGGCCCTTGGTTCGGCGTACGCGCATTCAACGCGGAAATCAAACACCCGCGTGACCGGCGCATCCGGCGGCCCTTGATCAACGGGCGGATCGTCCGCCAGCAACTGGCAGCGCCGTGCCCAGAGATCCAGGTCCAGCCCGAGCTGATGGCGCCCCCCCTGCTCCGCTGCCAGGGCGAACGACATTGCCGCGCGGCGGCAGTGCGTGCGCACGCCGCTCTCTCGTCGCTCGCGGACTTTCACGCCTGCCGCGGCAAGCTTGATGAGTCCTTTGAGCACCTCGGCCGTCGGACCTCGTCGGTGCTCGATGTGCCAGAGGTCTTCCCAGACCTCGTGCGCTTCCCAATAATAGCCTGCGTTGAAGAGCTCGACCCCGCGCAGGAACCGAGCTCTCCACCATTCTTTCTCGCGGCCGGCAGGCATCTCACGGCGGCCGGCCACGTCGTGCATGGGCGAGCGGTTGGGATGAGGCCAGGGGCAGCCGGGAAAGTACGTGTAAGCAGGCAGGGGCTCGGAGTGATCAGGGCTTTCCATTTCGTAATGAGACGCTGGCGTGGATGAAAATGCAACCGGCGGGCGGCACACGGAGTGTGCCTGCTACAGCATCCAATGTGATGCGGGCGTGGCTCGAACTGCAATCGGCGGGCGGCACACGGAGTGTGCCTGCTACAACTTTCTGAGATGTTTCCGCGGGGGAAAATGCAACGGCTTATCCTGATCAATGCAGTGGGGCTTACCCGGCGGCTGCTCGCCTTCGCACCTCGGCTGAAGCGCCTTGCCGAGACGGGCTGGATTCGCTCGCTCGAGGAGGTAATTCCGGCGGTCACCTGCTCGGCCCAGGCGAGCATCTTGACCGGGAAGCTCCCGCAGGAGCACGGCATCGTCGGCAATGGCTGGCTCTTTCGCGACACGCGCGAAGTGCGCTTCTGGCAGCAGTCAAGCGCGCCTCGATCCAGGCCGAGACGATCGATCAGGCGCTCGGCCGCGTCGCGGCGGCTCGCGGCCGTCCGATGCGGGTTGCCAAGCTCTTCTGGTGGTTCAACCAGGGTTCCGCGGCCGAGTTCTCCGTGACGCCGAAGCCCCACTACGGCGCCGATGGAAACAAGGTCTTCGGAATCACCGGCACGCCCGATGGATTGTGCGAAAGGCTCGAACGGTCGCTGGGACGCTTTCCGTTCCACACATTCTGGGGACCGAAGGCGGGGCTGCCATGCACCGAATGGATCGCGCGGTGCGCGGCCCTAGTCTTCCGCAGCCACCACCCCGATCTCACGCTCGTCTACCTGCCGCATCTGGATTACGACCCTCAGCGATTCGGTCCGTCCGGGTGCGACATGGCTCGCCTGACCGGCGAGCTCGACCAAGCCTGCGGCGCCGATCCTCGATGCCGCGGCTGCCGACGGAGCTCGCGTCTGGATCGTATCCGAGTACGGCCACACCGACGTGACGCAGCCGATTCTTCTCAACCGGGTGCTCCGCGAAGCAGGGTTGCTCAAGGTTCGACCTGGCCCGTTCGGCGAGGTACTCGACACATTCCTCAGCCCGGCATTTGCCGTCTGTGATCACCAGGTCGCCCATATCTACTTGAACGGCGCCGATGACCGGCTATCGGGCCGGGTCAACGAGCTGCTCCTGGGTGTGAGCGGCGTTGCGCGGGTTTACGCAGGCCGGCAGCGAGCGGAAATCGGTCTCGATCATCCACGGTCCGGTGAACTGGTGGCCATGTCGCGGGATGATTCATGGTTTGCTTATCCCTACTGGCTCGACGATCGGCTGGCTCCGGATTTCGCCCGGACCGTCGACATACACCGCAAACCCGGTTATGACCCGTGCGAGCTTTTCTTCGACCCTGCGCGATTCTGGCCCGAGGGCCGGGCCATCTTCCAGCTCGCACGCAAGAAGCTGGGATTCCGCAGCCTTCTCGACGTGGTGCCGTTAGACGCACGAGTTGTGCGCGGAAGCCACGGCGTGCCTGCGGTCGATCAAGAGGACAAGCCGGTGCTCATTGGTGACGGCCCGCCGCCCTCCGCCGGCGCTGCGATCGCGATGATCGAAACCCACGATCTCTTGTGGCGGGCGCTGGTTCCTGACTAGCATTGATAGGATCGCTGTTCCCGCCGCTTTTTTCTCGGGAGCGAGCGCATCGACCCCGTGTTGCTGGTATGAGGGCTCACTGATGCTCCGCTCGCGGAAGACGTTTTGGCGGGTCGGTCTGATCGCGACGCTGATCGTCGTCGTGTCGCTTTGCGATCGACGGGGAGCCCGGGGCGACGTGACCAGCGAGGAAGTCGAACATGCGATTCGCGAGGGTGTTCGCTATTTGAAGGACAAGCAAGCGCCCGACGGCTCGTGGGCCGACGTCGATCAAGCCGCGCGAACCGGGGTGACGAGTCTGGTCACGCTCGCGCTCATGACCGCGGGTGAGAAACCGAGCTCACCGAAGATTCAGCTCGCCCTCGAGTTCCTCAGACAATTCCAACCCGATCAGCTCAATAGCACGTATGCCGTTGGCCTTCAAACCATGGTCTTTGCCGCGGCGGAACCGGTTCGCGATCGGGCCCGGATCCTGGCGAACGTGGAATTCCTCGAGCGCGGCCAGATCAAGCTGGGCGAGCGGACCCCCTGGCCGGGGTCGTGGAACTATCACATCCCGATGCACGGCGGCGATAACTCGAACACACAATATGCACTCCTGGGGTTGAATGCGGGCAGAGAAGCCGGAGTGACAGTCCGGCCCGAGGTCTGGCTGCTTTCGCGCACCTACTTCGAGGTTTACCAGAACCGTGATGGCGGCTGGGGCTACACGCCGGGTGTAAAGCAATCAACCGCAAGCATGACCTGTGCCGGCGTCTCCAGCCTGATCCTCTCCGGTGCCCGGCGCTACGAGAGTCTTGAGCATCTTCAGGGCGAGGGCATTCGCGACTGCGGCAAAGGGGGCTTTAACCCGAACATCGATCGAGCCGTCAACTGGCTCGCCAACCACTTTGATGTGCGGCAGAACTTCGGCAACGGGCAGCAATGGAGATATTATTACCTCTACGCGCTCGAGCGGGCCGGCCGGCTAACCGGGGTGCGCTTCTTCGGGCAGAACGACTGGTATCGCCTGGGTGCCGAACAGCTCGTCAAGGAACAGAACACGCTGTCCGGTTTCTGGCGGGGAGGGACGGAAAACGACATTGTAGCGACCTCGTTTGCTCTGCTCTTCCTGGCCAAGGGGCGCGCGCCGGTGTTGATCAACAAGCTGCGTCATTCGCGGGGCCAGGATTGGAACAACGACCCCGACGACGTTCGCAACATGGTCTCCATTGTCTCTGAAGACTGGAAGAGCCTTCTTGCATGGCAGGTGGTGGACCCGCGCACCGCTACGATTCAGGAGATGCTCCAGGCACCGATCGTGTTCTTCAACGGGCATGAGGTCCCGGAGTTCTCGGAGCAGGCCAAGAAGAATCTCCAGGCGTTTGTCGAACAAGGGGGTTTCATCTTCGCCGACGCCTGCTGCGGCAGCCGCGCTTTCGACGCGGGCTTCAAGCGTTTGATGAAAGAGCTCTTCCCAGACCCGAGCATCGAGCTCAAGTCCCTGCCCGACGACCACCCGGTCTGGCGATCCAAGCATCTGCTTTCACCAGACATCCATCCGCTTTTGGGGATAGATTACGGCTGCCGCACGGTTGTCATTTATTCCCCGGCCGATCTCTCCTGCTACTGGAACCAACTGGAGCACTCCCCGGCCAACGTGGCCGTCATCAAGTCGATCAAGGTTGGACAGAATGTCATCGACTACGCCACGGGCCGCGAGATGCCGGCTGACAAGCTGGTCATTCGCGATATCGTCGACTTCAAGACCGAGGGGGCCAAGCGAGGCGCACTGCGGCTGGCCAAGCTCAAGCACAGCGGCGACTGGAACATCGCCCCTCAGGCAATCCCCAACTTGATGGAAGTTCTCCGCAAGCCCCCGCTCTCCTTCGAAGTTGTGATCAAGCAAAAAGACTTGCTTCCGCGCGACCCCGACTTGACCTATTACCCCTTGATCTATTTGCACGGCCGCGCGGCGCTCTCCTTTGACGACGTCGACCTCGAGGCGCTGCGCAAACATCTCGACCCCGGAAGTGGAACTCTCTTCGCGGATGCCGCCTGCGGCAGCGCCAGTTTTGACGGGTCGTTTCGCAAGTTCGTCGCCCTGCTGCTGCCGAACAACCCGCTCGTACCGATCCCGCAGGACGACGAGCTCTACACCACCAAGGTGGGCTTCGACCTCAAGGACGTGCACTACACCGAGTCAGCCGGAGGCGCACGCGGTTTTCCTCAGCTCGAAGGAGTCAAGATCGACAACCACTGGGCGATCATCTATTCCAAGTTCGATATCGGCTGCGCGCTCGAGCGGCACACCGGCATGGGGTGCAAGGGCTATGTCCACGAAAGCGCGGTCAGGATCGCCGCAAATATCGTGATCTATTCGACTCTGCCATGACGTCGCCCCGGTCACCATTTTTTCAGGCACGGCGCTCAGTGGTTCCGCACCAGCCCCAGTGTTGCCCATGCGCAACCGGCACCAGTGATCGGAATCAGGCTCTTTGACCCTTCGCCGCCGGGTTTGACCGGCCGCGAAGTCATCGGCCACGAGCCATCGTCGCGTTGGGTCCTGATCAGAAAACTGCGAGCATTCGCGATGGCTGGCCTCGTCGGGCTTGATTCCCGCGTGGCCCAGAGCATAGTCGGAGTCGCCGAAGATTGGCGGACGGGTTTCGGGCCATGCGGACCACGACCCGTTTTCGGTCTGGTCGCTCTTCACGGTGTTCAAGAGGAGTTTCAGTCCGTTCTGCGAGACGGCGCCCGGCTGGGGATCGGCGCCAGCGCCAGGGCAAACCACACGGCCTTAGGATTGAGCGCTCTGGGTGCGCTCGGGGGCCTCGGCTGACCGAATTTGCCGTCGCCCGACGTGGCAATCCATTGCGTCAATTCGGCCAGAACCGTTTCATTGACTCTGTGGCCGCGCTGCTTCGCCTCGTGCATTGACCAGATGACGAGGCCGGGGTGATGGCACGCGACGGAATTGTGCTCGGCCTTCCAGGTCATCGCATCGTCAGCCAGAAATGCAAGGCCACGCTCGATCGTGCCGTTCACATCGGTTGGTTTGTCGCGGACTTCCTGGGCTGATTCCACCCCGGAAAGCAGGATCGCAAGGGCGCTGACAAACCACCGCACGTCAAATCTCCCGACGCGCCAGGCTGCAATTCTCGTGTGCCCTCATGGGCCGTGCTCAGGCACGTTCAGTGTACCGAGTCGTTGCCCCCTGGCCAACGACGTCCTCGTTGTGTTGACGGTCGTCTCAAGCGTTCTCACCATCCGGCGCGATATTCACGTTTGATGAACGGAGACGCCTCGGGGCAGCCCTGAGCCTCCATGGCTTCGGCATTCCAGAGGATCTTCCGGCCGGTTCGCAGTGCGAGGTTGGCCACGAGCATGGTTTCGGTCAGTCTGGAAGCGAAGCCATCGAACCGGCAGAAGGCCGGGGCGCCGCCGCGGCAGGCGGCCAGCCACTCCTGGTGATGGCTCTGGCCCGGAGCGCGGGGCTCGGAAGGCTGGGGAGCTTTGAAGTCGCGAAACCGATCTGCGGGCAAGAGCGCCCAATCCCCGCCAGTCCACTCCACTGACGAGAGCGTTCCTTTTGCGCCCACGACAATCGCGCCGTTGTCGGCAAGCTTCTGGCCGCCGACCAGCTCCGCCCTTGGTTTTTGTCCCCCATCGTACCAGTACAGCGTGATCGGGCCGCGGCCACCGCCGGCTGGAAACTCGAGCTTGAGCCGCGACCAGACCGGAAATGTCTCGGGCTTGAGCCCGGATGTCTCGAGGATCTCTGCCGTCGCAGGCGGGCCGAGCTGGAGCGCGGCAAACGGCATGGCCGCGTTGTGGATTCCCATGTCTCCCACTGCGCCGGTGCCGAAATCCTTCCAGCCTCGCCAGATGAAAGGGCAATAGGCAGGATGATAGGGGCGATCTTGGGCCACACCCAGCCAGAGGTTCCAGTCCAGGCTTCCGGGGACGGGCGGCGTGTCGCGCGGGCGATCAATCCCCTGGGGCCAGAACCCGATCGGGCGATCCGTCCAGACGTGCAATTCCTTGACGTCTCCGAGCACCCCCGACCGGATCAACTCGATGCCGGCCCTGGCTCCGTCACCGGCCATGCCCTGGGTGCCCATCTGTGTTGCCAGCTTCTTCTCCCTGGCGAGGCTGGCCATCCGCCGCGCCTCGTCGATGCTCCAGGTGAGCGGCTTCTCGCAATAGACGTGCTTGCCTAGCTCCATGGCGGCCAGGCTGACCGGGGCGTGCATGTGGTCGGGAATGCTAACGACGACCGCGTCGATCTGCTGATGCTGCGCATCGAGCATCTTGCGGTAATCGCGGAAGCGCTTCGCCTTGGGGTAGCGCCCGAACGCGTCTGCCGCGCGCTTCTCGTCCACGTCGCAAAGCGCGACGATGTTCTCGCCGGCCACCTTGTCGAGGTTCTCAGCTCCCTGCCCACCGCAACCGACGATGGCCAAGTTCAGCTTATCGTTTGGGCGGGCGCCTCCCGCTGGCAGAGAGGCCATGCTCGAAGCGCCAATAGCAATCCCTGTCGCGCCGAAGTGGCGCAGCACCCGTCTGCGATTCCAGTGGTCGCTCATGAGCGCGGCTCCTCACATCGTGGTTGAGTAATTGACGTCCGATTCGTGCTCGCCTCGTCCGCATGGGTGGCCGCCCTCTTTGAAACGGAGAGCGATGCGTCTACCATCGCGGTCATTGAACGTCGTGTTGTTGCTGGCGGAAACCTGCGGACGAGCTTTCCTGGAGTCGATGGTCGAAGCCGGCAGATAGCGCGCGATGCGGTGTTGAGGATACGTGATGATAAAATCACCAATCTGGGTTCTGGCAATCGTGATCGGCTCTGGCCCCGCCGACGGGAAAGAATGCCAGTCTCTCGGGGCGCCGACCGTCTCGTCGCCGCAAGTCGACGATGCGGTCAAGCCGGCGCCCGCGGGCGAGCCCGCGCCGGTGCAGACCCGCACGGTTCTGGGCATCAGGGGCACACGCTTCACGCTCAACAGCAAGCCTACCTTCCTGCTGGGTATCAGTTATTACGGCGGCCTTGGCGCGCCCGACGAGTTCCTCAGACGCGATCTCGACGAATTGCAGCGACACGGCTTCAACTGGCTGCGGGTCTGGGCCACTTGCGGGCTATTTGGTCAGGATATTTCTGTCGTTGGTCAAAAGGGTCACGCGCCGAACCCCATCTGGAAAAACTCAAGCGAATCTTGGCGGAGTGCGATCGACGCGGGTTGGTGGTTGACGTGACGCTCACTCGCGCCAGTACGACGCCCGGCTGGGGCCTGCCGAACTTCGAAGCGCACGAGCGTGCCGTGCAGACGATTGTCGTGCCGCTCAAGGAATATCGCAACTGGTACCTCGACCTCGCCAACGAGCGTGACGTGCGCGACGAGCGTTTTGTTCCGGTAGACGAGCTCAAAACCCTCCGGGAACTCGTCCGCCGGCTTGATCCGGCGCGGTTGGTCACGGCGTCGCTCGGTGGCCATGAGGTGAGTGAGGCCGATCTGCGTGATTCCTTGCAGACTGCCGGCCTTGATTTCGTGACACCGCATCGACCGAGGGATCCTGGATCACCAGCACAAACCGATGCCAAGACCCGCGAGTGCCTCGCAATGATGAAAAAGCTGGGGCGAGTTGTGCCCGTGCATTACCAGGAACCGCTTCGTCGGGGATACGTCCAGTCGGAGCCGACGGCCGCGGACATCCTGACCGACCTTCGCGGCGCACTGACCGGGGGAGCCGCCGGTTGGTGTTTCCATAACGGGCCACAGCGCGGCACGAAAGACAACCTCCCTCGACGTTCCTTCGACCTTCGGCGCGCGCGGCTTTTTGACCAACTGGACGCCGAGGAACGAATCGTTGTCGAGCGCGCTTCGGCAGAGGTGAGCCTCGTGCACAAATTATGAGCCACCCATCACTGCAAACCGTTGCAGATGAGGAGGCTCATTATGGGGTCGGGACGCCTATCGCGATTCACGTTGATCGGGGCGGCTCTTGCCGTGTTCCTGCTATTCCCGGCGCGAGCCCAAGACCCGTCGAGCCGCGAGCTTACCGCCTTGGCTCCCGTCCTCGACAGCTCCGACGGCGGCTGCCGGAGCCTCGACATCGGCGGATGGGTCGGAGCGGATAAGGCCCTCGGCATGAAGCTGACGTTCCGCGTCAATTGATCTGACCAAGGCGCTGCGAGATCGCGCTGAACTGAGCGGCGACGGGGCGGTCGGACGCGGGCCAGATCGTCAAGAATCCGCGGTAGCCTATCTCTTCCAGAGCACCGAGGTATTCTTCCCAGTCGAGGCCGCCGGGGCGAAACCCGAATCCGCGCGGATTGGCCGCGGCAGAAGCGGCAGCGTGGACGGCATCGTTCGCATAAGCGTGGACGATCCACCCTCCGAGCAAGCGCGCCGAGGCGATGGGATCAGTTCCGGACGGTAACGCCGCGGCGGGATCGATGCTGACCGCCAGGGCGGGCAGGCCCATCGTCTCGAGGAACGCTTTGAGGGGTTCAGCCGGCTCGGAGCCCGTCTCGATGGCCAACTGGACCCCACGGTGCTCGGCCCGTGTGCCCAGGTCGCGGAGCGCTGTCGTGAACGCTTCTCGGCGAGCGGCCTCGTCCTCCGGCGGGACCGCGCCGACACGCGCGAGCACGATTTTCGTGCCCAGCTCATAGGCCATGCCAAAAGCACTATCCGCCCGGCGAATCCGGTCGTCGAGCTGGTCGGGTGTGTCGAATGAGCGCCGGGTCGGCAGCGCCAGTGCCGCGAGCGGCAGCTCGACCGATCGGAGCAGATGGCGGATTTCGCGGCGGCCGGTCTCGCTCAAGCGATGCGGCGCCAGCTCACCCGAGGCGTCGAGCACGACGCCCCGAGCACCCAGGCGGGCGGCTTCGTGGATTTGCTCGCGAGCGGGCTGGTCGGCGTCGAGGCGAAGGGCGAGTGGATGGCGGATCATGTCTACGGGCCGATCCGTTTAAGGTGACGAATGGAAAAACCACGCGCTATTGGGCGTACTCTTGGAGCGGTTCAAGGAGTCGTTTGATCGGCCCAGGAAAATCCTCCCACGTCGCTTGATAGCTGGCCTCGAGCGGTGCAGTCACATAGGAACCGGACTTGAGGAATAAGGGCATCTCTGGCAGCTTGTCGCGCACCGCAATCGTTTCGACGTAGGCTGTAACCGCCAGTCCAGGATCGTATGCCGCCAAGAGCAGGCGTTTTTCCATCGGAAGCTCGAAGTCTTCTTTTACGAATTCGTCCCAGATTGCCTTGTGAATTCCGAAAGGATCTCGATCGGTGGGCGGAAAGAGATCGATCACGAGCAAGGCATTGCCGTGCCGAACCAGGTGAGAAACCCTCTCGACAAATGCTCGCAGCTCAACATGGCTCGCCTTGTTGCCTGGCGAAACGATCTCGATTGCGGCAACGATTTGCCGGAGTTTGTCTCGTACAGCGACCCGGTCTGCCATCTTGACGTAGAGAGCTGCTTCGGCGACGGCCACGTCTGCCTCATCCAACGACGGGCCAAAGGTCGCGACCTCCGGAATTGGACCGCTAATTGACCGCTCCGGAAGCGCGAAATAGTCCGGCGGTAGTAACCCTCGATTCAAGGCATCACACAGTTTGACGGTCCAGCTCTGGTGGAAGGCGTAGAACAAGCCGGCATCAACGCGCGTCCAGTCGTGTACCGGCACAGCGGCTAACTCCCGACAAAATCAGAGCTACCTTCCGCGGCTCGGATCGCGTGCCGTTGCGGCGCGGTCGGCTTTAATTATCGCATCTTTCAAAAATCGTCGCCACGCCCTGTCCCTGGCCGATGCACATCGTGGCCAGGCCGAGCTTGGCTCCCTGGTCGCGCATGCGGTGAAGCAGTGTTGTTGCGATCCGGGCGCCGCTGGCCCCAAGAGGATGGCCGATCGCGATGGCTCCGCCGCGGGTGTTCACGTTCTCTTCGCCGATGCCCAGCAGTTTGAGCACCGACAGCACCTGGACAGCGAACGCCTCGTTGAGCTCGATGCACTCGATCTGGTCGAGCTTGAGGCCAGCTCGCTTGAGGGCTTTTTGAACGGCGGGAACCGGGCCGATGCCCATTTCTTCGGGGTTCACGCCGGCGACGGCCATTGCACGGATCCAGGCGATCGGCTTCTGGCCCAGTTCCTTGGCTTTTTCTTCCGACATCACCAGAAGCGCCGCGGCGCCGACATTGATCGGCGAGCTGTTGCCGGCCGTCACGCTGCCGCCATCGGGATTGAACGCCGGCGGAAGGGATCCGAGCGCGTCGAGCGAAGTTTCGCGGCGGATGCACTGGTCGCCTGAAAGCAGAACTTTGTGGCCGGCTTCGTCGCGTCCCCAGGTGGGAATGATCTCGGTGGCGAACTGGCCGCCGTCGGTCGCCTTGGCGGCGAGCTGATGGCTGCGCAGGGCGAATTCATCCTGTTTGCCCCGCGGGATCCGGTATTTCGCCGCCAGGTACTCGGCGGTGAGCCCCATGTTCATGATCGCCTCGCTGTGTCTTCGGAAGAGCGAGGGACAGGGGTTGTAGTCCTTGTTCATCGGCACGTGTTCCATGTGCTCGACGCCGCCGGCCAAATGGACGTCCTCGCACCCGGCGGCGATGCTCATGGCAGCGTCGTTGATCGCCTGCAAGCTCGAGGCGCAGTTGCGGTTGATCGTTACACCACCCGTCTGCTCGGGCAGCCCGGCGACGAGCGCGGCAATTCGCGCGACGTCAAAGCCCTGCTCGCCCTGCTGCTGCACACACCCCCAGCGCACGTCTTCGATCTCCTGGGGCGCCACTCCCGTGCGCTTGAGGATCGCTTGCATCACATGGGCCGAGAGGTCCTCGGAACGGACGTCGCGAAAGTATCCTTTGTCTGCGGATGCGCGCCCGACCGGGGTTCGCACCGCGTCAATAACGACGGCTTTTCTCATCGAAGTGTTCTCCCGCCGTGAATGTTTTGATCGATTGATCGATGTTCGTTCATCCCTTCACGAGCTTCGGGCGAGGATAGAACGGTTCGCCCTTTCGTGCTTTCTCAAGGAGCATCTCGGTCGGCTCGAACCGTTTGCCCAGTGGTGCATAACGCGCCAGGCGATCCACCACGGCGCCGGCTCCCTGGCTGTCGCACCACCTCAGAATTCCCCCTCGGAACGGCGGGAACCCGATCCCCAGGATCAGCCCCATGTCCACGTCGGCCGGCTCGCGGACGATCCCTTCCGCCAGCACCCGGGTTGCCTCGAGCAGCATGGGCAGGAACAAACGGTCGGTGATCTCTTCCTGGGACAGCGATTTCTCGGCCGTCTTGTGCTTGGCGATGATCGCGAGCACGGTCGGATTCGCCTGCGGCGCCGACCGTTTGCCATCGCTGATCCAGAACTTCTGGACCGGCGAGTTTGGCATGGGCCCCGCCTTGAGCATCTCTTCGAGGATGGGCGACGTCGCCACCCGATCGGGAAAAGCGTGCGCGATCACTTTGCCGGCAAAGCACGCGGTTTGAAGGCCTACCATATCGGTCAACGTGAGCGGGCCCACCGGCATGCCGAATTTCGTCGCCGCGCGGTCGATCGCATCCATCGCCACACCCTCATGCAAGAGGATGAGGCTCTCGTTCATGTACGGGAACAGCACGCGATTGACGAGGAACCCCGGGCAGTCGTTGACCACGATCGGCGTCTTGCGGATTTTCCTGGCAAGCGCCACGATCGTCGCGACCGTCGCGTCACTCGTCCTGGCGCCGCGAATGATCTCGACCAGCTCCATGCGATCGACCGGACTGAAGAAGTGCATGCCGATGAACTGCTCGGCGCTCGGGGCCGATTCCGCCATGCGGGTGATCGAGATCGTCGAGGTGTTGGTGGCCAGGATCGCGTCGGGCCGCATCACCTGCGCGAGCCCCTTGTAGACCTCTTTCTTGAGGGCCTCATTTTCGGTCACCGCCTCGATGACCACGTCGCAGTCGGCGAAGATCTTGGGCGAAGTGGACGTGCTGATTGCCGCCAGCATGCTCGCCATATCCTTGGGAGCGGCCCGGCCGATCTTGATCCGGCTCATGACGACTTCCTGGGCGCGCTTCATGCCGTCGGAGATCTTGGCATCGTCGATATCAACCATCGCGGTGGGAATTCCCGACCGGGCGTGCGCGGCGACGATGCCGGAGCCCATGAGGCCCGCCCCCGAAACGCCGACGCGCTTCACGGGCTTGGGCGTAACCCCCGGGTTGCTCACTCCCGGGTCGCGCGAGAGACGGTTCTTCATGAAGAAGATGGCGATCAGGTTGCCCATGATCGGCGAGCCGTGCAGCTCTTGAAAAGCCTTCTGCTCGACCTTCAGCCCCTCTTCCAGCGGCACGTTGCAGCCGTCGCGAATCGCCTTGAGCGCGACCAGGGGGGCAGGATACTGCCCCTTGGTCTTGCCCTTGATGGCGCCCTCGGCGACGGCAAAGGCGAAATGAAACGCGTCGGTGGTGAGGCCGAGCGCCTGTTCTCGCGCGGCTCGCCGCTCCTTCCACTGCCCGTTCGCGATCAGGTATTCGATGAGCCGCCGGCCTTCCTCCAGCAGGCTTTCCGCTGGAACGATGTCGAAGGCGAAACCCAGAGAGACGGCCTTCTGCGCGGAGATGATCTCGCTCGAGCACACCATTTCGATGGCGGCGTTCAGTCCGATCAAGCGCGGCAGCCTTTGAGTGCCGCCCCAGCCCGGCAAGAGCCCGAGGCTCACTTCAGGCAGCCCGATTTGGGTGTGAGGCGCGCTCGAGACCAGACGCTCGTCCATGACGAGTGCCAGCTCCGTGCCGCCGCCCATGCAGGCGCCGTCGATCAAGGCCACCATGGGAAACGGCAGCCGGCTGATGCGGTTGAAAAGCCCGTGGCCCGACGTGAGCAGGCCGGCAACCTGGTCGGCCGTGGCGTAGCTCATCGCGGCCAGCTCGTTGAGGTCGGCTCCGGCGACGAACTGGCCCGCCTTCCCGCTGCGCAACAGCAGTCCGCGCAGGTCGGTGCGATTTTCGAGCGCAGCAGCCAGGCCGGCCAGCTCTTGCAAGACCTCGCGGCCGAGCGTGTTCACCTTCTTGTCGGCAACGTCGAAAGTGACCTGTGCGATCTGGCCGTCCAGCTCGTCCAATCGAAATGCGTTGGCCATCTTCAAGCGACTCCTTCACAGTTGGTCATCGTCAGGATGCGTACGGCATCAAGATTTCGCCGGCATCGATGCCCGCGATGGCCTCAAACCCGCCGGAAGCAACGGCGTCGCCGAGCTTGGTGACCGCACGGAGCTCTGCGTCGGTCGGCCGTCCTCCGGTAAGCCGGCGCTTGAGGTCGCTGCAGAGCACTCCAGCCGCCGCCTGCACGATCTCGCTCGACTGCCGGCCGGCCCAGAGGCTGGTCGCGAGCATCACCACCCGATCCTGGATGCGCTGCGATATCTCGGCCATCCGGCACTGGCGGTCGGCCAATTTGAGCTGGTGCTTGAACATCAGCTTGCTGATCTCGAGCCGGCTGCCTTCCAGGCCGGCCGCCGCGTACTGGGCATGCGCGGCCAGGGGGGCCGGAATCGGTGGGCCGTCCAGGTGCAGCCGCTGCCGCGGCGTGAGCATCTCAGCCAGGCGCCACTTTCCATACGGTGCGAGGGCACCCTTGAGCGCCCAGGCATGGGCCGGATTGAGCGGATTCGGCTTGCTGATGCCCGCAGCCTGCAAGGCCCGGCCGACGGGCTCGAAAAACTCTTTGCCGTGTTCCTTGATCAGCGATTTGAAGAACGCCATGCCCAGCATCTCGCCTTCGCCTTCGTAGATGCACGGGGCCAGATACTCGTGTACGTTTTCTCCGAACGGATGCCCGCGCAGGAACGCACGGCCGCCGTGAGTCTTCATGAAGAGCTCGATGGCGGCCTCTTTCTGGCTCTCGCTGCCGAAGATCTTGGCGACGATGCACTCGAGCTCGCCCCGGTAGCCCTGATCGAGCAGCCATGAACACCAATCGACGAGCGCGTCGCAGCCGACGATCAACGCGGCCAGGCGGCCGATGCGCCTGAGCACCAGCTCGCGACTGACGATCGCGGCGCCGTAGGTTCGGCGGAAGCGAGCCCAGGGCAGCAGATTGGCGAGCATCACCCGCATCGAGCCTGCGGCGGTGGCGCACAAGGCCACTCGGCCCAGGTTGAGGCCGTGGTAGGCGATCGTCAGGCCGTCTCCCTGCGCCGGCCGGAGCAGATTCTCGGCGGGCACGCGCAGGCCGTTGAACTTGAGCCCGTTGTTATGCAGGTGCTTGAGGGCGAAGAGGCCGTACGTCACCAGCTTGAACTGGTCGTTTTCGTGATCGGGCAGATCGACGATCAAGACCGCGGGCTTGCCTTCGATCCGGCATACCAGGCCGACCGTCCGGCCCGGTACGGCGTTGGTGATGAAAAGCTTCTCGCCATCGATGACGTACTCATCGCCGTCGAGCCGCGCCTCGGTGCGCAGGGCAGTCAGGTCCGAGCCGGCGCAGGGCTCGGTCAGGGCAAAACCCGAGAGCTTCTCACCGCTGGCCAGTTGAGGGAGATAGCGCTCTTTCTGCTCGGTGCTGCCGAAGGTTCGCAGCGGATCGACCGCGCCGATGCAACCGTGAACCGATGCAAGACCCGCCACGTTCGGCTCGATCGTCGCCATTCGCGTCAAGAACCGCGAAAATGCGGCAAACGGCGCACCGACGCCGCCAAACTGCGGGTCGATCAAGAGGCCCCAGTAGCCGGCGGCCGAGAGATCATCAAGGACGGCCTGGGATACCTTGTTGTCGGGCCCGTACAAGGTTCGTTGGCGCGGTGCTTGGTGACCGCCTCGAGCGACTTCTGCATCGTGCGCTGACATGCCTGTGGGACGACCGGCTGCTGGGGCAGGAAAAGCTCCACGGGCAGCTTCCGTTCCCAGACGGCGCGATGGACGGGACTGTTCGCAGTCTGGTAGCGCGCAGCGAAGAGGGCATCGACCTGATCGTCGGCCCGATCCACCGTGCCGGTTGTCCGCGCTTCTTCCTCGCTCTTGCCACCCATCTTGAGCGCGGCTTCGACGAATGTCTCGCGCTCCGGTTCCTTCAACTGGGTTTCCATCGGGAAAGCCTCATCTTTCGTTTGGGTCAGGAGACCTCCTGTGCGAGCAGCCAGTCCTCCAGAATGATATGGTTCAGGAACGGAGCCCGCAACAGCACTGCGTTTGCGGGCAGCTTTCGAGTCAGCCAGCTATTGCGGCTGATACTGGGGATGACGCTGCTGCCCAGGCGGTCAAGGTGCTTCATTTTCAGTTGTTTCATGATCCGGTTGCTCAACCGGTCAAAGCCTGTCGGGAACAACTTCGGCTCAGGACCGGCGTGAATCACGATATCAGCCCCGGAAGCCAGGGCGTTCTCCATGACATCCCACAGTCGCTGGGGATGATCGGTCCAATCGGCCAGGATCGCGCGGCTGTTCCACTCGTCGTAGCTGGCGCTGCCCGTCGCGCAGGAGACGATGGTCGGGCTCGGCTTGCGGTCGCCGCCGCCGATGTGATGCATCGCCATCGCGGTTCGGTTGGGGATATTGCGCTCCCACACAAGTGGCGTGTGCAGCGGCGGCCAGTGGTTCGGCCGGCGCCGCAGTGTCACGCCCGCGGGGAGGAACTCGTGCATCTCCTGGTCCAGCATGGAGAGCGTGTCGTGCTGACCCAGTAGAAGCACCTGGTACGGCGAGAGATACGTCGAGGGGCCGATCAGCCCATGGCCGCGCCGGCTGATCGCTGCGCAGAGATGCTCGACGTCCTCGATTTGAAGCGTCGCCCCGTGTACCGAGAGAATCCCCATGGTGGTGTTGGCAGTGAGCTCGGCGCAATCCTTTGCCAGGGAAAGGGGTACGGGCAGAAGCTGCTCCATCGTATAGACGCCGCCGAGCACAAGTGAGGAGAGCTCGCCGATGCTGTGGCCGAACGAGAGCCGCGCCTGACGGACGTGGATGTCGAAGATTTCTTCGAGGATTCGCATTTGCGCGATCTGAATGGCGACGACGGTCCCGATATCGTGCACGAAAGTGGTCAGGTCGGATGGCTCGTGCGCGAGCACGCGGGCGACAAGATCGACTTTCTCTCCCTGCGCATCGCTGCAGAGCGCCGAGGCTGTCTCGAGCGAGCTGCGCACAATCGAGCCATAGACGGGGTGCTCGAGGAGCTCTGCGCTGCGACCGATGTTGCTCGTGTCGTATCCTCGGAAGGCGATGGCCGCGCCGGAAATTCGCTTCTTGAGGTCGTCGCGCGCCACTTGCCGCCGCGCCGGCGCGGCTGCCACGCTCGGTGCGCCCGGGGGCTTGGGAAGAGCCAGCCTGGACGGCCGGTGGCTGGCCAGCCAAGAGGGTGCCCAGCTTCGCCAGCGAGCCTCGCGCTCCTCAACTTTCGCCGTTCGCATGGCCAAGACCCTCAAGACGCACTCGGCCCGCTCTTCGGCGGGCGCAAGGGGCTCGATCTCTCTTGGGAAAGAACGCGGCTCTTCCGAGCCAACCACGCCCCCTCTATCAAGGAAGGTGAGGCGCCTGCCGAGCCCACACGTGTTGCGAGCTTCTCTGTTGTATAGGGCTCGGCAAGCGCCTCAGCCTCCCTGAAGGAAATACGATGGCCAACCCCAGAGAGGACGATGGCTTGTCCGATCGCAGCCGAAAAACAACGTCCGAGGCCGGAGAACGCCGGCCTCCAGTTCCCGCGCAGAGAACCACCTCTTCCCGTTCTTGGGCCATCCGCGGCTCGAATATGGTCCCGAGATCCGGGAACGCTCACCAGGGACAGGAATTGACCGGGCCATCCGTGATCGCACGACTTCGGGCCGGAACAGGCCGCTTTCTGCTTCCCTTGTCAACGGTCGAGCACCATCGGGGCCGATTGAACGCACCGCGGCCTCCGTCGCATGTCCTTGACAAGGAAGGCGTCGTGTACCACTGATATTATAGGCGATTCCCCCGGTAAGGCTAGTCTGATAACCTGCTCCGCCAGGACTGTTTTGACCGGTTGAACAACTTGTAGGGACCGTGCGGGCAATATCGGAATCATGCGCGCTTGCCTTGTCGCGGGAACCGTGACATGGCAGGATGGCCTTTTTGAGCATGCGCGGGTACGGCCAGGAGCTTTTCGCCCGATGCGCCGGGCAAGGTCTGCCAGAGCAAGCAAAGAGCCACGAAATGAAGATCGCGGTTGTCGGAACGGGATATGTCGGGCTGGTGCAAGGGACGTGCTTGGCTGAGAGCGGGAACGACGTCGTATGTGTTGACAAGGTCGAAAGTAAGATCCAGGGTCTCACGCAAGGCCGCGTGCCGATCTACGAGCCTGGTCTGGCTGAGCTCGTCCATCGGAACCTACGCGACAGTCGATTGTCGTTCACCACGAAGCTCGCCGAGGGAATCAGGGAGGCGGAACTTGTTTTCATCGCCGTTGGAACGCCCCAGGGCAACGACGGCGGCGCGGATTTGAGCGGGGTGTTCGAGGTTGGCTGCCAGATCGCGCGTGCGCTCGACTCTCCCAAGACGATCGTGATCAAGAGCACGGTGCCGGTTGGAACCAATGCCGAGGTGGCCCGGCGAATGGCCGAGGTGACAAAGGTCACCTTCGACGTGGCCAGCAATCCCGAGTTCCTCAAGGAAGGGGCCGCGATCGACGACTTCAACAAGCCGGACCGAGTGGTCGTCGGTGTGCGCCGCCCCGAGGTGACCAAGCAGTTGCACAACCTGTACGAGCCGTTCTTGAGGACGGACCGGCCGTTTCTTGTGATGAGCCCCGAAAGCGCGGAGATGACCAAGTACGTTGCCAACTGCCTGCTGGCGACCAAGATCAGCTTCGTGAACGAGATGGCCAACCTTTGTGAAGAGTACGCGGCCGATATCAACGACGTGCGGCGCGGCATCGGCCACGACCAGCGGATCGGCTTTCACTTTCTCTTTCCCGGAGTGGGCTACGGCGGTAGCTGCTTTCCAAAAGACATTCGCGCCGTGATTCACATGGCCCAGTCCAAGGGGATCGGCGCGCAGATGATGGAAGCCGTTGACAGTGTCAACGAGGCGCAGAAGACCGTGCTTTTCCGGAAGATCCACCGGCACTTTCGCGGAGATCTCAAGGAAAAGACGATCGCGATCTGGGGGCTGGCCTTCAAACCGCGAACCGACGATGTGCGTGAGGCCCCTGCCCTCGTCTTGATCGACTCGCTCTTGAGCGCCGGCGCGGCGCTACGGCTGCACGACCCCGAGGCGCTGGGCCACGTTCGGGCTCTCTACGGCGACCGGGTGGTGTGCTGTGATCGTCCCTACGGCGCGCTCGAGCAGGCTGACGCACTCGCGGTCGTCACCGAGTGGAACGAGTTTCGCAACCCGGACTTCGAGGTCATGCGCCGGCTGATGCGCCAGCCGGTGATCTTCGACGGCCGGAACGTATTCGACCCCCCGCGCATGGCGGCGCTCGGTTTCGTCTACCAGGGCATCGGACGGGCAGTGTCGCATCAAGAATGACCGATTCACCTCGACGTTTTACCGCGCGAGAATTCTGGTGTCGACCCGGCTGCTCTTGAGCGTTGTGCGAGAAGTCCTCGACGTGCCGGCCGCTCGGCTGGCGGCGGTGATCGGGAGGTGGCCGGAGCCCGCGCTGCTCGAGAGCGGAACGGATCCTGGCGACGCGGGGCAGTTCAGTATCCTCACGGCCTATCCGCGCCTGGTCTGGGAAGCGACCGGCCAGAGCTGGTCTCTGCGCACGGACAGCGGCCGCTGCGAGCACGGTCGGGGAGATGTGCTTTCCAATCTGACGGCGCTCCTCGAGCGTTACCGGCTGGCGCAGCCGGAAGATCGAGGTGACGCCTGGCTCCCGCCATTTCAAGGCGGCATGATCGGGTTTTTCGGTTATGACCTGGCGCCCGAGCTCGAGCGGCTGCCGCGCCGCCGGGGCGCGACTCGCCTCCCCGATATCCGGCTGGCGCTCTATGACACGGCCGTCTTGATCGACTCTCGAGCCGGCACGATCGAGCTGTGGAGCTGGGATTTGACCGGCGAAGGGCGCTCGGCGGCGCTCGAGCGCTGCCAGAGCTGGCGCAAATCGATCGAGAGATCGCTCGACTCGCCGCGAGCGGAACGCAAGCGACGTTCTACATTCGATAATCTGACGGCGTCGCTCAACCGCGACAGCTATCTCGAAAAGGCCGTTCGGGTGCTCGAGTACATCGCCGCGGGCGATGTGTTTCAGGTGAACCTTTCGCAACGATACCTGGCGACGGGGCATCCCGACCCGCTGGACATCTACCTGCGGCTGAAGGCGAGGAGCCCTGCGCCCTATGCCGCGTTTCTGCACTGGGGAGACCTCGCCGTTGCATCGGCGAGCCCGGAGTTGTTCTACCAGACGCACGGGCGCGCGATCGTGACGCGCCCGATCAAGGGAACGCGCCCGCGCGGATGCACGCCCGCGGAAGACGAGCGGCTCGCGGCCGAGCTACGCAGCTCGGCCAAGGACCGCGCCGAGCTCACGATGATTGTCGACCTCGAGCGCAACGACCTGGGGCGGGTGTGCGAGTACGGCTCGGTCGATGTCGCCGAAGCGCTGAAGCTCGAGTCATTCGCGCAGGTGCATCATCTGGTCGCGACGGTTGAAGGGGCCATCCGCCCCGGCGCCGGGCCCGTCGACGTGGTCCGTGCGGTGTTCCCCGGCGGCTCGATCACCGGCGCCCCCAAGATCCGCGCCATGGAGATCATCGACGAGCTCGAGGTGAATCGGCGCAGCCTGTACACCGGCGCAATCGGCTATTTCAGCCGGGGCGGATCGAGTGCCTTCAACATCGCGATCCGTACCGTTCTGATCGAGGGCAATCGCGCCAGTTTCCAGGTAGGAGGGGGGATCGTGGCTGATTCCGACCCCGAGGCCGAGTACGAGGAGACACTGGTGAAAGGGCGGGGGATGCGCGCGGTTTTGAGTCCGCACGACGATGAGGGATGAAGCACGGATTGCTTTCATCGGATCGCCGATTGACGGGTATGAACGGAGCAGACGCCGCCGCAGAGCCTGGTGTCTGCGGCCGATATCCGTCGGTTTGCGCTGCTGCGAGGCCCGGGCATCACCGGCGACGGACGGCCGATCTGGCTGCCGTTGCAAAGTGCGTTTCCGAACCGGATTCCGCCAAAGTTCTGTCGCGCAGGCTGACGATTGCAGCCTTGTCGAGCAACTCTCCATCGAACACGATTTGAAGACTCGAGGGATCCGCGCGATTTCTGAGATACTTCGATACGTTCATCCATTTCAGAGACTCGCTCGAGTCCATGATCACGAGAAAAACGTCGTAGCGCTGCGCCTGCCAGTAGCGGATGTGCCGCTCCTCGCGGACGTCGAAAATCAGTTTCTGATCCCGCTTCCGCGGTCTCAGGTACGAATCGCCGCTCTTGAGCTGTACATAGACGCGACGACCGGATGCTTCTCCCGAGGCGTCTCTGAACTCGATTTCGCCGTCGATTCCATGATCCCAAATCGGCGTCGGTCGGAAGATCTGTCGCGCTCTGGCACAGAGTACGTGCATCTTGCCAATCAACAGTCCTTCTTTCGATTCATTATCGAGCACGTCATCGGCGGCAGTCCCGTCGAGAGTGTGGTTCGGCCCCGCGGATATAACTGGCCCCTCAGTCTCTAGTGTTCGCTGAAGCTCACGGCCAAGGCCTGCTAAACAGTTGAAATCGAAAGTCGTTATCTTTGCGGGCTCGGCGAGTTGCCTCGACAATTCGCGCACGAGCTGTGAGATCGGCCGCGCAATGGGCGTTCCTGCTCCATGCGGGATCGCGGGATGGTCGTTCAGGGCGAATGGATTCTCAGCCCTTTTCACGGTCCCGCTTCTGAACCTCCTTCGGTGCTTCGAAACTGCATGAGGCACCCGCAAAGACCCAGCGCGCAGCGCGACATCCGGTCCGTGAGCACACCGCTCAGAATCGCGGATGGAGCCTGCGGGCCGAACCTCACGCCTGACTGCCGTCCGCGCGCACATGCAATGCGCCGTACGGCATCCTGAGCGAGGCTTCGGCCGAATTATCAACCTACTACGTCAAAGATTAGGGATGCTGGAACGAATGAACGGCCTGCCGGTCTGTCGCAGGGCAATGTTCAGGATGCGTAACGTCTTAAGATTTTGCTGCCGCTGAAACTCCCGATGGCCTCGAACCGGGCGGAAGCAACTGCGTTACGAAGCTTAATGACCGCGCGAAAGTCAGCGTCGCTCGGCCGCTTACCGGTGAGCCGGCGCTTCAGATCGCAGCAGACTAGCTCGGTCGCATAGTGCGTAATTTGACTTGGCTGACGACCAGCCCAGAGACTCGTAGCCAGCATCAGCACCCAGTCCTGAACGGGCTCGAAAAACGTCTTGCCGTGTTCCTTGATCAGCGACTTGAAGGTTGGCGAGCATCACCCGCATCGAACCTGCCGCGGTGGCGCACAAGGCGACCCGGCCAAGGTTGAGGCCGTGGTAGGCGATCGTCAGCCCGTCCCCCTGCGCCGGCCGCAGCAGGTTTTCCGCGGGGCGCGCAGGCCGCTGAATTTGAGCTCGTTATTGTGCAGGTGCTTAAGGGCGAAGAGGAAGTACGTCACCAGCTCGAGCGCGGACGGCTCGCCGATGTTGTGACCGACACGCTCTTAATCCGAACTGGACTCCCGTCATCACGGACGCCCCTTTGACGATGCGAGGACGTGCGGCCGCGCGGTGTCGATTCGTCGACGGTATGCTGTGCCCCGCTCACGTAGCGCGAGCGCGCAAGTTTCGAGATCCCGCTTGACCCGCGACTGGTGACATGTAACACTTTGGTTACATAATACCGTGAACCCTGAAGATCTCGACATCGTGTTTTTCGCCATGGCTCACCGCGACCGGCGGCGAATTTTGGAGCTCATCCGAGAATCGCCCGGTTGTCGTGTCGACGAGGTGACCCGGCGATTTGAGACGAGCCGGATTGCGGTGATGAAGCATTTACGGGTGCTCGAAACAGCGGGGCTGATCCATTCCGAGAAAATAGGCCGCGAGCGCCGTATGTACTTCAACGTCGTGCCCATTCAGCTCATCCATGAGGCGTGGACGAACGATTTCAGTCGCGAGCTGGCCAGCGGCATGGTTCAGATCAAGCTGGCCGTCGAGGGCGAAGTTGCAGAGAAGCGCAGGAAGAACCGATCAAGGAAACACCATGCCTGAGCCGTCGAAGCCTACCGAACGAGCCGTCTTCAAGGTCGTGATCAACGGGCCGATCGATGCAGTCTGGCGGGAGATCACGAAAACGGACAGCGTGCAACGGGCGATGTTCAACATGCGACTGCACACGCCGGGACTGAAACCAGGGGCGCCGTTCCAGATGCGGTCGAAGGACGGCAAGATCGTCGGCATCGTCGGCGAAGTCCTGGAATTCGATCCGCCGCGCCGCTACGTCACGACGTTCCGATTTACGCGATTCGACGATCCGCCGTGCAGAATCATCTACGAATTGAAGGAAGTGCCGGGCGGTACCGAATTCGTGATGACGCTCGAAGATCTGCCTCCGGGCACGGTCACAACGAAACAGATGGTTCAGGGCGGCAATTTGATCATCAAGACTCTCAAGTCTCTGGTGGAAACAGGCAAGCTGCCGCTCGGAACGCAAATGCTCTACGCGATGTTTGCGCTGTTGGGCCCGCTCGCACCGAAGAAGACCCGGGCCGAGAACTGGCCGATGGTGAATTCCTGAACTCCCATCTGTTTTCATTGAGGTGATGATATGGCAAAAGTCATCGACGACGCGGTCAACTCAATGATCGCGAATTTGAAGGAGAAAACCGGCAAGAGCCTGGACGATTGGCTCAAGATCGCGGCTTCAACGGGCAAGGCAAAGCATGGCGAAGTTCTCGCGGTGCTCAAGCAAGAACATGGCCTCAGCCATGGGTACGCGAATCTGGTGGCGCAGCGGTTCCTGCAAGCCGCTAACAATGAGCCTGTCTCGGGCGAAGGCCTCGTGTCCGCACTTTTCGCGGGCCCGAAGGCCGCGCTCAAGCCGTTGTACGACTCGGTGATCGAGGCCGTAAAAGGCTTTGGCGACGACGTGGAGATCGATCCCAAGAAGTCGTACGTTAGCCTGCGCCGGAACAAGCAATTTGCCCTGGTCGTACCTTCGACAGCCAAGCGGCTCGATCTGGGCCTGAATCTCAAAGGAGTCGAGCCGGCAGGCAGGCTCGAAGCTTCCGGCAGTTTCAACGCGATGTGCTCCCATCGCGTTCGGCTGGAATCGAAGAGCGACTTCGATGCCGATGTGAAAAAGTGGCTGAAGCGAGCATATGAATCGTCTTGACGCTTTCAGCCGTCGCGAACTGACCTAGGCGGTGCGCCCGGATCATCGTGAACGAACGGAGAATTCAGGAAGAACGAAGAGCCTGTCATGCTCTGGGTTCGAGGCGAACTTGTTTCCGATGATGCGCTCACGGTCAGCGCTCTGGATCGCACGTTCGAGCACGGCCTTGGATTATTCGAGACGCTGCGCACCTGGAATGGCCACGCGACATTGCTCGACCGGCATCTCGAGCGAATGCAACGATCGGCACAAGAGCTTGGACTGCCGCTCGAGCATTCGCAGTTGCCAGACGCCCGAGCCGTCGCCGAGCTGGTTGCGGCAAGCCGCGATTTTGTGCCGGCGGAATCGGACGCTCGCTTGCGCATCACGCTCACGGGCGGGCTCACATCGGCGCCTCCATCGGGCTCGGTACTCTGGATGTCAGCCGCCCCCCTGCCCCCCTCGATTGCCGCCGGCGGCGCGATCATCACGCGCTCGATTGAAGTTTCGAGGAGCGATCCTCTGGCGCGGTACAAGACGCTCAATTACTGGAGCAAACGCATCGCACACGAGCGCGCAGCAGGCCGGAGACGACGACGTGTTGTGTTTGACTTCTGATCGGATCATTTGCGAAACATCACGCTCGAACATTTTCCTGGTCAAAGGCGAGCGATTGGAAACGCCCGCATTGGCGGGCCCGCTGCTGCGGGGCATCATGCGGGGGCTCGTGATCGAGAGAGCACGGATTCTTGGCTTGGAGGTGGTGGAGGAATTGCTGCCAGTTGAACGCATCGAAGCGGCCGATGAGGCTTTCTTGACCAACTCGGTGCGAGGTGTTGTACCAGTTGAGCGATTGATGGAGTTCGGGTTTTCAGCGCCGGGGCCGATTACTCAATGGCTCTGGAAAGACATTCGAGGATGGCTTGAGTCAAGGGGGGCTGGTTGAGGATCGAGGGTCCGTTCCATCCCCAAAACATTGGAGGGTGGCCTCGGCCCATGCCAGGGCCTCCGCTTCGCGAGGGTGTTCTCGCGCCATTCCTCGATAGGCAAAAAGCAGGCGCATTTCGGGTATATGAGATCGGACCATCGACTCGATCCATCGGCTAAGCGCACAGCGCCCAATGACTCGACATAATCTCTCGTAGATATCCCGACCGAGCGTGATCGTTAGTTTTTTGCGCATGGGACACCGAAAGTGCTGCGTGTGCGGCATTCTACTTATTGCAAGTCAAGCGGACAATTCCCGCTTGCCTCCTGGTTACGCTGGCGCGATCATCATGGAGATGAAAAGCTCGAGCGTGACTTCGACCGTCGAGGACGCCGCAGAGCGGCAGGGAGGACGCTCCCACGCGGGAGCGTGGGAACGAGGAAGTCGTTCGGGGATGGTTTGAATCAGGGGGATGTGCATGACCACCGTCGCCGAGGTCACCGGCTGGCTCGAGCAATTTGCGCCGGCTAAGCTTGCTGAGCCATGGGACAACGTGGGCCTGATCTGGGGCGATCCAGCGGCCGCGGTCGAGCGGATCATGACTTGCCTGACCGTCACGCCGGCCACGGCCGATGAGGCGATTGACGACCGGGCCGAGCTCATTGTCAGCCATCACCCGATCTTGTTCCGGGAGGTGAAAAAGATCCGCGCCGACTGGCCCGAGACGGGGTATCTCTGGAAGCTCGCGCGCTCGGGGATCGCGGTCGCCAGCCCGCACACGGCGTTTGACAACACCCGCGAAGGAATCAACGACTTGCTCTGCGCGGCTCGGGTTGCTCGATGTGGGATCACTGCGGCCGGCGCCGGGTGCGCGTGATCGGACAGCGGCCGCGCCACCGCGGTCGTTCAAGGTTGTCGTGTTCACGCCGGAAGCCGAGCGCGAGGCGGTCTTTTCCGCCGCGTTCCAGGCTGGGGCCGGCCGCATCGGCGCATACGAGGAATGCTCGTTCGCGATTCCCGGTGAAGGCACCTTCTTCGGAACGGAAACGGCCAATCCCTCTATCGGCAAGCGCGGGCAGCGAGAGACCGTGCGCGAGCTGAGGCTCGAATTTGTCTGCCCGTCGCTCAAGCTGGCCGGCGTGCTCGCGGCGGTTCGCGCCAGCCATTCCTACGAGGAACCCGCGATCGACGTGTATCCTCTGCACGAACCGGACGCGGCGGGCGATGCGACTCCCGGCGCGGGGCGGATCGGACGGCTCGCCAGCCCGCGATCGCTCGCCGAGCTGGCGCGCGAGGTGAGGCATGCGCTGGGAGCGCCGGTCGTCGGCACCGCGGGCGACCCCGATCGGCGAGTGGAACGTGTGGCGATCGCCTGTGGCGCCGGCGACGACTTCCTCCAGGAGGCAGTGCGCGCCGGCGCCGATGTGCTGCTCACGGGCGAGGCGCGGTTCCACCGAGGCATCGAGGCCGAGACTCTGGGAATCGGCCTCATCATCGCCGGTCACTACGCCACCGAGCGACCCGGGGTCGAATTCCTCGCTGCGCGAATCGGCCGGGCGTTTCCACACCTTCAGGTTTGGCCCAGCCGCCGCGAGCGCGACGCGTTCTGGGTCGTCGGCGCAGGTGAGACGTAAGCCGGGAAAAAGAAACCCGGGGACGGCCCCGGGGGTTAATCTGTTTTCAACCTGTTCTCGGCACCAGCTCGCAAAGAGTCGCCGGCAAACCGTGAGAACCCGTCACTTCTTCTTTTTTCCGGGGGCCGCTGAGTCGTCGGCCTCCATGTCTTCTTCCTCTTCGGGTTCGGCCGCCGCTTCAGGTTCCGCGTCCGGGTCGGCTTCGGCTTCCGCTTCCGCTTCGACCCCTTCAATTGCCCCGGGCTTGCCCCCCCGCGCAGTTGGCACAGCCAGGTACTGCTGGTGCTCCCACTGACCGGACCAGAACTGGCCCGCCCAGCGCTGCAACGAGATCGCGCGCACCGTCGGGCGATCCTCATCGCGAATCACTTCACCCCAAGCCCCAGTATAAGCGGCACGCACCTGCGACGAACTTTCACCAACACAGAGCAACCGCTCGCCGCTCGGCGACAAGCAAGCCACTGCTCTCCAATCTTGAGCGCCAATCGTTCCACTGCTCATCTTCAGTTCACTCCCGGCCGGCGAGTCAAAAAGGTGGGCGGATTCCGTTCCTTTACAACATCTAATCTTAACGAGGTCAAGGTAGCACGGCGAATCATTTCTGAAAAAACCCGGCGGTAAATGGGCAGACCTGCCCGGTTGTGGCGAGTGATTACCTTCATTTGCGATGTTAATATGGGTCGATCACGTTGTTTGGATAAATTACCTTGTCAATTCAGTCGCACGAGGGTTTTTCCCTGGCGGGCGATTGTGGCGGCCTCTCGGGCTGCGGCCTGGATGTCGCGGAGGGGGAAGATCCGGCCGATCTCGGAATGGAGGATGCCTTGCCGGTTGAGCGAGGCGATTTCGCGGAACAGAAGAAGGAGTGAGGGGATCGATCGCTGTCGCATCCAGTGTCCGAGCCAGAAGCCCTCGACCGTCCGCGGCCCGGAGATCACGAGCCGTGGATCAACGGCCATCGGTTCTCCGGACAGGGTTCCATAGAGGATGAGTCGCCCGTTTTCTCCGAGCGAGCGAAAAACTTCGGTCGCGGTTTGTCCGCCGACGGGGTCAATGGCGTAGCGCACGCCTTTGCCGCCGGTGATCCGCAGGACTTGCTCGTCGATCGGGCCGTCTGCCGACGAGATGACCGCATCGCCGCCCAGCTTCTTGAGCTCGTCTGTGGCGTCGCGGCGGCGGACGACGTTGAGCGTTTTGAATCCGTCGTGCTTGCCCAGATTGATGACCATCCGACCGAGGTTCGAACCGGCCGCGGACTGCAATAGCCATTCTCCCTTGGGCACGGCCAGGACGTGCCGCACGATCGCGAGCACGGTGGCCGGGTTGACGAGGAAAGTTGCGACCTGCTCGTCGGGGATGTCGCTTGGAACGGGCCGAGCCTGGCGGGCGGGAATGATGGCGTATTCGGCCCAGTTCCCGCCCTGGGAATTGATGGCCAGGACGCGTTTCCCCTTGACGTATCGGCCCAGCAGCCCGGGCCCGACTTCATCCACCACGCCGACTCCTTCGAATCCCGGCGTCGCCGGCAACGTGGGCAAGACCCCATACCGGCCTTCCACGACCATCATGTCCGAGGGATTCATCGGACTGAGGATCATCCGCACACGGACTTCGCCGGGGCCGGGATGCGGGTCCGGAACGTTGCGGACTTCCAAAACCTGCGACGGGTCGCCGAATTTGTCGAAGACAGCGGCTTTCATTTCAGCCCCATTTCACCGGGTGGGTCGTGACCGGGCGCTGGCGCGTCAAGGAACTGGAGATCGGCCGGTCGAGTCGCTAATCTTAACGAACGCGTTTTGTCTCCGATACCACCTGAGAACCGAACGATGGCTACGGACTTCCTGGTCTCGACCGACTGGCTGGCCGAGCACCTGCGCGACCCGAACGTCCGCGTGGCCGACATCCGGGGATTCGTGACGACCAGGCCGGTGGCGGCGGGCGTTGAGCAGGCGACTTATCGAGGGGCGCAGAGGAATACCTGGCGTCGCACATTCCCAGGGCGGTGTTCATCGACTGGACGACCGACGTCACGGACCCAGATGATTCGGTGCCGGCTCAGATCGCGCCGCCGGCGAGGTTTGCCGAGGCGATGGCCGTGCGCGGGATTGATGACACCACGACGGTGATCGCCGTGGACCACGCGGGCGGACAGTTCGCGACGCGGCTCTGGTGGGCGTTGCGCTATTATGGTCATGACAATGTCGCGGTCTTAGACGGCGGCTGGAATCGCTGGGTCGATGAAGGGCGCGAAGTCGAGGCTGGGGAGGTGTCGAACGCTCGTGCGGCATTCACGCCTCGAGTCCGTCCGGGGCTGCGCAAGACGGCTGACGAGGTTCTGGCGCTTTTGAAAGATCCCGATCGAGGCACGGTGATCGTGGATGCTCGCGATCCGGGGCAGTATTCCGGGGCGCGCCGGCGAGGAGCGCGGGGCGGGCATATTCCAGGTGCGATCAATGTTCCGCGTGAGCTGTTTTTTGCGCCTGGGGGTGGGTTCCTGCCGCTCGAGGAGATTCGCCGGCGGGTTGAGGAGCATGGTTTGACATCGGGCGGGAAGACGGTGGCGTATTGCAACGGCGGAGTCGCGGCCACGGTGGTGCTTTTCAACTTGGCCCGGCTGGGGTTTCACGACCTGGCGAATTACGACGGGTCTTGGAACGAGTGGGGGGAGCGGCTGGATTTGCCGGTTGAGGCGTGAAGCGCCACACGGGATCGCCAAATTGGGGAGATGATGAACGGCGCCGCATTGCCTACATTGACAGATGAGGGGAATCTTCCGCCTGGCGTGCATCAGGCGACACTGTCGGAAGTTCTCGAACGATTCGGCAAAGGGTCACTCCAGCGTTGTGCGGTTGCCGATCGGCTGAGCCGCATTTACGAACTGGCGTCATCGACAGGGCAGTTGGCCCGTTTCGTCGTTTTTGGGTCGTTCGTCACCGTGGGGGCCGAACCAAACGACGTTGACATCGTCCTGCTGATGGAGGATACCTTCGACCTGGATTCTATTGCCGATGAGGCTGCTTTGTTGTTTCAGCACATGGAAGCGGATGCTTATTTTGGGGCGAGCGTGTTCTGGACCAAGCGTTCTGGGGCTCTTGGTGGCGAGCAGGCCATGATAGAATATTGGCAGACCCGGCGCGACGGCGGCCTACGGGGCATTGTCGAGATTGTGGGAGAAGAATCATGATTGCGAATGAGCAGCAACTCCAAACGACTTTGGATCGCATCACGCGGTTCCAACAACAGCTAGCCCATCTCCGTAAGACCGAGGCGAACCCTGTCAACTACCGCGCCGCGGCATCGGGATTTCTAGCTGACGTCGACCGCATGCAACTTGAAGTGCGAGAGTACTTCAGTCACCTTCCAACCGAGACCGTGCGAGTCTCCGAAGCGGGCGCTACGGCAGACGGCGGCCGCGTTGTTGGCGTGGTGTAACTTCACAACGTTCGGCGCGACCGCCGCGACCGGGGAACCATGGACGTGCGGGAGATCGAGCAATGATTGCTCACGATCGCAAAAAGGCATGTACGACGGCTCTCTTCGTCATTTTTTTGCTTTTTGTGATCAACCAATCGGGATTCGGTGTAGATAAAGTGCTCGAGCTGAGGAGCCGGGAGTGGGCGGAAAAAGCAAACTTCCCTCCATACCCGAGCGCCATTCTTACCATCGCGTGCTCGTCCGACGGAAGCAGGGTTGCGATCGGCACTCGACCGCTGGAGCGACTCGATAATGAAAGTATCTATGATTTTGTCGGGCCGTTATGGGGAAAGGTCGTTACCTTGGCACGGACCGGCGGAGGTCATTTCTCGCTGCTGAAGAGCCTTCCATGTTCTGCGCAGTTGAACGACGAAGACTGCGGAGGAAATCCAACGGATCTGTTTCTTCTCGGAAGGAATGATCTCGTTGCGGTCTTGGATCGCGGTGGACTCGAGCCCAGGTCTGTTGTCGAATTTCGAAAAGCGGACTCCGGTCAATTGATTCGAAGGTTGCTTCCACCAGGGGATTTTGAGTCAGGTGTTTGCTTTTCGGCGGAGAGCCGGTTGATTGCGTGGGGATGCCGCGGGGGTCGCGTGCGGGTTTGCTCGTTTCCCGGGAGTGAGGAAATTCGGGTCTTCACGAGCGAGACCGGGCACTCGGAGCGGATCGATTTTAGTGCCGATGGAAAGGGACTCGCGATTCAAACGTCAGGCTACTCGGATGCGCATGGCCTCTACAGACTGCACAACATCGATAGAGCCTTGGTGACCACGACACTCGCCGGTGGATCATCGAGTCGAACCTCGATTCGGGCATTCTCGCCTGACGGTAAGTCGTTCGCAAACGTTGACGTTTCGCGGAATGTCGATTTATGGGACTTGGGTACAACCAAGAGGCGCGAGATGACTTCGATGAAGAATCAACTGCGTTTCTGCCTGATCTTCTCACCAGATGGCAAATTGCTGATCTGCGGAGGAGCCGTTCACCAGCCGGATGCGGTTTCTCCGGTTCGGAAGGCGTTTGGTCTGAGTGCTCCAAGCCGGCGATCGCCTGGGAAATACTTGGCGGAAATCGAAGTGTGGGATGTTCAGACCGGCAAGTTGATCGACGAGATCAGGGATTCGCGCCTGGGGGCGGTCAGTTCCTTTGCGTTTCTCAATGACCGCAAGACGCTCATTGCCGGGGACCTCGACGGGAATGTTTGGTTCCTTGACTATCGGCAGAGCGCGAAAGCGTTCGCGCCGGCGAGCAAGGGAAAAACGTCGGGCTAAAGAAACCACGACTGGGCGTGGAACGAGTGGGGTGAGCGACTGGATGGATTTGCGGGTTGAGCCGTGAGGGCCCGCCGGAGCGCCGGAAATATGGGCCTGTGCGACCAGCGCCTCCCGAAGCACGGGATTGGTGCCCGGCGCGGAAGCAAGTCGAAGGGTATCGGAGTTCACGAGCGCGGCGATGCGCAGTGCCAGACCGAGGTTGATCCACTGAGGAACGGGTCGGAAACTACTTCCGCCGATTCGCGTTATGCGCACCGCGGAGCGGGAGAACGTTCCGACGCAGAGCGTCGGAACGAGGGCTTTCCTTCGATGCGCGTCAAGCGCGCCGCGGAGCGGGAGAACGTTCCGACGCAGAGCGTCGGAACGAGGGCTTTCCTTCGATGCGCGTCAAGCGCGCCGCGGAGCGGGAGAACGTTCCGACGCAGAGCGTCGGAACGAGGGCTTTCCTTCGATGCGCGTCAAGCGCGCCGCGGAGCGGGAGAACGTTCCGACGCAGAGCGTCGGAACGAGGGCTTTCCTTCGATGCGCGTCAAGCGCGCCGTGGAGCGGGAGAACGTTCCGACGCAGAGCGTCGGAACGAGGGCTTTCCTTCGATGCGCGTCAAGCGCACCGCGGAGCGGGAGAACGTTCCGACGCAGAGCGTCGGAACGAGGGCTTTCCTTCGTGGTGGGGTGATGCCGAAATCGGGAAGTTAATGCCGGCCTCTTCCTGAGTTCTCTTGTAGAGCCCGGCGACTCTATTTATCGACGTGGCAGAACGGCTTCCAGAGCAGATCTGCGCGGTGGGTCAGGCTTTTAGTCTGTCATCCCAAGTGCCTCAATGCGGCAGGCTGAAAGCTTGACTTACAACCCGACCGTCGACCGCGAAAAAACTTCTGCCGGTTTTTCGCCCCGATTGCAACTCGGATAACAGGCGACGCTCTTCCTCGACCCGGGTCGGCGTTCCGCACTGAAGGCATCGCCCCATTCTGTCGGAACCGAAACTGCTTCATCTCAGTAACTTAGGGAAGAGCCGGACAAATGAAACGCACACGAACCGATCTTGTGAACGAATCGGAACGACCGACTTGCCTGTTTGCCATCAACGACAGAACCCTTCTGACGGCAGCGGAGGAATGCAGGTTGGCCGAGTCGATTGCTCAAGACGATTCGAATGCGCTGAACCGGCTGGTTGAAGCGAATCTTCGACTGGTCGTGAAGGTCGCCAAGGATTATGTGGGGAAGGGAATGACGCTTGACGACTTGATCGGCGAGGGGAATCTCGGGCTGATCCGCGCCGCGCAGAAGTTCGATCCTCGTTTTGGAGTGCGGTTTGGAACGTACGCGGTTTACTGGATCAAGCAATCGATCCGGCTGGCACTTTCGACGTCGACGGCGATGATTCGGCTGCCCAATCATATCCTGGGAATGATGAACAAATGGCGGAAGGCGGAACGTGCTCTGAGCGTCGAGTTAGCTCGGGCGCCCACGTTCGATGAAGTGGCGGCGGCGCTGGGCCTGAGCGAATCTCAGAAACGGCTCCTGCTCGAAGCGCAGCGTGCCCGACAAATCAAGCTCGAAAGCACCGTGGCTCCGGAGTCGGGCCGATGGTCATCGCTCCTTTCATGCGACTCTTCGGCTCAGACTGGCGTGGGAGTCGACCTGGAAGACGAGTTTCCATTACGTTCCCGTCTGGAGTGTCTGGACGGCCGGGAACGAATGGTCTTGTCATCGCGATATGGGCTGGATAACGAGCCACCCCTGACACTTCGGGAGATCGGGCATCGGCTGGGTGTGACCAGGGAGTGGGTGCGAAAAATCGAGCTCAGGGCGGTTAGCAAGCTACGTGGCGAGCCGCGCAGAAAGCCGGGTAGACCGAGGCGTACGTCGAGCACGCCGAGCGCAAGACTGAGCGCGACGAGCGACTGTGGGAGACGAGCCGAGCACTAGATCCAGCCTGGGTTGACGTTCAGCCGCGCAAAGCAAGCGACGATCGGTCAGCGATCGCGTCGCGCCTTGAGCGCTGCCGGTGTGCGGAGGCATTGATCTCGATCTCGGTGTGAATCTCCATCATGCGGTGACATGCTCGCTCACGCGAACTCACGTCCCTCCGGAACACCGGGCACTGAAATCCAGACACTGATATAATCTCGACGAGCCCCTGACTGGTGAGTTTGACCGGCATTGGGAGAAAGGATAACCGACCATGCTCGGAGCCATCGCCTGGGACATGATCGGCTCAGTCCAGGAGGCCCGGCCCAGCAAGACGCCGGCGCCCCACGATGAACCCGCGCACAATCGCCATCGGTGACATCCACGGCTGCTCCGCGGCCCTCGACGCCATTCTCGCAGCGATTCGGCCTCGCCCGGATGACTGCATCGTCACCCTGGGCGACTACATCAACCGGGGGCCGGACAGCCGAGGTGTTATCGAGAGGCTCATCGAGCTCGAGAAATGCTGTCGTCTAGTTCCACTCCTTGGGAACCACGACCAGACGCTCCTGGATGTCCGATCGGGGAAGTACCCGATCGAGTGGCACCTCGACATGGGCGGAATCACCACCCTCAACTCCTACGGCGCGGCCCGGGACCTGGATCTGATTCCCGAGAAGCACTACAGGTTTCTCCGTCGCTGCCTCAATTACTTCGAGACGGACACCCACATCTTCGTCCATGCCAACTACTTCTCGGATACCCCGATGGATGAGCAGCATGTCGGGGTATTGCGCTGGGAGTCGGTTCGGACGATGACCCCCGGTCCCCACGACTCGGGGAAAACGGTGATCGCCGGTCACACCTCGCAGAAGAACGGTGAGATCCTCGACCTGGGGCACGTCAAGGTCATCGACACCTATTGCTACGGGGGCGGGTGGCTGACGGCTCTGGAAGTTCAGACGGAGGAGGTCTGGCAGGCAGACCGTGAAGGGAATATGAGAAGGATTTGATTCCAGAGGTCGCACCGGTCGTATTCGGGAACCTGTTCACGGTCGCCGGAACATGGTCTGGATTCGACGAGGAATGGCTCTTCAATCAGGCGGCAAAGCGGGCGAGGAGGAGGAGTTTGAGCCTGCGGGCATTCGTCAAAATCGGCATTGGGAAGTGGATCATGACCTCCGCCACGGAGCGGCACTGGGATACGATCGTCGGCATGCTGAACGAACTCACAGAGACGTTTATGAATTAGTCCCGGGGACCAGTCTGCGTTACGACGATGGCACATCGGCAGAAGCCGTGAAACTAAGTTTGTCGTCGCTATCCAATGAGCGCAAGTCAGGAGCCCTTCAACCACAAATCGAGCTTCGTCAGAAACGTTGCGTCCATCTCCCGACGGGAATCATCCAGAGCCTCTATGATGGCGCGCTGTTCATGACGCGAAGGCGTGGTGAAGACACGGTTGCATCCGGGCGGAGTAAACCACGCTTCGACCAGCCCTTGGGCAAACTCGGACGTCGAAGGGTTTCCCTGCGCAGACACCCGGATAAGCCAGGGCAAGGAGTCCCATTTCCCCATTGCGTTAATGAGCCGGAGCGCTGCCTCCCTGACGTGCTGCCGACGGTCCTCCTTCACCAAGCGGCATAGCCGTTCGCCATCGAGTAACGATCGGGATGCTTCGAGGTGCTTTCTCACTTCACGGACCACGGCAGGGCTGTCGTCCGGGAGGTAAGTGTGCAGATCAGGCAGGGCAGATTCCCGTCCGATCCTGGCGAAGGCACGCACTGCGGCTCGACGACGGCGTGGAAGCGGCGACTCCAGGCAACGTCGAATTGCGATCAGGTCGGAACGATCGCCGGTCTCACCCAAGCCACTGAGAGCAGCCAACGATTGCGGGTCTTGGATGAGTGCCAGCCGGTAGACTTCCGGCCAATCAACCTCGCCCAACTTCTGCAAATGGAATCGTGCAAGTTCCCTGATGGATGCGCTCCCATCGAGCAAAGCCTGACGCCAGACCCCGCGGCCGAAATCAGCGGAATTGTCCGCCTCGATGATCAGCGCCTCGCGTCTGACCGGCACGAATCGATCGCGTCTCAGTGATGCGAGGATACGTTCGAGTGCCTTACCCCAAAAGCAGCGGCGGACATTCTTTGAGCCCAGGAGACGAATGACTCCGTCGGTCGATGACACTGCATGTTCCACGACCCGGACGTGGTGTCCGCCCTCAACTTCGAGCGCCAGACGAGCCACGCTTCGACGCACGGTTCGGTCGGCAGAGTGAATGGCTCGTTTCAGAAGCACGTCATGCTTCGACTGCACCAGCATGCCCATCACCCGGCTAACCAAATCGGCATGGTCTTGCCTCTGAAAAGCAAGGAGATGGATCACAAGCGACAGATTGGTCACGAAAGCCGGGAGGAAGCGTTCGTCGAGGCGAGTTTCAACAGCACGTCGGGCGTCTGCTCGGATGGGCGCAACCCAATCGTTTTGCCGGATCAGCAGGTAGGGTAACTCGCTTGCATCGTGGATCTGAGCCAACAGACGTACGGCCTCATGCCGTACGTAGCCGTTTCGGTGGAAGCTGAGCAGCCCAAGAATTGAGGTTCGGGTTGATTCATCCGTGATCAAAGTTTGAGCCCCTGCTAGTGTCGATCGTTCCCATGCGTCACCGATGAACGAACCCCACGAACGGCTGACCATATCGCCTAGATGGCGAAGTCGTTCAGGCGGAAGCCGATCGATGAGCGAGTGGACTGTCCGGGAAGCCGCGCTTCTCACGTCGGGCGATGCGGAGAAGAGGTAGTTGAACACCACGGAGATCGCGCCGGGTTCGCCTTGCTCGGCGACCAGTTCGAGAAGCTTAGCTAGTTCTGCATCATGAGCCCCTTTGACGAACCATGTGGCCTTGGCAGAGAGATCAAACAGACGCTGCAAGAGATGTTTCGTCGCGTCTGAAACGTGCTGCATAACCGCCTCGAATCCTGAATCTTTGACGTGTGTTCAGAGTATCCTCGGCTCTGGTCTGTATCCAGAGTCGATCTGTTTGAGGTCGCAGCGGTCGTCATTGGTATGCAGAGCACACGCGCGGCTGGGCACGATGGGCTCTCGCATGCGTTGCTACGTGGGGAGCGCTGGATCGGTACGAGGGCTCACTGAATAACCAATGCGCGACCGCGGAAAGAATTGCGCGAGGCGAGCGGCGCTGGTGGGAGGAGTCAGGCTGAAGCCTAACCTACTCAATGCAGAATCGGTTTCGCGGGTCCACTTAGGAACGGGCCGGAACCAAATTCCGTCGATTTACGTGAAGTGCGCCGCGGAGCGGCACAAAGACCGTTCCGACGCAGAGCGTCGGAACGAGGGCTTTCCGTCGTGGTAGGATTGAGACCGAAATCGGGAAGTTATTTCCGGCCTGTTCCTTAGTCGTCAGGGCTTGCTCGAGATGAACTCGGGCTCGGCGTCCGCCGAACGCAGCAGGCAAGCCGTGAGATAACCAAGCCCGCCGCTGGTATCCAGACGAATTCGGACGGGATTCACGTCAGGCTCCGAGACGCGGACGTGACCGGTGACTTGAATCTTGCCTGGATACCCCAAGGGCGAGTCGGACAGGTCTTTGTCGGCACCGAGCCATACGGGGTACTCCGGCTGCCATTTCCGATCTGTTGGGGAGCCCGGGAATGGCTTCATGACCGAACGGTTCCACTCCCTGCGATGCAGCGCCGCAAGCTGCTCGGTCGCACTTGCCCTTAACTCGAACGACAGCCCGCAATGCAAGAACAAGTGACCGGGCGACTCGACCACCCAGGGCAACGAGACGAGAAACGCCCGATGCTCGGGCGGGATCGCTCTCTTCAATTCCTCCAGATCACTCGCCCACTGATTCCCATCATGATTTGGTTTGCGACCGAGGTAGCCGAGGAAAGTTTGCTCGTGGTCATAGCGGCACAGATAACTGTCGATCCAGTACTGCGAGGGGGGACCGTCATCGAGCCGGGCTGCGCGCATCAGGGCGAGGTCATGGTTTCCCAGGACGGCGGATCCGCCCGGTCGTCGGCTCAGCAATTCAAGCACCATGTCAATCGTTCCAGGGACATCCTCACCCCGATCAACGTAGTCGCCGAGGAAAACCAACGCACAGTCGTCCCACTCGGCGATCAGTTCGAGCTTGGTGACCAGTTGCTCCAGTTGTTCACACGGTCCGACGCCAGGCGGAAGGAGCCCTCGCCAACGGGCTGCCCATTACCGACGCGATGGCTGTCCGGGCGGCTTGTAAAACGCCGGATCCCAGGCGAATTGCGGATTTTTCAGCATCGCCATCGCCTCGCGATTGGACAGGCCCTCATCGGCCTTGCGGGCGTGCAGCAGGCGGATTTTCGACCACGTTTCGCGCTCGCCGGCGCTGGCGGCGTAGCTGTGCCGACAGGGGAGTTTCATGCCGACGAGCATGGCCAGGTATCCCTCGGCCGCGAAGACGTCGTAATTGTCAATCAGCCCGAGCTTGAACAGCGCGCTGGGCCCGTTGTCCTGGTAATACTCGACCAGGGGCTCGGCGCCGGCCAGGTCGGCCTTCTCGCGGCATTCCCGCCAGAACGCGTTGTCCAATCGCGTGTTGAACTTGTAGTGCAGAGCCAGGAACGCCCGGATGCAATCCCAGTTCCGCCCGTTGCGCAGATTGAACAGCCCCCTTACCGACGGCGTCGGATCGCACCCGCAATCGCCCAGCAACGCCACCGCGACCTGGAGGGCGAAGCACAGCGAGCCGACGCCGGTGCTCTCGAGCGGCTCGACGAAGCCGTTGGCATTTCCCACCGCGAGCACGTTCTTCACCCACGCCCGTGCGAACCGGCCGGTGCGATAGTGGACGATCCGCGTATTCTCGAGCTTCGGATTCTTGACGCGAAATTCCTTCTCAGCGTCGGCGTCAGCAAGGAACGACGAACTGTACACATACCCCCGGCTGATGACCGTGTCGTGGTCGATCCGCCAGCACCAGCCGCAATCCATGGTCTCGGCCAGCGTGTAGGGCTGGATCGGTTCGTCCGTCCGAGGCCACTCGCCGACGAGGGCCCGATCGCAATACAAGCTGGACGTGAACGGGATGAAGGGCTCGCCGAGCGTGTTCCCCAGCAGCAGCGAGCGAAACCCGCTGCAATCGACGTACATATCGGCTGCAAGCGTCCGACCATCGGACAGGTGAACGCCCGAGACGCCGCGTTCGTCCTGGCTGACGCCGGTCACGTTCGCGTCCATCACGCTCACGCCGACTCGGCGTGCCTGCTTCTCCAGCCACGCGACGAACGCGCGATTCTCCAGGTGATACGCGAAGGATTTGCTGACCACCGGAGCGCCGTTACTGCCGCGCGTGAACGCCTTGTTGCGCGACATCAGCGCGGTGCCCTGGCCGATGTCCTGGTTGTCGTCGTCGACGTAATACCCGGCGATTTTCGGCAAGCCCGCGTAGAGCACGTCGAATTGGAACAAGAAGGAATAATCAAACCACGGCCGCGGCCCCCAGAGAAAGTGGATGCCGCGTTTGATTACCGGAGAGACTTCGCGATAAAACTCCGACGGCTCCGCCGCCAGGAAGTTGTGCAGGTGCGTCACGACGGCCATGGTCGTGCTTTCGCCGACGCCGATGACGCCGATCTCGCTGGAGTGCACCAGTTGCACATCGAGTTTCGGCAGAACTGTTTTGAGCGTCAACGCCGACATGAAGCCAGCGGTCCCGCCCCCCACCACGAGTATCCGGTTTATCATGGTGAATAGGACGAAAATCGATACGAAAGACGCAAGGGCCCCCAAACATGAGGCACACCAAGATCTCTGTTTGCGCGGCGATCTTACGAACCGCGACGGGACGCTGTCAAGCGTGAAGCAGGAGAAAATCACCTCGGGCGGGCGGCGAACCAGGGGCAGCCGCCTGCCGCATTCCCTCGGCGTCAGGTGAGACCGGCCAGCTTCGCCTTGATGTGCGCCGGGGTGAGCCGCACGTCGTAAAGCGGGGCGTCGGTCGACTGGAACAACCGCCCCGCCGACAGCGGCCCGGCGTCCGCCGATTCGAACCTGGCGTGCCTCACCAGCACTTCTGACTAACCCCCGTTTTATGGTCCAGTCGCTGTGAGAGCCGGATCAACCGGTAGCGATGGCTTCACGGGCCGGCATCCGCTGGCTGTGCCGGCCCGGGGAACGAGTATTCTCTGGGGCGAATCGTGACCGGAGTTACATCGTAATCAAGAACGACCTGGACGTCGAGGAAGTCGAGGACGTGTTGCTTAACCCTGACAACGAAACCCTGGTGAGTTGAACGAGTGGGCGGCCGATCACCTTCGGCTGGACTTCGACTGGCCGGCACATCGCAGTCATCTGGGAGACGATCTGCGATGATCCCAGGATGATCAGGGTTCGCACGGCGTACGAGGTGAAACCCAAACGGAGGAAGTCGTGAGCCGTCGCAAGCGAGGTGACGAAAAGATGGAGCGCACGTCCGAGGAACTGGCCGACCTGAAGGCCGAACGAGAGCGATTTTCTCGTGATCGGCCCGGGCCGGATGATCTGGTTGACTCCGATGAATACGATGGACCCATTCGTCAAGGCAATATCATGGCGTTGCTTTCGGCGCTCGCCGAGCTCCAGCGACAGCGAACGCTTCGCGGCTTGAGCCTCGCCGATGTATCGAAGCGATCGGGGCTGGATCGAGCCATGGTTTCCCGGCTCGAGAACGGCAAGATCCTCAATCCGATGATGTCGACGCTGTGGCGTTACGCAGACGCGGTCGGAGCCCAGGTGCACCTGGCGATTGAACCGACCTCCGTCGCGGCCGACCCCTAATGTGCAGTGGTGGGCTAAGAAGGGGGGGATTCGCGTGGCTGACTCGCGGCGCAGCTCGGGCGCACCGTGAGTCTCGCCGGATTAAAAGGTCCAGGGTGGGAGTGCCGGACCGGAACGGGTCGTGGCGATCCTGCCAGGCACCGCCGCCGTGGAGACGATCGATGAACTTTTCTGACGCAACCGAGCGCGTTCGCGTCGTCGAAGGTCGGGAGCGGGGATATGTCTTTGTGCCGGGCGCGAGCCTGGCGCTGGGAGATGGAGCGGCCGGGCAGCTTGCGGCGATCCAGGCGCTCATGGACGCTGCGCCTGGCGACCCTTACGAACCGAACGGCAATCGGTCGCGTTACCACGTTCAGCTCATCCTCGATCCGGCGACGCGCGCGCTGCACGAGCGCAAGGGGGTCGGCTACTGGCGGGCGTCGCATCTTGGATACGAGTATTCCGGGGAGGAGCGGCGGTTCGCGCCGGTTCCGGAGGCGATCCTCGGGGCGCCATTGTTCGTGGAGTGGGTGTGGTTCTGGTTCGACCTGCTGCCCGGGACGCTCTTCCCGCCGATTTTGCCCGCGCTGGTCGAAGTGCACTTGATGCGGACGCGGCCGGGGCCGGTGCTGGGACAGACTTGCCGTCCAGGCGCGTGGTGACTATAATTCTGATCATCATGGCGAAAAGAAGTCCCTTCGCTCTGGTGTACGCCGACGAGATAAAAGAGCATTTGCGAGCGATCGAAGCCAAGTATCATTCTCTGATCAAGTCGGAGGTGGAAACCCAACTGCTGTTCCACCCGGACTCCGAAACCCGGAACCGCAAGCCGTTGCAACGACCAATTGCATTCGGGGCGGATTGGGAGCTTCGACTCGGCCCAGAAAAACGGTTTCGCGTTTTCTACCAGGTCAATGTCGCGAGTCGCGAAGTCCGCGTCCTCGCAATCGGCGTTAAAGACCGAAACCGCCTATTTATCGGCGGAGAGGAGTTTGTGGGATGAAAATTGCCTCAGTCGCGGATGTGAAGGCCCGCTTGAGCGCGTATTTAAAGGAGACCCTGGAAGGGCCCGTTATCGTCACCCGCAACGGCAAGGCAGTGGCGGTGTTGTTGGCGGTCACGGACGAGGACGAATTGGAGCGCCTTGTGCTGGCGCATTCACCCAAGTTCCAGGCGCTTCTCGACAAGTCCCGGCGCCAGATTGAAGCGACCGGGGGGATTCCCCATGCCGTTTTCTGGCGCGAACTCGAAGCGGAAAGCCGCGAAGGCGTCCGCAAGGGCAAGCGACCGAAAAGTCGAACCGCGCGCGGAGCTACTGGCTAGCAGGACCAAAGGCTCAACCGTTAAGCGCCTACAGGGCCTTCCCAGAAAAGCGGTCATTCGCGATGATTCCAGAATGATCAGGGTTCGCACGGCCTACGAGGTGAAACCCAAACGGAGGAAGTCGTGAGCCGTCGCATGCGAAGTGACGAAAAGAATGTGCTGAGCTGGGATAAGAACGGCGCAGAGGATTCACGCGGTTGACTCGCGGCGCAGCTCGGGCGGCCGATGCATCTCGCCGAATTAAAGGTTCAGCGCGGGAGTGCCGGACCGGCACGGGTCGTGGCGATCCTACCGCGAGCCGCCGCCTTGGAGTGGATCAATGGACTTTGCTGACGCAACCGAGCGCGTTCGCGTCGTCGAAGGTCTTGAGCGGGGATATGTATTTGTGCCGGCCGCGAGCCTGGCACTCGGAGATGGAGCGGCCGGGCAGCTTGCGGCGATTCAGGCACTGATGGACGCTGCGCCGGGCGACCCGTATGAGCCGAACAATAATCGGTCGCGTTACCATGCCCAGCTCATCCTCGATCCGGCGACGCGCTTGCTCCACGAGCGGAAGGGCGTCGGCTACTGGCGGGCGTCGCATCTTGGATACGAATACTCCGGCGAGGAGCGGCGGTTCGCGCCGGTTCCGGACGCGATCCTCGGGGCACCATTGTTCGTGGAGTGGGTGTGGTTCTGGTTCGACCTGCTGCCCGCGACGCTCTTCGCGCCGATATTGCCGGCGCTGGTCGAAGTGCACTTGATGCGGACGCGGCCGGGGCCGGTGATCGTCAATCAGTTCCACAAGGACGGCGAGCCGTTCTTCGTTCTCTCGTTAATCGGCCGGCGGAACGTCGAAGGCGCGATCACCCAGGTCGCCCGCGACCCGGAGGGCCGTGACATTGTGGGCCGGTTCGTCCTGGCCGAGCCGCTCGACAGTCTGCTCGTCGACGATCGGGGCGTTTTTCACAACGTGACGCCGTTTTGTTCGGCGGATCAATCATATCCGGCGTTCCGGGATGTATTGAATCTCGGCTTTATTCCGCTGGTTCGCGGGGAGTGAGGCAATTGTTGGTTATCGCCCTGGAGATCCGGCGAATCTGGCCAGGTGGTGGACGACGAGATGAGTGGCGACCTCGCGCAGGCGTGTGCGGCTAGCGGCGAAGAAGCGGCGCAGGGGTGCCAAGGGCTGAAGCCCGTGGCTATTGACCGTGGCCCCGTTTGGGCCATGGACGATGACGTTGGCGGTTCCGGCCGCCACCACGGAACAGAGAACGACGCTGCCGGAAGGCGCGGCAGCAAGTTTCGCCGTAACGTTTGATGCTTGGCCGCGTCGGAGATGATCGACGCAGGAGTTTGTGTCCAGCAAGTGCGTCAAGGCAGCTCCTCGCGCTCCTCGTATTCACCTTGCTCATGGCGCACGAACGACGGGTCTGTGATGCTGCCGGCGGTCGACAGGACGAAGGCCCGCCACTCCTGCTGCGTCATGCGAGGCGGCTCGACGGGAGCCGGATCGATGGTCACTTGGACTTCCCGGTCGGCGTCCTCTTTGCCTATCGGTACTGTGATGTGCAGAACACCATCCGCGCCGATTCGCGAATGAATCACCATGCGGGTCGTGCTGATCTCCACATGAATGAGGCTTTCCAGTTAGAGACTTGTTTGGCGGAACGCCCGCGTGCCGCATTTCATTTTCGGGAGCCAGACCTGCTTCGTGCCAGTTCTTTTTGGACGTTTTTCAGATGATTGCGGTTCACTCGCTCGGCGGAGAAGGTCGATCCGTTCCAGAACCCGGGCGGAGCCGATTGACCGGGGCCCCGTCGGGGCCATGGACGAGCGAGGGTGTAAGTCAGCGAGGTCGAAGGCGATTCGATTGACCACGGAACAGACGGAACGGCGCGGAAAAGACTGAGTGGCTCGTCATGCAAAAAGGGGCTCACGCCAAGGCGCGGCGGTGCAACGAAGGCGGGAGAGCAAGAGGGGCTCACGCCAAGGCGCAAAGATGAAAAAGGCGCGAGCTGACAGACCGAGGGCGAGGGCACGCGTCGCAATCGGGTTTGAACTGCCGTTGCCGTGCGCTTTGGGAGTGGATAATTCGCTACGTCCCCTTTTCCTCTGCGTCGAATCGTGAATGCCTTGGGCGGAGAGTTGGAAGTCTCGGCAAGGTTCCCTGCCGGAACCGTGAAGATCGAGCAGTTCAACGAAGTGGGCGGCGGCAAAGCGGTCTCGCCGTAGATTCCGGGTGGGTTCGCGAACCCCCCGGAACCCACACAGCTTTGAGTTCGGGCTTCGCCTGGTCCGCGCTGGACACTATCTCCTCTCCTCCGCCTCGGCGTCCGCCTAACTTGCTGGGGCGCCTTGAAGGGGCGTGCTATCCTGAGTGGAAGGCGTCGGCCCAGGCGAGGATCTCATCCTCGTTCAGATCTGGCAACTCGCCACGAAGTTCCAAGTCGGCCGACACGGCGAGGCGGAGAATCGCGAACCATGCATTCGGCTTTTGCTCGTTCTGATGCTGGGTCGGCTCCTTCCGCGCGGGCTCGGGGGTCCGCGTTGGGGCTGAGGCACGCAGATCGAGCTCGCGGTGATGCCTTGCCATTGTCACTGGCGCCGAAGTTTGTGGTCGGAGGCAATCATCGAGGATGTAATCGCATTTCATCGCAAACGCTGCATGGCTCAATTGCCTAGCGGCGGTCGGGCCGGCGGTCTGATTTCGGGGACTTCAAACTCCGGGGAGACTGAATCCCTTCGCGTAGCGAAGGGCGAGATTGGGGTGTAGGCTGAATCCCTTCGCGGAGCGAAGGGCGACATTGGCGTGGGAGCGGGGACGCACTTTCGCGGAGCGAAAGGCGACAATGGGGTGAGCGACGGCGCTCGGTTCGGGCGGCACTGAAGCTGGCCGCGCACAGGAGCTGGGTTCTGCCGTCTGCCCTGTGCGCGGCCCCCCGCTCCGCCGCCTGCGGTGGCACCTCCTCGACAAGGGGGTGGTATGCCTCTGCCACCAGCGGCTTGGGTGAATGGCGCCAAGGAGACAAGAGGCTCACGGACTGAACGGACGGCGTGGATGCGGGAATCGCGCCGGGTGTTTTTCGCCGTTTTCTGGCCGCGGTGCGCGCAAATTTGCGGTTTCGATCGAATTGGTCGTTGCATGCGTTGCGACGTGAAAAAAATCCCAGGTCTTCTGGTCGGCGAAATGGCCAAATCCGGGAAACCCGTCGCATAATATCTGTAGCTCAAAGTCGATTGCCGACACTGGTGTCGGCGCGATGGGCACCCACGTCTCTGGATCCGATTAGTTGCGTTCACATCTACTTATGAAATTCTCGAGGTCGCGGGACTTCGGGCCAGGCTTCCAAGCTCATTTGAATAGGAATTTATACTGATATGGCCTCTGACGCACAAATCAATGCGAATCGGCGCAATGCGTTGCGCTCAACCGGGCCTAAAAGTCCGGAATCCCGGGCGAAGAGCGCTCGCAATAGTCGGAAGCACGGGATGCGATCGGAGCGGGAGAAGCTCGCGCGGGAGGAAAGCATTGCGTATGAAGCGCGATACTTTCGCTGGTCCGCGCATTATGGGGTGGAGAGTGACCCCGAGGAGTTTCTATTGAATGCCAACCTGTTCCTGGCGTCGGACATGGATCGGGTGAGGGGCGCTTATCTGGAACTCACTCAAAGCCAGATCGACAACGCCGAGGACGACGAGATCAAAGAGGTGCGCGAAACGGGCGACCTGCTGTTCACCGATTCGCGAGGCGTGCCGGTTGCGCTGTTCGGCACCCGTCGCTATAACAACAAGAAACCAGGGGGGCCGTCATGGGGTAGCGAAACTGCGCCGGCAATCAAGCCCGACGAACTCATGCGCAAACTGGAATCGAGCGCGATGGGGTGCTACTGGATCCTTGAGGTTCTTGAGGAACTGCTGGAACGGGCTCGCAAACGTTTTTGGTCCTCCGGCGATCGGCTGATGATGCTACGGTTGCTGGGGCGGAATCCTGTGGACGGCCCCGCAGACCGGCGGGTCGCTGAGGTTTTCGCGGCGAGCCACGCGCTTCGGCCGATGGGCAAGCCGTTTGACGATCTGCTCAGCGATATGAACGAGCTGATGCTCGAGGCCCACGTGAAGGCGGTCGTGGCGTTGTGGCCTGACCTATCGCAGCGCGGTGAAAAGGAGAAGGCCAGGCAGAGCCTGATCGAGCTGGTGGAGGGCGAGATCGAGCGGGTGTGGGCCATTGCGGCGGAACATGACACCCATATCAAGGATGAACCTGCGCGGACGAGGCGACGCAAGGGATTTGTTTATACCAAGGAAGCTGAGGCGATGCGGCGATGGTTCGCGCGCGCCAAGGGGTCGGTGGAGCGAGGGGGCAAGGTCATTCGGCAGGAGGTACGGGCGCGGAAGGCGGATAGCGATGCGCAGGGATTGCCGCCGGTGCCTGGGAAAGATGTTATCAGCCCATATGATGGGCGGCCGGCGTCTTGGTGGAGGGAGGACGCGGGGGGTGGAAAGAGGGGAGAGGGGCGGAAGGGGGAAGGGCCCGGTCTGGAGACCGGCGCCCAACACGGCGGCTCGGGGTGGGGTCAGAGGGGTGGCGCCAAGATGGTTTTACCGGCGCCCAACCTGTGGGCGAGGGGCCGGGAGTGGAGAGTGGCGATCATCGCGCTGACCCCGGGGGGACGGGAGACCTACGGTCGGGCGGAGGGCGGGGTCTGGAGACCTGCGCCCAACAGGCTGGCGAGGGGCCGGGAGTGGAGAGTGGCGATCATCGCGCTGACCCCGGGGGGACGGAAGACCTACGGTCGGGCGGAGGGCGGGGTCTGGAGACCCGCGCCCAACATGTGAGTGAATTTGGGAGCGGCGGGCCAGTCGCGGATGGTGGTTCGGGCGCGGCCGTTGAAGTTGGCCGTGAGGCTCAGGTGGACGGCACACGGAGTGTGCCTGCTACACCGAATGGAAAGGGCCGAGGGTGGGACTCGGTTGTGGTGGAGGAATCGGACATTCTGGCGTGTGGGGGGTTTCTTCCGGAGAAGTACGTGGGCGCTTCCGGCGACGGCGGCTGCGAGGACGAAGCTCCGGCTGCGCTCGAGGACGAAGCTCCGGCTGCGCTTGAGGACGAAGTGCCGAATCTTGAAACTGTGGGTTCCGAATCGGAGGAGGCCGGGCAGTGCGATATGGATCTGAGTACGGCAGGAGTGGGTGAAGTCACGCCGGGGGAACTGGCGGAAGCTGCTGATCGGGCGCGGGAGGATGGGGGTGCCGCGGGCGGCGGCGAGGGTCAAATTGGTGAAAAAGCGCCGAACGAAGCCAATTTTGGTGATGACGTGTGCATAGCACAACATCAAGATATTATTGGCGTTCCGACGAATTCTGGCGGTGTTTCGGGACTTGACGACTGTCAAACGAAGCCAATTTTGCAAACGAAGCCAATTCCGGCGGGCGGTGCGGCGGCGGGCGCATCTGGAGGTTCGACACAGCCGGTTGGACGGGCATTGACGGATTACGAGAGACGGGACGCGTGGAAGGAAATCAGGCGGCGGGAGTGGATTCGTTATCGTGCGGAGAAGGAGGCGCGGGAGCGGGAGCGCCTCGAGCGGTTGAGAGCGGGCGAAGCGAATACTGGGACGACTTCGTCTACACCGGGGGAAGCCGTGCCGCCGCACGATGTGCGGGGGCCGTGAGCGAATGTGGGGGGTCTGGTGCTTCGAGCGGATCACTGGCGGGTGACGCTCTTCACCCCCCCTGGCCCCCTTCTAGCGGAGGGCCGGACTAAGACTACGAGTACGAGTACGAGCAGGAGTACGAGTACGAGCAGGAGTCGGAGTGGTGCGGTCGAGCGACTCTCAGTACGCGGCCGCCGGGACGGACCCCCCCTGGCCCCCCCTTCTAAAGGGGGGGAAGCTCCGCGCAACATTCGCGGTGGGAAATCTCCGCTCGTTATTCTGCAAGTTTTCAACAGGCCACCTTCACCCCCCCTGGCCCCCCTTTGCAAAAGCGGGGAACGGACGTGCGGCGCTTTCGCTGGAGCGCGGTGCTTCGAGCGGATCACTGGCGGGTGGCGCCGTGAGCGGGGCTGTGAACGCCGCGCCCTTGGCGGGGTTGGCGGCTGATGATGAAGCCGAGGAGGGCGAGCGCGAGGCTGGCTCCGAGCAGGGCCTTGGCGGCGCCGGGGAGGTTGCTTGGAGAAACGAACGCTTCGATCACGGCAGCGACCAGGAGCATCGGCACGATACCCACCATGATCTGGACCGAGATTCGGCCTTTTTGGCGCAGCTCGACGCCCCGGCTAAAGCGGCCGGGGAAGACCATGGCCTCGGCCATGAGCAGCCCGGCGCCTGCGCTGATCCAGATCGCGGGAAGCTCGAGCGATCCGTGGGCGATGACGAATTCTGTGAGGGGCAAGAGCATACCGGCACGCATACAGGCGGCGGCGATCGCGCCCAGCATGATTCCATTCAAGACCACCAACCAGATGGTGCCGATGCCGAAGGTGAGGCCCAAGCCCCACGTCGTGAGGGCGACACTGATGTTGTTGGCGGCGATCTGGCTGCCGGCCGTCGGTGCGACGCGCGTGAGCGAGTTGGTCCAGAGCTTCTTCGCCTGGATGGAGGCGCGCATCGGAGGGCTAACGAAGAAGCTCTCGAGCACGGGGTTCTGCGCGGTGAGGAAGAATCCCACGACGGCGCTGGCCCAGAAGATTCCGGTGGCCACGAGGATGGGGCGAACGGCCTCGCGCATGCGCAAGGGCCATGTCTTCAGCCAGAACTCGGTCCAATTCCTTGACCTGCCTCGCTCGGCCTGATACAGGATGCTGTGTGCATTACCGACAAGCTGCTCGAGCTCTTTGACGACGGGGTGACCTGAATAGCGCATCCGGGCATAGGCCAAGTCGGAGACAGCTTGACGGTAGAGCACGCTGCCCTCGCGGAACACATTGAGTGGAACGCGGGCGAGCGAGAGCCGCCGGGCGGTTTCGAGGAAGACCTGGAGTTGGGCCCAAGCGGCTCGTCGCACGCGGACAAACTCATGCACGACCATCGACTGCCTCTTTCCCAGCGAGTGATTTCGGTCCGGACTCCGGAGAACATCGAGCTGTCGTACGCGCTGGCTGGACCCGGAAGCCGCGCTGTCGCCTATCTGATCGATGTCTCGCTCATGCTGTTCGTGGTGCAGATGATGCTCAACTTGATTGTGTTCGCGGTTGCGGCGCTGGTCAATGCGCTCGGAATGCGCGGGGACATGTGGGTGGGCGCACTCGGGTTCCTGGTGTCATTCGGACTGTATAACGGTTATTTCATTTTCTTCGAATGGCTTTTGAACGGACAGACGCCCGGAAAGCGGATGCTGCACGTGCGCGTGATCAAACAAGGCGGATACGCATTAAGATTCTTCGATACACTGTTGCGGAACCTGCTGCGGGTCGTCGATTTCTTACCGCTGTTTTACGGTGTGGGGCTCGTGAGCCTCTTGCTCTCGCGCGACAGCCAGCGGCTGGGTGACCTGGTCGCGGGGACGCTGGTGGTGTACCAGGACCCGGTGCAAACGGAGTCGATGGTATCAACCTTTGGCGAGACCGACCTTCAACAGCCGCCGCTACCGGCGGACCAGGTTGCGGCGATTCCGAACGAGGTGATCTTGCTTGCGGACGAGTATCTGCGATCGAGAGGCGAACTGGCGCCGCGGCCGCGGCAGGAGATTGCGGCGGAACTGGTGGAACTGATTCGCGAAACGAGCGGGTTGAAGCCGCGGCCGGACCAAGGCGTCGAGAGCTTCCTGGCAACCGTGGTCAATCAAGTCGGGCAAAGCCCTCCATCGTCAGCGGAAGCTCCGCAGGAGGTTGAATACCCTTCTTCTTGATGAGCCGGCGGGCGATCTTCAGTCGATCCTTGGCGAGCTTACGCGCGGAATCGACGACTCGCGTGCCGGCCCAGCGGTCGCCATAGCGGCGCTGCAAGGGATCGTGATAGGCGGCGGCGGCATCGACCAGATTAAAGATGGGTATGAGCTGGCTCAGCCAGCGGACAACCCCCTGCCCGTAGGTGAGCCGCGATTTCCCGTCCTTGGACTGGACGACGCGCAAGCCGGCGGCGCGTTTGCCGGGACTGCCCCCGCCAAAGAGCGCGTCGCGAAAGAAGAGGAGGAGTATTCCGACGAATTGACCGGCGTAGATGATTGCAGTGAAAAGTGGGCTCTGCGGGCCGGCGAGAACGATCGCCAACGGCAAGGCCAGGATCACGGAACCGTAGATGAAGATGATGTTATCCAGAAACAGCGCACCGAACCGGCGGTTCCACATGCCCATCTGGCAACGGCGGCAGAGGAAGAACTGTTTCTTGAAGGGTTTGGCCCGGCACTTGTTGCAATAGGGGGCGTGACAACGCACGCAGACGAGCACAGCGGGGCGTCTGTGTTTCCAGCAAGGGAGTGAATCTTCCGCGAGAGCCAGTTGATCGCGCTTCTTTGCCGGCCAGGCGTCGTCGAGTTTGTCACCGATTGCTAGTCCGGATGGCTTGTCAATAACGTCCGAGAGGGGATGGCTCCTGATTTCGTCGTCGCGCTTGTCACCGATTGATGGTCCGGATCTGACCGCCTGCATGATTGCGGTTTGCTCCACGACGGGCTTGGCTTCAGGCTGAGTGCAATGGCGGACCAGCGTATTCGGTGAGATTGTTTTTTCTTCGAGGAAACGCTGGAGCGACTTGCGCGAGACGGGGCCATAGATATCCTCGTCGGCCGACTCGATATACCAGCCGATTTCATAAGGATCCATGACACGGGGACCAGCACCCACACCTTGCTGAGCAACCTGGCTCATCGTCGGCACCCTCTTAAACGGAGAATTGAGCGATCAGGGTGCTTATTATTGGCGCAAGTTTTTGCGGATTCAAGTTCATGATCGAGGCAAGAACGGTTCGCGTGTGGCACTTCTAGCGGCGGCTTGCAGCTTCCATGGCGACCACTACAATACAGTCAACAACGCCAAGGACTTCCGGCGGTAGGCCGGCTCGGGGCAGAGGGAAGGCGGGATACTCGATGGCTCGTCCCAAAAAATCGTTGGTGCGACGGATCCTGGTGCAGACGGACTGCGCGTTCTGGTGCATTCACGACAATCTGGACGTACTCGCGTTTCTGGGATTGCCGACTCTCGGCGTTCTGGTTGCGGGCGCACTTGCGGTGGTGGGCGTGTGGCGGACGTGGGAATTCTCGGTGGGGATCAATGTTCTTGCCGCGGTATTCGTGCTGCCGTTCCTTGCGCTTTGGATCTTCACGGTGCTACCTCTGCCGTGTGCGGTTTTTGCCTGGAAGATCGCCGGTGGAGAGCGACCGACCGCCGGGGAATGCTTTGCGTTCTGCCGGCAGCGCATGGGGCGGCTGTCCTGGATTCTCTTCCGCATGGCATTGCTCTGGCTGGGGTCAATGCTGCTTCTGTGGGTGCCGCTGTTCTGGGCGTTGCCGAAGACGTGCCTGGCGCCCCTGGTCGCGCTCTTCGAAGACACGCCGAAGGTGTTTCGCCGGAGCGGGCGGCTGCTGCGCGAGGATTATGGCGTGTCGCTGATGGGCTTTCTGTACGTGGCGATGGGGGTAGTGCTGGGAGGGCTGGTGGTGCTGCCGCGCGTGCTTCTGGGCACGCCGATGCTGGGCGCGCACATCCTGGACGAACGCTGGCGGCCGGCGGTGGTGGACAAGCTCTGGATTTTCGAGACGATGTCAGTGGCGATGCTGTTGACCGCGATGGCGATGAGCTGGTGGGTCTCGGCGACGTTTCTTTACCACGACATTCGATGGAACCGCGAGGGGGAGTATCTCAAGCGGCGAGTTGCCACGCTGCGCGGCAAGCTCGCGGCGGGATGGGGTGCACAAACATGACGGGCGGTTCCGGAGCGGGGGGGGAGTGGTTGGTCAGAATGGGGGTCGCGTTGCTTGTGGCGGCGTGCGCGATGGGGACGGTGCGCGTGGTTGGGGCAGAACCCCCCCTGGCGCCCCCTTCTCAAGGGGGGGAAAGGGAGACAAGTCGAGAGACCACGACGCTGTACCGGGAGGCGGGGGCGGACGGGGTTGGCTCACCCCCCCTGGCCCCCCCTTCTCAAGAGGGAGGAAGGGAGGGAGGGGCTCAAAAGAGGGCAGCGACCGGGGTTGACCCTGGGGTTGCTGCCAGAGAGGTGCTCGGGGGTGAGGATTACTGGTGGAAACATATTGAATCGAGGACGGTTCAGCTCACTGGACCGCTGGCGTTCTTGCAGCGAGTTCTGGAATGGATCGGCCGGGTGCTCAAGCCGGTTTGGGATTTCATCGTCGAGGTCGCGCGCTACATCTTCCGCGTGTTCCGCGGACTTTACGCGGTGCTGAGAGGCGACTGGTCGGAGGGGATGAATTTGATCTGGCTGGTCGCGGTGGTGGTTTTGGGCTGGGCGATGTGGAAGCTGTCTCCGCTGCTGAAGTATCTGCCCGTGATCGCGCGGTGGTTTGGGAGCGGCGGGGCGCCGGGCGCGAACGACGCGACCACGGCAGGCTGGCAGACTCTGCCGGAGCCATCTGACTTATTCATGCAAGCCAGTGACGCGTTTGCCGCCCGCGCATTTGCCGATGCGATCCGGCTGGCGCTTCTGGCGCTGATCGCGCGGCTGGAAAAGCAAGGGCTGTTGCGGTACGACAATACGCGAACGAATCGCGAGTATCAGAGGGAGCTTCGTCCCCACCAGGACCTGGCCGCGAGGTTTGCGCACCTGGCGCGGATTTATGAGCGCGTCTGGTACGGGCGGGAGAAAGCGGGGCCCGCCGAGGCTCAGGAAGCGATCGGCCTTTGCAAGCTTTTGATCAACGGGGAGGAGCTCGTCGCTGAGTAAACCGACGCGGGCCCGGTGGGTTTTGCTGGGGATCGTGGCACTGGGCGTCATCAGCTTGATCTTGCTCGAGAGCCGGCTGCGGGTGAATTACCGGACGGCGCTCTCCGGCTGCGCGCAGGAAAACGGCACAGGAGGGGCGTCGGGGGTGTATCGCTGGGCCGAACGGATCGGCGTTCCAGTCAAGGTTCTGGGGGATCCGATCTGGGAGGCTTCGCGGTCGCTGCGGTCGGTCGAGGGAAACTGCATCGTGACGATGGGGGATGGGTCGTGGTCGCCGACTGGGGAGAGCCTGGACACGGCGAACTGGGTGACGACGCGGGAGTGGGTGGCGCGGGGCAATACCCTGATCGTCGTGACGGGCGAGCCCGGAACGTTGCCGTCGGAAATGCGCAAGGAGCTGATTCCGCCGACGTTTCAGGAAAGCGGATCGGTCTACAAGGCATTCGAGAAGGTCTTCGTTAACCGCGAGCTCGAGACAGCCCGGGCTCCCGACATTTTCGGAGGAGCGCTCGAGGTCGATGCGAACGGACCGCGGTGGACAGTGCCTTCTCAGCCGGCGGCCGGAGCCGCGCCGGGCGGTACAGGAAAGGCCTCGTCGAACGCGGCGAGCGCTCCGAAAGATGTGGATTGGCAGCTTGCCGCGGACGCACGCGGAGGGGTTTTGTTTCGGATCCCGGTTCGGCGCGGGGCGGTCTATGTGCTGCTCGATGAATTTGCGTGGACGAACAGCGGGCTGGACCATGCGGACAACGCGCGCGTGCTGGCGGCGGTGCTCAACCGCGAACTTCGTGGCGGCGTGCTGGCATTCGATGAATACCGGCATGGGCACGGGCGTGCCGAGTCGTTTCTGGTCTATTTCTTGAACTTGCCGGGATCGACGGCGTTTTTGTGGCTGGGCGTGGTCTGGGGGGGCTTTTACTGGTTTGGCCGGAACGTCCGGCTCAAGCCGGTTGAGCCGTATGTCGAGCAGGAGCGGAGGACGGCGCAGGAGTACATCGACGCCGTCGCTGCGCTTTACGAGCGGGCGCGGGCGGCACCGCTCGTGGTTGAAGCGGTGGCGCGGCGGCTTCGCCAGTTTTCACGCTCGTCGCCGGACTGCCCGCCCTCGGTCGAGTCGATCCTGGAAACGGCCGAGCAGTACGTGAAGAAAGCGGAGCGGCCTGCTTTTCCAACGACAGCCATCGATCTTGTAAACCAACTCATTCAGCTTCGGAAGAAAGTCTATGGAACTCGCGCAGCTTCATGAACACGCGGGCCGGCTCAAGGCCGGCCTGCGCCGGGTTTTCTTCGGTCAGGACGATGTGCTCGACCAGCTTCTGGCCACGCTCTATGCGGGCGGCCACGTGCTGCTCGAAGGCGTTCCGGGGCTGGGGAAGACGTTACTGGCGAAGAGTCTCGCCCGGTTGTTCAACGCCGACTTCCAGCGCATCCAGTTCACGCCGGACCTCATGCCCTCCGATATTCTCGGCACCGAGGTCTTTCAGCTCGCCTCGCAGAGCTTTCAATTGCGCAAGGGACCGATTTTCACCACGATTCTGCTGGCCGACGAGATCAACCGGGCCCCGCCCAAGACGCAGGCGGCGCTCCTGCAGGTGATGGAGGAACGCCTGGTCTCGCTGGGAACGCAGACGTATTCGCTGCCGCCGTTGTTCACGGTGGTGGCGACACAGAATCCGATCGAGTACGAAGGGACGTATCCGCTGCCCGAGGCGCAGGTCGACCGTTTCATGACCAAGATCCTGCTGCGCTATCCCAGCGCGGATGAGGAGCTTTTGATACTCGAGGCCTATGACCAGGGAAAGGACCTGCATCTTGCTGCGCAGCAGGAGCTCGTGCCGGTAACCAACCCCGAGGAAGTGCTGGCAGCGCGGCACGACCTGGTGGGCGTGAAGACCAGCCCGCAGGTGATGCGCTATCTGGTTGACGTGGTCAGGGCGACTCGTTCGTCTCCGCATCTCCAGGTGGGCGCCAGCCCAAGGGCGGCCGTGCATTTGCTGCTGGCGAGCAAAACGCTTGCCGGGCTGGATGGGCGCGAATTTGTGACACCGGATGACGTCAAGGCGGCGGCGCCGGCGGTTCTCCGCCATCGGCTGCTCCTGACACCGGAAGCTCAGATTGCAGCCGAGACTCCCGACCGCGTGCTCACGAGGGCACTGGCTCAGGTGGAAGTGCCACGCTAGCGATATGATCATACCCACTCGACGATTCATGTGGCTGGCGGCGGTTCCGCTTGTCGTGGTCCTGAACGGACGCGGCACACCGGGAGCGATCGAAACGGCGTGGATCTTGATGGGTGTGATCATCGCCGCGTTCCTCGCAGACGGCTTCATTGCGGGCACTCAGGTGCGGTTGCGCCTCGATCGCGAGGCACCGGCACAACTCTACGTGGAGCAACCCAATCGCATTGGGTGGGTGATCGAGAACCCCAATGCGTTCCCCCTCGAGCTCGTGCTTTCGGACCGCGTGCCCGAGGGCGCGACGGCCGACCCACACGTGCTCGAGCTGAAAGCGCCGCCGCGGTCGCGCACGACCTTGGAGTACGAGCTGATTCCCACGGCGCGCGGCATGGTCGCGTTCGGCGATCTCGACTTCCGAGTTCGCGGGCGGATGGGCCTGGCGTGGTCGCAAAAGAAGCTGCGGGCGCGGCTGGAAGTTCCGTGTCTTCCACACCTTGCCAACGCCAAGGCGGCCGAGCTGGCGGAGCGGCGAGCGCTTCTTCGCCAGGCGGGGAGCCACCGCTATCGATGGCGCGGCGCCGGCACGGCGTTCGAGTCGCTGCGCGAATACAGCTCCCAGGACGACATTCGCTGGGTGGACTGGAAGGCGACCGCGCGGCTATCGCGGCCGATCAGCCGGAACTACGAGGTCGAGCGGCATCAGCAGGTCGTGCTGCTCGTCGATTCGAGCCGGGCACTGTCGACGTTCTGCGGCCATCGAACGAAGTTCGACGCCATGCTCGAAGCAGCGATCCTCGTGGCCCGCGCGGCACTGGGGCAAGGAGACGGCCTGGGCCTGATCGCGTTTTCGGACCAGGTCGACGCCTATCTTCACCCGCGCCGGGAGCGAGCGCAGTTGAAGGCGGTGCTCGAGCATCTTTACGCCAAGCTGCCGCGGCTGGTGGAACCGAATTACGAGGCGGCGCTTACCCTTGCGGCCAAGCGGAACTCGCGGCGAACGCTATTCATTCTGTTCACCGACATCACGGTGACCGAGGCAGCGCGCCGCATGATGGTCTACCTTCGCGTGCTCACACCGCGGCATCTGCCGCTGGTCGTGACGATCGCCGACGAAACGATCGAAGAGAATGAGCTGCTGGAGCCGCGCACACCTCAAGAACTTTATCGCGTGGGCGTCGCCACGGAGCTGATGTATGAACGAACGCTGTTGCTCGAGGAGCTGCGGCGCTCGGGTGTCGAAGTCCTGGACTGCCGCGCTGACCAGGTTGCCGCGCGGGCGATCGAGCGCTATCTCGAGCTCAAGCGGCGGCTGCGGCTGTAGAATCGAGGACACTCTTGATCCGAGTCGAAGACTATCACAAGACCTATCGCGCACTCGTGGCCGTCGACGGACTGAGCTTCGAGGTCAGCCCCGGGGCGGTCATGGGGCTGGTCGGGCCCAACGGCGCGGGGAAGACAACCACGATGCGCGCGCTGGCCGGGATCATTCGGCCGACTCGCGGCCGGTTGTTTGTCGCGGGGCATGACGTCGTTCAAGATCCAATCGCCGCCAAGCGCGAGCTGGCTTATATCCCGGACGACCCGAAGCTGTTCGATGCCCTGACGGTCTGGGAGCACCTGGAGTTCATCGCCTCGGCTTACCGCGTGGATGACTTCGTTCCCAAAGGCGAGGCCCTGCTCGAGCAGTTCGAGCTGGTTGAAAAGCGGAAGGAGCTGGCCCAGACGCTTTCGCGCGGCATGCGGCAGAAGGTGGCGATTTGCTGTGCGTACCTGCACGACCCCAAGGCCATTCTCTTCGATGAGCCGCTCACGGGACTGGACCCGTACGCAATCCGGACGCTGAAGGCGTCGATCGCCGATCGGGCCCGCTCCGGCGCCGCCGTCGTCGTCAGCTCACATTTGCTCACGCTCGTCGAAGACCTGTGCACGCACCTGCTGATCCTGAACAAGGGCCGCTGTCTTTTCTATGGCTCGCTCGACGAGGCCCGGGCGAAGTATAAAGGGCTGCAAGGCGACGACACCGTCACCTCGCTCGAGGATGTCTTCTTCCGGGCCACCGAAACACACATCCGATCTTGACGCGGCACCGATGCATCCAGCGCTTTACAAACTGACGCTGCTCACGTTCAAAGCGAACGTGCGACGGCTGTTTCGCGGGGCACGCACCGTGCGCGGGGCGTTCTTGATCGTCTTCATGATCGGCATCTTCGCGATGGGGATCGGGCCCTCATTGTTCATCGCCACGATGCGAAACAACCCGGCGGGCCAGTTCTTCCGCGGCCTGGCCGAGCCGTACTTGCCGCTCTTGCTGCTGGGCGTGACCTTGCTCTTCATCTTCACCTCGGCGGGCGAGAGGGCCCTCTACTTCAGTCCTTCCGAAGTCGATTTCCTGTTCCCGGCGCCGTTCCATCGACGGGACATCCTTGTCTTCAAGCTCACGAAGCTGCTGGTCGGCCTGATCTTGATGTCACTGATTTTTGCGACGTCATGTCTGATCTATCTGAATTCGTGGCTCGCGGCCTTTGTCGGCATCTTCCTGGCCCTAGGGTTTGTGCAACTGCTTGCGCTGGCAACGGCGTTCGTGGGGCAGATCGTCTCGGAGCATGCGTACAACAGCAAGCGACGGTTGGTCCTCCTGTCGATCGGCGTGCTGGCCTTCGCGGCACTGGCTCAGATGCTGTGGCAAACTCCGTTACAGAGCCCCGCGGAGCTGGCTCGAAGCCTGCGCGGATCGTGGGCCGGGATGGTGTTGCTGGCGCCTTTCGAGGTTTTCAGCCATGCGATCCTGGCGACGAACTGGTTCCCCGAGCTGGTCTGCTGGTCGGCGGGGGCGCTGGCGATCGACCTGGGGCTTCTGGCTTTGATCTTTAAGCTGGACGCCGATTACATCGAGTCGGCTGCGCACGTCAGCCAGAAGCTGTACGAGCGGATTCAGCAGATGAAGCAAGGGGGTGGGCTCGCGCTGCCGGTTTCGGCAAAAGCGTCGCGGATGCGCCTCGGCCGGCTTCCCTGGCTGGGCGGGGTGGGGCCGCTGGCATGGCGGCAGGTCTTGATCGCGATGCGCACGTCCAGGTATGCCCTGATCATTTCGCTGGGAATCGGCATCGTGATCGCGGTCATGGCGTTCGTCACGAACCGCAGCCGGCCAGGCGGCGATTTTGTGTCAATGATGGGCGTGGGATTCATGGCGTATCTGACGTTCATTTTCTCGATGCAGCTTCCCTGGGGATTTCGCGGCGACATCGTGCACATGGACGTTCTCAAGTCGCTACCGGTCGCTCCTCTGGCGGTGGCGGCCGGCGAGCTGGCCGGTGGTGTCGTGCTGCTCGCGGGGATTCAGCTCGTGCTGCTGATCGGTCTGCTCGGAGCCGGTGGAAACGCCGCGCTCGTCGTTACAGTCATGGCATTTCTGGTCCCCTTTGATCTGGTGATGCTTGCCCTCTCCAACACGCTGTTCTTGATCTACCCGGTCCGATTCGCCCCGGGGACCTCGGCCGACTTCCAGATGGTCGGGCGGATGATGCTGCTCATGTTGCTCCAGTTCTTGGTCCTCATTCCAGCAATGGGTGTCCCGGCTGGTCTGGCCGGGCTTGCCTATGTGCTGAGCGGATTCCAGCTCCCGGTATTCGCGGCTGTTGCCTGGGTCTTGCTCGTGGCCGAGGTCCCGCTCTGGCTGTTCCTGCTGGCCTCGATGTTCGTGCGTTTTGACCCAGGCACGGAGACACCGCCATGACCATTTTGGATTTTAGATTTTGGATTTTGGGCCGGGCGGGTGGGAGGCGCGAGGCATGCCGCTTCTCAAGCTGGCTGGCTCCGCCCCCGACTTTCCCGCGCCGGGCTCTTGCCGCCTGGCGCGCGCGGCGTAGTGTAATTGTTTTGATGAGGGAACCCGAACCGGGTGTGGGCCGGACCCGACCCGCCCGGCTTGAATGGAAGCTTGATGGATCAGGGATGAAGCAATAGACGTTCGGGGCGAAATAGAACGGGAGATCGGCTCGATGCGAGAACAAGAACCCAGAAAACCCGGTGGGCCCTCCGGCCACAGCCGTCGCGATTTCCTGCGGGGTTCCGGCGTGGCGGCCGCCACAGCCGTTCTGACCAGCCAGGCAACCCTTGCGCTCGACGAGGCCAGGGCCGCACAGGAAGGGCCGAAGGTTGTTTCGGGTGCGGTTGATGTCAAGCTCAAGATCAACGGCGCCGATCGCGACTGCACCATCGAGCCCCGGAGCACTTTGCTTGACGTGATGCGTCACCAACTGGACGTCACGGGGCCGAAGCGGGTGTGCGACCGGGCGAGCTGCGGGGCCTGCACGACCATCGTCGACGGCGATCCCGTGTATTCGTGCACCACGCTGGCGATCTCGTGCCAGGGCAAGACGATCGAGACGATCGAGAGCTTCGGAACGGACGAGAAGAGCGTGCCTCACGCCTTTCATCAAAACGATGGGCTCATGTGCGGTTACTGCACGCCGGGGTTTGTCACGTCTTGCAAGGCGTTCCTCGACAAGAACCCGAATCCGACCATCGACGAAGTGCGTAAGGGGCTCGACGGCAATATCTGCCGGTGCGGCACCTATGTGGGCGTTCTGAATGCGGCGCTTGCCGCGGCCAAAGCCATGAAAGGAGCGTGAACCATGGCAAAGTGGCCTGAAAATCCGCGATTGATCGGAACGCGTGTGCCACGACTGGATGGGCTGGCCAAAGCCTCGGGCAAGGCCAAGTACCCGTCGGACATGCGGCCGGAAGGGACGCTCTTCGGCGTCATGCTGTACAGCCCGTACGCCCGCGCCACGATCAAGTCGATTGATACGTCGGCGGCCGAGAGGATGCCAGGTGTGAAGGCCGTGATCACGATCGCCAAGGCGGGTGCGCCGCTGAACTTTCACGGGGACGACATCGCGGCCGTTGCCGCTGAGACCGAAAACCAGGCACGGGATGCGATTCGCGCGATCAAGGTCGAATATGAAGTGCTGCCGCATGTTGCAACGGAAGCGCTGTCGATGGCGGAAGGGGCGCCGAAGGTCTTTGATCGCGGCAATGTGAACCAGGGGCGGACGCAAACGCGTGGTAAGCCGGTGGATAAAATGGCCACTGCTGAAGTGATCATCGAGGGGACGTACTCCGTGCCGATGATCACGCATGTGTGCCTCGAGACGCACGGGCTGACCGTGAAGTTTGAAGGCGAGGACAAGCTCGTGTGCTGGGCGAGCACACAGAACGTCATGGGTGTGGCGGGCGAGCTTGCGAATCTCATGAAGGTCCCACCGGCCAACGTGACGGTTTACACCGACTACATGGGGGGCGGATTTGGTTCAAAGTTCGGCGCTGATTTATGGGGCAGGACGGCGGCCCAGCTCTCGAAGATGGCCGGCGGACGGCCCGTCAAGATGTTCCTGGACCGGGTGCAGGAGCACCTGGCGGCCGGGAACCGGCCGAGCGCATCAGCGCACATCAAGCTGGGTGCGAACCGCGAGGGCACGATCGTGGCCATGATTGCCGACGCACACGGCACCGGAGGGGTCGGCGGCAGCGGGCCGGTGACGTTGCCTTACGTGTACAGCATTTCGGACACGGCCGTGACGCAGTCAGCAGTGCGGACGAATTTCGGCAATCAGCGGGCCATGAGGGCGCCGGGCATCCGCAGAGCTGTGCGCTCACCGAGGCGGCGATGGACGACCTGGCTGATAAGCTGGGAATGGACCCGATCGAGTTCCGCCTGAAGAATCTCAACCCGACGGATTTCCGAACGCCGTCATACCAGGCCGAACTGAAGATGGGTGCCGAACTGATCGGCTGGAGCCAGAAACGCAAGCCGCGAGGGAGCAACGGCGCCGGGCCGATCAAGCACGGGATGGGCGTGGCTCTGCACCAGTGGGGCGGTGGCCCCGGTGGACGAGACAAGCAAGTCTCGTGCACGATCAACCCAGATGGGTCGGTCGAAACCAAGTGCGCCACGCAGGACCTGGGCACCGGTATCCGGACTGTCCTGGCGATCATCGCCGCCGAGATTCTGGGGCTCAAGCCGACCGACATCACCTCGAGCATCGGCAACTCGCACTATCCGCCCGGGCAGGCTTCGGGCGGGTCGACGACCACCCCGTCCATGGCGCCGCCGGCACTTGATGCGGTGACGAAAGCGCGTGATGCGTTCTTCAAGAAGATCGCTCCCGCCGTGCAGGCCACACCCGAGAACCTCACGCTCAAAGACGGCCAGCTCTGGCGTGCGGGCGAGCCGATCATGAGCTGGAAAGACGCCTGCGGCAAGCTGGGCACGTCGGCAATCTCGGAGACGGGCTCGTTCCAGGACGGGCTGGCCAACGGCGGCGTGGCAGGCTGCCAGTTTGCCGAAGTCACCGTCGACGTCGAGACCGGCGAGGTGAAGTTGAAGAAGATCGTCGCCATCCAGGACTCGGGCCTGATCATCGACAAACTGACGTGGGAGAGCCAGGTGTACGGAGGGGTGATCATGGGGCTCAACTACGGCCTGTTCGAAGAGCGGGTCGTGGATCCGACAACCGGCACGATGCTCAACTCTGACATGGAGATGTACAAGCTGGCAGGGGCCGCCGACATACCCGAGATCATCGTGCGGGCTTACGAGCCCGACGAGATCAAAGGCCGTGGAGTCGCGGGTGTGGGCGAGCCTCCAACCATTGCCACGGCCGCGGCCATCGGCAATGCGGTCGCGAACGCCATCGGTGTGCGGGTGCCCGATTGGCCCATGAGTCCAAGGAATGTCTTGAACGCCCTGGCCACCGCATCCAGAGAAGGGAAGGCGTGAACCATGAAAGCCTTTGAATACGCAGCGCCGGCCACAATCGATGAAGCCGTCAAGCTGATGGGAGCGCCAGGGGCGGCCGCCCTCTCCGGGGGCACCGACCTGATCAGCCGGATGAAAGACTACGTTTCCTCTCCGGAACGCGTGGTCTATCTGAAGGATATCAAGGAGATGGCCGGGATAGCGGGCGAAGCCAAGTCGACCGGCTTGACGATCGGCGCGGGAACGCGGCTCTCCGACATCGTGGCGAATGCCGGCATTCGCGAGGCTTACCCGGCGCTCTGGCAGGCAACGCTCGAGCTGGCCTCGCCCCAGATCCGCAACATGGCCACTGTGGGGGGCAACCTGCTGCAGCGGCCGCGGTGCTGGTATTTCCGCGGCGGCCATGGGCTGCTCGGCATGAAGGATGGCAAGAGCTTGGTGCGTGCCGGCGACAATCGCTACCACGCGATCTTCATGACCGACGGCGATGCGCTCTTCGTCAGCGCGTCGAGCCTGGCGGTGGCCCTGTGCGCACTCGACGCCCAGGCTTCCATCACGGGCCCCAAGGGCAACCGCACCGTCAAAGTCGAGGAGCTGTACCAGGTTCCCAAGCGAGAGACCGACAGTGAGTTCACGCTCGGGCCCGGGGAGATCCTCACCAAGGTGGCCATTCCCGCGGCCAAGGGCAAGAACGCCTCCTACGAGGCACGCCACAAACAAGCCCAGGACTGGCCCATCGTTCTGGCCTCGGTGAACCTGATGCTTGACGGAGACACGGTTTCTTCCGCCCGGATCTTCATCTACGGCGTGGCTCCGGTGCCATTCCGGAGCGTGGCGGCGGAGAACACGATCACCGGCAAGCGGGTCAGCGTGGAAACTGCGGCACTGGCAAGCGAAGCCGCGGTGACCGGGGCGGCGCCTCTGTCCATGAATGCCTACAAGGTTCCCTTGACCAAGACCGTGGTAAAACGGGCATTGCTGGCCGCAGTCGGCAACCGCTACTGGGAGGGGGCTTGATCGCTCCAGTGCTTCGATCCCGTTTTGCTATGAAAACGCAACGAGGGGGCAAATTTCATTACGATCTCTCTTGATACGATCGAGATAGAATGGCATGCTACGATGTGTCGTTCTTTCTACGAGAAGAGAGGCCGAGCTCCGTATGAGTTTCCCCTCATTTCACGACCAAGAGGAGACTTGTCAATGGGTGACGCACGCGACAACGCCAAGAAGAAGAAAGCCGCCGAGAAGAAAGGTGCCAAAGGCAACATGAAGGCGGCTCCTGCGGCGCCGGCGAAAACCGAGGCAAAGCCCGCCAAGAAGTGATCTCTTCCATCACCAATCTCGGTTGAATCGAAGCCGAAGGCGCGCCGGCGCGATGCGGCGTGTTTTCGGCTTCGAGCCGATCATCGGCGATGCCGTGGGTTGATTGTGTCGCCGGAGAGGTGCTGAGCGGCCAGCAGGCTTCGCGTGGTAAGCTCGACGGTGAACGGATGGGATGGCACGGCATATTGCTCGTCCGACAGTTCGGTTGCGCAGGCAAGTGCCAGGGTTGACAGGTCATTTAATCCCGCACTCTTCCAGAACCAGGCCATCCAGAGGAGCATTCGCCGATAGAGCTCAAGGCGCCCGATCAGGCGGCGTTCGAACAGGAAGCGGTACACGCCGGCATCGCGGGCGGGGTCGGGGTGTGGACTTCCTTCGCGGAGTCGAATTTCCTCCGCAAGCTCGAATGTCAGCGGCGAGAGATCAAGCCAGGATGGGCATCTCTCGAGCAGCGCGGGCACCCGAGCGGCCATCTCCGCGGCGGAAATCGATGATGGGTCGATGCCGGCGATGGTCGCCGTCACGGGCGAGGCTTGAAACTCCGGTCCCAGCATGAGGTCGAGCCACTCGCGCACCGTGGGTGGAACGACACGTGCGCACGTCGTGAGGCTTCCTGAGAGTAGCCCCAGGGCCAGGTCAGGAACATCTCGGGCACAGTCCGCCTCAGCCTGGTCTTCCAGCTCCTCGAGCAGGCCGCCGGCGGTTTCCGACTCGGGTTCGACTTCTCCAAGAGCGTCGCAAACTCCTGACCGGACGTCGCAGAGAAACGCCGCGGTTCTGCGCTGGTGGGCATTGCTCACTGATAGCCCGATCGAGCCGCGGCCCGCCCCATCGACGGGCGTGACCAGGGTCGCGACCAACCTCAAGCCTACTCGACTGGGCAGCGCGCCGGCTCCGTCGCGCGGGCCGCCATCGTCAGGCATGGCTCTGGCTCCATTCCTTCAAGTATTCCAGGCTGCGACGGTAGGGCTTGAGTCCGAGGTACAAGAGTAACCCGGCCCCGACGTACGAAAAGACCCCAACGCAAAGCAATGAGTAACCGATGTTCTCTTTGCCAAACATGTTGTCGGTCAGCGCGGCCACAAGGCTGGGACCGATGCCCATGCCGATCAAGCTGACCACGAACAAATAGAGGGCTGAGGCCTGCGAGCGCATCCTGTTCGGCATCATCTGCTGAATGGCGGCCGGCGCGACGCCGAACGGCATGCTGGCGAAGAAAACCACCGGCGTCACAAAGATCATCGACCAGGTTGCGGTTGGGGCCAGCGGAAACGCCACCACGAACGGTATTCCCGCGACTGCAGCCAGCAAGGCGACCACCAGGTTCGCGTCGTTGCGGCCACGGCTTCGCAACGAATCGGCCAGATAGCCTCCGGCGACGATCCCGAGCGTGCCGGCAACCGCCACGATCAAGCCGAATACGACGCCGGTCTGACCGGGCGTCCAGGCAAATCGTCTTTGCAGGAAAGTGGGAATCCAGGCATAGGCGCCATATCCGTTCAGGGCAACCAGAGCAGCACCCAGGTCGAGGCAACCGAGGGTCATGCGGTTGTCGCGGAAGTAAGTCCAGACCAGAGCGGACGACATGGTTCGCGCCACCCCGGTACCTTCCTTCTGCAAGTGTAGACCCTTTCGCACCGGCTCGCGAATCGCGAGCATCAGCACGGCGACGAGCAGCCCCGGTAGGCCCACCAGGAAGAACACCAGTTGCCAGGCGCGCACGGCGCCGAGGAGTGGTATGACGAAATCCTCCTGACCCGAAGTGAGCTTGATGACCACGCCGCCGACGATGAACGACAGCCCCGCGCCGAGGTAGATTCCCATCGAATAAACGCTGATGGCCGTCGACCGCAATTCGGGCCGGAAGTAATCCGAGATGAGAGAGTAGGCTGCCGGCGAAAGCGTCGCTTCGCCGACGCCCACCCCCATCCGCATCAAGGCAAGCTGCCAGAACTTCCTGGTCAACCCGCAGCCGGCGGTGAGCACGCTCCAGAGCGCGACGCCCGCGGTGATCAGCAGCCGGCGGCTTTTCGTATCCGCCAGCCAGCCCAGCGGGATGCCGAAGAGCGAGTAGAACACGGCGAAGCTCGCCCCCATCAGCAAGCTCATCTGGAAGTCGCTGATGCCCAGATCGTGCCGGATGGGGGCGACCATCAGGCTGAGTATCTGCCGGTCGATGAACGAGAAGACGTATGCCACCGTGAGCAGGCCGACGACGAACCAGGCGTAAGCGGGGCTCGAATATGACTCCGGCTCGATTGAAGGAGCCGCCGTTTCGATGGTTGAATCTGCGGACGGGAGGGATGATTGCGTCATGCGATCCTCCGGGGCGGTTCGTTTGCAAACGCCTGCAGGTGTGTATCGTCGCAGGAGAGGCCATCTGGAACAATCGGCGACCAGGAAGTTTCCTGGCGCGGGATCATCAATGAAAGTCCCGGGAAACCCGGCCGAGATTGGGAAGCTGGTCCGTCAGGTCTTGCAGTCGAGCGACAATCAGATGGGTCACGCCGTCCTGCTTCTGCAGCTTGCCCGAGGCGAGAACGGCCCGTGCGAGGCGGCCGACTTTGCGATAGCGCTCCCAGACATCGGGCCAGATGATCAGGTTGGCGCTGCCGGTCTCATCTTCGATCGTCATGAACGTCACTCCCTTCGCCGTTCCCGGGCGTTGCCTCACCAGAACCAATCCGGCAACGCGGTAGGAACGGTTCCCTTTCAAATCCTGTAGATCGGCCGTCGTCACAACGTGCTGGGCGTTCAGGGTCTCACGCAATGGGCTGAACGGATGGCCTCGCAAAGAAAGCCGCTGAGCGTGATAGTCATGGATGACTTCCTCCACAGGCGAAAGCCGCGGTAACTCGGGCGGTGTCTCGTCGGGGAGACTCGCCAGCAACGGCTCAAGCGGCGTCACCGCCAGCGACATCCAGTAGGCAGGCCGGCGGTCCAGAGCGAGCGAGCGGAACGCGTCTGCGGCGGCCAGCCGAGACAGGACTGCCGAGGTGAATCCGGTGCGTGCGACGAAATCGCCGTACGTGATGAACGGCCCGTCCGTGCGCTTCAGGACGATCGTCTCCGCCGCGGTTTGCGATAACCCCTTGACCGTGTTCCAGCCGAGCCGCACGGCCAGCGCACTGTTTTGCCCGGGGCGCTCCAGCGTGCAGTCGCAATCGCTGTGATTGACGTCAACGGGAAGCACCGTCACGCCATGTCGTCGCGCGTCGGCCACCAGTTGCGCCGGTCCGTAGAATCCCATCGGCTGGCTGTTCAATATCCCCGCCAGAAAGACGGCCGGATAGTGGCATTTGATCCACGCAGAGACGTAGACAAGCAGCGCGAACGATGCCGCGTGCGATTCCGGGAAGCCGTACAGACCGAAGCCTTCGATCTGCTGAAAAAGGCTGCGGGCGAATTCCTCCGTGTAGCCGTTGGCGAGCATGCCCTGGATCAGTTTTTGCTCGAACTTGGTGATGGCGCCGGTGCGCCGCCAGGCGCCCATGGCGCGGCGCAACTGGTCGGCCTCGCCCGGAGTGAACCCGGCTGCGACCACCACGAGCTTCATCGCCTGCTCCTGAAAAAGCGGCACTCCAAGCGTTTTCTGGAGGACTTCGCGCACCGCTTCGCTGGGGTAAACAACCGGCTCCTGCCCGCAGCGGCGCCGCAGATAAGGATGCACCATCTTTCCCTGGATCGGTCCGGGCCGCACGATCGCCACCTCGACGACCAGGTCGTAGAACTCCTTGGGCTTTAACCTGGGCAGCATGCTCATCTGCGCACGCGATTCGATCTGAAAAACGCCGACCGTGTCGGCCCGCTGAATCATCTCGTAAACAACCGGGTCCTCGGCGGGAATGGTGGCCAGCGAGAAGGATTCTGCGGTGTGCTGCCTGATCAGATCGAGGCACCGCCTGATTGCCGAGAGCATCCCCAGCGCCAGACAATCGACCTTGAGGATGCCGAGTGCATCCAGATCATTCTTGTCCCACTGGACGACGGTGCGGCCGGGCATGCTGGCATTCTCGATCGGCACAATTTCGCACAGAGGCAGCCGGGTGAGGACCATGCCCGCCGACATGCTGAGACAGGTGACGCGGAAAGCCCAGGATCTCACGGACCAGGTAGATCAACTGGCGGCCGAGACGGCATGCAGGGTCGAACCCTGCCTCAGTTAGCTCGGCAAATAATCCGTCGCCGGTATCGGCGTGTCCAATGATATTGGCGAGTGAGTCGACACGATCGAGCGATAAGCCCAGGGCCTTGCCGACGTCACGCACGGCCGAACGCGGGCGATAGGTGATGAGCTCAGCCGTCATCCCGGCCCGCTCGCGGCCATACTTTTCGTAGATGTACTGAATCACCTCTTCCCGGCGCTGGTGCTCAAAATCGATGTCGATATCCGGGGCTTCGGCCCGTTCCCTGGAAATAAACCGCTCGAACAGCACGTCGATCCGGTCCGGGTCAACGGCCGTGACCCCCAGGCAATAACAAACGGCCGAGTTGGCAGCCGAGCCGCGCCCCTGGCAGAGGATATTCCGGTCGCGAGCAAAGCGGACGAGGTCCCAAACCGTTAGAAAATAGGCTGCGTAGTCCAGCTCTTCGATGATGGCAAGCTCACGCTCGATGAGCTCGGTCAGCTTGGCCGGGACGCCGGTGGGATATCGCTCTTGCGCCCCTGCCCAGACCAGGCACGCGAGGTAAGAGCCCGGCGTCTGGCCTGCCGGGCATAATTCCTCAGGATATTCATATCGCAATTCGTCGAGGGAAAACGCGCAGCGGTCGGCCACCTCGCCCGTGCGGGAGAGGGCGGCCTGACTACCGGCATGGATCACGACAATCTCCTCGAGGGGCCTCAGCCGCCGTTCGCTGTTTGGAAAGCGGCTCGAGCCCAGCTCGGCGACGGTCGTCTTGAGTCGAATGGCCGTGAGCACATCCTGAAGATAGCGACGGCGGGCATCGTGATAATGAACATCGCCCGCGGCGACGAGTGGAACGCCCGCGGCCTGGGCCGCGCGCTGGCACTGGCCCAGCCGTCTTTCATCATGAGGCCCGCGATGCAGCTCGGCTACGGCGTAGGTTCGATCGCGAAAGACGTCCCGCCACTTGAATAGCTCGGACGGGTCTTCGTCCGAGGGTGGGAGGAGCGCGCCCAGAAGTAAGCCGCTTGCGTGCTCCGCGACATCTGCAAAGGCGAGGTGGCATTCCCCCTTGGGGGCCCGACGACGGCCACGAGTCAAGAGCCGGCAAAGCCGGCCATAACCATCGCGGTTCATGGCCCAGAGCAAGACGGGTTGGGCGTCGACCAGGGTGATCTCGGCTCCGATCAGCAGTTTGAAGCCGATCTCCTTGGCGGCGACATGAGCGCGGACCACGCCGGCCAGGCTGTTCCGATCGGTGATCGCCATCCCTGCATAGCCCAGCCGGGCCGCCTCGGCAACCAGCTCGTTCGGGTGGGACGCACCTTCTAGGAAAGAGAAGTTTGTCTTGCAATGAAGCTCGACATAACGGACCGGAGGCGTCTTCACGGGCTCTAGGTCCCGAGCGGGCTCCGGCACATAGAGTTTGGAAGGAGGCTGTTCGGGCATGATGATTCAGTCGAAGAAGCCGTGGAGGAACCAGCGGCCGCTGCGCCGGTCGCGATAGATCCAGACGTGCGTGCCGTCTTCCCATTCGGCGCGATAATAGTCGCGCTCGACGTCCTGGGCGCGCCACCAACCCGTCTCGATTCGCTCCGGCCCCCAGGAATGGACCACCCGGACGTTTTCCCGTTGCCAGGCCATGCGAAGCGGCGGTCCATCCGGGATAATTGAGGTCACATCAATTGGCTCAGGCGCACCGAGGAGCCGGAGAGGACGTGCACGTGACTGTTCTGGAGGTAAACGGAAACAGTCCGATTTCTTATCCGATTTCCTTGCTTGAAAGTTCATCCATGGGAAGAGCCGGACCGCGTGCTCAGGTTGCGCGTCGGGAATCACCTCTACTCGTAGAACCGCCTTGGGATCAAGGCGGCTGCTGAGCCGCTCGACTAAACTGCTCACGGCCCGTGAGGCTCTCGTCTGGGAATCGTCACCAAACCAATTACCCTGCGCTTGCTCGGGCCTCCCCAGTTTGAGCGCGGTCCAGCGAACGGCGATGATGCCGCCAAGAGATGTCTTGCGCTCCAGTTGCAGCTCGACGAGCTGAGCGAGATGCCGATCGTCCTGCGTGGGTTCCACCAGACGAATGTCGATCGAGACGGGACCGGTTTCGGCGTGGAGCTCACCTTCTAGTTCCTGGAGGCCCATGCCCAGCCGGCTGGCCATCGCCAGAAGCTCTTCGATCATCTGGCGGCACAAAAATACCAGCATATTACGATCGTCAACTGGCACGTCCCACTCGCGAAAGACGGAAAACGGCTCTCTCAGGCGCTCGCAGATAAAGGTCTCCGGAATGGAACCGAGAGCCTGGCCGAGCCTCTGAGGCAAGATCGCGCCGAACCGGCTGGCCAGCGATTCGCGAGGAAGGCCCAGCACGTCGCCGATTGTCCATAGGCCCAGGGCTTCGAGAGACTCAAGGACGACAGACGGCAGCCGCAGTGCGGCCACGGGGAGTTTCGATATAGCCGGCTCTTCGTCTCCCGCCTCCACGAAAGAGGTTCTTGAGGTGTGCGCAGCGCCCATGAAGCACACAACGTGGAGCTTAGCGCGAGTTGGATCTGGAAACCTCGCTTGATCCAGTAGTCGCGAACAGCCTCGAGAAACTGGGCCTCGCTACCCCAGAGATGCGTACAACCCGTGACCTCGCAGAAGAGCGACTCGGGATGAACGCCATCTTCCAGACCGACTGAAGGCGTGAATCGCTGACAGTCGAGGGCGAGCTGGCAAAGGGCATCGCGGTCGGCAACGAAGTCAGCAGGCAGGAAAACGGCTTTGGGCAGAAGCGATCTGGACTCGGCCAATGGTTGACCGATCCGAACGCCGAGCCGTTCCGCATCAAGACTGCAGACGGTAATCAGAGGCCGTTGATTCTGGGCGGCAAACAGCACGATCTCCGAGCGTCTAAGCTCGGGCCTTGCGCATCGCAGCCTCTGAATGGGCCATCTCGGGAACCAGACGCACAAAACCCGCGGCATGGTCGATCTCCCAGGCCTGGGCGCTGCCTCCCTTGCCTCCCCGGCGATACAGAACCTCGATATTCAATCGTCTGGATTCCTCCTGGGCTCCAGGCATCGGTGTGACCAGCAATCGCAACTCGGCCCAAACAGGCTGCCTTCTCGCTGAAACTGGCCTGAAAAATAGACCCATTCCCCCGCCGGCCTCTGCGGCCAGTTGCCAGCGCCTGTGAACGCGTGTGGGAATTCGCTCGTCGACCCAGGCCCACGTAGCCGAGACCCCGGGGCATCTCAGGCATTCCTCGATCGCCCAGCACGTTTCTGTTCGAGTCTGAGGACGGATAAGCATTGCCCTGCCTGAATCAACACCCCACCCCGATAAAGCAGGTACGTAGAACTCCCCCGCAGGATCCACAACCGCCCAGAATCCACAGCCCGCAGAGGAGGACTGTGCCATGATTTGCATGGCCGCAGTAAGAGCCCCTGCGCCCTGTCTGGCCACCAGGCACTCCACGATGCCGCCCGGTCCAATGCCAAGCTCCGGCGATATGCTGTTTCGACGGACGGATTGAGCCGGCAGGACGTCATTCCGGAACGAGAACAACCCGCTATGCCGGCGAAGCTCCTGAACGGTCTGACGAACTTCACGACGCGGAGAGATCAGGTGACCTGACATGGGCAGCTCCTGATGACGGCAGATCAGCACCGAAGGGAATACTACCCATTTGTACAGGTATCTGTCAATGGCATCCGGAGACTTATCTAACTCCGCCTGAAATGTAGAAGGTCTCACCGGTGATCCAGGCCGAGTCGGACGACGCCAGGAACACCGCGGCAGGTGCGATATCCTCTGGCTGCCCGATAGCGCGTCCAACCCCGGAGGCAAGCGCTCTGAATCCGAGGCTGAAACCTCGCTCCTGACCACGTCGCTTAGGCCCAAAATCACCGCCGCGCTGCCGGCGAAGCGCCTCACGCTCCGAATCCGGTCCGGCCGCCCTCCGCAAGTGCACATGCGAAAATGGCTTCCGTCGATTCATCAGCATCTTACCCCGTGATAAAAAATGATTAAAAATGATTAAAAAAAACGGACAATCCTCGCCCTTCTCATCGTTCAGAGCCCGGTGGGCAAACCCTGCGCTCACCTGATGACACGGCAAAGCTGCCAAGCCCCGCGCAGACATCCCGCCGAGCGGTAAGGCCTGGGTTTCGGAGCGAATCTCAGCCTCTTTGCCGATGGCACTATTTGGCATTGGATGTCACTCTATGCGTGAAATTGACCGCGGTTCTCAGGATGAGTCGAGATCGATGAGCAGGTAGGCAAGCAGATCGAGCCGCCCATCGCGCTAGCATCGCGCGCTCGCCGACCCTCCTCTTATGTAGAATATGTGCCCGGTTTCGGCTTTCGGCAATAAAAGCCTCCAAAAAAAGTGCAATCGCGCAATCGAGACGGCTGCAACGTCACGAGATACGGCTTTGCGCGATTTCTTTGTTAATTGTGAACACGCGGTCGAATCAAAACGGGTGTCGCGGTCGCCCGATCGGTCGTCGTTGGGGGTGCTGAAAGTCAAGCAGATCGCCTCAGAGAACCTGAACCAGCTCAGCAGTGCGCTACCCGACCTTGAACCAGGTCGTTCCCCTCGCTCGGGTTCGTTCGCGAAATTCAGCCACGTTGTCAAGTCACCGTTCATGCGTGTTTTCGTGATCCAACCTTCACTCTAATTCCAGGTTACGCATTTCCAGCCACCTGAGCTGCGTTGGGTTCGTTCGTCACATTCCGCACCAGCCCGCCCCGCAACCGACGCAAATGCCCGAAGTAGGTTAGGCTTTAGCCTGACAATCTCCCCGCTCCCACATCCGGATCGAAATGCCACAACCGAGTGCAAACGCAAGTTGCTATTACACACTCTTTCACGACATCCTCCGATCATTGATGCGAGCTTCCCCAAGAAATGGTACGAAATGGTATTGGATGGTACGAATTTCAAAAAATCCCTTTCTCTCCCAATCGCGTTTTTCACCCCGCGGCAAGGCTTTGCCTCGCGCGCCACCGATAAAATGACGGCCTGGGTGCCTTAAAATTATCACGCCCGTGCCAAGGTCGAAGCTCTTTGCGCAAGTCCAACTGCGAGTTGGATTCTCTCGCGGTCACGAGCATCGCCGGCTGTGCGAAAATGTGATAATCCGTGATCAATTTCCAGCGAAATTCCATCCGGCCCCAGTCGCGGATCTCGGCATCGCCGAGGCTGATCCGACGCGCCCTCGCAGGCCAAGGAACGGACTCGTTCGAGACGGGAAGGTCGATGGTTGAAACCCCCTCATTGAAGCAGGGCAAAGATGCTGGAAAAGAGAATGAGGCTACGTCTCTGACAATGAGGCGCGTACATTCTCTTTCCCTTTAGTATACACCATCCGACAGCAATCGGCAACGAAAAATGTCTATATATTTCTGGGCCCACTTCGGGTTTTAACGATCAGGCCGGTTCCAGTGTTCCCTTTAGAATGATGTGCGCGCTTTCTGTGCCGCGCGCGGCAGTTTCCACGCGCCCTATTCCAGTTTCAACGAGAATCGCCACTGGGTTTCGATGCATTCTGCAACTGACAACTGACATTTGCCCCCACCAAGAATGATCCGCACAAACGGCGATCCAGTTGCCAAAAGAAAAAGATTCTTGTCCGTTTCGAGTCGGTATTCCTCCCCCCGCCCTACCAATGAGACCAGCGAACGCCGTCAGCTTGAGTGCTGCTCGTGCTCGTACTCCCGATCCCAGCCCTCCGTCCTGATGCCCGCCCTCCGTCCCCCGGGCTCGACGCCGTTCCAAAGATTTGCCACTTCCTCCAGCCCTTCGATTTTCGGATTTCGAGCTTCGGATTTCGAACTTCGGATTTCCTCCCCGAGTTCGTTTTGATGATTTGTCGCGCGTCCTTCTCCCGTAATGGTTAAGGGAACGGCACGTCCCCGGCGTCCACCCCTCACCTACGCGCTTCTTGCTCTGCGCCCGCAGATGGTACCCTGATGTTTGCCCTTCAACGCGAAGCCGGTTGAAGTTATCGCTTCCGGGCCGGAAGAGCGACCATCCGTCATTCATGGCTCGGGGAGCGGACAGTCGAGTCGCGGAGGACCAATGGACGTATTCAATCTTCGCCGCAACCTCGTTGACTCCTACGCGAACTACATCCGCAGCTTCATCCAGATTCGCGACGACCGAATCAGTGCGAAGGTCAAGGAAGAGCTCAATTCCGGGCTGCTCTGGCCCGAGCCGCTGATTCAGCTCAACCCATCGTTCGAGCCAGGCCACACAATCGACCAGCTTGTAATCGAGGGCCTGCTGCACCCGACCTGTCGCGACGTCTTCCGCATCAAGAAATCCGAGGCCGACTCAGGCGGTCAGCCCCTGCGGTTGCATCGCCACCAAGAAGAGGCGATCCGCGTCGCGCGCAGCGGAGCCAACTACGTCCTGACGACCGGAACCGGGTCCGGTAAGAGCCTGGCGTACATGATCCCGATCGTCGACCACGTCTTGCGCCAGGCGCGCGCCGGGGCATCTCGGCGATCGTGGTCTATCCCATGAATGCACTGGCCAACAGCCAGTACGGTGAGCTCGAGAAGTACCTGTTACGCGGTTTTCCAGCTAACCAGGCCCCCGTCCGATTCGCGACCTACACCGGGCAAGAAGGCAAGGACCGCAAGGACCAGATCATTGCCAGCCCGCCCGACATCCTGCTCACAAACTACGTGATGCTCGAGCTGATTCTGACGCGCCCCGAAGAAGACAATCTCATCGCCGCGGCCAAGGGCCTGAAATTCCTCGTGCTTGACGAGCTCCACACTTATCGCGGGCGCCAGGGCAGCGATGTCGCCATGCTGGTGCGCCGCGTTCGCGACCGGCTCGAGGCCGATCATCTCCAGTGTGTCGGAACCTCCGCCACGCTGGCCAGCGAGGGCACGTTCGACGAACAGGCGCCAGGATCGCCGATGTGGCGTCCAATCTGTTCGGCTCGGAAGTCCTGCAACAGAATGTGCTCGGCGAAACCCTTCGTCGCGCCACGGCGCATCGCGACATCGGCGATCCCGGGTTCCTCGCTGACCTCAGACAGCGCCTCGCGACAGGCGAGAGCACGCCACCGGCTGATTACGCGAGGCTTATCGCCGACCCACTCTCAGTCTGGATTGAATCCACCTTCGGGCTTCGCTCCGAGGATGAAACCGCCCGACTCGTCCGCGCCCATCCTCGCGGCATCGCCGGCAAGGACGGTGCCAGCACCGAGCTTTCGAAGCTGACAGGTACTGACGAGCGCAGGTGCGCGGCGGAAATCCAGACGGCACTCATGGCCGGCTACGCCTGCTCCAACCCCGAGACTGGCTTCCCGGGCTTCGCCTTCAGACTCCACCAGTTCGTCAGTCGCGGTGACACCGTGTACGCGACCGTTGAGCCCGAAGATGAACGGCACGTGACGCTTCAGGGACAGCAATTCGTGCCCGGGGACCGAGGCCGCGTGCTCTTGCCGCTCGTGTTCTGCCGCGAGTGCGGACAGGAGTACTACTCCGTGCGAATGACCGCCGATCAGGAGGCAGGCGTCCGCGTTTTCACGCCCAGGGGTGCAACCGATCTTCAGGCGGAGGAGGGCGAGGAGCCCGGGTTTCTCCATGTTTGTGCAGCGGAGCCCTGGCCCACCGACCCCGACGCGGTGCTGGCCAGACTCCCCGATGATTGGCTTGAAGATCATAAGGGCGCAACACGGCTGCGGTCGTCCCGCCGGAAAGAGCTTCCTCGTCCCGTACGCATCGGGCCTGATGCCCGCGAATCGGAAAGTGGATTGGATTGTCACTTCCTCCCCGCGCCGTTCCGGTTCTGTCTGAGCTGCGGAGTCTCGTATGGCTTTCGGTTGCATTCCGATTTCGGCAAGCTCGCCACGCTCAGCTCCGAAGGTCGCAGCACCGCGACCACCATTCTGTCCCTCACGACGATTCGGGAGCTTCGGCGCGCCGCTGGCCTCCCCTCCGGCGCGCGGAAACTCCTGAGCTTCACAGACAACAGACAGGACGCCAGCCTCCAGGCAGGCCATTTCAACGACTTTGTCGAGATCGGGCAGCTTCGCTCTGCCCTCTATAAAGCCGCCGTGAAAGCCGGTGCCGAGGGCATCACCCATGACGCACTCGCACAAAAGGTGTTCGATGCGCTCGACTTGCCGTTCGAGTCATACGCGAGCGATCCCGCAGTCCGTTTCTCGCAGGCCGATGACACGCGCCGCGCCCTGCGGCAAGTACTTGCTTACCGGCTCTATCGTGACCTGCGCCGCGGCTGGCGAATCACCGCGCCGAATCTCGAGCAATGCGGACTGCTCGAGATCCGCTATCAGTCGCTCGATGAGCTGTGCACGGCGCACGACGTTTGGGCCGACAAGCATCCCGCACTGGCCGGCGCCCCGAATGTAACCCGGCGCGACGTTGCCAAGGTGCTCCTCGACTTCATGCGGCGCTCGCTTGCGATCAAGGTCGATTACCTGGAACGAACGGCCCAGGAGCGAATTCAGCAGTTGAGCAGCCAGAAGCTGGCACCGCCCTGGGCACTGGATGAAAATGAGAAGCTAGACTACGCGACGATCTTGTACCCCAGAGCGCAATTCCGATCGGGACGACCGCGAGAGCATTTACCTCTCTCCGCAAGGGGGCTTCGGCCAGTACCTCGGCCGGCGCACCACGTTTCCCAGCATGTTCGCGCCGCTTGGCCTGGACCAGCGCCTCGCGATCATCCGCGACTTGCTCGAGGCCCTCCGGATCGCGGGGCTGGTGGAGATTGTCGCCCGGCCGGCCGCGCCCGGCGACCCGCCGGGCTACCAGGTTCCGGCCTCGGCCATGCTCTGGGTTGCCGGCGACGGCACGAAGGCATTTCACGACCCGATCGCCGTTCCCAGCCAGCCCGACTCCGGCGGCCGGACCAATCCCTACTTCGTTGAATTCTACCGCAACATCGCCAGCGACCTGCTTGGCCTCGAGGCCCGCGAACACACCGCCCAGGTCCCGTACGAATACCGACAGGATCGCGAAGATCGCTTCCGCGAGGGTAAGCTGCCTGTGCTGTTCTGTTCGCCCACGATGGAGCTTGGCGTCGACATCGCCGAGCTCAACGTCGTCAGTCTGCGCAATATCCCTCCCACCCCCGCTAACTACGCGCAGCGCAGCGGCCGCGCCGGACGCAGCGGACAGCCCGCCCTCGTGTTTTCCTACTGCGCCACCGGCAGCCCGCACGATCAGTATTTCTTCAAACGCCCCGCGCTCATGGTTGCCGGTGCCGTCACACCGCCCCGGATGGATCTCGCCAATGAAGACCTCATCCGCGCGCACGTCCACGCGATCTGGCTGGCGGAAACGCACCAGAAACTGGGAAGCACGCTCAAGGATATCCTCGAGCTGAGCAAGCACCCCGAGCTCCCGTTGCTCGAATCCGTCCGCGCAAGCCTTGACAGCGCGTCCGCCCGCCAGCGAGCATTTTCACGGGCCGGCAAGGTACTCGCCACGCTCGCAGAAGAGCTTCGAGGCTCGGACTGGTTTACCGAAAGCTGGCTCGCCGATGCGATCAACCAGTCCTTGAATCGCTTCGATGCAGCCTGCGATCGCTGGCGCGGGCTCTACCGTTCCGCCATGGCCCAGCGCGAGCTGCAGAACCGCATCATCGGCGACGCTTCGCGCAGGTCATCGGACAAGGACCGAGCCAGGCTCCTGCGCAACGAGGCCGAATCGCAGCTCGAGCTGCTGACCGAGGCAACCAATATCGCCCAGGCCGATTTCTACAGCTATCGCTACTTCGCGAGCGAGGGCTTTCTGCCCGGCTACAACTTCCCGCGGCTCCCGCTCTCTGCTTATATCCCCGCGCGCCGCGCGCGGCAAACGCGTGACGAATTCGTGTCGAGGCCCCGCTTCCTCGCAATCTCGGAATTCGGCCCTCGATCCATCCTCTATCATGAAGGCTCGCGCTATCAGATCAACCGCGTGATCCTGCCGGTCGAGGAAACCGAAAGCCTCTTGACCGAGCAGATCAAGCTGTGCCCCCAGTGCGGTTATCTCCACCCGATGCCAGGCCAGACCGGCCCCGATGTCTGCGACCGCTGCGGCAAGGAGCTTGGCACCGCGATGCAAGAGCTGTTCCGCTTGCAAAACGTGTCGACGAAGCGCCGTGAGCGCATCAACTGCGACGAGGAAGAGAGGCTTCGTCTCGGCTACGAGATCCAGACCGCCGTTCGGTTCAGCGAGCAGGGCGGTCGACCCTGCTACCGAACCGCCGAGGTCGTTCACGATGGCGAGCAGGTCGCGTCCCTTGCCTACGGCCAGGCAGCAACCCTCTGGCGAATCAACCTTGGCGAGAACCGCCGCAGCAACAAAGCGCAGCACGGGTTCGTGCTCGACATCGAGCGCGGCTACTGGGCGCGGAGCGATCAGCTCGTCGACGAAGACGAGGACACCGATCCGCTCACCCCGCGGACCGCGCGTGTCATCCCCTACGTCGAGGACCGGCGCAACGCGCTGCTCGTCGAATTTCACGAGCACCACGACGATGGCGTCGTCGCCTCCCTTCAAGCCGCCCTCAAGAACGCCATCCAGGTGCAATTTCAGCTCGAAGACGGCGAGCTCGCAGTCGAGCCGCTGCCCACGCGCGACAAGCGCCGGTTGATCCTCATCTACGAGTCGGCCGAAGGCGGCGCCGGTGTTCTGCGCAGGCTCGTCGAAGACCCACAGGCGCTGCCGGCAGTCGCGCGTGAGGCACTGAGGATCTGCCATTTTGACCCCGAAACCGGCAAGGATCTTCGCCGCGGCCGCGGAGCCCGTGAGGACTGCGAGGCCGCGTGCTACGACTGCCTCATGAGCTACCGGAACCAGCCCGACCACGCGCTGCTCGACCGCCAGTTGATCCAGCCTGTGCTGACCCTCCTCTCCCGCTCCCATGTTGCCTCCGCCCCTGCTCAATCTTCCCGTTCGGAGCACCTCGAAAAACTCATGCGCCTGGCCGGCTCAGACCTCGAGCGAGCCTGGCTTCGCTTCCTCGAAGCGCGCGAGCACCGGCTGCCCACCGGCGCCCAGGAGTTGATCGCCCAGGCCGGCACGCGGCCCGATTTCGTGTACACAGGCCATTACGCCGCGATCTACATCGACGGTCCCATCCATCAGTACGCGGACAGGCACAATCGCGATCTCGAGCAAACCGAGCGGCTCGAAGACTTGAGCTTTACCGTCATCCGGTTCACGCATCAAGACGACTGGGCGCGCATCATCGCCCGCTATCCCAGCGTCTTCGGCGCGGGGAGGCCGGGATGAGCTTTGCCGTCGGCTCGCTGGTCAAAGCACGCGACCGCGAATGGGTCGTACTCCCCGAATCGACCGACGACCTGCTCGTGCTTCGCCCGCTGGGCGGCACCGAGGACGAGACAACCGGGATCTACCTGCCGCTCGAGCGCGTCGAGCCCGCCCGATTCAACCTGCCTGATCCCACCAGCGTCGGCGACTTCGCTTCCTGCCGGCTGCTGCGCGACGCCGTCCGGCTGGGCTTCCGCTCGAGCGCCGGGCCGTTTCGCTCGTTCGCCCAGATCGCCGTCGAGCCCCGCCCTTACCAGTTGGTGCCTCTCCTGATGGCGCTCAAGCTCGACCCGGTGCGCCTCCTGATCGCCGACGACGTTGGTATCGGCAAGACCGTCGAGGCATGCCTCATCGCCCGCGAGCTGCTCGACCGCGGCGAAGCCCGAAACCTCGCTGTCCTCTGCCCGCCTCACCTCGCCGAGCAATGGCAGGGCGAGCTGCGCACCAAGTTCAACATCCCCGCCGAGCTGCTCCTGGCCAGCACCGTCACACGGCTCGAGCGCGACCTGCGCCTGGGCGAATCACTCTTTGACCACTACCCGCACCTCATCGTTTCAACCGACCTGATCAAGTCAGACCGAAGACGCAGCGATTTCCTCCGCGGATGCCCCGAGCTTGTGATCGTCGACGAAGCACACACCTGCGCATCACAGGGCGCCGGCTCATCCGGCCGGCACCTGAGGAACCAGCTCCTCCAGGGGCTCGCGCGCGACGGTGATCGCCACTTGATCCTCGTCACCGCCACGCCGCACAGCGGCAAGGAAGAGGCGTTCCGCTCGCTCCTGGCCCTGCTCAAGCCCGAGTTTGCCGCCTTGCCGGACGACCTGAGCGGTAAGGATGGAGAGCACGAGCGCCGCGTGCTGGCGCAGCATTTCATCCAGCGCCGGCGCGGCGACATCCGCCGCTATCTCGACGCCGACACACCATTTCCCGATCGTGCCGAATCCGAATCGACTTACAAGCTCTCCCCCGAATTTAAACGTCTGTTCGACCGCGTTCTCACCCTGCGCGCGAGTCCGTGCAGGACGAACAAGGCGGCCTGCGCGTCCGCCAGCGCGTGCGCTGGTGGTCGGCTCTGGCCCTGCTTCGTTCGATGGCCTCGAGCCCTGCCGCCGCAACCGCGGCCCTGCGCAGCCGGGCCGCCGTCGCGAGCGCCGAAACCGCGGAGGACGTCGACGAGATCGGCCGCCGCACCGTCTTCGACCTGGAAGAAGACGAGGGCACCGAGACGCTCGACGTCGCCCCCGGCGCAGACCCCACCGAACCGGATGCCGCCGGCGGCGACGAATCGCTCCACCGCCGCCTGCTCGATCTGGCTCGCGACGCCGATGCCCTCCGCGGCGACGGCGACGAGAAACTCCTGAAAGCCGTGAAGCTGGTCAAGGAGCTGCTGCGAGACGGCTTTCGTCCCATCGTCTTCTGCCGGTTCATCGCCACGGCTGACTATGTGGCGGCCGAGCTTCGCAGCCGCTTACCCCGGGGCGTCGAAGTGATCTCGGTCACAAGCGAGCTTCCACCCGTCGATCGCGAACATCGCGTCGTCGAGCTCGCCGCGGCGCCGAAGCGAGTTCTGGTCTGCACCGACTGTTTGAGCGAAGGCATCAACCTGCAAGAGCACTTCGACGCCGTGATCCACTACGACCTGGCGTGGAACCCCACCCGCCACGAGCAGCGTGAGGGCCGAGTCGACCGCTTTGCCCAGCCCAGCAAGATTGTGCGCGTCGTCACTTACTACGGTCTCGACAACCAGATCGACGGCCTGGTGCTCGACGTCCTGATCCGCAGGCACAAGGCGATTCGTAGCTCTCTGGGTGTGTCCGTCCCGGTGCCAGCCAATACAAACCAGGTGATCGAGGCGGTCATCGAGGGCCTGCTCCTGCGCGGCAAGAGAGTTTCAACTGAGCACCAGGGCCTGCTGCCGTTGGGCGACCTCGAGGCTCAAACGGAGGCCCTTTCCACCGAATGGCAGGCGGCCGCCGATCGCGAAAAGCGGTCGCGCACCATGTTCGCGCAAGAGACGATCAAGCCCGATGAAGTCTTGCCCGAGCTACGCGCCGTCCAGGCGGCGATCGGCTCCAGCGTGGACGTCGCCCGGTTCATGCGCGACGCCATCCGGGTTAACCGCGGGGTCGTTTCCGAGGGCGACAATGGAACAACCCGCATGGACCTTGCCGAAGCGCCCGCGCTCTCCGCGAGCGGATTGATGCGCCGGGAAACATCCTGACCGCCCGATTCGAGCTGCCGGTCAAAGACGGAGTCGCCTACTTGAACCGCACCCACCCGGCGGTCGAGGCGGTCGCGGCTTACGTGATGGATAGCGCGCTCGACTCGCTCTCCGAAAGCGCCTCGCGCCGCGCCGGGGTTGCACGCACCAGCCAGGTGTCGCGCCGGACGACCCTTCTGCTGGTGCGCTTCCGCTATCACATCGTCACGCGACAAGAGGAGAACGAGACCGCCCTGCTCGCCGAGGATTGCCAGATCATCGCCTTCGCCGGCTCGCCGCAGAACGCCCAGTGGCTCGAAGACGAGCAATGTGCCGCCGCTCCTGGACGCGAGGCCGGAAGGCAACGTATCGCCGGAGCAGGCGTCTGACTTCATTCGCAAGGTCGTCGAGGGCTTTGACGCCGTCGCGCCGCACCTGAACGACGTGGCAATCCGCCGCGGCAATGAATTACTCGACTCACACCGCCGCGTTCGCCAGGCTTCGCGCCGAAAAGGAATCAGCCAAAGAGTGGAGCCCAAGCTCCCACCCGACGTGCTTGGAATCTTCGTGTTCTTACCAAAACTCTAAGAGAACGCCCATGGCGAGCCCAAGCCCCGCAAGCGGCGACATCATACAGCCCGCCGTGCAAACGCCGGGACGCGGTCAACCCATGCCATCCCAGCCCCGATAGGGGCGAAATCATACAGCCCGGCGTGTCAACGCCGGGAGGAGACCACCGCCGCACAAAAAACCCAAGCCCCGCAAGGGGCGACAACATACAGCCCGGCGTGTCAACGCCGGGAAGAGACCACCGCCGCACAAAAAACCCAAGCCCCGCAAGGGGCGAAATCACACAGCCCGACGTGTCAACGCCGGGAGGAGACCACCGCCACACAAAAAACCCAATCCCCGCAAGGGGCGACATCATATAGCCCGGCGTGTCAGCGCCGGGAGGAGACCACCGCCACACAAAAAACCCAAGCCCCGCAAGGGGGCGACATCATACAGCCCGGCGTGTCAACGCCGGGAAGAGACCACCAACACACAAAAAACCCGAGCCCCGAAAGGGGCGAAATCATACAGCCCGGCGTGTCAACGCCGGGAGGAGACCACCGCCGCAGAAAAAGACCCAAGCCCCGCAAGGGGCGAAATCATACAGCCCGGCGTGTCAACGCCGGGAGGAGACCACCGCCACAAAAAAAAACCAAGCCCCGCAAGGGGCGAAATCATACAGCCCGGCGTGTCAACGCCGGGAGGAGACCACCAACACACAAAAAACCCGAGCCCCGAAAGGGGCGAAATCATACAGCCCGGCGTGTCAACGCCGGGAGGAGACCACCAACACACAAAAAACCCAAGCCCCGCAAGGGGCGAAATCATACAGCCCGGCGTGTCAACGCCGGGAGGAGACCACCGCCACAAAAAAAACCAAGCCCCGCAAGGGGCGAAATCATACAGCCCGGCGTGTCAACGCCGGGAGGAGACCACCAACACACAAAAAACCCGAGCCCCGAAAGGGGCGACATCATACAGCCCGGCGTGTCAACGCCGGGAGGAGACCACCGCCACACAAAAAACCCAAGCCCCGCAAGGGGCGAAATCATACAGCCCGGCGTGTCAACGCCGGGAGGAGACCACCGCCGCACAAAAAACCCAAGCCCCGCAAGGGGCGAAATCATGTAGCCCGGCGTGTCAACGCCGGGAGGAGACCACCGCCACAAAAAAAACCAAGCCCCGCAAGGGGCGAAATCATACAGCCCGGCGTGTCAACGCCGGGAGGAGACCACCAACACACAAAAAACCCGAGCCCCGAAAGGGGCGACATCATACAGCCCGACGTGCAAACGCCGGGGAAAACCGCGACCACCCCAAACAACCCGAGCCCCGCAAGGGGCGACATCATAAAGCCCGGCGTGTCAACGCCGGGAAAAACCGCGACTCCCCCAATCAACCCGAGCCCCGCAAGGGGCGACATCATACAGCCCGGCGTGTCAACGCCGGGAAAAGATCGACCAACCCAATCCACCCGAGCCCCGCAAGGGGCGACATCATAAAGCCCGGCGTGTCAACGCCGGGGAAAACCGCGACTGCCCCAATCAACCCAAGCCCCGCAAGGGGCGACATCATACAGCCCGGCGTGTCAACGCCGGGAGGAGACCACCAACACACACAAAACCTGAGCCCCGAAAGGGGCGACATCATACAGCCCGACGTGCAAACGCCGGGGAAGACCGCGACCACCCCAAACAACCCGAGCCCCGTAAGGGGCGACATCATAAAGCCTGGCGTGTCAACGCCGGGGAAAACCGCGACTGCCCCAATCAACCCGAGCCCTGCAAGGGGCGACATCATAAAGCCCGGCGTGTCAACGCCGGGAAAAGATCGACCAACCCAATCCACCCGAGCCCCGCAAGGGGCGACACCTCCAACCCCGGCTTTCCAACCCCCACGGAACTCCCCCCCGATGGCTTCCACCCTGACCAACCTGCTCTACCACATCGTCTTCAGCACCAAAGACCGCGAACCCCTCATCCGCCCCGCCTTCCGCGACAATCTCGAAAAATACATCGCCGGCATCATCCGCAACGAGGGCGGCATCCTCCTCGGCATCGGCGGCATGCCCGACCACACGCACTTGATCACCAAATTCAAACCCGACCGATCGATCTCCGACATGGTACGCCTCATCAAGGCCAACTCGTCCAAATGGGTCAACGAAAACCACGGCGACCCCGGCCGATTCGCCTGGCAATCAGGCTATGGAGCTTTCTCCGTGAGCCAATCACAATTGGAGGCACTCAAAGCCTACGTCTCAAACCAGGAGTCTCACCACCGCACACGATCATTCCAGGACGAATTCCGCGATTTCCTGACCAAACACGAGATCACATTCGATGAACAATACGTTTGGGGTTAGCCGGGAGAAAGGAACCTGATCGAACACATGGGGCGATCCGCGTCCCCGCCCATACGATGTCGCCCCGTCGGGGCTCCGCTCCTGTCATTCGATTTCTGTACCCCCCGGCGCTCACGCCTCGAACTCGGGGCTCACGCCCAGAGCTAGATGATCCTGCCCCGATAGGGCTCCTTTTCACGTAGGCCCTGAGACCACCCGCATGCAATCCCGCCGGCGCGACCTCTTCACAACCGTGCGATCCGAGGGCGCGATCCTCCCGGCCGACCTGCTCGCGCGCGTGGTCGCGAGGGATTCGGGCCTCGACGGATTGACGCCCGCCGCCTATCACCTCGTCGAGGGTGAGAAGCTGAACGAAGCAATCAATCGCTCCTGGAATCGCCTCGTTGGCGTCTGGGCGAGTTTTCGATCCGTGGTCGCCAAGGCCCCGCCGGGCGATCCCGCCACAGCCGCCACGCGCGAGAAATGGCTGCTGCCGCTATTCCAGGAGCTTGGTTATGGGCGATTGGTCCCCGCCAAGCCGGTTGAGATCGACGGCAAGAGCTACACGATTTCGCACACCTGGCAGCACGCGCTGATCCATCTCGTCGGGTTCAACGTCGAGCTCGGCCGCCGCCTCGCTGGTGCCCCAGGAGCAAATCGTACGAGCCCGCACAGCCTGGTCCAGGAGCTGCTCAACGACTCTGACGACCATCTCTGGGGCTTTGTCTCCAACGGCCGCGCCCTGCGCATCCTCCGCGATAACGCAAGTCTCACGCGCCAGGCCTTTGTTGAATTCGACCTCGAGGCGATGATGTCAGGCGAGGTCTTCGCCGATTTCGCGTTGCTCTGGCTGCTCTGCCATCAGTCGCGTGTCGAGGCCGAGCGTCCGGCTGACTGCCAGCTCGAGCGGTGGTCCAAAACCGCTCAGGATCAGGGCACTCGCGCCCTTGACGACCTGCGCGACGGTGTGGCAACGGCGATCGCCGTGCTGGGGCGGGGTTTTCTCTCCCACGTTCGCAATGCTGACCTTCGCGACAAGCTGCGCTCCGGCGTGTTACCTGCCCAGAACTATTACCGCCAGCTCCTGCGCCTCGTTTACCGCCTGCTCTTCCTCTTCGTGGCAGAAGACCGCGAGCTACTTCTCGATCCCACCGCCGACCCCGCCGCCCGCGAGCGTTTTGAAAAATACTACGCCACGGATCGCCTTCGGCGGCTTGCTGAGCGCCGGCGCAGCTCGCAGCATGTTGATCTCTATCGCGTGTTGTCTCTCGTCATGGAGAAGCTGGGCAACGATGCAGGCTGCCCGGCCCTGGCCCTGCCCGCGCTCGGCAGCTTCCTGTGGTCGCCTGAAGCGATCGTCGACCTCGCCGGCTGCGACCTGACGAATGCAGACTTGCTCGAGGCCATTCGAGCGTTAGCCTTCACGATCGACGGCAAGACGCGGCGCGCCGTCGACTACAAGAACCTTGGCTCCGAGGAGCTAGGCAGTGTCTATGAATCCTTGCTGGAGTTGCACCCCGAGCTGAACACGACGGCCGGCACCTTCGAGCTGCGCACGGCGGCGGGCAACCAGCGGAAGACCACCGGCAGCTATTACACCCCCGCGAGTCTCGTTGCCTGCCTTCTCGATTCCGCCCTCGACCCGGTGCTCGCCGAGGCAGCGAATCAGCCGAATGCCGAAGCATCGATCCTGAAGCTGAAGGTTTGCGATCCAGCCTGCGGCAGCGGCCACTTCCTGATCGCCGCGGCGCACCGGATCGCCAAGAAGCTCGCCGCGGTGCGCACCGGCGATGAAGAGCCCGCGCCCGAAGACGTGCGCAAAGCCCTCCGCGACGTCATCGGCCAGAGTATCTACGGCGTGGACATCAACCCCGACGCGGTTGAGCTTTGCAAAGTCGCCCTCTGGATGGAAGCCCTGGTCCCCGGCAAGCCCCTGTCGTTCCTGGACCACCACATTCAATGCGGCAACAGTCTATTGGGCGCAACCCCGCGCTCCTGAAGCGCGGCATCCCCGACAGTGCTTTCGAGCCAATCGAGGGCGACGACAAATCCGCCTGCCGTGACTATCGAAAGCAGAATAAAGACGAGCGCACCGGCGGCCTGATGATGTTCGACCTGTTTGCGAAATCCGAGATCATCCGCCTTTCAAACGTCCGCCCCGCCCTCGCGCGAATCGAAGCGCTCGGTGACGACTCGATCGAGAGCATCCACGCCAAGGAACAGGCATACCGTGAGCTCAAGGAGTCAACCGCCTACGAGTTTGCCCGCCAGCTCGCAGACGCCTGGTGCGCCGCTTTCGTGATTCCGAAGGTCATCGTGCCGCCGTTGCAGCCAAGAATCACCCTCACCGAATCAACCTTTCGCAAGCTGGAAAATAATCCAAACGTCGTGCCCCGTGAGGTGAAGGAGGAAATCGCCAGGCTGGCCGCTCGCTACGGCTTCTTTCACTGGCACCTTGCATTCCTGAGTGTGTTTCAGGCCAAGCCGGGCTCGGAAATCGGCGAGGAAGAAGTCGCTCGGTTGGGATGGCGGGTTTGACGTCGTGCTCGGCAACCCGCCGTGGGAGCGCATCAAGATCCAGGAGCAGGAGTGGTTCGCGCAGCGCCGGCCGGATATTGCCAAAGCGGCCAATGCCGCCGCCCGCCGAAAGATGATTGCGCAGCTCGCAGACGAGGACGCAGCGCTCTACCGGGCTTTCCAGGACGATCGTCGCGTGGCGGAGGGCGAGAGCCACATCGCCCGCAATTCCGGCCGATTCCCGCTCTGTGGACATGGCGACGTAAACACGTACACGCTATTCGCCGAGCTGAACCGGCAGCTAATTGGCGGGAGCGCGCGGCTTGGGTGCATCGTGCCTTCCGGTATCGCCAGCGACGACACAACAAAGCTTTTCTTCCAGGACCTCATCACAACGCGATCCCTCGTCAGCCTGTACAGCTTCGAGAACGAGGAGTTTCTGTTCCCCGGCGTCCATCACTCCACGAAATTCTGCCTCCTGACGCTGTCGGGTCCCGAGCGACCACAGTCCGAATCAGACTTCGTTTACTTCGCACGTCGCACCGAACACCTACGCGAGCCCGATCGCCACTTCTCCCTCACCGTCGACGAAATCCGCCTCATGAACCCCAATACCGGCACCTGCCCGATCTTCCGGTCGAAGCGCGACGCCGAGATCAACAAAGCGATCTACCGCAGCATGCCCGTTCTGTTCCGCGAGGAAGACCCCGCGGGAAACCCATGGGGGATCAGCTTCCTGCGAATGCTCGACATGGCCAACGACTCCGGACTCTTCCGCACGCAGGAGCAATTGAAAACGGAGGGCTGGACGCTGAAAGGCAACGTCTTCCACCGCGGCGATGAGACCTACCTCCCGCTCTACGAAGCAAAAATGGTCCACCACTTCGATCATCGCTTCGGAACATACGAAAGCCAGACCGAATCCCAGGCCAACCAGGGCAAGCTCCCCGAACTAGACGAGGCCCAGCACGCCGACCCCGACCGCGTCAGCCTACCGTGGTACTGGGTACCGGTTGAAAAAGCAAATGATCGATTGCAGGAGAAGTGGGACCGAGACTGGCTTCTGGGCTGGAGAGACGTGTGCCGGAACACGGACACTCGAACGCTGATTGCTAGCTTTATCCCGAAGGCGGGAGTCGGTGACAAGTTCCTCCTGATGTTTCCGAACGCCGCCAAACCCCGTGAAGCGTCCTGCCTCCTCGCAAACCTCAACTCCTTAGTTCTGGACTACTGCGCTCGGCAAAAGATCGGCGGGACCGCGCTTAAGTACTTCATCATACGCCAGCTCCCGGTGCTTCCGCCGTCGATGTACCGGAGCGAGGCGCACGAATCATTCGCACCGAACTTGGCAGAATGGTTTGCCCGCCGCGCGCTCGAACTGACCTACACCGCCTGGGACCTCGCCCCCTTCGCCACCGACTCCGGCCACGACGGCCCGCCGTTCCGCTGGGACAACGCCCGCCGCTTTCTGCTCCGTTGCGAGCTTGACGCCGCCTTCTTCCACCTCTACGGCATCAACCGCGACGACGCGGCCTACATCCTCGACACGTTCCCCGTCGTCCGGAAGAAGGACGAGACCGCGCACGGCGAATACCGAACAAAGCGGGTCATACTCGAAATCTACGACAAACTAGCCGAAGCATCGCGCACCGGCGTCCCCTACCAGACACTCCTCGACCCACCCCCCGCCGACTTCCGCGTAGCACATTCGCCGCGCGGGCCTGGGTCACCATAATCGAAGCGAAGCACACTCCCCGCCTGTTTGCGTGGGTGCCTGTTCTCGCTGCACGATCCTGACGCCAACCTCGCCGTCGTTCGGCCGAAAAAACCGTATCCCTTCAATTCCCTCAGGTCCTGACTGGAACGGGCGCGATCGTGTTCGGAGGTTCGATGTGCGCTCGCGATTTGGTCTTTAGGTTAGCGCCCTAATCTGACTCCTTCAACAAAAGGTGTGGGGAACAGCCAGACCCGCGCGGCCGGGTTCGAGCTCTCGGCTCAGGCTGCGATCAATTCGCCGCTGATGTCCGTCTCGAAAACCGGTAGATCCAGGTCTCGCCCGACCTCGATCGCAGCCCTGACGGCCTGCTCGTGAGTACGGTCCGCGGACCGCAAGTCGCTCGGGTACGAAACGATCGTGATGCGGTCCCAATGGCCACCGCTGGCGTCGACTTCGTCCAGCGTAACGACGAACGTGATGTGCTCGCCGTCTTGGTGCTCGTCGGCCCACAAGGCAACGTGGTGCGTCGTGGGCTCCGGGGCAATCTTGCGGTCGGCCCGCAGGCCGGCGATCAAGGTATCAGTGCGGGCAATCAGAGCGTCCGCGTGCGCGATCCCGGCGGCGCGGAGGATTGCTGTCACTCGCCTGTCATCGACTGATTCACCAACAACAGCGTTAGAGCTCGGTCGCGAATCCCGCAAAGCGGTCCATAATCGCACCTTCGGAGCGAGTTCGCCGATCATCCGATCCACGGTCAAATCGTCCGCGTGCGCGATCCGGGCGGCGCGGAGAACCCCTGTCGCCCGGCCGTTATCGGCCGATTCACCAGCAACAACCGCAGCCTTCGGTCCGGAATCCCGCGGGGCGGTCCATAATCGCACCTTCGGGGCGAGTTCGCCGATCTTGCGAACCAAGGACGGGTCTGACGGATTATTAAGCACTCGCAATGTCCTTCTCAGGCACGCCTTGAGGGATGTGCATCCGGACGCCGTGACCGGAAAGTCCCATGCTTGCCGCGATTCTGCCTCGGAGCCTAGAAAATCGAACCCGATTCTGGCTTTTCGTTTTGTCGATCATGTCGCCTTCGACGTAGTCAAGCGCGAACTCGCGATCTGATGTTGAGAGAGACGCAAGTATTTCGAACAATTTCTTCTTCGCCGGACACGCAGGCATATCGCAATCGTCGTCTCGCGAAATGACCCGAAACGGCAAACGATCAAGAATCCCGTCGGACTCCCCGCGCAACAGTTTCTTTTTCAGAATGTCTAAGATTTTTCGTTTCGCGATAATGAAGAGCCAATTGTCGAACGTGCCTCTCTTACAATCAAATCTATCTGATTGACTTAATACAGTACGGAACGCCTCTTGTATCCCGTCGTCAATGTCGTGCGCCGTTATAGATTGGCGTGCGCTCCAAAACTGCGACGTGAGCCGCTGAACCAGCACCTTAGTGAGCCTGGCCCAAGCGACTCCGTCCTCAGGCGCAGGCACCTGAGAGAACTCCGCTGGAGCCACCGCATCGGGCTGACAATCCTTCTCACCCATCGCAGCCCCGCCATCAAGGAGCCTTATCCCCGTTTGATTACACTACAAATTCACGTTACAAGTCGGCTCAGAAAATTAGAGAGCACGCCACAACCAGCGAAAGCAACGTTGGTCGATGCCGTGGTAACGGGCGAAAGTAGTACTCACGTTACCTGACAAGGCCGTGTCCGCCTACTAGGTCCGACTATCCGCCTAGGCTCGCGAGGACCCTGCTTCGAAGGTGCACTTGGCAGCCGCCGACCCCCGCCCTCGTTGGAAACATCTTACAGGTTTAACATCGGGGACGTAACCTCCGAACGATACCTCGTTCGGGGCCTCCTCGGCCGCGGGGGTATGGGTGCGGTCCTGCGCGTCCACGATAGAATCCGGGAGACCGAGTTCGCGTTGAAGTACTGTGAGGAAATAAGACTTCATCAGCGTTTCGGGCGCGAGGTTAGATGCATGAGTCGTGTGAAGAGCAACCACGTTATCGAGATCGTCGATTCCAGTATCGACAACGACCCGCCGTACTTCGTTATGCCCCTCGCCGTCGGATCGCTCGAAGAAAAGTTAACCGAGTACAAAGGCGACGAGGCAGGAATCTTGTCCATCATGGACCGGATCTGTTTCGGCGAGGATGCCGGACACCCACCTTCTGCGGAGCGTCGGACACTCGCCTTATGCATGCTGGTAATGACCAGGGGCCGCGGTATTGCGCCGAATGTGCGAGCCGCTAATGAATGGATGCGGGAGGCCGCGACAAAAGGATGGGTATCTGGAATCCCTCTGGCTCCCCTCAGAGGTTATGTGTCCGGCTCCCCCGGCGGTGAAGAAGAGAACCTCGATCGTGCACTGACCGTGATCTTGAACGCATCGGCGACGGAAGTCTCCCAGCAGCCCGCGCCGCCGATCGGCCTACGTGCGTTCGCGACCGCCAACGCCGGTATCCGCGTCGAGTGGGCCTATAACACGATCAGCCCGCCGGTCGTCCTGATCGGCTTCCATGTCTACATCGGCACCGGCGGCAGCCCGAACTATTCCAGCGCCGCGGCGACGATCAGCTACGCGGGCGCGATCGCCGGGACGTTCGTCGCCAACGTGGCCGGGCTTACAAGCGGTACGAACTACACCATCGGCGTCCGGGCCTATAACACAGTCACCGAAGAACCGAACACCATCACGTTTTCGAGAAAGTGTACGTGATCTCATGAGGTCCATTCGGAAACCATCGAAACGTGGGATAGCTCCCGATGCGCTTAGGGTCGATATCGATATCAAGGTGCAAGCGAATAACCTCGAGATTCCAGTTGGCACCCTGGTCAGGATCGCACTTAAAGCCCTCGGAGCGATCACAGCGCTGTTAGGAATTATTTGGGCTCTCCGGAAGTGATCCGGCCGCCGCCACCATCGCCCGTAGGCTGTCGGCATTGCGAAGCATGGTCACCATCGCCCGTCAAATTGGACGTGTCGCGTGGTGGCTCGACGTTGGTGGTCCGAAATCCGAGCCATAACGTGACACCCGAGGCCCCGGCCTCGACGGCTGGCGACGCCTGCCCAAGAAGGCCGCGGAGCTGGCGCCATCGCCCCGCGGCAAGCGAGACTTGGCCCTCTTGCTCTTGATGCACGATCTCGGCTTGCGCCGCGGCGAATGCGTCGAGCTCGACCTGGGCGACGTCGAGCTGGACGACAACCCGGCCGTGTCGGCCGTCGGCAAGGGAAAGACGGAATCGGAGCGTCTAACCCGGGCCTCCGGGCCGTGCGCGGCACTCCGCGGATCACCGCGCACGGCCCCGAGGCCGGTCCGTTGTTCGTCAGGCTTGATCCCGAATCTGGGCCCGCGCTCGAGCGATTGACCGGCGATTCCGTGTGCCGAATGGTGGCGCGTTTGGGGGAGTGAAACCGGGGACGCGGCTAGATTCGCCGTTACACGAACACCAATCCTAACGATGTCGTTCCGAGTTCCGAGACTCGCGTTCCGGGGACACCATCCCTAACTCCCCGCCTCAGTGCCCATCTTCACGAGGTCCGCGTTGGCTCGGCATGCCGCAGGTACACTGTGCGCCAGAAGCCGATCCATCGGACCGAGCACCGCCCATATCCTCGATCCGTTCGGGCCGTCTCACACGGATAGAATCTGTTCCAGAACCCAGTCATAAACACCGAGCAATGCTTCCACTCGTCCTTCCTCCACCATGGATTCCAGCGGGATGGACGGCCTCCTGGCGATGCTATCTACGGGAAGGAAAATGCCTGGAATCGCATTGAGTCGATTCAACTTCTCAATCCGAAGAGCCTCTGCGCCAAAGGGCGGCCTTTTCAGGTAATGCTGGAAATGCGTCTCGAAGGTGCCGTACGTGTAAACCGCGAAGAGCGGGTAGTCGATCCCCTTGAGCTGAGCGACCGGGACGGGGGAATGAAACTGGGACGCAGCTAGTTTTTCATCCCGTTGGCAAAATCAAATCGACACACTTCGCACTTGAACCAGAAAAAGTGGCGCGAACCGAAAACACGAACACCAACAAAGGCCGAACCAATCAGCAGACCGCTGCGCAGCGAAAAAGGGAATTCTCCCGCTTTCCCTTTTGCAGTCGCGCGGACTCGGCTAGAATAACGGTCTAGTCCGTTTCTAGAAAAGTTCTAGGCTTTGACTTGGTCATCGCCAACGGCAAGCCTTGACCTATCTGAAGGCAAAATGGGAGCTAGGTCTAAGAGGCAAGATAAGCGCATCCGATACCACGATCACGCTCTCGATCGTATTCGCGAACGCGGAATATCTCGCGAACAAGTGGCTCGAACTTTGCGAAGTCCAGACGCGGAAAGGCCAGCGTAAATCCAGAATGCCAAGCGATTCGAGAAGGCCCTCTCGCGCGCAGGCGATTGGTTGTGATCGCGAAAGAGACGCCAACCGAATTCTCGGTAATCTCTGCTTGGTGATCGGCGTTTTCGCGGAACAAGACAATGCAAACAGCACGAAAGGTTGTCGGATTCGAACTGTCTCTCAGCGGCCGCAGTGACGGCACGCTCGAGACCGCATACGTCCGTTTTCAAAAAGGCGACGTCGCGAGCACGCGGGAACTTGTCGAAGACACACTCATCGCTGATTACGACAGCAGAGGACGGCTGATCGGGATCGAGATTCTTGCACCTGTCAGTCTTGCCACTCTCGCCAGGCAAGTAGGCGTTGCACGAAGGAGCTCGTTCCGCAAATTCCTGAAGCACTCAGCACCGCGGCAGTTGATCCAAGCCTGAAGACTACGTCCACCGAAAGGGTGTCACTCAGGAATCCCAGACACCCATCAACCGTGCCGATCAATGATTGTTCGGGGTTCGACGCAGGGCCTCGAGCCAGCCATCGATTACGCCGATTAACGACTGCACTCTCGGTTGGCTCTTATTCTGTGAGTGTCTCCCGCCGATCGCCATTGCGATCTCAGAGCGACACAGCCGAGATCGCCCTCCCAGGGTGGCGCCTCCGCGGTCGATTCGAACTGGAAAACCGGTGTCTGTCGAACGATGTCTTGCGATCCAGCGACAGTGCGTGTGTCTCGATCGGTGTCTTGCGATCCTCATCGGACCTGCCAATCCTCGATCACGAGGCCAGCGACGCGGCTGAACTCGGTGGTGTTGTGCGTGACGAGCGTGCAGCCGTTCGCAAGGGCGATAGCCGCGATCAGCATGTCATTGCCGCCGATCGTCTGTCCGCGCGCGGACAGCTCCGCTCGAATCCGGCCATACGGTGCGGCGGCAGCATCATCGAACGGGAGCGAAAGGAATTGTTGCCGTAACTGTTGAACGCGCAAGGCTGTGTTCGCCCGGTGGGCCGGGTCGGATCGTTCGACGCCGAACAGGAGCTCGGCGACGACCACCGAACACAAAACGATCTCGGTCGGTGTTTGTGCCTGGATACGGGCGACGATTCGCGGCTGATTCTGCCGCAGCCAGCCGATGCAGGTGTTGGAATCGAGCGGGTACGTCACGACAGCGGCTCTCGCTCTTCCACGGGGAGTTGGGGCAGACGCTCGAACGTTGGATCGGTGATGCTACCGGCCATCGACTGCACCCAGGCCGCCCATTCTGCGTGGGTAATCTCCTTCGCCGCCGCTTCGATGACGACTTGGACCTCCCGGTCGGCCTGGTCGGGACCGAGCGGCACGTCCAGGTGGAGCGTGCCGTCGGGGCCGGTCCGGGAGTGAAGAACAATGCGGGTCATGGTCGATTCTCCTTTCGCTTAGATTATACCTCGCCGCGTACTTCAATCTGCCCGGAGAGATCCAAGACACCTAGTATTTGCGCGGCCTTCAGATCTGAGACGCAAGGACACCCATCAATCACACCGGCGAATGATTGCATGGTTCGTTGACGTGCGTTCTGTGGGTGTCTGAATTCCCCACGACTGCGACGCGTGCATGGACCCGGCCGCACGCGTCGTAGTACTCGCGAATCGCTATATCGGTCCCGGAACCGGCCGCCTCGGGTGCGAATCGTCGGGTGACCCAGCCGCTCACAAGCCCCCCCAGCACTGCGATTGGTACGAGGAGCCACACGCGCGGAGTTCCTCCCACGGCAGAAGGAACCAAGAGAGTTTCCCCTGCCGGTCCTCCGGGCCGATACCCTGCGCACTGGGTGAGCGCCAATCGCGTCACGACCTCGCAGGCCGCGAGGAACGCAATCGCCAGGGCCGCGACGACCGCGCCGAGAACCACGGAAGCAATCAGCAAACGAAACCGGCTTACGGGTGGGACGTCGGAACTCACGGTACGTTGACCATTAATCGCCGTCTGGATAACCAAGGGTGAGGGGAGCGTCGCGAAGCTCATAATATTCTCCCGGTGACGGATGCGGCATTCCCCTGAAACTCCGGTCAAGACGGTTGTCAGTTGTCCGCCGCTCAAGTTCTGCAGCTCATTGCGCAGCCCTCTGCACCGATCACGCGCAGCGAAATGACGAACAGCCGGCATGAACGATCGCGCCTGCTCCAACTAGCGCTCGAACGAGACTCACGTCATCCGTTCCACCCACCTGGCCCGCCACGCCGGCGGCTCAAACGGCTCCGCGAAGTACTGCGTCTCGCGCACGACCTTTCCTGCCTCAAACTCCATGATGCTCACCGTGTTGACGCGACGCCCCTCATACGTGATCTCATACTCGGTGACCCAGAGATCACCACCGCCGACAATCCGCCGGACGACAAAGCCCGACGGCCTGGCCGGGTGCTGGCTGCGGAGGGCTTGCACGTTGTGCCGCCCGCGGACTCGCTCCCCCGACTGTGGGTACTCGACGACGGCATCCTCGTTGTAGATCTCGTGTTCGGCCTCCTGATCACCCGCAGCGGAGGCGGTCCAGTGTTTTTCCAGGGCTGCGCGGATTTGCATATCATTCATTTCAGCCTCCCTTCGTCTGGGCTGCGCTGCCGGACACCTGCCCCGAGTTACCCGAGGTGCCCCTGAGTTTCGTGGACGTAGCACCACGTCCACGTAGCCCCGGGCATTACGGATCGCATCACCGGATGACCCGCCTCATGGAAGTGCCTTGTCGCATGCTTGCCGGGCGAGGAGTCACAGCAGCCGACATGGCCAAACGCCTGGCACTCCCGCAGCCCGTGCCTTCTTTCAGGCTCAGGCGCTCCTCACAGGCCCCTGGGGCGTTCGCGGCGGTGGGAAGTCGGCCGCTGTCAGCTCCTGCAGGTGTTCACACGGCTTTTTCATAGGCTTCTCCTTGTGAATACTTGGCAATCTCTGTGTTTTGCCTTACCGATCAAACCCAGCCATCCTCCGGCGCCTCGGCACCGAACCAGCGTTCCGTGATCACTTTCTTTCGCGTGTAGAAAGCAACGGCGTCAGCACCCTGCGTATTGAGATAACCGTAAATTGAATTCTTCCAGCCTCCGAACGGAAAGAACCCCATCGGCGCCGGCACGCCGACATTGATGCCGAGCATCCCGGCCTGGATGCGTTCGCGGAAAGTGCGGGCCGCCGCCCCGGATTGCGTGAAAAGGCAAGCCGTGTTGCCGTATCGGCTGCGGTTCGCCAACGTGATCGCCGCGTCCAGGTCCGGGGCGCGCATCAGGCTCACCACCGGGCCAAAGATCTCCTCTCGGCCGACGAACATCTCCGGCGTAACATCGTCGAAGACCGTCGGCCCGATGAAGCAACCCCGCGGCCTGTGAGGTACGGTTTGGGAACGGCCGTCGAGGCGAAGCCGGGCTCCTTCCGCCACACCTCGCTCGATCGCTGCCCGGATCCGCTTTTCCTCCTTCGGGTTCACCACGGGACAGAGCGTCGCGGTGTCGTCTAGGCCGTCTCCCAGTTTGAGTTCACCCGCCGAGCGGATGAAGGCATCGACGACGGCGTCCTGTCGCACTCGATCGCCGACCGCCACCAGCACGCTCCCGGCGAGACAGCGCTGTCCCGCGGAGCCAAAGCACGATCCAATCAGGTCGGGCAGGATGCGCTCCAGGTCGGCATCGGGCAGGACGAGCAGATGGTTCTTCGCTCCGCCGTGCGCCACGTCCGAGAAGTTCTTTTCCAGCAGCCCCCGGAACTTGAACAGGACGTGGGCCCGATCCGGCGCTGGAGTGGCGCGCCAGCCAGGGAAGGCTCGGGCGGCAGCAGCGCATGCCTCGTCCACCTGCTCCGGCGCGGCCTCGCGCACCGGCGCCAGCATCTCGGCCGTGTCCGCCGGATTGTAGATGTCGCGGCTCGTGTTCCCACGGCCCTCGACCCAGGTTCCACCGATTAGGTTGAGCGCGGAAGCCGAACGCGAGGACCTGGCCGGCGACCGATCGATGGCAGCAATAATGCTCATAAAGTCCTCCGAAAGCATGAGAGTCTGTTCACGGACGTTCTGTCGAGGTCGCTCAGTCTGCTGTCGAGCGGACAGGGGAGCGGTCGGTTCAGCGGTTCACCGCGCTCATGTCCTCGTAGCGCTCCCCGCTGGCCGCGCCTTTTGGTGCCGCCTCGTTGATGCGTTCTAGGTCCTCGCGCGTAAGCGTGATCCCGAGCGCGGCCGCGTTCTCCTCCAGGTTCTTGCGGCGCTTGGTGCCAGGGATGGGAACGAGGCCCTCCCCCTGGGCTACGAGCCACGCGAGGGCCAACTGAGCCGGCGTCACCTGCTTCGTGGCGGCGATCTCCTTCACCCGGTCCACGAGTTCCAGGTTCTTCCGGAAGTTCTCTCCCTGGAACCGCGGCCTGTGGCGACGCCAGTCGTCCGGTGGCAGGTCCTCGAAGCGTCGCAACTGGCCGGTGAGAAAGCCGCGGCCGAGCGGGCTGTACGCGACGAAGCCGATACCCAATTCCCGGACGGTAGGGATGAGCTCGTCCTCTGGGTCGCGGCTCCACAGCGAATACTCGGTCTGAAGGGCGGAGATCGGGTGTACGGCATGAGCCCGGCGGATGGTCGCGGGCGCCGCCTCGCACAGCCCGAGGTAACGCACCTTCCCCTGCCGCACTAGCTCCGCCATCGCGCCGACGGTCTCTTCAATGGGAACCTTTGGATCGACACGGTGCTGGTAAAAAAGGTCGATATGGTCAATCATCAACCGTCGGAGCGAGCCGTCGCAGGCCTCGCGGACGTACGCCGGCCGGCCGTCTATGCCTCCCCCTCCCTTACCATCCGTGCCGCCCACGAAGCCGAACTTCGTGGCCACCCTCACTGCGTCACGCCGGTCGCGGATCGCCTTGCCGACCAGCTCCTCGTTGGTGAACGGGCCGTACGCGTCCGACGTGTCAAGTAAATTAATCCCCAATTCCAGGGCCCGGTGGATGGTCGCGACGGACTCGGCCTCGTCTGCAGGCCCGTAGGCATCGCTCATACCCATGCAGCCGAGTCCCATCGCGGAGACGGTCAAACCCTGCTTGCCTAGTCGTTTCTGCTCCATGGACTTTCTCCTCATGCACTCTCTGGCGGGATTTCCCAGCGTTAGGTGACCCTGGGAGGGGCTGTCTGTCCGAGTTCTCCCCCGGATCAGTTGTCAAGGAACACCACGTTCTTCTCGATGGCCTCGCGGCCGATGTGCAGCTTATTGGCGGGGAACTCCGGGTCGGAGTAGCCGACCGCCAGGCCGCACAGGATCGACAGTTCCGCCGGGATCGCCAGTTGCGCGGACGATCTCGGGATACCCCGCAATCGAGACCTCGACACAAGTCCCCACGCCTCGTGCGGTCAAGGCCAGCAGCAACGTCTGCAGGTACATCCCCACACCCAGGGCGTCCGCCGGGCCGAGATCCCGGTGCATGCAGACGATCCCGGCCAGCGGCGCTCTGAAGAATTCCCAGTTGCGCAAGACGGCGGCATCATGGCCCGCCTTGTCCTCGCGGGCGATTCCCATCGCCCCGTAGACTTGGGCGCCCAGCTCGCGGCGATAGTGCCGAAACGCTTCGGGCAGGGGCGGGATGTTGGGTGGCCGACGCTGGGCCTCCTCGAGTAGGGCCTTGACCAGCCGGTCTCGAGCCGGCCCGGATGCGAACACCACGTGCCACGGCTGGATGTCGGAGTTGGACGGCGCGTGCTGAGCCAGGACGAGAGACTCTTCGACCAATGCCCGCGGCACCGGCTGGGGCAAAAACAGCCGCGTCGAATGGCGCTCTCGGATCACCTGCTCAAGGTCGAACATGGTGACTCCTCCTGCCGAAAGAAAGCATGTAAGCCATGCGTTCCCCCAAAGCGGGTGTCCTTGAGGGGTGACAACTCCCTGACAACCACCCGTCAGGAGCCATGGTCACGATTCTCGGGCTGGCCCCCGGCACGGTCAAGTCCTAGAGATGGTGCTGTGCTGTCGCTCCGCACGACGTTCAGGTTAATTCTCCCGGGATGGATCGTCCCGGGCAGCGAGGCGGCTACCCGTCCGACGGGGAGGCTATTGACGGGCCGAGTCAGATATTGGCCAGCTCGCCGAAATACCCCCGGTCCTCGTGTTCGCCGCCCTCCCCCTCGCCGAAGGCTTTGTGGCTCTCGCAGAACTGGATTTCCCGGATCCACTTGACCATCTTGAAGCCGAGCTGGTTCTCGACCCGCAGCCGTAGGGGCGTGCCGTGCAGCGTCTTGAGCGGCTCGCCGTTCATCTCGTAGGCCAGCAACGTCTGGGGGTGCATGAGGTTCTGCAGCGAGTGGCAGTCGTAATACGGGCCCCCATCATGTCCTTCGCCGAACGAGTAGAACGCCGCCACCCGCGCCTCCGGCTTCGGCCGGACCAGCTTGATCAACTCCGCCATGGGAAGCCCGCCCCACTCGGCGATGCCCGACCAGCCTTGAATGCAATGGTGCAGCGTGATCTGGGTATTCTTGCCCATCGCCCGGATCTCGTCCAGCGACAGTTCGACCGGGTTCTCCACCAGGCCGGAGACCTTGAGGCGGTAGTCCCTGAAGTCATCGGCGGCGAGGGTCCTCCATTCGTCGCTAGTGGGCACCTTGCCGTTCGGCCAGAAGTAGGGCGAGATGTCCTCACGGCGGAACTCCGCAACCGGAACGGCGCGATCGAGCAGGAGCTCCATGACGGGCGTGACGATCGCCCGAGCGAGATGCTGGATGGTCCGGGGATACCACCACGACATCCCGTTGGCCAGCGCGTTGAGCGCCACGACCACGCCGAGTCCCACTAGGCCCAGATACAGCCCGAGCGAGCCGGTATCGTCCGTGCCGAGCACGATATGGTTCATGTTCCGCATGAGCCCGGTGAGGGCCACCATGGTCACATGGCCGACGAGGAAGGCGACGAAGGCGCACATGATGAGGAAGTGGAGTGACCGGCCGATCTGGCGGTTGCCGGGCAGCTTCGGATACCACGCGAATCGATTGGTCAGGGCCGGCGACATCGAGAGCCCGGTCAGGATCGCCAGGGGAGCCAGGAGGAAAACCACCGCGAAGTAGGTCAAATGCTGGAGGGCGTTGTAGCGGTAGAACCCGTTCGGTTCGGGCGGCATGTGGAACGTGGCGTAATGGACGAAGATGGTCCAGGCATCAGGCACGATCGACCAGGAGGGCGGCACCAGCCGCCTCCATTGCCCGGTCCCGAAGAGCAGGGCTACGAAGACCAGGCCGTTGCCCACCCAGAACAGCACGCACAGGAAGTGCCAGTGCCGGGCCATGCCGACGGTGAACCGGTAGCCGGGCAGGCCGATCCAGGGAGAGAGGTAGCGGTTGTCGTCGTTGGCCGTCCAGACGCGGTCCTTCGGCACGTCGATCGGCGTCAGTCGCAGCCACTCGGTGCCGGGTGTGCAGTGGACGTTCCAATACAACCGAGGGTGGTCCATGAGGATCTGCAAGCCGCTACGGACGAGCAGGATGAGGAACAGGAAGTTGACGTAATGGGTGATCCGGAGCCACGCCGGGAAGCCGTGGGGCGCGGCAGCCTCGGGAGCCGCCTCGGGACTGACGGGAACCTGCGGCAGGCCGAATACGGCCCATTGCGCGTAGGCCGCGGCCACAGGGAGCAGGACGGCCGCGAGGAGCATCACTCGCCGATTTCTCATGTATAAATTCCTATCATATGTGGCCTGGGGAGCTCGGCCCCTCGCTCGAGGGGCACGGCGTCGTTTTCCTGAGAAGCCAGACACCCACCCTCTGGAGTCAGTTTATTCGGATGCGAGGCGCACGTCACTCGCGCACCGGTCCGAACTCCGCGCTCGCTGTATCGCCGCGGCCGATGCCGCGCGTCATACGCGCCGTGGCACCACCGTGAACAAGCCTCTGCGCTTCGTCGCCGGCGCTTGCACCGTCGGTTGCTGGTAACCGCTCAGTATGGACAGCGGTACTTCGTCGCTTACCGCGCCGGCCACGGCAACGCCGCTAGCTGGCCTCAAGTCAACCGAGTCCTGCGTCTGGCACTGCGACCAGGGCTCAACGAGTAAGCGAGCAGCTTACTTACAAAAACGCAGCTTGCGCGGCAGCCTTCCCCTGAAACCACTGCCGCGAGCAACGTGGCGCCGTGCGCACGAGCGAAGTTGCTCGAGCTGCGGCCTGCTTGAACATGCGGCCAAACTCGCGCACCGTGTCGACCCAGTTCGATCGATCCACACCGAGCCGGTCCAAGATCGGAGCCAGGTCTTCAGCACGCCAGAATTGCAGCCTCATCAAGCAAGTGGATCCCAGACACCCATCCTTTCGTGGATCCCGTACACCCACTCATTCGCGGCTTGCACGTTCAGCGCAATGTATTCCAGACACCCATCATTTCGTCATGGCCCCAGCATCCACTCATTCGCAGCTCGCACGTTCGATGCAAGACCACGGCCTCTGGTCATTTCGAAAACGCAGAACGCGGGTGCCCGACGCTCGACAAACGGTGAGTGTTCGACATCCCCGCAAGCGTCGGCCGTCGCGCCTCAGTCGCTTCGCGCGCGGCGGCCGACTCGGCGTTGCCGGCGCCGCAAGCGTTGAACGCCGCGCTCATACTCAAGAAGGCGGGCAAGCGACGACCCGCCAGGCAAGCCTCGCAGCCCCAGGTAGAGCTCGTTCTGGACCATTTGCCAGTTCTCTCCAGGCGCTTCAAGAATCGGACCCGAGTGCGGCTTCGGCCATCCGCCGGTGCGCGCACGGTGTGCATCAGCCCACGCCAGGATATGTTCCACAGTGAAGGGAACAAGGCCCTGCACATTCCGCAATCCGCGCTCTTCAGCGAGCAAGCGAGCAATCGATGATCCGCCAGCAAGACCGCGCAAGCCAACGTAGAGAGCGTCATGAACGCTGTGCCATGTCTCGCCCGGTGCCTCAGGGATGGCGCCGGATCCGGGCTTCGGCCAGGTGCCGTGGCGGGCTTGGTGCGCGTCAGCCCATCGGAGTATTTCTTGAATTCGAAAGGGGGAGTGAAACCGGGACGCAACTAGGGGGAGTGAAACCGGGACGCAACTAGTTTAGACGTTCTACGGACACCACGCCGTATTCCTTGGCAAAATCAAATCCACACACTTCGCTCTCGAGACGGCGTTTCTTTTGCAGAACGTCTCGCTTCTTCGCCAGCGTATTTCGTTGATTCCTCTCGATCGGCAAAGCGCCTCCAGCCTGACGCGCCGATCACCTGCACAGTGCGACGGGCCTCTTCACGTTCGGGTTGTCGGACTACCGGGACTGGCCCCTTCGCAGGCTCCACAGTCCGCGCCGAGAGGATGAAGGTGAAGCCCCCGAGCCCGCCGAGCGCCCAGAGTGTCCAGACGAAGAAAAAGCCGCCGGGGGATCTGGCGATCTCGCCGTAATGTGCCCCCCTCATGTGGATGACGGGCGTGCCTGCCGCGAACAATCCGACGAGCAGCATGATGACGTGCCCCGATCGCCGCTCGGGGAGCACGAGCGTCCCGTACAGGAGGACCGCGAGGATGAGCAGCGCGATGTTTGAGCTCTCGGCCTCCGATATCCCACGGACGATGTCGTCCGTAATGTGAAGCGTCAGCAAGAGGATCGAGAGCAGAGACGCGATGGTTAACATGGTGTTGTGTTTCATTGGAAATTCTCCTTGTTGGATTTGTGCGTGCCTCATTGCCCTGCTGCCTTTGCCTGCTCCCTCCAGCGCTGCTCGTTCACACCAAACACCAGGAGCCACAGCGGGGAGGGAAACACGGACGCGATTAGTTTGTCTATGCTCCCTCGGCTAAACAAGGTGTCGGGAACCCTATTGTAAGTTCGAAGCCCTCACCGCGGGATCGACGCCACGGCCGCCGTACGCCGCGCCGGGCTGGCCTCGAGGGCGTCGAGCAAGACGACGGCTGCCTCGGCGTCGGCGAGGGGAATGAAACAGGGACGCGACGGGGAATGAAACAGGGACGCGACGAGTATTTCCAAGGACATCGAGAACGAGGAAAATCTGGTCGCCGATTTTTAGGCGACTGCCGGCCCGTCGAAGCTCCGCGCGAGGCTCGCCGAATGGAATGCTTCGCTCGATCCGCTCTTATCTTGAAGCAACTCCGACTCGGCTCGATCTCGCCGTTGTTCTCATTCGGGAAGCGCCCGAGATCGAGGCGTTCACGAAGGGCCACGCGGTTGCACACCACCGTTGAAATCCGTGCAAAACACGCGAATTACCGAAACAGTAAGTGCCAGAGGCGTATGGTCTTCCGCTTCTTGGACCATCCTCACACGGTGGAAGTCGCCGGTTCGAAGCCAGCGCCGCCCATGAGAGTCCCGGCGAATTCGAATCAAACGGGTTCAAGGTCCAGCACCACCCGCATGCCCAGTGCCGACGCCAAGGTTTCCATGGTCGCGATGGTCGGATTGAATTGCTTGCCCGTCTCCAGCTTCGACAGATTTGCACCCTTGATCCCGGTGCGCCGCTCCAGATCGCTTAGACTCAGACCTTGCCGCTCTCGCTCACGCCTGATCTTTGCGAGAAACTCCACAACGACCGGGGGCGCCTCCTTCGGTGGAAATTCCTCTTTGATCTCCTCGATTTCCTGGCCAAGTTTGGCCTGGTATTCGGGGGAGCGCCAGATGCGGCGGGCCTCATCGAGCTTCGCCTGTTCTTCGGGCGTCAGCGGCTTCCCTTTGGTTCGGTTAGATCGTTCGCTCATGGTCCCTCTCCTCAGTCCAATTCGCAGGCCGTTGCAGGCCGGATGATGTTAAACGACTTGTCACCCATCACGTCGTATCCCTTCTCGACGAAAAGTTCCGTGCGATCATCGACCCCGCCCCACCAAGCCCCGACGACCCAGTACTGAGTCATGACCAATTCCCTTGAAGCGCGTGTTCTTATTGCAAGAGCCACTCGATCATCGTGCGGTCCGAAGCGACCTGAACCTCGTCGTAATGGCTCGAGGCTCACCGCAACCGTGTCACACCCTCAGTCGAATGGCAAGTCACACATAGCCGCTCGGCAACGCCAAGTTTTTCGTCGAGCGCACGATCCCGCCGCCGCACGCGGCGCACGCGCGGTCCGTCGCTCCGCCCATGATTATAGACGACTGGAATACGGTACAATGGGTTTGTTCGCTCTAAACAGAAAGGCACCCATGACAACGTTGGATTTCGAACCCTTAAGCGTGGCTGTTCGTCTGCGCGAAGACCCTCCCGGCGTGATCCGCGTCGGAAATAGCCACGTCCTTCTCGAATTGGTCCTCAACGCCTTCAAACGGGGAGAGTCTCCGGAGGGCATCGTCAGGTCTTATCGGACACTGCAACTTGCCGACGTTTACGCGGTCGTCAGCCGTTACCTTGCTAATCCCGCCCCGTTCGACGAGTACCTTCGGCGATGTGACGAAGAAGCGGAAGCCATTCGACGCAAGATCGAAGCATCGCAGCGGCCAGGGCCAAGCAAGGAAGAATTGCTCGCTCGCGCCCGGGCGAAGGGACTGATCCCTTGATCGCGTTCCTGGGGAGCGAAACCGGGACGCAGCTAGATTCGCATGGAGTGAAACCGGGACGCAGCTAGACTCGGAGTTCCACGGACACCAAACCTGACTCTGTCGTTCCGAGTTCCGAGACTTGAGTTCCGGGGACACCATCCCTAACGCCCCGCCTCAGTGCCCATCTTCACCCGGTCCGCGATCGCTCGGCATGCCGCAGGTACAGAGTGCGCCAGAAGCCGATCCATCGGACCGAGCACCGCCCATATCATCGATCCATTCGGGCCGACTCAAACAGAAAGAATCTGTTCCAGAACCCATTCATAAACACCGAGCAAGGCTTCCATCCGTCCTTCCTCCACCAGGGATTCCAGCGGGAAGGACGGCCTTCTGGCGATGCTATCTACCGGAAGGGAAATGCCTGGAATCGCATTGAGTCGATTCAACTTCTCAATCCGAAGCGCCTCTGCGCCAAAGGGCGGCCTTCTCAGGTAATGCTGGAAATGCGTCTCGAAGCTGCCGTACGTGTAAACTGCGAAGAGTGGGTAGTCGATCCCCTCGTGCTGAAAGACCGGGACGAATGAGCCGGATTGTGCGCCCGCCCCCCAGTCGATTCTGGGAACCTTCGATCTGCACCAATCGAGAATTCTCCTCGCAACTGGCACAGCGTCCGGGTGCTTCGCCTGCAAATCGGCGAAAAAGGAGGCTTCGTCCCATTTCCGCCCGGAGCTCGCTCCAACCGACTTGATCCTCTGCGCGGTCGCCGTTTGACCGATCAGAATCGGCGCAAGTGTACGCAGCCCTTGACCGACGCACTGCCTGATCTCGATCGCTAGGACTTCCGCAGGGTTCATCTGGCCGTTGAGAAACTCAACAATCCGACGCAGGCCGGGGGGTATCTCATCAGCCACGAAGATCAGCCGGATTCGACCGGCTTGGAGGTTCGTTTGAACGGCCTGCCAGAAATCTTCCCGTCCGTCTTCCGTACCGAGGAAATCCGTTAGCCTCTCGTCGGGGTCGAGCCCCCGCTCGCCACACGTCCGTTCGTAACGACTCCGGATCTCCTCAACCCGCCAGAACGCCGCACCGTTCGCGGCGTAATCCAGCATCTGGCCAACGACCTCCCGACGGATCTGAGTGTTCGCGCTTCTCTTGACCTCCACAAGTGTCGGCACTGCATCCTGGTCGACAAACAAATGATCAAGAGAACCGCGATCGGCACCGTCATCGCCGGAAACGCGCATCTCCCTGCTGACCAGCAGCCAACGCCTCGGCTTCTCCGGATCGATTTGGTCACCGGCTAATAAGTTCGAATAGTCGGCCAGGAGCCGTTGCAACAGAGCTTCAGAGTCATAAGGCGTTTCGCGCATCTCGACCAGCGCGCCGTCCTCGTGTAGAACGAAAATGCTGCCCGGCATGTTGCTGACTCCTCGAAATCAAGAAGGCAATTCGCGCGAGAAGTGCTGCCAGTATGAGCGCACGCGGCTCGCATGTAAAAGTGTGGGGTTTTCCCGACCGCCGCCGCTCGATGCCCTATTCGGCCCTTGACCGCGGTTTGTATTTGTCGCGAAAGTCCTCGACGCTCATCATGGGCTTGGTTCTGTGGAAAAGGTGTCAGGAACCGAAAACGGTCTTCCCGTCACACGTCACTTGGCGGATGCCAGCTCGCGAGCACCCAGTACGCTCGCACAATGAGCGCATCAGGATCGTCCGCAAGATGCAAAGCGGCAACAGTAGCACGCCCCGTCGGCGTCAGGCCCACCACCCGAATGCCGTCCGCGGACCAGCAAAAATGCTCGGACCAACGCTGAGTCCGCGGATTGAACAGGGCCGTTTCAATGCCAGACTCGGGATCTCGTGCCGATGTCCGATCCGATTTAAAACGGTTGCAAAGCGGGCAACACAACCACAGGTTTGATTCCGTGCTGACGCCCCCTTTACCCTTGGGAATGATGTGCTCGATCTCCAGTCGCGCCATCACAAGTCGCTGCGGACTGAGACAGTAACCGCACCGATTCCCCGCGCTCGCACGAACGCGCCGTTCAACCTCCGGCGAAATCCAGTCACGCGGCATGATCAGCATCTGCCCCGGCAGCGTCCACCGACGCTCGAAGGCCGCGCGCCACTGCTTCCTTCCACGCGCGCGCCTTCTGCACCAACCCCCGTCGATAAACGACGATAAGCTCGTCAAGCCGCGCACGCTCCGATCCCGCCAGCTTGCCCTCTCGGGCATCCGATAGCAAACCGCTCAGCTCCGCCTGAAGATCGGCGCCGATCACCGCGTCGCAAAGGGCTAAGACATCGCCATCGGGCATACCCGCCATCTCTTGCTCCGCGACCGCCTGGCCAATCCAGTCGACCGCCGCATCCTCGAGCCGGCGATTGGAGGCTGCGGCCGCGCTACGCGCGCGCCGGGCAAGCTCGTCCGAAAGTTCCACTGTGAGTGATTGACCCATAAGCCCCACCTCGACAAGCTACCGCATCCGCCGGAGCTTCCCACGCCCTGCTCGCTCGGGCCGACCGCCCAAACCTCCTGATGATCATACCATTTCGCCGATGCCCAGGCGAAGACCAACGCAAGCCCGATTCACCCCGCCAATGGATCTTCGTCCACGAGGTCAGACCCTCCACGGGGTCAGACCCAGTTTCAATTTAGTTCAGAATCCGGCCAACAACGGCAGCGTCGAGCCCAAATCGCGAAGCGTGTCCCCTACCCAAGAAATTACAACCGAGCACACGCGTTGAGCCGGCCCGCCCGGATTGATATCCCGCTCATCCCGAAAGACAAGATCTTCAAACGGATAGCATTTGGTCCCGGCGATTTTGGGAATTCCTGATCAGTCACCCCGGAGCAACCAGAAGTATGATCCGTGTTCGACCAGTATTTCGTGAGTCGCTTTGAAGCGACGTGTTCAGTGAAATCGAGAAGCTCGCACGGGAGCTTCGGCCAAGATTGGAGCACGATGAACGACGTTCATCCGAAAAACGTCCAAAAACAACTGGCACAAACCACATCTGGCTCTCGAGAATGAAATGTGCCACGCGGACGTTCCGGCAAACAAGGTCTCTAACTGGAAAGCCTCACTCATGTGGAGATTAGCATGACTCGTCTGGTTATTCATTCGCGAGTCGGCGCGGATGGTGTTGTGCACATCACCGTACCGATAGGCAAAGAAGACGCCGATCGGGACGTACAAGTGACCATCGATCCGGCTCCGGTCGAGCCGCCCCCGATGACGGAGCAGGAGTGGCGGGCCTTCGTCCTGTCAACAGCCGGCTCTTGGGAGGGAGACCTCGAGCGACCCAAACAGGGAGAGTAGCTCTTCATCCCAAAGCGACCGGAAACGGCGGTTCAGCTCGTTTTTCATTCCAATACATTGCCCTTCCATCGGCCCTCCATTCGATCAGACCCAATTTCAGTCTGATTCAGACGCCGGCCAAGAACCGCAGCATCGAGCCCAAAGCACGAAGCGTCTCCCCTCCCAAACAAATTTCAAGCGAGCACACGCGTTGAGCCGGACCGCCCGGATTGATACCCGCTCATCCCGAAAGACAATATCTTCGAACGGATAGCATTTGGTCTCGGCGATTTTGGAACGTCCTGATCAGTCAGGCACCCTGGAGCAATCAGAAGTATGATCCGTGTTCGATCAGCATTCCATCAGTGGCCAAGCTCTCCGACTGCTTTCCTCTTCGATTTCTTGATTGTCCCGCCCCTGTGGCTCCGATCCGTGCCCCGCAATCCAAACGTCCCCGAGACCGCCCGTCCGAACCATCCCTCAGGAATGTGAGCGCCCGTCACGGCGCGCCCTACGACTCGAAGCAGCCCTATCACAGCGAGCCGTTAGCCCCCGATGTGGACACGGACGCAAGAGATCGCCAACGGAGCGCGGGCAGTAGCCCGGGAGATGAGTATGATAGAGAGAGAAAGCGGCGCACGAATCCTTCAATAAAAACCTGGGCTGAACGCTGGAGTATGATCGATGCCACGACCCAGAACAGAGACGAAACCACCCACCCGCACGAAACAGCCCGCCAGCACTAGAGCAATCCCAGGCGTCGAGGCCTCTCCGGTCCGTGCGCACGAGTGGCCCGAGGTGCTCACCCTGGCCGAGGCTGCCACCTACCTGCGGGTCCCAGAACTTGAAGTGGTCCGCATGGGGAGGGAAACAGGGACGCGATGAGTTCGTCTATGAATCTAACCGCTGGATGGAATCCGCGTAATTAGCTTATTGCCTCGGTCGCCATCCCGCCGACGGATCGGTTCAGGAAAAATGGTGATTTCAGCCCCTGTTTTCTTTACAATGAAGGGTAATTACACGATGTTCACGGATGGGGGAATTGCCGTACGGGCGTCTCTCATTGCGGAGGTGGCATATGCTGGGCCTTGAGTATCTGTTGCTCTTTGGCGTCCCGGGCAATAAATGGGAACTGATCGACGGCCGAATTCGCTGGGCATTCCCGTTTCTTGAGCGAGATGTTGCTGAATCGCACTTCGAGGCCTGGACGGAAACGCTCAGTCGCTGGCAAAACGCCGGCGCGCTCCAGGCTCACTCGACAACGACCGCCAACGGATCGCCCAAGCAGATCATCCAGTTCAACGGCATCGAGATGGGGCTCTATCCAAAGCCGATCGAGTTGCGAATGCCCGTGGACTCCGAGGTCTTTGATGCCCTGTACCCTTCATTCTGGTGCCGCGATCTCTGGCCGGGCCAGAATCCCGGCTGCGAGACCGGATGGGAATGGTCTCAACGACATCATGATGTGCAGCTCAACCTCTGGAAGCTTTTCAGAGAGTTCTGTCACGTTTACGGAGGCAAGCAAAGCGGCCGCGTGGCAATCGCGCTCGATGACCGAAACGCCGTCGAGCCGGACCAATACTACTTTGCCTCGCCACGCAGCGAATGCATGATTGAGAACGACTACTTCCAAGGTGTTCCACCACTGATCGCCGAGGTATTTTCCCCGGCGGGCCGAGCACTCGACGAAGGCGAGCGCATGCAAGTCTACCGGCGGGCCGGCGTCCGTCACTTGTCGCTACTCGATCCTGAGGCAGAGACGATCGATGAATACACGCTGGACAAAGGGGCGTATTCCAAGACGGGACGATATCAAGCAGGAGAAAGCTTCCAGCCGGTCGCGTTTCCCAAGGAATCTGTCGCGGTGGACGCACTCTTCGATACTCAAGAAAAGCGTCACGGTTTCTCGCGGTCAGAGACGGACCTGGAGCCGGTGCCGCCATGGTTGATTTCCCCCGAGAAACGGGTCGGGCTCGAGGCATTGTTTTTCTTCGGCCATCCCGAGCGCCGCTACGAGATCTGGAACAACCGTGCACCGTGCATGTTAGCTTTTGGTTCCGTTGAAGAGGCGCAGGTGCGATTCCGGCATTTCCTCGACGAGATCTGCCGGTGGGAACAAATGGCGCTGGCCGAGCCGAGCTCGATCGAGCCCGGCATCGATATCGCCGAGGTTGGGCGCTTTCGGCTCATTCGACGCGGGACGCTCGTCCGGTTAGACGTCGCAATCGACGCCCGAAACTACCGCGAACTCTTGCGCGTCTGGAGCAAGCGGGAGGCATGGGATTGGGGCGAAGAATGACCCGAGGGACGGCGCTTCGTGTCCCGGTCGCGCGCAGATTGGGGCTGAATACTCTGTGGATCTTCACGCTGCGCTCGACTTGTTTGACTCCGCAGCAGGCTCGCTCGATCTGCCGGTGACACAAAAGTACACACCGATCATCCCTCCGGCGACCGCGAACAGCAGCAAGAAGAGCATCTCAGCGATCCGGTAGCATCGGGTCAGTCCGTCCGACTTGATTCGGTTCATGCCGACCCATTCGTCCCAGCGGCCCTGCGGGTCGCTATCGTCAGAGACATGGCACCCTCCCAGAATGCGGTCGGGTTTGCGAGCGCGGCAAACCCGACGGCAATCGGCACCATCGCGGCCAGAATCATCGCGATCGAGATTCGCGGTTTCATCGATTTCGCTCGGAGATTTATCGAAATCCGCCTGAAATGTAAAACGTTTCCCCCGTGATCCAGGCCGAGTCGGACGACGCCAGGAATACGGCTGCGGGCGCGATGTCTTGGGGCTGCCCGATCCGCCCAAGAGGCGTATGTGACTCGTACTGCTTGCGGAAATCGCCCTCGGACAATCCGGCAGCGTGCACACCTTCGGTTTCGACCATTCCCGGATTGATCGAATTGACCCGGATCTGGCGCGCACCGAGCTCCTGGGCGAGAGAACGCGTGATTGCATCGACCGCAGCCTTCGTCGCGCTGTAAACCGAAGTGCCGGGTGGCGCAGAGCTCGCGACCACAGAGCTGATGTTGATGATGCTTCCCCCCTCCGAACCGAAATGCTTCACCGCTTGCTGTGTCGCCAAGATCAGTCCCAGCACGTTCAAGTTAAACAACTTGTGGAAGTGCTCGGACGTGACCTCCTCGATCGGAGCGAATTCATACACGCCTGCATTGTTGACGAGGATGTCAAGATGTCCGAACGCCTTCTTCGATTCGGAGAAAAGTCGGGCGATCTCCGCCTGCTCCGCGCAGTTTGCCCCGATCGCAACCGCTTTGCCACCATTGCGCTCGATCTCGGCGACGACGCGGTCGGCGCCCGTCTTGCTACTGGAATAGTTTACGACAACCGACGCCCCCGCCGCAGCCAGGTGCTTGGCGATGGAAGCGCCGATGCCTTTCGATGCACCCGTGACGATTGCGACCTTGCCTGCAAGCTTTGACATGGAAACCACTCCTCTGTTGGTGATCGATATCAACGCAGATATGATAGCGCGTGCGATCCCGGAGGCAAGTACTCACCTTGCGGTAAATGTTGCTCGGAACCGTGGGGCCTCCGCCCTCCTCGCGAACGACCGAAGGAGCTCGAATGGTCCGCCGATTCTATTGGACGCAATCGGATCGATAACGATCCTCGGCCCGTTTATGGGCGCAGCCGCCCGTCCGCTCATTCCTGCCAATTCGACCACATCGATCGTCACGCTCTTCTTGGTCAATATGGCGACGGCGTTGCCCCCAGCCTGGCCGTTCTTGTCGCCGTCGATCAACCGGCCGTAGGTGTCCTGCAATCCCGACGCGCCCGTGCCTGAGACCACGAGCTGGACCGGTTTCGCGAGCGTGAACGGGCTCTTCGGCGTCAGGGTCACCGCGTCGCTCGCGCTGGCATACATTGCGGACTTGAGCTTGATGATGCCGGCATTCTTCGCGGTGTACGAGCCCTTCTTGCCGGCAGTGGCCAGGCGGTAGATCGAGGTCTTGTCGGCTAGGGCGGCGTCGACGGCGCCGCTGAAGCTCACCACGATCTCCTTGACCTGATGTTTCTTGTTCATCACCTCGGTGACACCGGTCATGGTCACGAGCGGTGGCGGTGGAGGGGGTGGTGGCGGTGGAGGGGGAGGCGGCGGCGGAGGTGGCGGAGGGGGATTGGTCACGACGACTCCGTCGACCACGACTTTAGGGGCGCTGATCAACCCGTTCAAGGTGATCTGGGGGCCGGTGCCACTCTGGTTGTCGTAGTCGCCGGTAATCGTGATCGAAACCGCGGCCCGGATGGTGTTGCCGGCGTCCTGGGTGAAGTTGTCGCCGGCTTGCAGGAACACCGAGCCGGTGGTCGAATCGATCGACCCACCGCTCGCGACCATGTCGCCTCGGTCGGCGTCGTGAGTCGATGTCAAGGTGATGTTCCCCACCGCGTCGATACTCTTCGCGATCGTGATCGGGCTCATCGCGGTGATGTTGACAGTGCCCCCAGCTTGCAATCCGGAGGGAGCCGTGTTGGTGAGCACGCCGCCGATGGTCAAAGCACCGTCGTTCAGCAGCCAGATGCTGCCGGTGGTGGCCTGAGCCTGGATGTTTCCGACCTCGGTCATGAGCGGGGTGCGGGCTGAGCCGATGTTGTCGCCGGCGAACAAGTACACTCCGTCCGCTTGAATGTTCTCGTTATTCTGGCCGGCGGGGTTCCCATTCAGGATCGAGCCGGCGGCGCTCAGGTCGACGTCGCCGGTGGCCGAGAATGCGCTCTCGAGGTTCAGGTCGCCGTTCATCTCCGAGATACACACGCTCAGCTCGGCGTTCGCTTCTTCCAGCAGAGCGGTGGGTGCCAGGTCGATGGCGATCGGGTGCACGCTCGTGCCGATCCCGCCGCTATTGCCTCCTTCCAGGAATAGATTGCCGCCGGTGATGTTGATGCCCCCGGCCGGCTGGCCGTTCACGATGCCCGCGAGACCCAGGATGCGCACCACGCCGTCCGCATGCCCGCTCGAAACGCCACCTCCGGCGGTCACGACGTCGAGCGTGATCGGCAAGAGTGCACCCTGGTTCGCAACGTCCTGGCCGGAATCGAGGCAGATGTTCTGGCCGGCGGTCGCGTCCACGACACCGGTGTTTTCCAGGCTGATGCCCTTTTCAAGGTTGATGGTCAGCTCGACCGGATTAAAAGAAGGATCACTCGGCGACACCTGGACGAGAGTGTTGTTCGGACCGGCGTTGTAGAACGTGACGTCCGCGGGCTGCGCCGCCGCCAGGTCGAGGGCCTCTTGCTCGGGGAGCGCGGCCGTGATCGGCAACGGGATGGTGTCCTCGCCCGTGACCGTGCCGATGTTGCCGGAGACGACGAGCGCGACGTTCTTGCCCTCGAGGTTGGGATCGGGAATCGTCTGGACCGTCGACGGGAACAACACCGGCTCGACGATGCTGAGGCTCATCGAGCTTTGTAACTGGCTCTGGGTCCACGCCGCCCGCTCCGCCTCGACGTCGACTTCCGAGAGGTAGTTGCCGGTGCCCGTGACGTTCGTGAGCTGGATCGGGTCCGGCGGCGTGGCGGTCGCGTTCGCGAAGCTGGAGGCAAGGCCGATGAAAGCAGAGCTGCCCGTGTCGTTGGGGTCGACGATCACGTAGTAAGTATCGCCGTCGGTCAAGCCGCCCACCGACCCGCCGCCCGAGTGGTAGACCACGGCCTGCGCCCGTGGTAAAGACGTTTTGAGGCAGATCGATCGACAAACCAGTCGGGGCCACTTGAGAAGCGCCAAACGTCTGGAAGATCTCGGAGAGAACGTTGTCGGTGCCGGTTACGGTTGAAAGCTCGATATAGGTCGGGTTCAGCCCGATTGAATTTGCATAGCTCGATGCGAGACCGATCTGGCTCGGATCTGAGCCGATGATCACGTAGTACGTGTCGCCGTCGGTCAGTCCGCTGACCGACCCGCCGTTGGCGTGGTACACAACGGCCTGTCCAGTCGTGTAGTCATTACCGGGCAGGCTGATCAATTCATTGAACTGAATGTTCCCCGGTCCGAAGGCCTCGTCGGAGCTGGCGAAAACATCCGAGAGGGAATTGCCGGTGCCGGTGACATTGGAAAGCTGGATCGGGTTCGCGTCCGTGGCATCCTCGTAGCTCGCGGCGAGGCTGATCTCGTTCGAATCGGCAGGGTCGACGATCGCGTAGTACGTGCTGCCATCGGTGAGCCCGCCGACCGTCCCGCCGTTGGCGTGGTAAACGATCGCTTGGCCGGTGACGTAGCCATTGCCGGCCAGGTCGATCAAGTAGCCGGTGGAATCGATGTCGGCCGGGCCGAACGTCAGGGACACGCTGCCACCAAGCGGAGTCTGATTGGCAAAGTACATGTAATTCGGATTGTAGCTGTTGCCCAGCTTGCCGAAGATCGCGTTGTAGCTGCGATATTCCTGGGTATCACCGTTGGCCAGCGTGGTGAGGGCGTTGTTCACGAACGCGGAGAGCGCGCTGCCGGAGAGCCCCTGCGAGGTGCCCTGGCTCGTGTAATACGTGGTCCAGGCAGCCAGTTGCCCGGGCGACAGCGTCACCTGGAAACTGGGGTCGAACACGTTGGGGTCGGGCTGTAGGTCGCGGAACATCCAGTAGGTTTGATACTCCTGATCGATCTCGTTTTCGTAGGCGCTGATGGTGTCCTCGACGCTGATCTGGGCCGTCGATTGCGTGGCCAGCATGCCCGTCCACTGCCCTTCGAGCTCGCTCAGGTTCTGGGTGTCGGGTACCGAGATATTGTTGGCATCGATTAGATTTCCGTCGGGAACTTCAACGCGGATGTTGCCCGTGGACGAGTCGATCTTGTCGACGCGCAAGTCTCCGCTCGACTGACGGACGAAGACGTCGCGGTCTGACGTCACCTCGAGGTTGTCGACGCTCGCGGTGCCGACGTCGACGACGATGGGGAGCGCATCGGCCGCAAGCGAGTCGGCCGTGCCGCCAGGGCCCAGGCTGCCGACGGAGCCGAACGACGCGGTCAGGTCGAGTGCCCCCCCTTCGACGAGACTGCCCGCATTGGCCGCGAGAATGCTCCCGTCCGCTGCCAGCGCGACGTTTCCGGTCGTCTGCGACGTGATGACCTGGCCGACCATGATCGAACCCGATTGGTCATCGATGTTGATGTTCCCGTCCGTCGAGGTCGCGTTCAACGTGCCCAGGACCGGGCTTGACGCGGTGCCGCTGTTGGTCAAATTGACGAGCAGCGGGGTAGTGCCGCCGATGCCGGTCGCGGCGGTCAGAGTGATGTCGTTGCCGCCAACCGATCCACCTGCGTTCTCTTCCTGGATGCTGCCATCGGGGGCGCTCAAGCTCGTGAGTTCCGGCGGCGTTCTCTATCGGGCCATCGATCAGAAGGTCGCCCTCCGTGCTCACGGATACCTGTTGCTGCGTAGCGCCTGCGTCGTAGCCGGTGAAGGTGATGTTGATCGGCCAGTCGGCCCGAATGCTGTTCGTGTTGATGTTCTTCTCCGGCGTGGTCGTGACCGTTGTTGTAGTAATAGGTCGTCACGCCGTACCAGGTCGAATCCTGTGACGATGTTGTGGTGGTCGTGGAAGTGCCGACGTTGATCTGCTGGAACGAGTACGTGTAATCAGCGGAGTCCAGGCCGGTGCCCGGGGCGACGCTTCGCCAAGCTCGCGTCGTTCGAGGCGTTATCGATCCACTCGCCGGCAAGCAACGGCTCGGACTTTCCGGCAGTCGTGGTCGTGCTGACCAGGTCGCTCGAGCCCAGATCGACGACCGAGATAAAGAGGATGTCTCGTAGTTATTGGTGACAGTCACCGAAACGGTCTTGCCCATCCTCCCAGACGAACCGCGCGGTGGCCGGCTGATAGCTCGCCGTGCGGGCGCCTGCGTTCGGGCCGGTAGTACTGCGCCGGCGGCGATACGACCGAAGCCACCGAGCCGTCGGGGTTGGCGTAATAGCTGTAGGTGTAGACCTGTCCGTTCTCGCGATAGTACTCCGTGACCAGGGGAAGGAATTCCGGGTGCAGTGGATTGGAGACGGACAGCTCTTCCTTGCCGGTGTCGGTGATCTTCAACAGGCCCGCGGTGCCCTGACCGGTCGATAGGCCGGAAGTGACCAGCGGATAATCGGTGTCGTTAATGACATTGATCGCTCCGTAGCCGTCCAGGACGTTGATGTTTCCGCTGCCGGTGGAGAGCATGTCGCCATAGAGCTCAACCAGCCCGCCCTGGACGTCAGTCTGCCCCAGGACGAGCTGGCCCGTCGGGGCTTCGTAGTAGACATCGATGTTGTCAGTCGGTGGCCTCAGGGAGCAAGAATTCCTTATAATCATTGGTGAACAAACCGTTTGATGAGACGAAGGATTGTGCGTCTAGCAGATCTCCATTCTCGTAATCCTGGTACGCGGACACCGCGTCGCGAGATGGCGTCCGGCCATGCTCCCGTCAAACGTGCTCCCCGGGATGTCCGGGTTGTAAAGCGTCTGGAACGTGTCGTCGATCGTCACCTGCTGGTCGGGCTGGCCGCTCTGGATGGTGCCGTCGATGTTCAAGTACTGGGCGCTCACGAAGACGTCGTTGGCCACCATGATGTTGCCGGTGGCGGGTGCTCGCCAGAACGGCGGCGACCGCCTGCAGCAGCGAGGCGCCGCTGGAATTCCCAGTGCTGACAGGAGTCGCCCAGCGGCGGATTGGGATTGGCGGCGGCGGCATTGGCCTCGGTCAGGCTCGAGACGCTCGACCAGAGAGTAGACGGGGTCGCCGCCGATGTTGTCGATCCCGGGGACGTAACTCTGGATGAAGCTCTCGCCGGCGTGGATGGTGACGCGTCCCGACGTCGATGTTTGCGTTGACGACCACGTTACCCTGGCTCGTGACGGAGAGGACCGTCGGCGGGGCGGAGATGTTTCCGTTCAAGTCAATATCCGGGCGTGGTGAAATTGTCGCCTTCGAAACCGGCGTTCGCAGGGTCGCTCGCGCTGTATGTGTTGGTGATCGTGATCGTGGGCGCCACGGAGGTGTTGGCAACCTGTATGGTAAACGACGGCGCCGTCTGGTTCTGATTGACGTCCTCCGATGCGCCGAGTTGCTCGTGACAGTATTCCCGTCGAAGAAGACGGTGCCGCCGGAGCTTTGCGGGATCGTGATCTGGCCGACGCTCAGGTAGGCAGGGCTGTTGTTGGTGATGGTGATGCTCACGTTGCCCGGCGCGATCAGGCTGCCGTCGCCCTCCAGGTTGTCGGCGTTCACGAAGATGGTGCCGGCCTCGGCGAAGATGGGAGCGAGTTTGATGAATGGCACGGCGTCGATCGCACCGGCGTAGACGACGGTTCCGTCGGTCTGCGGTGTAGGCCAGGCCCAGTTGCGCCAGTTCGAACTCGACCTGCTGGATTTCGGACGTCATAGGCGCTCGACGGCGGCCGATGTCGCCCGCGTAGGCGACCACCAGGTTTTCCAGATTCGTCAGCTCGGTGGTCAGGTCGTTGACGAGGTTTTCCGTGTCCTGTGTGAACGAGATGGGGCCGCTCACCGTGTAATCGGTCGGGTTTGCCAGGATGTCCTTCTGGATCGTGAGCGACTGGATGTTGTCGATGCCGAGCTGGATCGTGCCATTGACGGTGACAGTGGTCGTGGTGTTCACGATGCCGGTGCCGGTATGAACGTCCGAGGAAACGCCGCTGCCGCCGAACAGGCTGGCCACGCCGCCGGCCACGGCTGTGAGCCAGTCCTTGCCGGTGCCGAACGCGTTGGTGACCGCGTTGCCGTTTTGTTCGGCCATGAGGTTGGCGTTGCCGGCCGCCAGGAGCATCGCGCCGGAGCCGACGTTGACGGTATTGGTCTGGTCGACCTCGCATTTCGAGACCAGCTCGAAGGCCGGGACGGCCGAGGCGTTGAGCTCGTACGCGTTCGATCCCGTGGTCAGATCGTTGAGATCGCCGTTCATATCGCCGCCGGCGATCAGGTTCAGGTTGCCCTGCGCCTGAACGAAGGCGCCCGATCCGACGTTGACGGCGTCGTTCTCGGCGATCGGTTGCTTCACCGTCGATCGAGCCTGGCGAAGCCAGGCCGTAGGTGTGGACCGTCGGCGCCACCGTGAGGTCGGCCGTGGTGCGAGTGTCGAGGTTGACGTCGCCCACCGTGTAAATGGTGGCATCCGGGCCGATCTGGGCAGTCGCGTCGTTGGTTCCCGCGTCAATGGTCGAGGTCGCGTCGGAGCCGTCGATCACGCCGCCGGTATCGAGGTCCACGGTGTCGGAGCCATCGACGTTGTTCAAGGCGTACAGCTCGAAGAGGCCCGGGTTTGTGATGCTGCCGGTGACGTTGATATTGGCGCTTGCGCCCACATCTGCCGTGGTGTCATTGGCGATGGTCGTCGTGCTCTGGGCGGCGTTGCCCTTGCAGCACGCCTCCTGACCCGGCACTGACGTTGTTCTGGCCCGCCGGCACCAGGTTTTTCTCGGTCGTGTTCGTCGCCAGGACCTGGAGGCTCTGGGTGACGATCTGAGCGAAGTTGCCGATGTGGGCGTTCACCGTGGAGCTGTCGGTGTTGTTGGCCCACGAGCCGCTGAAGCCCGACGGCATCGGCCTGGGTCGTATCGGTCTGGCTGTCGAACTGGGCGGTGTGCAGTGCACTGATCGAGAGGCTGGAGACATCGAGGCTCGTCCCCGGTCCGGTGTTATCGGCGATGGAGGCGGAGGTGCCGCCCCCGGTGTTGGTGTTTGCCATGGCGGCGGCGCCGGCGACCACGCCGCCGCTGCCGGCGACCGCCTGGGCGAAGTTGATGTCGTCGCCGTTCGGCAGTGATCGAGAGCGTCGGGCCGCCGCTCTGTTGGTATTCAACCGGCTCGCCGAGATAGAAGCTGTTGGGCCCGACGTCGATGTAGCTCGTGCCGCCGCTCTGCGATAGGGCCGTCGCCGGATCGAAGGCAACGGGCGCGGCACCGACCAGATCGACGGGGGTCAGGAGGTGGTCGCCGACCGAGAACTCCGGCTGGGAAAGCGCGATCGTGACGGCGCCGCTGCCGGGCTGCGGGAAGGTGCCGCCGGAGGTCATGAGCGCGTTCTGAGACGAGCTTGCCAGGCTGATCAAGCTCGGGATTGGACGGATCAGGGACGACGTAGTAGATCGTCCCGTCCTGGAGATTGCCGATCGGATCGCCTGCGCTCGACGGAGACGTCGGTGCCCACCGTTGCGGTCGTCTCTGCGCTCGACTCGGCGGTCGCCGTGTTGGAGCCGGCCGCGATGATCCCGCCAAAGTCGCTGGTGCCAAGCGCGGTACTGGTCGGTATAGCTGTCCGCCTCGATGTTAACCGCATTCGAGATGTAGAGCGTCGTATTGTTGGCAATCGAAGTGGTGACGGTCCCGGAGTCGTTCGCGGTGCTCGAGGTGGCCGTGGCGCCGTACAAGGCGCCGGCCGACCCACTGGCGCTGGCGCTCGCGGTGTCGGTGTTGTTGGTCGGAAATGCCGCTGCGCTCTGGATCGAAGAAAAATCTCCGACGGAGCCCTCTTCGACTTGGGGGCCGGGAGGTAGTTCGCCACGCCCACGTCCAGGGTTGCGCCGATGATCGTGGTGCCGGCTCCGCCGGCTGTCGCGGTGACCATCGGCGAGTCGGTCGCATTGGCGACGGATGCGCCGACGCCAAGTTCGCCCGCGGACACGCCGGTGACGTCTGCGGTGGCCAGGGGCGTCACGTTCGCGAGGACGGAGACCTCGTTGACCGCATCGATCTGACTGCCGCTGCCGGTGCGTGGCGGTGATCGTCGGGTCGATGGTGGCTGTGCCGTCTGCGCCGTCGCCCGAGACGATTCCGCCCGAGGCCGCGGTGGAGTCGGCCGTCGCGTCGTCGACGCCGCTGGCGGCGATCGACACGTCGTCGCCGCTGGTCAGGTTGACGTTTGCATCCGAATGGGCATCGGTCGTGCCGGCGTCGGTGGCGGTGGCGATGCTGACGCCGACGCCGACGACCCCCAGCCCCGCGCCGATCGCCTGCGCAAGGGCGGTGTCATTCGACGTCGCGTCGAGCGAGACGTCGTCCCCGGCGGTGAGCGAGGCACCCGTGGCGACACCGGCGTCGACAGTGGCCGATGCCGTCGACGTCGCATCCGAGCCCGCAGCGCCGACCAGGATCGCTCCCGCGCCGGAACCGGCCATCGCGTCGGCCCCGTCCCCATCATTCTGATACTGCTGGGCCGTGACGGAGATGTCGTCGCCCGCCTGGAGCTGGGCGCCGGCGTCGACCTCAGCCGAGATCGTGGGAGACACGTCGGCATTGGCGATGGACGCTCCCAGCGACGCGCCCGCCGAAACGGCAACGCCGTATGCGCTCGCCGACGCTTCGTCGCCGGCATCGGCATCAACGTCGATCTCTCCGGTGACGTCGATGTTGCCGGTGATCGAAGCCAGCGACGCTGGGATTGGTCGCGGCGCTGGCGTACACGCCCGTCGCACCGTTGCATCCGGCCGCGACGCCGTACGACTCGGCCGTGGTTGTGTCATAGGAGTCGGCACTCGAGGTCGACGTCGTCGACGGTTCCCGTCTGGCCGATCTTGACGCCGGAGTCGATGCCGGCGGATGCACCGCCGGTGGCATTGGCGATTGCGACGCCCACCCCGGCCGCGACTCCCCCGACATCGCCGCCCAGCGCCTGGGCCGTCAGCGAGCGAGACAAGTCAGCCGTGATAAATACCTCGCGGCGCCTGCGGGATCGTCACCCCGCTGTCGAGGGTGGCCGATACGGTGCTGCCGTCCTGGATGTCGACGACCTGGGCGCCCAAGCCGACAGTTCCCGCCGTGCCGGCGTAGGCGGTGCCACTCGAATTGTCGTCGAACTCGGCGTCGACAATCACGGTGTTGCCGGCGGTCACCGACGCAGTTCTGGTCGATGTACGACTGTGTATTTCCATCGATGTTGGCGATCTCGACCGATCCGCCGATGCCGACCGCCCCGGCCGACAGGCCGCCCACCATGCCGGTGTAGTTGAGCCGGTCCAGAGCGGTCGACGGTGACGACGCCCCCCGCAGTGACGCTGACACCGGAACCGATGAACGCCACCGTGCCCTGCGGCACCGCCGTGCTGTCGACCGCGGTCGCGACGGGGTCACCGGTAATCGAGCCGCGCGAGCCCGCTCTGGGCCGAGCTGATGTTGCCGCTGATATCCTGCGTGTTGCCGGCCGCGCCGTTATTGTTCGGGTCGGTCAGCGAGCCGATCAAAGCGGACGCCGCTCCGGTCTGGCCTTCCGCGTTCGTGCTGGAGCCGGAGAGCCCGTTGTTCGGCAGGGCTTGAACCGTGCCGTCGCTCGCGTTGCCGTCGGTATAGCCGGCGCTGTAGGGGTCGCCGATCGACCAGACCGATACCGACCCGACCAGTCCCACGATTCCAGCGGCGGCACCAGGGCGTAGGTCTGTACGCTGTCATCAGACAGCGCGTTGATGGCGACGTAGTCCGTTGCATGGACGTCGGCGCCGTTGCCGAGGTAAGCCTGGGTCGAATTGTTCAAGAGGCCGACGTCGACGCCGCCGGCGATCCCGGCGATACCTCCGCCCAGCCCGCCCGCGAATGAGAAATTGGTGGCCTGGTTGACCGCCGACACGTTGACGGCCTGGTTCGAGCTGGCCCCGCTCGAGCTGGCGTTCAACCGCGCGTCATTGCCGACGTACGCCTGCGTGTCGGAGTTGAAGATCTCGACCGACACGCCGCCGGCCAAGCCAGCGAAGAAGCCGGCCGCACCCGCCGCCGCGACATTGGTGACGTTCTCACTAGTGGCCGCCTGGACCGCGACACCGTAGAACTCCGGGTCAGTTCCGAAGGGCGACCCGTCGTAAGCCCCATCAAAAATGCCTGGAAGGCTGGAGCCGTTCCCCAGGGCATTGACTGTCGCGTGGCTGCCGATGAACGCCTCGGTGTCCTTGTTCAGGAGAGCAATACCGACCGCCCCGCCTACGCCCGCACCAGCAGCTCCGACGGAGAGGCTGCCGGTGATCAGGTAGGCAACGGTGTCGTCGGTGGCGTCGACCAGGACGCTGCCGCTGGCGTTGGCTTGTGCGCCAGCGGAGTCACTCGTCGCGTTATCGCCGATATACGCCCAGGTCGTATCGTTCACGCCGACGTATGAGACCGAACCGCCGACTGCGGCGGTGCCGGCGACCGCGCCGGCGGCGGCGATCGACAGGACGTCGCCGCTTGAGTGCGCCTCGACCTCGATATTGCCAAGGGCCGTTACCAAAGCGCCGTCGTCGATCGCGGCGGTGGTCGTGTTGTTGATCACCACCACGACGACCCCCGGCGTGATGCTGGCCGTGCCCGAGATCGAGAGTGCGGCGGCAATCCCCAGGAACGAAGCATCGTTGCCGGCCGCGACCAGGACCGACTGGCCGGCGCCGGCGCCGCTGTTGCTCGCGTTGATGGCAGCACCTGAGCCGATGTATGCGTCGGTGTGGTTGGTCAGCACGGCGACCGAGCCGCTCAAGTTCACGGCGACGGTCCCAGAAACGCCGCCGTCGACTCCGACGCCCTGCAAGGCGTCGGAGTTCACGGCCGTGACCGCCAGCCCGGCGACCGGCTGCGTCGCGGGCGTGGCGATCCGTTCCTGGTCGAGTCTGGGGCTGGTCAGATTATTGCCCGAGCCGGTCAGGTCGGCACTGATCGGCTTGGGCTGGGCCACGCCGACCGATGAGGTGTAGGGGGCGTATGAGATGTCAAACTGGCCGTTGTCGGCTTCGATCCCGTTGCCCAATCCCAGGGCGCCGACGTGGGCACCGGCCCCGATGAAGGCTTCGGTCGTCTTGGTGATGACCGGTACTCCCGCCGCCGCCCCGACGCTTGCCGTGCCCGAGCCGGAAAAGTTGCCCGACAGGATGTTGAGCACGGTTTGCTCCGACGCCGCGACCAGGATGTTCCCGCTCGCCTGAACGGTCGTGGCGCCTGAGGTCGGGTTGTCGGGGTCGTCGCCGATGAACGCCCGCGTGGTGATTCCCAGGACGTAAACTCCAGCCGAGCCGGCGATCGCGACGGTGCCGCTGATCCCAACCGCCCCGGTGACCGAGGTCAGGTTCTCGGCCGATGTGGCCTGGACAAGGATGTCGCCGTCGGCTGTGACCGTCGACGTTGCAATATATGCCTGTGTGTTCTTGGTGATCGAGTCGATGTCGACGCCTGCGCCCAAGCCGGCGTCGGCGCCTCCGGCGAGCGCACCGGCCGTGGAGAGGAGAGTGAGCAGGTCGGCCGCCGTGACCATCACGCCCGGGCCCGCTTCCCGGCGAACCGCCCGTTGCCGTGATGTTCGCCCCCGGCAGGACGTAGGCCAGCGTGGTGTACTTGAGATCGTTCACCGCAGCCGAGCCGGCGATGGCCGCCGCCAGCGAGGCCGAGCCGCCCACGGCGGTCGTCTGCAAGTTCTGGAACGCCGTCGCCGTGACCGCTGCCCCGCTGAATGACGTCGTGTCGCCCGGCGAGTTGCCGGTGAGCACCTGGATTGCGGCCGTGGTTCCCGCCACCTTGATCGTGTCGTTGACCCCGATGTATGCATCGGTGTTCTCGGTATCGACAACCGTCGAGACCGCGGCGCCCACGCTGGCATTGCCGCCCACGTCGAGCTGCCCGGCGAGCGTGGTCACCGCCGACTGATGGTTCGCCTGGACGAGCAGGCTGCCCTGGGCGTCGACCGTCGTATCGTGGTCGATGAACGCGCTCGTCGTGAGCGACAATTCCTCGATCGAGGCCGCGCCGGCGATGCCCACTGACTCGCCCAGCCCCGCCGCCGCGCGTGACCGAGTTGAAGGTTCCGTTCGTGTCCGACTCCACCGCCACGTTCTGGGACGCGTCGACGGTTGCCATGATTGGAGATATAGGCCTGCGTGTCTTCGGTGACGATGTTGACGTCGAGCGCCGCACCGACTCCGACGTTCAGACCGCCACCGACCCCGCCGGCCCAGTCGGTGATCGTCATGGTGTCGGATGCCGACACGGTCACCCCTTCGTCGGAATTGGCGCTCGGGTAAGTCGCCGTTCCGGTCAAGGTGTTGAGCAACACGTTATTGTTGATGTAGGCTGTCGTCGTCTCAGTGATCACGTTGACGATGAACGAGCCGGCGACCCCCGTGCCGCCTGACGCGGCGCCGGCACCTGCGGCGAACGCCGTCGGATGGAGCCCCGAGATATCCGGGATGCCGAATGAAGACGGGATGCTGTCCGCCGACGGTGTAAACGACGACTCGGCCGTGACCTGAGTTCCGTCGGCCACATTCGCCTGGACGTTCGCATCGATATAACGAGAGCGTCGTGTCGTTCACGACGTTGACGGCGACGGCGGCCCCCGCCCCTGTACTCGCCCCGACACCGAGGGTGAAGGCGATGTTCTGGAGCGTGTTGTCGCTCGACGATTCGACGGCGAGCGCGCCGAATGACTTGAGCTGGGTGCCGGCGCCGATGGAGGCCTGCGTGTTCACGGTGATGACGTTGATACCGACCGAGCCCGCGACCCCGACCTGCTTCCCGTTCGCGACTCCCAGCCCCTGCGACGTGAAGTCGTTCACCTTGCCGCTCGTTTCGAGTGCTGTCACATTCACACCATGCAGCGGAGATGACGTCGGAGGAGCCGATCGTGGCATCGTTGGTCACGTTGGCGACATTCAATGACACGGCGGCGCCGATGGAATCCTGGTTGGTCTCTGCCTGGCCGTTCGCCAGGGCGTTGGCGCTCGTCTGGTTGGTGGTTCCGGCCGTCAGCATTCCCCCGGACGTGACGGTCACACCGTCGTCGATCGAGGCGACCGTGCTGGTCGTGATCACGTTGACCGAGACGGCCGCGGCGACACCCACTTGCGATTGGCCTTTGGCCCCGCCGGAGGCGCTGCTGGCCTTGCTGCCCGGCGAGGTCAACTGGCTGTTCGATGACGGTGGCGCCGCGACGTTGGGTGCATTCGATCCGCTTTCAGACAAGCCGAAAACCGCTTGATTGGCCGTCTCCTGGTCCGCCGTCCCGTTGCTCCCGGTGGTCTTGGAGCTGGAGGAGGGCGCGCCGTTCTCACTGGCCTTGGCGGTGGCCTGGCTCGACGCAGTGGCGGTCGCGGTGATCGAGACGGCGCCTGAGGCCGTCACGTTGCGGTCCAGATCGGCCAGGAACGAATCTTGCACGTCATTGACGACTACAGTGGCCCCTACCCCGACGCTTCCGCCCTGGTCGGCGGCGTCGGCATCGGCCTGCGAAACCACCGTGAACGACCCGCTGGATCCGATCGTGACTGCACCGGTGGCATCAAGCGTCTGGGTGTCCGAGCCGATGCGGGCAGTCGTCTGGTCGCTCGCGATCACAATCGCGATGCCCGCGCCGACGGCCACCGAGCCGGCCGCCCCGTTTTTCGCCGTGGTCGTGATCGTGTGGGGCGAGCTCGCGGTCACCGTCACGGCGCCGGCACCCGTCAGGCCCGCGCCGTCCTGCGACCTCTGAGTCCGTGGTGTCCGAAATGACGTTCAGGGCCAGCGAACCGCCAACGCCTACGCTGGAGGCCGAGGCGCCGCTGTTGGTCGCTGGCACGGCCGTCGCGGTGTCGGCCGCGTTGTTCGCCGAGGTCAACGAGACGTTTCCGCGGCCGGCGGAGACCGAGGCGCCGGTCTCGATCAGGGCTTGACTGGTGTCGCTCACGATGTTGATCGCGACCGAGCCGGCCACGCCCACGGTCGCCTTTTTGCCACCGGCTCCGGAGGTCGCCGAGGCGGTGAACGCATTCATTGGAGTGCCAGAGCCCGTCATTCCCGCATTGATCGACACGCCCTGGGCGTTGATCGTCGTCGGCTCTCCGCTGGCTGACTGGATCGTCGCCTCGTCCGATGCACTCACCAGGTTCAAGGCCACTGCCGCCCCGACGCCGATCTGATCCGTCCCCGACGAGTTGCCGCTCGCGGTCGAGGTGGCGCTCGTGGTGTTGGTGGCGCTGAGTCGAGAGCGCGCCGCCCGTCGACGTGATGGTCAGACCGCTGGGAATCGTGGCATCGGCCTCGCTGTCGGCGATGTTGACGCTGACGGCCGCCGCCACGCTGACCTGGCCGTCGGAGGTGCTGGCCGAGGGAGTATTCGCAGCGCCGCTCGAGTTGCCGGCGCCAACGGAAGGCATCGCATTGCTTTCCGTGTTGGCGTAGTTTCGCTGCGCCGTGTTCTGGCTGTCGATGTTGTTGCCGTTCGTGTCTTTACCATCATTCTTGCCGTCGTCGTTATTTCCTCCGGCGGCGCTGGCCTTCGCGCTGGCCGCGCTCGAGCCTGCGGCGGTGGCCACGAAGGATATGGCGCCGCCTGCGGTGATGTTGCTGGCGGTGGTGGCGATGGTCGAGTCGGTAGCGATCGTGATGGCCACCGAGGCGCCGATCGCCGCGCTCGAGCCGGCCGCAGTGCCGCCGGCAGTGTTCGTGGTCGAGCCGGTGTGCGTGGCCGTCGCCGACAGCGCGCCGCTCAGGGTAAGGGGGCTCCCGCTGCCAACTTGAGCCGTCGTGGTGTTGCTGGCAATCGAGAGCGCGACGGCGGGGCTGACGGCCACACCGCTTTTCGAGGTGGCCCCTGTCGTACTCGTCGTGGTCATCGTATCGCTCGAGCCGGCGCCCAGAGTCAAATCGTCGGCGCCCGTCAGTTGTGCCGTGTTTTCGAGGTCGGCTTGCGCGGTATTCGTGGCAACGTTCAAGGCGAGCGACGCCCCGACGCCGACGTTCGAGCCCATGCTGCCCCCGGTGAAAGGCATCGCTGACGCCGTCTCGGTGACGTTGTTCTGGGCAGAAAGTGTCACGTCGTCGCCACTGGAGACCGCCAGCGTGTCGCCGGCGTCGACCACTGCGTCACTGGTGTTGGAGACCAGGTTGATGGCAAGGGCACCGGCCACACCGACGTTCGTGCCGCCTGGCCCGGAAGTCGCCTGGCCACCGTAATTGTTTGAGCCGGGCGTGAGGGTCTGGACCGTGATCGCCGGTGCAGAGAGATTCGCATTCGCCTGGATCGAGGCCTCGTTGGTCGAATGGGCAAGGTCGATGGCGACGGCGACTCCGACTCCTGTGGCGCCAGTCGTCGCGCTGCCGTCGGCCGTGGTCGAGTCGCTCGTGCTCGAGCTCGCGTTGATGTTGATCGCGACCACGCCTGAGATCTTTCCGGTTGAGGCAATGTACGCCTCGGTGTCTCGCGTCAGGTCGGTCACTGCCAGCGCGCCCACAAGCCCGACGGCCCCGTCGCTGGTCTGCGCGTTGTACGTCGTCAGGTCCGTCTGGGTACTCGGATCGTTTTGAGTCGCGCCCAGAGGCGTCGACTTGGCCGTGGTTGTGGCGGTCGTGTTCGACGTCGACGAGACGGTGACCGTCGAACCCGAGGCGGTGGCGCTGCCGTCGATGTAGGCTTGGGTAGTCGAATTGACCAGCGAGACGACGACCACGCCGCCAGCGGCGGCCGGCCCAGCCGCCGTGCCGTCGGCGTCCGCCGTGGCGTTCGTGGTATTCGTCGCCGTCACGGCAAGGTTGCCCCCTGCCGAGATCTTTGCGGAGCCCGAAACCTGCGCGATGGCTCTCGACGTGACGGACGAGTTGGCGACCGCCGCATCGACTCCGGTGGAACCCGGTGCGTTGGCGGGCGCGTCCGCGGTGATCATGGCGGTCGAAGTCGCTGCGATCGTGACGTCACCTGTGCCGATGATCTGCGAGCCCGTCGCTCGGCGATGTCGGGTCGATCGCGATGGTGGCATTCGAGCCAACGTTCACATTCGCCAGGTTCGCACCCAGGACGCCGTTGCCGTTGGTCGAGGCCGTCATCGCCCCGGCGGCGTCGATGGTGATGTCCGCGCCCTCGATCATGGAGCTCGAGATGGTGATCTGGGCACTGGCCTGGCCGGTCGTGCCGGTCATCGTACTCGTGCCGGGCTCGCTGTCGGCAATCTGAAAGGAGACGTTGCCCGTCGTGCTGAAGCCGCTATTGGTGACGTTCAGCGTGGTGACGTCCGTGACACTCGCCATCTGACCGAGACTGATCGGGCCCGCGACGCTGCCGAGATCTTTGAAGGTGACACTCTGGTTCGACAGGCTATTGCCAGTAATGCTCAGCCCGGACGGAAACGCCGCGGGGCTGAATGCTCCGCCGCCGTAGCCCGTGCCGCTGACATCAACATTCGTGCCGTCAAACGAAATCGTTGCACTGTCTCCGGCGGCGCTCAGGGTCACATCCAGAACCGAAGAGTTCACACTCGCGCTGACAGCGAGCAGAGTCCGGTCTTCCAAGACTTGAACGATCAGGTCCCGAAACTCCAGGCGCCTGCGCCGCCCCGAAGAGCGAGGCCGAGAATTATCAGCCTGTACATGCCTCGAGCCGAAACGGTGCAACCAGTTGCGAGTCATGGGTGTAACTCCGACGGGTCGGACTTACTGAACTAATGATTACGAAGTGCTTTTCTGACCGCTCGGCCCGCGTTAGAATCCCCAGGGAGCCGGGTCTCTTGTTTCGATCGGGATTGGGGACTTTTGTTCCGCTGTCACCCTCCTTCTACTGGGGGTGTGACCGGGCCGGCTCAAATTGATCTCCGGAGGCGCTCCTCCAAATCGGGCCAGTTCATCAGTGCACCGCGGGGGACTGGGCGGATGGACCGTAACGAGCTGGACCAACATCTCAGCCGCGTCTCGACGATGTGGACGATGGTCCTCCAGGCACACGGCGGCCAGGCCGACTCGGCGGCTCGAGCGCTCGCGGATCTGACACAGCGGTATTCTGGGGTGGTCTACCGCTACCTTCTCGGGGCCGTTCGCGACCCCGACGCAGCCGCCGAGCTCTCCCAAGAATTCGCCCTTCGCATCCTCCGAGGTGCCTTCCATCGCGCCGACCCCAGCCGTGGCCGCTTTCGCGACTACTTGAAGACGGCCCTCATCCACCTGGTCGACGACTACCATACGGCCCAGCGATCACGCCCCAGACCGCTCCGGCATGACGTCCCTGCGGGCTCCCCTCAGGATATCCCGGATACAGACCCGGATTTCCTTGCGAACTGGCGGGCGGAGCTGCTGGAGCGGACATGGAAATCGTTGGCGGACGCCCAGCCGACCTATCACGCAGTGCTGCTGTTCCGCGTCGAGAACCCCGAAGTCCCCTCGCCCGAGATGGCCGAACAACTCGCCGCTCGGCTGGGCGCATCGATGCGGCCCGATCAAGTCCGCAAAGCACTCCAGCGGTCCCATGCCAAGTTCGCCGAATTGCTGGTCGACGAGGTCGCCACCTCGCTGGGAGCCCCATCGCGTGATGAGCTGGCCGAAGAGCTGCGCGAGCTCGATCTCCTGAAGTACTGCCGCTCCGCTCTGGAGCGGCACTGAACGTCGTCAGTTTCACCGCTTCTGAAATCGTCCTAGAAGCTGCCGGAACCGGCCCGACGACCGTAGCGAGTCGAGGTGCTCGTCCGACTTCAACAGCTTGATGCCCTCCGGAATGCGGAAGTAGCCGGCCTTCTCGGCCGCTTCGAGCATGGTGAGCGCATGCCCGGCGCAGTCCTCGGCAAACGTCTTCGAGTCGACCGGCATCGTGCCCGGCCCGGCCGGGATGACTTTCGCAGGAAAGCGCAGGTAGACCAGGGCTGCTTCGTAGTAATAGTCGCTGGACTCCGGATGCTCCCGGAGGAGCTTCTCCTCGATCTCCCGCGCGGACCGGCGGGTCGCTTCGGCCTCCGCCGGCCCACCACGCGCGTCGGCGACCAGGCTCAAGCACCGCAGGTCAAGCGCCAGGTTGTATCGGTAACCCCATGTATCGGGATGCTCGCGGACCAGCGACTCGAGCAACGCCCGGCACTTTCCCCACGAATCGGCCGCGTGGTCGATCTGCCCGTTGGATTCCAGCACCCCCAGCTCGTAGTGGCTCTTAGCCAGGAGATGCCGGTAAATGCTCCGCGCTGGCTGCTCGCGGACCAGCCGGCCCATGCGATCGAGCGCCTGAGCAAATCCCTCGGCCGCTTCGTCGGTCCGTCCGATATCGCGAAGCAGCACCGCCAAATTGAAGTGCGTGAACGCCAGGTCGTAGCGGACGCGGGTCGCGTCCAGGGCGAACGGCGTGACGGGCAGGTCGGTCCGTGGGCGTGAGGAATCTGGCGCTTCCTCCGCCAGGCCGCCGAAAATCGAAAGCGCGCTACGATACGACTCCTCGGCCCGCTCCCACTGCTTCTCAGTGCGATACCAGTTGCCCAGGTTCAGCCGGGTCTGCCCCAGGTCGCGGCGAAAGAGGAAGTTGCCGGGTTGCTCACGTACGAGTTGATCCCGCAGGGCCAGGGCGCGCTCCCAGTCCACTCCACCCTGTTCATTTTGATTGTTTCGGCGGTGCAAGATGCCCAGGTTGTTGAAGCTGCGCGCCAGATCGCTGCGGTATTCCGGCCGGTCGGGATGGCGCTGGGCCAACCGCTCCTGAATCGCGATCGGCTCGGCCAGGAGTCTGATCCCCTCCGGAACCGAACGGGCTTCAGACACCATCACCGCCAGACGCCACCCCGCCCGCGCCCATCCAGCCTGGACGTCGGGATCGTCCGGTCGCTCCTGGGCGATTCGCTGATAAAAGTCGCGGGCCCGCTCGAGCAAGTCGATCCGCAGAGGGTCCATGGTCGCGACGTTCAGCAGCTTGTTCTCGCTCACCTCGGTGTAGAATCGCTGGACGGCGTCCAGGGCGAGCCGAAAGTCGGCCTCGGATTGCTGCTGTGCAACCTTGGCGGCGTCACGCTCGGCCTGGGCGATCGCACGTTCACGGCGCAGCCGCGCGTTGTAAGCGAGGGTCGACGCCAGGAGGGCGACCGCCGCAAGCGTGCTGACGGCGATCACCATCGCCGTGCCCGGATGCCGCCTCGTCCACTTTACGACTCGCTCCCACGAGGCCGTGGGACGAGCCTGGATCGGCTTTCCATCCAGATAGCGCCGCAAGTCGTCGGCCAGAGCGCCCGCGCCTGCATAACGCCGTGACGGCTCCTTCTGAAGGCACCGCAGACAGATCGTCTCCAGGTCGCGAGACATGTGCGGTTGGAGCCGAGTCGGCGGCACTGGGTCCTCCGTCAGCAACTGGTGCACGGTCTCCTGCGCGGTGGCACCCTTGAATGGCGGCCGGCTCGTCACCATCTCGTACAGAATCGCGCCCAGCGCGTAGACGTCCGTGGCCGGCCCCGTGAGCTTGGCTTCTCCCCGGGCCTGTTCGGGCGCCATGTAGCTCGGCGTGCCCATGATCGCACCGCTCTGCGTATGCCCCGACGGAACATCCACCCACTTGGCCAGCCCGAAATCCGTGATCTTGGGGACACCCTCAGCCGTCATGAGCACGTTGGCCGGCTTGAGATCGCGGTGGACGATTCCGTGCTGATGGACATGCTCCATGGCCCGAGCCAGTGTTTCAGCGAGCCCGGCCGCCGAAACCGGCGCAAACGGGTTCCTGGCCAGCTTCTCGGCCAAGCTGCCGCCCTCGACCAGCTCGAGCGCGACGTAGGGAAAGCGATTCTGCTCGCCGACGTCATAGATCGCGACAATGTTGGGATGTTTGAGCCGGGCCGCTGTCTCGGCCTCCACGCGGAACCGCGAGCGCTCGCCCCAGCCAGCATGCGCCCCGGCCAGCACAACCTTGAGCGCCACCGCGCGGCCGAGGCTCAATTGATGCGCATGATAGACCACTCCCATGCCACCTCGTCCCAGCTCTCGCAGAATCTCGTACCCCGCAATCAGCGGAGGATCGCCGGCCATTCCCTCCCGCGCCGGACCGACAGCACCAGGGGCGCCAGCGGCTGCATCCAATCCCGTTTTCGATTCCGCGCGCGCGAAAGGTGGAGGAGGAAGCTCATCCGGGAAATCGGCGTCCATCGAGGAACACTCGGTCGTTCGCGAATGCTCCGGTTCGCCGCAAACAGGGCAAGACGGAGAGACGTCATCCACCAGGGCGGAGCGGTCGTGCTCGATCGGCATCGGCCAGTCCCCATATCTTCGAATGTTGCGAGACGTGAGATAGAAACGGGAAATCCTCATCGGTCTCGGAGCGCTGACTGTGAGGCGCATCCGCTGCGGCCGCGTACCCGCAGTGACTTCAATCATCTCATCCAGAGCCGGGAGTTTCTACCGGCAACAACGAGTTGATTGTCAGTGGCTGTGGCTCCAAGTCTTTCGCGGTTCCTTATCCGCTCACGGCCCCCGCACATCGTGCGGCGGCACGGCTTCCCCCGATGCCGACGAAGTCGTCCCAGTATTCGCTGCGCCCACCTTCAACCTGGCGAGGCGCTCCCGCTCCCGGGCCTCCTTCTCCGCACGTGCACGAATCCACTCCCGTCGCCTTCTCTCCTTCCACGCGTCCCGTTGCTCGAAATCCGTCTGGGCACGTCCGACCGGCTGCGTCGACCCTTCAATTCCGCCAGTCTCCCCACCTCCCGCCGGCATTGGCTTCGTTTGCAGAATTGGCTTCGTTTGACAATCGTCAAGTCCCGAAACACCGCCAGAATTCGTCGGAACTTCAACAATCTCTTGATGTTGTACTATGCACACGTCATCACCAGAATTGGCTTCGTTCGGCGCATTCGCGCAGTCGTCGCCGCCGGCGACGGAGCGGGCGTGCCCGCCAACGTCCAGAATCAACCCGGTCCCGGCGCCGCCGTCCACGCCTTCCGACCGCTCACCACAAGCCACTTCTCCCCGATCCTCGTCCATCACCGGGCCAACCCCTCCCGCGTTCACATCCGTCTCGTAAGGCCCGGCCTGCCCAGAATCCGAATTACCCGTTTCAGTGCTCGAGACTTCATCCGCCCCGTCGGCCGCGGCCTCACCCTCGCCCGCACCGCCGATGTACTTCTCCGGAAGATACCCCCCACACGCCAGAACGTCCGATTCCTCCACGACGACCGAGTCCCACCCCCGGCCGCTCCCATTCGGTGTAGCAGGCACACTCCGTGTGCCGCCCGCCCCAGCCTCACGGCCAATTTCAACGGCCGCGTCCGAACCACCATCAGCAACTGGCCCGCCGCTCCCACACTTTGCATCCCGATCTTGGGCGAAATCCTCCTGACCCCGCCCTCCGCCCTCCGTCCTCCGTCCTCCGTCCTCCGCCCTCCGTCCTGCCTTCCGCTCGCCCCCCACGTCCGCCCTCCACCAAGACGACGGCCGCCCATCATACGGGCTAACATCTTTCCCAGGCACCGGCGGCAAAGTCTCCGCATGGTTATCCGCCTTCCGCGCCCGTACCTCCTGCCGAATTACCTTGCCCCCTCGCTCCACCGACCCCTTGGCGCGCGCGAACCATCGCCGCATCGCCTCAGCTTCCTTGGTATAAACAAATCCCTTGCGTCGCCTCGTCCGCGCAGGTTCATCCTTGATATGGGTGTCATGTTCCGCCGCAATGGCCCACACCCGCTCGATCTCGCCCTCCACCAGCTCGATCAGGCTCTGCCTGGCCTTCTCCTTTTCACCGCGCTGCGATAGGTCAGGCCACAACGCCACGACCGCCTTCACGTGGGCCTCGAGCATCAGCTCGTTCATATCGCTGAGCAGATCGTCAAACGGCTTGCCCATCGGCCGAAGCGCGTGGCTCGCCGCGAAAACCTCAGCGACCCGCCGGTCTGCGGGGCCGTCCACAGGATTCCGCCCCAGCAACCGTAGCATCATCAGCCGATCGCCGGAGGACCAAAAACGTTTGCGAGCCCGTTCCAGCAGTTCCTCAAGAACCTCAAGGATCCAGTAGCACCCCATCGCGCTCGATTCCAGTTTGCGCATGCGTTCGTCGGGCTTGATCGCCGGCGCAGTTTCGCTACCCCATGACGGCCCCCCTGGTTTCTTGTTGTTAAACCGACGGGTGCCATACAACGAAACCGGCACGCCTCGTGAATCGGTGAACAGCAACTCGCCCGTCTCGCGCACCTCTTTGATCTCGTCGTCCTCGGCATTGTCGATCTGGCTTTGGGTGAGTTCCAGGTAGGCACCCCTCACCCGATCCATGTCCGACGCCAGGAACAGGTTGGCATTCAATAGAAACTCCTCGGGGTCACTCTCCACCCCATAATGCGCCGACCAGCGAAAGTATCGCGCTTCATACGCGATGCTTTCCTCCCGCGCGAGCTTCTCCCGCTCCGATCGCATCCCGTGCTTCCGACTATTGCGAGCGCTCTTCGCCCGGGATTCCGGACTTTTAGGCCCGGTCGAGCGCAACGCATTGCGCCGATTCGCATTGATTTGTGCGTCAGAGGCCATATCAGTATAAATTCCTATTCAAATGAGCTTGGAAGCCTGGCCCGAAGTCCCGCGACCTCGAGAGTTTCCCCAAACCTCCCAAAGCCCTCACTAGAGATGATCTACAAATCCCCTTCTTTTTTTGCCCGATCTGGGCCGATCCCAAAAAAAGTTTTTCCGCCCGCCCGCATAATCGGACCTGACAGTGCATACCGCGCCGCTTGTGCGCGATGTGCCGTCCCAGGCGGCAGAGGGCGCGCGCGCAGGGCAGACCGCAGAGCCCAGCGTCTGGGCGCGCCCAACCCAATGTCGCCCTTCGCTCCGATCAATCCAGTTTCCTGAAATGAGGCGAATTCCCGCTGTTTTCTCGAACCGCGGTCCGATTGTGCGAGTCGTAGCGCGAGGTCCGAAAAAACAGGCATCCGAGCGCGGCGCACGTGCCTCGAACCGCCGCACCCGGGTCTCACGCCGGTCGAAACGCCCTCAACAGCGACAACGCCGATCGCAGACGCCCTTTCGGCTCAAGCCCCACTAACCTCGACCGCCCCCAGCAATGCGCGCAATCCTCGCCAGCTCGCGTCTGGGCCCAGGGCCGTTCGGCGCCAGGCGGGCCGCTTGCTCCCACACGGCCCTGGTCTCCGCCAGCCGGCCCCAGCAATTGTAGCTGGCGTGAAGCCACATGAGCTGTATCCGGAGAAGGCCCAATTCCCCGTGATTTCATCCGGCCGCCGTGGCACGCGACGACCGGTAAAGGGTCGCCGAGGTATAGAGTAGCACGGCCACCACGATCCAGCGCAGCAAGTCGACGTCCATCTCCTTCACGAGGAAAACAGCGATCAAGACGCCGGGCACTCCGCCCAACGCAAGTCCGAGCGCAGTGCGGCGGTCGAAGCGCCCTGAGCGGAAGAATCGAATTGCCGCCGCGGGTAGAATCAGGGAGGCCGAGGCGGCCATGATGGGAAAGACCGCCTTCGGATTCATCCCCAGCATGTAGGTCACCGCCATGGTCGGTGCGTAGTTGCCGATCCCCAAGCTCGTGAGCGACCCGATCAATGCGCTGGCCAGCACCGCCGCCACGAGCGCGGCCCCCGAGAGCCCCAGCGAGTTTCCGCCCGACGGAAAGAGCTGTGTCTGGCGGAGCACGATCAAGATTGCGGTGATCACCAGCGAGACGGCCATGCCTCGCTGAATTGTTCGCCGCGGCCAGTTCACCACCATGCCCGCGCCAAACCACGCCCCGAGCCCGCCGGCCGTGACCATCGTCACCAGCGTCACGAGATCGACTTGGACCGCCGTGAGAAAGAGCGCTGCCTCCAGCATCGTCGGAATGGCATGCCCCACGTTGAGCGTCCCGGGAATCTGCTCGTCGTCAACCACCCCGCCGAGCCGAAGAACCGCGGTCGTGGTCGCGAACGATCCGACCCCGAGCGTGTCGAGAAAGTCCGTGATGAGGCCAAGTGCGAACAGTCCGCCCATGCGGAATCGGGCGCGCGCGGTTGGGGAACAGGGTCCGCACTTGGAGTCATCACGAATCCTGACGCGTCGAGGCCGAGCGGTTCATCCCCGCCGACCGACCCATTGCGATGTACCTCCAGCGCCGCCGGGATTTGATCGAAGCCGCCCAGGTCGCTGGGATCCAAGCAGGGAGGGAGTCCTGATCGTGGATTTGCCGCTTGAACATGCGACCAAAGTCGCGCACCGTCTGCACCCAGTTCGATCGATCCACACCCAGCCGGTCGATGTGTCCCGGTCTCCATGCGCGGCTCCGACGTTTCGCCTGGGGACCCACCTCGCAGCGACGTTCTTCGCATTCCAAACTTTGTAGTCAGCCTCCAGCTCCTGCACCTTCGCAGAATTGGCCCTCGCGAGATCGTGTTTCTCGCCGACGTCCGTCGCCAGATTGAAGAGCCTCGGGCCGTTCCCCATATCCGTGAGCTTCCAATCCCCCTTGCGGACGGCGCGCTGAGCGCCGAACCGCCAGAACAGTGCCTCATGCGGCGCACCCGGCTTTTCACCGGTCAAGTACGGCAGGAGATTCACGCCATCCAGATTCGCCTCGGCTGGAACCTTCACGCCCGCAAGGGCGAGAGCCGTCGGATGGATGTCGAGCTGAATCACGGGTTGGTCCACGACCTTGCCGGCCGGAATGTGTCCCGTGTACTGCATGAGGAACGGCACGCGTATGCCGCCTTCCCACACCTGCGCCTTGAAGCCGTTTAGTGGGGCATTGCTCGATGTCGTGCTCATGGTCGGACCGCCATTGTCGCTCACGAAGACGATGAATGTGTCGTTCTCGAGGCCGAGCGCCCGAATCTTCGACAGAACCAGCCCGACATTGTCGTCCATCGCCGAGAGCATGGCAGCAAAGGTGCGGCGCCTCGGGTCGGGAATGTGGCGAAATCGCGTGCGGTATTTCCCGAGCGCTTCCAGCGGTGCGTGAACAGCATTGAACGGAAGGTAGACGAACCATGGTTCCCGCTGATGCGCTTCGATGAACCTGGCCGCCTCGCGTCCAAAGGAATCAGTCGTGTAGTCGATCGAGTTCACCGGCATGGTGTCACGGAGAATGGGGTTGGCGCCATCGGCCCTGGCGTTGCCATACGAATGAGCGCCGCCCAGGAAGCCAAAGAATTCATCGAACCCGCGCTGATTGGGCCGAAATCTCGGGCGATTACCGAGGTGCCATTTCCCGAACATGCCCGTGGCGTACCCGGCCGGCTTCAAGAGTTCGGCGAGGGTCGGCTCGTTGCGGGAAAGTCCGAATTCCCTGGATTCGGTAGCGACCGGGCCCGGGTTGAACTCGTGCCCGAACCGCTGCTGGTAGCGGCCGGTCAGCAAGCCCGCGCGTGTGGGGCTGCAGTAAGGACCGCTGACGTAGCCGCTTGTGAAGCGGACTCCGTTTCTGGCGATGCTGTCGATATTCGGCGTGGGAATCTGGGGATTGCCCTGGCACGACAGCTCGCCATAGCCCAGATCATCGGCGACGATGATGAGGATGTTGGGCTTCCTGGGTTCGCTCGCTGTGGCGGGGGATTCGAGCAGAAGCCAGGTCAGACTGATGACGACCGCGCCGACGATTCTCGTTTTCATGTGAGTGAGTCTCTCCGACGTACCCACTAGAACTCACTACTTACAGGATACTGCGAGGATGCGGCCGCCTCAACGCTCTTGAACATCGCCAAGACCGCCGTACGCTTGAGCGAGAGAATAGTCGAGGCACCGGCTTTGGGTTAAACGCGAGGTCGTGGGGTCGATCATGAAGTGGGAAGTTGCGCGGGCATGGATTCTCGTAGGTCTGTGCGCGCTGGACGCGAATTCGGCCAACGCCCCATGCTCCGCCCAATCAACCCCGGGGAGCAAGTCGCCGCCGAATATCCTGCTGATTCTCGCCGACGACCAGCGCTGGGACACGATCGGAGCACTCGGTAATTCCGAGATCCACACGCCCAATCTGGACCGATTGGTGGCACGCGGCTTCACCTTCAACAACGCATATTGCATGGGTTCGATGATCGGCGCGGTCTGTCTACCGAGCCGTACCATGCTGATGACTGGCCGTTCCCTGTGGCGCATTCCCGAGACTCCGCACCCGGCAACAACGCCGCCGGGCGTACACGTGCTTCCGACTCTGCTCGGTCAAGCCGGCTACGTGACATTCCATTCGGGCAAAGCGGGAAACGTCTGCCGATTTGGCAACGCGGCCTTTGCAACGAACATCGAAACGGACGGCCGCACGTTCCGATCCGCCACCGAGCATGCCGACAACGCGATTGCATTTCTTGCCAAGCACGAAGGCCGGAAGCCGTTCTTCCTTTACCTGGCACCACAGGTCCCGCATGACCCGCGTCTGGCGCCACCGGAATTTACCAGGCTCTACGACCCCACTAAGTTAACGCTTTCCAGGAACTTCATGCCCCGGCATCCTTTCGACAATGGGGAGCTCGAGGTCCGCGACGAGCTGCTGTCACCAATTCCCCGCACAGTCGACGCGATGCGCCGGGAGCTGGCTGATTACTATGCCACGATCACGCACCTGGATCACGAGGTTGGTCGCGTGCTCGAGGCGCTGCGCAAGCGCGGGCTTGCGGAGAACACGGTGGTGATCTACTCGAGCGATCAGGGCCTGGCCGTTGGTGGGCGTCACGGTTTGATGGGCAAACAGAACTTGTACGAACACATCAAGCCTCCCCTGATCGTTGCCGGCCCCGGAGTTCCCCACGGCCGGTCGGACGCATTGGTCTATCTGTTCGACTTGTTTCCGACGATCTGTGGCTTCGCGGGCGTGCCAGTACCGGCGGAGGTCGAGGGAAAGAGCCTTCTGCCGGTGATTCGCGGCGAGACGCCGCGAGTTCGCGACCGCCTTTTCGGCGCCTACCGCGACTGTCAGCGGATGATCCGCGATGAGCGCTGGAAGCTGATCAAATACAACGCGGCCGGTGAGAAGCACGTCCAGCTCTTTGATCTTCGCGATGATCCAGACGAGATCCGGAACCTCGCGCACGACGCGCGGTTTGCCGCGGAACGCGCGCGCCTGGAACGATGGCTCGAGGAGGCGCGAAAACAATTCGGTGATCCGATTGACTGGAGCGCCGTGAACGAGAGACGATCGGGGCCCTGAGGAGCACAAACGGCGTACGACTAAGTCTGCGATTTCAACGTGCGGCGCGATCCAATAAGCGTTGAGGAATCCCACGCGACGATTCATCGCTCCCTCTCCCTCCGGGAGAGGACCGGGGTGAGGGTCCTTTCGTCTTGGGGCATCCGGAGGCATAATGAAGCAATGAGCCAGAGGCGTCCGGGAAAGACGAAAACGACCGCTGATACACTTGAGCGCTGGTACGCCGGCGCCGATGTTCCGATGTCAGTGATTCGGCGCTACGCTCGCGCGATCACGGATCGTTTTCAGCCTGAGAAGATCATTCTCTTCGGCTCTTACGCCTATGGGACGCCGCACACTGGTAGCGATGTGGACATCCTCGTCATCATGCCCGCGCGCAACGAGTTGGCCCAGTCCTGGAAGATTGATCGGGAGCTCGCCCGCAACTTTTCGGTCCACCTGATCGTGCGCACGCCCAAGAACATGGAATGGCGCTTGCGGGAAGGCGACTGGTTTCTCCGCGAGATCGTTGCACGCGGCAAGGTTCTTTATGAAAAGACTGACGCGCGAGTGGCTAGGCAAAGCAGAAGACGACTATCACGCGGCACACCGGCTCAGGGAAGAAAGCCGTCGATTTCATGATCAGGTTTGCTTCCACTGCCAGCAGGCGGCAGAGAAGTACCTCAAGGCAGTCTTGCAGGAGCGCGGCGTTCTCTTCGATCGGACGCACGACCTGGAAAAACTTTTGATCGCGCTTCTACCAACCCACACGAGACTTCGAGGTCTACGACGCGGGTTGAAATTCCTGCGGCACTACGCGGTCGAGACGCGCTATCCGGGCGATCGCGCCACCAAACGAGAGGCCGACGCAGCCCTGCGTTGGGCCACGCGCGTACGCGAGACGTGCCGTCTCGAGCTCGGAATTCGGCCGCGATGAACTGCTGTCACCGATCCCTCGGTCGCCCGACGCGATGCGCCGGGAGCTGGCCGATTACTATGCCACGATCACGCACCTGGATCACGAGGTTGGTCGCGTGTTTGGGGCGCTGCGCGAGCGCGGGCTTGCGGAGAATACGGTGGTCATCTACTCAAGTGACCAGGGCCTGGCCGTTGGTGGGCGTCACGGTTTGATGGGCAAACAGAACTTGTACGAACACATCAAGCCGCCGCTGATCGTTGCCGGCCCGGGAATTCGGCACGGCCGGCCCGATGCGCTCGTGTATCTCTTTGACTTGTTCCCGGCGATTTGCGACCTCGCAGGCGTGGCGACGCCACGGGAAGTCGAGGGAATCAGCCGTCTGCCAGTCACTCGAGGTGAGACGCCGCGAGTTCGCGACCGCCTTTTCGGCGCCTACCGCGACTGTCAGCGGATGATCCGCGACGAGCGTTGGAAACTGATCAAGTACAACGCCGGCGGTGAGAAGCACACTCAGCTCTTTGATCTTCGCGATGACGCGGACGAGATCCGCAACCTCGCGGACGACCCGCGGTTTGCCCCGGAACGCTCGCGCCTGGAACGATGGCTCGACGAGGCCCGAAAAGAATTCGGTGATCCGATCGACTTCGATGCCGTGAACGGGAGGCGACATGAGCGATCGAGTTGACGGGGTCGAAGCAGAATGCACGCCCTGCGAAGTCGCCTGGTCTGTCAGGAACTGGTCGCCTTAGGGGAACCGGTCGTGCCACTGAACCTGCCCGAACTGGCGCGGGAATCCAACGTGTCTTGTTCCCGGTGCTGGCCGAGATCACGGGGAGGACCCGGTACCGCCCGCGGCGGCCGGTCGGGTCAATGCTCTGGCCCGGGCTCGGCTCCATCGGGAGCGGCACTGGGGTACGCGGGGTAAGCGAATATGCGCTGTTTGATTAGCCTCCGAAAGCCTGCACTCGGGCTCGAGCTGCGTCCGGTCACCAGGCCAGCGGCTTTTCTTGCCGCCTCCAGAACAGCCAGCGTCGCCGCTCGCGGTGGATGCTCGTGCCAATCCGAATTCTCGATGTGACCAGGGAATGCTCGAGCGAGTTCGAGCGGCGATTTTGTTCCCCAAAATCGCTCTCACAATCGCGCCGACATGTTGGCACTGTTGTGACATACTATAATGGAGTGAGGAGAGGGACCATGAGCGAACGACCCAACCGAACCAAACGCAAGCCGCTGACGCCCGAAGAACAGGGGAAGCTCGATGAGCCCCGCCGCACCTGGCGCTCCCCCGAATACCAGGCCAAGCTTGGCCAGGACATCGAGAAGATCAGAGAGGAGTTTCCACCAAAGGAAGCGCCCCCAGTCGTTGTGGAGTTTCTCGCAAAGATCAGGCGTGAGCGAGAGCGACAAGGTCTGAGTCTGAGCGATCTGGAGCGGCGCACCGGGATCAAGAGTGCAAATCTGTCGAAGCTAGAGACGGGCAAGCATTTCAATCCGACCATCGCGACCATGGAGACGTTGGCGTCGGCATTGGGCATGCGTGTTGTGCTCGACCTCGAACACGCTTGACCGCAATTCGGCACGACTCTCATAGGCGGCGCTCGAATCGAAACCGCGACTTCCACCGTGTGAGGATGGCCGAGAAGCGAAGATTTCAGGAAAATAACGACTTACGTTTTTCAAGAATCGCAAGATTCACACCGATTTCAAGGTCAGCGTGCAGCGAAGCGTGCAGACCCGTTACTATTCGAGCCAATTCTCGAATCTGAGCCCTGGCACTTTCTCGAAGTCTCGCCGATTTGCCGTGAGGAAAAGTGCATTATTGGCCACCGCAATACAGGCCATCTTCAGATCCATCGAGCCAATTTTGACGCCCGATTTGCGGAAGCCGTGGAACAGGTCTACCGCGTCGGCACCCAGCGCAATGAGGATCACTCTCCGAATTCCCGGCGTGCCTCTTCCCGGTCCGTATCGCGGATTTTCCTGCCTTCTTCATCGACAATTTTCGAGAACTCTCGTCCGATGAAAATACCGGCGGCGATGCGCCAATCTTTCGCGCCGGTCGCTTGCTTCTCGTTCAGGCGGCGCTCGCTTCCGAATCGGTGCTGTCGCCCCCTCCCCTGTTTGAATTTCCGCCGCGCCGGAGGCCGATGTCCCCTCGCCCATCGGTCACACAATTACAGCACGCTCAGAACAGCCGTTCGGCGATCAGCGACTCCCTCAGCGTCAACGCCTCCTCGCATTTGATCTGGAGCACCCTGATCGTCGTTCGCCCGATGGCGGTCAAGCCGATCATTTCGGCTTCCTCATAGCGGAAGTGATGGCTCCATTTATGGCGGCGGGGATTGAACAGCCGGGTCAGCGTCCGGGTTTGCGGGTCAAGCCCGGAAATATCTGATCCCTTGAAACTATTACAATACCAACACGCGACGGCGAGGTTCGACGCGACGGTGCGCCCGCCATGCTTGCGGGCGATGATATGGTCGATCTCAAAAGGGACGTTGGTTGCTTTCTGCGGCAGCCGACAGTATTCGCATCGTCCGGCAGCCCGCTGGCGAACATGATGGTGCGGGTTGGCAACCATTCCGTCAGTGAACCGCTTTGCGTTTCTTGAGCGAACGGCGGGCTTTGGAATGCATCAGGTCGAGCAGGAAGCTAACCCGGCGATAGTTCTCCAGAGCGGCTTTTTCTTTGGTCGTGAGCTTGCCGTCCTGGTTCTTGACCGCCAGCTCGTGCATGCGGTCGAGATCGGCCTGTTCAAAACGGATGGCAAGCCAGCCCTCCGCAACTGCACGCGACAGGGAGTCGTCTTCAGGGCGAATCAGCCGGGACAGGATAGCGGTGTCGCTTGTGCGGGAAATGGTGGTGTCGGAAGCCATAACGTAAGCTCTGGTGCCAGGTTGCGATACGCTATTTTAGCTGAACTTGAGATGATTGGCAAGCTGTCCTCCAACGAGAAGCTCAACCGAATCGGTCGCGGCGAGATGTTGAACGCAAGCATTGCACTGATTGAGAACGGGATGCTTATCTCCCGGAATTCTCTTCACTGTCGAGAAGCATGCTGCCGCACCAGCGCGCATTGCGTTGCATCGGCCACGCGATTATCGTTTGGGCGAGTGCCACCAAGCTCTTGCCGCCACCAAACGGATGAGGTAATCCCATGCAGCGCTTCTATGTCGCGTTAGTCGTGAGCGTCTTTGTCTCTGGCTCGGGTCGCATGGTGTCGGCAGATGAGAAGGACGTCGAGGCCATCCTCGACAAGGCCATCAAAGCCCTGGGCGGCGAGGACAAGCTCACCAAGATCAAGGCGGTCGCCTGGAAGGGCAAGGGCAAGATGATCGTCGGCGATAACCAGGAGCATGAATTCACGAGCCAGACAATCGCCCAGGGCCTCGACCACTTCAAGTCGGAGCTCGAGGTCGAAGGGGTCTTCGGCAGGCAGCTCCGAATGCTGTCAGTCTTGAACGGCGACAAGGTCTGGCTCTCGGTTGGCGGCATGGCGATGCAGCCCGATCACGCGCTTGCCGGGCTGAAGCGCAGCGCATACCTCACTTTGATCCCGCTGACGGTCGTGCGACTGAAGGGGCCGGGCTTCAAGGTGCAGGCTGCCGGCGACGAACAGGTCGAGGCCGAGCCCGCCTTTGTGATCAAGGTCACGTGCCCGGATGGAAGCGACATGGCAATCTCGTTCAACAAGAACAGTGGCCGTCCGGTCAAGGTGGCCGGAAAGGTCTTTGCGCTTGATGATCGGGAAGTGATGCAGGAAACGATCTTCGGCGCCTACAAGAACTTTGGAGGAATCCACGTCGCGACCAGGCTCGAAGTCAAGATCGACGGCAAGCCCTACCGAAGGCAGGAGCTCACCGAGTTCAAGATCCTCGACGACGGTGGAGCCCTCGACATTCTCCACTCCGGCGGACGCTGGCGGCCCAGAGTGAGCTCCTGCCGTACTCGCTGAGAGAATGGCGTTCCAACGAACCGGAAGATTCACTCTTTCTTCCGGTACGACCGAGTCGCGTCCCGGATTGTAGCGATGGGCAGGATGAGATGCAGTTGATCGTCGATCAACGCGGCGAAGCCGTACTTCTGGTAAAACGATCTGGCCTGCTCGTCGATCGCCTCGACTTCCACAGCGTGGACCCCAAGATTTTCCGCCAAAGTCGCGCACCGGTCGAGCGCGTCGAGCAGGAGAATCTCCCCGAGGCGCTGGACTTGAACGGTCTGATCGACGGCCAACCGGGCCAGAAGAATCACCGGCACGGGATGGCGGAGAAGCTTCTTCGCAAAATCGCCCGGAAGATTTACAAACGGAACGGCACTCGAGGCAAGCGTGAAGTAGCCGAACACCTGCGGATCACCGGGTGTCACGGCGACATAGGTCCGTCCGAGGTTCCGCTTCTGGTATTGGCTAACCAGACTGCGAATGAACTCATCGAGGGGTGGTTTGCCGCAGGAGAATGCAGATCGCACATGATGGCGGTCGAGCGGTGCGATAAGCCATTCAGCCATGGCGGCGGGTCCGCCTGGCGGCCGCGCGCCGGAGTGCGGCGTTGGCTTTGGGCGGGTTGTCGAGCAGCTCGAGGAAACGATCGCGGTCGCGATCGGACAGCGGAACAGCCGTTTCCTCGGCAAAACGAATCTCGTCTTGAGGGATGACCACAGCTTTGCGGATGCGAAGCTCGGTCTCGCTTAACTGATCGATGATCACCGTCGCATTCGCGAACGCCTTCGGAAGGCAGATCCGGCCCTTGGAGTCGGTTGATCGGGTTTCCACGTCGATAGCACCTCACTGGCATTCTTCCAGAGCTTGTGCCCAGTTTAGCGCTCTTTGAGAATGTGGGCCAGCGATATCTTCCCACTAGTGGGAGCAGACATTCTTGCGCTCCTGGCGCTCCAGTCTCCGCTCTCCGCAGTCAGATCACACTAGCGTCGAGCCATGCAATGAGGTATCGTAATATCCCTCGTGCATGCAGTTTTCGTTTGATCAGGCGTCCAGGTTGGCGCAGGCTCAAAAGTTCGGCGCGGAAAGCCGTGCGTGGTGGGGTGGTCGGACAGCCAGCGGAAGACGGATTCCTCTGGAGTCGGTGCCGACTTCGGATGACACAACTTGAGTCCACCCACGGGGTGCTGAAGTGCTGTCAAGCGATGACCCGGTCACACTCTGGATTGATGAATTGCGCCAGGCCGATCAAGCAGCCGCGCGGAAGTTGTGGCATCACTTCGTCGCTCGTCTCTATGAACTAGGCCGGAAGAAACTGCGGCCGGAAACTCGCCGGGTCTATGACGAGGAAGATGCGGCCCAGAGCGCGTTTCACAGTGTTTGCGCGGGGATCGCCGCCGGGCGATTCCCGGATCTGGGAAGCCGCGAGAACTTGTGGCACTTGCTGGTTGTGATCACCGCACGCAAAGTGGCTCATCGGCACCGGCACGATCGGCAACTGAGCCGCGATGTCCAGCGGAATTTGTCTGATTCCATCTTCGCGCGATACCGGCATGATTCTTCTTCCGCGGAGGTCGATTTGACCGTTTCGCGTGAGCCGACTCCAGAGTTTGCTGCCGAATTTGTCGAGACGTGCGAGTGTTTATTCGAAAGCCTCGACGATCCGGCGCTCAAGCAGGTTGTGACGCTGCGTATGGAAGGCTACACGGATGCCGAAGTTGCCGACCGGTTACGGTGCTCGCGACGCACCGTTCAGCGGCGACTTGAGGTCGTACGGCGTCGTTGGGGCCGTCTGGAGTTGTCGAGTGGATGATTTGAATCGCTATGCCATATTGTCGGACGAGCAACTCCAGGGGGTTCACGCCGCGTGTGAGACCTTCGAGGAAGCGCTGCAGAACGAACACCCGTTCCGGATCGAGGACTGCATCGCGGCGGCTGAAGAAGAAATCCGAACTCCCCTGTTTCGTGAGCTTCTCGCCATCGAGCTTGAGCGGAAAATGCCGCGCGACCGGCCTGAGCGAGTGGCCGAGTACCAAGCCCGATTTCCTGAACGCTCCGGCGACATTGAACGGGTGTACCAGGAAATATCCAGGGCAAGTCCCGCGGATGACCTACCCAAAAACTTCGGCCGCTACCGCGTCGAAAATGTTCTGGGCACTGGCGCCTTTGGGCGGGTGTACCTGGCCTACGACGAAGAGCTGAATCGCCCCGTGGCGATCAAGGTGCCCCACGCCACACTCCTGTCTCGGCCGGAGGATGCAAAACGGTAGCTGATCGAAGCCGCGTACCGTCGCCAACCTCGACCATCCCCACATCGTTCCCGTGCACGATGTCGGCAGCACTGACGAGTGCCCCTGCTATATCGTATTCGAAGTGGATCGACGGCTCCGATCTGGCGACGCGGATCAAAAAGTCCCGACCGTCGTACGCAGGGGCAGCCGAGCTGGTGGCAACTCTGGCCCAGGCGCTGCACTACGCCCACAAGCATGGTCTGGTGCATCGGGATGTGAAGCCGGGCAATATCCTCCTTGACCACCACGATAAGCCGTACCTCGTCGATTTCGGTCTGGCCCTGCGGGACGAGGACCTCGGTCATGGCCCACGCTTCGCCGGGACACCGCTCTACATGAGTCCGGAACAGGCGCGGGGCGAAGGGCACCGCGTGGACGGCCGCAGCGACATTTATAGCCTCGGGGCGGTGTTTTATGAGTTGCTGGTCGGCCGCCGCACGTTCTCCGGCCTGCGACCCAGGCAGACTTGCTGGAACAGATCGCCACGCAGGAACCCAGGCCTCTCCGCCAGATTGACGATCACGTGCCGAAGGAACTGGAGCGGATTTGCTTGAAAGCACTTGCCACGCGCGCCGGCGAGCGGTACGCAACGGCGCTCGAGATGGCCGAGGAGCTTCGGCATTTCCTGGCAACCTGCCGGGTGGAGGGTGACGGATGGCGAGTGACGGGAGAAGACGGTGCGCGCCTATCTTCGCTCGCCGCCCAGCACCCATCTCCCGCCACGCCGTGTGATTCCGACAGCCGGCCGATCAAGATCATCCCCAAGGGCCTGCGTGCCTTCGACGAAAACGACGCCGACTTTTTCCTGGAGCTGCTTCCGGGACCGCGCGACCGCGGAGGACTGCCTGAGAGCTTGCGCTTCTGGAAAATCCGCGTCGAGGAAACGGATGCGGGGAAAACTTTCGCCGTCGGCCTGATCTACGGGCCGTCGGGCTGTGGCAAGTCGTCGCTGGTGAAGGCGGGGTTGCTGCCGCGTCTCTCCGACGCCGTGATCTCCGTTTACGTCGAAGCCACCGCCCTTGAAACGGAGACACGGTTGCTGACTGGTCTGCGGAAACGCTGCCCGGCCTTGTCCAAAAACTGGTCACTGAAAGAGACACTGGCTGCACTACGCCGCGGGCAGGGCATCGCCGAGGGTAAGAAAGTGTTGATCGTCCTGGACCAGTTCGAGCAGTGGCTCCATGCGAACAAAGCGGAAATAAACACGGAGCTGGTACACGCCCTGCGGCAATGTGACGGCGGCCTCGTGCAGTGTGTCGTGATGGTGCGGGATGATTTCTGGCTCGCGGTCAGCCGATTTCTGCGCGATCTCGAAATCCGGCTTGTCGAGGGAGAGAACAGCGCGCTCGCCGATCTCTTCGATACAGATCACGCCCGAAAGGTACTGGGGGCGTTCGGGCGGGCGTTCGGCAGACTTCCCGAAACGGGCGGCGACACCTCCAAGGATCAAAAGGAGTTCTTGAAACAGGCTGTATCGGGTCTGGCGCAGGAGGGCAAGGTTGTCTGCGTGCGGTTAGCGCTCTTCGCCCAGATGATGAAGGGCAAGGTGTGGTCGCCAGCCACGCTGAGAGAAGTCGGCGGGACGGAGGGCGTTGGTGCCACGTTCCTCGAGGAGACGTTCAGTGCGGCCGGCGCGCCGCCGGAACATCGCCACCACCAGGAAGCGGCGCGGGGCGTTCTGAAGGCACTCTTGCCCGAATCCGGCATGGACATCAAGGGCCACATGCGGCCGTGCGCCCTGTTGCTGCAAGCGTCCGCCTACTCCACTCGTCCCAAGGATTTTGACGACCTGATTCGTATCTTGGACAGTGAAATCCGGCTCATCACGCCGACCGACCCGGAAGGGTCTGGCGCCGGCCCCCGGATTTCGGCCGATCGCTACTACCAGCTCACCCACGACTATCTCGTACCGTCGTTGCGGGGCTGGCTGACACGCAAACAAAAGGAAACGAGACGTGGCCGTGCGGAGCTGCTGCTGGTGGATTGTTCGGCGGTGTGGAACGCCCGCCCGGAGAACCGCCAACTGCCGTCGCTCTTGCAGTGGTGCCAGATCAAGGCGCTCTCGCGCAAAAAGAACTGGATGCCGCCGCAGCGCAAGATGATGGGCCGGGCGACCCGGTACCATGCCCTGCGAGCTTGCGTGGCGGCCGCCTGTTTGATTTTGCTGTGCCTTCTCGGTCGGGAAAGTTATGGCCGTTTGATGGCCCACACCTTGCGAGATCGGCTGCTGGAAGCCAGCACGCCAGAGCTGCCCGGAATCGTCAAAGACCTGGCCCCATTCCGGCGCTGGCTCGATCCGCTTCTCGACGAAGCCTATCGGCAGGCCGAGCGCGAGCACGACCCGCGAAAACAACTCCACGCCAGCGTCGCCTTGTTGCCGGCAGACCACGGGCAGTTGGACTACCTGTACGAGCGGTTGCTCACGGGGCAGCCGCAGGAAGTCATCGTCATTCGAGAGGCGCTTTCAGGTCACAAGCTGATTCTCACGCCACGCCTTTGGGCACTCTTGGAGGACCCCAAAAAAGACCAAGACCAGCACTTCCGCGCGGCTTGTGCGCTCGCGGCTTTCGCCCCCGACGACCCGCGCTGGGAGAAAGTCTGTGGTAACGTGGCAGCCACGCTGGTCATCCAGAAAGCATTTGTGATTGCCCAGTGGACCGATGCCTTCAAAGACGTGGGACGCTGGCTGATCCCGCCGCTGGCCGACTTTCTGGCAGACGAGCGACGCAGCATCTCGGAACGAGGGCTGATCGCCACGATCTATGCCACCTACTCCCCTGCCCTGCCCGATGCCTACGCGCGGCTCGAAAACAAGTTGGATGAGAAAAGCGACCCTGATGCTTCGCTAGATGCCAGGATCGCCCTCGCCAAGCGGCAAGCCAGCATCGCGCTCGCGCTCCTGGTCATGGGGCGCGGAGAAAAGGCCTGGCCGTTGTTCGAGCATCGTCCCGACCCGACCTTGCGAAGTTATCTGATCGACCGAGCAGGTCGGGCCGGTGTCGATGCGAAAGTGCTCTGGTCACGGCTGGATGACGAGAAACAGGTCTCCGCCCGGCAAGCCATCTTGATAAGCCTGGGGGGCTTTGGCCTCGACCGCTTGGGGCTGGCCGAACGAGCCAACTTTCTACCCCGGTTGCTGCAATCGTATCGCGACGACACTGATCCAGGGATCCACGCAGCCGCCCTCTGGCTGCTGGGGCAATGGCAGGCCGATGGCAACCTCGAGGCTCTCGACAAGGGCCTCGCGACCGGTCAGGTGCAGGGAAACCGGCGGTGGTACATCAATCGCCACCGCCAGACGATGATGGTCGTTGCCGATGCCGGCGGGTTCTGGATGGGCGAAGGCGAAGAGCGTCATCGTCAGCAGATCAGCCGGCAGTTTGCCATTGCCTCAAAGCCAGTGTCGGTGTCGCAGTTCCTCGAGTTTCGCAGCGAGCATGAATATAGCAAGAAGTACGCGCCATCACGCGACTGTCCGGTAAACATGGTGACGTGGTACGAAGCAGCGGCGTATTGCAACTGGCTGAGCGAGCAGGAGGGAATTCCGAAGGATCAGTGGTGCTACCTGGCGAATGCGGCAGGCAAGTACGAAGCGGGCATGAAGATAGCGGCGAATCATCTGCAGCGGACCGGATATCGGCTGCCGACTGAGGCAGAGTGGGAGTATGCCTGCCGAGCCGGTGCCATTACAGGATGGTCATTTGGCGACTCAGACGAACTGCTCGGGAAGTATGGGTGGTATATGCTGAACGCAGCGAGCATGAGTCATCCGGTAGGGAGGCTCTTGCCCAACGACCTGGGTCTCTTTGACATGCATGGCAACGACTTTGAGTGGTGCCAGGATGCATACCAGGCGCTGGGCACCGGACGCGATAAAACGGCAACCGGAGATAGGGAAGATCAGGACGACGTTCGAGATGAGAATAAACGTGTCTTGCGCTCGGGCTCGTTCTCCAATCCCGCAATGATCGAGCGATCCGCCTTCCGCGCCTACAGCGTGCCGGCGAGCCGCATCACCGACTACGGCTTTCGCCCAGCAAGAACTCTCTCGCCCTGAAAGACCATGAGAATCCCATACTAACCCGAAGCGTTGGCGATGCCACGCCCCGAGCCGCCGTCGTTCATTCGAGTGCCAGGCCAGTTCCAAGCTTTCGGCCTTTTGAGCGCGTCGCCAGCGTCAGGTCGATCGTTGTGACGCTGCCGGCGCCCGTGACGTCGGCGGAGAGCGGCGTCCAGCCGATGGGTGACGAATCGCCGATCGCCACGGCGATCGTGTTCAAGTCGTTGCTGTCAACCACCCCGTCGCCGGTCACGTCGCCTAGCAAGCGGTAGAAGTGGTGGACTGCCGTTTGTCCGTCCGGGAGCTTGATGTCTACTTCGTAATAACCGTCGGCGGCCGTCGTGCTCGCGTTGCCGCCGATGCCGGCCGCTCCGAAGTCGATCTCGATGGCATGGTCGATGACGTTCAGGGTCGTGGGGCGCCCGAGTGAAACCGGCGCCTTGCTCGAGAGATCGCCATTGAGGTCGTACTTGAAGATCTGGATGTCCGGTGACGCAGTGCCGATCGAGCGGTCGATCGCGGACAGCGCATTGCCGCTCTGGCTGTCGGTCTCGTTGAAGGTCAGGTCGAGGTAACGGACGAACGAGCGGCTGGGGCTGCCGTGCTCGACCGTGAAGCCGGTGACCTGGAGCCCGCCGGGCTGAGCGAAGATCTCGTTCGCGAAGGTGACATCCGGGTGCAAGGGCGCACTCTGAATATTACCGGCGCCGTCGATTCCGATGCTGTAGAACGAATAAGTATGCGATTGCCCATCCGTGAGGCCCTGGTAGACGACCGTCGCGTGATCCTGGCCATTGCCATCAGGCGCTCCGGCCGGGATCGCCGGGCCAAACTGCTCCACGGCGTTCGAATCCAGCGTGACGAAGACCTCGAAGTACGCCAGCCCGCTGCCGCCGGCATCGCTGCCCGTAATGTTAAGAGTGAAGGTGCCGGTGCTCGTGTTGACCGTGCTTGGGTTGGTGCCTGTCTGAGTATCAACGGACGTGACGGGCGGGGTCAGGTCGGGCACGTAGGTGCTGGCCTCGATGATCGGCTTCTTGACTTCGGAGTTGCCGGCTGAGTCCGTCGCAATGCTATTGAACGCGTACGTCGTGTTGCTCTGACCGGCAAACGTGGCTGATGCGGCGGTCGCCGGCACCGTTGTCCAGAGTGTCCACGATCCACCGTTCGTGGACACATAGACGGCGAACGACGCAATTCCGGAGGCGTCAGGCCCTGGATCGCTGCCGGTCACCGAAACGGGGAATGCCAGGCTGGATTCGCGTTTGGGGAGCGGACTGACCTTGCTACTGGGCGGCGTCAGGTCCATGAGCCACAACGTCGAGAGGGCGTTCGTGCCAAGATTGCCGCTGAGATCCGTGATGCCGGTCGCGCTCACGGTCAACTTGTAACTGCCACTTCCGGTCGAGAGTCCGGCGAGTCCATTGATCTGGTAGGTCGCGCCGAAACAAAAGCCGTGGTCGCCGCACTGGTGATCAGGTTTGCCCCGCCGTCGTCGGTCAGCGTGATGTCTGCGGCGGTGAATGTGCTCAGGTTGATCGGCTCGTCGAAGGTGACTTGAACGGCCGATACCGGGGTGTTGCGCGGGTTGGGCGAAACCGGCGCGATCGACAAGAGCGCCATGACGACCTTGGTTTGTGCTTCGGCTGCTAGCGGGGTGGCCTCCACATTGCCGACGTTATCGGTGGCGATGCTGTAGAAGCCATAGGTGTGGCCGTCCTGACCTGTGTAAGTGGCCGAGGTCTGTGTGGTCGCCGATTGCCAGAGAGTGAAGGGACCGTTGTCGTCGGAGACGTAGACGTCGTAAGTGGCGATGCCGGAGCCGTTGGTGTCGTCTTCGCCGGCCCAGCTTACGTTGAAGTCTGCCGGGCTGAAGGGGGGGCAACGGGCCGACAGCGCTCGAGGGCGCGCCGGCGTCGATCGTGTTGAAGATCGGCGTCGTGTCCAGGGAAGTCTGGTCGGGAAGACCGGCCTGGAAGATGACTGTGGCCTTGGCGTTGATCGTGGTGCCGGTGGTGTCGGTGGATTTGGGCTGGACGGTGTAGCTGACGAATCCTTCGCCCTCGAGCGAGTTGGCGTCCGGTGGGAGGAACCCCTCCTCCGGGTTGCCGTACGGCACGTCGAAGGTCGTGGGGTCGATCGAGGTAAACGTCCAGGTGACGATGCCGGTCTGCTTGTCGAGTGCAGCGGTGACATCGACGTAGACACCGACTGTGCTGCGGGCGTCAATGAGTTCGAGTTCGGGACTTCGTTCGCGTCGACGCCGTTAGGAGGAATTAGCGGCTATTACTTCGGATGGATTCAATCAGGAGATGTCAACGGCCAAGGTGTCATGGATTCAACTGGCACGGCCAGCAATGCTTTCGTCCAGGCGAGTGACAGCACGGCCTGGACGTTCAGGCCCGGCTACGCCTATTCGATGGAGGCCAGTTTTGAGGCCAACGACGTCGTGGGCAACAATCCGGTCGTGCGCCAGTATGCGGATCCCGCGACCGTAGCCCAACAGGTTGTGCTCGATCAACCCATCGTCGGGACGATCACCGGCGCGGGCACCTACGCGTTCTATTCCGACACAACCGCGAACGACATTATTCCTGAGCTACTCCAACCTGTTGGAAACTTGAGCAACCCGAGTTCCCTGACATGGAAGGTGGTGGCGCAGGGAAAGGTGCGCACCGTCATGCAGGGCACCAACAGGTGGAACCTCGATTTCCCGGCGGGTACCTATCCCAGCGGGCTCTACTTCGGATGGGAGGATACCGGGGATTCCGGCAAAGGCGCCATCATGTACGATTCCGGAACCGCCAGCAATGCTTTCATCAACATCGGCGGCTCCTCGACATGGACATATACGCCAGGCTTCGCCTATTCGATGCAAGCCAGCTTCATCACCGAAGCCGCGGGGCTTGATACGCCGGAGACGATCGCCGTCTCGAGCGATGGCAATTCGTTCGTCACGGGTGACAGTCTGGGCAACATCGCGACCTGGACCAAGCAACCCCAGGACGACGGAACATTCCAGCTCAGCACGAGCGTTGGGTGGTCTCTGGCCTCGGCATCAACGGTGGCTTCAGGGGGCCAAGTCTCTGCCGTGAATGTTGCCCTGGCCGACGATGGCTCGACACAAGTCACATCCGCTTCACCCGGGTCGACTGGGCCCAATTCGTCGATCGTCTCGGCCAACGGCATACTCTTTGGCGTGAACGCGGCGTCGAGCCAGATCCAGTACTCTTTTGACGGTGGAACCACCTGGCAATTCGCCACGGTGGACGGCTCGACCAGCGGCGAGCTCCCATCAACCGCCGCCGAAAACACAGCGGGGTTCCCATTCGCCAACGATACATTCGATCTCGACGGCGGCGCTGCAAGTTTGGCGTCGAACGGAAGCACGCTGCTCGTCGGCGTGCCGGCTGGCCAGCTCGACAACGACTCGACCAATTATTACAACGGAAGCATCCCGACCACGACAATTTCCACGAACAACACCACGCAGTCCCAGGGTGCCCAGTCGGGGGTGGTGCTCGCCTTTCAAATCAATGCCGATGATTCCCACACTTTTGAACAGGTTTTCGCCGGGTGGACAGGCTCGGAAGTGCAGAACGCGCACTTCGGCTCGTTCATGGCCATGAACGGAAACACGGCCCTGATCTCGTACCAGAATTCCCTCGAGATCTGGCAGTACAACACAACTGTCGCCAATGGTTGGGCGCAGCAAAGCGGGATTCAAAGCTCAGGCTCCCTCCCGGGAGCCAACCTCGTTTTCGCCATCGATGGAGACACGCTGATCACGGAGCTTCTTGCCGCCGGGGCGTCAACCCCGACGGTCCGGATTTATCAAGAGAGTGGCTCGACGTGGAACCAGACAGCGAGCTTCCCGATCGATCCCATCGCCGTCACCATTTCGGGCAACACGGCCTCGGCGACGGACACCAGTGGTATTCTCCACATCCTCAAGCAAAACGCGGCCGGCGTGTGGAATGACATCCAGGATATTAACACCGCCACGTCCACTCCCAATTCGACGGCGACGCTCTCCACGCTCTCCGCGACCCGCCCGCCCGCCCGACAATAATAACCCGCCTTACCTCTGACGGATCCAGGTCATCGGATTCAACGTCACGCAAGGAGTCCAAACCTCCGGCAGTCCTGACGTGTACATTTCCAGCGACCTCGGCACCTCCCAGCCCACAAACGAGAATTACCTCTATTCGTTCCCGTCCGAAGTCGCTCAGTACGAGTATCCGGGTAACGATACGTACTTGCTTGACAATTTCCCCGTGACGACGGTGAGTCCAGGCACCACAGTTTTTTGGGTTCGACAATCAAATTCGAACTCCGACAGCAACAACGGCAACCCGTACTATGGAATTGTGCAGTTCAGCCCGGCGACAAGTTATAGCCCCGGGACGATCACGGATTACCAGGTGAGCCCGAACGGTGGCACAACGACCACCTCGTCCCCGAATTTACTATCCGCCGTTTATAGTTACGACAGTGCCGGTCGTTATATCCGCGTGACGGAGATTTATGACTGCAGCATAAGCTGGGACCAATCCGGTGACACCGGAGCGATCGATCTCTATGTTCAAGTCAGCGTCGACGAGGCAGACCCGATCGTCCCCGTAAACACCGACACCTCCGGTTCGCTCGGCAATCTGGTCGCGATCGGTCAGACACAAGGCACCACCGCGGTGTACGCCGAGTCGGAGCTGCAGAGCGGATGGTTCAATGCCGGAGGGGCCGTCACCGGCATCGCGCTTTCCCCCGACGGCTCGACGGTCTACGCCACCGCCACGAATGCATCATCCGGCTCCGGCGTTCTCTATGTGCTCGACCAAGGGGCGATCAACCCGGCCGCGCCCAGCACGCTGCAACTACAACTGGCACCGGCGGGCTCCGACCCCGATCCCGTGACCTTCGGGCCGGGTGCCGACGGGAGCACGAGCGGCCTCAGCTCGGTCAACCTGAGCCCCGACGGCACCGACCTCTACGTGACCGAGCAGTCCGGCGCCGTGTGGATGTTCGCTCGGAATGCCAACAATTCGCTGGGAACGCAAACGATGTTTCCAGCGAGCGCCAACAACCTGGATGGCGTTGCGGCCTCCGCGACGGAAGCGGCGTTCACTTTGCCGAGCGACGGTCAGACGCAGCAGTTCATCGTCACCGCCGGTGCCGGCGCGAACACACTCGCCACGTTCCAGCTTCTCAATGGCCAGATCATCGCCGATCAAGGGAGCAATCCCGACGGTACGAACGGGCTGGGTCAGGGCGACCCCACCGATCTCGTCCACCAGATTCAAGCGCTCACACTGAACCCCACCGCCAGCCCAGTTGCGGGCGTGAGCCAGGTCTTCTACGCTGCACGCGCCGCTCGACAATTCGATCTTCGTGCTCAATCGAAGCTCAGCAGGTGTCACCACCGTCGTGCAGCGATTGACGGACGGCGTGATTGGCGCCTCGGGCACCGCCGACTCGAACCTGGCCGGGGCGGCCTGCATTGCGGTCAGTCCCGACGGCCAGTACGTCTACATCGCATCGACCAAGGACGGCGCTGTTGCCGTTTATGAACGGGTTCAACTCACGAGTAGTAGTGGAGTCGCCTTCGACGGGCTTGAGTATGTCAATGCGTACACGACGAGCGTCTTCGATACGACAGCGACGACCTCCCAGACCGCCACGATCGCCGTGTCGCCCGACGGCAATAACGTCTATGTCAGCGGGCCGAACGGTCTGGAGGGCTTTGTTCGTGACCCCAGTACCGGGTTGTTGCCCCAAGCTTTGAGCCCGGTGCTCGCCCACACGGTGTCCGACATCATCTTCTCCGAGGACGGCACGCGAGCCTATGCGGTCTCACCATCCACCAACGAGCTGCTCGTGTTCAACCGCGCGACGGGTGGTTTGCTGACGAATCTGGCGTCCTATAACACGCGACTAGACGATCCAGAATCCGTCGTGCTCGGCAGCGCGATCGACGCCGCGACCCAGACCACGGTCGACGACCAGTTCGTCTATGTGGCCTCAGCCGGCAACAACTCGATCGCGGTGTTCGACGAATTTAGCGCCGACGGCACCGACACGAAGATCGACGGCAACCTGCATTTCGTGCAAATCGTGCGTGAAGGCGTGAACGGCGTGGCCGGCTTGGGCGGCGTGAGCGTTCTCCAGGAGAGCGCCGCGGTGAACGATACCACGTTGCAGTTCAATGCGGCCGAGCTGAACGTGACAACCGATACCATCACCATGCCGACCGCGGACGGCCTGGTGACGGGGCAGAACATCTGGTTTGACCAGGACGGGCAAGCACCCGGCGGCGTGAACACCACAGCCGGCACGCCCTATTACGTCCGCTCGCTCAACAACTTCAGCTTCCAGCTTTTCACGACCGCCGCGGGGGCCGTGGCGGACGACCTGATGCAACTGGTCCCCCTCACGACGGCGGGCACGAACGGCGCGTATGTCTTGCATACCAGCCTGCCCGCCGGTGCGTTCTTGTACGCCCTGGGCACCCAGTCGAACACCATCGCAGTCTTCGCACGCGATACCAACTCGGCGAGCCCGACCGCCGGCCAGCTCTCGTTCCTCCAGGAGATTGCCAACGAAGTCGGCAATTCCACGGGCGGTGCGAACGATGGTCTCTATGAGCCCAATTCGATCGCGGCGCCGGCCGACACCGTGATCGGAAACGATCCGGTCATGGGCATGAGCGCGGGTACCACGACGCTCGCCAAGCAATTTGTGCTGGACCAACCCATCAATACGACGATCACCACGCAGAGCGTCTACACGTTCTACGCGGGCACCACCGGCGGCACCATCACTCCGGAGTTATTCGCACCCGTCGGAGACTTGAGCGATCCGAGCACGCTCTCCTGGACGCTGGTCGCATCCGGAACGACGCGCACCATCACGAATCTCGGCCTCAATGAGTTCGAGATGGGGTTCCCGTCGGGTACCTCGGGAATCGGGCTCTACTTCGGATGGTCTGACAGCGGTGACTCGATGCACAACACCGCCGTCGAAGTCAATCTCGGAACGACCAGCAACGCCTTCTACGAGGGAAGCGGCAGCACGACATGGACGTACGCGCCAGGCTCCGCCTATTCGATGCAAGCCAGTTTCGGCGATACATCCTCGGTGTATGTCGGTTCCGGATTCGACCCCGTACTGATCGGCGCACCCGGCGGTTTCGTCACGCTGAACAACAATGCCAATGACAGTGTCTCGCTGCCGCCCGGCGAGACGGATTTGACCTACACGAACATCAGCGCCCTGGACATCACCGCCGGCTCGGGTGATGACACCGTCACTGTGAACCAGGCTCCGACAAACGGGAATACCGCGCCAGTGGCGATTCCATTCGCCATCAACAACGGCTCGGGGGCTGACTCGGTCACCTTGAACGATGCGGGCAACAACGTGACCACATCGGTCAACCTGGGCAACGGCGAAAACACCTTCACCATGGACTCGAGCCGTCAGAACTCGACCGGCGCGGTCGTCGATGTGAGCATGGGCAGCGGCTCCGACTCGGTCATGATCGTGCAAGTGGCGCCGAACACCGACTTGACCGTCAACACGCAGGGGCCAACCGCGGAGGACGTCACGGCCCCGGCGATCCCGAGCAGCAGCGGCGTGACGATCAACAGCCCAACGGCCACCAAGCTCGTCTATCAACTGAGAGGGACGGAAGACAACTCTGATTTCGTCAACGCCGACGGCAACCAACTTCAGTTGGGCTGGCAGGACCCGAACACGCCTTACGGCAGCCTGACGACCTCGGTTGGCGGTGAAGACGAGGTACCGACGGCTTCGACCTTTGCGAGCTCCGATGACTGGCCGGTGGCCATCATCGACCCGTCGCTCGACCGCGACAACTCCAACGAGCCTTCGGGCGCCGGCCCTGCCGGCAACCTGACGGTTTACGCAGGAGACAGCGTCACGCTGCAAAGCGATAGCACCATCCCGCAACCGACGCTCGATTCCGATCAAACGGCGACCGTCAGCTATGCGTGGGACCTTACCGGTGTCGGCCTCTTCACCGACCTGGTGACCTCGAGCGCCCAGACCACCCTGAGCTGGGCCGACCTTGTGGATTTCGGCTTCGGCGCCAAGGGGGGCAGTGCCGACCATGGTCTCAGCTACTATCCCCTGGGTCTGCAAGTCACTCTGACCGTCAAAACGTTCGATCCCACTGTCGACCTGGTACCGCAAATCACGAGCGTCGAGCAGAGTGAAATCTATGTTCCCGTAACGGTCATCGACCCCGGTCCGACGGTCACGAGCGGCGGATCCTCCGGCGCGAGCATCACGATGAGCCTGGGAGGCGATCCCTACGCGCTCGATCTCGCCGCGGTCCAGGACCCGACGGGCGATCAACTGGTCACGACCGAGGTAACCTGGGGCGATAGCGGTACGAATGAGGTCCCCCAGGACTTCGCGGCGGACCTGGTCCCCACGCATTACTATCAAAGTCCGGGTACGTATACGGTCACCGCGTCGGTCGTGGACGAGGATGGCGATTCGAACGCTGTTCCCTACACGACCACGGTCAACGTCGTGTTTGACGCGACCTCGCTGAGTCCGGGCAGCGCCTATGCGATCGACCAGGGCCAGGGAGTCTCGTTGTTTGGTGCAGCGGCCGGGTCGCCCACCGGATTCGAGTGGATCGTGAACGGCCAGAACGCCGGGGCCGGGACTGCCGGTGCGTTCAATTCGCAGACCGAGAGCGTCAGCGATAGTCTGACGCTGACCTGGGCCGAGCTGAAAAGCCTGGGCGTCACGGGCAGCCAGGCCAGAACAGCTTCAATGTCGAGCTACGTGCCAACTACGCGGGCGCCTCGGCCGCGATCACTTCGAACCCGACGATCCTGGTCGTCACCGACGTCGGGCCGACCGCGACCTTCACGAATAGCGGACCAGTCGACCAGGGCCAGGCGGCGACGGTCAGTTTGATGGCGAGCGATCTCAACGGTCCGACCGCCACGCTCTCCTACAGCTATAACTATGGTAGCGGATTTGTGGCGGGTGGACCGACCTTTACGTTGCCCGCGTCGCTTTCGCCAGGCAATCACGTGATCACAGGTGAGATCAGCGATGGAACGATCACCCAGACCTATACCACCACGGTGATGATCGTCGACCTGGCGCCGCAATCGAGCTTGGACGCCGGCACGAACAGTATGCAGGTCGTGAGCGTAGGTGCCACCGCATCCGTCGGCGGTACGTTCGTTAACCCCGGCGGCGCAGCGGTCACGTTCTCGGCGTCGCTGGGCACGGTCAGTCAGAATCCCTCCGCCGGAACGTGGAGCTGGAGTTACACTCCCACCTCAAGCGCACCAGAGACGACGGTCACCATCACCGTCACCGACGCGGAAGGCGACACGGCGCAGCAGTCGTTCGGTTTGCTGGTCCAGGACGTGGCGCCCACTGGAACATTCAACGTTCCCGCGAGCTGCAACCAGGGTGATGCGGTCAGCGTGAGCTTCACGGGCGTCACGGACCCATCTTCGGCCGAGACCGCCGCCGGGTTCAGCTACTTCTATGACCTCGGCGATGGGAAAGGCTTTGTGGCAGGCAGCGCGACAGAGGCGGTCCCGGCGGCTGTCGTCGCGAACAGCGGCACGGTGACCATTCTCGGGCGGGTCGTCGATAAGAATGGTTCATACACGCAATACAGTGGCGTCCTGACGGTTAACGACGTGGTGGCCCAGATCACAAGCGTGGCGGTCACGCCCACGACATTCACGATTGGTCAACTCGTCACGGTTACCGGCACGTTCGGCGTGGACCCCGGCGTGAACGATACGCACACCGTGCGCATCGCATGGGGAGACTCGAACGCGGACCTGCTCTCCCCTGGGACAACGCTCGCGGTCACCGCAGGCGGAACAGGTTACAGCAACGCTTCCAACGTCCAGGTCACCGGAGCGGAACCGGGATGACCGTGCAAATTGCGACCACGAGCGGGGCGATCACGGGCCTGCAAATCTCGAATCCCGGCACGGGCTACAAGCCTGGCGACGTGCTTACCGTCGACCGAGGCAGCGTTGCCGGCAACGCCAAGCTGTTGCTGGTGGGAATCTTCAATGCAAACACAAGGACGTTCACCGCGGTCCATACCTACGCGGGCCAAACCGTCTCAAACCCCGTTTCGATCACGGTGACGGTTGCCGACAATGGCGGAGTCGAGGATCAAAAGACCCTCACGGCAATCGCCAAGGGTGCTCCCACGGTGCTCACCTGGAGCACCCCGATCGCCATCACTTACGGTACGGCCTTGAGCAGCACCGAGCTCAACGCCAGTGTCATGGTCCCGGGGAGCTTCGTCTACAATCCACCCGTCGGTACCGTTCTGCATGCCGGCACAACCAGACGCTCAGCGTCAGCTTCACGCCGACCGACATGGTCGACTACTTGCCCGCCACCGCGACGGTCTCGATCGACGTGAGCAAGGCCACACCTGTCATCACGTGGACCGCGCCAGCCCCTCTTGGCGCGGGCCAGGCCCTGAGCGCCACCCAGCTCGACGCCAGCACTGGTGTTGCAGGCACGTTTGTTTACAGTCCCGCGCTCGGCACCGTTCTCGATGTCGGAAACAACCAGACGCTTGGCGTCACCTTCACGCCCGCGGACACGACCGATTACACGAGCGCGTCGGGCACGGTAACCATCAACGTGGCGCAGGCAACGCCGGCGATCACCTGGGCCAACCCGGCGAACATCATTCTCGGCACGGCCCTTGGGGCCACCCAGCTCGATGCGACGGCCAGCGTGCCCGGACAGTTCGCCTATAGCCCGCCCGCAGGCACCGTCCTCAGTGCGGGCAGTCAAACCCTCTCGGTGACTTTCACGCCCACCGACACGACCGATTACACGAGCCTCTTCGGACACCGTCACGATCTACGTGGCGCTCACGACACAGACAACGTCGACGATCACGTGGGCCAGCCCGGCGAGCATCACGTACGGTACGGTCCTCGGGGCCTCGCAGCTCGATGCGACGGCCAGCGTGCCCGGTCAGTTCACCTATAGCCCGGTTGCAGGCACTGTCCTCAGCGCGGGGAATCAGAGCCTCTCGGTGACGTTCACGCCCAGCGACTCGACCGATTACTCGAGCGCCTCGGGGATGGTTACACTCAATGTCGAAAAACCCGCGCCGCCTCCTCCGGTGATGGTCATCGGCGAGCAAGCGGTATTCCAGCGCAAGCTGAAGAAGGGCAAACCGGTCGGAAAGTCGGTTCTGGTCGGATACATGCTCGACTTCAGCGCTCCGCTCAACCCGGCGGCGGCCAATCGGGCCAATTTCCAGGTCGCCACGATGACCACCAAGAAAGTCAAGAAGAAGGTCACGCACATCTTGCAGCCGATCACGAGTTTCAACGTCTCTTACGTGCCCGCGAACGACGCGGTCGATATCACCTTCAGCGGAACGGAGACGTTTCCGACGGGTGGTCAAATCACGGTTCTCAGCGGTGTGACGGGCGCGACCGGCGGAGCGCTCACGGGCACCACCATCTTCACGATCGCTCCGAAAGGAACCAGAATCAGTCCGGGCTAAGCATGACAGGAGCGGTTCACATTGACCAGGGCTTCAAGAGCCGGTCCCCTGGCTCTCCGTGCATCATGGTATCCACGGAGATGGGTGCCATTGCGAGCAAAATCGCGCTAACGCCCTTTCCGACATGACCACAATCGCCCCCCCCGCGACGTCCAACGATTGTGAAACTCTCGTAAAATCCTCACCAGGGGGATGACATCGCGTTACTTGCTTGTTAGTGTGCTGAACTGGAGAAGCAGCTAGCAAAGGATCTGAAGTCTCGTTCCCTCGGGTTCCGCGGACAATTCTTTCTCCCGCGCACCTTGAGTAGCCAGTCGGGTCTGTGCGAGCTCGCCTGAAGGCACCAATGGTTTCCAACAGGCAAGCTCGCCGCACTGGCCAAGCAAAAAACCAAGGAATGACGATCCGAATGGATGCGCAGGCGGCGGCGCCCGACCATGGGCGCAAACGAACGAGTGCTTGAGGCATTGCGCACACTCGTTCAAGACTATATATAACCAATTGCACGCGCGCTGGGCGGGATCGATTTCTCGATCCCATTATCAGCGCACCGGCGCGGATCGTCCGCCCACTTTGTGGGGCGAGCGAAGTCGCGGTCCGGCCATGAGGCGGCAGATCTCGCTCGTTGGATCTGCTTCGCCTGTCAAATCGTCAGATACTTGATCGTGCGAGTCGTCAGAGAGGCGTTTCTGCTGCCACGGCCGGGGCCGTGTGTGGCTTGATCCTTGAACAGGAGGCACTTGCCATGAGGTTGTTTTTTCGGAGTGCGGTCGGGTCGTGTTTGATTGTAGCCGCCATGAGCTCTCTTCCCGTGACGCGTGCTCAAGAGACACGCCAGATTCGGCCCGAGGTTGATCTGCTCAAGCAGTCAATTTGTGAGAAGCTCGAGGCGGCCGCCGACAAGCTCGGCCTGACCCCCGAGCAGCGAGATAAAATCAAGGAAACGCACAGCGCTTTCGAAGCCAAGCGCAAGGCGTTAAGAGAGCAGCATCACGAGCTCTTCCAGACCGACCTGAAGGCGATTGACGAGATCCTGACGCCCGAACAGCGAAACCAGGTCAAGGCCTTCATGGAAGATCGGCCCGAGGCGCAGGAAGAGGGCCAGGGACCGCTCAAGTGGACGCAAGACGCCTCCGTGCGCGACACTCTCGGCCAGAAGCTCCGCTCAGCGGCGGAAAAGCTCGGGCTGACGTCCGATCAGCGGTATCAAATCAAGGACCGGCTCGCCGCCTCAACCGAAAAGTACCGCGATCAACGCCATGCTCGCCACGAGCTGGTCGACGCCGAGCGCAAGGCGATTTCCGAAATCTTGACGCCGGAGCAGCGCGAAAAGGCGCGGCATTACTTTGAACAGCGCGTCTTGACCGCGCCGATCGTTCAGTCAGTGTGCGCGCGGCTCCATGCGGCTGCCGAAAAACTGAATCTGACCGCGGAGCAGAGGAAGCAGATTCTCGAAACCCACGAGAGCTTCGACGAAAAGTACGACAAGCTGGCCGAAGATCGCCGCGAGCTTCTCAAGTCAGAGTTGAAAGCCGTTGGCGAAACACTCACGCCCGAACAGCGTGAGAAGGTGCGCAACTACTTCCAGGACCATCTTGTCGTGATCGACGTCCAGTTTGACCCAAACAACCCGGAAGCCATGGCGATGCTCAAAGAGTCGATCGCAGACCGGCTCCAGGCCGCAGGCGAGAAGCTGGGACTGACCCAGGAACAGCGCGACAAGATCAAGGCGACCTACGCAAGTTTCGCTGCAAACTACGCCACGCAGCGCGATCAGCGCGAGGCGCTGAGAAAAGAGGAGCTGAACGCAATGAGTGCGGTACTCACGCCTGAACAGCGGGAGAAGACCAAGAACTACTTCGCAGACGTGCTTGACAATCCCTGACCCGAACTACCAGCCGCAGCGCGGGCCTCTCCGTCCGTGCTGCGGCTTTAGATCCCGTGGTCGTTCAGTAGGGCACGCCGTTTTGTCGGGCGGCCTTGAGCGCGTGCGCGTACCATTCCAGTTCGTCGAGGAACCGTCCTGCCCGCCGGTGATACGACTCGTCCCTCGAGCGGCCTTCCTCATCAAAGGCATCCTGGACGGCCGGAATCGGAAGCAGCGACGGGATGCTCGGCATGCCCAGCTCGCAGAGCATCGCCCGCAACTGCATGGCGGCTCTCACCCCGCCGAAGGCGCCGGCGGAATAGCAGACGATCGCCGAGGGCCGCCAGAAATACTCCTCCAGAAAGTGGTCGAGCAGGTTTGACAGCGCCGGGGGGATGCTGTGGTTGTATTCGCCCGAGACGATGATGAATGCGTCGGCCGCCTTGATCTGACCCGCGAGCCGTGTCAAGACTTCCGGCGCCTGGCCCGGCTCGAATTCCTTGTACATCTTGTCGAGGAGCGGGAGCTGAGCTTCCGTCGGGTCCACCAAGGTCGCCCTGTGCCCTCTAGCTTGGCATTCACCCAGGATAAACCGGGCCGCCTTGATCCCCTGGCGGTGGTGTCGTACCGACCCATAAATGATGAGCACGTCGAGAGGCGGCATTCCGTCACTGTAGCCGATACGCCATCGTTCTGGGAACGCCGCGCTTCGGTGGGTGTCCGAGGTTCCACGCGCCTTGTCACAGGGACGAAAGGGGTACGGTCAACGTTGGGAAGGTGTTCACGAGCCGTTGATCGCCCGTGACGACCTTGCATTGCGCGCGTTCAGCGACAGCGATACAGAGACAATCGTAAAGCCCGATTCGAAATGTTGAAGAGAGAACAATTGCACGGGGAACAAGTATTCCAGACGGCTCAAGATCCGGCGGTGTGGACATGACGTCGGCCCAGAAGAGGCTCGCCTGTCCGACAAGAATCCGCTTCTGACGCTCGGCCCGCGTCAGTGCGTGACCGATCTCAAACTGGAAAATATCCGGAGCACAAAGGTCGTGAACAGCCTTGTTGAATTCGTCCCGCAGTTGCAGGGCTTTTGAGGAATCTCGCTCAGCCGGTACCCATTTCAACGCGGTCGAAGAATCAAGCACGTACCTCATTCTTCGCGGATTTCACGGATTAGATCGACGGCGATCTCCCGGACTCCGAATTTCTTGAGTAGTTCAGCCTGTGCCAATCGCGACCGCTCCAGGATACGGCGGGCGACTTCTGGGTCAACGGGCTTGCCCGCAGCAACCGCATCTGCCACGGCTTGCGCGTCATTCATCACGTCGGTGGGAATGGTTTCAGTCGTCATGATGCAATTGTCGAAGGAATTGCGGGAAAAATCAACGGCGGCTTGACCGATTCGGGCCGGCCTTATTTCGTGATGGAATGTGTCTACGAACGTCGCGCTAGGTATTGGTTTCCGGCGATGGTACACTGACTCAAGCCAAAGACGGTGGCTCAGCCGACAGGTCGCACCGCCACTGTCGGACATGCATTGCTCCGTCGGATTTCAACACGACGCCAGGTGTTTGCGCCCTGCTTCGGTTGAACAACCTCGCGAAGTGTTCGGCCCGACGCAGACGGAATTCTTGTTGGCCGTTTCACCGCGGCGCTGTCCGTAGCCCGCGAGAGCGAAAACAGCAGTCAACAAGGCCAAGCACACCCCAGCCCGCCCAACGCTCCGTTTCTCATCGGAACGAATCATGACACGAATAGGCAACACCATCATTATCCTTTCGGCCATAATCCCATCGACATGCCCGGGCCAAGAATCGAACGAGGCTACTGCCCGGCTGACCGGCAAGGTCACCGCGCATTCGCAGGGGCTGCATGGATACATCGGGTTCACGGCGTCTCGTCCACCGGCGCGGTCTGAGTATAGTGCGGGGATGGGATTTTATTCCGCGGTCTGGCCGCTCGTCGATCAGCCGATCGCGAATTTTCAGATAGGGCTGGCAAGTGCCTGGATCACACCCGACAACTCGGACAACAAGGACAAACCGCTCGCGCCGGAAGGGACGATTGCGCGGAAGTGGCCGGAGCGGGGGCCGACGTGGGATAGCGTTTTCCAGACAGTGGAGGGTGGCCTGGGCTACTGGGCCGGTAACCATTTTCGCTATGGACCGCCCAAATTCAGCATGAATGCGACACCGCAGTGCTACGACTATGAGATCGGATCGCCGGGATGGTCGTTCTTCTACAGCAATCAAGCTCTGCCCGATCATCGCCTGGGTATCGCCCAGTTGAGCAACCGGCTTTTGATTCCACCGGACGCCCTGCCGTTTCAAGGGAATCCCAACGGCGAGTTCCTGGGCTACACCTGGATGGCGCTGCCATTCACGGATCCCACTACCATCGATCCGCCCACGGGCGACCAGAGCTGGACCTGTTTTCTGAGCACGGCCAACTTCAAAGGTCCGATCGCGTATTACATTCCCGAAACGTGGAGCAAGATCGGCAAGCTCTTCAACTATCCGTTCATCTATGGACGTGGTCTCGATGCCAGGGCAGGAATCATGGGCGGCGGCGCGATGGAGATCAACACGGTGCCGCGATTCGATAGCCCTGACGCGCAAGGCAACGTCTATTCGAAGATCCCCAAGCTTCAATTTCCGGTCGACGAACAGGGTCGTACTTACCTGGTCCAGGACGTAACTTTCTACTCCAAGGCCGCGCTCGCCGACCAGTTCAAGGCGTGGCGGAAGGGCGATCCGCCCTCGTCAGGCCGATTCGACGCCCGGGGCGCCTGGAAGTCGTCACTGACGACGCACACCACGCGATACGACCAGGACGGCAGGCGGATGGCCGACGTTGAAAAAGTCTTCGATACGAAGGTGTTCGAAGGCAACGTCTGGGGGCTGCAGTGGTTCAAGAGCGACATCAGTCCGAAGGGATCGTTCCCGCAGTACTACAAGCAGGGGGGCCAAGAACGCGTCGCCGTGGCGGCGGCGAGGGTGCCCGTGGAGACGAGGTTGCACGGGCAGGAATTCCCGCACGCCCAGATCGGTGCGGCTTATACATCACCGACGACCGGCGCCTGGAGCCGGCCTGGCCCCAAGGCAGGCCCGTTCAAGGCCACGCTGATCGACGGTTCGGTCGTGACCTATTCGTGGTATCGCTTCATCGACCAACCCTCGTTCCAGCAATATCACTGGGACAACCCGAAGAAGGCTGCGCTACAAGCCTTCGTGGCAAAGATCCACGCGAGCTGGCCAATCGACCGAGATTACATGCCGCCTCCCACTCGCGGGACTCTCGTGACGCTCGATCCCGCGCTGCTTGTGAGGCCCCCGAAGGGTCTTGAGACCGGCTACGTACCGATCGTGACACATCAAGAACGACGTTGATCCGTGGCGGCTCACGCGATGGCAGCACTTCTGATCTGGGGGACCGCGGGGGTTCTCTACGCAGTGTTCTCCCTGTGGTACAACTCGTTGCGCGGCTCGCTTACGTCGGCGGAGATCGACGGCTACATGGAACGCCTGCGAACCCAATCGGGGGCGACGGCGGAACGACTGGCACCGGTGCGGGAGTTCCTTGCCGCCGATGACGGCCGCGAATTCTTCATGGTGAATTTAATCCGGATGCATGACGGCCCTGTGAAAGAACCCGGGACTGGCCAGGAGAAGTCGGCACGGGAGGTTCTCTCGGGCTACTCTCGCTACTTTCTGGTCGCCCTCTTCCGCCGCGCCGGACATCCCCTTTTCGGCGGCCGTGGCGCCGGGCACTACGTCGAGCACTGGGGAACCGTGCCTGATCCCGGCTGGACTCTTGCCATTGTTGTGCGATACCGGAGCCGCCGCGATATGATCGAGCTGGCCACCGATCCGCGCTTCGCCCCAGCACACGCCTACAAGGTCGCCGCGATGGCGAACACGCTCGCGTTCCCCGTGTCACCGGGGTATGCGCTTTTCGGAACCCGTGTCGGCGTCGCTCTCGTCGTCGCACTGGTTGCGGCGCTCGTTCAGATTGCCATTCAAGCGACTTGAGGTAACGAAGGCAGACACTCCAATCGAGAAGATCCTTCATCTCCTCAGCGCAAAGCAGTACGATATCTTTTTCGAGACGGGGTCGAACACCGGGGCGCAGGCCCCTTGAACAAGTGCGGCAGTGCGCCCAATATCACAAAAGCTGGGGTTTCGTCGCGGCAACGGTGGGCGTTTTCAATTGTTGACTGGCACGGAACCACGGCTCGCCATTCCCACCTAGCGCGTTGTTGAAAGATCAAGTTCACGGGAGGTCGACATGAGGCAGAACACGGTCAGCAGACGGGGGTTCAATGCCGGGACGGCCGCGGTTGCCTTCGGCGCCATGGTGATGCCGCGTCATGTCCTGGGTGGGGCGGGCTACTTACCGCCGAGCGAGACGGTCAACTTCGCCCTTGTCGGCTGCGGCGGTCAGGGCGCGTCCGACGCGACCGAGATTGTGTCCGGCGGTCAGAATCTGGTCGCGCTGGCCGATGTGGACTTTGGGTTCGTGGACTCGACCATGGCCGGGCGAGGCAAGGGCCGCAACGGCCAGCCGAACGCGGAGGGCGTCAAGCTTCAGCAGGCTTACGGCAAGGCGAAGCGGTTTGCAGACTATCGCAAGATGCTCGAAGAGTGCAAGGACATCGACGGTGTCGTCGTCGCGACGCCCGATCACACGCACGGTGTCATTGCCAAGGCGGCCATGGAGCTGGGCAAGCACGTTTACGTCGAAAAGCCATTGACCTGGTCGGTGCACGAGGCCCGCGTGTTGCGCGAGACCGCGCAGCGCACCAAGGTCGTGACCCAGATGGGCAACCAAGGACATTCGAGCGAAGGCGCCGCGCTGATCAACGAATGGATTCGGGCGGGCGTGATCGGCCCCGTGAGAGAGGTCCATGTCTGGACCAATCGGCCGATCTGGCCGCAGGGCATTCCGCGCCCGGGAAAGCCCGCCGCCGACCAGGGCGGGGCGCGAGGAGGTGGCGGCTCTGGACAAAGATGGAATTCGCGACGGCTGAACTCGACGATCGCGTCGGCCATCGACGGCGGCGAGACGCCACCGCCCGGCCTTGAATGGGATCTGTTTCTCGGGCCCGCACCGGAAGTGGCGTTCCATCCGATCTATCATCCCTTTAACTGGCGCGGCTGGGTGGACTGGGGGACCGGCGCGCTCGGCGATATGGGCGCGCACCTGATCGACCACCCCTACTGGGCTCTGGGCCTCAAGTATCCGTCGAGCATCGAGGCGACCTCGACGCCCTGGGGGACCGACAGCAAGAATAAGCCGGCGAGTTACCCGCTGGCAACGCAGGCTGTGTACCACTTCCCGGCGCGTGGCTCGGACCCACCAGTGACGATGACCTGGTGCGACGGCGGGCTCATGCCGGGGCGTCCTGACGCGCTGCCGGATAGCGTGACGCTTGACCGCGGCGGCGGCGTCATTTTGATCGGCGACAAAGGCATTCTGCTGCACGGGACTTACGGCGCGAACCCGAAGCTGTACCCCGCGGCGCTCATGGAAGACGCGCAGCGCGTGCCCAAGACTCATCCGCCAATCCAGACCGCAGACGGTCCCAAGAGGTCGGCACCCCACCGGATGAACTGGATTGATGCGATCCGGGAGCGCTCGAAGACGACGTGTCCGTTCGAGTATGCCGGGCCGCTCACCGAGACCATGCTGCTGGGAGTCGCCGCACTCCGCACGGGCCAAGGCGTGCGGATCAATTACGACGGGGAGAATGGTAAGATCACCAACAACTCCGGTGCCAACCAGTATCTCCATCGCGAACCGCGCAAGGGGTGGGTAATCTAGCCCTCGATCGCCATGAGCGACGTGACGCGGATTCTGGAGCAAATCGAGGAGGGAGACGGCGTCGCCGCTGAGCGGTTGCTGCCAGTAGTCTATGACGAACTGAAGAGACTGGCGGCCGCGCAGATGCACTCGGAAAGTCCAGGAAATACGCTTCAGGCCACCGCGCTTGTTCACGAAGCGTACGTGCGGCTCGTCGACGTCAAGCACGCGCAAAACTGGCGAAGTCGCGGCCATTTCTACGCCGCGGCCGCCGAGGCGATGAGGCGTATCTTGATCGAACGCGCGCGAGGCAAACGGCGCGAGAAACGCGGGGGCGACTGGAAACGCGTCGACTTCGAGAACTTCGACCCCGTTTGCTCGACCACCCCCGAGCAACTCGTGGCGCTCGACGACGCGCTCACACGGTTGACCGAGCTCGACAAGATTGCGGGGCAACTCGTTTCTTTGCGCTACTTCGCCGGCCTCTCTGTCGCGGACGCAGCGGAATCCGTCGGCATTTCTGCCGCAACTGCTTATCGGCACTGGGCTTACGCACGCGCATGGCTGAGTTGCGAATTGACGGGGCAAACGGAATAGAACTCTTTTTTGCAGGATCGTGAGAAAAAAACCCGCGCCGCGTCGCACTTCGTATGGGATGAAATTCGCGCGAGGCTTTCCATGACCCAGCTCGAAGAGCACGCCCGCTCGGTCTTCCTGAGCGCGCTGGAACACACTGACGAAGACCTCGAGGAATACGTCAAGTCGGCGTGTGCTTTGGATGAGGAATTGCGGCAGCGAGTCGATCGGTTGCTGCGAGCGCATCGCGCGATGGAGAATCCCGAAAAGCCGGCGGTTGATCGGGGCTCAACTCCTCCGGTCCGGCGAAGTCTTTTGCTCGAAGGGCCGGGGACGATTATCGGCCAGTATCGACTGCTCGAGCAGATCGGCGAGGGCGGATTCGGCATCGTCTACATGGCCGAGCAACTCCAGCCGGTGCGGCGCAAGGTCGCGTTCAAGATCATCAAGCCCGGCATGGACACGCGGTTGGTTGTCGCTCGCTTCGAGGCGGAGCGGCAGGCGCTGGCGCTCATGGACCATCCGAACATCGCCCGGGTGTTCGACGGCGGCGCGACGGATACCGGCCGGCCTTATTTCGTGATGGAGCTTGTGCATGGGATTCCGATCACCGAATTTTGCGACGACAATCGGCTGCCGATTCGCGACCGGATCGAGCTGTTCGTCGCCGTTTGCAAGGCGGTTCAGCACGCGCACCAGAAGGGAATCATTCACCGCGATTTGAAGCCGACCAACGTGCTGGTGACGCTGCATGACGACAAACCCGTGGTCAAAGTGATCGACTTTGGCATCGCCAAGGCGATCGGCCAGCAGCTCACCGAGAAAACGCTGTTCACGAACTTCGCGCAGATGATCGGGACGCCGCTCTACATGAGCCCGGAGCAAGCCCAGTTGAGCGGCCTTGACGTCGACACTCGCTCCGACATTTACGCGATGGGCGTTCTGCTCTACGAATTGCTCACGGGCACCACTCCATTTGACCAGGAGCGGCTGCGGACGCTCGCGTTCGACGAAATTCGGCGGATGATTCACGAGGAGGAGCCGCCGCGGCCGAGCAGCCGGCTCACTTCGCGCGATGAGGCGACGACCACGGCCTCCTTCAAGCGGGCGAGCGATCCTCGGCGGCTCTGCCAGCTCATCCGCGGCGAGCTCGACTGGATCGTGATGAAGTGCCTGGAGAAGGACCGGAACAGACGGTACGAGACCGCGAACGGTCTGGCGATGGACCTGACGCGATACCTCAAGAACGAGCCGGTTCACGCCTGCCCGCCCGCGCTCGGATATCGCACCAGGACGTTCGTCCGGCGACATCGCGCGTCGATCGGCACGGCGGCTTCTCTGCTGGCGATCGCCTTGATTGGCGCGATACTCACCGTGTGGCAGGCGATTCAGGCCGCGGCGGCACGCGACGCGGCGAATCGAGCAAAGCTGGCGCTCTCCGAGTCGAAACAAGCCGATGCAGAGGGACGCGCCAATGAGATCGCGCGACAACTCGAGACCCTCAACAAAGCGAACAGCTTGATCGAGAGCGCACGCAGCCACGTCGACTTTGCTGAATGGCGAAAGGCGGAAGCGGAACTGAATCAAGCGCTGGGCTTGCGCAAAGATCATTCCTCGGTGTGGGCCACGCGGGGCGACTTGTATGCAAGGCTCAGCCTGTGGGACCTGGCCGCGGCCGATTTCCAGCGGGCTTACACCCTGCATGAGCCCGGCTCTGTCACGTCCCTTTATCTCCACGCACTTTTACGTCTTCAAATGCGAGATGAGGCGGGCTATCGCAGGATTTGCGAGGTGATGGCGGGTCGATTCGGTAAGGCGGACGACCCTCGAGCCTGGGAGCGGGAGGAAGTCGCACGCGTTTGCCTGCACGGGCAACCGCCGGTGATCTCGACCGACCGGCTGATCGCGCTGTGCGAACGCGCGACCACCGCAAGCAAGACGTCGGTGCGGCTGGCGAGTCTTGGAACGGCGCTCTATCGCGCGGGCCAGTATGACCTCGCGCTCGTGTCGCTCTCCGAGGCTCGCGACTCGACTCCGCAAGTCGCGAGCGTCTGGACGAATTCGCTGCTGGCGATGACGTACTTCCGGCTCGGCCAGCCTGAGCCTGCTCGCACGGCGCTTGATGCCGCCGCGAAGGGGCTCGGGGGCCGTTTGAGCTCCCGTGCGAGAAACATGGCGAGTGCACTACCGACGGCGTGGTGGCTCGAAGTTCAAGAGAATTTGTTTTTTCGCGAGGCGACTCTGCTGATCGATGGGAATGAGCCGCGCGACGACCCGCGGCAGTGGTACGTCCGCGGCCAGGCGCTCGAGATGCTTGGACATTCCAAGGAAGCGATCGCGGCGTACAGCCGAACCGTTCAAATCGACCCGAAACACTCCGCCGCATTCGCCCGCCGGTCGGAGCTCTATTTTGGCCTCGGCGACTGGGCAAACCTGTTCAAGGACCTTGAGCAACGGCGTGTGCTCGAACCGAAGAACGCACAAGTTGCCAACGACCTTTCGTGGTGTCTGGCGACGTGCCCGATAGGGCGGTATCGCAACCAGAAGCGAGCGATTGAGCTCGCCCAACTCGCTGTGAAGCTGGTGCCGTCGAACGCGAACTACCAGAACACGCTCGGCGTGGTCGGCTATCGCGCCGGCGACTGGAAAGGGGCGGCGAAGGCGGCGCTCAAGTCGATGGAATTGTCAGGTGGAGGAACGTTCTGGGACTGGTACACGCTGGCATTGTGCGAGTGGCGCCTCGACCAGCGCGAGCGGGCGCGACAACTCTTGATTCAGGCCTATCGGCGCACGCCGCCGGAGGCGACTCAAGATCCATTCTATCCGGAGCTACGTGACGAGGCAGCAGCCCTGATCGGCGAACGCGCGAGCACTGGCGGCAACTCGTCGGACGACCCTTCGGCTTACACACTCTTGCTCGAGATCGAACCCGAGGCTGCCTGGATCTATGCACTGAGAGCGAGGGGGGGTGTTCGACTCAAGCAATGGGATCAAGCCGCGGCCGACCTCGCGCGTGTGACGCAAGTCAGGCCGAAAGACTTTCATTCGTGGTACGCTCAAGCCGCCGCCCGGCTCGGTGCGGCGGATCTCGAGGGCTATCACAAAGCTCGGCGGGGAATCATCGCCAACTTTCGCGAAGACACCAATCACATCGTGGTCGGCCACGTCTGTTATGTGAGCGCCGCAGTGCCGGCGACGCCGGAAGAAGCGCAAGCCTTGTTGAAAATGGCCGATTTCGCCGCGTCCAGGGCGGAGCAGAACCGAAGACTCCGAGGCGCAATGAACTTTCGGGCCGGTCACTATGAAGCGGCGATCGCGGATTTCAACCGCGCGATGACCATATTTCCCAGACGCGCCTGGGATTGGCTCTTCCTGGCGATGTCGCACCAGAAGCTCGGTCAGACCGACGAAGCCCGCAAAGCGCTCGCGAAAGCCGTAGACTGGATCGAGCAAACCAATCGCCGGCAAGGCGGCGGATCGACAACGACATGGATCGGTTGGTATGAACCGCTCGAAGTCGAGCAAATCCTCAAAGAAGCCAAGCAGCTTATTCCGTAAGCAGAGGGATGGCGCGTGCCTGGACCCGATCCTCCTGGTATGCTCGTGAATCACGGTCCGATTCACCCAGCAGCAAGGCCAATCGATGAGTGAAGTATCGGCTTCCGGCGGCAACCGCCCGAATGAACCCTGGGTGGAAGTGACCGGCTCGGCGCGGCTGGCGTCCTGGCTGGCGGAAGAGAAGGTCAGTCTGGCGTTCACGACGTACGAATCGGGCAAGCTCTTCCTCCTTGGGCACAAGCCCGAGGGTACGCTCGGGGTCGTCGAGCGAACGTTCAATCGCGCGATGGGCCTCTGGGCCGACGGCCAGACCCTGTGGCTGAGCACGCGCTATCAGCTCTGGCGTTTCGAGAACCTGCTCCGGCCCGGGGAAAGCTATCAGGGGCACGACCGGCTCTATGTACCCAAAGTCGCAAACACGACCGGCGACCTGGACATCCACGACATCGCCGTTGGCCACGACGGCCGCCCGGTGTTCGTTGCCACCAAGTTCGGCTGCCTTGCAACGGTGGCAGAGCGATCGAGCTTCACACCGCTCTGGCGGCCGGCGTTCGTGAGCAAGCTTGCCGCGGAGGATCGCTGCCACCTTAACGGTTTGGCTCTGGAGGAGGGCCGCCCGCGTTATGTCACGGCGGTCAGTCAGAGCGACGTGGTCGACGGCTGGCGCGACCGTCGCCAGAACGGCGGGGTCGTGCTGGACGTACCGGAAAGCCGTGTGCTCGCGTCGGGGTTGTCGATGCCGCATTCACCCCGGCTCTACCGGGGCCGGCTCTGGCTGCACAATTCCGGCCAGGGTTACTTCGGTAGTATCGATCCCGGCGGCGGTCCTTTCGAACCGCTGGCTTTCTGCCCCGGCTACTTGCGTGGTCTCGCGTTTGCCGGCGATTACGCCGTGGTCGGTCTGTCGCATCCACGCCATGAGAAGACGTTCAGCGGCCTGGCGCTGGAAATCGAGTTAGCCAAACGCGACGCGGAGCCTCGTTGCGGGCTGCTGATCATCGACTTGCGCAGCGGAGACGTCGCGCACTGGATCCGCGTGGAAGGAATGGTCCGCGAACTTTACGACGTCGCGGTTCTTCCGGGGGTTTCCCGGCCGATGGCACTGGGTCTCAAGTCGGACGAGATCGAGCGGATCATCGCCATCGGCGAGGATGAGGATGACGAAAGCGAACGCAAGTTGCGGGTAAATTGAGGGTGCTCAAGCCGATTCGGTGAACATCGGCCGGGGCTGATTCGGGGCGCTGCACGGTCCCACCTGCACCTCCGAAGCGACGCCCGCCAGGGCGCGGCCTTCGAATTGACAGACGATCTGTGGACGAGAGTCGAACGCGCGCCGGCGTTCGGCACGTTCACAATGATTTACCGGATAACGCGCTGGCCACGATCGATCTGGCCTAGCCCAACGAGCGATTGTGGAGATAATAACGCCGGTCCCGGATGGAACCGGGATGCCTTTTCGTCGCGAGGGCCGTACTGTGATGGCGGGCGTGGTCAGACGATCGATGTGGGCCGTATATCGGATCGTCCTGCTCGCCATGGCGATCCAGGGCCTCACCCCCGACTCCGCCAGCCTCGCCTTTCCGTGGCTCTTGCGGCTTATCACCCCGGCGTCGATTGACGGCTTGGCCGCGGGCGATGGCTCGTCTTCGATGCCGAAGCCACTGCACGGCAGCGAGGAAGGCGGCGTGGCGGGGGTGATCTGCGAGCCCGTAGCGGCGGTATCCGCGCCGTGTGTCCGCCGCGACGACGATCGCGGGCTCTCCATTCCATTTCTCGCCGCCAGCCTGCGCGATCGGCCGATCCGCTCGGCTCCTCGCTTGGTCCGTTCCCGAGGATTGGTCCAGCGATGGCCCGACGGCCTGATCCCATCTCTTTGCCGCTTCCTCTGCTGAGAGATCCCTTCCGCCCGTCATGACTTGCATCGTCGACCGTTCGGCCGGTGCGCTCCATGCGCCGTCAGCCTGCGCCGGGCAATCCGCCTCGAATCCGGACGATCACGCGGCGAAACGCCGCGTCGACCGGACGCGATCGGCTGGCCCGGCGCCGGTGGCCCGCGCATGGTTGGTTGGCACCGACGATTGGCCGGTAACCGGCTTGTCAAGGGACCGGATCGTTCGTGGGGGGGACCATGTCTGTCGCATCGAACGGAGCGACCGTCCGGCGATTCATTCCTCATCGCCGGTTGCGCCCGATCTCCGCATCCCTGCCCATCCGACGCCCTGGGTTGTACGCCGGGGAGCCCGAGAACTGCCGGCGTCGAACGCGCGAGTTCGTGGGGATCATGGCGCAACTGGGGCTCTTGCTCGCTTTCTTCGACGCCTACCGAATCGAGACGCGATCATTTCGGATCCTCGTCCTTCTGGCGGCGGCGGCGCTGCCGGCCCACTACCTGGCGCCCTATCGCCTGAAGAAACCGCTCTTCGTGGCGGTCTCGATCCTGGGGATGGTCCTCGTCAACGGCCTGTTCACCTCCGGCGGCGTACTTGCCGTCTCAGCGGTGCTCCTGATCCTTGCCGCGGCGCCGCTCCCCTGGTTGATCCGCGTTGGACTGATCGCCGTGCTGGCGCTGTGCCTGGCCGTGCTCCGGTCGCGGGCCGACGCCGGTGCCGAGGCGATTTCGAGCGGGGTCATCCCCATCGTCGCCACGATGTTCATGTTCCGGATGATCCTTTATCTCTACGAACGGAAGCACGCCCAGGTCCGCGAGCCGCTCGTCGATACACTCAGCTACTTTTTCATCCTGCCCAATTATGTCTTCCCGCATTTTCCGGTGGTTGACTATCGAGCGTTCCAGCGCGGCTACTTCGCGCGAGGCATCCACGAGATCCAGCAGGCGGGCCTGAAGATGATCTCGCGTGGGACTTTTCATTTGCTGCTCTATCGCGTGATCGACCGCTTGCTGCTGATCTCACCCGAGGCAGTGCACGACCCGCTCAGCCTGGCGGGCTATCTGGTTTGCAATTACTTGCTGTATCTGCGGGTATCGGGCCAATTCCACATGGCTTGCGGCCTGCTCCACCTGTTCGGCTTCCAGCTCCCCGAGACTCATCGCCAGTACCTGCTGGCGAGCGGGTTCACCGACTACTGGCGCCGGATCAACATCTACTGGAAGGATTTCATGGTGCGGATCGTATTCAACCCGGTGGTCTTCCGCCTGAAGCGCTGGCCCCAACCCGTCGCTCTGGCGGCGGCGACCTTGGTGGTGTTCGTGGTCACCTGGCTGTTGCACGCGTACCAGACGTACTGGCTGCGGGGCGTCTGGGGCTTCAGCGCGCCCGACGGCCTCTTCTGGGGCATCCTGGGCTTCCTGGTGCTCTTCAACGTGCAGCTCGACGCGCGGCGGGGCCGGAGAAAACCCGAGGGCCCGTCCCGGTCACCTTTGGCGCTGGCCATTCGCGCGGCCCGGATCGCCGGCACATTTATCACCATCGCCCTGCTCTGGTCGCTCTGGAACAGTCCGAACGTCGGTGCCTGGATGGCGCTGATGCGCCGGGGCGTGGGGTTCTGAATGGAGCACAGACCATGTCTCGTTCCTCAGGGATGGCGTTGCGAATGCTCGCGGTCGCGGCGATGCTGGGCTGGCGCTGGGTGCCGCGTGAATGGGCACCGCGCGAGGTGGATCGGGTGCGTTGGGCGCTCGGCTGCGACGAGATCGAGAACCTCGAGCGCTTGCTAAGCCATGTCGAGCTCGAGCGGATGGATCAGGGCTATTACAACCAGCTCCTCGACACCGGCCTCGAGCCCGGGTTGTCGCCTCCGATCTGCGGGCGGGTCGACGAGCTGCGTGATGTCGTGCTGAGGCCAAACCTGTCAATCGTGCGGGCCGACGGAACGACCTGGACCACCAATGAGTGGGGGATGCGCGACCGGGCTTATGCGATGTCCAAACCGGCGGGGACGCTGCGGATGGCGATGACCGGCGACTCGATCGGCGTCGGCCTGGGGGTCAGCGACGGCCGGGGCTTCGAGCCGGCGCTCGAGCAGTGGTTTGACGAGCAGTCGCGGCGGCACGGCGGGCCCGCGGTCGAGATTCTCAACTGCTCGCTGCCCGGCCGCAGCCCCGGCCAGCGCTGGGACCACTTCCAGAAGGTCGCATGGGCGATGGAGCCCGACCTCGTCCTGTTCGAGGCGACCGCGGCCGACGTAGGCTGGGACCAGCGGCGGCTCGCCGAGTTGCTGGCACGGGGAATCGGTTGGGACTCTCCGCTCTACGGCGACGTATTGAGGCGCGCGGCGGTCCGGCCGGGCGCGACGAGCGAAGAGTACGCGCGGGCGCTGCACCCGTATCGCTGGGACCTGCTCGCGGCGGCCTATCGGGCAGTCGCCGCCGACTGCCGGGCCCAGGGTGTGCCATGCCTTTGGGTGCTGATTCCCCGGGTCGGCCGAGTTGTGGATCCAGCCCAACACCGGCGGCTCCTCGACCTGGCTAAAGCCGCGGGGTTCACGGCGGTCGTCGATGTTTCCGATGCCTTCGACCGCTCTGATCCGGCCACCTTGGCAATTCACCCCAGCGACTTCCATCCCAACGCCCTTGGTCACGCCCTGCTGGCACGCCGGCTGGCAGAGGCGCTGTCGCCGCTGCCGGCGCTTCGAGCGGTCCTGGAGCCGCGGACTGATGACACACAGCGCAAGTCGCAGCCGATTGAGCATCAGCGCCACTGACGGCGATCGGGAGCGATCAATCAGTTTAACCCGCAGCTTTCAAGGTTTCGTCTCGGCTGGTAGCACGGCCTTGCCCGCGGCAGAACTCGAGCGCCTCGCGCAAGCCTGGCTCCGCGACGACCGATACCAGGCTACGGTGCGCATCGCCGCCGTGGCGTGCGAGATGCCTCTCGACCAACGGCTCCAGCAGGCGTCGTTCCTCTTCCGCCAGCGCTGCCTGCTGGACCAGAATCGCTCCCAGCGGCTGGTCCTTGTGCAGCACCCAGGCGTTCACCCCTGCGATCAGCGCGTCGCACTGAACGAAGTCCATCTGAAGTGCCAGGATTCCAAACAGGAGGTTACGGTCCGCATTGGCGACGAGCCATGGGGCGGGTCTCACGGACACCTGGTGACGTCGGCGGGCACCTGGTGTCCGACGACGATGTACTTTCCTCCGGCCACATGAGCCGGCTCGATCGGATTATCGCAAAGCGGCTTGTCCTGTACAGCCGCGCCCCACCGATCGAGCCTCCGGACCTGGCGCACGCCCGTCCGGCCCCCGTAGCGAGTCGTGGGCCTCCACCTCTTCGGCGGGCTCTCGGTCGAGAAAGCGGGCGATCACCGCGACCTGGAGCGTGCCTCAGATCCCCAGCAGGGGCTTGAGCTTGGCGCGCACTTCGTCGAGTACCTCGGCCGGAACGGTTGCGATGTGCTCGCTCTTCCTTTCTTGCCAATCGGCACTCTTGACGTGATCAGCCAGGACCACGCCGTGCACAGGCAAGCCGCCCGGGAGAGGCACCTCGAAGACGTATCCCTTGGCGTGTTGCGTCACAGGGCAGACCAGGCAGAGCCCGACCTTCGCGTTGTAGGAGCGAGGTGACAGCACCAGACCGGGGCGCCGACCCGCCTGTTCGCGACCGGCCTGAGGCGTGAAGGAGAGCCAGATCAACTCGCCCTGTTCTGGAATATGCCTGGCGTCACCACGCCTCGCGACCGAGGGCCGAACCCCAATCCGTTTCGCCATGGATGCTCTCCGGCGTAATCTGCTCGAGCAACTCTTCGAGTTGATATTCGCGCTTCCGGGGGCGCAGCAATAGCCCGCCGTTCACGCGCGTCAGCTCCAATTCGGCACCCTCGGCGAGTCCGAGCTCCCGGGCGTAGGTTCCGGGAATGCGAACCGCCAGGCTGTTACCCCATTTACCAACTTGTGCGTTCATGACGACTCCTCGTGTTTCTACTAAGTATATCAACACGGCGGGCCCGCACAATGGGCGAGCGAGGTCAAGGCCGAGCCCGACAGGCAATGGCCAAGACGTGGACGGACGTCCACATTTGCTACCGCATCGTCGCCAGCGTCGGGACCAACTTGATGCTGGCGCTGACCGCGGGCAACTGGCGGATTGGCTCGATAAATTTTTCAGCCGGTGAGAAAAACCGAAGCGATTTGTCGCACGCAGATAGTGAGGCGATGTGCTGGTCGTCGGGCCGGTAGGCGGGGTTTCCTGCGACAGCATACCGGATTCTCACGGGGACTAGGTTCACGACCGACCGAATTGACCCGGTCGTCCGGGCTCGCTTCGTCCTGATTCCGCGTTGGCTCGTTGGCATGGTGAGGCCGGGGACAAGCGGGAGACCGGTCTTCCTCCGGAGCCCGGCCTGCTTCCCGTACGCTCGCGTTTTCGTCCGCAAATTCCGAAATCCCAGACTCTCGAGTTGAGATCAGCCCAAAAGGGAGCTTCGCCATGAGAAGGTCGATTTCTGCACTCAAGTCACGGCGTCGGCAGCGATTGTGCGTCGATGTCCTGGAGGATCGCCAGCTCTTATCGACGATCACGGTGAACACGACCGCGGACGAGACGGCGGCGGATCCAACAATGTCGCTCCGCGAAGCGATCGAGGTCTCCAACGGCACCCTGCCGGTCTCGTCGCTGAGTACGCAAGCGCAAGCTCAGGTCAGCGGTGCCGTCGGGGGTACGAACACGATCGACTTCAATATCCCCACGACGGATCCCGGCTATGACGCGACGACCGGTGTCTGGACGATCGCGCTGGGCACGGCGCTGCCGGCGATCAGCACCAACGCGGCGATCATCGACGGCTATAGCCAGCCCGGGGCGGCCGTGAACACGCTGGCACAGGGCGACAACGCCAAGCTCACGATCGCGATCAGCGGGACAGGTGGCGGCACCATTGTCGGGCTGACGATCGCCCAGTCCGGTTCAGAGGTGCGCGGGCTTGACGTCGAGAACTTCGGTTACGCCGGAATCCTCGTCACGGCCGCGACCAACGCCCAAGTCTCCGGCTGCTTCATCGGCACCGACCCGACCGGGGAGACAGCCGCCCCCAACGCCACGGGATTGATCATCCAGAACTCGTCGAATCTGATCGGCGGGCCGAATGTCGGCGATCGCAACGTGATCTCCGGCAATGCCGGTTATGGCATCCTCATCCCCGACCAGTCGGGCGACCCGCTCAATATCGAGCCGACGGGGAACGTGATTGACAACACGTACATCGGCACCGACGCGACGGGTACCAAGGCGCTCGGCAACGGTTACTCAGGCGTCTACGACTCTGGGTCGGGCAACACCTACGGCAGCAACCAGCCCAACCTCGGGGATGTCATTTCGGGGAACAAGGAAGGCGGCCTGAAAGCGGGCGGGAGCATCACGATTGAGGGGAACTACGTCGGCACGGACGCCACCGGCGAGGTCGCCCTTGGCAACCAGGGGGGCTTTCCGGGAATCTACACTTCGCAAGACGTGGGCGGGGCCCCCGTACTCTCGACGATCATCGAAAACAATGTCGTCGCGGCCAACACTTCGGGCGGGATCGCCGTGGAGGGGAGCTCGCAGGAAAGCCTGGCGACCTGTTCGATCACAAATAATCGGATCGGGACCGACTCAAGCGGCACGGTCGCAATCGGCAACGGCCAGGCCGGGCTGCTGCTCGCGTCGGTCGCGAACGCCTCGATCGTCGGCAACGTGATCTCCGCGAATGCCGTGGGTTTGCAATATTCGGGGTTCAGCACGCTCCCCCAAAACGGCGTGATCGCGGGAAACATGATCGGGACCGACGTGACGGGCCAAGTCGCGCTTGGCAACACCGGGCCGGGAATCATCCTCGATGATGCACAGACCAATTTGATCGGGGCCGCAGGATCGGCGGGATCGGCGAACGTGATCGCCTACAACGGCGGCGACGCGATCGACGTGGTTGGCGGCGGGCAAGACCAGATCTCGCTCAACTCGATCTTCAACAACGGGGGGGCTGCTATCAAGCTCACGTCGCAGGCCCACCCCGTGGCCCCGCCGGTCATGACGTTTGCGCCGGGGTCTGGAAACGGCACGCTGTCGGGGACGCTCACCGGGTCGCCGAATCTGGCCTATACCATCCAGATCTTCTCGAACGCGGTAGCCCCCGCGGTCGGCCACGAACAGGGCCAGACGTTCGTCGGGGCGTTGACGGTCAATACGGACGGCTCGGGCGAGGGCACGTTCTCCGTGATCAAGCCGAACAGCTTCTACACGGCGACAGCGACTGACCCGTCGGGCAATACCTCGGAGTTTGCAGCCGCCACCACCGCACAGGCGTTGCCGGCTTCGCAGACGGCGGTCTCGTCGACGGCGAACCCGTCGACCGTCGGTCAGTCGGTGACCTTCACCGCCGTCGTGACCGCGCCGTCGTATCAGGGAACTCCGACGGGAACGGTGACCTTTACCATCGACGGCGAGGGACAAACGCCCGTGACCCTCGCACTCGTCGCCGGCAGCGACAAGGCCCAGCTCACCACCTCGACGCTCTCGGCCGGATCGCACACAGTCTCGGCGTCTTACAGCGGCGATAAAAACGTGAGCGCCAGCAGCGGATCGCTCCTCTCTCAAACGGTCAACGCGCCGGCCTTGCAGGCATCGACAACAACGCTGGAATCCTCGCACGATCCATCGACGCTGGGGCAGGCAGTGACGTTCACGGCCGTCGTGACTGCGGGGTCGTACCAGCGAACTCCAACGGGAACGGTGACCTTTACCATCGACGGGCAGGCGCAGTCGCCCGTGGCCCTCGCACTCACTGGCGGCAGCGACCAGGCCCAGTTCACGACCTCGACGCTCTCGGAAGGATTGCACACGGTCTCGGCGTCTTACAGCGGCGACAGCGATGTGAGCGCCAGCAGCGGATCGCTCCCTACTCAGTCGGTCCAGGCGCCGGCTTTGCTGACATCGACCACAACGCTGGAATCCTCACACGATCCATCGACGCTGGGGCAGGCAGTGACGTTCACTGCCGTCGTGACTGCGCCGTCATACGAGGGAACACCAACGGGAAAGGTTACCTTTATCATCGACGGCCAGGCACAGACGCCCGTGAACCTCGGAGTCGTTGGCGACATCGACGAGGCCCGTTTCACCACCTCGACGCTCTCGGTCGGAGCGCACACGGTCTCGGCGTCTTACAGCGGCGATAGCAACGTGAGTGCCAGCAGCGGATCGCTCCCCACACAAACAGTCAACGCGCCGGTCTTGCAGGCATCGACAACAACGCTGGAATCCTCGCACGATCCATCGACCGTGGGCCAGGCCGTGACATTCACGGCCGTTGTCTCCCCGAGTGGATCCACGGGAACCCCATCGGGGAGCGTAACCTTCACGATCGACGGCGTCTCCGTGGCGCCTGTGCCGCTCCAGTTGTTGAGCGGCAGCGACCAAGCCACGCTTTCGATCGCATCCCTTGCCGCAGGTACGCACACAATCAGTGCGGCGTATACGGGCGACTCGTCATTCGCGGCGGGCGCCGTCGTAAGCCCGCTGGTCGAGATGGTCACGGCGGTCGCTTCTTCTTCTGTCGACGGGCCGAAGGTCGGATCCGTCAAGAGGTTTGGCATCCACATGCAGCCGACGGTCCTGGTGGTGAGCTTTAACGAGGCGCTCGACCCGGCCTCCGCCGTGAATCTGAGCAATTACCGGATCACGGGTCCGGCCGGCCGCTCGGTCCGGATCAGGTCGGCGGTGTTCGGTGCGGCGACCAACACGGTGACGGTCCGGCCGGCAGACCGAATTAACCTTCACCATACGTATCATCTCACGTTGGTCGGTATCGGCCCCGACGGAATTCAAAACACGCAGGGCGAACTGCTGGACGGAGCGGATACCGGAAGCCCGGATGGCAATTACACGGGCACCCTCACCTGGCGAAACGTCGTCTTCACGCCGGCGGAAATCAAGAAATACATTGACCCGATCCTGGCCAAGCCGGCGGGAGCGCTGAATCATCATTTTCAGGCCTCGAATCACTCGAGGCTTCGTTGACGGGGAGTTAGCCGTCCGGAGTGTCGAGCAAGGATCGCAACCGCACTGCTAACTCAGCAGGCAGTTTCAGGGGCCACGACTCATCAACGAGCCCCACGCCGATCAAATCGCGGAGGTGAGTGCGGTCCTTGTCGCGGAACGACGTGAGTTTCATCCGCACGAGCGAGTCGAGTCGCAACACGCGGAATGCTTCCGCGGGTTCCGACTCGATCACATCCGGAGCCGGCAAGGTATATTCCGGGCGTACTTTTTCACCAGCGAAAATAACGTGGACCGCATCCCGGGCTTTCGCGTCAGGACCGTCGAGAAACAGATCGACGGCGGCGACGTGGCGATAGATGAAGCCCGCCGTTGCAAGAGCCGCCTTGGTCGCCTCCAGATCGGAGCGAAGGATCAGCAGATCCACGTCTTGCGTGAAGCGCACGGCCGACTGATCGACCTGCCCGACCCACGCGGCGACGGCATTGCCTCCGATCACCGCGTAAGGAATTCGCGCATTTTCCAGCGCCGCAGTTGCGCAGCAAACGGTCCTTGACGAGTTCCACGGCTCGGATCGTCCGCTCCCAGGATTGCAAACCCAGCGGCACAGTCGCCATGGTAGAATTGTACCAAAACGATGGCAAGCGCGCAAGAGGTGATGAGAGGCGAGCACCGCACGACGGCCACATCATTCGAATTTGTATTTCTTGCTCTTCCACATACGACATGAAAGCCTATGATCCTCGATTGGGCCGGCGACGGACCGCCGGCGAGTGGCTCGCCGACATGGGTAGCAGGATCGATCGGCATGGACACGAAGGTCTGCCCGGGGCTTGTGTTTGCCTTGGTTCTCACGGTCGCCCAGTCGGTGCGAGCCGCGGACGAGCCCGCCGTCGCGAAGGAAGCGGCCGTTCTGCTCGAACAGATCGCTTCGGATCCCGAGATGGGCATCCCGCCGCAGTTTCTTCGGGAAGCCTCGTGCATTCTCATCATGCCGCACGTCGTCGAAACTCGGCTCGGCATGGGCGGAAAGCGGGGCCGCGGGATGTTTCTCTCTCGAGATGAGCACGGCGAGTGGGGCGATCCCGAGCCTGTTGAAATCTCGGGAGTGAGCGCGGGGGTGGAGGTGGGCCGTCAGACCACCGACACGGTGATCATCTTTCGCAACCGCAAGGCGGCTGAGAAATTTGGCGAAACACCCAGGAATCTGACGCTCGGTGTTTACGGCTTTGTGTCGCTCAGGCGCAAGCACCGATTCCACGGCCCGGCATCGAACTCGGATGAGGAAGTTCTGGTCTATGAACGGTACCGCGGTCTTCGCGTCGGGGCCGCCATCAACGGCGAGCGCAGATGGGGGCCCTCCTTCGCCCGCACGGATCGGAAGACGGAGCGAACGGCCGAGCCCGGGTTCGTCGACGGCAAAGCACAAGCGATGGCGGCACGCGACGCCGCGAAGCCCGCGTCCGAGGCCACGCGCGTGAGCGACTCACCCGACACGGTGCGACTCAAGCGAGTGCTCACCACGTTGACGCGCTCTTCGGCCGCTCGGGTCGCGGCGTCCGAAAAGAAGGATGTGACGGTCACACCCGCGGGCGGCGCAAAGCCCGTCCCCGCGACGGCCACCCCGCCTCGCACCTGGTCGACGGCCAGGGATTGAGACGGGCTTCGTCACGGCCGTACAATAGAGGCGGCCGCGCAATCATGGCTATGCAGCGGACCCGCCTGCGGCGGGCCGGTGAGATGACCGACGCGACGTGATTCGCTCAGCAACGATACGCTGGAGGCGCGGCTGCGCGCCTCCGTTTTTTGGTCGCGAGGCAGCCGGTATACTCCGTTGTTATGCCCGAGATCACCCACCTCATGGACGCGGCAGCGGGCGGCGACCGCCGGGCGGCGGCCGACCTGCTTCCGCTCGTTTACGACGAGCTGCGCAACTCGCGGCCGCGCGAATGGCCGCGGAGAAGCCCGGGCACACGCTCAGCCCCACGGCGCTGGTGCACGAGGCCTAAGTGCGGCTAGTCGGCGACCAGCAATTCGACGGCGGAGGGCACTTCTTCGCGGCCGCCGCGGAAGCGATGCGGCGCATTCTGGTCAATCATGCCCGGGACCGCAAGCGGCTGAAGCGGGCCGGCGGGCGGATGCGGCTCGAGCTGCTCGATCAGATTGGTTCCCTCGCTCTTGATCCCGACCTCGTGCTGGCGATCGACGAGCTGCTTACCCGACTCGGGCAGGAAGACGCTGCCGCGGCGCGGGTCGCTCAGCTTCACCTTTTCGGGGGGCTCTCCGTCGAGAAGGCGGGCGAGGCGCTCGGCCTCTCGAGGGCGGTCGCGTACCGGAACTGGAAATACGCGCGGGCGTGGCTCCGCGAGGCATTGGAAAAATAATTTCGATTGCGCGAGACACTTTTCGCCTGGACGGGGCATTGAGAGTAGGCCTCGTCGTTGGGGGAGATCACGCCTGGTCCTGGAGGTGAGCCATGGCCGCCCTGGCCGCACGAGCGAAATCCCTGTTCCTGACCGCGTCGGACCTTTCTGATCCAGTGGAGCGTGCCGCCTTCCTGGACCGCGAGTGCGGCGGGGACACCGAACTCCGTGGCCGGGTCGAGGAGCTCTTACGGGCCAATGATGCCGCGCCATTACCACCTCCCCGCACAGAAGGTGCGACAGTGGACCCCGACCCAGGGCAACCGACGGCGGGAGCCATGAATTTATTGACGCCGAAACACGATCTCCATTCCTCGCCAGGCTCGATCACCGCCGATCATGATGAAACCACCGCCCTGCCGAGCGTGCTCATTGCCGGTCGATACACGCTCCAACAAAAGATTGGCGAAGGGGGTATGGGCGAGGTCTGGGTTGCCAAGCAATCCGAGCCGGTCAAGCGCAAGGTCGCCTTGAAGCTGATCAAGACCGGCATGGATTCGCGCGGTTCTGCAACGCTTCGAGCAGGAGCGTCAGGCACTGGCGCTGATGGATCATCCCAACATCGCCAAGGTCTTGGACGCCGGCCTGACGCCCACCGGGCAGCCGTTCTTCGTGATGGAGCTGGTCAACGGCCTGCCGCTCAACAAGTTCTGCGACGAGATGAAGCTTACGCCGCGCGAGCGGCTGGAACACTTCGTGCCGATTTGCCAGGCCGTACAGCATGCGCATCAGAAGGGGATTGTGCACCGTGATTTGAAGCCGGCCAACATCCTGGTGACAATCGTCGACGGCAAGCCGGTGCCGAAGGTCATCGACTTCGGCGTCGCCAAGGCGACGTCGGGCAAGCTCACCGATGAGTCGATGTCGACACAGTTCGGCTCGGTAGTCGGCACGCTCGAATACATGTCCCCGGAGCAAGCCGGTTTCTCGGGGGAGGACATCGACACCCGGGCGGATATCTACTCCCTGGGCGTCATCCTTTACGAGCTGCTGACGGGCCTAGGTCCGATTGACGCCAAACGGCTGAGGACCGCCGCGCTCACCGAGATGATTCGCATCATCCGCGAAGAGGAGCCCTCGAAGCCGAGCACACGGCTTTCGACCGATGAGTTGCTCCCATCGCTGGCGGCCCTGCGGCAAACCGAACCTCGCAAGCTGATGAGGCTGTTGCGCGGTGAACTGGACTGGGTGGTGATGCGCTGCCTGGAGAAGCATCGCGAGCGCCGCTACGAGACGGCCAGCGGCCTGGCCCGCGACATCCAGCGCTACCTGGCCGATGAAGCGGTGGAAGCCCCTCCGCCGTCGGCGCGATATCGCTTCGGCAAGTTCGTGCGCCGGCACAAGGGGCAGGTCATCGCCGCGAGCCTGGTTCTCGTGGCAGTTCTGGGAGGGCTCGGCGCCGTGGCGGCCGTGCAGACGGCGGCCAACGCCCAGCTCTCTAGAGCGCTGGCCCGCGAGACGAAAGCGAACGAGGACGTAGGCGCTGCCAACGCCGAGCTGAAGCACTCGAGGGCCGCCGTGCAGGCGCGGTACGAGCTGGCGGTGAAGGCGATCAAGATCTTTCACACCGGCGTCAGCGACGACTTCCTGCTCAAGCAGGAGCAATTCAAGGATGTGCGCGACCGGCTCTTGAAGTCAGCCAGCGATTTCTACGGCAAGCTTGGCGCTTTGCTGGGCAAGCCATCGGAGGCGGACGCCGAGTACCGCAAGGCGCTAACGATTGATCAGAGGCTGGCCGACGAAAATCCGGCAGTGCCAGAATTCCGTAGCGACATTGCGACCAGCCACGTTGGCCTCGGCCTGTTGCTGTGGAAAGCGAGCAAGTCAACGGAAGCCCTGATCGAGTACCGCAAGGCGCTGGCGATCCAGCAGGAACTGGCCGATGCGAACCCGAAGGTCACAAGCTATCGCGACAACGCGGCGAATACAGCCAACAACCTCTCGGTCGTGTTCCGCCGCCTCGGCCGCGCGGCCGAGGCTCGCGATCTCTGCGAGCGAGCCGTCGCGGTCCGCGAAGCGCTCATCAAGGAACATCCCATAACGACCGGCTACCGCACCGGCCTCGCCGAGAACTACCTCAACCGCGGCCTGGCCCGGCGAACCTTGGGCGACCACGCCGGCGCGGGGGCCGATATCCGGCGGACGGTGGTGTTGTATGATGCCGTGGCGCCGCGTCAAATTAGCCAATTGTTCCTGTCCGCGTGCACCCACGCCGCGCTCGCTGGGCTTGCCGGTCAGGCCGGGGCGGGGTTGTCGGCCGCCGAGGCGATGCGCGAAGCCGACGCGGCGATGGCCCTGCTGAAAAAGGCCGTCAGCACGGGCTTCCGCAGTGCTGACAACTTCCGCACGCAGGACGCCCTTGACCCGCTTCGCGGGCGGGAGGACTTCAAGAAGATGGTCGAGGAGCTCGAAAAGCCGTCGCCGCCCGCTAATTGACAAGCCAATCGGGCATCACGCTTCTTCGGGGCCGAACAGCGACTTTTCTCCGCGGACGACTGGCTCGCTGACTGTATAGGTCTGGCCTGGTTCACGCTCGGGGAGGTCGTACATGATGTCGAGCATCAGGCTTTCCATGATCGACCGCAGCGCTCGTGCTCCGGTGCCTCGCGCCTTCGCTCGCCGCGCGATTTCTCGGATTGCGTCGTCATCGAATTTCAATCGGGCGCCGTCGTAGCGGAAGAGGACTTCGTACTGCCTGGTGAGCGCGTCCTTGGGCTCGGTCAGGATCCGCGCCAGGTCTTCCTCGGAGAGCTGGTTGAGCGTGGCGATGATGGGCAGCCGGCCGATCAGCTCGGGGATCATGCCGTAACGCTCGAGGTCCTCGGGGGTGACCTGGGCCACCAGCTCGTTGCGCTCGAGCTCGCGGTCGTGGGCGCGCTCGGCACCGCGGCCGAAGCCGATCATCTTGCGGCCCAGGCGTTTGCCGACGATCTCTTCGAGGCCGACGAAGGTTCCGCCGCAGATGAAGAGGATGTCGGTGGTGTTGACCTGGATGTACTGCTGCTCCGGGTGCTTTCGCCCCCCCTGCGGTGGCACGTTGGCAACGGTTCCCTCGAGCAGCTTGAGCAAGGCCTGCTGCACGCCCTCGCCCGACACGTCGCGGGTGATCGAGACGTTCTGGCTGGTCTTGCCGATCTTGTCAATCTCATCGATGTAGATGATGCCCTTCTCGGCGGCGGGGATCTGGTAGTCGGCCGCCATCACGAGCTTGAGGATCAGGTTCTCGACGTCCTCGCCGACGTAGCCGGCCTCGGTCAAGGTGGTGGCGTCGCCGATGGCAAACGGGACGTGCAGCCGGCGGGCAAGGGTCTGGGCCAGGGCGGTCTTGCCGCAGCCCGTGGGGCCAATCAGGAGAACATTGCTCTTGGAGACCTCGACGTCTTCGAGATCGGGATCGTCGATCACGCCGCCGAGCACTCGCTTGTAATGGTTGACAACCGCGACGGCCAGAGTCTTCTTCACCCGCTCCTGGCCGATGATGTACTCGTTCAGGTGGGCCACGAGCTCGCGGGGCGTCGGGATTTTCTCGAGCCCGGAATTCTTCCGCTTGTGCTGCTCGAAGAGGCTGTCACACGCCTCGACGCAATGGGCGCAAATGTGCGCGATCGGCCTGCCCGTAGCCACGGGCTTCAGCGCCGTTCCCTCGATCATCGGGCCAGCGTCGGCGCTATTCCGCCCGCAGAAATCGCACAGGACCGGGGGCTGCGCCGGGTCCGAACTGTCTTCCATCGTCACGCTTGTCACTCCAGATCAACGCCAAAGAACCGCAAAGGAGAGGCAAATTGCCGCAGACGTCATTATGGCTGGCGACTAGGATTTCGGCGACCGTGTCGGCATCTCGACGTCTCCGATGTTTGCAGTTCCTACGGCATACTGGTCCGGGGCGACATCGTACTTTCCGCGCAAATCGAATTAAATGATTGGTGCGATCGGGGCCTTACCGAGTCAGTTTTGGGAGAAGGATCCATGAGTCGTGCTCTGCTTGTCATCGACGTCCAGAATGAGTACTTCACCGGGGCGCTGCCAATCACGCATCCGGCCGGACATCTGGAGCAGATCTTGAATGTGATGGATCGCGCAGGGCCGGGTTCCAACCGTGCTGATTCAGCACACGCTCGAAGGGCCCGACGCGCCGTTTTTTCGCAAAGGCACAAAAGCCTGGGAGCTTCACCCTGAGGTTGCCAAGCGCCCGCACGACCTGGCGATTGAGAAGACACTTCCCGGAAGCTTCACCAGCACCGGTCTTGAAGACTGGTTGCGAGAGCGCGGAATCTCGACCGTCACGATCACTGGCTACATGACGCACATGTGTTGCGATACGACCGCGCGCCAAGCCTTCCATCGGGGCTTCGCCGTCGAGTTCTTGAGCGACGCCACGGGCACCCTGCCCCTTTCAAATTCCGCGGGGCAAGTCACCGCGGAAGAGCTGCACCGATCAATTCTGTGTGCCCAGCAGATGTTCTTAAGCGAAGTACTGCCGTCGTCGACCTGGATCGGCCGACTCTGAGCGAAAAGGTCGGTGGCGAATACCGCGGTCGCCCAGCTCTTGAAGGAAACCGTGCGCCGACACCTGTCAGACACCGCATTCGGTGCCCTTTACCAAGAATTCGCTTGAAATTCACTCGTGTGCTCACAACGATCTACTGTCTGCCCCGCGTCGATCGACCGCGAACGCGCGATCAGGCAGCGCAGCGACGTGATGCTCTCCCCATCGACCACGTGAGTCTACTGAGGACATCTCTTATGGGTTGGATCTTCCGCGCAAACTGTCCCGACTGCCGTCATGAATGGGAAGGCGCTTGCACCAGCTACCGCGTCGGCCGGTGGACCGAGCAGGCGGAATCTGCAATCGACGACGGCTTTCGATCGTGGTTCTGCCCGAGGTGCTATTTTGTCCTGCACATCCCCCGGGCCATCGAGCGGAATGTCTGGCAGAAGTGGCGCAAGACCTTCCTGGGCGCCCCGGATGCGCAATCGAAGTTCCTGAGCAATGTCGTGGCGAAGGTGGATAGTTCGCTTGCAAATGGAAGATTCTACGCGCCGCTGCCGGTCGATCTGCAACCGGTTGACTGCCCCGAGTGCCACCAGCCGTTCCAGGAGCGCACGCCCGGCAGCGCCGACCGGGTGGTCTGCCCCCAATGTCAGGGAGCAAAAGCTGTTCTCGCCGACTTCGACTCACACTGCCAGATGCCCTGCGACGAACACGGGTTCTCCTGACGGGGATTGATCCAGCGAGGTCTTTGTCAAATGCGGCCGTTGTAACTTCGCCTTGCCGCGGACGATGATGAGCTGATCATGCTCGACGTCACCGGGGGGCTCGATCGTGGTATCAACTCACTTGCTGAAGCAGGCCAAGCAGCGATACGAGGCGGAGAACCGCCAGAGATGTCGTTCAGCAGAGTCGCACACAATCAGCGTAATTCCAATGGGCGGCACAGGATTCGAACCTGTGACTTCCACCGTGTGAGGATGGCACTCTAGCCGCTGAGTTAGCCGCCCGATTGAGTGGGGCTCTTGACAGAAGCCGCACTCGGCTCGTTACTTCAAAAATAGCGACTCCTGCGGTCAACCACAAGAGTCTCAACGATGGTCGAGACTGGGGCGCCCTAGCCAGGTCGATTGGAGGAGGGGATTGGATGTCGGCGCGCGCTCGGTAGAATGGTAGGTTGCGCTTCGCTTCACCCACCCTACAGGAACGCCAGGCGAACGAAGAAAACCTAACGCCTACTGGACTATTGAAGTGCGGCGTGGCGACGTTACCATGATGGCTTGGATGTCTGTACTGTTCGACAGGCTGGCCACACCAGTGAGAACCGCCGATGGCCCAAGCTTTTCCCGAAGTGCCCAAGATCCAGTACGGCGGTCCCAAATCGAAGAATCCACTCGATTTTAAATATTACAATCCGGACGAAGTCATCGACGGAAAGTCACTCAAGGACCATATGCGGTTCTCCGTCGTTTACTGGCACACGTTTTGTAATGTGCTGTCGGATCCATTTGGGGTCGGAACCGCACTGCGGCCCTGGGACGACGGCACGGGCACCGTCGCCAATGCCCAGCGCCGGGCCAAGGCCGCCTTCGAACTCTTTGAAAAACTGGGCGTTCCCTATTACGCCTTTCACGATCGCGATGTTGCGCCCGAGGGCAAAAACCTCAAGGAAAGCCACGCGCATCTCGATGAGGTTACCAAGGTCCTGAAGGACGAACAGGCGCGCACTGGCGTCAAGCTCCTCTGGGGCACGGCCAACCTCTTCACCAATCCGCGATACATGCACGGGGCTGCAACCAGCCCTAATTTCGACGTGTTTGCTTTCGCCGGCGCCCAGGTCAAGAAGGCGATGGAAGTCACCCATGAGCTGGGCGGCGCGGGGTATACGTTCTGGGGAGGGCGCGAAGGATACTCGACACTCCTCAACACCGACATGAAACGCGAGCTCGATCACCTAGCTCGGTTTCTCCATATGGCCGTCGACTACAAGAAACAGATCGGGTTCTCCGGCACCTTCTACATCGAACCCAAACCCAAAGAACCTACCAAACACCAGTATGATTCCGACGCGGCCGCGTGCTTGAACTTCCTCCGAACTTATGACCTCCTGCCCCACTTCAAACTCAATCTCGAAACCAATCACGCCACGCTCGCCGGGCACGAGATGATGCACGAGCTGCAAGTGGCCATCGACGCCGGTGCGCTCGGCTCCATCGACGCAAACACCGGCGATTACCTGCTCGGGTGGGACACCGACCAGTTCCCCACCAATATTTACCTCACCACACAGTGCATGCTCTGCATCCTTCGCATGGGCGGTTTCACCACGGGCGGCGTGAATTTTGATGCGAAAGTGCGCCGCGAGAGCTTCGAGCCGATCGACCTCTTTTACGCTCACATCGGGGGAATGGACGCGTTCGCACGCGGACTGAAGATTGCGCGCGCCATCATGGCCGATGGCCGGCTGGCGGGGTTCGTGAAGGAACGCTACCGAAGCTGGGATTGCGAGCTCGGCCGGCGCGTCGAGGCCGGTAAGGCCAAGTTCGAAGATCTCGAGGCGTACATCCTTCCCAAGGGAGATGCCGCCAAGAACTCGAGCGGGCGGCAGGAGATGCTTGAGAATCTGATTAACGAATTTATATAAATTCGTTAATGAAACGGCGGAAATTCCGGAGGCATGGCGGGCCTCGGGGCTCACGCCTTTGTCCTTACCATCATTTTCTGGTGGTCATAGGTGCGCTTCCCCGGCCTTTTCCCGGCTTTTCTCGCTTCGCACCTGGTAATATCAAGCCAAGCCACACGCTGAGGTGGGGGGGAGGGATCGCGTTTCAACCGCCGGAGCCTCGGATGGACACCTTTCTTTCAGATGCGCAGACTTGGGCCATGACCCAATTCGCCACCACTGATCTTCATGACGAACGCCGTACCAAACGACTCGTTCTGTTGGCAACGCAGATCGCCGCAGATCCGTCCGGGAGTTTTCCTCAGCAAACCGAATCCTGGAATGATCTGAGGGCCGCATACAATTTCTTCGATTGTGAGGACGTCACCTTTCAAGCGATCGCCAGTCACCATTGGGAGCTTACCAAGAAGACAGCAGGTGAGCGTCAATTGATCATCGCAGACACGACCGAAATCGATTACGGGCCGTGCCGACAGGTCACAGGTCTTTCGCCGGTTGGTTCGGGTATCGGACAAGGCTTTCACCTTCACTCGGGTTTGATGGTTTCCCCCGAAGACGACCGGGTTCACGGCTTGGCCGGACAACTGATCTATCATCGTCAGCGCGTTCGTAAGGGGGAGACGCGGACCGAACGGTTGCAGCGTGACGATCGCGAATCACAGATCTGGGGTGATCTTGTCATCCAAATGGGATCCCCGCCGTCGGGAACCTCCTGGATTCACGTAGTTGATCGTGGCGCCGACGACTTTGAGTTTTTCTATCACTGCCAGCAGACAGAAACCGAATGGGTGGCGCGAGCCAAGAGCCTGATCCGGATCATTATCACGCCGGAGAGCGGGGAAACGCCGCTGAAAGCCTACTTAGGGACCCTGCCGCGGGCTGGATGTTACACGCTCAATCTGCGGGCTCGCCCCAAAGCACCGGCTCGGACGGCCAAGCTGGTGGTCGCCATCGGGGCCTTACGGATGCCGACGCCGAAACTCAAAAGCCCATTTCTGAAGCAGGTCAAGCCCGCGGCGATCCCCATGTGGGTCGTCTGGGTGCGCGAGGTAGATGCTCCCGACGGAGTGGAGGCGATCGAGTGGGTGCTTTACACTTCTTTGCTGGTGGAGGATTTTGAAGATGCTATGGCGATCGTGGGGTACTACGGGAAGAGGTGGCTAATCGAGGAGTGGCACAAGGTCCTGAAAACAGGCTTTCAGGTAGAACGTCGCCAGCTCAAGACGTGCGATCGTCTCGAAGCCATGATGGGATTGATGTCTGTGGAAGCACTGCGGTTGTTCCAGTTGAAGGGAATGGCGCGGACAGCTCCCGAGCAGCCTGCGACCGAGGTGGTACCGCCCAAATACGTGATGATGCTGAAGGTGGTGCGCAGATTGACGCCCACGACAATATTAACTGCGGGAGGATTTTTTCGGGAGTTGGCCAAGCTGGGAGGGTTCCTGGGCCGCCGCCACGATGGGGAGCCAGGTTGGATGACGATCTGGCGGGGTTGGGACAAGCTGCAGATCATGATCCGGGGCGCCGAGGCTATCATCGACGTATCTTCATCGGTATGATGAAGATGATGGTAAGGACAAAGGCTCACGCCCCGAGCTATATGATGTCGCCCCCTTCGGGGGCTCAAGCTACTACTGGCCGCTCAACCTTCCAGTGCGGCGAAGATGCCCTGCATGAAGGCGGGGAGATCGTCGGGGGTTCGGCTAGTGACGATGTTGCCGTCGCGGACGCAGGCGGCGTCTTGCCAGATTCCGCCGGCGTTTTCGACGTCGTCGCGAATGGCGAAGAAGCCGGTGGTCTTCTTGCCTTTCAGGCATTTGGCGGAGCAGAGCATCCAGGGGCCGTGGCAGATCGCGGCCAGAACCTTGCCCAGCTTTGCGGCCTGGGTGACCAGGTCAACCATCGCAGGGTGCCGGCGCATGTGGTCGGGTGAATAGCCGCCGGGGATGATGACGGCGTCGAAGTCGGACGCCTTGACCTCGCTGGCGGCGATATCCGCCTTGGCCGGATAGCCGTGCTTGGACGCGTAGGTCTCGCCGGTTTTCGGGCCGACGATCTGAACCTGGCAGCCGGCTTCCCGAAGGCGGAGCACGGGGTACCAGAGCTCGAGGTCTTCGTAGAACTTCTCGACCAGCACCGCCACGCGTTTTCCTTTCACGTCACTCATCGTTTGACTCCTGTTTCGCGGAGAACTCACTTGTGGATTCGGTTCAACTGGATTCGGACGTCGCCACCGCCGCCGCCTCGGGCTCTGGCTCGGGCGAGCCGGTGGGACGGTGCTCGGCCATGGCGCGATCAATCGCTTCTTCAAACGTAAACGGCGGCTGATAGCCGAGCACACGCCGTGCCTTTTCGATCGAGTAGTCGAGATGGAGGCCGACGAATTTAAAGCGAGCCTTGTTGATGAAGGGCGGATTCTTGGCGCCGCGAAGCTTGGCAATACCCTCGACCGTGCTGGCAAGGATGCGCGCCAGCGGCCGAGGAATGCGGCGGGTGGGGTGCTTCAAGCCGGCGAGCTCGGCGACCCGGGAGACGAACTGCCTCTTGGTCACGAGCTGACCGTCCGTGAGGTTGAACACTTCACCCACGGCCGCCGGACTCTCGGCGGCGAGGAAGATGCCTTCGACAAGATTTTTGACATAGATACAGTTGAGCGCTTGTTCTCCGGAGCCGAAGTAGGTGAAGAGACCGCGCTTCAGGCTATTGATCAATTTGGGAAGGACGGTGCGGTCGCGCTCGCCGTAGATGAAACCGGGCCGCACGACGGCGGCGGGTAATCCGTGCTCGCGGTGATATTTCAAGACGAGGGCTTCGGCTTCGGTCTTGGAGCGGGTGTAGGCATCGAGCGAGCTGGCGGCGGGGGGGACGGTCTCGTCGGTTCCGTGGTGATCGCGGCCTTCGTAGACACCGAGAGAGCTGACATGAACGAGGCGTTCAACTCGAGCTCCGGAGGCGACTTCGAGCAGCAGGCGAAGCGCGTCAACGTTCAATCGCCGGAATTCGGCGAGGGTACCCCAGTCACCGACCTTGGCGGCGCAATTGAACACCCAGTCGGCGCCTGATGCGCCGGCTCTCAATGCCTGGGCGTCTTCGAGGTCGCCAACCACGGTCTGCACGCCCCACTGATCGAGCCAGCGGGTGTCACTCGAGGGTCGGACCAGCGCTCGGACTCGGTGGCCGCGCTTCAGGGCTTCTTCGGCGGCGTGGCTGCCGACCAGTCCGGTGGCACCCGTGATGAAGATCGTTTTCACAGACTTCGTGTCCATGTTCTTGCACACCCTTGCGAAAGGCGGAGTATCCGTTTGAGGAGACCATGGTACCGCATCTCCGTAAAAGCGAGATAGGGGTGGTTTTCCAATCGGTGGTCGGTGTAGGCTTTACTGTTCGGAGGTGTTCGGATTGACCGGAACCGAGACAGGGTCTAGGATTCGCAATTCCATCCCTCCCTGGTCACGAAAAAAGAAGAAAGCGCGGTGCAAAAGAAGGGCGGGATTCATGGGTGCTGTTTTCAAGTCCGAGGAGCTAGGGGTCATTCAGGAAACGCTTGAAGGATTGCGGGCTCGACTGCGAGGCGACCTGCACCAGATGACGGATGAAGCCTTGGGCGGAGACAACGGGGGCGGGACGGGCAATCTGTCCAATGTTCCGCTGCACATGGCCGACTTGGGGACGGACAATTACGACCAGGAATTCACGCTGGGGCTGATCGAGAACGAGCAGAGCACGCTTGAACTGGTCAACGAGGCGCTCAGCCGCATGGAAAAGGGAACATATGGCTTGTGCGCTGAGTGCTCCGAGCCAATTTCGAAGCCGCGGCTGCAAGCGATTCCGTATGCGAAGTATTGCATTCGTTGCGCAAGGAAGCTGGAGGGTGAGGAATGAGGGATGAACGGCGCGTGGGTGTGGGGCGCTGGTTGCTCTTCTGGTCGATCGCCCTGGGCGGGACGGCGTTTGACCTGGTGACGAAATCGCTCATCTTTGCTCGACTCGGTCACCCCCATGCGCAGACTTATCCGATCGTCCCCAAGATCCTCGAGCTGCGCACCAGCGAAAATACAGGTGCGCTCTGGGGCATCGGTGCCGAGCTGCCTGGCAGCAGCCTGATCTTCGCGGGGCTCTCGGTGGTGGCCGCGATCGTGATCTTCTATTACCTCTTTGTGCTGGGGGCAGCAGCGAGCCGGGTGCTGACCGTCGCATTAGGTCTGATCATGGCCGGCGCGATGGGGAACTGCTACGACCGGCTGACGCTCGGGCATGTGCGGGACTTCGTGCACTTCCACGTCGACGCGATCAACTTCGATTGCGCGATCTTCAATTTTGCCGATAACATGCTGGTCATCGGTGCTTGCACATTGCTGCTTTATGCGCTTCGGCCTGAAAAGCAACGGCCGGAGCAGGAGCAGGAGAGCGCCCTGCGCCATCGGGTGACGTGGAAGTTGCGGGTGATGAGGCGTCGCCCCATTCGCGGCATCGGCAAGCAACGCTGCCGAGCGCATCGCCGGCTCCGTGATCGTCGTCGTGCTTATCGAATGCGTCAGACGTCATAGTAGAGGGCGAACTCGTACGGATGCGGGCGAACGCGAATCGTTTCGACTTCGTGGGTTTGTTTGTACCAGATCCAGGTGTCGATGACGTCGGGAGTGAAAACGTCGCCGCGGAGCAGGAACTCGTGGTCGGCTTTGAGGGCTTCGAGGGAGGCTTCGAGCGAGCGCGGGGTGGCCGGAACGGTGTCGAGCTCTTCAGGCTGGAGGTCGTAAATATCCTTGTCGAGCGGCTCGCCGGGCCGCATCTTGTTCTGAATTCCGTCAAGGATCGCCATGAGCATGGCGGGGAACAAGAGATAGGGATTGGCCGCGCTGTCAGGCCCGCGGTATTCGATGCGCCGGTTTCTGGGGTTGGCGCTATCGAGTGGCACCCGCACGATCGCGGCGCGGTTGCGCCTGCTGTAAGAGACCTTGGTCGGGGCCTCGAAGCCCGGGACGAGCCGCTTGTAGCTATTGGTCGTCGGGTTGGCAAACGCGGAGAGCGCCTGGGCGTGCTTGAGCAAGCCGCCGATGGCGTAGAGCCCCAAGTCGCTCAAGCCCGCATAACCCTGCCCGGCCAGAAGCGGCTGATCGTCTTTCCAGAGCGTCAAGTGAGTGTGCATGCCGGAGCCATTATCTCCGAAGAGCGGCTTGGGCATGAACGTGGCGGTCTTACCGCTCCTGCGGGCGACGTTGCGAATGATGTACCTGGCGAGCACGACGTGATCGGCACTGGGTACGAGGGGACGCGGAACGAGATCAATCTCGCACTGACCGCCGGTGGCCACCTCATGGAAATGGGCGGTCGTTCCGATCCCGCAATCCGCCATGCGCTGGGCCATCTCCGAACGCAGGTCGACCAGGCTGTCCGTCGGCGGACATGGGAAATATCCCAGGCCTGACCCGGGCTTATATCCCAGGTTGGGCGATTCATTGCGTCCACGGTTCCAGATGCCTTCGACCGAGTCGACGTAGTAAAAGCACTCGTGGCCGCTCTGCTCGAAGCGGACGTTGTCGAAGACGAAAAACTCAAGCTCAGGTGCCAGCAAACATTGATCGGCCAGCCCTGTGTTCCGCATGTAGCTGACGGCTTTGCGGGCGATATTGCGGGGGTCGCGGGTGTAGTCCTGATGGGTGATGGGATCCTGGATGTTGCAGATCATCGTGAGCGTGGACTGCGCCGGGAAGGGATCGATCAGCGCGGTCTCGGGCTGCGGAACGACGAGCAGATCGGCCTCGTTGATTGGCGCCAGCCGACGATGCTCGAGCCGTCAAAATGCCGGCCTTCTTCGAATGTCTCTTCCGTGAGGGAATCAGCAGGGATCGAGAAATGCTGCCAGACCCCCGGAAAATCCATGAATCGCAGGTCTATCGTGGTGACCTCGCGCTGCCGGATCTGGGCCAGAACTTCTTTCGGAGTCACGCAACATCTCCCAAATGGCGTTACGCGGGCAAGTCGGGGAGACCTTCGGTCCAGGAACGGGCGGGGTCTGGAGACCCGCGCCCAACACTTCACCTTCGGTCCAGGACTGGGCGGGGTCTGGAGACCCGGGCCTGACACTTTCCCAGGCCTCGGCCGGGTCAGAACACCCCCGCCCAACAGATCTTCGGTCCGCGCTCGGACACCGAGCAGTCTATCGAATCACAAGGGGCAAAGTCTGCGCAAGGGACAAAGAGCGCGCCTCCAGCCCCGACGCCCCTTGACCGCGGCCGGTGGGCGGGTATGCTTTAATGCTGTTGACACTGAATCTCAGTCGCTGGAGAGAATTCATGGCAGGCCGGACTGTGCTGGCAACGTTGGGTGGCAAGCGTCCATCGCAGCGTCTGGAGGTCGGCTTGTCGCAGGGTGAAGACGGGCGGTTGCTGATCGACTTGCGAGAACAGCACCACGCGGAAGGAATCGGCTGGTTTGACCAACGGCGGCTCGAGCTGGATGCCCTTCAGTTTCAACAACTTCAGGCGGTGCTGGCTTTGAAGTCGGAGGCATCGGAGGCCGCCATTGCCGAGGAGCCGGCGACGATTCCATTCCCCGGGCCGTCGACCAATTCTGCGTGCCGGAAGGCTGTGGGCAGCGATCGTTCGTAGGCGGTGGCTCGTGGCCGGGTCGATCGCCAGTTTCTTCGTAGGGTGGGTGCAACCCAACATACCACATAGCGTTAGGGCTGGTGGGTTGCACCCACCATACGTGACGTGCTTTCCGAATGCGCCGTGAGGTGGGCTTCGGGTTCGGGCGTTTCTAGCCGATTATTCACGGCTTCGCCGGGTCAGCCAACTTTCTGGCGGCTTGGTTTGGCATGGCCGCTGACGGCCAGCTCGCGCTTGTTGAGCAGTTTTTCGAGGTGGTCGACCCCTTCTTGCTCCTCCCTGCAGATGTCTTCAAGAACGACGCGGAGCGCGACGTCTCTCTCGCCGCAGAGCTCGAGTGCCTCGGTGTAAAGCTTGACCTGGAGGCTTTCGACTTCGAGCGAGTATTCGAGCATTTCGTGCAAGTCGGTTGATTGCTTGACGGCGCCTCGTTCGACGCTCGGCACGCCGCCGAGTGACGTAATCTTGTCTCCCACCAGATGGGCGTGCTTGAGCGCTTCTTCGCCGTTTTCGCGAAAGAACTTGTAGTAGACCTCGCGCCAGGTGTCCTGAACCAGGAAGCTGAACTGGGTGTACTGCACCAGCCCGGCGTATTCCCATTTGAGGATCTCATTGAGCTTGTCGATCAGTTTGGCTTTATCCATGGTGACGTCCCGTTTTTCTTGATGGGAAGGTCGGAAAGGGTTTGTTCGCGTTCGATGAACGCAATTTTAGACGCTCCGGACGGGAAATGAAACCCAAGCGGAGGTCGTCGGGGTTGCGTCGAAGGGCGAGAAGATCATGCCAATGGCTAACGAATGTGCCGAGGGGTGAGGGAGGCGCCGAGGGCTGAAGGCCGAGGGGTGAGTTTCTTGTGAACGGCCTGGAAAGGTTTCCGCATAGCCCCCCTATATCTCAGTAGGTGATACCCGGAACCGGAGGCTTCAGCAACGTGCGCTGAAAGGCCAGAGGAGTGCATCTGTGTCGAATTTTCCACGTCGTCGGATCACATCCGTTCATCGCCACGTTTGCCGTCCCTGGGTTCAGGCCCTGGAAGAGCGGAGGCTCTTGACGACGTTTGTCGTCAGTAATCCCAACGCGACGGACGACTTGACGTCGCTTCAAGGCATTCTCGCCAGCCCCACGCTGGCGCCGGGCGACGTCATCACGTTCGACAATGCGACGGTCAGCACGATATCCACCATTGGATCATTCTTCGTTCCGGCCGGCATCACCATCACGAATACCGGGAATACGCCCATCACGATCGAAGGGAGCGGAGCGCAAAGCGATTTTGAGATTCTGCCGTTCGACGGCTCAAATGTGCAAGATCCGAACAATTTTTCCGACACTTCGACAACGACGCTGAATGGACTCAACATCATCGGAGGCGGCCTTGGAAGCGACGTGGAGATCCCCGGTGGCGGCGGTGTTTACTTCAACTCGGATCAAAACAAAGATGCACTGTCGCTCAAGATCACCGATTGCTCGATCGACGAAAACGGGGCCCTCACCGGCGCCGCCACCGGCGGGTTCGATCGGGGCGAGGGCGGAGGAGTCTATTACAGTGGGAATGGAACGCTCTCGATGCTCAACAGTACGATTTCCAACAATGTGGCTGGTTTTGCCGGCGGAGGAATCTATGCCACCGCCGGCAAGCTGACGATCGCGTGCAGCACAATCGCCGACAACACCGTAGACGACACGGTCGGCCGTGGCGGAGGAATCGACGCGCCCGATCTCGAGCTACAGAACACGATCGTCGCGACGAATGGAGGACCTGGTCCCGTGCCGTTAGAGGATCTCAACGCCGACACGATCCAATCGCTGGGTAATAATCTCATCGGCGTAGACCCGCGACCGTATTTCACCGAGTTCGGTATCCCGACGGACATCAACTTCTTCGGCAGCGACTTGATCGGTGTCGATATCAGCCAGACCCTGGGCTTTCTCGGGTTCAACGACGGACCGACCATGACCCAGGCACTTTTGCCGGGGAACCCCGCCATCGATCATGGCAGCAACAACATCGTCGATTTCCCGACACCGCTCTTCGACGAACAAGGCGATCCTCGGATCGTGAACGGCACGATGGACATCGGCGCCTACGAATTCCAGTCCGACGCCGACGTGACGATCACTCCGTCGGATAACCCGGCGGTCTACGGTGAGCAGGTGGGGTTCCAGGTCAACGTATCCGACGACAGTGGCAACGACCAGGTGCCCACCGGCAACGTGCAGCTTCAGATCGATGGAGGCAATGTCGGCAATCCGGTCACGCTAGACGCAAGCGGCGACGCGACATTTCCGGCTGTCTCCGACTTGAGGGCCGGCACGCACACCGTCGTCGTCATCTATTCGGGAGACAGCAAGTTCCTGGGTGTGAACGCCCCCTTACCCGGCGGGCTTGTGGTCGAGCCGGCTGTCCTGGCTTTCGAAAACCCGCCAACGACGCTGGTGGCCGGGCAGGTTTTCGACCAGAAAATCGAGGTTGAAGACGAAAACGGCGACGTCGACACCACTTACTCGGGAACCGTCGGAATGATCTTGAACAGCACGACGGGAGTCGCGCTAGAGGGAACGACGACCGTTCCCGTGAGCGACGGCATCGCCGACTTCAACAATTTGCAGATCCCCACGCCGGGCGCGCAATATTCGCTCACCGCGATTTCCGACAACGCCACCATGGCCACGACCGAGCAATTCCCGGTGACCGAGGACCACCTGGATTTCACACAGTTACCAAACCCAATGATCGTCGGCCGGAAAAATTTAATCGTCGTGACTCTGGAGAACGCGAACGATGAGCCCGACAGCAGCCTGGACGGCCAGACGGTGCAACTGAATACCGACCCCAATAATGATGCAGACGACCATATCAATCTGATCGACACCAGCGCCACGTTGCAGAACGGCGTTGCCACGTTTAGCGGGTTCATGGTGTTTCCGGCCGCGACAGGCTACACAATCGTCGCGCAGACGCCAAATGCCGAGAGCGTGACAAGCACCCCCTTCGACGCGGTCAATGACGCGTTTCAGTTCACCCAGCAGCCGGCCAACCGCGAAGTCGTGGGGCAGCCATTCACTCCCCAGGTGCTTGTGACCCTGATGGGTCCCAAGGGACTACCCGACTCGGGCTTTGACGGCCAGACTGTGACGCTCAGCCTCGCTCAGGACCCCAGCAATGGAACAGCGAAGCTATCAGGCAACACGGCGACATTGCTAGGCGGCGTCGCGGTCTTTCCCAATCTTTCCCTGGACACGGAGGGAGACGGCTACGTGCTTCAGGCGACGATCACGGCCTCCGCGGACGACCTGACGCCCGGTCAGAGCAACGCGTTCGACGTCGTCCCATCCCAGATCTTGCATTGGACCGGCTCGGGTGACGGCGTTAACTGGAGCGACCCGAACAACTGGCAAGAAAAGGCTGCGCCGGATCCCAATGACAACGATACCCTCATCTTCCCGGCTACCGGCGCGCCCTCTCGAGCACGAACAACGTTACGGATTTGACGCTCGAGGGCATCGACATCGAGGGGGGCGGCTACAAGTTGAGCGGCAACTCGGTCGCGCTGCTCGGCACCCTGACGAGCGCGAGCGGTAGCAATACCTATTCAATCCCAACCACGCTGGGCGGCGGATCCGTGACGATGAACGTCGCAACCCTGAGCAAGCTCGAGATCACGTCGCCCTTCAACGGCCCCGGAGGGCTGACGCTAACCGGCGGCGGCACGCTGCTGCTGGATCAGAGCAACACCTACACGGGCGATACGACGATCTCTAACGGCACGCTTGCGTTCGCAACCAACAATGCCCTGGGAATCGGCACGCTGCATCTGGCCGGTGGAACGTTGCAGAGCAATGCAACCGGCGACGTCTCGCTTGACAATCCCATCCGCATGGAAGCCAGTTCGACGATCAATGTTGGCAATGGACTGATCTTCCAGGGGTCGTCTCCGGACGAGCAACCCACAGTGACGGTGGCAGCGAACTGCACGCTCAACGTCGCCGGAGGTAACCCGCAAGGCGACGGTTTAACTCTTGGCGATCTTTCGTCGCAAACAACTTCGAGCTCCACGCCCGTTACGCTTGGTATTGCTAGCGACGACGAGTCGGTGGTGGGAATCGTAGGGCTGGTCGACGGCTCTCTCAGCGCCAATGGTGATGTCGATCTGATCGTCGTAGCCGATCCCGGCTCGGTTGGTGCAATCGTGGCGGGTGGCCAGCCGGGCGATGATGCTGTCGTCGAGCTGGGCGGCGATCTCGAAAACCTTCCGCTCAGCGGCTCGGACACGATCACTGCGGAAGCCGGCGGCACCGTCAAGGGATTGATCGCTAACCCTAACTTCTCGGGCACGATTGTTCTGAACGGCGGCACGGTCAAGGTCGGGGTCGATAACGGGCTCGGGACGGGAACCATCCAGGTTGGCCTGGCGGATTCGGACGGCTCATCGGCCGTCGGACTTTTACAGAACATCAGCGATAGCGATCTCGATCTGGACAATGCGCTCAAGTTTTATCAGAGCGCCACGTTCAGCGTCGGGGCCGGAATGTCTTTCGGGGACGTGGATGATCCCACACCACCCGGAGTCGAAATCGCGGCCAACAGCAGCCTTACCGTTACCGGTCAAACTTCGGCGTCGTCCAGCCCAGCACTGGTCTTTTTCGGGAAGATGACCTCGGATAGCGGCACCGATTCCAATTCTACGCCGTTGACTCTCGATCTCTTGGCGGCTTCCGGCGTGTCGGTCGAATGCAACGGGGAAATTGCCGGCTCCTTGGCCGCCCAAGGCAGCACCGACTTGGAACTGTTTGCAACAATCGACCCGGGCGCGTCGGTTACCGCGGGCGGTGCAGCGAGTGACCAATCCGTTGTCGAGCTCAACGATTCGACGGGCTCGGGCACGGTCACCGCGGATGCCGGCTGCACTGTCAAAGGAACCGCCAACAACAGCGCTTTCGCCGGCACGATCGTTCTTGACGGTGGCACGGTCAAGGTGGACACCGGCAATGGACTCGGGACGGGCACGATCCAGATCGGAACAGCGCAAACCGGAGACTCGTCAGCGGGGTTGTTGCAAAACTCGAGCAGCGAGGCGATCGGGCTCGTCAACAGCATCGAGTTCTTGGCCAGCGCGACGTTCAGTGTCGGCCAGGGAATGCAATTCAACGCGCCGGATCAGCCTGGCTCGCCGATCCCAGTGGAAGTTGCGGCCAATTGCACGCTAACGGTTACGGGCCAGAACAGCAGCGAGGGCCCCCCCATCTTGGAGTTCGCGGACGACCTGATTTCGGACAACGAATCAAACTCCAATCCGTTCGCGCTCGACATTCAGGCGATTTCCCCGGCGGGAGTCGATTTGGGTGGCGCCATCGCGGGTACCGTGAACGCCATGGGGACCACCGATTTGTCGCTGACCGGGAATCTGGTCGCAAGTGGGTCAATCACGGCGCAAAACCAGTCCACCGTCGAGCTTGGTTTTGCCGCGCAGCAAATACAAGTGACGGGATCGGGCACGATCACCGTGTTCAATGGCGCCACGATCAAGGCCTCGACCGCCAATCCCAATTTCTCAGGCACGGTTGTATTGAGCGGCGGTACGGTTCAGGTGGGTGTCAGTGATGGGCTCGGGACGGCGTTGATCCAATCGAATGCGGTCACCGGAAATACGCTCTCGAGCACGGACGACGACGTCCTTCAATTGGCGAATGCGCTCAAGTTATCTGGCAATCTCACGCTCGATATCGGACCTGGGATCAGTTTCCGAAGACTTCGTAGCGGCTGCCGACACGGGCGTCGAAGTTGCTCAAAACTGCACGCTCACCGTAACCGGGGCCGAAGGTCAGGACCCGACTTTATCGTTTGTCGGCAACTGGACCTCCGACCAAAATGGGATTAGCCTCGCAACTCTCGCCATCGCGGCCGATGAGGGGATTTCGACCTCTCTAGTCGGGGATGTTGCCGCAGAATTGACCCTCGCCGGCAGCACAGCCTTGGTCGTAGAAGGCAACCTCGACAATAACCTGATTTCGATCCGGGGAAGCTCCGGCTCCGTTCTCGTGCTAGGCAACGCCGCCACGGGAGTGCCGGTCACGGGAACTGGAGTAAAAATCATCGTCGATACCGGCGGCGTTCTGAAAGCCGCGATCGCAAACCCCAATTTGAGCGGCCAGATTATCCTGAACGGCGGCGTGCTGAGCGTCACAGCCAATGGCGGGACCGGCTTGGCGACGATTGTCCAGCAAGTCGCATCGACTTCGACGATCACCGGCGACCCGATCATCAATAGTCCTGTCGATGTAGAGGCAGGTACGCTCGACCTCCAAGGCCAACTGACGTTCACCCAGAGCATCACCGTCGCGGCCGGTGCCAACGTCGACGTTCAAAACGCGGGCACGAACGTTGCCCTCGAAGGTGCGCTTTCCGGCGGCGGCTCGATCGGTGTGGAGCAGAACAGCACATTCCTTGTCGCGAGCAGCAACAACCCGTTTTCCGGGACGGTGACCCAGGCCGGCGGCACAGTGACTCTGCTCGGTACCGATTCCTTGGGTACAGGTAAGCTTGTCGTTCCGGTTACCGTGCCGCCGGTGATCGTGACATCGGTCGAATGGAGCTCGATTCGGGTCAAGACCGGCAAGGGCAAGCACGCCAAGACGAAATCCGAGCCGGCGCTTCGCGTCACCTATAGCGCCCCCGTTTCGGGCGCCGCCGGTCTTGGGGCGTATGAGCTGTCGAGCGTTACCACGAAGAAAGTGAAGAAAAAGTCTGTCACCGTCTTGAAGCCGGTTCGCCTGAGCTCGGTCGTGGCGGCCTCGAGCCCGAGTGCGACATCGGTCGAGCTGGTGCCGGCTGGTCGCTTCAAGATCGGGCCGAAGTACGAGCTGGAAATCATTGGGGCCGATCTCGGAGACGCCCTAGGCCGCGCCCTGGACGGCAACGACGATGGCGAGCCCGGCGGGAACTTTGTCGCCATGTTCGGGCGCAGCGGCGTGCTGTTTGGGCTGCCCAGCGGCCGGCTCGGCTCTGGAGGCCTATCGTCCGCAGCGGTCGACGCGGTACTCGAGAGCACGCACGCCGGCGGCGATGCGGGCGACTGAAATTCCAAGGGCTGAAGAAGTGCCAACAAGAAGTGCCAAGGGCTAAAGGCCGTGGCTATTGACCGGGGCGCCGTTGGGGCCGTGGATACTGCCGGCGGCGATGGCGAAGATCTCCGCACGATTCCGCTCAGTCGACGAGGTACGCCGAGCGGCCGGGGACGGGCGTCGCGGTGGGGTTTGGAGGCCGTTGGTTCGGTCAACGAGGCTGAGGCCACGGCGCGTCTTGGTGAACGCCTCCGGTACAGTGCTACCAGGGCGTGATGGACACGTCGACAAGATGCGCGCGGGCCGTCGTCATGGATGGATCTCCGGTTGTGGTTGGCGGAAGCTACGCGACTTGCCGGTAGGTGTCGAGATTGCGATGGGTGTCTTTACCCTTGCTCCCGGGATGGATGGGTGTCTGGCGCTCCTCGGGATGGATGGGTGTCTGGCGCTCCTAACCTCCTACGACCGTGTGGTTCAGTCATTTGTGGATGCTTCAGGGCCCCTCGAGGCCGGGGGAACTTTTTCCGGGTCCGGCTGTATAACCTCTCAGCGGGAGTTCAGTGCACAAGGGCAGGGCGCCATGAACGACGACCTCGATGCGATCCGGCGGGTGCTGGCGGCAGACGTCGAGTCGTTCCGCCGCCTCGTCGAGCGCTACCAGCGGCCGCTGTTGACACTGATCCGCAACCTGACGCCGCCCGACACCGACCATGAGGGAGTCGCCCAGGAGGTGTTCCTGGCCGCGTTCCGATCCCTGGCATCGTTCGACCCAAAGCGGTCGGCATTCTCGACCTGGCTGTTCACCATCGCCCGCAACCGCTGCCGCAACGAACTCGCCCGCCGGCGGCCGGTCGTGGGCGCCCTACTGCCGGACGTCGTCGATCTGCGGTCGCCCGAGCGGGCGGCCTCGGAAATGAGGTTTTCTCTTGAACACCCCAAACGCTCCCGCCCGCAGTCCGCTGATCGCCGTGATTCTATCGCTTGCCGCCACCGGACTAGGCCAGATTTACTGCGGCCGTATCGTCCGAGGCCTGGTGATGTTCCTCAGCTCGCTGCTGTTCGCGCCGGCGACCGTGGTGGCCGCCCTGTTGCCACCAGCGACCTTTGTTCTGGTCGGCCTGATCCTCGCGTTGCTGACAGTGCTGGGCGTCTATGTCTTTGCGGTCGTGGACGCCTTCCGCCTTGCCCGCCGCGGCCGTGATCTCTTCCAGTCAATGGACTACAACCATCCGCTAGTCTACGCTCTATGAGTCCGAGGAGTTGTTTGCAATTCTCGAATGTGCATTCGATCGCCCAGCGGTAGGAGTATGCTGTCAGGATCTGCCTGGCGCTCCACTCGCTTCCGGCTGCTGGCCCGGCTCTGCCGGACGGGATTGGTTACCCGCGGGGTTCCAATCGGAGGGTTCACATTTGAGATGATCCTGCTGTTCCGAGCTTCTTGGCGCAATGTCTGGGTTCCCATAGATAAAGCCCCAAGGTGCTACTCTCGCACTTCTTGGAATGGCAACATCTGCTCACAGAATTGAAGGCTTCCTTCAATACTAATCACGCCCCAGTTTCCGTCCCAGTTTCCGTCCCGTCCCAGTTTCCCTCCCGTCCCAGTTTCCGTCCCGTCCCAGTTTCCCTCCCCATGCGAATGGCAGTGTTGGCTCTCATACCGTCAGATTCTAACGGGTTACTAGATAGTTACTTATGGTGAGTTCATCCATTACCTACCGCTCGCGATTCCCGTATAAACTGAAGGCCGTATGGCTGTACGATAGCTATTTTTTATTGATTTTCTAGCCGACTCTTCTATAATAGCGTCAAGGGGGAGCAGTGATGGCCGCAAAGCGTACAATGACGCTGAATCTGACAGATGGGGAAATGGCTGCACTCGAAGAGCTTTGTGAGAAGAAGGACCTCTCGAAAACTGCCGTGCTCAGGCAAGCGCTTAGGCTCTACCAGTTGGTTGATGCGCGCATGGAGCGAGGCGAGAAGCTCTTTTTTGAGGATGATGCCAAGGCAAAAGCAGAGGTCATGGTCCTGTGAGTGGTGTCGTTATCCAGATTGAGCGGCGACCAACGGGAGAAGTTGACGCAACGCTTTTCGACAACATGGCAGCGGCGGATCTGCTTGTGGTTGAAAACGAATGGTCGGCCGAGCGGTCTCGGATTATGCAGGAGCTCTTGCAGTTCGCAGTACCTCGGTCGCAGTGGCCGCAGAGCTTGCACTGGGATTGGCGTCGAAAAGCGCCTGAGCTTAGGCTCCTTGAGTGTTCAGGCTTCGGCATCGCATGCGAGGAAAGCTGGCAAGGGGTCATGCTGACTAAGACAGCCTCGTATACAGCGCGGCTGGCGCCGGATCGAGGCAAGCCGCTGGTGTATATCGATTTTCTTGAGGTCGCTCCATGGAACTGGGCGATCCCGGAGCTCGGCCGCATGGGTCGGTTCCGATCAGTTGGTTCCGTGCTGTTCTGGAGAGCAGTAAAGCAAAGCAAAGAGGAGGGATTTAGAGGACGCGTGGGGCTCCACGCTTTGCCACAAGCCGAGCAGTTCTATGTGAGAGCATGTGGGATGACGCCATTAGGGCATGATCCCAGCAAAGAGAATCTTTCTTATTTTGAACTGACGAGCGCGCAGGCAAGCGAGCTCCTTCAACGGGAACAAGAACAATGACACACATGAAGAAAGAGCCAGGTCCACCGCGTGAATGGCTGAAGAGAGCAGGGGAAATCGAAGACCACTGTCGTTCTCTTTCCGTTGCTGGACTCGCATCTGATCTGGGGATGCTTCGAGCAGTAACCTCAGATGTTCAGCCGGTCTTCGGACGGTTAATTGAGTACGCAAGGCGAAGGCGAGGTTTATCCGTCGAGGAGCTGGCTGAGCAGGCAGACGTTGACCTTGCGGCAGTTGTTGAGATTGAGAGAAATGGCAGAGTGCTGCCGGAGACTAGAACTGTCTTCCAACTTGCGCAGGTGCTCGATTTGCCAGCCAGTAGGCTGATGGAAGTCGCAGGCCTTGCGTCACCGAAGCCAGAGATTAGTCATGCCGCGCTTAGATTCGCGGCGCGTTCAGAACCGACTGCTCAGCTATCCCATGACGAGAGCAGAGCGTTGGAAGAGTTCGTGAAGGTGTTGGTTGAGACCTCTGACGGAGCTTCATGAGTTGCAAAACCACTTTTTTGCGCAACTGCCTTCGTGGAGCGAAGGCCGACGATGTTTTCGGCGGGCGCTTTAACTGGCTTGCTGGCGGCTGCGCGAGCTGGGGCGCTGGGCGGCTCGAAGCGTGCGCGACTTGATGAGCTCATCGCCCTGTATCGACGGGGATTGGTGCAGAAGGCACACGCGTGGAAGCAAGCGTTGCGCGAGGCCTTCGTGCATCGGTGGACGATGCCGGGGCGGATGCTGATCATGCCGCGTGATCTTGCGGACGATCCCCATGCGCTGGTGGTGCGGGCGTTCTGGGTGCTCGTGGGCTGGCACCCACCAGATGACGTGTGCCGAAAAAGCTATTTTCGGGTCCTGGCACCTTTTCCCTTTCGGCGAGAGCTGGGTGCCACGGAGTATTTGGAAAGTGCTAACATATGGTTTGGCGAGCCATGGAAAGTGCTGGAATCTGTTGCCAAGGTACGGGCCGACAGAGGATGAGCTCGATTTGCGTGAGGCGCTTGCGGTGTCAGGCTCGGATCGATTCGCATACTCAGCTTTTTTCTTCGATTCGCAGCATTTTGCTTGCGTTTGGAGCTTTTTGGCCTTCAACTGGGTTGAGTTTCACGTCTGCCCGAATCTGGTTTTGCGTCCCCGCCGCTCGAAGATGCACGAGGGGAAGGTATCCGATGGCCCGCCCGAAGAAACCGAGCAGTCCCAGGAAAGCACGGCCGCCGAAGCCGAACCTGGCGGATACGCCAGCTTCGCCGAAAGCCGCCGACGGACCCAACAAGAAGAAACGTCCGCTTACACAGAAGAATGTCAGCATTCAGCATGCTGAGCGAATCAATCTCTACGCGGCAGCGCCTTACCTATTGTCCCGCACAGAAGAGGCGGTTGGCCTCAAGTTGGGGGTCGTCACTTATCTGAAAGACCCATCCGTCGCCAAAACTTATCGCAGTTTCGCTCTGGACGAAAACTATCTCGTTGATTGGGAACCCGGTCTATCCGATGGTCCGACCAGTGCCCGCTTCGCGGTCGTCGATTTCAGCGCCGATACCGGCCAGCTTGCGCCGCCGGTCGAATGGGACATTGAACGTCAGGTGTATGGGTTTGAAGGCAAAGACCTTGATAAGGACACGGTCAAGACATTTCAGTTCCATCAGCTCATGGTTTGGGCGCTAGTGCAGCACGCACTCCAGTATTTCGAGGACGGCAACGGGCTGGGGCGCCGAATACCATGGGCGTTTGAAGGCAATCGTCTCATCGTCGTCCCGCACGCCGGGTATGGAGAAAATGCCTTTTACGATCGGGAGAGCAAGTCGCTCCAGTTTTATTATTTCGGATCCGGCGAGGACACCGTCTACACGTGCCTTTCGACCGACATCGTCTACCACGAATTCGCGCATGCCGTGCTGGACGGAGTGCGGCCTTACTTTAACGCCAGCATTGTCGTGCAGACGGCTGCATTTCACGAGTTCATTGGCGACCTCACCGCGATTCTGCTGGTTTTGCGCAACAAAAAGTTTCGCGATGCGCTCGCCGACCAAACTCACGGAAAAATGAAAGACGCGGAAGTGCTGGCGTCGCTGGCGAGGCAGTTCGGCGAGGCCGTCACCGGCAAGCCGTACCTGCGGAGCGCGTTGAACAAATACAAGATGTCAAAGATGGTGGGGGAAACCAGTGCTCATCTGGTTCCGCAGGTGCTGGTGGGCGCGATGTTCGACGTGCTCATGAAACTCGTGGAATTCTATCAGAAGGAACCGCCGGAACAACCTGCGAGCGGTGCTCGCACGTTGCAAAAGCAAAAGCGCAAGGCAACCCCCAAGGAGGCATTCTGGAGAGCCGTCGAGCGGACGCAGAGAATGGCCATCCAGCCGCTTGACTTGCTTCCCCCGGTGGACGTCACGTTCAAGGACTACGCACGCGCCGTGTGCCGAGCCGAGCAGCTCTCGAATCCGACCGATCCCGAAGGGCATCTCAAGATGCTGATCGAGGTATTTCGCACGCGCCAGATATTCGACGCAAAAGATGTTCAGGAGCTTGAAGCTCCACAGTATCTTTACAGCCGCTTGAGACTGAAAGTGTATCTCGACATCGATGAAGTCTCGCGGTCTCGTGCGTCGGCGTATCGGTTCCTGGACAACAACCGCGAGGAGCTGTTGATCCCGGCGTTCCAGGATTTTTTCGTCGCCGATCTTTACGATGCGAACAAGCGGACGCGCGAGGGGGCACGGCTGCCTCGCCAGGTGGTGCTCGAGTACCTTTGGCGCGAGGACGTGCCGCTCGTTGGGCCTGAATTTGGGGCGTACAACGGGCGATCGACCACGATGCTCTGCGGCGGCACGCTGGTCGTCGACGACAGTGGCAATGTGCTCGCGTGGGCCCGGAAGCCCGGCACGCAGGATTTCGGCAAGCAGGCTGAGCACTCCGGCGAAATCGAGCAGAGGTGGAAGGAAGCTGTCAAGGAAGGGACCAATCGCAAACGCGAGTTTCTGGCCACTCTCAAAACACAGATCGCTGCCGGCCGTGTTGGGGTGGCCATCGGCGGCGAGAAGGGGTTTCTCGGAACGCGAATGCCGCCGCTCGAGGCGGACGAAAATGACGGTGTTGTGCAATTCCGATTGTCGCCCCACTTGAATCTAAACGGCGACACCGATCTACACGACGAAGCATCTGGAGGCCGGCGATGGGAAACAAGCTCTTGATACGTGCCTACAACGTCGGTTGCGGCGATTGCTTTTATGTTCGCATTCCGAATAAAGGTGACGGCTTTCATATCCTGATCGACTGCGGCAAGAAAGGGGGCGCGGAGCCTTTGCTCAAGCAGGCGATCGATCACCTGCGGGACACGATGTTGCCCAAAGGAAAAGCCCCGGGAATGAAGCGGCTGGACCTGATCGTGGCGACGCATCGTCACGAAGACCACATCAAAGGATTTGATCCGGGCTGGTTCAAGAAGATCGAAGTGAAGAATGTCTGGCTCAGTGCCGTGATGAACCCCGATCATCCCCAGGCAGAAAGGGTGCGGAAGCTGCACGACTACGCCCGCACCCAGATGCGAGGGCTCATGGAGAGCGGACTGGCGCTGAGCCCCGAGGCCGAAATGCTGGCGTCGCTCTACAGTGTCAGCAACGACGTGGCTGACGATTTCCTGATGAAGACACTCAAGGACAAGTTTGGAACCGAACCCAAGTATGTGCACGCGGGAATGACGCACAAAGACCTGGGCATGAAGCTCGATGGCGCGCTCATTCGCGTGCTGGCGCCCGAGGAAGACATCGACGGCTATTACCTGGGCAAGGTCGACGCGAGCTTGAAGGGGCTTCAAGAGGGTGCTGGAGTTTTCATGGATCACTCGCTGCCGGTGGCCGACTCTGTACCCGTGAACATCAGTGCCGCCGATTTTCGGCTGTTGCAGTCACGACTGCTCTCGAACGCGCTTGGGTTTGCCGAGAAGGACACAACCATCCAGAACAACATGAGTGTGGTGCTTTTGATCGAATGGCAAAAGCGGCGACTGCTCTTCGTGGGCGATGCGGAGTGGGCTGGACCGTACAAGAAGGGGAAGCAGAACGGAAGCTGGAACGTGATGTGGGAGAATCGCAAAGAGCACCTGAACAAGCCGGTGGATTTTCTCAAGATCGGCCATCATGGCAGCTTCAACGCGACGCCGTGGGCGCCCGAAGTCGTGGTCGAGACGTCCGCAGCGGGCAAGAAGAAGCAGAAACCCGGGGCCGCTCGAGCGGCGGGAAGACCGGCGATCTGCGAGATTCTCGATGCACTGTTGCCGGTTCCCGCCAAGGGAAAGCCGGCGACCGCCTTGGCGATTGTGTCGACAGAACGCGAGTTTTACCCCACAATTCCTGATGGCGAGCTCCTGGTCGAGCTTGGCAAACGAGTGAGCGGGACCAGAGACTACAGCGAACTTCTGCACGGTGTGAAGAAGAATCCGGAGAGCCTCTGGGTCACGACGAAAGCGAAGAAGCACCGGTTCTTCGAAAGCTACGAGAGGGATTTTCTGGACAAGCATCAACCGCCGCGCACGGACCTGGAATTCGCAGTCACCGGGCAGCCGTTTATCGAGGTTGAGATCGGGCCTAAGAGGTAAGACGCGGGACATGAGCACACCGGATGTGCCACGGCCGAAATGCGACCATTGAGTCCACAAGGACTCATGAACAGCGCAACCGACTCGGCGAAAGTTGGCGAAGGTTGACGCGATGCGCCCGTCCAGCCTAGAGTGGTGGGGTGTGATAATGCAGGAATCGTCCATCTTCGAGGGTAGCGCCATGACCGCGCCAAACGAGATGAACCGCCGGGCATTCATCAAGACCACCGCCGCCGCCACTGCCACGGCGGCTGTCGCGCCGTCGGCGCGGGCCCAGGACGCGCCGGCCGACGGCCTGATCCACCGCAACGAGCGGAGCGGCATGCCCTACCGCAAGCTCGGCCGGACGAACTTCATGTGCAGCCACCTCGTTTTCGGCGGCGGGGCGGCGCTCATGGGCGGGAAGGCCGTTCGGTTGCTCAACGCGGCGTTCGACGTGGGCGTGAACTTCTACGATCTGGGCTCCAACGCCTATTACAAGGGTAGCGAGCGCGCCTTTGCCCCCTTCCTCGCGGAGCACCGCGGCAAGATCTGGGTCACGTCCAAAGCGCCGTTGCGTCCCATTGACGGCTACGAACCGGGCAAGGCGTTGACCGCCCAACAAGGCAAGTTTCTGGCCGATCACTGGACGGGGCTGCTCAATGCGAGCCTCACCGATCTGGGTACCGACTATGTGGACGCGTACTACCTCATGGGCGTCGGCGAGCCGGAGGTCGTGCAATGCGAGCAACTGCATGAGGCCTTCCTCAAGGCGAAACAGGCCGGGAAGGTGGGGCATTGGGGCGTGAGTACCCACAAGCGGGCGCAGCAAGTGCTCGAGGCCATGGTTGGAACGGGCTGGTACGACCTCGCCATGATCGCCATCACCCCCGCCGGGTGGTACGACTGGGATTCGAAGAGTCTCCTCAAGGGCACGCAAACGATGGTCGAGCTTCAACCCACACTGAAGCGCGCCCGGGACTCAGGCATCGGTCTCGTCGGTATGAAGGCGGCCCGCTACTTATCGTCCCGCGGTGGTAAGGAGTTGGCGAACGCCTTCGACGGGCACTACAACGACAAGCTCATGCAATCGGGGCTTTCGCCCTGGCAACGGTCCTACGCGTTTGTGATCGCCCACGGCGTCGACGTGGTCAATTCAGACATGCAGAACTTCGCCCATTTCAAAGAGAACCTCACAGCCGTTCAGCGCTCGGCGGAGCTCTTCGTCAGGGCTTGATCGACGCCGACCGTTTCGGGATCCTCAGTCCTTTGAGCAGGAACGTCATGGCCTTGACGGCCGCGTCGCGGCCCTTGACCGCCGTGACGCCGGCGATGACGTCGCCGACCTGGCAGGCGCCGTCGAAGTCGCCGCCGCCCACCTCGGCGAACATGACCGACGCCCCTTCGATTTTGGCCGGTTCGGCCATGTCGCCAAATTCTTCGAGGTGGGCCTTGTACTTGGCCAGGACTTCTGCGGCGTTATCAGCCGATTTGCAGCGCGCGACGAAGCCGGTGAACCTGGCCTCGCCGTCGCGGTACTGGGCCATGAACGCGTTGGTCAGGAAGTCGAGCCCCAGGGCATCGACCATGAGGTATTGGACCGTATCGTCGATCCGATTCTTCGCCGGGAGCATCGCGAGACCCCATAGCTCCGCCGCTTCGCCTTTCAGACGAATAGCCAGTGTATCGGCCAAGGCCGTTACCGCTTTCTGGACCTCCTCGTCGGGTCCCGATGTCAGGATCGACGCATAGTATTGGCCCTTCCGGAAGAATAAATCCGCCTTGGTGCGGTGGCCGCCGTCGCCGGTTGCGATGGCCTTGCTGCCAGACGAGCGCTCGACCGAATAGACGCCGAAGGCGCCGAGGGGGGTGGTCATGTCGTAGAGGAAGACGTCGATGAATTTGGCTGGGTTGTCCGCTTTGGAGAAGGTGACGAAGGTCATGCCCGTCACGTCGTAGGATTGAAACAGTTCGGACCGGCCGTTGATCTTCTCGTACAAGTTGGCTTCGGTGTAGCGTTCAACCAGGCTCTTTTTCGTGAAGCCTCCGGGCGTGAGACCCTCGAGTGCCCGGGCGATGGTTTCCGTCTTCGCCTTCATTTCGGGCGTGATCCGGGGGGCGGCGTCTTTGACGGAGCCGACGGAGTCTTGGGCGGCGACGAAGACGGGGAATACAAACGGGATCGCGGCCAGCAATCCTCCCATGGGATACTCCTTTTTCGGGGCTGTTTTTACGGTATGGGATCGACGCCGCGAAAAGCAAGACCTTCGGAGTTCATTTCTGTGCCGCCCCGCGTTCCTGGTTTTCGGGACCACTTCGGAAACCTGTGGACTGAATCAGTGCTACCGCCTCGCGGCGCAGGACGTGCGCTTCCAGCCAGTTGTGAAAATGCAGCCCTAGCTCCTCTTCAGCGCTGGCTGGCATCCCATCACCGTACTGATCGAGCCACGCCCGGGCCTTCTCCAGCCAGCGACGCGCCTCCTCGGCCTTCCCGAGGCGCTGATTGGTCAGGGCCAGCCACAGCCAGTTGAGCACCGCACGGCCCGGCCTGGAGTCGGCCTGGAGGCTCTGCTCGAAGAAGGGGACCGCCTGCTGGAACCGGCCGGCGCGGTAAGCCAGGGCTCCTTGCTCGTTCAGCGACCAGAACGCTCGACCGGAGTTCTTGAGTTCGTTCTCGGCCAGCCGGCCGGGTAGCGAGACATCCGCAACGGCGTCCGGGGCCAGCGTGCACGCGCGGACCATGATGTACGACCGCGGCCCCTTGTCCTTGCCACACCGGTCCACAAGGTGGGCACACGCCTTCACGTAGCCCGGGCGATCGCCAGACAGCAGCAACAAGGCAGCGTACTCAAACCAGAAGTCGCCCTCGTCCGCGGGGACGTGTTTCAGGGCCCGCGCGTAACAGTCGGCGGCCTTGGCCCAGTCTCGGCGTGCGGCGACCACACGGCCCAGCCCCAGCGGGTCCACGGCGACTTGCGCCGCCACGTCCGCCCAGAGGCGCTGCCAGTGCTCACGCTCGGCTTCGGGCAACTTCGCGAGCGCATCCCGGTCACGCACGGTGGCGAGAGCGGGATCCGTTTGCCAGGTAGAGAGCGACCACTCCACCGCCTTACCGTCCTTGAGCAGCTCGGCCGTCAGTTCGATATTGGCCCGCAGCCAGTCGAGAGCCCGCCCGCGCAGGCCGACTCGTTCCGCCTCGTCAACTCTTCGCTGCCGATTGTCATCGCCGCCCGCAGCCCGGACTGCGGCGCAGACGGCGTCGTATCGGCAGGAGAAGAGCCAGCGTCGGGCGACAGCGAGGTTGGGGTCGCGCCCGACAACTTGCTCGAAGTGGCCGATGGCCTCATCCAGCCGGCCCTTGTCCCGCAGGACGAGCCCGAGGCTCAAGTGGGCCTGGACAGACTTGGGGTCGAGCCGGATGGCTTGTTCGTAGTGGCTCATGCCCTCGTCCGGCCGACCCTTCTGGACCAAAGCAACCCCGAGGTAGATGTGCGGAACAGCCGAGTTCGGGTCGAGGCGGACGGCTTTCTGAAGATGGTCGATGGCTTCATCCAGCCGGCCCTTGCGGCGTAGAGCATTGCCGAGTTCATTGCGTGCCCTGGGTGAGTTAGGCTCGAGGCGGACGGCTTCCAGAAGATGATCGATCGCCTCATCAAGCCGGCCCTTGTCCCGCAGGACAATTCCAAGGTTGGAGTGAGCGAGCGCTAGCTTCGGATCGAGGCGGATGGCGACCTGAAATTGGTCGATGGCATCGTCCGGCCGGCCCTTGGCGTTCAGAGCAGCGCCCAAGGTGGTGTGTGCCCGGGCAGACTCCTTCGGGTCGAGCCGGATGGCTTCCTCGCAATGGCTGATGGCATCGTCGAGCCGGCCCTTGATGTACAGAGCCTCGCCCAGGCCGGTGTGTGCCCTGGCCGACCCACTCGGATCCAGCCGCGTGGCTTCCTGAAATTCGTCGATGGCCTCGTCCAGCCGGCCCTTCATTCGCAGGGCAGACGCGAGGCTCGTGTGTGTTTCGGCCGACCGCTGTGGGCGCAGCCGGATCGCTTCGCGGAAATGGTCGATGGCCTCGTCCAGCCGGCCCTTCGTTCCCAGGGCAGAGCCGAGGTCATGATGGGCCGCGGCATAGTCGGGGGCGATGCTCAGGGCTTGCTGAATATAGCCGGTGGCCTCGTCCACACGTCCCATGAGAAAAAGGGAGGCGCCAACGCCGCGGTAGGCCGGGGCGGCATCGGGTCGAACCGCCATCGCCGCACGGAAATAGCCGAGCGCTTCGTCGCTCCGCCCAGACCCCCAGAAGGCCCAGCCCAACTGAAAGTTGAGCCAGAAGTCCTGCGGGTGACGCGCATGCGCTGCGGTCAGCAGCGGCACGGCTTCTTGGTGGTTCTGGTGCAGAATCCTGCCCAGGGTGAGCGCCAACTGCGCGGATAGCTCACCATCTCGCGCCTTCTCAACGAGTCTTGCCTCCTGGACGAGCTTCGTCAATTCGGGACCGTTCCCCCACAACTCTGGCTGGCGCAGCCGGTCGCGTAGGGTGTGTGGGTCTGTCGCGCGGGCGACGGCGAGCAGCCACCGCCGCCGCGCCGGATCCGCGGTGGCGCCGGCCCAGTCGTCGAGGGCGGCGATGATGTCCGCGCGCACCGCGGAGTCCCGCACCCGAGCCGCCACCGCCGCGCTGTCGTCTCCCGGCTGGCCCAGCCCCGCGTTCGCGAAAGCCGCTGCGTAGAGCGGATCGGCCCAGCCGACCTCGAACCTTCCTTTCACGGGGGAATTCGTCTGTAGGCGCGCATTGTCCAATATCTCAACCAATTCCAGGTCGGCCCGCGCCTGATCGACCTGCCTGCGCAAGTCGTCCGGCCCCGCCGGTTGCAGCCGCTGCCGGGCCTGCTCCAGCAGCTTCCGCGCTTCGCGGAAGTGGAACCCTTTGCGCAGATTCGCGGCCTGATCAACGTCCGTGCTGACCTGGTTGCGCAGGTGGGCCGCATCGGCACGCCGCTCGGCACGTTGCTGGAGGAACGATACCCCACCAGCGAGAGTCAGTCCGATTAGCGCCAGGCGCTGTTGCCAACAGCGCGGCGGCCGGCGGGTTGCGCCGGCCCCAGCGCCATAATCGTTCTGCATGGCCGACGGGCCTTGCCTCGATCGGCCGTCCCTCGCCGAAGCGCTGTAGGTCGTCGGCCAGCGCCCTTGAGCTGACGTAGCGACGCCCCGGCTCCTTGGACAGGCATTTCAGGCAAATCGTCTCGAGGTCGCGCGGTACTTTCGGGTTCAGTCGCGAGGGGGAGACGGGCTCCTCATGGATCACCTGCCGCTCCGTTTCCGAACCCGTCTCGCCCCGGAACGGTGGCCTCCCGGTGAGCATCTCATACAGCAGAGCGCCCAGGGCGTAGATATCCGTCGCCGGCCCGATCGTGCCCGCGTTCCCGATCACCTGCTCGGGGGCCATGTAGCTGGGAGTCCCGATCCGTGCACCGCTCATGGTAAGACCCGGCTCGCCGTCGAAGTGCCGCGCCACCCCGAAATCGGCGACCTTGGGTGTGCCCTCAGCCGTGAGCAGGATGTTGGCCGGCTTCAGATCGCGGTGCACGATCCCGCCCCGGTGCGCCACCTGCACCGCCTCGGCCAGCGTGGCCACCAGCGTGGCCGCCTGGTGGGCCGGCTGCGGCGTGCCGGCCAGGGCCTGGGCCAGGCTGCCCCCCTCGAGCAGCTCCATGGTGAAGTACGGCCACCCCTGGTGGTCTCCCACGTCGTGGACCTGCACGATGTTGGCGTGGTGCAGGCTGGCCGCCGCTTCCGCTTCGCGCTGGAACCGCGCAAGCTCGTGCGGCCCGGCGTAGGCGCCGGTGATCAGCATCTTGAGGGCGACGAGGCGTTTGAGCCGGAGTTGCCGGGCCTTAAAGACCAGACCCATGCCCCCGCGCCCGAGAAGGGCCTCCACCTCATAGCCCGGGATCTGCGGCAGCTCATCGCCCGAATGGCACGGAACGCGGGTCTCGGCGCCCGGGCCGGCGGCGGGCCCCGGGACCAGAAACAGTGCATGGAGGTCCGCCTCGACTGCGCACATCTGTAGCCAGCGCCGGCGGACCTCGGGCAGCAGCTCGGGGCAGGCGGCGCAGACCTGCTCCGGAGTACACCCGCAGTCGCAGAGCTCGTCGAGTAGCTGTTCCACCTGCAAATCGACAGCCATGACTGGGCTCCTCGAGGCGGCTGTGTGCCAGGACTCCGAAAGAGAACCTACTTCCTGCCGGGAAATGCTACTCATCTAAGCGTCGGGCCAGGTCATCGAATTTCCACCAGTGGCTGTAATGGTTGGACAGGACGAACACCGGGCGCGCGGTGCGGTCGAGTTCGGCGCATGCCGCTGGTTGGTGCTCAGCTTGAACAGGGGCGGCCAGCCGTGGGCTGATGAAACGCGGGCCGTATTGGCGAATTTCGAGGTGCACAATTCGGCGTTTTCTGTTGCGCGACTGTTTTGTGATGGCGGCCGCCGGGACGGCCCCCCCCTTGCCCCCCCTTCTAAAGGGGGGGAAACTTGGCGCAAGATTTCCGCCGCGAAATCTCCGGTCCCTCCGGTGCGTATTCTCAACGGCCCGGGACAGCCGGACCGAGGCCCTTGGCCGCCCGAGGAGCGATCCAGCCACGAACGGCACCGCGGCGTTCAGAGGCGTTCGCGCTCTCATGGTGGCGTCTCCGCACGCTGTGCGACGGTGTGGTTTCTCTGGATATTTTCAGGCATCATCACGCCCAATTCCAGGTGGTCGCCCCGGACCGCACCCTCCAAAGCCTTGAGGAGCTCATCGCCTTTTATCGACGGGGATTGGTGCAGAAAGCAGGCGCATGGAAGGAAGCAGTGGCGCGAGGCGTCCGAGCGTCGGTGGACGATGCCGGGGCAGATGCTGATCATGCCGCGTGGTCTTGCGGACGACCCTGACGCGGTGGTTGTTCGTGCAGACTGGGTTCTCGCGGGCGGGCATCAATCAGATGACGTGTGACGCGAACGAGGTTTTTGGTTCCTGGCACCTTTTCTTCAGTCGATCGTAACACAGCCTCACTGTCCTGCCTCGCAAGATGGCAAGAAAGCGACTAGCGCGGCCGCCTTCACCTGGAATCAACCCCGTGTCGCGCGCACAATCGAAGTCGCTCGACCTGCCGAAATCGGGCGAGTGAAATCTTGGGGTTCCAGGAGTTATCGCAATGCTTCCCACTCTCTCGCGCCGCGAGCTCTTCGGTGGCTTGATCGGAACGGGCCTGGCCCTCACAATCTCCCGCGACGGCGCGGCTGATCTTGCGCGGTGCGCAAGTTCACTGTGGATCTGGTCTGCGGCAATATCGGCGTCTCCGCGCGGCTTCCGGAAGCCATCGCGCTCGCACACCGATACGGGTTCGAATCAGTCGCGCCTGAAGCTGGGTACTTGAAGTCGCTCTCCGAGAATCAACTTTCCCAGCTCCGCGCGGACCTCACGAGCAACAAACTGGTCTGGGGAGCGGCCGGCCTTGCCGTCGACTTCCGCGGCACAGAGTCGTCGTTCCAGGATGGCCTGCGCGGCTTGGCGGATAATGCCAAGGCGCTCGAGCGCGCCGGCGTCTCGCGCATGGGCACCTGGATCTCGCCGGGCCACAATGGTCTGACGTATTTGAGCAACTTCGAGCAGCACACTTCCCGATTGCGCGAGATCGCCAAATCGCTCGGGGACCATGGAATCCGGCTCGGGCTGGAATACGTCGGCCCGAAAACATCGTGGTCCGCGACGAGATACCCCTTCATCCACACGATGGCAGAGATGCGCGAACTGATCGCCGCGATCGACCAGCCGAATGTCGGCCTGCTACTCGATAGCTGGCACTGGTACACAGCCCACGAAACCGAGGCCGATCTGCTGAGACTCAAGGGCGCCGAAGTCGTGGCCTGCGACCTCAACGACGCGCCCGCCGGCATTCGCATCGACGAGCAGAAGGACAATACGCGCGACCTTCCGTGCGCGACCGGGGTCATCGATCTGAAAGCGTTCCTCAGCGCGCTGGTCAAGATCGGCTACGACGGCCCCGTGCGCGCCGAGCCGTTCAAAGCCGATCTGCGGCGTCTTTCGGCAGACGAGGCCGTGGACCGAACCGCCAAAGCAATGAAGCGGGCGATCGAGCTTCTTCACTAGAGGCATGGCGGGATATCGAAATCTCGCGATCCGCGCAGTCAGGCTCGCCGTTTGCGCGATTTGAGCACAGCCGCCGCCCATTCGGCTTGTTCCGGCCTCAAGCGTGGGACTATTGGGTCCTTGCCGTACGCGACCTCACGTGCATAGGGACCGGCCTCATAGGCTCGCTGAAAGATTTCCTGAAGATCGAGTCGCACGTCCGGATCGCCAGGCAAGAGGGGGATCGCGATCTCGGGAAGCGGATCCGCCAAACCGATCGGATAGACGAGGAAATCCTTAGGTCGATCGAAGCGATGGATCGACACGAAATAGTCAAACCGGCCGGCCTTTGCCTCGACCAGTTGCCTGGGAACGGCCGCGGTGTGCGTTCCGCCCCGGAGCAGGTCGATTTCGACCAGGTGAGTGTCGCTCTCGAGAGTCTCACGCTGCTTGTCCAGGAATTTGGCCCGTCCCGCGTTACCGGCCTGCTTGTTGGACGGACTCAGGATCTCGATCGAGGTGACGATCTGCACCTCCTTGCCCCGTCGCCGCCGGATATTGACGAATGACTCCTTGAACGGCCCGTGTTCGACCGTCTCAACCGTTACAACCAAGGGGCCACCCTCGCCGAGCTCGGCGACAGCCCCCCTGCCCTTCGTCCTCGTCCGAGGCTTCCGCGCGGAATGGACAACCTGGACGTCGGGCTCGATGAACCTCTGGGAGAACTCCAGCCAGACACGCTGGTCTGACTGAGCATAGTACGGCCTGGGCAAGCTGCCCTGAAGCGTTTCCTTCATGAGGAAAATAAGGCTGCCATGCAGGTCAGGGAACCAGTCCGGACTCTCCAGGTAGGGGTCCATGCCCGGGAAAGGTGAAGGCATCGCGCGGCTCCGTGTGAGTATCGGTCTGGCGTCATTTTCATTCTCGCCGGGGCCCGGCGCGCGGTCAAGAAATGCCAGGGCTCGACCGACGGCGAACTGTGGTTGGCAGCTCGCGAGAGAAGCTCGCCGTTTGCTCCGATCCACGTCGTCACGGCCGCTTCCAGTCGCCTCGGAACTTGCGGTAGTCGGTCTGCACGTAACCGATCTCGGCGAGCCGCACCCCGGACGCCTCGTAATCAGCCGGGTCCGCCGGGAGCGAGGTCCCGAGACCGTCCACATATCGGTTGAACATGCAGAAGGCAGCAGCGATCAGGACCGTATGTCGAAATGACCAGCGGCCGTGCGGCGTTTCTCTGCCGCGCGTGTGGGCCGCGAACGGACGGATTTGGGGGCCGTGACAGAAAGGGTGGGTGTCTGGATTCCATATCGGATCGAGCACGGCATCCCGAGGGACCAAGCTTACAACGGGACGATGTACCTGATGGCGGGTCTTCTCATCGTAGGCCTGATCTGCAACCTGTCCGTCCGCGCCGTCGATGAAAGATACCATCACCAGAAAACCGCGCCTCTTGATCAGCTTGGATAGAGGATTAAACCACGACCGAGACTCGAGCCGGAAGGATATCATGGTTCGCACCGAAAAGAAGTCTTCGCCGCTTCTGATCGCGGTATCCTGGATGATCGTGCTCATCCCGCTGGGATGGGGAGTCGTTCAAAGCGTGGTCAAGTCGTTGCCGCTGTTCCAGGCGCCGAGCGCTAAAGACCATCAGGCCCCAACGTCGCAGGTCAGGCGGGGCGCGGCCGATGGCCTCGAGTAGGTCTGCGGCGAACACCAGGAGAGTCGCGGTGAACAGGCCGGCGGCCCAGGCGTCGGAGGCGTTCCGCACGGCGGCGATAGCCACTCCCATGGTGGCGACCGCATCCAGCAAATGCGTCACGGCAGCTCCGGCTCTGCCGGACGGGATTGGTTACTCGCAGGGTTCCAATAGAAGGCCCCGCGGCGCGACGAGGACCCACGCCGGGGCGACGTCGCTCGGGCGAGAATCGGATCAGGGCGACGGTGGCGCGGAAGCGCACCGTCAAGGGTAAGGCCAGGGGTTATCGAAGAATAGGACGGCGGATTCGCCTCGCTGTCCTGCCTCGCAAGATCGGGAAGGACGCGCTCGGTTGTGGCGGGGACATGATTGCCCGGAGTGCAAGTCGGGCGCGGTGGGCATGGTGGCGATGCGTGATCCCGGCGCAATGCACGTCCTTTCCGCTCCGTATCGAGACGGATCAGAATTTGTGAGGACGACCTTCTTTCCGATCCAGGAATCGGACCGGACCGTTTCCCGCCAGTCGGTCGGCAGCATGACCGCATTCCCAGCGGCAGGCTCCACGAGAGTGATGACTGCCGCCATCGATCACCATCTCCTTTTCAGGCTGTTCGCGATCAAGAACGGGCTGATCGGGCAGGACCTGCTCGTGCTCGCCCTTGCCGGAAATTGGCTGCGAACAATCCAGCCGTCACCCGCAGTCAGCTGTGTCTTGGTCTTAGCCTATGTCGCAGTGCCTGTCGTTTCCGCTTCCCGGGCGATGTTCTGATGATCCATCATCGCCAGGGCCTGGCGCTCAGCCTCGAATCGCGCAACAACCTGACCGGTGTCCATGCCCGGCTTGATGACCTTGAGCGCGACCCGCCGGCGAACCGGCTGGGTTTGCTCAGCCATGAACACCGCGCCCATGCCCCCTTCACCGATCTTCTGAAGCAGCTTGTACGGTCCGATCGTTGTTCCCGGCCCTTCGGCAATCGCCGGCCGGTCCAAGCTAACGGTCAAGCCGCCGTTCGGCTCGGGCGTTTGATCGACCGTGGCATCATGCACGGAACCCGCCGGCGCTGACGGCCCCTTCGCCGCGGATCCGAGAAACCCACCGGCCTCGTCGTGAGCTTTCAACAGCGATTCCAACTGGCCGCGAAAGGTCGCGTCCGCTCCGCAAGCCTCATCAAGATACGCCGAACGCTCGGCTCCGGCCGCATGCTCGAGCGCCTCACAGAAGATCGCCTTCAGGTCGGGTTCGGCTGTATTCATGGGAATCACCGGACCTCGGATTCGTTGGGTAGGGGTCGGTCAGAGCGGGTGGGTCGTTCCCGAGGAACCTCGAATTAGGGCTTCGCCCCCAACTCGAGCAACAACTTCTTGAAGTCCTCTCGCGTACGCAGAACGTCGAGGTCTTTGTCCTCTTTCATATGCGCCGCGTCCTTGTAGCCGGCAGCAACGGCTTTCGTGAGGCGGGACATCGCCCGGTCGGCTTCCTCCTCGGCCAGCCGGGCCGCATCCGCGGCCGGAATCTTCGGGTCTTGCTTGATCACGGCGGCGGTGATGGCGCGGAAACAGGCGGCGTTGTACAGACTTACTGAATCAGTGCCGGTCAGCTCTTCCCATAGCTCCGCGGCCTGTCGGCAGCCAGCGGCGTTCCTGGCCTTCGCGAAGTGCTGCAACCGGAGGATGATCATTTCAGCTAAGCTTTGCGCAGCAAGACCCTTGACTACCTGGTCTTGGAACAACGATGGAGGTTCGGTGAGCAACCGGACTGCTTTGTCCAGGTGCCCTGACGCTTCGTCCCAGCGATCCCGACTTTCCAGCGCTGTCGCCAGACTTTTGGTGAAGTCCGCCAGCCGCCACCGGCGAACACCTGGGTGCGGGTAATCAGTCGGTAACTGGTCCATGAGCAAAACGGCTTCCCTGAGTGCCAGGATCGCGTCGTCGGGTCGTTTAAGGTCGGCAAGGAGCAGACCGACGGCCTTCTGGTTCCTGGCGAGCATGTGTCGAAACCGTACGTTACTTGGGAAATCCTGCATGAGCTGACGCAGCAGACGGCTCGCCTCTTCGCGCAGCGGAAGCCCTTCCGACGGCCGATTCCGCCTGTGCAGAAAGCCGCCATAATTGAAAAGGCCATTCGCAAGCTGATGTCGTCTCGAGGGATCCTTTGGCTCTGCGTCGAAAAGCTGACGATCGATCGCGACGGACTCACGATGGGCTGCTTCTGCTTCTTTCGAGCGCCTGGCGCGGTCAAGTCGGATTGCCGAATTGCCCAAGGCCATGGACAGCGACGTTTGATAGTCGACCACCTTTGGATGCTCTCGGACCAAATCGCGAAGCTCGCGGATCGCTTCATCGAAGTGGTCTTCTCCAAAGTCCTCACCGTATAGCAAAACGTCGGCGCAGCAGCGAGCGCGCTTCCGGTTCCTTTGGGAAGTCACTCACCAGTTGCTCGGCCAGTCGTTCCGCCTCGTGATAATCCCGAGTGGCTGTTGCCGTGTCATGAACTCGCCACTCAAAATAGGCTAACCGGCTTGTGCTGTTTACTAGTGCCGATCGGAAACCGAAGATTTTCGGCGATTCCGTGGCGAGTTGGGTGTAGATGTCCTTCGCTTGGCGGAGAGACTTGACGGTTTCGCCCAGATTCCCCGATTCGAACTGCACCGACGCCAGTTTCATGAAGGTCCGGCCGCTCTCCGCTCGCGTCGTCGGATCAACTCCCAGTTGAGGCGCGAATTGCTGGTAAAACGGGATCGCCGATTCCAGAAGCCGCTTTCGAAGACTCGTGAAGTCCGTTCGATCTTTAAGGTCGGCATCGTCGGTGACCCGCGTGAGATAGTCTTCCACGGCTTTCCGAGCCAGCGCAAAGTTCTTGTCGGCTCGGTTTTTCTCGACGATGGCCCGGTCTCGCTCCGCGCGGGCCTCGTCATCCGCGGCGCGCGCCCGGTCACGGTCTTTAATGGCAACACTCTCGGCCGCGGTCGCGCGCACCGCTTGCCGAATCGCGACCGCCGTTCCGACCAACAGAGCCAGCGCAACCGCCGCCGTGGTCAGAACCGCCGCCCGATTCCGATGCGCGAATTTGCGAATCTTGTATACGGTCGACGGGGGCCTGGCCAGGATGGCCTCGCTGCGCAGGTAGCGTTCGATGTCCTCTGCGAAGTTACCGGGCGTGACGTAGCGACGGTTTCGGTCCTTCTCCATCGCCTTCATCACCAACCAGTCCAGATCGCCGGCCAAGAGCTGCACCAGCTTCTTGACGTCCAGTCCACGGTTGCCGGCCAGCACCGTGGCTGAGTCACCCATCGAAGATAACCGGGTGCTCGGCCGTGGCGCTTCCTCTTCCCGGATGAGGCGCTGCATCTCTGCGTAGCCTGCTTCGCGCAGTCGCTTGCTCTCGAGCGGAGTCGTGCCCGTCAGCAACTCGTAAAGCAGCACGCCCAGTGCATAGACGTCGCTGCGCGTGTCGATGTCCAGTCCGCTCATTTCCGCCTGCTCGGGGCTCATGTAGGCTGGCGTGCCAATCATCTGCCCGTAGGCGGTGAACAACGTCCGCTCGGTCAACTTCTGCACCGTCGCCTTGGCGACGCCGAAGTCAATCACCTTCACAACCGGCACCCCATCGTGCAGCGTGACCATGACGTTCGACGGCTTGATATCTCGGTGGATGACCCCTTTGTGATGGGCGTGCTGGATCGCATGGCAAACGTCGACGAACAACTTGAGACGGCCCTCCGGCGGCAAGTGATTCTTGTCGCAGAACTCCGTGATCGGAATGCCCTTGACCAGTTCCATGACGAAGTAAGGGCGCCCGGAGTTGGTAGCCCCCGCGTCAAGCACCTTGGCGATGTTCGGGTGGTCCATCAAGGCCAGCGCCTGCCGCTCCGACTCGAACCGGGCGATCACTTGGGCAGTGTCCATACCAGGCTTGATGATCTTGAGCGCGATGATCCTGCGCACCGGCCGTTCCTGCTCCGCCATGTAGACGACGCCGAACCCACCTTCGCCGATCTGCTGCAGCAACTTGTATGGGCCGATTATCGTGCCCGGGCCCTCGGTGACCGCGCGCTGGTTGCCGTGGCCATTGGGACCGAGCTTGGGCTCATCCGAGTAATCCGAGGTTGCAGCGTCTTTCACGTAAGCCAGCGCGATCGCCGGGTCCTTTACCGACGATCCGAGAAATCCCCCGGCCTCGTCGTGAGCCATCAAGAGCGACTCTACCTTGAGCCGAAGCGTCGCGTTCTCGCCGCACGCCCGATCGAGAAACGCCGAACGCTCCGGACCGGCGGTGTGATTGAGCGCCTCGCAGAAAATCCCCTTCAGGGCAGCTTCCGCCGGATTCATTAGCGCCGTCCTCTGCTCGAAGTTGCCTATTCAGCTTTTCGCCCCGAAGGGGCATCAACATATCAGCCCAGGGCAACGCCCTGGGGGGGCATGGCCCTGGGAATCCGGGGCGGACCGAACGTTCCTACCCAAACATGCTCCGTCCGGCCCAGGATTCCGACAAGAAAAATCGCCCGTTCAGAAAGATTCTCGCGGACCAAGCTGTTTGAAGAGCCACGCCCGAGCAAATGCCCAGTCCCGCTCGGCGGTCCGGCGGACGACGCCAAGAGCAGCGGCAGCCTCGTCAAGCGTGAGCCCGGCGAAGAGGCGAAGCTTGACCAGCTCGGCCCCCCGGGCGCCGATCAACGCCAGGCGGCCAAGAGCCTCATCGAAATCGATCAGATCGTCAGCCGGCGCGTCGTCGGCAACGAGGCCGTCGAGATCGAGCGACTCGCGCCGCCGTCCTCCACCGCGCTTGAGCCGTTTGCGATCGCGCGCACGGTCAACCAGTAGTCGCCTCATGGCCTCGGCCGCAGCGGCGAAGAAGTGACCGCGCCCGTCCCAGGGCTTGCCTGTATCCGGCCCGACGATCCGCAGATAGGCTTCGTGGACCAGGGCCGTGGCCTGGAGAGTCTGCCCCGGACTCTCCCCTGCCAAACGCAGCGCGGCCAGCCGCCGCAGCTCGTCATAGACCAGCGGCAGCAGGTCGCGCGCGGCGCGCTCGTCGCCTCGGCCGAGAGCATCGAGAATCCGGGTCACTTCGCCGCGATCAGACTCAATGGCGATCGTCCTTTCCGAGGCTAACTTGCCCACCTGAAATGACTGTTTCTGGGCACTTCGTGGTAACACGCCGCGTTGGTGGCGGAATTCCCCTGCGCAACTGCAAGGGCGAGTTGGGTTTTCGTGCTCATGCGCTGTTCCGTATCCATGTTGTTACCCAGTGTTACTAAATTCAAACAATTTCGCCTCCCCCACGCGCGGTTTTCCCCAGCCCGTGACCCAGGCTATTTGCGCACGACTGCAAGGCCGAATAAACGGGCGTCATTGGCCACCGTGGTGGCGCTTCGTGTCGGTCACACGCGTTGGGCGTGTTCAAATTCACCTTGGATTGAGAAGTCACGGCATTTAGCCCGTTGAGAAAAAATGACCAACCGCTCCCTGACGCCCCCGCCCCAAGAACGGTGCTGAACGAGGCGCAGTGGGTCCAATCATTTGCCCATCATTGCAAAACACGGAGAACGCCGCCCGCTAATGCAAGCGAAACTCCCATATTCCGAAATGTCTGCTCCGCAATCTCGGCTCGATCGTCACGACCAATACAGCACGTGCCTCAACAATCTGGCCGTCCAGCTAGCTCGGAAAGGCAACGGCTGATCGCCTGCGGGAGCGGTCGTTTCGGCCTCAGAACACGGGAAACGCTCATCTGCATCGTGGTGAGTTCCGGGCGTCGAAATTGATCGAGAACGTGCTCATGTTTGGCTATCGCGACCCGACGTTCGATGAGACACACCGTGAACTTGCGATGGTTACCCAGGCCGCCGTTGTCGAGTGGCTGCGACGCGCTGGCGTTGTGACGCTGCCGCCGAGAGAAAGACGCAGAAGCCTGCGTCGAACCATCAGAGGAAACGTGGTTCCCGGACTGAGAGGCGTTGCTGCCGGCATCGTCCTTGGTTGGTTCCGGGCGACTTATCTCTGACATCGCGATGAAAAGGAATCCGAGGTTTTCTTTATTGCTCCCGTGACTTGGCGGTTTGATCGCAAGAAGCCCGCTTCCAAACATGCCGACGGGTTTCTTAACTCGAGCGGCAAGGGGGTGGAGCATGATCATCGGCTACCCGAGGGTCTCGACGACCGAGCAAAACCTTGACTTGCAGCGTGACGCCCTGAAGCGGGCCGGGTGGGAGAAGATCATCGAGGACACGGTCAGTGGGGGCAAGGTGCAACGGCCTGGACTGGAGCGTGTGCACGATGCGCTTCGATCTGGCGACGTGCTGGCGGTCTGCCGGCTCGACCGGTTGGGCCGATCGCTCAAGCACCTGATCGAACTGATAGCGGAGCTTGAGGCCGAGCGGATCGGATTCCAGAGCGTCACCGAATCCATTGATACGACCACACCCGGCGGCAAGCTGGTGTTCCATATCCTTGGGGCACTCGCGGAGTTTGAACGTAACCTGATCCGCGAAAGGACGTATGCGGGGCTGGCAGCCGCGAGAGCCCGCGGCAGGAAAGGCGGCAGGCGAAAAAAGCTTGGCGAGAAGCAGCGTGCCGTGGCCGTCGATTTGTACCGTCAGAAGAAGCACACAGTTGACGAGATTTGCAAAGCGGTCGGCATCTCGAGGCCGACGCTTAATAAGCACGCCGCCGCGGCTGGCGACACATGGCGTCCAATCGCGGCCATGTGGTGCGGAAAGTGCTAAGTCCGCCGGATACCCTTTAGGTGCAAGTGTTCTTCCGACGCTTCCGTCGATCAGATCGACGCAGGTTGAAATGGCTCAGGGATTGATTGCTGTTGTTCACCCAAGCGTCAAGGAGCTAGTTGCCGACTGGCCTACGAGTCTCTAAGAACCGCGTCACGAAAGGCAGGAATCCGAGTGGTTTTCCACAGACGTATCGCGGCACGACCCGCGCGCCAAGGAGTTATGCAGGGTGACTTGCGTAGTATGGAAGGCTGGACTGGAAACCGCCGGAGTTGCGTGGCGTGCGTGAGTGACCGCGGTGAGAGCTGTGGAGCACTTCCGGTGACTTGCACGCCGTGCATTCTCTCCGCCGTTGAGCGGTTGCTACCACCAGGGTAGGATACGGCTGCGACTCGGGACCAGCACTCGTCTCGAACGGGGAAGGCGACTTGCTGATCGATACGGACGCTGAATGCTGTACACCCCGATAATGGACGGGGGTTACCGTTGGTACAATGGTTTCGAGAGGAACGATGGCGAACAACAAGCAGCTGACAGCCCTGTTCCGCGCGATCGCGGCCGAGAACCTCGGCGGTGCCACGGAAATCGCTGCGCAGATCTGCCAGCAGGAGGAGGAGAAGGGGCACTATACGGCGGCCAGGATGCTCCGGGGCGCGCTTCACGCGTCGCGGAACGGCGGCGCGGCTCATAAAGGACGTCACGATCCGCCGAACGGGAGATGGGTCATCTCATCGGCGTTGACCCGGATGCCTACCGGCGTCGACTTAGCCGCTGTCACGCTGCCGTCCGCGACACGCGAGGAGCTTGCAGGGCTGAATCTCGAATGGCATCACCGAGTTCGCCTGATGGAGCGAGGGATCGCACGCCGGACGAAACTCTTGTTCCATGGGCCGCCGGGCTGCGGGAAGAGCTTGACAGCCAGCGCGCTGGCTAATGAACTGGAGCTGCCAGTGTACCTTGTCAGGTTCGACGCGGTCATCGGCGCGTATCTGGGGCAGACTGCCATCCATCTTCGACAATTGTTCCACTTCGCAGAGACGACGCCTTGCGTCCTGTTGTTCGACGAATTGGACGCACTGGGCAAGCGGCGTGGGAACCCCACCGATGTCGGCGAACTCGACCGAATAGCCATCGCCTTGATGCAGGAGCTAGAGCACACTACCCCCCAGGGCCTCGTCATCGGAACTTCAAATTTGGCCAAGGATCTGGACGACGCCCTCTGGAGAAGGTTTGATTTTGTTCTGGAGTTCAAAGCACCGGCCCAGAAAGTCTTGGTGAACTTCGCGCTGCAGCTGGCCTCAGAGAAGAGAGTGCAACTGGGCGATGAATCGCTGGCCAAGGCGGCCAAGGCGAAGAATTTCGCCAATGCGGAGGCGGTCGTCTTGGCGGAGGCGCGGAAACAGGCGCTTCGAGACTTCTAAGGGCACCAAATGGCGGTCGAGAAAAGACGAGTCAATCCGCGCACTTTCTTCCTGAACGAAACTCATGAACTCGCATCGGCCGAGAAGGCGGGCGGTGGGCGATTGCCGGCGTACGCGCCGATCCCATGGGCGGCGAAGGCGAAGCGGCTCAACGATTCCATACAGCGGGTAGAGCGGCTGATCGTCGGATCAAATGACCCACTGAAGGAAGATCGGTTCTTCGTCCTGGCGAACCCCGTCACAGAAGTCGAGAAGTTGTCAAACGACAAGAAGAAGGCGCCGACTGGGACCTTCAAGGAGAGAACGGAATTCGGCGGAGCCCACAGCCGTGTCTTCGACCGCCTGGGTATGGACCTTCTCCAGGTCACGGATAACGGCCAGGCAATCGTCCACGCGAAGAGGGCCACGGTCGAGCAGCTGCGCGAGCGTTCGGCCTCCCTAGCGACACTGGGTGCGCGTGAGCAGTCACGTTGGGTCACAATTGAGTCATTCGACGTCATCCCGTTTCAGTTGCGGGTCGACCAAGACTGGCTGAATCATCTTCCGACCCTAGCACTGGCGGAAGTGGTGTTCGAACTGCAGCCGGTGCTGGCCAGAGTCGAGGTCGAGCAGGTACTACGAGCCATTGCGGCGAGCCTCAAGAACGCGGAGAAGCTGACGGGCACGGGCAGTGACTTCTCCGGCCGAAGGTGGCTGCGCGGCTTGGCATCGCGCGAATCGATTGAGCGAATCGCCCGCGATTTTTTCTCCGTCCAGTCGATCCACGCTCCCCTGTACTCCGTAGCGGCGGGTAAGTCCCCGCTGAGCAGGGCTCCGGCAACCGGAACCGCGCCGCCGGTCCAGGCTGACCCGACTGCGCTGCCCTGCGTCGCGATCCTGGATCTTGGGGTTCCCAGCGACCATAGACGGCTGCGCCCATTCAAGCGAGGGCAATTTGTACCGATCGGGGCACCAAGAGCTCCGATCGGCAATCACGGCTCCTACGTCGCTTCCAGGATCGTCTTCGGTGATTGCGAGACACCTGATGCATTGTTAGAAAGCCCAGGGACATGTAGCTTCTATGATGGAATGGTCGGTGTGCATCCCGGCGTTACGCGCAGGCGAGGCCGTGGTGAGGTCGACGACAAGCTTGTAATGGAAACGATGGCTGGCATCGCCGGTGCAGCTCCGGACGTGCGAGTCTTCAATCTAAGTTTCGGGTACGATGGCCCTCTCTCGTCATTCTCGGAGGTCGAGCGAAACGAGCACAAAGTCAATCTTCGTGACTTGGACAACTTCGTTTTTGCGATCGATTCGATTGTCGTCGTCGCGGCGGGTAATTCAGTTCCTGGGGCCGTGCCAAACCCGGAATATCCCGAACATCACAATGACGCCAGGTGGGCTCTCGGTCCGTGGACTTGCGGATTCAATACGCTCGTTTGCGGATCATTCGTTTCGCGGTTGTCTGCGAGTGGTCTTGTGACGGAGATCGGGTGGCCAAGCCCGTTCTGTCGGGTCGGCCCTGGGCTCTGCGAGGCGCCGATCCCGTCGTTCAGTGCCGAAGGGGGTAACACTGACGCAAGCTACGGGTATGCGCCTGAACTCGGTGTTTGGTGCTTCTCGGGAGCCGCGCTGCCGGAGGACAAGATCGGGACGTCATTTGCCGCTCCTTTGCTCGCCCGCGAGGCGGCCCTAACGCTCGATCGTCTCCAGCAACATTGCGCCCCTGGGACACGGCCGTTCGCTGTAACGGCACGGGCCTTTCTAACACTGACCGCCACCCCGCCGCCGCACGTTCACTCGATCCGTGAACTGATCGAGAGGACCCTCGGATACGGGAAGGCCCAGTGTTCCAAGCTGCTCTCACCCACCGCCGGCTCCGCGGTGATCCTCTGGCAAGGGTACATGGAGTCGACCAAAGATATTGTCAGGGTGCAACTGCCGATCCCTCTCGTCTGGCTCACGGCTGCGGACGATCCCGCGCTCCGCTTGGTGGTCTGCTACGATCCGCCCGTGAACGAGGCCGCTAATGGGCTCTGGGCATGCCGGAGGGTATCCGCCAAACTCAAGATGCGGCCGGATGACGATGCGCTCAGACCACCCCGCGGCTCGCACAACACTTACCCGGTCATCTACCGGACCTATAAGCTCGCCCGATACAAATCCGGCGGGAAGGTACAAGCAGAAGGGGATATGTGGCTGCTGGAGCTCGCGTATGAGGAGATTGCAGCCTATCCGCCGGGCTTGGACTTCGCCCCCCAGCAACGAGTAGCGTTCGCGGCGGAGCTGGTCGATTTCGGGCAGTCGCATGCAGATCCGCAGCCTGCTATGCAAGCGTTGCCGAATGCTCATCTCATGAATCGCCTGTCCATCCAGCCCGTGCCCGTCCGCAATCCGATTATCATCACTCGAAGATGATTGGAAGTTTCTCGATGATTAGATTCATTCGGCCTATTTTCCCCCCCTCCAGAGCACTCGGGTAGCGTGCGACGTCGCTGGTCCAAGCAGGGTGTCCCGCTTTGGACATTCGACATTCGAAAGGCGGTTTGATTCGGAGGATCGTTCTCTCATGCTCTTGTCGAAACCAGCGCCCGAGTACCGCGTGCTCCGACGCCTCGCACTGAGTCGAGCGCTGACCGAATCCACACGGCGCTAGGAGTGCCTACGCCCGGATACAGGATGTGTTGCTGGCACGGGTCCGACGACACCGACGCGCGCCGGCGCGGAGCCCAACGGAGTTCGCGGCGTCATTCGATCTTAGGAACGGGCGGCGGTGTTCGATTCGAGGGGCTGTTAATCAAACCAGCGGTTTCTCTACGAGCGGCTCGGTGCCGATGCCGGATCGGGCCACCGACCTCTTTGGATAGGGGAACTCGGGAGATGAATCAAAGTCAACTTTTGTGATGCTGTAACGAGTTTCTTGCCGCTGAAAGGCGCCGGTGAGGCATGCGACAGGGTAAAGGAGAAATAATCTCCGCAATTTGCTGCTAGGCTGGTAATGTGCTCATTTCTTCGCCACATAAGGTCGCCATCCAGGATCGCTCGGCCTGGGTCGCAGGTGGCTGACGTCAAATGGCTCCCGGCACTTCGTCAGGCGGCCCTGAAGCGGGATGCGTTTGGCTCCCCTGCGGATACTGATGAATGAAAGCTTCAGACCTAAGATCGCGGTTTGCTCATAGGTTTGGAGTATGCCATTGCCTGGCATGCCGTCCGCTGGAAGCAATTCGCGCACCGTGGTTGTTTTGTGCTTCCGCAGGGATGCATATTTCCGTGTTAATCGCGTAAGGTCATCGCACTCTGCCCACTGAGAAAACAAGAGATTGCAGTCGGCGTTGACGACTTGCATTTTATTAAGCTGGCATACATCACTTAGCGAATCGACTACGGTGACATTCTGGTGGATGGGCGCGCATTTATAGATTTCCTTGTCAGATAACATGAGAAGGTGCCGTGGTGAAATCGGTGTATACAGCATGAAGCCGCACTGGGCGGCACCGAGCATGCCATGACCTCGTACCGTTTCGGAGAATAGGTTGTATTTAAAGGCAGGGTTATCTGATGTGATAAAAGAGCGAGCCGTGCGGTTTACGAGTAGGTGGCAGTTTAGACCCTCGAAACAGTCATAGATTAGGCGAAAGTGGCTAAGGGCGATTTTTGCGGCCTCGTAAGGTGCAAGGGTCAGTTGTTTATCCAAGCGTGGCGAAATACCGCCGTAGGACGCTCGAAGGTTTTCTTTAGTTTTGTCCAACATCTGGGTGACTTTGCTAATGGCTACCGGTGTTCTCAGCATTTGCATCGCAAGAACGTGCAACACATGACGGTATTGCTGGCTAGAGTGATCGGGCAGTCTTGAAGTCTGAACGATGGAAGCAATTGCGGGAGCGGCGGCATTTTCCAGCTCGGCGAGGAACTTTTCTAGGGAATCGTCCAATCCGTACAAATGGTCGCGGTAGCACTGGGCCTTTAGGTTGCCGTCAGGATAGGCTTTGAAATCGCGGAGATTCAGGATGTTGACCCGCCGTGGGTTACTTGCAAAATGCTTCAGGTAGAAATGGGGCACATAGTGATGCTTTTTCTGCGGCATCGTACCTTAGTTCCGCTAAGTCGCGATCCGCTCGACTTCATCGAGCGGGATCGGGTCGTTGGTTCGGTCAGTATTTCAAAACATAGGTTGGGCTTTTGCTGAGCCGGTCGCGGCTTCGGATATAGGTCTGGGGTCGTGCGTGGATCGGCGTGGCCGGCGAATTCCTGCAAATCAATTATATCGCTGCCGCGTTCCCTGGTTGGGTCGGACGTGGACAAGCTGCTCCCAGGCACCAGCCTCGATGCCAGCGAAGGCGAGAAACTGGTCGAGGTCGCTTTCATACGCCCGGCGGGTTTGGGGCGAAGGGGTGCGGAGCTGCGAAGCGTTAATGGCTCGCATCACCTGCTCGCGGAGATCGACGGGCAATCCGCCGGTGAATGCCGGAATGGGATGCGATCGGCAAAATCTGCCGCCCAGCACTCCTTGTCTGATCGTTCATAGACCCCCGGTAATAGTTCGGATAACGAAGAGGATTGTATCCGAAGTGCCTATGCACGCGATCGGCGATCCCAAGGGCCGTGGCGGCACTTTGGATACAATTCGTTGAACTGATGATCAGCGACAATTAACTTTCCCCACCGGCGACAATTAAGATTCCCCAGCGCAGCGGGATCTTTTCCCCGCCGACGACAATTAAGATTCCCCAGCGCAGCCAGATCATACGACGGGGAATCTTCGTCCCACTGCGAAAAGTGGCTTTGTTTTCGGCCTCTCTTGATCTTACTTCCCGGTCTTCAGGACGTATCAAGCACCGGACTTCCTCCTGTTTGCTCCAAGCTCACTGAATCGATCGGGATCGGCGGCAGGTGCTCGACGACGAACAAGCGCCCTTTTCCGCACCGAGGTCATACAGTGGTCCGGGCGGGCTTAGTGTCGGACACTACCGGCTCAACAGCGGGAGTGGCCAGCGGGCACTCAGGAGCCGACTCTTTGTCGAGCATTGCCTGGCAGGCGGCAACCTTCTCGTGTCGGAGGCAGTTCGACAGGAAACCGTAGTGACCCGGCGTGCAGAGCTGCCCGCGAGGGGGCTGTATGACCGAAAACGGAGAAAGGTGACGGGGACTACTGTTGAGCGGAATATCAATATAACTTCAAGTGAGTATTCGGATTAACCGGATACCTAAATGTCAATGAACGAAGTGATACATAGTACGTCTCTCGACAACGAACGGCCGGAAGAAATCAAACTGTTTTACCAAGGCATCAAGCTCAAAGTCGGATTCCCACACACAATTGAGGTAATACCAGTTGATCAACCACTCGGGCCCTTCTTTCGCGAATGAAATACCCACGTGTCGAGGCAACCTAGTTTCGTGCTTAGAAAGCATTGTTAAATTATGCAACATATTTTCTTGTCGCGATATAGATTCGATATTTACCGCGACAAACACGAATCCGCATTGGTTACCCAGCGATACCATACGCGTCGCACCGGAGCACGCACCCTTGCGTACCATTTCGAGGCAATCGTCGGTACAGGTAATGACATCCTTCAGTTCTACCCGATTCAGCTCCGCGAACGCCGCTAGAATTTTGTAATAGATTCTTTCGCCCTTGGAGTCCTTATCATTCTCGAACTTGTCGCCAAGATCACGAAAGAACGGATGAAGTTCGAACTCACTCGGGTCGTGCCGAAAAGTGTGTACGTAAATGCGAAAACGCTCCGAAATCGGCTCCGTGAGACCGGACAGGAAGTGCCCAAGAAGCGCACGTTCGCTCGGAACGTGTTGCCCACGCTGACCGACCTGCTTGATGACCTCTTCCCTGACTGTAAAGTAATCCTTGAGTTCGGCCGGCGTCAGCAGAATGCGACAGATGCCAATATAATCCTCCCACGGCAAGACATGAATAAACCCGGCGGTCTTGCTGATGTGGTGACGCACACGACGGCATTCAACAGGAAGTAGGTCGGACGCTTTATAGAGGATAAGCTTGATAATGCTGTTCACCCTCGCACGGCTGAGCGTGAAGGTATGCCCACGTTGATTCTCAACGCTTATATGTGTGATGCTGTCCAAGTACCTGAGCGTGTCTCGAATCTGTTTTGTTGCTTTGCCGACGACCTTCCTTTCAAACCATCGTTGCTCATTCTCTGCTGATTCATTTGCAGTTGTTTCCCGTTCTTTCAACTGATAAATGAACAACATATCGTCAAGCCAGACCACATGGTCGGCGAACTCCTTTGACTCACCTGGTGTTTTGAAAAAGACGTTTCGGGCAAACGAGAACTCACGATAGAAAATGGTTCTGTTCAATTCGCTCAAGAGGTCTTCTAACAGATTAGACATGCACCGCTCTTGAGCTTGTCTCATGTAAGATTTAAGAACACGCAGTTGACTTGTGAAAGTAGAGTCAGAATCCAGGCAACTTCTATTCTAGACACTTCCTCATCGGCTGCATCTACAGATACAGAACCTGCTGACTTGCGGACACGTCGCCTCGAGCCTGAGTTCGTCGCTCGCGGTTAAAGGAGCAGCGGTTTAGCCGGTCGCTCTCACCCGCATGATCTGATCCCAGTCGGTAGGAAAGTGCCGGGTTTTCATGGTGGCGGCCATGGCCCAATCGCGTTTGATGCCGGAGGCGGCGTAAAAGAGGCTGTCGCGGCCCATGCGGCGGTTGATGGCGTCGAGGGTCGCCATGAACCGCTTGCTGCGGGCACGGTCGCGGTTGTCGAGGAAATCACCTTGGTGCTCGGTGTCGGGGGTAAGCTCGGTGAGCATGACGCCGCATTTGCTGTAACGCACGCCGGGTAGGTAAATGCGGGAGAGAGCCGTTCAGGCGTGGTGGATCAGCTCGGCGGTGTCGCTGGTGGGGTGCGGGAGATGGAAGCTGGCCTGGCGGCTGCAATAGGCTTCCTTCGGGTCGAAGGGGCTGTTCTGCAAGAAGATCGTCATCTGGCCGGCGTGGCGGCGGTTGCGGCGGAGCTTTTCTGCGACGCGGGTGGCGTAGCTGGCCAGGGTCTGACCGACGCGATCTTTGCCGGGCACCACCAGTCGCTGAGGGTGTGAGTCTTGGTCCTGGACTTCATGCGCTTGAACCTCTCCAACGAGCAGATCGCCAGGGAGCTCGACCTGGACCCGGATGACGCCCAGCGGATGACGACTCTGCGGGACAGGATCGTTCCGCGCAAGCCCGAGGTGAAACTCGAAAGGCGGCGAAGGTTGACGCGATGCGCCCGTCCAGCCTAGAGTGGTAGGATGTAATAATCTCGGGATCGTCCAGCCGCAGGGGGTAGCGCCATGACCGCGCCGTACGAGATGAACCGCCGGGCATTCATCAAGACCACCGCCGCCGCCACTGCCACGGCGGCCGTCGCGCCGTCGGCGCGGGCCCAGGACGCGCCGGCCGACGGCCTGATCCACCGCAACGAGCGGAGCGGCATGCCCTACCGCAAGCTCGGCCGGACGAACTTCATGTGCAGCCACCTCGTTTTCGGCGGCGGGGCGGCGCTCATGGGCGGGAAGGCCGTTCGGTTGCTCGAGGCGGCGTTCGACGTGGGCGTGAACTTCTACGATCTCGGCTCCAACGCCTATTACAAGGGTAGCGAGCGCGCCTTCGCCCCCTTCCTCGCGGAGCACCGCGGCAAGATCTGGGTCACGTCCAAAGCGCCGTTGCGTCCCATCGACGGCTACGAAGCGGGCAAGCCGTTGACCGTCGAGCAAGGCAAGTTTCTGGCCGATCACTGGACGGGGCTGCTCAATGCGAGCCTCATCGATCTGGGCACCGACTATGTGGACGCCTACTACCTCATGGGCGTCGGCGAGCCGGAGGTCGTCCAATGCGAGCAAATGCATGAGGCCTTCCTCAAGGCGAAACAGGCCGGGAAGGTGGGCCATTGGGGCGTGAGTAGCCATAAGCGGGCGCAGCAAGTGCTCGAGGCCATGATTGGAACGGGCTGGTACGACCTCGCCATGATCGCCATCACTCCCGCCGGGTGGTACGACTGGGATTCGAAGAGTCTCCTCAAGGGCACGCAAACGATGGTCGAGCTTCAACCCACACTGAAGCGAGCCCGGGACTCAGGCATCGGTCTCGTCGGTATGAAGGCGGCCCGCTACTTATCGTCCCGCGGCGGTAAGGAGTTGGCGAACGCCTTCGACGGGCACTATAGCGACAAGCTTATGCAATCGGGGCTTTCGCCCTGGCAACGGTCCTACGCGTTTGTCCTCGCCCACGGCGTCGACGTGGTCAATTCAGACATGCAGAACTTCGCCCATTTCAAAGAGAACCTCACAGCCGTTCAGCGCTCGGCGGAGCTGTTCGTCAGGGCTTGATCGACGCCGGCCGTTTCGGGATCGTCAGTCCTTTGAGCAGGAAGGTCATGGCCTTGACGGCCGCGTCGCGGCCCTTGACCGCCGTGACGCCGGCGATGACGTCGCCGACCTGGCAGGCGGCGTCGAAGTCGCCGCCGCCCACGTCGGCGAACATGACCGACGCCCCTTCGATTTTGGCCGGTTCGGCCATGTCGCCGAATTCTTCGAGGTGGGCCTTGTACTTGGCCAGGACTTCTGCGGCGTTATCCGCTGATTTGCAGCGCACGACGAAGCCGGTGAACTTGGCCTCGCCGTCGCGGTATTGGGCCATGAACGCATTGGTCAGGAAGTCGAGCCCCAGGGCATCGACCATGAAGTATTGGACCGTATCGTCGATCCGATTCTTCGCCGGGAGCATGGCGAGACCCCATAGCTGCGCCGCTTCGCCTTTGAGGCGATTCGCCAGAGTATCGGCCAAGGCCGATACCGCTTTCTGGACCTCCTCGTCGCGTCCCGATGTCAGGATCGACGCGTAGTATTGGCCCTTCCGGAAGAATAAATCCGCCCCGGTGCGGTGGCCGCCGTCGCCGGTTGCGATGGCCTTGCTGCCAGAAGAGCGCTCGACCGAATAGACGCCGAAGGCGCCGAGGGGGGTGGTCATGTCGTAGAGGAAGACGTCGATGAATTTGGCTGGGTCGTCCGCTTTGGAGAAGGTGACGAAGGTCATGCCCGTCACGTCGTAGGATTGAAACAGTTCGGACCGGCCGTTGATCTTCTCGTACAAGTTGGCTTCGGTGTAGCGTTCAACAAGGCTCTTTTTCGTGAAGCCTTCGGGCGTGAGACCCTCGAGTGCCCGGGCGATGGTTTCCGTCTTCGCCTTCATTTCGGGCGTGATCCGGGCGGGGGCGTCTTTGACAGAGCCGACGGGGTCTTGGGCGGCGACGAAGACGGGGAATACAAACGGGATCGCGGCCAGCAATCCTCTCATGGGATGCTCCTTTTTCGGGGCTGTTTTTACGGTATGGGATCGACGCCGCGAAAAGCAAGACCTTTGGAGAAAGCGTCGTCAGGTTAGTCCCTGCGGGCGGTTCGAACTGTCGAGGGCGGACAGCAATCCCTAGCGGGCCGGAAGCCCCACAACGCTTAGCAGTTCCTGCAAATTGAACATGCGCGTTGGCTCTCGATTCGCGGGCCGCGATCGCGTCGATCGTTGGATCTGATGCGATCGGAATAAAAATCAAAGGTTTTCTGGTCGATGAAATGGCCGAATCGCGAAAGTCGGCCCATAATAGATGTAGCTCAGTCTCGATCGCCGACACTGGAGTCGGGGGGCGAGCCACCCACCTCTCTGGAACCGGGAATGACTGCTTCGTATGCTCGAGCGCGTGCTCGAGGATCTCAGCTCGACGTGACCACGCCTGTGCCGTGGGAAAATCGGGGCCGGAATGCCCTTCTAGAGGGGGGTCGGCGCACGACGAGATTCCGCCGAATTCTGGGCTGTGTCGTGTGTGAGACGGGGCTCGACCACGTTGAGGCTGAGTTTCATCCGTTGAGCTCAGGGATCACGGACGGCACTCGTGGCGTTATCCTCTTTGGATCTCAGGATTTCCGTGCTGCTTCCGGGCGTTCCGGCCAGTCATCGGACGGGGTTCAAGACGGCGAGCGAGGTGAGACTTTTTCAGGGTGAATCGTCTCATTTCGTCTCATTTTGTCCCATTCGTTTTTACTTATTTGGAGCGTGCGAAGCGTGGCTAGACTGTCGGGTGACATGGCGGGGGACGTCGAACCACGAATCTTACGAATCTCACGAATGAGGGAAGAGCTTCGCCCTTTTGGGGTCGGATTCGGCGCTGCAGTTCAGGTCCGGCTACTGCAGAAACGCCAATCCGTTGAGTCGCAAAATGTGACGAACGAACCCAACTCAGCTCAGGTGGCTGGAAATGCGTAACCTGGAATTGGAGTGAAGGTTGGATCACGAAAACACCCATGAACGGTGACTTGACAACGTGGCTGAATTGCACGAACGAACCCAAAGCGCGTGAACTCAATGGTCAGGGCAGCGGCGTTGCGCAGCGTTCATTGTTCGCTTGGAATAATGTTCCCTCGACGACCGATCGGATGACGGAGCACGCGTTTTGATTCGACCGCGTGTTCACAATTAACAAAGAAATCGCGCAAAGCCGTAGGTCCTGACGTTGCAGCCGTATCGATTGAGGGATTGCAGTTTTTTTGGACGCTTTTATTGCCGATCGCTGAAACCCGTCGCATATTATACTTAGTGCAGAGTCTGCGAACGCGCGATGCTCGCGCGATGGGCGGCTCCCCTTTGCTTTCCTACCCTTCTCGTCGATCTCCACTCATTCTTTCTGAGCACAGTGGTGAAATTCACGCATTGAGTGCAATGCAATGCACACTACCGCAATGGACAAAGAGGCTGAGACCAGAACCGAAACCCGGGCAGACTTGGCCGTTGCGCGAGGCGACTCCGGCGTGGTTCAACGGACGCGACGCTAAGGTAACACCATTAATGGGCGGCAGTACGTAGGGTGGGTGCAGCCCACCGGTCGTAATACGATATGGGATGGTGGGTTACACCCACCCTACGAAGGGGCCGTGGCGGCTTTGCCGAGTCGTCAGTCGAGAGCAGAATTCGCTCCCCCGGACACTGAACTGGGAAGAAGGCGAGGATTTTCAATTTTTTGGTATCACTTTGGTATCATTTTGATCCAGGGGGGAAAAAGCTGTGGGATCGACCCAAGCCGTTTTTGCATTTGCACTTGCGGAGTGCCGCGGACCTGAATTCGGGGGGGGCGCGCTTCGCAAGCCGCGACTTGGCGATTCTGGTCAAAGCGACGTGCTCTCGCGGGCAGGGTTTCGGCTTCGAATTCGGCCTGTGGCTCGCAACCTTGACCGAGCGAGTGCGTTCCCGTAGTCCTTGTGGCGTAAGGACGCGCGACGAATGTACAAAACGAACTGCCTTGTCAGTGGTCAGTTGTCGGCGGAGCGGGCGGGACTAGTGGGACCAGGAGTACGGGTATGAGCAGGAGCAGGAGCAGGAGTGGTGTCGTCGATCGACTCTCAGTAGGCGGACGCCGGGCCGGACCCCCCCTGGCCCCTCCCTTTTTAAGGGGGGGAAACTTGGCGGAACACTCGCTTTTGTGATGGCGGCCGCCGGGACGGCCCCCCCTGGCCCCCCTTCTTAAGGGGGGGAAACTTGGCGGAACATTCGCGGCGGGAAATCTCCGCTCCTTATCCTGCCGGTTCAGGAGGTCTGATGCCGCGATTTGTCTTGCTTGAGCACAGTTGGAATGGAGTGCACTGGGACTTGATGCTCGAGTCTGGGGACTCGTTGCGCACCTGGGCTATCGACGAGCCGATTGTTTCAGGACGGGATCTCGCGGCACGGGCGCTGGGGGACCATCGCAAGATCTATCTTGAATATGAAGGGGAGGTTGGAGGCAATCGAGGATGGGTGAAGCGGGTTGAGGCGGGAACTTACCGTGTGCTCGAATGGTCGGACGATCATGTGCGGGTCGAACTGAGCGGGTCTCAACTGGTCGGCGAGGTCGATCTGCGGAGATCGGCGGAGGGCTCGGGTGCGAGCGGCTCGTGGGTCTTACGCGCTGGGAATTTCGACTGAAGGACTTTCCAGGAGGGAAGCGTGGGTCGAGCGAACGCGCCTTTGGCTCGGTCGGACCGGCCGGCGAGCCGGATTTGATGGTCGCGAATTTGAAGTTCTTCGAGCTGGACGTCCTCTCGTTCGATGTGGGGCGTATAGCGCATGAGGACCACGGGATACCCTTCTTTTCGGGCCCATTCAGCGTCAATCCCATGGCAGCGTGCATACTCGATGATCCGGTCGAGGATATGGTCGGCCGGAACCGGCAGAATGCCTGCGCGGATCTTTTCGAGGGTCAGCTCGATGGTGTTTCCGCCGGGCACACGCGGGCGAGCCACGACGGTGATGACCGATTGGACGCCCCCCTGCCGCAACTGGAAGGCGAGGACGATCCGTTCGGGCTCGAAAAGCAGACGGGGCTCGTGCACCTCGGGTGGAAGCCGGTCGGCGAAGTGCATGACCAGATCTTCGGCAAGCCAGGCGTTGACCTCCTGGTCGGTGAAGACGGCCTCCCAGCTCGGTTCGTTACAGATATCGTTGCGAAGCTGAAGGCTCTGGGCGACGAACTTCTTGGCGCGGCCGCGCGCTGTTCGCGGGAAAGGCCGACGATTGCACGGTAATAGGAGGGCTCGTAAGTGAGGGAGAGCCAGGCACCCAGGGGGATCGAGGCGAGCACACAGAGGCCGAGTCCTGCGCGGAAGAGCCTCTTCTTCGTGGTCTTTTGCATTGGACATCCCGATCCGTGAGTGAATGGGACGCAAGGGCGGTAAACGACCAGCGCTCGGGGGCGTCGAGCCAGGTTGCGGACCGAGGAATCCTTTAGAGAGAGGTGGCCTATCCGTACATGAAGGATACGACCATCCGCGGTTACGGTCAACCCGGGCTGGCAGCCAGGGAGCGCCGTGATGCGGATTTTCCGCTAATCGCGCACTTCTTGACCAAATTAGCCCGTCACCCGATGCGAAGAATCAACGAAAACGCCGGATGTCCATGCGAGCATGGCCGACTTACTTTCTACGGAGACGCGGTCGAATTCGTTCGGAGAGGTTGATACGGCCATTGTTCCGAACGGGTCAGGGCACATAGCATACATTAAACGAATTGGGGAGAAGGGGGGGGCGCCATGCCATCGCGGTTCGTCTCGCTGGGGATCTTGATTTACTGGTCGATTGCCGCGTTCCTGCTGCTCACCTGGGATGTGCTGCCCGAGCTGACGCAGGGCTACGCGCCCGACTTGCGAGCGATTGCCCTGGCCGGAGACTCGAGCCGGCCGGTTCGGTGGAACATTCAAGTCGTCGACGACCTGCGACACCCGGACGTGCGCCGGACCGTCGGCGAATCGATCACGAGCTCGTCGCGGCGAGCAGACGGGTCCTTCGAGCTCAAGAATCATTCTGAACTGGACGCGGGGGATTTGTTCAGACGGACTCCGTTTGCAAGCAGACCGAGCCTGCGCGTGGGGGTCGAGAGCGTCTACCTGGTGGGCCAATCCGGTAATCTCAGCTCGTTCAGCTTGAGGGTCGTGGACAAGGGGCGGGCGGATGCCGAGATCATGACGGTGACGGGGAAGGTCAATGGGAGGAAGATGGAGATCGAATCGCACGGATGGAGCGACATTCTCAATCGCAAACTGTCACTCGCGTACGAGCCGCGGAGCGTGGTCCACGACGTGCTGGGACCGCAAGACAGGCTGCCCGGACTGCACGTGGGCCAACGGTGGGAATCGAAGGGAATCAACATGATATCCGGTCAGGTCGAATCGGTTCGAGTCGATGTGGTTCGACGGGCACTCATTAACTGGGAAGGCAATCCAGTCACGACGTTCGAGGTTGTTCACCGCACGTCTCCCTTTTCGATGAAGACGTGGGTGCGCACCGACGGACTGATCTTGCGGCAAGAGGTGCCATTCTGGTTCGTGACGCTGGTGCTGGAGCGGCGAGCTGAGTCGGACGGCAGTCTTCCGACGAGCCCCAAGCCGGGAATCGCAGGCAAATGATCGAACTATGCGGCGTGACCAAGCGGTTCGGTACCAAGTGCGCGGTTGATGACCTCGACCTCGAGGTCCGGCCGGGCGAGCTATTCGCGTTTCTGGGCCCGAACGGGGCGGGCAAAACGACGACGATCAAGATGATCTGCGGGCTGCTCTCGCCCAACAGCGGGACGGTGCGGGTGGGGGGCTACGACTCATCGAGCCAGCAGGCGCGGCAACTGCTGGGGTATGTTCCCGACCAGCCCTATCTCTACGACAAGCTGACGGGGCGGGAATTCCTGAAATTCGTGGTCGACATGTACGGGCTGGACCGGCAAGAGTCGGCCCGGCGGATTGAAGAGCTTGTCGAAACCTTCGAGATGAGCGACTACGCCGATGAGCTGTGCGAGACCTACTCGCAGGGTATGAAGCAGCGAGTGGTGTTTGCTTCCGCACTGGTGCACGAGCCGAAGGTGCTGGTCGTGGACGAGCCGCTGGTGGGTCTTGACCCGCGGAGCGCGCGGATTGTCAAGGACCTGTTCATCGCGCAGGCCCGTTCGGGCTGTACAGTCTTGATGTCGACCCACCTGCTGGCGATTGCGGAAGAGCTGGCGGACCGAATCGGCATTGTCGATCGGGGAAGGATGCTGGCCGTGGGCACGCTCGAGGAGCTTCGCATGCAGGTGCAGCACCGCGGGCCGCTCGAAGAGTTGTTCTTGAAGCTCACGGGAGACAACCGCGTCCAAGAAACCGGGGCGATCTCCAACGACCTAGCCAGAAGAGTGCCATGAGCCTTGCCGTCACCAACCCACAGGGGGTAGCAACGACGCCGGTCACCGCGATGCAAACGGCCCGCGCGCTGCGCTGGCTGCGCTGGCGCTTGACGCGAAATACCATTGCCTCGCTGCTTTCCGGCTCGAGGCTGCGGTTGTCGATGGTCCTCATTTGCAGCCTGATATTCTGGCTCGGGCTCTTCGCGCTTTTTCTGGGCGGTTTTGAGTACATCGGGCTGTCGGACGAGCTGTTCCGGACGATGTTCGAGTACCTGTTCAGCATGTTCTTCCTGTCGATCTCGATCATGCTGTTCTTCTCGACGGGCATCATCACGTACACGGGGCTCTTCCATTCGCGGGAAGGGGCGTTTCTGCTTTCGACGCCGGCCACGACCGATCGGATCTTCGCCTACAAGTTCGCTGAATCGGTGGCCATCTCAAGCTGGGGCTTCTTTCTGCTGGGGTCGCCGCTGATGGCAGCTTACGGGCTAACGACCGAAGCGCCGGCCGCCTTTTACGCGATGTTCGTGATTTACCTGCTGATGTTCGTGCTGATTGCGGGGAGCTTGGGCGCGATCGTCGCGATCGTGGTGGCCAACGTTTTTCCCAAGCGACAGAAGGGAGTGCTCGCCGCCGGCATCATCACGATTCTGGCGCTCTTCGTCGCGCTGGCGGTTCGCCTCTGGCGCACGCCCGGGGACACGCTGACGGGCGACTGGCTGGGCAACATTCAGAACCGGCTGGCCTTCTGCCAGAACCCGCTCTGGCCGAGCCGGTGGATGTCGGCCGGGCTGCTGGCCTCGGCGCGCGGTGAATGGTCGCGGTCGGGCTATTACCTCATGGTGCTGTCGGCGCATGCGGCGCTTGCGTACCTGGCAGCGGCGGCGGTGGCGCGCGACCTCTACTTCCGGGGGTACTGCCGGGCGCAGGGAATCCGCAGCAGCCGGCGGCGAAAGTGGTTTCACGCGGTCGACGAGGTTTTCCACCGCCTGTTCTTCTTCGTTCCCCGGCCGATTCGCTTGCTGCTGCTCAAAGACCTTCGCACCTTCTGCCGCGACCCGGCGCAATGGTCTCAGTTCCTCATCTTCTTCGGGCTGCTGGCGTTCTATTTCCTGAATATTCCGCGGCTCGGGTACGGCGTTCAGAGCCCCACGTGGCGGAACATGGTCAGCTTCTTGAACCTGTCGGTGACGGCGCTCATCCTCTCGACGTTCACCAGCCGGTTCATCTTCCCGCTGCTCTCGCTCGAAGGCCGGAATTTCTGGGTCCTGGGCCTGCTTCCGCTCGGGCGAAAGCAAATCCTCTGGGGCAAGTTTGCTTTCTCGGTCGGGATCTCGATCCTGGCGACGGAGGGGCTGGTGTTCCTGTCCGACGTCATGCTCGGGATGGGCCCGGTGATGATCGCGCTGCACCTTGCGATGGTGGCCGTGCTGTGCGCGGGTCTCTCGGGGATCAGCGTGGGGCTCGGCGCGCGACTGCCCAACCTGCGCGAGACTGACCCTTCCAAGATTGCCGTCGGCTTCGGCGGCACTCTCAACCTGCTGGTGAGCCTGGTTTACATATTCGCCATCGTCACGGCGATGGCGATTCCGTGCCATCTTTATTTCCTGAGCGTCGAGTATCCGAGCGCGACCACTCTTGCACTCTCGCACGGCGGGCTTCGAGCGGGGCTCTCGATCGCGGTGATCATCAGCCTGGTCATCAGCGTTCTGGGAACGATTGTTCCCCTACGAATCGGAATCAAGGCGTTCGAGCGCATGGAATTCTGACGATGACGCAATCCAGGCGATCAGCCGGCGATTGGGCGAGCTGAAGGCAAACTCGCCGAGGCGCTCGGGCTCGACCCAGCGGGCGCTCAGGAATCCGAGGCCGGGTCTGACTTCGCCGGAGGAGGCACGGGCCAGGTGGACGATCAGCTTCACCCGGTGCTTGGTGACGCTGTAGGAGATGGTTTTGCTGGGCGGAGAGATCCGGGAGGTGAGCGATGTCATGAGCTTGATGGGTTCCTGAAGATCACCGGGAGAGCCCACCGGCCTGCCGGCTGGATTCACTCCTTCGAGGTGCACCGTGGGGAATTCCCAGAAGCGCTCCCAGAGTCCGCCGGGTGCTCGTTGGAGGATCAAGACGCGGCCGTCGCGTACCAGAATGACCGCGGCCTCGGTGACCTGGAGCGGGGGGGCCTTCGGGGTCGACACCGGCAGTTTATCTTGGAGGCCGAGGCGCCGTGCCTGGCAGAGCGGCGACAACGGGCAAACCAGGCAGCCCGGCTCACGCGGCGTGCAGACCAAAGCTCCCAGATCCATGAGCGCCTGGTTGAACGCACCGGGACTTTCAGGCGGCACCAGGCGCGCGGCAGCCTGCCAGAGCCGATCTTTTGTGGAGGCGACCTTGATATCCTCACGAATGGCGAGCAGACGCGCCAAGACGCGCTGGCTGTTTGCTTCGACGATGGGCTCCGGCCGATCCATTGCAAAGGAGAGGATTGCGCCGGCGATGTAGCGGCCGACGCCCGGCAGAGCCCGGATCGCCGCCGGGTCGTCCGGCATCACGCCTCTATGGTCGCGCACGATTGTGCGCGCGGCCGCATGGAGCTGCCGTGCGCGGCGGTAATAGCCCAGGCCCTCCCACGCCTTGATCACTTCGGCTTCATCGGCGCGGGCTAGCGCGGCCGCGTCGGGAAAGCGGGTCACAAATCGCTCGAAAAAAGGAATCACGGCGGCGACTGTGGTCTGAACCAGCATCATCTCCGAGACGAGGATGCGATACGCATCCCGGGTTGCCCGCCACGGCAGGTTCCGCCCGGAATCGCCGTACCAAACGACGAGCCTTTGGCGCACGGCCGCGACCCAGTCGGAATCGCCAACCGGAAAGGCTTCGCCACGATCGAGCGCTGGCCCGCGCTCTCGCCGCTGCCCGGTGTTTTCCACGTTTTTCGATCCGTTGCGCCGCACAAATCACATCCCTTTCTCACAAAACAATAACCCGTATTCAAGGCAGTCATATTCGTATACACAATATCATCTGCGTGCGACAGCGCATTGAATCCTTGTCGCGGGATAATTTCTGTCAAGACCTGCTTAAGAAAACCCGAATAAGTATTCTACTCGCGCGATTCGATTGACGATACGGGATATACGAAAGGTGTATTTGGGCGTTGACTGAACCTGCGGGACAAGGCCCGGCGGCGGGGTGTCGTTGATTCTTTCGTGGTGAAGAGGCGGTGTCCAGACCGTGCCGCGCGGTGGTGGGGCGCATCCGCGCTTGCTGTGCGGGCGGAGCGTTTTCCGGATCGCGAGCTTGGGATGAACGGATCGGGCTGGAGGACGAGGAAGCTTCTATCTGCAACCGAACGGTTGATCGCAGAGGTCAAGAATGGAGAGGGAACCAGTTGTCTCGACTGTGCTCAGTGAGGTCGGTTACGACGCGTCGTGCCGGACGCTGGAAATACTGTTCCAGAGCGGTGCAATCTACCTTTACTACTTCGTGCCTGAAGAGGTGCACCGCGGCCTGATGGGCGCCGCGTCCCTCGGCACTTATTTCAATAAAGAGATCAAACGAGTCTATGAGCACCATCGGATCGCAGAGCCGTATGACGTACCGAAGCCGCGACCACGAAAGCGTGCAGGCAGCCGACCTCGGTCGCGGAAGCGGCAATAGCGGGGAAATGCGGATCGAGGACCGTTCACCGGTCATTCTCAGGCTTGTGGCTCGAGCAGAGCCCAATCGAGCCACCAGGCTCAGGTATTCGCCGGCGTGTGTGATTGCTACTTCGCCACAAGACTCACTGAGGTGGAATGTGGGCAAAAAACGGTCTCGGAGTGAAGGGCCATCGAGAAAATACGCGAGGTCATTCCCTGGGACGAGCGGGCCAAAGGGGGTGGCGCGGCGGCTGGACGCGGGGGATCGGCCGAGGGCTGATTCGTGGCCCCGCCCGATGCATCCGGCGCACGGGGAATTCGACCGAGGCTGAGTGAAGACCAGCGCGGACTGGCGACTCGGTACCTGCATATGGCGGAATCGCTCGCCAGAGCGTACGAGGCGCGCCAGGAGTTCGAGCGCGATGAGCTGCGATCGACGGCCTACATGGCGCTCGTCGAAGCCGCCCGGACGTTCGATCCGTACCGGAAAGTGAATTTCGCGACCTTTGCGCGCCACCGGATCCGGGGAGCGCTGCGGGATTACGCCCGGTTCTTGCTGTCGGAGAACTGGCGGGGCCTCGAAACGGTTCGACCTTCGTTTCAAGGACTCGGCACGAACGTGGAACAACACGGACGCGTGGTCGGGATCAAGGGCGAGAAGCCGGTCGGCACGGAAATCGAGTCGCTGGAAGACCTGGAGCAGTGGTTCCGGCGCTTGCCGCCGGTGCACGCGCTCATTTGCCGGCTGATCTACGTGGGTCGCAAGAGCCAGGAGGAGGTGACCCAGCTTCTGAGCTGCTCCAGAGGGCATGTCTCTCGGATGCACACCGAAGCGCTAACCTTGCTTATCGACGGATTCATACCTCGCCACAAACGGAACGCGAATGCCGGGCTCGAGAATCATATCGAGTGAGCCGCGCGGGGCGAGCAGTCAAGGGAGACCCGAACGTGGATCCGACACCAGAATCGCTGGCTTCACGCGGCTCTGGTCGGAGCTGCCTGCTGGACGTGCAATTCGACGAACTGGCGGATCGAGCCAACGACGTGGGTCTGTTGCTCGACGGTCAGCTCGGGATAGATCGGCAGTGCAATTGTTTCGTGGGCGGCGGCTTCGGCGCTCGGGAAATCACCGCTCGTGTGACCCAAGGCGCTGAAGCAGGGCTGCAGGTGGAGCGGGATGGGGTAGTAGATTTCAGTGCCGATCTGGCGGGCGGTCAGGTATTCGCGGAGGGGGTCGCGGAGGGAGGCGGGAACGCGGATGATGAACTGGTTGTAGACGTGATAGAAGCCCTCGCGCTCTCGCGGCAGGCTGATCACGCCAGTAAGACCGAGGTCGTCGAAGAGCTTCTGATAGCGTGCGGCGGCCTCGCGGCGATCGTTAGTCCAGGCCTCGAGGTGGCGCAGCTTGACGCGGAGCACGGCGGCCTGGAGAGCATCGAGCCGCGAGTTGAAACCGACCTCATGATGATGGTATTTGGGCTCCATCCCGTGGACGCGCAGTCGTGCGAGTAGACGGCCGAGCTCGGTTTCGTTCGTGACCATCATGCCCGCGTCACCGAAGGCCCCGAGGTTCTTGGACGGATAGAAGCTGAACGCACCGACATGACCGAGACTTCCGGAGGGATGTTCGTGATAGCGGGCACCGATCGCCTGAGCCGCGTCTTCCAGGACAAAGAGCCCGTGCTTCCTGGCGATCTGATTGATCGGGCCCATGTCGGCCATTTGACCGTAGAGATGGACCGGAATGATCGCGCGGGTGCGGGATGTGATGGCCGCTTCGATCTGCGTGGGGTCAATGTTATAGGTATCGGGCTCGATGTCGACGAAAACGGGCTTCGCGCCGGTTCGCCAGATGGAGCCGGCGGTGGCGAAGAATGAGTAGGGGGAGGTGATCACCTCGTCGCCGGCCCCGATATTGGCGGCCATCAAGGGCAGGAGCAAGGCGTCGGTGCCGGAAGCGCAGCCGATGCCGCGCTTCGTGCCGCACAGCGCCGCGATCTCGGACTCGAGCGCAGCGACCTGCGGACCCATCACGAACATCTGGCTTTCGAGCAGCTCGAGAACCACGGGCTCGATCTCGTCGCGAATCGTGGCGTACTGGGCCTTGAGGTCGAGCACGGGAACCGAGACGGATTTGAGCGAGACACTCATCGGCGATCACTCCCTTGACGCCTGGGCCGAGGGCGCTTGGCTGAGCAGCCCGTTGCGCACAATCTCCCTCCCTGGAGATATCGGCCGGGGAACGCTACTGCTTTGGGCGCGATGTGTCAATGGCAGCCGTACTTTTCGCAAGTATTACTATAGCAATGGGTTGCGACATGAGATCGATTCGCGTCTGGTGGGAGTGGCGGGAGTTGTCGTTGTACAGCGGCACCGGATCGGGGCAGAACCCAAGAAGGCGCTGCCTCCGAAGAAGGGGAAAAAGCGGCGGGATGTGGTGCTCGCGCGCGGTGATCAACGCTCGCGGGTCCACGCCGCGGAGCCTTCTCGTCCGCGCACGATGTCGTCCACGACAAGAATCAATTGATGGTTGTGATCGCTGTAGAGCACTTCGATGTTGACGCCGGCTTCAGCCATCCGGCGCGTTAGCTGACCGAGCTGGCCGGGGAGGTCTTGGTTGAGTCTCTGAACGAGCACTTCCCGCTCCGCGAGGACTCGAATGCCCGCCGCCTCTAGTGCCTGGCGAGCGGCCTTGGCGTCTTCGAACAGGAAGTGGGCGATACCTGCGCCAGCGGCGACCCAGGCGCCGCCGCCCTCGATGCTCACGCCGGAGCGGCCGAGGGCCTCGCCCATCTCGGCGAGGGCGCCGGGGTGGTTTTCGAGGAAGATTGCCAGGTCTTTCATGATGGGAGCGCTCGATTGAGTGATTTGAATGGGGTTGAGCGAACGTCGAGCTGATGAACTTGGGTACTTATGAAGAATCGTCAGGCTAAAGCGTGACCTACCAGTCCGTCTATCGCTGGGTATCTGGCTTTCCTCTCGATCGGGAGGTCACCGTTTTACGTTGAAAATCGGCGAGCGAGACCGAATTAGTTCCAGCTCCAGAGCCCTTCGGATACGTTGTGTGATTGATTTGTCCAAGACCTGAAGCTCCAGATTGAGCGAGGCGTCGCCGAACTCCCAGAGCCATCGCACAACTCTTTGTTATCAGAGTGATCGATGTGCTTGCGGATTCGATTCTGAAGGTTTTCGCACTCACCTACGTAAAGCGTCGCCGTACTCGAGTAGAAGAGATACAACCCCGGGCTCTGCGGCAGCATGTCGAGAGTCAAGCCGTCGACTTTGAATTGAAGTACCTTGCTGGGCCGCGCGACGCGTGCTAGCAATTCGGGCTTAAGTCGTTGTTGCTTTCGCAGGTTCAAAGCAGCCCATCGGTATTCGAATGGGTTTCCTCCCGGCACGATCGTCGTCGCGATCTCGTCGAATCGTTCGGCATAATGTGGATCACAGATAATATGATCGAGTGTAACGTCGTTCTCTCGCTCCAGGAACCGCGCGGCGATTTCTGCCGCAAAGCGATAGTCGAGGTGACCTCTCAGAACCGTGCGTCGAGAAGCCAAGCCGCGGAGGGAACCACGTTTTCTCAGGTTAAGTAAAGTCCGGTTCAACGTCGCTGCATCGGAGCCTAATCCCAGCCGATTGCATTCGCTCAGATAGGCGCGGTTCAAGTCTGGATCCGCTACAACACGGTCGGGCGAGTACCCTTGGCTCGCGAGATGAAAAGCCTGGCGGATCTCCTCTTTCATGCCGCGGTTGGCTCCGGAAAATTCAAGCTTGGGCTCGGGCTTGCCGATCGAATCAACCGCTTCTGCATGCCCAGCAGGTCGATCGGGTCCGTTCCTTCTTCTTTCTGAAGGAATGAAATCGACTCGGCGCCCCGTTGCCGTACCCAGTGCTCGAGCTGTCCGTCGCCGAATTGCATGGAGAATCGCTTGTGCAGATTCAGCGTGCCACCAACGTAATGAATTTCTTGCGAGTGCCCTCTGATCAGATACAGTCCAGGCGAGTCCGAGATATTCTTCACCCTGCGCCACGATTTGAGTTGCTCGCTCGATTTGAATTCGTCGAGAGAAAGGTCTTCGAAAAGCTCTGAGCGGCCGAGAGCTTTGCTGGACTTTTTTCGCAAGGTAAGAGCGCCCCACCGGTATTGCAATGACGTGAATCCAGGTGCCAGCGCTGCGCTTTCTCGTCAAATTGACGGGCTAGCTCCGGATCGCAAAGAATATCGTCGAGTGTGCCGTGAGCTCTCATGTCGCTCCAAGCAATTTCGCTGGCGAACAGGAATTTGTCATACTCCGACCACGAGTACTCTGTTCGTTTTAGCGTTTGGAATTCTACCAATCTGCCGGCCTTTCGATGTCTCATGAGATAATGATTCCAGTCCCTCGCGGTGCCCGGAAGGCTGAGTTCCTGGCATTTTGTGGCGAGAGCCGATGCGAGCGCCGGGTCGGCGAGGACGCGGTCGAGCGAGTAGCCGTCGTAGACTGATTCGTAGGCCCTGATCAGTTGCTGTTGGGCCTTAAGGAGCTCGAGATCGAGAGCGTGGCCGTGCTTGGTCGACACGGGGACCGTTTTTTGCGTCCGTTTGTCGTGCGGCGAGTTCGGCGTGCTCGGCGCGCTTACGAGCGGCTCTGGCGCGCCCTCGAGCGGGTCACCGGGGCGCGTGCTCTCCATTCGTGCCGTACCTCGCTTGACGTATTCCGCGGAGAGCTCAAATCCGATGAACCTGCGCTCTAGCTTCTTGGCGACGGCGAGCGTGGTCGCGCTGCCGGAAAACGGATCGACGACCAAATCGCCGGGGTTTGAGCACATGCGGATAATGCGACCCAGAAGCTGCTCTGGCATCTGGCAGCCATGAAACCCGGCACGTTCACCGAAGGTTCCCGCGACTCGTGGGAAATACCATGTGTCTTCCGCAGGCGTGAAGCAGTCAACAAGATCTTGGGGACGGAGAATCCAGGTATCATCCGGCAATCGGCCCCGCGGATTAGCGCGTCTGTCGTTGTAGACCAACTGTCGAGCCGACGGAATTCGATTCGCGTGTTGCAGGAACGTGAACTGTTTCGGGTTTTTCACAAAATAGAACAAATGCGCGTGCGATCGCGTGAACTTATGAGTGCAATTCACTCCGAATGTGTAGTACCAGATCACCCAGCTACGCATCGTGAAACCGATATCCTGAGAGAGGACCTTCATCTCGGCGGCGTATTCATCTCCGATTGCCAGCCAGAAGGTTCCCGAGGGCGTCAGAACGCGGAAGACCTGTTCGACCCAGGTCCGGGACCAACCGAGATACTCGTCTCGACCCTTCTTGTCATGATAAACGTCGTAGTCGTAACCGATATTGAAAGGAGGATCGGCAAATGCGAGATCAACGCAACCTTCTGGAAGCTTGGACAGCGATTTGACGCAATCACCTTGGACGATCGTGTTGACGAAATTCGGCTGGTTTCTGCTCTGCATGATCAACCTCTGCTTGTGCGACTAGCACAAGGTGATATTCGAAAACCAATTGGCCTAGTAAATAACCGATGTACAGTAGAAGTTCAAGCGGCAGCAAGCTCGGGCGGCGGCAATTCCCTCGCCAACTTGTGGGCCACCCTCGGCGGTAGCGCGATCTTGATTTCTACTTACGGCCGACTCGGCATGACCACTTTCGGAGCTGCGAGGATGGCTGAACCAAATCGAGTCGATCTCTGGGCGCTGATTGATCTGGCGACGCCGTGGTGCGTTCACGTGGCTGCGACCTTGCGGATCGCCGATCACATGGCTTCGGGGATCACGCAGGTTGATGACCTGGCTGTGGCGGCGGGTGCCGACGCAGGTTCGCTGGAACGCGTGCTGAGGCATCTGGTGGGTAAAGGCGTGTTTGCGGAGCCGGCACCGCGGACGTTCGTACTGAATGAGCCCGCGCGTGCGCTGCTCGAGACGGCGATGCGGCCGGGGCTGGATCTTGAGGGGATTGGTGGGCGGATGGCGCACGCGTGGGGGAGTTTGCTCACCGCCGTGCGGACGGGGGCGCCGGCCTATCATACGGTTTTCGGGCTGCCGTTCTGGGAGGACTTGGAGGCGCATCCGGACGTTGGCGCCAGCTTCGATGCGCTCATGGGGCCGAGCGGACACGGCATTCCTGATCCCGAGGTGCTGGTCTCGGGCGGATGGGAAAGCGCGCGCACCGTAGTCGACGTCGGGGGCGGGACAGGATCACTGCTCGCCGAGATTCTGCGCAAGCGGCTGACGGTGCGCGGGACACTGGTCGATCTGCCGGCGACGGTTGCGCGATCGGCTGAGATATTTCAGGCCGCCGGAGTGGCTGATCGCGTGACTGCGGTGACGCAAAGTTTCTTCGAACCTCTGCCAGCCGGTGCGGATCTGTATCTTTTGAAGAATGTGCTCGGGGACTGGCCGGATCCCGAGGCCCGTGTGATCCTCACTCGCTGCGCGGAGGCGGCGCGGGCTGGCGGTCGTGTTGCCATCCTCGGCGGAGTGTCGGGCGATGAGAGCCGGGCGCCGGATCCGGAGCTGTTGATGATGGTTCTTGTCGGTGGGAAGAGTCGAAGCCTTGCGGAATTTCGCGAGCTGGCGCGCGGCCGGGCTGGAGGTGCTGGCCACGGGGAGGCAGCCAACAGGGCGGTTTGTGGTTGAGTGCGGGCCGATTGGTTAAGGGCTTTCGCGGGCTGCGAGACGGTTTGCCGTACTGGTTCGGGGTTACGTCCTGTCGGTCCGCAACGGCGGACCCTACGGGCTGAAGACCTGTCCAGACCCGGCATTCAGAAATATGGCAGTCGAGACGCATGAAAGAATTCTCGGCGACGTGCGTACTGAGTGCTGGAGGCGCTCGTTCAGGCGTGGCCGACCAGTCCATGCGGATAGAGTGGCTCTCGCCCGAGGAGACTGTAGCTCACCGGTAGAGCGCCTGCTTTTGTCAAAGTATGGGGGAAGTCGGTTCGATTCCGACCCGTCTTCTCGGGCCTTGATTGTCTCTTGGACCGCGCGGCAAGCCTGGTCGAGAACAGGCGGAGGAATCGTGTGTGGCGACAAGGCGGCCTTCTGATTCAGGAAGTCGGGGAGTTTCCATCATCGGCCCGACGGCGGGGGCGGATGGTTCTGGCTTCCGGATCCGGAGACAGGACAGGCCATCGCCACCGGATCGAGGACCTGCGAACGGTGCGATTCCGCTCAACGGGTGATGGCTCCGGCGCGGGGTTCTTTCTGGAGGTCATCGCCCAGGAAGCCAGGATCGTGCATCCGGAACACAAGGCGATCATCCTGCCCAAAGGGCGGTATCGGGTTTGGAGACAGCGGGAGTTCGAAGGGTCCGGTGCTTGCGCCGTGGCTGATTGACGCGGGAGGAGCGTCGCGATGGGCGAGCGAATCCGAAATATCTTGCGCTGGTTGCTGCGCGGGGACGTCGTCGAAACGGTCCGCCTGGGCCCGTACGACCACGGCGGAGTGGCCGACAGGGAACTGGACGGACTCGCCGCGCTTGCCTCTCCGACTTCGATCCCAGTCCCCCTGGGCCAGGTGGCTCCGCCGGAATTCGTGGCACTCTCGCAACGGCCCGCTTTGCCTCCTCGAACGGTGCGCACAACGCTCAATCGAACTCCCGTGATTTCGATCGACAAAGAGTCGGGCCGTCACGCGATGAGCTACCGCGGCTGGAAAAGGCTGGTGCTGCAACTCTATTCCGAGCGAGCACCGGCGGGCATTGTGGTGGACGATGACCTGGTTCTGGCCAAGTTGCGACTGAGCTCCCTCCCGCCGGGATTGATCGTTCGGGGCACCCTTGACCTCGGATCGAATCAACGATTGCGGCGGATCGGCGACGGGCTGAATGTGGGGGGCGACCTTCTGATTGGCGGCACGAGCCGGGGGGAAACCTGGTGGGAGTCGCGGTTGAAGCGTGACGCTGAGCAAGGCGGGCCAGCCGTCGCGGGCCTGGCAAAGTTCAGTAGGGATCATCAGTGTCCGCTGACGGAGCTGCCCAGAGGGGTCAAGATTGGCGGCGATCTCCGGCTTCAGAATTGCCGATTCATCGAGTGCCTTCCCGAGGACCTCGAAGTGGGGGGGTCGGTCCGTCTGATCGGCTGTACGGCATTATCTCATTTGCCTGAAGCATTTCCGGTTCAGGGTAATCTGGAGATCGTTGGCGCGCGAAGTTTGCGCTCGCTGCCATCCCTGCTCGAAATCAGCAAAAATCTCCGGCTGACTGGAGTGCCAGTAAGAGAGCTTCCCGCGGGCCTTCGGGTTGGGGGCAACGTCACTCTGGAATGCTGTTCCAGGCTGGTCGAGCTGCCGTCAGGCCTGGAAGTTGGCGGCAGTATGGAGGTACGGCGCTGCCCGATCGAGCGGCTGGGCGAGCGAGTGCAGATCAGGGGGAATCTCCGGCTGGTCGACGTCCGCATCAGAGCGCTTCCGGCGGACCTCCGGGTCGGCGGCGATCTGGTGCTCGAGCGATGTTCCGACTTCAAGCCTGCACGAGCCTCGAGCGAGCTGGATGGGACGGCGTTTTGAATCAGGCCAATGCCCTCATTCTGGATAGTGATACGGATGCCGGTGGTGAGCGAAGACTGGTGCATGTATCTCTGCGCCGACGCCTCATGACGTTTCTGCAATGTCGCTGTCCGTCGACGGGTCGGCAATATCTGCTGCGGGTTCCCCCGGGTACGCCGACTTGCCGACGTGCGGTTGCGTGGTTGGCGGGGTTTGAAGATCCCGAGGAATACAGGCCGATTGTGGAGACGTGACCGTGGGCAGGCTGCATCGCCGGGCCTCGGCAGCCGCGGGCAGATTGTGGTTCGGCTCCAAGAAAACACCGGTCGCCCGGAAAGATTCGGGGCTGAGCTGCGTATACACCTATGGATGGTGCGAAGCTCTGTTTGTTCCCGCGCCACGATCGTTCGCTCGACCCGCTCCAGGAGATCGCAGATGAGCCACTCCGAGTCGCTCGGTCCCCGGCTGGAGATCAGCAAGGACAACAAGCCGGGGCAGAGTATCCCGATTGGGGATAGCGGGATCCAGATCGGCAGAGACCCGGCTGCCAAGGTCCGGTTTGAAGACGTGCGCGTCTCCCGCCAGCATGCGCGAATCGAACGGCATCCCGACGGTGACTTCTACCTGGTCGACACGAGCAGGCACCAGGCGACGTGCATCAACGGTCGCCGAATCCTGGAAGCGCGACCGGTTCGGCTTCGCGACGGCGACCGGATCAGCGTCGGGGATTGCGACATGATCTTTCGCTGCGAGTCGCGGGTTCTGCCCGTCGAGGAGGAGGCGGGGTCCAGCGTGCTGGAGACGATCGGCGATCTCAGTTCTGGATACCTGGCTGGGCGCACGCGGCGCCCCGCCGAAACGCTCAGGGCCGTGCTCAACGTGAATCGCTCACTCGGCGGCGGTGGTGAGCTCGATCGGGTTCTGGATCGCGCGCTCTCGAGCCTGATGGAGTTGTTTCCCATCACCGAGTGCGGCGTGATCGTGACCGTCGAGCCGGACGGTCATCTGCCGGTACGTGCGATCCGGCATCGCAGCGGCCCGCCACCGAAGCTCACGCTGAGCCGTACGATCCTCCACCAGGTCGTCGATCGGGGCGAGGCTGCCCTGATCCGAGACGTGGCGACCGACGAACGATTCCGGGGAAAGGGAAGCATCACCTCGCTCTTTCGCTCGGCGCTGTGCGTTCCTCTCCCTGGATCTGAAGGTAAGCCCGTCGGCATGGTGCAGCTCGGCGTCCAGGAGGATCGACGAAATCGTTACGGCAGCGAGGACCTCGAGCTGCTGGCTGCACTCGCATTGCCGATGGCTGCCGCGGTGGAGAACGACCGGCTACTCCGCGAGCGTGCGCATTGGGCGGCCGCGCGGGAGATCCAGCGGGCGCTCTTGCCCCGCGAGCGGCCTGACGTGCCGAGATATTCGTTCTGGGAGTGCTATCGCCCCGCGCTCGAGGTCGGCGGAGACTCCTATGACTACATCCAGACCTGCCGCGAAGGGCAGGATGGCGACTTCCGGTGGGTCATTTCCGTGGGGGATGTTTCGGGCAAGGGCATGCCTGCGGCCCTGCTCTCGGCGGCGGTGCGCCCCGAAGTTCGTCATGCGGTCCGAGGCGGGGGCTCGCCGGCCGAGGTGCTCATGGATGTCAACCGGCACCTCTGCAACGGGGGCTTCGACGCGCGTTTTGTGACGATGATTCTGGCGGAACTGGAGCCGGCACGACATCGGATCAACCTGGCGAGTGCCGGGCATGAGACACCCCTGCTCCGCCGGGCGAACGGCACTGTCGTTCAACTGGAGCTACCCGGCAAGGGCTTGCCCCTTGGCGTCTCGGCCAAGGAAGCCTACGCGTCGACCTCGCTCGAGCTGGAGCCGGGCGACGTCCTGGTTCTTTACAGTGACGGATTGAAGGACGCCCTCGATCGGCACCGGAACCCATTCGGCATGGCGCGAGTGCTGCAGACCCTGGGGCATGCCCCGGCCGTCAGTTCACTCGCGGGCGAGGCCTTGCTCGAGGCCGTCATGCGGCACTCTGAGGGAGTTGCATCATTTGACGATCTGACCATCGTTTGCGTCGGACGGGAGATGGCTTGATCGAATCGGCTTCGTGAAGCGAGCCTGAAGATCCCGGAGATTCGGCGGTGAAAACGGGATATGATGGGAGGACCCGGAAAGGCCAGATCGCGGCGAGCATGGCATGAGGCGACGATGGGCAGACAGCTTGATCGATTGGATGCCAGCCTGACGAGTTTCATCGGCCGGCAGCACATGTTCTTCGTCGGGACGGCGCCGACATCCTCCGATGGGCACCTCAACATCTCTCCCAAGGGGCTGGACACGTTCCGCATCTTGTCGCCCGAGACCGTTGCCTACCTTGACCTGACTGGAAGCGGGATCGAGACGGTGGCGCACCTCCGCGAGAATGGGCGGATCACCATCATGTTCTGCGCATTCGAGGGGCGTCCGTTGATTTTGCGGCTGCACGGCCGGGGCCGCGTCGTCGAGCCAGGGGATCACGAGTGGGACGAATTGATCGCGAGATTCGATGAATATCCCGGTGTGCGCTCGGTGATCGTGGTGGAATTGGAGCGGGTTGCCGAATCGTGCGGGTATGCGGTGCCGCTGTACGAGTACCAGGGGGAGCGCAGCCAATTGATCGAGTACGCGGAACGCAAGGGGCCGGAGGAGCTGGCGCGGTACAGAGCGGAAAAGAATCGGGCGAGTATCGATGGGCTGGCGGGGTTGAGATCGGCTGGGGGCGAGGAGTGATGACGGATCGATGCTGATGGGCCGCGCGAGCCGGTCGCGGCACAATGATACCGAGCGTATCTGTCGTATGCAGGCCAGCCTACGCACGAACCGGGCTTTGACAGAACGGCGATTCAACATACACTGCTCGCCGAAGTGAGTGCCGGCGTACTGTGCCCGTACACCGAGAGCGAGTACGGCCGAAAGGTATTGACCAGCACGCTGAAGCCATACTGGCGTGGGAGGCCTTGCCATGATCTGCCCGAGTTCGATGGGCGTACGGCTCTGCATGGCGATTATCGGTGCGCTGGGGAGCGAAGTGGAACAAGTTCCACAGGCGGTCCGGCCGGCCGGCGTGAGCGGCGCAGCGGGGACTATGGTCGTGGCGGGCAGTGCGATCGATCGGAGGCCGGAAGGGCCGGAGCTTGAGCGGATTCTTGAGCGGCTGGCGCTCCGGTCTCGAGAGGTCCGGTCTGTGCAGGTTCGGTTCAAGCTCACACACACGTCACGACTGTGGGGCGAGACGGTCAAACGGGGCGAGGGCCGTCTGGTGCTTGATAAGGGCAAGTTCGGCGTGATGGACTTTGTTGAATCCGATAAGTCTGGCGGCGAGCCACGGCGTTTCACGGACGTCTGGACGCGCGAATCGTTCAGTTTCGCGTGCTCAGCCGAGAAGTCCGCATTCACCGTTCCGCGCGAACACGACGACGGCGCCTGGATGCCACCCGATCTCAAGCTACCGTTCTTCTTCGATACGAATGTCGCGGAGATGGCGCAGGCGTATCGCTTCGCACTCGACAAGCCGGCGCGACAAAGTTACACGCTGCGGGTGACCCCAAGGGCGGCGGAAACTTGCGGCGCGTGGGCCCGTGCCAGTTTGGTTCTCGACGGATCGACGTTGCTTCCAATCGTCTTTCGACGGGAACAGGGCGATGGAGAAGTCGACGTCTATCGGGCACTGGAGATCAAAGTCAACGAGCCGATACCCGACGATATCCGCGCGATTGCGGATGGATCTGCCTGGAAAGGATATACGCTCGAGGTTATCGGTCCAAAGCACTGGATGCGCCGATGGTTTCGATCCGATCGCGTCGATCGAGCGGAACCGGAGCGGGCGATCCGTTAGAGGTGCGGCGATTGGAGCGGAGGATCGGGCTCACGGCCGAGGTTGGAGGACTTTCGTCCCGTCCGAACCACGGGCTCACGACCTTGGTCACTTGGTTTTTTCGTGTCGCGCTCTGGGGTATCGGGAGACCTTCGGTCAAGGGAAGGGCGGGGTCGGAGACCCGCGCTCAACGGCGACGGGTGGGGTCGCGGGGCCGCGCCCAATGCGGAAATACCTTCGCGGAGCGAAGGTCGACATTGCGGGTGGGGAACGAGTTCCGCGGCTGACGTTATGGGTTTCGGGCTCCAGCTTTCACTTGCTGGCGGCCTCCTGTTCGGCCACGAGCTTCTCGACTAGCTGATCGAGCGAATCGCCCAGCGCCTTCTTCGAGCGGATCTTGGCGGTGGCGTCGATGACATAGATTGTTGGATATCCTTGCACATGGTAGAGCTTGGCGATCGGTCCGGAGCCCGGGGAGCCGTCGTGCCAGTTGGGCCAGGTGACGCTTTTCTCTTCCATCACCTTGCGGGCGACGGCGGCATCAGCGTCGGTGTTGACGCCCAGCATCGCGAAAGGGCGGCCTTTCATGCGTTCGACGAGCGCTTTTTCGCGGGGGATTTCGCGCATACAAGGGCCGCACCAGGTGCCCCAGAAGATGATCGCCACGACCTTGCCGCGGTAATCTGATAACGCCAGGGGCTTGCCGTGGATGTCGGTGCCCTTGATCTGAGGCGCTGGTTTGCCGACGGCCAGGTTGTGCAAGTCGTCGAGCCGGGTTTCGGCCACCTGGGCGAGCGCCCTTCGGCGGGCTAGCCGCTCCGCAATCTTGCGCAGGTCATCTTTCGTGATCGGCTGGCCGTTCCATTTTGGCTCGGGCTCTTTGAGCAGTGATTCGGCCCGCCGGTCGCGCGTGGTGATGTATGGCACGTCGGCGTAGTCTGCGATCACCTCCTGGTACAACCGCTCGGACTCAGCGCGGAGGTAGTCGGCATCGCACTGCTGCAAGTGCAAGAAGTAGGCGTACTCCCCGTCCGGCTGCTCCTGCTTCAGGTCGAAGATCTTGCCGTCCTCGCCGATCACGCCCACATGTGTGATCATTTGCCGGCCCTGCCGGCCGCGGGCTCCTCTGGCCATCACCGACTTGTGTTCGAGATACTGCGCCAGCGCCAAGCGGGCAAGTCCCTTCGATTCCCGACACTTCGCCGAGGTGTAGAAGCCCAGCAGAAGGTTGTCGCGGTAGAGGCTCGAGGTGTTGTCGAGGTCGAGGCCCACACGCACAGCGTCGGGGTCATCGCCGTGGTTGCGGAGGAGCCAGTTCGCCGCGACGGCGAATTCGCCACCGAATGGTCCGAGGTCGGCGCGGGTGGCCTGGCTGATGACCCAGAGCATGGCGTCTCGTAGAGCAGGATCTTTCGGCGAGGCCGCCCCGAGGTCGGCGATCCGGCGGACAATCGCGGGCAAGTCGGGCCGGACCTGGAGGGCCTTTTCGAGGTTCTCTTTGGGGATGTAGGAACCGCGGTAGAAGGAATGGAACTCGCGATCGGCGTTCTCGTACTCGGCCTTCATGCGATCGAGCTTCTCCGCAAGCGAGGGATCGGAAGTCTTGTTCGCGACCGGGGCCTTTGTTTCGGCCGCGGGTTTGAGATCCTGCGAGTGGGGCGCGGCGTTGGGCTTGTCACCGCCGGCGAGCGTCAGCCTGACCGCCGCGCCGGTCGTTGCGAGGCCTAGCGCGATGAATCCCGCGATCATCCAAGTTTGTCGCATGACCATTTGCCTTAACGTTAATCCCGCGAGACGCGCGGCGGCCGCGGGTACTGTGCCCGCGACCGCCTGGCCGGCGGTCAATCTTACCGCCGCCGCGGTCGAGCTTTTGGCGAGGCCCGGCGGGACGGCCGCCCGCGACGTGGACTCGAGCGCCGCGACGAGTGCTCCGACCGCCGGCGCCAGGCCCCTACGGGTCAGGCCCGAGCGCAGGCGCTCCCTGGCCCGATGCAAGCGGCTCTGCACGGTGCCGAGGGGGCAACGGAGGCGGCGGGCGGCCTGTTCCTGGGGAAGCCCTTCCAGGTAGCAGAGGACCACGGCCGATCGATAGCGGGCCGGTAGGTGAGCGATCTCGGCGTCAATTGCGGCGCGGAGGTCGGCCCGCTCGTATGGATCGAATGACGATGACGGATCGACCGGGTCGAGACCGTCGAGGTTTTCTGAAAGATGGTGCCGCCGGACCGCCGTCGCCGCGCGAGCCTGCCGGGCCACTCGCACGCTCACGCCATAGAGCCAGCGGCCGAGTGAATCGCCGGTTTCCAGCCGCAGGGCGTGGGCTTTGCGGGCGAGGACGAGGAAGACAGCCTGGAAGGCATCTTCGGCCGTGTGAGGGTCGCGCGTGACACGGCGGCAGGTGCCGAGAACCAAGGGACCGTGGCGGTCGACAAGCGTGGCGAAGGCGGCCTCGGCCGAGGCATAGGCGCGGCCGGCGGCAAACGTCGCCAGCAGCTCGGCGTCGGACAGAGTCCCGAGCGCACCGTCGGCAAAAAGGATCGCCCAGTCATCGCGAACTGCTTTTGAGTAGGCTAACGTCACGGTCACTACCCTTTCTGTGTCGTGTCTTCCTCATCCTAACTGAATATGCGTTGCCTGAACCGAGATCTTCCAAGATTCACGGAAGTTGCTGCCGGATTGGAAGTTGCTCGCCTGGCACATCCGCCAGTTCTGGCAATGCAGGACGTCGGAGTGACGAAGACTTGGTCGCTGGTCACGCACGACCGATCACGTTTTTGCCGGGCTGGTGGCTGGTTGAGCAGGCCGTGTGGCGGTGGAGGTACCACTGCTCGGTTCGGGCCGGGTGCCCGAGAGGCGGATGTTCACGAGCTTGTTGAGAACGTCGAACCAGAAGGGAGCACCCATCGAAACTGCGAGGATCGAGATCAGCAGGCCGATGAACTTGGCGATTATCCTGGCATAATTGATTGAGTACGTTTTGTTGGCAGAGGGTTCGGCCTTGTGCCGTTCGACGACGGACCAGAGGTTCTCCAGCTCGGTCCGGGACCACCAGAGAGGCAGCTTGGTCGCGTCGAGAGCTTTCTTGTACTGTTCGGCCAGCTCGCCCGGTGCGCTGGCTTTCTTTTCGGATGCATTGCTGTCGATCGCCACGGCAGGCAGTGTTTTTCGTTGGTCTTTCATCTGGGCGGCATTCTTGGGGGCGGGCGCGACGGGCTGGGTATTTTCTCCGACTTGATTCTGCGCCCTATCTTCCGTTCCCAAGGAAGCCTGGGCGCCGTCGGATGCATCGAGCATGGCGCGGGCTTCTTTCAGGGCGGCGTTGCGCATCTCGGAGCTGGACGAAAGATGGCCGACCAAGGAGACGGTGTCGACGTTGTTGATCGTGCAGAGGAAAAAGGCGATGACGACAAGGATGTACTGGGTATTGCGCTTGTACCAGCCTGAGGCGTGGTCCATCACGTCATTGAACCAGGACCCGACATTCTTTCGGAACGCGTCGAGATCTTCGCCGGCCTGGGTGAGGAAGGCAGAGAGGGCGGTCTTGATCGAGCTGTCGGCCATCATGGCGATGGTCTGGCCGGCGCGCTCGAGCGTGAGGAGATTCTGACCGAGGGCGTGGAGGGGACGGAGGGAGGCCTGGATCTCGCGTTCGAGGGCCGTCCGGAGCGAGTCGTCGGGAACGGCGGCGGCGGCAGCGAGCAGATCATTGATCCCCTTTTCGAGCAGGTTGACGGCGCCGAGCGCTTCGACTGCGCCGTTTTTTATTTCAGCGAGCGTGTTCATGACCGACTGGATGGCGCGGTCGACGTTGTTCTTGGCGTCGCCGGCGGGGAGGCGGGTGGCGACTCCCTGGAGTATGGCGAGTGCCGAGCCGAAGCGATCCCAGAGGGATGTGGTTCCGCGCGACGCCGCGCCTGCGGCTGCGCCCTGGGAAAGCGAAACCCTCGACAAGGCGCGGATGGTGTTGTCATTGGTTAGCATATAAATGATCACATCAATAAACGTGCGGTCGGGCATATACCTGGGCACATCGGCGAGAACAGTCAAGGCGCTGTCGAGGCCGCGCTTGGCAGTATCGACGGCCCTGGCCGCGCTGGTCGCTACTGCCGCGGCCGCGGTTGCGGCCTGTGCGGCTCTGGTTGCCTGATCGAGGACATGGCTGGCGCGGGCGGCGAGCTCGGATCGGGAAGGGACCGGCGGCGCAGGGGCCTGGGGCGCTTCCGGTGGGACAACCTGGGCGGCCGCCGGGGTGCGGCGAGCGGGCGGTTGCAGCGCGAAGCCGGCGGGCGTTTCTTGCCATTTCTTGACTTTCGCAAGCAGCTCGGCTGCAGTCGTTGCTTTCGCGGCTGCCTCCCTGGCCGCGATGGCCGAAGCGTCTGCGGCGCTGGCCGCTGCCGCGGCGGCGTCAACTGCCATCTGGAGATCTGGACTCGCCGTGGCGCCCGTTGTCGCGGGCCCTTTCTGGGCGACCTTGACATTTGCGGCGGCGGTTGTGGCGGCCGCAGCCGCATCGGTCGCCTTCGCGGCGGCCGCGCGGGCGTTGTCGGCCGCGGCAACCGCGGCGGCGGCAGCATTCCACTTGTTCCTTGCGAGGTCAAACTGTTCGACTTTCTGCTCGACTCGTTCGGCAGCGCTTTGAAACTGGGGCTTCCAATTCGTCGAGTTGAGCGCCTGGATCATCGGGTGCGCGATGAACAAGTTGAGCATCGTTCGCCCCTGGGGATCGTCGTTATCAAAGAGATTGAAGAGGATGTGTTTCAAGTGGTCGCTGCGGCGGTCGAGCACGCTCGAGATATACTCGGCTATGGCGGACGCGATCAGGCTGAAGACGAGGTAGACGAAGACCAGTCCGATCGCGGTTTCCAGAACTGTCGAGCCGAGCATTGTGTTACCTGAGAAGTTGAGGGGCTGGAAAGCATGACAGCCCAAAAATGGGCGAGGCTCGAACGATGAGCAGACATGGACTGCCACGAAAGTGGAGAATTCTAACGCCGCGAAAATACGAAAGAAAACAAAATCGTTCGCGTCCCTGCGCACGGGATGGTTGTCCAATCGCGGCCATGAGTCGGTGGCAAACGCTTGCGCGGCTCGACGGGAGCCTCGCACTCCCGTCAACGCTTTCGGCGCCGGCCGGCGTGGAAGCACTTGAGCGGCACACCGCGGCTGAGATCGTCGCGATGGACAACGGGGCAACGGCCGCACCGACGGTCAGACGGTGGTCCTGGCTCGCCGATACGTACTGGTTCGTGCCGGTCAGGAATTTGCCTGCCGTGCTCTACAACAGCACAACGGGGACTTTGCAATCAGTCAGGGATCAGACGGTCTATCGCATCGAGGCCTATTGGCTGGGCTATTTCTGGGGGGAAGCGGTCACTCAGCTCAATTCGTCGTCGCCAACCACTTCAACCACGGTTGGGTCCGTGACGCCTGAGGGCCGGGTGATGCTGACGTTCACTGAGGCGAGCAAGAATTCCAGCCCGTCGATTACCGAGGGATTCGGCGTGATGCAAAGGAAATTCGGCCAGTGGACCATGGAGAACCAGATGTTCACAGCGCCGAGTGAAACGCTTCAGATCGGGCACTGGGCGTACATGGTGCAGACGCGGCCGGGGATGGCGAGCTGGAAGTCGCTGCCTTCGGTTGGCGAGTCAGTTCCTGCGTTCCTGAACCAAGGTGGCCGTTCTTGATGGCTTTGCCCTGGAGCTGTGAAGAAACCTGGTGTGCTGTTGCCAGCGTGTTCGCGCGCTCGTAGTATCGCGTGACAACAGCCGTGAATCACGGCCAGATTCGCCATGCACGAGCGACCAGCACCATGGCCAGCGTCACGACCGGACTGGAGAATTGCCTGGAATCGCCGCCCAAGGTGCTTCGGGATGCTGCGCGGTTTGGCGTGCTCACGAACCAGGCGTCGGTGAACAGGAATTTCGAGTACAGCTCGACGCTGCTTGCCCGCCGGTTTCCCGGACGGCTTGCTGCACTGTTCACGCCGCAGCACGGGTTCTGGGGTGAGCAGCAGGAGAACATGATCGAAACCGGGCACGGCCGAGACGCCGTGCTCGGCGTGCCGGTCTACAGCCTCTACAGTGAGACCAGGAAGCCCACGCTGGCGATGCTCCAGGGACTGGAGTGCCTTGTCATCGATCTGCAGAACGTCGGCACGCGGATCTACACGTTCGCCTGGACGATGATGGCGTGCCTCGAGGCGTGTGCTGGCGCGGGAATTCCTGTGGTCGTGCTCGACCGCCCGAATCCGCTCGGCGGCAATTCCGTCGAGGGGCCGCGCCTCGACCTGCATTACGCCAGCTTCGTGGGCCGGGCGGCCATTCCCATGAGGCACGGGCTGACAATGGGCGAGCTGGCGCGGTGGCTCAATGCCCAGCACAACATCCGGGCTGACCTCAGCGTTGTGAAGATGAGCGGGTGGCTCCGGCTTATGCTCTGGCCCGAGACCGGGCGAACCTGGGTGCTGACATCGCCTAACCTGCCGCGCTGGGAGGGCTGCCTTGTCTATCCGGGGCAGGTGCTGCTCGAAGGGACCAATGTGTCCGAAGGCCGGGGCACGACCACGCCGTTCGAGGTTCTTGGCGCGCCATTTGTCGACCCGATGAAGCTGCTCGCGGCGCTTGAGCCGTACAAGTTAGCGGGACTGCGCCTGCGACCGGTCCGGTTCCTTCCGACGTTCCATAAATGGCGGGATAAGAGCTGCGGCGGCTTATACCTTCATGTCACCGACCCGGCGACTTTCGAGCCGGTGCGCACGACGCTGGCGCTCATCACGACGATCCGCAGGCTGTGGCCGAGCGAATTCGCCTGGCGTGATCCACCCTACGAGTACGAGACGGTGAAGCGGCCGATCGACATCCTCTTCGGCAATTGCAGGTTCCGCGAGGCGCTCGAAAGAAGCGCGGTCCAGACGCCCGCCGAGCTTGACGATCCGCTCTTTCTCGATAAGGCCGCCTGGCGCAATGGAGTGGCGGAGCATCTGCTTTACGGCGACTGATCGTGCTAGAGCCCGAACCCAATTTCCTGGTAAGGCTCGCCGGGTTTGTGCGAGCTGATCTGGATGGTCAGCTTCCGGACCAGCGTCGTGAAGCGACAGAGACCGTGGTCAGGTGACGAGTTGGAAATCTTCGGGGAGGAATGAGTGTCTGCGGATTACCAGCGCGAATACCTGGTCCGGCTACCGCTGCCGCTTGCCCAGTTATACAACCGGGCGCATAACGCCAAAGACGCCCGCGCGCGGTACGAGAACACGTTCTACTTGGGGCACCTCTGGGACCAGCTCGAGAAAGCCCGGCGCGACCGCCTGGCGTTGCTCGCGCTCTACCGGCGGATCAAGCACGGGGCCGACGGCGAGCCGGTGGGCGACCAGAGCTGTTCACTGCTGAATGTGTTTGACGCCCTGGTGCAGTACCGCAACGACGTCATCGGCCACGGCGGCCCGAGGTTCGACTCGTTCTTCACGGGCGAGATGGGCCCGCTGCTCTTCCCGGCCGCCAACGAGATCCTCGCCGAGGGGACGTTCGACCCGCTCGGCCCGCGCGGGAGCCGCTTGGTCTACGCGAGCGCAGAGCTTCATCAACTCGACGAGGACCGTGTCGAGGTCGGGCTTCGCGAGCTGATCGGCAAGGACGGCGAACGCGCCTCGCCTATCCCATTGGGCCGTTCCCAAGCCGCCGCACTCTCCGGCCGGGTCGCCGTCATCTGGCCAGGTTGGCCGGTCCCGCTCCGGCTCGACCCGCTCTTGCTCTACCGCGAGGGAGAGCGGTCGAGCGACATGCTGTTCTTGAACCGCGACTTGAGCGGCCGGCAGGTCCAGTACCTCAACTACTCCACCGGCCGCCCTCATGCTGACTCCCGACGGCTCCCGTGTGGTCCTCATGGATTTTGGCCTCGCCAAAGGCCAGAGCCTCGACCTCACCTCCACCCGCTCCGGCGGCGTGCTGGGCACCTTGCGTTACGCCGCTCCCGAACAGCTCGCCGCCGCCAGCTTGAAAGTCGGCCCGACGGCCGACGGCCGCGGCCTTGGTGTCGTCCTCTGGGAGCTCTTGACCCGCCGCCGCTTGTTCGCCGATGCCGACGACGAGCGCGACCTGACCAATCGCATCTTTTACCAGGACGTGCCGCGACTGCGGTCGATCGACCCCTCGTTCGGTCGTGACCTGGATGCCATTGTCGCCCGCGCCGACCGAGCGCCAGGCCCCCGACCGGATCGCCACCGCGGGGAAGTTCGCCGAATATCTCCAACTGTACCTGGGTGGTCTGCCCCTGCCAATCCGCCCGCCAACCACGGCGGAAATGGTCGGCCGCTGGGTCCGCGCCCACAAGCCTCTGGTCGGGTCAACAGCGGCGGCGGCGCTGGTCATCACCGGCATGGAGATCAACGAGCAAACGAGCGCCATCGAGCTCCTCGAGCGCCCCAAGGTGGCAAGAGCGCCGCCGCCAGTTAGACGCGATGGGCGGCCCGCCGACGCCGTAATCTACGAGAGCTTCGCGGCCGCGCGGGCACGCCAGCGTCGACTGCTAACGTGGGCTCCGGCCTGCGCGGCCGTTTGCTGCCAATTGTCTGCCTGGCTTGCGGACCGGAATTCGGACAAGACGGAAGCCGATGTTCATGTTCTGGTATGACGGCGGGAGCCCTCCGGGTTCCCCCGCCCGGCAACTGTGGCTCGCGTCGCGCCAACTGCCGCCCCGGTCCACTCGGAGAGAGCCCTGCGCCGTGTCGGTCCATTGCCACACATTTCCGTGCATGTCGCAAAGACCCAATCTGTTCGAGGGATAGGCCCCCACCCGTGTCGGCCGCATAAGCCATGGCCCCGCCGGCGCCTTGCCGAACGGCTCGTTGCCGTTGAAGTTCGCCATTGCCGACGACAAGTCGTTAGTTGGCTTATCGAAGTAGAAGTGGTACGAGCATTCTTCCTTGGAAGTGGCTCCGGCCCGACAGGCGTATTCCCATTCCGCCTCACTCGGCATCCGGTACAAATAACCACGCCCGACCTCTTTTTCATTCAGCTTCTTGATGAAGTTCCGGGCGTCATCCCACGACACATTTTCGACCGGAAACAGCTTCAGCTCCTCATCGGAGACGTCCAGAACCCAGTTCCTGCCGCCGTTCGCGCGAGAAAACCAGCTCGGGTTGTTGCCCATGATCGCCTCCCACTGCCCCTGCGTCACGTTATGTAGCGCAATGTCGAAGTCCTCCTTGATCTCCGTCGCTTTCGCCGAACCCGGCTTCCCGTCCCAGCCCATGTAAAAGGTCCCCTTCGGCAGACGTACGAACGTCATCAGTACGCTGTCGTCTCGCTCCCGCACCGCAGCGGGCGGTGAACAGCCCGTGCGGCCGATGGTCGCCTCCCGGCCCGGTTCCAGCCGTTCCTGGTGTAAGTTGGACATGAACACGACCTGCACGTGCGCATCCGCGGCCACGGTCAGGCGGTCGTCGGGATAGAGCAGCGTTTGCGGCACCGGTCGGGTGCGGTCGCCGCGGGCGGAGTGCAGCTTGACGGCGCCGCGTGCCTCCAGGATCATGGCGGCGGGAATGGACCGGTCCAGGTTTCGGTTCACATTTTCGATGGCCGCCAGCAGCTCGTCGCGCAGCTCCGGTTGTTTGGCAAACTCGATCGGGATGCGCTGCTCGGCTTCGTTGCTGATCTGCCGGGCGGTTGTGGTGTTGCCCGCCCGAATGTCTTTGATGCGGAAGATTCTCACCAGGAAGTCGCGCGCCTTCCTGGCCTTGTCCGCTTCCCGCTGCGCCTTCTGCTCCCGGTCCAGAGCAACGACGGACAGAGCCGACAGGCAGACCATCGCCAGCAGCACTACGCCCAGGAGCGCCGTGAGGGCCGGCCGCCGCCGCGCCCATTTCCAGGTGCGCTCCGCCGCTCCGACCGCACGCGCCCGGATCGGCTCGCCCGCCTGGAACCGCCGAAGGTCGTCAGCCAGGTCTTCGGCGCTTGAGTAACGCCGAGCCGGCACCTTGTTCAGGCACTTCAAGCAGATCGTCTCCAGGTCGCGCGGCACCCGTGCCCCCAGGCGCGACGGCGCCAGCGGCTCTCGCTCCAGCACTTGCTGCAGCGTCTCGAGGGTCGTTTCTGCATAGAACGGTGGCTGGTCCGTCAGGCACCAATACAGCAGCGCTCCCAGGCCGTACACGTCGGCCGCCGGTCCTGTGTCGTGGACCTTGCCAGCCGCCTGCTCGGGCGCCATATACGATGCTGTGCCCATGATCGCGCCCGACTGGCTCACGTCGCGGGCCTGGGCGTCGATGCGCTTGGCTAGACCGAAGTCGGTGATCTTCGCCACTCGCTCCGGCCCGGCCAGCAGCACGTTGCCCGGCTTCAGGTCGCGATGGATCACCCCACGCAGATGCGCGTAGTGCATCGCCCGCGCCAGCGTCTCGATCAACCCGGCGGCCTCCCGCGGGGAGGGCCGCTGCTTCTTCCACTGCTGGGCGAGCGTGCCGCCGTCGCAGAACTCCAGCGAGAAGAACGGCTGGCCACGCACCTCGCCTGCCTCGTACAGTTGCACGATATGCGCGTGTTGCAGGCGGGCCACCGCTTCCGTCTCGATCTGGAAGCGCAGCCTTTCTGTTGGGCCGGCGTGCTCAAAGGCGCGGATCATCTTCAGCGCCACGATGCGGTTGGGCTGGAGCTGCCGGGCCTGGTAAACGACCGCCATGCCGCCGCGGCCCAACTCGCCCAGGATCTCGTAGCCGGGCACTGCGGGCAAGGCGCACTGGGCAGCGGCACCTTCGGACCGCGGCGCGCCAAGCGGGGGCAGGTCCGGCATCGGCTCCGTCCGCCGCTGCAGCGCGCTCCGGCAGTCGGGACACTGCCAAAGATGGGCCTCGGCCTGATCCAGCTCATCGTCGGGCAACGTGCCGCCCAGGAGCCGGTGGATCTGCTCGTCGCACAGGTGCGTGCTCATGGCAAGGCACCGTCTCCAACGGAGGGGAGAGACTCAGCCTGCCCTTCCTCCTCCAGCAGCCGGCGCACCCGGTCCCGGGCCTTGTACACACCCGAGAGCGTCAGACCGAGCTCGCGAGCCACCTCGCACACCTCGTGGCCCTGGAGGTACGTCCGGGTGAAGGCCTCCCAGGTGTGCGGTTGGACCCGGCCGCGGACGCGGGCACAGACCTGCTCGGCGCGCTCGCAGTCGGCCCGGAATTCTTCGTCGAGTTCGCCGGCCAGTTCGTCGATGCTGACGGGGTCGGGCCAGCACCGCAGGACGTCGCCGGCCGGCTGGCTCCAGCGCTGCCGGCGGGCAAAATCCACGACCTCGTTGCCGACCACCCGGCGCAGCCAGCCGCGGAAGGTGCCGGGGTCGTGCCGCCGGTATACACCGCGGGCCAGCCCGACGACCAGCTTGTGCAGCACGCGCGAAGCGATCTCCTCAGCATCGTCCGCTTGCAGCCCGCGGCACCAGCGGAGAATGCGCGGCCGGTACCGTACGACAAAGGCCCGCCACGCCTCCTCGTTGCCGCCGACGGCCAGGTAGGGCAGCAACTGCGTGGTCGCCAGTTCAGTTGGGCCGGGGGCTTCGCTCATCGATTGCCCGCCTTCGCAGCTCCTTGGTAAGTACGCAGCGCATCATCTAGATTAACACACCGTTTCTCGGCGCGTCCAACGGTTTCGTTATAAGAGTGGTGGACCGGGTGAGCCGCTGCAAAGCTGAGGCCTAGGGCCTGGTCGACTTCATTTTGAAGAGGACGGTGTATCGTCCGTTGAAAAAGGAACCTGACCGTGACTTCACCCACTCCCGACCCCGATGTCTGGAAGTCTCCGTTCGAGGAGCTAATGGATCAGGACACGGCCTTGCGCGCCAACGGCTTCGGCGCCCTAGTCCGCACGCCGGATCCGACGATTGGAACACCCGGTGAGGACACCGCTTTCTGGGAAGGAAAGCAGCAGCGTCCGGACGATTGCGCGATCAAGTGTCAGCAATTCATCCTGGAGCAATTCACGGGCCATGCTGTCGCCGAAGACGACCTGGTTCGAGAGGCCTGGGAGCATGGCTGGTATGCGCCGGGCCGGGGAACATCGCCGGAGAACGTGGGCAACCTTCTCGAGCTGCACGGTGTCGGCGTGACACACTACGAACACGCCAATCAGTTTCACCTCGCCAACGAGCTGGCCCAGGGGCACAAGGTCATGGTCGCGGTGGAGTCGGACTCCTTATGGAACCACAACCCGCTTCTCGAAGCCTGGCGAGACATGCTCGGCATTCACGGCAGCCCTGACCACGCCGTCGTTGTGTCCGGGATCGACACCAGCGATCCGAAGCATGTCCTTGTCCAGGTGAGTGATCCGGGCACGGGAGAGCCGCTGGCTAGCTACCCCATGGAGCAGTTCCTGGATGCCTGGCGCGGCAGCGATTTCTTCATGGTCGCCACCGAAGATCCCGCGCCCGCCCATCTGCCGGAGATGGCCAACTTCGATTACGCCCTCGGGCACATCCCCGATGTCGCGGGCCTGCCGTATAACCAGTTCCTGGAGTACGCCGATCATCCCATCACCTACGCGGACGTGATTCACGACCATGTCGAGCACGACGACGCTGGCCAACACCACCTGCATGATCCAGCGGCCGAACAATATGGGGAGCACGCTGGCCATTTAGGCGCCGTGGACGGTCATTCCGTGGACTTTCACCACGACCTGGTGACGGACCCACACCACCACGATGCGAGCCACGGCGATGCAGACATGGCAAACGATCTGCCCGACGAATACACGCATCACGACCTGGGCTGATCGCGCCCGTCAATGAGGTAAACCATGGCCCAGGCAAACCCGGTTTTGGATCGGGCGGAGGTGGTTCGCAAGAAGACCCTGGCGGCCCTGAGCTCTCTCACGGCGACGGCCAGAGCCTTTGGGCTGCCCGACCCAGCCCCCAACCTGGCGCAGTACGGCAAGAAGCTGGAGGAAAATACGTTTCAGGTGCTCGTCGTCGGCGAAGCGAAACGAGGCAAAAGCACGTTCGTCAATGCCCTGATTGGCCGCGACATCCTGCCGACCGACGTGGACATTGCCACCAGCCAGGTCTTCCGGGTCGGCCACGCGGAGAGCGAAGCTTATCGGCTGCGCTTTGAAGACGATTCGCAGAAGGACATCTCCGTTGCCGACCTGCATCTCTATGGCTCCCAGGGCGCGGCGGACGCGGGCGGCGCGCCGCGGCCCGACGAGAAGATCATCCAGTGGATCGAAGTGGATGTGCCGGCGCAGTTCCTGCCGGCCAACGTGCGCATCCTCGACACGCCAGGCCTTGGAGCGCTCTACGCCGCTCACGAAAAGATCACTTACGGCTTGGTGCCGCACGCCGACGCCGTCCTCTTCATCCTCGATTCACAGGCTCCCATTGGCGAGCCCGAAATCAAGCTCCTGAACCGGCTCCTGGAAGTGACGCGCAGTATCTTGTTCGTTCAGACGAAGATCGATCAGTTCCGCCGGGAAGCCTGGCAGGAGATCCAGAAACGGAACCAGGAGATCCTGGAGAAGAAATTCGGGGACCGCCTGGCGGACGTGCGGGTCTGGCCGATCTCCAGTATCAACCTGCGCAAGGCCGCCCAGACCGGCGATGAAGATTATTATATGGTGAGCCGCCACCGGGAGCTGGGTGCCGCATTGCAGGCATTCCTCTTTCGGGTGGCCGGCTGGAGTCGCTCGGTGGAAGCAATCCTGCTCGCCGCGCACGACCAGGCGCTCTCCCGCCAGATCCTGACGACGCGGCTGGCTGCTTTGACCGAGGAGTCGAAACAGAAACGGGTGGAATTCCAGCAGCGGGCCCAGGAACGCCGCAAGCTGTTCGACGCGGACTGGGGCGATCGGGGACAGAAACGCCGCGAGTTGCTGGAGAGCATCCAGAGAACTGCCGCCATCGGCAAACAGTCGATTCGGAACGCCTTGCAACCCAGTGGCGATCTCGACAGGCTCTTCCGCGACCGGATCGAGGAGCTGACGGCTGCCCCGAACAGCACCGAGTTGGTCCGGTTGTCTCTGCCAAAAGCCTTCCGCGGAAGTAGCGGAAGAGATACGATCGCGGAGTGCGGGCAATTGCTCCGGTCCCTTCCTCAGGAGGTCGAAGCCGAAGCTCTCAAGCTCTGGCAGCAAGTGCGTCAAACGACCGAGGCCAAGTGCACCGAAGTGCTGGCCCCCTTCGCCCTTGCGGCGGAAGGAGTGATGCAAGCACCGGCCGCGACCCCGATGTCCTCACAACGGAGCTACGCCTCGACCTCGGATACTCAGCATGGGGTGGAGGAGATCGGGCTGAAGACGTTGCGCTTTCTGACCTCCGCGCGCGGCGCTTTGTCGTTGGTCGGCATCGCCACGTCTTTCTGGCCCGTGAGTGTGGTCGCGATCGTGGGCATGGGTCTTTCGACGATCGTCGTGGAGAAACGAGCGCAGCTCCGGGCCGGGAAACACGAACTCATCTGTTCTCTTGGCGAACTGCTTCAACGGCTGAGAAACCATCTCCTGTTCGATGTGGACCAGACGGAGGGACGGTTCAACCGCGTGGACGAGTGCTTTAACTCGCTGGAACGATCCCTGGGCGAAGCGATTCGCACGCTTGCCTCGCGGAAACTGGCAGAGGCGCAGGAGGAAGTCGAACGGCTCGTGGAAGAGAGCCGGCTCGATGATCGAGCGCGCCAGGAGAAGGCCGCGGAAACAAAGCGCCAGTTGACCGACTGGGAACGAGTCGGATCTCTTCTCCAGGAAATTCACAACGAGCTAAAGGAGCTGGAGCACGCTCACGGGGTAGCAAAGGGCGGTCAGGCATCAGGTCAAGAGGGTCGGGTACAAGACAAATGACGGAAAATTTCATCGGTATCGACTTCGGAACGTGCAACAGCAGTGCGGCCTGGTTCAACACCAAGACCGGCCAGGCCGAGTCGTTGTTGAGCGCGGAGGGCCACGACAAGACCCCTTCGGTCGTTTACTTCGGCCCAAGTGAAACGGTGGTCGGCCGGCACGCGGACGAGCGGCTGGAGACTCCCAACGAGTGGAAGCGGGTGGTGAGCGCAGTGAAGCGCGACCTGGCCAAGCTGCGTACGTGGGTCGTGGGCGACCGGCATGTCGCACCCCTCGACGCCGCCACCTTGATCCTGGAGAAGATCAAGCGGGATGCCGAGGACGGCCATTTCCACGCCCCCGTGATGCGGGCGGTGATCACCTGCCCGGCAGTCTTCGACGAGGCCGAGAAGGACAAGCTTCGCCAGGCGGCGAAGCAGGCAGGTTTCCTCAACGTGGAGCTCCTGGAAGAGCCAGTGGCGGCCGCGGTTGCTTACGCCGAGGCCGGCATCAACGTAGGGCGTTATGTCCTGGTCTATGACTTGGGCGGTGGTACCTTCGACCTGGCCTTGCTCACCCGAGAGGAGGGTGACGATGCGTTCCACCTGGCCATGGAACCGCAGGGCGAAGATCGGCGGCGAAGATTTCGATCGGGCCATCTACGACTACGTCGACCGACGCATTTTCGAGAAGACCAAGCGGCCCATCCGGACGGACGGACTGGTGGATCTCCATCTGCTTCGCCTGTGCCGCACGCTCAAGGAGAGCCTGACCGCGAGCGAGCAGCCGCTCCCGCTGGACTGGTACTGGCCGGGTAACGGCCAGGTGAAGCTGCCACCACTGAATCGAGCCAAATTCGAGAAGCTTGTCGAGAAGCTTGTCGACGAAACAGTGCGGCTGACCCGGTCCTTCCAGGAGGACGCTACGGCACACGGCTGCCAGCTTGATTCGGTCATCCTGATCGGCGGGTCGTCCCGAATTCCGTGCATCGTGACTCGCTTGCAGGAAGCCCTCCAGGTAAAGCCGAACAAGTGGCAGAAGCAGGACGTGGCGGTCGCCCTCGGTGCGGCTTACCACGCGCAGCGACTCTGGGGTGAAAGGCCAAGACCCAAGCCGTCGCCAGATCCGAGCTCAACAAGCAGCGAGCCCAGTGAGCCGAGTGTCGAGGCGCAGAGTCTATTTGCTCGCGCTCGCGATCGTTTCGACGAGGCAATGAAGTCCGAGGCGGAAGTGAGACGGCAGCAGCTTGAGGCGGCCTTGCAGCACGCCCAGGCGGCATGCGACCTCGAGCCAGGCTGGCCCGACCCGTGCCAGCTCAAGGGGCAAATTCTCCAGGAGAAAGGCGATTGGCTTCTCGCCACGGCGGCTTACACGGCCAGTCTTCGCCTGAATCCGCGCGCGGCTCGTGCACAAGAATGCCGAGGGTTATGTAAATTCATGGCCGGAGACTCGACCGGCGCCATGAAGGATTTTGACGAGGCTCTCCGGCTGCTACCGACCGAGTTTGCCTACCGCTACCGTGCGGCAACCCACCTGCGCCTGGACAATGTCGCGGCTGCGGTCAACGACATCGAGAAAGGACTCAAGCTCGCAGACCAGGAGACCCCCCGCGCCGCCCTGCATGCCGTGAATGGACTCCTCGTGCGCGACCAGCTCAATCTGACCAAAGAGTCGATCGGCAGCTTCGCTGAAGCGTTACGGCATATGCCGCCGGTAGAGGGTTCGCTCGAACGGCGGCAGTTTCTCATGGTCGGCATCCTCTTCGACGTCCCGGTACTCATGAAGGCTGAGCCCGCCGAGTATCATCGCAAAGCAAGCCGGCTCAACCTGTTTGCCTGGGTCAAGCAAGAGCTTTCGCTACTCTCTGCAGCCTTGCACTACGGCGGCAAACGCGAGGCCGTGTTCGAGTTCCTTGACCGCAATCTCAGGCAACGCATGAAGGTAGAGCCCCCTGCAGATCGTCCCAAAGCAGGCCGGCGCAACCTCGTTGCCTGGGTCCAGCAGGAGCTCTGGCAAACCTGTCAAGCCGTGCACGGCGGCTGCACCCGCGAGGCCGCAGTCGAGTTTTTTGACCGCAATCCGCGCGAGACCGCTGAAGCGCTCTGCCAAAAAGACCCCGAGCTCGTCCTGCACCTGGCCACCATCTGCGCAGAGAAACAGAACCCTGGAAAAACCATCGACTGGCTCAAGAACCTGTTGGTGGTGCAACCGCTATTCGATATTCGACGAGCCCGCCACGATCCATGGATCAGCCCGCTGCGAGACCCCGAGCTTCTCGATTTCCTGACGCCCAAGTGCTCGTTCGAGGAGCACCATGGGCGGGTGCTCAACTCGCTCACAGTAACCAACCGCTCCTCATTCCGTCTCACCGCGCTTCAGGTCCGGGTCCATGTGACGCGCCGCGACGGGGAAAAAGATGAGCCAATCGCCCTGGAGCTGGGGTCTCTCGACTGCCGCGCCAGCCATCGCTGGCCGTCCGTGTTCGTGGCCCCCGGCTGGTTCAGACGAAACATCACCCGGGTGCGTGTCACACTGCGTTGCGCGGAAGGCAAGGCCAAGATCGTGGGAAACCTTTCGGAGCCTGATTCCGAGCAGGAAGTCAGCAAAACGAATTCGAAAGACGACATCCTGGATGTTCTGCTCGTGGACGAACCCTCGGAGGATTCCCCCGTACGGAAGCAAAGGCGACGCGTGCACCGTCCCTCTTCAAGTGAAGTCTAGGGATTGAGGGCCCATGAACGATGAACAGAAGGAACAACTTGTCCAGACGCTCGCGCGAGGGGCAGCCCGTCTGCGGGAAGCCGGGCTGCCGGCCGAGCTGACGTCCACCCTGGAACGCCTCGCCAGGCAAGTGGACGACCCCTGTGTGCTCGCCGTGGTCGGGCGTGTGAATGCGGGCAAGAGCACGTTCGTCAACGCGCTCCTGGGCGAGGATCTCGCCAGGGTAGGAGCGGAGGAGACGACGGCGACGATCAACCGCTTTCGCTATGGCACTCCCGCCGATCCCGAGCGACCCGTCCGCTGCCGCTGGCGGGATGGTCGGAACAAGGATGATGGTTGGGACGAGTATGTCAGCCGCGCTGACCTGGACAGCCTGCAGGGCAACGACATCGAGGCTCTGCGCCGCGCCGACGGGATCGAGTACCTCGAGTTCCTGCTCCCCAATCCCTATCTGAAGGATGTCACCCTCGTGGACACGCCCGGCACCCAGGCCGTCGTGCAGGAACACCAGAACCGTACGGCGGAGTTCCTGAATCTCCAGCACCAGCTCCGCGACCGCAACCCGGAAACACAACCGATCGGCAGCGACGCGGACGCGGTCATTTACCTCGTCGGTCCGGTGCCGCGCAAGACCGACCAAGCGATCCTGGAGGAGTTCACCCACGCCACCGGCGGCCGCTCCCGGGCCCTGAACACCATCGGCGTCATGGCCAAGATCGATTTGCAACCCGAAATCCTCACCAGGAGGATGGAGCTTGCGGCCAAAATGTCCGAGCAGCTCCGGGACAGCCTGAACACGGTCGTGCCCGTCTCTGCCGGCATCTACCGGACCCTCGAGCAGCTCCGGGCCAATCACAACGCGGAGTTGATCCGCTTGATCACCACGCTCCGCCGGATCCCCGCAAAGCGACTGGCGAAGCTTCTCGACGACAACGAGCTTTACCTGGGAGAGTACCCTGATTGCCCCGTGACCGTCGAAGAACGAGAGCAACTGCTGGGGAAGACGGACTGGCGCGTCTTTACCACGGTGGCCCGGCTGGCAGCCGATCCCGACTTGAGCGAACAGGCCATCATCGAGCAGCTCGACGAGCTCGCCGGCTTCGGACCCCTCCAGAAAGTGCTGGAGCTCCACTTCTTCCAGCGGGCCCGATTCCTGCGGTGCTATCGCATTGCCAGCGACGCTCGGAAACACGTGAACGACATCCGCTACAAGCATCTGCCGGAGTTCCGCAAGTGGGATCGGCCCGAGATCGCCAGGCGGGACCGGTTGCTGGGGTTTGTTCGCTCCGCGAGCGGTGACCCGACGGTGGCCAGGGAATTGGAGGATTTTATCTCCGCGCACTTCGGCGCGGCCGGACGTGCAAACCGGCTGGAAGCGGCCGTGAAGGAAGTGGATCGCGAGCTGGCGACACTTTTCCACGAGATGGAAGAGTACAACGCCGACTTCGAGGCTCTGAAAGAAATCGACAAGACTCTGGAAGAAATCGACAAATGCGGGCAGTTGTTTCTCTCTGCCGAGCTCGACGAGCTCCGCTGCTTGTTCGGCCAGTATGGGGTCGATCTGGAAAAGCGGCTACCCTCCGGTCGAGCCACCGTTGCGTACGCGAGCGAACGCCAGCAGGCGTGGAGGGAAGCCTCCCTGCGTGCCAGAGATCCTGTTCGAGCTCGGGTGGCAGAACGTGCGCAGGCCCGGTACGGCCTGATCTTGTACGAGATGACGAAAAAGCGCGGACTGAATGCCGAGCAGAAGAATCCTTCCCATCTTTGACGCTCTCGCCCTTACGGAACGCGACAGGCCCGCGTCCGCACCTTGAGAAAGCCAAACATTCCCTTGATTTCGATCAATGGAGAGGAATCGCCATGGAACTCAGAGACCTCGTGCCGATCATCGTCGTTACGTCGATTGTCGGGGTAGTCGTGGTCGTTATTGCAGGGCTATGGAGAGTCTACGAAAAGGCTGGCGAGCCGGGTTGGAAAGTGCTGGTGCCGATCTATAACTCCGTCGTACTGCTCCGCATTGTGGGAATGAGCGGATGGTGGGTCCTTCCTCTGCTCATTCCGTACGTGGGCATCGTTGTGTCGATCATTTTGTCGATCATCGTGTTTATCAAGCTGGCACGCGCCTTCGGCAAGGGAGGCGGATTCGCCATGGGCTTGATCTTGCTGGGGTTTGTGTTCATTCCGATCCTGGGATTTGGTTCAGCCACGTATCTGTGCCCCGATGGCTCAGGTGCGCGGGAACACATTGATTCGTGCGCGGATGAAGACGAAGAGGAACGGGAAAGTCGCCCCCGAAAAGCCAGAAGCCGACGTGATGCCGATGAAGACGAGGGGGAAGAGGAGGCAGAGCGTCCGCGAAGAACGAGTACGCTTACGGCCCGTGCTTCCGCGCCATCAAAAACCGCTGCTGGTAAGGCGACCGTGGTCCGATGCATCGGTTGCGAACAACGTTTGCGCGTACCGTGGGATGTAGTCGGCAAAAAGGTCAAATGTCCCCAATGCGAGAATGTGTTTGTGGCCTGAAGCACCCTGCGATTTCAGGCCCGCGATTCCGCTTGTGCTGCTGCTGACGCCAGGATTAACAGCACGGCGCAAGGGACACTTTGCTGTTCACGATTGCCCTCAAGTCGGACTTTGAAGCTCTGGCGATCTGTAGTCTGGCTTGGTCTTTTGGGCCGGTCAGGCTAGGTCGGAGCAGGATTCGCTTGCGAGGTGGCCGCGAGGATGAGCGTGGCGGCGAGCACCTCGACGTCGGCGTCCTTGGGCAGGGTGAGGCTGCGAACCGTCTTGGTGGGATCCAGCGTGAACGTGTACACGGAGACGCGGAACCGCCCGGGCTGTTTCCTCCCGCGCGCCGTGTCGCGATAGTTGGTCAAGAGCGCCGTCGACTCCCCGGCGTACCGCTTCGGCGTGGCCCAGTTGCTGATCGACTGCTTGAACGTCGCCCTGGTCCCGTCCGTGTAAGTTACGGTGAAGGTCCGCCTCGGCTGGTTGCGGTTGACGGCGATCGCTAGCAGCTTCAGCGCGGCGTCATTGCCCGCCGGCAGGTCGATGGTCTGCCCGGCGGCACTGACGACGTCGGAGGCGTCAGCGGGCCCGATGCCGAAGGTGGCGCCGCCGGCGGTGAGGCTGGGCCCGAGCAGGTTGGACGAGAGATCATGCCCTTGGCGGTCGAGGCCGCCCCCGCGGAATTTCGTCACGTCGACCGCGATCCCCGTCCGGTTGAACGTGGAGGATAGGTTGACCGGCTGCTGCCCCACGACTGTCGGCAGCAGGCCAAAGACGGCGACTCCGTCAGCCGTGGCCACGTAGACCTTGCCATTGGCGATCGTCGGCGTGATGAATTTGTTCGACGGGCCGACCGAGTCGCGACCGTTGGACGCCTGATTGCTGTTATGCCGAGAGGTTGTAGATATTCCCGGCGGCGTCGGCCGCGGGCTCGCCTCCGCTGTTCCAGAACGAGTTGCCCGAGCCGTCGGTGAGAAACGAACCGGTGGGCGCGCCGTTCGGGTCGATGTTGAGGACAGAGGCCACGCTCAGGTTGTTCGCGTTGAAGCCAATGATCCAGCCCGTGTAGGGCGCGACGTCGGAGTGCGAGGCCCAATTCGTGTAGACGACGCCGTTGACCAGGAGCAGCGCATCGCGCTCCTTGTACTGCATCGGGTTGAAGATCACGTCGGTCCCGTTGCCGCCGGGCCCGGCGCCCGGATACGTGATCGACTGGTCGATCGACCTGGGCGCGACCTTGTCGGCGCCCGTCGTGATGTCCAGCGCGTGGATTCGCTGGATGTACGTGGTGGTGTTCCTCGAGACCAGCTTGCTCATCGCCGCGACGTACATGGTGTCCGTATTGAGGTCGATCACCGGCGTGGCCGTGATGCCGATCTCGGGCGTCACCTGGCTTCCGTGGACCGGGTCGGAGGGAACCTCCCCGGTCCGAGCATCGAGACCTGCCAGAGCTTCGCTCCTGTGTCGGCGTCGAAAGCGTAGACGCTGTCGTTCTCGGTCGCGACGTAAAGGACGTTGTGCGTGCCCTGCCCCGGGATCGAGACCCCGGCCACGTACAAGGGCTGGGCGTCGACCTTGCCGTCGACGGTGTCGAAGCCCAGCTTGCCGAAGGTCGACACGTTCACGTTACCCGGCGTCAGTATCGTCTCGCTCGAATCGACGCCGCTCCGGGCGTTGTCGTTGTGGTAAGTCAGGACATCCGCCGAAAACAACCGGCGATTCTCCAAGGCCCCGACCAAAGGTCGGAACCGAGTCACGGTGCGAGACTTCGTGGTGACTCTTCGGCGCATGGTGGCTCCATTACGTTCCCGTAAAACCGATCGGCGTAGTCAACCTCGGCCAGATGCCGCGGCATGTGGGTGGCCGCTCAAGTGAGCCGTTCACGTAAGGTAGCCGCCGTTTGGGGGTTGATGTCAAATCAACTCTAGCCGTTCTTCGTGGAGTGGACATAGCCTTCTGCACCGCCGGCGCTCGGGGATGGTGTTGCGGCTGCGAACCGACTGTGCGCACGAGGGGGGCGCCGTTTGTTCTCAGGCTTGGTCCCGGAAGCGGCACTTCGAGCCGGCAGGTATCGTTCCAAACGTACGCTGGCTGATTTCTTTTTTTTGGATTTTGGGTTTCGGAAAGGGCTGGACCAAGGAAACACGATTCAATTCATTCCGATCGGGCGGGAGATTGCCATCCCATTCGACGCAACCGAATGAGCGGCGCAGAACATAAAGCAAGTTGACCAAGAACTGATCGGGGCCATCTTCCGCGAGGATGCGTCGCGCGCCTGCGATCCATTGGTCGTCGGCAATGAATTTTGGGTATTCACCGATGCCTGCATAGATGGGGTTCATCACGATTCCCCTGATGCCGGCCTCACCGAATTTGGCGGGGTCGTCGCCGCCCTCGGGAACGCTCACGCTTGGCCGTGGCAGCGGGGCTGGACGTTCGTCGTCGCCGCCCGGAATACCACTTCCCATATCGTCCGCAGGCGGAATGCCTCGGCCGGTGTTTTTCGCCATCGCCCACTCCTTCATTTGCCGGTCAACCGAGAGTCGAAACGGAAACGGGATGGTTTACCAACATGAAGCTCAGGAAACTCAGCATGGCGAGGATTCACGAGGTAATTAAACTCTGCAGGAACCAGCACGCTGGGAACCTGGAGCACCACGGAAGACTTGCCTGCGATCCAGGCATCGCCAATTGCCCTGAGTTTTGCTGGAAGCGGATCGGACCTCCAGTTTCTCCCCAAGCGCGCTCGGTCTACACGCGAGACGAAACATTCGTCGATGCCTACCTCGATGACGACGTAGCTTTGAAGCAACTCGGCGGCATCCAAGTGGACTAGCATGTCGAGGGCCGCCAACGCCTGGGATTGAGCCAGATAGACCATGCTCACGCCCGGAGAGTTCCAGCGACCGCCGAACCGCCGCGCGCCCTCTCCGCTCAATGCACTCCTGCCATGTTTTTGCTTGACGATGCGCCAAGCACTGACGATCAAGTGAAAACTCCGTACTCGAGGCGGCCAATCAGATCGAGAACTTCTCGAGCCCCTAGTTCGGTACGGGCGTAGGTCAAGGGGCTCTGCTGGCCCAAGGCCTTCTTGGGAGTTCTCAGCCACGCGAGGGCGGCAGGCACGTCGCCCTCGAACAAACCGACCGTTTTCTCAAAAACCGTGGCTATCCGGAGCAGGCGCTCCGACTCATCGGGCGCCAGCTTGCCGGCGACCCGACGTCGGGCAAATGTTCGTGCGGGAATCCCGATGATCGAGGCGATTTCGGAGGCCGTCATGCCGCTCATTGCCTCGAGAGAGACCAGAGCCTTGAACGGCAGGCCGTGCTGGACCTGTTCGATGAGCTGATCAGTCCGGGACACCTTCAATCCCAAACTGGAGCCCAGTGTATTAAAGGAGACATGTGGCCTTCGGCCGGGCTTTCGAATGTCGAGCGTGCTCATGATCCTCAGCGTACTCCCTACTGCCATGATGTCAAGGCGTGCCCGCCAGATGGCAGATCGCCCCTCAAGCGCATTTCCTGCACGCGATTCTGCACGCGAATCTTTGAGCCCTCACGTCGGGCGGCTTTTTCCAACGGCAAGGGTATCGACGATGAAGGCCTTCTGGAATGATTGCGGGCGCGGACCTGCGTCTGAGTCTGCGAAAGGGGTCGATCTTGCGTGCATCTCGCCGGGATTGACCAGGAACAGGGCGTCGCGGCGGGTTCGCTGCATGGTGTTGAGGTTGAGAGCGAACTCGGGTCGCAATGCTGACTCTACCGGGTTTTCGGCGTCGGTTCCGGCTTTGCGGAGCCACCGAGAAGCTTGGTGACCCGGCCCCGGGCATCAATCCAGCGCAGGCGCACCAAGTGGGCAAAAAGCTCGCGCGGAGGCAACCTGGTCCGTTAGTTCCGATCGGGCGGAAGATTGCCGTCCCACTCGACGCAACCGAATGAGCGGCGCAGAACATAGAGTAAGTTTACCAGGAACTGATCGGGGCCATCTTCCGCGAGGATGCGTCGCGCGCCTGCGATCCATTGGTCGTCGGCAATGAATTTTGGGTATTCACCGATGCATGTATAGATGGGGTTCATCACGATTCCCCTGATGCCGGCCTCACCGAATTTGGCGGGGTCGTCGCCGCGCTCGGGAACGCGCACGTTTGGCCGTGGCAGTGGAGCTGGACGCTCATCATCGCCGCCCCTAGCACGACTTCCCCGATCGCCCGCAGGGGGAATTCCTCGCCCGGTCTTTTTCGCCATCACTTACTCCTTCGCCGCATTGGTAAGCCGCCGGGACGTCTCGAAGAATAATCGACGGGGCCTGTCGGTTCCGAGCGGCAATCGACTATTTATCAGTGTACCGAGGCCCAAACCGTCGGTGGTAACGCCGACCTCCATTCTCCCTTCTGACAACGGCCTCGGAAAACCAGATCGCAGAATGCGGTCATCGAGCGGACCTGAGGCGTTGGTCGTCTCGGCCCGCCGGTCGCCGTCCGCCACGATCAAGGACTCCCGCCATGAAGAAGCCCTGGTTCCACCTTGCGCGTTCCGCCCGCCCGAGCACGTCCTCCCATCGCCGCGCCGCCCGCCGGCGCCGTCCTGCGATCGAGAACCTGGAGGGCCGCGAGCTCCTCACGACCTTCGCCGTCAGCAATACGGCGGACAGCGGAGGAGGCAGCCTCCGCCAGGCCATCATCAATTCGGACAACACCCCTGCCCCGTCGACCAGCCCCAACATCATCGCGTTCCAGGGCCTGGTCAACGTCGCGCAAATCCAGCTCCAGTCCGCGCTGCCGGTGATCTCTCAGCCGGTGATCATCGACGGGACCACCGAGGGGAGCTACAACGGCACCCACCCCTTCGTCCAGCTCATCGGCAACTACGCGGGCGGCTCGGCGCTTGGCCTGGACATCACCGCGTCGGGCACCCAGGTGAAGGCCCTGGCCATCGACGGCTTCAATGCCGGCGGCGTGCTCATCGACAACGCCTCGAACGTCGTCCTCGACCACGACTACGTCGGCATTGACACCGCCAACAACGCGACGGGCGGTGATGTGAATGGAAATGTCATCTACGAGGGTAACGGCGTCTACGGCGTGACGATCCAGAGCGAGAACGGCGGCGCGGCCACCGGCGACGTCCTCTCGAGCGATATCGTCTCGGCCAACAGCTACAACGGCATCATCCTCTCGGGCACGGGAACCACGAAGAACGTGGTCAGCGGGACGATCATCGGGTCGGATAACACCGGCGCAGCCGTGGTGGACGACCCGGGCAACGCCTTGGGCAACGGCCAGCACGGCGGCGGCGGCAGTGGTGTCGTCATCAACGGAGGGGCGTCGTACAACACGATCGGCGGCACGACGGCCGCCGCCCGCGATGTCATCCTGGGCAACAAGAGCTACGGCGTTTACATCACCGACGGCAACACGCTCCACAACGTGATCGAGGGCGACGTCATCGGCACCGACATCACCGGCCTGCACTCCGTCGACGGCGCCGGCCGCTCCTACGGCAACGGCGCCGGCGGCGTGGCGATCGTTGTCGGCGCGTCCTACAACGTCGTCAGCGGCACTGCAGCGGCCCCCGAGGTCATCTCGGGCAACGTGGGCGATGGCGTCCTGATTTCCGGAGAGGGTTACGATAACCAGGTCTCCGGCGTCTTCATCGGCACGGACATCAACGGCGAGAACGCCCTCCCGAACTCCGGCGACGGCGTGGCCGTCAACTCCGCTGCCTTCGGCAACCACATCGGCCTCACCGGGCGCGGGCCAACGTCATCTCGGGCAACACGGGCAACGGCGTGAGCCTCACCGGCTTCGACACCGATCAGAACTTCGTCGAGAACAACCTCATCGGGATCGACGCTGGCGGCACGACCTCACTGGGCAACGGCCAGGATGGCGTGCTGGTGTCCGGACAGGCGTCGTCCAACTTCATCGGCTACGCGGCCGCCGGCACCCGCAACGTGATCTCGGGCAACAAGACCTGGGGTGTCTACATCTCCGACTCCGGCACCGATTATAACACGGTCGCCAACGATTACATCGGGACCAACGCCGCTGGCACTGCCGCCGTACCCAATACGAATAACGGCCTGGATCTCGTGTTCGGGGCCCAGTACAACACCGTCGGCGGGACGACCGTTGCCGCTCGCAACCTGATCTCGGGCAACCTCCACGAGGGCGTCCTGATCGGCTTCGCCGGCACGGCGAACAACCTAGTCGAGGGCAACTTCATCGGCACCGACGCCACGGGCGAGCACTTCCTGATCAGCCAGCAGCAGCTCGACGGAGTTTACGTCGGCCTGGGGGCGGGCAGCAACACTATCGGCGGGCAGAATCCCGTCGGCGCCTGGAATACCGCCGCGTGGAACGTCATCTCGGGCAACAGCGTCAACGGCATCCTGGTCACCGATAGCGGCACGACAGGCCCTTCGATATCGGGCAACTTCATCGGGACCGACGCCACCGGCACCGCCGCCCTGCCCAACGGCGGCAACGGCATCACGATCGCCGCCGGGACCTCGAGCACCACCGTCGGTGCCGAGACGTCCGGCTATTCGAACCTGAACGTCATCTCGGGCAATCTGGGCGACGGCGTCTCGATCACGTCCTCGCAGGGCAACAATCTCAGCTTCAACTACATCGGCGTCGATCTCAACAACCAGAAGTCGTTGCCCAATCACGGCAACGGCGTCTCCATCCACGCGTCGTCCGGCAATCGCGTGAACCTGGACGTGATCCGCAACAACGGCGGCTACGGCATCCTGACCGACACCGGGGCGAACCACAACGCCTGGTACTACGATTCCATCTATAACAACACGGCGGGAGGGATCGCCCAGCCAACCAATGCCACGCCCCAGCCGGCACCGGTCCTGACGTCGGCGACCGTCACCAACGGGCAGACCACGATCACCGGGAAAGTCACCGGCTCGCCCTACCACAACACCGGTCTGATCATCCAGTTCTACGCCAGCCCGGCCGCGGGGACGCCGGCCGCCGCCCAGGGCCTGACCTACATCGGCTCCGTGACGGCAACGACTGACGCCAGCGGCAACGCGTCGTTCACCACGACTTTGGCCAACACGGTCGTCCCCGGACAGATCATCACGGCCACGGCTGACTTCAACGTGACGTCCACCTCGAACTTCAGCAACGCGGAGACCGTCGTCGGGGTGGCCAGCGCCTCGTTCATCGCCACGGATACGTCGACGGAGGGCTCGTGGCGCAACGCCTACGGGGCCGACGGCCACGACATCGCCGGCGATACCAGTGCCGCCAACCCCAAGCTTCCCTCCTACGCCACCCTGGGGATCACGGGGGCCTCGACCTATACCTGGACCACCAGCACCACCGACGTCCGCGCCCTGCAGAACGCCGCCAACACCGGCCGGATCGCCGCGGCGTGGTACTCGAGCACCTCGATGAGCTTCAACCTGAACCTCAACGACGGCCAGTCGCATGAGGTCTCGCTCTACGCCGTGGACTGGGACAACAAGGGTCGGAGCGAGGAGGTCCAGATCATCGACCCGACGACGGGGAAGGTTCTCGACACGGAGGCGATTGGCCACTTCCAGGGCGGTGCGTACCTCTCATGGGACCTCTCGGGAAACGTGGTGATCAAGGTCACCGACCTCAGCGGCCCCAACGCGGTCGTCAGCGGCCTGTTCCTCGGAGGCAAGCCGGCGACCGCCGCGGGTTCCAGCGCCACGTTCCTGGCAACGAATACGACGACGGAGGGAAGCTGGCACGGGGTCTACGGCACTGACGGCTACGACATCGCCGGCGATACCAGCGCTGCCAACCCCAAGCTTCCCTCCTACGCGACCCTGGGGATCACCGGGGCCTCGAACTATACCTGGGCCGGCAGCACCACCGACCTCCGCGCACTTCAGAACGCCGCCAACACCGGCCGGATCGCCGCAACGTGGTACTCGAGCACCTCGCTGAGCTTCAATCTGAACCTGACCGATGGCAAGGTGCACAAGGTCTCGCTCTACGCCGTGGACTGGGACAGCACGGTGCGCAGCGAGGAGGTCCAGATCATCGACGCGGCGACGGGGACCGTCCTCGACACGGAGACGCTCAGCTCCTTCCACGGAGGCGAGTATCTTTCGTGGAATCTGACGGGCAAGGTGGTGATCAAGGTCACGAACCTGAACCCGAATAGCAACGCCGTCGTCAGCGGGCTGTTCTTCGGCTGATCGATCGTCCCGGTCGGCACCGATGGCGAAATGAGGCGGGGCCCCGACGGGCGCCGCCTCATTTCTTCGGTTCCGGGATTACGAGATCCTTCGCGTCTCGCGGGTGCAGGACCCACGCCAGCATCCGCATCTTCACCTTGCCTGGGTTGCTGGACGCGCGGTGCAGGCAACCGCCCGGCTCGTAAAACGTCTCGCCCGCCTTGAGCACTTTGGCCGGTTCGTCGTCGATCGCCCACTCGTACTCACCCTCCAGCACGTACCCGAACGCCGGTCCAGGATGGCGGTGCGAGGCGCCCGCCTGGCCGGGTTCCAGCGTCACCTCGACGGCCGTCGCGTTCGTCTCCTTGCCGTCCAGCTTTTCGACGATCTCCTCGACCGCCAGTTGTCTCGCCGCCTTTTGCTTCTCGTCGTGCCGGGCCGCGATCAAGCTTCCGGTCACCAGAACGACCCCTGCCGCCATTATCAGTGTCCGACGATTGGCGGCCCATCAACTGGCCTTTCAGCGACCGAATCGTTGCTCCATGCCGGCGACGCCGGCAATCCGGAACAAGGGTCTGCATTGTTTCCCCTTGACCTGGCGGACGCCTCACCTGCAACGACCACCGTTCGGGATACATCGCGTGTACAAGTCGGTGGTTAATAAGCCCGTCACGCAGCATGCATTGAAGGCCGGGGTGTCGCCTGAGCGACGCAGAAAGGCTCGCGGGAAGAGCTTCGGCTCTTCCGGTGTCCTTAGCTTTACTTCTTCAACTCCTTCCAGAGAAACGAGAACGCCAGTGCGTCCATCAAGGCGGCTTGCTTGTTGTCGGCGGCCGCGCCGTGGCCTCCCTCGATGTTCTCGTAGAGCAGGACGTCGTGGCCTTGCTCGCGCATCTTCGCCACCATTTTCCGGGCGTGTCCGGGGTGGACGCGGTCGTCGCGAGTCGAGGTCGTGAACAGTGTGCGCGGGTAGTGCACGGATTTCTCGACGTTGTGATAGGGCGAGAATGTACGGATATAAGTCCATTCCTCGGGCACGTCGGGGTTGCCGTACTCGCCCATCCAGCTTGCGCCGGCGAGCAGGTGGCTATACCGCTTCATATCGAGCAGCGGAGATCCACAAACGATCGCGCCGAAGAGGTCGGGCCGTCGCGTGAGCATGTTGCCCACGAGCAGGCCGCCGTTGCTCCGGCCCATCGCACCCAGGTGCGGTGGTGAGGTCACCTGGCGGCGAACCAGGTCCTCGGCAACGGCGATGAAGTCCTCGTAAGCCTTGTGACGATTCGCCTTGAGCGCGGCCTGGTGCCACCTGGGACCGAACTCGCCGCCGCCGCGGATATTGGCGAGGACGTACACGCCTCCCTGCTCGAGCCAGGCCACGCCAAAGTTGGGACTATACGAGGGGAGCATCGAGCTCTCAAAACCGCCGTAGCCATTGAGCAAGGTCGGATTCTTGCCGTCCCTGGTCAAGTCTTTGCGGGCGACCTCGAAATAAGGAACGCGGATGCCGTCTTTCGAGACGGTCTCGTGCTGCGAAATTGCCAGTCCTTTGGAGTCGAAAAACGCGGGGAGCTGCTTGAGCGTCTCGGCGGGACCACGACCGACAGTGCCAATAGCCAGCGTGCTCGGCGTCAGAAAGTCTGTTGTTCGCAGGAAATAGTCATCGGAATCCTCCGGGTCGACGCCGGACGCGCTCACCTGGCCGAACTCGGAAATGCCTGGCAACGGCTCGCGCAGCCAGCGGCCGTCCTGGTGCGTCAACACAGTGACACGGCTGCGCACGTTGTCCAGCTCGTTGAGCAGCAAGTGGTTCCGTGTTGACCTTGTGCCGAATGCTTCAAGTGACTTCCGCTCGGTCGGCTCGAACAGGACGTCGAACTTTCGTGTTCCCTTCAAGTACGCCTCGAGATCGGTCGCGATCAGGGCGCCGGCGGGATAGGTCTTACCGGCCACCGACCAGTCGGAGCGCAGATGTAACAGGAGCCACTCGCGATGCAGGGACGGCCAGGCATCTTCGGGCTTCTCGATCTGTATCAGCTTGCCGTCGCGGCGCAGGAAGTACTCAGAGCTGTAGCGGGTCTTCGAGCGGGTGACGAAATCGCGTTCGAAGCCGGATGTGAGGTCGCGAAAGGCGGAGACGCTCACGTCGCTCGCCTGGCCCTCGAAGACCACGACGGCCTCGGAGAGCGGTGTTCCCCGCTTCCACTCCTTGACGATCCGCGGATAGCCCGACTTGGTGAGCGACCCGGAGCCAAAGTCCGTGCCGACGAAGACACTGTCAGACGCTCGCCAACTGATCCGGCTCTTGGCCTCGGGCAGTTGGTAACCGTCCTTGACGAACGATTTGGTGGAGATGTCAAATTCACGAACCACACTGGCGTCGGCGCCACCACGTGAGAGTGAGATCAAGGCGAGCTTGAACTCAGGCCGGAGCACCAAGGCTCCCTTCCAGACCCAGTTCTCCTTCTCCTCTTTGCCAAGGGCGTCCAGATCGAGCACGACCTCCCAGTTCGGTTTGGCCTTGCGATATTCCTCAAGGGTCGTACGCCGCCAGAGCCCGCGCGGATTCCTGGCATCGCGCCAGAAGTTGTAGTAGTACGGGCCAAGCTTCTGAATGGCCGGGATCCTCGCTTCCGAGTCGAGGATCTCGAGGATCCGCCGCTGGAGCGACTGGAACCGCTCCGACCTGGTCAGCTCGCTCGTGCTCTCGCCGTTTCGTTCTTTGACCCAGGCCAGGGCTTTTGCACCAGCGGCATCCTCGAGCCACAAATAGGGATCAAGAGGCTCATCGCCGACTGCCAGGAGCGGATCGTTCAACGCCGTCAGCGCGACTGCCCAAAACAAGAGCCGCCGAATCATCGAAGCCTCCTCAGAACTGAGTTCCTTTCGTGCGAATATCGACAATCGAGACAATTTCGACCACTCTAGCTCATGGCCGGCCCGATCGAAAGGGAGACCGCGCAAAGACCAACGCCGGATCGCTTCAACGCCCACAGCACGCTGCTTCTCACCGAGCTTTGCCGCTTGCCGCATTTCCTGCCGCGAGCTCTCGCGGCTGCCAGCCCCGCGTACGTCCGCTCGCGGATGAGGTTACGCTCAAACTCCGCGAGCGCCCCAAAGATGTGAAACACCAGCTTGCCGCCCGGTGTAGTCGTATCAAGGGATTCGGTGACGCTTTGGAATCCGATCCGCTCGGCCTCCAGCTCGGCCATTAGCTCGATCAAGTGTTTGAGCGACCGTCCCAGCCGGTCGAGCCGCCAGACCGCCAGCACGTTGCTAGATCGGAGCGCATCGTGCAGACGCTCCAGGCCGGGGCGTTGCACCCTGCCGCCACTTACCGTGTCCTCGATGATCTTCTCGCAGTCGGCCCGCTTCAGGGCGTCACGCTGCAAGTCAAGATTCTGCTCCGTTGTCGAAACTCTTGCATAGCCGATGATCATACCGCACCCCCTTGCCTCTCGAGTTAAGAAGCCCGTCGGAATGTTTGGGAGCGGACTTTTTGCGGTCAAGCCGCTGAGTCATCGGAACAATAAATAGACCCCAGGTTTGATTGACGCCCCCTCAGATCGAGGACCGCCGCCCGTTCTTGAGGTCGATCGATGCCTCGAACTCCTTTCCGTCGTCGCATGGGCCATCGTGCGCGCGCCGTGTCGTCGGATCGACGCGGGTTGGGCAAAAAGTGTGCACTCGGGACACGCCCTCCTGTGTCGATATGGACTCGTCACATCGGCCGAATTCAGGTAGTGTCAGCGAACGGATCGTCGTCAACAGCGACATCCACTTCGATAAGGACGACCCGCGCAGGAATGGAATCCGGAAGCAGCATGGGCAAGCGCATCCGAAACTACCGAACAGGCGACCGAGGGGAAGACCTTGGCATCTTCCTGTTGAGAGCGTTCTGCGCCGTCGCACCAATCCCCAGGCAGGAGGACTTCGGGCTGGCGGATGCCGTGGCCACGCTACTTCGGCCCGAGGGCAGATTTTGGTATGCCGAGGACTCCTTTCTGGTGCAATTCAAGTCCAGGACCGAGAAGAAGGTGACGCTGGAGGCGCCTGTCTTCGAACGGTGGCTCGCCCAGGATCTCTCGATCCTTGTTGGTCGGGTGAACCTTATAGAGAAAACCATCGAGTTCTTCACAGTAGGTGCGGCACTCTTCGACCGCCGTGTGCATCAGGCCAGGGGCCTCGTGCTCTGGCTGATAAACGGCGAAGAGGGGCTCCACGACGAGGTTTTGCACTTGAGACTGGAAAAGCCGATCCTGAGGTGGTCGGCAGCAGACACCGAGGGCGTTGAATTCACCGACCGGACGTACGCCGTCCTTAAGCAATGGCTCAAACTGGAGCGATGGAACCGACGGTACTTCCGCGCCGGAGTGGCACGCGAGACCCTGTGGGAGACGAACAAAATGCCCACGGAAGGTAATGTCGTCCACACTTGGTCCCCTGCGCTCGGACGAGAGGCTCTGGCGGACATTGAACCGCTAGTTCACCTGATCGGCCTGTACGCGCGTCATCATCCTGAGCTATGGACTCGGGTACATGCGGTTGAGGATGCCCTTCGGGGCCCGGACGATCCCAGCATGCTCGCGGGAATGCGGTCCTTCCAGCGCTTAACCGACGCGCCGCCACGTCTGGCAGCGATCGCCAGGAGACACCCGACGGCGGACGCGGTCGTAACGATCCAGATGCTACGCTGCGATGCGGAGGGTGCAAATTTCTGGATTTACATGTGCGGGCGGGACGGAAGTAGCGTATCGCTACGACACGAGGGGACATGGGCAGAACTGAAGCAGAAGGGTTTTGACTACGAAATTAAAGGAGACGTTCCGAGTGCCAAGGTTACGTTGAACCTGAACCGATATTTCGCCAGCGCCCCGATCCCTCATGAGATCGTCGACGGCCCTGACGAGACGCTGACCGTGGGTTTATGGGAGCACTCCCCGTGCTTCTTCCTACGTCGCGTCCAGGCGGACGAACCTGTGAGTGGTACAGATTTGATGCCGACCGGGTCATCGCAAGAAGGCGCCAGAGCGTCCTCGAAAGCAACCAAGCGGGTCCCGAAAGCGTTGGGCAAGAGCCCGAAGGCGTCCGCTAAACCTGCCGCAAATGCTCCCAGAGCCGGGGGCGACGACAAGAACAAAACCGTGAAATCGAAGGCCGTAAAACCCGCGATCAAGAAATCAGCAGCCACTAGACTTGCCGCGCGTGCGGCAAAGGCGACCTCGAAAGGAAAATCCAGCAAGACGGGTTAATTGTCGAATTGGTCTGAAGACTCGGTCGGGACCTGATCAATAGGGCAAGTCCTTCCGATACACCTGGTACTCGGACGGAATGACCGACGTTCAGTGGATTCGGAAGGCGTACATCGGGGGGTAGGCTGCGGCTTACCAACGGCTGAGCTGACCGTAGCCGCCATTCTGGTTTCCCGAGCTTCAACGTTCTTGCAGGCAGCAACTGCTGCGCAGCCGAGCGTTTCGGAAGCGCATCGGCCAGATCGACCGATGCGTCTCGCGCCGGCTTCAGTTCATCATGCCGCAAACGGAGACTGTTTTTTCGTCGTCGGGTCCCCCGCGTAGCCGATGATCACGCTCCGCAGGCTAGCCGCCGGAGTAAAGAAACCGGTGAGAGCGGGAATTTTGAGCTGAAGTCGCTAACCGACCGGCATGGTAAACAAAACCCAGGTTTGATTAACGGCCCCTGAGATCGAGCACTGCTGCCCGTTCCTGAAGTCGATCGATGACTCGAGCGGCGTTGGGCTCCGCGCCGGGCGCGTGTCGTCGTCGTCGGACCGAAGCTGCGAAGGCAACGCGCAGTGGGTACAATGACCAACCTTTAGCGCTCGCAGTCAATTCAGAATTCGAGTGACCCCTGTGGCTATCATTCGTGAACCAAACAGCTACCTTCGCTCGCTCTCGACCGAATTGCAATGCAGGGCTGATAGGATTCGGCACCTGATCGGAGACGCGCATTTCCTCACAGACGGCCATCACAAAGAATATGTACTGCAGGGCATGATTGAAAACTTTCTTCCCGAGGGTCTTATCTGTGCGCGAGGTTTCGTAGTACGAGATCATGCGCTGTCGTTCATCAGCCTCGAACAAGACTTGCTTCTCGTGGATGTGCGGCGGTGCGCGCCTCTTTTCTACGAATCCGGCGTCATCGTGACCTTCCCGGAGAACGTCCGGGCGGCAATCTCGGTGAAGAGTACTCTGTCGGCCAAGACGCTGTTGGATTCGATCAGGGGCCTGAATTCCATTCCTAGGATTGAATCAGAACAACAGCCGTGGCTAGGTGTCTTCGCGTTCATTTTAAATAGTGATTGGAGGAAAAACCCCTCTCTTGCAGTGGGATGGGTCAGAAACCGAATGGGTAAGCTGTTCCAACATTGGACAGACGGCGGCATTTGCTCTAATGGTGAATTGTTCGTACGCATGAACTGTCGCGAGCCGCGTAATGCGCGTGGCTACGCCACAGAATTGTCATCCGCGCTCTTTCTGGCAACCTTGGTAGATGGGGTTCTAGATCGCGCCGACAGAAGTTCCCGAGGAATTGGTGATCTTATGTCCGGCCTGGAGTTTCCGGAGATCGCGTGACAGGCTAGGCATCATGAACGGCGCGGGTGCCGCCGAAGCAAAACATGACGTTAGCGTGGTCGATCTCGCCTGGAGCGCACCAGCGGTCGCGTTTCTCAACGAGAACGTTTTGCCGCAACTCTCCAACATCTAGATAAACCCGGCCTCCATATTCTCGGACGGTACCCTGAACCGTCCTCCTGCCGCCCTTTGAGTTTAAGAAGAATGCGCGGGGGAGCCAGAGCACATTTGACGGGATATGTGACTGGCGCAGTCGGGTAAAAACGCCGGCAGCTGCGTCCCAATCGCCGAGATGCGCGAGGGCAAGCCCTTGAAGGAAATGAAAGAAGCTCTGTTGCTCAATGGCATCGTTGGTCAGAATCTCGTTGACGATCGACAGGAGTTCCGGCCAATTAATCTCGATGTCGATGGGCGAGAGCATTGCTCGATGGATTCGCCACCAGTAAAAAACCTCGGCCTGTATCTGAGAGAGCCGCCGGTCAATGTAGCGACCTTCGTCCTTGACTTGCTGGCGGCATTGGAGGACGTATTGGTATAGCTCGTTGAAATCGCGACCTTTCCCTTTCTCGCGTGCGACTGCGAGCTTTCTGCGGGCGACAACAATAAACCCGTCCTGGCTGCGGCTGGTCTTCCATACTTCGCTGGCAATCAACTCGGCGTCGGCGCGAGGAAGAGCGGCGTCGTAAATTGCCTCGCGAGCCTCACGTAGCAACCCTTCGCTCTTTTTCGATCGTGACCGGACAGCAATAGGTGAGTTATCTAGGATAGCAAGCTTGTCGATCTCGCCGACGGCGTCACACGCGATCTTGAGTTTGGCTGCTGTAGCGTCTTCGCTGAGCGCGCGAACAAGTTGGAGGCTGATTCCCGCTCCCACGTGGACGGCATGAGCGTCGGCGACCGTTCCTTGTCGGGATTTCTCAAGCAACTCTTCTGCCTCGACACGTCCGGCCTCCAAAGTTTTTTCACCTGACTTAATCTGTGTCAGGACCGCTGATGCCATCGACGTATAGATGTTCGACTCGGGCTCATTGCGCTCAGTATACGGATAATTTGGTGTCGCCAGTGCGGTCTTATAGAGCCGAAGGGCTTCTGCTGGGTGATTATGCCGATCCTCCCAGAGTCCCTGGTGATGGACGAGGGCGCGATCCGGTGCTGCCAACGCGTCTATGGCGGCGATGTAAAGATCGCGACCATCGTCGTAGTTCAGTCTTTCAAGCTTAGGGTTTCCCACTAGCAGCTTGGCGACGAAGTTTCGATAGGTTAGCCCAGATCGCCCAGAGCATGCGCTGATTAGAGAGTGAAGTACGCCGATTTCACCAAGACGACCATGCGGACCGCCGTTGATAAGTGTGACGATCGTATCTGTGACGATTTGGTTTCTGCATCGAAGCGAAATGCCGTCATCGCTGTTAATCATGTAGAGCACGCCCCAAACTGCGCTGTTTGTCGCGAGTAGATCTTTCGCTTCGCTCCACTCAAACCCAATAGCCGCGCGCAGCAACTCAAACGGAAGAGCGCAACCGTACATATTTGCAACCGACGTGCAGCGGTACGCTTCCCGAACTCGGTCGGTGCTGATATCGTATTCTCCCTTGATCCTGTTTTTCAGCCCGTTGATGTCACCGAGACGGCAATACTCGTCTCTAACCGACGAAACGATGATGTGCCTTGTCTGCGGCACCGTGACGTAGAGCGTGTTCAGCACGTCTCTCGCGTGAGTGAGGTCGGCTCCCTTGAGAAGTTCGCGAGCATTCTGAAGTGAGGATGCGGCCTGGATTGTGCATAGGTATTCGGCCAGGCGGGCAACTTCCTCCTCACTGAAGTCATCCCCTAGACAGATTTCTGACACAGCAGTTGAATGACCTGTAATTTGGGTCGTGTCAATGGCAGCCCATTCCGATGAGCGGACGGCGATAATAAGTGTGACGCTGATGCCAAAAGACGCGCAACTGCGAAGGATATGTTGTACTTCTCCTGATCGGGTGTGGAGAGGGTCATCGATCACGACAAATGTTTCCCGCGCCTCGGGGAGTTCCGCACGAAAGTCACGGAAGAACTCGTGGAAGACCCGCTCAGGTGTCGAGAGCGGACTGGCTGTTACCCATATGACGGTCTTGTCGGCTGAAGATAATTCGTAAGCCACGCGCTTGAGCATCGTTGTCTTGCCGTTAGCGGCACTTCCAGTAATAGCCAAGCATGTGTGTGACGCCGGATTTTCCCGAGCAAGACGTTTGGCGGTTTCGACCACGTTTGACTCGATATCACGACGAAAATCCAAGTTCATTGAGTAGGCTGCCCACTCGGGCACGGACGGCGAAAAAAGTGAGTCGAGGAGCGCCTCTCTGGGAATCTTGTCGACAACTGGTGCGTCAACCGGTTTAACGACGATGCAGATGTCGCGATATCGTTCCAACAAGCTTTCATTCTGGGCAACCAGAGGTAACTGCCGAGTCCTGCCGAAGTTCTCCTGAGCGGAGATTCGGCTGACGAGTGCGGAAAGTGAATCCTGAAACGCATATGCCGGTATTCGCTTTTCCAACAATCGGAGAAGGGTCCGATTTTGAAGCATCGGGCAGTCTTTCATGAAAACGAGTGAGCTCGGCCGGGTCTTCGGCGCGGCCAACATGTCGGAGACAAGGTCGAGGAACGCTTCAGCATCACCGTCAACGCCGATACAAATCGCGGGCGATCCAGCGAGCATGTCGCAGAACGATTCCAGCGCAATTCGCCACGTCGCGCGAGATGAAAGGTATTCGTCCTCGAAGAGAACAAAGCAATTCTCAGTAAGCGACCCGAGCAGCTTGAACGACGGCGTGCATCGAGGAGGAACTGGGGCGGTCATGTCGGTGATCGTTGTGAGTGGCTTGCGAGCTGCCTTCTTGTCGATCTCGGTTTGGATTCGAGTTTCCAAATAGGTGTCTAGCGTCAGGCTGAAGATTGACTTCCAATTCGGCTTGGCGAGAGTTGCGAGGTATGGGGATGCCTTTTCCTGCCCGTAGAATTCTCGGATTCGGTCTCTGGCTGCCGCCTCATCGCCACCTTGCGATCGCAGAAAATCGCCAAGGGTTTTGACGCCAATTACGGCGTCGGGATGGGGATGGTGCAGTTTCTTCGCTATAGCTCGGTAGAGATCAGCGTGAACAGTCACGCCCGGTCCCGCGATCAATCCGGCGCGGCCGAGTAGGATGTCGGAGATGGACTCTGAATTGACGGGTTTCACCTGCATGTTCTAGCGCCATGAACAAAGGTAGAGGCTGTCGTTGCTGGAGACCTGAATTCTACAGCGAGAGTGGTGCCAGGCGAAATCTTTGGGGGAGGTAGAATCGCCTTTCGCGCGCTTTGGTGGGATCGACCGAACCATCGGAAGGACTTTTCGACCGGCACCCGGCGAGGCGCACATTTGCCGCACCAGACGCGCCGGATCGGTCGTCAAATCTGGCCAGGCTGCGCCGCGACATACTTGTAAAGCGTCGGCCTTGAGGTGCCGACCGCTTTGCAAATCTCGTCAATCGTGTGTTTCTTTTGCCGGTACACATTGACCGCCACGGCACGCTGCTTGTCTCCAAGCTTTTTTCGCCTACCGCCTTTCTTACCGCGTGCTCTCGCGGCCGCCACCCCCGCGTAGGTCCGTTCGCGGATCAGGTTACGCTCAAACTCCGCGAGCGCCCCAAAGATGTGAAACACCAGCTTGCCACTCGGAGTCGTGGTATCGACGGATTCAGTGACGCTGTGGAACCCGATCCCCTGGCACTCCAACTCGCCCATAAGATCGATCAGGTGTTTGAGCGTTCGGCCCAACCGGTCGAGCTGCCAGACGGCCAGCACGTCGCCAGGTCGGGGCATATCCTGCACCCTCTCTAGGCCGGAGCGGTGCAGGTTGCCACCGGCCGTGTCCTCGATGAACTCCTCACACACCGCCCGCTTCAGGGCATCACGCTGCAAGTCAAGACTCTGCTCGGTCGTCGGGATCCTCGCGTAGCGATGATCACCGTACACCCCCTTGCCGCTAGAGTAGTGAAACCCCGTGGCAGCGCAAGCCAATGGGATTTAAGGTATCAAGACGCTAGGCCACCGCAGTAGTAAAGAGAACGAAGAGGGTTGTATGGGGAAGTGACCAGAGTGACCGTCGCCATCCCCACCCGCTGTCGTGGGCACTTTCCCATACAACCCTCTTCGTTTGATTGCATCCCTCCGGCCAAACCATCCTATACTCGCGTGTTAGCTCGATCCCGGACCGCAAGAACGCCGTACCGGCAGACAGATCATGCTCGAGAGCAGACTACCCTCGAAACAAGAATCCCCGATCGAATGGTAGCCCCGGCTCAATCTCCGCCAGCAATCGTCGTCATTCCCACTCACTCAGTTCTGCCGACAGACGGCCATCAATCCGCGGAAGTTCATTTAATGGAGGCAGCGCTCCGCAGGAAATGAATGCGGCCAGCTCGGGCTGCCAATTCAACCCTCCAGAAGGAATGGAATTCGACTTGGGCACGGTTAAGAGCCGGGGACTTGAGAAAACGCAGGTCTGATTGACGGCCCCCGGTTCTAGGAGCGCCAACCGATCCTGAAGTCGATTGATGGGACAAACTTCTTAGGGCTCTGCACACTGGACCTAACGTGCGGCCCTCAGCCGGTTGGCAGCCGGCGGTCGACGACGCGAACGTGAGAATCGTGCGCACTACGGACGAGACGCAGGCGACAGCATTCGGCACATCGCGTAGAATAGTAGATCGAAAACGCTTGCAGGAGGGGGAAGAGAATGAACGTCGTGGAAAAACCCCGCAAGAAACGCGTCTTCATCGCGTCCTCGCGTGCCGATGCCGCCGAGGTCCAGAAGGCAATGCAGCACTTCGGCCTCGACGTCGTTACGCTGGAGCAGACCGCAACGCCAGGCTCCACGTGGGTTGATAGCCTCCACCGCTGCGTAAATGATGCCGATATCGTCATCGGGATCATGGCGGACCGCCGGAAAGATGCGAACGTTTTTTTCGAGCTCGGCGTCGCGAGCGCGCTCAACAAGCCCGCTCTCCTGTTCATCACGCCGGAGTATCCGTCCGACCTCATTCCACCATCGGGTATCCCGTACCTGCGAATGGATCTGCGGAACGAAGATGCAGTGATGTTCGGCTTGAAGCAGGCGCTGTCGATTTCTTCGCAACGCGCGCATCAACCCGCGGAGGGCTTCACGACGCGGCCGATCGGGCCAGTAGCTGATAAGCTGCTAGAAATGCTCCCTCAAACAAATCCGCGCGAGTTTGAGGACTTGATTTTCAACGCCATCAATGCCAGCGGCGCTTCGACAATCGCGCGCGGAAGCGAGGCCGAAGACCGGGGCGTCGACTTTGCCGTCTGGTCGAGCGACCTGGAACCGACCGTTACGAACCCTCTGCTCATCGAATGCAAGTCCAGCCTCCGCAACCAGTCCGACGTTGACCAAGCGACCGGCCGTATGTTTCGTGCCCTGCAAGCGATTCACAACGGCTGCGGACTTGTCTTGTACAAGGAGGCCGGAACGGTGGCGATGGTGGCACCCCGGTCAATCCCAGTCGAGTTCGTCTCCGCGGAAGACTTCATCAATGGGCTTCGAGATACCGGGCTGGCCGAGTACATTCGGAAACTCCGGAACACCGCCGTTCATGGGTTCTAACCGATGGCCGCGTATGACCCGGCGGTCATTTATGGATATCTGGCTGTCGTCGACAACCCGCCAACCAACGCTGCGAAGGGCAAGGCGTTCGAGGACTTGGTCTGTTACCTGTTCAACGGTATTCCCGGCATCACGATCACCGCGCGCAACGAGATGAACACATTCGCGACTGAGGAGATCGACATCGCGTGTAAGAACGATAACGATCCCACGGGGCTCGGAGCCTTGGCCGATTTCTTTCTTGTGGAATGCAAGGGATGGCGGGACGCCGTCAATAGCGAACAAGTTTCCTGGTTTCTTACGAAAATTCGGCATCGCGGGGTGCGTTTCGGAATCCTGATCGCGGCGAACGGGATCACCGGCGAGTCGGAGCACCTATCCAGGGCCAACTTCTTGGTCAGTGTGGAGATGGCCACCTTCGGCATCAAAATGGTCATCGTCACGCGGGAGGAAATCGAGAAACTCACGTCAGGCGAGGATTTCGGCAAACTGATCATTCAAAAAGTCTGTGTTCTCCACGCTTCCGGCGGCCGTTGCTACTGAAGGCGAGCAACGGACCAAGCGAGTTTCACGACACGCAGCGCTTTCTACGACCCCGAGAGCCGCTTGCTGTGCCCTAATCCGTCGTCATGTGTCGCCAGCCGCCGCGACGTACTTGTAAAGCGTTGGCGTCGAGATGCCGACCGCTTTGCAAGTCTCGTCAATTGTGTGCTTCTTCTGACGGTACAAATCGACGGCCACGGCACGCTGCTTCTCGCCAAGTTTTTTTCGCCTGCCGCCTTTCCTGCCGCGTGCTCTCGCGGCTGCCAGCCCCGCGTACGTCCGTTCGCGGATGAGGTTACGCTCAAATTCCGCGAGCGCCCCAAAGATATGAAACACCAGCTTGCCGCTCGGTGTGGTCGTATCGATGGATTTGGTGACGCTCTGGAACCCATCGCAGCGTATGAAAGTGGTTGTCTGGGATCAAGACGCCAAACCACCAAATCGGTAAACCAAACGGCCGTTTGATTTACGACCGCCACGGTCCACTATGAGACGTGCGATCGAACCAGTTGTCTTCTTCGTGCGCAGTTACGTCGTCATCGTCGCCGGTCGCCTGATCGGTGTGAAGCACCGTCAGGGTTCTGCCGTACGCTCCCAGGCCAACGACGTCTTCGTTCATTTCGATGTCTGGAGCGCCGTCAAACCACAAAGCTAGTACTCCCAGGGCGATGCCCTGGGCTTTGTTGTTTTGGCCTTTCAGGCCGGGAAGTGGGTCGGACAAGAACAACGACAACGGGGCGGCGGTCGATCCGGCCCATTCACCTCGGTTCACTCGCGGCTTGCTCGCAAAGCGATCGGACTGGTATGAGCGAGCCGTCCGTGATCTCGTTAACCGCGTAGTCGTTTTGATTCGACCGCGTGTTCACAATTAACAAAGAAATCGCGCAAAGCCGCGGCTCCTGACGTTGCAACCGCGTTGATCGAGTGATTGCACTTTTTTTGGACGCTTTTATTGCCGATCGCTGAAACCGGTCGCATATTATCCATAGGGCAGAGTCTGCGAACGCGCGATGCTGGCGCGATGGGCGGCTCCGCTTTGCCTCCCTTTCCTACCTCCTCGTCGATCTCCATCTCATCCTGAAGAACAGCGCTGAAATTCACGCAGGAAGTGCCAAAAAGTGCCCTTGATAACGAGCCTGAGACCAAAACCGAAACCCAGGCAGGCCTGGCCGTTGCGCACGGCGACTCCGACGCCTTGGCGGCTTTGCCGCGTCGGCGGTCGAGCGCAGAGTTTGCTGCCCCGGACTCTGAACTGGGGGGAAGGCGAGGAGCTTCCGATTTTGCTATCATTAGTTATCATTTTGCTCCACGGGAGAGAAGCTCTTGGATCGACCGAAGCCGCTTTCGCATTTGCACTTGCGGAGGGCGGTGGACCCGGACTTGGGGGGTGGAGCGCTTCGCGAGCTGCGCCGTGGCGATTCGGGGCCGGAATCAGGACGGAGGACGGAGGGCGGAGGGCGGAGGAAGAAGCGCGGAGCGAAGGGAGCCGGAAGACGGAGAGCGGGGATCGGAAGAGACCTTCATCGTGGTATCACTTTGGTATCATTTCGCACCAGGGGCGAGAGGCTGGTGGATCGACCGAAGACATGTTTGCATTAGCGTTTGCGGAGGGCGGCCGAACCGGATTCGGGGTCTGTGCCAGGTCGCGGGCCGCACCGTGGCGATTTGGGGCAAGGCCAGGCGGGCGTTTCGGCTTCGAATTCGGCCGATGGCTCGCCACCTCGACCGAGCGAGTTCATTCCCGTAGTCCTTGTGGCATAAGGGTGCGCGACGAATGTACAAAACGAAGTGGTCGGTCGGGGTGGACGGTTGAACATTTCGTTCTGTTGGGATGCTTGACGACGCGTTCCATCATCGAAGTCCATTCCTGCTGAAGAGAGACCATGACTCCAGCCGCATTGAGCGATCTTCAAGATGCCACGGATGACGACCACTGGCCGTTGCTGAAGAGCGGTCAATTTAGGCCTGGTTCAATTGCGGGTAACACTGCCGGCGAGCTGGCGTTGAGCGGGAACGCGATTAAGCGGAATCCTCGCTGGCGCTTCGGGTTAGTATCGTCGCCAGGACGGGTGCGCAAGCTGTTACCCGGTTCGGGGACGGGAGGTTCGACAGGCCCGGAAGCACGACCCCTGACAGAACGCGAGGCGACCGGACGCTTGGATGAAGATCAGGCGGCGGGAGTGGATTCGCGACGTGCGGAGAACGAGGGCCGGCGCGGGAGCAGAGGGCGAGGTTGCACGCCGGGGTCACGAACGTGGCACGAGTTCGCCGACATCGGGGGGAGCGGTGCCCCCGCACGATGTGTGTGAGCCGTGAGCCGCATTGCGCTCAAACCGGGGGTTCGATCGAGTTCGTCGTTGCATCCGTTGCAAGCCGGATAAGAATCCGAGGTTTTCTGGTCGAAGAAATAGCCGAATCGCGAAAGTCGATCCATATTCTATGTACCTCAATCTCGATCACCGACATCGAAGTCGGGGCGACGGGCCAACCACTTCTCTGGAACCGGAAATGACTGCTTCGTTTGCTCGAGCGCATTCTCGAGGAGCTGGACTCGGTCTGACCACGGCTGCGCGGCGGGAAGAGCGGGGTGGGACTGCGCTTGAAAATGGGGGATCGGTGCGCGACGAAATCCCTCCGAATACTGAGCTGTGCCGAGCGCGGACAGGTTCGGACCACGGCCAGGATGGGTTTTCATCCTTTGGGCCGAGGGATTATGGAGGGCATCTGGTGGCGTTATCCTCGTTGGCTCTCAGCATTTCCGTGCTCCGTGAGAGTGTTTCTGCCAGGCTTCGTATGGGGCTCTCGACCGCAATCAAGATGGGATTGTTTTCGGGCTGGCAGTTCCATCCAGTTCCATCTAGTTCCACTTACTAATACTTATTTGAAACATGCGACGCGTGGCCAGGCTGTCGTGTGACACGGCGGGGGGATGTCGAACCAGGAATCTTACGAATCACACTAATTAGGGACGAGAAAAGGGGGTCGGTCATTCAGACAGAAGGCGAACGTCGGCCGGCGGGGCGATGTGCGGGGCGAGTGATCAGCGAGGGGAGGTTCAGCCAGTGCCAGACTTAAGTCGACCGGCGGGCGACTGTTCGCTTTCCCTTAACCCTTGTGGCGTAAGGACGCGCGACGAATCTACAAAACGAACTTAGCCCTTGTTCAGCGGCGTTGCGGTGTCGTCAAACGGGGCGAAAAAGGGCGTGGTTCAATTGCGGGTAACACCGTCCGCAAGCTAGCACGATGCGGGAGCGAGACTAAACGGAATCCTCGCTTGCGCTTCGGGTTAGTGTGGTCGCCAGGGCGGGTGTGCGATGTGTCACCCGAACTGCCGCGCGTTTGAACCAGGGGCGAAGAAGTGGGGCTGGACTGGGCTGGAACGGCTTCATCGAGTTGGCGTGCCTGTGCGCTGGCGGCTGTTCTGAGAGACGAAGAAGGAGTGTTTTCTGTGCGTGAGACGGTTACCTACGAAATTGATCGGGCGATTCGGCGTAATGCCTTGATATGGGAGGAGAACGGCGATTGAGAGTGAGACGGAATCTCCTGATTTTGTCTCATTTCGTCTCATTTTGTCTCATCAGACCTTGAGGTCGCGGTGGGTTTCACCCGCCTACGGTGGCATTGATGCCGGTATGCGGGGACGATCGCGCATTAGGGAGAGTGGGGCGCGAGCCTTCAATTCGGGCGGCCCACAGTCGTCCAGATCGCAACAGGCGACGAGAATACCGCGGGGCTCCGCAGCTAGCTGCCTGCCGGCGCCGCCCCCAACCGCCCTCGGGGCGGCACGTAACATGGTTGGGGGGAGTTTTCAAAGCGTATTGAACGGGCACGTCTGTATGAAAATGTTCGAAAGTTAATCATTTATATTGATTGAACTTGCGTCTTTTTCACAGAGATCGAGAGTGCGATTGAGAAATGGGCAATTCCGAAAACCGGCGCATATATAGATAGGGAGAAAGTGCGTGGGTCGCCATAGTTGCCACAGTCGTGGCGTGCGTGACTATCAGCCGCAGCTTCGCGGTCGCGGGAACGCCGTTTTCATTCGCGCGGCGGGAAATCGTCGGGCTGAAGTTTAACCTGCTACGGTTGCGTAAATCGTCAGGCTGAAGCCTGACCTACACTGGCAGGCTCGTTCCCTTAATGCTTACGGGTAAAGGGGTATCGTCAAATCTACAAAACGAACTGGGGCCTGGTTCGAAGGAAGCAAGGGCAGGGCCACACTCGCGACGGATCGCAGCACGGGGCGGGTGCAGCCCACCGGCCATAACGCTATATGGGATGGTGGGTTGCACCCACCCTACGGAGAGCCCCGGCGGGCGGTTGCACTCGCGGACGCCCGGTTTATGCCGGCGATCGGATCACCGCGCAGAACGCGAGACGGAGCGCTATCGCGCTCGGGAGTTTTGGGGGAGGATTGGGTGCCTACTCCGCAGCGCTGCGCCGGAACACTGCTGGTCTGCGTGGTCTTCCCCCTGCGCGGGCCCCCTCCGCCGCCGGTGGCGGCATCTTCCCCACGACGGGGGGAGGAATGCGCGCCGCGACATTCCCTGCGCGCCGCCCCCCCACCGCCGCCGCTGGCGGCACCTCTTCCACAAGGGGGAGGAATGCGCCTGGAATGCCCCTTGCGAAGCCGGGCAGATTGTGATCGACTAAGCAGGAGAGCGACGCTCACCCCACGATCCCCTTAACTTGTTGTGAACGCTTGCTCGGCGAGAGCCTTTGGCTTGAGCCAATTGGGCTGCTCAGCCGGAGCGCGGGGCGTTGCCGCCTTTGCGAGGACATCATGACTGCCACCCTCTCCGCGGTTCAAGAAGCTCCGGCGCGTGCCGCGGCGCGAGCACCACTCCCATCATCAACGATCTGGCGATCCGGGTCGGCACGGTGAATGGCTCGGGAAGCCAGTCGGCTAACCTGGTCATTCTGCGTGCGCTTTACGCGATGGGAATTCCATGCAGCGGCAAGAACGTGTTTCCCTCGAACATCGAGGGGTTGCCAACATGGTTCCACATCCGCGCCAGCGGCAAGGGATACGTCGGGCATATCCTCGACCCGCAGGTGCTCGTTTGCATGAACGAGGTCACGGCCAAGGACGACACGATGGCCCTCAAGCCCGGGGCCATCTGCATCTATCGCGATGATTTCGACGTGGATCTTCAATCGCTGCGAGATGACGTGCAGTTGTTCGCTGTGCCCTTTCAGAAACTGGTCGAAAAAGCCTACCCGCAAGACAAGGCCGACAAGGGGTACCGCGACAAGCTTCGCAAAGTCATCAACATGGTGTACGTCGGGGTTGTCGCGTCCGCGTGCAAGATCGAATTCGAAGCGGTCGAACAAGGCATCCGGCGCGAGTTCCCCGGGCGGAAAGCCAAGGCCGGCGAGATCAATATCAACGCGGCGCGAACGGGGTTTGAATGGGCCACCGCCAATCTTCCCGCGGACCTGCCGTTTCAGGTGCAGCGGATGGCGTCGTCCAACGACAAGATCTTGATCGAAGGGAACAAGGCTGCAGCGCTCGGAGCACTTTTCGGTGGCGCGAGCGTGCTGACCTGGTACCCGATCACGCCTTCGAGCAGCCTGGCGGAATATGCCGAGGAGTTTCTGAAGAAACACCGGGTGAACCCGGACGGGACGAAGACGTTTGCGGTCGTGCAAGCCGAGGACGAGCTGGCGGCGGTCGGCATGGCGATCGGCGCGGGCTGGGCGGGTGCGCGAGCCATGACAGCGACGGCCGGTCCGGGAATTGCACTCATGTCGGAGTTCGTCGGCCTGGCGTATTTCGCCGAGATTCCGGTGGTGATCATTGACGTGCAGCGGATGGGGCCGAGCACGGGACTGCCGACCCGAACCAGTCAGGGAGACATCCTGAAGCTTCACCTCCTGGGACACGGCGACACGCGGCACATTGTGCTCATTCCGGGCTCGGTCGATGAGTGCTACACGTTGACGATGGAGGCGCTTGACCTGGCGCAACAGTTCCAGACGCCGGTCTTCGTCGCCACTGATCTGGACCTGGGCATGAACCTGTGGCTGAGCGAGCCGTTCCAGTTCCCCACCAAGCCGCTGGTGCGGGGCAAGCTCCTGAACGCGGCCGATCTGGAGCGCCTGGGGCAGTTCGAGCGGTACAAGGATGTGGACGGCGACGGAGTGTGCTATCGCACGATTCCCGGTACGCAGAACGCACTGGCCGCGTACTTCACACGCGGCACCGGCCATAACGACAAGTCGGGCTACAGCGAGCGGCCCGAGGACTGGAAGAAAAACCTCGATCGGATAGCGCGGAAGCATGAAACGGCCCGGCAGGCCTTGCCGAAGCCTGTCATCGAGGGAGATTCGAACACCAAGGTTGGCATCATCGCCTATGGCGGAACGCACTTTGCGGTGGTGGAAGCTCGCGATCAGCTCGCCGAGGAAGGGATCTCGACGAGCTACTGCCGCATCCGGGCCTTGCCGGTCTCGGACGACGTGAAGCATTTCATCGAGCGCCACCTGAGGGTTTACGTGATCGAACAGAATCGAGATGCCCAGGTGACGTCGTTGTTGAAATCGAATCTGAGCGGGGCGCTGGCGGACAGGCTGATTCCGATCACGCACTACAACGGCACACCGATCGCCGCACAAAACGTTGTCCGGCCTATTCTGAGCTGGGAGAAGAGTCCGTCGGGGCCGGGGTGGCCGACGGGCGACGTCGAGGTGGATAACCCGCCGGTGCCCCACGAGGAGGCCGCGTCGGCCGAGTAGCCGGGCCGGCCGCGGAGGAACCGCGTCGCATTAAACATAAACACACGATTACTGACTTACAACGTTTCAGAACGTCGAACCGAGGCGATCCAACATGGCGAGCGAAGCTGTCATTCAGGTTCAGAGCAACGGTCTCTCATTCACGCTGCCGACGGTGGCCTTTCAGGGGCTGCCCTCGACGCTTTGCAAGGGCTGCGGGCACAACAGCATCACGAGCTACCTGATCGAGGCGTGCAAGTCGATCGGCGTCAATCCGTACAACACGATCAAGCTCTCGGGCATCGGGTGCTCGAGCAAGACTCCGGCCTATTTCCTGGGGGCGAGCCACGGCTTCAACGCCCTGCACGGGCGGATGCCGTCGGTGGTCGACGGGGGCACTCCTGGCGAATGCCAAACTGCTGTGCATCGGGATCAGCGGCGACGGCGACACCGCGAATATCGGCATGGGGCAGTTCAAGCACATTTGCCGCCGGAACGTGCCGATCGTGTACATCGTGGAGAACAACGGCTGCTACGGGCTGACGAAGGGGCAATTCTCGGCGACTGCGGACTTGAACCAGCACTTGCGGAGGCCGCAGGGGGAAGCCAACGACGTGGCGCCGTTTGATCTGTGCACGGAGGCGATCATCGGCGGTGCCACGTTTGTGGCGCGGTCGTTTGCCGGCGACAAGAAGCAGATGGTGCCGCTGATCAAGGCGGCGCTCAAGCACAAGGGAACGTCGGTGCTGGACATCATCAGCCCGTGCGTGACGTTCAACGATTTCGACGGCTCGACCAAGAGCTGGGATTGGGCCAAGGAGCACGAAGAGCCGCTGCACGACGTGAGCTTCGTTCCGCGGCTGCCGGAGATCGAGGTCGAGCAGAAAGCGGGTGAAGCGACGCGAGTGAAGCTTCATGACGGCTCGTGGATCACGCTCAAGGCTCTTAACCATCTGGACCACGATGTTACGAGCAAGGTGTCGGCGTTCAAGCTGCTGGAGGAGAGCACGCAAAAGGGCGAGTTCCTCACGGGGTTGATTTACGTTGATGCCAAGCGGCGGGATTTCTTGACGAATCAGACAATGGTCGACATGCCGCTGGCGCTTTTGCCGGATGAGGCGCTGCGGCCGACGGAAGCGGTGCTCAAGAAGATCATGGAGACGATTTGAGCGCGTATCTTGGCACGGCTGGCGGCCGGTCTTCACCCCCCCTGCCCGCCCTTGTCAAGGGGGGAAAGGGTGCGAGGGCGTTTGCAAGGGGGAAATCGCTTGCGCGCCGGGGACTTCCGCGCGCGTTTGGTCCGTTCGCGTGCACCCCCCCTGGGCCCCCCTTCTTAAGGGGGGGAAAGGGTGCGCGGGCAGACCGATCGCGTGTATCCTGGCGTGCGTGGTTCTGTGGTTTTCCACGGGATTCGTGGCGCGGGCTCAGGATCTTGGTTCGCCTTTGCCGGGGACGAAGGTGCTGACCATGACGGGCGACCTGGCGAGTGAAATGGTCGCGGGGGCGGATCGGTTTTTGCTCAAGCAGATCGAGGAATCGGCGGCCAAGCGGGAGAAGTACTGGAAGCGGGATTTTTCGTCGGCGGAGGCGTATCAGGCTTCGGTTGAGCCTAATCGCAAGCGGCTGGCGCACATTCTTGGGGTGCGGGATGCGCGGGTGCCTTCGGACGTGCGAAAAGTTGACAATGGCGTGGTAGCGGCCGCAGCCTTTTTTCCGGAGCTCAACGCGAGTTATCGGATCGATTCTGTGAGCTGGGCGGCTTTCGGGGATGTGACTGGCGAGGGGATCGAACTGGATCCGAAAACCGTTCGGACCGGACCGCTGCCCGTCGTGATCGTGATTCCGGACGCGGACCAGTCGCCCGAGCAGCTTGCCGGTCTGGCTGAGGGCGTTCCGGCCGAATCGCAGGTGGCGCGGCAATTGGGCGAGAACGGCTATCGCGTTTTTATACCAGCGCTGATTGATCGGAAGGTGGCGGCTCGCAACGGCCGGGCGCGGTTGACGAACCGCGAGTACCTCTATCGTTCGGCGTTCGAGCTGGGGCGGCACCTGATCGGCTACGAAGTTCAAAAGGTGCTGGGTCTGGTCGACGCTCTGACATCGAATCGGCAAGGGCGCAAACAGAAGATCGTGGTTTTCGGCTACGGCGAAGGCGGCATGATTGCGCTTTATGCGGCGGCCCTCGATTCGCGGATCGGTGCTGTGTGTGTGAGCGGCTTTTTTGGTGATCGGAGCGACGTCTGGCGGCAGCCGGTTGACCGGAATGTATTCGGGTTGCTGGAGCAGTTTGGTGACGCCGAGGTGGCGAGCCTGATCGCGCCGCGGACGGTTGTGGTGGAGGCGTGTCGGGGGCCGGAGGTCGTCGTGCCGCCGGGGACTGGTGGTGCTCCGGGCCGGCTAGCAACGACGAATCTTGAAACAGTCAAGGCTGAGGTTGAGAAGGCGCGGCGGCTGGTGGCGGGGATGAGCCCGGCTCGTTCCGATCGCGCTGGTTGTAAGCGGGCCTGATGGAAGCGGGCCGTTCGGGAGTGTCGAAGCCGTGCAGAAGCTCATCAACGTGCTCCCAGCGCCAGAGAAGCCGGTGCCGGCGAAGAATCAGGCGACGGTCGACCGAAGCGCGCGCGCAATGGCTCGCCAGGCGCGTCAGCTTCACGAGCTTGACCGGCATAGCCAGCAGCTTCTGGTCGAAAGCGCCGATGTGCGCCGCGAGTTCATGAAGAAGCTCGATGTTTCTTCGCTCGACGCGTTCAACAAGACCGTCGAGCCGTACCGCGAGTATTTTGCGACCGAAGTGATCGGGCGATTCGACGTGCCGGTGTTGCCGCCGAACGTCCGGTCGCGACGGATCTACGACGAGCCGCTGTACACGGGCTACGAAGTGGTGATGGACGTCTTTCCCGATGTTTTTGCGTACGGCATTCTGGTCTTGCCCAAGGGCATCAAGGAGGGCGAGAGGCGGGCCGTGGTGGTTTGCCAGCATGGGCTGGAGGGGCGGCCGCAGTATGTTGCCGACCCGAAGGTGGAGAACCCCTCATATCACAAATTTGCCATAGGGCTTGCCGAGAAGGGGTATATCACATTTGCGCCTCAGAATCTGTACATCTTCCAGGACCGGTTCCGCACGCTGCAGCGCAAGGCGAACCCGCTCAAGAAGACGTTGTTCTCGCTGATTGTGCCGCAGCATCAGCAGATCACGGACTGGCTCAAGTCGCTGCCGTACGTTGACCCGGGGAAGATCGCGTTTTACGGGCTGAGCTACGGCGGGAAGTCGGCGATGCGGATTCCGCCGCTGGTGAAGAATTACTGTCTTTCGATCTGCTCGGCGGATTTCAACGAATGGGTGTGGAAGAACGCGTCGACAAAGAGCCCGTACAGCTATGTGTGGACGCCGGAGTACGAGATTTTCGAGTTCGATCTGGGGAGCACGTTCAATTACGCGGAGATGGCAGCGCTCATTGCACCTCGGCCGTTCATGGTCGAGCGCGGTCATTTCGACGGTGTGTCATCGGACGAAGCGGTCGCTTACGAGTTTGCCAAGGTGAACTTTCTGTACGATGCCAAGCTCGGGATCGGGGACCGCTGTGCGATCGAGTTCTTCGTCGGTCCGCACACCATCAACGGTAAGGGAACCTTCGCGTTTCTTGAGAAGCATTTGAAGTAATCGAATCGTGTCAGAGCTCCCAGACGCGGCGGCCTTTCAGGAACATGGTGATGTAGCCGTCTTCGCTCACTTTCAGCACGGGTCCGTGCTGGGAGGCAGCCAGGCCGGCCAGGGTGCGTGCGCCCTGGACGGCCCTGCCGAGCTCGAGTGTTTCCGGGGCGATTCGCAGGATGGCGCCGAAGGTGATCAGGTTGCCGTTCGAGTCGACGACCACGGCGCCGTCCAGGCAGGCGATTGCCTCGAGGACCGAGGGCTCGATGTCGGCCAGCTTCATGCCCCTCACGACGTGATGAAGGGCTCGCTTGGCGTGTTTGGGCGAGAGGTTTTCGGGATCCTGGGGGTCGTCGCGGACGATTTCGGTCTTGATCTGATCGGCGGGGGCGACGAGCTGCGGCACGGAATGCTCGGGGTCGCGCACCACGACGAAGAGTGCACCCAGGCGTGCTTCGCACAGGTTGAGTGCGGCCTGGAAGATCGAGGATGCGAGCTCGCGCCAGCCGGAATGTCCGACCGCGGCGCACCAGACTGCGAACTTGCTGGGGATATCGAGCAATCGCCAGCGAGCGTCGCTGAAGCTAAACATCAGGGTCCCTTCGGCGAAGACCTTGATTTCCTGGGAGGGAGAGAGGACGAGGCAGACGTGGCCGCCGGAGCGAGTGGCCTTGGCATGGCTCAAGTAGGGGCGTGGGCAGGGATGGACCAGGGGCTCGCTACCCTGGGTGGCCTCTGCCCAGCGGGCGATGTCGATCATGCGGACGAGGTCACCCTGGCGATCGACCAGGAAAAGGGTGCGGACGCCGTCGCAGAGGCGGTGGAAGCCCTTGATGGCGGTGAGGCGTGCGGTGAAGCTGGGTGCACCCTCGATGTTCTTGTAGGCCGGGGCGGCTTGATCGTGCTCGGTGCCGAGCAAAAGGGCACCAGTGGAGACTTTCCGGTTCTCGTATGTCGAGAGCGCTGCGACGCGAAGTGCCTCGAGAGCAGCGGGTATGCGGTAGGGGCTGATCGAATCGAGGTAGTCGGCGACGATCAAGTCTTCCGTCTGATACTGGAAACGCTCGAAGCGGTGGGTGATCTCCTGATTGAAGAGCCCGCGAAATCGAAGGTCGATGGCCTCGACGATGACCTCGACCAAACGGCGTTCGGTCGCCAGAAGCGGAGATGGATTTCCGGGCTGGAACATCAGCCGGGTTCCGAGCCACTCGATCTCGACACCGAGGCCGTCGGCATCGTCGTGGAGACGATAGTAGGTCTCGTCTGCCGAGCCATCCCAGTCGATGATGCTTCGATCGCCGGCGACGTCGAGGACGGCGTCGGGAAAGAAATGCTCAAGCGTACGCCTGAGCACCATATGGTAGACGCCCACGATTCGAGAAATCGGCCCGCCGGTGCGCTCGGCCTTTATCGACGATCTCAAGTCAGGGGGGTAATGCATGCGTTTCCGTGCATTCCGAAAGTGATTGCGATGCCCGTGAGCGCGGTTCAGGTGTCTCATTGCCATGAGCGACAGAATCCATTCTGTATTCGGAACGCCGATCGATCCAGCGTCTCGCGCCTCGCATCAATCCATCGAATGAGGCAGCAGGTTACACGGCGGAAGGATTATCGAGCAAGTTCGGCTGAACCCACGTTCAATCTTAACGGATTTCGGGGTTGGGGAGATGACAGGTTATCCGACCGAAACGTGATTGAAGCAGCACTGGCCGGAAGGTCGATGAAAAGCCGAGTGTGGTGGGTCAGGCAGGCACCGGACTTGCCGCCAAGTCGAACTCCTGTTACGATCCGCCGCTTTTCGGCGCGGCAAGCCGAGACCTGGGATCGATCGCCGGAGCTGGAGACGGACTCGATCAAGGCGGGCGGTCGCGTTTTGAAGGGAGACGGATGAGATGACCCACGGGCGTGTATGGCTTCGCCGCGGCGTCCTGGTCGTGACGGCGGCGGTTGCGCTGCAACAGCTCTGGCGTCATGGCCATGATTATGTTTTCCCGAGCCGGCTGGTCACTGTCGAATCGGGCAAGATCTTCCGAGGAGCCTGGCAGAAGCCCTGGCCGATGCGCGCGATCATTCACGATCACAAGATCAAGACGGTTCTCGCGCTCGCCCACACGATCGACGATCCGCTCGTGATCGCGGAGAAGGAACTCTGTGGTCAACTGCGTGTGAACTGGGTGCATATTCCGATCGTGGATCAACGAGGCACGGGCGACAAGGCTGCTGAAGAAGGGATCTCGGATCTTCTTGAACGGGCAACCGGCATTCTGGCCGATCCGGGCAATTATCCCGTGTTCTTCCACTGCCACCACGGTCTCAACCGAACATCGATGGTTCAGATTGCGTATCGAACCAAGTATTGCGGCTGGACTCTCGAGCAGGCGGCGGACGAGATTGAGCGCACCGTCGGGCTCGTCAAGGTGAACCACGGGCCGGACTACCGGCATATGGTGTCATTTTACGAGACGCGTGTGTTGCCGTTGCGCCGAGCAGCCGCCAAGACAGGCCCCGCCGCCGCGATGACACTCAAGGACCAAAATGAACAAGCGACGAAATAGATAGACGATCGGCGAATCCCGCCGGTGTTTGTTCGTACATGCTCAAACGCTTCTTGATTCCGACACGATCATGATTACAATGAAGATTTGACACCGGCCGGGATGAAGCCACAAGACTTAGTTCATCCTGGTGTTACGACGAGCGATTTTCTTTCAACTGCTGGCGGCTACGCCGGCTCCGGAGGTTCCTCTATTGACGATCCGCCCTGCACGCGTGAGCGACGTTCCGGGAATTCAACAGCAAATCCAGGTGTTCGCCGATCGGGGACTGATGATCCGCCGGTCGCTAGCGGAGTTATACCAGGCGGTTCGCGAATTCGCGGTCGCGGTGGATCAAGAGAATCGGGTCATCGGCTGCGTGGCGCTCCACGTATTCTGGGATGACCTCGCCGAGATCAGGTGCCTGGCGGTTGCGCCCGACGTGCAGGGTCTGGGAATTGGCCGGCGACTGGTTGAGGCTTGCTGGGAGCTGGCGCCGCGAGCTCGAGGTCAAATCCGTCTTCGCCTTGACGAGCTCGACCGGATTCTTCGAGCGGTGCGGCTATCAGCAGATCGAGAAGACGGAACTGCCTCAGGCGGTCTGGAGCGAATGTGTTCGCTGTCCATCGTTTCCGAATTGCCAGGAAACAGCACTAATTCGTTCGGTTGACCGCGAGGGGAACGCAGCGGAGGGGGCACCGAGGCTTGCGGCCGCCGACGTATGACGGCGGTACGACTATTCGAGTGACAACATGACCCCAAGCGCGCGGTAGAGCCCAATCAAACAACAGGCTTGCACTGTGGGAATGCGGAAGGCGCGGAAGGCGCGGATCGAGGCACATCTGGTCGGTGTGTGCGTTGCTTTCGTCACCGCGTTCTTGATGATCCTCACCGAACCGATGATGGCCATCGTGTGGGACGAGGGTTACACCCTCGGCCGGGAAGAGAGCCTGCGCGACTGGTTCCGTGCTCTGCGCGATCCTCCGCGGTTCGCGGCCAAATGGCAGCCTCGACAACGGGATGACGAACTGGTTCAACGGCCGCCGAGCACACCGGCGCCTCGACGTGAGCAAATCGATACTCGAAGCAAGCTTCTCTTCGACAGCGCCGTCCTGGCGTGGTTCTGGCCGTTTGCCCGCGAGGAACCGCACGGTCATCCTCCGTTCTACGCCTTGCTCGGCCTGGTTGGAGATTTTGTGGCTCCATCGTGGCAGGAGCTACCGCGAGCGAGGCTGGGGCCGATTCTGCTGTTCAGCGTGACGGCGGGAGTGGTCTTTTCGTTCGTTGCGGCCCGCTGGGGGCACTGGCCGGCGGCCCTGGCAGCGGGAAGCTGGGTGCTCCAGCCCAATCTGTTCGGGCACGGTCATTACGCGGCCTATGATGCCGTGTTGTTATCTTTATGGGTTCTAGCCATCGTTGCGTTTACCTGGGCGGTTGACCCCGCAGGTGGGGGTGCGGGGGGGCGGTGGAGCCGCTGGGTTGCCGTGGCTGTATTCGGGGCGATTCTGGGTTGCGCGGCGGGTACGAAGCTGACCGGCTGGTTCCTGCCGCTGCCGTTTCTGGGTTGGGCCGTCTTGTACCGCAGCCGCCAGGGCTTCGTCACGCTGGCGGCCGGCGCAATCATCGCCGCGGTCGTGCTGTTCATCCTACTGCCTCCGTGGTGGAGCGAGCCGGTGGTCGGATTATTTCGGTTTCTGGATTCCAACCTGAATCGAGCGAAATCGATCCTCATCAAGATTCAATTTCTGGGCACAACGTACGAAACCCCAAAGCAATCCCTGCCGTGGTACAACACGATCTTGTGGACCGTATTCGTGACTCCGGTCGGGTTTCTCCTGCTGGGTGCCCTGGGCATCTGGACGGCCGTTCGGCATTGGCGAAGCGAATCATTGGGCGTGCTGTTCGCCGGTCACTGGTTGTTCCTGGTGCTCTTGCGGGCGATGCCTCACGTGCCGGGGCACGATGGAGTGCGGCTTTTTCTGCCGGCGTTCGGGGTGCTCGCTCTGCTGGGCGGGCTGGGTGCCCGCAAATTACTTGAGTGGTCGAGCCGATGGGGCAAGGTGGGGATTGGCGCGGCACTTTTTGAGGGCGCGGTCAGTGTCGCGGTGATGATGCCGGTGCCGCTCTCTTATTTCAGCCCAATTGTTGGCGGGCTTCCCGGCGCGGCGAAGCTGGGTATGGAGCCGACGTATTACTGGGATGCGCTCAGCCCGGAGGCCCGGCGCTGGCTTTCGGACCATACGTTGCCCGGGCGGACGATCGACTTTCGAGGCTTCCCGAATTCGTGGCTCTACCTGCGCCGGACGGGTGAGCTGCCGCAACAATTGGCACGCGTCGACCGTGGTATACCACAATGGGTCGTGCTGCAGAACCGTCCCGGGGCGTTTTCAGACGCAGACCGTGCGCTCTTGGCGAACGGTCGCCCGGAGTTTGAGGTCAAGAAGCTTGGCGTCCCCTTGATCTGGATCTTTCCCTACGCCGATCCGGACCGGTTCAATGGGCCGCGAACAAATCGAAGCAAGGAATACCCCAAGCGGGTGCGGCAAGAGTTCGCCGGGCACCCGCTGGGGTTGCTCCGTCTTGGAGAATGGTCACGATCTCGACTGCGTGATGCAGACTATCGTGTGAGCTTGGCGGGAAGATCGCCGGAGGACCGGTCAGCGCTGGGCCGAGGCTTGGGGCGAGGGTGCGGCATAGTTGTAGACGACCGGCGCGGGCGTCACGCAGGCCACGACCACCGGAGCACACGTCTTCTTCTGACAGAACTTGGGCAGGCAAAGCTTGGGCAAGGTGATCTTGCAGCACTTCACCTTCGGTGCGCACGTAGGGGCAGGTTTGCAGTAGGCCACTTTTCGCACGCACGGAACCGGGGGTGTGGGGCAAACTGTGGGAGCCACACAAACCGCGGGAGCCGCACAAACTGGTGCCTTATGCGCACAATTCCTCTTCCAACACGCCTCGGCGTTCCCGGTCAGGACCATTGACCCCAAGATTCCCCCGAGGATCAATGTCGTTAGGTGCCTTACCATCGATGCATCTCCTTGAGAAAAACCGCGCGGACCCGGCCCGAACAACTGGCCGCTCGATCAACGCGATATCGGAACTAGGAAAGCTGAGGACTTTCCCGGAAGGTAGGGTAAATAATCCGGCGCTGGATTTCAAACCCCCTATCCGATTCGACAAACGTTGTGTGATTGCATGGATTTGAAACTAATCGCGGGCAACTCATCGCATGTTGGGAATGCCTCAGGTGTTTGCGAGGATGGATCGAGAACACAGGGTGCCCACGTCCTGACGCGATTGTCGGGCGAGAACCAAGGACGCCGTCGCCTCGGGTCGTGGACGGGCGCGTGCCGGGTGAGAGTGGCCACCCTGATTGTCTTCATTCTCGCGCTCGCCGCACTCGTTCCCACCGTCGGAGACTTCGGTCTGACGTGGGATGAGCCAGCTTACCGGTACAGCCAGGTGCTTTCCGCCCAGTGGTGGGAGGAGCTGGCTCAAGTGCGCGACTTGGATCAGTTGGAGACGGTGTTCGATCCCGTCACGCTGCTCTATTACTGGCCTTATGGTCGTTATGGGCTCAATTTCCACCCACCGCTGGCAGGTCAGCTTAATCTGGCGAGTTACGCAATCCTGGGCTTCTGGTTCGCGGATATCCCCGCGCGGCGGATGGCGAGCGTATTCGAGTTTGCCCTGACGATTGTGATTGGCTTCCATTTCATGGCGCGCCGTTATGGAGTCTGGGTTGGTTTCGCGATGGCCGGCTCATTACTTTTCATGCCGCGGATCTATGGGCAGGCGCACTTGATCGACACGGACACGCCCGGTCTCTTGTTGTGGGCGGCGACCACGCTTGCGTTCTGGAAGGGCGTTCACGAGCCGGGGGCGAGAGGCTGGCGGATCGCTGTGGGCGTGCTGATCGGACTGGCATTCATCGAAAAGCTAAGCGCCCTCGCCGTGCTTGTACCACTCTTGCTATGGATGATCGGCGGGCACATTCTGAGGACGATCAGTCGCCCGGGGGGACGGTTCGACTGGATGGACGGTTTGCTGACAACCAGTGCGATGCTGGCTCCGCTGGCGGTGGCGTTCGAGCAGATCCTGATGTTGCAACAGCGGCTTCCGCCCCCCATCTTGACGGACCTGTTCGAAGTCCGCCCGGCCGGTGACTGGTCTGGGACAATCCTGGCTGTACCTCTGTTCGTGTGGCTGTTCAGGAGACTGCTCGGGAGATTATTTCAGAAGAGCAGGCTATGGGGCAGGGAACGACCGGCACTCGAGACTTGGTCGGCCATTCTGGCGTTTGCTCCGGTGGTGAGCTGGCTCGGCAACCCAGCTTGGTGGCGTGAGACTCTACCACGGCTGGCACATTATTACACGCTCTGCAACGGGCGGCGCGGCGCGTTGCCCGATATCCAGATCATCTACTTCGGCCAGGTCTACGAATACAGCCTCCCGTGGCATAACGGCTGGGTGTTCCTGGGTATCACGGTGCCGGTGGCGGTTCTGGGCGCGGCGGCGATTGGTCTCTTGTGGGCGCTCGGACAGATCAGGAAAGACCGTCTCCCTCTCTATTTCCTGATCCACCTCGTGACGCTGCCGTTCATTCGAACGTTCGAGACGCCCGCTCACGACGGGGTTCGGCTCTTCCTGCCGGCGTTCTTCTTCCTGGCGGCGTTCGCCGGCTGGGGGGCAATCTGGTCGGCTGATTTCCTGGCGGGCAAGGTTCGGGTGGCTCGAAGCGTCTTGCGGCTGGTGGTATCGGGTGTTGTTGTTGGTTCGAGCGCAGTGGCGCTGGCCGCCATTCATCCCTACGAGCTTTCATACTATAACGAACTGATCGGTGGACCACGCGGCGCGTGGGCGAAGGGCTTTGAGCTCTCCTACTGGTACGATGCCTTCAACCCCCCGTTTATTCGAGCGGTGAACGCCAAGATGCCGCGCGGAGCGGAGGTCGATCTGCTCAATCAAATGACGAACGTGGTCACCTTTCAGGAACTGCAAAGCTTGGGCTTGCTACGCCGCGATATCGTACTGATTTCGCGTCAGCCCGATCGGTTTCCGTACGCGTGGCTTCTGACCCAGGATTCGAAGGCAACGGCTCTCACGCGGCTGATGTTTGCAATGCGCCCGTGGTACGCCAGCGAGCCGCGCCAGCTTGGCGGGGCGCGAGTGGCGTCGGTTATCGACCCGATCGCGGTTTCACGCGCCTGGGCGCTGCAGGTGCTGCTCGACAGCAGCGGAGAGCGTAGAGAAGAGCCTCTGGCGCCGGAGTGGGTGAGGCGGCACGCGCCGTGGGCGGCTCGCTTCTGGGGCGAAGGACTCACGAGGGTGCCCCCGCTGGCGGTCTGTGACGAGGTGCTCGAATGGTCACGATCCGATCCTGTCGGGCTTCTTGCCGCCGGACGACACATCGCGGCGAATCAGCCTGTGGAAGCAACCAGCAGCGGCGGGCGATTGATGCGACTCTTGACCCAGGATCCCAATCCCAAAGGTCTGCGTCACCTTTACTTGAAGGCGCTCATGCATGCGCGCCCCGAGGCTCTGGTCGAGGCGATCCAGATGCTCAATGCACGCTCAGGCGATATCGAGCGGATACTGCTTCGATATGGCTACACTGAGCCCGGATCGATTGGCGGCTATCTCGATCGAGGCCTTTCTGATCCACTAATTGACGGAGCAGAATGATTCGATCTGTCGCGGAGAAATCTCGGAGCACGGCCTGCGATCAGGAGCGCGACCAGGTCGACTCCGAAGGATCCCCAGTAAGGTGCCGCGGTCGAGACTCTGCCCAGCAGGAAGTTTGCCGTCGAGTAACTGATCATGCGGGCGAGCGTCTGTGCCGATGTGAGCGTTCCGAAGACAGCCCCCTGCTCGTCCATGGGTGTGATTCGCGAGAGCAGACCAGAAACGCTCGGGGTGAGGATCCCCTGTCCCAGGCCCAGGAGTGCGAGCGCAGCGATCAGTCCGGGCACATTCCCTGCTTGTGCCAGCGTGATGAAACCAAGAGCAGCGAGGATCAGCCCGATGATGATCAACCGAGCCTCACCAAATCGCGGAACAAGCCGGCGAATCAATCCACCCTGCACGATTGCGCTCAAGAACCCCAGCCCGGCGAATGCGTACGCCGCCCGCTGGGCGTTCCAGTGGAAGCGACGGCCAAGGAACAGCGCGAAGGTGCCCTCGAACGAACGCGAAGGCCAGTACGGCGAGGAATCCGATTGCGACCAGACGGCCGACACCGGGCAGTGCGACTGTGTCCACGATGCCTCTGCGACTCAAGGTGCGAGCCGGCTCGCGCGAGCGGCTCCCGCGGGGACGCGACTCGGGAAGCCGGAAGAGCACGAGCAGCCACGCGAGGGTCGAGAAAGCGGCTGCGACCAGGAACGGCAGGCGTAGCCGCCAGTCGCGCTCTAGCGGCAACTCGAGCAGCAAACCGCCGAGCAGCGGCCCGAGCACGAAGCCCAGACCGAATGCCATCCCGATCAAGCCCATCCCCCGCGCACGATGCTCGGGCTCGGTCACGTCGGCCACATAGGCCTGAGCAACCAGGATATTCCCCCCCGAGGCACCATCGAGCATTCGCGCGAGCAGCATGATCGAAAAATTGTGAGAAAGGCCCAGGATCAAGAACGAGATGGCCGTGCCTGCCTGGCTGAAGATCAAGACCGGTTTGCGGCCGAAGCGGTCGCTCAGCCGGCCCAGGATCGGACCTGCCACGAGCTGGCAAACCGGGTACGCGGAGAACAGGAAGCCAATCTGCCAATCCTTGAACCCATATTGATCGGCGAATGGCCCCAGGAGCGGCATGACCAGGGTGAAGCCGAGCAAGTCCACCAGGACGACGAGCACAATAACCCCGAGCGGCGTCATCGACTGGCAACTTCCTCACAATTGCGGGTTGGGAATGGGCCGGCGACCGCCTGCACGTGGAATCGCCGCCGGTCAGGATGATTCACGTCAAGCGGAACCGGGCTATCGCTCACAGACGCGACGGGCCGGCTGCTGGATTCGTTGGTGGAGGGTGCGGCCAAGCCATAGCGATCTTCGCGCAGGCGGTCGGCCTGTTCCTTCAATTCCGTGAGAAGGCGCACGTGGGCAACGATCACGCTGTATTCGACGATAAACGACCCGAGATTGAAGGCCACAGCCGCGGCTGCGACTGCCAGGTGCCAGGGGGCATAGGACGGGCTTCGAGTGTCCGCGGCCGCCCCCAGCCAGGCGGCGACGGCGATGGCTGTCATGCTCCACATGATGAATCGAAACGCCTTGCGCTTGTTCTTCTTGGCCTGGGCGTTGATCCAGTCCGGCAATTGATAAACGGTCACGACTTCTTTGGCCCATTTGCCGGTTGCGACAAAATAAGTGTAAACGATCGAATGTATGCCCAGGAGCACCACGACTGTCGCCAACGAAAACAAGATGTGGACGCCCCGCGCGACCGCGCCGGGCCCGTGTGCATCGCCGGTTGCGAACAGGCCGATCACGAAATCAGCAACGAGAAGAGAGCCCCCGGTGACCGCCAGGACAAGGAAGTGCCGATTCATTATGTTACTCGACGTTGATTCGAAGTCACGACCAGCAGATTCACCCTGGCAACACCGGAGATCGCGATCGGCGCTCGAAGGTATGATCTATAAACTAAGACAACTCACCAGACCGCGCCTACTGCGAAGTTGAAGTATGCGACCCGGTCTCCGGGGGCTTTGAGCACAGGAAATGCCAGGTCGAACTCGAAGGGCATGGGAGCGATCGGCAACACGACCTTCAACCCGGTTCCCACCGAGACTCTCATGTCGCTGAATTGATAGTTGCCGGTAACCGTTCCGAAATCGGTGAAGAAGATCTGATTGAACGTATCCGTGGCGTTCCAGGGAAACTGATACTCGACCGAACCGATCGCCATCATGACACCGCCGGTGGGAACGTTGAAATCATGCGGGCTGACCGTTCGATATTGAAATCCCCGCAAGCTGCCGAAATTGCCGGCGAAATACCGCTCATAAATGGGCGTCGACTCGGTGGCGATGCCGAAGTGGCCGCGGAGCGTGAAGAAGCGCTTTGCCCGTTCCATCCGGGCGGCTTCCTGTGGGAAAATAGGCACGCCCCTCTGCGTCAAACTTGGTCCACGTAAAACTGCCCCAGCCCTGCTCGGTCGAGAGTTGCACATATTGGCCCTTGGTGGCCATGAACGGGCTGTTCGGGTTGTCGAACCGTCGATTATCGAGCCGAAGGCTCGGCTTGATTGAGAACAATGACGTGTAGCCACTGGCGGCCAGGTAATCAGCAGGTGCCGGGGTTTTGTAGCCGAAGAAGTCGACTTCTTCGGCACGCACAGTCACGTCGGAATACATCATGGTTCCGAACTGGCGCCCGAGCGAGAAAGCACCTCCGCCACGACGTTCATCCCAGTTCGGATAGAAACGCGACGAGAGATAGCCTGAGGCGCTGGCTCCGATCGGCAGATCGAAGAGATAAGGCTCGCGTAGACTCACGCTCATGAAGTTCATGAGGTTGCCGGCCTGAAGGCTTACATTCAGCATCTGGCCTCCCCCTCGAAAGGCGTGGCCATTGACGATGTCGCTGAACGATCGAGGAAAGTTCGTGATGTCAAAGTTCTTCTCGGAGTACTGCACGTTTCCTATCAACCCCTGAAAGCTGTTGGCCCCCACACCGATCATGAATGCGCCGGTCGACCCTTCTTCGATTGAGGTGAGGATGTCGGCGAACGACCGGTTGGGAAACGGATCGTTCCGGTCCGGGCTGACATCGGTCATGTTCATACCGGGGATGCTCGGATCTGTGGCTGGCAACTCACCCGCGCCGACCGGCGGTGGCGGAGTTCGAGTCATCGGAGGACCGGGTCTCGCAGGAGATGCGGGAGGGACGTCCACGGGCGGAACATTGACCTCCGGCTCGAAGGGAGATGATCCAAACGGCGAGCCGGCCGGCGGAATGGGTTCAAGCGATGTGCCCGGTGCTCCGCCAGGAACCTGAGCCGGTGATGGCACCAGGTCGGCGCCTGAGCCAGGGTCCTGCATCCGCGCCTGGGTCACGTCCTGCGCGGTGGGGTCCGTCAGCTCACCATAAGGCCGATCACTGGCCCGCTGGTTGACGATGTCGATCTTGATCCCCGGGCCCTTCTGCGGGTTAGCCTGAAAGTACCCGAGCCGCGTGAGCCGCCGCCGGAACAGCTCGATCCGGTTTTTGTCGAGTACCTCGCCCGGTAACAAGCCCGCCATGTTAGCTTCGCGGCGAATGACTTTATCCTTGGTGCGATCGTTGCCGACGATCATGAGCTCGCCCAGCGTGAACGGCTCTCGCTCCTCAATCGTGTAGACCAGGTCGACCACCCCAAGCCGGTCGGTAAACCGCGGCTCACATTTGATCTGGGCGTCGATGCAGCCGATTTCGCCGTATTGAATCAACATCCGCTGCTTGTCCGCGTCGCGCATCGCCATCATGAACGGCTTACCCGAGAGGAGCTCCAGGTCTTTACGCAGAGCTTCGGTCTTGATGCGCCTGTTTCCCTCGATGATCACGTTGCGCACCGTGTACTGCGTTCCCTCGGAAATCACGAACGTGAGCTCGATCTCGCCCGCTTTCTCCCTCGATCGCGTCACGGGTGCCACTTTTGCCTCGAAGAAGCCGTTCGCATGGTAATACTCGACGAGCTTCTGGCGGTCGTTCTCGAGCATCTCGGCGTCGTACCTGCCGAAAAGGCCCAGTATCGATGTTCGAGTGTTTATGTGGGTCTTCAGTGTCGGCGCGGAAGCAAACGTGTTTCCCTTGAAATTGATCGACGTCACCTTCGCCTTCGGCCCCTCAAAAATCTCGATCACGATCTTGGTGTCGCCGGGATTCCCGCCTTCGAGCAAGGTCACAGAGGCCAGGTCGTAGCCTTTTTCGCGGTAGAGTTCCTGGATCTGGCTGACAACCCTCCGGGTCTGCGACGGGTCGGCTCGTTTGCCCGCTTTCAGCCCGGTGACATCCTCGATCTCTTTCTGACGGATTGCCGTCCGTCCCCGGAATTCGACCTTGGTGAGCAGCGTCATGTCCTTGAGAGAGAAGATCAGTGTGAACTTCCCGCTCTTCGGCGGCGTCTCGTCGACCCAGTAAGTCGCGTCGGAGAAATCTTTGGTTCCGAGCAAGGTCTTCAGGTCGGCCTCCGCCTTCTCGTGACTGAGAGGCTGGCCGACCCGGCTGAGCAGCTTTGGCTTGATCTTCTCCGCGGGAATGCTCGTTCCCTCATACTCAATCTTGACAATCGTCCCTTCCGGGAACTTCTCGACCTGGGCGCCTCGCGCGGCAATCGCAATTGTCAATGAAACGAACACCCAGGCGCATGTGAGCACGCGAGCCGCAGTTCCATGACGCGTCCTTCGCATCGCGGCCGCGCTCCGATGCGCGCATCTCGACCGCCTCATGCCGGCGCCCTCGCTACGGGCCCGCATGGCGTCGTCGGTTTTCGACTCCCCGGAACCTTCCCTGGTACCGGCTGAGTCGAGCGTTCATCACCTGTCATGAGCGATCGTCCCTGAGCCGAACCGACCGATCGAGAGCCGCCCGGACGACCCCCGCATCCAGGCGAAGGTCGGGAGAACACGCTGACGACCGCCGTTCGTCTGGCCGATCACCCGCGCCCGGCAAGGGGGGGTGACGTTCAGGACTGGCCGATCATCGAAAACGCAGAGCAGGCGCTCTACCGCGCCCGCGAGACATCGAACCCGCGGCGAGATCTCATGCGCCCGTCGTTCCTGGCTTGCACCGCCATCCCTGGCCGTGGCGCCATTGGGCCCATGTGCCGCGTCTGAGACGTGACTGGACCGCCCCTTCTACCTGAGATGTTCTGATCGGGCAAGCCCGGAACCGGGCCTGGTTCAACGGATGCGAATGTGGGATTACACCCTCGATCGTCCGCAGCATGTTCGGTGCAACGCAAAACGTGATCGCGCTACCCCGCCGAGAACGGAGGCAGGACTTCTCCGCCCGCAAAACCACCGATTTGCGTCACATCCTTACCACCATTGGATTTAAGTGTGACGATGGAATAATCGGAACCCCGCGGTTTATCGTCGTAAACAATGATTCGGCTGGCATTTAGGGCGTGACGATCGAATATTCGGAACACTGGCAATCTCAGATGTAAAACCATATGGTGACCAGAGTTAGGGCGTGACGATCTAGAATTCCAGACATTTACGGCTTCGTTGACGCAAATTCCGCATCGCCTCCCCCCAACTCTGCGGCAAGTCCCAGGTGCTCCACCCTCGTGACCTGGACGCGCCGGCGTTCTCGGGTTCGACTGCTAACGACAAATACCCCCAGCATCCGAAGCTGAGGAGCCAGTCGGCGCACCTCGTTCATGAACAACTGGGTCGACTTCGGCCACGCACTCGACCTCGCCACTCCTCGACCGACTTGGTCAGTCAGCAATTCGAACAACTCCGTCGGCGTTCCCTCCCACTCGACCATTTCATAGGCCAATTCCATCACCATTCTTGCCACCAGTGATCCCTCGAGCGAGACCTCCGTCGCTGCCATCATATTGTCTTCGTATGTTGAATCACATGTTCCAGACCCCCAGCCCAGCCCACGGCCGACAGCTTCACCCCACTTTGCAAAGTCGGCCATCCGCGGCAATCGAGACAACTTGACCGACGGCAGCTCCCGCATCCCCCCCGCCACTGCGTCGAGCACGGCCCCCAAGATAAGCGGATGCTCGGCCTCGAACGCACTCCAGTATTCATCCTCCGCGCGTCGGCGTTTTGGCGTGATCGTCGGCAGGTGCAAGATCACGGTACGATCCATCAGGTCGCTCTTGCGCACGAAATCCTCGATGCCATTGAGAATCACCGGACGCTGCGCCTGCACGGTTACCCGCTCTTGATTAGAAAAAAGCGCACGCCCCGAAAAGCCGCCTCCGTAAACCAGCCGGCACAAGCTGTCTGAAAGCCAGTTGGGAATCGAACTGATATTGTCGTAGGCCAGAAGCCACCCGTTGACGGCCGTCACCATCAAGTCCCGAGTGCTCGCCGGCTCGACCAGCAGCGGACAGGCTTGCGGGTCAACGAGCAGCCGCACAACCTTGGCCAGTGTGCTCTTGGCCGAGCCTTGTTCACCGTGCAGGCTCAGGATCGGATACGGCCCGACCGGCCGAAGTGCCGCCGTCAGCCATGCAACCACCAGTCGAAACCCCTCATCGGTCACATTTACATACGGGCGTAACAGCTCGATCGACCCCCCGCGCGCAGGCACCGGCAGCGGCAACATCCCTTCGGGACGCCGGAATTGAATTTCCGGCCGGTCGACCAGCTCCCACCCTTCGGCGCCAATCTTGACCGCTCTTCCACTGGCATCGCCCAGGTCCAGGAAATAGGCCGAGCCGTTCGGAGCCGCGCCTCGCGCGACGCGCACAAAAACCGACGGAGTCGCACCATCGAACCGCGCTCGGGCCTCGAGTACGCTGACAACTCGCTGAATCGCCGCAGGCGTTGCAGGCTCATGTCGCTCCGCAAAATAGCCATCAACGAGCCAATCGCGGAACCCCGCCGACCTGAGCCCAAACGTTTCGTTTCGGCCCGCAACCGGCACCTGGACATGAATCCCACCATCAGACGATCGAAACAGCCGCGCCGCCGCCGCCAGCCGCAAGAGCACGCCGATCGCCCCCTCCGCACCCGGCCAGTCGCCAGCCGTCTCGTTTGTAGAGGAAGGCGTATTCGTCACTGCTTCCATCTCCGCACTTGGAAATCCACGGCGAACAACCGCGCGCCCCGCGCAATTCCCGCGGCTGCGATCTCGACGTCCCGCGCATGGTCGTCCCAACTCCAAGACCGATCCGCGAAGAGCGGCTCGACATCCGTCATCTCGTCCCATTGATCGGCACATCAACCCAAGCGTATTGCGTTTTCTAAAACCATTTTAATTTTTATTTTGGCCCAAACGAGAGGCAGACACCCAGCGATACACGGACGCGCAGGTCAGGCTTCAGCCTGACGATTCTCCAAAGTAGGTCAGGCTTCAGCCTGAGACGGCCCCAGCCCGATAGTGCCGGCGCAAGCGTCCTTTTCTCGGTCTCCGCCCAGGGGGAATTCGTTTTGCAGATTTGTCGCGCGTCCTTACGCCACAAGGGTTACGGGAATGCACTCGGTCGGTCGTGATGGCGAACCGTCGGCCGAATTCGAAGCCGAAACTCCGCCCCAGAGCCACGTCGCTTCGACCCAGAATCGACGCGGCCCGGCCTGCGGAGCGCTCCATCCCCCAGATCCGGGTCCCCGGCGATCCGCAAGTGTCTATGCGACAAGGGATTCGGTCGATCCAGCAGCGTCTTTCGCGTGGCCCAAAATGATAACTAATGATAGCACAAAACAGGAGATCCTCGCCTTCCTCCCAGTGCAGAGTCCGGGGAGCGAACTCTGTGCGCTCGACTGACGACCCGCCAAAGCCGCCAAGGCGACGGAGTCATCCTGCGCAACGGCCAGGTCTGCTCGAGTTTCGGTTTTGGTCTCAGCTTCATTACGCGTTGCAGTAGTTCGCACTGGATGTCACTCCCTGCGTGAATTCCAGCGCTGTTCTTCAGGATGAGATGGAGATCGACGAGGAGGGAGGAAAGGAAACGGAACCCGCCCATCGCGCCAGCATCGCGCGTTCGCAGACCTCTGCCCTATGGATAATATGCGACCGGTTTCAGTGATCGGCAATAAAAGCCTCCAAAAAAACTGCAATCGCGCAATCGACACGGCTGCAACCTCACGAGATACGGCTTTGCGCGATTTCCATGTTAATTGTGAACACGCGGTCGAATCAAAACGGGGCACGCGGTCGTCCGCTCGGACTTCAACGGCATGCTGACAAACAAGCAGATCGCCTCGGAGAACCGATCTCTTTAGAAATCGGCCGAGCTTGGGTTCGTTCGCGCATTTCAGCCACGTTGTTAAGTCATCGTTCATGGGTGTTTTCGTGATCCAACTTTCACTCCAATTCCAAGTTACGCATTTCCAGCCACCTGAGCTGCATTGGGTTCGTTCGTCACGTTTTGCGACTCACGGGCTTGTCTCCCGGGAGGGCGAAGCTCCTGCTGTGCCAAGACCGAGCCGATTCCGATGCCGGGAGGGCGAAGCTCCTGCTGAGCCAAGACGCGCACACGTCGGCCGCGCCCTCCCCTGCCACGACCGTGAAGGCCACTGAAATGGCCGCTCTCATTCGTGAGATTCGTAAGATTCGTGGTTCGACGTCCCCCGCCATGTCACACGGCAGCCTGGCCACGCTTCGCACGCTCCAAATAAGTAGAAGTGAATGGAACTCCCCATGAACTCCCCAAGCAATCAACAACATGACTCGATTATTTGGGGTTTGTTCCTGCATTTTGTAGCGAACGACGCGCAGATTTCCCCCAGACCCCCATAACAACGAATATGCGAGAAGTGGGCTTCGCGGCGTTGAGCATTGTGACAGGCCTGTAGCGCGATGGCGACGGCCTCGATCGATTCCTCTATAGCGTTGCTATCGGACTGAGCTGGAAGCCCATCGCCGCCGCCTTCCGCTGGAGCGCTCTCACCAGATTGGCTTTGATCTTGGCCTCGTACTCCTCCATCGACTGGGTCACATACTCTTCGCCGTACTTGAGCATCCTGTAGACCAAACAGGCCAGCTTGTGTGCAGTCGCCTTGACGGCTCCAAGTCCACCGATCCGACTTTTGATCCGTCGGTAGTACATGCCCAAGGGTGTCATCGTCTTGCCTGCTGACTGCGCGGCCATCCGTAGGGCGATAGCGACTCGGTTCTTCCCTTGGCGATGACCGCGACGTCTTTTGGTCTTATTGCTCTCATCCTGGGAAGGACAAAGACGCAGCCAACTTGCGAAGTGCTTCTCCGTGGGAAACCGACTGACGTCCACACCGATTTCGGCCAGAATGATCAGGGCCGTTCCCACGCCGATTCCCTCGATTTTTGTCAGGTCTACACCCAATGCCTGGAACAACGGGCCCGTCGCCTCGAATCGGGCATCGTTGCTTTTGCGACCACGCGTGCGTGGCTTACCAGTTTGTGTCTTCTCTCCCGCCCGGTTTTCGAATTTGGCCAGTTCGGCTTCAATCTGCTGGTCACACTCGGTGATCTGCCCATGATGGAACTGGTACAGCTCGCGCGCCTGCCGCAGCTCGAAGAGATGTTCGGGCCGCCATGTCCCTTCCAACGCTAGGGCAATCTGCTCCTCGCTGTGATTACAGCGCCCATGCCGCAGTTTGGCCAGCTTCTTGGGATTGCGTTGGCCTCGCAGAATGGCGTCGATGATCGAAATGCCCGTCAGTCCCGTGATGTCGCTCATGACTTCCGTCAGTTTGACGTTCATCTGCTCCAAGGCCTTCTGCATGTGTTGGACATGAGCAGCGGCGTAACGCACCAGCATCTGCCGTTGCCGGGAGTAGGCGCGCAGGGCCAACACGGAGTCCGGAGGTCGGAACGACCCACGTAAGAGGCCGTAGGAGTGCAACCGCTGGATCCACTGCGCGTCGAGTACGTCCGTCTTGGGGCGCGCGCCACAACGCGAAAGCTGTCCCGGTTCGACCAGCATAACCTCGAAGCCCTGGGATTCGAGGAGCTCGAACAGAGGAATCCAGTAAATGCCGGTGGATTCCAACGCGACGGTTTTTACGCCGCATTTCTTTAACCACACAGCGATCTCCTGAAGATCGGCGGTGTTGGCACCGAACTGGCGGACTGGGTCAACGTCGCGGTCAGCGGGAACGCAGACCAGCGGACTGGGTCAACGTCGCGGTCAGCGGGAACGCAGACCATATGCATGTCGGAATGAACATCAACTCCGGCTGCGTCTGGATTCACGACACTGAGCGGTGCAGAGGAGGCGGGGACGGGGACGGGAAGCGACCTGACCCGCGGCTTGTTGGTCGGCTCCTTGGGTTTGCTCGGCTTCTTGGGCTTGCGTGGCTTCTTCGGCTCTTCGTGGGGGACAAGCATGGGATCTCTCCGCTTCGCGGGTAGGTGTGGTGAAACGACAAGGCGCCGCGAGCCAAGAGGGGTATCGGGAACGAAATAGTCTCCCCAACGGGATCAATACCACGCCGGAAAAACCCGGCATGGCAAGTCACCAATGACAAGGTCGAAGCCTCTCGGACCATGCTGAATGTCGGGCTAAGAGCACCAACGTGCCAACGGCCACTGACGCGCGTCGCCATATGGCAACGTCGACATAATGAGGTAAACCAAGCCAGACCTTTCTCGACCCAAGTTCACGGGCCGTGAGGGGGCCGTACGCGGCTCGACCCGTTAAATGGGACTAAATGGGACTCCTGGCCCCAAAAAAGTCTCATTTCGCTTGCAGTCTTGAACCCCGTCCGATGGCTGGCCGGAACGCCTTGAATCCGTACGGAAATGCTGAGAGCCAAACGGGATAACGCCACGAGTCCCGCTCCATGATCCGTCGCCCCAACCGGTGAACACTCACCCTCCCCGTGGTCCAGACCCGTCCCGCGCTCGACACAACTCAAAATTCGGGGATATTTCGTCGCGCACCGATCCGCCTTTACAAGCGCAGTCCGGCCCCGTATTTCCCACGGCACAGGCATGGTCAGACCGAGCTGGGATCCTCGAGCACGCGCTCGAGCAACTGAAGCAGTCATTCCCGGTTCCAGAGACATGGGTGGTGTGGTCCCTCGCGCCGACTCCGGTGTCAGCGATCGAGACTGTGAAAGCCAGACACCCAGCGATAGACGGATTAGTAGGTCAGGCTTCAGCCTGACAATTTCCCCGCTCCCACATCTGGATCGAAACGCCACAAGCGAGGCCAAACGCAAATCGACATTACACACTCTCAGTGAAAAAGGGACGAAAAAATATACTGTACAACCCCATCGATCTGCCGTGGCAATTCTTGGTGGCACGCGCCACTCGCGTGCGCCATTGCCGACGAACGCCTCGCGTTGTTCCCATTCGATGACGCCCATTGAACTTGCAAAGAATGCATCCACCCGAGGCAATCGTCGAACACATGGCGGAAAGTGGCGCAAAGTGGCGCTTTTGCGGCATGTTCGAGCATCCGAACACTAGTGTAAAGCGGCCGCATTCTGAATCCCGATCTTGATCTGAATTCAGTCTGTACGCGCCCCCCAGCGCGGGCTGGCCTGTTGAAAACTTGCAGAATAAGGCGCGGAGATTTCCCCCCGCGAATGTTGCGCGGAGCTTCCCCCCCCCTTTAGAAGGGGCTCCTCTTTCCTTTTACCCCCCTTTAGAAGGGGCTCCCCTTTCCTTTTCCCCCCCTTTAGAAGGGGGGGCCAGGGGGGGTCCGTCCCGGCGGTCGCCATCACAAAACCGTCGCGCAACAGACGACACCGAACCTTCGAGCTCGAAATTCGCCAGTACAGCCCGCCTTTCATCCGCCCAGGCGCGGGCACCCCCCGCCTGTCGGCCACGCCTCGGGCGATGTCCAGCCCCCACGGGGCGCAGATCAACAGGAAGGGCCATCGACCCTCTGGAACATTTCGCACGCCTGGAACTCTTCCGTCGGTAATCATTCCCGGTCCCAGAGACATGGGTGGCCGCTCGCGCCGACTCCAGTGTCAGCGAACGAGATCGAGCTACATAGAATATGCGACGGGTTTCCCGAATTAGACGATTTCGTCGACCAGAAAGCCTGGGATTTATTTCACGTCGCAACGGATGCGACGGCCAACTCGATCAAAACTCCAGCTTTGCGAACGCCACGCCCAGAAAACGGGAAAAAACACCCGGCGCGATCACCGCATCAAGGTCGTCCGTCCCATCGGTGCGCCTCCACCCCTCGGCTCTATTCTCAGCGGTCGTCCAGCGAGCGATGTAAGATCTCCGCAAAACGCCGAAACCCCCCCGGCGATTCCAAGCAAGCCAGACAAGTCGCTGGAACCAGGTAAAAAGGAGGAAACGTTCATCATGGCTGGGTAGAAGCGCGAAGGGTGTAAGTGTGCGTCGGGTAACGAGAAAACGAGTGGTTTACGGGACTGAGCTAATGTGACAGGATAGGCGAAGTATTCCCGCGGTTGCGGGTCGGGTCCGTCAAGGCGAGCAAGGCGGACGGCAGCCGAGTAACGACATGCAACGGAACGCTTCGCGCGGCCGTCGTTGCCCGTCATTCGATCCTGTTTCTTCCGGAATGGACCTCACCATGCTCCGCCGTCACCTGCTTCGTGGCCTGATGGCGACGCCACTCGCCAGTTGGCTCAGGCCGTGGGTGTCGTCCGCGTTCGGCGGCGCGGTGACCGGGGGTCCCAACGCAGCGGACGTGTACCGCAAAGCTTTCGGCTGGGCAGAGGGTTTGCGTCCGGAACAGTCGGAACGGCTTCGCGAGGCCGTAACGATCGCGATCGATGACCAGCACGTCGGCGCCATAATCCAGCAGGTTCGCCCCGTGCTGAAAGCAATCCGGGAAGCGGCAGCGATCGATCAGTGTCGTTGGGGGCCTGAAACCGTCGTGAGCGACGACCTGGGGAAGGGGCATCTCAACGTCTCGAGCCTCAACGTCATCCGCATCGCGTGCCTGTCCGCCCGTCGGCACGCCAAATTGGGGAAGTACCAGGACGCCCTGGACGACGCGTTCGCCGGGCTGACACTTGCCCACCGCGTAGGGGCGGGCGGGTTTCTGTTTGCCCGGCTCCTGGAGTGCGCTGGCGAGACCACGGCGTTCCAGACCCTCGCCCGCATCCTGCCGGGGCTAGGACGCGCGGCGCTTGATGACCTTTCGCGGCGTCTCGCAGTCCTTCCGCCGCCGGAACCAGCATCGGCCGCGATCGGACCCGAGTCGCGGTTCATTTTGGGCTCGCTCCGCACCAAGCTCATAGTGACCGGGCCGGTGGTTGAGGGCGCCGATTGGGCCGAACTCGGTTTCGATGACGACGAGGCCACGGCGCTAAAACGGCTAACGGGAGGCGACCGGGCGAAATTACTCGCACACCTCGAAGCGACGGTCCCGGCGTTCGCCGAGTTGGCCCGCCGGCTCGACCTCCCCCGTCCGAACTGCCGGGCGGCGCTCGATGAGTTCGCCAAAACGGAGCGCTCAAACTACCCGATTGCGGCCGGACTGGTCGAGAACGCCTGGGGCGTCCGCCACGTAGTCGACCGGATGCGAGCTCTGCGCTCAATGCTCCATGCCGGTGTCGCCCTGGTCCGCGAGGGGGAACTCGCGTTCCGAGCGAAGTCGGACCCGTTCGGCACCGGTGCATTCCGGCTCGAACGCCGAGGAAAAGGGTACGTGATCCGCTCGGCGCTAATCGACGAGGGAAAGCCCGAGTTGAGTCTCGAGATTGGCGATGCGGCGTGACCTCTACCGCGGAGCGGTTTAGTCCAATCCTCTTTATTTCCTCTTGTTGGGTGTCTTGGTGCCTAAAAGGGAGGTTGCCTGTTGTGCTTTCGCGATTTCAGTTCACCATTGGGCAATTGGTGCAAGTAATCATGCTGTCCGGCTTCGTCTTCTGGATGATGCGTTGGACAGGCGTTACGGCGGTGTTGTACGTATTCCCCTGGCTTGATTTCGTCGTCCGCGCCCGGATCACACCGGCGCTGAGTATCGGACGACGCACGCTTTACCGCAGTCTCGTGCTCATCGCCTTCGGAAGTGCATATTGCTCGTATCTTTACTTCATCGATGCTCAGGATGCGTTGCGGGTTGTGGGATTCACATTTGGTATGTACTTTCTTTTTATTATCGCTCCACTTCTCAGCAGACTCTGGTGGGTTGTCATTAATCGCGGTTATGAGATGCCTCTGACGGATGGGACATGTGGCCCCATCGCCTTGAGGGGATTTGGGGATCGGGCGGAGCCAGCCGCGGCGGTCTCACAACGTGCGGTAGAAATGAGGAGCGGGGCATCTGGAAGTAGTTCGTAGCGGAAAACGTTCGAGAGGATAGGATGGAAAGGAAACAGGCAAACGAGCTGGTCAGGGCGTCTTCGGCGAGCGGGCAGGTCGCGAGCGTCGAGGCAAAGCTTCCGACGCTGGTGGAGCGGGCAAGGGATACCGCCCGGTTTGCCTGGGAGGAGTTCTTCTTTGCTGAGCACCACAACCCGCACACGCAACGGGCGTATCAGTCTGCCGTGCGGCGGTTCCTGACGTGGGCGGAAGGGAAAGGCATCGAGCTGGCGAGCATTTCGCCGGGCATGGTTGGCCAGTATATCGCCGTCTTGGGTGGATCAGCGGCAAAGCGCAATGTCACCGGGCGACTTCAAAACCAGCCAATTATGGGCGCTTATCGGTAGTTCGAAACCGGCCACCCCGTTCGGGTAGTTACATTGTTCAATTCAATACGCCACTATGGTAATCCGGACTGGCTGAAAACTTGCTTTGCTTGGCCGAATCGGTCTTCGACTTTTCCGGTGGAACCGAATTGGCTCCTCATCTTAACGCTTCGTTGTGCTCTTGCCTCCTCCCTTTCCGCTTGCGTTCGAGCCGGGGGGCGCTTTGGCTGGTTTTGAGCGCCCGCTGTCACCGCTTCTTGGGCAAATGATCACGCACCAGTCCCTTGTCGAGGCAATGATCTACACGGCCCTGGGGCATTGAGTCGGAGCCTTTCCGACTGTTAGAATCGAAAAGGGAGGCCAGCCCATGGCGATCGAACTCAGCCAGGAAGAACGCGCATCTCTCGAACAGTTCATACGGCCTTACCGACCGACCAAGCGACAGAAAGCTCAAGCCTTGCTCGCCTTGGCGGCGGGCGAGTCGCCTGAAACGGTAGCCATGCGCGTCGGAATTTCGAAGGATTTTGTTTCTGAATTGGCCACCGAGTTCGCCGAGCGTGGACTAGCCGGGGTCGGTTTGGGGAAAAAACCCGAGGTTGTGGTCACACTCATCCGGGCCGGGGTCGGCGCCAAGAAATATCGCCTTCCCGAAGGATCGACACTTGAGGACCTGATTAGCCGAAGTGGGGCCACGACGACGAGACAGACCGTCTCTGTTGATGGGATCATTCACGAAAAGCAGCTGCCCCTACATAACGCGGCGGTTGTCATCATCGCCCCAGCGCCGAAGAACGCCGCCGGTGGCCAGCATCCCCATCCCGCCGTGCCGTCGCTCCGGGACGATGAGCTCTTCGAGCAGTACCGCAACATCCTTAAAGCCCGCAGGAAGTCACGCGCTCGAGATGAGGGTTCGGTGGAGTGAACATCCTAGACACCGATGCGCTTAGCCATCACATGAAATCAAACGCGATCGGTCAGGCGATCGGGGCTCACATATCCGCATCTGAGCCAGATTTCAGGGTGACGGCGGTTAGCGCGTTCGAGATGGTGGATGGGGCGCTTCAACTCTATAAGGACTTGAGAAAAAAACACCGCGACCTAATCCCCGGCTTCAACCTCATTCAAGAGATTGTCGAATATCTGGGCAGTTGGCAGGGACGAGTCTTGCCCTACGACGCGGGTGCGGATCAAATCTACCGTGGGTTCTCGACCAGGATTCAGCAGGAGCTGGGGGACGACGCACGCATTGCGGCGATCGCGCTGGCGCGAGGCGCAGCGGTATGGACGTGCAACTTAAGGGACTTCAAGAGGGTCCCAAACCTCCCTGTCGTTCAAGCCGACACCGGTATCCTAGTCCCATGATCAGTATGTCAAATACTTGAAACCAGAACATAGGGTCACGCCGGTCGGCGCATGAGGGCGTCTCGTCCCATCCACGTCTACGGGGTCAGACCTTCCACGGGCCGGGTAGACCTGGGTGGTCGTCCACCCAGGCCCCCCACTGATCCGGACTTGCCCGTCGAAGAGGCATCCGGCTCGTCATCTCATGACTTCGCTACGCTGCTTGCCAAGCCGTGGACCACGCGGGCGCGGGGAAGATTGTACCGCTTCTCCAGGCGAAGGAATTGGGGCCACGTTAGTGGTCGGCCTCGGCGACGCCGAGACAGCCGGTGGCACCATATCTTTCGCGTGCCTTCCCGAAATCGCTGAAGGCTGGCGAAGTTGCCAATGATCCCGTAATACCCGAAGTGGCCCCGCAGCTTTTGCGTGAGCTTCTGGTGTTGTTCCTTGACCGAAGTGTGCAGGTTTCGCCGGCACCACTCCGACAGCGCTGCAAGCGCTCGCTTGAGTCGGCTCTTCGCCGTTTTCCGTTTGACCACCCACGCGCCTCGCTGAGATCGTCCCCAGTAATGGGTGAATCCCAGAAAGTCGAATGTCGTCGGTTCGGGTGGGTCCCGTTCCTCGGTTGCGGAGTTGCCGGCCCGGGGCGGCTGAAACCGCACCACGCGCGTCTTCTCCGGGTGGACCGTCAGACCGTACTTGCTCATCCGCTTGGGTAAGACCTCCATGATTCGCCGTGCGTCGTCTGCTCGGGCTGCCCCGATCACGAAGTCGTCGGCATAGCGGATCACGAAAGCTTTCCCTTTCAGGCGCGGGCGAACTTCCTTCTCAAACCATTCATCGAGCACGTAGCGCAGGAGGAGATTGGCCAGGAGGGGACTGATCACGCCCCCAACAATGTAGCGAACTACCATGTTGGGGGCCTCGCTCAAAAGGGAACGGACTGACCCGATAGACGATGCGAACCTCCTGCTCGTCGATTTCAATCTTCTTGACCAACTAGTCGACGCTACGCACCCGGGATGCGAAACCATTGCGGGCAAACCCATCGATGAAACGAGAAAATGTCGCAGCGGCTTTGGAGTCGGACTCGTCGAAGGAGTCATCCAGTTCTTCTGGCGGGGGTGGACTGAATTGGGGCGACGGTTGTTCTGCTATTTATTTCATCCAACATCCAGCGAAGACTTAGGAATTCTGCGAACAGACGTCCCCAAAAGTGGTTACTGATTCTTAGCTCCTGGACCTGGTTCTGACTGGTGCGCGGAATTGCGAATAATAAGACACCGGTCAGCATCCTGCTTGAACTCAACGGACATGCCCTTCGTTGCGAAATAGCGATGCACATGGTCGGTATCCACCATGACGATTATTACTATTTCACCATTATAAAATGCTAATATGTGTTCTATGTTTGTGATTGATAGGGGAAACAGGAAATAGGCAACGTTTTGATGCTTGAGTTCATTCACAAAGGCGATCACCGGAGGGTTGTCGAAGGAAGACAGCACCTCCTTGAATCGGGATAGGTCTGAATTCGAGCCCGGGAGCGCCGCTTCAACCAGATAATACAGGCCTTCCTCCACTTCCCGAAATGCACCACCAGTAGGGTACGCCGCCTCCATCAAATCGTTCAATTCAGCTTTGTGATCACGTTCCGGCTGGGTCATGGACCGCCGCTCCAATTCGCCGGCGTAATACCAATCCGTCACTCGGTCTGTCATGAAATACTCGTACAACTGCGATAGTCTTTTCTGTTGGCGGTCCTCACGCGACCCCGAGCCTCTGCCACTCTTTACTTCAATAAGGTAGGGCATTCCCCACACGGGCAAAGTCAGATCACCGTATCGCAGACAATTCGTTAGGTCATTTAAGATGGCGGGCTGTCCTTGGGCAAAGGCGTATCGGAGGAGCCTTCGCTCGAACCTGGCACCCTTCTTCCCTGACAGAAAGCCCGCTGATTCCTTAAATGCCATAGGCTTAATGTTGTATTTATCTATGTAAATGAATGCTAGGCAATCGCCAATTTCCCGGAAAACCGTAAGCAGACGCTGGTATTCAGCGATTCGATCTTTGCAACCTGATATTCCTGCTTTGAGGAGGGCCGCTTGATCGCCAGTTAGCCGATGAGCCGGGTCGGCATTCCGTAATTGCGTTTTATGCTTTTGGCAGCGGCGCCTGAGCAGGCGAACCTTGCGTTCTACATAACTGATCTTCTTGATCAGCGTTTCTTGCAGAGATAGGCAGGCGAAGTGCGAAGTATCCGGACTTGCACTGATCTGCTCATGCGGACAAAGAGTTCTCTTAGAGTGTTCTGATAGACGTGAAACACGGGCTGCTGTCCCAAATACTGCGGAATTTCCGATCATTCACTACGAGATGACCGAACGTGGAGGTAGGTCCACTGCTAAGGTTGGCGAACCGAAACGTCTTGCGTCTTAAACGAGAGCCGGCGGACTAGCCGCCGTTTTCCAATCCCGTGTTCCGGCGGCCGAGGCGAAATAGGTTTTGATGTTTATTGGGATACTGCCCCGCTCGGTAGAGCTTAGAGATTTCTCTTGCAACTGCTCGATCAAACGCAACAAGGTGCTTCCAGGTGCGGATCGCGTATCTGAGCAGTTCCGTCCTCCTGCTGTAGCGGAACTGTCAGCAGCAACGAAACGCTGAGCCATTATCGCAGAGCCACCTGAGCCATTCCGCGATCGGTCGATGGTGGGTTTGGCTCTCTCTCAGCGTCTTTACCAAGTTTCTGGCACGTGTGATTCAATGCAGGTAGGCTGGAGTGTAATTGCCGCTCAGTCGCCGATGACGGCTCTTTCAATCCACGGCGCAAAGTGGCGGCGGGAAGTTCCACCTTCCCGCCGCCTGACCGCTCGGGAGCAATCCCTCCCGTGGGCCATTCTCAGTTTCCGCGCACATCACCGTCGGGTCAATCACCCCGATCTCGGCGTTGGCACCCCAACTGCCACCGTTGCCTGCTCAAAGGCTGTGAAGTCTGGTTCTTGCCGCGCCGGCCTCAGGCGCGATATTGCAGCCCGGCCTGTCAGGAATCCGCCTGCCGCTGGCGCCGCTGGCTTTCCTGCCAGCGCTTCAAGGCTACTACCCATGGCAAGGCAATCCGGCGAGAGCAGGCCCGACGCTATCGAATCCGTCTCCAGCAACGATCATTTCTTGCTGAACCGGCGCCGCCAGCCTGCGACGTCGAGCTGACTTCCCCAGTCGTCGAGTCGCAGACATCCACCGCATCCGAGCCGCCTCCGCTCGCCTCAACACCCGCCGAGGGCCAGCGCCCAGCCAAAATACCCGAACAATCTTGCGGTCTGCCTTGCCACAGACCTGGCTGCTACATGTTATTCCTTCCCTCGGGGCGTTCTCCCGATCAGAAATTCTGTTCCTACTCGTGCCACCAAGCGTTACGACGAGTTCGACAACGCGAACTTCGACTCCGGCAACGACGCCGGCGCGGGGTTCTTCCCCGTTATATGCATCGCCGCGGACCGCCTCAACATCCCCTTCTCATGTCGTCACGTATAGAGGACGTTACCCCCTAATACTTATGTTTGTTCTTGCCCAAGAACCGAGGAGGAAGCGGGAGGGCCGGGCCCTCCGGTCTCCCGTTTCCTTACTCGGATTGGGCCTTTGTGACGAGGTTTCTCATGACAGACTCGTACACGACGGACATCCGCTTCATGGCGGTGGATCAACTGGGTCAGCGGTATCGGCGCTATCGCCTTCCCGATCCCGACGCCGAGGCCGACCATGGCGGCATCCCTGAGTCGCTATGGACAGCAAACTCCCGTAGTCGTCTGCCTGCGAGAGGAAAGATACGAGGTTCTCGACGGCTTCAAGCGTCTGGCAGCCGCGCAGACACTCGGTTTCCTGACCGTCAGCACGCGGGTCGTGGAAGTTAATGAGCGCCTGGCCAAGGCGACGATCCTGGGCCTCAATCAAACCGGCAGGCGGACTCAAGAGTGGGAGGAAGCTTGGATCGTGCACGCCTTGGTGCGCGAGGACGGTCTGACGCAGGAGGAGGTCGCCGAGCTGCTCTCCCACCACAAGAGCTGGGTCTGCCGTCGGCTGGCCCTGGTCGAGAAGCTGGCCGACGCGGCCAAGAACGACCTGCGATTGGGGCTGTTGTCGGTCACGGCCGCTCGCTCGCTGGTGCGGTTGCCGGCCGGCAACCAACCTGAGCTTCTTGCAACGCTCCGCCGCGACAAGCTGACGGCTGCCGAGCTCGATGGCGTCGTGAATCTGCTCCAAGCGGCGCCCGGTCAGACTCAGGAAGAGTACATCTTGGCCCAGCCGCGCCAGGCCTTGCGGCAAGCACGGGAGGAGACTGGCTGGGCCTGGGACCCAAGGCTAAGCAGTTCGGGCAACCGCGTGGCGCGACGTCTCACCTACGTCCTTGAGGACCTGGGTCGCATCGAGACCTGGCTGCGCAGTCAGGGCCGCGCCGGCTTGACCCCCTGCGATCACTTGGTGCTGACGTCAGCATTCTCCAAGTTGGCGCGTGATGCCTCCAGCGTGGCCTCTTTGGCTCAGGACCTCATCGGAGAGTTGAACAATCATGACCGAGCAAAAGCGCAATGAGATTGTCAGCCGCTGGCGCGGCGGTGCATCAATGCGACAGATCGCCCGCGAGTTGGGACTGGCACGGAACACGGTGAGCCGGGTGCTTGTCGGGATTGATGCCCAGCGGGCCGGCAAGGCGTCGACCTCGCGCAGACGACCCAGCCAGCTCGATCCCTACGAGCCGGTCATCCTCGAGCTCCTGGGCCGATATCCCGATTTGACCGGCGTACGGCTCTTGGAAGAGCTGCGCCAGCAGGGCTTCCCGGGCAGCTATAGCACGGTCCGCCAGCGGCTACGCGAGCTCCGTCCGGGCTCGGGACCACAGCCGGTCATCCGCTTTGAGACTGGGCCGGGTGTCCAGGCTCAGATGGATTACGCCGTCTACGATCTGGACTTCACTTGTGAAGGCCGGCGCCGCGTCAATTTGTTCAGCTACATCCTGGGCTATTCACGGCGGCAGTATCTGCGCTTCGTCGAGGCCCAGGACATGGTGACCACCCTGCGTGAGCACGTGCGGGCCTTTATGCATCTGGGAGGCGTGGCCGCTACCTGCTTGTATGACAATATGAAAGTTGTGGTCAGTGGTCACGAGGATGACGTGCCGATCTACAACCCGCGGTTCCTGGCCTTCGCCACCCACTACGGATTCCGGCCAGTGGCCTGCCGCGTGCGGCGGCCTCAAACCAAGGGAAAGGTGGAACGCCCGTTTTATTACGTTGAAACCAGCTTGTTCAACGGCCGCAGCTTCGAATCGCTCAGTCATCTGAATGAGACCACCGATTGGTGGCTGGCGCAGGTCGCGGATGTCCGCGAGCTCCGCGCCGCCGGCAAGACGCCCTTGCAGCTGCATCAGGAGGAACTTCCCCACCTGATCCCGTTACCAAACCAAGCTTATGTGGTCGCCCCGGTTATCTATCGCACAGTCGACGTCGAAGGCTTGGTCACTTACTGCCAGAACGGCTACTCAGTGCCTTGGCGGTACATCGGCTGCGTGTTGCCGGTGCGGGTGACCGAGACCGAGGTGATCGTTTACGGTCCTCAGGTCGAGGAGATCACCCGGCACGCGCTGTTGCCGCGCACGGCCAGAGGGCAACGGAGCGTGCACAAGGAGCACCGGCCTAACGAAAGCACACACCGGCGACAGGCGCAACTGGAGGAACGCTTTGGCGAGCTGGGCGAAGTGGGCCGTCGGTTCCTGGAAGGGCTGCTGAGAGTTCAGCGATACGGTAAGGACCAGGCGCAGCGAGTGCTGGCACTATTGGGAACCTACACCCGAACAGACGTGATCGCCGCGTTGGAGCGAGCGGTCCGATATGGTGCTTATTCTCATGCGGCGGCGGCACGTATCCTGTCGGTCCAAGCTCGACCGAAGACTATCTTGGAGGTGCTGGCCGACGAAGAGCGTCCGCTGCCTCCTTGGCTGGGCGAGGATAAGGTGTCCCCGCGCCCGACGTCAGGCTACCAATACCTTTGCGAGCCGGAGGAGCACGAGGATGAAGACCCGACCAGCGCCCAAGGCGAAGCCGGCGGGGACGGAACTGCGCCAGAAGATCCTTGAGGACTTCGAGGTGCTGGGCATTCCCCTGCGGTCCGAGCAACTCGACGCGGTTGTAGGCCGTGCCGAGAGCGACGGGCTATCCCACCTGGAATTCCTACGGTTGCTGATCAGCGAGCAAGCCAACGGGCGTCGTGATCGCAGGATTGCCCACCGTATCCGCGAAGCCAGCTTCGCTGAAAACAAAACGCTGGCTGACTTCGATTGGCAGTTCAATGCGGCGGTTATCGATCGAGTGCGGATCGAGGCATTAGCCGAAGGGGAGTTCATCGGCCGGCATCAAAGTCTGGTTTGGGTGGGTCAAAGCGGCGTCGGCAAAAGTCATCTGATCCAAGCGATTGGCCAGTGTGCCTGTGTGCTGGGTTACCGGGTGCGGTACGAGACCAGCAGCTCAATTTTGCAAAAACTGACAGCAGCGCTGGCGGACCAGACGTTGCCGAGCCACTTGCGATACTATGCCAAATTCGATCTGTTGATTCTCGACGAGGTCGGCTTCGACCGACTGGAACGGATCGAATCGCCCCAAGCGGCCAGCCTGTTGTACAAGCTGATCAACGTCCGCAGTGGGCGGTCGACGGCATTGGTGACGAACATCGACTTCGACGCATGGGGCGACTACTGGGGCGATCCACCGTTGGCAATGGCGTTCTTGGACCGAGTTGTCGACGGAGCGATCATCATGAAGATCAACGGCAAGTCGTATCGGGCGCATCGGGGCGAACAAGCATCGGCCGTCAAGCGACCGAAGAAGTGAAATAGCGTCGACGCCGGAGCTAGGGATCAGCCAGTCGACTTGATTTGATCCACGCTTCATCGAACGACGGCCGTCACATCCCGAAGCACCTTGTCTGTGCTTCACGCGGCAACCATTCAAGTGGTTCAATTCTGGCTGCGAAAGTGGCTCACTTCCTGGCTGCCGTTGAAACGGAACCGCAGAATTTCTCGAGATTCTGGATTTATCGGCAACTTCGCCCGTAGCTCGAAGACGTCGGCATAGTGCACGAGGTTGACACTCAGTATGGTATCGACGGGTGTGTAATGCGTGAAACAATCGCGATATGCCTTCATCTTGTTCACCCACCGCGTCTTAGCAGCGACAAAAACTTCCTTTAAATTGCTCTGGGGAGCGGTCTTGCAGAAGCGATTGAAATTTGGCGGCGTGTCGCCCTTATAGGCAGTCCCGACGATTCGCGTCGCGATGTCAAGAGCTGAAGATACCGCTTGCAGTAAACTTTCAAAATCCCAATAAATCGCAAACGTCGAGTACGGCGTCCGGCCCGATGCCATATGATGCGACTCGATAAAGCTGTCTGCGTTCTTAATTCTCGCCAACTCCGCTTCTGCCTGAGTGCGGTGATACTCATACGCACGCCTTATGGCCGCCAATCTGTACTCCGCGTGACCGAAGTGATGCCGGTAGATTCTGGGGTATTCCCTTATGAACCAGCAGAACTCGGCATGTTCATCGCTTTCTTCCAGCGGACCCGAGCGTATCCTGTCCAGAATTCGCACCAATTGCGGTGAGGACGCGAGCGGAAGAAAGGTCGGAATCGGGGCGAGGGGCTTATTCACCGAAAACGGTATGGTGTCGTCGTTCATGAAACGTCGGCCTTCCTTGGGAGGTCGCCCGCGTACAATTCTGTCGAACGAGCATCTGGCAAACCACAGCTGATTGGCACATCCTCGTCAAAAACGAATTGCTGGAGTTTTCCACTCCCACCTGCGTCAGCGTGTTGGGCGAGAGCGATCAAGATAATTGACATTGGGCCGATCACGGTAGCTGATAGTCGGTTTGAAGAAGGGACTCAAGAGACTCAGAAACCCACCCTCTGGGGCTCAGACACCCAGCTTCTGGAGCCGGTTCGGAGACCCAGAGGACCCAGGAGACCCGCTGAGTAGGTCTGGGTGGTTGACCACCCAGACCCCCCGCAGATCCCTGCTCGCGCAATCAACGCACACGGCTCCTCATTTGAAACCTTCGCTGCGCGACGGTACACCGAGTGGACGACGATCGCTGGCGGATGCGGATACCGCTCCAACAGACGACACATTCGCTCCCAGGCGACTTCGCCGCCGCGGAGGCGTCGGCCAAGCCATTTCCTCCAGAGTCCGATGACACCCCACCGGAATCGTGACAGCGCAGGTGCGTTGCCCGTGATCCCGTAGTATGCGAAGTGCCCGCGAAGCTTCCGGCCCAGTGTATATTGCTGGGCGGCTAGCGCGTGATGTCGCTTCATTCGGCACAATTGACCAACCGTCACTAATCCGCGACGTAACCGGCTCTTGGATGTCGTGCGCTTCACCACCCACTACCCTCGCCGAGACCGGCCCCAATAGTGAGTGAATCCCAGGAGGTCGAATGTCCCCGCTGGTACTCGTTTTGAGGCCGTTGGTCGCCGCGGACGGTCTGATGGCCGGTCGAACGGCACCAGCCGCGTCTTCTCTGGATGGATCAACCTGGAGTTGGTAAGTCGGAACCCCGGCCGGCATCCACGACGGAAATGGAAGGGTCTGTCAGGTTCCCGAGCGACCCTCATGTCCCTTTGCCCTGTTCTTGGACCCCGGTAGGACCGAACACGCCAGGCCGTTGCGGCGTGTCGACGCGGCCCCCGCTTGTGTCGACAACGGAGGCTCCCGCAATAAGCGGTTTCGAGTCTCAACCGCGCCGCCCCCTTATCTCCTCGACTTTGCCTTCTTCCGTGATAGTGTGGACGTTTTCTTGACCAGGACCAGCCGTTCCGCGTTCTCGAGCGACTTCACCGCGGTCTTGAACGTAGGCGTCGGCCCAATCTTAAAACTGCCCGCCTCGGCTTTCTCCAGCTCCTGCAACGCTGATTTTACTGACGCATCCGCTTTAAGCTCGTCGTAACGCTTCATGACCGCATCGACGGATGCCCGGATTTCCGTCAGGAGCGCCTTGGCGGCCTCGAGGCTCTTCTTGTTCTCCGACTCAAGAGTTTTCTTATCGGATTCCGAAAGGGCTCTTACGGGCTTCTGGGCTGCGGTGACCTGGGCCAAGGTCGATTGAATCATGTTGCGCTGCGAGATGAGCTGAAAGACGTAAGCCCCCTGTCCAAAGCCGCCTGCACGAGAGTTGCCTTGCTGCTGGAATCCTTGCTCGTTGATCCGCTGGTTTAGCTGATCCAGGTTCTGCTGCAAGTCGACACGGCGCTCCTCCAATTGCGCGTAATCCCGCGCCGCCAGCTCTGCCTCGTTCTTCCGCTCGACGACCGAGGTGTATTCGGCCAGCGCACTGCGGATCTTCGACGAACTCTGAAGGACAGGTTTCTCCGCCTCGATCACGAAGTAGCGTCCGGACCTCGTAAGCCCCTTCTCCTTGAGGATGGCAATCGCAGGCGAATCAGCCCACACAAACGGCGTTGATGAGAAAACGATCAGCGGCAGGGCAACTACGACGTGATTAAGCCGAAGCATTGATGCCTCCCTGTCGAGGACGATTGATGCCAGATCGGCGAAGCCTCTACCCTAGATAACGTAAAAGACCCTGGGTAAGCGCACGCAAGTTTTCCGGTAGCCCTGCCGGAATTCTGTTGAGCCTTGTGCTCGAGATGATGTCTACAACAGACGCTCGTGTGGCAATCGTCCTGGGGGTCAGACCTTCCTGGGGGTCAGACCTAGTTTCAATTTAATTGAGAAGAGGTCCAAAGACGCGCGCTCGCCTGAATTCTCATCGATTCCCAACGCCCTGGCAATGGGCCCGGCCGTGTCGGATCGATCAACGCAGAGGTTGTCGCGTCACCCTTCGTCGCCCCGGCCGGCTTCGGCCAGGCAGACCGCTGGGCGCAGCTTGGCATGCGACAGGTCGGAGAACGGGAACGGAACCAGCACTGCTCCGCCGGCTGAAGGTGCGACCACGCCGCATCCTCCTCCGGCCTCGACCAATCGGCGTCCAGGGCCGCCTCGGCCAAGAGCGCTGCCTCACGGAGCCAGTCATCCACTCTCTGGAGCGGGTTGCAATACAGGCGCGCGCGTCAAGAGTGTTGAGAAAAACTCGACAGCAAAGACGGTTTGCTCGGAGCGAACCAGGAGTTCCGACGGCGATCGCCCCGGCTGCATCGGGACGAGCATGGTGGCGACATTTGGATCGGGGATGCCATCCTTACATCAGATCGGTGGATGTCTGCCTCCCTCCGACTTCCCAACGCTGTTCAGTGACAGTAATACGCAGTTCACGGTCACGCTCTGAGAGGCAGCGCCACTGGGAGCGCTCAGGGCAGCCACGCTGACAGCTTCTCCGCTTCCTCAGGCGTCGGATCAAGGCCCACGCACTCGGGGCCGCAGAGGGCGCAGACCTTCTCGCCGGCGAGGACCTGGCCGATCAACTCATAGCCGTCGAAGGTCCGTTCGGCTTGAGGCGTGCGGAAGCGGGCATCGTCACTCGAGGCGACCGTGGCGAGCAGCGTGTATCGGTAAAGGATCTCGGCGGTCCAAGCGCCCACAGCGCCAATCTCACTTTCGGTGGGGTCGACTCCGCCGCGCTCGGCGCGGTCGCAGCCGACGAGAAAGCTCACGCGCATACGGTGAATGACCTCCTTCGTCGAGAGGTCCTCGATGAGATTCACAATCGTTTCTGACAGCGGCCTCCGCCTGAATCCGGCCGCTTGAAGCCGGGTGATCTCCTCGGCGCTTCGGGCGCGCGGGTGATGACCGCGTTGCCCTCGAGCTCTGCGATGGCGTCGCCGCGCACGATCGACAGCAGCACGCCTTGCCGGTGACAGGTCTCTCTTGTCCACTCCGCGAGAAACGAGAGTTCGGTCTGCGCGGCGAGGTGGCCCCGATCCGTGCGGCGCCCGATGCAGAATGAGTTTTGTATTCGCTCGATCAGCTTGTGAATGACCGGGCGTTCATCTCTCTCTTGCGGTTCCATCATCCTCTCCGAATTCTAACCGGGACTATAGGTTCGCGGTTCACGACTGGCGACTGCTTGGGATTGGTTGGCGGCAGCTTCGGCTTCCTCGGCCGGCGACGCGCTGGGGTGCCTCCGCCGTCTGCGTGCCCGCCATCCTCGGTGAGGTACATGTCGCGGATGTGCTCGGCGAAGTATCGACCCGTCCTGGGGGTCATACCTAGTTTCAATTTTATTCGGCGGACGAGTCGTCGGTCAACGCGTGCTCCAGTCGCTGCAATTGCTTGCGAACCCTTGAATCGCTTGAAAGCCACGCCTCGAATCGACGTGTCAGGTTCGGCACGCTCTCCGCGCGTGAGACACCCAGGATCTCGGTCAACTCGCCGTTTGTTGCCGCCGTGTGGCGTCTCGCCAGATAAGCCATCGCCGCTCGCGCAGGGTGCCGGCTACCACGTTCGCTCAACCCCAAAGGTTCAATTCCGTACTCAGTACAGACGACCTCGCTCACTCGCGCGATCGCCAAACCCCGCACTTGTCTCGCTTCCCGACGGCGATCGCGTTGCGGTTGTTTACTCACGATCGCTCTGATGCGATCGACGAAGTTCTGGCTCCCAAGAATCCAGCCGTGATGCGCCTCCGTCCAAGGCGACTCCTGCTTGAGCGACAATCCCGCTGTGACATAGCGACGGTAGGCCTTGGCCGGCTCTGAACCGGAGCCGCCGAATTCCCCGGCCCATGCGGCCAACAACTCATCGTAGGCCACCCACGCCAATCGCCGTCCATCTCGAACATAGCCCGGATAGCTCGACCATTTCCACCCCGCCGGATTCTCCACCAGTCGAGCGCGAACAGGATTTAAATGGACATAACGCGGAGACCGTCCACAGGTAGCTCTCGTCTTCGATCAGCTCCGTCCGATATCGGCCCTGGAAAACGTGCCCGTTGAAGCGGTGCCGTCGAGACCAGGCATTCGCGTAGGCCGAGAGAAACGTCTGCATCCCGCGAGAGAGATTGGGCCCGGGCGTCTTCAACACCACGTGGAGGTGGTTCGACATCACAACGAACGCGTAAATCCGCCACGAGCACCGGACGGTCGCGCGCTCCAAGTATTCAACCAGCCGATCACGATCGGCGTCGTCACGGACAATATCCTGCCGCCCGTTGCCGCGGGCCATGAGGTGATAAATCGCACCGGGATACTGCACACGCAGTCTTCTTGCCATGCCCCCTATTGCAACTATCTCCTCAGCGGGATGCAAGCAAATAACTTGAAACTAGGTCTGACCACCAGGACGGACAGGGCTTCACGCTGCAGACATCCCCGGAATCCGCCCTCGACCAGGACCGGCGGCTTCGCGCCGCCGTGATTCGAAATACTTCTCCGAAAAAGTTGAATAGCTTGAAGGCGATCCACCCACTATGGGATAGAAGTCGAACGTCGAGGAGACATGATCCGATGCCGAACGACGAGTTGATGGCGAGCCTGTTCCGGTCGTCGCGATCGTTCACCCCGGCCCGGTACGTGGAGGAGGTGCCCGACGCGCTGCTCCTGGACCGCTTCGTCGATCAGTGGGACCAGGCGGCGTTCGGCGACCTCGTGCGCCGGCACGGTCCGATGGTGCTGGGCGTCTGCCGCCGCATCATAGGCGACCCGCACGCAGCGGAGGACGCCTTCCAGGCGACCTTCCTGCTGCTGGTGCGCAAGGCCGCGTTGGTCCGGAAGCGGGGGTCGGTCGGCCCCTGGCTCTACGGCGTCGCCCGTCGCGTCGCACTCGAGGCGCGTGCGGCCGCCTCGCGGCGGCGGGTTCCGGCGCCCTTGGACCCGGAGGTGGCCCGGGTGGACGATCACGAAGGCCTTGAGCGCGACGAGCTGCATGCGGCCCTCCACGAGGAGCTCGGCCGGCTCCCGGAGAAGTATCGCGCCCCGATCGTGCTCTGCTACATCGAGGGGCTCCCGCACGAGGCCGTGGCGCGACAGCTCGGGTGGCCGCTCGGCACGGTCCGCACGCGGATCGCGCGGGGCGCGACCTGCTGGGGGCGCGGCTGACCCGCCGCGGCGTGGCGCCGGCAGCCGTCTTGCTTGCCCTGGGCTTGCTGCCGAAGACGGCGGCCGCGGTCCCCGCGCGGCTGGTCGAAGCGACGGTACGGGCCGCGGCGCGTGTCGCGGCGGGTGAGAGGGTGCCCCAGGGGGAGGTCCCCGCCGGGGTCGCAGATCTCGAGAAGAAAGTGAGGAAAGTCATGCATCTGACCAGGCTGAGGTGGGCGATGGCGTTCGCACTGGCGGTCGTGGTGATCGGGGCGGCGGTGACGGCCGGAGTGTCGAGGGCCCTCGCGGCCGCCGATGACGACCCCAAGGTCAAAGCGGAGCTGAAGAAGTTTCAGGGCACCTGGGTCGTTACCTACGGCGAGAAGGCGGGCGAGGAGCAGGAACAGGTCGGTGATCTTGAACTCAAATTCGACGGCGAAACAATCAGTGTTGCGGCTCACGGAACGGTTAAGGATAAGGGGACGTTCAAACTTGATCCGTCGAAGAACCCGAAGGAGATCGACATTCGGCTCCGGGACACAAATAATGACGAGAAGATCGTGCTGGGGATCTACACCTGGGACGGCGAGAACCTGAAGCTCTGCTTGGGAGAACCGGACGGAGGGACGCGCCCGAAGGACTTCACCACGATGCCCGAGGGCCGCGACCTGATCGTCGTGAAGCGTCAGGACCCGTGACGGGTGAACTCCGGATCTCCGCGAGCCGGACGAGCGGCCGGAGTCTTCCTTCGAGACCCCGGCGCCCGGGCCGGCGGATTCGCGGCCCCGAAGCGGCAAACTGCCAGCAGCGCCGGGCGCCGGGGCGGCGACACGCGCACACGCGCCGCGTCCGTCAAAGATCGGCGCCGACGTTCTCGAAGGGCACGCCGGGTCGAGCCGGTTCCCCGGCCGAGCAAACCGGCGCGCCAAAGTGAGATCCGTTCAGCAACCTGGACTTCGGAAGGACACTGTCCCGTGCATTTCCCGTATCCTCGCCGCCCCCTCCGTTGCCGTCCTGCCCTGGCACTCGTTCTGAGTTGGGTCTGCGCCGCGCAGGCGATCCTTGCCCAGGGCCAGGCGGTCGACGCTCTTCCGGACGACAGACTGTCAGCCAAGGAGCACGCTGACGCGACGAGCCTCACGGCGCGGACTGACAGGCTGTTTGCCACCTGGGATAAGCCTGGGTCGCCGGGAGGCGCGCTGGCCGTCGTTCAGGACGGCAAGGTCGTCTACCAGCGTGGCTACGGCACAGCGAACCTGGAGTACGGCATCCCGATCACGCCCGCGACGATCTTCGAGGTCGCCTCCGTGTCCAAGCAGTTCACCGCATTCACCGTCCAGCTCCTCGCGCAGGAACACCGATTGTCGCTCGACGACGACGTCCGCAAGTATCTGCCGGAGCTGCACGACTTCGGCAAAACCATCACCATTCGCCATCTGCTGCATCACACGAGCGGATTGCGTGACCAATCGAACCTTCTGCGGCTTGCCGGCTGGCGCAGCGAGGACGTGATCACCGAGCAAGACGTTTTCAACCTGGTCTGGCGGCAGGAGGAACTTAACTTCGAGCCGGGCGCGGAGTACCTCTACAGCAACACTGGGTATACCCTGCTGGGCCTGATCGTGAAGCGGATCTCCGGCCGGTCGCTCAACGTGTTCTGTCAGGAGCGGATGTTCCAGCCCCTGGGCATGAAAAACACACACTTCCACTATAACTACCGGACGATCGTTCCGGGCCGCTCCTACTCCTACTCGCCGAAACCCGGGGGCGGGTTCGCGAACAGCCCCCTGCAATACGCCACCGTCGGCGCAAGCGGACTCTTCACGACGGTGGAAGACCTGGCCCGATGGGACCGGAACTTCGGCAACGCCTGGGTTCGCGGCCCGGAGGTCGTGGCCCGCATGCTCGAAAAAGGCAAGCTCAACAACGGCGAGGAGCTCAACTACGCCTGCGGGCTCGAACTGGGCGAGTACCGGGGTCTGAAGACGGTGAAGCACAACGGCGGCCTCGCCGGTTACCGGTGTTCGATGGTCCGCTTCCCCGAGCAACGATTCACCGTGATCGTCTTATCGAACCTGTCCTCGTCCGATCCCGAGGCGATGGCGAAGAAGGTGGCGGACCTCTACCTGAGCGACAAGCTCGCGCCGCACGCGCCAGCCCTGGTTAGGAAGCCCGAGACGCGCACGGAGGTCAAGGTCGACCCGAAGGCCTACGACGCGTACGTCGGGGACTATCAGACGCCCGAGGGGCCCGTCGTGACCTTAAGTGCGGAGAACGGACATCTGATGATGAAGGAGGGTCGACGCGAGAAGATCCGGCTCCTCCCGTCGTCCGAGACGGATTTCTTCCTGAGGGACCTGTCGGTCGAATGGTCCTTCGTGAAGGGGAAGGACGGCACGGTCGATCGAGTCATCCTGCGTCGTGACGGTCGGGAGCAGGCGGCGAGGCGCTTCCGGCGCGAGCCCCTCACGGCCACCCGTCTTGCGGGTTATGCCGGCGACTACTACAGCCGCGAGCTGGGGGTCATCTACACCGTCTCGATTCGCGACGGGAGGGTCTGGATCCGTCACCCCCGAGGCGGGGCTTCGACGGAGGAAATCGGAAACGACGCGTTCTCGGTCGACTTTCCGATAGGCACGGTCACATTCACGCGGGACTCAAATCACCGCGTCAACGCAATGCTTGTGAGCACGAACGGCCCTGTGCGCAATTTGCGGTTCGCCCGCGCGGAGATCAAGACCACACCGTAGACCGGGGAGCCCATCTCGGCTGCGTTCACGAGCCCCGCGGCGGCGGCGGCGCGCGGTCCGCAGGGGCGACACGTGACCCGTGATCCGCAAAGCGGTTTGCCCTTTCGGCTTTGGCCGGGCCTGCCATCGAAGGAGGCGCTGAGTATCTCAACATGATCCCGGTGCGCAGTGCGCCGGTTCCTCAGTCTAGGGCCATACACCCCCCAGCCCAGCCGAACCCGGAACTCGCCGCGCTTCGATCGGAAATCTTGCATCTACACGGCTCGACGTCGTCACCCGGGGTAGACTTGGATCGGCTCCAGGCACTTGAACCCAAGCTCGGGGCTCTGAGTAAGGACGCCCTTTTGTCTATTGCCGACACCGTTGGCCTCGTCGGAATGAAGAGTAGGCCCAAAGCCCAAATCTCAGGCGCGATCGTCAACCGAATCAAATCCATCAAACAATCGTCGATCCGAACCGCGATCAGTGACCGGCCGGGAAGCACGTATTAGCCAAGCAGTTGGTCGGCATGAAACGACTACGACGAGAACCGCCGGCGCGCTTGCAGCGAGATGACTCACGACAAGCCATCGGGTAAAATAGTCACCGGCAAACAGCATGTCGCGAAGCAGGCGGCCGGATTGCGCTAATGCAGAAGGACAGCGAATGGGAGGTTGAGCTACACGAGGAGTTCGACGCTTGGCTTTTCCAACAGTAAGAGGGTCTCCGTCGGGAGATATTTGCAAGTGCGGGGCTTTTGCGACGTCTCGGCCCACAACTTGGTCGACCCAAGAGAGACTAGACGATGGCCGTCAATGTAAGAGACCGGATCGCGCAGTTGCCTCTAGAGGAACAGAAAGCGATCGAGGCGAGAACGGAAGAAATGTACGCCGAAGAAATGATCCGCCGGCTCCATAAGCGGGGGGCCGGAACAACCAAACGCCAGGTGGCACTGCCGCCCCTTCCACCAGGTGTTACACCCTCGTCCCGGCAACCCAAGGACGGCAAGAGAGGCGGCGAGAAGTCCCCTCTCGCATCCGCACGGCGGACCAGCAAGAAGACCCAGAAGTAATCCAAAAGGAGCCAAAGGAGCCGTAGCGTCGCGATGTGGCGCGGAGCTTTAGCAGGAAAGCTCTGCGATATCTGCGTTACTTTGCCACGGCATCCCGGAAGGCGCATTGCGACAATGCCGCCGATGCTGCGGTTTGGCCTCGGAGCCCGGTTCGTGGAATTGTTCTCACACGAGGAGTAGAATATTGTTTCCGTCAAGGGGTACCAACATGCCAACGATCGAGGTGAGCGGCCCGGAATTGCTGAAAGCGGTGCAGCAACTCGCACCCGAGGAGCTCGACGCATTCCTCGAGAAAGCACTATTGCTTCGGAACCATCCAACGGCCGACAAATTGTCTGCCGAGGAAAGCAGGCTCATCAAGCGAATCAATCGAGGCCTTCCCGAAGCCGTCTGTAGCCGTTATGCGCGACTGTCGCAGAAACGGAAAAAGGAGTCGTTGAGCGACAAAGAGCACGCCGAGTTGCTTAAGCTGACGCATGAATTTGAGAGCCGGGACGCCGACCGTGCCGAGGCGCTGCTTGAACTGGCCAACCTCCGGCGCATTCCAATCCGCCTGCTGATGAAACAGATGGGAATCAAGGCCGCGCTGGTCAATGGCTAGACCGAAAAAAACCGTGCGCGATCTCGTCTTTCGGCGCGCTCAAGGCCGATGCGAATACTGTCGGAGTCCATCAGAGTTTCTCGCTGGAACATATCCGCCCTCGCAGCCGACAAGGCAACGAACGGCCCGGAAACCTGGCACTTTCGTGCCAGGGATGCAACAACCATAAATACAGCCGAACGACGGCGCGAGATCCTGTCTCAAACGATCGGGTCAGATTCTTCAATCCTCGCCGCGACAAATGGACGACGCATTTTGCCTGGACCGATGACGCAACACAGGTCCTGGGCCTGACGGCGATCGGGCGCGCCACCGTGGAAGCCCTGCAGTTGAATCGGGCAGCACTGATCAACCTCCGCGGCGTGTTGATCAAGGCAGGCGAGCATCCGCCCCACGATTAACAGAAACACCGAATGTGCGCTCCGCCAATGCACAGCGAGTTCTGGCGTGGACCAGGGGACCCATCCTAGGGGTCAAACCTCGTTTCAATTTAATTGAGAAGCGGGCCCAAGACGGGGCGCCGGCAATTAACGCCGCGCCGCCCGCTCGAAGACCAACGCAGGCTCGATTCATCTCGCGAGGGAATGCTCGAAGCATCTTCGTCGGCTAGCTATCCGCTCCCGCTCAGATTCTGGTGGCGCACACTGGCAGCTTGTTCCACGCCGGCAAATCCACCGAGCCACCGACAGTCCTCGGAACTCGCATTCTCGACCTCGCCACGGACGCAAAAACACCCATCCTTTTGTCACGGTCCGCCGCATCCATCCATTCGCGGCTGGCACCGTCCGCGCAAAACCACGGCCTGTGGTTATTCGGAACGCGCTGAAGGCGAGTGCCCGACGCTCGGTAAAACGTAGGTCTCCGAAATCCCCCGCGGCAGAAAGTGGCTATCTGACATCCACACGACGCTCATTTCGTAGGTTGGGAAGTGAACAAGAGCCATTCGCGGCCTTGGTCTTTCCGGGGCGTCGGTGCCACTTCCGGCTGCCACCGTAACGCATGTTGCGACAGTGCGTAGCACGTGATCTCGACAGCCTCTCCGCAGGCATGCCCTCTCTTATCTCCTCGACTTTGCCTTCTTCCGTGATAGTGTGGACGTTTTCTTGACCAGGACCAGCCGTTCCGCGTTCTCGAGCGACTTCACCGCGGTCTTGATAAGGTAAAAGACCCTGGGTAAGCGCACGCAAGTTTTCGGGTAGTCCTGCCGGAATTCTGTTGAGCCTTGTGCTCGAGATGATGTCTACAACAGAGGCTCATGTGGCAATCGTGCCCACCTTACCAGCCCTCATGAGTCGTTTTGAGGGAACCCTGATCCCGATCAATTTCCGTTCATGACGAGCCTGACACCGAAATTACGCAATTGGCTCATAATCAGTGTACATATGTTGACTAACGGCCGATAAGTCGTTCCAATGTGCTGCTTGAGCGGCCGCGGCAGAAGCAGCTTCAACAACCAGATAACGATCTCAAGGAGATTCCCGTGTCGTACGCTGAAACGGTGTTGCCCGAGTTCGATCAGGAAATGGCAAACACTCGCAAGGTGATCGAACGGATTCCGGACGACAAGCTCGCCTGGCAGCCTCATCCCAAGTCGCGCACCATTGGCTGGAACGCCAATCATCTGGCGAACCTGCCTGATTGGGCCGTGCATACGCTCGCGACCTCTTCGCTGGATATTGCCCCGGTCGGAGGCAAGCGCTTCGAGTCGCCGAACTTCGCGAGCCGGAAGGAGATTCTTGAGCTTTTCGACAAGAACGTCGCGGCAGCGCGAGCGGCGATCGCGGCGGCGAAAGACGAAGACATGGCCGGCATGTGGACGTTACTGGCCGGTGGGAATCCAATCTTCACGATGCCGCGTTCAGCCGTCATCCGGTCAGTTGTGCTGAATCACATGATTCACCATCGGCGCACCTGTGCGTCTATCTCCGCCTGAACGACATCCCGGTTCCCGGCATGTATGGACCGTCGGGTGATGAGTGAAGTGGTTCCCGGGAACCCGCCCACACATCCCCCCAGCAGTCACAAAAACGACGAAGATCACTGCTCCACATGTGGGGGGTGTTCACCCAGAGTGCGCCACATTCGGCGCACCCGAATCATTTGCGTCCGATTCATCCGCAACACCGCTATGGTTGCCCGGTCAGCCAGTGTCAGTCCGACAATGCTTCCAACTCGCCGGTGCTCAAGACAATCAGTATTTCGGGGTCTTCGTTCATCGCAAGCCCTCTGGGACTCACAATCGGCTCTAACCGCTTAAGCCTCAATTGTGAATAAGATTGCTCCGGAGAAGCCAGTCACCCACCCTCTGGAGTCAGTTTATCCTTGGGGGTCAGACCCATTTTCAATTTAATTCAGAAGGCGGCCAACCACGGTAGTGCCGAGCGCAAGTTGCAAAGCGTCCATCGAGACGGTCAGGCCCCGAGTAGGTCTTACCCCGTCGAACCGGTTCCCAGCGGAAAGAGTCGCCGGGCCCAGATATCGGTCCGCCTTCCCACCGCCTGGTCCGATAAGAGCCGGGTGACGAAGGAAGCAGTGACGCTAAGACACCCATCCTTTTGTCACAGTCCCCAGCATCCATTCATTCGCGGCTCGCACGTTCGGCGCAAAACAACGGCCACTGGTTATTCGGAACGCGCAGAAAATGAGGAAATGCTTTTTGGTTGCGGCTCTGCCGCGTTGGGGATACACGGGAAATGTCACGCGGTCGTGAACTGCCAGAAGCCGTTGTCGATCTCAGGTTGCCCGATATGATCGATGAGGTTGTCGAGTCAGTCGTGAGGCACGCTCTTGGCGGCCGAACGTCCCGGACTGACGGTCGAACGAAGTGTAAAGGGTGAATATCGGGTTCGGCTTGGCGTTCGCTGACCAATCGATTCAGGACTTACGTCGGGACCGAGATGTAACGGGTCAACTAGTAATCAGACTTGTCAGGTGGGCGCTGGGCCGATGGGATACTCTCTGACCAGCAACGGTTCGAGGGCCAGTCGTTTTCGAGGGAGATTCAATATGCCGGGCATCGGTACGTAGGTGACGGCGATCGGCCTGATCATGATCCTGGTGGGCCATTTCTGGATCGTTGTCGTGGCGTTCCAGGAGAGCTTACTATGGGGTGCGGCGAGCCTGCGCGTACCCATCGTCGTCATTGGTTTCGTCATCTCCCACTGGGACAGGGTCGCCAAGCCATTCGGCCTCTAAATCGTAGGGTGGCTCACCAAGCTGCTGGGAGCGGCACTCACGGGCGGGGCATACAGCTAGTCGGCGGTCCATTCTTGATCGACGAGCCATGAGGGGCACGTTGACGGAATGACGTTGGGAGCAACATGATGCATTGGCGGACGTGGATGCTCGTCGGTGCGACTGGCGCCGTGTACTTGAACCTTAACTTGGTAGCGAGCCCAGGTACCGGGCCCCGTCGTGCGCCGAAGCCCCCTGGCTCAGAGCTCGAGCGATTTTTCGGCTGGCCCGCAACCTACCGCGCCGAGTTGTGGGAATCCGACGATCCGCGGATGGCCGACTGGTATGCGGGCTCGGCCTGGATGTCCGATCCCTCCCCTCACATGACTTTGCTGGCCCGAAGGTTCGGACTGCGCGCCGCTGCGGTGGATCTACTATTCGCCGTGGTTATCCTGACCATGACGGGGGTGGCGAGCGAGGGTTCGCGGAGGCGAGAACTGCGTCGAAGGGATTTCGCGGTTCTCCTCGCATGCGTGTCGATCCTCGCCGCGGGGTACCTCGCTTCGGGCTTGGTCGCTGTCTTCCTGTAGCCCCAAGTGATCAGCGCCAAACCTCGCGCTGAGTTGGCCCAGGCTGTTTCCCGTCCTCTCGAGGTGATTGAGCAGCCCTACTCATCGCTTCCAGAACTGCCACCAGCGTGTAGGATAACCTCACATGAGCGGGTCGCCACCGAATCCACCGGATTGAATTCCCTGCACTCCGGCGAAAGGACTGAATTTGATGCCCGATGTTACGAGCCTGATTCTCTGCATTAGCTTCATGGTCGTCATCGCCTTGGTAGTCATTTGCCGAAGCCGTATAGGTTCCGTAGGTTCCCGGCTCTTCGTCCTCGGCAAGCAGCGTCACAAGCAGGGACAGTACGCCGAGGCGGAGCGGCTGTTTCGTAGGGCCTTGGAGATGCGCGAGAAGGCTCTCAGACCTGACCACCCGCACGTGGCTGTGGTCCTGAACAGCCTGGGAATGACGTACCACGCCCAGGCCAGGTACGCCGAAGCGGAGGCTTGCTTTGACCGATGCCTGGAGATCTTCGAGCGCACCCCTGACCAGAACCTCCCCGATCTGGCCCGTACCCTCAGCAACGTTGGAACTCTTCAGAAGGACCAGGAAAGGTATCCCGAAGCCGAGTCGAGCCATCGGCGTGCGGTGAAGATCCTTGAATCGGTCCTGGGACCGAACCACCCCGACCTGGCGTCGGCATTGAACAACCTGGCCGAGACTTACCGAGTCTTGGGTCGCCCTGACGAGGCAGAGCCGCTCCTTCGCCGGGCGATCGCCATCCGTGAGGAGTCAAACGGACCGGACGATCCTGGGTTGGTCCCGCACCTTAACATCCTCGCTGACTTGTGTCGTGGACTTGCCCGCTATCCGGAGGCCGAGCTGCTGTACTTGCGGGCACTCTCGATCCAGGAGCGTGCGCAGGGGGCAGGACACCCGCTGATGGTGTCGCTTATGAACAACTTGGCCGTTCTCCGTCACGACCAGGGACGATACGGCGAGGCGGAAGCCATTCAGCGGCGGTCCCTGGCACAGAGGGAGCAGGTATCTGGGCCGGGGCACCCGAACACGGCGAGCGCCCTTAACAACATGGCTGTCCTGCTCATGAACCAGGCCCGTTATGCCGAGGCCGAGCCGTTCTACAAACGGGCTCTGGAAGTCTGGGAGACGTCCCTGGGGCCGAACAGCGTCCAGACCGCACGAAGTATGCAAAACCTCGCACAGCTTTACACCAAATGGGGGCGTTACGCCGAGGCGGAGCGGCTTTCACGCCACTCACTCGCCGTGTTGGAAGAAGCCCAAGGATCGGAGCACAATGTCGGGCTGGCCTTGAATAACCTGGGCAAGTTAATCGTCAAGCGGGGCCAGCACCACGAAGCCGAAGGACTTTACCGGAGGTCATTGGAAATCAGTGAGAGGCTACACGGGGACGACCATCCGACGGTGGCGGTCACGCTTCACAACCTTTCCGAACTTCGGCGTCTTCAGGGTCGGCTTGACGAAGCAGAGTCCCTTGGCTGGCGTTCTCTCGGAATCTGGGAGAAACGGCGGACGGGCGATCACAAGTTGATGGCTGCCTGCCTTGGCAATTTGGCCGAACTTCGGCTGGCCCAAGGTCGTACGGAGGAAGCAGAGTCCATAGCAAGACGCTGCTTGGGGATGCGGGAACGTTGTCTGGGCACAGGCCACCCCCAAGTGGCCGAGGCGCTGAGGATCGTGGCCGCTATTCTGCGGGCAAGAGGACGGGATACGGAGGCGGTGCCGCTCCAAACACGTGCGGTAGTGATCATGGGGACTATCGACGCCAAACCTGACTCGGGTGCGATCGGTTGACTGTTCGTCGATCGAACTCATTCTCGACCTCGCCACGGGCGACTGCTCGGCTCGCCATTGATGAGGCACGGTTCTTTCACGTAGCCTGTGAGCAGGTTGACGGATGATCGCATACGCAGTTTGATGGAAATCTCGATGGAAACAGCGACCCGCTGGTATCACCTCGTCGCCTACTTCTTCGGCGGGGCCTTTCTCGCGAACACGATCCCCCATCTGGTGAACGGCATCTCGGGTCTCCCGTTCCAGAGCCCATTTGCATCGCCGCCAGGACAAGGCTTGTCATCGTCGACGGTCAACGTCCTCTGGGGCATGTTCAACCTGGCAGTGGCTTACGGACTGATCGTCCGCGTTGGTCGTTTCGAACTGCGACAAACGAGGCATATGTTCGTCCTCACACTCGGCGCGCTCCTCATGGCGCTGAGCCTGGCGCGCCATTTCGGTCAATTTCACGGCGGGCTCCGCTGAAGTCCAACCGCAAGCGCTGAGCAGTTGCCACGGCTCATTCCTCGTCGTCGTCCTCTTCGAGCTCGCTCGGCTTCGCGAACCCGATGTAATGGGAGCCAGGTCTTCAGGGATTGCCCCACGCTCGTCCCGCCTCCCCGGCCCGTCCAATCGAGCAGCATGACAACCTGAAACCCGTCAAATTGAACACACGCCGTTCAACTGAACATGATCACCGTGTCTGCATGTTCTATTCGCGCCTTTTCCACCTTGGCGCCTTTGCGCCTTTGCGTGAGCCCATCTCCGCTTATCTCTCCGTGCCTTTGACTTCCTCGTTCCGTGTATCTCTTTACGCCTTTCTCCACTCCGCGCCTTTGCGTGAGCCCCATGCGCGTGTCTTCGCCCTTTCTTCGCCCTTCTCTTCGGTCTTCGCCCTTCTCTCCGCCCTTCCCGTCTTCGCCCCTCCGCCATTCGCACGATTTTCCCTCGTTGCAACAATCGGCGCCGGCTATCATAGGAGGGCGATCAAAAACCTCCAATTGATCCACGATTCGGGCGTCTCATGCCAACTCTCGAAATCGGAAGCTTCCAGTCTCACACGTGCCAGGGGATGACCCGCCGCGCGTTTCTTTCTGCGGGCGTGGCAGCACCATTCGCATTGGCATCGTCCGCGCACGCAAGATCGAACCTGGTAGCCGAAGCCCCTCGCAGCCAAATCAATCTTGCTGGTATGGCTCGGTGGCGGGCCGAGCCATCTTGACCTCTTTGACCCCAAGCCCAAGGCGCCCATCGAATACCGCGGTCCGTTCGCCACAATTGCCACCCGATCCCCCGGCGTGCGATACACCGAGCTCTTGCCCAAACTGGCAGCCCGCTCACACAAGTTCTCGCTGATTCGAAGCAATGTCAATTTTCACGACGGCCATCGCGAGGCAGGCTCGATTGCGCTGACTGGTGCGCAGGCCGCGGCCGCGATCTATCCGCCCAATTTTGGCTCGATCGTCGCCCGGAAGCGCGGCCATGACGCACTCCCCCGTTTCATCTCGCTCACTCGCGGCCCGATTGGCGATGGCGTCGGCCCCATTCAGGGCTACGGTGGCGGAACCTGGGGCAAGGCGTACGACCCATTCCTGGTCGGCTGCACCGAGCGCGGGCAGGTTGAAATCCCGAGCTTGAAGCTCGCAGAGGGCCTCAGCCCCGAACGCCTGACCGATCGACGATTCCTGCTCGCGGAGATCGACCGGGTGCGGCGCGATGCCGATGGTGGCACCTACGAAATTTGGGACCACCTGCAAAAGCGAGCCTATGCGCTGCTCACCTCGCCCGCGGGGATCGCCGCACTCGATCTCTCGCGAGAAAGCCCTGCCACACGCACAGCCTATGGTCAAACGTCCTTCGGTCAAAGTTGCCTGCTCGGTCGACGACTCGTGGAGGCCGGTGTCCCGTACGTCCAGGTCAACTGGAGCCGATTTGTTGAAGTGTTTTATCCTTTCTCTGATTACGGCTGGGATACGCACGCCGATAACTTCGGCTTGATCGCCGACTGGCACTCGCCCCTTTTCGACAGGGTGTTTTCCACGCTCATCGACGACCTGGATGATCGCGGGCTGCTCGAGACGACGCTGGTCGTTTGCATGGGTGAATTCGGCCGCACGCCGCGCATCAATGAAATCGGCTCGCGCGACCACTGGCACTCTTGCTACTTCTCGCTCTGGGCCGGTGCTGGTGTTCAATCGGGCCGCACCATCGGTGAGAGCGACGCCCGCGGCGAGCACCCTGTCACCGACCCCATCACTCCGGCCATGGTTGGTGCAACCATCCTCGAGCTTGCCGGCATCAATTCTGCCACCCGCGCCGAGCTTCGCATCCTGCCGGAAGGACGTGTGGTGCATGAATTGCTCTGAGCGAATCTCTCCGCGCCCCGCTGTCCTCAAAATCATGGCAGTCGCGCTCGCATTCGCCGTAGGAAGTGCCGCGCGCGGACGAGCCGGTGAGGCTGACAACCGATGGAGCTCTCAAGCTCGCGCCGGTCGTCGTCGAGAATGGCAAAGAAGTGATCTTCGCAACGCATGAGGCACCCAACCTGGTCGCCATCGTGCGCCTCACATTGAGCGACGGCTCTCGTCGACGTATGCATCCCGCGGTTGTCAATCACCAGTTCGACCCGGCCGTCTCACCCGACGGCCACTTGCATGCGTACGCAAGGTCAGCAACGGCACCCCAGATGGTGTTGGTCATCCAGGATCTCCGCGACAAGAAAGAATCGGTCTTCCGTCCCCGCGAATCACGCGCGACGGTTCGCAACCCGTCGTTCGCACCGAACGGCACACGCGTCGTATTCAGTCTCTCGGATATCGGTGGCCATCAGATCAGCTCGGTCAACAAAGAGGCACAGGATCTGAAGGCGCTCACAAACGCGCCCGGTATGAATGCGTGGCCCGCTTTCTCGCCCGATGGACGGAGAATCTGCTTCGGCTCGAGCAGAACCGGCGACTTCGAGATCTATGTGATGAACGCCGACGGGTCGAGTCCTGAGCGACTGACACGAAGCCCGGGGCTCGACGTCCGCCCTGCCTGGTCGCCCGATGGATCCCGCATCGCATTCGCCAGCAACCGTGACGGAAACTACGAGATCTACGTGATGAATGCCGACGGCTCGAATCAGCAGAACGCGACAGGGCACCCCGCGCGCGACGACCATCCCGCGTGGCATCCTGACGGGCGATTGGTCTTCGTGTCCGACCGAGACGGCGGGTCAGACCTTTACTTGATGAGCATCGCGCGTGAAGCTCGCGTGTCTGTGGTACCTTGATCGACTCCTTCGTCGCCCGTGGAGAACGCAATCCCATGAACGTCGCCTCCAAGTTCCTCCGCCGTGACCCAACCGAAGTCACCCCCTGGGCAGAGACCTGCGGTCAGATCCGGCCTCTGGTCGAAGAAAAAGACGGGGCAGCCGCCGAGATTCACCACGTCGAGATCGGCGACGCCAAGCTCCACCTTCACGAGCGAACCGACGAATTCTATTATGTCGTCGACGGTCGTGGCACGATGGTTCTGGACGACGAAAGCATGGAGCTTCATCCCGGCGTCGTCGTGTACGTGCCCAGAGGCACCCCGCACAAAGCCATCGGTAAGCTCACAATACTGACGGTGTGCATCCCGCCGGGAGTTTTGCACGATATCCACGAATTGGAATGACCCCATCATGACCGACCGCCGAGCGAATTTCCCATCAACCCAGATGCTTCCCACGGTTGGCTTGCGCATCAGGCCGGCGATCCACGCGGTCGCGCTTGCGTGGTTATTTTTCCAAACGAGTGCCGGCGCCAGACCGTGGATCACTCTCAAAAGGCTCCGGCGGTCCAGATTCGTGTCAGCTTCAAGAAGGACATCCGCAATACGCCACTCGATGGTCGGCTGCTCGTCATGTTCTCGACGGATCCCAAGGACGAACCGCGCTTCCAGATCAACGACGGGCCCAAGACGCAGCAGATCTTCGGCCTCGACGTCAATGATCTTCAGCCCGATGCGGAGATCGCCGTCGATTCGTCCGCGCTGGGATACCCGCTGGAAAACCTGCATCTCCTTCCTGCCGGCAAATATCGAGTTCAGGCATTGATTCATCTGTACGAGACCGTGCACCGTAGCGACGGCCACACACTCAAGATTCCCATGGATCGCGGCGAAGGCCAGCAGTGGAACAAGGCCCCCGGCAATCTCTTTAGCACGCCCCAGGAAGTGACGATCGAGCCGGGCTCGGGCTCCGTCACACCGGTCATCATTCACATCGACAAGGTGATTCCCCCAATCCCAGAGCCCGAGACGACGCGGTACATCAAGCACGAACGAATCCAGAGCGATCTCCTCACGAAGTTCTGGGGACGGCCCATGCATCTGGGCGCTCACATCCTCCTGCCCGAGGGTTTTGACAGTCATCCGAACGCGCGCTACCCGCTCGTCATTTTCCACGGCCACTTTCCCCAAACGTTCGGCGGTTTCCGCGAGCAGCCTCCCGACGAGAACCTCAAGCCCGACTACAGCGAGCGCTTTCATCTCTCGGGCTACAACAAGATCGTCCAGGATCACGCTTACCGGTTCTACAAGGAATGGACCGGCCCGAACTACCCGCGCATGATCATTATCGAAATCCAACATGCGAATCCATTCTACGATGATTCGTACGCCGTGAACTCGGCCAACCTCGGACCATACGGCGATGCGATCACCTACGAGCTGATTCCCTTTATCGAGAAGAAATACCGCTGCCTGGGTTCCGGCTGGGCGCGATTCCTCTACGGCGGCTCGACCGGCGGCTGGGAGGCGCTGGCGGCCCAGATCTTCTATCCCAAGGAATATAACGGATGCTACGCGGCCTGCCCCGACCCGATCGACTTCCGCGCCTATACCGTCGTTGATATCTACAAGGACAAGAACGCTTATCGCGACGAAGGACCCTTTCACTCCGTCAAACGCCCGGGCGCTCGCAATTACCTCGGTCAGATTTCTTCGACCCTCGAAGATTCCAACCACCACGAGCTTGCCCTCGGCACCAAGAGCCGTTCCGGCCAGCAATGGGATATCTGGCAGGCCGTCTACTCTCCCGTCGGGCCCGATGGCTATCCCAAGCCGATCTGGGACAAGCACACCGGCGTCATCGATCCTGAAGTGGCGCAATACTGGAAGGAGCACTACGACCTGCGTGCGATCGCCGAGCGCGATTGGCCCAAGATCGGCAAAGACCTTGACGGCAAGATCAACATCTACGTCGGCGACATGGACACTTTTTACCTCAATAACGCCGTCTACTTGATGGAAGAGTTTCTCAAGAAAGCGACCAATCCACCCTATGGCGGCGAGGTGCTCTACGGCGATCGGGCCGAGCACTGCTGGAACGGCGACCCCAAACAGCCCAACGCAATCAGCCGGTTGCGCTATCACCAGATGTACGCGCCGAAAATCGTCGAGCGTCTCCTGAAGACCGCCCCTCCCGGTGGGGACGTCACGAGCTGGCGATACTGACCCGGCCATCGAGGACACGAAGAATGCGACAAGCTGCTCTTCTCCGGTCGCCTGGACCAATCGTGCTCGGGTGTCGCGTTGTTGTTCTCTTGATCGCGGCTGCGCCGGCCTGTGCTCGAGCGCAAGTTCCCGTCGGAGTCGCAGTCGAAGACATCACTCCGGATTACCCGATTCGCTTGATGGGCTATGGCAGCCGGAAGACCGAGTCCGCTGGAATCGCCAGCAGGCTCAAGGCCCGCGCCCTGGCAATCGGCGCTGATCAAAGCGCGGACGGCGGGCCCGCGGTCCTGGTGGCCGTCGACAACTGTGCTGTCGGAGCCAACGTGACGGAAGAAGTGGCGACGCGCCTCAAGAACAAGGTCGGTCTGAAACGCGAGCGATTCGCCGTCTGCTCGACCCACACCCATTGCGCACCCGCGCTCAACAGCGAGCTGGACTTCATCTTCGGCACTCCAATTCCCGACGACCAGAAAGCTCGGATTGCACGCTACACGCGCGAGTTGACCGACGCGATCGAAAAGGTCGCGCTCGCTGCGCTCGCGGCCCGGTCACCAGCTAGCCTGTCGTGGGGCCAGGGGCAGGTCGGCTTCGCGGCGAATCGGCGGGTCTTGAAAGACGGTCGCTGGATCAACTTCGGTGTCAATCCTAACGGACCGGTGGACCATAGCCTGCCCGTGCTCCGGGCCGTTGACGCCTCCGGTAAGGTCCAAGCCGTGCTCTTCGGCTACGCTTGCCACTGCACAACCTTGGGGGGCGAGTTCAACCAGATCTGCGCCGAGTGGACCGGCTACGCCTGCGACGAGATCGAGCGCCAGTTTCCCGGCTCGACCGCGCTTGCGATCATCGGCTGCGGAGCAGACGCGAATCCCGAGCCGCGCCGTAATCTCGACGACGCCAAGCAGCACGGACTCTCCGCCGCGCGCGAGGTCGAGCGCCTCGTCAAGTCGACCGTCACACCGCTGCCGGCCACGATCGACGCCCGCGCTCGCAAGCTCGACCTTCCACTTGAGCCGCCTCCAGACCGCGCCACCCTCGAGCGGCGAGCCCAGATTTCAGGTTCTGAAGGTTTCCTTGCCAGGAGTCTCATCGCGCGCCTCGATCGCGGCGAATCTCTCGAAACCCACGTTCCTTACTCGGTCCAAACCTGGTGCTTCGGCGATGATCTCGCCATGATCTTTCTCCCTGGCGAAGTGGTCGTAGACTATGCCCTCCGGCTCAAGTGGGAAATCGACCAGCGCCGTATCTGGGTCGTCGCCTACAGCAATGACGTTCCTTGCTACATCCCGTCGCGGCGCATTCTGAGCGAAGGCGGCTACGAGGCCGATCTCTCCATGGTCTTCTACGGACACCCCGCGCGATTCGCTCCTGCCACAGAAGACTTGATTATTCAGACCGTCCACGCGCTTCTGCCCGCGCCCTTCGACGGGCCGCGAAAGCCCTGAGCTCACACGCCCATCCGCTCCCCTGCCTCGCCCATTCGGGCATCAAGCAATTCCAGCGCCTCGAGCGCACCCATCTGCAACGAAATATGTCCGCCAGGGACCTCGGCTTCCCGGGCATTGATGCGGATCAATGTCCCGTTGAAGTTGCGAGCGATGTCCTCACACACTCGTCGCACGGTCGGTATTGCCCGCCCTGCCCCACACTCGATGATCGTCAGGCGTGCGCCGCCAAGTGTGCCCAGCCACTCGCTCATCTGCCGCATCTGGCGATCGGTCCGTGTGGAATGCCAGTCGAAATCCCCAAACATCAAGATATTGGGCCGCGCGACGGCACCACATTTTGGGCACTCTGGCAATGGCGCAACGGCCCGCATCGTGTCCGGGTTAACCGCCACTCGGATTGGCTCTCCTGGAAAGATCCCCACTCCACAGTCGACACTGCATTGCATGCCATCGAAGCTGCCGTGGACCTCGACGACTTGCTCTGCCAGGAATCCCGATCGCTGAAAGTGCCCGTCCACATTCGAGGTGAACACGAATGCGCCATTGCGCAATCGATTGGACCAGCCTCTGAGAATTCCGAAGCCCCGATGCGGCTCGGTGCGCCGGTAAAGCTCCATCCGGTGCCCGTAGAAGCCCCAGGCCAGGGTTGGATCCTCCACGAACCAGCGCGGATTCGCCAGCGAGACAAAGTCGAGCCCCAACCGCTCGTACGGCGGATAAGCCCGCCAGAATCCTTGATTCCCCCGGAAGTCCGGCAGACCGCTGTCGACACCCATCCCGGCGCCGGCGCCCAGCAGAATCGCGTCGGAAGCAGCAATCGTACTTGCAGCGATGTCGAGAGCCTGCTCGATCATCTTCTCTGAGCGGATGCCGGATTATGCCCGATCAACACTCACCTGTACCACGATCTGATCGAGCGAAGGATTGTTCATTTTTTCTTGGACCACACAGCAGTCAAGTCGTCCGACGCCTGATCGCGGATTCCATTGTCCGAGAGAATCTCATCGGTCGCCTTCAAGGCCTCCTGATGGTCGAAGACAATCGTCTCGCAAGCCTTGTCGTCGAATGAGATCGTCGTGAATTTCTCCTTTGAGTCACGCAAGACCTCGACGAAATGCCGAAGGTTCTTGATCCGGATTCCGTTCACTTCCTTGACTATCTTTGTGAACGGATCATCATACCCTTTTCCAAGGCGATGCGGGAAAATGGGTGACGACACGATCACCAGTTCCTCGCCCTCGAACTTCGGCAGGTCGCCGCGCCGCAAGGCAAGCGGGCTTTCGATCACCGCGAGCTGGTAAAACCTCCCTGCCAGTGCGGACACGAATTCATTCGAGACCGGCGAGAAGACGAGCGGACCATAGATGAAATACGACGGGTACCGTCCCTTGAGCGAGCTCATGAGAATCGGATACTTCTGTTTTGCCGGCACATCGATCGAGAGCGTTTTCCCATCGCGCACCACGGTCATCGGCACCTTGCCGTCCTTCGTGACCTTCTGGACCAGGTACTCAAACTTGAGTCGCAGATTATCTTTGATCTTCACGAAGCCCGTGTTGTCGATCTCGTGGTCGGCGATCTTGGTCAGAACGTCGAATGGCTTGAGCGGATGCTTGGGCTCGCCCGGATCCGTCGAGTGAACGACCATTCCCTGAATCTTCTTGTCAAGCTTCAAAAACGCCCGGAGAGCGTCATTTTCGAGGGTCTGCAGCGATTCGTGCATGGCGGGCTTGCCGTCGTAATGCCCATCGGCAACGTCCTTGAGAAACAGGTCGATCTCCTCGCCCGGAATGATGTAGCCAATATTCTCAGCCCCTCTGCCGAGCTTGCTGAAAATCAGCCCGACCATCTTGCCGTCAACGATCGCCGGTCCGCCGCTGTTACCGGGATTGATCGCCGCATCGACCTGAACGCGCACACCCGAGACGCCTTCCCCGTATGCTGCGAATTCGATCCTTGAAACAATTCCCTTGGTGACCGACTGGGTCGACCCCCCCTGCGGATATCCGTAAACGAGGACCGTATCCTTCACCTCCGGCAGAGCCTCCGTGCGCACAACAGGGCTTCGCTTGTCAAAGAACGACTCATCTTCCAGCCGAAGCACCGCCAGGTCGATTCCTGGAGCAACCGCCTCGACTTTTGCGGGCAGTTTGTCGCTCGATTGATTGGTCTCGACGAAGAGCTGGCTCGCGTAGAGCACGACGTGCGCATTCGTCAAAATTCGCTTGCCGTCGATGATCACCCCAGTGCCACTCGCTTCCTGCGGGCTGTGCTTTGTCCACGGATGAATCATCTCCGGGTACCGCAGCGACGCGCTGATCTTCACGACCGATTCGCGGATCTTGCTTTCCGTTTCCTCGCTCTTGACGGGGTCTTGCCCCCAGGAGCCCGAAGCCCTCGCGGGTAAGGCCGACACCGCCGTCAAGGCCGCTAGCGCGAGAGTCGTGGCTGTCATCCAACCCGGAATCAACGGTCGCATGTTCATCATCTGGCTCGCTCGGTGGTGGTTGTGCCTCAATCGTGAACGACCTCCGCCCCGCCGAACCGAGTCGATCACGCCAGGAGACGCGGTTGATCCGTTCCGGCAAAACGCCGGCATCACGGCGAACGAATGATCGATGCCCAACATATCGCGACTCATCTTATCCCCTCGTTTCACGCCTGGGTAGAGAAGTGTGCGAAGTCGCCGGTTCTCCGTTGCGTGATGCCACGCCAGGGTCTAATCTCGAATTCGCAATGAACTTCGGTAATTCTGGATCGGTCTCTGGCTTTCACCACTGTGAGGAGCCGCGAACGATGACACTCCGCACGATGATCCTAATCCTGCCGCTTGGTCTCTGCCTGGGCTCGTTCGAGGTCGCCGCTCAGGAAGGTGCCGCCGGCACCCAACCGGCGTCCAAAGCCGCTGCCGCGCTCGCGCGAACCGATTGGCGCGCGGCAGGCAAAGACGGCGCAGTGGCCGCCGGCGGCCTGGGTGCCGTCGAAGCGGGGCTCGAGATCTTGAAGGCGGGCGGAAACGCCGCCGACTCGGCCGCGGCAACGATCTTCGCCTTGAGCGTGACCGACTCGCGATCGTTCTGCTTCGGCGGCGAAGTCCCGATCCTCATCTATGACGCCAAGCACCAGACCGTAACCGTCATCGACGGCCAGGGCGCTGCCCCGCGACTGGCGACGCTCGACCACTTCAAAGCCACTGGCGGCATTCCCGCAAAGGGAATCGAGCCCGCGGCCGTTCCCGCCGCACTCGATGCCTGCCTCACCTTGCTCGACCGCTTCGGCACAATGACCTTCACCCAGGTGATCGCTCCTGCGAAAAAGCTGCTCCGCAACCGCGAGCGCCCCGAGCCCTGGCACGCCGACTTGCTCCGCACGCTCGAGATCCTTGAGGCCGCCGAGATTCAGCCCGGCCCGGCTTCCGGCGCCGTCCCCGCCTCGCAGCCCGACCGCTCGCGCGGCATCCGCCTGGTCGCCGACGCTTTTTATCGCGGACCGATCGCCCGTCGCATCGACGCCTGGGCCCGCGACAAAGGCTCCTTGATCCGCTACGTCGACCTGGCCACCCACGCAACACGTATCGAAGAACCCGTCGCAATCAACTACCGCGGCTTGACCGTCTACAAGTGCGGCGTTTGGACTCAGGGGCCCGCGCTGCTCGAATCTCTCCAGCTTCTCGAAGGATTCGACCTGAAAGCCATGGGACATAACCGTCCCGACGCGATTCACACGATCGCCGAGACCATCAAGCTCGCTTTCGCCGACCGCGACACCTATTATGCGGACCCCCACTTTGCGGAAGTGCCGCTCGCGCCACTGCTCGACCCGCAATACGCCGCAGTTCGCCGCGGACTGATCGACCCCCAGCACGCCTCGCTCGAGCGCCGGCCCGGCGACCCTCGTTCGAAGAAGCCCCTGCTCGACCCGGCTGTTGACCCCGCCGGCCGGCACTTGCCTCGCCCCCTCGCCGACGCACGCGACACGACCACCTGTCTGGTCGCCGACCGCTTCGGCAACGTGGTGGCCGCCACACCCAGCGGCTGGTCGGGAGTTGTGGCCGGCGACACAGGCGTGTGGCTGGGCAGCCGCCTCCAGAGTTTCAACACATGGGACGATCATCCCAATGTCATCGCCCCGGGCAAGCGCCCGCGCATCACGCTCTCGCCAACCCTTGTTCTCAAGGGAAACCGGCCCGTACTGGCCGTCAGCGTCGCCGGCGGCGACAACCAGGACCAGATGACACTCCAGCTCTTGCTCAATCATTTCGATTTCGAGCTCGAGCCGGCCGCCTCGGTCGTCGCCCCTCGCTTCATGTCCGATCATTTCATCAACTCGTTCCGCCAAAGCCCCCCCGCGCTCGGCCGGCTGCGCATCAACCCCGATGTCGGCAGCGACATCCTCGAAGCCCTCAAATCTCGCGGCCATATCTTGAGCATCAACACCGGGGCGCTGAGCGCCGCACCGTGCGTCATCAGCCTCGACCCCGCCACTGGAAAGCTCACGACCGCTGGAGACCCGCGTGCCGGCCGGCACGCACTGGCGTACTGAAGCTCAGTCCATCAGCACAAACGACAACTGCCGCTGCATCTCCGTGACGAGCTCGGATTCCGGCGGCAAGATCTGAAAAATCGCCAGCATGGTCTGGCGGGCTTGTTCACCGATTGGTCTCTTGCGATCGCGCTCGACCAGCTCCAGGCACAGGCCGAGGGCATCGGAATACTGACCTGCTGCTGCCAGCGCTTCCGCAAGCTGCAACTTCAGTTTCAGGTCACCAGGATTGGCCACAAGCGCCGCCCGTGCTTCCTCCAGCGGAGCGCCGCCGGCTTCCTGGGCCTGCAGCCGCAATGTCACCTCGGCCTTCAGCCTCTCGGCCTCGGGCCCAAGATAGCCACTGCGCTCGAGGCTCGCGATCTGCGCCTGAGCATCTTCAAATCGCCCCTGCTCGAGCGCAATCCTCGCCAGCCCGATCCGCGCCGCCGGGAGATCCGGGTCGAACGACAGTGCAGAATTGTACCGCGCAAGGGCGGCATTCAGATCGGTCGCCTCCAGCTCCTGCGCGTGTGCCGCGATCTGCTCGGCGGGCGAGGGTAACAGCCGGTCGAGCCACGCCCGGATTGCCGCCTCGGATTGCAAGCCCACAAACCCGTCGACGGCTTTGCCTTCCCGTACACCGAAAACAGCCGGAATCGACCGAACCCCGAACTGCGCGGCCAGCCCCGGCTCGCGCTCGGTGTCGACCTTGGCCAGCACAAATTTCCCTGCGTACTCCGTCGCCAGCTTCTCCAAGAGCGGACCGAGGCGGACGCACGGGCCGCACCACGACGCCCAGAAATCCACCACCACCGGCACGGTCCGCGATTGCTCGATCACAGCGTGCTCGAAGTTCTCAGCATTGACCTCGATCACGTACGCAGAAGTCGTATTCGCATCGCCCATAGGTAATGTATTCCCGTTCGGGTCGCTCTGATCGGAGCGAGCGCGCCTGATGACCTACCACAGATCGCCGTGTCCGGCCGATCGCCCTTCTTGTGCTGCATTCGAACATCCTTCATGATATAAAAGAAGAGGATGCTCGGAAACAAACGCCCGCCTCGGCATCCGGCCCGGAGTTTTTCTGGACCTCGCCCGCCCCTTTTCACCGGACCACACCCCGCGCAAGCTCGAAAACAACGACTTGCTTTGCCCCGGCGCGGCCTCCCGCGCCGGGCGTTTCCCTGGTCGAGTTGAGACGCGAAAATGGTTCTGAGCCGTAGGAGTGAAACACCCATGAACCGCCGCTTCCCACACCAGCAAACGGCTGCACTCGCCGTCGTTTTCGTCCTCCCGATCCTCGCCGCTTGGGCGCAATCGGCGAGCGCAGATTCTCCCTTCCCCGATAAAAACCTCGAAGCCGCCATTCGCGACGTTCTCAAGCACGAGCCCAAGGTTGAGCTCACCGACGAAAAGCTCCTCGACATCTATTTCCTCGAAGCACCCGGCAAGGAGATCAAGGATTTGAAGGGCCTCGAGAAATGCAAAAACCTGGCCCTGATCAAACTCACCAAGAACAAGATCGCCGATTTGAAGCCACTCAAGGATCTCGCCAACCTCCAATCGCTCGACCTGGCCCAGAACGAAATCAAGGACATCGCCCCCCTGGCCGGTCTCAAAGCCTTGCAATACATCGAGCTGTCCGGAAACAAGATCGAGAAGATCGACGCCCTCAAGGACCTGACCGCCTTGAACTCTTTGTACCTCGGCAACAACCAGATCAAGGATATTTCCCCTCTCGCCGCCTTGAACAAGGTATGGACCCTCTCGGCGCCCAAGAACCAGATCAAGGACATCTCGGTCCTCTCCAAGATCACCAAGCTCCAGACGATCGACTTGCAGGACAACAAGATCGAGGACTCCACTCCGCTCGCCAAGCAAACCGAGCTGAAGCTCTTGATGATCGAAAGGAACGAGATCAAGGATCTGAAGCCATTGGTCGACGCGGCCAAGGCCGACTCGGCCGGTCCCAAGAAATTCGCACCTTATCTGCACGTGTATTTCGCCGGCAACCCGCTGCCGGAAAAAACGAAGGCAGACCAGACCAAAGCGCTCAAGGATGCCGAGGTCCGGATCGAGGAGTGATCTCAACGCATCTCCGCAACCGCCTGGGGCGCCTCGTCCGACACGACTGACGTTGTCGCGTCAGGAAGCCGGACGACGAACCGGCTTCCGTGCCCGGGCTCGCTTTCTGCGCGGACGGTTCCGCCGAAGACGGTCGCGATCCGCTCTACCACTGCCAGGCCCAACCCCACGCCGGGCCGCCGGCGAGATTTCGCGGAACGATAGAATGGCTCGAAGACATGCGCCAGATCAGCGGGGTCGATCCCGGGACCTTGGTCCTGTACCGCCAGTGTCACGTACTCTCCCTCCCGCCCAACCTCGACCATGATCGGCATCTCCCCGGGGCTGTACTTGCAGGCGTTGTCCAGAAGGTTGTCGAGCAACTGCCCCAGAAGCTGTGGCTGCACCTGCACCCATGCCGGAGGGTCCGTCGTGACGCTTTCTCTTATTTCTTGACGTTGCTCGCCGCCGCAACGGCACGCCAGACGCTCACGCACCCAGAGCACCAGCTCGACCGGTTCCAGCTCCGGCGTCCCGGCCTCGCTCTCCGCCCGGGCCATGAACAGCAGCGATTCCACGATTTGACGCAGCCGCAGCGCCTCGCCGTGCACCTCGTCCAGCACTCGCCGGTACTCTTCCACCGAGCGTTCACGTCGCCGCGCAACCTCGAGCTGGCCCAGCAGTGCCGCCAGCGGCGTGCGCAGTTGATGCGAGGCATCGCCCGTAAACCGCTTCTGCCGTTCGAATTCCTGGTGCAGGCGGTCGAGCAACCCGTTGAACGAACCAGCCAGCAGATCCAGCTCGTCACCCGTTCCCGGAATCGGAAGACGCTGGTCACCGTCGGCCATCGACATCGAGCCCGCAGCCTTCGCCATCCGCGTCACCGGCAGCAAGGCCCGCTTGCAAAGCCGCCAGCCCACCAGCGCCGCGAGCAGCCAAAAAACAATCGACAGAGTAGTGAGCACAAGTGCCACGTTCCTCAGGCCCGCCTCCACAGGTTCCAGCGAGGCGACCGTCGAGAGCACCAGCGACCGCGGTTCGTTCGTTGTTTCCGGCGGCGCGCTATCCGTCCGGTTCACTCCAGCGGTGACTGGCCCGGCGTGGATGCGCCTCAGGGCAGCTCGCCAGCGCCTTCCACGACTGTCCGTGTGCGTTTCATGCGAATGTCCCGCCCTCGGAGCGAGCCTGGCGAGCGCCATCAGGTCGGCAAGCTCAACGTCCCAGGTGCGGTCAACGGTCGTTCCCGCGTGGTCGGTCACCAGCCAGAACACCGGGGTTTCGTCGGGCTGGACCACCAAGACTTCAGGCGCGCGCGCCGGGTTCCACTCGACCCGGCCCGGGTCGACGTCGACCGAAGTCGTAAGCATGTCAAGCGCCAGACCCAGGCGCTCGTCGAGGTCACGGTGCAAATGGGCGCTCGAAAGCAGATACAACGTCACCGACACGCCCGAGAGCACCAGCGCCAGCGTCGCCAGAAAAAAACCGCACACCCGCGCTGCCAGACTCATTCCTGGTCCTCCTCGGGCGCGCCGGGGTCATCGCCCAGCAAGTAGCCGCGGCCTCGCAAGGTATGAATCAGCCGGTCGCCATGAGCCTCGAGCTTGCGCCGCAGCTCCTTGACGTGCACGTACAGCGTGTTCGAATAGCCATCGAATCGCTCAGACCACACATGCTCATAGATCCGCGTGCGCGAAAGCACCTGGCCGCGATGCCGCAGCAAGAAGACGAGCAATGAATACTCCCTGTTTGTTAGCGACAGCGGATGCCCGTTGCGCTCGGCTCGCCCCGTCGCCAGGTCGACGACCAGATCTCGAAACGAAACCAACGTCCCCTCGGGCAGGTCCCGGCGCCGCACCAGTGCTCGAACCCTCGCCAGCAGCTCCTCGAAGGCAAACGGCTTGGCCAGGTAATCGTCGGCCCCCGCGTCCAGCCCACGCACCCGGTCCGATACGGCGTCGCGCGCGGTCAGGAACAGCACGGGGGTGCTTCGGTCGGACTGCCGCAACCGCTGGAGCAGAGCCAAGCCATCCTGGTCGGGAAGCCACCAATCCAGCAGAATCAGGTTCCACTCGCCCGTCCGAAGTGCGTGCCAGGCGGTTGTCCCGTCGCCGGCATGCTCGACCACATATCCTTCCTCGCGCAGCCCGCGCACCAGAAAGTCCGCGATGTTCGTCTCATCCTCGACAACCAATATTCGGATGCTCATGGGTTAGCCTCTCCTCGTATCGGTCTGCCGGATCGCCTCACGCGCCGCCGCCTGTGAGCACGACATACATCGAGTCTCGGGGTAGCTCGAGCCGGAACACTCCCTTTGCGGGCGTCACCTCGAGAGCTCCGCGAGCGTTCCCGTTGGAGTCGAGCGGTATCGCAGTCCGCAGGCCAGGGTTCTTGACCGTCAGCCTGATTCTCGTCTCGAGCACCGCCCACGGCATGCTTCCGGTGCTCACGACCTGCTCGCCTTTGATCGTCTGCTTGCCGTCGTCGCTCTTGAACGTCGCCTCGCGCTCGACCCACCCCGTCGGCCTCGCCTGTGTCCCCACCTGCACGAGCATCTTCCGGCTCCGCTCGAGCGGCTCGCCGTCCAGCGAAACCACGAGCACCGACGCATACTCGTTCTGCGAATCGATCGTCACGCTGCTCGTCTCCACAACCCCGCGGTTCTTGAGAAAACCGCTCGCTCCCGCCGCGCACGGCGAGTCGATCGTGCACACGCCGCGCCCGTAGTCCCAGCGTATCTGCCCGGTGTTGCTCCGGATGACCCTCGCCTTCGGGTCGATGAACTTGCCCGGATCGACAACCTTCGCCTTCGCCGGCTGGGCGCTCCAATGAACCTTCACCGGCCCGACCAAGAATGCCAGGGGATCGATTCCTCGAGCAGCCGCCGATCGGCGTGCGGTATCACCGACGTCGCGATTCGGGTCGTAACCCGGATCTTCAGCCAGAAGGGGCGGGACCCGCTTCCAGATTTCGTCCAGCGAGCGAAACTCCTCGACGACACAGTTCCCTTCGTTCAAGTAGTGCTTCCGAAAAAGCAGCGCCGCCGCCGGAAACTGGCCGAGCACCATCGGATTCCCGATGGCCCACTTGGCTCGCGAGGCACTATCCCACGGCGCCCGGTCCTGGTTCGACCACTCGGCCTCGCCGGTCCCGAACCAGTAAAACACATCCACACCCGTGAGTGATTGATAGGTTGCGACCAGGAACGGCCCCTCCGACTGATAACCCAAGGGGGGCACCCAGTGACTCTCGCTCACGATCATTGGATGTCCCGCGGCTTGCCTCAAATTGAGCGGAAACTCTCGCGGACGGAGCAAAACCGACGCATCCTCAAATGTGTCGCCCGGGTTGATCCGCCATCCGCGGTCGGGACCGATATGCACCGGGCTGTAGTAGCGATTGACCGCGATCACCTCGTTGGCTGTGTACGACCATCGTTCGGCATCGTCGAGCTTGGCGGAGTCAGCCGTGCGCCAGTTGCCGGCGTTCAACAATTGCTTGCAGTCCAGGTCTTCGCGCAGGTAACGCTCACATTCTTGATTGAAGCGGTGCATCGTCTTCGCATAGAACTCGAGCTGGTCATCGAGCCTGCGCTTGCGGCCTCCTTGGCGGGCCTGCGTCCACTCCCACACAAGCAGCAGCCCCACGATCCCTTGGTCCGGCCGATCCTCCGGTACCTTTTCGTTCCTCCACGCCGCGAAGGCCGCCGAGAGCGATCCGTACTTCGCTTTGAGCCATTCGCCGAACTGCCGCCCGAGCAGCTCGGCCTGTTTGCCCTTGATACTCTGGGCCGTCCAGAACAGCAGACTGTCCTCGTTCTGAAGCTGGATGATCGCCAGGGCTGGGTCCTTGGCCAGTGGAATTCCTGTATACGGATTCGGGCGGCTCAGAAGCGCCTTGAGCCATGCCTTGTAGCCCTCCTGAAGCTTTGGATTGAAGAACAGCAAACCAAACGGCGCCTCGTTCTCCGGCCAGCCATCGATGCCCCATTGCGTGGGCACGTGCTTGACATTCGCCGACCAGTATGGGCTGATCGTGACATAAATCCCTTCCTTCTTCATCGCGGCGACGAGCTTCCAGGCCTCGTCGATTGCCTTCTCGTCCACGTCCGTGAGGCGAGCGTTTTTCTCCTTGGGATCCATGTGCCCGTGCAGGCGGACCATGTTGACTCCGCGCTTGGCGAGGAACCGAGCGTGATGTGCGAGTTCTTCTACGGTTCGATCGCGCTGAACGTAGGTCGTCACCCCCCAGAACCGCGCGGGTGTGCCATCGCCCAGCACAAAGCTTTCGCCATCGCGTGCCAGCCGCACGAACCCGCTCTGCCCCGCGATCTTCTCGTTGAGCCCGCGCAGATCAAGCAAGGCATCCGCGCGGAACCCATCACGCTCGGGCAGGAAGGGCCAGGTCCCTGCGGCGCTCGCGAGCTTCCCTCCCTGGCCCGGCTTCGATGTCCCGCCCGGTAGAAACGGCTCCGTGGTGAACACAAACGCGTCGAGCGCCCCGTGATGCTGAGGCTTGCTGTAGAACCGGAATCGAACGGTGTGGCGCCCTTGCGCGAGTGGAAACTCACCGACTTTCTTCCAGCCCAGGAACCGAAGGTCGGGCTTGCCGTCGGCGGCCAGATTGACGGTGTCGAGCACATCCGTGCTCATATCGATCGGCTTCCCCGGCGCCTTGTCGAGCGCAAAGTCGAGCGCGGCCTGAATCGGGTTGGCGCGGATCCAGAAGGCATATCGAGCCGCTCCGGGCACATCGAAGGCGTACTCGGCTTCGCCTTCTTTCTCTTCCGAGAAGTTAGAGATCCAATCTCCGCCGGAGAGCTGGTCTTTCTTGACCTGGTCATACCACCACGGATGCCGGTTCATGCTCGACCGAACCGGCCGCTCACCCTCGACCCAGATCGTTTGCGCAACCACGCCCGGCTGGCATACCGAAACCAGGACGAGGGCAGCCCATCCAAAACACGTCCGCGTTGACAATTTCATGGTGCCACATTCCCAGGAAGTCTCGCTCGCTCTAAACCATCCGTCACAACGCCATCATACATCAGTCGTTCCAAGAATCTTCTCGGAATCTTCGTTGGACCCTTGGCCCGAGTCCGCGCATGAATCGAGACCCAGTTGCAATTCTCGCCTCACAAACGAAAGTTGAGGGCATCATGCGTCGTCGTGGATTTACCTTGATCGAGTTGCTGGTAGTGATCGCCATCATCGCGGTCTTGATCGCTTTGTTGCTGCCGGCGGTTCAATCCGCGCGTGAGGCAGCGCATCGGGCGCAGTGCGTGAACAACGAGAAGCAATTGTTGCTGGGCCTGTTCAATTTTGAGTCGGCCAATGGCACATTTCCCAAGGGTGTGAACGAGCCCTATCTGAACGGCCTCAATTACAACACCGGCTCAGACGCCCTCGGTAGCGACTTTTCAGAGCCTTTCGGGCCCAACTGGGCAATCATGATCTTGCCCTACATCGATCAGAGCGCGCTTTACAATTCCTCCAACGTGCTGGGATATCCCGGCTGGCCCGGCCCGTACGCGGTGGCGAACGCGACTACTGCACCGAATCAGAATTTATACAACATGGACTGGTGCAATACCACTGTTCGCTCGACCCAGATAAATGTGTTCATCTGCCCTACGGATCCCATGAACACTCCGTCAAACAATTTCTTCCAGCCGAGCGACCTCGCGCTCCTCGGAGCGCAGGGGATCTCGTATCCGCAGGATCAAGCCAAGGCAATTCCGCTCTTCAACTGGGCACGCGGCAATTACGCAGCGAATCAAGGGAATACCGATCCCGACCACCAGATCAACGGGATCGAAGACGCTGGTGCCTCGCCGAAGGCGTCAGGCCATGTCGGCTTGATGGGCGAGAATTTCGGGTCGACGATTGCATCAGTGACGGACGGACTCTCGAACACGGCCGCCATCGTCGAGCTGCGAGTAGGGCTCAGCACGATCGACGTCCGTGGCGTGTGGGCGATGGGCCTGGGCATGGCTAGCCTGGGAGGTCATGCGAAGTCTTACAACCCGACACCGAACAATCTCAAGGGTTTCAATATCGCCCAGGGTTGCAACGACGGCGGTGACGAGATGCAAGCCGGCCCGGCTCTGGGCTTACAGTTCCCAAACGCGGCTCAACAAGGCATGGGCTTCAACTGCGGCAGCGGCATGTATAACAGCGGTGGGCAGAGCCGGAGTATGCACCCGAACGGCGTGAACGTCGGCTTCGGCGATGGGAGCGTCAGGTTCATCAAGAACTCAATCTCGAACGCGGTCTGGATCGACATCCTCGCCAAGGCCGACGGCGCCGTCTTGAGCTCTGACTCGTATTGATCGAAATCGAGCACGGCGGCTTGTCGAAACCACTTGTCGACCAGCCGCCGTGCGGTGTCACAGATTACTCCTTTATCACCTCTCTTGCCCTTGTGAAACTACTATGCGTCGATCACTTGGACTGTGGATGATGCTCAGCGCCGCTTGCCTGGCCGGTTGTGGCGGTGACAGCATCCGGGTGACGGGAGTGCTTCTAAAAGGGGGGGAGAAGTACAATCCCCCCGAGGATCACAAGCTTGCGCTTTATTTCTATCCAGTGGCAGAAGGCGCATCGGGCAAGCCGACCGGGGATGTGGAAATGGCGGACTATGACGCCAAGGATGGCAGCTTCACGGTGCCAGGCCACGACGGCTATGGCATCCGGCCCGGGAAGTATCGGATTGCCGTGGTTGAAACGCTCCGCCGCGAGGCACTCGACCAGTTAAAGCAAGGCAAGGCGCTCAAGGCCGGCCAGAAGAAGCGCATCGATAGAGAAACAAATCTACTTGACGACACCTTCGGCGAGCAGACCTCACCCTTTGTTCGCGACCTGAAAACTTCAACGAAGCTCACGCTGGACATGGCAAAACCGACGGAGTAGTCGGCTTCGGGAAACAATAACTCTAGCGACGGCGCTTGGCAGCTTTTCCGGGCTTGTGCCGCGCGTCGATGCGGTCGTCTTCCCTTGCCGGAAGATCCGGCACCTTGGCCAGAACGCGATCGAACGCTGATCGACTTCCGCGTGCGGCACGCTCATCCAGGTATTCCGCGGTCAAAAGCGCTGACATCTTCTCGGCCACCGCGGTTGCGATGAATTGATTGATCGACACACCTTCGCGCTCGGAAACGTCCTTCAATTGCTTGTGCAACGATTCGGGTAGTCGCAGGCTGAGCGTGCTCATCCGATCTCTCCGATAGACGCGAACGCAAGCCAGCTACGAGCACGTTCGTATCCAGGACGACCTTCGGCGCGTCCATTTCGGTATTATATGTGATACCGTAATGACGACAAGGCCGTGCGTTTACCTCGGCCGCGAGCTGTTGCCTTTATCCGATGGTCATCACGCTGTGTTTGCCTGGTTCGGTGTAACGGAATCTGTCGCGATGGCAATCGCTGCATACGCGATTTCTGCCGTGATCACCAAGCCGAATGGCCGGAAAGAGTGGAGTGATGGATCATACTCCCAATCGCGCCACCACCGCGGCTACAATCGTGTCGGTCAATCAGCAAGGAGGAGGTTAACCCCGATGCCCAATTTTAAGGAAAGCCAAGTCGAAATCGGTGACCGTTACGTCGCCCTCTACCACGTCGTTTACCGTCACGAAGGCTTCGACCAAGCGGCCCAGGCGCTCTTCGCAATGGTGCGAAACGCTCAAACAAGGTGCCCGAACAAGCGACGCTCGCTCTTTCTCGATATCGAAGGTCATCGGAACGAGGAAGGCGGCTTTGACTCCGACATGCTCGAGCTTCAGGAGCACTTCCTGGTCGGCTTCCTCGGTCAGTTCCTCTCGGAGATTCATTGCCCGCTGGCTGACATGACGAGGGACAGCGGCCAAAACAACGACATTCCTGATCGCCTTGATATTCGCGCATCAGCCGGTGAACAATGAAGCTCGAGCTGCTTACCGACAACACACTCGAATGCCCCCTCGTGCGGCTATTTGACTATCAGCGCGATGGCAAGTGGTAGGACCTGCGAAGCTCGGGCTTTCCGTTTTTCCTGAGACTCGAGACCATGAGCAACCCCATCTTCTACCGCAGCGCCTTGGCTCGCGACCTCACTCCGGAGGGCCGGGCGCTGTTCCAGTCATTGCTGGTCCGCACCGAACAAATCGACGCGCTCGCCGAGCCGCTGCCGGCTCAATTCCTGGCCAATAGAACGCGAAGGGAGGGGAAGCCGGCGGCCCTGACCACATCCGCGAGAAAAACAATCAAATCCTTCGCCAAGGATTCCCGCATCGCCGCCAAAGAGTTGCCGGCCATGATCGCCAGTCTTCCGAGCGAATCCCTGCTCATCCGCGCCGCACTGGAGAACCGAGCGAACCGCCCTGTTGCTCGATCGAGCCGTTTACACCGGCGGCCATCCTGAAGATGAGGCGCTCGCGCGGCCGCTCATCGAGCTGAGGGCTCAGAACATTGCCGAACTGCAGGCGTTTCTCTCCCCATCGAAGCATCAGTCGGCAGAGCAGGATCGTTAGGAATGCCAATGACCGTGACCGCGAGAAAGACCCAATGTCTCGGGATAAGAGGCAAAAACGTGACCTCCACGCTTCGACCGCCGAAGGCATGGTCCTGTGCAACCCACGCGACAAGGAGGCCGCTCACCGAGCCGAGATGGAAGGCATCGCCACGGATGATCGCGCTGCGGTAACCTGCCGGAAGTGCTTGTCACTGCTGTATTCGAGCGATAGAAAGCGCAGTGAGTAGCCCGCTTCGCGTCAAACTGAATGAGCGAAGACCAGCGAGCGAACGTAGAACACCAATTTCCGCGCTGCTCCGAGGCCCCGCATGACGATCTCGTCGCGCACTCCGGAAGGGCTACCGCACCACTGCCCGATTTGTGGCCAAGAGTCTGCCTTGGAGCCATCGTTCCCGGGCGGTGACTCGACATGCCCGAGCTGCGGACACCTCCTCTGGTGGTTCCGCGATCGGCTCGGCTTCTGGACCGGCCTTTTGCCCTCCGACCTCAGCCTGGACTCACTCGATCTCGTGGAATTGATGATGGAACTGGAGGAACAATTCGGCGTCACCATTCCCGATGAGGCCGCGGAGAATTTCACTACCGTTGCCGATGTGATACGCTACATCGTTGCTCATCGAGACGACACCTGATTTCGGGTTGCGGCCGACCTTTCCGCAGAAATGGAGCATGCGGCCGTTTCCCACTGTTACAACTACAACGATGAGATCGACGCAGACATCGAGGAAAGAAAACATTCGAACTTGTGTGTCAGAAAGAGAAAGGTAAAAAGTGGCCGGTCGCGTTCCTCGGAATGAGTACCCTTGGTGGGTAAAGTTCAGCATGTGGGGCGTGCCCGGTCGCGCAGGCCTCTGGGCATTCGTCGCACTCTCCATCGCGTGTGCCATCGGTTGCGTGCTCTACGGGCTCTGGGACCGGCGGTTCTTCCTCGGGAGCTTGTTCCTGTTTTCAGCGCTCATGTACTGGCTGAGCATCCGATGGGTGGATCGTCATGGGTCTTGGAGCGACAACTGTGATGGAAGGGACTCACCGTGACCAAAAAGCCATGGGGCGGCCGCTTTGTCGGGCAGACTGACGCTCGGGTCGAGGCCTTCACCCAATCCATCTCCTTCGACAACCGGCTATTCAAGGAAGATATCCAGGCATCGATTGCGCATGCGCGAATGCTCGAACGTGTCGGGTTGATATCCCCGGACGAATGCCGGCAGCTCGTTGACGGGCTATTGCAAATCGAGAAGGACATCGAAGCTGGCACATTCGCCTGGAAGGCCGACCTCGAAGACATCCATATGAATATCGAGGCGGCCCTCACCGAGAAGCTCGGCGATGTCGGTCGCAAGCTCCACACTGCAAGAAGCCGTAATGATCAGGTCGCGACCGATCTGAAGCTGTGGATCCGCGATGCACTCCGTCGCGTTGACGACCGACTCACCGCGCTTCAAACCGAGTTTGTCAGTGCCGCCACGCGCTATCCCCACCTGATTCTTCCGGGCTATACCCATCTTCAGCGTGCGCAGCCCGTTCTTGCCGCGCACGTTTTCCTGGCGTACGTCGAAAAGCTCGAACGCGACCGCTCGCGACTCGCCGACTGCCAGCGCCGGCTCAATGTGTTGCCTTTGGGCGCTGCCGCTCTGGCGGGAACCAGCTTGCCGATCGATCGGCACTTTGTTGCACACGAGCTCGGGTTTGACACCGTGGCGGCCAACAGCCTTGATGCCTCGAGCGACCGCGACTTCGTCGTCGAATCGGTGTTTGTGCTCACCATGATCGCCGAGCACCTTGCCGGCTGGGCTGAAGAGTGGATCATCTGGAGCACCCAGGAATTCGGCTTCCTGTCATTGCCCGACGCCATTTGCACGGGCAGCAGCATCATGCCCCAGAAAAAGAACCCGGATGTACTCGAGCTGATTCGCGGGCGGTCAGCACGTGTTGTGGGCGACTTGACGACATTGCTCGTGCTGATCAAGGGCCTTCCGCTGGCATATAACCGTGATCTCCAAGAAGACAAAGAACCGCTGTTCGACGCGTTTGACACGGTCGAGGCCTGCCTGGAGCTCGCCGCGGTCGCCGTGAACGGAATGACGTTTCGAGTCGAGAAAATCGAAAACCAGCTCGACGAAGGCTTCCTCGACGCGACGACTGTCATGGAGTTTCTGATCGGGCGCGGCGTTCCTCAGCGCACCGCGCACGAGGTGATCGGCAAGCTCGTGGCCGAGTGCGATCGCCTCGGTCTGAAGAAGCTGGCTGACCTCTCCGATTCACAACTGGTTCAGGCCCATTCCGAGCTAAGGCCCTCCGTGCGGTCGATTCTCGGAGTAAGAAACGTAGTCATGGCCTTCCGATCGTACGGTTCAACAGCCCCCGAAGTAGTGAAGAAACAAACCAGCGAGTGGCAACAGCGACTTGCCACACGGCAGACATCAATATGAGCAAAACCCTATATCTGGTGTTTCGTGACCCCGGCCCGGCGTGGGTGCCAGGGCGATCGAGCCGCCAGCAGCCGCTCTGGGATGAGCACGCCGAATTCATGGATCGCCTTTTTGACCAGGGACGCATCGTCCTGGGAGGTCCCTACGCCGACGCAAGTCGCGTGCTCATCATCGTGAATGCCGGCGATCGCGCGGAGGCGGGCACGCTGTTGCGCGACGATCCCTGGACCACCCGCGGCATTCTCGTTGATTCCGAAGTGATCGAATGGTCGATCTTCCTTGATTCCCGGCAGAAAACCGGATGAACGCAAAGCGGCCGCGAGTGCGATCAGTCTCGCCCAAAAGGAACCTGCCGCTTGGATGACAATAATCCATACGAACCACCGGGCGAAGCCTTGACGATCTCCGTTTCAGACAGGAAGGGGAATCCGCGCGCTGGCGGGTTCACTTACGTGGCGTGGATCTTCGTCTTTGCCATCAACATGGCCGTTCCACTCCTTTTCAGCGCATCAGTGACCCAGCAGAATGGAAGAAGCGGCATGCTGATCGGCACGCTGTTCCTGTTTGTGCTCGGTTGCTACATCTGCGCAGCCAATCGAAAGCTGGCCGTGGCGCTCCTTGCCGGCGGAGCAGTTGTGGCGCTCACGCAGCTATTCCCGATGCTCCAGTTCATCGCCGGATCGATCGGCATGGGCGTCGGTCAAGCGCTCGGCCATGCGACGTTCCTCGGGGATGATAACCCACCCCGCGTCACCAGCGAATACGGGGGATTTGTGGTCACGTTCGTGACGGGGGGCGTTCTGATGGCCGGAAGTTTATGCACGGGCATTTTGCTCCAATTGGTCAGGCGATTCCTCCGTCGGCCGCACCGCTGAGTTCGGTTGCGACTTGGGAAGTATCGCTGGCTCCTGGATTGGGTGCTGGTGAATTGTGTGGGCCATCGCTTGCTGGACCTTGACGAAGAGCGCCGGCTGGTCGCCCTGCTCGATCCGGAGGAGCCGGGCACGATCGGATTCGCCCAAGGCGAGCTCCCCCTGCCTTCGCATCAATCCGCGACCGCCTTTTCGACGAGCAAAAGACACCGGCAAGCAGCCAGTTTCCCACGGACTACATCTTCGACATACCCGTCGAGCTGGCGAAATCGGTAACAGGGTACCGTCACGATGAAGACACCCCGGGACTCGCGGCGAACTCGTTCGATGTGCTCGAGCATCGTGGCCCACTTAGCCTCGTGAAGTCTCTCTTTTGCCGTTTCTTCCGTCCGTGAATCACTCGGACTTTCATTCTTGCGGTTGGGGACCTTGATATTCGGCCTGCCGAGTGCGATCATCAGCGGAGCGATGGTGTGGCTCGGGCAATCGACCGCACGATGTTGACGTTGCGTCTCGAGCCGCCAGGTACGCCGGGTGCTCAATCCGATGAGAACGATCACTTCTTTGGGAATCGTGTTCATCACTGTCGGCCTGTTTTCAGTCTTACAGTGTGCTTATATATGGGCCGGCCAAGCCCCGCCCGATAGCTTCGCGCAACTGGGATCCATCGCATTCGCACTGGGATGCGTGGTCTGGGTGGTGGCGGACGCGCATAAGCGGCGCAAGACCCCTTGCTTTGACTTCGGGTTTCTCGTTGCCGTATTCTTCCCGATTTCGCTCGTTTGGTATGTCTTCTGGTCGCGAGGAGCGCGCGGAATCCTCTTGCTCGGTGCCATGCTCGGCCTGATGCTGATACCGTGGCTATCGGCAATCGTCGTTTTACTCCTCCGGTACGGTCTGGCGTAAATCTGGGCTCGATTGATCGACTTGCTTGTTCTCGGATTGCCGATGCTCGTTTCGGCGGATCACGCGGAGTCACTGTCGCGACATTTGCTGCCCTCGTCAGCTCTGGTCATTTCAAGCCTATGTGGCAACCGTTGAACCTCACCACGACCCGTGTCGCCCTCGACTTTTCCTCGTCATTCGGGAGTCATTTCCAGGCGACCCGGCTCAACGCTGACTCGGAGCGGCTGACGAATGCAATTGAGCTGATTGATTGGTCCGACGATCCCATTCAAGTCGACGTGTGTGAAGAATGCGGCATCACTCACTGTAAGCCAGGTGGATGGGTTACGTTCCGGCGCTGCGGGCAATACGTGCTCGTACTTCCGGCATTCGCAGCCATGGTCGACAACGAGCTGGAGTACTCCGCACCGGAATTTCTCCTGAAGCGTGGACCGGCGGTTCTCACCGCGCAAACGTTCTCGAGCGCGCGATCGATTGCCATCAACTTACCGCCTGCGAACGAGCTTGCCCCACTGACGAGGCACGAGGCCGTGCGGACATTTCAATGGGAAGCGCCGGGGCACGTCCTGGGAAGATTTCCAGCGCACCCCATTCTTGACCGGGCTCTGGTCCTCGCAACGGATTCTGGCGAGCCCGCCGAGCGCGTCGAACGACTGAACTCGCTCCTGACAGAGATGTTCGCCTCAGGCGAGCCCGCGCTGCCTGGAGCGCAATCCACAGCGATTTGCCTGTACCTCGATCTTCCAGGATATCCCGAATGGCAAGCCCTCTACGAAGGCGACCGGCTGGCGCTCGTGCTGAGTAAGGGCCTGGCTATCGGAGCAGCCTGACCTCATAGTACAGCCCACACAACATTAAAAAAGAAAATGCAGGCGCATTATCCCGGCTGGGGCGAGACACCATATGCCAATGCTCAGTCGAATCCGCTTTTCACTCGCGAAGATCATGATGTTCGTGCTCGCCTGCGCCGCGGCTTCGGCGCTCTTTGCGAGGATCATGGAGCACACGACGCTGGCCGGCGCAGCCGATTGGAACATCGACATCCCCACTCTCTTTCTCCTGGGTATCGTGTTGACTGCACTCGCGCTCGGCTTCTGGAAGTCGCACACGGCCGTCCAGATCATGCTTCAGGTCACGCTCGCGTGCCTGGGCTGCCTGACGCTGATCTGGATCGGCGAGGCGAAATACGAGCGTGCGATCCGCTACTGGTTCCAAGCGTGTTTCGCTGCCACGGTCACGTTGCCGCTCATCGCCCGGGGCATAGTTAAATCAAGCATACCGAGAGGACCAAGGCGCAACTGGTGGAAGAAAACGTGCGAAGCCGTTTTCTTTGCGTTCCTGAACATGATGCTGATCACCGCGGGCGGCCTGTTTCAAACGGTCTTGATTTACTACGGGTCCGAATTGCTTGGCAAGCCGTAGTGCCTGATTTCCGGGATAGGAGATTCACCCATGGGCTTGAACGGAACGCGCGGCGGCTGTCCCGTCTGCAAGGCGGCCCTTTCCGCCATGCCCTTCGAGCCAATTGCCGAACGCGAGTGTCCTCGCTGCGCGGCCGCGCTCTGGGCACTCAACCTACCGTCCGGCCCGCTGTTCTGCGTCCGACGCCCGGATCAATCCTGCGCGGAATTCATCGCTGAGCTCGCGGGTCCGGCGCTCGGAATCTCAGCGCACGAGGCCGCGTCGCTCCTGATCGGAGCCGATCGCTTTGATTTAACCGAGTTGCTGGCGGAGCTCGACACGGCGAACGTGAGATGGGACTCCTCCGCGGCGAACTCAATCCGGCGCAGGCGCCCGATTCATAGCTGTCGATTTTGGTGGTGATGCGTTAGACTGGCTCGATGAGCGACCGCGAATTCTTGCAGGTCAATCCGGCCACTCTCCATCTGCCGGGCGGTCGCCGCGATGGAGTTGATCCCATGAAATTGCACCGCCAGTTGGCCCGGCATGGCATGTCGGTCGCTGGGATGCCTCCGCTGGAAGTTAGTCGCGGTACCGATGGGGAATTGGTGATCAACGACGGTGTGACGAGGGCCACCCGCGTTGCGAAATACCTGCCGGGCACGTTGGTGCCCGTGGAAGTCACGGGGACGTTGCCGGTGGCAGTCGCCGGGTTGCCCACGGTGAAGGAGCGGCTATGAACCCTGAAGAAACACGCGCGGAACTGCTGTCAGCATTGGCCGAACTGGGGCGTGCACATCCAAGCTGGCGGCTCGGCCAGGCGCTGTCCAATCTCGCGATGGCGGCCGGGCGTTTGGACGCCGGCGGCGTGTGGGACCTGGAGGACGAAGAGGCGCTAGCAGCCGCCAGGCGACTCCTGGAAAGTCGTTCCAGCACGCCCGTGACGACCGGCTGAGAACAGGTGCGATGCGCGGCTTCGACGTGCACGGCGGCGCCCCCGTCTGCCAGGCGGCCCTTGCCGCCGCGCCCTCCGATTAAGGCAGCGGGCACAATGCTGTTCTTCCACGACGCCACGGTTGAACATCTTGACATCCGGCCGCGAATCACGATGGCGGCGCTGGGCGAATTGGCTCGCACCCAGCGGCGTCTCAGGATCGACTTACCGCCTTCGGTGCGTGAATGGTACTCGTACGATTGCGCGGTGTCGGTCCTATCCGAGCACAGCAACGGTGATCCACCGATTCCGGTAGCGGAGTTCGCCCTGACGGAATCGATCGTCGGACCATTGATCCCGATTCGGCGGGAGAATCAGGGCGTTTGCACGTGGGCGATCCTCCTCGACGGGTCGAACGACCCGCCGGTGTTCGTCGATGTGGATTCAGACGGCACGGAGTGGCGGCTGCATGCCCAGAATTTCTCGACCTACGTCTATGCCTGCGTTTGGGATTATCGCGTTGTCTTCAAACAGCCCGGACTGGCGCAAGCGCAGAACGGTCCAATCAGCGATCTTTCACTCAATGCTCTGGCCGATTCGTTCGACCGGCGACCAAAGACATTCGCTTGGCCTGGTAGCGCGCAGTATCGGTTCCGCGGGAACGGCATCGGCGTGCTGATCTGGTCAACGGATGGCCATTCGGCAGACTGGTTCGTCGGCGCGGCCGATGCGATTTCATTGGAATCAGCTTTGCGCATCGTCTGGGAACTCGACGAGGTCGGCAAGTCCTTCTACCCTTGCTCCGATATCGCCGAGGAAGTGCTGGCCAAACTCAATCGCGACGCCTGAGCAATCGTTGCAGCGCGTCTGGCCCGCTCCCCTTCTTCGATTGGCCGGGACGGGGAGGCGGGACAAGCGTGAGGCAATCCCTGAAGACCTGGCTCCCATCCTGGACCGGCTGCGTGTGGATCGATCGAATTGGGTGCACACGGTGCGCGACTTCGGTCGCATGTCCAAGCAAGCGGCAGGTCGAGCGAGTTCGCTTGTGTGCGCCGCACCGCGTTGCTCACGGCGCTGGTTTCAGGGCAAGACGGCCGCGCGAGTCGCGTTTCTGGAAGTAAGCGGCTCGCGGCGGCAGACGCGGAATTCGATTGGATTCGAGGCCGGCCAGCGTTGTTTCATTCGCCGCAGCGGCAAGCGACGAACCACCGCCGCTTTCCCGATGGATCATCCTCGGGCGTCACGTCGACGACGATGATCGCCGGCCGGCGTGGCGAAGCTGATTCAGATTGCGATAGAATTGCGTTTCCAGGCGGTTGCTGCGGAGAGCAGTGAGTGTCTCGAGCACTAAATTGACACTGGCAAAAAGCAGCAAAGCGACCCCAGCGACGGCGAGCAGAGTAGGAAGCGCCATCAGCCAATTCCGTAGCATTGCATCGATTGCGAGAGTCAGGCTCGTTCCCACGAAGCACGTGAAGGCCATATACAAGGACGTCAGCGCATATCGCAGCCGGTCGCTCCGCGCCTCGAGCCGGTGCATCTGATCATGAACATGCTCCAGCCTCTCCATGGCAAAGTCAAGTTCGGCGACGCCGCGGTCCAGCTTGTCGGCATGATCGTTCAGGAAGCGGATGCGGTCGACGACGCGCGTCACCCGGTTCGAGGTCGAGATGATCAGAGACGCGTTGGCCGTCATGAAGATCGCTGGTGTGATCATGGCAGTGAGCGCGTCGAAAGTGAGCGACGAAAGTGGCATCGCAGGTGCCAGGTTCCAGTTACCACCAACCCTAGAGAAATCGACGACTGCCTTCCCCCGCAATATATCCCAGCGCACGCACAATATATCCCAGCGCACGCACACTGACCATCCGGCGCTCACCAGCCTTATTCGACCTCGGCATCGGCTCCCCTCACGCCCTCGGCGAGGCTTCCCCCAACGCGTGCCGCTTCTCGACGTTTGATCGTGGGGCCCGCGGCCGGGTTTGATCAGATCTGGGCAACACCGCCGTCGACGAAGAGCTCGCTCCCCGTCACGAAGCTCGAATCCCTCGAAGCCAGGAACAGCGCGGCGGTCGCGATCTCCTCGGGACGCCCCATCGTGCCCCGGGGAATGAGGGCGACGAATTCGTCCACGGCGTCCTTCGGCACGCCTTCGAGGATGGGCGTATCGATGGTCCCGGGACTGAGGACGTTCACGCGGATGTTGCGGGCCTTTAGGTCCACCGTCCAGGTCCTCGCGAACGACCGGAGCGCCGCCTTGCTCGCGCTATAAACGCCAAAGGCCGGGAAGCCCATCGAGCCGGCGATCGACCCGTTCATGATGATCGAGCCGCCGTCGGCGAAGAGCGGCAGCGCCTTCTGCACCGTGAACAGCGTCCCCCGGACGTTGAGGCCGAAGGTTCTATCGAACTGCTCTTCCGTCACATCGCCGATAGGGGCGAATTCCCCGGTCCCGGCGCTCGCGAAGAGGACATCGATCCGGCCTTTCTCTTTCCTCACGGTCTCGTACAGCCGATCGAGATCGGCGAGGTTGGCGGCGTCGCCCTGGACCCCGGTGACGTTCCGGCCGATCGCCTTCACTGCCTCGTCCAGCTTCTCCCGGCGCCGACCGGTGATGAAGACATAGGCCCCTTCCTCGACGAAGAGTTTGGCCGTGGCCAGGGCCATGCCCGAAGTCGCACCCGTGATCACCGCTACCTTCTCGCTCAACTTACCCATCGAATCACCCCCGTTCTGGTGAACAGTCGGAACAGTGGGTATGATAGCGATGGCTTTCGGGAGCGCAATGGAAGCGGACAGGATCGTCGCCCGCAAGGACTTCCAGGAGATCCCGCCGCGCGTCGAATATTCCTTGACCGAGTTCGGTGTTTCGCTCGCCGAGGCTCTACGGCCGCTCTGCGAATGGGGCCGCGAGCACACGGCCCGCATTGAAACGAACAAAGCCGAGGAAGGCATGAGGGGTAGTCGTGACGCTGCCGTGGAGCATGCGCCAGACACGGAATTGAAGATCAAGGACGAGGCGCGGCGACTTTTACGCGCCGAACGAGCGAGGAGCGTCTAGCCATGTTGCACAGTTTGACCATCGGTCACCTCGATCCGGCCGCTGTGCAACGGCACCAGACGCTGCCCACCAAGGCGCTCGAGATGGAAGTCGTTCATCGAATCTTGGCAGAACTGGGCGAAAAGGATGCCGAGGGTAACGTGACGCTGGGGGGTTGCAAGGTAAGATTCGAGAATTCCGCCGTTTCATGCCTGTGGAAGAGTGTTGGCACCAATCGTGTCGCTGAGGAATTCGCACTCCGGATCCAAAAGGAAACGGGATGTCTGATCGCCGATGTGGGCGGATATCGAGTCGTTGTTCCCGCGGAACTTCTTGGCTTGAACGGTCTCGTGGCTCCGGCCACGGCGGCGGCGGCGCGCGTCTAATATCTCCGGATGTGCTCGAATCGCCCCATTCATTCGCGCGGGAATGGAGAGACTCCTTCGCGGAGCGAAGGGCGACTCTGGGGTGGGCGAGTGCGCTCGGTTCAGGCGACACTGAATATGAAGGTCTTCCTCAGCGGGTTGGTCCGCATTGATGACACCTTGAAGCCGCGACCGTGGCGCTACCTTCACCCGCAGGCGTCAGGAAGCAGAATGCGTGGGCCGGAAAGTGAGGCGTCACTTGCGCTCTGAGTCTGGAGAAATCGACGGCGGCCAACCCCCAAACGCGAGCACGCCGGCCTCACGTCCTTTGCCCTCTTCGCTCGACGAAGTGCGGGCAATGACGCCAGCGCGGGTTTTTACCGGACGGGCAGGCGCCGCTTACAAAACTACGACGTGGCTCAAGCTGCGAGTCGATCATGCCCTGGCCAGGGATGCTGTCTTCGCCGAGATCGATCTCCTGCGCGATCTGGGTGAGGCATTCGTGGACGAGTGGAGCTTGTTCGAAGTCGCGACGCTGGCCCAGACGAAAACCGATTATCTGCTGAGGCCCGAGCTGGGCCGCTCATTATCGGCAACGGCGAAAACCGAGCTGAAGAACCGCTGCGCATCTGGTGCCGACCTTCAAATTGCAATCGCCGATGGTCTCTCGGCGACGGCCGTGCGCGCAGGTACCCGCGCTCTTGCCTCTGCTCGCGGAAGAAGCTGGGAAGCGCGGCTGGAAGTTCGGCCAGCCATTCCTGATCCGTCATGCTCGGGTGGGAACCTTGAACGACATCGGCGAAGCTCTTGATCCCACCGTCGTCGTGCTCTTGATTGGCGAGCGGCCTGGGCTGGCGACGGCCGAAAGCCTGTCGGCGTATATGGCCTACCAGCCGCGAGCTGGTCATGACGACTCGCGCAGGAATTTGATCTCAAATATCCACGCCCGCGGCGTCACGTCCATTCAAGCGGCCGAGCGGATCGCGCGGCTTGCGGAGCAAATGCTCGCTGTGAAAATGAGCGGCGTGCATTTGAAAGAACAAGCGACAGCCCACGAAGCGCTCGCAGCGAGGAGGCCGCCCCTCGAGTAACGAAAATCACTCCGGCAAGCCGCTGTGGACCCGGGGCCTGGGCCCGGGTCGCATCTGCCTCGATCTGCAAAAACTCTTACCAGCGATCGTCCGCCTGGGCGCGTGGGAGCGTCACGCCCGCCAGGCGCAAGAAGACGTGGTAATGGCCGCGCTCGGACGACCACAGACGCTCGTATAACCTGGCAAGCCCGGCTTCGCGCCCGCGGCAATAGCGTGCCAGAAGGTTGAAGCGCTCGCACGATCGAAGCTCGATCAAGGCCGAAACGATGAGCCGTTCGAGGAGCTCCACGCTACCGCGTCCCTTGCGGACATGCTGTCTCAATTGATTGGCGTAGTCATTGGTCGAGAGACATGGTCGAACTTGCGTCGAGCATTTACCATTCTTTCATCGAATTTATAGATAAATTTCGTTTGAATACTTGGGACGAAGGCGCAACACTACAGAGCCAGAGGATTCGAACCGAACACGACGTGAATGCTCGCAAACCGCATACGAAAGCGACCCCCCTTTTCTCGGTGCATCTCGCCTCTCGGGCCGGAGACGCGGCGTCTTCCGCAAACGTCCGCGCCTTCCGGTCATCTCAAGGAGCCTTCACGTCGATTGACGATTGCTTGACGACCCAATCCCCGATCACCTTGAGCGCTGCGGGGGCAATTGTCTCTTCGATCTGGTTGTACTCCGTGACCGACCCGGTCTTGCATGTCTGAAACAGGTGGTTCAACCCTGGAAGCTGCACGGTGGTCACTTGCGTGTTGCCCCCCTTCTTGATCGCTTTCGCAATTTCCTCGAGGTTTTCCCTGGGAGGCACCTGCAAATCCTTCTCGCCATTGAGCGCCAGGACAGGGCACCGCACCTTCCCGAGAGTCGGCCTGGGGTCGAACGACAGAAAGAAGCGGAACCACTTTGACTCGAGTATCTTCATCTGAGTGTCGGCAAATGAATCAAGATCGCCCACCTCCTTTTTCTCGCCGGGCGAAAGATCGCCGAGCAGTTTCTTGAGCTCCTCGCGCGCAGAGACGCTCGCCTTCTTGGGGTCTGTCTCGCTTTTGATGATGTCGAAAAGACGCTTTCGCATTTCGTTCTGCTTGTCGAGGTCCTTGTCGTTGCCGCCCATCACCTTGCCGATCAACTTCGCTTGCATCATCATGATCTCGGCACCGGGCAGCCCGGTGCCCGCCAGCAACACGATGAACGCGACGTCGCGCGACCGCGCGGCGACGATCGGCGCGATGAGCCCCCCCTCACTGTGGCCCATCAGGCCGATTTTTTGGCCGTCGATTTCCGGCCGCGACTTGAGCAACGCGATCCCGGCATCGACATCGCCCGCGAATTCTTCGCTGGTCGCCGTCGCGATGCTCCCCGAGGAGCCACCGACTCCGCGGTCGTCCACGCGCAGCACGGCGACTCCCCGGCGCGTCAACATATCCGCCAGGACCAGGAACGGCTTGTGCTGGAGGATCGTCTCATCGCGATCCTGGGCACCCGAGCCGCTGATCAAGATCACAGCCGGAAATGGACCGCGGCCTTCCGGCAAGGTCAGCGTTCCCGCCAGCGTGATCCCCGCGGGCTCGTTGCGATACTTGAGCTCTTCGACCTTGTACGGAAAGGGGGGCTTGGGCGTTTGCGGCCTGCGGAGCGCCGTCACTTGATCGGTCTTCTTGAGCGTGAGCGAAAGCTTCACACCGCTCTGCGTGAAGGTGCCAACCGCTTCGTTTTCTTCGCCGTTGAGCTTGCCTTCATACTTTATGTCGTGCGCTTTCATCGCGAAAGCGAGCTTGGTCTTGTCGAGCGTGATCGAATCGACCTTCAGCTTCATTGCGCCTTGATCAGGGCTTTGCAAGTTCGCCAGCAGCCGGCCGTCCTCGGTTTTCTGAACGCGCACGACGAGCCGAAGCCCCTGCCCGGGGCCGGGGCCGAGCTTGCCTTCCCAGATCTGCTCCTTACCGACGAGCTTCGGCTCCGGAGTGGCCTTGTCCTTCTTCACGAACGATACCGGAAGTGAAACCCCCGGCTGGGTCCAGGTGCCCGTCGCCTCGGTGCCCGCGGTGTTGAGCTTCCCGTCGAACTTGGCCTGCGAAACCTTTAACTCGAAAGCCAACTTCGACCGATCGATGACCACCGAGCTCAGCTTCAAGCCGCGGAGGCCCTCATCCGGACTGTCGAGCGTCGCCACGGGCTCGGCTCCGTCACGCAAAGTGGCGTGGATTACCAGGCGTAACTCGATACCAGGAGCTACCTTGAGTGTTCCCTCCCAGACTTGCTCCTTGTCCTTCGCTTTCGAATCATCCGCCCGCACGAGCTGACAGAAAAGAGCAAGGGCCGCGATAGCCACCGTGCCCGTCATCCACCGCAACGCCCTCATCGATGATGACCTCCGGCGACCTGTCACGGTCGCGCTGTTTCGCATGTCGGCCGCCGCCGCCCGGCGGCAGATGAAGCCGATTTTACGTTCATTTCACTTCGTCCTTACGTTCGCCGCGTACAGTGATTTATTGGAAGCTTACTTCACAAGGAGTGAGAACAATGCTTGCCCCGTTCTTCGTCAACCTGCTGGTATGGTGTGTCCTGATGTTGTTTGTCGGCTGGGCCTTGGATCTCGTCCACGGCTGGATCGATTCAGCGCGCCATGACGTCTCGCTTCCAACCCGGCGGCACCCGGGCCGGCCGGCTCACCGATTCAATTCGCAAGTATCGGTTTGCGTGGGGTGCGACATTTCCGGTAATTCACTGCTCCGTTCAGGGATGACCAAAGGCCGGGAGAATGCATAAAATAGGATGAGAGGGCGGCGTCCACCGTAAACAAATCCCTCGACGTCGGCCTTGATCCTGGATTCGATTATGTCACGGCCCCCCAGCGGCAAGCAGAACGGGTTTCATGATCCGTCGCGCAGGTTTCGATTCGACGACTTCGGAACCGCTGCGGGCAGCCACCGGTCCGACGGTTTAATCACGGCAGAGGCTGGGCGAGGCCATTCCGGCCGGAGGTTTGTCGTTGTCGCGGTGGTGGTGATCCTTCTCACCTGGGGCGGTTTGTACCTTGCCTTCCAGCGATGGCGGGCAGCCTATCGTGAGCGCGCTGCCTGGGGGGCATCCCATGTCGTTTCGGCGATCGATCCGCTCAAGGAAATTGTGCCGCCCGGCGTTGACCGGGCAGTCTGGCGCAACGCGGTCGATGAGACCCACGCCATGCTCTTGACCGTGGTCGCGTCGAATCTGCTCGATCTCCACGAGATGGAAAAGCTCCGCCTCGAGCTCGACCAGTTCGTTTCGCGGGTTCGAGCCCACCCGGAAACGGCCCAAACCGAGCTGGCCGCCATCTGGAACACTCTGGCCGACCGCGCCGAATTCTTGTTCCAGGATGGCAAGGATCCAACCCGGGATCGCCACGTGCGGCCCAAGATCCTCCCTCCCAGGCCGGCGAAGACAGCGGCGGCGCAATAGATTCCTCCACGCGGACTATCCTTCCCCCTCTCCCGCCGGGAGAGGGCCGGGGTGAGGGTCTTCGTGCCTGCGGACGGTTATTTCCGCCGTTCCGGGGAGCCCTCCCGGAAGATTGCCAAAGCGGTCGCGAAGAGCGCGGGCCAGTTCCACGAACGCCGTGACTTCCAGCGCCTCGGCGCGAAGCTGCCCGTTCTGCCCTCGCGACTCGAGCCAGCGATCGACGTCGGCTTTGGACCACAAGTGGGGCCAGATCTCCGCCAAGGCGTGCCGCACGTATTTGCGCCGGTGCAAGAAAAGACGGCGCACGAGAGCGTGAAATCCGGCTACGTCAACGACGGTCGCCCGTTTCAGGGGATCGGGCCTGATGGCGACCACCGCCGAATCAACCTTCGGCCGCGGCCAGAACACCGAAGGCGGCAGCGCCCGAACGATCGAGACATCGGCGAGCGCTTGCACCACGACCGAGACCGACCCGTATGCCGGGCTTGCCGGCGCAGCGCACAGCCGATCGGCCATTTCCCGTTGAATCGTGACCACGAAGAGCGCCGGGCACAGTTCCGGGTGGATCAGCAGGTTCGAGATCAGCGGAGTTGCCACATGGTAGGGCAAGTTTGCCACGACCTTGAACGGGCGTTCGTTACCTGCCGCGAGTGCCTGCCGCACGTTGTCGAGGACCGTCGGATGAATGGTGTGCTTCCCCGCAAGCGCATCAAGGTGAAGCACCCGCACGTTCGGGAGCCCACTGACGGATTGGGCCGTCAGCCTGGCCATCGCCGGATCGACGTCGACGGCGATCACCGTCGCCCCGCGCGCTGCCAGAAGCGTGGTCAATGCCCCTGCGCCGATCCAATCTCCAGGATCACGTCCGCGGCACTCACTTCCGCGGCACTGACGATCAATTCGTGGATATTGAGATCAATCAGGAAATTCTGGCCCAGTCGCCGCTGGGGAGAGATCCCGAGCCCGGCAAACAGTCCTCGCAGATACGTTTGCGTTTGACGTACAGGCGCCATTTCACCCCAGTAATTTCTGCACATGCTTGGCGAGCATATCGACCTCGATGTTCACGCGGTCTCCCACTGCGCTTGCCCCGAGGGTCGTCATCCGGAGCGTGTGGGGAATGAGCATCACGGAAAACGCGGCAATCCCGACGTCGACCAGGGTCAGGCTGATGCCATCGACGGCGATCGAGCCCTTTTGCACCATCAATTTCGTCCAGCTCGGATCGACGTCGAATGCCAGGAATTCCCAATCTCCCTGGCGGCGCCGTTCCTGGAGGACGGCCGTGGTGTCGATGTGGCCTTGAACAAAGTGGCCGCCCAGCCGGTCGCCCACCTTGAGAGCCCGTTCGAGATTGACCAGGTCGCCGGACTCTCGGTCGTTCAGGTTCGTACGCTTGAGGGTCTCTGGCCCGGCCTGAACGTCGAACTCCGTGCCGGAGCATCGGATGGCCGTGAGGCAGCAGCCGTTCACCGCGATGCTTTCGCCCATTTTGATCGGGTCGAGGTCCGGGAGGCTCCGGCCAGACAATGCTGATTCGTCGACCGTCGTGCTCGTCGCTCACTCTTTCGATGCGGCCCAGCGCTTCGACAAGTCCCGTAAACACCCGCGGCCCTCCTCGTTTAGCTTGACCTGCACTATGGTAGCAAGGTATGAAGCGGGTTAGAATCGAGCGTTCGTGACGACTGACAACTAAAAACTCAGCAACGCGGAGATCAACGTCATGACAGGCCACGTGAATCGGCGCGACTTCATGGTCAAGACGGCCGCTGCCACGACCGCCGTGGTGGCCACAGTTTCGGACGCTTCCGCTTTCGCGGCCCCGGGGCTGACCGGCCGCGGCCGGACGGCCTTGCCCAAGACCCCGACAGACCTCGTCACGCTCGGCAAGACCGGTATCCAGGTCTCCTTGATCGGCATGGGAACCGGCAGCGTCGGCAGTGGTCAGGCGAGCAACCAGACACGACTCGGCGTGGAGGGCTTCAAACGCGTCGTCCGGCACGCGCTCGATCATGGCATACGATTTTTCGACGTCGCCGACCAGTACGGCTCGCACGTCTACCTTCGGGAGGCGCTCAAGGGCGTGCCGCGGGACCAGTACGTCATTCAGACCAAGACCCACGCGACAAATCTTGCCGATGCCCGCAGCCACCTCGAGCGCTACCGGCTCGAACTGGGCGTAGATTACATCGACATCGTCCTGCTGCACTGCATGACGAAAACGGGGTGGCCACACGACCATCAGGGCTCGATGGAATACCTGATGAAGGCCAAGGAAGAAAAGATCATCCGGGCGCATGGCACGAGTTGCCACGGCATGGATCCGTTACGCACGTCGGCCAAGACTTCCTTCGTCGAAGTCGACCTGGCGCGCATCAATCCGGAAGGGCTGATCATGGATGGCAAGAAGCCGGATGAGGTCGTCTCGGTGCTGGAGGAGATGCATAACGCCGGCAAAGGCGTGATCGGGATGAAAATCCTCGGTGAGGGGCAAATCAACACCCCGGAGCGAAAAGACGCATCATTGCGCTACGTACTCGGCCTGGGCACGGTCGACGCGTTCATCATCGGCTTTCAGGCAACAGAACAGGTCGACGACATCCTGAAGCGAACCGGAGATGCGATCGCGTTCTTGAAGGGCTGATTTCGATCAGTGATCGTGGCGGTCCACGTCGTGGTGGTGTGCTCCGATCTCGCGACAGGTCACACATGCTGGCCCGTGCTCGCTCCCCGTTGCCGCGTCAACATAGTCGGATACCTGGGGCATAACGTAGATCACCCCACCTACCACCAAGATCATCGCTAACCAGACTAACGTGTCCCGTACCTGTCGCATAACAGATCGCCTCCCCCTGAGCTATTGGGTGAAGCAGACAGCTATCGCGTCGTCTTCGAAAGATCGCCACGGATTTCGCGGTCTGCTCCGGATGTCACTCGTGCCGCCCTTTCCGGCAAGAACCAGTCGCTTCCAGAATCGCGCAGCCATGAATGAACGCTCGCTTGTGCCATTGCAGGCGCGCCCATGTGGCACCAGACTACGAAGCACTCGCCGCACCGGTGCCATTCGTTATTATTCGGGTTAGCACGACCCTTTTCGCGAGCTTTGCGCGAGGGGTATCTCAGCAAATCCCTTGCCGTTACAGGCTCACCTCCAGTTCATCCAAGACTGGAATTGCAGGCTCTATTGCGAAGAATAGGTGATTTTTCACGTTCTGTCTGCTCCAAATTCCTCTAATAGATGGAACCGACTAACTCCTTCGGTGTGACGAGCCTGACGCAAAAAAACCACGAGAAACTCCAGTGCAGACCAATGGACCTCTCCGCGCCGGTGACGCCGCCCCCGACTTCACGCTCGCCTCGGCGACCGGTGAAACGGTCAACCTGGCGGATTTCCGTGGTCGCTGTGAGGTCGTCTTGTTCTTTTATCCCAGGGACAACACCGCCGTCTGTTCGGCCGAGGCCTGTTCGTTCCGCGACAGTTTCCAGGACTTCCAGGACGCGGGTGCGCAGGTGGTGGGCATCAGTGCCGACTCGGCGGATTCGCACCGGCGATTTGCCGAACGGCTGCATCTACCTTTCCTGCTCCTCAGCGACCCCGGCGGTGCCATCCGCGCCCGATTCCGGGTGCCCAGGACGTTTGGTCTCATCCCCGGCCGCACCACATTCTTGATCGACAGGAACGGCATCATCCAGCGCGTCTTCTCCTCTCAGTTTCAACCGGAAAAGCACGTAACGGAGACCCTGGCCGCCCTGAGGAAACTTCGAGAATGAATGCACCACCTCGCCCGTCGTCTGGTCTCTACATTCACGGAAGCGCGCCGGAAGAGCAGCGACGGCTGTCGCGACTGAACGACCTCCTCAACCAAGACTCGCTGCGTGAGCTTGGCTTGCGCGGCGGCGAACACATTCTCGATTTTGGGAGCGGAATCGCTCAATTCACACGCGTGATGGCCCGCGCAGCCGGGCCGACCGGACGAGTCATCGGGATCGAACGGGACCGGGACCAGCTCGAAGAAGCCCGGAGGCAGGCTGCTTCCGAGGGCGAGGCCGACCTGGTCGAGCTCAGACTGGGCGACGCCCTCGACCCACCACTTCAGCCTGCGGAATGGGGTACGTTTGACCTGGTACACACCCGCTACCTGCTCGAGCACGTCGCCGACCCGCCCGCCGTGGTCCGAACCATGGTTCGCGCTGCCCGCCCGGGAGGCCGGATCATCCTGGCCGATGACGACCACGACATCCTCCGCCTCTGGCCCGAGCCGCCGGGGCTCGTGCTGCTCTGGCAGGCGTACATCCGAAGCTACGACCGGCTTGGCAATGACCCGTATGTTGGTCGCCGTCTCGTCTCGCTGCTGCACGAGGCGGGTGCGATACCGGCTCGGAACAACTGGGTGTTCTTCGGCGGGTGTGCAGGAACTCCAGCCTTCGTGGATATCGTCGAGAATCTTGCCAGGATCCTGCTCGGAGCACGCGAGGTGATCCTCGCAACCGCCCATCTGCCGGAAAAAACGTTCGACGACGCGATCGCCGCCCTGCGTGACTGGAGCACCCGGTCCGACGCGGCTTTCTGGTTCGCAATGTGCGTGGCTGAAGGCTTCAAACCTACCGTCGAGGCTTTGTGATGAACCGAATTCGTTGCTTGCGGGCACACCGGCTCGCCGCGATTTACCTGCTCCTGGCCGCCGGCATCTCGATCCGCACTGAGGCCGGCGAAGTCAAGCTCGACGGCCGCGTGTTCACGATTCCCGAAGGCTTCACAATCGAACGGATTGCCGGTCCGCCACTGATCGAGCGGCCGATCACAGCCGCATTCGATGACCGGGGGCGGCTCTATGTCGCCGACTCCTCCGGCTCAAATGACAATGTCAAAAAACAGCTTGCGGAAAAGCCGCATCGGATCATCCGCCTGGAGGACAGCGACGGCGACGGGCGTTACGACACGAAAACCGTCTTCGCCGACCGCATGATGTTCCCCGAGGGAACCATGTGGCTCGACGGCTCCCTTTACGTCGCTGCGCCCCCCTCGATCTGGAAACTGACCGACTCGGATGGCGACGGCGTCGCCGAGGAGCGAGTCGAATGGTTCCACGGCAAGACCTTGACCGGCTGCGCGAACGACCTGCACGGGCCGTACCCGGGCCCAGACGGCTGGATCTACTGGTGCAAGGGCGCCTTCGCCGAGCAGACGTACGCGCGGCCGGGCAAGCCGCCGTTCGTGACCCGGGCAGCCCATATCTTCCGGTGCCGGGCCGATGGGTCAGGCATCGAGCCGATCATGACCGGCGGCATGGACAACCCTGTCGATGTGGTGTTTACCCCTGGCGGCGAGCCGATCTTCACCACCACCTTCTTCGTGCATCCCGGCGGCGGCCAGCGTGACGGCCTTGTCCACGCAATCTACGGCGGCATCTACGGAAAGGTGCACGACCCGATCTTCCAGCCGGGCCACAGATGGACCGGACCCGAAGTCATGCCTCCTTTGCTTCACATGGGCCCGGCCGCGCCGTGCGGACTCACTCGCTACGAGTCTGAGAGTTTCGGCCCGGCCTACAAAGACAATCTCTTCGCTTGCTACTTCAACCTCCACAAGGTTGGCCGGCACGTCCTGGCGACCTCCGGCTCCACGTTCTCTACCAAGGACGAAGACTTCGTCACCAGCCCTGACCTTGATTTCCACCCGACTGACGTGCTCGAGGACGCCGACGGAAGCCTGATCGTCGTCGACACCGGCGGCTGGTACAAACTCTGCTGCCCGACCTCGCAGCTCCACAAGCCCGACGTGCTCGGCGCGATTTATCGAGTCAGGCGGTCCGGTGCGGAGCTCGTACGCGATGCCAGGGGGCGAGCCGTACGCGAGCAGTTGAAAGGTCTCGAGCCGGCTGCGGCCGCGGCAGAATTCGTCCGGCTACTCGGCGACTCTCGTCCGGCCGTGCAGCGATTCGCAATCGAGTCGCTCGCTGAACCGGCTCGCAAGGGCACCGCTCTCCCTGCGCTGCGGCAGGCGCTCTTGGCCGATTCGTCCATCACGCTGCGGCGCAACGCAGTCTGGAGTGTGACGCGCGTGGACGATCCCGCTGCGCGAGCGATCGCTCGCTCCCTGCTCCTCGATCCTGACGAGTCCGTTCGCCAGGCTGCGGCTCATTCGGCGGGTCTCTGGCGCGAGCGCGCCGCCGTGCCCCAGCTCATCAAAATGTTTGAAGGCACGTCAATGCACAACCGCCGCGCCGCCGCCCAGGCCCTGGGGCGCATCGGCGATAAGACCGCCGTGCCTGCGCTCCTGGCCGCGTCGAGCGCGCCCAATGACCGCTCGCTCGAGCACTCCATCACGTACGCGCTCGATCGAGATCGCCGATCCCGAATCCGTTGCGTCCGCCCAGAATAGCCAGGATCCGCGCATCCTCCGGACCGCGCTCGTGGCGATGGACCAGATGGAAGGCGGTCGCCTCGAGGCGTCCAGGATCGCCGGCTTGCTCGCATCAAGCGACCCTGTTCTCAAGGAGACAGCGAGATGGATCGTCGGCCGCCATCCAGAATGGGCAGGCGCCCTCGCCGGAGTTCTCGGCCGATGGCTCGATCAGTCCGACCTCCCGAGCGCCGAGCGTGCCGAGCTGGAAAAGCAGCTCGGCCGGCTGGCTCAAGCTGCGCCGATTCAAGAGCTTCTCGCCGATCGATTGAACAGTGCCTCCGCTCCAAGCGCCGCCCGGCAAAGCAGCCTGCAGGCCATGGCCTGGTCGGGCTTGAATGAAAAACAGGTGCCGCCGGGTTGGATCTCCGGGCTGGCCGCTGTGCTCGACGAAAACCCCGCGAGTGTTGAGCTTATTCCGCTGGCAGTGGCGGCCGCTCGCGCCCTGCCCCTGGGCCACACGCGGGCGGGCCGGCTGTCACCGGCCCTGCTCCGAATCGGCGCCGACGCCAAGAAGGCAGACGAGCTGCGTCTCGGCGCACTGGCTGCCGTGCCCGGAGGCTTGAGTATACCTGATGAGAAGCTTTTCGCCTTCCTGCTCGGCAAGCTGGCACGCACCGAGACGGTCGCGGGCCGCACCACCGCGGCCGACGTTCTGGCACGAGCCAAACTCAGCCCGGAACAGCTCGGGCGTCTGGCCGAGACACTGCGTTCTGCCGGGCCCGTCGAGGTTGACCGGTTACTGGCCGCGTTCGAGCAATCGAACGACGAATCACTCGGTCGCAAAGTCGTGACGGCCCTTTCCGCCTCGCCGGCTCTTTCCAGCCTTCGGACCGACGCGGTCAAGAGCCACCTGGCGAAGTACCCCGCCGCGGTGCAGAAGGAGGTTGAAGCATTGGTGGCCAAGATCAACGTCGATGCCGCCAAGCAGAAGGCCCAGCTCGAGCAGCTGTTGCCCACGCTGGCTGCCGGCGACATCCGGCGCGGCCAGCTTGTCTTCCACAGCGAAAAAGCCGCTTGTTATTCGTGCCATGCCATCGGCTATCGCGGCGGAAACGTCGGCCCGGATTTGACGAAGATCGGCTCGGTTCGATCCGATCGCGACCTGCTCGAGGCGATCGTGTTCCCGAGCGCCAGCCTGGTGCGCAGCTTCGAGCCGATCGCCGTCGCGACGAATGATGGCAAGGTCTATAACGGCCTGCTCCGCGGCGAGACGGCCGACGAGATCCGCCTGGCAACCGGCGTGAATCAGGAGGCCCGGATCGCCCGCCGCGAGATCGACGAAATGCGCCCCAGCACCGTCTCGATCATGCCCGCCGGCCTCAACCAGCAACTGACCCATCAAGAACTGGCCGATCTGGTCGCTTTCTTGAAAGCGTGTAAATAGCGACACAGCGGTGCCGTCGCCATCTTGCCAGCCCGCAAATATGCCGAATGGCATCCCGCTTGCAAGGGATGGCTCCCTCAAGGCGGCCAGGAAGAGCGACGGCGGAATCGTATGGTTCCGTCTACAGACTGCTGCCTGACGTTACTCCAGGATGGATTCCCCAGGAGTTCAGATTCAGGAACGGAGAGGATAGATGCGGACACAACTCGCGGTGATCGGGACGCTTGCCACCGGACTTACGGTTCTGGCCCCCACTTGGGGCGTTGCGGATGACAAGACAAAGGCCGGAATCGGTCCGATTCAGAGCATTCAAGATGTGCAAGACACGGCCAAGATGCTCTTCAAGCTTGCCGACACCAATAATGACGGACGTGATTTCTCAGAAGGAAGCGACGGATGCCGGCAACCTGATGGTCGGCGGTTTTTTCTTTCGAGCTGACGCCAACGGCGACGGCAACTTGAGCCGCGACGAAGCTCCAGCAGGCTCGCGATAACCTGTTTGCCCAGCAGCCTCTGCTCAAGCTGGTGCTGGATAAGGCCAAGCCCGCGAACGATGTGCAGACCAACGCGCCGCAGGCCGGCCAGCCGACCGGTGACAAGGCAACGACCGTCAAGCAATCTCGCGGCGGACCCGGCAGGAACGATCGGAAGTCTGCTCGACACCAATCACGATCAGATCATCCAGGCGGCTGAAGTGCGGCAGGCCGTCCAGTCGGGCGTGCAGGCCCTCTTCACTGTGGCCGACACCAATCAGGATGGCCAGTTGACGCCCTACGAGCTCAACGCGGCCGTTAGCGAGGTCGCCAAGTCGGCCGTCCAGACCGTCTTCCAGGCAGCCGACACAGACCGGAACGGCCAGCTCAGCATGGCCGAATACGACAAGGCCCTCTCCGAGCCGGCCCACTCGCTGTTCCGGGTGATCGACGCCGACAACAACAACCAGATCTCGCTGGCCGAGCTCCAGCGAGCCGAGCAGATTCTCGCCGACCAGCTCATGCGACTTCGCGTGCCAGAACCGCCAAACTCGCTGTCACATCCGGCGCAACCCGGAGCGAGCCCGACGTCGCCGGTCACGCAGGCGCCCAGCACTTCCGCAGGCTCGAGTGCCGTCGCGACACCTCGATAAACCTTGAAGCACCGGCAGCGCACGCCGACGGTCGTTTCTCAAAAGGAAGCGACCGGTCAGGACACCCTCTCGCTCCAACATTCTGGTGGTGCGAAAAGGGTGTCTTTTTTTCGCGCTGCGCCCATAATCAGCGAACAGACCTTTGAGGGAAGTCAGTATGACCAAACCCCGCGTCGACGACCGCCGGCTCGAGCGGCTCATCGCGATTTGCCTCGCCCTGCCCGAGGCCCAGCAAGAGCGGATGGGCGACCACGCCGCCTTTTCGGTTCGGAAGAAGAAGTTCGCCTATTATCTCGATAGTCACCACAGCGACGGCATCGTCTCCGTCTGTTTCAAGACCGAACGTGGCCAAAATGAGGTCCTTCTTGCGGCGGACCAGACGCGGTTTTACAGCCCCGCCTACATCGGACCCAGAGGTTGGGTCGGCTTGCGTCTCGACGTCGGCAAGATTGACTGGTCAGAAGTCGCGGATTTCGTCGTCGACAGTTACCGGCTCACAGCCCCAAAATCCCTGGCCGCCCAGATCACAACCGACAACTTAGCACCATGAAAATCTCCGCCTTCCCGAAGTGCTACATCGACCAGATCGCCGGCGATCGCACGATGTCCGTCTTCGACTGGATCAAGCAGGCACGCTCGCTCGATGCCGACGGTCTGGAAATGTACGACGGGTTCTTCACGAGTCTGGAGCCCGCCTATCTCGACCAGGTGCGCGACGCGATCTCCAGTGCGGGCTTCGCGATGCCGATGCTCTGCTGCTCGCCGGATTTCACGAATCCCGATGCCGACGCGCGAAAGCGGGCCGTCGATCGCCAGGCGACATTGATCACGGTGGCGAAGCGGCTGGGAGGCTCCCGCGCACGGTTTGCCGGGTTCTTTCCGGCCAGCGCTATCCAGAAGTCGATCGAAAACAGGGGCTGGAATGGGTCGCCGATTGCATCAATCAGTCGCTGGCCGTCGCGCGTGAGCACGACATCGTTCTGGGGCTCGAGAACCACTACAAGGACAGCTTCTGGAAGTATCCCGAATTCGCTCAGAAGATGGATGTCTTCCTCGAGCTGCTGGAGATGATCCCGGATCGAGATCACTTCGGCGTGCAGTATGACCCATCAAACGCCATCGTCGCCGGTGACGATCCGATCGCTCTTCTGCGTGCGGTGGCCGGCCGCGTGGTCAGCATGCACGCCAGCGACCGGTATCTGGCCGAAGGAGCGACCCTGGACGACCTGCGACAGACCGACGGCACGCTCGGCTATTCGCCCAGATCTGCGTCACGGTGTCACGGGCAAGGGGCTCAACGATTATCACGCGATCTTCCGGATCCTTGCCGAGCATCGAGTACCGAGGCTGGATCAGCATCGAAGATGGCATGAACGGAATGGAGGAAATGGCCGAGTCGCTCGAATTCCTGCAGGCGCATGAGCGCGACCTACTTTCCAGATTGAGATCAGCATGGATGGACCAGTTGCGGACGGCTCTGGTGGGCTGCGGCAAGGTCGGCCAGACTCACGCCCAGGCCCTCTCCAGCCTGCCCGAATCGGAATTCGTCGCCGTCTGTGACGTCGACTTCGACCGTGCTCAAGCCTTCGCAACTCGCTTCGGTGCGCGACCGTTCGACGACATCAGTCGGATGCTCGCGAGAAAGCCGCCTCGACGTCCTTTGTATCGCCACGCCGCACCCGCTGCACGCTGAACCCGCCATTGCGGCCGCCTCTGCCGGCGTGCACGTACTTGTGGAAAAGCCGCTGGCTGCGAGCCTTTCCGATTGCGACGCGATGCTCGCCTCCGCGTACGAGGGCAAGACTAAGCTGGGCGTCATCAGCCAGCGCCGATGGTACGAGCCTGTGAGACGCATGAAAGACGCGATTGACGCGGGCAAGATCGGCCGGCCGGTCCTGGGTACCTTCTCCATGTATAGCTGGCGCGATCCGGCGTACTACCGCTCTGATCCCTGGCGCGGCCGCTGGGATACCGAGGGCGGCGGCGTACTCGTCAACCAGTCGCCCCACATGCTGGATCTGCTCCTCTGGCTGATGGACGACGACGTGGCCGAGGTCAGCGGCTACTGGGCGAACTTGAATCACCCCACCGTGGAGGTCGAGGATAGCGCCGTCGCGATCCTTCGGTTTCGCCGGGGCGGCCTGGGCTCGATCGTGGCCAGCCTGTCGCAAAAACCGGGAATTCATACCAAAGTGCACATTCACGGGTCTTCGGGCGCATCGGTTGGCGTTGAAACCGACCGTGGTGCCACGTTCATCGCTGGAGTCTCGGCCATCTCGGAACCACCGCTCAATGACATGTGGACGATCCCGGGAGAGGAGGCAGAACTCCCGCGATTTCAGGCCGAAGACCGTGCCCGATTCCAGACGATCGATGCGGCCTACCACTACCATGCCCTGCAAATCCATGACTTCCTCCGAGCGGTGATCGAAGATCGGCCTCCGCTCGTTACCGGAAAGGACGGCCGCCGCGTCGTTGCCTTGTTCCAGGCCATTTTCCAGTCTAACCGCGAGGGTCGTTCGGTCAAGCCTGCCGCCGATTGAGAAGCACGAGCCCGCGGCGAGTGCTTTGTCACAACACCGTTCCGCCAGGAGACTTGGGAATTCGGGTTTTCGTGAGCTATGATTGACAATGGGAAGACGTTGAAGGCGTCTGCGCCGCCGGGCGAGAACTCATGCAGGCTCGACGCAAGGAAACCGCTCTGGGCCGTTATTGATCGAAGAAACACCGATGCAAATACTCGTCGTCGACGATCAGATAACCGTTGGTCTGGCTCTGTGCGGGACGCTCGAAAGGCTCGGCCACGAGCCCCAGCTCGTCCCGTCGAGCTTCGCGGCCCTCGAGCTCGTCGAGAACGGTGATCGGCGAATGGTGATCACGGATTGGATGATGCCCGATATGGACGGTCCGGAGCTTTGCCGCCGAATCCGCACATCAAGGAGGCATCCGTACACGTACATCCTGATGGTGACGGGACGGACCGATCGCCTTGATCGATTGGCCGGCTTGGCCGCCGGCGCCGATGACTTTCTGACCAAGCCCGTGGATGAGGAAGAGCTGGATCGTCCGGCTGGCGATCGCGGGTCGCATCCTCGGCGTTCAAGCCGAGCTCGAGGCGAAGAACGCTCGTCTGGAAGAGATGGCGAACCTGGATCCGCTCACCGGACTCGCCAATCGCCGCATGCTGGCTGAAGGCATCGAGGCGGTGGTTTCCGGCGGCGAGGTGGCTGCGCCGTTCTCGGTGCTGGCAATCGACGTCGACCATTTCAAATCATACAACGACGAATTCGGCCATCTGGCTGGCGACGACGTACTCAAACTGGTCGCGGCCACTCTGCGGGCCAACACGCGCTCGGGCGACCTGGTGGCCCGGTACGGCGGCGAAGAGTTCATCGTGCTGCTTCCGGGGGTGGATTCGCGGCTGGCCGGAAATGATCGCCGAATCGCTTCGCAGCGGCCATCGAATCGCAAGATTGGCCCCACCGCCGCGTGACCGCCAGCTTCGGCATCGCCACAGCCTGGAATGTCACCGCGCTCACCGACATCTCCGGGCTCTTGAACGCCGCCGATGCCGCCCTCTATCAGTCGAAGAAGTCCGGACGCAATCGCGTCACACACGCCGGCGGCGACGATCACCTCACAACTCGCCCTTCAACCCCAGGTGCATGGAAAGTAGTGCTGCACCTTGTCCTGATTCTCGAGCAGCCAATCAATCGTCGGCTCATTCCGCATCGCCTTGCCGATGACCTTCGAAGTCGCCTCGCGATGGACGTCGAAGAGGGCCTTGTGGTCCACCTGCGTCAACCTCGGTCACCGACGGGTCGAGCCAGACCGAGTAAATGATCCCCAGGTCGTTGACCTTGTCTTTGGGAATGACGCCGCTGCGCACGGCGTCGAGCACGCCGTGAGCGATCGCCGCCTGGACCGTCCCCATCAGAATGTTGGTGTACTTGGCGCTCTTCACGGTCACCTTGCTCACCATGACCGTCGCCGGCCGCACCTGGACGTCGCTGGCCAGGATGGCGAAAACCCGTGGTATGGCCCTTCACCTGGTCGCCGATCAAATGGCCCAGGGCCATCCCTACCGGACCGTCGAGCTCGCCGATTACCACCTCGGGCTCGGCGCAAAGGTAATCTGCTGAACCTTCTACAAGGGCTTCGCCCGTTCGCAAAACAATCCGATCGCTCATTGTCGCTCCTCAAAGTCGCCCCGCTCTTGGCATGGATTTGGAATACCGCTCGATTGTCGAGCATGATCTCGACTCTTACAATCGGTGATCCGGCCAAGAACGCACTCGACGCCCGCCAGAGGGTCCTTGCTGGGCCCCGAAGTTCGTCCTACCATTGTGCTAAGAATTCGTGAACAGTACGTGCAGTTCAAATGAACAGTCATGATACGGCGACCGAGCAGTTTCGGCGATCGATCAGAACCCGAGAGGTTTAAGTGGTCGTTCAGCAGCCTCGTCCGTCCGGGACTAAAATTCAAACCGTTTGATCTTGGCGCAGCGCCCCGTGGCTTCAGCGGCAGATCCAGCTCCAGCGACAACGCAGGCACCGTCCCGGCCGCTCCGGCTTGCGGCCCCGCGAGCTGCTTCTGGTCGAGCGAATCAAGCGGCTCAAGAAAGACGCAGGAACTCATTCACCCAGCGCGTGGACTCTCGCCAAGCTCATTCCCGAGCTCCGGCTCAAGGTTGACGCGTGTTTTCTCTCGAACCCCTACGCCACCAAGCTCTTCTTGATGCACTTCCACCGCGAGGTGATCCGGCCCAAGAAGCTTCGTGCGCTCCTTGAGCTGTACCCGTCGCAAAACCGCGTTATCGCCGCCAAGCTGGGCCGAGTGCTCGACATTGCGCCGGAATCGATCTTTGTCGGCAACGGTGCCGCTGAGATTATCCAGGCGATCCTCCACCGATTCACCCAGAGCAAGCTTCTGGTCAATCTGCCCACGTTCTCGCCCTATTACGAATTCGTCCGGCCCGACACGCAGGTCATCTACAACCTGTTGCGCAAGGAAGACAACTTCCGCTTCGACCCCGAGGCCTACATCAAGCTCGTGGAGCGCGAACGGCCCGACACGGTTGTCTTGATCAATCCCAACAACCCGGACGGCGGCTACATTCCGAACACGTCGATGCGCCGGTTGCTCGAGCGACTGCGGTCTGTACCCAACGTCATTGTCGACGAGAGCTTCATTCACTTCGCTTGCGAAGGAAACGATTACACCTACCGCAGCCTGGCTGATTACGCCGGCCGGTTCCCCAACTTGACCGTCGTGAAGAGCATGTCCAAGGACTTCGGAGTCGCAGGCATTCGCGCCGGTTATGCCGTGATGGCGCCTAATCGCGTGCAGGCACTCCTCGAAAACGGCTACCTCTGGAATTCATCCGGTCTCGCCGAGTACTTCTTCGACCTGTATTCCCGGCCCGACTTCCAGATGCAGTATGAACGCGAACGGATCCGCTTCATCCGCAACACGAAACGATTCTTTGAGGCTCTGGCCAAGATTGATGGCCTGCGCGTTTATCCGTCTTTCGCCAACTTCGCGCTCGTCGAGCTGGGTGCCGGTTGGAACGCAGAAGACCTGGTATGCCGCCTGCTCATCCGCCGCGGAATTTACACGCGAACCTGTGACGACAAGAAAGGCCTCGAGGCCGGCAAATTCGTTCGCATCGCCGCCCGCAATCGCCCCGAGAATGCCTATATCATCCGCTCGCTCCGGCACTTGATCGGATAAGCTCATCAATAGCGAGCTTTATTTCGACGAATGCCGCGCTGCGCCTTTCAATTCTTGAATTTCGATTCGTCGAAATTCAACGCGGCCCGATCGGCTTTGGAACGCAATCCGACCGGAATCACCCATGATCTTCTTGGCTTCGGCGTGCTGGTCAAACCGCACATCTTGCACCGGATCGCCGTTAATCCACAGTCGCAGCCGTGGTCCGCGGAACTCGACTTCCACGACGTTCCATGCTCGCTGGGGTCGTAGCGGGACGGGAACGCGCGGCCTCGTATGCGGGTGGTTCCGATCCACCCTCAGCGACATGATCGTACCGGTCGAGATCGGGTGGTCCTGATCTCCCAAAAGCTGAATTTCGTAGCGATCATCGAGCCGTGCCCCCTCCGCAGTGCGCACAGCGAGTCCGCCATCGCTCTGGGGCTGCGCCCGATACTCGAAGCGCAGTCGAAAATCGGAAAACTGCTTCTGCGTGTAGATCCAACTGGCCAGATATGCTTTGGTCGCGGTCAGGTCGTTTCCAACGAGCGAGTGAGCGGCGGCGTCGATAGACCAGCGATTGTCGCCCCCAGTCCAGCCGGTCAAATCGCGACCGTTCAAGAGCGCCGTGAAGCCGGGCGAGGGTTGCCAGGGGTCGGCCGTGGCAACCGCAGCAGCGGCTGCCTTCTTCTTCTTGACCTTCGCGTGCTCGGGTGCGTTTCTGGAGGCCGGCTCGGTATTGGGCGCGGCTGGCGACACGGCCGAAGCAGGCGATTTCTTCGACTCGGGGCCGTTCACCGACGCGATTCTGGGTGCCGGCAAGGCCGCCCTGGCCGGTGCTTTCTCGCTCTCAGAAGCGCTCGTCGAGGCAACTTCACCTTTCGGCTCGCCGGCCGCTGAGCCGCCGGTCGGCACTGCCGACCCGGCCTTTGCAGGTGCCGCTTTGACGGGCGTGACGATGCCCGCTGAGCTGCCAAGATCGGCAACGGCTTCTGACTTCGGCTCGGCCTGTCCATCCGCAACCTTTGGATCGCGTGAGTCGAGGTATTTCAGAAACAAGCCGACAAGGATCGGGGCAATGATCGTCCCGAACGCGGCCCCCACGATTTTGGCGATCAACGGCAATGAACCAGAGGGCGCGTTCAAATTTCCCCCGTCGGCTCGCAATGGTAAGTCCCGACAGGGAGCCCGGCGCCCAGGATTCGCAGGCGGTTTCTCCGGCATTGCTCCGCTCCATTTCCCGCTGGAATGGATGGAAGGGGAAAACTCCCCTTTTCGCCTCAACTATAGAGATAATTCGGTTCGCTTCGCAACGAAAAATCTGTCGCGTCGTGGTGCGCGAAAATCAAAAGGCATGATCGATTGATCGCCTTCGAGAGCCAGACACAGCCGGTGTCATTTTGGTTTGGCACCCGGAACGGGCACCTGGCTGCTCGTCGCGAGATAGGCAAACAAATCGCGAATTTCCTGGTCTGCGAGCGTCTCGAGCTGCCCCTCCGGCATCATCGACGCCGATGACGGCTTGATCGCCTCAATATCTTCGCGCGGCACCACGATCCGCTCGTTGGCCGTCTGGATCACGAGCGAAGCGTCGTTCTGCTCCCTGACGATTCCCGAGATCAGCCGCCCGTCGTTCGTGGCCAGGTTCGTCACGGTGTAATCCCGGCTCACCGCGGCACTGGGGTCGAGCACATTCTCCAGGATATAGTCGGCATTGGCGCGATCCGAGCCGGTCAGATCGGGTCCGACATCGCCCCCTGCATCGTAGAGCTTGTGGCAGGCGAGGCAGGTGCGGTTGAAAACGGCCCGCCCTCGTCCCGGATCGGGCGATTGATCCGCAGGCGAGGCCAGCAGTGATTTGTACTTCGCGAGGAGACTGGACTTCGCTTTCGACGTCGGCTGTATTTTGCCCCAGACCTTCTCGATCTGCTCGCTCAACTCTCGGTCGCCAAAGGCCTGTAACTGGCGCGCGATCGAGACGCTCACGTCGCGCCGGGGTATCGCACCGCGGCCCAGAGCACCCACGAGTGCTTTCGCCCACGCGGGCCTGGCCGCGAGCGTTGCGATCGCATCCTCCCGCTCGGCGGGAGAGCATTCGCGATAGCGCCCGAGAATCGTCTCGGGCGTGGCCGGATCGTCGTAAGCCGCCAGCGAGCGCAGCGCCAATCCGCGCAGGGCTTGATCACCAGTCAGAGCTTGAAGGTCGGCCGCAAGGTTCGGCACGTGGCGCTCGACGAGGGCCGCGATCATCCGGCTGCGCTCTCCGGCAGGGGTTTCCGGATCCATTGCCGTTCTCCGCAGCACACCGATTGCCTTCGGCTCGCCGAAGTCGAGCCCGAGCAGGAGCGCTTGCTCGATCAATTCGAGGTCGCGCCGAGTCACCAATTCCGCAAAAGCCTCAATCCAACCTTGCGGCTCGGCAATATGCTTGCGGCCCCGCAGAGCGTCGCGAGTGCCGCTTAATATGTCGCGGCAAGCGAGGTCTCCGACGCTCCTTAGCATCGACACGACCGCCGCCAAGCCCGCCACCGGCTCGGCGGAGACTGCGCGCCTGGCAACATATTGACGCACGGCCTGAATCTGACTGTTTTTCGCCAGGTTCAGTGCCCGCGTGCGATCCGCCACCGCGAGCGGCTCGACTCCATACCAGATCATCAAGCTCAGCGATCGGTCGGTGGCATCCTCTTTGTGGCCGGCGAGCGGCTCGGCAATCGCCCAGCGCTCTGGAATCGGAATGCGCTCCAGTGCCGACGCCAGGCCCAGCCGCACCTTCGGGCTCGGATCGTTCCTGGCCAGCCCGGCAAATCGGCCCAGCACCGCCGCGCCGGGCGTTTTATCGTCGCAGAGCAGCCGGATTGCCCACGCGCGAATGTGCTCGCTGGGATCTTCGAGCAGCGTTTGCAGCACGTTCTCCCGGAGTCCGCCTGTCGCGTACAGCGCCCAGAGCGCACGCAAGCGTCGGCTGACCTCTGGATTGGACGCGAGGATTTCCCCGAGCTCCCGGTTCGCCGCACCCAGGTCTTTGCCGGCAACCGCCCGTTCCTGAAGCAACCGCCGCGCCGTGCGCACGTACCAGTCGTTCGCATGGACCTGATAGCGTGCGAGCGCGAGATCGCTCTCTTGCGAAAGATCGACCTTCACCACAGCGGCCTTACCGAAACTGATCTTGTAAATCCGTCCGTTCTCGCGGTGTGCGTTGTCGGCGTCGGTTTCGTGACATTCACCGGTGTCGTACCAGTCCGTCAAATACACAGTGCCGTCGGGGCCATACTTGAGCTCGAGCCCGCGAAACCACGTGTCTTGCACCGTGAGAAAATCCTTCTCATGCGTTGCGACATATCCTGACTTGCTGCGCTCGAGCCGGTCATGATTGACGCGGTGACCGTGAATGTTGCATGTGAACACGCCGTTGCGATAACGATCCGGCCAGTTATTTCCCAGATAGATCATCGCCCCGACGTGAGCATGTCCGCCGCCGGCTTCACCATGCTTGCCTCTTCCCTCGCGCGAGTCTTGCCACCGCCCACCCGCCCAGTGCAAATGGTCGGCGCAGGTCTCCATCAGCTCGTAGCGATTGGGTACCACGTCTTCGCCGAACATTCGCTGAAAATGGGCGCCGGGAACGACGTGAAAGAGGTGGGGAATCACGCAATTGGTGATGAACGCTTCACCCAGGTCGTCAAAATCAAGGCCCCAGGGATTGGTCGTTCCGTGCGCCACCGCTTCGAAGACTAGACGAGTGGGGTGAAATCGCCAGACACCGCAGTCCAGCGCAACGCGTTTTTCGTCGGGCGTGCCCGGCTTGCCGACACGTGAAATCGACAGGATTCCGTTGCACCCCCAGAGCCAGCCGTCTGGGCCCCATTTGAGGGCGTTGAACATATTGTGCTGGGGAGTCTTGCTCCAACCATCGAGCTTGATGACGGGCGGCCCGTCGGGACGATCGTCTCCGTTCTGATCGGGAATGAACAGCAAGTTCGGCGTCGAGCACACCCAAACGCCGCCGAACCCCAGCTCGATCCCCGTGAAATTGGTCCCGTGCTCGTAGAAAACGGTCCGGCGATCGAAATGGCCGTCGCCGTCAGCGTCTTCGAAGATCAGGATGCGATCCCGTCCTGTGGGCCCTCCCAGCCAGATCGGATAGGCATAATTCTCGACGACCCACAGACGACCCTTGTGGTCGATGGTCATCGCGATCGGTTGAACGACGTCGGGCTCGGCTGCGAACTGGGTGACGGTGAACCCGTCGGGAACTTTGATTCGGGCGGCGGCCTCCTTCGGAGGGACCGGTGCATTCGGGGACAGCGGGGTTTGCGCGGGTGCAATCGCAATCAGGTAATGGCAGTCTCCCAGCAAAACAAAGCTGCAAATAAGAATCGCGCGGAGTCCGCCTCGACTTTTTGAACGGCTGCGCACAACGATCATAATCGGCTCCCTGCGGTTCCCGTGAGATCGATAACGAAGGTCGTCCGTAATGGCGTTGCTCAGGCCGTCGAGCCGTGCGCGAAAGTTGTCAGTGCGCTCGTCGCGCACGACCGCCAGCGTTTTTTTTCTGGCCATGTTCCTCGTTCGCCATTTGCTTCGGTCGGATTGTGTCGGTCAGGCCGGCCTGCTCCAAGGCTTTCTTCTGACCGGCGTCCACAATGAGCGTTCGCTCGTGTCGCGTTTGGAACGCACCACTACGTTCCAGGAGCAAGCCAATGGCGCCGCCGTATTTGCCTGCTTTGATTCTTACTGCGACGGGCATCACTGTGCCTTCCAAAAGCGGGCTTTGGCCCAAGAACAGCTTCCAAGATAGCACAAAACGCAGAGCAATTCCACGATGAGACGCCAGAACGAAAAGACGACTAGTTACGCTGCCGATCGAAGGTACGACCAAGCTCGCTGCTCAAGAGACCAGGGCAAGTCCGTCGCTCGTGAATTTCCCGTGAACACTTGCCCAAATCGCACAAACCAGGCAGGCTTGAGCCTGAACCGGCAATCGGGAAGTCATGCGCCGGAATGGCACCGGACCGGATTGCTCGATCCGATTAGGCAATGCCTCGCTAAGTCCCCGTTGAGTGAGTCATATGGCCAGGTCATTCTGGGAAGCATTTACCCTCCTGCCGCTTTCCCACCAGCTCTTCTTCGCATTCGCACTCGTCATCGCGTTCGCCTTCGAATTCATCAATGGCTTCCATGACACGGCGAACGCGGTCACGACGGTGATCTACACGCACACGCTCAAGCCGACCACCGCCGTGATCTACTCGGGGATCTTGAACTTCCTGGGTGTGCTGCTGGGAGGCACGGCGGTCGCGTTCAGCATCGTGAACCTGCTGCCGGTCGACCTGCTGATCGAGGGCAATACAGCTCGCGCCGTCGTGATGGTGCTCTCGCTGCTCCTGGCTGGGGTCATCTGGAACCTCGCTACCTGGTGGTATGGGCTGCCGGTTTCCAGCTCGCACACGCTCATCGGGTCGATCCTGGGCGTGGGGCTCGTCAACAGCGTTTTGACTCGAGGCGATTTTCAGGGAGTGAACTGGTCCAAGGCCGGTGAGGTCGCCCTTTCACTTTTGATCTCGCCTGCCATCGGCTTCGTCGCAGCCGCGGTAATTCTCCTCATGATGAAGCGGATGATCCCCGAGCCGAGACTTTATCAACCGCCGGATCAGGGAGACACGCCTCCGCGATGGGTCCGCGGGGTCTTGCTGGCGACGTGTGGTGGCGTCAGTCTCGCGCATGGCTCAAATGACGGTCAGAAAGGCATGGGGTTGATCCTGCTGGTGCTGATCGGCTTTCTGCCCGCGCACTACGCGCTCAACGTCAACGATCCTGCGCGGGCGAATGCGGTCCGCGAGTCGGCGATCGCGGTGCGCAACATCTTCGAGCAGCAAGAACCCGCGTCATTCAGTCCGGCAATCCGGGCCGATCTGGACACCATCGAAACGGCGCTAGCCGGGAAATCCAGCTTCGGCGAGGTGCCATCGGAAGAGCGCTGGGAGGTCAGGCAGGCGGTGTTTCGCCTGCACCGCGATGTCCGGCGCGCTGGCGTCTCTCCGGCCGTTCGACATGCGCTTGCAGCACACATCGCCAGCTTCGCGGGCGCGATTGAATACGTGCCCTACTGGGTCGTTTTCAGCGTGGCGGTGACTCTCGGGGCCGGAACCGCCGTCGGGTACAAGCGCGTCGTCGTGACCGTTGCCGAAAAGATTGGCAAGGCGCACATGACCTACGCCCAAGGCGCTGCTGCCGAGGTTGTCGCGGCGATCACCATCGGCCTCGCCGACGTTTTGCAGATGCCGGTGAGCACCACTCATGTGCTCTCCTCCGGCGTGGCGGGCACCATGTGGGCGAACCGCTCCGGGATTCAAGGCGTGACCGTCCGCAAAATCGGCCTAGCGTGGGTCCTGACTCTTCCCGCAGCGATCCTGCTCTCCGCCGCGTTGTTCAGCCTCGGCGGGCTTCTCATTCCCGCCCCCGCGCCCGAAGAAGCCCCAGCGACGCAATCGACCGAGGCGTCCGATGGCCGTTGACAGGTGCCTGGACGATCATGACTTGGCGGTCTTTACGATCAGGAGGAGTGGACGCCGGTTCTCCCACTCACCTGTTCCCTCGCGACTGACGCACTTGTAGTCGGAGTGGGAGTCGAACTGAGCAGCGCCCGAACGGAAGTCTTCGCTCAGGAATCGCAGCAAAACACCGTGGGTCTTGCGGCCGGCCTTTGTCTGGGCATGAACCAGCGCCGTTATATCGAAAACCTTCCAGCCCGTTCCCGGCTTGAATTTGTAGGTTCCGATTGGGTCCGGGTCATATCTTGGCTGGGTTTTCCAGGAGACTCGTTCGGGCCAGTCTTCGGTGATCTCGAAGCCATGGATCGAACCGGGGCGTGGATGATGAACCGTTTCGCGAGAGTAAATCGCGATCAGGAATTGATGATCCGCGGCGGCCGCCTCCTCGGCCGGGAGATCCGGCCATTCGAGCAGGGCCCGGTTTCCCCCGTCGTTATTGCCGAGTCCGATATTGTCGACATCGCCGCGATCCCAGTTGGGCAAATACGAGAGAATCATGCTGTCCTTTGAGACCGGGACCGCGCGGACGATGCGATCGGAGACGAGTTTTGCGAGCTCCGCGTCGACGGTGGCACGCTGTTCGTCTCCCGAGCTTTTCTGCTGCGGATGCGCTCGGGCCGCCGGCTGAGTGAGCAACACGCCCGCGGTGACGAGCATTCCCGCGACGACGATCGCGACCACGGCCGTTTTGACTTGATGGAACAACATGACAGAAAACTCTCCATTCGCAAGGGCTCGCGCAACCACTGAACTGGCGCCGTGAGCCACACTGGTTCGATTCAGAAACTGAAAGACCGAAGAAACCGTGGCGTGCACCGTTGCGCGAGGGATTTCTTGAGCACAAGCGTTCACGGATTCGAGTGTGAACAAGACCGCCGCGGGTGCCACACCCCGGAGTATCAGCCTACGGCCGAGTAGCTTCCGGGCGCGGGCAAGCCGGCCCCGGATCGTCGTCTCGGAAAGGTTTAGCTGCGAAGCAGCCTGAGCGTGCGACTGTCCTTGCAGATAGCACACCACGACAGCACAACGGTAGGCGCTGGGCAGGCGGTTGATCTCTTCGTGCAGAATTCGATAGAGATCGCCCTCAAAGCCCTCGCGTGGCGCGTCATCGACTGCAACTTCTCGCCCAGCTACAGACTCGCGCTCACGTGCTCGTTGCTTCGAAGCAACTTTTCTCGCCTTTCGAGCAATCCGGGTGGCAACGCCATAGAGCCAGTTACCCAGGAGCTCGCGCGATCCGAGCGTTCGCGCTTTCCGCGCCAGAACGAGAAAGGTCGCTTGAAAGGCATCCTCCGCCGCGTGGAGGTCACGGAGAACCGTCCGGCAAGTTCGCAGGACCATTGGCCCATGGCGATCGATAATGGCCTCAAACGCAAGTGCGGCGGATTCGTCGTTTCCTCCGATGAAAATCTCCAGCAACTGCGGGTCACTCACCGAACCGTCGGCACCCAGCCGGAACAACCGGTCAAGATCCCGACCGACAGCGGTTCGGCTCGCTCTCATCATCCGTCCGTGACCTCAACAGGCCCGATGGCTCTCTTCAGAATGTACTGCCCGCCCGTCGCAGCAGGCTCACGCAACTTCCGCGTTTTTTTGCGAACGCGGAGCTCGGCGACAGTATAACCCGTGTCACTCCAGTGCCAACTGGCTCAACGCTGCGCGTGGGAATTGCAATCCCGGCCCTCACTTGCATCGACCCTCTTTTCTGCCATACTCTTCGTGGCACCGGCTAGAAAACGCTGTGGAACCTCTCCCATGCCACCTGAGCTCCCTGACGACCCCGTCGAGCCTGCGCTCGCGGTCAAGAGCGATCGTTATCTCCCTGCCTGGCAGATCGGCGATCTTCCCGAGCCGCCGCGCCCGGGCTGGAAGCTCTGGATCGGCTTGATCGGCCCCGGAGTCGTCCTGGCCGGCACCAGTATCGGCTCAGGCGAATGGCTCTTCGGGCCGGCGGTCACTGCCCAGTATGGCGCCGCCCTGCTTTGGCTGGCGCTCGTCAGCATCATCTTTCAGGGTTTCTGCAACCTCACTATGATGCGCTACACCGTGTATAGCGGCGAGCCCATCATCGTGGGCGGTCTGCGCACCTGGCCCGGACCCTGGGCCTGGATGACCTGCTGGGCCATCTTCGATATCGCCTCGGTCTGGCCCTACAACGCCTCGAACGCCGCCGTGCCCCTGGCCGCAGTCATCCTCGGCCACTTGCCCCAGACCGACGGCGATCGGGCGCTCGTCAAAGGGCTCGGAATGACCGTCTTCTTGCTGGCATTCGTGCCCCTGATCTTCGGCGGAACGGTCTACCGCATGCTCGAGAAGATCATGACGGCCAAGCTAGTGCTGGTGCTCGGCTACCTGTCGCTGATTGGCGTCACCATGGTCTCCTGGCCGGTCGTGCGCGATGTCTGGACTGGCTTCTTTCGGGTTGGCACCGTGCCGCTGCGAGCACAAACTATCATCCTCGAACGAGACTTCACTATCGAGCAGGCGGGCGGAGGCACCATCTACCGCGCCCGGGGAACCTGGGAGAAAGACGGGAAACCCACGGGCGAGTTCTCCGTCACAACTGGACCGAAGACCACTCGATTCGACCTCCGAAAGAGTGATGGCCTGACACCCGAGCTCAAGGAGATGCACGATCGCCTGCTCGAGCGCGTGCAGAAGCTCGCCGCGCCTCAGAGATTTTTCGTCGAGACCGAGGCAAACGGCACAACGCTCGTTGCCTCAGGCGAAGTTGCGAACCACCACATCTGGAAAGCGTCGCGTCTCTCGCTGCGCGATTCAACCGGCACGCATGACTTCAGCGACCTTTCGCGAGTACCCGAGCCACAAGCGGCGCGCTTTCGCAATCTGCTATCGCACGAAGGGGTCGAATATGTCGGCCTCGTGAATTACGCTCGCGAGAACGGCGGTCTCCCCAGCCTCGACTGGGCCATGGTGGTCGCATTCATCGGGATCGCGGGAGCGGGTGGGCTCTCCAATACGCTGTTTTCCAATTACACGCGCGATAAGGGTTGGGGCATGGGCGCGCTCGTCGGCGCGATTCCCAGCGCCATCGGCGGCCGAACGATCAGCTTGTCTCACCTCGGGTGCGCGTTCGTTCCCGAGGGCGCCAACCTCACGCGATGGCACGGCTGGATGCGCCACATTCGACGCGATCAGTGGATCTTCATCGCCGCCTCGATCCTGGGCATGGCGCTGCCTTGCATGATGTCGCTGGAGTTCATCCGGAATGTCCCGGTGACCGGCGATCGCGTGGCAGCCATGACGGCCGAAGGCATTGCCGTTCGTTATCCGAGCTTGGGAGCCCTTTTCTGGTTCACCACGCTTGCGTGCGGATTCCTGGTCCTGGCCCCAGGTCAGGTCAGTGTGTGCGACCAGATTGCCCGCCGCTGGACCGACATGATCTGGACGGCCGGCGCGGGGGTGCATCGTCTCAGCCGCGGCGAGGTGCGATTCATCTATTACGGAATCCTCGCGTTCTATGCGGTGCTCGGCATGGTGATCCTCTGGTTCCTGAGACCGATTGCCATCGCGGAGATTGGCGTGGTTCTCGGAAATCTTTCCCTGGGCTTCTCGACCTTGCAGGCCCTGCACGTTAACCGCAGTCTCTTGCCGCGCGAGCTCCGCCCCAGTTGGTTCCTGCAAGCCGGCACGCTCTGCTGCGGTATCTTCTTCCTCGCCGTCAGCATCGCCGTCATACTAACCTTCAAGCCGAAATAGTTTGTCCCTTGCCCGAAAGAAACCACCGGTCAATCCGCCTACCGAATGCGACCTGCATCATGCTCACAGAATCACTCGCTGATCTAGAAAAACCCCAGCTTACATCCCTTTATCGATCGATGGTGCTCATCCGCCGCTGCGAAGAGCAGTTGGCCCGGTCGCATCAGCGCGGGCTCATTCACGGTGCGTGTCACACTTACGTCGGACAAGAAGCTGTAGCGGCCGGTGTGTGTGCGCATCTCCAGAAGGAAGACGTCGTCTTCAGTACCCACCGTGGTCACGGTCATGCTCTTGCGAAGGGGCTCGCGCCCCGGCGGTTGTTCGCGGAACTCTTCGGCCGAGCCACCGGCTGCTCTCAAGGTCGCGGCGGCAGCATGCATCTGTTCGCGCCCGACGTCGGCATGATGGGCACCAGCGGCATCGTTGGCCCATGCATCCTTCAGGCAGCCGGCGCCGGATATAGCTTCATGCTGCTGAAGAGCGAACGTGTGGCCGTCGCGTTCTTCGGCGATGGAGCCGTGAACAACGGCGCGTTCCACGAGGGGCTGAACATGGCCGCCATCTGGAAGCTGCCCGTGCTTTTCGTCTGCGAAAACAACCAGTACGCGACCGAGGTGCCGTTTGCATACGCGGCGGCCAATCCCAGCGTGGCGGGGCGAGGCGCGAGCTACGGAATGCCCGGAATTGACGTGGACGGCAACGATGTGCTCGCCATCTACGAGGCGGCCGGCGAGGCCGTTGCCCGCGCGCGCAGCGGTCGTGGCCCAACTCTCCTCGAATGCCGAACTTACCGCACCCGTGCTCACGCGGAGGGCATGGGTGACTACACCTACCGCACGCGCGAGGAAGTGGAAGGCTGGAAAACTCGTTGCCCGATCGCGTGCCTTCGCAGCTCGATTGTCGAAGCCCAGCTCGTGCCGGCGGCCGAACTTGAGGCCATCGAGGCGGAGATCGAATCGATCGTCCACGACGCACAAAAGTTCGCCGAGTCGAGCGCCTGGCCCGAGCGACAGTCGGCCGTTCGTTTCGTCTTTGATGAATACACCGCGGCCGATCCCAAGCAGGCTCCAGCAACCTCCACGCCGAAAAATGGCCCAGTTGGCTCGCCGGATACCCCTCGCCAGATCACCTACATGCAGGCCACCTTCGAGGCGCTCGCCGAGGAAATGGCGATCAATCCGGCGATTTTTGTCATGGGTGAAGGCGTCGGCAAGCGCGGCGGCAATTTCATGACTACCACCGGGCTCTATGACCTCTACGGCCCGGCGCGGCTCCGCGACACACCGATCTGCGAACGAGGCTTCGTCGGGCTCGGCTGCGGCGCCGCCATGACCGGCACCCGCCCGGTCGTTGACTTCATGTTCGCCGACTTCATTCTGGACTCGGTCGGTGAGATCATCAATCAGATCGCCAAGATCTGCTACATGAGCAATGGCCGGCTCACCGTTCCATTTCTGCTCCGCGGCTGCATCGGCATCGGCCATTCCGCCGCCACACACCATTCCGGCAATTACTACCCGATGTATGCGCATTTCCCCGGACTCCGCGTCGTGGTCCCTTCCACGCCCTATGACGCCAAGGGCCTCATGAAAAGGGCACTCCGGTGCAACGACCCCGTGATCTACCTGGAACACAGGGAGCTGCTGAACTTGAAAGGCCCGGTTCCAACCGGCGACTACGAGATTGACTTCGGCCGCGCCGCCGTGGTGCGCGAAGGCCGCGATGTCACGGTGGTCTCCCTGGCGCTCATGGTCCACCAGACGCAGAAGGCATGCGAACGGCTCGCCGGCGAAGGCATCTCGGTCGAGCTGATCGACCCGAGGACGGTCGCGCCTCTCGACCTCGACACGATCCGTCAATCGGTCGCGAAGACCGGCCGATTGCTGATTGTTGACGAGGCGTTCGCGCCCTTCGGCCTGGGAGCCGAGATCGCCGCGAGCCTCGCTGACGCGGGATTTGACGATCTGGATGCCCCCATTCGCCGGGTCAACGGGGCCTACGCCCCGACTCCATACAGCCCGCCGCTTGAAGCGGCCGTGGTGCCCAACCCCGATACCATCGCCCAGGCCATTCGCGACCTGATGGCGGAATAGGCAAAATTGATCTCATGGCAAGCGAAGTCACGATTCCGCGGCTTGGATGGAACATGGACGAAGGCATCTTCGTCGGCTGGCTCAAGGCCGACGGAGAGCCGATCAAAGCCGGCGAGCCTCTTTTCAACCTCGAGGGTGACAAGGCAACTCAAGAAATCGAGAGCCTCGAAGCCGGTATTCTGCGCATTCCGCCGGACGGCCCTAAAGACGGCGAAAAAGTTGCGGTGGGCATCGTCATCGGCTACCTGCTCGCACCGGGCGAGCCGGCGCCGTTTGAGTCAAAGAGCGCGGCCGAACCGCCCAAGGTAGCGTCACAGTCAATCGTGAACGAAAGACCGAAGCAATACGTCTCTCCGCGCGCCCGGCGCACGGCCCGCGACCTGGGGGTCGATCCGACCACGGTCACAGGAAGTGGAAAGACCGGCCGTATCGTCGAGCGCGATATTCGTGCCGCCGCCGGGCGACAGCCAGCACGACCGACGCTGGTGGCGAACGCGCAGGAGCACAAGCCGGACCTCCCCCGCGAAGGCGCGTCACCCGAGTATCGTGAGCTTGCGGTCAGCTCGATTCGTAAAACGATCGCCCAGCGAATGGTGGAGAGCAAGCAGACGACGGCTGCCGTGACCATCACCACGACCGTTGATGCCACCAATCTGGTCAACCTCCGCCGCCAGTTCAAAGCTGTGGTCGAGGCCGGTGAGGCACCTGCGATCGGTTACACGGAGCTTATCGTCAAGTTGACGGCGCTGGCGCTCGAGAAGCACCCGATGCTGAATTCTCGCTGGGCTGGCGATCAAATCCAGGTTTGGCGCGGTGTGCACATTGGCATCGCCGTCGACACTGACTCCGGCTTGAAGGTGCCGGTAATCCGGGACGTTCCCCATCTCTCCCTCCGTGAGCTCGCCGCCCGCGCTCGTTCTCTCGCCGAGCGTGCCCGCAGTGGAACCCTTACTGCGGCCGAACTGTCGGGAAGCACGTTTACCGTCAGCAACCTGGGACAGTTGGGAGTCGAGATCTTCACTCCTTTGATCAACCCACCCGAATGCGCGATACTGGGCCTGGGTCGCATCCAGAGCGTGGTCGTGGTCGAGAACAAGCAGTTCGTGGAGCGCGATCGCATGTTCCTGAGCCTCACGTTCGACCACCGGATCGTCGATGGGGCCCCGGCCGCGCGGTTTCTGCAAGCGCTTGGTAGATTGATCGAAAACCCCAGCCCCTGGCTGTTACCTTGATGGATTGGGTGGGAGACGACGAGATGCGCTGCGAATTATCGGGAAAAGTGAGCCTGGTCACAGGCGCCGCTCGCGGTATCGGCCAGGCCATCGCCGACCGCCTGGCCGCAAACGGTAGCACGGTCATCTACACCGACGTCGATGAGCCAGGTGCCCGCGCCGCGGCCGCGCGGACCTCGGGCGCGAGCGCATTTCAGCTCGATGTGACCAGGCCGCTCGAAATTCAGTCGGTTATCGACCAGGTCGTCTCCGAGCACGGCCACCTCGACGTCCTCGTGAACAACGCGGGTGTCAACACGCTGGTCCACCGTGTCACGCTCGACGAGTTCCCGCGCGACGAGTGGGACCGAATCCTCGCGGTCGACTTGACCGGTCTCTATGAAATGAGCAAAGCAGCGGCTCGCACAATGCGCGCCCGGGGCTCGGGGCGGATCATCAATATTGCCTCCATCGCGGGTCTGGTGCCTTTGCGGCTTCAATGCCCATTCGTGGCAGCGAAGGCCGGCGTCGTCAATCTCACCAAAGCCATGGCGCTTGAGCTGGCACCCTACGGCATCCTGGTGAACGGCATCGCGCCCGGCTCGATCCTGACCGACGGCACGCGGCGCCTTTTCTACGCACCCGACGGTTCGTTCCACGCCCACGCCCAGCGCATGCTCGACCACGTTCCGCTGGGGCGGCCCGGACTTCCCGAAGAGATCGCCGTCGCCGCACTCTTCCTGGCAGATCCGGAAAACAGCTACACAAACGGTCACATCCTCACCGTCGATGGCGGCTGGACCGCCGGCTATACCCGCGATTTTTGATCACCGAAACGAGGTTCCGATGGCGACCGATGAAGAACTCAAACGAGCGCTGAAAGCATTCAAGAAGCGTTTCAAATTGATGAAGCTCGATGAGGAATCCGGCCTGAGCCGAGGGGGCGGAAAAAAATCGGGCATGACCGGAATCACGCCGCCGTCAGGTCATCCCCCCGGAATCTGGGACGAGCTCGTCGCCAAGGGGAAGCTCAAACGCGACATGGGAAACACGTATGCGCTGGTCGAAGGTGCATAACCAATCGCCACACGTGATGCGAACCCGAACTTGCGCGGGCGCGATGCTTGACCCAATTCGTTCGATCTCGCGGAATCTTCGTGAGGATTTCCGATGAGTGGGTACTACTCTCCGGAGATTCAAAACCGAGGAGCGCTGAGACCCATGGCGAGCGGCTCGTTCGACCAGGCACTGAAGCAAGTGCACCGGCTCTTCCATGTCGGAGCGGTCGGCGGATTGTCCGATTCTCAGCTCCTGGACCAGTTTATTCTGCGGCGCGATGAAACTTCCGAGGTAGCGTTCGAAGAGTTGGTGATTCGTCACGGTCCGATGGTTTTCCGGGTCTGCCGCGGCATACTGAGCGATTCGAACGACGCCGATGATGCATTCCAAGCCGTCTTTCTGGTTCTCGCGAGCAGGGCTTCGTCCATCCGCCGCACTGCGTCGGTAGCGAGCTGGCTCTTCGGCGTCGCACAGCGCGTGGCCACACGCGCTCGGCGCTCGGCAGCACGGCAGCACAAACTCGCTCGCGACATCATGGAGCGGGCCGGCGATCGTGCTCTGCCCGAGCACGATGAACGCGTCTGCCAAATCTTGCACCAGGAGATTGATCACCTGCCCGAAAGTCTGCGGGGGCCCATTGTGCTTTGCTATTTCGAAGGGCTCAGTTATGGGGCGGCCGCGCATCACCTGCGGGTTTCCGAATCGGTGATTCGCGGCCGGCTGGCCCGGGCGAGGAATCGGCTGCGCCGCCGCCTGACCAGACTGGGCGCGACTGTCCCCGCTGGTCTTCTGATCGCCGGCGCCGCCGGCACGGCGCAAGCGGCGATCCCCGTCACACTGACTCATTCCACCACGCGTATCGCGCTGGGATTCGCGGCCGGCAAGACGGCCGCCGCGCTGGCGCGGGGGACTTTGAATTCCATGATACTTAATCAAGCGAAGGTTGCTGCCATCCTCTTGTGTCTGGCCATTGGAGGCAGCTACTGGGCCTCGCACGGCCTTGCCGTTGCGGCTGGTACACATAGTCGGCCCCAAGGCGAGAACAGCGTGATGGCGCCGGCCAGACCGCCCGAACAGGCCGTGAAATCGCAGCCGGCTCCGGCGGCGACCAAGTATCGGCTCAAAGGCTCCGTCCGCTTACATGACACGGGCGAACCGGTCAAAGGCGGTAAATTCAGCGTTCTTCTCGGCGATTCGACGAATTCGCGCGAGTACGGGATGCGAAACGTGACCAGCGGCGACGATGGCCGTTTCGCCGTCGATCTTCCCCCCGGCCTGGCGAGAGCATGGACTTTCTTTCCTCCGGTTGGATTCTGGGCACCCGGCAACGCCACTTCACAGGAGACGTTCGTCCTCAGCGCAGACCATCCGAGCCAGATCAAGGACTATCTCGTCCGGCGCGGCGTGATCTGGACATTTCAAGTTATTCGCGGTGCCAAACACGAGCCGGTTCGCGCCGCTTCTGTCCGAGCGTCGAGCGAGAAAGAAATCTTCATGACAGAATGCGATCAAGCCGGCCGAGCGCGCCTGACTCTCCCGCAGAATGGGCAGAAGCTCACGGTCTACGCATCGCCCCACTCGGCATCATTACAGTCTTTTCTGGTCGCGCTCGAATGGGACACGCAGTTCAGCCCGGATGCAGTCAAGGCGATGAACAATCGCGATGGACGGTTTCACCTGACCGATGACGCCGGCAAGACGGCAACAATCGTCGAATCGGATGCGGTCCATCCCACGATCGTCGACCGGAAACTCGTCTTGCAGGTTACATTGCCAGAGGATGACGTAAAGTCATTCGGCAGCCTGACCGGCCGCGTGGTCGACGGCCAGAACCAACCCCTCGACGGAGCCAAGGTGGCCTTGGCCTTCGGTGGTCCTTCCGGCAGTGCGATGTCAGGCGATCCTGCGCATCAGGTAACCACCAACGACCGCGGTGAGTTTGTTATCGGGTCCATCCCTCGTCAGAGCGTGGACGGGAAGCCGATGAAGGCCTTCGCCGTGGTGACCAAAGATGGCTATGCGGGGGTTGACTCGCAATCGATCACGCTGCCACCGAACGATGGCACCAAACCGCCGGTACTTGACGCGATTCGACTTGAACCCGGCATGTCTTTGAGCGGAACTGTGGTCGATCCCGAGGGCCGGCCGGCCGTCGGGGTTTGGGTCGAGGTGCGAGGCGCCTATGCTCTGCGCGAGCAATTCGCCCGAACTGACGACAAGGGGCATTTCCGCGTCAAGAACCTGCCGAAAGGTGTCGTCAGTCTTTACTTTGAATACGACAAGCTCTTCCAGATGGGCAAGTACTTTGCCGAAGCCGACCCGAAAGCCAACACGATCGAGGTCCGGCTTCGTTCCGTCGATGAAGCGTTGGCCTCGTCGAAGAACCGGCCGGCAAGGCGTGCTCCTTCCCTCGAATTCGGCAAACCGGCGCCCGACTGGAAAGTGGCTGCCTGGACCGACGGCAAGACTCGCTCGCTCGCTGATTACCGGGGCAAGGTCATCCTCCTTGATTTCTGGGGCATCTGGTGCAGCGCCTGCATTAACGGGATGCCGAGCTTGGAGCGATTGAGAGAGAAGTTCGAGCCGCGCGGCGTCGTTTTCATTTCGATCCACACGCGCGAAGAGGAGATCGGCAAGATTCGTCGTTTCCTCGAGTTCAAAAAAACGAGCATGATCTCCGCTCTCGACGCCGACGACGGTCGGCACAGCAACGAGTACAGCGGTGTAACGTCTGATCGCTACGGTGTGAAAGGCTATCCCTCGTTCTTCATCATCGACCGCCAGGGAAACCTCGCCTATCCCAGCGGCGGCACAACTGAAAGTGTTGCCGCGATGAAAGCCCTGGGCAAGGAGATGGGCTTGAGCGAATCGACCATGACCGAGGCCGATTTCCATCGATTGTGGGAGGCATATTTCAGTCGGGAGATTGAGAAGGCCCTGGATCGCCGCTGAGCCGAGCTCAGGCTGAGCCTCGGCTATCAACGTCTCAGGTGCGAAGAGGACGGGCTCGCCGCTCACCAGGCGCCCGCACCGCGTTGACCGGCCGAGCCCGGAGCGGGACAATGACCTTGGCGACGCGAAGCCCGGCTGCGAGTCGCCTGGGCTCTCCGGGTTCCGGCACGACAATGGAAGGCTCCCCACGATGAGGATTCCGTTCCCCGGCATGGATCCCTGGCTCGAGCTCCCAACTCTTTGGCTGGACGTCCACAACAGCTTGATCACGGCGATCCGCGACGATCTGGCTTCGCGAGTCGCGCCAAAATACCACGTCGGCATCGAGCAGCATACGTACCTGAGCGTTCTGGACGCCCGGTCGTTCATCGGCCGGCCCGACATCGTCAGGGCGCGGACCAAGTCGGGAAAGCGCGGCGGGCGGGCGCCGTGTCGGCGCACTCGACTGTGACCGGCACCCATATGCTGAAGCTGGACGTCGAGGTACCGATCCAGGACCGGGTCGAAGAGTGGTATCTCGAGATCCGGATCGCCGAGACCGGCAAATTGGTCACCGTGATCGAGGTCCTCTCGCCAACGAACAAGTCCGCGGGCCCGGGTCGGAGAAAGTACCTTCGCAAGCGGACTAAGAACCTCGACTCGAGGACGAGCCTCGTCGAGATTGACCTGCTTCGCGGCGGTAAACGGATGCCGCTCAGCTCGCCGGAGACGGTGGAGGGTGACTATCGCATTCTGGTCAGCAGCGGACGGATCAGGCTGCGTGCCGAGCTTTATGTCTTCGACGTACGCCAGCCGATCCCGGCGATCCCGATCCCGCTGCTGGCTAAAGACCCTGAGCCATCGCTCGACCTTAACGCGGTGCTGCACGCCTTGTACGAGCGGGCACGGTTCGATCTGGTGCTGGACTACTCCAAGTCGCCGACGCCCCCGCTCCGCGAGAAGGACGCCGCCTGGGCGAGAGAGTTCGTCTCGGGCGCCCGAGGGACCCGGAGAGCCCCATGATTCGCTCGCAATGAATACAAGGTGCTCAGAGCGTCTTCAAATACTCCAGTAGCCAGCTTCGTTCGTCGTCGCTCAGCTTCGCGCCGAATTCGTGACCGGCATTCGAGTTTCCCACAATCGGCGTGCCGTCTGGGTTTTGAACGTTGAATCGCGGAAAACCCGCGACGTCAGTCAGGTAGCCCACCTTCACCGGATCGAACGTCTTGACACCGATGCTAAAGGAAAGCGGGCGCTTGGCGGCGGGCTGAAGCAGAGCGTCCAGATTCGGCACCGAACCGTTGTGCAGATAGGGAGCCGTTGCCCAGATTCCGTTGAGCGGGCGCGCCTTGTATCGCGCCTCCTGCTGTACGATCGCCTGCGCAGGCGCGAGCCGCGCACGCCCACCGCGGAAGTTCACAAGTCGCAGCTCGTCTGGTGGCGGAATCAGCAATTGTCCCAGAATCATCCCGATTACTTCGTTCGTGACCATCGAGTCAGCGTCTGCGACAGGCCCGATTTTCGGTGTGAACGGCGCGAAGTTGATGTTGACGCCGTTGAGTTTCCCGGACGGCCCCGTGCGATTGAAAAAATTAGTAAATGCACGGGGGTCAGTACCGGCGTCGTTCATGATCGCGGTGACCTTGCGGTTGGGATCTGTGCGTGCGATCAAGGCGTGGCATTCGAGGCAGTTCGTTTTGTATAGCGCCGCTCCCTTCGCCGCCTTATCCTGGTCGATCTTGGGAAAGTCAACGGACCACTGTGGAGACCAGAGCGTCTTTACGAGATTCTCGAGAGCGACGAGCTCGAGAAACTTGACCGACGAAGCATAGCCGATGCGCAGGATCGATCGCCGTTCGGGGATCGAAATCTCGCCGAAAACACCGAGGACTTCTCCGACATTGCGCGACAGACTGTCGATATCAAGCGGCCCGCCGCTTTTGGCGATACCCAACCACTGGACGAAGTCGTGCTGAGGAGTGTCCCACAAGCACGGATAACTCACCGGCGCGTCGGCGAGCAACGCACCGACGATCGGAGAAGTCATGTCGGCCGCTCGGGTCGCATGGAAGTACGCCTGGTTCACAATGGCGCCCACGGCATCCAGCCGGGCATAGCGCGTCGGAGGGGGCTGCTGCGCCGGCCTCGGATCGTACCCCGCAAAATTGCGAAGGTTGTAACCCACGCGAGTGTTGATCATGGTCGTGAGCTGATCCTGTAGGTCCGTCTGATTCGCGGCGTCGTTGTCCGGGCCCAGGATCTTTGCCGCGAACCGGGCAAACTTCTGCGGGTCGCTCTGCGTGCTTTGAAGGGCAACCGTAAGCGCGGCCAGAAACGCTTGCACATCGGCTTGCGCCGGTGCCCCGTCAACACGATAGCCAGTATCGCCCACTCGGATCTCCGCCGTGTGACACGCCGCACATGTCATCCCGAGCCAGGACCGGCCCAGCCCCCGCTTGCCCATGACAAACCCGACCGGAAGCCCGTCGGGGTTGAGGTTGCCGGGGTTTTGCGGAAGATACCGATACTTGAGAATGTTTTGATTATCGCGAAATGGCTTTGGTTGATCGACTTGTTCGAGCGCCAGGAACCAGTCGTACGGGATGATCTGCGATCCCTGCTCCGTAAAATAGAATAGAAGGCTCTCCTCGGGCGACCAGTTCTGCGCAAGATAAACGACCTTGGTGACCGGCTCGCCGAGAGGATCTTGTGTTGCAACGAAGGCATCGCGGCTCGACGCCACCTGGGCAGCAGCCGGCTGCACACAACAGACAAGCAAGATAAACGCAGTAACGGGGCGCATCGCGTGAACTCCTCTACAGGCAAGCCGGAACGCCGGGTTCAAGTTTGACGATCGACTGGGGCGAGAGCTTGTCATACTCTTCTATTCGGTTTCAAGTGCTCCGCGGCGATCGAAGCAACCATCTCTCGAATTTGGCCCGGAAAGTAGTACCGCAACAGGCTGTATTCCTTTTGAATCGTGGCGACGCTCCGCGACGCTTGACTGAGCTCTTGCCATCCCCCGGCCGGTCCCGCGACCAGAATTTGGTTCACCGGTTTCTGAGCCTCCGGGTCATAGGGCTTGTACGGCGTGTCCGAAGGGCTGTCGGCTACAAGTGCGTAAGCTGGGTCGAGCCCCGCGCTGCGGATGCTGTCGATGGCGGCCACTTTGAAGTCGGCGGCAGCTCTTGGAGGTGCGAACGTCACGTCGACCGCTTTGTAGAGTTTCCGATTCACTAATCCCTCCCCCAGCTCTTTGAGCAGCGGGTCTTTCCCGGCCGCACAGGCCTTGAACAGCTCGGTCAGCGTATGATCGTCGAGCGCCAGATAAACGTTCAGCGGCGGTCTGGCGGAAAAAACGGCAAGCACGCTCTCCGGAGCCCCTGGCGCGATCGCCTGCACGTCCAGTCCGGGCCCGTCGAGCTCGACCAGTTGCTTGAATCGCTTGAAAATCAATCGCAGCATCACCTCGGCTGCACGGCTCGTCTTGTGAAAGTACACCGTGCGATACATGTGATATCGGGCGAAGACGTACCGTTCTGCCTCGGCGAGCGCCTTCGCGTTCAGATAGAACCTCCCTCGGTCGCGGTCGATGTCCAGGTGATGAACCAGCCACTTCCAGTCAAACCTCCCATAATCGGCCCCCGTGGCGTGGCTATCGCGCTGCAGGTAATCGAACCGATCGGCATCAAGCTGGCTCGCCACTATCTGAATCAAGAACGACGGAAATTCACCGCACGAGAGGCGCTCGGGCTCTCTGGTCCCATCGAAAAACGCAGCAATCTTGCGAGGAAGCTCTCCGCGAGACTGGTAGCTTGCAAGGCACTGGTGAATCTCGGTGGAAGAATCCAGGATGATCTCGAGCGTTCGCGACTCGTGTCGATCGCCGGTGACCGACTCGAATGAATGAGAGAACGGGCCGTGGCCGACGTCATGGACGAGCGCGGCGGCGAGCACAAGAGTCTCTCGGTCTTCGTCGAGCAGCTCGGGCCACACTCGCCGTATCCTCGCCAGAAACGAGCGGGCGATATGCATCACGCCGATCGAATGGGCGAACCGGCTGTGGTTGGCTCCGGGAAAAACCAGCTCGCAGACACCGAGCTGCTTGATCCGCCGCAATCGCTGAAACTCGCGGGTGTTGATCAAATCCCAGAGCAGGCGATCGCACGGATCGTCCTCGAACGGGATCAGCTCATGCACCGGATCTCGGATGACCTTGGGCCAGGTTCCCGCCACGGCGGCTCCCTCCGCGTTGCTCGCAAGCGCATCGGACGTCGTGCCGCATTGTCCTACGTGAAGCGTTCGTATGCAACAAACGGAGGCCGAAAAGGGAGAGAAGACCCTTTCTGATTTGTGCCGTCGATCGCCAAGATGCAACGATCAACTGAAGTACTTTAGCGACTCGGAGTCGATCAGCACTTGACAGGGTGCCCAAGTTTCGCTGAACGCGATTCTTGGCGAGGGTTGCCAATTTGTGAAGACGGACAGTTGACGGCGCTAGGAGCCCAGCCAACTGCCAGTCAGAAATGGCGACGTCGAAATTGGTGTGCTGTGTCTGCGTCGTGATCCGGGCCAGAACTGTGTCGGCATCCCCGGTGTCGAGAATCACGAGCGCAGGGCGCGGTTTACCGGGCCCGCTTGCCGTGAACGGGAAGTCGACCAACACGATGTCACCCGGCTGATAGCTGGTCATAAACGGCATCGGCGTCGGCATATCCTCGGCCAAACGCGTCGGCCGCTAAGTTCTCCCATTCTTCGTCCGCCTCGTTTTCGGGCACCAGAATCAGCACGCGGACTGCTTGTCCAACTGGGATCAATCCCATGAGGCACGCTGGAACAGCGAGAGTCTGATCGGGACTCACCTTCGATTGGAACTCGATGGCCTTCATTTGCAAATTCCTCCAAGACGAATTGTACACCGTCGATCTCATCGCTGTCAGAGGAAGCTGTCCGTCCGTCCGAACTGAGAACGCTTGCGTGGCAATCTGGAACACCACCAAAAATCCGCGGCACAAGTTTATGCGGAACATCGCCCCAGGCGACACTACACTGAAGAAACAACCCAAAAGCGGGGCGGAGGTCGAAATGAGAGGCACACCGGCGGATCCGTTTTTCAGGCACGTGCGGCGGGTTTTCAACCTGGGCGCAGTCGGGACGGTGTCCGACGCGCAGTTGCTCGATTGGTTTGTCTCCTCGCGAGACGACTCGGCGGAGGCTGCCTTCGAGGAGCTGATGATCCGGCATGGTCCCATGGTGTTCGGCATTTGCAACCGTGTGCTGCGCGACAAGCACGACGCTCAGGACGCGTTTCAGGCGGTGTTTCTGGTGCTGGCAAACCGAGCGCGATCGATCCGCCGTAGAGACTCGGTCGCAAGCTGGCTGTTCGGCGTGGCCCAACGCGTCGCTGCACGAGCGAGAAACCGAGCCGCCCGCCGCCGAGCGATTGATCAGACCGCCGCTGCACAGGCGACCGATTGTTATGCCTTGCCCGAAGAGGATTCCGATCGAGAAACCGTTCATGAAGAGCTCGATCGATTACCCGAGCGTCTCAAGGCGCCGGTAGTGCTCTGCTACCTCGAAGGTCTGAGCTACGACGCGGCGGCACACCAGCTTGAGCTTACTGAGGGGGCGCTGCGCGGCCGGCTTGCCCAGGCACGAAAGCGTCTCCGGAGCCGGCTCGCCCGGCGCGGCGTTACGGTGCCTGCCGCACTCATCGCCGCCGGTGCATCCACCCAAGCTCAGGCGGCCATTCCCGAAGCTTTGGTCCGCTCCACGATCCAGATTGCGAACGGCCTGACATCTGGCAACGGCGTTGCACTTCTCGCGAAAGGCGTCTTGAATTCGATGTGGGTGAGCCAGCTCAAGATTGCGGCAGGCGTACTGTTGATCACCGCGGCAACGATTCTTACAGCCGGCATCGCCTGGGCACTGGCTCCGCGCGTCGGCATACAAACTGCCGCTGGCCAGCCTGGCACAACTCCGCACAAGACCGACGACATCATTAAGAACCGGGTGAGGAGCACGTGCGAGTTCGGGGAATCGTGGTCGACGAGGCCGGACGGCCTGTGGCGGGAATAAATGTCCAGATCGGGGCGTACACCAATCACGCTACCCACGGCGTGACGGACGCTGACGGACGGTTTGGAATTCCAACACGCCGAGCCGAGCTGGACGGCGCGTCGTTACTCGCGCGATCCAATTCCTCCGATCGGGCGGGATTCTTCCGGTACGGCTGGGAGTTGACCGACGAACAAGTGGCCGCGCCGGTGCGCATCGTCCTGAAGCCGACCCGCGAAATCGAGATTCGTGTCACCGACTGGAACAAGAGCCCTGTGGCCGCTGCGTCGGTTCAAGCTGCCGGTCAGTTTTGCGTCTACGCCGATGCACTTTCGCGCGATGATGGCTTTGCATGGCTACGGATCCCGGCCGATGCCGAGATCCAGTGGATCTTCGCGCTCAAATCAGGTCGTGGCTTCGATTACGCAGAGTACGGCCTGATCGACGACGCCGGCCGCTCACAAGGCGGCATGCCCGTGCGAGATCTGCCGTCGTCGGTCTCCCTGACACTAGGGTTTCCTCGCACAGCCCGAATCAAAGCCGTCGATCGCAGCGGAAAACCGATGGCCGGCGTCGCGTTCGAGCCCTGGCTTCTTCGCAAAGAGGGCCGGCGCAGCTTTCTCAATATCTCGACTCGAATCCAGGAAGTGGCGACAGGGCCCGATGGTATCGCGACGTTTGATTGGCTTCCGGCCGACAAGGACGACGTCACCTTCTGGCCTGTTTCCGGCGGCTACGCGCACCGTCGGGTGCAGTGGAAGCTGAGCGAGGCCACGACAGCCACCGTCGTCATGACTCGGACCGAGTTGATTCGCGGTCGCGTACTCTTTCCGGACGGCCGACCGGCTTCTCGCATAAACATTCGGGCGTACGGAACCGGCCACGGAATGGATAACGGCCAGGGTCGCGCTCGAAGCGCGGAAGACGGTTCTTACGAGATGCCGGTCAGCCCGGGCGAAGCCTATGCGGTGTATGTCGACGATCAAGACTGGGCAGCACCATCACGACTCGACGTGGTGGTTCGTGAAGGAAAGCCATTTGAAGGCGTCGACTTCAAGCTGAACCACGGAACAGTCATCCGCGGAATTGTGACCGTCGGTCCGGGCAACCGGCCGCAATCCGATCAGTTCGTCCGGCTCGACGAAGCCGGAGATCGGGCCCCGGAAGAAATCCGCGAACCAGGTGATCGATTGTGGCGCCAGGTGCGCCGTCAATTTGGAGCCATGACCGACGCGAAGGGCCAGTACTCGATCCGCGTCGGGCCCGGCACCTACACATTGATGGGCCCGCCGCGGACAAGCGACGAGAAGATTACCGTTACCGATCAAACCGACCTCGTGCGTAATTTCCGCATGCCCCGTCCCGAGAAAGGCACCTTGACCGGACGAGTGGTCCGTGCCGGAAAGGAAGGCGCGGGCGTTGCGGGCGCAAAGATTGAGATCGTTGCCGAGAATCCAATCAGTGTACCAATCGGTGTCACAGCAGACTCCGACGGACGATTCCAGGCCGAACGACAACTCGACCCTTTGGTCATCTTCGCGTCCACGCCTGATCGAAAGCTGGGTGCAATGGTCACACTTGGCGCTGAGAACACGGAAGTTGTCATTCCGGTCGCCCCCATGGCGACCGCCACGGGCGTTCTCATCGACGAAAAGAAGCGTCCCGTCGCGAACACACCGCTTTATTGGGGCCGGCGTGTCTACCTCGACGAAGAGCGTCAGCAGATGATGACATGCTTTGGTCCCAATGTCGTTACCGACACGGAAGGCCGATTCACGCTGCCGGCACTCGTGGTCGGGCAGGAATATGAGATCGGCATCCAACGGGACAACACTTTTCCCGAGGCCGGTGCGGTTTGCCCAAAGAGTGCAGGGCCGATTGATCTCGGCATTCTTCAGCTTGGAGCGTATCACTCGAACTCGCCCGCTGATCCAGATGCGATGTCGTCGTTCACCAAGACTGCGTTGGGCCCGGGCGCAGTCGCCCCATCGATTGAGGCGACGACTCTTGACGGCAAGCCGATCACTCTTGCCGATTTCAAAGGCAAGTACGTGCTACTCGACTTCTGGGCGACCTGGTGCGGACCTTGCATCGCCGAGATTCCACAACTCCAGGCTGTCCACCAAGCGTTCGGCAAGGATAAGAACTTTGCGATTCTGAGCTTGAGTGTCGATGAACGGATCGACGAGCCCAAGAAGTTCGAGGAGAAGCGAAAGCTGCCGTGGGCGCAGGCTTTCCTGGGCGCCGGAATTCAAGGCCCGATCCCCGCCAAATTCGGCGTCCGGGCCATCCCCGCATTTGTCCTGGTCGGTCCCGACGGTAAGATTATTGCCCGAGGGATGCGAGGCGACGGCATCAAGAAAGAGGTCGAGAAGGCGCTTCAATCGCAGGCTTTGCCGGTCAAGTAGGCCAGGCGGAGCTCTTTCGGAAAGCGCTCGATCGAATACCTCAGCGCGGTTCGGGGCATGACTTTGCCGTGGCGTCGCAGGAAGCGCTCCAGGGTTGGCTGATCTCGCTTTCCCACTTCGCGGAGCATCCAGCCGACGGCCTTGTGAATGAGGTCTTCCTTGTCGGCGAGAAGCAGCCGGGAGATTTTGAGCGTGTCGGCGAATTCTCCTTGCCGGATGAAGTAATGGGTTGCGACGATGCTGATGCGTCGCTCCCACATGCTCGTCGAACGCGCGAGCTGCACGAGCGGCTCGCGGCTCTTGTCCGCCAGATGCCCCCCGACGATTTCTCGAGCCGAGGCATCCACCAGATCCCAGTTGTTGATGTAACGCGTGTGCGCGAGGTAGAGTTTGTAGATCTTCTCCTTCGCGGCCGCGTCGCCCTTCATGGCCTGACGAACCAGGATCAGCAGCGCGATCGCCCTGTCCTCGTGCACGGCTGACCGCAAGAGCACCCGCAGATCACGCAAGGAAAGGCCGGCGTGCTCCTTGCTCAGCCGATGCATCGTCTGGGCGTTAAGCCCCAGGAAAATGTCGCCCTCGCCATACTGGCCCGGACCCATTCTAAAAAAACGGGCTGCCTGGGCCGTAGCCTCGGGAGAGCCAAGCTCGCGCAGTTGCTGTTGAATCTCGGAAGCTGTCATGCGATGAACCCGATGCGTGATGGAAAGCATTGCCCTGGGCCGGCGAGGCCGGTACGCTGAGCCGTGCGGCTGACTTATTCTCTGCCATCAAACGATCGAGCGGAAGCCGATGCCGATCACGTACGACGAAGCCGTTGCCAAGCTACACGAATGGACCGATAGCCCCGCGTTGCGCTGCCATGCCCGCGCGGTCGAGGCGGCGATGCGGCTCGCATCGCACCGATACGGCGGCGGGCTGGACGAGAACCTGTGGGCGATGACAGGGCTCCTGCACGACGCAGATTATGATCGATGGCCCGATGAACATCCGAAGTTGATCGTTGCCTGGCTTCGTGAGCAGGGTGAGCCTGCGATCGCCCAGGCGGTCGTGGCCCACTTCAATCCGGCCGATGTTCCCGAGCTCACAGCGCTCGACAAGGGACTTCTCGCCTGCGACGAGCTTGCCGGCTTCGTGATGGCCTGCTGCATGGTGCGCCCTGACGGAATTCATTCGCTCGCCCCATCGAGCGTGAAGAAAAAGCTCAAGGACAAAAGCTTCGCGGCCAAGGTCAACCGCAATGACGTCTACCAGGGAGCCGAGCGTCTGGGCGTGAACCTCGACGAGCACATTCAGCTTGTGATCGAAGCCTTGAAACCACACGCTGAAGCACTGGGCATCGCGGGCACGGGACGGTCGTGAACTTGCCCGCCTGCCCCGCTCCACAAGAAACGAGTGCTCGATGACTGCATCGTCAGAATGGTGGAAGAACTTCTTCTCCGGCGCCGCCGTCGAATCTTGGCTGATGATGCCCACGACGCAAATGACGGAGAGCGAGGCTGACTTCATCCAAAAATCGTTGGACGTGACCCCGCCGGCTCAGCTTCTCGATGTCCCCTGCGGCGGAGGCCGGCATTGCCACGCCTTGGCCGCACGCGGATTTAACATGACGGGCGTCGATCTGTCCGCCGAGTTTCTGACCGCCGCCCGATCACTTCCCGCCGACTCGTCAGGTCAGATTGCGTGGGAACACCGTGAGATGCGAGACCTTCCGTGGCCAAACCGGTTCGACGGGGCTTATTCCTTCGGCAACAGCTTCAGCTACCTGGATGACCATGGGAACGCCCAGTTCTTGAAGGCGGTCTTTAGCACGCTCAAGCGCGGCGGCAAGTTCGTGCTCGACACCGGCTATATCCTCGAGATCATCCTACCGACGTTGCAGGAACGAGCCTGGTACCCGGTCGGCGAGTTTCTGATGCTGGCACAACGGCGGTACGAGCCAGCCGAAGGTCGCCTGCACGTGGAGTACACGTGGATCCGCGATGGCAAAACCGAAAAACGATCGATGTCGGCCCGGCTCTACAGCGTTCGCGAACTGCTCCAGCTCCTCAAGGAGACGGGCTTTGCGGAGGTGCAACTTTTCTCGTCACTCGATCGGGAGGCGTTCCGATTCGGCTCCCACCGGCTCCTCGTGGTCGCAACCAAGCCATCATGAATCAGAATCAATCGAAGAACATTTACGCGAATCTCGGCATCAAGACGTTAATTAACGCCCAGGGGACGTACACGGCGCTGGGCGGCTCGCTCATGCCGCCGGAGGTGCTGCGAGCGATGACCGAGGCGGCCGGTTGGTTCGTGTCGATCCCTGACCTTCAGGAGAAGGTCGGAGCGCGGATCGCCGGGCTGCTCAAGGTTCCCGCCGCGATGGTCACGGCAGGCGCCGCCTCGGCGATTACCGTTGCCACGGCGGCCTGCATGGCTCGCGATCATCCCGGCGCGATTGACAAACTTCCCGAGACCGAGGGGCTCAGGAACGAGGTTGTCATTCAGAAGAGCCACAAGTGCGGCTACGAGCCGCAAATGCTGTTGCTCGGTGCAAAGCTGGTCTGGGTCGAATCCCACGCCGAGCTCGAGAGATCGATCAACGCCCGCACGGCGATGCTCTTTTTTCTGAACCGCTATGAGCCGCTGGGGCAGATCAAGCGGCAGGATTGGATCCGTGCCGGCAAGAAACACACTGTTCCAGTTTTCAACGATGCCGCCGCGGATGTTCCGCCGGCCGGCCGGCTTTCAGAATACGTCGACCAGGGCTTCGATCTAGTCGCCTTTTCCGGGGGCAAGGCGTTGTGCGGTCCTCAGGCCTCCGGCTTGCTGGTGGGGCGTGCCGATCTTATCGCAACGGCCCGCCACGCCTTGAGCCCGCAGATGGGCATTGGCCGCGGCATGAAAGTCGGCAAGGAAGAGATCATGGGCTTGCTCGCCGCAGTCGAGCGATTCCTGACGATGGACCACGACGCACAGTGGCGGCTTTGGGAAACGCGCGTCGCCGAGATGATCGAGATGCTCGGCGGGATTCCAGGCGTCAATTTACGGCGCGACGTTCCCGAAATCGCCAACCATTCGCCGCACCTGTTGATTGAATGGAGTCGCTGGCACATTGCTCTACCAGCCGCGGAGGTCGTCCGCCAGCTTCGCGAAGGCGATCCTTCGATCGCGGCGCTCGCGGAAGCCGAGTACGGCCTGAGGATCGCCGTCTGGACACTCCGGGACGGCGAGCATCGCATCGTCGCCACGAGAATTCGAGACATCCTCGCCGGTAAGAAAACCTGAAATCCGAAATCCGAAATCCGAAATCCTCTCGCGCAGCTCAGGTCTCAGGGCGACCCGTCCGAAGTTGTGGCGGCACCGGCCGCATTGCTTGAACCCGCATCCGCGTCGGCTTGCTTCCGCCTGAGCTCGGCGATTCGATTCGACAGCTCGTCGTTCTTGCGCTCGAGCTCGCCAAGCTCTTTCTCGAGCTCGCCGAGCGCCCTGGCCCGCGCCGGTGCGAGGTTGCTGCGCTCTGGTTTCTGCCCCGCTTCCTTCAACTCCTTGATCGTGGACTCCAGAAAGTCACTCGGGATCCCGCCAAAGCCGAGGTGGTCGCGGCCGAGTCGAGCCTCGAGCACCGGCAGGGCCTTCTTCAGCTTGAGCTGGCGAACCGTCATCCAGGCAATCAGCCGTACCATGCGATCCGGATCGTCGCAGCGATCGATGAGTGTTGCCTGGAGCGCGGGATCACTCCTGGCCAGCCGGTTGAATGCACTGATCGCTGTGGACCGAAGCACTGCTGGTTGACCGTGCTTTGAATAAAGTGCGGCCAGCTCGCGAGCCTTGGCTCCGGGAGTCTCGAGCGAGAGCTCGAGAGCGACCGCGGCAATGGTGTGGTCGCCTGCCGTGATCTTGAGGCCTTTCTCGACCAACTCCGGAGCGTCCTTCACTTTCCATCGCACCAGCCCGCGCAAGGCGGCCTTGCGCGAACTGTACGGCTGGCCTGGATCGTTCCACGCCGCGCGGAGAAGGGCTTCCGATTTTTCGGAACGCCGGAGCCTGGCCAGGCCTTCGACTGCCGCAGCTCGCACGCGGGGCTCATGGTCCGAGGCTCCTTCGACGAGCGCTGCACGAAACACCTCTGCGCCATTGCAGAGAATGGCGAAGAGCTCGTGCCGGGTGATGGGTGATTTCTCCCGTTTCCAGGCCAGGGACAGGGCCTCGGCAATCTTGGTGTTCGTCCTGGCCTTCTTGATCAATTCCGCCGCCGCGCTCAATCGGCCCAGCATGCACGCGGCGTGCTCGAGCTGGAACAGGTTCTCTTCGTCGGACTTTGCGAAGTTGATCTCCTTGAGCAGCCAGCCCCGGGGATCGATCTCGACCATCTTGGGGCGGGTTCGGCAGGGGACCACGAATTCGTGCGATCGGCCGTCGATCAAGATCGGAATCACGCGAGGTGCGCCGGCGCTCTCGGTGATCTCGAGTGTCGTCGGCAAGCGAAATAGTGGCGTCTGCTCGTCGGGGGCCTGGGTCTGCTGCACGCGCACCCGCAGCGTCTGGTCGGCATCCTCGTAGTACCAGCGGACCTTGAGCTCGGGGTGACCGGCTTTGTAAACCCACTGGTCAAAGAACCATTTGAGGTCCTGGCCGGAGGCGGCCTCCATTGCTTTTCGGAAGTCGCCGGTCTCGACGATTTGCAGCTTATGAGCGGCGACGTATTGGCGGATCCCTTTCCACCACGCCGCTTCGCCCACCAGCCCTCGCAGAACGTGCAGCACGCAGGCTCCCTTCGAATAGGTCACGCCATCGAACATGTCCTCGGATGATCGATATCGCTCCTCAACAAGCGCACGACGGGAAAAGCGGTCTCCTGCGAGGTATTCGGCCGCAGTCCGGTGCATATCGAGGCGAAAGACGTCATCGCCTTTGTCGTCCTCGGTAAAAATCGCGGCGAAGTAGCTGGCGAAACCTTCGTTGAGCCAGAGGTGCGACCAGTCCTTGCCCGTCAAGTAATCTCCGAACCATTGATGCGCGAGCTCGTGGGCGACCAAGGAGTCGGAGTCGCCCTCGAGCGCACCGATCTCGTCGACGAGCACGCTATCGGTCATGGTGGTCGCCGTGATGTTCTCCATTCCTCCGGCGACGAAGTCGGGCACGCATACCTGCGCATACTTGTTGTAGGGGTAAGGCTGACCGGTCTTTTCGCTGAACAAGCGAATCATCCTGGGCGTGTGGCCCATGAAGCGCCGCGCGGTGGCTTCGTCAATGTGCTTGGCGACGTAGTAATCGAGCGGCAGATCACCGACCCGGTCGTGATAAACCGCGAATTCAGCTCCGGCGAGTGAAATCAGATAGCTCACGTGAGGAACGTCCATTTTCCAGTGGTAAGTGGTCGTCGCGCCGGAATCCACTTTCTCGGCAAGCACGCCGTTGGACAGGACGAAGAGGGGTTTAGACACCGTGATGATCATCTCGCTTGTGGCACGCTCATTCGGGTAGTCGTAGCATGGGAGCCAGCACCTCGTATCCTCCGACTCGCCCTGGGTCCAGAACGACAGCATCTTGTTGGGGTAGCCAGCGGCCGGGTCGACAAAATACAGCCCCCGCACGGGCTTGCCTGAATACTCGACGGCCACGTCGAGCGTGTCAGCAGGCCCGTACGGCCTATCGAGCTTGATCGCGAGTTTCTGCTCCTTGACGCCGAAAGTGCACTGTGCCGCACTGGTTCCCACGCGCACCCTGGCGATCTTCAGGTCCGGCCCGCAATCCAGCTCAACTTCACTCAGGAGGGGGTGCAGCGGGCTGATCGTGTGTGTGACCACGCCGCTCACCTGGTGATTCACGGTATCTACGACCAGCTTGGCCTTGATATGCTTGACGTCGAAGAATCGGATCCGTTCTGGTTGGCGGGGCGTTCCGGCCTTGACGAACGGCGGACGCCTGCGTCCGACTTCCAGCGTCGTACTCTGGGCGAGCGCGAACGGGCTGGCGGCAGCCGCCGCCAGGATCAAGTAAATTCCGATTCCTCGAATCAGCCTGGGCATGATGGTTTCCAATCGATGAACCGACACGGTTTCCTCCGCATCGCCTGCGCCTCACCCCGCGTGAGCGTCGCCGATCCGTCGGCCAACGCGGCCGAAATCATCCGGCTCATCGCCTTGGCGACCGATAGCGATCTACTCGTGTTCCCCGAGCTCTGCGTTACAGGATACACCTGCGCCGACCTCTTCGGCCAATCGGTTCTCCTGGAAGGAGCTTGCAGGGCCGTGCGGCAGATCGCCCGCGCGACAACCGGCCGGCCGCAACTGGTGGTCGTAGGCTGCCCGGTTGCGGTGGGCAACGGACTCTACAACTGCGCGGTTGCGCTCTCGGACGGTGCGATCCTGGGCATCGTTCCCAAACAGCACTTGCCCAATTACAAGGAATACTACGAGAACCGCTGGTTCCAGCCGGCGAACGGGACCGAGCCAACTGAAATCGAGCTGGAAGACGTGCGGGCGCCGTTCGGCACGGATCTTCTATTCGCGGCAAGGACTGCGGGTGAGTCGAGGGCCGGTTCGGTCCTGATCGGAATCGAGATCTGCGAGGACTTGTGGGTTCCGATTCCACCGAGCTCGCTCCAGGCGCTGGCCGGGGCGACAGTCATTCTCAACCTCTCGGCCAGCAACGAGACTATCGGCAAGAGCCGCTATCGGACGGATCTCGTCGTGGGCCAATCCGGCCGCGCCATCGCCGGGTATGCGATGGCTGGGGCCGGCCCGTCGGAATCGACTACCGACGTGGTGTTCGGCGGCCATTGTCTGATTGCAGAGAACGGCCGCCTGCTGGCGGAATCGCCCCGTGTCGGCGACGGCCAACCCGTCCGGCGCGATTCGTACTTGATCACCCAGGATATCGACGTCGCCAAGCTTCTGTTCGATCGGCGACTCATGACGAGCTTCGACGGCACCGCAGCAAGCTCGAAGCGGTTTCGCCCTGTTGAATTCTTTCTCTCCGAAACAATGGATGGACTGAAGCGCGACGTGCCCGGCACTCCATTTGTGCCAGCGGAGGGTCCGGAGCTTCATCGCCGATGCGCCGAGATCTTTGGCATTCAATGCGCAGGACTGGCCAAACGCATCGAATGCCTTCCCCCCGGCTCACGATTCTACATCGGCATTTCGGGAGGCCTCGATTCCACGCTCGCGGCATTAGTCACCGTCGCCACCTGCGACATGCTCGGGCTGGACCGGCGCCAGGTGCACGGACTCACGATGCCCGGCTTCGGCACGACTGCTCGTACCCGCGCGAATGCGCTTGCGCTCATGGAACATCTGGGGATCTCTGCAGAATCGATCGACCTGAGCGAGATGGCGCTCCAGGCGTTCCGCGAGCTGAGCCATCGCCCGTTCGGAATTGATTGCACGAACCTTGATCTCAAGTCGTTTCGTGCCGCGCTCGAACGCATTCCCAGAGAGGCGTGCAGCGACCTGGTCTTCGAGAACGTCCAGGCCCGTCTGCGCACGTTTCTGCTCATGTCCAAAGGTTTCGTCGTCGGCACCGGCGACCTCTCCGAGCAGGCACTGGGCTGGTCGACCTATAATGGCGACCACATGAGCATGTATAATCCCAACTGCTCGATCCCCAAAACGCTGGTGAAATTCCTGGTCAAGTACGTGGCTCTCTACCAGTTTCCAGAGGGCCCCGCCCGGCGCACGCTGCTTTCCATTGTCGAGACGACGATTTCGCCCGAGCTCTTGCCGCCTGGGGCTGGCGGTGAAATCGAACAATCGACCGAGGCAGCGCTCGGCCCCTTCGAGCTGCACGACTTCATCCTGTATCACGCGGTGCGCTGCGGATATCCGCCGGAAAAGATTCTGTTCCTGAGCCGCTTCGCCACATTCACCCAGTCGTATCCGCCCGAATTATTCGAGCGGACGATGAAGACCTTTTTCGAACGGTTCTTTCGTCATCAATACAAGCGGTCGTGCGTCCCCGACGGCCCCAAGGTCGGCACGGTCAGCCTGTCTCCTCGCGGCGACTGGCGAATGCCGTCTGACGCTCTTGTCGCCGAGTGGCTCAGATGGAAAGCGTGAGCTCCCAGGTCTGACCGATCAAACCCTCGCCGAACCTTCAGGCGAGAAGCTCCTTGCGGATCTTGGCCTCGCCCTCGGGGCCGATGAGCTTCTGGTGTAACCCCTGGTAGGCGTAGGTGAGCTTCCAGGCGTCGAGGCCAAGCAGGTGAAGGATGGTGGCTTGCAGGTCGTGGATGCTCACGGGATTCTGGACGATGTTGTAACCCAGAAGATCGGTTGCGCCGACGGTGATGCCCGGCTTGATTCCGCCACCGGCGAGCCAGATTGCGAAGCAGTGTGGGTGGTGGTCGCGACCCAGGAACTTCGAGCCGCCGCGGGCCTCGTTCATGGATGTGCGGCCAAACTCGCCTCCCCAGACCACGAGGGTTTCCTCGAGCAGGCCGCGACGTTTGAGGTCTGTCAGCAAGGCGGCAATCGGCCGGTCGACTTCCCTGCACTTTTCCGGCAAGTGCTTGACAATGTCGTCACCGGCACCGGTTCCGTGACAATCCCATCCCCAATCGAAGAGCTGGACGTAGCGCACGCCTCGCTCGAGCAACCGCCGGGCCAGCAGGCAGTTATTGGCGAATGACGATGCCCCGGGGCTGGCGCCATACTCTTCCAGAATGGGCGCGGGCTCCTGTCTGATGTCCATCACGTCGGGAACGGCCATCTGCATCCGGAAGGCCAGCTCGTACTGGCTGATCCGCGTCAGAGTCTCGGGGTCACCGAACTGAGAGAGCTCAAATTCGTTGAGCTTGCGAAGTGCGTCGAGCGTGCGCCGGCGATCTTGACGCTCCATGCCCTTGGGATCGTTGACGTAGAGCACGGGATCACCGACCGTGCGGCACTGTACGCCCTGGTAAACACTCGGCAGAAAGCCAGTGCTCCAGAGGGCCTTACCGCCGGTGGGATCCGTGCCCCCGCTGATCAGAACGATGAAACCGGGCAGGTCTTCATTCTCTGTACCCAGGCCGTACGTGATCCAGGATCCCATCGCCGCGGCGCCGTTGCGCGATGAGCCCGTGTAGAGGAACAGCTCGGCCGGCGCATGGTTGAACTGGTCGGTATACATCGACTTGACGATGGCGATCTCGTCAATCGTGCCGCGCAAGTGGGGCAAGAGCTCACTGACCAGCGCGCCGCACTGACCGCTTTTCTGGAACCGGTACGGCGTGCCCAGAAGCTTGGGATGCCCTTTGATGAAGGCGAACCGCTGATTCTTGAGCAGCTCGTCCGGGCAGGGCTTCATGTGATGCTTGACCAGCTCGGGCTTCCAGTCAAACAGGTCTTGCTGGGGTGGTCCGCCTGACATGTGCAGGTAAACCACCCGTTTGGCCTTGGGCGCGAAGTGCGGAGGTCTGAGAGCCATCGGTGAAAGAGCCGAAGGAATCGCAGAGGACGGACCTGCCCCCCTGCTCTGCGTTACTCCCGGCTGCTCTGGCTTCCCGCCCCGCGCATTGCGATCGAGCAGCGAGGCCAGCGCAATGGCACCTAATCCCGCTTGCGATGTCTTCAAGAACTGGCGGCGGGTGTGTGCACGCGCGAGCTGCAGGTTGAGGGGAAGATCGATATCCATGAGAATCAGCCTTTGGTCAAGACGCCGTCCAGATTCAAGAGCACGTTTGCAACGGTGGTCCAGGCAGCCAGCTCGGCTGCGCTCGTTCCTGCCGGAAGCGATTCCGGCGCGGCGGCGGATAGATTCGCCGCGGACTGGGGATCGCTCTTGAACCGCTCGAATTCCGCGTCGAACAAAGCGACGAGCGGCTCGATCTGTTCGGGCTCGGGCCTCCGGCACAGGCAGAGATAGAGGCCAAATCGCACTCGCGCTCTCGAATCCGGTCCACCTTCGCGCACAATTCGCCGCGCCAGTGCCCCCGCAGCCTCGACGTAGACCGGGTCGTTCATGGTTACGAACGCCTGGAGAGGCGTGTTGGTGCGCACGCGCTTGATCGCACAGATTTCGCGGCTCGGAGCGTCAAAGGCGGCCATCGACGGATACGGCACGGTGCGGCGCCAGAACGTGTAGAGCCCGCGGCGGTACCGGTCTCTTCCCTGGCTGGTTGCCCAGGTGCGCTGGCCGTTAAATGCCGCCTGCCAGAGACCATCCGGCTGAGGAGGAAAGACGCTCGGCCCACCGAGCTTGCGCGAAAGCAGCCCGCTTGAGGCCATCGCCTGATCGCGCACCATCTCGGCCTCGAGCCTCATTCGCGGCGCCCGCGCTAACAAGCGGTTGCGCGGATCCCGCTCGCGGAGCTCGGCAGTGACCTTCGACGACTGCCGATAAGTCGCCGAAATCACGATCAACCGCAACAGGGCCTTGGTATCCCAGCCCGAATCCTGATAGAAAATCGCCAGCCAGTCCAGCAACTCGGGGTGGCTCGGCGGCTCGCCCTGGGTTCCGAAGTCTTCTTCCGTCTCGACGAGCCCTGTGCTGAAGACCTGCGACCAGAGTCGGTTAACAGCCACTCGGGCGGTGAGCGGATTCCGGCGGTCGGTCAACCAGCGCGCCAGTCCCAGCCGGTCCGGCGAAGTTCCGGGCGAAAGGGCATGCAGCGACACGGGCACTCCGGGCGCAACCACGTCTCCCGGATCGAGGAAATTCCCCTTCCGCAGCACCCGCGTGAAGCGCCGCTTTGCCGGCGGCAACTCAGCCATCACCGGCACGGACGGACTCACCGGACGCGCCTTCTCGAGTGCGGCAATCTTGCCGCGCAGCGGAGCCAGCTCCGGCGCGATCGATGCGAAATATCGTGCCAGTGCGAGAGCTTGCGGCTTGGTCCGCTTGCTATCGGGCAAGTCCGCGAGATCGAGCACGTCTTTCGGAACACCCTTGCGCGCGGCGGCGTTCGCTCCACGGAGAGTGCCTTCCCACCTCGCCTGTGCGGCCGCGAGACTCGTGAGGGCGTTCTCCTGCTCCTTCCGAAGAGCGGCAATCTGGCTGTCGAACAACCGAGACCGCTGGGCGATCTCCGGAGTGGGCGCGGCGATGACCGGGCTCTCGTCCGGCTGGTCGTTGTCAGCCGTCTGGTTGAAGATCGCGTAAAACTTGTAATAGTCCTCATGTGTAATCGGGTCGAACTTATGGCTGTGGCACTTGGCGCAGCCCATGGTCAACCCCATGAAAACCTGCATCGTGGTGTCGACCCTGTCCTTGATCGCCGCCACCCGGAATTCTTCGTCGTCAGTGCCCCCTTCGGTGTTTGTCATCGTGTTCCGATGGAAAGCCGTTGCGATCTTCTGTTCGAGGGTCGCATCGGGGAGCAGGTCTCCGGCCATTTGCCAGAGCATGAATTGATCGAACGGCAGGTTGCGGTTGAACGCGTCCACGACCCAGTCACGGTATCGCCAGATGCTCTCGCGCAAGGGGTCTGAACCGTAACCTGCCGAGTCGGCGTAGCGAGCCTGGTCCAGCCACATGCGGGCCCAGCGCTCACCAAAGCCCGGGTCTGCGAGGAGGCGGTCGACGGCTCTCTCGTAGGCGTCGCTCGATTGATCTGCGACGAATCGCTCGATTTCTTCGAGTGTGGGCGGAAGACCGCGCAGGTCCAGGCTCAGCCGGCGCAGAAGCAGCGCCCGGCTTGCTTCGGGCGAGGGTTTCAGACCCTCTTTCTCCAGGCGATCGAGGATCCAGAAGTCGATGCCGCTTTTCGGCCACGACCTGTCTGCGACTCTGGGAATCGGTTTCGCTTGCGGGGCGAGGAACGCCCAGTGCGGCGCATATTCGGCTCCTTGCTCGATCCAGCGGCGCAGAACGGTGACCTCGGCCGTCGTCAATCGATTGCCGGCCTTGCGGGGCGGCATACGCATCGTGTCGTCTTCCTCGGTGATCCGCGCGATCAGCTCGCTGGATTCCGGATCGCCTGGGACGAGCGCCAAATCGCCGTTCTTGAGGGGCTTGACGGCCGAGTCGCGGCGGTCGAGCCTCAAGCCCTTGGCTCGCTTTGCCTCATCCTGGCCGTGGCAGGCAAAACAGTTCCGCGCCAGGATCGGTCGCACGTCGCGGTTATAGTTGACCTTGCCGGCGGATGCAGCCTGTTCCTCAGCGGCACTTACCAGAACCTCGCTGGTTCGCAGAATCAATCCCAGCGCGATGAGACAGCAAGGCACCCACACTCTTGACTGAGTGTTTCCGGCACAGGGGCGAACGCTCGCTTTCATGGATCTGGATCCTCGGGCGATTCGATCGCCGAGTGGACGGCTGGAAGTTAGCCTCATTAGGAGGCGGGCGGCTGGTTCACAATCCAGGCGGGTGTACAGGTACGTGCGGGCGGTGCCTCAAGCTTATTCTCCTTTTTTCCCGATCCGCGCTCAAGACCGTGAGATCGGCTGCCCGGGTCTCCGAGGACGTTGCTTGATAACACACCGTGCTCGGACCGGGCGCAGCTCCGTTCAAGCCGAATGAATGAGCTTATTGCATGAATCAACGAGGCCGCGAGCTGTTCCGAGCAGCTCCGGGTTCGTCTCGGCTTCACCCGACGTTTCCAATCGAAAGATGGAGCTTTCAAGAATCGGGATGAGCGATTTCAATTCCTGGTTCGACCCTTCCGCGCGCTGTTTTCCGGAGTGCTGGGATAGGATGTCAGCCGCCTTGAGGATCAGTCTCGGAGGGCTGTTCGCGGAGTTGGATAGAATTCTTCGTGATCGCTCAATCCCGGCGACGGGATCTGCGATCGACAGAGAGTGCAATGCCAGGTACGTGAAGTTCGAGTTCTCGGGGTCGAGATCGCTAGCCCTTTGCAGAAACGCTGAGGCGATACGATACTCGCCTGCGGCCATCCAGATTCTGCCGCGCAAGTAGGCCAAGCTTGCAGGTGGAATGTGCTGTGAATGCTTACGCAGTAATCGGAGCGCACTGTCGAACTCGCGCGACTCGCGTGCTTGCACCGCTTCATCGAGATCAGACATCACGTCTGCCGTGATCGGTAACAGGGTCGGTATAATCTCATCCGTCAATGAATAGAAATCGGCAGAGATTCCATTGAGACTTACAATCTCCTCTCCGGAAAGTCGACTCCCCGGATCTTCCATCCGCTCCCGCAGTACCTCGCCCTTTGAACTCTCATCCCATCCTTCTCTGATGGCCACGTGAAGGTCATAGAGAAGGCGAAAATAATTTATAAAGTCCGGGTCGCTAAAGAAGCTGTCAGTTGCCATACTTCAAGTCTCGTCAATCACCCATTCGCCGTACGTCGCCGCAAGATCGTCCTGAAATTGCCGTACCTTCACTATTTGGATCGGCACGACGTTTCCGGCGCACGCGTTTCTTTCCTTAAGGACCAATCCGAGACAAGCATTCAACTGCTCTTCAGCGAACGGTCCGTGTCCAAAACGAAAGCACGCCAAGCCGTTCGAACCTGCGGCGCTGGGGGAAACTGATCGGAGCCTTTTCGGAATGAGATGGGGCAGCAACCACCGCCAATTCTCGACCACCGACATTCCCTTTCCATTGCAAATCACATTTCCGTCTTCATCCAGGTCGACGCCTGAGCTCGGGTTCGGGGGGATTCGAACCCCGAGCTCCTTCGAGTTCGAGCCAATTACGGGCGACCCCTGGTCGTTCTGCTTCATCGCGCGATAGATCGTCGGCATGTCTTGTTAGTTGCGACGTGCACCACAGAACCACTCGTTAGACCCCATTCTAGCACGCGCGGCACTCAATCACGAGGCTCGTTCGCGGACGTGCCCTCACATCCTGCCGTCGGTACGCTACCAGCGCCAACACTAAAGCGTCTTCAAGAATGCCACCAGTTCAGCGACCTCTTTCGGAGAGAGCACCAGTCCCCGCGGGTGCTTTTCCTTCTGGAAGACTTCTTCGAGCGATCGGACTCGGCCGTCGTGCAAGAACGCATCCCTGCCGCTTACTCCCCGCAGCGAAGGCGGATTGAATTCGCGATTGCCCACCTCGTCTCGCAGGCCGACGTCGTAACGTTCTGGCGACGTGTATTCCGGCACGGCGTGGCACGCGCCGCACTTACGTTCCTGGAAACTGACCCGCCCGGCGGCAATCTCCGGCGATTCTGGTCTGTCGGCGCCGGTCGCCAATCGCGGCGGGGGCGAAAGCGTCTCGAGATAGGCCTTCAGGTCGGCAACCTGCGAATCCTTGAGCTTCGTGCCGTGCATGGTCGTCGCGATCGACTTGGCCACCTGGTCTTCGAGTCGCGCCATCGAGCCGGTCCATGTCCACGGGCCGGTCGCAGCCACACCAAGCAACGAGGGCACACGCTTGGGTGCGCCGTAAGATCCGTCACCGAGGGTATCGCTCAGGAGGTTGTTGGTGTGTCCGTCGGTGTGACAGCTATGGCAGCTCATCCAGCCGTCGTGCGAAAGCTTGGCGTTATAGAACAACCGTTCGCCTCTCTGTGGGGCAGTCATGTCGGGCCTCGGCCCGAGCGAGATCGTCGCGGTGCGCATGCCAGTCGCGGTCAGGATGACCGAGACCGTGTCGTCCAGACGATTCGCCACGAAGACAGACGAGCCGTCGGGGCTGGAGGCCACCGCCGCCGGCCCATTCCCCACAACGATTCGCCGCGGGCCCTGGTCGGGGCTTGGCGTGATCGCGATCTCGTCGACGCCAGGCAGTGCGACGACAAGGTTGCCGCCCGTCGAGAACGCGACTCGGCCCGGGTCGCCCGCCGCGTAGCCGACGTCGCCCAGATCGAACAGCCGGCCGCCGTCCAGGAGCGTACTGGCTGAGCTTGCTCCAAAGAGTTTGTCGGTTGGAAGCATTCGCAGGTGGTTGCGGATGAGCAGGCCCCAGTGCACGTCGTCGAACGTGCTTTGCGCCAGGTGATTGAGGTATTGATGCGCGATCACGAGTGATTTGCCGTCGGGCGCAAAGGCCATTCCGCGGATGTTATGCCCTGGGATCGTGCGCACCGATTCAATGGCATGGCGCTGGCTGTCAATCACCGCCAGACCACCCCCGAAGGCGTCTGCGACCACGAGTTTCGACCCGTCGCCCGAGGTCGCCAGCTCGCCGGGGCAGAACGGCAGATCGAGACTGGCGATGGCCGCGATGGCCGTGGCTTTGCCCATCGGCCCGTTGGTGATGGAGACGAACGTCAGCCGGCGCGACCAGCGCGAGACCACTGCACACGCCGCGCCGTCGCCCAGCACGGCCAGACGAACCGGATCGGGGCTTACCTTCAGCCGATCGAGCACCTGCACCTTGAGATCGTGGCAGTCCAGGAGTAGCAGCTCGTTCGATCCTTCGTCGACGGCCAGTAGCCGCTTCTCTTTGAGGGCAGCCAGATCGGTCAGGCTGCGGCCCAGATCGTGTTCAGCGACGGTCCTGGTTGTCGCCACGTCGATGATCGACAGACTGCCGCTACGCCGGTTGGCCGCGACGACCGTGTTGCCTGAATCGACAAAAACCAGCGCGACGGGCTGCCGCTGGCGGGGCACAAGCTCGCCGGACGTTGTCTGGGAAGTGAGGAGCATCGCCGCCGGCAACGCCCCAGCTAGAAAAAGACGGTCAAGCGGAATTCGCATGGTGACACCTCGAGCCCGCTAGCGGAGGGTCAGGATCTCTTGAGCAACAGCCGAATCTGCTCGACGGCTTTATTCACCGCAGCGTCGGGCACGGAGTCCGCCTTCTTGGAAGCCGCCGGGCCGAGCCGAAGCAAGGCAGCCTGGGCCGCTCGGTTCTCGGCGAGCTGGTGGTCGGGATGTACTCCGGAGTTTTTGTTCTCCGGCTGGTGTACCGGGGGGCCGAAAAATTGATCGAAGGCCGGCGCGCGGGTCGTTTGATCGAAAGCCGACACCGGCCGGCCGTCGCCGCGCTCGAGAATCCCGGTCGTCAGCGAGACGGACCAATCGCTCTTTCCGATCCGGACGAATGACGTGGCCACCGCATTTCCGAAGTTCGCGCGGGCGCTTGACGTCGGACTCCCGACCACGATTCCCCGGTGATTATCCTGGATCGCAGCGGCCAGCCATTCCGCGGCACCGGACGTGTTGCTGTCCACGAGCACGGCGATCGGCCAGCCCCGGAAGATCGCATCGGAATCTGCCTGGTAGACTGTCTCGCCCTGGCTGGTCTGCACCCGTCCGATCGTGCCGTGATCGAGTAGGCTGTCGGCCAGCAGGAGCGCGGTGTGGACCGAATTGCTCCTGCTTCTCCGCAAGTCGAGAACGATCGCCTTGATCCCTTGTTTCTCGAGCTCGAGCGCAATCTTGCGGAGCTCGTGGGGCGTGCTACCGGCCATCATGTTGATTCGCAAGTAAGCGATGGGATCGGAATCACTGATCCGGAAGTCCCAGTCGCCGGCCGGCTGCTTGCGGCAGCCCGCGATCGTTGGAAGCGGGTGCTGCCCGCGCACGATGCTGTAGATCCGCGACTGCGCGGCGCCGGGCTGGCGGACCTTGATTGTCACGGTCGTGCCCTCGTCGCCGCGCAGGCGATCGACTGCATCCCTCAATGGCATTCCCTTGGTGTCAACGCCTTCAATCTGTTCGACCAGATCATTTGACTTGACTCCGGCTCGGTCGGCGGGCCCTCCCTCGATCACTTGTGCGATACTGGGCCGCTTCTCCGCTTCGTCCACGCTGAGAGCAATGTGAATTCCGACATAGCGATTTCCCGCATTCTGCTCCTGAACCTTGCGCTCCTTCTCCGGCACCAGTTGAGCGTTTCCGGAGACATTGGTCAGCAGCCCGTTCAGCAACGCCTCTTCAAGCTCCTTGGCCGTCACCGACTTGCTGGTCGAAGCCGGCCAGATGTCATCGAGCAAGCGCGCGAGTTGCTCAGGGGTGGTCACGCCGGACACGCGGCTGCTCAACCGGAGTGGGACCGGAGCGCCGGCGGCTTTGTAAAGCGCCTGGATGCCTGTGAGGATCATCTGCTGACGCGCCGGCGGGTCGATATGATGCTCCAGCACCGTGTCGACGACGCTTTCGACGAGTATTGCCAGGCCGGCAGGCGCCGATGACGGCTTTGACTGCTCGTTGGAAGGCACATCGGCGAAGGCCGTTCGTGGCCCGGTGAAGCCAACGGAAAGCGCAACCAGTCCCGCCAATGTCGTTTCAACTAGACGCATGACAACTTTGACTCCTCGAGCCAGCGGATCCGATGCTGTTCAAGTGACGTCGAGAGCCCGGTCCGCCAGGATATCCGATCGCGCGTGCACTTAACAACGGCGCTCGCACCTGACCGATGAACGGTCAAGAGAGCGCTTTCGTTTCCATCTCCGCCTCTACGAGGCCGGAAAACCGTATCGTGAGCCGGTCCGCGGGCTCGCGCCGACCGCCGGGCATGTCGCTCAACGATCGTTTCAACATCCATCCGGTTCGTGGACCCGGATGTGCTCCAGACTTGGGTCGCGGATCAAGCTCAGGTGATGCGATTCCCCTTCGGCGAAATGGTGAGGATATCGGTCTGTGCCAGGGAAACGCCGGACGTATCATCCACGCCACCGGCGAAGACCTGGATTCGTCCCCCTTTGGGAAATGTCTGTTTACCCGCAAGCAGCATGGTCACGGAGTTACTCGTCAGATCGGCTGCGGGAATCGTGAAGCCGACACTCGCGTATACGGGTACTTTGGTCTTGATTTTCCGTTTGCCCACTTTCGTGGTCACCGTCTTGATGTTCTTGAGTACTTCAATCTCGTAATTTGCGCCATTAGCGAGTGACGTCTGATCCATGCCGGTGCTGAACGTGATCGTGTAGCCTGAGACCGTCGGCTTGCCGGTCGGTTTGTGGGTTTTCTTGTTAACCTTCTGAGTAAGGACGACCGATTCACTGACGATCGTTGGTGGCGGAGGAGGGGGCGGGGGCGGAGGAGCGGGCGGCGGCGGCGGTGGGGGCGCGACCGTCACGTTGAAGAGATTCGTCGTGGTCGAGCTCAATGACCCCGAGCTGATTCCTAGCGCGTAGCCGTCGCCTGGCTTGTTGAGCGATAACCCGCTAAACGTCACGGAGGCCGGCGTCGCACTCGCCGGTGAGATGCTGAGGCTGGTTGTGCCGCTCAATACAGTTCCGGCGCCCCCTGCATTAGTTGCCAGGGTTACCCTCACGGTTCCTGCGAAATTCGGGTCGACGTTGTTGAAGGGATCCTCCGCGGCAACCGTGAAGTCAATCCCGCCGCCGGTGGAAAACGGGCCTGTCGGCTCGCTCGTCACGACCAGCTTGGTAGCCGCGGCCGCCGACACGCTGAACGCGCCGGTGGTCACGGCCAAGGGCGCTCCTGTCCCGGTGCTCGCCGCCTGGAGCGCGTAACCGGCAACTGCTTTATCAAGCGTCAGTGTTGAGAATGTCGCAACGCCCTTCACCGCCGGCACACTGAAATTCCCGCCCACCGTGCTCGAGCCACCGGTCGGCACACTGGCCACCGAGGCCGTCACGGTGCCATTGAAGAGCAGGTCGACGATACCCGCGCCATACTCGCCCGTGACCGTCATGCCAAAGTCTTGCCCGGCCGTGACACCCGCGGGCGGGGTCGTCACGACGAAGTGGGGCTGAACATTCAAGTTCACGACCCCAATCGCACCGCCGGCGTCGGCGAACCACACGTTCCCGTCAGGCCCGGCCGTGATCGCCACCGGATTGGGGGTTGTGACAACGTTAGTCGGGATGGAAAGCGTCTGCGTGATTGCAGGGGTGGCAGGGTCGATCTGATCGATCGTGCCCGCGGTCGTCCCGTTGCTGGTCACTGCAACCCAGATATTGCTGTCCGGCCCCGTCGTGATTCCGAACGGTTCAGTCGACGCCGGCAGTGGGATCTCTTGAACTGCGTATGGGGAGCTCTTGTTGACGATGCCGATGGCGTACGAGTTGTAAGCGGTCCCAGCAGAATTGCGGTTGCCCGCGACATACCAGATGTTGCCGTCGGGACCGACCGTGAGATCAAACGGCTGTTCGCTCGTTCCGCCCGGAAGCGGCACCTGGTTTACGAGACTTCCGTTTGCCGGGTTGAATATCGCGATTCCGCCCAATTCCGCGGCCCAGAGATATCCGTCGGGCCCGAAAACGATTTGTGACTCGAATCCCGCTCCCATCCCCGCGGGCGCAGGAAACTCCGTGATCTGGCCGGTCGTCGGATTGAGCTCGGCGAGCTTGTCGGCCAATGCCTCCGTGAACCAGATATCGCCGTCGGCAGATGTGATTCCAATCGGGCCTGCGTTCGCGCTCATTCCAGCGGAACTGCCGAAGTTTTGGATGGGTTGCCCGGTGTTGTTCGGATTGAACATTCCAATCGCATTGACCGTTGGGTTCGATTCCGTGAACCACAGGTCGCCGTTCGGCCCTGATGTGATCTGCGCGAGACTCGCGCTGGCCGGCAACCCGCTCGAAAACGTGTTGATCACATGAGTTGTGGCGTCAATCCTCCCGATGGCATTGCCGGTTTGCTCGATGAACCACACATTGCCGTCAGACCCGGTCGTGATCGCCGTCGGCAGAACGGTCGAGCTCGAAATAGGGAACTCGGTGATCGTGGCCAGCAGCGTGCGCGGCTCAAGCCACTCCAGTACGGGCCGGCGCCTTTGTCTCTTGGTCCACCGAGTCGTTCGCGCAGCGTGCATCCACACGAAGAGATCACGGGGTAACCGCGATTGATCCGACGCCTTCATGACGAGCTCCGCGACAATCAAGCAACCGGGCCTCGTGGACGTGGCGAAGAAAGGGATCCCGGTTCGCTTTCGAGCAGTTTGGAAAACTTAGAACGCCAATCCGCCATCATCGTAAGCGAATCTCTAGGCGCATGCAACCTACCATCTGAGCCACCCGCATTCCGACCGAGCCGGGCGTCACAATCGTTGTGCCCCTGAATGGATCGACCAAGCCGATTCCAACAGACATCTGCGACGTGTTGCAATAAATCGACGAGTGAGCGGCATGTCCCGTATTTTCAACATCGGGCCGGTTGCGCTCGAGCAGGCCAAAACCAGCCGCCTGCGCGCTACATCGCGAGTGAACTGCTCGCACTCGAACGCTCATCGCCCACACTGAATTCACGCATCCATGCTAGTCCTTTGCTGATCCTTAACCTCTTTTTGCTTAATGGCTTAGAGCATTTGTCGCAGCCAATTTCCAAAACCACATGGGGTGACGTATTCCATTGACGTCACGCCGAGCTGGGCCAGGCCGGCGGGATGAGCAGACCTGGAGACAAGGTCGACTTGGACAACGTTCCCTTTTCCATAAAGTCTTGTGGAGTAGGCTTTGGGGGAAAGTCGCAGGTCTAGCCGGCGGCCGATTCTCCGAGGTCAGTCATTCGGATCGTCATCGATAATGACCACACGCACTGAACTCCGACTGCCACCCAACTAACGTAGTGCGTTGACTGGTAGCGGAAAGGCGCAGTCCTGAGAGCAAGACTCGTTCGTCTATCCAGGCTTCCGTGTGGTTTTCAACCAACAACACGCTTTTTTGTTTGAAATCCGAGTTCCGATTGGCTATCAGTAGAAGCCGCGATGTTCTGGCAGGCTGTAGTTTCCATCGAAAAACCGAGGATGTTACGTCTGTGGCCTTGGAGTCCAGGAGATGACCTGATATGATCTTTTCGCGACTTTGAGCTAACCGCGCCGTACTCGTGCGGCACGGAGTTTCGGAGTCGCCGATTGTTCATGTTGACACGCATCTCCAGGCAATCCGGATGGGACACGGTAGGTGACGCGTAGCAGGACACCGCTCCTTCTCCCGGCGATGTTGACTCTTTGCCTCATGACCAATGAACCGGCCGGACAAGGATCACCTATGACCAAGCAATACCGAAATCGGGCGTCGGTCTGTTAGTGATCGTGGTGGAGCTTGGACGCGAGCCCGGGCGTCCTGTTGTCGTGATAGTCCCGGCGTCTTACTCCTGCTCAGCCGGAAACGGTGTTGTAACAACATCGGAGCGAGCGCAGTGGAGGAGTCAGAGAGGAACGGAAAACTTTCGCTCGTTGTTTCGCCCGCGAGTCCCATGCTGTTTGGTCTTACCTTCCCACCGTTTTTGGCTGGATCAGCCAGCATCAACGGTCACCGGCTACCTGGGACTGCAACTCGACGCTTGATGGGCAGCTTGCTCATCGGGAAGCTTGGCGCCGGGATCGATCTGATCGAGTTGCGGCATTCCAAGGCAGATCACTCCGTCCAAACCGTGTCGACATCAAACTTCTAGGAGTTCCGAAATGAAGAGAAGAGTTTTATTCCTTGCATTAGCTGCGGGTTTTGTAGTTTTGGGCTTGGCTGCCCAAGACGCCCGCGCGGGACAAATCATTCTCCCAACGACATTGGACACGTTGTTGCCATCCGGGAACTACGCCGTCGTCGTTGGCGCGGAGACGTTGACGTTCTCGAGCTTCACCTATGCGGCAAGCTCTGTCCCGACAGGCTCTGCGCCCGCGGCGTCGAGCATCACCGTCAGCCCCTTCGCGGTCGGGAACGAGACCGGGTTCAGCCTGAATGGAACATTGAGCGCACCGGCAAACACGTTGGTTGACCTGACGATTACTTACATCGTGACGGCGCCCGCGGGTCAGCTACTCAATGATGCTGTCTTGGTGACTGCCGGAGGTAGCTTTGGCGGTACCGGCACCTACACCGTCGACGAGACGCTTGCCAACCCAATCACCTTTGCGACGGTCGGGACCTTGAGTGCATTCACTGGGAGCCCCACCGACAGCACGACGTTTGCGGGCATTAACTCGCTCTATGTTACCAAGGACATCTATCTCAGTGGCGGCACCAAAGGTGTATCGCTTTCTGCGGTCACCCAAGGGTTTTCCTCCACCGGTGTCCCCGAGCCCACCTCATTGGCGCTCCTCGGCATCGGCATGACCGGATTCCTTGCGTTCCGCCGTTTCTTCAAGAAGACTTCGGTCGCTTGAATCAGGCACACTAACCCAAGGCGTTCACGGCAACCCTGACCGAAGAATCCGTGATCAGCCGACCCGCTAACTCACACCAAGTCGGTTCGGAAGCATCACTTACGACCACCACGGACTGATGCGCCGACAAAGAGAAAGACGGCAAGAGGGGTCTGAGCACCCTTCTTGCTGTTTTTTTTTTCGTACGCCAGCGCAGCCTTTTTCTAACCCATCGAGCGCATTTTTAAAGAGCCATATTGAGTATTGGCTGAAGGCCCGTTTCCACAACCTTTTATAGCACAGGAATTCACCCCGCGAGTAGACTTGCTCTTGTCTTTCGGCTTGTCTCGCCATAAGTTTCCGTTCTGCTGATTTTGTTGATTTGCCCACATTTCCCACCTGTGGCATCAGCCGTGACCAAGGACGCCTACGAGGCCTATGCCGAGTTGATCCGTCGCGCCGCGAGATGGCCGTGCTGGGCTCGTGTTCCTCTCTGCTGGGATGGGACGAGCAGACCTTCATGCCCGACGGAGGGGCGGGCCATCGCTCTGCTCAGATGGGCCTGCTCGCCGGGTTGCATCATGAGCGGGCGACGGATCCCATGATCGGGGAGTTTCTTGCCGTTGTTGAGAGTTCGGACCTCATCGCCGAGCCCGGATCACCGGCTGCGGTGAACGTGCGAGAAATTCGCCGAAGCTACGACCGACGTATCCGACTGCCGCGCAACCTGGTCGAAGAACTGGCACGCACGACCTCTCTGGCGCAGCCTGAGTGGGTCGCCGCCCGGTCGGCTCGCGATTTCGCCCGGTTCCGGCCGTGGTTGGAGAAAATTATCCAACTAAAGCGCCAAGAATCGGCCTGCCTCGGCGGTCAGTTGGCAACTTCTCACCACGAACCCGGTCAATCTCAGCCAGCCCGTTCCGCAGTCAGGGCCGGCTCGAGTGCCGGTCTGTTCATTTACGATCCGCTTCTCGATGAGTACGAGCCTGGGACAACGACGGAGCAGTTGGCGGTCGTCTTCCAGGCGCTGCGGCGCGAACTCGTGCCGCTTGCCGCGAAGGTCGCTGAGGGGAGCCTGGAGCGCGCGCAAGCGCCGGCTGCTCCCGGAGCCAATTCCAGCAATATGGGGTCGCCGCGGTCGGCGGCGATTCTAACCCGCCTTTACCCGCGGGATCGCCAGCAAGTCTTCGGTGAAGCGGCCGCCGCCGCCGTCGGCTTTGACTTTCAGCGCGGGCGGCTGGACGTAACCGCCCACCCGTTTTGCTCGGGTATCGGGCCGGGCGATTGCAGAATCACCACGCGCTACGACGAGCACAACTTCAACGATGCATTTTTCGGGATCTTGCACGAAGTCGGCCATGGCCTCTACGAGCAGGGCCTTGATCCGAACCATTACGGCACACCGATGGGCGAAGCCGTTTCACTCGGTATCCACGAGTCGCAGTCGCGTCTGTGGGAAAACGCGGTTGCCCGGAGCCTTCCTTTCTGGAGCTACTGGTTCCCGATCGCGCGGCGAGTTTTTCACGAGGCCCTCGCCGATGTCACGCTGGACGAGTTCCATGCCGCGGTTAACCACGTTGCCCCGTCGCTGATCCGCGTGCAGGCGGATGAGGTCACGTACAATCTGCACATCATCGTTCGCTTCGAGATCGAGCAGGCACTGTTAACCGGCGACCTGCCCGTCACCGAGCTTCCCGCGGCCTGGAACCAGAAATACGAAGAAGTGCTGGGAGTCAAGCCACTCAATGATGCGGAAGGCTGCCTCCAGGACATTCACTGGAGCGCAGGGCTCATCGGCTACTTTCCGACCTACACGCTTGGCAATCTCTATGCGGCCCAGCTTTTCGCCCAGGCCCAGGCCGAGCTGGGTGGGCTTGACCAAGGCTTCGCACAGGGTGACTATAGGGCACTGCTGGCCTGGCTACGAGCGAAAGTTCATCGCGAAGGCCAGCGGCGCCGGCCTGTGGACCTGATCGAGCACATCACCGGCTCGAAGCCCGACCATCGCCCGCTGATCGCGGCGCTCACGAAGAAATACTCCGAGCTGTACGGCATCTAGATTGATGAGCGAATCTTCAAGCGACCAGATGCCGCCCGTCCATGCTGACGAAGAAAAGCCGTCGATGTCGCCTGCGCCGCGGCTGGCTTCGATCGATGCCTACCGCGGGCTGGTGATGTTTCTGATGATGGCCGAGGTGCTCAAGCTTTGCCGCGTGGCCGGTAAACTGCCAGGTGAGCGAATCTGGGAGCTGCTCTGCCACCATCAGTCTCACGTGGAATGGGTCGGATGTTCGCTGCACGACTTGATTCAGCCTTCGTTCTCGTTCCTGGTCGGCGTGGCGCTGCCGTTTTCACTGGCCAACCGGCTGGCAAGGGGCCAGTCCAGAGCCAGAATGACGGCACACGCGCTCTGGCGTTCGCTCATCCTCGTTTTGCTGGGAGTGTTCCTCCGGTCGATGGGTCAGAAGCAGACCTACTTCACCTTTGAGGACACTCTCAGTCAGATCGGGCTTGGGTATACGTTCCTCTTCGCGCTGGCGCTTTGTTCTTCGCGCGTTCAATGGATCGCGCTTGGCGTCATCCTCGGCGGCTACTGGGCGGCCTTCGCACTGTACCCGGCTCCCGGCAGCAGTTTTGATTTCAGCTCGGTCGGTGTTCGACCCGACTGGACTCACCATCCGACCGGGTTCGCTGCGCACTGGGACAAGAACAGTAACCTCGCATGGGCCTTCGACACCTGGTTCTTGAACGTGTTTCCCCGTAAGAGCACGTTCTCGTCGAACGGCGGAGGTTATGCCACGCTGAGCTTCATTCCGACGCTGGGGACCATGATTCTGGGTCTGCTGGCCGGCGGAATACTGCGACGCGCCTGGCCGGGTTGGGCCAAGCTGCTCTGGCTTTGCGCAAGCGGCGCCCTCGGACTACTTGCCGGCTGGGGGCTGGGCGAGCTCGGTCTCTGTCCTGTGGTCAAACGAATCTGGACGCCGAGCTGGGTTCTCTACAGCGGCGGGTTTTGCTTCTTGTTTCTCGCCGGGTTTTACGCGTTGCTCGATCTGCTGGGCGTGCGCTTCTGGGCCTTCCCGCTGCGGGTTATCGGCATGAACTCGATTGCCGCGTATTGCATGGCAGGTTTGTTCGAGGGCTTCGTCGTCAGCAGCCTCAGCACCCATGTCGGCGAGCGAATCTTCAAAATTCTCGGCGAGGCCTATGAACCCTTGCTCCGCGGCGCGGCGGTTCTCCTGGTGCTCTGGCTCATCCTGTTCTGGATGTACCGGCGCAAGTTGTTCTTGAAGATCTGATGCGGTGAAGCCCGCTCGAGCATTCGTCGCTGTTCTACGACGATCATGATAAGATCGAGCTCGGGGATGCGGTCGTTGCCGGCTCACGCACCTGCTTGATTCCATCCCGATTTCGTTGGAGGGAAGCGTTATGGAGACGCAGACGATGGGGAAGGTTGTCGTGACGGCGGTGATCGAGAACCTTGAAGATCTATACAACGTCAAGAGGGGCGAATTGCAGCCCGATCAGGTTCGGCGTATTGAGGTGCGTGATGCCATCGTCGACACCGGTGCAACGACCCTGTTACTTCCGAAAAGGATGATTGCCGCGCTTGGGCTTGAGCCCCTGCGCATGCGCCACTCCCGGGGATTAGGTGGCGATTTTCTTCTGCCCGTGTTTGGAACCGTCCGTCTGACGATTCAGGGGCGTGATTGCCCGCTCGACGTGGGCGAGATCGGCGATGAATTTCCGGTCCTGGTCGGCCAGATACCGCTCGAGGCACTTGACTGGGTCGTTGACACCAAGGGCCGGCGTCTGATCGGCAATCCTGAACATGGCGGCGAGTGGGGCATGGACGCGTATTGAACGAATCGTCGCGGCTGACTTTCACCCTTCCAGCGACAACATTCAGGCGCACTGCTCATGCGTCTCACCAAGTTTCTCTGGCTGATTGTAATCGCGCTCTCGAACGGGCTCGCGGCGGTGGCCCCGCACGCACACGGCCAGGATCAGCCAGGACGAAGGGCGCGAGCCGAGGTGCGCCTGGATGTCACACGCGATGCCTGGATCTCGGAGGTTGCCCGGGAAGCCGATGGCAATAACGGCGGCGCCACTCGCCTGAAGCTCAAGAGCATTCAGGAGATGAGCCTGCTGGACTTCGATCCGACGGCTCTTCTGGGCCGGACAATCCGTTCGGCTACTCTCCATCTCAAAGTGGCTGGTGATGAGACCCTGAAACGTGTGACGGTCAGCTCTGTCGGCGCGGAGTGGGATGAGGGAACGGGGACAGGCTACGCAATCGCAGCCCGGCGGTGTGACATTCCGTCACCGGCGACATCCGGACCTCGCGTGGTCGCTCAGCGGGGGAGACATTTGCCAGGTCGTGTTCGACAACGGCGGTACGATCTGGCACATGGCTGAGGCTTCCCAACCGGATCGCGATGGCTGGCAGCAGGTGGCGGTCGACGCGCGGGTCATCGCCGCCCGCCTGGCTGGAATCAGCCATGGCTTTCTCGCGTTCGATGACACTGGCTCGGAATGGACGCGGACCGGTGAGACGTTCAAATTCCGGCTCTTCCCCAATCGTTTCGTGTACAGCCGCGAGCAGAACCGTGCGAGTGCGCCCTACTTCACGATCGAGACCGGAGCAGAGGATCGCCGGCCGCCACAAGCTCCGTCCGGGCTGCGCGTGGAGTCCGGTACGTCGCTGCTGCCTGCGGGCGAGGCTCTCGTATCGTGGGTCACGCCCGCCGACGGTGGTCCCGCCGGCACGCTGGGGTTCTTTGCGACGCTTGACGGCACGCCTCTTCCTCGGGAGCTAATTCCGGTCGCGCGCATTCCGGGTGCGCGAGTCGAGATGCATCTTCGCGACCTGAAGATTTCCAGCCAGTCGAGCCACAAGCTGGCGGTGCGAGCTGTCGACGCGGCGGGCAACCGCGGGCCGGAAGCGATGGCAACGATCCGCGTTTCATCACGAGTGCCCGGCCGCCTGCCCGGGCTAAAGCCGGATGCGAAGCCGACCGCTCGCTCATCCGTTCTGCCGCGGATTGGCGGTGTAGACGTGGCGATCATCGACGAGCTGGACAAGGTCAATCCTTCGACCGGCGAGTTGATTCCCGCCCAAGCCGAAGGATACCAGGCAGCCAACCATCTCTGGGATGCCGGTCGTCGTCGAGTCAGGCTTCAGGCCGCCCGAAACGAGTTTGTGGCGTTTCAGGTCATGCTGCGAGGTGATTCCGCCGCCGGACCGCTCAACGCCGAGCTGATTTTTGACGGGCCCGCCGGCAAGACGATTCAAGTTGCGGTCGAGCGGTACCACCTCGTGCCGGCGCGCGGAGGACCGATCCCCGACCCGATCGTGCCCTTGAGCTTCGGCGCAGAAAGCGGGGAGCGAGCCAAATATCGGAGTCTACATATCGAAGTGTACGTCCCCCATGGGGTGGCGCCCGGTGAGTATAACGGCACGCTTGAGCTCAGCGCATCGGCCCGGGCCGGCGACGCATCGGCGTCCGGTCGAGAGACGTTGCGCTTGCCGGTGAAACTTCAGGTGTGGGATTTCTCTTTACCGGATCACCTGAGCTTTCTGCCCGAGATGAACTGCTACGGCCTGCCCGAAGACGAACTCGGCTATTACCGTCTGGCCCACCGGCATCGGACGGTGCTCAATCGCGTTCCATACAATCAGGCTGGGCGGGTGCAGGACGGCTGCGCACCGGTCTGGGACAAAACGCGATTGAAGCTCGACTGGTCGAAGTGGGATCGACGATTCGGTCCGCTGCTCGATGGGACGGCGTTTGCGGATCTGCCGCGGAAGGGCGTGCCGGTCGAGTGTTTTTATCTCCCGCTGCACGAGAACTGGCCGAGCCCGATGGAGGGGAATTACAACGGCGACTACTGGGCTGATCGGGCCTTTCCGGATTCGTACCGACGAGCCTTCGTCGCGGCTTCGAAGGAAATCGCGGCGCATCTGCGGAACAAGAAATGGAACGAGACGCTCTTTCAGGGATTCTTGAACAACAAGAACAACTTCAAGGCCAATGGCTGGTCGCGCGGGTCGTCCCCCTGGCTGCTCGACGAGCCGGCCAGCTTTCAGGATTACTGGGCTCTTCGCTACTTCGCCCGAGCTTTTCACGAGGGCATCAATCAGGCAGCGAGAGATGATCCACGGGCATCCGTACCGGCACCTCGGCTAGTCTTCCGCGCCGATATCTCTCGCCCTCAATGGCGCAGGAACAGCCTCGACGGCCTGATTGATTATCACGTCGTCGGAAGTGCGATGCGCGAATATCCCCGGCTCGTCTTCGAGCGCAAGCGCACGCTTGGCGAGATCGTGCTCGAATACGGGTCTAGCAATTCCGTCGAGGGCTCGAATGTGCAGCCGGCCGCTTGGTGTGTGGACGTATGGTCTCAGGGCGCTGACGGCGTCATTCCCTGGCAGACGGTCGGCAATCCCGATTCCTGGAACAAGGCTGACGAGCTCGCGCTTTTCTATCCTCACCCGGCGAAAGACGGACCTGGTCGATCGGGGCCGGGCATCACTCCCACGCCGATTCCGTCGATTCGCCTCAAGTCTTATCGGCGCGGCGAGCAGGACATCGAGTATTTGACGCTTTGGTCGCAATTACACGGAGAGCCACGGTGGGCAGTCGGCCAAGCGGTCCGCTCGGCGCTCGCCCTTGCCGGCAAGCGCGAGGCAAGTGGCTTTGCCGGTGGTGAGGATGCTGGGAGGATCAATTACGGCCGTCTTCGCCCGCAGCAGTTATGGGCACTTCGTGTCGCGATTGGCGAGGCCATTTCACAAGCACATCCGTCCGCGAAGTCCAAGCTGGTTGACTTTCGCACGCCCCGGCGCGACCCCACTGCTGAGTGGGGACCCACTCGGAGTTCTGGCCGAGAACACGAGCAGCGAGAGTAAGAGTAAGATTGAGAATAGGACTCGCTCCGGCATCCCTGCGGTACGTCACTTTCCTACTCTTAATCTCGATCTTGCCCTCTTAGCCCTTTGCAACCCGGGCGATCGCTCGCTTGAGTGTCGCCTCGACTTCCGACCAGAACGCCCGCAGCGCCGTTCGCTCGGCGTCGGAAAGTCGCTCGAGGGCGTCGGTGTCACGGATGCCGGCAAGGTCCGGATCCGTCTTCCAGTGTTGAAGAGTTCGGATTACGGCAGCCATGGACTGCGGCGAACCGCCCTCGGCCGTTGTGCTCCAGTAACCTCGGTCTGCCCTGAGCCAATCGAGCGCCTGCTGGCGAAGCTTGCCTTGGGCCTCCGCGCTAGGCGGCGGATCTTCCTTACTCTTACTCGCGCCCGCCAGGGCCGCGGAGCATGCAGCGGTGTACCGGTTCTGGGCGGTCATGTCGTCGGCAAGTTTGGCCTCCGCTTGGAACGCTTCGGTCCAGAAGCGAGCCGCAGTTGCATGCAACTGCTTGTCGTAACAAAACTGGGCGATTGCGACTCGCTCGGCAGCATTGGCCGGCTTGGCCTCGCCGCGGAGGATTGCGGGCAGCTTTTTTTCGATCGCAACCATCTGCTCACAGTCGCGGACCCACGCCTCAGAGGGATAAGGCCAGCCGGGCCGCTTCGAGCCGAATTCGTGGCCGACGCGATATTCTGCGAGTGCCTCGACGTACAGACCCTTTTCACGCAGAAGCTGCCCAAGGTTGCAGTGCGCTTCGGCGTGACCGCGATCGAGCTCGGTGGCCTTGCGATAAGCCGCGATCGCGTCGTCCGGCTTTCCCAGGGAACTAACGGCATTGCCTAAGTGATAGTGGTACTGTGCCGAATTGGGGTGGAGCCTGATCGCCTCACGAAACTCGGCGGCGGCACCGCTGTAGTCGCCCGCTTGATTGAACAGAAGCGTGCCGAGATTGGAGTGAAACGCCGCGTTATCGGGTTCAAGCCGTGTCGCCATTCGGCATTCTTCGACTCCTTGGGCCAGCATACCTTGCGAAGCGAGCATCAAGCCGAGACTGGAGTGGGCCCACGCCGAGTCTGGCTTGAGCCGAACAGCGTCACGAATGGTGGCGACTGCCTCTGCCATCCTTCCCTCGTCCTTGAGGGCAACGGCCAGTCGGGTAAGCGACTGGACGTCGCGCTTGATTCGGATCGACTCTCGCAGCGCTCCCTCAGCCTCCCGGAGCTTTCCCAGCTTCACCAGCAGTTCGCCGAGTCGGCCATGCGAGTCCGCATCGTCAGGCTTGAGCCTTGTCGCCTCGCGAAACTCGGTGGTGGCCTCATCGAATTTACCCTGATTACTGAGTGCGATGCCGAGGTTGTGGTGTGTACCGGCGTCGGTCGGCTCGAGCCGGATCGCTAAGCGGAACTCCGCGGTTGCCCCCGCATAGTCTTGTTTCCCGTCACACAACAGCGAGCCCAAGCTGTTGTGGGCGCCGGGGAACCACGGGTTGAGCCGGATTGCTTCCCGGAGCTCGGCGGCTGCTTCATCAAGCTTCCCAAGGCGGAACAATGCGTTCCCAAGATCGGCGTGGGCCACGGCGACTTTCGGCGCTAGCCGTGTCGCCTCGCGGAACTCCGCGCTGGCGCCTTGATAGTCATTTACGGGATCAAACAGCACCTTGCCGAGCGCAACGTGCGGCGAGTCGTCGTCGGGCGCAAGGCGAATGGCCTCACGAAAGGAGGCCATCGATAGCTCATATTCTCCTTTCTGTTCCAAGGCGATGCCGAGATTGACGCGCACGATAGACTCTTTGGGATCGAGGCGGATCGCCTCTCGGTATGCCGCGATCGCCTCGTCGAGCTTCCGACGCGCAACAAGCGCCAGGCCCAAGCTGTTGTGTGCGCTGGCATCACCGGGCTTGAGGCGAACCACCTCGCGAAGTTCGGCGATCGCTGCAGATTTATTCCCAAGGTTTGCGAGAGCAGATCCTAGATATTGATGAGCCTCCGCGTTGTCCGGCTTGAGGCGAATCGCGTCACGAAATAACGCGATTCCTTCGTTCCGGTTGCCCTGCTTCATGAGAGCGCTGCCAAGGCCGAGATAGGCTCGAATGTGGTCTGGCGCACGCCGGATCGCATCACGAAACTGGGCGATCGCCTCGTCCAGCCTCCCGCGTGCAGCCAGAGCGTTCCCAAGCTCTGTACGATCGGACGCATCCCAGGGGTCCAGCCGAACCGCCTCACCGTATTCAGCGATCGCCTCATCTGTTTTCCCCTGTTCCAGCAACGTGCGGGCAAGTACGGTGTGCGCACTCGGATAAGTCGGCAAGAGCCGGATCGACTCGCGACACGCGAAGGCCGCCTCTTCTAGCTTGTGTCTGCTTCGCAGGGCGCTGCCCAGGTTGCTGTATAATACAATCGAGCTCGACCGATGCTTGATCCCTTCACGGTATTCAGCGATCGCCTCATCGTACTGTCCCTTTGAGCTGAAGGCCCTCCCCAGGTCGTTGCGTGCCCCGTCGGAACTTGGGTCTTGTCGCACTTTGTCGCGCAAGAGCTCGATCGCGCGATCCAGGACAGCGTCGGCCTCTTTGGTGCGGCCTTCTTCCTTGAGCACCTGTCCCAGGCAGACGAGGTAGGTGCCGCTTGAGGGCCTCAACCGTACCAGGTCCTCAAACACGCCAATCGCCCCCTTCGCCTCGCCTTTGGCGTCCAGATAATGCGCCAGCATGTGGCCGGTTTCCGGCCGGATGGAGCGAGCGGCTACGTAGTAGCGAATCCCCTCATCACGCCTTCCGATCCGCATCAAGCATCTTGCAAGTTCGTAGTTGATCCAGACGTCGCGCGGATAACGGTGCTGTGCATCTCGCAGGACCTTTTCGCCCAATTCCCGATCACCAAGACCCACGAGCGCCGTTCCCAGGAGCTCCAGGCTCACCGGGGGAAGTTCGTCGCCTTTGCTCGCACTTGCGAGATCTCTCAGCGTTCGAAGACGCGAGTCCGCTTTCGGTGAGTAAAGTGCAGCGCGGAGACGGTTGCGCCACGAGTCGGGATCGCCGATCCGGGCGATCTCGACGAGCCGCAAACTTCCCGATTGGTCATTCCGCTCGCTCCAGCGCGCTCGGGCCCAGTCATCGAGCGCCGCGGCCATCGCCGCAGTTACCGACGCGGGTCGGGCCTTGATCCTCGCCCCCGCCTCTTCCGGCGAAAGCGCCGCGATGTCGATTCCCGCTTCGCGGAAAGCGAATCCATACGCCGCGTCGGTGTTCGTACCGTCGGGATCGTCTTCCCTCGACGAGCGAATATCCACCAGTTTGTCGAGCAGCTTCCGGTCGTTCTCCGCAGCGGTCGCTGCCGCCGTCACGTCGCGGGCAAGCTTCCGCACCTTCTCTCGCGTGGCATTGTTTCGAGCATCTGCCGCCAGTCGCTCGACCGCATGCGCCGCCTCCCGGGCCTGCAACCAGCGAGACGCATCGTCACCCGCCCGCTCGGCCTCGGCCCGCAAGAGGTCCGCCTCGCGAAGTGCCAGATCGACGCGCTCGGCGCCAAGCCGGCGGTGCCGCTCATTCCAGAGCCAGCCCCCTCCGCCGACGACGATTATTCCGATGATCGAGGCCGCGAGCGCCGCAGTGAGCTTCCGCCGCTTGCGCTCCTCCACGGCGCGTGCACTGGCCTCCACACGGGCGAGTTCGGCTTGCCGCAGCCGCCCCAGCGCGCTTGCCTGGTATTCAGCCATCGAATCAGCGACTTCGCGCGCGCTCCGTGGCCGATCTTCAAGCTCAGGCGCGAGGCAATACTTCGCGAGCGCGATCAACTCAGCCTCGGCGCCGGATTGGTCGAGCCGGGCAAATGCCTCGGCCACCTCGCCGCGACTCGACTTGCGCATGACTTCACCCGTCGACCTCCCGGTAAACGCTGGCTGACCTGTCAGCATCTGACACAGCATTGATCCCAATCCGAAAACATCGGCGCGTTCGCCGACGCGGTCGAGCTCGCCCCGCGCTTGCTCGGGCGCCATGTATGCCGGCGTCCCAAGCACGCTGCCGAATTCAGAAGCGTCCACGTCCGAGCCCGACCCGCTCCGAGCCGTTTGGATGACACTCACCTCGGGTCGAGGCGGTTCAGCCTCCCCAGGACCCGCCCCGCCGCGTGGCAAAACCTTGGCCAGCCCCCAGTCCATGACCTGCACCTCGCCGAACTTGCCGACCATGATGTTCGAGGGCTTCAAGTCGCGGTGAATCACGCCGCGCGTGTGGGCGTAGGCCATCGTCTGACACACCTGCTCGAAGATCGCCAGGAACCGGGAAAGGCCGTCGGCCGTGTTCTTCCGCATCTGGAGCTGCGAGGAAAGTGTCTGGCCTTTGAGCAGCTTCATCGTGAAAAACGGCCGGCGGTCAGCGAAGGTCCCCACGTCGTAGATCGGAACCACTCCGGGATGCTGAAGCTGTCCCCCGATCTGCGCTTCTTCGACGAACCGGCGGATCAGGTCGGGTTTGTCGCGGTGCGATTCGAGCAGCACCTTGACGGCAAGGTCACGCCCCAGCTCGGTATCCCGACCGCGGAGCACGGCCCCCATGCCCCCCCGAGCAATCTCCCCAAGGAACTGGTAGCGGCCCAACCGATCCAGGGCGCCGGGCATTTCGGTCGACCCTAACTTCACCACCGGCGACGGTTCCTCGTCCACGTCCGTGTCGCGCAGCAGGATTCGTCGAGCTCCGCCTATCGAATCGGCCAGCGCGGTGAACACACTGCTCCGAGCCCGTTCGACGGAAATGCTCACCTCGGGTGAATACGGTACCTGCCCCTCGGTGGTCATGGCGTTTTGAGGTTGGCAGCGCACGCAGGTACAATCGGGGTCATTCACCGCCAGAGGCGCTCCGCAAGACGCGCAACGTCGAGGTTCGTCTGCCATGGCGCGTGTCTCCGCATCGGGAATCAATCGTGCGATCGGCGTTTTGGCTTGCTAGCGGCGCGACGGCCGGGAAGATCAGGTTGGCGGCCTGCGTACGGAATCATCGTCACCAGCCGGTCGCCAGTAGCGTGAACTCTAACTTCCCAGCTTCGGCCGAGCCACGCCAGCCCCTACTCCGCCGCGATGAACTGCTCCATGAGCCTTCGGCCGCGCCTCATACTTAACCCTCTTCATGTTCTTCATCTATATCTTGGTCTTACTCTCGCCCGAGTCTTTCCACCATTAGCAAAGCTTTCGCGCGTGTATTAGATTAACCAAACCGAATGAGAGCCTTTTTCCCTGTCACGCTCGAGAACACTCACGAAGGAGCGATCCCATGTCCCTCACACCGTCCACAATGCTTCCCCTCGGAACCGCGGCCCCTGATTTCGAGCTCCCCGATACCGATGGCCGCACCGTCTCGCTCGCCGATTTCAAGAACGCGCCCGCCCTGATTGTGATCTTTCTCTGTAATCACTGTCCTTACGTCAAGCACGTCCGTGCCGAGCTGGCCCGACTGTGCAAGGAGTATCAGGCGCGGGGTGTGGGCGTTGTCGGGATCAGCTCCAATGACGTGACGACTCACCCTGACGACAGTCCGGCCATGATGGCCAGGGAGAAGACCCAGGTTGGCTACACGTTTCCCTATCTGTACGACGAGTCTCAGGCCGTTGCTCAGGCGTACCAGGCCGCTTGCACGCCTGATTTCTTCGTGTTCGACAAGTCGCGGAAGCTGGTTTACCGTGACCAGATGGATGGCAGCCGGCCGGGGAATTCAATTCCGGTCACTGGAAAAGATCTCCGAGCGGCCCTGGATGCCGTGCTCGTGGGCAAGACACCGGCCGATGACCAGCGCGCGAGCATGGGCTGCAATATCAAGTGGAAACGTGGGAACGAGCCGAGTTATTCCTGAACGGCGGGCGGCGTTTTGGCGGCGTGGAATCTCAGTTTGATGTGGTCGCGGCGGCGGGAGCAGCGTTGAGCTCGCGCGTCACTTTTGCGTGCTGCTCCTCGACGGCCCGGGTCGTCGGATGATCGGCGCCCAGGAGCACCTGGGCTTCGCGGGCGGCTTGACCGTAATGGCGTTCGGCCTGGAGCAGATCGCCCTTGTCGCGGTAGACGTCGGCTTGATTCGTGAGCGCGACGATGTAGTCAGGGTGATTGCTGCCGAGCGAGCACTGGATGCTGTGGGCATAGGCGTAGGCAAACTGTTCGGCATCGGCAAACTGCTTGACGTCGCGCAGGACCCGGCTCAACAGGTACACGGACCGCAGCGTGTCAGGGTGTTCGGGCTTGAGCACACGGCGGCGGTCGTCGACGTTCTGCCGAAGCACGGCTGCGGCCTGGTCGTTCTTGCCCAGATGCCAGAGGATCATTCCAAGCCGCTCGGCAGCTTCCATTGTGATTGGATCGGAGGCGCCCAAATTCGCGCGAGCCGTCTGGAGATTAGCCCGCGCGAGGGTCTCGGCCTGTGGGCCGCGTTGCGTGTGATCGAGCAGCAAGGCCATCAGGTTGCCGGCGCGAAGTGTGTCACGATGACGTGGACCGTAGAGCCGCTCATCGAGGCGAAGCGCGATTTCCAAGTGCTCGGCGGCCTGACGGTTCTCGCCCAGGGAGAGGTATACACTGCCGATCGTCTCGCGGACTCGGGCCTCCACCTCGGGCTGATCCTGGAGCCAACCGTGGAGTTGTGCCGCGGTGCGATCGATCATGGTGCGCACCGTCAGCTTGGTGTCTCGGGGATCGAGATCATGCGACGCCCCGGCCAGCAGGCGCCGGGTCAGAAGCTCGTTTACGAGCCTCGGCCTGATTGCGCTGGCGATCGGCTTCTCGCCATTTCCAGGTGATGCCAGCCATACCGCTTGAGAGAGCCAGCAGCAAGAGCGCCGCCATGGCCGCGAGGGCAGGGTTACGCCGGCACCAAAAGATGAAGCGAGTCACCGCGCTGGCCGGCCGCGCGAGGATCGGCAAGCCGCTCAGCCAACGATCGAGATCTTCGGCCAATGCCTGCGCACTTTGATATCGCCTGTGCGGCTCCTTTTCGAGGCACTTGAGGCAGATGGTCTCGAGGTCTCGCGGCACTCGCGGGTTGAGTAGTCTGGGAGGCTCAGGCGTCTGGTTGCGCACCATCTCGAGCGTGTCGATCAGGGTTGTGCCGGCAAACGGTGCCCGGCCGGCAAGAAGTGCGTAGAGAATCGTGCCCAGGCCGTAGACGTCGGTCGACGTCGAGATTGCGCCTCGGGAACCGCTGGCCTGTTCCGGCGACATGTACGAGGGCGTGCCGAGAATGGCACCCGATTGGGTCGCGTCGGGGCTGCCATCGAGTCGCTTGGCCAGTCCGAAGTCTGTCACGTGCGGCTCGCCATCTTCGTCCACCAGCACGTTCGCGGGTTTCAGGTCACGGTGAAGGATGCCTCGTTGATGGGCGTGGTGCACGGCCTGTGCCACCGTGGCGACGAGACGGGCCGATGCGCGAGGGTCACGGGCGAATTCCTCGAGCCGCCGGTCGAGGCTGGTGCCGTTTACCAGCTTCATGCTGAAAAAGTGCTGCCCGCGGCATTTGCCGACCTCATAGATCGGCACGATGTTCGGGTGATCGAGCTGGGCAACCGCTTCCGCCTCGCTCTGGAATCGAATCAGCTCGGCTTCCGATGCAAAGGCACCCGATTTGACGACCTTCAGGGCAACGGTGCGGTTGAGCGCGGCCTGGCGGGCTTTCAAGACCACCCCCATGCCACCACGCCCGAGCTCGCCCAGGACTTCGAAGCCGGCTGCGCCGAAGTCCTGAGGCTCGTGAAGGGAGAATCCGAGTTGATCAGTGCCTGGCGTGCCAGGAATCGCGGATGATCCGATGGTCGGAGAGCGAGACGCATTTTTGCCCTCGCCGAGAATGTTTGTCGACTGGGAAGGCAATGACGCGAGCGCGTTCGCCGCAGGCGCGGCAAACTCGGGAAACCGTTCACAGTACGAGCGAGTTTCGGGCTGCTCGCCAAGCCGGCGGCGATATTCGAGATCAAGGCTCAAAAGATCGCGAAACAACTGGGCTCGAGCATTGACCGGTACATCGGCGAGAAACTCGGCGATATCCGGGCGCTGGCCGCTGCGCCAAGCCTTCTCAAAGCGGTCGCAAGCGGCATCGATTTCATGAAGGTCAGCCAGCGCCGGCCGACCGCGACGCGTCTCCAATTGATTCATCCCGACGTTCCCTCCTCCCAGATCACACGAATGAGCCGAAGTTTGCGTTCGACGGTCCTGGTCGACGCCCCGATCTCTGTTGCAATCTCCTCGACGCTGTAGCCTTCGAGCTTTCGCAGGGCGACCTTTTGGAGCGCTTGATCCTTCAATTGGTCGAGACGTCGTTCGACATCATCGGCGAACTGAACCGCGTCCTCAGGCCTTGGCCCGTCCTCGAGCACTTCAGCAAGGCCAGCGGCTGTGCGATCGCCTCCTTCGAGCGCCGATTCGCCCATCACTCGGCCACTTCCTCGCTTGCGACGGGTCTGGTGCCGTATCGTGACAACCGCCTTCCGCAGGGTGAGGGTCAGAAGCAGCCGCCAGAGATCATTTCGATCACTCAGCTTGGGGAACTGTCCGCCCGCAGCGCGCTGGCAAAAACTCTGAAACGCGCTGATTGCCACGTCTTCCTCGTCATAGGCCCGACGGCAATGGCCAGGGAGCTTGCCGCGAGCGAGACGCACGAGACGCTCGAAGTAACGATGCCAAAGCCGCTCGATGGAGGCTTCGTCGCCGGCCTTGATGCCATCGAGCCACCGCGAGACTGAATGCTCGTTCGTCATCCCGGAGCTCCCACTTACTAGACGGCGCAAACCTCACTCAGGAACGGGTCGGAAACAACTTCCGCCGATTTACGTCAAGCGCGCCGCGGAGCGAGATACCGTTCCGACGCGGAGCGTCGGAACGAGGAACTTCTGCCCACTTCCGTGTGGCCGGGCGTGCGGACACCCATGGGTTAGATTGCCGAATGGGAACGATTTCGGCCACGCAATCACAGCAAACAAAAACTTGCTGCGTGTCGGGTCATGTTCGCAGCCGGCTATTTCTACCCAGAGTCGTTGAATTATTTGTCAGCCACGGGCGGTCTTTGGCAATACCATTCTGGAGGTGTTGCCATGCGACATTCGCGACGTGGTTTTACCCTGATCGAGCTTCTGGTGGTGATCGCGATCATTTCGATCTTGCTGGCTCTCTTGCTTCCGGCCGTGCAGTCCGCACGGGAGGCAGCCCGCCGCATGCAGTGCACCAACAATATGAAGCAAATCGGGCTGGCGATCCACAACTACCATTCCACTTTCGAGAGCTTGCCGCCGGTCGGAAGTGTCGATCTGAACGGTAATTCGACGGGGAGCGGGCGGGTTCCCCAGACAGCCTCGGTGCACCTACGCTTGACGAACTACCTCGAGCAGCGGGCTCTCTACGACGCGTACAATTTCATGCTGCCCGATGTGACGAATGGCAGTTCAGTTCCCGCCAACACGACCGTGATGGCGAATCTGGTGCCCGGTTATCTTTGCCCGTCGGACGGCAACCCCGGCAGCTCCGAGAATCTTGCCGTCGGCTACGGTGCCCGGGTTACCTGCGTGAATTACGCAATTAACGGCGGTGTGAACCGGCAGAATTCGGGTGGCATGGTGAGCGGTGTTGCCTGGTGGCTTGGTGGCAACGCGTTTTATGGAAACCGTGTTCGGCTGGCCAGCATCACCGACGGCACGAGCAACACGGCTGCGTTCAGCGAGTGGATCAAGGGAGATTCCGGTCAGAATTCGCCGGGGCTCAATCTGGTTTACTCGATTGCGCAGTATGCCAACGGCGGGCCGCTGAACGACTACAATCTCTGCAAAGCCTCGACGGCGCCGTTGTGGGATTTCAAGGGCGAGTACTGGACGCTTCAGGACACGGGCCGGGGCGGACCTTACTATCACGTCATGCCGCCTAATCAAACAGCATGTGCGATGTCGTCAGCGTTCGGGAACGTCGATTCGTTCATCGGGCCCAGCTCGTTTCATCCCGGCGGTGTGAATCTGCTGCTGATGGATGGCTCGGTGCGATTTGTCAAATCGGGGGTTTCCCTCGACCCATGGAACGGCGCTGGGTACGCGGGCGGGTGGGGAAGTCTTGGGCGCCGACTCTCTGTGACAAGAACGATTCCCTCAAGGCGACCGGCGGTGTCGCCCCTGATCGAGCCCGGATCCACGACTTGATCAGGTTGAGATTCCCGCGGCGGGAGCGCGACGACGCTGATTGAAAGTCTGGGCCTCTTTCGATTGCGTCAAAGGAACTCTGAGACCAAGAATTTGACGGTTGACCGACGAGCTACCTGTACAAAGATTCACATAAGTCGCCTCTGCCCAGGCGTTACGGTATAATCAATGCGTCGTCCAGCGTGGGTCTGAGCTCCGCCCGGTAGGCTGCTGGACGGCTCATCCTACCCACGATCGGGCCCAGATGCTCCCTCAGGAGAAGCGGTCGATGCGCCAGCGAGATCACTGGTTGCTCGGGTCCCCTGCCCAGCGTTCGAATCACGAGTGGTCGAAGTTCAAGCGTGCAACTGTGGCGGCGTTATGTGTGATCGCGGCGCTTTCGGCCTCGGCGGCCACGGCGTTTGCCGGCGACAAGATCACGCTGCAGTACAACCGCGACGTCAGGCCGATCCTGGCCGAGAATTGCTTCCCGTGCCACGGGCCCGACAGTGCTGCGCGAAAGGGCGACCTTCGGCTCGACCAGCGTGACGCGGCAGTCAAAGCCGGCGCCATCGTCCCGGGCGACATCGAGTCGAGCGAGCTGATCGCGAGGATCACCGCCGCCGATCCCAAGGAGGTGATGCCCCCGCCGTCGACCACGAAGACATTGAGCCAGCAGCAAAAAGATGTGCTCAAGCAGTGGATTGGCGAGGGTGCGAACTATCAACTCCACTGGTCGTTCATCCCGCCGACGCGAGCCGAGTTGCCCAAGGTCAAGAATCGAGCGTGGGTGCGTAATCCGATCGATGGTTTCGTGCTGGCCAAGCTCGAGGAGAACGGACTGAGCCCCGCGCCGGAGGCCGATCGCCGCTCGCTTGCCCGGCGTTTGACACTCGACCTGACCGGGCTTTCCCCTGAGCCGGCCGACGTCTGAGGCGTTCGTTCGGGATCGCTCACCCGATGCCTATGAGAACCTGGTCTCGCGCTTGCTGGCCTCGCCGCGCTGGGGCGAGCACCGGGCGCGCTACTGGCTGGACGCAGCCCGCTATGCGGATACCAATGGCTTTCACTTCGACAATTTCCGCGAAGCGTGGGCTTATCGCGACTGGCTGATCGGCGCGTATAACCGCAACCTTCCCTACGATCGCTTCACCGTCGAACAACTGGCTGGCGACCTTCTTCCCGGCAGCACGCTCGAACAGCAAGTGGCGTCGGGATTCAACCGATGCAACATGACCACCAATGAAGGCGGGTCGATCCCCGAGGAATATCAGGTTCTCTACACTCGTGACCGCACCGAAGCGGTCTCACAAGTGTGGCTCGGGCTGACCACAGGCTGCGCAGTCTGCCACGACCACAAGTTCGACCCGATCACCCAGCGCGAGTTTTACGAGCTATCGGCGTTCTTCAACAACACGACACAGCCGATTATGGACGGCAACATCAAGGATACGCCGCCGACGGTGCTGGTTCCGAGCGCGGCCGACAAGGCGCGGTGGCAAAGCCCTGCCAGGCGAGCTCGCGGAACTGCGAAAACAGCTTGATGCACGCAAGACGAGTGCGGTTGACGACTTCACCAAGTGGCTCTCGGCGACGGATTCGAATTCGTTGAATGCGATGACCCCCTCGGGCGGTGTCAAGCTGGCGGCCGTCGAATCGTCGGCACCGCTGACAGTCCGCCCCGATAAAGTAACCGAGTTCGCCGATGCAGGAGATTTTGAGAGAGATCACGCGTTCTCATTCGGAGCCTGGGTCAAGCTGCCCGCCGCCAATGTGATCGGGTCGATCCTTGCCCGGATGGACGATCGCAACAATTATCGAGGCTGGGACCTCTGGGCCGAAAACGGGCGCATCGCGAGTCATCTCGTGAACCAGTGGCCGGCGAACGCACTCAAGGTCGTGACGAAGAGTCAGGTGCAGCCGGGCGTATGGACTCACGTGTTCGTTACCTATGACGGCTCGAGCCGGGCTTCCGGAATGAAGATTTACTTGAATGGAGAACCGCAATCGACTGACACCCAAGCGGATAGTCTGTCGCAATCGATTCGCACATCTGTCCCGCTCAAACTGGGGCAGCGGCACACCACGGCGCGGGTTGACCAGACTGTGATGCATACCGTTCGGCTCTACGATCGGGGGCTCTCTCCAAGCGAGACAGGCATTCTCGCCGGGGCGGCGCGAGCTGCTGAGCTGCTGATCGCGCCCGCCGACAAGCGGGCAAATGAGGAGCGTGCCGCGGTCTTCGCCTGGTGGCGCGGCGCGATCGATCCGGCGACGCACTCGCTGCGCGAACGATTAGTCCGTCTTGAAAAGGAAGAAGCCGGAATCAGACAGCGAAGCACGGTTGCACACGTCATGCACGAGCGGGGCGAGCCGGCCATGGCTCACTTGCTTTTCCGGGGTGAGTACGACAAGCGCCGCGATCCGGTGAAACCGGATACTCCCGACGTACTTCCCGGCATGCCGCCCGAGCTTCCGCGGAACCGGCTTGGCCTGGCGCAATGGCTGGTCAGAAGCGATCAGCCCCTCACCGCTCGTGTTGAAGTGAACCGGCTCTGGCAAGAGATCTTCGGCACCGGACTCGTGCGGACGACGGGCGATTTCGGGGTCAGCGGCGAGTTGCCGACTCATCCCGAGCTGCTCGACTACCTGGCGCTTGAGTTTCAGGCGTCGGGCTGGGACCTGAAACGTTTGGTGCGGCTCATCGTCGACTCAGCGACATATCGCCAGTCGGCCGCCGTCACCGACGTGAAACGCGAGAAAGATCCGCACAATCGTCTGCTCTCGCGCGGGCCACGGTTTCGCATGGATGCCGAAATGATTCGCGACGTGGCTCTTTCCTCGAGTGGAACGCTCGTCGCGAAGCTTGGGGGACCGAGCGTCAGGCCTTATCAGCCCGAGGGAGTCTGGGAAGCGGTCGCCATGCCGGAGAGCAACACCCATTTCTATCGCCCCGATCACGGCGACCAACTTTATCGTCGCGGTCTCTATACGCTATGGAAGCGGAGCGCGCCTCCCGCCTCGCTTGACATTTTCAATGCACCATCCCGCGAGGTTTGTACTGTGCGACGCGAGCGGACCAACACGCCGCTTCAGGCGCTGGTCACGCTGAATGATCCGCAGTATGTCGAAGCAGCGCGGGAACTCGCCCAGTCGGCGCTCGAGCGCGGGGGCGAGACTGCCGATCTGCGCATCGATTATCTCTCGAGGCGATTGCTGGCGCGCCCGTTCCGGTTCGAGGAGCTGGCCGTGATCAGGGTGTCGCTCGAGAAGTTGAGCGCCTACTATCAGTCGAACCCCGACGAAGCCGTGCGGTTGATCTCGGTCGGCGAATCGAAGGCGGACCCGGCAGTGGCCCCCGCGACGCTTGCAGCCTGGACCATGCTTGCGAATGAGCTCATGAATCTTGATGAGTTTTTGAATAAATAAATCTGTCAGTGGTCAGTTGCTGGTGAAAGGACGAAAAAGTGGGCGCGAATTTAAGAGACAACGGACAACCGACGATGGACCAGCTCAAACAGTATGTGCGATACGAGACGCGGCGGCAGTTCTTGAGCCGCGGATCGAACGCGGTGAGCTGGGCGGCGCTCGCGGCACTTATAGGGCGGGACGGCCTGGCGGCGTCTGCCTTCGCCGGCGATGACGCTTCACGGGCCAAAGAGAAGGGCACGCCAACGCGTGAGAATGGACTCGCGGGCCGGTTGCCGTTTGCGCCCAAGGCAAAGCAGGTGATCTATCTGCACATGGTTGGCGGGCCGCCGCAGATGGACATGTATGATTACAAGCCCGTCATGAACCAGTGGTTTGATAAAGACCTGCCGGACTCGGTGCGCATGGGTCAGCGACTCACAACCATGACTTCGGGGCAGAAGCGATTTCCGATTGCCCCGTCGAAGTACAAGTTTGCCCGCCATGGGCAGAGCGGCATGTGGGTTTGCGAGCTTCTTCCGTATACCTCGAAGATGGTCGACGAGATGTGCTTCATCCGCAGCATGCACACCGAGGCCATCAATCACGAGCCGGCCATCACGTACATGCAGACGGGCAACCAGGTCACGGGACGGCCGTGCCTTGGCTCATGGGTTTCGTATGGTTTGGGATCGCTCAACGACAACTTGCCGACCTTCGTCGTGCTGGTCGCCCGCCCGACGAATACCGAGCAGTTGCAGGCCATATCCGCCCGGCTCTGGTCGTCGGGCTACCTTTCGGGCGAGCACGCAGGGGTGTCGTTCCGGAGCGGCGGCGACCCGATTTTGTACATCAACAACCCGGCGGGCGTTCCGCCGCATGTGCGCCGCGATACACTCGACGGACTCAAGGCGCTGAACGAGATGAATTTCAAGCTGGTCGGGGATCCCGAGACGCATACTCGCATCGAGCAATACGAGCTGGCGTTCCGGATGCAAGCCAGCGTCCCTGAGCTCACGAGCGTCTCGAGCGAGCCGGCTTCCACCTATGCTCTTTACGGCGAGGAGGCTCGAAAGCCTGGGACGTTTGCTCACAGCGCACTATTGGCCCGACGGATGATCGAGCGCGGCGTGCGGTTCGTCCAGATCTACCACAACAACTGGGACACGCACTTCAACGTCGGCGGCCGGCTGCCGAGCCAGTGCCGTGATGTCGACCAGCCGTGCTGGGGATTGATCCGCGACTTGAAGGCACGCGGACTTCTCGACGAAACGCTGGTGATCTGGGGAGGCGAATTCGGCCGAACAATCTATTCGCAGGGCGGGCTGAGCCATGACAATTACGGCCGTGATCACCATCCCAGGTGCTTCACCATGTGGATGGCCGGGGGCGGTTCGCGGCCTGGGGCCATCTACGGTGAAACCGACGATTTTTCGTACAACATCGTCAAGGACCCCGTGCATATCCACGACTTTCACGCCACCGTGCTCAGGCTGATGGGCTTCGATCATCAACGATTCACGTTCCGGTATCAGGGGCTCGACCAGCGATTGACCGGCGTGGAACCGGCGCGGGTTATCAAAGAGTTGATCGCATGAACGGCGTGGCTGGTCGCGAGATTCGAGGGGGAATCGTCAGGGAGAAGGCTGACCTACTTCGGAGGTTTGGCTGGGCGGTCGTGATGATCATCGGCGGCCTGGGCGTGTGGGAATTGTCAGGGGCAACCGCCGCAGAGCCATCACGGGAAACGGTGGCGCTGATTTTCGATACGGACATCTGTGGCGATTGCGACGATGTGCTCGCGCTGGGCATGATTCACGCGCTCGAATCTCGCGGCGCCTGCAAACTAATTGCCGTGACGATCAGCGTCGATCACGAGCTGGCTGCTCCGTTCGTTGATGCGGTCAACACGTTTTACGGGCGCGGAGACATTCCAATCGGGGTCGTGGGCAAAGGCGGCGTGGTCGAGAAGAGCCGATATCTGGCACTGGTCGATGAGAAAGACGGCGATCGGTTCCGCTACCCTCACGATTTGCTTTCGGGTCGCGCGGCTCCGAGTGCGACGGCTGTACTGCGCAAGGCCCTGGCGGCGCAGCCCGATCAGTCTGTTGTGATCGCGCAGGTCGGGTTTTCGACCAATCTTGCCCGGCTACTCGATTCTCCACCGGACGAACATTCGGCGCTTTCGGGCCAGGCGCTCGTTGAAAAAAAGGTGAAGCTGCTGTCGGTCATGGCCGGGGCGTTTCAAACCATCGAGGGCAAAACGCCGCTATCTGGAATACAACGTTGCGAAGGATGTGCCGAGTGCGCGAGTTCTGGCCGAGCGCTGGCCGACGGCCTTGGTTTATAGCGGCTTCGAGATCGGCATCGCCTTGCCTTACCCTGCAATCAGCATCGAGCGTGACTACGGCTACCTTCCTCATCATCCGCTGGCGGAAGCCTACATCCGCTACATTCCGCCGCCGCACAACCGACCGACGTGGGACTTGACCAGTGTGCTCTACGCCGTGCTCGGCGACCGCGGATACTTCGACCTTTCACCTTCAGGCAAGGTGACGGTGGAAGCTGATGGTTTCACCCGGTTCGCGCAGTCACAAGAAGGAAGCCACCGTTACCTGGTCTTGCGGCCCGACCAGAAACCGCGTGTGCTCGAAGCCCTGGTGCAGCTCTCAAGTCAACCGCCGCAGACGATTGAAAGCAAGAAAAAATGACTCGGACCTGGCCTCGATGCTCGGGCTCACGTCGAGCGGTGTTCGCTCGTGCGTCTTGTATCGCCGCGCTTCTCGTGCTAACCGGCTGCCGGGGAGATTCACCTGCGCCAAGTGTGCCGTCAGGGAGACCGAGGATCGCGCTCATCATGAAATCGCTGTCCAACGAGTTCTTCGCCACGATGGCCGAAGGCGCGAGGCGGTACGAGCGCGAGCACGCAGGTGACTTCGAGTTGATCGTCAACGGCATCAAGGACGAGCGTGACTTGAGCCGGCAGGTCGGCTTGGTCGATGAGATGATTGGTCAAGGTGTGAACGCGATCGTGATCGCACCGGCTGATTCCAAGGCGCTCGTTTCGGCATGTAAGCGAGCGCGCGATGCCGGCATCATAGTAGTCAACATCGACAACAAGCTCGACCGCCAGGTGCTGCTCGATCAGGGGTTGAAGATACCCTTCGTGGGGCCTGACAATCGCGCGGGTGCTCGCGTGGTTGGTGACTTTCTGGCGAGGCGGCTGAAAGCGGGGGAAAGTGTGGTTGTGCTAGAGGGCATCCGCACCGCGCTCAATGCCCAGGAGCGGAGGCTGGGCTTTGAGGACGCGATGAAATCGGCAGGCGTGAAGATCGTCGACTCCCAGACAGCTCAGTGGGAGATGGATCAGGCGAATCGCATTGCCGAGGCGATGCTCACCGAGCACCCGGCTATCAAGGCCATTCTCTGCTGCAACGACAGCATGGCCCTGGGGGCACTGGCCGCGGTGAAGTCAGCCGGTCGAGCCGGTGAAGTCTTGATTGTCGGCTTCGACAACATCGAGGCGATTCAATTAGCCGTCAAGGATGGGTCTGTTCTGGCGACCGCCGACCAGCACGCGGATCAACTTGCGGTGCACGGGATCGAGCTGGCACTCAAGCTTCTGAGGCACGAAGCCGCGCTCGATGATATGTCGACACGCGTTGACTTGATCACGGCGGAATCGCTTGGAAAACGATAGAGACCGACATCTCATGGACGTGATTCCTGCGGCGCCTGATCTTCAAGGTGACGAAGCAACTGTAAGCTGGCTCAAACGCGCCCGCGCCGCCTCGCTGGGCTGACTGATGTTGTGGCCATGCTGGCCGTGCTCGCGATCCTCATCGTCCTCTTCGGACTCTTGAGCCGGCATTTCCTCACGTTGCGGACGCTGCAAAGTGTCGTCAACCAGGTGCCTGACCTCATGGTAATCGCGACCGGCATGACGCTTGTCATGATCGCCGGTGGGATTGACCTATCGGTCGGCTCAGTGCTGGCGCTTTCGGGAATAGTTCTGGGAATCGCAATGGTCGACTGGGGCTGGCCGCTTGTGCCTGCGATTGCGTTGTGCCTGGTCGTGGGAGCGGCGTGTGGGCTGGCGAATGGAGTCGTCTCGGCACTCTGGTCGATTCCTTCGTTCATCGTCACGCTCGGCATGCTCGAAATTCGCGCGGAGCTGCCTATCTGGTCGCGAATTCGCAGACCAAGTACATCGGCCCGCGGATTGAGGGAGTCGCGCGGCCCGTCGCGGCGATTGGCGTTTCACCAGCATTTCTTGGCGCAATTGTGGTGGTGTTCATCGCTCAGATCGCGCTCACTCGCACCGTCTGGGGCCGCTACGTTATGGCCTCGGGCGCGAACGAGCAGGCGGCGAGGTTTTCGGGCATTGCCACGAGGCGAATTAAACTGACGACCTTTGTGCTCTCGGGTTTTATGGGCGCGCTCGCGTCGGTGTTTCAGGTCGGGCGGCTTTCCTCGGCCGATCCCAATGGCGGGATTGGTATGGAGCTATCGGCGATCGCTGCGGTTGTCATCGGGGGGACCAGCCTGCTGGGCGGCCAGGGCTCGGTGTTTCGGTCATTTCTGGGCGTGCTCGTCATCGCCGTTCTTCAAACGGGGCTGGCCCAGGTTGGGGCCACGGAGTCCGCCAAGCGATTGATTACCGGTGGCGTGATCATCTTCGCGGTGGTTGCTGACGTCCACCGGAGACGCTGGGGCGGGGCAACTGCAAAGGCTTGGACACGGGTCATGAACGCGATTATTCGAGCTCGCTCGCCTTCTTGAGTTTGCCGAGGGTCTTGCCCATTTGCAGAAACGCCTTGACCGCTTTCTTGAGGAATGCATCGAACGCAGGTGTCTCGAAGTCTCGAGCGCTGTGGCCGACGATTGTGATCTCGTGAAACGGACCCAGATTCGTGAACTTCAAGCGAGGCTGGTCGCACAACACGGGGGTCTCGCTCTGATGGAATGGCACCAGCTTGAGGCGAGTTTCGAGGTCGCCGGCGTCGAACGTGTTTCGAGGGACGAAGAAACGCAGGATGACGACCCATTCCGATGATGTTGTCGCGTGAAAGAACGGGAATGCGATCGTTGACTTGTCGGGCGTATTGATGCGCACGATGCCGCGGCCGGACCAATCTGTCGGTGCAAAACCTTCCTCGGATGGACCAAGCTCCTCGATGCGGTCGACAATCCGTTCGAGGATCTTGCCGTCCCAACGCGCAGGGCGGCCGTTACGGGCAGTTCGGTCGCGCGTGTGCCACTTTCGTCCATCCGTTTCCCAGGGAGCTTTCACGTCTCCATCCACGGCCGTGGAACGACTCACCGGCCCCGCGCCATCAAGGCCAATTGAATCGTTAGACTTACTCTTCCTTGTTGTGCTCTTGCCGTTGTTTCGTGTTAAATCCAGGATGGAAGCCGAGCCCGCGCTCTCGAGCCCTCGACCCGAGAGCTTCGTGCTCGACGTGCCTTTTCCAGAGTCAGGCTCGACGGCAAAAACACCTAGCTTTCCCCGCGGGCTGGCGGCGAGCACCGGTGCGAGGAACTTTCCCGTGTGGCTGCGAGGGTTCTTGACGATCTCTTCGGGCGTGCCTTCGGCCACCAGGTCGCCGCCCCCCAGCCCTGCCTCCGGGCCGAGGTCAATCAGCCAATCGGCGGTCTTGATGACCTCCAGGTTGTGCTCGATCACGACGACCGTGTTTCCCAGATCGGCCAGGCGGTGAATCACGTCGAGCAGCTTGCGCACGTCGTCGAAATGCAAGCCGGTGGTGGGCTCGTCGAGGATGTAAAGCGTCTTGCCGGTGTCGGGCCGCGCCAGCTCGGCGGAGAGCTTCACGCGCTGTGCTTCACCGCCGGAGAGTGTCGGCGCTGCCTGACCGAGCGAGATATAACCCAGCCCCACATCATCGAGCGTTTTGAGGATGCGCCGGATTCGCGGCACGTTCGCAAAGAGCTCGAGCGCAGCAGAAACCGAAAGGTTGAGCACATCGGCAATGGTTTTACCGTGAAACTTGACAGCCAGGGTTTCCGCCGTATAGCGCGCGCCGCCGCAGGCTTCACACGTGATCCAGACATCGGGGAGGAAATGCATCTCGATTCGCTTCTGGCCGGCGCCGTCGCAGGCTTCGCATCGGCCGCCCGCCTGGTTAAAGCTGAAGCGGCGGGCCGAGTAGCCGCGCACCTTGGCCTCGGGAAGTTTGGCAAACAGCTCACGGATCAAGTCGAAGGCGCCGGTATAGGTCGCCGGCGTCGAATTGGGGGTGTTGCCCAGCGGCGATTGGTCGACGCTGATCACCTTGTCAATCTGCTCCAGACCTTCGATCGCTTCATGGGCACCCGGGGTTTGCTGCGCACGATGCAAGGTTCGAGCCGCAGCCTTCCAGAGGATGTCTTCGACCAGCGAGCTCTTGCCCGAGCCCGAGACGCCCGTGACGGCGATCACGGTTCCGAGCGGAAACTTCACATCGAGGTTTCTCAAGTTATGCTGGCGCGCGCCTTTGATGATGATTGCCGGGCCGTCGCCGTTGCGATCGACGGGCCTGCGCTTCTCCGGAATCGGTATCGCGCGCTTGCGGCTCAAGTAGGCTCCGGTGAGCGAGCGGGCCGACGATTTCACCTTCGCAGGCCGGCCGGCCGCGGTGATCTCGCCACCGGCTTCGCCCGAGGCGGGCCCGAAATCGACCAGATGATCGGCGGCCTCGATGATCTCGCGGTCGTGCTCGACGAGCACGAGTGTGTTGCCCAGGTCGCGCAAATGCTGGAGCGCTCCAAGCAGGCGGGCATTGTCGCGGGGGTGCAGCCCGATGGTTGGCTCGTCGAGCACGTAGAGAACCCCGGTCAAGCCGCTGCCGATCTGGCTGGCGAGGCGGATCCGCTGGCTCTCACCGCCGGAAAGCGTGGGCGTGCCGCGGGCCAGGCTCAGGTAATCGAGACCGACGTCGACCAAGAACTTGAGGCGATCGCGCACCTCGCGGAGAAGGTCGCCCGCGATGTGCTGCTCGTCGGCGTCCAGAGGCAGTTCCTGGAAGAAGGTCAGGGCCTGGCCCAGCGGCCAGCGGCTGATCTGGTCGATGGTGAATCCCTTGAATCGCACGGCCGCGGCATCGTCGCGCAGCCGGCCTCCCATGCAGCCGGCGCACGGCACCTCGTCGACCATCCCTTGCAGCTTGTAACGGTAGACGAACGAAACGCGGCCGGCTTCCTCGAGGGCCGGGAACAGACCCTTGTACTGGAAGGAAAGCGCGCCGGAAGGCGCGGTGGACTTGCTTGGACTGCCTTCGAGCGCATACCAGGTTTCTCCGGCGCCGTGGAGAATGGTCCGCCGGCCTCGGCCATCGAGACTGTCGAACGGGGCATCGAGGTCGATTCTCTCAGCCTGGGCCAGCGCTTCGATCATTCGCGCGAAAAGCGGAACTGCCGCGAAATCAGGCCAGACGGCGACAGCGCCTTCGCGCAGGCTCAATCGCCCGTCGGGCACGAGCACGGCCGGGTTCGCGCCTTGCTGCACGCCCAAGCCCTGGCAGACGGGGCACCACCCCAGGGGACTGTTGAACGAAAAATGATGAGGCGCCAGCTCGTCGAAGCTGCGGCTGCAGCGATCGCAGACGCGATGCTGGCTGAAGCGTTCGACTACCCAGCTCGGCTCGCGCGATTCGTCTCCCACCCGGGCGATGTGTACGACTCCTTTGCCGAGGTCGAGAGCCGACTCGATCGAGTCTGCGAGCCGCGACCGCGTCGAACGGCGCACCACTGCACGGTCAACCACGACTTCGACCTTGTGTTTGCGGCGATGGCTCAGCTTCGGGGGATTGTCCAGGCTGATCGATTGACCGTCGACCCTGACGCGTGCAAAGCCCGAAGCTCGCAGGTCGTCCCACAGCGCCTCATAGCGCTCTCCGTCGCGCCGTTCCACTGGTGCCATGACGAAAACCTTCGAACCTTCCGGCAGGTGAAGGATTTTCTCGACGATCTCGTCGGCTGTCTGGGTCCCGATCGGCACGCCGCATTTCGGGCAAAACGGATGCCCAAGCCGCGCGAACAAGATCCGCATGTAGTCGTAGATCTCGGTGACAGTTCCCACGGTCGAGCGCGGACTCTTGCTCGTTGTTTTCTGCTCGATGCTGATCGCCGGAGAGAGCCCGGTGATTCGCTCGAACTTGGGCTTCTGGAGCGGGGCCAGGAATTGCCGCGCATAGCTCGAGAGGCTCTCGACAAAGCGGCGTTGACCTTCGGCATAGAGCGTGTCGATCGCCAGCGAACTTTTGCCCGAGCCGCTGGGGCCGCTGCAAACCGTCATCTTGTTGCGGGGGATGTCAACGTCGATTCCCTTGAGATTGTGCTGCCTGGCGCCGCGAACCTCGATGGCCGTCAACTCATCAGCCGCCGTTTTCGAATTCGCCGAAAGGTCTCGCACCAGCTTCGACGTTCCCGCGGATTTGCCGGTGCGCCGCTTTCGAGCGGGAGGACCATTATGGCGCGACAGCACCTTGCGCAAAGCCTGCGCCGTGTGGCTTGCGTCGACCTGGGCAACTTCCTCCGGCGAACCCTGGGCGACGATCCAGCCACCCTGTGCGCCGCCATCGGGCCCCAGGTCGATGATCCAGTCGGCGGTTTTCACCACGTCGAGGTTGTGCTCGATGACGACGACTGTATTCCCGAGTGCAGTGAATCCGTGGAGGACGTCGAGCAACTTGCGCACGTCGTCGAAATGCAGGCCGGTGGTCGGCTCGTCCAGGATGTAGAGCGTCTTGCCTGTGCCTTTCTTGACCAGCTCGCGCGCCAGCTTGATCCGCTGCGCCTCGCCTCCGGAGAGCGTTGGCGAGGCCTGGCCGAGCTTGATGTAATCGAGACCGACGTCGTGCAGGGTCTGGAGCATGCCGGCGATTTTGGGGATATTGGCGAAATGCTCGAGCGCCTCCTGGACATCCATGTTGAGCACGTCGCTGATGCTCTTGCCCTTGAAGCGGACGTGAAGTGTCTCGCGGCCGAACCGCTTGCCCTGGCACACGGGGCACGTCACCCAGACGTCGGCCAGGAAGTCCATCTCCAGACGGTTTGACCCGTTGCCGTCGCACGCCTCGCAGCGGCCTCCGGCGACGTTGAAGCTGAACCGGCCGGGTGCATATCCGCGTGCCTTGGCATCGGGAAGCCGCGTGAAGAGATCGCGGATCTGGTCAAAGAGCTTGATGTAAGTTGCCGGATTGGAACGGGGCGTCCGGCCGATTGGGGATTGATCGATGTCGATGACCTTATCGAGGTGCTCGATCCCATCGATCCCATCATGGGCGCCGGGCTCTGTGAGCGCGCCGTTCAAGTCGCGTGAGAGCGCCGACTGGAGGATATCGCCGACCAGCGAGCTTTTGCCCGAGCCCGAGACGCCCGTCACGCAGATGAACAGTCCCAGCGGGAAATCAACGTCGATTTCTTTCAGATTGTTATGGCGCGCGGCTTTGACTCTGAGGAACCGATCGCCGGGCACCTTGCGGTCTTTGGGAATGGCGATTGCCTTGGTTCCCGAGAGATAGGCTCCGGTCAAGCTGTCGCTTGAGCGAGCGAGGTCGGCGATTGTGCCTTGGGCGATCACCTCGCCCCCCTTGACGCCGGGACCGGGACCGAAGTCAACGAGATGATCGGCGGCGCGCATGGTGTCTTCGTCATGCTCGACGACGACGACCGTGTTCCCCTGGTGCGCGAGGCGCTGCAAGGTCGCCAGCAGCTTGTCGTTGTCGCGCGGGTGCAAGCCGATCGACGGCTCGTCGAGGACGTAAAGCACACCCACGAGCCCCGCACCGACCTGGCTGGCCAGGCGGATCCGTTGCGCCTCGCCGCCAGAAAGCGTCGGCGCTGCCCGGTCGAGGGCCAGGTAATGCAGGCCGACGTCCAGAAGAAACCGGAGACGCGCGCGGATCTCCTTGAGAAGCTCTTCTGCGACCGTGCGCGAAACGGCGTCCAGCGGAATGACATCGGATGGTGCTTCGCCCGAGGAGGCCAGCGTGTCGAAGAACCGGGAGGCGTCGCCGATGGGCATGGCGCCCAACTCGACCAGGGTCTTGCCGCCGACTCGGACGGCGCGCGCCCGCGCGTTGAGCCGCGTGCCGGAGCAGTCCGGGCAGGTCATGCTGCGCATGAACGGCTCAAGTTGACTGCGGAGGGGGCCGGCGGCCGCTCCGCGATACTTGGCCAGAAGGTCATTGGCGACGCCGATCCACTTTTCGGCGTGCGACCAGATCTTGCTGCGATTTTTCCAGCGATGCACGATCTCGCGGTCGCCGGTTCCATAAAGCCAGGCCCGCCGCCATTTCTCCTTCAATTCGCGCCAGGGGCCCTTCAGCATCGTGCCCTTGGCCGGGCCGTCCCGGTCGGCCTCGAGATTCGTGGCAACGCCTTCGAAGAGGTGCCGCCGCCAGCGGCCCAAATCCTTGACTGGCCCCAACGGCGCGATGGCTCCGTCCCAGACCGAAAGCGACGGATCCGGCACAAGCAGCTCGGGTGCGAAATCGTGGCGGATTCCCAGGCCTTCGCACGCCAGGCACATCCCCTGCGGGCTATTGAAGCTGAAGAGTTGCGGACTGGGCGGGTCGAAGCTCAACCCGCAGATCGTGCAGGCATAGTGCGACGACAGCAAGAGGTCTGGTTGCCCGTCGGGCGCCACGATGACCGTCCCGCCGCCGAGCTTGAGGGCCTGTTCGACTCCTTCGGCAAGCCTTCCGCGCTGGGTCGTGCGCAACGCGGGCACGGACTTGAGCCGGTCAATGACGGCCTCGATGTTGTGCTTGATCTGGCGGTTGAGCGACAGCTCGTCGGTCAGGTTGACGACGGCCCCGTTCACCCGCGCCCGCACATAGCCGGCCCGCGAAAGCTCGGCGAAGAGATCTTTGTATTCGCCCTTTTGCCCGCGGACGACCGGCGCCAGCAACAGGAACGAGTTCCCTTCGGGCACTTCCCCCAGGATTCGCTCGACGATCTGCTCGCGCGTCTGAGCGGCCACGGCACGATCGCAGTTGGGGCAATGCCCCTGGCCGACGCGCGCAAAAAGCACGCGCAAATAGTCGTTGATCTCGGTGATTGTGCCGACGGTGGACCGAGGGTTGCGCCCGCCGGTCTTCTGCTGGATCGAGATGGACGGACTCAGACCGTCGATCCGGTCGACGGACGGCTTGGGCATTTGACCGAGAAACTGCCGCGCGTAGCTCGACAGGCTTTCGACGTACCGTCGCTGGCCTTCGGCATAGAGCGTGTCAAACGCGAGAGAACTTTTGCCCGAGCCGGACACGCCGGTCAGGCAGATTAGCTTTCCCCGTGGCAAGACCAGCGACACGTCGCGCAGGTTATGCTCGCGCGCTCCCCGAATCACGATGTCTGATGCCATCCCTGCGCGGCCCTCTGCACAAGTAGCAATCGTTGGATCAGCCCGGCGACAGTGTGAACTTGGTAGTATACACGTGTTGCCATTGGGGTGTCCACGGGTGGTGTAGATTGACGAGGCGGGCTAGCGAACAGGGATTGTGTCTTTCGCGGGTGGGTGACGCTGCCGTACCTTAATGCGTAGGCGACCCGGAGAGCTGAACTGCGATTCAACGGAACGGATGGCGCGGGACCATGCGGCATGCGGGTGGCGAAACCATCTGGTCGATCGAAGACTACCGCGACTATCTGCACTTGCTCGTCCGGCTCCAGCTTGGCTCGGGACTTCAGGCCAAGCTGGATGCCTCCGACGTTGTGCAGCAGGCGATTCTTCACGCTCACGAGAGGCGGACCCAGTTCCGGGGCGCGACGGAGGCGGAGTGGCTCGGCTGGCTGCGCGCGATTCTGGCGAATGCCCTGGCGGGGGCGTCTCGACGACTCCACACACAAGCACGAGATCTTGGTCGCGAGCGTTCCCTGGACGCCGAGCTCGAGCATTCGGCTTCCCGGATGGAGCGCGTGCTCGCGGCCGATCAGACCTCGCCCAGCGAACGGGTTGTGCGTGGCGAGGAGCTGCGGCGGCTTGCCCACGCGATTGCCCGGCTGCCAGAGGATCAACGCCGGGTCGTGGAGCTGCATTATTTGAAGGGGCTCACGGTTGCCGACGTGGCGGAGCAGATTGGACGCACGCGCCCGGCGGCCGTCGGCCTGTTATTTCGCGGGTTGAAGCGGCTTCGCGAGCTGCTTCACGACCCGGAGGAGTCCAGGCATGGGGCGTGAACTCATCGCCGACCCGGAGCGAGAAGAGCGGCGAAACCAGATCCTCCTGGACTACGTCGAGGCGCTCGAAGAAGGCCAGCAACCGGACCGGGGCGCGCTACTTGAGGCCCACCCGGACCTGAGGCCCGACCTGGAGGCGTTTCTCGACGGCGACGCCGAGATCCAGAGACTCACGGCGGGGCTTCGTGTCGGCGGGCGAATCGATGTTCATGGGCCTCTTGAAGAGCCAAGCGAAGCACCGGACGATCGTCCTGCCGGGATCGGCGCACTCGGCGATTTCCGGCTCTTGCGCGAGGTGGGCCGAGGCGGGATGGGAGTGGTGTACGAGGCCGAGCAGATCTCGCTCCGGCGGCGGGTTGCGCTCAAGGTCCTGCCGTTTGCTGCCGCCATCGACCCGCGCCGGCTCCAGCGTTTCAAGACCGAGGCACTTGCGGCTGCGCACGTGCAGCACGAGAAAATCGTGCCGGTGCATGCCGTCGGCTGCGAACGAGGCGTTCACTATTACGCGATGCAATTCATCGAGGGGCAAAGCCTGGCCGCACTGATCGCGGACCTTCGCCGCCTGCGCGATGAGCAAAGCGCTCGCCCATTCGGGGCCAGCGGGGAGCAGAACGACCGGGTGGCTGTGGGCGATCTGCCCGCAAGCCTTGCCGAGTCGAGTACGGGCGGCGATATCACGCTCGCCGCGACGGCTATTTCGCGCGAACGATCGTCGGACTGCCGCCGGTATTTCGAGCGAGCGGCCGGGCTGGGCCGGCAGGCGGCGCTGGCACTGGAGCATGCGCACCAGTCGGGGATTGTGCATCGCGATGTGAAGCCGGGTAACCTGTTGCTGGACCTCCGGGGGCAGCTCTGGGTGACTGATTTCGGGCTGGCTCAGGTCACCGGCGACCCCGGGCTCACGATCACGGGAGAGCTGCTGGGAACGTTACGTTACGCCAGCCCCGAGCAGGTTCTCGCTCGCCGCGGAATCGTCGACCACCGCAGCGACATCTACTCGCTGGGCGCGACACTCTACGAGCTGCTGACGCTGCGCCCTCCCTTCGAGGGCCGCGACCGCAACGCGCTCTTCCGCCAGATCGCCGAGGACGATCCTGTTCCACCGTGCGACCTGGACCGCTCGGTGCCTCGCGAGTTGGAGACGATCGTACTCAAGGCGTTGCGTAAGGATCCGGCCGACCGATACGGGACGGCCCTGGAGATGGCCGACGACCTCGCGCGTTTCCTCGACGGCCGGCCGATCCTGGCTCGCCGGCCGACACCGGCCGAGCGGCTCCGAGGGTGGGCGCGACGGCATCCCTCGCTCGTCGGGTCCGGTGTCGTGGCTCTCATCCTTCTGTCGGTCGCGTCGCTGGTGAGCATCGGACTCGTCCGCCGCGAACAGGCCAGGACGCTTGAGGAGCAGCGGAAGGCGGAGTCGGCTTACCTGCGGGAGCGCCGCGCGCGGAGGAGGCCGAGGCGCGATTCGGCCTCGCCCGCCGGGCCGTGGACGAGCTGATCCGGGCCAGCGAAGAGGAACTCGCACACCGGCCGGGCATGGAGGGGCTACGGAAGCGGCTGCTCACAACGGCGCTCGCCTACTACCGCGAATTCATCGAGCAGCGCGGGAGCGACCCTGACGCACAGGCTGAATTGCGCGATACCACGCGACGGGTCGAGACAATCCTGGCTGATCTGGCAGTCCTTCGCGCCGCGGGGCAGCTTTACCTGCTTGCCCAGCCTTCGGCGCTCGATGACCTACACCTCGACAAGGGCCAAAGGGCGAAGGTAGCCGATCTTTCCGATCGCGCCGGGAGGCGGTGGATGGAGTCGTTCGGCGACCCGGCCCATCGGCACCCTCCGGTCGAGCGCGTGCGGATCGCTCTGGAGCAGGCCCGCGCCAACGAGGCTGAGATCGACGCGATCCTGACGCCATCGCAGCGGGTACGGCTGCGGCAGATCGCTCTCCAGGCTGAGGGGGCTTCAGCCTTCCGGGAGCCGGAAGTCGTCGAGGCACTCGGGCTTGCGCCGGGCAGCGCGAGCGAATCCGCGCGATCGAGGAGGAGAACCTGTTCAACCAGATGCGCGAGATGAACTCGGGGAAGGCCGCCGAGGCGACCGGCAAGACGGCGATGGAGCACATCGAGGGAGTGCTGACTGGCAGAGCAGGCGCGGCGCTGGAAGGAGATGGCCGGTGAGCCGATCCGCGGCACGCTCAACGCCTTCCCCACGCCGTTCCGAACACAGCGCGACCCGCGGCGGATGACTCGCTGAGGGTTGCTCGATGGGCCGGAACGCGAGTGCGAAAAAAATCTGTCTCGCGCGCGACACAAACCGCCGGAATGCATCTCTACCTTCAGGAAATGTCTCCGTCAGCCTGATTTCTCGTGAGGTCACTGCATGCGTCGACGAGCCCTCGCCACTGCAACCGTGCTGAGCTGCTGGGTCCTATTCCTTGCCCGCCCGGTGCCGTACTCAAGGGCCGCGGACGACGGCGACGCAAAACGTAAGGCAGCCGGCGCGGACTTCTTCGGTCTCACGAAGATCGTGAAGCTGGACATCCAGATCCCGGCGGAAGAATATCAGAGCATGCAGCCCCCTGCCCCGCCGGGTGCGCCGGCGCGCCGGGTGGTCCACCGCCGGTTCGTCGTCCGGGGAAGCCCGGGGAGCGAGCAAGCGAACGGAACCTCTTTGGCATCGAGTTTCGCTGGGCGCGCGGGGACGTCACGGTAGAAGGGAAGACGTACAAGGGCGTCAGTCTCCGGTACTCGGGGAATGCCTCCTACCTGGCATCGGCGGGGGGCCTGAAGCGTTCCCTCCTGATCGAGTTGGACAAGTCCGAGCAGGCCAATTTCCACGGGCTTCGCGCGATTCAGCTTCAGGGCGGTGCGCTTGACCCCACGAAGGCGCGGGAGGCGCTCGCCTTCGCCTATTTCCGCGAGGCCGGCGTGCCCGCGCCGCGCACGGCTCTGGCCGACGTAACGCTCACCGTCCCCGGCGAACATGACAAGGCTTATCTCGGCCTTTATACCCTCGTCGAGCCCGTGGACCGGGCCTTCCTGACGGATCGCTTTCATACCGACAAGGGTCTGCTCGTCCGGCCGCAGGGACTTCGCGGCCTCGATTTCCTGGGCGACGGTTGGGCGAGATACCGCGGCCCCTACCGGCCTCTGGCCGAGCCGACGCCCGAGGATGGCAAGCGCCTCATCGAGTTCCTCCGGCTCGTCGGGCAAGGCGACGACGAACAGTTCCGGAAGGAGATCCGGTCCTACCTCGACGTCGAGGAGTTCCTGCGATTCATGGCCGTCCAGGCCCTGATCGCGAACGCTGACGGCTTCTTCACGCTCGCGTACAACTACTCGCTCTTCCTGGATCCGAACACGAACCGATTTGTCTTCATCCCCGGCGACCAGGAGCTTTCGTTCGCGAACTTCTTGATGATGGGATCGGCCGATCAGCTCATGGACATGAGCCTTGCCCGCCCCTACGGCGGGGAAAACAAGCTGGCCGACCGGCTGCTCGCGATCAATGACGTGAAAGATGCCTATCAGAAGATCGTGAAGGACCTCGCCTCGAGCGTTTTCCGCAAGGAGCGCCTCCTGGCCGACGTGCTGGCCATCGACGGTGCGACAAAAGCGATGCGCGAGCGCGAAGCGGCCGCGCGCGAGGAACGAGCGGAGCCGCCCGTAGGATTTGGCCCGCCGGGAGGGCCGGCGGCGCCTGACCTCCGCACGTTTGCCGAGAAGCGAGCTGTCTCGATCGCGGACCAGCTCGCGGGCAAGAAGGATGGCTATCGGCCTCAGTTTAACTTCGGCCCGCCGGGCCGTGGGGCACCAGCGAAGCCAGTCGACGACAAGACGATCGGCGACGTGGTCAAGGCGCCCTCCGGGTTCCGCGTCACGCTCTTCGCGGCGCCGCCGAAAGTCGGTTATCCGGTGACTCTCTCGGTGGCTCCAGATGGTGCGGTGTATGTCGCCGTGGACGAGCAGGGTTCGCTGGGCCGTACGCCGGGGGGCGGCCGGGTTCTCCGCTGCTACGATGACGACGGCGACGGCAAGGCCGACCGCGTGAATGTGTTTGCGAAGATGGACCACCCGCGCGGCGTGATCGCTGTGGACGGGAAGGTGTGGGTACTGCACCCGCCGTTTCTGAGCGTGTTCCTCGACAATGACGGCGACGGCGTCTCTGACCGGCAGGAGGTGCTGGTCTCGGGGTTGACGACCAGTCTGATCGACGAGCGCGGCGGCGACCACACGACCAACGGCATCCGCATGGGCGTTGACGGCTGGATCTACATCGCCGTGGGCGACTACGGATTCCACAGGGCCAAAGGGAAAGACGGCACCATACTCTCCCAGAGGGGCGGCGGCATCCTCCGCGTGCGACCGGATGGAACGGAGCTGGAGGTTTTTGCGACTGGCCTGCGCAATCCGTTCGCCATCGCAATCGACCCGTATTTGAACCTCTTCACGAGGGACAACACGAACGACGGGGCTGGCTGGGACGTGCGCGTGAGCCATCTCATCCAGACCGCGGAGTACGGCTATACACGCACATTCGCCAACTATCCCGACGAGATCATGCCGACGCTCGGCGCCTACGGCCAGGGGGGCGGAACGGGCGCCTTATTCCTGCAAGACGAGCGATGGCCTCAGTCGTATCGCGGCGCGCTGCTTACCGGTGACTGGGGACGGAGCGAGGTCTACCGGCACGACCTGCGCCCGGCCGGGGCGAGCTTCCGTGCGAATTCGACCGTGTTCCTGTCCATCCCCCGGCCGACGGGCATGGACATCGCCGGCGACGGCCGGCTCTATGTGGCGAGCTGGCGAGGCGGCGAGGCTGCCGTCTATGTCGGGCCACAGGTCGGCTTCCTCGCGTGTGTCACGCCACCCGGCTGGAGCCCAACCTCGCCGGCCACAAGACCGAGTTCGGCCCCGCTCGCCGAGCTTATCGACGAGTTGTCAGACCCGAATGCCACGGCGAGTTTTCACTGCCAGCGTGAAATCCTCAAGCGCGGCCCGTCGGCAGAGACGACCCGGCTTCTGGCCGGCGTCGTATCCGATCCCGCACGGCCTCTGCACGGGCGAGTCGCGGCCCTGTTCGCGCTCAAGCAGCTCGACGGGACCGGCTCGCATGCCTTGCTGCGGACACTCACGGACAACGGCATCCGCGAGTTCGCACTCAGGGCCCTGGCCGATCGCAAGACAGAGCTCAAGGGTGTCGAGACCGGCCCGTTCGTGGCGGCACTCGCCGATTCCTCGCCTCGGGTGCGGACACAAGCCGCGATCGCGCTCGGACGATTGGGGGATCTCAGGATCGCTGCAAGCCTCATCCCACTGACATCGCGTCCGGAGGGCTCGCTGATGCCGACGGCCAGGCCCGTGCATGCTCAGCCGGACCCGGATCGGGCCGTGCCCCATCTGGCCATGCGGGCGCTTGTGGCGCTGCGGGCGGTTGACGCTTGCCTGGAAGCACTCGATGGCCCCCATCGCGAGGGTGCCCTTCGCGTCTTGAGGTTCCTGCACGAGCCGAAGGCCGTTGAAGGGCTCATCAAGAAGCTGTCGACGGCACATTCCGCCGAGGCACGCCGCGGCCTACTGGCAACCCTGGTGCGTCTCTATCATCGCGAGGCGCCCTACGAGGGAAGCTGGTGGGGAATTCGGCCGGACACCACCGGCCCGTACTTCGATCCGCAGGAGTGGGAGGGCAGCTCGCGGATTGCCTCGGTGCTGAAGGCGGCCGTTCTTGACAGCGACACCGAGACGGCGACGTTTCTCCGCCGCGAGCTGGCGCGGCAGCGGGTGCGCCTCAAAGGGCTGCCGGCCGACTCCGGGGCAGACCGGCACAGGGAAGAGGAGATCCGCGTGTTGATCGCAAAGACCGATCCGAAGAACCCGGATCAGATCGGCAACATGACGTATGAGACCGCCGTGAGGCGCGCCCTGGATGCGAGGGGGGACGCAGAGCGAGGCAAAGCCGCGTTTGCGGCGCAGTCATGCCGCGCCTGCCACACCGTTGCCGACGGCCAGACGCCCAAGGGCCCGCATCTGGTGGACATCGGCAAGCGCTATAGCCCCGCGGAGCTCGTGGAGTCGATCTTGAAGCCGAGTGCCAAGATCGCGCAAGGGTACGAAGCCTACAACTTCGCGATGGCCGACGGCCGGGTCTTTAGCGGCTTCGTCGTGAGCGAAGGAGGCTCGACGGTGCAGATCCGCGAGTCGTCGGGCGCCCTGCACGAGCTGAAGCGGTCTGACATCGAGGAGCGCCGGCGGCAAGAGCCGTCAACAATGCCCGAAGGAATTGCGGGCACGCTGACGCCCGGCCAACTGGCGGATCTTGTCGCCTATCTCCAGTCGTTGACACAATGAGTCAGGCTAAAGCCTGACCTACAGTGAGAGGTTTTCCCCAAATGATGAGATTTTCAGCCCGAGCGGCGCCCCTCATCATCCTGGTCTTCATGAGCCAGGCCCTCGCTCAGACTCAGCGGTTCCCCGCGTTTGACCCGGAGCAGATCTTCGTTCTCGGCGACGCCGACTTGGACGGCCGGCTCTCGCTGGAGGAGTATCGCGAGCTGCTCCGAGCCTCGCCCCGGATGAAGGCCGCAGCGACCTCGATCGAGCCGCTGTTCCGCCGGCTTGATACCGACCACGATGGGTTCGTCTCGCTGCCCGAATACCGCAAGAGTTTTCCCCAACGGTCGACCGGTGCGCCCGTCAAGCCGGAAGCGCCCGCCACGGCGGTGGCCAACGCCGGCGTCAAGATCACCCCCGATCAAGAAAAGTTCTTCGAAACAAGGATCCGCCCTGTCCTCGTGGGACAATGTTTCAAGTGCCACGCGAGCACCGCGGAGAAGTTGCGGGGCGGGCTGCGACTCGATACGCGCGATGGCCCGCGCACGGGCGGCGACTCCGGGCCGGCGGTCGTACCTGGCAATCTCGAGGAGAGCTTGCTCATCCGCGCGATCCGCTACACCGAGAAGGAGCTTCGCATGCCGCCCAAGGCGAAGCTCCCCGACCAGGTCGTCGCGGACTTCGAGGCCTGGGTGAAGATGGGTGCGCCCGACCCGAGGTCTGATGGAGCAAGCGCCACGGCTCGCCCCCCGGTTGACCTTGCGAAGGGGCGAGAGTTCTGGTCGTTCCGGCCGCCGAAGAAGTCCGAGCCGCCCGCGCTTAGCGCGCAGACTGGCCGCGCGGCGAGATTGACCGCTTCCTCCTCGCCGCGCTTGAGGCACGCGGTCTTTCTCCCGTGGGAGACGCCGATCGCCCGGCGCTGGTGCGCCGGGTGACGTTCGACCTGCTCGGGCTGCCTCCCCCGCCCGAGGAGGTCGATGCGTTCCTGCAAGATCGCTCGACTGATGCGTTTGCCCACGCGGTCGACCGGCTGCTCGCCTCCCCCCGCTTCGGCGAGCGATGGGGACGGCACTGGCTCGACGTCGCGCGGTTCGCCGAGTCAAGCGGTAAGACGAACTTCACGTATCCCCAGGCCTGGCGGTACCGCGACTGGGTGATCGCTTCGTTCAACGCCGACAAACCTTTTGATCACTTCGTCCGCGAGCAGATCGCGGGCGATCTTCTCCCCGCCCAGGACGACCGCAAGCGGGCCGAGCAGCTCATCGCAACCGGCTTCCTCGCCATCGGCAGCAAGGCCCATGACTCCGAGAACCACAGGCAGTTCGTGCTTGATGTGATTGACGAGCAGATCGAAGCGACCACGCGCGCCTTCATCGGGCTCACGGTCGCCTGCGCCCGCTGCCACGATCACAAGATGGACCCGATTCCCCAGCGCGACTACTACGCCCTCTCGGGAATTTTTCGCAGCACCCAAACCTGTTCGGGCACGCTGGCCGGCGTCTTCCCGAATTTCAACGCATCGCCGCTCGTCGAGCTGCCCGCCGGCGCGGATGTGGCGTCAGCCGTATCGTCGCTCTCGGCCGCTCAGAGAACCGCGATGGAGGAGCGCGTGGCCACGCTCGTTCGCGAGCGCGACGCCATTCCCCGGGGCGAAGCGAGCCGGGACCGGATGCGGCGGGTGAACTCGCAGCTCGCCGTGGTGCGATACCGCCTGGCCATCGACCGCCCCGGCAACACGCCCCGCGCCTTCGCGATGGGAGTGCGCGAGCGAGACCAGACGATCGACAGCCCGCTGTATGCGCGCGGCGAGCTGGACCAGCCCGGTGAGACCGTGCCTCGAGGCCTCGTACGGGTGCTGTGCGCCGAGACGAACGCGACGATCGCCGAAGGAAGCGGCCGTCGCGAGCTCGCTGATTGGCTCGCCTCCTCTGCGAATCCGCTGACCGCCCGTGTGATCGTGAATCGCGTCTGGCTACACCTCTTTGGCCGCGGGCTGGTGCCGACGCCTGATAACTTTGGGGCCGCCGGCGGCGCACCGAGCCACCCGGAACTGCTCGACACGCTGGCTGTGGAGTTCATGGCGGACGGCTGGTCGACCAAGAGGCTGATCCGCCGGATCGTGCTCAGCCGGGCTTATGGCCTCAGCTCGGCCTATGATCCACGTAATTTCGAGACTGACCCTGATAACACACTCGTCTGGCGGATGAGCCGGCGGCGGCTCGAAGGCGAGGCCGTGCGCGATGCTCTACTGTTCGTGAGCGGACGGCTCACGACCGAGCCGCCGGTCGGGTCGATGGTGGCGCGTACGGGTGAGGGACTTGCCATGTTCCTGCGCATGACCGGCCTGGACGCTTCGGACACGCATCGGTCTGTCTACCTGCCGGTCGTCCGGGATCAAGTACTCGAATCGCTCGCCCTGTTCGACTTCGCCGACCCGAGTCTAGTCACCGGGCAGCGGGCCGCGACGACCGGACCGGCCCAGGCGCTTTACTTCATGAACGGGCCGTTTGTGATCCGGCAGGCAGAGGCCCTGGCCGAGCGCGTTTGCAGTGCAGTTGAGCCCGAAGCCCGTAGAGTCGACATGGCCTATCGGCTTGCCTTCGCGCGTGCGCCAACCGAAACAGAGCGAGATCGCGCCGTGGCGTTTCTGCGGGATTTCGCGGGACGCGCCGGCGGGACCAACCCGATGCGGGCGGCCTGGTCGGCGTTATGCCAGGCCATGTTCGCCAGTGCTGAATTCCGGTATCTGTATTGATCGACCGCGTGCTGCTACGCCCAGAGAGGACCGACCCGATGCCCCCGATTGGTTTTTCGCGGCGTGCATTGCTGAAGCGAGTCTCATCCGGGTTCGGCTATCTGGCCTTCGCGGGTTTGTCGACGATGGAGGCCGCCGGTTCGGGCGACTCGCCGCTGGCGCCAAAGCCCCCGCACTTCCCAGCGCGGGCCAAGCGGGTGATCTTTCTTTGCATGAACGGGGCACCTTCGCACGTCGACACGTTCGACTTTAAGCCCAAGCTTGCGGACGCCGACGGCAAGGTGTCCGATCGTCCGGGCCGCATTCCAGGGGCGAAGCTGATGAAAGCGCTATGGAAGTTCCAGCAGCGAGGAAAGAGCGGGCTGTGGATTTCCGAGTTGTTCCCGGAGGTCGCCTCACACGCCGACGAGCTGTGCGTGATCCGGAGCATGCGCACCGACCTGCCGGCGCACCCGGAAGCGTACCTGATGTTGCACACCGGCAGCTCGCAGTTCATCCGCCCCTCGCTGGGCGCGTGGACGCTCTACGGTCTTGGGACCGAGAGTGACGATCTGCCCGGGTTCATCTCGGTGAAGCCGACCGGACGCAACGGTGGTGCGCAGAACTACGGCAGCGCGTTTCTCCCTGCCGCCTGCCAGGCGACCCGCATCGGCAACGAGGGGCAACCAATTGCCCAGGCGCGGGTCGGCAACATCAAGAACCCTGGGCTGAGCGCCTCGAACCAGCGGCTCCAGCTCGACTTCTTGCAGGCGATGAATCGTGAACTTCTGGAGCGCGAGCGGGTTGATCCCGAGGTCGAAGGGGTGATCCAGTCGTACGAGCTGGCCTTTCGAATGCAGGGGAAGCTGCCCGCCGTGACAGACCTCGCAGGCGAGTCGGCGGCGACCAAAAAGCTCTATGGCCTGGATGATCCGGCGACCGCGGACTTTGGCCACCAGTGCCTGCTGGCACGACGCTTCGTCGAGGCCGGCGTTCGTTTCGTCGAGCTGACGCACGGCGACTGGGACCAGCACCGCGGCCTGAGGGCCGGACATACGCGGAACGCGCGGGCCGTCGACCGACCGATTGCCGGGTTGCTGACAGACCTCCGCACGCGCGGGTTGCTGGACGACACGCTCGTGATCTGGGGCGGCGAGTTCGGCCGCACGCCGCACGGTCAGAATGCCGACGGCCGCGACCATAACAACAAGGGATATACAGTCTGGCTGGCCGGCGGAGGCGTGAAGCCGGGGACCGCCTACGGCCAGACCGACGAGCTGGGCTATGAGGCGGTCGAAAACCCCATGCATGTGCATGACCTCCATGCCACCATCCTGCACCTGCTGGGGCTGGACCACGAACGCCTGACGTATCGCTATGCCGGCCGCGACATGCGGCTGACCGACGTCAAGGGAATCGTTCACCGTGGCATCCTGGCGTGACGCCCGTGGGGGCTAGCGCAGGAGAGCATTGCTCGCGCGGGTCGTGTATATTGCAGCGTTCCTGACATCCTCCCCGAGGTTCCGAGGCCACTCCGATGCCAAGAGCCATATTCGCCGCACCCCTCGTCTGCAGCCTGGCCTTGCCTGCCTTCGCGCAGGAGCCGAAAAAGGCTGCCCCCGCTCCACGCCAGTTGACGGCGGCCCAGCAAGAGATCCAGAAAGCGACCCAGCGAGACCACAAGCTCATGATGGAGGCGCTGGGGATCAAGTCGCTGCGCGAGGGTGCAAACGGCAACAACCGCAATGCGCCCAACGCAGCCAATTACGACGAGTCGAAAGTCAAGGCATTCACGCTGCCCGATGCGCTCGTCTGCAAGGATGGGACGAAGGTCACGAGCCCCGAACAGTGGTGGAGCAAGCGGCGGCCAGAGATCGTCGAGGACTTCGACCGCGAGGTTTACGGCCGAGTGCCCAAGGACGTGCCCAAGGTGACCTGGGAGGTGACAGGCACGACGAACGAGAAGATTGGCGACATACCGGCGATCACCAAGCGGCTTCTGGGGCACGTCGACAACACCAAGTTCCCGGAGATCAAGGTTGATATTCAGCTCACGCTGACGACGCCGGCCGAGGCCAAAGGGCCGGTGCCGGTGATGATGGAGTTTGGCTTCGGCGGTTTCGGCTTCCGTCCGGGCGGCCCACCCGGCAAGGCCGCCACCAAGAAAGCCGGCGACGCTCCGCAGACAAAGGCGATGACGAAAGGCGGAGGTTTTGGCGGTTTCGGAGGCGGCGGGCCGTCGTGGCAGCAGCAGGTGCTCGCCAAGGGCTGGGGTTATGCCATCATCGTTCCGAACAGCATCCAGGCCGACTACGGCGCGGGGCTGACCAAGGGAATCATCGGCCTGTGCAACCAGGGCAAGCCCCGCAAGCCGGAGGACTGGGGATCCCTGCGCGCCTGGGCCTGGGGCGCGAGCCGGGCGCTTGACTACTTCGAGACGGATAACGCCGTCGACGCCAAGCACGTCGGTATTGAAGGGCTCTCGCGGTACGGCAAGGCGGCGCTCGTCACGATGGCGTATGACGAGCGATTCGCGATCGGCTTTATCGGCTCTTCGGGTGAGGGTGGAGCGAAGCTGCATCGCCGCAACTTCGGCGAGCTGGTCGAGAACCTGACCGGCTCGGGCGAGTATCACTGGATGGCGGGGAACTTCATCAAGTACGGCGGCCCGCTGACGCCGAACGACCTGCCGGTGGACGCCCACGAGCTGATCGCGATGTGTGCACCGCGGCCGACATTCATCAGCTATGGGGCCGCTTCGGGTCCGGGAGCAGAGGGCCAGTGGGTCGACCAGCGCGGCAGCTTCCAGGCGGCAGTGGCGGCCGGCCCGGTGTTCAAGCTGCTGGGCAAGAAGGACCTGGGCACGTCGGAATTCCCTGAGGTCGAGACGGGACTCACCGAAGGTGAACTCGCCTTCCGGCAGCACAAGGGCGGGCACACGACCGGGCCGAACTGGCCGACGTTTCTGGCGTTTGCCGACCGGTATATCCAGGTTAAGAAAGCAACAGAGACGAGCGGAAACTAAACGGCACTTCGCAACTTCGGGGAGCGCGAGGCAGGCCTGTTGAAAGCTTGTAATTCAACGAACGTCGATTTCTCGCCGCGTCTGTTGCGCAAAGCTTCCCCCCTCACGAAAGGGGGCATGGGGGACTGTTGAAAACTCGCAGTATCAGGAGCGGAGATTTCCCGTCGCGAATGTTGCGCCAAGCTTCCCCCCCTTTAGAAGGGGGGGCCAGGGGGGGTCCGTCCCGGCGGCCGCCATCGCTAAAACGTCGCGCAACAGAAAACGCGGTATCGTTCGCCTCGAAATTCGCCGACACGCCCCGCTTTTCAACAGCCCAGGCTAGGGGGGGTCCTCTCCAGCGCATCGTCGCCGCGAAGCCGTCTCGCAACAAAAACCGCACCACCATCGCGCGCCCGCCCCTGCTGGCACTGGTAATCGTCATCCTGGCAGCCGCCCACGCCCGAGGCGACGAAGGTCATTGGGTGGGAACATGGGCTGCCGCGCCTCAGTTGACCGAGCCCGGCAACATGCCGCCGGAACCAGGCCTTGCGGATGCAACCCTGCGCCAGGTTGTGCACGTTTCTCTGGGCGGGAAGCGGCTGCGTGTCCGGTTCTCGAATGCCTTCGGGACGAAGCCGCTCACGATCCTCACGGCGCACGTGGCCGGGTATGCCGGCGATGGCGCCATCAGGGCCGAAGGGGGCAAGCCGCTCACGTTCGGAGGGCGGGTCTCCGTGACGATTCCGACCGGGGCACCGATGGTCTCGGACGCCCTCGAGTTTGAGCTGGCTCCGCTCTCGGATCTGGTGGTGACACTACGCGTGAAGGATCCGGCACGTGCGGTCACCGGTCATCCGGGGGCGCGCTGTACGTCGTGGCTGACGCGGGGGGACGCGTTGCTGGAACCGGTGCTGCCGAAGGCGGCTCGCACACAGCACTGGTATTACCTTTGCGGGGTGGACGTCGAGGCCCCATCAGAAACCGCGGCGGTTGCTGTGCTGGGGGATTCGATCACGGATGGGAGGGGTTCACCGACGGATGGCAACGGGCGCTGGACGGACCATCTCGCACGGCGGTTGCAGGAGCGCGGCGGGGCGGCCGTCGGCGTTTTGAATCTGGGGTTGGGGGGCAACCGCATTTTGAATGATGGGCTGGGGCCGAATGCGCTGGCGAGGCTGGACCGCGATGCGCTAGCGCAGCCCGGCGTGCGCTGGCTGATCGTGCTGGAGGGGATCAACGACCTGGGGACGCGCTCGGCCACGGCGCGCGATCTGATCGCTGCGTACGATCAGATCATCATCCGCTGCCACGCGCGAGGCATCCGCGTCTACGCGGGAACGATCCTACCGTGCGGCAACTCGTTCTACTTCAACCCGGGGCTCGAGGCGGCGCGGCAGGAGGTTAACGCGTGGATCCGCAACTCGGGTCGTTTTGACGCGGTCATCGACTTCGATGCGGCGACTCGGGATCCCCAGAAGCCGCCGAACCTTTCGGCTGCGGTAGATGGGGGCGACCATTTGCATCCCGGGCCGGAAGGTTACAGGATCATGGCGGGGTCCATTGATCAGAGGTTGTTCGGGAAATGACGAAGTGGACACAGCCCGTCCCCAGGTGGATAGAAGCCCTGGACCACGTCGCAATCATTTTCGCAACGCTTGCGCTCGCATTCGTCCACCATTCGTGCAGATAGCTCCCGCCGACCCCCTAATCCATGGTCATCAGCGTCATCTCCTTGCAGCAAGCACACTTACGGATGACCATGGTTTTGCGAGCGAAAAGCGACTCGAACTAACTCTCGATGATGTCATCACTTGCGGATGACGATAGCTTTTGCAGCCCCGGGCACCTCAGGCTCCCTGAATGAACGCCACAGTGCCCCGACACGATCTGACTCCTTGCGGGCGCCAGTTGTCGAGCTGCTCGGGGCGGATGTCGATCGGCTTGGTGAAGAGAACCTCTTCGGGATACTCCAGTGCGTAGACACCGCGCCAAGGTCGAGCATCCTCATCGCTATCCTTCGGAGGCTTCTTCGAAGAGCCCATCGGCGGTTGTCCGAAGTTCGGCTCCCCGATTAGAAAGAGCCTCAAGGCTTCTTCGACAACGGCTTCCTCGTTCGGGAACTGGCCGTTCTCGACCTTCTTTTTGAGAAGCCGTTGGAGGTCGTCGGTGAGAGCGATGTTCATCATGGTGAGTCTTGCCAACCGCTGGGGCTCCGGATGGCGACTTGCGTGATTCCATCCGCTAGTTTACCGCAGAAAGCCTCGTGTTGGCAAAACCGAGGTCTTGCCGAGCCAGGCCCGCTTGAGCGAAACCAAGCCCAGTCACTGACGTGCTGGCGCAGCCCGGCGTGCGCTGGCTGATTGTGCTTGAGGGGGTCAACGACTTGGGCACGCACTCCGCCACGGCGCGCGACCTGATTGCTGCTTATGAGCAGATCATTCCGCGCTGCCACGCGCGGGGGATCCGAGTGCACGGGGGAACAATCCTGGCATGCGGAGGATCGTTCTATTTCAACCCGGGGCTCGAGTCTGCGCGGCAGGAGATCAACGCGTGGATCCGTGACTCGGGGCGGTTTGACGCGGTCATTGACTTCGATGCCTCGACCAGGGATCCACTCAAGCCCGCGAGCCTCTCAGCCGTGGTCGACGGTGGCGATCATCTGCATCCAGGGCCCGAGGGCTACAGAATCATGGCGGCGGCGGTTGATCATAGGTTGTTCGGCAAATCTTCCGCCGCACGGGTGGAGATAGGAATACCAGTCCGCTTCGCGTCGGTCCCCCGTGAAATACTCGAACCCCAGCGCCTGCCGGAGTCCCGGAACACTTGCGCTCACCTTCGTGCCGCAATCGTGGGAACAGCTCCCGCAGACCCCCCAAAACGGCGTCATCTCCTTTCTAAAACAGGAGTTAGGAATGACGACGTTTTTCGAAGCCGAAAAACTTTCGAAGCAACTCTCGAGCCCATCGACACTTACGAATGACGACGCGTCCCCGAGCCACGGACGTCGCACTCAATTCTCTTCACCTGGTCAGTTTGTAGTCCCCTCAGCATTCCTCCGCCGCAGGCAGCGGTGGGACGCGCGCGGATAAGACCGTACATCCCAGCTTCAGGGGCGGTGAGTTCCCCTGTCGCCTCACTCTCGGCCGGCCGAGTCACCCCTGCAATACCAATTCATACCCCCCAAAACGCCGTCATGGCCGTCAGCGCCTTACTGTGATTGGACTTACGTCTGACGGCCCCTCTCTGACCCTGGCACGTGAATCGACACATCTCTTTTCAGGCGGGACACTTACGCCTGACGGCGTTTTTGCCGGAACCCCCCACTCCCCCCTGGTTCGCAGGCATTTCGGCGAGCCTGAACGCTCCCGCCCGCCGTTCGCTCCGCGAAAGTGCGTCCGGCATGCCTCCCGCCCTTGTCGCGGAGGTCTCGCCGCATGCGCCGGGGGCTGGTCGGCGAGGCCAAAAACTCTACGTCCGGCCGTCCACCCCGACCGACCACTTCGTTTTGTACATTCGTCGCGCGTCCTTACACGACAAAGGTTAACGGAACGCACTCGCTCGGTCGAGATGGCGAGCCAAGGCCTGAATTCGAAGCCGAAACCTCGCCCGTGACCACGTCGCGTTGGTCCAAAATCGCCATGGAGCGCCCCGCGAAGCGCTCCACCACCCGAATCCGGGCCGGCCGCCCTCCGCAAGTGCCCATGCGAAAACAGCTTCGGCCGATCCATCGGCCTCTTGCCCCATGGATCAAAATGATCACAAATGATACCAAAAACCCAACCTCCTCGCCTACGTCCTCGCTCGAAGTCGGGTGCCCAGACCCTGCGCTCACCGGATGACATGGGAAAGCCGCCGGGCTCCACGCAGCCATCCCGCCGAGCGGAACAGCCTGCTTGGTTCTCGGAGCGAATCTCAGCCTCTTTGCTCATGTCACAATCTGGAATTGAATGTCACTCTGTTCGTGAAGTTGACCGCTGTTCTCACGTCGAGTGGAGTGGGACGAGGAAGTCGGAAAGGAGAGGAAGCCACCGCGCCAGCATCGCGCGTTCGGCCCTACGTATAATATGCGACGGGTTTCGTCTCTCGGCAATAAACACCTCCAAATAAACTGCAATCACTCAATCGAGACGGCTGCAACTTCACGAGATACGGCTTTGCGCGATTTCTTTGTTAATTGTGAACACGCGGTCGAATCAAAACGCGGTCCGACTCCGTGAGCCCACCGGCGTCAATCATCCGTCGCACTCGTCACAAGACCCGGCCAGTCACCATGGTGCCGACAACTCGATCCACGCCACGGCAACCGAACGGAAACCGCCGGGCGCACTCATTCAATTCACGAGATCCTGACCGACAGGCGAGCGCCGTCGCGGCACAACGATTGGAAAAACCCCTCGTACTGCTCCGCGAGTTTGTCGCCATCCCAGCGCTTCGCCTCAGCGAGCGCCCGTCTCCGGTGCTCTGCCTCGAATTCCGCGTCGTCCCACAGCCGTTCGATCGCAGCCACCCACGGCGCGACCTCTTGCGCGGTCGGCACCACGTTGCCGGCTGGTGTGCAGCGATCAGGGATCGCGAAGACGAAACCGGCGTCGCCCAGGGTCTCGGGTAACGCGCCTCGATCGCTGGCCAGTACGGGAATCCCATTCGCCATGGCCTCAATCGGCACGCGGCCGAGCGACTCCCGCCAGAGGGATGGCATCAGCACCACCCTGCTCACCCGATAAAAATCACGCGGATCGGGCGTATTGGCCATGCGGTGCAAGTTGGTCAGCCCCGAGAGATCAACCGGTAACCCCGCCAAGCCGTCAGCGGTACCGCGGCCCTCGACGACCAGCAACGGGATATCCGGCCGCCGCCGGCCGAGTTCGAGCGCAATCCGCGCAAAGACGGCGGCTCCTTTTTCCGGCTGGGGGTTGATGAACGTCACGTATTGCGGCTCGGGGTTCTCGGCAATGACTTTATCGAGCCGGATCGGGTCAGGAATGACAACGCCGTCGATTCCGACCCGGCGCGTGTAGAGTCGCCTCGAATACTCTGACGGAAAGATGATGGCATCGACGTCCTCGAAGCCGCGTCGGTCGTTATAGCCGAAATTGTGCTGGTGAAAGACGACCGCAATGCCTTTTGCTCTTGCCTTGAGCATCAGCGATCGGCTAACCGGATGACCGCCATAGGTCAGCAAAATCTCAGGGCGAAATCGATCGAGCACCGTAGTGGCCAGGTCGAGGTACATTGCCCCCTCCCGCGGATTGGGTGCCTTATCGGCGCGGCTAGACGATGTGGGCAAGATCGTGACGCGCACACCGTCGACCTCTAGATCGAAGACCTCGGCTTCGCCCCCAAGGCTGAGCGCCGCGCCCGACCGCCCAGTCGGCCGCTCGATTGAAGCTAGAACATCGTCGATGGGCGTTTCATTCTGGTAATCGAGCACGCCGCAGGTGAATGCGCGGCAGTCCCAGCCTCGCGCGGCCAGCAGTTCCAGCAATTCGCGGGTGGCTATCGCGGCACCGCCCGACGGATCAAGATAGCTGTGAATCGACGCAAAGAGTAAGCGGTGACCCATGAGAAATTCTCCAACTCGATTGTTGAACGTCTCGCGAACAGAGGAGGTGGATGCGATGGATCATAGCGACGTCGTGACACGGGCGGTGGCGGGGGACCTGCGCACGTTGGAGCGCCGCGTCTACTCGCAGAATGGCGGTCCCTTCGTGGAAATCTAGGCGCTTACAGACCCAGATGCTTCGCTGCCTCGGTGTCTCCGGGGCATTCCACGAGCACCGCGCGCCATTGCTGCCGCGCCTCGTCCAGGTCACCCCGCTGCTGTGCCAGCGCCGCCAGATTCCGCCGCGTGAGGTGGCCGTAAATCCCTTGATCCAAACTCGCAAACCTCCGCGGCCGCGACAGCGTCAAGATCCGCCGCCAGCACTGCTCCGCCTCCGCCGATTGGCCGAGACCTCGATGCACAACCGCCTTGCGAAACAGCAGCTCAGCATCTTCCAGGTCAAGCGAAAGCCCCTCCGCGCAGCTAGCCAACGCCGCTGGAAAATCCCGCAGCATCTGATGACACCGCGCGATGTTCGCATACAGCTTGCGCACGATCGAATCCGTCGGCGCCGAGGCCGCCAGGCTGCGTTTGAAGTATCCGAGCGATTCGTTCCACTCCGCCCGCTCGATCGCGATCGACCCGAGATTAAACAGCGTGAAAGCATCGTTCGGCCGTTCGGCCACCTCCTCTTGCAAAATGCGTGAATCCCGCTCGAGCTTCCGCAACCGCAAGGCCCTGTCAGCATACCCCGTATGGCGCACCGTGATATCAGTCCACTCCACCGGCACCCCAGCCCATTTCAACGCCGGCAGAATCTGCTCATGAACGCGGTATGTCCAGCGCACGCCTTCGATCACAGGAAAGAGCCGAATATGATCAACCACAGTGTCGCCGCCCGCACCGTTGTCCTGCCTCACCTGAAAATAGAATGTCGCGCCGGTTGGGTTATAATTAACCCTATCGGAGGTGAGTTCCATGAGACAGTCGCGCCGGCATTTCTCAGCGCCGCAAAAGGCTCAAATCGTCCGTCGCCATATCAGTGGCAAAGAGCCTGTTTCCAACTTGGCCGATGAGTTCGGCCTTCAACCCAGCCAGATCCACAACTGGATTAAGCAGGTACTCGACCAGGCCGAGCATGCTTTGGAGCGCGCAGCAGGCCGTCCGCCCCGCGCAGAGCGGCTTCAAGCGAAGCTCGTCGAGCGGCTCCAATCCAGTCTCGTCAAGAAGAACGAGGTCATCGCCGAGCTGATGCAGGAGCACGTCCAGCTAAAAAAAGAACTTGGGGAACTCTGAACGGAGCCTGGGTTCCCCACGACACGCGTGACCAGGTCGTCGACTACGTCAAGCATTGGGTCGACCGCACGGAGCTTCCGGCTCGTCAGCTCCTGAGTTGGCTCGGCCTGGGCACAAGTAAGTTCCACGACTGGAAGCACCGTTACGGCAAAGTCAACGAGCACAACGGCAAGGTCCCGCGCGATTGGTGGCTCGAGGACTGGGAAAAACGAGCCATCGTCGATTTTCACGATCGCCATCCTCTCGAAGGATATCGCCGCTTGACCTTCATGATGCTCGACGACGACGTGGTGGCCGTCAGCCCAGCGAGCGTCTATCGCGTGCTCAAGCAAGCGAACCGGCTCGATCGCAGGCGGTTCTCACCGTCGAAGAAGGGAACCGGCTTCGTGCAACCACTGGTGCCTCATGAACACTGGCATGTGGACATCTCTTACATCAACGTCTCGGGGACGTTTTACTACCTGACGAGCGTGCTGGACGGTTGCAGCCGATACATTGTGCACTGGGAGATTCGTGAGAGCATGACCGAGCGCGAAGTCGAGACAATCATCCAGCGGGCGTTGGAGCGGCATCCAGGAGAAAAGCCACGGATCATCAGTGACAATGGCCCGCAGTTCATTGCCCGGGATTTCAAGGAATTCATCCGGCTGACGGGCATAACGCACGTTCGGACGAGCCCGTATTATCCGCAATCGAACGGAAAACTTGAGCGCTGGCACGGCAGTTTGAAACGCGAGTGCGTACGGCCAGCGGCGGTGTCTTCGTTCGATGAGGCTCTACGTCACATTGCATCATATGTGGATCACTACAATAATATACGGTTGCATAGCGCGTTAGGTTATTTGACCCCAGCCGACAAGTTGATCGGGCTGGAAAAAGAAATCTTCGCTGAGCGTGACCGCAAGCTGGAGGAGGCGCGCGAGCGTCGAGCAACAGTTAGACACGGGTCACAAGAGGTTGCGTGAAGATCGCGGACGAGCTACAAACGATGTTGACCTGGGCGGAGGATAGGGCACTGCTGAGGAGCACCCCGAGCGCCGAGCCAGGGGCCAAGACCGGAGCCAGAGCCGAGCATACCTCGGCTCTGCGCTCTCTCCTCGATCGCAGCACGACAGCTCCGGGATTGGCACCAATGCGACAAACCTTCGCGGCACGATGCCGCGACATCCAGGCCACGATGCCGTTCCCCATTCATTTACGCCAATCGGACGAAATTCCATTTCACGGTGAACCAAGACACCTCCTCGATTCGGATGAATTCGGCAAGTCAGCGAAAGAATTCCTGACCGGCAAGTTCAACTGGAACGGGCGACAAGTCTTCGTGTACAGACAGTGGCGAAAGGACACGACTAATGCACCTGTGGAAGCGGAGGACATGTTTAAAGAGTCTTTACTGAAGCGCTTTGTAGCCGAGCACCCGCCCAGCGTCGTCAGCGAGTCAATTCAGTACAAAGATGGCACCTTCCATTATGGCTTCACCCAGGAAGGCAAAAGCGCGTTCTTGCGCTTCGTTGAGACGGAACTGAAAGCGGAGCACGTCGAACGCTGGATCGCAGTGGTGACCGACATACGGAAGGCTCTCGGCCTCAAGGATTCATCCGGGAGCGAAAAGTCCGAGCACGGCCCGCCACAAATTATCCCGATGCCGGTTTCTTTGCCACATGGGCGAGTTACCTCAAGGGCCTGACCAGGCGTCGCGCGGAGAGCGTAGGTCTGGTGGATGCCGCCAAGGCCTGTCAGAGGGAGGGCCACGCAGAGACCGACGCGGGGCCGGAAGGCGAATAGGAAGACGCCGAGCCGAGAAGGAAGGCGCAAGCGGGATTGGCGGCGCGGACAAAAGCGGAAGATTGGGATCGAAAACAAGGGCAAGGTGCGGCCCGGCCACAAACAGGGTTCGGCCCGAACGCCTAACTCGCTTCGATACTTGACTGGCTTGTGTTACGAAAACGTGGTGAGGTTCATCGAAATCGGCTAGAGTTGCGATAATGAGTGATTCTCGCCACTATCCGCACGCGCCGATCACCGAGGCAATCATCGATCTACGGGTCGAGCCGGTTTCCTGGCTATGCGCTGACGCCCTAGCATCCGTCGGGGATGGCGAGAAGGACCTCTATCCCGAGCGGAAGCCCATCGTGATGGGAACGGGGTACCTGCAATGGGGCGAGCAGGTCTCGGCGACCGCGTCCTCAAGCCCAGTCGGCACGAGGTACGTGAGCACGGACACTAAAGTCATCTGGCAGGCGCGACTGGACGGTTTCACGTTCAGCCGCCTCGCGCCTTACGATCGCTGGGAATCCTTCCGCGACGAAGCCCGTAGGCTCTGGAAGATCTATCGGGATCGTATGCAGTCGTCCTCCATCCAACGTATTGCTGTTCGTTATATCAACCGATTTGACATCCCATGCGATCGACTCAAGCTCAAGGACTACTTCCGGACCTATCCCGAAGTCTCACCCGATCTTCCCGATGATCTGGCTGGTTTGTTGCTCCATCTCAGGATTCCCCAGCGCGATCTGCTCGGAGAAGCCATGATCAATCAGGCGATCGTTCCCCCGACAACCGACAGCGTCCGTTCCGTGGTTCTTGATCTGGATTTGTATCGTGCGGAATCCCTGCCCGTGGACGAGGAACCGCTGTGGAGACTCTTTGAAGATCTGCACGACCGCAAGAACGAACTGTTCGAGGCGTGTATTACGGACCGAGCAAGAGAGCTGATCCAATGAGCGTGTTTCAAGCCGGCCCGAGAGTGTCTCCGCTTTCGAGGCCCGACAATGAGCCCATGGGCGGATCTTTCGCCGGCCGAGGGCCCGGACGGTCTCGAGATCGGGCGACAGCTAGGCAAGGTTTGGCGGCATCGTCAGTCCGCCGAATCGATTCGCTTATCGGACGATCCAGACGAATTCGAGGGCGACGTCGACTATCAGTCCGTCCCACCCAAACGGTCGTACCCGGTTCGCGTTGTGTGCGTGGAGGTCCGCAAGGGCGAACCACGTCCGTTCTCTCTCGGCGATCTCATTGAGTGATAGACATCTGGATCAAGCAAAATGGCTCGGATCTGGCACAGGGAGACTTTCTGCCCGAATGCGCCGTTGCGATGGTCGGCGCCGATTTCGAACCCACCGTCGGGGGACTGACGATCGTGGCCGAGGTTCGCGATCTGATCGTCATCACGCAAAGCTGCGATCTCGCCAGCGCGAAGGCACAGTTCGCCGCGCTCTGTCCGATTCACCGCCTGGATGACTTCGAGAGGGCGAGTCCTGAATTCAAGAAGGGCGGCCGCTGGGAACAAGTTCGCAAGGGGCGGGTTGAAGGACTTCATTTGCTGGGATCACCCGAGGAGCCCAAGAACAACCGGTTGGCCTTGGTCGTCGATTTTCGAGAGATCTACAGTCTTCCGGTTGCCTACCTCGCCAATCACGCCGCCCGGCAGGGGGATCGCTGGAGGCTGCAATCTCCCTATCTGGAACACTTTTCTCAAGCGTTCGCACGCTTTTTCATGCGAGTGGGCCTGCCTGTGCAGATCCCCGAATACAAATGACGGAGCTGCCGCCCCGCGAGTTGCTGGAAAAGACCCTTCACGAGTCCATTCGGCGCGCTCGAGAGCGGCTGGCCGTGTCCGGACAGGACGGCTCGCCGCAAGCCGCACCGAAGCAGAAGCTCAAGAAAGCGGCGAAAGGATCGTTGAAATGACCCCCGTCGAAGTACGCCGAGGGCTGGTCGAAGCCCTGAAGCTCGATCTGGTCGGCCCCGAGAACGGCTCGGGGATCCCAGAGGGGATCCCAGACACCCATGCTTTTGTAACGGTCCGCCGCACCCATTCATTCCCCCTCGCACGTCCAGAGGGATCCCAGACACCCATGCTTTTGGGGATCCCAGACACCCATGCTTTTGTAACGGTCCGCCGCACCCATTCATTCCCCCTCGCACGTCCAGCGCAAAACCACGGCCGCTGGTCATTTCAAACGCGCCCAAGGTAACTACCCGTTGCTTGGCAAAAGGTGGGTGTCTTACATTCCGCACGGAAACCTGCGCCGGCCCACCGACCGGCCTTCGCCCCAACCGCGCTGCCAGCGTTTTGTCGAGCGCAACACGCTCGCTTTCCGGGGTCACGCCGGCATGCGATGAATCCCAGATCAAGCCAAGATCGTGGCCACGATCCAGGAGAGCCCGGCAGAGTGCCCGGTTGACGATCGCCAGCGAATGCAGGCCATGCGGGTTCTCCTTCCCAGGCCACTCGCACTGGACCCGAATGCGTTGGATTCTCCGGAAGTGGCGGAAGCGGCGCCTGCTTGCGAAGAAGGGCGACCTCTGTTCCTTCGATGTGAACGACGGGCTCAGCAAAGCCCAGGCGCTCGATCGCCTCGCGGACTTTGACCCAGGGTGTCGAAGAATTGAAGTCATGCCACACCAGCCATCCAGACGGCGAGAGCGCGCTATATGCCTTCCGGCTGTCATTGAGCGCGTGTTCCAGGTCATGCCCGCCGTCGATGAAGACAAAGTCAAGCGGTGCCAATCGGCCGAGGTCGTAGAGCATCGAATCCGCCTGGACGAAAAGCACCTTCCAGGCTTTACCGAAGTGGTTCGCAAATTGGCCAAACTGGCCGCGCGTCGGTTGATCGACCTGTTGTTCGATTGCCCCCGGCGCTGACCGTTCCATTCCCTGAACAATTCCCAGGCTGAAAATCTGGGTATCGTCGAGTGTCCAGCGCGTGAAATTCGCCGTCATGTGGCCCAATGCGGTGCCGATCTCGAGCACGCGCCGCGGCCGCGCGTAGGTCAGAAGTGTGAGCACCGCGTGAGTATCGGCTTCGCGCGTGTAACCATATACGGCCCCGGCAACCGCGGCGGTGCCGAAACGGCCGGCGAATTCGGCGTGAGGCATGGTTAGAAGCTGGGGCGGCGGCGGCGGTGTTGTCGACATCGGTCAAGGCTCCGGGTGAGTGACTGTAAACGCGTCGAACGTCGGATGCGACCAGGGGTCTATCGCGCGGTCCTGATAGATGGAGTTGATCAACATTTCTTGCATCAACTGAAGGTACCGGTCGACGATCCCGGGCGCTTGGCTCATCCGTTTGTAACCCCGTAGGTGGATAGGCGGGCTGTGGAAAAGCTGCACTGGACCGAGCGCAGATTTCCCGGCGGGGATGGTACGCCAAGCTTCCCCCAATTTAGAAGGGGGCGCCACCAACCTTTCCCCCCCTTGAAAAGGGGGGGCCAGGGGGGGTCTGTGCTGGCGACCGCCATCACTAAACCGTCGCGCGATAGAAAACGTCATCACGGCTCGCGTTGCTCGCGGCACAGGTAGATGTACGTTGGCTGGCCGCGCTTAACGGCCGGTTGCAGCTCGCCGGTGACGGGATCTTGCTCGACCACCAGGTACCGCGCCGGGTTGTCACGGAATCGCTCGGTGGTGCCGTCGGGCTTGGCCAGGACGTAGACGCCCGCGGCCGCGTCGTGCGTGAAGGTGAATTGCCGGGGCTCCTCTCCGATCTCGTAGGTGTAGGTCGTGGCACCTTCACCTCCGTCATCGCAGGTGTACCAGAGCATGCGTTTCCCCGGCCGATCGGTCTTGGCGGCGCCGTGGGGCGGCCGGTCGCTGTCAGGGGAATCAGAATTCATGGTTGTTCCTCCAAAGGGCACAGGCGACTCGATCAAAGTGAACATCCCTGGTGCACACTTCCTTTACGTGTGTTCGTTTTTTTTGTGGTTAAGGATCCTCTCTGACCCAAGCCCCGCCTTCGGCGAGCGCCCAGGCTACGATTGATTGTGAATGCGCTACGCACAAACAACCTGTAGAATCCTCTCTGTTTCCTTCGTTTCCTCCTGTTCCAAAAAAAATGGAGCCCGCGCTATGCACCCGCTTTTCTCCAAAGCAAACAACCTCACTGGTGAGGTCATTGGGGCCGCTATCGAAGTGCACCGGATCATGGGGCCGGGCTTGTTGGAGAGCATCTACGAGCGGTGCCTGGTGCGCGAGCTCGAATTGCGTGGCATTCCAGTGCGTGACCAGCAAGAAGTCATCATCGAGTACAAGGAGCTGGTGTTCACGGAGACGTTGAAGTTCGATCTGCTCGTCGACGACTGTCTTCTCGTTGAGCTCAAAGCCGTCCAGGATGTCGTACCGATCCACAAGGCACAGTTGCTCAGTTACATGAAATTACTCGACGTGCCGCTTGGTCTCTTGTTCAACTTCCACGAGATCAAGCGCTCGGACGGGGTTTCGAGGCTGATCCTGCCCGGTGCAAACCAGTCTTGAACAGGAGGAAACAGAGTCAACGAAGGAGTGGCTCCCAGCGTGGGCGGGATTGGGGGGAAGAGTGCATCTGAACTCGCCGGGCTTCGCACAAAAGTCCTTCAGAATTTCCTTTGTTTCCTTCGTTCCCTCCTGTTCAAAAAAAATGGAGCCCGCGTTATGCACCCGCTTTTCGCCAGAGCAGACAAGCTCACTGGTGAGGCCGGTACCCGGTGCAAACCAGCCTTGAACAGGAGGGAACAGAGTCAACGAAGCTGTGGCTCCCAGCGTGGGCGGGGTTGGGGGGAAGAGTGCACTACGGGAATATGATCGGCCGCTCGTGCTCAATTGCCACCGCACAAAGTTCCAACAGGCATTCGAACAGGTTCGCGCCGTTCGCATCTCGGAAGCAATCGTAAAGCGACCCGGCCCCGCCGCCGTCCTCGGAGGTGCCGTTGAGGGCCTCTGCGGTCCCTTCTGATTGCATTTCGCGAAATGCGGCCGCAATCTCTAGAAGCTGCCGCCCGAACGGCCCGATGTCGTTCGGTGACCACTCAAATGTGGTCATGCAGCCAAGTGGGTCGTGAAAGCGTTCTAGAGCGCACTTGCAACGCGACCCGGCGACAGTGTGCGCCTCCGCGACGCGTTGAAAAGCGGTCTTCATCCGTTCCGATGGCAACTCCCGAAATGCGGCCGCGATCTCCTGAAGTTCCCGCTCCAGCGCTCGGACCTCACTCGCCGGGAACCTGGTATCGCTATCCAAAAGGCGCATCAAGGTTGGGTACCGGCCAGCGCCAGGTTACAGTCGATGGAACTGCGGAAGAACGCCAATTCGGAAAAGTCCCCGACATCACACTCAGCCAGTTCCTCCGCCTCATGATCATCGTCGAAATCCGAGTCGAACACGCAGAGGCAATAACCCATTGCAGTTCTCCTTTCGCGGATAAGCGTCCGAGATCACCAAGCGAAAAGTACGGACGATTGGTTGTTCGGTTGATGACCGATGCCCACAACTCCGGGAGCTCCCCGTTGGCATCAGTGTGGGAGTGAGGGGGGAGTGAGAACCGGCCCGTTGAAAACTTGCAGTATGCGGAGCGGAGATTTCCCGCCGCGAATGTTGCGCGGAGCTTCCCCCCCTTTAGAAGGGGGGGCCAGGGGGGGTCCGTCCCGGCGGCCGCGTACTGAGAGTCGCTCGACCGCACCACTCCGACTCCTGCTCGTACTCGTACTCCTGCTCGTACTCGTACTCGTACTCGTATTCGTACTCTTAGTCCGGCCCTCCGCTAGAAGGGGGCGTGCATTCCGGCGGCCACCATCACTAAAACGTCGCGCAACAGAAAACGCCGAATCATCGACCGCGAAATTCGCCAATACGGCCCACTTTTCATCAGCCCAGGGCCAGGGGGGGGTCCGTCCCGGCGGCCGCGATCAGAAAACCGTCGCGCAACAGAAAACGTCGAATCCTCCGCCCCAAAATTCGCCAATACGGCCCGCTTTTCATTCGCCCAGAGTGAGACACCCAATCTCTGGAGTGCGCTCCGGGCGAAGCCAGGCACACGTGACTCGCAGCGGCGCGCGCCCCGCGATTTCTGGGTGCGTCGCGGCCGACGCCGCGCACAGCCGGCGCTGCGCCACGCACGGTCAGCGACTGGGTGCGCCCGGGTACGTGGCCGGCGCTTGCACGCGTCGGTTGCTGCGAACCGCCCAGTATGGACGCTGGTGCGTCTCGCTAGCCGCGCCGGCGAAGGAAACGACGCTGGCCGGCCTCGAATCCAATCGAATTCCAGGTCGGCCGCTGCGACCAGAGCTCGCGAGAGCGTGAGCGAGCCGGTCACTCACAGAAACGCGACTCCGCCGCCTTGCCCTGAAACCAGCGCCACGAGCAACGCGGTGCAGCGAGCACAAGCGAACTCGCCCGACCTGCCGCTCGCTTGAACATGGGACCGAAGTCGCGTACGGTGTGCACCCAATTTGGTCGATCCACACCCAGCCGACCCAGGATGGGAGTCAGGTCTTCAGGGATTGCCCCACGCTTGTCTCGCCTCCCCGGCCCGTCAAATCGAATCGTCACCTTGCGGAAAGAGCTTGCGCCAGCGCAGTGCGACTTCGGCGTCGGACCATTGTTCGACGCTGTCCGGTCGATTACGGAGCACGAGATGCAGGTGGTTGCTCATAATGGCATAACCGCACACCTCAACGCCGAACAACCCGGCGAGAGCGCGTAGCCGATCGAGAATCCAGGCTTTACGGTGGGAGTAATCACGACCGGAGTAAGTGTCGGTCCCGCACAGGAAAGCTCTGCGGACGCAGCGAGCGATGCAGTGATAAACGCCGACGCACTCCTCGTGGACGATGTGGCAGCGGGCAGAGGCAGGCACATGAGGCTCCATCACCAGGCAGGTGCAGCACATTAGCGAGCATATTCACCAGAACAGTAATGGACAAAAATACCAATGCGGGCGCGGGTGTCAAGAGTGTTGGGAAAAAACTCGGCAGCAAGGACGATTTGCTCGGAGCTAACTAGGAGTTACGACGGCCACCGCGGCGGCTGCTTCGGGACGAGCCCGATGGCGGCATCTGGACCGGGATGCCAGCTTCACATGAGATCGGTGGGTGTCTGCCATCAACATGAGATCGGTGGGTGTCTGCCATCCCCCTTCGGACGCACCGAGCAACGCAGTGATAGACACCGACGAACGCCTCTTGGACGATGTGGCGACGCGCACAGGCAGGCACGTAAAGCTCCATCACCAGGCAGGTGCAGCACGGCCGCGATAGTATTCACAAGATCAGTAATGGACAAAAATACCAATAGTGGCGCGGGTGTCAAGAGTGTTGAGAAAAAACTCGACAGCAAAGATGATTTGCTCGGAGCGAACCAGCAGTTGCGACGTCCACCACCGCCGCAGTTGCCCCGGGACGAGCCCGGTGGCGGCATTTGGACCGGGATGCCAGCTTCACATCAGATCGGTGGGTGTCTGCCATCCCGAGGTAGGCCCTCTAGGGTCCGATGTCAGAAAGTCGCCGATCGATGAAGCGCACTGCCTACGCAAACAACTCACAGCCCCCACCTTTGGTGCCTGGCCGCCTTCTTCCGCTTCTTAGCGTTGTTTCGTCTTCGCAGAAATTGGCGCCGGGCGGATTGACTTTGTCATCGCTCATTGATCGCAAGTGGGAATCCGTAGCGGATTACGAGGCTGTCGAACAAAGTTCGCAAAATGATGTTGCGGACTTGCGCGTATGCAAACAGGCTAAGTACACCAATGTAGATTGGGATGGTCCGCGACGACCAAATCATGGACGCCACAGCAAGCACAGCCACTGGCGGGTCCAACCAATAAACAATCTCTGCCCATACCCAGAGGCAACCGATTGCGCAGTACTTCGTTAGATCCGAGAGCCACACAACGTAGACAAGTGAAAGCCCCGAGAGAAATGCGGCGATTTCGAACGCACGTGCAAACGTCGCGCGTGGCCAACGATCATTGACCTCGATCACGAACTTGTGGGTCTTTCCCGGAGCCAGATCCACGAGTGTCGTCAGAGGAGGGACGGGATATTGGGTGCTCACGCGGATCGTGCGGCGCCCCGGCGCGATTTTCCACTTTTGCGAGGCTCCTTTCCGCACGTGGCTAGGGAGTTTTCCGTCAATATCCACGACGACAAGCCGATCGACGACTAGCCAAGGCGATGCCGCTTCGCCCAGCACACTGATAACGACGTGGGAAGTCCGATGGAACTCACTGCTCCCGTAGGACAAGTGTGCGGATCCTCCGTTTACTTACCGGACCAATTTCGGCTGGCGCAGTCGCCGCCGGTGCATAATCACAACCTTAAGTCAACTGTCGCAAGTACACAAGCCCACTGAAGTGTCCTTCCGACTTACGTGGCTTCGCTGTGATGATCCCTCGCTCTTCGTTTTTGCTGCGGGCTGGCCGGAAGATTTGACTGAGACGATCCGCGAGAGATCTAGGGCGTCTCCTGCTGGCTCGCGGCTCCGCTCGGATGAATACCTCCCTCACCAAAACCATTCGACCAAGCGGCCAAGGCAGCCTGCGGCAACTCCCCCGGCCACCGCCGCTTGACTAATAATGAAGTAATTGTAGAAGCTCGCCGTAGCAATGAGCCCGCCTGCCGCCCCAGCTCCAGCGAACCCACCAGTGACCGCCATTAAGGCGACGTTTGTCGCTGCCTGCATCGGAGAGTGTGGAGCATCGTTAAAGTAGTATTGATATCCCTCCCAGGCTAAGCCAACCATGGCACCGCCGACGAAACCTGGATAACCGCCGAGCATGACGACCGCACTGCTTCCGGTTTGCGCGCCAACATTCGACCCATATGTCCATCCCCACGAGGCCAACTGGCACAAAAGGTTCATGTTGTGTGCCCACACTGAGAAGCCCCATAAACGGTCACCGACGAAATAAGTGTGGTACTCTGAAACCTGGACGTTGTAGACGGGCGCGAATTGCTGGCCGATTGTAATGGCGTCAAGGGCGATCCAGTTGCCGTCATGGCTTCGGAAACGATCGCCTGGGACCAGATGTTGAGCCTCCTTCCAGCCACGACTTTCCGCCCAAAACCGGTGCGAGCTTGTCGTTCTTATCGTGCGTCCATCGACCCGCAGGTCCACCAGGCAAGCGCTGCTCTCGAAGACCCTTTCAACCCGCTGCGGCACCGCCGGTCCGAGCGGGTCGTGCTCAGGTGCCGAGAGAATCCAGTCACCGGGTCGAAACTGCTCAATCGGCTTGCTCCCGTCCGGCGTCAACAGTTGCGTGCCGGCCGCAAAGCACCCTGTCATGGCGGCGGTGGCCTCTGCCATGCAGGCCTCACCAGCCGCCGTCGAAGCGGTTCCCTCGGCGGCCATCACGGCTGCACTCTCCTCCATGAGTAAGCCTGCCCCCGTTGCGGCCGTTTCCCCAGCCGCGGCCGCGGCCGCGCCTTCGCCGGCCATCGTCGCGGCCGCCGCTTCTATCCCACCGGCGCCCAAGGCAACCATCGACACGGCGGCGAGCGCCGCAGCCAGAGTCAGTGACGCTGCTGCCACACCAAGCGCACACGCCTGTGCGGTTTGGAGATCGGTGTCCATCGTGCTCGGGTTGGTCAGAAAGTGCCAGTAATCGCCCAACGACGGCATAGCCAGCCCCGAAACTTCATCCAATCCGCTCGGATCAGTCGCGTCCGTCGCGTTGTTGCCAGTGTAACGGTAGAGATTCGGGTCGCCGGCCCCAAAGCCTTTCGGATCTCGGATTGTGAAGTGCCCAACACCGGCTCCGTACCACCGTGCGTTGTCGTAGAACTGCGCCGTCGTCGAGTCGTATTCCATACCCGCATACGTAAATCGATCCCCGTTGCTCGCGTTCGTCTCGGTCGTGATGTTGCCGAAGCTGTCGTAGACGACGTGATTGAGCACCGACCCCGCAGAGCTCACTATGTCCCGAACCGAATCCAGCTTATCGGCCAAGTACCACGCCGTCGCCCCGCCTGAGCTTGTTCTGGCCAGCAACACATTGGCAACGATAGCATTGACCATGCCAGGCCCGGACAGATAGCGGGTTAGCAAGGCGCCCGATCCATTGAAGTCTGCGTACGGGACCGCATCCGGGTTATTGCCGTTGTAGACGGTCCAGGTCTGCGAGCCGCCCTCTTGGATTCCGATGCGCTGGTTCAACGCGTTATAGGTATAGGTTGCGACAATCGTCCCGCCCTGTTTCACCTCGGTCAACCGATTCCGATAATCATACGTGTAGGTTGTGAAGGTGCCACCGCTGTTGGCGCTGATCATGTTGCCCGCGTTGTCGTAGGTGTAGGTGACGCCCGGCGAAGTCAGCGTCTCGTTCATCACCGTTGTCGAATATCCGGTTCCCGTTCGGTTGCCGTTGGCGTCATACGCGTAGGACTCCACCTGCGTTCCGCCCTTATACACGCTCGTGAGTTCATCGCCATTGTCATACGTGTAAGTATATGTTCCCTCTGCATCGACCATGGTCGCAACGCGGTCGGCATTGTCATAGCTGTAGAGATATGTCGCGAGCGCCGATCCGCCCGAGACGTAATCCGTGATCGTCGTCTGCCTGTCAGACGCATCATAACTGTATGATGTATTAACCGACGTTCCGCTCCCGCCGATCGTCCGAGACTGCGCTGAAATCTGATCATTTGGCGTGTAGCTCGTGACGATTTCCGGACCAGCGGTACCGCCGTACGAGGTCGTGATTGTGGTTAGTCTCTCGCTCGCGTCATATACATATGTTTCAATTCCAACGTTGCCCGAGATGTTGTCCGCCACGCTCGTCAAGCTGTGCAGGGCATCATAACCCGCGGTCAGGGTGACGCTCGGCTGGCCACTACCAGGCCCCGATGTCGCCGATGTGATTAGGTTGCCGCCCGAGTCGTACGTGAAGGTCAACGTGGCATACGCGTCGGTGGCGCCTGTCATCTCGTTGTTCGCGTCGTACGTGTACGTGATCTTCTCAGCAGGCGAGGCGCCGACCCAGGTTTCGCCGGTTTCCTCCCCATCGGCATTATAGGAGTAGGTCGTGCGACGGCCATCGGCGTCGGTCGTATCGGTCAGTTCGCCGTCTGAGTCGTACACATAAGTGACCGTAGACCCGTTGGGCAGGGTCATCGTCGTGACACGGCCGTCGGCGTCATAGGCCCACTGTGTTTCGTTGCCGTCCGGGTCGGTAAGGCTGGTCTCCTCGCCGGCTGCGTTGTAGGTGATCGTCGTGATTCCGCCCGTCGGGTTAACGATTGTCGTCGCCCGGCCGAGGGCGTCGTAAAGCGTTGTGGTGGTGTGCCCCAGCGCGTCCGTGACGGTGACCGGCCTGCCGTCCTGGTCATACCCGTACACGGTGGCGCCTGCCGACTCACTGACAGTTGTCACACGGTCGTAACCGTCCGGTGAAGTGCATCTTTATCCGGGCGGGGGTTGGTGTCAGGATAAGCCGGTGCCCTCACGCACCGGAGTCCACGCATGTCCCGCGCTATTCCCAAATGCGATTGGTCAGCCATACTGGCTGACTTCCACCGCTCTGGTTTGACCCAAACTGAGTTTTGTCGCCGCCGTCATATCTCCGTCAGCTCCTTCCGCAGTTGGCTATACGGTCTCCGTGGCGGATTTCCTACCGCCGGCCCCTCGGAAAGCCGTCGCCCGGCGCCGGTCTCTGCCCCGGCGAGCTCCGCGCTCCCCGCCTTCCTTCCTGTGCTTGTCCGTCCCCAATCGAGGGTTTCTACGGCCGACCCCCACGTCTCCCATCCACCCGCCTCGCTCGAGCTCGTCGTGAGTGAACGACACTTCGTCCGCATTCCACCCGGCTTTGATCCGGCGACCCTTCATCAACTCCTCGACGTCCTGGAAGATCGGCCGTGATCAACTTCCCACCCACAGTCCGCATTTTCTTGGCCGTTGGGCCAGCGGATCTCCGGAAGGGATTCGACGGCCTCGCTGCCCTCACCTCTTCGACCATCGGCTTGGATCCCCTCTGCGGCCATCTCTTCGTCTTTCGCAATCGGCGGGGCGATCGCCTCAAGATCCTCTACTGGGACCGCGATGGCTACGCGCTCTGGTACAAGCGGCTCGAGCGAGGCGTCTTCCGCTTCCCTCAACCCACGGCGAACCGCATCGAAGTCTCGCCGGCCGAGATGGCTGCCATCCTCGCCGGCATCGATTTACGCACCGCGGGCCGCCAGCGACGCTACACTTTGCCGGCGCCCATCCCCATCTCGCAGGCAGATGCACTCGTATAATCTTCTGAGAATCTCTCGTCACATTGACGGCGGTCGACCGTAATAACGGTATGACGACGGCGGCCGATTCACTCCCCACCGATCTGGAAACCGCCCATCAGCTCATCCGCGAGCTCTTGGAGACGCTGCGCCAGCAGACCGTCCTGAACGAGCACCTCCAGCATCAGCTCGAAAAGCTCCTGCGGCGGATCTACGGCCCCAGGACCGAAAAGCTCGACCCCAACCAACTCCTCCTTTTCGCCCGCGAGATCTTGGAAGCAACCGGAGTCGACCCCGCTGCGGCCCCACCGGCTGCCGACGCGAAGACAACCGAGTCGGTTGGCCAAGCGGAACCAACCAAGAAGAACGGGCACGGTCGTAAGCCGCTGCCCAGGAGCCTCGAGCGCCGGCGCAAGGTCCACGACGTTCTCCCCGAACTACTCCCGTGCCCCGACTGCGGCGTCATCCGCACCGGCATTGGCGAGGAGGTTCGCGAGCAGCTTGAATTTGTTCAGGCCAGCTTGATTGTGGTCGAGCATGTGCGGCCCAAGTACGCGTGCAAGGCATGCCAGGCCAACGTGATCATTGCCGAACGACTTCCTGAGCCGATCGAGAAAGGTTTGCCTGGCCCAGGGCTCATGGCCCAGGTGATCGTCAGCAAGTACGCCGACCATTTGCCGCTTTATCGGCAGGAAGGAATCTTCCGCCGTCACGGCGTGGAGCTGTCTCGTCAGACGATGTGCGATTGGATGGCGGTCTCTGCCGAATTGTTGGAACCGATCGTCGCGGAGATGCACTGCGAGATCCTCAAATCGCGGGTCATTCAGACTGACGACACGCCAGTACCCGTTCTGGACCGGAGTTTGGGGAAGACGCGGACAGGCCGGCTCTGGGACTACCTGGGGGATCGCGATCATCCCCACGTGGTGTACGACTACACGCCGGATCGCAGCGGCGAGGGACCGCAGCGGATGCTCGATGGTTATGAAGGCTACCTTCAAGCCGACGCGTATTCGGCCTACGACGCGATCTACGCCGGGAAGAAGATCATCGAAGTGGGGTGCTGGGCGCACGCGCGGCGGAAGTTCCACGAGTCCAAGTCGAGCGACGCGGTAAGGGCGCACGTGGCGATGGCCATGATTCAGCAGTTGTACAAGGTGGAGAAGGACACCAAGGATCAGGACGACGCGGTGCGCGGGGCATTGCGCCAGGAGCGTTCGAAGCCGATCTTGAATGAGATCCACGCTTGGTTGTTACAGGAAAAGAGTCGCGTATTGCCCAAGAGTCCGATCGGCGAAGCGATCGGGTATGCCTTGAATCACTGGCAGGCGCTCGAGAGATTCACCGAGGCGGGTTGGCTGTCGATCGACAATAACGCCAGCGAGCGCGGGATGAAGCCGGTGGCACTCGGTCGAAAGAATTGGTTATTCGCCGGGAGTGACGCCGGCGGCAAGACGGCGGCGACGCTGATGAGCTTGTGCATGACGTGCAAGAACGTGGGGGTGGATGCGTTTGCCTATCTGCGTGACGTGCTGGAGCGGATCAGCACGCACCCCGCGCGGCGAATCAGAGAGTTGCTGCCGGATCAGTGGAAGAAAGAACGGGTGGCAGCGGAGACGAAGCCGGTGGAGTGACCGCGCTGGTCACGAGCAGAGAGCTTGCGCGCGTGCTGGTGCGGCCGGCGGTCGAGCGGGCCTGGATGCCCTCGGTGATCGGCCCCGAGCTCCCAGGCGCGCGAAGCAAGTCGCGCGCCGGCCGCGCGCATTTAGCCGCGTGTACTCCACCGGACGGTTACCTCGTGATCGCGCCATTGGCCTCCGTTACCGTGATCTGGTTGCCGCCCGAATCGTAACCGTAGGTCGTCGTGTCACCGCTGGAATCAACCTCCGTTGTATTACGGTTGTCAGGGTTGTACGAGTATGATTCGTTTCCGCCGCTCCCGGGGTTCGATACGGTCGACTGCATTCCCGTGGCCGTATAGGAATATGTGGTTGTCTTTCCAAGAGGATCGATGACCGTCGCAACCCAGCCCCGGTTGTCGTAGCTCGTCGTCGTCTGGCCGATCGGAGCCGACACCTGAATGACCTCGGAATCGCCGTCGTAGGCCGTTGTCGTATGGTTCCCCATGGGGTCGATCACGACGATCGGACGGTCCAGCTCATCGTAACTCGTCGTGGTGGTCCGGCCCATGGGGTCCGTCGCGGTCACCTGGTTCCCATCGGAATCGTAGCGGTAAGTGGTCTGCAAACCCAAGGGCGCGGTTACGGTAGTGACCCTATTCATAGTATCATATGCATATGTGGTAGTTCGTGCCCCCCCGCCGCTCGGCGTTGGCTCCTCGTCCACGGTCACATTGCCCCCGGCGTCAAGCACCAGCGTCGTGACACCGGCCAGGGCGTCGGTTGAACCGGTCTCCCGGTTCAGTGGGTCGAAACTGTAGGTGGTGGCCTTACCGGCATTATCGACAAACTTGATCACGTCACCCTGCGAATCGTAGGTGTACAGGTTAGTCGTTCCATCTGGAAATTGAACCGTCGTCGCTCGATCCAATGAATCATACAGATATGTAGTTAGGTTATTATTAGCGTCGGTCACCGTTTTCAGACGCCCCGTCGAGGTGTAAGTCATCGCGGTCGAATCGAGCAGAGGATCCTCGATGAGCGTTAGGTTCCCGCCGGTGTACGTATAGCTCGTGGTGTTGCCACCCGCGTCGGTGTAGGTGAGCGGTTGAGAGTCGGAATTGAACGTGTAGATCTCTTCGTTCCCGTCTTCAAAAACGATGCTGACGGCATTGCCCTTGGAATCGTAGCCGAACTGGGTGTTCCGATTGTCCTGGTCGACGGCGATCGTAGGCAGGCCGTTCGAATTCCGGTCGAAGAGCTGGACGTCGCCCGAGGCGTCGATAGCGTTACCCGCTTGGCCCATTCCCATCCAGTCGGGCTGGATGGTCGTGGTGTTGCTGTTCGGGCTCGTGTACGTGCTGCCCGCAACTGCGAGCAGCGTGGACGGCGCAGGGCTGCCCGACGTGCCGCTGTTCGTCCAGCCCGCTTCCTGGTCGTTCGTGAAGTCCTCGGTGGTGCTATCTGGCCGGTTCACCGAGCTTACGCGCCCACCAGAATCGAAGTTTATGGTCGCGGTGTGCGAGAGTGGATCGGATATTTGCGTCATCTGACCACCCGAGGCGTAGCTATAGTTCCAGGTCGACGCGTCAGACAATTCCACCTCGGTCAAATTCCCGCCGGAGTGAGTAAACGTAACAGAACGCGAAGCCGGGTCTTCGATACTCTGGAGGTAACCGCCGCTGTAGGTGAAGGTCGTGTCGTTGCCGAGGTAATCCTCGATCGAAGTCAGATTACCCCCACTGTACGAATAGGTAGTATGGTTGCCATTCAAATCGATCGTCGACGTCTCGTAACCACCCGAATTGAACGTGATTTGCGTGCCGTCGGTCAGGGTGTCGGTATAGGTTCCTCCTGAGTTCTTGACGAGCGTCGAGAACTCGCCGGCCGGGTCGGTATACGTGCCGCCGCCGCTGCCGCCGCCGGAAAACCACAGCGACCGCCCGTCATCTCCCAGGTCGAGAATCACCCCGCCCGATTCGGAATAGATTCGTTCGAGACCCTCCAGCGTCCACCCGGCGCCGAAGGCGTTGCTGGAATAGTTCAGCAAATTCGTACCGCCGCTATAGGTCAAGGTCGCCACTCCCGAACCGATATCCACCACCTGCGCCGAGTAAGTATACCGGCCGGTGCTGAGCGAGGTCGCGTTTGTGGCCTGGAGATTGATCTGTTGCACATCCCCCGTATTCAAAGCCGACGTACTCGTCGACGTGTTGTAGTAATACTTCGTCAGCGCCGTGCCGCCGTTGAAGGTGAGCTGGGCGCTCACCTGGCTCGGCACCGTGGCAGGAATCGTGTTCTCGACCGTGATGATCGGTTCGGGTTGCGCCGTCAGTGAATCATAAACCAGAGCGATGGCTGGGACATTCGGATTATAGCTGGGCAGGTCGATCTCGGTGTCGAGCGAGCCGCTGTTGGCATCGACCGTCGCGTTATCACTCGCGAACGGTGGTGACGACAGAAGCTGCTGGCTGGGTGCCAGCGAAGTCGCCCAGGTCGCATTCGTGCCGCCGCCGGACGCGCCGGTAGTCGTTCCATTCGGTAGCCAGAAGTCGTAGGTGTACGTCAGGGTTTGCGACAAGGTGTCCGTCACCGAAAGAGTCACCGAGGTGCCATAGCCGTACCCGGCCGGGTTGGTGCTGTCCCACCGGAAGTTGAGTTGGTCGGTGCTCGTACCCGATATGAGGGTTGCAGGCAAGCCACTAGTGTTCCAACTGTACGAAGATACAGTAGCGCCAGAAACCTGCGCGACGAGATCCATCCACCCGTCGAGCGTGGCGAGCTGCTGGACACCTGGGTACAAGACGACCCCCGCCTGATTATCCAAGACGTACACATTGAACGGTTCTGATACGTCATCCGTGATGGGCGAGGAGTTCCCAATCACCGGGTCGGGAGTCGAACCCGGAGGCGGCGTGCTGCCACCGGACGGAGTCGACCCCGGGTCGGCAGCCGGGCTGAACGGCACAGCACCGTTGCCGCCCTGGTTGCTCTCGCCGGAAGCAGCGCCGGCGCCGGCGTGGACGAGCGAGATTCTCGGAACCGGACCCGCGCCCCCGGCCCCGGGCGATGCGACTTGTGTGCCGGCGCCGCTCGCCCCGGCGACGGCCGCCAGTAACGCAGCCGACGCGCCGCCGCCGGCGCTCGCGGCCGGAGTGGATGCAGGTAAGCGCAGCGGCGTGATGGTACCGTGCGCGGTGTTCTGTGTCCCTCGCGACGCGCTCGTTCCACCGCGCGGTGCCTGCGCCGGCCCGCCACCCGGCCCCTTGGCCGGATGCCAGGGCTTAGAGATTCCCTCGGCGCCCTGGTCCGCTGCCGGCTTGGCGCTCAAGGTGAGCCAGTCGTTCGAAGCTTCGCTGCTCGAGCGGCGCCCGGCCGCGCCAGATGCTTCAGCCGCGGAGGAACCACCCGTCCCGGCGATCTGACCAATGGCGAGCGCGTCGATCGACTTCAGGAGCTTGGCGGGGAGCGCGTACGGCCTGGCGCTGGAACTTCCTGACTTCTTTGCCGCGTCCTTGGCTGGCGCAAGCGCGTTGAGTGCGTGATTTGCGCTATCGGGATACATGAACCCAAGCTGGATCAAGTTGCGGATGGCGTTCGTCGCCACCTCTACAAGGCTGACGGGCTCGGTTATCTGCGTCCTCGATTCAAGCCGGTCCAGGCGATCCACGTTCCGGCGAAGCATTCTGCGGCGGCGTTCGGTATATCCGATGTGCAGGCGGAAAAGACCCATGGCGCGCTCCCTGAAATAGGCGCGGGGGCACTACCCTCGCTAGTCGTTCCCTCTGGTGGGGATGCTACTGGATGTAAAAAGACGCGGTTGCGAACGAGGGACATCGACAGCAAAATTCATTTCATTGGCGGACGCTCGTTGGGGTGACGGCCCGGTTTGAGCTTCGTTCGTTGATTTCGTCGCCCGGTGCGGCGTGCTTGAGATGTCGGCACTCGGTAGGTGAACGTCGTGAAATTGCACAAATAGTCGAGAGTGGCTTCGATCGGCTCGTGCCCGGGGTGGTCCTCGAGCGGTTGCCCGGCAAGCTGCTGCGGAACAGTGAAGCTGATCGGCTCGGCGACGGCCGTCCTCGATTCGAGCCCGTCAACCTTCTTTAGCTTGCGTCGACGAGGCTCGGTGAGGTGCAGGCGGCGGAAACTCATAGCGCGCTCCTTGAGACGGTGGCGTGCTTGGCACCCCTGGGCGTTCCATGGAACCTCGCCGCCGCCTGAGCTGGCAGGTGAGGCGCTGAACCCGCGCCGAACGGGAACAGAGCACACGCTACCCGAAGGCACGCGGTGACAAACAAACAAACGGTTCCCGTGTGAGCGCATGTCCGAATCTGCAATCGGACACCGTCGCGAGCGGAACAATAGCGGACTGGTTTGCCTCAGGCGTGGGTCAATGCATCTACTGAGTTGAACCACGGCCTTTCGAGATCGGAATGTGATTCTTCTATATGTTATACAGTAACGAGACACCTGCCCCATTTCGAAAATCTGGAAAAACTCCGAGTTTTCGTCGAGAATTCTCTCATGTCCGCCCAAGGCCGCATGCACGCAGGAAGTCTCGGAGCTGCGGGACAACTCGGTGCAGGACGGACCGCACGCAGCCTTCCGTCAGACTCAACTCGTTGGCGATCTCCGGCACCGAGCGCAGTTTCACGAATCGCATAACCACAATCTGACGGTCGCGCTCGCGCAACCTCTCCGCGAACTCAGTAACACGCGCCTGGAACAACTCGTGTTGCTGCATGTGCTCAAGCTCGGCGTCAGGGCCCGGTTCGTGGTCGACTAACTCCTCTGTCGTGTACGCGTCCAACGGGCCCTCGCGCCGCTTGACTCGCCTGCGAACCCACCGCCACGCCTCGTGCGATGCAATCGACTTCACCCAGCTTTCAAGTTTGCCGCAAGCTGGATCAGGATCGAAGTCGGGTAGGTTCTCCAGCAACTTGGTCAGCACATCCTGGGTAACGTCCTCCGACACCGCTCTTGCGGGGCGAACTCGGCGGATCGAAGCGCCGATGAGCGTGAGGCACATGAGGTGGAACTCGTCCCAGGCCGAGCTCTCCTCGGTTGTTGCGAGACTCCGATCCAGCTTCGCAAGATAGCATTGGACCAGCGGCAACCGTTTTTGTTCAAACATGTGAGTGCTCCTTAACATCATGTCAATCACACGCGATATGCAGATTACACACATGGGGAGCCGAGCCGGTTTCGCGCGGCGCTTGGCGGAGCCCTGCGGCGGCCGCACGCATGGACGCGCGCCGCGCAGTCCGCTCGTTCGCAGTTTGAATGCGCGAGATCGGCGTGTTCCACAGACAACATGCCGACGCGAAAATGAGCCCCTAGGCGGAGCTGGAATTAGCGTGATGCCGTGCGCACACCGATCCGTGGCGTTGCTCATGCGCCGCGCAGAACCGGCGGGCGCGCACAACGGCCCAGACAGATGAGATCGTCTTAATTCATCATGTGTTTAACAAGGCCCCCGCGTCCCTGCGAAACCAAGTCGCTCGCAGGAAGTGAGCATGCTCCACTCCATTGACCCGTGTGGAAACGCTCGCGAAAGCACCTATCCATGATTAAAAAGAGCAGAGACGGCCACTCTACCGGTCTCCACAGAGAAAGCATGTGGCCAGAAAGAGAATTCTTTACGATGAATAGGCAAAGCCTCAGCGAGCCGCAAAGAACCGTTCGGCCCGCCTAGTAATGGCTTGGACTACTGATGCGGATTTGTATTCGTACCCTTGGGCAGCTTACCGGCGACGTCACGGCACCATGACGATCGAGCCGATAGTCTTTCGCCCCTCCAGGTCGCGATGGACTTGCCCGGCCTCCGCGAGCGGGTAGCGGTGCCGGATCTCAACGTGTACCTTCCCCTCGCGGATCACCGCGAACACATCCTTGGCCGTCGCCTCCAGGTCCGCGCGAGTTGCCGTGTAGGCCCCGAGGGTCGGCCGGGTCAGGTAGAGCGAGCCCTTCTGGGACAGGATGCCGACATCAAACGGTTGCACTTTCCCGGAGGCATTGCCGAAACTCACCATCATTCCGAGGGGCTTCAAGCAGTCGAGCGAGGCCATGAACGTGTCTTTTCCGACCGAGTCGTAGACGACAGGAACGCCCGCTCCGCCGGTGATCTCCCGCACGCGCTTGGCGATATCCTCCCTGGTCGAGATGATGACGTGGTCGCAGCCGTGGGCCCTGGCGACGTCCGCCTTCTCATCCGACCCCACCGTCCCGATGACCGTCGCGCCGAGCGCCTTCAGCCACTGGCAGGCGATCAGTCCGACTCCTCCGGCGGCGGCATGGAACAAAACCGTTTCGCCTGCCTTGACCGGGTAAGTCCGGCGGATCAGGTATTGCGAGGTCATGCCCTTGAGCATGACGGCCGCCGCGGTCTCGTCCGACACGCCACCCGGAATCGGCACCAGGATACTCGCCGGGATCAGGCGACTCTCCGCGTAAGAGCCGGGCGGCCCTCCTCCATAGGCCACACGATCGCCGGGTTTGACGACCGTGACGCCGGGGCCGACCGCCTCAACGATTCCGGCGGCCTCGCTGCCAATCCCCGTCGGCAAGGGGAGCGGGTACAGGCCGGAGCGGTGGTACGTGTCGATTAAGTTGACGCCGACCGCAGTGTGGCGGATGCGGGCTTGACCCTCTCCCGGCTCGCCGACCTCGACGTCTTCCCATCGCATGACATCGGGGCTGCCGGTCTCGGTGATGCGCATGGCTTTCGGCATTCGGGTTCTCCTGGTAACTCACTCAGCTCGGATGGTTTCCGCGATTATAGCGGCGGGGGAATTGGCGCACGATGGGGCCGATCAACGGCTTGGAGTCAGTTTCGATCAACAAGACGGCAGCGCGCTTGGCGGCTGTACGGAGAACAGTCTCGCAATCGCAGTCACATTGAGGTTGCCGAAGTTTTCATCGATCGCTCTTCGGAAAATGCTTCGTACAGCGCTCACGGTTGGCATCGATGCTTCTCCTCCCCCAGTTTGCACAGTGTAGCCCAGGTCCTTTTCGAGGAGCCGCACCGGGAACTGAGTCTCGAAGTTGTCCGTCAGCATCGATTCGGCGTCCCGGATGAGGTGAGGGTTCCACATGCGCGAACCCATCGCACCCAGCCCAAGAAATGCCACCTTGCTCATGTTCAGGCTCCTGTTCGCCGCCTCGAGGTGCGGCTCGGCCTCGGTCCACTTCTTCTGCTCCAGGAGGCCCAGGCCGATCTGCGCGAGCAATCCGGCCAGTTGCGGGCTCTCCTTGGGGAGCGCCTTGCGGGCCTCGGGTAGTTGCTGCAAGAGCGAGCCGAGGCTCTGTGGGGCGTTCGCCTTCTTCAGCAGCGCCGCGACGTCGGTCCAGAGCTGGGAACACGCCTTCTGTTCTTCGCCTGAGAGATTGGCCAGGGCGGCCGCGTCGCGGATGCCGGCCAGGTCGGTGTCCTTTTGCCAGCCGCGCACCGTCTGCTGCACCGCGGCGCGGTCGGCGGGCTTGCCGCTCTCCAGTTGCTTGGTGCGCAGAGCCAGGTCGGCGCGGAGCCATTCGAGGGCCTGTTTGCGCAGGCGGGTGCGTTCCGCGTTGTCGAGCTTGGCCGCGTCCTCGCCCAGGCCGGCGGCGGCCAGCGATGCGAACCGGGCGGCGGCGTAGCGGTGGCCGGCGTTCAGGTCGTCGCCAGGTTTAGGGTCGGCAGCGAAGGCGGCGGCGTACAGGCTGGTTGCCGCGTGATGGAGCTTCTTGTTCTCGCACCAGTTGCCGAGGCCGAGGCGCTCGTCGCTGGTCGTCGGTTGGAACTGACCCTTCAGGAACACGAGGAGCTTGTCCTGGACGGCTGCCATGAGTTGGGCGTTCGCAAGCAGAGTCCGGGCCACGGCAAACGTCGGGTCAAGTTCGATGCCCTTCTTGTAGCAGGCGATGGCCTCGTCCACCTGGCCCTTGCCCTGCAGCGCAGTGCCCAGGTTGGCGTGGACTGCGGCTTGCTTCGGGGCGAGTTTAACGGCCTTGCGGAAGCAGACGATGGCCGCGTCGTAATCCCGCTTCACATCGCACAAAATGGCACCCAGGTTGTTGTGTGCGATGGCGAAGTTCGGGTCGAGCTCGATGGCCTTCCTGTAGCAGGCGCTGGCCTCGTCCCACTGGCTCTTGTCCTTCAGTGCATTGCCCAGTTTTTCTTGGGCCGTGGCGTTCTTCGGGTCGAGTTCGATGGCCTTCCTGTAGCAGGCGATGGCCTCGTCCACCTGGCCCTTGTCCTTCAGCGCAGTGCCCAGGTTGATGTGAGGCGCGGCGAGCTTCGAGTCGAGTTCGATGGCCTTCCTGTAACCGGCGATGGCCTCGTCCAACTGGCCTTTGCCTTTGAGCGCTCTGCCCAGGGCGAAGTGGGCATATGCGGAGCCTGGCTTGAGCCTGACCTCCTCACGTCCCGCGACGATGGCGGCTTCGAACGCCTCCTCGGCCTCGCGCGTCCGGCCAGTCGCCTTGAGCGCCTCGCCCAGACAACCGAGATGTCTTGCGTTGCCTCGACGTAATCCGCGGAGATCGCGGAACACGGCGATGGCCTCGTCGCGATCGCCCCGCTTGCCCAGGGAATGGGCCAGCTCGTGGGCGGTCTCGGGCCGGATGGCGCGCGCGGCGGTGTAGAAGCGGATCGCCTCGTCGCCGCGCGACAGTTTCTCGAGCGCCTGCCCGAGCACGTAATTGATCCAGACATCCCGCGGGTGCCGCTCCTGGGTCTTGCGTAATACCGACTCGGCCAGCGCGGGGTCATCGGCTTTGATCAAACCCGACCCCAGCAGGTGCAGGCTGATCGGGCCCAGGGCGTCGTAGTTCGCTTTCTTTTCCAGGGCCTGCAAACGCGTCAGCCGGGCCGCCTTGTCGGGTTCGTTCAGGGCGTTGCGCAGGTCGGTCCGCCAGGGGTCGGGGTCGGCGATCTGTGCCGCCTGGCTCTGGCTCGCCGCACCGGCGGCGTCTTTTCGCTTGTCGCGGCGGACTGACTCCCAGTCGTCGAGAGCACTGGCCAGGGCCGTCGCGACGGAAGGTGGCCGAGCCTTGATCCTGGCGCCCGCCTCGGCCGGCGACAACCTGGCCACATCGATCCCGGCCTCACGGAAGGCGTCGGCGTAGTCGCGATCGCTGATCGAGCCGTCCTGGTCGTCGGCCTCGGCCGAGCGGATATCGACCAGGCGATCGAGCAGGGTCTTGTCGCGCTGGGCGGCATCTAGCCCAGCCTGGATTTCCTCGCGTAACGCGAGCAACCGAGGCGCCGCGGCCTCGTCACCGGCGGCCTCGGCCTGCTTGACCGCGGCCAGGGCGACCTGCCAGCGTGCGACGTCTTCGGGGTTCCCCTTGGCCTGGTCGCGAAGCGTGACCGCCTGGCCGACGATCCGGTCGACCGCCGCAGCCTGTTCGACTCGCAGACGGGCCCCTTCGGCTCGTTGCTGGAGGAAATAGGTCGTGCTCAGGCCACCCAGGGCTGTGAATGCAAGGATAGACGCCGCCAGCGCGAGCTGAACGCGGCGCCGCCGACGCTCCTCGACAGCCTTCGCCTCGGCCACGGCTCGCTCGCGTTCGGCTTGCTGGAGTCGCTCCTGAACGCCAGCCAGGTAGTCCGACAGCCCGTCGGCCACCGCCTGGGCATCCCTCAGCCGGTCGATGGCATCGGGCGACAGGCATTTCTTGGTCAAGGCGATGAGCTCTGCATCGGCGCCGCAGCCGTCGAGCCGCGCGGTGGCATCGGCCAGGTCGCCGTTGGCCGCCTTGCGCCGCACTTCCTCGCTGGACCGGCCCACATACGGCGCCTTGCCCGTCAGGATCTCGCACAGGATCGCGCCCAGGCCGAAAACGTCGGCGCGACGGTTGAGGTGGGCAATGTCGCCGCTGGCCTGCTCGGGCGCCATGTACGCCGGGGTGCCCAGGATCGAGCCGGCCTCGGTGTCGGTGCCGAAGCTACCGTGAAAGCCCGTGCTCCGCGCGGTGCGAATGACCGTTTCTTGCGGCTCTTGAAGAGCCCGGATGGCGCGTTCTTCATCATGAATACCCCCCTCGGCCAGGACCTTGGCGAGCCCCCAGTCCATCACCTGGACCTCGCCGAACGCCCCGACCATGATGTTCGCAGGCTTGAGGTCGCGGTGAATGACTCCCTTGGCGTGGACATACGCCATCGCCTGCGACACGTGCAGAGCAATGCCCAGCAAGCGAGGACGATCGGCCGAGGGGTCGGTTCGCTCGCCGAGAATCGCCGTGAGCGTCTGCCCTTTCACCAGCTTCATCGTGAAAAAGGGCCGGTCGCCGAACCGGCCGATGTCGTAGATCGGCACCACGCCCGGGTGCTGAAGTTGCCCGCCGATCTGGGCTTCTTCAATGAACCGCCGCGCGACGTCGGGCCGATTGGCGTATTTCTCCAGCAGCACCTTCACCGCCAGAGCACGCCCCAGGTCGACGTCACGACCACGCAGCACGGCCCCCATGCCGCCGCGCGCGATCTCGCCATCGAAGCGATACCGATCGCCGGCCTGTTCTTTCAGAGGAATGGCGTCGGACGTCGGTTTGACGACCAGCGAGCTTTCGCCTTCGGCTTCCTTGAGCAGCACCGGCCGCACATGGCCGACGCTGGAGCGTGGCGGGCCCGAGTTCTTGCCGAAGGCGGCCGCCAGGCCCACCTCCAGCGAGTCGGCGGCGAGGGCGCCCAAGTCCATCGTCGGATTTCTTGTCTCGCCCGCGCCGGTCCGGCCGGCTCCGGAATCATCCTTGGCAGCTGCAACCGACCGGCCTCGGCCATGATCGCCTGCGCCCAGGTCCGGTCAAAGAGGCGGGATTGGCTGGCGTCATCCGTCGCGAATTCCGGTAACGGGTCGGCGGCGCGGACAGGCCGGCTCTCGAAGCGGCGGGAGATGTTGCGGATGACCCCGTAGAGGAATGCGCGGAAGCCCGGGACCCGACCTGGCCCCGCGGCGTCCAGCGCGCCCCCGTGGCGGAAACACTCAACGAAGACAGCCTGGGTGGCGTCGTCGAGTTCCTCGCGCAACGCCGTCCCACGCCAGCGTGCGGCGAGATAAGAGCGAACGATGCCCAGATACCGCCGCGCCAATTCCTCGCGTTCGACCGGGTCGCCAGCCGCGGCGGCGCGGATCATCGTCCAGCAGGTGGATTCGGAGGTCGGCACGGTCTTCCTTGTTCAAGCCCGGACCAGATGCAGGTCACTGGTTCTTCCAGGCGGTTCAGAGTTCAAAATGCTTCGACGGAAGAGAACAAGGAAGGAGCCGCTGTTTGGTGGCGCTCTCCAATGAGTTGGAAACTGGCTCTGATTTCGCGATCTGTCTCATCTCATCGCCGCCCTTCAAACGATCGTGTTCCCGGGAACAAGACAGAGAGATAAAAGGTCTCATCGACGTGCTGGCAACAAAGCGATCCATCCGCACGCGTTAGAACTGCTGCTCCCGAAACTGCTTCACCGCGAGCGTGCCGAGGACGATAAACGCAACCAGCGAAACGATCTGAACGATCATGAAAGGCGGCTCGCTTTGATTCGGGGCCAAGGCGTGCAGTGCCGGAACCTTCAAGAAGGACTGGATGATCAGCACGATGAAGTTGAGGTAGAAGGCGAACACCGCACCGATCACGAATACCCGGCGCCAAATGCCTGCGAGGTGCCGAGGGTAGCGGGCGTAGATCACCGCAGCCAGGACGACCAGCGAGATGATGCCGAACGCGATGCCCGGCGTCATGCCATTGATGGGGAAGCCGAAGCCGGTCACGCTGGTCAAAATGGTCGTCGCCAGGAAGAAAGCCGTGCAGCCATTCAGTTGCTTGTTCGCGATCATCGCGAACACGACGACGAACCCCGAGGCGATCGCGACCAGGCTGAAGGCGACGTGGACGATCGTGAAGGCCGGAAGGAAGAAAGTGGGAATAAGCATGTTTACGAATCCAATTGAGTTATGTCTGTCACGGAGATAGGACGATGTTTGCGGCGAGGTGTCGGACGATCTCCGGCACGCTCAATTCCTCGACGTCGTCCAACCCTTCCCGCGTCGAGCGTCAGTGAAACCGTTCAATATCTTCTCTCAGATGAGCTATAAAGCAAGGCGTGAGGCGAGGAGGCGCCAACCGGCATATGCCAATTCTTGGGTGTCTCCCATTCGGAACGTCAACTATGGAGCACCGAGAACCATCAGTTTCGGTTTTTACAGAAATGGAATTCGAACGACCGTCTTCTAGAACCAGATCATTGGCCCTGGTTTAATACGTGCCGTGCCCAAGCCCATCCGCTTGAGGCTGACAAATCCCAACGCGAGCGAGAACCCGATGGACGATTTACTAAGACTAAGGAAAGACCTTAATGACCGATTGCGAGAGACGGAGCTCGTGCACTCGGCCCTCGAAAAGGCAAGCGACGTCCGGGACAAAGATAGGCTCAGCGGGCGATATCAGGTCTACCTGTCACGGGTCGCGGCTCAGTACGCGCCGCACAGCCCAATCGTCATGGCGCTGGCAGCCAGCCGTTGCTTGTCTACCCACCCTGAGCTCGCGCGCTATCTTCTTCACCACGCGAGCGAAGAGCAAGGGCATGATCTATGGGCCTATCAAGACCTGAAGGCACTCGGAATGACGGATACGGAGATTCGTGCCGCCTACCCCGTGCCCTCGTGCACAGCCATGATCGGCTACACTTATTACCTGGCTGGCCACTCCAATCCCATCGGTCTTTTCGGATGGATGTATATCCTGGAAGCGGTTGGCGACGATCTTGGTCGGGAAGCCGCCCAGGGAATCCGTACGAACCTCGGCCTGGTGAAAGACGGGGTTGAGTTCGTGGCTGGTCACGGCGAAGCCGATCGAGTTCATATTGTTGAACTGGAAGAGCAGATCACCAAGTACGCGATCAAGGACCCGGATCGCGTCGCCGTGCTCCGTGCCGCCGAAGTCTCTTGCAGGCTCTATCTACGAATGTTCCAGGAGGTTGACTCCGAGGCGTAACCATGGGATTGGAGGTCGTGCGACTGAATCCCGGCGCAGAATGTGAACCCCTCTATCGCTTCCGATATGAAGTCTACGTCGAGGAGCAGGGCTTGAAGCCCCGCGACGCTAATCAACGGACGCGCACGATCCACGACGGCCTGGATGATTGCAGTATCCAGTACGCAGCATTTTCCGAAGGCCGTGTCATCGCATCATTGCGGGCGACTCTTCTCAGCGACGTCCAGGCTCCCGAGGCGCTCATCGAGAGATTCGGGATGACCGAGGCTATCCGGCGATTCGGGATACGCTCGATCTGCACGACCAGCCGGTTCATCATTGCACGCGATCACCGGAGGTCCCGGCTAAGCCTTCATTTGATGGATGCGGCGTACTGCGACGCTCGAGAGCGAGGTCTCCGGCTGAACTTTGGAGACTGTAGTCCCCATTTGGTCGGTTTCTATGAGCATATGGGATACCGGACGTACGCTCCGATTTTTGTCGATGACGACTACGGGGTAAAAACACCGCTTCTGATGATGTTCGGCGATCAAGAACAATTTCGCCGGGTCAGGTCACCCCTAAGGCGAACTGCCGTCCGCTACCAAGACGACACGGAAGCCAGGGTGTGGTTCGAAGCGGTTTATCCCGCCTCGTGCGAAACAGGGGAACCAACAGATTGACCTGCCTGGCGCTGATGTTAGCCTGCCGTGTTCCGCCAGCCAAGTCCGTTGCATTCTCCGCAAATAACGCCGCTTCGGCGGTCTGATTCGCCGATGCGAAATCGGCCGGTTCCCGCGCACCACTGGCAATCTGGGGTTTCGAAGGGACGTACCGGCAGGAGAGGCCGAAGTTCCGGGTACGTCTCGGCCCCTACCACAACCGCGATCAGCCGCCAGACTGGGTTGGACTCGGGTGCTGGCGCTCCGAGTGAGTCCCAGGGAAAACAGAGAATCTCGCCGTCGGGACGAAGTAGTAATGTAGCGCCGATGCCCGCGTAGACGGGCAGCGCACCGCTTGTGCGAACGACCTCAACCAACTCCACATGGGTAGGCGCGACGAGCCACTGCTTCGTGAGGTGCTCAATCACATTCCTCAGGTCCGGCGCCGCCATGATGCGCTGCCTCATTGTTTCCCGGGCTCATTGCGTGGAGTGTTTGGTTCGACTGCGCCGCCGGGGAAATAAGCGATCGTTACCCACGTTGCCAGCACAATCAACGTCAGCAGCATGATCCAGAAGCGACTCAAGAGGTTATCAATATCGATCCAATTCGCCACGTCTCTGGTCACGGGCACGTTGAAATCGGAAAGAGAGGCATCAGGCGGCAGGCCGGCCAGATCACGAACCTGTTGCATGAAGCCGGCAACCTTGTTCGCTGCCAATCGCCGCAGGAACACAAGCAAAGCCAATGCGGGCGCGACGATCGCGACAAGGATCATCCACTGGCGTGTCGTCATGTGAAGCAATCTCATAAGCCACGGTTCCCGGCAGTGATCTTCCCTTGGGTTCTGCATTCGCTCGCCATCTGCCATCCCATCAGTTCATTCATTTCTTCTGCTTCGTCTGGGCCGGCTTGTCCGCGATTTCAATGAACCCCAATGAATAATGCTCAGCCATCACTTCGTTCGCTTGGGCCAATCGGGCTTCCAGCACCGCTTCGCGGTGAGCCGCGCGCCATCGTTCGCCTACGAGGGCGAAGATCAACGCAGCGATCACGACCAGAAGTATGAGCGTACTGAGTCGAAATCGTTTCATAGCGTTGCCTCAAGGCGCACTTCTCATGCTCGATCCTCACCGCTGCGACCGTGGTTGTCCGTTGAAGACGGCCTGGAGAAGCTCGAAATCGACGCCCCTGATTCTCCCGTGATCGTCGCGATGGTTCAATTGGGGGAAATCATGATCGCAGGCGACCTCACGACTGCCGTTGCCGGAGAGGAAAGAAGCCCAGTGATCGCGCTTCTTCCGCGAAAGGATGCCCATCGTCGTCCTCGGCTGAACGAGCAGCACTACGGCTATATTGTACACAGGGATTACGATAGTTTATCCAACGCGTTCTTCCCGGTGGTGTTCAACGAGACGTGTCCTTCCAGAGCCGAGGACTAAAGATTGTCGTACGGAGGCATCACCATGGCGAGTTCATCGGCGGGCGAGATCGGCCGGCAGCTTGGCCGGCTCTTCGGCGCGGGCATCAAGATGGCCGCGGCTGGTCTCTCCCTCATCCTGATGACTGCTGGCCCGGGATCCGTCCGACGGGATGCCCTCGCGGCGCCGCAACGGCCCGACCCCACCCCAGTCGCGGAAGTCCGACCCCCATCGACTCCGGTCGATCGCTTCGGTGATCCACTGCCGAAATACGCCCGCGCGCGCATGGGGACAGTCCGTTTCAACGAGGGCACTTTTGTGCGACAGGCCCTCTACACCCCCGATGGCAAATCTCTGGTCGCAGTCAATGGGAACGATGCCGTACACGTCTGGGACGTAGCCACAGGACGGATCGCACGAACCATCGGCAATCCCGAGAGCCAGTTCCGAGAGATCGCGATTTCTGCCGACGGTAAGGCGATGGCGACAATCGAAGAAGTCCCGAGTCGGCTCCGGCTCTGGGACCTTGCCTCGGGCCAAGAGCGTCGGCGATGGCACGAGACGAGGGAAGTGGGCTACCATCATCTGACCTTCTCTCCCGACGGTAAGACCGTGGCCGCAGCGACCACCTGGCATGATGAAGCCAGCAGGAAGAACGAAGTATTTATCCATCTCTGGGACACGACCGCTCCGACAGAGCGCCGGCGCCGTATCGAAGGGAGCCGGCCCGACCTCTGGGACATCGCGTTCTCTCCCGACGGCAGCACGCTGGCCACGGCGAACCACGATCAATCTGAGCGTGCCGGCGCGGATCGGGAGACGAGTGCGATCCAGCTCTGGGATATCGCCTCGGTACGGGAACTGAGGCGATTCCCGATCGAAGGCTTTGGCGTGCGCTCGGTCGCCTTCTCGCGGGATGGCAAGCGGCTGTTCGCCGGCGTCACCGACCGGACAATTCGGGTCTACGATTTGGCCACCGGCCGGGAGACCACCCCACGGCTGGGGCAGGAGCATGCGATCCCGCCCAGGGTGAAAGGGGGCGAAATTCCGGTCGCCAGGGAGGAGATCAACTGCCTGGAGTTTTCTCCCGATGGAACGATCCTCGCCTCGACCACACTCGCGACGGCGAGCGCGGGGCCGGGAGCACTGGCCGAGATCCATTTGTGGGATGTCGTCCACGGCACGGAGTTGCGCCGGATCCCCGCGCATGGGCAGTGGATCATGTCGCTATCCTTCGCCCCCGACGGCAAGACGATCGCCTCGACCGGCGCGGAGCCGGTGATCCGGCTCTGGGACGTGGCCACCGGCCGCGCAGCATCGCCGCAGGCGGGCCATCGGTCGGGCGTCCACCGACTGATTATCTCGCCGGCCGACGGGACACTCTTCACGAGCGCCTACTCCGACGGCACCATCCGGCGGTGGGACTCCTCCACAGGGCGCGAGCTTGGCCTCGTCGCCGACTTCGTCGGCGTGATCTCTGGGCTCGCCATGTCTCCCGATGGCCAGACCTTGGTCGTGGCGGATAGCATGGGCCGGAAACTCTTGCTCTGGAGCGTGGCGGAACGGCGGGAGATTCGCCGGTTCCCTCGAGTTCCTGTGGCCGAGCATAACTACGTCGACTCCGCCGCCTTCTCTGCGGATGGAAAGATGGTCGCCGCTGAGCTTCGGGTATGGGACGTTGCCTCGGGCAAGGTACTGGCCACGTTCCGGGATCAAAAGGCCGCCAACGAATTCACGGCGAGCTCGATCCCCATCTTCCCGACCCCCGACGGCCAACAAGTGATCACGGCTGAGAAAGAAGGGATTCGCATCTGGGAGATCAGCTCGGGCAAGGAGGTACGATGGGCCGTCCGGTCGAAGATCCACAACAGGATTGTGGCACTCTCCCCCGACGGCCGGCTCCTGGCAACAGGAGGAGTGGTCGTCCGGGATGAGGAACGGAGAGCGGTCGAATTCGATCCGGCGATCCGCCTCTGGGAACTCGCTTCAGGCAAGCAGGTTGCCACGTTGGAAGGCCACGAGGAGAGCACACGCGGCCTGGCTTTTTCCCCCGACGGCAAGCTCTTGGCCTCGTGCAGTGGGGGCTCGCAGACGATCAGCGATCAGACGGTCCGCGTCTGGGACCTCGCCACCGGCCGCGAGCGGCGGCGGTTCGAGGGGCATCGCGGAGTGGTCAACACCGTCGTCTTCACGCCCGACGGCCGCTCGATCGTCTCGGGCAGCGAGGACGCCACGGCCCTGGTCTGGGATGTTTCCGACTTGATCACACCCCCGAGGCCCGCGCGGTGATCGAGCGACTGACCCAAGCCTGCGCATCGGTGCTCGCGGTGCCCCCGACGAATGTCAGAGAAGATCCTTGCCACTGATGTCCGTTGGCCCTACGATGGGGGAGGGATGGCCCGGGCAGAGAATCACGCGGGCCGCGCCGCGCGAGGGCCTGAAGCGATGCGCTGGGGGCTGGGACCGGTCTTTTTTTATGAGTGCCTGGCCAATTCGCGGCGCTGGCAGACCTACGCCATCCGGTCGGCCGGCGTCGCCCTGCTGCTCGCCGCGATCGCGACGATCGCCATGCCGCGCGCAACGATCGACTCGACGTATGCATGGCGGGAATATGCCGCACTCGGCGTGGCGTACTTCTACGCGATCATCGGCGTGGAGCTGACCCTCGTCATGCTCGCCGCCCCCGCGGCCACCGCCGGCGCCATCTGCGTCGACCGCGCCCGCGGCACCCTGGCCCACATGCTTGTCACCGACCTCTCCGACCCCGAGATCGTCCTGGGCAAGCTCGCCGCGCAGCTCTTGCCGGTCCTGGGCCTGGTCGCCTGCTCCTGGCCGGTACTGGCGCTCGCGTCGCTGTTGGGCGGGATCGATCCCCGCGCGCTGACGCTCGCGTTCGCGATCATCCTGGCCGTCGCCCTGCTCGGCTGCGCGATGGCGATGGCGCTGTCGGTGTGGGCCCGCAAGCTGCACGAGGTCGTGCTGGTCGTCTACACCTTCTGGGCGGTCGTACTGCTCCTCTGGCCGACCTGGTCCGCCCTGGCCTTGGCGAGGGTTGTCGGCCCGCCGCCCCCCTGGAGCCTCGTGGCGGACCCGTACTACCTGGCGTTCGCCCCGTATGGCGCGCCCAGCCAGGTCGATTTCTGGGACTACCTCGGTTTCTTTGCCGCGACGCTGGGGGCTTCCGTCGTGCTGGTGGTCCTGGCGGTCTGGCGGATGCGGCCGGTCGCGCGGCGGGGGACCGACGAAAGCCGCAAGGGGCCCCGGCTCGGCTGGCTCGGCCGGCTGACGCGACGCCTGCCCGGCCCGGCGCTCGACGGCAATCCCGTGCTCTGGCGCGAGTGGCATCGGTCGCGGCCATCGCAATGGGCGACGATCCTGATGGTCCTTCTGGTCGGCTCGACCGGCGTCGCCTGCGTCGTCGGCGCCGTCATCGCCTTGACCCAGGGTATCGACATCCCTCCGCGCACGCCGCCCGTCGGGTTGATCGTTGGGATCGGCGGCGCGATCCTTCAGTTGATTTTCGGCCTGCTGATGCTCTCGGCCGCGGCGCCGACGTCGATGGCCGAAGAGCGCCAGCGGGGCAGCCTCGACCTCCTGGCCGCGACCACGCTCTCCACCCCGACGATCGTCCTGGGCAAGTGGCTGGCGACGCTGCGTCAAGTCGCGCTGCTGGCGATCGGGCCGGGACTGCTGGGACTCGCCCTGGCCCTGGCCGTCAGGCCGACGCTCCCGCCGGGACTCTCGGCCATATACTACGAGAAATTGTCCGACGGCGTGGTGCTCTTCGGCGCCGGCCTCCTGGTCGCGACGATCCTCGCCCACGGCGCCTTGATCGCGAGCGTCGGCCTGGCGCTGGCCGTCTGGATCGCGCGCCAGAGCCGGGCGATCGCCCTGAGCGTGGCGTTCGCCGTGATGGTGGGCGCCGGCTTGCCGATCCTCGTCACGGTGATGGGCATGGGCCCGATCCGACACCCGGGCCCGGCGTGCCTGAGCCCCGTCGTGGCCGCCTACAACCTCATCGGGATCGTGGTCGATCGTCGCCGATATGGGAGCGAGGACCTCTGGTGGATCACGCTCTGGGACATCGAGTTCCTGGCGCTGGCCCTGGGGCTGTTGTGGCTGACCGTCCGCACGTTCGACCGCTGCTTCGACCGCATCCCCGACCGACCCGGGCGCGCGCCGTTGCTCTCCGACATCGTCGTGGTCCTGGCTGGGCTGCTCGGCATCGGCGGCCTGGTCGGCGGGATCGCGGCCCTGGTCCAGGGGACCCGGGACTCCATGCCCGCGGTGGACAACGGAGTGTCGGCCTGCATCTTCCTCGTCGCGGTCGGCTTCGTCCTGGTGGCCGCGCTGGCCGCGTCGTCGATGTCTCCCGCCGGGCCATCGCCGGGGATGGCCCCGGTGTCGACGGCGGCGATTCCGGGCCGGAAGTCCTTCGCGATCCGGTGGTGGGAGGCCTTCCGCCTGGTCCTGCTGCTGGCGATCGGCCCCGCGCTGGTCGCCCTGGCGCTGGCCACGGCCCCGATGGCGCTCCAGGTCGCGACGAAGGTCAAGCCGCTCCCCGGGGGCGGCTCGGTCCGGATCGAGATGAATCCCTCGGGGGATACCTACGCGACCACGACCGATGCCTCCGGTCGCATGACGGTCCGGCTGGCGACCGAAGAGGAGATCGCGGAGGCCGGGCCGGCCGCGCCGACCCAGACCCGCGGCGCCCCGCTGAAGGCCGCCGCCCTGGCGACGGTGACGGTCCTGGTCCATGGGGCGTTGTTCGTCAGCCTGGGCGCGGCGCTAGGGGTCTGGATCGGGCGCCGGCGCCGGGCGATCGCTGCGAGCGTCGGCCTGGTCCTGCTCATGACGGTGGGCTGGCCGATCGTCTATCTGCTCATTTTCGACGATCCGCGTTTTTTTCGGTGGGGCCTGGCCCTGGCGAGCGTGCTGCCGGCCTACAGCACTCTCCTGTTCCAGAGGAACCACCCGGCGGTGATCGCGATCATGAGCGGATGGGTCGCCTTCTGGGACGTGATCCTGATCCTGTCGGCCGCCATCCTCTCGGGGCTGGCGATCCGCACCGTGGGCCGCAGGTCCCGAGTGGGCCCTCCCGCCGAGGCTGACGCCGAAGAGGCCGCGCTTCAGCCGGCCGGCGGCGACTCAGGGAGCGCGGCGATCCGGGAAGGGGAAAAGTGGACATGAAGGTGGGCGCGGCGTCGCCGGGCTCGCCGCATGATCCGGGGCAGCTCCACGATCCTTCAGTGGGCGATGGCCACCCGCCCAACTCCTTCCTCTTGCGCGCTTCGGTCCGACGACACCGAAGCAATTTGGAGCGAAGCATCAGACGTGTCCTCACCTGGCAGTTCATCTACCTCCCGACAGCACCTTGGAGATGGGGGCCGCTGAAATGGGGGCCGCGATTCGCTGCCCCGTAGCCTGAGACTCGCCCCGGAGGAAGGGACACGGCTGAACCGCTCATTATCTTGCCCACTCACAACGGTTGGCCGAACTCGTTGGCCCAGCCATCGACACTTTCGGTCGAATACCGCGACGTTTACAATTCATCTGGCCTTGGTTGACAAATTTGGCGGGATGAGTTGACGAACGAGGATTGTGTGGAAAACCGCGCGGGCAATGAAATCCGTCGATTCATCCTGCGTTTCGTGGACGAATACCCGCACGAGATCGCGAAGCGAGCGTCAGAGGAGTTCGGCGTTTCGCGTCAAGCTGTGCATCGACACCTGACGGCGCTTGTTCGGGAAGGTCAGATCGAGGCGAGCGGACAAGCACGCCGCAAGCGCTATGGCCTCAAAACTCAGGTCGTCGAAAGAACTCTGCCATTAGCGGCGAATCAAGATGAAGAACGCGTTTGGCGACTGATTGTCGCCCCGGTGCTCGCAGGCCTCCCGGAGAGCATCCTCAGGATCTGCGATTATGGATTCACGGAGATGTACAACAACGCGATCGAGCACTCGGAAGGAGCCACAGCGCAGATTTTCATCGGCCGATCTGCCCGAACGATCACGCTTGGTGTCAAAGATAATGGAATAGGCATCTTCGAGAAGGTTCGTTCGGGGTTCAATCTGGAAGATGATCGGCAGGCAATTTTCGAACTCTTGAAGGGCAAGCTCACAACGGACCCGAGCCGGCACTCAGGGCAGGGATTCTTCTTCTCGGCACGGTTATTTGACCGATTCGACGTGATTGCGAACCAGACATGGCTTCGCTACATCGCAGGATTGCCCGCACAGTGGATGATTTCGTCGAAGGCGGATGACCACCGTGCGAGCGGCACCTCAGTCGAGATGACGATCGCCGTCGACAGCCCGCGCCTGCTCCGGGAAGTCTTCGACTTTTATTCAAACCTGGAGTCCGGAGACTTCGAATTCTCCAAGACGGACATACCCTTAAAGCTGGCCCAGTACGGAACAGACCTGCTCATCTCTCGGTCCCAGGCCAAGCGCATCCTGGCTCGGCTTGAATCGTTCGAGGAAGTGTTTCTCGATTTCTCGGGTGTCGAGGAGATTGGGCAGGCGTTTGCCGATGAGATCTTCCGCGTTTATGCGACGGCCCACCCCGCCGTGAAGCTGACTCCAATCCATGCGAACGATGACGTGAACCGAATGATCCGGCGGGCGATTGCCGGGACGAAATCGAGATGAGGAGCGACTCAAACATCCGGGCTCGATGAGCGGGCGGCACACGGAGTGTGCCTGCTACATATGAGCACTGGCCTCGTCAGTCGTATCTTGGCGTAACGCTCGGCGGCGGCTCACGCGATTTTCGCCAGCGGGTGACCGGCCAGTTTTTCTAGGATCGCGATCGGGGCGATCTCCGGGCAGGCCAGGCTCGAGCGGCGGATGATGAAGGTTTGCTCGAGGGCGAACTGGCCGCTCAAGCAGGCGTGGCTGGCGCTGTCGGTGAACACGATCCAGGTCGAGCCAGCGGGAAACTCCCAGCGGTCCTTGCGGCAGGTTTGCTGGAATCTAGCGTCTTCCTTCATCGCGTGGTGGATCTTGAGCATGAAGCGGTCATACGGAGGCCGATCGATTACCGGCAGGCCAATCCTGGCCGCGGCCCGGACGGTCAGCTCGGCACATGTCTGGAGGGCACTCTGCTTCCGGTGAAGGCCGACGCGCTCGGCGAATTTGCCGGCGAGATCTCCGAAGTTGTCGGTGGTGATCCACACCCGCGGGCGCTCGGGATGAATGTTGGTGAAGATCCGCAGCAAGCGGTCGCCATGCGAGGGGCGCGTCGGAAACGAGTCGAAATGAAGAAGGTCATTTCGCGAGTGGAGCGAAACCTGCCGCCCGGATTCCTCGATCGGGCGGAAGCTCGCGAAGTCGATCTTCCAGGCACCGGCGTATTTCTTCAGCAAGCTCGCCATGAAGGCGATGGCTTGCCCCGAATAGCCGCGCATGATCTCGTGGACTCTCGCCCGCTCTTCGGGATTGTCCTGGTCGACGCCTTTGAGCCGGTCTTCGAGTGTTCGGTAGCTGATGTTCTTGTGGTACGAGGCACTCACCTGCTTCTGCGTCACCAGGAACTTGCGGTGCTCCTCGGGCAAGAGCGGCGGAGAATCCGGAAAGTACAAGATGTCGCCCGATTCGAGCCCGCGGTATTCGAGGGCACTGGCCTCGGTGTCAAATCGGTCTTTGCCAAGTGTGATTCGTGCCATGCCAGACCGCTCCTTGATCGATGGCTTCTTGATCGATGAATCCGTTCGGAAGGGAGTGGGTCCGAATCATACCGCGATTGCGTAACCTGGAAAGAGGAAACTCGCATTGACAGTGTTCGGCACATGGACGACATTGCGGCCGACGAAATCCGTTGCTGCACAGCCTGTTTCAGCCGGCTCGATGAATCGACTGGATTTTCAACCAAGACTTCACTCGCCAGAAGGAACTCGCGATGAGCCAGCTTCCCGCCGCCGTGCTTTCCCGCGCTGCCCGCGGTCTTTCCCGACGATGCAAGGAAATGCGCAACACGATCGAATGGCGCGCATCGCGGGCCATCCGGAACGAAGCGCCATGGTCGTATAACCGTTGGGGGCAGCGGTACCAGGCAGTGAGCCTCTCCGAGTATCACTACCTGCGCGACGGCAATCCCGAGAACTACGAAAGCGCCCTGATCGAGCAAGTTCTCAAAGCAGGAATGACCGTGGTCGACGTGGGTGCCAACCACGGAATGTTCAGTCTGGAGGCGGCTCACTTGATCGGCTGCGAAGGCGTGGTGCATGCGTTCGAGCCCACGCCACGGACGCGGGAGCTGCTGCGGAGCAACCTGGCGGCTAATGACCTGAGCACGGTCAAGGTCTTTTCATCGGCGCTTGGCGAGACTTCCGGCACTGCTCGTCTTCGGGTGCATAACGAGCTGAGCGGGCTGAATACGCTCGCCGCGCTTGATGTCACCTGGAACCATCAGAAGCTTGCGGCGGATGAAATCATCGAGGTACCCGTGACAACATTGAGTGCACACGCACAGACTGAAGGGCTGGGCCAGATCGACTTCCTCAAGATTGATGTCGAGGGTTTTGAGCTGAGCGTGATCCGCGGGGCACGGGAGCTGCTGCGCGAAAAGCGCATCGACCTGATCCTGCTCGAGATCGGCGACGGCACCTGCGCGACGGCTGGAGTCGACCCGATCGAGGTGCTCCATGAGCTCGAGTCGCTGGGCTATCGGTTGCATTCGATTGATTCGGAAGGCAGAGTTTGCGACCGGGTTCGGGCGTTCCCCGAAACTTCGTTCAGTGCCAACTTCCTGGCGATGCCGGGAGTGTGAGTCACCAGTGCATCACAAATCCACCATCGACGTTGATTGTCTGCCCCGTGATGTTCCTCGCTCGATTCGACGCGAGGAAGACCGCCATGGCCGCGATGTCTTCCGGGTGCTGCCAGCGATTGAGCGGGACGACTTTCTTGATCTTTTCTGCTGACCACGCTTCGTAGGTTGAGCGTTCCGATTCGGGCTGATCTCGTGCCCAGGCTTCGTATACGCCGCGGTTGAGCGGAGTTTGCACCATGCCGGGGCAGAGCGAGTTCACCCGCACGCCGGAGGGTGCGAGGTCCTTGGCTGCGCACTGGGCAAAGTTGATCACGGCGGCCTTGGCGGCGCTGTAGGGTGGATCGGTCTGTGAGCCGATCTGGCCTGCCACCGACGAGAGAAAAAGAATTGACGGAGAAATGTCAGTTCGGGCGGTTGTGTTTGCGAACGCGTGAGCCATCGTGGGGGCAAACGCATGCGCTACGTTCACCGCGCCGACCAGATTGATCTTGAGGACGCGGTCCCAGTCAGAAGGCTCGAGCTTCCAGAACGGAAACCCGAATTTGCCCGACCCGGCACCGACGGCGTAAACCACATGCTCGCACTGGCCCAACCGACGGGTGATCTCCCCAGCCGCGTGCTGGACGGCTGAGTAATCACAGACATCCACGACCAGACTGATCGATCCGGGAAACTCCGTTACGAGATCCACGACACGAGGGTCGATATCAATGGCGGCAATTCGCGCTTTCTCGGCGGCGAACGTCTTCGCGATCGCCGCGCCGATTCCACTGGCCGCACCGAAAATAGCCACCACGCTACTGGAGAGGCCCAGATCCATCGCGATGACTCATTTTCCGCTGGAACGCTGGCGGCCGGCTTGCTGGTTGCCACGGCCGATGTCAACCATGCGCTCACGAGCACTCGGGTCCGCATCGGGGCCGGCAGATTGCGACAGCTTGCTCTGGTCACGCGCGAGCTTGCCCTTCTTCTTGCCTTTGCCTTTCCCCTTGGCGCCGGGTGAGACACCAGGCAGTCCCTCCGCAAAATCTGCGTCTTGATCGGCCGGCGGTTGGTCCGGCAGTGCGTCGGTCAGCTTGAAACGCCCAAATCCCGGCATTGAGGTTGCCTCCGTTCCGATGAATGTGGTCTGTCGATAGATTCATAGTAGAGCGAAAGCAGCCCGATTTTTCTAGCGAAATGCAACGAACTCCCGTCGAGATGTGGTACAGTTGACGCCGCTCGGCGAATTTGCTGGGTGTGCTCGGGAGTGGTTGGGACGTCAGGCTAAAGCCTGACCTACTTCGGATGTCAGGCTGAAGCCTGACCTACTGGGGAGGCATTCATGCTCCAGGAAACCGGATCGTTGACTCGCCGCGAATTCGCCCGAAATGCGTTGCAATCGGCGACTGCCCTGGCCTTGATCGAGGGGCTCTGGTCGAGCCGGCTGTTCGGGGACGGAGTGCGGCCTCTGATCGACGATTGGTTCAAAGAGGTCGACGCGATCAGCAAAGATGTCCACGACCACAAGACGAAAGACGTCGAGTTTCAGAAGTCGCTCGAAGAGCTGTATCGGCGCGTGGACTTGAAGGCGCTGCTGGCTTCTCTCGACTTCGATCGATTGGCTGGAGGAATAAGCTTCCCGGCGAAGGGAGCCAAGAGCTTTTCCGGCGATGAGCTGCACATGACGGGTTTGCCAAGGAAACCGATCTTCGGTAGACAGGTCTTCGCGATGAAGAAGGGGCGATCGGTTGTGCCGCATGGTCATGACAACATGGCCACGGGGTTCCTCGTTCTCAAGGGCAGTTTCCGGGGCCGACACTACGACCGGGTGGAAGATCACCCGGAGCATTATGTCATCCGCCCGACGATCGATCGCGTGTTCAAGCCGGGCGAGTTCTCGACCATCTCAGACCATAAGGACAACATTCACTGGTTCACGGCCGAAGGCGAGACTGGCTTCATTTTCAACGTCCACGTGGTGGAGACCGATCGCGACAACAAGAAGAAGCCAGGGCGAGTGTACGTCGACCCGATGGGAGAGAAGCTTGCGGGCGGCCTGATCAAAGCCCCCAAGATCACGTATGGGAAGGTGAACGAGCTCTATGGGTAACTAGGCCGACAGGCGTGTCGGCCCTACGGGGAGCGCCGCAGGCCGTACAGCAATGAGCCGACTTCGCCGTGAACCTCGCGGGTGTGGCGAACGATCAGTGCCGGCGGCATGGGCCAGGGAACGATCGCGCCGACAGCGGCCGTGTCATCGGCCGCGTTCTGCCCGCGGCGTGCGCGGCGCTGGCGGCGGCGTTCGACCGTTTGGCGGATCGAGGCCTGGTAGTCCGCACTCGGCTCTGCGGCGCGGGCGGCGGGTTTTTTGCCACGTGGGGCTCGTGCATCGCCACTGTCGGTCTTGCCTGGATCGGATGGTGTGGCCTTGCGATCGGCGGAGCCGGCCGACTGACCGCCGCGGCCGGATTCCTGGGCCTGGGCGAAGGCGTCGCCCGCCGCGCAGCACGTGCAAATCCAGAAAAAGCCGGCTAGAACCCAACGCGACAGGCGGAGCATAGAGCCGTCCATGCGTCATCTCCTTTCGGGTGTGCGGCGGTTTGAGCTGCCTGCGTTGCCATGACCAGATGGGACGATTAGACCGTCCCACGCAAGGAACGGCAAGCACGACGAACATCTGGATCGCATCGTTGTGTGAACCGTCACGAGATCTTAACATAGCGTTCGAGACAGTCTTTATCCAGGCGCGGGAGCCTCGCGGTGATCGGGATCGGCACGACGCTCAACGACAGGTTTCTCCTGGAAAAGGAGCTGGGGCGCGGCGGCATGGGAGCGGTCTATTCCGCGAAGGACCAGCTCCTCGAGCGTAAAGTCGCGATCAAGGTGCTCAAGGAGCAGAGCGGCGAGGAGGTCGGCAAGAAGCTACGGCTCGAGGCGCAGATTGCGGCCAGGCTGCTTCACGAAAACGTGGTTCGAATCTACGATTTCGGCCAGGCGGCTGGGATCTATTTCCTGGTGATGGAAGAGGTGAACGGCACCAGCTACTCGAAGCGGTGGCGACAGCTTCCGCCCGCCGAGCGGCTTTTCGTGCTGGCGCTCGTGGCCGATGCGCTTGATTATGCCCACCATCAAGGAGTGGTTCATCGCGACATCAAGCCGGCCAACGTGCTGATGACATCGGCCGACTCGCCCAAGCTCTCGGACTTCGGGCTTTCGATGCTTGCCTTTTCCGATGAAGGCGAGAAATCAGGCGTCATCCGAGGCACTCCGCACTACATGAGCCCGGAGCAAACGCGGGGCAGCCGGTTGGATTTTCGTACCGACCTGTACTCGCTCGGGGTGATGATCTACGAATCGGCAACCGGCGGTGTGCCGTTTGCCGGGCCTTCCGTCGCGATCATGTCACAGCATTATTCGGTGGCGCCGGACCGGCCGCAGTCGCGCAATCCGCTCGTCTCGAACGAGCTCGAAGCGCTCATCCTGTCGCTCCTCGCCAAGGCACCCGCGGACCGGCCTTCTTCCGGGGGTGCTGTCGCGCAGGCGCTGCGAGAGGAAGGGGAGCGAGTCAAGGAAGGCGCGGCGGCGGCGCCATCAGGCCGTGTGAGCGCCGCGGGAACCGTGAGCGTGACAGCTCCGTCACTGACGGCGCCCATGCCCGCCTCGAGCGCCCCGGCTGCCAACGGAGCGGGCGCGGGGGCGCCTTCGGTTCCAACGGTTGAACGGAGCCGGGCCATTCGCGCCGGGGATTCGATCAAGACTGATGCGGCCCCCCCTGCTCCTTCGATTGCGGCCCACCGTGCTGCCGTCGCCACGGTTGCGGGAACCGGCGGGATGCTCGCCCTGGTTCGATCGCCTCTGGTTCGCCGAATGCTCGAGCTCGTCCTGGCGGAACCGATTCTGGTCACTCCGGAAGAGCGCTACCTGCACGGCCACTATCTTGCCTACCTCCTGAGCGGATCGCGGAGGCGCGGTCTCTTTCTTCGCCGGCCGATGGAGCCCCGCAACGCCGACCGTGCGCGGTTGCTGCTGGGGGTCACTTACGCCATCATGGCCGATGCGACCGACGAAGCCATCGAAGAAGCAGCCGCGCTCCTTGATGAACGCGTCGAAGTGCGGACGTATCTATCGCCAATCGTGATGTCCAAATACCTTTTCTGCCGTTCGAGCCCAGCCCGGCGCAAGCTGTTTCGCCAGACGCGCAAGGCCATCGGCGACCAGAGCGCCTATGCCCAGAAGAAGATGCTCGACCCGCAGGGGGTTCTCAACCCCGGTTTGATGCCGCAGAAGCTGTCGGACCTGAACCTGCTCGCACCGGCCCGGATGGAGGTTGACGACATTCTGGTCGAGCGCTGGAACCGGGTGGCCGAGGTGTGGCGAGAGCAGCCGGATTTCCGCACTGCGGTGCTTCGGTACGCGACGGCGAGCGCTTACCGCGACCCGGCCAGCACGGGGTTGTGGCCCGAAATCGTCTACCCCTTGATCGAACGGGCTCGGTGGCACCGCCGGATTCGCGGGCGCACCGAAGCGATCTGGGATTACATCAGCGGCAAGATCCTTCACGTTGCGGATGCCGGCGTCAAGCTCGACCAGGCAATCGACCGGGTCGTCCCCGCGCCCTTGGTCGCCGAGCTCGACGAATCGCTCGAGCTCATGGTCGAGGACCAGCGGCTCGACGACGACGAAGCCGACCCGTTCGCGGCGGCGGCCGCACCGGATGAGACCGATCGCCTGACAGCCTCGCTCACCACCAGCCGGGTGAGCCTGGTGGAGCTTGCGAGCGAGCCGGCCCAGTCAGACAAGTCAAAGAACCTGATGCGGCTGGTCGACCCCGATCCACTCCGGTTCGTCCAGAGTCAGCTCCACGATCTGTGGAAGGAAGCGCTTCAAGCTCTTCAGAGCCAGGGCCATGCGCGCCGGGTGCCAAGCCCGCCAGCCACCGGCCCGTGCCGATCGGCCCTTTTCGAGTGATCGTCATCCCGTCAATCCGCGGGCGGGCCGCCGGCCAGATCGCCATCCAGGGCATGGCCAACAAGCAAATCGAGGTCACCACGCCCACCCTGCGTACCCGAGGATCTCCGTCCAAGGCCCTTCTGGCGATCTGGCTCTACCGCGACAACAGCCTCGTCATCGCCCACCTCGATTTCATGAACTCCGAGCATTACGTCCTGTGGCATGCCCCAAAAAGCCACCAGCTTAACTTTGATGATGCGGGTGAGCTCAACCACGAGCTCTTCAGTCTCGGCATGGAAGTTCCTGATCAGATCGACAAAGTACTCTCCCGCTCGTTCAAGCCTCAGAACCCTGTCTGACCGCGGGCCTGATTGCCCAAGCTTCCCAGTTTTTCTTTGTGCGTGCTCTGCGCGGTTGCTGGAGCGGCTTTGCGGTTCTCGAAAACTCTGATCTTGGCTAGGATTTGCGCGATCGATCAATGCACCGAGCCTCGTGGGCGCGTCGACCGATGGCATGGAAGGCCACGGTGTGCGCGGGAAGTCTGTCGCCCCCGGAAGACAGGTGTCCTTACTCCGAAACCGTCCGGGCTCGGCCCGGAGCGGATTGAGACGGTGGAAATGAATGATGCAAATGGATTTGCAGATCGGAAGCCAGCTTCGAACGATGGGGCTTTCTCGCCAGGCCGGCCGACTTACCGCCACGACGGCGCGGTTTTAAAGGGCAATGCAGTAGCCGGAGAAGTGGCCGTGGGCCCGGATGGGCGCCGGACGGGCTGGGCACGGATCGAGCGCGGCTGGTGGCTGGTGCTTGGCATCACGATGCTGGTCTTCTCGGCGTTTCCGATTGCCAACCTGGTGCTGGGTTTCTCCACCAAGGACTATGGCCTGTGGTATCAGGTGGGCCTGGCTATTCGCCAAGGGCTTGATATCTATCCTCGGCCCGAAAGCCATCGTCTTTTTCCGTTCATGTACCCCCCGTCCGCTGCGGCGATGCTCGCCTGGCTGAGCGTGCTGGGGCGTACTGGGTCGCTGCTGGCGCTCGTCGTCGTGAATTCGGCTTCGTGGCTGGCTTCCATTTTGCTCTCCGTCTACCTGGCGGTGAAACCCGGGGCCGGGCGACACCCCTTGGTTTTGATCGTTCCGTCACTTTGCATCATCGTTCTGGTGCACAACATCTATCTGCTCGGTCAGCCGAATCTTCTGCTGCTGGCGCTTCTCCTGGGGGCATTCGTCTGTTTGCAGCACGGGCGCTCCGTGTCGGCCGGTGTGCTCGTGGCCACGGCGGCGGCGATCAAGGCTTTTCCGATCATGGCGCTGGGCTATCTTATTTATCGACGGATGTGGGCTGCGTCTGCCGCAACTGTGGTGGCGCTCTGCGCGTGGCTCTTCATCGCGCCCCTTTCGTTTCGAACACCCGCGCAGGTGGTCGACGATGTGGTTGTCTGGTCGAAGGGAATGCTCTTCACGTATGACTCACATGGAATCGCGCAGCGGCCGTTCCGATCGTACAGCTACAAGAACCAGTCGATCATGGCGCTCGCCCACCGATTGCTTCGCGCCGTGCCGGCCGATGGCGAAGCCGTTCTGTCACGACGCGAGAAAGAAGGCCAAGCCGACTTGCGACCGACCAAGGGAATTGCCGGGGTCGACCCTTCCACCGACCTCCTCGCTTTTCTGAAGGCACACGCAGAGAACTCGCCCGACCAGGCAGGCGCGAAGACCGCTTCCTCAGCCGATCTGGGGGCGGGGGTTACCGGCCTGGCAACCGCAAGGGGCGGTAGTTCGGAGCGTGGCCTTCGCTGGGAAGAGACTGTGCAGGCGGCCGAACCGGCCCTTCGCAATGCGTGGAAGGTCAATTTTCTCGACTTGAACTTTCGGGGCGTGACCGCGGTCACGCTGGCGGTGATGCTGGGTTTATGCGGGTTTGTGCTCGCAGTGCTCCCGCGGCAGCGGCAGCGTACCCGCGAGACCGACGCGATTGAATATGCGATCGTCATCCTGCTTACCGTGATGTTCTCTCCGCTCTCGTTCAACTATGCTTACGTTTGGTTGATTTACCCGATGACGCTGGGTCTGCACCTGGTGATGAGCGAGCCGCCGGGTGCTCGTGGTCATCGCATCCGGGTCGGCTGGATCGCCGCGGTATTCCTGATACCGGCGCTCGCGCTGCCGATGCCCGTTCTGGCACAAGCCTACGGCAATCTGTTCGTGCCCGCGCTCTTGCTCCTGCTGGGATTGGGTGTGATGCTTCGTGCAGCATGCCGGAACCCTCAGGAACAAAAGACCATGGTGGATCCGGCGCATGTTCCGCATGGCGACCACCATTCCCGGCCGATCGAGGCGGTCATCTGACCGCCAAGCGTTGCAAGCGATCGTGCGGCGAAGAGGCCACTCTGGGATTGCCTTTTTTCAGGCTTTGGCCAAGAATGCCGCCATCATTTGAATGAGGCATCCAGCGCGAAGGAACGCGGCGGATGGACAGGAAGCGGATTGCGGTCGCGATTCGACCACGGGTTGAGTCGCGGCTGATCGCGAGGACCGGAAGCGGCGCCCACCTTTGAAGGCCGCTTCCGGAGCCGAACGAGGCAGAGCGCGAGGCCGATTGGGTTCCCCCGATCGACTCGCCCTGCGAGCAACCGCAAGCGAGAAAGGTCCAGGCAAGGAGGCGAAAGCCGATGGTGCGCTGGTTCGCTGACCGTCTGCATGAACGGGGTATTCCCTCGGTGAGTCTGCGGCGATTGCTCCCGGGGGCTCATTTCGTGGGAGGCACGGACTGGGAAGTCTCGGGCTGCTGCGACGATCATCGGCGGCTGGACCCCGGGCAGTTGTTCGTTGCCGTTCCGGAGGCAAAGCCCGGATATGACGGCCATCGCCATATAAGCGAGGCGCTCGATCGGGGCGCGGCCGGTGTCGTGGTGGAACGCCTTTGCCCGGAGGCCGGGCGGCTTCAGGTGGTCGTTGCCGATGCGCGTGCTGCCCACGCGCGGATTTGCCAGGCCCTTTCCGGCGACCCATCGAAGCAACTGGCGACGCTGGGAATCACCGGGAGCCAGGGCAAGACGATCACCGCGCTCATGATCCGTTCGATTCTCGAGGTTGCCGGCGATCAGTTCGGGCTCATCGGTCCATCCGAGTTCAGCAACGGGGCCAGGTCGCGCATGCTGGGGGCGGGGTTCAAGCACGCGAGGGCGAGGGCTGATCTAGCCGGTGCACGCACGCGCCGGCCTCTTGCCGGCCGTGCTCACTTGCCAGACGGGGGCGCATTCGGAGCTGCGCGGCTGGCTGACCTGCTCGCGGAGATGGTCGATCGCGGGTGCAAGGGAGCAGTCGTCGAAATCTCGGGCGCCGCACTCGAAGATCGCAGCTTTGAAGGAATGGCGTTCGACGCGGCCGTCGTGACAAATATCGCCGGAGTGGGTGGATCTTCGCCCGAGACACTGATCTCGCTGCGCAGGGCCAAAGCCAAGCTGTTCCGCCAACTGGTTTCCGGCGGGCTGGCAGTCGTGAACGCCGATGACCGAAATGCAGAAATGCTGGGTGGAGTGAACCTCGAGGCACGCCGGGTTGCCTTTGCGCTTCAACCGGTTGCCAGCTCGGGCGCGATGGTCGACATCTCGGCCCGGCTCGAATCACTGGATGGCTCGGGAACGCGGATGCTGCTCCACGGGTTCGACCGCGAGATTGGCATACATGTACCCTTGGTGGGCGTGGGGGCGGCAAAATGCGCACTCGCCGCGGCTGCACTGGCGTGGGGCCTTGGCATCGAGGGGTCTGCGGTCGTCGCGGGTCTTGAGTCCATCCCGCCGGCGCCCGGATATCTCGAGGCTATTCTCGAGGGTCAGAGCTTCGATGTGCGGATCGACGAGGCCCGGACCCCCGGCGCGCTGGGTGAAGCGCTTGCCGCTCTCCGTTCCATCTCCTCCGGTCGTATTCATTGCGTGGTGAGCGGTGACGGTTGTGTTGAAGAGACCGTGCGGCGTGAGCTTGCGGCCGCCGCAGAGCTGAGCGCTGACCGCGTGATCCTGACGCTTGGCAACCCACGCACGGAAGACCCCGGCCAGATCCTGAATGAACTGCTGGCTGGATTCCAGAAGCCGGGGCGGGTTCTCGCCGTGCCTGACCGCCGCGCCGCGATTGAAACAGCGCTCGCCGACGCTCGCTGTGGCGACGCTGTACTCATCGCCGGTAAGGGCCGCCATTCCTTCCAGATTTTTGCGGATCGAGTCATCCCGTTTGACGACAATGCAGTTGCGGCACAGTGGCTGCGCAATCACCGTGTCTCGCCAATCAATCGGTCGGCGTGAATTTCCGAAATTGAATTCGAAGCGTTGTCCTCGCCGCGGCAATGCTTTGCGGTCGAAGATCAACTTCATTTGCGATGATCGAGCGAACATTTCCCAGCCCTGATGCGTCTGAACACTAGGTGCGATGCGATCGAGCGGCGTCAGCCGGAATGTCACCGCAAGAAAGATCGTGCCAAAACGAAGAACAAGATAAGAACACCAGAACTGAACTAGACTCGATGTAGTGGGAAGCGAAACCCGGCAGGAACAAGCGATGTTATTGCAAGAAACACAGTCGACGCATCAAAAGCTCCGCCGGCGTGAGCCTGCCGGCGTGGAGCATGACCCAGCCGCCTCGAGCGCGATGCTCCGTGAGCTGGCTGTGCGCGCTCACCGCCTGGTCCGGGAGATGGACGACGCACGATCGCGGCCGGTGTCTGTGATCGATCAAGGAACGCTCTTCAACCTGGAACAGGAACTGATCGAGCTGCGTTCCGAGATCATTCAGCTCGAGCGGAGACTGCAAGCGCAGAGCCTCGGTGGTCTAGCCGCGTATGTCGTGGCCTTGCGGCAAAGAGTGGAGGATAGTTTGACCTGCGCTCGCGGGCAGCGCAAGCCCGGGCGAGCTTTGATTCAGGCGATCGAGGACTGAAGACGCCGGAGCGGGAACTCGACTTCCGCATTCATTCACGAACAACCGAACTGACGCGACATCGCGTTGTCCGGCACGCCCCGATGCGATAAGCTGAACGCGGGGAGGTGCTGAATTGATGCGGAAAACACGCCTGGTTGGGACTGCCGGGATCAAGCAAGCAAGCGCCGGCGCGTTGGGTCTGATCTTCCTTGCCGCCGGGCTCTGGACCGCGGCATTTCTGGCTGTGGTGCCCGCTCACGCGCAGGAACGAGGGTCTGGTGCGAAGTCTACGACCGCGGGCCGCGGTATTGATTCCGGACCGGGCGCTGGCGGCGGTGACGATATCACGATCGATCCCGGCGACGACGGCAAGGATGGCTCGGCTCGGGGCCGCGGTTCCGAGTCGCTCTTGAGTGCGATCGCGAATGCTCCCGTTCCGGTGATCGTGGTGACGATTATCATCGTCGCAATGTCGTTCTACTTGTTCGCGCTGGTGGTCTGGATGGCCCTCAACTACCGCAGTTCGACTGCAATTCCACCCGACCTGGTGCGTGACGTTCAGGATTTTCTCGATCAGGCAAAATATAACGAAGCATATCATCGGCTCGTGCCGGATTCTTCGTTCCTGGCGCGGGTGCTGGCGGCCGGGGTTCGCAAGCTGCCGGCGGGTCTTTCTCAGGCGCAGCGAGCCTGTGAGCTGGCCAACGAAAGCGCAACCATGGAAATGGAGCATCGCACAACCTATCTGGCCACGGTGGGGACACTGGGACCGATGATCGGGCTGGTTGGCACGGTCTACGGCATGATCATGGCTTTCGGAGTGATTGCCGTCGAGGGCTCATCGCCGCAGGCGAACCTGCTTGCGAGGGGAATTTCGACGGCACTTTACGCGACACTCGAGGGCATTGCGATCTCGATTCCCGCCATCTTCTTCTACGCGCTCTTCCGCAACCGGATCGCGCGGCTGTCGCTGGAAGTGGGAATGACAGTCGAGCCGCTGCTCGAGCAATTCGCTCCCGGAGTCAGAACCGTGACGCAAAGCCCCGGTACAAATCAAGCACCAGCGGCGGCCCATCCTCATCCCTTTGCCGTCAATGCCGCGCTGGCAGCCGCCACGACAGCCGCGCGGCCCGCGTTACCCTCCGCGGAATGAAATGCAGATGAACGTGCTTCCGCGCCAAGCAACTGACAACTGACACCTGACAACTGACAACAACGCATGCCCCGTCACACCAAGGTTTCGAGCTCAAACGTTCTGAACCCGAACTTGACCGCGCTTCTGGACGTGGTGCTTCAGCTCATCACGTTCTTCATGATGCTGCTCCATTTCGGCACGCGGCTCGAGGGAGCGACCAAGGCGGTGCGTCTGCCGCTTGCTCCGGCTGCGCTGCCGGGAACGGAACTCACGTTTGATCGCCTGGCCGTGGCGATGAATGCTCAGGGCCAGCTCATGGTGAAAGGAAAATCGCTGGACGAGGAAGCGGCTAATGCATTCTGGGCGGGTGAGGCCAGGGTTCGTCGTGCGGGGATCGAGATATTGGGTGAAGGTGCAACCACCCTGGAAAACTTACCGACCGTTGTCATCCTTCGCGCCGATCGAAGTGCGTCGTATGGTGCGGTGAGGCGCGCGCTCGCCGCAGCGCAGGACAAGGGATTTGCCCATTTCAGCCTGGTTGTGCTGCGGAGCCGGCAATGAGCATTGGATCGGGAATCAAAGTTGGCCCGAGCCTGCCCGGAGCCGAACCTCGGCCTATGCCGGTCGGCGGCGAAGCCAGAACGCGGGCGCGAAGCTATCGCCCCGGGCCGCCTGATGAAGTCGCCTTTCCCGTGACGCCGATGCTCGACATGGCCTTTCAACTCCTCGCTTTCTTTATCATTACTTTCAAGCCGCCGACGACGGAAACTCACCTCGACCTCGATCTACCGGCCACACCGGTTGCGCTGCCATCCGCATCACGTGGAGGCATTCCGCCCATACCCGCTCGAAACGTTGACACGGACCTGGAAAACGACCTCCTGGTCCGCGCACTCGCCGACGACCTGGGTGACTTGAAAGCCTTGAAGCTCGGCGAAGCAAACGTGAGCGACCTGACCACTCTCGGCAAACGTCTGCGCCAGTATACGGAGCTACTGGAGGGCAAGCCGCTGCGCGTGCGACTGGTCGCCGACGATAACCTGCGCTATGAACCGGCCGCACGGATCATTGCTACCTGCTCATCCGCCGGTGTGGCCGCGATCCGATTGAGCCCACCGGGGGCGATTCCAGTTTTACCCGGAGGGGGCGAACGCCCCGCGGGGATCGGCAAAGCGGCTTCCAGAAAAGAACCAGGTAGCGGTCCATGAAACACCGCATGCGCTGGGTGGTGATCGCGCTCGTATCAATGATTCTGGCGGCCGAGGGCCGGGCGTTCTGCAGCGACGATGATCCAGAGACATCCCATCAGCTTTCACTGACTGATCTGGCGGGATACGCCGCAGCTCTCTCGGGTAAGCCGACCGCCGAAGCGGCCAGGGAGACTGATCCGCCTTTTCGTGTGAAGTTCAAAGACCTGTGGAATCGTCCGGACCGGTTTCGAGGCCGGCGGGTTACGGTGGAGGGCCGGGTGATGCGGATTTTCCGGCAAGGCCCGCTCGGCAGCTTTCCTGCGCTCGCGGAAGCCTGGATCACCTCGCCGGCCGGGGACCCGTTCTGCGTGGTCTTCCCTCAGGACGGCTCAAACGGGCAAAAGGAAGCAGTCCCCGGCGATCCAGCGTCCGTGCGAGCAGAAGAGGAGAAGGGCGCACAGAACAACGGTGGAATGCCAGCCCAGGGCCGGGTGGTGCACTTCACGGGGACGTTCTTGAAAATGGTGCGATACACCGGAGCCGACACAAACCGGCTGGCACCGCTCATCGTTGGCGACGCGCGACCAGTGCCGATTCCGACCGAGCGGATCGAGAGAAACAAGGACAGTGCTCTCCCTCGCGCCACGGACGACGGCGACGCGGCCATCAAGCTCACTTACTGGGCTCTTGGCCTTGCCGCGGCGGGCCTGGTGGCAGTGGGTCTCGCTCGATGGCATTTGCGCGGGCCGATCTTGCCTTCCCGGCGCCACATGAAATCGGCTGATCTGGGCCCGGACCCGCCGCTGGAGTTCATCGAGCCGCCGAATGAGCCGTGAACTCCGGTATTCCGCCATCATTCATCGTCGGCTTTGACTTCGTCGAACCGGCCGACTTGCGGATCGAATGAGTAGAGGCGACCGCCGTTGACGACCAGCGCGGTGCCTCCGGGGCCCACATGAGGGCTATCCGCGTTTCTTCCTTCCACCTTCAGCGTCTGCCAGGTTCCTGTGATGGCACTATAGGCATGGATCGACTGCTCGTCCTGGACCATCAAGAGGCTGCGAGTGTTGAAGCTGGTGTTAGGCGCCATACGCTTGAGTTCCAAGGTCTGCTGACTCCATTTTCCGGTCACGGCACTGAAGGCATACACATGGCTGTCGATCACGTAGGCCGCGTAATTGTCTTGCAGGAAAGCATCGGCCTTGAACAACGTCGCGGGTTCTGCCAGAGCTTGCCGGCTCCACTTCCCAACCTTGGTCGAGAAGACGGCGACCTCGTTGATCGGTTCTCCCAGTTGTCTATCCATGATGAGAGCGACCAGGCGTCGGGACTGCCCGATGCGCGGACTGATCATGATGCCCTCGGGAGCCTTGTAGGAATGCCAGCTCTTCCTGTCGGGGTCGTACGCCCAGATTCTCTTGGAGTCTCCGAGCGTGATGACGGGTTCCGGCGCGTCGAAAGGCCCCTTCTTGGATTTCACGGCAGAATCACCTGGTGTTTCCGCCGTCGACTTTTCTTTTGCGGGTGGGGTTGACGATTCGGTCTTTGTGATCGCTTTCGGGTCGCCAGAATCCTGCGTGAGGGGCTGCGACTCTCCCGACGTCACTGTCGCGAGCAGGCCCAGACTCGTGATTACAATACCGGCGGCAAGCGCAGCAGCCACCACTGTCTTGATCCTTGTGAGCCACATGACTCGAAGCACCCTTTCCGCTAAGGTTGTTACCGAAACCGAGAATTGTCCGCCAATTTGTTTTGCAAGAGGCGTTGCCCGGGTCACGCCGGCAACGGTGGCTTTCGCCAACTGCGTGGAGATCGTCGATGAGGCAAAAACCGCCGGAACGGGAGACTCGTATGGTCCGGCCGCCGATGTGATCCCGCGACGAGACAGTCCGTCACGCAGCCGATTTCGACCACGTGCTAGCCGGCTCTTGATCGTTCCGGGCGGACAGTTGAGATACTTTGCGGCGGCTTCGTAGGAATGGCCCTCGAGGTCGCACAGCACAATCGGCAGGCGAAAGCAGCGCGGAAGTCGGTTGATTTCCTCATGAAGCGTCTCTGCCCATTCGTCAGGGGAGTCGAGATTGCCAGCGGTGTCCGCGATCTGGGCGGCTCTTCGCTCGATTGCTCGCTGGCGGTTGACGACTGTCTTGAGCCGCCCGGCGGCGCGGCGTGCGACTTGATGAAGCCAGGGGGCGATCGAATCGTGCACCCAGAGAGTGCCGCCTTTCTGCGCGAGGATAAAGAACGTTGCCTGGAATGCGTCCTGGGCATCGTGATCGTTGCCGACAATGCCGCGGCATACGCAAAACACCATTGCGCCGTGGCGATCCACCAAGGCTGCAAAGGCCGTTTCGGCGGACTCGCCGCGACGGCGAGCGAATTGCTCGAGCAGTTGACCATCCGACATAGCCGCCACAACTCCCACATCGAAGAGAGTCTGGAGGTGAGCCAGGGTGGTTTCGCGGTGTTCGTGCGGCAATTTTGGGACTCGTAGAACCGCCGAGAGCTAAAGCACTGAAGTGCCAAGGACTGAAGCCCGTGCCTATTGACCGCGGCCCCGGTCGGGCCGAAGTCAAGTTTCCGATTGTCGAGCAGCCCTCGGTGGGCTTTTCGATCTATTCATTAAAGCATAGTGGGCCGTGAATTGTTCCCGGACAACTTCGAGAATCTGCTGGATCATCTTGACGAGTGGCTCTACCATGCGAGAATCGATCGGGGGTTTACAATCGCATGCGGTCATTCCCTATACCCAAACGGCGCAAAACGATTGAGCTGGGGCAATCACCGCTCACGGACCTGCGTGCGCTGGGTAGCTCGACGTTGTTTCACGCCCTGGTGGTTCTGCTGGCATCGTTCACGGTTCTGAACGCCGCGCTGCCGCTGGGTGGGGAGTCAACGCGTCCGCGGGCGCTCTACACCGAACTCGATCCAGTTGATAACCGGGAGAGCGTTCCTCCGTCGCCGGGAGAGGGGGGCGGGAGCCCGGGTGAGGTCGGAGGAACCAGCAGCGTACCGTTTGTTTCCAATGTGGAAGGTAAGACACCGCAGCAAGCGACTCGCGACCCGGTGGCCGACAATCTGCTGGCGGAAATCCTTCCCGATCCACAACCCAAGCCTGCAGAAACACAACAGCGGGCACTACCCGGGCCACGAACGACCGGTGAGGGAATTCTTCCGGGGTCGGGCTCCGGCGGTGGTGAAGGCGTTGGTGGGGGCTCTGCCGGTGGCGCCGGCCGAAGCATAGGTCCCGGTACGCAGTTCTTCGGAGCACGCGAACATGCTCACTCGTTCACCTATGTGATCGACTGCTCGGGGAGCATGGCGACGCGTAATTCGCTGGACGTCGCGAAACGCGAAATGATGGCGAGCATCAACCAGCTTGCGCCCGATGCGGAGTTTGCCGTTATTTTCTATAATCTCCAAACTCGCGTTCTCAATGATCCTCAAGGCCAGAAAGGGCTTATGGCGGCGACCGCGCTGAACAAGGGTCGGGTGCAGTCGCAACTCGAGGCCGTATCACCGCTGGGCGGTACGGACCATAAGGGGGCCTTGCGCGAGGCGCTCAAGCTGAAATCCGAGGTCATTTTCTTTTTGACCGACGCGGAGTTGATTTCCAACAGCGACATCGACGAGATTCTTCCCGAGGTAGGTCATACGCGAATTCAAGCCGTCGAGTTTGGCTTCGGAATGTCTCTCGGCCAGCGGACGCCCTTGAGCCGGTTAGCCACGACGACTGGGGGCACTTACCGTTACATCGACGTCAGCCGATTTGCCCACTGAAAGTGCCACACGGACTTCCGGCCTTTCGCCCAGCGTCTGACTGAACTATGCTCGTGTGCTTGGAAGCTGCCACCACATGCCTGAGTGAATGGATGGTGTGAGTTTGTGGTGAGATTTGCAGGCTAGACTCTTTTCCGATGGCCGAGGGTTGTGTTTAATCGCTGGGCCACGTGAGTGAATCGGTGCGCGAATCTTCGAAGCCGTCACGGAGAGCTGGGCCGGGAACGGAGACTGGTAGACCACGAATGACGGCTTGGTGAAGATTTGTGTGTCGGCCCGGAGGAGTTGGGGGAGGGGGAACGGGAGTTGCTTCCCGGCGTTTTATCCCCTTAGTGTATCGGGAGCAGGCGCATGTGCGGGCGCCGGCGTCCTGTTGAGATTGGCACTCCGGCTGCCGCGATCTGGACCTGATCGATTCGCTCACTCACAAAAACACTTGAGATCGATTTCGACGGTGCTCACGAGCACTCAACATGATCAGAGGCGCTCGCGAGGTATCCGACGACCGGTAACTGCTCTGAATGTAGCAACACTTGAACCCGGAGATGCGGAAAATGCGACGTTGGCGATTCATTAGATATTTTATGGTCGCGCTGGCGCTTTCAGGAGCGCCGGCTCGGCTCAACGCCCAGGAGCCGGCCAAGAAAGACACGCCGCCGGGTGCGGCGCCGACTGCCGCGGCCGAGAAGGCGCAACCGCCTGCGAACGCTGCGGCAAAGCAAGCCGCCGCTGCGGCTGCTGGCGCGTGCTGCGCCGGCGGCAGGTTCTGCCGCGGTGACGGCGGAGGCGGAAGAGTTTGAGTATTTCGCATTTCTCAAAGATCCCGCGTACACGTTGACCGAGCAGATTGCACTGTGGGTCGTCCTGCTGATTGCGGTGGCGGGTTTGGTTTATGCGATAGCGCTGGTCGGGCAAGTGTATGGGGCTGACGAGGGAACGGAGAAGATGCGCGAAGTCGGCGCTGCGATCCGGCAGGGAGCAAATGCTTATCTGGGCCGTCAGTTCCGTGCGATCATCGTGCTCGTCTTCGTGCTCACCGGTCTGGTGTACTTCACGGCCGAGGCGGCTGGGGCGGTGGCGATCGGACGCGCCGGCGCGTTCTTCATCGGGGCCTCTTTCTCTTGGCTGGTCGGCTTTGTCGGCATGAGGCTGGCGGTGCGCGGGAACCTTCGAGTCGCCGCGGCGGCTCGAACGAGCTACGGCGGGGCGCTGCAGCTCGGGTACCGCACCGGCACGATCACCGGCATGCTTACCGACGGGCTGGGACTCCTGGGCGGCACGATCATCTTCATGGCGTACGGAGAACATGCCTATGAAGTGCTGCTCGGATTCGGATTCGGCGGCACGTTGCTCGCGCTCTTCATGCGAGTCGGCGGCGGCATCTACACCAAGGCGGCGGACGTCGGCGCGGACTTGGTCGGCAAGGTCGAAGCGGGAATACCCGAAGATGACCCGCGGAACGCGGCGACCATCGCCGATAACGTTGGGGACAACGTAGGCGACTGTGCCGGCATGGCCGCCGACATCTTTGAAAGCTACGAAGTGACGATCGTCGCCGCGATGATCCTGGGATACGCCAGCTTCGGCCACAAGGGCGTGATCTTCCCGCTGCTCGTTCGGGCCATCGGCGTGCTGGGATCAATCTGGAGCACCTATACCGTCAAGGCCGGACCGAATAGCACGAGCGACGAAGCGCTGCATTCGGTGCACCACGGGTTTGTGCTGGGATCGATCTTCAGCGTTGTTGGTTTCGTCCTGCTTGGCTTTGGATACCTGCACTTCAACAAGGAGTATTACTCGGAATATCCCCAGGCACTGGGCGGAGCCGAGCTCAACGGCGTCTTCAAGACGGCGAAGGCGGAATTCGAGAAAGCCAATCGTCCGGAACGTGGCACCACCGACCACAAAGCGTACGAGGTCAAGTACAAGGCCTATCAAAAGGATCTTGGGAAGTTCATCACGGAATACAAAGGCGACATCTTTGAATCCCGCTTGCCCTTCTGGAACAGCTTCGGAATTGAAGGGCTCGACATGAGGCCGGCGTGGACGTGCTTGATCGGGATTATCCTGGCCATCACGCTGAACAAGGTGACGAGCTATTACACGCACACTCAGTACGCCCCGGTCAAGTCACTGGCGAAGAGCTGCCAGACCGGGCACGCGACCAATATCATTCAAGGGTTCGCGGTTGGTTATGAGTCGGCCGTTGTGCAGACCCTCGTCATTGCCATCGCGATTCTACTTGCCGCGGTGATCTATGCCGGTGCGACTCCGCTCTTCGTCGCCTATGGCGTGGCGATGTGCGGCATCGGAATGCTGACATTGACCGGCAACACCATCAGCATGGACGTGTTCGGGCCGGTGGCCGACAATGCCAACGGCATCGGCGAGATGGGCTATGATCGGCAGGAAATGGGCGAGGAGAATTACAAACGTGCACGGCAAATCCTGGCCGACCTCGATGCCGTCGGGAACACAACCAAGGCAGAGACCAAAGGAATCGCGATCGGCAGCGCCGTGATCGCGGCCGTGAGTCTCTTCGCGAGCTTCATCGCGATTCTCGCTGTCGGCAGCGAGGCTGATATCGACAAGATGACGACGGCTCAATACACGACTGAGGCGGGTAACCTGTCGATCGCCTATCCGTACGTGTTCGTGGGCGCGCTCATCGGCGGCGTGGTTCCATTTCTGTTCAGCTCGATGCTCATTCGCGCCGTTGGCCGCGCGGCGTTCTTGATCGTCAAGGAATGCCGCATGCAGTTCCGTGACAAGGAGATCTGGGCGGGCACCAAGAAGCCGGACTACGGCCGTGTGGTCAACATCTGCACCGCAGCGGCGCAAGGCGAGCTGATCGGCCCTGCTCTGCTCGCGATCTTGATGCCCATCCTGGTCGGCATCTTCCTGGGAAACCAGGCGCTCGGCGGCTACCTGGCGGGGATGATCATTGTCGGCCAGCTTCTGGCAGTGTTCATGGCCAACGCAGGTGGTGCCTGGGATAACGCCAAGAAGTTGATCGAAGACGGCATCTACGGCGGTAAGGGTTCCGAGGCGCACAAGGCGGCTGTCACGGGAGATACGGTCGGCGACCCCTTGAAAGACACGGCGGGGCCGGCGCTCAACCCGCTGATCAAGGTCATGAACATGGTCTCGCTGCTGGCGATCGCGCCGATCATCCTCTACAGGGAATCCTACTGGATCTATGTCGTCGGAATTGTCTGCGTCCTGGGCGTCGCGTGGGCGGTCTGGCGCAGCAAGACCGAAAGCAAGGAGTTCCGTGAAATGGAGGCCGACCTCGCTGGTTCTGCCGACGCCAACAAGGCGCTCGAAACGGCGGGGGTTGGCGACTGACGGCTTGGGCGGCTGCAGAGCCCGACTGACTCTGTACGGTCCCGGGTAAGCGAGCGCCTTGGCTCGCCACCGGGGCTGGTGCGCACTCCGGTGTCCCGTCACGACAACTCGCGGTCGGGCGTCACCGTTGTGTGCTTGATCGATTCACCCGGGAGGCTCTTCGATTGACGTCAGAACAGCTTGCTCGTGGGATAGTACCGCCGGATGACGGTCAAGCGCAGCTTGACCAGTAGCAAGAGATTGGCAAGTTTGAGCCAGATCAACCAGGATTGCAGAGCGTAAGCCTCTCGGAAATCGGTCAGACCGAAAGTGAAGAACGCGGCGGAATAGATGACCTCGATGATGGAGTGGCGATAGCGGATGTAGCGCGCCAGGACCAAGCCCGATAGGATCACCCAGATCGTGCCTTCGAGCAGGTTGAAGAAATGGTACGGGATCTCGAACCAGTCTGGGTTGCCGGAGCCGTAGGTCCACCACGTCCTGAATACCAAGTATTCGAGGATCTGCTTCCGGGTCACCCCCGCTTATCCTCATTGAGCAAGTGCTGGCTCGACTGAAGGAAGCGGCGCTGGCGGGTCTTGGAGGCGGTGGCGGCGGTGGCGGTCTGGGTTTGCATTTTCAGGTCGTCGAGGTTGGCTTTGCAGAAGGGGCACTCAACGACTTCGATGTGAAATGTCAGATATGAGGAGAGCTCAGGATCGAGCGCTTCCAGGAGATAGCTGCCCAGTTGCTGACGGCTGGGGCAGGTCAAGCGGGTGCGATGCCAGATCGCCCCCAGGGTGTGCAACTGACCGTCGGCACGGTTCTGGCGAACGTCTTCCAGTCGCTCGCGAAGCTCGGCGGAGTCGCGAAGCGCCTTCTCGACGCGTGCTGACACCTCCGGTGCCAGAGCATCCAGGAGATACTCGCGCAGCATCACATCGTCGATGGGAGCTGCCGGCCCGGTTGGCCTCTGCCCGCGAGCGGGTGCATTGGCGGAATGATCGGCACCTTGCTTTCCTTTGCCCCTCAAGTTACCCATCATAGCCGCTCAACCTCCGCCAAAGTCCTCGAGAGAAAGACCCGCGCCGGGCCATTTCCTTGAGGCGGGCGATTGTCTGGAACTTGTAGCTGGCCACGGCCTGCTCGGTGATTTCGAGGTACTTGGCCACTTCCTTGTTAGCCCAGCCCTTGACGACCAAAAGCTCCATGCAACGTAAGCGGGCGTAGTCGCCCCGCGCGAGCCACTCTCGTACGAGCTGTCCCATTGAGTCGGTCAGCAACCGTTCCTCAGCCTTGCGCCGCTCACCGCTGCGTGCGATGGAGGACGCTGCCCTGCCACCGCCGGGGACCTCGTCCAAGGGCCGGCCGTGGTCATCCGAGCCAAACTGGTCGATCGGCCGCCTGCCTTGTTTGCGCAAGTGATCCGTCAGCTTGTGCGCTGCGATCGAGAAGAGGTAGGCCTCCATGTCTCGCTTCTCGTCATAGTGAGGCAAGCTGGTCAAGAAACCGATGAAGGTTTCCTGGACAACGTCTTCGCTCGCCGCGCGGTCGCGCAGACGGCTGTCTACGAACGCCAGCAGCCGCCCTTCGAATCGTTCAATGAGCTGACGCCACGCCTCGGCGTCTCCTGCGCGAACTTGCCGGACCAGAATCGTATCGGTCTCTGTAACGGACATCGCCAAAGCCTGCCCCGGGGACGCGTCCACGCGCGGAAAAGTCCTCCCTCGCTATTCACAAATTGTACACGCACCCCGGAACGTTTGCCTATCCTGCTCATCACGTGATGAATTCACCGAGCTTCACGTGACCATCTGGTAGATCAGCACGCCCCCGGCGCCAACACCGGCGGCGGCCAACAACCTGAGCCGATTCGTGTAGTAGCCCTTGGTCGCCTCGTCGGCACGGATATACCCTGAAACGGCGGCCAGGCAGATCAGAATGAAAGCGAGCGAGCCGCCCATGTTCACCAACCGCCGTCCGACAACCTCATGGTTGTAGACCTTGATGAACCGGGCACGACTTTCCGGTGACTTGTCGAGCTTCAAATGCGTGATATACATCGCACCGAATTCATTTGGAACCGTTTTTTCGAGCTCTGCATTCAGAATGATTGAGTCCATCAGCCGATCCGGAATCTGCCACGAGCTGGGAACTTCGGGATCGAGCCAGGCGGCGATGTGTTGGTGGAGATCTTTACGAGCCTGTTCGGCGGCTCGGTCGGGCGTTGCCGAAATCTGGCTATCGAGTGTCTCGGTTGTTGTTTCGGCACTGATTCTGACGGCCTTCGGTCCCGGCTTTGACTCGATGCGGCCACGAAATTTGGCCGGCGGAACAGGAGGAGCCGGCGGCATGGCTTGGGCGTCGGTCACCCGCGTGCCGGGAACGATCGGCACGGGAAGTCCCTCGGCATCCTCGCGCTCGACGACCTTCGTGTGGAATACGCCGGTCTGTTCCGCATCGTCGTCGTCATCCGACCCAAACGCCCCGCGCACCTCCGCGAAGCGGCGATGAACCTCGTCGTGCGTCTTGTCGACAGCATGACGAATCTCGTGCTCGGCCTCGCGGAGAGCTCGCTGTACCTCGCGCCCTGCCTTGGCCAGGTGCTTGCGGGTGTCGCGATCCTGAACGTAGCGCGGACCGTTCCAGTGCCCCGACGGAGCCGGCCGCATGAGCGCCGCACGCTCACGTGCCCATACCCAGTACACCAGGCCCGCCACGATGAGCAGAAGGATAAGACGTTTCATTGGAGTCCAATCCCGTAACGAACAGCAGACTGAGGGTCCGTAATCAGAATTCTCGATGCCGCTTGTGAGTCAATTCGAGCAGTCGCCCGCGTTCTTGTTCCAGCCGCCGCTCTAGGCCCTGAGGATTTTCGCCTTTCGTCTTTGCTTTTCCGAGGCCCGCACATACTGGGCATAGGCCGCGGCGGCTTCATTCCAGGGGCTTACGAGCTGGACGACCGCGGCGATCAGCACGGCAATGTAGACGCCGTCCCAGCGTGCGTATGGCCAGAATGGAATCAACATCGTGGCCAGTAGCGCCGTCCACAAGATCGGGCCCAACCGGAACCGCACCTTGCGGTCGCGGGCAGTCACGGGCAGCCAGCCGGTCGTGAGTGCGAACAATCCACCAAAGTAGATGGTCTCGAGGTTGCGAGGCTCCGAGAAGAACGCGTTCTGAACGTTGACCCCGAGCTGGACGTTTCGGGCAAACACCGTGCCGACAACGCCCAAGAGCAACCCGCATCCCAGGGCGATGAGACGCTTGGTGGTCTTGTCGAAGCGGCGAGGTTCGATGGCTTTATTCGGGATCAGGGCCATCCAGGTACCAAGAAGTGCCATTCCGAACAGATACGCAAGCTGCTGAGGATCGGAAGAAAGCTCGAAATTCAGGAGCGAAGGAGCCGGCACGCTGAGAAGTGCCAGCAGGGGCGTTGCCCAGAGCATCGATGATGTCAGCTCAGCCATGCGCACGCGGCCGCTCGGTTCCGGTGGAGGCTCCGGAGGAGGCGCAGGCGCCTGACGTGGCGGCGCGGCGCGGGGGCGGGGGCTGGCGTGCGAACGTAATTCACGTTGCGAACCACACCGGCGGCACGGGGCCGGCCGGGGCTCGGTGCGGGGCGATTCCGCATGGGAACAGCATTGGGGCGCCGCAGTGCATCCAGATTCGCCCGGATTCGTTGGCGGATTCCATTCGCGGCGCGCGGGGGCCGCGTATCCGGTCCAATGTAGAAGACGGGTTCCTCGGCCTCGATTCGGAGAACATCATCTTGTACCGCTCGGCCGGCCTTGGCGTCGCCGATGATCCGCACGTCGGGGCGCGAGGTGCATCTTCGGGCGGGAGCAGGTCGTAGAGCCGGTTGGGGCGATGGTTCGGGTCTTTGGCCAGCGCCTTGGCGACAATCGAACGGTAAGGCTCGGCGAGCATCGAAACGTCGGGCCGCGCGGTCAGGTGCTTCATCAGCACCTCGTTGACCGTCTCGCCGTCGAACGGCACCTTACCGGTGAGCATTTCGTAGAGAATCACGCCGATTGAATAGATGTCGATCGGCTTGTTGTATTTGCCCGAGCCGATCTCGGGGGCCATGTAGTGGCACGTGCCGATGCTCTCGGAGTGCTCGGTGCCGTGGCTGGGCGTGATCAGCTTGGCCAGGCCATAATCGCCGATCTTGACGATTCCTTCCTCCATGAACAGGTTGGCCGGCTTGAGATCGCGGTGGACGATTCCGTGATCGTGCAGGTAGGCGACGCCGTCAACCAGCCCCTTGAGCCAGTGGCGAATCTCCTGGAGCGGCATACCACCGGGGTATTGCTTCAAGACGCTCGCCAGGCTGGGGCCGGCCACATATTCCATGACCACGAAGGTATCGCCGGAGTCGCTTGCCTTGAGGTCGAAGATCGTGAGCAAGTTCGGGCACTTCAGGTTCATGCAGTGAACAACCCCGCGCCGTTCGACGTCGAGATTGCGCAGGATGAGCTTGAGCGCCACTTCCTTGCCAGAATCGGAGGTGGCGTAATAAACCTCGCCGAAGCCCCCACGGCCGATGGCACGCTTGATGGTGTAGCCGTCGAGCGGCCGGGCACCTGAGCCGAAGCTGTAGCGACCGTGCGCCGTCGATGATGCATTGGGGTTGGGCATATCTGAGCTTCCCATAAGGTCTTCCGGCCCTGATGCCGAGGAATCCTTTGGCTCGTAGCCGACGGTTTCGGCCATACGGCCCTTGCCGTTCAATTCCGCGCCACGCAGGTCTTCAGCCGTTGCGCTCATCGGTTGTGCAACTCCATCAGGAGGCCGGTGTCACCCGACCAAGACCGCTGCACCGATCAATCAATCGGCACTGTGCAGAAGCGCTGCCCGCGACCGGCCATGCCGGCCCGAGGAAGCGCGTTAAAGGTTCGAGTTCGTTTCCGTTTGCTAAACCGGCTGATTTCCCAGGGGTTCGAGACTGAAAGAAAAGCCGTCACCGAGCACACTTGACTGTAAAGTCAGAGGAGCACGGGAGGCGCAGGTTCGGCCGTCGACGTCAAAGGCACCGGCCGCCCGGCACCACAGTGCTCCCGCTTGACGGTACAACACGACCGAATTCTCGATCGTCCGCGCCGGAATGTGCGCCTGCGACTCTCTCCCTACAATACACGTTTCGGCCATCAGAATCACACCATCAACGGCCAGAGGGAGCCGGTGCCGGCTCACGATCGACAGTCGCGCGGTGGCACTGACCGGGCTCGGCTGGCGAAACTCGAGCTCGACGGTCGAACCCAACCGGATCACGTCGCCGTCGCGCAGCACAGCCTGGTTGACAACCGGCTTGCCGTTGATGAATGACGGATGATGGGCCTCGAGCAGGTAACCTTCGCCGTTGCGCACGAGCGTGGCGTGGTTCCGCGAGAGGTCACCCATGAGCGGAATGTCGGCATGACTGTCCGAGCCGGCCCGGCCGAGTAGAATGCGATCGTCCAGGCAAACGAGATAGCCTCCGATGGTGTCGACCCAGAGCAAGAATCGGCCTTTGGGGCCGGCAGCATCGGCTCGCGCCAGCGGTCTGGGCGGAGCAGCCATGCGAGGCGCACCCACTCGCTGTGGCGACACTCCGGCCGCGTTGGCATTTTGATCGACCGCCCGCGCTGGAGACGGCGAGACGCCCGGCTCGCGATGCGTTCCCGCGCACAGCCAGACGATGCCGTCGGCCGGCTCAGGCGTGGTTGCGGGAGCAGGTTCAGCATCCGATTCGGCGGCTTGAACGACAGGCGGCGGTACCTGTGCCGCGCGGGCCGCTCGTTGCGGCCATCGCGCTGCTGCCGGGCCGATTGCAGCGATCTGTTGCCACGCACGAGCACGAGCCTGGCGCGCGGCGGGATGTTCAGGCACGCTGGTGAGGACGGCCTCCGCGGCTGAGAGGATCTGGGGCCATTTCCCTTCCGAGAGTGCTGCGTAGAGCGCCTCAACCTTGGGAGCTGCCACCTTCTGGCGGCTCTCGAGCTCGACCTTGGCGGCCCCGACGGCTTGCTGAGCTGCGACTGCACCGGCGCCCGAAGCCAGGCGATCAGCCCGGTCGAGCTGCTCCTGGGCGCGCCAAATTCCCCGCGGCGCCCGTCTGCAAGCCCGTTTTGCCATGCCTCGGCGATTTCACGCGCCCGCCGGAGGGCGGGCCCACCAACTTTGTGCCGCGTCAACTCATCGATTCGTTCCAGCACTCGAACCGGCTCGCCGGCGTCGAGATCGGCGCGAACTTCGTCTGCCACGCGGTCAGCCAGGCTTAGGCGGGCCGCGGCCAGTGAGTCGGGTGGTGCGCCCATCCGCTCGGCCAAGTTGAGATCTTCGATTGCTCCCGAAACGTCGTCGACACCGCCTCGACGCGTCGCCCGGGCAATTAAATCAAGCGCCAGCCGCGTGCGGAACTGGACGGCTTGATGGTGATCGGACACGCCCGCACGAGTCGCCAGAAGATAAGCCTCTTCGTAGCGTCCCAGCCGCGCGGCCTCCTCGGCTTGTCGCAACACGATTCGCCATTGTCCCAGCATGGTTGATTCGCCGCCTGGGTTGACCATGGGGAAAGTGCTCTCGTTTCGATCCGACCCGGCCAAGTAGGCCGAGAGAAACGCTGGTCCAAAGTATTGTACCCAAGACGGCCTGACTTCGACTTCCGTTCCCCCCTCGCTTCCTCCCGTCCGATCGGGGGGATGCGGACGGCGAGGCCGAGGGGAGGAACGGATCGTCGAAAGCTGGAGCACTCAAAAGAGCACTCCCAGTCAGATCAGGCCCGCTTCAAAATCCACTCGCGGCGCAGATATTATCATCCGCCGCAAACTGCCCATGTTACCAATTACGTCTTAGAGGCTCTTGTCCGCCGACTTGGGCGCGGAACGCGAGTCGGACGTGCCAAACTGCTCGTCGACTTCTTTCACGATGTCGCGCTGAGAATCGACGCAGGCCGAGGGGCCGTCGAAGTCACCATAGCGGCCTTCGATCTCGGCACGGCGGGCCATGACATCAAGTCTCTGCTCCAGGTCGGATACCGCTTTCTTGGCTTTCGAGAGCGCCGAGTTGTCGAAGTTGAAGTCATTCTTCGACTGGACCAACTCGATCTTCTGCAATTCGGCCTGGATGGCATCCAGCTTGGCGGTGAGTGTCATCTTCTGGCCACGCAGCGTTTCGAGCTGCTCGCGGGCGGTCTTGATCGTGTTCCCCTTGGCCTCGAGCATGTCGCGCTTCTGCTTGAGAAGGTCAGACGTGTACCGGAAATGATCGAGCCGGTTGGCCAGCTCGGTCTTGGCGCGGCTCTCGGTGTCTTTGATATGGCCGGTCAGACGGATATCGCCCGTCTTGATCGAATCACGCAGAGCGACGATGGTCTTCTGCTCCTTATCCAGGTTGGCCTGGATCGTGGTGACTTCCTTCTCAAGGTGCTGGACCTCGACCTCGGCCCGTGCCAGCGTTTCCTTGTTCTGCTCGAACATCGGCTTCAGGTCGTCAATCGCCTGTCGAGCTCGATCGATCTCGAACTGCGCGGGAACCGCGTTTTGAACGCTGCCGCGGACCTTGTGGAAGGCCGTCCTGACATAGCTCGGGGCCGAGGTGCCGAACACCAAGAACAGTGCACCCGTCCCGAGTGCCGCACCCAACAACCCCTTCTTCACCATTGCGCACATCATCTTGAAGTTCTCCTCTTGACCCGGAACCCGTGATTCTCGGTGTCTCGTTTTGTGGAAAATGGCGGTCGCTTTGTATTCCACCGGCTACCGACCGTGCCACACAGGTTCTTCGGGACATCGGTCCAAAATATTACATCGCGACCGATCTCAAAAGCTGGCTTCAAGAAAACACCAGAAATGGCCGCGGCGTCAAGACGTCGGAATCGCGGCCTCGAAAAACGAGAGGCTGGGGTAGCACTTGCCACAAGGTTATGTAGAAAAGCAGTTTATGAGATGCGATCTGATGATCCAGGTGGGAATTCAGCGTCTTCAGCGTTCCAGACAGTCCCGGCCAGTCCCGGCCAGGTCAGGTTCGAGAATTTCCGTGAGCGGCCGGGGATGGCTGCGAAGAAGGGCCAAGAATGCAAATAAAAAACCCTCGGGAGCAGCTTTCGTACAGCTCCCGAGGGCTTGGTCGATCATCACAACAGATGAGACGGGCACTGCCGTCGTGGTGAGCTTATCCGGATCAGGTTCCGACGCGCTCGGCTGTCTCGGCCAGTGCGCTCATCAGTTTCTGTAGCGCGTGGCTTTCGAGCTGGCGAACGCGCTCACGGGTCAGGCCCAGGTTCTCGCCGACCTCGCGGAGGGTCATCGGCTGGTAAGACTCCAAGCCGAAACGCATGCGAATGACCGCGGCTTCACGGTCCTCGAGGGCGTCCAGGTGCAGGAAGATGCGGTCGAGGTCGTCGGCCTCGATCATCTGGGATTCAGGGCCCTTGCTGCGATCGTCGGTCAAGACGCGGTCGAGCGCGGAACCGTCCTCATCAAGGATTTCCGAGTGGGGCGTGAGGTTGTTGACACGGATCGCCTTGGCCACGATTCCCATTTTCTTCTTGGAGAGGCGCAGGGCTTTCCCGACCTCATCATGAGTGGGGGCCCGGCCGAGTCGATCGGCGAGCACCGCGGTAGCTCGCCTCCACTTGGAAAGCAGGCTGACCATGTACGCCGGTAGGCGGATCGGCTTTCCTGTATTCATCACCGCCCGGCGAATCGACTGCTTGATCCAGTAACTCGCGTAGGTGCTGAATCGGGTTTCCATCATGCCATCGAACCCTTCGACAGCGCGCATCAACCCCAGATTCCCTTCTTCGATCAAATCCTCCAAGTTCAAACCTTTGCCCAGATAGCCGCGTGCGATATTCACGACGAGGCGCAAGTTGGCTTTCACCATGTGTTCGCGAGCAATGGGATCACCCACCGCCACGCGCTCGGCAAGCGCTCGCTCCTCTGCCGCTGAGAGCAGCGGCGTGTCGTTGATGTCGTGCAGGTAAATCTGCAAAGGCGTAGAGTAATTCGCTTCGCGGCGCTCGAGGCGGCGCAGTGCCATAGTGGATTGCTCCGAAGGTGATATCCATCCTTAGACGCGTGGCAGTGTGGATGCGATCGACTTTCGGCTGTGAGCTCCGCACGCGAGTCCTGCTTTGCGGCCGTTCAAAATCACCGTAGGACACGTTTGTGAAGGTGTCAACTTAGTTTAATTAACGAGTGTGATGGATTTGTTTTGGTTCGTTTGAAAAACGGAAGATGGGATAAATGTGCAGGATAGTAAAAGTTCGGCCTGCTGGTATTGGAATTGAGGGGCAAGGGGATCAGGCGAGTTCGGCGGTGTTGTCGGCGGGCATTGAAGTGCGTTCGTCGCGCGTGCTGGCTGGGTTGTGCGCGATGGCGAGTCTGCCTGGCCATGCTTGCGACGAAAACTGCGGCAGTCTGAAAACACGTGAAGGGCGTGGACGTAGGGTGAGGCGAGTTTTGCTCTCGGCGAACTGCGAACTGGCTCGAACGGTCAGCAGGGCTGGCTCGGGCGACGGAATGACGACCCCGAGCATGAAAAGGACGTGGCAAGTCGTGCCGCTGAGCACAAAGAAGTGAAAGAGCTCATGGTGGGCGAAAACACCCGGAACCAGAGCCGGCCAGTGCATCAGGTTCATGACCGCGCCGATGCTGTAGAATAGACCACCCAGCGGAAGGAGCAGTAGCTTTCGGTGCGAATGGCAACGGGCGAGCTCGTTGTAGCAGAAGATGGCGCCCCATCCCATCACGAGGTAGGTCAGGGTTGAAAGCCAGATCGGCATCAGGTCGCCACAGAGGACGCGCGTGCCACAGACAGCCGCCGTTGACCAGGCTGCTGTGAGCGTTCCCCAGAGCCAGGGTCCTCGCATCAATCCCCAGGCGATCGGCGTGTAGGTGCCCGCAATCAGAAGGTAAATCCCCACGTGGTCGAGGCGCTGGAGCCGCGTGAGGGGTGGGCCGGTCAACCGCGGCTCCATGGAACACTGCGCTCATTCCGTAACACAGCGTCAACGTGATGCCGAAGACGACCAGACAGAGTGCCTTGATTCTCTGGTGGCGCGTCGCGACGGTTTGTGCCGCCGTGTTGCCGTATTCAAACGCAACGATGCAGCGTTTCCACAGAAACCAGGTCACTGGTAGTGCCACCAGCATTCCGGCGCCGTGGCTCCAGGCATTGATCGGCTCTCGAAGCTGAAGCAATAGCATGACGTCCCCGCGCGCTAAACACCGTGGGCATGGGGCCGGATTACCTGGCGACATTTGAGCAGCGAGGTGCGACGCTACATCAACATGTTTTCGACGCCTGGCCGGCTGGTCCTTGACGAATTATTCGGCGCTCTTCGTACGAGGGAAAGGCTGATTTTTCCGGCATTTCTCAAGATGCCGTTCCGAGCGTCTTGCCTGTCACGAATCGCGCAATAGACCGTTTCGCGAGTCATTCGAGAGAAGAACTCGCTCCAACATCTGTTATACGAGCGCCATGACGAAAGGTTGCTCGCCCTCGGTGCTCGAGCGGCCGGCTCGCCGACCGTTATTTCACCTTCAACAGCTCGACCACGAAGAACAGAGTTGTCCTGGGTGGAACCTCGGTGCCTTTGCCTGCGTCGCCGTAGCCGAGCTCGGCGGGAATGAGCAGCTTTCGCTTGCCGCCCACCCTCATGGTGGCGACGCCCTCATCCCGGCCCTTGAGCACGTCGGAGTGGCCCAGCGAAAAGGAAAAGGGCTCGTCCCGGTCGACCGAGCTGTCAAGCTTCTTTCCCTTGGCATTTCCGCGCCAGAGCCAACCGGTGTAGTGGATCACGCAAGTCTGGCCCGTTCTGGGTTCGGCACCGGTACCCTCTCTCTCATCGAAGTACTCGAGCCCGCTGTCGGTTCTCTTCCAGATCTCGAGCAGCTCGACCTCGTAGAGCACATCGGCGTTCGGTGGGATGACACCTCCGGCTCCATGCTCACCGAAAGCGAGATTGGCTGGAATCAAGAGTTCACGCTTTCCACCGGCCCTCATGCTGGAGACACCTTCGTCCCAGCCCTTGATCACTTCGCCGGTGCCCACGTGGAACGTGTAGGGCGCTCCCCGATCGAGCTCACTGCGATCTCCTTCCTTGGAGGTATCGAATTGCTTTCCCTTGGCCCCCTTATCCCAGAGCCAGCCGGTGTAATGTACGACGCACGTCTGGCCGGCTTTCGGCGGCTCGCCTTTGCCTTCGATGACATCCCTGTACTCAAGCCCGCTTTCGGTCCTGGTCCGGGCCTGCTTTCGGTTTTCCTTATTCCTGCCTCTCTCCTGCTCGACCGGAGAGGGACTCGTCTCGCGCGTCATGGCGGGTACGACGGGCGGGAGGGAAACCGCCAGAGCCGCGAGAACCAGGAATAAAGGCCGAGCGGGGACGTTGAATTCTGTCATGGAAACGCGACCTCCCTGCATCGATCCATCGCGAACTCGGATCCATTCGTCGAGCCTTCCTGGGCTCTACGGCGTGTGACCCTACCATAACGCTTGCGATGATGGGAATGCGATTAGGACATCTTGTGACGCGCTTTGAACCCAGGAAAGCGATTTGTTGTCCGAATATTTAGGCGATTTTGCCGATGAACTAAAAGAGCGGAAGAACCATCCGCACGGACTGGACGTATTAATTAGAATCGGAACAACCCGGCGGTGCGCTTTGGCCGGCTGCGGTTTCTTCACGGAGTGAACGGGGTCCGACGCTCGGGAGACACCCTCTCATGGTGGGCGCATTTGGGGTGGGAGACTGGATCGGTGGGCGATTCCAGATCTTCGACATCCACGAGGGGGGAATGAGCCTGGTTTACGTGGTCAACGACCAGATGAATGGTCCTGGCCCGCAAGTGGTTGCGCTCAAGACACTTCGGGGCGAGCTGCTGAGAAGTCGCCTCCGGCTGAGCCGGTTTGCACAGGAGTGCCGGCTCTGGGTGCAGCTCGGCGAACACCCGAACATTGTCCGTGCCCATTCGGTGGAAGTGTTTGACGGCCGGCCCTATGTGGTGCTCGAGCTGATTCAGGGGGGCGATCTGAATCGCTGGATCGGCTCGCGCCGTCTGGATCTAGAGCAGTCGCTTCGATTTGGCCATCAATTCTGCCTGGGCCTAGAGCACGCTTTGCGCCAGGGTTTGCATTGCCATCGCGATATCAAGCCCGCGAATCTACTCGTGACCGAGGACGGCAAGCTCAAGATTACTGACTTCGGGCTTGCGAGGATCTCCGAAGAGATGATCGCCGTGCGCCAGGAGCTCCCGGACGGCTCGATTCCCCTTGCCGAGTCCAGCAAGCTTCAGCCGATTATCTGGACTGATCCCAGAGACAGGGATGCCGAGCTTCGCCTTGCTCTGAGCGAGGCCCGGCCAGCCGTGAAATCCGTTGATGGGCGAATGAACGCGATTCACTCCGGCAGAGAAGATCGGAGTGAAGGCCTCGGGCCAATCGGCTACGCCGTCGCCCCAGCTTCCGATTCGTCCACGTCCCGCGCAATCCCGGGTCGAGGCACGACGCCTCACACCCCGAGCACCGCAGAGAAAAGCACGAGCGACTACGTCTCGCCATACGAGACTTTCGACCCGCGTCTGACTCGGACCGGTGCGCGTCTGGGCACAGGTGCTTACATGGCGCCGGAGCAGTTCCGCGACGCGGCCTCAGTTGACGTTCGCGCCGATATCTATGCTTTCGGCGTCGTGCTCTTCGAGATGATCACGGGAGCGCTTCCGTTCAACGGCCGATCGTCCGATGCGCTTGGCCACCAGCATTCACAGTACAAGCCGGCCTCGATCGTCCCCTCGGTGCACCACCGGCATGCGAAGCTTGCCAAGAGCGTGGACGAGATCGTGCAACGTTGCCTGATGAAAGAGCCCGCGGACAGGTTCCGCTCCGTCGCCGAGCTGCGGATGGCGATCAAGCAGATTGTGGCTCAGCTCACGCGCAGGTAATTCACGCAAGCTGAGCATGGACCCGGCCAATTCTCAGCCGTCCTTGGGATTTCCCTGGTGCTGAGTGGGTGGATCCCAGGCTTCGGGAGGGTAGTCGTGGTACGTATACGCCAAGGTATGCAGGCAGCCCGTCGAGCCAAGGCTCGCCACGAGCAGCACACCGACAGCGATCATTCGAGCGATCCTCGCCATGGCTCGATCCTTTCCTTTGGCTAGCTCGCCGTCACGGAGTCGGGAGTGAAGGAGGCGTTGTCGATGTCCCGGCCGGGGCCAGTGGCGCTGCGGGGGCAGCAGCAGCCGGTGCTCCGGTGGCAGCAGCGGGCGACGTTGAGGCAGCCGGGCCGCCTGAGCCGTTTGAGCCCACTGACGGCGGGCCTGTGTACGTTCCGGGCATCATCGAGTAACCCGGCCCATAGGCTGGCGTGGGGAAGTCATCGCACGTGTCGCAGTGCCAGATCGAAAAGTGGGCAATTGATGGCCAGTGGCCAGACGCACACCCTGCCAGTCCTGTAGCCAACATGACGACCATCACCGCGTTGCGAAGCCTCACCATGACTGAAATCCTTTCCTGTCCGTACGGATGAGACCGGCGATGACCGTGCATCGACCAGAGACTCACTATCTTCGTGCGGCAAGACGAATTACGATCGCCGGGCGAGTCGATTCCGGCGCATCGCAATCGCGCATTTCCGACGCCGATGTCGTTAGATCGGTTAAACCTGCCTCGATCGATGAGTCCAATTCGCCAGACACTGGACAGTTGGTCTTCTACAACCGCCGGAACTTTGCGCGGCACGGTTGCTTCCGCTCAACCGAATCTCGTCCGGCATTCGCCTACTCTCGTGTTCCCACGCCGGGGATCCCGGTGTTCTCGGGCGTGGCACCGGCTTCGATCGTGCGCGCCGCTTGACTGTAGCGATCCCGCCACTGGATGCGCTCCGCGGATTCGATCGTGAGGAATGCAAGCTGACCGTAGTGGCTGGCGGTTCGGCTGCAAACGGCGGCCCACGCCGCACGATCAACTTTGAATTCCGCAGCCACACGCGCCGGCTCGAGGCTAATGGCAGCCACTTCCGCCGGCCACCCAAACGCGCCCTGGGCTTTGAGGCCAGCGAGCACCGCCTCCGCGAGCGCGACTTGCCCCTTCAAGTTCGGATGCACATTATCATGAAAGAGGTGGTTGTCGAGGATCCCGTGCGGGCTCCGGGCCTTGAGGACGACAGGTCCGTCCACGAGAACAACACTTCGCTTGTGGCGCTGCGCGACCGTGCGATATGCGGATTCGAGGCGAGTGCTCGCGCGCATGGGCAGGCCGTCAAGATCGCGGGCCAGAATGTAATGGCGATCGGCTTGGGCGAACGAACCTTCCGATTCGAGCAACCGCGCCAGACGGTGATGGGTCTGCGCGTGTACGGGCTGGACAGCAAGGATTTTGCGGTAGGCCGCGATGGCAGAGGACGGGTTGCCTTCCTCAAAAGAGCGAATCTGGGTCAATTGCTCAAAGAGCGCGCGCCGTGCATCCGCTCGCAATTCCGCCAGAGCGTATGACTGACTTGGGTCCGACGCATCATTGCCGGGGGGAATGATCAGGATCGGCAAGCAACCGATCCGCTCACAATCCGCGACAATTGTTTCGAGACGGCGCTCGAAGTCGTCGAAGACCCGCCCGGCGTCTTCCTGCGTGCAGACAGGACGGCCGATCGTTGATTCCAGAGCGCCGAATGACTGTGCGGGCACGAGCCCGACATGCTGCTTTTCGAGATTTTCCCGCGCCAGTCGCGCGACGGCAGAGAGGCGCCCGAACGACTCGAGCCACGTCCTTGCCCAGGATTGCGATCGTTCATCCTCGTAGTAGAGCACTCGGTTTGAAAGTGAGAAGCGCGCCAGAAACTCGTTGTGCCCGGAATAAACGATCAGAGCATCGGGCCGATGCGTCGATCGAGCGAGTTTCAGGTGCATCGTCTCCAGTGTCGCTCCCTTCTCGGCCAGGTTCTCAACACGGAACCGGCGCGAGGGCATCGCCCGCTCAAGCTCGCGTGCGACGACCGCACCCACGGACAGCCAGCCCTCATAGGGAACGCCGAGGGCACTCGATTCACCGATGACGACGATGCGCACCTCCTTGTCAGATCCGGGCTGCTCGACGAACGTGGCGGGCAGGGATGGCAGGCGATGAATCCAGGCGAGCCAGGCTCCGGCGACTACTTCAGCGATGCCGAATAAAAGCAGGGTTGTGCCGCAGAGTAGCGACCATCTGGCGGCGGTTGCGTTTCGCAGCCAACGAGCGCGGGAATTTGCATTTGACCTTGATCGAGCGAACGCCGTGAGGGATAGAGCGAGACCGATGGTCGCGGCGGCCGCGGCCATGGGGTAAATCGCCAGGAGCATCGTCAAGACCGCGACAACCGCGTGCCGGAGAAGCAGGCGGCCGGGGCTGAGGGTCCTGAGCCAGTCGCTGCCCAGAAAGATAACGACGCCGATTGAAGCCAGCGCGATGGCCGTTCCGGTGAGCCGAGCCAGGGGAAGAAGCCGATGAGGAAGCCGCTGGAAACGTGCCTTCGTCATGCGCCCCCCTTTTCGGTTCGACCCACCTTTGCGTATGATCAGCGAATAGCTCGTGGGACCTGGAAAATCCGAAATTGAAGCCGTTGCCGCATGCCCCACTGGGGTGAGGCACCTGATCATGACGCGACGATCTCGAGGCCGTGAAGTCGCCCTTCAGGTCTTGTACCAGGTCGAGCAGAATGCGGGAATCTCTCCGGAAGAGATTCATCGGTTCATCGTGCGCCGGCTGCTGGAAGACCGCAAACTCTGCGAATTCACCGAATCGCTGACGGCGGGGGTCAAGGAACATCAGGCCGAACTGGATGCGATGATCTCGCAGGTTGCCGAGAACTGGCGGCTTGACCGCATGGCAGCAATCGACCGGAACATCCTGCGGCTGGGTGCGTATGAAATGCTCTATTGTCCCGAGGTTCCCGCCAAGGTTGCCATTAACGAGGCGCTCGAGCTGGCAAAGCGTTACAGCACGGCTCAATCAAGCCGGTTCGTCAACGGCATTCTGGACCGGGTGCTGCAATGGCACACTCAGGGGGCAAAGGCCGATGTCGAGCAGGCGCCCGGAGTCGAGGTGACCGACCAGGCCCCGATCGAGCCTGAGCCATCCTCCGGGCCCGAGGCGGCGGCGGATGACGGTCAAACCGGATAAGGCCGTTGCCGCAAGTTTGCCGTCACGGCATCGGCCATCGCCGGGCGCCGCCGACTTGCACGTGCATACAACTCACTCCGACGGGGTGTGCTCTCCGTGTGAGGTGGTTGTGGCTGCGGCGCGGGTGGGCCTAGGGGCGCTGGCCATCACGGATCACGATACGGTATCGGCGCTCGAGATCGCGCGACCGGAGGCGGCGTGGTGGGGTCTCGAGCTCATTCCCGGAGTGGAGCTGACCAGTGAGTTCGAAGGCCGTGAGCTGCACATCCTGGGGTACTTTATCCGCGATGATGATCAGGCATTGCTCGAGGCGATGGAGTTCCTGCGCCTCGGGAGGTCTTCGCGCTTGCGCGCGATGGTCGCCCGTCTGAAAGAGCTTGGGTTGTTCATCGACGACAAGGCCCTCAGGCTGGCGTATCCACGAGCCGTTCTGGGGCGGCGTCACCTCGCGGAATTCCTGGTCCGGAGCGGGCAGGTGAAGAGTCTGCGTGCGGCGTTTCTTGAGTACCTGGGCGATGGCTGCCCTGCTTGTGTCGACAAGACTCGCCTTGATGCCGGACGGGCCATCGCGCTTGTTCAAGCGGCCGGAGGCGTGGCGGCGCTCGCTCACCCGCCGGTCAATCTACGCGAATCGACGCTTCGGGCGCTGTGGAGCTTGGCCTGCGCGCCATTGAAGCGGACGGGCCAGGCTTTTCTCGAAACCTGAGTCGGCGGATTGAAGCGCAGGCTAGCCGGCTGGAGTTAATCAGCACCGCGGGGAGCGACTTCCATGCGGCTGACCGACCGGGGCGGTGGGTGGGCGCGATCACGACCACTCGTGATCAGCTTGAACGCTTGCGCGCCGCAAGCCAGACGCGGTAGGGGCATACCCGCCTCGATCTGTATTCCGCGGTTTTTGCTCAACCGCGTTGCCGGAACTCGCCGTCAACCGACACCCGGATTGACTTTCAGCCGCACAACAATCATTGTCTAAATGCCTCTCCGGCGACGTTCTGCACGCCTGAAGCAGAAAATCTGGATGAGAGAGCACTTGCCTTCCCGAGTGGCTAAACAACCGGTAGGCGGCCTGATGTGCTCTTTAGAATAGCGATGGAGGATCATTTTGTTGCCCGAGATACCGACCGAGCTGCTGGAAGCCAAGAGTACACTGCGCCGCGCGGCATACGATGCCCGCAATGCACAGAAGAACAAGGACCGCGTGAGTGAAGCCGCGGTTGCCACGATGATGAAGCTGCCGGAATATGAGGCGGCCAAGACGGCCTTATGGTATATCGACTGCCGGTCCGAGCTACGTACGCGGCATGCGCTTCCGACCGCGCTCGAGAGCGACAAGAAGATCGTCGTTCCCTATTGCACACTGGACGACTTCGGCGCGAACAAGCTGGGCCTCTGGTGGCTCAAGAGCATGGACGAGTTGACAGTTGGCAAGTGGAACATTCTGGAGCCGCCTCGAGACCGATGGGAAGAACCCGAAAGGTCGATTCAGGCTGAAGAGCTTGACATCGTGATCGTACCCGGCGTGGGCTTCAACCGCCGCGGGGGTCGGATGGGCAACGGCCAGGGTTACTACGACCGGTTACTGCTTCGCGTGCGGCCGGATTGTCCGCTTGTTGCTCTCTGTTATGAAAGCCAGTTGTTCGACAATCTGATTGTCGGCCCGCATGATGTCTTCATGGACAAAGTGGTGACCGAAAAGGCGACATACGACGGCCAGGGTCGAGCGCAAGACTGGCGAAGCGATTCTTGAGTACCAGGTTAGCCCATGCCCGCCGTGATCGATGACACCTATGCCGAGGCCTTTCGCAGCATTTATGTTGAGTTCCTGATCACGGCTTGCAGTCGACGATGGGTCGAGCATGCCGTGGCGGCTGCGACCGGAAATGCCTCGAGCACCATCATGTGTGATTGCGAGGCCGGGGTCGATCGATATGTCGGCCCCCAGGGGGATGAATCATTCGCTACTCCGGATGGCCGCCCGGGTGCGATTGTGCAACTGCACGTTCCGCGATTCCGGAAGGACCGTGTGCCGGCTCTGGAACGATCGGCTCTGGTCCGGATTTGCCAGAACGTGCTGACCTGCCCGACGACTGCGTGCTTCAATCTCATCGACTCGCCAGAATACTTTCACATGGGTCGCAAGGTCGCCTATTTCGGGGATGGGTTTCAGAAGCGTATCGAGCGATTCGGTCGCAAGATGTGGTGGGTGCCCACACTCGGCGGCGAATTCATCCTCGACCGGCGGCTGGGCTACCTAGACGGACTCATGGGCGGCAATCTGTGGTACATGGGCGAGACTGAAGATGCAGCATTGGCTGCCGCTGAGGCGGGTGAAGCGGCGGTGCGCGATTGTCCGGGTGTGATCATGCCTTTTCCTGGTGGTATCGCCGGGAGCGGGTCGAAGGCGGGCAGCAAATACTCGTTTGCGGTTGCGAGCACTTATGAGAAGTTTTGCCCGAAGCTGGCGGATGACCCGGCGGCCAAGACGGATTTGCCGCCGAATGTGGGCTCGGTGATGGAGATCATTATCAACGGCCGCGATTTGAGTTCGATCAGTCGTGCCACGCAAGCAGCGATCAAAGCCTCTGTGAACACGCCTGGTCTGCTCCGGATCTCGGCGGGGAACTATGGCGGGCGGCTGGGGAAGAGTTTTGTTTATCTTCATCCGGAAAAGCAGACTCTGGCTCCCGGATCGTAAGCGGGTGCGGACGCCCCATGGGTTTGGAATCGACCTGATCACCGTGATGGCGAGCACGTTGTATCGCCTGATGGCGGATCGGATCGGGCGGGAGTACGACAAGGCCCAGGCCAAGATGATCTTCCGCAACCTGATGGATGTCTCACCGACTTTCCATCATGAGTTCGTGTCCGTCGGCCCAGATCGATATCGCTGGGCACGACAGTTTTGAAGCCGAGATCCCGCCTATCTGCGTCGTCAAGCTACGGCTGCGGCTGCGAGGCAGGCGAGCGCTGCGAGGGCCGCGAGATTTCTCGCCACGTGAAAACGCCGCCAAAGAGTCCGATAGTGTTCAGCCCGTTCCGGCATCTGGCCTTCGGGTAGCCGACGAAATTTCGAGTTGATCGGCTCGGCGATAGTAATTGACGCGACCACCACCAGCACGATGAATCCAACTCCGGCCCAAGCAAGAGCTGTCGCGGCGCCGCTGCGGTTCAAGGCAAAGAACGTCGCGGCGGCGCCGGCGGTCACACCGAGGATGGGCATCATAGGATCCGCCCGAAACAGCGACCGCCGAAAATCGACAGCGTATTGTTCAAGGGGCATTCGCCGCCATAAGTTTGTTCGTTCAACGGCGAAAATCAAGATCCCACCGGACCACAGCCCACAGAAGACCAACATCATCCAGGCGCTGATCTGCGTGATCGTCATGCGCTACTCTTTGCCGCGCAATCGGCTTGGTAGGCGCTCAGAATTGAGCGAATCATTGGCCCGTACTTCGGTTCGAGTTCCTCACACCGCATGCGGTTCTGTAGCTCGACCCCCTTACGTTCGCTGCGGATCAAGCCCGCCTCGCGGAGTATTCTAAAGTGCCAAGGCCGCGGTCCGCTACTCGGTCAAGGGGTGGGCGGCGGACCTGATCGGCAAGGGCATCCGCGTCAACAACTTCAGCCCTGGCGTGGCCGACACTCCGATCCTCGACAGCCAGCACGAGACCAAGGAGGAGTCCGACGCGATGCGGGCCATGTACGTCAAGATGACGCCGATGGGCCGGCTCGGCCAGCCGGAGGAGATGGCCTCTGTGCTCGTGCCTTCCTGGACTTGTGCGGCGGGCTCGGGTCCAATAGGGTCGAGGAACCGACTATGCGGGCATACCGGCGTTCATTCGTCGCACACGATAAGAGATTGGGGCCATGAACTACCATCCCAAGTGCATGTTCGCTGCCGGCTTTACCCTTATCTCCGCGTTGCTGCTCTCGATGCACGCCCACGCCGCGGATAACGAATACAAGCCCTTCGAGGGAGCCAAAAGTACCTGGCATGACGGATTCGAGCGGTACGATTACGTGATGGACACAGAAACGCTGGAAATTCAGCCGTTCGAGCGCCCGGCGGACGAGAAGTTCGGGATCAAGGATCCGCCGCGGGGCAAGCGGCGGTGCGTTGTGATCGTGCCGCGGAAGGCTGCAGCGGGCAACCCCTGGTCATGGCGCGGATGTTACTGGGACCATCAGCCGCAGACCGAGGTTGAGCTGCTCAAGCGTGGGTTTCACGTCGCGTATATCTCGGCCAACGCGGGCTTGAGGCCGGATAAGACATGGGACGCCTGGTACGCGTTCTTGACCGAGAAACACGGGCTGTCCAGGAAGCCGGCGTTTGTGGGAATGAGCCGTGGCGGCGAATACTCCTATACATGGGCCACCGCGAATCCCACGAAAGTTTCGAGCATCTATGCCGATAATCCCGGGGTGAATTCCGAAGTCCTCAAAAAGCTCGCCGACCTCGCGGCCGCCGACGTGCCCGTGCTGCACGTCTGCGGTAGCATTGATCCCCTGCTGGGGCGAGTTTCGACTGCGATCGAGAACATCTATCAGCAATTCGGCGGCCGGATCTCGGTGATGATCAAGGAGGGCGCAGGGCATCATCCGCATAGCCTGCGCGACGCCAAGCCAATCGCGGACTTCATCTCGCAACAGGTTCAGCCAGCCGGTACCAATCCGCCTCCGTATCTGAGCGGCAGGATCACACATTCGTCGATCTACGGCCGGCAAAACATCTATCGTTACGCGCCGAGCGAAGGGATCTACATCACCTGCCGGGGGCCCTGGTTCAGCCCAAGCTTCGATCGCTACTCATTTGGAATGACGGGCGTGGAGGGTTCGATCGGTGTCGTCGTTCCGAAGACGATCGCTGCCGGGAAGCCATGGGTTTTCCGGGTCGATCATGTGAGTGCTGATGCTACGGTCGACCTGGCACTGCTCGAACACGGGTTTCATATTGTGACGGGGCCCGTGCCTTATAACGCAGACGGGCCGTCGCTCAAGAGCTGGAATGCGGTTTACGAGTTGCTCACCAAGCATGGGTTTTCAAAAAAGCCCGTGCTCGAAGGAGCCGGCGGCGCAGCGGGAGAGGCCTATGCTTGGGCCATCGCGAATCCGGACAAGGTCTCGTGCATTTACGGCGAAAACCCCGTACTGCGCTGCACGATGACGAAAGCACAACCGCTCGACAACCTCGCTGCACTCGCCAGGGCCGGCATTCCCGTGCTGCATGTATGCGGCAGTCTGGATCCGATGCTCGGGAGCCAAACGCGCGAAGCGGAGAAACGCTACAAGGAACTCGGCGGGGCGATGACCGTGATTGTGCAAGACGGCGAGGGACATTACCCGACGGCACCCAGGGATCTCAAGCCCGTGATCGATTTCATCGTCGCGAAACAAGGCCCCACAAACGTGAATTGAAACAATGCTCATTCACGATTTCATGGAGAGTCGCTTTGTGTTGGTTGGTCCCATCGTAGCGGCTGCTGCTTTGGGGCCTCGAACCAGGCGCGGGACCGCGGCCATGCGAACCAGATGGTGACGAACCCACCCATCATGAGCGTGACCGCGACGACGATGATGTTGACAGCCATCTGAGATCTACTCCCCTGCTCTGCCGTAGAACGACCGGACGTAGCGGGCCAGCAACTCGCGCTGTGCAGGCGCGAGCTTCGGCTCCCAGCGCGGCATGGCGGTGCCCCGGACTCCGGACGTCAACGCGGTGATCGCGTATTCGGTCGTCGGTTGTACCTCGTGGAAATTGGTGGGAGGCGGCGACAGCATTCGTGCGCCGGGGCCATCCCCTTTGCCGGCAGGGCCGTGGCAGACCACACACTCTTTGGCGTACAGCTCCCGGACGGTCTGGCGCTCGGGGCCAGCGAGCTCTGGGGGCGGCGCGGGCGGCGCGATCGTTTGCAGGTACGCGACGAGCCCGCGGAGGTCACCGGTGCTCAGATCATTCCAGGCGGGCATCGACGATCCCGAGACTCCGTTCCACATGACCTCGCTCAGATGTTTCTCTGAGATTCGAGCGGCCGTCAGGTTGCGAGGTGCAGGCGTCAGGGCAAGCGCCGCGGGGCCGTCTGCCAGACCCTTCGCGCCGTGGCAGCCGATGCAATGGCGGGCAAAGACCTCCGCCCCTCTGCGGGCAAATCGCTCGGCCTCGCCGGGGGCCAGCGGTGTTTCCCAGTGCGGGGCCGCACCGGGTGTTCGGGGGATGGCGCAGTCGCAGAACATTCCGTTACGGCGCTCCTCGTCGGGGTTTTGACCCGCTGCTAGCGGGGCTGGCGAAGCGAGGCCGGCGAGGCGGGCATCTCGTCCCAGCGATTGAAGGTAGCTTACCAGCTCGATCGCCTCGGGCCGTGGCCGTGTGGGCGAGCCGTCGAAGAGCCAGGGATAGCCGGGCATGACGGAGTCGGGAACGACATGCCGCGGGTTCCAGAGGTGAGCAAGCTGCCAATCGTTTGACTTCCGCTCGCCCTCGCGGGCGAGGTCCGGGCCGATGCGCCGGGTTCCCCACATCTGGGGGGCGTCGCCCGCGCTTTCCCACGCCTGGCTGGCCGGACCGAACCGGCGTACGTCGTCCTCGGTGAAACGGACCAACTGTGAGTGGCATGTCATACAACCTTCTCGGGCGTAGACCAAGCGGCCTCGCCGTTCGCTTGCCGAAGGGACAGACCCTTCGGCGGGTTTCGTCAGGGCGATCTGGTTGTCGAGCGTGCGGTTGGGCCACATACCGAGTACGACGAACGACAAGACAAAGAGCCCGAATCCGGCGCCGGCGGTGAGTACGTAGGCGTGCTTCAGCCAGCGAAATCCGGCGACCTCCGCTTCGGCGTCGTCTTGTTCGAGTGCCTCGGTGGTCGACGCAGGGGCGACGACTGCACCGGTCGTCAGCGTTGCCACGACGGAGATGAACCCGCCGAAGAGCACAACGCCCGATGCGGTACGGATCCACCAGAACGGTGCGGACGCACGCACGGATTCCATCCACGGCAGATCGCCCTGCCAGAGCTGGCCCTGCACGAGCCCGGCGGCGGTCAAGTCAAACACCATCGCGGAAAGCCCCAGGGCCAGCAGCCAGAACGACCAGTTCGCCGCCCTGGCGTTGTAGCGGCAGCCTGGTGTCATTCGCCAGGCGTGCAGCATGCCTCCCAGGGCCGTGAATGAGGCGAACCCGATCATGGCGAGGTGGGAGTGGCCGATCACCCAGTCGGAGAAATGGACGAATCGATTGATCGGCATGATCGCCTGCGCCGAGCCTTGCAGGCTGACGATCAGGTAGACGACCGTGCCGGTCCAGACGTAGCGCAGCGGTGTATCGGCGGCGGCGATGGCCGAGCGGTTCCGGAGCGACAGAAGCAAGTTGGTGACGACCAGCGCCACGTCGGCTCCCAGGTAGACGGAAGCCACGATCGCTCCGCGCTGGGCCTCCATCGGGATCGATGAAAAGACGTAGTGGTGGGTGCCGTTGAGCGGGTAGATCAGGAATAACAGCCAGAACCCGATCATGGACAGGAAGTGGCTAAAGATCGGCTGGCGGGAAACGGCGGGGATCACCGCATAGGCGACCGCGAGCGCCAGCGGCGTGACAAACAAACCCACGGCATCGTGTATCCACAGCCCGCTGAACGTCGCCCCTTGTGCCCCGGGAAGGTATTCGGGCACGACATTTCCAACGGGATAGGCGAGCAGAGTGAACGTCAAGCCGCCGAGGATGTACCACGCGGAGACGTAGAGGCTCTTGACCCTGGCGCGGAGTAGCGGCCACACGAACTGAACGATCGCGAGGATCATTCCGAGTGTTGCCGCACCGTCGACCAAGGGCGGGAACTCAGCCCATTCGAGCGGCTGGCTCACTCCTGCTTGAACGAGAGCCCAACCCGGTAGAACAAGCAGACCGTTCCAGACGGCGAAGAGCAACCAGCCAAGCCGCGCGCTCGTGACAGGGCGGTTGGCAAGCCTCGGGACGACGTAATACAGAAATGACAGAAACGCGTTGCCCAGCCAGCCGAAGAAGATGCCTTGTGTGTGGGCGAAGCGGATCCGCCCCCACGAGAGCCAGGCGACATCGCCGTGAGACTCAGGCACGTTCAGCCTGATTGACATCAGTAACCCGAGAATGACGACGTAAAGCACCGAAGCCAGCGCGGCATAACCATGCCAGCGGATCAGAAGGGCGATTGCCGGGTCGTGAGGAGTGTGCTGTTCGCGGGTAGAGGCCATTTTGTTTTCGCGTCATCCTCGTGAAGGAAATCATCTGCAGTGCGGGAGGGGTGTCAGGGTGCCGGCGGCTGGGCAGCGAGTAGATATTCCACCACCTTCACCTCGTTTTCGGGGGTGACGGGCGCGCCATAAACGGCCACCATCTTGTGGACGATCTCAGCCCATTTCTCGCGGCGGAATGGTGGCTGGCCGAAGGGGAGCTGGGCCGAGTGGCAGATCAAGCAAGACGTCTGGAATTCCTCTCGGTGCGGCCCTTGGGGGATCTCGAAATCCCAGGCCGGCGTTGCCGTGACGGTGGACGTTTCGACAATCTGACTGTCGGAACGGCCGGCCACGGACCAGGAGTCTCTGGTCCCGAAGTAGGCGATGGCGGAGGCCGCCGAAATCAGGATGAGAGCCAGGATGATGCCGAAGCGCTGGCGGCGGGCGGCATCGGGGCTGGCGGCGGGCATCAGGTGCTCGGGCAATGGCTCAGACGACATGGATGGACATTTCCTCGACGACATTTCGCATGTACCCGCCGCGGTTCCAGCCTTCGTTCGAGGGCTGAACCTGGCCATCGCCGGCTGTGGCGCGGCAGCGAAGCCGGCATTCGCCGCGCACGGATGGAACCCAGCGGTGGTGCCAGCGGCGGAACGAGAATCGACCCATGTCAGGGCCCAGGGCCGTTTGCGTCCAGCTTGTGCCGCCATTGGTCGAAACCTCGACGCTGCGGATGCCGCTGCCGCCGTCAAAGGCGATTCCATCCAGGTCGATGGGCCGGCCCAGCGGCAGTCTGGCATCGGAGTCGGGCGTGGTGATGAACGATCGAACGTTCATGCGATGAATGGGAACGACCTGCTGGGCGAGCTGGTCTGGAGTTTCCACTCCGTTGGGTGTTGGCGGGATCTTGTAAGCCTTGGCCATCCAGTAACCATCGTATGGCTGCGCCAGGACGGTGATTTTGTGGAGCATTTTGACCCAATAGGTGGCATACCATCCGGGGACAACCAGGCGGGCTGGGAAACCATTCAAGCGTGGCAGGGGCTCGCCGTTCGCCGAGTGGGCCACGATGACTTCAGGCTGAAGTGCGCGATCGATATCGAGTGCCTTGACAAAATCGGGCACCGAGGCGAGTGGGCCCTGGTCGAGCCCATCGAACGTTACCTGGGCGGCGTCTTTTCGGAGGCCGGCCGCGCGGAGCACTTTTCCAAGCGAGACTCCGGCCCAGCGAGCGTTGCCCATGGCTCCGTTCCGCCATTGCGCACCGGGGACTCTGGGAGTGAAGAGACTGCGCGAGTTTCCGGAGCACTGATTGACGGCCACGACTTCGTCGTTGCCGAGCTTGCGAAGATCGTCCATGGACAATTCAAGCGGCCGGTCAACGGCGCCGTCGACGCGGAGCCGCCACGTTTTGATATCCACGTCGAGTGGCAGCGCCTGGAGGTGCCAGCGAACGTAGAATGCTTCCATCGGCGTCAGGTCGTGACGGAAATAGCGCCAGGGTGTCTCCAGACATGGCGGCCGGTCGTTCACGAGGCGCATGGCTGTCTTGCCGGGGAATCGCGCAAGTGGACCGTCGGTGTCGGTTGCAGGGGGATTTTCCCGGGTGCGCTGGCAGCCGATGGGCAGGAGCCCCGTTCCGGCCATGGCGGCGAGCCGCAACCATTCGCGGCGGGGTATTTGCATACAATGAGGTTCCTCTGAGCTCCGCGCCGGCACGGCCGAGAACAGTGTGGCTGTAGATCCGGTTACTGTAAACTGATCTGGTGAACGAACGCGAATGAAAAAGCAAATGTCCACGACCAACAGGGCTGTGGTTCTCGTGCTTGCTGTGTGGGAGGACTCATGACTAATCCAGCCGAGCACGCTGGAGGCGAAGCGATGGACATCAAATCGGTCGTATCGGGCACGATCGATGCCGACACCATCGAGGTGCCGTTTCGCGGGCAGCTTTTGCTTGATCGCCCCATCCTGAACAAGGGGACTGCGTTCACGAGAGAAGAACGGCGCTCACTCGGCCTGCTCGGTCTGCTGCCGCCGCGAGAAGAGACACTCGAGGAGCAGGCGGCGCGGGCGTTCGAGGCATACCAGCCCAAGCCGACAGACCTGGAGCGGCATATCTACTTGCGTCAACTCCAGGACAGCAACGCGACCTTGTTCTACCGGCTCCTGCTCGACCACCTGGCCGAGATGATGCCGATCGTGTACACGCCGACGGTCGGCCTGGCTTGCGAGCAGTTCAGTCACATCTATCGCCGGCCGCGGGGGCTGTTCATCTCGTATGCCGAACGCGACGACATCGACGCGATCCTCGAGAATGCCGGGACGGGGCGGGTCGAAGTGATCGTTGTCACCGACGGCGAGCGGATTCTCGGGCTGGGCGACCAGGGTGCCGGCGGCATGGGCATTCCGATCGGCAAGCTCTCGCTTTATACAGCCTGCGGCGGCATTCACCCGGCCACAACTCTGCCGATCCTGCTGGACGTCGGAACGAACAACGAGGAGCGGCTGGGCGACCCGCTCTACATCGGCTGGCGGCATGAGCGAATCACTGGTCAGGAATATGACGATTTCGTCGATGCATTCGTTCAAGCTGTCAAGCGGAAATTTCCTCGGGTTCTGCTTCAATGGGAGGATTTCGCGCAGCCGCATGCCGGGCCTCTGCTCGATCGCTATCGCGATGGGCTCTGCACGTTCAACGATGACATTCAGGGGACGGCGGCGGTCACCACGGGTACCTTGCTCGCTGCGGTGGCAAAGGCTGGCGGACGGCTTCGCGATCAGCGCGTTGCCATTCTGGGCGCGGGCTCGGCCGGCTGTGGCGTGGCCGAGCAACTGGTCGCCACGATGGTCGATGAAGGCGTGACCGAAACCGAGGCTCGTGTCAACTTCTTCCTGATCGATCGACCAGGACTTCTTCACGATGGACTGAACGGGATGCGGACATTCCAGCAGAAGCTGGCTCAGCCAAAGGACCGGGTCGCCACCTGGCGAAGAGGCGAAGGCCAGCCGATCGGGTTGCTGGACGTGGTGAAAAATGCGCAGCCGACCATCTTGATCGGCACTTCGGGGCAGGCGGGAACATTCACCGAGGAGATCGTGCGCCTGATGGCCAAGACTGCTCCACGTCCGATCATCTTCCCGCTCTCGAATCCGACCTCGCGTGCCGAGGCGACTCCGGCTGATCTGATCGCGTGGACTGATGGCCGAGCGCTGATCGCGACCGGCAGTCCATTTGACGATGTCACCTTTGACGGCCGGCGATTTCCGATCTCCCAGTGCAACAATAGCTACATTTTTCCCGGACTGGGCCTGGGCATTCTTGCTTCGGGGGCGCAGCGCGTCAGCGACTCGATGTTCATGGCGGCGGCGCGGGCGCTGGCTGATTATGCGATGGCAGGTCGCGATCCGACCGCACCGTTGCTGCCCTCGCTTGCGGAATCGCGACAGGTTTCCCGAGTGATCGCCCTGGCCGTTGCTACCGCAGCGGGGCGTGAAGGGCTCGTGCCTGCTCGCAAAACGGAGGAACTCGAGCGGCTGGTCGACGCCAGGATATGGCAGCCTCGATACTTGCCGATCAGGCTGGCGAAGCCTCTCTGATAGGAGATCTGTCGATGACCGGGCTCGAACGACCGCAGACGGGCGCGCAGCTTCTGGTTCGATGTCTTGAGAGTCAGGGGGTTCCGTTCATCTTCGGCATCCCGGGCGGGGCCATCTCGCCGATTCTGGAGGCGCTCGCCGATGGCGGGCCGCGGTTCATCACGGTACGGCACGAAACTGCCGGGGCGTTCATGGCACAGGCGTACGGACGCTGCACGGGGAGGCCGGGGGTCGTGCTGACGACGTCGGGGCCGGGGCTGATCAACGCAGTCTGCGGCGTTGCCACGGCCCAGGCCGACCGTGACCCGGTCGTGGCGATCACGGGGCAAGTTCCACGCGGGATGCGGTTCAAGTCGTATCACCAGTATCTCGACACGGTCGGCCTGTTTGCCCCGATCACCAAATGGAGCGTCGGGGTCGAGGAGCCGGATACCATTCCGGAGGTGCTGGCCAACGCATTTCGACTCGCTGCCAGGCCGCGCCCAGGGGCCGTCCACGTCAGCGTTCCGTCTGACGTGTCTCGCGCAGCCACCAAGGGCGAGCCCTTGTCGCTGTTTGAGCCTGCGTCGGGCGGCCTGCCCGCGGATGAAGACCTCGAACGTGCTGCTCTGCTTCTGCGGTCGGCTCGTCAGCCAGTGCTGCTGCTCGGCGTGGGAGCGGGCGAGGCTGGGGCGACGGCGGCCATCCGACGGCTGCTAGGGCAGGCTGCACTGCCGGTGGCTTGCACCTTCGAGGGCAACGGTGTCGTCTCGCGCGACCTGGTCAATTGGTTCGCCGGCCGCGTTGGTTACACGCACAACCAGCCCGCCGACCGGCTGTTGCAGCAGGCGGATGTCGTCGCGTGCGTCGGCTATGACCTGATCGAGTACGACCCAACGGAGTGGCTGGGGCCGGCGACATCGGTTATTCACCTGGATGAGATCCCCGCGACGATCGACCGTGCGTACCGGCCGGCGGTCGAGCTGGTCGGTGACCTTGGCCGCACGATCGATGCCCTTACAAAACGGCTGGGGCAAATCACGGCTATCGAGACTGATTCGCTCCGCGAGGCGCGGCAAGAACTCGCTGTTGATCGGTCGCGGGGGGCGGGTCTGGGCGGCTGCCCCGTCCATCCGCTGCGGATTTTGCATGATCTGGGGCAGGTTGTTGCCGACGACGTGACGGTTACCTGCGACGTCAGGGCGCACCAGATCTGGACGGCGCGATACTTTTTCCGGTATTCCCCGCGAACGCTCTTCTTCAGCATGGGGCACCAGACGATGGGCGTCGGCCTGCCCTGGGCAATCGGGGCGGCTCTGGCGCGCCCGGGCAAGCCGGCTGTTTCCATTTCCGGCGACGGCTCCTTCTTGATGACCTGCATGGAGCTGGAAACCGCCGTGCGGCTGAAGCTGCCGACTGTGCACCTCGTCTGGCGTGATGGTAGTTATAACCTCGTCGGTTTGCTCGCCCTGAGGGAATACGGGCGTGAGGTGGGGACGCACTTCGGGCCGACTGATTTCGTGGCGCTGGCCCAATCATTCGGTGCCGCAGGATTCCGCGTGAACGACGCGGATGAGCTGCGGCCAGCACTGGAGCGGGCGCTCGCTCTGGGGTCACCGGCCGTTATCGAGATCCCGGTTGATTACCGCGACAACTTGCCCCTGGTTCAGCCGATGAAGCTGCGGGCGGTCGACTGAGCCACGACCTGAGTTTCACGAGGTCAGCATCATGCCGAGCGAGATCTCTTCCATCCATGCTCTCCATGCCTTGCGCTCCCACCGTCATCGCTCGGCGAGCTCTGACGTGCCGGATGCAGGCGCACTACACGAGGTCTTTCAGAACTCGACAATCAACGCGCTCCTCGAAGGCGTGTACGACGGGTCGATGACCTACGGCGAGCTGCGCCGGCACGGGGACTTCGGGCTCGGCACATTTAACGCCTTGGACGGCGAGATGATGGCGGTGGACGGGGATTTCTACCAGATCAAAGCCGACGGCGTTGTTTCCCTCGTCGCAGATGACCAGCGGACGCCGTTCGCCACTGTTCTGTTCTTCCGGCCCACAATCAGGCAATCGCTTAATGGTCCGCTTGACTATGAGCATTTGCAGACCCGTTTGGACAGCATGATGGAAGGGCCGAACTTATTCTATGCGGTGCGGATCGACGGCGAGTTTGCGTCGGTGAAGACGCGGAGTATGCCCCGGCAGGCGAAGCCGTATCCACCACTTGTGGAAGTGGCGAAGACGCAACCGGAGTTTCATCTGAAGGACGTGCGCGGCACGCTGGCGGGGTTCCGATTTCCGGACTTTGCCCGTGGCCTGAACGTGCCGGGGTTCCATCTCCACTTCTTGACGGAGGACCGACGGGCTGGAGGGCACGTGCTCGATCTCGCGCTTACGCGCGGCGAAGTGGCGATTGATGCCACGGCACGCTTCCACCTGGAGCTGCCGACTGACTCGGCGTTTCTGCACGCCGCCCTGGGGCAGGATCACGGTGATGAGCTGGACCGGGCTGAACGGGGGAAGTGAATCGGTTTCATGACGAGAGGGAGATGCCGTGGGCGACGTGATCCATTTTTACAGCGTACACGCTGAATACGGCTGCTTCTCGAACTTCTCGCGTCACCCGGTTCGGCTGAAGGGCAAGGTCTGGCCGACCAGTGAGCATTACTTCCAGGCGCAGAAGTTTGCCGGGATTCCTGACGAGGAAGAAGTTCGATTGGCGAAATCGCCCACGATCGCCGCACGGATGGGCCGCAGTCGCAAGCGGCCATTGCGCAAAGACTGGGAAGCCATGAAGGATTCGATCATGCACGAGGTAGTGCTCGCGAAGTTCACGCAGCATGCTGACCTGCGGGCGATCCTGCTCGGAACCGGCGACTCGACGATTGTCGAGCACACCGAGAACGACCGCTACTGGGGCGATGGTGGTGACGGCAGCGGCAACAACCGGCTTGGTCAGATCCTCATGCGGGTGAGGGCCGAATTGCGGTCGATTCCCGCCACCGGTAAGCAAGTTGCTGGAAAACACCTGACGAACAGCTTCGCCGAGTGGCTGAAAACCACGTTCGCAACGCTCGTACGCCCGCTCATGCCGGATGACGGTGAACCGGAGACGGGTATTTCTGCCGTGGAGGCCCGGCTCAAATTGCGGCTGCCAGCCGTGCTACGGGAATATTACCTGCTGGCGGGAAGATTTGATCGATTCAACCGGGCACACAACGAACTCCGCCGGCCAGGGGACTGGACCGTGGAAGGCGGCAAGCTCGTGTTCCTCGAAGAGAACCAGTGTGTGGTTTTCTGGGGCGTGGAGGCGAGCACTCTGCCTGAAGACGACCCGCCCGTCCACCAGGCGGAGAACATTCGGGGGCGACCGGCCGAATGGTTTCTGGAGCACGAACGGTGCTCCGAGTTCTTGATCGTCATGCTTCACTTGCAGGCTGTCTGGGGAGGCTATGAATTCCTCGGTGGTTCGGAAGTGAAGCAGGAAGCGGTGACGAAGTTCCTGAACGGGTGGACTGCGGCCGGGACCGTCAATCAGCTTTCGGCATTCAACCGGGAGGGTGCGGCGGCGTGCATAATTCAAGACAAGAACTCGTTGCAGTTGTACGTCGGAGGGCGGACTGAACGCGAATTCGAGTTCATCAGGGCAGCACTTGAGGAGGTAGGCGTCGAGCTCGAGCACTGTTGAGACTGCAAAGGGCAAGCCCCCGGCGACTGAGCCACCGGGGGCTTGTTGCGTCAATCGATCACTGCAGTCACGACACCCGAGCCGACCGTCTTGCCACCCTCGCGGATCACAATCCGGCTGCCAGTCTCCAGGGCGATCGGCTTGTCCAGGCTCACGTCCAGCGACGTGTGGTCGCCGGGCATCACCATCTCGACCCCCTCGGGCAGCGTCAATTCGCCGGTCACGCTTGTCGTGCGGAAGCAGAACTGCGGCTTGTAGCCACTAAAGAAGGGCGTATGCCGACCGCCTTCGTCCTTGCCGAGCACGTAGACCTCACCACGGAATCGAGTTGGGGGGCCACGAGGCCCAGGGGCGAGGCCATAACCACGGCGTCACCGTCCTTTCACGGTGACCGCCCTCCGAAATTGGATGACCTGGGCTAGATTCGTCGTTCGTCGAGGAAACCTTTTGATGCTGGGCAATTCCGCGCCGGCGCCTGAGGAACTACCTCGAGACGAATCACGAAATCGGACACCTGGCTGCACGAGGGGGTTCGGAGGGCGAACTTGACGGTGCGGGACGGCGTCAGGGTGGCAGCGGATTGCTGCGCGATCGTCGGCCGGGAGTTTCCGAATCTCTTCCATGGCATGAGGCGGAACATGACGGACGCTGATATCGGTTCGCTCATTCGAGCCTTTGAGGACGGCTCTCTATCGAAATCAGAATGGACACACTCCAGGCACCTGGTCATGGCCCTCTGGTACTTGACGCGTCATGACAGGGATGAGGCAATCGGGCTGATCCGCGAGGGTATTCAGCGGTATAACGCGCGGCAGGGGAATCACACCGGTTATCATGAAACAATCACCCTGGCCTGGGTTGCCGTGGTCGAGCGGTTCCTGGGCGCGAGAGACCTGAACGTGCCGGAGTCAGTGCTGGCCGAGGAGTTGTTGCGGCAATGCGGCGACAAGGATTACCTGCTGCGGTTTTACTCGAGGGAGCGGCTTTTCAGCGAAGAGGCACGGCACGGATGGGTGTCGCCCGACCTGGGTGAAAGCTGCGTGAGAAGGCCCGTGTGGTCACGATGTTGACCTCTGTTTGCACCGGAGCGCTACTGCTGGGCCGAGCGGGTCTGCTGGACGGCAAACGTGCGACGACGCATTGGCGGGCCGTGAATGAGATGCGGGGGTTGTTTCCGACCGTCAATGTGATTGACGATCAACACGTTGTCGAAGAAGGCGACGTGATCACGTCGGCAGGGATCTCGGCGGGCATCGATATGGCGCTCCGGGTAGTCGCCAGACATCATGGCGATGTGATTGCTCGGGCAACTGCCAGGTACATGGAGTATCCGTTCCCCGAGGACAATCGGAGGAGAGTTTGAGATGGGTCGGCGGGGAGCGGGGGCTCAATGCGTCAGGCTAAAGCCTGACCTACTCAATTCTGTATAATCGACCTTGAGTAGTGAGCTGTGCTTCTGGAACATCCAGTAAGGAGACGCCATGCCTTCCCAAGGTCCATCTCCCGCGTTGTTTTTCGACACGATCAGCGCCTATCACCGTACCGAGGCTCTGCGCGCGGCTATCGAGCTCGATTTGTTTTCGCTGGTGGCCGCAGGGCGTCACACGGCAGGCGAGCTAGCCGAGGCGTGCCAGGCCGCGCCGCGAGGCGTTCGCATACTGGCAGACCATCTCGCTATTCTCGGCTTTCTCACCAAGCACGCTGACCGCTATGAACTCACGGACGACACCAAGGTATTTCTCGATCGCAAGTCGCCGGCCTATCTGGGCGGTGCGGTCAGCTTCATGCTCGCGCCCGGAATGAGGGAGTGCTTTCAGCATTTGACGGCGGCCGTGAAGCGAGGCGGGACGGCCGTTTCGGACGAGGGAACGGTCTCGCACGACAACCCGATCTGGGTTGAGTTCGCTCGCGCCATGGCACCGCTGATGCGGATGCCGGCCCAGTTGCTCGCGGGCCTGGTTGGCGGAGATGCTTCGCAACCGCTGCGCGTGCTCGATGTTGCCGCGGGGCACGGGTTGTTTGGGATCACGATCGCGGAGCGCTATCGGCAAGCTAAAGTCACTGCGCTCGATTGGGCGAACGTGCTGGCGGTTGCGGAGGAGAATGCTCGCCGCGCGGGTGTTGCCGAGCGGTATGCGTTGCTTCCGGGTAGTGCGTTCGAGGTTGATTGGGGCGGCCCGTACGACGTCGTGCTGCTGACGAACTTTCTGCATCACTTTGACGTGCCGACCTGCGAGCAATTGGCGGCCAGAGCGTATGCAGCTCTCGGGCCGGGTGGCCGGGCCCTTACGTTGGATTTCATTCCCGAACCCGATCGCATCACGCCGGCAGCGACGGCCACTTTCGCACTCGTGATGCTGGCGACGACGGCTCACGGGGATGCTTATACGTTTGCGGAATATCAGGGAATTTTTGCGCGGGCTGGGTTCGGCCGCATTGAGTTCCATGCCCTGCCGCCGACAACGCAGCAGGCGGTGGTGTCGTACAAATAAGAAGTGACCCTTCAAACAATTCGAAGCAGACGACAGGTGTCTTCGTAACTGGCTTCGAGATCCAAAGGGATGGAGAGCTTTTCCGTCAGCCAGAGAGGCAGGGTTGGCAGTGGTCTGCCAAGTTTCAAGGGTTTCCGCCAGAAGTCGAAGACGGTTTTTGTTTCCGTTCGCCGCGTCCGGCAGCAGGCTGCATCAAACGTGCCGATATCGACTTCGAAATAACTTCCCAGGTGGACCCGGGGGGCGGCCTGGTATCCTTCTGGCAGCACCGGCGCCAGCTTTTGAATGATCATCATGGGCCAGCCGCCGTGGACCTCTTCCCAGGAGTGCCGCTTGCTCACGGGAGGTCGAAAATGAACGCGAAATGGCATCGAGGGCCCCCAGGCGTTGCCCTGGGCTAACTTGTTGCGCCCCTTCGGGGCCGGGAGTCAGGGATTCGGCGAGCGCCTCATGAGAGTAGACCAGAATCGGTTAGCCGATTCCAGCCAGTTACACGCGCGAGAGAACCGGATCACCCACAATCTACTCGACTTACGAAAAATCGGAATTTTCTTGTGTGCGCGTCGATCCGCGGAATTATCATTCGACTGAGAAGTGGTGTGAGACGAACGGTCTCAACGGACGTATCAACGCGATGTCTCTCTTTGAGGGCAAACAAAAATGGTGCGGCGATCCTTCGTAGTGTGCGGGCTGATGCTTACCCTTTCGCTCGCGGGCTTTGGAGCCGATAAGCCCGAGGGCAAGCTGCCGGCGCCGCGTACTAACGCGGGCCTGGAGAAGGTGAAAAAGTTGGCAGGGACGTGGCTGAATACGGACAAGGATGGGAAGGCGACCGACGAGGTTGCGTCGATCTTCAAGGTGACGGCGGGCGGGAGCGCGGTGCACGAGACAATCGCCCCTGGCCAGGCTCACGAAATGGTCTCGGTCTACACCGTCGACGGGCCCGACTTGATCATGACGCATTATTGCGTGCTGGGGAACCAGCCTCGGCTGAAGGCCGACTCGAATTCCTCGGAAGGCCAGATTGCGTTCCAGTTCGCCGGTGGCACGAACCTCGATCCGAAGAAAGACAAACACATGCACGACCTGACCCTCATCTTCGTGGACGACGACCACATCGAGGTGAAGGGCACCGGCTGGGAAAACGGCGCGCCGTCAAAGGATATGTGCTGTGGGCTCAAGCTGGTTCGGAAGAAATAGAAAGGACACGTGCGCTCACGGCGGCGTGTTCTTCGAGCCGCTCGGCGTCGGGTACCCCCCGGATTCCGAGCGGCTTTATTTCGTGCCGGACGGGATGCGCCTGGTGTCGCTTCTTTGACATCATCGGGCGGTCGTTGCCGCAGGATTGTAGTCGGCGACCGAGCTAGCTGGTGGCTGCCAGTTCGCAGCGCGTGGGATCTGCGTTCGGCCGGATCTAGCTAGCCCGTTCGATGAGCGCCACGGGACTTCACGACGCGCTTGGCGATCGTGCCGGGGGAACTGTTTTGACCGAGCGGCTGCCAGGAGAATCGAAAAAGGGCTCGCCCGGTGGCGGGATCGGTTGCTTCGAGATCAATGACCTCGGTCAGAGAGACGCAGACCGAATCCCCGCTCGGAACATAACAGGTATCTTCGCCAGCATCTGAATGAGCGTGGGCGAATACGATGGAATCGCCAGCGGCGAGTGTTTTGGCAGCAGGCATCGGAAGGACGGCATCGCAGACTCGCCCTCTCTCCACGTCCGATATCCTTTGTTCGCTAGCGGGGTAACTGTTCACATGAGGCTCCGACCAATAGATGTTGGTTAGATCCGCTTGAAACCTGCCGAGATGGTGTACGATCAGTTCTCTCGACCGTTACCGCCAGCCAAGCTGATCGTGCGAGCTACCCTTGGCTTGGCAACGCTAACCACCAGCCGCCGCCCGTCGTGCTCTTGGTCGTTGAGTCCCTGAATCGCAGCCTCGGCCTCTGCGTCGGTGTCCATCTCGACAAAACCGAACCCCTTGCTACGCCCCATATCACGGTCCTGGATGACCTGGGCGCTCTGCACGGTGCCGAAGGGTACGAACCAATTCGCCAAATCGACATGCGTCACGGAATAGGTCAAATTTCCGACATACAGCTTTTTCGCCACGAGATGATCTTTCTGGCAAAGACTTTCGACCCGCTCGATTCTTTCTGGGCCGATGAGAAAGGGGCACACAATGGAGCCCATGAGGCGGGAGAGACGAGAAGGGGAAGCAGAAAGCGATTCGATGAGAACCCAATATGCTAACTCAATCGTCAAACCAACCAATTGAAGTATAACTAATTTGAATACAGAAAGAAATGACAAAACTTGAAACCTTCTCGGCTTGACCGAATGGGACGTGCTGTTCTTGATTTTTCTGGTCGCCGAATGGGATTCGATCAGCAGGACCATCCCGGCCCGCCCTTCAGGATCAATTCCTCCGTCGCCGTCCAAGAGTCAGGACGCCCAGCGCTCCCGCACCGAGCAGCATCAAGCTCGACGGCTCGGGCACGGACTGGGTTGTCACCCCGATCGTCAAGAAGTCGATCGCGTAACCGTCGCCTCCGTCACCTCCTTCATCGATGCTCAAGGTCATGACGTTGGTGTCCAGAAGGAGTGATGGGCTGATCCCGATCGTGAAGAACTGGACGAGCGGGCCGCTCTCGTTAAGGCTTTCGAGCTCTGCCGTCAGCGCGACGTCCGTCGTGCCGTTAATCGTTGCGATGAACGGTTGCCCGAACACCGGAAACTGGAAATCGTCCGCCGCGATTCCGAGAGTGAGCGTGGTCAAATGCTGGCCGGAAGGCACTAAACTGGAGTAGTCCATGGTCATTACATCCGGACCGTTGATTCGTTCGGGGGATACAGAGTATCCATCGTGAAAGGCCGTCTGGACGGATCCCACGTAGATCTGGTCGGTTCCCGGGAAATCACCGGGGCCGGGAGTGAATGGGTAGCTATGGGGAGTGATTAACGAGGCCATGGTGACGACGTCCGGCGCCAGACCCACGAGGGTGGCGCCTGCCTTTGGATCGCTCGCATAGGTGCCGGTCCCCAGAACATTCTCGTTGCCGTACTCAATCGCTCCACCTCCCGCGTGGACAGGCGAGCTAAAGGCCAGAGTGCAGATCATCGCAGCCAAGAGGCTGGCCAATGAGACACTCCACCGATTCGTTCGATACACGTGGCGATGTGCTGGAACCGCGAAGATACGAGTCATTGTGATTATGCCACCTTTCTTGTCGCCGACGCCCGGTTCCCGTTTGAACCGGCGGCACCTTCGTGCGGTCTTCTATTACGGTGGACCCAGGAGTGCTTCCCAGTTGCGACCTGGTGAAGACCTCATTTGCCACCAGGTGTTGGTGCTGCGGTGCCGGCGCGGTCCTGTGAGTTGTCTAACAGCGAGCGCCTGGTCCAGTTGCAATCTTTCAACTTTCCAAAAGGAAACGAGATCATTCATGAACCATTTCATCGTTCGTCTTGCGCCCGGCGTGAGCATGTTGGCCGTCATGGTCGTTGCATCGGCCTCGCTTGTAGGGGCCGATGAAAACGCGAAACCGCGGGTTTCGGTTCCCGAAGCAGACGGCAAGGCTGCGCAAATTCTGAGGGCTGCGCACGAGTATGTGGCTGCTCGCTCCGTTGAGATCGAGCAAACCGCCGAACAGACTGCCCGTGTTCTGGTCGATGGTAAGCCGTTGGGCGCGGAGCAAGCGACTAAACAAACCTCTCGTATCGAGGTTGACGCTGACAAAGGGTTCGTGCGAATGACGATGCGCGATCAAGGCGGGGCGGATGTTGTTGTGATTCGCAAAGGCAATCGCATCGCAATGAAGATTGGCTCGGATCCGTGGACCGCGCCAAAGGGCAGTTATGCCCGGATTAGCGATCAACTGGGAAACCCGTTCGCTTGCCCTTTTCCAGGGCCCGGAGAGAAGCATTCGCCGAAGTGGACGATCGTGGGTGATGAGCATGTCGACGGCCAGGAGATGGTCGTAATCAAGACTGTCGGCGACAGTGCGAATGAGTATGCCCAGGCGCGGATGCGCGACGGAATCGTGTCGATATTCCCTGATGCCTCTTCCCGCCCGACTGTTGAAGTCATGACCTACGAGTCACGGCATTGGATCGGCAAGGCTGACGATCGACGGATGCGGGTGGAGCAAACTTCTCATCACACCCTGACGATGCCGGGAGCCGCCAAGACCGTGATCGACGTTGTGGGAAAAACGACGGCGATCTATCGTCGATACAACAGAATTGACATCGATGTGCCAGAGGGCGCGCGCGGCATCCTTTCTCCGGAAGACAAATGAGTGTGAACCTCGCCGGTGTGTTCCTGGGAACAAATCATGCTATCCGAACGATGAGGTAAAGTTGAAGCTCAGCGACGTCATTCCGTGGGGACTGTCTTTCGATACTCGGAGCGATTGAGCTTTGAGTTTCATCTGGCGTCGATTGAGGAGTTGCTGCGGGTGGCGAGGTTGGCAAGCGGCTAGACTCCGACCGGGGCAAGTTTGTGGTGCTGGCGCTGCCGGCGAAGTGCCAAAAGTCAAAGAAAAAAGCCGACCTGGGGGAACCTTTCGCAAAGTTCTCCCAGGTCGGCTTACTCTTTAACGAACCTGCCGGCAGGGCCGGGTTGTCCTTCGGCCAGTCATCCGACCATTTTCGCCGCTGGTTGTACGCTTTCGGGTCGGGGAATGCAAGCACTGGCCAGCTCACCGTTTACATTCATAAGTCGAAAGATATTTTTATTACATAAATAATTATTGACATTTTGTTCGCTTTCGCCTATAGTCGGATTGTAGCCAGAGAGACAAGAGCGATGAAAAGCCGGTCCGGCAATCCACTGCACGGCTGGCACTATTTGATCCTGCGTGCCCGAGGTCATCGCCAAACGGCACGCTCAATGACGAAGGAGACTTGAGATGACACTCACAAGATGGGACCCGTCCAACGAGATGGTCAGCCTGCGGGATGCTGTGAACTTCCTGTTCCAGGAGAGCTTCGTGCAACCGACGAGCGGCGCACGGTCAGAACGAGGAGCCACCACGGTTGCGCTTCCCTTGGATGTTACAGAGGGGGAGAACGATTTCGTGGTGACCGCCTCGCTGCCTGGTATCAAACCGGAAGATGTGCAGACGACAGTCCTCGGCGATACCGTGATGATCAAGGCCGAGAGCAAGGCCAATGGAGAGCAGAAGGGCCAGAACTGGCTCATGCGAGAGCGCCGTTCGGGCTCATTCCAGCGTTCGGTAAACCTGGGCACGCCCATCAATGCCGACAAAGCGACGCACCACTTCGAGCATGGTGTCCTGACGTTGACATTGCCGAAGTCGGAGCAGGCTCGTCCCAGGCAGATCAAGCTCAATGCCCGCTAGGTTCGAGTCAACTCAGATGCACATCGATGGGCATGGACCGGTCCATGCCCATCCGAATTAGCTCAAGACCCGATGGGCATTCCTTGCTTAACCCATCGTTCCCACCACCCCGCCAGCCAGCCGTGCAGGCAAACAATCTTCACGCCATATCCCATTTGACTCGCTCTTCCCGCCTTATCTCGAAGCCGGGCCGGACCTCGGTATCAAGATTCGCCTCATGTTCGGGTTATCGGAGAGGGACCTGACGTGATTTCGCAGGTTCGGCTCAACCTGAGCGGATTTGTGTGGGATTACTTCTGCGATCCCGATAATCCCGGGCGGGCCCGGCTGGCTGCGATGAACGTCTTCTTATCTGATCTTGAGGTGGGAAAAGCTGAGGGGTGCTATGTTGTTGGTTCTCTGCCGAGCCTGCCGTTTCGGGACGGGCAGTTTGATCTGGCTTTGTGCTCGCACTTGCTGTTTCTTTACTCGGATCGATTGACTTTGAGTTTCATCTGGCGTCGATTGAGGAGTTGCTGCGGGTGGCGGTGGAGGTTCGGGTTTTCCCTTTGCTGACCTTGGAGCAGGAGCACTCGCCGTATGTTGAGCCTTTGGTGGGCTGCTTGGCTGAGAAGGAAATCGCGATCGTTTTGAGTGTGCGAGTTAAGGGATCTGAGCGTTCTCTTCGTCGCGTATCTCCAGATAGCGTTTCATGTGATTCTCAACGTCCAGTTGGTGGCTTGCCATGTCACAAACAACATCGAAGGGCTCCGCATGGAAAAAGAGTTCAAACTCCTCCAGAGGTTGATTCATGAGCTTTTTCTGGAGTTCGGCCAACTTATTCAATGCGGATGCTGAGCATTTGGGATGGAACTCGCGAATGCAATGCTCGACAACCGCCCAATATTCTTGCTGCGCGTCATCAGGGACGATGTGTGAAGGTCTTAGTATATTGGCTTTACTCATATGTGCCGTGGTATAGAATAATCTGTTGATCTATCCAAGGCAGTATTCCAGGCAGCGGCAAATTGATGCCCCTTCCGAGGAAGAGGAGGTGAGACCAGCAAGAGCCATCTCTAATCATAGCCGATCGCTTCCGCGGAGCAACGCCGAGTACACGGAGCACCAGTGCGGTCTGCCCGATTGGACTTCTTGCGCAACATGGCGGGAACGAAGGCTTCCAGCGAAGCGGATGCCCTTCACCGGCTGATGAAGTGCGGTCCCGGTAAGGCTTCGTTTCCTCCATCGCCGCTCCGATAGCCGCCGGTCGGAGCGACTCAGTTGCCGGGCGGAAATTATAGCCACTGAAGATCAGCACCTTCCGCAGGAGGCACTATAGGACTGGCCTCACAGATTGAGATGGGAAAGGCTGAGGGGCGTTATATCGTCGGTTCGCTGCCGAGCCTGCCGTTCTTGGGCGGACAGTTTGATCTGGCTCTGTGCTCGCACTTGTTCTTTCCTTACTCGGATCGATTGAGCTTTGAGTTTCATCTGGCGTCGATTGAGGAGTTGCTGCGGGTGGCGGCGGAGGTTCGGGTTCTTGACCTTGGAGCGAGAACACTCGCCGCATGTTGAGCCTTTGGTGAGCTGGTTGGGGGAGAAGGGGTGGAGGGCTGAGATTTGTGGGGTGGCGTATGAATTTCAGCGAGGGGGTGATCGGATGCTTTGGATTGGGAGGCGTGATTTTGCAGGCGGTTAGTTTCGTCAATGAGGCTGAGGCCGAAGCGGTACGATCTTGCCCGCGCCCGCGTGGTTCACGGCTTCGCAGGAAGCGTAGCGAAGTCATGAAATGAGATTACGAGCCGGATGCCTCTTTGACAGGCAAGTTTCGATCTGGGGGGGCTCGGGTGCACGGCCACCTAACTCTACCCGGCGCAGGGAAGAGGTCTAGAATGGCCGGAACGAACACGAGGTGCGCCTTTCTGCGCGGATGATGCGGTTGCATCATCACGACGGTCCCGGGTCCTTTCCCACGGATGCGACGCGAATCTGCTATTATAGGGCCGAGGCCTCGCTTTCTTCGGGCGCGGCGAGTTGAAGGGACAGCCGAGGGAAGGAAAATCATGAGCATAGACCTTAGCGAGCAGATCATGATTGGTACCGGCGTCCAGGAGTTCTTGGATCATCATGACCTTGAGGCCGATTTCCGGACCATTTGCGAGCTGGTCAAGGATTGTTTCCCAGATGCACTGCGCCTCCAGGCTGCAGTACGGGAGGACGTGGACGAGCCCGGCCGATTCCGCATTCTTTTGAGTGCTACGCTCCCAGCGGAATATCCTCTTGAGCAGCACTTGGTGCAGAATCGGCGCTATCATGAGCGCCTCGTGCAAACGATCCCCTTGTCCCACTGTCCCTACTTCGCCCTGGTGACTGAGTTCCTGACGGGGCCACTATGAAGTGGAGCGAATTCCGGGACACGGCAGATCGCTTGGCGCAGGGCTCAACGGAAGGCGACTGGCGTTCGGCTACCAGTCGCAGTTACTGCCTTGTCCGCAGTCCTCGAGGTAGATGCGGTGGTGGCGAACTTCCAGGCTCTGCTGGCCGCGGCTTCGACCGTATCGATCGTTGATGGGGCGCGGCGGCATCTCCAAGCCATTGGCCGAATACCAAGAACACCGTAGGGATCAACCGACGGCAACCCATGGAAATGATCGTCTAAAACGGACCCACCCAGGGGGGCGAGCCCGGCTCGGTGCGATGAACTTCTTCTTATCGGACTTTGAGAGGGGAAAAGCTGAGGGCGCTATGTCGCGGCCTCGCTGCCGAGGCTTCCGTTTCGGGACGGGCAGTTTGATCTGGCTCTGTGCTCGCACTTGCTGTTTCTGTACTCGGATCGATTGAGCTTTGAGTTTCATCTGGCGTTGATTGAGGAGTTGCTGCGAGTGGCGGCGGAGGTTCGGGGTTTTCCTCGGTTGACCTTGGAGCGGGAGCACTCGCCGTATGTTGAGGCTTTGATGAACTGGTGGGCTGAGAAGGGGGTGGAGGAGCGAGATTTGTGGGGTGGCGTATGAGTTTCAGCGAGGGGGTGATCGGATGCTTTGGGTTGGGAGGGATGATCATCCAAACCGCTTTGTTACTTCCGCGGAGAGGTAATCGATCGCCTCCAGGACCGGTAATATGGATCTTGCCGAAGCCGCGGATGCCATTCGTGAAAAGCTTATCGAGCATCGGAACTCGCGAGTCGAAAACCTCTGGTCCGCGATCCTGAAGCAGATCAGGAAGCAGAATTCGTTTGATGGGCATTACGTAGATCCGATTTTGGAGGTCATCCGATCGTTCTTGAGTCAGCTAGACGACCCAACGACGATCGGTCTCTGGAAGACGACGGAGGCGGGGCTCGCCGACGATGCTGAGGATGACTGCCTGATTTCCGACTGCATCCGGATTGACTTGGAGATGGAGCTGTTGCAGGCAGTCACGGATTTGGCGTGGAAGGAAGCCAAGGAGGGTACGCGAGGGGGTTGAGCCGGTTGCTGCTAGAGAGACGTATCCGCATTCGGTGCAGCGCCTTGTTCGGGTCTCTTCGCTCGCTTGTATACGCCCAATGCATAGGGCCAGTTCAAGGTTAGAACCGGGGTCTCCCACGTCTCCTGGTCGCTGGGTTTGCCATTGTGCCAGATGACGAATTCACCATCACACGTGGGACATCGAAAGCGGACGCGAGGCCAGTCAGCGTCGCTGAAGTGAAATCCGTCCTGCAAGCGGTTGCAACATGGGCACCGCGGAAGAATCAGCGGGTAGAGCTTCAATCCTCTGTAGAACGGGTACACCAAGGCAAGGTATATGCAGAGCCCGCTCAGTGGCACTGCAACCGGACGCAGGTACCAGGGTAGCTGCCGAGACAGCGACAGCCCGATCACCACGCCGATAAGACCGCAGGCGACCGCGAAGAACAAGTCAATGAGGTTGAATCTCATTGCTCGTATCCCCATTCGTCGAAGCTTCGGCCCCAGTCGTTGGCGATGCGGCGGCGTAATGGCTCGGGTAGTTCGTCAAAGCGGTTCTTGCGATAGCCGGCGATCGAGGCGAGGTAGACTTCCAGCCGGGGGCGGAGCTCGTCGAAGCCCGCCAAGCCGAGGGACTCGTAGATTGACGCGAGCACAGCAACTGGCTCACGAGCCAGATCCTCGAAGGCGACGTCGCAGAGCCGCCCATTGGGGATCAGGCCCCGCTCTGCGAAGTAAGCATCGTGCATCCTGGTGTACTGTGAAATCATCTGATCATCCCCATCCAGCAACGGGCCTTCCCGGAGGTGATAGAGGGGCTGCGCCGCACGGATCGTGTGCTTCTCCGAGCGAAATACATCATAGGGGTTTCGGTGGATGTTGACGAAGTGCGCGTCGGGGAACAGCCCGAGGAGCAGCCGGATGCGGGCGGTGTGCAGGGGTGACTTGAGCACCAGTCGGCGATTGTACCTTACCGTGAGCTTTTTCAGGAACGTCGTCAGGGCGAGCCTCCAGCGCGTGACCTCGTCGTCGGATACGTCCTGAAACGTCATGTAGCGGTCGTAGTCGACCGAGTCTCCGGGAAAGTTCCAAGCCATGTAGGGGGAGAGGCCCGTCATCGCGCACAAGGCAAACTCATCCTCCATCGGCAAATTAGCACCCTGGGCCATCTCGTCTTGGCAGCGCCGCCGGGCGACGAGCCTGTCGACGAGGGGGGCTGACCACCGCTCGGTGCCCAGGAAGGTGTGGGGATTGAAAACCTGGAACAAGGTCGGTGCGCCGAACTGCGGGTCGAGCGCAAGCAGATTGTGCAGATGCGTTGTCCCGCTACGGAAGTGCCCGAGGATGAACAAAGGGGCCTCGACACGAGCAGCCTCGATCTGCCGTCCGAACCGCGCTCGCTCGATCCGGGCGTTAACGGAGTTGGAGGCGCTCGCAGCGGTCTGGACAAGCGCGCGAGGCAGGTGCTTCAAGTCGACTGCGAAACCGTGTCGACGCAGTACGGACCACCAGTCGCTCAAGGTCATGCCTTGAAGCGGATGGAAAATGTGGTGTGCGGCGAAATCTTTGAATTTCTCTTTCATGGGGGAATTGGCCGGCGAATTGGCCGTTGGCGACTTCTGTGGCGAAAGCGGCAGTACGCTTGGCGCAATGTCTATGATAACGCCCAAGCCGATCCCGATGACGTAATGGGTGGGAGGCATACCCAGCGAAATTGCCGTGGTGCTCGGACATGTGTAGCATATTACGAAGCAGCGAGCACTGTCTCGATGGCGTTGCCGAATCCCGATCAGGCGAGGTGGTGATACATGGCACGCAAACGCAGGCTCTTTGGCCCGCTCTCTTATTCCACGTCGGCCTTGGCCGGGATTTACCTGGTGGGCCTGGGGGCGTGGTGGATCAGGCCAGGGCTTTCGCACGTCTGGACCATGTGGACGCTCAGCCGGCGAATGGGCGACAGCAATCCCGGGGTTCGAAAGACGGCCGCGAAGGCGTTGGTAAAATACGAGAAGGAGGCCGAATCGTGGCTGGGCTGGGTTGCGAGGAACGGTAACACCGAGGCGCGGGTACTGGCGTGCTACACCATGGCGCTGCCCCAGTCAGTCGGCGTGGTTCCCGATTTACTCGGTGCGCTTCACGACGTCGATCCGCGAGTCCGGCGCGCGGCCGCCGAGAGCCTCGCGCGGTCTGGCTCCAAGTCGGCGGAGCATGTGATGACCAAATGAAGGATCGAGCGATCGAGGCGATTCGCGCTGCCATCAAGGATCCAGCCTGGGACGTGCGGCGCGCCGCCCTCTGGGCCGTGGACGTCGTGGACCCCGCAAAAAAGGCGTTCGTCGCCGAGATCGAGAATGCGACACACGACGGTGACCCTCGCGTTCGAGCCGCGGCCGCGCTCTCGTTCTTCGACATCGCTCCCCATAACCCCAAGGCGATCGCCGCACTTCGAGACATGATCGGCGATCCGGCGCCGTGCGGTGAGGATTTCGTTCAGCACTGCCATATGAAAAATGTGGCTATCCACCAGATGACGATGTCGGCCGGGGAGTCAGCCGTGCTCGAAACGCTCATGCCACTCATCACGCATCCGGACGCCGAAACGCGAAGCAATGCGATCCGGCTCCTGCCGATTCCGGTACGTCCGCTTGAGCCGCTCCATGCGGCGCTTCGCAGGCGCTCCGAGACGGCGACGCACGAGTTCGCGGCGAGGCTGCGCGGATGCTGTTGACTGCGCCGGACCAGCACGCGAGTGAAGAGATCGTTGCCGCCCTCCAAGCTGCGGTGGAGAGACCTGTCGAGAATCTCTATCAATTAATGTGGCTTGATCAGTATCTTGCTGCCCTCCGGAACGTTGCACCGGGTTCCGAGGGTCGGGCTGTGCCAAGCATGGTCGGAGCGATCGACCGTCTGGGGCGTTACGAACAACGCATCATGGTTGATCTGCTCGCAAAGATTGGCCCGGATGCCAGGGCAGCCGTACCGAAGCTGATCGAGCTATCCAAGAGTTCGGATGACCGCCTTGCGGCTGCTGCGGATCTAGCGCTCGGAAAGATCATCTCCGAACCAGCTCCGAACTGATCAAACTTGGATTGGGTGGAGGACTGGCCCGTCCAGAACGTTGTTCGGTGGGGGGAAGAATACTCCACGTGCGCGCGCATACACAATGAATTCTTTCCATTAAACGATCTGATCGCTGGAACCCGGAATCTTTCTGGAAATTTCCCAATCGACCGTCCGTCGAATCGGCAAAATCGTCGCATATTGTACATGCGGGAGTGCGCTGCGCGGTGGCGTTTTGCTGCCCGCGGCCGCTGGCTCACGGCACCACTCGCGTGTCCTATGGGGCACGGGCGCGAGGTTCTCTAGTTGCGGCTTACAAGGCCAAAAGGCGGAATGCATGAGAATAACAACAACAACCAGAACAGAGGCGCGAGGGGCGGCGGGGGCAGCATGGGATTCCTGTTCAGCGGCGGGTACCGGCTGCCCTAAAAGCGGGCGTGTTTGGTCGCCAATTTACACTAATGTACGGATGCTAAATAGCCCCCGGGAAATTGCCACTTATTGCCATTTTTGCGAGCCGGTGACTGGCCGTCCGGGGCGTGGCATGTTATTCGGAACTCCAAGCAGCATAAATGGATCTGAAATGGGGCTTGCGATTTTGGTCGATCGAAAAGTCTCTTGGCAATTGTCAGGCAGAATTGCCATTTCGGAATTCACCCGTTGTTCACTATATCGAGCCGACGTCGATTCCTGGGATTTCCGCGGCCGTTTCTGTCTATCCGGGCGGCTTGCGCCCGATCTCGAGTTGGAAGCACGATCTTCGCCCTCGCGGAACTCGAAGACCGGTCGGCGGGAGCTTCTGGTGAAGGGAGGTCGCAGCTTCCCAGGCGAGCGGCGGAGAGCGTATTGTTGAGGCTCGTTTGCAACATTCACTGACGCGAGTGGGCTGAACTGTGGAACCGATGCCGGACTTTGAAAAGCTGGGGCTGTTTTACCTCGGCAAGACGTATGACTTTAAGCATCGGAAGGTTACTTCCGAGTTGGTGCTCTACGAGTCGAAGCATCTCACGACGCATGCGGTGTGCGTCGGCATGACCGGCAGCGGGAAAACTGGGCTGGGGATCGGGTTGCTCGAAGAGGCGGCGATCGATGGGATTCCCGTGATCGCGATTGATCCCAAGGGGGACCTGAGCAATTTACTGCTGGGCTTTCCGGAGCTGCGGCCCGAGGATTTTCAGCCGTGGGTTGATGCGGACGAGGCGGAGCGGCGGGGGCAAACTGTCGAGCAATTTGCCGCCAAGACGGCTGAACAGTGGAAGGAAGGGCTCGCTGAATGGGGCGAGGACGGTGCACGCGTGGCGCGGATGCGAGATGCCGTTGATCTGGCGATTTATACGCCGGGAAGCAGCGCGGGGCTTTCGCTTACGGTCTTGCGGTCGTTTGATGCACCGCCGGCGGCTTTGATCAACCAGGCGGAACTGTATCGGGAGCGGATTGCGTCGGCGGTTTCCGGGCTGCTGGCGCTGCTGGGGATCACGGCTGATCCGATCTCGAGCCGCGAGCACATTCTGCTTTCCAATATTCTGGATCAGGCCTGGCGCACGGGGCAGGACCTGGACATGGCAAGCTTGATCCACGCGGTGCAATCTCCCGCCGTGCAAAAAGTCGGGGTGATGGACATCGAGACGTTTTTCCCGGCCAAGGACCGCTTTACCCTGGCGATGAAGATCAATAACCTGCTGGCTTCGCCTGGCTTTGCCGGCTGGCTGGAGGGGGATGCGCTCGATGTCGGGAGTTTGCTTTATACGCCGGATGGTAAGCCGAGGCTATCGGTCATCTCGATCGCGCATCTCGTGGAGAATGAGCGGATGTTCTTCATCACCATTCTTCTGAACGAGGTGCTGGCGTGGGTTCGCACGCAGCCGGGGACGTCGAGCTTACGGGCGGTGCTCTACATGGACGAGATTTTTGGATATTTTCCGCCGACGGCTAATCCGCCGTCGAAGATGCCGATGCTGACGCTGCTCAAACAGGCCCGCGCGTTTGGCCTGGGGGTTGTACTGGCGACTCAGAACCCGGTTGATCTGGACTACAAGGGGCTTTCCAACGCGGGCACGTGGTTCCTGGGCCGGTTGCAGACGTCGCGAGATAAAATGCGGGTGCTTGAAGGCCTCGAAGGGGCGTCGACAGCGGCTGGGCACGCTTTTGACCGCAAGAAGATGGACGAGATTCTCTCGGGGCTGGGCAGCCGTGTATTTGTGATGAACAACGTGCATGAAGATCAGCCGGTTGTGTTCCAGACGCGCTGGACGTTGTCTTATCTGCGCGGACCGCTCACGCGCGAGCAGATACAGACGTTGATGGCTGGTCGGAAGCAAGCGAGTAACACCGGGACAGCCAAGGGGGGACCGAGCCCTACGACGGAATCAACCCCAGCTTCGACCGTAGCAAAAACTGTTACACCGAGTTCTTCATCCCCGGCTTCCATACCGGCCGGGGGTGGTGCTCGTTCTGTGGTGCCACCGGATGTTCCGGAGTTCTTTGTGCCGCGCGCTGCTCGTTCACGAGCCGGGGAGTCGCTCCTTTACCGGCCAGGGCTACTGGGTGTGGCACGGTTGCATTATGCCGAGCGGAAAGCTGGCGTCGACTACTGGGAAACACTCGCGCTTGTGCGAAGGATTGAAGACGCCATGCCCGATGAGCCATGGGACGCGAGTGAGCCTTTTGACGATGGCGTTCCAGAGCTGGATAAGGCCCCGGAGGCGGGGGCCAAGTTCGATCCGTTGCCGGCCGAGCTGGCACGTGGCAAGAGCTATGCGGCCTGGACGAAAGCGCTCAAGAGTTTTCTTTACCGCGAGCGGACCTTGCGAGTGTGGAACTGTCCTGCGCTCAAGGAGTGGTCGCGGCCGCTTGAGTCGGAACGAGAGTTTCGACTGCGGCTGGTGCAGGCATCGCGTGAGAAGCGCGATCATGGTGTCGAGGTGCTCAGGGCCAAGTATGCGCCCAAGCTCGAGGCGGTTCAGGAGCAGATGCGGCGTGCGCAGGAAAAGCTCGAGCGCGAGCAGGCCCAGGCGAGTAAAACGAGCTGGGACGCGACGATTGCTCTTGGCGGCTCGGTGCTGGGGGCGATTCTGGGGAGGAAGGCCATTACCAAGACCTCGGTAGGCAAGGCGACGACGGCGGCGAAGGCGGCTACACGCGCCGCACAACAACGCGGCGATGTGAGCCAGGCGGCTTCCTCGCTCGATTCCCTGAGGCGAAAACGTGACGATCTGCAGGCCGAGTTCCAGGCGGAAATCGAGTCGATGGTTACGGCACTACGGCCGGAGACACTGGTCCTCGAGCCGCTGCCGATTCGCCCCAAGAAGACGGATATCACCGTTGAAAAGGTTGTCCTGGCCTGGATGCCTTACCAGGTGGGAAATGAGGGGCGAGCGGAGGCGGTGTATTGAAACGGCCGACAGTGGGTCTGGCACAGGACCCGACAGTGGGTCCGGCACAAGTGCCAGACCCACTGAAAAACCTGGCGGCCGCGTTGGGTCGACTTCGGCGGCGATTGCTCCTAAGATTAGGTGAATGCATGCGCCTCTGGAGTGTGGAGTTTGGGAATGGGTCTGGGACAACCTTCTGAAGTTGACGGTAAGCGCGCCGCAGAGCGGCATAAAGAGCGTTCCCACGCGGAGCGTGGGAACGAGGAGGCGACGCGCGGTCGCTGGGTGCATGAGAGCAAGGAAGTTGACGGCAAGCGCGCCGCAGAGTGGTATAAAGAGCGTTCTCATGTGGAGCGTGGGAACGAGGAGGCGACGCGCGAGCCTGTGCGCGAGGAGGGGACGTCCATTTGCAGAGTACGGGAAAGAGTGCGGCTGATTCTGATTTGTTGTGTGGTGGGCTGCGGTGCAGGCGGCGGTGCCCTGCTTGCTTATGCGCAGGAGCCTTCGAAGGGTAAAGGGGTGAGGACCGCCGGCCGCGGGGGAGAGGTTTCGTTTCGTAGCGGGGTTGTGCCGATTCTGACCAAGTATTGCGTGGGGTGTCATGGGGCGACGAAGGCGAAAGCCGGGCTGAACCTTGCATCGTTTCCAGATGAAGCATCGGCGCGGAGCAATCGGAAGGCGTGGGAGCGAGTCAAGGAATATGTGGAAGGTGGGCTAATGCCGCCGGAGGATCGGCCACAGCCCAGCCGTGAGGAACTGGCACAGTTGACGGGGTGGATCAAGTCTGCGCTCAAGGCCGATGATTGCGGCCGGACGTTTGACCCTGGGCGTGTGACCATTCGCCGGCTCAATCGGGCCGAGTACAACAATACGATTCGCGACCTCATCGGCATCGACTTTCATCCGGCCGATGACTTCCCTTCCGACGATGTTGGCTATGGGTTTGATAACATCGGCGATGTTCTCACCATGCCGCCTATTCTCATGGAGAAGTACCTGGCGGCCGCGGAGGCGATCAGCGAAGAAGCGATTGTTGGGGCGTCTGCTTCCAAGGGGACGGTCAAGACGTGGAACAGTGAGTCGCTGGGCTCTGGCGCGGGTGGCTCGCCGCGGGAAGATGGATCATTGATCCTCACGTCCGAGAGCGAGATTGTTGTAAACCATGCCTTTCCGCGGAACGCGCATTACATCATTCGCGTGCGGGCCTGTGGAGACCAGGCGGGGCCAGACCCGGTGCGGATGGCAGTGCGGATCGACGGAAAGGAGTTGAAGCGATTTGATGTTCCGAATCCTTCGGGAAAGTTCCAAGACTATTCATTCCGGCAGAATCTGAAGGGAGGATCGAGGCGACTTTCCGTGGCGTTTCTGAACGATTACTACCAACCCGACGCACCTGACTCCAAGCAGCGAGATCGGAATTTGATCGTCGAGTCGATCGAAGTGGAAGGACCGCTGTATACCAGCGGTGATCCGCTGCCCGAGTCGCATCGGCGGATCTTGTTCACGACTCCCAGAAATGTCAGCGACATCTCGCGGGCTTCGCATGCGATCATCGAACGGTTTGCGAGCCGGGCTTATCGCCGGCCGGTAAGCGAGGGTGAGATCACGAAGCTCATGAAGCTGGTCGAGCTGGTCGGGCAGAAGGGTGATTCGTTCGAGCGTGGAATCCAACTGGCTGTTCAGGCGATGCTGGTTTCACCGCAGTTTCTCTTCCGGGTCGAGCTGGGGTCGCGCGCACCGTCGACCGCGGGGAAGACAGATGAGGCGGCACGCGTCGAGACGATCGGGAACTTTGAGCTGGCGAGCCGGCTGTCGTATTTTTTGTGGAGCAGCATGCCCGATGACGAGCTGTGGCGAGCGGCGCTGGATGGGTCGCTGCGGTCGGCGGATGTGCTCGAGAAGCAAGTACGGCGAATGCTGCGCGACACAAAAGCACAGGCGCTCGTCGAGAACTTCGCGGGGCAGTGGCTTCAACTGCGCAACTTGAGGGCTTTTAATCCGGACCGCGGTCGATTTCCGAGCTTCGACGACAAGCTGCGAGACGCGATGATTCGTGAGACGGAGCTGTTCTTCGGAGCGGTGATGCGGGGGGATTCGAGCATCCTCGACTTCATTGATTCGGACTTCACGTACTTGAACGAACAGATGGCGCGCCATTACGGGATATCTGGCGTCAAAGGGGAGCAGTTCCGCCGGGTGAAACTGAAGGCGCACGAGCGAGGGGGGCTTGTCACGCAGGCAAGCATCCTGACGGTGACGTCGAACCCGACGCGGACGTCGCCGGTCAAGCGGGGAAAGTGGGTGCTCGAGCAACTGCTGGGAACACCGCCGCCTCCGCCGCCGCCCAACGTGCCGGTTCTCACGGAAGATGCAAAGGCGCTCACCGCGGCGACCTTGCGATTGCGGATGGAGCAGCATCGCTCGAAAGCAAGCTGTGCCGTGTGCCACAACAAGCTAGACCCGCTTGGATTTGGTCTCGAGAATTTTGACGCGATCGGCGCGTGGCGCAGCCAGGACAGTGGCGGACCGGTTGATTCTTCGGGCACACTGCCATCCGGGGAATCGTTTCGTGGGCCCAAAGAGCTGAAAACGATCTTGAAAGCGCACACTGCGGAATTCAGCCGCTGTTTGACGCAGAAAATGCTCACGTATGCGATTGGCCGAGGGTTGGAGGAGTATGACCGGTGTGCGGTCGAGGAAATTGTCAAGAACCTGGAACGTAACCGATACCGGTTCTCGGCGCTTGTGCTTTTTATCGTGAAGAGCGAGCCATTTCAGAAACGGCGCGGGTGACGGGAAGGGGTGATGCGTGGAGGGTTACCTGTCATGAAACCATCAGCGCGAATTTCCCGGCGAAGGGTTTTGCGCGGAGCCGGAGCAGTCATTGCGCTGCCGTGGCTGGAAGCGATGGCGCCCTTGGCTGCCTGGGCGGACGGAACGGGCTCGGGCAAGGGTGACGCTGTGCCGAGGCGGATGGCGTTTCTGTATGTTCCGAATGGGGTTCACATGGCGGACTGGACGCCCAAGGATGTGGGCTCGGGCTTCCAGATCCCGGCGACGCTCAAACCACTCGAGGCGTACAAGGACCACTTGCTCGTGCTCACCGGGCTTGCCCAGCACAATGCCGAAGCGCTTGGAGATGGGCCTGGCGACCATGCGCGGTCGCTGGCCTGTTTCCTGACTGGCGCTCATCCGCTCAAGACGGACGGGGCGGGTATTCGGGTTGGGGTGTCGGTCGATCAGGTTGCCGCCGAGAAGCTGGGAAGGCAGACGCGGCTTCCATCGCTTGAGCTCGGCATCGAGCGCGGGGCGCAATCAGGCAGTTGCGACTCGGGGTATAGCTGCGCGTATTCGTCGAACATCTCGTGGCGGTCGGCGAACATGCCGATGGCAAAGGAGATCAATCCGAAACTGATATTTGACCGGATGTTTGCCTCAGGCGTGCGCGAGGGATCATCGGGCGATCGAATCAAGCACGATTTATATCAGAAGAGCATCCTGGATCTTGTCCTCGACGATGCGCAGCAGCTCCGGCGACGGCTCGGCTCGAGTGACCAGCGCAAGATCGATGAGTACTTGACGGCCGTTCGCGAGGTTGAGCTGCGGGTTACGCAGGCTGGAAACACTGCGAATCGCCTACCGGCAGATGGAGTGACTCGCCCCAAGGGCATACCTGACGACCTTGGCGAGCACATCCGGCTGATGTTTGATTTGATTGCGTTGTCATTTCAGTGTGATACGACCCGCATTTGTACATTCATGTATGCCAACGAGGGAAGCAACCGGAACTACCCGTCGATCAACGTGACGGATGGGCATCACGACCTCTCGCACCACGGGGGTGACATCAAGAAGCACGAGAAGCTGAAGATCATCAATCGGTTCCACATCGAGCAGTTTGCGTATCTGCTGGGCAAGCTCAAGTCGATTTCGGAGGGGCCGGGCTCGCTGCTCGATAACGTGATGATTGTTTACGGCAGCGGGATCAGCGACGGCGATCGCCATAATCACGACGACCTGCCGATCTTGATAGCCGGAAAGGGGGGTGGAACGATCAAACCCGGGAGGCACGTCAAGGTCGAGCCGCAGCCGCTCAATAACCTGTATCTTGCGATGCTCGAGCGCATGGGCGTTTCGCTGGATCGCCTGGGTGACAGCACGGGGCGGCTCGGTAAGCTCGATGGGTAGCGAGTTTGGTCGTGTCGTGTCGATGCTCGCTCAATCTTCTTTCTCGGCTTCGAGCTGTTTCTTGGCCTGGGCAATGATCAAGCGCTGTTCCTTGGACATTTCGGGATACTGGACATTGAGCGACTCGACGGCGTTCGTGAGGATCCGGGCGACCAGGCGCGGCTGACCCATTTATGATCCGCGGGGATGATGTACCAGGGGGCCCACTTGGTGCTGGTTGCGCTGATGGCATCTTCAAAGGCCTTCATGTAATCCTTCCAGAAACCTCGTTCCTTGAGATCGTCCGGCGAGAACTTCCATTGTTTCCCTGGGTCTTTGAGGCGTTTGAGAAATCGTTTGCGTTGTTCGTCCTTGGACAGGTGAAGGAAGAACTTGAGAATGACGGTGCCGTTGTGGGTGAGATGATGCTCAAACCCGTTGATATCGGCATAGCGCTGGGTCCAGAAATCGTCGTCGACCCTGGTATCGGGAATGTGCTCGGCTTCAACCAGTTCGGGGTGAACCTTCACCACGAGCACTTCCTCATAGTAGGAACGATTGAAGATACCGATGCGGCCGCGCTCAGGGGCTGCGCGAGCATATCGCCAGAGGAAGTTATGGCTGAGCTCTTCGGCCGAGGGGTGCTTGAAGCTGGTGACCTGGCAACCTTGAGGATTGAGACCCGACATGACGTGTTTGATGGTGCTATCCTTACCTGCGGCATCCATTGCTTGAAGGATGACGAGGATCGACCACTTATTGGCGGCGTACAAGCGGTCCTGGACCGTGGCGAGTGCGGTGACGTCCTGAGAAAGTACTTCTTCGGCGAATCGTTTGCGGTCTGCTTTGGGGAGCTTGGGATCGCCATTCCAGCCGGGGTCATAATCTTTGAGGTTGATGGATTTGCCGTGAGGAACACGCCAGAGATCGATGATTTCTTCAGTTGGTGTCATGGTGATATTCAGGATTTGCGGAAAGGTGGATCAGAGAATGGCCGAATCGGCTGGATCGCGGTGTGCAAGGGGGCAACCCACGCGAGTACTTCTCTTGTATGGGATCTCGAGCGGCGCGTCGAGTTGGTTGCCCCGACCTTGGCTGCGGATAACCACTTCATTACAATAGAAACAAGGTCAAGCCAAGTATCATGTTAAGAATTGGAAGCGGCGTAGGTGGCCGTGAGATTGACGGCTGCTAATCATGTTCTGGGTCGGTCGCGAAATCTTTTTCCGTGAGGTGTTATGTGCCGGCCGTTGCGCCAACGACATCCAGGCTACCTGTCCTCTCCGCCTCAATGGAAACGTGGTGTGGATGGATGGCGGAGCGAGGATTTCCGGCTTACCGTGCGCGGCAAGTGCTCGACTGGATCGTGCGCCGGCGAGCTGAATCGTTTGAGGTGATGTCCGACCTTCCCAGGGTGTTGCGCGAGGAACTTGAGCGAGAGTGGACGGTTTTCGGCACGCAGGTGGCTTATCACGATGTTGCTCCGGATGGCACGGACAAGCTGGTGCTGGAGTGTTATGACGACCGCCGGATCGAGTGCGTGTTGATGGCTGAGGGCACGCGCCGGACGGTGTGCATCAGCACGCAGGTCGGGTGCGGGATGGGCTGTGTTTTTTGTGCGAGCGGGCTCAACGGGGTTGAGCGCAACCTGGGTGCTCACGAGATCCTCGAGCAGGTGTTGCGTCTGCGCAACCTGCTACCGCCGGAAGAGGCAATCAGCCACGTCGTTGTGATGGGAATGGGAGAGAGCCTGGCGAACCTCGACAACCTGATTGCGGCGCTGGATTGGCTTTGCTCCGCACGTCATGGGTTAGGGATCAGCCAGCGCAGGGTGACGATCTCGACGGTGGGTTTACCCGAAAAGATTCGCAAGCTGGCGGCGATGGACCGGCAATATCATCTCGCCGTGTCGCTGCACGCGCCGAATGAAGCATTGAGGAACAGGCTGGTGCCGGTCAATGAAGCGATCGGGCTGGAGGCGGTGATCGCGGCCGCTGACGCCTATTTTGAGCAAACCGGCCGGCAGATTACTTATGAGTATGTTTTGCTGCGTGGCGTCAATGATCGTTCAACCGATGCGAGGGACCTTGGCCGCCTGCTGGCGGCACGAGGGGCGCATGTCAATTTGATTCCTTATAATCCGGTTGCAAATCTGCCGTTCGAGCGACCGGATCGCGAGACGATCAGGCGGTTCGTGGCGATCGTGCGCCAGTGGAATGTCAGTGTGACGGTGCGCAAAACCAAAGGGCGGGCGATTGATGCAGCGTGTGGCCAGCTTCGCCGGCGATTGGATCAGGATCGGCCGGTTATCCACGAGCCGGCCGGGGAGCGCGGAGCCAAGATTGATCTTGGGGGTGGCACGACGCCTGCCAACCACGCGTCTGATTGCGTCGACCTATCGTCCTGACAGTTTGCGGCTACGAGAGTTCTGGACGGGAACGACTGGCTTTTCGCGGGAGGCTGCGTCGGTGGTTGCAGAGGCCGAGCACCTGGAACAACAGTTAGAGGCGCGTGATCCGGACGTCCGGCTGATGATCCAGGTTCGTACGGAGGTTGCCGGAGCATTCGAGACCCTGGTCGAGAGGTATCAGAATCGGCTGATGGGGATCTTGTTCCACCTGGTTGGCAATCGTGAGGAGGCAGAGGACCTTTGCCAGGAGGTTTTTCTGCGAATTTACAGGGCGAGGAAGGGCTATCGCCCTCGTGCCAAGTTTTCCACGTGGCTTTTCACCATTGCGAACAATCTGGCGCTCAATCACTTGAGGAGCAAGGGCCGTAACGCGAGTGTGCCGATGGGACGCACGACCAATGATTCGAGCGCGGGATTCCTGGTTGCTCAACAGCTTGCGGGGCGTGAGGGTACTCCTTCCACAGAAATGCGGCAGGCCGAACTGGCGGACCTGGTGCGCGAGGCAGTTGCGGTGCTCAGCGAAGACCAGAAGCTGGCGGTGTTGCTCAACAAGTTCGAGGAGATGAGCTACGCCGAGATCGCTGACGTGATGGGGCGCTCGCCTGCGGCTGTGAAATCACTGCTGGCACGTGCCCGAAACCAGCTTCGTGAGCAGCTCGAGCCTTATCTCCTCACGGGACAGCGCAGCACCGGCGGACCTGTCTAACAAGATTTGACATATGCGACTCTGTGAACGGTTCTCTCCGTTGATATCACTGAGAAAGACCGCGGCAGGTTGGTTGAGCAACCTGAGCGAGGCGCTCAATGCCTTGGTCTTTCCGTGGTCGTGTGCGCTGTGCGAGATGGAGGGCGTGAGCGGGCCTTTGTGCGAAGCGTGCCGGCAAGGTTTGCTAGAGAGTGCGAGTGCAGGCAGAGAATCCGTGTGTCCGCGCTGTGCTCTCAAGGCGGGTCCATTTGCAGATTTACGCGGTGGATGCGCAGCGTGCCGGGACCGTGCGCTCGGTTTCGACGCGGCGGTTGCGCTGGGGGCATATGAGGGTGAACTTCGCGAATTATGTCTGCGGCTCAAACACGAGCGCAATGCCTGGTTGGCACCGTGTCTCAGTCAACTACTTGTCGAGGCCCGGCGCGATGCCTTCAGCGCTCTTTGCAGTGATCAAGCCTTGGTCGTTCCGGTTCCGCTGCACTGGTGGCGCTACTGGCGGCGTGGGTATAACCAGGCGGAGGCGCTGGCCGAGGGTATAGCAAAGCAACTCAAGCTGCCGATCCGCCGCTCACTCAAGCGAACGGTGGGTACGCGGCAGCTCGCGGGACTGAGTCGTACGGCACGCGGTAAAGTTGTCCACGATGTCTTTCACGCCCGAGCCGGTTCCAAGATGACGAGGCGCACTGTACTTCTGGTCGATGACGTTCTGACGACGGGAGCTACTTGCGGCGCGGCTGCCAGGGCGCTCAAGAAGGCTGGTGCTGCACGTGTTGTGGTCGCCGTTATCGCTCGCACCGAGCAAACCGCTGTGTGACAGAGATCCGATGGGTAGCATCCGAGGCATGGAAAGGTCGATCCGCATCGGTACTCGTGGCAGCCGCCTTGCGCGCTGGCAAGCGAACTGGGTGGCTGAGGAGCTTTGTGCGCTTCATCCAGGTTTGACCACCGAGCTCGTGGAGATCAAAACGGAGGGGGATCGCGATCGCAACTCGCCACTTGCCGCGATCGGGGGTATGGGCATCTTCACCAAGGAGATTCAACGGGCGGTGCTCGAAAACTCGATCGACCTGGCCGTGCACAGCTTGAAGGATCTCCCGACTCAGCAGAATGAGGGTCTCGTGCTGGCGGCGGTACCGGCACGGGAGGATATAGCGGATGCTCTTATTGCGCCGCGCTATCAAACGCTCGCCGCTTTGCCGGTTACTGCTCGGATTGGCACTAGCTCGCCGCGCCGGCGCGCTCAACTATTGTTCCTGCGCCCGGATCTAGAAGTCGTATCGCTTCGGGGCAATGTAGAGACACGAGTCAACAGTGTAGTTGAAGGACGGCTCGACGCCGTGGTCCTGGCCTGGGCAGGCTTGCATCGGCTTGGGCTCGAGCACCACGTCACTCAGAGGTTGGGACCACCTGAGTTCCTACCGGCAGTGGGACAGGGAGCCCTGGGACTTGAGTGCCGGCGCGATGACGCGGCACTCGAGGCTTTGCTCAAACCACTCAATCACCAGCCGACCTACCGGGCCGTGCTGGCTGAGCGAGCCGTGCTGGCCGCACTCAAGGGCGGCTGCACTCTGCCAATGGCCGCGTGGGCTCGCGATCTAGCTGATGGCGAAGCGGAGCAGACGGCGCTGAAGCTGGCCCTCGATGCGGCCGTCTTCGACACGAATGGCCGCGAGTGCATCGTGGTTTCGCTTTGCGGATCGCACCATGACCCGGAAGGCTTTGGCAAGCAGGTCGCTGAGGCGCTTTTCGAACGTGGTGCGGAACGCCTGCTGGCTCGCGTCGATTCGCGAGCGTAATAGTTGCTCAAGAGCGCGCAATCCGGATTATCACGACATGTCAAAGGGCATGACGGACGGGCGATGGACTTACAAGTCGTCGGTTGTTCATCGTCGCTCTGGGGTATCAGATTCGTGTGACAGGCTTACTTTCTTGCCCGTTCCAAATGCTTGGCAAACCGGGATCCATTTTCTTGGTTATCAACCGAATCAACGGACTGCGCAATCCGATATTCGAGAAAGGGGACGTGCTTGTGTGTGCAGTGCGTTTCCCGTTGATGATGTTTCGATTGGCGGGCCATGGGCTGCTTGAGCTGTCGTGCCAAAGCGGGCCCAAGGGATCGGCCGAGATAATCCATCGTGCGGCCAACAGGGCGGATTCACCTTGATGGCGATCTTCCGTACACCGAACGCGAGGCCCGTGGACGAAGCCCAAAGGCTTTGGCTGCGAACTTCTGGACGGAGTGTGTCAAGGTTGCTGCGCAGTGGTACTAACCGCAGGCCGAGGGTGACTCCGATCGAGGTGGGGCTTTTCGTCCTCGTGGCCTCAACTGCGATGGCGATTGCGTCCATCTCGCTCTGGTGGATACCGGTCTATCTCATCGCCGTGGTCGTCGTCTTTGTCACGCCGGCAAAGCGGAAAGCATCGTCAACTGTTTCAGAATCGAGCGTGGAATCTGATGCGGACTGCATCGTCTCTCACGATTCGAGTTTACGAGTCGATTGTGCTCACGGCCCGGACGAAATCTGTTCCGTCAGCCAATTGGACTCGGAACTGGCGAATGTCGATACGGCAGGGTCAACCGATTCCAACGCTGATCTGATTGTGGCAGGTGCGACGAAACGCCGTGGCCGAGTCCGAGCACGGAAGGTAACGAGCCCGGTCAATGGGCCGGTGACTGATTGTCGTCCGGTTGCCTGGGTTCAGGTCGGCCCTGGTAAGTTCGTTCGGGTTGAAGGCGGTGTTCAAGGCGCTGATTCAGCGCAGGTCGATGAAGTTGCGACGCGGGTTAATCCCGAGTCGGAAACTCCCGTGGAAATGCCATCGTCCACACAAGCAGAAACCGAGCCGTCGACGGAACTGGAGCCATTCACCTCGCCAGGGATTTTCCCGGGTGAGGTTGGCTTGAATTCCGTCTCGGATGGTTGTGACTCGGAACCGGTCGCTGAAGAGTATGGTATCGCACCCTCTGCCTTCAGTCCGGCGACGGGAGACGATCCCTCGCTCGATGCTTCTATGGATGATCTGGCGGGTGAAGTCGATGAATCAGAGACCGAGACGACCGCTCCTGGCGAACCTAGCAGCTTGCGTTTACCGAGTGGACAAGACGACGGGCCGTTCCTTTATCAACGGAGGATATCGAGGAGCTGGGTGAGGCGGATTCAGCGCGAAACTGCTCATGTAGTTCCGCGTGCGGATCGAGTATCGCGACGAAGCGTCGCGTTAAAGTCTAGCAGCTCTCGGCATTCGGTTGGGTTGATGCATGGCCCGAGTATGTCGCGCCACAAGGTCGAAGTCTGTGCCTGCCGGCGCATGGTCCATGTTCAGCGTCCCACACGAACGCGTTCACCGCCTTGCCGTTGATGGGATGGACTAGATGATCAGCATCGCGTCGCCGTAACTATAGAATCGATAATGTTCTCGGACAGCTTCAGCGTAGGCGGCTCGAATCAGATCGATGCCGGCGAATGCGCTCACCAAGACAAGCAAACTACTACGTGGAAGATGAAAGTTCGTGATCAGGGCGTCGAGCCCACGAAAGACGTGGCCTGGGCGGATGAACATAGTTGTTTCACCCCGAAACGGCTGCAACGTTCCTCCGGCAGAAGCGGTTTCGAGAACTCGGGCCGATGTGGTCCCAACCGCTATAACCCTGCCGCGCTCGAACCGGTGTGCCTCAATACTTGCAGCGACTTCCGGGGACAATTCCGCCCATTCGGGGTGCAATTCGTGCTCTTCGAGTTGTTCTACCTTGATCGGATAAAATGTACCGAGGCCGACATGAAGGACCAGATCGACCCAACTGATTTTCGCGCTCGCGAGACGCGCGAAGAGTTCTTCGGTAAAATGAAGTCCTGCCGTCGGGGCAGCGACTGAGCCGGAGCGTTCGGCATAGATCGTCTGGTAGGTAAGCCCTTCGCCAGGTGACGGATGCCCGCGCCGGATGTACGGCGGCAAAGGAGTTTGGCCGTGCTTTTCTAACAGACTCCAGATAGTTTCATGGTGGATGTTGTATCCGCCGGGCTTGACAATCCACGATCCAGATGGGGTCTTGCTTTTCAGCACAAGATGTAAATCCATATTTATCGTTATGTGTTCACCTTGTATGGGCCGGCCTCGCGTTCTTGCAAGTACTTCCCAGGTGCCTTCAGGCAATTCACGCAGGAACAGCCCCTCCCATTTTCCATCGGTTGCCACCCGGCGCCCGACGAGTCGAGCCGGCACGACGCGCGAGTGGTTTCGAACCAAGAGATCGCCGGGATGCAAAAGATCAGGAAGGTCGCGGAAGGTTCGATGTTCCCAGCAGCCGCGCTGTCGGTCGATGACCATCAATCTTGAACGATCGCGTGGTTCGACAGGTTGCTGTGCAATCAGCTCGTCAGGCAAATCAAAGTTGAATATGGATGTAAGCAAAATGATTGATCTCTTGCATAACGAGTCGTCGTCAAGAACGCCATCGGCTCCTGAACTGGAGTCATGTGATTCCAGTCGACTCGGGATTCTGTTGTGTCGGGATCTGATCTTCACAACGAAGATCCAGAGAACTGCAACTGATCTTGGCTACCAGATCATGGTCATCGGTGAGGTGTCAAAGGCAAGATGGGAGATCGAATCAAAACGCCCGCGGTTGCTCTTGATCGACTTGACGACCCGCGAGTTATGCGTTTCTTCTTTACTGAGCGAGTATGTGGCGCTTGCCGGTCTCGAGACCTGGCTGGTGGCGTTCGGACCTCACGTCGAGTCGGAGACGCTTGCTGGAGCGAAAGCTGCAGGTTGCCGGGTTGTCCTGACGCGCAGCAAGCTTGCAAGCGATTTACCCAACCTGCTTCGTTTCTACTTCAGCCACCTTCCGGGAGATGATTAACACAACTGCGAGTTGAGAAAGGCTGATGACGTGTCAATTCAAGCTTTGACGATGCGCTCACGGTAAGCTGAAACGTTCTTGGTTGCATTTCGCGTATCGATCACGAGCGAAGAGTGTTCGACAATCCATGACCAATCATACGTTGAATGATCGGTTACAATCACCACGCAGTCCTGGCAATGGAGGAAGTCAGGCGTTAGCTCCTGGCTGGCCATCGAGAGGTGAGGATAGCGCCGCATCACGGGTAGCGTAGGGATAAGTGGGTCGTGGTATTGCACGATTGCACCGCGGTGCAAGAGAAGGTGCATCAATTCGAATCCCGGGGACTCGCGGGGATCGTCGACATTTTTTTTATAGGCCATACCAAGAAGGAGGATCTGGCTGCTTTTAAGAGGCTTGGTCCGGTCATTGAGTGCATTCACAATTCTTTCCACCACGTAGGACGGCATCGCGGTGTTGATCTCTCCGGCGAGCTCGATGAACCGGGTTGCCATTCCAAATTTTCGTGCGATCCAGGTCAAGTAGAACGGATCAATTGGTATGCAGTGGCCTCCCAAGCCTGGGCCTGGGAAAAAAGCCTGAAAGCCAAACGGTTTGGTGCTGGCCGCATCGATGACTTCCCAGATATCAATACCCATGCGATCGTATAGAACCTTGAGTTCGTTGACCAGCGCGATGTTGACGGCCCGGTAGGTGTTCTCAAGGATCTTGCAGGCTTCTGCAATTTCGGGGCTTGACACTGCTACAACTTCAACAACGACCTGGTCGTAAAGCATGGCAGCCAACTCGAGGCTAGCTGGATCCATTCCTCCGACGACCTTGGGAATCGTTGGTGCGGAGTGCTCAGGGTTTCCTGGATCTTCTCGTTCCGGGCTGTAAGCCAGGAAAAAATCGGTTCCCGAGCGGAGCCCGGTTGCTTCAAGGAGAGGAAGAACGACCTGGCGTGTCGTTCCAGGATAAGTGGTGCTCTCGAGTATGACGAGCTGTCCCTGCCGCAACCGGGATGCAATCATCTGTGATGACTCGGTTACGAACGTCAGGTCAGGATCACGGGTTGGGGAAAGTGGTGTGGGGACACAGATCAAGATCACATCAGGCTCGTCGAGGCGCTCGAAGATGCATGTTGCCTCGAAACGGTTGTGGTTCTGGCCGATCATCGTAGAGGAGATGTGGCCAATGTAGCTTTCGCCGCGCTCCAGCTTGGAAACCTTTGACGGATCACTGTCGAAACCGAGTACAGCAAAGCCCCTGTGGGCGAAGGCCAGGGCCAAAGGAAGCCCGACATATCCCAAGCCGATGACTCCGATGCGAGCCTCGATAGCCTCGATCTTGGCATGAAGAGACTTGAAGGGGTTCGGGACCTGAATGTGCTCTGACATGAAACGGTCTCGTGTGTCGATCGTCCGATGCCGACCCTCCGAAGGCAGCGAAATAGTACACGTTATCCCATGACAGACGGCAGTCCAATCCAGCGGAGGTAGTCGGTCGGTAATATCTGCATACTCTAGAGCAGGCGATTCAGGTCATGGTCGATGATCGTGCTCGACCACCATGGCGAGCTGGTACGATCTCGATGTGCGATGTGTGACGTACTGACTCAGGGGACGAAGGGGCGGGAATGATCGGGAGAAGTCGAAATGATTCTTCCACGATTCGAGCCACTCCATCAGCCAGCGGCGAGGAAAGAAGTAATCGAAACTTTGCGATCAGCTCCTCGGCTCTTTCTGAAGAGGGCATCCGGCTTGCCAGCGGATTTGCGGTGGCTGCCGTCGTTCGTGCACCTGACCGAGTAACCGCGGCGACTCCGACTGAATCCGACGCAGATGTCAGCAAGACCTCGAGCGGAACACCAAGAGCTCGGGATATTCTCCTCAATGTGCCGGCTTGTGGCTTGCTCGTGCTACCTCGCTCGATCTGGTAGAGAGCGGTCCGGGAGATTTTAGCACGACTTGCCAGCTCGTCAGGGCCCCATCCCTTCGCGTAGCGAAGATCACGGATTCTCCTTGATAAGTCCATGGATGATCCCTTTCGTTGTTAGTTGACGTGCGAGATTAATTTGGCACCCGAATCGGCGCGATCCCGGCCTTGGGGAAGTTTGAACGTGCTGATCGGAGAACTGGGTGCAAATTCCCGAGGGATTTTGATGATCGGAGTCAAGTCGGTTCTACCGCCGGATGGAATTTGAACTCAACACTCTGCGGTGTGGAGCGTTTCCAAGTTCGATGGGGAGATGCGGGACAAGACGGCGTAGAAGATCAAAACGCCATCAATCGACCGACGAAATGCGAAGTCCGCGAAGAAGCCTGGAATAGCATTCCTTGCAATAATACTAAGATGTACAAGATCCGCACAATACAACTTATTCTATCACAATGTCGGATATTCTTGCCGGGGATCGGATCGCAAATAAAGAATTTGGTCAGCAAATTATGGCACATGGAATCGATAGCCAAGAACACGTGCCCAGAGGTGCTCGTAGGCCGCGACGGTCTGTTCCAGTGAGAATTCGTGCTCGGCACGGAGTTGTCCAGCCCGGCCGTAGCGCCTGAGACGTTCGGGCGATTCCGCTGCTTCGAGAAGAACACGTGCAAGAGTTACCGCGTCATGTGGCGGCACGAGCCAGCCTGTTTGACCAGGAACGATCAGATCCTCTGTACCTTCGACCGCGGTGCCGATTACCGCGATTCCAGCAGCCATCGCCTCCAGAACCGAGTTCGGCATTCCTTCCCAGAGTGAGACATGCACCAGAACGTCGGCAGATTTAAGCAAGCTCGGAATATCATTGCGTCGGCCCAACCAGTGAACCCTACCGCGCAGTACGTTCGAGTCGGCGATATGGCGTACCAGCCAGTCTCGGCAGGGACCATCGCCAGCCAATGCGAGGTGCCAGTCCGGCCTCTCGGAAATCACTTGTTCTGCTGCTTGAAGTAGGTCCGGCAGCCCTTTCTGTCGATCGAGTCGGCCGACATACAGTGCCAAATGCGCATTGGCTGGGATTCCAAGAGCAGCTCGTGGAACAGGGACAGCAGCAACAAACGGCGTGACGTCAATCCCGTTTGGAATGACGGTGAGGCGTTCGGGATCAAGCCCGACGATGTCACGGCTAAAGCGTAAGACACCCTGCGAGACACACACTGACCCAGTACTTAACACAGCGGTAAGGCGATCTAGAGTCAAGTGCCAGCGCCTCTCGCGCTCAGCAACGCGTAATCCTCCGATGACCCAGGGAGAACCAGCCCACGGAGCGGCGAAGCGGGTCAGCAAATTTGCATGAAACATGAAGCTTTGCACTAACTGCGGTTTAAAGCGGCGCAGGCCTCGCGCGAGCCGAGTGACTGCTTGAAGTGGGCGTTGCCGACGAATGTTCAGGCATTCGCACGGCACATTTGCGTCGAGCAATGCGTCGACCAGAACCCCACGTTTGTCGAGGCAAAATACTGCTGGCCGCCACCGCTGCGGGTTTAAACGCAATGTCAAGGAGACCAGCGCACGTTCGGCGCCACCCACATCCAGGTCAGTAATCACCAATGCGACCGGAATCGGCTGTTCTTGCCAGATGCGAGAAGCTTCAGCACTTCGGGCCAGTCGTTTACTGAGACTCTGTTGCACCGGTTAACTGCACCGCGTGATCAATTTGCCTTTCGACCGGGGTTCGCTGAATTCCGTTGAAAGAAGATCCGTCATGAGGCAAAACGCTGATCAATCCATGACGGGGTGAGATCCCCCAGCCCAAGGATGACGTCATCAGCTCCTGCACTCAAGAGTTGTTTCGCGGAGTAGGTGTTAGGTACCCCGATGGCCCACATTCCGGCACTCTTGGCCGAGACGATCCCGGCCAAACTATCTTCAATCACCAAGCAGTTCGTGGGGGTCAGGTCGGTTCGTTTCTTGGCACTGCGTTCTATCATATCGCCAGCCTTCCCCGTTTGGTTTCGCAACGCAGCCAAGGCGAGCTGGTAGCCTTCGGGATGTGGCTTACAGTTCGTGGTGTCCTCAGCCGAGATGATCACGGCGACCTGATCGAGCTGATTCAGCAACTTTAAAGAGTATTCAATTTCCGCACGGAGAGCCCCTGAGCAGATCGCAATTGGCCATCGCGCGGACATGGTTCCCAAGGTTTCGCCCGCCGCTGGAAAGAAACGCAAGCCTTCATTGGCAACTTCGGTATAACGGCGTGCCTTTCGCGCAATAAGCCGATCGATGTATGGTGTGTCGACGAACTTTTGCGAATCGAGGAGAACCATTTCAAAACACTTTCGGTCGTCATACCCCAAGTATCGTTCTACATACTCTTCGAGTGAAAGCTGCACGCCTTCTTTGGCCAATATCTCGCTGAACAAGGAGAAGTGCACTGACTCGTCGTCGACCAACACACCATTGAAGTCAAAGATGATCGCATCGATACCCATTAAATCGCCTCGGGTCCGCGCTCGCCGGTCCGGATCCGGATGCAGTCGTCAAGCGGGAGGATAAAGATCTTACCGTCGCCAATCTTGCCATCCGGCCCGCTACGACCGGCTTCAAGGATTGCGTTGACGGTCGGCTCGACAAAATCTTCATTCACGGCGATTTGAAGTTCGATTTTCCGCAATAAGTTCACAGTCACCTCATGCCCGCGATACACCTCCGTGTATCCCTTCTGCCGACCGAATCCTTGAACATCCATGACCGTCAGACGAAATACCTCTACCTTGGATAATGCATCCTTGACGGCCTCTAACTTCGTGGGCTGAATAATCGCGATGATGAGCTTCATGAGGGAATTCAAACCAGCGAATTGGGTATTCCGCGGCGAGCTTTTCGTCGCACAATCTCGCGCTTTTGGCGCCGATGGCAACTCTTCGTAATTACTGCCATCATAATCAATCCTCGCGATAAGTTCCTGTGCTTTCTGCTGGGTCTGATTCAAGAAATGCGTAGAGCCCACTAATTTCTTCGGCGCGAAGTGTTCTCCATACGTGACCAGAATAACTATGGCTCCGAGGAACCTGGCCATGAACTGGTGCGACAATCACAACGAACGCTGGGACGACGAATCTGTATTTGATCTTGAAGTTCTGCTCGTACTTGCCAAGGGAGGGGACGGTGCGGCACTGGGGAGGTTACTGGAGCGCTATCGCAACTATGTAGGTCTTCTGGTTCGGCTCCAGATCGGCCGTCGGCTGCGTACAAAGGTGGACATCGAGGATCTGCTCCAAGAAATCTGGCTCGAGATTCACCGAAAGATTGGATTATTCCGCGGAGGATCCGAACGCGAGTTCTTGAGTTGGGCGCGACGGTTGATTGGTTCGATCTTGGCCAATCAAGTACGACATTACATCGGTACCAAAAGCCGTGACCTTCGCCTGGAGCGGGCGCTGGCCGATGAGCTTGACCAATCGTCGCGAGCGCTCGACGAAAGCCTGATTGCAACTCACAGTTCCCCCAGCCAGCAAGCCGTTCGCCGCGAGCAGGCGGTACTCCTGGCTGATGCCTTGCAAGGCCTTCCGGAAGACTATCGTGAAGTGATCATTCTGCGGCAGCTTGAAGGGTTGAGCTTTCCTGACGTTGCTCGCCGCATGGGCCGAACCGAAGACAGCGTCAAGAACGTGTGGCTTCGTGCCTTGGCCAGATTGCGGCGAATGCTGGAGGACCCGCGATAATGAGTTGGCCCGATCATGGAGGACTCCACGGACCAACCAGTTTGGGATCTGCACCAGGATGAGATTGAGGCCACGTCGAGTCTTCGATCGCAAAGTCGCGCGGCTGAAGCTGTTCCCCGCGTGCCGAGGGGTCAACTTGATATTTGAGCTTGATCCGAATAGGGTCTTTTTCCTGTCGGACGAAATCAAGCCATCCCTGTAGATCTGTTGCCGCTGCGGAGAGAACCGGGGTTCCCTCACTCGCTGAGTTAACGATCCAACTGTGCCCGAAGACGTCGTAATTGTTCAATTCGCCACGCCACTGGATCTGCTCCTGCGGGCGCCGCTTGGGATTGACCGCCAATAGAGTATTCGAACGCAAAACACACTGTTTCACCTCAACCTGTACCAAAGCCGGCCCGGGGCTGTCGGTCAGATCAAACAGTCCCGCCCCTTCCAATGTGCAGTGATCAAGGAGAAAATTCGGCTGAAACACCTTCGCCTGGGGTCGTACGGAACTGGAAAACCGGAGCTTCGCGCCCCAACCGTATCCTTCGCCGGGGGAACCCTCGGCTAAATCGCGGACTGGAGCGTGAACGATCATGGTGTGCCTCATTCGCACACTCGTTCTGAATTCGGCGGCGACTTCCATCACGCTATCAAAACCCTCAAACCAACAACGGTCCAGGTCGAGCAAACCGATGTCAGATTGAACCACGCGACATCCCTTGGGGTGCGGGCCTGGCGCGACCTTGAACGCGCATCGGTCCATCTTCAGGCTGTTCGCCGTCGTGATCACCGCCGGTGGTGCCGGGGAGGTAGGCACGGTCGGTTTTGGGTAATGGACCACAATCGTGACGCCGGAGATTTTCAATGTCACACCCGAGCCCAACACGAGCAGAGACTTTGTGCCATTCAGCGTGACGTCGATAACAGGCTGTGTTCCGTCGGCAGCGCGAATACCCAGTGTTCCCCTTGCCGTTCGGAAATCGAGGGGAGCGCTGCCGACGCTGACCAGTTTCAGCGGCTCGCGGTTTCGCAACTCCACCCAGCCACGACCGCCCAAGGCAGTCTTCATCGCATCAAATAGCTTGTCAGCGGCAAAGAATTGCTCCGCTCCAGAATCAGATCGAACCACGATTGGGGCGATTGAATCCGCGGGAATTGACTGTTGAGCTGTCGATTTTTCTTTCACGTCGGGTGGGTTGCTTGCGGGTTCCACCTTGTCGCTTGGAAGTGGAGCACCAAGCCTTTTGGCCGTTCCTGCTGTTTCCGCAAACGGGTTGATGACAGCAAGAAGTCCCACAAGGAGCAACACGATAAACGTGATTGCAAGCAGCACCCAAAGCCAATTGCGCGGCAATTGTAATAGCGAATTGCCTTCGGACGAGCCACCCGAGTTACTCGCACCCGATCGTGTCTTGGGCCGGGATAGGCCCTCGGTCAGCGATGGCTCCGGAGCTAAAATGAGATCGAGTGAAAACTCGGGATCGCTCCCTTGACCGCTCTGGGGACTCTTAACAGTGGACGGAACCCGAACGTTTGACTCCGCGTTATGATTTACGGCGGCGTCCGGTAACGTCTTCACTCGAACCGATTCCGCGACGGCGAGTCCGGCTGCCCTGGATTCCGCACCCTCATCAAGCCGCGGGGCACCGACTACAACCGCGTTCGGAGAAACAACGCCGGTTGCGGGCGTGACATGCTGCCCATTGTCTCGGTCGGTCGCGACAGAATTCTCATCTTCATACGACTCCAATGCCTGCGCAACCTGCAAGCGGTGTGGCGTAGCGATCATCAGGCGACTTGCTCATCATTCGCTGCACAACTTCCGAGAGCCCAGGCGACAGATTCGGAACAAGCTGCGATAGCGATGCCGGCTCCATCGCCTGGTGTGCAAAGAGCTTTTCAGGCAGACTCGGCGTCGGAAACGGCACCTGACCTGAGCACATGTGATATAATGAACATCCAAGCGAATAAATATCGCTTCGGATGTCTGCGGAATGTGAGTGCCGCGCCTGCTCAGGAGCAACATAGTCGAACGTGCCGACTGTGGCTCCTTCACGAGTCACCCGATCATCCTCGGCCAGGTCAATCGCCAGCCCCAGGTCGGCAAGCTTGGCCGTTCCATCACGAGTCACCAGGATGTTGTACGGGTTGACATCACGATGGACCAGCCCTTTGCGATGGGCGTGCTCCAGGCCCATGCGCCACTTGCCGTACAAGCTTCACCGCAGTCGGCGGAGAAATCGCACCCTGCTCGGAAATCAACGTGCCAATGGTCTTGCCTTCGATGTACTCCATCACGAGATAGTACCGGCCACTGGATTCGCCGAAGTCGTAGATGCGCACCAGGTTCTCGTGCTGCAACTGGGCGCCGACGCGTGCCTCACGCTGAAACCGCGCAATGGCTCGCGGGTTGTTCACTCGCTCGGGTGACAGAATCTTGAGGGCTACCTCACGGTTCAAACGGGTGTCCGAGCCAGGTAAACTCGTCCCATGCCCCCCTGGCCAATCAAGTCCAGGAGCACGTAACGATCGACTTTGAAACCGCTCGTTCGCCCAGCAATGATTTGCTGCGCTTGCCACAAGCGAGAGTGCCCGCGCCTGAACGGCCTGCCGAGCGAGCCGACGGTCAATGTGTTGTGGATCATCGCGTTTTCCCGGTGGAATCGCGTTCCAGCAGGCAGTCAACCCCTGTGCGTCCATCAGGCCGCTCAATATGGTTGACTGCCAGAATCGCGATTCCTTGGGATCGAGCATGGGGCGTCCTGAAACGGCATCGCCTTCGTCACCACCGCACGACCACGGCAAAGTGGCAAGTAACATTTTAGCTTATCAACTCCTGACGTTTTCTCTCAACGAGCCTATGAACAAAAGCGCACCAGAGGGCGAGACATCCGGCTTCGCGAAGCTGTCCGAGTTCATCCGCCGACGCGTGGTTCGGCTCTCGGAGTCCGGCACGAGTTCGTTGTTTCCAGTCGACATCGATGAATTTCTCGCTGCTGGAGTCGTCACCATGATCAGATCACGGCGTTACACGAGAGACGGATTTTGGTTTCGCAACAAGTGTCGGAACAAGAGGGCCGATCGGAATGGCGAAAGATCAGTTGATTCTTCCTCGTGCAGATTCCCGATGCGGCAAGGCATTCTACAGCGACCGGCGAGTTGCCGATGCGACACCGCATCGCCCTGGAATTCTGGAACCAAGCAACGGGTTCAGTCCGCGCCGGTTATCACTTGGTCGTGCACCGCTGCAAGCAATGTGGAGGCTTCCACATCAGCAAGCGGCGAATCGAGAAACCGACTCTGAAACTCCTCCCCTCACACCAAACACTGCCGCCTGCGGAGACAAATCAGTTAAACTCGGCAATCGTGAATGCGGGCCGATCGCCCGCTGTCCGACGGAACCGGCAGTATGAGCGACCACACTCGCATCGAATGGACTGACGCGACCTGGAACCCAATCCGAGGTTGCACCAAGATCAGTCCAGGCTGCGCCCATTGCTACGCCGAAACATTCGCCGAGCGGTTCCGTGGTGTTGACGGTCATCCTTATGAACAGGGGTTCGACCTGCGGCTAGTCCCAGAAAAGCTCGCCGACCCCCTGAAGTGGTCCAGCCCCCGGATGGTATTCGTGAACTCGATGAGTGACCTCTTTCATGAAGATGTACCCTATCAAGTACATCCGGGAGACCGTCGAGGTCATGCTCCAGGCGAATTGGCATACCTACCAGGTCTTGACCAAACGATCAGTGCGATTACGCGAATTACTTCAGACCAGACTGAACGACGCGGCCGCTGCGCCGCAGATCTGGTGGGGCGTCAGCGTCGAGAACCAGCGTGACGGATTGCCGCGCATTCGCGACCTGCAGCAAACACCCGCCATCACTCGCTTTCTTTCCGTCGAGCCCCTTCTGGAAGACCTCGGACCACTCGATCTCACCGGAATTCATTGGGTGATCGTTGGAGGTGAAAGCGGTGCCGGATGCCGTCCAGTCGATGGCAACTGGATCACGTCAATCCGAAATCAGTGCCAGAAATCCGGTGTCTCGTTTTTCTTCAAACAGTGGGGTGGTCTCCGCAAGACAAAAGCCGGTCGATCACTCGACGGGCAGACCTACGATGAAGTACCCGACCGACGCAGCAAGGTCGCGATCGATCATGAACGCAGAAAACAGCTCCTGGCCTCGCACCAGCACCGTCGCAACGGCCGCCAGGCACCTTGACTGCGCTTGATCGCTACAGGCGCCTGAGCCTCAGACCGACACAAGATCCTGACCCTGGCCTTCGACCAGTGAAAGGAGTAGCGATCGGTCCTTGCTCCGCGATTCGCCGATCGCCGTGACGTACACAGCAGGATCGTCCTTCACCGGGCATTCGTGCTCGCAGATACCGCAGCCAATGCACTTGACCGGGTCGATGTAGGGCCGCTTCAGCTCGATCGTCGCTCCCCAACGGTCCGTCACCTCGACGTTGCGGGTGAAGATCGCCTTGGGGCTGACCGGGCAAACTTCCTCGCAAACCACGCAACTCGTATCCATTGCCCACGGCAGGCAGCGCCCCTGGTTGTAGAACGCGGTGCCCGTCTTCACCGGTCCCTTACCCTCGAATGGCCCGATGCCCAGCTTCTCGGCGATCGAGATTTCACGAATCGCGCCCGTCGGACAGACCTGGCTGCACAAGGTGCAGTTGAGCTCGCACCATCCCATCTTGGAGATCATGATGGGCGTCCACAGCCCCTCCAGTCCCGCTTCAAACAAGGCAGGTTGCAAGACGTTCGTCGGGCAAACCCGGATGCACTGATCGCATTTGATGCAGCGCCGCAAGAACTCATCTTCGGCAACCGACCCCGGTGGCCGGATCACACCGCGCTGAAAGTTCTTCCGCACTCCCCCGGAGAGCCTTGTCATCGGAAAGAACAGCAAGCCGAAGAGTCCGGACAGGACCAGCTCACGCCGGCCGACAGCCGGATAGGCAACTTCACTTGCCTTGCGCGGAAGGAACCGGAACGACAGAGCATCGTGCGGGCAGTCGTCGATACAGTTGAGGCAGACGAAGCATTCGCTCTTACGAAGATCACCCTGCGGGTCAGATGCGCCCTCACAGCTCTTCAAGCACAGATCGCAATCGGTGCAGCGCACCGGGTCGCGGTCGATCCGCCAGAGCGCGAACTTACTAAAAATCCCCAGCAGTGCACCCAGCGGACAAACCACCCGGCAAAAGAAGCGCGGAATCCACCAGTTGGCGACCAGAAAGCCAATGAAGACAAGCCCCACGACCCACGCCTGCCAGTACTCGCGCGGCTCCGTGTACACGCTCTCGGTCGCTTTGTGCACCGACGGAAGAACGCTCGTGGTCATTGAGCGAACCGTCAGTGCAATCGGGTCCAGCAGACCGATTTGAAGCGTGCTGTTGGTTCGCTTGTGCTCTTCTGCCGAGCGGGCAATTCCGGTCTCCACTGCCGCAACCACTCGCGCAACGCCAGTCTGCTGCAACTCGGCTCCCTGGTACGCCCCCAAGATTTGCCCGGGCGCGTCGATTGCAGTGGGAATGATCCACAAACTGGCCATCGCAATCATCACCGCCAGAATGTAGTACTTGATCGCGTAAATCTTGCGATATCGATTCACCTCGATCATCTGCTTCGTGTTCCGGCGATTGCCGATCCAGCCGAAGAAATGGTGCAGAATTCCGAACGGGCACATCCAGTTGCACCAAACTCGGCCCAGCATCATCGTGATGGCGATGATCACCAGGCCCCACACCAGATTGCGGTAGATCGTGTGCGTCGTCAGTGCGGTCGCCACGGCGACGAGCGGAGTCGCTTCAAGAAAGAGCGACACCGGCCATCCCTTGAGATAGCGCAGGTCGGTGATGAACAGAAAGAAGAGAAAGAGCCCGAGGAAAAGGGCCTCGTAAGCACGTCGGATCTTAACCATCTGTCCCTCCGTCAGGGGCGTCCGGCTTGCTGCGCGGATTCGTGCGGCTGTTTTTTTTCGTCCACTGGTCCGCGATTGTCAGCAGCCGGGAAAGCGGCAGGACGAATCCAGGGAGAAGATCCGTCTGGTAGGTTTCGGTTTCCGCAATAATGTCACAGGTCGGCTCGGCGTAACGGTTCCCTCGCGCGAATTGGCCCGGATAAAGCGCATCAAACTGCGCCGGCGTCATCAACCGCCCTGCTGATCCAAAACCAATGCGAACCTGCCGCTTTTTGGGGGTCGTGGCCTGGCTCAAACCGTGATCTCCTGCGTCCACTGCGGCCGCCAATCCTTGCCGAGCCCCCGTTTGATCACCTTGTCGAGGTAAATGATCTGTTCGCGAGGCCGCTCCAAGAGCCGGGTCACGCACCAGCTATCCACCGCCGTGCTGTCGGTGCCGATGACCATCGTGTCACCCCGCTTCACGTCATTCAAACTGCCGCCGGTCGGTCCGTTCCGCATCAAGAGTTTGCGGCCATCCGCAATGACCAGCGATGGCTTCATCATGAGCGCGAAATCAGAAATGATTCCGTGAATGTTCTGGTGAAACTGGTTGCGCGGGTTGCCCAGCAGCCCGTACCAGTTCTTCATCGTCACCGTGGCCTTGCAGAGATTGTGGTCCTTCACCGGCGAGATTCCGATTACCTTGGTGGCCTCTCGGAACGGGCGATAGAACATCCGCCAAGTGCTGGTGATTGTCTCGCCACCGACGTAGAGCTGCTCGAAGTAGCTGTCTTTCGGCATCATTAGCTCGGCTCCGGCCCGAACGGCCGCCTCGCCGACCTTGGTCTTGTAAAAGCAGCTCTCCGGGTTGTTGATCGGATTGTCGGCGACGATGACTTTGCGTGCACCAGCCCCGAAGCAGAGCCGGGTCACTGCCATGACGGTGTCAGGTTGCGTGGTCGCAGCGAGGTCTGGGTTCTTGTCAAAGGCGACGTTCGGCTTGATGACGACGACGTCTCCCTTCTGGATGAATTTGTCCACCCCCCCCATCGCCTCCATGGCGGCCTTGACCATGTTGAAGGCCTGCTCTTCGCGGGCCTTCATCTCGTCGTCCTTGGACGTGTGATTCTCCGGTAGCACTGGGCTCGATCGAACGATAATCATGTTCGGCCGGCTCACCGGAAGCTTGACCGAATAGTCCTTGAGCCGCACCGGCGGTGGGGGCTTCACCCCTTCCATGCCCCACCGGTCGCGAAGCAAGAGCCCCGCCGCGATCGCCCCTCCAGCCGCAAGCGTATAACCGCCGACCTGAGCGGCAAACTGTCGCCGTGAGAACGTCTCATCCGCCGGATTCACTCCGCCGAATCGCTCCAGGTTTTTGATCTGCGTCCGGGTCAGCTTTTCGCCCATGGTTTTTTGTCCTTGGTCACGAGTCGTTCGCTTGACATCCTGCGAGCCGCTCCCCGGTCATGCGGCGATTCCCACAGCACCTAGCGTACCACGAATCGCAGAGACCGGCGAGTCGAGGACCGGCGGATGAACGCGGATTAGTGACTGCTTTCAAGCGTTGGCACGCTTGCTGGCAGACTCTTGGCAAGTGCGCGGGCAAAGGCTTCGGCCGGGCCGGCGCTCGTGGCGCCGTTGGCTCCAGCCACACAATTCCCCTTCCGGAACACGACGTCGATCAGCCCGATGTTGGTGCTCATGACCATCTCGTCGGCTCCGTCAGCTTTCAGAGTTTTGACCTCCGCCCCGTCTTTCTTGACGCCGGCAATGTATTTCTCGAACACGGCCTTCGCTTCCGCGACATCTCGATACGGACGGAGGAACCCCTGCCACGAGACATTCTTGTCCTTGTAATCGGCCATGAAGACGTCGGATAAGAAGCTATAGCCGAAAACGTCCTGCGCGACATACTTGGGATCGCCATCCCGCCCCGAGGCCGGCAGCAGGCCAAAGTACGTCGCAGGAGAAATCTCCTTTGGCTCCGGCTTGGTTTCCACCTTGGTCTCGGCCACAGCCGGCTTCGTGCTCGCTGGTGCCGGCGCAGCAGCCGTTGATGACGATGCCGCTCCGGCCCCAGTCGCCCTCGGCGCGGCAGGGCCGCCCTGCTGAACCGCGACCACTCGCTTGGCGAGATCAAGCGCGAATGCCGCGAACTTGAGATCATCCTTGGTGGAGACGATCTGCGTGTAATACCGCCCCGCATGGAACAGCAAGCTGCCCGCGCTGGTATACCCCGCATCGCCCACACTCACGGTCTGGAATTCCTCGGGTTTCTCCGAGCCGTATTTGCCGAGCGCTTTGAGCGAATCCGCCATCTCGAAGACATAAAGCTGCAGCTCACTTGATGGGTCGCCGGTCGGGTGATAAAAGGCGTATGCCATTCCTTTGACGCCATATTGAATGAAGCTTTCAGCTCGCCCATCGATCTTCTCGTAAAGGTTATCGGCGTTGAATGTCTCCAGATGGCGATCTCCGGGCTTTCCCAGCGTCCATTCCGGTGGCAATCCGGATAGTGGCAGCATGCCGGCCAGCTTCCGCTGTGGCTCGGGCACCGCGGCAATCTCCGCTTCCACCTCGGCCGGGCTGAGACCCGTGCCCGCCGGTGTTAGAGCAGTCGCCACCGGCGCCGCAGCGGGAACACCTGCCGACAACGCCGGTGCCGTGTTCACCGGGGTATTCGCCACGATCGTGCGCAGGTCAACCGGCGGGGCGGTGTAGTCAAGCAATTGCTGCGGCCCGTCCAGGCCGACGCTCTGTCGCACGCCGGCCAGAGATTGCAACACTGCGGGAAACCGCTGTGCGACAGCCGGCGACGTGCCGGCGACACTGCGCAAGAGCAGCATCGCCTCATCGAGCTTCTTCACGTTATTGACCAGGTTCTTACGCTCGTGCGCCAGCCGTTCCATTTCCAGTCGCACCGCGTCATCAGCTTCCTTGAGGGTCTTGTATTCCCGCCCTTGATCGAGGACCGACCAGGTTTTATTCGGGTCAAATTCGTAGCGATTGTGGTCGAACCATCGGCTCTTGATCACCAGCGCCGCGAAAATCGCGGGAATTCCCATGACGAGCATCATGCCGATCACGATCGACGAGAATTCCGGTTTCTGCATGATTCGCCCGCGGCGGGCTTTGAACCAATCGAGCCGGCCCAGGACAGCAAACGCGATCGGCGTGGTCGCAATCGCGATCAAAGCGGCCAGGAGCGCGAAGGTCTGAAACGGATCGCTCCATAGCTCGTCACGAAGTCTCGCCCAGAACGCTGCCACTTTCGATTGTGCCTCCACGCTCGGTCCCTGGTCGTTGCATTGTACCACGGAGCTTCTGCCGCCGGAAACCGGCCTGTATCTGACCTTTATCACGAAGATTACAAGAACAGCGATTCGACAAAGGTATCGGCGTCAAACGGCTGGAGATCGTCCAGCGCTTCGCCGATTCCGATGAACTTCACTGGTAAATTCATGGTTTGGCGCACGGCCACAACCACACCGCCCTTCGCAGTGCCGTCCAGCTTGGTCAAGATCACCCCGGTGCAGCCGATGCTCTTGGTAAAGACCTCGGCCTGGCGAATCGCGTTTTGCCCGTTGGTACCATCAATCACCAGCAACACCTCGTGCGGTGAGCCGGGAATTAGCCGCTGAATGACGTTGCGAATCTTCTCGAGCTCCCGCATCAGGTGCGTCTGTGTGTGCAGGCGGCCGGCCGTGTCCACGATCAGAACTTCTACGTGTCGCGCCAGGGCTCGCTGGCAAGCGTCATGGGCCACGCTCGCCGGATCCGCCCCCGGTGACCCTTTCACGATCTCACAGCCCGCCCGAGCCGCCCAGATTAAGAGCTGGTCGGCAGCAGCCGCGCGGAATGTGTCACAGGCAGCCAGCAGTATGGTCTTTCCCTGGTCCTTGAGATATTGCGCCAGCTTGGCAATGGAAGTCGTCTTACCCGAGCCATTCACCCCTGCGATTAAATAAACGCTCGGTGGCTTGGGAGCGACCAGCAGAGTACCGGGCCTGGGATCGACCAGCAGCGCCTTCAGCTCACTTTTGACGAATGTAAGCAAGTTCTCATCGGCCGTCTGATCGGCGAATGCCTCGCGCACCCGGCTAATTAGCCGTGTGGTGGCCACAACGCCGACATCCGCCTGGATCAATCGTTTCTCCAGGTCATTGAGAAACGACTCGTCCACTTTCCGCCCGAACCACGAGCGGAAATTGAAGAGCTGCGCCGTCTTGGCCAGCCCTTTTTTCAACCGTTCCAGCCAACCCGATATCGCCATTTACATCCTTAAAAGAATCTTGCTCGCGATTGACGTCCTCCCTCTCTCACTTCTCACTGAGAGAGGGTTGGCGTGAGGGTTCCACGCGGATGATTGCCGTGAGGAACCTGTGCCCTGCAAAAACGCGAATTTGCCGACACACCATACCGGCATAACACCCGTGGATGTCTATTCTACCGAGGAATGCAAGATCGCCGAACGGACAGAACCAGAGTCGTAAGTGAAACTGCATCGCGTTTATTAAAACGAAACCCGCTGCTGGCTTGGGTTCGTGCGCTCAATTCACCCACGTTGTCAAGTGCCCATTCGGCGGCCTTTTCGCGAGCCAAACTCCGTTGCTCACGTAGGTTATGCGCTTCCGGCCACCTAACGTGCGTTGGGTTCGTTCGTCACATTATGACAATTCGGATGGTCCCCACTCATTGCACTGAATTGCACTGGATTGCACTGAATTCAGAAAAAACCGGCGTGGTTCAAGCGCGGGTAACACTCCTCGACGCCATTCGAGGCGCAACCGGCCCGCCGGTCCCTTCGTAGGGTGGGTGTAACCCACCATCCCATATCGTATTACGACCGGTGGGTTGCACCCACCCTATGTACTGCCGCTCATTAACGGTGTTACCTTAGCGTCGCGTCCGTTGAACCACGCCAAAAAACCAGTCTTTCCCATTCACGGTTCCGAGCCAAGAGCTCAGGCGCATCCACGTGCCCGCAAAAGATATGCGACGAGACAATGATGGATAGCAAGGAACGGATCACCGTAGTGATGTGTATCCCGGGGTCGATGACGCGAAAGGCTCGGTCCGTCCCCACTAAAGTTTGCCACTCCTGCGAACGTTCGTGATTCACCTCCGGGGAGCTTCCTTGAAGCAACCCTCCATATGGTCATTGACCAAGCCGACCGCCTGCATGAAGGCATAGATGATGAAATCGCCCACAAAGCTCATCCCGCGTTTTTTGAGATCCTTCGACAGTGCAGCAGACTCGGCTGTCCCTCGAGGAATCTCGTTCATGGATTCCGGACGATTTACTCGGGGTTCATTGCCGACAAAGGCCCAGACATACGCATCAAATGAGCCAAACTCCGTTTGGATCGCACAAAAGACCCGAGCATTCGCACGTGTCGAGAAGACCTTCTGCCGGTTGCGGATGATTTCGCCGGTCTGAAGCACATCTTCTAACTCTTGATCCGTCATTTTCGCAACTTTGGCGGGATCAAAGTTCTTGAATGCTTTGCGATACCCGTCACGTCGCTTGAGGATGGTATACCAGCTCAAACCAGCCTGCGCGCCTTCGAGAATGAGCATCTCGAACAGCGTTCGGTCATCGTGCACGGGCTCACCCCATTCGGTGTCATGGTACTCGGCATAATCGGGTTTGCCTTCGGGGACCCAACTGCAACGCGTTCTTGCTTTCATACCCTTTCCCCCCGCAGACTTTGGTTTGGCAAAAGATGCCATGAGCGGTAGTATTGACCCGTGGAGGAAGATCACCATGACGACAATGAATATCGGAGACTGCTTTCCAGGAGTACCCTTCCAACACGCCCATCGATGGTAGCCGCATCTAGGGCCACTATTTCCAGGCTGCCCTTGCCATAAAGCGACATTCGTCTCCGATCGACATCATTGCGGGTACAGATCCAGTTCATCACGCGTTCGATATTAGACGTCCGGACACACTTCTCGTCGAGGGTTACAACCATGTGGAGGCAGGGAGACGTCTTGATTTCCACCGTCGCTGCGATCCCACGAGGTGCCACCAAGCGGCGCGATTGCGTTCTGGCTGAAGGAGAATTAACCGGGCACACTCATCGGATCGACCAGCCGGGTACCGCAGAGCTCTTTGAACATGAGGGCAGGCTCTACTTACGAGTCCTCGCCGCCGAGGCGAGGGTGGTTCATCAGGAACACGGTCCGATCACGCTTCAGGCGGGACTCTACGCTGTATGGCAACAACGAGAGTACTCGCCACAATCCATTCGCTCCGTCAAAGATTGATATGCTGCACCCGAGCGGATGACCGACCCGAAGAATCATACAGTTCGCGTTCAGGTTGAAAGCCTGATCTACGAGTCGCATTTGGAGCACATCCACCGAGGGTTCTGCCATGCGATTCGACGATGAAGAGGGCAGGACCTTCGCACTCCTGGAATCCGGCAAACTGGTGCTCACCGATCTAGCACCAGCTCATTTCGAACGATGCGATCGACTCGACTTAAGCGGCAATCAAGACTTGGTTGAGCTGCCTGAGGGCCTTCGCGTCGACAAGCTTTTTCTTCGAGGCTGCACGCGACTGAGACGACTGCCGGCGGGGCTCGATGTCAGTTTCCTGAGCCTCGCGCACTGCACGGGGATCACGGCTCTTCCGAGCGGCCTTAGCTGCGACACCTTGAAACTTCACGGAACACTTCTGCGCTCGCTACCGGACGACATTCGGGTTATCGCTAGGCTTGACCTGACGGACTGCCGCGAATTGATGCATCTCCCAGCAGGTCTCAGAGTGGGATCGTCCAATGTGCCTCCGGGAACAACAACTGGCGGTGCGCTGATCCTGCGCCGGTGCACATCGTTGGAGTACTTGCCCGATGGGCTCGATGTCTGCCGCCTCGACATACGAGGCTGTACGGCTTTACTTGGATGGCCCGACGGCGCACAAGCTCGAGTTGACCGGATGATCGCTCAAGGATGCACCCGGCTGAAGTCGTTGCCTGCGCGGTTGTCCGTGTCGCGCCTCGATATAACCGATTGTGTAAGCCTAGTCAGTTTGCCAGACGGGCTTCGTGTCAGCTCTGAAATCGAAATTGCCAACACGGGATTAACCCGTCTTCCGGACACCCTTCACAACGTCACCTTGCGCTGGCGGAGTGTAAGGATCAGTCCCAGAATCGCGTTTCAGCCCGAGAACATCATCGTCGAAGAGATCGTCTCCGAAACAAACTCCGAGTTGCGGCGTGTCCTCCTCGAGCGATTTGGTCTTGAGAGGTTCCTCTGCGCGGCCGAGGCGGAAGTGCTCGACAGAGACCAGGACGCTGGTGGCGAACGAAAGCTACTGCGAGTCCCCATGAAAGGCGACGAGGACCTGGTGTGCATCCTGGTAATCTGTCCTTCCACATCACGGCAATATATCCTTCGAGTGCCCCCAACGATGCGAACCTGCCGTCAGGCCGTAGCCTGGACGGCTGGTTTTGACAACGCTGACGATTACCACCCTTTGGTCGAGACTTGAAACAGGTCGCGTTTGCGTCGAGTACCACTACTCCCCGCGTTCAACCCGCCAAAAAATCAAGCCAACCCCTTGCACTTCGCCTCCACTCGCGCCTGATAGTTATCAATCATGTGCGAGGCAATCCGGCTCGTGACCAGCCCCCAGACTTGATCAGCCACTCCCGGATCAAGCTCCTTCGCTGCGGGTTCTGACGATTGGCCAAGTGCTTGCAGACTTGCGGCAGCAGCAGCGACCTGGGCCGCACTGAGCGCCACTTCGTTAAGACAATGCTGGTACGCATTCGCGAGCAGACTCACCGAGGGAAGGTGCGGCACCACGTCATTCAAGTCGACAAACCGATAGATCTTCCCCGAAAACTCCTGCTCAAACGCCTTCGCCGCCCTGTCATTGCCGATCATCGGGGCCCCGAAGGTGACCACCTCCTGCACCGCTAGGAAGTTGCGCTGAAACCGCCACGCCGCCAGCAGCGCAATCGCACCCCCGAGACTGTGACCTGTAACCCAGAGCGGCCGTTCTTTGGCCTTCTGGGCCTGATCGACGGCGGCAAAAAGCGGCTCCCATACCATCGCGAGAGCATCCAGAAAACCTCTGTGAAACCTCGCCCCTACACCTGCGGCTGCGAACTCCGTTCCGCTCTGGCCTTCCGGTAGGATCAGGTAGTTGTTCGCGTTCGTCAGGAGCCAATCTTTGAGCCCATCAAGGGTGTTCGGCGCTTCAGAACCACGAAAGGCAACAACAAGCGCCTGATCGTTCTGCGCTACGTAGACCTGCGTGTTGTCCACGCTGATCAATCGCGCTTCCAGCCCGAGCTCCTGACTGAAACCGTGGCGTTCCCTGAACCTCCGGCAGATAGGCCAGCTCACACGCCCGAGCGAGGAAGAGTGCGTTGCGAGCATTCCCGCTTGCCGAGGGATCGAGTGACATGCTCATCGATGTCGTTCCCTTATCGTTCTGGAAGTGGGTCGCTTCTCATTACGTGACGCCCCGGTTTGGCATCGTGCCAGGCTTGAGTTGTCTCCCGGCTAATTTGCGTGCCACGCACGTCGAGCTCCATGAGCGAATCCTTCGCAAAGAGCGCGGAGCGGAAGCCTTTGTCCGTGATCTTGGTCCTTGCCAATCGAAGTTTGGCCAGAGCGGGAAGGTCTCTGAGGATCTCCAGCCCGGCGTCCGTCACCTGGCTGCCGTTCAGATCAAGCTCCTTCAACAGCTTCATCCCTTTGAGTGCTTCGAGTGACTCATCGTTCACGTCCGGGTTGGCCATCTGAAGCACGGCCACGTCTTGCTTCTCTTTCAGGTCAGGCGCTGTCTTGGGGTCCGATCCGGTCAAGGTGATGTGCTTTTCACCTCCGACTTCCCGCTCCCGCACGCTTGTGTCTGGTGGAACTAAGTGCGTATAGATCGCCGGCAGCGCTGCGACCAGCAGGCACACCAGGAACAAGCCAAGTGGCACTCTCCCTTTCCGTGGATAACGGCCGGCAAAGACAAACCCAACCGGCGGGAAGACAAGACTGCCTATCCCCCAGCTCCGACGCTCCCGGAATGCCCGTATCAATAGCCACACCCAGGCGAGCACCGCCAGGACGAGGCCTCCGATGTGCATATAGTACGCTCTGCCTTCCATCCATCCGTGAACAGCATCACTCTCGAGAGCGGTCCTTGCCACGGAGAAAAACGTCGCCTCCTTGCGCAGGCGCTCGCGTAACGCAAGATCAGATGGCCCAACCAGCGACCACGTCACAGGTACAGCCGCGACCACACTTGCCAGCACGAAGCCGACAAGCGGCCCGATTGCCCGCTCCGCATGGCGCCATGCGAACACAAGCACCAGCGGCGGCAGAGCCAGGCTCGCGATGCCCCACCCAACGTGCTGCTTGAACGCTCGCGCCACCAGCCAGATCCAGGCTAGTGCCGCGAGCGTGAGCCCGCCCAGTAGCACGGCAACCGCGTAGTCTTCCATGATTCCTCTGCTGTTCACTTCACCACCGCCGCCAAGACTTTGAGAACCAGGTTACGCTCAAAGTTGCCCGGGAATTCATGACCATCTCCCAGCCGAACGAATACCAGGTCCAGGCTCGGTACGACGAAGCCGTCGTTGTGGTCGCGGCCTAAAGTCATGACAAGGTCGCCAGGCGCTCCCGAGACATGCGGTTGGGTCCACCACTGTGCGCCGTAGTCAGACTTAACTGATGTCCCCTTCCAGGCAAAGTCATAGTACGATGCCGGAACAATCCGCTTACCGGCCCATTCTCCCTTATGCAGCGCAAGGTAGCAGAACCTCGCATGCTGTCGCGGATTGGTGAAGATGCCGCTATAGCCCTGACTCATCGGCCCGATCGCCCCGTTGCCGCCGATCTGCGTCCATCGAAGTTGTGTTTCACCGATCGGCTCGAATAACTTTCGCTTCAAGAACGGAAAAAGATCCTCACCCGCGGCGCGGTTGAACAGGAGCACCAGGTGCGCCACCCCCGCGTTGCTGTAGTGAAAGGCGGCCCCGGGATCGTTCATCAGCTTCGCCATCGGTGATCCCGACACGTGCCCCAGCGCCCACTCGAAAGGATGATCCTGAACGGGTGGATTCTGCGTGTCGAGACCTGACGCCATGTTCAGAAGGTTACGCACGGTGATTTCTGCCTTGCGTGGATCGGGTAAGGGCAGCGACTCGGGTATCCATTCCTCGTTACAGACCTTCGTATCGAGCGAGAGTGTTTTCCCGCCTGGAAGCGGTCCATTTCCAAAGTCCGATAGGATCAGTCCAAATGCCGTGCTGGTGTATGACTTCGAGCTGGAGTAGATATTGAACGCCTTCGTACGATCTCCGTCCCGATACCATTCGCCCACGATATGCCCATGCCGGATGACGAGCAGACCCGTGGCGCCTGCGGCCTGGGAGTTATGGTCCCAGGCTGCCTTGAGCAAATCCCAATCCACCCCGCCCAGCTCGCGGATCCGCGCCTTCTGCGAATCGTCGGGCTCTCCCTCCGCCGGCAGTAAGCTCCGCCAGCCCCCCTGCTCCTCCGGCGTGGGGAAATAGTCACTCAGGACCGGAGTGTTCTGGTCGCCAGCCTTCGCTCGAGGCGGAGCGACAGCCAGAACGAGCAGCAGGCCAAGTCCCACGGAGCGTGCAAGACGATTCATGAATACCACCTTGCCTTCTTCAATCGTGCAGACTGCACAGCTTGGATAGAGAGTTTTGCCGGATGAGAAGGGCCGCATGGCTCTTCAGTAATCACCTCGCGTGGGCTGTTGCATGCCGAGGCGTTGCGCTCGTTGATATGGCGTGTCCCTGGCAAAGAGCAGCCAGGCGATCCACAACCAAGAATGCTGCGTTGGGCTTTCCCATGATCCTGGCGTTCTCACTCATACTAGCGAGTTTTCCAGGCGTATTGATCAGGTTTTCAATTTTGTAGGAGAGCGCGGGGAGGTTATTGCAGCGAATGGCAGCTCCTTGTTCGAGGAGATGGTCGGAATTTCGCTCCTCCTGGCCCGGAATCGGGTTGATCACCACCATGGGAACACCTTTGGCGAGGACCTCCGACGTTGTCAAGCCGCCTGGCTTGCCGACGAATAGATCGGCCGCCGTCATCAGCTCATCCATCTCGGTCGTGAATCCCACGATTGTGAAAAACACGCCTGACTGCTTTCGCAGGTTCTTCACGAGCTCGCTGAGCTGCGCCGCGAGCGCCTCGTTCCGGCCGCACACGGCCACCACCTGCACCGGACGCGAAATGCGAGAGAGAGCCTGCATCATGTGCCCGACTGGTCCCACGCCGAACCCTCCCGCTGAGACCAGGATGGTGAATCGGTCCGGGTCGAGACTGTGCTTTCGCCGCATGGCACGCTGATCCTTCGCCTCCATGAACACCGGATCGATGGGTATGCCCGTTACGCTGATCAGCGATTGCGCGACACCGAGCGCCTTGAGATGAACTCTGGTCTCCTCGAGCGCAACGAAGTACTGCTCAACATGGCGGCACAGCCACATGGCATGCACATCAAAATCAGTCACCACGACTGTATTCAGGACCTTCACCTTCCCCTCTCCTTTGAGCGAGGAAATGATCCCTGACGGTAGGAAGTGCGTGCAAATGGCGACATCCGGCTGATACCGTCGCAAATACCGGATAAATGGATTCGCATTCAGTCGGTCAAACGCCGCTCGGATCGGGTCGTTTTTCCGGGGATCGTCCAGATAGTCGTATAGCCAACCCAGGACCTCCGGGGCGTTGTTGACCAGGTCGATGTACGCCTTCGAGTACAGATGGCGAAAAACTTTGTTGGTGTACTTGAGCACGTCGAGGTGCTGAACCTCGGAAGCAAGACCACGAAGGCGAATGGCCTTTTCGATCGCCTCGGCCGCGCGGAGGTGGCCGGCCCCTGCACTGGCGGAAAGAACGAGAACTCGACCAAGCATGTTGCACCCCGCTTTCACAGTCTCCGCTGGTTTATTCGGGAATTGTCAACGCAGATTGGTCAACTGCCTGAACCGGGGGGTTTGGCGAGAGGCAAGCGCTTGGTGGCAAATCCTGCCTCCCGCAAATTTCCCGTCTTCACTTATAACTCATGATTCGCACCACCGCACGCATACAGTTGGATGAAGCTTAGCAACTGACCCGCAAGTTGGCGCGCTGCACCACGGCGGCGATTCTCTCAATGAGGAACATCGATTTCCCGAGGTCGATGGTCCAGACGCGGCGCCGCAGGGGGAACATCAAGCAGTCACGTCAGTAAAGACGTTTGAAGCGTTTAGCCGTTCCTCGATCAACGAGCGACGAACTTGATCCAGGTGTTGCGGGCACGATCCCACAACGGCTTGCCAGTCCACTCGTCCGCGACCTGTCTCATCAAATCATCGCCTTCACCCCACGGGTTCTCGATCGGCTGACTCTTTCCTCGCTGAGAAAGAACCGATCGCTGATGAAGCTGGAAACCTTCGCAAAGTCATCGCAATACGACCAGCAACCACTCTTCAACTCCGTTGTGAAGCGGACCCCGTCATCTCCCCGACCTGTAACGGCGAAATAGGCGCAGCCGCCCTATCGTATCCGGTTGTCCACCATATTGAAGACCAGCCAATACCCCTTCTTGACGTCGATCTCAATCCGCTCGGCAGTCGCTCCAAACCTTTCTTCGAGAAGGGTCCGCTTGGAATCCGGCACTTTCACACCCTTGTGGTAGATGTCGATGATGAAATCGTCGGTAACTGTAAAGAGGTGGTCAGCAATCACTTCGTCACGTTGTTTGCCAGCTTGTCCATCGCCACAGAGAAACCCCGCGAGGCTCAAGAGCACAACCGACCCAATTGTCGCGTTTCGTCTCATAGCTTAACCCTCGCTGTTCGCGTCCGAACCTCTCAGATTATCGTCGTGACCGCCGCTCTTGGAGTGCAGATTGTAGTCTAAATGGGGAGCGGATCCGCCTTCGGCAGTCTGCTGCATTGACTCGTTAAACGTGCCGATCGGGTTGCGGCCAGGTCAGGAGTTGGTCCAGCTTCCCGAGTGCCTCACCGACCTTGTCTCGCTCGGCGGCCGACAGATCACCCCCGGACCTGGCCCCGCGCAACGCCTCACGAAGGTTGTACCACTGATCGCTTTGGCCGAAGGGCGGCCAAGCAGAAAGGACGATGGCCAGGGCTTTCAGCGCCCTGCGCTCGCACCACTCATCGATCAAGGCGGCGACCAAGTTGCAAACCTCTTCACCGGGTGACACTCGATGCCTCCCTACCACCCTTCCGGCCAACCACCGGGTGGTGCCTTCAACCTGTTACGAAAGAACTCGAGATACTTGGGGTCGTCTTGCTCGAACGGGGCTCGACCTTCGGTGAGGTACACCGGGACAAGCCAATTGGCCGCCGCTTCCTTATCGCCCAGTTCGTAGAGGCTCTGACCAAGCCGCAGTCGCAGGAATGGATTGTCGAGATCCGCCCCGCAACGGAATGCGTGCTGTATGGCCCGACGGCATTCCTCCCAGTGGCCCAGGAGAAAGTGACAATCAGCGATCGCACCCAAGATGCGGATAGCCGGAGCCTGCTCCTCCCGCGGCGGCGGGAGCACAGACCAAGCGGTTTGGAACCAGTCGAGTGCCTCCAAGTTATTCCCGGCGGCCGAAAGGTTATTTCCGGTCGAGAAGAGCCGTTCGGTTTCTTCTAGCGCGTCCGTCATTGATTCGCCCTCGCGTCCTGACGCCCAGGATCAGCAAGACCATCCCCAGATGGGTCCGCCGCATCACAATTTCAGGCTCAGTCGTAGAGACTGCGGTCAGGGAGCCGTAAGATCCGGTATCCGGGCGGACGTTACAGATCCTCGGTTGTCCCCTCTTGACCGCGGTGGTCGCGCGGTCCCCGGTATGGGATCGCCGCGAGTATAAGCAGGAGGCCGCCCGCGGCCCTGGCGAACATCTGCCCTTCGTGGAACGCTGCGTTCAGGGCTGGCCGCTCGGGGCGCAGGAGCATCCAGAGCCCGGCGATAAGCAGGCCCACCTTGATGAGCGCGACCACGCCTCTGCTGCTGATCATTGGGAAGTCCTTAAACTCGGCCAGCCGTTGTCGCGAATCGCGGGCTACGGCCAGAGCAGTAACATCCTCTTCGAGCCCAGTGTACTGGCCATACTGAAAGCCGCAGCCACAGCCCTCGTGTGACCCGGCATAGTAGATCCAATGCTTCGTGAACTGCCTGCGGACCGACTCGTCTCTTTCGGATAACGCCGAGACGTAGAAGCACGGGTTGGCCTCATCCCACAATGACGTAGGAAGCGGGTACTCGGACGCGATGTAGATCGTCATGCACATCCCGCATTTCTCCATCGCCCAGGATCAAGTTCAACTGGCCTGCTCGCCCGAAACCAGCTTCAAAATACCAGAGGCCACCGCCACGGGACAGGTTTACTGGAGCACAAGATCAGGCATCCCGCACACTGGCTGAGGCATCGCTGGTCTCCCATTGCGGAAGCACCAGGGCTGCAAGTTTCGCGATGTTTCGGGCGTCATCGATGCCGCGGTGATGTATGCCCTCTAACGGTAGCCCCACTTGAGCGAGGGCCCGTTTCATGCCGCTGGGCCTGAGCCCGAAGGTGTGCGTGAACTGCTTCTTCACGTTCAAATGCCTCTCGAAGGATGCCGGGAAGGCAAGTTCGTGCCTCTTGCAGTCAATTCGAAACTGGGTCAGGTCATACTGACCCCAGGAGCAGAGAATGAACGGATCCTCTCCAATCCAGCTCAAGAACTCCGGGAAAACGACCCGGAAATCATCGGCTTGGTCGACGTCGCTCTGACAGATTGTCGTCAACTGCTGGCAAAAATCGCTCAACTGATTTTCTGCTACCGGACGGATAAACCGGCTGAATTCACCGCTTGGCGGGGTGCCGGCTGCGGGCAATTCGACGGCGCCGATCTCGATTATCTCCATGCGGTCGTAGTCACGGACGTTTTCCCAACAGGTTGCTTCCAGGTCCACGATAATGTACCGCACGCCGATTTTTCCTCCGACCTGTTGGTACTGATCAACCATGTGAAGCTTGCAAGACCTGGACGGCCCATGCGGCTTTGTCTTCTCGTAGCGGAGGGAGAATTGAATCCTCACCGTAGCGGATTTCGCGTGCATAGGGGCCGGCATCGTAGCAGCGATCAAAGATCGATTGCAGGTGAACCATCACGGGAGGATCGCCAGGCAGAAGAGGAATGGCAACTGCCGGCAAAGAGTCCTCCAGGTGGATGGGATAGACCAGGAACGTCCCGAGTTCGTCAAAACAATGAACGGAAACGTGATAGTCAAAGGAACCACATGCGTCAATGGCCGGCTCCTGTGGAACCGGCGTCGTGTGCTCGCCTGCACGCAGCAGGTCGATTTCGACCAGGTTAACTTGGCTGGAGAGAATCTCTTTCTGCTTGCAACTGTATAGATCTCTTCCCTGTTCACCGGGAGTTTTGTTCGCGAGGCTGAGTAGCTCGATCGAGGTGACCAATCGTTTGCCTTCGGCGCCACGCGTGTAAATCTCGATAAACGGCTCGCGCGACTCGTCGTGTGCAACTTTTACGGTGACGGGCTGCGCCAGTAACGGACTGACGACGGCCACGGACCCAGAAAACTGAGGTACGCGGGTCGACACCGCATGGCCGCGGCGTATCTCAAGATCCGGGCCGATCAGACGCCTTGAAAACTCGATCCATACGCGTCGACCAAGCACAGCAAAGTAGGAACCACGCAGATTGGCCTGGAGGGCTTCACGAAGATAGGTAATGAAGCTGTCGTGGAGGTCGGGAAAGATCTCCGGGTTTTCCAAGAAGGGATCCATACCTGGGAAAGGTGAGGGCATTACGGACGTCCTCGTGAAAGAAGCAACTGGCGAAAGCGAGTAGTGCAACTGACCGCCTCATGGCCTTCACCGATTTGCGTCCAATCTTATCGTAGGCAAATTGGATCGGTAAGACATCTCCCCAGAGCTGCTGAGCCATGCACCGATTCTCGCTCGACGATCAGCAGGAAACCTAAATGCAGCCTTCGATCCACCCGACCAATGGGCGCAAAAAAAGCCGGGCTGAGCAACTTGCTTGCTCAGCCCGGCTTTCTG
>CAWGMQ010000006.1:0-1826596 GCA_963823665.1 uncultured Planctomycetota bacterium
CGCCCCGGCGTAGAATGTCACGGTGCCCGTCTGGGGCTGCCGGGCTGGCGACCGTGGCCGTGAAGGTTACCGATTGGCCGTAAACCGCGGAGGCCGCCGTGGACGCGAGTGTCGTCGACGTGCTTGCGGCGGGCCGATACGTCGACCAAGACGCTCGCTGTCGTCGTGCCCCCGAAGTACTCCAGCACTGTCTCGACGACGTCGTACATCCCCGCCTTCGCAAGGGTGTGAGCCAGGGCGTTGCTCCCGGAAAAGTCGTCGGCGAGAATGTCGACTCGCCATCGCCCCAGTTGATCGTGTCCAAAAACGGACCAATGCCTGTGATGGCGAGCGCTCTGAGATTAATCGACGTGTTCACACCGGCGACGGTGCTCTGCGAGGCGGTCGGTGCGGTCACGACCGGGGACATCAGAGAGGTGACCACCGCGACGGACTGCTCCTACTCCACGTTCAGGTCGATGACCGTGAATGTCACCGTGTCGGTTCGCGTTGCCGGTGAACGTGAACGTGGTGCCGATGCCGTCGGCGATCTGCTGGCCGGAGCGGTCACAGCGTGCCAGTCGAGACTGGCCATGTGTTGCCAGTTGGGTCGAAGAAAGAGCCGGTGAGGGTGATGGGGGATCCCTCATCGATCGATCGGTCGGGGCCGGCCGAGACGTTCAAAGCCGGCTGCGCGAGCATGTTCACGGTGCCGAGCCTGCAACCATCCGTGTCCACTGGCGGGTCTGCGATCGTGTCGTCGGCCGAGCCGGCGATGATCGTGTCGTCGCCCGAGCCGGCGTACATCGTGTCGCCAAGGCCGGGGGTTGTGGAGGGATACGCCGCAGTCGTCCCAGCGGCGAGCATAAAACAGCTCGTAATCGCCGGTCAACGGCTGACTGAGAGCCGCCGAATTGGGAGACGAGGTCACCATCGCGTAATAGGTGCCCGTGGTGGGAAGGGTCAGGTCGATGATCGAATAATTGGTACCCTGGAACTGATAAAGTCATCGTTGTATTCGATTACCTGGCCGCTTGAGTCGTAGATGACGAGGTAGGTGTTGAAAGGGCCCTGGTTGTCGCCATGGAGGCCGCGCTGGCGGCATGCCATGGATCGGGTAAGGGCCGACGACATGAGCTGGAAGTCGATCAAGGTGCCCAGCTTCGGCGGTGGGAACGAGTAAAAGTCGGTGTTTGATGCTCCGTTTGTCTCCCCAAGGGATCCCACGACGTCAGCGGCGGTGACGTCGAAGTCCTTGTCGGTGTTCACCCCCTCAAGGTCCGTATCGGGCACGACCAAATTTGCGAGCGTGACCGGCTGGGCGTCTGCCATCGAATCGTGCGGAGCGATTTGTTCGTTGGTCGGCGAGCCGTTTTCGCCGTAGGACAATGCGATCGCGTCCCGTTCGCTAATGAACGGGTCGTTGATCGCATCCTCGAGGGTCGCGTTCACCGAGGCACCGGAGGCCATGATGTCCAGGATCGCCTGGTCGGCATCGACGGGGCCGGGATAAGGAGGATTGTAGAGGTCGGGGTTGACTCACAGTAGATCCCCAGCTGATCGGTCCGTACGCGTCGGTGTGCTCGAGGCCGGAGCAGCAGGCCGAGGCCGCGTGGCGTTGCTGGGGAGAGGCCGATGAAGTCTGTGCTTGTGGCGGCGGGCTCGCCGGGGACCGCCCAGGAAGTTATTGACGTTGACTCCGGCGGAATCAGCGGGGATGACGTCGAGGTTGTTATCGGTGAGTGTCGTCGTGCCCGAGATGTCGAGATCGGCCAGTCGATCTCCGACGAGATTCCCCCCTCGAAGTCCGACCAGTGCCGGGTCGTTGAAACAGATTGCTGTGTACGGGCCCGATTGCGGCTGTTCCTGCGTGAACGCGTACGAGAACGGAGTACAGTTGGCTGTGACGTGCCTGGATCGCGTCGCGCTCGGCCTGGGATAGAAGTGCTGATCCGGGAGGAGGTTGAAGTCGAGATAGACAGTGCGTGTGACGGCCCCTTCGATCAGGTTATTGCCGGCCAGGCCGACGATCTGGTCGTCACCGCCCTGCCGCTGATCAAGGTGTTGTCGTTGGTGTTGCCGATAATGGTATCGTTGTACGAACTGCCCAGCACGGTGTCGATTTCGTCAGGGTCGGCCAAGGTCAAGGTGAGCGCGCCGTCGTTCAGCGTTGCCGGCATCACGGCCGGGGCCGGACTGGGTGAGATTGATCGAGATTCCGGCGGGGGCCTGGGAGAAATCGAGGCCGGCGACGGGGCCAGTCGGCGGCCCGATCGGTTTCGAAGATGGTCTGGCTGCCACTCAAGGGCGCCGAAGGCGAAGGTATCGCCGCCGCCGCCGCCGACCAGCGAGTCGTTACCAGAACCTCCCTCGAGGGTGTCGGGGCCTTGTGAGCCGATCAAGGTGTCGTTGCCCGTTCCGCCCTGGAAGGACTCGGCGCCGCCCGAGAAGGCCGAGGCGTCCAAGGTGGAGTCGCCAGTGCCCGCGGCCAGGATCGCGTGCTGGAACCCGCTGATGGTGGAGACAGAGGGCGAACTCTCCAGCCTGTCGTCGAGAAGGTCGTGTCGGTGAGCGTCATGTTCGTCGAGCCGAAAACATCAGCCACGAGATCGAACCCGCCGCCGATCAAAACGTCGTCGCCGCCGCCGCCGGAGATTGAGGCATTGCCTGTCCCGCCCAAGATCGTGCTGGTGCGGCGCCGCTCGTAGATGACGTTGTTGCCCGAAGCCGCCCACGATTGAGTCGTTGCCGGTGCCGGCGGCTATCGTGGTGTCGCCCGTGCCACTGATGATGATGTCGTCGCCGTAGCCGCCCTTGATCAGATCGTTGCCGCTGCCGCCGGTGACCGTGCTCGACAGGTTGCCGGAGATCAGGACGTCGTTACCCGAGCCGCCATCATTCGACTCGGCACCAAAGCCCGCCCACGATCGAATCGTTGCCCGAGCCGCCGTAGATGATGTCGTCGCCATTGCCGCCGACGATGGTATCATCGCCGGATCCGCCGGGCGATCGGTGCTCGACAGGAGACCACCGTAAATGATGTCGTTGCCCGACCCGCCGAAGATCGAGTCGCTACCGCTGCCGCCGGTGATCGAGTCGTTACCCGTACCACCGACGATGGTGGCGTCGCCTGTTCCACCGACGATGGTGTCGTCGCCCGCGCCGCCAACGATCGCGTCGTTGCCGGGCCCGCCGAAGACCCAGTCATTGGCCGAGGCCACCACGATCTCGTCATCGCCGGATCCGGCGAGATCGTTGTGTCGGTTGGACCACCGTAGATCACCTCGTTGCCCGATCCGCCGATGATCCTCGTGGCCGGAGCCGGCGGTGATGGTCGTGTCGCCCGTCGTGGCGTAGATGATGTCGTTGCCCGAGCCGCCGGTGATCGTATCGTGGCCCGAGCCGGCGGTGATGGTGGTGTTGCCGGTGGTCGAGTAGACGCGTCGATCGCCGGATCCGCCGGTGATGGTGTCGTGGCCCGAGCCGGCGGTGATGGCGGTGTCGCCGGTCGAGATGAGGTCGTCGCCGCCGCTGGCCGGATCCGCCGGTGATGGTGTCGTGGCCCTGAGCCTGCGGTGATGGCGGGTTGCCGGTGGTCGAGTAGATGAGGCGTCGTTGCCGGATCCGCCGGTGATGGTGTCGTGGCCCGAACCGGCGGATGGCGGGTTGCCTGTGGTCGAGTAGATGATGTCGTTGCCCGAGCCACCGGTGATCGTATCGTGGCCCGAACCGGCGGTGATGGCGGTGTTGCTGGTGGTCGAGTAGATGATGTCGTTGCCGGATCCGCTGGTGATGGTATCGTGGCCGAGGGCGGTGATGGACGTGTTGCCTGTGGTCGAATAGATGATGTCGTTGCCGGATACCGCCGGTGACGGTATCGTGGCCCGAGCCTGCGGTGATGGACGTGTTGCCTGTGGTCGAATAGATGATGTCGTTGCCGGATCCGCCGGTGATGGGTATCGTGGCCCGAGCCTGCGGTGATGGTCGTGTTGCCGGTGGTGGAATAGACGATGTCATTGCCGATCTGCTCGTGATCGAATCGTTACCCGAACCGGCCGAGATGGACGTGTTGCCGGTGGTCGAGTAGATGATGTCGTCGCCCGATCCGCCGGTGATCGTATCGTGGCCAGAGCCGGCGGTGATGGTCGTGTTGCCTGTGGTCGAATAGATGATGTCGTTGCCCGATCCGCCGGTGATGGAGTCGTTGCCCGAGCCGGCCGTGATCGTATTGTTGCCGGAGGTTGCGTAGACGAGCTCGTTGTCGTCACTGAGCGTGACGTTGTTGCCACTGGGCGAGCCGACATACGCGTTGATCTTGGCCTCGAGCGTGACCTCATCGTTGTTCGAGTCAACGATCTGCTGCTGGCCTGACTGCATGCCCAGGTTGATGGTGATCGGCGAGGTGGCGATCGAGAAGTCGAGCGTATTGGACCCGCTGGCGCCGATCACGAGTGGGTCATGTCCAGGGTTGATCTGGAACATGGCACTCCCCGTGCCGCCCACGAGCGTGTCGTCACCGGCGTTGGATACAAGCGTGTCGTCGCCGGCCCCGCCAACCAGGCTGTTCGCGCCCGGACCGCCGACCAGCAAGTCGTCGGCCGAGCCGGCCAAAAGGGTTGCGTCGCCGCCGTAGCCGTCAAGCTCGACGGGACTCGGAAACGCGGTCGCGTCCACCAGATCGTTCGAGCCGTAGACCAGCGCGATCAGCTCGTCGGCACTCCCCAAGGACGCAAACGTGGCCGGATTCGCGTGCGCGACGATCATCGACGAGTTGATCGTGATCGTCGCGGCCGACTGGCTGATCACCGCGATCTGGTGCTGTCGCTACCGGCACCTCCATCGCTGCTGGTCACGGTGGCGGTCACTGTCCCAACCAGGATTCCGCCCGGGTTCGCGAATGAGAACGTAGACCCCGTGCCGGTCTGGGTCACCGTCCCGCCCTGGGTCAATGTCCAGGCCACGGTATCGGTGGCGAGCGGATCCGGGTCCGTCACGGCGGCGGTGAGCGTGATTGTCGTCGGGCCCTCGATTGCCTGCGCTCTCGATCCGAACCGTCGGTGCCGCATTGTTCACGACGGTCGACGTTCCGGCCGAAGTCGTGTTCACGCCGTCCGACACCGAAACGTTGATTGCGTATGTGCCACCGGTCAGCTCGCCAGGTGGATTACTCAGATACACATGAGTGGTCGAGTAGGTAAAGATCCCCGGCGTGGCCGACGGGACGACCTGGCCGTCAAGCTCGCTCAAGACGGTCGGAGTGGAACCATCGCCCCAGTCGATCGTCACCGTGTACGCGCTGTGCAGCCCATCCGGGTCGGTGAACTGGCCGTTCAAGGTGATCGTGTCTCCCTCGACGGCAGTCGGCGGCGACAGCTTCAGGTCGGCCGCGGTGAACTGCGGCCCAACCTTGTTGACGGTCACGATCGCCGACGCATAGCCAGCCTTGTCATACTGGTTGGTCGCGGAAGCGATGATTGTATAGTTCTCGGACCCAACCCCCGCCGGATTGTTCAAATAGGTATGGCTTGTCGAGAACGTGTCCTGGCCGATAGGGAGAACGATCGTGGTCGTGCCGAGCCGTCGCCCCAGTTGAGAGCGACCGTGCTCGAGTCGTTCCCGTCGGGGCTCTTGACTGTCCCGCTGCACCTCGACCGCGCCCCCTTCGACGATGGTGGTCGACGACAAGACAAGACCGGGCGACGCGAACTCCGGCGCCGGGTTGTTGATGACGACAGTCGTTTGTGCGAAGGCGGTCTTGCCGAACGCGTCGGTCAAGGTCACGCCGATACTGTACGAGCCGGAGGCCGGGTCGGTCGTGTAGTCATGTGGGGCCGCGAAGGCGTAGGACCCCGCCGGGAGGTCGACATCAGTCGGTGCGGACCCATCGCCCCAATCGATCGTGGCGGTGAGATTCGCTCCAGGGTTGGCATCCGTGAAAGTGCCGCTCACGATCACGGAGTCATAGGGCGCGGCGAGATAGGTGGTGACGGACGAGACCGAGAGCTGAGCACCGGGCTGATAGAGATCGACGGCCTCGGCGCCGGTGACTCCCGAACCGATAGCCCCCGCGGCGCCACGATCAAGCGCCGGTGTCGAATCCGACCGAGGTGCCGAAGGCGTCACCCGAAGTCGGGGTCGGTTCTTGAACGGCGGCGATTGCGTTGCCGAAGGTCGGGCTCGACGGATTGGCGTCGAAGAGGTACGCAGCGCCGGCGTCGCTCGTGCCCAGAAAAGCACCGGGCGCCGATCAGTGCGGTGTTTTGCGTCCCGGCGACGGAAGCGCCGAAGTTGCCGCCAGCGCCATCGGGCTGAGCGAACACAGCGAGCAACGTCGCCGGTCCGGGGATCGCGGGAGGCGCGTACAGGAAGGCCGCACCCGCACCATCGTTGTCGTCAGGCGACCCGATGAGGATGTTGGGCCCAACCGCGGCAACCGCGCTACCGAAGCCGGTCGTGGTCGACGTGTCGGGGTTTGCGATCGACGTGATCAGATTGCCGGTCGTGCCATCGAACACGAAGACGCCGCCGGTGGCGCCTGAGAGGTTCGCAGCCGGGCGCCGACGATCACACTGTTGCCGTCGCCGGCGACCGCGGCACCGAAATCCGACCCGACCTGCGACGTGGGTTTTGAGATTTCGCGAGCAGCGCGCCGAAGTTCGCCTGGGTCGTGTCGCCCTCGAACTCGTAGACCTCGCCCGTGCCGCTGTTGTTGCCGGCGCTCCCACCACGATATTCGTGTTGGTCGCGCCGACCGCTGCGCCGAACTGTGCATCATTCAAGGGGCCGGGGTCAGGGATCGTCAGGGTCGCCAGCAAGTTACCGAATGTCGTGCTCTCGTCATTGGCGTCGAAGACGTAAACCACGCCGTCGCCCGGTCCCGTAAGCGAACTGCCCGGCGCCCCGACCACCAGGTCGTTGCCGACCACCGCGAGCGATGCGCCGAACTCATCGCCGGGCTTAGGATTGGGGTCGGCGAAGACGTGGATCAGCTCGCCATAAGCGTAGGTCGAGATTGTCTCGTTGGCGGTGGTGACACCGTCGTAGAGATAAACCGCGCCAGTGCCGTTTTCGGACGGGGCGCCGATTGCGACGTTGCCGTAGTTCGCGGCTACGGAGTCACCAAATCCGTCGCCAGGCGCGGGCGTTGTGTAAGTCAGGGGCGGCAAGTACGCGTTGGGAGTGAAGACCGGCGGCAGGTCGTTGACCGCGACCAGGGCGGTTGCGGTGCTGATCCCGCCGAAGCCGTCGTTAACGGTCAACGTCACGGTATCGATCCCCGGTGCCGTGAAGGTGTGGGTCGGCTCGGGCCCCGACCCCGTACCGCCGTCGCCGAACAACCAGGTGTAGGTGAGCGGACCGCCGCTGGGGTTGAGCGATTCCAGGCCGTCGAATGGGACTGCGGCCCCTTCGTTGACGGCGAGGTTCGTGAACCCGATGACGGCCGTCGGCGGGGTGTCGACACCGAATGCCTGGGAGAATTCCGAGGTATTGCCGCCGGGATCGGTGGCCGTGGCCGTTGTGAACCGGGCCCCGGCAGCCGGAGTGGGGAACTGGAAGACGAAGTCGCGCTGCCCGCGGCGTCGGTCATGACGGACGCCGAGCCGAGGACGTACCTTCCCTCGCCGTAGCCCGACGCATTGATCGACGATAGCGTATAGAAATCGACGCCGAAGGTCGTGTCGGCCGTGCCGCTCAAACTGCCGGTCACGGTTGTCACGCCGCCCGCGCTCGAGACCGCCGTGATCACCGGGAAGTTCTCAAAGTCGTTGGGACCGGTGTGCCCGGCCGAGTTGTTCAGCGTGACGCCATCGCCTCCTAGGTCGATGCCCAACCCGGTGTTGGAGAAGATCGAGTTGAGCCGGATCGCGTTACCGGTCCCGGCCGTCGCGTCAACATCCACGCCGATGCCGCTGGAATAAGCGATGGTGTTGCCAGCCCCGGCCGTTGTGCCGCCGATCGTGTTACTGGAAGAGCCGCCGTCCAACTGGATGCCGTTGCCGTTTCCAAGAGGGTTCATGCCGGTGTCGTCGGTGCCGATCAGGTTGCCTTCGATCAATGCGCCGGTCGTGTCGGCAAAGAGCCCGATGCCCGCGGTTGGATTGGCCGAGATGATATTTCCGTCGCCTTGAGCCGTGCCGCCGATTGTAACCCCGGGGGTGGCGTTCACGATCACGCCGAAGGACGCGTTCCCGAGGGCCGCGGTTCCGGTCTCGTCGGTGCCGATGCGGTTGCCCAGGAGCACGACGCCCGTCGTGGCGGTCCCCGCGATCGACACGCCCGCCTGCCCGTTGGCAGAGATCACGTTGCCCACGCCCTGCGCCGTCCCGCCGATGGTGACGCCCAAGGCATTGTCAACGGACACGCCAGAGCCCGAGTTGAGCAGGGGCTTGGTTCCGGTCTCGTCCGTGCCGATGTAGTCGCCCTGGACCAAGGTGTTCGTCACGCCGGCGCCGATGTCGATGCCGTCGCCCGTATTCCCGGAGATCAAGTTGCCAGCCGGACCGTCCGGCGCACCGATGGTGGTACCTGTCCCGCCCGCGATCACGATGCCACCGCTCAGGTTGCCCACCGCGGCCGTGCCCTCGGAGTCGGTGCCGATCAAGTTACCCGCCACGTCGGTCCCCGCCGTGGACGAGCCCGTGATCAAAACGCCTTCGGCGTTCCCGGAAATAAAGTTACGCCCCCCGGCGCCCGGCGCGCCGATGGTATTGGATACGGAACCGTTGTCGATCAGAACGCCTGCTCCGCGGTTGCCCAGGGCTCGCGTTCCGGTCTGGTCGAGCCCGATCAGGTTGCCCTGAATCAGCGTGCCGGTCGAGTCGTTGATTTCGACGCCGCTCGCGGCGTTGCCGGAGATGAGATTGCCAGCGCCTGCCGCTGTTCCGCCGATAACGACGGACGAGCTGCCGCTAACGTAGACGCCGTCGCCCGAGTTTCCAAGCGCGGCGGTGCCGGTGGCATTGGTGCCGATCCAGTTGCCGACGATCAGGTTGGAATTGGCATCGATGTCATCCACTCCGTCGCCGGCGTTCGCGGAGATCACGTTGCCCGAACCGGCCGTGGTGCCGCCGATGGTGTTGCCTGTCGCGCCATCAATGATCGCAACACCGGCCTCGCCATTGCCCGTGGCGTTGTTGCCGGTGGAGTCAATGCCGATGTAACTGCTCTCGACCAAATCGTTATTTCCGGTCACTTCGATCCCGTCGCCGCCAAAGCCGCTGATAATCAGGCCCTTGACGGTGATGCCGTTGCCCGCGAGTGTCAATCCGGTGGCGCCGGTTCCCGCGCCCGCACCATCCAGCTCGATCAAGGGCGTGTTGGAATATCCGGGCTCGGTCGTGCCGTCGATGGTCAATGGCGCAGTGATTGCCGGTAGCGGCGACATGAGCTCGATCGTCTGCGGGCCCGTGCCGAAATCGAAGGCGATCGTGGTGCCGCCGCTATGTGTGTCGACGTAGTCGATCGCGTCGCGGAGCGAGCCCGCGCCCGAATCGGCGGTACTGTTCACGGTATAGGCCGCCAACGTCGAGTTCACCGTGAGCGTGGCCGTGTTGTTGGTCTCGCCGGTTCCTGAGGGGTTAAATTCAACGATCTGATTGTCGGCGTCGGTCGTGACCGTGATCAAAAGATCGCCGGTGCCTGCAGAGCCCTGAGGCAGCGTAAACGCGTAGGCCTGAGGAAACGAGCCGCCGGGGTCGATGGGCGACGTGCCGGGCAGGGCCGGGTTGTAGGAGACATCCGTGTCGAGCAGCGTCGCGCTGGTCGTGGTATTGACGACGGTCAGGTTATCGACGAACTCGCTGTCGACCGCGGCATTGCCCGTGTTGGCGTCGTTCCAGGTCACGTCGACGGTATCGCCGGAGAGGATCGTCTTTGGCGAGACCGCCAGGCCCTGCACCTGGAGATCAGGATACGCGGAGATAGTAAGGGTGTGGCTGCTGTCCGTCGAGCCGCCGAAGTTAGTCGTCGCGTTGAAGGCCACCAGGATCGTATAGGTGCCCCTTGCCGTGCCTGCTGGCAAAGAGTACCTGGCGCTGGCGGCGCCATCGCTGACGTCGACCGTGACGGAACTGCCGAGGAGCGTTGTTCCATTCAGTATCGAAAACGTCTCGGTTCCCTCGTCCACCACTCCGGCCGGGCTGACGACCGTCGCGTTGAGCGTGACCAGAGATTGGCCCAACGTCGCAATGGCGCTAGTGGCCGCGGTCGTGGTCCCGGCGGCACTGATCAGGAGGGTCTGACTATGATCGGTATCGCTGAGGAAATCGGTGGTTCCGTTGAAAGCCGCCTGAATGATGTAGGTGCCCGCCGGCGTACCCGTGGGCAGCGAGTAATTCGTACTGGCGGCCCCCAAAGTGACGTTGACCGTGACGGGACTGCCGACCGGAGTCGTTCCGTTCAGAATCGTGAACGTCTCCGTTCCCACATCGACCACACCGGCCGGACTTGTGACGGTCGCATTGAGCTCGACGGAAGCGTCGCCGAGTATAGCGTTCGCGCTGGAGGCGGCGGTGACGGTCGGTGCCGCGTTGATGACGAGAGTTTGGCTAGCATCGGTAGATCCGAGGAAGTTGATTGTGCCGTTATAGACTGCCTGAATCGTGTACGTGTCAGGCTGCGTGCCGTCAGGGAGCGTGTAGCTCGCACTCGCGCTGCCCGTCACGACGTTGACCGTGACGGCAGTGCCGACCGGCGTCGTGCCGTTGAGAACCGTGAATGTCTCGGTCCCCTGATTGACTGTGCCGGCCGGGCTCGTGATGGTCGCGGAGAGCGTGACCGACGCATCGCCGAACGTCGCCGTGGCCCCTTCCGCGGCAGTCGCAGTCGTCGCGACTTTGACGGTCAAGGTCTGGCTGCTATCCATTGAGCTGCCGTACTCTGCGGTCCCATCGTAGACCGCTTGAATTGTGTACGTTTCTGCTGTCGTGCCGCCGGGAAGAACGTAGCTGGCACTTGCGGCTCCGGCGGTCACGTTCACGCTGACAGGGGTACCGATTATCGTGTTTCCGCTCAGAATCGTGAAGGTTTCTTGCCCCTCGTTCACGATGCCGATCGCGCTCGTGACGGTGGCGGCGAGAGCGACGGACTTTGCACTCACGCTGAAGGTGGTCGCGGTGCTCGCGGCCGCGGTGTTCGTCGAGGTATTGCTGATTGTCAGCGAGTGGCTGCTGTCATAGGAGCCCAACAGGCTGGACGTTCCGCTAAAGACAACCTGGATTGTGTAAACGCCTCCGGGGGTTGAGGCCGGCAGTGCGTATTCGGCGTTTGCGACGCCGTTCAGGACGTTGCTGGTGACGGGCGTGCCCACAACTGCGGAGCCATTGAGAACGCTGAATGTGGCGGTGCCGGTGTTGACCAGGCCGGCCCCGCTGATCACCGTGGCGGTGAGCGCGACCGACTGGGATGCCGTGCTAAAGGTTGCCCCGGCGTTGGACGCAAAAGTGCCCGTCGCGTCTTCACTAAGAAATGGTTGATACAGGACCGTCGGCAGACTGGAGTTCTTTGTGTGGTCCGTGATCTTGGCTGCGATCTGCGTGGTGTTGAGCGTCCCCCAGAAATTGTTTGTGAAATCAATTGTGGTGGTGGAACCACCCGAGGCGACCACGGTCGCGCTTGCGCTGCTCAAGTCATCATTGTGAATGTTGAGCGAGGCCCCGCTGTTGATGGCGAGCTGAGTGGCGAACGTCACGAACTGAAGATTGGCGGTTGAGCCGCTCTGCACGGCGAGCTGGTTCAGCGAAAACGAGGTTCCCTCTACACTCAGTTCGCCGCCGGAGTTGACCTGGAGGAGTGCGAACGATGCATAGTTGCTGCCGGAGATGTAAAAGTTGGAGCCGCTGGCAGAGAGGGTGCCGTTGACCAGGATCTGAGTTGTTGCCGAGTAACCGGCCACGAAGCCGATCGACGCTCCGGTGACGTTCATGGCCCCGTTGTCGGTGATCGTCACCGGGTCGATCAGGACGCTGGTGCCGGTGCCGACGGTCAGAGTCGCTCCCGTACCAACGGTGAAGTTGCCCTGGAAGATATACACGAGGCTGGCCGTCGATACCGTCCCTATTGGGACCAGCGACAGGATCTGCCCACTGGCCATCGTCCCGGCAATGATGTTGACGTTCTGGAAGCTCTTGTTGTTGGACAGAAGCGCCACGTCCTGGAACGGCACGTAGATCGGCAAGTTGAACGCGTCGTTCGTCAGGTCGCCCGTGTTCATGATGCTGCCGCTGACCAGGCTCAGCTCGTTGATGCTGAAGGTTGTGGTGCTGGCGGTGAGCTCGCCGCCGGAGTCAACCTGGAGGAGTGCGAACGATGCATAGTTGCTGCCGGAGATAAAGAAGTTGGAGCCGCTGGCAGAGAGGGTGCCGTTGACCAGGATCTGAGTTGTTGCCGAGTAACCGGCCACGAAGCCGATCGACGCTCCGGTGACGTTCATGGCCCCGTTGTCGGTGATCGTCACCGGGTCGATCAGGACGCTGGTGCCGGTGCCGACGGTCAGAGTCGCTCCCGTACCAACGGTGAAGTTGCCCTGGAAGATATACACGAGGCTGGCCGTCGATACCGTCCCTATTGGGACCAGCGACAGGATCTGCCCACTGGCCATCGTCCCGGCAATGATGTTGACGTTCTGGAAGCTCTTGTTGTTGGACAGAAGCGCCACGTCCTGGAACGGCACGTAGATCGCCAAGTTGAACGTGTCGTTCGTCAGGTCGCCGGCGTTCAAGATGCTGCCGGTGACGAGGTTCAGCTCGTTGACGCTAAATGTCGTGGTGCTGGCGGTGAGCTCGCCGCCGGAGTCAACCTGGAGGAGTGCGAACGATGCATAGTTGCTGCCGGAGATAAAGAAGTTGGAGCCGCTGGCAGAGAGGGTGCCGTTGACCAGGATCTGAGTTGTTGCCGAGTAACCGGCCACGAAGCCGATCGACGCCCCGGTGACGTTCATGGCCCCGTTGTCGGTGATCGTCACCGGGTCGATCAGGACGCTGGTGCCGGTGCCGACGGTCAGAGTCGCTCCCGTACCAACGGTGAAGTTGCCCTGGAAGATATACACGAGGCTGGCCGTCGATACCGTCCCGATCGGGACCAGCGACAGTGTTTGGCCGCTGGCCATGGTTCCGGCGATGATGTTTATGTTCTGGAAGCTCTGGTTGTTGGCCAGCAGGGCGACGTCCTGGAACGGCACGTAGATGGGCAGGTTGAAGGTGTCGTTGGTGAAGTCGCCCGAGTTCAAGATGCTGCCGTTGACCAGGTTCAGTTCATTGACGCTGAAGGTCGTGGTGCTGGCGATGAGCTCGCCGCCGGAGTCGACCTGAAGGAGTGCGAAAGATGCATAGTTGCCGCCGGAGATGTAAAAGTTCGAGCCGCTGGCGTAGAGGGTGCCGTTGACCAGGATCTGAGTTGTTGCCGAGTAACCGGCCACGAAGCCGATCGACGCCCCGGTGACGTTCATGACCCCGTTGTCGGTGATCGTCACCGGGTCGATCAGGACGCTGGTGCCGGTACCGACGGTGACCGTCGCTCCCGTACCGACAGTGAAGTTGCCCTGGAAGATGTAAACAAGGCTGGCCGTCGAAACCGTCCCGATCGGGACCAGGGACAATGACTGCCCGCTGGCCATGGTTCCGGCGATAATGTTGACGTTCTGGAAGCTCTTGTTGTTGGCGAGCAGGGCGACGTCCTGGAACGGCAAGTAGATGGGCAGGTTGAAGGCATCGTTGGTGAAGTCGCCCGAGTTCAAGATGCTGCCGTTGACCAGGTTCAGCTCGTTGATGTTGAAGGTCGTGGTGCTGGCGGTGAGCTCGCCGCCGGAGTCAACCTGGAGGAGTGCGAACGATGCATAGTTGCTGCCGGAGATAAAGAAGTTGGAGCCGCTGGCAGAGAGGGTGCCATTGACCAGGATCTGGGTTGTTGCCTCATAACCGGCCACGAAGCCGATCGACGCACCCGCGATGTTCATGGCCCCGTAGTCGGTAATGGTCACCGGGTCGATCAAGACACTGGTGCCGGTACCGACGGTCAGCGTCGCTCCCGTACCGACCGTGAAGTTGCCCTGGAAGATGTACACAAGGCTGGCCGTCGATACCGTCCCGATCGGGACCAGCGACAGTGTTTGGCCGCTGGCCATGGTTCCGGCGATGATGTTTATGTTCTGGAAGCTCTTGTTGTTCGACAGCAGCGCCACGTCCTGGAACGGCACGTAGATCGGCAAGTTGAACGTGTCGTTCGTCACGTCGCCCGTGTTCATGATGCTGCCGTTGACCCAGTTCACCTCGTTGACGCTGAAGGTCGTGGTGCTGGCGGTGAGCTCGCCGCCGGAGTTGACCTGGATCAAAGTGTTCGAGTAGTCGTTGCCCCCCAGAGTGAAGACGGAGCCTGTGGCGGTCATGGTGCCGTTGACCAGGATATCGGTCGTGGTCTCATAGCCGACCTCGAACACGAACGTCGTGCCCGAGCCGGTGTTGAGCGCTCCGCTGTCGGTGATCGTCACATTGGGATTGATTTCGACGTTGACCGTGGGCGCCACGGTCAGCGTGGCCCCGGACTGGATTGTGAAGTTGCCGGTAAAGACGTAGATCAGGTTGGCGGTGGAGCTGGTTCCGATCAGGTTCAAGGAGAGGGACTGGCCGGTGGTGAGGCTACCGCCGAAGATCTCGATGGCCTGGAAGCTCTGGTTATTGGCCAGCATGGGAATGTCCAGGGCCGGCACATAGATGGGCAGGTTGAAGATATCGTTGGTGAGGTCGGTCGCGCCCAGGATGCTGCCGTTTTCCAGAACAAGCTGGTTCACCGAGAAGGTGCTGCCTGTAGCGGTGAGCTCGCCGCCGGAGTTGACCTGGATCAGGGTGTTCGAGTAGTCGTTACCCGCCAGGTTGAAGACGGAGCCCATGGCGGTCATGGTGCCGTTGACCAGGATTTCGGTGGTCGTCTCATAGCCGACCTCGAACACGAACGTCGTGCCCGAGCCGGTGTTCAGCGCTCCGCTGTCGGTGATCGTCACATTGGGATTGATTTCGACGTTGACCTTGGGCGCCACGGTCAGCGTGGCCCCGGACTGGATCGTGAAGTTGCCGGTAAAGACGTAGATCAGGTTGGCGGTGGAGTTGGTCCCAATCGGGTTCAAGGACAGGGACTGGCCAGTGGTGAGGCTACCACCGAAGATCTCGATGGCCTGGAAGCTCTGGTTGTTGGCCAGCATGGGGATGTCCAGGGCCGGCACATAGATGGGCAGGTTGAAGATATCGTTGGTGAGGTCGGTTGCGCCCAGAATGCTGCCGTTCTCCAGAACAAGCTGGTTCACCGAGAAGGTGCTGCCTGTAGCGGTGAGCTCGCCACCGGAGTTGACCTGGATCAGGGTGTTCGAGTAGTCGTTGCCCCCCAGGGTGAAGACGGAGCCTGTGGCGGTCATGGTGCCGTTGACCAGGATTTCGGTCGTGGTCTCATAGCCGACCTCGAACACGAACGTCGTGCCCGAGCCGGTGTTGAGCGCTCCGCTGTCGGTGATCGTCACATTGGGATTGATTTCGACGTTGACCTTCGGCGCCACGGTCAGCGTGGCCCCGGACTGGATCGTGAAGTTGCCGGTAAAGACGTAGATCAGGTTGGCGGTGGAGTTGGTCCCAATCGGGTTCAAGGACAGGGACTGGCCAGTGGTGAGGCTACCACCGAAGATCTCGATGGCCTGGAAGCTCTGGTTATTGGCCAGCATGGGAATGTCCAGGGCCGGCACATAGATGGGCAGGTTGAAGATATCGTTGGTGAGGTCGGCCGCGCCGAGGATGCTGCCGTTTTCCAGAACAAGCTGGTTCAGCGAGAAGGTGCTGCCTGTAGCGGTGAGCTCGCCGCCGGAGTTGACCTGGATCAGGGTGTTCGAGTAGTCGTTGCCCCCCAGGTTGAAGACGGAGCCCGTGGCGTTCATGGTGCCGTTGACCAGGATTTCGGTCGTGGTCTCATAGCCGACCTCAAACACGAACGTCGTGCCCGAGCCGGTGTTGAGCGCTCCGCTGTCGGTGATCGTCACATTGGGATTGATTTCGACGTTGACCTTGGGCACCACGGTCAGCGTGGCCCCGGACTGGATCGTGAAGTTGCCGGTAAAGACGTAGATCAGGTTGGCGGTGGAGTTGGTCCCAATCGGGTTCAAGGACAGGGACTGGCCAGTGGTGAGGCTACCACCGAAGATCTCGATGGCCTGGAAGCTCTGGTTATTGGCCAGCATGGGAATGTCCAGGGCCGGCACATAGATGGGCAGGTTGAAGATATCGTTGGTGAGGTCGGCCGCGCCAGGATGCTGCCGTTTTCCAGAACAAGCTGGTTCAGCGAGAAGGTGCTGCCTGTAGCGGTGAGCTCGCCGCCGGAGTTGACCTGGATCAGGGTGTTCGAGTAGTCGTTGCCCCCCAGGTTGAAGACGGAGCCCGTGGCGTTCATGGTGCCGTTGACCAGGATTTCGGTCGTGGTCTCATAGCCGACCTCAAACACGAACGTCGTGCCCGAGCCGGTGTTGAGCGCTCCGCTGTCGGTGATCGTCACATTGGGATTGATTTCGACGTTGACCTTGGGCGCCACGGTCAGCGTGGCCCCGGACTGGATCGTGAAGTTGCCGGTAAAGACGTAGATCAGGTTGGCGGTGGAGTTGGTCCCAATCGGGTTCAAGGACAGGGACTGGCCAGTGGTGAGGCTACCACCGAAGATCTCGATGGCCTGGAAGCTCTGGTTGTTGGCCAGCATGGGGATGTCCAGGGCCGGCACATAGATGGGCAGGTTGAAGATATCGTTGGTGAGGTCGGTCGAGCCCAGAATGCTGCCGTTTTCCAGAACAAGCTGGTTCACCGAGAAGGTGCTGCCTGTAGCGGTGAGCTCGCCGCCGGAGTTGACCTGGATCAGGGTGTTCGAGTAGTCGTTACCCGCCAGGTTGAAGACGGAGCCCATGGCGGTCATGGTGCCGTTGACCAGGATTTCGGTGGTCGTCTCATAGCCGACCTCGAACACGAACGTCGTGCCCGAGCCGGTGTTCAACGTCCCGTCGTCGGTGATCGTCTGGTTGGCCTGGATCTTGACGCTGGCGCCGGCTGCCACACTCAGCGAGGCGCCGGTGCCGATCGTCACGGACGCGAGAGTCGAACTGCCGCTGCCGATCGAGATCGAGCCGGCCGTGATGTCGAGGGTGGCGAGGTCGGTGAGGCTGGCGATCGGCGGCTCGGCGGTTGTCTGCGTATGGGTGACCGTGATGCCGGAATAATCGATCACAGCGCTTTGCCCGGCGACGGGCACACCAGAGCTCCAGTTGCTGGCGGTATCCCAGTCGCCCCCAGCCGGGTTGGTCCAGTAGTCAACGAGGTTGTTCGAGGCCGTCAGAGTCAGGTTGGTCGGGGTGCCCGACGGCAAGTAGGACGCAAGCAAGCCGGTCTGGCCCGAGATAAACAGGCCGTTATACGTCTGGAAATCGCCGGATTTGCTGGCGAAGGTCAGCACCTGAAACGTAGTGCCCACGGGCGGTACGTAACCGTTGTTGGTGGAGATGTTGATTGTTCCGGCCAGCGAGGCCGAACCGGTGACAGCAAGCTGGTCGTACCCGGACCCTCCGAGTGCGACATCCAGGCTACCGCCGGCACCCTGGGTATAAGTTCCCTGGATCGTCAACTTCCCGGCTGAGCCGGTAGCGCCGGGGCTGATCTGAGCACCCGAGTTGCTGACATTGGCGTTCAAAGTCCCCGTTCCACCGAGGAGACCGCCGGTGAAGTTCACGGTGCTTGTCGTCGAGGTGAGCGTGCCACCAGCCAGGATCGTACTCCCGCCCGATTGCGTGAATGCCCCCGAGATAGTCAAGGACGACCCGCCGGAGACAGTGATCCCGCCGGCGTTACTGAGCGCGCCGGCTGTCGTGAGGCTCCCGCCGTCCTGAATCGTCAACTGGCCCCCTGCCGCGTTCGTCGTCAAACCAGCCAGGGCATTGCCGCTTGACGTGTTGATGATCTCGGAAGACGCTCCATCGAGAACGATCGTCGCCGCGTTCGTGACGATGTTGGCCCCGGCGAACTCGAGCTGGCCGGTTCCCGAGACGAAGTAGGTACCGCCGGTGAGCGTTGTGCCTGAGAAGTTGCTGAAGCTCCCCGACGCGTCGAGCGTGCTCGATTCGACCTGCACTGTTCCTGTGTTGGACAGTGAATAGGCAAGGGTTGCGGTACCGGTACCGGTGGATTTCTCCAGCGTGCCTGCGTTAGAAAGGGTGCCGCCGACGTAGACAGATCCGCCGCTGTTGATGGCGTTGCTGAGTTCGGCAGTGCCCTGGAGGTCGAAGGTGGCACCGGCCTGGTTGATGATCGACGCGCCCGAGGACTCACTGCCCTGAAAGACGGTCACCCCGCTGTCCACGACGATCGAGCCGGCGTTAGTGAGCGTGCCCGCCAGAGAAACGCCGGACGTCGTCACCGTTAAGTCGCCCGTGTTAAAGATGCTTCCACTCGAGCTCGAGCTGTCGCTCGTTAGCGACGTGGTGCCGCTGACCGTCAGAGTGCCAGAGTTGTTAATGCCGCCGCCGCCAGCGCCGCTAGCTTCGTTGTCGGCGACGGTCGAGTTGGTGAGCGTCAAGGCTCCGAAGTTTTCGATGCCTCCGCCGTTGGAGCCGGCGGAGTTGTTGGAGATGGTGCTGCCCGTGATCGTGACCGTCCCGCTTGAGTCGTTGAGGACACCACCGCCGCTGCCGCCCGTTGAATTGCCGGAGATCGTGGAGTCGGAAATGGTAAGAACGCCGCTCGAATCGTTGTCGACGCCTCCTCCGGCGTTACCCTGGATTGCGTCGTCCAGAAGCACGTTGCCCGTGCTCGCGTCCGTCGCGCCAGCACCAACGGTGACGCCAGCAGATGCGTTGAAAGCGATGACGTTGCCGGCAGCCGAGGCGGTGCCGCCGATGGTGTTGTCCGACGCACCGCCGGCGATCACGACGCCTGACGCATTGGCCAGCGCCGACGTGCCGCTCGCGTTGGTACCGATCAGGTTGCCGGCGACGACGTTGCCGGTCGCAGTCGTGCCCGTGATCAGGACGCCTTCGTTGGTGTTCCCCGAGATCAGGTTCCCTTCAATCGCGTCATCGACCCCGTCCTGCCCGGTTGTGCCGACGAGGTTCGCGGGCCCCTGGATCTCAATCCCAACGTAGTTGGGGAGCGATTCCGTCCCCGTGGCGTCGGTACCGATCAGGTTGCCCGCGATGACGTTGCCGGAGGACGTAGGATCGATCCAGACGCCAACGTCGTTCTTGTTGAAGTTGTTCCCTGAAATGAGGTTGCCCTGATCAGCGCTTTCCGTGCCGGGCCCTGCGGCCGAGTTCACTCCGATCCAATTTCCGCTGGCCCCATTGACGAGATCGACTCCATCGCCATAGGTGCCATTGCCGAGCGCGGCTTCGCCCGAGACTGTCGTGCCCAGAAAGTTGCCGGCCACGACGTTGGCGGACGTGCCGGAGCCGCTGATGACCACGGCAGTATAGTCGTTGCCCGAGATCACGTTGCGCTCGCCAGCGTCGTCGGCGCTCTGGCCGCTGGTACCGATCAAGTTGTCGGAGGCGCCGCCGTCGATCAGTACTCCGCCGTCGATGTCGTCATCGCCGGAGAGAACGTACTTGCTACCGTTGCCCAGCGCGATCGCCCCGGTGACATCGGTGCCGATCAAGTTGCCGGCGACAACGTTTTCCTCCGTCCCTGTACCAGTCATCCAAATGCCGGCAAAGAGGTTGCCGCTGATGATATTTCGTTCGAGGGCATCGTTCAGACCGTCGCCGTTGGTGCCGATCAAGTTGCCGGTGGCGCCGCTGTCAATCTCGACGCCGGCATAATTGGGGATGGCCTGCGTTCCCGTGTAATCGGTGCCGATCAAATTGCCGGCGACGGTGTTGCCGGTGGTGCCCGCGCCGGTGATCTCGACACCGTCGCTCGTGTTGCCCGAGATGACGTTGCGCTGGTCGGCGTTTTCCGGCCCGTAGACGGCGTTGACGCCGATCGAGTTGCCGTTCGCTCCGGAAGTGATTTCGACCCCGTCTCCCGCGTTCGGTAGGGCGGCCGTTCCCGCCGCGTTCGTCCCGATAAAATTGCCCGCGACGACGTCGTCCGTGGTCACGGCGGGGACACCGCTGTACCCGCTGAGCGTCGTGATCACGACGCCCGCACCCGAGTTCCCTGAAATCACATTGCGTTCCAGTGCGCTGTTCGGCCCGTTCTCTCCCGTGGTGCCGATCAGGACATTCGATGAGTCCTCAAGGGCCACACCGCCGGAATTGGGAATCGCCGCTGAACCTTCCGCGTTCGTTCCGATCAGGTTGCCGGCCACAACGAGGCCCGTCGTATCGAAGATCTCGACCCCGAAGAAATAAGACGCCGAGAGCACGTTTGCCTGGTCAGCATTCTCGGGCCCAAAGACCGGGTTCACTCCGATCCAGTTGCCGGAGCTGATATTTCCAACGAAAATATCGTCGTACCCGTTCCCCAGTGCCGCGGTGCCTGTCGCGTTGGTGCCGATGAAATTGCCGGCGACGACATTGCCGGTGGTTCCACTCCCGTAGATATCGACGCCGTCGGCGACGAACGGCCCGTTGCCCGAGATGACGTTGCGCTCGCCGGCGTCGTCGGCGCTCTGGCCGCTGGTCCCGATCAGATTGTCTGACGCGCCATTCGCGATCTCGACGCCGCCGGAGACATAATAACCGGGGAACTGCTGAGTCACGCTGCCATTGCCAACCGCGACGGTCCCCGACACGTCGGTGCCGATATAGTTCCCGGCCACAACATTATTATCAGTCCCGGTACCGGTCATCCAAACACCGGCGAAGAGGTTGCCGCTCAGGATATTCCGCTCAAGCGCGTCGCTCATGCCGTCGCCGTTGGTACCGATCAAGTTGCCGGCGGCGCCGCTGTCGATCTCGACGCCGGCATAGTTGGGGATGGCCTGGGTTCCGGTAAAATCGGTGCCGATCAAATTGCCGGCGACGGTGTTGCCGGTGGTGCCCGCGCCGGTGATTTCGACACCGTCGCCCGTGTTGCCGGAGATGACGTTGCGCTGGTCGGCGTTTTCCGGCCCATAGGCGGCGTTCACGCCAATCGAGTTGCCATACACCCCGGAAGCGATTTCTACCCCGTCGCTCCCGTTCGGTAAACCGGCCGTTCCGGCCGCGTTCGTTCCGATATAATTGCCGGCGATGACGTTTGCGGTCGACACGGGCGGCGTGCCGTTCGAAGCGTAGGTGATCCAGACCCCGGCGCCCGAGTTTCCGGAAATCACGTTGCGTTCCAGGGCGTCCGCGGGCCCGTCTTGTCCCGATGTTCCGATCAAGATATGTGTAGAATTACTGATCTGCACTCCGAACCCGTTGGGAATGGCGGCCGATCCAATCGCATTGGTCCCGATCAGGTTTCCCGCCACGACCTGGCTGGTGGAATCGCCGATCTGCACGCCGTCGCCATTGCCGGAGATGACGTTGCCCTCGTCGGCGTTTTCGGGCCCGTAGACGGGATTCACACCGATCCAGTTGGCCGCGGTGAGTACCTCCATATAGATACCGTCGCCCGCGTTTGCGAGGGCGGTCGTGCCGGCTGCGCTGGTCCCGATGAAGTTGCCCGCCACCACGTTGCCGGCCGTGCCGCTGCCGTAGATGTCAACACCGTCATTCGTGGGGCTGCCCGCAATGACGTTGCGCTCGCCTGCGTCGTCGGCGCTCTGGCCGCTGGTGCCTATCAGGTTGTCGGAAGCGCCACCCGTGATCACGACGCCGCCACCAATTCTGGCGCTGTAGGCTGTACCGACCGGATAGACAACGACCTTGCTGCCGTTGCCCAGCGCGGTATCTCCCGTCACGTTCGTGCCGATATAGTTGCCCGCGACGACGTTATTGTTCGTGCCAGAACCCGTCAACCAGACGCCCGCGAAGGCGTTGCAGCTGATGATATTCCGCTCGAGCGCGTCGTTCACACCGTCGCCGTTCGAGCCGATCAAGTTGCCGGTGGCGCCGCTGTCGATCTCGACGCCGGCACTTCCGTTGCCCAGGGCCGCCGTGCCGCTCACGTTGGTGCCGATGAAGTTCCCCGCCACCACGTTGCCGTTCGTGCCCGCGCCAGTGATCTCGACGCCGTCGCCCGTGTTGCCCGAGATCACATTGCGCACACCGGCGGCGCCGCCGCCGACCGTATTGTTGGTGCTTCCGCTATCGATGGTGACTCCGTTGCCGCCGTTGGCCAAGGCCGCGGTGCCGGCGGAGTTCGTGCCGATTTCGTTGCCCTCGACCAGGTTGCCGCTGCCATCGTTGATGTTGATTCCGTCGCTCAAATTCCCGGAGATGACGTTGGCCGCGGCGGCCACTGTGCCGCCAATCGTGTTGTTCACGCCGCCGCTGATGAAAATCCCGTCGATTGCGTTCGGGAGGGCTGCAGTACCGGCGGCGTTCGTGCCGATTTCGTTGCCCTCGACCACGTTGCCGCTAGCCGTGCTGGTCAGGAGCCGCACGCCGTAGGTGCCGCTGCCTGCAATGACATTGCCCGCGCCGGCGACGGTGCCTCCAATCGTGTTGCCGCCTCCGGAAACGTAGACGTCCGCAGATCCGCTCACGCCATTGCCCAGGGAGGCGGTGCCGGTGATGTCGGTGCCGATATAGTTGCCTTCAACCACGTTGCCTGTGGACGGGCTGTCGATCTCGACGCCATGGGAGACATTGCCCGAGATGACGTTGCGGTCCGCGGCGATTGTCCCACCGATGGTATTGGCGCTGGCCCCGTACTCGACCAGGACGCCGTCGGTGCCGTTGCCCAGCGCGGCGGTACCGGACTTGGTCGTCCCAATCAAGTTGCCCGCGATGACGTTCCCGGTCGCGCCGTTGATATAGATGCCTTCGTCTATGTTCCCGGAGATAACGTTGCGCTCGATCGCGTTCTCAGCGCCGTCCTGGCCCGACGTTCCCACGAGGTTGTTCGAAGAATCGATGGCGACGCCGTGGGTATTTCCGATCGCGTTCGAACCGGTGAGATCGGTCCCGATCAGGTTGCCGGCCACCACGGTTCCCGCGCTCCCATAGTAGAGTTGGATTCCGGCGTAGCCATTGCCCGAGATGAGGTTTCCCTGGTCGGCATTTTCCGGGCCTCCCGAGATGGGGTTGACGCCGATCCAGTTGCCGGCAGCATCCTCGGTCACGATGACACCGTCGCCAGCGTTTCCGAGACCGGCCGTGCCCGCCGCGTTGGTGCCGATATAGTTGCCGGCGACGACGTTGCCGTTGGTTCCGCTGCCGTCGATGTCCACGCCGTCGTACCCACTGCCGGAGATAATATTGCGCTGGCCGGCATCGTCGGCGCTGTGGCCGCTGGTGCCGATCAAGTTGTCCGAGGCGCCGTCATCGATCAGCACGTCGCTGTTGACGTCGCCCTCGCCCTCGAAAACGGAAAGGGTGGCGTTTCCTAGCGCGATCGTCCCCGTCACGTCGGTGCCGATATAATTGCCGGCGACAGCGTTGTTGTCTGTGCCGGTGCCGGTCATCCAGACGCCCGCGAAGCTGTTGCCGCTGATGATGTTCCGCTCGGCTGCGTCGCCTGCACCGGCGCCGCTGCTGCCGACGAGATTTCCGCTGGCGCCGCTGTCGATCTCGACGCCGGCGTAATTGGCCACCGCGGCAGTCCCGGCCGCGTTCGTGCCGATCAGGTTACCGGCGACAACGTTGCCCGTCGCGCCCGAGCCGGAGATGTCGACTCCCTCGCCCATGTTGCCCGAGATCACGTTGCCCGCACCGGCGACGGAGCCGCCGACCGTGTTGCCGGCCGAGAAGATCTGGATCCCGTCTCCGGCGATCGACGCGGCGGTGTCCAGGGTAAAACCGGACGGCAGGCCCGCGACAGTCGCACCGGTGGCCGTTGCCACGCCCGTGGCCGTGTTGATGGTGTAAATATTGATCGGTCCGGATCCCGTCGCTTCAGTGGTATCGATGCCGTAGAGCTGGCCGGCCGTGTCGACGAGCGTCAGTGAATCGTTATTGAACGTCACCAGGCCCGACCCGATCGCGGTCGCGGCACCCGTGGTCTGGTTGATCCGGTAGAGCTGGAGGAGCCCTGATGAATTGAGCGCGTCCATGTATAAGTTGCCGTCGGGGCCGAATGACAGCATGCCGGTGGAAATGTTTGTCGCGGTGAGCAGCGGCCCAAGGACAGATAGGCTATTGCCGTCTGGGCTAATGAGATCGAGCGTCCAGGGGTTTGCGTTCGCGTCCACCGCATAGATCCCACCGGCTCCCCCGTTTGCGAGCCCCCAAAAACCGATCTGCGTGCCGCCCGTCGGTACAGGCGCAGAGACCGATCCGAACTGGGTCGTTACCCCGCCAGGGCTGACCGAGTACAGGTCGCCGGACTGATATACCCCAGCGTAAAAGCTCCCTCCGGGCCCCGATGTGAGGGAGGCTTCGGTCCCGATGCTCGGTGGTGTGATCTCGGTGAACTGGCCGGTCGACAGGTTAAGTTCCCCGAAGTATCCCCCGCCGGTCGCTCCGACAATTAACCCCGAGTCGAGCGCGGCGGTCCCCGCGGCGTTGGTGCCGATCAAGTTGCCGGCGATCACGTTGCCGGTGCTGCCCACCCCGGTGATCTCGACGCCGTCACCCGCGTTGCCCGAGATGAGGTTGCGGGCACCGGTGGCGGTGCCCCCGATCGTGTTGTCGGAGCCGCCGCTGTTGATGGTGATTCCGTTGCCGATGTTGGCCAGTTGGGCCGTGCCCGCCGAGCTCGTGCCGATCTTGTTGCCCTCGACCAGATTGCCGCTGCCGTCGTTGATGTTGATGCCATCGCTGAAATTCCCGGAGATGACGTTGACCGCGGCCGCCGCGGTGCCACCGATCGTGTTGTTGACGCCGCCGCTGATGTAAATCCCGTAGATGGCGTCGGGCAGCGCCGCGGTGCCGGCCGCGTTGGTGCCGATCTCGTTGCCCGCGACCAGGTTGCCGCTCGCCGCGCTGGTCGTTAGCCTGATGCCATAGCTGCCGCTGCCTGCGATGACATTTCCCGCGCCGGCGACGGTGCCGCCAATCGTGTTTCCGGACGCGGCGACGTAGACGTTCGCAGCGCCGTTGCCCAGGGCGACGGTGCCGGTGATGTCGGTGCCGAAGTAGTTGCCTTCGACCAGGTTGGCAGTGGCCGGGGTGTCGATCTCGACGCCGCGGTATACATTGCCGGAAATGATATTTCGGTCCGCGGCGATTGTCCCGCCGATCGTGTTCGACGAAGCGCCGAGGATTTCAATGCCGTCGCCCAAGCCGCTGCCGTAGCCATTCGCCACCGCCGCCGTCCCCGTGGCATTGAGGCCGACGATGTTGCCGAGCACGATGTTGCCGGAGATGCCGTCCAGGACCACGCCAAAGCCGGCATTGCCGGAGATCACGTTACCCGCGCCGGTTCCCGGCGTGCCGGTGGCGCCGCCGATCGTGTTGGCGTTGCTGTAGACGTCGATGCCATCGCCACTATTGCCCAGAGCCGCGGTTCCGGCGGCGTTGGTGCCGACGTAGTTGCCCTCGACCAGGTTGCCGGAACCGAAAACCGCTATGCCGCCGCTGCCGGTGGTGAATCCGTTGCCCGAGACCACGTTTCGGGCAGCGGCCGTCATACCGCCGACAATGTTGTTGCTTGATTGCAACTGGATGCCACTGTAAGTGTTTCCCAGGACCCTGGTGCCGGTAACATCTGTGCCGACAAGGTTGCCCTCGGCTACGTTGTCATTGCCGCTGTCGAACCAGATCCCGACCACGGTGTTGCCCGAAATGAGATTTCCTGCGCCGCTGGCGGTGCCGCCCACCGTATTCGACCCGGCGGTAGCCCAGATGCCCTGGCCGTGGTTGCCCAGCGCCGCCGTGCCAGTCACATCCGTGCCGATGAAGTTCCCCTCGACGAGGTTGTCGCTCGCTGCCAGGTCAATGCCTTGCGAGATGCCAGCCAAGCCGTTTGCTGAAATCACGTTCCGGGCCGCCGGGGTCGTTCCGCCAATCGTGTTGCTTGCCGCGCCGACATAGACGCCGCAGGCGTTGCCGATGGCGCCAGTACCCGCGGCGTTCGTGCCGATGAGGTTTCCCACGACCAGGTTGTCGCTGGCTTCGATCTCGACGCCGTTGCTGTCATTGCCTGAGATCACGTTGCCGGCGCCGGCGGCCGTACCACCGATCGTGTTGGCGGCGGCGCTATTCTCAATCAAGACGCCGTCGGCGCTGTTGGGCAGCGGGGCGGTTCCCGGCTGGTTTGTACCGATATAGTTACCCGCAACCAGGTTGCCGGTCGCCGTCGCGCCGCTGATCTGGAGCCCATTCGCGGCGTTGCCCGAGATGACGTTGCCCGCGCCGACGCGCTGCCGCCGATCGTATTACCGCTGGCGCTTCCGAGGCTAACCCCGCCATCGCCATTGGCCACCGCAGAACCGCTCTCCGTGATACCGACCAGGTTCCCCGCGACCAGGTTCTGACTCGAAAAGTCGATCTCGACTCCGAAAAAATTGTTGCCCGCGAAGATGTTCCCCGCGCCGGCCGCCGTGCCGCCGATTGTGTTCCCCGTCGCATAAAAGGCGAAGATGCCGTCGCCGCCATTGCCCAGCGCCATGCCCGAGGCGTTGACGCCGATGAAGTTGCCCTCGATCAGATTGTCCTCGGCAAAGGGGCTGGTCACGTTATCGGGATTGAGCTGGATTCCGTTGCCGGCGTTGCCCGAGATGACATTGCGGGCGCCGGCTGCCGTCCCGCCGATCGTGTTGCTGTTGCTGTCGTAGATCATGATCCCGGCAAGGCCGGTGTTGGCCAGCGCAGCGGTGCCCGCGGCATTGGTGCCGACCAAGTTGCCGGACACCACGTTGTCGATCGTGCCCGTGCCGGTGATCTCGACGCCGTCGCCCGAGTTGCCCGAGATGACGTTGCCGGCACCGGCGGCCGTGCCGCCGATCGTGTTGTCGGAGCTACCGCCATCGATGTTGATCCCGTTGTTGGCGTTGGGGAGGGCTGCGGTGCCGGCGGCGTTGGTGCCGATCTCGTTGCCCTCGACCAGGTTGCCGGTCGCGGCGCTGGACGTGAACCTGATGCCGTAGTTGCCGCTGCCGGCGATGACATTGCCGGCCCCGGCGATGTTGCCGCCGAACGTATTGCCGCCCCCGGAGACGTACACGCCCGCAGAACCCCCGCTCACGCCGTTGCCCAGGGCGACGGTGCCGGTGATGTCGGTGCCGATGTAGTTGCCTTCAACCAGGTTGTCAGTGGCCGGGCTGTCGATCTCGACGCCGTGGGTGCCATTGCCCGAGATGATGTTGCGGGCGCCGGCGACCGTGCCGCCGATCGTAGTGGCGCTGGCCCCGCTGTTGATCAGGACGCCATCGACGCCGTTGGCCAGCGCGGCGGTGCCGGCGGCGGTCGTCCCGATATCGTTCCCGGCCACGACGTTGCCGGTCGTACCCGCGCTCTCGATCCAAACGCCCTGGTTGCTGTTGCCCGAGATGACGTTGCCCTGGCCGGCGTTTTCGGGCCCGTACACCGGGTTTACTCCCACCCAGTTGTCCGCGGCCCCGATCGCGATGAGCACACCAGAGTTATTCCCGAGCGCGGCTGTGCCGGCCGCGTTCGTGCCGATGTAATCGCCGGCGACGACATTTCCCGTGGTCGGCGCCCCTGGGCGCCTTGGAACTCGTAGATATAAACACCAGCTTCCGTATTTCCGGAAATCACATTCCGTTCCAGGGCATCGTTTGCCCCGTCCTGACCGGAGGTCCCGATCAGGTTCGACGAGGCCCCCACGGCAATGACGACGCCCCAGGTAAGTGGCGCGTCATAGGTTGGATTGGGGACGGCGGTCGTGCCGCTCGGGTCGGTACCGATATAATTGCCGGCCACAACGTTGCCGGTCGTGCCGGTGTCGTAGATCGCCACCCCGATATAGCTCCCGGAGATCACATTGCGCTGGAGGGCGTTCTCGGTTCCAGGCCCGGCGGCCGAGTTGACACCGATCCAGTTGCCCGATGCGCCGTCTGTCAGGATGACTCCGGCGAAGCCGTCGCCAAGGCCGTCGATGACGTTGCCGTGAGAGTCGACGTTCAAGCCGATCAGGTTGCCGGCGATCACGTTTCCGCTCGTACCGGAACCGTCGAGGTTCACACCGTACAAGCCGTTCCCGGCGATGATGTTACCCTGGCCGCCATTCTCGGGCCCGTCGACGGAATTGACGCCGACCCAGTTGTCGTCGGCTCCGCCGTTGATCAGCACTCCATAGTCAGCGTTGCCGAGCGCGGCGGTGCCGGCGGCGGTCGTGCCGATGTAATTGCCCTCGACCAGGTTACCACTCGTTCCGGTCCCGGTCAGTAACACGCCGACGATCCCGTTTCCGGAAACGACGTTCCTCGACCCGGCCGCGGTCCCGCCGATGGTGTTGCCTGTCGGGGCGCCGAAGACGACGACTCCGTAATCGGTGTTTGGCACCGCGGACGTTCCGGAGGCATTGGTGCCGACCAGGTTGCCCTCCACCAGGTTGCCCGTGGACGAGGTGCCGGAGATCGCAACTCCACTGTTCGAGGAGCCGGAGATCACGTTGCCGGGCCCGGTGCCGGGCGTGGCGGTCAGGCCGCCGATCGTGTTGTTCGCGGCGGTCACGACAACCCCGTAGGTCATCGGCTGACTGCCGGCGGCCGTGCCCACGGCATTGGTCCCGATGTAGGAGCTCTGGACGGTGTTGCCTGCACTCGCGAACAAGATGCCGTCTTGATTGAAGTTGTTGATCGCGAGCCCGACGACCTCGCTTCCACCGGACCCGGCTTCAAAGTCGAGCCCGCTGGTGCCGACGCCGGCGCTCGTGCCGTCGAGATCGATCAGCGGCGTGTCCGTGTATCCAGGCTGCGACGTGCCGTCGATATCGACCGGCACGGTGATGCTCGGCAGCGCCGACCGTAGCGAGATCGTCTGCACGCCTGTGCCGGGGATGTTGAAGTCGATCGTGTTCGACCCGGGAGTCGCGTTTGAGTTGAGGATCGCCTGCCGGAGCGTGTTCGTGCCCGAGTCGGCGGCGGAAGTGACTATGAAGGTCTTCGGAGCCTGCGGGGTAGTGAACGAGCCGGTCGAGGTGTCGGCGACGGTGCCGCCGGCGCTGGTGGCGACGACGCGGTCGTAGTAGGTGATGCCGGGTATCAAGCCCGCGAGCGCGGCCGAGACCGCCGTCGCCGTCGTGCCGTTAAGCGGTGAGGGCGTCGCGGCGGCCTTCGGCGGCGAGAGTTCGACGACCTGTTGGTTGCCCTTGTCGGCGACGAACACGTCGCCGGCCGCGTCCAGCGCCACGTCGCGCGGGATGCCCCACCCCGAACCGATGGTGTTGATGGTGCCGTTGGGCAGCACCTCCTTGACGGCCAGGTTGCCCCGGTCGGCGACGAAGACGTCGCCCGCCGCGTTGACCGTAACCCCGGTCGGCGTGCTGAACCCCGAACCGATGGTGTTGATGGTGCCGCCAGGCAGCACCTCGTAAACGGCATTGGTGCCGAAGTCGGCGACGAAGACGTCGCCGGCCGCGTCCACCGCCACGCTACGCGGCTGGTTGAAACCGGAGCCGATGGTGCGGATGGTGCCGTTGGGCAGCACCTCCTTGACGGCGCTGTTGCCGGTATCGGCGACGAAGACGTCGCCGGCCGCGTCCACCGCCACGCCTTGCGGGGCGTTGAACCCCGAGCCAATAGTCAGGATGGTTCCGTTTGGCAGCACTTCCTTGATGGCGTTGTGGCCCAGGTCGGCGACGAAGACGTCGCCGACCGTGTTCACTGCAACGTCGGCCGGCGTGCTGAAACCTGAGCCGATGGTGAGGACGGTGCCGTTGGTCAAGACCTCGTAGACTTCCTGGTTGCCTTCGTCGGCGACGAAGACGTCGCCGGCCGCGTTCAGCGCCACGCCAGTCGGGCTGGTGAACCCCGAGCCGATGGTGGTGGAGACGGTGGGCGTGAAGGTGGGACTGGTGGAGTACTGGAACAGGGCGGTGGTGGTCGAGCCGTTCGGGTTGACCGTGGCGTTGAGCGTCGCACCCGCGTTCGTGATCGAGCTGGCCGCGCCGGTTGCGACCGTCGGAGGCGGCAGGGTGAAGAATGAGCCGGCCGACGCGGCCACGGTGCCGCCGGCGTTGGTGGCGACGACGCGGTCGTAGTAGGTGGTCTGAGACGTCAAGCCCGTCAGCGTGGCCGAGACCGCCGTTGCGGTCGTGCCGGTCAGAGACGAGGGCGTCGCGGTCACCGTCGGCGGCGAGAATTTGTCGACACGCACGTTGTCTCTGTCGGCGACGAAGACATCGCCGGCCGCGTCCACCGCCACGCCGGCCGGGAAGGCGTACCCGGACCCAATCGTGTTGATCGTGCCGTTGGGCTGCACCTCGTAGACGGCAAGGTTGCCGGAGTCGGCGACGAAGACGTCGCCGGCCGCGTCCACCGCCACGCCACGCGGCTGGTTGAAACCGGAGCCGATGGTGTTGATCGTGCCGCTGGGCAGCACCTCGTAGACGGCGCTGTTGACGTAGGTTGCGACGAAGACGTCGCCGGCTGCGTCCACCGCCACGCCGCGCGGTGCAGAGATCCCCGAGCCGATGGTCTTGATGGTGCCGCTGGGAAGCACCTCCTTGACCGCGTTGTTGTTGAAGTCGGCGACGTACACGTCGCCGGCCGTATCCACCGCCACGCCGTACGGGCCGTTGAACCCGGAGCCGATGGTCTTGATGGTGCCGTTGGGCAGCACCTCCTTGACGGCGTTGTTGCCGTAGTCGGCGACGAAGACGTCGCCGGACGCGTCCACCGCCACGCCGCGCGGCGTGTTGAACCCGGAGCCGATGGTCTTGATCATGCCGCTGGGCAGCACCTCGTAGACACTGTTGGTGCCGATGTCGGAGACGAAGACGTCGCCGACCGCGTCCACCGCCACGCCGACCGGTTGGTTGTACCCCGAGCCGATGGTGGTGGCGACGGTGGGCGTGAAGAGGGGACTGGTGGAGTACTGGAACAGCGCGGTGGTGGTCGAGCCGTTCGGGTTGACCGTGGCATTGAGCGTCGCCCCGGTCAGTGTGATCGAGCTGGCCGCGCCGGTGGCGACCGTGGGGGGCGCGCTCAGCAGCATCTTCCTCTCCAGGACGTGGAAGTCCGGCAGGAACGCCCGCTTCTTTCCCTTCGCGGCTTCTCTTCGCCGCCGGCTCATCTTCCGTCGGCTATTGTCGTGGTCGTAGCGGCCACGGGCGCCCGGCTCATCAGTTATCGACATCGCGCAACCCTCTTCTGCGAAGGGAGAGACAAGATGGGGGGTCAGCACGCAAATGCAAACGTTGCCGTGGCGAAGCCGCCCGATTGCCGCGCTGCCTGGTGCCCGCGAGGCTTTCACGGTTCGCGAGCAGAGCGGCAGGAGACGTAGACGTCGTCCTGGCTGCGATTGATGTTCTGGGTCCCGTCCAGAGTCGCGCCTGCGGCGATCGCTACGCCGCCGGTCAGATTCCCACCGCTGTGCACCTCACGGAGATGAGGTTCTTAACGCAAGTTAACGCTTGAATCACGACGCCGTTCCTGGCGATTCACCATCGATCTCACAGATTCCCTTTGCAAAACGGCGCGGGGCGTCCCACGGAAATCACCTCTGTGGTTCGGTCTTCCTACGCGCAGGGACGTTCGCAGACGAGAATCGCCCGTCTAAAGGAAATACGAAAACGTTAGACGCCACTTGCGCAAGTACCGGGTGAAAATCAGCGAATCCCGGACACCGCGATGCTCAAAGGATCTCCGCAACGACTGATGAGATTTCAGGATCGAACGGCGCGTGAATCGTTACTACCTCCCTTGTAGCTTTTTTGCCACGCGTTCTGTTCGGCAGTCTAAGCCTCGCGAGCCTGGCGCCCTTGCCAGCCAACAACAGTCTGGCACAACCGATGCTCATGCGGCGAGCACCCGCGTGTATTGAGAAGAGCCTTTCCGTTTGTTTCGTGATGCTGCTGGTGGAGAAACTCCCCCTTTCTTGATTTTTCTGGTGACGCCACCATGGACTCGACGTTCAAGTCGGCGGTTCATCCCGCAATCTCGCTGACGGATCTTAATTGAGTCGTCCGTCCATTGCCAAGTATTTTCTAAGATTTCTCGGGGGTAGCGGTCTCGCGAATCCCATGCGAGGTCGGCACTCCAAACAACTTGCGCACGGCGCCACCGGCTCCCGCGAGCGACTGGCTCGTGGACGCGACAGGGAAAATGAGATTATCATACAGGTGAGCGCCGTTCCCCGACGAACACATGACAATCCGGGTCATCGCGCCAAGACGCCATCTTCGTTCGAGGTATCGACGGAGAAACTCGACGAGCCTTGGACGGCGACCGGCGAATCGCCGGTCATTGGTCGCTGAGCAGGGCCAGATCGGGAGAGACCATGAATCGACTTGGCGACGTACCAGCCGACGTGCTTTTCAGTCTGATCGCCCTCAACAACAACCTGGTCGATCCCGGGGTCATTCCCGGCGCGCTGCGATCCCGGGGGCTCGAGCCAGTTCGATCGCTGGGCGAGCTTCTCGTTTCTCAGGGCGCCCTCACGCCCGCGCAGTGCGACCTGCTCGAGGCACTTTCGGGCGAATACATCGAGCGTGGCGGCGGCGATGCTCTCAAGGGTTTGGCGGCTCTGGTGGCGAACCCGTCGGTGCGCGAGCGACTCGATCAGCTTGGCGACGTCGGGTTGCCCAAGAGCCTCAGCCACGCCTTCTCACTCACAACGACCCTCCCGCCCGAGCCCGATCCGGGACTCGGTGGTACAACCCAACCTGCGCTGTCTTCAACCGAGCTCGAACCCAGACCATGGCCGGAAATAACCGGTTACCAGATCAAGGGGGTGCTGGGCGTGGGTGGGATGGGGATCGTCTACAAGGCGCACCAGGAGGGGCTGGACCGGTTCGTCGCTCTGAAGATGATTCGGGCCGGCGCCGGTGCGCGACCGCAGGACTTCGCTCGCTTCGAAAGCGAGGCAAAGGCGGTTGCGGCAATCAACCACAACAACATCATCAAGATTTTTGCCATCGGGAAACAGGACGGGCTTCCCTACTTCTCTCTCGAATATCTCCCTGGCGGCAGCTTATCCGAGAAGATCGGCGGCAGGCCCCAGCCGTTCGATCATGCCGCCCATATCGTCGAGACACTGGCGCGAGCAATCCACGTCGCGCATGAGCACAAGGTCATCCACCGCGACCTGAAGCCGGGCAATGTGCTCTTTGCCGCCGACGGCACGCTCAAGATTACCGACTTCGGGTTGGTGAAACGATTGGAGGGCGACTCGAATCAAACCCACAGCGGTTCGATTCTCGGCACGCCAAGCTACATGGCTCCCGAACAGGCCCGCGGCGAGAACGAGACTGTCGGGCCGGCCGCGGACCAGTACGCCCTGGGCGCGATTCTCTATGATCTGCTCACCGGGCGGCCGCCGTTCCAGGGATCGTCGGTCCTCGATACGTTGGAAATGGTCCGGACAAAGGAGCCGGTGACGCCGACTCAGCTTCAGCCCAAGACGCCGCGAGATCTGGAGACGATCTGTCTGAAGTGCCTCGAGAAAGACCCCGCGCGCCGTTATCCCGACGTGCTCGCGCTGGCTGAAGACCTGCGGCGGTTCCGGGCGGGTGAGCCGATCGTGGCGCGGCCGGTTTCCACTGCCGAGCGGCTTTGGCGCTGGTGCAAGCGGAATCGAAGGGTTGCGTGGTTGAGCGCCGGCCTCGCGCTCTCGCTCCTGATCGTGACGATCGGCTCGGTGGTCGCGGCTGTGACGCTACGCGCTGCCAACGCCGTGGCCGAAGAGAAGCGCGCGCAGGCCGTCGCTGCCAACGCCTTGGCCGAAGAGAAGCGTGCCCAAGCCGTCGCTGCCGCGCGCGGCCAATGAAGGGAACCGAAACGCGGTTGAAGCCGAGGTCGACCAGATTGTCCTGCTCAGGGGTAAGCTCCGGAACGTGCCGGCGATCGAGGATGTGCGTGAGCAGTTGTTCACAAAGGCGATCGAGCGACTCACGGCCGTGGCCAAAGCGATGGACGACGTCCGCCGCTACGTGGAATGGGACCCCAAGGACGAGGAGGCCAACTGGCGGTCGGTGGCCAGGGCTTACCAGGCACGGGCCGTGGTGAGCCTGTCGCGTGCCCAGTTCGCTGACGCAATGGACCAATACCGAAAGGCCGAGGAAATCATCGCGAGGCTCGCCGCGGCCGACCGCAACGACCTGGTCAAGCAGGGCAATCTTCTGAGGATCGAGCGCGAGCTCGGCAGCATTTCGGTCGACCGACTGGGCGACACCGAGGGGGGCCAAAGATATCTTCGCAAGGCCGTCGAGATCAGCAGGGCATGCAAAGCAAAGCAACCCGACGACGGTAACAAGGGTGAGCTGGCCAATTCTCTGGGCAAGCTTGCGGGCTCGGAAGTGGTGCTCGGTCATCTCGAGAAGGCACGCGAGCTCTATCGCGAAGAGATGGCTGTCCGCGACTCGTTTTCGCCGGCCAAGGCCAATGACTGGGAGGCCCGGCGCGAGCTCGCAGGCCTTTACGCGGAGCTCGCGACACTGGCCGTGAAGCTGGGCGATCGGGATGAGGGACAGAAGCTCTACGACCGATGCGCAAAGATCCGCGAGCAGATTGCGGCGGAGAAGCCGGACTTCTGGCCAGCGGAGAACGATCTTGCGCTGACATACAACAATCAAGGGTCGATGCAGTTTCCGCTGGGTGGCGAGCCGAAAGCCGCGCGGGAGTTTCACCGCAAGGCGCTCGAGGTATTGAAAAACCGTGCTCGGGTCGACCCGACGAACTTTGAGAACAAGCAGACGTTGGGACTCACGCTTTATTACGACGCGACGTGCGCCCTTCATTCCGGCGACAAAGACGGGGCGGCCGCTGGTTATCTCGAAAGCCAGAAGATCTTCAAAGAGCTGGCCACGGAGCCCACGGCGAAGTTGCAGAAGGGATATTTGATGCTCGCGCTAGCCCGGTGCGGCGATCATGCCGGGGCTTCCGCGATCGCAGAGGAGCTCGTGAAAGTACCACCCAAGGACGAAGCCGTCTACGTCCAGGCCGCCTGCGGATTTGCTCTGGCCGCGGGCGCCGCCCGCGCGCCCGGCGGGGGCAACGCGGATCTCGTTGGGCACTACGTCGACAGGGCCCTCAAGTGCTTACGCGACGCCAAGGACAGGGGCTTTGAGGACGTCGTGGGCCTCGAGACCGACACAGACCTCGAACCAATCCGCAAGGAACCAGCATTCCAAGCCTTGCTTGGTGAGTTCCAGCAACGGGTCGGAAAACGGCCGTGACCCAGCAGCTCGGCGTCTCAGGCTCGAGTGATTGATTGGTGGCGGTTGTTATTGACCTGGCACGCGCGCGCTTATCATACCGCTGGGCAGTGTGCAGCTCTCGTTGATGCCGTTCGACAATCTTCCCGTCGTGAGTGGCGTGGTTCAAATGAAAAGGAAAAGATGGGCTCACGCAAAGTCGCGAAGTCGCAGAGGGGGAAGCGCAACTGAAAGGAAAAGACGGGCTGACGCAAAGTCGGGATGGCGCAAAGGCAGGGGAAGGCGTGAGAGGGCGAGGATGGCCGTGGATTCGGGTTCTGGTTGTTCGTGAGTTGAGCCTATTTCTGGCCAGGTCGAGACGCTCCGGATCACGGAGGAGCAGTGGCCGCGGACTCCCGAAGCCGTCGCCGAGTGGCTTGCGTGGTTTGATTCGATTGAGCCCATCGAGATGACGCCGGAGGAGGACGCGCGTTGCGGGATCCTCACGTGCTCTCGGGCTGCTTTCTCGCGAGGAAAAGGGCTAAACGCTCGTTGAGGAACGCGGGACTCACCCAGAAGTCGGTCTGTTTCACCTTTTCGAAGGCGTCACCCAAGTTCAGAAGACCCTGGTCGGCTGCTGCCTCCAAGATGCCAATCGTGCCGATCACGTGTAAGCCGCGGTCTTTGGCCGCCTTCCTTCCGATAACCTCGTCAATGACAACTCGGTCGGCTCAAAGCTCCTGGGCAAGCGAAATCGCTGCAGACTCACCGGCGTGGAGTCCTTGAATGACTTCGATCGAGGTTGGAGAGACGACGCGCAGCCATGGCGGTGGTGCCGAGATGAATGCACGGACGGCCTCGGAGCGCTTCGGCGATATGAGTTCAGCCTGCACTTGGGGCGGAATGATGACCTCGTGGAATAGGGCTGGAAGCACGTCGACGTGTGCGACTGAAACCAAGACCACGAACGGTGAGCTGCCAGCGACGATGATCATGAAGGACGGTTTTCCCGCAATTCGTCGAGGCTTTTGATGTCTGCGTCAACATCTTCGTGTGTGAGCGCGTGCTCGGTTACTTTATGACGCTTGAACAGGGCGTCGGTTTCAAATCGGTCCAGGCCGAGCGACTGACCCACGTCGTAATGGGTGAGAATGCCTCGACGAAAGAGCTCAATCGCGAATGCCTCGCGGGCGGCGGTCGACAGGTCGCCGTTCTCGGCGCGGAGTCGCTCTTCGACATTTGGAGGCAGGTTAACCGCGATGTTGATATTCATTGGCAGCTCGCACGGTTCGCCCGCAAGAAGGTTCTTTGAGATCCAGGGACGACCTAGCCCTTTGCGTCAGCCGTGATCGCAGCACTCGCCAAGACAGTGGCACCCAGTGTGGATATGCCGCGTCAGTCTCGTGATGGTGGTGGGCCGGTTACCGTTTGCCATCTTGCATGCGCTTATTATCCGCAAATCCTGTGGCAAAATGCAACGAGAGATCCGGGTTCGCCGATGTCGATTCCGCGAACGTCACGATCTCGCGTTCACCTCGTGACGGTCCGACCTATCAGAGAACGGTTCCTGACACCTTTATTCCACCGGAATGCACCCCCTGGCCCTGGGCTGTTGAAAAGTGGGCCTTACGGACGAAATTCGCGGTGAACGATTCGGCGTTTTCTGTTGCGCGACTGCGCTGTGATGATGGCGACCGCCGGGACGGACCCCCCATCTAGCGGAGGGCAGGACTAAGAGTACGAGTACGAGTAAGATTCAGATTCAGATTAAGAGTAAGAGTAAGAGTAAGAGTCGGAGTGGTTCGGCCGAGCGACTCTCAGTATGCGGCCGCCGGGACGGACCCCCCCAGGCCCCCCTTCTAAAGGGGGGGAAGCTCCGCGCAACATTCGCGGCGGGAAATCTCCGCTCCTTATTCTGCAAGTTTTCAACAGGCCACCCTGGCCCTCCCTTCTGAAGGGGGGGAAGCTCTGCGCAACATTCGCGGCGGGAAATCACCGCTGCATCGATCGCAAGTTTTCAACAACCCAGCCGAACGGGAGTTGAAATCAGACGGTGCGTGGCGGCTGATCCGAGGGGGATCATCCCAGGGCAAGGTTGGACTTCAGCTTGTGGCCCTTTGCCCGGGTTGCCAGCGTTAGGTCGAGTGCGGAGATGGTGCCCTCGCCGGTCACGTCTGCGCCCAGGGGGGCGAGGCCTGTTGGGTTGGATAGGTTGATCTCGGCGGCGATTTCGTTGAGGTCGTTGTTGTCGACGGTGCCGTCGCCGGTGACGTCGCCGAGCAGGCGGTAGAAGTGGTGGACGGCGGTTGATCCGCTCGGGAGATTGATATCGAGCTCGTAGTAGCCGTCGGCGGTCGTTGTGTTGGGGCTGCCGCCCAGGCCGTTTGCGCCGAAGTCGAGGTCGATGGCGTGGTCGATGACCGAAACGTTGACGTTGGAGAGCGAGACGGGCGTCTTGCTCGAGGCGTCGTCGTTCAGGTCGTACTGGTAGAGCTGGATCTCGGGTGATGCCGTCTTGAGCGAATTGACGATCTGGGTCAGCTCGCCGCCGGACTGGGTGTCGGATTCGTTGAAATCGACTTGGAGGTAGCGGATGTAGGAACGCTCGACGGCGCCGTCTTCGACGATCAAGCTTGTGGTCTGGAGCTGGGCAGGGGTGGCGAAGGTTTCTTGGAGGGTGAGGTTGGGGCTTGTGGGCGCGGACTGCGTATTGCCGGCGCTGTCGAGGCCGATGCTGTAGAAGGCGTAGGTGTGCTGGGTGCCGTCGGTGAGGGCTTGGTAGGGGATTGTGGCGTGGACGTATCCGGAGGAGTCGGCTGGGCCGGCTGGTATGGGTGGTGCGGCGGGCGTGTATGGGGCGGAATCGACTGAGACGTAGACCTCGAAGTAGGTCAGCACACCGCCGCCGGGATCACTGCCGGTCAGATTGAGCGTGAAGGTGCCGGTCGCGGTGCTGACCGTGCTGGGATTGGTTCCCGTCGTACTGTCGACCATCGTGACGGGCGGGGTCAGGTCGGGCAGATATGTGTTGGCTTCGATTTGCGGGTTGTAAGCTTGGGTATTTCCTGCGTTGTCTGTCGACGTGCTGTAGAAGGCATAGGTCGTGTTGCTCTGGCCGGTGTAGTTTGCTGTGGGGTTCGAGGCCGGGACGGTGGTCCAGAGCGACCAGGCTCCGCCGTTGGTGCTTGAGTAGATATTGTAGGACTTCACGCCGGAGGGGGGTGAGCCGCCGTCGGAGCCGGTGACGGAGACTGTGAACGTGAGGCTCGTGCCGCGTTGCGGGAGCGGGTTGACGGTGCTTGTGGGGGGGGTTGTGTCCATTAGCCAGGAGGTTGAGAGGGTTCCTGCGCCGGGGTTGCCGTTCTGGTCGTCGATGGCGGCGGCGTTCACGGTCAGGGTGTAATTGCCGTTGCTGGCGGTGAGGGTGCTCAGGCCGTTGATCTGGCAGGTCGGGCCTCCGACGAGTTTGATCGTGACGGCGCTCGTGATCAGGTTCGGGCCGTCGGCGTCGGTGAGGGTCACGGCTCCGAGGTTTGAGGTGCCCGAGTTAATCGGTTCGTTGAAAGTGACATCGATGGTCGACACGGGGATATTCCGTGGATCGGGAATAATCGGGCCCAAGGCAGTCACCGTCAACGGGTTCGTGACAGTCACGGAGGCTTCCGTCGTGACAGTGAAACCGTCGATGGTGGCAGAAATCGTGTTGCTGCCGATGGTCCGCGCCGAGAAAGTTGCGGTGTACGTGCCGTTGTCGTTGTCCGTGACCGGACCGAAGGTTCCGCTGCCGGTCCCGGTGCCCAATTCGAAAGCGACCGTGAAGCCGCCCGTCGTCTCTTGCGTTCCGTCGGCATCTATCGCCGTTAAAGTGACCGTGGCCGTGCCCCCGATCAGGATCGTTGCCGGCGCGACCGTGACGCTCGACTGGGCGAGGCTCAGCGGCACGACGGTGATTCCAGCAGGTACAGAAGACACCGATTGATAGTTGATCGTGGCCTCGAAGGTGGCAGTTCCAGGGCTAATTGCCGTGAAGGTGGCTGAATATGTCCCGTCGTCGTTGTCGGTGACCTGGCTGAAAGTCCCGACCGCGCTTTCGAGACCAAAGCTAACCAGCAGGCCGCCCGTGGTTTCCTGGTTGCCGTAGCTGTCCCTGGCCGTCAGCGTCACCGTCGTGTTGCCTCCGACCGGCAAGGCTGTGGCGGCCGCGGACACCGTTGATTCCGCCAGGTCGACTGCACCCGGGGTGACGGCCACGGCAGGTGCTGATGTCGTCACCGGCTGATCGTTAATCGTCGCGGTGATGGTGTTGGTCCCGGCGATGATACCGGTGAACACGGCGGTGTAGGTCCCGTCGCCGTTGTCCGTGACAGCGCTGAACGTGCCGGTGCCGCTGCCGCTCCCCAGGCCGAATGCGACATCCAGCCCGCCGCTCGTTTCCTCGGCCCCCGAGCTGTCGATGGCGGTAAGCGTGACACGTGTCGTTTGCCCCGCGCTAATGTTGGCGGGAGTAACGGAAATAGTAGACTGTGACGGATCGGCGGTGCTCACCGTAAGGGTGTAGATCTGTGAAAACGGGATGCCCACGCCGTCCGTGCGGGCCACGGTGAAGCTGACCGTTCCAGCCGCCGTGGGAGTACCGACGATGGCGAGGTTGTTGGTGCCGTCCGCGGGAATCGGCAGCCCGGGGATGGAACCAGCGATGTCGCTCACGACGAGCGTCTTGTTCCCAGTCCCGCCGCTCGCCGTAATCGTCTGGTCATAGGGGGCGTTGACCGTGCCACCCGGCAAGGCACTGAGGGAAATCGGCGCCGGCACCATCAGCGCAAAAACGGTACCGTCCAGGTCGCCGACCGCTGGCGTGGTGTTGTTATCGAATTCGACTGACAAGCGGATGGTGCTCTTGCCGGTACCGCTTACCGGCGTATCCTGCTCTTGTATGGGCGTGTCACCCGAGGGCCCGACCTGGACCCACTCCAACCCGTCGTAATAGGCGGCCGTATGCCATTGCCCGTCATCTCCGAAATAGGCCAGCGAGGTCTGCTGAAGCTGCTGCGCGGGGACCTGGGCGGTGAACGTGACACTGGCGCTGGCGTCGGTGCTCGCATCTATTCCCGTGGTCTGCACGTCAAAGGTGGCCTGGGACAGCTGGACGGAAAAATCGGCATCGGGGTCCTGGGTGTAATTCCCCACCGAAAACTGTGCCGTGCCGCTGAACTGGCTGCCTGTCGTCAAGGATCCGGAGACTTGCTGATTATTCGCGGGATCGTCGGCGTCGACGGTCGCGGTCGCATCCGGGCCTAGGGCGGTGGAACTATTGATGTTGGCGATGTCGGTGGAATCGAGGTCATCGATCAGTTCGCCTCCGATCGATTCAAGCACAGGGGCGGAGTTCACGACGAAGTCGGCCACGGGCGCCGCTTGGATGGCGCTGTCGAACGACTCGAGATCGCTGATCGATTGCGTGTAACTCCCCTGGTCGAGTTGGGTGCCGGCCAAAATCAAGTCACTCACGAGCGCCGTGGCTTCCTCTTCGACGACGATGAACTGCGGATAAAGGATCTGCAGCAAGTTCAGGTTGCCGGGTGGCGGAGCCGTGCCGCCCGAGGAGGCGCAAAACCGTGGCGCCGCACCTGTGCCTAAGGTTTTGATGACGTTATCCATATACCATTGCCAGACGTCGCTGTGCCCAAGCCCCAACGAGCTCAGGTTGTATTGCAAGCTTACGGTGCTCGTCGAATCCTGAATCTCAATCTGGGACGGGTCCCCCATCAAGTTGAAAAAATTCTCATATGAACTTACAAGCTTATAAGGCGCGTTGATATTACTTACAGAATCCTGCTCATAATAGTCGTCGACCTGGTTGACTCGGCTGTTTACAACGACACGTGGATCGTCGTACGCCGCACTGAAGACCGCGTATAATAGGAGACCTGCGAGATCAGTCGGCGGAGCCAACAACGAGCCTACGCTAATATCGGTAAGTGTGTTCAGATTCGCTGGATGAGGATCCAAGAATGTCAGCTTATAGTAGCCCTCTGCGAGGGCCGGTTCTTCAGTATTCAGATTGCTAACCAGATCTTGCATCGCCTGGCCGATGACCGCCGATCCACGACTGTGGCCGATCAGTTGCACGTCGATGACGTCGTTTTCTCCCAGGTCGGGCTTAAGGCCGGCGGCTTGTCCTAGAATTTGCTCGTAGAGCGAGTTCCCGCCACTGACTGTTTGCCCGGGGAGAGGGCGGAAACTGTTCCAGTAGAACGGCATTGCGGAGTTGTAGCCTGCCTGTGAAGGAAATGGCGGGCCACTCAGCAAACTGGCCATCTGCTGCACCCAGCTCTGGTCTGAGGAGCCAAAACCCTGTGTGACGTCGGCGATGACCCAGATCTTGAAGTGAGCTTGAGAGTCATCCACCGTCAGATCTGTCGGCACCTTGCCCTGCGCATCGACGACGACGGCAAGAACGTATGGGAGGCTCGGGTCCGGTGCCAACGGCTCGACAAGGTTGTCTTGGCCAGGCGCCGCTGTTTGGGGACTCCAATTACTGTTCTCTTGACTGAGGTCGATGCACGTTTCGCCTTGACCTGGCTGCAGGTCAGTGACTTCCTGCCGTTCGCCGACCGCCACGGTGTTGGGATCGTCGCTCTGATACGTCGGCTTGTCTGACCGGTAAATCTGGATGTAAAAGGGCTGCGTGAGGTTCGGATTGTTGATGTCATAATCGACGATGGCTTCACGCGAGTTGGTGGTACTGACGGAATCAAGGGCCACGTCCGCGACGAAAATGTCGGCGGAGAACTCAGAGGTGTCACCGGCCGGATCAGTGGCGGTTGCGCTGATGAACTGGCCGACAAGCGCAGTGGTGGCAATATCGAGGGGGAAGGACGCGACACCATTGGAGTTGGTCGCAATATTGGCGAAACCGAGGAAGGTTTGCCCTTGACCGTAACCGGACGGGTCCTCGGTCGGGTCGCTGAAGAACTCGACCCGGTAAGTGGTGTTGGGCGCTCCCGACAGCGACCCAGTGATCGAGGTCGTTCCGCTGGCAGAAGATGCGTATGTTAATACCGGGAAATCCTGAAAGAGGTTCGGTCCGGCGTGGCCTTCGGAGTCGTTCTCCGTGACGCCGTCGTCTCCCAGGTCGATGCCGAGGCCGGCGTTGGCGTATATCGCATTCTCAAGAATCGCGTCACCAGTCGAAGCGTCCGTCAGGCTGTTCCCGATCGTCACTCCATTGCCGTCGTTATAGGCGATCGTGTTGCCCGCTCCTGAGGCTGTCCCGCCGATCGTATTCGCCATGGCGCCGCCGGAGACGTCGATGCCGTCCGAGCCGTTGCCGAGACCGGTATCACCCGACGGATTTGTCCCGATGCAGTTGCCTTCAATCACGGTCTGCTGGGCGTTGTCCAGGTCGATGCCGTCGTTGGTGTTACTCGTGATCACATTCCCAGCGCCGGCGACCGTGCCGCCGATTGTGTTACCGGCGGCGCCGTCTGAGACTTCGATGCCGTCATTGTCGTTGCCGAGCCCCACCGCGCTGTTGAAATCGGTCCCGATCCAGTTGCCTTCGATCACGGTTTGCTGGACGATGTCTAGGTCGATGCCGTCGTTGGTGTTACTCGTGATCACATTCCCAGCGCCGGCGACCGTGCCGCCGATTGTGTTACCGGTCGCGAATCCGGATACGACGATTCCGTTTTGGTTGCCGGTGATCTGGCTTCCCGTGACGGATTCGTCGTTGCCTGTGACGGAGACCCCGTTCCCGCTGAAACCAGTGAACGTCACGTTTTGAACGCTGTCTTGATTGCCAGAGATGTCCAGCCCGTCTCCGCTTGCCGAAGTGCCGTCGAGCGTGATCGGGCCGGTGATGGTAACCTGGTCACGCGCCAGCGCGGGGAGCGGAGATTGAAGCGAGATCGTGGCCCCTGAAATGTTGCTGGCAAACGTGATCTGGTCCGGGCCGTTCGCTATCGGGTCGGCATTGACGGCGGTGATCATGTCCCGCAGCGACCCGGGCGCGGGCTGCGAGTCGCTCGTAAGGTAGTCGCTCGTATTGGTGACAATGTACGCGACCGAGAAGGAGCCCGTGTCCACGGACGTCAGACCCGCGCTCGCTGCCTGCAGGGTGTAACCGCTGCCCGCCTGGTTCAGGGTCAAGTCGGGGAAGTCGGCCAAGCCGTTGACGGCGTTTACCGTGACCGTACCGCCGAGAGTAGCGCCCCCGGGGTTGTTGTCGAGAGCGATCGTGACGGGTCCGTTGAAGCTTGTGTCCACGTTGCCACTGGCATTCTCCGCCGAAATTTGTACGTCGAACTTGTTATCTAAGCCGACGGTTTTCGGCGGCCGTGTGGTCACCATCAAGACATCCGGAACGAAATGCCAGGAAAGGCTACTCGATGCCTCGGCGTATGAGGGGATGCCGGAAGTAATGCCCTCTACGCCCAATTGAAAATAGTATGTGCTGCCAGCTTGAATGGATTGTTGATAATCCCCAGGGATAAGGCTCACGCCGCCATCGTAATTTTGCCCCGCCCCTCCCCAAGCTTCCGCGGTGTTATATCCAGGGCCTGACGAGGACGAACTGCTATCGTAATCCTCGATAAGCTCGCCGTTTGCGGTTGCCATTATTACAATCTGGTAACTCGGGGAGAATGCGCCAGACGTATAAAAAAATGCCTCCTCAGCAGAATCTGTGGGTAAATTCTGGCTCAGGCAGGGCGCCAAGGCTGTGATACAAGGCGTTTTTCACTGCATCGAACGTCCGAAAACCGTACGCCTTTCTCGTCGTCAATTTCACCTTGTTGTTCAGGCCCTCTGCAATGCCTGCGGAAATCGTCCCACGGGCCTTGAACCAATTCAGGATCAATTCTTCATGGCTGCGAAGCCTTCGAGCCACTTTCTTCATTGGCTCGATCTTTGATCGCATCGTCCTGGTGCACCACTCGTGCAGAAATCGACTCGCCCAGCCGTGATATTGGTAAGTCCAGAAACGCTGAAAATCCTCCCGCAAAAGATAGCTTCTCACGGACTTTAGGTTGTACTGCACCAGTTCGGCCAATCTCACGGTCTGCTTCTTTGTTAGGTTCTCCGGCCGCTTCAGCAGGCACCATCGCGCCCGTTTCAGGACTGGCTCGTAGCCATCTCGCTTCAGCCGGCGCGCTTCCTCGGCACGTACTTCGTCGATCGCCTTATTCATCGCTTGCATGATGTGAAAGCGGTCGAGCACGTGGATCGCGCCAGAAACCTCTTGGGCCAGCACGTTGAGGTACGGTTTCCACATATCGCTGCATAGATAGCGGATCGAGTTCTTGGTCTCGTCGGTTATGGTTTGGAAAAAGCCACGCAGGCTTTCCTCCGTCCGGTCCAACCCAATCCAGAGCAACCGCCTGAACCCAGCGTCAATCTGGTAAACCAGCGTCAGGTAATGATGGCCCCTTTGCCACTGCACTTCGTCTACAGCGATGGCCTTGATTCCGGTCATCGTCCGTCTCGCCAAGCCCCATGCGACTGCATACTCGACCGAGCGGTACACAGTTTCCCAGGTAGTATGGAATATCAAGGCGACTTCCAGCCACGAGAGCCGCTTGGCCCAACCGGCTAGAAACCATCGGTAGGCCGTAGTCACCGGGCTCTTGCCGTCACTCCACGGGACCTCTTCGACGATCACACCGCACTTCGGGCAGTCAACGCGCCTCATTGCGTAGACAAAGAACACAGCGATCTGCCACAGCGGCACGAACTCGAACCTTCGTACAGGTAGTTGATCATACCCGGCTCGCTTACGGTGGCACCCGGAGCAAACAGCTCGGCTGTTGCGGCGGGCTTCAATTTCTACCTCCAAGGCAAGTTGCTTTCCTTTCGAGACCAAACTTACCTTGCCGTACACGAAGGACTTTTGCGGTGCAATGCGATTGAGGATAGTCTTGAGGAGCATCGTGTGGGGCCTCTCGATTGGGATGGTCTTGGTAACCCTTCCCTAACCGACGGCCGCGCACGATGCACTACCCTACCTTCTTCAAAAAAACCTTTCTCAAGAACGAGTCCGCGAAGAGCTATTTAAAACTGAACCATCAAATGTGAACTTCGCCTACCCCTCCCGCCTTCACCTTCGCTTCGCCCTCAACCTAGCAGGGCGGACCGAATGTGAAGGTGGGAGGGAGAACCCTCCTGTCGAGCCCGAGCCGAGCTGCTGCATCGTTTTTCAACCCACAAATTCTGCCGAAGACCCATTAAAATAGGTGTACGAACCCGCGGCGCTGAAGCTGAGCGAACCAGAGATGCTCACAGTGCCGGAATCACTTCCAGTACTGCTGTTCACGACAGTAGACTGCAATGAGATGGCGTAAGAACCCGTCACCCCGTAGTCCGTTGCGCTGTTACTCGAGGAATCGGAAATGGGAGCAATCTCACTAGCATTTTGGTCAATGCTATGATCATAAGATATAATGGGGCCATTTGCTTGCAAATCAGTATCGAGCGATGAAGACTGGGTGAGAATCGTAAGTAGCACACGATTCTCAAGGCGTTCTGGGGACGGCGAGAAACGCACCCTACGCCGCTTGCGGCGAGCGGTCACGCGGACACGGTCAACGAACGAGTTCTCGGTGCCATGAATTCGGAGCATGGTGTCCCTTTTCTGTTGGACGGGCTGGTGCCTTTGCAACACCCCACTAGTCACGCCTGTTCTGCGCCGTGAAATTTGGTGTGAGTACCATGACTGGCGATCCTTTTGCCTCCGCGGAGTCCCACAGCGGTGCCGAATCTTCAATCGACTTACTGCGTCTAACGTGAGAGACCCTTCGTTTTCGAGTTTCTTCCCGCGACATCCGATTTTTCCTGCACCTCTCAGCAGACTTGAATTTCTGTTGAATCGGTCTTCGCCGACCGAGTAGCTTTTGACGTGGCGGATCAGTTTCTCAAAGGAAAACGGCTTTGAGGAGGGTAACCGACCCGGAGAACGGATACTGATACAGAAGCTGAACCTCCTACCATATCTCAGAGGTCGGTGGCTGAGATGACTTCGCCACCGGCGCGGGTACCGAGGGCGGAAAGTACCCCGAGGTTGGTGGACGCTTTCAGGAAGCTCACGCTGCCGTCGCAGAAGAGGAAGTTCGCCCCGGAGGCATGATAGGAGCCGAAACCGAGGTAGTTCTGCGGTCCGAACGCTGGGGAGCTCATCGTGGCGTACGGGTTGCAACTGGCTTGGATGTTTGTAAACGGCTGATTGATGCCCGCGCTTGCCAGGCGCTGCACCCGCCACTCCCAGTCGACAAACCATTTGCTCTGGTCGACTCCGTTCGGCCCGCGCCCGATCTCTCCCAGCAGCAGCGTGTTCGATAGCCCGTCGGTGATTTCGGTGATTTTTACGGCCCGAAACTCGTACATCGTTCCCTCAGTGGCGAGAAGGACATCGCACATGGGAGGCGCCCAGATACTATCTGGGCCGATGGTCGTCCCCGCGCTAGCCATGTAGTTCGAGTCGGGGACCTGCAGTCCTGTGGGAGCAGAGCCGTAATCGCCGGAGGGGCCGACTTGGCTAGCCCCATCGCTCGGACAAACAAGGACGCTCAGCAGGGTTGTTGCGGCCGTGGTGTTCACCAGCGCGAGCGGACTGAGCCCGATCTGCCATGCCCCACCTGGTGAGTACTGAAATCCGAAATTGATGGAGTTGTAGAGCGGGCCCTGGTCGAGCTGCTGGAGGATCATCGTCCTGAAAGTGTAGAGGGCGCCATATCCACAGCCAATGCAGTTCGGGTCACCCTGGTAGGCGAGCGAGCTGACCGGAAGGCTTCCCAACTGGTCCTGGTAGGAGAGCAGGGCGATGCCAAGTTGCTTCAGGTTGTTTGCGCACTGGATGCGCCGAGCCGCCGCGCGGGCTGCCTGCACGGCCGGCAGCAACAGAGCGATCAGCACAGCGATGATCGCGATGACGACCAACAGTTCGACCAGCGTGAAGCCGCGATTCGTGCGTCTCATCGGGATCGACTCCCATCTCAAGAACGGTGAGTGAACGTCGACAGCGCCACGCGAACTGTCGCGCTGAGAGAGCAGACTTGGGACGGTGCGGGCCTTGGTACTCGGATCGACCTCGCTTCCCTCCCGATAATGCACCCGCGAGAACGCCGACAATTCTGACAAGATGCTTCCAAGAATCCGTTCTATTCGCCGTCGCGGTCTTGATGTGCACGGTCGCGTCGTGCTGTCGTTCACCAACCCAGGCCGATCTCGGCCAAGCGACGCTGCATCTCGACGAGGTTGCAAACGGTCACCGTTCCGTTTGCGTTGCCCCAAGCCACGAGGCGGCCGTCACGGCTGAATTCCGAGTGAATGAGACCGCCAAGGTCATCCGCTGCGATCGTCACCAGGGGAGCGCTCCGACCTTGCTCATTCACGGTGTGAGCGGGCTGCTCCGACTTGCCGTCACCCGGATTCTTGCCGAGCCACCGTTTTCCCCCGACACCTATGGCGTTCACGTACCGATCGCGCAATTCACGCAGGAATGTCAGGCCGGGAATGGCGAGGAGATGACACGCCGGACGCTTTAAGGAAAGATCATGTAGGAGGACACGCCCGGTCGGGTCGAAACGGAAGAAGGCACCGTCCTGGTCGAGCGGGAGTTGGATCGGAATTGCACCGATCTCCTTTCCGGTGGGTGTCTCCAGGAGTTTGGAGATGCGTTTGCGCGTTTCCTTCGATCCGGCCAGCCCCTCAACAAGCAAGTACTGGCCGTCCGGCGACGCCTCTGAGTGGAACACGTGCCGATTGAATTCGCGGAGCTCCCGGATCGGGGTCATGGGGATGGGACCGAGGAGGTCGCGGATGCGCACGATCCTTGGGTAAGCTCTCGGGTCCGTGCCGTAGGGTGGTACCCGTTCTTCCGGGGTCTCGACCCGGATCGAAAGAAGCTGCTCTCCATGGAACGCCAGGTTGTCCTGGAATCCCGCTGGTAATTTCCACGTCTTGATCACCTGGCCTGTTGCAACGTCCCAGAGCACTGCACCCCGCCCGGCGGCGCAGGCGAAGTGGCGACCATCGGGGCTCAATTGGAGAGCCCCGTTGTCGGCTGAAGCGCCGCGGGGTGCGTCGAATATGTGAATCAGCCGGCCGGTGGCTCGGTCCCAGATGCCGACTTGCCAGTCTTGAGCTAACCCCGCGACCAGACGACCGTCCGACGAGATGATTACCTTGTCGACCGGCCCGAGCAGACCGCGAAGAGTCTGAATTCCGCGATTGTCCTCCAGCTCCCAGACATCGGCGCCCCCTGGATACCCGAAGCCCGGTTGCCTGCCGACAGCCAGCCTCTTCCCGTCCGGCGAGAACGCCAACGCGGTTAGAAAGTTGTAGTCGTCGGCTCGTAAGTCCAGTAGATGTCGCCCGGTTGTGATGTCCCAGAGCTTGATCGCCTCGCGACCCGCGGACGCCAAGGTCATGCCATCGGGGCGAAAGGCCAAGGCGGAAACGTCGGAACTGGAACCCCGACAGAAGCTGCGCACCCCTCGCGTGTGCATGTCCCAGATGGTCACGGCTCCGCCCGAGTCGCCCGCGGCGAGCAGCCAGGCGGTTCCGGGGCGCGGGCGATCGTTCCGGCGGAGCGGATCGGGGCCGAACAGCAGGCAGTTGACACGGTTGCGGCGGCCCTCCAGGGTCGCGATCGGCTCGCCCCCGGGCAGCGGCCAAATGGCGATACGTCCGTCCTCGTCGCCTGCGGCGAGCAACTGGCCATCCGGTGAGAGGGCAATACCGGACGTGCGCGTTGCATCGATCCGCCGCACCAGCCGCCCCGAGTCGGACTCCCAGACAGCCAGTATCGAGGCGTCGTCATCGTAGTGCCCGGATGTGTCCAGCCGCCGTGCCATCACCACGACTAGCCTCGCGTCTGCCGTGATCGCAACGGCGCGTATGGCCGAGGCTCCTTCGATGGGGAGTTTGTATGAACGCAAGAGCCGACCTTTCTCGAGGTCATGCAGTTCTAGTGATCGCCGATCGGATGCGATTAAAACCTGCAAAGCCGATGTGTGGGGTCCGAACGCAAATGCACCTTCCCCGTTGGGTTCAAGGGTGATCGTCGAGTCGGCTCCGTCCCAGATCCTTACACGCCCGTCCTTTCCACCGAGAAACAATCGCTTTCCCACGGGGTCGAATGCAACCGCGGTGGTGTCGAAGTCAAAGTGCTTCATGCGCCGCGCGTCGATCCCCGCCAGCGCCGCGGCGGCCTGGGCCTGAAGAGCGGCGTCGTGGCGACCCTGCGCGACTTCCCGCACATTCGTCCAGACCTCGTCCGACCAGCCACTGGCGTGCTGCCCCGTTCGGATTCGCCCAATTGTCATGAACTGGATCCCACGGAGCTCACGCTCCTTGGATCGAGCCTGTGCGCGATAATACCCGGCGGCTGCCGCTCCGGCGGTAGTGATCGCGAGCATCGTGGTAAGAGTCGCCGCCGCCCAGCCAGGGTTTCGCCGGGACCAGAGCGCGAGCCGCCTAACCGGGCGCGCCGGACGCGCGCTGGTCGGCTCGTGCCGCAGCCAGCGGTTGAGATCATGGGCCAAGGCGCCCGCGGTCGCGTAGCGGTGCGCGGGATCCTTGCGCAGGCGCCTTGAGGACGACTGCCTCGAGGTCGCGGTCGAGGTGCGGATTCAGCGCGCGCGGTGACTTGGGCTCGTCTTCGAGCACGGACCGCCCAGTCGGGAAGGCTCGCTGTAGCGTCAAAAGCTCGTACAGGGTCGCCCCCAGGCCCCAGACGTCGGCCCGCGCGTCGGCTTGCGTGCTATCCTGGTGCTGCTCGGGGGCCATGTAGGGTGGAGTGCCGATTGGGCCGGCGGTCAGGCTGGCGTCGGATTCTGCTGGGATCGCGAAAGCCACCGGGGCCGACGCGCCTTCATGGCTCGCCGTCTTGAGCGAGGCCAGGCCGAAGTCGAGTACCCAGGCGTGGCCGGTCGTCTCGACCATGATGTTCGAGGGCTTCAGATCGCGGTGAACGACCCCAGCGCCGTTGGCGTGATGGACACCCTCGGCCACGGCGGCCATCACCGACACTGCGGTGCGGATATATGTCTTCGACAACACTGGAGGCGCGGGCCCGCGATCGGAAACCGGCGATACCGCGCAACGGGGCGATCCTGCATCCGTGGTTTGGATCTCCCCCGGTGCGGCGGGCTTTGGCTCCATGGCGCCAGCCTGGGCGGGGTTTTCCGATGGCGACTGGCTGCGCGAGTGTGCCTCTTGCAGCAGTTGCTCGAACGACGAGCTTGACAGGGCGTTGCCCGATGATGACCCGCGAGAGAGGGCCGTCTTGATCACCTGGCCAAGCGATGCTCCGGAGAGATAGGGCATGGCGAAGTAGAGCAGCTCGCCTTCGCAGCCCGTCGCGAAGATCGGCACGATGTTCGTATGGTGCAGCTTCGCCAGAGTGCGCCGCTCTCGATCGAATCGGAGCAAGGACATCGCGCTCGTCGACTGGCTTCGGCGGATCGTCTTGACCGCCACGCGACGAGCGAGCGGTTCCTCGACCGCCTCGTATACCTCGCCCATGCCGCCCCGGCCGATCGCCCTGATGACGCGGTAAGGACCGAACCGCTTCGGCGCGTTCGAATCGCTGCCGGGAGAGGCGAATTCTGACGCGGGCTGGGATGGTGTTTCTTGAAGCATCTGAACGGCTTCGGCCAGCTCGCGGAGCGATTCGGCCAGCTCCGGGTAGAGCGACTGGTACTTTGCCAGCACGGCCTTTGGGTCAGGGGCATCCAGCAGTTCCTGCTCGAATTGCTGGAGCGGTTCCGGAATAGAGCTCTCTGAGTTGCACAGCGCGGTGGTCATGACAGGCTTGCCCCGGGAGGACGAAAGGCGGGCGGGATCAATCTTCGCAATTTCATGGCGGCGCGGAGGCGCGCTGGTTGGCACTGTTCGCCGTCAGGCCAACGATCGTGCCGATCTGAGGGAAACCCAGACCGTCGAGGTAGCGCAAGGCGAGGATCTCGCGGTCGATCGGGTCCAGTTTCTCGAGGGCCGCGCGAACCACCTCGCGACGCTCCGCCCTGGAGACGTCGGTAACGGGACCGGTGTGTGAGTCGACCAGATGGTCGGCCAGCGGCGCGGCGGATCCGTCCGCCCAGCCGATTTCCCGATCCACGTCGCGCTGCGGTCCCATCGCGGCGCGGATCAGTTCCTTGAGCCGGTCGAGCACCTGGGCGTAGACCCAGGCATCGACCTCAGTGGGCTGGGGCGAAAGCGACCGCCAGCGCGGCTGAGCGCGAATGAACGCATCCTGGACGACGCCTTCCGGGTCGATCCGAGCGGCCATCTTGGAGCTGACCCGTCGCAGTATCATCGCTACGAGCCGAGGCCGCAGTCGTTCGAACGCCGCGTCCAGGATCGCGTCGCCCGTCAATGTCGAAAGTGTCGTCTTCGAATAATCACCAGGCATGCACTGCCCCCCCGGCCGTAGGTGGTCGCCGGATGTTCCACCGGGGATTATCCCGCATCTAAAGCCCGAAGTCTGACAAGAAAAACAATATTCTCACGACGAGGTTTGGCGGTCTGGGTGGTGCCGGGGTCAGAAACGCGGACTGGTGTGGTGTCGGCCGGGCATTCCATTCCGTGTAAGGTGGCGTGAACGCGCCGTTTGGCCCTGCGATGAGTGGTGAGGGCTGGGGTGTGGACCAGGTCACCGCTGTGACGAGGGGTTTCGGGGGTGAACCGGGAGTGTGGACCAGAGGTATACCGCACCGGGCGTTGACGCGTCGGGTATACGATGTTCCACGTGGCGGGGCTCGAACGCGGGGGCGGTACCCGGCGTTGACACGCCGGGCTATACGATGTCGCCCCACATGGGGCTCGACTTGGCGGCGTTACCCCAACCGCCGCCTCAACATCGGTTATTCCGTAACACCGACTGTCAATCTTCGGATGCCTCGCTGACGCTTCGGGTTGGTGTCGCGCTCGGGGACGTGCCCAACGCGACGTCTCAGCGACGGTTCTTCAGTAACGCCGATTTTCGATCGCCGGAAACCTCGCTGGCGCTTCGGGTTAATGTACGATCGCGACGCTTGAGGCGAGTTTGCTGGGTGGTCACTCGGAGCGAAGGGCAACGATTCGACCGGCCGGCGGCAACGCTATATGATCAAGTGCAGATGACGCACTTTCGCGGAGCGAAAGGCGACTATGCAATGCGATGCGGATGGCGCACTTTCGCGGAGAGGCTGTCATCTTTTGGCCGCGTTGCGGTAACTCGGCCGTTGGGCCTAGTCGGCTGTGATTCACCGCTTGGTCGCTCGGTTAGTGCCGCCGATTCACGCCAGTTCTCCAATAGCCCAGCCGTTGACGCAAACGCGCTTTCCTATTTTGTCCCTTTTTTGCAAAGTACCGCTCATTCCGCCAGTTTGCCCATCGCTCGGCGCAGTCTCCCTGCGACAACCAGGTTGTGAGCAATTGCAAACAACAATGCGACGGCGCGGCAACGCGGTTGGCCACGCACGGGCATAAACCAGAATCCTCGATTGCGAGCCTGGGCGTTGACCCACTCGGCTGTTTGGCCTCGCAGCCGGTAGATCAGCTTCGCGGCCTCGGTCCCCATTCGGATCCGCCAAGCGGCAACCGCTTCGCTGTCGCCCTTCTTTGCGGTGTAGGGATCTTCTCCATTTGCCTGTTTCTTTTTCTCGTCTCTGATCGGCCCGTATACGATGCAGCCGCGTTGGGCCGCCTGATCGATCGAGTCCTTGGTCGTGAAGCCACCGTCAACCAATGCCTCATCCGGAATTCGTTCGTAACGCTCCTCCAACTGGTCGAGCATGGGCGGAAGTTCTTCGCCATCGTTCCCTGCGTTGGTCACCTCCACACCCACAATCACACCGCTTTCGGTGTCTGTTGTGAATTGAACGTTATATCCCGGCCGGAATCCTCCGTCTGGAAACTTCATGATCCTCGCGTCGGGGTCGGTGGTCGAAGCACGCGCTTCCCGCCCCTTGCGGCCGTAGGACTCGTCACGTTCGCGTTGCAGCTCCTCGCACTGCCGCATCGCTTCTTCGATCCGTTGCTGTCGCTTGTTGGCGGCACGCTCCCGCGCCGCTCGCTGCCGTCGAGTCAGCTCTGCTGTGTCCTCCTCGGCCAGTTTCTTCAGCGCCTCAACCTGCTCCTTCGCCGCTTTCAGGCACTCCTCCAGGCTACCGCGACGACGAAACGAGCTCTTGCCCGCGCTGGCACGCACTCTCATTCCGTCCTGAGCGACCCGGTCCATTTTCACCAACCCGGCATGGAGCAGGGTGCCCACGATCTGCGTGAGCAGTTCGTTCAACTTCTCGCCCCCACAAGCGAGGAAGTGGGACAACATGCTGTGGTTGACGGTTACGCCGCCGCACAGCCACTGGTACGGCAGACTCCCTTGGTTCTTTTCGCACAGCCGTTCGATTTCACGGGCGCTGCCGACTCCCTTCAATGTGGCGAAAACCCGCAATCCGACCAGCAAGCGCGGGTCGGTGGCATCTCGGCCGACATGTCGCTCGACGGCCTTGATCTCGCCGAGCCAGGCTTTCAGATCGAGCTTGCAGACCGCCGCCCAGACGACCCGGGCCGGATGGTCGGCCTCGAGCAATTCATCGAGCGATGCCCAGCGCATCTCGATCTGGTCGCGTACGGGACACCGCAGCCGCGGCTTGCCAGTTGGCATCGACTGGGCAGCCTGGGCGGGAGAGGGCTGATCGGGCAAGTCTTCTGGGCTAAAGAGAGGAAGTGTCATGACGCTCGTCCTGCAACACCGGGGCTGCGTGGGGCTCATGCGGCGGACTACATGCATGGTATTAGAACGTGAACACTATACAAAATCAACCCCAACGCCGAAAAAATCACAGCCTCGGAGCGAAAGGCGACGATCGGGCGCGGTCGGACTCCTCGCGCGAGGGCAGCCTTGTGGTTCAACCGCGAGCGCGCCGCGGAGCGGCACGAGGTACGTTCCCACGCGGGAGCGTCGGAACGAGGGGTGCCGCTTGGGAATGACGCGTGGATGACGCCCCCCAGACCGAATCGTCGGGCAGAAGATCGACCTCGCGGATTGTGGGGGTTCAACCGCCTGCGGATTCCACGGAACCCAAGAAGGATTTAGCAAACGCGGGGCTCTGGACGACATTCTTAATAAGGCGCTTCGGGCAAGCTGGCTAAGGGCTGACGGGGCTGAGCTTTCCTGGGCTGTTCGGTGTTGAAAAGAGCTGTTTTCTCGGCGAAACGAAGTGAAAAGGAGAGAATCATCATGGTGAGCGAAGCCAAGATCGCGGCCAACCGTAGGAACGCCACAAAAAGCTGCGGGCCGAAGACCGAAGCTGGTAAGAATGCCGCACGATTCAATGCACTCAAGCATGGTCTGACGGCGGAAATTGCCATGTTGCCGGAGGAGGATGCGGCGGTTTATGACTCGTGGCGGAGTGATTGGTTTGACGTGTACAAGCCGCGAAACGGTTTGGAAGCGGCCAAGGTTGAGCGTAGTTTCTACTTATGGTGGCAGCTCGGGCGGATTGCACGCGCACAGTCGGCGCAGCTCTGCGAGAAAGCTCGGACGGCCGAAGGTGAACGGCAGGCGAGTGAAGCGCGAGAGACGATCGAGCTTTCGATCCAGCTCTTTCTGCCGACCCCAGAGGCTCGCTGGGGGACTGCTGAGAATTCGAAGCGGGCGGGGGAGAGGGACAAGGCACCCGGGACGCGCGATCGAGGTTTTGAGCATCCTGCACTGATCGAGAGCCGGCTGGAAGAACTGGAGGACGGCTGCCGGTGGCTTCACGCGCAGTGGAAGGAGGAAGCCGCGATTCTCGAAGCAGGCAAAGCTTGGGGGGCGATCGAGTGCTTCAAGGCGATCAGGCTGATGGGAATGCATGTCCTCTCTGCTATCGATCTCACCGAGGTGGCCGATTTCCTGCGCCCGTGCGTGGCACTGGCCGGAAAGGGAATCGGGCTGGCGAGGGAGACATGGACGCTGCTTGCTCCGCCCGAAGCCGAGCGAGGCTGGGAGGTGGTGCGCGGGCAGTTGGAACCAGATAACGCGTTGCCAATGAGCGCGGATGAAGCGAGGGAATGGTTACGCGAGACTGTCGAACAGCAGATCGCGCGGCTGGCGGAGAAAATCGAGGAGCACGAAAGCGTCGCCGAGGTCCACAAGGCGCTCGCGCCTAACCTGCATGCATTCGACTGGAGCCCCCTCGCCGAACGAACGCGACGGTACGAGCGGGCCTGTCAACGAACCGTCGACCGGATCGATCGCGAGCTAGAAACACGGCCTTGGCTGTCGTCTCAGCAACTCGTGCCGCTCTCTGTCTCGTCCCGGAGGCTCAGCCCGAGCTCGGTACAATCCATGCGTGCGAGACTGATGGCGCACAATGCGATGTGTGCAGCCGACGATGATGACGACGAGGTTGCGCTGCGACGAAACGAAGCCAACGGGCACCACGAATTTGATTCGACGACGAGCTTCGTCGATGACGGGAGGACGCACGTTCGCGGAGCCGAGGACGACACGCTTGGCCAGGACGAATCGATGTGGAGCGATGGTGAATCCGCGGATCGACGAAACGAAGCCAACGGGCAGGAGCGTTCGGGAGAAGCGCCGCGACGAAACGAAGCCAACGGGCACAACGGAGCTGGCCCGGTGATGGGACGAAACGAAGCCAGCGGCATGGAAGAGGGTGCGGTTGTGACGATTGAGGAGTTTGAGAGGCCGGAGCCCGGCGGAGACCCGCGCGGCGAGGGTACTGCGTTCGAGGAGACAGGTGGCGAAACACCGCAACAATCGACTGCCGTGATGTGTGAGACGCAGGCTGAGGTGATCGAGAAGCGCCACGTGGGCTCGGCGACTGTGACACGATTCAGCCTTGCTGCGGGCGTGACGCGAACCAGGGCCGATTCGCGCCGCGAGCGGCGTGCGCGGCGGCGGGAAATGCGGCAGCGAAACCGCTGACGATGCGGTTCGGAACCAACGCGGGTTGAAATCGACGGCCTGCAGGCCGCCGAGCGGCGCTCGGATCGTTCTGACGCGTGGAGAAGGACACGTTACCGGTGATCGCGAGTTCTGGCTGTGCGCACACCACCCGCCGGCCGATCGTCTGCTCTTGTTTCGGCCGGAGGTGCTGCGTAGGCTGGTGGTTCAATTGGGCGGGCTGGGCTGGGCATAACAGGAAGGGATTATTCGGGATTCAGATAATGGATAGATACATGCGAACATTTTGGTGGACGTGTGTCATTCTTCTGTCCGCGCTCCAACTCGGCAGCGCTGCGTTCGCCCAGGCGCTGCGCCGAAGCTTGCGGACTACTTCGGGTTCTTGCCGCTGGAGTTGTACAAGCTCGACAGCCGGATTGGCAACCTTCAAGTCGCAGACTTAGACGGCGACAAGATCGGCGATATCATCATCAGCAACAATGGCCGGTCGCGGATCGACATGCTGCTTTCGACCAAAAAGCCGGCGGATGACAAGGCGTCGCGGCCTTTCCGCAAAGACCCGAACGAGCTGGAATACGACCGCAGGATGCGGCTCTCGAGCATCACGGTCAACAAGGAAGTCGTGAGCATCGATACCGGCGACTTCAACGGAGACGGCAAGCCGGACCTGGTGTTTTACGGAACGCCTGCCGAACTCACGATTCTCTTCAACGACGGCAAAGCCGGGTTCAGCGAGTCGAAGAAAATCCCGTGCGGCGATCTCGTTCAAAAGCCGAGTGCGGTGGCGGTGGGGGACCTGGATCAGGACGGGCGCGACGACATCGCGATGCTGGGCGACAAGGAGCTGTCGTTCGTTTATCAGACGGCCACGGGCGTCTTGAGCGAGCCCGAGCGCGTGCCGCATACCGCGAGCTCGCCCTGGTTGATCAAGGCACATCGACATCGACGGCGATCACGCGAAAGACATTGTGATCGTCGACACGGAGGGCGACCACCCGATCCATATCCGGTTCTCGACCGACGAGAAGAAGCTGGGGCCGGAACAGCGATTTGCGCTGGACATGCCGCACGCGATCGCGTTTGGCCAGATGGACGGCAAAGGGGGCTCGGAGATCCTGGTCCTCGAGGGACAGTCGGGCAGGGCGCGGGTGCTTTCGCTCGACCAGTCCGCGGCCGACGAGAGCAACAAGCGCGGACGGCTGGCTTTTTTTGCACTGCCGCAGGGGAACGAGCGCGGGAGGTCGACTGACGTCGGCGACTTGAACGGCGACAAGCGCAAGGACGTGATCGTCACCGATCCTGCCAATGCGCAAGTTTGGGTTTATCTTCAGACCGGCCATTCGGGGCTCTCCTCGGGCCAGACTTTTCCCAGCCTGGGGAACGCCCGCACGGTCCGTATTCTGCAAGGAAGTGACGGCAAAGCGGAGGTGTACGTCCTCTCCGAACAGGAAAAGCAAATCGGCCGGAGCACATTTGAGAATGGGCGATTGAGTTTTCCGGCGCCTGTGGCGCTTGAAGGCGACCCGGTGGCGATGGACGTGGCGGACCTGGACGGCGACAAGACGCCCGAGATTGTTTAGTATCGCCAAGTATGTCGTCGCACCCGAAGCCCGGCACGGACGTCGATTCATTCGAGCTGAGGGCACTCACGCGAGGGCCGGACGGCGAGATGAAGTCGAAGCGGTGGGGGCAGGCTGCTTCGGTGCAACTCGCCGGCGTGACGGCGGCTCCCTCGGCGATCAAGGCTGTTGACATCAATCAGGATGGGCGAAGCGACTTGCTGCTTTTCAGGGATTACGGGTCGCCGACGCTGGTCTTGAGCGAAAAAGACGGTCCGCCGCGGATCTTCACGGCGAGCCTGGGACCCCTCTCAACGGCTGGCGCCGGCGGGCGTGAGCATCATGAATCTGGACGGGCCGGCGACGCTCGTGGCACAGAATACGTTTGCGCGCCGGGTGCTGCTCGACACGTGACGGACTCTGGAAGATCAAGGACCAGTACAACGCCGGACGAAACTCGGCCAGGATTCTGGGAGCGGCCGCTCTGGATACCGACGGCGACGGCACCAAGGAGATCGCGCTGCTCGACCAACCGTCGCGGTCGCTCTTGTTCCTCTCGAACAAGAACGGCGTTTATCGGCCCAGCGGCACACTCTCGGTGGGCTCGATCGAACTTCGCGGGGATGCACGTTGCAGACCTCGATTCGGATGGACGAGACGATCTTTTGATTGCGGGGACCGACCGGTTCGGTGTGCTGCAGACCGGGCTTCACGGGCAGCGATTGAAATCGATCGCCACGTATGAATCCAAGCGCACCGACGCCAAACTGGCCGACCTCGCCGCCGGCGATTTGAACGCGGACGGGACGCCGGACGTGGTCTTCACGGACATCGGCGAGCAGTCGATCGAGATTGCGAGCTTCGCCGGGGACCCGGAGCTGGTCTCCGGCATCACCTTCAAACTGTTTGAGCGCAAGTCGTTCCGTAACGCAGCGGAGACGATCGAGCCGCGCGACATGGCGATTGGCGACGTGGACGGCGACGGCCGGCTGGACATCATTCTGATCATTCACGATCGAGTGGTCGTGTTGCGTCAAGACGCGGGAAAGCCCGGGGCCAAGCCAGGCGGGGCCGCGAGCAAGCCGGCGACGGCGGCGGTGCCGAAGTAGGACGTCGACACGGGGACGGACGTCCTTCTATTTTCCGACTCGAAATCCCTCCCTCCTTGCGCATTTCGCGGGGATGCTCTGACTTCGCCGCGCTGATCTTGACGAATTGGGCAATCGTCGCAATACAGGGACGCGATATTGTCTTGCCGGAATCGGCTTAGCGGTTGGCCTGGATGAGCCGGGTCGAGTGAGGAGGCCAGGGATGGCGGCAGCGGTAGGGACGCGGCAGGAAACACAGTGGTGGGGATATGCCGGCGCGGCGGCGATGCTGCTCCTGGCGTTCCTGTTTCCGATCGGCCTGATGATCTTTAACCCGACACTGATGTTCGCGCGGGTGGGAGCAATATGTCGGGACGGCGATCTATTTCTGGGCTGTTCTGACCTTGAGCCGCGAGCTGCATCGGCTGTGGAAGAACGAAAGGGCGTTTCCGGAGGCGCCGCGGTTGCTCAAACGGCTGACGGACGGGGCGGCGGGCGGTGGGTCGGCTGGCGGGGGGACGGAGGGAAGACCTTTCGCGGAGCGAAAGGCGACAATGGGGAGCGCTGGCAGTGGTGCGTCGGATGCCGGGAGCGCGCGTGTCGATGCGGTTCCGGGAGTACTCTCGGACCGGATTCGACAGTTGGCGGGGTGCTTGAAGGAGAATTCGCGGCCGTCGGTGACGCAACTCATGGAGGTGAACCGAGAGAGCTCCGGGCTCGATCAGGAGCAGATGGCGGGTCGATTCACGTTGACTCGCTATATCCTCTATCTTCTTCCGGTGATTGGCTTTATCGGCACGGTCGAGGGAATCTCGCGCGCCTTGATGAATATCAGCAAGGTGCTACCGATGGTGAAGAACCTCGATGGATTCCTGACGAATTTGACGAGCGTGACGGCGGCATTGCAGATTGCGTTTGACAGCACGCTGCTGGCGCTTTTCTTGAGCGCGGCGCTCATGCTGGTGCAGACGCTCGTACATCGGCGAGCGGAGGATCTGCTGGCCCGGGTCGACCGGTGGGTGGTGGACCATTTGTTGCCGAGGGTCGGTACGGACGATCCTGTGTCGAGCAGGCTGATCGAAGTGATCGGGCCGTATGTGGATGAGCTGGGGAAGAAGCTGGCGCTCGTGATCGAGCCGGCTGCGCGTTCGTTGCATGAACAGGCTGAAAAGCTGGGTGAGAGCCTGCGAGGGCCGATCACGCATTTCGCCAGCGGAGTCGAGCGGCTACCGGCGGCACTGGCGTCGTTTCGAGAGGGGGCCGACGCCATCGGGCGCGTCGGCAGTGACCTCGAGGCCATTGGATCGGCCAGCGAATCGCTTTCGCGATCGTCGACGAGCTTGTCACGGATCGAGCTTGTGCTGGCCAAGTGGCCATCGACGGATCCACGTCTTGAAGAAATCCAGCGGGGGATCGAGCGAACGGGCACGGCGATCGAGTCGCTGGCGGGCTCGTGGTCGGCCGCGTATGAACGCTCGAGCCGGGCCACTCAGGAGCAGCTTGCTCACAGCTTGACTAACCTCAAGGATGCGCTGGAGATGCTGAACGTGAGCATGGAGCAAGGGAACGCGCTGTATCGAAGCATCGTCAAGAAGCTGTTCGACGAGCGCAGCGAGACGGGACCGCAACGAGGCGATTCCATTCGCGTGGCGTGATTCGATGCGGTAACGAGAAGTCTGACGGGAGGCACGGCGATGCGGCGGTCGCGGCGAGGCGGGGGCTCGGGCGTCGAGTTTGGCAGTTCCGGCGAAGACTCGTTCGTCGCGGTGGTCGTCACCAAACTGACCGGTGCGCTTTTGTTCATATTGCTTCTGACGATGGTCATCATGGCGCTGTTACCCAAAGCGGTGGACCTTGACGAGCGGAAGAACCAGACATCGGAATCGGGGAGTCAGAAAGGGCGGGGGCCGCTCAGGATTGCGACGCCCCCGCGACTACCCGAAGCGATTGCCGGGCGGGCGTACCTCGTGGCGCTGGCGGCGAGTGGCGGCAGCGGGCCGCCGGACTGGTCGGCTACTGGGGCACTGCCGGGCTGGCTGAGCCTGGATCGAGAAACCGGCCGCATCGGCGGCACGCCACCCGAGGAGACCAAGGAGCCGCTCGAATTTGAAGTCCAGGTGAGCGACGGAGGCGACACCGACTCAGTTAAATTTGGGCTCACGGTCTTGCCTTATCAATCGGAACCGGTTCGTGTGTGGAAACGACTGGTGAACGGCGTTCACTGGAGCGCGTGGCTTGAACAGGGAGTCGGGTTCCTGGTGCTGTGGCTGGTGCACCTGGTCGGGATGAACCTCCTGGCGAACGCGGAACGCGGATCAGTTGCTGAGATCGCCGAATTCGAGAATTCCGAGAGTGAGCAAGGTGTTGTGCGAAAGCGGTTTGCGCGCTACCGGTTGATCGTTCGGGTGGTGAGTCTGGCGGCGATGCTGGCGCTCTTGGGATGGCTGTTGGCTGCTCCCATGCTGGCTCCCACTTCGGGGTGAAGGCCCTGACTGGCGGGAACTTGGCGATTGCTTCTTGTGGGCGCGGTCCCTGCACGTCAGAATAATCTTGGTGAATTTTTGGAAGTAGTCAGGCCCGAACTGTCTGAACTGCCGCTACTTTCACTAATAATGCACAACGAGGGCCTCGGCGTTTCGAGGGCACCCGGAACCAGGAAGCTAATCGGCGTCGAGCCAGAGGAGTTTGTGATGGCACGACTTAAATTGACGATCATCACAACCGCGACATTCTTAACATTGGCGGCCTGCGCGTTGACCTCGCTTGCCCAACAGCAGCAGCAGCCGGGAGGTCAGCAGCAGGGCGGTGGCCGTGGCGGGCCAGGTGGTGGCAGAGGCGGGCCTGGTGGCGGGTTCGGCGGCGGGTTCGGCGGCGGGGGCTTCAATAGCCTTCTGGGTTTGGCGTCGAACGAGGGCATTCAGAAGGCCGAGCTGAAGACGACCGACAAGCAGAAGGCCGCGATCAAGGGGATTTCGGATAAGATCGCCGCCAAGACGCGTGAGCTCACGACGGCAATGGGATTCGGCGGCGGCGGGCCGGGTGGCTTCTTTGGCGGCGGGCCGGGTGGTGGTCCGGGCGGCGGCGGTAACGGTGGTGGTGGTGGCAATAACAATGGCCAAGGTGGAGGCCGCCGAGGAGCCCAGAATGGTGGGAACGGTGGCGGCGGCGGTGGGAACGGCGGCGGCGGAAATGGCGGCGGCGGTGGTGGAAATGGCGGTGGCCGTGGCGGTCGTTTCAACATGACGCCGGAGCAGCAGGAACAGATGCAAGAGTTCCGGGATACGATGACGCAGCTTCGCACGTCTGCCGAGCAAAGCCTGGGCAAGATCCTGGACAAAAAGCAGGTGGCGCGTCTGAAGCAGATTCAGCTCCAACTTGACCCTTCGGGACCGTGGATCGTTCTGCGAGAAGACATGATCGAGAAGCTGAACCTGACGGAGGAGCAGGTGGCCCAGCTCACCGAGATGCGCGACGGCCAGCGGCAAGTCGAGCGGGACATGCGGAAGACGAACCGGGAGGCGATGGACGCCGCGATGAAGAAGGCTAATCCCGATTTCCAGGGGTTTGGGTTTAACGGCGGCAATCGCGGCAACCGCGGCAATCGCGGGAACAACAACGGAAACGCCGGGAATGCCGGCGGAAATAACGGCGGAGGCCAGAACGGTAATCGGGGCAACCAGCAGCAATTTGACCCCGCAGCGTTCCAGAAGATGCGGGACGAAATGCAGAAGATGAATGAGATGCCGGAGGTCAAGGAGGAAAGAGAGAAGCAGCAAGCGAAGCAGAAAGCCCTGGAAAACGATTCTTACGCAATGATCACCAAGGCGCTGTATCCGCGTCAGCGAGCGACGCTCAAGAGTTTGGTCGGCCCGACGTTTGACCGAACCGTCATGGGTGGTGGTGGGCCCTTTGGTAGATTCGGCGGTGGTGGACCCGGCGGCGTGACAAAGAACGGCGGGGCCACGAACGGCCAGGCTGCTGCGAAAGCGAATCCCGAAGACGAAGACGAGGCGCCTGCCGCCACGGCGGCGCCGCCGAAGCCAGCGGCCCCGGCCAAGCCGGCGGCGACATCTCCGAAACGAAAGAGTCTTCGCGAGCTGCGCGGGGACGACGAGTGAGTCAGCCAGGGGCGTTTTCCTCGGCCCAGTGTTGTACCAAATAACCCAGCAGTCACGGCCCTTCCAGGGCAAAATCCCTGGAAGGGCCGTTTTCGTTGTGGGGGGATCTGGTCTTCCCACGACTTGGCATTGCACGTATAAGTTGCCGTGGGTGTCGCCCTGAATGGCTTTTCGTCATTCCGGGACGGTGATCCGCCCGGGCATGGCACACTGGCCACTGGCGGAGCCAGTGGCACGTGGCACCCATCCGGCAACTTCGGCGCACGGCACACGGAGTGTGCCTGCTACACCGGAACAGCGGCGGAGCCAGTGCGTCACACCGCAGTCGCGTGAATTTGCGTGGGTTGCGCTTCGGGGCGGCGGGTGAATCGCGCGGGCGTGCCGATCGCGCGGGGGGTGGAATGATGCGTGCGGGTCGGAGGCTCGTTGTCCCCTTTGTTCTCCTGGGCTGCTTACTCGTTCCGGTCTCGAAGGGAACCGCGTTTGGCGCCGAGCCGCTGGATGACCGGCTGGGAGTGCGTACGCCGCTGCTCTTTCTCTTGGTCCGGTCAGACATCCAAAAGGATCTCGGGCTCGAGCCGACCAAAATCGCCGAGGTTAATCGGTTTGCCGCAATGCTGTACGGCAGGGCGCTCGGGTTGAAGGGCAAGTCCGGCCCCGGAGTGGTCGCCGCACGGCGGGCAATTGATGAAGCGGGTAGCGAATGGCTGAGCAAGTATTTGACGCCCGAACAGCGCGAGCGGCTGGGCCAGATCGACCTCCAGTGGGAGGGAGTCTCTGCGCTGCTCAGCCGGCCAGTCGTCATCGACTTCCTGGGACTGACGGATGAGCAGCGGGATCAGGTGTCGCGAGTCTATGGCGATCGGATGAAAGCTCGCGTTCGACAGGGTCCGTTGACTTACGAGGAACACATCGAGATCACGAGGAAAGCGATCGCAGTCCTTACCGACAAGCAGAAGCGTCTCTGGGCGAAGGTTCTGGGACGGCCGTGCCGGTTTGCGATCGGAGCCGACACGCCGGCACAAGCTCGGCCATCGGGTGGTCAAAAAGCGACCGAGGCTGCTGGTCGAGGCTAAGGCGCGGCGGCCGGCGCGCGAACGCGGAAGCGGAAGTCGCAATGCGAGGCGCCTTCCATGATCGTCTGAGTGCGCGTGAGCTCGATGTCGGGGTTGAAGCCTTGGATCAAGGCGTAGTCGCGCTGGCATGACAAGGTGCCGCCGAGGTCTGCTAATCCGAGTGCGTTATACATTTCGGCGTATCGGCAGCGAGTGACGTTGAACGAGAGGCGATCGGGGGATTTTTCGAGCACGTCGATCTCGAGCGCTCCGTTCTCTTTCCAGCGGTCGAGCCCTTGTGCGAAGGCCTCGAGCGTGTGCTCGCCGACGGCCCGGGCAAGCTCGCTGCCGGCATTGCGGGCGAGATCGTGGATCAGGTTGCGGACGATTTCCAGCGTGCGCGCATCGCCGAGTTCCGTCGCGAAGGCGCGGATGAGCGGTCCGACAATCCGGGCCTCGATCTCGCGCTGGTCAATCAACGGCAGCTTGGGCTTGGCGGGATCCATCGGGTTACGGCTCCACGAAACGTGACGTGCCGGCGGGCGGAAAGACGCGAGACGAGCAGTGCTCGTCCGCGCTGCCGGCGCTGATTCGATTGTACAACGAAGCGAAAGGCTTGCGTTTCCACAATTTGTGTGGAATGTTTCGATTGCGACACCGTGAGGGAACGGATCAATGTCGCCAGGGCGATCGGCAACTTGGTGTGGCAGCAGGGCTTGGCCCCGGGCGAGAGATCGATGCAATTCAACGGCTCGACGGCGGCCCCGGTGCGGTCCGGTGCCCGTGGGCGAACGCTGGGGTCGCGGTCGCGCACGACGCGACGATTTGCGCCGCAAGGCGTTGAGATTCTGGAGGATAGGAGATTACTGTCCTCGTTTGACCCGGGTGTGCGCGTGGCGGCGCATCCGGCATGGCAGGGGCATTCGGAGCAGCGGCGAGTGACCGGTGCGCGAGACTCGACGCGGGAATTGAACGTTCCGTTCGCGACCGTGAACGGCGGCAGCGAACGGCTCGACGTTTACTTGCCGTCGGGTGGGCCTTCGGCCGCGGGTCGACCGGCGCTGATCGCGATTCATGGGGGCGGGTGGCGCCGGCTGGACAAGGCGGGTTATGGCGCGCGGATTGCAAGTGCATTCGTGCCAAGAGGATATGTGGTGATCGCGCCGGACTATGAACTCTCGGCGCGGAACAAACCGACATGGCCGGTGAATCTGGAGGACGTGCAAGCGGCGGTGCGGTGGGTGCGGGAAAACGCGAGCATGTTGGGGATCAATCCGAACGAGATCGCGGCGATTGGCGAGTCGGCGGGTGCCAATCTTGCGGCCCTGGTCGGAACAGACTCGGTCACGGGGTCGGGAGAGGCGACGAGCGCGTCGTCGGTGGAGGCTGTGGTCGCCTTTTCGACCCCGGCCGATCTGACTTCTCTCGAAGTGGAGAGCCCGCTGGCGGGCCGGGCGGTGAGGCAGTTCCTGGGTGGGACGCCCGAACAGGTGCCGGCTGCGTACACTGCGGCGTCGCCGACCGATCATGTTTCTGCGGGTGATCCGCCGATGTTTCTGGTGCAAGGGAGGCAGGATCCCTTGATCCCTTACACCCAATCGGTGGAGCTGGCGAATGCGCTCTCCGAGGCAGGCGTACGGAATCGGCTGGTGCTCGTGAATGGAGGTCACGACCTCGACTTTCCAGGCCATTACCGGAAATTGATCCGGCAGATTCTTGAATTTCTCGACACAACCTGGAAGGATGAGTGAAACCTATCTAATTCATTCGCGATGATTTCATGAGTGGGATCACCAGGTCCTCTGCATGGCGGTGGTGGTGCGGAATCGTTGGTGGGAGGCGGCACTGTGACTATCGCGATTGGTGTTGATGGTGTTAGCTCAGCAATACCCGGTGCTCATGAGCTTTCGGGCGAGTGGGACCGCGTGTTGTTCACCGCCAGCGATCGGCCGAACACGGACACGCTTCCGGCCCTCCGCGATCCGGCTTCGGACCACGAAGGGGAGGAACTCACGCGACGACGCGGGGATATCGAGGAGAAACACGAGCGGATCCGCCAGTTTCTCGACGCCACGGGGCAAGATGCGGTTGTTTTCGGACTGGCTGATTCCGTGGCGTGGTTTACCTCCGGCGGCGATCTGGCGCAGACACTGGGCTCGGACCAGAGCTCGATTCTGCTTTACATCAGCCGCACATCACGGGCGGTGGTCGCCGACAATGTGCAGAGCAGCCGAGTGTTTGAGGAGGAGCTTGCGGGGCTGGGGTTTCAGCTCAAGGAGCGGCCATGGTACGACGAGCCGCACCAGGTGCTCGCCGAGCTGTGCCACAACAAGCGGGTTGCGACCGATCTGGGGCAGTCGGGTTATTCGCACCTCCGGCGAGAGAGTGACGGCCTTTTCGACTTGCGGCGGCGACTGACGACGATCGAGCGCCAGCGGCTGCGTGAGCTGGGGCGGACGATCAGCCTGGCGGTCGAGGCGACGTGCCGGAACTTCGTTCCGGGGGAGCGTGAAGCCGACGTGGCTGGCCACCTTGCGCATCGGCTGATTCGCGAGGGCGTGGTGCCGGTTGACTTGCGGGTTGCCAGCGACGATCGTCTGAGCCGATTCCGGCAGCCGACCTTCAAGGACTCACCGATCCGGAGGCGAGCGACGATTGCGGTAACCGGGCGACGGCATGGGCTCTGTGCATCGATCACGCGCACGGTCGCATTTGGCAAGGTCGAGCCGGAGTTTCGCGAGAATCATGCGCTGGCCACGATGGTCGACGCCACCTGCATCTTCTTTTCGCGGCCGAAGCAGGTGATTTCTGAAGTCTTCCGCCGCGCCAAGCGAATCTACGAGAAATTCGATCATCCCCACGAGTGGACGCTGGATTACCAGGGGTGCTTGATCGGCTATTCGCCGCGTGAGGTGCTGCTGCGGCCTGATTCGTCGCTGGTGCTCGATTCGCACATGGCGCTGGCGTGGAGCCCGAGCGTCGGCTCAGCGCGCACCGAAGACACGGTGATCATCGACGCGCGGGGCTATGAAGTCGTCACCAAGATGGCCGACTGGCCGGCGATCGAGGTCGCTGTGAAGGGGTACGTCATCCCGCGGCCGGGGATTCTCGAGCGCTGAGTGGCTCGAGGAGGTCCGTTCGCGGAGCGAAGGGCGACAATGGGCCTGTGTGCAGCCCGTCGGTCGGGCGAAGGCTACGTCGTCCCGCGGCCTGGGATTCTCGGGCGTCAGGATCGTCCGGTGCGGCCTCAATCGCGCTCGAGACAAACTGCGTCATTCACGCGATGATTCGCCCTCGCGCGTGAGCGTACGTTGCACCTGCGTCTGAATGAACTTTCCTCTTGACGCGAACGAAGTACAATGAGAGGGAGGATCGGGGGATCATCCCGGGGGAAAGGAAACAGGATTCATGAGGCTTTCGTGGAAGATGGGGCGGGTTGCGGGGATCGATCTGTATTTGCACGCGACTTTTCTCCTGGTTTTCTGGTTCTTGCGGAACATACGTGGTGGGCCGGTTGAGTCGATCCTCTTCACCTGCTCGGTGTTCGGGTGCGTGCTCTTGCATGAGTTGGGGCACGCGCTTGCCGCGCGGCAGTTCGGCATCCGCACGATTGACATCACGCTCTACCCTATTGGTGGCGTGGCGCGGCTGGAGCGCATGCCGCGCGCGCCGGGTGCGGAGCTACTGATCGCGCTGGCCGGGCCAGCGGTCAATTTCGCCATCGCGGCCGCGATCACCAGCGTCTTCTTTCTGGGTGCCGCCGGATTCGGTCTGACGTCGAGCTTCAGCTCGTTTCTGGGCGAGCTGCTGCTGGTGAACCTCGGGCTCGGGTTGTTCAATCTCATTCCCGCGTTTCCCATGGATGGCGGGCGGGTGCTGCGAGCGGGGTTGAGCACCATGCTTGGTCGAGCCCAGGCAACGCACGTGGCGTCGATCGTGGGGCAGGTACTGGCAGTTCTGTTTGCGTTCGCGGCCCTGCGCTGGACGGGTGAGCCGATCCATCTGGCGCTCGCAGCATTCATCTTTTTCGCGGCGCGGAACGAGGAAGCCCATGTCCGTTATGAAGAGCGGCGCCGCGCGACTGTGAAGGCGAACGCCCAGGGCATGTGGGTGGCACCTCCGGGATACCACTGGGTCGATCGCGGCAACGGACTCTGGCAGCTTGCGCCCATCGGCGTGAGATATCCCGATCCAGCGGCGCAGGACGCTTCAGCATGGCGCTGATTCGCATCGTCGAGCTGTCCGTGAGCGAGGCCTACGACATTCTCACCGGTCATTTTGGTGTCCTTGACCTGCCGCCGCTGGATGCGATCGAGAACGAGGACTGGGGGCGGGATTATCTGCTTTCGCGGTTTTACGAGCTGCCGGCGGATGAGCTGGCGAAAGCCGGGCTGGTGGCCGATGCGGGCGGGGACGAGCAAGTCGGCTCAACCCTTTGAAAAAGCCCAGAAGGGCTCCCGTCACGGCGTCGAAGACCTTGACGTTCTTGCCTGCGCCGCGATTCGTTCGGGCAATCGGATCGAGGCGGCGACCTCAGGGACTCTGCGCTGATTGGAGCCGCGCGGCGGTGAAGCTGACGAGATCGCCGGTTTCGCGAGCGACCTGGGCGAGGCGATCGCTTTGGCCGGCCTTCTGGCAAAGCTCGTTGAGCGAAGGGCAGGCCAGCGAAGATTCGGGGATGCCGGCGAGGTGGGCGGCGGCGACGTCGATTGCTTCGTCGAGCTTGCCGCATTCGAGCAGCAGCTTGACCAGGACCTGGGCCGCCGGCACGGGGTCTCCCTCTTCGTTGCGCTGGATCTCCTCACCCAGCTTTCGCCGGAAATGCGCAATGGCGATGTCGGGTTCGCGGCCGATCAGTGCGTTCAAATACACACCGTGGTCGTCGAAGATCTTGTCGAAGGGGGGCGAGCCGTCGAAGACCAACCGCGGAGAGAGGCATCGTCCGTAGGCGGTGAGGTCGACCGCCGTTGCGATCGCCTCGCGGTCCCGTGCGAGCAAGGACATCCGCACGATGGACGCCAGGTGCGAGATGTCGATGTGGTAGGCTTCGTCGGTGAAGAGCCAGGGGCGGCCGGCGATCAGTCCGGCGATCGTGGTCCCCTCGGGCGGAAGGACCTGACCGCGGCGGGTGATCTCGGCGCGCAGATTCGCGGTGAGCTCACTGTGAAGATGACGAATGAGCCGCTCGGCGCACGCAGCGCGAACGGCGTCGCCTTGAGGCGGAAGCTGCTCGAAGGCCGAGATCGCCGGGCACGTGCCGTAGTTCTCGAGAATCAGCTCGAAACCCCTGCGCGGATTGACTCCATGGTTCAAGGCCACCTCGATCACGGCCCCCAACCGTTCATCGTTTTCGGCAGGCTGATAGGCGTTGATCGCTGCGGCGACAGGTTCGGTCTCGGCGATGGCACGATAGTAGGCCGACGCGGTGGGAATGTCGCCCTTTTCGAGGTATCGGGAGCCGACCAGGCGGATGGCCGCGATGTATTTGTCTTCGTACTGCGTGCGAGCGGGATCCGGTAGGTCGGCCAGCTTGCCGACCGACAGGATCGGCAGGCCTAGCTCGTGGCGAGCCTTGAGCAGGAGCGCATCGAGCAAAGCGCGGTACTCGCCGGATGAATCGAGGTGGTCGATCAAGCCGTCGATTGCGGCGGCTGGGCCGCTCGAGCGAAGGGTTTCGTCGAGCTGATCGAAGGGAGAATGATCGGCGGTGGCGGCAGTCTGTAGGGGCGCAGTGCTCGTGGATGGATCGGTCATGGCGGGTCTTGTTCCTCGAATGGTCGGCCGGTCCCCGTCTCGTTGCAGCGATACGTTTACCGCATTGTAGAGCGAGTGGTGCGATCGGCACAGTGTGGGCGACGAAATTGGGGGCGTGAGACTGCCGGTTGGGTGCGACAGCTTGTAGAATGAGTGAGTAGCGGCCGGGTCAGTGTCATGCATCCGGAACTCGCAGCGGGCGGCACACGGAGTGTGCCTGCTACAACAGAGCGCTCGCAGAGCCAGCGCCAACCCACGGAAAGCGCGATTTCGACTGTGCCTCAAGAAATGTGCGAGAGCCCCCTGCCCTCGGCTGCCGAATCGATCTCGCCGCGCGACGAGTCACTGTTCCTCAAGGCCTGCCGGCGGCAGCCCACCGCGGTGACGCCGGTCTGGCTGATGAGGCAAGCCGGGCGGTACATGGCGGAGTACCGGGCGATCCGCGCGAAAGTGCCGTTTCTCGAGCTTTGCAAACAGCCCGAGCTGGCGGCGGAAGTGACTGTCACGGCGGCCGAAGTGCTGGGCGTCGACGCCGCGATTCTGTTCGCCGACATCCTTCTGATCCTCGAGCCGCTAGGGTTTCAGCTCGAATTCGCCAAGGGTGAGGGGCCGATCATTCACAATCCCGTACGAGCGGGAGCGGACGTCGAGCGGGTGCGGGCGCTCGAACAAATCGCACCCCTCGAGTTCGTGACCGACGCGATCAAGCTCATCCGGAGAGCGCTGCCATCGCACATCCCATTGATCGGATTCGCGGGAGCGCCGTTCACTTTGGCGTGCTATGCGATCGAAGGGGGTGGTTCGCGTCATTACGAGCAAGCGAAGGCGTTCATGTATCGCGACCCGGGGAGCTGGCACGCGCTCCTGGAGCGCTTGGTTTCGGCGACGGCGTTGTACTTGAACGCGCAGGCTGCCGCCGGCGCGGAGGCGCTCCAGATCTTCGATAGCTGGGTGGGCACGCTCGGCCCGCATGACTATGCGCGGTTTGTGGAGCCGCACATGGCGGCGCTCTTTGCAAAGCTCGACCAGGATGTGCCGGTCATCCACTTCGGCACGGGCACGGCGACCTTGCTCGAGCGGCAGCGTGATGCAGGTGGTGACGTGATCGGGCTCGACTGGCGGGTCGAGCTTGACGAAGCCTGGCGGCGACTGGGCGCGGGGGTGGCCGTGCAGGGGAATCTTGATCCGGTGGTGCTCCTGAGCTCGCGTCAGGAAATCGAATATCAGACCCGTCGCATTCTGGGGCAGGCGGCCGGGCGGCCCGGGCACATTTTCAACCTGGGGCATGGGATCTTGCAGGAGACGCCGGTTGAGAATGTGAAGTATCTGGTCGAATTGGTGCACGAGATTTCTCACCAGCGCTCACGCACAATGAGCGCGCATCGCGAGGCTGATACCTCCCGCGCTTGAACAGCAACGCGCGAACCCGGCCCCGCAGCAGTGCGAATCCGCACGAAAAAACTCTTTGGGCCTGCGTCATCCGTCACTTGCGTCATCCCCTTGCAGCGTCTTGACTTAACCGATGACGCAGGAATAATCGGACCCTCGGGAAAATCGCGGTAACTCTCTGTTGCAAATTGAGTTATGCGATGACGCAGAGGTGACGCAGCGGTGACGGATCCCAGCGGTACGATCTCCAGCCGCTCGATTCGGCTCGGGTTCGTTCGCTTAAGCCCCAAAGGGGCGACATCGTACGGCCTGGGGGCGTGAGCCCTAGGCCGCCAGCAAACGCTCGCCATGTTTCAAGCCCCAAAGGGCCGAAATCATAAGTAGAAGTGAATGGGGCAAAATGGGACGAAATGGGACTCCTGACCCCAAAAACAGTCTCATTCTGATTGCGGTTTACAACCGCGCGTCACGGCTGGTCATCACACCCTGAAGCAGCAAGGAAATCCCCAGGAATAAGCCAAAAAACGCCATCAGAGTCGGGCGAGGATCCCTCGGCCCGCGGGGTGGAAATTCACCCTCCCCGCGGGCCAAGGTAGTCCCACGCTGGGCGCGGCGAAAAACTCGAGAGATTTTCGTCAAGCGCAATTCCCCCATTCCAGGGGCTCCTGCTCGTCCTCTTGATCTTAATCCTGATACTAATCTTAATCCTGCTCCCACCTTCACTCCCCACCCTCACCGACGATTTCGTTTTGTAGATTCGTCGCGCGTCCTTACCCCACAAGGATTACGGGAACTGAACAGCATTCGACCACCCGCGGATCTCACCCAGTCCAAGTTCGCGCCGCTTGCTCGGAAACAGGGCCACCACCCAAGCGTGATCGACCGAGAAGTCCCATTCGGCGATAGTATCCCAGGTGCGACTCGTGTTGTTAACGAAGGAATGCTGCCTTGTTTCAGGAAAGGATGGACATCGACGAGGAGGTAGGAAAGGAAAAGAGAGGAAGCCGCGCATTGCGCCGGCATCGCGCGTTCGCTCACTCTCCCTTATGTATTAATATGCGACGAGTTTGCCCGCTCGGCAACAAAAGCCTCCAAAAAAAGTGCAATCACTCAACCGACACGCCTGCAACGCCAAGAGTAACGGCTTTGCGCGATTTCTTTGTTACTCGTAAACACGCGGTCGTTCGATGGATCGTGGAGGGCGTGACTGTAAGACAAGAAGATCACTTCAGTGAACCTGAATCAGCTCAGCAATGCGGCATGGTATCGACTCAATGTCGCCCTTCGCTCCGAGGCTGTGATTTTTTCGGCGTTGGGGTTGATTTTGTATAGTGTTCACGTTCTAATACCATGCATGTAGTCCGCCGCATGAGCCCCACGCAGCCCCGGTGTTGCAGGACGAGCGTCATGACACTTCCTCTCTTTAGCCCAGAAGACTTGCCCGATCAGCCCTCTCCCGCCCAGGCTGCCCAGTCGATGCCAACTGGCAAGCCGCGGCTGCGGTGTCCCGTACGCGACCAGATCGAGATGCGCTGGGCATCGCTCGATGAATTGCTCGAGGCCGACCATCCGGCCCGGGTCGTCTGGGCGGCGGTCTGCAAGCTCGATCTGAAAGCCTGGCTCGGCGAGATCAAGGCCGTCGAGCGACATGTCGGCCGAGATGCCACCGACCCGCGCTTGCTGGTCGGATTGCGGGTTTTCGCCACATTGAAGGGAGTCGGCAGCGCCCGTGAAATCGAACGGCTGTGCGAAAAGAACCAAGGGAGTCTGCCGTACCAGTGGCTGTGCGGCGGCGTAACCGTCAACCACAGCATGTTGTCCCACTTCCTCGCTTGTGGGGGCGAGAAGTTGAACGAACTGCTCACGCAGATCGTGGGCACCCTGCTCCATGCGGGGTTGGTGAAAATGGACCGGGTCGCTCAGGACGGAATGAGAGTGCGTGCCAGCGCGGGCAAGAGCTCGTTTCGTCGTCGCGGTAGCCTGGAGGAGTGCCTGAAAGCGGCGAAGGAGCAGGTTGAGGCGCTGAAGAAACTGGCCGAGGAGGACACAGCAGAGCTGACTCGACGGCAGCGAGCGGCGCGGGAGCGTGCCGCCAACAAGCGACAGCAACGGATCGAAGAAGCGATGCGGCAGTGCGAGGAGCTGCAACGCGAACGTGACGAGTCCTACGGCCGCAAGGGGCGGGAAGCGCGTGCTTCGACCACCGACCCCGACGCGAGGATCATGAAGTTTCCAGACGGAGGATTCCGGCCGGGATATAACGTTCAATTCACAACAGACACCGAAAGCGGTGTGATTGTGGGTGTGGAGGTGACCAACGCAGGGAACGATGGCGAAGAACTTCCGCCCATGCTCGACCAGTTGGAGGAGCGTTACGAACGAATTCCGGATGAGGCATTGGTTGACGGTGGCTTCACGACCAAGGACTCGATCGATCAGGCGGCCCAACGCGGCTGCATCGTATACGGGCCGATCAGAGACGAGAAAAAGAAACAGGCAAATGGAGAAGATCCCTACACCGCAAAGAAGGGCGACAGCGAAGCGGTTGCCGCTTGGCGGATCCGAATGGGGACCGAGGCCGCGAAGCTGATCTACCGGCTGCGAGGCCAAACAGCCGAGTGGGTCAACGCCCAGGCTCGCAATCGAGGATTCTGGTTTATGCCCGTGCGTGGCCAACCGCGTTGCCGCGCCGTCGCATTGTTGTTTGCAATTGCTCACAACCTGGTTGTCGCAGGGAGACTGTGCCCAGCGATGGGCAAACTGGCGGAATGAGCGGTACTTTGCAAAAAAGGGACAAAATAGGAAAGCGCGTTTGCGTCAACGGCTGGGCTATTGGAGAACTGGCGTGAATCGGCGGCACTAACCGAGCGACCAAGCGGTGAATCACAGCCGACTAGGCCCAACGGCCGAGTTACCGCAACGCGGCCAAAAGATGACAGCCTCTCCGCGAAGGGTTTTCTGTCCAATGGTCCGTGCCGCGTGTGCGTTAATGGCCCTCCCGGCTCGCGTCCATCTTCGTTCGTGATGCTTCTTGGAGGGGATTGGTATCGTCGGGCATGAGGTCGGCGCCGATTTCCCAGAAGAAGACGCCGCGGAAGCCTTGTTTCATGGCCCATTCGGTCTTGGCGGCGACGGATTCGGCGTCGTCGTAGCCGATCACGGATTTGTGGTCGGGGGCGATCAGCCAGGGGTTGCGCGTCTGTGCGTCCCAGATGCGCGTCCAGTTTTTCTCTTTCACGAGCTTGATCAGGTTGTTGTAACCGCCGCCGGGCACGCGAGTCCTCGGTGCGTCCTTGGTTGATGCGTACGGCTCCGCGACAGGGAAGCCGCGGCCGTAGAGCGGGATGCCCACCGCCAGGCGATTGGCGGGGATGCCACGCTCGTTCAGCAGGTATTTCATCGAGAGCTCGGTCGAGCGCGGAGGGCCAGGCTGCTTCGACGAGGCGAAGAGCGGTGAGTGGTGGCCGGCGTAGTTCGTCCAGTTGCCCGTGTAGTCATAGGTCATGACGTTGATCCAATCCATGGTTTCGAGCAGGAAATCCTTGCCCAGCCACTTGAGCGTGCCGGGGTTGGATGACGCGGCCATGGTCAGGAACATCGGCTGGTTCCGGGCCTTGCCGATCTCGTCGATCTGCTTGCGCAGGCGCCGGGTCAGCCGCTCGAAGCCGATCACCTCTTTCTCCTTGTCGGGGTATTCCCAGTCCAGGTCGATGCCGTCGTAGTCATTGTCTCGAACCACGTCGATCACGGACTTGACGTAGCGATCCTCGGCTTCGGGCTTCGACACGATCGACGCGAACTGATCGTCCCACCCCCAGCCGCCCAGGGAGAGCAAGACTTTCACGCCGGCCGCATGAGCTTTGGCGGTCACATCACGGCTGGGGACATTCCGGTCTTTGCGAACGTTGCCATCCGCGTCGGCGACGAGAAACGCATGGCAAAGGTGCGTATAAAGCTTGAAGTTGATGTGACGCGGATGGCCGTAAAGGTAGCCGACGAAGACCTTGGCGGGTTCCTTCGCGGTTGTTTCTTCGTGCGGAGTGCTCACGATCAAGTTGCGATCATCGGTCAAATTCAGATAGTAAACCATCGCCTTCGCGGGCAGGGTTGCGCTTGCGGTGTGGGTGGACTTGTCGATGGCGGCGGGTGCTGTTTTCCAGAGGCGAGTGGTCCAGGAGCCTGGGTCTTCCGTGTAAAGCAGCTCCGCCTTCATGACCGGTGTCTTGCTCTGGAATCGGGCCCAGACGTGCTGGCCGTCGCGGCCTTGCTTCTCGACGGTCGCGAGCGGGGCCCCCTGCCCCACGATTGCGTTTGCAAACGCGAGGATCTCGGGCGGGTTCTCGCCGGGACCGTTGTGACCGTGAGGCATTCGCAAGCGGATGCACAAGGTGCTCGGCCCGGGGACCGTGCGATACGACTTTTGCAGTGAGTCGAGCGGGTAGGCAAAATCGTTCGTGCCAGTGACCCAGAGCATGGGCATCCTGGCGTTCTTGAGGTAATGCGACGGATCCCACATCGCGAGCCAGCGGTCACCTTTCGAACCCAGTCTTTTGAACTCCGGTGCCCACGCCGAGTTGTCGCCCAGGTAGCCGCAGCCGTAGACCGGAACGGCGAACTTGAAGCGGTCGTCGAGGCCGGCAACGATGCAGGTGAGGTATCCGCCCCAGGAGATTCCGGTGATGCCGATGCGATCGGGGTCGACCTCGGGCATCGCGCGGAGCAGGGAGTGTGCCCGGATGACGTCGCTCACGGCGTGATAGGGCCACTGTTCGGACATGGGCTCGTCGGTGTGTTCGAAGTCACCCCAGCCTGGTGGGCCGCCTGCCTCGTGGCGTTCCCATTTTCCGTAGCTTCCCTTCGGCACGCAGCCGCAGGTGTCCATGGCGATGGCGGCATAGCCGCGCGAGACCCAGAGCCTTACCCATGAGTCGAACGCCGTGCCGCCGCCGCCGTGCACCAGGACGATTCCGGGCGCTTTCTTGCCGGGTTCCAGCTTGGGAATTCCGACCCAGGCGAAGACATGCGTGGGCTTGCCTTTCCAGGGGACACCCTCGAAGAAGATTGCCTTGACGCCTTCTGCTTCAAAATCGGGCGCGGGGGTGTGCTCGGGGACGGAAAGGGCGTGCTGCGGCAATGTCATGGGGCGCGGCTCGTCGGCTGCGTGGAGGCGCGCGGGGACGGCGGAGACCGCTAGCACGAGCAGAACGGTGAAGCGATTCATGGCCTTGACCTGACGAAAGAAGACGCAGTTCGGTCGCGGTGTTTGATGCCGCGATCGATTATCGTGGGGTGCGACTGGAGGGTCAATCCGGCTGACAACGCGGATTTCCGCGGCCCGATGATAATCAATCCCAACGCGGCAGCGCGGCATTGTTGGGCGCGGGTCTCTGACCCCGCCCCGCGGCGCGACCGCAGTTCTCCGAGATGCACAGACGGCGTGGAGATCCTATGGCGGATGACTATGTTACTGGTCTCCAGGTTGAAACAGAAGGAAACGAAGGTAACGAAGAATTCAACGATATGGGGTTGGGGTCGCGAGGGGAGATGGATCGAGGTCAGGATCCGGACGGTTTTTCGATCAGGATGTCACCCAGGTCGAGTTTCTCGCCGGGCTTGACGGTGAAGTCTTTGCGGATCTGGACGCCCTTTCGGTCGACATTCCTGGTTGAGTAGTCGCTGATGCGGTAGAGCGCGCCTGGGATCAAGACCGGGAAGGTGATTCGTCCGGCGGCGTCCGTGAGCTGACGATCCGCGTAGTGATCGCGATCGATCGCGCCGACAGAGTCTGCGTCGGCGGCGAGCTGGGATTGACCGTTCTTGTCGAAGGTCATCCAATGCGGGCCGGGGGTGACCAGGATCTCGAAAATAGACAACTGCCTCAGATCGACGGAGGCGAGTGGCTTGCCGTCGGGGCCGACGAACCGGGCCACGGCCTGGCCGCAGGGCTCGAGCTGGATGGTCAGTTCCTTGCCGGTTTGCTTGCCGGCGAGCTCGGCGGCGGCGCCCCACTGGTTCACGGCGTCGAGGAAATAGACTGGTACGGTTTTCTCGGGGTCGAGGCCGTTCAGCTCGAAGACGCCATCGATCGCTGCTTGGCGTTTGAAGTCGCCCCTCCATTGGGGGCGGTAGTTTTCGATGTGAAGTCGGGAGAGGATTCTTGCTTCCTTCACCGCTTGTCCCTGAGGGCCGATGACCCGACCGCGCACTGTGTTTCCCCGACGGAGCGCGACGTCGATCGTTTGGGTCGGGGTTCCGGCCTGGGCTTCATAGGCGAGGATCTTGTGGGCATAGTTGCGGCGACCACCCGGCTGACCGTTGCGGAGCATTCGGTCGCCGATCGATTCGAGGATAAAGTCGGGGCTGGGGCCGAAGATCAGCATATGGCCTTTCCCGGGAGGGACGACGATCTGGAATGAACCATCGTCCTTGCTGGCGACGATGGAAAATGAACCGCCTTGATTGCTCGCGCGGGGATTCGTCGACTGGAATTGCACAGTCGCGCCCGAAAGCACAGTACTCGAGGCTTGCTCGGTGACCTTGCCCCGGATCAGAGCGCCGCGAGGCAGCGGGATGTCGAGGTGTTTCCGCACGGCACCCTTGGTCCATGCAAACTCGACTGGCGGAGAAAGGTAGGGCTGGCCACTGGTCGGATACGCGGTCACGCGGAAATGATCACCTGTGGAAGGGTTGGCCTCGAATCGGCCCTGCGCGTCGGCGCGGAACCGCGTTGTGAACATGCCGCCGAGCCTGCCCTCGCCGGCTGCAACCGCGATGGTTGCGTGAGGAATGGGCTGGCCGGAATCAGCGGCCAGGACCTGGCCTTCAATGATTGTCGCGGGGCGGAGGGAAAGCGTGACGTCCCTCGGGCCTTGTCGATCATCGGCCTGGAGGCGCAGACCCAGACGCGCGTAGCGCGGGTCTCGGGCATCGAACAGGATCTCATCGCCGACGGCCAAACCGGCGAGCGCGAAACGGCCACGATCGTCGGTGCGAAGCGGCGCCGGCCAGACGCGGAGCCCTTCGGGAGGGAGATTCCAGAAATAGACTCCGTTGATCAGTCCACTGGTGTAGCGGTGGCGAATCTGCGCCACGTGAACCTCGACATCCGCCGCCGGCTGGCCGTTCACGTCCACCAGCCGGGCGCGGATGGGCTGTTCGGGTCGAAACCGGATCTGGACGGACGGTTCGCGGGCATCGGGGTTCAGTCGCCGTCCACGACAGCCCGTAGCCGGGGGCTTTGGCCAGGGCGTAGACGTCGAAGAAACGAGCCGAAGAGGTGCGAGTGATGTCGACATGGAACTGGCCGTCGTCGCCGGTTGCTCCCTGGCCCAGGAGGGTGTAAGCATCGAACTTTTCGGCGGCTGCCACGAACGGCGCGCGAGGCCGTCCGACGAAGTCGACTGGCACGCCCGGCATCGCTTTGCCGGCCGGGTCGACGATGGCGCCGGTCACGGTCATCGGGCCGGACGTGGCATCGGTGGGACGAGCTTTCGGGTGCGACTGCCCGTCGGCGCGGCGCTCAGGCTCGGCCGAAGCCGGTGGTATCTGGATGGTAAGAGGCGTGCCGGAGAAATAGCGAGCGGCGGCGATGACGCTCAGCGCCAGCAGGGTCCACGCGGCGAAACGCAGTTTCATGACGATCGTCGCGTTGAGCACGTCGTGGGCCAGAGCCGAGGCGGAAGCAGGAACCGAAGCGTACCCCACGACGGTCGGTCGGCTCACGAACTGGACGGCGGCGCGTGCCGTTGCCTCGCAGAGTTTGCAGGAGACGGATTCGGCGGCCGTTCGCGGTGCGAACGCGGCGGTCATTGCGACCGCCGGCGCCGCGATCCCTCGCCGCGTTAGTGCGCGGCGGAGCTTGGCGCGTGCTCGCGCCATCCGGCTGCGAATCGTGCCGGGCGGGCATTGGAGGCGTCGCGCTGCCTGATCGCCGGTGCACCCCTCGAGGTAGCAGAGCACGACCACACTTCTGAAGGATGACGCGAGGCGATCGATCTCTTCGTGAAGCGCCTGGCATTGCTCGCGGCGAGCGGCCTGTTGCTCAGGTGACGGGAGCGGCGAGGTGGTGTCGAGCGGCGTGTCGACCAATTCGTGAGTTTGTCGCCGGGCATGCCTGAGCTTCGCCTTTCGTGCCGTTCGAATCGAGACCTGATGCAGCCACGTTGCCAGGAGGTCGGGTTCGCGGATCGAGATCGCTCGGCGAGCGAGTACGAGGAAGACCGCCTGGAACGCGTCCTCGGCCTGATGCTGATCGCCGATAACCTGCCCGCAGACGCGTAAAACCATTGGCCCGTGTCTGGAGATGAGTGCGGTGAAAGCTGCCTCTCCGGCCCGGTCGGGGCGGTTGATGAACCGCTCGAGGAGTTGCCGGTCAGCAAGTCCAGCGACTGATTCGCCGTCGAAGATTGACTCGATCTGCCGGATGATCGTGCGTTGTGCCGCTTGGGTCATCAGCATGTGCTCGCCGGGGACAAAGGCCGTTCGCGTTAAACCCGTATTGATAGAGCCCGGATGCGACTCGTCGTATCCCAGGCAGTCTCGAACGATTCACTTCGAAGACCCCGGAAAAACGGTTCCTTCGATGTTATGATCAATCTGGTGCCGCTCGCGAGCGCCGGGATTCGATTTTGTTCGTCGATGTTTCCTGAGGGGTGCGCAATGCCGTCGCCGTTTCCAGGAATGAATCCTTATTTTGAGCGGTCGACGATCTGGCTCGATTTCCACACCGAGTTTTTGACGTCCCTGCGCCGACTTCTGGTCCCGCAAGTGGCACCCAAGTACTTCGTGCATCTTGACGAGCACGTTTACATCCACGATGCACCCACTCAAGAACGGCGGTGGGTCGTTAGATCGGGCCTTTCCGTCGCTCAAGGTGAGGGTCTCGTGCCGGAACGCCCAGGTGTGGGTCTGCTGGAAGCACCCGCCGAGGTCTTTCTGCCGGACCAGGACCTTGAGGGAGTTCCATTTCTCGAAATCCGCGACCGAGACGAGCGCGAGCTGATCACCGTTATCGAGCTGCTCTCCCCATCCGACAAAAGACCCGGCCCGGATCGTGAGCAATATATTGCGAAACGGCGGGAGTATCTTCGTAGCGCGGCGCATCTTGTCGAGATCGATCTCCTTCGAGGGTGGAAGCCCATGCCGGCTCACGGCCGGCCGGAGTGTGATTACTCAATCATGGTGAGCCAGGCGGAAAAGCGCCGTGCTGCCCTATTCTGGCCGGTGAGATTGAGAGAAAAATTACCGGTCATCCCGATACCGCTGCGGCAACCGGATGGAGCGGCGCACGTTGATCTTCGGGAGGCGCTCAACAGGGCATATGACGGTCCGGGATACGAGCGCGTGCTCTACCGTGGCACACCAGAACCGCCGCTCTCGGCCGAAGACGACGCATGGGCGCGGGAGCTCATCGCGGCGCAGAGGCGAGCGTCGCACGTCGATGAACCAACGATCGCTCGGGCATGGCACGTGCATAGCCTAAGTTCGTTCGTAGGATCACTTTCGTGCCGCTATCATCTTGACAATGGCATAGCGATCGGATAGCCAATGAGGGTTGCTGCGAGTCATCCGCCAACGCGGGAACGCGTGCGTGGATCCGCAGGCTCCTGCACCCGCCATTCCTCGCTTGGAAGTTCTCTTTCAAACATGCTGTAATCTGACCATGAACGCGTTGCGGCCTGCCTGCGCCGCGACCGAAGTTGTTTTGATTGTTGAGGATATGACTGGTGCCGAAGCAGTTTGCCGGATCGGAATTCGGACGAGAGAAGGTACTTACGCTGTCCATTTACCCACGAGAGAGCGCTGGAAGGGACGACTTTGGCTGAACGTGCGGCCGACGGAAAGAAACTGCAACGGGTGATCGTGATTGGCGGCGGGCTGTCGGGATTGACGGTCGCGCACCGGATTCACGAGCGCGCGCGGGCTTTGCGCCGGGGGGTCGAGCTGGTGGTGCTCGATGCCAGGGACCGCGTGGGAGGGGTGATCAGCACCGAGCGATTCGACGGCTTCACGCTTGAGCATGGTCCGGATTCGTTCATCACCAACAAGCCGTGGGGGCTTGATCTCTGCCACAAGCTCGGGCTCGCCGATCAGTTGATCGAAACGGAGGCCAGCAAACGGCGATCGTTCGTGGTGCGCAATGGCCGGCTGGCGCCGGTGCCGGAAGGCTTTGTTCTCATGGCGCCGAACCGGTTGCTGCCGATCCTGACGACACCGATCTTGTCGCTGCGCGGCAAGCTGCGGCTGCTGATGGATCTGGTGATTCCGAGGCGGAGCGACGAATCGGAGGAGAGCCTGGGATCGTTTGTGCGCCGCCGGTTCGGCCGCGAGGCGCTCGACCGCCTGGTGCAGCCGCTGGTGGCGGGAATCTACACGGCAGATCCCTACGACCTGAGCTTGAACGCGACTTTTCCGCAGTTCCCCCTGATGGAGCGGGAGCATGGCAGCGTGATCCGAGCGCCTGCGCCGAGATGCACGCGAGCGAGGGCCGCGGCATCTCGAGAAACAGGCTTCCGGTGCGCGTTACGGCCTGTTTGTAACGCTGGCCGACGGCATGGACATGCTGCCGGAAGCACTGGCTGAAGCGCTTCCACCCGGGACTGTTCGCACGAGCACGGCGGTGCGACGCATCACCCGGAATGAACCGGTTTCTCCCTGGCTGGTCGAGCTGCTCGATGGTCCTCCGCTCGAAGCCGATGCGGTTGTGGTGGCAACAGAGGCCCACGCGGCGGCGCGCTTCCTGGACGCGCAGGACCCGGTGCTTGCGCTTCAGCTCCGGGCGATTCCGTATGCCTCGTCACTCATCGCCAACGTTGCTTACCGGCGCGACCAGATCAGCCATCCGCTCGACGGCTTCGGCGCGGTTGTGCCGGCGACGGAGCGGCGGTCGATCCTGGCGGTCTCGTTCCTCTCCGTAAAGTTCCCCAACCGGGCCCCGGCGGGAACCGTGCTCCTGCGAGTCTTCATCGGCGGCATGACCCAACCCGAACAGCTCGAGCACGACGATGCCGCCGTGACCGCGCTCGTGGGGCAGGAACTCGGCGGCTTGATCGGGGCCTCGGGAGAGCCGATTTTCACGAGGATCACCCGGCACCCGCGAGCGATGCCGCAATACAACCTCGGGCACCTCGATCGAGTGGCCGCGATTCGACGCAATCTTGCCAAGTACTCCCGTCTTTATCTGGCCGGCATCGGGTACGATGGTGTCGGGATTCCGGACTGCATTCATGCCGCCGGAGTCACCGCCGATTTGCTGATCGATGCACTGGCCAGCCCGGCTGCGTCAGCCGCGTGACCGCGGAGTCACCCGGGTCCAGCAATCGCAAACACGGAAAAACAACCTTGGAGTGGATTGGACATGCCGCGCACGATCGCCTTGCCGAACGCGAAGCCCGCCCGCAGCGCGGGGTTTCTGTTTGCCGCACTTCTCGCCTGCTGGCAGATGGCCGCGGCGCCGGAGCCAGCGCGGGCACAGACGCCCAAGGCGACGTCGACGCAAGACCAGACGAAGCCCGCCGGTCCGGACACGAAGAAGGCCGCTGGGCCGGCGACCAAGAGGCGCTCGGTCCGCGCAGGCCGACGCGGGCGGATATCCTGCGCGCGGAGTATGGACCGTATCGCGCCAACAACGACCTTTTGTACTACCACCTGGACGTGCGCGTTGATCCCGAGAAGAAGACGATCGGCGGCAAGAACACAATCCGCTTCCGGATGCTGGTCGACGCCACCAAGATCCAGCTCGACCTGAGCCCCGCGCTTGCGGTGGACAAGATCCTCCTCGGCGAGAAGCCGCTGACATTTGAACGCGAGGAAGGCGCGGTCTTCGTGACGTTTCCGGAGCGGCTCGTGCAAGGCAGGGAGTACTCGATCGACTTTCATTACTCCGGAACGCCGAGAACGTCGGGGCGATTCGGCGGCTTCACGTTTGGCAAGGACCCGGAGGGCAAGCCGTGGATTTACACGTCGTGCGAGGGCCAGGGGGCGAGCGTCTGGTGGCCCAACAAGGACCAGTGGCGCGACGAGGTCGAGTCCATGGACCTGAGCGTGACGATACCGAAAGAGCTGGTCGACGTATCCAACGGAAGATTCGCCGGCAAGAAGGACCTGGGCGACGGCTTCACGCGGTGGGATTGGCATATCAGCTATCCGATCAATAACTACTGCGTGTCGATCAACGCCGGCAATTATGTTCACTTCGATGACAAGCTGGGCGACCTGACGCTTGATTTCTACGTATTGCCGCGGAACCTGGAAAAGGCCAAGAAGCAGTTTGCGCAGGCGAAGGGGATGATCGAGGCGTTCCAGCATTACTTCGGCGAGTATCCGTTCCATAAGGACGGCTACAAGCTGATCGAGGTGCCGTATACTGGGATGGAGCACCAGAGTGCCGTGGCCTACGGGAACCGCTTTGCGAACGGCTATTACGGGAACGACTTGACGGGAACCGGGATCAGCATGCGGTTCGATTACATCATCATCCACGAGAGCGGCCACGAGTGGTTCGGCAATAGTGTGAGCGCCGTCGACAAGGCGGACATGTGGATTCACGAGGGCTGGACGACCTATACCGAGTGCCTCTATGTCGAGTACCTGTTCGGCCGCGACGATGCGCTCAAGTACACCAACGGCTACAAGCGGATGGTGCAGAACCGCCGGCCGATCGTGGGCAAGCGAGGAACGAACATCGAGCCGGACAACGATCAGTACTTCAAAGGGGCCGTGTTCTTGAACACGCTGCGCAGCGTGGTGAATGACGACAAGAAGTGGTGGTGCGTCTTGCGCGGGTATCATGACCGGTTCAAGTACAAGAGCATCGCCACCGAGGATGTGGTCGAGTATTTCAACAAGGCGACCGGCAAGAATATGACGCCGATCTTCGATCAATACTTGCTGCATCCGGCGATTCCGGTGCTCGAGCTCAAATTTGACGAACCGGGGAGCAAGGTTCTCCTACCGCTGGAAGGCTGATGAGAAATCGTTTGCGATGCCGGTGAAGGTGGGCACGAAGGAAAAGTGGGAAGTGATCGAGCCGACGACGGAATGGAAGGACATGAAGACGACGCTCAAGAAGGACCAGTTCGAGGTGGCCACGGATCTTTATTACATCGGCGTGAGCAAGACCTCCGCGGGGGGGTGAGTCTGGGCTGTTGAGTATTCCCGACCAGGAGCGGTTATTTCCCGCCGCGTATGTTGCGCGAAGCTTCCCCCCCTTTAGAAGGGGTGGCAAGGGGGGGTGCGTGCCGGCGGCCGCCATCACAAAACCGTCGCGCAACAGAAAACGCCGAATCGTAGGGCCGACACTCTTGTCGGCCGTTTCGTTCGAGCGTGGGCGCGTGGGAAGCGGAAGACGCACTTTCGCGGAGCGAAAGGCGACTTTCGTACCCGCGTGGGCGCGTGGGAACCACTGTATGATGAGAGGCGTCAGATTGGTGGAGTCCGTGACGGATTGAGCCAGCGCGGAAGCAGCCGAGTATGGCCCTGGCCGATGACGCTAATCCCGATACGCGATTGACGGGCTCAGAGGAGCACCGGGCCGAGCGCGATCGACAACGCGGCTCGTTTTTCGCGCGCCGGGCTGAATTCGTGCGCGAAGGCGCGCGGCGATTCGCGTCGCCGTGATTTCGGTCGCCGCCACGCTCTTCGTGGTCGCGGTGTCGGTCGTGGGTTGGTGGCTCCATGGGCAGTGGCGCAGCGGGCGAGTCGAACTGACGACCGAGGGAGAGCCGGTCGTCGTGCAGGTGCTCGCGGAGGATTCCGACACGGTGATCGGCGAGTCGTTTGATCTGGCCACGCGCGCGGTCGTGGAGCTTCCGGAGGGGGATTACCGGCTGCGGGTGAATGGAGAAGGGCGCCTGGGGCGGACGTTTCGGTTCGCGGTCAATCGAGGGGAGACGCTCGCGCATTCGGTTTCGATTGATGAGGGGCGTTTGCTTGGGGGAGAACCGGGCGAAGGAAGCGAGCCGGCGACGCGGCGCCACGAGCGGTGGATTCCGTTCGAGCGGGCGACAACCGCGCTCGAGCTGGAACCTGGGATCTGGCATTTCGTGCAGTGGTCGGCTCGATCGCTCTGTTGCCGCGATGGTCGGACGGGTGCGGTTTTATGGGATGCGCTTCATCCGGCCCAGGCGTTTGACGAAGGGCGGGACCCGGCGCCGTCGCTTCGCAGCTTTTCCGGGGACACGGACGGAGCCGGACCGCCGAATATCGAACGGATGCAGGTTTTCGAGCGCGCGTACGACTTCAACGGCGACGGCACGGGCGATGTGCTGTGCTCTTTCCAGGAATCCGCGGCGTTCGTCGCGCTCTCGGGCAAGGACGGGTCACTGCTCTGGGACCATCTCACTTCAATCGACGGCCTGCCTCGAGCAAAGGAAGCGCTCTCAGAGTCGAAGACCAACATGCGCAGACCGGCGAAATTGGAAACGCTCCTCGGTGAGGCCGCGGTGGGCGATCTTGACGGCGACGGCCGCGCGGACCTGGTCGCCACGGTCGTATCCACCGGTTGGCATACCGTGATCCAGCCACCCAGGGCGGGATCGGGGAATCAGCAGGTCCAGACGGAAGTGCAACACTATCGCCGCGCCATCGTGGCGATCTCCGGCAGCTCGGGTCTCGGTCTCTGGCGATATGTGGTCGATGAGACGCCCAATGACCTGCCGAGACGCGCCTCCATTCCTCCAGGCGGGTCTGCATTGCTCGTCGACGACGGGGGATCGCCTCTCGTCGCGTTTGTCGACGATACGAAGTGGCTGGGGCTGGACCCGGCGACGGGCAAGCTGCGGCTTGGGCCGATTGAGCTTGGTATGGTTCCTAAGCGTCCCGTAAAGCATGTTGACCTGGATGGCGATGGTGAGCCCGAGATCGTTGCGCTCGGACCTGGCTTGCGCGCGGCCAGGCGCGGGTGAGCGCGATCTCGATCAAGACCGGTCGGGAGCTGTGGGCAGAGGACGTCGAGAACGTCTACGTTCAGTCCAACCGTGACTTGTCTGCGCCGGACTATCCGGTGATCGTCGATCTTGGCGGAGAGGGAGGGCCAGGGATCGTGGTCGCCGATTCGGGGACGATGCCACCGGGGGTGGGATACCGTGGCGTGCGTCTGATCGACGGGCGCACCGGGACGACTCGCTGGCGGCGTCCGTTACGGCCGCAGACGATCGGCAAGGATGGGCTCGCCCAGATCATCGCGGCGCCAGATCTCGATGGCGATGGAACGCGGGATGTGGTGACTGTCTCGCTGTTCGACGGGAGAAATCCACCGGCCATCCGTCAGCCGCTCGCGGAGGAGCCGCAGCGAATTTATGTCGACGCGCTGTCGGGACGGGACGGCCGTGTTCTGTGGTGGTGGAAAGTCGATGGACCGATGTGGGGAATGACGGGAATCGGGAAGCCGGCGTGGTGGGGGCGCGGATCGGATGGATGGCCGCTTCTGGCTGTGCTGCTCGGTGCGCCGCGTCACGAAGGGCTGCCGAACCGGGTGGAATATGACGTTCCGAGACAGTCCAACGTTCACTTGCTGGAAGCGTCCACCGGGCGGGTGCAGCATCGGGTGACCGGGCTGGCACAAGCGAGTTTTGCCGACCTGGACGGAGACGGGCGGGAGGACCTTTGGGGAGAGTGCGAAGGGGAGCTGCGAGCTTTTCGCGGCGAGGCGCCTGAGGCCTGGCGGGCCCTGGGCTCGTTCCGGCCGGCCGGGCGTTCCGGGGAGACACCCGATCGCGCAGAAGGTAGGGCGGTGGATCTTGACGGCGATGGGACGAGCGACACGCTCATCGTGGCCGTGCAGGCACCGGGGGCCTGGCGCCTCCAGGCGACGGGCACCCACACATCGTTGGCGCGCTCCGGAAGCGACGGGCACTTGATCTGGAAGACTGTGATCGATCCCTTGCAGAACTGGCTCGATCCCAACAGCGGCGAATCTTACCACTTGAGGGTATTTCCGTTGCCTGAAGGCGACTTCGACCGCGACGGCACGCCCGACGTGATTGTGTGGCGCGACGGGCGCCGGGGGGCGAGCCCGAAGATTCGCCGCGGTCGGGTGATGGGGGTGATTCAAGTGATCTCGGGGCGCAGCGGCGTCAAGCTGTGGTCGGCCGAAACATCGCGGCTGGAGCTGGAGGGCGAAGACTACTCGAGTGGCGTGTGGATGGGTGCCCGCGCGGTCGAGCGGGGCGCGGTGGCGGATTTATTCGTGAGGCACACCACCGACAGGCAAAGGGTCATCAGGGCGGCGGCGATGGCTGGTGTGATCGGGAAGCCGAAGCTGGCGCGGATCTCGGGAAGGGACGGGCGCGTGTTGTGGGATGTGATCCTGGAAGATCAACCGAGCTGGGACTCGCTTAAACCGGACGCACCGCTTGGGGTTGATGATTTCGACGGTGACGGCGGCCTCGACGCGCTGTTCGAGCTGCCGCGATCTCTTCCGGGCGGTGGGCCCGAGAAGAGGTTGGTTGCCCTGTCGTTGCGCGATGGGAGGCGCCTCTGGTCGCGAGAGATCAGGACGGATGCAAGCGGTCGATTCGTGGCCTGCGCGGGCGACATTGATGGAGACAAGCGGCCGGAAGTGTTGGTCCTGGAAGTGTTCAAGCGCGAGCGCACTGGCCACGCTGAGCTGGAGGTTCTGGCGCTCGGCGGCGGCGACGGAAAACCGAAATGGACCTGGAATGCAGACAAGTCCTTCCTTGGGGATAACGAGTGGCAATCGATGGTGCTTGCGGACTTCGGAGGGGTTGGAACAAGAGACGTGTGCGCGACGTTCGTGCTGCAAGATGGGACGCGCCGGGTCATTGTCCTCGATGGGAATGGCAGGGAGCGGGCGCGGCGCGATGAGGGCACGGCTGTGGTCCAGGCGTTCGAGGCGGTTGACCTGGACGGCGATGGGCGGGATGAGTTGGTCGTAGAAGACGAGAATCGCGTGTGCGTGTGGGACGCTGCGCTCAAGGACGTCTGGTCGCGGGCGACGCATGGTCGGGCGGTTCAGCGGGTTTTGCAGGGAGCTCGCGGCGAGCCTGGCGCAGTCGTGATTGCGCCGGCGCTCTCGCTCGACGGAAAAACGGGCCAGCCGCGATGGACCGGCCAGGATCCGCTGTTCGTGCAGGAGGATCGACCGGCGGTGACAATTCTTGATCCGGGCACCCTGACGCGGCGGCCACGATTCCTCGAGGAACGCGGTGAGTCGACGGTCTGTCGCCTGGCGATGGCGACGACGCCCGACGGCGCCTTGGCCGCGGCTGCTGGGAAGCCAGTCCAGGCGCGATCGGTCGATGACGACCCGCGCTGGAGGAGGCTGTTGCCGTGGGTTCCGAAGCTGAAAGGGGCATTCGGGCCCTGGGGTCTTGTCGCTGCGGGCGGGCTTGCTTTCGTTAACCTGGGAATTCCGGTGTTTGTGCTTTGGCTGGCGGGTGGCCGGCGGAAGGCATTCCGCATTCGCACGCTCATGGCGCTGCCGATTGCCGCCGTGATTCCGCTGATGGGGTATCTGACGATTGGACCTTGGCTGCCCGTCGGATCAGGGCGATTGCTGGCGACGGAGGGGAGGGTGTTTCTCGCTGGGACAGTCGGCGGAGTGCCGGTCGTGTTGTACGTGACGTGGATGGTGGTAGGCGCGATCCGCCGGCGGTACACGGATGTGCTTGCGCTCGTGGCGCTCACGGGATTGGCGACGCTGGCGGTTGCGGGAGGGTGGATCTGGCTTGATTCGAGGTCGAAGGTGGGGCTCGAGCATTATGGGTGGGACGGCTGGGAGGTGGTCGTGATGGTCGGAGCGTATGGTGCCGCGGCGTTGTGGGGAGCGCGGAGAGGGATGTTGGGAGGTTACAAGTGGATGAGGGGGCGACGGGCGTGAGGAACGCTCCTTCGCGGAGCGAAAGGCGACTATGATCATCGCGAGACTTCGGGCGATCGCGGATCGAGCCCGCCGGTTGGATTCGCGAAACCGGCGATGGATTGGGATTGTCTACGCGCTGGGTGGCGTGGTGGTGACGCTGCTCGCGATTGCGGGATGGCGGATTTATGCGGGGTGGCGTACGGGGCGGGTCGAATTCACGACCGAAGGTGATCCGGTGGTTGTGCAGGTGCTCGCGGAGGATTCTGACACTCCGATCGGCGAGCCGTTTGATCTGGCGACGCGGGCTGTTGTGGAGCTTCCGGAGGGGGATTACCGGCTGCGGGTGAATGGGAAGGGGCGGCTGGGGCGGACGTTTCGGTTTGCGGTTAATCGGGGCGAAACTCTGGGTCCCGCGATTTCGATTGATGATGGGAGGTTGCTCGGCGGCGATTCGGTCGAACTGGGCCTCTTCGGCTACCGGCACCGCGAAGTGCGAATTCCGTTTCCGCAGGTGATCGCGGCACTTGAGCTTGAACCGGGAAGGGCCAGTCTCATGGAATGGGCTGAGGGATCATTGATCCGGCGCGACGGTGCGACGGGAAAGGTTGATTGGGATGTATTTCACCCGGTCAGGGCGTTTGGCGAGGGAGATGATCCGGTGCCGATCTTGCGCGCCTTCACAGATGAATACGGCGAGAGGCGAATTCTGGAGCAAGCAAGCGACCTCGACGGCGATGGCACGCGTGACCTGCTGTGCTGCTTTCCGGGCGCCGCCGCCTTCATCGCACTTTCCGGCAAGGACGGCTCGATGCTCTGGAATCATCTCGTCGGGGTCGACGGTGCCTCTCGAAAGTCGGGCTTGCTTCCGGGAAGGATGGATGACGCGGGACCGCCTGGACAGCCGGAGGAGCTCGTCGGTGAGCCCGCATTCGGAGATTTGGACGGCGATGGGGTTGCGGATTTCATCGCCACAACAATATCCGTTGCGCGGTACGCCGGGAATGAGTCAGCACAAGCTGACTCCAAGAAAGAGTCTACGGTTGTGGACACCCAGCGCTACCGGCGTACGGTCGTTGCGCTTTCCGGTAAGACACGCCGCAGCCTCTGGCGATACGCCGTCGACGCGACGCCGCGTGAGCTGCCGCGCGCGGTTCCGGACCTGAGCCAACCCACGTTGCTCGCGCGTAGCCGGGATTCGACGCTCGTGGCTGTTGTCGACGAAGCGAAATGGGTGGGGCTGGACGCGGCGACCGGGAAGCTGCGAGTCGGGCCGATCGAGCTGGGGCAACGTCCGGAACGCGCCGTTCTCTATCCCGATCTCGATGGCGATGGCGAGCCGGAGATCCTGACGCTTGGACCTGGCCCTACCCGCGGTCAGCGGAGGGTCAACGCGATTTCGATGAAGGATGGGAGGGAACTATGGGCGCGGGTCGTGGATGAGGGATATGACCAGTCGCGAATGGGTGTGCCACTTGCGGATTATCCGCTGGTCCTGGATCTCGACAACGAGGGAGTGATCGGAATCGTCGTGGCGGACTCGGGGGCGATGGCGCGTGGTGCGGCGTATCGGGGTGTGCGACTGATCGACGGTCGCACGGGTGTGACCCGCTGGCGCCGGCCGATGCGTCCCCAGGCGGCGGGAACGGACGGGGTCGCCCAGTTGATCGCTGCGCCGGATCTCGATGGCGACGGGATGAATGATCTGGTGAGCGTCTCGCTGTTCGACGGGAGGACTCCTGCGGCGACGATTCAGCCGGTGCTGAAGGAGCCGCGCCGCGTGTATGTCGACGCGATCTCGGGCAGAGACGGCCGGGCGCTCTGGTGGTGGAAGGTCGACGTACCGGTTGTGGGAACGGCGCGGATATGGAAGCCCGCTTGGTGGGGACGCGGAGGGGATGGCTGGCCCTTACTCGCGGTGCCGGTGGGTGGGCAACGCCGGGAAGGGCTTCCGCTCCAGGTGCATCTGGACCCACCGATTCCGGCCAACGTTCATTTGCTCGAAGCATCCACGGGGAAAGAAGTGCATCGCGTGATGGGGTTTTCACACGCGCGGTTTGCGGACCTGGACGGAGACGGTATGGCAGACCTCTGGGGAAACTCCGACGGCGAGCTGCGAGCGTTTCGCGGCGAGGCATCGGAGGCGTGGCGGGCGCTGGGCCTTTTCAAGGTCGCGGATTCGACCGACTACGCCGTCGAAACCTGCCGGGATGCGGTCGTCGATTTTGATGGTGACGGGGTCTCGGATGCACTGATCATCGCTGTGCATGCGCCGGGCGACTGGGGGAACGAGACGACTGGGAGCCATACAGCAGTGGCCCGGTCAGGTCGTGATGGGCGCACGATCTGGAAGACGGTGGTCGATCCGCGTGAAAGCTGGCTCGCGCCCAATAGCGGGGATTTTTATCAGGTCCGTGCATTTCCGTTGCCGGAAGGCGATATCGACGGAGATGGCACGCCTGACGTGATCGTCAGCCGCATGATTCATCCTGGAGGGAGCAAGGGCATTCGCCGCGACGACGCGAAGCTGCCGATCAAGCTTCTTTCGGGCCGCACCGGCGCGCGACTCTGGTCGGCAGGAACGTCACCGCTGGGATTCCAGGCACAACGCGACTCGACGTACCTGTCTCTCTGTGCTCGCGCAGTCGAGCCGAAGGGCATGCCGGATTTGTTCGTGAAGCACAACAGCTCCACAGGCACGGTTGCTTTGGCGAACGGAAAAGGGGGCGCGATCGAGACGCCGTGCCTGGCGCGGATTTCGGGACGCGACGGGCGCGTAATATGGGATGTGGCGTTTGAAGAACAACTGCGCGCGGCGTCCTTGAGACCTGGCTCGGGGACTCGTTTCGATGACCTCGATGGTGACGGCGGGCTCGACATGCTGATCGGTCTGCCGCGTTCGTATCCTGATCGCGAGGATGAAAACAAATTGATTGCCATCTCGCTGCGTGACGGCAAGCGGCTCTGGTCGCGATTGCTCCAGTTGGATTGGACTTCTGGGTTTGCTGCCTGCATCGGCGATTTCAACGGCGACGAGCGAAAGGAGGTCGTGATCGCGGACGTCGTCGAACGAGAGGGCGACCGCGCTCGGAGGTTGCAACTCGAGGCACTGGACGGCCGCGACGGAAAGCCCAAGTGGATCTGGTACGCCGGCCCATGGCTGGGGGAACAGGTTCGAGTGGTGCCTGCGGATTTTGAAGGAAGTGGCAAGAAAGAGCTGTGCGCCAGCTTCGAGACGCCGGATGAAACGCACCGGATCGTGGTGCTCGACGGCGACGGCAAGGAGCGAGTGCGACGCGACGTGGGCTCGGGGCGGGTCCGGATGCTCGAGGCTGTCGACCTGGACGGGGACGGACGCGACGAGCTGGTGGTGCAACAAGAGCAGTTGCTCGGCGTCTGGGACCACGAGCTGAAGGATGTTTGGTCGTATGTGGTGCGGGGACCGGGAACGGTCCAGCGAATGGTACCGGGCCGGCGGGGTGAGCCGGGGATCGTGGTCGTGTCGCCGGCTGTTGGTCTCGACGGAGCGACTGGCAAGCCGCGATGGATTGGCCAGGCACCGCTGCGAGATTCGGGGCAGCGGGCGGAGCCCAGGATTCTTGACCACGGGAACCTGGAACGGCTTCCCCTCTTCATTGAGAATCTCCCAGTATCAACCGTGTGCCGCGTGGGGCTGGCAGCAACACCTGAGGGCGGCTTGCGGGCTCCTGGAGGCACGGTGGTGAAGGCACGCGAGATTGCCGATGACCAGCGGTGGGCGCGGCCGTTGCCGTGGGTGCGGCGGCTCAAGGGGGCTTTTGGGCCGTGGGGTTTTCTCGCTGCGGGAGCGCTGGCTTTCGTTAACGTGGCGATTCCTGTGCTCTTTCTCTGGCTTGCGGGTGGGCGGCGACGGTCGTTTCGGATTCGCTCGCTCATGGCGCTGCCGGTTGCAGTGGCGATACCACTGATGGCATTTCTGACGCTGGCGCCTTGGCTACCCGTGGGGTCGGAGAGCTTGCTGGCGAGCGAGGAACGAGTGTTTGTGATCGGGACGGTTGCAGGAGTGCCGATCGTGTTGTTTGTGGCGTGCATGGTGGCGGGCGTGATCCGCCGGCGGTGGAGGAGTGTGGTTGCGCTGGTGGGGCTGGCGGGATTTGCAACGCTGGCGATTGCGGGCGGGTGGGTCTGGCTGGATCGGAGGTCGATGGCGGGGATCGAGCATTATGAGCGGGAGGGGTGGTGGTTGGTGGTGATGGTGGGAGGATATGTTGCGGCGATGTTGTGGGGGGTGAGGATGGGGATTTTGGGGATGTACAAGATGATGCGGCGGCAGGCGTGACGGAGGCACTTTCGCGGAGCGAAAGGCGACTATAATCACGGGGTGCGGGCGCGTGGGCGTGGGTTCCCTCTGACGGTGGGGTTCCGAGCATCCGATGAACCATCGAGATGACAGCGAGACGGCAGATCGAGGCGGGGGATTGGCTTCGGCGATTCGGCGACGGAGGCTGAGGATTCGCGATGGCGTGCGCGGGGCGGCGGTGATGATGGCGCTCGTGGCGGTGGGGGCCGGCGGATGGATGGGCTATGGGCGGTGGCGAGCGGGTGAGATCGAGCTGCGCACCGAGGGGGCGCCGCTCGTGGTGCAGGTGCTCGATGTGACTTCGGATGCGCCGATCGGCGAGCCGATTGATCTGGTTGATCGGGCTATTTTGACGCTGCCTGATGGGGAATACCGGCTGCGAGTTACCGGGAAGGGGCGAGTCGGGCGGACGTATCGGTTTGCCGTGAATCGTGGGGAGCGGCAGTTGCATTCGATCTCACTCGATGAGGGACGATTGCTCGGGGGTGAGCCGGCACCGCCGAAACCAATGGAGAAGAACTGGCGGCACGTGCCGATTCTGTTTGCGACAGTGACGGCCGCGCTCGAGCTCGAGCCCGGGAAGGCGGATTTCATCCAGTGGTCGAATGGATCGCTGGTCCGGCGCGACGGCTCGAGCGGCAAGGTGCTCTGGGACGCGTTTCATCCCGCCAGCGCGTTCGAACGCAAGCGCGACCCGGGGCAGTGGTTTCCGGGCAAGTCGCCTGACGAAAACACGGGCGAGCTGATGGAGACCGCTGCTGAATTCGACGGCGATGGCACGAAGGACATGCTGTGGTACTTCCGGGAGAAGTCGCTGTTTCTGGCACTCTCGGGCAAGGATGGCTCGCTGCTCTGGCATCACGTCGCCGAGCTCGAGCGTGCCGGAGCCGATGGTCCCGGAGCGGCGAAGTCGAATATCCGCGAGAGCGAGATTGCCGGCAAACCGGCGATGATGGACGTCGATCACGATGGCGCTGCGGACATCGTCGCGACGGTCCTGTTCGGCGAATCGGCCGAGGAGGCCAAGCGGCGCATCGCGGAGACTGGGGATGACGCTAGCAAGACTGAACCGAGGTTCTTTCGGCGTGTCGTGATGGCGATCTCGGGCAAATCGGGAGCGCGGCTCTGGAGCTACGCGATCGACAAGGAGTTCACCCTGCCTATGGACGAGCTCCGGCAGGCGAAGCCGCCGGCTGAGCTGATGCAAGCCGGGCGCACGAGCTTGATCGCCGTGCTTGACGACGAGAAGTGGCTGGGGCTCGATCCTGCGACTGGCCGCATGAAGGCAGGACCGATCGACCTGGGGTTCGCCCCGATACGGCAGGTGCCCCATGCGGACCTGGACGGTGACGGAGAACCCGAGGTGCTGACGCTCGGGTCTGACTCGGCCGGCGTGAGGCAGAATACACTGCGTGCTCACTCGAGCAAGACCGGGGAACTGTGGTCGCAGGAGATCGGCAGCGCGTACCACGTGGGCACTGTGAACGCCTTTGAAAGGCGATTCAAGCGTCGTCCCATTTTCCCCGCCTGCTTGCTGATCGCGGACCTCGACGGCGATGGGCGTCCGGAGATCGTGGTTGCCGACACCGGGCCGATGCCGCCGCTTGACGGCAGCCGGGGGGTGCGGCTGATTGATGGCGCCACGGGCCAGTTGCGCTGGCGGCGGCCGATGCGGGTGGAGACCACGGCCGAGGATGGAATGGCGCACATCGTGGCGGCGCCGGACCTCGACGGCGACGGCATGCGCGACGTGATCACGGTGTCGCAATATGACGGCAGGAATCCGTTAATCAACTGGCCTCAGGAGCCAGATGAGCCGGCGGCAGTTTTCGTGGATGCATTTTCCGGAAAAGACGGCCGGCCGCTCTGGTGGTGGTGTGTGGATTTGCCGGCCGATCGATTCACGCGGATTGCGGCACCCGTGTGGTGGGGCCGCGGAAGTGACGGCTGGCCGCTCCTTGCGGTTGCGCTGGGTGGGATTGATCCCGATGAGGAGGACTCGTTCGGCCGGTCGTATCAGGTGTCCGCGCCGGTCGTGCATCTTCTCGAGGCATCGACGGGGAAGGAACAACACGCGGTGATCGGGCTGACGAACGCGAGCGTGGCCGATTTGAACGGCGACGGACTTGCCGATCTTTGGGGTGAGGTTGGTGGTGAGCTGCGCGCGTTCCGGGGCGAAGCGCCGGAAGCCTGGCGAGCCCTGGGTCAATTCGAGCCGGCCGGGGCGATCGATCGGAGCGTGGGGATTCGCGGGAGAGGCGCGGTCGATTTCGATCGGGATGGAATCGCGGACACCCTGGTCAGCGAGCTGGCGGCGCCGGGTACTCAAGACCATCGCACGACGGGCAGCCGCACGGCTGTTGCTCGCTCGGGCCGGGATGGGCATCTGATCTGGAAGGCCTCGATCGATCCGCGCGAGCTGGTTCGAGCCGAAGAGTGGAGACCGGTATGTGCTTCGCGCATTCCCACCACCTGCGGGTGATCTGAATGGAGACGGCGTCGGCGACGTGATTGTGAAGAAGCGGTCGGGGCTTCGCGGTTTCCCGAGTGAGCGGGAATTCACGGTCGCGATCGAGGCGATTAACGGTCGCAACGGCGCCAGGTTGTGGTCAGCAAGCGTGCCATCTTTGGATATGCTTTCTGTCGATAAGATGACCGACTGGCTCGAGCCGCGGGTGATCGAAACCAACGGCGCGCCCGACTTGATCGTGCGCCGAGATAGCGGCAACGCCGGGCACCTCGCGCGGCTCTCGGGCCGCGACGGCCGAACGCGGTGGGAGACCCGTGTATCCGATGAAGCAACGACTATGGTTCAACCCATGCGTCTGCGTTTGTTTGACGACCTCGACGGCGATGGCGCGCTCGATGCCCTTGTCGTGTTTCCGCATTCCACGCCGGAGGGTCAGATTGAACACACGATGATGGCGGTTTCGCTTCGCGATGGGAAGCAATTGTGGTCGCAGCCTCTTCGGTTCCTGGACCGTGTGATGATGCTCGGCGATGTCTGCGTGGGCGACCTTGATGGAGACAAACGGCCCGAGGTCGTCGCTCTCGAGGGGACTGGGGAGGATGGCAAGAACGAGCTGGGAGTGCGCGTTTTCGACGGGCGAGACGGGAAGGTTCGCTGGGCGTGGACGTCGGGTTTCGTGCCGAATGAGACTCCGGCTGGACAGTCGATCGTGCTGGCGAATCTCGATGGGGACGGTAAGCGGCAAGTGTGCGTGAGCTTTGTGACGCGGCGGCTGTTCGGAATCTCGCGCCGGGTGGTGGTGCTGGATGGCAGCGGCAAGGAAAGGAAGCGCCGTGACATGGCGGAGGCCGTGCGCAGCGGTCTGGAGGCGTTTGACTGCAACGGTGACGGGCGTGAAGAGCTGCTGGTGCTGGATGGGGATCTGCCGGAGGGGCGGCTCTGCGCGTGGGACCGTGAGCTGAAGGATCTCTGGACGTGGCCGGCGCGGTCGATCAAGGCCAAACAGGCCGTATTTGATATGGATGAAATCCAGATGCAGATCGGGCGCGCCAGGATGATTGACCGGGTGATTCCACCGTCGGGTGGGCGGCCGGGTGAAGTGATCCTGGCGCCGGCGATGGCGGTTCAACTCGCGACCGGGCGGCCGCTGTGGACGGGGCAGGCCGCGATCGTGCCGTCGGCTTCGCTGGATCTTTCAGCCGCTGCATTTGCGCCCAAGCTGCTGGACCCTGGTGATTCAGGTCGCCCTTCGCTCTTGATCGGGAATGGCCTGGGTGCGACGGTGTGCCGCGAGGCACTGCCCACGAACGCTGATGGTTTGATTGCGGCGCCTCGGGGACGGGTGTGGTCGCCCGTGCTTGCGCAGAACGCTGGACCCGCGCTGGACGAGGCCGCTTCCCTGGCGGGCGTGGCTCGAGGGGTTGTTCGGACCGAGGGCCTTTCTTGCGGCGGGGGGACTGGCACTCGTGAACGTGGTGCTGCCGCTGCTGTTCTTGCGGCTGGTGATTGGGCGGCGGCGGGCTTTTCGGATGTGGGCGCTGATGGTGGTGCCGGTGGCCGCTGTGGTACCGCTGATGGTTTTTCTCGGGCTGACGCCGTGGCTGCCGGTGGGGGAGCAGAAGTGGCTGGGCACACAGAATCGAGTGTTTCTGGTTGGGACGCTGGCGGGATTGCCGGTTGTGCTGGGGGTGTGGTGGGCCGTAGCGGCGGTGGTGCGAGGGACATGGAGACGGATCGCGGCGATGGTTGGGCTTGTGGTGATGGCGACGCTCCTGGTGGCGCGGGTGTGGATCTGGATGGATCGGAAGGGGATGGCGCCGATCGAGCGTTATGGGTGGGAAGGGTGGGAGCTGGTGGTGATGGTGGGGGGGTATGGGGCGGCGGTTATTTGGGGGGTGGGGAGGATGGTGGTTGGGGTTCATGCGTGGGTTCTTCGGAGGAGGGCGTCGGGGGCTGGTGATGGGGTGTGAGGGGGGGCGGGAGTAGGAGTAGGAGTAGGAGTAGTAGTAGTAGTAGGAGTAAGATGAAGGACGCGCTTTCGGGGTTGGCGCCGTGAGTGTGGGCGCGGGGACGGGCGCTGAGCAGGGAGGCATTGACTGTGATGGAGCAGCGAGACAACAGGGATGGATGGGTCTCGTGGAGGTTGTGCGCGATCAGGGCAGCGGTGCGCTGGTTGGTGGGGGTTGCTCGCGGCCGCGCGGTGGCGGTCCCGCATGCGCTTGTTGGGGCGGCTATGTTGGCGGTCGTGCTTGGGGGGTGGCGGATTCATGCGGAATGGAGGGTGGGGCGAATTGAGTTTATGACTGGGGGGGAGCCGGTGGTGGCTCAGGTGCTCGAGGAAAACTCGGACCACGCGGTCGGGGAGCCGTTTGATCTGGCGGGGCGGGTGGTGGTTGGTCTGCCGGAGGGAGAGTATCGGCTGCGGGTGGAGGGGACGGGAAGACTCGGGCGGACTTTTCGATTTGCGGTCGTTCGGGGGCAGACACAACGTTACTCGGTTTCGATCGACGAGGGGCGGCTGCTCCGGGGCGAGGAACGCCCGAGGAGCCGGGTGGGGATCCGATTTGCCGAGCTCTCCGCGGCGCTTGAGCTGACGCCGGGAAAGGCCGACTTGATCGAGTGGACGTCTGCGAAGACCTTGATCTGTCGCGACGGCGTCAGTAGCGACGTGCGGTGGGATGCTGCGTGGGCCGTGAGACCGCGGGACGGCGCGTTTGATGCGATTGGATGGCTGCGCACGAATACCTCGTGGGGGGAAGGCGGTGCCGGGCTCCTCGAGGGAGCGCCCGACTTGAACGGCGACGGGACCGGTGATCTGGTGTGGTACTCCGGACGCGAAGCGGAATTGCTTGCTGTTTCCGGCAAGGACGGGTCGACGCTTTGGCGGTACCGGGAACGTAGCGGGACCGAGCTTTCGTCGAGCAGCCGCAGTGCCGGCGCGCCGGCAATCCTGGATGTGGATGGGGACGGCGCGGCGGATGTCGTTGCCACATTCTTTGGTTATGGGTCTTCGGATGATCGGTTCGTCGTCTCCGCGATCTCGGGGCGAACAGGGCGGCGGCTCTGGACTTACCCGCGCGACGGTGCGATGAGCGATCCCTCGCGCGTAGCGCGGGAACGGCCGACTGTGGTGGTAAAGGGGCTGCGCTCGACGTTGATCGCCTACGTCGATGGGACGCGATGGCTGGGCCTCGATCCGGTGAGGGGGCGGGTGCAGGCGGAGCCGATCGAGCTTGGATTCATCCCGGTTCGCCCGGTGCAGCACGCGGATCTGGATGGCGACGGCGAACCGGAAGTGATTGCGCTTGGGCCCGGGCCGACAGGGACGCAGCGGACTCTGCGCACCTTCTCGATCAAGAATGCACGCGAGCTCTGGGTTCAGACGGTGGATGGTGGCTATGACCAATCGGAGCGCGGCGTGCCTTCCGGCGATCGCCCGCTGGCGGTGGATCTAGACGGTGATGGACGATCCGAAATCGTGGTGAGCGACTCGGGCGCGATGCCGCCCCTGGATGGCTATCGGGGAGTGCGGTTGCTTGACGGGCGTGCGGGCACGACGCGGTGGCGCCGGCCGCTGCGGCCTGAGACTTCGGCAAAGGATGGGCTCGCGCAACTCGTCGCCGCGCCTGATCTCGACGGAGATGGCACGCGCGAGCTGATCGCGGTCTCGCTGTTTGACGGCCGGGATCCGCCGGCGGCTCCCAGGAATCCGGAAGATCGGCGCATTTATGTCGATGCGATATCTGGAAAGTACGGACGCTCGCTCTGGGTGTGGAACCGCGGGCTGCCGGTGGCGACGTTCACGCGGATCTGGGCGCCGCAGTGGTGGGGGCTTGGTCGTGACGGGCTGCCGATGCTTGCTCTCGCAATCGGCGGGAGCGCCCCGCCTCGGCTGGGTGAAATCGCTGGAATGTCGAGCACGCCATCCGAGCGTTCTGCCGAGCCGGAGGTCCATATGCTCGAGGCGTCGACGGGTGCGGAACGACATCGCGTACCGGGTCTGGCACGAGTGAGAATCGCCGATCTGGACGGTGATGGGCTGGCCGATCTGTGGGGTGATGTTGAAGGGGAGCTGCGAGCTTTTCGCGGGGAGATGCCGGAAGCCTGGCGGGCGCTGGGACGGTTCAGTCCGGCGGGTTCCTTGTATCTGTGGCCGAACGGAGTCGAATATCCTGCGGTTGATCTGGATGAGGACGGCGTCGCGGATACGCTCAGCGAGCCCGAGATCGCGGGCTTTCTCGAGCGCGAGGCGGAGCGATGCCACGTCGCGGTGGCGCGGTCGGGGCGCGACGGGCACGTCATCTGGAAGACGGCGCTCGATCCGTGGGATCACTGGTCGGACTCGAAGTGCAGGGACTGGTACGAGCTCGAGGCGCTGGGATCGGAAGCTGGTGATCTCGACGGGGACGGCACCGCCGACGTCATTGCCCGGAGACTGATTTGGGAAGCGCCAAGCCGTGGGTCGGAGCCGTTGAGCGCCGTGCCATTGCAGCTTCTTTCGGGCCGGACGGGGGCGCGGCTGTGGGCGGCTGGGCCGTTGCCGTCGGGCATCCAGGCGCAGGTCTACAATGGGGGGTTCTGGGCGCAGGCTTGTGCGGTGGAACGGGGGAGCAGGCCCGATCTGATCGTACGGCACCACGCCAGGCCGGCGAAGGCGGTGCCTGGGCTGACCGCGGTTCGGATGCCGGGTCGAGCGAGCCTGGCGCGGATCTCGGGACGGGACGGTCGCGTGCGTTGGGAGATCGCGCTGGCGGAGCAGGTCCAGGATTACGCGTACACGGGAATTCCGCCGCTGCATTTCGGGGATCTCAACGGGGATGGCGCACTGGACGGGCTGGTGCTGCTCGAATCGGTGCACGTTGCGGACGAATCGGACTACCGGCTTCAGGCCATCTCGCTGCGCGACGGCGCGCGGCTCTGGACGCGGCCGATGCACTGCGATCGGTATTACGACGCCGAGTATGGTGCTGCTGATATCGATGGTGACGGGCGGCCCGATGTCGCGATTCTCGAGGTCTATCCGATTGGCGATCAGTTTGCCGCGGAGGTGCGGGTGCTGGGTGGGCGCGATGGAGCGACTCGTTGGACCTGGAAGCCGGAGGCCGCGTTTCATCCGGATCGGCCCAAGTCGCTAGCGCTCGCGGATTTCGCGGGGGACGGCAGCACGGATGTGTGCGCTTGCTTCCGGGCGCGGAATGGATCTGTGCGGATCGTGGTGCTCGATGGGAACGGTCACGAACACGTGCGCCTGGATGTTGATGGAGACAAATACCCGAGTTTGAAGGCCGCGGACGTCAATGGCGATGGGCGTGACGAGCTGATCGTCTGGTTTGGCGGGAAGCTTCACGCGCTCGATCGCGACTTGAACGAGGTCTGGTCATCGGCGACGCGATCGACGAGAGTCGAGAAGATTCTGGCACCGTCGGAGAATGGCAGGCCGGCGGCTGTGTTCATCAAGCCGGCGGTCGCCATTGATGGAGCCACGGGTCGGCCAAAGTGGAAGGGGCAGGCTCGATTCGACGATGATTTCGGGCCGTTCGTTCCTGACGTGCTGGACGCGGGCGCGGCGAATCGGGGGATGCCGCTCTTGATCGGCGATGGCCTGGGTGCGACGGTGTGCCGGACGGCGATGGGGATGGATTCGGAGGGTGGGAGTGTGGCGGCTGCGGGTCTGCGGGTCGAGCCTGCGCGTCCTGACGATGACCCGCGTTGGCGGAGGCCGTTGCCGTGGTTCAGGGGGCTCACGGGAGTGCTGGGGCCGTGGGGCTTTCTTGGGGCTTTTGGCCTGGCGCTCTTGAACGTGGGAGTGCCGGTCCTGATCCTGCGCGGTGTGCGGGGGGCGGCGGGCCTTCCGGATGTGGGCGCTCATGATGGTGCCGGTTGTCGCCACAGTGCCGCTCCTGGTGTTTCTGACATTCTCGCGGCAGATGCCGGTGATGGGTGCCCGGGGCTTGCTCGGGTCTGGGGAGCGCATTTTTCTGATTGGCACGCTTGCTGGTTTGCCGATGGTTTGGTGTTTTTGTAGTTTGGGGGCGTGTCTGGCTCGAAGGCGCTGGCGGCCGGTTCTGGCACTGGCCGGGCTGGGTTTGGTTGGGACAGCGGCGATCGCGGCGGTTTGGATCTGGGTGGACAGGAAGTTGATGGCGGGGAGCGAGCATTATGGGTGGGAGGGATGGGGGCTGGTGTTTTTGGTGGGGGCTTATGTTGCTGCGGTGATGTGGGGGGTGGGGATTGCGGTTGGTGGGTGGATTCAGGGATTGAACAGAAGGGGGCGTTGGAGTTTATAGATGGGCTCGGAGTTTGAACAGAAGGGAACAAAGATAACGAAGGGGGGAGAGGCGGCGATGCGAGCCGTGGGGGCGGTGATCTGGGTGGTGGGGAGGGCGGGGTCGCAGGCTGGCGTGGATGATCACGCGGTTTCGGTGGGCGTTTTCGGCGGGCGGTGCGCGCAATGAATATCGACAATATGAACATGGGATGGTGGGTTTTACCCACCCTACGGACGCTGGGGCGCCGGCGGAGGGAGATTGTCTGGGCGATGGTTGGTTGCGCGATCACTGTGCTTTTGATCGCAGGATGGGGGTTGGGTTCGTACTGGCGGATGGGGAGCGTTGTGCTCACCGCGGCGGGGGACGCGGTTGTGGTGCAGGTGCTCGAGGACGGGAGCGACCGGCCGGTCGGCGGGCCGGTGGGATTGGTGGATCGTGCGGTCATTGCGCTGCCGGCGGGTGAGTATCGGCTTCGGGTGAATGGCAAAGGAAAAGTGGGGCGTACGTTTCGGTTTTCGGTCAACCGCGGGGAGACGCTTGCGCATTCGATTTCGATTGATGAAGGGCGGCTGATAGGTGGCGGCACGGAGGAGGAACCGGGAGAGTTCGGCAAGAAGAGAAGACTGAACATGCCGATCGCGTACGCGGAGAACACGCATGCGATTGAACTGATTCCGGGCAAGTTCGATCTGATTGAGTGCTCGGAAAAAGCGGTGGTGTGCCGGGACGGGGCCAGCGGACGAGTGCGCTGGGACACTGCGCATCCTCTGAGCCCGTTCGACGCGAAACGGGATCCGTCGCGGTGGCTTTCGGCTCTTTCGCCCACGGATTGGAATACGGGCGTGGTGGAACCGGCGGTTGATCTCGACGGCGACGGCGTGCGTGACTGCGTTCTTTACTTTCACAAGGGCCTTGCGTTCGTTGCGCTCTCGGGCCGCGACGGGGGCATGCTCTGGAATCATGTCCCTGAGGTTGATTGGCCAGAACCGGCGCGGAGGCAGGGCGAGCTTGTCGGAAATCCCTCGATGCTGGATGTCGATCACGACGGCACGCTGGACCTGGTGGCGACGATCGCGTTTTCCGGCGGGACCAGTCTGAAGACCGGCGACACGGTGGTCAGGCGTATTGCGGTGGCGATTTCCGGTCGGACTGGATCGCGCCTGTGGGCTTTCGCGCTCGATCCGGGGTTCAGGAAGGTATCGGAGAGAGCCAGTGCGCGCGAGGCGATGGTGGTGCGCGGGGGGCGGTCGACGGTGATTGGCTTCGTGACCGGAACGCGATGGTTCGGGCTGGACCGGGCGGGGGGTGATGTGCAATCCGGACCGATTGACCTGGGATTCGAGCCCGAGGGAGCGATTCAGCACGTCGATCTGGATGGCGATGGAGTGCTCGAGATCCTGGCGCTAGAGCGTGGCGGTACGGAAACGACGAAGGTGTTGCATGCGATTTCCGTCGAGTCGGAACGCGAGCTGTGGGCCGAGGAGGTCGGGCCGATCGCCGACGAAGCCACACCGAATCGGTCGCCATTCCAGACACTGATGCCGGATGGGCCGTTTGTCAAATGGCCGGTCGCTGTGGATCTGGATGGTGACGCCGGCGCCGAGATTTTGGTACCGGACGAGGGCCCTCTGCCGCGGAGCGCGGGTTATCGCGGGGTGCGGCTGATCGACGGCCGGACGGGAGGTACGCGGTGGCGGCGGCCGATGCGGTTGCAGACGCCTAACTCGGACGGAGTGACTGATGCGGTGGTGGCGCCCGACCTGGACGGCGACGGCAGGCGCGACGTGATCATCGTCTCGCGATACCGCGGCCGCGAGGACATTCCGCCCTTGCGAGTGACTTTTGGGCCGGCGGCGCCGGAGCGGGTGTTCGTAGATGCGGTGTCGGGGAAGGATGGCCACGCATTGTGGTGCTGGCACGCGGAGCTGCCTACGTCGAAAAGCTCGCAGATCCACGCCCCGTTGTGGTGGGGGCGAGGGCCTGATGGCTGGCCGATGCTGGCGCTGCCGCTGGGGGGGATCGAAGACGCGCCCTTCGCGGACAGCGAGTCGTTTGCCGAGCCGGTCGTGCACGTGATCGAGGCGTCGACGGGTCGCGAGCGGCACAGGGTGCCCGGGCTCGCTCGAGCGGTCGCCGCCGATCTGGACGGTGACGGGCTCGCTGATCTCTGGGGCGAGGTCGACGGTGAGCTGCGCGCGTTTCGCGGCGAGGCGCCGGAAGCCTGGCGGGCCTTGGGGCGATTCGATCCGGCGGGTGCGGACGAAACGGCCGATGCATCATCCCCCTTCGCCATGGACCCGTTCGAGATGGACCCGGAATTCACGTCCCTGACTGACTTACAGGGAAACCGGACGATCGACTTCGACGGCGACGGGGTTACTGATGTGCTCATCGGTGGGATGGCAGTGCCCCGCGCGGGCGAGGACGCCACGACCGGCAGTCATATCGTGATGGTGCGTTCCGGACGTGACGGCCGTGTGATCTGGAAGACCGGCATCAGTCCTCTTGGAAGCTGGGTTGATCCGAGCATCGGCGATGGCTATGCGCTGAGCGCGTTTCCGCTGCCCGAGGGTGATTTGAACGGCGACGGAACGCCCGATGTGATTGTCGAGAAGCGGCCGGGGAGCGGACGCATGCGAGGGGGCGTGTTGCCTGATCTGGAAGTCGAAGTGCTTTCGGGCGCACCGGCGGCCGGCTGTTCTCGGCGCCGCTTTCGTCGGGGGTCCCGATCATGATGAGCGCTCGCCGCGAACGGATGATCGAGCCCGTTGTTATCGAGCCGAACGGGAAACCGGATTTGATCATTCGCTGCGATGAGAACAATCGACCGAAGATGGCGCGAATTTCGGGACGCAATGGCCGGCTCGTCTGGGAGGCTCCGCTCGTCGATGACGCGACTGTCTCCCTGCAGAATGGTGCGCCGATCTTGTTCGACGAAGTTAATGGTGACGGCGTTCTCGATGCCCTGTTCGTGAAGACGCAGACGTCGTCGAGCGACTCGACCGAGTGTGTTCTGCGTGTGATCTCACTGCGCGACGGCAAGCAAATCTGGTCGCAACCGGTTGGTCTGATCGGGGAACATCAAGGCTTCGGTGATTTCTGTGCGGGTGATCTGGACGGAGACGCGCTGCCTGAGGTTGTGGTCCTCGAAGCGCGCGGAGACCGAGGGCAAGGGAACGAGGCGGTGCAAGTTCGCGCCCTTGACGGGCGCGATGGAAAGACCCGGTGGACGTGGAAGTCCGGGGTGGCAACGCAATCGATCGTGGGGGAAGCCTCCGTCGCTCTGGTGGATCTCGATGGAGACGTTGCGCGTGAGGTCTGTGTGGGTTTCTGCATTTCCGAAGAGCGCGATACCAAGGGTGGCGTGGTTGTGCTCGAGGGCAATGGGAAGGAGCGGACACGCCGCGGTTTGAACTCGGCATTACGGGGCGGGCTCCGCGGGATCGATCTGGATGGCGATGGACGCGATGAGTTGTTGTTCGTCAATAGCGATCTATCGAGCGGGCAGGTTCATGCCTGGCGAGGCGACCTGAAGAACCTCTGGAGGTGGCCGGAGGGATCGGACACGACCGGGCTGTTGTGGATGAATACGCGTGAGCTGGAGCCTCGGCGCGAAGTATCGGTTGGGATCGATCGGATTATTCCGTCGCCCGGTAAGCGGCGGGCTGCGGTCTTGATCACCACCAACTTGGCCGGGATCGACGGGTCGAGCGGAAAGCCTTTGTGGACGGGGCAGCAGGCGCTCGTGACGCAATGGCCGCAGGTCGAGCCCCGGCTGCTTGATGCGGGCGACATTTCACGCCGAGCGCTCACTGTTGCGAGTGGCTCGGGCTCGGATGTGGCGGTGTGCCGCGCAACCGTGCCGCTGATGGAACGAGGGAGAAACGCGGTGATTTCGGGACGCCTGGCAAAGGGCGGCGGGGTGTTCGACGATCCGCGCTGGACCAGGCCGCTTCCCTGGCTGCCGTGGTGCACCCGGATCCTTCGAACGAGGCTGAGTGTGGTTTTCCCGGGTCTGGCGTGTGTGAACCTGATCTTGCCGGGAATGATCCTGTGGCTCCTGTTCGGGAGGCGGCGGGCGTTCCGGATGTGGGCGCTCATGGTGGCGCCCGCGGTGGTCGCGATTCCGCTCCTGTGTTACCTGAACCTGGCGCCGTGGCTGCCGGTTTCGAATGAGAAATGGCTTTCGACGGGAAACCGCGTGTTCGTGACAGGGACGGTGGCAGGAGTGCCGGTTGTGTTCGGAGCGATTGCGGTCGTTGCGGCGCTCTTGCGCAGGCGATGGAGAGCGATTGGTGCGATGGGGGGGATTGTGGTCGTGGCGACGATGTTGGTGGCGGGAGGGTGGGTCTGGGTTGATCGGAAATCGATGGCGGTGGGGTTCGAGTATTATGGGTGGGAGGGATGGGGGTTGGTGTTTCTGGTGGGGGCTTATGTGGCGGCTGTGGTTTGGGGGGTGGGGAGGGTGATTCTGGGGATGCGCGGGTGGGTTCGGAGGAGGGGTCGGGGGGTGGTGAGGGGTGAGCGGGAGAGGGAGTAGGAGTGAGAATAAGAACAAGATTAAGATTAAGATTAGGATTAAGATTAGGATTAAGATTAGGATTAAGATTAGGATTAAGATTAGGATTCGGATCAGGATGAAGATGGATGCGGCGGTTTGGGGATGAGCGTTGTGTGTGGGCGGTGGGGCGGTGGGGCGGGTATCGGGCTTACGGCCGAGGTTGGAGGACTGGCGTCCCGTCCGAACCACGCACTGACGGGCGTGGTCGTGGGGGTCACTGGCGTGGTCGTGGGGTTTACTACGGCGAGGGCTCATTTGCGAGATGGACGATCGGCGCGCCGGGAACATGTTGGGGGTAGCGCGATTGCGGGCGGGCGCGGAACTTATCGCGGGTCGACACGCGCGGATCGTGGTTCGCTCGGCTGTTATCGGCGCGGTGGCGATGCTGATCGGGATCGTGGGGTGGCGGATTTATGAAGGGTCGCGCCGGGGCGCGTCGAGCTGGTTGCTGAAGGGGAGCCGATGGTGGGGCAGGTGCTCGATGGGGATTCGGATCTGGCGATTGGTGAGCCGTTTGATATCGCGAGTCGCGCGGTTGTGAATCTGCCGGAAGGGGATTACCGGCTCAGGGTCAACGGTGTCGGGCGGCTGGGAAGGACGTATCGGTTTGTGGTGGCGAGCGGTGAAACGCATGTGCATACGGTCTCGATCGACGAGGGGCGGTTGCTTGGTCAGGAGAGCAGCGGTCCGCCGAAGGTGCGCGGAGGGAGTGTGTCGAATGTGCCGCTTGCCTGGGCGATCGAGCTGATGCCGGGGCGGGCGGACCTGGTCGAGGCGACGGAAGCGTCGCTCATCTGCAGGGACGGTGCAACGGGAAGAGTACGATGGAGCATTTCCGGTGCCGAGAAATTGGGCGAAGGCAAGGGGGATCTGGGGCGATGGATCTGTTCGCACGTTCAAACGGACGTGCCACATCGCGGACTGATCGAGCCCGCACCGGACTTGAATGGCGACGGGACAGGCGACCTGGTGTGGTTCGCTCGCGACTCGGCGCAGATGCGCGCGATCTCGGGCAAGGATGGGTCCAGGCTCTGGGAGTATCTCTCATTGGAAAACGGGCTTGGACGTGACGTTCGCGCTGGCGGCGAGACAATGTTCCGGCCGCTGGACACGGTCCATGCCGGTGAGCCGGCGAGGGCGGAGATGGATCTGGATCACGATGGCATTCCGGACCTGGTCGGCACGTTCATTTTCACCGCATTCGGGTCGGGCAGGCGGATCGTCGCGGGGATTTCCGGGCGATCGGGGCGACGGCTGTGGACTCATACGACCGCCAAGACCGCGGAGGAGATTCCGTGGGACTCGCGGAGACAGGCGGCGGTGGTGGTGCGCGGCCGGCGTAGGGCGCTGGTTGCTTATTCGGACGGCACAAACTGGGTCGGGCTCGACCCGGCGAGCGGTGAGGTGCGAGCGGGACCGATCGACCTGGGTTTTATTCCGATTCGCCCGGTTCAACATGCCGATCTGGACGGCGATGGAGAGCTCGAGTTGCTGGCGCTCGACACGGGCGCAACGGCCGAGAAAAAAATTCTGCATGCGATCTCGATCACGACCCGTCGGGAGCTGTGGACGCAGACCGTGGATGAGGTTTACAACCAGGTGAGCCTCGTCGCGCTTCCGGATCGCCCGTGGGTGGTGGATCTTGATGGTCACGGGCGATCCGAGATCGTCATGCCGGATTCGGGGCCGATGCCGCCGCTGGCGGGTTACCGGGGCGTGCGTCTGATCGACGGCGCGACGGGCAAGACTCGCTGGAGGCGGCCGCTGCGGCCGGATACTCCGGGTAAGGACGGGCTGGTGGATCTGGCGGTCGCACCCGACCTGGACGGAGACGGCACGCGAGATCTCGTGACGGTTTCGGTATTCGACGGCCGGAATCCGCCGGCGGCGGCGACTGGTGTGCTGCCTGAGGAGCGGCGGCTTTACGTTGATGCTCTGTCGGGAAAAGACGGGCGACCGCTTTGGGTGTGGCACCGCAATCTGGTGGTCGGGACCGCTACCCGGATCTGGACTCCGCAGTGGTGGGGGCGTGGCCGGGATGGCTGGCCGATACTGGCTGTCGCGCTGGGGGGAGGAGCGCGCGAGCAACAGTTTGCAAAATGGAGCTTCGGAGTTGCCGAGCCCGAAGTGCACGTGCTTGAGGCATCGACGGGAAGGGAGAGGCACCGTGTGCTGGGGCTGTGGCGGGCGAGCGTTGCCGATCTGAACGGGGACGGGCTTGGCGATCTGTGGGGCGCGGTTGGAGGTGAGCTGAGAGCCTTTCGTGGCGAAGCGCCGGAAGCCTGGCGCGCGCTGGGGCGCTTCTGGCCGCCGGGGTCGAACTACTCGCGGCCGAATGACGCCGGGTACGCCGCTGTTGATCTCGATGGCGACGGCATCGCCGATACGCTCAGCAGGGCGGACCGGCGCGGATTCCTGGATCGGCAGGCGAGCGGCACTCACACGGCGGTGGCACGCTCCGGGCGGGATGGACACGTGATCTGGCGGGCGGTGCTTGACCCGTGGGATCGCGCGTGGGAGTCGACGTGCCGGGATTGGTACGACGCCCTTGCGCTGGAAACACGGGACGGCGATCTGGATGGCGACGGCACGGCGGATGTGTTTGTGCGGAAGGTGATGTGGGAGGCGCGAAGCTCGGCGACGCGGATGCCGAAGTCGTTTCCGGTCAAGGTGCTCTCGGGGCGTACAGGAGCTGTGCTATGGTCGGCCGGGGTGTTGCCGTCGGGGTTCGAGCCGCAAGTGTATCAGGGGGGCTTCTGGGCGCAGGCGCGCGTGGTTGAGCCAGGGAGCGCGCCGGATGTTTTCTTGCGGCACTACACCACGCCGGCAGCGTCTGTTCCCGTGGTGGCCGCGGTGCGCGCGCCGGCAAGCCAAGCCTGGCACGGATCTCGGGACGCGATGGCCGCGTGCTCTGGGAGGTGAATCTCACGGATCAGGTGAAAGATTATGCGTATATGGGCATACCAGCGCTGGACTTCACGGACCTGAACGGTGATGGAGCGATTGACGGGCTGGTGCGTCTGGGGTCCAGGCACATTGAATATCCTTCGGAGGATCAGCTTCAGGCCATCTCGCTGCGCGATGGCACGCGGCTCTGGTCCACGAGGCTGCACCAGGGGCGGTTCCTTGATGCGGAAGGGCGCGAGGGATTTGATGATGCCGAGGTGGGCGTCGGGGACCTGGACGGTGACGGGCGGCCCGAGGTCGCGGTCGTTGAGTACGACTCGAGTTACTCGCCGCTGAGGGCGCAAGTCCGCGCGCTGGATGGGCGTGATGGGAAATTGCGGTGGACCTGGAAGGTGGTCGGCGGCGCGCGCGGGGCGTTCCAAATCGATCGTGCTCGCGGACTTCGAAGGCAAGGGGACGAAGAGCGTTTGCGTCTGCGTGATGGTGAAGGCTGGAGCGGCGCGGATCGCGGTTCTGGACGAGCACGGCAAGGAACGCGCGAACCGAGTCGTCGCGAATGACCAGATTCCCATTTTGAAGGCGGCTGATGTGAATGGTGATGGACGCGATGAGCTGTTCGTTTGGAACGGCGGGCAGCTTCACGCGCTGGATGGCGAGCTGAATGAGATCTGGACGTGGGCGACGGATTCGCGGACGGTCGACCGTGTTCTCGCGCCGTCTGGGGGCCGGATGGGAGCGGTTGTTATCAAACCGGCGCTTGCTCTGGACGGAGGAACCGGGCGGCCGCGCTGGACGGGACAGGCGAGTCAGGGCGGGGGTGCGGCGAACGATTTATTTGTGCCGGAGGTGCTCGATTCGGGTGATTCCACGCGACTTCCTTTGTTGATCGCTTACGGTCATGGCGCGACGGTTTGCCGCGTGGCGATGCCGACGACTTCGGAAGGCCGGATCGCTGCGCTAGCCGGCACGCTGGTTCAGCCTGGGCGGACGGGCGACGACCCGCGGTGGATGCGGGCGCTGCCGTGGGTTGACCGGCTGGTGGGGATATTGGGACCGTGGGGTTTTCTGGCCGCGGCGGGATTGGCGGTTGTCAATGTGGGGGTGCCTGTGTTGATTGTCAGGGCGGCTCGCGGGCGGCGCAGGAGGTTTGGCATCCGGGCGCTCATGATGCTGCCGGTGGCGGCGGTCGTTCCGCTTCTGGTTTACCTGGCTTTGGTGCCGCGGCTGCCCGTGAACGCGAGTGGGTTGTTTGCGAGCGAGCCGCGCGTGTTTCTGATCGGCACGCTCGCGGGTTTGCCGATGGCGTGGGGGGTCTTGTGGGTGGTGGGGGCGCTCTTGCGCGGGCGAGTGCGGGAAATCATCGCGATGGGCGCTTTGGGGATTGTGGCGACGCTGGCGGTGGCGGGGGCGTGGGTTTGGTTTGATCGGAAGTCGATGGCGGCGATCGAGCATTATGGGTGGGAGAGGTGGGGGTTGGTTTTTTTGCCTGGGGCGTGTGTGGCGGTCGTGTTGTGGGTTGTGGCGGGTGGAGCGGCGAGAGTGCTGCGCGGCGCGGGGGGGTCGAATGTAAATTGAACGCGTGCTTGGTTTTACATATCTTGTTCGATATCAGAGGCGAAGAGTAAGGGGCAAAGTGGAGTCGTCCGCACTCGACCCCCCCTGGCCCCCCCTTCGTAAGGGGGGGAAGGATTGGGGAACGCTCGCGGCGCGGAGATTCGCGTCCGACGGGGTAATTTTCGCGGGAATTCTCGAGTCATCCGCACAGCTCAGGCGAAGAACCTGGTCAGGGCTTCGGCTTTGACTAGCTCGCGGGGTTGGTTCAGGTGGTTGTAGACGATTGTCGCCGGATCGATGCCGAAGGCGTGATAGATGGAGGCAAGGAGCTCGCCGGGGTGGACGGGATCGGATATGGGGGCTGAACCGGTTTTGTCGGACTGGCCGTGGATGTGACCGCGGCGGATGCCGGCGCCGGCCAGGACCGCGGTGTAGCAGTACGGCCAGTGATCACGACCATCGGCGCTGTTGCCGTTGCCGGAGGTGCTCACGCCCTTTTGCGGGCTGCGGCCGAACTCGCCGACGGCGACGACGAGCGTCGAGTCGAGCATGCCGCGCTGATCCAGGTCGGTGAGCAGGCCGGAGAGGCCCTGGTCGAGCATCGGGCCGGAGCGGTCGCGCATGCGGGTGGTCAGATCGACGTGGTGGTCCCAGGAGTGGTTGTCGGAGTTGGCGACCTTGGGCCAGATGACTTCGACGACCTTGGTGCCGGCCTCGATCAGCCGGCGGGCCAGCAGGCAGCTCTGGCCGAAGGTGTTTCGACCGTAGAGGTCGCGAACGGCGGCCGGCTCGTCCTGAATCTGGAAGGCATCGCGAGCACGGCCGGAGACGATGAGGGAGAGAGCACGGTCGTAATACTCGGGGAGCTTGTACTCGGCAACGGCCTTGTCGATATCCGGCATACCGGCGTTCAAGGCGTCACGAAGCTTGGCGCGGCGCTTCAGCCGCATGGCGAAGACCTCGGGGCGGAGCTGGAGGTCGTCGATCTTGATCTTGTCCATCTTCGCCATGTCCATGTCGTCGCCATCGGGATAAAGCGTGTACGGATCGTACGCCTTGCCCAGGAAGCCGGCCGAGCCGCCCTTGCCGACGACACCGCTTTCCTGGAGAGGACGCGGGAGCATCACGAACGGCAGCATCGGCTCGGTCGACGGCTGCAATTTGATGAGCTGCGAGCCGAAGTTCGGGAAATCCTTGGGGCTGGGGGGCTCGAGCTGGCCCGAGGGACTGACCTTGTCGGTCGTGTAGCCCGTCATCATCTGATAGATCGCCGCGGTGTGGTTGAATAGACCGTTGGGCGTGTAGCTCATCGATCGCACGAAGGTGAATTTGTCGGTGATTGCCGCGAGCTTGGGCAAGACTTCGGTCACCTGGATGCCCGGGACCTTGGTCGCGATGGGCTTGAAGACGCTCCGGACGTTATCGGGAACGTTTTCTTTCGGATCCCACAAGTCGAGATGGCTGGGCCCACCTTGTAGATAGACCATGATGATGCCTTTGGCCTTACCCCAGCCCGGCCCGCGGTTTGCCTCACCTGCCCGCGCCGAGACTGCCTGCAGCTCGAGCATCGAGCCGAGCCCCAGACCAAGCAGGCCTGATCCGCCGACCCGCAGAATGTCGCGCCGCGAGACCGACAGGTGGGGGTCACAAAGATCCTTCGCAGGCTGTCCGGGTACGATGATCATGGGATCACTCCATGGCATTGGGGGGCAGAATAACGGGAGGGACCACCGCCCAGGTGGCTTCGTCGGAGGTATCAAACAATTATTGTATCGAGCCGGAGGGGTTTTGTCGCCCCAAAAATTCTTGAGTTTATTGAAGTTCTTGGATCGAATGCGCGACGTTGCCTGGTCGTCGACCGGCGGCTGACGAAGGGCGACAATGGGGTGGGGCCGGGAGACCTGCGCAACAGCGGCAGAGGAGAGCCCCGCGTGCGCGGCACCTGCCCCCCTGCCCGCGAGGCGAGGCGATGGCGACGGAGGCGCCGCGCGGTGCTTTCGAAGCTCGCGAATAACTGTGCGATGGCGATAGTCTATCGGGGAGGAGCGCGGGAGCGGATGAAGGACCTCGGGGCCGGGGTCGGGTATGGATGGGATCGGCGGGAATAAGGGTGATCGATTGGACGAACAGGCCGAGACGGTTGAGGCGACGCTCTGGGGACGCACTGGTTCCGCGGTGTGGCGGAGGCGGAAGGGGATTGGGTATGCGATTGCGGCGATTGTGGCGGCCTTGATGGTCGGGGCGGCGTCGATCGGGGGGTGGCGATACTATACCGAGTCGCGAATCGGGCGGGTGGAACTGCTCGCGGAGGGCGAGCCGGTTGTTGCCCAGGTGCTTGATGAGTCGGGTGATCTGGCGGTAGGTGAGCCGTTTGATCTGGCGACGCGGGCGGTCGTTTCGCTGCCTGGGGGGGATTACCGGCTGCGGGTGAACGGCGTGGGGCGGATCGGGCGGACGTATCGGTTCGCGGTCAATCGGGGGGAGACGCAGGCGTACACGGTCTCGATCGATGAGGGTCGATTGCTGGGAGGCGAACGGGCGCAGGTTTCCGGGCGCGATGCTCGTCGTCGTCGGGCGCCGATTTCGTTTGCGCACGTTCTGGCGCGCGCGAGATCTTGCCAGGGAAGCCGGACTTCATTCAATTTGACGGGAAATCCTTGGTCCGCCGTGACGGGGCGACCGGCAGTGTGATCTGGGGTGCGTTTCATCCGGCGAAGCCGTTTGCGAGCGATCGTGATCCTGTCCGCTGGATGCGCAATGACTTCGATCCGACACCGCCCGGGGGGCTGCTGGAACAGGTGCCCGACCTGAACGGCGACGGGGTGGGGGACCTGGTTCTGTTCAACGCCCTGTCGCCGGCTGTGCTGGCGGTTTCGGGCAAGGACGGCTCGATGCTGTGGAACTACGTGGCCGAGCTCAATGGACTGGGCGGGCCGCGGGAGTTGTGCCCGGAGGCTGTTGCGCGGGTGCGGCCGCCGGGCGAGTTCGGCGCCGGTGGATCGGCGATGATCGATGTGGATCACGACGGCACGCTCGACATTTGCGCGACATTTGTTTTCGAAAAGGCGATTCCTGCTGCGAAAGAGGACGGGGATTCTTCCCAGACTTTCGTTCAGATGGACCTTCGGCGGCGCCGGTCGCTTGTCGTGGGGCTATCCGGGCGATCGGGGCGCCCTCTGTGGACGCATCCGGTCGAGCCGGACTTTGTCGAGGTCAAGGGCGATGACGAGGTCAGGCCGGCTGAGGTCGTGCGCGGACGGCGGTCGAGTCTGCTGGCGTTCGTGGCGCAGACGCAGTGGATGGGGCTCGACCCGGGTACGGGCCGTGTGCAGGCGGGGCCACTCGAGCTTGACTTCACGCCGGCGCGGCCGGTTGCACACGCCGACCTTGATGGGGACGGAGAACCTGAGATCGTAACGATTGAAACGGGGCCGGGCGGGAGAGATTGGACGTTGCGGGTCTGGTCGATCGGGGGCGGGCACCCGGTATGGAGCCAGACGATTGATGCCGCGTTTGACTCGTCGGACGGGTCGTCGGTGTTCGGTCACCCGTCGGACGGGACGCCGCCCTGCTGTCCGCTCGTTGCCGATCTTGATGGGGACGGGCGGTCCGAGGTTGTGGTGCCCGATGCCGGGCCGATGCCGCCGCTGGCGGGCTACCGGGGAGTGCGGCTGCTCGATGGGCGCTACGGTGCGACGCGGTGGCGGCGGGCGTTGCGGGTGGAATCCGAGCAGGAGGATGGGGTGGCGGAGATCATCGCGGCACCCGATCTCGACGGCGACGGGACGCGGGAGGTTGTGATTGTTTCGCTCCTGCTCGCCCCGGAGTCGCAGGCGCGGATCAAGCAAAGGCAACGGCCGGAGCCGGAGCGCATCTGGGTCGATGTGCTCTCGGGCAAGGACGGCCGCCCGCTGTGGTGGTGGAATGTGGATGTTCCCGATGACAACCTCAGCCGCATCTGGACGCCCTTCTGGTGGGGACGCGGGCCCGATGGATGGCCGCTGCTGGCAATTCCAGTGGGCGGGAGTGACGAACTCGGGCCCGCGTCTTCATATGGTCCTGACACGATGAATGAGGTTGTTCATTTGCTCGAAGCTTCGACCGGGCGCGAGCGGCATGCGATCAACGGGCTCAAACGAGCGAGCCTGGCAGACCTGGATGGCGACGGCCTGGACGATCTGTGGGGGGACGTGGATGGGGAGCTGCGGGCGTTTCGGGGCGAGGGGGCGGAGCTATGGCGTACTCTGGGCTCGTTTCAGCCGGCGGTGCCATCGGAGTATCGCTGGGACGCGAAGGGCTCAGCGCTCATCGATCTGGATGGCGACGGGATTGGTGATGTGGTCAGCGCGGATCTTGAAGCGCCTTCTTTCTGGTCAGCGGATCGGAGCGGGAGCCGAACGGCACTGGCGCGGTCGGGTCGTGATGGGCATGTGATCTGGAAGACCGCGCTCGATGACTGGGAGAGCTGGCTTTTGCCCGATCGAGGGGAAACTTACACGCTGGCCGCATTCCCGTTGCCGGCGGGCGACTTCAACGGAGACGGGACGCCGGACGTGATCGTGACGAAAGAGGAAACGGATGATGACGCCATGGCGGCGATCCAAGCGACGACACTGCCGGTGCGGGTTCTATCGGGGCGGACGGGGGCCAGGTTGTGGGCGTCGGGTTCCTTGCCAAGAGGGGTGCGATCGCAGGACGGAATGGCCATCATGTCGGCCGACGCGCGGATGGTCGAGCCGGGCGGAGCGCCTGACTTGATTGTTTGCCATCGGGGCTCGTACGTCGCGCCTGGCGCGATGGCACCGGGCCGGGCGGGTATCGTGAGGGAGAGATTGGCGAGGCTTTCGGGGCGCGATGGGCGGGTGATGTGGGACGTCAGCCTTTCCGAGAAGGACGGCGGAACTTCGCTCGTGGATGTCGCGCCACGCGACGACTACGACCTGGACGGCGACGGCGGAGGGGACATCGTGCTGGGGCCGTCGAGCTCGGCCAACGTCGACGAGTCTGACCGCGCGGTGATTGCGATCTCCTTGCGGGATGGAAAGCGGATCTGGTCGCGGCCTCTGGAGAATTCCTTCAGCACTCGGTTTGAAATCGTGGTCGCGGCGGGCGAGGGACCGGGCCGCGGGAATGTCATTGTCCTGGACGAGCTGGACGGGGGCGACCGGTTGGACTTGCGTGTGCGTGCGTTCGATACACAGAGCGGAGAGCCAGGCTGGAGCACGAAGCCGAGCGCGCTGCGGGCGAGCAGGCCGAGCAACGCGGCGATGGTGTTGGCCGATTTCGGTGGGAACAAGAATCCGTTCGTTTGCGTGTGCTTCTCGGTGCCGGGCGGAACTCGGCGGATTGTGGTGCTGGGGCCGAGCGGCGAAGAACTCGCGCGACGCGAATGGAAGTGGAAGGGAAATGACGGGGGCGGGCTCTTCGCGGCGGACATGAACGGCGATGGCCGCGACGAGCTGGTGGCGTGGGGTGGGGGCCGGCTTCAAATCTTGGACCGTGAGCTGAAGGATGTGTGGGCGCGCGAGATTGAACCCGTCACGATGGTTCTCGATCTGAAGGGCCGAGTCGGACGCGGGCGCGAGGTGATGATTTCGCCGGCGCTTGGGCTTGACGCGGCGACCGGGCGGCCGAAGTGGACCGGGCCGGCGCCGCTCGTGGCTCGTCAATTTGTGCCGTATCTGCTCGATCCGGGTGATTCGACGCGGGGGCCTCGTTTGATCGCGAACAGCCTGAACGCGACGGTTTGCCGGATGGCGATGGAGACGAGTTTGGATGGCAGAATTGCGGAGCCGCGGGGGAGGGTTGTGAAGGCTGGGAACGCGGCGGATGACCCGCGCTGGAGACGACCGCTGCCGTGGGTGACGGGGCTCACGGGGGCGTTTGGTCCGTGGGGGTTATTGACGGCCATGGGGCTTGCGGTTGTGTCTGTGTATATGCCGATTTTGGTTATTCGGCTGGCTCGTGGGCGGAGGCGGAAATACACGATCCGGGCGCTCATGAGTGCGCCCGTCGCGGCGGCGATTCCGCTGCTGGTTTATCTGACGGTCGTGGCGCGGCTGCCTCGTCTGAGTGAGAGCCCGCTGCTGGCGACGGATGGGAGAGTGTTTGTGACTGGGACGCTCGTGGGGGTGCCGATTGTGGCTTGCGTGATGTGGATCGGGGTGAGTGTGGTGCGGCGGCGGTGGTGGTTGGTTGGGTTGATTGGGGTTGGTGTGATCGCGACGATCTTGGTTGCGGGAGGGTGGATGTGGGTGGATCGGAAGGCGATGGCGGTGGGCTTCGAGCATTATGAGTGGGACAGGTGGGGGTTGGTGGTGATGGCGGGGGGGTATGCGGCGGCGGTGATTTGGATGGTGGGGGTTGGGGTTTATGGTTGGGTTCGGAGGTTGAACAGAAGGGAACGAAGATAACGAAGGGGGCGAGAGGGCAGCGGCATTCGTCGGTGAAGAGTTTTCTTTGGTGCGGGCTTTGACGTGTTGGGAGTAAGGGTGAAGGTAAGAGTTGGATCAGGTTTGAGATTGAGATTAAGATTAAGATTAAGATGTCGGAATAAGATCATGGTACGCTGATCGGGGATTCGGTCGGTGGTTGGGCGGGTGTGGGACGGGGGGATCGGGCTGACGGCCGAGGTTGGAGGACTTGCGTCCCGTCCGAACCACGCACTGACGGGCGTGGTCGTGTGGTTCGAGGCGGCGGGGGTTCCTTTTCGAGATGGACGATCGGCGCGCCGGGGACATGTTGGGGGCTGGGCGACTGCGGGGGATCGTGCGTGTCGGTCGCTGGGTCCTGGATCGGGCTCACGAGCGTGGGGCGGCGGTTCGCTATTTCGCGCTGGGCGCTGCGTTCACGCTCGCGGTGATTGCGGCCGTGGTCGGGGGATTGCGGCTCTACGGGGAGTGGAGGATCGGGCGCGTCGAGCTGATCGTCGAGGGGGAGCCGGTGGTGGGGCAAGTGCTGGCCGATGGGTCGGACACTGCCGTTGGCGAGCCGTTTGATCTGGTGAGCCGCGCGGTGCTGGCGCTGCCTGATGGGGAATACCGGCTTCGGGTTGAAGGGAAGGGACGTGTGGGGCGGACCTATCGGTTTGCGGTGAATCGGGGGGAGACGCAAACTCACGAGATTTCGCTCGACGAGGGGCGATTGCTCGGCGGCGAGCGGCGAGCGGCAGACGCGGACGAGGGAAGGCAGGGGCACGGGCACTCGCGGATTCGGTTCGCGCCCGGGACCCTTGCGCTCGAGCTTCGGCCGGGGCGGGCGGATTTGATCGAGTGGTCGGCGACTTCTTTGATTTGCCGGGATGGATCGACCGGGAAGGTGCGGTGGGATGCGCTTCATCCTGCGGTGCCGTTTGACGGCAAGCGTGATCCCGGGGCATGGCTGGCGGACGGATTGCTCGCGAGCGGGGCAAGTGGGCTCCTATCTCCGGCTCTTGATCTCGACGGCGATGGAACGGGCGACTTGCTCTGGTATACGCGCGCATTGCCCGCCCTCGTGGCGCTTTCCGGCAGGGACGGGGCGATTTTGTGGAATTACGTGGCCGAGCTGGACGGGCCGGGTGGACCCCGCAGCGATCGGGCGGCGGCGGCGCGCACCAGGAACCGGTCGTCCAGGATCAGCGGAATTGCCGGTCGGCCGCTGGTGACGGACGTTGATCATGACGGCCGGCCGGACCTGCTGGCGACGGTTGTGTTCTCGGAATCGAGGGAGGAGCACGCGCGGCGGACCGCGGCGCGCGGTGTCGGATCATCATTCGAGAAACGTGTGCTGGTGGCGGTCTCGGGCCGATCTGGGGCGGAGATCTGGAGGCACGCGCTCGACGGGAAGTTTGTCGAGCTGCCGCGGGAGCGGCATATCAAACTGCCGGTGATGGTGCACGGCCGGCGGTCAACCCCGATCGGCTATCTCAACGGAACGCAATGGTCTGGACTCGACCCGGCAACCGGGCGGGTGCAGGGCGAGCCAATCGAGCTGGGCTTCGTGCCGGTCGCTCCGGTTCAGCATGCAGACCTCGATGGAGATGGAGAGCCCGAGATCGTGGCGCTCGGACCGGGGAGCTCGGACGAGCTGAGTACGCTGCATGCGGTTTCCATCAAAACACGCCGCGAGCTATGGGCCGTGGACGTCTCTGCCGCATGCGACGTATATCAGAATATGATTCCGTATGGCTTGCCGTCGTTCTGGGATGATCGCCGTCCTGCCCTTTTCCCGTTGATAGCGGATCTGGATGGCGACGGCCGGTCGGAGATCGTGGCGGCGGACTCGGGTGCATTGGCGTCGCGCGCTGGTTATCGTGGGGTTCGTCTCATCGATGGCTTGAGCGGCAAGACGCGGTGGCGGCGACCGATGCGGCCGGAGAACAGCGTGGGGGATGGACTCTCGCATCTCATCGCGGCGCCGGACCTGGATGGCGACGGCATTCGAGACGTGCTGGTCATTTCTCGATACGCGGGGCGGCATCCGCTGGCGGGCTCCAAGGCGGACACGGAAGAACCCGTGCGTGTGTATGTCGACGCGTTATCGGGCAAGGACGGCCGAGCTCTGTGGTGGTGGCACACGGACCTGGCCGAGAAGAAGCTCGCGTACATCCGGGCGCCCTTGTGGTGGGGACGAGGACCTGATGGGTGGCCGATGGTGGCAATTGCGCTCGGCGGTGCTCACGATGGGCTAATCGGCCGACGTGCGGGCGGCCGTGATGTTGCGCCGGGCGTCGTGCACCTGCTGGAGGCAACGACGGGGAGCGAGCGGCACCGGGTGCCGGGGCTGGCGCAGGTGAAATGCGATGATTTGGACGGCGACGGGCTACTTGATCTTTGGGGTGAGGTGGACGGGGAGCTGCGCGCGTTCCGCGGGGAGGCGCCGGAGGCCTGGCGGGTGCTGGGCCGATTTGCGCCGGCGGGAGGAGACCAGTACACTGATCGAGCCGGAGAGGGCCGGGGTGTTGATTTCGATGGAGATGGAATTGCCGATACGTTGATCGGATATCCGGGCGAGCGCGGCGGACCGGGGTCTCGGCTGAGTGGCAGTCGCACTGTGGCGGCTCGGTCTGGGCGAGACGGGCGCTTGATCTGGAAGAGTTTCGTCGACGCGCGGGGGAGCTGGTTCAACCCGACGGGCCGGGATGATTATGAGCTGAGCGAGCTGGCAGTGCCGGCCGGCGATCTCGACGGGGACGGCACCGCTGATGTGATCGTTCGGAAGCTGGCCGCGAGCGGATCGTCACCAACCCGGTCTCGTTCGTCTGCGGCGATCGAGCTGCTTTCGGGCAAGAGCGGTACGAAGTTGTGGTCGGTGAGCTTTCTGCCGGACGGCGCCGGTGCCTGGCCGAGCGATTGGGTCGAGCCGTGTGCGATCGAGCCAAACGGTACGTCGGACTTGATCGTGCAGAGCGGACAGGGGGAGAGCGTGCGGCTGGCGAGAGTGTCGGGGCGGAATGGACGGATTGTCTGGGACGTCGACATCGCGAGGGAACGTCGCGTCGAGATTCGCGTCGAGAATCTGCCGCACTTCCTGGCTGATCTGGACGGGGACGGCGGGCTCGACGCCCTCACTGTGCTGCCGCACGCCGATCAGCCTGGATACACGCTGGCCGCAGTTTCACTGCGTGAGGGTAAGCCACTCTGGTCGCGGGCGGTGACGCTGCGGGGGGAATTCGTCCGCCTGGGCGAAATTCGGGTCGGCGACATCGATGGAGACAAGCGGTGCGAGGTCGTGGTACTTGACGGCTTCGGTGGTGAACGCGGCAAGATCGACGTTGGTGTTCGCGCATTCGACGGGCGCGACGGCACACTTCGCTGGACGTGGAAGCCGGGCGCGGGCGCAGGATTGCGGACGACGGGCAGGCGATCGCTCTGGCGAATTTCGAGGGGCGGGGCATCCGGAGCGTATGCGTGGCGTGCGGTGTGGCGACGTTGAGCGGCCTGGAGCGAAGGACTGTTGTGCTTGGGGCTGATGGACAAGAGCGGCTGCAACATGCGGTGGCTCTCTCTCGCGATGGTCTCTTCGGCGCGGCTGATCTTGATGGCGACGGCAAGGATGAACTGGTGGGAACGGTCATGGAGAGGGGCTCGTTTGTGAGCCGCGTCTGCGCGTGGGACCGAGACTTGACGGAGCTGTGGAGCTGGCCGGCGCGAACGAACGCGGGTGCGGGGCGGACTGTCGTATTTGAAGGCACGGACCAGCGGGTTATGCGATCTCGAACGATCGAGCGGATTTTACCCGCTTCGTGGGGCCGGGCGGCACGCGTGATCGTTACGCCGGGGCTGGGGGTCGACGGAGCGACGGGCCGACTACTCTGGAAAGGGCAGGCCGCGCTGGAAACTCACTCTGTCCCGACGCTGCTTGATGCCGGTGATGACTCGGGCGGGGGTGCGCGGTTGATCGGTCATGGAGCGGGGGGCGCGACCGTTTGTCGCGTGGTGATGGCGACGGATGCGGAGGGGATGGTTGCTCCAGCGCGGGGGCGAGTGTGGGTGGCTGCGGGTGGGGCGCCTGACCCGCGCTGGATGAGGCCGCTGCCTTGGAAGAGGCGGCTGGAAGGATTTTTCGGGCCGACGGCGTTTGTGGCGGCGGGTGGCCTGGCGCTAGTGAACGTGGTGTTGCCGCTGCTGGGGCTGTGGTTTGCGATCGGGCGGCGCCGGGTTTTTCGAGTCTGGGCACTCTTGGTGGTGCCAGTGGCGGCTGCGGTGCCGCTCATGGTTTATCTGGGTTTGGCGCCGTGGCTGCCGGTGGGGGAGTCGAGGTGGATCGCAACGGAATGGAGCGTGTTTTGTGCGGGTACGCTGGCTGGGGTGCCGGTGGTGATGGGGTGGTGGTGGGTCGTGGCTGCCGTCGTACGAGGGAGGTGGAGGCAGGTTTTGGAGATGGTCGGGTTGGTGGTGGTGGCGACCATGTTGGTGGCGGGGGGGTGGATGTGGGTCGATCGGAAGGCGATGGCGGTGAACCTCGAGCATTATGACTGGGAGGGGTGGGGCTTGGTGTTTTTGGTGGGGGGGTATGGGGCGGCCGTGGTTTGGGGGGTGGGGGTTGGGGTTTATGGGTTGATTCGGAGTTTGAACAGACGTGAACGACGGTAACGAAGTCGGATTGGGACTGAGATTAGGATTAAGATTAGGATTAAGATAAGGATTTCTCGGGGCACGTCGAAAGCTGAAGGCGATCATGAGTGGGCGGATCAAGATACGGGGGACGGTCAACGCCGACGGGACGCTGGAGCTGGACCACAAGATCGCGATGCCCGCGGGGCGTGTGGTGGTGACATTGCGGCCCGCGCTTCAGCCTGTCCCCGGTGACCCCTTCTGGGGCTTGATGGGTCGGATCTAGGACGGTCATGGGCGGCGCAGACTTTCGTCCGAGGCGAAACCGCGAACGGATACCTCGATCAAACCACTGAGTAGCGATCTCGATTGGGAGTTTTAGTCGGTCGGGGTCGATTCGTTTGGGAGGAATGTGGGTTCGCGGCGAGGGTCCCGAATCCTGGAGAGTGTCGGACTGTGCTGATCACCAGGGTCTCATGGGCGTCAGATTAATCGAGTCGAACTCGGCAGAGGGCGGCGGAGGGTCGGGCATCACGGGAAGCCAAGGGAAACGTTCGGCCTGCTCATACTTCTTTATCAGCATGGTGTCATAGGCTTGGTAGGGGGCGATCCGCATGGCGTGCTCGTGCCTCCGCTGCTTTCTGTGCTCGCCACCTGGCCCGGAGTAGGCGAAGATCGAGCGAAGCGCGACTCGAGACTTGTAGTGCGCAACCCTTTCGTGAAAGCGGGCGCGTCGACGCTCCCCCTCGATCGTCACGCCGATGAGCAGTGCGATCGCTGCAATTGCTAGCATGATTCCTCGGATTTTGAATCGCAGCCGGAAACGCAACACGACGCCACCTCTTTGTCTGCGCCCGATCACCTGAGTGCGGCCACGGAGAGAAGTGCGCAAGAAGGGCGGAGCGCGCGGAGTCAGGCTCTTCGTGGGGGCCGGGGTCGGTGCCTCGCGCGTCAGGCAGTGATCGGCCCTTCCGGTACGTTCTCGCGAGCAGGGTTCTGGCGACTCTCGAACAGTTTCTGAAGGTTTAGCTGAGCGATGCCGCCCACCGCAGGATCAACCGCGGAGATCTGCATCAAGACCCGGTCTGCGCGCGGAGACGGCTGGACCATTACCGTGACCTCGCTTACTCGACCTTCGGCACCGATACGAAATCCTCCGTACGTCGGTGCGGTGGATCTCCTCACGATCCGATCGGACACCGCACGCCAAATCCCGTTCATCCGCTGCGTAAAGTCAGCAAGCCGGCGAGCGTCTTGATTTCCTGGATGACTTCGATGGCTATCTCGAATGGCGGAGGCACAAGTTCGTAGCTCTCACCATTGACCACGTAAGACAACCGAACTCCTGGCTCGCTCGAATCGGTGTCTTGGGGCTCGAGTCGGAGTTCGGTCGCTCGATCTTTCAGGCTCAGCAGGAAGAGCAGGAGCAGCATTTTCCGGTGTGGGGATAGTGACGGATAGTGCCCGATTTCGCCGACATCGATCAGATTACACCCGCCGACTCGCGACGCCAGCACGCCGCTACCGGGCGCAAGAACTCGTCCAGCGAACGATCGTCAATGTTGTCGTCTTCGTTCGTAGCGAGGGAGTCGGTCATGGAATCACACTTGGTTCGCCGCGATTGTTCGTTTCCAGGGGCTGACGCCACCTGGCTACGTGCTGCCGCCCCCTTCGGGGGCTCAATCGATCGTCGGGTCAATGTTTCCAGGGGCTGACGCCACCTGGCTACGTGCTGGCGCCCCTTTGGGGGCTCAATCGGTTTCTCCCTGTTGCCGGAATGGTTTCCCGGCGCGGTATTGGGCCAAGCGCTCTCGGCAGGACTCTATGTCGGCCGGTTCAACGGTCAGAGTCAACGCTTTCCCTTGCCATTTCACGGCTGATTCAAAGTCGGCGGCCTCGGCGTAGGCCGCGGCCAGGACTTCCAGTTCGCCCGGATTGTGCCATTCGGTAAGCTCGCAGGCGCGGCGGGCTGACTCGACGGCGAGCTTGCCGTTGCGGTGCTGGGCGTCAGGACTGGTGGCCCTCAGCCACGCAGACCGGGAATGTGCCTCGACCAAATCCGGGTACATGCGGCCGAGATCGTCATAGACGGCGAGGCTGCGCCCTTGGTCGCGAAGGACTAGCCAGTCGGCTGCGTCCTTTTCCGTTTGCGGCCACGGCCGGTTCGGTTCACCTGCGACGGTGTCGAGCGGGTGGGCCGCCGCCCGCTGGTGCTTGAGCTTTTGCTCCGTATTGGCGAGGAGCTTGGCTAGCAGGACGTCGACTTCTAGCTTCTTCAAGTCCTTGACCATGATGCCGCGCTCGGTAGCAGTCGTCGTACGACGGAGGACCCTGCGTGCGGATTCATCCTTTTGCTCTGTACCTCGGCGATATGGGCGCTCGTCTCGCATGGACCGCAATGTTGATAGGGTGCTTTCGACGCCTAACGAAAACTGAGAGGCCGCACGCCGGTGATCGCTGCGCAATCGCCAGGTCCGCCATGCGTGGACTTCCCAGCCTGCATAGACGCCGATGATCGCAACCAACACGAGGGCCGTGCGCATCCGGAACCGCAGCGCGCCGACTTTCGCGGACATGCGGCGCCACATCGGGGCGTCGGCCTCGCGCGGTGCGAACAGAAACAGGATGAGGAGGATCAGCGCGAGCAGGAGCACGCTGCAGAAGACCAGTTCGCCCGGGTCGAACAACACCAAGAAGCCGGAGGGAGTGCGCGGCCCGTCGTTCCAATCTACCCAATTGACGAGACGGACGAACGGGGTTTCCGAGCGGAGACTGTCGAGCCCAAGCAAGTCGGAATAGATGCGCGGGGGGCGTTTCAGCCAGACCCAGAAGGCGAACAGATCCGCGGCGATCAGACTGGTGATCAGCAGCTTTAACGAGGCGAACTGGGTGCGGGTCAGTCGCGTCATTGGTGAAGTCATGGGTTGCAATCAAAGGTTGTGGGTGGCCTGGCCGTATTTTGGCGATCCGAGTGGTGCGGGGGCAAGGGGTAGCGCAGGGTGTCGCCGTGATTCGAGGTGCCGAGGGGTACAAGCGGTTCCACGGGTTCAAGGGGTTCAAGGCGCCAAGGGCTGAAGCCCGTGGCTATTGACCGGGGCCATAGGCGATTCTCTAGCGATCCGCGTAGGCTGCCGGGGGCGGAAGGACTACAGTATCGGCAGCGGGCCTGGTCACTTGCTCGCTTCCTGCCATTGTCGAGTATGCCTCGAAAACTCGCTTGGAGATCGACTCGTTGATCAATCGGACGGAACCATCAGCGAACAGGACCATCGCGCCGTCACGGTGGTACCCGCCGAACTGACGGTTCCGGCCGACGTAGGGCGCCTGAGCGGGATCGAGCCCCCGCACCGTGGCCGTTCCGCCCGCAATCCAAGGGCCGTTCGTAGCGGCCGTCTCAGCGAGCATCATCGTGTTGGCCGTGCCATCTTTGATATCCTCGATTCGAGTTTGCCGGTCGTACCCGAATATACCGACTCTTGGATGTGCTTTCGGGAGATCAGGTGAGTCCAGTCCGAGGCCAGCGACTGCGACGTAATGGGTGAAACCGGGAGGGCTCGATTCTGGGCCGAGCGGACTCGCCGGGCACTGAAGCACGCTGAAGGTCCCCAGAGCAGTCGGTTGAAACACGCCTTCCTGCTCGCCGAAATCGCCGGTTGTGATTCTTGGGATACGATTTGTGTCGGAATCCCAGGGCTCTGCGTTGTCGAAAAGGAAGTGGAGGTTCTGGCTTTCGTCGAAGAAGGGATAGATGAGCGTGACCGAACTCAACCGCTCTTGCGGCCGTAGCCGCTCAGCAGGAATGGAGGCAGGGGGGAACGTATTCGCGTGAGTCTGCCAATAACCGTTCAGCGCGTACCAGAGATTCTGCAGGCGGCGAGCACAGTCGTCGCGCAACTTTAGTTCTTTCGCCCGCCGCGCCAGATAAATCGATCCGCCGACAATCGCCGTGATGATCGCGAGTACCGCCGCCAGGCATAGTTGCTTGCGCCAGGTCATCACGTGTGCATCGCCAAGCGTAAGATACCGAGTTGACCTGATAGCCCCGATTCTTGGTTCAAGTTTTCCACACGCGGCTTCGCCGCCTCTACTGGCGTGACCTTTCACGATACAAGTGCCCGAACTTGCATCCATAATCCAGTTCGGTCGGGTCCGCAAGAGCCCATTCATGCTCGGGACCACAGACACGACGGTCAAAGTCTTGCAGGTCGTCTGGGGCGTCGAGGAGTAGTCGCCAAAACGCCCCGGCGATCCGGTGGCAATTCTCGGTATCGGACTCGTCGATGCTGAATTGAAGGTGGGATCGACCGGCGAAATCGCGACATCGGAATGGATACCCAGTCGCGTGTCCATCGGGGATGGCAACAAAGCCTTGATTCAGGACCATTACATCTTCCGCCGGGTCGGGCTCAATGGAGAAGACCCGCATGATCCTGGCGAAGGTCCAGGAGACATCGTAGCGACCTCGAATCGCGTTCCTGAGAACGATCGATGAACAAGACGGCGCATATTCGGCAAGGTAGAACCCGTAGTCCTCGAGACTCTCTGGCTCATCATTCATCTCGAGATCAACCGGACAGAAAGTGTAATCCTCCTTCTTGCAGGGATGACCGTAGACTCGAACGAGCTCGCCGTATCGGACTTCGAAGGCGACCATGTTGAAGGCCTCTGGCCGATGAACGATCGCTTTCATTCTAACAACGAACCAGCTCTCTGGCGTGGATGGGATCCCAAGAGCCTCATTGTTGGCCGTCGTTGCTGTGGACGCCATCAATTTCGGGGCCATCTGCGCTGGGCTTGGGTTCAGGCGGTCGTGAAGCGGGGCCTCGACTGCACCCGCGCACTGGTCGGCGGTGGCACCCAATCACCCGCGACGATGATGCGGCCTTCGGGGCACTCGAGTCGGACGACATTCTCGACTTCGATGGCGACTCCTAGGTCCGCAAGACAACCGTAGATTGCCCGGTCGAGAGGTCTCTCCGGTGTCGCGGAGATGTAACCCGTCTCGAGGATGAGAGAGGCATCCTTGATGACGAACCGTTCGCGATTCTTCCCATTGATCTGATCGACCTCGGAGAACTCGACGGTCAGCGTCTGCCCGACCAACGGCGTAAGGCATTCCTCGAGGTGGATTCGTCTCGCGTAGGCATCGTCGGAAAGACTTGGGACGAGCGTCTTGACCTCGAGAGCGACCTCGTCGGCGATGATCCTGAGCTCTGATCTGGCGAGGAGCACACGAAGATCGAAGCCAGTCTTGGCGTGGAGGTGGGCTTCCTCGTAGAGCCAGATATCCCCGACGATGTCGTTGATCCCTTCGGCGATCTGCACGCCGCGGAAGGTCAAGGTCGTATACCAAGGGCTGCTATCCGCCTCGATAACGACCTTCCCGTCTGGTGTCGTTTCCGCCCGCTGGATCGTCGCATCGTGGAGGCCAGTCTCAGCTAATCGCTGCATGGCTCGGGGGAGCCGAGACTTGATCGTGTCCGCTGCGGATCGGTAGGCCATCACCGCCGCGTTCCAGTTCGCGAGGGCAACCTCGGGCGGGACGCCTGAGTCGGGCTGGAGTTGCACGTAGAGTGAGCGGGTGAAATACTTCAAGGCCGGCCTCGTCTTTGACGTGCGTGGGATCGATAAACCATCGCTTAAACTTCAGGCAATGCGCTGGACTCCCAGGTTCCAGAAGCGATCCAGGGTCGTCGGGGCAAGATCGTCTCGGCTCAACCAGACCCACAAGAGCGCCTGGCGCAACGACTCGTCGCCTTGCACTCGTTTTTCAATTGCGGCGATCATTTCCTCGCCATGCTGCGCGATGAGGTCTTCGAGAGGGCCAGCAGCCACGATGTGGAGTGCGCCATCCGATGGGGCGCGATGGACGAGCTCCAGGATGATTGCCCAGGCAAGTGCTGGGTCTTCGTCGATGACATTGGACAGGGACTCGTCAGCCCAAGAACGATTGTCTTCCCCTGACTCGGCGTATCTCAGCCACTCGGATGCAAGTCGTTCACGGTCGCGCGGGTCGCGAAGGTCAAGCTCCCGGTCTGGCATGTCTCGCCTCCCGATCGGGCCGACGGCAACCTCCCGGACACGGCGGCCTAGCAAGAGGCGAGCGCGAAAGCAGCTCGGCGGGAGCCTCGCAATCCCCAAAACGCGAAATGTCGCGATTACCTGTTATTTGGCGCTGACTGGTCTTGAGGTGGGCACGAGTGCGGGGCCCGGAGGCCAGCTCACCCGAGTCATTTGTACGCCACGGAGTTTCCAAAGTCCACTCACTTCGTGAAATGTGGCCGTGCATGTACTTTTCACCTGTTCAGACTCAAAATTAAGATCGATCATCGCTTTATCGCGGTTTTTGTTAAACTCAGGCGCCGTGTTTCCTTTCCATTCCATATCAGATTTGAGTGCTATTACGACCCGTTTGCTCAGCTCCACGAGATTGCGGTCCACCAAAGGCCCTGGCTTCGATTTGACGTAGGTGATCGCCTCGGAGGTGAACGAAGCAAGTTCCTCGTCGGTCGGCCGCAGTTCCTGAAGAATCTGCTGGCTTCTGGGTGAAGCGATGAGCATTAGCGTCTGAATCGCACTCCCCGCGATCTCACTGTTGTCATCTGGGTCATAATCTCCTGAGGCACACTTCTTGAGAAACGACCACTCGCGTTCTGTTCCCGGCTCGAGCATTGCAGCGACAAGTTCGCTAGCCCAAAGATCGTCCAGGATTTTCTTTTTGGGGGTGGGCATCTGTTCGGTGATCCACGCGAGATCTTCAGGTAAACCGAGAAAGGCCAGCAGGCGAATCGCCTCAGTTTGAATAGCTGGGTCATGGACAAGATCACGAAGGACAGGCCGGAATGTGTGATCCAGCTTGAACAGTGCTCGAGCCAGGCTGCCGCCCTTCAGAACGCCAGCCATCAGTTCCTTGAGCTCGCGCGCTCGCTCCTTCTCATCGAGTGCCGCGATCCGAGTCACGTCGCTTTCGCGGAACACTCGTTTGAGGATGTACTCTGGTTGAAAGGGACCGACGCGGGCCACTTGCTCGAAATCGTTCGGGAAGAATGGGAGCACCGGGAGGACGTCAACGTAGCCTTCCTTGCTGAGCTCGAGGGTGATACTTCCGTCACCAGGGACCGCGGGGTGTTCAAAACTCCCTCGGACCACGCCGTTTTCGTCCGAACGCAAGGTGACGAGCTTTACCTCTCGGCCGGTTGTAAAATCTGCTCGGCGCTCACTCCACTTGATCTCTGCAACCACGTCGGAGAGAGGTCGTCCCAAGCCGTCAACAATTCTGGTCGAGACGTCTTCACCGGAAAGCGTCGTCAGGCAGATGGTCGAGAGAATCAGGTGTGTAATCGGATGAAGAGTTATATTCATCTGAAGAGACCTCCTTCGAGTAGTCGGTGTTTATTCTCGGCTCTCTTCCCATGCTCGGTGTGTCGGACGGCGGGCCATTACCGAGCGTTGCCGCGGAGACGACGATTGCGTCCGTGAAGTCGCCAAGAATAATCGTTTTGGCTCATTGGGCAATGCGAATCTGAGGGTCGGTTACATCAGGCGGTACCAGTTTGTCGAGCGGTTCAGCACCGCTCTGCAAGGGATTACCGGGTCTATCTGGTGTTAATCGCACGAACAAGCGCGCCGGCCACTGGGACAGGAGGCGTTTCTGGCGACGCTTGAAGAGAACTTTGGTAGAATCGTGAGGGAGCAAGAATTCGCAGGAAGCGACGGCGGAAGAATTGGGGATGGTGTCCGCGGAGCAAGACTGAACGGCGGTGCGGTGATTCACTTCTCCGCCAAACGACGTGTAAGCAAATGCCGACAACTTCGTTCGCCTGGGGTTCCGGTTGCGGATGTTTGTCGAGAGGATGCTGTACGCTGAGGTGTGCTGTAGAATGAATCAATACGTGCTGAAGATGGAAGGTTTGTACAGACGTCGGCGTACAGACCACGATTGATGTGCTCCGGGGAGCGGACTTTTCACAAGCACGAGAGTGAGCTCATGGATCTCAAGACCACGGTCGTCTGTGGCATCCTCAAGAACGACGGCACGCTGGAACTCGACGAGAAACCCCAGCTTGCCCCTGGCCGGGTTCAGGTTACGATTCATGCGATTCCTGAGCCGGGCATCGCGGCCGGGCGCCGGACCATTCTCGAGGTGCTGGACGAGATCCAGGCGGCGCAGGAGGCGAGAGGTTATCGCGGTCGTTCGGTCGAGGAGATGAAGGCAGATGAGGCAGAGCGGGGAGCGGAGGACGAAGAGTACGAAGACCGCTGGCGCAAGCTCTGGCGCCAGACTTCGCCAAACAACCCGCCAGGCGAGTTGGCGGGCTGATTGTGCAGCAGCAGTCGGTCACGGCTTTGATCGGTTTCTCACAAATGATTTTGCGCTTAGACGCTTTCCCGATATCACGGTCGAGGTCTTGACGTGAGCGGAAGTCACAGCACAGAGTCAACGGTGCGGTCGTAACAGTCGTCTGAGTAGGCAGCTTCGGCTTCCCAGTGCGGCGGCGGGCACCATATCCGTTCCGGCGGTTCTTGGCGAGTGGAGTTCAAGTGGAGCGCCTTGGAAATCCAACTGTTTCGTTACTCGCGAACAGGGCGAATGTGTCTTCGATGGAAGGTCAGCCCGATCTCCGGGCGCCAGCACCTTGCGATCAATGATCGTGTGATGTGCCCAGAACCCTCGCGGCCCAACGCCATCTGGAAATTATCCCCTTTCTTTTCGAGTCCCGTCGTTCGACAATCAGGCTACGGCGTTGGTGGTAGGTATCCAGAGGATTCTTGGGGGTCGATCCAATGAAGTTGCGCCGCGCACGGCATTCTGGTTGGTTTCGGGCTTGCTCATCGTGACCGTGGTGGCGGCCGGTTCAGGGCTGGTTGTGGCTCAGCCCAAGAGTGAGACTAAAACACCGGCCATCGAGACGGGCGAGGCAAACTTTGAATCACTGGGTGAACATAAGATTGTCAATATAAACACTATCGCTTACACAAGCGATGAGGGGGGAGTGTTCGATATTTTCTTTGCATGCTCATCTACCAGAGGAGAGGACCCTTTACGGTTAACCGATGAAAAAGATATAACAAAGGCGAGATCATACTTTAACGATGAGAAACGATATGGAAGACATTTTGTAAGAATCAACAAGCACCGTATCAAGGTGCGAAATATTGCATTCATCGAATCCAATGATGATTCAATCGTTCTCTATTTCAATGCTCGAATATCGGATGCGTTTGTGCAGTTGAGGTTTTCTGGGGCGGATGCGGAGAGTTTCAGGAAGAAAATGCGAGAGTTTTAAAGTTGGATCGGACAGGATCAAGCGGAGTGCCGGCCGCACGGGGAACGTCGTGCTCGTATCGCCCGCCGGGGCGAGTGAGTGTTATTGGTCTCGGGTTTGAACAGAAGGGAACGAAGTTAACGAAGAAGAGGGAAAGTAATCGGATTGCGGGCGAGCCGGGTTTGAGTGCTTGGCGGGTGAATCTGGAGCTGTGGGCCGTTGCTGTATTCAGTTGATTCGTTGCGACGCTCGAGGATGAGTTGGGGATAATTCGGAGGGAGTTCAGCTCCTTGGATCGGCCACAATCCATGTTTCATTCCTGGCGTTGGGTGGAACGTCGACCGTGAGTCGCCCGCAGTCGAATTCGCGCACCTTCGAGTTACGCTGGTGGCGGTCGCCTTCTCCGACGCGCAGGTCGATTCCGACTGAGAGCTGCACCCTCTCGGCCTTCGACGGGTGTGCCACCAAGTAGAGCCGGTTACTCAAGTCGACGTGTCCCACGAGCTGCTCGCCGGGTGCCAGCTTTCTCCATTGCGCCGGGGCCGGATCTTCCACGGGCAGCCCCACGACCAGGAACGGCCTTTCCACATTGACCTCCACAGCATGCATGAAGGTCCAGGGGAGCCACTATTCGTCGACCCAAATTGCCTGGTTGCTGCTGTTCCGAATCGTGATATTCAGCGGAATCGTCATCCCGAATGTCGCACCCCCGCGCGGGCGCTTGACCTCGATTGATATTGGAAACGACGGCTTGTAGTCGGCCGCGTTCTGTTTTTCCACAACCGACATCCGGAGCTGCTCGACGGGTGAATTCCGGGTCGCCGTAATGGGACCTTGATCGCTTAGTTCAGGTTTCGCACATTTCGCAGGCATTGGCCGCGTATACGTTGATGCGTGATTCGGCCGCGTCGCGACCTGTTCCGCGCCGGAAGGCGAGAGCCGCGTCGCGACAATTGATGTCGGCTTCCTTGCACACGTATGGCATCCTGTCTGGGGCTTACAAACCAAATAGGCACCCAGGCAAGGAAGCCGACCAATGGAACTTACCGCTTCGTTCACTGAGCTGCTACATCAATTCGCCGATGTCTTCACGACCCCAACCTTCCTGACCTTCGTTGAAATCGTCACGGGTTGGTTGCTTTCGCACCGTCATCGTTACGTGACCGAGCTCATCTTTGCCAGCGGTAACATTGGCAACGGCCATTGGTGTCGGTTCCATCGCTTCTTCAGTCATGCCGCGTGGGACCCCGATCACTTCGCCTTGTGCTTGGCCAAACTGGTCGGCTCAATCCTGGCGCCTGGTGCTACCCTGTATTGGGCCGTCGATGACACGCTCTGCCGTAAACGAGGATTGACTCTCTACGGCGCGGGCATGCACTACGATCCGCTGATCTCCAGTCGCGCCAAGTCGCTGGTCAGTTGGGGCCACGACTGGGTCGTGCTTTGCCTGATCGTCGTGAACCCGTTTTGGGCACCCACCAAGGTCTTCGCCTTGCCAATCACCATGCGTCTGTACCGCAATCGGCAAGGACTCACCAAGGGGAAGAAGGGTCGGGGTAAAGGTTGCAAACCCAATCCTGATCATCGCACTCGCCCTGAACTGGCTCGCGAGCTCATCCACTTGGTAGCTCAGTGGTATCCTGACGATGAGATCTTTCTTACCGGCGACAGCGCCTATGGGGGCAAGAGCATCCTGTCGCATCTGCCGACGAACGTTCATCTCATCAGCCATGTCCATCCCAAGGGTGCGCTTTACGAGCGTGCCCCCGTCGAGAAGAAAGGACGCAAAGGAGCGCCTCGAAAAAAAGGTGCCCGTCTGCCGAGCATGGCCCAGTGGGCCAATGATCCCAGCCAACCTTGGACTGAACTTAAATTCAACCAGTTCGGGTTGCATGCCAGGCTCGCCGTCAAAACGATCAAGGCCCTCTACTACAAGGCAGGTGGAGACCGCGAGCTGACGATCGTCTTGGTACATGATCTGGAAGGGAAACGCCCCGATCAGATGTTCTACTGCACCAAGCTTGATTGGAGCGCGCGGCAAATTCTGACGGTGTACTCCTATCGCTGGGCGATTGAATGCACCTTCGAGAATTGCAAACAGTTCCTGGGGCTCGAAGACCCAGCGAATCGTCTGCCGAAGGCGGTCGGGCGTACCGCGCCCATGGCGCTGATGCTCTACAGCTTGGTGATAGTGTGGTTCCACCAGACCGGACATCGATTCGTCCGATTTCCCATCCGCCCGTGGTATCAACGGAAGCAAGAACCCTCGTTTGCTGATCTATTGACCACACTGCGCCGTGTTAGCCTTGAAGAAAAAACTCGCGCAGTGCTTTTAGATCAGCGCACTATAAAAACCTGGCTTGCGCAGGTCACCGATCTTCTCAGCCGAGTGGCGTGATCGGCGTCGACCAGGCTAACTGAAGCTGCACCCGCTCCGTCGCGAGCAACCGAGTGACACGAAAATGCCGGCTCGGCCGATCGCAAAGCGCCTTCAGAATGTGCGAAACCTGAACTTAGGGTTCTACCGCAAACTGTCGCGAAGCATAACGTGGTCACAAGCATAGCGCAGCTTTCTTGCTCGCATTCGCGAGCCTTCCATGTTTGCGGTCGACCGTCTGTCTCCTGCCGCCCCCACTGATCGGTCCGAGATTCGCATCACTTCACGCGAACGCATCGCTCTCGGCTGGTCTCAGGGAACAGCGTTTCGCCGCCTGTGCTCTTCAAGTGTTTGATCAACGCCGCCCGCATCTCAGCGGGTGTGCGCTTACCGTCGACCACCGCTGCGTAGGCTTTGTCACCTAAGTTTACCCCCCGCCACAGATCGAGGTGACCGTCGTTCAGGCGGTACTTCTCGACTGTAGCCCACTCGGTCATTGCGTCATTGGTCTCGACGCGATGGATCCATTCCTTGTAACTATCTGGCGCACCGAGATCTTCGGACCGCAAAACGTTCAGGTAAGTGAAGTCCCCAAGGGTGGTCGTTGAGCAGTAGGCCGTTGACTCGTCGGTGTGATCCTTGTCTCTGTCGCGGTGCGAACTGAAAACGAGCTTGAGCAACACTGGATTGCCTTTGGCCTGGCTTTTTTCGATGAAAAGATACTGAGCCGGATCGGATTCGCCAGTCTCGAACCGCCAAACACCGCAAAGCTTCTCGTCAACAGGCGAAACGTAGGGATCTGAAAGCGGCTTGCCGTCCGGGATCAAGATACACCCTGAGGCCGACAGCAGTGCTATGATTAGCGACGTGGTTTTGAAGTTCGCGACCAAAGCCATTCGTGACCTCGCCGTCGGGGAAAGGGCCATCGCTCGAGTGTGAGCGTGCCTCGGTGGCAAATTCGGGCGGGAGTTTTCAATCGAGTCGCTGATACTCGTTTTGCTCGAACCAGTCAATGTGAAGGTGTCACGCGTTGCAGTGTTCAAGGTCTTACTCGACGATCCTTTTTCAGTGCCGCGCAACGGGATTCGCAGAATTTCTGAAAAATCCGGACACGCCGGACCTTCCCGTGACATTACCATCATGAAAGGGGACACACAGGGCGGGACGGGTTTCACATGGCCAAGACAAAGCACGGCATCGCCCTCCGGCACCTCGACACTCTGTTAATCGTTGGTGCGGCCGGCGGACTGACGGACGCGCAGCTACTCGCGCTGTTTGCCACCGGGCGGGACGAGACCGCTGAGCTGGCATTCACGGTCCTGGTTGATCGCCACGGACCGATGGTGCTCCGCGTCTGCCAGGTGGTGCTCCGCGACACTCACGACGCCCAGGATGCTTTTCAAGCTACCTTTTTGGTCCTGGTCGAAAAGGCTCGGGGACTGTGGGTGCGAGAGTCCCTTGGACCCTGGCTCCATCAGGTCGCCCACCGGATCGCGTCTGGTGTGAGGCTGGCCAAGGCCCGAAGACGTCGACACGAGAAGCACGCCGCCGCGTTGTCGGCTGATCTTGCTGCCGCTTCGAATCCGGATGACCTGGGGGAGGTTCTCCAGCGGGAGGTGAGCCGCTTGCCGGAGCGGTACCGCGCGGCAGTCGTGCTCTGCCTGCTTGAGGGCCTGACGCCGGAGCAAGCGGCTCGGCAATTAGGTTGGCCGGCCGGCACGGTGCATAGCCGGCTGGCGCGGGGCGCGAGCGGCTGCGGGGCCGGCTGACCCGGCAGGGCCTGGCCCGCGGGATCGTGGGGCTGGGTTTGCTACGGGCCGCCGAGCCGTCGGCGACAGTGCCGCCTGCGCTCGTCGCTGCGACGGGACGCGCCGCTTCGCGTGTCATCGCGGGGGAAATGATGGACGCAATCGTCTCCAACTCGGTCGCCGCACTCACAAAAGGAGCACTGAGAACCAAGATGATGACCAAGCTCATGACCGCGGGAGCGGCTATGCTGGCGGTCGGCGTTGCCTTTACCGGCGCGGGGACGCTGGGATACATAGGGCCGGGGCGGGACGATGCCTCCTCGCCCCCGGGCGGGCAGAAAGTACAAGGTGAGCGCTCGCCGAAATCAGCCGCTTTCAACGCTCGGGCCCAAGAAGCGCCCGGGGATGGCGGGAAGAGCGACATCATTCAAGCCAAGCGATCTCCGCGAGTCGAGAAGGGGACCAAAGAAGCGCTTGTGCTGAAAGACCAGGCCCTATACCTGGCCATTTCTCCTAATGGCAAGACGCTTGCCGCCAGTTGCAGCGATGGCACGGTCCAGTTACTCGATGCACGCACCGGTGAAAAACGAGTCGCCCTGGCCGGCAGCATTCGTGGTTATATTCGTGCGTTAGCATTCACCCCTGACGGCAAGACCATCGCGGGTGCGGGAGACGAGAATCAGTTGCGGCTCTGGGACGCGGCCTCGGGTCGATTGATGAAGGCGCTCCCCGCGCTCGGAAATCTCGAGCACGCCACCTTAAAGCCCGGTGCTAACTCGCTGGCGATCTCACCAGACGGCAGCCTGATCGCTGTCGGCGGTGCCGGATGCACGGACCATACCAATATGAATGGCACGAGCTTCTTCGACGTCCGGGTCCTGGACGCAAAGACTGGCGAGCTCGTGTGGTCGCACTTCGGCCGGCGGGGATACATGGAGCAGCTCGCCTTCTCGCCGGACGGCCACACGTTGGCCAGCGCGACACACGGTGAAATCCGACTCTGGGATTCAAGGGGCGGTGACCTGAAGCAGACCCTGAAGCCCGTTGTGAGCTCCGGGACGATCCGGACGCTGGCATTCTCGCCCGACAACAAGTTGCTGGCTGGGTATGGGAACGCTCAAGTCCCGGGAGGGCGCGGGTGCCTTCTGACGCTCTGGGACGTGCGCACGGGCGCGATCGTCCGTTCGATCGATGCGGGTCCAGCGGCTGGCGTGACCAGTCCCGGGACGCTTGCGTTCTCACCCGACAGCAAGACGGTGGCGAGTGGCGGGCACGGGATCAAGGAAGGGCTGATCTCGATTGGCGGCGGGCCTATCGCCCGCGGCGCGAAGGTGATCAACTACGTCAAGCTGTGGAATGCCGCCACGGGAGCCCTGTTGTGGACCTCGGTCGAGGGTGACCTTGGGCTGGTGATGTCAATCGTGTTCTCACCGGATGGGACGTCGATTTACTGTTGCGACTCGTCGGCCACGACTCGCATCGACGCACGGACCGGGCAGACCCGGCATGACTTGATGAAAGCGACCGACGGCCCGCCCAGGTAAGTTGGCACTCCGGCGGGCTTGGATTTGCGGTCTACGCTCCGCACATCCCGGAGGGAGAGGGAGCGTTTGGTCATCACGTCGGATTCCCGAGCTCGGAGTTTCGAGCTCGAGTCGTCTCGAAATGAGATGCGGGCTCAGAAGTGTGCCGGCCTTACGCCGCTCGTGGTGCTGCTTTCTTCCTGGGGGCGAATGATTTGTATTGGTCTCGGATTTGAGCAGAAGGGAACGAAGTTAACGAAGAAGAAATTGCTGGCAGGCAGCCGTGCTGGTTCCCGGCGGGGTGTGGCTGACGGGAGGGTCGGCCGTATCGAGGCGCTCTTGGGGCGTGGGTTGTCGGGGGCGGCGCATCTGCGCTCGGGCTGCGCAGACTGGTAGAGAATGGCCAGGTGGCCGGGCAGCAGGCCAGTCGGGCTGCAGAGCACATCCGCGTGCCAAAGCGCGCAGAAAAAGGTGGATCTGCGCGTTACGACTGGTGTCATTCGTTAAATTGAGATTGCTCATCCCGTAATGTCTGCATAGTTAACGCATTTTGTCTTGCCGATTGCTGGCGGGCATGGTAAAGTTGCGCTCTGAGAGGGAGGGAGTGCGCTTCCGCATGCAAGCCGCGGCCGTCCTCTTGGCGACGAAAGGGTTCACTGGTGAACCCACGGAGCGAGCCTCATCGATCGCCGGCCGAGGCGAGCAACTTGAATGGCCGCTCTTGATCGCAACGGTTCTTTTTAACACATCAAAGATACATATCGTGCTTCATTGCCGCGTTCAATCAGGTAACTCTTTTACACTTCTTCAGTTACGCGTCGCCATTATTCGGGTCGCGGGGAGTGTCTCCATGCGGTTCCTCGAGAACGAGGAAGACCCTTCGCGGAGAGGCTGTCATCTTTTGGCCGCGTTGCGGTAACTCGGCCGTTGGGCCTAGTCGGCCGTGATTCACCGCTTGGTCGCTCGGTTAGTGCCGCCGATTCACGCCAGTTCTCCAATAGCCCAGCCGTTGACGCAAACGCGCTTTCCTATTTTGTCCCTTTTTTGCAAAGTACCGCTCATTCCGCCAGTTTGCCCATCGCTGGGCGCAGTCTCCCTGCGACAACCAGGTTGTGAGCAATTGCAAACAACAATGCGACGGCGCGGCAACGCGGTTGGCCACGCACGGGCATAAACCAGAATCCTCGATTGCGAGCCTGGGCGTTGACCCACTCGGCTGTTTGGCCTCGCAGCCGGTAGATCAGCTTCGCGGCCTCGGTCCCCATTCGGATCCGCCAAGCGGCAACTGCTTCGCTGTCGCCCTTCTTTGCGGTGTAGGGATCTTCTCCATTTGCCTGTTTCTTTTTCTCGTCTCTGATCGGCCCGTATACGATGCAGCCGCGTTGGGCCGCCTGATCGATCGAGTCCTTGGTCGTGAAGCCACCGTCAACCAATGCCTCATCCGGAATTCGTTCGTAACGCTCCTCCAACTGGTCGAGCATGGGCGGAAGTTCTTCGCCATCGTTCCCTGCGTTGGTCACCTCCACACCCACAATCACACCGCTTTCGGTGTCTGTTGTGAATTGAACGTTATATCCCGGCCGGAATCCTCCGTCTGGAAACTTCATGATCCTCGCGTCGGGGTCGGTGGTCGAAGCACGCGCTTCCCGCCCCTTGCGGCCGTAGGACTCGTCACGTTCGCGTTGCAGCTCCTCGCACTGCCGCATCGCTTCTTCGATCCGTTGCTGTCGCTTGTTGGCGGCACGCTCCCGCGCCGCTCGCTGCCGTCGAGTCAGCTCTGCTGTGTCCTCCTCGGCCAGTTTCTTCAGCGCCTCAACCTGCTCCTTCGCCGCTTTCAGGCACTCCTCCAGGCTACCGCGACGACGAAACGAGCTCTTGCCCGCGCTGGCACGCACTCTCATTCCGTCCTGAGCGACCCGGTCCATTTTCACCAACCCGGCATGGAGCAGGGTGCCCACGATCTGCGTGAGCAGTTCGTTCAACTTCTCGCCCCCACAAGCGAGGAAGTGGGACAACATGCTGTGGTTGACGGTTACGCCGCCGCACAGCCACTGGTACGGCAGACTCCCTTGGTTCTTTTCGCACAGCCGTTCGATTTCACGGGCGCTGCCGACTCCCTTCAATGTGGCGAAAACCCGCAATCCGACCAGCAAGCGCGGGTCGGTGGCATCTCGGCCGACATGTCGCTCGACGGCCTTGATCTCGCCGAGCCAGGCCTTCAGATCGAGCTTGCAGACCGCCGCCCAGACGACCCGGGCCGGATGGTCGGCCTCGAGCAATTCATCGAGCGATGCCCAGCGCATCTCGATCTGGTCGCGTACGGGACACCGCAGCCGCGGCTTGCCAGTTGGCATCGACTGGGCAGCCTGGGCGGGAGAGGGCTGATCGGGCAAGTCTTCTGGGCTAAAGAGAGGAAGTGTCATGACGCTCGTCCTGCAACACCGGGGCTGCGTGGGGCTCATGCGGCGGACTACATGCATGGTATTAGAACGTGAACACTATACAAAATCAACCCCAACGCCGAAAAAATCACAGCCTCGGAGCGAAGGGCGACACTGGCGGAGCGAGACTGGCGATACTGGCGCCTTGTGTTGGCCGACCCGGGTTCGTTGCCGGGGCACTTTGTCTGGCTCTTTGTGTTAGCGATGAAGATTCAAGCAGAAGCCTTTCTATATACTGGGAGTGATATCATGATCATGCAGGCAGAAGGCGGACAAACTTCACGGAACCCGAATAGGAGCACAGGGCCCCGGTCGGCTGAGGGTAAGGACCGCGTAAAATACAACGCTGTGCGCCATGGGCTCTCGGCGCGGAATGTGCTGTTGCCGGGGGCCGACGGAGATGTACGCGTCGCGAGACTACGATCATAAACAGCCGCGGACTTCGGCGTCGGGGGAACCTGTTGACGAGGATCGGCCGTTCCGGGTGCTCGCCCAGCTCGAAGCCACGCTGCCGGGGTGCCAGGTGCTGCTGAAGACGTGGGGCGGGCTGGGGGGCTTGCTCCGAAGGGGACGCGGCTGGCAATCGCGGGATAAGCTCAAGGCGATCCGGCTGCTGGGTTATCAGCCGCTGTATGCTCTTAGCTCGGACGAGGTTGCGGTGATCTTTCTTGCCGCGCACGTGATCGAGCCTCAGTCTCGCTATGCGTTCCAGGAGTTGCGATGCGAGATTCCTGACGACCAGTTCAAGCAGTTCAAGGCGAGGGTCGAGCGGCGAGAGTTCGAAGCGATCACGCCGCCGGATGCCACGGCGGCCCGGGCGGTGCTGCTCGAGATCGTCGACGGGGCCACGGAACGCCTGCGGAAGCTTGAAGCCAAACATCAGAGAGTGGCCGATCAGCTCGAAGCGCTGCAACCGGAGATCCTGAAGCAGGACCGGAGCAAGTTCGGCGAACAGTACTATCGGCGCTGGGGGAGCTGCGACCGGGCGCACCATCGCCATATCGATGCCATCCACAAGCTTCGCCGCAATGAGGCACAGGGGTGGGGCACTGTGCGCAGCGAACGACAACAGCGGAGAGAGGCGAGACGGCGGCAAGAAGAGAGAATGCGTGCGGCTGAAGCCGATCCACGGCTCGTTCTGGACGAGCATGGGACGGTGCGCTATGCGTTTGATTACGAGGGAGATGTGGAGGCAGGGCTGGCGCGGTATGACAACCCAAACAAGGCCCCAGCGGACCAGACGGATGCCGCGAGCGGGGCGATTGGTGCGGATGAGCACGTCCGGGGCGTGCCGGATCTTGTGCCGTCGGAACCGACGGCTGTTGATGGTGGGTTGCCGTTGGGCGTGGCGGCGCCGCTGGACGCAGGCGGTGTGGAGGTCGGCGTTGAGGCGGTTCAGGACGAGGGCGGGGACGTGTGTCAGTCCGCTCATGCGGCGCTGGGATTCGAGGGTGACGTACGGGTTGGGAGGGCGGATGGGGGTGATCCCGTAGTCGTTGGTGAGAAAGGAGAAGGGGCAAATGTACAAAACAAAGTCCCGCCGGTGGCGAGGACGGAGGATGGAGGGCGGAGAGCGGACGATAGGGCGCGGGAGGCAGCGATCGATGAACCCCGGAGCGTCGCATCGAGTGCGATTGGCATCCCGGGTGCCGAGTCGGATCGGACTGATCCCGTAATTGTTGCGGGGACAGGAGAAGCGCCGAATGTACAAGATGAAACACGGATCGAACACGGATAATACAATACTTTTTGGCAGCTTTCCGATTGTTGGCGAACTGGGCGCGATTCATTTTCGCCTATTCCACTAGTGAAGGCGTCGGGTTGCACCCACCCTACGGCGCTGTCCCGACGATGGCCACCGAAGAATTTCGGTCATGTTTGGGCGGGGCTCTTTCGCTGGCGGAGAACGCCTGGCTAGAATGGTCTGAGGTTTGTCAGGGGCTGGGAGTCCCGAGCCGATTTTACGGGCTGGTGCTGGAGCATGGCGGCCGGCCTGGATCTCACCTCAATTCAATAACGACGCACATCGACGGCAGGAGTGAATGTATGGAGCGAGGCTCGAGCTTGCCGGCCAAAGAGCGGATGAGCGAAAACGATGTCCAGGCGATCGATCATCTGCGGGATGCGTATGCCAAGCTGACCAAGGAACTGGGCAAGGTGATCGTCGGGCAGAAGGACACGATTGAGCGGCTGGCGATCTGTCTGTTTGCCCGCGGGCATGGGTTGCTGATGGGGGTTCCCGGGCTCGCCAAAACCTTGATGGTCAACAAGCTTGCCGAGACGATGTCGCTCAAGTTCAGCCGGATCCAGTTCACTCCGGATTTGATGCCGATGGACATCACCGGGACGGACATCTTGCAGGAAACGGCCGGTGGCCTTCGTGAATTTCAGTTTGTTCACGGGCCTGTTTTCGCCAATATCGTCCTGGCCGATGAGATCAACCGGGCCCCGCCGAAGACGCAGGCGGCGATGCTCGAGGCCATGCAGGAACAGAATGTCACGGTGGTTGGCAAGCCGTTTCACCTGGAGGCGCCGTTCCTGGTGCTGGCCACGCAGAATCCGATCGAGCAGGAAGGGACTTATCCGCTGCCCGAGGCGCAGCTCGACCGGTTCATGTTCCTGATCGAGCTGGATTATCCCAACGAAGAGGAGGAGATCCGGATCGCGCGCACAACCACGGGGGATGCGCTGCCGCAGCTCGAGCATTTGATGACCGGGGCCGACATCATCCGCCATCAGAGCCTGGTGCGGCGGGTGCCGGTGCCGGACCACATTTACACTTATGCCGCCAAGCTGGTGCGGAAGACGCGTCCGGGCGGGTCGACGGCACCTGGTTGGCTGAAGCCCCTGGTTTCCTGGGGGGCCGGGCCGCGCGCGGTGCAGTACCTGATCCTGGGGGCCAAGGCGCGGGCGGCTTTGCTGGGGAGCTACATGGTGCGGCTGGAGGACATTCAGGAGTCAGCCGTGCCGGTGCTCACGCATCGGATCATCACCACGTTTGCGGCGCAAGCGGAGGGGATTGATTCGAAGAAGATCGTTCGGAGGTTGATGGAGGAAACGGAGGCGGAGCAATAGATGTTTCCGGAGCGCAGTTCTCGTAGTTTTCTGGATCCGGGCGTGCTGGCGCGGCTGGCGGGGTTTCCGCTTTTGCCGCGGCGGCCGATGCAGGGGAACGTCTCGGGACGGCACCCGAGCCCGCATCGCGGCTCGAGCGTCGAGTTTGCCGAGTACCGGAAATACGTGCCGGGGGACGATCTGCGGCGGCTCGACTGGCGGGCGTTCGGCCGGTCGGACCGCTTCTTCGTCAAGGAATTCGAGGCCGATACGAACCTGCGGTGCTGCCTGGTGATAGACACCAGCGGGTCGATGGGGTTTGGCACGGTAGGCGTCAGCAAGCTCGAGTACGCGCGGAGAATCGCCGCGGCGCTCGGGCAGCTTGCCATTCTGCAGGGCGACGCCGTGGGGCTGGCCTGCGTGGCGGGGGGCATCGTTCGAAATATTCCGCCGCGGCGGAATCCTTCGCACTTGATGGCGGTCTTCGACGTGCTCGAGGAGACGGAGCCGCAGGGGCAGACTCAGATTGTCGGGGTGCTGCACGAACTGGCGGAGAGGATCTCGCAGCGCGCGCTCGTGGTGATCATCTCGGACCTCTTCGTCGAACCGGATGAGCTGCGCTCGTGCTTCCAGCACTTGAGGTTCAGGCGGCACGATACGGCGGTGTTTCATCTGCTCGACCCGCAGGAGATCGCGTTTGACTTCCGGAGGCCGATGCGGTTTCTGGATATGGAGGGAGGCCCGTCGATCTTTGCCGAGCCCAATGAGATCGCCGAGCGGTATCAGAAGGCGATCGGCGGCTATCTGGATGGGCTTCTTCAGGTGGTGCGGGAATCGGGGGTCGACTATCACCGGGTGTCGATCGACGAGAGCTATGAGCAGTTATTGATCCGATTCCTGGTGGGCAGGACCCGGGTGCGAGGCCGCCAATGAGCTTTCTGCAACCGATACTGCTGGCGGCGCTACCGCTCGTCGCACTGCCGATCATCATTCACCTGATCAACCAGCGCCGGTTTCAGACGGTGAAGTGGGCGGCGATGATGTTTTTGCTGGCGGCCAACCGGATGTCGCGCGGGTATGCGCGGCTGCGGCAGTGGCTGATCATGGCGATGCGGATGGCGGCGATCGCGACCCTGGTCTTCGCGGTGAGCCGGCCGCTGGCCGGCGGCTGGCTGGGACTGGCGGCCGGCGGGCGAGCCGATACCACGGTGATCCTGCTCGACCGATCGCCGTCAATGCAGCAGGCGGGAACGGCCACCCGCGGGACGAAGCTGGAGACGGGGCTCAAGCAACTGGCTGCAACGCTCGAGACGCTGGGCTCGGGGCGGTGGGTCTTGATCGAGAGCACGACGAACCGGCCGCGCGATCTGGCCTCGGCGGCGGATCTGCTCTCGTCGGCGAGTACGGGGCCGGTGAGCGCCTCGGCGGACTTGCCGGCCATGCTGCTGGCGGCTCGCGACTACATCAAGACGAACAAGGCGGGGCGGACGGAGGTGTGGATCTGCTCGGACCTGCGGGAGAATGACTGGAATGCCGCGGGGGGCCGCTGGCAAGTGCTGCGCGACGGGTTCCTCGAGATCAGCCAGAGCGTGCGGTTTCACTTGCTCGCTTATCCGGAGCTTGCACCCCTAGACCTGGCGGTGCGGGTGACGGACGTGCGGCGGCGGAAGACGCGCGACGGGGCGGAGCTCTTGCTTTCGCTCAAAGTGACGCGGCAGGAGCAGACGAACGACGTGCAGGCCGTGCCGGTGCAGATCGAGATCGATGGGGCACGGTCGGAAGTGACCTTGCAGGTGGCGGGCGAGGCGGAGCTCAAGGACCACCGGATCCCGCTGGAGAAGGGGCACGAGCGGGGCTGGGGCCGCGTGTCGATTCCGGCGGATGCGAACCCGGCGGACAACGACTACTGGTTCGTGTTCGAGCAACCGGCGCCCAGGCGGACGATCGTGGTCGTGGAAGACCCGCAGACGGCGCGGCCGCTTTCGCTGGCCGCATCGATTTCGCCTGATCCGGCCCTGCCGTGCACGGCGGAGGTCGTGCTGCAGAGCCAGGCGGCCACGGTGGACTGGGACCAGGTATCGCTCTTGCTCTGGCAGGCCGCGCTGCCTGAATTGGAGACATCGAAACAGATTCGCGCATTCATCGACCGCGGCGGGTCGGCCGTGTTCTTTCCGCCGCGCACGCCCGGAGGAGGCGGTGATCTGTTCGGCGTGCGGTTCACTTCCTGGACGGAGGAGAAGGCGGGAATTCCCGTGGTGAGCTGGCGCGGCGACGAGGACCTGCTCTCGCACACGGCAAGCGGGGCGCCCTTGCCGGTGGGCGCGCTCGAGGTGCGGCGATACTGCGGGCTGGCGGGGGACGTCACGGCGCTTGCGACCTTGCGCGACGGGCCGCCGCTGCTGGCACGGGCGGCGACGGATCACGGCGCGGTCTACTTCTGCGCGACGACTCCGGCCCCGGCTGATTCGTCGCTGGCGGCCGGCGGCGTGGTGTTTTACGTGCTGGTGCAGCGAGCGCTGGCCTCGGGGGCGGTCGCGCTGGGAAGCACGAGGCAGCTCATCGCCGGCGACAAGGGACAGGACCAGACGGTATGGCGACGTGTCTCGGGGGCGGCGGAAGCCCTGTCGACTGACTACGCGTTTCACGCGGGGGTTTATGAGGCGGGTGCGAAATTGCTTGCGGTGAACCGGGCGCCTGCGGAGGCACTTTCGCCGGTGCTGGGCGATGCGAAGGTGACGGAGCTGTTCCGGGGTCTGGATTTCGCCCGGGTGGATGATCGCGCGGGCAATTTGAGCTCGTTGATCCAGGAGATCTGGCGGATGTTCCTGGTGACGATGATGGCCGCGATGGTGTGCGAGGCCGCGCTCTGTCTGCCCAAGATCGCGCGGGCACGGGGGGCTGCGGCATGAACGTATCACGGTCGCTCACGTTCATGACCACGCCCTTGGTGGCGGTGATCTCGATCATCGCGGTGCTGGCGACCTCGGTCTTCTGCGCGATTGCCTGGCGGCGGAGTGGGTACCGGAAGTCGATGGGACTGCTCGAGCTTCTGCGGCTCACGCTGGTGACGGTCGTCGCGATCCTGCTCAATCAGCCCGAGTGGATCGAGGAATTCCGGCCCGAGGAGAAACCGGCGATCGCGGTGCTGTGGGATTCCTCGGCCAGCATGGATACGCGCGATGCGATTGCCGGCGGAGGCACGGCTGCCGCCGGGGCCACCAGCGCGGCGACGGGACAACCGGTCACGCGGCGCGAGGCGATCGCCAAGCTGACTGCCGATTCGACATGGCAGAAGCTGCGGGAGCGGATGAACGTGGTGATTCAGCCGTTTGCGGAGCCGAAGCCCGGGCATGGCACGGATTTGAACGACCCGCTCAACCGGGCGCCGCAGAGGATCCAGAACCTGCGCGGGGTTGTGCTGGCTTCCGACGGCGACTGGAACGAGGGGCAGCCGCCGGTGCTGGCGGCCGCGGCGCTGCGGATGCGGGGCGTGCCCATTTTTGCGGTGCCGGTGGGAAGCCGCACGAGATTGCCGGACGTCGAGCTCTTGAGCCTGGACCTGCCGACGTTCGGCATCACGGGCAAGTCGGTGCGCGTGCCGTTCTCGATCGAGAGCTCGCTGCCGCGCGAATTCACGACCACGGTGACGATGCGTGCCTCGGATGGCGACGAAGTGACCAAGGAAGTGAAGATCTCCGCGATGACGAGGACGAACGACTTCCTGATCTGGAAGCCGAAGAGCGCGGGCGACTTCACGGTGACGCTGTCGGTTCCCAAGCACGGCGAGGAGCTTGTTGCCGAAAACAACAAGATGAGTGCACCGATCTCGATCCGGCAGGAGAAGCTGCGGGTGCTGGTGGTGGAATCGTATCCGCGGTGGGAGTATCGCTACCTGCGCAATGCGCTTTTGCGCGACCCGGGGGTGGAGCTTTCGTGCTTGCTATTCCATCCGGGCCTTTCGAAGCCGGGGGGTGGAAACAAGGATTACATCAAGGCGTTTCCATCCGGGCGCGACGAGCTTTCCCGGTTCGACGTGGTTTTCCTGGGGGACGTGGGGCTCGAGGACGGCCAGTTGACGAGCGAGCAGTGCCACCTTTTGCGCGGTCTGGTCGAGCACCAGGCGAGCGGTCTGGTGTTCATGCCGGGGATGCAGGGGCGGGAGCTTTCGCTGATGGAATCGGAGCTGGGGGATTTATGTCCGGTCGTGATGGACTCGACGCAGCCGAGCGGGTGGGGCTCGCGGATCGCGAACCATTTCGAGCTGACGGAGCTGGGCCGGCGCAGCCTGCTGACCAAGCTCGCGGATACGCAGGACGACAATGCCGAGGTGTGGGAGGGGCTGCCGGGCTTCCAGTGGTATGCGCCGGTGCTGCGGGCCAAGGCGGGTACCGAGATCCTGTGCGTTCACAAGGATGCGAGCAACCAGTTCGGGCGGCTGCCGCTCTTGGTGACGCGAACGTTTGGCGCGGGCAAGGTGCTGTTCATGGGGACCGACGGCGCCTGGCGGTGGCGGAAGGGCGTCGAGGACAAGTATCACTACCGGTTCTGGGGCCAGGTGGTGCGGTGGATGGCCTATCAGCGCAATATGGCCAAGGGCGAGACGATGCGGCTGTATTACGTGCCGGACCAGCCGAAGCTCAACCAGACGCTGGCCCTGCACGCCAATGTGATGGAGCAAGGCGGGGAGCCGCTCTCCGGCGGTGAGGTGACTGCGCGGATCACGGCGCCTTCGGGCAAGTCGGAGCTGGTGCGGATGGTCTCGACGGGTGAGGAATGGGGCGAATTCACGGGCCACTTCACGGCGCTCGAAGCGGGGAGCCACAAGGTCCGGCTCTTTTGCAAGGAGACCGGGGCGACGCTTGACGCGACGTTCTTCGTGCAGGGAACGGCCGCCGAGCAGCCGGGAAAGCCGGCGAGGCCGGAAGTGATGGAGGAGCTGGCGCGGGTGACGCAGGGGAAGGTGGTGGAGGCCTCGAAACTCGACCAGGTGGTGCGGTCGCTGGAAGAGCTGCCGGAGCCGCCGCCCTTGGTCCGCCGGGTGCCACTCTGGTGCCATCCGGTGACGGCCGCCTCATTAATTGGGTTGCTCGGCGTCTTTTGGGTGGGACGGAAGGTGATTGGTCTTGTATAATCCTGCTTGATGTCTGGGGGGATGCGCTTTTCGTGGTGGAAAAGAAATCGTCAGGCTGAAGCCTGACCTACTCTAACTGGAATTGAATCGTCAGGCTGAATCCTGACCTACGGCGCGGATGTGTTGTCCGTGCAATTTTTCCTGATACGCACCGGGAAGGCCGGCGCGATTGTGAGGTCGACATGAGCCTCGCCCACACTCCGGATCGAATGCAGCTTCCACAGGACCTGGAGCATCAGCTCCACGACTTCCGGCGCCTGGTATGGACGGTCAAGATTGTCGAGGCCCTCGCGGGGGCGTGCTTCGGCATTCTGGCTGCGTACCTGGTGCTGTTCGGGCTCGACCGGCTGTGGGATACGCCAGTGGCGCTGCGCGCTGTGCTCTTTCTCGTGGCGGCCTTGGCGTGTGCGAATGTACCGGTCTTTCTGCATCGGTGGGTGTGGCGGAACCGGCGGATGGAGCAGCTAGCGCGGCTGTTATCGCGGCGATATCCGCGGGTGGGCGACCAGTTGCTGGGCATCATCGAGCTGGCTCACAACGAATTCGAGCAGGCGCGGTCGCCGGAGCTGTGCGCGGCAGCGATCCGGGAAGTGGCGCGTGATGCAGGGAAGGTGAATTTCAAGACGGCGGTGCCGCATCCCCGACATCGAATCTGGCTGGGGGTTGCGGGCGTGCCGCTCCTGGTGGCGGCGGTTTTGCTGGCGATGTTCCCGGCGGCGGCGGTGAATGCGTGGCAGCGGTTCCTGGCGCCCTGGGGGGGCACGCCGCGTTACACGTTCACGGCGCTCGAGAAGCTGCCGGACCGCCTGGTGGTGGCGCACGGCGAGCCGTTCAACGTGGACATGAAGCTCATGGACGGCACAGAGTGGCGGCCCGAACGCGGGGTCGCGCAGCTCGGGGCCCAGCAGCCGGTAGCTGCGAAGCTGGTGGAGAATCGGTACGACTTCGAGTTGCCGCCGCAGATCGATGCGGGGCAGCTTCACGTGAAGATCGGCGACGCCTCGCAGAGCGTGCGGGTTGTACCAACTTTGCGACCGGAGCTGACGTCGATCGTCGCTTCCGCGGCGCTACCGGCGTACCTGGGAATCGCGACGCCGCAGACGAAGGACGTGCGGGGTGGTGCGATTTCGCTCGTGCAGGGGAGCAAGGCGACATTCAAGGCGACGGTGAGCCGGGACTTAAGCGCGGCGAAGGTGGACGGCAAGCCGGTGACCCCGGCCGGAGCGATTGTTGCGAGCCCGCCGGAGCTGATCGAAAGCTCGCGCAAGATTGAGTTTCGCTGGGAGGACAAGCTGGGGCTGGAGGGCAAGGAGCCATTCTCGCTCGACGTGACTGCGCGGGAAGATGAGGCACCCTCGCTCACGACGGAGGACCTGCCGCGGCAGAAGGTGGTGCTTGACACCGAGCAGCTCAGTTTCAAGGTGCGGGCCCAGGATGATTTCGGAATCAAGCACGTCGGGCTGGACTGGCAGGGCGTGGAGAGTGCGGTCGAGGGAAAGCCGGCCAAGGGCGAGCGAATCATTGCCGCCGGTGGGAACGAGAAAGACTCGCTCGAGCTTGCCGGGGCTTTTTCGGCCAAGTCGCTGGGCATCGAGCCGCAGCCGGTGAACGTGCGGATCTTCGTGGAGGACTACAAGCCCGGGCGGGGGCGGGTGTATTCACCGACCTATACATTCTGGGTCTTGAATGCCGAGCAGCACGCGATCTGGGTGACGGAACAGCTCAGCAAGTGGCACCGGCAAGCCCTGCTAGTGCGCGACCGCGAGATGCAGTTGTTCGAAACGAACAAGCAGCTTCGGGACTTGAAGGGCGAAGAGCTTGACCAGCCGGAGAATCGTCGACGGATCGAGAACCAGGCGATGGCCGAGCGGGCGAACAGCCGGCAGCTTTCGGGGCTGGTTCTTTCGGGCGAGGACCTGATCAAGCAGGCGATGCGGAACCCGGAGTTCGGCATCGCGCATCTTGAGAAGTGGGCGGAGATGCTGCAGATACTCAAGGACATCGCGGGCAATCGCATGCCGTCGGTGGCGGACCTCTTGCGGGAGGCGGCCAAGTCCCCTGCCACGGCCTCGGCGACTTCGAAGAGCAATAACAAGTCGATGGTGGCGGGAAATGTTCGCTCGGGGAGCAAGGGGGTTCCCTCGGAGCCGAAGGATGAGAAGCCGAAGCCGCCGTCGGGAATTCCGACGATTGCGGACAAGGAATCGTCGCAACAGCCGCCGGATGAGAAGGGTCAGCAGCCGCCGCCGTCCAAGAGCAAGGCGAAGACCCCGCGGCTGACCTTCCCGGTGACGACGCTCGACGGCAAGCCGAGCGCGAAGAAGCAGGAGGAACAGCCGCCGGCGGAGGAACAGATTGAAGAGGCGGTGAAGCAGCAGCAGGACTTGCTGGCGGAGTTCGAGAAGATCGCCGACGAGCTGAACCGGGTGCTGGCGAGCCTGGAAGGAAGCACGCTGCTGAAGCGGTTGAAGGCGGCGTCGCGGCATCAGCTCAAGATCAGTGGGCGGATCGGCGATCTGGTCTCGGCGGTGTTCGGGGTCGAGGGCTACCGGGTTGGGTCGGCGCCGGCGAAGGTGATGGACGAGCTTGGCAACGAGGAAGGGAAGGCCAGCAAGGATGTCTCGTTCATCATGGACGACATGCACGCTTATTTCGAGCGCCGGCGGTTCCAGCGGTTCCAGACGGTGCTTGACGAGATGCGGCTCCTAGACGTGGTGGGGAGCCTGCGGCAGCTTGGCGACGACCTGAACAAGGAGAACGGTCTGTCGATCGCCCAGTGCGAGTTCTGGTCGGACACGCTCGACCGGTGGGCGGAAGACCTTGTCGATCCTGCGGGGAGCGGGACGTGCAATGCGAAGTCGAAGAGCAGTCTGCCGCCGGCCCTGGTTCTCGAAGCGCTTCAGATCCTGGAAGGCGAGGTCAACCTGCGCGAGAACACGCGGGTTGTGGAGCAGGCGCGGCCGGGGCTCGAGACGGCCGCTTACAAACTTCAGGCCGTTCAACTCTCGGGGACGCAGAAGGGGCTGGTCGACCGCACGAATGCGCTCGGCGAAGCCATCCGCAAGCTTCCCGACGGGGAGAGCGAGTTCGCGTATGAGATCGGGCTGCTGGGCGAGGTGTCGGGGGTGATGCAGGAGGCAGAGACGATCCTGGCACAGCCCGAAACCGGAAGCACGGCGATTGCGGCGGAGACGGAGGCGATCGAGCTGCTCCTCAAGTCGAAGCGGATCAATCCCAAGGGTGGCGGTGGCGGCGGCTCGACGCCCGGAGGTGGTGGCGGCGGCAAGACGCTCGATTCGGCGCTGGCGCTTTTCGGCGGCGGCGTGAACGATAAGGAAGTGCGAGAAGACCGGGGCGTGTCGCAGGCGACGGGTGAATCGGGTTCGGCGCTGCCGGAAGAGTTCCGCACTGGGCTCGACGAGTATTTCAACCGGCTGGAACGCGGCTCGGGAGGGAAATAGCGGGGCGGGTGATCTCGGGGTTGGCTCTACTTCGATTCCCCCGTCTTGCGGAAGAACGCATGAGACGAACCATCGGGTCCTTGGCGATCAGCGGTCTCGTGGGTGCGTGCTTCACGTCGGCGATCGTGCTCGCACAAGCGGGAGGCGGCGCGCCTGCCCAGGCGCCCGCCACGGCGCAGGCGAAGCCGGTCGAAGGGCCATTGCGGATCATCGAGGGGAAACTCGAGTCTCCGTTCGATGAGCCGAAGGTCGCGCAGGATAAGAAAGGCCGCCGTGCGGCGGACCAGAAGGCGGTAGAAGCCGCCGCGGCCGAGGCGGTGCCGGCAAACGGGCGGATCAGGGCCGTGGTTATCAAGGGGCGCAGCCGGCGCAGGCGAATCGCGCACCCTTGATCCAGCAGTTCACCAATCAAGCGAGGCCCTTGCTGAGGGCCGAGCTGTTGTTTGCGAGGAACGTGTGCCAGTTGAATCGTGAAGAGCTGCGGAAGATCAATCGAGAAGCGCAATCGATGCTGGACGAGGTTGTGGCGAAGCTTGTCGATGCGCAGTTCCAGCCTCGGGCGCGGGTGGTGGTGCAGGGGAAGATGCCGCAAGGCCTCGATTCGCATCAGCTCCTTCATGATGGCGTGATCACGGTCATGAAGAAGAACTTGAGCGCGGACCAATGGTCGCGCTACGACGCGGAGATGCAGAAGCGCGATGAGAACCGCAAGAGCGCAACGATTCGTTATTTCGTTGATGCGATCGACCGGGAGCTATACCTGACGCCCGAGCAGTGCGATCGGCTCGAGGCTGCCCTCAAGGACCAGTGGGATTCCGGCTGGACGATGTATCTGGAGAACCACCTCTTCGGCAACAGGTATTATCCGATGACGATCGACCCGATCGTTACGCCGCTGCTCTCGGATGCACAGAGGAAGGTGTGGGGGGGAGTGCCGAAGGTGGGGGTGTACTGGGGCTTTTCCGGCATGCTGGCAGGTTTCGCCAATGATATGGACGGGCTAGAGGTCGAGCTGGGGGAGCCCGCGAGGCGGGGTCAGGGGGCGAACGCGGGGATGGGCGCGATGATGAAGATGCAGGTGCCGGCGGTCCAAGGGGTGATGGTTGAAACCACAGAGATTATCAGGGGTGCCCCGGCGAAGGTATCCAGCAAGAAAAAGGCGGCGGCCGCGGCGCCGGCTGCGAAGCAATTGAAGCGGGGAGCGGTGGACGGTCGCGAGAAGGCCGGCGATCCAAAACAGTGAGCTTCCGGCCCTATGGTTCAAGTCATCAAGCACGAGATGAGATCGGCTTCCGCGGGTTTTCCGTGCCGCGACGTGTGGAGCAAGAAACGCATCATGATTTCGCTCGAAGAAGCGATCCGCCGGCTGTTCTTCGTGGTCTCGCTGTTCTGCGCGACGGCTGCGGGCTCGGCGGCGTTTGGACAGGATGACGACGTGATCGATGACACGATTGCACCGGTGCCGGCGCGAGCGGGAGTGAGAGCGGCGGCGCGGGCGGAGGTCCAGTTCGTGGTTCCACCACCGATGGCGGCCCAGTTCAATCCGGAGCAGATCGATCAGTGGGTTTTTAACAGGCTGGGGGGCGCGGCTGGCGCGAGGAGCCGGCTGGACGCTAACCTGGCGCTGCGGATTGACGATCTCGATCGAATGTGCGCGATGACGGAGCTTCAGAAGAAGAAGCTGATGGTGGCGGGGCTTGGCGACATCAAGCGGTTTTACGACCGCGTCGACGACTTGAAGCGCAGGTACGCAAGCGGTGGGAACCCGGCGAATATGAACAACATCTGGCAGGAGATGCAACCGCTGCAGGTGGAGCTCGCGAACGGATTGTTCGGAGATCTATCGCTGTTCATGAAGACGGTGAAGAACACGCTCTCCGAGGAGCAATCGCAGCGTCACGAAGACCTGTCGCGGCGTCGCGGGACGGCGCGGCGGCGAGCGAGCATCGAGCTGTTCGTGGTTCAGCTCGACAAGGCGCTTGGGCTTTCCGAGGCACAACGGGGGCGATTGATCGAGCTGCTGGTGGGCGAGACTCCGGCGCAGGCGAAGTATGGTCAGGCGGATTACTGGTATTTCATGTATCAGATGACGCGGCTACCGGAAGCGAAGATCACGGCGATTCTCGACGAGGCGCAGTGGCGGCTGCTTTCCCGGCAGTTCATGCAGGCCCGGGGGATGGAGCCGTGGCTCAAGAGTAATGGGATTCTGTCTTCGGTGGGTGGTTCGGCGCCCGAGCCGTCGCCGTCGCGAGTTGTGCCGATCGGCGCCGTGGAGGGGAAAACAACGATCATCAGGGTCGAGTCCGTAGCGAAACCGCAGAAGGGCGTGCTCTCGGTGGAGAAGGCCGCAACCGGCTCGCGAGTGGTCCCGCAGAAGTGAACGATCTCAAGAACTGAGTTCTGGCGCCGAATGCGACATCGGTTGGCTGGGGATCGATCGTATGGAGTGGATACTTCTAAACTTGGTCCGATCTATCTGCCTGGGGGCGAGGCGGGGATATCTCCCGGATTACGACGTGTCGGCTGCGACATCGCCCGCCCCCACCCCCCCTGGCCCCCCCTTCTAAAGGGGGGGAAAGGGACCGCATGCTCGCGCGAGCAATCGATTTTCCGTCGTCCCGTTCCAGGCGTTAACTCATGAAATCAGTCGCACCGCTGCACTTCCGGAAGCTCGCGATCCCGGCGCTACTGGCAGTCGCTGCTGCGGGTGCGGGTGCTCGCGGGCAGCAGCCTGCCGGCGAGCGGCCGGTCGTGCGGGCGCCGCGGGAGGGTGTGATCGAGTTCGAGGAGGTCGATCCGATTGCGGTCACGGCGCAGTTTAACGTTCTGGCTTTCGGTCAGGGCGATCAGGAGACGGCGAGGAAGCGGCTGGAGTCGCGGCTCAGGTTGCGGATCGAGCAAATCGATCGGGTGTGCAAGCTCACGCCGGAGCAGCGGAACAAGCTGAACGCGGCCGGGAGGGGCGACATCAAGCGAGCGTTCGCTCGCGCCGTTGAGCTCAAGGGCAAGTATGCGGCTGGTCGACCGGGGATAGACCGCGGGCGGCAGCTTCTCGAGGATATCGGCGAGTATCGCCGGGCGATGACCGAGCTTGATTGTTTTGGAGACGGGTCGCTGTTCTCCAAAGTTTTGCCAAAGACTCTCACGCCGGAGCAGACGGCGATCCGCGAGAAGTCGATGCGTGAAGCCGCGAACGCCGAGCATGTTTCGACGATCCGCTGGGCAGGGAGCAGCCTGGCTCTCTGGCTGCAACTGAAGCCGGAGCAGCGCCAGAAGTTCGAGAGCCTGCTCACCGCCCGGACGCGGCCGCCGCGGAGATTCGGCGAGTACGACTATTACGGTTTGATGTTTCAGGTGTCCAAGCTGGCGGAGGAGGATCTGAAGCCGATCTTCACCGCGGATCAATGGCAGAAAATGAAGCTTCAGTTTGCCGAGGCGCAGCGGCTTGAGAAGGTGCTCGAGGTCGGGGGCTTCCTGCCGGACGAGGGCGTGGCTCGCGCGGGGAGCAAGCCGCACAAAGAGCCGACTGCCGAGCCGGAAGGCCGGCGAAGCCAAGCAAATGATTTCTAGATGAGGCATCGTGAGAATCGTCATGGCGAACAAATGCGGGACGGGGCGAACGCGCCGGCAGGGTGTTCTTGCGGTGCTCTGCGCGTCTCTCCTGGCGGCGGGAATGGTTGCTCCGGCGGCCGCGCAGATACCGACGTCGCGGTTCGGCGAGGCCGTGCCGCGCAACGTGCGCGAGATGTATGACCGTGGCTTGCAGTATCTGGCGAAGACGCAGTCGGAGAACGGTGACTGGCCGGGTGGTGGGGGCGAGAACGGTCCAGGAACGACAGGCATGGCGTTGATGGTGTTTCTGGCGTGCGGGGAGGACCCGAATTTCGGTCCCTACAGCAACCACATTCGCCTGGCAATCCGGAACATGATCAGGGCCCAGGACTCGAGCACGGGCATCATGGGGCCCTCCATGTATCATCATGGCTTCGCGACGCTGGCGCTGGCGGAAGCCTACGGGACGGTGGACGAGCGAGGTCTGTGGCCTGACGGCAAGGGTGTGCGGACGATCGGGCAGGCGCTCGAGCTGGCGGTGCGCGGGGCGGTGACGTCGCAGAAGAAGAATCCGCTGGGTGCGTGGCGGTATTCGCCGGATGCGCGCGACGCCGACACGTCCGTGAGCGGGGCGGTATTCGTGGGGCTCCTGGCGGCGCGGAACGCGGGGATCGAGGTTCCGGACGAATCGATCGACAAGGCGATCGCGTTTTATGCCCAGATGACATCCGCGTCGGGTGAAGTTGTTTATGCGCCAGGGATGGGGGGCTTCGGCGAGTCGCTGGCGCGGAGCTCGATTGCGACGCTGGTGTTCTCGGTGGCTCGTCGAAAGGATTTGAAGCAGTTCAAGGCGACGCTCGACTATTTGAGGCAGCGTGCCGATCAGGCCGGGAGCGGCCAGACGGGCTGGACGGAGTATGCGCGGTACTACGAGGCGCAGGCGCTGTTTCAGGGCGACGTGACGGCCTGGGAGAAATGGAACCGGATGCTGGTGCGGCAGTTGAAGCAGGCACAGATGGCCGATGGCAGTATCCGCGGTCAGCAAGGCGCGGCGGTCGGAACGTCGCTTTCGCTGCTGGCGCTGGCGGTTAATTTTCGTTTCCTGCCGATCTACGAGCGATAGGGTGTGAATCCATGAGAAACCCAAGAGCAGCGTGCGGGAAAGCCAGGCGGTTGCTTCAAGCGGGATTGCTGTCGGTCCTGCTCTGCGGAGGAGCCGCGGCGCCTGAGCAGGACAAGCAACCCTCGGCGGTGCTCTCCCTGGACGACGGTGGTTTCGTCGCCGGCGAGCTGGCCGATTCGGACCGGCCGGGTGTTCTGCGGTGGCAGGGGGCGGGATTTGCCGCGCCCTTCGAATTCAAGCTGGGCCGGGTGAACGCCGTGCAGTGGACCGCGCAGGAGAAACCGGTGAAGCCGGAGGGCGAGTTCTGTTTTGAGCTGGGTGCGGGTGATGTGGTGTTCGGGTCGCTCGCCAGCCTCGACTCGAGTGCGGCCGTGATCGAAGTGCCGCGGGTCGGCCGGCTCGCCGTGGAACGAAACGCGGTCCGCCGCATCTACCGGTGGCGTGAGAGCGCCGACTTGATTTATCTCGGCCCGAACGGGCTGGCGGGGTGGCGGGATGTGGACCGGCACCGGGGCCCGCAGCGGACGAAAGCCGCCGATCTTCCGGTGTTCGAGGCGAACGGCCAGATCAGGGATGCGGCTGCCGCGGGGACGGTCGATTCGCAGCCTGTTCCTAGAAGCTGGCGAGACGACGCCGGTCAGCTCATGACGGATCAGGAAGGGGCATCGATTCACGGCGAGTTCGGCATTCCGCCGCGGGCGACGATCGAATTCGAGATCTCGTGGAAGAAGAAGCCCGATTTTGTGTTCGCGCTGGGGACGAGCGAGCAGCCGGAATCGGTGAAGCGAGCGTTCCGTTTCGAGGCCTGGGGCGGTGATCTGATCGTGCAGCGCGAGCTGGAGAAGGAAGCCGATCTAGCCGTGGTGCAGGAGATCGGAACGGGCCCGGGGCGGGCGCACTTCCAGGTGTATCTGGACCAGGAGGCGAATCAGATCACGATCTTTTCCGCGCTGGGGAAGCAGCTCGCGAGCCTCAAGGTCGGGAGCTCGAAGTCGCCGGCGTTTTCGGGAGTGGACCTGACCAACCTGCGAGGCGACGTGCGGCTGGAATGGCTGCGAATCGTGCGCTGGAGCGGCGAGCCGCCGCGTGAGGTCCAGGCTGATCAGGCGCGGATTCACCGCGCCGACGGCACGATCGTGTACGGGCAGGTGACGCGGTTTGACGCCGGTTCTCGGGAGTTCGTGGTGAAATCGGTGGCCGGGGAAACACGGATCGCCCCCGAGAAGATCTCGAGCGTATTCCTGTCGCGTCCCGGCGACGAGAAGCCTGAGGGGCTTCGTGCGGTCTATCGGGATGGCTCTCGCTACACCGGCAAGTTGCAAAAGGTGGAGAAAGGCATGCTGGTGTTCAAGTTGCCGGGCATTGCCGAATTACTCCGTCTGCCGGTGTCGGGCCTGCGCTCGCTGGTGATTTTGACCCAGGAGGACGAGGAACCGCCGGTGAAGGACGAATCGACCGGGCGACTGGAGATTCACGGAGTGCAGCTTGCGGGCAAGCTGGTGGACGCCGTAACAAAGGAGGGCGCGACCTGCCTTGCCTGGCAGCCCGCTGCGAGCGACACGGCCAGTCCGATGTCGAAGGGTGTCTCGGGGCGCATCATCTACAAGGAGCCGCCGCCGCAGCCGCCTCCCACCCAGCAAATGACGCAGCAACAGCAGGGCATGATTATCCGGAGGCAAGCGCTTCAACTGGTCCAGCGACAGCAGGCCCAGGACCAGGGCGCCGGGGCCATGGCGGCTCGGTTCCTGTCGGCGATGGCAGAGCCGACGAGCGCACCGCATTCGGGGGACGCGGGCGACGAAAGGCGATCGCTCTACCTGCGCGACGGCGACGTGATTCCGTCGGTCGTGACCAAGATCGATGAAAACGGCGTCTGGTTCCGATCGAGTCTCTCGGCATCGACCTTTGTGTCCAACGAAAAGGTGAAGGCGGTTGAGCTTGCCCCGGACCCGGGCAACGGCAGTCCGCCACCGGTGCGTTTGACCCGCACCAAGCAAGAGCGATTGCTCATGCTTCCGCGCATGCAGAAGACGGATCCGCCAACCCACCTGATTCGCTCGAAGAACGGCGACTATCTGCGCGGTCGCGTGACCGGAATGGACGAGAAGACGCTGAAATTTGAGGTGCGGCTTGAGAGCAAGGACATTCCGCGCGACCGCATTTCGCGGATCATCTGGCTGCATCCCGATGAGCTCGACCCGTCCAAGAAGCCGCCGCCTTCGAGCGCCGGGACACGAGTCCAGGCACTGAGAAACGATGGCGTGCGGCTGACTTTCAACGCCGAGAAGTTCGCGGGGAACTCGCTCTCCGGGACGAGCGACGTGCTGGGCCCGTGCCAGGTGACGGTGAAGCAGATCGATCAGCTCTTGATCGGCGATGCGATCGAGAAGGCCGCATCCGCCCTCTGGTTTGCCCAGTGGAAGCTGACGAACGCTCCCGATCCAAAATACGTGACGGCAGGGGATGGTGCAGAGGGCGGCGACAGCGGCTCGGAATCGCCTCTGGTTGGGAAGCCAGCGCCTGACTTTGACCTTGCGCTGGTCGGCGGCGAACGATTCCGGCTGTCCGCAAGCAAAGGCAAGGTGGTGGTTCTCGACTTCTGGGCAACCTGGTGCGGTCCGTGTATCCAGGCGATGCCCCAGGTGGAGCGGGCCGTCGGCGAGTTCAAGGACCAAGGTGTGAGGTTGGTTGCCGTCAACCTGCAGGAGACGGCCGAGCAGGTGACCGCCATGCTCGAGCGTCAGAAGCTGAAGGTGACCGTTGCGCTCGACCGCGACGGCTCGGTGGCGGATCGGTACAAGGCCGTCGCCATCCCGCAGACGGTGATCATCGACCGCGAAGGCAAGGTTGCGAGGGTGTTCGTCGGTGGAGGCGGGCATCTGGAGGCCCAGCTCAAGGACGCGCTCAAGGCGGTTTTGAGCGGCGAAAGGCCGAAGGAAGCCGAGAAGAAATAGTACCGGCGGGAGCTAGCTCATTCATTCTGCGGACGAGCGATCGCCGTGAGGGACCAGATCGCTCCCGTCGCAAACAGTCCGGCGCCAGCGACCACGAGGAGCACGATCAGGGCCACTCCGGCGACGTGACTATCGACGCCGGTGTGAAGCAGGCCCCAGATCACAACGGAGACCGGCGTCTGGCCGGACTTCATGGGTGGAGTGGCGATGTTGGTGGCGGGCAACTCGCCCAGGCCGATCGCGAAGGCGATTGCCCAGGCGGCGATGATCGGGCGGCGCGAGAGGGGAATCACGACTCGGAAAAGCTGCCGCGGGCGATCGAGGCCGTCGAGTGCGGCCGCGTCGAGATAATCCTGGGGGAATGAACGCAAGAAGGGCCACAGCAGCAACAGCGCGTAAGGCAGTGCGCGGAATGTCTGTGCCAGAACGATCATCGCCGGCGAGTCATAGAGTGCCTGAAACGGGCGGTATGCGAGCACGAGCGCCATTCCGGCGATGGGACCAGGCGTGGCCAGGGTCAAGCAGAGGGTGGCCATGGCGATCAGGTTCCAGATTCCGGATCGGCGGGCGGCCCAGCCGAGCGTTAGAGCGAGCATGGTCGCGGCAGTAGCGGCGGCGGCGGTCCAGAGGAGGCTCCAGAGGAGCGGCTCGCCGATTGTGTCTACTGCGCGGCGGAGGGTGCCATCGAGGCCGTGGAGTGACCACTGGGCCGAGCGCTCGAGCGAAGCCTGGCCGCCGACCCTGCCGGCGCGCCAGACCAGGCCAAAAAGCGGGAGTGCGAAGGCATTACCGACGAACAGGCAGAGGAAGAGGCCGAGCGGGATTCGCCAGGTGCCCAAGTACCAGACCCTGGCGCGGGAGAATGACGAAGCGATGCGCAGGATCGAGGTGCGAAAGGGACTTTCCAACCAGCAAAATCAGTACGCCCAGCAAACAGAGCGGAGGAATAGCTACCTGGGCAGCGTCACCAGGGCCGCGGCCTTGCGTATACTGCCAGTAGGACTCTTCAGCGTACGTCCGGATCACGAGCAGATCCGTGACAGTCATATCACCGGCCGTGAGCACGGCGACCGCCAGCGCGGCGGCGGCGATTGCGGCGAGCGCCCTGCGGAGCGTGACTTTTCTGAGCACGCGGGCGGGCCCGTAGTCAAGAAGCGCCGATTCTTCCAGCTCGGGCTCAACAGCGGCGAGCCCCATGCCGGCGATGAGGATGACCCACGGCAGAGCGGCCATGGCGTGCACGAAGGCAGCGCCTGAGCGGCCGACCAGGATCGGGTGCCGACCGAACAGTTGCTGGCGGCTCACATTTCCAAATGCGCCGAGCCACGAAGTTGCGTGAAGAGGGAGGGGGACGAAGGCAGCCAAGATGATGAGCGCGAGCAGGACTGTACGACCGAAAGCGTCGGTACGAAACAGGAAAAACGCCAGCAAGATTCCGAGGGGAAGTGCGATCGCCTCGGTTTCGAGCACGAGCTTGGTGGTCTCGAGTGCGAGCGATTTCTGTCGCGCGAGGGTTCCCGAGTCTCGAAGGAAGCTCGAGGCGCCTACGGCGTCGATTGCGTTACCTGAGGCGGGCTGTGCGTTTTCGTCGCCGGCGAGGGCACGCCGTGCTTCCTGGACGGTTGCGAGCGTGGGCCAGCCCACGACCGCTGCCAGAGCGATGGCGAGAAGGGCTCCGCCAGAGAAACTCAGAATCCGGCTCAATCGCGCAATCCCGCTGCCCGCATGAGGGATGCGGTGTTCGTGTATGCCTCAGTGACCCACTCCACGATTCTATCGGGCTCGGGCGAATACTCCAATTCGATCGAAACTGCAGCGTTGGGAATGTCCAAGCGCTTGATCGCGGCGAGATATGGGGGAAAGTCGACGACGCCGTGCCCGGGCGGGAGGTCGCCGTGCACCTTGCCGTTGCAATCAGAGATATGAACGTGAGCCACTTTACCCTTGAGCTGATCGATCAATCCCGCCGGCTGGTGCGCGAGAGCGAGGTGGGAGATGTCGAGGTTGGCCTTGACCGACGGGCGGTCGACTTCGTGGAGAAACCTCGCCATGCTGGCCACGTCGTTCAAGAGCGAAAGCGGGAACGGCTCGAGCTCGAGTGCGATCTCGATGCCGAGCTCGGTGGCGAGCTCTCCGAGTGTCTGGACGTGCGCGACGGCGGTTCGCCACTGTTCTTCGGGAGGGATGACTTCCTTCTGCCAGATATATTCACCGAGGACGAGGAGGACATTACTGGCCTCGAAGAGGAAAGCCAGGTCGAGGTAGGCGCGTACGCGGTCCAGGTGGAAGCGCTGGACGCTGGGGTTGAAGTCGATGAGTCCGACCGCGACGCAAGCCAGGCTGACGATCGGCAGGTTGGCTTTACGGCACTCGGACATGATGAGTTTCTTTTCGTCCACGTCGATGTCGAGCGGGTCTGCGAAAATGTCAATCGAATCGAAGCCGACCTTCCTGGTCTCACGGATTCCGAAAGCGGTTCCGCGGCCGGACTGGACCCAGGCCGAGTTGATGAGTCCGAGCTTCATGATGCGTTCTCCGATTCGGTTGCCTGGGCGGCTTCCTGCTGGCGCCTGGAGCGGCGACGCCGCTCGGGATCGGGCTCGCGCGGGAGGCGAACGGTGAAACAACTCCCTTTTCCCGGCGTGGATTGCACGTCGATGGAGCCTCGATGTTCCTGGACAATGCCGTAGCTGATCGAGAGGCCCAGGCCGGTTCCTTCGCCCAGGGGCTTGGTGGTGAAGAACGGGTCGAAGATCCGCTCGCGGTAGGCCGGGTCGATGCCGGAGCCCGTATCGATGACCTCGATTCGCACGCCATCGGTTGCGGGCTCTGCTCGAGTGCGAACCGTGACGGAATCGTCGGATTTGCACGCGTCGATGGCGTTCATGAGCAGGTTGACGACGACCTGGTGGACCTTCGCGCCACGGCAGCGGACCGGGGGGAGCGGCTCGAGCTCGGCGGTCAGGCGAACGCCGCGTTTGCGGGCGTAGCCTTGGACCATGTTCATCGAGCTTTCAATTCCGGGATTCAAGTCGACTTCGTTCCACTCGCCTTCGTCGACCCTGGCGAAGAGTCGGAGGTCTTTGACGATGCGCTCGATGCGTCTCAAGCCTTCGCGGGTTCGCCCAATCAACTGGGGGAGGTTGTCCAGGGAATAGTCCAGATCGAGTGCTTCGCTCACCTGATCGATCTGGTCCAGGATCGCGCGTTCCTGGGGATCTTCGGACCTCTTCAAGTCGCGGTAGAAGCGGATCAAAGCGATCAAGTCTTTCAAGTCACGTTCCAGCACGGCGACGTTGTTGCTGACGAATGCGAGCGGGTTGTTGATCTCGTGCGCGACGCCGGCGACGAGCTGGCCCAGGCTGGCGAGCTTCTCGGTCTCGACCATTCGGCTCTGGGCGGCCTTGAGCGCTTCGTGGGCCTGGCGCTCGGATTCGGCCAGTTCCTGGAGCGTGATGTTCTGGCGTTTGAGGGTCTCTTCGGCGCGCATGCGCTCGGTGACGTTCCAGAAGATTCCCTGGACTCCGATGGGCGTTCCATCGGGACTGAAGAGGGGCGTTTTCATGACCTGAACATAGAGCTTGTCGCCCTTGGGAGTCACGTGCTCCTCGACGATGTCGATGGGCTGGCCCCTGGCGAGCACGTCCTTGTCGTCCCGGCGGTATTTCTCGGCGAGCTCTTTGGGGAAGAAGTCGAGATCGGTCTTTCCCTTGATTTCATCGAGCGTGTGCCCGAGCTCGGCACAGAACTTCTGGTTGGCGAATGTGAAGCGGCCTTCGAGGTCTTTGCAGAGGATCATCTGGGGAATCGTCTCTACGAGCGAGTGATAGAAGACCTCGGTCTGCTGGGAAGTGCTGTCGGAGAATCTTCGATCCGCCGTGGAGAGTTGGGCCGACTCAAAGCGGCGCGACTGGCTAAGCCACCACCAGGCGTGAAGTGCGAGACTCGCCGAGAGCAAGAGGAAGAAGATGGTCCAGAGTACGGGCGACGGCGGTTCGACCACCGCCCATAAAGCGATGACAGGTGGTTCGAGGGTAAGAGCTGTGATTGCGAGTGCCACTTTGGGGTTATCCGGTGAACTCATCGAAGCGCACAACGCGGTGCTCTCGCGCCGGCCAGGACGGCTTCGCAAAGAGCGATTGTTTTCAAGTTGTCGCTGCCGGGGATATCGGGCTCTTTGCCGGTCTCAACGGCGTGCAGCAAGCTTCCCATGGTGCCGGCGAAGGCGTGGGGAAACCAGGCTTCTTCCCACCGTGGGCGATGCCAGACGCCCAGGTCACGGATTGTCGAGTAGTCGATTGTGCTGGGGATTCGCTCCGGCCAGCCAGGCCAGCCGATCGCGCCGGAGGCCAATCCTTCGGTGCCCTCGAAGCGCCACTTCACGGCGATTTCGGACGCGGCGCCCTCGCGCGCGGGGCCGGCCCAGACGTCATCCCAGCCGGTCGCGCGAGCTCCGCCCTGGTATTCGAGCACGTAGAGGTTGATGCCGTCGGTATGCGGGAATCGAGTGCGCGGGTCGGGACGGGTGCTCGCGAGCACGCGAAGAGGGTCACCGAGCCAGTACCGGAAGGTATCCAGGTGATGAATGCTCATGAGGAAGGTGGAGAGAGAGCGGCCTCCCTGGGCCCAGGGCATCCAGTGGGGTATCGCGCGCATCTCGATCGACGCCAGCACCGGCTCTCCCAGTACGCGGTCGTCGATCAGAGACTTCAGCGCGCGCACCGATTGGTCGTATCGCATATTCTGATTCACTTGCAGCAGAACACCCGCGCGGTCGCAGGCCGCGACAATGCGCACCGCCTCGGCGTAGGACATGGCAAGGGGTTTCTGGGCCAGAATTCCGCGGACCGTGCGGGCCCGATCGACCACTCGGTCGATGATCTTGGGCTGCTCGAGGGGAGGCACGGCGATGTCGACGATCTCGACCGCGTTGTCGTCGAGCAGCTCGTCGAGATTGCAGTAGACTCTGGGTATGCCCGCGAGCGCGGCGGTTTCCCTTGCGTTTTCGATCGATCGCGAGGTGAGTCCCACGACGCGAAAGCCGGCATCGGCGTAAGCGGGAAGATGGCAGTCGCGAACGATGAAGCCGGCGCCCACGACTGCGATCCCCAGTCCGCGTCCTTGCCGCGGTGGAGGCAGATGTTTCAAGTTGATGGTTTGGTTTGTCGTCATCGCAGGCAGACCCACGCCGAAGCATGGGCGTCCTGCCCTCTTCGCGCATCGATCGTGGCGGTCATCGCAGTGCGAAGCAGACGCGACGCACAAGCTGAAGTTAGTGTGCGTGGACCTCCGTGTCCAGGGGGAGGCGTTCGGCGGCGCGCGTGTGGTGTGCGTCCACCCGGCCGACGGGCTGGAACCAGCGGGCGAACTCGGCTTCGACCGTGCGGCCACTGACCGCACGAGCGGCGCGGCCGATTGAAAGCGCAGGCGCAGAATTGCCATGGTGATCACCGCGGCTTTCCACAGGAAAAGCCATGCCGGCGGGCTGGCGATTGAGATGAGTCCCAGCCCGAGGAGTGCCACGGTGACGACGTGGATTTCGCAGGCCTTGAACGCTGGCCAGGTCAATGCGGCGCGGCCGCTCGCTGGCCAGGGAGCGGGCTTCTGAGGACGGCCGCCTGCCCCGCCCTTGACCCGATAGTTTCCGTGTGTGATCTTCAATCGCTGGAAAAACGCCTTGTACCGGCAATCGTTGTGCAACGCGAGGCCCATCCATCCCAGGCCGATTGCAAACCCCGCGATTGACCAGCGGGGCTCGGCGAGCCGGACTGCCAGACCGCATCCCAGTGCGAAACCGATTGTGAGATTCGCGACGTGGTGCATCAGGTAGTCGAGGTAGACGCCGTCGAGGCTGGCGGTGCCTCGCCAGCGCGCGACCTGCCCGTCGACATGGTCGAGCCAGTACCCGAGTTGAGCGAGCGTGACGCCAATGACGAAGAAAAGCCGATCCCCGGTTCCGATCGCGACGGAGGACATGAGCCAGCAAAACAGAGCGGCCAGGGTCACCTGGTGAGCGGTCAATCCGAGTCGAACCGCGATCCAGCAGCCGTAGACCGCTGACGGGCGGGCGACTCTTCGAGCCAGCCAGTTTCCGATTTCTCGATGACGGTCCTTGTGCACCCGTGCTTTGAGCTCAGCGATGGTTGGTCCAGGGACGGTCATCGCGTGGCGGCTCCGGGCGGCCTGGTCGTGATCGTTTCGGCCGCGCAGAGCGCTCGTCGGGGCCGATCGATTCACAAGCTCATAAATGGAGTAGTGGCGAATGACACCATCGGCGTCGGCGAGCTTCTTCTGAAAGAGCGGCTGGCGGAGCGTCGTCCAGGATTGCAGAAGGCGCCCAAGAGTTGGGTCGAACTCGACGGAGAGGTCGTTCATCGGCGGGCAGAGCATCACGTGCGTGAAACCCGACCGGATCAGATGGGCGACGACTTCGCGGGCTGGCTCCCCACTCTTGCCCAAGCCAGTGCGGCGGCGATGGGCCAGCTCCATGGTGTAATCGCGGGGGATGTAGAAGCCGCGGTGGTCCTGGCCGATGATCCGGGCATCTGCCGGCAGGTTCGAGGCGACCCATTGCCCGACCGCGTAGGTTGGCTCACGTCGCGCGAGGAAATCCGAAACCGATTCGAGCCGAAACAGAACAGAAAGCCCATGCCGAGCCCGGACGGCCGCCAGGCTCGCCTCAAAGCCCAAGGCCAGGATCAGGCTACCCAGAAGGCAGCGAGTCGCCAGTGTTTTTCGTTGGCACCAGATGCTGGCAAGGTAGGCGACTGCGACGCACAGCGGTCCGAGCGCAATGAGCAGGAATCGCATGCTCTGGCGCTGCGTCATGCAGAGGGTCAGAAAGAGATAACCCAGGATCGCCAGCGCCCAGACGCGGCGCGGAGCGCGCTCGAAGAACAGCGCAGGAAGGAAGAGCAGGAAGATCGGTCCGAACTGGTGCGAGAAGCTGTCAAAACGATCGGGCGCGATCGAGAGCGGCACGATGGCAAGAAGCAGGTTGAGTGGGCTGACTGGGAGCGGGCGTTTGGCCGGGTCCAGTACCTCGTCCAGACCTGCGCCGCCAAAGAAGCCACGGAAGAACGGATAGACCGGATTGCCGGTATGCATATAAGCCCGGAGGTACCACCAGACGCCCACCGCGAGTGTAGTCGCGACGAAGGTAAGCGCCAGGGCTGGCCAAGGGGTCCGTCGAACGGTTGGATCAGGAGTTCTGCGATCCAGGGTACGGAGCGCGATTCCGGCCGCGAGCAACGCGCACAAGACGAGCGCAGGATACTTAACACCGGCGGCGAGGCCTGCGAAGAGACCTGCGGTGATCGCGGCTCGATAGCTGGGCTCGCTGTGCAAACGGCTGCAGGCGAAGACGGCCGCCATTCCGAACGCGGCCAAGGCGACGTCATTGAGCGGCGCCGCCATCCCGTTCGAGACGGCCGGCACGAGGAGCATCAAGGCCCCGGCCCACCAAGCACGGCTGCCAAGGCTGGGCCTGGCAAGTGCCGTGACGTTGGCTGCGAGCGCGAGCCCCAAGAACCACTGGATCCCGCGACATGCCACCGGCCCTCGGATCTCGAGCGCGAGAGCATAGAGCAGCTCGGTCACCAGTGGATAGACGCTTTCGTGCAGATCTGGCAGAAACCCGATCGAGCCTTTGATCAGGAATGCCTTGGGCACTTGGAGATGGTAGCACAAGGCATCGCCGTCGGTTACCGGGGCGACTGCCGCAACGGCGGTCGCCAGGAGGACCAGGCTGGAAATGAGTGCGATTGCACCGCCAGGGAAGCGAAATGACTGTTGGCGGAAGAACTCGCGAGTGCAGGCGCCGAATCGACGGAGGAGGCGGATCGCGCTGATCGCGCCAAGCTCGGTGAAGACCGCCAGCAGGATCGTCACGCCAAGCAGGTTGAGGCAGGATAGCTCACCCAGGGCGAGCGCACCGAGCGAGGCCGCACCCATTCCAAGCGGCATAGCCAGAGCAGCGGCATCGAGCGGGTGCTCGGGTGTTTGGCCGAGCCAGTCCAGAAGCCGTTTGCCGACTCCCAGAGTGATCAGCGTCAGTAGAGCGGCGAAGCCAAAATCGATCATGAGTGGTAGGCCGTCGGGTGGAGAGAATTCGGCTGCGGCTCGTTCAACAGTGCCGGTCGAGAACCGCAACGCAGAATTGCGACGCTCTTTGATCACGATCCATGGGAATCGGCCCGGATTCGCCCAGCTCGATCCCTCGGGCGCTGTACCAGGCAACCGTGTCGTAGCCGTAACGGTTATAGCTGCTGTCCGTTTCTTCGTTGTGGGCCGCGTATCGACGGGCCACCCGCAGCACCTCCTGGCGGATTGTCTCGGCCGCCGGCGGCGGGTTGTGGAGGATCACCGCGGAAGTGACGACCATGTCGAACGACCGATCAGGGAAAGGGAGTCGCTCCGCGCGTCCCAGCACGAGAGTGAACCGGGATTCCGGCGCCAGAAAACCCCGCGCCGCTTCAAGCTGGGTTGGACTGAAGTCGATGCCGGTGAGCGGGACTTCAACCCGAGCGGCCAACTCGTGGAGCACCCGTCCGTAACCGCAGCCGATCTCCAGGATCGATTCGGGCTGATACGAAGCCAGCCGCTGCGCCACCCAGGCCGCACGCAGCACACGGGATTCCTGGCCTTCCTGTTCGCGAAAGTAATCATCGCCCCCGCGCAATGTCCAATACCTGCGGGGATCGGCGTATAGGAGTCGACGTTTCCAGGACGGCCAGCGGCGCAGTGAACGCCTCAGCGTTTTATGCCAAGCATACTCGATGCCGTGCGACTGAATTGCCTTGAGCGCTCGAGTCGGCAACGACGAGCGTGCGCGTGCGTGAAGAGCCATGCCACCATCCTCGGAAGACTGCGCTGCACTGTGACGCGACCTGCCGAACCCGGCCGGAATGGATGGAGCGGCAGACTCCTTGGCCGGCCAGGCAGGTACTCTGATCACGCGAGCGCGACGGGAGTTTACAGACGCGCCGGTAAGGGGTCAAGGCAGGCTCTCGCTGAGTCGCGAATGACAACTGAGGCCCGGATACATAGAATGGAGCAACCGACGCATTCGGAACACAACATTGCGAAGCGGAGCGACAAAGCCGGAAAGGACGACTTGATTATGGGAGTTGGTTTCGGACGATCGAGTGTGGCGGACGTGACGTTTCAGGTGTTCAATCGCTCGTTACATCCCGAATGGTTCACGACGCGCGAATTTCGTAGGGTCGAACAAAAACGATGGTCGGCAGACGCGCGGATTGTTGAAGGTGGCCACGTCGTGGCTTTCTCGTGCGGTGCGGTTCGCCTGACCGAAGTCCTCTGCGGTCCTGAGACGGTCTTACCGGAGCCTGGGCGACTCTTTCACTCCCATCTCCGCCGCGAACGATCGGCGATGCTGAGGCCTGACGGAACCGTCGAGTATCAATGTTGTCTCGAAGTCGAGCGAGTAGACGTCGAGATTTTCCTCCACCTTTGTGAAGAGATCGCGCTGACCGCATCCGGGAACCGGCTCTTCCGGCGTTTTCCGGCTTCGAATCGGCTGGCGCCCCCCCGATCAGCCACATTGAACTGAGCGCCTCCGGCGCCGTCCTGTCGATTCAGTGCTTCCACTCCTTTCCAAACGAATGCGCAATCGTTCGAACGCAGTCGTTGTTCGAGTTCAAGACACGGTCGAATTGAGTCGAGACAGAAACCCTGCTGAACGGATTGACGCTTCCCGTGTAGATTTCGATCATCGCGCCGTTGACACACGCGAACTTGCCAGGAAGCCATAATTTCAGCCTGCGCCGATCAGCTTTTTTCGCCGAGTGGGATCGATTGCGTCGCGAGCCCGCGTCCGGATGCGTTTCGTGTGAGCCGACATGGTTGACTCGGCGCGACTTCGCTTGTAGATTGCCGCAAAGATTCTTCTTTTCTTCTTCAATACTTCGTCCGGGTGCCGTGTCACGAGATGACGTCCGGTGCGATTCCGTGCATCGCAGTGAACGATGCGGTTGCGCGACGCCAAACGTCGATCAAACCGAATTCGTTCCGTTCTCAATGGGAAAGTTAGATCAATAGCGTCGATAAAGGGTCAGTCGATTCGAACGATCGTTACAGGCGGTGATCCCGGCTCAGAAGCTGGCCCTGACCTCTGACGTGCGTTCGACCGTCGGGCAGAACCGCAGGGGGCTCGATTAGTGATCAGGCGGATACAGAACCGAAAATGATCTGAGTAGACATGTCCTTAGCCACTGAAGCAGACGCCCCACCAGCGAAAAAAGTCGAAAAAATGTTGACGGCTGTTGCCGGCCATAAGTAACGACGGCGTCAAGCGCACGCAGTGTCACGAGGCCGTCGCAGCCGGCGTCGCGGCTGGTTTTTCGCCAAAATTCGGTTGGCGTGGTTCAGCCAGGCGATTATCTTGCGTACCGTTCAATTGAGTGTTGATTGCCCCCGGTGTCGCGGGTGTGCGAGTTGGCATCCCAGGAGCACTGCCAAGATGCCTCATCTGTTTCGGGTTGACCGGGTTCGCGGGTGTTTGTTGGGTTTGGCGGTGGGGGACGCTCTGGGCGCTCCACTCGAGGGGTTGAGCCCGCAGCAGATCAAGACACACTACGGTCGCGTCACGAACTACGTCGATGGCGTGGCGGCGTGGCGGCGGAAGCCGCATCGCTGGCGGATGCCCGGCTTGTACACTGACGACACGCAACAGGCCCTAGCTTTATGTTGTGTCCTGCTGGAGTGCCGCCGCGTCGACCAAGAACGGCTTGCCGATCTTTACATGAGCCTGATGACGCCGAAGGGTCCATTCTCAGGCGCGCATCGAGGCATTGGCCGTAGTTTTCGACACGTCCTCTCATCCCTTGAGCAGGGCGTGCCCGCGAACTTGGCCGGCCAACCCACGGCGGGCATTGGGGCGGCGATGCGGATCGCCCCAGTGGCTCTCTACTTCGGTGATGAGAACCGGCTCAATGTTTGATTCGGTGATGGCAGCCAGTCTGATGACGCATCGCGACATTCGCAGCTTGAGCGGTGCACTGGCGGTTGCGCACGGCGTCCGTCGACTCGCCGCCGGCGAGCGACGAGAGCCCAGCCTGCTCTTCAGGGTTGCCGCCGATCTCCTGAAGGATGAGGCGCGGATCGCGGCGGATTTTGGCGTCCAAGTCTTGAAGTTCGACCGCCATGCAGGTGGTCTGTCGCGGGCAATCGCTCACGCCGAGGGGATACTGGATCTGCCGACAGAGCACGCTCTGCCTTCGCTTGTGACCGAAGCCAACCGCCACGGTGCGGATCCCGTCTGCCGCCGAGCGACAATGGGATTCCCACCCGCCTGCATCCCCACCTGCTTCTATCTCTTGATGACCACCGACTCGTTTGAAGAGGCGATCACTGAGGTCATCAACCTGGGCGGCGATACGGACACTTCCGCCGCGATTCTCGGCGCCCTCGCTGGCGCCTATTACGGCGTTGACGCCATCCCCGAGCGATGGCTCGACGGGCTCCAAAATCGTGAAGGCATCGATGCGTGGGCGATTGCGCTGGCCCATCGCTCGCGTCGAGGAATTCACATCCCGGACTTGATCAGTACCGAACGATGTCTCACCCAGAAGGAAGGGGAGAGCTTTGAGGCGTTCGCCTCGGTCACAAGAACGGCCGACGACCGGGATGCCGAGGACCACCACATCCTTTGAGCCCAACGATGCGGCGATCGGAGTTTTTCGTCCCAATCGCTTGGGCGGCAACCTTCTTGCCTCTATCCGGCGCCTGAGACGACCGAATTGTTTAGCGCACGGCGTGCCCTTTCCCGGATACCGACGCGCGGGTAGAATGCAAGAAACAAGTGCGATTGCGTGGGTGCGCCTGGCGGTATGAGCATCAGAGCCTGCTCGGCGTGCCACCACCGGGTAGCCCTGTTATGCCTGCCCAGAACCCATTTCTTCTCCCCGTTCGCCGGCAGTTCTGGGAGACTATTCGGCAATGAGTCGGATCAGCGGCGACCAGGTCCGGAAGAAGCTTGACGAAGCCGAAGGCTACTTGATGCTCGACCTCGCCCCCCGGGCACTCGAAATTCTCGAGAGTCAGCAAGATTGGTTGAGTATGCAGTTCGAGGCGAGCCTGCTCAAGGGGGAAGCGCTTCGCGCTCTCAACCGATACCGCGATGCGCTTCGACCGCTCGAAATCGCGGCCACACTGCGACCCGGCGACTCACGGGTAGCGCTCGCCCTGGGCTGGTGCTTTAAGCGCACTAATCGCCTCGCTCAAGCGATCGATTCGCTTGAGCGCGCTCTGAGAGAACACCCCGACGAGGCGCTGTTGCACTATAATCTGGCGTGCTACTGGAGCTTGGCCGCGAACGGTCCGAAAGCGCTCGGGGAATTGTCCACCGCGCTTGATCTCGACCCTGCGCTTCGCGCCTTGGTCACAGGCGAGTCAGATTTCGACGGCCTGAGAGGCAATCCGGAGTTCGAGCGCCTCATATCTGGACGCGCGCCGCAAACCTAGCCCAGACAGATGTTTACATCGAGGATCGGTCTGCGGGCTCTGCCCAAGATGCGAAGACATTTCCGTGCCCCGCGCCCGCCCGCTGCACAATACTCGGCCGACTCGGCACCCACGTCTTCGGCGAACAACTCGGCGAACCGGTCGGACGTAACCTCCCGCCTCACGATTCATCAAGGATTCGCTGTGTGATCTCGCGTTCGCAGATCTTGCACCACTTCCAACGCTTGGTGCCGATCAATCCGTCCAGGTGCTCGATTGCCACCCGAACCGATTTGAACCAGATCTTCGTCTCGTTCTCGCCAACTCGTTCGAGCTTGCTGCATCGAGCGAAATGCAACAGATTGAGCGGAGCACGTGCGTTGCGGGGCTTTCCGTTGGATTCTGGGACCGCGCCGTGGAAAATGAATCCGATCGCCTCCAATCGCGTCTCCGAGAACTCTTCGGAAGATTCCAGGGTACGAACCGCTGGTAACTTTTGTTGAGTCAGCATGTATGGTCCCCGAATCCGCCCGGTTTCTCGATTTCAAGCATAAAAGATAATTTAACCAAACAGTCTGATAACTGCAAGGTGAAGACGACCGGAAGTTGCCACCGCGATTCGAAGTCGCGAAGTATATCCTGTAGCGACAATGTTCTAGAATTTCTCGGCTTCGACCGGAGTCGAAAGGCGGACCATGTGATTCCCGAGACCGTCAGCCATCTCCGAGATATTCCGCGATATGGTCAAATTCTCACGACGCTCGTTCGCTACGGCTACCAGGACGTGGTGACGGCACTTCATCTCGAGGGAATCGCCCGCCCTATCGAGCGAGTCGCCCTCGGTAACGCGCTGCCTCAACACGATCGTCCGCATCGGCTCCGCCTGGTATGCGAGGACCTCGGGCCAACCTTTGTCAAGCTCGGGCAATTGCTGAGCACGAGACCGGACCTGCTCCCCGAGGCCTACACCACCGAGCTCGCCTATTTGCGCGATGACGTCAGAACTTTTCCGTTCGACCAGGTCGAATCGATTCTCCGTGACGAATACGGCCAATCGCCTGCGCAGATCTTCGCATGCCTCGACGAAAAACCAGTGGCCTCTGCCTCGATCTCACAAGTACACCGGGCGGTGCTCCGCGATGGCCGCGTCGTCGCTCTGAAAGTACAGCGGCCTGACATCGCCAAGGTCGTGCAGGCCGATCTCGACATCATAAAAAACCTCGCGCAGCTCATCGAACGCCGGATTCCTAATCTTGCCGTCTACCGGCCGCTCACGATGGCCCGCGAATTCGAGCGCACGATCAAGCGCGAGCTCGACTTCTCCCGCGAGCGCCGCACTATCGAGCGCTGCCGCCTCCAGTTCGCCGACGACAGCTCCGTCCACATTCCGCTGACTTTTCCCGAACTGTCCACGGCGCGTGTGCTGGCGATGGAGTTTGTCGAAGGTGTGCCGATCAACGATCTCGAGGGCATCCGCTTGATGGGATCCACTCCTGAGAAAATCGCAGTCGCCGGCGCCCGCCTGCTGCTCAAGCAAATCTTCGAGTTCGGCTTCTTTCATGCCGACCCCCATCCCGGCAATCTTCGCGTGTTGCCTTCAGGTCTCATCGTCCCACTTGATTATGGCGTATTCGGACATCTCGATATCCGAACACGAGAGCGGATCGCCGGCCTCTTGACCGGCCTCTTGTCGCAAGATGCCGACCGCGTCATCCGCGCCCTCGAATCACTCGAGATCCGCCGCGACCACACGGACGCCCGCGGCTTCCGGCGAGACGTCGCCGAACTGGTTACTGCATATTCCGACCTGAGCCTCGACACCCTCGACCTCGGCGTTCTTCTTCGCGACCTGACAGGCATCATCCGGACCCACCGCCTCTCGATCCCGCCTGATCTCGTGCTCCTGATCCGCGCGCTCGTCACCATCGAGTCGGTCGGTCGCGGCCTCGATCCGCATTTTGACATCGCAGCACAGCTTCATCCCTTCCTTCGCGACGAAATGCGCCGAAGATTCAAGCCCGACCGGATCTTGAGCCAGACCGTACGAACATCCGAAGACCTTCGGCGCATCGCCACCCTGATCCCCGATTTGCTCAGCCAGTCCCTCGAATCGATCAAGCGCGGTGAGCTGCGCGTCGTCTTCGATCTACAGGGCTTCGAACGCATGGTGCGCCAGTTGACACGGGCGAGCAACAGCTTGACGCTCGGCATCGTCATCGCAGGCCTGTTTGTCTCCTCTTCGTTGTTGTTCCGCGTTGGACAGACCACCCTCGCGTTCGTAGGACTGACGCTGGCCATCACCTTGGGCGCGGCACTTGGCTGGAACATGACCCGAAGCTGATTCGGAGAACTCTAGGGCGCGAGGCCCGTCGGGCGCGACCGTCGTCCGGAGTGCACTCGCGGTCAAGGAAACTGCGGTGAAGCCACGCCGGATGGAAGAACCTTGCTCACAGCCGGCGGTCCGGCGACCGAGTTGATCGGTCTGACCGCAGAAACCGCGCCGGCGCAAGGATCAACGCACTCCGCATAGCCGACAGCCTGCCTCTTCGGCCAGTGGTGGCAGCCGACGGAGGATGCGAGCAACACGGCGATCGAAGCGAACTCGAAGAAGCGTCTCATCAGTCGACCCTCTACGAAAAGGGGGTGAGTTGCTGACGAGAAAAGCTTGCATCATGAACCGCTTCCAAACGACAAAAATCACCCGATTGACATTGACGATTGTCATGAATCGCGCGCCCTGCCGGCTCAAGTTAAGATCGCATTCACACACCAGGAAGTCTCGTTGTAGCCTTTATTCTCAAGTGCGGATATTGTCCCACCGGAGCCTGGCGAATGTCCCGAACACGATCAGCGGAATCCACGCCGCCAGCGCGGGGGTAACGATCTTGAATCCACCAAGATACTGGCAGAAGATAATCCCCCCATAAAACATCGCTGAATTCCCCAGCGCGAATCCCAGGTTGATGAACGTGTTGCGTCCGAAACCTCCCAGCACCAGCGGCAAGCTCATGAAGAGCAGGTTCATTGCCAGAAGCGGCCGCAACAGCCGCACGTGCACGAACATCCCCACGTCGTTCCGTTCCGAGCCCTCTTCCGTCGACGGGTCCGTCAGCCCCTGCAGCAGGTCTCGTGTCGTCGCAAACTGATACCAGTTGGTCTTCCGCGTCATGGCCTGAAAGCTCAGGCTTGTCTTCAAGAAATAATTGCCGCGGCCGACGTCGGTCTTTCGGTCGAGTGTGGCGTAAATCTTTGCAAACGCTGCGGTTGCATTGAACGGCAGAGGCGGAAATGCGGTGAAGCACGCGATTTCGGAGTGAGGCCGGTAGAGCCGCTCGGCTCCGGCGTCGGCTCCGAGCGCCGCTCTTTGGCCGGCTTTGGTCTGGGCCTCGGCTTTGGCTGGTGAAACGTACTGCTTCGGGAAGCCCTTCAGGTCGTAGACGAGGCAGAGCACCTTGCTGCTGTCCGCCAGCAACTCCTCTTCGATCACAGGGCTGACGGTCGCGTTGCGCACCAGCCACCCGCCTTTCAAGGGCGCGGTCGGATGGTCCGGCGGAATATACGTCGCCTGCACGCCTTTGATGTCGCGAATCGAGCCGAAGACGCTTTTCGGAATGGTTGCCCAGAACGGGAACAGCGTCTTGCTCGCTCGGTCGGCATCCACCCCATGAATATAGATGTTTTGCCCGTCATAGCGGCCGGTCACGTGGACCGTGCGCTCGCCGTCATCGTCGTGCGTCTTCGCCAGCTCCTCCCCGAACATCGGCATGATGATCTCTTGGTTCGCTACAGTGATCCCTCCCACCAAGAAGGACGAGATGAGCACCGGGCGAATTGCCCGATGCGTGCTGATCCCCGCCGCCAGCATCGCAAGCTGCTCGTTGTTGCGCTGCATGAACGTCACCGTGAAAATCGCCGCCATCATCCCGATCACACCACTCAACTGGTCGAAGAACAGACTTTGGCGCACCAGGTAGAACCGGCCCATCACTTGCAGCGTCTCGACCGCACCTTCAGCTCGCTTGGAAAACTCATCCAGATTCGAAAATGCGTCGATCACGACGTACAGGCCCACGAGCGAAACGTAACAGATCACGTACGCCTTCACGAATGCCCAGTACCGCTGCTTGTCGAGAATCCGCACGCTTGTCCCTCCAGAGCCGGCCGATCATGCCCGCCCGCCCCGACGATTCCTTACGAGCCTTCGCACCCCTCGACCGCCCTCAGTGCTTCACGACCGACGGCAAGACGAGCGCAGCTCCCAGAAGTAAAAGAACGTTTCCTATCCACAGTGAGAAATACGGCGCAAGCTGGCCTTCCTTGCTCATGTTCACTCCGCCGAGCATCAGCGGATAGTAGATCGCGATGATCGGCAGAAAACACGTCATGAACGCGCTCAAGAAATCGCGCCGCGCAAATCGAATTCCAATCGGCGCTCCCACCAGCACGAACAGCAAACTCCCAAACGCCATCGAAACGCGAAGATGCCACTCGGTATTAAGCTCGTTGCAGCCCCTCACCCAGTCGCCGTGGTCTCGAAATACTTGGTGTACATCTGCCCATTTAATATCGTCGATGCGGCCCGTCGCGAATGCGAACGCGTCCTTGATGGCTTCTCGTTTCCGGGCAGTCGCAATCAAAAGACGATTCTTCGCCAGCTCCGCGTCAATCTCCGCGAAGGTTCGTTCCTGCGACTTGATTTCCATGTTGAACTTGCTGTCCGGCGGAATCGAGAACGGCAGCTCATTGTTGTTGATCAAGAACACATCGACATCCTGCGCCAATCGCTGAACTTCCGCATCCTCGAGATACACCCGCACCAGGTTCTCGTTCAGATGGAAATGCAACTCGGCCGTCCGCGCCTGGATGATCGCGTCGTATTCGTTGCTCCCTTTGACTTTGTGCTTGAATGTCGGGTCGATCATCTTCGAGCCCTGAACGTCGCGGACCTTGATCAAGAACGGCCACTTGGGATGGTTGAATTCGCGGTCCCGCGCCAGCAGCTTGTAAAACATATCCTCTAGATCTTTGAACAGAACCATTTTCGCATTGTGCGTGCTGCGAGGGATCCAGCCTGAGCTCGCATAAAAGAGCCACCCCGATAGCACCATCCCCAGAAAAATCGTCGGCCAGAGCACCGTCCACACGCTCAAACCCGCACTCTTCACCGCGATGATCTCGTTGTCACCCGCCAGCCGGCCATAGACGACCGTTGCCGCAAACAGCAGCGACACCGGAATCGTGTACGGCAGCGTGCTCGGAATCACATACGGCACCAGATGGGCAACATCCGCAGGGGAGAGACCAATATCACGCGCTTGCGCCGCTACCATGAACAGCACGAAGATGGCGGTCATGGTCAACAGCGCGAGCCCGAACGACCGCACAACCTCGCCAAATACATACCGCTGGAGAATTCCCAACTCGACGGCCTCCTGTCTTCGCTTCCTTGCCGCAGGCGATCGCCCTCGATCTCAATGGGTATCAGCGCCTCCCGCTTGGTCGGCCCCGCTTGCTTCACCCGACGTGCGCCAGGCACGCGCACAGAGCCTTGCCCAGCCGGCGGGCCCCTTCAACCAGTTCGGGCTCGCCGGGAACCCCGAACGTCAGCCGGATGTGATTCTTGGGCACCGGAGCAGGCTCGGGCGCAAACGCGTAGTCACCGGGTACGTAAATCACTCCCTCCCGTACGCACTGCGTGAAAAGAGGCCCGTCAAAACTCGTGTCGAGTCCCTCCGGCACCGTCATCCACACGAACAGCCCCCCCTGCGGCTCGGTCCAGCAAATCTCCGGATCGATCGGCCTGACATGTTTCTCAAGCGCCGACAGGAAAGCGCCACATTTCCTCCGGTAGATACCGATCAACCCGCGCACATGTCGTTCATACCGCCCATCCGCCATCATCTGATCGATCAGCCGCTGGTTGAAATTCGCTGACCCGAAATCGTGGTTCCCTTTGAGCGAAACGATCGTCTCGACCAGTGACCAGGGCAACACCCCGTACCCGGTCTTGAGCCCCGGGCTGAGCGTCTTGCTGAACGTCCCCGCAAGGATCACCGTCTCGCCCTCGCCGTCCAGACTCCATAGCGACGCCGGCTCGCTCCCCTCAAACCCCAAGCCTCGATAGGCAGCGTCCTCCAGTACGAAGATGCGGTGGTTCTTCGACCACTTTCTTGCCAGCTCCACCAGCGGCCGCCGCCGTGATTCCGCCAGACTGATTCCCGTCGGATTGGCATGCTCCGGAATCGTGTAGATGAGTTTGACACGATCGAGCTGACCCTCGCTCTCGAGCCGCTCGAGCGTTTGCTCGAGCTGCCCGATCTGCATGCCGCCTGCGTCGATCGGAATTCGAATCGCACGCGCACCTCGCGTTTCGATCGGGCCCAGAAAAACGAAATAGGTCGGCGACTCTACTAATACGATGTCTCCCGGGTCCAGGAGCGCTTCGCAGATGAGATAAATCAACTGCGCCGAGCCGGTCGTGACGATTGTTCGGGGCAGTGCATCCCGGTAAGCGCCGCTCGACTGGAAATCCTTCCGCTCGAGATACTCGAGCACACGTGCCCGAAGCCCCAGGTCGCCCCCCGTTGTCCCGTACTGAAGCGCCCGGCGGCCGCCAACCGGGTCGGACAGCACCTCGGCCACTGATCGCCCCGCCATCTCGACAGGCAATGACTGCTGATCCACGAATCCGGCCGCCAGCGAGACGACTCCAGGATTAAGAAGGGCCGCTTGCATCAACTGAGTGATCGACGACGGTTGCGTCCGCCGCGCCGCCGCGCTGAGAGCAATCGGAACGGTCATCGTCGGGATTTGCCGGCTCGTCAAAGGCGACCTCGATCCGCGAGAGTGCGTACTCTATCCAGCCAAGAGCGACTGTCAAGCTCGGTTGACTTCGCCCCGGCCGCCCGGGTGCACGCCAGCCTTTGCGCACGTCGTTGGAGGGGTGAATTCGTCAACGGGAGAATCCCAGATTCTATGGCACTCTGCGATGGCCAGCGCCCACCAGTTCGTTTTGTATTTTCGACGCGCGGCCTTTCTCCACAAGGATTAAGGGATCGAACCATTATGCCTCGACGGCAGTCCCGCCCGCCGTCAGTTCGTGATTGCTTCAGTGTCTTATCCCCTCATGTTGCCGGTCAAAGTGGTTCGCTCGGAAAATAAAATCCTCCGAGCGGTGCATCTTCCCCCAAAAACGCCGGTGCGGCCATGAGCCGGCCCCACCGGCTGCAATTCACCCGCACACTAGGTCCTCATGTACAATACGCGATGACTATGCGGATTCGCGGCTCGGTCGACCAGGAAATTTACAGAAAGATTCCGGGTTCCAGCGACGCGATCGATTAGCGAAGAAAATTGATTCTGTAAGCGCGCGCCGGCGTCAGTCACCCGAACTCGAAAAGGCCCCGATCGGACACCCACCTGACCATTCCGGTTCATTCTATCCGATCACGCCGCCCCGTCGCGACCTTGGGGTCGTTCGTCCCCTCCGCACACTGACGCAGCACCGATGCCGTCGGATCGGCCCGATACCGCTCCTCACCCGCACACCGCGGTAATACCCGGTTGTACAGCAAAATGACCGACGCCTTGGGCCGGTAGCCCCGGTGCCGCTCGATCTCCTGCATCACCTCCAGCAGCGGCCGCCCCTTCACCGCGAACTGGTAGATTCCCATCCACGCCGGAGACCGGTCCATGCACCCGTGGCAATGCACCAGGATCGGCCACGCACTCTCATCCTGCGCAACCGCCAGGGTCTTGTCCAGAAATGCATTCGAGGCTTCTTCCGACGGCTCGCTCGGGCTGCCCAGGTACCGGATCTCGTGCTCACGCGCAAAATTGATCTCCGCCGGCGAGATCGGGCTCCCCTGCGCCGTCTCTTCCGGAAACAAGTTGATGATCGTCCGGAACGGAATCCGCGCGTATTCCACCTCGAGCCCCCGCACCGTTGGCATCGCGCTCATGTAGATCTTTCCCGGCTCGACCGCCTTGAATCGCGCCAGCGGCCGGTGATACCACGTCAGGTCGATCGCCCCGATCACAAGCACCAGCCACACCACCGACACCGCCGGCAGCACCAGCCACTTGCTCGTTCGCGATTTGAACAACGGCACAACTTCGATCAAAAGCGCCAGGTCCATCGCCAGCATCGCCCAGATCATCGCCCACCGCGGCCAGTACCCCGCCGGCTCGACCCCAGGAATCTCCACCTGCCGTAACAAGGCCAGAACTCCCGCCGCGACCCAGAGACCAAGCGTCCCCTTTCGATGCGCCGCCCGATGAGATCCCCGAGCTTGCTTCGTAGCAGGCACACTCCGTGTGCCGCCCGCTCTTTTCGATGCGCCTCCTCGATCGGGTCCCTCAGCTTGCGCCGTTGCACCCAAAGATTGCCCCCGATCACGCCTCCGATCGCAATCGCCGCCGCCAGCAGCCCCGCGCGCACCGCAGCGGGTGCGTCCGGGTTTGCAATCGATCGCCATCCCAGGCCGTACCAACCGTCAAACGTGGGCCCCGGCGTCCCGCTATACCACAGCGCCCCCGCCGCGAGCGCAATGGCTGCCGGCCAGCACCCGCCGCCGCGCGAAAGTGCCAGACCACTCGCCGCCATCACCAGCCCCGCCGCCGAGAAGTAGATCATGATCCGGTCGAGCGTATCCCCCGGCTCCGCCAGCCGGTACGCCGCAGCCGGCACTCGGCTGAACGTCGGCCGGATCACATTCGGGAACTCGACGTCGAGGTCTTCGTCGAAATCGACAACGTGCCACACCGCCGGGATCAGCGTGAGCAGAAGCACCAACCAAGGCCAGAACCGGCGTAAGAGGCGTCGCGCATTCATCCCGTCCTCGGTGCCCATCTCATGTTCCTCCTTGAAGCAAATCAATGTTGATGTTTTATGCAACTTGCGCGTCCAGTTCGCTCCAGAAGAAATAGTCGTTGCTGTTGGTTGGGTGCTTCCGAACCTGCTCTTCCAGCACTTCGAAGAAGTGCCCGACCCAGCGAGCGGCTTCGCCTCGCTCGGGCGCATCCTTGGGCACATGAAATGCCGGCCGGAACTCCATGTGATAGCGTCCGTTCGGTTCCATCCGGCAGAAGACCATCACGACCGGCGCCTCGGTGAGCGCGGCCAGCACCACCCAGGTCGTCGAGAATCGCATCCGCCGGCCCAGGAATTCCGCAGTTTCGGTCAGCTTCCCCGTCCAGCGGACGTCTCCCGCCAGATACAGCAAAAGCCCCGCCCGGATCGCCCTCGTGGCGCGGAGGATCGAGCTCGCCGAGTCGGCCGGCACACCCTGTCTCGAAATGAACAGCTTGTCCTGTCCCAGCGGGCCGTCTGTCTGAAAATGCCGCGACATGTACCGCGAAATGTGCCTCGGACGCTCCATGTAAAACCGAACCGGATAGCTCGCCCGGAAGAGCCAGTGCGCCGGCAGCAGATGGGCCCCGAAGTGGTTGGCCAGCACGATGCATCCCTTCCCCTCGCCCATGGCCGCTTCCAGATGCTCTTTACCCTCCACGGTAAACATCTCGAGCGCTCGTTCGTCGGGAACCCCGTCCAGCAAGAGGTCGCGTGTCCGCCACAACACGTGGTTGCCCGCAAGCTCGCGGCTGACCTGGCGCGCGTCCCAGTCTCCGGCAAGCACCGTTCGCCCTTGCGCAACCGCCGCGTCGAACGTCTGCCGGAGTGTGGGGCTTAGCCGGTACTCGAGCCGGCCGATTCCCGATACCACCCGCGACGCCATCGGAAGTGGCAGGGCCCTGAAGACCGGCAGCACGGCCTTGAGAAAAGTCTTGCGGATGTTGAGCCCCCGCCGTTCCATCGACGAACTCCTCACGCAACCACCGCGCGGCCCGCGGCTTCCGAAAATCGGCCAGCGTCGCCCCGCGACCCGTAGGGTCCGCCGTTGCGGACCATCCCCGCCCCGTTGCAGCCCGTATCCTCCCGCCTCGCCTCCAGATACTCCACAATATCGGCCACGCGGCACAAGTTTGGCACAGCATCCTCATCAAAGACAACGTCAAAATGGTCCTGAACCGAAAGGACCAGACTGACCAGATCGAGCGAATCGATCGCAAGATCTTCGACCAGCCGCGATTCCGGCCCGATCGCGATCTTCCCCGGTACCTTCGCAGACCGGCGCACAATCGCCGTGACTTGATCGATCAGGCTGTCGCGCTCACTTGCCGCGATCATGACGCCAGCCTCCTCAGAATCAAGGCATTGTTCGTTCCGCCGAACCCAAACGCGGCGCTCAGCACGTTCTCCAGCCGAGCCGCCCGCGCCTCCCCAGGCACATAGTCGAGATCAAGCTCCTCGTCCGGCAGAAAATTGATCGTCGGCGGGATGAGCTGTTCCCGCAAAGCCCGCACCGCGACCGCCGCTTCAATCGCCGACGCCGCCCCCAGACTGTGCCCGATTGCCCCTTTGATCGAGCTGATCGGTAACCGAGACGCCCCTTCGCCCCAGACGTCCTTGATGACCTGCGTCTCCACCCGATCGTTCACCACCGTGCTCGTGCCGTGCGCGTTGTAATAATCAATCGCTTCCGGTTTGATCCCTGCCCGCGCGATCGCCGTCTCCAGGCACGTCACAATCCGCTCCCGGCACGGCATCGCCATATGGTGGCCGTCCGAATTCGTCGCCCATCCCAGCAGCTCCGCCTGCGGCTCCAGTCCCAGCTTCGCCGCGGCCGATTCCGTCGCCAGCACGAGCGCCCCTGCCCCTTCCGCAAGCACAAAGCCCCCTCGGTCGCGGCTAAAAGGCCGGCTCCCCTGCCCCGGGTCGTCTTCCGACCGATCGCCCGCCTTGCGGCCCAAGAGCGCCTTCATGGTCGCGAACCCGTTGATGACTGCCGGCGTGAAGGCACTTTCCCCAGCGCCGCAGATCGCCACATCGGCTTCGCCCGATCTCAGAAACATCGCCCCGATCACCACAGCATGCCCGCCCGACGCACACGCGTTCGCCGGCGCCGCACTCGGTCCATACAAACGAAGCTGCTGCGCGATCTGCCCTGCCGCTTGATTGATGATCATCCCCGGCACGAGATACGGGCTCGCCGCCAGACTCCGCCGATGGCTCATCCGCTCCTGTTCCGCCGACAGCAGATCGAGCCCTCCAAAAGCCGACCCAACCACAACCGCCACCCGCCCCCGGTCAATCCATTCTTCCTTCCGGTCCAGCCCGGCATCGCCATACGCCTGCCGCGCGGCCGCCATCGCCAGATGCAGGAACCGCGCCGATAGCTTCGCAATCGACGGATCCTCCGCCGCTGTACCCGGCCCGAAGTCCTCCACGATCCCACCCAGATCCTGCAAAAACTCCTCGCTCCTCAGCTCGGCGTGCCGCCGAACACCCGAACGCCCCTCGACCAGCCCCCCCCAGGTTGAGCCCATGTCCGATCCCAGACACGTCACAGCGCTGTGTCCGACCACGAAGATCCGCTCGGGCATCCACGCCTCCTGATTCCGAAGGGCCGCGGTAACAAATGTTCCGCTCCGCACCGTCTGCGCAGTCGAATCCGTAGAATCGCCAGCTTCATCCTTTTCGGCACGCTTGCTCCATTCTCTTGAACTCTCTCTCGCCGTTTCCTCCACTAGCCGATTGACCATCGCCCCGTTCTCGACTAAAGGGAATGTCGATCCCATCAAATCCCGCCACGACGGTCGGCCCCCAGGACAGCGTAACATCATGCAGCTCATCAAGTTCACCACCGACGATTCACCCACGCCCTGCACCGGCCTCAAATCGGGCGATACCGTCACCCCGATCGGATCCGATCCTCAATGCTTGACTGAAATCTTGCATGCGCGTGATTGCGCCGAGGAGATCAAACGTCGGACTGCGGCGGCGACTCGTACCTATTCGCTGGAGTCGGTTCATTTGCTGGCGCCTCTGGATGCTCAGGAGGTGTGGGGAGCGGGAGTGACTTACGAGCGGAGCAAGGTCGCTCGCGAGCAGGAGTCGGAGCAAGCGGCGACGTTTTACGATCGGGTTTACCGCGCAGCTCGGCCCGAGTTGTTCTTCAAGGCGACCCCGAGCCGGGTCGCCGGCCCTGGCCAGCCGATCCGGGTGCGCCGCGACAGCCGCTGGTGCGTGCCCGAGCCCGAGCTGGTGCTGGTTCTGAGCCCCGCGCTCGAGATCGTCGGCTTCACGATCGGCAACGATGTGAGTGCCCGAGACATCGAAGGTGAGAACCCGCTCTACCTGCCTCAGGCGAAGGTTTATGACGCGTGTTGCGCCCTGGGCCCCGCGATCACACTGGTTAGGGCGATGCCCGCCCGCGAATCGATCGGCATCAAGATGGAAATCGAGCGCGACTCGGCTGTCGCATTTCGAGGCGGAGACCAGCATCGCGAGGATGGCCCGCCGGTTCGAGGACCTGATTGAATGGCTCGGCAGAGACAATATCTTCCCCTCCGGAGTCTTTCTTTTGACGGGAACGGGAATCGTCCCGCCCGATGATTTCACGCTCTGCGCCGGTGACGTCGTACGCATCACGATCGACGGCATCGGTACCCTGGTGAACCCGGTTGTCCAGTAGCATTCCTCCCCCCTTGTGGCTGGCCTGTCGAAAACTTGAAGAATAAGGAGCGGAGATTTCCCGCCGCGAATGTTGCGCAAGCTTCCCCCCTTCAGAAGGGGCGGGCCAGGGTGGCCCATTGAGAACTTGCAGAGTAAGGAGCGGAGATTTCCCGCCGCGAATGTTGCGCCAAGCTTCCCCCCCTTTAGAAGGGGAGGCCAGGGGGGGTCCGTCCCGGCGGCCGCATACTGAGAGTCGCTCGACCGCACCACTCCGACTCCTGCTCTTGCTCTTACTCCTACTCTTGCTCATCCTCCGCCCTCCGGGCTCTCAGTTCTTCGAATTTCGTACTTCGAGCTTCGGATTTCGTCCCCAAGTTCGTTTTGTACATTCGTCGCGCGTCCTTTCCCAGCAAGGATTAAGGGAACAGCCCGTGTGCACTCCGTCCCCCTCGTTGGGGACTTGCCGCGTTCGGCGGCGGCGGCGGCGCACCGACGAGAAGCCGCCAACCTCGCCGCAGGCCGTCAGTTCGTTTTGTTGATTTGACGATGCTCTCTTGACTGTAAGGAGTAAGGGAGCGCACGGTCATCGCCGTCAGCGTGCCTGGGAGTGTCCGCGTGCCGGTTCTGTGCATTGACGCAGTTGGTCTCCTTTGCGCCGTTCCGCCTTTGTGTGAACTCATCTTCGACTTTCATCTCAAAAGTCCGGCTCGGCCGAGTCATTCCCTTAACCGGGCTCCGCTTCTTTGCGCCCTTGCGCCTTTGCGTGAGCTCATCTCTGCCAAGGCGGTCCGAATCTCCTCGAAACCAGCCCGAAAAACCAGTCCCCAAACATAGTGAACAACCCCAGCGAAAAAAAATGGCAATCTTGAGTGACCATTGCCAAGATTGTTTGGCGCCTCCGAAAGAATGCATTGTTCTTGTCCTAGTCGATTACGCTCATTGCACTTGTAGAGAATAAGCGCCGTCCGAATCGCTCCCCACACGCCTGGAAAAAATGGCAAAAAGTGGCAATCCTACGAGGGTCTTCAAGCATTTGTACACTAGTGTATTCCTCCCCCTTTGTGGGGATGGTGCCAGTCGACGATGGACGGCCGGTGCGCGGAAGCCCGCGGAGACAACCTCCAGGGACACCGAGCCCGTCAACCAATCCAGATCCAAATTCAAAAACCAAAACACAGCTCCAGAATTGCTCCGCCCCAGAGACCCGCATGCCACACGCACTGGGCTCCCCTGGGGCATAACTTCCCCCTACGGAAATGATCTACAAAACCCCCGTCTTTTTTGCACTGCCTCGAAAAGAATTCCCGCTTTTCCATCAACCCCGGTCCGAATAAACGTGTCGTACCGCACAGCGCGAAAAAACGGGCGCGCAAGCCGCAGCATTCCTCCCGCCCCGGTGGGGAGGTGCCGCCTAGGGCGCCGAAGACGGGCTCGCATGTGAGCCATGCGATGGGCGCGATTCTCCGACCCGCGCGTTGGGCGCGGGTCTCCGACCCCGCGTTCGGCGCGGGTCTCCGACCCCGCCCTGCCTTCGACCGAAGGTCTCCACTTCTTCGCCCGCTGTCGCCAGCACCGATTACCGTCCTCCGTCCTCCGCCCTCCGCCCTGATTCCTGCCCTCGGCGTTTACGCCCACGACACACGCATCGCACTTCCCAAATAAGCAGAAGTGAATGAGACAAAATGAGACGAAATGAGACGCCTGACCCAAAATCCGTCTCATTTTGACTGCCGTTTCGGGCCTCGTCCCACGGCTCGTAAAAACACTCTTCGGCAGCATGGAAGTGCTAAGAAACAAAGAGGATAACGCCACCAATCCCGCTCGACGATCGCGCGGTCCGCCGGGTGAAAACCCATCCTCAGCGTCGGCCAGGGCCGTCTCACGCCCGTCTCCGCTCGAAAACGCACGGAATCCCGTCGCGCCAAGCTCGCCCATTCCAGACGCAATCCGACCCCTTCTTTCCCACTCCAAGCGGCTGTTGAGCACGCGCGCAGGACGCGCAGCATACGCAAGAATGAACAAATGAATCATTCCCCGGTTCCAGAGGGCGAGAGAGAAGAAGAGAAATAAGAAAATGAGGACGAAACGAACGAGGTGGTTGTCAATGCCCCGCGCCGACTCCGGTGTCAGCGATCGAGACTCAGATACATAGATTATATGACGAACCCCGTGAATTGGCTCGTTTGTCGATCGGGAAATCTGGATTTCTCCTGCGGGTCAGAGCGACTACAACGATCAGCACGATCGCAATGAATAAACGGGAAAGCTCCGAGCACGGAGTCTGGCAGAAACTGGCGTTCCCAATCGCCCGGCAATCGAGGGCGAAGCTCGGCCTGATCTTGCCAGGTGACACCCGTGAGCCGCCTTCGGCCCGCTTGCCTCCTTCAACCGATGTCGCCCAGAGCCTGATCTCCGTGCCCGCGCGCCGCCCTGATTTCCATCCTCCGCCCTCCATCCTCCGTCCTCCGCCCTAGCTGCCATCCTCCCGCCGCACCCGCGGCGGCCACCCGCGCGGGAATTGCCCCATCCGTTCGGTGCGACCTCCTGAACGACATCGCTCCCGGAGAAACCATGCGGAAACAGCCGGTCAAATTCCTCGACGAGGAGCGCTTCAGGGTAAGAATTGAAGTCTGAATCGAGCATTGATTGACGACCTCGCAGACAACTCGACGATACGCGTCAATCGCGACTCCTCGATAGACTTCACCATCGACGTGAAGGTTCACCACCGTGACCAGCGAATCCCGTGTCCAGAACCGCCGCAACCACCTTTTGAATCGACTTAGGGCGGACGGTTACCCGCCCAACCATCGCCGACCCATCTTCACGACGGCATACCGCCGAGCTCATCGATCACTTCAGCGATCGCCGGTCGCTGGCTCGGATCGAGCCGGATGCATCGCACGATTAGCTCCAGCCAGGACGAGAAAAACCGATCGCGCACCAACAGCTCGTGCGGATCTTCCTGGCCTATCGGCGGCGCTCAAAGTTCGAAACCGTCGGTCTTCGCAGCTTCGCGCAAATGTTCCAGCCACGATCGGTCGGGGTCGCATCACAACAAAAGCGGCGGCGGCGCAGACTTGTGGCCCAGAACCTCGTGAACGGTGAAGCAAAGCCAATCTCGAAAAGTACCGTGCGCTGACATCGTTGGCCCGATTCTGACCGACCCTCCCGTGGGAGTCTTTCGCTTGAGCGCTCACCTACAACCCCGCCGCCTTCGCCAAAGCCAGCATCTCCTCGAGCATCGACCTCAAGTAAGGGCACTTCGCGACCGCTATCGCCGGATCAAGCTGTGTGATCAGGCCTTTCCCGTCAGTTACCTTCTTGTAATTCTTCTTCAAGCGCCGTTTGTAAATCGCATCTAAGAGTTTTGCCGGTGGCTTGACAAAATTGACTTGCTCGGGCTTGGCGATTTTTCCAGGAAGTGCTTCTTTCACTTCGGTCGCGAAAATCTCCGGCTGACTGAGCAACCAGGCCTCGAATTCGTGCACAGCGAAGAACATCCGAAACCTCGGCCGGCCAACCTGCTCCTGAAAATGCTGAACACCCCATTCGTATCGCTCTTGAGCAGAGCCCACGTTGCTCGGATAGAACGTCGGACCATACAGGTCGAGAAGCCCGATTACGGCGACGATGTCTGTTTGATCCGGCCCGTCCAGGAAGCTCTGAGCCTTTCGAACAAGCTTGCGAGCCAGTTCAGCCCAACCGTCGAACCGCACCACCTGCATTCCCACGCGCTGCGTGAGTTGCGGATCCAGCCAACGTTTGAGAAACGCTGCCGCGGCTTGCTTCTCCGTCTCGCCTTCAACCACCAGGACAAACTTCATTTCATCGCTTCCAGTTCACTCGAACGGTACAGTTCGCCGAGCGTATAGTCCTTCAGCCAGTACGAGAGAGTTTCACCCGAAACGACTCGCAGAACTGTTTCTCCATCCTGACGTTCCACGACAGTCGTGGTCGGCGGGTCGTCGCCAAATGCGTTAAGGAACTCAGGTGAATGTGTCGTCAGGATCACCTGAGCCTTCGTCGCGGCCTCGCGTGCATACTCCGCGACGATGGGCAGCATCGACGGGTGCAGCCCCGTCTCGGGCTCGTCAATCGCAATCAGGGGCGCCGGCGACGGATTGGCCAGCACGGCGAGCAAGAAAAGAAACCGCAACGTGCCGTCCGACAGGTCGGCGGCGGACTGTTCACGTTTCAGGCTTCGCCAGCGAATCCGCATCTGGATTCGCTGATCTGCGGCCGGTGGAAATACCAGCTTGTCGAAGTCATCCCCGAACGCTGCCCGCATCGCCTTATTGACCTCGTTTTCAAACTCGCGATCGCTCGTGTAGAGGCTGTGCAGGACGGAGACCAAGTTCTGGCCGTCGGCGCTCACTTCGGTCTCTGCGCGCGTCACCTGCGGTGCCCGGACCTGCGCGTCGCGATGAGTTTGAAAACCCTGGTGAATCTTCCAATCCGCCAGTTCCTGCTGGAACGCAGCCACGGACCGGTTCGCCGTGAACGGTCCTGCGGCCATGGAGAGCAGCGTTTCCTCTTCGGGTACGGATTCCGGCGGAGCCACGAACTTTTGCGAGTCCATTGAGTACACAATCGCATGTTGCGGATCGCGCTGCAGGAACAAGAACGGGTGCAGGTTAGCACGCGTTTCCACGAAGAAGAAGTTTCCAAGAATCTCCTCATCGATCCGATACGCACTCGAAGTGCCGAGTCGCCCGAGCGTCAGTTCATATGTCACAGCCTCCTTCTCTTCGTCGGTATACGGTGGAATCGGAGTCAGTTTCGCGCGCAGCCGTACCCGATCTACCTGGCCGTCCCACAAAATCGGGTCCATGCCACCTTCCTGCTGAACGTAACGCCCGAGTCCTCCACGCGCGGCTACGCTGAGCGTCTCGAGGACGCGCAGCAGATTCGACTTGCCGCTCGCGTTCGGCCCGATCAGGACATTCAAGTCACCAGGGCACCACGTCTGCGATTTGAGCGACCGAAAGCCATCGACTACCAATTTGATGATCTTCATCCTACGTCTCCGTTACCCGGCCCGCAAAGCGTAGAGCACGTTCTACGGCGACACGAATTCGGGACGATGAGCCCCCTCGCCGGATAAACGGCGATGTCGATCTGTCCGCAGCCAACGCCGGCATTGCGAAGGAACGCAACCAACGTGTTCAGTCCAGCATTCTCGATAGTGCCAAGCTGCATAGTTCGACGGCGACGCATCCCCTCCTCAACAGTGCGCACCCGCACTTCCTACGAGTCTATTCTCTCCGTGGAATCGTTCAAAGGCCACTGCAACGGCGGTTTGGCTCGTTTTTCACTTCAACCCCCTCCTTCAGGAGCGTCTCGACCGCCTCGTCGAGCTGCGGCCCTTGAATGTCCTTGTATCGGACGACACCCTTGCGGTCGGAAAAAGGTGCCACGAAACAAAGGTGTCAGGAACCTTTCTCGAAGCCCTGGGTTTCGACGAGAGCACAAGGAATTCTCTCGACGACCAAAGGCCGACACTGCGAACTGCATCGCCAACAGCGTTCGGCGATCTGGCTAACGACCGCTCACGACAGCGGCTCCGCGTTCCATCAGTACGATGTCCCGTCAACTGGACTCTTCACGGGGCCGAGCGGCCGCGGATCGAAGTTCGTGGGCTATGGCCACGTACTCCGAAATCAACTCCAGCAACGGCTCCGTTCTTGCAGTCAGCAGGGCCGCCTCCTCCTTGGTGTCGATGTTGATGACGCCATACTCGCGGAACGAGTCCCCACTTACCAGCGCTGGGACAACCGGAACGGGGACGGAGACGAACTGCACGTACGGACTTGCACGCTTTGGACCGGCCGCGTCCTGATAAAGGTCGCTAAGCGCGAGCTTTTCGCCGGCGGTCTTGGAAATGACGTCGGCGGACTTCAGCCCGCGCGACAGGAGGGGGTCTGCCTTCGGGTCGGTCGCCAGCAGTGCGTCCCGCACGCGGTCGTATTTCTTCAGCTTGCGCAGCCGATCGAAATCACACCTGCGGTCCTTGTCATGCGGCCAAGCCAGCAACCGGCCCTCAAGCAGCGCCCACGCGGCTACCGTTTGCGGGTAGCTGAACATCGAGTGTGCTGCCGATCGCGGCGCCAACATCCGATGGCGCAAGACCCGTCGGGGACCGCCAACGACCAGGGAGGCGAAGCTCACGCGAATCTGCCGGCCTGGGAAAACCTGGGTCTTGAGATAAACCGCGATGTCGTCCATGAACTCGTCCAGCTCCGTTACACTCCGGAGGGCCTGGAGGCGCGCCCGCACGTCCGTGGTTGACACCTGAACCGGCCCAGGTGCTGGGATCGACTCCAGGTATTTGGGCAGGTCGGTATACTCCTTTCCGTACGAGACTGGTTCGATTCCGAGCCGCCGCAACACGACGTGCTGCTCAGCCGACGGCGTCCCGTTCATCAGGAAGAAGTGGGCGGCAGAATTCTCGAGCAGCGGCCCGGCCACTCGAGAGAATTCCGCCAGAAGTGTGGACAGATGGGGGTCACTCACCCCGTCAAGGCTACACCCGACGAACAGCAGCACCCCGCTGTGAAACATGGATCGGACCACGGTCTCCTTGTCCGGTGCGGACAGCTTGATCCGCGCGTAATCATCGCCTGACAGGATAACCGATTTCGGCCAATCGTACCGCCCATGCAAGTGGATGATTCCCGACCCCGTCCGCAGGACTTCCAACATTTGTTTGGGGTCCAGCCAGGTGGCCAGCTCGGCGTCAGGGATCACTGCCTGGTCCCTCAGGATCAGGTCGCAATTGGTAGTCAATATGATTCGGGAATCCAGGCCGCGGATAGCGGCGATCAGCCCGGTATCATTAACTGTCGGTGACCCAAGACAGGTCTGCAGAAACACCTCGTAGTCCTGTCCCTCCGCACCACCCAGGGCCTGCTGCAATTTCGTGAAGCCTAGCACGAGTTCTCCGGTTTCGTGCAAGACATTGAGTGCCTTCAGGCTTTGCTCGGTGGTCCCCGGTCGCCTTGCAAGGAACTCGATTCCTTTCTTCAGGAGGCCGTTCCAGTCAGGCAAGTCACTCACCGCCCGGGACACACCCGCGCCAACGAGGGGCACGAGGTTCCGGTTCTGCCAGGCCTTGCGGATGCGGGGATCGACGATTGGCATAGACCACCAGCCATTTCATCTTGACCAACGGACCGCACCCGTCCCGATCGGGGTGCGGCTGCCGGTTTACTTCACCTGCTGTTTTACCCACCGCCGCGTCTCTGCCGGGGTGCGCAGCCGGACCACTCTGAAGTGAGGGTTTCCACTACCCGCAAGCAAGGACTCGTACTGGATGCGCCGCGGCCGATGCGATCGGAGAGCCCACCGCAGGACTGACCGCGGTCCGAGGACGCGGCGCAAGGTTTCCCGGTTGCCGTTGGAGAATGTTTCCCCTGTGCACAGCCGGCGGATCGTCCTGCGAAGGACCCGTCGGAGCACGACGGGGAGTGAGTAGTCCATCCACAGGACCAGGTTCGCACGGGCCAGGATGGTATCCTGGACGATGGAGTAGTTGCCGTCGACCACCCATCGGTCGACACCCGTCTGATCGTCAACGCGTGCCCGGAACTGCGCGTCGGGCACCTCGACCCAGTTCGGTTCGTACCGCAGGGCGTCCAACTCGATGTGGCGCAGTCCAAGGCGGCCGGACAGTAGCCGTGCGAGGGTCGTTTTGCCGCACCCAGTTGGACCCACGATGGCGATGCGCGAGTTGCTGGACTGATCATGAATTCCCGAGCGTATATGGACTGCCTCCGCCCCGTCCGCACTCGTATCGGTTCGTCGCTACGCCAGCGGGGAGGGCGTCGGCGGCCAGCGCCACATGATCTCCTCAATGTGCGCGAACGGCAGACTGTCGACAAGGGCTCGCAGTCGGTCATAGTATTCGCGCTGGGTGAGCCCTGCCGCGGAGGACCCGGCGGCGGCAACAATGTCATTGTACTTCCCTTCGATGGCCAGGAACGGTTTCAGGGCCGACAACAACTCCGACGACCAATCGTCGCCGAGCCCGGCGAACGCTTCGCGGATGTCGACGGCCCGGTCCGGGCTCGGGTATCGGCCCAGCCGTCCCAGGACGCGGCGCATGAGGTGAATCGGGAAGCTCTCCGCCTGGGAAAGGAGACTTAACTGATCAGCGGTCAGCGAGCCGTCTGCGGCCAGTTCGAGTGTGTTGAACGGTTCCTGCGCCCACCGCGCACCTATGGTCGAGACGTATTTCAGAATATCGTCTTTTCGGACAATCGGGTCGTCCTGGACCGCTGAGAGGAACCGCTGATGAAACTCACGCCAGGGATCACCCTTGCGGACCGCCAGGCTCCCGACGTGGTCGGAGAACCGGAGGAGCATCGACGGCGACGTCTCGCCCGGGTTGCCACCCGCCGTGACCGGCATGTTGGACAGAGCCGGAACCGCCTCTGGACTGTCGGTTGTGAGGTCCGAACCAATCGTGATGACCTCGGCCCGGGGTACCAGGAACTTCTCCTGAGTACGAACCGAGTATTCCTGAACGATCGACTGCACGGTCTCACTGATGTCAGGGAACTCCGCCGTCCTGTAGTGCAGGATGTCGATGTCGCTCAGCCAGGTTTGGCTGTCCCAAGCAGTCGAACCACATAGGACGGCGACCCCGGCCCGGAATGGTGCCGAATTGGCCACCTTGCCGGCGAGCCAGCGAAAGTCCGTCATTGGAATGCGCGTGCCGTTCGTCAGTTCAACATAGTCTAAGAATCGTGGCATGGACTCGACCCGCTATAGACGGTGAGATGTCCGGCGCCTACGTTGGCGGTCACGGCCCGGCGCGACCAGCCGGCCTGGTCTGTGCCCGGTATTGTCGCGTCGCACGGCTCGGCCCGGTACCCCACTTTGGTCGGGCAGACTGGTCGCGGTGTTAACCCCAGGCTGGCTAGCCCGCCAGTACATGCGCTGGACCGAATGCGAGGCCCGAGATCTGCGAATTACCCCTATCTTATGGTTTCCCCGGAGCGCGTACAACCACCCGAGATGATTCTGGGAAGGATTGGCGCGGCCCCTCAGCGAAGCTCCCTGATGCCCGGGTAAAGGTGTCAGGAACCGAAAACACTGCAAGAATCCCACGCAAGTCCTGACTCATGAAACAGACGTCCGCGCCATAATACATCCGCCCGAGCTGTCACCCGCGCCGACCGCCCGGACCCGTCGATGATCACAGCACTTCGCCCAATTCTTGACGAAGGTGAGTTCCACGAGAACCTCTTCGCCGCGGAATAGGTCGCACACCGAGCGCTCCTTGATCTGATCCAAACTCCCACCCGGCCTGCGTCCCCGGCAGGATCTCTACTTCTTCTTCGTTACCTTAGTTACCTTATGTTCAATCTTGAATTCGTACCGGCCCTGGCAACGCCGGTTCACCACGTAAGCGCTGTTGAACGCTGCAAACATGAACCACCTTGCGCCCGAAGTCCTCGAACAACCCTCAATCCGGAAGCCGCCCCCCTAGCGCCGTCTTCAACTGCTCCCGCGCCGCCACCCATAGCCGCTTCACCTTGGCTTCCGAGAGCCCGAGCACCATCGACGCCTCTGTCTGCGTCATCCCGTGGTACCACACCAGGTCGAACACACAGCGCTCGCCTGCCGGCAACTGTTCGATCAACAGGTGAAAATCTTTCCAGAACGCCAGCTCCTGCTGGTCTTGATTGCCTTGCACCACCGGCTCGACGACCGGCCGCCAGTCGTCCTCCAGCGACCCGCCGACCTTCGCGACTTCGTGGTTCGCCCCCAGCCCCTGCGGGCCGAAATAATGCCGGCATAAATCAATCAGCTCCCGGCGTATTTGCAGGGCGGCCAGGGAGAAGAAGTCCTGCACCGAGCTGACCGGCGTCGAGTCCATCGCGCGCAGCAGCCGCACGATCGCGTTTTGCAAAACATCGTCGATGTCGACCCAGCGCTCGAGCCGGTCGTACTTCTGCATCATCTTGCCGACCAGCCCGCGCAGCCGCGCGCAGGCATGACGAATCAGCTCGTCGCGGGCCGATTGATCGCCGGCGTTCAGCCGGTCGATCCATGCCTGAAGCTCAGCCGCAGATTCCATCGCCATCAAAGCAGCCTAATTGCCCCGTTCAGAGGCCGCAACAGAAAATTCGCCGAACCGCGCTGCGCGGTCGCGGCATCGGCTTCCGCTTTACTGAATAGAGGCTCAAACGAGCCACCCACCACAACGGTGTCCCACCCGTTCTCGAATTCATTTTGACTTCGAACGAGCTAACGCAGGAGTACTGCCATGAAATCGCTGTCGATCGCTTTGGAGCGGCTGTCGTTCAATTTGCACCAGGCCAAGAAGGGCCTCATCACCCCTACGACCCGATCCAGGGCAGCCACACGGCGAGCAACCCGGGCACGGCTGGGACTGGAATGCCTGGAAACCCGGGACTTGATGAGCGGCATGACCCTGGCAAACCCGGTCAGTGGCGCCACGCCGGCCCCCAACTCGCAGAACCCGCCACTGCTATTGCCCCCCGCGAGCCTGGCCGCGACGCCGGTGTCTCCAACTCAGGTCGATCTCGCTTGGCAAGACATAGTTGGGAGCGCCCAGCAAGCATTCGTGTACGAGCAGACCGGCTCGGGCAAATGGTCAACGCTCGCCACCCTGAACGGCGATCCGAAGTCCTACACCGTGACGGGCTTGAACCCCGATTCCGCGTACAACTTTTATATCTACACTTACGGCACAGCACTTACCATCTTCAGCGGGGGATTTTACTACATCAACAGCACGTCGTCGAACGTGGCGAGCGCGACCACATTTCTCCCGCTTCAGGGATCACCGACTCTCACCGCGACGGCAGCCTCGTCGACGGCGGTAAACCTCACATGGACGCCCGTATCAGGAGTGCAACAGTACACAGCGAGCTGGTCGCAGAACCCCGGAGGTCAAGTTCAATCGACGCTGTTAAGCCAGAGCACGTTGCAGTGGCAGGTCACGGGCTTGAGCCCCTATACGAGCTATAACTTCCAGGTCACCGCGGACGATGGCGTGAATACCTCGAGCCCGTCCAACGTTCAGACGGTGACCACATTGCAAACCAGCCCGACGGTCACGGCGACTCCTTCGTCGACGGGAATCTACCTCTCCTGGAACAACCTCCCCGGTAGCATGGACTATATGGTATACGGGATGCAGAACGGCACCTGGCAACCGATCGCGAACGTCGGCACCGTCACCGACTATCCGTATGGCGGTCTGACTCCATACACGACGTACGACTTGAAGGTAGGTGCGGTCGGCCCCTGGGGCATAGCCTGGTCGAGCCCCCAGAACGTGACGACGCTCCCGCCGACCGTTACGTTGAACGCGACGGCGGTTTCCGCGAGCCAGGCTAACCTCACGTGGAACAGCGCGCCCGGTACCACCGAATACGACGTCTATTGCAGCCAGGCCGGCTCCCCCTGGGATTTTTGCGGTTCAACAACCACGGGTACCAGCTACTCAGTGCCCGGCCTGAGTTCCGCCTCCAACTGGAGCTTCAAAATAGGTGATGTCGGCCCGTGGGGCCTCAATTGGTCGAATGTCCAGACCGTTCTCACTTTCCCGGTGGCACCGGCCATTTCTATCGCGGCGAGCTCCTCCACTCAGGTGATAATCCAGAACGTCTATTCCGGCGGTGCCACCGGCTACTATATCGATGAGATGGTCAAAGGGGCGTGGCAGCAGGTCGCCAATCTGAGCGCAAATACCAACATCTCCGCCGGATACACTTACGATGTTAACGGCTTGAACCCCAACACCACGTATCAATTCCAGGTCGGGGCCTACAACGCATCGGGCACGAGCTGGACAGCCGCAAAGACCGTCACGACATTCCCGGCCGCCCCAACGGTCTCGGCGTCGATTTCTTCGACACAGATCAATTTCTCGTGGGCAACCGTGCCCGGCGCCACCGCCTACGGAATCGATGAGCTGGAAGGTGGGCTTTGGCAGCAGGTCGCCAGCCTGGGCAGCACCGCAACCAGCGACTCGGTGACCGGCTTGAGCCCCGACACCACGTACAGCTTCAAGTTCAGCGCTTCAAATTCGGCAGGCACGAGCTGGACGAATTCCGAAAACGTGACCACTTCTCCCGCCACCCCGGTGTTCACCCTCTCGGCGGTCTCCCCGACGCAAGTCAATGTCGCGTGGAACAGCGTCCCCGGCGCCAGCGAGTACCTGATCGAGGTGTGGACTGGTGGCGTCTTGACGCAGAACATCGTCGTGGCCCCAAGCCCCACCAGCTACGCGGTCACCGGCCTGAACCCGGAAACCAACTATCAGTTTCAGGTTTTCGCCCTCAGCCTGTTGGGCACCAGTGCCGCGAACACCGAAACCATCACCACGCCCCCGGCCGCCCCTGTGGTCACCTTGTCGGCGTCTTCCGCGGTACAGATGAACGTGGCGTGGAACGCCGTGGCCGGGGCCACCAGCTACCTGGTAGAGGAATTGGAAGGCAGCACCTGGGTTCAGGTCGGCGACGTGGCCGCCACGACGACCTCGCTCTTGGTCGGCAGCTTGCTCCCCAACACCAGTTACGAATTCCGAGTTGCCGCCGTCAGCCCCTCAGGCACGACCTGGTCAACGGCCCAGACCGCACGGACACCTGCACTCCACTTCACTCCAGTCCCAGTCGTCACTGTTGCGTAGTCGGCCAGGTCACGAGATTGCGGTCTGACCCCCGAATCGAAAGATTCGGGGGTCTGATGCGTCACCAGCCCTGTACGTCATCGAGAACGTAGTCTCCGACCAGGGAACTGTTGACACACGAAGCCTCGTCCGGCTGTCGATGAACCGTGAGAACAAACTCGTAAGAGAGACCCTCGTGTCCAGGGACCAGCGTTTCTTCGGCCACTTCGGCGGCCATCAAATCGCCCTGGGCCGGTTCATCGTAACCAGCTACGGCGGGGTCATTGACATCCAGGCCAAGAAGGTCATTCTCGACGAGCAGGACGGGAAGTTGCTCGGCCTCGAGGAAGAGAAGCGTCGTTCCGTCTACCACAATGGCAAGCTCATCGGTCAGTGGGTGTTTAACCCCGTGCAGTCCGAGACCGTCCCGGGACTTCTCGCCTTCGCCTACGTCCAGCCGGATAAGAATGCAAATCTGGGGTACCCGGACGGCGTCGCTGTTTGAAACAAACACGTTGGTGACTTGCGATCGATCAAAATTCCGGTGAATGACTTGATCGGTTGGTCAAAGTAGCCCCGCCCCGATCACTGTTTGGCCCCGGCGATCGCCTCGACCGCCGCTTCAGCCGCGCGACGGACTTCATCGTCAGCATCACCAAGTCGCTCACGCAGCCGGTCAAGCGCGGCGCGCGCATCATCGCCCATCGAGCCCAGGGCCCGCGCGGCCCCGAGTCTCACCATAGCCGACGAATCAGCCAAGGCCGCGACCAGATCGGGTACGACATCTCTGCCGACGTACCCCAGCGCCGCCGACGCCCCGGCGCGGATCCGCTCGTCCGGGTCCTTGAGCGCCGCGAGCAACGCATCGCGCGGCTCCTTGAATCGTGCGCGAGCCTGCTCGGTGGTCTCACCCTCCTGCCGTTTCCATCTCGAGTCGGTCATCCGCGAGAGCACATACGCCGCGCGGTCCCGCAAATTCTTGTCGTCGTTCCGCAGCAGCGCCCGCAACGACGAAAACGCGGGCATCCCGATCGTCTCCAGCCCGTCCGCGGCAGCGTTCTTCACTTCCCCGTCGCTCTCTCGCATCATCGCGACCAGGACAGGGATGACCCGGTCATCACGCGAACCGATCTTCCCCAGCGATTCGGTGGCGTGCTCTCGAACCACACGGTCTGGATCCTTGAGCGCCGCGACCAGGCCGGAAACGGCCGCCGCGGCGGCAGATCCATTGCCAATAGGTCCAATCGCCTCTGCAGCGGCCGCGCGCGTCTCCTCGTCGGGATCCGCAAGTGCCCGGACCAGTTCGGGGATCGCGGCCGACGCGTCAGGGCCGACCTCGCCCAGCGCCGCGATCGCCAGCCGGCGGATATTCGAGTCGCGGTCGCGCAGAACGGCGATCAGCGCGGTAACCGCCGGCGCCCCAATATGCCCGAGCGCCGTCGCAGCGTTGTCGGCCACGAACCACTTGGAGTCGCGTAACAACCGAACGAGTCCGGGCACCGCCGGCGCGGCATCGCGGCCAATGCCTCCCAGCGCCTCGGCGGCCGCCGCTCGCCGGCCTTCGTCGCCGTCGCCCAGCATCTCGGTAAGCGCGGCAATCCCAGCGCGGGCATCGGGACCGATTTGCCCCAGCGCCTTCGCCGCCGCAACAGCCAACCCGTCGGCCTTGCTGATCATCCCACCGAAACCCATAGTGCCCGGCGCGCCCGGCACGTCATCCGTTGATCGCAAAAGGCGAATCAACTCCGGCACGGCATCCTTCGCCGCCGGCCCGATCTCCCCAAGCACACCAGCCGCGTACCAGCAGGTAAGCAAGTCGCCATCTTTGAGCGCGTCAATCAAAGCCGGAATCGCCGGCACAGCCGCGGCGCCAAACCCGCCCAGGGTCTGGATCGCGCCGACCCGCAGCATCTGCCCATTGCCGGAACCGCCGCTCCGATTGCCGTTGCCGCCGCCGATGGGCGAGGCCAGCCGGATGCGGGCACCCGGCGCCATGCGCGTGGTCCGGTCCTTGACCATCTCGATGAGAGCCGGCACAGCCCACTCGCCTCCCCCGAGCGAATAAAGCCCCCAGGCAACAGCCCATCGAACCTCAGTGTCAGAGTCCTTCAGGGCCGCGACCAGCGCACGACCGGCCTGGGAGCGGAGCCGCAGTCCCCGCTCGCGGGCCTCGGCCTGGGCCGGATCGGGCTTTTCGTCCCCGAGCTGATCGTCGGGGCGCGGCAAGTCATCGGCAAGCCCCGCGAGTGCATAAGCGGCCGCGGTCCTCACCTCCGCATCGGGATCTTTCAGCCCTTCGATCAGGGCGACGCCCGCCGATGCGTCCAGTGCCTCAAGAGCCTCGTCGTATTTCCATTCGTTCACGTCCCCCGCTCGAATGGCCTCGAGCAGTGACTGGGCCGCGGCCTCGCCGCTCGGCGCCACGGCGACGAGCAGCCTGCGCGCCTCCGCGCGGACTTTCTCGTCCTCGTCGCGGGCGAGCTCGCGCAGCGCCGGGATCGCATCACGCGCGTCCGGACCAGAGCGCGCTTTCTCGCCGAACTTCTCGACCACCCCTGGTCCGCGGACCTCCGTCAGGACTCCCAGGACCCCGACCTTGATGGACCGCGGTGTACTCGGCTTGGCCAGCAGCCCGAAAAGGGGTGAAGAGACCTTGTCGCCCAGCATCTGAAGTGCCCACGAGGCCCGCCGGCTCACTCGTCCGTCGGGGTCGCCAAGACAAGTGGTCAGCCGATCGATCATCGCGGACTTCGCGCTCGGGCCAATCGCCTCGAGCGCCCAGGCCGCCTTGGCCGAGACGTAAGCATCGCCGGCGTAATTCTCGTCGGGGTCGCCCAGGGCTTCCAGCAGCGCAGGCGTCGCATCCTTCGCCGCCGGGCCAAACTGGGAGAGCGACTCTCCCGCGGCCCGGCGGACATTGACATCCGGGTCTTTGAGCCGCGCGATCAGCAAGGGTACCGAAGCCGGAGCGTCTCCCTTGAAGACTGGCAGCAGCCGCGCCACCGCCGCACGAACACGCGGATCGGAGTCGCCCAGTGCCGCCCGCAGTGCCGCGGGAGCCGCCGGGTTCTGGACCAGCCCCGGGCTGTCGTGGAATTGCCCGCCGTCGTTGGAAAACCACTCGGCGTGGGCTCGATCGAGTCTCGCGGCCACCGCGGCGCGCACGTCGGCGTCCGCATCCTTGAGCGCGGTGAGCAACGTCGCCACCGCCGCATCCGTCTTGAGAGCATCCTCATCGATCGCGCCCGCCGCAACTCGGCGGACACGAGGGTCAGAATCCTTCAAGAGCGCGAACACGACCGCCCGCGATCCCGCCGGTACGCTCCCAACCCGGCCGAACGCCCGCAGGGCCGCGACACGCACCTCGGCCACAGGGTCGCTCAAAGCAGTGACGAGCTCCGGGATAACCGCCGAAGCCTCCGAGCCGATATCACGCAGCGCGCCGGCGGCCGCGGCACGCACGCCCGGATCGGCGTCCTTGAGTGCCTCAGCCAGGGGCTTGATCGCTCCCCGAGCGATCGTCCGCGAGCTGTATTGCGCCGCCTGCCGTTCCCAGCCGATGCGGCCGAGCGTCTCCGCGGCGCAGGCGCGGAAACCTGGGTCGGGATCCTTCAGGCTCGCGATGAGCGCGGGTGCGGCGTCCCTCGCACCGATGCCGCCGAGGGCCGCGGCGGCCTCCCGACGCAAGTCCGTGTCGAAGAGCAGTGCGATCAACCGGGGCACCGCCGACTTTGCATCGTCCCCCAGGAACCCCAGCGCCCGCAAGGCGATAACGCGGGATTCACGCTCGGGGGCGCCGAGCCGCTCCACGAGCGCGGAGACGGCCGCCGGCCCGATCGCGCGGAGAGCGGCCTGATACACCGAAGGCCGCGGCTCGCCTTCGCGCTGCCAGAAGTCAAAGCTTGGCGCGCGCGAGCCCTTCGGGTCTTCGGCGGCCTCCTTGTCGCCCAGCGCTGCCACGAGCGCCGGGATTGCGGCCTTGGCCCGCGCTCCCAGCGTTTCGAGCGCCGCGCCGCGCCGCCGCGGACCTTCGGGTCTCGATCGCGCAAGCCGCGGATGAGCGGCTCGACGGCTTCAGGACCGGCCCCCGCCAGGGCCGCGGCGATATTCTCGCGGGTCTCTCGGTCGGGCACACGCAGCGCCTCGATCAAGCCCGGGATAAACGGCCGAACCGCGGGACCGTTGTGGCTCAACGAGAGTGCGGCCATCCGCCGCAACCTCTGGTCATTGTCACTCAACAAATCGATCAGAACGGGGACGGCCGGCTCGCCCAGCGCTGCGAGTGCGTATACCACTACTGGCGTGCGCCGGTCCTCCCCAGCGCGAAGGTTGGCAACAAATGCCGGCACCGCAACCTTGGGGTCCGGCTTCGCGACCTGGAGCGCCCACGCCGCCGCGGTGCGTACGCCGCTGTCCGGATCGTCGAGCGCTGCAAGCAAAGCCGGGACCGCGGGCGTGGCCGCAGGGCCGATCCGGTGCAGCACATCCGCCGTCGCCTTCCGAACTTTCGCGTCTTGGTCGGAGAGCCCAGCGATGAGCGAGGGCACCGCCGGCGCCGCACGAGGCCCAAACCGCTTCAGCCGCTGGAGCGCCTGGAGTCGTGCGTTCGGATCCCCCCCACGCCAGCTTTCCAGCGCGGCAGCCAACCGGCGGTCGGAGATTTGCGCCTCCTGCGCCCGTCCCGCACTCCAGAGTGAGCCACTCGCCATAAGAGTGCCCAACACAACCGGAAGTGAACGGCTTGCCCGCCTTAACATCGGAAGACCCTCCAGGACCGAACGCGGTGCGGATGCACGCGAGGGTGTCATGGCCACCGCCGTGGTAAAAGACGTTCCTCAGTCGCGTCCCATTCGCGCCGCGCCGTCACTGACTAAATGACATTGCACGATCATCCGACTCAGATTGGTGGCACTAGCTTCGCCGGTGGTTCCGTGTAGCAGGCACACTCCGTGTGCCGTCCGCCGAGGTTGTCGGTCGGTGTCACTGGCTATGCCTTTGCTCCAGCCCGCGCGAATCGCCGTCCCGGAATCGCGAAAAGCCATTTAGCCTGACACCCGCTAGAAACCCCGGCGCTCCCTCACCTGACGCGACCGTTTACGTAAATCTCAGCCTCGGGAAGCGAGCGATGCAGTCGATTGGTCGCCTCGTCGCTCACCTGGGCGCCGTCGATGATAACCTGGCGAAGAGACTTCATCGCGCCGATGCGGTCGAGCCACGCGTCCGTTATCTGCGGGCCGCCGATGTTCAGGGTCCGGAGGTTTGTTAGCCCCACCAGTTTGGCCAATCCGGCGTCCGTGCACTCCTTCGAGCCCACGCCAAGGTCCGTCAGGCCGGTCAGGTTCGATAGGGCGGCAAGGCCGGCATCGGTATAGGCACCGCCGCCGATGTAGAGCCGCTTCAATCCGGTAAGCCGGGCGCGGTTCGCCAGCCCGGCATCGTCCAATGCCGTTCCGGGAATCACCAGGGACTTGAGCTGGCGCAACCCGGCGAGATGGACCAAACCCGAGCCGGTGATGCTCGCCCCGGAGAGATTGATTTCCTCGAGGTCCGGCAGCCCTTCCAGATAGGCCAGCGCCGCGTCGGTCAACCCGGGCACCCGCAGGAGCTCGACCTTCTTGAGGCTTCCCAGCTCGGCGATGAGGCGACGCACCGCAGCACTCTTCGGCTCACTGCGCCACCCGGCGGTGGATCCGCCTCACACAATTCGATCCCGGAGGCTGCCGATGTGCTTCTGCTCGGCTTGGGCAACGCCGAAACCGCTGCTTCCTCGCGCAGCCGAACCGCGCTCGCTCTCCGATACCGTAAAACCGCAAGACCGGCACCCGCGACAGCCAGCGACACGAGGACCACCACGATCCAGCCACGTCGCTTCCGCCCACCGCCCACATTAACTCGCGCACTCGCGCAAGCCCCGCTCACGTTTGCGTCCTTGCGTCTTGGTGTGAGAACAGTAAGACTGCTCTGATGATTTTGCCTTCCACCATCGCGCCAGTCCGCCCAGGATCAAACAACCACATGAAGCGCCTTCCACCCAAGCCGAAAGACATCGACGAATACATCGCCTCATTTCCACCCGAGGTTCAAGCAATCCTCGAGAAGATCCGCGCAACAATCCACAAAGTGGCTCCGGACGCAAAGGAGAAGATCAGCTACGGAATGCCAACGTTCGCCTCCTCGGGCAATCTCATTCACTTCGCCGCCTTCAAGAATCACATCGGCCTCTTCCCGCCCGTCAAAGGCGACGCGAAACTCCAGGCCGAGATTGCACCCTACAAAGGCGAGAAGGGGAACCTGAAGTTCCCCCTTGATAAACCTATCCCTCACGCCTTGGTCGCCAGAATCGTGAAGTTCCGAGTGAAGGAACAGGCGAGGCGAGCCGAATCAAGAAATCGCACGACGTAGGGTCCGCTACTGCGGACCATCTTGAACCCCCCTCAATTTTCCCCGGAATCATCCCCTCCCGCCTCCCCGGACTTCGCACCGTCACCACGGCTCCCCTTCCGAGCATCCGCCCCCGGCTGATCTTGTTTGGACTGGCTGTCCGCACTCCGCTTCGCCCCGTCTTTTCCCGACGCGTCACCGCTCTGCGACTCGCTTTTCGAATCCGACGTCGCGTTCTCTTTCTGGGCGTCACCCCGCTGCGACTGCTTGCCGGAGGATTCGCTCGCATTGTCCTTGTGCGCGTCACCCCGCTTTGACTGGCTGTCCTGGCCCTGCTTCGCACCGTCGTGCTGTGCGCCGCCCTTGCCCCGATTTGACTTGCTATTCGACCCCGCCTCACTCTGCTTCGCACCGTCGTGCTGCGCGCCACCCTTGCCCCGATCTGACTTGCTATTCGACCCCGCCTCACCCTGCTTTGCACCGTCCTGCTGTGCGCCGCCCTTGCCCCGATCTGACTTGCTATTCGACCCCGCCTTCGCGTTGACGGCGTCGTTGACAATATACAGTTCGACGTCCCCGTCGTTGTCCAGATCGGCGATCACCTTGCCGGATCCAAAGCCGTGCACGCGCGGGTCTGGAGCCGGTTGCTTCCCCGACGCCTCGGTGTCACGGTCCGACGACGAACCATTGCGGTTCTGCCCTTGCTGCCCCGGGTTTTTCTGCGAGTTGCCCGTCTCGTTCCCGCTGCTGTTCTGCTGCGGCTGTTGCGAGCTGGGTTGATTATTCGAGCCCGCCGATGACTTCTGCTCGTTTGAGCTGCCTGGATTTCCTCGTTGGTACTGCTCCTGATACCCAGCCTTGTTGCTTCCGGGGTTGCTCTGATTTCCCTGGGCCTTCGCCCCCGACTGCCCGGGGTTATTCTGTTTACCTTGGCTCGTGATTATTGCCCCCGGAACATTGTTCTGTGAATCGGCCGGCTGCTGCTGACGCTCAAAATCATTTACCCTGTAGCCTTCCTTGTCTGCGCTTGTAGGGTTGCTGGAGAATCTCCTCCCACGTCCGTTGGCACCCTTCATGCCGGCACCATGAATCTGCCCGATCGCCTCGCCACCCGTCGCGCCAACGCCCGCCGGCTGAGCGTTCTGATCGCCGCCGCCTGGACCTCCCGAAAAATCGACCATCGTCGGATAAGTCTCGACCACATCGACCAGAACCCGGTCAATACGCTCCAGTCGTTGCGTCAGAGCATCCAGCGTCTCCTGCGCGGATGACGGCGGGGTGATCCGGCGATTGGAATCGCTTCAACGTGCGATCCAGTCGCGCACGGGCCTCGGTGACTTCCTCCTCCAGACGCGTAAGGATCAGCGCACGTGACTGCCTGATGTATGCCGGAGTCGTCGAAGCGGCCGGCGACGGGATGGGTCCGAGGCCGTGCTGAAAGATGATCGGATCCGCGCCCGGTTGTTGGTTTGCTCCCCCCTGCCGATCGTTTACTCGCGGTCCTTGTTGCGCCAGCACGCCCGCGGCCGCGGCCCCCAAGGCGCCCACGAGCACCACCACCGCGGCCAGCTTCAATTTGGTCACGACCATGGTCTTCAGTACCTCCTCGATCAAAATGGCGACACCCGACGAGATCACGGAAGCAGAAAGTGGCTGTCCCGCCGCGACCAGACCCGCGGCCCGAGCGGTTGATTCGACGAGCGCGCCTGGAAGGGCCGCGCCCTGCGCCCGAAAGGCAAAACCATCGCGAGTCGCTTGTCCGCGCCGAAGACCCTCTCAGGCACACCCAGTCCGCCACGGCAGAGCCGGGCCCGCAGCAGCTCGCGTGCCCGTGCAAGACGGGTCTTGAGCGTTCCCACCGGCCAGCCCAGGTGCCTTGCCGCCTTCTCGTGCGTCAGCCCCTCCAGGTCGCAGAGCACGACCGGAACGCGGTAACGCTCCGGCAGCCGGTCGATCTCCTCATGGAGGTGTTCCACGACGTCTTCCCAATCCCGCGTCTCCCGGAGCAAATCCGGCCTGGCCGCCGCGGCGTGCCGCTCGTGCTCGCGCACTCGGGCTGCGGACGCCCGGGCTCGCGTGGCGACGCGGCGCGCCACGCGATGAAGCCACGGGCCCAGTGAATCCTGCACCCACAGCGATCTTGCCTGCTTGACCAGGATGAGAAACGTGGCCTGGAACGCGTCCTCGGCGTCATGCACTTCAACGAGCGCATGCCGGCAGACCCGCAGGACCATCGGCCCGTGCCGTTCGACCAGGGCAGCAAACGCCAGCTCGGCCGCCTCGCCACCCCGGGTCGCAAACCGTTCGAGAAGCTGACCATCCGTCAGGTCCCCGATCGTTCCCAGGTTGAAGACGGTTCGGAGCTGTTGCCCGAATTTCCCTTTTGGTCTCGTCGTCACGCATCGGCTCCCATCTCGCGTGCCGTGACACGTCTCTTCCATGATAGTAATGCCGGCCGCGGCGCCGGCAGATTGGACTTTCCGAATAAAAAAAGGCCGCTCTCCCTCGTTTGAGAGAAAGCGGCCGGAATCGCATGACAGCGATGGGTTCACTCCGATGGGCCAGGCACGCCCTGTTTGGCTTACCGGAGACACACAGCCGGCCGGTCAGCCACCCATTCGCCCGCTCTTGTCTAGCCCATGTCTTACTTCGTCTTGTCGTCGGGCTTGGTGGGTGCGGCACCAGGCTTGTCGGCAGGCGCGCCAGCCTTGGCCCCGGGGGCAGGCGCCGCGCCTTCGTCCGAATTACACCCGACAAAGCAAGCGAACGACAGCACGAGGCTGGAAAGCATCAGACCGACTTTAAGTCCCAACTTCACGGTTGCGCTCCTTAGAAGAAAATCGCGAAACGAGGGGAGGGAAGGCGTCTCAGAATTTGAATCCCAGGCGATACATTTCGCCTGGGCCCTTTGTCCCAAAGACTTCACGAGAAACGACCTCGCCCCACGGCGCCGTCGGATTATAGATGAATTCACTCGGTGACCGCAACGCATAACCCCACTTTTCGTTGCAACCGGCTCGTCCACTCCGGGCAACCGAATCCACGCGCAACCACCCGCCCAGACTCGATTTCCCCCGCCTCGGCCAATCCGGGTCAAGTACCAGGCCGTTACGTTCGATGATAAATCCGCCAGACGCGCCGGGCTTACCCCGGTTCACGCTCGGCGCGGTGATCGTGCCGGACTTCCACCAACACCCGTGCGGCGGATGCATGATCAGACCGAAAACCTGTCGCTTCAATGACTTAGCAAAACAGTTTGGTCACCGGCTTCCTCTCGATTCGAGGCGTACGATACGATGAAACCAATGATCAGCACCGCCGGCTCCGCTCGCCCGGATCTCTTTACCGCGATCGCCGAGTCGATTCGAACCGTTTCCTCCAAGGCGAAGACCGCGACGATCCGGCCCGAGTCGCGTCTCCTCGAAGAGCTGGCACTCGATTCTCTCGACTTGGTCGCGGTGATCCTTCAGCTTCAGGATCAGTTCAACGTGGAAATCGATCCCGACGAGATTCCCCAAATGCAAACGGTCGCCGACCTGGCCGCCAGCCTCGCCAGGCTCCTCCGCCAGGCGGCCTGAACGTGCCCATGCCGGTGTGCGTCACGGAAAGAAGCACTGCCTTGACGTTGCCACGTCCCGGATGATGCGATGGAGAGACCAAGGAAACCTCCCCTCGACAGGCGAACGGGTCAAGCCATCTTGAAGGCGCCGCCCCTGGATCGTTCATGAGCATCGGCGTATTAATCTTCCTGACAGTGGCCATCCTGCTGCTTCCCCAGGTCTTCAAGCACCGGGAGCCGGCGCCCGAGATCCACGGCTTCTTGAAGATCATCGAGTTCATCTACTGGTCCTATTGCATCATCTGGCATCGCTTGCGGATCGACCGTCGCGCGCCGCTTCCAGCGCACGGGCCCGCAATCTTGATCTCCAACCACACCTGCGGGATCGATCACGTGCTGCTTCAGGCCGCGTGCGACCGTATACTCGGGTTCATGGTCGCCCGCGAATACTACGAATACCCGGCGCTCAATCCGTGGTGCCGGCTCGTCAACTGCATTCCGGTCAATCGCGACGGCCGCGATTTCACCGCCACCCGCGCGGCGCTGCGCGGCGCTCAAGGAGGGCCGCGTGCTCCCGATCTTTCCCGAGGGGCACATCGTGCCCGAGTCCGGCCGGCGGATTGATGAGATGAAGCCCGGCACGGCCTACCTCGCCTTGCATTCCGGAGTGCCGGTGATCCCGGCCTACCTCTGCGGCACTCCCGAAACCGACAGCATCGTCAAGGCGCTCGTCACACCGTCGAACTCGCGTATCGTCTTCGGAGAGCCGATCGATCTTTCCGACATCCCGGCCGACCGCCCGGCGGATAAGGCCGCCCAGGCCGAGGTGAACTCGCGGTTCAAGGCTGCCCTCCTTGCGTTGCAAACACAGGCACTGGCCCTTGATGATTGAGAAGCGATGGCTTCGGTGAGATCCTCTCAACTGGCCTTTCCCGAGCTGAACGAGCTGCTGGCGAGGTATTCTGCCCACGTCCAACCGGTCTCGGAGGTCGAGTCCTTGGGCGGTGCCGGCGGATACAGCGGGTCGCAGTTCTGGCGCTACAGGGCCCCAGCCGGCCAGCTCGTGCTGCGCTCCTGGCCCCCCGCCTGGCCGGGCCGATCTCATCTCGATCGAATCCATCGCTGGCTCTTCCTCACCGCAAGCACCGGCTTGACGCCCGTCCCTTTTCGCGACACCACCGAGTGCTCCGTCCAGGAATATCAGGGACGACTCTGGGAGCTGACTCCCTGGCTTCCCGGTGCGGCCGACCCGGGCCGGCCGCCTGCGCTCGCCCGCGTCGCCGCCGCGTTCAGCGGGCTGGCTCGTTTGCATGTGGCTCTCGCTGGCGAAGCCGGCGTCGGAGTCTCGCGCGGCCTGTCCCAGCGGCGCGAAACGGTACGCGCACCTGATCGCCGGCGGGTTCGAAACGATCGAAGCCGCCGTCGCAAGCCAGGCGGCATCTCCGATGGAAGCCGCCGCCACGGCCAGGTGGCTCACGCTGGCTCGCGCCGCTGCGCCCGCCGTGCATGAGCTGCTCGATCGCGCGTCGCTGTTGGTTCTCGACCTCCAGCCCTGCCTCCGCGACGCCCGCGCCGATCATTTTCTCTTCGAGCAGGAGCGGCTCACCGGCATCATCGACTTCGGCGCGATGGACAACGAATGCGTCGCGGGCGACCTCGCACGCTTGCTCGGCGAGTGGGCCGGCGCCGACCCCGCAGTCCGGATCACAGCCCGAGAATCATACGACCGCATCCGCCCGCTCAAGCCCGTCGAAGCCTCGCTCGTGAGCGTCTTCGAAAGCTCGGCCGATCTCCTGATCGGCGAGCGCTGGCTCCGCTGGCATTACCTGGAGCACCGCCACTTCGAAGACCCCCAAGCCGTCCCCAAAGGCCTAGCCCGCGGCCTGAAACGCCTGGAACGCCTGAAATCAACGCCGCCGAATGAATCCTACTCCTAATCCTAATCCTAATCCTAATCCTAATCCTAATCTCACTCCCTCTCCCCCGATATAAACCTCAGCTCCTCCCCCCCTCAATCATCAACTTCCCCACCTCCTCCTGGTTCAAGCTCACCCGCCTGATCGAAATCGCTTTCCCACTCTGCGGATCGATCCCCACGAGCGCCCCGTTCAATCGTGGGTCACCGCTGGCCACGTCAAAGTGAGCCGGCACACACGAGAGCGTGGCCGACAGAACGCGATCGTATCGCCGCCCCAGGATCGAATCATGAGGCCCTGTCATCCCCACGTCCGTTTGATACGCTGTGCCGTTCTTGAGAATCTGTTCGTCCGCCGTGGCCACGTGCGTGTGTGTTCCCAGTACGGCAGAGACCCGTCCGTCCATGTATCTCCCCAGAAGCTGTTTCTCGCTGGTTGCCTCGGCGTGCACGTCGACGATGATCACTCGTGTTTGCCCGCCGATCTGTTCGATCAGCCGGTCCGCGGCTCGAAACGGGCAGTCGACGGGCTTCATGAACGTGCGGCCGATCAGGCTGAACACGGCAACCTTGGTGCCGTCACGGGCGTTGACAACAGCCAGCTCCGGCCCCGGTGCCTCGCTCGGATAATTCGCCGGGCGAAGGACAGTCCTGGTCCGGTCGAACACCTGATGGATCTCGTCCTTGCGGTAGATGTGGTCTCCCATCGTCATGACGTCGACCCCCGCCTCGGCAATTTCTTCGTAGCAATCAAGCGTCAGCCCCGAGCCGCCGGCCGCGTTCTCGGCGTTGCAGACGACCAGGTTGATCCCCCATCGCGGAATGATTCGCGGCAGTGCCTGGCCCAGGATCTTCCGGCCGGGCGAGCCCACCACGTCACCGATGAAGAGCACCGAGAAGGCCGCCTGCGTGCTCGAAGGTTCGTCTGCCGTTAGATCATTCTGTGCATAGGAATGTTCATCTCAGCGAGCGAATTCGATGGATCGGGTCTCGCGGAGCACCGTCACCTTGACTTCGCCCGGATAGGTCAAGTTGGTTTCGATCGTCTGGGCGATCTCGCGGCACAGGGCGGCCGCTTCGGCGTCGCCGAGCTGCTGGCTGTCGACGAGCACGCGAATCTCGCGGCCGGCCTGGATGGCGTAAGCTTGCTCGACGCCCGGAAAGCCCAGCGCCAGTGCTTCCAGCTCCTCGAGCCGGCGGACGTATTTCTCGAGCGTTTCCCGCCGGGCCCCCGGCCGGCTGGCGCTGATCGCGTCAGCCGCCGAAACCAGAAGCGTGTAAGGGGTCTCGATCCGCAGGTCGTCATGATGCCCCAGCGCCGCGTGGATCACCTCCCGGCTTTCTCCATACTTTCTGGCCAGCTCGGCTCCCACCGCCGGGTGCCCTCCCTCCATCTCGTGGTCGGCCGCCTTGCCGATGTCGTGCAGCAGACCGCACCGCCGGCCCAGCTCGCCGGACAGCGAAACCTCCTCCGCGAGCATCCCGGTCAGATACGCCACCTCGAGCGAGTGGCGCAGCACGTTCTGCGAATAGCTCGTCCGGAAATGAAGCCGGCCCAGGTAGTGCACCAGCTTCTCGTGCAGCCCCACGACGTTGGCCTCGAGCGCGGCCTCCTCACCGAGCCGGCGGATATGACGCTCCATGTCTTCATGTGTTTCCTTGACGATCTCTTCGATCCGGCTCGGGTGAATGCGGCCGTCTTCGATCAGCTTCTGGAGCGCGAGCTTGGCCACCTCGCGGCGCACGCTGTCAAATCCCGAGACGATCACGATTCCGGGCGTATCGTCCACGATCACATCGACTCCGGTGGCCTTCTCGAATGCCCGGATGTTTCGCCCCTCGCGGCCGATGATCCGCCCCTTCATGTCGTCGTTCGGAATGTCGACAGTGCTCACGGTCACCTCCGCCGTGTGCGCAGCGGCATACCGCTGGATCGTCGTCGTCAAGATCTCCCGGCATTTCTGCTGGCAGCTTTCCTGCACGAGCGCCTGGTACTTGAGTACGCGGTTCCCCACTTCGGCCGCCAGCTCCCCTTCCACGCGCGAGAGCAACATCTCGCGCGCCTCATCGCGCGAGAGCCGTGAGATCCGCTCGAGTGCCTCGACCTGGGCGGCCAGCTTCTGCTTCATCTCGACTTGCTGCGCAACCACGCTTTCGCGCTCGACCGAGATCTCTCGCAGACGTTCGGCCGTCTCGGTTTCCCGGTTCGTCAGCAGTTCGAGTTTCTGGTCGAGCAGGTCCGAGCGCTTCTCGAGTCGTCGCTCCTGCTCGTGTGAAGACACCCTCTTGGCGTCGATCTCCTGGTCGAGTTCTTCGCGACGCTTGAGGCTCTCCTCCTTGGCGACCAGCTCAGCGTGCCGCCGCGTCGTCTCGGCCTCGCGGTGGGCATTCACGACAATCTGCTCGGCTAATGCGCGGGCAGTCTGAGCCCGCAGCCTGGCGAGAACGTACACCCCCGCCAGCCCGATGACCAAACCCACGAGCAGCCCAACAAAGCTCTCCAAGGGAACTGCGCCCACCAAGTCCCCCTGCCCTCTCCACGTGAGAAGAGAACACTCCGCCCCGCATCCGGCATCTCGCCAGCGAATCGGCAGAAAGCTTCAAAGGGAAGGCGAAGACTGCCGGCCAACCCTTGCCAGGTGCCCATTCGGCCCGACAGCAATCCCCGCGCAGCAAGAGAAGCCACGCAGCCTCAAATTAGCGTGGCCATCGCCTACTCTATCAGAAGCGATCGCGAGGTCAATCATCCGGCGCTCTTCCAGTCTCCCTCTCCCTCTGGGAGAGGGCCGGGGTGAGGGTCCCCGCCCCCTCCGCCGCGCTGAAGTACGCCGCGTCGCGAGCTTCCCACTCCTGGTATCCGATCAGATCGTAAAGCTCGCCTCGTGTTTGCATGCGGTCGATCAACCCGCGCTGGGTCCCTTCGGCACGCAGGGTGGCGAGCACTTCATACGCAGCCTTCATGGCCGCTCGCATCGCCGAGAGTGGATAAATCACCGCCGTGTATCCCATCGCGGCCAGTTGATCGAACGGAATCAGCGGGCTGCGGCCAAACTCGGTCATATTCGCCAGCAGCGGCGCCTTCACTTCCTGTGCAAACCGCGCAAACTGCTCGGCCGACTCGAGGGCCTCGGGAAAGATCATGTCGGCGCCCGCGGCGAGATAGGCTCGCGCTCGCCCCACGGCTGCGTCAAAACCCTCCACACTCAGCCCGTCGGTCCGGGCGACGATCACGAAATCCCGGTCGCGGCGAGCGTGCACCGCCGCCCGGATCTTCGCGGCCATGCTTGCGGAATCAATCAGGGATTTCCCCGAAAGGTGTCCGCACCGCTTGGGAAGGGTCTGGTCTTCCAGATGTAAGCCGGCGACACCGGCCTCCTCGTAGAGCCGCACCGTGCGCTCGACGTTCAGGGCTTCGCCGAACCCGGTATCCGCGTCGCACAAAACCGGCAGTGAGGTCGCCCGAGCCAGCACCGCCGCCTGCCCGGCAAACTCCGTCTGCGTGAGCAGCCCGATGTCCGGCAGCCCCGCCCACCCCGCGGATAGCGCCCCGCCGGAAAGGTAAACCGCCGCAAACCCGAGTCGCTCGGCCTGCTTGGCGACGAGCGCGTTGAACGCCCCAGGAATCATGATCGGACCAGCCGACCACGCTTCGCGCAACCGGGCCCCGGGTGAACTCATCGCCGGCTCCTTCATGACATCACAAGCGTTACTTACAGCCCGATAGTCTATGTTACGTGTGCCTGGTTCGAGCTACCACTGAACAGCAAGCGATCACCCGTGTACAATGAGGTCAAGTGTCGCGGACGACGTGTTCGGAAATCAGGATACCGGATCATGCACGCAGTCTCGATTCAGGATGCCCAAACCAAACTGGCCGCGTTGATCCAGGGGCTCGCACCGGGGGAAGAGGTCGTAATCACCGAAAACGACCAGCCGGTGGCGAAGCTGGCTCGCGCCGAGCCCAGTGATCAATGGCCCTGTAAGGCGGGGAAGCGCCAAGGACACGGTTCACTGGATGGCGCCGGACTTCGAAGCGCCGCTTGACGCGTGATCAAGTCCCATAGCCTGCCCCTGCGCGAGCGACATGCCTGCAAGAAGAGACCGTAATGCCTCGTTTCGCGGACTACCATCGAACCGTCGTCGGCTATCACGGAACGCAGAAATCCACGGCCCACCGTGTCATCCAGAATAGAGAATCCTACAAAAGAAGCGAAAACAGCGCCGACTGGCTCGGGCACGGTATTTACTTTTGGGAATACGCTCCGAAACAAGCATGGGCCTGGGCGGACCAGCGCCGGAAGCTCCAAAACTGGGGAGAGGAAGTCGCTGTTCTGGCAGCCATGATTCGACTGGGCAACTGCTTCGATCTACTCGATCCGGACAACCTCGATGTTCTCGCTGGCTTCCGGCTCGAATACGAGCACCGATAACGACAGGCAGGACAAGTCGCCGCGAAGAACTACAACAAGTCCAAGTACTTGGACTGTGCCGTATTCCAGTTCGCCTACGCGGCGTTCGATCTTCAGAACGACCGCGTCGACACGTGCCGAGCGGTATTCGTCCCCTCGAACAAGCGGCTCTGGACTCGAAGTGGCGTTTATCGGGATGCTCACATTCAATTGTGCGTCCGAAACCCGGAATGTATACTGGGTTCGTGGCTGGTGAAGCCAATGGAGGAATAGCGAGTGGCGTTTACGTCAGAGGAATCGGCTAACGTTCCCATGTCTCTGCGAATGAGACGGGTTCTCGCTGCGATCAAGAAAATGTCGCCCGCCGAGAGCTTCGAGCTCCTCGTAAGAGCAGGACTGATGAGCGCGGCAGAAGCCGAGGCAGCAGCAGCCCGCCACAGTTCAGCCGAAACACCCGCACAAAAAGCCAAATCGCGACGACGTCAATCAGCGCCGCCGGGCACAAGGTCTCTGAAGACCTGAGCGTGTCGGGCTCCGCGCCAAGTCATCTCCTGCTCGAATGCGGCTGCGCACGTGCATTAGGCCTCTCAACGCACTCAGAGGTTTTGCCATCACGAGGACGCGAGCCGTACGCATTCCCGATGACTTTCATCGCCGAATCCCCTCCACCGCCCCCTTCACATCCTCACTCTCCACAGCTTGCCCCGCCAGCGCCTTCATCGCAATGCCCATCGCCATCCCGTCCTTGGGCGCAGCCTTGATCTGCTCGGCAACTGGCGCAAGCGCCTCCTTGATCTGCTCGATCGAAAGCGTCGGTGGCACCCAGTCGCGGATCATTGCCAGCTCTTCAGGCGACCACGTCGTCACCCCCGACTTGGCTTCCTTCTGCACGCTGCGCATCTTCTTGATCGCGTCGTTCTCCGCCATTTCCTCGCCGCTGCCCAGGGTCAACTGCGCGATCCAGTAGCGCAAAAAGTTGGTTTTGACCGCGTCCCTCGCCTTCATTGCGGCAGTCAGCTCGGTGCGCATTCGCTGCACAATCGACATCCCGGATCCTCCATGGCGGTAAGCTTGATTTCAAGACTCTTGAGAACCCATCTTACGCCAAGACGGAAAAGCGCACACCGTCAGTTTGCTCCTCGCACAGCTCACGCGAACGGGATCGACAGTGTGAATGTCGCGCCTTTGGCGCTGTTCTCCTCCAGCTTCAAGTCGCCGCCCAGCGCGCGGGCCAGCCGGCGCGAAAGCGCCAGCCCCAGCCCGACTCCCGGCGCCGATTGCGCCGCATCGTTCGCCGACTTCGAGAACGGCCGGAACAGCCGCCGGATCACTTTTTCGTTCAAACCCGGTCCATGGTCCCGCACTCGAATCTCGAGCGCTCGCCCCGCCTGCCCAACTTCGATGTGGATTCGCCGGTCAAGAGCACTGCCGGCGTATTTGATCGCATTATCGATTAAATTGGTAAGAATCTGTTCAATGACAGACACGTCGATGCGCACGCTCGGCAGCACCGCGGGCGCCGTGGCATCGAGCGTCATGCCGGCCTGCTCCGCCCGAAGCGCGAGGCGAGGAACCAGCCGATCAACCAGCTCCTGTGGCGCGACGATTTCGTGGCCTCCTGAGGCGCGACCGCGCTCAAGCCTTGCAAACGCCAGCACGTTCTCGACCAGGTGACCCAGCCTGTCGGCCTCGGCGCGAATCGTTTTCAAATAAGCTTGCCGCGATTGCTCGCTCGCGACCATCCCCTCGTCAAGCATCTCGGTGTAGAGGCGAAACGTCGTCAGCGGCGTGCGCAGCTCGTGCGTCACCGCCGATACGAAAGTCCCCCGCCGCTCGGAGAGCGCCAGCGCACTCTGAAGCACCACAGCAACGGCCACCGCGGCGAGCCCCAGGCACGCCCAGGCGATCAAGAGAGAAAGCCGCACCGGCGACCAGCGCGGATCTCCCTCATCCGGCGCCGGCTCGAAATCAAGCAGCACCGGCAGCGAGGCCAGCATCCGGGTTGGTTGGGGCGCTGCTTGCACGGGCACCTTCTCCAGCCGGGCTCGCGGCAGAAGATCGGCCGCACGCTCCATCAGGTCCGCTCGAATCACATCCCAGTCGAGCCAGCAACCTTGCAGGAAAGCCCCCTCGGAAACACGCACCCGCCGCGCCAGGAGCAATGTCGAACCGATCCAGACGGCCTGGAGCGGCCCCTGGCTGACGGACGTTCGCGTCCAGAGCGACTGCACCTCCGCCGGCGCCTGGCTCTGGGCCAGTTTCGAGTTGCGCGATCGCATCATGTATTCATTCGAGCTACGCGACTGCCGTTTCTGTAAATCCGCCAGAGTGGTCACGTCCACCGCTTGCGCGATCGGGTCGTCGACGAGCAGCGCGGCGGCGAGCTCCTTGCGGTTGATCAACTTGCCCAGCTCCTCGAGCCGGCGCGAAGCTTCCTCGAGTAGCGCGGCGGAGAGGTAGCGGGCCTCGGCCACGTCGCGCATGTTGCCCGCGGGAACTTGCGGCGAGGTCAGGCGGCCGTCGGGCCCAAACTGGAAATGAAGGCGAATCTGAGGCGATCTGAATGTCAAGAGCGGCGATGGCATCAGCACGTCGCCGCGGTCGATCTCGGCGAACATACGGGTCAACGCAAGATCGGCAGGGTAGAGCGGGCTGTACGTGAAGTACGGACGTGCGCTCTCCTCGGCCATCAGCGGCTGAAGCGCCGAATCCATTCTCCAGAGCGCCAGTTGCAGGTTTTCTTCCAGCGCCGCCTGCCTCCGCGCCTTCGCCTCGGCACGCTCCAGCTCAAGCGCCATCCCGCCCAGGCGGGCCATCGCTCCGGCGGCAAGCGCGACGCAAAGGCCAAAGACGAGCCAGACCGCTCCCAGCCGTTTCATCTTATCTTGGCCTCGCCGCGGCAAGCATGTAACCCTGGCCCCGCACGGTCAGCACGATTCGCGGGCTCCCCTTGTCATCGCGCAGCTTCTCGCGCAGCCGCGCGATGTGCATGTCAATTGTCCGCGTGGTGATTCCCGCCGGGTCCAGGCCCCACACCCGGGCCAGCAGCTCGTCACGCGAGACCGCTCTCCCGGCATGGCAGGCGAGATAGTGCAAGCAGCTCCCGCTCGCGCTCCGAAAGCTCGCACCGCTCGCCATCGTCAAACTCCACTTCGTGTCGCTCGAGGTCGGCCAGCCCCCCCTCAAAAGCCAGCCGTTGCACCGCTGGAGGTCGACTCGGGGCCCTCCTCAGAACCGCTTCAATCCGGGCCAGCAGCTCCTTGATCGAGAACGGCTTGACCACGTAGTCGTCTGCCCCCAGCGCCAGTCCACGCACGCGATCGTCTTCCGACCCCCGCGCCGTCAGGATGATCACCGGCAGACCTCGCCGCAGCGCGCGCAGCTCGCGCAAGATCGCCAGGCCGTCCTTCCCCGGCAAGACCAGGTCCAGCAGAAGCAGGTCGCACTCCGACGCGAGGGCCGCGGCAAGCCCCGCGGCCCCCTCGCTCGCTTCTTGCGTGGCATATCCGGCGAAGGCGAGCGCATCCACCAGGCCCCGCCGGATCGCCGGATCGTCCTCGACAACCAGGATTCGCTTGCTGCCCATGAGCTCACTCAAATGTGAAATTGTTGCGTGCGGCCTGAGCGCGAATCGCCTTGGAGATCGCTTGTTCGAGCGTCTGCTCCCTCCCGCCCGAGTTCTTCTTCCGCTCGGCTGCAAGAAAGGCCTCACGCTCCTGGTTCAATTTGAGGATCTTCTTCTGTATGTCCTCTCGCTCCTTGCGGGCCGCTTCCACCTTCGCCTTCCGCCCCGCCTGATCGAGCTTCTGCATGTCTTCGGGCAGCTCTTCCGTCTTCACGTCCTCGAGCTTGCATTTGCCGTTCGTGATCGCGTCGACCAGGTCCCAGCCGTCGTTGCAGTAAAACGCATTCACCTTGGAGAGCGAACGAGTCGCGAGCACACTCTGCGACGAATTGCCGGCGTTCGCGTCTTGAGCCGATTGCCGCGCCTGCCCGGCCACCCCCATCTTACCATACGGCAGATACGTCTTGTTCAGTTGCACGCCGAGCTGAGCGATCACCGCATCCTGGGGAGTCGGGATCTCGACGATTTTCTGATTCTGGTCAATGTTCATATAACGGCCGTCGGCGAGGAGCGCTCCATCGTTCCAGCCCGTCTGTCGCCCTTCCGCGTTCCCGCCGCAGAAAATCGTGTTCACCAGAATCCCCCGCTCGATCGCGCTCTTGCACGCATCGCGGAAATTGACCGACCCCTGCGAGAACGGCTCATTCCCCGCGATGAAGATGGCCTTGTACACGTCACGCGACGGGCTCCACTCCAGCCGCTTGACGGCGTCGCGGATCACCCAGCCGCAGTACTCCTGGCCCCCGTTGGTCTTGAGTGCGAACAATTCCTCCGAGACGCGGTCGAGGTCGTCCGTCAGCGGCAGGATCAACCGAACGAAGCCTTCCTGCGCGGGGAGCGTTTGCTTCCCATATTCGAACAGAGCCACCTCGATCGCCGGCTGCCGCCCGTCCTTGCGGGCCCGAATGAACTCGTTGACCACATTCCAGAGCTGCGTCTTCGCCTGCGCGATCAGGCCGTCCATGCTGTTGCTGGTGTCAAGCAAGATGGCGATCTGCACCCGTGGCCGCGGTGGCGCTACATCCTTGGGGCGGGCCTGCCTGCAAGGCATCGGATCGGATCCGATTACGAGAGACAGCGCGAATAGGAGAGCGTGAGTCATGGAAACTCCTCCATCAAGAGTGAGAGAAACTCGAACACAGTTTGAATGACGAGGTGATCAGGGCACCTGGTCGGGCGCCTTGACGAGAACCCGCTGGCCATCGACCAGCATCAAGATGTCGCCCTTGAGTGCGATGCTTCCCTCTCGCCCCTCGCGCCAGCTTGGCGGCGAGATCGCGAAATTCCTGGGACCCGAATGTGACAACCCTCGCCGGCGCAGCCTGGCCCTCGCTCGTGACCAGCCGGCTGTCCACCCAGCGGCTGCCTCGCTTGTAAAACGCCAGGTCGCAAACCTGCTGCACCGCCGCCGTGGCAACCTTGTTCATCGATGCATCATAGAATTCGTTACGCGGGTTTGCACACATGAGCGCTTTCTGGTTCTGGTTATTCAGGTCTTGATTCACCGACGACAGCCCGCTCCGGGTCTGCATCGCGCGGTTGCGAAACAGGTTCTCGGCCTCGGAGAGCACCTTGTCCTTCTGCGAAAAATCCGTCCCCTCGCGGGCCAGGAACGCGGTGTACTCGGTGAGAATGCCGAACTCGGTCGAGAGCCTGACGATCTCGTCGACCAGCTCGCGCGATGCGGTGTTCATCGTGTTCTTGGCTGCGCTTGAGAGAACTCCCGCGGTCCCTCCCTGTTCGCGAATCGCGTCCACGAGCAAGCCGATCTTGCGGCTGGCCCACAGCCGCGGCACAAACCCGTTGCGCGTCGTCGCCTGGTCGAGCGTTAGCTTGAACTGGAAGACGCGCGGCGTCCCGCGATAGTTGCCCCGCAGCGTGAACTCGAGCGGCTCGTCGCCCGAATACTGGCCCAGGAGCACGATCTGATCGCCCTCGAAAAGATCGGGAAGCCGCGCCGGAATCAGCTCCCGCGCGCGCCGTCGTGTCGCCCCCTCGCCGATTGCCAGCGCCGGGTCGGCCAGCATTGGGCCCTGCAATCGCTCGAACACCACCCCCACCTTCACCTCGACATCCTCGCCCGGCAGCACGAACGTCGTCGTCGCCCGGCTCTCATACGAGATCTTTTCCAGCAGCGGCGTGTTCACGTCCACGCCGACGCCGAACGTGAAGACTCTCCGCCCATGCTTGTTGCCTTTGAGCGCCAGCTCGCGAATCGCGGCTTCGGAAGTCTGGCCGACCGTCGCCAGCCCGTCGGTCATGAACAGCACGATCGGCAGCGCTCCATCCGCCGGCGGCTGCCGCAGCGCTTCCAGCAGCGCATCGTGGATGTTCGTGCCTCCCCGCGCGGTCATCCCCGCCAGGAATTCCTCGGCGTCCTTCATCGTCGCCCGCGACTTGCGCACCGGCCGCTCGGAAAACGGCTCGACTCCTTCGTTATACAGGATGATGTTGAACGACTCGCCTTGATCGAGACCGGCCAGCACTTGCAGCGCGGCCTCGCGCACCTGGTCGAGCTTCCCGCCCCGCATGCTCCCCGAGTGGTCGATGACCAGCGTCACCTCGCGCTTCAGCCCGGCGTGATCCCGCCCGGCCGCCTGAGGCGGCAATCCCGCCAGCAGCAGGAAATAGCCGCCGCCGATCTTGGGGTCGGGGTAGGCAAACAGTGAAGCAGAAACGCCCGCTCGCTCCCGCAGGAACGACAGCCGGAACGCTCCGGGCTCACTCGCCGCCTCAGGCGGAAGCTCGACGGCCGCCTCACTCCCCGTCTTCCGCACGGTCTTGAGCCGATGGCTCGGCGAATAGACCGCGGAGACCGGTGTGCCCGAGGAAATCTTGACCACGATCTTCCACGGAACCGTGTATTCGACCGACTCGCTCCGCGGCAGAACGTAATCAACCCGATCGCCGCTCACCGCCAGCATGTGCTCGTATGTGAGGCGCACAGCCTGGTTTCCGCCCGGCTCGACGGGAAAGACCGTCGAGCGCACCAGATTGAACCCGGCAAACTCGAGCAAGGCCGGGTCGCGCGCCTGTGTGACGATGCGATCATAAGTCTCGCGCGCCTCCTCACGCGAGAGCAGCCGGGCCGAGGGCTCGGCACCCGCACCCTGAAACGCGAACCCGCGCACCACCGCGCCCTCGGGCACGGGAACCAGGAGCGCGGCCTCCTGACGAATCCCGCTCGGGTTGTGCAGGTGAATCTCCATCATCGTGGTGGCGATCCGGTCGCGAATGACGACGCCGGCGGTCACGCCCGTGATCTGCAGAGCCGCCGAGTGCGCCAGACCGTACACGCGGGCCTGAGGCACCACCATCTGCGACGGCCACGGCCGCCCGCGGGGATCCTGTGCGCGGGCAGCCCCGGGTAAAGCAACGGCCGTCAGAACAAGCACGGAAACCCAGCGACGTCTCATGGCAGTCCCCTCCGTTACGGCGCTCGATCGGAATTCCACTTCCCGATCATACGCGTTCGGAAGGCGATGATTTGTCACACGTTTGTAACAACGCGACGAGCGATCGATCGGTCAATCGAACCGTTACATCCGCCAGGGTCGCTCAAGTTGACAGGGCCGCCGGTCGATCCCTATTGAGGGAGCGCCTCTTCCCCAGAGCTCGCCTTCGCGCCCCGACTTCTCCGCCGCGATCCGGCGATCACCGTCTTTCGCGGGCCCTCGAATGTTCTCGCCAGCATCAACAATCAACCATAAAGCGGCGAAATCTCATCGCCGTAGGAAAGCCGGATTGGCCGTCCGAGCCGGTCGCGCAGCTCGTGCGCAGGGTCGATTCCCAGCGCCCGATAAACCGTGGCGGCAAAATCGCCAGGCGTGAACGGACGGCTCGCCGGGTAGGCTCCGATCCGGTCCGATTGCCCGATCGTCTGCCCGCCGCGCACGCCGGCGCCGGCAAACACGGCGGAGAACACGTTCGACCAGTGGTCGCGCCCGTCGCGGGAATTCACGTTGCCCGTGCTCGAGCCAATGCGCGGAGTCCGCCCGAACTCCCCGGTAACAATCACGAGCGTCTCGTCCAGCATTCCCTGCACGCGCAGGTCGTCGAGCAGGGCCGCCACGCCGCGATCGAGCGGCGGGAGCAACCGGCTCTTGAGTGACTTGAAGTTCTGCGAGTGCGTGTCCCACGTCTGCACGCGCCCCATGTTCACCTGAACGACCGGCACTCCGGCGGCGACCAGCCGCCGCGCCAGCAGCAGCGACTGCCCGTACATATGCCTGCCGTATCGATCGCGCAGCCGCGGGTCTTCGCGATTCAGATCGAAGGCGCGGGCCACCTTGCCGGAAAGCAGCAGGGAATACGCCCGCTCGATCTGCTCGGCGAACGGATCCTTGCGCTCGTTCGCTTTCTCGGTGATCTCGTCGACACTCCGGCCCACCTGATCCAGCAGCGACTTTCGCCGATCAAGCCGTTCGACCGAGAGCCCCTCGGGTAACGCCAGCCCCTCGAAGCCGAAACCCGGCCGATTTGGGTCCTGACGCACCTGCCATGGGTCGTGCCGCGGCCCCAGAAACCCGGCATGCTGGCCCGGCCAGATGAGCGGCCCTTCCATCAGGAATGTCGGCAGCGTCACCCCGCTGGGAACGCCGTCGGCACGCGGACGAATCGCGTCGACCGCCGAGGCGTAACACGGATAATCGTCGCGCGAGGCAATCTTGTCAAAGAACGCACCCGGCTGAGAATGGCCGGTCAGAAGCTCGTGGGTCGCGTTCAGGTGGTTCGTGTAATGATGGGCCAGTCGAGCGCACCACAGCCAGCGAGCCCGCCCGCGCGGCAAACTCCGGCAAGTGCTCGCACATCGAGATCCCAGGCACCGCCGTCGCGATCGGCTTGAACTCGCCGCGGATCCCCTCGGGCGCATCCGGCTTCATGTCGAAAGAATCAAGATGGCTCAAGCCCCCGGTCAAGAAAACCAGGATCACGGACTTGGCCCGCGGCCGCCTGCCCTCGCCCTGCCCCGGCTTCGCTTCGCGCCCGGCACGGGCCCTGGCCGCCAGCAGCGTCGGATAAACCGAATCCCAGAAGCCCCGAGAAACCCACCTGGATGAACTCGCGGCGAACAAATCCAACACCATGCCGGTGCATTGTTTCCATTCCGTTTCCCAACTGCACCAGAGTCTTGCGGCGTTCCCGCTCAGTGCCAAAAGTTGTTTAACCGAATTTTAACACGAAGCGCGAGTTGCGCCCAAACAATTTACGCCCTTGTAAGTATCGGGTACCGTGTATCGCCCCGTCCACGGACTGTTGTAGAATGCCCAAACGCTCACCTCCCCCAACTCTGGTCAACTTCACAGGGACGATTGCTATGCGAACCATTCTGGCGCTCATGGCCTCGCTCGGACTCACGCTCACCGCGGCGGCAATTCAGGCCGCCGCACCCGATGGCTCCTTTCAGGGCGAATGGCGCACCACGATCAGCATCGTCAAGCTCGAGCAGAAGGGCAACGTCGTCACCGGAACGTATGGCAATGCCGGCCAGTTTCCCTTGAAAGGAACTGTAAAAGACAATGTGTTGACCTTTGAATACACCGAGGGGCAGGCCAAGGGAGAGGGCCGCTACGAGCTGGACTCCTCGGGTAACGCGTTCAAGGGCACCTTTCAGGTCAAGAACGGCCGGCGCGGAGAGTGGAACGGCTGGCGGCCTGACCCCAAAGCCACCTCGGGCAAGCTCGCGTCGTTCGGCGGGCTCTGGCTGACCGATCTCGGCTTGATGGAACTGACGCAGGATGGCGCCGCCGTCAAGGGAGAGTACGCCCAGCGCGGCACGTCCAAGATCGAGGGCAAGGCGACCGGCCGGCGGCTCGAATTCCAGTTCACCAGCTTCCGGAACGGCAAGGGCTGGTTCGACCTCTCGCCCGACGGAAAATCCTTGAGCGGAGCCGCCAACACCGACGGCTTTCCCGGCTGGTTCGGCTGGAGCGGCCGGCCGGCGCCGTCGTTCGTGCGGCACGCGCCCCTGGTCGCAGGCAAAATGATCGATGGTTCCACCGCGAATCTTCTCACCTACTCGGTCCGCGCGCCCGAGGGCTACAAATCCGGCGACTCGCGCAAATGGCCCACGATCTTGATCCTTCACGGCTCGAACATGAACGCGCAAGCCTACGTTGCGACAATCGCCTCAGCCTGGCCCGACATCGCCCGCGACTTCATCATCCTTGGCATCAACGGCGAGATTCCGTCCAGCACCGGCGACGACCCGGGCTTCAATTACAGCTACGTCAACTACGTCGGCCGCAGCACGTTCAAGGGCTTTCCCGGAACCGACCGCGAAAGCCCCGCCCTGGTCAGCCAGGCGATGACCGAGCTCAAAGAAGTCTACCCGATTGATCACTACTTGGTGGGCGGCCATTCTCAAGGCGGCTTCCTCACCTACAGCCTCTTGATGAATACGCCGGAATTGATCGCCGGCGCGTTTCCCATCTCGGCCGGCGTGATCTTTCAGTGCGAGCCCGACGTCTATACCGACGAAGCGCTCCGCAAAGCCCAGCGCAGCGTTCCTCTGGCGATCGTGCACGCCAAGAACGACCCGGCCATGGGCTTCGGCATGGGCCAGTACGCCGCCACGCTTTATGGTGAAGCCGGCTGGCCCGCGTTCCAGTTCTTCACGGATGATAACGCCGCTCACATGTTCGCCGCCTTCCCGTTGGCCCCGCGATCCGCTGGCTCGAGACATTCTCGTCGAATGATCCCAAGAAGCTGATCGACTTCGCCGCCGAGCGCGCAGGCAAGGAAGGTTACCGCGATGCCGTCGCCGCACTCAACCGCGCGAGAACACTCAAGCTAAGCGCCGCGCAGAAGAAACGCGCCGATGAAGTCACAAAGACAATCGATGCCAAGGCCGCCTCGGGCGCCCGCAAATACATGACCTTGATCCGATCCGCCAAGGACGGCGCCTGGATCGACGGGTTCCTGGCCTATCGCGACGACTTCGAGTTTGCTCGGCCCGCGCAGCGGTGATGGCCGCCTTTGCCGAGCTCCGCAAATTGCACGATACGGCCGCCAAGCAAGCTTTCGGCGAGGCCCGCCAGCTCTTTCAGCAAGGCAATCAAAACGGAGGCTACGCCAAGTATAAAGAGATCGTCGAAAAGTACTACGCGTCGCCTCTCTATCGCGTCGTCAAGCGCTCGCTCGAAGAGAGAAAGTAATTCCCAAAGTAGGTCAGGCTTCAGCCTGACGATCCGGCAAATTGCACTCGATTCCCCGATCAAGCTGAACCGCCCCTCGAGCGCAAAGCCGCCTTCCGCTCCATCAAAGTGCGGCCAATCGTGCCGCGCACAAAGTCGCCTTTCGCTCCGCGAAAGTGCGCGTGATATGCACGCGCACGTTCGCGCTTCACTCCGACTTACACCCGTCGACCCAGTGCATCCTCACGAAGACGCGATCGCCGCTCCAAAAATACTCAAATTCGTCAGGGGCGAGCTTCAGCAAACGTTGAGCAAAGCCAAGGCTCGTTAACCCGCCGTTGAGATTGTGATCCGAAAGTCGAACACAACAGTCCTCATGTCATTGATCCATTTGTCTCGCTCCGCCGCGAAGTCGAACCACTCCCGGCCTGGCTCGGTCTTGCTCCACCGGCCAGCCGAATCCAGTCCCTCCTCTCCGAGTATTACCTCAATGCCGAGTCGGTCCACGAGGTGACTACCGCGGAGAAGCAACCGCTGGATCGCTTCGACCGACGTTCCCAGACACAACCCCCTCGGCTCGGTGATCACGTCCGTGTTGAAGAGGATTGGGTACTCCTGTGCAATCCAGAAGTCATGTCGTATCGGCGCTCAGCGAATTCTCGATCAGGAATCGCGTGAGCTCCTCGGGAAGTTGCCGTTTGACCAGCCAGTCACGGTAGCTGGGATCATTCGTCCCGAATATGACTGCGTCTCCACCCTTGAGTCGCCGAACCGCGGCACGAAACAAGTCTGGTCTCAAGTACATCATGGCGGTATGCCTTAGCGGAGCGCTCGCCCGTTAATCACGCGCTACTTTTTAACCCCGCCCGCACCACTTTCGGAACCGGACGCGAGAAACGCGATGATATCGCGCACAGCCGCGTCCCCGAGTTGGGCAGCCAACCCGACCGGCATGACGGACGTGCCGCTCGGCCGGATCTGCGCGATCTTTCCGCGGTCAATCAGCGTGGCTCGCGCATTCGTGTCCGTCACGCGGATTGCGGTCGGACCCTCGGCGCGAACCACACCCACCACAACCTGTCCATCCTTGGTCGCGATCGTGTAGGAGGTGTAGTCCGGCTCAATCGACGCACTGGGCGCGGCGATGCTGCGATAGATATCGGCCCGGCCTTTCTTGCCGATCTCAGTCAAGTCAGGTCCCACGGTGCCCCCTTGCCCTCGGAACGCGTGGCATTGCGAGCACCGGGCTCCTTCGCCCGAGAAAAGTGCCTGACCTCGCGCAGGGTCGCCACCCGAGAGATCCGGCAAGACCAGAGGCGCCTGCGCCGCGGCCTCCGGCGGCAAGGGCGCCCAGGGTACGATCACCTGGTCGCGCTCGATTGCGTGGTCTTTGCGGGTCTTATCCTCGGCCAGGCGGTAGGAAGCCTTGAGCACAAACGGGCGCCGGTCTCCGCCGGTCTGCACGCGAACCAAGAGGAACAACGGCTCGCCCTTCGCCTTCGGCTCGACGGCCAGCTCGACGCTGTTCAGCCCGTCGGGACCCTTGGCGGCGGCCGGCTCCCCCTGGCTCTCGCCGAGCGTGGCTTCCTCGATCGTGCCGGTCGATCGCAGTCGAAATGCCGCGGCTCCTGCGGGTAGACGCACGAGCGCAGAGAGCGTGAGCCGGCCCGGCTGCGCCAGGAGCGCCAGGCTCGCTTCGTGCGGCCGCGAGCCCTGCGTCAGGCGCCGAGTGGTCTCGAGGTCGAGCGAAGGCCACCAGCCCTGCGATTGAGGGTCGTCTCCGGCGTCGGCCGCCGCGGGGCTCCATCCCCATTCGACTCCAGAAAGATCATAAGCTGCTTCCGGTGCGCGCGCCCTGCCGGTATCGTCATTAACCCGAAGCGCGCCCAGCGGCAGGACATAACGCGCCTCGCGCGGATGCGGGTCCGTCGCGATGAATAACGTTCGCCCGGCGTCGCCCGTGCGGACATCCACGATCCGCAGAGCCCCTGCACGCCGCACTTGCTTGGCCGCCGTGGCGTTCTCAACTCCAGCGGGCGCGAAATAGGCGATGCTCTGGCCCACCAGCGTTTTCGCGCGGACCGGATCGACCGGCTCGTCGAATGCCGCGACCACATCGAGCGGCCCCGCGGGCCAGGTCGCGACGGGAGCCTCACCTCGCGTTCGTACGCTGGCTGCCGTTTGCGCATTCGCCTCTTCCTTGCCCTGCACGAGAGCGATGAGCGCCACACTAAAGATCCACGAAATGGAGGCTGAATACGGTGAGTGCATCAATCTCGAGCTGCCTTCGCCTGGCTGCGGTCAACAGGAATCAGTAAAACTCGACGGTCGTCTCATCCTATCCGCACGTCCACGTTGCAGACCAGGGCCATTGGCCCCGTGTTTTTTCGGAATTGACGCTTCCGGGCGATTGATCTAGATTCTGCGAACCTGCACGTCGCGACGCTGTAAAAACGAAGGGAGGGAGCCGTGGCCTGGCGCTGGAATGCGAGGCGGTTGATCGTTTCTGCGTTCGTCATCCTTCATCTCTCTGCGATCAGCCTGTGGACGATGCCTCCTTGCTTTATCAAGGGTCACCTCGAGCCCTTTTACAAATACTACGTGCTGCCGAGCGGCGTGTGGCAATGGTGGGCGATTTTCGCACCGATCCCGTGCGCGACACGATGGTCCTGGACGCCGAGATCGTCGACGCCAAGGGAATGCGGCACATCCATGAGTTTCCACGGCTCGCCGAGCTTCCCTGGTGGCAGAAGGTCCCGCGGTATCGTCAGCCGAAGTTCACCGGCAACATGGCCTCGCCCGAGTACTATACATCACGCAAGTTCGTCGCCCGCTACGCGGCGCGGCAAATGGATCTCAAGGCGGAGTCATTTCCGGTGTGGGTGAGCCTCTACTATCAGATCAAGGATACACCACCGCCGAGTGCGACGGCCGTCTCCGACCCGATGGCTCCCCCGCGCATCCATATGATCGAGCGGTTCGAGTTTGCTTCGATCGAGGAGGTGACGAAATGAATCCCATCCGGGCATGGAATCGCCTGTTCTTCGCGCCGGTCTCGGCTCGCCCGCTCGGTGTCTTTCGCATCGTCTACGGCGTGCTCATGCTGATGTATCTGGGCTTGATGATCCCCGAATTCGACTTCTTCTACACCGGGGCGGGGCTGCTCCGAGGCGCGGAGTCGCGCGAGGCGGCCGGCCCGCTTCGTATTTCCGCCCTTCAGTTTACCGATAGCCCGACCGCGTCCTATGCCGTCTGGGCAGTAACCACGGCAGCAGCCGTTGGGCTCACCCTCGGCTGGCGAACCCGGATCATGAGCGTGCTGCTCTATCTTGGTATGATCACTCTTTATCACCGAAACGTCATGTCCAACGGTGGCCCGGACGCGGTTCCCCTGCTGCTCAGCTTCTACATGATGTTCTGCCCGAGCGGGGCTGCCTGCTCGCTCGACGCCATGCGTGCCGCCCGCAAGCGCGGAACCGTTGCGGAGCCGCTGATTGTGCCCTGGGGAATGCGCCTCCTCCAGATGCAGATCTGCTTGATCTACTTCCAATCGTGCGTGATCAAGTGCCGGGGGCCCCTCTGGCTGGACGGCACGTCGGTCCATTACGTGCTCTTCAATCGTGAGTTCGGCATGTTCAACCTGGAGTGGCTCGCGCAGTATCCCTTGCTGGTCAACATCATGACTCACAGCGCCCTCTTGTTCGAATTCTCAGTGGCGTTCTGGCTCTGGTTCCGTCCCACCAGGCGCTGGGCGATCCTGGCCGGAATCATGCTGCACCTGGGAATCCGTCCGGTGTTGAATATTCCGGGCTTCGGCGAAGCGATGATTGCGACGTATTTGACTTTCCTGGCGCCGGACGAGCTTGACGCCCTGCTGCGACGCCTCGACCCGCGGGCCGCGCTCGCTCGGTTAGCCTCGGTCTTCTCGCTCCCCAACTTATGGCCGGCCGGCCGCCAGGTATCGATACCCGCGCTGCAAAAGCTGGAGTTCCCACGCGACTGGGCCGAAGGCCGCTCCGGTGCCGAGCCGGTCGCGTTTGGTTGAAAATCGCCAGGAGTTCTCCGGCGCGACGCGGATCCTTCAGGAACGCTTTCGCCGCAACCACAAAACCTCTCGTTCCCACGCTCCGCGCGGGAACGTCCCCCATGCCGCTCTGCGGCGCAGAGCGCGCGAGTCCGCGCAAGCAATCGCCGTTCCATTGTCGCCCTTCGCTCCGAGGCTGTGATTTTTTCGGCGTTGGGGTTGATTTTGTATAGTGTTCACGTTCTAATACCATGCATGTAGTCCGCCGCATGAGCCCCACGCAGCCCCGGTGTTGCAGGACGAGCGTCATGACACTTCCTCTCTTTAGCCCAGAAGACTTGCCCGATCAGCCCTCTCCCGCCCAGGCTGCCCAGTCGATGCCAACTGGCAAGCCGCGGCTGCGGTGTCCCGTACGCGACCAGATCGAGATGCGCTGGGCATCGCTCGATGAATTGCTCGAGGCCGACCATCCGGCCCGGGTCGTCTGGGCGGCGGTCTGCAAGCTCGATCTGAAAGCCTGGCTCGGCGAGATCAAGGCCGTCGAGCGACATGTCGGCCGAGATGCCACCGACCCGCGCTTGCTGGTCGGATTGCGGGTTTTCGCCACATTGAAGGGAGTCGGCAGCGCCCGTGAAATCGAACGGCTGTGCGAAAAGAACCAAGGGAGTCTGCCGTACCAGTGGCTGTGCGGCGGCGTAACCGTCAACCACAGCATGTTGTCCCACTTCCTCGCTTGTGGGGGCGAGAAGTTGAACGAACTGCTCACGCAGATCGTGGGCACCCTGCTCCATGCCGGGTTGGTGAAAATGGACCGGGTCGCTCAGGACGGAATGAGAGTGCGTGCCAGCGCGGGCAAGAGCTCGTTTCGTCGTCGCGGTAGCCTGGAGGAGTGCCTGAAAGCGGCGAAGGAGCAGGTTGAGGCGCTGAAGAAACTGGCCGAGGAGGACACAGCAGAGCTGACTCGACGGCAGCGAGCGGCGCGGGAGCGTGCCGCCAACAAGCGACAGCAACGGATCGAAGAAGCGATGCGGCAGTGCGAGGAGCTGCAACGCGAACGTGACGAGTCCTACGGCCGCAAGGGGCGGGAAGCGCGTGCTTCGACCACCGACCCCGACGCGAGGATCATGAAGTTTCCAGACGGAGGATTCCGGCCGGGATATAACGTTCAATTCACAACAGACACCGAAAGCGGTGTGATTGTGGGTGTGGAGGTGACCAACGCAGGGAACGATGGCGAAGAACTTCCGCCCATGCTCGACCAGTTGGAGGAGCGTTACGAACGAATTCCGGATGAGGCATTGGTTGACGGTGGCTTCACGACCAAGGACTCGATCGATCAGGCGGCCCAACGCGGCTGCATCGTATACGGGCCGATCAGAGACGAGAAAAAGAAACAGGCAAATGGAGAAGATCCCTACACCGCAAAGAAGGGCGACAGCGAAGCGGTTGCCGCTTGGCGGATCCGAATGGGGACCGAGGCCGCGAAGCTGATCTACCGGCTGCGAGGCCAAACAGCCGAGTGGGTCAACGCCCAGGCTCGCAATCGAGGATTCTGGTTTATGCCCGTGCGTGGCCAACCGCGTTGCCGCGCCGTCGCATTGTTGTTTGCAATTGCTCACAACCTGGTTGTCGCAGGGAGACTGCGCCCAGCGATGGGCAAACTGGCGGAATGAGCGGTACTTTGCAAAAAAGGGACAAAATAGGAAAGCGCGTTTGCGTCAACGGCTGGGCTATTGGAGAACTGGCGTGAATCGGCGGCACTAACCGAGCGACCAAGCGGTGAATCACAGCCGACTAGGCCCAACGGCCGAGTTACCGCAACGCGGCCAAAAGATGACAGCCTCTCCGCGAAGGGTCACCAAAGTCTGGCAGCACCGGGTGGGGCTCCAGGCACGCTCTCGCTCCAGCCTGACACCGCGACTACAATCGAGTGCCACGAGTTTGCTTCATGTGGGAGTTCGTTCTGTGGCCGACATCTCTTCGCAAGATTTGAACGTTCCCCCGATCAAAACCGAGGAACAGCTCGTCGCGCAGTTGATCAAGCATCGGGACGAAATCCGCAACGGAGCGGCGCTCTTCAACGGCGTGCCCATCAATTACGAAACCGAGCTCACTCGATTCGTGCGTGCGACCGGCTTCTTGCATTTGCGCATTCGGACATACTCGGGTTATCTCGTTGTTGACCAGGAACCACTCGAATCCCTTCGACGAACCTATATCGTCTCTTCCCTGATGTTGGGTTGGTGGTCCATCCCGTTCGGTGTGATCGATACGGTGAGCGCTGTCGGAACCAACATGAGGGGAGGAATACGATCTAAAGTCAGCGACCTGATCGGAGGAGACGACGTCGTCAAGCTCAGCAAACGCGCGGCAGAAGCGGCGGTCAAACAGATGGCCGAGCGCGGATTTCCACCGGGCTCGGCGCTGCGGCTCGACGTGACCGGCAGAAAGAGGCCGCTCAAATATGAAATCACGTATGACGACGCGCCGCCGCTGGGCGGTCGCGACTGGATTATCGAATCGAACGGATTGACCATCCTCGTCTTCAGAAGGGACGCGCCTCGCGTCAAAGGGCTCACGGTCGACTTTCAACAGGGCGCATACACCTTCCACGAGGGCACGTTTGCCTCGCCCGAGTGAGGGCGTGATAATACATCCGGTGAGCCATTACGTTTGATCGGAGGGCCGGACGTGGAAAAGCACCTCTGTCCGAACTGCAAGTCGTCGACCGTCGTCCCGGGCCAATTGTTGACTGGCGAGCTTTCTGGATTCTGGCTCTTCTCATCCCACACGAGCGGGCACGGAGTGAGTCTGACGGGGAGCTTCCTTTCCTGCTGGTCGTGCGGCCATGTCTGGACGAGTGTGGACCCAGCGAAACTGCGTGCCTGCATCGCGACGAATGGCAACGAGCTGATCAAGGAACAACTCGAGCCTTTCGCGCACGATCCGTTTTATGGCCTGCCGGATTTCCCTGAAGCGCACGTGGCCGCGAACGGCGTCGCCGAGATCGACAGTCTCGTTTTTGCAGGAAAGATTGTCGAGGCAATTCGCCGCTATCGCGAACTGACCCATACGCCGTGGGGCCCGGCAGGTGACGACATCCGAGCCTGGCACAGCCTGAAACGTCCGCGCAAGCTCGCAATGTTCGGTTGGCACGAAAAGGAAGAAGCCATCGACAAGGAATCGTTTGCCAAAGACCCCATGCGCGACCGCTGGATTGACGGCTAACGGTCGTCCGAGCCTCATGTCGGCGCGCAGAGAATACGACGAGCCCGGACGACAACCCGCGTGTGACCACGGTCGTCAGCCCGTGGTTCAGACGGGAATGTGTGCCTCGCACGTAAGTGCGAGCTGTGCGCCAGGGGGCGCCACGTCCACGCCCCACGCCAGACATCATGCGTCACGTCCGAGCCGCGCAACGAAGCACACGGTTCAAGCGATTTCGAACACCCGATCCAGCCGCGTGAGACGAAACACCTCCAGCAAGCTCGGGCTGACCCCCCGAAGAATGAGCTTCCGCCTGAATGCTCGGGCTTCGCGCTTGAGGCTGATGAGCCTGCCGAGCGCCTCACTCGAGATGTCTTGAACCTCGCGGAAATCGATGACGAGCCGAGCCCCGATCAGTAATCCCGCCGCCTCGAACGCCGCATTCAATGACCCAGCCTCAAGTCGCGTGCCTTCGAGCAAAACCACCTGGGCATCGCCGTCTTCGCGGAGGTCAAACCAGATGAGATGCCCACACTCCGGACAGGGCGCGTCTCCGCCCGGAAAAGAAGGTTCGATCGCAACATCGGCCCCACAAACCAGGCACCGACCCGACCGGCCTTCAGGAGTTCTCGAAGAGATGGCCATCGATTCGCTCACCTCGCATGATCGAGCACGCTACATGCGCGGCACAAACGGCTTCAATGCGAACTGGTAGGTGAGAAGGGCAACGATTGCCGCGTCTGCCAGCAACAGCGCGCGATCTCCGGCACGATTGACCCGCACGAGAAGGTGCGGCGTGACAAAGCAAAGCCCAAAAACAGCAGCCGGCAAGAGCACGGGAACGATTCTGTCGAACGTGTCGGCGCGCAGACTCAAGAACGACAACGTGATCACGCACGAAAGCGCGAATACGCTCGCGAGCTGAGCGGGCGTGTGTTTCCGAATTGCAAAGACAGCCAGCGAGCCCAGGATCATCCAGAGGAGAACCGCTGTCGTTACGTATTCCTCGACAAAGGCTGGGGCACCAAAAGTCGGAATGCTTGCATAGCACCTCTTGATCTGCACAACGACCCCACACGCCCCCGCAATTGCCGTGACGAACAGGAGCAATGTCGCCAAACTGAAACTCAGTGATTCGGGCCGCTCGGCTTCCGTTGTGCTCATGGCTTTCTCCAACAGACCGTTCGCTGTGATACGTCGACGATCCCATCATAGCCGGATTCGCGACCGATTGTGATTGCCGACTCCACATGCCGGAAGAGGGACCTCAACTCGCCCGTGCGGGCCGAGTTCACCGAGTCAATCCGAATCGTTCGGGTCGGGCGACCGTTCGCGGAGCGAAGGGCGACAATGAATGTTGCACGAAATCGCAGACGTTCGCTCGGCAAAGGCCCGGCCATTGTCGCCCTTCGCTCCGAGGCTGTGATTTTTTCGGCGTTGGGGTTGATTTTGTATAGTGTTCACGTTCTAATACCATGCATGTAGTCCGCCGCATGAGCCCCACGCAGCCCCGGTGTTGCAGGACGAGCGTCATGACACTTCCTCTCTTTAGCCCAGAAGACTTGCCCGATCAGCCCTCTCCCGCCCAGGCTGCCCAGTCGATGCCAACTGGCAAGCCGCGGCTGCGGTGTCCCGTACGCGACCAGATCGAGATGCGCTGGGCATCGCTCGATGAATTGCTCGAGGCCGACCATCCGGCCCGGGTCGTCTGGGCGGCGGTCTGCAAGCTCGATCTGAAAGCCTGGCTCGGCGAGATCAAGGCCGTCGAGCGACATGTCGGCCGAGATGCCACCGACCCGCGCTTGCTGGTCGGATTGCGGGTTTTCGCCACATTGAAGGGAGTCGGCAGCGCCCGTGAAATCGAACGGCTGTGCGAAAAGAACCAAGGGAGTCTGCCGTACCAGTGGCTGTGCGGCGGCGTAACCGTCAACCACAGCATGTTGTCCCACTTCCTCGCTTGTGGGGGCGAGAAGTTGAACGAACTGCTCACGCAGATCGTGGGCACCCTGCTCCATGCCGGGTTGGTGAAAATGGACCGGGTCGCTCAGGACGGAATGAGAGTGCGTGCCAGCGCGGGCAAGAGGCTCGTTTCGTCGTCGCGGTAGCCTGGAGGAGTGCCTGAAAGCGGCGAAGGAGCAGGTTGAGGCGCTGAAGAAACTGGCCGAGGAGGACACAGCAGAGCTGACTCGACGGCAGCGAGCGGCGCGGGAGCGTGCCGCCAACAAGCGACAGCAACGGATCGAAGAAGCGATGCGGCAGTGCGAGGAGCTGCAACGCGAACGTGACGAGTCCTACGGCCGCAAGGGGCGGGAAGCGCGTGCTTCGACCACCGACCCCGACGCGAGGATCATGAAGTTTCCAGACGGAGGATTCCGGCCGGGATATAACGTTCAATTCACAACAGACACCGAAAGCGGTGTGATTGTGGGTGTGGAGGTGACCAACGCAGGGAACGATGGCGAAGAACTTCCGCCCATGCTCGACCAGTTGGAGGAGCGTTACGAACGAATTCCGGATGAGGCATTGGTTGACGGTGGCTTCACGACCAAGGACTCGATCGATCAGGCGGCCCAACGCGGCTGCATCGTATACGGGCCGATCAGAGACGAGAAAAAGAAACAGGCAAATGGAGAAGATCCCTACACCGCAAAGAAGGGCGACAGCGAAGCGGTTGCCGCTTGGCGGATCCGAATGGGGACCGAGGCCGCGAAGCTGATCTACCGGCTGCGAGGCCAAACAGCCGAGTGGGTCAACGCCCAGGCTCGCAATCGAGGATTCTGGTTTATGCCCGTGCGTGGCCAACCGCGTTGCCGCGCCGTCGCATTGTTGTTTGCAATTGCTCACAACCTGGTTGTCGCAGGGAGACTGCGCCCAGCGATGGGCAAACTGGCGGAATGAGCGGTACTTTGCAAAAAAGGGACAAAATAGGAAAGCGCGTTTGCGTCAACGGCTGGGCTATTGGAGAACTGGCGTGAATCGGCGGCACTAACCGAGCGACCAAGCGGTGAATCACAGCCGACTAGGCCCAACGGCCGAGTTACCGCAACGCGGCCAAAAGATGACAGCCTCTCCGCGAAGGGGCATGCATACCGAACGACGGCACACGCCTGCGGGCTCCACTTATCCTCAACGGCCGCAGCACCACTTCAGGCGGTCATCCGCCCCCAAGCTCCTTGACAAACCATTTGTCTTTCGTCACCTCTTCCTCATCGGTGTCGAGCCCGTCAGAGACCTCACGCTGGAAGAGACGCCAGAGCACGTCGGCGTCCTGATCCTGGTCAAAGACGCCCAATTGCGGCGGCTGGCCGCGGATCAAGTCGAATAGCTCACCAACGCGGATATCCGGCGGAGCATGCTTTCCGGCCAGCCAATCAATCTGCTCCTGCCTGATTCGCACCCCTACGCGCCGTTCCAGCCGAAACGCCAGGTCGATCAGGCACCATCCCACGACGCTCCTCCTTGCACCAGCATCATCCGACGTCGCAACTCACCTGCTCACCGGCAGTGGCTCCGCTTCCTTCCAATCATCCCGGATCGGAAACCGCTCGCGAATCGTCTTGATCAACCGCATGACCTCCGACTCGGATAGCCCAAACCCGAACTGGTACTTCTTGGTGTCGTAGTCACATGCAACCGAGCTCGAGCGACTGTGCCTTTCGGCGCGAGCTCCGTCCGAATTGAACGAAGGCGCCGGCCGCAAGTTCCTGACCTTGCTCAGCTCGAACATCCGCTCCCTGCGAAAAACCGAGAACTCCTTGCGCAGAATCAGCGACTTTCCCTCGATGATCACCGTATCCCGCCGCAGCCAGAGTCCGCCCGCAACAAGCGCGAAGCCCAGCCCCAACATCATCCAGATCAAGAAAAACTTGATCCCTTCCACATTGCCGCTCAAAGGCCTTCTCGAAAGACCCAGCAGCACGAGCCCCATCACGAGAACCCAGATCGCCAGAACGATTCCCGACCCCACCCAGGCCTTCGCCGCGGGCGGAATGGTGATCCGAAACCCTCCAAATTCGTCGTCCGTGACAATCGACCGCACAGTTGGCATTGTTTTAAAATCTGTGGCCATCACGTCCCTCCGTCGCGCTCGGTTGAGCCCAACAGTACCTCGCCAATCCCCCCTCCACATTTTCGAATTTCGGATTTCGAATTTGAGAGATCGGATTTAGTCCTTTGTTCTGGTGAGCGCACAAATCTGCTCCGCAAAAGCCGGATAAAGCCCGACCAATTCCTCCCGGCGCCCTTGTTCGTAATCCGCATAATCAAACCCGGGTGCCATCGTGGCCCCCAGCAGCACGAAGTCGAATCCCGGCTCGAGCCGCGAGCCCTGCCACACGCCCGCCGGCACGACGAGCTGCGGCTGCTGGCCCTTGGCGATATCCGGCCCGATGACAATCTCCCGCCCTGCCCCGCCAGGAAAGAGCTGAAGCATCCGCACCGGCCCACCCAGGTAGAAATGAAAGATCTCCTCCGTCGGCACCCGGTGCATCTCGGAGAAGGTCTCGGCCGTCAGCAAGTAGTAAATCGCGGTCCCCATCGACCGCCCGGCACATGGTAGATACCCGCCCGGCAGGCCATCTCCGGGAATCACCCCCGTCGATCGATAGGTCTCGCGGAAATAGCCACCTTCGATCGGATGCGGCTTCAGATCGAGGGCCGCAATGATTTCATCGGCAGTGGGCATGACGGAAGGCCCGGAACAAGAGGAACACCCTGGATACATCCCAGCGGTTTGGTTCATCTCTATTCTACTACTTCGAGCCCAATTTGCCGCAACCAGTGGGCGCGAATCGTTTCAAGGGAGCTCGAACCGGTGAATGGTTCTCACACCGTCGAACAGGAGCAGCCCGCGGCCGTCGGGGGCGAGGAAGGGCATCCACCATGCATTTTCATGTCCTGCGGGAACGAACTGTCCGAACGGCTTGCCGGCGGCGTCGAAGAGAACAATCGCCTTGTTCGCGGTGATCGCAAATCGCTTGCCGTCATACGCGATGCGGGGGAAAGACCACTCGATGCTCTGGGGCAGTGTGAAGGTGAAGACCGGCTCGGCCTGCGGCGAATAGACACTCACGGCAAGCTCGCCATCGTCGAGTCGTCGTCGGCCCTTGCCGCGCGACAGCACGGCGATCGAGCCGTCGGGTGCCGTCGACGCTCTCTCGGGGTGTTCGAGCCACAAGCCGTCGGCGCGGCGCGTGATGGTGCGAGCCACAGCCCCTTTTTCGTCGATCAAGTGGACCTTCTCGTACCCGAGCACCCACCGCCGTGCCGTTCCCGGCTGGGCGTACCAGTTCTCGCCGATTTCATCCAGCTTCGCTTCCTCGATCGCGACGCGCTTGCCCTCCGGCGAGTAGTGAAGCACTCGGCTCTGCAAGCCCATGCCGAGATAGATATCGCCGGAATCGGAAACGCTGAGGTGCGGAAGCTGAAGCTCCTCGGAGACGTCGCCGGCCTCCGGCAGGCAGACGCGAAGCCAGGCCCCGTCGGGCCCGAAAACGTGAACGGCGCCGGTCCGGCCGACGACCGCGTAGATCCGTCCTTTGCCGTCGACGGTCACGCCGGCAGCCTCGTCGAACCTGAGCGACTCGGGTGATTCTCCGAGCACGCGGCCGACCATGCCTGATTCAAGCAATCGGTACAACGTGTGCCCGTCGCTGACCCAGAGCACCCCGTCCGGCGCCACCTCGGCGTCACGCAGATCGATCTTCCGGCCATCTTTGAGCCGTGGTTTCACTTGCCCCCGGATGGTCCCGTCCGCGCTCATCCGGACGATTGGCGGGTCTCCGTGGAAATCGTGGACGACGACTCCGCCGTCGCGATCGGCCGAAAGCCCAGAGGCATAATTCGGCTCGCGCCCCCAAGCCTTTTTCAAGTCAACCGTGTGATGATGTTTGCCGGCTCGGTCAAAGAACTGGAGCGTCTTTCGAATCTGGTCGACAGCGGCAATCATGCCGTCGGTCGTGATCGTGACATCCTCGGTGCTGAAGAGCGCGGCGGGGTTCTTTGGATCGCCATTTCCCGGGAGCGAACCGAGCAGTTTTCCTGTGCCGTCAAAGGACCGCAGACTACCGTCGCCGGTCGCACCACCCTTGAAATAAATCAGCCCGCCGACGACCACGAAGCCGCCGTCGGGATAACCCGCAACCTTGGAGACAGCGGATGTCGTGAACCCCGGAATCGGCGTCGTCTTCCCGGTCGTGACGTCAACGATCGCTCCTTCCATTTTGCCGCGTTCGCCCGGAAGTTCCCGAAGCAGAAGATAACTGCCGGTCCCGACGCAGGTGAGCTCGGACCACCCCGCCCGGCCATCCGCATGAGCGGAAGCAAGCGGAACCGTGTGGATCACCTTTCCCTGTTGATCCACGACCACCAGCACCCGCGAGTTATTCTTGGACCACCCCAGGTAGGCGATCCGGCCCTGGGTGTCGAACACGAAGTCATGCACATCTCGGACCTCAGGCACCGGCGCTTGTGACGGGCCCTTCAGCACGATGCGCCCGGCCGCGCGAAGTGCGAGGAGTGGAATCTCGGCCGGCTTTTTCGCAGGAGTCGCGGTCTCGACGAACGGACGCCGCGCAACCTCGGAAACGACCCACGCCCCGCCCGCCTTGCGGACAACGGAATAGGTAACACGCTGGCCGCTTTTCGCGAATCGCAGGTCGAACCGCCCGGGCTCGTCCGATCCCAATATCCCGCCGCTCCGCCGCACGGATGCGATCAGCCGTTCGTCCGCGTTTTCGTCGCCGCCGGATTCGTAATCGTCGGGGAGGTCCAGAGACCAGACCTGCTTTCCGTCGGGCTCGATCAGGGTGAAACGCGCACCTAGCTTGCGTCCACGCGGCCTATCGTATCGCCACCAGTGCACGACAGTGAGCGGCGTCCCCTTCACCGGCTTGACATTCATTATGTAGGGCGTCGGCCCCGGGTCGGGCATGAGGTCCTTTGGCCGGAAGGGTTTGAGCGCGGTTCCGGTCGAGAGCTGGTAGACCCACCAGGACTCGCTCTGACGGTTGAGGTCCACGTCATGCACCCGCACGACCAGTCGATCGTTTGCCGCGTCCATGACGAGGCCGGCGCCAAGCGGATTGGGCGGAGTATGAAAAAACCGACTGTCCTCGCGATTGGTCGCGTGGTTCAGGCGCTCCTTGCCCTGTGGGTCGATGATCACGACGCGGAAGTCACCCATTCCATCTTTGAAGCCGGCTTCGGAAAAACCTCTCCAGCCGTGGGAGTAGGCATAGCCCGCCGCAACTCCATCGTCGCCAACACACGCGTCCCAGAGCGTGTAGGGCTTCTCCGCCGACCAGACTTCTCGACCCTCGAGCGTTAAACGGTACGTAGCTTTGCCGCGGCCGTAGAGGTCGCTCGGATTGACGAAGAGCGCGTATCTGCCCGACGGCGAGGTGTAATGCTTCGGGTTCAAAGTCGGCGGGGGTCCCTCCGAGGCGACCGCCCGGCCGTGCGTTACCCAGAGAACCAGTCCGCACAGCAGCGCGGTGATCGCAGCCCGACATCGCCTCGGAAAAATGCACATCCGTGACCTCGATCGCGCAGTTCGCTTCTAAGAATCCGGTTGGCCTGTCTCGGCCGCCTCACCCCACGCGAAACTTCTCGATCCCAGCCTCGTTGAGCTCGATCCCCAATCCCGGCCCATCCGGAACCGCCACGCGACCGGACGCAGCGCGAATGGTCTCGGTGATCGAATTACGGAGCGTGGTCCCTTCTTCAACGACAAATTCGAGAAGGCCCAGTGTGTTCGGAATGCTCGCCAGGAAATGAAGTGCGGCCGCAACGTTCAAGTATGTGGTGAAACCATGATTGACCACAGGCAGCCCGCGGTCGGCCGCCAGTGCCGCAATCTTGATGGCCTCGGTGAACCCGCCGCAGCGGGTCAAGTCCACCTGCACGACGTCGATCTGGCCCACGTCCATGAGCTGGAGGAACGACTTCCGCTCACTTTCCTCCTCGCCAGCCGCGATGCGCAGGCTGCTGGCCGCCGCCAGCTTGGCGTAGCCGGCATAGTCATCGGGAAGCAGCGGCTCCTCAAACCAGAACGGGTCGTACTGCTCGAACGAGCGCGCCCGCTGGATCGCCGTCTTGGCGTCGTAGACGAGCCCGGCGTCGATCATCAGGTCGTAGGAGGGCCCGAGCCCCGCGCGGGCTTCGCGCACCAGGGCGATATCGGTCTCACGATCCTGTCCCATCGGATCCCAGCCGAATTTCACGGCGGTGAAGCCCTGGTCGGCGAACCGTCGGGCGCGATCGCCGGTTTCCGCAGGCGTGGCGCCGAACAGCGAGCTGGCATAAGCCCGTAGCGACTTCGTAAATCCACCGCCAAGCAGCTTCCAGACCGGCATGCCCAGCGCCTTGCCCTTGATGTCCCAGAGAGCCAGGTCAATCCCGCTGATCGCATGGATGCCGATCCCGCGGCGCCCGCCGTAGATATTGGCCCGGTACATCTTGTGCCAGAGGTACTCCGTCTGAAACGGGTCTTCGCCGACAACAACATGCCCGAGCCCCGTCGCCGTCGTGTGCGAGAACGGCCCCTCAATGCAGCCCTTCACGGCGATCGGGTTCGAATCGACCTCGCCATAGCCGGTGATCCCGGCATTGGTGCTGACTTTCACCAGGAGCGCATCCTGCCCGCTGTCGCACTGGGTTTTCACCTCCGGCAGCCGCAGGTAGATGGCTTCGACGGCGGTGATCTTGAGGTCGCTCAACGGAGACAATGATTGCTCGCTCTTAGTTTTGTTCATATGCGTTTATTAATTGGATCGGTTGTGGAGGCAGTCTTTGTTGTAAAACGACGTCTCACGCTCCTGCTGGCGCTGGCATCCACTCGGCTGGCGAATGGCTGATTTCCGGAATGCATTCGTTGTCTGTCCAGCAAAGAGCGTCTGATTCAGTCGCGACTCGGATTGAGTCTGCGCACGATCCGGCCAGTCGCTGAATACTCTCAATCTCCAGTCCCTCGACTGTTAGGAGAAGGAGCTCTTTCTCGTTCGCGATGAACACGTCATCGGCTTGCACCGACATTTGGCGGTAATGGAGCAACCGGTCGGATCGTTCACCATCAAAATACCACGATGCGAAGTCCGGTATCAGAGTGAGCTGTTCGCTGGTCAGTACGAACAGATGCCCCATTGCAGCGCGAATGGCGTAGGGTGTCCCTTGAATCCCCTCAATTCGAATCATCTGAAGCTGAACGTCCATGAGCAGGTTTCGAACGATCACCACCGAGCCGTCACGGCAGAGCGCAGCAACGGCGCACGGCTGCCGCACCCTATCCAGAGCACACACGTCGACAAAATCAACATCGGGAGCCGTGAGCCTCGTGATGTCAGACTTTGTGTTGGCCGCGTCAAGCTGAATGCGGAAGAGTCCATCATTGCGACCAGCGCACGCCAAGACTTCTTTCTTCGCGTGCTCCCCCAACGGGGCCAACATATAAAAGTTCAGTAACGCTCCAGCGGCGCTCGCGGTCCAACCGCGAGGGCCGCCTTTTGGTGTTAAGTCAACGCACAGGAGGCCATAGATCCACATCGGCGCCAGGAATTGGCCGGTCGTCGTCGCAACGATGCAGTGAGCACCACCGGGACCCGAGTACACGAGATCGAAGCCGTTCGGGACTCTGCGGTACACAACCACTTCGCTGCGTGTGCTTACGCCGATGAACTCGTTCCAGAAAGCGATTCCGTTGATCGCATCCACAGCCAGCGTTTCAGAACTCGCGGCTTCGTGCAAATGACCAGAGTCGCCCAAAAAGAGAACTTTCCCGCTCATCGCACCGAGGCAGTAGTTACCTGTCCATGGGCATTCGCCGGCCCAAGTGATTTCGTCATCTGGAATACGAACGGTCCGGCGTTCCGCCAGTCCAGGCTTCATGTCCGCCGCCTCTAAACCACCGCCAAGGGGTGCAAAGTTATAGGACTGCATTCTATCCAAACCCGATCTCGCGCGGCGACAACCCCCAATATCTCGTGCGTGGCCGCCTTGGTCGTCCCAATCCACACCTCCGCCACCAAAAATCCACAATTCCCGATGCCGCCGTAGCCGATGTAACGTATTGACGGGTTTTAACGACGGTGCGTCGACCCGCCCCAACGGTAAACGAGACAAACGCTCGATGCCACGCGCGTGGTTCGCCGGCTCTCTAGGGCTCGTTCTTTGCTGGGCCGGTTTGGCCTACGCTCAGGATCCGCCTGCCCTTGAGGCCCCTGCCGACGAATCAGGAGCCGCGAAGCCCGCAACGCCTCACCCAAAGCCCCAAACACCGGCCGCGAAGCCCACGACGCCTGCCGCGAAACCGCCGGCAACACCACCCGCCTCCGCTGCTTCTCCCACGCGCGCGAACCCTCCCGCTTCCCCAGGTTCTCAGGTCCGGCCGATGCTGGTGATCCCCGGCGTGACGACTCCCAGCTCGCGGCCCCCGGTGACGTCTCGCCCGTCCGTGCCCAAAGGCTCGCGGTCCGCCGGCAGTTCGGGCTCCCCACCGCCCGGAACCGGGCCGTCGCTCGTGGCCCCATCGCCGGGAAGCTCTCCGTTCGGCGGGGCGACGGGGCGACCGAGCTCCCGCAGCCTGCCCGAACCGCTCGGCCAACCGATTCCAATGACGATCGAGCCGCTCGAGGATGAACCGCAGCCCGAGCGCGACGGCCGCTCCGGCCGGACTCCGTCGCGGCCGCCGGGGTCACAGGAGCGCCCGCGACCTGGCAATGCTCCAGCCGCCGGGAGGCCCAGACCCAACGATTCATCCGAAGATTCACCGGCGGCTTCCGGTCGTCCTCGCCCATCGCAGCGGCCATTCCCAGGAATACTCGGCCGGTTCTTCCCGCCACCCCCGGGCTCCGCCGCGGCGAGCCAAGAAGTTCAACCCCAGCGGCCCGCCAGAAAGAAAAGGCTGCCGACCGCTCCGAGCCGGAAGGCGACGCGGCGATCAAGCGCAAAATCGAAAAGCAGATCCGCGACACCCTGGGCGACCGCGTCCGATCGGTCGAGGTGCGCGTCAGCGGCAAGAACGTCCTGGTCGTCGCGCAGGCCACCCGTTTCTGGCAGAAACGCGCCGTCCGACGCTCGCTGGAGACTCTTCCCGCGCTCGATGGCTACCGCGCACGGGTCGAGCTTGGCGACTGAGTCGCATCAGCGTCCGTTGCGTGCATTGGACCGCCGGTTTTCGATGTCGATGCACATTCCGCCTCGCGCAACCTGCTCAGTCCTTGCTGCGCGAGAGCGTCAAATGGTTCTTGTCCGATCGCCAGCTCGTACCATCCGCGCACTTCCTCACGCAGCCCGGCCGCCTCGCATGCCTTTCCCAGCCGGGTCAGATCGCCGCGGTCGTTCTCGCGGTCCGGCCTGCTCACGCGGTTGATCAATTTGTAGACGTCGTCAAGCCTGCGCGCATGCGTCATGAATGATTCGGCCGCGGGCCGGTCACCGGCAAGCAGAAGCGCCTTGCCGAGCTCCGAGAGCGCGACCCGGTCGCTCGGGAGGTCCGATAGCGCCTCCCGAAAATACGTGATCGCCGCGGCGTGATCGCGCCGCAAGAGCGCTGCCCGCCCTCGCAGCCGGGCCAGCCGCGGCCCGCTCCGCGGCGCTTTTTCGAGCAACGAATGAGCCTCCTCGAGGCGCCCGTGCGCGAGATTCAGCTCGATCCGCAAGGCCACCGCATCGGGATCGTCCGTGGGTAGCGCCTCCAGGACTTGCTGGACCTTGAGTGCCATATCGGGCGCGTCGAAAAGCAGGGTTGCCAGCGCCAGGCGACTATGGCGGTCGTCGGAGTCTGCCTCGATCGCCGCCTCGAGCTCCGGAGCGATGCCACTGTCCCAGTCGGTGAAATGCGTCAGCCCCCACGTGAACAGGTCATGGTGTGTCAAGTGCGCCAGCCGCGCGAGCGCTTTGAATTCCCCGTCAATCTCGCGCTTGCGAAGCTGGATTCCGTAGATATAGATCAGCTCCTTGTGGGCCTCGATCAGTCCCGGTTCGCTTCTCAGCGCCTTGCGAAGCGATGTTTCGGCGCGGCGCAGCCGGTGCAGGCGCCGCTCGATCCGGCCGGCGAGAAGCGCGGCCTGCGCAGCCATCGAATCGGATTCGGGCACGTTCCCGAGCGCCTCGAGCGCCTGCTCGTCCCGTCCGAGGCCGGTTGCAACCTGAGCGCGGAACAACCAATCGAGCGGAGTGGGCCGTCTCAGCCGCTCGAGCCTCGTCAGGGCGGCACGCGCCGCCTCGAGGCGGCCGCTGCGCAAGGCCGCCTGACCCTCGGCCCAGACTCGGTCCGGGTCGGCAAAATCAAGCGTTCGAACAAGCAGAATGAACGCGAATGTCAGCCCCGCCAGGCCGAGGAACAAAACGGCTGACCGGAATCCGAGCCGAGGATGGGCCACGATGCTTGACCTGTCCAACCGTGTCGCCTCGCCAGGAAAAGGCATCCGGGAGTGCTACCTGCCCTGTTTTCCCGTGCCGAAACCCTTGCCGCGCTTGCCGTCGGCCTTGCCCTCGATCGGGTACAGCGGTTTCTTACCTCCTCCTTCTCCGAGCAAGTCAAAATCGGCCTTGTTCTCGCCGGCGGCAACGTCAACGGCCTCCCTGAGCAGCCCCACGCCGCGATTTTTCGCAGCAACTTCGCCATCAAATGTGACCTGGTTGACGCCGATATACGTCTTGATCGTGTAAGACCCGTCCGGTCCGATCTGTGCCGTGCGCGTCGCCACAATGCGACCGGAATTGCTGGGATTGAACAGGATCGTTCCGCCGCTCGCCGGCTTGCCCTTCACCGACACAGTTCCGCTGACGGTGCACTCCGTGAGCTTCGTCTCCACCCAGGGCTTGCCATCTCCGCATCCCGCCGCGGCGCAAATCGCCAGGCAAACCATCGTCTGGGGAATCCGTTTGTTCATCGACGTTTCTCCAACTGGGTCGCCGAGCGTCAATACTGGTCCGACGAAATCACCTCGCCCGCGTTGCGCGATCCCAGCGCCCACCACGTGGGGATGTTGACGGACGATTTGATCACCTTCACCGATCCGTCGAGCACCAGCATGTTGACGACACCCGGATGGTAGCTGTTGGCGACGTGCGACATTTGCAGCCCCGACCGGCAAGTCCACGTATCCGGCGGCATGACGTGCACATAGCGGGTGCAAGACGGCTGCCCGGAGCACCACATGGCGCCGGAGATGTTGTCGTCGATGAAATTGGCCCAGTCCTGGTTGCCCGGTGCGGGTGTCGGGGCCATCTGGCTGCATTGCTGGTAGTAGGCCTGCGCCGTGAGACTCCAGGTTGTTGGCCACGCCGGGCGTGTTCGAGATCGAGGAAGTCGGTCTGCCGCCGTCGAATGGAGCACTGGTGGCGGTGAAGTTCGAGCCGATCGCCTTGATGCGCTCGCTGAACGCCGCGGTATTGCTCGTGCCGTCGGTGATCGCCGCCAGCGAGATGAACGTGCCCCCGACCGTGGTGACGGTGCCGTTATCCGAATAGATGAACGGCCCGGCCACCGGGCCGTTCCAGCCCTGGACGCCCCCATTCCCGGCATACATCGAGTTTGCCCCGGATCCGGAATTCGCCATGTAGTTATTGTGGCCGTTCGGGTCGGTACACCGGTCTGAATCCGACGGGCAGCTAAAGGCACCGACTTTAGTATAAGTTGCCGTCGTGTTGATCGGGTTGTTGATGTTGAACGGCGCACCGCCGAACGGGAGGGCATTGCCGAAGTTGATCGAGTTGTAGAGCGGCCCTTGCTCGAGATAAGGAAGCAGCATCGTGTGGGCCGACCACTCGTTCCACCACGGTCCGTCGCCCCAGGGGAGCGAGCCGCTGGCGCTCACGTAGTTATGAACCGCCAACCCGAGCTGCTTGAGATTGTTGATGCACTGCGCTCGTCGGGCCGCCTCCCGCGCCGACTGCACCGCCGGCAGCAAGAGGGCGATCAGCACGGCGATGATCGCGATCACCACCAGGAGCTCGATCAATGTGAATCCAGCAAGTCTGCGCACGCGCATGCTAGCTCCTTCCTCGAACCACGCCGCGGCGCCCTCCGCGCAGGGTCTTCCGCGGGTTCAGCAATGTGTAAGCCGGAAGAATCGAACTAACGAATGAAGGACGGCGAAGAGAAGCGAATCAATTCAACCAATCGCGAAGCCTGGGGCCAGTCGCCAGAACTGGCGACCGGAGAGACGCCCTCGGTTACAATCAGCCGGAGACAGGTGCCTTGTAACGCAAAAAATTGACAACCTGACGTTTTTTTAATTCTGATTGACTTCGTTCACTGTTCGTTCGCCAAGCGGGTTACAAATCGCCCCAGCCGGCTGACTACTAGTAATATCAGTGACGGTTTGCATACCCGCCGCGCCGCATCGCGCAAGCGCGCGTACCGGCTTCATGAGTGAATCCGCTCGAGGATGGATCGAATGCGACTCAGGCACCCAGCAGGTCGACGGCTCTCGCGCCCGGCCGGATCCAGGGACTCGGTGGATGCCGAAACGCCCGCCTGCGCGTGCGGTCAGGAAGACCACCGGGCCGACTATCCCACGCTTCTGAGGCAGCACCAGACCCAGCTCTTCGGTTATATTTATTCGCTGGTCCGCGACCTGGACGATGCCGATGACTTGTTTCAGCAAACCAGCCTCGTCCTGTGGGACAAGTTCGAGCAGTTCGACCACGGCAAGAGCTTCATCAACTGGGCGTGCGGAGTGGCGCGATACGAGGTCCTCAACTTTCTCCGGTCCCGCAGCCGAAAACGGCTCTACTTCAGCGACGAGCTGAATCTGGCGCTCGTGGAAGCCCACGAGTCGCTCGAGCACGAGCAGCTCGAGGAGCGGCGCACCAGGTTGGCAGACTGCATGAAAAAGCTGCGCCAGAAAGATAGGGAGCTGCTCGAGGCCTGCTACGAGCGCTCGGCCAGCCTGCGAGAAGTTGCCCAGCGCGAACGGCGTTCGACGCACAGCATCCACAACTCGCTGCGCCGGATTCGCCGCGTCCTGTTCGAATGTGTGCAAAGAGGAATGGCCCGGGAGAGGATTGTATGAACGGCCAGTGCGACCCAGATGGTGATTTCCCAGAGCTCGTCGACGCCTATTGCTCCGGGCTGATCGACGACGACGGCGTCCGCCGGCTCGAGGCGATCTTGCTCGCAGACGCCGGGCGGCGACGGGAGTTCGCCCGTTACTTTCACCATCACACCGAGATCCAGTTTGCCGTGCGGGCCGGCCACGCGACCGACGCGGCACTCGACCGGCTTTCGCGGTTTGCCCCCGGGCCGTCCCCGCCCACCAGGATCGTTCGCTCCTGGCTGCCGCGTCCGCGGGCAAAGTTGCTCGCGGGCATCGCCGTGGGAATTGCCCTGGCGCTCTTCGCCTTCGCCGGCCTGCGCTTCTCTGGCCTGATCGGGCCGATTCGGCCGCGCCAGGACCGTAGCGTGCCCGAGCCCGCGAACGTTGCCTGGTTGATCAACGCCCAGGATTGCCGCTGGGTGGGCTCGGATCAGAAGCCCGGGCGAGACATGCGATCGGGGAAGCTGCTGCGCATGGAGCAAGGCCTCGCCGAGATCGAATTCGAGAGGGCGCTGCGCATCATCCTCCAGGGCCGGTCCGGCGTCGAGCTGGTGTCCGCGACCACAGTGCGACTTCTGTACGGCACGCTCACGGCCCGCGTGCCCGTGCAGGCGCACGGGTTCACGGTGATTGCGCCGAGCGGCAGAATCGTCGACCTCGGAACGGAATTCGGGCTGTCTGTCGCCGACGGCGGCTCCACAAGCGTCAAGGTCTTCACGGGCCTGATTAAGGTTTTTCCTCTCGCATCCTCCGGCAGCGGTGAACCCGGCGTGACGGTCGCACACGACCACACCGCCCAGATCAATGGCGGCACAGTGGCCCTTGACCCGCGCGTCTCCGAGAACGACACGGTATCGTACGTCCGCGCCATCCTCCCGCCTCCCGTTCGCGTGGCTCGCACGGTGAATCTCGATTTTACCAGTCCCACGCGCGGAACCTTGCTCGACTCGGGCGGCCGCGGCACCGGGCTGACGCACCGTCTGCCGGGCACGGGCTCTGCCCTCGCGGCGCGCGACCCGAATCTTCGTCTGAGCCCTCTTCGACACGCTTTGGAGCTGACGACGACGCGCAGCGATCTCAACACCCAGGACAAGCTGCCCACCGGCGAATACCTGGGTTTCCGGCTGGCTGATCTGGGCTTCACCGGCAAGGAAGATTTCGAGATCAGCGCGCTTCTTCCCGATATCCCCGGTCTCAAGGTTGTCGGCCAGTTCGGGCTGTACGCCGGTTCTCGCAGCAACAAGAATATTCGCGGCGGCCTGATCCGCCGGCCCGACCCAGCTTCGTATCGATTGTTCCTGGTGAATAACCCCGACGGCAACGACACCGACATCGACGAGATCGGCCTCATCACCATCGGAGACGACTTGCGGCTCACCCTCCGCCGGGTGAGCGGCCGCTACTCGCTCGAGCTCGAAAACTTGACGAGAAACAGCTCGAGCACGCTGGAAATCGCTCACGCGGCGTTCCTGGACGACGAGAAAGAGCTCCACGCCGGGCTCTTTGGTGCCAACACCCAGAGCGATCACCGCGAAACCCTCACGATCCGCGAGTTGAAGGTCACCGTCTGGACGACGAAGCCCGCGAGTCCGACAATGGCCCAGAGAGCCACGAAGAACTGATCAAGAGATCACGGCCGCGCACCGAAGGTGCCGTCCGGCAAGCCACCGTCAACCGACGTGCACCCTCGAGAGACCGACCAACCATGCCACGCACGCTCACACTGGCACTCCTGCTGGCCCTCTCCGTCACCCCGCTCGGACGCGGCGCGATGCAAGAGCGTGCCAACCCCAAACCCTCGCAGACGCCCCTCCGCGTTCTCTTTCTCGGCGACCGCGGCCACCACCGGCCCGCCGATCGGGCCGCCCAGTTGAAGCCCGTGCTCGCGGGCAGAGGCATCGACGTTACGTACACCGAGAAAGCCTCGGACTTGAACCGCGAGAACCTGCACAAATATGACGCTCTGTTAATTTACGCCAACACGGAATCGATCACGCCGGAACAGGAAAAGGCTCTGCTCGATTACGTCGATGAGGGTGGCGGCTTCGTGCCCCTGCATTGTGCGTCGTACTGCTTCCTCAACTCTCCAAAATACATCGCCTTGGTCGGAGCCCAGTTCCAGCGCCACGGCACCGGTGTCTTCGACACCAAGATCGTCGACGACAAGCATCCGATCATGAAAGGCTTCGAGCCGTTCCGCACCTGGGACGAGACCTACGTCCACCGCAAGCACAACGAGCAAGACCGGCACCTGCTCCAGGTTCGCTCCGAGGGGGGCAAGGACGAGCCGTGGACCTGGGTGCGCACCCAGGGCAAGGGCCGTGTCTTCTATACCGCCTACGGCCACGACGCGCGGACCTGGCAGCAACCGAGCTTTCAAGACCTGGTCGAGCGCGGCATTCGCTGGGCCTCGGCCAAGGGAGAGGTCTTCGACAGCCGCCCCCGGGTCGCATCGGGGCTGCCGCCGTTCACCTTTGCCGAATCTCCTGTGGAGATCCCTAACTACCTCCCCGGCCGCCAGTGGGGCACGCAGGGCGAGCCGATCCGCCGGATGCAAAACCCTCTGTCACCGCAAGAGTCCAGCCGCCACCTGGTTCTCCCGGCGGGATTCGAGGCGAAGCTCTTCGCCGCCGAGCCCGAGATTTTTAAGCCGCTCTGCATGACGTGGGACGAGAAAGGCCGGCTCTGGATCGCCGAGAGCACGGACTACCCCAACACCAAGCGCCGCGACGGCCAGGGCCGTGACCGCATCACCATCTGTGCAGACACCGACGGCGACGGCCGCGCCGATTCGTTCAAGGTTTTCGCCGAGGGGCTGAACATCCCCACCAGCTTGCTCTGCTCGCAAGGCGGCGTGATCGTGCAGCAGGCGCCCGACACGCTCTTCTTGAAAGACACTGACGGCGACGGCCGCGCCGATCTGAAGAAGGTGCTCTTCACCGGCTGGGGAATTGGCGACACGCACGCCGGCCCCAGCAACCTGCGCTGGGGCTTCGACAACTGGGTCTGGGGCATCGTGGGCTACTCGGCGTTTCGCGGCAAAGTCGGCGGCGAGGATGTGCGGTTCGGGCAAGGTCTCTACCGCTTCAAGACCGACGGCTCGAAGCTCGAGTTCCTGCGCAGCACGAGCAACAACTCCTGGGGCGTCGGCTTCAGCGAAGAGGGGCTGGTCTTCGGATCGACGGCCAACGGCTGCCCCAGCGTGTACTTGCCCATTCCCAACCGTTATTACGAGGCCGTACGGGGCTGGTCGGCCGTCAAGCTCGAGAGCATCGCGGCTTCGAATTCGTTCTACCCGATCACCGAGCGGGTGCGCCAGGTCGACTATCACGGCGGTTTCACCGCGGCGGCCGGCCACGCGCTCTACACGGCGCGTACCTATCCGCCCCATTACTGGAATGCGACGGCGTTTGTCACCGAGCCCACCGGGCACCTGATCGCCACCTTCACACTGGACCGCAACGGAAGCGACGTCGCCGATTACTACGGCTGGAACATGCTCGCCAGCGACGACGAATGGACCGCGCCGATCTGCGCCGAGGTCGGGCCCGACGGCAACGTCTGGGTAATCGATTGGTACAACTACATCGTCCAGCACAACCCCACGCCACATGGTTTCCAGACCGGTCGCGGCGCTGCGTATGAAACGCCGATTCGCGACAAGACCCACGGGCGGATCTACCGGCTCGTCTTTAAGGACGCCCCGGCCAGGCCCCACCCCGCGCTCGATCCACAAACGCTGCCGGCCTGGTCGCCGCCCTCCGCGACGACAATCAGCTCTGGCGCATGCACGCCCAGCGCCTGCTGGTCGAGCGTGGCAAAACCGACGTCGTGCCCGAGCTGCTCAAGATCGTTGCTGGACAATTCGGTCGATGCGATCGGACTGAATGCCGGGCGCGATCCACGCCCTCTGGACGCTGCATGGCCTGGGAGCGCTGGGCGCATCGTCTCCTTCGGCTGAATCGCCTCCTTCGGCTAAGTTTGCCGCAATCGCGGCTTTGCTCGCATCCATCCGCGGGAGTGCGTCGCAACGCGATCCAGGTTTTGCCCGTCGAGCCAGTCTCGGCTCAGGCGATCGTCAAGGCCGGGCTCTTGCAAGACAGCGACGCCCAGGTCCGGCTCGCGGCCTTCCTCGGGCTGGCCGATCAGCCCGCAACCGACGAGGCAGCCAAAGCCGTCGTGGCCGCGCTCCGTGGCGGAGCCGTCGCGGGCGACGTGTGGCTGCCGGAAGCGGCCACGGCCGCCGCGGCCCGCAACGACGAGGCGTTCTTGAAATCGCTTGCCGCGCACGGCGAGAAGCCCGCCGGGCCCGAGCTGATCGCGATTGCCACCCGCGTCGCCGAGCACTGGGCACGTGGCGGTCCGGTTGACGGCGCTCAGGGCTTGCTGGCATCCATGGCCGGCGGCGACCAAGCGGCCGACCGAAGCGATCATCCGCGGACTGGCCCGCGGCTGGCCCAAGGACAAGCCCGCGCGGCTGGACAAGGCGGGTGAAGAATCGCTCAAGCGGCTGATGGTCGATCTGCCGCCGGCCCCGCGGGGGCAGCTCGTGCGGCTGGCCGGGCTCTGGGGCAGCCGGGCTTTCGAGGAGCTCGGCGCCGAGATCGCCGAGCTCTCTGATCGCGACCGCGAAGAACGAGAAACTCGCCGAGCCCGCTCGCCTCGAGGCTGCTCGACAGCTCATCGAGCTGCGAGCCTCGGAAGGCTCCGTCGCACGGCAGTTGCTGGACTTGATCGCCGCCGGCGGCTCGTCCGAGCTTGCGGCCGGTCTGCTTGACGCCGTTGCCCAGAGCAAAGCACCCGAGGTGGGTGCCGCGATCGCCGACACGCTGGCGAAGCTCAGGCCCCGCGAACGATCGCGCGGTTTGAGAATCATGCTCGGCCGCGCCGATTGGAGCCCGGCTCTGGTCGACGCGCTCGAGAACGGCAAGGCGCAGATCTCCGAGCTGGCCCTCGATCAGAAGCAAGCTCTTTCGGTGCATCCCGACCAGAAAATCGCCGAGCGTGCCAAGGCGCTGCTGGCCAAGGGAGGCGGCCTGCCCGACCCCGATCGGCAGAAAGTGCTCGATCGCCTCGCTCCGCTGCTCAAGGAGGGGGGCGACTCCGTTCGCGGCAAGGTCGTCTTCCAGGAACAGTGCTCCAAGTGCCACCGGCATGGCACGATTGGCGGCCAGGTCGGCCCGGACTTGACGGGCACCGGTGCCCTGCCGCGGCTCGAGCTCTTGACCCATATCGTCGACCCCAGCCGCAGCGTCGAGGGAAACTTCGTCCAGTACACCGTCGCCACCACCGACGGCCGCGTGATCAACGGCCTGCTCTCTTCGGAAACGAAGACCTCCGTCGAGCTGATCGACGCCGAGGCCAAGCGCCAGGTCGTGCTGCGCGAAGACATCGATGAGATGAAGGTCTCCAAGAAGTCGCTCATGCCCGAAGGATTTGAGAAGCAGGTTTCCACCGATGACATCAAAAACCTGCTCGCGTTCCTCACCCAGCCGATGAAGTTCCTCCCGCTCGACCTGCGCAAGGTGGCCACGATCGCCAGCACCAAAGGCATGTTCTACGACGAGAACTCCGACATGGAGCGTCTGGTCTTTGCCGACTGGACGCCGAAGACCTTCTCCGGCGTTCCGTTCGCCCTGGTCGACCCCGAGTCGGGCAAAGTTCCGAACGTGGTCTTGCTCTACGGCCCGGACGGAAAGTTCCCACCCCAGATGCCGCGATCGGTCGAGCTTGCCTGCAACGCGAAGGCGAAGGCGATCCACTTCCTGAGCGGGGTCAGCGGCTGGGGATACCCTTATGGGACGAAGGGAAGCGTCTCGATGGTGGTGAGGCTCCATTACTCGGGCGGCTCGGTTGAAGACCACCCGCTGGAAAACGGCGTTCATTTCGCGGATTATATTCGCGTGGTGGACGTGCCCGGCTCGAAACTGGCATTCCAGCTGCGAGGCCGGCAGATCCGCTACCTGGCCGTGACCCCCAAGAAAAACGAAGTCATCCAGCGCATCGAGCTCGTGAAGGGCCCCGACCAGTCCGCGCCGATCGTCGTGGCGGTGACCGTGGAAGTCGCCGACGGAACCTGGAACCGCGCCCGGCAACCAGGATGTTGTGAGGCTCGCTCCTTCTCCCTCTCCCTCCGGGAGAGGGTCGGGGTGAGGGTGCTCCCCCAATCGTCCCTTGCGCCATGAATCGGTTCCGGGACGCTCGACACGCGACTTGCCGCAATAGCCGATCACTTAACCCGGAGCTCGCCCATGTCAGGATCGAAACGTGATTTGTTCCTGGTGTGTTTTTGTGTCCTTACACTCGGCGGGCCACTCGCAAACACGCCGGCCCAGGCCCGCCAGGATGCACCAGCCCCCGAAGCAGACGCCGAAGACCTCGGCCCGTTCGTCCCGCCCCCCGGCGACCCCTGGTATTCACCGCCCATGCAAGCTCGCCCGGGGCGAACAGGCCCCGGCGACGCCCTCGTCTCGAAAGCCCGCATCACCCCGCACTGGTTCCACCAGAACGATCGATTCTGGTATCGCAATGATCTGACCGCAGGCAAGCGTGAGTTCATCCTGGTCGACGCCGAACGCGGCACGCGCGAGCCGGCCTTCGACCACCAGAAGCTCGCGGCCGCTCTGACCAAAGCCAGCGCTGCGGCTGGCATCTCCGCCGAAAAGCTCCCGTTCGACGCGATCGAGTTTGCCGACGATGGGAAATCCATCCGGTTCCGCATGGGAGAAACGACCTGGCGCTGCGATCTGAGCACCTACGAGTGCACGCGATCCCAGGGAGCAATCACGAACGATCCTCCGGCCGGTCAGGCCGCAGACGCCGGCCGCGCTCGCCCAGGGAGACGTGGCGACGGATCGTTTGCTCGCGCGGGAAAGTCGGAGCAATCGCCTGACAAGAAGTGGACTGCCTTCGTCAAGGACCACAACGTCTACCTGCGCCGTGAGGGAGAGCCACTCGAGACGAAGCTCACCGAGGATGGCAAGGAGGGCATGGCTTACGATCGCCTCTCGTGGTCGCCCGATTCGAGCAGGGTCGTGGCCTGGCGCGTCGAGCCCGGCGATCGCAAGGAGGTTTACCTCATCCAGTCGTCGCCGCCCGGCGGCGGCCGGGCGAAACTGCAAACGCACCGCTACCCGCTGCCCGGCGATAGGTTTGATGTTTACGAGCTCAACCTCTTCGACGTCGCGGCGAAGAAGGGCACGAAGCCCAAGGTCGACCGGGTCGATTTCGAGTCGCCAAGAATCCGCTGGCGAAAGGACGGCCGTCACTTTACCTACGAGAAAATCGACCGCGGTCATCAGCGGTTCGGCCTGATCGAGGTTGACTCGCACACCGGAGATTCACGCAACCTGATCGATGAGAAGACAAACACGTTCATCTGGACGGCGCACCGCGAGGCGCTCAACGTCGGCACCGTCACCTGGCTCGATTCCGACAACGAGATCATCTACGTCACCGAACGCGACGGCTGGCGGCATCTCGACTTGATCGACGCAAACACCGGCAAGCTCAAGAACGTGATCACACCCGGATCTTACGTCGTGCGCGGCGTCGATCAGATCGACGAGGACAAGCGCCAGGTGTGGTTCCGGGCCAGCGGCAAGAACCCGGGCGAGGATCCATACCTCATCCATTATTATCGCGTGAACTTCGACGGCACCGGACTGATCGCGCTCACAGAGGGAAACGGCAGCCACACCGCCCAGTATTCGCCCGACCGCCGGTTCTTGATCGACAGCTTTAGCCGCATCGACATGCCCCCGGCACATACGTTGAGGCGAGTCTCAGACGGTGGCCTGGTTTGCAAGCTTGAAACGGCGGATGCAACCGCGCTCCTTGCCACGGGCTGGCAGCCGCCGGAGGTGTTCGTCGCCAAGGGCCGGGACGGCAAGACCGACATCTGGGGCATCATCTGCCGGCCCAAGGGGTTCACGCCGAACCGGAAATACCCGGTGATCGAGCAGATCTACGCCGGCCCGCAGGGATCGTTCGTGCCCAAGACTTGGAGCACCGGCGAGCAGATTCTCGTTCTTGACCGACCTGGGCTTCATCGTCGTGCAGATGGACGGCATGGGAACCGCCAACCGCTCGAAGGCCTTTCACGACGTTTGCTGGCACGACTTGAAGGACGCCGGTTTCCCCGACCGCATCCTCTGGCACCAGGCCGCCGCGAAGAAATACCCGTACTACGACCTCGATCGCGTGGGCATCTACGGCACTTCCGCCGGCGGCCAGAATGCCACCGGCGGCGTGCTGTTTCATCCTGAATTCTACAAGGCGGCCGCCTCGGCCTGCGGCTGCCACGACAACCGGATGGACAAGGCCTCGTGGAACGAGCAGTGGATGGGATACCCGGTCGGTCCCTGGTACGCCGCCTCGTCAAATATCGACAACGCCCACCGGTTGAAAGGCAAGCTGCTCTTGATCGTCGGCGAGATGGATACGAACGTGCCGCCCGAATCGACCATGAGGCTGGTCGATGCACTCATCAAGGCCGACAAGGATTTCGAGCTTGTTGTCGTGCCGGGCGCCAACCACGGCATGGGCGGCGCCTACGGCCAGCGCCGGCTGCGCGACTTCTTCGTGCGGCACCTGCTCGATGACGCGCCGAACTCGCGCGACGCGTCACCGCCGCCCGTCGCGTCCACCGCGCTCGCTTCACTCCGCGCGCTCGATGACACCGCCGTGAGTGGGCGTTCACAGGCTCATGATTCCTCGAGCGCGGGGCTCGACCTCGCGGAAATGAGCAACGACCGCAGCGAGCTTCGCGGTGCGATCGAACGCCACGAGACGGATCGGGTAACCTTGCAGCGCTCCCTTCCGCCTTCTGCCTCGCCGCGCCGCGATGAGCGGTTGCGCGAGTTCACGAAACACTGGCTTGACGAGCTTGGCAATCTCGACTTTTCACCGATTGAGCCAGGACGGAAAGGTCGACTTCCTGCTCATGAAGAACCAGCTTGCGCACGAGCTGCGCCAGCTCGAAATTCGCGGCAAGGAGACAGCCGAGTCGGCCTCGCTCGTCCCGTTCGGCACCACGATCCTCGAGCTCGACCTGGCGCGCCGCCAGCTAAAGCCGATGACCTGGTCAACAGTCGCCGGCGATCTGACCAAGCTCGCCAAGCAGATCGGTGACGCTCGATCGGCCCTCGAGCGCGACTCTCGCGGCAAAGACGCGGCCAAGCGTGTGGTGGTCAATCGCGCACTGGCCACGACCGAAGGTCTGCGCATCGACGCTCCGCGGCTGGTTCAGCTTCTATGACGGCTACGACCCGATGTTCACGTGGTGGGTCGAAGAGCCGTACAAGGCCGCCGACGCGGCGATCGATGCCTATGCGACGGCCCTTCGACAAAAGTTCGGTGCTGTCGCGCGTGGCCCCGGCGAAGGATTCGGCCCCGGCGGCGGCCGGCGCCGCGGTCCTGGAGCCGGACCAGGCGGACCACCGCGCGAAGACGCCCAAGCAGCCGGCGCAGCCCGCACCGACCCCACGGCAGCGCGTCAGAGTGAAATCGTCGGCAACCCGATCGGCCGTGATGCGCTCCTTTCCGAGCTCCAGTACGAGATGATCGCGTACACTCCCGAAGAGCTGATCGAGCTCGCCCGCACCGAGCTGGCGTGGTGCGAAGACCAGATGAAGAAGGCTGCGCGCGAGATGGGCAAGGGCGACGACTGGAAAGCTGCGCTCGAGCACGTGAAGACCCTGCACGTCGAGCCCGGCAAACAGCCGCCAGTTGATCCGCGACCTGGCTCTCGAGGCGATCGAGTACATGGATCGAAATCAGCTCGTCACCATTCCCCAGCTCTGTCGTGACGCCTGGCGCATGGACATGATGACTCCCGAGCGCCAGCTCGTGAATCCGTTCTTCACCGGCGGCGAGGTGATCAGCGTCTCGTTTCCGACCAACACGATGCCGCATGAGTCAAAGCTGATGAGCCTGCGCGGCAACAACATCCATTTCTCGCGCGCCACCGTCTTTCACGAGGTGATCCCCGGCCATCATCTTCAGGGCTACATGACCTCTCGCTACAAGACCTATCGCCGCGCTCTTCGACACTCCATTCTGGGGCGAGGGCTGGGCACTCTACTGGGAGCTCCTGCTCTGGGATAAAGGCTTCGCGAAATCACCCGAAAACCGCGTCGGCATGCTCTTCTGGCGCATGCACCGCTGCGCACGCATCATCTTCTCGCTGGGCTTCCACCTCGAGAAGATGACGCCCAAGGAGTGCATCGACTTCCTGGTCGACCGCATCGGCCACGAGCGCGACAACGCAACCGCGGAAGTGCGGCGCTCGTTCACGACATCCTACGGACCGCTCTACCAGGCAGCCTACCTCCTGGGCGGCCTGCAGCTCCGCTCGCTCCATCGCGAGCTGGTCGAATCGGGCAAGATGACCGACCGCCAGTTCCACGACGCGATCCTCAAAGAAAACGCGATCCCGATCGAGATGGTCCGCGCGCTCTTGTCCGATTCCAAGCTCACACCCGACTGGAAGCCGGAGTGGAAGTTCTACGCGAAGACGGCCACAAAATGATGTTGAACAAGGAGGTGCTCAGGGTGTGATGCCACTCTAACGAAAGAATGCTCGCGCTTTGATTCCCCCCCTTGAGAAGGGGGGGCCAGGGGGGGGTCGAGTGCGGATGACCGCAGATCCTGACTGACAAAGGAATGCTCGCGTTTAATTTCCCCCCCTTAAGAAGGGGGGGCCAGGGGGGGTCGAGTGCGGACGACCGCAGATCCTCCTCCTTCGCACAGACAGAACCCAGCAAATCCTTCGAACGCTGGAGCAGCGCACCATGCCGATTTCACGCCGAACCGTGTTGAAGTCCCTGGCCACCCCGGGAGCAGTGCCTCTTCTCGGCGTGCCGCTCGCCACCACGACCGCCGCCCTGGTCATCGCCGGCAAGCCGGTCGAGCTCACGGTCACCCCTGTCGGCGACCGCATCGTCCGGATCAGTCTGGTGCCGATCGAGGCCGGCAAGGCGCAGGCCATCCCATCGACGGGCGCTCTGGTCGAGTTCCCCGCCGAGGCCCCTGCCCTTCGCGTCACCGAGCTTCCCGAGCCGGGGGTGGTGGCATGTGCGGACGTGGGGGTCAGCCTGTTCCCCGGCCCGCTCGTGATTCGCGTCGCGCGGGCCGATGGAAGCATCGTGCAAGACTTGCGCTTCGACGAAGCCACTGGGGGTTTTTCTTTTGCTCTGGGATCTGGTCCTGTTCTTGGCATGGGCGAAGGCGGCCGGCAGTTCGATCGTCGCGGCGCCCTTGACCGCATGCGCAGCGGCCAGGGTGGATACAGCCTGCGCACCCATGGCGGCCGGGTGCCCGTGCCCTGGCTGATCGGTACGAGCGGCTGGGCCATGTTCGTGCACCAGCCCGGCGGCACATTTGATTTGACGGCAGACCCGGGAAAATTCGCACCGATGCGCAGGGCGCAGCGCTCCCGCTCGACATCTTCATCGTCACCGCGATCGAGCCGGAACGCATCCTGGCCGAATATGCGCGCTTGACCGGCTTCCCCGAAATGCCGCCGCTCTGGTCGCTGGGCTACCAGCAGTCGCATCGCACGCTCGCCAGCCGCGAAGTCGTGATGTCGGTTGCTCGCACGTTTCGCGAAAAGAAGCTTCCCTGCGACACGCTCATCTATCTGGGCACCGGCTTCTGCCCGTCCGGCTGGAACACCGGCCACGGCTCGTTCGAATTCAATCCACGGGTGTTCCTTGACCCGAAACTGATGCTCGACGAGCTGCACAAGCAGCATTTTCACGTGGTGCCGCATGTCGTCATCCGCGCCAAATCGGTGAGCGGCCGCGCGAGCGATCCGTTCGACAAGGACCGTACTGATGAGTCAAAAGCGGGAAGCTACTGGAACGCTCATCGTGGCGTCTTCTCCAAGGGCGTCGACGGCTGGTGGCCCGACGAGGGCGACCCACTCGACGGTCCATCTCGGCTCGCGCGTATTCGGATGTACTACGAAGGATGCCAGATCGACCGCCCCGACACCCGCCCTTTTGCCCTCCATCGCAACGGCTATGCCGGCATGCAGCGCTACGCGGCATTCCTCTGGTCGGGCGATGTCTACTCGACCTGGCCGACCTTGCGAGCGCACGTCTCGGTGGCGATCAACACCGGCCTGACAGGAATCTCCTACTGGGGCACGGATATCGGCGGATTCGTGCCGACCCGGGCATTGACGGGCGAGCTATACGTCCGTTGGTTTCAGTTCGGCGCATTCTGCCCGCTGTTTCGCTCGCACGGCCGCACCTGGATGCTGCGGTTGCCCTGGGGCTGGAATACCGGCACGCTCGGCCCGGACGAGATCCGCACCTACGGCGACGCCGCCAATCCTGATCCTCGCGAGCTTCACAATGCCGAGGTCGAGCCAATCTGCCGCAAGTTTCTCGAGCTCCGCTATCGCCTGATGCCCTACCTCTACAGCGTGGTGCGCGAGGGATGCCAGACTGGGTTGCCGGTGATGCGTGCGCTCTGGATTCACCACAGCGATGACACGAAGGCGGTCGCTCGGGGCGACGAGTATCTGTGGGGCCCGAACATCCTGGTCGCACCCGTATTCGATACAAGGTTCGTACCCCGGAGCATCTACCTGCCGCGTGGCGTCTGGTACCACTTCTGGTCCGGTCAACCGGTCCAGGGCGGCCGCGAATTCAGGGTGTCGACGAACCTTTCCATCATGCCGCTCTACGTCCGCGCGGGGACAATCCTGCCCTTGGGCCCCGTCAAGCAATATACCGGCGAAGTGGTCGATGGCCCCCTCACGCTTCAGATCTACCCCGGCGCCGACGGCAAATTCATGGTGTACGAAGATGACGGCATCTCGTTCGCCTATCGCACCGGCGATTGGATGGGCCTCGACCTGCGCTGGGACGATAAGGCCAAGCGGTTGTCGATCGGTCTCGCCCCGGGCTCGCGCATGCGCCCGCCCCTCGAGCGCCCGCTCGAGCTGCTCCTGATGCCCGAAGGCAAGCCCCGCCCGGTCGTATTCAAAGGCGAGAGGCTCGAAATAACCTTGTAGGTCAGGCTTTAGCCTGACGATTTCCCGACTCCAGCCCAAGGGCGTTCGATTCAGTCGGTCCACGAGGAGGTTCTCGTCATGTTCTTCCGATCCGCCTGGTCGCTCTTACTCTTCGTGATCTGGCCCTCCCTGCTCCTGGCGCAATCGCCACCTCACCAGACCGATTTCCCGCCCGAGGAGTTCCAGTCGAGATGGAACATCATCTTCGACCGCATCGGCGATCATGCCGTCGCTATCATTCAGGGCGCCCCCAAGACCAACGGCTTCCTCGTCCCGAGGCAGAGCAATGAGTTCTATTACCTCTGCGGGATCGAGACACCTCATGCCTACCTGATTCTCAACGGCAAAGAACGCAAGGCAACCGTGGTGCTTCCACCGCGCGATGCGCGGCTCGAGAGCGCGGAAGGAAAGGTCATTTCCTCAAGCGACGCCGAGCTGGTGAAGCAGATCACCGGTGCCGCGGCTGTTCTCAGCTCGAAGGAAATGACCGAGGAGTCGATGCGCAACATCGCGGGCGGTTCGGGCACGATCCTTTACACTCCGTTCGCGCCGGCCGAAGGAAACGGCCAGAGCCGCGACGAGCTGCGAAGTGCCAACACGGCGATCACTTCCGACCCCTGGGACGGCCGCCCGTCGCGCGAGGCCCATTTCCAGACTCTGCTCAAGTCCCGATTTCCTGTCGCGGAGATCCGTAATCTCAACCCGATCCTCGACGAGCTCCGCTCGGTCAAGTCGCCCCGCGAAATCGCGCTCATTCGCCGCGCATCCCAGCTCGCCGGCCGCGGCTTGATTGAGGCCATGAAGAGCAGCCGCCCGGGCGTGTTTGAATATCAGCTCGACGCGGCGGCCGCGTTACGTCTTCCTCGCCGGCGGCGCTCGCCTCGAAGGCTATCGCTCGATCACCGCCGCCGGCACGGCCAACATCTGGAACATGCACTACTACCGCAACACGGCCGCGCTCAAGGACGGCGACCTCGTCTTGATGGACTTCGCTCCGGAATGCGGTTATTACACCAGCGACGTCGCACGCATGTGGCCGGTGAGCGGGAAGTTCAGCCCTGAGCAGCGAGAGATTCTGCAATTCGTTCTCCATTACCGCAACGCGATCATGACGCGCCTGCGCCCCGGTGTCACGCCACGAGCCATACGCGATGAGGCCAAGGCCGCCATGGAGAAATCTTCAAGCAAGCGAAGTTTTCCAAGCCGATCTACGAGCGTGCCGCCCACCGGCTGGTGGATACCGGCGGCGGAGTGTTTTCGCACCCGGTGGGCATGGCAGTGCACGATGATGGATCTTACGCACGCGGCGTGCTCAAGCCCGGCCACGTCTTCTCGATCGACCCGCAGCTCCGCGTTCCGGAGGAAACGCTCTACTATCGCTATGAAGACGTGGTCGTCATCACGGCAACCGGGTACGAGAACTTCACCGATTTCCTGCCCACCGAGCTCGATGAGATCGAGAAAATCGTCGGCCATGACGGGATCGTTCAACGGTATCCGAAGTAGGTCAGGCTTTAGCCTGACGATTTTCCGATTCGTACCGGCCATTCAGGACCAACTCATGCGTATCGCCCGCCGCTGGCTCGTTCGGCTACTGTCCGTCGTTCTCCTCATCCTCACCAATTTGATCGCTACCGAACCAGCGTTTGCCGACGAGCCGGCACCAGTCACCGCCCCTCCCAAAGACCTCGGCCTCGACCCGTTCTACACCAAGTACATCAGTGCTCACGGCTTGCCCATCGTCGGCTCGGCCAAGGTCTCGGATTTTGCGCTGCGCGAGGCAGCCTATTTGGTGAATCATATGCTCGAGCACCGGCCAGATGTCCGCGACGCGCTGATCAAGAACAAGATCCGCGTCGCCGTGATGGCCTACTCGGAGCGCACGACCGATATCCCCGAGCACCGCAACATGGAGCCCAAAGCCTACTGGAACTTTCGGGCGCGCGGCCTGGGTGCCAGCCGGCGAGTTCCGGTTGTCAGTTGCGCCGAGGAGAACTTGCTCAATTATCGCGGTGATCCTTATTCCACGGAGAACATCCTGATTCACGAGTTCGGCCACGGCATCCACGGTGTCGGCCTGGCGGCGGTCGACCCGACATTCGCCCCGCGGCTCCGCAAAGCCTACAAGGATGCACAGGCCAGAGGGCTCTGGCGTGGGACCTATGCCGGAAGCAATGCGGGCGAATACTGGGCCGAGGCTGTGCAATCATGGTTCGATACCAATCGGCAGAACGACTCGCAGCACAACCACGTCGACACGCGCGCAGAGCTCAAAGCCTACGACCCCGACGTCGCGAAGCTGTGCAACGAGGTTTTCGGCGATGGCCCGTGGCGCTACGTTCGCCCCGATCGTCGCCAGGAACGCGCCCACCTCGCCGGCTTCGACCTGAGCAAGGCCCCGAAGTTCCAGTGGGAGCCGGAATTGCTCGAGGCCCGGCGGAAGCACTACGAGGAAGTCGAGAAGAAGAGCAAGAAGGAACGCGAATCAGCGACCAAGAAGGACCCTTGATCGTTCAGGACGTCGGTTGGCGGATCGGCCGCCTCGCGTGCCTGAGAATTCGTCGAGCGCTCACCAGCGCAATCGCGAGGCCGGCGAAGGCCAGCGTCGAGCACTCCGGGATCGCGGCTGGAGCCGGCGGCGGCGCCATATCCGACGGAGTCAAAATGTAATCGTGCGAATCCTGCCCCACCGCAAGGATCTGGCCGAGATTATTGATCGCCAGCGCGCCGGTAAGAACGATCGGAGGGGCGCCGCTATTGAGCAAGAGGTTCAAGTTATACATTGTGCCATTTTCGTAGATAAATGCGTTGCTGAGTTGAGAGCTGTTGGGTACGAGTGGGCTGCCGGCGATCAAAGACCAGCCGACAACCTGTCCCTGATTATTCAGGCCCAGGGCGGCGGCATTCGCTCCGCCCAGGGTTCCGAGCTCGGTAATGTGTCCGTTCTGGAACAGGAAGGCGTTGGGATGGCCGTTCACGTCGCTAGAGTGGAATCCCGCGACCTGCCCTGACGCGTTGATCGCCGTTGGCGTCGACGCGAAGTATGGAAACACCGTGAACTGCCCGTTTGAATAGAACCAGCCTGCCTCGGCACCGTAGTTCGCGCTACTGATGTTTTGATTGGAGATCCCGATTTCCTGACCGGCTGCATTACTCGCCAGAGCGTTACTCCAGGAATATCCCGGCAGCGATACCTGCTCGGGCAACGCGCCCGTCGGCGTGCTGGCGACGGGAAAAGTCTGCACCGTTCCAGCATCCGGGCCTGAAGTCGTGTACACAAAATTCAGTGACGACGAGTACTGGCCGATCAGGTTCCCAGATGCATTGAAGCCCGTAACATTGAGCGGATTGAGAGCGGACAGGTCCGTGACGTTATACGTGACCGGTGAAATCGGGTCGGCTCGCGCTTGCGACGTGGCCAAACCAATGAAGAAGAGCAGCATCGCGCCATGGGTTCCCCTCGCAAGTGGCCGTGCACGCATCATTCCCCTCCTTGGGTTGGATCGTCTTGGCGAGAGAATTCGAAGGAACGAGCAGGAACGACGGCGCACAAGTCCGTGGTCACGACGCCCTGAAGGCTCACGAGTCGGATCTGGGCACGGACCAATTCCGCTTCCTTAACGCGGCGCGGAAGCCTAACGCGCCGATCGCCAGACCGACGAAGGCGAGCACCGAAGGCTCTGGCACGGCATCCGGCGGCGGAGGCGGCACGGTCGGCAAATTCGACGGAGTGAGCAGGTAGTCGTGCCCTCCGTTTCCACCGACCAGGATCTGACCGGCATTGTTGATCGCAAACGCGCCCTGGAGATAAGGCGGAGTGTTTCCTGGAGCGATCAAATTATTCAGGTTATACATTATGCCATTTTCATAAACGAACGCAGTCGGTTGCCCACCGAACGGAGCGATGATGCCTGGAGGGGATGAAAGATTGGAAGAGCCCACGACAACCCCGTGATCGTTGATCCCCGAGATCTGGGTCTGAATTCCACCGGGCAGCGTTCCAATGTCGGTCACCTGGCCATTGCTGTAGAGATACCCATGGGCATTTCCGCTGATGTCGTTGGCGTTGAAGACGACCTGGCCCACCGCGTTGATCTGCGGGTTATAGGGGTACTGCTGTGGAAATACGGTGAATTGACCGCCTGAATACTCCCACGCGTAGTAGACGCCCTGCTGTCCGTTACTGAGGGTCTGGCCGGCGAGCCCGGTAGCCTGGCCGGCCGCGTTCCCGCCGTACTGGGCAGTCCACGAGTATCCCGGTACATTGCCAGGGTTCGTGGGGTCGTTCCCATTCGCCGTAGTCGTCGGTGCAGTGGACGACAATTGCAGAGATCCCGCGTTTGAACCTGAGGTCGCAAATGTATAGTAGACGTTGTTCCCAGCGTACTGGCCGACAACGTTTCCGTTCGAATCGAAACCCGTCGCGATCAAGTGCCCCATATCAGTCACGTTGTAAGTGATTGGGTCGGCATGGGCTTGCGAAAGGACGGTGCCGGTCACGAACAGCAAGCCAGCGCATCGGTATGCAATCGTGAGTGGGCGAATCCGCATTTTACCCCTCCGTGGGTAGGAGATGCTCGACGGATGTAATAGAATGAAAAAAGTACTCTCAGTTGCCCAAAGCGTCAATGCGTAGTTGTACGAGGATTTATTATCCAATGCAGCCAGCTTCCCGCCTTCACAAGATGTTCATCATGTTCGCCGGTGCGCTCCTCCTGGTGGCGGGTGCTGCGGCTGCGCCGGCCGAAAAAATGTTTCCCGCTGAGCAGGCTGCCGCTCTCGACCGGATCACGGCCGACTCGCTCAAAGGGCACCTCTCGTTCCTGGCCTCCGACCTGCTCGAGGGCCGGGATACGCCGTCGCGCGGGCTCGATCTTGCGGCCGAGTACATCGCCGCCCAGTTCCGCCGCGCGGGGCTGGAACCGATCGGTGACGACGGCTATTTCCAGACTGCCAACTGGGAGCTCGCCGAGACCGCGCCGGGGGGTTTTGCGTTCGAGCTCGGCAATGGAGAAAACCCGTCCATTCAGGTCGGGAAGGAGCTGGTGAGCTTGCAGCGCCTGCGCGGGTTCAATGTCCGGTCTGCCCCGGTCTTCAAGATCGACGCCGGCGACACAAAGGTGCTCGAGTCATTGACATCCCAGCAGGTGGAAGGCAAAGCCGTGCTGGCCGTGATTCCGAATGTGGGCTCCAGAGACAGGGCCGCAACCCGGTCCGTCACTGCGTTCATGGCGCGCCTGGCCGCTCTCAAGCCCGCGGTCGTGGTGAACCTGAGCCGGCTCCCGGGCGCGGCGACGGGGTTTGCCCCCGGCCGGGCGACCGATCCGGAAAACCCACGGAGGTCCGCGTTTTCCGCAAGCGAGCGCTCCGGACCACCGCTCTTGACCGTTCACGATCCCAAGGTCCTCGCCGTCTATGACTCGCTACCGCTTGGCCCGGCGAAGAAGCTCACGCTTTCGGTACGCCTCGACGAGCCGGTGAACCGCCCGGTGAAGGTGCGGAACGTCGTCGGCTTGCTGCGAGGATCGGATCCCGATCTGAAGAATACGTACGTACTCGTCACCGCCCATTATGATCACGTTGGAAACCACGGCGCACCCGGTGAGAAAGGCGACCAGATTTATAACGGCGCCAACGACGACGGCAGCGGCACGGTCTCGGTGATCGAGATCGCAAGCGCGCTGGCCACGCTCAAGAGCCGCCCGAAGCGCAGCATCCTTTTCATGACCTTTTTCGGCGAGGAGCACGGCCTTCTGGGCTCAAGGTATTACGGCCGGCACCCTCTGGTGCCGATCAGGGAAACGGTGGCCGACATCAATCTGGAGCAGGTGGGGCGAACCGACGATTCCGAGGGCCCGCGTGTCGGCGCCGCCGCGCTCACCGGCCACGGCTACTCGAACGTCTCCGACGTCTTCGCTGCCGCGGGCGCGGCCGAAGGGGTCAAGCTCGAAAAGCACCCGAGGTTCAGCGACTCGTACTTCGGCCGTAGCGATAACCAGGCGCTTGCCGACCTGGGAGTGCCGGCGCACACGCTGTGCGTGGCGTTCGTGTATCCTGACTACCACGGCGCCGGAGACCACTGGGAGAAGATCGACTACCCCAACATGGCCAAGATCGATCGCATGGTCGCCCGCGGCCTGCTCCTGATCGCCGACGACCCCGTCGCCCCCAAGTGGAACGCATCAAACCCGAAAGCGGCGAGGTATCTGAAAGCCTGGAAGGCCATGCAGAGCCCTTGAGTTGCTGAACGCGGACGGTCCGCAGTGGCGGACCCTACTTGACGCCTCAGGCATATTGCCTTACCATCAGCCTAGGCAATATGACTAGGAGGCTGCGATGGCTCGCCGACCTGCTGAGGATGTGACCGACACCGAGCTGGCGATCCTGCATGTGATCTGGAACGAAGGCCGGGCCACGCGGCGGCAGATCACCGATGTGCTGTACCCGCAGGGCGGCGAGGCGCACTATGCGACGGTGCAGAACCTGCTGGGCCGGCTCGAGCGCAAGGGATTCGTCCGCCACACCCGGTCCGAGGGGGTGCTGATCTTCACGACGAGGGTCGGCCGAGACGAGCTGATTCGCCGGCGGCTGCAGGGCGTGGCCGACAAGCTCTGCGGCGGTGCGGTTGCGCCCTTGCTCATGAATCTGGTCCGGTCTCGCCCGCTCTCCCCGGGTGAGGTCGAAGAGCTGTACGAGTTTCTGCGTAAAGAGCGCGAGCGGGTGCCAGGGTCAAAGCCTCGTCGTGATCCAGCCAGAAAGGAGCCCCGCGGTGGATGACCTGTTCCGGATCGCCGTGAGCAACGCGGCGTGGGCCGCCGGGCTGGCGCTTGTCGCCGCGGCCGGGTCTCGCCTCTTTCGGCGCCGGCCGGCGCTCGCGCACACGCTCTGGCTCTTGGTGCTGCTCAAGCTGGTCACGCCTTCGGTCTTGAACGTGGCGCCGCCGTGGGGGAAAGTGCCGGTCATGGATGCGCGAGCCGGCGATCTGGCGATCCATGTGGTTGTCCCGGCGGTGGAAATCACGTCATCCCGGTCGTCGGATGCCGGATCTCCGGAGAAGCGGGTACTCGCTCCGTCTCCGTTGCACGCGGCGTCAACGCCAACGGCGGGGACTTGGCCATGGCGGATCCTGATCGCTTTGGGCTGGCTGGCGGGTGCAGTCATCTGGTGGGCATGTGTTGTTCTGAGCATCCGGCGCTTTCGGAAATTGCTCCGCGTGTGCATCGCGGCTCCCGAAGCCCTGCAAGAGCGTGTCAAGCAAATTGCGGCGCGCATCGGGTTGGGCGCGCGCCGGCTTCCGCGTGTGATGATCATTCCAGCGCGGATTCCGCCGTTCGTCTGGGCTTCACTCACAGGCCGGCCCCGGCTTTTGTTGCCACACGAGCTCTGGGGCCGGCTTGATGAGTCTCAGCAGAACGCACTGCTCGCGCACGAGCTGGCCCACCTGAAGCGCGGCGATCACTGGGTGCGCTGGCTCGAGGCGATCGTGCTCGGGTTGTACTGGTGGGATCCGATCGCCTGGCTGGCCCGCCGGGAGCTCGAGCGCACGGAAGAGGAATCGTGTGACGCCTGGGTAGTCTGGTCGCAGCCGTCTGCTGCCGGTTCCTATGCTGAGGCTCTCGTGGCCACGGCGGCATTCTTGTCCGAGGTCCATCGTCCGCTGCCAATTGGTGGTAGCGGATTTCGAAGCACGTCCGCAATCAAGAGGAGGTTGGAAATGCTCCTGTCTGACGCTGCCAAGCCGTCGATCGGCCGGGCTCGATCAATGAAGTTGCTGGTGCTCGCCGCTCTGTGCTTGCCGCTCCTGCCGGTGCCCGCGGGCGAGAATCGGAGTGTCCGGGCGGGCGAACCGACTGAACAATCGCAGGGCACCAAAGCCCAGGCAGCCGGACAACGGGCCGTGGTTCCCGGTACGGTAGTCGGTGCGCCCATCGTGGGCGGACAGTTCGTTGTGATCCGGCCGGTTGTACGCCACGTTGGCGGTCAACTCGAACTTGAGCCGTCGCCACTTCAACCAGCGCACCGCGTCGAGCTCAATTCCCCGATGAGTGGAACGCTGCAAAAAGCGCTTTGCAAACCAGGGCAGCAAGTCAAGAAAGGGGATGTGCTGTTCCAGTTTGACGCAAGGTCTGCCGAGCTCGAGCTGCAAAAAGCGGAGGCCGAGGTGATGCGGATGCAGGCTCGCTTGACCGGATTCGACCTGCAGCCCGGATCGAGACGGTCCGGCGAGGGACAAGCGCGGTTCGGCGAGGCGCAAGCAACCTTGCAAAGTGCAACGGCTGACCGAGATCTGATGAAGCTCAAGCTTGAGTCGACGCGGGTCAAAGCACCGTTTGACGGCGTGATCGCGCGCGTCGTCGGGTCCGAGGAGAGCTTCATCCAGGCAGGTGCGGCCCTGACAACGCTCAGGTCCGACGCGATGCTTGCTCTCGACGTCTACATTGAGGAACGCACCGCTCGCCGGTTCGACGCCCTCTTGCAGGACGGTAAGAACGGCGCGGCCGACGTGGTTCGTATCGCTGTGAGAGACGAACGGGACTTTCCGCGCAAAGGCTTGATTGACTTCATTGATCGTGAAGTCCAGCCGCTGGGCCAGGTGCGACTGCGCGTGCTTGTCTCCAACGTCGATCGCTCACTCAGGCCAGGGCTACTGGCTCGAGTGCAGATTCAGGCGGGCGCGCCCGAGGATTCGATCGTCGTGCCGGACTCGAGTCTCATCGAGAACAACGGCCGGCGATACGTATGCGTGCTGGCAGAAGACAACACGATCGTTCGCCGGTTTGTGGAAGCGGCCGAGCGAGTTGACGATTTGCGAATGATCGAACGCGGTTTGAGCGTGAACGACTGGGTGCTCGAAAGCAGAATCAATCCTGCGCTGATCGGCTCCAAGCTCTCCGAGCAGGCCATACTGCGCGTCGACGCCGCGGCGAAGCCGCCGATACCATGATCGCGCGCGCCACGCTCAGACCGCGTGCGACCAGCCGGGCGGCCACACCGTTTCGCGTGGAGCGCTCGAGGCCGGATCATCGACGTCAGCCGGTTCGAGGAAAAGCCAGCACGGAACTCGCTCCGGCTCGTCGAGCCGGAGCAGCCAGTAACCGATGCCGGCGGTTCCCGAGAAAAGCGATGGGTTCGGTCCGCCGCCGGGAAAGCCGGTCGGCCAGTTGTCCTGTTCGGAATAACGATCGATCAAGGTTTGAGCGAGGTCGCGCGAGCGGTCGAGATATGAGCGATCATCGAGCGCATGGACAGCCGTCAACAGCACCGCACCCAGCCCGGCGAGCCCGTCGCGAATCGTCGCGTCAAATCGTGGAACGGCGATGCGTGCATCGATCGCGCCGAGCACCGCAGTGAGCGCCGTTCGCGCCTGCACGAGGTGGCGTTCCCTGGATTCAGCGTCTCGCATTGCGGCGCGCAGCAGGAACATGGCCGCTTCACGCGCACGGCCAGGGCCGTTCCGGATCGGGTCGCTGCTTGTCCGCTGCGGGCCGCTTACCGGCAGGCGCGATCGAGCCATCGCCCCCTGCGCAGTGCGCCGGAACTCTTCGTGACCGGTCACGGCGTGAAGATGCGCAGGAAGAGCGCGATGCCGGCGGAGCCTTCGCGCAGCCCGGGCCCGAGCGCCGCCGCGACCACGCCGGTTGGGCTCTTGCGCTCCGACTCGCCCATGCGCACTCGGCCGATCCAGTTGCAATAGCGCCCGGTCGAGTCCCAGACGGCTTGCCGGCAGAGCGACTCGCCGATCCGGATCGTGGCATCTCTCGCGGAGATGGTGCGTCGGCTTGCGCTAACGCGAGCATCGGAAAGCGTCGTGCCCCGCGCCGTCGCTTCACACGCGATCGGCAGTTGAAAATGATCGATCGAGCCAGCTTGCAGATAGGGAAATCGCGGGTCGAGACCTTCCGCTTTGTAGACTGCTGCGAATGTGGCGGCGCGAGCCGCGCGGTCGCGGTCGCCGCGCAGAAACGACCGCCAGAGGGCACGCGCGGACAGGTTGCATCGGTGGTCTCCGAAGCTCACCGGGCCGGATGGGCTCTCGGCCGCGCCCAATCCTCTCGCGATGGGCTTCGTGAAGAGCGGCACGCTCTCCCGCAGCCCGGACTCGACGGCCGCGTGAATGTGCGCGATCGCATCGCGGGCCCGCGCGTCGTAGCGCCGCGCAAGAAGATCAAGCCCGCATCGGCGCGCCGAACGCATGCGGGTCCGCAAGTACCTTGAGGCAGAATGGCACGTCGTCCGCATTGAGCCGCTCGGTTGCCGCGGCGATGAATGGAACCGCGGCCTCGCTGGTCAAGTGCCAGTAGTACCGGATGAGCGGCGTGGAATCGTCTGGACCGCACTCGTCCAGCGCCTCGCCGTCGGCAAAATAAAAACCAGGAACGCGAATCCGCAGCTCCTTGCCGACCCAGACGAAACACGTCTGGCCCGGCTCGAGTTTTCCGCACGGAGTGTAAACCTCCTGCGGCGCGGCCCAGATTGTGAGACCATCCTTGCTGAGCGTGGGGTGCCCCTGCGCATCCACTTCGCGCACGACCCAGCCGCTATGCCACGTTCCGCGCCCGGTATTGGCCGCGTGCAAGGCACATAGCCGCTGCCGCGAAGTCGGCTCACCGGAGGGGAACGGCTCGCGAAGGCGGCTCGGTCGAATGTAGAGCACGCGATACAGGACATCCGAGAGCGCGAGCTCCCACGGCGGGGCCGCCTCGCCGGGAAAGTCGTCCGCGGCTGGCGTGGCGAGCTCGCGATGTTCGCCGAGAACCGTGAAGCTCGCGGGTGAATCGATTACCACCGCATCAAGCACGCTCCATAGATCGGGATGCAGCTCGGTCATCAGTGCGCCGCGCCCCGTGGATGCCGAATAGCCGCGCGCGGGCGAGCTCCGGTTGTGAGAGCACGTTCGCGCTCAGTTGAAGCATGATCACCGATCGCGGATCGAGGACACTCAGCTCGCTTGAGATTTCGTACGCCGACTGGATCAATCGCACCGCCGAGAGCTTCACGGCCCGATCGAGCAAGAGCCGCAGTTCGATTTGATCTGCTTCCACCGCGACCTGATAGCCTTTCCACAGCGACCGGCTCAGAGCCTGGACGGTCTCGAACGGGAACTTCGCCAGCGCGGCGCGCTCGTCAATCGACAGATCGGCCGTCATCGGTATCGAGACGACCCAGGATTTCACGAAGGCCATCAAGGCGCCGGCCAAGTCCCACGCGGGGTCGCCGAGCTGGACCATCTCCCAGTCGATGAGCCGGATTTCCCAGGGCCCTTCGGTGCCACTGTTCTTGACGAGGACGTTGTCCGGCCGGAAGTCTCCGTGAATAACCGTCTCGGCGCCGCAACCCTCCAGCAGCGAATCAAGCTCCCGAGCGCAGCCCTCCTCCGTTTGAAGCACGCGGATCAGCTCGGCATTGGCCGGGCTGAGGATCGAGAGCACCTGGGGGGTGGGCCGATGGAGCGCCATCGCCCAGGGCGCCGCGCGTGAAAGCCAGGCCAGGCGCGGGCATTGCGCGAGCTCCGGCGTGCGGAAGGTCCGATGAACGGTGGCCAGGGCGCCTCCGATCGCGCCGGCGACTGCGATCGCCGATCGTTGGTCGGCATTTGGCTTGAGGAATGCGGATAGGGTCACCGCTTCACTCAATAGCCCAAGCGCGAGCACGGGGCCCTCGCCGTCATAAGCGATCAGCCGAGGTGCGATCGCGGCCACGCGGGCGGCTGCGGGCTCGGACTGGCAGTATTGATAGAACGAAGCTTCGGCGCCGAGCGTTTCCCGGCTGCGCGCCTCCGCCTCGCCGGGTCGTTTGATCAAGAGCCCTGCTCCGCCGGGCCCCTCGATTAACAGGTTGGCGTTTCGTCTCGCGGCGTGTCGTATCGTGAGCGACCCGCCGATGATCCAGTCGGGATCGATCAGTCGCCGCGCGAGCAAGTAAGGCGCCGCATCGTCGAGAGAGAGCATCGCGCGATCGCCTCAGCGAACGGTGTGAGAGCTCGATTGATCGGCAAATAAGACAACCGAATGGCCGCGGCCGGCGGCCGGCGCGGGGCTTTTCCCGATTGATCTACTCGGGCGGCTTGGGCCGCCGCGCCGCACGGTGAAGGTGGATGGGCTCCGTCACGACGCCGTGTGGCGGCGGAGGTGGAGGCGGAGTCTTTTCGACTACTGCCGGGGCCGAAGCCGATTCGATCGACCGTGCCAGGAATGATGCGACCAGGTGCCCCTTCAAGAATGACGCGGCCGTACTCGAGAGGGTCGTATGAACCACGAGGTGCGGCTGCGCCGCGGCGACGATGCCGACATTCACCGGCTCGGTGGTATCTTCGCCGATCTTGGGCCAGATGTGCCGGATATCTTTGGTCTGGAGCTCGTAATAGGATTGAAAATCATGGTGGAGGTAGAGCCGGATATTTCCATCAATACTCGAGTGACCGGGGTAGCCGGTCAATGTAACCAGATGCTCGTGCTGATCTGGGTCTTCGTGGAGATTCGCCGCCAGCGGATGCTCGAAGATGTCTTCGCCATCGGGGGTCTGCCCGAGATGGTGAACGTCTTTTTTCGCCATTCTGACCTCCGCCCGTGCCAGCGTTCGTCGACTGACCTGGTTCTGGGAGTTTGCCGCTTTGCACCAGTATCTTGGCAGTGCCTGGGGTCGCGGTCAAGGATGTGATGCCCCGGCCAGAGGGTCGCGGCAATCCGCGGATGCGGCCAGGCGCAGGCCCGGCCGCTACGGAGAAGGGAGCGACCTGGCCACGCGGAAGCCGATCGTGAACTCGGAAACGCCCGGCTCGTACTTGGCGCGCACTGCCGACTGAGCGTCGGGCGGCCGGCTGCGATACGACCCCCCGCGCATCACGCAGTAACGGCTGTTGAGTATTTTATTGAAAATATAGTCCGATGATTGGTCGTTGGCGAGGGCCTTGTAATCGTAGTCGGCGTCGTGGCACCACTCCATCACATTTCCGAGCATGTCGAAGAGGCCCAAGTCGTTGGGCAGCAGGCTGCCGGTCTTGAGCAAGCTCACCTTCTCCCAGTCGGTGAGCCGGGCATACTGCCGCAGGAGTGCCAGTGAATGACCGTAGTACCGACTGGTTTCCGTGCCGGCGCGGCATGCGTATTCCCACTCGGCTTCGGTGGGAAGGCGGTAGCCTCCGTTATCGAAGGCCCGGACATCGCAGCGCATTCCTTCGGCGAATTTGCCGTCGTCGTTCCTGGCGTACACCGGTTGCTTACCTTCTTTCTCGCTCAGCCAGTTGCAGTAGGCCGCCGCCATGTACCAGGTCACCCCGGCCCGGGGCAGGTCAAAGTCAGAGCCGGGGCCGAATTGCGGTTTGTCAAAACTCGCGGAATGGGTCTTCCAGAATTCGTCGAATTCCGAGATGGAAACCTCGGTCGCGGCGATGGCAAACCGGCGGGGAATCCTCCGCTGGTGCTCGACCTCGTTCTGGTAATCGGGGTCGTTGCCCGCAACACCCATGCGAAACTTGATCGGGCCGTCCAGGTGCACCATCGTTTGACCGCTCGAATTGACCGACCAGCGTCTGTTTCCGATCTGCTTGCTCTGTGCCAGTGCGGAATCGATCTGCCGCAATTGTTCACCGAGATGCCAGCGCGAGAGGGTGTATCGGGCCGCGCCATGAATCCCGGGATCCTGATCGGTGCCGTAGAACTCGACCAGCATCTGGATGGCTCGCTCGCGATCCGGTGCCGGCAGGTGCGACGGGTCGTACTGCCCCACGATCAGGATGAGCGCACGGCGGATCGAAGTGTCCCCGTCGAACAGGGCCTTTCGATTGGGATCACCCAGCGGCTGCTGCGCTTTGCCGGCGGGTGCCTCAGGCGGCGCATGGGCCGTGCCCGCGATGCCCGCGAGGCAAGCCTGCAACGTGCGCGGATCGTCGCCAAGCCGGGCGAGCCAGTGAATGAGAAAGCTCCGTAGCCGCGGATCACTCTTGTGTGCCAGGAGGGGCCAGACTCGCTCGGCCTCGCCCAGGCGGAAGAGGGCCACGGCGGCCCTGGCCTGGCGCTCGGCGCGGCGGTCTTTCTCGACTTCGCCTCGCGGCGGCTGGTCTGGGTCTTCGCGGATCGCGCGCTCGAGCAACGGGAGCGACTGGTCCGGCCGCCGTGCGATCTCGGGGAAAACCAGGGCAAATTCCTTGGCGCCGGCTTCCTGGAGCAGCTCGACCAGCTCGTCGGGGTTTTCCGAGGCGTAGTCGACCAGAAAGTTCATCGCGTGCATGCGATCGGTCTCATCGCGGCCGTCGCTGCGCAAGATTTCCCGAAGCGCGGCTCGAAGCTGCTCCTTGACGGGCCGGAAGATCTCGAGCCACTGGCTCACATGGATCGGGTTCACCGAGACCATGGCACCGGCGACCTTGTTCGCAACGCCCTTCCACCGCGGGCTCGCGTGATCGAAACGCGCCAGCGCCCCGAGGCGCCCAGGATGCGCGTGTCGTCGGGGCCGTTTTCCTCGACCATTGCCCAGAGCCGCGGGCTCAGGGAACTGGCGTGGCCCTTGAGGAATTCACAAAGTACAGCAAGCTCGACCGGGCCGGCATCGATCAATCTGCTCGACAGGTAATCGACTTGCGACGGATCTTCGCTCAGCAAGGCGAGGCTCGCCCGCAGCTTCCGATCCGGGTCGCTCGCTGAGCGCGCGAGCAGCTCTTGCAGCGCGGGGTCCGTCCACTTGCGATAGCCGCGCATCTCGGCGATGCTCTCGGGCACCCGGGCGATCTCGGCGCTTCGCAGCCGCAGCACCAGGTCCATTGCGTGGTTGCTTTCGTACGCCTCGTTGTAAAACAGGCGAACCTGGAGGCCCGCGACCACGAGCGCGCAGATTGCAACGGCCGCGGCGATGCCGCGGATAGCGACTTTGCGGTCGGACTGCTTCATCATTCGCCGCTCGTGCTCGCTCCATGCGGCGGGCTTAGTGAACAGTCGTATAGAAACCCATTCTCGGGCCAGGGGAAGCTGACGGCTCTCGGGCTTCGCGTTCCAGAGAGAGGACCGCTCGGCCAGCAATAGCTCGGCCCGCCCACGACGCGTCGACTTCTGCTTGCGCGTCAACCATTCGCGCAGCGAATGCACGAGGTAATCGTGCGTGAGCTGATAGCAGCGGCCAGCCTGAGGCGACGGCGTGCTGGCGTCGTCCAGCGGATCCACCGGTGTGATCAGCCGGAGGTCGCTGTCGAGGATGCGGATCAGATGGTCGAAGTCGTCCAGCCGGTCCTTGTAGCCGGAGGCGAGCCGGAGCTCCTCACTCGAACGCATGCGGCCCTTGATATCCGAGTTGCTCTCGGGAAGCAGCGATTTCAGCACCGCCTGCGCGGCAAGAGCGTGATAGCGATGTTCGGGATTGGAGCGGGCCGAGCCGAACGTCTCTTCCAGGAACCGCACGCCCACGCCGTCCATGCCGCCAACGTCGCGGAGCGTGGCCGGAGTCCAGGGCTTGCCCTTGACCATCTCGGCGAAGAGGGCCAGGCGCACCGGCACGATCCAGCCGTCCTGTGCCAGCCCAGGCGTCGCCTGGTCGAGGAACGCGTTCTGTTCGCGGCTCATGGTGGTGGGTTCCGTGGGCAAGCTCTCGTACGCGCGGCCGAACGCCGCGAGTACCCGGCGGGCGTGCTTGACGTCAAAGAGGTCGACCGCAGCCACGTTGCGATGCGGGACCAGGTCGACTTCCAAGTCCCTCATGAACCGGGTCGCCGCCATCCAGAAGTCATCACGGACGAGGCAGAGAGCCTGGATGTGCTCGCCGTCGCACTGCCGCAGCGCGGTGATCAGCTCCGAGCCTGATTCACGCCCGCGCGCGAAGAGCCACTGCTCGAACTGGTCGAGCACCAGGAGCAACTTGCGCTCGGCAAGGAGCGAATGGTTGCGCCTGAGGAATGCCATCGCCTCGAGCAGGCCGAGCATTAAGGGCAGCTCGGGAAACGCCTTGCGCAGCCCGCGCAGCAAGCTGGCCTCGGTATTCGCGGCGGTCGACTCGATGTACACGGGCTTGACGCGGGGCGAAAGCAGAGGCAAGAGCCCGGCCTTGAGCAGCGACGATTTGCCGCATCCCGAAGGCCCGTAGATGAGGCCGATGCGAAACGTCTTCTCGGCCTCGGGCGCCTCGATGCGGGTCTTCCAGAACCGGAGGCCGTCCGGCAGGCCGTCGCGGTCGCGAGGTCCGGGCAAGAGCTCGAGAAAGAAATCGGCGTCGTGCTCGTCGAAACAGCCAAGCCCGCGGGGAACAACCTTGATCGGACGCGGGGCCAGGTCGGATTGGGCCGAGGCCGGTGGCGAGGAGGGCGCTGGCTCGGCGGCGGGTGCAGCCGGAAGCAGCGGCAAGGGCGTGAAGGGCGCGAGCGCACCGCGGTCGCTTGAGATTGTGCTCAGATAGTACCTGAGGTCTTCGGCCATGTCGCGCGAAGTCGAGTACCGCTCGGACGCCCGCTTGGCGATCGCCTTCAGGCAAATGCGCTCGAGCTCACGGGGAATCGTGTCGTCGATCTGGCGGGGTGGACGCGGCTCGGTGCTCGTGATCTGGCGCAGGACGTGCTCGGGCAAATCGCCGCGAAACGGCCGGCGGCCGGTGAGCATCTCGTAGAAAACGACCCCGATGCTGAAGATGTCGGACCGGCCGTCGACCAGGTGCCCCTCGCCGCGGGCTTGCTCGGGGCTGGTGTAGGCAATGGTGCCGGCGAACCGCGGGCCTTTGCCGTAGTCTTCGTCCTTCATCGCCAGCCCGAAGTCGGCGAGGTAGGGCACGCCGAAGTCGTCGATCAGGATGTTGGCGGGCTTGATGTCGCGGTGGAACAGGTCGCGAGTGTGGGCGTAATGCATCGCGTCGCAGATGGCGGCGATCAGCCTGGCCGATTCCAGAAACGGCGGGCGGCCCAGCTTGAGCCTGGCTGCAAGATCGCCGCCCGCTACGAACATCGACACGACGTAGCCGCGGCCGTCGTCGGCGCGGCCCACGTCGTGCACCGGCACGATGTTGGGGTGGGAGAGCCGCGCGAGCACGCGCGCTTCGTTCAGGTAAAGCTCGAGATCGACGATCGCGCCGGCCCCGCGGGTGATCGGCACCTTGATGGCGACCTGCCGCTGTAGCTCGGCGTCGCGTGCCAGGAACACACGCCCGAACGCGCCTTGACCGAGCCGGCGAATCACCTGATAGCGGCCGATGGAGGCGGGATCGGCATCGGAGGGCCCGGAGGCGGGCCCTCGCCCCGGCGCACCGCCTGCCCCGTGCGCAGCGGCGGCCTCCGTGGGCAGGGTGCTGTACTCCTCCGCGGCGTGATCGAGCAATTCAGCCAGCCAGTCGTCCGCCCTTCCGGTGCCGCGGGCGGCAGACTGGTCCTTTCCGGCCCCGCCGGCGCCGGGACGCCGGGGGTGTTCAACAGGGTCCGGTAGGTCGGCTGACATCGTTCAGGAGCTCACCAGATTCGCACGCGATGCTCCGGCGCCAGCCAGAGCTTGTCTCCCTCCTTGACGCCGAAGGCCGCGTAGAACTCCGGCAGATTCCGCAGCACGCCGTTGCAGCGAAACTCGGCCGGTGAGTGCGGGTCGGTGGCGATCCGCCGCGCCAGCTCGGCGTCACGGAATTTGGTGCGCCACGCAAGGCCCCAGCCGATGAAGAACCGCTGATCGCCGGTCAAGCCATCGATCACCGGCGCCTCCTGGCCTTTGAGCGACCGCCGGTAGGCCTTGTATGCGATCGAAAGCCCGCCCAGGTCGCCGATGTTCTCGCCGATGGTCATGGCGCCGTTGACCTTCTGCCCGGGCAACTGCTTGGGCTCATACGTGTTATACTGCTCGATCAGCTTCTTGGCGCGGCTTTCGAATTCCTTGCGGTCGGGGCCGGTCCACCAGTTGACCATGTTGCCGTCGCCGTCGAACTTTGATCCCTGATCGTCGAAGCCGTGGCCGATTTCATGGCCGATGACCGCGCCGATGGCGCCGTAGTTGAATGCGTCATCGGCATTCATGTCGAAGAATGGCGGTTGGAGGATCGCAGCCGGAAAGACGATCTCGTTCATGCCCGGGTTGTAGTAGGCGTTGACGGTCTGCGGCGTCATGCCCCATTCCTGACGATCGACCGGCTTGCCCAGCTTGGCGAAGTTGCGTGCCCGCTCAAACGAGGCCGCTCGGCGCACGTTGCCAACCAGATCGTCGGGGTTGATCTCGAGCTTGGTGTAGTCACGCCACTTTTCGGTGTAGCCGATCTTGGGGGTGAACTTGGCCAGTTTCTCGAGGGCACGTTTCCGTGTCTCGGCGGTCATCCAGTCGAGAGATCGGATGTCTTCGCGGTAGGCCTCGATCAGGTTGGCGACCAGCTCCTTCATCCGCTCCTTGGCCGCAGGCGGGAAGTGCTTGGCGACATACAGCTTGCCCAGCGCTTCGCCCAGACAGGTCTCCGCGATCGCCACACCGCGCTTCCACCGCGGCTTCATCTCCGGCGAGCCGGTCAGCGTCTTCTGGAAGAAATCAAAGTCTTCTTCCACGAACTGCTTGCTGAGCAAGCTCGCCGCGTCGGTCAGGACCTGCCACTTGAGCCAGGCCTTCAGGTCGGCAAGCGGCGTATCGTTAAGGATGGTGCTGAGCGCCTTGAGGTAGTCGGGCTGGCGCACGACCACCTCGTCGACTTTGACGTCACCCACGGCGCTGAACCAGGCGTTCCAGTCGATGCCGGGCGAAAGCGAATCGAGCGCCTTGCGGTCCATCTTGTTGTAGGTGAGGGTGCGATCGCGGTTTTTCACGCGGTCCAGGTGGTGCTTGGCCAGAGCAGTCTCGACGGCCATCACCCTGGCCGCTTCGGTCTTCGCGTCGGCAATTCCAGCAAGCTTGAACATCTTCTCGACGTGAGCGAGGAACTTCTCGCGGAGCGGCTTGAATTTTTCTTCGCGATAATAGGCCTCGTCGGGCAGGCTGATGCCGCTCTGATTCAGGTAGAGGATGTACTGGTCGGACTTCTTCTGGTCGCTCGTCACGAATGCCGCGAAGAGCCCGGTGATTCCCTCGCGCTGAAAGCTCGCGATGGTAGGAATCAAGTCGGCCTTGTCCTTGATGGCGTCGACCTTCGCCAGGTCGGCTTCGATCGGCTTCATTCCAAGCTGCTCGACCCGCGCCTCATCCATGAAGCTCTTGTAGAAGTCGCCGATTTTCTTCGCTTCTGATCCCGGAGCGCTGCCAGTGGCCGCGGCGGCTTCCTCGATGATCGCCCGGAGGTTGGATTCGCTCTTGTCTCTGAGCTGATAAAACGAGCCGTCAGCCGGCTTGTCCGCGGGGATCTCGGTGGTCGCGAGCCAGCGGCCGTTGACGTGGCGGAAAAAGTCGTCCTGAGGGCGAACCGAAGGATCAAAACCTTCGTGGCCTGCGGCCGCGCCGGCGGCCTTGGCCTTGCGATCGTCGGCGACTGAGCTGGGGACGACAACCGCGGTGAAAAGAGTGGCGGCGAGGAGTGCCACGCTGGTCCGATTCGATTTCATGGGATCTCTTCTGCTCCTGACCAATGAAGTTCCAGCGGTCTGACGCGATGTGCGCGTCAAACCCGACGGCTTGACCGACTCCGTTCGGCCTGTCTCCCGGTGACCGGCGGAGGATCGATGCTTTTTCTCATCCAGAACAGCTTCGATTAATAGCGGCGATTATGCAAGGTATATCCAGGGCGCGGGCGCTGGTGAGTCGGGCTTCCGGCCTGACATCCGCCGCGGAAGACGCGGATGATACGACCTGCCACTCGGCGCCAGTCAGCGCCGCTTGCGCCGGGACTTCCGCTTGCCGTTGGGCGGCCTGGCATCGGTCAGAATCTCTTGCAAGAAGGCGGGCACCGAATCCCAGGCCCTGTTGTACGTCTCTTCGAGAGGAATGTAGACGTAGTTCTCCGAGCTGAGGAAAAGCGGCATGTCGGGCAAGGTGTCGCCCACGGCGACAGGCTCAAGAAATACCTCGACTCCGGGGTACCCTACGTACGAGACACACGTGAGCGGCTTGTCTTCCGGCAGAGCGAAATCGCCGTCGCGACCCTGGCCCCAAATCGCGCGATGGATTCCCTCCGGATCGCGAGGCGTTGGAGGATACAAGTCGACGATTACGAGGTGAACGCCCGCCAGGATCGCTTGGTCCGCTTTTCGCACGAACGCCGCGAACTCGGTCTGGCTGTTCTTGTTCCCCTGCGAGACGATCTCGATCATGGCGATGATCTGGTGATTGGTGGAGTGGCGGATCACCACCGTCTTCGCTTTTGCGGCATACATATCGACCTCGGTGCGCGCGTGGAAACGTGTCTTCGGGGGCGATTCGGCGACAGCGATGCCGCCTGCTGCGCCTGTTTGATCGCCGGCGAGCGACCCGGAGACTCGTTTGCAGAGCGTAAGCACATCCGGACCAATGCTGCCTGCAAATTGTTCAGCGAGCGCGTAGTATGCCGGCGGCAGCACACCTTGGTTCAACGATCGCTTGATCTCGGCGATCCATGAGAGGTGGAAGTCGTGGAAAATCCCCGCGCTCACTCGAGTCCAATCGTGGACCGGCATGATTCGTCTCCACCCAAATCTCATCGCTGCCGACGAACCATCGTAGCATGTTCTGGCCGTCCTCGCTAATCAAAGCTCCGCCGCAGCCATTGCCAGGTCTTCGTCATCGAAGTCTTCGGGCTCAGGCTCACCAGCCTGCGTTTTGGCGAGGGTCGCCCGCCGGCCCGGCAGCCAGAAAGCGCAGATGAACGAGATGGTCGCGAACAGCGTGATCAGGATGTAGACGTCGCGCAGAGTCGGGCCGAGATTGGCCTGCACGAGCTTGAGCTCGCTCGGTGCGAGATTCTTGTGCGTCTCGGGCCGGAGGGCCGACGACACGTCAATTCCCCCGCTGCCGGCCGCGCTCAGCCGCAGACCCAGACCGGTGGCGAGCACAGCGCCCAGCACGCCCACGCCGACAGCTCCACCGATCGTGCGGGTGAACGTCGCGGCGCCGGTGGCCACGCCGCGCTGGCCCCACGTCACCGCGTGCTGGATCGCCAGGATGAAGCTGATCGAAGTCGGCCCCATGCCCGTTCCCACGATCGCCAGACCCACGATGAAGAGCGGCCGCGACCATTCCGGCCGCGTTGCGCCGACCACGAGCATCAGCATTCCCAGCACCACCAGGCCCGAGCCGATCAGCCCCGCACGGCGGAATCCGTGATGCACGAGAGCCCGGGCCGCCACGGCGACACTCACCGCCCATGACACAAAGAGCGGCATGAGCGCCAGCCCGGAAGACGCCGCGTTACCCCCCTGCACTCCTTGAACGAAGAGCGGAACGAACGACTCGAGGCCGAAGAGAATTCCGCCGAAGAACAGGCTGCCGATCAAGCACGAGCCGATCACCGGGCGCGTCATCAGGTCAAGCGGAAGAATCGGATCGGCCGCATGGTGCTCGCGAATCACGAACAGAATCAGCAAGATGAGTCCCGCGGCGGCCAGCGTCACGTTCACGATCCATCCCCGGCGCGTGCCGTCCAAGACCACCCACAAGAGCGATGTCAGGCCCGCGGTCAGCAGACTGGCCCCCTGCCAATCGATGGGTGCCACCGATCGCTTGACGGCCGGCTCGGAGACGTAATACACGAGGAGCAGGATGGCCGTGACCGCGAACGGGACGCAAAGCAGGAAAACACAGCGCCAGCCCAGGTATTCGGTCAGATACCCGCCGACCAACGGTCCGCCGATGCTCGAGAGTCCCCAGACCGAGCTGAAAACCGCCTGAACCTGAGCCCGCTCCTTGAGCGTGAACATGTCTCCGAGCATGGTGAGGACGACGGGCCCCACCGCGCCTGCGCCCAGGCCCTGGATCGCCCTCATGGCGATCAATTGAGGCATGCTCATCGACGTGCCGGAAAGGACCGATCCCACGCTGAAGAGCCCGAGACCGAAGAGCAAGACCGGCTTTCGCCCGAAGAGATCGGCGAGCTTGCCGTAGATTGGTGTGCTCACGGTCGCCGCCAGCAGATAGGCGGATGCCACCCACGGAAAGATCTCGAACCCCTTCAACTGGGCGATGATGGTCGCCATCGCCGGCGACACCACGAGCTGCTCGACCGCCGTGACCATCATCGCGAGCAGGAGAGCCAGGATCACCATCCGCCGCCCCCCGCTCCCGGAGGATATCCCTGGCGCACCGTCAGACTCTGTTTTCCTCTCCTCCGCTACGCTGGCTTTCTCCATCGCCTGAACTTCCTTCGTGGGTGCTCACTGATCCGCGCAATGTGGCATTGTACCCGAACCGGCAAGACGGACACGAATGCCACGTTCACGGATCGCGCGCTCCCCGCCGCAATGGTCAACTGCCATGATCATGATTGCCACTATCGAAGCAATACTCCATTCAGGTACAAAGGCGCCACCGACGCGAAAGTTCAGCCTACACGATGTGTGGATTTAGAAAGCTATATTAAGGCTTAAAATGGCGTATTAATCGGCATCGAGGGTTCGGACTCCGAAAGCTATTAGAATGCGCGCAAATGGCCGGATTCGGAGAGCAGCCAGCCGCGCCCGTTGTGGCGCGACCGTTATCTGACCACGGTCTTCGGCCACTCGGAGTCAGTCTTCGGAGCCACATCCTCGTGCTTCGAGGTCGACGGCAGTTTAACCGCGAAGCGTGCGATTCGCGCCACACCCTGCGATATCGCGCGGTCAACTAAACCGGTAGACTGGACCAGCCAGGTTATTGGCGGTTTCACGTGGGCGGTACCGTCGTCACGAATCCGATCGCTTTCTCAATCGAAGGCGGGGACCGAATCGCGATCGCATCGGGGTATGCGATCTTTGTGTTTGGGTTGTGAGCGAGGTATCGCGGAAGGTGGGATTTGCAAGTGAGAGATCGATCTTTTCGAGAGGACTCAGCCATGAGATTCTGGAAACGTGCGATTCGACAGGATGACCGGTCTCACCGCGACTTCGCAAGGGCTCGGGGTCCGAGCCGTGAACGCCGACCAGAACTCGAGAATCTCGAGGAGCGGACGCTACTCACCCCGGCCTCGAACGCGCGACCGCAGGGCGGGGTGGTGGCGGGCGGTGCGGCGAGCATCACCACGACGCCTGCGGCGGTCGACATCAATCAGTCCTCTCAGTTTGCCATCATCGACTGGAGTTCCTTCAATATCGGATCGCAGCAGAGCGTCATCTTCAACCAGACGAGTGATTCGGCGATCACGCTCATCCGCGACGACAGCAGCAATGCCTCGCAGATCGCGGGCAACGTTGTAGCCAACGGTCAGGTCTTCATCGTCGACTCAAATGGTGTGCGCTTTTACGCTGGCTCGCGGGTGAATGCTTCCGGGCTGATCGCGACCACGGCCGGCATCACGAACGGCGATTTCATGGCCGGCAATATGAACTTCAGCCAGCGCGGCGATACGAGTGCGTTGATCGTCAACGATGGCACGATCACTTTGAATTACGGTGGGGAGCTGGTGGGGCTCGTCGGGCCGACTGTGGAGAATGCCGGGGAAATCGCCGCAAGATTGGGCGACGTAACGCTCGCGTCGGGCCACACATTCACGCTCCGCCTGGCGGGCGCGAACTCGATTACGGCGGCGGCGAGCAGCGATCTCACGGCGCAGCGGGTGAGCAACAGTGGCGAGATCGACGCGGATGGCGGCACGGTGACGCTCTCGACCGCGGCCGGCGGGGTGGTTGACAGTCTGGTCGCCAACACAGGCACGATCCAGGCCAAGAGCGTGGGGACCCAGAATGGCAAGATCATTCTCGCGGCGGCAAGCACAGGCGGCAGTCATGCCACCAACAGCGGCACGCTGACGGCCAGCGGCGCGGCCATCGGCACCACCGGCGGCGCGGTGACCGTCACCGCCGATGATGTTGTGCTCGAATCGGGCAGCATGATCGATGTGTCGGGCAAAACTGGCGGCGGCTACGTCAAAATCGGCGGCGATTTCCACGGACGGGCCGGAACGCAAACTGCCCTCGATACGACAATGCAATCCGGCGCGACGATCAACGCCAGCGCGATCACCTCGGGCGATGGCGGCAGGGTCGCCGTTTGGTCCGACCAAAAGACGGTTCTCGACGGCGCCATCACCGCCCGCGGCGGCGCAAACTCCGGCAATGGCGGCGATGTGGAAACGGCCGGCCATTCTCTGACCTTGCACGGCACCGTTGATGTCTCCGCGCCGAAGGGAAAAGCTGGCACCTGGCTCAAGACTTGACGAACTTCCGCCGCTGTGGGCGGCGCTGATGTCGGCCGCCCGCGGGCTCCTGCCTGGCTTGCCTCGTCCTCTAAGTTGACGTTATTGGTCCCAGCCGCGAGGTAATTGCTCTTTGCCTGAGATGGTCGAAATTGCCTCGAAAACCGTGGGGTCGATCGTCTCGGAGAGAAAGCGGACCGATCCGTCTGCAAAGGCGATGTTCGCTCCACCCCGGTGGTTGCCGCCGAACTGACGCGTCCGGCCGATGTAGGGCTTGCGGTTTGGGTCTAAGCTGCGGACGGTCGCGGGTCCGCCTGCCGTCCATGGGCCGCTGGCTGTGGCCGTCTCGGCAAGCATCATCGTTGTGGATGCACCGTCAGTGATGTCCTCCATGCGAGTCACGCGACCGTATCCGAATACCCCTGCCCGCGGATGCGGCGGTGCCAGGGTGACTCCGTCCGTGCCGAGTCCTGAGATTCCCGCGAAGGCTGATGGTGCCGGTGCGCTCGATGTTGCCGGGACGCGGTGCGACGGGCATTCGAGGAGATTGCGAGGACATTCCATCGCTGGTGTCGTGTACTCAAAACGGTCGTCGAGTGTGCTCCAATGTCGATAGAGCGGGCGGAGATTTGCAGGCGAGTCCCACGGCTCCTTGTAGTCGACGATCAGGCTCAAGCCTTGCGCAAAGTAGAGAAATACGACCACCGTCCAGCTCAGGCGGCGGTCTGGCGGCAAATTGATGTTGCCCACCGTTGCCGGCGGAAAACTGCCGTAGGCTGAATGATAGTTCGCGAGCGCCAAACCGACCATTTTGAGATTGTTGACGCACTCACCGCGTCGCGCGGACTCGCGTGCACCGGCGATCGAGAGCGATGCTGTTGTCACGACGGCGATCACGGCCACCACGATCATCCACCGCCTGGTTGTCATTCTGAGCCTTTGCATGGCTGTGACCTCGGCAAGTATGACTAGACCATTGAGTGAGAACATCGTACAATTGTCGTTGATCAAGGTACCGCGCTATGCGAGGCGTTGCAAGGACGAACAGAGGGATGGGGCATCATCCGCCCTAGAAGGGCGTGCGTTCCGGTCGTGAACCCGATAACGTGGCGTCTAGCGAGCAACTTCATGATCCAGGCTTCGGCGCGGCGAATCAGGAATGACCTCCATGTCAGCCGAATTCGAGAATGATCCGGAATTCAACGATGACATCCCGAAGGCAAAGCCGACGCCGAGGCGGAGAAACCGGCTGCTCGAAGCTGTCATGGTCGTCGGCATCATCTTGTTCCTGATCGCACTTCTGTTACCGGCCGTTCGTAGCGCTGGGCCCGCCGCACGCCGCGCCCAGTGCACCAACAACCTCAAGCAGATTGCGCTGGCTCTTCACAATTATGAACAGCTACACGGCGCCTTTCCGCCCGCTTACACCGTGGATGCGCATGGCAAACCGCTGCACAGTTGGCGCACGCTGATCCTGCCGTATCTCGAGCAGGACGCGCTCTACCGGACGATTGATCTGTCGAAACCCTGGAACGATCCGGCGAACGCGAAGGCGTTTGAAACCCTGGTTTCCGTTTATCGTTGCCCCGAGGCGGCTGGGCCATTGAACACGACGACCTACCTGGCGATCGTCGTGCCGAACGGGTGCTTCAAGCCCGGGGAGCCTAGACGCCGTGCAGACATCACGGACGATCCGAATTCGACGGTGATGGTGATCGAGGCCGGCGAAGAGAATTCGGTCCCGTGGATGGCGCCCGTGGACGCGGACGAAGCTCTGGTGATGAGGCTTGGATCGACGAGCAAGCTTCATCATGTGGGAGGCATGAACGCGTGCTTTGTCGATGGCAGCGTGCATTTCTTGAAAGCCAGCACGCCGTCCTACGTGCGCCGCGCGCTCATGTCGATTGCCGGAAACGACGGACCGCGCACGGATGAGTGGTGATGTGAGCGGTTACTGCGCCCGTTGGCCAGCGATCCAGGCTTCGGCGGGGGTAAGAGGAATGAGGTCGACGCCAGCCAAGCCAGACAATGACCCCGACTTCAGCGCATTCGCCGCCAAGCCAAACCGAATCGGCCGATTGACGTTCATCGAAGCTGTCGCGATCATCGGCGTCATTGCGATCATGATCGGACTTCTGTTGCCGGTGTTGTGCTCCGATCTAAGGTCTGCCCACGACCACCTTCGGTGCCCGAATAACCTCAAGCAAATTGCGCTGGCGCTTCACAGCTATGAACAGGCGCACGGCGTTTTTCCGCCGGCCCACAGCGTTGATGCGAACGGCAAGCCGCTGCACAGTTGGCGCACGCTGATCCTGCCCTATCTCGAGCAGGACACACTCTACCGGACGATTGACCTTTCGAAGCCCTGGAACGATCCGGTGAATATGAAGGCGGTCACCACCGATGTATCCGTTTATCGTTGTCCCGAGTCGCGGCGACCATCGAACATGACGACGTACGTGGCGATCGTCGGTCCAAATGCGTGCTTCAAGCCCGAGGGGTCTCGGCGCCGGTCCGAAATCACGGACCATCCGCATTCGACATTGCTGGTAGTCGAGGCCGCGGACGAGGAATCGATCTACTGGATGGCGCCGGAGGATGCAATCGAATCGCTGGTGACTAACATTGGCCTGGGACCGAAGACCCAGATCCATCATGACGGCTTCACGAATGGGTGTTGCGTTGACGGTAGCGTTCGATTGCTGAAGTCCAACACCTCCCAGGAAGTGTGGCGGGCTCTCGTCTCGATTTCCGGAAACGACGACGAGATCACGAAGGATTGGTGACGGGTGCACCCATCCTGCCTGTAAGCCGCCGCAGCTCGAAAGCAGCCAGCGGAACGAGCCAGCTTACCCAGACCGCGGCCGGGTCGAACCAGGAGGCCGTCACTCCGGTGACGGTTGCCAGCCCGCCCATCATCCTGAGCACGACGGCTGAGCATAGCAAAAGATAACAGCGCCACATCCAGCGTCGATGAGCCCCAAACCGCCGCGTTATGGCGCACCAGAAGCCGACAGAGACGCACGTCGCCGTGGCGACTGCCAGGCTCGCCAATCCAACTGCCGCGATGGGACCCGCGGCGGCGTGGTAGGCCATCGACAGTCCGCTGGGGGTCACCAGCAACAAGACAACTGCGACTTGAGCCCGGCCGAGATAACGATGCCAGGTCGGAAAACGCGCCCGAAAGCGCTCACCGATCAAGATCAACCCCAGCACGAGCGAAATGGGGCCGGAGACGATGTGAGTGTAAAACGTCCATTGATAGGAGCCGAAGAAATAGCTCTCTCGTCCGCGCAGGAAGTCAGACTCGAAATTGGGCGGGAAGTAGTCGGAGTACTTGGATAGGGCGCTTGCGGTCACCTTGAGGATCAACACGGCTGCGAGCAGAGTCAGGATACGACCAGGAAAAGTGTAATGATGTGGGCGCATTCGTGCGTTGTCCCTTGACCGCATTCGGCTCGCATCTTCTCATTCTACTTCTTCTTCGTTGTCTTTGTTGCCTTCTGTTCAAAGCTGTTCTGCGGGCGGGCGGAAACTCGAGATCTCGTCAGCGAGTTCTACAAAGTAGAGGTTCGAGAGCGGTCCCTGATGAGACGAGCTCACAAGTGAATCGATCGGCTTTGGCGAATCAGGATTGGAACAGAAGACGGCAGATGAGTTCGACGGAGAATTGATCGGAGTTGGGAAAAGAGATTGGAACAGAAGGTAATGGAGGAAACGAAGAATTCAGGGAGCTGTCAGCCGTCCTGCGCAGGTGTTGGGTCCGGCGGCGGAGGCGGTTGGCGAGAGGTTCGTCAGAGCTCCTTCCTGTGCAATGGGCCCGCTCGGCTTTTTCCACCAGGTCGCGGACCAGCGATTCCAGTCGATCGTGATTAAACGGGCTCACCGATCCGATCATGCTACCATCCCGATCGATCACGAAGCGGCTGGGAAAACCCGTGACGCCGTAGCGCTTGATCGTCGTTCCCTTCCCCGCTGGAGCCCTCGGCCGTATCAGGATCGGGCCCGTCGAGCAATAGTCGAATGGGAGCGGGTTACGATCCACAGGCTCCGGAAGAAGAACCAGAATCCCAGTGGCATCGTATGGATAGCGGCAACGGATTCGTCGAATTGCCATAGAGCGTGTCGACCACGACCCCTTCGTCCACCCAGCCGAACACCGAACCGCAGAGGAAGAGAGGCGAGAACGAGGCGACTTTGAAGCGTCGCACGAGATCAAGGAAGATCCAGCCCAGCAGGCAATATGCAAACCAGGTGATCAGGAATTCCGGGAGCGTGTCCGCCGGTCGCCAGAAGGACCAGAAGACCCGTTCCGAGAAGAAAAACAGGATGTAGCCGTTGGCGAGGATGATGGCGGCTTTGCGGAGGAGGTCCATGCCCCAGGAGTCTCCTCAAGTATTCGCGATGGCGCTCTTCGTCGGTCCAGTCAGGGTGAAGTTGCCGGATGCGACTCTGAATCATGATTCGCGCGGATCGATGCGCGGAATCAGCCACGCCGACTCGTTCCGCAGGCGTCTTGGCCGCCAGGATGGCCGCATCAGCGCGATCGATCACTTCGATCCGAGGTTTCTGCACCGGCGCTCCTCCGAGTGATTCCTCAAGTGGAATTATAATGCGAGACGCCAAACACGTCACTTCTTCTCCGAAGGCTTGGCCTCGGGATACTCCACGACGTGCCGGCAACGCCCATAACCAGCGTGAGCTCGACCAGGGCATGCGTTGGCCTCAGAGGGGAATCTTGTTACGTTCAGGGTTGCTCGGACAGGCGTCAAGCGAGTCGGTCTGCGTAAGAGTTCGCGTGGCTGGTGCGCCTGTTCGTTAGTCGGACGGGCAGGCGTTTGAGCCAGCGGAGAGGAATGCAGAAACGTGTCGTGGTTGGTTGTATCCATCTTCCTGGTCGTTTGGGTCTGGGCCTGGGCTACTTCTATGCGCTTTCTCTACCACGTCGCTTCGCGTGCGCTCGCAAGATGGGCCGCCGAGAGTGGACACAGTATCGAAGAACAAAGGGCTTCATTCTGGCTACATGGACCTTTCGCCTTCGAACGCGATGGATGGCAAAGGGTCTATCGCGTCAAGGTGCGCGAAAAGAATGGAGTATTGAAGGACGGCTGGGTACGCGTCGGGAGACGGTGGTGGCCTTGCTTATCGATCGCGGATTGTCCGGTCGAGGTTCGATGGGACGGAGACGAGGCACAGCCGGAACCAGCCATTCCGCCGGCACCTCCCGTGAATGATCCGTTATGGGATCGGGAATTGGATTGAGACGGCGTTGGACGAGGAGAGCATCGTCGAATGCCGACAAGACGATTCAACCCGATTGGTTGCGCTTGCTCGAAGAGCCGCGGGATATCCCGGGCTCCCTGGATGATTCGGATTAATTCAATCCCGTCTTTGATGGGTCGATAGAATACGGCGTAGTTCCACACCGCGAAATGCCTGAGATTCGGTGCATATTCCTCAGAACGTGCTCCGATTTGAGGATGCTCGGCGTGAAGCTCGCATGTCCGCTCAAACTTGGTCGCGAAGCGGTCCGCGGCGTCGGTCCGCTGGCTGTCCAGATATTCGAGGATTCCTTCCAGGTCTTCCTGGGCCTGTTCCGAGCGGATGACTCGGGCCATCACACTCCTCCGCTGCCGTTCCGTCGGCGACTGCGGACCTTCGCAAGCGTTCCCTGGACATCCAACGGCGCGACTTCGCCGCGGTCGGCCTGGTCGATGCCGATTTGAATTGTTCTCCGAACCTCGTCGAACTTCATCGCCTGAAGCTTGTCACGCTCCTCAAGAAGCCGAAGGGCCTCCCGCACGACTTCGCTAGCCGAGAGATACAAGCCGGTCTCGACCTTCTTGTGAATCAATTGTTCGAGCTCTGGTGTGAGTGACACATTCATGGGATACCTCCTTCGCTGGTCGGAGTCGAACCTCGACTCCACAATAGCCGGAGTAGCGAACTTTGTCAAAGTTCGCTATCGACGAGGCGAGTTGGCACTGAGATCCGGCCACGTTCCGCTTGCGCAAGAAGTCGGCGATGGGGGCATGGCGCCGGCCGGTTGAGCAGCCTTGCACAATGGGAGCTCAACGGCGCCGCACGCCGCCGGGACGGTGCGCGTGGTTACCAGGCCCACGCCAGCGCGGCTCGGCGGAAGCCTCGCACTTCCGGTTGCCCACTTGCCGGCATTTTCTTCACTCGGCGGGGCGAGCAACGGGGACGTGAAGCGCTCTTCAAAGACAGCAATCGTCTTGTCAGGTTTCTCATTGTTAAGCTCGGCACTCTTCGACCCGGTACGGGCGAGTGCAGCATTAGATGTAAATGTCAACACGAAAAAAAAGAGCCTAATTCCTTTGCTCGCCTGGATGTGCGATTTACGGAAATTGGAAAATCGCGCATTGAAGTTGCCGGAGCGAAAAACCGGTGCATACTCTTCATTGGGAAAAGTGCGGCCCGTGCGCGGGCCGGGCTGGTGGCTTCGCGATGTTGCGAACTGTCGGGACCAACTAGCCGGTTGGCTCCTGGCTCAAGACCCCATCCCATCAGAGTTCAGGTCTTCAAGCCTCTTTCATTCCAGAGTGTGCAAGCCAGTGCAGTATTGTCTCGAAAACCCGCCGCGCTTGGCGTATCGTAAGCGGATCGGGGATTCACACGCCCCTGGCCCGCGGTTTCACTATTGATCGAAGGAACAGGCGATGAGCCCTATGTCGCAGAATGATAAACAACCGGAACAGACCAATCGCAGGGCGATGCTCAGGAGTTCGGCCGGCGCGGCCGTGCTGGGCATGACGGCCCTTTCCAACAACAACCTGCGCGCGCAGGACCAACCACCCGCGGAGCACATCGTGAAAAACGGCCGTATCAAACAATCGATCGTCTACTGGTGCTTCGAGAAGCACTGGACCATGGAGCAGGCGGCCAAGGCGGCCAAGGACCTGGGCTGCCTGAGCATCGAGCTGGTCGCCCCCAAGTTCTTCCCGACACTCAAGCAGAATGGGCTCACGTGCGCAATTGGCACCATCGATATGGGCGCGGACCCGCCGTTTGTGAAGGGATTCAATAACCCCAAGTACCGCGAACAAGTGGTCAAGGCGACCACCGACGCCATCGACGCCTGCGCTGACTTTGGGTGCAAGAACGTGATCTCGTTCACCGGCATGCGCGAAGGCATTCCCGACGACCAGGGCGCGGCCAACTGTGTCGAGGGATACAAGCAGGTCGTGGGTCATGCCGAACAGAAAGGCGTGACGCTCTGCCTCGAGATGCTCAACTCGCGCGTGAGCACGCACCCCATGAAGGGCCACCCGGGCTATCAGGGCGACCATACCGAGTACTGCATCGACATCATCAAGCGCGTGGGCTCGCCCAACCTGAAGCTGCTCTTCGACATTTACCACGTCCAGATCATGGACGGCGACGTCATCAGCCGCATTCGCCAGCACAAAGACTTTATCGCGCATATCCACACCGCCGGCAACCCGGGCCGCGGCGAGCTGGATGGCGATCAAGAAATCAACTACCCGCCGATCATGAAGGCCCTGCTGGAAATCGGCTATAGCGGCTTCGTGGGACAGGAATTCATACCCACGAGAGACCCGCTGGACGGGCTGCGGCACGCTGTTGCGCTCTGCGACGTGTGACGAGCACCCGCGCGGTTCGCGGCCGGCCCGGAGATTAGCTCCACGGCTGGTCCGCGGACGCGGGAGCGTGGGGCCCTGGCGCGTGCTCGATTGTGCTCACGCTGCGGGCCACAACTCTGGTCACAAAAGATTTCGCTCCCTGGTGCTGTTTCGTGATTACACTACGGGATGTCTTGCGCGCTGTGCATGTTCAATCCCCGGGCGGGACTCTGAGATGGCCAAAAGAAAACCGAAGGAACCCGAGCCGGGCGATGCGGAGCCGGTTTCGGCGGAAGAGGAGGCGGCTTCGCGCGGCGATCACCCAGACGAATCCGCGACCAAGCCTGGCGAATCATTCGACGACTCCACCCAGCAAGGCAGGCTGGATAAGAGTGACCCCGGCGAGAAAGGATTCACGCCGGAAGTCCTCGACAAGACGATCATCGCGATTCCGCTCCTCAAGGACCTCAAGAAAGAAGATGACGAAGCGAAGAAAACCGGTCAAACCGCGGCGACCAAGGCCGCGCTGCATCCGGTGATCATCGACCTGAATCTCCTGTATCCGGTCAACGGGCGAAAAGGCGCGCGAAAGAGGGTGGAGGAGCTTGTCCCGAAGGCGGTTGCCCTTACCGGGGGAGACTCGGACGAGGAGGGCATCAACGTCGATAAGAGCAAGCTCAGCGAGCAATACCTCTTCTGCCGTTTGTCAGGCGCGACCATTCGCAAGCTGGTGGTCCTCGATAACCCTCCGAAACGCAGCGCCGGCGCGGGTGCGCACGGAAATGCGATCTATCACATCTGGCCGGACTTTCGCATCAAGGGGCTCATCAACAAATCGATCAGCACGGTGAAGGCAGACGCGGCCCATCGGTCTTTCTCGGCACTGGGCGAGAACATCGTCTGGGCCGTGATTGATTCGGGGATCGACTCCAAGCACCCCCATTTTGCGAAGCACGGCAATTGCACGTTCGATGAAACGATCGAAGCCATAGACTTCACGACTGTCGGCAAGAAAAAAGGCAATGCATATCGCGATGTCTACGGGCACGGAACTCACGTCGCCGGCATCATCGCCGGTTGGAGCGGCGCGTCGGAGCAAGAGCCCATCAAGGTCACGTGCCGGCACCGCGACGAGCGAGGTGAAGTCGCGAGAGAAAGCCAGACGATCAAGTCTCCCATCTCGGGAATGGCGCCGCACTGCAAACTGCTTTCACTCAAGGTGCTGGACGACAAGGGGAACGGTGAGGTCAGCAGTGTGATCGCGGCGCTCGAGCACATTCAGGAGATCAACGGTCACGGCCGGCGCATCCGGGTGCACGGGGTGAATCTGAGCGTCGGATACGACTTCGAGCCCGAGTGGTTTGCGTGTGGTCAAAGCCCGCTTTGCGTCGAAGTCAACCGGCTGGTCAAGTCGGGCGTTGTTGTGGTGGCCGCGGCCGGCAATTCGGGATATGGCTCAATCCTGCCGCAATTCCCCGGCCGTGTGAACTCGGCCGGAATCGAGCTGACGATCAACGACCCGGGCAACGCCGACCTGGCGATCACCGTCGGCTCCACGCACCGCGACATGCCGCACATCTATGGCGTCTCGTATTTCTCGTCGAAAGGGCCGACCGGTGACGGCCGTTACAAGCCCGACATCGTTGCGCCCGGCGAGAAGATCATTTCGTGCTGCTCCAAAGACGAGGATTTGGGCGAACACCACAAAGGCGAACACTACAAAGAAGAAAGCGGCACCAGCATGGCCGCGCCGCACGTCTCGGGCGTGATTGCCGCGTTTCTTTCGATACGCAGCGAATACATCGGCTCGCCGGAGGAGGTGAAGCGGATCTTCCTCGCAACGGCCACCGACTTGAATCGCACCCCGTACTATCAGGGGAAAGGATTGGTGGACCTGATGCGGGCTATCCAGTCGGTCTAGCGGCTGGATGGTCAGGAGCTTGCGAGCGATCACATATTGCGGCCGGGTGCGGCCCAGGTGATCAAGCCGTTCTTTGATGGACTAAAGGAGATCATCATGCCTGCAGTCGCGAATTTATCAGGGTTTCCATGTTATGAAGTTCAGTTCAAGAAGGACGGCAGCTTGAACGACGGCGCTGACCTGGACGGGCCTGTCGCGTTTATCAAGAACAAAGAAATCACCGATCTATTCGTGATCTCTCACGGGTGGAACAACGATATGAAGGATGCCCGGGCGCTTTACAAGAACTTCTTCGCCGTCCTGCGAAAGGCTCTCGACGGCGACCAGGCGCCGCTCGAGCGCGGCCGGAAGTTCGGCGTGCTCGCGATACTCTGGCCGTCGAAGCGATTTGCCGAAAAGGCGCTCATCCCGGGCGGCGCGGCCGCGGCGAGCTCGAAGGCGAGTGCGAAGCTCGTCAAGGAACACATTGATTCACTTAAAGGATTCTTCGACGCGCCCGGGGCCGACCTTGCCCTCGAGAAGGCGAAGGAGCTGGTGCTCGATCTCGAAGACAGCGCGAGAGCTTGCGCGAATTTGCTCGCCTGATTCGCTCGGCCCTGCCGGCTGCCGGCGACGATCCGGAAGGAGCCCTGGATCACTTCATCGCGGCGGAGGGTGACTCGCTCATGGTGCGGCTCAAAGAGCCGATCGTGGTGCTTCAGGGGAAGCAAGCCGGAAAGGGTGGCGCTGCGAATCTTCTGGGGGACGCGGCGTGCGCGGCGGGCAACGCAATCGTCGATGCCGGCAAGGGGATGGCTGCCGCGGCGGGCCGGCTGCTCAATCTCACCACCTATTATCAGATGAAGGAGCGCGCAGAGATCGTCGGTCGGGGTGGCGTCTACCAGATTCTGCGGAAGATTCGCGACGCCAAGTTGAAGGTCCGTCTTCATCTTGCCGGGCACAGCTTCGGTGGGCGGCTGGTGACCTCGGCGGCGCTCGGGCCGCCGGGCGGGCCCGCGATCAAGCCGGAGACGATGATGCTCATGCAGGCTGCGTTTTCCCATAACGGTTTTGCAGCGAAATATGATGGAAAGAACGACGGTTTCTTCCGGCAGGTGGTCGCCGCGAAGCGAGTGAACGGCCCGATCTTGATCACGCACACCGCGAATGACAAAGCGGTGGGAATCGCGTATGCGCTTGCCTCGCGAATCTCGGGCGTGACGGGCGCGGCCCTGGGGGATGCGAGCGACATTTACGGCGGCATCGGCCGCAACGGGGCCGTCAAGACGAAGGAAGCAAAGTTCCTCGAGCTCGGCGAGGTCGGCACCGATTATGATTTCGCCCCCGGAGTTCTCTATAACCTGCACGCCGACGTCATAGCCGAGCACAGCGACATCTGCAAGGCACCGGTCGTCGCCGCTTTGCTCGCGGCGGTTGCGAAGAGCGGGCCGCTTGCAAAGAGCGCACCAGCCGCGGCCTCCGCGCCCAAGAAAACAAAACCGCGAGCGACCAAGCGCGCTTCGTCTGCAACCCGTTGAGTCGGTGGTTGCCAGGACTTATGATCAGTGTTTGGTCCGATTCATCGGTGCGCGTGTTCTTCGAAGCCAAAGTTGAGATCGAGTTGCCATGAAGCATCCGGAGTCGAAATCAGACTACAGGATGGTGCTGGATCCGTTGCTCGAAGGAAAGGTTGTTCCCTTCATCGGGGCGGGCGTCAACCTGTGCGGAAGGCCGCGCGACCCGGATGACGAGACGAAATTTGTTCCGTGGGAGGGTAAGTATATCCCGAGCGGCTGGGAGCTCACGGAGTACCTGGTCGAAACGTACAACTATCCCAGGGACGAGCCACGTGATCTGTTGCGCGTGTCGCAGTACGTGGCTGTCAAGAACGGTACCGGGCCGCTTTATGAAAGGTTGCATGACGTGCTGGTGAAGGGAGACTTTCCAATCACGGCGGTGCATCAGTTCCTGGCGCGCTTACCTGCCGCGAGTAGTGCGGCGAGAAACAAGAGGCGCGACCCCAAGAAGGTGTATCCTCTGATCATCACGACCAATTATGACGACGTGATGGAGCGCGCGTTCGACGAGGTGGGCGAGCCTTATGATCTGGTGTTTTACGCGGCGCAAGGGAACGAGAAGGAGAGGTTCTTGCACCGCGCACCAGGTGAGGAACCTCGTCCGATCCTCATAGCGAACAACTATCAAATCGAAGTCGACGGCCGAGCGTGCATTCTGCTGGACCAGCGTCCGGTGATCCTCAAGATCCACGGGGCGGTGGACCGGCGGTCCCCGGACCGGGACAGTTACGTGATCACCGAGGATGACTACATCGACTACTTGACGCTGCCCCCTCTGACTACCTTGCTGCCCGTTCCCTTACCCGCGCGGTTGGCTCACTGCCATTTCCTGTTCCTGGGCTACAGCCTGGCGGACTGGAACATGCGCGCGTTTTTCCGCCGGATCTGGAAAGACGCAAAGCTCAGCTACAGGTCGTGGGCAGTGGAAATCCTCAACCGGAAGATCGATCAGATGTTCTGGAGAGAGCGGAACGTGGACGTGATCGTCTCGAGTCTGGAGGATTATTTTGCCGATCTGACGGAGCTTCTCGAGTCCCCTGCGGCGGGTCCAACTCCATGACGGACACGGGAAGTGCTGGCACCGTTGAGAGGCCCTTCGTCGGGCTGGCGCCATTCGCCGAGGGTGACGCGCGCTACTTCTTCGGCCGTGACACGGATCGGGCAGTGATCACGTCAAACCTGGTTGCCTCGCGGTTGACTGTACTCTACGGGCCCAGCGGGTGCGGCAAGAGCTCGTTGCTCGACGCGGGTGTCGTGAACCAGGTCAACAACATGGTCGTGCCGCGGCAGACTGCCGAAATAGGCAAGCCCGAGTTTGTGGTCGTGAGCTTTCACGAGTGGCGCGACCGCCCGCGGGATGCGCTGCTCGAGCGATTGCGGGCGCGCATCGAAGCCGTGGTGGGTCGAGCCATCGAGCCGCCGGGGCAAGACTTGCTGGCCGATGTTCTCGCTTCATGGTCGAGTGAGGTCAGCGGGGCGCTTTTGCTCGTGCTGGACCAGTTCGAGGATTACTTTCTTTATCACGGGCGGAAGGTGGTGGAGGGGAAGTTCGCGCACGAGCTCTCTGGCGCGATCAACCGCAGCGGTCTGCGGGCAAACTTCCTGATTTCGATTCGCGAAGACTCTCTGGCACAGCTCGACGCCTTCCAGGGGCACGTACAGAATCTGCTATCGAACACCCTTCGCCTCGACCGGCTCGACCAGAAGCGGGGCCGTGAGACGATCGTCGGGCCGATCGAGCGGTACAACGAGCTGCGCGGGAACGGCGCCCCGAAGATCACGATCGAGCCGGAGCTGGTTAACGCCGTGCTGCACGCGGTGAAGGCGGGGTCGATCAACCTCGATACCACGGGCCGCGGACGTGTGGACCAGCGTGATGAGTCGGGTGAAGATGCCGGCTCGATCGAGACAGCCTACCTGCAACTCGTCATGAGGCGGCTGTGGGAGGCCGAGATCGCCGCCGAATCACACGTGCTGCGAATGGCGACGTTCGATGCCTTGGGCCGTGCGCAACGGATCGTCGGAACGCATCTTGATACGGTGATGAAGTCCTTCGACACCGAGCGGCGCGGCATTGCTGCGGAGCTTTTTCGCTACCTGGTGACGCCGACGGGTACCAAGATCGCGCTCTCCTTGAACGACCTGGCGGGCCTGACCGGGCTGTCGGGAGAGGCCGTCGCTCCGGTGCTGGAGCAGCTTGGCTCGCCGCGTGTGAGAGTGCTGCGCGAGGTCAAGGGACCGATCGACGATCAGGCGACGCACCGGCACGAGATCTACCATGATGTCCTGGCGGGTGTGGTCCTCGACTGGAGGCGGAGGTATTCGACCGAGCGGGCCAAAAAAAGAGTGCGCCGGAACATTCTGCTTGTCAGCTCGGGCGTGCTGGTGGCATTGATCCTGCTCTTCAGCGTCCTCGAGGCAAGATACAAGGAACGAATTGCCGAGGAGAGAGCGACACTCGACGCGAAGGAGCGGGAGCTGACGGCCGTCGCGAACACGAGAATTGCCAAGGCCGAGTCCGAGGCCGCACAATCGAGCGTGCTCGCGACGGGTGCCGCGCTCGTCCTCGGTGACGACCCCGATCTGAGTCTGGCGCTGGCGCTGGCCGCAATCGGGTCTCACAGGTCTCCGACTGCGGAACGCGCCTTGCGGCAGGCGCTGGCAGCGGCTCGCGTGCGCCAGGTCGTGGGCAAGGCCGGCGGAAGCAAGCTGGTGTCGGTCGCGTACAGCCCGGATGGCCGGCAATTCGCCACGGCGGGGGAGGATGGCAAGGCCGAGCTCTGGGACACGGCCTCCGGCGCTCCGGTGGGAAGAATCGACAACGTCGCGATCAGAGGCGCGAGCCTCGCAGCGCTTCAGTTTGTCGGCGAGGGCCAATACTTCGCCACCGTTGACGTCGGCGGGAACGTGGCTGTCTTCGACCTCTCTTCGCCGGGTATGAAGCTCGAAAGAGTCATCGGGCCTCCGAAGAGCACGAGGATGCTTGCGCTTTCATTCGCCGGCGCCGCAGCCCGAGTTGCCGTAGCGACTGATGACAAGGCCATCCGTTGCTGGGAACTTCCGTCGGGAAAGCCGCTTGTCGACAAGATTCACCCGAGCGATTCGGTAAAGGCGCTCATGCTCAGTCCGGATGGCGAGAAGCTCGCGATCGGACTGGAAGCAGCCGCCGCGAATGGACCTGGGCACCCGGGCGGCGCGCGGGTTGGCACCGGCGACGGCGCTGGCGTGGGCGACTCGCACACGGGCGATCGATCGACTGTGCGGATCGTCGAGCTTTCCGATCCCGATGCAGGGGCGAGCCTGAGCGAGACGGCGACAGTCACCGCCCTGGCCTTCGACCCAGACGGCAAGCGACTCGCGGTGGGCACACGCGTGGAGCAGTCGGGCGTGACGGCCCTCTCCCCCTTGCGGCTCTGGAGTTTGCAGAACAAGGCATGGCGCCACGGAGCGAACATCCAGGGCCGGTTTGAACCCGCGGTCGTCGAATTCAACCCAACGGGGACGCTCCTGGCCACCGGCGGCAAGGATGGGTTCGCACAACTTTGGGACGCGAACCTCGGCTACCCTCGGGGCACGCTGAACTGTCAGTCTCCGATCACGCAGGTGGCATTCAGCCCGGACGGTGAACGAGTTCTCCTCGCGTCCGAGGATTTGTCGGTACGGATCTGGCCCGTCGGCACGAACGGCTCGCTGCTGGTGCTTCGTGGGCACAGGAACGATGTTCTGGATGCGGTGTTCGCGCCGGACGGTCAGACGATCGCGACCGCCAGCGCAGACGGAACTGCGCGAATATGGAATGCGTCTGCTGAATCTCCATCAATCGCACTCCCCGCCCCGGCAGCGCCGTGGACTAACGCCGTCTTCACCCCCGACAGCAAGCGCGTGATCCTGGCGGGAGCCGACAATCAATTGCGGATGGTGGAAACGACCACGGGCCAGGTCGTCGGCGAGCCGCACCCGCACCCCGCGCCGGTGATCGCCATGGACCTGAGCACAGATGGGTCGAGGCTGGCCACGGCGGGTGGTGACAGGATTGCACGGGTGTGGAATCTAGCCGCCTGGCAAACTCCGATCGAGTTTTCCGGGCACACAGCCGCCCTTGCGGCCGTGGCATTTTCCCCGGACGGGCGCCGGCTCGCGACGGCATCGTATGATCAGACGGCCCGCGTCTATGACCTCGCGTCGGGCCGAGCGCTTGCGGCGCTCGAGGGTCACTCCGCGGCTGTCACCGGCCTGGCGTTTCGGCACGACAGCGCGCGGCTCGCGACAACGGGGCTCGACAACACGGTGCGCCTGTGGAACACGGCAACGAATCGGGAGATATGGAATCAAGCGGGCTACACGGCCCACCTGAGCAGTGAAGTGTTTGGCCCCGACGGCCTCGTGATCACGCCTAACATGGGGATTGGAGCGAGCCGGGAAACGAAGACCGACATGGCTCAAGTGATCGACGTGGCTACCGGCAGCACCCGCAGACTTCGGGGCCACGCGGGGACCGTCGCGGCCGCAGCCTTCAGCCCGGATGGCAGGACGGTGGCCAGCTCCGGGTTCGACAGGACGGTCCGGTTCTGGGAAGCAGCGAGCGGCCAGCCTGCCGGCCAGCCTCTTTACGGACACACCGCCCGTGTCGGCAACGTTGTCTTCAGCCCCAAGGGGACGTACCTCGCGTCGGAAGCGTTCGATGCTACAGGGATCATCTGGGATGCCCGGCGCAAAGTCGAGTTGTTTCGTCTTTCCGGTTTGACAAGCGCGGTTTCGATCCTGGCGTTTGATCCCGACGAGAAGGTTCTCGCAACGGCGGACCGCAAATTCAGCGTGAATCTCTGGGATGTCGCGCAGGGCCAGATCGTGCGAATGCTGGAAGGCCACACCGGGGCGATCAGTGCGTTCGCCTTCAGCCCCGACGGCCGTTTCGCCGCTACGGCGAGCAACGACGGCACGACCCGAATCTGGAATGTGAGCACTGGCGGACTGGTTAATTTATTCAAGCTCCAGAATCGAGTAGCTGTTACACCGATCCAGTTCGCCGTCGACGCCAAGGGAGAGCTCATTTTCACGTATGCTGATGAGGCGGCCCATTTCTGGACAGTGCAGGGCGGCTCGAAGGACCCACGGGTCGTTCCAGTAGGAGCGCATGGTACCGCGCTGGCTTTCGACAAGGAGGGAAAGAAACTGGCCATCGGTTGCTCGGACGGGTCAGTGCATCTGGCAGATACAACCACTATGGGAATCACTTCTCGACAGCCGAGCTGGTACATGTCGACTGAGAACCTGCCTGTTTTCAGTCCGGACGCCGGACGGCTCGTCACGGCCGACCTGAACGGCCTGGCACACGTCTGGGACACCAAGACCGGGTCTGTGATCCACGATTTGCCGCATGAGGGCCAGCGCGTGTTAGCCGCCACGTTCAGTTCCGACGGCCGCCTGCTCGCCACGGCGACGGATCGTGCCGTCGTGCGGCTCTGGAATACGGCGATGGCGAATGCCCCACTCTTCCGCCATGTCGTCAAATATCCACAGGTGCTCCTCGCCTTCAATCCTGCCGGCACGCTTCTGGCCACCGGTAGTGGATCGGAAAACACGGTGCTTCTGTTGAACTGCGACAAAGGCGTCGAGGCCGCCAGGCTCACGGCCAGCGGAAGTGGTTTGAGTAAGATCGTCTTCAGCGCAGACGGTCAACAAATCGCGGCGAGCTGCCGCGACAATGCGACGCACGTATGGGATGCCCAGACTTTCAAGGCCGGGCGGCCGCTGCTGTGCGATGCGAGCGTCAATCAGCTTTCCTTCAGCCCCGACGGGACCAAGCTGGCGACGGCAGGAGGATTGAAGGCACGCATCTGGGACCTGAAGACACGGACGCCGAGGGATCTGCCTGTCCAGATGCCGGGCGTCGTCCGCTGTTTGAAATTCAGCCCGAGCGGAGAGCAGCTTGCCTCCGCGGGCGACGATCCGGTGGTCCGGGTCTGGGACGCGCAGACACTCAAGCAAGTCGCCGACCTGCCGGGCCTTCGCTATCCTGTGAATGAAGTTGATTTCAGTCCCGACAGCAAGTGCGTCGTGGCGGCATCCGGCGATGTTTCGGTTCGGAGCTGGGAAGTCGCGACGGCCAAGCTGGTCGCCGAGATGCGCGTCGGTGCGGCGACTCCGGCCGTTGCATACACCAAAGATGGGGCATTCATCACGACCGTCGACTACGCGAACGGGGCGAAAGTCTGGGATGCGAAGTCTGGCAAGCTCCTTTCCGCGCTCGGAAATATCGCCCACTCGCCCGTCAAGAGCCTGGCATTCAATCGTGACGGCAAGTCAATCATCGCCGTTCTGGGCGACGGCACGGCATGGGTCCGGGACGCAGATACGTTGCGGTTCAAAGACGTTGTCGGCTCAGCCGAAGCGTTCACCAACGTACTTCAGATCGATCGCGACGGCGCCCGCGTGGTGATTACCCACGGCGAGGCAGGCTGGAACGATTCCGATCAGAAGCCGTTTGCTCTGATCGTGCATGAGGACAACACGCCCGCCGAGCACGTGCGCGATCGGACCACCTCCGCGGTGATCGAAGCAGGGTTCAGCCGCAGCGGCAAGCTCGCGTTCACGCTCAGGCGTGACGGTACAGCGACCGTGTGGGAAACTTCCTCGAGGAAGTCGCTAGTCAGGACGGGCGATTCGTCGTTTCGGCCGGGCGTGACCGCGTTCCCGGATGTGGACATCAGCCCGAATAACAAGTTCCTGGCGATCACCAGTTTGTCGGGAAAGATCAGCGTGTGGGATCTCGATTCCGGCAAAATCCTGACCACATATACAGGGCCATCGGCCAACATCCAGTGGATCGGCTTCAGTCCCGACAGCGCAATCTTGATGGCGCTTTACGACGACGGAATTGGACGTCTTTTTGGCGCCGACATGTTGGGTCCCATCGACGACGTTGCCAGGAAGGCGCAGGCCATCCTTCGCAAGGTGGGGCGGGAATTGACGGAATCCGAGCTACAGAAGTACCTGAAACAATCTCTGATCGATTGAGCTTCAGCTTGAAGCGCAAGATCGCCTGACACGATACCGACCGGAGCGCAGGCTGCCGGAGAAATCCTACGCCTTGGCGAGCCGCGCCGCATGCTTCTGCACCTTGCGGACGGCTGCGGCGATTTCATCCATGTCTGATCGCGGGCCCAGGAGCATCGTCTGGGTGAGCCAGACGGCCACTTCGCAAAGTGCGTCGTTCGCCGGGCAGCGAGTCTTTTCCAGGTAGCTCGCGATGCGGCCCGCTCCGTAAATCGCCTGGAACCCGCGCGACTGGAGCGTGTTCTTCAAGAACGGCTCCTTTTCGAGCGGCTGATAGCCGCCGGAGGCGGGAATTCCCTCCGCCACAAGCGCCTGGAGAAACTTGCCGCGAGGCAAGCCGTCGAATTGAGCTTGATCATAGCGGAACATGTAAAGATGATAGGCATTGCGAGTGCAGCCCTCGTAGATCCGCGCCGGCGCGATGCCCTTGATCTCGCGCAGGAGCTCGGTCAAGTACGCGGCGTTCTGCTCGCGGCGGCGGGATTGTTCTTCGAGCCGCGTCAGTTGTTGCAGCAAAAGCGCGGCCTGAAACTCGGTCATGCGCAGGTTGGCGCCGTTGCGCACGTAGGAGAAGCCGGCGGTCGAAGAGCCGCGGCCGTTGTTCTGAAAGCTCTTGCATTGCTCGATCAATTCGTCGCTGTTCGTGAGGATCGCGCCGCCTTCGCCGGAATTGAGGTTCTTCGATCCCTGAAAGCTGAAGCAGCCCAGATCGCCGAGCGTGCTCACCTTGCGGCCGCGCCACTCAGCCAGGTGTGCCTGGCAGGCGTCTTCGAGCACGGGGATCTTGTGCTTGGCGGCGATGACGGCGATCGTGTCCAGATCGGCAGCCGCGCCACCCAGGTGCACGGGGATGATGCAGCGGGTTTTCTCGGTGATGGCCCCCTCGATCTTGCGGGCGTCGATCTGGAAAGTTTCTGGATCGGTGTCGACGAAGACGGGAAGAGCGTGGTGCATGAGCACGGCGTTGACGGTGGCGACGAAGGTATACGGCGGCACGATCACCTCGTCGCCGGGCCCGACACCGAGTGCGGCCAGCGACGTGATGAGCGCGCTTGTGCCGTTGGCGACGGCCAGGCAGTGCTTGGCGCCCAGGGTTTTTGCCCAGGCTTGCTCGAACTCGTTGGCGTAATCACCGCCGAGGCGGCACCAGCGACCTTTGCGGAGGACGTCACCCCAGGCCTTCTCGTCGTTTTGGCGGATGATGGGCCACTCGGGGAACGGACGATTCCGCACGGGCTTGCCGCCCAGGATGGCGGGAGTCTCGTCTGTTCGCGCTGCCGCGTGCCGCGGAGCGAGGCCGATGGCACCGGCGGCCGAGGAGATCGCACCCAGAAACCCGCGACGCGAACGGGGCTCTCGCATGGTCGGTCCTTTCTTTCCGTATCGTTTTCAGATCAACTGGCGGATGGGCTCGGCGCCTTCCACGCCGACGAGCTTCTGATGCAAGCCGGCGTAAAAATAGTTGAGTCCGTTGGGGTCGAGGCCGAGCTGGTGCAGGATCGTGGCATGGAGGTTCTTGACGTGGAATCGATCCTCGACGGCCGCGCTGCCGAGCTCGTCCGTTTTGCCCACGCTGGTTCCACCCTTGATGCCGCCGCCGGCCATCCACATGGTGAAGCCGAAGGAGTTGTGGTCTCTCCCGGTGCCCTGGGCGAACTCGGCGGTGGGCTGGCGGCCGAACTCGCCGCCCCAGACGATGAGGGTTTGATCGAGGAGGCCGCGCCGCTTGAGGTCTTTGATCAGGCCCGCGATCGGTTGATCGGTGTTGCCGGCGTGAAAATTGTGGTTGGCCATCAGATCGGCGTGGGCATCCCAGTTGTCGTCGTTATGGGCGCCGCCGGAGTAGATCTGGACGAAGCGGACGCCGCGCTCGACCAGCCGCCGGGCGATCAGGCACTTGCGGCCGAAGTCGGCCGTACGAGGCTGGTCGATGCCGTAGAGCTCTCGAGTCTCGGCCGATTCCTGGCCCAGGTCGACGGCTTCGGGCGCGGACCGCTGCATGCGAAAGGCCAGCTCGTAGCTGGCGATTCTTGCGGCGAGCTCCGAGTTGTCGGCGCGAGGCGAAGTGGGCGTCGTTTTTCTCTCGAAGGCGATCGAGCAGGAGTCTCCGCGTGGCGCGGTCTGCGCCCGGTGGCGAGGCCAGGTCATGGATCGGCACCGAATCGGCGCGCAGGACGGTTGCCTGGAACGCCGCGGGCATGTAGCCGCTTGACCAGTTCTTGGCCCCGCTGATCGGCCCCCCCTTGCGGTCGAGCATGACGACGAAACCGGGCAGGTTCTCGTTTTCGCTGCCGAGTCCGTAGGTGACCCACGAGCCCAGACAGGGGTGGCCTGAAAGCAGGCGCCCGGAATTCATCATGAGCATGGCCGACCCATGGATCGGTGATTCAGCATACATCGAATGGATGAAGGCGATGTCGTCGACGCAAGTCGCCAGGTGGGGGAAGAGCGTGGAGACTGGCTTGCCGCACTGCCCAAACTGCTGGAAGCTCCACTTGGGGCCGACGATTCGCCCCTGATTTTTCTTGCCGCCGCGGCCGAAGGTCTTGACCGCGATCGTCTTGCCGTCCAGAGGGTAAAGGTCGGGCTTAAAGTCGAAGGTATCGACGTGGCTCGGACCGCCGTACATGAACAGGAAGATGACGCTCTTCGCCTTTGCCCGAAGCGGCGGGACCCTGGGAGCGAGCGGATTGACGAAGGGCGTGACGCCGTCGGCCGCGACGGCCTGACGTGCGAGGAAGCCGTCGGACTGCATGAGCCCTGCAAGCGCCGCCGACCCGAAGCCGCCGCCGATCTGCCAGAGGAATTCGCGGCGGGTGCGGCCACAGAACGAGCCGGGTGGCGGACGGTCCGGACGGAACAGAGAACGTTCATCCATGGTGGATCGTCTCGCGGCGAATGGGGTTCATGCAGGCGAACTCGGAGGAAACGGAAGGCGGGGGCAAGCTGTTCGCGACCGGGCGCGATCCTTGACATTCACAGTATGCGGAAATGTGCGAGGTGACGCAATGGAGCGCGGCCCGCGGGCGACGCTGGGCTCTCGACGTATGCACGCGTGGTGTTGTCGGTTACGATGTTATTGAACGTTTCCGCGCACGCTTTTTTCAGGTAAATTCAGCGACATGGCGTCGGCATCCAGCAATCACACGATTCAAATTCAAGGCTGGCTCGACAGGCTGCGCGACGGGGACGAAGCCGCCCGCGAAAAGCTGCTGCAATTCTCCTGCGAACGGCTCAGGCGATTGACTCGCAAGATGCTGCGCAGGTTCGAGCGGGTGCACCGCTGGGAGCAAACCGACGACGTGCTTCAAAGTGCGATGCTCCGATTGCATCGAACGCTTCAGGACGTGCGGCCGGATTCGCCGGCCGATTTTTACCGGCTCGCCGCGCTGAACATTCGCCGCGAGCTGCTTGATCTGGCCAAGCATTACTTCGGCCCGTGCGGGCTGGGAGCCAGGCACGCGAGTGTGGAGGGCACGGCTGACTCGCTCGGCGGGCGCAGGAGCAGCGGGCGGCTGCGCCAGACGATGCTCCCGACCAGCTTGCGCGATGGACCGAGTTCCACGAAAAGATCGCGAGCTTGCCCGCGGACGTGCGAGATCTGTTCGATCTATTGTGGTATCAGGAGCTCCGGCAGGCCGAAGTCGCGGAGATTTTGGGCGTATCGGAGCGCACCATCAAGAGGCGCTGGGCGGCGGCTCGGCTCCAGTTGCACGAGCTCTTAGGCGGCGAATTGCCTGAAAGTTGATTCTGCCCATGACGTCGTTAAAAAGCCTTGCCGACCTGCTTGTCGAGTGGGAAGAGCAGACGGAGGCCGGCAAGACGGTGGCACTCGAAGAGCTTTGCCGCAATGCTCCCGAGCTGCTGGATGTGCTGCGCGGAATGATCGATAAGCTCCGCGCGGTGAACTCGGCCATGGCGACCCAGAGGCTCGAGCGGAGCGAGGGGAACATCGAGTTCCGTACGGTCGCGCCGGCCGAAGCGATGACGGGCACGGTCTTGCCTTCCGTTCCGGGCTACGCGATCCAGCGCGAGCTGGGCCGCGGCGGGATGGGGGTTGTTTACCTGGCGCGCCAGGAGGGGCTCGAGCGTCTGGTGGCGATCAAGATGCTACCCCAGGGGGCAGAAGCCGAGCGCACGATGCAGCGGTTTCAAACCGAGGCGGAGGTCATCGCGCGGTTGCAACATCCCAATCTCATTCAGATCTATGAAGTCGGGACGGTCGAAGGCAGGCCGTTTTTCTCGATGGAATATGTGCCGGACGGCACGCTGGAGGAGCAGCTTCGGCGTCAACCGCTGGCACCGCGTGAAGCGGCGCGGCTCATCCAGATCCTGGCGACCGCCATGCACGAGGCCCATCGCTGCGGCGTCGTGCACCGCGATCTGAAACCGGGGAATATTCTGCTGAGACGAGAGGGCGATGGAACGGAAGATACGACGCTCGAGAGCGGCGTGTGGCTCGCCACGGCGGCCGAGGCTCCGGGGTCGTTCTGTCCCAAGATCACGGATTTCGGGTTGGCAAAGCGGCTGGGCGAGGCCGAAGGGCTGACGCTCACGCACAGCGTTCTGGGCACACCGTGCTACATGGCGCCCGAGCAGGCGCGGGGCGACTCGAAGAATGTAGCAGGGACCACCGACATCTACTCGCTGGGCGCGATCCTTTACGAGCTGCTCACCGGCCGCCCTCCGTTCAAGGCAGCAACCGTGTGGCTCACGCTGCAGCTTGTCAGCAGCGCCGAGCCCACGCCGCCGCGCTCGCTCCAGCCGAGTGTGCCCGGCGATCTCGAGGTCATCTGCCTGAAGTGTCTGGAAAAGAGCCCGGCGAAGCGTTATCCCCGGGTCATCGATCTGGCCCATGATCTGCGGCGCTTCCTCGAGGGGGAGCCTATCCTGGCGCGACCAACGCCGTTGCTGGAGCGCGGAGTCAAGTGGGCGCGACGGCGGCCGGGCCCGGCGGCTGCGATTGCCGTCGGCGTGTTCGCACTGGCGGCGCTGCTTTGCGGGGATCGCGTATCACAATGTGAAACTACAGAGCGCGCTTCGGGCCGAGCAGGCCAGCGCCACGGAGAGCCGCCGGAGGCTCGTGCGTCTGGAAGTGGCGCAGGGAAACCATGCTCTCGATCGCGGTGACAGCACACTCGCGATGCTCTGGTTTGCCGATGCCTTGCGTCTGGATGATCCCGCCCATACCCGGGCTCATCGCCTCCGGCTGGGAATGGCTGCTGCTCTTGCTCCGCCGTTGCGGCAGATCTGGTTTCATGGCGACGCGGTGCGGCAGGCCAGCTTCGATTCAGGCGGCGCGCGGGCTTTCACATTCAGCGAGGACGGGACGGTCAGGATCTGGGATGTGGAAACCGGAGCGGCGATCGGCAAGCCGCTCGTCCATCCAGCTCCGGTAGTCGACGGAGCACCCGGCGCCTCGGGGCTGGTCGTGACGGCTTGCACGGACGGATCCGGTCGAGTATGGGACACGGGCCGAGGAGAAGTCAGCGCCTATCTCGGGCACCAGGGCCCGCTCACGACCGCGCGGTTTGACCGGGCTGGCCGAAAGATCGTGACGGCATCGCGCGACGGGACGGCCAAGCTGTGGACGGCCGATGGCAAGCTGATCGCGATCTTGAAGCATAGCGGTCCGGTGAACGATGCCGCGTTTTCTGCGGGCGGGCAGCTCGTCGTCACGGCGGCCGAGGACCGCACGGCACGGGTCTGGGAGACCGAACATGGCGCGCCGGTGACTCCCCCCCTGCTCCATGACAGTCGAGTTGTCCAGGCGGCGCTATCGCCAGACGGGACGCTCGTCGCGACGGCCAGTGACGACGTGGTGGCGCGGATCTGGCAAGTCAGCAACACGCCGGCTGCCCCCAAGATTCTCAAACATGCGCTTCCGGTAACATGCGTATTGTTCAGCGGCGACGGCGGACGGCTCGCCACCGGCAGCCACGACGCCACCGCACGGATCTGGGACCCGCGTGATGGCAAACCGGTGGGCTCGCCGCTACGGCACGAGAGCGGTGTGCTAGGGGTTGCCTTCCATCCCGACGGCAACCGCGTTGCCACGTGCAGCGACGACAACACCGCGCGGCTGTGGGACGTGGCAACCGGCGAGCCCTTGACCGCACAGCTCAAGCACGGCGGAAATGTGCAGTGTGTCGCGATTGACCCGCGGGGGCGCTTCATCTTGACCGGCAGCATCGACGGAACCGCGCGGCTCTGGGACATCTTGCCGGCGCGCGACAAACCGTCGGTCGAGAGGGAACCGGCGTCAAAGGTGGTGCCGCGGGAAGAGACCAAGGTTTGGTGGAGCGCTGACCGCAAGTATTATGCGACACCCGAAGGCAGTCACTCGGCGCGAATTCACGACGCGGGCGGTAAGCCGGTCGGGCCGGAGCTGCGTCATGGCAGCCTGGTCAGCTTTGCGGCGTTCAGCCCGGATGGAGCGCGCCTGGTCACAACCAGCGAGGACTGCACGGCGCGGTTCTGGGATGCGGCGACGGGAGACCTGCTCGCACCGCCGTTGCGGCACCTGGGAAGCGTGCGCTGCGCCGCGTTCAGTCCCGACAGCCGCTCGTATGTGATGACCGCGAGTACGGACGGCACAGCACGGATCTGGGATGTTGCGACGGGGGAGCCCGTGAGCCCGGCGCTGCGATTTTCGGGTGCACCGGTGAGTGTGGCGTTTCCTTCTGCAGAACGGGTTCAGGTGAGGACCGTTCAAGGGAGCGAGACCTCGACCTGGACGTGGCCGCTCGTGAGCACTCGTTTGGCCGCCGGAGTGTTGCTTTCGGAAGCGGAGGTTCTTTCGAATTGTCGCATCGATGCGGACCGCGGTCTGACGCCGCTCGATATTCGCACGTTGCGGGAGGCGTGGGTTGAAGGTGGGCGAGTGCGAGCGGGCGGTAAGTAGGCGTCGTGAAGACGGGGCGAGCCCACGCTTTACAAACAGGATGACGGGGCTTGGAATCCCTGATCGCCCGCCCTAAATCATCGCGATCAGGAAGCTTCGCCACCGACGAATCCAGGACGTATTTCATTCAGGAAGGTCGCCCCGGAGCTCGCGGATGGCCGGCACACCGATATCGAGCAGACCGTGTTGCCGGTACGTCTCTTCCCGCATTTTATCCATCCGCTCGGCAGCCCTGCGCATCGATTCCGGATCCCGCTTCGAGGACATAGCTTGCTGGACGGCCGCTTGAAACTCGGCTTCCAGTTCTGGCGTTATGGCCGATTTGTTCGCCTGCTTAATCATGGGTACCTCCAGAAGGATTCTAAATCACCTCGCGCGAATAGGAAACGCCGACTTTACCTCTCGAATGTTGCGATTCACGTTCAATTTGGCGCAGCTCAGCGACTCGAACTGCGTCCAGGCCGACACGGTCATGGGTGTGATCGCGAAACAATTCCTAACGGATCACTTGGTCTGGCGCTCATTAGTGCTTTCCAGGGTTTCCTGCTCGGCGCGATATGTCTCCACTGCCGCCAACCAGGCGTCGAACAAGGGGTTTTGCGGTAATGGTAGAACCGGGATTGGGGGCCAAGGCGGATGGACGGGATGATCGATGAGAATCGCCCCGCGCTCAAGCCGGCTAGCGAGCTTCTCGTCAAGGGCATTAAAAGCCTCCGCAGCGGAGGCCGCTTCCGCCGAGAGCTCCAGCGGCCCACCCGTCGTCGCGCGAAACCCAATTTGGCTGGGTTCGACCAAGATCGGAATCGTCATGGCAGCCTCCCACGATAAGTCGTTCGCCTATGCCGAAATCGAAAACGCCGACGCGACCCGGTACCACCCTCGTCCTGAAGGGGCATACGGGCGCAGTGTGGGGCGTGGCGGTGACGCCGGACGGCACTCGGGCCGTCTCGGGGTCGCAGGACGCGACGCTCCGCGTCTGGGATCTCGCGACCGGACAGTCCCTCGTCTCCTTTGAGGGACACACGAACGGAGTGACTGGCGTCGTGGTGACGCCGGGCGGCACTCGGGCCGTCTTGAGCCGCATGCGTTTCACATGCACGACACCACTCAAAGAGCCATTGCGGTCCCGAGACTCGCCCGGACAGCCAGCCAGTCCTGGTCGGAGAGATGGCCCGCGACCTGGTATATGGCGGTCCTCGGCACGGTCACAACGAAGTTGCGAAACAGCGACGGAACCCGCAATCCGGCGGCGGCCCACTCCGCGAGCGCGTAATGGGTCGCGCCCGTCGGACCAGCGATCTGGCTGGTGATAAGACCGAGGATCGCGTCAGGCCGGGTTGAGTGGTATGCGTCAGAAGACACAACTACTGCGGGCCTGCACTTGATACCGGTCACGCCGGGGAAATCGACGAGACGTCACCTGGTTTCAGCAAGGTTTTCTCCCTCGGTGCATTCCGCTGCGAATAGCCGCGCGGAATAGGCGGTAACATCCCGCGTGTCTTCTTCATCCCAGGAGTCGCGGATGTCCACGACGCTCTGCGGTGCGATTTCGTTGAGTATGAGCGTGGCCAACCGAAACCGCTCTGACGGCGGCAACGGTTTGATGGATTCTTGGTAAAGCTGTTCGATCGTCACTTTAGTCGGTCTCGTCAGGAACGGAGGCGTTCGATGAAGTTCCTCCATTCACAGTATTCTAGCGAATGAGCCTCCTCGAGCCAATCAGCGCCGTCCTCGCATGGCAACGTATCGAGGCTACTTGCTGTTGCTTGCCTGGTTTTGGCTGTGGACATTGCGTCATTCGCTCATCGCTTCTGGGCTCCTTCTTCCGGAGCAGACTTGATCGCCTCCAGTTCCTTTCGCCATTTCGCGACATCGTCTTTCTTGTTCGTCGCCTCATACAGTTGCACCAGCCGCTCGCCTGCCTCGATCAGGCGGGGTTTGCTGCGCGGCGGGATCGTCTTCTCACGCTGCTTCATGCCCTCGTAGGCTTGCAGCAGCAAGGGTTCGGCGTCCGTGTATTTCTGCTGACCGAGCAGAGCGCCGCCGAGCAGGGACCTGGTGTTGAATGTGGCCCAGTCGTCGGACTGCGTTTTTTCGCGGATCGCCAAGGATTCGCGGAGGGGGGGCTCGGCATCGACCGGCTTGTGCCGCCTGAGGAGGTTCGAGCCCAGCGATTCGAGGTCACCGGCGAGGATGGGGCTATCGGGACCGACCGTGTCGTGGCGTCTGGCCACGATCTCACGCCAGAGGGGCTCGGCGCGATCCCATCTGCTGAGGGATTCGTGGGCCGTGGCCAGCGTCGCTGAGGTCTTGAGCGTGGCGGCGTGACGCGGTCCGGAAACTTTGCGCAGGGTCGGGAGCACCTCCTCGAGGATGGCGACCGCCTCGGCTATCAGGCCGGTGTCGTGGTAGGCGGCGGCGAGGTTGCTGCGGACGGTGAGCGTCGAGGGGTGTTTGGGGCCTAGCTTCGCGTTCATCGAATTGAGCGTCGCCTCGAGCAGCGCAATAGCCTCGGCGGTGCGGCCGGCTTCGCCGAAGGCGACGGCCAGGTAGCCGCGGTTGTTGAGCGTGATGGGATTGTCGGACCCGAGGGATGACTCCATCTGCTTGACGACGGTTTCGTCAAGCGCGATCGCATCGCTGGTGCGACCGGCGGCGCGGTAGGCGCCGGCGAGGTTGCTGCGGACGATGAGCGTGTTGGGGTGGTTGGGACCGAGCACCGACTGCACGTTCTTCACCAGCGCCTCGTTGATGGCGATCGCTTCGGCCGTGCGTCCGGCGGCGCGGTAGGCCGTGGCGAGGTTGTTGCGGGCGGCGAGCGTTGCGGGATTGTTGGGGCCCAGCGCGGATTCATTCTGTTTCGCCGCCGTCTCGAGCAGTGGGATCGACTCGGCCGTGCGTCCCGCGTCCTGGTAAGCGGCCAGGAGGTTGCTGCGGAGAGTCAGCGTGGTGGGATGGCCGGGACCGCGCCTGGCCTCGGCCAGCTTGAACGCTGCCTCGAACACGGGAATCGCGTCGGCCGGGCGGCCGGCGGCCATGTATGCGGCGGCCAGGCTATCGCGGGCTGTGAGTGTTTCGGGATCATCCGGTCCCAGCAGCCGCATCAGGCCCTCGGCTCCGGACCGCGCCAGCTCGAGCGTCTCGTCATCGACGCGGCCGCGATGCCGGAGGACATGGGCCAGTCGAACCTGGGCCTGGTACAACGAGGCTGGGTCGGCATCTGGCCGCCGCGCCAGGTCGAGCGTCGCCCGGAATTCTCGTTCGGCCTTCTCCCACGACGCCAGGCCGTGGAATGACTCGGCGAGCGCCTGGCGCACGGCCGCCTCCACCGCCGGCTTGCCGGCGAACCGGCCGCCGACCTTCGGGGCTGCACGATCGAGAACGTCGAGCAAGGTCACGCGGTCCTCGACCGCGTTGTTGGACGGCTCGGCCTGGGTGAGCAAATCATTTGTGAGGAAATCGTTGATGGCCCGGGCCTTGTCGGCTTCGGCGCGGGCCTGGCGCTGGGCATTCACAGCGCGGTCGCGGTCGGCGCGAGCCTGCTCTTCGGCGAGCAATGCCCGGCGGGCCTCGGACGTCGCATTGCCGGCCTCCGTCTTGGCGCGCGCCTCGGCCTTGATCGCGCGGAACGCCTGCCAGGTGCTCACGGCTGTGGCGAGCGCGAGCAGCAAGGCGAAACCGGCCGCCGTGGCCAGAGCCGCAGCGTGCTTCCAGGCGAATTTCCGCAGGCGATAGGATGCGCTCGGCGGGCGGGCCTCGACGGTGTTTCCTTCGAGGTAGCGCTCGATGTCTCTGGCCAGGCCGCTGGCAGTTTCGTACCGGCGCTCACGCTCTTTCTCCAGGCACTTCATCACCACCCAGTCCAGATCACCTCGCAGCATTCCCATCAGCTTGCGTGGCTCGGTCTGGCGCAGGGCTGCCAGCGAGGGTAGTGAGTCGTCCGCTGAAAGACGCGTGCTCGGCTTCGACGGCTCTTCCTCGCGGATGATCCGGATCATCTCGGTGATCGCCGCCTTCTTGAGTCGTTTTGCGTCGATCGGCCGCAGCCCGGTCAACAGCTCATAGAGAATTACTCCCAGCGAATAGATGTCGGCTCGTGTGTCAATATCCACGCCCGAGAATCCAGCCTGCTCCGGCGACATGTATTCCAGAGTGCCGATGATCGAGCCGAACTGCGTGGACATCGATTCGTCGGTGATCTTTCCGGCCGTCGCCTTGGCTACACCAAAATCGATGACCTTGGGCACGGGGCGGCCATCGAAGGTTGTCACGAGAATATTGGCCGGCTTCAGGTCGCGGTGCACGATGCCCTTCTGATGCGCGTGCTGCACTGCGTGGCAGATCGGAACGAACAGCTCGAGGCGCTCCCCGGGCGTGAGCATCGCCTCGTCGCAGAACATCGTGAGCGGAACGCCGCTCACCAACTCCATGACGAAGAAGGGCTGGCCGGCGGGCGTCATGCCGCCGTCGAGGACCCGCGCAATGTTGGGGTGATCCATCATGGCCAGCGCCTGCCGCTCTTGCTCGAAGCGCTGGAGCACAGCTCGGGAATCCATGCCGGGCTTGATGAGCTTGAGCGCGACCTTACGCTTGACGGGCTCGGTCTGGTTGGCGAGCCACACCTCGCCCATGCCGCCTTCCGCGATCATTTCTTCCAGTGTATAACGGCCGGCGATCACCGCGCCGGCTGCGAGCATGCCGCCGTGCTCAGTCGCGGGGGTCGCCGCGGCCGCGGCGCTCGTGTGCTTTGCCCCTGCGGGGGCGGGTGTGAACTCTCCGGTTGCGTCGCCGCGCCGAGCTGCTGGAGCGGAATCGACGGTTGCTTCCGTGCCGGCGAGTGGTTTACCCAGGAGGTCTGACGTGTCATGCGCGGCAAGGAGGGCTTCGACGGCGGCGCGAAGCTCCGGCTGGCCGGCGCATGCGGTATCGAGGAACGCGGCGCGCTCGGCGGGTGGTCTCGAGAGTGCTTCGTGAAAGAGCGTCTCTTCGGTCATGGTGGGGCCCTTCTGATCCGGCTCCGCTCGATCGCCGAGAGGATCTGGGTGACTTCATTCATCGTTGGTCAGCTTCCAGGCGCTGGCTGCGCCTTCGGTCTGCGAAGAGGCGCCGTTGTCACGCCACGCCAGTGTAACCGGGCTTCCCCGGGCGAGAAAAGCAGTCGAACCGTGTCCCCTGCGGCGGGGCTCTCTCGCTAATCCCCGTATCAGCGACGCGAACGACGTCGCGGGACCTGACCCGGAATCCTTTGAGGAGGCACACCATGTTTGCAAAACAGAACTTTTGTCCCACCGGTGAAGAGCTTGAATCCCGGAGCTTGCTGAATATCGGAACACCAGTGCTAGGCGCGTTTCTCGGGATAGAAAGTCTACACGAGTCCGAGCACCGCGCGATGGTGCAGCAACGAGTGCATGCCCGAACACTACCGAAGACTTCTGAGCACTCCTCGACGACCACTGTCACGCCGCCTACATTTTCCCGGCAGATACCCGCCGGTTTGGAGCTGAATTTCACGCCGATGGTGCATCCACACGCGATCCAGATACGGATGTACACGGCGGCAGATCACGTTACGACTGGGTCGGTTCAACAGCTCGTGCACACGGGCCAGCAGACGCCCTTGACGCTCACCCCTGCCGCGAGCCTGCCTGCCGGCGTGATCGGGGCATTCAACCGTGGATGATCAACCGCACGAGCGGCATGATCGGGAGAAAAGCGGACGGCACACGGAGTGTGCCTGCTACACCGACAGCCGGGCGCATCCGTTGTGGCGACTGTCGGGCGTGGTTTCAATCGAGGTACAAGAACGCGTTCGTATTCAGGGTCAACAGGCAGTACTGCGTCAGTGCACCTGCGGCGTTCAGCCTGCCGTGGGATGCGAGTTGCTTCACGAAGGCGACATCGCGCGTCACCTCGAGCTTTTCCGGGTTGCGCGAGGTCGTCAGCTTGAGTGCCAGTCGGACCTGGTCCTCGACGCCCTGGGGTGCCTCACGCATCAGGCGCTCGGCGAAGCGGGCGGCTTGCTCGTTCGCGAACGAGCCGTTCAAGAGACCGAGGGCTTGCGTCGGCACAGTTGTCGTGTAGCGCACCGGGCAACTGAGATCGGTGTCGGCCGAGTCGTGCGTGGCCAGAATCGGCACCAGGAGCGAGCGCTTCACGTGCACGAAGATGCTGCGCCGGGCCGATTCGAGCGGCGAGGATACCGGCCAGCCCTGTCCGGGCACGGATTGGCCGGCCATCACCTCGGCTGGAATCGGGGGATAGACCGGCGGGCCGCCGGCTTTCAGGTTCAGAATGCCGGCGACCAAGAGGATCGAATCGCGAACCTCTTCAGCGGTGAGGCGGCGCATCGGAAATCGCCAGAACCAGCGGTTGGAGGGGTCGCGAGCGAGAGCGGGCTCGCTTCCCTGCGACGACATCCGATAGACGCTCGAGAGCGCGATCATCCGGTGCATTCGTTTCAGCGTCCAACCGCCGTCCATCAAGTCGGAAGCGAGCCAGTCGAGCAGCTCGGGATGCGTGGCCGGCTCGCCGAGGCCGCCGAACTCATTGGGTGTGGGCACGATTCCCCGGCCGAAGTGGTGCTGCCAGACCCGGTTGGCGATGACGCGGGCCGTGCGCGGGTTGCGCGCGTCGGTGAGCCACTCGGCGAGTGCGCCGGCGGCGAGACCGAGGATCATTAACTGCGAACGACGAGCCGCCCAGGATTTGGGGCACGCCGGGCTCGACGCGGTCGCCGTGGAGCGAGGGATTTCCGCGCAACAGGACGTGGGTCTCGGCCTGGCCGCGCTCGGCGACCGACATCACCTCAATCGGCGATCCGTCGGCCGCCTTCACCTTCTTCAAGTCCTTGCCGTTCGAATGGGTGACGTTGTGAAAGACGGCGAGCAGGCGATAGTAATCGCGCTGAGGAATCGGGTCGACCTTGTGGTCGTGGCAGCGCGCGCAGTTGATCGACATTCCCAGCACGACCTGGGCCGTAGTGGCGAGGACGCCGTCCAGGCCGTCGTAGCGGGCAAGCTGGCGATCGGCGGGTTCGTCGTCCCAGATGCCGAGGCGATAGAAACCGGTTGCGATCAGCGGACCGGCCGCGCCGGGAGCGATCTGGTCGCCCGCCAGTTGCTCGCGGACGAACTGGTCGTACGGCTTGTCGTGGTTGAGCGAGGCGATGACGTAGTCGCGATATCGCCAGGCAAAAGGTTTGGCCGAATCGCGCTCGTAGCCGTTGGTCTCGCCGTAGCGGACCAGGTCGAGCCAGTGGCGGCCCCATTTCTCGCCGTAGTGCGGGCTGGCCAGAAGGCGATCGGTGAGGCGTTCAAAAGCATCCGGCGCCGGATCGGCGACGAACGCGTCGACCTCTGCCGGCGTGGGGGGAAGACCAGTGAGGTCATATGTCAGCCGGCGAATCAGTGTTGTTCGATCGGCGGGGGGAGCGGGGGTGAGCCGTTCGGCCTCGAGGCGAACCCGGATGAACGCGTCGACGGGCGTGCGGCACCAGGCGTTGTCCTTGACTGGCGGAACTGCTGGGCGGACCAAAGTGCGGAGGGACCAGTCGTCTCGCGGCTTCGGCTTCGCCGGCGTGACGCCGGGCAGGCGCGCGTTCGACGCTGGGGCGGGGCTATCGTTGGCTGGCGCGAGCCAGCGCTCCAGGGCAAGCCCTCCTTCACCCAGCGCGTGAGGATTTCGATCTCGCGAGCCGGCAGCTTGCCCGCGGGCGGCATTTCGAGCTCGTCATAGTTGATCGCCTTGACGAGCAGGCTGTGCGAGGGATCTCCGGGCGTGGCGGCTGGGCCGAGATCACCGCCGCGCAAGATCGCCTCGCGAGTGTCGAGGCGAAACCCACCGCGGATCTTCGGTCCGCCGCCGTGGCATTTGAGGCAATGCTGGGTGAGGATCGGCTTGACTTCGGATTCGTAGAGGCGAAGCTGGTCGGAGGTGAATGTCGTGGATGTGCGGCTCTGTTCATCGCCAAGTGCGAGAGAACCGAGGACGACCAATCCCATGAGGACGGCCGGCGAGGCGATCACGAGGAATATCCCAAGGCCGGCTGAGCCATTCATTCTCCCGCGAAACGAAAGACAGAACACCATTTCACGATTTTAGTTCAACCTAAGATGGAAGACAATCGGTGCAGGAAGTCTATGGGCTCGCAGCGCTCAGCTCGTCGGCGATTGCGATACTCGATTTCGTCCGGTTTCTTGACCAGAACGGCCGGATGATTTGACCGCTCTGGACGGCGCGAACCATCAAGTAGATGGCCACCGAAGTGCAAACGACGACTGCGAAAATCGATGCCTCCGCCCCGAACTTGCCGCCTGAGAGAGTTTCCGGCCCCGTGAGCGACGACTCGAGGAGTCCGCGAACAGGCCCGCCCGAAACGGGGACGCCGAAGATTCCGCCCTGGGTGAAGTTCCAGGCGAAGTGCAGCCCGATCGGCAGCCAGAGCCGGCGGGTCGTGATAAAAGCCGCCGCCAGCAGGATTCCGGCTTCCACGGCGATGCACAGTGCGGCGAACCAGCTCGATTCCGGATTGAGGATATGAGTAAGACCGAAGAAGGCTGCGGAGATCGCCACCGCGAGCCAGGTCCCGAGTGATTCCTCGGTGATCCGAAAAATGACGCCGCGGACGATGATCTCCTCCAGGAAGGCCGAAGCGAAGCCTAACTGCATCAGCGTTGCCGCCGACGGGATTCGCCCGATCCCCTGCACCCGATAGTACCCGCCCACCCAGAGACAGGCGACCGTCGCGGTAAAGAGACCGAAGCCGATCGCGGCGCCCGTCGCAAACTCGCGAAGTGCGTTTTTCTTCGAGAGCTCCATGATCGGTCGCCGCTCGAAGAGTCGCACATAGCCGGCGTAGACGAGTATACCCGAGACGATGATGATCAAGGTCGAAAGAACCACGTACCAGGCTTGCCTCGTCAAGCCGTAAGCCTCGCCGATCGTTCGCGCGGCCACGGATTCCCGGAACGCGACGAGCGCGATCGCAAAAACCGCGATGATTATCCGGGTCAGCGGGAAGAACAAGATTCTCAAGAAGATTCGCGCGAGGAAACTCATTCCGATCGTCTCCTTCGTTATTTCTCAATCCCCACCTGGCTCATCAGCCAGGCGTATTCGAACGCTGTTTCGCGCAAGCGGTCATACCGGCCGGAGGCGCCTCCGTGGCCGGCGCCCATGTTGCACTTGAGAAGGAGAGGATTGTTGTCGGTTTTGAGCGACCGGAGCTTGGCCACGTACTTGGCCGGTTCCCAGTACATGACCTGGCTGTCGTTGAGACTCGTCGTCACCAGGATTGCTGGGTAGACCTTTTTTTCGAGGTTATCGTACGGGCTGTACGAGCGCATGTACTCGGCGGCGGCCTTCTCATTGGGATTGCCCCATTCGAGATATTCGCCGACGGTCAGCGGCAGGCTCGAATCCATCATGGTGTTCATCACGTCGACGAACGGCACGGCTGCGTGGACGGCCTTGAACAAGCCGGGCTCGAGGTTGGTCACGGCGCCCATCAAGCAGCCCACCGGCGCTGCCGCCTTCGATCACCAGTCGGTCGGGGCTCGTCCACTTGTTGGCGATCAGCCATTTCGCGCTGTCGATGAAATCAAAAAACGTGTTCTTTTTCTTCATGAGCATGCCGTCGTCGTGCCATGCCTCGCCCATCTCGTTGCCGCCGCGAATGTGGGCGATCACGTAAACCATGCCTCGATCCAGGAGACTGAGCCGGTTCGAGTTGAAGCTCGCTTGCATGCCCGCGCCATACGAGCCGTAACCGTAGAGGAAAAGCGGGGCGGAGCCGTCTCCCTTCATTCCCTTACGAAAGGCGATGGACAGTGGAATCTTCACACCATCGCGCGCGACGGCCCATGCGCGCTCGGTGGCGTAAAGCTCCCGGTCAAATTGGGGAACTTCCAGACGCTTGCGCAGCACTCGCTCGCGGCTCGCCATGGTGTAGTCGTATACGCTCAGCGGTGTGATCATGCTTTGATAGCTGAAGCGGAACGTGGGCGAGGTGAAATCGGGTGTCTCGGAGGCGAAAGCCGCGTAGACGCTTTCCGGCAGATTGACGTCATGCCAGAGGCCGGTTTCGAAGTCGAGCACGCGGAAGTGATTGAGCGCCGCGGATTTTTCGGACGCGACCAGGTTGTTCTTGAATATCTCGATTCGTTCCAGAAGCACATCTGTACGGTGGGCGAGCAGTTCTTTCCAGTTCTCCGGCGACGGGCTTGCGACCGGTACCGTGACCAGGCGGAAGTTCTTGGCGTCTTTATTGGTGCGCAGGTAGAAGAGTCCGTCGCGGTGCTCGACGGTGTACTTGTGGCCCTTCTGGCGCGGCAGCACGACTTGAAAGGGCGCGTCCGGCTGATCCCTCATCAGATGGCGAACTTCGTAGGTATCGGTGCTCGTTGATCGCAGGAAGAGCATCTTTTTATCTTTGCTGGCTCCCAGGTGAATACTGAACAGCTTGTCTTTTTCCTGGTAGATCGGTTCGCTCTCGTCAGCGAGCGTATGCCGCCAGAGGATGTTGGTCCGCTTGGTGACGGGGTCTTCCGTCGTGTAGAAAAGAGTTCGGTTATCCGCGGCCCATTCCACTGAAGTGACTCGCTCGACGGAATCCGGCAGCGTGGCTCCGGTGCGGAGGTCTTTGACGTGCAGGCGATACTGGCGGAAGCCGGTGGTATCGACGGTGTAGGCGAGTAAGTTCGCATCGTCGCTAACTTCGAAGGCGCCCACTGAGAGGAACTTGAGGTCCTTGGCGAGCTCGTTGGCGTCCAAAAGAACTTCCTCGGGGCCATCGCCGCCGAACGCGCCTCCAGGCGTGGCCTTCTTGCGGCAGCGGATCGGGTATTGTTTTCCTTCCTCGGTGCGCGACGTAGTAGAAGTAGTCACCGAGGCGAACCGGGACGTCTTGATCGGTCTGCTTGATGTGGCCGAGCATTTCCTGATAGAGGGTCTCGGCGGAGGGCTTCAGTCCCTTCGTCATGGCCTCGGTGTAGGCATTCTCGGCTTCGAGGTACTTGACGACGGCGGGGTTGGTTTTCTCTCGGAGCCAGAAGAACGGGTCGTTCACTTTTTCGCCGTGCCAGACGGTGATGTGCTCGACCTGCGGGGCCGCGGGTGGCTGAGATGGGCTTTGAGGGTGGGCCGTGCTCGAGAAGGCGACGAATGCGGCCATGAAGACACCTGAGTAGAGACGCATGGAACTTTCCTTTCGCAAAGCCGCAACGGGCAGATCCGAGACCGAGCGTCCTGCAAACGCGGCTCGATTGCGTAGTAGTATTTCCGGTTTTCAGCCGCCACGCTAGCCGAGTCGTAGAGGTCGGTCTGATGGGCGACCGAATCTGGGTTGAGGATCCCAAGAATTCGCGGCTCCCGCCCGAGGCCCGAAACAGTTTCCGAATCAATGGGAAAGGCGGCGAGGGTCCGACCGGCATTCTTATCCCGGGTGGGCCTATGGCGTGTACGAAACGCCGCGCGACTTGCTTATATTGACATTGCCCTCGGAGTTCACGGCGATCATGTTGGATTGCACCACGGTGCCGGTGCAGACGCCGGCGGCAAGGACGCCGAAGCCAGCGTTGCTGACGATCTGATTGCCGGCGCCGGAAGCGATTCCGCCGACAGTCGCATTGCGGGAACCAATGATCGTCACGCCGTCGCCGCCGTTGCTCATGATCTCATTGCCGGACAGCTTGTTGCCGCTCGAGGATCGCATCATCACGCCTGATCCGCCGCTGTCGTGGATGATATCCTGGAACGGGGCGGACGATCCGCCGATCGTCGTCGACGACGAACCCGGGCCCAGATAGATGCCGCCAAGCTGGTTGCCAAGGTCGCCGACCCCCAGATAATTCGTTCCGATATAGGTGTGAACGATCAGGTTATCGTGGGCGGAGCCGACGACCGCGATTCCGTACCCGTCGTTGTCCGAGATGGTGACTTGCGGCTCAACGGATGGCTGGAAGCCGCCGATTGCGTTACCGTGCGCCCGGCCGTCGATCTTGATTCCGTTCTCCAGGTTCGGGATTTCAAGGATTCCCGTATTCGTCACCTCCAGCCCAACCGTGGTGTCCGTCACCTGTACGCCGGTTGCGCTGCCGCCGAGCTCGATTCCGTTACGAAGATTGCCGTTAATCAAGCAGGTGCGTATCTGATTGTTGCCGCCGCTGGACGTGATCAGGATCCCATCGCCTTTGTTCGAAGCGATGCCCCCGAACGCGAAAGTCCCGGCGAATGTGTTGAACGAGACCAATCCACTGGCTGTGCCGGTCTCTTCGATGCCGTTCTTGTCATTGCCGGAAATCACGTTTCCGAGAGGGATCACACCGCCAACCTGCGTGTTCCTGGACGTTCCTGATACCATGAGGCCGTTGCCTCCGTTGGCCACGACCGTGCTGTTGTCGGCGCCGGCGCCCATGAAATTGGCCTGCACCGTCGTGTTGCTCGAGTTCGTGATGCGCAGGCCATTGCCCCCGTTGCCGCTGAGCACGTTGTAAAACACAAACGGGCTCTGCTGGAACGTGCAGCCGATCAATTGGTTGCCACTGGCCTTGACGATGGCCACGCCGTCCTGGCGGTTCCCCAGGGCCGAGTCACCAGTGGCGGTCGTTCCCACGAAGTTCCCGGAGAGCAGCGTCTTTGTCGCTCCGCCGGTAATCAGCACGCCATTGGCACGATTGCCTGAGATCAGGTTTCCCTGAGGCGGACGAACAATCACGGGGACCGTCGGATCGTTGCCGCCGGTTGCCTGGCCGCCGATCAAATTCGCCGAAGCACCGTCGGTGACGAGGATCCCGTTCTTGGCGTTACCGCGTTTGAGCGTGCCGGTTGAATCCGTGCCGATGTCATTCATCGCGATCGTGTTGCCGCTGGCGCCGTAGAGCCCAATGCCGTTACCCCCGTTGCCGCTGATGACGTTGGAGAGCTGGAAACCGGTATTCACGGTCGCCTGGTATGAAACGCTTCCTGAATCCGTGATCCCGATCCCGACGACCTGGTTGCCTTCGACCGCATCGGCCGTGAGAGAGGCCTGCAAATCCGGGTCGCTCAGATTGGTCCAGACGGCCGGACCAAATGTTCCATCGGGATTGCGCCGCACCGAGGCGACGGAAGCCACCAGATCGGTGCTCGAACCTGGCTGAAGCTCATTCGCACCGAGCGTGTAGACGCCTGCTTGCGTGCTGCTTATCCCCTGAAAGTGGACCGCCAAGCTCTGATTGTTCGGATCTGTGAATGAAGTCCAGTTGGTGAACTGCCCGGTCGACGAGTCGTAGTCGACCAGATAGCCGGCAAAAGGTGGTTGGCCCGGCTGGAGAGGCGCACCATAACCACCGCAGATTGTATAGCTCGTGCCTCCGTTAAACCAGATTCCGTAAGCCGAGGTTGTCGTCGAGCCCGGATAGACGATGGGGGTCAGAATCTTGTCCTGCGAGACGCTGTAAAGAAAGGCGTGGTCCGTCTGGGCGGGGATGTCGCCACCGTTGCCGACCGCGAGGTCTCCCATTGTACTGTGAACATACGTATAAGTTACATTGGGAAAATCGATCGTCTGAAAGTTCGCGCTGTTCGATAGGTCAGCGAGTGATCCCTGGAAGATGAACCCCTGGGTTTGACCGTTGCCGGTGGTGTAACTGCCGACCAGGCGAATTTGGCCGTTGCTGAGAAGGTCGGGTCCGTACACGCTCGTGGTTGCCGCACCCTGGTAGTTCACGGAATACGCTGTTCCGCCGCTACCGGAGATTGGCCCGTCGTACAACAGGCCGTTACTGTCCGAAGTTCCGGTGATCAGGTACTGGCCGCTCACGCCGGATGCGCGAATGCCCTGCCACCCCGACACCGGCATGCTTGTGCCGTTGCTGGTGTAAACATCGGAAGTGGGATAATAATCGACGCTCGTGACCGGATCGGTCCGGCCGATCAAGTCGCCATGCGACGACGCGTTGATTCGAACACCATCGGCACGATTTCCCGCGATTGTCGTTCCATTCGACTGGAGGCCGATAAAATTGCCTTCCAAGGTCACGCTCGAAGCGCTCAGTGTGACGCCCGCGTTGCCGGCCCGGACGAGGGAGAGCGCGCTGAGGGTCGAACCGTCGGCGCCCTTGGCGAAGTTGAGCCCCCTGGAACCCTGAAAGTTGATGGTAAAGACGGGCGATCCGCTATAGCCGGGGGCTGTGGTGCCGTCGATCGTGACGCCATCGGTGATCGCGGGAAGCGATGTCCGGCTGATCCGGATGGTGCCGGCGATGCCGAAGTCAATGGTGTCGGGCCCCGGTTGCTTGTTGGCCTGGATGATCGCCTGGCGGAACGAGCCGGTACCGGCACTCTTGAGGTTCGTCACTGTAAACATGGCCAGCAAGTCCCGGCTCTCGAGGACCTCGAGCCGCATGTTTGACCGGCGACGAGCGTGTCGTCTACTGCGCGCGAGTTTTGTTATGAATGGTCCTTGGAAGCGATTCACAAATCCCAGTTCCTTCATCGATCACCCTCACGTCGATTGGGCGTTACCCGGTTTCGTTGTGGATGCGTAGGGGTGCCGTCTTCCGCGACCTGGCGTCGTCGGAGTCTCCTTGAGACGCAAGCAACCGGGGCCGAGTTCTCTCGTTCGCGGGACGGACCGGAAGCGACACGCCACGGACGAGGCCTGCGGCCTCGTCCGGTCGTTCAAGACGGCCGTGGCGGTGTTTCGCCTAATCAAGACGTAGGACAGGAACTCAAAGGAAGCAACAAACCGAGGACGGTGAGCTCGGTTCGGGCGCGTCGTGGATTAGCCACCACGGTCGAGCGGGCCTTGCCGTTTTTCGTCGTCGATTATTGTCGTCGTCGATTATTGGATCTCGCGGACGGCCTCTGCTACCGCATGATCGAGTATAGAATCAACGAAGGGCGCCTGGGAGTTATTCCAATTTGACACGGCGACGAACTGATAACCAGCATTATGACCGATAACCCCGCCACCATGGATTGTCATACCGCCGTGAGAAAGCCAAGGGCGTCCTCCTGAAAAGCGGACGTGGAAGCCCTTGCTGTAATAACTCGAGCTGGCCGGATCGAAATTTGCTTGCCTGGCGTAGTGTGTGTGTTGGTTCACCATGAAACGGAATTCCGCGCGGGTGGTGCGAACGGATCGTGCGTGACATTGTATCACGGGATGGAAATCGCCTTCCTCACGATAGGCCGGCTATTCCGGATTGCATACCACCTCGTTGAATGCGATGCATGTCGTACTTCTCTGTGCTCGGCGTCCCTCCGGTTCCCATTCCGTAGCGGGTACTGAGCCCACTTCCCGCAGCCGTCGAGCCACCGCCGCGCGGCGTCGGCGGATTGGGGAGTTCAACAATTCCGCTTGGTCGTTGCAATGACTCTCTTGCCTCGTCTGCGCATACGTTACATACTTTATAATCGATAAGGTTGCTCTATGTCCCACTGGGAGCGAGCGCCGTGACGATGGACGAACGCGAGCTTGTTCGCGGCTTGAATGCGGCACGCACGCCGCAACAGCTCGCAGACGTGCTGAAGAACCCCGGCCCCGACGAGGAGCGCGCGCTCCGAGCATTCCTCGGCGAAGCGAAGTTCGAGCGCCTGAGCTCGCTCGCGTACTCGCTGAACGTGGTTCGGGGGGACGGTCCGACCGCGCCGGAGCGGAACGTAGTCGTACTACCGGGGATCATGGGGAGCGAGCTGACTGTCCTGGAGCGGGGGTGCGTATCGTTTAACCTCTGGCTCGACCTGGTGCGTATCGGGATCCAGGGCTTGGACAAGCTCAAGCTCGAGGAAAACGCGTTCGCGACCGCGGAGCCGCCGTACTCGATTGTCGCGAGCGGTCTGCTGATCAAGTACTACGGCGAGATCTTGCTGAAGCTCGGCGCGCATTGGAACGTCCGCGCCTTCCCATACGACTGGCGGTTGGACCTCGATACGCAGGCGGCGAATTTGCTGGCATTCATTCGACTTGAGTTTGCGGGCAGGCCGGTCTCGATCGTGGCGCACTCGATGGGCGGCCTCCTCTCACGGGCCTTGATGCGGCTCGGTCCGAAGGCCGACTCCGGCGAATCGCTGGTCCGAAGGCTGGTGATGCTGGGGACGCCCAACTTCGGGTCATACGAGGTCCCGCAAATTCTCGCCGGCATCCAGGGCACGGTGAGGAAACTGATCCGCCTGACGCATCCCATCCTGTCAGTCTGGGACAGCAATCAGGCCCGACTGCGCATCCTCCAGATCCTCAGCACGTTTCCGGGCGTCTACCAGATGCTCCCGCGCAAGGGAATCGGGGCCGAGAGCCTGCAAAGATCCGAGGTTTTCCGCACGGTCAATCCGTATGCCACGCAGTCGCACATCAATCGAGGTGTGGGGTTCCTCGACTCGCTGGGGGCGGTCGTCGATCCCGAGCGGATGACGTACATCGCCGGCTACGGCTTCGAGACGATCGTCGGGTTCGACGCGAGCCTGCCGCTGGACCGGTTGAGCAGCTACTGGTCGAGCAAGGCGGGCGACGGAACGGTTCCGCACGAGCTGGGGCTCCTCAAGGGCGTTCAAGCGTACTACGCCCCCGTCCAGCACGGCGACCTTGCCTCGGACGACGGCGTGATCGCGGCCGTCGACGAGATCCTGGACACGGGCAAGACCAAGGCTCTGTTGAAGGAGATCGTCTCCGATCAAACGCTCGAGCGGCCGACCCGTCGCGCCGTCGAAGACGATCGGGAGTTTGCCGAGGGCGCACGCGGAGCTCGTCGAGTGGTCGCGGGCCGATCGGGGCGGATCCTCGCACATCATCGACCCGCAGGAATCCCGGCTAGCCGACGAAGTGCTTGCGGGTTGGGTGTCGGACGGCACGTCCTGGGCTCGGATGAGGAAGGACAGCGTCCAGGCGGGCGGCCTGGCCGGGGTGGTGCCTGGGCGGGTCGCCGGCTCTGCGCTTGCGCCGGTAAGAATACGCCTTAGGATTGTTCCCGGCAACATCGCCCATTGCCATGACCCGGCTGCGGTCGAGGATCGCCGGGCGGTCGACGATGTCGTCCCGATTGACGCAGTTGCTGTGGGGATCTACGAGAACGAGCGCCGGGCCTGGGGAGCGATTCAGGAGATCGACAAGTCGATCGACCCAGGTGCGCGGCCGGAGAACGGTTTGGGCGTGCTCTCGAGCTTGATCGCCCGGGGGATGGTGAGGGGGGAGCTGGGAATCCCGACACTGATCCCGGATCCGCGCCCGCAGGGGTCGGCACCCCGCGGATCCCGGCACATCGTGCTGGTGGGCATGGGTATCGTCGGCCGTTTCGGCGCATCGGAGGCGCGGCGGACTGCCCGCGAGACTGCATGGTACCTCGGCCGCGTCGGCAAGAAGCACTGGGCGACGCTCTTGATCGGAGCGGGGAGCGGCAACTTGAGCTCGCAGGTCGGGATCCGCGAGACACTGAGCGGAATCGCTCGTGCCGTCAGCGAGGCCCGGTCGAGCGTTCCGCCGGCACCCATCTCGAGGTCGTCTCGATTGTCGAGCTGTACGAGGACCGGATCCGCGATCAGCACAACGCGATCGTGGAAATGCTGAGCTCCTGGACGAAGACGGGTGCGCTCGATGACTACGGCGTCGAATTCGACTACGAAAAGCCGACTGAGGCCCAATTGGAGGCGCACGACGAAGCCGGGATCCAGCGTCTCTGCGAGCTGGAGCGGAAGCGGATCGCGGATCGTGCGGCGACCGGGTACTCGCGAGATGCGAGCAATCCGCAGCCGACGCGGATCAGCGTCGAGCAGGTCGAGGGTTCGTTCTGGTTCAGCGCCCTGACAGAGACAGCCTCGATCCCGCAGCGGCAGGTCGAGATCGACCCGTTGATCGTCGCGGAGCAGAACGACCTGGTGGTCGCGGCGGCGACGATGGCGGACCAGAAGAAGGCAGGGCGGATCCTCGGCCACGAGCTGCTGCCGGCCGACTTCCGGACGCTGTTCGCATCGGGGGCACGCGTGGTGCTGGACGTCGACGCAGACATGGCGCGAATCCCCTGGGAGCTGATCGTCGTCGAGACCAGCTCGAAGCGTGACGACGACGACGACGCGTCGCGAGCTGACGACGACAACGTCGTCCTGGCCCTGGATCGGGGGTTCACGCGTCAGTTGCGCACGAAGTTCGCCGCTCCCCCCGAGCCGATGCCCACCGCGGGCCGGCTCCTCCGGGCCCTCGTGGTCGCGGACCCTGCACCCGATGCGCCGCTCGCCGGCGCGAGGCGTTCGAGATCGTCCAGATTTTCGAGGCCTTCAACAAGCTGGGAACGGGCGACGCGGTCTCGGTCACGGCGCTGATCGGCCCCAGCGTGGCGACGAGGTCCCGGGTCCTGGGCGAGCTGCTCGACGGCTGGTACGACATCCTGCACTTCTCCGGGCACTGCTTCTTCGACCCGGCCGCGCCGCTGGCCTGCGGCTGGCTGTTTGCCAAGGGCAGGACGGTCGCCGATCGCCGCGTGCTCGCGGCTCGGGAGCTGCGCCGCGTCGATCGGCTGCCCAGGTTCGTCTTCTCCAACGCCTGTGAATCCGGCGTGATGCCCGGCCGCCCCGAGGGGCGTTCCAGTGGCCTGGCGCCGGCGTTTGCCGAGACATTCTTCGAACGAGGCGTCAGCAATTTCATCTGCACGGGCTGGCCGGTGGGCGATGGCGCCGCCCGGCAGTTTGCCCGGGTTTTCTACGGCGCCATGCTCGGGCTTGACCTCACCGAAGAAAAAGGACGGTTGGTCGCGATGCGGGCGATCACCGGGCCGACGGACCTGGCCGAGGCGCTCCGCCGGGCGCGGGCGGAGGTCCAGAAGATGCGCGGCGGTCTACGGACCTGGGGCGCCTATCAACACTACGGAAATCCCTTCTCGCGATTCCTCGTGTGGTCCGCAGACGATGCAGCGGCGACGACAGCGAGCGCCGGCGGCTCGGCACCTTCGCCTTCGCCGCTCGGGCAAACCACCGGCCCTCTCGCGCCGGCGGGAGGAGGGGCGACATCGCTGCCGCCGGGCTCACGAGCCTCGTTCGCGCAGGTCCAGGACGTCCTCAGGCGACACGGAGATGAGCTCCATCGAATTCCCGGGGTTGTGGACGTCCGGCCGGGTTACCGGTTCCTGGACAACTGGATCACGAACGAACCAGCGGTGGTGGTGGTGTTCGATGGAATGCCCGCGGCGGGGGCGATTCCGCCCGAGGTGGACGGTGTCCCGATCGACGTTGCTCCGGCCGACCCGTTCGAGCAGGTGGGCGGGGACGTCGAGCTCAGATCAATCTCCCCCGGCATCGAGCCCCAGCGTTTTCTGCTTCCGGGCGAAACTCCGACCATCGAGGAGGAGCGTGCCCTTACCGCGTACGAGGCGCCTCCGCACGCGACGCTCGACGAGGTAGTGGACGAAATGGTCGTGACCTGCCATGTGAGCCCGGACTGCGGCTGGTCCGTGCTAAGCGAGTTCCTTTCCGACGTTTCGAAGAGCTTGACGGTCGCGATGTACGACTTCACGGCCCCGCACGTGCGCGACGCTGTGCGGGCGGCTGTCAAGCCGAGGCCCCGGTCGCTCAAGCTCGTCCTCGACCCCAAGCTCGCGCTCTCTGACGGCGGCAGCGACGATAACCCCAAGGCGGAAGACCTCCCCGAGGACGAAGTCGTTGACAGCCTGAAGCGGGCCGCCGGCACGCGTTTCGACTTCGTCTGGGCAGCCGTCTCGCTCCGGGGGAAGGTCCATGACGGGATCTTCCCGAAGGCGTATCACATCAAGGTTGCCGTGCGCGACGGCTCGAGCTTCTGGCTGTCGAGCGGCAACTGGCAGTCGTCGAATCAGCCGCCGGAGGAAGTCGTGCCGGCTGCCTCCGACGCTGGGTTCGACCTCAGGGCCGTCCTTGCGAAGTACAACCGGGAATGGCACGCGGTGGTCGAGCACGAGGGGCTCTCGCAAGTCTTCGAGGAGTTCATCTCGTGGGATTTCGACCAGGCCAAACCGCTCCAAGACGTGGAGGACCGCGGGCTCGAGGCCGTGCGGCTTCCCGACCTGCTCGTCCCGATTGCGGAGGAGGTCGAGCGGAAGATCACCGACGCGGAGCGCCAGAAGCCGCTTCAGGTTGCGGGCAAGGTCAAGATCCAGCCCGTCCTTACCCCGGACAACTACCCGGACGTCGTCGAGCGGCTGATCCGGGAGGCGAGGAAATCAATCCGCTTTCAGAACCAGTACATCAACATCGCCGAGACGATTCCTGATGGGTTCGACCGCTTGCTCAAAGCGCTCAAGGAGAAGTGCGAGGACCCGGCGGTGGAAGTCCGGATCATCCTCCGCTCGATCGGCAACGTCCGGAAGATGGTCGAGGCGCTCAAGGCGTACGGATTCGACGTCGCGAATCGCGACCTGTTCCGACTTCAGGCGGCGACGCACACGAAGGGGATTGTCGTGGACGACGCCCGGGTGCTGATCGGCAGCCACAACTGGTCGGGCCCCGGTACGACCCGGAATCGGGACGCCTCGCTGAAGTTCGACCACGCCGGGATCGCGAAATACTACGCTGCAGTCTTCGACCACGACTGGAAGAACCTGGCCAAGGCGCGGGTCCCGGGCCCGGGCGACATGCCCCGCGTCGCGCGCCCGACCCGCGACGCCACCACGCCGCCCGGCTTCGCCCGGATCCCGTGGGGCGCCTACTTCGAGGACGTGGACGACCTCTGAACATGACCGTTTTCATCAGCAGCCCCGGGAGAGCGAAGTCCCGGGGCTGCCTGGCGACTCATCCTTGGCGGCCATTTATTCCACGTCCAGCGGTTGTCATCAACCGCGCGGATGGTTCGATCCCACGCGGACCGGGCTCGGAGCCGGCAGAGGAGTCAGGTCGCCCGATACCGATAGCGCGTCGATGGCCGAGGGCGACAGGGCGGTGACGACCTGAGAGCTGGCGGCGGCCGTACTGGTTTTCACGGCCGAGCTCGATCGGACTTTGACGGCCCGAGTTTTGGCGGCCGACTTTGCGGTTTCCGCGGCAATCCTTTTCTGTCGCGCAGCCATTTTCTTTTCTGCCGCTGCGAGTTTCTTCAGCTCCACGCCGGCTTTCTTGGTTTCGGCGTGAAACAGTTTCTCTTTCCTGGCCAACTCCCTCTGTTCCGCGGCGAATAACTTGGGGGATGTGGTCTGCAATTCAGTAGCCGCACCGGCGAGGATCTCCCCCGAGAACATGTTCACGTAGTTCGTGCCGGGTGTCCCGTTTCCCGCACCGTCCAGCGCAACGCCGGTTGCACTGGTGAGCCCGCCCGGAGTCGTGCCGATGACGGTGAGCTGGTAGACCATCTGGAGATTGAGTAGCTGGGAGGGAGTCAGCGTCACGGTCAAACTTGTCGGGTCGTAAACAGCCGAGGTGATGGGGATGCTGGCGCCCGTCGAATCCACAAGCTGATAGTTGTTGAGATTTTCAGCGGGCGTTGCGTCGAGCGCCGTGCTGAAGGTCAGCACGAGCGTCGTCTGTTGCATGTGGAAGCCGAAGCGCATCAGGGACACGACCGTTGGCGCCGCGGCTGCATAAGTGAACTGGTCGGCGGTTGACGTGGGCGACGTGCCGCTCGGCGTGATCACGGTCACTGATGCGACGCCCGTGCCCGCCGGGCTCGTCGCGGTGATCGAGGTGTCGCTGACCACGGTGAAGCTCTGGGCTGCTGTGGTGCCAAAGTCGACGGCAGTCGCCCCGGTGAAACCGGTGCCGGTGATCGTCACCACCGTGCCGCCCGAGGGTGGACCGCTGGTGGGGCTCAGGGCGGTGACCGTGGGGGCGGTGACCGCATTGAATGTGAACTGATCGGCGGCTGAAGTGGCCGAGGTGCCGAGCGGCGTCGTCACGGTGACGTCCACGGTGCCGGTGCCTGCGGGGCTGGTCGCCGTGATCGAGGTGTCGTTGACCACGACAAGATTCGTTGCGGCCGTCGTGCCGAAGTCGACCACAGTGGCGCCGGTGAATCCTGTGCCAGTGATTGTCACCGAAGTGCCGCCGGTGGCCGGACCGCTGGTCGGGCTCAGCCCGGTGACAGTGGGGGCAGTGGCCGCCGTGTAAGTAAACTGATCAGCGGGTGAAGTGGCCGAGGTGCCGAGCGGAGTTGTCACGGTGACGTCGACGGTGCCGGTGCCCGCCGGACTGCTCGCCGTGATCATGGTGTCGTTTACCACGACGACGCCGGTGGCGGCGGTCGTACCGAAGTCGACCGCTGTGGCGCCGGTGAAACCCGTGCCGATGATCGTCACCGGAGTGCCGCCGGCGGTCGTACCGCTGGTCGGGGTGAGCCCGGTGACAGTGGGGGCAGTGGCCGCCGTGTAAGTGAACAGATCAGCGGAGGAAGTGGGCGAGGTGCCGGCCGGAGTCGTCACGGTGACGTCCACGGTGCCGGTGCCCGCTGGGCTGTTCGCCGTGATCGTGGTGTCGCTTACCACGACGACGCCGGTGGCGGCCGTCGTACCGAAGTCAACCGCTGTGGCGCCGGTGAAACCTGTGCCGGAGATGGTGACCGGAGTTCCGCCGGCGGTGGTACCGCTTGTTGGGCTCAGGCCCGTGACCGCAGGTGCGGCGTGCGCCGTGAAAGTGAACTGGTCGGCGGGTGAAGTGGCCGAAGTGCCGGCCGGAGTCGTCACGGTGACGTCCACGGTGCCGGTGCCCGCTGGGCTGTCGGCGGTGATCTTGGTGTCGTTGACCACGACGAGGGCCGTCGCTGCCGTCGTACCGAAGTCGACGACTGTGGCGCCCGTGAAACCCGTGCCGGTGATTGTGACCGGAGTGCCGCCGGCGGCTGGGCCGCTGGTGGGGCTCAGGCTGGTGACGGCGGGCGCAGTGACCGCGGTATAGGTGTACTGATCAGCCGAAGTGGTGGGCGAGGTTCCGGCCGGAGTTGTCACGGTGACGTTCACGGTGCCAGTGCCAGCCGGGCTGTCAACGATGATCGACGTGTCGCTGACCACGTCAAGATCAGTTCCGGCCGTCGTGCCGAAGTCGACGGTCGTGGCGCCGGTGAAACCCGTACCGGTGATCGTGACCGGAGTGCCACCGGCCGCCGTACCACTGGTGGGGCTCAGACTGGTGACTGCGGGCGCAGCCGCGGTGTAGGTGAACTGGTCGGCGGGTGAAGTGGCCGAGGTGCCGGCCGGAGTCGTCACGGTGACGTCGACGGTGCCGGTGCCCGCGGGGCTGTTGGCGGTGATCTCGGTGTCGTTGACCACGACGAGGCCCGTTGCTGCAGTCGTACCGAAGTCGACGACTGTGGCGCCGGTGAAACCCGTGCCGGTGATTGTCACCGCGGTTCCGCCGGCGGCCGGACCGCTCGTGGGGCTCAGACCGCTGACCGCAGGCGCAGTGACCGCGGTATACGTGAAAAGGTCGGCGGAGGAGGTGGGCGAGGTTCCGGCGGGAGTTGTCACGGTGACGTCGACGGTGCCGGTGCCAGCCGGGCTGTCAACGGTGATCGACGTGTCGTTGGCCACGACGAGATTCGTTGCTGCCGTCGTGCCGAAATCGACGACAGTGGCGCCTGTAAAACCTGTGCCGGTGATCGTCACGGGAGTGCCACCGGCCGCCGTACCGCTGGTGGGGCTCAGGCTGCTGACTGCGGGCGCAGTGACCGCGGTGTACGTGAACTGGTCGGAGGCGGACGTGGGCGAGGTTCCGGCGGGAGTCGTCACGGTGACGTTCTCAGTGCCGGTGCCCGCGGGGCTGTCAACGATGATCGACGTGTCGTTCACCACGTTAAGATTCGTTGCTGCCGTCGTGCCGAAATCGACGACAGTGGCGCCTGTAAAACCTGTGCCGGTGATCGTCACGGGAGTGCCGCCGGCCTCCGTACCGCTGGTGGGGCTCAGGCTGGTGACTGCGGGCGCAGTGACCGCGGTATAGGTGTACTGGTCGGAGGGGTTGGTGGGCGAGGTACCGGAAGGAGCTGTCACGGTGACGTCGACAGTGCCGATGCCGGCCGAGCTGTCCACGGTAAGCGATGTATCACTGAGCACATCGAGATGTGTTCCCGCCGTCGTGCCGAAATCGACGACGGTGGCGCCGGTGAAGCCGGTGCCGGAAACCGTCACCGCAGTGCCGCCAGCCTCGGTCCCGCTGGTGGGACTCAGGCCGGTCACCACCGGTGTGAGCAGACTTCTGGACTCCATCCTTTCGATCAGAGGCTGACGTGATTTCGAGCGCCTCAGTGTGCCGTTTCGTTGGGGACGCGCGGGGCTCGTGAGCATTGCGATTGCCTCCAAAGCTGGCTGTTCGAGCACTGTGGAATCGGAGCTCGGGATCGCTCGAAGCCCGCATCGCCGGACGTGACTGACGAGTGACGACTCGGACCGATGCGCTTCAAAATAACCCCGAACGCGGTGAAGACTTAAGAACGCAACCCTACTAGCACTTTACGTGCCTGTTATAGGGCCGGACGCCCCGGATCAAGTTATCGTAGAGTAACGAAAACGTTCAATCCGGAACGTAACGCGAGCCCGTCAACTTAGCCAGTGCGAACGCGAATGTAAATAGTCTAGTCAAACTGGAGTGTTTGCAGTGTTTGACATGGGTTTAACGACTTCGGTGGTCGCCCGGGTGGGGATCGTTGAAGTTTCGTAGGATGGGTGCAATCCACGAGACGCAAAGCATTACGAAGAGGCGGGTTGCATCTACGTTGTGAGCGCGTCGATTGTGGTGCGGCCCCGGCCGGCGCTGGGGGCTCGAGTCGATTCACGCGGCAGGCGAAGTGGAGCGGGGTCTGACCGTCGCCGGCCCGGGTGTGCACGCTTTGAGGATGACACTCGCTGAGCTGCTTCGTCGAGACTTAACTGCGGGCCCAGCCGGTTTCCAACACGACGTTCATGGGAGACGCGCCGGACTCAGAATCCTGGCCTCGCAAGAGCGTGTGGGTTCAAGTTCCACCTTCGGTACTCATTGCAACGCGCGACGTGCAGAATGGGACGGACACTGCGCGGCGACGGGTGAAACTTCCCCCGCAACAGGCCCCCGCCCCGATCACATTGGAGTTATCATCTCGCACTGTGCGTTAATCGCTGCGCACAGCAGGAAACCAGACGCCGCTTTCGATAATCGTAGCGAGCGCCGCCTGCGCGGACGAATTACCAGAAACCGCTACCAAGCTCTGGAAACAGGAACGGCCAGCGGGCGTTCGCCCCCTGGCCGTTCCACTTGAACATGGGTCGCCGACACCGCGCTCCCTCAATCGACGTACCAGACATGGAATCGGATGTGCACGATGCCCGGCACGCGCAAGGCATTCACGTCAATCTTGACCCGGTTCGGAGGTAGGATCGTCAGATTGAACAGGCCGAGCCTTCTGCCGACCTCGTAGGGATTGTTAACGGCCTCCCACTGGACCGCCCGCACTTCTTTCCCGAACTGCTGCGGGAAAACGTGGGAAGTCGTTGTCGGCCCGATGCGGATTGCATACGGATAATCGGCTTCAATTCCGAATGTCGCATCGAAGCTGGTGACCTTCAGCGCGTTGTCCTTGAGCGCCTTGATGTCGCCAACAAAACCGGAGAGCTTCCCCTCGAAGGCAACGAGTTTCTTCTCGCCCTTCTCGAGACGACCATTCGCGGCAGCGAGGTCGTTCGTGTGTGCATCACTGACCTTGCGGAGTTGGGCGATCTTACGAGCCTGCCGTTCAACGGTTTCGGTCAGCGCGTTATTCTTGGTTTGCAGCTCCTGGAGATGTTTGGTGATCGCGAGGAAGTCCTCGTGCGGACGGGTGCGCAGCGGCAGCTCAGAAACGGAGACGTGGTCTTCGACGTCGCCGATCTCCACCCAAGAAACGACGGCCCTGGTCAGGGCACCGATTCCACGCTCGTCGATGCGGTAGACTTGCAGGGTCTTGGCCAGGCCGTTTCCTGTCTCGAAGACGCCCTTACGCTGGTAGTGCAGTTTGGCCGCGGCCTCCGTCAGGCGATCGGAATCGTTGAGGAAATATTCACGGCTCTCGCTGAATCTCTTCCATTCTACGTCCGAGAGCTGGTCCGTCTCCTTGTTAAGTGAAAGGGAGAGGCTACCGCCGAAGATCCCGAAACTGGCGCTCGTCTTCCCTCGACCATTAAACTTTTCGCGAAGCTCGTGGTGTGCCTTACGGTCATCTTTGTGCTCGCGGAACACGTCCTGGATCGCGCGCAATGCTTCCTTCGCCTTGTGGAAATTCTCCTCGTCCTTCACTTCCTCGAAAAGCTGGTCGCGCGTCAGGATCGGCAAGGCCTCAACCTTTCCGTTCGCGACCGTAAAGACCTTGTCGCCCGCGGACCTGTCGAGCAGGTCGATCAGGTCATGCGCCGGGAGCTGGAGCTGTCCGAAAGAACCCAATGCCTGCTGATTCATCTTCTCCCGGATAGCCTCCAACTTCATTGGGTCGAGGTCGTTGCTCTCGAAGTAATGGACCATAGCCTGGGCAAGCCGGGTCATGATGTCACCGAGTACGGCTCGATCAACCCAGAGTTCGGAAGGAGCGTGCCCGGGGTCCGAGGGCTGGACGATTTCCTTGACAACCTCCCAGGCGCGACCTGTCATGGCCGTGACCGCGTGATAGAATGTGACCCGCTCGAACTCGTAGATGCAACGGACCTGGAGCATGGCATATTCGGGCTCACGCTCGAGCAGCCGACGCAGGCCGACCATCGTTTCAGGGACCTGGAAGACGATGCTCTTGTGATTTGTCGGAGCGATCGTGCCGTTCGGACCTCCGGTTTCCCCCGACGTGAGCTCCTGGTCCGGCCCGGCACCGCGAAGGATAATCTCGTAGGATCTCATGGCCATCGGCTCGAGATGAACGAAGTCGGCGCCCAGCTCTTTTTTGAGTTCCTCCTGTTTGGCCTTGAGGATCGTCACCGGCAAGGTGAAGTCCAGGACCGAGCGGAATTCGCGGGACTCCGGATTGTAGCTATGGGAAACGACGCGAATCGGCAGCTCGTACTCGTAAAACTTACGAGGCGCTGATCCCTCGTCGTCGAGGAGCGGGCCGTAAATCGGCACGGGGCGCCCATCGAAGAACATCGTTTCGGTGTGCCTGACTGAGGGCTTGCCCGCGCGCCCTTCGCGGCACCAGGCCGCGGCTTCGCGACGCCAGGATAGGACGCCCTTCCAGGCTCGACCGCCGCAGCATTTGGAGTCGGTGTGGCGGCCTCTGCCTTCGGCAACGTCTCCGCCGCCGAAGCGTGCCAAGCCAAAAGACGCAGGCCAGCCACTCCCGTCACGGCCAACCCGATCGCCGCGAGCGCGATCGCCAGCGGCAACCGCCGGGATTTCAACATTCTACAATTCCTCACCATGGGTGTGACCTCTTTGGGTAAGCTATCGAACCGTGGGCATGCCTCGAGAGCCGAGGCATGCCCACATCGATTCAGTTAATGGTGACCTTCACAGCGGTCCCAAGCGGGATGCCGCGGAACCGCACTTTGACGGTCCCAACGCAATCGCACGTACGGATGACGGTGTAGCGGACCAACCGGTCTTGATGCTGCCGGCCATCTGCGCCGAAGTACAAGACTTCGCCGTCGATGGAAGAACCTCCGATTGGTGTCGCGGTGATTGTGTAAGTCACCGCACCGGCGTGGGCCCCGACCTGGTACCAGCGTCCGAAGACATTCGGACCAGCCTGGACGATGTGGTCCTCGGCGTGGGCGGTCGAGACAGGACCGGCCATGCCCGCCAGCAACGTCAGGCACGCCACCAAGGCGGTAATCGAGTGTTTCGGCGATCGAAACAAGTTCAGCTTCAGCATTCGAGACACCCCCTAAAGAAATTGTCAGCGACCGGGCAGGAACCAGCGTGCGCGTCGGTCGACGTGCGCGCCCTCAGAACTGGTGCCCCAAGCCGCCTTGCGGGCAATGGTGCAGCCCTAAATGTCCAGGATTATCACTGCATTGGAATTGGTGTATCGGGCATCGCGCGACGCACCTGCCAATCAGCCAGGCCGCGTGCGCGGTCACACCGAGTGAAAGGCCGAGGAGTGCGAGGATCAGCGTCCGCTTCCACACATACTGCATCGAACACCTCCTTCAAGACGAGTTGTTAAAGAGGCGAGGCTCTGCGACCCCGACCACGATGGCCTAGGTCGAGGGCGCGGGCATCCAGTTGCCCGGCGTAGTGAAGACCCGCTGCCTTCACCTTCCACCTGACCCCCTTCATTTCGATAATCGTTCGGAGGGGACAGACCACGGATCCGACGCCCTCAAAAGGGCAGCGCGCGTCGCGGACGTCGCCCGATGATGCCGCCACTCGCGGGGAGGGAGTACACCTCCCTAACGGCGCGGGGGGTCGTTACGATGGAAGGGCGCTAATGTGCACTACAAGTCTTGGCTACCGGCCGTGACGGCGTTAGGCTGCGCTGCGGCTTTGGGAGTCACGTGGAGATCAGGGGATGAGCGGCGAGCGGACGGTAGACTCCCACGGACCAAGCGACCGGACGACGGCCCTGATGGGGCTGATCCAGCGGATCAAGCAGGGCGATCAGCAGGCGGTGAACGAGCTGATCGCGCTGGCTTACAATCGCATCCGCAAGGTTTCGGCCAAGATCCTGCACTCATCGAGCTTCGATGCCGTCACGCCGAAGCTCTACCAGACCGAGGACGTGGCCCAAGAGGCCTCGGTCCGCCTGATTGCAAGGCTTCGCAAGGTCCCCGTGGAGGACGTCGATCACCTGTTCGGATTGACTGGCATGATCGTCCGGCGCTACCTGCTCGACCTGGTGAGACGGGGCTCGATTGCCAACCTTAACTCCCAGGACCAAGCGGGTCTGGTTGCCCCTGATGGAGGGGGGACGTCGTCGTTCGAGGGGGCCCAGAAGATGGTTGCCGTGCTGGAAGGCATCGAGGCGCTCCCGGAGAAGCTGCGTCAAGTCGCCGACCGGATCCTCACCCTTGGCCTGTCTCAGGACGAGATCGCCGAGCAGATGGGCGTGAAGAGGGAGACGATCAAGAGGCAATGGCAGAGGGCCCGTATCCGTCTGGCGCAAGCCCTCCGGCCGAACTCGACCGGGCCCGAAGCCGGCCCGACAGGTACTCCTTGAATGATCGACCACGCGCGGTTGGAAGACCTGCTCGAACGGTGTCTAGAACTCCTCGACGACGGGATCGAACCGACTCGGCATGTGGTCGACGTAGCGCTCACCCCGGAGGAGTGGGATGAGCTCGCGCCGCGGCTCGCCGCCCTTAGACATGTGAACGACGGAGCGGCGGCACTGAACCCGTTCCACGCGGGCAACGCGGACAGGCGGCCCGCCCGTCCGGCGGCCCCGGCCTGGCATCAGGGGGACGAGCCGATTAGGGGCTATACCGTCCAGGAAGATGCGCCCAGGTCCCGTGGTGGCTCGGGGGAAGTTTGGTTGGCGAAGACCTCGGGGGGAGTTCGGGCCGCCCTGAAGCGCGTCCGTCTCGATCCGAACCGCCCCCTGGGACAGCGCGAACTCGAGTCGCTCGAGCACGTCGAGACTTTGCGCCACGCCCACCTGCTGCCGATCCTGGCTTGGAAACACGATGGGGACGACGACGGCCGCGGTGGGGAGCTGGTCATTGCCATGGAGTGGGCCGACGAAGACCTGGAATCATATCGTTTGCGGCATGGCAGGGTTCCGGTCGATGAGCTCCTCAGGTTCATGCAGGAAATCGCCGAGGGGCTCGATTATCTGAGGGCGAGCATGTCGGGCTGCGACAAGCGTGGTGTTGGCATCCACGGCGACGTCAAGCCGAGGAACCTGATGATGGTCAACAATTCCATCAAGGTGGGGGACTTCGGTCTGGCCAGGGTCGTCACTCGCGGCTCAGCCGAGAGCGGCCCTTCGGCCATGACGCGGCGTTACGCGGCCCCGGAGTGGTACCTGGGCCAGGAGTCGCCGCTCGCCGACCAGTACAGCCTGGGTCTCTCTTACTACGAGCTGAGGACAGGCCGTCACCCGTTCGATGAGTATAATGAGCAGATCCGCGCGGGGCTGATCTGCAGGAGATCCTTCAGGGCGCACGTCCAGACCAATTGCCCTCGCCGAAGGCAGAGGGTCTTTCCTTGTTGCGGGAGCCCGAGCGCATGGCGCTGGCCCGCGCCCTGGCCACAGGACCGGAAGAGCGTTACGCGACCTGCTGCGATTTTGTCCACGCGCTGCAAGACGCATGCAAGTCACCTTACGTTGCCCATACCCACACGCAACTGCCCTGCAACCTGCCGCTGGCCTCCATCGGCATGCTCTTCAAAGGGCGGGAGGCATTCCTCGGCGAACTGCGAACCAGGTTCGGCACACCTGACGGCCGGGCGACGGCGATCGTGAACCGGCTGGCCGTGCACGGCCTCGGGGGCGTGGGCAAGACGCGAACCGCGATCGAGTATGCCTGGCAACATGCCGATGAGTATACGGCCCTGCTGTTCGTTTCCGCTCCCTCCGCCGCCGAGCTCCGCGCCAACCTGGCCAACCTGGTCGAGGTGCTGGGGACGACTGCCGAAGGGACGTCAGTCGACCACCAACTCGCGGATGTCCTCAACTGGCTCGGCACCCATCCTGGCTGGCTGCTGATCATAGACAGCGTCGACACCGACGCGGCAGCGAGCGAGACCGAACGGCTGCTGGCGCAGCTCCGTGCTGGGCACGTGCTGATCACCTCGCGGATCGCCAACTGGAGTGCGGCGGTCGAGCCCTTGGAGCTAGACCTCCTGGCCCCGACCGAGGCGGTGGCCTTCCTGCTGGAGCGGACGCCACACCGCCTCCAGGCAGCCGACGATGCGGCTCGGGCCGGTGCCATCGCCCGCGAGTTGGACGGGTTGGTCTTGGCGTTGGAGCAGGCTGGGGCTTACATCGACACGCTACGGCTCTCATTCGCGGAGTATCTCCAGCGCTGGGAGGCCAAGCGGCACGAGGCGCTCAAGTGGCACGACCCGCGGCTGATGCAGTGTCCGGCCAGCGTGGCGGCGACCTGGGAGACAACCTTCGCCCAGTTGGCCGAACCGGAGCAACGGCTGCTGGAAGTGCTGGCCTGGCTGGCACCGGAGCCGATCCCGCTCTTTCTCTTCGAGGCCGCGCCGCTCTTGGCGGCGATCCCCGACCCGCGCCAATCGCTCGCGGGCCTCGCGGGCTACTCCCTGGCACGATTCGATGCGGCGGGCGACGCGGTCCTGGTCCATCGGCTGGTGCAGGAGATCGGGCGGCGGCGACAGGCCCCAGCCGATCCCAAGGCGGGACTGAGGCTCGCCCTGAACTCAGTGGATGCGGTCGCGGTAGACAACCCGGAAGACATTCGGACCTGGCCCATCTGGAACCCGCTGGCACCACACGCGGCAGCAGTCACTCGACATGCGGATGCTGTGGGCCTCGTCGATCCGACCGTGCGGCTCATGATTCTACTGGGCACGTACCTGACTTTTCGCGGGCAGTTCTCCCGAGCAGAGCCACTGTCTCGCCGCGCCCTCGCCATCGCCGAGGACCGTTACGGCTCCGACCATCACAACGTCGCCGCCGCCCTCAACAACCTGGCGATTTTGCTCCGGGAGACCAACCGGCTGGGCGAGGCCGAGCCGCTCTGCCGCCGCGCCCTGGCGATTCGGGAGCGAAGTCTCGGCCCCGACCATCCAGCCGTCGCCACCGCTCTCAACAACTTGGCGATTTTGCTCAAGGACACCAACCGGCTGGGCGAGGCCGAGCCGCACTTCCGCCGTGCCCTGGCGATTGGGGAGCAAAGCCTTGGCCCCGCCCATCCCGAGGTCGCCCACGCTCTCAATAGCCTGGCGATTTTGCTCCGGGACACCAACCGGCTGGGCGAGGCCGAGCCGCTCTTCCGCCGCGCCCTGGCGATCGCCGAGCACAGCTATGGCCCCAACCATCCTACCGTCGCCATGCAACTCAACAACCTGGCGAATTTGCTTCGGGAAGCGAACCGGCCAGGCGAGGTCGAGCCGCTCCACCGCCGCGCCCTGACCATTCTCGAGCACAGCTACGGCCCCGACCATCCAATGGTCGCCAGAGCTCTCAAAAGCCTGGTGAATTTGCTTCGGGAGACCAACCGGCCGGGCGAGGCGGAGCCGCTCTGCCGCCGCGCCCTGGCGATCGCCGAGCACAGCTACGGTCCCAACCATCCCGAGGTCGCCAGCGCTCTCAACGACTTGGCGACTTTGCTCCTGGAGACCAACCGGCCGGGCGAGGCGGAGCCGCTCTACCGACGTGCCATGACCATCGCCCTGGACGAGCCATGGCCCCGCTCATCCCAAGTTCGCCACCGCTGTCTACAACCTGGGGGCTTTCCTTCAACACACCAACCGGCTGGATGACGTGGAGCTGCTCTACCTCAACGCGCTCGATATCTGGGAGCGAAGTCTCGGCCCCGACCATCCCAAGGTCGCCACCGCCCTCAACAGCCTTGCGAATTTGCTCGGGGACACCAACCGGCTGAGCGAGGCGGAGCCGCTCTACCGCCGGGCCCTGGCGATTGCCGAGCACAGCTACGGACCCGACCATTCCGAGGTCGCGATAAAACTCCACAACCTGGCGCTGATGCTCAGGAAGACCAACCGGCTGAGCGAGGCCGAGCTGCTCTGCCGTCGTGCCCTGGCGATTCGGGAGCAAAGCCTTGGCCCGGACCATCCCGAGGTCGCCGCCTCCCTCAACAGCCTTGCGAATTTGCTCGGGGACACCAATCGGCCGAGCGAGGCGGAGCCGCTGTACCGCCGCGCCGTGGCGATTGCCGAGCACAGCTACGGCCCCGACCATCCCGAGGTTGCTTTCCCACTGAACAACCTGGCGCTGCTGCTCCGGCAGACCAACCGGCTGAGCGAGGCCGAGCTGCTCTGCCGCCGTGCCTTGGCGATTCGGGAGCAAAGCCTTGGCCCGGACCATCCCAAGGTCGCCGCCGCTCTCAGCAACCTGGCGGGGTTGCTGATGGCCACGAACCGGCCGGCCGAGGCCGAGCCACTGTACCGTCGGTCGCTGGCGATCGACGAGCGGTCCTATGGTCCCGAACACGAGAAAGTCTTCCACGACCTCAACAACCTAGCGGGACTGCTGCGGGAAACCAAGCGGTTGGCTGAGGCTGAGCCTCTGTATCGGCGGGCATTGGCAATCTGGCGGAGAACCGCCTCGGTCCCGACCAGCCAACCGTGGCCACCTCCCTCAACAACCTAGCGGGATTGCTGCGGGACACCAACCGGCAGGGCGAGGCCGAGCCGTTGTATCGGCGCCAGATGGAAATCTTCCGCATGTTCACCGAGGCGATCGGCCACGGGCATCCCCACCACCACGCCTCCATTGGAAACGACATCAGCCTGCTCGATGCCATGGGCCGGACACCCGACTAGATCGAGCAAGGGGTCCACGAGTTGATCGGCCCAGCGGATTCTGAGGGCTCCTGACGCCGGAAATCATCGAGCGACGGATGAGAGCGGGCAAGGGCTGCGGCCCCGCGATGGGTCGCTGTCGCGCCGGCCGGTCCCGACCTTCAGGCCGGACCTCGGGCCTCTGGCAGGGTAGTCAGTCTGCCTTCGGCACCTCGACCTCAATCGTCTCAGCACAATCGCCACGCACCAGGTTCGCCTCGGGCTTCGCCGAGGCGTTCTGTCGGGGTTACGGGGCAGGTGAACCTGGTTTATCGCCCGGGTCTGCGCTCGCGGTCGATCTCCTCCTCGACAGACGGAGCTTGCCCCCTTCCCGTCGTGGTCACTCACGATTCTCGGGCTGGGTCAAGATGACTTCGCCGCATCGTCGGTTTGACGGGATGGAGAGTCCACCATCGAGCGAGCCGCTCGGGTTCCGGTCGGACATATCCGCCTGTACGGGCCTTCATTTTGGTAACAAATTGGTAACGGCATTGGCAACATCAGCCCAACATGGCTACAAGATTGCCGGGTCGAGGCTGTATTGTCGCCGCCTCGAAATCAAGCAATTCAAGTCTCACCGCAACTTGTTGCCGATATCACGGCGATGGCAGAGGTTCCGGACTCAAAATCCGGTCCATCGTCGCCGGGCAGTTCGATCCGATTCCATGCGGCCCGTCCCGATACCTCGTCTACCACGATCAGCGTGAAGCCATCGCAGCTCTTCGAGATATTGGTAGGGGCGGCCGAGTTGCAGTTCCGCGGCACCAAAACGGTGGCAAACCACAGAAAAACAATACCGAAAAACTTTCGAAATCCTGGAAAACGGCAGCCCTTGGTATATCGCATTTAACTGGTTACCGAGAAAGGCGTTGTGTCAGACTGAACCTCCTGGTTTGCAACCAGGAGGTTGGCGGCTCGATCCCGCTGGTCTCCATTTAACACCAATCAGACGTTCAACTTACGTCAGCTAATTGCTTCGGTGAGCTTCTGCTCCGGATTGACCATCGAATGGAAGCGGCGTGGAATTGTCCCGTGATTCTGCGGGTTTTTCATTAGCGCGAGCGCCTGGGTGAGTACCAGGCGCTCTCCGGATCTCCAACTCGACAGTCGCCTTGCTACCTGAATCTCGCCCCGCCTTGCCGGGATCGCCGAGATTCATGTTGCCCGACGCAAGGTGGCCGCATAGCAGCGAAGCACTCTGCCCCGTCCGAATTGTCGCGACGGGGGTTCTCGCGTTGATCGTGCGATCGCTTCCCCCCGAACGTCCCGTTCCCTCCATGTTGGCCGATCTTCGTCCGGAGCGGTATTCTTGACCTCATGAACAACGAGGTCACCCGCATTCTTGGCGCCATTGAAGCGGGAAGCCCGCAAGCCGCCGAACGGCTACTGCCGCTGGTCTACGACGAGCTGCGCAGGCTGGCGGCGGCGCACATGGCGAACGAGGCGAGCGGCCATACCCTGTGCGCAACGGCTTTGGTTCACGAGGCCTATCTGAGACTGGTGGGAGATCAGCAGTTCAACAACCGGGGCCACTTCTTTGCGGCGGCATCTGAGGCCATGCGGCGCGTGCTGGTCGACCATGCTCGCAACCGCAAGCGGTTGCGGAGAGGCGGTCCGTCGCGATGGCGGGAGGAGCTTGAGCTCGACGCCGTGGCCCGGCTCGACGCCTCGCCCGACGACCTGCTCGACCTCGACGCCGCCCTTTCCCGGCTTGAGCGAGAAGACCCCCGCGCCGCCTCCTTGGTAAAGCTCCGTATGTTCGCCGGATTGACCCAGGACGAAGCGGCGACCGCGTTGGGTGTCGTCCGTCGGACCGCCGACCGCGACTGGGCATTCGCACGCGCCTGGCTATTTCGCCAGCTTTCGGAGAATTCATGTCGCACGGCGGAGCCAGACGGAGCATGACGATGAGGAGGCCGCTTTCGGGCCTCCGATCCAGAGTCGTTCCGAGCCGATCCCGAGGAGTCGACGCCCATGACTTCGCCCGACCCCGACCTGAAGAGCTTATTCTGTGAAGCCCTCGAGCGGCCAGGCGGCCCCGAGCGGGACGCGTACCTCGAGGACGCATGTCGCGGCAACCCGGCGCTCAAAGCGGGAGTCGAGGAGCTACTGGTGGCCCACGACCAGGCAGGCCGCTTCCTCGCACAAGGCCCGCAGCGCCCAGTCGCTGACGGTTCAAAGACCCTCGACGCCACCGTCACCGATGAGCCGTCGATTGCCACCAATGCGGCGGAAACGATTGCGGCCGAAACACACGATTTGGCACGAACTTCCGCCTCGGAAACGCTCGCCTTCGCGGAGAATGGGTCTGGCACCACGAACTCCACAACCGTCGCCTCAGGGCGGAAAAACCTTCCTGGCGGGTTCGTCCCGGGTCAGGTCATTGCGCTGCGGTACACCCTGCGAAGCCTGCTCGGCGAAGGGGGCCTGGGGACCGTCTACCTGGCCGAACAGACCGAGCCGGTCAAACGCCAGGTCGCACTCAAGTTGATCAAGCTTGGCATGGACTCGCGCACGGTCCTGGCCCGGTTCGACGCCGAACGCCAGGCGCTGGCGCTGATGGATCACCCGAACATCGCCCGCGTTTACGACGGAGGCACCACCGAAACCGGCCAGCCGTTCTTCGTGATGGAACTGGTGAACGGCCTGCCGATCACGGATTACTGCGACCGCAAACGGCTGCCGGTTCGCGCTCGGCTGGAGCTGTTCATGGCCGTTTGCCAGGCGGTGCAGCATGCCCATCAAAAAGGAATCATCCACCGCGACCTCAAGCCTTCGAACGTGATGGTCACCGAGGTCGACGGCCATCCCACGCCCAAGGTCATCGATTTCGGCGTGGCCAAGGCCACGGAGTTCGACCTGACCGACCAAAGCCTGGGCGATACGGGAGCGATCGTCGGCACGCCTACCTATATGTCGCCCGAGCAAGCAGACCCGTCGTCGATGGACATCGACACACGGACCGACGTCTATGCGCTGGGCGTGATCCTCTACGAGTTGCTCGCCGGCTCGCCGCCGCTGAATGCATCGCAGTTCAAGCGAGGTGCGCTCTTGGAGATGCTGCGCATGGTGCGGGAGGTGGACCCGCCCCGTCCGAGCACGAAAGTGAGCACGGCGGAAGGGCTGCCCAACATCGCGGCCGGTCGCAGCATCGATCCGGCGCAATTGAAGCGAGCATTGACAGGTGATCTTGACTGGATCGTGATGAAGGCCCTGGAGAAGGACCGCACGCGGCGGTACGAGACAGCCAACGGCTTCGCCGCCGACATCAATAGGCACCTCTCGTTCGAGCCGGTACTGGCTGCGCCGCCGAGTCGGGTCTACCGAACGAAGAAATTCGTCCGCAAGCATCGCAACGGGGTGCTCGCGGCCAGCCTGGTGCTGCTGTCGCTGCTGGGCGGGTTGGCCGCCGTGGCGGCAGTGCAGACGGCGGCCAACGCCACGCTCGCCGCCTCGCTGACGAGAGAAACGAAAGCGAACACGGCCCTGAATGAAGCCAACGGCCAGCTCACCAAATCACGTGCGGCCGTGGAGGCGCGGTACAAGCTGGCAACGGACGCGATCAAGACATTTCACACCGGCGTGAGTGAGGACTTCCTGCTCAAGGAGGAGAAATTCAAGGAGCTGCGCAACCGGCTGTTGAAATCGGCCTCGGACTTCTACGGCAAGCTCGGCGCCCTGCTCGGCAAGGAGACCGACATCGCCTCACGGCGGGCCCTGGCGCAGTCGAACTTCGAGCTGGCTGACCTGACGGCCAAAGTCGGCCGCAACGAGGACGCCCTGGCGGCGCATAATGCGGTGCTGGCGGCGCGTGAGGCACTGGCGGCCGAGCCGGGAGCGGGCACCCTAGCCAAAGTCGACGTCGGGCGCAGCTTCATCGCGGTCGCAGGGCTGCTCGAAGCGACCGGCAAGACGGACGAGGCGCTGGCGTCTTACCGGCGGTCAGAGTCACTGCTGGCCGTCCCAGCGGGTGCCGATCCGTCGGCGCGGGCCGCGCTGGCGGACTGCCGGTCGCAAATGGGTGGGCTCCTAACGGCCACGGGCAAGTCCGCCGCCGCCCTGGCGGCCTTCCGGCTGGCGCGGGCCGACCAGGAGGCGCTGGCCGCCGCTCCCGAAGCCTCCAACGACGCCCGCTACGACCTGGCGAACACGGTCCTCCATCTCGGCGCCCTGCTGGGGGCGACGGGCAAGGGGTCAGAGGAGGAGGCCGAGTTCCGCCGGGCGCTGGCGCTCTTCCAGAAGCTGGCCGACGACAACCCCGCCGTCACCAAATTCCGTAGCAGCCTGGCCTGGAGCCACAACAGCCTCGGGCAGGTGCTGATGGGCTCAGGCAGGACATCGGACGCGGAGGCCGAGCTCCGCAAGGGGCTGGCGCTCTACAAGAAGCTGGCCGACGACAACCCCGCCGTCACCGACTTCCGCAGCGAGCTGACCGGGACCCACGACCACCTCGGCTTTTTGCTGTGGAACACGGGCAGGCTGGCGGAAGCGGAGGCCGAGCTCCGCAACGCGCTGGCGCTCGTGCAAAAGCTGGCCCACGACAACCCCACCGACACCGGCTTCCGCAGCCAATTGGCGCAAACCCACTTCGTCCTCGGTCACGTGTTGTCGGACATGGGCAAGCCAGTCGCGGCGGAGGCCGAGTACCGCGAGTCGCTGTCGATCCGGCAGAAGCTGGCCGACGACAACCCCGCCGTCACCTGGTCCCGCTTCAGCCTGGGGCACAGTCACTACTTCCTCGGCGCCCTGCTGTCGAAGACGGGCAAGCCGGCGGAATCGGAGGCCGAGTTCCGCAAGGCGATGGCGCTCTACCAGAAGCTGGACGACGACGAGCCCGTCCGCACCGACTTCCGCCACTATCTGTCGTGGAGTCACCGCGCGCTCGCCGAACTGCTGTCGAAGACGGGCAAGCCGGCAGAGTCGGAGGCCGAGTACGGCAACGCGCTGGCGATCCGGCAGAAGCTGGCCGACGACGACCCCGCCGACACCGGCTTCCGCACCGTCCTGGCGGACTTCCACCTCGACCACGCCATCCTGCTGTCGGGGACGGGCAAGCCAGCGGAGGCGGAGTACCGCAAGGTGCTGGAGATCCGGCAGAAGCTGGTCGACGACAACCCCTCTGTCATCGATCTCCGCGTAAACCTGTCCCTCGACTATTTGAGGGTAGCTGCCCTCCAGGCGTGGTTTGGGCAGGACAAGGAGCTTTCCTCGACTTGCGAGAAAGTCCTTTCGCTCGCGAAAGATACGGAAGATCCCACGGTCGCCGAAAGGGCGGCGAAGTGTTGCAGCCTGCGCCAGGCCGACCCCAAGCTGCGCGAAGCCGCGCTGGTTCTCGCCCGTCGCGCGGTCGAACATGGAAAGGGTTCCCAGTGGCTGGTTTTTTTCGAGATGGACCTCGGCATGGCGGAATACCGTAGCGGGCACTTCGCGGAAGCCGACGCCGCTTTGACCGCGGCGATGAATGATCCAGGTAAGAATAACACTGTATCAAGCACTTCAGCGTTCTACCGCGCGATGGGCCTGTTTCGACAGGGCAAGACCGACCTTGCCCGCAAGCTCGCTACCGAAGCGGCCGCGAAGATGAAACCGCTGCCCGTCGACGAGCAGAAGCCGCTTCTCGGCGGTGCCGACGAGAACGACCTGATCATGTGGCTGGCCTACAAGGAGGCGAAGGCCTTGATCCCGTTTGACGCGACCCCCGCCGCCCCGGCGCAGCCCCACACGAAATGACCGCGTGTCTGGGATGAGATGGATCAGCCCGCGAGAGCACCAGAGGTGGGGCCAGAGTCCGGGTCGGGCAACCCACCAAAGCCGCCGACCTGCCGCGGGCAGTGGAGCTGTGGGATAAATTTAGAAGGTCTTCATTCGTAGAATGGTATCTATCCATTTGTGGCTAGACTCCATCATGTCGTGCCCGGAGCCGCCGATTTTTCACGCCCAATGCAAAATGGCTGCCTGGCTCGGTTCCCTATATACTTGCGATGAGCTTCATGCAGGACGGGATCCCTTTCCACGGAACGTCCCGTTCCCTACGTGTTGGCCGATCATCGCCCGGGCCGGTATTCTTGACCTCATGAAGAACGCGCTCACCCGCATCCTCGGCGCCATTGAAGCTGGAAACCCGCAAGCCGCCGATCGGTTACTGCCGCTGGTATACGAGGAGCTGCGCAAGCTGGCGGCCGCACACATGGCGAACGAGGCTGGTGACCATACCCTGTGCGCAACGGCTTTGGTTCACGAGGCCTATCTGCGGCTGGTGGGAGATCAGCAGTTCAACAACCGAGGTCATTTCTTCGCCGCGGCGTCTGAGGCCATGCGGCGCGTGCTGGTCGACCATGCTCGCAACCGCAAGCGGCTTCGAAGGGGCGGTCCTTCGCGACGGCGCGATGAGCTTGAACTCGACGCCGTGGCTCGGCTCGACGCTTCGCCGGACGACTTGCTCGACCTCGACGCCGCCCTTTCCCGGCTTGAGCGAGAAGACCCCCGCGCCGCCTCGTTGGTCAAGCTACGAATGTTCGCCGGACTGACCCAGGATGAAGCGGCGACCGCGTTGGGGGTGGTCCGTCGGACAGCCGACCGCGACTGGGCCTTCGCACGCGCCTGGCTTTTTCGGCAACTTTCGGAGAATTCATGTCGCACGGCGGAGCCAGACGGAGCATGACGATGAGAAGGCCGTTTTCGGGCCTCCGATCCTGAGTCGTTCCGAGCCGATCCCGAGGAGTCGACGCCCATGGCCTCACCCGACGCCAACCTGAAGAGCTTATTCTGCGAAGCCCTTGAGCGGCCATTCGGCCCCGAGCGGGACGCGTACCTTGAGGACGCATGTCGCGGCAACCCAGCGCTCAAGGCGGGAGTCGAGGGGCTACTGGCGGCCCACGACCAGGCAGGCCGCTTCCTTGCACAAGGCCCGGAGGGACCGGTCGCTGACGGGTTAGAGACCCTTGCCGCCACCGGAACCGATGCGCCGTCGATTGCCGCCAATTCAGCGGAAACGATTGCCAACGAGTCACACCAATCGGCAAGAACTTCCGCCTCGGAAACGCTCGCCCTCGCGGAGAATGGATCTGGCACCACGAACGCCACAGCCGTCGCCCCAGGGTGGAAAAAACGCCCTGGCGGAGTCGTGCCGGGTCAGATCATCGCGTTGCGGTACACGCTGCGAAACCTGCTCGGCGAAGGGGGACTGGGAACGGTTTACGTGGCCGAACAGACCGAACCGGTGAAACGCCAGGTCGCGCTCAAGCTGATCAAGGTTGGCATGGACTCGCGCGCGGTTCTGGCCCGGTTCGACGCCGAACGCCAGGCGCTGGCGCTGATGGATCACCCGAACATCGCCCGCGTTTACGACGGAGGCACGACCGAAACCGGCCAGCCGTACTTTGTGATGGAACTGGTGAACGGCCTGCCGATCACGGATTACTGCGACCGCAAACGGCTGCCGGTTCGGGCTCGGCTGGAGCTGTTCGTGGCCGTTTGCCAGGCGGTGCAGCATGCCCATCAAAAAGGAATCATCCACCGCGACCTCAAGCCTTCGAACGTGATGGTCACCGAGGTCGACGGCCGTCCCACGCCCAAGGTCATCGATTTCGGCGTGGCCAAGGCCACGGAGTTCGACCTGACCGACCAAAGCCTGGGCGATACCGGAGCGATCGTCGGCACGCCTACCTACATGTCGCCCGAGCAAGCGGACCCGTCGTCGATGGACATCGACACACGGACCGACGTCTATGCGCTGGGCGTGATCCTCTACGAGTTACTCGCCGGTTCGCCGCCGATGGATACATCGCAGTTCAAGAGAGGTGCGCTGCTGGAAATGCTGCGCATGGTGCGGGAGGTCGATCCGCCCCGCCCGAGCACTAAGGCGAGCACGGCGGAAGGGCTGCCCAGCATCGCGGCCGGTCGCAGCATCGATCCGGCGCAATTGAAGCGAGCATTGACGGGTGATCTCGACTGGATCGTGATGAAGGCCTTGGAGAAGGACCGCACCCGGCGGTACGAGACAGCCAACGGCTTCGCCGCCGACATCAATCGGCACCTTTCGTCCGAGCCGGTACTGGCCGCGCCGCCGAGTCGGGTCTACCGAACGAAGAAATTTGTCCGCAGGCATCGCAACGGGGTGCTCGCCGCGAGCCTGGTGCTACTGTCACTGCTCGGCGGCCTGGCCGCGGTGGCGGCAGTGCAGACGGCGGCCAACGCCATGCTCAAGGCCTCGCTGACGAGAGAAACACGCGCGAACATGGCCCTGAATGAAGCCAACGGCCAGCTCACCAAATCACGTGCGGCCGTGGAGGCGAGATATAAGCTGGCAACGGAGGCGATCAAGACGTTTCACACCGGCGTGAGTGAGGACTTCCTGCTCAAGGAGGAGAAATTCAAGGAGCTGCGCAACCGGCTCTTGAAATCGGCCTCGGACTTCTATGGCAAGCTCGGCGCCCTGCTCGGCAAGGAGACCGACATCGCCTCGCGGCGGGCCCTGGCGCAGTCCAACTTCGAGCTGGCCGACCTGACGGGCAAGGTCGGCCGCAACGAGGACGCCTCGGCGGCGCATCGTGCGGTCCTGGCGGCTCACGAGGCGCTGGCGGCCGAGCCGGGGGCCGGCGTCGTGGCCAAGGTCGACGTCGGGCGCAGCTTGATCGCGGTCGGCGGGCTGCTCGAAGCGACCGGCAAGACGGACGAGGCGCTGGCGGCCTACCGGCGGTCGGAGTCGCTGCTCGCCGGCCCGGCGGGTGCCGATCCGTCGGCGCGGGCCGCGCTGGCGGCCTGCCGGTCGCAAATGGGTTGGCTCCTGAACACCACGGGCAAGTCCGCAGACGCCCTGGCGGCCTTCCGGCTGGCGCGGGCCGACCAGGAGGCGCTGGCCGCCGCTCCAGAAGCCTCCAACGAGGCCCGCCACGCCCTGGCGGACACGGTCCTCCGACTTGGCACCCTGCTGAAGCAGGCGGGCAAGCCGTCACAGGCGGAGGCCGAGTACCGCCGGGCGCTGGAGATCTCCCAGAAGCTGGCCGACAACAACCCCGTCGTCACCAAATTCCGCAGCCGCCTGGCGGAAAGTCACTTCAGCCTCGGCTGGCTGCTGGACAGCACGGGCAAGAATACGGAGGCGGAGGCCGAGCACCGCAAGGGGCTGGCGCTCTTCCAGAAGCTGGCCGACGACAACCCCGCCGTCACCAAATTCCGCAGCGACCTGGCGTGGAGTCACAACAACCTCGGCGCCACGTTGAATCACATGGGCAAGCCAGTCGCGGCGGCGGCCGAGTTCCGCAAGGAGCTGGCGCTCCAGCAGAAGCTGGCCGACGACAACCCCTCCGTCATCGAATTCCGCAACGGCCTGGCGCTCAGCCACTTAAACCACGGCATCCTGCTGGGGGAGGCGGGCAAGCCGGCGGAGGCGGAGCCCGAGTACCGTAAGGCGCTGGCACTCTGGCAGAAGCTGGCCGACGACAACCCCGCCGTCACCGAATTCCGCATGTGGCTGGCGGATAGCCACAACATCCTCGGCAACGTGCTGTCGAAGACGAGCAAGACGGCGGAGGCGGAGGCCGAGCGCCGCACGGCGGTGGCGATCCGGCGGAAGCTGGTCGACGACCACCCTGCCGACACCAGCTTCCGCCAGCGGCTGGCGGACAGCCACTTCGACTTCGGCATCCTGCTGTCGGGGACGGGCAAGACGGCGGAGGCGGAGGCCGAGCGCCGCAAGGCGGTGGCGATCCGGCAGAAGCTGGTCGACGACCACCCCGCCGACACCAGCTTCCGCCAGCGGCTGGCGGACAGCCACTTCGACCTCGGCATCCTGCTGTCGGGGACGGGCAAGCCAGCGGAGGCGGCGGTCGAGTACCGCAAGGCGGTGGCGATCCGGCAGAAGCTGGCCGACGACAACCCCTCTGACATCGATCTCCGCCGTAAGCTGTCCTGGGACTATTTGAGGGTAGCTGCTCTCCAGGCGTGGTTTGGGCAGGACACGGAGCTTTCCTCCACTTGCGAGAAACTCCTTTCGCTCGCGAAAGATACGGAAGGTCCCGAGTTCGCCGAATGGGCGGCGAAGTGTTGCAGCCTGCGCCAGGCCGACCCCAAGCTGCGCGAAGCCGCGCTGGTTCTCGCCCGTCGCGCGGTGGAACATGGAAAGGGTTCCCAGTGGCTGGTTTATTACGAGATGGCCCTCGGCATGGCAGAATACCGGAGCGGACACTTCGCGGAAGCCGACGCCGCTTTGACCGCGGCGATGAATGATCCAGGTAAAAATAACGCTGTATCAAGCACTTCAGCGTTCTACCGCGCGATAAGCCTGTTTCGACAGGGCAAGACCGACCTTGCCCGCAAGCTCGCTACCGAAGCGGCCGCGCAGATGAAACCGCTGCCCGTCGACGAGCAGAAACCGCTTCTCGGCGGTGCCGACGCGAACGACCTGATCATGTGGCTGGCCTACAAGGAAGCGAAGGCCATGATCCAGTTTGACGCGACCCCCGCCGCCCCGGCGCAGCCCCACACGAAATGACCGCGTGTCTGGGATGGGACGGAAACAGGGACGCGGACGGAAACAAGGACGCGACCAGTATCGACAAAGACGGCGGGGTAGTGGCGGACGGAAACCGCAACGTCTCCAACCGCTCGGAATGGATTTTGGTTCCGAGCGAGGTGTCGCTCTTGGGTACCTTGCTCCCTTGCCGACGTTCTCTTCCTTCAGTGCCAGTCCGAAATCGGCGACGTAGGGCTTGTCGTCCTGACCGATCAGGATATTGCCCGGCTTCACGTCCCTATGAACGAGTCCGTGCTTGTGGGCGTAATGCAGGGCGTCGGCCACAGTCGCCACCAGCACCGCGGCGTCCCGATAATCGAGCCGCTCGCGTTTCAGCCGTTTCGACAGGTCGGTCTCGTCGGTGTATTTCGAGACAACGTAGCAGGGGCAGTGCTCGGTGCTGCCCACGTCACGCACCGGGACGATGCCGGGATGGTCGAGATTGGCGACCATTCGAGCCTCGGCCAGATACGCTTCCGCATCTTCGGGCTTCGAGATCAACCTGGCGTGCGGCACCTTGAGGGCGACGGGCCGGTTCAGTTGCTCACCCTGAGCGAGATAGACAAGGCCAAAGCTCCCCTCGCCCAGCGCTTTCTCAATGCGGTAGCGACCGATCCGCTGGGGATATTCGGCAGGTGCAGCACCACGTTGCGGGTCAGCTTTCCCTTCGTGATCCTCCGCCACATCGAGTGTATTCGATTCGTTCACGGCTGCCGTCGCCCTCCTCACCCATGCCCGGCATTTTCGTCACCTCTCTATCAAGTCCGAGTCTAGCAATCTGGATCTGGGAGTGCATCACGCACCCGCAGTTTGAGCCGCGAAACGATGTTTCTTTCGCCGAAAGCCGGGGCCAACGAAAAACCCCCGGCTGGCAGGACCGAGCGCCTCTCCTTAACGGGTTTGGTGCCTATCGGTCGCAAGACCGCTCCGGCATCGCCCGCGGATCACTTGGGACGGGTTTACCGGTGTAATCCGACATCGGCCGCCGCGCGTCAGCCTATCACGCATCATCAAGCCTGTACGGGCCTCCATTCGGACGCGAGTTGGGAACAAATTGGGAACGGTATTGGCAACGTCAGCCCCATGCGGCCACAATGCGAAAACACCAAGGTGGCGACGTGCTAGCCTTGGATTCGCAAACTTTAAGCACCACCGCAACCTGTTTCCAATGCGACGGCGATGGCAGACGCGCCGGACTCAAAATCCGGTCCATCGTCGCCGGGCAGTTCGATCCGATTCCATGCGGCCCGTCGCGATACCTCGTCTACCACGATCAGCGTGAAGCCATCGCGGCTCTTCGAGATATTGGTAGAGGCGGCCGAGTTGCAGTGCCGCGGCACCAAAACGGTGGCAAACCACAGAAAAACAATACCGAGAATCTTTCGAAATCCTGGAAAACGGCAGCCCTTGGTATATCGCATTTAACTGGTTACCGAGAAAGGCGTTGTGTCAGACTGGACCGCCTGGTTTGGAACCAGGAGGTTGGCGGTTCGATCCCGCTGGTCTCCAATTAACACCAATCAGACGTTCAACTTACGTCAGCTAATTGCTTCGGCGAGCTTCTGCTCCGGATTGACCATCGAATGGAAGAGGCGTGGAATTGTCCCGTGATTCTGCGGGTTTTTCATTAGCGCGAGCGCCTGGGTGAGTACCAGGCGCTCTCTGGATCTCCAAGTCGACAGTCGCCTTGCTACCTGAATCTCGCCCCGCATTGCCGGGATCGCCGGGATTCATGTTGCCCGACGCAAGGTGGCCGCATAGCAGCGAAGCACTCTGCCCCGTCCGAATTGTCGCGACGGGGGTTCTCGCGTTGATCGTGCGATCGCTTCCCCCCGATCGTCCCGTTCCCTCCATGTTGGCCGATCTTCGTCCGGAGCGGTATTCTTGACCTCATGAACAACGAGGTCACCCGCATCCTCGGCGCCATCGAAGCTGGAAACCCGCAAGCCGCCGATCGGCTACTGCCGCTGGTATACGAAGAGCTGCGCAAGCTGGCGGCCGCACACATGGCGAACGAGGCGAGCGGCCATACCCTTAACGCAACGGCTTTGGTTCACGAGGCCTATCTGCGACTGGTGGGAGTTCAGCAGTTCAACAGCCGAGGTCACTTCTTCGCCGCGGCGTCTGAGGCGATGCGGCGCGTGCTGGTCGACCATGCTCGCAACCGCAAGCGGCTTCGAAGAGGCGGTCCTTCGCGACGGCGCGAGGAGCTTGAACTCGACGCCGTGGCTCGGCTGGACGCTTCGCCGGACGACTTGCTCGACCTCGACGCCGCCATTTCCCGGCTTGAGCGCGAAGACCCCCGCGCCGCCTCCCTGGTCAAGCTCCGTATCTTCGCCGGACTGACCCAAGAACAAGCGGCGAAGACGTTGGGGGTGGTCCGACGGACAGCCGACCGCGACTGGGCGTTCGCACGCGCCTGGCTTTTTCGCCAGCTTTCGGAGAATTCCTGTCGCACGGCGGAGCCAGACGGAGCACGACGATGAGGAGGCCGCTTTCGGGCCCCCGATCCAGAGTCGTTCCGAGCCGATCCCGAGGAGTGGACGCCCATGACTTCGCCCGCCCCCGACCTGAAGAGCATATTCTGTGAAGCCCTCGAGCGGCCAGGCGGCCCCGAGCGGGACGCGTATCTCGAGGACGCATGTCGCGGCAACCCAGCGCTCAAGGCGGGGGTCGAGGAGCTACTGGCCGCCCACGACCAGGCGGGCCGCTTCCTCGCACAAGGCCCCGAAGGCCCGGTCGCTGGCGGGTCCAAGACTCTTGCCGCCACGGGCACCGATGCGCTGTCGAATGCCACCAATGCGGCGGAAACAATTGCGAACGAAACACACGAATTGACGAGAACTTCCGCCTCGGAAACGCTCGGCTTCGCGGAGAATGGGTCTGGCACCACGAACGCCACAGCCGTCGACTCAGGGCGGAAAAACCGCCCTGGCGGGTTCGTCCCGGGTCAGGTCATTGCGTTGCGCTACACGCTGAGAAACGTCCTCGGCGAGGGGGGCCTGGGCACGGTTTACCTGGCCGAACAGACCGAGCCGGTGAAACGCCAGGTCGCGCTCAAGCTGATCAAGCTTGGCATGGACTCGCGCGCGGTTCTGGCCCGGTTCGACGCCGAACGCCAGGCGCTGGCGCTGATGGATCATCCGAACATCGCCCGCGTTTACGACGGAGGAACCACCGAAACCGGCCAGCCGTTCTTTGTGATGGAACTGGTCAACGGCCTGCCGATCACGGATTATTGCGACCGCAAACGGCTGCCGTTCAAGGCCCGGTTGGAGCTGTTCGTGGCCGTTTGCCAGGCGGTGCAGCATGCCCATCAAAAAGGAATCATCCACCGCGACCTCAAGCCTTCGAACGTGATGGTCACCGAGGTTGACGGCCGTCCCACGCCCAAGGTCATCGATTTCGGCGTGGCCAAGGCCACGGAGTTCGACCTGACCGACCAGAGCCTGGGGGATACCGGAGCGATCGTCGGCACGCCTACCTATATGTCGCCCGAGCAAGCGGACCCGTCGTCGATGGACATCGACACACGGACCGACGTGTATGCGCTGGGCGTGATCCTCTACGAGTTGCTCGCCGGTTCGCCGCCGCTGGATGCATCGCAATTCAAGCGAGGTGCGCTCTTGGAGATGCTGCGCATGGTGCGGGAGGTCGATCCGCCCCGTCCAAGCACGAAGGTGAGCACGGCGGAAGGGCTGCCCAACATCGCGGCCGGTCGCAGCATCGATCCGGCGCAATTGAAGCGAGCATTGACGGGCGATCTCGACTGGATCGTGATGAAGGCCTTGGAGAAGGACCGCACCCGGCGGTACGAGACGGCCAACGGCTTCGCCGCCGACATCAATCGGCACCTCTCGTGCGAGCCGGTACTGGCCGCGCCGCCGAGTCGGGTCTACCGAATGAAGAAATTTGTCCGCAAGCATCGCGGCGGGGTGCTTGCCGCGAGCCTGGTGCTACTGTCGCTGCTGGGCGGCTTGGCCGCGGTGGCGGCGGTGCAGACGGTGGCCAACGCCAGGCTCGCGGCCTCGCTGAGGAGAGAAACGACCGCGAACATGGCCCTGAATGAAGCCAACGGCCAGCTCACCCAATCACGTGCGGCCGTGGAGGCGCGGTACAAGCTGGCGATGGACGCGATCAAGACGTTTCACACCGGCGTGAGTGAGGACTTCCTGCTCAAGGAGGAGAAATTCAAGGAGCTGCGCGACCGGCTCTTGAAATCGGCCGCGGACTTCTACGGCAAGCTCGGCGCCCTGCTCGGCAAGGAGACCGATATCGCCTCGCGGCGGGCGCTGGCGCAGTCCAACTTCGAGCTGGCCGGGCTGACGGACAAGGTCGGCCGCAACCAGGACGCCCTGGCGGCGCATCGTGCGGTGCTGGCGGCTCGCGAGGCGCTGGCGGCCGAACCGGGAGCCGGCACCCTGGCCAACGTCGACGTCGGGCGCAGCTTGATCGCAGTCGCCGGGCTGCTCGCAGCGACGGGCAAGACGGACGAGGCGCTGGCGTCCTACCGGCGGTCGGAGTCGCTGCTGGCGGGCGTGGCGGGTGCCGATCCATCGGCGCTGGCGGCGCTGGCGGCCTGCCGGTCGCAAATGGGTTGGCTCCTACAGAAGACGGGCAAGACCTCCGACGCCCTGGCGGCCTTACGGCTGGCGCGGGCCGACCAGGAGGCGCTGGCCGCCGCTCCCGAAGCCTCCAACGATGCCCGCCACGACCTGGCGGAAACCATCGCTCGCATCGGCCTCCTGCTGTTTTGGACGGGCAAGACGGCGGAGGGGGAGGCCGAGTACCGCAAGGCGATGTCGCTCTACCAGAAGTTGGCCGACGACAACCCCGCTGTCACCCAATTCCGCAGCGACCTGGCGCAAAGCCACTACCACCTCGGCGGCCATTTGGACTGGGTCAAGCCCGAGGAGGCGGAGGCCGAGCATCGCCGGGCGGTGGCGCTCTCCCAGGAGCTGGTCGACGACCACCCCGCCGTCACCGAATTCCGCGGCGGCCTGGCCTGGAGCCACGACGGCCTCGGCTGGTCGCTGTGGCACACGGGCAAGCTGGCGGAGGCGGAGGCCGGGCTCCGCAAGGCGGTGGCGCTCTTCCAGAAGCTGGCCGACGACAACCCCGCCGTCGCCCGCTTCCGCCTCGGCCTGGCGCAAGACCACTTCACCCTCGGCCACGTGTTTTCGTCCATGGGCAAGCCAGTCGCGGCGGAGGCCGAGTACCGCAAATCGCTGTCGATCCGGCAGAAGCTGGCCGCCGACAACCCCGCCGACACCGAATTCCGCTTCCGCCTGGCGCACAGCCACTTATGGCTCGGCGGCGTGCTGTCGAGCACGGACAGGCCGGCGGAGGCGGAGGCCGAGTACCGCAAGGCGATGACGCTCAACCAGAAGCTGGCCGACGACGAGCCCGCCGTCACCGAATTCCCCAACTGGCTGGCGTGGAATCACCGCGCGCTCGCCGAGCTGCTGTCGAAGATGGGCAAGCCGGCGGAGGCGGAGGCCGAGCTCCGCAAGGCGCTGGCGATCCGGCAGAAGCTGGTCGACAACGACCCCGCCGACACCAGCGGGCGCCAGTGGCTGGCGGACAGCCACTTCGACCTCGGCATCCTGCTGTCGAAGACGGGCAAGCCGGCGGAGGCCGAGGCCGGGCTCCGCAAGGCGCTGGCGATCCGGCAGAAGCTGGCCGACGACTACCCCGCCGTCGTCAACTTCGGCAGGAGCCCGGCGGAATTGCACTTCAACCTCGGCATCCTGCTGTGGAACACGGGCAAGCCGGCGGAGGCGGAGGCCGAGGACCGCAAGGCGGTGGCGATCCGGCAGAAGCTGGTCGACGACAACCCCTCTGACATCGATCTCCGCCGTGACCTGTCCCTCGAATATCTGAGGGTAGCTACCGTCCAGGCGTGGTTTGGGCAGGACAAAGAGCTTTCCTCCACTTGCGAGAAACTTCTTTCGCTCGCGAGAAATACGGAAGATTCCGCGGTCGCCGAAAGGGCGGCGAAGTGTTGCAGCCTGCGCCAGGCTGACTCCAAGCGGTGCGAACCCGCGCTGGTTCTCGCCCGTCGCGCGGTGGAACATGGAAAGGGTTCCCAGTGGCTGGTTTATTTCGAGATGGCCCTCGGCATGGCGGAGTACCGTAGCGGACACTTCGCGGAAGCCGACGCTGCGCTGATCGCCGCAGCAACTGGCGGCAAGGACAACCCGCGCGTGGTCGGCACGTCGGCGTTCTACCGCGCGATGGGCCTATTTCGGCAGGGCAAGACCGACCTTGCCCGCAAGCTCGCCACCGAGGCGGCCGCCAAGATGAAACCGCTGCCGGTCGACGAGCAGAAACCGCTCCAGGGCGGTGCCGACCACGACGACCTGATCATGTGGCTGGCCTACAAGGAAGCGAAGGCAATGATCCGGCTTGACGCGACCCCCTCCGGCGCGGCGCAGCCCCACACGAAATGACCGCGTGTCTGGGATGGGACGGAAACAGGGACGGGACGGAAACAGGGACGCGACTAGTATCGACAAAGCCGGCGGGGTAGTGGCGGACGGAAACCGCAACGTCTCCAACCGCTCGGATTGATGGCGATAGGCCGGTTCAGTTGCTCATCCTGAGCGATCAAGTCCGAGTCTAGCAATCTGGATCTGGGAGTGCATCACGCACCCGCAGTTTGAGCCGCAAAACGATGTTTCTTTCGCCGAAAGCCGGGGCCAACGAAAAACCCCCGGCTGGCAGGACCGAGCGCCTCTCCTTAACGGGTTTTGTGCCTATCGGTCGCAAGACCGCTCCGGCATCGACCGCGAATCACTTGGGACGGGTTTACCGGTGTAATCCGACATCGGCCGCCGCGCGTCAGCCTATCACGCATCATCAAGCCTGTCCGGGCCTGCATTCGGACGCGAGTTGGGAACAAATTGGGAACAGTATTGGCAACGTCAGCCCCATGCGGCCACAATGCGAAAACACCAAGGTGGCGACGTGCGAGCCTTGGATTTGCAGACTTTAAGCACCACCGCAACGTGTTTCCAATACCACGACTATGGCAGAAGTCCCGGACTCAAAATCCGGTCCCCGCAAGGGGCGTGGTTTCTAATCCGACGGTCGGTTCGAGTGGGAGATTCGACGAGGGTTCGCAGTTCGCGAACGCACGCAAGGCTTGCATCACTTCGGGACGGATGACGATCGAGGGGCGAGCTTCGCGCAGTATTGCGACGGCCTCGTCGATCGTGCCGGCCTGTCCGCTGGCAAGGAGGTAGGCCCCGACGACAGCGGCGCTGCGCGAGTAACCGATCTTGCAATGCACGTACACAGTGCCACTCGCCGATTCCTCGGCGATGAATGTTGTCGCTTCGTGTAACTGGTCCTGCGTCGGAGCTGTCAGATCGAGGATTGGAAGGTTCCGATACCTCGTGTCACGGAAAGCCGCCGGCTCCGAGAATTCCGCCGTCAAGTCCAGCACGGCCGTCACGCCCTGCTTCTTGGCCTCGGTGGCCTCCGATTCGGAGAGGGTGCGACCGATCACGATCGCCGGCACCACTTCGTCCCATGCGTGGCATTGACCGCGATAGTAGATGAGCGACAGGTACTGCCCGGTCAAGATCGGAGCCAGCACGAACCGCGTGCTCCAGGGCAGCCGGCCGTCGGCTTTGCGGAAGATCCCCGGTCCGAATCCGAAATAGGCGCCGGCAGTTATCCCCAGCCCGGCCGCCGGCCAAAGCAGGAACGCGCCCCAGAGGCCAAGCGCGTTCGCCAGCATCAGCACCAACACGGCTCCCGTGGTGTAGTAGCAGCCGACCCGGACGTTCGGCGTCACGGGGCAGCGCGAGTCTGATTCTCGGAAAACGTAGAATGCGAATCCGGCCAGAATCAATCCGCCCGCAATGTCCACCACATGGTGCTGCCAGGTCAACAGCGTGGCAATACCGATCAAGATAAACCATGTGCACAATAGAGCCCGGACGATCCCGCGCGAATGGCGGGCGTAAATGTCGGCCACGATCAGGCACAGCACGATATGCAGCGACGGAAACAGGTTGTGCGGGTATTCCATCAGGAACGGCGCCGTGCATGACTGCTCGACGAAGTCCCCGAACCATCCGCCGACGGAGGGCCGCGCGGGCCAGTGCAGCTTCAGCGGCATTAGCAGGAAGAAGGCCGCAGCCACCGTGATCGAGAACACCACCCGCTGCGCGAAGGTACGTAGCTCCCGTTCGTTCCGGCACAGGAACGTGGCCATGAAGAAGAAGGCGTCCATTGACATGTACGGCACGATCAAGAGCGGCGCGTAGGGGATGACCGTCAACTCCCAGGCGAAATACCACGTTTGCACGTTCGCGACGGGATGATGAGCGGTAAGCCAATTCGTGGCGCCGTAGACGACCACGAAAAGCAAGGATAGAAGCACCGACGTTCCGGCGGCCCGAAGGATCAGGATCCGACTCGGCGGGCGGCCGACACCGTGAATATGCCACACGGGTCGATCTCCTGTGAAATCTTTTCGAAGCCAGCGTTTCGGACCAGTTCGTCCATTTCCGCCTGCGTGCGGCGGCGCATGATCCACGGTTGGCCCTCGCGGTTGGCCAGCACCCGCGCGATGAACTCGACCTGAGGATGCCACGGCTGATTGGTGTAAATCAGATGCCCACCCGGCTCGACGGCGTCGGCCAATCCTCGCAGCGAACGGACCACGGGTCCGTTGTCCGGAAAGAGTTCATACAGGCCAGAGGCAATGGCAATCGTGGGCCGCGGCGTGATCTTTGCCAACCGGGCCCGATCAAAGGCATCGGCGTGGGCCAACGTAACCTGTGTCAGACCGAGCTCGTCCCGCAGTCGGGCGGCGGCATCCAGGTTCTCCTGCTTGTAGTCGCGCAGGACGGCCGAAATGGGAATCGGGCGTAGCGTGTGGATCGTCTCGAGAACGTATCGGCCCGGCCCGGAAGCAATGTCGAGCAGTCGCACCGGACGGCCCGCGGCGTGAGTCTGTTCGATGAGCGAGCGCAGCGTCTGTTCCAGCAGCGTCCGACGGACGCGAATGCCGCGCCAGCCGATGGCATTGAGAAACGCGCGGTCGATGAGACGACCCAGCGGCGTCAGGCCTTGGGCGCGGTTCTGGTAGATGTAATCGAGCATGATGCCGGAATCGAAGCCGTGCTTCCAGCCGAGGTCGATGCCGCGGCTGAGCCGGCCTGGCCCCTTCATCAGCCAGCGCACGGCGGCGAACCGGAGACCGCCCGGCCGCTGCAGGCGCTGGTACTCGCCGTGCGTGAAGCCATGCCGATCGGCATCGACGAGCGACGGTGGCGACGGAGGTTCGCGCGAAGCGCTCGCCGATCCAGTCGCGCACCTTCTCGACAACGAGGCGCCGATCCCTCTCGTGAAAGATCGCGTGGGAGAACCCGGTCAGCACCTCGAAGCGCTTGACCGCGGAGGAGGCGCGATCGACAAACTGCCGCTGGGCCCTTTCATGCACGACCCAGTCCGAACTCGCGGCGAGCACGAGCAACGGCACATTCATGGCGCCTGCGTCGTCCAGTAGCCGCGTCGAGGTATCGTGCAGGTCGAGGAGCATGTTCACCGCGATCTGCCGAAAGATCAGCGGGTCGGCGTTATAGTGCGCAGCCTGTTCCGGGTCGTGGGTGACCATGGTCGCTTTGACGAAGCTCTTGACGTATCCGGGACCGAACAATCGCTGCCGCAACCGGAGGAGCGGTACGGCAAACGGCACGTACAGCTTCACGCGGAAGGCCGGCGTGGCAAGGATCAACCCGCCTACCGGCGGCGCGTAGTCATGGACCCATGCTGTCGCGATCACGGCGCCCAAGCTGTGAGCGAGTACCACCGTGCCGGGCAGCTCGATTCCAAACGTTGTGCAGAGGTGGTGCACCCATTCATCGACATCGCGGATCACGGTCGCCAGGTCCGGCGCCGTTACCGCGCTCACCGGAGGAAAGACCGTGTCCGCGCTGGTCCCAGGCGAAAACAGAAAAATCGTCCAATCCCAGCGCACGAACGGTCTCTTGCCAGCGGCGCGAGTGTTCGTGGCCACGGTGAAACAAGAGCAGGGCTTTGCTGGTTGGCTCCTCGGGCAGCCAGGCGCGGTAAAACAGCTCGGCCCCGTCGCGCAGCGTTAACGTGTGCTCGGTTGGATCGAGCACGGCCGGCGGGCGGATTCGTTCCTGTGTAGCGAGCATATGAAATTTTCCTTATTTCACATGAGGAGTTTCTCGTTGCCATTCTTTCGCCCACACATATGCAATCGTCAACAGGGCGCAGACGATGTGAAAGTAGCGTGCGCCGGCAATATCGTACGGCGAGAGCGTCGGCTCAACTTTATCGCGAACGAGCGTGATCTCAGCGGCGCTCGACCCGGTGGACGGGTAATCCTTGAAGGCCGCCCGGATGGCCTCACGCTCGAGGGCGGTCGCCTCGATGGCTCCCTCGTTCTTGAATGCGAAGCACGCAAACAAGATGGTGATCAGGACGGTCGTCACGAATTCCCGGCGCTGCCGGAACGTCGAGAATCCGACGATGCCGCCGATCACGAGGACGTAAATCGTCCAGTACCATTGCAAAGCCACCGAGCGTTCGAAGTACGCCTGGATCAATTGGCTGTAGTTCATGGGACCTCCTGGTTACGGACCGGTTTCGACACGATTTCCTCAAGCACGAACGCCAGGGCCTCTTTCGATCCTTCCTTCGATGACTTTCTCAGGCCGGGTCACGCGGCTGGCTCAGCGTGCCCGAGGGACATCACGGCGTCGCGCAACTCGCGGCAGATATGCGTCCTTGATTCCTTGGTGGGCTTCAGGTGCGCATAGACGCGCGGCGCGCCAATCGTCAGTCGGACCGCCTTGGGCCGGGGAAACCACGCGCCCTTCGGCAGGGCGGAATGCGTGCCGGCCAGGTGACACGGGATGACGGGAATATCGCGGTCCGCCGCCAGGAAGGCGACGCCCGGCTTGAAATCGCCAGGCTCGAAGCCGTCGGTGCGCGTCCCCTCGGGGAACAGGATCAGAATGGTGCCCGGCTTCTCTTCCAGTAGCTGGGCGCACTCTCTCAAACTTTGCCAGCAAGCGAACTGTCGATCGAACGGCAACACGTTGACGATCAGCTTGGCGAGGAAGGACAACACAGGATTCACGCAAAAGTACTCTGACGCGGCGACCGGAAACGTCCGGTGCAACTGGCGGACGGGCAGCGCCGACAACAGGCAGAGCGTATCGAGGTGACTGGCATGATTCGCGACCAGAATAAGCGAGCGATCCGCCGGCAGGTTCTGGCGGCCGACGATCGTGAGCCTGTTGTAGCCGTGCAGCCAGGCGCGCATCACCACCGCCGCCAGCGAGCGCACCCCACGGACCAGCACACCTGGCTCGTGCCAGAAGTCTCGCAGGGCATGCCCTCGCGCCGAATCGACGCCGTCCGCCAATTCAAGTAATAGCTGTTCCATCACCCGTTCATTTCAATTTTCGCTTTCACAGCTTGATTCCAACTCGCCGCGAATATCACGCCGACGGACTGAGATCGTGGTAATAGCGCACGTAATGGAAGAATAAGGGCGCCACATAGATCAAGCTGTCGATGCGATCCAGGACGCCACCGTGGCCTGGAATCAGCCTCCCCATATCTTTGATCCCCAGGTCACGCTTGAAGACGCTGACGACGAGGTCTCCTAACTGCCCCCCGACGCCGACGATCAAGCCGGCGAGGAGACAGTCCCACTTGTTGAAATCCGGGAAAGTGGGGAGCAATATCCAAGGCAGGAGGAGTGAAACCGCCAATCCACCGGCGGCGCCTTCCCAGGTTTTCTTCGGGCTGATGTTGCTGCGGAGGGGGTGCCGGCCGAACAACTTGCCGAAGGCATAGGCGGCAATGTCATTCAACTCAACAGCGAGTACCAGATAGCCCAGGTAACTGTAGGCGTGGGCGGAATTGGCCAGAAACGACACGTGCCCGAACATCCAGCCGAAATAGACGAAGCCGACGATGGCCAGGGCGAGCAACGGAAGCTGGCCCTGGCCTCGGTTGCGAACGACCGGTATCACCAGGATTGCGGCGATCACGAACACGGGCAGTGCCATGAACAGAGCGTACCAGCCCGGTTTGCCGTCGGATGGATCGCTCATCCAGCAGACGACGCCGATGGCGATGATTCCCGAATAGACCGTGGCGGTGATGATCCGATCGTGGTACAGCGCGGTGGCGCGGGCAAACTCTCGGAAACCAAAAATAGCCACGACGGTCAGGAAGACGATGGCGGCTTCGCGCCCGAGAAAAAAGCCGAGGATGAGCAGCGGCACCATGAAAAGCCAGCCGCAGTACGCTTTCCAGGCATGCCCAACGTTGGCACGTAAGCCCCATTTCAGCACTGCGAGGATGAGGCCGCCACCAATGATCAACCCGGCGGCCAGCGCCAGGTAGAACCGAAAAACTGGACTTTGACCCGCCAGAATGGGCGACATCGTTCCGTCCTCTGGCGGTTATTCCGGTTATTCCGCCGCGGACAGTTTCGGTTCCTCCTTCTTGATAACATTAATAATCTTTACTAACCGTATACATATGGTCTGTACGCAGCCGAGGAGGATTGTCAATAAAGTCCAATCGAGGACCGTCAAGCCGCCGTAGTGAATCGTGGTGTCTCCCCACCAGGACAACCCAAGCGTGATCCATGCGCCGACGTGGAGCGCGACCATGCGCCACGGCTTTGCCATCCATCCGCTGAACTCGCGCTGGACGCCGACCGCCTGGCCAAGCGTGCCTACATAAGCCACCAGAAGCGCGAGCATCGCGACCCAGTAGCCACAGAGCGGATGGCAAAGATTGCTGTGCGCGACACCGACGAAAATGAGCACGTCGGAAATGCGATCGGGCAATTCGTTGGCGATTTCACCGGTACGGCTGGCCTTGCCAGAGGCCAGTGCGACCATGCCGTCGAGCATGTTGAGCCAGAGCCGAAGGTAGCAGAATCCCACGGCCAGGATCAACAAGGCTGGCAGTGCACCTGCCTGCCAGAAGCACAAACCCGCTGCGGCCGCCGCCACGATCGAGGAGTAGGAAACCAAGTTGGGATGGATGCCCATCCGCACAGACCATCGGACGGAGGCATGGGCCGTTTTTCGAAAACTCTGGGCGATCGGCCGTCGCCAGGCGGATTGGTAAGCGGTCATGGATTTCACCTTCCGTGGATGATCTCGCCGACTCAACAGGGCGATACACGACCGCGCGGAAAAACGCAAGGTCATTTGTTGTCGTCCGCGTTCTCTCGCGTCCAGCCTCGCCGTGCTTGGAACTCAGCAGTTGGTCAAGGGGAGTGCCACATAACCCGCGGTAAGAACACAATACCATTTGCTTTTCTCTCGACGCTCTGCGTAGGATAACGAGTCTGATCTGGAGGTCGACATGAGCTGGGCGCTCGTCGATTCCCGGTGAGTATTCAAACTGTCGGATGACAAATCGAAGGGCACCCCGGCTTTGCCGGGTGGTCCGTCGCGGAGTAAGCCGGCATGGTTGAGGACCCGAGGGTCCTCAACCATGCCGGTTTTTTTTTGTCCCACTCCGCGTGTCGCATTTCCACGAACGTTTCGTCCATGGATGTTTAACAAAGAGGAACCCGATCATGATAGACAAGAACTCCGTCGGCGCATAACACGCGCTTGACCCTGCGGGAAGGCTGCGCTCGGCTCACGACCGAAGACTTCGACCGATTCGACCTCGAGCGCGAAACAACGATATGAACCAGGATTTTCATCTGGCGACGATGGCCCGAGTTTTACTGCGAGGAGTTCACGATGAAGACGGACAGACAGTTGCAGAAGGATGTCATGGACGAGCTCAAGTGGGAGCCAAGAGTCACCGCGGCCGAGATCGGCGTATCCGCCGCCGACGGGGTCGTGACGCTCAACGGCACCGTCCCGACCTACGCCGAGAAATGGGCCGCCGAACGGGCGGCTCAGCGGGTGGAAGGCGTCAAGGTGATCGCCGATGACATCCAGATCAAGCCCAGCGGCGCCCATACCAGGAGCGACACGGAGATCGCAACGTGCGCAGCCGCGTCCCTGAAGTCGCATGTCTGGGTGCCGACCGACATCAAGGCCACAGTGCGGGACGGATGGGTGACATTGACGGGGGTGGTGAACTGGGAGTTCCAGCAGAGGGCGGCGACCGACTCCGTTCGCTTTCTGGCCGGCGTAAAAGGCGTGATGAACGACATCTTCGTGAAACCGTCGGCCCGGCCGGACGCCGTCAAGGACGCGATCGAGAAGGCTTTGGTCAGAAACGCCGAGATCGACGCCCAGAACGTCAAAGTGGCGACAGCAGGCGGGGCAGTGACCTTGTCCGGCAGCGTCCGGTCATGGGGCGAGAGATACCAGGCCGCGGCGACCGCCTGGAACGCCCCGGGTGTTGATAGCGTGCAAAACGACATTAACGTCGCGCGCGTGTAAGGAGCTTGTGCGATTTGAGTTCGATTTACCGTTGCGCCGAAATGCGCGCCGGCCGGTACTGCTCTGAGCCTGCTGTTACCCTCAGGCGACTACAACCTCCTACGAAAGGCGATTACATGCACGCAACCTCATTCCGCAAACTCGTTCAGGCATATGACGTGTGGACCCCCGTCGCCTTTTCGGCCATTCTCACCGTGATCACGCTGGTGACGTACGTTGCCAGTGGCCTGTCAGACGCGTGGATCGTCCCGTTCGTTGCCTTTCAGCCGATCATGTTCGCGTACGTGGCCTTCTCGCAGCGGCAAGATCGCCGGCACATCAAGATGCTGGAAGCACGATTGCCTCATCTGAGTGCTAACGAATTGGCCCCCTGACCCGACGCCCGGCGTGTTGCCTCCGTTAAACGTGTCGCATTACGAAACCCAGTTGAAAAACTGCAAGCTGATCTTGGTCGCCCACGGGACGTCCGAAGAAGTGGAACGCGCCAAGGACATCTTGGATCGGTCCACGGCAATTTCAGCCACGGTTCATGGCGCGGAGCTGGCGAAAGTCGGCGCGTGATCGAACGGCAAAGGCTTAACACAAACCGAGAGGGTCCAAGCCATGAAAGAAATCCAGGTTACCTTTCCCGAACTCGCGCTCCTGGTCGGCACCCGTGCGGCCTTGGGCGCGGGGCTGGGCCTCTTGCTGGCGGGTCGTCTGACCGGGAACGTGCGCAAGGCCGTGGGGGTGACTCTCCTCATGGTCGGCGCAGTGACCACTGTTCCACTCGCGTTCGAGATGCTCGGTAAGGTCAGCACACGTGACCCGGTGTGGCGGCCATAGTCTGCGACCACACATGGCGAGCGGCTCATCGTTTGCGTTTGATTCACCGCCGGCCCGACGCCGCGGAGCCGCAACTCGAGACACCGTGAATCTAGTTGGACAAAGCGATTCGAGATGACGACTTGAAGACAGCCGGGAAGCATTTGATGGCGGCCGCGGATCTTATGCGCAACGCCGCTCAATCCGCCAACCTCGAGTATGGTTCGGAAGCCTACGACATCTACGACGGATACGCGCCGTATGGCTACTGGGATGAAACGATCGTCTTCGAAAAGAGCAAGCTCGAGTCGAACTTGAACACGATCAAGACCGAGCTCGACAAGCTCGCCACCAAGCTGGGAGCGAGCCAGTAGTCTCCTTGAACCCGCTCACCGAGCTGAATATCGGGCTGGGTGAGCGATTCCGTTGCAATTCGACCCGCCTCCACTCCCGCCCGCCATTGCAAAAAGAGGGAAGTGCTCCAGGTTTTCGTTTACGGGCATTCCGCAGTCTATTACTGCTGGCCGCTCTGGGCGGCGGGCTGAGACTGCGGAGTCCGACTGTCCCGAGATCAGTGGATTATCCTGCTCAAGTTCATTTGGCGGTCAGGTGCCAGTTTTCCAGGTTCAAGCCAGGCACCCGGCTGAACTCTGCGGTATTGGCGGTGACGAGTGTAAGACTGGCAGAGCGGGCATGACCGGCCAATGCACGTCGTAGTATTGGCAACAATCACCCCAGAATCGGAGCCGGCGGAACTCGCCCTTGGGTTGGACGCGCGAAGGCCTGGCGGTTCCTGGCAGACGCGCTTGAAACCGCCAGGCGCCTGGTTTCATCTCGCAGGCTTGGTATCAGTGAATGGCGGATCGGTGTCACAGAAGAAAAACAATTGGATACGACCACCTGTCATGCCGCGGACCGTGACCTCTGTGTTTACGGCACTTCTCCAAAAGTCTGCGGGCACCTTCGTGCTGGTTTTTTTGTTACCAATCCATATAAGAGGATTTTCTGAGGCATGACTCCGGTGTCCGATGGCGGCTTGCTGCATGATCTTGCCGAAGCTAATCTGACACTACCTGGTGAAACGGACTCGGGCTCTGCGGGGACGCAACCCGAGGAGGGATAATCAGGTCGACGGTGCGCCGAGGGTGCATCAGGCCCCTGGTGGTGAAAGCCATCGGGGGTCTTTCCTTGATGCCATCGGACACCGGAGTCATGCCTCAGAAAATCCACCCAAATTCTGGTATTCGGGATGCCAGAACACCGTTGAAGTGCATGGGCTTCGAGGTTGTCAGCCCCGTCCTTCTATCCGCGCATTGGAGAAGAGCCGCATCTACATCTCGTCGGTCTGAGGCGGAGCCTCGTTAGATGTCTACCGTTCTTCTGCAACCGTTCACGGCCTCACAGTGGGCAGTTCCCGCACCTTCTTTTCTGACCTGAACCTGCGACTTGGCGGCAACGTGCGAGTTGGCGGCGCCGAGCGACAGAGTTTCCGTCCCCTCCCAGTTTCCGTCCTGTAGTCTGAACAAACCGGAGTGCAAAGAATCAATTCACGGAAACGCCCGTTTGCCGTTCAACATCCAGCCGATCGGAGTGTAGCGGACGAACACGAGGTAAGTCGCGAAGCAGAACAGGAAAGTTCCACTTAATGTTATGAGCAGCTTCACCACCAGGACGAGAGGAGTCTCGGCCAGTATGGTTTGCAGAAAGATCACGACAGGGAGATGAACAAGATAGATCCAGTACGAGGCATCCGACACGAGTCGAAGCACCGGACTGCGGCGCGACAGGTAGCGCTGCCCGGTCAACAGTGCGAGCAGAGTCAATAGCGCAGCGAGATACACCGTCAACACTCCTTCGACAACTTGCCAGGGAAGGCTCAGGTGTTTCATTTCTCCTGTTTCGAAAATTGATGGGTCGAGTTTAGGCAGGAGCATATAATACGGGAGAAACAGCACGAGACCTATCACGGCAATTCCCCCGATCCAGGGCCTCAGCGGCGCAAGGGACGCTTCACGACCAAAAAGCCGCCACCCTGCCCAGTAGAAGAGTCCGTAGAACAGGAACGGCCAGAACTGGGGAATGAACGATTCCGGCGCGGGGATCCCGATTCCAGCAAGCAGGAGGCCGGGTAACAGCGCCACTGGGGCGAGCGCCAACAGCCAGGGGCGGCAGAAGAACCAGTCCAAATTCGGCCCGCGGAATCGCGACAAGACAACTGTCAGGGCGGCGAACAGGATCAGGTAATACAGAAACCAAAGGTGCATGGTGGTCCAGGGCTGGCTCCGGTTAGCTTGGGGATTCTCCTTCGCCGCCTTGACGATGACGCCCATTAATCCCAAGGGATGGCACAGGTAAAACATGGCGAACACGGTCACCCCGATCAAAAGCGCCAGGAGGAGCGGGTAGAAGAGAACGAACGGGCACGCGATTCGGACGGTGCGGTTCCAGACAAAGCTCTTCAGTCCCTTGCGGGTGATCATCAGCCGAGCAAAGTACCCGGAAATCAGAAAGAACAACCCCATCCGAAACAGATGAATGAAATTGAAAGACGCATCCACCAGGACACTCGATTGCGGGTCGGTTACCAGCCAGACGATCTGGGTGGGATTCGCGTAAGCCACGGCACCATGAAGGAACACGCCCAACAGCATCGCCAGGGCGCGCAAGTTGTCCAGATAATGGATCCGGTCGGTCGCGTGGCTGGATGCGGCGGCGGCCGGAGTGAGAGTTTCCAGTGCGGGGGAGCTGATCTGGATTACCGACATCATTGAAGCCTTCTGGAAGACGACGCGCGTTTTAAAAGAGGACAGTTCTGGACAGTCTGTGTTTGCACTGCCAGTTTGCGGAGGGAAATGAGCGCAATCGAAAGGGACAGTCCGCTCGCTCAAGACGCTGCTCACACCAGATCGCGTTTGCGCGTCTGCACCGCCAGGGCCATTGCAAGCGCCGCGACAATGATCCCCAGCTCGATGCACATGATCTCCATGCTCAGCGGGCTGAATCGCAGCAAATCGCTCTTCGACATTTCTTCGACTTCAGGCACCTGCAAAAGTTTCATCAGAAACACGTTGAGAAACACATTGCAGGCCACCATGACGCACACGGTCCAACCTACCGATTCCGAGATAACTGCCGTTACCAGTTGCACGGTATACGCCGCGAGCAATTCGAGAAACACCACGACCAGCATGGGAATCGCACCAACGTGGCCCCACGGCAGCGCGGCCGTCAGGACGATGGAACAGGCGAACATCGTGGACCATGGGATCAGGAACGTGGTCAAGACGACGGCGATCTTGGCGACGGAATAATCGAGCAGGCTGACAGGCAGGCTGAGGATGAAGGCCCGCGTCTGATCATTCCCCTCCGACAGGAGCAGTTCCCCGAGCAGGTGCATGCCCGACCCGATCGCCACTGTCAGGATCAGGACGAACCCGATGAAGGCGAAGGTCGGATGCGGAACAACACCGATCGCCGAACACGCAATCCCCGCGGCAAGGTATGCGAAGAGCGGGCGGCGACTCAGGTACAAGTCTTTCAGAAACAGAATGCTGATTGCCTGAGTGTTCATGACGAAGCCTCCTCGCGTCCACGCATGACAAGACTGACAAAGATCTCCTCCAGCGTCATTCGCTCGACTCCCTCAAGAATCGCGCCGGACCCCTGAAGCGATTCCAGCACTCCCTGGTCAAAGTGGTCCAGCGATAGCACCCGTTGGCTGCGGAAATGAGATTCCAGTCGGATCCCCGGCAACGCGGGAACCTGCCACTCGGCGGGGGCCTGCAGGCGAACTGCGCCGCCACTGTTCCAGGAGCTCATCCCGTGCCCGCGAGGCGATCACGCGGCCGCGATCGATGAAGGTGATCGAATCGCTGAGCTTCTCGACGTCCTGTGTATTGTGGGACGAGAATAAAATCGTACGATCTTCATCCTCGACGACGCGCATCAGCTCGGTGATGACTTCGTGCCGGGCCACGGGATCGAGCCCCGTGGTCGGCTCGTCCAGGATCAAAATGCGCGGCCGCCGCGCGAGAATCAGCAGCAGCAAGGCCTTGACACGTTGCCCGTGCGAGAGCCCCTTTACGCGTTGTTCGGGATTCAGTCCAAATCGGTCCAGCAGTTGTCGAGCGTAGGCGTCATCCCAATTGGGATAGACCGAGCGCACGAACTGCAGATGCCAGCCGATGGTTTCCCGTTTGTATAAGCGCATGTCTTCCGAGTAATAGCCGATCTGCTGCTTGACGGTGGCTTGGTGGGACGAAATCGGCTGTCCCAGCACAGAGACGGCGCCGGAATCGGGAGTGACCAGTCCCATCATGATCCGCATCGTCGTCGATTTGCCCGCGCCATTGGGCCCGATCAGCCCGGCCACTGATCCTTGGGGAAAATCGAGCGAAATGTCGGAGAGCATGAAATGAGGATAACGCTTGGAAACGTGCGATAAAGAGATCGCCAGTTCTGTTTGCTCACTGACAGCGACACTCGTGGGATGGTTCATGAATAACCTCGTTGCGATAGTTCAATGGCCACGTTGCGATTGTTCGATGGCCACTGTCAGGCGTTTCTGCAATTCGGCTTTGGAAAGCCCCAGCAGCGACCCCAGGTCGGCCGCGATGGCCAGGTGAGATTCCAGCTCGCGGACATGAATCGTCGCCTGCAGATCGGGACGATCGGCCACGACGGAACCCTTTCCCTGCCGGGTTGTGATGACCCCGTCTCTTTCCAGTTCCAGATACGCTCGTTTGATCGTGATGACGCTAACCTGCAGCTCGGACGCCAACTGACGAATCGAGGGAAGCTCTGTCCCGGCCGGCAGATCCCCCACCGCCACCCGCCGCCGCACCTGTTCCATCACCTGAAGATAAAGGGGCCGCGGATCGGTTTGAGAAATCACGATCCAACTGTGATTAGTCATATACACAGTATACACAGTAGCGCGGGATCGTCAAGTCTGTTTTTACCCGGGCGGCCAAAGAGGTCGTAGAGCTTATGGAGGCGATCGTTCGGGCGCGAACCTCCGCCAAGGAAGTGCGGTCGTCGGGAGGCGGATTTTCTGGCATGATGTTCTTGGTTCATGGGAACAAACTCGGCACCGCCGCCGCTCGGAAGTGGAACACAAGAATGCAAGCATCGGTATTTATTGCGCAGCTCTTGGGGCCGATGTTCGTCGTCGCCGGAGTCGCTTTTCTGGTCAAGCCGCAAATGATTCGAACCATCTTGCCGGAATTTATCCGCAGCCCGACCTGGCTCTATCTGGCCGGCTTCATGGGCTTGCTCGTCGGCATGGCGCTGGTGCTGACTCATCGTGTCTGGGCGCTGGACTGGCGGCTCATGATCACTGTCATTGGTTGGCTCACGCTTGTGCGCGCGCTGATTACCATTTTCCAACCGCAATGGATCGTCGCGGCCGGCAATGCGATGCTCGCGCATCGCGGGATCTACGTCGGTGCCGCCGTGACCGAATTGATCATCGGCCTGGTCTTGAGCTACTTCGGCTACGCGTCGTAATCGCCTCTCGCGACCCGCGGACTCCTACCCTGTCTCGTCCCGTCAGGTCGCCGAACTTGCGATTCCCGATCTGGTCAATTTGGGCGGACTGATCCTGCTCGCAAGGAAGTCAGGATCGCCGCTGTAAACGATTGTCAGCCTCTGGTTCAACACGGCGTTGAGCTGGAACATCAACGTTGTCGCACCGCCGCTCACGGCCGCCGTTGAGGCCGTCGGCATTGAAGGTGGTGGAGAAGGCGCCGATGTCCGCATTGCGCGAATCGAGGGGCTCGCCGCGCTGGTCGGTGGTGACGCCGGTGAGGGCGGCGCTGCCGGGGATGCGCCCGGTCGGGCTGGGGCGCAGGCCTGGTTCTGCGCGCTCGGGCTCCTGGCCTCGGCGGCGCTGGCCGCCGCATCGACCTGGCGGATCCGGAGGGTAGTCATCCGGCAGGCTGGTCAGGGGGAGGCGACGCGGCGGGCGGATCGCCCGACCGCGGCCCGCCGAGGCCCGCCCGCCCGAGTCACCCGCTTGCTGCCATCGCCGTCGCTCGACGGCAATCCGGTGCTCGACCTCGACCTCCGACCCCGCCCGGCCGCGCCGCTGGCTGACCCGCTGGCGTCGGACCATTGAAGCCCGGGCTCGCCGACGGCCCGGCGCCACGAATCGACTTCAGTGCCGCAGGTCCGACGCCTCTAAACGCACGTTTCCAAGTGCGTCGGTGGGCTTCTGATTTCATGGGATAAGTACGGGGACATCCTGAACAGAAGAGACTACTGTGTCCGATGGGTCCTATCCGTCTCAGGAACTATCTTGCCCAAGCGTACGCTTCAACGCGCGGGTCGGCACCGGCACTGAGGACGCCTGACTTTGGATCAATGGCGATGGCCGCGTTCGAACCTAACGACCATGCGCCTGCTGATTGCAATTTGTGACCCTTGGCCTGGAGCGCTTTCTGGACTGCATTCGGAATACGGGACTCGACGGACAAGTCTCCGGGGTGGCTCATGTTGTGCGGAAACACCGAAGACGCGAAACCGCGCGTCGACCACCGCGGAGCTTCGATCGCCTGCTGAACGTTCATGCCGAAGTCGATCATGTTCATGAGCGTCTGGACGGTCCGCTGAATCTGATCGTCACCGCCGGGGCTGCCAGTGATCAACCAGGGTTGGCCGTCCTTGAGCACCAGCGTGCTCTGCAACGTGCTACGCGGGCGTTTGCCTGGTTCGAGTGAACGCGGCTCACCCGGCGTGAGCGAATAGTAGTCGCCGCGGCAGTTGAAGATGAAGCCCAGATCGGCCATCACGACGCCTGTGCCGAACCCGCTGTGGAGGCTGGGTTCAAAACTCACCATGTTGTGGTCCTTGTCGATCACAGCGATATAGCTGGTGTCTCCTTCCGAATAATCGGCCTCACCCACGTGCGAGTGTCCAATGCGGGCAGGTGCTGCCGCCACTTTCATGAACTGCTCGGGGTTGCCGGGCCGGATTTCGAGCGAAGCGCGATTGGGATCGAGGAGCTTACGGCGTTCGGTCGCGTAGGTCTTGGACAGCAGGCCCTCGTAAGGGATTCGCACGAAGTCGGTGTCGCCCAGCTTCTCGCGATCGGCAAAAGCGAGCTTCAGTGCTTCGGCACTCGTGTGGATGTATTCCGAGCTGTTGTGCCCCAGCTTCTTAACGTCATAGCCCTCCAGAATGTTCAACAGGAACAGCTCAGCGGGACCCTGGGACGAGGATGGATTCTTGTGGACTTCGTAGCCGCGATAGTTCGTCGACACCGGTGTTTCAACCTTGGCGGTATACGCCGCGAAATCCTCATACCGATAAAGGCCACCGTTCTGTTCGGAGAACTCCCCCATGGTTCTGGCGATGTCGCCTTTATAGAAGCGATCGCGCGCGCGCGCAGCGCCGCGCGCCGACCTAGTCCCGCCGCAGCTTGCTCGGCTTCGACCAGCTTCCGAAGCATCCTAGCGGAATCGACGTTGCGAAAGATGTCGCCGGGGTGCGGGGCCTTGCCATTCGGAAAATACAGCTTCTTGGAGGTTGGATATTTCTGGATCTTTTTCGAGTTGGAGATCGCACGCGCCAAACCATCGCCAATCGGGAAGCCGTTTTCGGCCACGTCGATTGCTTGCTCCAGCACCTGGGCAAAGGTCATGGTGCCCCAGCGATCGAGCAGTACATACCACGCATCGATAACGCCGGGCAGCGACGCGGAAAGCAGTCCGTCACTGTTGGGAATCTTGCCGCCGTTGTTCTTGTTGTACCAATCGATCGTGGCCAGCTTTGGTGCGGTTCCCTCGGCATTGATCGAGTACACCCGTTTCTCGCCTGCGTGGTAGACCAGAATGACCGCGTCGGCGCCGAAGCCATTGGACTCAGGATTGACCAGCGCCAGCACGGCTTGCCCGGCCACAATGGCGTCGAACGCGTTGCCACCGGATTCCAGAATTCGCGCGGCGGCTCGAGTTGCCTCCTGTTTCATCGACGAAGCGGCATACTGCGTGCCCCGCACGACCGGCCGATACGTTCGGCTAGAAGTCGTCGAGCCGTCGGATTTTTCCTGAGCGTTCAATTGGGATGCGACCAACAGGTTCAGCAGTAATGCACCTAGAAGACAAATCGGCAATCGTCGCATGGCATGACTCCAGGCCGGCGGGGGTGTTATGGTCGACGGAGTGAAAGGCGCTCTCCGGGCCGTTTTGATTCGCGCGAGTATGAGCACGTCGCGACGGTCGGTCAAGAAACGCCAGGTACTTTCGCAATCGCTTGCGGTTCATCCGTCCATCCTATCGGGTGCCGGAGTGCGCGTCGGTGTCGTGGGACCGAAGTGCGCAGGCATGTGCCGCACAACGATTGTAATTTGCTGATCTTTCGGGCGCCGTGGGCTATCCGGCACCATGCCGCCACCTGATGCATCTTCGGGAGCGCCCCACCCGAACTGGCCGTGCTCATCTTCGGTGTAACCGTCGAGCGACGTGAGCATCGAGTAGATCAACTTGGCCATGCGTCTCTCCTCGGCTTGGTCGTTGAGCCGAAAACGTCGAGATAGCATGTGCGGAGTGCGTCCAGAATGTCGCGTGAAGTCCCTGTGCTACTGGTTTCGGCTCTGGAAGCGCTCGTCCAGATTCGCGACCTGGCTCGCAAGCCCCTGAGAGGCCAGCCTCGTGAATTCCTCGTCATGCATGGGGCTGAGCGTGACCACCATGCGCACCCATTCGCCGGACGGGAAGAATTCGACCATGATTGTGCTTTCATAAGGGCGTGTCACTCATGTGTCTTGCTCCTGGTGAGAGGTTTTTTCGATTTCTTGCGTTTCTTTTCGAGCGCCTCTTCGAGTCGGTCAAGACGTGCTTCCCAGAGGTCGCGGTATTGGGCCAGCCACCTGTCGAGCTCGCGAAACGGCTCAGGCTTGAGAGAGTAGAGCCGCCGCTGTCCCTCCGGCCGCACGGAGACAAAGCCCGTGGCGTGGAGGATGCTCAGGTGACGCGACACACCCGACTGGTGAATCCCTGCCCTGGCGACGAGGTCATTGACCTGCTGCTCACCATGCCGCAGGGCTTCCACGATGCGTCGGCGCGTCGGGTCGGAGAGGGTCTGGAAGGTGTCTAGGTGCATCGTCATGTATATACAGTACGGTGCATATACAGGGCGCGTCAAGCCTCTTGCCGACGCGTTTCCGCGACTTTTCATTTTGCGGGCATTTCGCCGGTCATTCGCCGCCGCACAACGGCCTCCCATCTCTGGATTCCGGCCAGTAAAAGTTCAGTAGCCGTCCAGTCGCCGCGACCTGTGAGAATAGCACCGACGGATTAGTTTGCGGTGGCTGGTTCTTGTTCAACGTCCGTCGGTAGCGCGCGTTGGTCGGATCGACCGAAGCGCGCAACACCGATAAAGTTGTTCAAACTCCTCTCGCAAGGTTGAGCGTCTGAGAAAGTCCCAACGCGACGCGCGGTTGCTGCGAGTTGCCCCGTCTCGGCGCTCGTAGACCTGACCACTGGTCGCTGCATGCGTACAATCGCCGCCAGCGGCGGGTGGCGGTATACGTTGGACTGCTTCCGGTGCGCCGCGATCTCGGAAGCGATCAGGTTTGGGGGTGGGCCGCAAAACTCGAACTTCAGTATGGGAAGAAGCAATCATGAACCGCAGGAAGTTCTCAAATGTTGCCGTTGTTCGTTTGGCACTGTGTTGCCTCGAATCGGGCTGTTCTTCCGACAAGGGCAGAGCAACGTCGAACAAACCAAGCCGCTGGAACATGACCCAGATTGAGTCAAAGATCAAAAGCTCGGCCAAGTTGAAAGAACTTCAACTGACCAAGAAAGAGAATGGAGAATATGAGGGCACGGGGACGGGCGGGCCAGCTTATCGACGAGTTGCGATTCGATGAAGGGGTCGGGAACATACTGGCATCGTTGTGCCCGGCGCTCCAGCGAAATGAAGACGGCTCGAAATTGTCGACGAAGATGCGCCTCCGTTCACGCGAGGAATTGTTCAGGGAGCTTGACCTTTATTACCGCCTCCATTGGTGGACGCGGAACTCGCGACTGACCGGGAAAGACACCGGCGCCGTGCGTCTCGACATTATCGTGGAGCGTCGCAAGGCGCTTGAATGGGTCATGGACCCAGCCTGCGATTGGGACCGCGTGGATATGAGCACATAAGTGCTGGGTGTCTTGAAATCCTGCGCGGGGCCAACTTGCTGCGCTCTGCCGGTCGCGATATCATGGGCTTATCCGTCGTGACGTGGTCATCGAGGCACTCGAATCGCGGCGACCGGCCTGTGCCGCCCCTGGCGGCTGGTCCACTTTCCTCGTCGATCCGTCCATCCAGCGAGGTCGCCCCAATGATCGCGACGCGTGCTGTCCGGCTCGGTGTTTGCTCGATGCTGGCAGTCATCTGGACATCGCCGGCTTTCGCCTGGGGGCCGCAAGCGCACCGGGTGATCGCGCGGATCGCCGAGGGGCGTCTCAGCCCGGCGGCGAAAGCCGCGATCGAGGAGCTGCTCATCCCGCCGGACACCTTGCCCGATGTCGCAGGCTGGGCCGACAAGGAGGGGCACGAAGCCGTGCCCGGGAGCGCCAGATGGCACTTCATCAACGTGCCGATCGGCGATGCCAAATTCGATCCCCGCCTGATCCGCGACGACAACAACGTGGTCGTCAAGATCAAGCAATACCGGAAAGTTCTGTCTGACCGATCGAGACCCAAGAAGGAACGGCAGCGGGCGCTCCTGTTCTTCGTCCATTTCGTCTCCGACATCCACCAGCCGCTGCACGTCGGCGACCACGACGACCACGGCGGCAACGACACCCAGATCCGGTTCTTCGACGAGGGCACCAACCTCCACAGGCTCTGGGATTCCGACCTGATCCACCGGATCGGCGGCGACGACCGGGTCTGGGCCTCCCGGGTCGAGCGGGACATCACGCCCGAGGCGATCAAGGAGTGGTCCAAGGGATCGGTCGACGACTGGGCCGACGAGAGCCTGCAAGTCGCCAAGCTCGCCTACCGCCCGCTCGACGATGCCCCCAAGATCATCCCCCGGGGCTACAAGCTGGGCGAGTCTTACCTCGTGCGAGCGGAGCCGATCCTCAAGAAGCAGATGGCGAGCGCTTCCGTCCGCCTGGCGAATGAACTGAATGCCATCTTTAAATGATCCTGGCTCTCAAGTCATACCATGGCAGATGTTCTGGGCCACTAAAAGCGGCCCTTCGTTCGTGACGCTCTCTCGAGTTGCGCGACGACCTGCGCCTCGATCTCCGCAAGCCTTGCAGTCGAAATCTCTACTTGTGGAGCCGGCTCTAGAAATCGAAGCGTCATAGAGGCTTGCTGTTGCACGCCGGCGTCGACATCGTTGAGTAAAGGGGTCAAGAACGGTGCGAGGTGTGGACCCCGGTTGGAGCATTCACGCAAAGCCGCCGTCGATGCCGCACGCACTCCTGCATCCGAATGCGTCAATCGCTTGACCAATTCCTCGGTCCCATTCACTGCGAATCTTGCGAATGCGAACGCGCCCTGAAAACGGACGCTGGATCTTTGAAACGCTTCAGCTTGCGCTCGGTCCACGATCCCTTCGACTTGAGGCAGGATAACCGGGGCTTCATCAAGGAGGCGCAATCCGATCCTGGCGACTCGCGCATCCTTTAGCGCCTCCAATATTTGGATGGCATGCTGTATCTCGAACTGGTTACGAGGTGTCTCCAAGAGACGAACCATCGCGTCAGCTATTCGAGAATCTTTTATGTATGTAACCAGATAGAAGAGCGCGCTGAGTGTGATACCTGTGATCGCTGCGTCGTCAAGTGCCTCAATCAAAGGATTAATCGCGCTCGCGTCTCCATAGCTACCGAGCATTGCAGCGGCGGCTGAACGCACGTCGGATTCCGAACCCGAGCGTAGGATGCGGCTGAGTGGCTCGATCAATTCCGGATGTTCATTATTGGGATCGTGGGGCCGAAACTCGCGTAACAGATGCTTCGCTGCGTTCGCCCGAGTGGTGCGGGTTGATGACTCGAGTTGAGCGACAAGGTCAGGGACGGTCGGTCGTCGAGGCTTGGCCCGGCTGGGTCCGATCGAGCGGGCTGGTTGTCGAGGTTGGTCTGGCGCGTACACTCCCTGGTAAGGTCCAAAGAACTTCTTGTGCTCTCCGTTATTCAAGAAAAGCGCATGTTCGGCCCGCATCAACAATTCAAAGGACGGGAATCGTTCTGCTCCAGGAATCCAATGTGCGAATCGCCACGCCTCCCACTCACCGTCGGAGGCGACAACGAGAGGGTTCAGCACGTAAATCATCGAGTCGCCAGGAATCGGGTCGGCTATCACCAGTGATCGCCGAAAATGCTCGCGGTCAAAAATCGGGCGTCCGTCATACGAAAAGTATTCCTCGCTGGGATAATTCTGCATCAAATCCTCGCCGTCTTCCGGCGACCAGACATCGAGCAGTTCCGGGGCGTCGGATTCCAGCCAGTCGACCTGAGAAACGGGGCGGATTCTATCAACGAACATCGAGGTGCGCAACCAACCGTTCGTCGTAAGAAGGAAACTCCGATACGATGGCGGTAACTCTTGACCGATCCGCTTCTCCAATCGAAGCACTTGTTTTTCGGTTGCGGGCGGAAATCCGAGCCATTGGCGTTTTCGAACCTGGGCGGGGAAGCTCTTCTCGGCGGCCAGCCATTCGTAACTCCACTGCTGCAAGAACTCTCGCCATTGAGAAGTCGTCATAGTCGACCGGAAATTGTTGATTGGTTGCGGTTCCGTTTTCGGCACGGTGGCACTAGTCTGTTCAGGATAGTACTTTGGCCAAGGGAATTCTAGTAAATCAGGAGTGTGGCCCACGATTCTCGATCGCTGGTGGTACTGAGCGGCCACGCAACCAAGGTACCTGGTGCGCCATCGTGGATCGTGAGTCTCGGGTCAGTCATTCCCGCTCCGCCCCGCGACGACTACCGGCGCCCGCCTTCACCAAGTACTCCTTCGGCGGCTCGGCGCCCAGCAACCCGCGGACGAAATAGTCCCAGCGGCGCCGTACCACATAGTTCGATGCGCTGCCGTACGCGTGGCCGGCGTTGGGAAGGATGATCAGATCGAAGTCCTTGTTCGCCTTGATCAGAGCATCGACGACGAGATAGGTGTTGTCCGGCGGGACGTTCGTGTCCATGGTGCCCGTCATGAGCAGAAGCTTGCCGCGAAGATTTTTCGCCTGATTCTGGTTGGCTTCTGCGGCATAGTTGTCCGTGCCGTCACCGCTGCGGATGAGAGGTCCCTGATAACGCTCACTGAAGTCTTCTTCGTAGAGTCGCTGATCGTGGTTCCCCGACTCCGAAATGCCGACCTTGAAGAAGTCTCCGAAGCGGAACATCGCGTCTGCCGCAGCAAATCCACCGCCCGAGTGACCGTAGATTCCGACACGATCAATATCGATCCACGGATAGCGCCGAGCCAGATCCTTCATGCCGGCAACCTGGCTGGGCAGCGTGTTGTCGCGGCCCATCGCGCCGTAGTAGGCATCATGAAATGATTTGGAACGCTGTTCAGTCCCCATGCCGTCGATGGCAACAACCACAAAACCCAGTTCGGCGAGCGCCTGCCGGTCCCCGCGAGCTGCGGTGAACCTCCGGCTCCCGACGCTCGCTCCGAAGGGCCCCGGATAGATATTGTTGATGATCGGGTATTTCCGGGATGCGTCGAAGTTCGTCGGGCGGAACATCATTCCATAGACATCGGTTTTCCCGTCTTGCGCCTTCATGGTGATCGGGATCGGCGGTTTCCATCCCGTGGCGAGCAGGCGGGAAATGTCCGCCTTTTCGAGCGGCATCACCAACTTGCCGTCGCGATCGCGCAGGGCCACGACAGGCGGCACATCGGGCTTCGAATAGGTGTCTACAAGGAACTGGCCTGAAGGTGAGAGCTGGATGGTGTGGTCACCGTCATCGGGAGTCAGCGACACCTGGTCTCCCCCGTCGAGACCGATACGGTAGTAGTGCGCAAAGTACGGGTCCTGACCGCGCTCGCGTCCCTTGGCCTGGTACCACAGTGTCCGCGTCGGCTGGTCAATCCGGACGGTCTGTGTGACCGGACCTTCGCCCGAAGTAATCTTGCGCTCCAGCGCCCCGGTGTTGAGATCGTACAGATACAACTGGCCCCAATCGTCGCGCTGGGAATACCAGATCAGTTCATTCGTGGCCCAGAGCACGTGCCAGCCCGTTCGCGACTCAAAGTGGGTGATGGTGGTCTCCGACATCACCGTCCGGACTGCTCCGGTTGTGGCGTCGGCCAGCTTGAGCGTCGCCGTCCGGTGGTCTCTCGTTACGGAAGCGAGAGCCAGACGGGAACCATCCGGGCTCCAATTGTAGTCGTTCATCGAGATGTTGTCGGAATACGTCGCGCGGTGAAAGTCGGGTGGCATCTGCAACCGGATCACGCGCCCGGCGTCGACATCGATGATCACGCGATGGATCATCGGAAGGATTGAGTCGCCCGAGAAGGAGTACTTCCAGGTGTGCAGAATCGGTTGACCGACGCGGGTCTCAAGCAGATACATGTCGGCGACTTGCCTCTCGTCTTGTTGTTGCGTCGCAATCTTTCGAGAATCCGGAGACCACTTCAGCATGGCGCGGTCACTCTTCACCCACCCAGCGTTGTCCGTCGCGTAGCCGAAGTTCTTGACGCCGTCGGTGGTAAGCTGGCGCTCCTGCTTCGTGGCCACGTCCCGCACCCAGAGATTCCACTCTTTGATGAACGCGGCACGCTTCCTGTCGGGTGAGAGCACTCCTGCTGCGCCGCCGGTTCGCGGTCCACCGCCGCCACCGCGCATGGCGATGCCACCAGCACCCTCGGTGCTGCTCGACCCGGCGGCGGTATCTGCTGCGGTGGCTTTGGTGCGGGTGCGACGCACCGGATCGACGACCATCGGCTCGGAGCCGGTCAACGTGGTGCTGGTGTACCAGAAGCGGCCGTCGGAGAGCCATCTCGCCTGCACGTTCCCACCCACAACAAGGCCGCCGAGATTCCCGCCGAGGAATCGGGCGGCGCGGTCGTAATCCGCTGTGGACAGGACCGGAGGACTCTGTGCTGCAAGCGGGCGAATCATCTGAAAGCTTGCCAGCACCACGGCCACTCGCACAAGCGCTCCGAACGAACGATGCATGGTACCTCCCGAATGTTTCGGATGATCTGAATGCAAAACTCTGCCAAACTATGGCTCGACGCGTGCCGGGGCCACAATGAAGGTTGCCGTCGCCTGGAGTGCTGGTGCCATCTAACGACCTGGATCAGCGGCCCGCCGCCAGGCGGGCCCGCTGGATCGCCTCGTTAGACGGGCCGCCGGCGTGCCGGCCTGGCACGAGGCGAACGGATCCTGGCGGGCCGACGACACCAGCATGCCGCGCCCAGGGCGGCTCGGCAAGCGGGCGGGACGGGCGCCATCGACTCCGGATGGCATGTTAGTCGGGGCGACGCCGACGACGCTGCGATGGCGCACGATCGACCACCGACCCGCGGCCGCCGCGCGCGAACGGCACGGGATTGCGAGCGATGGCCTCGTCGATCAGGCTCGCAACCGCCGGACGGGCGAGTGTGGATGCGCCCTCCACGTGAATCCAGCGCGTCTGGCCACCGGACCCCTGCAACAACTTCTCAGGATCCGGCAACCCCTTACCACGATTGAAGTAGAGCCGAACGCCGTCCGCGCTCCCGCGGATGGCAAGAACGCCCTCGTACCCGCGCTCGCTCGGCGAATAGCTGATGACGAAGCAGTCGCGATATTCATACACCACCTCATGGGCGGTGGGCAGTCGCTTTCGCAGCGACCGTCGCATGGCGCCTACGAGCCGTAGATGCGCGGGCGCGAACTTGGCGATACCCGCACGCACCTGGGCTTCCGCCGATCGTCGCGCCACCGCAGACTGGGTGCTGCCCGGGACCTCGACTTCAACCTGGACGGAACGGCGTTCGGAGGGTTTTTTCTTCAGGGTCATCATGGCTCCTTGGATGCCGACCCGGCCGGCTGTGCCCGCGGCTGCGATCCCGGGACGACGATTCTTTCTATCTATAGTGGAACGGACCAGGACGAAATCGACACGCGTAACGAAATTTCTCAAGAACTGGCAATGGAGTCAATTCCACGATTCGTGTCGCCAGAGGAATCCGCCGTTGCCCCTCAAAAGCTCAAATCCCGTCGCCAGTCGCTTCCGCAACCAGTGGCGGGATTTGAGTTAGCGAAACACTCGGGGCGACTGGATTTGAACCCCGCGTGGCCGTCTACCTGCTGCCCTACCCTGCTTCGGTCTGCTCGACCGAAGGGCGCAACACCGATAGAGTTGTTCAAACTCCTCTCGCAAGGTTGAGCGTCTGAGAAGGGAAGCAAGGCACCCACCCTTTCGTCGGGAATCAAAGATGGAACCGTGCGGGGAAGGGCGCAGCCGCGCACCCGTTCTCTCCGAGCGATCCGTCCGTGGCTGCCTCAAACTCGGCGAAACGCTGGGTGTCTTGAAACCCCCACCGGCATGCGGGAGTGCGCCGTCATGGCGATCGAGGGCGACAACTGGCCGGTCGAGCCGCAGGCCGAGATCCCGGTCATTAAAAGCCAGGATGACCTGGACGACCTCTACGCCAAGGCGACGGTCCGTCACCTGCCGTCCGACCACCCGAAGATCCGAGCTTTCGGGAGGGCCTGCTTCAGTCGCTCGATACCCGCCGGGCTGATCCCCGACCGGTCGAGGTTGAGGCTTTTCAGGGACTGGAATCCCGCCAGCGTCTCGACCGAGGAATCCGTCAGCTCGGTCTCGGTCAACGACAAGGTCTCCAGTGACTCGAGAGACTTCAGGCGGGCGAGCCCCGCATCGGTGATCGCGGACCGATCGAGCCGTAACCTCCAGAGGGAAGTCAGGGAGGCGAGATGATCAAGTCCCGCGTCGGTAATCCTCGAACCCGCGATGGTCAGGTCCGTGAGTCGCATCCCCCTCGGCAGGGGCTCGATCCCGGCGACCGGAGCGAGATCCGTGATGCGGACCCCCGGCATGTCCAGGAGGCTCAGCTCCTTCAGATTCACCACATGGGCGAAGCCCCGGTCTGTGACGTTTCTGCCGTCCAGTTGCAGGACTTCCAGGTCGGCAAAGCCGCCGATGGTCGCCATCTCGTCGTCCGTGACGGCGGCCTCCGGCAACCAGAGGCGGCGAAGCCTGGTCTTCCCCGTCAGCCCGGCCACGAAGCCGTGGGAATCCGTGAACCCCCGCAGGCTCAGCCCTTTCAGGCGAGAAAGGGTGCGGAGTTGGGCCATCCCCGCGGGCGTCAAGTCGGGGGCGGCGTGCCCATGGATCGTGAACCACTCGACGCCGTGGAGCTTCCCGACATTCTCCAGGAGTTCGTCGTCCACGTTGTCGCCTTCGATATTGACGTTGACCACCGTGTCGAACACATCGGGGCCGAGGGCGTCGCGCAGCCATTTCGGCCCTCGCGGCTTGGCGTCCTCGTCGAACTTGCCGAGGGCGTCGCGCATCCATTTCGGCCCTCGCGGCTTGGCGTCCTTGTCGCCCTGGCCGGCCACGTACTGCCAGTCGTAGTAGACGCTGCCTCGCGTGTTCCGGCGGAGCGTCGTGATCGCCGCGACGGCCTCGCGCTGGACGTGGGCGCGGTGAGCGACCCAGCCGAGGACGCACCCGATCCCGAGGACGACGATCATCATTGCGCCCAGGCTCAGGCGGAGCCGCTTGCGGAGCAATTCAACCGCCTTCGAGGGCTTGCCGCTCACCGTCACACGGCTTTCGGATGGGGTCGGCGATGGTAGGCGGCGTCCCGGACGAAACAAGATCCTCAGCCGGACTCTCAGGCCATCCTAACCCGAGCGCCAGGTTCTTTCAATGACAATTGTCACAGAACATGAGAACGGGAACAACGCCCATCATGCCGGTGGCGTGTGGGGGGGTGGCCGCCATCCTTCGTCTCTAGCCACCCGAGCCGGTACCCTTGCGCGCTTCGGTCTGTTCGCCCGACGCAACCGGAGAGTAATGCCGAGTTCGGCGCGCAGATCGCCGATTGACTACGCGAAGTGCTGGAGTCGCTCGAGCGAATCGGCCAACTTGGCCGCACGCCGAGAGGTTGGCAGCATCTCTGCTGAACGAGTGAGGAGGACCGTTCCGTTCCCCTGATGAGAAGGGGAACGGAACGGTTCTTGAGCAGTGAGCCGCGCTGTCGCTGCGCATCGATTATCTTGATCGGAACGTTATCAATTATCGTGACCGGTCTCAGCTGGCTCGGCGCTTCAGGCGGGACGGAAACACGGACGCGAAAAGTTGTTATCCAGTTCGGATGGCATAAACCTATCGCGTCCCGGTTTCACTCCCATAACACGTCCCCGTTTCCGTCCCCACGTCCCTAATCGGGAGGGAAACTGATCACGTCCCTGTTTCCGTCCCACGTCCCTGTTTCCGTCCCATACTCCTTCAATGGCCAGGGCACTGCGAGAGCCCTGACCTCTCTGCGTGAATGGCGGGATGGCGATGCCCTCACCGGTCCGGCCGACCGGACTGATGATCCTGCCCGTCGCCGTGAGATTTGCAATCCTCTCGCCTACACCTTGAGCTGCCACGGATCTCGGCGCGGCCGGGCCAGCATCTGGTTGGCCTCCGCGTCATCGAACTGATGCGCGACTCCGTCCCACTTCAGCTTCTTGCAGGTACGCAATGCGATTACGCCGATATGGCAGACGATCACCGAGCCGCCGCCAACCGTGGCGTTGCAGATCGGCGGCTTGCGGCTCTTGACGCAATCGACGAAGTTCTGCATGTGGTTCGTCGGCCGGCCATCATAGACCTTCGGGTCTTCCTTGAGCGGCTCGGAAAGGATCGTGGCGTCGCTGGCAAGGAGCGTGCCGCGGCCGACGAAGATTGTGCCGCTCTCTCCCTGGATCAGCAAGCCATTCGCGCTGCGGCCAACCGGCCGCCTGGGCGGCTTGCCATCCTTGTCGACCAGGTCCTTGGCATCAGTGCCGCCACCGTCCATGGCGATGACCTTGGTGCCGTTGTCGTAGGTGTACTGGACGTGGAAATGTGGATGGCCATTGTAGCCATCGCACCCCTTGTAGGGCTCATCCGCCTTCAGCACCTCGACGGCCACCGGTCCGCTGCCGTCCTTGCCCAGGGCCCATTGCGCGATGTCCAGGTGGTGCGCTCCCCAGTCGGTCATCTTGCCGCCGGAGTAGTCGTACCACCAGCGGAATTCGTAGTGGCAGTTCGACTGCTTTCCCTTCTTGCGGTACGGCACTTTTGCGGTTGGGCCGAGCCAGAGGTCCCAGTCCAGGCCCTCGGGAACGGGCGCCTCCGGGATCGGGCCGCTCGTCGGGTTGCCGCCGATGCGGCACTCAATGGTCTTGATCTTGCCGAGGCGGCCGACGCGGACCAGCTCGACCGCGAGGCGAAACATACCGCCATAAACGGTGCGCTGCTGGCTGCCGGTCTGCAGGATGCGGCCGGTCTCCTTGACCACTTTCTGAAGCGCGAGCGACTCGGCGACCGTCAGGGTCAGCGGCTTCTCGCAGTACACGTCCTTGCCGGCCCGGAGTGCCTCGATCGCCACCTGGGCATGCCAATGGTCGGGTGTGGTGACGAGCAGACAATCGAGAGACGGGTTGTGGACCAGCTCGCGGAAGTCGTTCGTTTTGGCCTCAAAGTCCCGGAACCCTCGCTCACGCATCACCTCCGTGGCGCGCTTGCGATGGGCGGCATCCACGTCGCAGCCCAGAGCGAAGGTCAACTGTCCCGATTTGACGCAGGGGCGTGATTCTCCCGCCACCTGCAGGCTGCGGCTCTCGGGGCTGCCGATGCCGACGATCCCCATGACGAGGCGATCGCTGGCCGACGTTTTCTTGGCCGCGCCTTCCTCCTGGGCGGCCACTAGCTGCCCGACATACCAGGCCGGCAGCCCCGCCCCAGCCAGCGCTCCGTTGACCCACCGCAAGAAACCACGCCGCGATAAATTGCCCTGTTGCATGTTGATGCCTCCCCTTGGTTCGGCGGGCTACACCTACCCCGCTTCAATAAATCGAGGCTTCGGGAACAGCGACTCACCGAAAGATCCGTTGCGCAAAGAGATACAGGTTGTTTCTCCACTCGGTCGGGTCGTGCGCGTGGCCGTCGACATGCCAGACGTGCGGAACGCCTTTTTCCTTGAGATAGGCGTGCACGCCCTGGCTGATGCGAATGAGGTTGTCCTTGTTGCCGCAAGCGACCCAGAGCAGTTTCAGTTGATTCTTCGCGGTCGCCGGATCGGGCACCAGCTCCGCCGCCGGCTTCGTGTTGGGCGCCGACGAGAAGCCGCCGATCCAGGCGAAGGTGTCGAGGTGCGCCAGACCGAAATTGAGCGACTGGCCTCCGCCCATGGACAATCCGGCCAGGGCGCGATGCTCGCGATCTGCCTTTACCGAATAGCGCGACTCGATGGTGGGGATCACGTCCTTCAGTAAATCTTGCTCGAACGCCGCGAACGCCGGCGCGGAAGCGAAAACGTTCCCCTCGGCCCGGTCGTTTTTCCGTGCGCGACCGTTCGGCATCACCACGATCATGGGTGTAATTCTCCCCTCGGCGAGCAGGTTATCGAAGAGGACATTTGGTTTGGCAAAGCGTTGCCATTCCGTCTCGTCCCCGCCTATGCCGTGCAGCAGGTACAGCACCGGGTATTTCTTCTCCGCGGAGTAGCCAGGAGGCGTATACACCTGCATTTTGCGGGTTGCGCCCACCGACTTGGAGTCGTACGAGACCATCTCCAATCGCCCGTGAGGCACATCCTTCTCCGCGGTGATATCGGAAGGAGGATCCGGAAACGCGGGCACGTCGTCGGGGTTCAGCACAATGGGTCTCCGCTGCGCCGGGCCAGGCCGGCCGGCAGCCGACGCGTTCACGAACAGGAGCGGGGCGAACTCGTGGAGGCTGCGGCGCCACGTCAGCCACTCGTGCGACGTGCCGGGCGATTCATAATACACGTGCTTGATCCCGGCCCTCTCGAGCGCCTGGTGGTAGTTCTTCACGCTCTCGTACATCCGCTGCGGTTCGGTTGTGCCGATACCCAGCCAGAGGACGCGCACCTTCTTGTTGAAGGCGTCCGTTTCCGCCATGACGCCGCCGTTGGCCGTCTTCGGGTCGAAGGGGGTGCCGCCGAAACCGCCGCCCCCCCCGCTGAAGCCGCCGATGTGGGAAAACAGATCCAGATGCTTGAGCGTGATCTGGAACGTCTGCATGCCGCCCATGGAGAGCCCTGCCATCGCGCGGTGCTCGCGGTCTGGAATCGTCCGATAGGTCGCGTCGATCATCGGCATCAGGTCCTTGACCATCACCTCCTCGAACGCGCCGAACATCCGGCTGAAGTCCGGGCGCGGGGAGGGATTCTGTCCGGGTGCCGCCGGCCGAGCCGGCGAACGGGCTGCCGGGGCCGGATCGCCCGGCCGACGCGCATACCCCCGCTCCATGACGACGAGCATCGGCCTCGCCTTACGCTCGGCGATCAGGTTGTCCATGATGAAGGCGACTCGCCCCTGCTTCGGCCAGCCCGTCTCGTCCTCGCCGCCGCCGTGCTGCAGGTACAGGACCGGGTAGCGCGCGTCGCGATCGTTGTCGTAACCGGGCGGAGTGTAGACGAAGAGGCGCCGCCAGTCCTTGGTCGTGTTGGAGAAGTACGAACGCTCGCGGACCTCGCCGTGCGGCACGTCCTTGGGGAGATAGAAGTCGACGCCCTTCTCCGGGATCTCGATGCCGCTGGCGTCCTTGCCGGTCCCGTAGAACGCGTGGCTCCCAGGGTCATTGACCTCCGCGCCGTCGATGAACACCCGGTAGTAATGGAACCCCGGCACCTGGGGTTCCGAGGTCGCGGTCCAGAATCCATCCTCGCCCTTCTTCGCCGGATATCGCTGGCTATCGAAGAATCCGAAGACGACCTTCTGGGCGTCCGGCGCCTTGATGCGGAACGTCACCCGCAGGTCCGGATGGATCCGGGGATACTCCGCGCCTTGGACGTTGGTGGCCGCGGGGATGGTGTCGTCCGGCTTCGAATCCTGAGCCCGCCCAGAGGGCGCGGCCAAAAGGAGAGGCAGCAGGGCAGCGAGCCACGTGCGGATCATCGGTGGACCTCCCGTCATGTTCATGCAAATCGCACTTCGGTTGGAAACGCAGATGCTGAGGTGATCACTCGAACCCCTCGACCGTCGCGGCGAGAACGATCGGGGCGGTCCGGTCGCTCCCTTTCACCAGCTCAATACTGGCGATCGTGCCCTTCTTCGCGGGCATGACGGTCAGGTAACGGACCTGCTGCCCGCCCAGCTTGAACGCCGACTTCGAGCCAGGGACGTCCTGCCCGCCGTTGACATCGGCGAAGTGCACGCCGTTCTTCAGCTCGTGATCCTCGGTCGTTCCATCCTCGTAATGGAGGCGCACGGTCATCGAGACGGTCCCCTCGCGACCCGTTGGGAACCCCAGGATGGACATGCCGCTGAGGACGTGGATCGCCCGGGCCGGGGCATTCACCGGCAGCGTGATCGAGCTGGGCGATTTCGGCAGCATTCTCCCGTTCGGTCCGGATAGCAGGATCGCGTTCGGCACGCGGTCCCCCTGCGGGTCCACCAGCGCGAACGGCACGCCGTCGACGACCTTCGGCCCCCAGTCCTCGAAGACCAGCCGCCCGACTGTTCCCCCGGGGCCGAAAGGGATCCCCTGGTTGGTGTTGAGGGTGGCGACCTTATGGAGGTCCAAAGGCAGATACTTCCCCTTCTGCGTGAGGAACTGCAGCAGGTCGGCCAGGCCTTCGGTCGGGACAGACTTTTCGAACCCCTCGGGCATGATCGACTTCTTCGAAGAGGTGAGCGCCTCGATGTCCTCGCGGAGGAGCGTCTGCTTCTTTCCCTCGGCGTCGAGCAGGTCGAGCGAGGTTTTCGTCTCGCCGGCGAGCAGGCCGCTCAGGACGCGGCCGTCGACGGTCGAGACGGTGTACTGGAGGAAGTTTCCCTCGACCGATCGGCTCGGGTCGAGGATGTGGACGATCAGTTCGCTCTTCGGAAGCGCGGCCATACCGGTGAGGTCCGGCCCGACCTTGCCCCCCTCGCCCGAGTGCGTGTGGCACTTGGCGCATTCCTTCTTGAAGATCTCCTTGCCGCGCGTCGCATCGCCGCCCCGCATCACGATCGGCGAGAGCGCCTGGATCACCTTCTCGCGATCCGGGTCGGGCAGGCCGCCCCCGCGGGCTAGCAGGGCGTTGGCCCGCTCGGCGATCTTGCTGTCGGGATGGGATGCCAATGCTTGAGACTGGTCGAGCGAGAGAGCGGACATCGCCACCTTCCTCTTCTCGATCCCGCTCACGAGCGCTCCGGTCCAGTCGGTCCTTCCCAGCAGCGCCAGGATGCTCGCCCGACGGCCCGCCGGGGTCATCGGCCCGATCGCGTCCACCAGCAACGGGCCGACCTCGGGCGAGTCGCTCCGGGCCACCGCGCCGATGAACCCGCTCCCGAGGTCGGGCGGCGTCCTCGCCGTGACGAGGGAGAGGACGTCGCGCGCAGTCCGTGGGTCGGCCTTGCGGAGGTCGATCAACTGCCGGGCGGCGGCGATCCGGGCCGAATCCGGCTTCGACGCGTCGGAAGCGGCTGCGAGGAAGTCACGCGCGAGCCCGGCGACGAACGGCTCGAGCCCCGTGACGCCCCATCGCGAGGCGAGCGCCAGCATTTGTCCGCGGGCTTCGGGCGATAGCGCCGCCAGGAGGCTGGTGATCGCCCGTTCCGCGTTGGCGTCGAGCTTCGGCGTCTTGTCGCGCGGCCATCCCTTCGCCAGCCCGCTGATGATGGAGTTGCGCACCGCGGGCTTCATCTCGCCCTGAATGGCCAGGACTGCGCCGATCGAATCGACGGGCCCGCCCCGCGCGTAGTGCTCGGCGACGCGCGCCGTAACGGGGATCAGCAGCCGCCCATCCGACCCGTCGCGTCCGCGACGCGCCAGGGCCTTGAAAAACTCAGGGGCCTGCGCCGCGGCGGCGAACGTGAGGGCGTCGCCCATCCAGCGATCCTGCTGATTCCGCGGGTCGAGCAGGCCGGCGATGATGCGCGAGGCGCCGTCTCCGCTCTGGGTGCGTGGCATCTCGGACATGGCCAAGCAGGCCGCCAGGCGGACCTGCGGGTCGGAATCCTCGAACACGCCACTCCGCCACAAGTCCGCCGCGATGCCGGGATTCCGCGGTAGGGCCATGATCGCGGCGCGGCGCACGCCGGGCGACGGATGCTTCAGTCCCTTCAGGACCGCGGCGACCAGGTCATCGCCCCCGGAGGGTCCGGCGGCCTGCAACATGCCCAGCCCGTGGAGCGCCCAAATCGCATGGACACCCCCGGCATTCAGCCCGGTTGAGTCGACCGGCCCGTCGATCAGCGCAGCGAGGCCGACCGCGACGGACTTGTCGCCCCGCTCAACCAGCAGCCTCTGGGCGTGCAGCCGCCATAACATGTTGTCATTCTTGAGCGCCTCGACGAGTCTCTTCGGGTCGTCCTTCGACAGCTTCGGCCGGTCGCTTGACTTGCCGCCCTGCGCGACGATCCGGTAGATGCGCCCATGTGTCTTGTCGCGCAGCGGGGTCTCATACGCTGAGCCCTTGCCGGTCTTATAGCCTTTGGGCGTCGGATTGTGCTGCACGATGAAGTTATACCAGTCGATCACCCAGACCTGCCCGTCGGGGCCGACCTCGGCCAGGATTGGCGAAGTCCACTCGTCGTCGCTGGCCACCAGGTTCCAGGCGTTGTGCGAGTGGAAGTCGGTGCCGTCCGGGTGGAGCGTGAATGTCGCGACGAGGTGCCCGGTCGGCTCGGCGATGAAGGCCGTACTGTTCCAGTAGTGCCTCGGGTAGGTGCGCGCCGTATAGAGTGCTGAGCCGGCCCCGGCGGTGAACCCGCCGTGCCAGTCCACCTGGCGGACGTTCGCAGTGATTGGGAAGAAGCGGTTCGAGTCAGCCATGTTCTGCAGGACCGACGGCGCCAGCCCGCGGACCGACTCATAATATCGGTTGGCGATCGGCATGTAGACGCTCGGGCATCCGTTGGCGGTCGAGCCGAAGATGAGGCCTTCCTCGCTAATGCCGACGCCCCAAGAGTTGTTGTTCGTGCTACGGAGGAACTCCAGCTTCGAGCCGTCCGGCTTGAACCGGAAAAACCCCTGGCGGAAGTTATGCCGCTCGCCGCCGACCTCGCCACTGAAGCCGGCGTAGCCGATGATCGCGTAGATCCAGTTATCGAGCCCGTAGCGGAGGTTCGACGGGCCGGCGTGGGTGTCGTACGTGCCGAAGCCGGTGAAGAGGACCTTCCGCTCGTCGGCCTTGCCGTCGCCGTCGGTGTCGTTGAGGAAGAGCATGTCGGGGGCCTGCGCCACCACCAGGCCGCCGTTGACGTAGCAAATGCTGGTCGGGATGCTCAGGTTGTCGGCGTACAGCGAGACCTTGTCGGCCGTGCCGTCGCCGTCGGTGTCCTCGACGATCGAGATCCGGTCGCGCCCCTTCCCCTTCGGCTGCATCTCGTTGGGATAGTCGACCGTCTCGGCGAGGTACAGCCGGCCGAGGTGGTCCCAGGTCATCGTGATCGGCTTGAAGATCTGCGGCTCGGCGACGAACAGCTTCGCCTCGAACTCGGCCGGCAGGGCGAGGTGTTTCTGCGACTCCTCCGGCGAGAGCGGCTTCTGCATCCGGCGGATCGGCTCGCCCAGGGTGCCCCACCGTGCGCCGGGTGTGTAGAGCGGGACCTCGGCGGGCTCGTACTCGAACGGCTTCACGTCGTTCGTCACGCGCGGCCGCGAATCGTAAACACCTCCCTTGTTCGCGGCCCAGCGAATGCCCCGTTCCACGAGGTCCTGGAAGCCGGGGTGGCCCCAGGTGCGGGCGTCGTGGCCGTATGCGGTGTAGAAGACGCGCCCGTTGCCGTGCGTGCGCGTCCAGGTCCAGGGCTCGGAGCCGGACTGGTCGTTGCGGGTCTGGAGGACGTGACGGTCCTTCGTGTTGTGCTTGGTGTGGACGTAGGTCTCGTCCCAGGTGCGGAAGGGCTTCAGCCCCTTAATGATCGGGTGGTCGGGGGCCACGACCGTCGTGTCGAACTCGCCGGTCCCGTGCTTCTGGAACTGGGCACCGACCAGCGCGATGTACTCGGGGGAATTGAGGAAGCAGAACGAGGCGCAGTGCAGTGGAACGAAGCCGCCGCCGTTCGCCACGTAGTCGAGCAGCGCCTTCTCCTGGTCCTTGTTGATGCGGGTTGTGTTGGCGTAGATCAACAGCGCGTCATACTTGCTGAGCGTGTCGGGGTTCAGGTCCGACATCTTCTCGGTGTAGGCGACCTCGATGTCGCGTCCCATGAGCATCGGGGCAAGCTGGGCATAGCGATCGGCGGGTCGATGAGGCCCCTTATCCCCCAGGAAAAGCACGGTGATGGGCATCCCCTTCGGCGCGGGCGAATCGGCTGCATGGGTGACGAGAACCGGAAATCTCGAAGAGACAGAGGGTGAGAGCGGCCAGGCGGCTCAGGAGTCTCATCGTGCGGATTCCCTCGCGTAGCGAGCAGGCCGGTCGAGCCGAGGGTCAGCGGCTCGCCCGGCGCGCGGTCGCGGCCGGAACACCGGCCCTCTCTCAAACAGGGTCATTTTCGTTGTGCTGATGACAGAGCCGGAGCCACGCGCCGCCTCTGGGTGTCGCCGACCCGAAAACCGCGCGAGCCACGCCACGACCTCAACGCCTCGCAGCCTGGTTATATAATTAGGGAAACACGCCGGGAAGTTACAGCCGCTCTCAGGTTTTTTTATCGAGGTCGGATTCAGGGGCGTCGGGAGCCGTCCTCCTGGCACGCAGAGCCTCGACGCGCCCCCAGAATTCTCGGAGCGAACGGCGTTCGGGCTCGGGGACTTCCGCCAGCTCCGGCTCATCGCGAATTCCGGCAAGAGCCGGGTCAACCTGCCATCGCCCGAGCCGTTTCGAGACCGCCGCTTGCTGTTGGAAGGTCCCCGCCTTGAGGAGCGCGGCGGAGGCGGTGAGGTCGGCGCTCAACCAGTCGAGGGCTTGTTTCCGCCAGCGTGCTCGCGACTCCGAATCTGAAGGGGAATCCGCGCGTCCGCGTTCGGTCGCGGCCAGCGCCGCGGCGCGCACGGCCTGGAACCGGTTCGCGGCGGCCAGGTCGGCGGCAAGTTCGGGCGACGCCGAGAAGGACTCGGTCCAGAGGAAAGTCGCCGCGACATACGCGCGTCGAGCGAAGGCCATCCGGGCGAACGACATGCCCTCCTCGGGGTCGGCCGGAAGTTCACCACCCTCGACGACCGCCGGAAGCCGTGCGTCCAGAGCCATCAGATCCCTGGCGCGCGAAGCTAGATCGCCAGCGCTCAGATAGGGGTCCGGCGGGGGCGGGCCCGGGTCGACGCGGGCCATGGCATTGAGCGCTTCCTGATAATCGCCCGTCTCAATGAAGGCACGTCCCAGGAAAAGGTACGCTGCGGAGAAACGGGGATCGAGGCGGACGGCCTCGCGGAATTCAGCGATCGCGTCCTCGATGCGACCGGCCGACTGCAGGGCGTGCGCGAGCGCTTTATGGGCAACCGCGGATCGGGGGAACCGTCGCGCCGCCTCGCTTTGTTCCTGAACGGCTGCGGTGCAATCGCCACAGTCGGAATAGGCAAGGCCGATCTGGTCGCGGACCATCCAGTCGTCCGGCTTCAGCCGCTTCGCCTCGGCGAATTCGGCTGCCGCTTCGTGCGGCTCACTCAGCGCGAGCAGTGCCGAACCCAGGGCGACATGAGCGAGGGCGTCATCGGGCCGGACTCCCATCAGTTCGCGGAAGACGTCCGCGGCCTCCGCGGGCTGGCCGCTGATAAGAAGAGCCTTCCCGAGGGCGCCCAGGGCGACTCCGCTCTTGGGCCGGATGCCGGCGGCGACGGCGAAGAACCGGACTGCCTCGTCGGGACGGCCGCAGGCCATCAGTTCCCGTCCGAGATCGGCATTGACCCAGAAATCGTCGCGATGCGACGCTTGGGAACGCCGGAGGAGCGCGATCGCCATTTCTCTGCGGCCGAGGAACGCCAGCGAGGTGGCCAGGCGGGTGACGCTTGCGACCGGCAAGTGTTCGACGTCCGCGGTTGCGGAGAGCCGTTCGAGGTTCTCGAGCCGACGCGCGGGGCCGCCTCCCATTTGGCCCAGCGAGTCTCGTAACCGATTCCTCCAAGGATTGGGGTCGGCAGTCTTCGCCGCCGCGATTAGCCGGTTCGCGCCCTGAGGGTCGTGTAACGTTCGTCCTCGCCTCAGGAACGCCCATCGATCCAGGGCGCTTGCCAGGTCCGCGGCCGCGGAGCCTGCGGCAAGCACGCGGCCGGCCTCGTTCGGATCGAGCTTATCCAGGTCGACGCCATAGGCGCGGAAGGCAGAGGCGTATTCGGCGTCGGCTTTTGCCTCGTCGTTGTGGACCCCGAAATCGTTGTGGATGGCGGCAAGCCGCTCGACGACGCGGCGGTCCTTCTCGACGGCCTCGGCCGCGTCTCGCTCGCGAACGAGGTCGGCCAGGAACGCCAGCACGCGCCCTCGCTGTTCGGAGCCTGCGTCGCCACCTCGGAGGAGCGACTCGCCCCGGCGGGCCGCTTCGATGGCTTCGACCCAGGGAACCGGGTCGGCGCCCGCAGCTCGGGCACGTTCGCGTTTCTTGGAGGCGTCGGCGAGGGCCGCGTCCACTGCCGAGCGTTGCGCCCCCTCGAGCCGCCGTCGCTCGCGGTCCATCCAACCCCATCCGGCCGCGCCGAAGAGCGCGGTCGCGAGCACCGACGCAGCCAGGGCCAGCGTCAACAGCCGGCGTCTGCGCTCGCCAGCAGCCCGGGTCTGCGCCCTTGCCTGGGCCAACTCCGCCTCGCGAAGCCGCCCCTCGACGCCGCGGAGGTAGGCCGTCAGCCCGGCCACGATTATCCCCGCATCTCTTGGCCGATGTTTCGGCGCGGCGGCGAGGCACGACCGCGCCAGGGCCACCAGCTCCGCGTCCGCGTCGCAGGCTTCGAGGCGTGCAAGCGCATCCGAAAGGTCGGCCATCTCCGCCTTGCGGTACAAGTCCGCACCGCCTTTGCCCACGAACGTCGGCTGACCGGTGAGGATTTCGCAGAGGATCGAGCCAAGGGCGAAGACATCCGCCCGTTCGTCGAGTGTGTCGAGCTCGCCCCGTGCCTGCTCGGGCGCCATGTACGACGGCGTTCCGAGCACCGAGCCCACGCGCGACTCCATCGCCGGCGATCCGCTGCGCAAGGTCCAGACGGCGGAGGCGTCGCCGCTGGCAAGGATCGCCTTCTCTTCGTCGGCCACACCACCCTGGTCGAGCACCTTGGCCAAACCCCAGTCCATGACCTGCACCTCGCCGAAACTGCCAACCATGATGTTCGACGGCTTCAGGTCCCGGTGGATCACGCCCCGGGCATGGGCGTAGGCCATTGTTTGACAGACCTGCTCGAAGACTGAGAGAAAACGCATCCGGTCCTCATCGGGACCTCGCCGCATCGCGAGCAACGACGCGAGAGTACGGCCCCGGACCAGCTTCATCGCGATGAACAGCCGGCCATCGGGGAGGCGTCCCAACTCGTGGACGGGGATGATCCCGGGGTGCTGAAGCTGGCCACCGATCTGGGCCTCCTCCACGAAGCGGCGGACCATTTCGGGGTGATCGCGGTGCTCCTCACGGATCACTTTGATGGCGAGATCCCGGCCCAGGTCGAGGTCGCGCCCTTGGAAGATCGCGCCCATCCCACCCCGCGCCAGTTCGCCAATCAATTGGTAACGCGACCGCTGGCCCGTGAGCTTGGGCGTCTCCGGTGACGTGGGCCGGATCAGGCGAGTGTCCTCCGATGATGTGTCACGGAGATGAACTCGCGGGATTGCACCGATAGCGCCGTCCTGAGTCAGAACACTCGTCGGCGGCCAGGCGGGACCGATTCTCTTGTCCGGGTCTCCATGAACTCGGTTCGCCTCAGGGTTCCCCAGCCCCGCATCGAGATCTACCGCGAGGGCGGCCCCCAGACGCAACAGACAACGCGGGCATAGGCCCGCCGGCGAATTCACAGGCACGGGGGCTGAGCAGTCAGGGCAGATTTCGACTGCGGACATCGCCGGCTCCATCGATTCAGTCCGTTCAGACAAGCGGCCCTGGTCTTGGTTGGGAGAAAAGCGGCGAATGTTACAGAGCCAGACCGAGATTCAGCCCTCAAGGGCGGCGAAGAGCGTTTGGATTTCGTCTTCGACCTCCGCCGCGTCGCCGACGGTTGCTGAGATCTCCGCGCGCAGCAGCAGGCCGTAGCGGCGCCGGAGGCGATGGATGGCGACGCGAACGTTCCCTTCGGTCGTGCCGAGCCGCGCGGCGATCTCCGAGTAGGTTCCCGTCGCGGGATCCCGGGTGAGCAGGGTGATCAACTCATCAAACCTGGCCGACCGGTCGGCATCGTCGTACTCGCTGCGAAGCCGTTCGACGACCCGGTCGAGGAGGGTCAAAGCCCAGGTCCTGTCGAAGATGCGCTCCGGGGTCAATTCGTGGGCAGGTTCAAGCGTGTACCGGCGTTCGGCGTCAAGGGGGTCGATCGAGACAAAAGACCGGCCTCCGCCCCTCTTGGCCGCATTCTCCTGCTCGCGCCGGGCCGCCAGTTGCCGCACGCAAACCCTACGAAGGAACGAGCGGAAGCGTCCCCTGGCGGGGTCGGCCTTGGCGAACAGGTCGCGCTCCAGGGCATAGGCAAAGTAATCCTGAGTGAGGTCGCGCGCCTGCTCCGGCGCGTATCCGCGGTGTCTGATGTAGGCGTATATTGGATACCAGTACGCATGGCAGAGGCTCGACAGCGCCTCTCGGGCCTCCGATGCATCGCGACTGGCGACCGTGATCACGCGACTCCAGTGCGTTGTGGGAAACCGGCCCGATACGTGATCGTCGAGTTGGAGTCGCGGCATTGTCTCCCTCGCCGGGGGCCGAACTGATGAGGCTGATGCTGCGGAGGACCGACTCCATTATGGCGTCCCAGGGCGGCGGTGACGAGAGTCCCGGGTGCGCCCCCTCGCTCCATCCTGATCCGAGATGGCTGGGCTCGATGGCATCTGGCCGCGCGACACAGGCGGCGGGCAGGTTTGAAAGATCCACCTCGGCGAGGCGCTGCGCGCGTCGGTCCGATTGACCGACGCAACCGGAGAGTAATGCCGAGTTCGGCGCGCAGATCGCCGATTGACTGCGCGAAGTGCTGGAATCGCTCGAGCGAATCGGCCAACTTGGCCGCACGCCGAGAGGCTGGCAACATCTCTGCTGGGCGAGTGAGGAGGACCGGTCCGTTCCCCTTGCGAGAAGGGGATCGGAACGGTCCTTGAGCAAGTGAGCCGCGCTGCCGCTGCTCATCGATTCTCTTGATCGGAACGTTTTTTGTGTAGTCGCCACGACCAGGGCGCAACGCGTTACCCGAGCAGCCGCGCGATTGAACCTGGCCAATTCTTGCCTTGTGCGGCACTACCTTAAGATCGACGAACTGGCGTATCCGGTGATTGTGCGATCGTCGGAATCGGCGCCGATTCGCAGGGATCCGTATTTTAATGAAAAGGAATTATTTGCTTATACAGAAAATATATCCTATACTACGGCGTCACTGTGGGTGATTCGGGATGGTGCTTCGTGCGGCACGGGTGTTCGTGTCGGGGCACCAGGTCGATCGATAAACCACCATTGCAAAAGGATTTAGCGCGTTCATGTGCGATGGACTTTGGGGAAATCGTCAGGCTGAAGCCTGACCTACTACAGGCGGGATTATTGCGTTTTCGGGCGAGAGACTTTGGGGAAATCGTCAGGCCGAGGCCTGACCTACTACAGGCGGAATTGTTGCGTTTTCGCGTGAGGGACTTTGGGGAAATCGTCATGCTGAAGCCTGACCTACTACAGGCCGGATTATTGCGTTTTCGCGTGAGGGACTTTGGGGAAACCGTCAGGCTGAAGCCTGACCTACTACAGGCCGGATTATTGCGTTTTCGCGTGAGGGACTTTGGGGAAATCGTCAGGCTGAAGCCTGACCTACTACAGGCGGGATTATTGCGTTTTCGGGCGAGGCGCTTCAGGGAAATCGTCGGGCTGAAGCCTGACCTACCACAGGCGGAATTGTTGCGTTTTCGCGCCACATACAGGGTCATGGTGATGCGATGAGTGAGCAGACGGGTGCGGCGGTTGCCGGAATGAATGATCAGCGGGCTTCGACAGGCAATGCCTCGCGATTCAACGCGATCAAGCATGGGCTGACGGCGAAGACGCCGGTTTTGCCGGGAGAGGATCCGGCGGAGCTTCAGGCGAAGATCGATGTGTACAAAACGGATCATCAGACTCGAAATCAATCTGAGGGAGACCTGGCCGAGCTGGCGGCGATGGCTTACTGGCGGGCCATGCGGGCTAACCGTTTAGAAGTTTTTCGCGTGACGGGTGACATTGTGAGGCGATCGCGGGCCGAGGCGCTTCGCGAAGCAGACGCGGCGATGGCGCTCGGGGAGCGCTTGATGTTTGACCGCCGCGGACCGGAGCAGCTCTATCCGTCGCGGGACTATGAGCACAAGGAGCCGCGGACCTCGTGGTCAGAGGGGAAGCCGATGACCCGGATAAGCCGGGCAGGCTGGTCCTTCAGCTCGAGGCTACCCGCGCCGGCCGACGCTGGCTGCGGGAACACCTGGACGAGGTGAGGAAGCCGATCGACTCGGGAGAGGGCTGGGTGTCGTGCCAGAAATTCATGGCTCTCCGGTTGCTGGGAAAGCAGCCGCTCGATGCGCTGTTCGATCGAGAGGCCGCCTTGGTGTTCCTTGCGAGCCATGCCATCAGGCCGGCCTTCAAGTCCGCCTTTCGCGAGCTACGGTGCGAGATTCACTATGATCGGGTGAAGTTCCATGAGGGCCAGCTTACGCGCCCGGAGTTACGCGCGATCACGCCGTCCGATGCAGGGGCAGGACGGGCTGTGCTGCTTGCGATCATTGACAAAGCCATCGAACGCCTGTGGAGGCTCGACGCCGAGCACGCGGAAGCTGACGAGATTCTCGAGCTGGCCGAATCGAACATTGTTAGTAATGAGGAGACCAAGCCGGTCGGGCAGATTCAGCGTCATCTGGAGAGCTCCAATCGCCTGGTTATTCGGAACCTCGACACCATCAAGAGGTGGCACCGCTGGGAGGATGAAGGGTGGGGGAAGGCCCGGCGGGAACGAGAGAAGCTGAAAGAGCAAGCACGACGCGGGCAGATGTCCGATCTGCGGTTTGTGCTCGACGAGCGTGGCACCGTGCGCGATGCCCAGGGCTATGACGGTGACCTCGAGGCAGGCCTGGCTCGCTGGAAGGCGGAGCGCGGGCGGCAGCCTTGTGAGGATCCGTATGATCGTGCGCCTGGTGCGGGCGGCGGGCGCTATACATGTGGCATCGTGGGTGATGTGGGGGCGAAGGTTGAAAACCCGCATAGCCCGTGCCACCCAAGCTGCACGGGCAGCGCCGGTGCCACCCAATCGGCAACTTCGGCGGACGGCACGCGGAGTGTGCCTGCTACGCCCGAACATTGGCAGAGCGCGTGCCACACGGAGCAGAGTCGGGGCCACACCGAGGCGGAGATCGGGGACGCGGCCGCGGATTCCGGACAAGTTGGGCCGAGCGCTTTCGTTCCCTTAAGCCTTACAGGACAAGAGCCCGCGTCGAATATACAAAACGAAATCGACGGGTCGGGGATGAATGAGGACGGCGTGGAGGAGAAGGCGGGTGATCGCCCGGTTGGCGGGGACGGTTTGGGTGTGCGTGAGCTGGGGCGAATTGGGGAGGACGGCGGTGAGACCTTCGGTCGTGGGGGCGGCGGCGACGCTTCGGGTGCCGGAGACCCGGGCCGAACTGATCGTGGGGACGGCGGCGACCGTTCGGGTGCCGGAGACCCGGGCCGAACTCGCGTGGGTGAAGAGGAAACCTACGGTCGGGCGGACGGCGGGGTCGGAGACCCGCGCCGAACCGATGAAGAGGAGACCTACGGTCGGGCGGACGGCGGCGACCCTTCGAGTGCCCAAGACCCGCGCCGACCTTGGGAAGGCGTCGTGGCCGGGGCGGGAATCCGGGATGGAGCCGCAAATTTGGGTCAAGCTGGGGTGAGCGATTTCGTTCCCTTAACCCTTACGGGACAGGAGCCCGCGACGAATATACAAAACGGAATCAATGGCGACGGGTCGGGGATGAATGACGTTGGGGTCGAGGAGGGGGCGGGTGACCGCGTGGTTGGCGGGGATGGTTTGGTTGCGAGTGAGGCGGGGCGGACTGTGGCGGCGCGCGATGGCGGGGGCTAGAAGAGACCTGCGGTCGCGCGGACGGCGGCGACCCTTCGGGTGCCCGGGATCCGCGCGGAACTGTGGCGCAGGGGAACGGCGGAGGGCAAGAGGAGACCTGCGGTCGAACGGACGGCGGCGACCCTTCGGGTGCCGGGGACCCGCGCCGAACCTGCGATCTTCCGGCGTCTTTGCACGAACAGGGTTGTGATTTGCCGCCTCGGGTGCCGGAGCCGCTTTCCAAGCGGGAGCGACGGCGAGAGCGACGTGAAATGGCGAGGAAGGAGATTGAGCGGCGGCGCACGGCGACACAGAAAGCACCTGATGTTTCGGTGGACGAGATGCTCGATAGCGCTCCGCGGGTGTTGCCGAACTCGGTCGCGTTCGTTCGGAAGCATATGCCGCGGTTGCCGTGATGCCCTCGTCTCACGGAAGGCACGGATACGAAGCGGGGAGAGCCATCCGCCGGCGGAGACTTTGTGGAAGCATTTTGTGCGGTGTGGTACCGTGTGGTTTTGAGGCAGGCCCGGCTGTATCAGCCTGGCAGCCGCCGTGAAGGAGGAGCTGTCCGTGTCGTCGACTTTGACTCCGCCACCGGGGGCAGCCGCGCTAGGAATTGTTCCTTCGGCGGAGCTGATCGTGAGCTTGTTCCGGATAACCGTCGACCAGTATGAACGCCTGGTGGACGCGGGCGTGCTGGATGATCAACAGATCGAGCTGATCAATGGCTTTTTGGTGAGAAAAACGGGGAAGAAACCGCCCCACGTGATTGCTTCCGAGGCTGCGCGCGACGAGCTTCTGCCCCGTCTACCGCAGGGCTGGCGGCTCACCATCGAAGCACCCGTGCGGATCCCCGATTTTGACGAGCCTGAGCCCGACCTGGCGATCGTCCGTGGAACTCGCGAGGAGTACGCGGACCACCACCCGGAACCTGCGGACGTCGGGCTGTTGATCGAGGTCGCGGACACGACGCTCGATCGCGATCGCGGTGAAAAGCAACGGGCGTACGCTCGCGGAGGGGTGCCGGTGTACTGGCTCGTCAACCTCGTGGACAGGCAACTGGAAATCTACACCGAACCTGGTCCCGAAGGGTACCGCGGGCATCGAGTCCTGGGCCCAGCGGACCATGCGAGCGCAACCATCGGCGGGCAGGAGATCGGTCCGATCCTGGTCTCCGCGATTTTGCCGCAGACCACCAAGCCCGGCACGGCCGGCCAGCCCGCGAACTGAAGCGGAGCGGCGGAAGGTTCCTAGAGGGGGCTCTTGTCCGAGGCTTTACGCTTTCGCTGGTCTGTTGACGTCGCGTGGGGCGTGCTGTAACCTAGCAACATCACAATTTGGTGCGCATCTTATCCAGAGTGGCTGAGGGAAAGGCCCGATGACGCCACAGCAACCGGTTCGCCGCCTGGCGAATGCTGGTGCTAACTCCTGCCCAGCGTTGAGTGAACGTCTGGCCGAATATCCGGACTGAAACGGGTGTTCGAGCTGGGTGAACAAAAACAACGCCGATGGGACAGATAAGATAACTTCCGGCGAAAAAGCCCGCCTATCCGGCTTGAGTCGCCGCCTACCTTATCTTTCCCGTCTCGCAGAAGTTGGACATCGATCCGGCCATTCTGGAGCGCGGCGCATCGTCGCGCGCGAGTCAGCTCGCGATTCAACCAACGTGAACATGGGAGATACGCCAGTGTCCGGAGAGACGGTGGTCGGTTTGAAGTGTCGCCTTTGCGGTAAGATTTACCCCAAGGAAGCCATCAATTTTTGCACCGAAGACTTTGGGCCGCTGGAAGTGGTGTACGACTACGAGGCGGTCGCGCGGACGATGAGCCGTGCTTCGATCCGTGAACGCGCACGCTCGATGTGGCGGTATCACGAGCTGCTGCCGGTCGACGGCGAGCCGACGGTTGGAACCCAGGTGGGCTGCACGCCACTGGTGCCGCGCCGATCGGTTGGCTCGCGCGCTGGGGGTTTCGGAGCTTTATATCAAGAATGACGCCGTCAATTACCCGACGCTGTCGTTCAAGGACCGCGTGGTGGCGGTGGCGCTATCGAAGGCGGTCGAGCTGGGGTTTCAGACGGTCGGGTGCGCATCGACCGGAAACCTGGCCAACAGCGTGGCGGCGAATGCCGCGGCCGCGGGGCTCGAAGCTTATGTGCTCATTCCCGATGGGCTCGAGCAAGGAAAGGTGCTGGGGGCCACGATTTACGGGGCGCATGTGATCACGATCGAGGGGAACTACGACCAGGTCAATCGGCTGTGCTCGCAGATCGCGTTCCGGTTCGGGTGGGGGTTCGTCAACGTGAACCTTCGGCCTTTTTACGCCGAGGGGTCGAAGAGCTTCGGGTTCGAGATTGCCGAGGACATGGGATGGCGGGTGCCCGACCATGTGGTCGCTCCGATGGCTGGCGGAAGCTTGATCGGCAAGATCCACAAGGCGTTCAAGGAGCTTGAGCTGCTGGGTCTGGTCGATGGGCGGGTCGCCACCAAGATGCACGGTGCGCAGGCGACGGGGTGCAATCCGATCTCGGCGACGGTGAAGACCGGGGCTAGCAAGGTGAAGCCGGTTCGCAATCCCCAGACGATTGCCAAGAGTCTGGCGATCGGCGACCCGGCCGACGGCTACTTCGCGTCGCAGCTCATCCAGTCGACGGGCGGGTGGAGTGAAGACGTCGACGACGAGTCGATCATCGATTCCATGCGGCTGCTGGCGGAAACCGAGGGGATCTGGACCGAGACGGCAGGCGGTGTGACGCTGGCGGTTGCCCGGAAGCTGATCGAGCAGGGACGGATCGACCGCGACGAGTCGATCGTGGTTTGCATCACGGGCAATGGCCTCAAGACGCAAGAGCCGCTGCTCGAGCGGATGCGAAAGCCCGTGGTGATCAAGCCGGTCCTGGCCGAGTTCGAGTCTCTGGTCGAGTCGCTCTCGCCGGCCCTGGCTGCGGCGGGGGCCTGAACCAAAAAGCACAAGGACCGAATGAATCATGGCAACTATCCGAATTCCGACGCCGCTGCGGCCGCATGCCGGCGGGCTTGACCGTGTGGAAGCCGCGGGCGCGACGGTCGGGGAGATCCTGGCCGAGCTGGGAAATCAGTATCCAGCGCTTCGCGAACGGCTGTTCGACGGAAGCGAGCTGCGGCGGTTTGTCAATGTTTATGTGAATGATGAAGACATCCGTTATCTTGAGGACCTGGCCACGCCCGTTTCGCCCGGGGACGAGCTTTCGATCATTCCCGCGGTGGCCGGCGGATGAGCAACAGCGAGAAGAGAGAAGAAAGAACTGTCATGTCCGCTGAGTCACTTGATCGCTATAGCCGGCAGGTTCGCTTTCCGCAGCTTGGGGAAGGGGGACAGCGCGCGCTATTGAAGAGTCGCGTGGCGCTGTGCGGGTGCGGGGCGCTGGGAACTGTTCTGGCCAACCACCTGGCGCGTGCAGGTGTGGGCCACATTCGCATCATCGACCGAGACTTCATCGAGACGCACAACCTTCAGCGGCAGGTGCTCTTCGACGAGAAGGACGTAGCGGACAACCTTCCCAAGGCCGAGGCGGCCGCTCGCAAGCTGAGGGCGATCAACAGCGCGATCGAGATCGAGCCGGTGGTGACGGACATCGACCACACCAACATCATCGGCCTGGTCGAGGACGCCGACTTGATCCTGGACGGAACCGACAACTTCGAGACGCGGTACCTGATCAATGACGCGGCGGTGAAGCTGGAAAAACCGTGGATCTACGGTGGCGTGATCGGCAGTGAGGGCCAGACGATGACGATCCTGCCGGGAAGAACGCCGTGCCTGCGCTGCCTGATCGAAACGTCGCCGCCGCCGGGGATGACGCCCACCTGTGAGACAGCGGGCGTGCTGGGGCCGGCGGTTGCCGTGATCGCTTCGTTCGAGGCGATTGAAGCGATCAAGGTCTTGAGTGGGAATCTCGATGCGCGGAACGTCAATCTGATCATGGTCGACGTGTGGGACTGGACCTTCCGGCAGCTCAAGGTGGCGGGGCTCTTGGGGAAGGTTGATTGCCCGTGCTGCGTGCGGAGGCGGTTCGAATGGCTCGAGGGGGGCATGGGCTCGCACACGACGACATTATGCGGGCGGAATGCCGTGCAGGTTGCGGTGAGACGCACCGCACCGCTTGATTTTCCCGAGATGGCCGCGCGGCTCGACGGTATCGGGACCGTGGGTCATAATTCATTCATGCTGCGGTTCGCGACCGATGGCTACGAGTTCACGGTATTTCCGGATGGCCGGGCCATCATCAAGGGGACGAATGACGTCGCCAAGGCGCGGACGCTGTATGCACAATACGTGGGAAGCTAGTGAATCACTTTCGCCTCCGGAACAGGAACCCGTCATGTCCAAACCCGAATTCGAGCACATCCGGCTCAGCTCCGTGGGCGATGTGGTGTTGATCGAGCTAATGACCAGGGAGATTCAGACTCCGGCGCGGCGCAACAGCTTGGCATGGAGCTTCAGCACGTTCTGGCGCAAGATTGGGCCAAGCGGTTGTTGCTCGACTTTCAGAAGGTGGCGTACTTCAGCAGCACGGCATTTGCGGTCACGTTTCGCACGGTGCTCGACGCCAAGAAGAAAGGGATCGAGCTCAAGCTGTGCGGGATGGACGGGGGGCTCGAGCTGGGGGCGGGCATTGTGGGCCTCGACAAAGTGGCCGAGATCCACTCGACGCAGAAGGAAGCGCTCGAGGCGTTCAAGACGGCGTGACGTGGTGACGGTCGAGTCGAAAGAGCTGGTCTCATGATTTATCTTGATAACGCGGCAACGAGCTTTCCGAAGCCCGAGGCGGTCTATCAGACGATGGATCGCTTTGCTCGCACGAGTCTTGCCAATCCCGGACGGGCCGGACACCGGATGGCCCTGGCGGCGGAGCAAGCCCTTGGTGCCGCGCGGCACGCGCTCAACCAGTTCTTTCACGGGGAGGCGCCGGAGCGGTGGGTTTTCACGCTCAACTGCACCGACGGGCTGAATCTGGCGATCAAAGGAGTGGTCTGTCCGGGCGATCACGTGATCACGACTGATCTCGAACACAACTCGATCAGCAGACCGCTCGAGGCGCTGAAGAGGGCCGGGGTGATCACGCTTTCGAGGGTTTGTTCGAGCGGGGGGTATGTCGATCCCGACGAGATCAAGAAAGCGTTGCGGCGGGAAACGAAGCTGGTGGCGATGACCCATGCGTCCAACGTGCTGGGTACCGTCCAGCCGATCGAGGCTGTTGCGGCGATCGTTCGCGAGGCTGGGGCACTCTTTCTCGTCGATGCCGCTCAGACGGCGGGCGTGGTGCCGATCGACCTTGGCGCGGCGGCGATCGATTTGCTGGCGTTTCCGGGGCACAAAGCGCTTTACGGCCCGACCGGCACGGGGGCGCTTTATGTCGGGCCTCGGAGCGACGGCCGGATCCGGACGTGGCGTGAGGGGGGGACGGGGGGCGACTCATCGAGTCCAACGCAGCCGACGGAGCTTCCTTACTTGCTCGAGGGCGGAACGCCGAACGTGCTGGGGATCACGGGCCTTGCGGCGGGGGTTGCCTGGGTGTCGGAGCGGGGGCCGGAGCGGCTGCGCCGGGAGGAAGTTGGGTTGCTCGAGCCAGTGGTGGATTGGGCTGAAGCGATGGATGACTGGAGGGTGGCCGGGCGGTGGGAGCCGGGAACGCATGTTGGCGCTTTGTCACTCATCGCGCCGGAATCGCTAGCGCCCCAGGATATCGGCGCGATCCTCGACACGAGCTTCGATATCGCGATCCGGCCCGGGTTGCACTGTGCGCCTTATATCCATCGCGCGCTGGGGACATTTCCGAACGGCACCGTGCGACTGAGTCCGGGCGCGTTCACGACACGCGAGGAGGTGCAATCTCTGATCGATGCGCTGAGCCAAATCAGCGCGGCGATCGCAATCTAGCGAGCCATTCTTTGATGCGGCATTTGGCGGGCGCGATGATCTCGATTCGTGCGAACAGGACGGCGGGTGAATCGGAGGTGACGTTGACTCTGCCGACCCTCAGAGGGTCGACGGGATGGTTCCTTCCCTCGACCTCGAGGAGGGTGGTGTAGCCAAGCTCGATCGCGATTCGCCTGGTTGCTTCATTTGCAAGTCCGAATGGGTAGGCGAGGGATGGGATCGAGCCGGGAAAGCGCTTGAGGGCATTTTGTGCTCGCGACAATTCGTCGCGGCAGTCTTCTTCCGAGAGCAGGGAAAGCACGGCGTGCGAACCCGAGTGATTACCAAAGGTGATGCTGCTATGGGCCATATCCTCGATGTCTGGGGGATTCAGGTAGAGGGACGCCTCGCCTGCGAGCTGGTCGGCGCGACTCCGATTGAACCCCGAAGAGTATCAAGAAGATCGCCGATTCGTCCGCGGTCGTAACGGGCGATGAGAGCTTGAACCAGCGCCCGGCGCGAGTGATGACCTGTCAGGTCCAACCAGGCCGCGACGATTGGCTCGGCTCGCGAAGGATGGCAGTGAAGAAACCAGGCCAGCTCGTTGAGCCAGATCAATGAATGGTTTCCGATCACGTCGGTGCAGAGATAGCAGGTCGCGGGGGCTCCAACAGCCTTGAGGAGCGGAAAAGCGTACTGGTAAACCGAGCGAAGACCGTCATCGAAAGTGATGACCAGGGCACGCGGAGGCAATGACTCCGTGCAATACGCGGACATGGGGACAACATGGTAATGCTCCACGAGAAAATCGAGCTGGGCGGCAAACTGGACGGGTGTGGTGTTGATCGACAGCCCAAGGATGAATGGGCTCTCTTCTGCCTCCACGGCGTGGAACATCAACACCCGCGGGGAATTCCGTCGCAGCCAGATCACAGATGGCGCGAGCCGGGCGTAGTAAAGAGCGACGCCGAGAACGACCAACGGCAGCTCGAATGCGGCTCTGGCGAGATCGATGATCCCACGCCGCCAAGACGATCGTCGTTTCACGCGCGTCATGGTCATTCGCGAATTCTGCCTTGCATTATGCGTTGAGTCTAATCAACAAGACATGGAGCGATCCATTGCATCAACGGCCGAATTGTGTACAATTGTAAATTGTAATCGCACCAATTGTGGACCGGGTTTTTTAGACAACCAACTCAGGGATTAATTGGAGCGAAGCGGTCTGTAGGAGTCCGCTATTGGAGGGCGGATCTGCAACGGGGCTCGTGCCTTGATTGGGGCGAGCCAGTCAGCCAAGAACGGCTGCATTCATTTCGGAGGCGAAGATCTCGACTTCAAGAGCGGATCCGACGTTGGGGCCAGTGCCGGGTCGCGTTCAGTGACTTTTCGCGGCGTCGCCCGGGTTTGCCGTGCGGTGCTGAAAGGCCTTCCATGCACTCCATCGTGATTCTCCTTTCTCTGTACGCGATGCTGTATGTGGCGATTCTGCCCAACGTTCTTTCGTTGCTGGTAACCTCAGTGGCCGCGGTGTTCTACCTGAAGTTTGCGCGGCGGGGAAACGTTAAGGGTTTGCGCGGAGACGGACGTAATCACCGATTCCTGGTCGCGATTCCCGCGCATGATGAAGAGACGACTATAGCCAAGACGGTGCGAAGTTGTTTGGCGATCGACTATCCGAGGGATTGCTTCGGGATTCTGGTGATCGCGGACAACTGCGGGGACAGTACGGCGTTGCGGGGGGAAGAGGCTGGAGCGCGCGTGCTCGCGCGGAGCGACGCGGCCCGGAAATCGAAAGGCCACGCCATCGAGTATCTCATCGATAGGCTGGATCGCTCGGGCGAGCTTGATACACTTGACGCCTTGGTGGTGGTGGACGCTGACTCGACCGTGGCGCCGAACCTTCTCGAGGAGTTCTCACTGGGCCTCGCCGGCGGCTCCGAGTGGATGCAGTGTTACGACTGCGTGGGTAACGCCGACGCGACGTGGCGAACTCGGCTGATGGCTTATGGAATGGCGCTGTTCAACGGGATCTCGCTCGCGGGCCGGCAAGCTCTGGGGCTTTCTGGCGGCCTGCGAGGCAACGGAATGTGCATTTCGGTGGCGGGGCTCAAGCGCGTGCCCTGGAATGCCCGCGGCCTCGTAGAAGACCAGGAATACTCGTGGGTTGTCCGGATCGCTGGTGGGCGGATTGACTTTATCAAAGACACGGCAGTCTTTGCGACGATGCTAAGAGCGGGCGGCGCTCCGCTGGCCAACCAGAGGCGACGATGGGAGTTCGGCCGAGGCGACGTCCGTCGAAAAATGCTTGGTCCGCTGCTCACCTCACCGCACGTCAGCATGCGTGAGAAAGTGGCGGCGGTTGTGGAGATCACATCCCGACCGACGGCTCAGATCGCGGTTGCGTACGTGATCCTGACCGGGCTCTTGGCGTACGCGGTTCCTGGCCTGATTTCAAATGGCGCTACTGGTACGCTCGCGCTCGCCGGCGCTTTGCACGCGATTGCTACCCTGGCTTTGCTCATTCATGCCGTCAGTCCTTTTCTTGCGTCACTACTTCCGTGGCGATACATATTAAGCTTAGGGTATTTTCCATATTATGTCTGCTGGAAGCTGCTGGTCATGGCGCACGGTGCGCCGGACATCTGGATCGCCACCGAAAGGGAAAACGAGCCCTCCTCCGTGCATCACCCGCCGCACGGCCGAATGGCGGAAGGAAAGGCGACACCGCCAGTAAACGGGTGCTAGAACGCAACATTGTGTTCACGAATAAAACGCAAATTCACACCGGGCCAAACCAGGTGGATTGGCAGTCGTCGTGCTTGGTATATTATTGATGGACTTCTTGTCCGACGCGCGAAGTGTAAGGGTCGTAAGGGTCTGAGCGGAGAGACCGATGTCACGTCGGCTAACATTTAGGTATAGTAATGAGTGGACTAATCGCGATCTTTCTGATCTTGGTGAATATTGTTCTCTTTCCCTATTTTCTCTTCCTTCTCGTAGTGTCGATCGCGGCGCTCGTGCCGCGCCGGAGGTCGACGTTCGCATTGCCGCCGAGCTCGCGGTTTCTGGTGGTGATTCCGGCTCACGATGAGGAGCCGGTGATTCAGAAGGCCGTGGCGAGCTGTCTGGAAATTGAATACCCGCGGTCACTTTTTAACGTGTTGGTGATTGCGGACAACTGCACGGACGGTACGGCCGCGTTGGCCCGAAGCGCGGGAGCGAGGGTCTTCGAGCGTTTTGACGAGCTCAAGAAGAGTAAAGGGCACGCGATCGACGATCTGATCGTTCGCCTGGAACGGAACGACGAGCTCGAAACGATTGATGCGCTCGTGATCGTGGATGCGGACACATTCGTTTCGTCTCGCTTGCTGGCCGCTTTCAATGACCATCTGCGATCGGGCCACGATTGGGTTCAAGCTTATTATACTGTTGCCAACCCGGATGAGTCGTGGCGGACGCAGCTCATGCGGTATGCATTCAGTCTTTTTAACGGAATCATGCCGCTGGGCAAGAGTCGCCTGGGACTGGGGTCGCAGTTGAAGGGTAACGGGATGTGCTTTTCCGTGGCGGGATTGAGGCGAGTTCCGTGGCATTCTCATGGGCTGGTCGAGGATCTGGAGTACGCCTGGAATCTGCGGATTGAAGGCGAGCAGGTTGTGTTCGAGCCGGACGTGGCGGTTTACGGGGCGATGCTGGCGCACGGTGGAGAGGCGACTGCAAACCAGCGCCGCAGGTGGGAATTCGGCCGGCGCGAAGTTCGCAACAAGTACATCATGCCGATTTTGCGCTCGCGAAAACTCAATGCCCGGGGGAAAATCCTGGCAATCTGTGACCTCACGCTTCCTTCGCTCTCCGTGCTTGCGGCTCTGTACGTCGGCGTTGCGGTTCTCGATGTGCTCTATCTGGCGGGATCGCTCGCCGCGCCAGTAGCAATTGCTTCCCCGATCTTGATCGCCTGGCTCGGATTCACGACGCTTGCCCTTGCGCTTTATGCGATCTCGCCTTTTGTTGCGATGCACCTACCGTGGCGATATGCCTTCTCGGTCTTTGCCTTTCCGCTTTACATGTGCTGGAAGTTAAAGATTTCAATCGGCGGCAGGCCCGATCGATGGGTGCGCACGCCTCGCGAATCATCCAATGATTCGCACGACCGCCTGGTCGAGTCAAATAGCCATCTGGATGGGTTCGTACCCGGCGCGAATCCGTGAGCGAGACCGACACAGGACATGCCTGGAGGGCGGGCTCGCATTTTGAACCCCGGACGGCTCCGGGGCATGTCGACGGCGTTGACTACGAATTTCGTCGGCAATCTGTTAAATTGGTCGCTTTCCAAGCGTGCCGGCTCACGGCTCGCGATTTTGGTTTCACCGAGATTGAAGGAGGTTTGTTGTGGCGCTTCGTGTTGGGATCAACGGTTTTGGACGCATCGGCCGGCTGGTTTACCGCGTTCTGGCCGAGCGGCCCGCTGACTTTGAAGTCGTGGCAATCAACGACCTTTCCGACCCGAAGCACCTGGCGCTGCTGCTGAAGTATGACAGCGTACAGGGCCGCTTCAAGGGCACTGTCGTCGCGCGTGAGAAGAGCATCGTGGTCAACGGCACGGAGATTCCGATCACCACCGAAAAGGACCCGGCCGCCCTGCCCTGGAGGAAACTGGGCTGTCAGATCGCCCTGGAATCAACCGGCCGGTTCACGGACCGAGCCAGTCTTCAGAAACACCTGGATGCCGGCGCCGAGCGGGTGATCTTCGAGCGCCCCGGCGAAGGACGACCTGGACGCGACGATCGTGCTTGGAGTGAACGACCGGATCTTGAGCGCCAGCCACCGGATCATTTCCAACGCCTCGTGCACGACGAACTGTCTGGCCCCGATGGCCAAGGTGCTTCACGAGGCCTTTGGAATTGAGAAGGGCCTGATGACGACGATCCACGCTTACACAAACGACCAGCGTGTGGCCGATCAGGTTCACGATGATCCGTATCGGGCGCGCGCCGCGGCGGTGAATATCATTCCGTCGAAGACGGGCGCGGCCAAGGCTGTGGGCGAGGTGATTCCGGAATTGAAGGGCAAGCTCACGGGTTTCTCGCTGCGGGTGCCGGTGCCCGTGGGCTCCGTCACCGACCTGACGGCGGACCTGAAAAAGCCGGCGACGCGCGACGAAGTGAATGCCGCGATGAGTGCCGCCGCGGCGGGGCCTCTAAAGGGCATCCTCGAATACTGCACGGATCCGATCGTTTCGAGCGACATCGTCGGCAACCCGCACTCCTGCATCTTCGTGCCGGACCAGACCCTGGTGATCGACGACCTCATCAAGGTGATCGGCTGGTATGACAACGAGTGGGGCTATTCGAACCGGACAGCCGAGCTGATCAAGAGGCTGGGGTCGCTTTGATTGGAGGGAGCCCCGTGGCCAAACGAACCGTCCGCGACCTGGAGGTATCCGGTCGCAAAGTGCTCGTCCGCGTTGACTTCAATGTGCCGCAAACGCCCGATGGGGGCGTCGCGGACGACCGCCGGATCAAGAGTGCTCTCCCCACGCTGAATGACGTCCTCGGTCGCGGCGGCAGTTTGATCCTGGTCAGTCACCTGGGGCGTCCGAGTGGTGATCCGGTAGCGGACCAGCCATTCCGGATGGACTGCGTGGCCGAGCGGCTGGCGGAGTTGATCGGACGGTCGGTGATGAAGGTCGATGACACGGTCGGACCGCTCGCCGCCCTGGCCTGCGAAAACCTGGCTGCCGGCGAGATCGTCGTGCTGGAGAACGTGCGGTTCAATCCGGGCGAGAAGAAGGGCGACGTCGGATTCGCCAAGAAGCTGGCCGGGCTGGCGGATTGCTACGTGAACGACGCGTTCGGTACGTGCCATCGCGACGAAGCCTCGATGGTGGCCGTTCCCGAACAGTTCCCGCGCGACCGGCGGGCGATCGGGTTTCTCGTCGAGAAAGAGCTGCGAATTCTGGAAACGCTGCTGGCCTCGCCCAAGCACCCGTATGTCGCGGTGATGGGCGGCGCCAAGGTATCGGACAAGATTACCGTCATCGAGAACCTGGGCAAGCGCGTCGACAAGCTTTTGATCGGCGGGGCGATGACGTACACATTTTTGAAAGCGATGGGAACCCCGGTTGGCAAGAGCAAGGTGGAAGCCGACAAGCTGGACGTTGCCAGGGGACTGCTGGATCTGTTGCGCGACAAACTTGTCTTGCCCAAGGACCACCTGGTCGCGACGAAGCCGGAGGCCGGGGCAGAGACGAAAGTGGTGGTGGCGGCGGGAATCCCGGACGGCTGGTTCGGGATGGACATCGGGCCTGCGACGATTGCGGAGTATAGCTCGCTCATCAAGGGAGCCGGCACCGTGGTGTGGAACGGGCCGATGGGTATGTTCGAGGTCGAGTTATTTGCCGCGGGGACCAGAGCGATCGCGCAGGCGCTTGCCGATTCGAAGGGAGTGACGGCCGTCGGCGGGGGCGAGTCGGCCGAGGCCGTCGAGAAATTTGGGCTGGCGGAGCGTGTATCGCACGTGTCGACCGGCGGCGGTGCGTTCCTCGAGTCGCTCGAGGGCAAGTCGTTCAACTCGTTGCGAGTGATCCCCGATGCCTGACCCTTACAGTCAGTATCGCGCCTCCGGCGGCGCCCCGACGATAATCTGCTTGAACTCGCCGTAGATTCCGACGGGAACGCCGACGAACGTTGCGGCGGCCGCTTTCACGACCTTGTTGTCGCCGGAGGTTTCCCAGTAGTCGCGGGGCTTCGAGAACAGCGGATGACGGTCGACGACCGTGGTGGTCTTGACCGGCGCGACGCTGTGCGTGCCGTCAGCGACGGTTGTATCGCTCTCAACGGCACCGGAGAGGCTGGGCTCTGGAGAAACAACCGTTCGGGGGCGTCCCACGCCCTGACAACCGGCAGAAACAGCAAAGGCCACGAGGAGCGCCGCGATGGCTCTTCCGCGATATCCACGCATGGTTCGCACGAGCCTCCTGATTGGAATTGCGCGTGTACAAATCGACCGCCGGCACCATGCCCGGTCGTGCTATTCAAACATACGCGATGAAGTGGCGAAGGATCGGTGATTACCGCCGCGCGGGAAGTCCGAACGTGACGCACCAATAGCGCTTGCCATTCTCGCCGGTCGCGCAAGCCACGCCGATCTGGGAAAAACTGCCGAGGATGTTCTTTTTGTGGTGCGGGCTATCCATCCAACCTTTCATCAGGCCTTCGACCGTGAAGTACCCCGCCGCGACGTTCTCGCCGGCGCGGCGGTATTTGTATCCCGTGGCGACGATTCGCTGGATCGAGCTGGATCCGTCGCTTCCCTTGTGGGTCATCTTACCCTTTGATGCCATGTCCTTGGCGTGCATCTCGGCCGCGGCTTGCAACCTGGTGCTTACCTCGAGCGGCGGAAGCTTGGCTTCGGCACGCAGGCGGTTGTGAGCTTTGATGATGTCTTCGCAGGCGGCCTTGGCGTCAAATTCCTTCGCCTTCCGGGATGGAGTCGCGTCCTGGAAGTCGCTCGTCCGCGAAACGCCGCCGGCCCGAATGGCCGCCGGGCCGCAGCCGCAAAGCGTGGTTGTCGCCAGAGCGACCAGGACGATTTCACGTGCGAACGACCTGTGCTTTGGTCGGAGAGAGGTCATCGCCGCTCCGGAAAGTATGGCGGGCGAGGCATTGTGCTCCACCATTTATAATCTTCGGTCAAAGTTCGTGCCAGGCAAGAGCGAGGCGGCAGAGCGGCTCTCCTCTTGCGCGCTTGAGCCGTTGTCGTCGGGTTGATCGGGCTGAAATGCCGAGTGCCGGCACACCAATCTGGCAATTGCGTGTGGGATTCAAGAACATGGAGGCGATCAAGAACGTCCAGGACGGAGATGGGGCGTTTTTGCGCGGCTGGCAAACTGCCCGACGCGGTCTGTGCGCGTCGAGCAATCCTCTTCCAAACAGCGAGGTATCACATGAAGCGGTTTCTGGGTGCAGCTCTAGCGGCGGTTCTCTTTGTCATTCCCGCCCGCGGTGACGAGAAGGACGCGAACGCGATCGTTGATAAGGCGATCACCGCCTTGGGCGGCGCGGAGAAGCTTGGCAAGGTGGACGCGTTCTCGTGGAAAGGCAAGGGCACGATCACGTTCAATGGTAACGAGAACGATTTCACGAGTCAGGTGACGATAAAGGGTCTCGAGCAATACCGCCGGGAGAGTGGCAACGACCAGTTCAGCGTTGTCGTGGTTGTCGACGGTGCCAAGGGCTGGCGCAAGTTCGGCGACAATTCGAGCGAACTGGAAGGCGATGGTCTGGCGAATGAGAAACGCATGCTCTATCTGAACGTGATTCCTGTCACGATGGTGGCACTCAAAGGCAAGGGATTCAAGTACGAGACTGCCGGTGAGGAAAAGGTCGGCGACAAGCCGGCCGTCATCTTGAAGGTGACCGGACCGGATGGGAAGGACTTCACGCTCTCGTTAGACAAGGAGAGCGGATTGCCCGTGAAGCTGGTTGCGAAAAACATGCTCGGCTTCCAGCAAGGCCAAGAGTACACTTCGGAGACGACCTTCGCCAACTACAAGGACTTCGATGGGATCAAGAAAGCGACCAAGGTCGAGGTGAAGCGCGACGGTGAGGCGTTCCAGAACTGGGAGATCAGCGAGTTCAAAGTGCTCGACAAAGTGGATGCGGCAACGTTCACCGAGCCGAAGTGAGGTGAGAATCGAGCATGGCCGCCCCACGGGGCGGGTATGCATTCTCGATCAACTCGGGTGAGGAGCGCGATGGCGAGCGAATTCGGAGCCGGATGCGAGTTCATCGCGCTCGATCTCGAGACGACCGGATTGTGGGCTGCCGCGGACCGGATCGTCGAGATTGCGGCTGTGCGTTTTCGCGAGAGCGGTGAGGTGATTGACACGTTCCAGTCGCTCGTCAATCCAGAACGGCTGAACTCGCCCGGTGCGTATGCAGTTCATGGAATCACCGATCAGGAACTGGCTCAGGCCCCGCGAGCGAGTGATCTACTGCCGGAGCTGCTCACATTTCTCGGGAACGCTGAGAGCGCTCCAGTCGTCGCTCACAACGCCTCATTCGACGCGGGCTTTCTGGGCACCGAGCTCAAGCGCGCGGGCCTGGGCGTGCCGTTACATGCGATGTACGACACGCTGGCGCTCGCGCGAGAGAGGCTGCCGATGCTCGAAAGTCACCGGCTCGAGTCGGTTGCAAGGCATTTCGGGCTGGATGCGGCTGGGGCTCACCGCGCGATGACGGACACGCTTCTCGTCAAGGAGATCTGGCTTCGGTTGGGCGGACATCGGAACTGGGACCACTCGATCTCGTTTCGAATGTTTGACGCGCGAGAACGGATGGCGCTTCCGGATGGCTGGGAAGCACTTGAGCGAGCGGTTGCGCGGCGTGTCGACATCTGGCTGGAATACGAGGGCGGCAGCCGCGGAACCGCCCCCAGGTCAGTCAGCCCGCGGAGGTTGGAAACGCGGGGCGGCTCGGCGTATCTCGTTGCATACTGTCATCTCGACGCCCTTGAAAAATCGTTTCGGGTCGACCGGATTCGGGCCATCGAATTCACATCCGAGAACCGGCCAAGAAATGGTTCGTGTTGAACGACGGACCACGGGTGGATAGAGTATTCGTCGTGACCAAGTGAATCCTTCCGAGGCAGTGCTCATGCTCACAGGTGCCGTGCTCATTGTGGTTGCCGTTTTCTTCCGCCTCGCGTCCCCGGCTTTTGGGACATGGAATCTCGTCCCAATGGGCGCGGTGGCGCTCTACGCCGGGGCCCGTTTGCCTCGGCGCTGGGCTTGGATCGTACCGGTAAGTGCGTTCATCCTGGCCGATCTCTACCTCGATCATGGCACAGGTCGTTCCGTCAATGAGATGTGGCGCTGGGTGAACTATGTGACGTTTGGCGCCACGACGTTGATTGGTCCGCTCGCCAGGGTTCAAAAACTTGGTTTTTGGCGTTATCCGGCTCTCGCGCTGGGAGCATCGACGCTGTTCTTCCTCACCAGTAATTTCTCGGTCTGGGCCGAAGGTCGACAATACTCGATGACAATGGCGGGCTTGTTGGAGTGCTACTACCTCGGGATTCCGTTCTTCTGGCGAACGATTCTGGCGGATCTCGCGGGCACGGCTGTGCTATTCGGACTTGGCCCAGTATTTGAGCGGGCAGCGAGTCGGGTAGGACTCAATCATCTGAAGAAACCCGCGGCGGAATGCGACCTCTTGTCGTGACCCGACGGGCCTGAGCTTGGGCGCGGATGCGGGCCGCAACAACACACAACTCGTAGTGAGCGTGCGAATTGGCCAGCTTGCTCGTCAGCGTTCGATCGCCCGTTGAGGCGCGAGCGGCGGTGGCCGGTGGGGCGTCGATCATCGACGTGAAAGAGCCCTCGCGCGGGTCCCTGGGGCGTTCTGACTCGCTCGTCTGGCAGGCTGTGCGATCGGCGATTCCCCGGTCGATTCCGCTCAGTGTTGCCCTCGGCGAGCTGAACGAGTGGATTGTGTCCGAACAGCCGCACACATGCGCTCTTGATTGGGCCGGTATTGAGTATTGCAAGCTTGGCCTTGCAGAGGCGCCGACCGACTGGCTCGAACTCTGGCGCCGGCTGCGCGACGCTTTGCGGGCGCAGGCGAATCCGTTTCCCGATTGGGTTGCCGTCGTGTATCTCGATTGGGAAGCAGCCCGCGCTCCGCACCCTGAAGCGATCATCAATGCGGCGACCGAAATGCCCGAATGCCGTGCCGTCTTGTTCGACACATGGAGAAAATCAAGTGGAGCGCGGCTGGATCGGTCATGGAAGCTGCGGGTTCAGAAGGTGCGCGATTGCGGGAGGCTGGTCGCGCTCGCCGGCTCGATGGACCTGGCGGCGATCGCACGATGGAAGGCCTGGCACCCCGATGTTTTCGCAGTTCGGGGCGCGGCTTGTGCGGGGGGTGATCGGCTGGGGCCGATCGATGCAGGCCGGGTCGCGTGCCTGGCTGAGGCCGTGCGCGGCGGGGCGGAGTCGGGGGAAAACTCGCGCGGCGGGTTCGCTCAAATGTCGAACCGCACGCCCTGAGCCAGGGGCAGCTCCCGGCCATGATTGATCGTACAGGTCTGCCTGCGCATGTAGGCTTTCCATGCGTCGGATCCGGCTTCCCGGCCACCGCCGGTGGCTTTTTCGCCGCCGAAGGCACCACCGATTTCGGCACCCGAGGTGCCGATGTTCACGTTGGCGATGCCGCAGTCCGATCCGGACGGCGAGAGGAACTCCTCTGCCTCGCGCAGGTCGTTTGTAAAGATGGCCGACGTCAGCCCCTGCTCGACGGCGTTCTGAATAGCGATGGCCTCAGCGAGTGTTCGGTAGCTCATGACGTAAAGGATTGGTGCGAATGTTTCCTCGGCCACGATCGCCATGCCGGGATTTGCTTTGACGAGCGTTGGCTCAACGAAGAACCCGGGTCGGTCCAGACGCTTGCCGCCGTAGACGATTTGTCCCCCTTGCTTCCGCGCAGCGTCGACCGCAGCCAGCATATTTGTCACGGCACCTTCGCTGATAAGCGGGCCCATGAGAACACCGTTGGCCCATGGCTCGCCGATCGGCACGCGGCGATAGACGGCTGCCAGTCGGTCAATGACCTGGTCGTGCATCGACTGGTGCACGATCAAGCGGCGCACCGACGTGCAGCGCTGGCCTGCGGTGCCGACGGCCGCGAAGGCCGTCGCGCGGAGGGCCAGCTCGAGATCGGCGCTGGGCGTGATGATGATGGCGTTGTTGCCGCCCAGCTCGAGAATCGCGCGGCCCAGGCGGCGCCCCACGACCTCGCCTACTCGCCGGCCCATCCGGCAGCTTCCGGTTGCCGAGATGAGCGGCAGGCGCTTGTCGGCGATCATGGTTTCACCGATGTCTGTGGGACCGCCGGAGCAGAGGTTGAAGACTCCGTCGCAATCGTTCCTGCGGCCGACTTCCTCAACAATCTTCTGTACGGCGATCGAGCAAAGAGGTCCCAGCGGTGATGGTTTCCAGATCATGGTGTCGCCGCAAACGGCCGCGATCATGGCGTTCCAGGCCCAAACGGCGACGGGGAAATTGAAGGCCGTGATGATTCCGATGGGCCCCAAGGGCAGCCACTGCTCGATCATGCGGTGCTGCGCTCGCTCGCTGGCGATCGAGAGCCCGTAGAGCTGGCGCGACAACCCAACGGCGAAGTCGCACATATCGATCATTTCTTGTACTTCGCCTTCTCCCTCGCTGCGGATCTTGCCGGTCTCGACGGTGACGAGGAGCCCGAGATCGGCCTTTCGCGCTCGCAGGGCATCGCCGAACTGACGGACGACCTCGCCGCGCCGCGGGGCAGGGACCATCCGCCAGCTCCGAAACGCGTCCCGGGCGCGTTCCACGACCCGCTCATAATCCTCAGGCGAGGCGGTGCGAACGCCACGCAGCGGTTCGCCCGTCGCCGGGTTTGTCGAATGAATTGTGGAGCGGCCTGTCGCCCCTTTGCCGTCACCGCACGAGACACCACTGCTCGTCTCCTCGATTCCCAGGCTTCGCAACAGCTCTTCAAACATTCTTGGCCGTCCTTCCACTTCCCGCGAGCAGAAACACCGAATGATTCCTCCGGCCATCATACCGGCAGTTGCGGCGGAGGGTCACGGTCCCGCCAAAGGAACAGCCGTTGATCGATCGCCGCGGCCGCACGAAAATGGACATACCCGGCATCGAGCCACCAAACCGAGGCATTCATGACGAAGTTCTGGCGATGGAAGCCGCACCGGTGCGAGCGAGAGCAGCTTTTCGAGTTCATCGAGCGCCCCCGTCGCCACGAGCGCTGGTTCAAGGGAGCGATCGTGTGCGCGACCCTGGTGGCGATAGGGATTCCCCCGGTCGTTCTGCCGCTCGGGCGTTATCTCATGGCTCTGGCAGCATCGCGGGCCCGCAAGGCGGGCCGGGCGGTTTTCCTGCAGGATACGCCGCGGAGCGAGATCGATCAGGATTGGCAGCGCTCGCGGCTGCGAAACATCGAGCTATCGCGCCGGCGGCTGACCGATGTTTATGACTCCACCGAGCCGGCCTACCAGGCCCTCATGCGCTACGCGGGGCTCGATCCGGATCATGGACTGTTGCGCTGGGGCAATTACGATCAAACGCTCCTCCTTCCCTCCGCCGTGTTCGAGCCCGATGAGCAGGGCCGGTCTTATCGGATGCGGCGATGCACCCGCTCGATCTGGCTGCGTGAAGTGACGATCCAGAGCGGTGTGCTCGCTTTTTTCCTGGTACCCGATGGTCCGGGACTTCGCGATGCAATCAAAGGCACGCTGGCCATTCCCGTCGAGGAATCGAAGCAATCGACGAACTCCTGGGGCCTTCGCGGGCCTGAGCCCGAGCTCGATGCGCCGGTGCGGGGGATCGTGCTCGGCGACTCGTTCATGCAGGGTCTTTTCGTTGACGAGGAACACACGCCGCCGGAATGCTTGCGGCGCGATCTTGAAGCGAGGGTCAAGAACAGGGTTTCAATCGTGAACGCAGGCGTTCTTGGTTACTCCCCGGAACAATACTATTACTCACTTGTTGCCTTCGCCGATCGCTTCCGGCCGCACTTCGTCGTCGTGAGCATCTTCGCCAACGACTTCGGCGAGGCCAACGAGGTTACCAAGGGGGGTGGCGATTGGGTTGAAGGGAAGTACTGGCTGGACCAGATCCTGAGCTTCGCTCGTGCGCGGGATTGCGACCTGCCTGTTCGTGCCCGTGCCGGCGAGTGAACGCACTCTCGGGCGCAGAAAGAGCGGGTTTTATCCCGGCGCAATTTCCAATGCTCTGGGCACGAGCGCCATCGAGTTCTTGAATCCCGCGGAAGCTTTCGTCAACGCGCACCTCAATCTGTTGATTGAAGCGGAAGAGCGTGGCGAACGCCCCTCCGGATGCTTGCTCTACAACGAGAAGATCCGCGACGGGCACTTCTCCGCGCTCGGCGCCGGAGTCTGGGCGGAAGCCGTAGGCCGGCGGCTGGCCCTCCTCATTGAGATGAACAAGAAGCGATGAAGAGAAAAGGCGGCTGCCGTTGAGCAAGGTTTCGGACTCCCCCCCTGCCCCGTCGCAACGAACGCGCGCGACACTCAAGGTGCAGCTCTTGAAGCCGCGCGTCCGGCTGCTTGCCTGGTCCCGGCCGAGGCAGCAGCGGTTTCGTTTCATTGAACGCGCCGAGAAGCTCGAGCGGCGATTCAAGATCGTGGTCGTCCTTGGAACCGCTCTCTTGATCTTCGGATTCGTGGCGGCCTTGCCCGCGGGGCGTTACTGGGCGATGTGGCTGTTCACTCGAGGCCGCTGGTTCACTCAGAGTGCCGTCGGTTTGAAAATCGATCACAGCGAAATCGAAAGCGACTGGCGGCGCCGGCGGCTCCATGACGTTGCCAGCGCGAGAAGCTCGCTTTCGGCGACCTTCGCCGAATACCCACCGGCAATGCAGCGCCTTCTGCGGTTCGCTGAGCTCGATCCCGATAACGCGCTGGTGCGCTGGGGCAACTTTGACCGGACAGTTCTTCTGCCCGGGAATATCTTCGAGGCCGACGACAGCGGCCGGTCCTACCGGTTTCGGCCGAACGTCCGCTCGATCTGGGTGCGGAATTTCCCGGTCAAAGGGCAGGTCAAGGCGTATTTCCAGGTCCTTGACAAGCCTGAGGTCGGAGAGTTTCTCAGAGGCACGGGCGCGATGCTCGTAGAGGGCTCGGTGCAAACCACCAACTCGTGGGGCCTGCGGGGGCCCGAGCCCAACCTCAGGGCAAGCTGGCGGGGAATCGTCCTGGGCGACTCCTACATGCAGGGTCTTTTCGTCGGCGATGCCGAAACGCCGACCGAATGCCTGAAGCGCGAACTGGAGTCCAGGCTGCTGGCACCCGTCGAGATCTTGAACACAGGCCACCTCGGCTACTCGCCCGAGCAATACTACTACTCGCTGCTCGAATATGGCCGCAGGCTGCCGCCGCAGTTCGTGGTTGTCAGCATCTTTGCCAATGACTTTGGCGGCGACGTTGAGCGCGTCTTGCACGGGAACGGCGATTGGGAGGAGGCCGGCTACTGGCTCTGGCGAATACGGCAGTATTGTCTTGAACGTGATGCGCATTTCCTGGTCGTCCCTGCGCCGTGGGTCAGGCAAATCGAGGAACCGCAGCTTGCCGGCTATTACCCGGGGCAGTTTTCGAAACGCGCTCGAAGCGACCGGGCTCGAATACCTCGACCCGATTGACGACTTCGTCAACGCCCACCTCGAGGCTATGCTCGAGTTGAGAAAGGCCGGGCAAGCTCACACCGGCAACACGCTGTTCAACGGCCACGTCGGCGACGCGCACTTTTCGGCGCACGGATGTCGCGTGTGGGCGCGGGCTGTCGCTCGCCGGCTCCAGCTTGTGATCGAGAAACGGATTTCATCGCAAAACGCCCGCGTGCAGGCCGGGGCGCGAAGAGATGTTACCGAGCCCTCCCGTTCCTCGGCGACCTTGAGATGACCGCCCTCTAACGCGGGCAGCGTCATCGCCCAGTGTCTGCCTTCAGCAGTTCCTTGACCTTGATGACGAGGCTGGCGCCCACCGAATCGTTGCCCGTTTCGTGGAAGCGGATCACGCCGTGCGCATCGATAACATACGCTTCAGCAAATGTTTGCTGACACCACCGGTGCGCGAGACGATCGCCTCGCGTGTCGCGGATGATCGGCCAGGTGATGTTGCATTGCCGGACGATGTCACGAACCGAAGAACCGCCGTCGCCGTCAGTAGGCACGATGCTGAGACAGACCACGGGCTGCCCCTTGAATTGCTTCAAAAGTTCTGAACACCGCGCGTACATCTCGCGATCCCCGACCGTGGACATTGTCGCGGTCAGAATAACGATCTTGCCGGCGAAGTCGCTGAGCCGGATGCGCTTTTGCTGGTAGTCGGTCCCTTCGAGAATCGGAGCCGGTCCATCGAGCTTCAGGTTCCTCATCTGGAATCGTTTGATGTCGGCACGCTCGGCCATGGTCCAGCGCCGGAAGGTATCTTCACGATTTTCATCGACGAGTCGGATGTCTTCGGGGCCTTCCCACGTCCGGTCTGGGGACCGAACGTCCGGGAACTGGGTGGCAATCTGTTCGTACAGGCGCTCGGCCTCGGTTGTCATCGCCTTCATGTCGCGGTTCCGATAGGCATCGCGAAGCCGTTCGACCTTGGCTTTTTCGGCGAGCATCCATTTCCTGGTGCGCTCCGACTGCTGCATTGAGAGCATGGCATCGAACTTCTTATCATATGAGGCATGTTTGTAAATCTCATTGAGGTAGACCTGAGAGAGAAGCACTTCTGCCAGCTCGAAGAGTGCGGTCGCTCGAACGTAATCGTGCGGGCTTTCGGCCGCGATTCTGCGCAGGAGTGATTCCGCCTGGCGCGGGGTGTCGCCGTGTGGGAACTCGTCAATCAACAAGTCGACGTCTGAGTTTGCGATGTAATGGTCGTGCAAGATGGTGATGAGGCGCTCTCGGGCGGCCGTTGCAGGGTTCTGGGAATTCATGGCTGCCATGCGCATGATCCAGTGCATGGCTCCGATCGCCGTGCGAGTTCCTCGATGCTTCGCCTCGACGACCAGGCAGCGCTCGATCAGCGATTCGCTCGGAAAGAGATCGTGCGCGCGGTCCTTTTGCTCCTGGGTCTGCGCGGCGGCGCTGGCTTTCACGTATGCGTCGCGCGCGAGCTTGATCGCGCGCTCCAGGTTCAGCAAGTCGGGCGAGATGGCCGACGATTCGTCCTTGCGGAGGACCTCATTGCCCGGCCCTTGCTGTCGCGTGTCCATCACCAGATCGAGGCCAGTGCGATCGCCATCGAACGGATGGATGCGCAGCATTCCGCGCTGGCTGCGCGAACTCCAGAGCTTCGGATCGGCGGGTTGCACCTCCAGTTGTTCCCCGCCGGCGGCGAACTTGACTTCCGTCATCAAGACCAGGTCTTCGAGCGGAATGGGCGCCCGAACCGAATAGCGGCCATCTTGATCGGACTTGGTCTCACTCAGATTGATGAAGGAGTTGCCTGGCGGCGGAGAAATCAGCAGCCGCACTGTGAGCCCAGCTACCGGGTTTCCCTCTTTCGACCGGATTGTTCCGCTGGCGATGGCGGTCGGGGCTTCAATCAAGGTGATTGATTTCTCGCCTGGCTTGTCGAGGTGAAGCGCCACCGGTACGAATGGCGGCGGATCGATTGCTCTTCGGAACTCTGCGGAGGCAGGCCGGAAGGCGTCGCCCTTGGGAACCAAGCGAATGAGGAAATCGCCCAGGACCGGTGAGAATCGAAACCGGCCATCCGGGTCGGTGATCTCGTAGGCGCGGATTTCGATCGCGTGGGATCCAAGACTGAGCTCGGTCCGCAGCGGTTGATCGTCATTACTTCTCAAAGAAACGACACAGCCGGCCAGCGGTTTCCCGTCGCGCGAGAGCACCCGGCCGCTCAAGGCGACTCCGCGAGCAAGCTGGATGTCGGCCAGGGTGTCTGCTCCTTCAGGCACAACCATCCGTGTGATCGCACCCTGGTTGCTCCGCACCATCAAACCGAACTCGTGCGCTGCGGGGACCCTCGCGACGAACCGACCTGCCGAGTCGGTCTCGACAACCTGGTGCCTAATTCCGGGCGATGGGCTATCTGCGCGTGCCTGGCCGTCGGCAGCGATGATCTCTACGACCGCCTTCGCTACAGGTTTTCCATTGGGATCGAGTACGCGCGCGCTTTTCTCGACAAGGCGCATCGGGTTCGAGTCACCGAGAGCTCCATTCGTGGCGGCATCGCTCGATCTGGACTGGGGCTGAGGCGTGGATTGCCGGGGCGTGGACGGGGCGCGCTGCGCGACGGCCGCGACTGGTGTGAGCGCCCCGCGCCGAATACGAACGCACCGATCACGGCTGCGACCGCGGTGATCTGAGCGCGGCTCGGGCGGTGCCGTGCGTCCACCCTGACTCGATAAAGGCTGACCAGGCGCCCCCGAAGCTTGGATGTTCGCGCCATGGCGAGCCCGACGACCGGCAACGATGACTTCTTGAGCCTGCCGGCGAGCTCGATGAGTGCGCTCGCGTAAAGAGGTGTTCCCAATTGACGAGCACACACGGCGTCGCAGACCAGCTCGCGCGTCGACGTCGTCAGTCGAGATAGAATCCACTGGAGCGGGTGAAACCAATAGAGCGCCTCGACGGTTCGAAGGAGCATCTGCCAGATGCAGTCCGAGCGCTCGATGTGCACCAATTCGTGAAGGATGACCGCGGCCCGCTGCTCGGCCGTCGCTGTCTTCTCGAGCTCGCTCGGTATCAAGATGACCGCACCTTTGAGGATAAGCGTCATCGGCGTCGTGATAAAATCCGACCGCAACAGCCGCACCGGCCTCTGGAGCCCAAGCGCGCTTTGCGCGTCGACAAGGTCCGCGAGCCATTCGGTCGCGGTGACCGGTGATGACCGGCTGACAAGACGGCTTAACAATGCCAGGCCGGCGGCGATCCGTGCGAGAAGCAGAGTCAATCCGCAAAAGTACACCGTGACCACGATGCCCCACGTCGTGAACGCCGGACGGCGATTTCGAGTGGGTTCGGAAAGTTCGATCGACATCCCGCGCGCCCGCTGACTCGACCCCGTGGCCTTTTCGTCAACCGGCGGCGTAGCCGGAGTTTTTCGATCCGCCGCTGTCACCTGAGTGGCACGACGTTCGCCGGAATCGGGCATTTCAAGTCTTCGTGTGTTTGTTAACGGCGCGGACGCTTGGCTCTCTGATGATGTGAGTCGGTCCGGAAATTGCCGCGCCGAGAGCCGAACCGGCAGTATGCCGCAACGGACCGACACTCCGCAGAAAGCCAGGATCGGCAGCGCGAGAAGCCCGAGGAGGACGTAGTCGTGGACGGTCGCTGCAACGACCGGGTGCTTGCGGCGCAAAATTGCGGTCGCCAGCAACGTCAACGAAAGGAGAATCGTCAGGCGAGTGATGAATTCCAAGCTCGCGATCGCCGACACATTCATAGCACGCTCCAGCAATGATGCGACTCAGGAATCGGGCTGGCCGATTCGCTCGAGAGATTCCGCCAGCGCAAGTACGCCCGCGCGGTCATTCGCCGATCACCTTGACCAGGACGCGCTTGGGCCGCCGGCCGTCGAACTCGCCGTAGAAGACTTGCTCCCAGGGCCCGAAATCGAGCTTTCCCTTGGTGATGGCGATCACGACCTCGCGGCCCATCACCTGGCGTTTCATGTGGGCGTCGGCGTTGTCTTCACCGGTGCGGTTATGCTTGTACCGCTGCGGCGACGCGTCGAATGGGGCGAGTCCTTCGAGCCATTTCTTGTAGTCTTCATGCAGCCCCGGCTCGTCGTCGTTGATGAAGACACTGGCGGTGATGTGCATGGCGTTGCACAGCAGGAGGCCTTCTTGCACGCCGCTCTTCTCGACGATCTGCTCGAGCTGCGGCGTGATATTGCGGAAGGCCATTCGCTCCGGAAGATGGAAGGTCAAATACTCGGTGAGTGACTTCATTCGCTTGGCCTGAACGACCTTGAGAAAGTCCGTAACGATCCGGGTGACCGTGATACACACCAGGATGTCGATCGTCACATTATAAGAAGTTGATCCGAAAATTCAACGGTCCAGGTCGGCCCACGCCCAGACCGTGTGCCCCTTCGCATCGACACCGCCGACCTTGACCACGAGAGGCCACTCGAGCTCCGATGCGCCCGGGAGGTGAATCGGCTGTGATGTGAGCTCGCCCGACGCCGCCAAGCTCACCGATCCCAGGGCCTTTTGCAGGTCTGTAGCGTCCAGGCAGCCGCGAGCACCCACGGCTCCGCGCCGGCTCGGTCCGGGAGAGAGCGGCTCCCATGAGATCTGCGTGAGCTTGACGGGCTCGCCATGCGTCTCCTTGATGCATACTCGGAGAAAACACTCACCGTCGGCCCCGTGTGTCTTCGAGACCGACAGCTCGAGCCGAGGGCGACCGCCGCCCAGCAAGACGGCGGTGACCTGGATGTGTGCGTCGGTCGGGCCACTGACCTCGACCTCGACCGCCCCCGATTTCGAGCCGTCCACGATCACATAGTGACACGTTGTTCCCAGCGCATCCCAGCGATCCTCCGCACCAGCGGCCACGCGAGCCAGTCGTGGGGCGCCTCGCACCCAATCCTCAGGCCGAGACTGGGTCTCCGGACGAGGAAGCTGATCCTTGGACCAAACCTGGCCTACCTCGCTTTGCGCGAGGGAATGACCAACGAGATCCAGCGTCCATCCCCTGTAAAGTTCCGCAAACGCCGCGTTCGTGCAAGCCTCCAGGTTGGCTGTGCCGCACGTCCGGGAGGCGACGAGATCCGGCAGCAGCGAAGGTCCGTAACGACCGGCACACCACTTGAGGAACAGGTACGTGCTTCCACGATTACCGTGGCTTCGGAACAAGTCGGCGGCGTAATAGTCATTGACGACGAGCTGATACCGTTCGGGACGGGCCAGGAATGCTCGGACACGGTAGTCGATATTTGACGTCGAAAACCCACAGGAATCCTCCGCGAGATGGGCGATCGCCTCGTCGAGCCAACCCTCCTCTTCCTGAACGGGGCCCGCGGCCTCTTTGCCGCCCCGGCCCTTCTGACCGAACAGAACCGCGTGCATGTACTCGTGTGCCAGCACCGTGCGGAGATACGGCCCAGACTCAAGGGAGGCGCTCAAGTACATCACATCGCTTTGATTGCCCAGCGGAGGGTGAATACTACGGTCGAGATCGGCCACTCGGATGAAGCCGTCGACGGCATAACGACCTCCTCCCAGATGCTCAAGCCAGCTCGAGACAAGGACGGTGAAGCGTCCGTCGCCGTCGACGTCGGGTGCGGGTCCGAAGCGACTTGATATTACGGGAAAGATCCGATCGTCGAACGCGCTGACGATGTCGCCGACCGCGACGGCTGTTACCGCGTCCTTGTCTTCCCTCGCGACGTACACCTGGATGCGCCGGCCCACCCCCCGCAGCACGGCGGGAACCGTGACGTAGTTGCTGGAGCTATACACGTCGCCGTCACGCACAAGCATGTGGAAGACACGTTCTCTGGGCGGATCCGTGCGCGGGATGGTGGGACGCCAGGTCTCGGAGCAACGAGTGACCATGAGCCCGGTCCGGGCGCAAGCACTCGGGGCCGGGAGCCTCGCGCGGTTGAGCGTCTGGGTCGGTGGCCCGCGCGCATGTTGGAAGCCCTTCGACGGCGAGCTGAGGAACCGACGCGGTGCTCGCTGGTCTGGCGGCGAGCCGCACCGAGAACGGCCCACTCGCGCGAGAGAGTGAGGAGACGATGACGAGCAATTCCGAACCCGGCGATGGCGCCGGCGCCTGAAAGCTCGCACGCCCCTGGCTTACTGCGATCGGCACCGGCTTGCCGACCCGCCAGAACGTCTGGTCTGGCGCTGCGGGTTTCGGCGGCTCGCTCGTATGGGCCCATCCGACCGTGAGGATCAAGCCGATCACACCGGCTCCGGCCCACGGCCACGCTCGACGCGCCCCATTTGCAAATGCGAGAACCAGCGGGAGATCGATCGGCGATCGGTGCACGGATCTCCCCGCAAGCGCGGCCATCGTTACCCGGAGAATCACGACAGCCTTTCGATCGGCCTGTCCGGTCGATCGTCTTGAATCGATTGAGGGGACGTTGAGCCCGCCGCGGCATAAGGGACCCAGACTCCCGAAATTTCGGCCGGATTCGTGAATTCAAGCTCAAGTGCGCGACGGCCAACGCCGGCGAGGCAAGGCTCCAGCAGGGCGATGCCTCAGCCCCAAGGTTTGAGAGGGGTGACCCCCCGTGAGCGCGGGGTGAACCCCCGGCGAAGGCGGGGTGAGAATCTGGATTACTTGGCCTCATCGCCGACAACCAGATCGATGGCAGAGAAATGCTCGTGGTCGCTCTGGGTGTTCCGCGTTTCGACACGGATCAAGTAGACGCCGGGAGTATCGATCTTCAGCATCGTGCCGCTGGCCGGCTTTGCTACCGGGCTTGAAATCCATCTCGAACGCCGATTCGGTGACGACGTCTCCCTTCAGGTCGGGAAGCTCTTTCTGGCCGACCTTCTCTTGCCGCGCGACGTAGAAATGGACCACCACGTTTTCCAGTGTCTTGTGAGGATAGACGTTGGTCAACAAGTAGTTGATCCGGATCGGCTCGTTCACTTTCGCGCTTGACGACAGGTCTCGGGTTCTTGCCCGAATCCGGCGGCGTTTGATCGACATGAGCCGACGCGGTTTCGCGCCCGGCCGTGACGTCGAGATTGATCTTCGCATGTTCAGCGCGGGCGCTCTGTGCCAATGCCAAAAATGCCACGAATACCAGCAACAACACGATCGACCGCGGCATGGACGTACTCCATCTGTGAAAGAGGATTCGATTCGTCGTTCTTCAGTAAATCATCGCATTCTGTCTCATTCCGTTAAAACCATCGTAATCAAGTCGGAATGAGCGATCTATGGAACGGGTTTCACCGATAGTAATCGAGTGCACAACCACCGCACTCGCGACATCGCCGATGATCATCGAGGGGCGACTGTGCATGGTTGCTCGCAAGCTCGTAAGCGGTCGTGTGAGCAGGCTTAGCTCGTTTGATGGTGTGGTTGGTCGGAAGATCATGAGGATTGTGATTTCATGACCGCGAAACGGGCCATCGGGCGTGTGGGTGGTTTAGTGACGATCCTCGGCCTGGCACTTGCGCTGCCTGCGTTGCGCGTTCCCGCCGTGGCTGAACAATCGCGGACCGAACGCGGTTTACGACGTGCAGCGGCCGACGTATGAGCCGGATACCGGCAAGCCGTTCTTTGTCGGTGGTTATGCCGGAGCAGATTACGGCCCGCTGTTCCCGCGGCGCCGGATGCAGCTCGAAGCAGCAAGGGCAACCCGTGACGACCGGACCGAGCGTCTCTGTTGAACCGGGTGCGTGGGCACCAGAGTGAGCATCCGATCGCTTTCCGCGAGATCTCCGGTCGCATCGCCTGAGCGAACGAACTAGAATCGCGGAAAGTGCCGTCCCATCATCTTGAGAGCGCAACATGCAGACGGGGCAGGCCGATGGCTGCGAGCGACATTCGTATTGGAATTGTCGGGGCGGGGCAGATCACTCGCTCGCGACATTTTCCGGGCTTCAAGGCGATTTCCGGCGTGCGGGTCGTGGCGGTGTGCAATCGCCATCGTGAGTCGGCGATGCGCATTGCGAGCGAATTCGATATTCCAAAGGTCCACGGAAGCTGGGAAGAACTGGTAGCCGACCCGAATGTCGACGCGGTGGTCATCGGGGCCTGGCCCTACTTGCATTGCCCCGTCACGCTTGCGGCATTTGATGCGGGGAAGCATGTGCTGACTCAGGCTCGAATGGCGATGAACGCGCGTGAGGCGCAGCGGATGCTGGATCGGTCGCTCGAGTTACCGCGGCTGACGGCGATGATCGTGCCCAGCCCTTATGGTCTGGCGGGTGACGCGTTCATGCGTTCGCTGATCGCGTCGGGGTATCTAGGCAAGCTGCGAGAGGTGCACGTGCATTCCTTGAGCGACGTTCTCGCCGATGCGGAGACGCCGATGGGTTGGCGACAGATCACGAAGTATTCGGGATTTAACATGTTGACGTTGGGCATCGTCTATGAGACGGTGCTGCGCTGGGTCGCGCCGGCGACGCGAGTGCTGGCGTATGCTTCGAAGGTCGTGCGCGATCGGTTTGATCCCGAGCAGGGCAAGCGGACGAAGGTCGGCACGCCCGATAGTGTGCAGGTAGTGACGACGCAGTCGGATGGTTCGTGCGGGGTGTATCGATTCAGTGGGGTGGTCTGGAATGATACATCGATGGGAGTCGCGCTCTATGGTGACGAAGGGACATTGATTTACGACTTGTTGCGAGATGAGATTCGGGGTGGGAAGCGCGGCGCCGGGAGTTTGGAGCCGATTCCGATTCCGGATTCGAAACGGGCCTCGTGGCGCGTCGAGTCGGATTTCATCGCGGCGATTCGTGGTGAGCGGCCGGTGACGCGGACGGATTTCACGACGGGCGTGCGTTACATGCAGTTCACGGAGGCGGTGGCGCGCAGCTCGCGGCACCAGGTGCCGGTGACGTTGCCGCTCAGGGAGTTTTCGAACCCGAGCCTGTAATGGTGGGTCCAGCAGGTGTGGTGGTTTTCGTTGGGCTCCTCGAGACCAACTACTTGCCCCGCTTGCCCGCCTCGGCTCATCTTGAAAGGCCGATAAGATTTCCGTAGGATGCGGAAGATGCGTGATAGCCTGGTTTCGCGCCGTTTTTGGGGATTGGTGTAACGGTAGCACGACTGACTCTGGATCAGTTAGTCTAGGTTCGAATCCTAGATCCCCAGCTAAGTGCTTATCATATAAGGACTTAAGGCGTTTTTCGGGCTGGGTGCCAAGATCCTAGATCGCCGCAGATCAGTAGCGACCGGCCAGAACAAAACGGTCAGTTCAAAGTCGCCCGTTGAAGCGCTAGAGAAGGAGTTCCGTCGGAGCCTCGGTGGACTCCTCGAGCGCTCGCCGAACCGCCTCTATCACGCTAAGCATGATCGATCGGTCTTGTGCTTGCGCATTTAAAAGGGAAACACTCGCCACCGTTGATCGAGCGCCAGCGGGTTCTCAATCGACGCGGTTCTCAGATCTTCACACGACGCCTAGTTAAGGTGAAATTCAATCGCGGCGGATGCGCGCGTTGGCTGACTCAAGCGCGGCATGATCAGGAGTCTTCGAAACGTCATCTGTCGGAATGTGGTTGCTCGCACGCCACGAAACTTGAATCGACATTGTTCCAGGAGGAACAGTAGAGAACTGCCCTGCCCTTATGATCTCGCGTTCTCGTGCGCACTAGCGCCTTGGTCATGTTTGCCGTTCGGGCTCTGCGTTGAGTCCACGATCTCCAACAATGGCGTACCGAACGGAATCAAATGCCATGGTCATTTGCATTTTATGGGGAAGACCAATCGTCTATTATAAAGGTTCGCTGAGTTAGGAGTTTCGACGAATGCCGCGAAAAAAGCACCCAGATCCGAGACTGCTCAATAACTTTCGTGAGGAGTTGGATCGCTTGCGGTGCAAACTTGACATGCGTCCGGTCTTAGCGAGGCGAATTGGACTGCGAGATATAGAATTGCTGTCGCCATTCATGGTGATGCTGGCGATCGCGAAGGCAGAGCATCCGACCGCATTCGACGTCTCGAACAACGGCACCGGGGCCTTGGTGGATACGGGGCGAATAAAACTATTGGTCACCAATCATCACGTTCATGATGCGTTCAACCGGCATCGAAAAGAAGCGCCATGTGCAAAACTTGTGATGACCGGGATTGACGGCACGCACTGCATAGATGTCTCCGATGACGAGATCATCGATTCCGACCGTGATTTTGACCTCGCGACGATCGCAATTTCGCCCGAAAAAGTGGGTTTGCTCGGAAAGAGTTTCTTTCGTGTTCCGTTCTGGCCGCCGGACCGACCCGGACTAGGAACGCGCGTAGTCGTCGTCGGATATCCAGGCCAGAGTCGTGGGCCATCTGCAGCGGACACGCTCGGCGTTAGTCCACTCAGCATCGGCCGCAGAGTTTCGTCAATTAGTGAAAAACAATTTGTGATGGCTGACGAAACCCAGGACGCCTACAGTCATGTGCCAGAGGGGCAGAAGCCGTTAACCAGCTATGGCGGAATCAGCGGCAGCCCGGTATATACCGTTCACGGGCAACTCGGCACGACCTTTGACTATCGGCTGTGCGGATTTGTGCGCGAAGAAGGATTTGGCCACACTCTAATCGTGGCGCATGCTGACCACATCAAAGCTGACGGAACACTTCGCTAAATTGTGAAGCCTTACACGTAGATAGATAACAGCGGGGATATCGCTGGCTCTCGAGTAGCAAAGGCGTACGTGATACGGGACCCGACCAACTTAACTGACAGGAAAATGAGTTTTCATACGTGTTGTCCTCGTGAGCAGTTCTTGAGCGCGGTGGCGCAATCCCAATCGCAATCGCTTGTCGATAGTCAGAATGATCTTAAGGACAAGCTGACTCGCCAAGCACAGCGGATTGGCGATGCCGCGCGGATCAGCGGATGCCAGGAAGTGCCATTCGTCATGGTCCCCGTCGCGAACATAGGACATGGCGTCGCTGGAATGAACTCCCGCAGAGTTGAGCCGATAGATTGCAGCGTAGAGTCGGGTGTGACCCAGGCTGTCAGCCAGGTCGCTGACTGACACGCCCGCATAGCCGTAGCGTTTGACGCGCTTGGCCCAGTCCGTCCCTATCTCAGCTTCCCAAGTCATCGCGTTACTTACGGCCTGGTTTCGAGTCTCGACTGATAACTGCCTCTTCAACCCTGGCGTCGCCATCAGCCCCAGCACGAATTTACGGGCATTGAACGCGTCGTTAGCCATGTACAAGGCCGCACGAAATCTGGTCGTCAGAGCTTTGCCTTTGATCGGCGGGAGCAGCTTCCCGTTTTGTTTGAGGGGGACTTTCCGCCGAAGGATGAATTCCACCGCGAGCATCGTTTCCAGCAGGATGCGCAGGTTGTTGCCGACCACTTCGCCCAGTCCGAGCTCCACGAGTTCGCCGATGGCCCGGTATTGCTTGCATGCCTTGGCAACCAGGCCAAGGGCAATGACCACGACAAGTTCGTCCAAGCCGGGGACCGTTTCGATCGTTCCCGGCCGATCAAAGATGCCGGTGCCGAGATCGAGGATATCAGAGGCGAGGTCAAGCTCAGGCTTAAGCCGTTGCCGAATAATCGGCTTTACCTCATCTTCATCCGGGAGCCGCATTGCTTTGGACCGCTCCTTCCGATGACTTCGAGCGAAATCAGCCTACCACACACGGCAGGCGCTTCGGATGGGGTTAGCGAACTCGCGCTATGCCCGGTGATTCCACACGACTTCGGGCTTCGATAGCCGCTTCTCCGCTCGCTGCATTTGGGATACATCTGCGGCAAGACGCCGCAGAAGTTGAAACACACCCCAATAAAGCGATTCTACGCACAAGGACCAGTCCTTGTCGGAGCCGACGAGCGGAAGTGGAAGATACTGCGGTCTATTTGCGGACCTTACGATGTCGTCAAGCTCGTCTTGTGTCCAGCCTTCACGTGTTACAGCCATGGCGCAGGGTCTGCCCTTGCGGATTGCGATCCTGTGATCGGGATAGTCGGCTGCCAAGGCATGGTTTATGGAATTTCGCACGAGGTCGTAGATGACTTTCGACTTTTTCTTCCGATTTTCGCCTTTCTCCCAAGGAAAGAAGCGTTCGAGCAAGCGCTTGAAGAGATAACCAGTTTCAACTCGATTCGGGCCGTTTTTCCGCCGCCGGTGCTTAGGGACGCGCGGCGGCTTGTAAAGAGAAACGGAGAGCCCGCTGATGAGATTGCAGAGCGTCGACGCTGCCGCGAAATTGCAACCGTGAGCGAAACCGTTGTCCGAGACCACGATTAGCATCATGCTGCGTGCGTCACCGAACTGCATCGAAAGATGATCTTTCACAAATGCGTACACAGCCGGGTAGTTTTTGAATTCGGGAATATCTTCTGGCATCATGATCGGTCTCTAGCATGCGGTCGGCAAAGGGCTACTTGCTAACAGGCCCGCGCCGCCTCTGATCGCATCGGGTAAATCGCAGAGAACAGAGGGATGAGATGTCGTTGACGCGCTGCCTGTGCTCCGGATAGGCAAAAAGCAGACAGCTCTCGCACCACGCCAACATTTGGCTCGCATAAGCGGCATACTCCGCGGTTTTGCAACTCTCGTGGACGAATTTCCAAGTGCGATGGTCACCGAGTTTGCGATTTCCGCCACGAGCGTGCGACGCGGAAATCGCTCACGCGGGGCGCCAGTCCGCGTTCAAAAAACGCGTCGATAGCCGCAGGAGCCCGGGCTTCGATGGCCGCAACACTGCGCTGGTTGAAACGACAAGCCCCTTCCTCGCCACCGAGGCGGTGAAATTCTTGCCGTTGTTGATTGGTCGTCCTTCAGGATCGGTCAGCAGCGATACGTTGACTTGCAATTGCTCGAACTTCGGCAAAATGTGCTTGCCTCTGGGGAAAAGGATCACACTGTTCGTTGAGGAGATGTAGACCGCCTGAGACAGTGGCACCCGCTTGTTATAGACGATTCGCGGAACTTTGTGAACTTTGTTTATCTTGCCCGAAAAGACAGTGTATGCCGCAACATTCTGGGCCGCAGAAGTATCGAGGGCGCCACTGAACTGGACGAAGAGCGCGAAGGTTTTCGATTTATGACCTTTCTTACCAAGTTGGACCTTCCTGACCTGAAATGCCGTGATTGTCACTGGCGACGTTGTGTTCTCCGTGGTTGAGACGGCGATTGTCGTCGTGGTTCCTGCCGTCGCGTAGTCGGCCGAGTCGGCCGGCTTGAAGAGCACCGACAGCGTCTGATTCTGGCCTGCGTGCAAGATAGTGCCTGCCGCCGGAGTGTAGACGAACGTGCCCGCCACCGAGGCCGTGGCGTCGAGCTGCGCGGAACTCAGAGGCGTCGAATCCGTGATGCTTGCGGGCGTGGCCCACGCGAGCGTCGGCGTCGCCTTGTTGACTGTCAGTACGGTCGTTCTGGTCGCAGACATGAAGTCTACGGTGGCCGGGAAACTGTAGTGGATCGTATAAGGCGACGACGCGACGCCGAACGCGGCAGTGCTGACGCTCGCGGAAAAGTCACCGGTCGCGGTGTCGATGGGGGCAGTCACGGTGACGCCATTTACGGTGATTGAGACGTCACCGGAGGGGATCGGTGACCCCGACGCATCGATCTGGCCCGATAGTGAGACGTTAGCGGTGCCGAAGGTGATTGTCGGCGCCGAAAGGGCGTTGGTGAAGGAGGGCCGTGCCTGGCTGACGTTAATCATCACTGACGCAGGAACTGTGCTGTAGTCGGCCGAATCGGTTGGGGTGAATAGCACCGACAGGGTCTGCCCCTGACCTCCGCCGAGCACCGTTCCTAGAGCCGGCGAATAGGCGAATGTACCTGCCACGGAAGCCGTCGCGTCGAGCTGTGCCGCCCCGAGAGGTTTGCCATACGTGATGTCAGCGGGCGTTGCCCACGTGACGGTCGGCGCGGCCTGGTTGACCGTGAGTGTCGTGGTGTTCCTGCCGGCGGCGAAGTTCTCGTCGCCCGCATAACTGTAGGAGACGGTGTAGGGCGAAGCAGCCACGCCGAGCGCGGCCGTGTTGAAGCTCGCGGAGAAGTCGCCGGTCGTGGTGTCGATCGCGGCTGTCTCAGTGACGCCGTCGAGTGTAATCGCGACATTGCCCGACGGGATGAGCGAGGCCGGGCCGCCGATTTCGCCCGAGAGCGTGACACCCGCTGTGCCGAAACTGATCGTCGGAGCGGACAGCCCACTCCAGCTTGGCGTCGCCGCTGTCTTTACCATAGCTGTTACCGACGCTGACTCGGTCGGCTGCGTCTGCGAGCTCACCTGCACGGTCACGGTCCCTTGGCCAAAGCTTGTCAGGCTTGTTTGGAGCAAGATCGCGCCCGTCGATAACCCGGGCAGTCTGAAGGTCGAGATCGTCTGGGTTGGCGATCCGTCGAGGCCCGTCAATGTGGCCGTCAACGGGCCGGTCGTTCCCGTGATGGTCGCGGTGTAGGAGTCCTCGCTGTTACCCGTGTTGTTGACCATCACCAGGAACGACGACGAGCCTGGCGTTGGAAGAACCTGGACGCTCGGGTTGAGCCCAGCCGTGAGTCCCTCGGTCGCCGGGATGCTCAACGTCGCGGTGGCGTCCGCCTGGATGGCAGGATCCGTTTCCGACGTGGCCGATGCAATCAAAGCCAGACCGCCTTGGTCGGCGAAATTCACGGCCGACGTGCTGATCGAGACCATCTGTGACGCACCCGGCGCCAGTGTGACTTGGGACTGTCCAAGCGTCGACACTAACGCGGCGGGACCGCCGAGGCTGAGGTCAAACGTGTCGCTATTCGAACCCGTGTTGGTTAAGGTCGCGTCGAACGGGCTGCCCGGTGCGTCCGACTGAGGTGAGATCGCAACGCTCACACCACCCGAGTCAACGGTGAGCGAAGCACTAGCCGTATAGGAAATGGGAGGTAGGCTTGTCGAAGTTGCCGTGATCTGGAAAGCGTCTGTTCCCGCGGCGGCTCCGAGCTGGGGCGTGAGCGTTAGTGTCACGTCTCGGAAGTTGCTGGCACCGGGCGGAACGTCAATTGTTGTTTGTCCGAAAGCCGCCGCAATTCCTGAAGGCAAGCCGGCAGTTGAAAGCGTGAATGAATCGTCCGCGCTTCCAGTGTTTGTCAATTCTGCGGTGTACTGAGCTGACGTGCCCTGTCCGGCCTCTGCGGACGATGGGCTGAGCGTAACTACGATCCCATGAGAATCAACCGCCGGTTGAGAAATCGGTTGCCCTTGAACGATCAGGACAAGCTGGATGGAGTCACTGACAACGCCATCGGTCACCGATAATGTGAAGTCGTACGCTCCCGGCGTAGCGGTCACGTCTGGCGTAATTGTCAGAGGGATTTGCGAATACTCGTGGACCAGGCCGATTACCGTGGTCGGTATCGCATCGAGCCACGAACTCGGCAGACCAGCTATTGACAAATTGTATGTATCTGGAGTCGAGAGGTCCTGATCGATATCGAGGGTGTAATTCGCCGATTGGCCAGGTTGGACGGTTTTGGTCGCCGGGTAGGCGAATACAAACGAATACCGATAGACATCGAGGAACGTAGCAGGCAAATTCAAAATCCCAGTCGTCCCTTGGCTCACGTAACTAACCGTTCCACCGAGCGTGACAGCATACGCACCAGACGGCACATCCGCGCTCAGCTTCGAGTTCCATGTGATCGTCAAGTCGTCAATCCCAGATCCCAGGGATGTGTACCAAGTGATCGTATCGAATCCATTGTTGTGGTCTATTTCGCTCGGGGCGATGCTGAATGTGGTTGGGTCATACGTAACGTCAGTTCCCGTCGGAAGGTCAACGGAAACGGTTAATGGTACTCCGACGATCTGGCCAATTTCGTATACAGAGAATCCGTCTTGGCTGGTGACGTAAAGTGAATTTCCAGAAACCGCCATTGCGTTCGTTGGGCTCGATGTGGGAAGAACGCTCGTAATGAGGTGGTTCGGATCAGTCGCATCGACCATCGTCAACACAGGTTGTCCGTTGAATTGGGTGTCGCTTATGGCATAGCGGTCATCGCCTAAGTCGAGCAGGTCCGTTTTCGCCGAGCCCGTTGTTTGACCTCGATTGAAGAACTGGTTCTGCGTGACAAGGGTCGATCCGATTATTGTCGGGTCCAACGGATTTGAAATGTTTAGGAGAGTCGCTGTGAGGGTACCCGAGATCACTTCCGTCGATAAGCCGGAACTGATCGTGTATCCGCCGGTACTACCAATTGCAAGGGCTCGATCGCCGTCCGTCACAACATCGAGGAGTTGAACAGTGTCTGGAATATCAAGGGTATCGGTCACAGCCATATGCGTCGGATCGGAAGTATTGACAACCAATAATTCTCCGCTACCGACTTGAGAATTCGAGCCCTTGGATGTCGTGCTTGCGACATACATGGTCTGGCTGTTCACCGCGGTCACGCCATTTTCCAGGTAATCTCCGCCATCGGGCTCACCTCGATTGTTGAATAATACGTCGGACAACTTGGGAGCTGAAGGGTCGCTGAAATCGACCGACACAAAGTCGCCGAACTGGTCGTCGAGGATAACGCCGACAAAAGTGCTGACGCCATTGAGCGGAAAGAAAACAGTGCTTCCCTGAATGTACATGTCAGAGAAGAAGTGATAATTAATCGGCGTATCGCTGATCAGGGTCGGGCTGGTCGGACTGGCGATTGAATAAATCAAAAGATTGAAGAAGTTGGAGTTGACGGTGTTCTCAGACGCGACTAGAAGAAGCGTGCCCGAGATGCGGCAAAGATTCAGGCCGCCTTGGGTGATCACGTCGCTGCCGAATGTGGACAGGACTGTCGGGTTTGCCGGGTCCGTGATATCGACGATGCTTATGTCCTTAATCCCGCATACATATGCCAGATTCCCGTCGATTGCGACGCCAGTTTCCAACGCGTCGGTGCCGGTGAATCCACTCAGTGTCAGCGGGGCGGGAAAAGTTCCCTGCGTGTTGACGGTGAGAGTCGTGTTCTCGTTTTGAGCATATTGGAAATCCGAATCTGCGGGATTCGTATCGGAGATCAAGCTCGCGGTTACTGGCGATCCGACGGTGACAGAAGCTTGGCCTGGCACAGTAGAAAGCGGATTCCCGGCGCTGTCGGTTACGACGGCGGTAATGGTGTACGAGCCATCAGACAATCCTGTCGTATCGAAAGAGCCAAGATCGACCGTTGCGAGGGCAGTTCCAACGTAGAACGTTTCGGCCACCGGCGTCGACGTAAAAACGACCGCGCCACCCGGGGCGGTCACAGTGAAATAAACTTGACCACTAATAGCGTTCGCGATCACATTCAGAACTCGAGCAGTCACATCCACCAGCCCACCGGCCTGCGTGAATGACGGATTCGGACTCACTGAAGCCACTTGCACAAAGGCGCTCCGCACGGTTAGCGCACCAGGAGCGCTTCGGCCGATTTCCGGCGCGCCCTCGGCCGTCGCTATTACATTGAAACCGATCGTGCTTTCTTGCGGGTCGGTTTCAGTGACCGTCAATACGGCGCCGTTCTGCCCGCCAAACAATTCCTGGCCAGGCTGGAGTGTGACGGATGGAAAGTTGAACGCGGCTGTCACGCCATCGGGCAGCCCGAGCACGCTAAAGTCGTAAGTTGTGGGCTCATTACCGGTATTCTTGATGTCGATTGGATACAGGACCGGATGCTGGGGGAGCGCTTGACCCTGATTGGGATCTAGGACGATTGTGAGGCTGTGAGCGACTTCGTCGGATAACGTCGTGCCCACTACGCCCAGGTCGTTCGCCAAATTTGAGAGCGCACTGTTGATATCCGGAAGGCTCGTTGCCGCGGCGAGCGCCGCTGCGTCGTTCGCCAGTGTTGGAATTAACGCAGAAAGGTAGGCATCAGCCGTGAACAAGCCCGAGAGAGCATTGATGGTCGCCACGGCCTGGCTCAAATAGACAGCGCTGGTCGGATTCTCGACAAGATTTGTCAGAGCCGTGCTGAGATCATCAAGCCGGGCTGCGATCGCAGTGTATCCGAGCTGTCCGGCTGCGACCCCGGCATCCGCTATTGCGTCGGCCCCAGGCACGACGACGTTGACGGGGAGTTGCAACGTCGCGGAGAGGCTCGCGTCGCTCGGTCCGTAGCTTGCGGTGATCGTCGTCTGGAGGAAGCTCTCGAGTGACACCGAGGAATCGGTGGCGATGCCGATGGTTTCGGCGCCGGACTGCCCCTGCTGAAGAGCGAGATCCGCGAGTCCGGAGATCGTCAGTCCGGTTGACGCGACCGACGAGAGATTAATGTCCTCGGGTACATTTCCTGCGTTCGTAATCGTAAGCAAGCCGTTAGATGAGCCTCCGGGTATGGTATTGATGGAAACCGGCGCGCACGTGAGCGTAACCGCATCGATATTGGGGATGGTGAATGTCAGCGTTTGCGCTAGCGTCGTCGGAGGCTTTGACGTGCTCGTCGCAGTGACGGTGAACGATACCTGAGTACCAGGAGCGGGTACGGGGCCGCTGCTCGGCACGAGATAAATACCGAGAATGCCGGTCTGCCCGGCGGGAACTGTAACCGACGTACCGCTGTCGAGAATTGTGAAGCCGCTCGGTAAGTTCGAAAACGTCAGTTCATCAGTAAGGGGCGTCGGTCCGGTATTTTGGATCGTCGCTTGGAAGGCGGTCGGTAGCTGGGCGCCGTTATATGGCACAGTGAGCAGCGGGTCGGGCACGACCGTGAGTTTGCTGCCGGCCGTGGTCGGCTGGACCGCCACGTTGACTGTCGTTTGCGCGATCAGGTCGGGGTTTGTGGTTGACTGGACGATGATTTGGATTGGGTATGTGCCAGTCTGCGTTCCCGGTGCCGGCGTTGCCGTGACATTGCCGTTCTCATCGGTCGTGACCGTCCAGCCGCTAGGACCCTGGGCCCGAAAGGTGTAGGTATCGGCAAAGCTGGTATCGATGCTGGGGCTGAAGGCTATAGGTGTGTTCTGATCTGTGGTGAAGGCGGACGGCGTGACGGCAACCTGGAGGACGTTTCCGGCGTTGCCAGTAAGAGCCACGTCATCCGAACCGCCGCCACTCGCCGTCACGGAAATGGTGCCTGAGTAATTATCAAGAGTCGCCTCGTCCTCGGGATCGAGCGGCTTGCCCCCGACGGCCACACTCCCGCTCCCGGGCGAAACCTGGACGGTGGCCGAATCGGCCGTGATCGAAACCGCGCCTGAGAAACTAGCCGAGGTGCCGGGGCCGCTGCCGGATAATTGCGCGGAGTCCACGTGGATCGTGTACTTGCCCATGGGGAGGACTTGCCCATTGAGTGTGAGACCATTGGTCGTGAGGACGATCGTGGCACCGCCGGTGACGCTGGCAACATAATTCGTCCAGTTAGTGCTCACATCGATGGAAGTTGCGGCGGCGTAAACGGAGACGTTCCCTTGCCCCATTGCGCTAATGTTCGGGTTGCCGGAGACCGATGCTTGCACGCCGACCGTCGAAGTAAGCGCGACGGCGCCCGATCCCAGGGCGTTCCCATTTTGATCTAGCACTTCTGCCCCGCTTGATACCAGAGACGCGACGAGAAACGTCGTTGAAGCGTTGGACTTCCAGGAGACCGCGATCTGATTTGCCACCGCCACGCTTGTAATCTGCGAGTTGCCGGTCGATTCGCCGGACGCACTGTTGCTTTGGATCGAAACCGCGGACGACGAAGTGTTTGTCGGATGGTCGGGAAATGGAACATGTGGCACCGAGAGCACCGGCGAGATCGAGGGATCATATTCAGCTAGATCAGTAAGGAAATCGCCGATATCTTTTACAATGCTGGCTGCTTCGATATCGAATGGAATCAGAGCAATCGCGGCCACATGCGCCCAGAATGCAGCTTGCTCCTTCACTGGCTTAAGCTCGATAGGAGTAGGGATCAAGTCGAAAATCGTGTAGGTAATTGTCTCTTCAATCTCAACAACAACTACGTACTCAATTGCCTCCTGATGCCCGCCATCCTGTGCGACAGCGACCAAGTCACCGGTTGTCGGATTGATCTCCAGCCACGCCGTAGTCGATGCTCCGTTTACGAGCACACTCTGAGCTGGCACGATAACGTCCAGTCCGCTCTGCACAGCGCTCACGATTCTCGCCTTCGCTTCGGTAGGTAGGTCCAGATTCTGGAACAGACCGATGTTGTCGCTGCTGACGGTGACGAGCGGGATTCCCTCCTGGATCGACTGAAGAAAGACCCCTGCCGCGCTCGAGTTGACACTACTCTGAGTTGTGGGGAATGCTTGGCCCTCGAGAATGCTATCCACGAATCCGTGTGAGGCAGCAAAATCGATTGCCGCACTCGGGTTCTGGCCAGGCCAGACGATTGCCTGCATGTGTTCACGAACCAGGTCGATAGCGACCGAGAGCTTAGCGTCACTCGAGTCACCGGTAACGCCCGTCGTGAGGAGCGTCAGCCGGGGACGGTCGTAGTAGACGGTCGTTTCTGTGAGAGCGCCGAGATTTCCCGACAAATGGTCCGATGCGGCCGCGAGCTGGGCGAGCTCTGCCCTGGCGAACGCCATGAGCGCCAGATCGCCGGCTCCCGGGTCAGAATTAGCGATGGCGTTCTCCTCGTTTGCTTCGGCCTGGAGCGGTTGGAAGACGTTCGAGTCTTGGGCGCCGGGAAGGACGTTGAGCGTGTACGTGTCATAATCATTCAGGATTGGAGCGGCGCTCGTATCCAGTGGAGGAAGTTGAATGGTGGCCGAGGTCATCGCCTGCCGCGTGGCGTATCCAATCCGATCTACCAGCATCCGCTGATAGGACTCCGCCGGCCCGACCGGACCGCTGAGCGTCACACTGAGCGTGAGACCCGTCAGGACGGAGCTACCCAGGGGGAAATCCGTCAGGACTTCCTGGAATTCCGAGCCGTGAATGACCTCATCATGACTGGGATCAGGGAATGCCTCATCGCCGAGGACGATGTAGGGTTCATAGTTATTCGTCTGCGTTGCGTACGTCAAGCCCACCGTGTTCGAGCTAGCGAAGACCCCGACGGTGATGGGCCGCCCGACCAGGTCGACGTCGTTGAAAGTCTGATCAAGAACAGTCGTCGTTGCCAGCCCGCCGCCAAATGCCACGGCCGCCACGGCGTAGATCTCGGCGTTCAGACTCACCTCGGTCTTCTCGCGCAGGCTATCTGGTACCTCGGTGAACGTCGACTGCACGCTCGCAAATAGGCGCCCCACGGTCGCACCGGGCATGACCGGATCGGCGTTCGCCATGCCGCTACCAGTGTCGTACTGAAACCAGTAGTGTGATTCGGTCTCAGAAAGGAGTTGCGGATCATTCGCAGGATCGGCGACCTGCGTTCCGGCCGGTATGTAGCCGACCGTCTGATACGACGCCGGGAACATACTCAAAATGAGCGCTTGGGCGCCGGACTTGGTCAAAGTCCCCTGGGCGTATTGCGCAGGAATACCAGACGCGCGCATCAACGCGACACCCAAGCTCGCGACGTCGAGGGCATTACCCGCATTCGACCAAAGAGTTCCGCGCACCCCACGCACCGAGCCCAGATATGAGTTGTATCCGATCTGCGTGTGCAGGTAATTGAATATGTTCGTTGCGTTGTAGTCGAGTTGGGCCGCCTCATCTTGAATGAAAGGATCGGTCGTGTTCGCGTCGGGAGTCGAAGCCAGAAGGCTCGGATCAATCGTGCCGGCTCGCAAAGTGGCCGCGGGGGCGGCGTCGGTTACTTCGCCAGCGTCCAGAATCGCGTACGCCGCGGCACCGGTATCAACGGAGCTTGGAATTGTCGCCGGCAGCGAGAGCGTTACCGTGACGCTGTCCCGGTCATAGCCCGCGATGTCCGGCAAACTCCAAGCCAGATTCTGCCCGCTCTGATCCGGCTGAACCGACGCGCTCAGCAACGAGAACCCCAGTGGCAAGCGTGTCCGTCAACAGCACACCCGTCTCGGTGTCTGACTGTTCGTTGTAGACCGTTAGTGTTTCCGTGAGTTGGTTATTCTGCACGTCGCCTACCGCATAGGCGGACAGCACCCGCCCCACCGTGATCATCGGCGCGAGCCCAGTAGTCGCGAGCAACTGCCGGTTCTCGAGAACATCGAAATTCGGGCGCAGCGGATGTCGCCCGCCCGTCGGTCCGTGAGTCCGTTTGCGTAGCGTCCAGAGCCTCGTGTTGGATCGACTCATGACTCATTCCTCAAGTTGTCTGTCATAGAATCGCGAAAGATTCTCACCACTTCGCAATTAGCACGAATCCGAAGGATTAGGTGTCCCTATCGCCCGGGAGTAGATATCAGCGATTCAGAGAAGCTCTGTAGCACATCCACACAAGAGCAACGGCATCGTGGATCAAGTCGGCTCACAACGCCGTCGTCGTACTCCAATCGTCATCGACGAGCGCGGCCCCAAAGTCACGACGCGTTACGTGAGGTCGCCGCTTTACCCGTGCTTGCGCGTATGTTGTCGCCGAACCTACTAACTGCCCTACCATGTCGCAATCGCTGATGCGCAGCGCAAAATCAAGCGAAGCTTTGACTTCATCTGCAGTGAATCGCGGAGCGTTTCACCACCTGCTGCAGCTAACAACACGCGTTCGAAGCGGCGTTGGTCGCAGTATTTACGAAACTTTGCGCTTGAATAGGGAGTCGCGCCGCAGCGTCCCAAAGACTTTAGTCAGGATCATAACACGCCATGATTTCGCGTTCCAAGGATTTATTGTGCATAGAGACCGATGGACCGCCATGACGTTCTCGATGAAGACTGAGGCTCCGGCTAAGCGCCGCCAGCGCCGCGAATCCCGATTTAAGGCCGTGCGAACCCGAGCGTCGAACCGCTCGCAAATGGCCTTTCCATGTGATGGTGGCGACGATGTATCAGTCATATTGAGATATTAGTCGGAATCGCGATTGCTCCATGACGTTTACTCGGTTGCATAGCGACGAAACGCACTCACAACCAGAATTGTGCGAAGTAAGCCGGCTGGAAGGAGGTTGGCGTTGGCGAGCATCGGGAAAATCTCACCCCGATTTTGGGTGCAATTTGGGTGCAGCATTGGAAACACGAGCCCAACGCGGGTACAATGCGAACGAAGCCTGGATGAGGGCCTAAGGCATTAGATCGTTGGGGCTTGCAATGCGAGTGCACTGCAACCTCAACGCGAGCGAAACAGCGGAATATTAGGTTCGAATCCTAGATCCCCAGTTCCTCCGCGCCGCGACCGTCCAAACGTGCCTGTCGCTCGCGTTCGGACAACGACCGGCATCCATGATCCCAAAAAATCCGTCCGTCCCGCCTGCCAATCTCCCGGGGAAGTTCGTTTTGAAGATTTGACGATGCCCCTTTGCCCGTAAGCATTAAGGGAACGACCCCACGCCAGTGCAGGTCACGCTTCAGCCTGACGTTCCCGTAGGCCAGGCTCCCGCCTGACGTTTCCGTAGGTCAGGCTTCAGCCCGCGTCATACCGCTGTCTATGCGCCCGCGACGGCGATACCCCCAAGCCGTGCTTTGATCGGCACGACGGTGTACAGAAAAGGGACCGAAGCCCCAAAAATGCCCAATTCTCATAATCCCACCCGCTAGAAGGACTTACGGGTATCGAGGGCACATCGAGTCTCCGGGAGTTTTCGTCGGTTTCTCGCTCTAACCGTCAGCTAGAACACAGGTTAAGTGCGTGTCGATGTCGTGTCGATGTCGTGTCGAGAAGTGACGAAACCGTGTCGATGTCGTGTCGAGAAGTGACGAGACCGTGTCGAGGGCGTGACGAGACCGTGACGAGAATGGGACGAGAACGGGACGAGAAACGCCCGCCGATGGCGAGCTCCACGTGCGGATCGTTGTGCCATCCGACGCCCCAGGCCCGACGCTTTATCAAGTACGCCACCTATCCGATCACCGTGGCTTTTCGCTCGTCATTTCCAGCCCGAAAAAAGCCGTTCAAACATAGTGAACAACACGGATGCATCATTCGTGTGTTGTTGCTCGTTCAAAGCAGTTGGAATCATGGTCTCTTCTCCGACGGACTTCGCGCCTTCCAAATAAGTATAAGTGAATGGAACTATATGGGACTATATGGGACTCCCGACCCTAAAAAAGTCTCATCTTGCTCGCTGTCATGAACCCCGTCCGATGGCTGGCCGGAACACTGTAGAGCAGCACGGAAATGCTGAGAGGGAAAGAGGATAACGCAACTAGTCCCCCTCCATAATCCCTCGGCCCAACGGGTGAAAACTCACCCTCCCCGTGGTCAAGACCGTCCCACGCCCGGCCCGGCCCAAACTCGAGGGCATTTCGCGCCGCACGGTCCCCCTTCCGGCCCGAAAGGCCACAACAACCCAGCCCAACGGCAACGCCTTGGGTTTCCGAGGCATCGCCCTGGGTGTCCAAAGGTTGGGTGCAACCCACCGTCCTCCAGCGGCGTCGGCATTCCTCTTCCGCGGAGCCGCCGGCCCGATCCCGAGGCCCCGGCCGCTTCGCGCGTCCACGACGCGCGCACCCCACCGCGAATGTTGCGATCGACAATGCCTCAAGGCGATCCAGCTCCAATTGAAAAAAATGTCGATATCCTCGGCCTTTACCCAGATGATCTACAAACGCCCCGATCCGTGTGCGAAATAGATGTGGAATTCGTCCAGTTCGAGTGAAATTCCTCCGCCCTCCGCCCTCCGCAAGTGCACTTGTGAAAACGGCTTCTCCACTCCCCCCCACTCGCGGTTCTCCGCCTGGGACGCAGGCGGCTGTATCCCTCCCCCAGCCCGGGCCTGTTAATAGTGAACAGAACCCGTGGCGCACTGTCGCGCATCGGTGCATCGGGCGCCACGGTGTATTTGAACCGCCAGAATGCTAGCCCCAAGAACTCTGATCCTCCTGTGCCACCCCGATTTGCGTCTCGCCCTCGAACCGCCGCCGCCCACCTCGAACCGTGGCGCATTGTGGCGCATAATGGCGCATCTGGAGGGTCTCAAGCATTTGTACAGTAGTGTAAATCCCACCCGACTGGTGCGTGAGGTGTAAGGCCAGCCGACAGCCGCGGCGAGTCGTAGGGTGGGTGCAACCCACCATCCGGTGCGGGAGGAGTCCGGGCACACAACAGTGGGGGCGAGTCGTAGGGTGGCTGCAACCCACCGTCCTCCAGCGGCGTCGGCATTCCTCGTCCGCGGAGCCGCCGGCCCGACCCCGAGGCCCCGGCCGCTTCGCGCGTCCATGACGCCCGCGCCCCACCGCGAATGTTGCGATCGACAATGCTTCAAGGCGATCGGCCTCCCTTCGACACCAAAAGATTGACGGTATTCTTGGCCTCTACCCTAGATGATCTACAAACGCCTCGATCTGTTTGCGCAATAGATGTGGTATTCGTCCATTTCGAGGAAAATTCCTCCGCCCTCCGCCATCCCCGCTTCTTTGCGCCCTTGCGCCTTTGCGTGAACTCCACTCGGTCTTCGATGTCAGAAGTACGCCTTGCCAATTCATTCCTTTCTGCGGCGCCCCCCCTTTTTTGCGCCTTTGCACCTTTGCGTGAACTCCTCTTGGTATTCGATTGTCAGAAGTCCGGCTTTGCCGATTCATTCCCTTCTCCGCGCCCAGCTTCTTTGTGCCCTTGCGCCTTTGCGTGAGCTCATCAACAGACGACGAACCGACGACCTGCTGCTCCCTCCGTCCTGGGGAGGGAAACAGGGACGCGGGGAGAGAAACAGGGGAGGGAAACAGGGACGCGATTAGTTTGTCTACGAATCTGACCGCTGGGTGGAATCCGCGTAATCAGCTCGTCGCCTCGGTCGCCGATTGGCTCGCTTTCCGTGAAGGAAAGGAATGTCAGATACCGACCTGGTGCCGAGCGTCGGGCACTCGCCTTCGGCGTGTTCGAGATGACCAGAGGCCGTGGTCTTGCGCCGAACGTGCGAGCCGCGAATGAATGAATGCGGGGGACCGTGACAACAGCATGGGTGTCTGGAATCTCCCATGGTAGACGTAGCCCATTTCGTCGGATGGACGAGGTGCACGCATAAGATCTTTCGATAGCTGAGTCAGGATCGTGCCGACGGGCCGGTATTAGAATGTAGAGGCATTCGCAGAAGCACATCCCCCGGCCGGGCCTCGTGTCCTGGCGATTCGGCGTGGCCTCCCGCCCGCTTGGCGTCGCGTGAGATTGATGGGGACACCCTTTTTCCCGTAGGTGGAGGACTTCCGATGGCGGACCCGAAAGACCAAACGGACCCGAAGGACGTGAAGAACCTGAACCAGCAAGCCCACCCCGACGAGGAGGCGCCTTCTGAGAAGGCCGAGCTCGCCGACAAGGACCTCGAGAAGGTCGTTGGCGGTTCTAATCATCCTCCTGTACACATAAGTTATAAGGGTTAGCCCTTGCCCCGGCGCCCGGGGCCTACCCGGGCGCCGATGCCCTTTCCGGCCGGAAGACGGGGCCGACGTATCAAACGTCCCCTTTTCGGCCCTCCATGGGGTCAAACCGAGTTTCAAGTTTATTTCCTTCCAGGGCTCAGCTCGAGTGGCATTCCATCCAGCGGATCGGACCGGTGAACAATACAGCGACAGCGTGAGCCGCAAACGCCTACCTTGCCCCGCGCGGAGTCTGTTTTGGCTGCAAATTGCGTGCGGGATTGGAAGTGCGACCCCCATGCCGCTACAATGTTACTCAAGCTTGGTTTGCGGCATATTGCGTTGAAATAACCGGGGTTACAATGCCATCGCCATGCCGCCCAATGTTAGCGAATGACACGCTACACACCTTCCGAACGCCCGCCCGCCGGTACGCCGCGCACGGCACCGCACTTCATCGCCTCGGCCATCATGCGACGCAGATAGTCTGATGACGCGAAATCCCGTCGTACGTCCGGCCCGTCCGGGCGGACACCGGTCGAGTCGGGCGCCTGCCTTGGAGCAACCTGCGCCGCTCGTATATCCGAAGGCGACGGACCCGCTGCTGCGCCCAATTCTTGAGAGCCGGCGCGCAGGGCGGCAAGTTCGCAGGCAAGGTTCTCCCGCTCGAGTTGCTCACTCTCGAGTTGCTCTTGATACTTGAGAGCAAGCTGCTCTTGTTCGGCGGTCAATTCAGCGTTTCTCGCTTGCACATTCGCCAGCAGCAACGCTGCCGATTGGTGTTCTTCAAGCAGCTTGGCGTGCTGGTCGCCGAGCGAGTCGAGCCGGGCCCTGAGCTCTTCCACCTCTTGCCCGCGGGCTCGCTCGGACGAGCAGAGGGCCGCTCGGGCCTGTTCGAGTTGTGTATTCAATTGAGCCGCCTCGTGCACCTTCTCCTCGATTTGAGTGATGGTACGCTGGCACTCCGAAAAGGCGGAAACCAGATTCTGGTTTTCGGCGCGCAGGGCTTTGAGCTCTGCGCAGAGGCTCTGTATTGGCGCTCAGTGCGGAAACCACGTCGGAAGCCATCGTTTCAAGCGCCGATCGGATCGCTTCTAACTCCCCGCTTGTCCTCGAGAGACTCGTGCGAGTGCTTTCCAGCTCGTCCCGAACTCCGTTGCGCTCGGCGAGCAGTTCCTGATGAGCTGATCGAAGCTCCTCCTGTACGGCGACAAACCTGGCGAGCTGGTCCAACAGCGGCCCCATCGCGCCGGCGCCTCGGTCGCTGGGTGTGCTTGACCCAACGTTGTGCGATCCAGTCGGCTCGAAGCCGGGGGAGCCGTCGGAAAACGCCGCTGGCTGTGTGCCCTCAGGTGGCGGCACCAGAAAATCCTGGTTGCATTGTTTGCAGCGCACCACTCCACCAATATACGCACGTCGAACGCGAAGGGAGCTGTTGCAATGCGGGCAATGGACGATGATTCGCTCGGGCTGCAACACCGGCTGGCTAGATCTGTCTGTGTGATCTTCGTTTGCGGTCGCGGGGGACTTGCCCGCGTCGTCGCCGTGAATGCGATCGTTGAATTCATTCATGACATGGAGACTCCCGACAACGAGTGTGACGGGACCGGGATGGTGGACGCGATTCCTGACGGTCGTGCTCGAAGCGGTCAAGTTGATTTAACCGCTGACGCGAAATGCAAGCACCCGCCGCAACAATATCTGGTAGTGCAGCATACACGAGTTCACGGCTGAAGGGAAGGATCCCTGCAAACAGACCTGCCTCGTGAGGAGCTTGTGTAGCCTGGTGGCGAAGCCGGTCTTCGGCAGTCCGGCTGACGATCTGGGTGCTCTCGATCGTGTGCGACGAATCCGTCGGACGGCGAAACAGGCTACTTGCGATTTCGTGTTCGAGCACGATAATGCGTCGACGCGTGACAGCGCTTCGGTGATTTCGGCCCGTTCCTGATCAGCCTTTCGTGTGATCCTAGCTCGGGGCAACTTCGATGATCCACATGCTGGGCCATTACCTGAACAAGCTTGTCTTGGTCTCGATCCCCGCGATCTTCGGAGATGACACGGCACGGGTTTGCAAACTGACCGGCATCGAGCCGTCGGGGCTCTGGCTTGAAAGCGAAGACTTTGCAACAACGCTGTTGGATCACGATGACAAGCGAGCCGCTCCGCACGTTTTTATTCCGTTCCACCAGATTGGCTTTCTACTCGAGCCGGCGCCGGATTCACACGCGAAGCCGGCACATCCGGGGAAGATTGAAGCACCACCGATCGAGCACAAACGACCGGGTGGGCATGCTGCCAAGAAAAAGCATCCCCCAGGTTGAAATCGCTGTGATGCGGACCAAACGGCCGTGTGATCGACTCCAGTGCGCCGGAGGATTAAGTGCCAGACACAGCCCCCGCCGATCAGGCCGGCTCACAGGCATCGCCATTCACGGCGCCCAAGATTGCGCTGCCTAAAGGGGGCGGTGCAATTCGCGGCATCGGCGAAAAATTCGCGGCGAATGCCGTCACCGGCACCGGCTCGCTGAGCGTTCCGATTGCGGTCAGCACCAGTCGCTCGGGCTTTGGACCGCAACTCTCGCTCACCTACGATTCGGGGGCGGGCAACGGAATTTTCGGGCTCGGCTGGAGCCTGGCCTTGCCGGCGATTACCCGCAAGACGGACAAGGGCCTTCCTCGCTATCTCGACCGCGAAGAATCCGATGTATTCCTCCTTTCCGACGCCGAAGACCTGGTGCCGGTCCTGCACCGGATCGGGGAAGACGATTGGGAATTGAGTGAGAGCGAGCAGGATGGCTACCAGGTCAAGCGGTATCGCCCGCGCATCGAGGGCCTGTTTGCACGAATCGAGCGCTGGGTTCGCGTTCGTGACGGCGACACCCACTGGCGGTCGTTCTCCAAAGACAACATCTTGACGGTTTTTGGTGGTACTCCGGAATCGCGCATCAGCGATCCCGATCAGCCGGACCACGTATTCAAGTGGCTGATCTCGGCGAGCTACGACGTTCCCGGCAACGCGATCCTTTACGAGTACGTCGCCGAGAACGATCACGGAATTGATCTCGCACGCCCCAGCGAACACCGCCGAAGCCATTCCGCCAACCGTTATCTGAAGCGAATCAAGTACGGCAATCGGGAACCCGTGGACCGCCATCAGCCGGCGCTCCAGACCGTGGACTGGATGTTCGAGGTTGTGTTCGATTTTGGTGACGAGGGCTATCGCGAACGGGAATCCGGCGGGAGTCGCGAAGCGTGCGTCGCGACCTCTCACGCGGCCGCGGAGTCGACGTGGCCGGTGCGCGTCGACCCGTTTTCGAGCTACCGCTCGGGGTTCGAAATTCGAACCTACCGGCTCTGCCAGCGGACGCTGCTCTTCCACCATTTCCCAACCGAGCTCAAGACGCCGCGATACCTGGTGCACTCCACCGAGTTTCAATACCGCGAGCAACCGTTCGGGTCGTTCCTGAGAAGCGTGAGCCAGTCCGGATACGTCCTCGGACCCGGCGACTGGTACCTCAAGCGGAGCATGCCTCCCCTGGATCTTTTCTACACTCCCAGCCCGCTCGAGGCCGAATTTCCCGGTCCCTTCGAGCTGCGGGAGGCCGATTCCCGCAATTTGCCCGCGGGGATCGATGGGATGAGTTACCGCTGGCTGGACCTGGACGGCGAGGGGATTTCCGGGGTGCTGACCGAGCAGGGCAGCGGTTGGTATTTTAAGCACAACCTGGGGAACGGGCGTTTTGGAGCGGGCGAGCTGGTCACTCGCAGGCCGTCCGCGGGCGGGCTCGGCTCGGCGTCGCTGCAACTGCTCGACATTGCCGGCGACGGCGACCTTGACCTTGTCCAGCTCAAGGTGGGCTCGGCTGGCTTTTACGAGCGCGCGCCTGGCCACGCGCCGCGTGAGGAGGGATGGGGCCCGTTCCGCCCATTTCGCGAGTTCCCGGTCGTTGACTGGAACGATCCCAACCTGCGGTTTGTCGACGTCACGGGGGACGGCATCGCCGACATCTTGATCACCGAAGACGTCGCCATCCGCTGGCACCCGTCGCGATTGCACGAGGGCTTCGGGCCAGGCGTGCGCATCCCGGCCCCGCACGACGAGGAGCGAGGCGCGCGGGTGGTGTTTGCCGACCGCACCCAGTCGATCTACCTCGCCGACATGTCGGGCGACGGACTCATGGACATTGTGCGCATCCGCAATGGCGAGGTGTGCTACTGGCCGAACGTCGGCTACGGACGGTTCGGCGCGAAAGTCGTGATGGATCATGCGCCTTGGTTCGATGCGCCCAATGTGTTCGACGAGCGGCGCATCCAACTGGCCGACACCGACGGCTCGGGCACGACCGACATCCTCTATCTGAGCGATGAAGGTGTCCACGTCTATTTGAATGAGTCGGGCAACGGCTGGTCGGCCCGCAAGATCCTGCGGGGCGTTCCGTGCGCGGATCCGCGCTCGCTCTCGGTGATCGACTTCCTGGGCCGGGGCACGGCGTGCCTGGTCTGGTCGTCGCCGCTGCCGGCCGACGCCGGGCGCCCATTGCGCTACGCCGACCTGATGTGCGGTGTCAAGCCGCACCTGCTTACCCGAATCGTTAACAACCTCGGTGCCGAGACCGTCGTCGAGTACGCGTCGTCGACCGAGTTTTACCTCGCCGATCAAGCCGCCGGAGAGCCGTGGGTCACTCGGCTGCCGTTTCCCGTGTACGTGGTCAAGCGAGTCGAAAGTTACGACTTTGTCAGCCGGAACCGGTTCGTGACCACCTCTAGCTATCACCATGGCTACTACGACGGGCTCGAGCGGGAGTTTCGTGGATTCGGCCGCGTCGACCAGCTTGACACAGAAGAGTTCGGCGGTTTGCAGACGGGCAGCGCGCTTCCTGCAGCGGCGAATGCGGAAGCGGCCTGGAGCGTGCCGCCGGTCCTGACCAAGACGTGGTATCACACGGGGGTCTTCCTTGGCCTGAATCGCGTGTCGCGGCATCTGGCGCACGAGTACTACCGTGAGCCGTACGAGACCTCGGCCATGCAGCTCGAAGACACGGTGCTGCCGCCCGGGCTCACGCCGGAAGAGGCCCGCGAAGCCTGCCGGGCGTTGAAGGGCTCGATGTTGCGGCAGGAGGTGTACGCGCTGGATAGATCGGAAGAGTCGGCTCGTCCGTATACTGTGGGCGAGAGCAACTCCACCATCCGGCTGACGCAGCCCCGGGGCCGAAACCTGCACGCGGTCTTCTTGACACACGCGCGCGAAAGTTTAACTTTCAATTACGAGCGCAAGCTGTTTGAGGTCGGGGGCGTCCGGCGCGGATCCGCGTGTCGCGCACGCCGTGACCCTCGAAGTGGATGATTACGGCAATGTACTGCGATCGGTGAGCGTCGGCTACGCGCGGCGGTTCCCCGACCGAACCGAGCTTTTGACAGACGCTGATCGCGACAAACAAGGCCGGATCCTCGCGGTCTTGACGGTCAGTCGATTCACCAACGCAGTGACCGAGCGGAACGACTATCGCACGCCTGCGCCGGCCGAGACGTGTACCTACGAGATCAGTCACCTTCACCCTCGATCAAATCAGTTTGGCGTGACCAATCTGTTTGGGTTTGACGAGCTTCGCGAGCGGATGCGAGAGGCGAGCGATGGACACCACGATCTGCCGTTCGAGGATCTGGATGGCGCCGGTGCCGTGGGCTCTGGCCCCTTCCGCCGCCTGTTTCAGCAATCGCGGATCCTCTATCGAAGCGACGATCTGGAGCGGCTGCTTTCGCTTGGGCACGTCGAAGCGATGGCGCTGCCGGGGGAGAGTTACCGGTTGGCGCTCACGCCAGGGGTGATCGACAAAATCTACCGGCGTGATGGGGAGAATCTGCTGCCCGAGCCCGAGGCGGTGCTCGGCAGGGATGGCGGCTACGTCGACCTTGATCACAACGGCCGGTGGTGGGCTCCGACGGGCCGCGTATTTTATTCACCACATCCCGGCGACGGAGCGCACGCGGAGCTAGCATACGCGAGAAGGCATTTTTTCGTCGCGCGGCGTTTCCGCGATCCCTTCGGCAACACCAGCACGGTCCGCTATGATGTGCACGACTTGGCCCCCGTCGAGACACGCGACGCAGTTGGCAACCTGATCGAGGCGCGCCTGGATTACCGAGTACTGCGTCCCAGGCAGATCACCGACGCCAACCGGAACCGCAGAGAGGTTGCATTTGACGCGCTGGGAATGGTTGTGGGCATCGCCGTGATGGGCAAGGAAGGACAGGAACTGGGCGATTCGCTCAAAGGCTTTCGAGCCGATTTGCCGGAAAGCGTCCTGCTCGAGCATATCCGCCATCCTCTCCGTGATGCGCACCAGATCCTCGGTAACGCGACAACGCGGCTGGTCTATGATCTGTACGCCTTTGACCGCACCCGCCGGCACGTGCAGCCGCAGCCCGCCGTCACCTACACGCTCGCCAGAGAGACCCACGAATCGGACCTGACCGCGGGCGAACAGACCAAGATCCAGCATTCGTTCTCGTATTCCGATGGCCTGGGCCGCGAGATTCAAAAGAAGATTCAGGCAGAGCCCGGCCCCGTGCCCGGTCACCCGGCCGTCGTCAATCCCCGTTGGACAGGCAGCGGATGGACTATCTTCAATAATAAGGGCAAGCCCGTTCGCCAGTACGAGCCGTTCTTCACCGCGACTCACCTTTTCGAATTCGCGGTGATGGTGGGAGTCTCCCCGACTCTCTATTACGATCCCGCGGAACGTGTGATGGCGACGCTCAATCCGAACCACGCGTTCGAGAAAGTTGTCTTCGACCCATGGCGGCGGGAAAACTGGGACGTCAACGACACGGTCCTTGAGAATCCGCGCCTCGATCCCGACGTGGGAACTTTCCTGCGAGAGACCCCGGACTCCGATTACTTACCCACCTGGTACGACCAGCGCGAAGGCGGTGGTCTGGGCCACGCGGAACAGGGCGCCGCCCGGAAAGCCGCACGTCATGCGAGAACGCCAAGTCTAGCTTACGCCGACTCGTTGGGACGTACATTCCTGAACATCTCACACAATCGCTTTGAGCGTTCCGGCGAAACGCTGGACGAGTACTACGCGACTCGTTCCGAGCTTGACATCCAGGGAAATCTGCGGGGCGTGAATGATGCGCTGGGCAGGACCATCATGTCCTACGACTACGATCTGGCGGGCACCCGAATTCATCAGGACAGCTCGGATGGAGGCCAGCGCTGGAGTATCAGCGATGTGGCGGGAAACACGATCCTCGCCTTTGATAGCCGCGATCACCGCTTCCGCCGGGAATATGACGCGCTGCGTCGGCCCATAACGCTACACGTACGGACCGCTCTAGCCTCGGAAAAACAGGTCGAGCGTGCCGAATACGGCGAGAGCCAACCGGACGCATCGGCGCGCAATCTGAGAGCGACGCTGTTCCGACAATTCGACGAAGCCGGCCTCGTCACGAATGTCGAGTACGATTTCAAAGGCAATCTCCTGCGGACCTCGCGTCAACTGTTGCTCGACTACCGTGACGAGGTCGATTGGGCCCCGTCACCACGGCTCGAACGCGAGATCTTCCAGAGCGAGACGTCCTATGACGCGCTCAACCGTCCCGTGACACTGACCGCCCCCGATCGAAGCGTCATTCGGCCGGTGTACAATGACGCGAACCTTCTCGAGCAATTGTACGTCAGCATCAAGGGGGCCGACTCTGCACCGTTTGTCACGAATATCGACTACAACGCCAAGGGTCAGCGTGAGCTGATCGAGTACGCCAACGGTGCCCACACGACCAGCATTTATGACCCCCTGACGTTCCGTTTGGTCCACTTGAAGACCACGCGTGCGAGCGACGGCGCCCACTTGCAGGACCTGACGTACGCCTATGACCCGGTGGGAAACGTCACGTCGATTGCCGACGCCGCGCAGCAGACCGTCTATTTCAAGAATCAAGTGGTTTCCGCGAGTGGCAATTACGTCTACGACGCCGTCTACCGTCTACTCAAAGCAGACGGGCGCGAACATGTCGGTAACCCCGAGCATCCCGAGACCAATTACAACGACGTGCCCCGTGTCCGCCTTCCGCTTCCCGGTGACGGACACGCGATGCGGAATTATCGCGAGCAGTATCGCTACGACGCCGTGGGCAACATCCTGGAAGTCATTCACTCGGCGGCGAACGGAAGTTGGACCCGTCATTATCACTACCGCCAGATCGAAGCGAATGACCGCCTGACTTCGACGTCCGTGGGCCAGACTGAAGACCGCTACGAATACGACCCGCACGGCAATATGACGCAAATGCAGCACCTGCCGTCGATGAAATGGGATTTCAAGGATCAGCTCGCATCGACACAGGCGCGAGTGGTCAGGGACGCCGTTGCAGAAACCACGTATTACGTGTACGACTCGGGGGGGCAGCGCGTCCGAAAAGTGGTGGAGGCGGATTGTGGAAGGCGCCGCGCAGAACGGGTCTACATCGGCGGATTCGAGATCTATCGTGAATACCGCGGCGATTCTGTTTCGCTCGAGCGCACGACGCTGCAAGTGACGGACGAGAAGCGGCTCGTGGCGTTAGTAGAAACCTGTGGCGAAGAGACCACGATTCGATTCCAGTTCGACAACCATCTCCGCAGCTCCTGCGTGGAGCTGGATGACGCTGGCGCAGTCATTACTTACGAAGAGTACTATCCCTACGGAAGCACGTCTTACCAGGCCGGCCGCTCGGTCGCCGAGGTGAGCCGGAAGCGATACCGTTTTACGGGAAAGGAAAGGGACGAAGCCACCGGATTGTATTATCACGGGGCTCGGTATTATGTGCCTTGGCTGGGGAGATGGAGCGCCACCGATCCCGCGGGCCTGGTGGACGGCACAAACATATACCAGTACTGCAGTAGCAATCCTACGCGGCTGCATGATCCGAGCGGCACCCAAGGGACGTGCGATCCGAGCGCGTCGAGCTGCGTGAACCAGGTCGTCAATACGGGTAATCCGGACGATCCCAATAATTATGCATCCGGTGAGGATTTCGATCAGGAACAGGACAGACAGCAAACCGAACAGTTCAAAGCCGCTCTGTCAGGCGCAGCGAAGAACGGCGACCTGGACGCGGCCACCCAGGACTTCCTGGACCAAGTCGATCACATCAAGGAAATCTACGACCAGGTGATGACCACGCCTCTGCAGGAAGTCGAGGGTACGCAACCCGAGGATTCAAGCAAAGATGATTCAGGGACGACGCCTTGCTTTTCGGATTACACGCAAGGCGTTGGCATGCCTGTCGGCGATTGCTCTGGCCCCGTAGCCGTGGCGGAGACGTTCGTGGGAGCAAAATTCCCGCGGGCGTTCGCTTTACTCATGATGGCTCAAGCAAAGGGCGAAAATGATCCCCACCTTGTGATGGGAGCAGCCGCGTTTCTGCCCGCGTTATCGGCAGCTGACGCATTTTCAGCGGGGATCAGCAGTACCGAGACATCGGGTTTCCGAGTCGTCGTGCAAGGTGATAGACCGGTCCTTCAACTGCCTGGTTTGAATGTCAACATGGAAACCGCCGGATCGAGCGTGGCGGAGGGCGTTGTTCCCGAGCTCCCCGCTGCGTTGCGGAACGAGACGTATGCCGCAACGCCGGGCGGGCCAATCGTAAAAAGTGGACTTGACGACACGGCTGCCGAGCTCTGGCGATACTCACAGGAAGCCGGCCTGCCGCTCCGCCCGAATTTCCGGGACAGATTTGACACATTCTTCGGGACCGAAGGTGGATATGCCGCGACCCATGCTGAAATCAAAACGGTTTTTGGCAATCCCGCGGCTGATTTTGTGGAGGTCTCGAAGACTCCTTGCTTGGGGTGTCGCGCATGGATCAGGCAGCTAGCCATCAGCCGACAGTCGACGCTTATAGTGCTAGGTCCTCGCGGCTTCTACTACTTCACGCCCCATGGAACCATCTTCCCTTAGCGGTAGTCGCACTCAGCAAAAACAGGGGCACGAGCAAACTAACGACATGCTGCATCGAACGGTTCGGACGTGCTACCGAACTCAACGGGCAGCAAGTACTCGTAACCGATGGGATCATGATCAATGCCAATGCAAAAATGCCTCGTCCTCCGACTGGTTCCCCCCGCCGCCATCCCCGGGGCAGAGTTCACGGGCTATCTGAGCCCCCTCACGTTGCCTCCCCTCACGGTCACTGTCTTCGACATTTCGTACAAGTTCGCCGCCGAAGGGGGGACGCCACCGGGTGCCTCTGAAATCGGCTCGGTCACCTACACGCCGATCGCTGCACATTACGCTTTTACCGGGCCTGCCCTGATCCAGCACGTCGCGAGCGGGGCCGCGCAGTCGGTCGCCACCGCCGTGATCGTATACCCCGGCCTTTATACAGGTAAGGAATTCATTGGTCCCGATCTGCGAATCCAGTTTGAATGGGGCGGCGTGATCACTTATGCGTCGCGCCTTTATTACGATGTCCCGACCCCGGATCTGCCGACGCCGCTAGATCCGAATAGCTTCCAGTTTATCCCCGACAACAACATCAGCGCCTACGTCACACTGCCAACTCCGCCGGCCGCCGGGTCGGTCTCGCTTGCCATACCGGCCGATGGCACACCTCCGATCTTCGCCGACTTGCTTGCAGCGGTCCGCACCGTTCTGGCCAGTGACCCGGCAGGCGCCGTGACGCCGGCCGAGATCGGCAGGCTCACGATCGATCAGTGTGAAAATATTGCTTATGAGATTGTCTATGGCCCTCAAGCGCCACTGCCAGTCCCGGCGGATTCGCTGGAGAACATGTACACCGACCCGCCGAACCTCGGCGGATACACCGATAGCAATGAACTCTCGCGACTCCAGTTCGAGGGCCAGCTCGCGAATTATTACGGACCCAGCGACGCGGCTGCCCTGCAGCTCACGAACTATGTCTTCGCACTCGCCGGGGCGGAGTACTGCCGGCACCAAAGCCGCATCGCCTCGAGCGCGCTCGTGGAGTTCCCCGTCAATCCCAACGGCCCCAGCGGCACGGCGACCATGGCCACGATCAGCGAGGCCGAGATCATCTTCACCGGCACCATCAATCTCGAAGTCCCCACGGAGTATTTTTACGCGCTGACTTTTCAGATGTCGGCTCAAGTCACCAAGGAGCAGCGCTACCAGTTGGCTTTGGGCGCCGACCCCGCGCAGAACCTTGCGCAGATCGCGGCTGGTGTCAATGCCGGCTGGATCACAGTTCCCACGGCACCGGTCGTCAATCCTGCCCAAGCCGTCCGCATTCTGCAGGCGCTCAACGTCCCCACGTCCACGACCATTCCGAAGTGGGACGTTCCTGCTTCTCCTCTCAGCGCCGCGCATCGAATCTGGACCGACTGGCACGCTTTCCCACCCACCTGGCCGACGTATCAGCCAAGTGACGATTTCACGATCTTCTGGCCGGCTGAGGCACTGATCGGCTCGGGCACACCATTTCTCGAGCTGGTGCTGTACACGCTCACTCGAGGGTTCGTCACTCCGGGCCCGCACCTCCTGGCCCACGAGATCAGAACCGGGTTGCCTCCGATCACCGGGAACCCTCTCACCGATGTAACGGACCTGACCTTGGTGACACCGACCCAGTGGGTGGATTTCTTCAACAGCCTGCTGGTCGGAGCCATCACACTGGGCGAGGTCGTGCCCCCGTTTGTCGGGGCCGGTACTCCGACCGCGCAGCTCGCCGCCTTTATCAGATACCTGCAGCAATTCTTCCAGATGGCGCCCGACTTTGTGCCCAGTCCGTCTGCCACTCCGACTCCGCCCGACGAGTACGGCGTGCCATCGTGGGACCTGATCGCGCAAACGATCGCCGCTTACGCGGGCTTTCATTTCGGTCTTCCACTATCGCTCGCCACGCTGGAAGCCGCGGCCGCGGCGGCGGCGCCGGGCGACCCGGAGGCGCAGGCGTGGGCGGTCCAGGCGGTCTGGACGATCAACGAGCTATTCATTCTCGCCACGCTGCTGGGTCCGCCGGCGATGTTTGAGTTCTCGGTGATGGAGGCTCTGTTCGCGCGCGGGTTTACCAGCCGTGAGGAAGTCCAGGATCTATCGTTTCCCGACTTCCAGCAGGCGCTCACCGGCACCGTGGCCTACGATTTCGCCGCGCAGATCTATGCGAACGCGGGATCGCCTTTCCCCATTCCACCGCCGCCGCCACCGGGGTTCGGGCCGATCAACCCTTGCTGCCTGACCGATTGTATTCCGCCGTTTTATCTCTCACCGCTGGGGCCGGTCGCCTACCTGCATGAAATGTTGCGGGTCTCGGAACGATCGACGTGCGAAGACCCGTTCGCGCACCCGCGCCGGGGCACACTCGTCTCGAGGCGCACATCGCCACCCGCCGCGGGCCTGTCGCGAAGCTGGCCGTGACCCGCGCCAACCTGGAGACCCCGCTGCCGCTGGTCGACATCGTCAATGAATGCCTCGAATACATGGCCTCGACCAGCACGATCACCAAGCACGGCGTCGTCTATGACACCTCGGAGGAATCGCTCGCCGGGTTCGAGCTGTGCATCGACGAATGCTGCGACGACGACGAATGCTGCGACGGCGAAATCCACCACGAGAAGAAGCATTGTCATGACCCGGTCATCCTGTTCGACGCGCTGCCGGAATACTCGACTCCGGCGACTCCCGTGGCCGCGAACAGCGCGGTCGAACCCGCCGTCTGGGACAAGCTCCGCGCGAATTTCTCCACCTGCTGCCTGCCCTACGACCAGGCGCTCGACGTCTCCCGCACGTACCTCGACCACCTCCGAAGCTGCCGTTACGAAGTGATGCGGACGTTTCGACGGTGCATCACCGAATTTGTGCTGGATCCGGTCAATCAACCCGCGGCGTTCGAGACATATCTGTGGCGTTACCCGGTTCGGATCGACATCGCGATTGAATACTTGCACATCTCTCCCGAAGAGTACACGACCTTGTTCCAGGGCATCTGGCCGCGTCCGTGCGGGCGCCGGGAGGACAGGGGCGACGAGGGACCTCGCGCAGACGCCGATCCCTGGCTGCTCTACGGCTTCGCCAAGGATCGCGTGGACGACGTGCTCTGGACCGAAATCGTGGTCCGCTTGCCCGAGTTTCTGAAGCGCACGTGTCTTACCTACTGCGAATTCCTCGAGTTCTGGAAATGCGGCGTTGTCGCGTTCAGCAACGGCCACGACCACAAAGGCCACTTTCCCGAGTGTGAGCCGTGCTGTCTGGAAGACCTCTGGCTCAAGTTCCCCGAGGGGCACGCGGCCGTCCATCTCAGGGAGCTCGCGGTCTTGATCCGGCTCTGGCGGAAGCTCCGCCACGTTTGTGGCGCGGATTACACGGTCTGTCAGCTCGCCGACATCTGCAAGGTCTTGAAATTCCCCAACCCCGACTTCATTCGCCAGCTTGCGGCGTTCCAGATGCTGCGCGACCAGTTTCGATTGAAGCTCTCCGACGGTAAGGCACCCGCGGGTTCCACCGGCGCCGACCGAACTTACCTGCTGGCGCTGTGGGTGGGCCCCACGGCGAAGCAATGGCACTGGGCCATCCAGCAATTGATCGAGGGGATCGCCTACCACGCCGAATGCCGGCACCGCTGCGAGCGCCGGGGGCCCGAGTTCCTCAAATTGCTGGCGTCCAACCTCGATCCGCTATCTCGCCTGGCCGGATTCGAGCCGGTACCAGCTACCGACACGTGGCATGCGGCGCCGACGCACACGCTCCGCTTCGCCGAAATACTCGCCAAGATCTACGCGTCGAGCTTCAGCATCGGGGAGATCCTCTTCCTCTTCACGGTCGAGCCTCATCTCGACGGCGAAGACCCGTTTCCACTGCAGGCTCTGACCGACGCCGAAGATTTGCCGCTCGGGCTTCCCAATGACGACCACCACCATTCCCTCTGGCAACTGCGGCGCAAGCTGTTGCACGTCGACGTGCCGGCCGAGGAGGTGCGCGAATGGAGCTGGCGGCGGATCGAATCGGCCCTGGCGCACGAGTTCGGTTTTCCGCCGGCCGAGGTGCTCGCCTTTGGAGAGCATTTCTTTGCCGACGTACTGGAGGCGCACGGGCAGCCGGTAAGTGCGCTTGATCGCCGGTTCGCGGCGGGTTCTCGCGGTCACCAATGCGGCGATGTGGAATACTCCGCCGGAGGGCCCGTTCCACTACGATCCAACTGCGCACACGCTGTGGGCGGTCTTGCCGCTTGCCGACGAACGCGTCATCGAGCAATTGATTCGACTCCAGCCCCTCAAGCCGCCCGAGCAGCAGGCGGTACAGGACGTTTATTTCCAGCCCCGCGCGATGCTCGCCCCGTTCGCCATGCTCTTTGCCGACTTCGGCGAAGCCGAGCGCCGGCTGATTGAAGAACCCGCTCACGAAGAGCGGTGGCGCTATTTCCAGCGGCAGTTCTGCCTGTGCCGCGTGCGCTGCCGCATTGTGGCGGAACATCTCGCGGAGCACGTGCAAGCCGTCACGCACCAAGCGTACCCGGGAGGGATCGACGCCGCGCTTCTTCTGCTCAGGGAGCTCTACGCCGACGAGAACTTTGCCAAGGCCGACTGGGAAAACGACAACGGCCAGGTGCCGCCGATGACGTGGGTGCCCCCGCCCAACGGCGGCGCGCTCGCGGCTCTCCTGGGCGCGGCCGGTACGGGCCTATATGGTGAGTATGAAGCCGGCGGAAAACTGGTCTGGCGCGACATGCGCGGGCCCATGAGCGCCTTCGGGCACGAGCGCGACCGCGCGAGCGCGCCGGTGCCGACGGTCATGCCGTCCTTGGGCCTGGTGCTCACGCCCGAGCAATTGCTGTCGGCCACCGTGCGCAACGGGTTTGCCATGGACGATGCGAGCGGGCGGTGGCTGGGCGGCGGCGAAGGCTTCCGCGTCAAATGGCACGGCGCCCTCCTGGTCGATGAGGATGGCGAATACCGTTTCATCGCGGGCGCACCTGCGCCCGGTCACGAGGAGCCGAGCGCGGTAGGGGCCGGGCACCGATCCTGGAAGGTCACGCTCAAACGCGGGCTGAAGGCCTGGGTCCTGCTGCGACACGACTGGCATGGCGAAGAGAACCTTCGCGCCGAGTCGCTGCCGCTGCGACGAGGCGCTTACGAGCTGACGGCGGAGTTTGTCCAGCACACTCCGTTATTTCACCACGCCGCTGACGAGACGCATCCACGGCCAACCGGCTTCGAGATCAAGTATTCCGGGCCGGACACCGACCACAAGCTGGTGGCGATTCCGCACGATCGCCTGTTCCGCATTGAAAAGGACCACACGCTCGCGGTCGCCGGCCTCGTGGGCTCGCCGGCGACATTCCTCGAGCGGCTCTACTCGAGCTCGTTGCGTGACGTGCGGAGAACGTACCAGCGAGCATTCAAGGCGCTCTTGTTCTCGCACCGATTCGCCTTATCGGCCGAGCCACGCTCGGGAGAGGGCTCGGAGCTGGGCTACATGCTGGCGCGGAAAGGCAGGTTCGCCGGCTCCACTTGTTATCGCACGGCGGGCGGGTTCACCATCCACCTGGCTGATTTCGACTTCAACTTTCTGCCGGTCGGCGACGACTACCATTCGCCGGTCAACGATGCCCGCGCCCACCCTTCCGCCAAGCGCATCCAGGCCATGTTCGACTGGTGGGAGCGCATCTTCGACTACGACCACGTGCGTGCCAATGTGCGACTCACCTGTGAGCGGCAACTCTGGCTGTTGTTTGCCGAGGCGTTTGAAAAGCAGCCCGCGGATCCCGCGAGCCTGCTGCGCCACATGTGCGCCGATGCGCGCCACTGGACCAAGGACCTGCATTATTTCCAGGATCAATTTTCGCCCGTCTACCCCGTCTCCAGCACCGATCTGGAGGATGACCGCTGGGTTGTGCGCGCGTGGCATGCAGACCAGTGGCTGTCGCGGTTGTGGCGCCGGTTTACCGTCAAGGACATGGCCCTGGCCCGCCCCGACCTCTGGGCCTCCGAGTTTCCCGGCGCTCCGGTTGCCGGCGCGGGGGCTCAAACAGGCAACGCCAATCTGCTCCGATTCGTGGAGGACGGGTGCTTCGAGAACGGCCAGCCGGAGCGCTACGAAGACATCGAGCGCCTGAACGACGGGCTGCGCGAACGCGGACGCGAAGCGCTCATCAGTTACCTGTGCGGACCCCAGGGCATTGTTCACACATCCAATGATTTGAGCGCGATTTTACTGCTGGATGTCCGCGCGGGGCTGAGGGAGAAAGCAAGCCGGATCGAAGAGGCCATCAGCGCCGTGCAAGCGTTCATCAGGCGGAGCCGGCTGGGCCTCGAGCCGGGCTGGACCATCACCGGGGCTTTCGCGCGCATGTGGGACTCGCGATTTGCGAGCTTCCACGTCTGGCAAGCCTGCAAGCGCCGCGAGCTCTACAAGGAAAACTATGTTGATTGGCATGAGCTCGAGAAGGCACAGAAAGTGGAGGCTTTCCACTTCCTGGACGAGGAGCTCGAGCGCCTGACCTTGACCATCGCGCGGCCCGGCGGGGTCGACTGGTGGCCCGATCATCGACCGCGCATGCACCCTGGCCTGTGCCTGCTCCAGGAGCGCGATCGCGCAGAGATGCAAATTCTGCCGGCACCGAGGGAGGCGCTTGACTTACTCGCCCGACCCGAGCGCGACGCTCGGCCGTCGTGGATCACGATGGTGCCGGAACGCCCTGCGCCCCCAAAACAAGACGCCGGGGCCGCAGCGCCGGCGACTCCCGCCGTGCCGCCACTCAAGATTCCGTTCTGGATCGAGTGCGCGATCCGGCTTGGCAAGCGGTTCGTGCGCGTGGCTGCCGCTGCCTACCCGCCGGCGTCGACCGAACTCAAGCCGCGGCACGTCTGCGGCCATCCCCTGGGCCAACCGAAAAAGCAGCCTGACAAGGACGAATGCTGCGTGTCGTGCTGTCCGGAATGCGGATGCGAGCACTGTGCCTACGTCGACGAATACTGGTTCTGGCTGATCGATGCGACTTACTTTTCTCATCAAAAGCCGCCCGTCTACACGGGCAACTTCGACGGCGAGCAGAATTCCTTCTACGATCCGAGCACGCAGGACGCCACGCCCTGGCATGACCCGACACAGTTGCACGCTCTGCTGGAATGGCCGGCTGAACCGATGGTGCGCCTGGCGTGGTGCCGGGTTCACAACGGTGAATTCCAGCTCCCCCGCCGCTCGGTCTGGGGTGTGCCGGTCAGCTCAGCGGGCGCGGCCGATCTCACTTTCGAGGGTCGTGTCACCGACTCCCTGTACTTCGATGTCACCGATTCGGTGAGCGGAAAGGCGGGGTTCCGGTACGACATGGTGCCCGATCTTGCGGTCGAATTCGAGGACCTTGTTGTGCCGCCAGCGCCTACGGGCTTTCCGGGTGGGCTTGTCGGTTACCCCTACTTCGCGTATTACTGCCCGGGTGCGCGTCTCTTCCCCTGGTCGTTGTTTTCGCCGTCGGTTGCCGTGGCTCACGCGCTGCGGACCCACTGCCGCTTCGAGGCGGCGCTCAAGTGGTACGACCTGGTCTATGATCCGCTCGATCACGATAACCGCTGGGCGCGGTGTGAAAAGGAAGAGCCGCCGAGGAATCAGCCGCCCCACGGCGACGCCGGCGAGCCTCATCCGGAGGATCGGCCCGGGCCGCATGATGGCCGCCACGAGCCGCCGCACGAACACAGTTGCTGCTGTGACACGACGAAGGTGACCTGCCACGAGGCGCGGCTGCGCTCGATCTTGCTCCATTACCTGGAGACGCTACTCGAATGGAGCGATGCGGTGATGCGGCGCGATTCGCCGGAGGAATTTCAGCAGGCGATGGTGCTGCTGGAGACGATGCGGCACATCATGGGACCGGATCCGCACAAGGTCAAGAACCCGGCGAAGGTCAAGCAGACCGTCGCCACGTTCGATCCTTTGCCGGCGCCGATCAACCCCCGGCTGATGATGCTTTACGACCGGCTGGACGACCGCATGGCGCTCATTCGTGACCGTTCGAGCGCGCGGCGCTATCGGGAGGCGAGCGAGAAGCGAGACGCCCAGTACTGGGGCGACGACCCGGTGCGCGACGGCTGGCGCACCACGATGAGCGTGTGCTGCGACGCCGATGGCTGGTGCGACCTTCACAGCCCTTACCGCTTCGAGTTCCTGATTCAGAAAGCCAAGGAGCTGAGCGCGCAGGTGCGCGAGCTGGCGCGGCGCTCCTGGCGGCATTCGAGAAGGGTGACGCCGAGTTCTTGACCGCCGTCCGCGCGCGGCATGAACGCGAGCTGGCGGTCCTGGGCAGACAGGTGCGCGAAGACCAGTGGCGCGACGCCGACTGGCAAGTCCAGGCACTTGAACAGACCAAGGCCGCCGACCAATCTGACCGCACCTACTACTGGAACTTGATCGCCGCCGGGCTCAATTCCGATGAGAACGGTTACGTGAGCAACACGAACGCTGCCAATGCGGCCCGGACGGCGGCCAACGCCCTGGAACTGGTCGCCGAAGTGATGGATGTCGTCCCCGACATCTGGGTTGGTACGGTCGAGGATGTCCAGTTGCCGGTCGGCACCAAGATGGCGGGACTCTTCAAGACAATGGCGAGGGTCAGCAACACGATCGCCGACATGGCGAACACGACCGCCGGCCTCGATCTGACCGAGGGCGGATGGGTGCGGCGTCAACAGGATTGGACGCAGAGGGTCGCGGTCCTCGACATCCAGATCGAACAGGTGGAATTGCAGATCCTGGGGGCGGAACGGCGGCGGCACCAGGCCCTGCGCGAGCTCAATATCCAGGAGCGCCAGATCGAGCAGGCCACCGAGGTGCTCGACTTGCTCCGCGACAAGTTCACCAATCACGCGACCTACCTCTTCCTGCAAAAGTACATCGCCGACCTTTATTACCAGACCTACGACCTTGCTCTCCGGCAGGCCCGCCAGGCCGAGCACGCCTTCAATTTCGAGCGCGGCTACACGGCCCGCAAATTCATTCGCTGCGACTACTGGGACAACCTGCACGAGGGACTACTGGCCGGCGAAAGGCTAGGGCTCGACCTGGCGCGGATGGAAAAAGAGTACTGCGATCTGAATCGCCGCGAGTATGAGCTAACGAAGCATATTTCCATGCGGCTGTTTTACCCGCGGGAGTTTCTGCAATTGAAGGTGACCGGCCGGTGCGAGATCGAGCTGCCCGAATGGATGTTCGACCTCGATTGGCCGGGACAGTACATGCGACGAATCAAGAACGTGACCTTGACGATTCCGTGCGTGTCGGGCCCCTACAACGAAGTGCACTGCCGGTTGACCCTGCTGCGAAGTGCGATCCGGGTCGATCCGCTCTTGAGCCGACCGGCGGCACGCTGCTGCGATTGCTGTCAGTCGGAGAACGGATATCCGGCGTGCCCGCACGACCCGCGCGTCGTCCGGGAGTATGGGGCCAGGGAGGCGATTGCCACGTCCACGGGCCAGAACGACTCCGGCCTTTTTGAGTTGAGCTTCGACGACACACGGTATCTGCCGTTCGAGTTCCACGGGGCAATCAGCCGGTGGCGAGTCGAGCTGCCGCAGGAGAACAACTACTTCGCCATGGAGACGCTGAGCGACGTCATTCTGCATCTCAACTACACGTCGCGCGAAGGGGGCGAGCGGCTGCGCGAAGCGGCCCGCGCAGCTTCGGCGTGCCGGCTTCCGGGCGAGGGTTGGTGCCTCTTCGACCTCAAGCACGATTTTGCCGACGCCTGGGAGCTTTTTGGACGCGACCACCGCGATCAGCGCGACGGCCATGACCATCGGCACCATGACCATCACGAGCACGATCACCACAAGGAGGAACGCCGCCTGGCGCTGCGGTTCACGCGCAGAATGTTTCCCTTTATTCCGGGCGAACGCGAGCTATTCATTGAACGAATGGCGCTCTTCTTCAACCGGTGCGAGCACTGTTTCTGCGAGTGCCCCGGCGAATGCGGCTGCTGCAAGGACCCAACTCCGGCGACGCACGAGGTCGAGCTTGCGTACGGCCACCACCGGGAAGAAGAGCGCATGCGTTGCGTTCTCTCCGATCACTGGCCGGGGCTGTACCACGGCGTGGTCGAGGCGCGGATCGGTCCGCTGCGCAGCGACGGCGAGCGGGTCGAGGCGATGTTCTGCTTCAGCGAAACCTGCTGCCCGATCACGCGGGCGTATCTGCTCTGCCGGTACAGGCTCGAAGAACGATGCCCGCGAAGGAAGGAGCCGCCTCGTCTCAAGTGCAACCCTTGCGACTCTTACTGAAACAAGTGTAATCGGGGAATTGACGAGAGTCTGTCAGTTCTTCAAAGTCCACGAAATTCGTCACGAACTGAAACGCTGGAACCGGGAAACGTCGTGATCTGAAAGTGTGAGAAGGCATTTTTTTCTTGCAAATCGCTGCGGTGGCTGGTAAACGAGAGCAACGTCAGGAACCGCAAGTCATTTAAGGCGGCCCTTTGGCGTGAGCGAGCAAATGCCGTACTGCCGGCGGTACGAATTCGTGCCCGGCGGCGAGGTGGTGCTGACGAGGGAACCAGGTATCAACTTGGAGACTTGACTGTGGCACTCGACAAAGCGAAGTTGGACAGCATCCGCGCTCAGGCACAGAAGGCCAACGAGGCCAGTATGAGCGTGGCTCAGAACATGTTCACCCTCTGGTCGGCGCAGCTTGATATGGCTATAGCGACCGAGGACGAAGAAATGATCAAGCAGTTGGTGGCGCAGCAGCCTAAACCTCTTTACCTGGATTGGAACTGTGGATGCGGAAGCGGAAAGGCTCCTCCTAAGAAGAAATAGGTTTAGTGGCTTCAGCCTGAATCTGGTGGGTCATGCGAGGAGGACGCCGTGGACACGCAACCGGGTTGGGTGCTTTCACGTTTCAACTTCTGGGCTCGATCGGAGGATGGCGGACTGCTGATCTACAACAGTCTGAGCGGTGCCTTTGTTCAACTGTGGGATGCAGACGCTGAGCTTGTCGCCGACTTGAAAGAACACAGTCGTCAGGTCATCGAGCCCCGCGGTGTTCTGGCAGCCTTGACGTCGCAGGGTATTCTCGTCCGAACCACGAGTGATGAGCTCCGGCGTGCCACATTGCTGCACGAGTCGCGTTTCCGCCAGCGCGATCAACTCCACCTCATCCTCATGCCGACGGAGCAGTGCAATTTCCGCTGTGTGTACTGTTACGAGGAATTCAAGCTCGGTCGCATGCCAGCCGACGTGATTGACTCGATTGTCAACCTTGTGCAGTGCCGTGCCGCCGACCTTCGTTACGTTTCGGTTAACTGGTTCGGAGGCGAACCGCTGATCGCTGCCGATATCGTCGAGGGTTTGTCGCGCCGGCTGATCGCCCTTTGCGACGAGGCGGGCATCGAATACTCGGCGGGCATGACTACAAACGGATACCTGTTGAATCGAGAGAAAGCAGAGATGTGTCGCACGGCGAGAATCTCTGATTTCCAGGTCACGCTCGACGGTGTACCTGAATCGCACAACCGACAGAGACTACTCGCCGGCGGCGGCGAGACTTTTGACACCATCCTCGATAACCTCCGGCTCCTACGTGATCGGGCTGATGAGTTCCGTGTCAACGTCCGAGTGAATTTCGCGCCGGCTGGGGTCGTGCGCATTCCCGAGTTCTTGCGGTCGCTTGCCGACGAATTTGGTGGAGATCCCCGATTCCGCGTGTTATTTCGACCGGTTGGCCGATGGGGGGGTGAGAACGACCACAATGTTTCGATCTGCGACCGATCGGCGGGCGAGGACCACGAAATCGAATTCACGAAGCTTGCGGCGGAAGCCGGTTTTCATTTAGAGGCCTGGCGAGATGCTCTGAAACCGTTCGGTAGCAGTTGCTATGCCGCGGACCCGAGGTCTTTCGTGATCGGCTCGGATGGAACGGTCTACAAGTGCACAGTCGCTTTCCAGGACCCGCGCAACCGCATCGGTAAGATTGCGCTCGACGGGTCGCTCAATATTGATGAGGATCTCCATTCTCTCTGGACGTCGTCAGGCGAGGAGGTTGATCAGGATTGCCAGCAATGCGGTTTCAGGCCCGCCTGTCAGGGAAATCACTGTCCACTGGAGAGGCTTAATAACGACGGTCAGAAGACTTGCCCGAGCGTCAAGAGAAACATGGAGACCTACCTTCCAGTCTTGGCCGCGGTTACCGTGAAGCCGCTTCCCGTTGTCGGTGTGAGCGGCTAACCTTCGCTGGCGCCGAAGGGTGAAACGCACTCCCGAACGGCACAATCTCACCCATCGCGGCTCGATTCATGATCGCAAAACGGCTGGCAGAAGCTCTAGGGGATGTGGCAGTCGCGGCCGGGATCCGTAACGAAGGTACGGAGGTGGCATGCGAGGCAGAGCAACTTTTGAGCGAGCCGGTCACATGGTTTCTACGCCATCCGAACTGGCCATCGGGTTTGGCGCCACGCAACGTCCCCATCGAGCTGTCGATCTCCATTGCGGGTGACGGTACGCCCTGTCTGAGGTATTCGGCCGACGGTACTGACCACCGCCTTGGCCTTGGTGGGAACTGGGCGCGGTATCTGCGCGAAGCCACTCGTCTGGCGTCTGAGGTTGGTGTCTCGCCCGCCGCCGTATGGAAATTACTGGCCACGGTTCTGGACGGTGCGCCGCCACTGTTTCGGTCGCGGCTCACCCATGGGGTAGGGTACGCTGCGGGCGGCGAAAAGAGGGTCTCTTTTTATTTCAGCACTCGTTGGCTCACCGATCCCAACTTCAGAGACCGGTTTCCTGAACTCGCCGATTCCGTTCAACAGGCAGCCGATTGCTGGGGCAGTCCCGCCCCACCCTATTTCGATGGCCTCGCCTACGACCTCCCCGGTCGAGGAACGAATCTCAGGACGAAGCTTTACCACTGGCTTGGCGATGACCAGCCTTTGCCTCTCTCTCAAATGGTTGGACGGCATCCCGATCTGGCGCCGGCGGAGATGGTCTTCGACCACTTTCTTTCATCTAACCCGCCACCGGTTCTGAGCGGCTCTCTCTTGCTGCAGTGGAGCGTTCTCGAACCCGGTACCCCTTGCCGCCAAAAACTCATGTTTGAGTGCACTCGATGGGGCTGGGGAAATCCGCAGCCGTATCTCGAGCTTCTTTCGTTTCTCTGTCGCCGATTCGAGATGAACCTCGGCCCCCTTCATGCGATGCTCGCGGTTTTCGCGGAGTACGGGATCTCACTCAAACCGACACTCCTTGCCATCGAACCGGGGACAGTCCAGCCCTCAGTCACTTTCTACTTTTGTCCCATTCTTGAAGAGCCAGTTCGGTGGACCGCCACGCCCGCTGTTACGAAGGCCTCGCCACAATCGACACACAACAGTCGCATGATTGTGGTTGAAGAAATGACCACGGCTGCGACCGACTTCTTGCTCAGCGAGAAAGAGAGAGACGGCCACTGGGTGGATTTCGGGCCTCCAACCGGGCCATCGAACGTGTGGGTGACTGCATACGTCGCGGCCATCTTGTCCAGGATGACGGACCTGCACGCCGAGCTTGCTCACCCGGCCCGGATTCTGAAAACCTGGTTTCGGCCGGGTCACGGCTGGGGTCAGAACGGCGACTCTCCCGCGGACGCGGATTCGACGGCGCTGGCCCTGCTGGCGCTCCAGCGGTTGGGCCAACCACTTCCCGCAGGGGCGTCTGACTGCCTTGCGCTCTATCGTCTCGATGGAGGAGGCTATCGTCATCAAACCAATTCGGACGTGGACGATGAGCAAGGGACTGGCGCGCCTGAAATCACAGGGCTCGCTCTGCTGGCCATGCTTGAAACCGGGATGTCAGACGCGGGCCTGGTGAACGGCACCGTCGAGAACCTGGTCTCTTTGCAACGACCAGAGGGCGGGTGGAATGCGTTCTGGTGGAAGGATGACCTGTTTGCGACTTGCCGGATCTTGCACGGACTGAATGCGTACGTCCGGTCCCACATTGCCACGGGTTCGGGGCTTCAGACGCCGGAGGCAGTGTACCAATCGGCAAAGCAAGCATTGGAGAGGGCTCGCCCCGGCGTCTCGGCGCAAGCCGTATCGGATGATCCGCTGATTCTCGGTCTTTGGCTCAGCAGTTGGTTGGCCGCCGGAGGCAGCCCTCATTACCACAGCGTCGGCCGAATGCTCAGCCGACTTACGGCACAACAGCAGACGGACGGGCGGTGGCTTGCCTCGCCGAGCCGGCGGATCGCGGGCACGATGCTCAGCCGGCCCTGGGCGCGCTCAGACTCGGGCCAGTTGTTTCTCGACGCGCGGTGTCTCGTCACGACCGCGACGGTACTGGAGGGCCTGTGGTCACTGCTTCTGGCTCTCAGGAAGGCATAAGCGGCTGATGCTTACGGGCTGGCAGGAGCAGGCTGGCGGCCAAATCGTCCACGACCGAGTCTGCCCACAAGTCCCCTCGGGGGCCTTCGCGGGATGAGTGCGTCCGCGTAAAGGCTCCGCCGATCCATTGGCGAGAAGACAGCCTGGTACTCTTCGGCGCTCGGTGCGCTTTCTGCCAGCCGTAGTGTCGACCATTCGGGCCATGGGCTAGCGACCGTGTGGACCGCCCTTGATCAACCGATCTGGAGTTTGCCGCTCTTGACGGTCAAGGAGTTCAGATTGGCCAGAAGCTCGCTGAGGTTTTCCAGGTCCAACGAGGTCGCATGGTCGAAGAGGTCAGTGGGGGAGAGCGACGACAACAGGCCCTGGGAGAAGATGGCATCGATCACGGCCGCGTCCGTCGTGTCGTTCTGCTTGTAAAGAACGGCCTTGCTCGTGCTGCCGATCTTGATGACGTTCATCGGCCCCACTGAGACGAGTACTCCACTGACCGTGCCGGCAGACAAGCCCGTGCCCGCCGTCTTGTTGCCGATGGCCTCACCCGCGACGATGGCGCTCTGGCTATCGATTGACCCTGTGATCGTCAGGTTGCCCGGGATCGAGCCCAACGAGGCGATGGTCCCGCTCTGGAGCGAGCCCTTGATCGTGATGTTGCCGTTGATGTTGCCCACGGACACGAGGTCGCCCGTCAACGACCCATTCATGGTCAAGTTTCCGTTGATCGAGCCCGCCGTGGCGATCAAGCCGCCCTCGAGCGCGCCGACGTTGATCGTCCCGGTCATGTTGCCGATGGCGACGATCTCACCGGAGAGCGGCCCGCCAATCGTCAGGTTGCCCAGGCTCCCACCGGTGAGGATTGAACCGCCTTGCACGGCCACTTCGATCGGGACGGTCCCGCCGTTACAGCCGCCGGAGACGTTCGGTGCGTTCACCCCACCACCAATCGAGATGGAGCCGATGTCCGAACCGGTGGTGACGATCGAGCCGCCCTGAACGAGGCTGCTGATCGTCACGGTACTCTCATGGTTGCCGGCGGAGATGATCGGCCCATTCATCGAGCCGTTGATCGTGATAGAACCATTCAGCGCGCCGGACGTGGTGATGCAGCCACCCTGCACGGGGCCGTTGACGTCGATGACCGAGTTGTTGTTGCCGCCCGAGATGGTCGGCCCATTCATCGAGCCGCAGACGTCGACGCTCCCGACGACCGAACCGGCGGTGGTGATGGAGCCGCCTTGCAAACTGGCGCTGGGGTTGACGTTGATGGTTGTGCCGTTGTTGCCCGCGCAGATGGTCGGCCCGTTCATCGAGCCGACGTTGATGTCGCCGATGACCGACCCGTAGGTGGTGATGAAGCCTCCTTGCAAGATGCCGTTGAGGTTGATTTCCGTGTTGTTGTTGGATGCAGAGACGGTCGGCCCGTTCATCGGGCCGCTGATGTCGATGTCGCCGATGACTGATCCATAAGTGATGATGGAGCCGCCCTGCACGCTGCCGTTCACGTTGATTTCCGTGTTTTTGCCGCAACCGGAGTCGGAGACGGTCGGCCCGTTGAGCGCGCCGTCGATGTCGATGTCGCCGATGACCGAACCGTAAGTCGTAATGGTGCCGCCCTGCACGGTGCCGCTCATGTTGGTGGTCCCGCCGTTCTGGCCTGCCGAAATGGTCGGTCCGCTCATCGGGCCGTTTGAAGTGAAGCCGCCCAGGTCCGCCACCTTGCCCGAGAGGTACGTGAACGTCGTCCCGAGGTTGCCCGACCCAGGCTCCCACGCGACCGGCTGAACCAGGATCGTGCCCGTGGTGGGGCCATTCGAGACGACCTGGCTGATCAGGTTGCCGCCGCAAATGATCTGACCGGCGAACCCGCCGTCGGAGACCACCTGGGACGTGGTGAGCACGGAACCGCACCCCGTGTTCTCGACGTAGACCCGGCCCAGGTCGGCGGGGACTTGCGAGGTCTGCCCGGTGATTGGGTCGGTTCGGATCCCCGTGGTGTGGATGGTCGTGGTGGATGGAATCGGGCCGCAGGGGACGAGCGAACCGAAGATGCTCGGGGCGGTCACGTTGGGCAAGGGACCGCCGACGATCACGTCGCCCAGCGGCCCGGTGCTGGTGATCGACGGCGTGAAGGCCACCGCCGGCTGGCCGCCGCAGCTCGCGTCCCCGATGGTCTGTTGCGTCTGGATCGAACCGCCGTCCCCCTCCAGGAAGATGGTCTCGATTTGCGAGCCCTGATCCCTCTGGTGTGAGTCAAACGTCTCGGCGACGGTGACGAGCGCGACCACGGCGCCGCGAGCGACGTTGCTCTGCGTCACGATGTTGCCCGTACCGCTGCTGTTGGCGGTGCTTACACCCTGGACTTCCAGCACGACGCTGTTGTTGTCGAACTGGCCGTCGCCCCAGCTCGGTTCGTCATCCATGAAGAAGCCAACCTGCTCGGTTGAGAGGTCCGCGAACGGGACGCGGAAGGTCTCCGCGGTCGTGCCATTGGTGGAACCGGCCTGGACGATCGTGGTGCAAGGCGCGAGCAGGTTGGCCGCGTCCCACGCGCTGGCCGAGGCCCCGGTCTCGATCCGGCCGAAGGAGCCGGACATGGACCCGAACGCCACCGCCTGGATGCTTTGGGCGGCGATGGATTGATCCGGTACGTAATCGCGAACGGCGACACCCGCCAGGTTGTCCTGGGGCAGATAGACGCCCGCCGGCGCGGAATCCGGCGCGAAGAAGGCGGAAGCTGCCGCGGTCACCTTGGTCAGGATGTCGCCTTCGACGGCGATGTTGCCGATGCCGGAGACCCCCTTGGGGTTCGTCCCGGGTACGCTGGCGGAGTCGAGCCGCGCCAGGTTGAACTTGGCCGTGTCGCTGTATGTGATGAGACTGAAGTCGAACTGGTCCGGTCCGGTGTTCCCGGTCGCGTTCTTGACCCGCGCCGTGAGCTGGGGGTTCGCCAGGTTCGTGGAGGGCTTGAGGCCCTCGACGGTCGGGCTGTCCAGGCCCTCATAGAAATACTGGAATGTGATTCCGGCTGGTGAAATGGCGGGCGTGGGTGCCGGCGGCGGGGGCGGCGTGGGAAACAACGCCGAAGCCACGGTCGCCTCGATGTACCGCTGGATGCCGTCTTCCTCGATCCGGGCCACGATCGGCCCATAACCGCCATAAACTCCGATCGTCCCTATCTGGCCGGCCGCGATTGTCCCGGGCGTGCCCCCGTCGACCGTCAGCTCTCCGAGCGTACCCAGGATATCGAGCCGTCCCGCCAGGTCGCCATGGATCGTCATGCTGTTGAGGGTGCCCAGCGTGATCGAGCTGGTGTAACCCAGCGAGCCGCCGAGGTTGAACGTCCCGATCGTCCCGGAGACGATCAGGGTGCCGTCGAGGTCCTTCCCGATCGTCAGGGTGTTGATGTTCCCGAGCGCGGGGTTGACGGTGTTGACGGCGGAGATCAACCCAGGCTGGGTCAGAGACCCGCCGATGTAAAGGGAGTTGATGGTCAGCGTCTCCTCAATGCTGCCCGAGATGTTGCCCGACACGCTGGCCGTCGTGAGCTGCCCGCCCACGCGCACCTGGCCCGACACGTCGTTCACGTCGCCGGTGGTGGCGGTATTCGCCGGCCCGACATCGAGCGTCGCGATGTTGCCCGAGACCTGGACGGTGCCGGCGAGCGACCCGCCGACGGTCATCGTGCCGATGCTGCCGAGCAGGCCGGTGGGGCTCGTCGGATTGGCCGGGTCGGAGGAACTGGCCACATGAAGCGCACCCGAGGCCGAGAGCGACCCGCCAATCGCGATTGACTGGATCGTTCCGGGGTTGGTGTCGTTCATCGAGCCGTTGAAGTTGTTGCCGACCGTGATGGTTGACGTCGTGAACTTCGAGAGGTTGAGGGTGCCGTTGAAGTCCATCGTCCAGTTCGCGGCCAGGGCATCGTGTCCCGCAGAGCCGCCGACGATCGTCGTGTCAACCGGCAGGTTCTGGCCGGCGGGCGCGTTGATCGCGAAGGAGTTGCCCGTGGCGCCGCCTGAGCCGAGGCTGATGTTGAGGTTAGCCAGGCCGCTGTACGCGATGCCGCTGGTGCCCATGCCCAGGCCGGTGAGCGTGGTGGGGGTCAGCGTCGCGGCATGGGACGACGTGTCGCCGGTGTCGTCGACGTTCATCGTGTCGCCGCCGTCCCCGATGACGGTCAAGGCCCCCTGGATGTGGCCCACGATGCCGCCCGTCGCCGGTTCCAGGCTGCCGACGTTGACGACGTTGGTGTTCGAGCCGCCACCGGTATTCACTGTGGTGGGCCCGCTGGTCGCCTGCACGTTGACCGTGTCGCTGCCCTTGCCGCTATTGACCGTGGTGTTGGTGCCGCCCGCGGTGTTGGCGACCGTGACGGTGTTGCCGCCCGATCCCAGCGAGACGTTCAGCGCCGCCAGCGAGGAATAGCTCAAGCCCCCGCCGCTGCCGAAGGCCGTCGAGGTCAGCCCGGTGCCGTTCAACGTGCTGGTGCTCGCATTACCGTCTCCCGTGTCGCTGACATTGGCCGTGCTGGTGCCCGAGCCGCCGTTGACCGTCAGGACCGCGGCGATGCCCGCGAGCGTGCCCGTGTTCGCGGGTGCGTTGGATGACACGTTGATCGTATCGTTGCCGCCACCTGCGTTGATGCTGGCCGCGGCACCGATCGCCTGGACATTGACCGTGTCCGTTCCCGTCTGGGTGTTGACCGTCAGTGGGCTGGATGTGTCCGTCACGTTGACCGTGTCGCTGCCCTTGCCGCAATTGACCGTGGTGTTGGTGCCGCCCGCGGTGTTGGCGACCGTGACGGTGTTGCCGCCCGAGCCCAGCGACGCGTTCAGCGCCGCCAGCGAGGAATAACTCAGGCCCCCGCCGCTGCCGAAGGCCGTCGAGGTCAGCGCCGTGCCGTTCAACGTGCTGGTGCTCGAATGGCCGTCTCCCGTGTCGCTGACATTGGCCGTGCTGGTGCCCGAGCCGCCGTTGACCGTCAACACCGCGGCGATGCCCGCGAGCGTGCCCGTGTTCGCGGGTGCGTTGGAAGACACGTCGATCGTATCGTTGCCGCCACCCGCGTTGATGCTGGCCGGGGCGCCGATCGCCTGGACATTGACCGTGTCCGTGCCCGTCTGGGTGTTGACCGTCAGTGGGCTGGATGTGCCCATCACGTTGACCGTGTCGCTGCCCGCACCGCTGTTGACCGTCGTGCTGGTGCCACTGGCGGTACCGGCGACCGTGACCGTGTTGCCGCCCGAGCCCAGCGACGCGTTCAGCGCCGCCAGCGAGGAATAACTCAGGCCCCCGCCGCTGCCGAAGGCCGTCGAGGTCAGCGCCGTGCCGTTCAACGTGCTGGTGCTCGAATGGCCGTCTCCCGTGTCGCTGACATTGGCCGTGCTGGTGCCCGGGCCGCCGTTGACCGTCAACACAGCGGCGATGCCCGACAGCGTGCCCGTGTTGGCCGGTGCGCCCGAGGACACGTCGATCCTATCGTTGCCGCCACCCGCGTTGATGCTGGCCGGGGCGCCGATCGCCTGGACATTGACCGTGTCCGTGCCCGTCTGGGTGTTGACCGTCAGTGGGCTGGATGTGCCCATCACGTTGACCGTGTCGCTGCCCGCACCGCTGTTGACCGTCGTGCTGGTGCCACTGGCGGTACCGGCGACCGTGACCGTGTTGCCGCCCGAGCCCAGCGACGCGTTCAGCGCCGCCAGCGAGGAATAGTTCAGGCCCCCGCCGCTGCCGAAGGCCGTCGAGGTCAGCGCCGTGCCGTTCAACGTGCTGGTGCTCGAATGGCCGTCTCCCGTGTCGCTGACATTGGCCGTGCTGGTGCCCGGGCCGCCGTTGACCGTCAACACAGCGGCGATGCCCGACAGCGTGCCCGTGTTGGCCGGTGCGCCCGAGGACACGTCGATCCTATCGTTGCCGCCACCCGCGTTGATGCTGGCCGGGGCGCCGATCGCCTGCACGTTGACCGTGTCCGTGCCGGTCTGGGTGTTGACCGTCAGTGGGCTGGATGTGCCCATCACGTTGACGGTGTCACTGCCCGCACCGCTGTTGACCGTCGTGCTGGTGCCACCGGCGGTACCGGCGACCGTGACCGAGTTGCCGCCCGAGCCCAGCGACACGTTCAGCGCCGCCAGCGAGGAATAGCTCAAGCTCCCGCTGCCGAAAGCCGTCGAGGTCAGCCCCGTGCCGCTCAGTGTGCTGGTACTCGGATCGCTGTCTCCCGCGTCACTCACGTTGGCCGTGCTGGTGCCCGAGCCGCCGTTGACCGTCAGGACCGCGGCTATGCCCGCGAGCGTGCCCGTGCTGGCCGGTGCGCCCGAGGACACGTTGATCGTATCGTTGCCGCCACCCGCGTTGATGCTGGTCGCGGCCCCGATCGCCTGGACGTTGACCGTATCGGCGCCGGTGCCCGTGTTGACCGTCGTGGTCGTGTCGGGGGCTGTGCCGTCGACCGTGAAGACGTCGTCGCCAGTGCCGCCGTCGATCGTCACCGATTCGATGTTCTCGAGCGCGATCGCCAACGGAGTGTTTCCCGAGAGCGGGCTGGCGACCGTGACCGAATTGCTGGTAACTGTGAAGGCATCATTCGCGCCATCGCCGACTACCATGAGGGAGTTCGTGCCCGTAGTCGCGTCGACGAAGACCGGCACGGTCAGCGGGGCGTCGACCTCGAACTGATCGTTCCCGGACTGGCCGAAGATCAGGGTGCGGCTCGTGGGCTGGAACGTGCCCAGCACGGTTCCGTTGAGCGTCACCACGGTGTCGCCTGTGCCGGGCGCCGCGCCGAAGACGATGTCAGACGAGCCTGTGGTGCCGCCGACGGCCAGCATCAGCGAACCCGGCGCCGAGGGATCGGCCTCCAGCTCCGCGGCCTGGATCACGGCCGTGCTGTCCGCGACGACCGAGACGCCGTCGCTCACCTCGTCAATCGTGACCGCGACGTTGTACACGCCCGTGCCGGTGTAGACGTGGTCCGTGCTGGCCCAGACGTCGAAGTCCCCCGCGGTGGCGTCGTACGCGATGACGCCGGGCGTGACGGCGGTGCCGTCGCCCCAGGCAATGGTCGCGGTGAAATCGTTCGGATCGGTGATCGAGGCGAGGGCGTCGAAGCTGGCGACGACGATGTGCGACGACACCGTCGAGGACAGGGGCTGGCCTTCGACCGCGTTCAGCGTGGCGGGGATGGCCGTCAGCCCGTTGAGGTAGATGTTCCCCGGAGGCGCATACGGGTGGAGCTGACCGCCGACGCTCACGATCAGGGGCGTGGAAGGTGACCCCAGGGTCCCGGTGCCCGCTTTCAGCACGGTGTTGCCGGGCGTCGTGATCTGAGTGCCCGTGCCGCTGCCGAGGATGCTGCCCTGGGCGGTGATGTTCACCGCGCCCCCGGCGGTCACCGTGTTCAGGGTCAGGTCTGGGGTCGTACCCTGAACGGTGATCGACCCCGTGGCGGTCGCGTTCAAGTCGCCGGTGGACGAGATAAAGACCTGCGAGTCCGGCGAGACCTCGACGTCGCCCCCGGACGTGACGACCACATCGCCCGGCGCCGTCGCGTTCGCGATCGCACTTTCCTGGTTCGTCGTGAGGGTCCAGGACTGAACGTCCGCCATCGAGATGTCCACCGCCGCGCTGGTCTGGCCGATGCTTCCGCCCGTCACCAGCGTCACGTTCGCCCCGGAGATGTTCGGCGTCCAGATCCCGACCGGGGTGCCATCCGCGGGGTCCACCGCCACCTCGGCGACCGGGTTCATCAGCTCGGCGTTGGTCCAGGTCGCGTTGCTTTCGAGGTTGGACACCTGCTGTGATGTCGCGACGTAGCTGAAAGTTAGGTCGTCCGCCTGAAATTCGGGCTCGGACATCCAGTTCGAGTCGAGGTTCTGGTTGAAGAAGCTGACGTAGTCCTGGTACTGCGAGTTGGCGTACCCTTGCACCTGTGCTGTCGTGGGGTTGGTGATGTCCAGCGCGAGGGCCGCCTGCCCACTGTAGAGCGCCACGGCCGGGGCGTTCAGGGTGAAGACACCGTCCAGGACGGTGCCGTTGTCGAGCAATTGCCAGTACGCCACGTAATCGGCGTTGACCTCGTTCTGGAAGGCGGTGATCGCCTGCTGCTCGCTGGCGGCCGGGGCCGTCAGGCCCAGGCTCGTCCAGACTTGCTGGCTCTGGGGGCTGTCGACTTGATCGGTCCAGGTCGTGCCGCTGGCGTTCACGATCGACCCGGAGGGCACGTCGATGGTGACGTCGCCGGTCGTCGAGACGATCTGGCCGACCTGAAGGCTCGTGCCGGCCTGGGTCAGGTCGATGTCCTGGAGCGCGGCGACATTGACGACGCCTTGCGCCTGGATCACGAGCGGCGCGGCCGCCGTGCCGACCGCGCCCTCCGTGGAAGTGAGCGCGATGTTGTTCCCGGTGACGTTGACGGTCCCGCTCGGCAAACCGGGCGCCACGGTGAGACTACCGGTCGCGCTCAGGACGACGTCGCCGTAACCCGTCGAGCGGTTGCCGGCACTTACTTCGCCGAGCAGTGCCCCGGAGCCCAGGTTGACGTACACGCCCTCGCTGCCGGCCTGGGCGTTCAGCACCCCGTTCGCCGTCAGGTTGGCGTCGATCGGCTCCGTCGCGGTGCCGACGCCGCCGCCGGTCGCGGTGAGCGTGAGGTTGTTGGTTGTGATGGTGGCGGACGGTTCCTGGGTGATGCTGGGGGCGGTGATCGTCGTGTCGCCCAAGGGATTGGCGATGTTCCCCGCCAGGATCACCGGCGTGTCCGAGGTGATGCTGACCGTGGCCTGGGACGAGCCGGAGAAATCGATGCCGATGGGGTTGTCCGCCTTGACCGACTCGGTCAGGGTGAGCTCCGCCTCCGTGGCGAAATAGTATGCCCAGGGGTCCTCCACGAGATCGTTGTCGGATGAATCGTCCACTGGCGGGTCGGTCGGAGCGAAGCCGTAATCCCCATTGTGGTAGATGTAGTCTGCCATGTACCAATTCAGCACGTTGCCGCTGATTGTTTCCTCGAATGCGGGGAGCCCGGCATCGACGACCGTCCAGCCGGCGGGTTGGCTGCTCGCGTCGGATATGTCACCGTTCGGCGAAGTCAGGTAATACCACGGGTCGTTCTCGGGGTTTCCTGACACCGCCGTATAAGCCCACGGACTCGCCGAGAAGGGCGCCTCGCCGGTTCCGCTGTTCTGCGTGATCGTCCGGGTGAGGTCCGTCTGCAACTGCCACTCCCAGCGCAGTCCCGCTTCGGGGGAGTAGGACGTCGAGCTCCCCTGGATCACGGCCACGGGCGAGCCCTGTTCCAACTGCTGCTGGGTCTGGCCGGCCGTGCCCTGGTACTCGTCGATGACGCTGCCCGGCTGGTAGACGAACAACGTCTGTTCGGTGGCCGCGGGCTGGTTCGTATCGATGATATCGACCCCACTCAGCGAGGTCGAAGTCGTCGATTTGCTGGCGGACACGTCGTTCACCACGATGGGGTAATTCGTCGTGTTGTCGATCGTCACCTGGCCCAAGTCGGAGTTGACGTTGAGCTCCCCGAACGTGTTCGTGCTCATGATCGCGCCGTCGAGCGAGATGAAGCCGCCGGATGAGGCGCTCACGTCGTTCACGATAATCTGCCCGGTGATCGCGTCGTACTCGGCGGTGATCTGCGTGTCGCCCGGCGAAACCGTGGACGCGGGCAGGGTGTAGTATCCCCGGGCGTCACCCGGCGTTGTCGAGTAGGTTCCGTTGTTGTAGTCCAACTGGTCCTGGGCGATGGTGCTGTTGAGCGAGGCCGGCAGGCTGAGCGAATCGTTGCTGGGCTGCCCGACATTGATCGGCTCGTTGACGTCGACGTACAAGGCGTTGATGAAGACCGCGGCGGCGTCGATCGCGCTGGCGCTACCCAGTGTGAGGCCCTCCGTTCCGGTGACAGTCGCCGGCGCCGAAAGCGTGACGTTGGAGAGGGTGATGGGCTCGTCAGCGTTTCCCGGAGCGTCGCTCGCAACGGGCGCCGAGATTTGAACGTCATAAATATTGCCGTCCTGGAAGGCGATTGACTGGACCGTCGTCCCTGTCGAGATAAAGTCACCGGTGACGGTAGAACCGATGACCGGCGCTGGCCCGTTGGAGATCACCAGGACCACAGCCGCTCCTGGATCCAGTTCGAGCGTAAAGGTGGCGTTGCTTACCGCGATCGTCGTCCCCGGCGCGATGCCGGTGCCGGTGATTTCCTCTCCGGTGAACATACCCGTCACACCGTCAGGCACCGTGACCGAAGTCGATCCGCTGGTCAGCGAGCCGGTGAAGGTTGGTTGGTAGGCCGCAGTCGTGACGGGCAGCGGCTCAACGGGGACCACGGGGACCTCGCCCCTGCCGGAAATGTCGCCGAACTGGTAGGCGCCATCGACCGGACTGTCCTGCGCCGCTTCCTGCGGGGTGATCACGGTGCTATCCCCCGTGTTGGCACCCAGGAATTCTACACTGGTGCCGGCTTGGGGCGCCCCATTCACGATGTCCGGCGCGGCGGGTTCGTCATTATAAAGGCCTTCGCCCGGGTCGTATGCAAAGCTCAAGGGCGGCGTCTGGCCGACCGTGCCGATCAAGTCCTCGGTGAAGCCATCGTCACCGGTGCCGCTCCCTCGGGCGGATATGCTGAAAGGGCCGCTCCCGATATCCGAGGGGTCGCTGCCATACTGGCCGTCCGCATTGAACATGGAGTTTGCCACAAAGGCCACGTAGACGCTCGCCAGGTCCGAGGGCATGACGGCGTCGGTGTAGGGGTCGTAAAAGTCCGGCCAGTACATGGCGGTGTCCCAGTCCGTAGCCGGCGTCCCGGCGTTGCCCGAAAGCCCGGTCGGGTTGCTGATCGCGGTGACGCCCTTCTCGGTGGTGAAGTTCACCTGACTGGCGCTGACGCCGCCCGCCTGGATCAATGACCCGTCCAGGACGGTGATCGCCACCTGACCCCCCTCGTTGTCTACGCTGCCGCTGGGGTCGAGCGTGACATTGCCCAGGTTGTCCATCGTGGCGGTCGCGAACACGGACGGCCCTGGCTCAGTCGAGTCCGAAGAAGCAGGAACCGGATTGCCGTACAGTTCCTGGATGTTCACGACGGGGTGCGCGTTCGAGCCCGACTGAGTGATTTGCATCGATGACGGAGCGCCCACCGCCAGTCCGGTGTAGACGACCTGGCCGCCGGGCTCGTCCGGGATGTTGATCGAGTCGAGGACGAGGTAATCGGGGCTGTTGTTGGTGACGGTGATCGTGGGCCCTCCGTAGGCGGTGATGGAACCATCGCCCTGGAACGCGCCGGCGCTCACTGTCACGTCGCCGCCCGCGGCGAACAGCGTGCCGAGCACCATGGCCCCGACCGGCCCGTCGTGAACCGCGTCCTCGTCCGCCATGGCCTCGCCCGAGTCGGGAAACTCTCCATCGGCCGCGGCGGCCACGATGGTGTTGTAGGGGTTGAAGCTCGGATCGAAACTGGCCGTGAAGGCGGCGGTGTCAGCGGGGCTCACGAGGTTCGCCGCGGGCGCGGTGCTGACCGAGGTGAGCGTACTGCCGTTCACGGTGACATCGTTGCTGTAAAAGCCGCCCGGTGCGCTCTGATTATCGGGTATCGTGATGTTGAGCGTGTGGAGGTAGCCGGCCGTGATGGACCCGTCCATCGTCACGCTCGAGCCCGTCGAGACACTGGGCTTGCTGCTGCCGTCCGTTACCGGGATGAAGCCCAGTTCGTAACCGTGGCCAATCCCGATCGCCGTCGCGCTGGGCGTGCCGTGGTCCGCCGCGAGCGTGGTGTTCTCTCCGCTCTCGATCTGGTCGCCCGCACCGACGGTCAGCGTCGCATTGCTGGTCAGGTCCGTGGTCGCCGAGGCCGCTGGGATGGCGACAAAGCTGCGGGCGTACGACTGAGCATTGGAGTTGCCCACCATGGGCTCGGCGGCCAGATCGCCGGGTGTGGGGTCGTCGCCGGCGGTGAGGTTGATGTTCTGTGCGGCCGTCAGGTTCGTGTCGGGGCCCAGCGCAACGGTCTGGTTCGACGTCACGCCGGTGAGAGCCGAGGAAGAGGCCACCGCACCGAGCACGCCCCAGGTGTGGGCCTCGCTGGTGCTCGCGGCGTCTACGCTCGAAAACGTGCCGATCCCGATGTTCTGATTGGTCGCGAAGACGTCGGGGCCCGAGGTCGTCGAGTCGGTCGTCACGTTGTTGTTCAGCGTGGCCGTGAGGGACGAATCGGTCCCGGCCCCCTCGAGCACGCCGCCCGACCCCAGCGAGACCTGGTCATTCGTGTTGAGCACACTCGAAGCGGTCAGTAAGATGCCGGGTGTGCCGGTGCTTTCGGCGCTGGCGGTCGGCACGTCGATCGTGACCGAGCTTTCGATCGTGACGTCGGAGTTGCCGGTGATCGTCGTGGTGCTCAGGGCGGCCGTGCCGTTCAAGAAGCCCCCCGCCCCGGCGGAAACCGTGTTCCCACTCGTCGGCAGGTTCTCCGTGAAAGTGTTCTGCGCCGTGATGTCCACCGCGGAAGCGGCGACGATGAGGGTGTTGTTCCCGACCGTCGTGTCGGCCGCGGTGTTATCGGTGTTATTCGCGAGGGCGCCGCTGGCTCCCGCCAGGGCGGCGTTGGTGGAATCCACCTGAGGCGTGAACACGCTGTTGTTGACGGCGCTCGCGTCGACAGTGCCGGCCATAAGGTCCCCGGCGATGGTCGCCGAGACCGTCGAGTCATCGGACGTCTGGCCGACCGCGGCGTCGCCCGCGATCACTCCGCCGCTGCCCGCCGTAGTCGAGGCGTCGTTCTCGTCCGTCCCGTTCGCCGAGACGTCGAGCGTGCCCGCGACCATCACGGTCGCGCCGGCCCCAAGTTGGGCCGAGGTGTTGACGTCGGAGCTGGACACGGCCACGTCGGCGCCGATGCCGAGCAAGCCCCCCACCGCCACGCCGGTGGCGCTCGAGGACTGGAGGCTCTGGTTGTTCGCCTGGATGGAGACGCCGCCGCCCATCAGGACGACCGAGCTGCCCGTGCAAGCCTCGACCGTGCCGTTGCCCGTCGCCTGGCTCACGGTGGCGTCGACGCCCGCGAGAATGCCGCCGGCGCCTGCGGTCGCCGTCGACTTGGCGGTCGGGTCGTTGTTCGAGTCCGGGGACCGCTCGGCGGAAACCTGGATCGAGGAGGCCGAGATCGTGTCCCCGTTGCCGAGCGTGCTCGACGTTGTGCCGGACGAGCTCGCGTCGCTGATGACCACACCCACGGCCAAGCCCCCCGAGACCGCGACCCCCAAGGCCGTGGCGCTTGCGCTCGGTGTATCCTGGGCCGTAACCTGGACGGCTTCCGTCGCCAGGATCGAGGTGCCAGCGCCGACGGCTGCCGTCACACTCGGCGCGACTACGGCATCGGCGTAGACGCCCGTCGCGCCACGTCGATCCCGGCCGCGACACCGTAGGCTTCCGCCGTCGCCGAATCGGTTGCGGTGGCCCATACGTCCACGGTGCCGACGGGTGTGGTCTGGCCTATCTGAGCGTCCGAGCCGATCGTGGCCGACGGACCGCCGGTGGCGTTCGCAATCGCCACGCCCACGCCGGCCGCGTAGGCGAGCGAAAGATTTCCGCCCACGGCCTCTGCCGTCAGCGAGCGGTTCGACGAGGCCGTGACCTGCAACTGCTGGGCGCTGGCAATCGTCACCCCGTTGCCCAGGCTCGCGGTCTCGGTGCTCGAGTCCTGGATATCGACGACCTGGGCGCCCACGGCGGCGGCTTCTCCGGCCGTACCCGCGAAGGCCGTGCCCTTCGAGGTGTCGTTTGCAAGCACGGCATTGACCGTGACGTTACCGCCGGCACTTACTGTCGAGGCGGCGTCGATATAGGCCTGGGTACTCCCTTGAATGTTGGCGATCTCGACCGACGCTCCCAAGCCGACGCTGCCCACCGACAGACCGCCGGTCACGGCGACGTAATTGACTTCGCTTTGTGCCTGCACGTTGACGTTGCCCCCCGCGGTTACAGTGGCGGGCGAGACGCCGGTCGAACTTGCGCCGCTCGGAATACCGATAAACGCCACCGTGCCCTGCGGCGGAGTTGTTGTGCTCGAGAGTGCGCTCGCAACCGGATCGGTGGTCACAGCGCCATTCAAGCCGCTCTGGGCCGAGCCCATCGTGGAGCTGATGTATTGCGTGTTGCCGGCACCTCCGTTGAGATCCGGGTTGGTCATTTCGGAGAGCATCGACGTCGCGCCGCCGGTCTGGCCTTCCGCGTTCGAGCTGTCGGTGGTCACTCCACTGTTGTTGCCCAGGCTGGCCACGGTCTTGGTTTTTGCGGTCGTGCCGGTTCCGTCGGTGTACGCGTAGTCTGGGCTATACGCCTCGCCGATCGACCAGACCGACACCGCGCCGATCAAGGCGAGCGAAGCCCCCGCGGCGGCACCGATCACGTACGTTTTCACGGCGTCGTTCGATAACGCGTAGACGTCGACGTCTTGTTGTGCGTTCACGTTCGCCCCCGCGGCGATGTAGGCGACCGTCGAGTTATTGAGCAGACCGACGTCGACACCACCGGCAATGCCGGCACCGCCCAACGCCAGACCCCCCGCAAACGAGAAGTTGGTGGCCTGGTTGACCGCCGCAACGTCCACAGCCTGCGCCGCACTGACTCCCAGACTACCGCCGATCGCGCTATCAACGCTTTGCACCGTTCCCGTATTGACGCTGGCATCCGTGCCGATATATGCCTGCGTGGTCGAATTGAACAGCTCGACTGTGACGCCGCCGCCCAGGGCATCGTCGCCTCCGGCCGCGCCGGCCGCGGCAACGTTCGTCACGTTCTCACTGGTAGAGGCCTGCACGGCCACGCCATGGAATGTGGCGAGGGTCTCGAAGCGCCTGAAGCGGTGTAGTTTCCATCGAAGATTCCCGAGATGCTCGGGGTGTCGCCCAGCGCGTTGACCGTAGCATTCTCGCCAATAAACGCACTCGTGTTCTTGATCAGATCGACAATGCTGACCGCGGCGCCGATCGCATCACCTATGCTCAAAGCCACGCTTCCGGTGATCATGTAGGTCACCGTGTCGTCGGTGGAGTCAACCAGCACGTTCCCGCCGGCGTTCACCTGCGCACCAGTCGCTTCTGACGTGGCGGTCGAGCCGATATTGGCCTGGGTCGTGTCGTTGACCTGGACAAACGCGATCGAGCCGGCCAGGACGGTCTCGCCGATGGCAGCCCCGGCGGCGATCGTGAGGATGTCGCCGCTGGAATGAGCCAAGACTTCGACGTTGCCCAGCGCGGCGACTGATGCGCCGTCGTCAATCGACGCCTCAGTCGTGTTGTTGATCACCAGCACGACGGCACCCGGCGTGAGGCCGGAAGCAGCGAACGCCGCTGCGAAGGCGACGCCCAGAAACGCTGCGTCGTTGCCGGCGGCGACCAGCACCGCCTGTGTGCTCGCTGCGCCCGCATTGCTCGAGTTGATCTTCGCACCCGAAGCGATGTAGGCGGTTGTGTCATTGGTCAATACCGCGACCGAGCCACTCACGTTGAGCGTCTCACCGCCCACTGCCGCGTCGACGCCGACTCCCTGGATGTTGTCGCTATTCACGGCCGTGACGGCCAGGCCGTGAACCGACGTCGTCTCGGGCGTCGCAACTCGCTGGTCGATCAACCGCTCGCTGGTAAGGCTGTTGCCAGAGCCCGTCAGGTTCGCACTCACCGAGGGAGGGGCCGGCGCTGCTGCCGAACTGCCGTAGGGCACATAGGTGACGGAGAACTGGCCTGTGTCAGCAGAGATGGCCGTCCCGAGCCCCAGCGCGGTAACCGTCGCGCCTGACCCGACGTACGCCTCGGTCGTCTTGCTGACGACAGGCACGGTCACGCCGGCGCCTAAGGCCGCCAGGCCAACGGCCAGGCTCCCCGACAGCAAGTTAATCGTGTTCGCCTCCGACGCCGCGACCAGGATGCTGCCGTCCGCCGTGACGGTGGCGCCGGCGCCGATATAGGCCTCGGTCGTAAGGTTCATCACGAAGACCCCGGCTGCCCCGGCAAGCGCCAGGCTGGCGAACCCCTCTTCGAGGTTCGGGTTGATGGCGACGACCGCCGTTCCATTGATCGAGGCGACATTCTCTGTCGATTTGGCCTGAACCAGCACAGTGCCGGCAGCAGTGACGGTGCCCGCGATATAGGCCTGGGTGGTCTTGCTGATCGAGTCGACGTTGGCTGCGATGCCCACGCCGACATCAGTACCAACGGCCAGGGCGCCGGCCGTGCTGAAGAGAACGAGCGGGTCGGCCGCCGTGACCGTCACCCCCGGTCCGCTGCCAGGCGTGCCGTCGCTCTCATCGAGGTTTGCCCCGCTTGCAACATCGGCCAGAGTCGTGTCGGAGATGACATTGACTGCTGCCGAGCCGGACACAGCAGCCGAAGTGTCCGAAGTGGCGACCGAGCCTCCGACAGCGACGGCCTGCACGTTCTGAAACGTCGCCGCGATGACCGCCACGCCAGTGACTGGCGTCGTGTCCCCGGGGTTGCTGTCGGTGTCGCCCGTGAGGACCCGAATCGTGCCCGTGGTCCCGTTGGCCGTGATCTGATCATTCGCCCCGATGTATGCATCCGTCTTGACGGTATCGACGACCGTCGAGACTGCGGCGCCCGCGGCAACCTCGCCGCTTAAGCTGAGCTGGCCCGCGACGGTGCTTATTGTCGCCTGGCGGCTCGCCTGAACCAGCAAGTCTCCCTGGGTGTCGACCGTCACGCCGGTCGCGATGTACGCGGTCGTCGTCGGCTCGTTCGCCGGCGGCGAGATCACCTCGATCGACGCGGCGCCGGCGATCGCCGCCGAAGCGCCGAGCGAGCCCGCCGCCGTGATCGACTGAAAATTCCCGTTTGTGCTGGCGGTGACCTCGACATTCTGGGCCGCGTCAACCGTCGCGTTCGAGTCAATGTAGGCCTGGTCGCTCTCGGTGACGATGTTGACGTCGAGCGCAGCGCCGACGCCGACGTCGTTGCCTCCGCCGATCGCGCCGGCCCAGTCCCGGATCGTCATCGACTCGGTCGCCGAGACGGTCACACCTTCGTCGGCATTGGCCGTTGGGTAACCGGCCGTGCCGACCAGCGTATTGATCGATGCTCCACTGCCGATATACGCAAGTGTTGTCTGTGTAATCACGTTGACGTCGAACGAGCCGGCGATCCCGACGCCGCCCGATGTGCCCGCGCCCACGGCGAAGTCCGTCGGGTGGGGCGCGGACGCCGGAAGCGACGTGAGGGCCAGGGCCAGAGCGTCTAAGGGATTAGTGGGGATGGACTCGATGAGGGTCACCGGCTCCGTGGTCGACAATGTTTTCGTCGGGTTAAAAAGCTCGATTCGGCCGGCGGCCAGTCCTGCGGCTCCGTTGGCAATTGCGGGCAACGACAACGTCAGCACAGTGGCGTTCGCCGTGGTGCAAATGTGCGTGATCGTCGTATCAGGCAGGATGCCGGGGCCGCTGAGCGTGTCCCCAACCTTCGGCGTCTTTAACGGATCAAGAAACGTCGTGTCGTCTGATGCGACCACGTTCGACCCGAACGTCAGGACGCCGGTGAAAGGTATGCTATCGACTTCGGTGATCGCCGTCCCGGTTGGAATACCGGTGCCGGAGACGAGGTCTGACGTACCGACGGTGGCGGCCGGAGGAGGCGTCGTCGTGTTGATAACCGTGCTGTTGATGCCATTGACGTCATAGTACGTCACGCCGGCGACTTGCTCTGCGGTCAGTGAGGCGCCGGTGGCGGTGATCGTATCGGCCGGCGAATTGGGTACGGGGTCCTGAGACGGGATGAGCGACGACTCGGCGGTGACCTGCGTCGTGTCGGCCACATTCGCATTGACGCCCGAATCGAGGAATGCGTTGGTCGTGTTGTTCAGGACGTTGACATTGACGGCTGCGCCTGCGCCTACTTCGCCGCCGGTGGCCACGGTGAAGGCGATGTTCTGAAGGGTCTCGTCGTTGGCGGCTTGGTCGCTCAAGCCGCCAAACGAGTTGACAATCGAGCCCGTGCCGATCGACGCCGTGGTCGTGAACGTGATGACGTTGATCCCGACCGAGCCCGCGACGCCAACCTGCGTTCCGATCGCGATACCCAGCCCCTGCGTCGAGAAATCATTCACCGCGCCGCTCACCATGAGCGCGGTGACGCTCACGCCGTCCGCGGAGATCGTGTCCGAGGAACCGATCGTGGCCGTGTTGGTCACGTTCACGACGTTGAGCGAGACAGCGGCGCCGATCGAAGCCTGGTTCACGGTCGCCCGCCCGTCGGCCAGGGCGAGGGCGCTCGTTTGGTTGGTGGTGCCGACCGCTAGCTCGCCGCCGGCCGTCACGCTGAGATTGTTACCGATCTCTGCGACCGCGCTGGTCGAGAGGTCGTTGACGGCTACGGCCGCCGCGATGCCCACTTTGGTCTGGCCGCTACTGCCGCCCGATTTGCTGGTGGCCGAGCTCGAGGGCGAGGTCATTTCGCTGTTGGAAGAAGGGGGAGCGGTCATATCCGAGCCGCCCTCTTTATCCGCGAATTCGGCCTGGTTATTAGACTCCTGGTCCGCAGTCCCGCCGCTGCCTGAGCTCGAGCCTTGGCCGGAGCTGGGGCTCGAGGCAGGAGCCCCGCTCTCGCTCGCGATAGCGGCGGCCTGGCTGGACGCGGTCACAGGGTCGGCCGTGACGCTGACGGCCCCGCCGGCAACGACGTTGCGGTCGAGCTCAGCCTGAAACGTGTCTGTCGCCACGTTGACGACCACCGATGCCCCGACCCCGACGCTCCCGGTCGGATCGGCCGCGGCGGCAGCCACCGAGTTCACCGTGAACGACCCGCTCGCTCCGATCGTGAGATCGCCCGAGGCATTGAGCGTCTCTGTGTCCGAGCTGACGGTGGCCATCGTCTGACCGCTGGCGATCACGATGGCGATGCCGCCGCCGAGCGCCACCTGGCCCGCCCCCCCGTTTTGGGCCCAGGTGAGGATCGTCTGGGACGAGCCGGCGGTGACCGTGACGTTACCGGCGTTCGTGAGCGCGGCTCCGTCCTGGACCTCGGAGTCGGTGGTGTTGTTGATGATGTTCAGGGCGAGCGACGCGCCGAGGCCGAGGCTGCCGCCCGTGGCGGGTGACCCGGGTATCGCGAACGTCAAATCGGTCGAGTTGTTCAGGGAGGTCACCGAGACATCGCCGCCGTTGGCGTCGACCGAGGCGCCGGGCGCGATCAGGGCCTGGCTGGTGTTCGTGACGATGTTGATCGCCACCGCTCCGGCCACGCCGATGTCGCCGGCCCCCGCGCCCGAAGTCGCGTTGGCGCCGAACTGGTTCATTGGAGCGGAGCCCGCCATTCCCGCGTTGACAGTCACGCCGTCGGTGTTGATCGTCGAATTCTGACCGATGGTTGCAAGGGCAGAGGCGCTCACGAGGTTCAAGGCGACCGCCGCCCCGATTCCCACCTTGGCGGTTCCCGCGTCGGTGCCCCAGGCGTTCGCCGAGTCGCCGATCACCGGGTTGGCGGGGTAGATCGGGTTGGTGGGGTCGCCGGTGTCGTTGTTGGCGCTGACGTTCAAGGGGCCGTTCTTGTCCGTCATGGTCAGGCCGGCGGGGATCGTCGCGTCGGCCGCGCTCGAGACGATGTTGACGGCCACTGCGGCAGCCACCGTGACCGACCCGTCCGATGTGCTGGCGGCCGGTGTGTCGGCGTCGCTCTTGGTGTCGCCGGCGCTCTTGGTGTTTCCCTTCGAATCGGTGATCGTGCTCTCGTTGTCGGCGAAGTCGCGCGCCTGGGCATTCTGGCCGTCAACGGAATTCGGGTCGGCCGTATCGGAGCCGCTCGCCGCCTCGCTTTTGTCTGCCGGCCCCGAATCTGGCTCCTGCGACTCCTGGGTTTTGGTCGGCCCGCCGGTCGCGCTGGCGTTCGACGAGACCAGGCTGGCGGCAGAGCCGTCGGCCTCGAACGTTATGCCGTCCGCACCTGAGGCATTGATGGAGCGGTTGGTCGTCGCCGTCGTCTGGTCGGTGGCGAACGCCAGGGCGATCGACACGCCCGCCGAGGCCGCGTCCCCCTGCCCTGCCGCGGCTCCGACCGCGGTCGAAGTCTGAGCCGTGTGGGTTGCGGTTGCCGAGAATGAGCCGCCGACGGTGAGCGGGTCGTTTGCCGCGTCCGGAGCCCCCACCTGTGCCGCGGTCAAATTGTTCACCACCGAGATGCCCACCGACGGGCTGATCGACAACGCTCCCCCCGCCGAGCCGGAGACCGCGTTCGTGCTGACGACGTCGGTCGAGCCCGCGGTGAATGTCAGGTCTTTCGCACCGGACAATTGCGCAGTGTTCTGGAGATCGGCCAGCGTGGTGTTGCTCGCGATGGTTAGCGCGACGGCTGCACCGACACCAACGGCGCCGCCCCCCGTGCCCCCGGCGAACCCGGGCGGCGGCTGCGCGATCGTGGTCTCGGTGGCGCTGTCCTGCGCGTTGAACGTGTCATCGCCGGCCATGGAAACGGTCGAGCCCGACGGGACGCATGCCTCGCTGGTGTTGGAGACGACGATCAGGGCCAGTGCGCCGGCGAGTCCGACACTCGTGCCCAATGTACCCGCGGTCGCCGACGCCGAGGTGGTGAGCACGTTCGGCGTCGGGGAGGGCGCGCCGGGTGTCGCCGTCTGCACGCTGATCGTCGGGGCTGAAAGTTTGGACGCGCCGGTCGTGCTCTCGACTGTGGCGGTGTCGCTCGATACCGTGTCACTGATCGCGACGGCGACCCCGACGCCGACATTGGCGTTACTTGTGGCCGAGTTGCCGTCGGCCGTTGTCGCCGTGTTGTTGTTGGACGACGCGTCGATATTGATGGCATTGGTGGCCGTGACCGTGGATGAATCGACATAGGCCTGGGTCGTTGGCGTGAACTTCGTGACCGCCACGGCGCCGGCGACGCCCAGCGGGAGGCCGGCCGAGAAGGCCGTGTCGGCCGGGGAAGATTTGTCCGCGGGGTTGGGGTTGGACGGAGTTGCCGACGCGAGATAGCCGGGGTCGACTTTCCCCGCGAGGATGTTTTGGATCGCGCTGTTCGGGCCGGCGCCTGTGGAGCTCGAGTTGGCAGTGGTATTGGCCGTATTGGTTGTCGTGGCCAAAACGTCGACCGTGCCGCCCGATGCGGTGGAACCACCGGCCACGAAGGCTTCGCTCGTGCTGTTGTCGAGTGTCAGAGCGGCCGTCGCGCCCATGAGGGCGGCGGAGCCGTCGACCTCCGTCGTTACATTGGTCGTGTTGGTCGACGTGATGCTCAGCGTGCCGGCGCCGCTGCCGGCCTTTACCGTCGAGCCGCCGCCGACCTGGGCGATTGCCGAGGAATTGACAACCGATTCGGCGATCGCCGCATCAATCGGCTCTAGCGCACTTCCCGCGATGCTTGTACCAACCGTGGCGCCGGTGTTGACGGTGGCGCTTGAGTCTGCCCCGATCGTGACGTTACCGCTGGCCTTGTTGACTGCGATCTTGGTCGAAGACCCTGTGACCGTGACCGCCGCGCTCGGGTCGAGGTTGGCGATTGCCGCGGCCACCCCGATCGCATTCAGAGCTCCCAGGGAGGCGTACGTGTACGAGGCCGAAGCACTGGCGTCCAGCGTGATGTTGTCTGCCTCGATCGTCGCTCCCGTGACACTGATCGCGGCCTGCGGGGTGCCGCTCGCCAGCAGAGTCGTCTCGGAGGCCTCGACGTCGACGTTGCCTTGCGTCGCGTTGATCGTGACGTCCGAGAAGTTCACCGAGGTGACGCCGGAGACGTTCAGGGCGTCGGTGCCCGACGCAGTGTCAAGGGTGATCGTGCCGCCGCTGCCGCCAAATGTCACGCTCTGGTTGGGGTCGTCCTGGCTGGGCGTGTTGGCTCCCAGTACCAGAAGTGAGGTGACGCCCGAGAATGCTTGCGCGGAGAAGCCGGTGCCGCTGACCGAAATGGTCGACCCGGAAGGCGTGATCAAAGCCTGGTCATTGGCCGCGGAGAGGTTGACATCAAGCACGCCGGAATTCAAGGATGCGGTCACACTCAGAAGTGTGCGTTTTTCAAGTTCCTGGATCACCAGAGAAGGCGACTTACGCCGCGGGCGTTTGGCTCGAAGGTTGGAGGGAGTCTCTACGAAATTCGCCGACCTTGACCCCAGAGGCCAGTTCCACTTGCGAGCCATGGGTGCAACTCCTTGGTATCAGGAACATCTATGTGCGTGACAAGACCGATGATTCCGAGACGCGCCTCTTCAGTGGCGCACGGGGGACCGGATGAGAAGTTCTCCGGGCAGAGGGACCCGATTGAGGGGAGAAAAAGCGATGAACTCGAGCGCGCAGAACGATCGCAAGCCTTTAGCCGGCGGGGGGAAAATGCCACCGCCAAAGTGAAGGGCTTTGGGGCGAGTCTGCGGTTCACGGCTGTGGCGGCCGCATGCAGCTTGATGCGGTTGCAAGGATTCGACGCGGGGCGTGAGCCGCGCGCCAGTCGCTATCTCTTTAGCCGAGAGCCGTCGCAGAACTTCGCCAACTTTTTTTCGGAAATCGACGTGATTGTGACTCTGACTGCGGGCGTGTTATCGCTTGCGGACCCGCGTTGCCACTACTAGAATCTAGAATCGTTCGAGAGCGTTATGCCACTATTCTCTCTCTCCGGGGAATGATGTCCCTTTCGGGCGATTCAAGAGTGTCCGCGGTGCTCCAGGCGGCCCAAGCCGGGGACCGACAGGCGGTGACTGACCTCTTACCGCTCGTCTATGCCGAGTTGCACGAGCTGGCGCGGCGCGACTGGCACGCCAGCGGCCGGGCCACACGCTGACGCCGACGGCGCTCGTCAATGAGGTGTACCTGCGGATTGCCGACGACACTAATGTGACGTGGGAAGGCCGGCAGCACTTCCTGTTCGCTGCCGCGCGCGCCATGCGCGACATCCTGGTTGAACAGGCGCGCCGGAAGGCGGGGCCGAACCGGGGCGGCGGCCAGCGGCGCCGGGAGCTGGACGAGGCGTGCGCTATTCTTGAGCCCCCCTCGGACGACGTGCTGGCGGTGCACGAAGCACTGGAGGAACTCGAAACGCGCGACCCGCTCAAGGCACAGATCGTCCTCCTGCGCTATTTCACCGGGTTGACCAGGGATGAGACCGCGGCGGTTCTCGGGCTGGCCGAGCGCACGCTCGACCGGCATTGGCGGTACATCCGGGCCTGGCTCAAGCAGCGGCTGAGCTAGGTAACCCGAGAACGGAATTCCACCATGCCTGAGCCATCGCCCGAAGCCGTGGAGGCGCTGTTCCAGCAGGCGACCGACATCGACCCTGAGGGGCGCGGCAAGTTCCTGGACGAACAGTGTGCCGGGGATCCTGACCTGCGTACGGCTGTCGAGGAACTGCTCCGCTTCGACTCCGAGGCCGAGAGCGAGCCTGACTTCTTGCAGACCCCGGCTGCGGGCTTACCCGCCGTGCAGCCCCTCGCCGCGGACCCCGGGCTGCCGGCTTACATTGGCCGCTATCGCATCCTCCGCCGGCACGGCGAAGGCGGTATGGGCACCGTGTACGAGGCCGAACAGGACAACCCGCGCCGCACCGTTGCCCTCAAGGTGATACGCCCCGATCTCGTTTCAGCCGAGTTCCTCATTCGCTTCAAACAAGAAGCGCAAATCCTGGGCCGGCTTCAGCATACTGGGATCGCGCAGGTCTACGAAGCGGGGCGGGGGGAAGACCGCCAGCCGTTTTTCGCCATGGAGTTCATTCGCGGGACGCCGCTGGACGAATACGCCCGCGGACGCGGTCTCCTCGCGCAGCGCGCCTGGAGCTGCTGGCGCGGGTATGCGACGCGGTGCAACACGCTCACGACAAGGGAGTTATCCACCGTGACCTCAAGCCTGGCAACATCCTGGTCGATGAATCGGGCCAGCCCAAAGTGCTCGACTTTGGCGTTGCCCACATCACCGACGCCAACTTGCTGACGACGTCCCGCCAAACGCAGACCGGTCAATTACTCGGCACCTTGAACTACATGAGTCCAGAACAGCTCGCCGCACGCCCGACAGGGCTCGATGTACGCTCCGATGTGTACGCGCTAGGAGTGATTCTTTTCGAGCTCCTGGCACACCGGCTACCGTACCATCTCGATCAACTTCCGGTGCACGAGGTTGCACGGGTGATCGCACAACAAGAACCGGCCCCTCTGGGCTCGATCGACAGGCATTACCGCGGCGACGTCGCGATCATCGTGTCCAAGGCGCTCGCGAAAGACAAGAGGCAGCGGTACACGTCCGCGGGTGACCTCGCGTCGGACATCCGGCGCTACCTAGGCGGGGAACCGATCCTGGCCCGGAAGGTCAGTCCTGCGGAACGATGCTGGCGATGGGCCCGCCGCAACCCGTTCATCGCCGCACTCGGAGGCATTCTCACCGGCGTGCTGGTGCTCGCCACGGTCGCGTCGCTTCTGGCTGTGCGCCGGTTCGCCAGTCTGGCCGAGCTTGCAGGAGACTCGGCCAAGCGCGAGCGGGCGGCACGCCTGGATGCCGACGTGGCGCGCCAGGCGGCTGAGGCAGCGGGCGCGGCGGCGCAGGCCGAGACTTACCGCGCCGTGCTCAGCGAGGTCAAAGCGCTCAGGGCCGGACATCAGCTCGGATGGCGCGAGGAAGCTCTCGAGGATCTCTCGCGACTTGTGCGCATGCCTACGCCACGCCGGGATATCGTCGAGCTGCGCACTGAGGCCGTGGCCACGATCGGCGAGTTCGGCGTGAAAGAGGTGGCCCGACTCCAAGTGTCCGGAGAGATCGTCTACGGCATCGATTTCAGCCCCGACTCCCGGACCCTCGTGACGGGCTCCGCAAACGGGGACCTCGATTACTGGGACGTCCCAGCCCGGAAACATTTGCGGCGGCTTGTGGGCGTGGCAAGAACGGTCACGGGCGCAGTGGCTGAATTGAACGGCGGACAGGTGCGGTTTCTGCCCGACGGCGATCTGGCGATTGTCACCCCCGGCCCGCGCGTCGCGTTCCTGGGCGCTTCCGGCCGGGGATCGACCCGGCGGCGGTCGATTGAGCGTGCGAATTCCAAGGTCGCGAAGCTGGCGATCGATCGCCAGGGTCGTTGGCTGGCGCTCGGCTTTGAAGATGGGCGCATCGACGTCGTCGATGCAGGCACAGGTGCTCTGCGACGAAGTATCGCAGGGAATCCGGGGACGTTCGCGTTCAGCCCGGACGGGCAGTGGCTCGCAGTGCAGGCTCAGTATGGGCCGGTCCGGCTTCTTCCAATGACAGGGGGAAGTCCCCCGTTCATTCTGGGACACCTTGGCGGTTACTACCCGGCGTTTGCCTTTAGCCCGGACGGCACGACGATGGCCACCGTTGCGGACCGTGCACTGGTGCTCTGGGACTTGAGCTCCAAAGAAGAATTGATGAGGCTCGGTGGACACAAGGAGTCGATCACCGCGGTTGCGTTCAGCCCTGACGGGGCGCTTGTCGCGACCACTTGCGGCGACCATGTGACGCGGATCTGGGACGCTCGAGACGGCCGGGCGCTGGCCGTCATTCCCGGGCCATGGTTCATGCGTGCGCTCGCGTTCAGCCCCGACCGCGGCTATCTGGCTGTCTCAGCGCTCCCGGGCCCTGTGTGCCTCTACCAGCTCAACGGGTGGCGAGAGCAACGACGCCTGGTCGGCCACAAATTCGGCGCCCAGTGTCTGGCATTCCATCCTCGCTTGTCTCGGTTCGCCTCCGGGGCCGACGATTGTGCCATCGTCGTCTGGGACGCGGACGAGGCCCGTGCCTTGCGGCGATGGCAGCCGTACAGAATCTGGGTCACGGGGCTGGCGTTTAGCCCCGACGGCTCGCTGCTGGCGAGCGCGGTCGGAGATTCAGACGGGTATGCCTTTGCGAATGACCACTCGATTCATCTTTGGGACGCCGAAGATGGTACGCTCCGAAAGCGTTTACCGCGCCCGCCTCATCTCGGCGTTCGCGCGCTGACATTCGATCCGACGGGCCGTCGACTGGCCTCGGGGGACGATGGCGGGACGGTCCTCTTGTGGGACGTGGAAAGTGGCAAGATTCTGCGTCGCGAGAACCTGGCGCGCACGCCAGTCAGGTCGGCCGTCTTTGTCAACGGTGGTCGCCATCTCATCGTTGGCCACGTTGGAGGGACGGTCGCGAGTATTGACCTGGGCGGCACTGGAGGGACCCGGCGTGTCGAGCTGCCCCAAGGCTGTGGCTGTCTCGTGGTCGACGATCACAGCATGCGCGTCCTCGCCGGCGGATCGCAGGGGGAATTGTCGGCGCTGGCACTACCCGATCTGACCGTCGTCCACCAATTCGCCAATGCCCATGATGGAGAGATCCTGTCCGTTGGGTTGAGCCCGGATGGGCGACTGCTGGCCACGAGTGGTCGAGATAGGCGAGTCGTCCTACGAGACGCAGGGACGTTTGCGCCGTGGTTCACATTCCCGACCTGGACTGGCCTGGTCAAGGATCTGGCCTTCGATGCGTCGGGCCGCTGGCTTGCATTCGCCGGAGCCGATTCTGACCTCGCACTCTGGGACCTGCACGCGCTGCATCAGGGACTCGATGCCGCGGGTCTCGCCTGGGACCAGCCGTCGCCCGCCATCGTCCCTGCATCGGGGTTCACAACGGAGGACGAGCGGCTTCGGCCCAGCGTGCCGGTCATCGGGCCCGAGAAGACGGACGCGGCGGCATTCGAGCAGGCTCGCCGGCTCGTCCAATCGGGCGTCGGCGCCGCCGAGAGCGGCCGGTTGGCCGCGGCGATCCGCGATCTCGAGCAGGCGCGAGACCGGCTACGGACCTTGCACCAGGCCATTCCCAGCGACGGTCAAGTGGCCAGCGAGCTGGCCCTCGACCTGGGCGTTCTCGGCAGCACTCTGAGCCGCGAGCATCGTAATACGGACGCACTCGAGGCCATGCAGGAGGCTCGCCAGGTCCTGGACGCCATTGTCCAGCCCACCTTCGCGGATCTGTACAACCTCGCGCGTGTCTGCGCCAGTCTCACGACCCTGGTTGAGACAGGACGAGGGAGGCCGACCTTCGCCGAGCGTGAGGCCTTGGCGCGTGAAGGGGTGGAAGCGCTCAGGCGATCCCTGGCGGCCGGCATGTCCTATTTCGGCCCAATGGATCGCGACCAATGGCTCGATCCGTTGCGTAATCGACCTGATTTCCGCGCCTTGATGCTTGACAGAGGCTTCCCCCGCGACCCGTTCGCTCACCCGTGACCATTAAAGCAGCGTTGGGATTCCGCGAACTCGGGTAGAAAAGAGGCAGCACGCGAATGACGCGAGACGACGAACGCCCGCCAGTGAATGACCTCTTCGCTCCGAGAGCCGATCCAACCGCCGAGCGCGTGGAGGCGCTGTTTCAGCAGGCGGCCGAGCTGGATCCAGCGCAACGTGGGGCATTCCTGGAGCAGCAGTGCGCAGGCGACGGCGAGCTACACGCCGCTGTGGAGGATCTTCTCCGATTCGACGCGGAGGTCGAAAGCGACCCTGACTTCTTGCCCAGCCCGGTGGCCCCCGCCCGCGCCACATTTCCGATTGCAGCGGAGCCCGGGCTGCCGGCTTTCATCGGCCGCTACCGCATCTTGAGGCGACACGGCGAAGGTGGCATGGGGACCGTTTACGAGGCCGAACAGGACCACCCGCGCCGCACCGTTGCTCTCAAGGTGATTCGCGCGGGAGGCGCAACAGCCGAGCTGCTCAGCCGCTTCCGACACGAAGCAGAAATCCTGGCGCGGCTGCAGCATCCCGGTATCGCGCAGGTGTACGAAGCGGGCATCGGTGTGGACGGCCGGCCCTTCTTCGCCATGGAGTTCATTCGCGGTATGACGATGGACGAGCACGCGCGAAATCGCGGACTGGACCCTCGAGCGCGCCTGGAGCTGCTGGCGAAGGTGTGCGACGCGATGCAGCACGCTCATGACAAGGGTGTCATTCATCGCGACTTGAAGCCGGGCAACATCCTTGTGGATGACTCCGGCCAGCCAAAGGTGCTCGACTTCGGCGTGGCCCATATCACCGCGGCCGAACTGTTCTCCACCGCGGGGCGAACCCAGGCCGGTCAACTGCTGGGCACGCTTACTTACATGAGTCCCGAACAGATCGCCGCCGACCCGGCCGGGCTCGACAGACGTTCGGACGTGTATACTCTCGGCGTCATTCTCTTTGAACTTTTGGCGCAACGGCTGCCATACCAGCTCGATCAGCTTCCGGGGCACGAGGTCGCGCGGGTAATCCAGGAGCAGGAACCGTCTCGACTGGGCTCGATCAACGCGCTTTACCGCGGCGACGTCGAGATCATCGTGGCGAAAGCGCTCGAGAAAGCCAAGACGAGGCGCTACGCTTCCGCGGGGGACCTGGCGTCGGACATCAGGCGCGACTTGCGCGGGGAGGCGATTCAGGCGCGGCCTGCCTCGGCGCTGTATCAAATACGCAAATTCACGCGGCGACACAAAGCGCTGGTGGCCGCGGCGGCGGGCATTTTCGCGGCGCTCGTCGTGGGAACGGCCGTTTCCATTCTTTTTGCGTTGCGCACCGCAGCGAACGCTCGCGTGGCGGACGAAAACGCTCGCGTGGCGAAGGAACGGGAGCGAGCCGCCACGTACGAGAGCTACCGTGCCCGGATCGCGGCTGCGGTTGCCGCGATTTCGCGTCACGACGTTGCCGATGCCGCCAGCCAGTTGGGCGCGGCACCGGAGGCTTTGCGCGACTGGGAATGGCGACACTTGCACGCGCGGCTCGATGACAGCATCGCCATCTTCCCGGCCAGCGCCGGCGAAGCTCAATTCCTGATCGGCGACCAGAAGGGCATCCGGATCGCTCGGTTAGCGCGTGAGAGTCTGCGCCTGGGCGACCTCGATGGGAAGGAACTCTGGGAGCGATCCTTTCCATCTGAGGCGAATGTACTCGATCATCCCCCGCTGCTGACGCGGCAGGGACTGCGGCTTTTCGCCGACGGCCGGGAGACTGGTGCTGCCACGGTCGGTCTGCCGAAGGATGTGCCACAGAACACAGGCATGCTGAACGTCCTTGACGACCTGGGGCGTGTCCAAACGCAACTGAGGGGGCCCGGAGTAACGCACACCGAACTGATGGCGGTGAGTGCGGACGGTTCGCGGCTGGCGGTTGTGTGGCAAGGCCCGAAGCAGTGGATATTCACGGTGTACGATGCCGAATCTGGCAAACCAGTGGCGACCTCGGCCCAGGACATCGCCAGCACCTGGGCCCTTGCCTTCAGTCCGGACGGCACGCGCCTCGCGACTGGCGGCGAGGATGGCGTGACACGTCTCTGGGATACTTCAACCGGTATGATGACCATCCTCTGTGAAGGGCACACTCGCAAGGTGTTCAGCGTGGCGTTCAGACCGGATGGCCTGCGCCTTGTGACGAGCTCGGCGGATGGAACCGTACGCCAGTGGGATTCCGCGACCGGCCGGGAGGTACTTGCGCCCTACGATCGTCACACCGGTGAAGTCCTGACGGCGAAGTTTAGCTCCGATGGGGAGTTGATCGCCTCCGCAGGCACGGACCGGACTGTCCGGGTATGGCGCGCGTCGAACCGCCAGGACCAGGGTGTTCTGCAGGGCCACATCGGTGACATCAGCGATCTGGCATTTGTTGGGGACGGCCATCGGCTGGCTTCAGTGAGCTACGCGCCCCGTCGCGGCAGCGTGGCGCACCATGACGGCACGGTGCGGCTGTGGGAGGTCGGGAGTCAAGGAGCGGCGTCGGTGCTGCGCGGCCACAAGCTCTACGTCTATCCGGTCGCGTACAGCCCGGACGGACAATGGATTGCTTCGGGCGATTGGGACAACAAGGTGTTTTTGTGGGACGCACTCACCATGGAGCACATCGCGAGCTTGCCTCATTCCGGGAATATCCGCGCGCTGGCCTTTAGCCCGGACAGCTCGTGGTTGGTTGCCGGAACCGCGATGGACGATTCGCTCTCCATCTGGGACGTAACGACCGCCCGGCGCCGGAACAAGCTCAAGGGCCCCGGCGGCGACGTGGTTCAGGCAATCGCGGTGAGCCCGGATGGAGCCCACATCGCCGCTGCTGATTCCGTTGGAGCCGTCAGCATCATGGAAGCCGCGACGGGCGCGGTTGTCGATTCCTTTCGAATGGTCGGGAGCGCTTCAATCGCGAAGAAGTCGCTAGCCTACAGCCCAAACGGACGACTCCTGGCAGGTACCGGTGAAGACGGCACGCAGATTGACATCCGAGACACGCAGACGCGGCGTCGGTCAGGGCGTTTGACGGGTCATACGGACGCGATTAGCTCCGTTTCGTTCAGCGGCGATGGGCTGCTGCTGGCCTCCGCGAGCGCGGATCGCACGGTCCGCATCTGGGAGGTGGCGTCGTCGAAATGCGTCGCCGTGCTGACCGGGCACACCGACGCGGTCTTCTCGGCGGTGTTCCATCCGGACGGCAAGCGGCTGGCGTCTGCCGGCCGCGACCGGTCGATCTGGCTCTGGGACCTGGCGAGCGGACAGGAAGTGGCGCGCCTCGAGGGACACGCGAACTACGTCTTCTCACTGGCGTTCAGCCCCGACGGCACGAGCCTGGCATCCGGCTCCGGCGACGGTACGGTCCGGATATGGGACACCGAGTCGCCGGCGCTGCGATATCAGGCCCGCCGAGAGGCGGAGGCTATGCGGCCCGAGGCGGAGCGGTTGGTTGCACGCCTCTTCTCCGAGCTGCATGAGCCGGAGCTGGTTGTTGGCCGTTTGCGGGGGGATACCGGGCTGAGCGACCTGATGCGGCACATGGCGATGCGGGAGGTCATGCGGCGGGGGCAGGAGGCGGCGCCGTAGCGGCACCGGCTCGGGGAGCCGTTTTCGGATCGGCAGCGTTCGCGGGATTTACCGGACGAAGGGGTTGGGGAGGATTGTGGTGGTGGTGTTCGTTTCTGGGCGTCTCTCCATCAAGGCGCTCCAGTTCGATTGGGATCATTCGTAGACGAACATCACGAAGCATTCCCTTTCCCAACCGCGCACCAATCCTCTGTTGCTTATATCGACTCGCGAAAGCGGCTAGTTCAGACGCGGCGGCTACACGCTCCCACCACTTTTCTCTAAACCTCCCGAACCGTGCCGCTCCCGCCGGCGTAAAAACGGCATTGCTCCCGCCGATCATTCCGCGGCGAATCACGCCCGATGCCCAATCGACGGCTCGAAATCGCTGCCCACGGAAGGACCTTGGATCATGGATCCGCGTGATCGTAAAGCTCGTTCAACTCGGCATCATTGCCATATTGCTCACCTTGAAGATCTCGAAGCACGTCGCCTTCCGAGCGTCTTCACTCCATTTTCGTCATCGGTTTTCGGCTCGTCGTCATCGAGCCAGTACTCGGCGCAGGTTGCGCTCGTTCGCCATGAATACGACACATACGTCGGCGCTGTGAGAACGCTCGAGTTCAAGTCGCAGGCGACGCCCCAGGAATTCCAGGCTCTTCGCAACGATGCCCGCGAAATCTCCGCGGCGGCCTCCGCCACCAAGCTACCGCTCGAAGTGGCACGGACCGAGGCCGTCGCCGTTTCGCTCCAGCTCGACCGGTCGCCGTTGTACGGCTGGGCGGGCGACTCGGCATGGTCGGAGTATAGGGCGCGGCTCGAGGCAAGTCTTGATAGCCTTGGCGTCGACGAGTCGTTGATCGACAAGACGCTCGCCGACACCAAAGCCATCGCGGTCTCGGCCGGCGTGAGCTTCAGCGAGTTTCAGACGTTCACGAATTCGTTCAGCACGCTTCAGGCCGGCGAGAAGTCGCTTCCATACAGCACCTACTACAACTTTGAAGACCCCGAGCTGTTTTACACGCAGCATCTTCGCGGCTTTTTCCGCGGCTGGGGAATGCAAAAAAAGACGGCCGAGGCGCAGGTCAAGGATCTGCTCTTCACCATCAAGACCGCGAATCAACTCGCGCCGTCTCAGTCTGCCGTGCTGCACCGCGATGTCCGGCTGCTGGAGAATCTTGGCGCCACGCTCCCGAGCACCTCGCTCGAGCAGCTTTACTCAAGCTACGTCGCCACATTTCAAGGTGGCGTGCCAATCCCGGCGACTCAGGCGCAGCTCCGCGAAAGCCTCTTGGCGGCTCTCGGCCCGGCAGCGGGCGGCGCACCCGATCGGCTGGGTGAACAAGCTTGTCGCCGACGCACCTTCGTTCTACCGCGCAGTGGGGTCGTCGACATCAACCGTCCAAAACATCACGGGCGCCGTGACCGTTCTCGTCGACACAGGAGGTGGCGAGTCGCTGAATCCGTTCAAAGTGACGATCCGGCAGCGCTTGAAGTCGTAAGGGGGCTTGTCCGGCCGTCGCGGTCTCCGAACGCGTCCCCCCCCAAAGTGCCGTCATGCCGTCAGCACCTTACTGGGATTGGACTTACGTCTGACGGCAGCTTTTTGGTCCAGGGACGCCAATCGACACATCTCCTTTCGTTCATGACATTTACGCCTGACGGCACCTCTGACGGCCCCCGCCATTTTCCCGGGGCCCGCAGCCGTTTCGTCAAACCCGAACGGTCCTGACGGCCTTATTGTCGCCCTTCGCTCCGGATAAAGCCGACCTCTCGTCCCTCCCGCGCCCACAGGCGCGAAACCCACCTACTGGACGAACCGGACGGGTATCGCCGCCTCGATGGGGCGGGTCGGAGGTCCGGCCACCTTGTGTAGATGAAGTTAATAACGCGCTTGATCTTCGTTCCGCGAAGGTACTGGACGGGCCCATCACTTCCGGAACGGACCCGTCGGTGATGATCGCCACCAATTTGGTCTGCCGCCAGTCGAGCGACTCAATCGGCTCGTCCTCATCCAGAATACGCCACATCCCGCCCCCGCTGATTCCATGCGTTTGGTCTAAGTCGAGTTTGTCCCCGGCGCCATCGGGTTGGTCCAGGCGATTGATGTCCAGCACGAGGTGATCCGCCGGGCTGATGTCCGGAGCGGGATTGCGCTTCATATCATATAGCCCTGCAAAATAAGGTAGGACCTGTGCGACGATGGTCTGGTCCATCTCGTCCTTCTCTGCCCGAAACTCCGGGTATCCGAGCACCAGGTACTGGCCATCCTTGAGCTTGTCCGGATCGAGTTCCAGCTCGTGTAGCGTCACGAACCGCATGAAGACCGATAAGCGGTCGGCGATGTCTGGTCTCAATTCGAAAACCGCCAGGTCCCACAGATCATCCTCGCGATGCGGATCGCTTCGTTTCTTCGATCGGCAGTACTTCACGGTTATCACAGGGATCAGTTCATCGAAAGACGGTGTGCCAAAGAATATCTGCTTCCAATGCTCGCAAAAGAACTCATCACTCACATGCGCGGCCGTTACAAGAAAGCGCGTACCTTCCACCTGCAGCAACTCTCCGCTCACGAAATGATCCGCTTCCCCAGAGAAGTGCTTGAACAGGGCCACCGTCGTCTTGGAGATTTCGGAGGTGTGCTGTAATGCGAACCGGTTCAGCTCCTCAATATCCATCACTCACTCCTCGCCGGCGCGTGTTTTGTCCTCCAGGTGCGATAGAGGTCAATCGCTTTTTCGATGTCCTCGGGGTGCACCAGTTGGAGTTGATCCACCTTCGGCTGCGCAACGTCGCCCGGATTGGCCTCCAGCCACCCGGCCCCTGTGAAGCCAAATCGGTCACGCTGAATTCCATGCTGAGCCAAGTGGTGCCGAAGACTGTCGCGTTCCCCGCGGCCAATGGCGAACAATCCTTCGGTTGCGTTGATCACGTTCATCTCGAGCCCCTCAAAATCAGTTCTAGCCGACGCCACCTGAACAAAACCATCGTCACTTCTGTTGGCCGTTTTGAGAAGAGCGCGACCCGGTAACCGCGTCGGCGCGCGCATACAGAATGAATTTTGATCAATAATCGATCTCATCGCTGCAACCCGGAAACTTTCTGGAAATTTCCCGGTCGAAAGCCAGTCGAATCTGCAAAGTCGTCACATATTATACGTGAGGGAGTGTGCCGCGGTGAGTTGCGGCCGGCTGGGGGAAACCCAGGGACAGGAAACCCAGGGCGTTGCCCTGGGCTATGTTGTTTTGGCCTTTCAGGCCGACGAGCAAATGTGCACAACAATTATCATGACAAACAACGCGCGTTGGATTCGGATGACAGGGCCGCTCTTGTGGGTCGAATGCGCACTTACGTTGCCTCTCGGCGCGAGCGTGCGACGTAAAGCTTTGGCCTGGGGCGAGAACCGCGAGTGGGAGGGACGAGGATTCTTCAAGATTGGTGCAATGGAGTGCAAAGAAGTGCAACCGATGAAGAGCTTCGGAGATCGAGGGGCTCGCGCCACAGGCATCACGTTGCAGTGTCGCCCGCGGTCGAGGCTGAGACAGAAGATGGCGCGGCCATCGCGTTGGGACGCCCTCGTCCCAATCAATCGACGCAAAGCCCCGACGTGGACTGAGATCCGCGATTGGATTGAGATTTTCCTTGGCGAATTCGTCTCATTTCGTCTCATTTCGTCTCATTTTTTGGGGAAGCTTGCGAAGATGATGGCGGTCGACCGACGCGGGTCCTAGGGCTCGCGGCCGTCCTGGGGCTCGCGCCTCAGGTTTTACGATGGCGCCCCGGTTCGGGGCTCGGGAAGAAAGCGGGGGACCGTGCATCGTTCTGCCGCGTCAGGCCGTTTCTTCGCAGGCGGCCAGCGATGATTGAGCAGTCGGTTGCGCTCGGTTCGTCCGGACGAAACATGCACGATTCAACACAGAGTAACTACTTTCTGTTCATTAATTGATTTTGGTGTGATCAAGTGGGACAAGTAGTGATTATCCCTGCGCCACACGTAACGAGACAGCCGACATCGAGTTGCGTCGGATTCGTGCACGCCCGATTATTCCTGCGCCACACGTAAACCCACGTGCCGCAAGGCTGTGGCGCATGTGCGCAGAAAATGGGGTCTCGCAGAAGTTTTTTAAACGCGCCCTGCCGCGGGCGATTGGGCGTGAGGCGAATGCTCAAACGATTCACGGGATGTTCGTCGAGTCAACAGCGGAGGAGAACGATCAGTCCGTATCGCAAGGGAATTCGATTCGGCCGGCCGTTGTGGCGAGGTAAATGGCTTGCGCCGATCAGTTAATCTCGAGGCGAGATTCAACCTCCGCCGCGCCGGCGCTCCGGCTCTGGTTGACCCTCGATCACGACCCACTCGAAGATGCCGATGCACATCTCGTCGTTTGTTCCCTCACCCCACCTGACGACCTTGGGAGGATTGTTCCGGTTGGCTGGATTCGCGCCCGAGTTATCAAAATGTGCGTCCACCTCGAACCACGAGCCTTTCGGAATGCGGACTGGCTCGTTGAATGCGTAGGTTCCCTGCCAGTTGAAGTTCCAGTGGTCAATCTTGATCAGCGGGAGGCGGGTCTTGCCGTCGGGCAGGACGGCCGTGAAGGTGAAATCCTTGCCGAGCCAGTGCATGTGGGGCATCACCGAAGTGACAAGAATGTCACGGTCGAGCGGACGGGCCATCACACTGGCTCCGGGCTTGGTCGATGCTTTGACTTCGTAGTTAGTTGCCCCTGCCGGAATCACCATGGCGTCCACCGCGCGCAAGAGCTCGAGAATTCCAATTCTCTTTCCCGCCTTCCGGGCTTCCTGAACCTTGGTCTGGGCGGCCATCGCCTGGTTCATCGTGAGGTTGGGGAAAACGAAACCGGTATGAACCTCGCGCGGCAAGGGCTTACTGGAAAGATAAAGGCCCACGCTGGTTGCGTCGGTCTCGGACTTTCCGGTCTTGTGGTAGTGGACCTGGATCAAGACGTCGGCCCCCTTGGGCAGCATGTATCCAGTGCCGTCCGGACAATAGCGGGACTTGGCGCCTGGGGTCCAGATCGGCAAAAAGGCCGTGATGGGCACACCGTCGCCGAACCCACCCAGGTCGTAATAACCAGGCCCAGGGTCGGCTGCATCGAGCTCGCGACCCCGGCCCGACGGATCAACCCCCGCGATGATGTGATGGACGACCGAGCGATTGCCCGGATGAAAATCGACGGCGCGAATCCATCGGTCCTCGGAGAAATTCGTTTTGAGCACGAACACACGGAAATCGTCGGTGCCGGTGCCCGCAATGCTGTAAGGCTCGGGCATCTTCAGAATGAGGTCGGGCTCGCCGAGCGCCCAGTCCGAGGAGAACGTCCGCGGCTCGGGCGCGTCTTTGGGATCGCCTTCGGGGCAATTCGAATCAACCCACGACTGAAGCGTGGCGATCTCCTCCGCGGTCAGAACCCGCGCATCGCGGAACGGGCCGCCGAAGCTCGACGATGCGGGCCACGGGGGCATGACCCGCTCGGTGGTGACGCGCGCCAGGTCCGACGCCCGCTTGCGGGCCTGCTCGTACGTGAGCAAAGAAAACGGCGCCACCTGATTGGGACGGTGGCAATCCTGACAGTTCTTTTGAAGGATGCGCACCACATCTCTGTGATAAGTCGGCGCCGGCTTGTCGGCCGCCAAGGAAGTCGTGCTCGATGCCGCGGCCGCCACGCCCAACAGCACAATGGTTTTCCACATCGAATGCCAAGACAAGGCTCTGCTCCTTATCGTTGAGTCTTCCGTGCTGAATGTTCACGCGTGCTTTCAGCCCAATTGCAGTTTCCACCAGTCGGGTGTCGACTTTCAATAGAGATCTTTGGTCCGGACTCGAAGTCCCGTCGCGGAGCGAAAGGCGACAATGGGTTTGGGTTGTCATCCGGCAGGAGTGCCGGACTACGCCGGGCCCGCGGACGCATACCAGGCACGATCGCTACAATGCGGAAGATTGGGGGTGCGTAATGACGCAGATGACGCAGATGACGCAGGGCAGCATTTGTTAGGCGCGTGCTTACGCGGCGGCAAGGCCGTCCTCCGAGCGTTCTTCTGACGCCCCGTTTGAGATCACAGAGAATTCGGCGATAGCCCGAGAAAGGATAATCCCGACGATGGCCGACCACCACGAGCCGATCGAAAAGTTCGGTGACCTTCGCGAAGTCACTGTGACATTTCCCTCCCTCCCGGAACACGAGCTGGTCAGACGCCTCCAAGCGTCGTTCAGCGTCCGCTGCGAGAGCACCCGCGGCGCTCCTTGGGCTGGCACGACCGAGCTGGCCGCGATCGCGAAATGGGCTCGCAATGCGTTCTGGCAATACATGCTCGTCCAGGGAGTCCTGAACGGCCAGTTCATACTCGATCTCCAGGGCACTCAGCCGTACGGGCGCGAGCCAACAGAGGCTGAGGCCAGCCGGTTGAGGGAGCTGAACCTGCGCAGTTTCTGATCAGATAAAGAGCTGTGGTACCATCACGACATGAGAGAAAAACCCGAAACAGACGATATGATGGTGCGTCCGCGCTGGCGATACATTGAATGGCACGGATGGAACCTCATCGCATTCGGCTGGATCGCGGTTGGAATTGTCGCCGGGTTGGTGACAAACCTTGTCTGTGCACCGTGGCTGAGAGGCGTGCACCTGAATGGCACAGTCGGGGTTGCCGTCGGGGTTGCCGTGATCGTTGCCGACCTGATTTGCCGATGGCGCGATCCTGAGCCGACGGGATGGCGGCGCTATTTCTCGTCGATCGCAGGCGGGGCGGTGCTGATTGTCCCCGCATGGATCATCGGGTTGTGGATCGTTGCCACCGGCGTCGTCATTCTGCTCGGTAGAGCGTGAGAACCTGTCGAACCCGGGATAAACGCTTTGACCGGCCAAGACCAACCTTTCGCCAGGCCAGGGCCACGCATTCCGGCGGCGACGGATCACCGTTTGGGCAGTGGGCCGCCCCCGTCGGGGCTCAGGCGCCGCCACCAGTCGGGGCCTTCCTTCTCGATCTCGGCGTTCAATGCTTCCAGGCGTTTGCGCAACGCAAGGAATCGCTCGGGCTCTTTGTCCTTCAAGTCAGTCGTCTCCCGCGGATCGGCCTTGATGTTATATAATTCCATATGTGAGAAATCCAGCAATGCGAGAAGCTTCCAGTCGCCGTCGCGGAGCGCCATTTGCAGGTTCTCGCGCTGAGGGGCCATATTCAGTCGCCAGTAGAGCGGTCTCGGCCGATCGATCGCGGCGGCCTTTCCCGCGAGCGCAGCGCCGACATCCGCCCCGTCAATCACACGGTCGGCCGGCACGCTGACTCCGCAGAGTCCGAGCACTGTCGGGAAGAGGTCGGAGCCGATGACGGGTGTATCGCACGTTGTTCCGGGCGGAATCCGGCCCGGCCAGCGCGCGATCCCCGGTACGCGGATGCCTCCTTCGTACATCGACCGCTTCCGCCCGCGCAGGCCGCCGGTGCTACCCCGCGTCCGATTTTTTAGGCCGTCGCCCTCAGGGCCGTTGTCCGACGTGAAGAAGACAAACGTCGAGTCGGTGAGTTGTAGCGCATCCAGGGCCTTCATCAGCTTGCCAAAGGCGAAGTCGAGCCCGGTGACGTTGCCGTGGTGCTGGCGAAAGTCTTCGGGCATGTCCTGATACGGCTGCTGGAAGCGGGGGTCGGTCTCGATGGGCAGGTGCGGCTCATGCGTCCAGACGGCCAGAAAGAAAGGCTTGCTCGAGTCTCGCTTCTTCGTCAGCCATTCGATCGCCTCGTCCACCACCAGTGGGGCCGAGAAGCCCGAGAGCACGCCCATGGGCTGACCGTCACGGACGAAGTTGGATGGGTTCTTGTGGCTCGGTGAGGCATTGTTCTGGGTGGCCATCCAGTGGTCGTAACCGTGGTCGTTCGGTTGCGGCTGCGCGGGGTTGTTGAACTTGCCGTTGAGGTGCCACTTGCCGACATGCGCGGTGGTATAGCCCGCGTCTCTGAGCAACCTGGGGAGGGCGACCTCGCTGCTGCGCAGGTGGACCTCGCTGTTCTCGGCGATCCAGGTAAATACGCCGTTGCGGTGCGGGGTGCGTCCCGTGAGGATCGCCGACCGCGACGGTGAGCACACCGCGCTTGCGGCATAGCACTGCGTGAGGCGAACGCCCTGCCTGGCGAACGCGTCGAGGTTCGGCGTCTGGATTTGCGGGTGGCCGTAGCAGCCGAGGTCGCCGTATCCCAGATCATCGGCCAGGAACACGACCACGTTCGGCCGCGACCGCGGCTCGGCTGCCGGTGCCTGCGAGCCCGCCAGGATGCCGAGGACCAGCAATCGCAGAAAAGATCGCATGAGTGGCTCCTCATTCAGGAAGCACTTACTTGAGCCGGCGCTACCGCGTTTTCGAGCGGTCGGGTACAATCCGATGCTGACGAGCGAGACAGGCGAACGCAAGTCGCACTGTCCCAAAATGAGCAATGCGGAAGGGTCAAGGAATGCGAGATCGTAGTACTTACCCTGTATTTCGCCGAGTCTAATCGCGAGATTCGACCCTGTAATGAATACGATCGTTCTCTACGACGACACGGTGGATATTCCGAGCGGGATCACCGATCTGAGTGCGTTTCGCCGCTGGGCGCACTCCGATGAGTTCCCGGAGACCGGCCGGATCTGTTTTCTCGATGGGCGAGTGTGGGTTGACATGAGTAAGGAACAGGTTTTCACGCACAACCAGCTCAAGCAAGAGTTCAATCTTGTGCTCGGCGGGTTGGTCAAGGCGCAGCGCCTTGGTCGTTTTTTTCCGGACGGCGTGCTATTGACGAACGATCGAGCACAGCTCGCTTGCCAGCCGGATGGCACATTCGTCAGTCGCCAAAGCCTGAAGTCCGGGCGAGTTCGCCTGGTGGAGGGAGAGAAAGGAGGCTATCTCGAGCTCGAAGGGACGCCCGACATGGTCCTCGAAATCGTGAGCGCCAGCTCGGTCGAGAAGGACAAAGAGGTGCTTCCCGAGCTGTACTGGCGCGCGGGGATCCCCGAGTACTGGTTGGTTGATGCCCGGGGAGATGGCCTCGAATTTCAGATCTTCCGACGCGAGCCCGGCGGCTACACGGTCGTACGCAAGCAACGAGGCTGGCTCAAGTCCCGCGTCTTTGGCCGATCTTTCCGTCTGTCCCAAGGGATCGACGAAGCCGACAATCCTGAATACAGCTTGTCGGTCCGTTAATTCGGCGCGCCCCTGGAGAGGCACGGTATCCTTGGAATTCCGGAACTCCAACTCGGCGGTCGGGGGTACTCGATGACCGTGGATATGAGCGGCGAGATGGAGAAGCACGCCCGTGCTGCGGTCGAGATGGTCCGTGAGGAGTACGGGCACGAGCTCGACTTTTCCGAGCCCACGATCGGCGCCGTCGAATCCATTCTGAACGGGTTCTGGGAGGACGGTGGCAATGAAAACGACCTGTTGGCGACAGTTGCCTTGCTGTTCGGGGCGTACATCGGGGAGATGATCCGCAGTCACTGGCCTGAAGCGGCCTGGATCGGCGGCTCATTGACGCCCGCGGCTCCGCCTTCCACGCTGCAGGTGGGAGACATCGAGGTGTATCCGATCGCGTGGTGCTACAAGCGGCTCTACAACGGCCCGGCGGACAGCGTGGTCGACAAGTATCTGAAGTTCCGGCAGGCCATCGCTGAAAGGGAATAAGATGTCGATCCCGGCGAGGCAGCATTTTAGAGAGGTAACGGTGCGTGGCAGGAATAGCGCCCTGGCGATTTTCATCGTCGCCTCATTGACTCATCCGGTCGCCGCGCAAAGTCAGTGGCCCACGAAGAGCTGGCCTGCCACGGAGCCGCGTGCCGTCGGGCTCGACGCCAAGGTGCTCGAGGCGCTCGATGCGGATATCGCCGCCGGCAAATTTGGCAACGTCGACAGCATGCTGATCATTCGGCATGGCAAGGTTGCCTTCGAACGGTCGTACAAGCACGATTATGATCGCATCTACAAGGAGCAAGCCCAGACGCCCGGCGCGCTGAACCCCCACGATCCAAGCGGCCCGTACAACTACTTCAACCCGTGGTGGCACCCCTATTATCGCCGTGGTGATCTCCACACGATGCAGTCAGTGACGAAGACGGTGACCTCGGTGGTCATCGGCGTCGCGATAGCGCGAAAGGAGTTTCCCGATCCGGAGACGCCGGTCATGCGATTCTTCGACGCAGCCGGGGTGAAGAACGTCGACGCGAGGAAGGAGCGTCTGACCATTCGCCACCTGCTCACGATGACAGCCGGGCTGGACTGGGATGAAGACGTCCCCTACCAGGACCCCAAAAACACGTGCAGCGTCATGGAGGCGAGCTTCGACTGGGTCAAGTTCACGATCGATCGACCGATGGCCCACGAGCCCGGGACGGTGTTCAAATACAACAGCGGCGCGACGCAATTGCTGTCGTTTATCTTCAGGAAGGCGACGGGCACCGACATCGAGGAGTACGCCGAGCGGCATCTATTCGTTCCGCTTGGCATTGAGCGATATTTCTGGAAACGCACGCCGACCGGACTGGCTGACACGGAGGGAGGGCTCTACCTGCGAACGCGCGACATTGCGAAGATCGCTTATCTATTCCTCCGGGATGGCGTCTGGGACGGGAAGGCCGTCGTGGAGCGGGACTGGGTGAAGGCGTCACTTTCGCCGAGCGTCACGGTGGCCGCCGGAAAGGTCAAGTACGGATTCAAGTGGTGGCTTTATTCGTATGGCAAGGAAGGCGATCGCTGGGCGTGGGGCGGATCGGGTTTCGGCGGGCAGAGACCGATCGTGGTGCCCGAGTACGACCTGGTCATGGTCTTCACCGCCTGGGACATTCTCCCTGGCCGGCCGGCCCTCACGACACGGGTCGCGATCGACCGCGTGATCCAAGCGGTTGTCGATCGACCGGGTGGTGCGAGCCCATAACGTTTCTCGGTGCTCAAGGTCCGGGATCCGTTGATCGCGGGGAAAGCCGAGCTAGGCTTGCCGGAAGCCCGGCACGAGGCATGAAGCCATCCGGGATGGATTGACGATCGACTGGGCGCGCATCCAGGCCTCGGCCTGCTCGACCATCGCGCGGCCGGTGTCTCCGCCCCGCAGTTGACCGAGGTGATGCCGCGCCGAGGCGGCGAAGAGGCCCATGTCTGCTATCTCGAATCGCTGTACAGCATCGGCCAGAAGCCGCTCAGCTCGCACGGTATCGCCCCTGACATTGGCCACAGCGGCCCTGATTCCCTGGGCGTGGGCCCGCGTCCAGGGCAATTGCTGGCGATCCAGACGGCGAGCGGATTTTTCTGCATGACGGAGCAATGGCCCGGGCCCGGCCGAGACCGCCGCCATCGCAACGGCACAGCGCCCTGCGTGCTGGATCACGTCGGCCTGGACCTGCTCGATCCGCAACAACAGCGACGACTGCAAGAGCCGCTCGGTCTCCTTGATCCGACGCCAGGCGGCGGCCGCATCACCGGCGTACGAGTCAATATAAAGACTCCCATAATAAAAATTGAGATGCTGGATGTGAAAACCTTGATGCGACCATTCTCCGAGCGCCTGGCGGGCGAACCGGCGGGCGCCTTCGACGTCGTCAAGAGCGAGGGGGATGAAGGCACCGACATAGGGCCCGGGCGTGGCCAGCATGTAGCGATCGCCGCGCTCGCGCGCCTCGTGGAAGATTTCCTGGCAGCGAGTGCCGAGCTCGGCGAGCCTCCCGAGCGACCACAGTGACCAGAGGGCGAAGATCCGGGTCGTGTCCAGCTCCCAGATGACGCCCGTGCATCGATCACGGAAGATCGCTTCGGCGCGGTCCGCGAATTCGAGTGCCCGGCGGTAACGGCCAATCAGGAACTCGGCCGCGCCGGCGGAGAGGCTGGCCATGCCCAGCGCATGAGGGTTGCCGAGCCGGTCCGCCAGGCTGGTGGCGGCTCGAACCAGCCTTTCGGTCCGGCGCCACACGGGCCGTCCCTGACAGGCAACGTGCACGGCCTCCCAACCCAGGGCCAGTGCAATCCGCGACGGTTCACCGGCCTCGAGCGCCAGCAGCAGGCTTCTTGTCTGGTAGTCGGCTCCCCGGATCACGTCGACGATGCTGATGCCGATGGCCACCGATCGAGAAATGTCGATCAGCTCAAGCTTTTCGCGTGGCACTTCGGCCTCGGCGCGCTCGTGGAAGCGCAGGCCGCGCAGCCGGAGGCGTGCGCGGCTCTTCAGAAGGCGCAAGAGTGCGCGGCGCGGCGTGCGCGGCAGGCTCAGTCCCACGCGGTCAAGAATCGCGCCGAAAGCAGAGAGACCCTCGTCAATGTGTCCGCTTACCAGGAACTGGTAGGCTGCGCGGCGCTGGAGCTCGATCAGCTCGAGCTGATCGGAGCCCGCGGCTGCCTCCTGGTAAACTCGCGCCGCTTCGACACTGCGACCGACGTTGGCGAGCGCATCGCCCAGCCGCGTGCGAATCCGTCGCGCCGCGGCGGGGTCGGCCGGGCCCAGCTCCAGCGCGCGGCGATAGAGCTTGACGGCCCGATCAAAGGCCAGTGCCTCGCTCGCCTCGTCCGCCGAGAGAGCGTAGTAGTGGCCGGCGCTCGACTGCTCACCGGCCCCCTCGAAGTGCACGGCCAGCGTTTCGGGATCCGCCCCTCCGGCCTGATCCAGCTCGGCGGCCAGACGTCGATTTACTTCACGCAAGCGGTCGGCGTCCAGATGGTTGACCACTGTCTCCCGGATCCGGTCGTGATAGGTTTCCACCTCATCAAGCGATCCCAGGCCCGTACCTCGGATCAGGTGTTGGGCACGCAAGAGTGTGAGCCCGGAAAACCCCTGATTGCCCAGATCGGCAGCCTTGCAGGCGATCGCCTGCCGAAGCGGCTGGCCCGCGACGGCAAGGATCTCGAGTAGGGCCAGGGCCTCCGCCGGCAACCTGCCGATCCGCCGCCCGAGTACGCTGTCGAGACTGATCTGGGTCGACAGTGTGCCGCCTTCGCCCAGCTCGCCTCCCTCATCGAGGTATTCGACCAGCTCGTAGACGAAGTAAGGGCTGCCCCCCGACTCGCGCACGATCGTCTCGGCGAGGGCAACCGCGGCGGGATCGTCCTGACCAATCAACCGCAGTGCCAGCTCGCGTCCCTCAGCGAGTGTGAGCGGCTCCAGCGCGACCTCGCGTTGGTCGCGTGGGGCAGAGCCATCGCTCTCTTGCTGCAGAACGATGCGCAGGAAGGGGCTGAGCGCGGCGTATTCGCTCCGGTACGAAGCGACCAGAAGAAGCACCGGTGCGTCGGGTGGGCGCAACAACTCCGAAAGCAGAAGGGCGCTGTCCAGGTCGCCCCACTGGAGATCGTCGATGGCCAGCACGAGCGGACGACGGTCGCCGATGCGCGCCAGCAGCTCGCGAAGCGCGGCGAAGGCCCGCCGCCGCAGCTCGAGGCGGTCGAGCGAGGTGTGAGGGCGGCTCGGCGCTTCCGCCACGGCCTCCACTCGCCGCAACACGGGGAAAACTTGAGCAAGCGTCGACATGTCCCGAGGAATGAGGGCATCGGCCTCACGCCGGGACAGCCGGCGCAGGTAGCGCGAAAGGGCATCGATCAACGTGTCGACCGCCTTGTACGCCACCGACTCCTGTTCATAGCAGCGCCCGGTCAGGATGACTGCGTCGTCGCGCTCGAACAGCCCCTCGAGGAATCGCTGGATGAGGGAGCTCTTGCCAACGCCCGAGCGGCCGTGAACGAGCACGGTCACCGTTCCGCCCTGGCACGTGTCCTTGAATGCACAGTCGAGCGCGGCAAGCTGCGGCTCGCGGCCCACGAACAACCGGCGCAGAGCGGCCATCCGCGACGATTCTCCCGCGCTTCCTCCCAGCCGTCGCAGGATCTCCTCGCCCGATGGACGTTCACGCGGGTCTCGCCCCAGCAGATCCATGCACAGCCGGTCCAGTTCCTGGGGGACATCCGGAAACAGCGACGCCGGCGAAGCCGGGTCTGTTCGCTGTTTTTCCATGAGGACCTTCAAGAACTTGCCCTCGTGCGGCAAGCGCCCCGAGAGTGCCCGGTAGAGCATCACACCCACGGCGTACCAGTCAGTTGCCTCATTCACGGGGCAGCCCGCGGCCTGCTCCGGAGCCATGTAGGCCGCCGTTCCGACGATGTGCCCGTCCGTCGTCTCCGGGTCTGCCCGCGCATCCACGTTCGTGGACAGTCCGAAGTCCAGAAGGACCAACCGGCCCTGCCGCGTCACCAGCACGTTCGACGGCTTGATGTCCCGGTGCAGCCTCCCCTGCCCATGCAATTCGGCCAGCACCTCGGCCAACTGTATGAGTGCCGCCCGAAGGCGCGCGTAGTCCGGGCGCACGGCGGATAGTCGAACCGGCTCAGCCGGCGGGACGAGCGCCACCGGGTCAACCTCCGTGCCCGGCAGGGGGGATTCGGATTCTGAGCCGCCGACGGTCGACTCGACTGGGGCGGATCCCGCACGCGGCGGGGACGACGCTTCCGGGTCGAATTCGGTCGAGCCGGGTCGCGAGGCCCCGGGCCCCAGTCGATCGGTCTGATCCAGGCTCGCGTCGAGACCAGCGCCGGTCGCCTCGGTCCGGGCCGGCCGTGGAGCAAACTCGGCCTCGGTCGGCGGCGGGCACGCGCCGCCTCCCTGCGCCGGCAAATCTTCGGCCGCCGGGTCGCGCTGAGTCAATCGCCCCGCCCCTGGGGCATCCGTCTGGCCGAGCGTGTCATCCGCCGGACCGCTGGGCTCGGGGCAGACGTACTCGAGAAAATCCACGCCTTCCACCAGCTCCATCGTGAAGAACCACTCGTTCCCCTCCGAGAAGAGCTCATGAAGCCGCACCAGGCCGGGATGGGTCATGTCCGCCAGCGAGCGGAACTCTCTCTTGAATCGATAGAGCGAGCTGGCATCCAGCCGGAGGATGGTCTTGAGCGCAACCCGCTCGTTCCGCTCGCTGTCGAATGCCTCGTACACCACTCCCATTCCGCCCGCGCCCAGGCGCCGCCGGATTGTAAACCTTTGCGTACCCGTGAATGTGTCGAGTGGGTTCTTGTGCAACAGACTACATCCGCGGGAAGGACGGTGAAAGGCGGCGGGTCGGCCGAGCGATGAATCTCCGGCGGCAAGTATACCCTGGGAAGGAGTCTGTCCGCGAGGAAACCGAGATGTGATCAGCGTACGGGGGCGAAGACGTCCTCCGGCAGCTCGCTGGACGGGCCGGCGAGGACAGCTTCGGCCTCGGTGGAGAACTGAAGCAGCTCGGCGGCTTTAATCCCATCAAGGTTCTTCGGCTCTCTTTGCCAGCGCGCGGCGCGATCCAAGCTCTCGCGGGCCTGGTCGCCATGTCCGAGCCGGTGGTGAGCCATGGCCTGGAATAAGAAGTCGAAGCCGTCGAGCCGGCCGCGGTTGGCAGCGCGGCTGCGCTCGAGGATGGCAATGGCCTCGGCGTAATGGCCCGCCCGGTACAGGACGACGCCCATCGTGTTGAGGTACGTGCCTTCGCTGGGATGCAGCTCCACGGCCCGTCGGGCGAGCGCCACCGCGCGGTCAAGATCGCGCCGCGCCACGGGACCGTTGGCCAGCGGCCAGGCAAGGTTGTTGCAGCAAAACGCCAGCGATTGCCGGAAAACCCACTGCTCGGGTTCGAGGGCCACTGCGGCCTCCAGATCGGCGCTCGCGGGCTGGTACTGCTTCATCCAGCGATAGACCGTACCGCGCACGGCCCGGTAGTGGGCGTCGTCCGGTCGCAAATGGATCGCTCGCGTCAGGTCGTCGATGGCCTCCGGGTAGCGTAGCAGAGTGGCGTACGCGTGAGCACGATGATGGAGAGCGTCGGCGTCGTTGGGCTCGTCCATGAGTCGCGCCGTGTACCGCTCGAGCAGGACTGCTCCGCGGTCGTCGAAGTGGCGGTCAAGCCAGGGAAGGAAGCCGTAGTTGACCCGGAGCGGCGTGAGGAGCGCTAAGGATGCACGGGCCGGGTCAAGGTCGGAGTAGGCCGGCGCGTCCCAGTCGAGGTGCATGCCGGCGAGTTGCTTGCGGATGGTGCGCAGGTCCCAGACGTGTACGGCCGGACCATCATCGGTGGTCACCACGATCCGCGAGCCGTCGGGGCTGAAGGCGGCCCAGCCCTGGCACAAATCAGGGCTTTCGAGTCGCGCCAGCGTGCGGCCGGTCTCGGTCTCCACGAGGCGAAATATCTTGCTGTCATCCTGGACCACCATCAGCCGCCCGTCGGGGGAGAAATCATAGCCATGACCGCCGATCTGCCTCGCCTCTCGCCAGGTGCCGACTTCCCAGAGCCGGCAGGGCGAATTCTCCGTCATCAGCCATTTCCCATCAGGGCTGAAGGTGACGCCCCCCGAACCATAATCGAGGGGAAGGTCGGCGACTTTTTGGAAATCGGAGGTCCGCCAGACCTGGGCACCGCGACTCTCGATGTGGGTACCGGTCGCCAGCCATTGCCCGTCGGGACTGACGGCGACCCTGCGGCAGTCCACCAGCGGGCCCACACGGGCTGAGAGTTCGGGAGTCGTGACATAGGCATAGGTGTAGTCGGCCTTGGCCACGATCCGGCCCGACCGGTCCTGCGCGATTCCACAGTATCCCAGCGGCAAGGCAAGCCCGCGCGGCGGGCCCATGCCGGATTCGCCGCCGTCTGAGTCGAGCCGGATCGGCCACCGATTCACGCCGAGCGCGCCACTGGTGATCAAGTCACCGGAGGAATCGAACATCACGTTCCACGTGGTGCCGATCGCCGCGAAGGCAAGCTCGGTGCCACGGGCCAGATCCCATAGCACCACACCCTGATCGGTACCGACGGCGAGCAGCCGGCCATCATGCCTGATCGTCGGGCGTTGATAGTCCATCTGCCGGCCGGAAATATGAGCGAACGTCCGGTATTCCAGGGCCGGGTCGACCTGGTACGTGGTGAGTTTATCCTCGAGCGAAACGACGACCCTCCCATCCCGGCTCATTTCGGGGTTGGATTCGCCGGTCACGGTCAGCCAGTTCCGGCCCAGGATCGCATCCCACAGCCATAGTCGCCCTTCCCAGCCGTTGCTGATCAGCAGCGTGCCGGCGGGGTGGAAAGCGACGTGCACGCCCTTGGCGCTGTGGCCTTCCAGGGTCGACGTGCGTATGCCGCCCGCGGCATCCCAGACCATGATCTTTCGATCATCAAACGGGATAGCCAGCGCGGTGCCGTCGGGACTCCACGCGACGCCGGCCGGGTTGGGTGGGAGGGCGATGGTGCTGACCTGCCGGCCCGTTTCCGTCTCGAGGATCACGCAGGCGGGGCCGTTTTTTTCGTCATAGAGGACCGCGATCCGGTTGCCGTCCGGCCGGATAGCGAGGCCCCGTGCCGGTCCGGTCCCTCGGTGCTGCCGGGCGATCCGACGGTTCGCGAGATCGTGGACCACCAGCGCTCCATCAGTACGGGCCAGGATCAGCCGCCGGCCATCCGGGGCGAACTGGATCGCTCGCACGTACGATATCGGTCCCGGATCATTGAGCGCCAGGCGCGCCCGTCGATGTCCCGGATCGTTACGGCTCCGCCGGGTTGATGCCCGGCGGCGAGATAACGGCCGTCGGGGCTGAAGCCGTACAGCCTGGCATCGCGCACGCCCCGGGCCCGGAACTGGTCGATTTCCTGGTCATCGAGAGCGCGGCGGACCGAGATCGCTCCATCGCGGAACCGCAGGGCGTACCGCGTCATGGTCGGATCGAAGCTGGTCGCAATGACGTCTCGGGGCCGGTGGATGACCCTGCCGGCCGGCTTGAGATCCGGCAGCGCCAGTGCGGCAATCGCCAGGTCGCGTAGCGAATCGCGCCGCGCGGCCGATCCCGTCCCCGGGGGAAGGCCCTCGAGCAGATTCGCGGCCTGGCTCACGGCCTTGAGGGTCTCGAATCGCTGGCCTTGCCGGCGGCTGAACAGCCCGTTTCGGGCTTGCGCCGTGTAGGCGTCGACCGCTCGCCACTCAGCATTCAGAGCCACGTCGTCCGAGCGGGCGCGCTCGAGCCTGAGCGCCTCGGCCTGGTTCCGAAAGACGATGGCCGCAGCCATCGCCGCGGCGGCCAGGACGATCATCAAGAGCGCCGCGGCGATGTTGGCGCCGGCCAGCCAGGGCTCGCGCCTGCACCAGCGCCAGAACCGCTCGACGGACGACACCGGCCGCGAGCGGATCGGCCGCCCTTCGACGAACCTCCGCAGCTCACTGGCCAGCTCGCCGGCCGAGCCGAACCGGTCAGCCCTGTCTTTGGCGATGGCCTTCAGGACGATCGTCTCCAGGTCGCGCGGGATGTTTCCTTCGAGCTGCCGCGGCGGCGGTGGCGGGTCATTGCGGATGCGCTCGATCAGCCGGATCTGGTCGGTCTCCTCGAACGGCGGCCGCAGCGCCAGCAGCTCATACAGCGTCGCGCCGAGAGAATAGACATCGCCTCGACGTTCCGACGTTCCCCGGAATCGCTCCGGCGCCATGTAGCGGAGCGTCCCGACCAGCTCGCGCGATTGCGAGGGGTCGGTGCTCTCCTCGAGTTTCGCCAGGCCGAAGTCGGTGACCCATATGTTGCCCATTGCGTCCAGAAGCAGATTCGACGGCTTGATGTCGCGATGCAGCACGCCGCGACGGTGGGCGTACTCCAGGGCGTCGGCCACCTGCACGCCGAGTCTGGCGATCTCGCGGTAGTATCGCAGCTCACGCAAGCCGCCCAGCGATGATGATTCGAGCGTCGACGGCTGACGGCCATCGCACTCTTCCAGCCCTGGCTCCCGATCGCCCGCGCGCATCGCATCGGCAGCCGGAGCCTCCTCGCCGCCGGCGGTGCTCGCGGTGGTCGTGAGATCCGGGTCCGTCGCCGCGGCGACGCGACCGGTCAACAGTCCTCTCGCGGCGGCCGTGGCCGGGATGGTGATGATCCCATCGGGGACGATGAGACTCTCGGCGTGCGTGTCGTCTTCACGCAGATGACGGATGTCGGCCAGGACACGGTCCAGGGGCTGACCCTCGATGAACTGCATGGCGTAATAGCAGACCCCATCCTGTTCGCCGTAATCGAAGACGCCGACGATATTGGTATGGTGCAGCCCGGCCGCCAGGCGGGCCTCGGCGTGGAACCGCCGCGAGTATTTCGAGTCGGCCCGGAACCGCGGCTGCATGACCTTGAGCGCGACCCGGTTCTTGAGCGATTCGTGCTCGGCCTCGTACACGACGCCCATTCCCCCGCCGCCGACCCGGCGGCGGATGAGGTAGTCACCGAGTCGTTCCGGCGACGGGCTAGCGTCTCCGGATTCGCTCGCGAACGTGCTGTATCTCGAGGGTGGTGTGAGGCTGCCGCTCAAAGTCGCCGAGCTGCTCCAGCTCGACCAGCGCCGGAATCAACTCGCGAATCCGTGCGGCCAGCTCCGGGTGGCGTGCCATCAGCTCGGTCAGTGCCGGCCGTTCTCCACGACGGAACCGGTCCAGAAACGACTCGACGACCGGTCCCAGGGGATCGTCGTCCGGCGGTTCCATCGATCCGCCATTCATGACCATTCCTCCTTCGGCCCGTCCGGCAAGACGGAGAGAATGTCCTTGAGGCGTCCCAGGGCCCGCAGGTAGCGCTTGGTAGCCGCCGACTCGCCTAGCCCGAGCACCCGCGCGCACTCGCCGTTGGTGAGCTGCTCGAAGTGGCGCAGGACCAGGACTTCGCGGTCGATCGCTTCCATGCGCTCGAGCACTTCCAGCAAACGTCGCTTGCGCTCGGCCCGGATGGCCACGTCGCTCGCCCGGGTGTCGCGGCCCAGAAGCTGGGCCGCGAGTGCCGCCGAGCTCGCCGCGGGAACCGTCGCGGTGTTGATCGAAACGTCACGACCGGCATCTCGCGATTTCGCTCCGAGCTGCTGGCGGTGCACGATCTGCAACCGCTGGAGCGTGAGGAACCTGAGCCACAAGAACGGCGGCATCCGATCAGACTGGTCTGTGTATTCCGGTCGCCGCTCCGTGGCCTCAAGGAATGCCTCCTGGATCACGTCCGAAGGGTCGATGCGGCCGCGCAGCCGCTGGTCCAGCCGCAGCGCGACCATCCGCCGCAGGCGCTTGCGGTGCGCCGATAGAAACTGACCCCACCTGGCGCGGTCCTCGCCCCTGGAGTCGCCTGCGGCATCGTTCGTGTCCATGATGGTTAAGACTGCGCGCGGACACCGATTCGGGACAAGAAAAAAGCCGCATGAGCATTTTCTCAACAATATTATCAAATTGCGACCTGAATCTCGCTTGCTTGTCTGGCTTCGGTTCTCTCTCAGCAGTATGCTCTAGCGCGACCGCGCTTCGGCCGGCGGAGCGAGGGACATTCACCCGCGGCGTGGAGCATCGCCATGAACGAACAACTCGAGCCCGGCCTGTCGCTGCCAACGGAACCGAACGAAACCGTCGACGTGATCCCGGACGATCGAACCACACCGCCCACCGAAGAAATGCCGCCGGAGGGGCCGAAATCTCGCGAGCCGCGCGGCGCACGAATCGGGCCGAACCTGCCGGGCTACGAGATCCTCGAGGTGATCGGCCGTGGCGGCATGGGGGTCGTGTACAAGGCACTGCATACGCGCCTCGACCGCCTGGTCGCTTTGAAGATGGTGCTGGCCGGTGCCCACGCCTCGCCCGAGGAGCTCGCGCGGTTCTCCATTGAATCGCAGGCTGTCGCGCAGCTCCAGCATCCGGGGATCGTCCAGATCTACGAGGTGGGCGAGCATGATGGCCTGCCGTATTTCTCGCTCGAGTTTGTCTCCGGCGGCAGCCTCGCGCACAAGATCGGCGGAAAGCCGCAGCCGACGCGCGAGGCCGCGGGGATGGTGCACGAGCTCGCCCTGGCCGTTCGCGAGGCGCACCGGCGCAACATCATCCACCGCGACCTGAAGCCGGCCAACGTGCTCCTGACCCCGGACGGACGGCCCAAGATCACCGACTTCGGCCTGGCCAAGCGATTGGACTCCGACTCGGAACAGACCCACACCGGTGCGATCATGGGGTCGCCAAGCTACATGGCCCCCGAGCAGGCCTGGGGCCAGACCCACGAGATCGGACCCCGCACCGACGTGTACGCCCTGGGCGCGATCCTCTACGAGATGCTCGTCGGCCGCCCGCCGTTTCAGGGTGCCTCGCCGATCGAGACCATCGAGCTGGTCCGGACCGAGGAACCGGTGCCTCCAACCCGCTTGCAGCCGAAGATTCCCGTCGACCTCGAAACAATCTGCCTGAAATGCCTGCAGAAAGATCCTGCCAGGCGGTATTCCGACGCGAATTCACTTGCCGAAGACTTGCAACGATTCCTTGAGGACAGGCCGATTCTGGCACGTCCCGTGGGGACCGCCGAGCGACTGGCACGATGGTGCCGCCGCAACCCGAAGGTCGCCCGGCTCACCGCGACGGTCGCCGGGCTCCTGGTCCTGGTCGCCGCCGTGATGACCTACGCCGCCGTTTCGCTCAACCGGGCGAATGGACAGCTCGAGGCATCGATTAAAACCGAGTCGGCCGCGCGGAAGGCGGCCGAGACTAGCGAGCACGCCGCGCTCAAGGCGCGTGACGACGAGGCCGTTGCGCAAGGCAGAGAGCGAGGCGAGAGCGAAAGCCGAGAAGCTCGTCGCGGTCGCCCTGCTGCTGAACAGGAACGCACTGAATTCCACGCGGACCATCAGCGTCTTGACCCTCAAGCGGCTTCGCGATTTCCCGGGCAGCCAGGATCTGCGGGATGAGCTGGTCAGGACGTCGGTGAAAGAACTGCACGCCAACATGGAAGGCATGGACCAGCTCGGAGCCGTCGGCGCCCACGACAAGGAGGCGGCGGCGACAGCCACCCGGACGCTCGCCGGGATCTACCAGCAGGCGGCAGGACTGATGGATGATTTCGGACGCTACGACGAGGCCATGCGGTATCTTCGCCAGATGGACGACCTGGCCGAATCGCTGGCAGCGAGCAATCCCGGACAGATCCAGGCCAAAAGGCTCCTGGCGATCAGCAAGCTCACGATCGGCCAGTTCGAGATGAACCGGTTCGGCGACTCGAAGGCCGCGCTCAAACACCTTCAGCAAAACCTGGAGCTCCGCCGGGAGTACCTGGCAGCCAAACCGGGAGACGACCCGGCCAAGGATGGGGTCTGCAACGCGCTCGGTGAGCTCGCGCGGGTCTGGTTGAAGCTGGGGAATCCCGGCAAGGCGAGCTCCTACTACAAGGAGGAGATCAAGCTGCGTGGTGAGATCGGGGTGAAGCTGGCCGGGCAAATCGAATTCCGCCGTCAAGGCGCCGGCCTCGAGGAGAAGCTCGGCGACCTGTCTGTCGAGCTTGGCGACCAAAGCTCCGCCAAGGACCATTACGACCGCGCGCTCGAGCTCCGCGAAGAGATCGCCAGGCAAAACCCCGGCCACGACCAGGCACAGCGCGACGTGTTGCTGTCGTTTAACAAGCTCGGCACATTCTACCTGCTCCACCGCAAAAACCCGGCCACGGCCCGGGACTTCTCCGAAAAGGCGCTCGACGGGTTCGTGCAGCGGCTCAGTGCCGAGCCGGCGAGCGTCGGGGCCAAGCAAGACCTCGCCGCGACCCATTACTTCGTGGGGACCGCCGCCCTCCGCGCAGGCGACCGCATGGCCGCCGATCGTCACTACAGCGAATACCGAACGATCTGCGAAGGGCTCGCCGGCAACCCGAAGGCGGAGCTGATCATTCGCGACCTGATGATTGCCCGCGCGCGCTGCGGCGAGCACAAGATCGCGTCCCAGACCGCAGAGGAACAGATCAAGTCACCCCCGCTCGACGTGCGGGTCTATTACTATGCCGCCTGCGCTTTCTCCCTCTGCGCCGGCGCCGTGGCCGAGGAGCCGGCCTCGCCGGAGACGCAGGCTCTTGCCAGAAGTTATACCGAGAGCGCCTTCAAGTCGCTTCGCCTGGCCCTCAAGGCCGGCTGGGAGGGCGTGGTCGACGTCGAGACCGACCCCGATCTCGACGCGATCCGCAACGCCCCCGGGTTCAATGCCATCGTCGCAGAGTTCCGCAAGGCCGCCGGCAAGTGACGGCCCACGTTGAGTTCATTCCGGCTTAATCATGCCGTTTCGTGACGTTTTGAAGCTTGCATTTTTATTTCCGTCGACTTGAAATCTTGAGCGGCAAAACGTAGACTCGCACTTGTTTTGCACACGTAACGATACTTTTCTTACGTCGTCTTCGTTGTTCCGGCTGATATCCAACGCTGTCACCGGTAGAACAACGTTCTCTTCTTTTATACCTCGGGGCCAAGGCGGCCACGAATTTCGACCGACCTGGATCGTGCCGGTTGCGAGCCGGGCTTGCCTCTTTGCCGGATCGCGGCCGTGTGATCGATATCGTCAAACGGATTGCGTCGGACAGAGTCGCGTCCGCCGCGCTCTTCAGAGAACCGGTCCCGGCGTCTGACCAGGGACCGATCGTCGTCGAGGAACTGGGCGGGGCTCAGGGAACTGATGAGCCGCGTCTCGGGTGCGAAGTCACAGAATCGCTGATGCGATGTCACAATCGCACGCGAAACGGACATTGACCTCCAGGTAAGGCGGCCAGCAGGAAATAGATTACCGGGGATCGAAGCTTAAAGTAGCTGCGTTCTGCCACGAAAGGCAAGCACCCGGAAAAAGCGATTTTCTGGTGTACGGAGTATTCCGCCGCGCGGTTAAGAGTTCGTGGGATTGTTTCACGGAATGTCTTCCGAGGGAATTTCGATTTTTCGTGTCCCGGCAGTACCCCTTTGCGCAGTTCTAGCAGTACACAGTACTCCCGATCGGAACAGCAACGAGACTGAACAAGAGATCATTGACGTCGAGATTGCATCGTGGTTTTACCTCTCCTCTCGAAGCAGAAGGTTGTACGATGTCGACACCTCATGACCAGGGCGCCAGCGCGTTCCACGACGACGACCGCCGCGGACGCAGGATGAACCGGCGGCGGCGTGACGCCGCGAAGCGGAAGAAACGGAGCCCGTTCAAGCCGTTCTTCCACACCCTGGAAAAGCGAATGATGCTGGCGACGTTTCTGGTCAGCACCGCGGCCGACTCGGGCGCCGGCTCGCTGCGGCAGGCGATCCTGAACTCGAACGCCGCACCAGGGTCGAACACGATCGACTTCGGCATCGGCACGGGCGCCCAGACGATCTCGCTGTTGTCGGCCCTGCCGAACATCACCGTCCCGGTCCTGATCGACGGCACGACGCAGCCGGGATACACCACCGCTCCGCTGATCGATCTCGACGGCACGGGCGCGGGCAGCAGTGCGAGCGGGCTGGATCTTGCCGCCGGCTCCGGCGGCAGCACGATCCGCGCCCTCGTGATCGATAACTTCGCGGCCGACGGGATCGTGATCACGACGACCGGCAACATCGTCCAGAGATCCTATATCGGTACCAACGCCGCGGGCACCGCTGTGGGCAGCCAGGCGATGACCTACGGTATTGTCGACACGGCCGGGAGCAACAACACGATCGGCGGTACGACGGCGGGCGCGGGCAACCTGATCTCGGGCAACTCCGAGGGCATTCTCCTTCAGAACGCCCTCGCTTCGGACAACCTGGTCGTGGGCAACCTGATCGGCACCGACATTACGGGCAAGGTCGCGCTGCCAAACTTGCAGGGTGTTGGTGTGTTCGGCGCGCCCGGCAACACGATCGGCGGTACGACCTCTGGCGCGGCCAATTTGGTCTCCGGCAACAGCAACTTCGGAGTCGTTATCTCAGGTGGGCAGAGCACCGGTAACATCATCGCGGGTAACAAGATCGGTACCGACATCACAGGCACCCTCGCGCTATCCGATAGCCACGGTGTCGAAATCGCCAACGGGGCGACCAACAACACGGTCGGCGGCCTGACTGGAACCCCCGGTACCGGGGCGGGTAACCTCATCTCGGGCAACACCGCCGCCGGCGTTTACATGGGCATGGAGTCGGGTAACGTCGTTGCCGGCAACCTGATCGGCACCGACATCACCGGCGCCCACGCGCTGTCGAACGACTTCGGAGTGTATTTCGATATCGACACCACGAACAACACGGTCGGCGGTACGGCCGCGGGCGCGGGCAACCTGATCTCGGGCAACGTCGACGGAATCGACAACGCTACGACCGATGTCATCGCCGGCAACAAGATCGGCACCGACATCACCGGTACCGTCGCGCTGCCGAACACGACGTTTGGCGTGATTTTGGTCTCGAACAGCACGATCGGCGGTACGGCCGCGGGCGCGGGCAACCTGATCTCAGGCAATAAGACCGGAATCCTGGCCTTCGGCGGCGCCAACTTGATTGAAGGCAATCTCGTCGGTACCAACGCGACCGGGCTGACCGCCCTCGGTAACACCCAGGACGGGATCGACGTCAAATCTTCGGCCGAAACCATCGGCGGTACGGCCGCCGGCGCGGGCAATACGATCGCGTTCAATACCGACGACGCAGTCAACGTGATTACCGGCACCGGAGACGCGATCCTCGAAAACTTGATCTACAGGAACGGCTCGGGCATCGTCCTCGCCTCGGGCGCAAACAACAATCAGATCGCCCCGGTCATCACCGGTGTCACGTCGGAGGCTACGGCAGCGACCGCCTCCCAGACGAGCATCTCGGTGGATCTGACCGCGGCGGGGTTCACATCCGGCTCAACTTATTCGCTCGACTTTTTCGCGAGCGGTTTGGGTGATCCCTCGAGCGGGGTCCAGGCCCACGTCTACCTGGGAACCCAGACATTCACGGGGGGTGCCACGGGTAACGTCATGTTCACGTTGCCCATGCCGCTGTTGTCGGCAACCGAGACGGTCACGGCGACGGCGACGCTCCTGGCTGGGTCGACGTTCACCGATACCTCGAGTTCTGCCACGGCCGCCGCGGTCGCCGAGATTTCCAACATCACAGTCACCACGACGGCCGCAACCGGCGTTGGCTCTCTCGAACAGGCGATCCTGGACGCCAATGCCGACACCACCCTTCCCATGCCCTACACGATCACGTTCGCGATCACGCCCGGGAGCGCTCCCTTTACGATCACCCTGCCATCAGGCGGGTTGACTTCGCTCACACGCTCCGTCGCGCTCGACGCGACCAGCCAATCGGGCTACACCGGCTCGCCGATCATCGTGTTGAACGGGACCGGGGTTTCGGGAAGCGGGCTGGTCCTGAGCACTGGGTCCGACGGCAGCCTGGTCAGGGGATTCGACATTATCGATTTCACTCGCTTGGGCATGGACGGTATTGACATCGATTCAAGCGGCAATGCCGTGCAGGCCAGCTACGTGGGCGTGCAAACAGGCGGAAGTACTTCGGCCGAGGACAAAGATGGCGTATTGATCAACGGCTCGAACAACACGATCGGCGGTACGACGCCACATGCGGGCAATCTGATTTCTGGCAACAACAACCCCGCCGGCACCACCGAAGGCATCGGCGTCGAGATCAACGGCTCGAGCGCGACCGGCAATACGGTCGAAGGCAACCTGATCGGCACCGACATTACGGGCATCCTCGACCTGCCCAATTACATCGGCGTATACATCGCTACCAGCGCCTCGGGCAACACCATTGGCGGCAGCACGGCGGCCGCCCGCAACGTCATCAGTGGCAACACTGTCGACGGCGTCTTCGTGGACCTTGCCGGCGGTAATCTGATCGAGGGCAACCTGATCGGCACCGACGTGACCGGGTCCGTCGCGCTGGGCAACCTGGGTGACGGCGTCGAGCTCCAAGGCTCCAACAACGATACCGTCGGCGGCACCACCGCCGCGGCCCGCAACGTCATCAGCGCCAGCGGCCAGTTCAACCTGTACATCGTCTACTCCGCCGACGAGACCGTCCAGGGGAACTACATCGGTACAGACGCGACCGGCACCTTTGCCCTGGACACCGACACTTTCACCGGCATCGAGGTCCTCAGCAGCTCCGACAACCTGATCGGCGGGACCGCGCCGGGTGCCGGCAACGTCATCTCCGGCACCGCCTATGGCGGCATTATTGTCAGCGACTATTATGGCGGGGGTCAAAACCCACAGGTCACGGATGGCAACACAATCCAGGGCAACTTGATCGGACTGAATGCCAGCGGCACGGCCGCTCTCCCTAATGGCTCTGACGGCATTTTTGTCGGCAACTCTCTAGACACTCAGATCGGCGGCCTGGCGCCGGGGGCTGGCAACGTGATTGCAGGCAGCCAGGCGGTCAGTGTTGGCCCGGGTTATGACTATCCTGCTGGAAGCAACGGGGATGGCATCCTCGTGCAAGGTTCCGCGCCGGGCATCGCCATCGAGGACAACCGCATTGGCACCGATCTGACTGGCACGGATGCCCTGCCCAACCAGGGCAGCGGCGTGTACGTAGCGAACACCACGGCCACGATCAGCGGCAACCAGATCGCCGGCAACGGCTACGACGGAATTACCGTCCAGGGTAGCGGCGCGCCCAACGGCCTGACGGGCTTGTGGTCGGCGGACGGCACCACCTTCGACAGCCAAGAGGACACCGACGGCACTTTGCTCGGCGGCGCGACCTACGCCCCGGGAATCTCAGGGCAGGCCTTTTCCTTCGACGGCACGAGCGGTGCCTTCGAGGACAACTCCAATTTTTCGCCGCCGGGCGGCCGGATCCAGTACCCTTTCGGCGCCACCATGGCGGCCTGGATCAACACCACGGCGGCAAGCGGAACGCTGATGACGGACGGCGGTGGCATTGACACTCAGAGCGGCATGGGCCTGTTCCTGCAGAACGGCCACCTCGAAGCGATTGGCAGCAAGGGCACCGCCGGCCAGTTCAACTTTGACTTGACCAGCGCGGTGACGGTCAACGACGGTCAGTGGCACCTGGTCGCCGTCACCTGGGACGGAACCACCTCCGCCGGCGGCGTAACGTTGTACATCGACGGCGCCCAGGTGGCCACCGGCACGGCGCTAGCGACTCTCGGCAACCTCGGCACCGGCAACGACGGCGCCAGCTCGCTGCTGTATTTCGGCGGCGACCCCAACCTCGCGCTGCCCTATTACAAGGGCTTGATGGACGAGGTGGCCGTCTACAGCTCAGCGGTCAGCGCGGCCGACATGGCCACGATGTACAGCGTCCGCGGCGTCGCCGAGTCCGCGAGCGCCGCCACGATTACCGGCAACCAGATCGGTACGAACGCGTCCGGCACTGCCGCGCTCGCCAATAGCAACGACGGCATCGATCTCGTCGGCTCCAGCTTCAACGTGGTCGGCGGCACGACGCCTGCTGCGGCCAACCTGATCTCCGGCAACACGACCGTTGGTATTCAGATCACGGGCGCGGGCGCAACGACCAACGTCGTCGAGGGTAACCTGATCGGCACCGGCATCACGGGGACGGTGGCGATTGCCAACGCCACGGGCGTCGAGATCGATACCGGCGCCTCGGGCAACACGATCGGCGGCCTGACCGCGACGCCCGGCACCGGCGCAGGCAACGTCATCTCGGGCAACATGAACAACGGCGTCGAGATCGACGGCACCGCCACGACCGGCAATGTCGTCGCGGGCAACCTGATCGGCACCGACTCAACCGGCACGGTAGCAATCGCCAACGCCACGGGCGTCCAGATCGATACCGGCGCCTCCGGCAACACGATCGGCGGCTCGTCGGCCCTCTCGCGCAACGTCATCAGCGGAAACACGGGCGACGGAGTTTTTATCACCGAGACCGCGACCGGCAATGCAGTCGAAGGCGACTACATCGGCACCGACGTCACGGGCACCCTCGCCCTGCCCAATTTCAACGGCGTCTTGATCGATACCGGCGCCTCCGGCAACACGATCGGCGGCTCGTCGGCCCTGACGCGCAACATCATCAGCGGAAACTCGGACGACGGCGTTGTTATCGACGCGACCGGGACTGGCAACAACCTGGTCGCGGGCAATTACATCGGCCTGGGGCCCGACGGGACGACGGCCGTCGGCAACGCCTTGGAAGGCGTCTTTGTCGTCAACTCCGGGACCGGCAACACGATCGGCGGCCTCACGTCGACCCCGGGCACGGGGCTCGGTAACGTCATCGGGAACCAGTTGTCATTTTACAACAGCTACGGGATCGCGCTCCAAGGCAACGCGGCTGTCTCGGTGCTCGGCAACGTCATCGGCCTCAACGCGGCGGGGAACGCCGCGCCGAACACCTCCGGCGTCCGGGTGTTCGGGTCGAGCGGCAACGTCATCGGAGGCGGACTCGCCGGCTCGGCCAACGTCCTCTCGGGAAATGCGGATTACGGGATACTCCTGACCAACGGCTCGGCCTTCAACCTCGTCCAAGGGAATTTGATCGGCACCGACGCGACGGGTACCGTCGAACGGAGTAACGGGGGCAGCGGGGTCTATTTGACCACTGGTTCGAACAACAATGTCATCGGCACGAACGGCGATGGCGTCAACGACGCGACCGAGGGAAACGTCATCGCCGGCACGGCCTATAGCCTCGTAAACCTCGACAGCGTCGGGACGAATAATAACGTGATTGCGGGCAATGCCATCGGCACCGACCGGACCGGTACACTGGCAATGGGAGGGACGATCGGCATCCAGGTCAACGCCGGAGTCCAGAACACGCGGATTGGGACCAACGCCGACGGCGTGAGCGACATCGCCGAGAGGAACCTGATCAATGGCAATATCTACGGCGTCCAGATCACCGGAACCGGCGCGACCGGCAACACGGTCGCGGGCAACTACATCGGCGTAGCCGCCGACGGCGTGACGGCGCGGGGGAATACGAGCTATGGCGTCTTGATCCAGGGTGGCGCAACGGGCAACACGATCGGCGGGCTGACGAGCACGCCCGGCACCGAGGCGGGGAACGTCATCTCGGGGAATACCGGCGCAGGAATCACCATCAGCGATACCGGTACGTCCGGTAATGCGGTCGAAGGCAACCTCATCGGCACGAAGGCCGGCGGCACCTCAGCACTGGCGAACAGTACCGACGGGGTGCTGATCCAGACCAACGCCTCGAGCAATACGATCGGCGGCACCGCGGCCGGCGCGGGCAACGTCATCTCGGGCGACACGACCAACGGCGTGGAAATCACGGGAACGGGAACATCGAGTAACGTCGTCGAGGGTGACTACATCGGCACCGACTTGACGGGCACGGTGGCGATCGCCAATGCCACGGGCGTCGAGATCGATACCAGCGCCTCGGGCAACACGATCGGCGGCAGCGCCGCGGCTGCGCGCAATATCATTTCCGGGAACTCGTACGGGGTCACTCTGAATGACACAACGAGCGACGCTGTCGAGGGTAACTTTATCGGCACGGACCTGACGGGTTCAATCGCCGTTGCGAATGGCATCGGCGTTCTGATCTGGGCCAGCGCCACGGGCAACACCATTGGCGGGCCCGCCACGATGACCGGCACCGCACCGGGTAATGTGATTTCAGGCAATTCGGGACCGGGCATTTTCTTCGACAACAACGTTGCCAGCACCGGTGACCTGGTTGAAGGAAACCTGATCGGCACCAATGCCGCCGGCACGGCGGCGCTGGGCAACGGCGTCGGAAACGGCGGCATTTACATCCTGAGCGATGGCAGCGCCACGCATGAAACGATCGGCGGCACGGCGGCCGCCGACCGCAATGTGATCAGTGGCAACAATGGCGCGGGCATCGACATCCTGAACGACAACAGCAACCTGATCGAGGGCAACTACGTCGGCCTCGACATCACGGGCGCGTCGGCGGTACCGAATCTGGACCAAGGCATTCAAATCGTCGGGTCGAACGATAATACCGTCGGCGGCACGGCGCCCGGCGCCGGCAATGTCATCAGCGGAAACCGGTACAACGCCACTGCGGGCCAGCAAGTGGTGATCAACGACGAAAACTTGGCGACGCAAACCGCTTCAGGCAACCTCGTTCAAGGGAATTTGATAGGAACGAATGCGGCTGATACCGGTCTGCCGTCGGGAATGAGCTTCGACTACGACGGGACCGGTGTGGAAATCCTCGGCTGTGCCACCGGCAATACCATCGGCGGGACGACAGCGGGGGCCGCCAACGTGATCGCCGGCAATGCCACGGGCGTCTTTATTGGCTCCGTGGGATTTCTGGCTGGAGGTACAACTTCCGGCAACGTCGTCGAGGGGAACGATATTGGCGTCGAGGCGAATGGAACCACCGCACTGGCCAACACGGTGGGCGTCTTGATCCAGTCGGGCGCGGGCAATTCCTTGACCGACGACAACACCTTGGGCGGAGCCACGGCCGTGGCCGCGAACATCATCAGCGGCAATACCACATTTGGAATCGAAATCTCCGGCAGCACCGCGACCGGGAATGTCGTCGAGGGTGACTACATCGGCACCGACCTGACGGGCACTGTGGCGATTGCCAATGGAACGGGCGTCGAAATCGATACGAGCGCCACGGGCAATACGATCGGTGGTCTCACGAGCACCGCCGGCACCGGCGCGGGCAACGTCATCTCGGGTAATAGCAACTACGGTGTCTGGGTCGTCGCCGCAACTTCGAACGCCATCGAAGGCAACCTGATCGGCACCGGCGCCACGGGTACGGTCGCGGTCGCCAATGGGCTTTTCGGAGTCAATGCCGATACGGGGGCCAATAACACGACCGTCGGTGGGACCGTCGCCGGCGCGGGCAATGTGATCAGCGGCAACACGAGCTACGGGGTCGTAATCAACTCGTCCGGCAGCCTCGTCGCCGGCAACCTTATCGGGTTGAATCGCGCCGGGACCACGGCGGTGGCGAACCTGTCGAGCGGGATCAAGCTTGTCGGGGCGAACAACACCGTCGGCGGTATCACCGCCGTTGCCCGCAACGTCGTTAGTGGCAACACGCAGAATGGGATCTTGGTCACGGGCGTCGGGGCGACGGGGAACCTGATCGAGGGGAACTACGTCGGTACCAATGCCGTCGGCAGCGCTGCCGTTCCCAACAATTCCGTCGCCTCGTACCGGGGCATCCTCATCAACTCCGGGGCCCAAAACACCACAGTCGGCGGCAGCACCGCCGGCGCGGGCAATCTCCTGTCGGGGAACCTCGGTTGGGGTCTTGAAGTCGACGGCCCAGTGACCGCCAACACGGTGATCCAGGGCAACCTGATCGGTACCGACGCCACCGGAACCTTCGCCGTCGGGAACGGCTTCAGCGGCGGTATCATCATTTACCGTGCGATTAGTACGACGATCGGTGGGACGACCGCAGCCGCGCGAAACCTCGTCTCGGGCAACCAATCCGCCGGAATCCTTGCTGAAGGAACGGGCTTGTCCCAGTTGCTCATCGAGGGCAATTACATCGGTACCAACTCCGCCGGCAGCGCCGCGATCCCCAACAACGACACCGGGGTGTACGTCGAGGATCTGGCGGCGAACGTGACGATCGGAAGTGCCGTGGCGGGCGGGGGCAACCTCATCAGCGGTAACGGTTACTGCGGGATCTATGTGACAAATCAAGATGGTGTCGGAGTCGCGACGAACGTCGTCATTCAGAACAACTCGATCGGCACCAACGCTTCTGGCACCGGCGCTATACCGAACCTCGCGGGCGCCGTCGGAGGAACCGGCGTGTACGCTGGTTCCGGGGTCATTATCTACAACGTGCCGAACGTCGTCGTTGGCGGATCTTCTGCCAACACTCGCAACCTTATCTCAGGCAACGCGGCATACGGAGTCGCGATCTCCGGCTCCGCCTCCACGGGGAACCAGATTTTCGGCAATTTCATTGGCTCAGACGTCTCAGGCACTGTGTCGCTCGGTAACGCGACCGGCGTCATCATCCAAAGTGGAGCGACAAGCGACACCATCGGCGGCACGGCCGTCGGCGCGGGCAACCTGATCTCCGGCAACACAACCTTTGGTGTTCAGATCACGGGTGCGGGCGCAACGAGCAACGTCGTCGAGGGGAACCTGATCGGCACGGGCATCACGGGGACGGTGGCAATCGCCAACGCCACGGGCGTCGAGCTCGATACCGGCGCCACCGGCAACACGATCGGCGGCACGTCGGCCGGGCGCGAAATCTCATTTCGGGGAACCTCTCCTATGGCGTGTCAACCGATACCACCGCGGGGGCAAACGTAATCGAGGGCGACTACATCGGCACCGATGCGACCGGAAATGTCGGGTTGTCCGATGGGACCGGGATCGACATCGCCTCGGCGGGCAATACCATCGGCGGCACCGCGTCGGGCGCGGCAAACGTGATCGCCGGGAATGACGGCACGGGCTACTCCACCGCCGGTACGCAAATATTCCTGGACACTTCCGCGAGTGACAACCTGGTTCAGGGGAATTACATTGGCCTCGGAGCCGACGGCCTTGCCCTGGCCGGCGCGACCGGCTCCGGCGTGTATATCAACCATGCGACTGGAGAGACGATCGGCGGCGTCACGGCCGCGGCCCGGAACGTGATCTCGGGAAATTCAGGGGCTGGTGTTGAGATATTGGGCGGCTCCGACAACCTGATCGCGGGCGACTATATCGGCACCGATCCGACGGGCACTACAGCCATCGGCAACGGCCCACTGAACTCAAACAATGACGTCGCGATCGGAGGCGGCGCGACGAACAACACCGTGGGCGGCACGACATCCGGCGCCCGCAACATCATCTCCGCCGGTGGATTCGGCGTCTACGTCTTTGGTCCGGCAACGACGGAGAACCTCGTCGAGGGCAACTACATTGGCACGGACAGCACGGGCACCGTGGCCCTGGCCAACGTCGTCGGAGTTGGTCTCTCCTCGTCAGGTGGCGGCAACACGATCGGCGGCGCGACCTCCACGCCCGGGACGGGAGCGGGCAATCTCATCGCGGGTAACAGCGACCAAGCCGTGGGACTTGGCTCGGAGCCCGACGGGGACGTGATCCTGGGCAACGTGATCGGTGGAGTTGCCATACCGGGCGTCGGCACGTCGCCGGAAAACTTGATCGGCATCGGGGTGGGGGGCAGCACCGGCTTCGAGATCGGCGGCACGAGCCCGCAAGACGAGAATGTCATCTCGGGCAACACGGCCTATGGGGTGGAGATCTCCGGCAGCTCAAACAGTCTTGTCCAGGGTAACCTGATCGGCACCAACCTCCCCGGAAGCTCTGCCGTGCCCAACCAGATCGGCGTCTTGATCGAGGGCGGCTCGACAAACATCACGATCGGCGGCACCACCGGCTCGCCCGCCAACGTGATCTCGGGCAACACGATCTACGGGTTACAGATCACGGGTGCGGGCACATCGAGCAACGTCGTCGAGGGTGACTACATCGGTACCGACGTCACAGGCGCGATGGCGATTGCCAACGGCACGGGTGTCGAGATCGAAGTCGGCGCATCGGACAACACGATCGGCGGCCTGACCACGACGCCGGGCGCCGGGGTGGGCAACGTGATCTCGGGCAACTCCAATAACGGGGTCTACTTGAGCGATGCCGGAACGGCCTCCAACGCCATCGAAGGGAACCTCATCGGGACCGACGCAACCGGGTCCGCGCCGCTGGGGAACGTGGGCGACGGCGTCGCCGTGGAGGCCGGCGCGACCGGGGCCATCATTGGCGGGGCGACCGCGGGCGCGGGCAACGTCATCTCGAACAACAGCAACTACGGCGTCTACATCGACGCGAGCGGGGCCGTAGTCCAGGGTAACTTGATCGGCCTCGATTCAAGCGGCGTCAATGTCATGGGCAACTCTTACGGGGTCGGTATCGGTGCGAACGGCGTCACCGTCGGCGGCACGACCGCGCTCGCGCGGAACGTGATCGCGGCGAGCGCCGTGGACGGCGTCTTGATCGGGTCGAGCTCCGTCCTGGTCGAAGGGAACTTTATCGGGACCGACGCCTCGGGAGCTCATGCCCGGGGGAACAACCAAGGCATCGTCACCAACATCGGGGGCAGCAACACCATCGGCGGCACCGTGACCGGCGCGGGAAACCTGGTCTCCGGCAACACCACCGATGGCATCGACTTGGATTTGTCCAACAGCAACCTCGTTGTCGGCAACTTGGTCGGTACAGACTCGACCGGAAATCTCCGGCTGGGCAACGAGTACGGACTGGCGGTATTCGGGTCGAGCAACACAATCGGCGGACTGACCGGCGCCAGCGCCGGGAACGTGGTCTCTGCCAACCTCTTCGACGGCATCATCATCGCCTCGGGCACCGGCAACCTGATCGAGGGGAACGACGTCGGGACCAACGCGGCCGGCACCGCCGCACTGGGCAACGGGGCCTTGGGCGCCATCGATGTCCAGAGCGGCCCGAACACCGTCGGCGGCACGACCGCCGGGGCCGGCAACCTCGTCTCGGGCAACCTCTCGGACGGCATCATCCTCACGAGTTCCGCAAGCGCTGTCCTGGTTGCGGGCAACATCGTGGGCTTGAGCGCCTCCGGCAACGCCGCGATCGGCAATGTCCTCGGCATCGAGATCGACGGGTCGAACAACACGATCGGCGGCACCACCTCCGGCGCCGGCAACGTCATCTCGGGGAACACCGGCGCCGGCGTCGAGTTAAACGGCGCGGGGGCGTCTGCCAACGTTGTGGTGGGCGATGATATTGGCACCAATGCCGCGGGCACCGCCGCCTTCGGCAATGGCAGCGACGGTGTGGAGATCACCAACAGCGCCACGGGCGACACGATCGGCGGCACGACGGCTGGGGCGGGCAACGTCATCTCCGGCAACACAGGCGACGGCGTCGAGATCACCGGCACCGGCACGACCGGCAACCTCGTCGCGGGCAACTTGATCGGCACCGACTCAAGCGGCACGGCGGCGCTGGGTAACCTCGTTGCCGGCGTAGAGATCGACACGGGCGCCTCGGCCAACTTGATCGGCGGCACTACGGCTTCGGCCCGTAACATCATCTCCGCCAACGGCTATTCCGGTGTGCAGATCTACGAGGCGAACGACAACCTCGTCGAGGGCAACTACGTCGGCACCGATAAGACCGGGACTATCGCCTTAGGCAACAACGTGGGCTCCGGGGCATTTGGCGACGGTTTCGGCGGCGTCACGCTTGACGGTGGTTCTTCCGGCAATACGATCGGCGGCCTCACCGCGACCCCGGGCTCGGGCGCCGGTAACGTCATCTCCGGGAACATCTTCGCGGGAGTGTTATTGTACTTCGCCGGATCCGACAATTTAGTGGCCGGCAATCTGATCGGCACTGACTCGACCGGCGGCGTTGCCCTGGGAAACCTCATCGATCCCCTATTGAACTATGGCGGGGCCGGCGTCGGTGTTGAGTACTCGAGCGACACCACCGTGGGTGAGCTGGGCGGGCGTAACGTGATCTCGGGCAACGGCCCCGGCACCGTCGACGGTACCAACGTTTACCTGTTGAGCTCCACCGGAAGCGTTGTCCAGAGCAACTTTATCGGTACCGACATCACCGGGACCGTCGCCCTCTCCACCAATACATTGAACGGCGTCTATTTCCAATACGGGTCGTATACGATCGGCGGACTCACGCCGACGCCGGGCACGGGACTGGGCAACGTCATCTCGGGCAATTCGATCGGCATTTATTACTCGGGCGATACCGTGCCCGACGGCGTCAACATCGAAGGCAACATCATCGGCGCCGATGCGACCGGTACGCACGAGCTGCCAAACCCCAATGGGGGCATGATTTTCTATCAGGTCAGCCTTGTCACGATCGGCGGCACCGCGGCCGGCGCGGGGAACCTGATCTCGGGAGATAATCGCCCCGGCAGCGAGGGCGACATCTACCTGGATGATTCGACGGATAACGCGGTCAAGGGCAACTTCATCGGCACCGACATCACGGGCAAGTTCGGCCTACAGGCCCTGCCAGGCGATCAGAACGGCATCGGCGTGAACATCGGACTCGGATCGACGGATAACACCATCGGCGGCATCACCGCGGCGGATCGGAATATCATTTCCGGCGTGGTCAACGGCCCCGGCGTCTACATTTTCGGCACCGGCACAACGGGCAACACGGTCGAAGGTAACTTCATCGGCACCGACTTGACGGGCAGTGTCGCGATTGCCAACGCAGTCGGCGTTGAGATCGAAACGGGGGCGAGCGGCAACCTGATCGGCGGCACAGCCGCCGGCGCGGGCAACGTCATCTCGGGGAACGCTGTCGACGGTATCGATATCGGCGGCACGGCGACGTCTGGAAACGTGGTGGCCGGCAATGACATCGGTACCGACGTCACGGGCACGGTCGCGCTGGGCAACCTGGCTGACGGCGTGGTGATTGACACGGGTGCATCGGGCAACTTGATCGGCGGAACAACGGCCTCGGCCCGCAACATCATCGCCGCCAACGATGGTTCCGGCGTGGAGATCGACGACGCGAACGACAACCAGGTCGAAGGCAATTACGTCGGCACCGACAAGACCGGGACCGTCGGGCTGGGCAACAACCAGATCTTGAAGAACATCGCCGACGGCGGCATCTCGCTCGAAAACGGCGCTGCCGGCAACACCATCGGCGGACTCACCGCGACCCCGGGCACCGGCGCGGGGAACCTCGTCTCGGACAACGCCAACGGGGGGGTGGTACTCAACTACGCGGGATCGAACAATTTGGTGGCCGGCAACCTGATCGGCACCGACTCGACCGGCACGGTTGCTCTTGGCAACCTCCCCGACACCCCCGCGCTTTACGGCGGGTATGGCGTCGACCTCAACTACTCGCCCGGCAACACGGTGGGTGAGCCGGGCGGGCGCAACGTGATCTCCGGCAACGGCGCCGTCGGCCCCGGCATCACCAACACCGCCAACGTCATCGTGTATTACTCGTCCGGCAGCGCGGTCCAGAGCAACTTTATCGGCACCGACATCTCCGGGACCGTCGCCATCTCCAGCAACACCTACAACATGTACGTCGGAGGAGGGTCGTCGATCACGATCGGCGGAATCACACCGACGCCGGGCACGGGATTGGGCAACGTCATCTCGGGCAATAGCGGCGAGTTTGGCCTGGGTATCGCGGGCGTCACCGGGCCCGTCGTCGTCGAAGGCAACATCATCGGCGCCGATGCGAGCGGCGAGCACGAGCTGCCGAACGCGGTGTCGGGCGTCTTTCTCTCTCAGGCCAGCGGCGTCACGATCGGCGGGGCCGCGGCCGGCGCGGGAAACCTGATCTCGGGAGATAATCGATATGGGAACGAGGGTAACATCTTCCTGGATGATTCATCGGATAACGCGGTTGAGGGCAACCTGATCGGCACCGACATCACCGGCGAAGCTCGGCTACCTGCCCTCTCGGGCGATGTGTACGGCACCGGAGTGATCATCGCCGACGGATCAAGCGGTAACACCGTCGGCGGCACAACGGCAGCGGCCCGGAACATCATCTCGGGAATCGACGGCCCGGGCGTCTACATCGGTGCGGAATTCGTCCCTGGCTCGGTCTCGTCCGGCAACGTCGTCCTAGGCAATTACATCGGCACCGACGCCGCGGAGACCACCGCCCTAGCCAACGACGGCGATGGCGTGGAGATCGCGACCGGCGCCACGGGCAACACGATCGGCGGCACCGTGGCCGGAGCGGGCAATGTGATTTCGGGCAACACGAACGACGGCGTAGAAATCTCGGGCACGGGTACATCGGGTAACGCCGTCGATGGTGACTTCATCGGCACTGACGTGACAGGCACGGTGGCGATTGCCAACGCCACGGGCGTCGAGCTCGATGCCGGCGCCTCCGGCAACGCGATCGGCAGCATAACCGCTGGCGCGGGTAATACGATCGCGGACAACACGGGTGACGGCGTGCAGGTCGTCGGCAACGGCACGACCGGCAACCCGATCCGTGGTAACTCGATTTTCGGCAACGGCGTCCTGGGCATCGAGCTCGGCACGAGTGGGGTGCCCTCGACCAACGTTCTCGGTGGATCGACGAGCGGGCCGAACAATGACGAGAACTACCCTGTCCTCACGATCGTGAGCTACACGCCCGGCGTCGGCACGACCATCGCCGGCGATATCAACACCGCGCCGAACACCACTGTCTTCGTCGATTTTTACACCGATGCAGTCGAGGGCCAAGGAGGCTACGGCCAGGGCCAGACGTATGTTGGCAGCGTGACTGTGACCACGACCAACGACGGTAACGCCTCGTTTACCTACCTGAGCACGTCCCTCCCACGGAACGCGATCGTTTCGGCGACGACGACGGACCCGGGAAATACGTCGGAGTTCTCGCTCGACCAAGCTGAGGACACGCCACCGATCGCCGAGCTGGTTGCGCGGCCGAGCCCGGCGGGCTCTCCGGCGACCACCTTCAACGAAGGACAGACCATCACGTTCGACGGCTCGGGCTCGTTTAGCCCCGACGGCGATGCGCTCTCCTATACCTGGGATTTCAACGATGGGACTCCGCTCGTCACCACCTCGACGCCGACGGAGACGCACGCTTATGACTACGACGGAACCTATGTCGTCACCCTGACCGTCAACGACGGCCACGGCGGGATCGAGAGCAACATCGACATCCTGACGATTAACAAGCTGCCGCCAACGATCACCTTCAACCCGCTGCCGGCGTCGCTCGCTGTGGGGACCACGCTTCACTTGACCGGCACGATCGACGACCCGACCCCGGACCTCGAGACCGTCGTTCTCAACTGGGGCGACGGCTCGTACCCCACGACCCTGCACTTGGCCGCGGGGAGCTCGACGTTCTCGGTCTCCCACGACTACGCCTCGCCGCTTCCCGGGGGCGCGACCACGGCCACGCTCGGCGCGACCGTGACCGACGCCTCCAACCCAGCCGCGTCGCCTAAGCCGTCACCCCTCGGACCCCTCTCGCCGACGCCCACATTCGATGTCGGCGGCTTGAGCGGATCAACCTCGGCCATGCTGACGGTCTTTCAGCAAGTGCCCACGATCGCCGGTCTGACCCTCAGCCAGTCCACGGTCAACGTCGGCGGCACAACCACGCTCTCGGGGACGATCGTGGACCCGAACCCGGTCGTCTCGCACACGGTGACGATCCAGTGGGGCGATCCATCCCCCGCGACCACCCTGGATTTGCCCCCCGGCGACCTGGCGTTTTCGAGCGCGCACCAGTACGACAGCACTCCCGGCGACTCGCTTTCCGGCGCGTGGCCGATCGATGTGACGGTCGTCAACAGCAATCTCCTCTCGGGCGCCGTCGCGCCGCCCGCCGTCACCGCCGTCGACGTGTCGCCGGTCGTTCAGATAGAGAGCCTTCCGCTCTCGACCGCGGGCTCGCTCGTCTCGCTGCTCGCCAACGCAATCGAGCCGCCGGGAACGATCAACCAGCTCACCTACCAGTGGACCCTCACCACCGGCGGTGCCTTCTACGCATCGGGGACCGGCCAGACCCTTTCGTTCGTCTCGATCAGCGGCGGAGTGTTCACGGCGACAGTCGTGGTCACCGACCAGGACGGCGCGACCGGGCAGGCCAGCGCGCAGGTTGTCGTCGGCCCATCGACTCCGAATAACACCGTCATTTTCAATCCGGCCGGCGGCGGGCTGGTCACGATCACGGCCGACGGCACGACCTCCAACCCATTCGCACCCGGCAACGGAATCATCTATTACGCGCGGGCGCAACCAACTTTGTCGAGGCCGCCCCGACCCTGACGACTCCGATCGAGCTGGTCGGCAGCACCGGCGGAACGAACACCCTGATCGGCGGCGCCGGCGACGACACGCTCGTCAGCGTCCGGGGGAATGATTACCTCGAAGGGACAACGGGCAACACCGACTTCGTGCTCATTCTGGGCCACGATCCGACGCTGGTGGCCTCGACGGGCATCAACACGATCGATCTCAGCCAGACGCCCCAGAACGTCACGCTCAACCTCGGCAGCCAGACGGTTCAGACGGTGGACAGCGCCGGGGACATCGTGCTTCTGCAGGGCACATTCCAGAACGTGATCGCCGGCCCCGGGGACGACATCCTTACCGCGGCTAACGGCGTCAACAGCTCGCTCATTGGCGGCTCCGGCAATGACATCATCTATGGCTCGGGATCGGGGAACGACTCGATCGTGGGTGGCACGGGCAACGACACCTTGGTCGGTGGCGGCGGGAACGACATCATCTACGGCTCGTCATCGGGGAACGACTCGATCGTCGGTGGGACTGGGAACGACACGATCACTGGCGGCGGTGGTAATGACATCATTTATGGGTCGTCGTCGGGTAACGACTCGATCGTGGGTGGGACGGGCACCGACACGATCATGGGCGGCGGTGGTAACGACATCATTTATGGATCGTCGTCGGGCAACGACTCGATCGTAGGCGGCACCGGGAACGACACGTTGGTTGGTGGCGGTGGTAACGACATCATTTATGGATCGTCATCGGGGAACGACTCGATCGTGGGCGGGACGGGGAACGACACGCTGGTTGGCGGCGGCGGGAACGACATCATCTATGGCTCGGGATCGGGGAATGACTCGATCGTGGGTGGGACAGGGAACGACACGCTCGTCGGCGGTGGCGGCAACGACATCATTTATGGCTCGGGATCGGGGAACGACTCGATCGTGGGTGGGACGGGGAACGACACGCTCGTCGGCGGTGGTGGCAACGACATCATCTATGGCTCGGGATCGGGGAACGACTCGATCGTGGGTGGGACAGGGAACGACACGCTCGTCGGCGGTGGTGGCAACGACATCATCTATGGCTCGGGATCGGGGAACGACTCGATCGTGGGTGGGACGGGGAACGACACGCTCGTCGGCGGTGGTGGCAACGACATCATCTATGGCTCGGGATCGGGGAACGACTCGATCGTGGGTGGGACGGGGAACGACACGCTCGTCGGTGGTGGTGGCAACGATATCATCTATGGCTCGGGATCGGGGAACGACTCGATCGTGGGTGGGACGGGGAACGACACGCTCGTCGGTGGTGGTGGCAACGACATCATCTATGGATCGGGATCGGGGAATGACTCGATCGTGGGTGGGACGGGGAACGACACGCTCGTTGGCGGCGGCGGTAACGACATCATCTATGGCTCGGGATCGGGGAATGACTCGATCGTGGGTGGGACGGGGAACGACACGCTCGTCGGCGGCGGCGGTAACGACATCATTTATGGCTCGGGATCGGGGAACGATTCGATCGTGGGCGGCACCGGGAACGACACGTTGGTTGGTGGCGGCGGCAACGACATCATTTATGGGTCGGGATCGGGTAACGACTCGATCGTGGGCGGCACCGGGAACGACACGTTGGTTGGTGGCGGCGGCAACGACATCATTTATGGGTCGGGATCGGGTAACGACTCGATCGTGGGCGGCACGGGCAACGACACGTTGGTGGGCGGCGGCGGCAACGACATCATTTATGGGTCGTCGTCGGGAAATGACTCGATCGTGGGTGGGACTGGGAACGACACGATCACGGGCGGCGGCGGCAACGACATCATCTATGGATCATCATCGGGGAACGACTCGATCGTGGGCGGCACGGGCAACGACTCGATCACCGGCGGCGGGGGTAATGACATCATCTTCGGCGGGCCCGGAAACGACTCGATCGTGGGTGGCACCGGCTACAACACGATCAGCGGCGGTGGTGGCAGCGACATCATTTCTGGAGGGCCGAACGACTGGCTGATCGAGACTGACCCAGTCGGAAACACGGTGACTCCCACCACGGTGACCCTGACCAACTCGTCGCTGGCCATGCCGGGATACGGGACGGATACCATCATCGGCATCACCAACATCGTCGTCGGGCTGGGCGACGGCAAGATCGAGCTGGACGCCAGTCATGACACCATGCCGCTGGTGCTGGTCGCCGGGACGGGCGACGACACGATTCTGGCTGGGCCGGGTGACGACACGATGTATGCGGGGTCGGGCACCGACTCGCTGGTCGGCGGCGGCGGCAACGACGTCTACGTCTTCGGCCCGCTGGCGCAGGGAAACGTCACGGTGAATGATGGGTCGAACACGAACAACACGATGGACTTCTCGCTCTTTGGCGCGGGCATCAATCTCGATCTCCAGGCGGTTGGCCCGCAGGCTGTGAGCCCGGGACTGTTGAACCTGACCCTTACCAACCCGCTCAGTATCAACAAGGTTGTCGGCACGTCGTACCCCGACACGATCCTGGGCAACGGCCGGAACGATACGCTGATCGGCAACGGCGGCGACAACTACCTGAACGCCCGAGGCGGCGCGGCCCTGGTCGAAGGATTCCAAACGCAGGTGGTCTACCTCGACTTCCTGCCAGGGGTGGTCGACTACTCGGCGCAGTCCACTCGGGACGCCATCCAGGCCGGCATCGGGGCGATCTATTCGGCGTTCAATGTCACCTTTACGCAGACACAGCCGACGAGCGGGCCGTACGAGACGCTCTATTACAACGTCCCGGCCGGCAGCCTGCTTGCGGGCGAGGCGACGGAGCTCGACTGGCGAAACCTCGACCTGGACGGGTCGGCCTCGATCGACATTAGCCAGTTCCTGGGCGGGCCTGACTACCCGGCAGACACTCTGACGAATGTCATTAACATGTCGGTGACGATCGGCGCTCACGAGCTCGGACATCTCACCGGCCTCATCCACGGCGATTCGTTCGGCCCTATCGGCGCTGGTGTTTACGCGAACCTCGCCGACAATTCGTACCTTGAGGGCTTCACCCCGCCCTACCCCGGCCCGGCGAACGCCGTCGACACGGTGTACGACGTGATGGCGTCTCCGGCGTCGGTCGGCACTTCGCTCTTCGATGCGGCCAACGTGACATTCTTCGGCGAGCGCGACGACATTTCCCTGGCGTTTGCCGACTCGGGCACGACGACCAACGAGACGCCTGGCGACCCCAATACGTCGGTCGCGACGGCCCAGCCCCTGACTCTCGCACCGCTGTCCGTTCCGAACACGGTGTTGATTGGCCAGGGGACCGGCGACTACTTCGACGTGACCGCCGCCGATGTCGTCGGCTCGATCGGGCTCGGCGCCAACGGGCAGAGCAACTCCGACTACTACGCTATCACCGCCACGGCGGGCGAGCTGCTCAACTTCCAGGTCCGGTCGCAGACTTTGACTCGCGATAACGACGATTCGATCGATTCGGAGCTGACAATCTACGAAGCAGACGGCACGACTGTGGTCCCGTACTATGGCAGCGCGTCGGGCGCGTTCAACGACGGTGGCTTCCAGGACGCCGATGCCGTCCTGTACGACCTCACGATGCCGTACACGGGCACTTACTACGTGAAAGTGAGCACCATCGTCGTCACCGACTCGTTCGGCATTGTTCATAACTCCGAAGTCGGCGACTACGAGCTGTTCATGTACAGCTTCGCGGCCACGCCTTTGGGAGGCACGCCTGCCACGAACGGCGATACGCTCGTCGGCAGCTCGGGGCAGGATACGCTGATCGGCAGCTCGGCGAACGACTTGATCGAAAGCGTGCCGGGCGATTCGGTCGTTTCCGGCTCGGGTGCCGACACGATCGACACGCTGCCGTACAACATCGAAATCGCCGACCCCGCGCTCCAGTTGGGAAGCCCGGTTTCCCTTGCCGGCAGCTTTGTGGCCTCGAACCCGGGCATGGCCTACACGTACGACTGGCACGTGGCCAGCAGCAATGGTCAGGTGATCGCCGACGCCCGCGGGACGGCCGCGGTCGACAACGGGGCGGGGACGACCGCGTTTCAGTTCACGCCCACGTCCGCGGGCGCTTACACCATCACGCTCACGATCACCGACGGCTACGGCGGAGTCAACCAGGCGACGCTCGAGGAGACGGCCGGGACAATCACGCCCTTCACCACCCAGATCGGGACCGGCGCGGGCCAGATCACTGGGATTCTCGGCACGCCGACCAGCTTGAACGCGACGGCCACGGGCACGTACGCGGTCGCGTCTTACGCCTGGGTCGTCTCGGCCCCCGCCGCGGCGACAACGCCCGCGCGGGGATATGACTCCTCCTACTGCTTCACACCGACGTCCGCCGGGAATTACACCGTCACCATGACAGCGACCGACACCAACGGGGACGTGTCGGTGTCGAGTCTCACCGTCATCGTGCCGTTTGTCGCCCCCTCGGCGCAGATCGTTGGAGTGCCGGCGAACGAGTACGTGCCCGAGGGGTACGCGTTCTCCCTCGCCGGAATTGGCAACGACCCTACCCAGGGGGACGACCTCACCGAATCGTGGACCGTCACGGCCGGCGACGGCTCCGAGGCGCCGTACACCCAGTCGGGCCCGAACGTGACGTACACGCCCGACGACATCGGGTCTTACACCGTCACGCTCGATCTGCTCGATGCCAGCGGCCAGGTCGTTGCTTCAACCTCACAGCAGATCCTTTCGATCGGAGTCGCTCCGATGGCGACGATTTCTGGGGGACCGACGGGAGGGACGACCACCGAGGGTACGACCCTTGCATTCTCTGGCGCGGCCAGCAGCCCGAGCACCGTCACAACGGCCAAAGGGTTCCTCTACACCTGGGGCGTGACGCTCGGCACCTTCATTTACGTCGCCCCGACGACCCCAACGGTCAACCCCACCAACTTCAGCTTCACGCCGGGCCAGGCGGGGACCTACGTCGTGTCGCTCTCCGTCACAGACAATCACGGGTTTACCAGCCTGGCCGCCACCCAGACGGTTGAGGTCGCCGCAGTCGCGCCTTCGGTCACGATCACGGGCCTGCCGGCCGACAGCGTCACTGCGGGAACGACGGTTGCTCTCGGCAGCATTGTGACTGACCCGAGTGCCGTGCTCCAGAGTGCCGGTTTCTCCGAGTCGTGGAACGTTCAGTTCGGCGGAGCAACGTACGGGCCGTTCTACGGGCCGGCGCTAAATCTTACGCTGGGCTCCATCGGTAGCTATACCGTGAACTTCGTGGCCACGGATGCCGAAGGCGTCTCGTCCACGACGACTGAGATCGTCACCGCCGCCGACACCGCTCCGGTCGTCACGCCCGCGGCCTCGCCCACAGCGCAGGCGCCGGAGCAGGCGACCAAGAGCGCGTACAACCTTGGCAGCGTCGTGGGCCCTGGCCTCGACCAGAGCGGCGGGATTGTGACCGTGAACTGGGGCGACGGAACGGCCGCAACCTCGTTCCCGATCTCGTCGCAGGGCTCACTCGGCTTCCAGGCCCACGCCTACGAGCTGCCCGGCAACTACCAGATAACCGTCACCGTGACCGACGCCTACGGCCTCTCCGGTTCCGAGTCGTTCACGACGACCGTGGCCCCGGTCGCACCGTCGCCGGAGATCCAGAGCGCGCCGGCTTCGATGAACGCAGAATCGTCCGTGATTCTGAGCAGCAGCGTCACCGACTTCAGCCAGGCCGAGAATGCCGCGGGCTACACGTACGCCTGGTCCGTGCTGCGGAATGGCGCGCCTTACACCCTCCCGGGCAACCCGTCGACAGACGGCCCGAGCTTGCAGTTCACTCCCGTGCTCGGCGGCAGCTACACGATCAGCCTCTCCACGACCGATTCGAGCGACAGCGTGGGAGTCGCGCCACCGCAGACGATCGTCGTCAACGATCTGAACACGACCACCAGCCTGTCCTCGTCGGGCAGTCCGTCCGTCAGCGGCCAGAGTGTCGCTTTCACCGCCACGGTGAGCATCGCGGGAGCGGGCAGCAACGCCGTGGTCAACCCGAGCGGCACGGTCACCTTCTATGACAGCGGCGTAGCGATCGGCACCGCAACGCTGACCGGCACGGCCACCGACACCGCCACGTTCACCACGAGCACGCTGAGCACGGCCACCCACCCCATCACGGCTGCGTACACCAGCGGCGACGGCAGCTTCAACGCCAGCGCGCCGTCCTTGGCAATCAACCAGGGGGTCAACAAGGCCAACACCACGACCAGCGTGGTCAGCTCGGGCAGCACGGTTTCCGGCCAATCGGTGACCTTCACGGCCACGGTGAGCATCGTCAGCCCCGGCACCAGCGCCGTGGCCAACCCGACCGGCACGGTCAACTTCTACGACGGCACCACGCTGCTGGGCAGCGGGGCACTCAACGGCACCGATACGGCGACCTTCACCACCAGCACGCTGTCGACCGCCGCCCACCAGATCACGGCAACGTACGCGGATGACACCAACTTCAATCCCAGTACCTCGGCCGCCATCACGCAGACGGTGAGCAAGGCCAGCACAGCCACCAGCGTGGTCAGCTCCGGCAGCTCGGTCTCCGGCCAATCGGTGACCTTCACCGCTACGGTGACCATCGTCAGCCCAGGCACGAGTGCCGTCGCCAAGCCGACCGGCACGATCAACTTCTACGACGGCTCCGTGCTGCTAGGGGGCGGGGCGCTCAGCGGCACCGCCACCGATACGGCCACCTTCACCACCAGCACCCTGTCGACAGCCAGCCACCAGATCACGGCGACCTATGCCGATGACACCAACTTCAGTCCCAGTACCTCGGCCGCCATCACCCAGACGGTGAGCAAGGCCAGCACAGCCACCAGCGTGGTCAGCTCCGGCAGCACGGTCTCCGGCCAGTCGGTGACCTTCACCGCCACGGTGAGCATCGTCAGCCCGGGCACCAACGCCGTGGCCAAACCGACCGGCACGGTCACGTTCTACGACAACGGTGCCGCCATCGGCACCAGCACGCTCAGCGGCACGGCCACGGATACGGCCACCTTTACCACCAGCACGCTGAGCACCGCCACTCACCCCATCACAGCCGCCTACACGGGCGGCGATGGAAACTTCAACGCGGGCACGCCCTCCGCTTCGATCAGCCAGGTTGTCAACAAGGCGTCTACCACCACGGTGGTGAGCTCCTCGGCCAACCCGTCGGTCTCCGGCCAATCCGTGACCTTCACGGCCACGGTGAGCATCGTCAGCCCCGGCACCAGCGCCGTGGCCAACCCCACCGGCACGGTCACCTTCTATGACAACGGCGCCGCCATCGGCACCGGCACGCTCAGCGGCACGGCCACGGATACGGCCACCTTTACCACCAGCACGCTGAGCACCGCCACTCACCCCATCACAGCCGCCTACACAGGCGGCGATGGAAACTTCAACGCGGGCACGCCCTCCGCTTCGATCAGCCAGGTTGTCAACAAGGCGTCTACCACCACGGTGGTGAGCCCCTCGGCCAACCCGTCGGTCTCAGGCCAGTCGGTGACCTTCACGGCCACGGTGAGCATCGTCGGCCCGGGCACCAACGCCGTGGCCGAACCGACCGGCACGGTCACGTTCTACGACAACGGCGCCGCCATCGGCACCGGCACGCTCAGCGACACGGCCACGGATACGGCCACCTTTACCACCAGCACGCTGAGCACCGCCACTCACCCCATCACAGCCGCCTACACGGGCGGCGATGGAAACTTCAACGCGGGCACGCCTTCCGCTTCGATCAGCCAGGTTGTCAACAAGGCGTCTACCACCACGGTGGTGAGCCCCTCGGCCAATCCGTCGGTCTCCGGCCAGGGGGTGACCTTCACGGCCACAGTGAGCATCGTCAGCCCGGGCACCAACGCCGTGGGCAAACCGACCGGCACGGTCACCTTCTATGACAACGGCGCCGCCATCGGCACCGGCACGCTCAGCGGCACGGCCACGGATACGGCCACCTTTACCACCAGCATGCTAAGCACCGCCACTCACCCCATCACGGCCGCCTACACGGGCGGCGATAGCAACTTCAACGCGGCCGCGCCGTCGGCGGCGATCAACCAGGTTGTCAACAAGGCGTCCACCACCACGGTGGTGATCTCCTCCGCCAATCCGTCGGTCTCCGGCCAGGGGGTGACCTTTACGGCCACGGTGAGCATCGTCAGCCCAGGCACGAGCGCCGTGGCCAACCCCACCGGCACCGTCAACTTCTACGACGCCTCCACGCTCCTGGGCAGCGGCACGCTCAGCGGCACCGGCACCGATACGGCCACCTTGACGACCAGCACCCTCTCGACCGCCAGCCACCAGATCACGGCGACGTATGCCGGTGATACCAACTTCAATTCCAGTACCTCGGCCGCCATCACCCAGACGGTGAACAACCCCAGCATGACCTCGGGCTCGATCTACGTTCTGGACCCGACGGCCGGCGGGGCCCTCGCGCTCTCTGGGAACGCCATCATCAACGTCCTCGGCAACATCATCGTGGATTCGAGCTCGTCAACCGCCATCACCGCGAGCGGAAACGCCTCGGTCAAGGGCGCGGTCATTCAAGTCAAGGGGGGCGTGCAGAAGAGCGGGAACGCGACCTTCAGTCCGGCGCCGACCACAGGGGCACCGGTCGTTGCCAACCCGCTCGCCGGACTGACCGCTCCCACTTACTCAGGCACACCCATCTCGGAGACGCTCAGCGGGAACTCGACGGCCACGATCAATGCCGGCGTGTATAGCCAGATCACGGTCTCAGGCAATGCCAGCCTGACACTCAACCCGGGTATCTACATCATCGCCGGCGGTGGCCTCTCGGTATCCGGCAACGCGAACATCACCGGAACGGGCGTGATGATTTATAACACCAAGAGCAGCACAGGCACTTACGGCAGCATCACCTTGAGCGGCAATGGAACAATCAAGCTGACCGGGCCCACGACCGGGGCGTACGCCGGCATTCTGATCTTTCAGGACTTGAGCAACTCGAAAGCCCTGACGTTCAGCGGCAATGCCATGCAAGGGATCACCGGCACGATCTACGCACCATCAGCACAGCTCGTCGAGAGCGGCAACGCCCAGGTCGGCAGTACCACAAACCCACTCTCGATCGTCGTCGATACGTTGACAATCAGCGGCAACGCAATCGCGAACGCCCTGAGCTTGTCCTCGCCCGCGGGGACGGTCGCGTACACCCCGGCCCAGATCCGGGCCGCCTACGGCATTGACAACCTCACGCTCGACGGCACCGGCCAGACCATCGCGATCGTCGATGCCTACGACGACCCGGCCATCTACCCCGCCCTGGACGCGTTTGACACTGAGTTCGGGCTGACGTCCGCCGGAGCGACACTCCTCGACCAGTATGGCCCGGCTTCGTCGTTCCTGACTGTCCTCAACCAGAACGGCCAGGCGACTTCGCTGCCGGGGACTGACCCGAACGGCGCCGGTACCAACAACTGGGAGGCGGAGGAAACGCTCGACGTCGAGTGGGCGCATGCCATCGCACCCGGGGCCCAGATCATCCTGGTCGAGGCGAATAGCCAATCCCTGCCGGACCTGATGGCCGGCGTGGCCACGGCAGCGAATCAGCCGGGCGTGTCGGTGGTCTCGATGAGCTGGGGATTCGCCGAGGGACAAGCGGTATTTGCCAGCGATGAGGCGACCTATGACGGTGTTTTCACCACACCGGGCGTGACGTTCGTGGCGAGCACCGGCGACTACGGCGCCGCTGATCCCGAGTACCCCGCCTACTCGCCCAACGTTCTCGCGGTCGGTGGCACAAGCCTCACGCTGAACGCCGATAACTCGTATAACAGCGAGACCGGGTTCGGCTACGAGTCGAGCGCGCTGGGCACGTTCATCGGCAGTGGCGGTGGCATCAGCCTTTATGAGCCTGAGCCGGCCTACCAGGAGGGTGTCCAGTCCACCGGCAAACGGACCATCCCCGACGTCTCGCTCGTTGCCGATCCGGCCACGGGAGCATGGATCGCCGACCCGTACAATGTGTCAGGCAGCAACCCATTCGAGATCGTGGGCGGCACGAGCTTGGCGGCCCCTTGCTGGGTTGCTCTCGTCGCCCTCGCCAACCAGGGACGTGCCGCCGCGGGCGAGCCCGCGCTCGATAGAGCGAGCCCCACCGACACCCAGCAAGCCCTCTACAGCCTGCCCCAGAGCGATTACCACGTCATCAGCAGTGGAAGTAATGGTTACTCCGCGGCCGCCGGCTACAACCTGGTCACAGGCCTCGGCACGCCCGTGGCCAACGTGCTGGTCACCGACCTGGTTGCCTACCAGGGGCCTGGAACTTCGTACTCCGGCCCTGCTGTCGGAGCCATGCAAAACGCCGAGCTTGCCAACATACGGGCGAGCGCCGGCGGCCCCACCGACGTTTTCAGCGTGTTTGATTCCTTCACGTTCGGCAGCAACGGTACCGGTCAGGAAATCGCGCGCGCCGCGAGCCCGACGAATCGCGCCAGCCAGGCAGTGGACGCAGCCAGCCGCGGTGTGACCAGGCAGGACCCGGACATCGCGAACGTCGCCGAAGTTACCGAGTCGCTCGCGCCTTTCGGCGAGCGCCAGGCTCTGACATCAGACTTCGTTCCGCCGGGCATGGGGCCTGGTCTCGCGTCACTGGATTTCGCGCTGGAAGATATGAGCATTGCTATTGATACGATGGCCGACTCGGTGAAAACGGTTGTCCGGATCCGACTCGGTTCGCGCTCGGTGAGAGTTCGAGAGACCTCTCGAGCCCAGCAAAAGCGACCGGTTCCAGTCGTCGACCCTGCCGCCCTTCTTGCGCTGCTTGGCAGCGGATGGACCCCGCGAGACGGCGGCAGACACTAGGCTCGAGAGCAGCAACGAGGTAGCCTTTCTCCACCGTCTTCGGATGCATTCGATTTGCACGCCAGGGCCGACGTCTTCGCCTTTGAGTCTACATCACTTTTTGCCAGGAGTTGCGACAATGTCATTTACGGCATCGATTCACGGGCTGAAGAGAATTGTCGTCCGCAGCGGGCGTGTTCAGCGAGCCAGAACCCGCCGGTGCGCTGTTAGCGCGCGGCGCTCCTTCGTCGCACGTTTAGAGACGTTCGAAGATCGAACTTTGCTCAGCACCTTCACGGTGGCCAACCTGAACGACAGCGGCACCGGCTCGCTGCGGGCAGCCATCGCGGCTGCAAGCAGCGGGGATACGATCGCGTTTGCCAGGGGACTTCGCGGCACCATCACGCTGACAAGCGGCGAATTGCTCGTCCCTGACAGCGTCACCGTCAGCGGGCCGGGGGCCAATGAGCTTTCCGTGAGCGGCAACAATGCCAGCCGGGTGTTCGAGATCGCCGCCGGCCAGAACGTGACCATCAGCGGCCTGACGATCACCCACGGATCTGCCTCCGCCGAGGGCGGCGGCATACTGAACGACGGCGCTGATCTGACGCTGTCCGGGGTCGACCTCAGCCAGAACGTGGCTTTCGAGAGCGGCAGCAGCGGCGCCCAGGGCGGTGGCATTCAGAGTCTGGACGGCACTCTGGTGATCACCAACTCAAAGATCACCGGCAACCAGGCGCTCGGCGGTGCCGGCGCATCGGCATCCGGCGAGGGCAGCGGCGGCGGCATCTTCGTCACTGCGGGCACTGCGATGATCAGTAACAGCATCATCAGCGGCAACCTGGCTCAAGGCGGTGACAACAGCAGCGATGGCTTCGCGAGTGGAGGGGGTCTTTTAGCGGCGGCGCCGACCACCCTCACCTCCTCCAGCATCACCGGCAACCAGGTTCGCGGAGGCCAAGACGCGCCCGACAACGGATCCGAAGGGGGCGGACTGGAGATCTTTGATACGACCGTAGCGATGACGGGGTGTACCGTCAGCGGCAATCTGGCCGCCGGTGGCGACGGCGGGACTGGGCCATACGTCGGCACCGCCGAAGGGGGCGGTATCAACATGTTTGGCACCGTCACCATCTCTGGAAGCACCTTCGCGCAGAACCAGACTCTCGCTGGCAGCGGTGGCGAGAGCGGTCAAGGCAACCCGGAAGCTTTCGAGGACTATAGCTTCGGGGGCGCCATTGCAAATACGGAGGGCAGCCTGAACATCACCAACAGTAGCTTCAACTACAACAAGGCCAACGGCGGCAACAACTCCACGGCCACCGGGGCCGACTTTGGAGCGGTCGGAGGTGCCGAGGGAGGCGCTCTTTACAATGAGCTTGGTAGTACGGCCACGCTCTCGCTCTGCAGCTTCAACCACAATGTGGCCCAGGGGGGCGATGGCGACACCGGCAGCGGAATGGTTGTGCTGGTCGGCGAAGGAATGGGAGGCGCGATCGTTTCGGGCTACGGCACCAGCTTGGCCCCGAACACGCTCACCGTCAGCAGCAGCACGTTCATTGCGAACAGTGCGCAGGGCGGTGACAACGACGACGGCAACGCCAGCGTGTCGGGCCTTGTCGGCGCCGGGGTCGGCGCCGGAATCGCGAACTACGCGGGGGGCAGCGCGATAGTCAGCGGCAGCGTGCTCTTTAGCGGCCAAGCCACGGGCGGTACCGGCAACATCGCCGGAGGCGTCGGGGCTGTCTTCGCCGGCCTCGGCGCGGGGGGCGGCATCTTCAATTATCTGGGGAACTACGATTCATCGGGATACGGCCTCTTCACTACCAGCTCCGTCAGCGTGACGAGCAGCACGCTTTCCCGCGACCAGGCCAACGGCAGCGGCGCCAACGCCGAGGGCGGCGGCATCGCCAACGTGTCCTCGGCAATGACCACGGTGTCGAGCGGCATCCTGATCCTGAATGAGGCGAACGGTGGGGGCGCCGCCGGACTAGGCGGTGGCGCCTACAATGATTCCAGCTCGACTCTGGCATTCACGCAATCCTTGGTGACTCAGAATCAAGCCGACGGCGGACCGGGAATTGGCGGCGGGATTTATAGCCTCGGGACGTTCACCTTTGATGCCAATACGTTCATCGTGTTCAACCACGCGTCCACGAGCGGCGATAACATCGGCCCATGAGGCCCTTCTAAGCTGAGCGTGTCGTGGATTGGGCTTCGGGGAGAGGTGCTTCCGTCGACGTCCCTGTTTCGCTGCAGCAAGGGATACGGCGCCGGAGTGGTGGTGAGGGCACCCGGTGCCAAGAGGTTCATTCACCTCTGAAGCCGCGCGATCGCTTCGAGCACCGGCTTCAGAAAGGTACGGGCTGCTTGGACAAGCAACAACTCCGATCGATGGACACCTTTCCGGCCGAGATGTTGCCTCGGACCCGGACGGACCTGGCGAATGTGCTGCTCAACATCGCCGAGATCGAGCGCAGGCAATCGAGCTTTTCCGCGCTACATAGCATTGCACAATCACGCGACATCGGTGCGTGGCACAGGCTCCGCCGGTGGTCCGGTGTAGCAGGCACACTCCGTGTGCCGTCCGCCGAAGTTGCCGGTTGGATGGCACAGGCTCCGCCGGTGGTCCGGTGTAGCAGACACACTCCGTGTGCCGTCCGCCGAAATTGCCGGTTGGATGGCACAGGCTCCGCCGGTGGTCCGGTGTAGCACGCACACTCCGTGTGCCGTCCGCCGAAGTTGCCGGTTGGATGGCACACGCTTTGCCACTGCGCCATGCCCGGGCGGATCGCCGTCCCGGAATCGCGAAAAGCCATTCAGGAGCCTGAAACGGCAAGTCTCTCCATCGACGCACGATATCGCGACTCGACCTGATCGCGAAGCACATGCCGGCCCCCGGAGACAACTTTTCGGCCATACCTCCAAACGCAATCCACGGCCGGCAGGCGGGCGGCGAAGATCCACGCGTCTAGGACCGGATCTCCGAGTCGCCCTGCCAGGTCGACGTGACTGGAGTCCAGGGCGATCAGGTCGGCGGGAGACAGGAGGTGGATCCCTGCGCTGGGGGTTCCCGGCGCTCGAGAACCTCCTTCAATCGCCGAGTCGAACAGCGATCGCCCGGTGGAGCGGCCGTCGCCGTGCGCCATCACGTTGCGGGTGCGAAGGGCCAGGCGCTGCGCATACTCGAGCCATCGCAGCTCTGCCGCGGCGTCGATCAATACGTTGGAATCGGATCCCACGCCATACGACCCGGAAAGAGCCAGGAATTCCGCAGCGGGGAAGATGCCGTCTCCCAGGTTGGCTTCAGTGATCGGGCAGAGGCCAACCACGGCGCCACTGCCGGCGATGCGCGCCAGCTCGTGCTGATCGACGTGCGTCGCGTGCACCAGACACCATTGATGGTTGACGTCGAACGCATCCAGCAGCCAGGTCGCGGGCCGGCGGCCACACCAGCTCAAACAGTCTTCCACTTCTCTGATCTGCTCGGCGAGGTGGATGTGCACTGGACCATTTTCGGCCAGGGCGAGCACGGACGTCAGCTCCGCCTCGGTGCAGGCCCTGAGGCTATGCGGGGCGATTCCTACCACCGCGTCGTCAAGCGTTGAAACCGCCCGGCGGCTCCGCTCAAGCAGTGATGTGTAGCCGTCGATATCCGTGACGAAGCGCATCTGGCGAAGGTCCGGTGCGGCACCCCGAAGCCGGAATGAGCGTAGAACACGGGCAAGAGCGTCAAGCCGATCCCGACTGCCTGCGCCGCCGCAGCCACGCGGTTGGCCATCTCGGCGACGTCATCGAATGGACGACCGCTGCGATCGTGGTGGACGTAGTGAAACTCACCGACACGGGTGAAGCCTGCCTCCAGCATCTCCATGTACGCGAAGGCGGTGATGGCCTCCAGGTCGTCGGGGCCGATGGCGTCGACAAACCGGTACATCGTTTCGCGCCAGGACCAGAAGTTGTGGCCGATCGCCGCGCGCACCTCGGTGTGGCCCGCCATCACTCGCTGGAAGGCGTGACTGTGAACATTCGGAAGACCGGGCACACCGATCGCATTGCGCTCCGCACCGGGCTGCGGCGATACGCCCGACTCGATGGACTGGATCCGGCCATTGTCGATATCAATCCGGACCCGCTCGGCCCATCCCGAGGGCAGCAAGCACGATTGGAACCACAAGCTCGTCATGAGCGGTGCGATCTCCTTTCCCTCGTCGCAAGTTAGACAATCTCGGGGAGAAATCGGTACAATTGTAATCGATTTCCACGGCGATGCATGTCATGCTCTTCGCGCAAGAGGCCGCCATGTTCTGCGATCGCGTCTGGCTGAACGCGCGGCTCGCAACCCTGCGATCGGACCAACCCGGGCTGGGCGAGATGCCGGACGGGATCGTGGCCTGTCGAGACTCACGCATCCTTTACGCCGGTGCGGCTGCCGGTGCTCCGTCGGATCTGCACGCGCCCGAGCGCATCGACTGCGCGGGCCGCTGGATCACGCCGGGGCTGATCGATTGTCATACCCATTTGATCCACGCCGGTGACCGCTCGAACGAGTTCGAGATGCGGTTGCGCGGCGCGAGCTATGCCGAGATTGCCAGGGCCGGCGGCGGAATCGTCTCGACAATGCGTGCGACGCGAAGCGCGAGTGAAGAGGGGCTAGTCCATTCCGCGCTGGGGCGGTTAGACGCTCTGATCGCCGAGGGCGTGACCACGGTTGAAATCAAGTCCGGCTACGGTCTCGACCTCGACAGCGAGCGGAAGCAATTGCGAGCCGCGCAATCGCTCGCGCGACGGCGTGCGGTGACGATCGCGACGACGTTTCTGGGAGCACATGCCCTGCCGCCTGAGGCCGCCAGCGCGGATGCGTACATCGATCTCGTCGTTAGAGATATGATTCCGGCCGTGGCCGCGGAGGGTCTGGCGGAGACGGTGGATGCGTTCTGTGAAGGGATCGGCTTCTCTCCGGAGCAGACCGCGCGCGTATTCGAATCGGCGCGAGCGCACGGCTTGAGGGTGAGGCTGCATGCCGATCAACTGTCGAACCTGCACGGAGCGGCACTGGCGGCTCGATTCGGTGCTCTCTCGGCCGATCATCTCGAATACACCGATGAAGCGGGTGTTTGTGCGATGGCGGCGGCCGGTGTGGTCGCGGTGCTGCTGCCGGGCGCGTTTTACTTCCTGCGCGAGACGACGCGGCCGCCCGTGGAGCTGCTGCGCCGGCATCATGTGCCGATTGCCGTGGCGACCGATTGCAACCCGGGCACCTCGCCGCTCACTTCACTGCTGCTGGCCATGAATATGGGCGCGACTCTTTTCGGCCTGACGGTCGACGAGTGCATTGCGGGTGTCACCCGGGAGGCGGCACGGGCGCTCGGGCGGCTTGCGAATGTTGGTACGATCGAGCCCGGCAAGTCATGCGACCTGGCGATCTGGGACATCGATCGCCCGGCCGAGCTTGTTTATCGCATGGGGTTCAATCCGCTGCACGCGCGCGTCTGGAGAGGAAAATGACGCCCGTTCTGTTACGCCCGGGCGCGGTCAGCCTGGCCCAATGGCAAGCCGTCTACCGGGGCGCCCGAGTGAGGCTCGATCCTGAGTGCCGCAGTGCGATCCACCGCAGCGCCCTGGCCGTTGTTCGGATCGTGGCCAAGGGGGAGCCGGTTTATGGCGTCAACACCGGGTTCGGCAAGCTGGCGAGCGTCCAGATCGCCGTGAACGACCTTGAGACCTTGCAGCGCAACATTGTGTTGTCGCACGCGGCAGGCGCAGGCGAACCGGCGCCGGCTCCGGTGGTGCGCCTGATGATGGCTCTCAAACTTGCAAGTCTCGCGCAGGGCGCCTCGGGCGTTCGGCCCGAGACCGTCGCGCTGCTCGAAACGATGCTGGAGCGCGACTTGCTCCCTGTCGTTCCGGTCCAGGGCTCCGTGGGTGCCTCCGGCGACCTGGCCCCGCTGGCGCACATGGCCGCGGCGATGATCGGGGCGAGCGAAATCATGGTCGCCGGGCGCAGCATGCCGGCAGCGCGGGCGCTTGCCGATGCCGGTCTGGAGCCGCTGCATCTTGGTCCCAAGGAAGGGCTCGCGCTGCTAAACGGTACGCAGTTTTCGACTGCCTATGCGCTCGCGGGCCTTTTTGAAACCGAGGTCGTCCTCCAGAGTGCGCTCGTCGCCGGCGCCCTGTCGACCGAGGCCGCCAAGGGATCGGATACACCGTTCGACTCGAGGATTCACAAGCTGCGCGGCCATCGCGGTCAGCTCGAAACGGCCGCCGCGATCCGCCAGCTCATGGCGGGCTCCCAGATCCGAGCGTCGCATCTGACGGGAGATGTGCGCGTGCAAGACCCGTACAGCATCCGGTGTCAGCCGCAAGTGATGGGGGCGGTCCTCGACTTGCTGCGCCAGGCAGCTTTCACGCTCTGGATCGAGTCGAACGGTGTATCCGACAACCCGCTCGTCTTCCCCGCAGGCGAAGGGGGGAACGACGAGGTTCTCTCCGGCGGCAACTTCCACGCGGAACCGGTTGCATTCGCCGCCGACATGATCGCGATCGCAATCTGCGAGCTCGGCTCGCTATCGGAGCGCCGCACCGCGGTACTGGTCGATCCTGCCCTTTCCGGCCTGCCGGCGTTCCTCTCACCCGAGCCCGGACTCAACTCCGGTTTCATGATCCCGCAGGTGACGGCGGCGGCGCTCGTTTCCGAAAACAAGCAGCGAGCCTTTCCCGCAAGCGTCGACTCGATTCCCACCAGCGTCAACCAAGAAGATCATGTGTCGATGTCTGCGCATGCCGCGCGCCGGCTGACGCCGATGGCCTGGAACGCCGCCACGATCGTCGGTATCGAGGTGCTGGCGGCCGCGCAGGGATGCGATTTTCACGCTCCGCTCTCGAGCAGCGACGACCTGGAACGCGTGCGCGCGGCAGTTCGCCAGCGTGTGCCGCGGCTCGATGGCGACCGATATCTGAGCCCCGATCTCCGCGCGGCGGCCGGAATGGTGCGCGAGGGTGCTCTGATCGCCGGTCTGGAAACCCCCCTGCCCTCCATCATCGGAGCATCCTTGTGAGCGGGAACTGGCTGACGATCCGGCGCGGTTCGGCGCCGCTGGTGATCAGCATTCCGCACGCCGGAGTCGAGATACCGCGCGAGATCGAGACGACGTTGGTCTCGCCGTGGCTCGCGCGCAAGGACACCGATTGGTGGGTGGACCGACTTTACCAGCACGCTGGCATGTCTGATCTAACAATTGTGCAGACGGCGATCTCGCGCACGGTCATCGACGTGAACCGCGACCCGTCGGGCCGCTCGCTCTACCCGGGCCAGGCAACGACGGAGCTTTGCCCGAGCATGACGTTCGATGGAGAGCCGCTGTATCAAAGCGGCGAGGCGCCGGGCGCGGAGGAAGTTTTACGTCGTAAGGCGCGGTGGTTCGTGCCTTATCACGAGGCATTATCGGCTGAGCTGGCGCGGTTGCGCGGCGCGCACGCGCACGTCGTGCTTTATGACGCCCACTCGATCCGTTCGTCGGTTCCGCGACTCTTTGACGGCACCCTACCTCACTTCAACATTGGCACGAACGCCGGAGCGAGCTGTGCAGCGGAACTCACCAGGGCGGTGGAAGCCGCGTGCGATGCGACGTCGTTCAGCCGCGTTACGAACGGGCGCTTTCGGGGTGGCTATATTACCCGCAAGCACGGGAATCGCCACTTGGGCGTCCACGCGATCCAGATGGAGCTGGCCTGCCGGAGCTATCTGCGTGAACCGATCGGTCGCGTCGACCCGTCGAACTGGCCGCTACCGCTCGACGAAGGTTTTGCGGCACCGATGATCGTCGCGATTGGCGAGATTCTGCGAGCCAGCCTTCAGTTTGCAGCAGCCAAAACCGGAGGAGTAAACCCATGACCCGCATCGACAAGACACGCGTCATCCGCGCGCCGCGTGGGCCGGAGCGAAGCGCGAAGAGCTGGCAGACCGAGGCGGCGCTGCGGATGCTCATGAACAACCTCGACGCCGAGGTTGCCGAACGGCCCGAGGAGCTGGTGGTCTACGGCGGCATCGGCCGAGCAGCGCGCGACTGGGAGAGCTTCGACCGCATCGTGGCGACGCTGCGGCGGCTCGAGCTTGATCAGACGCTGCTCGTTCAGTCCGGCAAGCCAGTCGGTGTTTTCCGCACCCACGCAGATGCGCCTCGGGTCCTGATCGCGAACTCCAACCTCGTGCCGGCCTGGGCGAACTGGGACCACTTTCACGAGCTGGACCGCAAAGGGCTGATGATGTTTGGCCAGATGACGGCGGGCAGTTGGATCTACATCGGCAGCCAGGGAATCGTGCAAGGCACGTACGAGACATTCGTCGAAGTGTGTCGGCAGCATTACTCCGGCGATTTTGCCGGACGATGGATCCTGACCGCGGGTCTGGGAGGAATGGGCGGCGCGCAGCCGCTTGCGGCAGTCATGGCCGGTGCCTCGTGCCTGGCGGTCGAATGCCAGCCTTCGCGCATCGCGATGCGGTTGAAGACCGGCTACCTGGACCGTCAGACAAGCAGTCTGGATGAGGCGCTGGAATGGATTGCCCGGTCTTGCCGGGAAAAGAGACCGGTGTCCGTCGGTCTGCTGGGCAACGCCGCGGACGTGTATCCGGATCTGGTACAGCGAGGCGTACGGCCCGACGCCGTGACCGACCAGACCTCCGCGCACGATCCGGCGAGCGGCTATCTGCCCAAGGGGTGGACGCTCGAGCAATGGGCTTCTGGCCGGGAACACGATCCCAAAGGCGTTGAACGTGCGGCGAAACGCTCGATGGCCGAGCAAGTCGCCGCGATGCTGGAATTCCACAAGTCCGGTGTCCCGACCTTCGACTACGGCAACAACATCCGGCAAATGGCCAAGGATGAGGGTCTCGTGAGCGCCTTCAACTTTCCCGGTTTTGTGCCAGCGTACATCCGCCCGCTGTTCTGCCGCGGCATCGGCCCGTTTCGATGGGTCGCTCTCTCCGGAGATCCGGAGGACATCTACCGAACGGACGAGAAGGTGCGCACGCTCATGCCTGGCGACAAGCACCTGCACAACTGGCTCGCGCTGGCCCGTTCAAAGATCAAGTTTCAAGGACTGCCGGCCCGCATCTGCTGGGTTGGTCTGGGCGACCGGCACCGGTTGGGATTGGCCTTCAACGAGATGGTTGCCAGCGGGGAGCTCAAAACGCCGATCGTGATTGGCCGCGACCATCTCGATTCGGGCGCGGTGGCCTCGCCGAACCGTGAGACCGAAGCGATGAAGGACGGTTCCGACGCCGTCTCGGATTGGCCGGTCCTCAACGCGCTGCTCAATTGTGCCTCGGGCGCGACGTGGGTTTCGTTTCACCACGGCGGGGGCGTCGGGATGGGCTACTCGCAACACGCGGGCCAGGTGATCGTGGCCGACGGCACCCCGGAGGCTGCTCGCCGATTGGAGCGCGTGCTCTGGAACGATCCGGCGAGCGGCGTGATGCGGCACGCTGACGCGGGATATGGCGCGGCGGTTGAGTGCGCGAAGGAAAAAGGCCTGGACCTGCCCGGCATTCTGGGCTGACACCTTTTCGGGTTTATCCGCTCGGGGCGGACTGGGCCGGCGCCGGCCGCGGAAGAAGCCATGCGCCGGCGTACGTGGCCGGCAGGAAAATCGCGAACGTGGCGATCCAGAACCAGATAGGTGGCGGCAGCATCAAGTTGTTTGCAATGCCGGCCAGAGTGAGCAAGGCGCCGAGCGCCAAGGCGTGCCCTCCTGGAGAATTTCGACCGATCAGAGCGGTGAGGAATCCGCCTGCTATTCTTCCCAGCGCCCACCCGGCAAGAACAACGACGAGTGCGCCCAGCGGAGCACTCGCCATGAGCGCCTTGATTTCCTGCCTATCCGTCACGCCTTTCGCCCGCTTGCCTAACTCCGGATACAGGAGTTGACCGTTGGCCGTCTCCACGATCATCATCACCACGCTGGCAGCGACGAAGCCAGCGATTACTGCAAGAATGCTACGGATCACCCGCCACATACGACCTCCCCCAATTTGCCACGAGTCGCGTAATCCAAGCTGGCAATCCGTTGCGCGGTCATTCACCCTGACCGTGGCTAACCACGGTGGTGCAGCATTGCCGTGGCTCTGCCCAGCTCGTGATTGCAGGTGCGCAAGTATATTGCTGTGGCCAAAAACGTGTCGATACCACTTGGCCCGGCATCCAAGGGTGTGCTCGCGAGGGCCTCCAGTAGCGCCGCTCCTGTGGTAAAGCCAGTCCCGCGGAGTGCCGTCGTCTCTGCGATCAACATCCTCGAGTGGTTCGTCCGCCGAGAAACGAAGCCGGACAACACCGTTGCGATCCAGCGCCGCCGCAGCGAGCTCAGGGGATTCTCGTGCTCGCGCGGCTCATCCAGAGCCGGTAGCTCCACAGGCCGAGGTCGCGCGTTCTTGAGGTGATGACGCTGAAGCTCATCGAAGCCCAAACAAATTCGGCCAGCAAACGACTGGGGAATCTCCAAGCGCGGCTCGCCATCAGTGCGCTCGACTCCTTCAGCCTGGGCAACGGCAAGCGGCGAGACGACCGTTGGTTCGTCCAGGTTCATGCGGCCGATGACCTGCATCCGCAGCCCCGCGCGTGGCTCAGCATGCGCAAGTTCTCGCGAAAGCAGAGCGACTCGCTTTCATTCTCAATGGCCAGGCGAATCGGCGGAGTATCGGTGTTTGGCATGAAAAACAATTCAGCGCCGGCGGCGCCGGCGATCGTGCCCGTGACAAAAACGAAATCCCAGCCGGCCGGTCGCGCATCAGCAGGTTCGCCGGCCTGCGCGTAAACAGCATTCCATTGCTCCACCACCGGACGACGAAATCGCCCCTGGATCGAGTCGGCTTGCCAGGTGGATTCGCCCTGCGCCACGATCTTGACGTCTTTCCCGCGGCCCAGGCGTCCGTCCTGGGACGCAGTCAGGTCGGTACCAAAGTACAGGCCGCGAGCGAGCTGTTTCGCCGGCTGGACCAAAGCCCCGATTTCAATGCCCCCGAGGTAGGCGTCGCGGGCACGTAGAGCCTCACCGGGGCGGATATCCGATGCTGTGTAGATATGATCGTCTTCGCCCAGAAAATAAACTGCTGCCCCGGAAAAACCGCTGCGCGTGATGATCGGCTCGGCAAAGAGCCCGTGCAGCCTGCGCGGCCGAACCGGCCGTTGTTTTCGACGCGCCGTGCCGATCCAGAAGCTCTCGACCGCCTTCCCGCTGAGCACGTGCCGGCTCGTTTCGAGCACGTCCGCCACGTCTAGAGCGAGCTGTGCGGGATCCGCCGTGGTCGCACGCGTCCGAATCTCATGAGTACCGGCAGCGATTCTCAATCCCAGCCCCGCCAGCCGATGAAGCCCGACGGCGCGGCATTGATGAACCGCACGAAGCAGGCCAGACTGCACGACGACGCCGGCGCTTGAGACACCGACTTGCAGCAACTGTGCTACATTTCGGACCAGCTCACGCGCAGCGTGCAGCAGCTTTTCGTCAGGCTCGACAACGTCGTCACGCTCGTCTGCTGCGGCCGGCTCGATCACTTCTTGTTGGTCGCCTGGATGCGACTCGACGATCGCCACTTCGAGACGAGTGACGCAGGCGAGTACATGGAAACATGTAGGTGACAATAAACACGTACAGGCCAGTTGCTCCACGCGCGTGACGTGTCCATGCGGCAATCTCACGGTTTCCGCACCAGTATTCACCGACCAGGCCTCGTCGCTCGAGAGCCAGAGCCAGCTTGCCCCGGCGTCGGGCTCGCGATCGAGGCGACGCCGTACCCGATCGGGCGTTGATTCGATCATCGCCGCGACGAGCGCTGGCGATACAGTGGGACGGTCCGCGCTCATGAACTTGCTCCGCGGATCTGGTCGCCCACCCACTGTGCCAGGCGTTCGGGGCTCACGGCCGCAACGGACATTCCCGAGGAGACCGCGCTCGCCGCATTGCCGGTGTGGTAGCGCGGCCTGGCGCTATCGTCCAGAGCGGCGAGACCCAGCAGCTTCGCACCGGAGTCGGCCAGCATGCGGATCTCGGCCAGCATCTCCGGTATGGACATTCCTTCTTCAAAATCCGTTACGAGCACGATCATCGTGCGGTTGGGGTTTCTGATTGCTTCGCGAGCGGCCCGCAAGCCCAGTCCGATATGAGTGCCGCCACCCACGCTCACTTCCATCAAGAGCGCAAGCGGATCATCGACCGAATGCGACAGGTCGATAACCTCTGTGCTGAACGCGAAGAACCGGACGTCAATCGCCGGCAGCGCCGAGAAAATGGCCGCCACGAGCGCACTATAAATGACGGAAGCTTCCATCGACCCGGATACGTCCACGACGAAGATCAAATGCCAGTCCATCTGGCGGTGCGCGGGCGTGCGGAACACGATCCGCCGCGGCGCGAGCGCGACGCGGCCGTCGGGTCTGCGGTAGGCAGTATCGAGATTCGTGTCCAGAGTTCGGGCAAAATCGAGGCGGCGGCTCCTCCGGTGGGTGGGTCGGGCCGTGGAGAGCCCCGATAAGGCCGTCCGAAGCCGATCCGCCAGTTGCGCGGCCAACCGCTCGGTGATTCTTCGCGCCAGTTTTCGCAACTGGCCAAGTTCCCGCTCAGGAAGCGCACCACGAAGGGCCAGGATTTGTTCGAGCAAATTGACCGATGGCCTCACAGTGTTCGGGTTGAGATGCTCGAGAATCGCCGCCCGCCCCGCAGCGGCGGCATCGCCCATGACCTCCTCGCAGACATCCGCGCCGAAGAGACCACTCACTTCGTTAATCCATTCTCGTGCGGACGGCGATGCGGCTTCGGTTCCCCCGCGCCCGGCAAGGTCGTCTCTACGGCCACGGCCCTCGCGCGCACTGGCGCCGTATAACTGATCGAGCGCGGACGCGGCACGCTTGGCTTTTGCACTCCCACAGCCTTTCACCCCCAGAACCAGCCGCCAACGATCGGCCAGTGTGATTTCACCAGGCGGATCGCTGATTTGAATCATCGTCGAGTGGCGCGCTCTGTTTCCCGGGCTCTCGCACAACAAACTCGGGTAAGAGCCGAGCAATCGCCGCGCGTCCAGCGCGGTCGGCGGCGGCTGCAGCGGCAAACGACTCTGGATCGTGGATCGCTTGTGCACGACTGGCTGCTGGTCCACCCGGCTCGAGGACCGCAAGCCGATCGGCGAGAAGCCGGGCGCGATCCGCAGACGCGAGCGTGTGAAATCCACCCCGCAAGGCCGGCAGTCTGACCAGAAACTCGTCATCCGCTGAGCCGGCAAACCGGCTCTCGAGGCCGCTCAGCCAATCCGTGTCCGAGGAAACGAGCGGCAAGAGCGGAACCAGGAGGCCCTGCAATCGCGACCGTAGTTGTCCGCGCCCTTCTGTCGCCCCAGCGCCGTCATACCAACTCGCGAGTATGGCAGAAAGCTCGTCGACGGTGACGAGCGCAAGCATCGCCAGGGCTCCCCAAGCCGCTCCCTGCATGCGCGGCGAGCCCTCTCGTTGCATGCGCACCAAACAGGAGCGTAATGCGGGAACAAGGGGAGAACGTTCCGTAGTCCCGCTTGAGCTTCCGCGGAGGTCGCCACGAACCATCGCCGTCAGATCGACCAGTGCAACCACATCCGCCGGGTCGTCGGACCCGCGCAATCCGTCCAGACCGCGTAGCGCGGCATTCAAGAGCGGCTCGGCGTCAAGCAGTTCCGCCGGCGCCTCGAACAAATCAACATCAGGTGGAGCGGCATCATCCCCGCGCAGGGGCAAGCCGACGAAATGGCCCACGGCGATGCGCTCGATGACCACGGCCGCTTCGATCAACTGAGCTGCTGACGCCGCGTGCAGGAAAGGGCCATCGAGCTGAGTCAAGAGTTTCTTGACCGAGTGTCCCAGTCCGCACTCCGCCGAAGCAGACAGGCGTGCGAGCGTTGTCGCCGGATGCTGATGCTCGGCCGAATCGGCGTCCGAATCAGCGGTCTCGGACTGGCGCAGCCGGCGCACGGCCGCCTCGCCGGCTTGCTCCAGGGTCGCGCCGTGGATGCCTGCCCCCTCGAGGGTCGCGGTCGTCGCGCCGGTCCATCGCACTTCCCAGACTTCGGTCAAGTTCTCGCGCATGCCCATGGGTTCGGCATCAAGCCGCCGCGCGTATTGAATGCCGACCAGACTCAATCGTCGCAAGAGTACGGCACGGCCCCGGTCGAGCCTCGAGCGTGACGGATCAAGACGGAGCTCGCGCGGGTCTTGATCAATCGTGTCAGAGCCAGGCAACTTCAGACGCACCATCGCCGCGTCGATCTGGGCGGCCAGCCCGCTGCGCGGCGTGCCCCTGGGCAACCGGCCACGCTGGTTGCCGACCAGAACCGTCTGTGCAGCGGCCGCGACTGCTCGGCCCCTGCCAAACAAGTCGCCCTGCACCAGTGAAGTCTCGATCGCTTCCAGCAGCTCGCCCCGGCCTGGCGCTCGATGACCGCGCAGCCGCCCCAGGTCACGCGCCAGACGCACAATCTCGATCGCATCCGGAGTGCCCGCGACATGCCCTTGATCCCGCAAGTGACGGCAAAGCTCCACAGCCAGGTCGGCGACAAGACGCTCGGCGATGGCTGGTTCGGACGCCGCAAGCATCGCCTGCTGCCACACTGGGTCCATCACTCCAGCCGGATAACCGCTGCGCTCGTCGAGCTGCGCGAATGAATAAGGAATGAGCGATGTGATCGGATCCTTGATTGGATACTTGTCGACGGCGGCAGCTACTGGTGCCTTCCAGAGCACCGGCTCCCTCAGGAGCGCCGCTGCGTGAAAAGAACCCACGACTGCGACCGAATGCTCAGGCGCCGCCGCCACCGCCGCCCGCATTGCCGCTTCGCGATGAGCATCGGCGAAGGTTGGCCCGTTCGACGAATGCCGGACCATCCAGCCGAAGTAAAGAGCCGCCTTGCGAATCGCCTCCGCGGATGCGGCAGTCGCAGGCGTTTCCACGAGTTTTTCCCACAGCTCGCCGCTGTCGCGCGCGGCAAATCGGTTCAGCAGATTGGCGAGCGCCGTTTGTCGATCGGGCTCCTGATCGTGATCGAGCGAATGATGCTCGAGCCGCCGCATCGCCGAGAGGCCCAGGTCGCAGGGGATAACGGGAACGTTTTGCGAGAGCGCCCAGCGAATCGCCGCAAGCTCGGGCGAGAAATCGGCGAGCGGATAAAACGAGATCAGCCGCGTCTCGTCGCAAGCGGCCAGCGCCACAGGTGCTTCCAGATCACTTCTGCCCAGGTACTCGAGCCAGGGCTCGAATTCTGGGGGCATCTCGACCAGTACCGATCTCGGCCGGAATTGAGCGAGCAGCTCGGGCATGACGCGCGCAAGCGCTGTCGAGTGGTGGCGCACGCCGATCAGGAACGGAGCGCGGCATTCGGCCAGCCGCGTGGGCACATCATCATTGGTTGAGTTCTTCGAGGACATTGCGCAGGTCGTACATCCGCTTCCAGAGTGCATCCTTTTCGCCGCGGCGCCGGATCGGGCCGTCCCAGTAAGCGAGCACGCGATCCCGGTCTTCTTGATTGTCCTTGAGCACCACGCCCAGGAGATAGCCGGGCAGCAAAGACACCGGGTCTTTTTGTGCGGCAAAGAATGCTCCTTGACGCGTGATCGCCGCGGCGACCGTGATCGCCTCTGCCGTGCTCATCACGGCTGCCGGCCGCTCGACGTTCCAACCTTCGTCGGTGCGACCCTCCCGCAAGTCGCGAAAGGTTGTCACGAGAATGTCGAGCAGCCGGGAATCGACTTCGGCATCGGTGCCCGATTCGCTCAGCACGGCGTGTGCGCGGGCACGCACCAGCTCGATCTCTTGCTTCGCGTCGCCGATCGGCGGAACCGTCTCGAAATTCAACCGGCGCTTGAGGGCCGCGGACATTTCTGAAACGCCCCGGTCGCGCAGGTTTGCAGTCGCGATCATGTTGAAGCCTGGAAGCGCGAAAACACTGCCGTGCTCGCCCTCGAGCTCGGGAATCATCATGCGGCGTTCGCTCAAGACGCTAATCAGGGCGTCTTGCACTTCGGGCAAGCATCGCGTGATTTCTTCGACGCGCACCAGCTTGCCGGTGCGCATGCCGGTGAGAACCGGCGAGGGCACGAGCGCCTCGGGCCGCGGCCCGCCGTCGAGCAGCATCGCGTAATTCCAGCCGTAGCGAAGATGGTCTTCGTTCGCACCAGCCGTGCCCTGAATCGTCAAGGCGCTTGTGCCGCTGATGGCCGCGGCGAGGAGCTCGCCCAGCATGCTCTTGGCCGTGCCCGGCTGTCCGACGAGCAACAAGCCGCGCTCTCCGGCCAGAGTGACCACGCACCGTTCCACGAGCGCGCGTGAGCCGACGAACTTGGGCTCGATGACCAGGGACCTGGGCGCATCAACCGGCAGGTCGGCTGAAGCGGCGGCCCGAATCGCGGCGGCGTGGGTGCCACACAAAAAATCGACCACCCGCTCGGGGGAAAGAAGCCACCCCGGCGGCCGCGGCGACGAATCGACCGCGCGCAGGAACGCAAGCTGGTCCGCGTAGCGTTCCTCCGCGGGCGGCTGCTGTACCGACCGTGTCGGCGCCCTTCGCGCGAGGAGCGGATCGGAAGCGGCGGGGTCGGGAGACTTTTTCCTGGCCATGCTTATTTCGTCTTTTTCCGTCGTTTGACTTCTTCATAGCGAGGCCCGTCGCCGTCTGTCACGCGCTGCCACGCCCCGGCAAAAACTTCTTCGAAGGGCCTCAGCACCATCGGACCGCCGGCAGGGCAAAGTACACCCGGATTCAGCTCGAATTCGACAAGCTGAGCGAGCTTCCAGCTTTCGATGGGCAACCAGGGCGCCTTGAGCACGGTCCATTCACCGGGAAGAAAGATCGCGCGACCCGCGCGCTCGCGCACTGCCTCAAGGACCAGCTTGCGGTCGATGAGCGCAGCCGACGCGTTCTTCAATTGTGCGGCTGTCCAGCCGTTCCAGTTGCGGAGGTTGGCCGCCGTGGGATCGGGCAGGGCGAGCACTTGAGCATATAGCACGGCTGCATCCTCGCCCAGCTTATATTTGGCGCGAATCGCTTTCACGACAGCCGCAGCCGTATGATTGGGGTTCTGGGGCCACTGTCCCTCCGGTACGTTTTTCGCCAGGATTGCCTTCGTCAGTTTCTGGAACCCGGGGCTCTTGATTGCGGCAACCAACGATGTGAAGCCGTCGGGAGAGATGTAGTCATACATGGCATCAGTGCCGAGAATACCTAGAAGGCGAGCCATGTCTCCCTGGTCCTTGAGCTTTGCCGGTCGATATGCAATCAGACCTTGAGACTGGCTGTCGAGCGCTGCTGCCGTGATAAAGCCGTCGTCAAAACGGGCTGTACCGTCCTTCGCGTTTGCCTTGGTCTTGCCGACATGCGTGCTGAGCCATTCCGACGGCTTGAGCGGTTCTTTTCGCCCATCGCCGTAAAGATGAACGGAGCGCAGCTCGAGCAATGTGACCGGCGAGTTGAGCGCCATCGTCGTGTGCTTGATCAATGCCGGCATCTGGGCTCGGCACGGATGCCCCGCGGCGGCTTCCGCGTGCACGACCGCCACCAGTTGCACGATGGACCGAAGGGCTGCACCGAGATCCGCCTCGTCGCTCTTGTTTTTGCCGGCGAGCTCCAGGCCTCCGTAGGTCTTCTTCGAGTCGACCTTGAATTCCAGCTCGCGAGGCTGGAGGAGCGGATGATTGGCCGGGTCTGCAGCCGCAGCAAGAACGGTCTCATGATTTAGCCGCTGCCAGTTCGACGTCTTGCCCAGCACCGAGAGACGTGTTTGCAGTGCTGCCTCGATCTGCAAACGTTTGGGCATCTTTGCTTGCCAGGCCTTTTCGATCAGGCGCAATACGGGTGTGCGATCGGCGGCGAAGGGGGCGGCGCATCCTTGCGAGATCACCGCTCCATAAAGCTGGGTCCGAACCGCCGGATTCAGATTGCGCACCGCCTGCCTGCCGGCGCTCGCGTCAGTGGTCCTCAGGCCAAGGGCCGCGCGCAGATCGGCCGGCAAGAAATTGTGCTCGTAGCTGTCGACGTTCAGGCCTGCCAGCCAGATCAGCGCGATCTCCGCCGGCGAGGCGGAGAGCCTCGCGGCGGTTTCCTCCAATTCTGCCGGGGAAGGCAACGGCGGTTGGGTACAGGATTCGGCCGCAGCAGCGAACGCCTCCATCTGTGCACGATCGTACTGTGTCTTGATCCTGCGAACGTTCTTGACCGTGTAGCCAGGCGGAGCGCCGGGGGTTTTGGCTGTCGAATAGCGCAGGAATTGGTAGGGAAGCCGGTCGGCAAAATGAATTCCGATGAATAAGTCTTGGCCTTTTGTGATGGAAAATGATTGTCCGGCGGTGCCTTCCACATTGTAGCCACCCCAAGCGTTCTTCTTGGCGCCCTCGGGATTCCCGTCCATGATGTCGAACGATCCCGGGCGATCACCGATACCGAGATCGAGCCAGAGCTTGAGGAACTCGAGCCACGGCACCTCACTCTTGTCCTTCCTGTCCATTTTTATGGCCAGCGCGCCAGTACGCTTGCCAGGACCGCAGGGGCAGATCTTCGAGCATCGAGAACCACAGGTGGTTTATCTGCGGGAGACCACCCGCCTTGGAAGTTCCATTGAGAAACTCGGCGACTGCGGCGAGATGTTTGCTGAGGGAGGCCGCTGCGTCAATTCGAAGCACCGGGAATCCCCAGTGGGCCGCTGCGATGTCGCTCTGGCGATAGACAACCGACGTTGCACTTGTGGTTTCCTCGAATTTATCAGCGCTTGCCTTGTCGCGCAGGGCGATCAAGTCGGCACCCTCTTGTGCGGCCTGCTCGATCACATGCGCGACTCCGAGTGCCATGCGCTTTGGGGCCTCAGGCAGGAGCTTCTTGAGGGCCGAGAGAAGGTTCTTTCGCGCAACCGCTCCCAGTCCGCTACCGTGCGGCACGACTTGTGCGAGCGAACGATCCTCCCCCACCGCCTTGAGCAACGTGGCGCACTGAGCGTGAGTAATGCCTCGCAGCTTCAGTGACGATGCTCGATCGCGCTGCCGGAGAAAATGCCAGAACTGGAGTGGCAAGACAGTCCGCTGCTCATCGGTGTCGTCGCTATCGAAATCGTGAGTTATGGCAACAATCGTCGAACCAGTTGGATCCCAGATCGAGTAATTCCCCGTACCAGAACCGGTTGCGGTCACCGGCAGGAATTCGTTCGTACCCGGCTGACGGAGCAGCGCCACCGGCATTGCGAAGGTACCGTCGGCATCCATCAGAGGCTTGTCCCAGCGGCGGCCGTCGATCCCCTGGCCGAAGTAGCTGCCATCAGGGCGCTTGATCGTCTTCCATCCGATCATGCCGTCGCGCGTGCCGAGCGGCGAATCCGTGGCACCCGGAGGTGCCGGCCTCAAATCCGAAGCACTCCACTCAATCGTGCCGCCATCCGTTTCCTCAAACCAGGGCGGCACGCTCTCGCGACCGAGTTTTCCAGTGCGTGGGTCCACCTCGGTGATCTTCCAACGTTGCTCACCGGATTGCGGGTCGTACTCAGGGCTCACGCGCCAGAATCGCTGCCCGTCATGAAGGTAGGCGTGCGACGCGGGCATCTGCTTGTCGCCCGGTCGAACGGCCTTATCGCCCAGAAAAACACTTCCATCGTCCAGTAGAGTCGCCGTTCGTTCCGAGGCGCTTCGGAAGAACCAGTAGCTGGTGGCGTCGTGGTGCTGGGCGGGATCGCTGACCCAGTAGAAGCGTCCCTGGTACTTTTCGTCGCGATAATTGACCGCGAGATCGTCGCCGACGGCGACGATTGTGACGATCTCGCTCTTCTTGGGCAAACGCAGCTCGTGTTTCTGGATTTTGCCGTCGCCGCCGATGACCACCGCGTGAATCTTGTCGCAAACGACGATGCTGGGAAACGTGAGGTGGACGTTCGTGTCTCGGAGCTGATGTTGTTGGATCTTGATCTTGCTGCGATCGATCGCCTCCTCAAGAGCAGGCAGACCAAATTCTTCGAAGACACCGGCCTGGAGCGTTCGTCGCAGCATGTTGGCAGAATCGACGCGCATGAGCCGTTCCGCGAGATCCGGAAACAGTCGCATTGCATCGGGCCAGAGAGTCGAAGCGAGCCGACTCTGAGCCAGCTCAAAGCTGGCCAGTCCGCTCTCTTCCAGAATGTCAATGAGGCTCGATGTGTGTAGCCGCCACAACTGATTGATTCCGGGGCGATCGCCGGCAGCCAGGGGGAACGCCCGCTGTTCGAGCGCGGTCTGCTGATAGCCTCGTGTCTCCGCGCCGCCGCGACATGCGAGCGCCTGCTCGAGCCCACGGATGATCGCTGAGCTGAAGCGACCGTCCTTGGCCGACAGCACGATATCCTGATTGCGGAGGGGATGGTCAACCGTCGCGGACAACCAGCCCGAGAAAGTCACCGCAAATGCCGGCGGCGGATCGCCGACTTTGATTCCCGACACCAGGCACGCCTCGAGCACGTCAACGTCGACGTCCGTGCTGCGGTACCGCCCGCCAATCGAAAGCGAGAGGGGTTCGTTCTCTTTCTTCAGGCGCGGCGTCAGTTTCTCGAGCATCTGCAATGTGCGCTCTGGTGCCGGGATCGCATCATGTACGATGCGGCCGAACCAGGTGGCGATGGGCTCTCCGAGGGGCGGCGTTCCGTTGTGCTCATCCTTCCACAGGTATTCGAGGACTCCCCACTCTTCAAGTAACTCGAACCAAGGGCCAAGCTTGCTATCGCCGTAGTATCTCGGCTCTGGCTTGGTGTGCCTGAGGATTGCGATTGCGAACGCCGGATTGCGAGCCACGATCCGTTTGCAGTGGCTGCTGCACGTCTTCCAGAATTGGAGTGGCGGACGACCCATCGCGGGAGATTCGATGACCTCTTCGAGCCACTTCTCGAGTTCCTTGTCGGCATCGAGCCGGGCGGCCTTGGCGAGCTTCATGAAATCCTTGGGCAGCGTGGCCCAGGGAGGCATTCCGCCGTTCGTGCGCCGCAGGCACAGGTCGCGGAAAATGTCGAACGCCTCTTTGGGCGGGTAGTGACCTTGCAAGTCGCCGCCATAATCCGAAAGTGCGTTGCTTGTGAGGCAGCCCGAGAGCACGAACTCCAGTATGACGTCTCGCCGGCGTGCGCGATCCGACTCGAGGGCGTGGACTCGCTCGGCTTCGAGCGACTTGTTGAGCGCCCGGCCGGCGTAGGTCGGATTGTCGAGATCTTTGAAGGCACGCCCCGCTTCCTCCCAGAACGGGGGCAGGAAATGGCGCACCGAGCGGCCGAGCTCCTTGGCCATTGCGGTGTAGGCGTCCCACGCGTGGCCGGGCTTCGAGCGGGCCTGGCGCGCGGCGGCCTTCATTTGCTTGACGAGGTCGAGCGCGAAGCGGGCGTTCGCAGGATCATTGATGAGAGCCCAGGCAGCGAAACCGAGGCTGCGGCGTTGTTGCACCGCCAGGGGCGCGGAGACATCGGGCGCCAGGAAACCCAGGAACTCCATCGCCAGGTCTTCGGCCTGGCCGAGACGATCCGACGCCAGGCGAATCACCGTGCGATCACCAAGCGCGGGATGGCGATAGGCCCGAGCGACGATTTGTTCGGTTGACGCCGCGTCGACCTTGGTCTTCGCAATGAGGAGTCCACCTGCTTCGAGCTGCGCTGCGGCATTTTTCATTCCGCACCTTCCTCCTGCTTCTCGACCTTGCGTTTCGCATAAATCTGCGAAGCCATTCGCACGCCTTCGCTGAACGTGACGCGGCCCACGCCGGCGATCTTGACCGGCTTCTGTTCGCCGTCCACGAAAATCAACTCTCCGGTGTAAGTCTCTAACTCGGGAGAATCGCTGCCGATCCAGTAGCGGGCTTCGATGGGACTGGCGTTCTCCCAGACCTTGCTGCACGCGTAACCACCGCGCACCGGATAGCCGAGCCGCCGGCAAAGCGAGCTTACGAAGTTCAGTTGTTCGAATCGACCATTGCTGAAATCCATGATCTTGGACTGTTCTTGCTGCGGCTTCGTCGGCGCGAAGGTTGGGCGGAAGATTTGCTCGATCGCTTGAGAGAACGCCATGTCGGCGGCAATCTCGCGCGGCTCTTCGAGTCCGTCGATCAGGATCGGATAGGGGATCAATATTTGCGCGGCGGCGATCCATTGCGTTTCGCCGTCTCGATCGATCACGCCGATGCCTCTTTTCGGGTCTCTGCTGTGCGAGGCTTGTCCATGAGTGACTCACTTCTCGAAAGTCATGGGCATCTGTCACGTCCTCTCGGGTTATCGAGGCCGCGATCCGTAACGATTTTCAGAGCGGTACCCGGGTGTCAACGGTCTTTATTCTGCCAGTCGGCCCCGACCGGGACAAGGTGCGGCGACTCGTCGGCCGCTGGCTCCTGGCTGGTCTCGCGCATCCGGCCCAGGCGGCGGTAGAGCGACCGCAGCGCCAGCCTCGAGCGCGTGAAGAGGGAATGCGGGAGGGGAGAGATTGCACGGGGGTGAAACTGATTGGAAAAGGCGGCGAGTGGGACCGCGTTCGACAGGTTGGTCTAGTCGCGGAGGCCTGTAGGGCGGCACAGGCCCCTGCGCGCGAACTCTCCCTCCACCGCCTGCGGCGGCACATCTCCGCAACGAAGGACCGTGACAAAAGGATGGGTGTCTGGAATGCGTGTTTTAGTGTCACCTGACAGGTGTCTCGGTTCCCCCCTCTGGGTTCCCCTCTGAGTTCCCCTGTCGGCTGCAGAGGGTGGGTGTCTGGGTTCCCCCGCGAAGGAATGCAAGCTGGTCGGCGTAACGTTCCCCCGCGGGCGGTTGTTGTACCGACCGTGCCGGCGCCCTTCGCGCGAGGAGCGGATCGGAAGCGGCGGGGTCGGGTGACTTTTTCCTGGCCATGCTTATTTCGTCTTTTTCCGTCGTTTGACTTCTTCATAGCGAGGCCCGTCGCCGTCCGTCACGCGCTGCCACGCCGCGGCGAAAAGATCTTTCGAAGGGCCTCAGTACCATTGGACCGCCCGCCGGGCAAAGTTCGGCCGGCTTCAGCTCAAGCTCGATAAGGTGAATGAGCTTCCAGCTTTCGATGGGCAACCAGGGCGCCTTGAGCACGGTCCATTCACCGGGAAGAAAGATCGAGCGACCGGCTCGTTCGCGCACGGCTTCCAGCACGAGCTTGCGGCCGACCAGCTCAGCCGACGCTGTCTTCAATTCTGCGGCTGTCCAGCCATTCCAGTTCCGGAGGTTCGCCGCTGTGGGCTCGGGCAGGGCGAGCACCTGAGCGTAGAGCACCGCTGCATCCTCGCCCAGCTTGTATTTGGTGCGAATCGCTTTCACGACAGCCGGGGCCGTATGATTGGGGTTCTCGGGCCACTGTCCCTCCGGTACGTTTTTCGCCAGGATCGCCTTCGACAGCTTCTGGAAGCCGGGGCTCTTGATCGCGGCAACCAACGATGTGAAGCCGTCGGGATTGATGTGGTCGTACATGGCATCAGTGCCGAGAATACCTAGAAGGCGAGCCATGTCTCCCTGGTCCTTGAGCTTTGCCGGTCGATATGCAATCAGACCTTGAGACTGGCTGTCGAGTCGCTGCTGCCGTGATAAAGCCGTCGTCAAAACGGGCTGTACCGTCCTTCGCGTTGGGCTTGGTCTTGCCTACATGCTTGCTGAGCCACTCCGACGGCTTGAGCGGCACTTTTCGCACATCGCCGCAAAGATGAACGGAGTGCAGCGCGAGCAATGTGATCGGCGAGTTGAGCGCCATCGTAGTCTGCTTGATCAATGCCGGCATCTCGGCTCGGCACGGATGCCCTGCAGCGGTTTCCGCATGCACGAGCGCGACCAGTTGCACGATGGACCGAAGGGAAGCCCCGAGATCCGCCTCGTCGCTCTTTTTCTTGCCGGCGAGCTCCAGACCTCCGTAGGTCTTGTTTGGGTCGACCCTGATTTCCAGCTCCCGCGGCTGGAGCAGCGGATGATTGGCCGGATCTGCGGCCGCAGCCAGGACGGCCTCGTGATTCAGCCGCTGCCAGTTCGACCTCTTGCCCAGCACCGAGAGACGTGTTTGCAGTGCTGCCTCAATCTGCAAACGCTTGGGCATCTTTGCTTGCCAGGCCTTTTCGATCAGGTGCAATACCGGACTGCGATCGCCGGCGAAGGGGGCGGCGCATCCTTGCGAGATGACAGCTTCATAAAGCTGCGTCCGAACCGACGGATCCAGATTGCGCAGAGCCTGCCTGCCAGCGCTCGCATCGGTGGTCTTCAGCCCAATGGCCGGCGCAGGTCGGCCGGCAGGAAGTTGTTCTCGAGGCTGTCGACGTTCAGGCCTCCCAGCCAGATCAAGGCAATCTCCGCCGGCGAGGCGGAGAGTGTCCTGGCGGTTTCCGCGAGCTCTGCGGGGGACGGTAATGGCGGCTCGGCGCACGATCCGGCCGCAGCAATGAATGCCTCTATCTGCGCGATCATAATGTGTCTTGATCTTACAAACGTTCTTGACCTTGAAGCCAGGCGGAGCGCCGGGGGTCTTGGCTGTCGAATAGCGCAGGAAATGGTGGGGAAGCCGGTCGGCATCGTAGAATGCATTCTCGACTGCGATGAACAAGTCTTCGCCATTTATAATCGTAAAAGCTTTTCCAGCGGTGACCTCCACGTCATATCCACCCCAGGTGTTCTTCTTTGCCCCCTCGGGATACCCGTCCATGGTGTCGAAGGCTCCCGGCAGATCGGCGATACCGAGATCAAGCCAGAGCTTCAGGAACTCAAGCCACGGCACGTCACTTTTGTCCGTCTTCTTCATTTTTGCTGCCAGCGCGCCCCAGTACGCTTGCCAGCATGCAGGGGCAGATCTTCCAGCATCGAGAACCAGAGGTGGTTTGTATGCGGAAGATCGCCCCCCCTGGAAGCTCCTTTGAGAAACTCGGTGACCGCGGCGAGATGCTTGCTCAGAGAGATCTGGCGATCGTGTCCATATGTCGGAATCGCCGGCAACCCCCAGTGGACCGCGGCAAGGTCGCTTTGTCGATCGACAACGGACGTCGCGCTCGTGGTTTCCCTGGTCGAGTCAGCACTTGCCTTGTCGCGCAGTCCGATGAAGTCGGTAGTTGCTCGTCCGGCGCTCTCGATCACGTGCGCGACTCCTTGTGCCATGCGCTCCGGCGCCAGAGGCAGTAGCTTCTTCACGGCCGAGAGGAGGCTCTTTCTCTCAACCGCTTTATTGCCGCCACCGCGCGGCACGACGTGCTCTGGCGCGCGATCCTCCTCCGCCGCCTTGAGTAACGCTACGCACTCAGCTTGGCTAACCCCCCGCAGCTTCTTTGACGATGCGTGATGGCGCGCTTTCAGAAAATGCCAGTACAGTAGCGGCAAGACAGTCCGCCGCTCATCCTCGTCGTCGTTATCGACATCGTGAGTTGTGGCAACCATCGTCGAACCGGTTGGATCCCAGATCGAGTAAGCCCCCACAGCAGTACCGATCGTGGTCACCGGCAGAAACTCGTTCGTACCCGGCTGGCGGAGCAGCGCCACCGGCAACGCAAATGTACCGTCGGATAGAATCAGCGGCTTGTCCCAGCGGCGGCCGTCGATCCCCTGGCCGAAATAGCTGCCATCAGGGCGCTTGACCGTCTTCCATCCGATCATGCCGTCTTTCGTGCCAAGCGGCGAATCCGTGGCATACTGTGGTGCCGGCCTGAAATCCGAAGCACCCCACTCAATCGTGCCGCCATCCGTTTCTTCAAACCAGGGCGGTACGCTTTCGCGAAGCGGTTTTCCGGTGTGCGGGTCGACCTCTCTGATCTTCCAGCGGTGCTCACCCGATTGCGGGTCGTACTCAGGGTTTACGCGCCAGAATCGCTTCCCGTCGTGAATGTAACCTTGTGACTGCGGCATCTGCTTGTCGCCCGGACGAACGGCTGTTTCGCCCAGGAATACGCTTCCATCGTCCAGTACAGTCGCCGTTCGTTGCGCGGCGCTCCGGAAGTACCAGTAGCTGGAGGCGTCGTACTGTTGCGCGGGATCGCTGACCCAATAGAAGCGTCCCTGGTACTTTTCGTCGCGATAATTGATCGCCAGATCGTCGCCGACGGCGACGATCGTGACAATCTCGCTCTTTTTCGGCAAACGCAATTCATGTTTCCGCTCCTTGCCGTCGCCCCCGATGACGATCGCATGAATCTTGTCGGCAACAACGATGCTGGGAAACGTGAGATGGACATTCGTGTCCCGGAGAGAAGAGCGTTGAGTCTTGATGTTGCTGCGATCGATCGCCTCCTCAAGAACAGGCAGGCCGTATTCTTCGAAGACGCCGGCCGCTAGCGTTCGCCGCAGCATGGCGGCAGGATCGACGCGCAACAGGCGCTCCGCAAGATCCGGAAACAGTCGCAGTGCATCCGGCCAGAGAGTCGAGTCGAGTCGACTCAAAGCCAGCTCAAAGCTGGCCAGCCCGCTCTCTTCCAGAATGTCGATGAGGCCCGATGTGTGCAGCCGCCACAACTGACTGATTCCGGGCCGATCGCGGGCAGCCAGGGGGAACGCCCGCTGTTCGAGCGCGGCCTGCTGATAGCCTCGCTGCACCGCGCCACCGCGACAGGCCAGCGCCTGCTCGAGGCCGCTGAGAATCGCTCTTTTGAAGCGCTCATCCTTGGCCGATAGGACGACATCCTGATTGCGGAGCGGATGGTCAACCTTCGCAGACAACCAACCCGAGAAAATCACCTCGAACTCCGGCGGCGGATCGCCGACTTTGATCCCCGACACGAGGCACGCTTCGAGCACATCGATGTCGATGTCCGTGCTGCGGTATCGGTCGGCAATCGAAAGCAAGAAGGGTTCGTTCTCCTTCCTGAGCCGCGGTACCAGTTTCTCGAGCATTTGAAACGTACGCTCCGGGGCCGGGACCCCATCGCGCACGATGCGGCTGAACCAGATGGCAATCGGCTCTCCCAGGGGCGGCGCTCCCTTGTGCTCATCTTTCCACAGGTATTCGAGAACTCCCCACTCATCGAGCAACTCGAACCAGGGCCCCAGCTTGCTATCGCCGTAGTGCCGCGGGTCAGGCTTCGTGTGCTTGAGGAGCGCGATTGCGAACGCCGGATTGCGAGCCACGATCCGCTTGCAGTGGCTGCTGCACGTCTTCCAGAACTGGAGTGGCGGCCGACCCATCGCGGGCGATTCGATGACCTCTTCGAGCCACTTCTCCAGTTCCTTGTCAGCATCGAGACGGGCGGCCTTGGCGAGCTTCATGAAATCCTTGGGCAGCGTGGCCCAGGGTGGCATGCCGCCGTTCGTGCGGCGCACGCACAGGTCGCGAAAGATGTCAAACGCCTCATTCGGCGGATAATGACCCTGCAAGTCGGCGCCGTAATCAGAAAGCGCGTTACTCGTCAAGCAGCCCGACAGGACGAATTCCAGTATGACGTCGCGCCGGCGTGCACGATCAGACTCGAGCGCATGGACCCGCTCGGCCTCGAGCGACTTGTTGAGCGCCCTGCCGGCGTAGGTCGGGTTGTCGATATCCTTGAAAGCTCGCCCCGCTTCCTCCCAGAACGGGGGCAAGAAATGGCGCACCGAGCGGCCGAGCTCCTGGGCCATTGCGGTGTAGGCATCCCACGCGTGGCCGGGCTTCGACCTGGCCTGGCGCGCTGCCGCCTTCATTTGCTTGACGAGGTCGAGCGCGATGCGGGCGTTCGCCGGATCATTGATGAGCGCCCAGGCCGCGAACCCCAGGCTGCGGCGTTGTTGCACCGCCAAGGGCGCAGAGACCTCAGGCGCGACGAACCCCAGGAACTCCATCGCCAGGTCTTCGGCCTGGCCCAGACGATCGGGCGCGAGGCGAATCACCGTGCGGTCGCCAAGCGCGGGGTGGCTATAGGCCCGAGCGACGACCTGTTCGGTCGACGCCGCGTCGACCTTGGCCTTCGGAAGGAGGAGTCCGCCTGCTTCGAGCCCGGCTGCTGCATTGCTCATTCCGCACCTCCTTCCTGCTTCTCCACCTTGCGTTTCGCATAAATCTGCGAAGCCATCCGCACGCCTTCGCTGAAGGTGACGCGGCCCACCTCGGCGATCTTCACCGGCTTCTGGTCGCCGTCCACAAAAATCAACTCTCCGGTGTACGCCTCTGACTCGGGAGAATCGCTGCCGATCCAGTAGCGGGCCTCGATCGGACTGGCGTTCTCCCAGACCTTGCTGCACGCGTAACCGCCGCGCACCGGATAGCCGAGCCGCCGGCAGAGTGAGCTGGCAAAATTCAGTTGCTCAAACCGACCATTGCTGAAATCCATGATCTTTGATAGTTCTTGCTGCGGCTTCGTCGCGGCGAAGGTTGGGCGGAACATCTGCTCAATCGCTTGAGAGAACCCCATGTCGACGGCAATCTCGCGCAGCTCGTCGAGCCCGTCGATCAGTATCGGATGGGGGATCAATATCTGCACGGCAGCGATCCATTGCGTTTCGCCGTCGCGATCGATCACGCCAATGCCTTTCTTCGGGTCAACGTCGCGAAGCAGCCCGGTCTGTGTCGCATTGATCTTGCCGCTCGCATCGGCGGGGCTCACCACCAGGTTGCGCAGCATCTCGACCCAATCCCGATCAGACCAGACCGCCCGCACGACATCGCAAGGCACGGGAAGGGAGCGCAGCATCCACATCTCGACGCGGTGCAGACACTCGGTCCGATGGTCGGCGAGCCACTCGCAGAGCGCGGTGAGCTGCTCCGCGAGGGCCGACTCTTTCAGCTCTTTCGGAACCGATGCCAGCTTCTTACCCGCGGGGTTGCGGCAGATCAGCTTGCCGTTATCAATTGCGAGGGCGTAGTTGTTCTCAGCATCCAGCCAGGCGATCTCGTCGGCCGAGGGTTTCCCGGGCTGTTTGTCTGCTGTGCGCGACTTGGCCATGAGTAACTCCACGAAGTCGTTCACGGTGATCAAACAGGCTTTCGATCCCGAATGAAGCGATCGGTGTTGCGAATGGGTTTCGGGAACTGTAAAAAATGGCTGCTGTGTGGCCTCGGGTCTTGTCTCCGATCAGTAATTCCAGCCGCTCGGGCAATTCCCCAGGAGTATAATGGCGATGCTCGCGCGATTCCACTTTGGGCCGAGAAGATCAGCACAGCGCGTTTCTCTTTCAATCCAGATTGCTCCTCTCCACGGCGAGGTGAACCATGACACGAACAAACCGCGTCACTTTTGCGTCCATCGCCGCTTGCGTGTTTGGCCTCGCTGGAACAACTCGAGGTGCCGGAGGATACCTGACGGTGGATCGTCCCGTATCCACCGCTCAGAAACCGGCTGAACCGGTGGCCACGGCAGAGACGGCGCCAGCCCAGCCAGCGGAATCCTCCAATCGCACCTTCGACAAGAACAGCCCCTTCTATTTCGATGGCACTATTTCGCGCCAGACGCTGGAAAACTATCTGGATCGAGCAATCACCATGGGCTATTTCCTGGTTCCCGGCCAGCCGGAGGGTTACCAGTTTCCGTATCGGGATGATGATGTCCGCATGATCCACAACCTCGGCGCCAAATTCATCGGCCGGGCCATCTACCGCTGGGGCCAGGAGTCCAAACTAGGAGATCCCGCTTTTTTGGAGTATGCCAAAAAAATGGTGGATAGGGTGCATGCCGCCGATCCCGAAGTCGTTTTCCAGGGCTGCCTTTTTGAACAGGTCACCACCGATGTTGATAAACTGAAGATTCCTGCTTGGGTTTTCGCAGACTTTGGCCTGCCCGTTGAGGACCGGACCTTTTCCTGCGCTGCGATCATCAAGCGGGAAGGCCGGCCTGGCAGGCGTGGCGGCCGCGGCGGAGTGCCGATTATCAACAATCTTGAAACCCGGCTTTGGTTCTATTACCTCGCCGTCTCCTATATCAACATCGGTTGTGAAGCCTTCCACCTGGGCCAGGTCGGACTCATTGGCGCGGATGACAAGGATCTGAAAGTCTATTCGGAGTTTCTGGCCAAAGTGCGGACTTATGCAAAACTGCACGCCCGCCGCCATCTGGTGCTACTGGACGGTCATGTGCCGTCCGGTGGCATGGTCAAGGACGGGGTCAGTCTTTTGGATTTCAATTCGTTTCCGATGCGCATCAAGGCGGTTCCGGGTAAGCCGCATGAGGCCATCTTGGAAGTCGGTCACCTTGATGCGATATTCAAAAGAAGCAAGGGCTGCATTTCGCCCAGCGGCTGGCGTTGTGATAGTTTGCCTTACCTTGTTGAATTTGACAATTTTGGCCGGGGGCCGAACCCGAATGTGGCTGACCCCAAATCAATGTTCTGCTGGGGATGGGATGAGATTTCATGGTTTGCGCAGCAACCGGAGGAATACCGAAACCAATGGCTCCGCTATGCCCACACTTGGATCAAGCAAACCGACCCTAGTGGCCACCTCGAAATGCCGGGAACCCGGATGATCTCCTGTCCCAATGAAACCCTGCGCACCTACTTTGCCAACACCAAGAGCCCAGCCTGCCCGGTCGGCTATTCCCAGGAAGAAACCATAAAAAAAATCTGGAACCGGGGTCAATCTCCCCCGCCAGCATCAGTGGGACGACGGCTGTAAACTCCTCGTGGCTGGGGAATGGCGTATCGTGCTGGATCAATGCTCCTTCAGGAGCAATTAGAGGACGCGAGGCGCCTGGGTTGGCAAAGCCGTCTCACCCGAACCACCCGCGGCTGAGTTTTTGCTGGATTGTGTCCAAGCGTTGACGCGGCAAACATGATCTTGCGCGGGTCGGTCCGACACACCGATGCGCGCTCGTGTCGACTTTAAGTGGGTCTTGATAATGAGATTGAGAATCGATGCCGCACGGTTATGGGAACGTAGTAGTCCAGCGCGTCGTATGACAGGGCCGTGAAGGGGCGATTCGAAACAACCCAAGGCAACGCCTCATTTGCCCAGATAGAATCGATTTGACGCTGGTTATTGAGAGCAATTTCGACATTCAGACGCATGATGATCGGCTCTAAGTAGTCCCTGACGCGGCGGTCATAAAGGTCGAGGAGGCTGGGTCGATCAAGTCCGAGAACCCAATTTGTGCGGTCGCCCCTCGCACTTCCATTTTTCGGCAGTGGCCTCCATTTGTGCTTCGGCAGGGCCGGATGATACTGGAACTTGATGTGGCCTATCGGGTTCTCGACGCACGGATCGATGAGTAAGGCTAATTCGGAACCGGGCGGCCTCTGCTCATGTACCAACGCAACGCTGCCTGCCGCCAAGGGAAAGACATCGTTCTTCTCAGTTCTATTGCAATTCGGACACGCAAACATCAGGTTTTGCCAAGTCCATGCAAGCCACCAATATCCGTGGTTCGGGAAGCCCGCTCCTCGATCGGCGCTCAGTTTTGGTCGATAGTGCTCGACGTCATTATGAGAAGGCTCAATATTATTCCGTTCGCAGTAACAACATTTGAAGTGCTGTACAGCACATAGATCATCTTTAACTATTTGATAGGCGATTCCCAAGGTGACCTTGTCAAGCGTCCCGGCTGCGTGGTGAGCCCGCGCATTTGCTAGTGCCGCTCGACGGATCGGCCGGAGTTTTGCAGGCTCTCGACCTCGGCGTATTCGTATCATGGGCGATCAACGGGTTGTAGGCCAGGTTCCAGCCCGATTCGCCGGAGTTGCTGCTGAAGCCTCATCATTTCAGCTTCCTCTTCGTCCGTGCGGTTAGGGTTGGTCGCGATATAGCCATATCGATAGAGTGCTTCGCCGGTATCGCTCGGAAAGAGCCTGTCTATTCCGAAAAACGTTTGATAAATCTGACTCCCGCTCAGAAGAGCCGGGCTTTCGCCCGCCAGCTCGTAGGTGACATTTCCCGCCCCGTTGAGTTTCAAATGAATAATCTCGTCTTTCTCAAGGCCCGGGAGCAGCATCGGGGAATGAGTCGTGACGACAAACTGAATTCTAGGGAATGTTGCTTTCAGCGCTCGAACTAGACCGACTTGCCAAAGTGGGTGAAGATGTAGGTCCAACTCGTCGATAAGAACTAGCCCTTCCATTTCGCTGAGATCTACGTCGGCCTGCGCGTCCCAGAACATCTGGCCTACGACATCGGCAAGCCATGAGATGGTTGCCTGGTAGCCCTGGGATAGCCAAGTCGCTGGCACACGAACGATTTCCCCGCCCGACCTGAACTCAAAGCGATGCGACTCGACTAGGTGCTTGGCGGATTTGACTCCTCCCTTTCCGCGCAACTCTAATCGGTCGATGCGCGGTAATATCCCGGCATGGTCCAGAAGTGAATGCTGTAAAACACGGGCATAGGATTTGACCAGTTTTTCCTGCAATAGATCTGCGAAGCCGGTTCCGACAATGCGTCCGCGGTCAAATAGTGATGCAAGTCGCTCTAGTGCCGGCGAGCTGATGCTTTCGGCGCTGAAGGGCAATGGAAGCGAGCGCGCTGTGCCATAGCCTGCTACGAACCAATAAGGTAGCCCCTTCCCCCTCGCTTCCTTTAACGGATCTGGCGCCAGCGCATTTCTCCGACGGCGATTTGTTTCAAGGGAATTCTCATCACTGGAAGTGAGATATTGAGAGTCTCCTTGAAATAGCGACCAACCGGATTGGATTGTCACCGACGACCTCAGGCCGATTGGCTTACTCTGACTACCATTTAGGCCAGGATACGTCCTCTTATCTTTGCATCTCGTGCCGAACTCGAATGCTGCGTCGATTTGGACTACTGCTTGCTTTTTCCGTCTGTCGGGTAACGCAGGGATGATCTCCTGGAAAAAATTAGCGCTATCTGCACCAATTGCTGCTAGCGCGATTGCTTGAAGGATAGATGTCTTGCATAGTCCGTTCTCTCCGACAAGGACAGTCCACATCCGAGGACCACTGGGCCCAGAGAAGGGTAGTCGCATATCACTTATCAGCTTCATGTTCTCAATATTAATAGATTTAATGTACATCTAGCGAGACCGAAAGCCCCCCCCCCTCGATTCGACAGAGTGCAGTATGTCGAAGGTAGTGTAACAGGTTTCCGATGTCCGGCTCGTGTCTGTTCCGTAGGACGAGCCAAGAAGCTATCACCCCAGATGTTGCGTCGGGATCTCCGCGGTACTACGGTGTCGCAGGCCTTCATTCTGCCACCCGGCCCCGACCGGCACCAGGCGTGACGACTCCTCGTCCGCGGCTTCCTGGCTGGTCTGCGCATCCGGCCCAGGCGGCGGTCGAACGACCGAAGCGCCAGCCAGTACATCGCGCCGGCGGCGGCCCAGGCCAGCAGGCACCAGGCGGACATGATGACCCAGAACTGCCAGCGGCGAGCGTCGGCGCTATCCAGCGCCTGGATGGTCGTGATCGGCGCGGCCACGGGGCTGAAGGCCAGGATGCCCATCTCGATCCAGATCAGGTCGCTGGCGTCGATGTTGTACTGCGCCGTGAGCCAGATGGTCAGTGCCGGCAGGATCACAATTCCCGCCAGGAAGAGCCAGCCGAAGGAGAGCAGCAGGAAGACGGCCAGGCTGGTTCCGATGGCGCGGCCGACCCGGGGCGTCCAGGTCGCCAGCAGCAGCCCCAGGCTGGTGAACGCTGCGCCCCAGGAGAGTATCTCCGCGACGATCAGCACGGGGGCGAGCACGCGATCGGCCAGGCCGATTGGCCCGATCGGGGTGCCGGCCAAGCCCGCGCGTAGGCGCAATGGGACGTCGGGGGATGTGGCGGCGATCACCGCCGCGGCGATGCCGGGCAGGACCACGAGCCAGAGCACCACCCGGTATGTGCCCATCCACTTGCCCCAGACGATCGCCCGCGTCGAGATCGGTGCGGCCATCAGCACGTCGAGACTGCCACGGGTGCGCTCTTCGCCCAAGGCCGTCGGCGCCTGGACGCTCACCAGCATCAGACCGAACACCGATTGCAGGATGACCGCGGTGTGGATCATGAAGCCGCCGGTCATGGTCCCGATTCCGTGGACGAACACGTCGTGGATTCCGATTCCCGTCACGAGAACGCCGCTGATCCACAAGAGGCTCCAGAGGATCCGCGCCATCCGGGACGGCTTGGATCGGTGCCATTCGCGCCAGAGCACGGGGTTGCCGTCGAGCGACGGGCCGGGGAGCCGCTCCATCCATCGCCGGATCGCCGCCATCCTCGCGCCGAGCCACGGCAGCCCCAGCCGCGGGATCCGGAGGTTCCACCCGCGACGGCTGACCTCACCCGGCAGCACGAACCGCCGCAGGCGGGCGATCGTCCCCGCCAGCATCGCGGCCGAGATCGCCAGCGACGCGGCGACGAAGAGCCCGACTGCAAGCAGGCCGAAATGGCCCGGCCAGGAATAGGGTGCAAAGACCAGCACATACGGATTGGTCGCGAAGAACCAGTCCGGCGGCGGGGGCAGCCTATACGCACGCGCGAGCCCGCCCCAGAGCGGGAGGCTCAAGAGCCAGAACGCCACCAGCGCCAGCACCGCCATGACAACCTCATGCGTCTTGGCGACCTCGACCGAGATCGACATCGCCAGCGAGCATCCCAGCACCGCGACTGCCGCCGAGACGGCGAATAGCCCCACGACCGCCTCGCCGTCGATGCCGCCCAGAAGCGCCGCCAGCGAGACCACCGGCAGGGCGCAAGCGAGAAGAGCCAGGATCGGCGCCAGCCGCGAAAACAGCTTACCCAGCACGATTTCGGAGTCGGAGAGATCCGTGGTCGCCATCTGCGCCAGGACTCCCCGGGCGCGGTCCTGGCAGATCGCCCCGGCGGTCGCCGCCGGGGCCACCAGGAGCACGATCGAGAGCTGGATGCCCGTGATCGCGTAGAAGAACGACACCCCGGCTCTCGCCATCGTCTCGATCGCGCCCGGCTGGGTCCCGAACGGCTGCCCGAACCCAGGACCGTTGACATTGTTCCACCACGCGATCCAAAGGCCCACCAGGATGGCCAGAACGAAGAGCATCCGGCCTGCGTAGAACCCCCGCCGTCGCGCGAGAATCAGCGACTCGTACACGAACACCGGCCCCGGCCCGATCCGGCTCGACATCGCGCGGCCCCCCCGTGCAGTGTACCGATCCGAGAAGCATCATCCGGCAATCAGTCGAGCACGCGTCTGCTCGGCCTCTTCGACGGGCGTCACGCCGAAGAGCCGCTTGAACTCGCGGCTGAACTGCGACGGGCTCTCGTAGCCGACCGCCCTCGCCGCGGTGCTCGCGTTGTGGCCGTCGTGCGCCATCAGCCGCCTCGCCTGGTCGAGCCGGATTGGGCCGGGGCCCGCGGCACTGACTTCGAGACGCGGCTCACCTCCACGCCTTCGACGAGCGTCCGATGCGTTCCCTCGTGAATCGCCACCTCGCCAAGTAGGCTGGCGAGCCGCTTGCGATTGTCGCTCTGGCCCTTCATTTGTACCTCCGGTCTTGCTCGGGCTACTAGAGGATCAGGATACGATATTCCCGGGTTCAGTGGGTAGTTTTCCTGGCTCGCAAGAGGATCAGGCAAACCTTTTGGAGGAACGGTTCTTTCCGAATCCTGGCCGCGCGCCTCTAATTAACCTCGGAGAGCGGGACGCGAGAGCATCCCGAGCGAAGGGTGAGGCGAGCCTCCCCACGATCATTCGACGGAGGAACAAATGCGAAAGCGAAAACTGGGGAATAGCAACCTGGAAGTCTCGGCCATCGGGCTCGGCTGCATGGGGATGAGCTTCGGCTACGGACCGCCTATGGACAAGCAGGAGGCGATCGCGCTCATCCGGACGGCCGTCGATCTCGGCGTCACTTTCTTCGACACCGCCGAGGTCTACGGCCCATTCACGAACGAGGAGCTGGTGGGCGAGGCCCTCGCCCCGTTCCGTGCGCAGGTGGTCATCGCCACCAAGTTCGGCTTCGACCTCGACTCCAAGCTCGACCCCCGCGGCATGAAAGGCCGCCCGGGCGCCACAGCATCCAAGATCACGGTGCAAGGGGCGCGGTACCCCGAGCATCTCGAAAAGATGACAGGTCGCTAAAACTGCGAAGGAGGACACGATGGAAATCACGCGAATAGGGTCGCAGGCGTCTGCCAAAGGACCGGCCGATTGGTTCACCGGTGCGGTCCGCATCGACCGGCTGTTTCAGCCACACGCGCCGGCACGGGCGGCCGGTGCCAGCGTCACGTTCGAGCCCGGGGCCCGGACGGCATGGCACACCCATCCGCTCGGGCAGACGCTGATCATCACGGCCGGCTGCGGCTGGGTGCAACGGGAGGGCGGGCCGGTCGAGGAGGTCCATCCCGGCAACGTGGTCTGGTTCTCGCCGGGGGAGAAGCACTGGCACGGCGCGACGGCGACCATGGGTATGACGCACATCGCGATCCAGGAGCAGCTTGACGGCAAAGTGGTCGATTGGCTGGAGCACGTGAGCGACGAGCAGTATCGTAAGTAGCCAAACGATGCGCGAACCGATCCGTGGTCGGGCCGGATTTTTTGCGCGCCCGCGCTCATTTCCGGCGGGATCGATGCACTAATCTCATGCCGTGAGTGAACTCCTCGGTTCTCCGGAGAGGTCCCATCGTGCAACGTTCCGATGCGGAGCTCGTCGCGGCCGCCCTCCGGGGAGACCAGGCGAGTTTCGGCTTGCTGTACGAGCGCCACTATCGCCTGGCGGTCGGGGTCGCGCGCGGCCGGCTCTCAGACATCCACCTGGCGGAAGACGCTGCGCAGGAGGCGTTCGTGATCGCTCACCGCACACTGGCGACTCTCCGTGATCCCCGCCGGTTTCCCGAGTGGCTGGGGACGATCTGCCGGCGGACAGCCTCTCGTCTGGACACCTGCCGGATCCTCCACGAGCCGTTGCCCGACGCGCCGGAGTTTGCCGGTGATCCCGACCTGGCGGCGCTGCGACTTCAAGTGCAGGAAGCGCTCCAGCTTCTGGACGAGGCCTCGCGCGAGATCGTCGTACTCCATTACTTCAGCGGGCTCTCGTACAAGGAGATCGGCCGGGCGCTGGGCCTCTCGGTCCAGAGCGTCCACGGGCGGCTGCAACGGGCGCGAAGCAGACTTTCCGGGCTCCTCGGTTCACGCGATTCAACAGGGACCAGGTCATGAACCCTCCGCTTCCGGACGAGAGCTGGGAGGATCGTCTCCGGGCGGGCCTGGGCGAATGTCCCTCGCCCGACTTCAAAGGCTGGTGCGCCCGCAATGGCGACGCCCTCTCGGCCCCCGAGCCGTCACCCTCCCGTCGATCGATCCCTCACTGGAGAATACTCATGAATCGTTCAAGCTGGATTGCCGCATCGCTTCTGCTGGTGTTGGGGCTCTTCTGGGTCTACCCCTGGGGGAGCCTCGGCCGCGGCGCCTTCGCCGAGACCATCCCCGGGGTCGACAGCCCCGGAACCATCACGTGGACCACCACCTACTACTCGCGCGTGACGAGCGCCGACAAAAAGAGGACCTGGCTCCACGAGGAACGTCGATTCCACGCCTATCGACACCCTGGCCAGTACCGCGAGACCTTTCTGGACAAGACGGGCAAGCCAAAGCGCATCGAGATCACCGACGCGCGGGTGGCACGGATGCTCGTGCTGGATCCGAAGGAGAAGAAGGCCGTCCTGAAAACGCCTCAAGGCTATCCCGACGTTCGGGGGCCGTTCGCCTGGGTCGGCGAGGCGCTCCGCGATCGCGTGGTTGCCAAGGTGCTGCGCGTGAAGTCCCTCTCGCTTGAGGGGACCAGGGAGATTGACGGGATCCAGGCCAATGTCGTCCGGGCCATGATCGTTGAGAACGAGGATCGAGGTCCGGTACGTCGCGACTTCCTGTTCGACACCAAGTCGAAGCGGCTGGTCGCGATCTATATCACGAATGAGAGCGACTTCGATCCCGAGACCGCGCCGGAGCGGAAGCAGGCCGCCGAGGAAAAGACTTCGATTTTGCGGCCCGTCGCAGGCTTGGAGCACGAGATCGTCCTGGACCCAAAGCTCGACGCGGCAGATTTTCGCCTCGATCCCCCGGCCGGATACGCCTACGAGGCGCAGGCCAAGCCCACAATCACCGAGGAAGAGATGGTCTCTTACCTGGGGGCGGCCGCGCGGTTCAACGGCGGCGTCTTCCCCGACTCACCGTACGCGGCGTTCGACCAGCCAAAGTTCAATGCAGCCTCCATGAAGCCCGACAATGACCGGACGCCCGCCGAACGAGAGCTGGTCGGGCTCCACGACAAGTTCCTCATCCGCGAGGTCTTCACTCCGCCGCTCCGGCGGTTCGTGGAGGACCACACCGAGCCCGCCTCGTTCCATTACGTCGGCGCGGGGGCCACGGTCGGCCAGGCCAATCGGTTAATCTGCTGGTTCACGACGAAGGGAACGACAAAACACCGGGCCGTGTTCGCGGACCTCTCGGTTCGCGACGTCGAACGCTCGGAACTCCCGCTCGACCTCGCTCCATGATCTCTTCGCGCAGCGGGTTTTCCGTTGAGGGAGCGCGGGAATCGGACGGAAGGAGTAGTCTTGGCCTCCCAACTTCGTTGAGCGGCTTCTATATGGGGCCGCCAGGATCGATCGCCCACAAAGCCCGCATTGCGGCTTCCTGGCGTTCTTCCTCCCTGAGCTTACGAGCCAATGCCCGTTGCCGCTCAGCCGCCTCGATCGCTTCCACCTCGGCTGGTGTGAAGAGCAACTCAGCGGGCAATTGTGCCCCGCAGAAGCTGCACAGCTTGTTCCTCCGGCTGAGGATCGAACGGCTGCAAGCGGGGCATTGATAAGCCATCTGGGCCTCGAGGGTGAGGGTCGAACCAAGATCAATCGCCCCTCTCCCTCCCAATCTAACCTATTTCGGAAGACAATTCCGCTTTGGTTCCCTCGTGCTCCCAGAAGATCGGCTCCGTCCGGGTGAGCGGCCTTCCAAGGACGGCAACCGGGGCTTCGGAAGATATGACCGACGCGCGCATCGCTCCTGCCCTACGCCTCCGGCGCACGATCCCAGAGCGGAACACAGTGCCGGTGTTGAAATCGATCCGTGAGGCCCAGGATCAATCATTCGGAATCCGTGATACACTGTACCCCCTGCACAGGGCATTGACAGTGCAGCCCAATCCAGGAGGTCCGCAGTGGCCATCGACGCCGCGCGAGCACACTCCCTGTTCCTGGCCGCGTCGGACCTGTCCGATCCGGCGGAGCGCGCCACCTTCCTCGACCGTGAGTGTGGCGATGACGCCGAGCTCCGAGAGCGGATCGAGGCGTTGCTCCGGGCCAACGACGCCTCGCCACGACCACCCCCTGGAACAGACGATGCGACGGTCGACTCCCACGCGGGGCGACCACGGTCGGAAGCAACCGGCGTGCCGATGCCGATCCCTGGGGCGTACGTCTCGCCGCCCTCCATCACGGCCGATTATCGATCCGACGCCGAGCCGAACGTCCTCATCGCGGGTCGCTTTACGCTCCAAGAAAAAATCGGTGAAGGAGGCATGGGCGAGGTTTGGGTCGCCAAGCAGTCTGAGCCGGTCAAACGCAAAGTCGCGCTCAAACTCATCAAGACCGGCATGGATTCTCGGGCCGTGCTTCAGCGCTTCGAGCAAGAACGCCAGGCCCTGGCGATCCTGGATCACCCCAACATCGCCAAGGTCCTCGACGCGGGCCTGACGCCGAGCGGCCAGCCGTTCTTCGCGATGGAGCTGGTCAACGGGTTGCCGCTTACCAAGTTTTGCGACGCAGCCCGGCTTCCCACAAAAGAGCGCCTCGAGCTTTTCGTCACCATCTGCCAGGCGGTGCAGCATGCGCATCACAAAGGCATCGTTCACCGCGACCTCAAACCGGCCAACATCCTGATCACGACGATCGATGCCAAACCGGTGCCCAAAATCATCGATTTTGGCGTGGCCAAGGCGATGGCGGGCAAGCTGACCGACGAATCGCTGTCGACACAATTCGGAGCCATCGTCGGCACGCTGGAATACATGGCGCCGGAGCAAGCCGCGTTCTCCGCTGAAGACATCGACACGCGAGCTGACATCTATTCCCTCGGCGTCATCCTCTACGAGCTGCTGACCGGCCTCCGTCCCTTCGACGCCAAGCGCCTGCGAGAGGCGGCTCTCACGGAGATGATCCGGATCATCCGGGAGGAGGACCCTTCGAAACCGAGCACCCGGCTCTCGACGAACGAAGCGCTTTCCTCCATGGCGGCGTTGCGTCAAGTCGAGCCGCGCAAGCTGATGGCGATCTTGCGCGGCGAGCTCGACTGGGTGGTGATGAAGTGCCTGGAAAAGCATCGCGAGCGTCGCTACGAAACGGCCAACGGCCTGGCTCGCGACATTCAGCGTTATCTGGCTGATGAGCCGGTGGAAGCACGGCCGCCGAGCCCGGGATATCGCTTGCACAAATTCGTGACCCGCAACAAGGGACAGGTCATCGCGGTGAGTTTGCTTTTCCTCGCATTGCTCGCTGGGATCACGGGGACCACGTTTGGCCTGTTTCGCGCCGAGGCTGCCAAGCGGGCCGAAGCCGGGCAGCGGGCTCAGGCGGTGCTGGAACGAGACAAGGCGATCGAGGCGGAGCGGCAAACCGGCATCGAGCGCGACAAAGCGATTGAAGCCGAGCGGCAAACCGGCATCGAGCGCGACAAAGCGATTGCAGCCGAGCGGCAAACCGGCATCGAGCGTGACAAGGCGATCGCGGCCGATGCGAAGTCCAAGGCGATCAATGAGTTCCTGACCGAGGACCTACTGACCCAGGCCGAGCCGGCGAACAACGCCGTGGAGGACCACGTCACGCTCCTGGAAGTCCTCGACCGCGCGGCGGAGAAGGTGGGAACGCGGTTCGAGAGCCAGCCGGAGCTCGAAAGAGCCGTCCGCTTGACGATCGCGAGCGCTTATCACAGTCTGGCCTCGTGGGAAAAGGCCGAAACGCAAGCTCGGGTTTTGTTCGATTCGGCGCGGAAACACGACCCACACTCGGCTCAGACCTATAAATTTCAGGGGAACCTTGCCTACGTCTTTCTCCAGCGCGGCCGACGAGACGCGGAGCTGCTGAAGATGGCGGAAGCAGCCGCCAAGGGGCTCGAGCGCACTCAGGGCCCCGACCACCCCGACACGCTCTATAGCCTGAGCCACCTCGCCATGGCGTATGAGGATGCCGGCCAGCTCAACCTGGCCCTGCCGCTCTTCGAGCAGACGCTGAAGCTCCAGAGAGCCAAGGTCGGCCCCGAGCATCCCCAAACGCTCTCCACCATGAACAACCTCGCCTCGGCATATGCGGCTGCCGGCAAGCCGGACCTGGCACTGCCTCTGTTCAAGCAGACGCTCGAGCTCACGAAAGCCAAGTTCGGCCCCGACCATCCGCACACGCTCACGAGCGTGAACAACCTCGCCCATGCCTACACGCCTGCCGGGAAGCTCGACCTGGCGCTGCCGATGTTGAAGGAAACGGTCAAGCGCGCGAAAGCTAAACTTGGGCCCGAACATGATGCCACTCTCGCCACCATGAGCAACCTCGCGTCGGCTAACCAGGCTGCCGGGAATCTGGACCTGGCCCTGCCGCTCTTCGAGGAGACGCTGAAGCTCATGACGGCCAAACTCGGCCCAGAACATCCCGCCACGCTCACCAGCATGAACAGTCTCGCAGGCGCCTACCGGGCTGCCGGCGAGGTGAACCAGGCCCAGCAGCTCTTGGAGGAGGCGCTGAAGCTCGTCAAAGCCAAGCTCGGCCCGGATCATCCCGACACGCTCACGACCATGAACAACCTCGCAGTAACCTACGACGACGCGGGCAAGCTCGACCTGGCTGTGTGGCTCCAGGAGGAGGCGCTGAAGCTCCAGAAAGCCAAGCTCGGCCCCGAACATCCGGCAACGCTCACCAGCATGAGCAACCTCGCCCTGTCCTACACGGCTTTCGGCGAGGTCGACCTGGCACTGCCGCTCTTGGAGGAGGCGCTGAAGCTCCAGAAAGCCAAACTCGGCCCCGAACATCCCTCCACGCTCAGCACCATGAACAACCTCGCTTTGGCCTATGACTCGGCGGGCAAGCGCGACGCGGCCCTGCAGCTCAAGACGGAGACGCTGGAGCTCCGGAAAGCCAAGCTTGGCCCCGAACATCCCGCCACGCTCATCAGCATGAACAACCTCGCCATGGCTTACCAGGCCGCCGGCAAACGCGACCTGGCCCTGCCGCTCTTCAAGGAGACGCTCGAGCTGGTCAAAGCCAAGCTGGGCCCCGAACATCCCGACACGCTTACCAGCATGGAGAACCTCGCCGTGGCCTACGCGACGGACGGCGACTTCGGCCTGGCGCTGCCGCTCCATGAGAAGACGCTGAAGCTCCAGAAAGCCAAGCTCGGCCCCGATCATCCCAACACGCTCAGGAGCATGAACAACCTCGCCTTGGCTTACAACAAGACTGCCGGCAAGCTTGACCTGGCCCTGCCACTGTTCGAGGACACGCTGAAGCTCATGACGGCCAAGCTCGGCCCGGCGCATCCCAGCACGATCATTACCATGCGCAACCTCGCAGAGGCTTACCAGAAAGCCGGCAAGCTGGACCTGGCCCTGCCGCTACTCGAGGAGGCGCTGAAGCTCCAGAAAGCCAAGCTCGGCTCCGATCACCCCGACACGATCAGCAGCATGAACAACCTCGCCGTGGACTACTTTAATTCCGGCAACTCCGACCTGGCCCTGCCGCTCTGGGAGGAGGCGTTCATGCACGCAAAAGCCCCGCTCGGCCGCGAACACCCCGATCTGCTCAAGATCAAGCTCAACCTCGCGGCGGCCTACGACGCAGCCGGCAAGTTCGACCTGGCCCTGCCTTTCGTGAAAGAGCTGCTGGCCAAGCCTCGAAAGGCGCTTCCCAATGACGCTCAGCAGTTGGCCACGTTCGGCCGATTGCTGATCCGTGCCAAAGCCTTCGCCGACGCTGAACTGGTCCTCCGCGAGTCTCTCGCGATCCGCGAGAAGTCGCAGCCCGAAGTGTGGAGCACGTTTCACACCAGGTCGCTGCTCGGCGGAGCGCTGTTGGGCCAGAACAAATACGCCGACGCCGAGCCGTTGCTGCTTGCCGGCTACCAAGGCCTGAAGCAGCGCGAGAAGACGATCCCGGCAAAGTCGCAGAATCGTCTGACGGAAGCCCTCGAACGCCTTGTCCAGCTCTACGAGGCGACGGGCAAGGCCGACGACACCGCCAAATGGCGCAAGGAACTGGAGGAGCGCAAGGCGGCCGAGAAGCAACCGGCGAAAAAGCCGTGATCGTAGAAACGGCCCCACTCCCGGCCTTGCCGCGAGCAACGCCGCAATCGATGCGTCGACGCCCCCCTTGTTGGTCGTTGGCGACCTGGTTCGCCCGCCAGGCAACCAGCGATCGGCCTCCGGCTGCGCACATCCCGCTCACCTGCGCTCGCATTTGTCATCCAATCCAGCGAACAGCTCCCGCACACCCCCCAAAACGTCGTCATCGTCGTCATCTCCTTACAGGAACTGGACTTACGGATGACGACGTTTTTGGCAGCGCCGAGATGGTCGACACAAGGCTTTATGAAATATCGACTTGCGGATGACGACCCGGTTCCTGCTTATGCGTGGTCCTGACGCAGACGATCCGCTTTCCAGCGGTTCGCTCAAACGTGACAGACACGCCATTGCTCCGGAGTTGCGGTGCGATCCGGCGCAGCTCATTGGTCATCACGGAAGGCGATTTGGGCCACCGGGCCGAGGAAGCCACCTTCTGTCCCACCTGGTCGCCGAGTTCCTTGAGCAGCTCCGTAGGGGTGCCCCACCAGTTCACGCTTTCAGGGGCGCGCTCCAGCATGGCGCTCGCGATCATCGAGTCTTCAATTTGCGCCGCGGTCGCGTCCTTACGATTGTTGTTGTAGTCCGCAATGACCGTATCGGCGTTCCATCCCAGCGCCCGGCCAACAGCCTCCGCGAACGCGGCGAAGTCGGCCATGCGTGGCAATTCCGCCAGACTGACCAAGGGCAGCTCGCGCATCCCTCCCGCGACCGCATCCAGCAAACTCCCGAGAATCAGCGGCCGCTCACGATAAAAAGCCGCCCACAACTCATCCTCGCGCCGCCGTTGTCCCGGCGGGATCGGCGCCAGATTGAGAAAAACCGTGCGGTCGCTCAGATCGCCGCGCTGGACGAATTCTTCGATCCCGTTCAGGATCACTGGTCGTTGCGCGTGCAGAATCGTTTGCTCGTCATTGGAAAACAAGGAACGCGCCGCGAAGCCGCCGCCGGTGGCCAGCCGGCAGAGGCCGTCAGACAGCCACGGGCGAATCGTGCTGATATTGTCGTATGCCAGCAGCCACCCGTTGGTGGCGGTGATCATCAGGTCACGCGTACTTCCGGGCTCGGAAAGCAGCGGGGAATCCTGGGGATCGATCAGCGACCGGATGATCCTCGCCAGTGTGCTCTTGGCCGACCCCTGTTCACCGTAAAGTGCCAGGATGGGATACGGCCCAGCCGGCCGCAGCGCTGCGGCCATCCAGGCGACCAGCAGGCGAAAATCACTCGGGTTCAGATTCACATAAGGCCGCAACAGTTCGATCGAGCCTTCTCGGCGCGGTCGCGGCATCGGCAGGAGCCCATCCGGCCTGCGAAACTCGACTCCCGGACTTTCAACCACGCTCCACCCTTCCGCGGTGATATGAATGGCGTGCCCGGTCACATCGCCCAGATCGATGTAATACCCCGCTCCCTGCATTTCACTGTTGCCGCCCACCCGGATGAACACTTGCGGCGCACCGCTTCCGAACCGGGCAAATGCCTCGAGCGCCCCGATCACGCGGCGGATGGCTCCCTCCGGCGGCAGCACCCCGAATTCCTGGAAATGCCCGCCGATCAACCAGTCCCGGAATGCCCCCGACCGGAGACCATGCACCTCAACTCGGTGCCCAACCGGCACCCGGGCAAAAAGCCGCCCGTCGTCAGCCCGAAACAGCCGCACCCCCTCGGCTAATCGCAGCAGCCGCTGCACCGCCGTCCGCTCGCTCCCATTGTCATTCTGCTCGTCGCCTTCGGTATGTGCTACTTGATTGGTCATCCGATTCCCGCCTCCGTTCGACCCATTAGCCAACCGAGCCCTACTTGAGATCCACGCCGCGCGCCCATCACACGCGCCTGCGTCACCACCCGCAAACCAGCCCGGCGACAGCCGACACCCCGCCTCGCAATCCGATTCATCGGCACTTCGACGCCTCTACAATTCTTTTTTTAGCATCCTGCTTACTTTTTAAAGCGTACATGCAGCGCATTCCTCCCCCCAACGTGCAGCGATTTTTTGCGGTTGGTTTATTTGACTACCGGCAGCGAAAATCCAGTTCAAACCCGTAACTGATCAGCGGGGAGATCACATCGAGTAAGATACGGAAGCTTCAAAAAAACGTAGGTGATCGGCCGTCTGCGCTCTCTTACTTGTAGAACGACCTCCGTCGAGGGCCAGATTCATGACTAACAGGCGGACCGGAACTGTCCTGCGTGAGATTGTGCGTGGCGTCCAGACGCCTCGAGCGGGGGTGCAGAGTTCGCCGACGAAAGGCGTACCGGAGCCCATGGTCCTCGGGGAATTCGCCGGCTTCCTGACCTTCGACGTTCGGGACGGGAAGTTGGTGCTCCGGCGGCCCGGGAGCCCCGAACGAGTTGAGATGGACCGGGACAAGGTTGTCGTTGTCTCCGGCAACACCAATCTGCTGGCGGCCTCCCGGATCTGCACCGCGCAGTTGGACATTGACGCCCGTGACAACCGCGTGATCGTGTCCGGCCTCCGGCCGCGGCGTGGAGGCGTCGTTCAGCCGAGTCGGTGACAAGGTCCGAGTCGAGATTGGCGGGCGGTTCGCAGAAGAGGAGATGATGACGCCGTCCCTCCCCGAGCTTCGATTCTTCTCGAAGATCGAATGGAAGGATCGGTAGTCGCTGGGGCCGCTCGTCTGGAGGCGGAACACCGTAAGGCCACAGAGAAAGAGTGAAAGGGACGGAAGAGCACTGCGACGGCTTCCGTTCAGGGGGCCGATACCTTGATCTCCCGCTTGCGCTGATGCCATGGACGTCCGCTGTTCAGGGGTCGCCGTCGATATCCTCGGTGTCGGCCAGCCACAGGTTCGCGTAACGGTGCTGCAGATACTGCCAGCGGGCCTCGCCATGTCGTGCAAGTACGGCCGCTGCCGCCAGGCGGGCGGCGTTCTTCGTGTTGTTCGCCTTGAGGTCGGGGTCATCCGGCAGGCGCTCGACGATCTGCACGGCCCACGCTGGGTCGATCACAGCGGTCGCCGCGAAGGCGGGCCCGAGGTCACCCGCCAGCTCCGCCACCGACGCCTCCGGGCCGAGGTCGCGCGCCACCAGCGCGCGGGCGACATCGCGGTCGTACCGCGCGAGCAAGAGCCCGATCCCCAGGTCGTGGAAAACGCTCGGGTCGCGGACCGCATCAGGTCGCCGTGGGTCTCGCAGCGAGAGGGACCGCCAGATCGTCTCGGTGACCAGGTTGGGGTCGATCCGCTCGGCTACTGCCACGAGCGCGGCGCACGTGACGCCGCAGTGACATGGGCTCCGTGTGGGTGAGGCACCGGACCCCACGGCGGTCCCGAGGATGTCGAGCGCCTCGCGCAACAGCGCGGTCGCGTCGGCTGTCTTTTTCGCTTTCGCTAGTCCGAGCGCGCCCATCCCGAACGCGTATCCGCGCATCACCGGGTCGACCGCCGTCGCGGCCAGCCGGCGCGCTCGGACAAGGTCGACCGGGGCCATCCGGTGCACGACACGAACAACGTACTGGTCGTGCTGGTAAGGTTTCTTGACCATGCCGAGCACCCGCTCGGCCGCGGCGGGGTCCTTGCCGGCGAGCTCGTGCGCGATGTTGCCGTGGTGCCGCTCGAACTCGAAGCCGTCGGAGAGGCCCTTGGTGAGCTTCAGGGCCGCCTCGAGGTCGATCTGGCTGAGCTCCTCAGCGAACGACCCCTTGGCGTAGGAGGGCCACGCGACGTCGGGCAACTGCTCCGCATCGGGCTGGATCTCGCGGAGCAAGGCCTTACCCTTCTCGGTGAGGCCCATGTCGAGCCAGTGCTCGGCGACCTGGCCGGTGAGGAGCATCCGGATGCCGGCCGGCTCGCGCACGGCCTTCGCGCTGACCAGAGCCCGGTCCAGCAGTTCCAACTTCTTCGCCTTCTCGGTCGGCGGAACGGCGTCGACCGCCTTGAGCAGGGCCATGGCCCGAGCCGCCGGGTCGTCGATCGACTCCGCCACGGCCAGCGCCTCGTCGGGGGCGGATTCGAGCAGTGCGTTGGCGACCCGCAAGCGGAACATCGCCTTGAGAAACGGATCCGTCAGCGTCTTCCCCTCGGTCAACTCCAGCGTCCGTTCCGGGTCGACCCGCGCTAGTACCTCCAGCACTCGGACTTTGTCGTTCGTCTCTCCCTTTTCCAGCGCCTTGGTGGCGTAGGCGTCGATCAGCCGGTGCGCGGCGGCGCTTTCCTGCTCAGGCGTGGCGGCGGGGACGAGCGTACGCATCGTCTCGGCCGGCCGCTCGTTCTCGCGAGTGAGCGTGAGCGTCATATCGGTTACGCCAGCCTTCACGCCTCGCCCGGCAAAGCGGAACCCCTTCGCGCGGCCGAACACGAAGGTCGACGCATCCGCCACGCCCGACAACGAGAACCGACCCCCAGCGTCGGAGGTCGTTTCCGTCCGCGCGGGGGCGTCACCAGACTGGAAGACGGTGGCGCCGGCGACCGGGTTTCCCTGCGTGTCGACAACCCGGCCCGCGAGCGTTCGCGTCTTCGCTGCCTTCTGCTCCGTGATCGTGACCTCGGTGAGCCGACCTGCTTCGATCGACTTGTCCCGGACTGTGATGAATTTCAGCGTGGAGTTCTCGGGCACCTGGACATTGACGCGCAGGTTGCCCACCGGCAGCACGGGGACCTCGAACCGCCCAGACGAGTCAGGCACCGCCTCGGCCGTCGCACCCAACACGTTCGGCCCTTCCGCACGGCTCAGGATCAATACCTGGAGCTTGAGCCCCTGGAGCGCCTTGGGATCATCGACGACGATCCGGCCCACCAAGCGTCCGACTGGTGCAAGCCGAAATAGGAAGCCCCCGTCGGAGTCCGGGGTTGCCGACGCGAGCTGACGACCAAACCCGGGGGCCTCGAGCACCACCCCCGCCAGCTCGGCGGGCGCGACTGCGGCGATCGTGCCTCGGCCGTCGGGTCCGGTCGTGGCCGCGAGGCGCTCGGCCAGTTCATCGGGGAGGGGATAGGCGGGGATCTCCATGTTGGGGGTTTTCGAGCTGGAGATCGGGTCGACGCGGATCATCATCGGGAAGACCTTCGCCCCCGTGACCGCTCCGCCATTGGGCCCGAGCACGCGCACGGTCGCTCCCCCGGGGGCGGCGAGCTTCACGGCCAGCGGTTTGTCCTTTGCCTTCGCCAGGCTCTGGCGCGTGAACGTCTGGCCCCCGAGCCCATGCGCGGCATGCGTTGCCCAGACCGCCCATGGCAAGTCTGCCGTCTGCGCATTCTTGGGGGCCGGCACGGTTAAACGAAACCGGCCCTGCGCGTCAGACGTCGCGCGTGCCTCGGCGGCCCGCCGAGCGCCTCCCGGTGCAAGACCGGAGACCCAAACCTCGGCCCCCGCGACGGGTTGCCGCTTCGCGTCTTCCACCCGACCCGCCACTTCCACCGGCCCGGCGACGGGCGCCTGAGCCACTACCGCGAGCAGCCATGGCACAACGAACATCAGCCGGTCTCCTTCGCTGAAAGTACAAGAGGTACTCGAAGTCTGACATTTGTCTGAATGGTGGCCGGGCGGGGGGCGCCGAGTCAAGGGGTCCTCCGATTTCGGGGAAGCGGGGATTATTCGACCTCAGTAACACTGGGTAACATTGGGTAACACTGACGCGAAGCCACAATCGAGGAGCTCACACCTACGATGCAAGACAAAGAGGCCGGATCACCGCCCCCCTCGGCTTATCCGTACGTCACTCACTTGAACGTCCTCCATGCTCCGCTCGAGGTGGTGGATGTGGCCGCGCTCGTTGCCGCGTGCACCGACCGCTGGTACAACCAGACGCTTTGCCGCGTCAACGACTCGGTCGTGCGGCTGGGAGTCATGCAGGGCGAATACCACTGGCACAGCCACCATGACCTCGACGAGTTCTTCTACGTCGTGGACGGGAAGTTCATCATCGACCTCGAGGGTCGTAGCGTGGAACTCTCACCGCGCCAGGGGTTTGTTGTGCCCAAGGGCGTGGTGCACCGCACGCGCGCGCCGGAGCGGACCGTTGTCCTCATGGTCGAAGGTGCCGGAATCGTGCCCACAGGGGACTGACGGGAACTTGAACCTCGGGCGACAGGAGGCGAATCACGAGCGATGGTGAGAATACGTCCGATTGTGGTAGGCGATGAGGCTCGCTGGCGCGAGCTATGGGAAGGATATTGCCAATTCTATGAAAGAGAGCAGTCCGAGGCCATCACGCACCACACGTGGAAACGCATCATGGACGCGGCCTCGCCGGTTCACGCCGTCGTCGCCGAGCGTGAAGGTGCGGGGGTGATCGGAATGGCTAACTACGTGATTCACGAGACCACTTCGGCACTCACGCCCGCTTGCTATCTCCAGGACCTCTTCGTCGATCCCAGTCATCGGGCCGGCGGCGTGGGCAAGCAACTCATCGATTGGTTACGAGCCGAGATGGCGGCGCGGAAATGGTCGCGGCTGTACTGGCATACCAGGGAAACCAATTATCGCGCGCGCGGCCTCTACGACCAGTTCACGCCGCACAGCGGCTTTCTGCGGTACGTCATCATCAATCCGGGCGCGATCGAGTAGCAGAGGCGCGATCGCACAATGGCTTTCACTGCTTCCCACCTCTGGTACGATACGGAATCCGAGCTGTACGTCCAGGGATCGCGATTTGGGGGCCGCCGTGATCGAGCCGGAGAAAAGCGACGCGAATTTGCTGTTCGGCATCCTGGCAATGAAGATGAACTTCATCCGCCCCGACGATCTGCTCGAGGCGATGGGGATCTGGTTCCTGGACCGGAAGCGGACCCTCGGTGAGATTCTGACCGAGCGGCTGGCGATTTCCGAGAAGGATTGTGATCTCCTCGAATCGATGGTCCGCGAGAGCCAGGCCAGGCAGGGCCCGCCCGGCAAGCTGAGCGGCCAGGACCGGCTTAATGGCCCGGGCAAACCGCGCGAATTGATCGGTGCGATTTCGCCTGATGACGGCGACCTCGGTCAGCTCACGACCGAAGCCGGTGAGGCGAGGGACAGCGAACTGACGACTGACTGGTCGGATCGCCGGCAAGGCAACGGGAACGAGCGGTATCTGCTTGTGCGCCCGCACGCCAAGGGGGGAATCGGCAAGGTTTCCGTGGCCCTTGATGTGCAGTTGAATCGCGAGGTCGCCCTCAAGGAGTTACTGGAGGAGCACCTTGCGAAGCAGGACAGCCGGGCGCGGTTCTTGCTGGAAGCCGAGGTGACGGCGCGGCTCGAGCATCCCGGAATTGTTCCGGTCTACGGGATCGGTCTCAATGCGTCGGGTGAGCCGTTCTACGTGATGCGGTTCATCAAGGGAGAGAGCTTCAAAGACGCGGTCCGGCAATTTCACCAGGGGCGGGACGGCACCGGGCTTCGCTCGGGCCAGTCGTCGTTGCAGTTCCAGCAGTTGCTCAGGCGTTTCGTCGACGTCTGTTATACGATCGAATATGCTCACAGCCGTGGGGTGATCCACCGAGATCTCAAGCCGTCGAACGTGATCGTGGGCAAGTACGGCGAAACGCTGGTCGTCGACTGGGGGCTGGCCAAATGCGTCGGCAAGGACGAGAAACGGGTGCTGGCAGACGAGGCGACGATTCGGCCGTCATCGCACAGCGGATCGACGGATACGGTCGCCGGTTTTGCCGTGGGGACCCCGGCGTACATGAGCCCGGAGCAGGCGGAAGGAGATGCGTATCACGTTGGGTTTGCGAGCGATGTGTATGGCCTCGGGGGGACACTTTATTACCTGTTGACCGGAGAGAACCCGATCACGGACCGCGAGGTGACGACGGCCCTGCGTCACGCCAGGCGCGGTGAGTTCCGGCGGCCGCGCGAGGTCAACCCGGAGGTCCCGCCCGCACTGGAAGCGATCTGCTTGAAGGCAATGGCGCATCGCGCCCTTGACCGCTTCGACTCACCCCGAATGCTGGCGCACGACCTGGAGCTGTGGCTTGCCGGCGAGCCGGTTTCGTCGTGGCCGGAGCCTTTGTCGCTCAAGCTGCGGCGGTGGGTGATCCGGAACCGGACGCTGGTCAGCTCGGCGACGGCCGCGCTTCTGGTCGCACTCTTGACCCTGGGCTATCTGGCCTTCGAGCTGAACATGAGGAGGGCCCGCCGCCAGATTGAAGCCAATGCGCGAGTGGACTCGCTGCTCACGGCCGAGGTTCGCTCGGTGCCGCAGATCGTCGAACGGCTCGGTGCAGACCGGTCGCTTGTGCGGACACGGCTGCATGCTCTGCTAAGAGATCGGGGGACATCCCCCGGCCGGATCGGGGCGGCGCTGGCACTCCTTCCCGACGATCGGTCGCAAGCAGAAAGCCTGGTCGAGCACCTGAGCAAGCCCGAGGCGACTGCCGATGAGCTACTTGTCATTCGCGACGGGCTGCTGCGGAACCAGGCGCTCGAGCCGTTCATCGAACGGCTGGTTTCAACCCTCCCGGCAACCGGGGAGCGGCTCAGCGACGCGGCATTGCGGGCAATCGGTGTGCTGGCGGCGGCGGAGCCCCTCTGGAGCCGGTGGCCGGACTTTGCCGATCGCATCGCGGGCAAGCTGGTGCAGGTGAATCCGTTCGAGATCGCGGCATGGCGCGAGGTCTTTCAGCCGGTGAGCAGCGTGCTCAATCCACCGCTACGCGCGATTTATTCGGACCGCTCTCAGAACGAACCGAGAGCCCTGGCCTTCGCGCTGCTGCTCGAGTTCGTCTCCCAGGAGGAGAATCTCGACCGCCCCGAGGCCCTGGCGGGATTGTTGCCGGACGCTGACCCGGACCAGTTTCGGGCGATCCTTCGGCGCCTGTCCTCCGCGGCCGACCGCGAGCGGGCCCTGGCGGTGATCTTGCCGGCGATCAACGTACAAGCGCAGGGAGACCTTGCACTGGCCCAGCGCCAGGCCCGGCTCGCGCCGGGCTTGCTTGCGTTCTCGCGGGCTGAGCTGGTCTGGCCTATGCTGATCCACCGCGATGATCCCAGCTTGAGGACCGAGCTGATCCACATCATGGCCGAGTATGACGTCGACCCGAGAGCCCTCTTCGAGCGGCTGAAGGCAGAAACCAATCGCAGCGTGCGCCGGGCACTCGTCCTGGCGCTGGGCGGTTTTGCGCCGGAGCGCATCCCAGCGCGCTGCGCGCCGATCTCAAGCTGTTGCTGTTATCGTGGTTTAGCTCGGACCCCGATTCCGGCACCCACAGCGCGATCGACTGGGTTCTGCGGCAGGGTTGGAGCACCGATGGCGAGTTGAACGCCATCGATCGCGGACTGTGCGGGCCGGAGGTCCCATCGGATCGGAACTGGTTCGTCAATTCCTCCGGTCAAACGTTCGCGATCGTTCGTGGACCAGTTTCGTTCCGGATGGGGACGGTGGCGGGAACAGACCCGTACGCCGGCGGTGATGAGCCGCCTCATGAGCGGATGATCCCCCGATCGTTCGCGATCGCCACCCGTGAGGTGTCGCTGGCCGACTTCCGGCCCTTTCTCACGGACAACCCCGACCTCAGTCCCATTTTCGACAGGCCGAGTGTTCGCATGAGAATTCCTTCAGACGACTGCGCCGTTGGTGCACTGACCTGGTACGACGCCGCTCGCTACTGCAACTGGCTGAGCGCTCGAGAGGGAATTCCCGAGGCAGAGTGGTGCTATCCCAGGTTCTACGGGCCCGGGTTGACCCTGCCCGCGAACGCGCTGGAACGCAAGGGCTACCGCCTGCCGACGGAGGCCGAATGGGAGTATGCCTGCCGAGCAGGGACGACGACGCTCTGGCCTCATGGGCTGTCGGAGCCGAGGCTGGCGAGCTATGCGTGGATCGTCCGTGATTCAAAGCGGGTCATGCACCGGCCGGGAAAGAAGCGTCCCAATGAGATCGGATTGTTCGACGCGCTGGGGAACGCGTCGGAATGGTGTACCGGCACGCTGGACGGTGCGTGGGACCCCGGCCAGCCGCGGTCCAGGCAAGACACACTAGAGCTCCTGACAATCCGGGACGACCAGACCGTCGATTCTCGGGGCGGGTCTTTCCTCGATCCATCGGCCGATGTGCGCTCTGCCAATCGAAACCTCCGGCGACCGTATGAGCGGCTGCCCTATTTCGGGATGCGGCTGGCCCGAACCTGTCCCAAGTAATCCGTCAAAATTCGCTCGGTTTCACTCGACTGACGTCTACTTTCACGTTTATGGACCACGATGAAAACACCAGAGGTTGCTTCGGGCTTGATCAATCGCCGCCGTGTCGTCGCCGCTTCGCTGGGGGGTCTGGGCCTGGCTGCGCTCGAGCGAGCCGAGGCGACGGCCCAGGACCGAGTGCGAGGCGAGGCACCGATTGCGGCCAAAGACCCGCTCAAGATCACGAAGCTGGAAACCTTGTTCGTCAAGCCGCGGTGGCTGTTCTTGAAGGTTCACACGAATGCCGGGATTGTGGGGCTGGGCGAGCCGGTCGTGGAGGGGCGGGCGGCGACCGTGGCTACGGCAGTCAAGGAACTCGAGCCGTACTTGGTCGGGAAAGACCCGCGCCACGTCGTTCATCACTGGCAGGCGATTTACCGGCACGCGTTTTATCGAGGCGGCCCGGTGCTGACCAGTGCCTTGAGCGGTGTCGACATGGCCTTGTGGGACATCAAGGGCAAGGCGCTCGGCGTGCCGGTGTACGAGCTGCTCGGCGGCCCGACGCGGCAGCGGGTGCGAGTGTATGCTCATGCGCGCGGCGTTGATGGACTCAAGAAGGGACTGGCGCAGGGCTTCACCGCCTTCAAGACCCAGCCGGCCAGCCGCCGGCGGCCGCGGTATGTTGAAACGCCGGCCGAGGTCAAATATGCGGCCGAGAAGTTCGCCGAGCTGCGAAAGGTGGCCGGTGACGACGTCGACATCGCGGCCGACTTCCACGGCGCGATCAGCCCGGCCACCGCCAAGATTCTGATCAAAGCCCTCGAGCCGTTCCAGCCGATGTTCATCGAGGAGCCGTGCCTGCCGCAAAACCATGACATCATGGCCGAGCTCGCGCGCGGCACGCACCTACCGATTGCGACCGGAGAGCGGGTCTTCACCAAGTGGGGGTTCCGCGAGGTGCTGGAGAAACGGGCCGCGACGATCTTGCAGCCAGACCTCTGCCACGCGGGGGGAATCACCGAGGTACGGCTGATCGCGGGCATGGCTGAGGCCTACTACGCCGCGATCGCTCCGCACAACCCGCTCGGGCCTATCTCGCTGGCCGCCGGCGTGCAGATCGCTGCTTCGATTCCCAACTTCCTGGCTCAGGAGCAGGAGAATCTGGGCGACGGCTACTTGAAGCAGCCGTTCGTCGTACGAAACGGTTATCTCGAGCTGCCCACTGGTCCAGGACTGGGAATCGAGCTCGATGAAGACGCAATGGCGGGCAAGATTGGACATGACTTCAAGAACCCGGAAGCCTATGACGCCGACGATGGGTCGGTGATGGACTGGTGAGAGACGACGCGATGGTGCTCGATCTCGGTGAGACCCATGGCCCGATCGTGAGCGAACTCGCTCGTTGATGAATCAGGGCGTGTTCGGCCTGGGACTGCCGCCGAGGCAAGCCCGCAACGCGCTGGCCAGATGCGCGACGTTCGGCGGCTCGAGCAAAGTGCGGTGCTCCCCGCGCACTCGGATCACGTCGACCCCGCCCAGAGCGATGGCTTCCCATCCATTCGTCGAGTCGTGGGCGGATCGCGTGCAAGTGCGTTGAATGGCGGCCCGGAACAGGGTGATTCGCCCGGGGTAGCGGTCAAGGCTTTGGAGGTATCCCTCGGAAGAATGCGTTTCGGCAGCGCGAGGCTCCAGAAGCTGGGACCGGCGATCGATTCTTTGCCGCAGCTTCGCGCGAAGCGCGACCGCCGCGTATCGAAGCGTCTCGCCGGCGGACCGGTGGCACAGATTGACGATGTGCGCGAACAGCCACTCCGCACCGCCGGGGCGTCTCGGGTAGTTCGGCCCGTGCACGTCGAAGAGGGCGAGCAGGGCAACCGATTCGCCTTCGAGGACGAGGCGCCGTGCGACCTCCAGGGCGAGCAGACCGCCGCGCGAGTAGCCACCAAGATGATATGGCCCGCTTGGGAAGACGGCGCGTAGGTCGGAGAGGAATTGATCGGCTACCGCAGGGATGAGCTCGGCCATATCCTGGCTTGGTGGCAGATCGCCGAGCGACACTCCGTAGAACGGAAACGCGGGACCCATCATCCGGGCCAGAGCGGCTAGCCCCAGACCGTGCGCGAGGAACGCGCCCGCCGCGCCGGGAAAGCACACGAACGGCGGCGCCAGGACCTCCACGTCGTCTGCCCGGTTCATGCAGACGATCTGAGACGTCGGCGCGGCCTGTCGTCGTCGGATCACTGCGGCTAGCTGCTTGATCGTCGGCGCCTGGATGATGGCCGAAAGCGGTGGTGCGAATCCGAACCGCTGCTTGACTCGTGCGAACAAGCGCACGGCCAGTAGCGAGTGGCCGCCAATGGCGAAGAAGTCGTCCTCCACACCGAAGATCCGGCCGCGAAAGAACTCGCGCCAGAGCTCGAGGAGCCCCGCTTCGGTCAGGTCAACTGGGCGGGGCGTTGAGACCGCCGCCGCGACCGGCGCAGTAACGATGGCGCGAACGGCGCGCCGGTCCACTTTTCCGCTCGTAGAAACTGGAATTGCGTCGAGCGTGACGAACGTCGACGGGACCGAAGTTTCCGCCAGCTCGCTCGCGGCAAACGATCTGAGGGCGGCTTCTGTGAGCGGTGGAAACCCGTTCCGCGGGACGACGTACGCTGCCAGAGATGCGCCGCCTGCGGGATCTTCGATCGCGACGACCGCTGCGTCAGCCACACCAGGGTGCCGCCTGAGCGCCGCTTCGACTTCACCAGGTTCGACCCGCACGCCCCGAACCTTGACCTGGTCGTCCAGCCGCCCGAGGAATTCGAGCGTTCCGTCGCCGCGCCAGCGCCCGCGGTCACCCGTACGATAAAGTCGCGCGCTTGGAGTGCCTGAGGCCGTTCCGGCTGCATCATCGAATGGGTCCGGCACGAACCGCTCCGCGGTCAGTTCGGGCCGGTTCAAGTAACCGCGCGCCACGCACACGCCTCCCAGGTACAGCTCGCCAGGCACACCGATCGGCTGAGGACGGCGCCGCTCGTCCAGCACATACACATGGGAATTTGCAATCGGACGTCCGATCGGGATCCGCTCCAGTCCAGGATCGGGCAGGCACTGGTAGTGCGTGACCTCCACAGCCGCCTCGGTGGGGCCGTACAGGTTGTGCAACTCGACCTGCGGAGAGAGCCGCTGGAAGAACTGGTCGCGCAAGCCGGCGGCCAACGGCTCGCCAATCGTGAAGACTCGCCGGAGTGCTGCACATGAGGGCGCAATCGGGTCGTCCAGGAACGGACCGAGCGCCGACGGGACGAAACCGCACACGGTCACGCCCGCATCTTTGAAAAGCCGAGCGAGATAGGATGGGTCACGGTGCCCTCCCGGCCGCGCGAGCACCAGTCTCGCGCCGACGATCAAAGGCCAGAACAACTCCCAGACGGACAGGTCAAAGGTGTAGGGAGTCTTCTGGGCGACTCGGTCTGATGGTACGAGCGGCAGAGCATGTTGCATCCAGAGGAGCATGTTGCAGACCGACCTGTGCTCGTTCATGACTCCTTTGGGCACGCCGGTCGAGCCGGACGTGTAGATCACATAGGCAAGATCTCGCGGGGTGTTGACGGGAACTGGGTTTGTTTCAGGCCCGGGGCAGTCTTCGTCCCGGCCCGCAAGCGCGATGACGGGCACGGCGGGGTCCAGTTCCGCGGCCGGCCAAGCCAGATGCGCTTGTGTGACCACGGCGGCGGGCCGCGCGTCGTCTAGCAGAACCTTGAGCCGCGCCGCGGGCGTTACCGGGTCGATCGGCAGATAGGCCGCACCCGACTTCATGATGCCGAGTAGCGCGACGACCATATCCATCGATCGCTCGGCGATGACGGCCACTCGCAAGTTGGGACCGGCACCGACGGCCCGCACGTGATGAGCCAGCCGATTCGCGCGTCGATTCAGCTCGGCATAGGTAAGCTCGCGGGCTGCCACGGTGCCGTCGCCCTCCACGTCGGGAAGCACCACGGCGAGCGCGTCTGGCGACCGCGCGGCCTGCTCCTCGAATAGTCGGTGCGCACAGTCTCGAACGGCAAGTCGAGCGTCGTTGCGTTCCAGTCGCAAAGAACCTGGTTCCGCTCGACCCGCGTCAGAAGCTCCAGGTCGTCAATTGGCCGGTGGGGGTCAGCCGCGACCGCCTCGAGCAAAATTCGATACCACTGGACCAGGCGGCGCGCCGTTTCGCAGTCGAAGAGGTCGAGGCTGTAATCGAGTGAGCAGCAGAGTCCCTCAGTTGTTTCCCGGAGCTCGATCGACAGGTCGACGGACGTGACACCCGGATCGACCGCGAACGGACTGGCTGTGATCCCGGGAAACTCTGCCGCGCTTTCCGGCAAATTACGGAGCTGGAACAATATCTGGAAAAGCGGGGCGTGCGCGAGCGAACGCTCGGGCCTGAGCTCCTCGACCAGCTTCTCGAACGGAACGCTCGAGTGCGCCAGGGCCTCAAGCGCGCGCGTTCGGGTCTGGGCCAGCAGTGTCCGGAACGACATGCTCGGCTCAAGGACTGCGCGGATCGGCAGGGTGTTGATGAAGGGGCCGATCAAGTTCTCGAGAACCGGGTCGTCGCGGCAGGCGACCGGGCACCCGACGACGATGTCGAACGTGCCTGTGGAGCGGGCGAGCAGCGTCTGGAAAGCCGCCAGCAGGGTCATGAAGAGCGTGGCGCCCTCGCGCCGACCCAGTTCTTTCAAACTCCGGACCAGCGGCGTTTCGAACGTGGTGGTGATGCGGCCGGCCCGCTCGGTTCGCGTCGCGGGTCTGGGCCAGTCGGTGGTTAGCTCGAGCACTGGCGGTGCGCCCGCCATATACTCGCGCCAGAACGAAAACGCTTGCTCCAGCGTGTTGCCGGCAAACCGGTCTCGCTGGCGCGCCGCGAACTGCGCGAATTGCAACGGCGGATCAGGTAGTGGCGAATGCTCGCCGCGCAGGAACGCTCCGTAAATCGCCGCAAGCTCCCGCCGCAGAACAGTCGCCGACCAACCATCGAAGACAATATGATGTGCGGTCCAGAGCAAGACGTGGTCGGCATCGCCGAGCCGCAGCAGCATCCACCGGACCGGGAGTCCGTTCTCGAGATCGAACGGGCGCGCCAGTTCCTCCGCCGCCAGACGTCGGGCCTCGGTCTGCCGCGCGTCTTCTGGCAGACTGCGCAGATCGACGACGGCGGAGGAAGCCTCCGGTGGTGCCAGAACGCGGCAGACTGGCCGGCCGTCGCTCGACGGGAAGCGGGTGCGAAGCACTTCGTGCCGCCTGAGCACCTCTGCCAGCGCGCGACCCATCGCGACAACGTCGAGCCGCCCGAAGAGCCGTAAGTTGTGCGCCCGGATATTCACCCTGCTGCCTGGATCGAACTGCTCGAGGAGCCAGAACTGCTCCTGCGCGAATGATAGTGCAGACGCACCGGGGCGCTCGACGCAGTTGGTCGCAGCGACCGTCGGCCCCGAGGCGCGTGCGCGTGCGCAGACGCTCTGCCAGCATCGCTTGCTTCGCAGGCGAGAGCCGGCGCTGCCGGCCATCCATATTATCGCGTGAAGTTGTCAAAGTATGAAATCTAAAACGGTTCCGGGCTGCGATTCATTCCGGCTCGGGGAGAGCCTCGATCGCGCTCAACACGAGGTCTTCGACCACAAGCGCCTGATCGGCGAGTACGGGCGTGCGAAAGATCGTCTCCAGCGGTAGCGTCACATTGAAGGCTACGTTGAGCCTCGCGATGACCCGCGCGGCCAGGAGTGAGTCGCCTCCGACGGCGAAGAAGTTGTCGAGTGCGCCCGCGCGGTGATTCGCCAGGACTTCGGTCCAGGCTCTTGCTACGGTTTCCTCGAACACGCCCCGAGGCGTTACGAATTCGGCCCGGAGTAGGTGGCCCAGCTCACGATGAAGTCCGATCCGGCGTGGTTTGCCCGTCGGCCCTTTGGGGATTTCGAGTACGATCAGGATCTGGGTCGGCACCTTGTGCACGGCCAGGCGCTCGAAGGCTTTTCGCCTGAGGTCAGCTTCTGGAACTGAGCTTCCTTCGCGCAGGACCACGGCCGTGATCACGTCCTCCCCGAGGCTCGGGTGCGGCACCGCGAACGTAACCGCCTGGTCAACAGCGGGATGCTCCAGGATCGCATCATCGATTTCACGCGGCGTGATCTTCTCTCCGCCGCGGTTGATCAGCTCTTTGATGCGGCCGGCGAGATGAAAGTAGCCGTCGGCATCGAACGATCCCAGGTCCCCCGTGCGGAACCAGCCGTTCTTGAACGCGGAGTGATTTGCCTCAGGATTGTCCTCGTAGCCCGAAGTCACGTTCGGCCCGCGGATAACGATCTCGCCGATCTGGCCGGGGCCGACCAGACGATCCGATTCGTCCATGACGGCAACCTCGGGCCCGGCCGCGGGCCCGACTGAGCCAGCTTTGCGCTTGGAGGGCGGTAGCGGATTGCTGCACACTTGATGCGACGCCTCCGTCATGCCGTACGACTCGAGCACAGGAACACCCAGGACTCGCTCCAGCTCATGCAGGACCACCGGGGGCAGAGGCGCGGACGACGACCGGACCAGCCGCAAGCTGTGTTTCTGCGCGGCAGCCGGCGACCGTGCGGCCTCTGCAAGGACGGCCTGATGGACGGTCGGTACGGCCGTGTACCACGTTGCGTCGAACTCCTGCAACCAGCCGAAGAACTGCGACCCGTCGATTCCCGGCATGCAGACCACTCCGGCGGCGGCGGCCACAGAGGCCAGAACCGCGCCGATCAGGCCGTGGATATGGAAGAGCGGCATCACATTCAGGCAGCGGTCGCCGGGGGTCAGTGCCAGCGTCGACTGGATGTGAGAGGCGGAGGCCGTCACGTTCCGTTGAGTCAACAGGACGCGCTTGGGCTTTGCCGTGGTTCCGGACGTATGCAGAACGAGCGCCACGTCGTCTGCGCCTGCGAGTCCCGGCGACGCGGCCGCGGGGCCCTCGGGGCCCTCGAGGTTGAAGGCGCCGGCTTGGCCCCCCATCTCCGGTACGAGCTCGATGACCGTGATCCCGATCCGTCTCGCAGCCTCCCGCGCGGGCGTCTGGGCACCCTGGCGCACCACCAAGGCGCGGGCATTCAGGTCGGCCAGGTAGAATTCAAATTCGGATTGCGTGTATTCAGGATTGAGGGGGCAGAATGTGGCCCCGGAGCTGATCAGAAGGAACGAAGCTGCCAGTTCCGCTCCGTTGTCCAGGACCACGGCGACCCGATCGTTGCGGCAGACACCCAGCCGATTCAATTGTCGAACCACCGCGTCGCGGCGGCCGGGGATTTCACAGTATCGCAGAGGCGAAGCGGCGGGCGCGAGTAGGGCGCATCCCTGCGGATTTCGCCGGGCTGCGTCGGCCAGGAGCGCTGGTATCGAGCCAGGAATCGCGTCGCTCATCTTATCCTGCCACTCCGGATCGGGCTGCGCATCGTGGCACGCTCGGTTCAGGGCTCATCCAAAATCGGCGATTCGGCTCGTTGGCTTCCCCGTACGCGGCGATCGGTTGACGAGGCGCTTCTGAGTAGAGCCTAGCCTGAGCGACGAAACGTGTCCAGAATGTAACGAGGTGCAGCATCGCCGCATCGGATCGAAGAACCAGCGTGCGACATGTCTCGTTCGCTGGAAACCACACGCACCTGCAATGCGTTCGAGAGGTGGCCGATAAGCTTTTTCGCCGTTCGGAACCGGCGCTTGCGGCGTGGTTTTGGGCTCTTGTGTCCGGAGCCACTGGTGCTGCGCGCTCTGCTTGCGACGGTGGCTGTCGACGTCGGACAGGTGATCCGCGCGGTCGATCCTCAGTTGATCGGTGTGAATGCCACATGGTGGGACACGAACCTCAACACGAGCCAGACGCGCCAGTCGGAGCGACCACGCCGATCGGCGACGGCCAGGAATGGAACAGCTCGACCAGTGAGTGGGAGACGGTCAACTGGCAGAACGCGGGCTACTGGGCGAGCCTGCGCGCGGCCAGTCCGCTCGCGGTTGACGACGGACTCAACTCCCTGCGCCTGGGACGTGCCCAACCGTTCGGCTTCCACTATTTCGAGGTTGGCAACGATGAAAACAATTATCGAGCCATTCAAAATCAAAATGGTCGAGCCGATCCGGCTCACGACGCCGGAAGAGCGTGAAGCGATCATCCGATCGGCCCACTTCAATCCGTTTCGGATTCGGGCCGAGGACGTGCTCATCGACCTCTTGACCGACAGCGGCACCTCGGCGATGAGCGACGAGCAGTGGGCGGGGATGCTGCGTGCGGATGAGTCGTACGCCGGAGCGCGAAGCTGGTATCGGTTCGAATCGGTGCTCCTCGAACTGACCGGGATGCCTCATATTCTGCCGACGCATCAGGGGCGTGCCAGCGAGCGCATTCTTTTCGAGCTGATCGGCGGGCCGGGAAAAGTCATCCCAAGCAACAATCACTTCGATACAACACGGGCAAACATCGAACATTCCGGCGCAGAGGCAGTCGACCTGGTGATCGACGAGGGACTCGAACCGCGAGCGCGGCATCCATTCAAGGGGAACCTGGACCCAAACAAGCTCGAGCGGCTGATCGCCAGCGTTGGGCCCGAGAGAATCCCGGTTTGCATGCTGACCGTCACCGACAACAGCGGCGGCGGGCAGCCCGTGAGTCTGGAGAACATCAGGGCAGTGCGCGCCGTATGTCATCGCCACGGTATCCCACTCTTCCTCGATGCGTGCCGATTCGCCGAGAACGCCTACCTCATCAAGATTCGAGAAGCTGGCCAGTCACACCGAACGGCTCGAGAGATTGCCCAGGAAATGTTCTCACTGGCTGACGGTGCGACGATCAGCGCCAAGAAAGACGGGCTGGTGAACACCGGTGGCGTGCTCTTGATTCGAGACAATGCACTGGCCCGCCGCGCCAATGATCTCTTGATTCTGACCGAGGGTTTCCTCACGTACGGCGGGCTGTCGGGCCGCGACCTGGAGGCCATGGCTCAAGGATTCAAAGAGGTCCTCGACGAGGACTACCTTCAGTATCGGATCCGTAGCATCGCCTATCTGGGTGAGCACCTCCTGGCCGCCGGAGTTCCGATCATCGAGCCTCCCGGCGGGCATGCGATCTACATTGATGCGGCCGCGGTGAGCCCTCATATTCCTCGGGAACAATTCCCCGGCCAGGCACTACTGGTCGCGCTTTACCGGCATGCGGGGATTCGCGCCGTCGAGATCGGCAGCGTCATGTTCGGCGGCCGCGGCGACGGATCTGGCGAGCGATCGCATGCACGTTTGGAGCTCGTGCGCCTGGCCGTTCCTCGTCGGGTCTATACTCAAAGCCACATCGATTATGTTGTCGAGGCGGTTGTCGAAGTTTATCGCAAACGTGAAACGCTTCGAGGCCTCCGGATTGCCGAGGCGCCCTCGACGCTCCGGCATTTCACGGCGAAATTTGAAGAGGTTTAGGTGACGAACACCGCTGGGCGAGTCAACTGCTCCGTCCAGCCACGTCCCAGACTTTCTGTTCGCCGAGTTCTTCAAGGCCCTTGAGGGTGACCAATCTCGGGCAGCCGTCGCGATAGCGGAAGCGGCCGCGAACCTCGTCATACGTGCGGCGGCTGATGCACGGGAAGCCGGGTAGGGCGGAGCTTTCGAGTCGGGCGCCTAAGTTCACGGTAGTGCCGATCGCAGTGTAGTCCATCAAGTCATAAGTTCCCATATTGCCGAGGACGGCATCGCCGGTACTGACGCCGATACGGATTGCAAATGGCTGTAAACCGAGAATGACGCGCGGCTCGTTGTGCTCTTCGATATCACGGCAGAGATCAAGCGACGCGGAAACCGCGCGGAGGGCGTGCTGCTGCCCGCGTAGGATGGCCATGAAGCCGTCGCCGCGAAAGGCGGTGACGAGCGCGTCGTGTTTCCGCAGCGTGGCGACGGCGTTGGCCATCATCTGATTGAGAGTGATCATCACGACCTCGGGCGCGGTGTCGAGTGCGTAGGATGTCGACCCTTTGAGATCGAGGAACAGAACGCTCAAGGGCTCGGTCTGGCCCGAGATGAGCGATTCGGTGTCTTCCGGCATGCCCCGGCCGCGCACGCGGCGGAAGACTCGTGCCCAGTAGGCCTCGGCATTGACGCTCTTGAGCTCGTCGCTGACACCGCGCACGAGATGGGCGCGGCGACAGGATTCGGCGAGGTCAAGAGCGGCGAGGTACTCGCGCGTCACCAGCGGACGCGGCTCGCCCGCGGCTCGAAATACGCGGGCGAGCTCCCACTGAGTGCGGGCCTCTTCCGCTTGCTCCCGGCTCGCGGCAAAGTGGTTCAGGGCGGCGCGGAGCTTCTGCTTGGACTCGTCAATCTGCCCTTGACGGCGCCGGATCATTCCCCAGGTGCGATTGATATGAGCAAGGCCCTCCGCAAAGTCGGCCGACCGGAAGATCTCCTCGGCTATCTGCGCCTCGGCTTCGGCCGCTTCGACCTGGTTTTCCGCAAGGTGCAGCAAGGCACGGTCCTTCCTGGAATAACCCTCGCTGATGGGCCAGCGGCACGCGTTTGTGCGGATGCTTGCGTCGAGCCAGCCGGCCGAGTCGATCCATCGCTCGCGTGCCTCGCTCGTGCGCCCGGCCAGGGTGTCGCGGTTGCCGCGCTCGAGGGCGATCTGCCCCAGGAAATTCTGCATGAGCGCCTCACCGCGCTCGTCGCGAGTGTTCTGCGCGATTCTCAAATCATCGAGGAAGCATTTCTCTGCCTCGTCGAGATAGCCCCAGTCGAGATGGAGCCGGCCGAGGTTGCCGAAGCTCACAGCAAGCCCCGTCTGGTCGTTCCAGATCTTCTTGCAGGCGATTGCCTGGCGAAAGAACTCCTCGGCGGCGTGGAAATTATCCCGTGCGGCGTAGATCATGCCGAACGTATCGAGGATGCGCCCGCTGCCGTAGTGGTCCTTCCCGAGCAAGCGAAGGGCCTGGCGCAGCTCCGACAATGAACGATCCAGGTCGCTCGCGTGCAAGAAGTTGGCGCCGCGGATATGGGCCACGCCCGCTTGAAGGAGGGTATCTTCGGGGGCCGGGTCGATCGACGCGAGAAGCTGCTCCGCATCCTTGAAGCGGCGCTCGCGCATGGCGACAAACGCGAGGATGAACCGCGACCACTTCTGTGCCCTCGGGCCCTCGCCTGCATGCTCCACAAGGCGACGGGCTTCATCATGGGCACCGCGCTCCGCGGCCATCCAGCCCGCGAAGAAAAGCAACTCGTTCTTGCGCTGCGCATCCGGTGTGGCGGCGATCTCCTCGTCCAACTTCTGGAGGGCCATCTCCCAGCCGTACTGGTCGAGCAGCGCACGAATTCTGTCGCCGGCCTCGGGTTGGTTGAGCATGGTTCAGCTTGTTCCAAATCTCAGGAAGATCGACTCGATCGCATCGGCGGCGAGCAGCGTGCCCGATCGCGGCGCGTTGACGATGGTGAATCCATGTGCTCGTCCGTCGTACCAAGGGTCGGCGTTATCGTACCCGGGCCGGGAGGGCTTTCTGGAACCAGTTACAGGATCAACCTGGCGATCGTCCGCTCCGAAGAGTTCGCTGCGGTGCTCCGACTCAGCGCGGTCGAGCAGTTCGCCGAGGCCTCGGAGCGAGGCGCCGCTCGCGCCCGTCACGGAGAGAATGCAATGGCGAACCTCATGCCGGGATTCGGAGACGAAGACTGAAAGAGCGATGAACCCTTCGCCGTCGGGCGATCGGTCGCGATCGCTGCGAGCCCAGTCCTTGAAGAAGATGCAGCGATCGGGATCGTCGGCGTTCTGAACATCGCGCACGAGAAGCGTGTCAACCGCGATTCGTCCGCCGAACTGGCCCGGGAGGCTCAGGCGGTTGATGCGGGCTCCTGTGCCAGGGTCTGCCAGCTTGCGGTGGTAACGCTCGATGTCGCCGAGCACCTCCTGGCGATCGGACTCGGTGATCAAGTCGCTGCACGCGAAGGCGTCGACGGAAGGGAGCGCGACCGCCTGGCTAAGGCTACGCTCGAGCGAGAATGCGATGAGCGCCAGGCCCTGCCGCACGCATGCCTGCCACAGCTCGTGGCCGGTTGGCCGGCCCTGCGCGCTTCGCGATGGACCAACTGCATATAGGCCGCATAAGGAGAGAATGGATTGAAGAGCGAATGGCCGATTGATCCCTCGTCGATCTTGTCCGCGTAGCGGACCAGGGCTTCGGCGCCGAGCGGCAGCTCGCCAGTGGTGAGTAACGCGTTTGCGAGCCAGGCTGCGACGATACAGTCAAAATCCGGCGCCTCGGGCAGCACGATCGTGAACGGTGCATATCGATCGCGACTGGCCGCGGCCGCCGCGGTGACGAGATGGCGGTTCGACAACACGAGCCGGGCCGTCGAGCCGCCATACGAGTGAACCTGGTGCTGGTCGATCACGCCGGGACGGAGGTCGTTGCCGATGCCCAGGAACAGCCGGTCCGGCGCGGCGCCGAGGGTGGTGCGGGGGAGCCGGCGGCGGCGAAGGCGAAGCGGATGGTGTTTTCGTGGACGAGAGGCGATGGTTCGCGCTTGACCGCGGCTGGGGGATACTTGCCGGCCGGGACGGTCGGCCGTTCGAGGCGTTCCTCGATGTAGTCGTCAAGGAAAGCTGCGAACTGCTCCATGCTCTGGTGACGATCTGCTCGATCTCGAGCGATCGCCTTCAGGCAGATGGAATCGAGCGCGAGATCGATTTCCGGGCAGTGGGTTGAAGGTGGCTGCGGTGGGATCGCGTGCCGCGCCGCTATGTATTGCGCTTCCGAGCTCTCGAACGGCCGCTGGCCGGAGAGCAGCTTGTAGAGGACACATCCCAATGCGTAGATATCGGTTCTCGGACCGATTTCCTCGGACTTGCCGAGGAGTTGCTCGGGAGACATGTAGGGACGAGTGCCGAGCCGCTCGTTCGTTGTGGAAATGCGGCTCTGCTCATCGTCCAGCAGCAGGGCGAGGCCGAAGTCGACAACGACTGGGTTTCCCTCGGGTGTGACGATGATGTTGGAGGGTTTCAAATCGCGGTGGATGACGCCTTCCTTGTGGGCCGCGGCCATTGCGCGGGCGATGTCGCGCACCATTGCCGCGGCCTCTATCGGCGTGAACGCCTTGAATTCGGACAGTGGTGCTCCCCGAACGTAGCGCAACACGAGGTAATGGGTGGCGTCGAATTCACCGACGTCGAGTACCCAGCAAAGGCCTGAGTGCACGAGCCTGGCTGCTGCGCGGGCCTCGCGATAGAATCGCGCTTGCATCTTAGGTTCAGCGAAAATGTCGGGGCGGGGAATCTTGAGCGCGACGTTGATGTCGAGCTTGGAATCGACGGCAAGGTAGACCTGCCCCATGCCGCCGCCGCCCAGGAGTTTGAGGAGGCGGTATCGGCCGAAGTCGCGGGGGAATGGGGGGGTGGACTTCGATGGAAGATCAGGCGGCAGCGGTTTGGCGCCGGGGTGCCGTCGGTCGTTGGGATCCTGATATGAGGAAATCTCGGGGAGGGAGTGCTCTGGAGGGCGTGCGCTGCCTGGCCCGGCGGAGCTGCTTCGAGGGTCCTTGCCTGGCGGGTTTTCGTCAGATGCGGGAAGGTTCATGGGTCGCTTTCCCGATCAGCCTTGCCTGTCGACGGATCTTGTCGTGGATTCGCAACCGCATGCTTATGTTATGGGGTTCGGCGACCATGCTCAATGATGCGGTGGCGACTCTGTTGCAGTTGGATCATTGCGGTCTCGCCGACGGTCATGGACACGGTACCGCCGCGTCCGGATGACATGCCAGTCATCACTGTAGCGGGCGTTTGTTTTCGTTTCCACAAGCGGAGCCGGTTGCTTCTGGCCGAATCCGGGATATTCTGTCGGATGTTTCTTCCCGCGAGGCGCCGGAGAATCCGTCATGCGTCGTTTTCTTTTGTCGGTCACGTGTCTCTTCGGAGCGAGTTCCGCCATCGCGGGCAACGCGGACGATGCGCCAGCCGTGAAATCGCCGGTTGTCGCGACCTCGCCGGACGGTCGCATCCGGGCGGAGGTCTCCGTCGACGTGCCCGGTGGGCAAGCTTCGATTCCTCACATCAGCGTCTCGTTCCGGGGCCGCGCGGTCGTGCTACCATCCCAACTCGGCGTCAATCTCGGCGACGGGACCCGTCTTGGCGGAGGCTCGATCGTCGAGGGCGTGACCACGCGATCGTTCGACGAGACGTACACCCAATTCCCCGGCAAGCGCAGCCGCGTTGTCGACCACGGCTCCGAAGTCATCGTCAAGCTCCAGGAGGTTGCGGCACCGGCGCGGCGATGGGAAGTGATTGTGCGCGCCTATGACGATGGGGCGGCGTTTCGTTATCGGTTTCCGGCCCAGGAGGGTTGGACGCGGCTGGAGATCTCCGGCGAACGGACGCGATTTCGAGTTCCCAAGGACGCGGTGGGCTATGCCCTACCGCTCAATTCATTCACAACGTCGCACGAAGCTCGTTATGAGAAAAAGCCAGTTGCGGAGATTCCGAAGGAGTGGCTCATCGGGCTGCCGCTGCTCCTCGAGCTGCCTGGTACCGGATGGTTGGCGCTGGCGGAAGCTGACCTCACCGATTACGCGGGCCTTTACCTGGGGCGCGATGTCGGCGAGGGCACGACCCTGATTGGCAAGCTCTCTCCTTTGCCGAGAGAGCCGAAAATCGCGGTGCGGGCCGCGCTGCCGCACCAATCGCCCTGGCGCGTGTTGATGATCGCCGACAAGTTGGAGCGGCTGGTCGAGTCGGACATCATCCTGAATCTCAGCACCCCCTGCGCTATCGCCGACACCTCGTGGATCAAGCCGGGCAAGACGACGTTCCCGTGGTGGAACGGATTCTACGAGAAAAACGTGCCGTTCAAGATGGGGTTGAACACGGCCACCGCCAAGTATTACATCGACTTCTGCGCCGAAGCCGGCATTCCGTATCACTCGCTCGACGGCCTGGACAACATCGCGTGGTACGGTGGGCCGATCGTGCCGTACGAGGGGGCCAACATCACCAGGGGAATTGACGGGCTCGACCTCCAGGAGGTGATTCGCCACGCGAAGGAAAAGGGCGTCAAGCTTAGGCTGTGGATGCACTGGAGAGCAGCGGAGACGCACATGGAACGCGCGTTCCCGCTCTATCGCGCGTGGGGTATCGAGGGCGTGATGCTCGACTTCATGGACCGGGACGACCAGGAGATGGTTCGGTTCCTGCGCCGGGCCCTCAGGTTAGCCGCGGACAACCGATTGACGGTCACATTGCACGGCGTGGGGGCGCCGACTGGCCTCGAGCGCACCTACCCGAACTTGTTGACCAGCGAGGCAGTGATGAACCTGGAGTACGACAAATGGGACAAGCTCGGGATTCCGCCGGAGCACGAAGTGACCGTGCCGTTTACGCGGATGCTGGCTGGCCCGCTCGACTTTCATCAGGGTTCGCTTCGGGGTGTGCCGATCAGCGAATTCCGGCCACGAAACGACGCCCCGCTGGTGATGGGAACGCCGAGCCGGATGCTGGCTTCGTACGTCGTGTTTCAAAACCACTTGCCGATGGTGGCGGACTATCCGTCGGTTTATCGCGGGCACCCTGCCCTGCCCGTCCTCGCGGCGATCCCCACGACGTGGGACGACACTCGCTGCTTGGCGGGCTCGGTGGGAGAATACGTTGTCATCGCCCGGCGGCATGGGAGCCAGTGGTGGATCGGAGCGATGAATGATCGAAAGCGGCGAGAACTGTCGATCCCGTTCAGCTTCCTTGGACGTGGAAAGTTTCGCGCCGAAATTTATTCCGACGATCCTGACGGAAAGACGGCGCATCGGCTGAGCCGGCGATCAGAGGAAATCACGCCTCAGGAGGCGATCAAGGTTTCGCTGGGATCGGCGGACGGATGTTTGATTCACTTGACGACACTGCCGGGGACGGCTCCAGGGATCGACCGGTGAAGCATGGCGGCCGGCCTCAATGGGCGTGACCTTCCACGTACTCCTTCAGAAGAACTGCCGAGTTGTGCTCCTCGTCGCTGGCGGCATAGATGAACGTCACGGTTTCCGCCCGGCACCTTTTGCGCAACTCGCCGACCGCGGTCTTGTTCTGGTCGAGCTCGGCCGCATAGCGCTTCTTGAACTCGTTCCACTTGGCGATGTCATGGCTATACCAGCGGCGCAATTCCTGGCTGGGGGCCACGTCCTTCAGCCAGCGGTCAATGGCGGCACGCTCTTTGGTCACGCCGCGCGGCCAGAGGCGCTCGACCAGGATGCGAAGGCCGTCATCGGGTGCGGCTTCGTCATAGGCACGCTTCAAGCGGATCTTTGGCATTCGTGCTCCCCGTTCGGTCCTTGCTTCCCGTCGATCGACGGGCAGGCGGCCGCTAGAGCCTCGGACCATGTGCGCTCGCCTTCGTTGTGCTTCCGCACACTTTACCCTCGCCGACGCCCAGGGACGCGCGTCTGGGCAATGAGCTGCGTGCAAAGAAACGTCTACGATCCCTTGCAACGGCATAATGAACGCATGTGGCGTATTAGTGGACAAATGGAACCAGGAAGCCAAGGGCCGGAATAAATGTTACACTCTCTCGTCACGTTTGCGGCCGCGGCTGTTTGCAACAGGCGACAGACTGGCGGCGGCAATGCGTACGGGTCTTTGCCTCGTCTTTTCTTCTCGGTCCGGTTTGGCCGGGCCGGGTGCCCGCCTCAGCCGCATTGAAATCCGAACAATACGGGATCAAGCTCTGCGGCGCAACACGTTAATCCAACATAGCTTTCTGACAATCGCGCAAGCTGCCCCGGATATTCCCTGTCCTGGGTAACCACGGAGGCTTCCCTGCGTCGCCACTCTTGCACGCGGGGGATCGTGCAGGATGCGCCCCTTGAGAGTACACCCGCACGAGGAGACTGCCAGTGCTTTGGTTTGCTTGCTGGATGTTCGCACTCTCCACCTATGAACGTGGAGCCGCCGAACCGACTGATTGGATGATACCGCCAGGCTGGACCGCCAATCCGTGGGGCCCCGCTGCAACCGAGGCACGCCAGAACGGAACACTCCCGCCGATTCCGATGACGGACGTGATGGCGAAATGGGACCATTGGGGACGAAGCGTCCTCCATGACGGAGATATCGTGTTCCGGCTGGGCGACGCGCGGACGATGCTCGGGTTTCTGCCGCTCTCCCGGTTTATTGCACATGCCACCGGCAGCAAGTACTCCCACACCGGAATCATCGCCTTGGAGGATGGCGTTCCCATCGTCTATGACTGTTCGTCGTGGGGGATCCAGCGTCAGCCGTTTGCTGTCTGGATGCTGGATTCGATCGGGTCGTTCGGGGTCAAGCGGATCAAGCCGCACTTGAAAAACCATGTTGCCGGCGTGCTCGGCTATTGCCGGAAGGTCTACGCGGACCAGGTGCCGTTTGACGACGAGTTCCGGATCGACGATTCCAGGCTGTATTGCGTCGAGATGACGGAGAAGGCATTCCGCTCACAGGGCCTGGCGCTCTCGGAACCGGTGTGCATCGGCGACTGGGAAAACCTGGTTCAGTATCCGCTCACGGCGATGGGAATCGTGCGCTGTTCGCGGTGGTTTGTGAAAAACGCAATCTCGCTGGACCAACCCACGTATGTGCCGGGGAACGACCACCAGGGAATCTGGGCTTCGCCGCTGCTCGACACGGTCTACCCGTACCCAAAGGCGGGCAAGAACACGGTCAACTCGGCGCCCGCCGGGCCACCGCCGGCGCTGTGCGTCAAGGGCGACATCGCAGTGACGGCCTTCGTCGTCCGCGAGATGGGCCGATCGTACTCGCAGCTCCCCTTGCGGCTGATTGGCGAGTTGCTCACGAAGGTGCCGGCGCAAGATACGTCGACGCGAGTCGCTGCCGGCACGGATCGCTCGAGCGCGACCGAGGTGGAATGACCTGGCGTTTGCCCGGTTGCACGTACGCTGCTCAATAGCGGAGGACGGCCGCGATACCTTGATGCAGGTCAAGGACGCCGGTGTCGTAGAAATAGACTTCACCGCCGTCGGCGAGAACTTTCTCGATGACCTCGTCGACGGCGTCGTCAAGTGCTGCCGCACCGCTGCCGGTGTAACGCAGCAGGCGATCGCCGTCGGGGGAGACGTCGGCAGGATGCTCGAAGCTGGTCTCGACCAGAAGAGTCTGGCAGCGCTTGTCGAAAGCCGCGCGCCACACCTGGTCGATGCCGGACGCGTGCCGGTTAGCGCTGACCGCCTGGCCGAGCCGGACGAGCGCGCGAGTTCTGACCAGAGTCATTCCTGCCTTGAAGACCGGCCAGACGAGCTTGCCGAGCTTGCTCGGGCTCGGGTCGTCGTGGCTGCCCGCCACGAGACCGACGATGGCATCGGGATCCTTGGTGATTTCCTGGTAGAACGCCAGGTAGCGATCGACCCCGACGACGACCACGGGAAGATGGTCTTCCTTCTGGAAAGTCGCGAGGGCGTCATCCACCTGCCTGAAGAACTGGCGATGTGACTCATCGCGCACGCCCGACCGATTGATCCCCTGCCCGCCCGGCAGGCGCGATGCTCCGCCGGGACCGGTGTGAACCATGGGAAATGGTTTATCCGTAGTTTCGGTCAGCACGTTGGTCGTGGCCTCGAAGAGCCGGGTTGGCTTTTCGGTCAGGACGAGCACCCGGTAGCGCGGCGCACGATTGAGGGTGAAGACCAGGTCGCGCGTGGCGAATGAGCCATCGACTGAAACACGCGGTTTCACCTTGAAAGGCAGATAAATCGCCGTGGCGTCGTCTTTGCTCGCGAAAAGGGCCAGGCCGTCGAGCGTGTGTTTCCAGTCGACGCGATCAACGAGCTTGCTCAGGTGTTGCACGACGGACGCGACTTCCCGCTTCTTGAACTCGCGATGCAGGCGATCGATTGCCTTCGTCAAGAGATTCTTGACGACGATTCGATCGCGCTTGTTGGCTGGGCTCGAGCGGTAAGTGGGAGCCAGCAACGAGACCGACGGATATTCATTGTGGCTCTGAAGACGCTTCAATTCACTGCGACAGATCATGGCAAACCCTGTTCATCGATTGGAATGTGGGAGCTGATGGCCCCAAACAGAATAGCCGCCGGGCGGTTGGCTCACAACGAGCACATCAGTCAATTCGGTCGTCCGCGGCCTTGTCAAACTCGCCAGTCGCGGTTAGAACGCCGTAGGTTTGCCTCGTTGAAACCACGGACAGCGCGGCCTCGCGTGCCAGGATAGGCAAGTGCTTCGATTAAATCTGAACTACCTGCTGGTTTTGATTCCGGTTGCGCTGGGATTGTACTGGACTGGGGCCGACTCCCTCCTTGTGTTCGCTGTGGCGGCGCTCACAATCCTGCCGCTTTCCAAGGTTGTCGGCAGCTCGACGGAGACATTAGGGCATTATCTCGGGCCGACGCTGGGCGGACTGCTGAACGCCTCGATGGGCAATGCCCCCGAATTGATCATCGGGATCTTCGCGCTCAAGAACGGACTGATCCGGGTGGTGAAGGCCTCACTGACCGGCTCGATCATCGGAAATCTGCTGCTGACGCTGGGGATTGCGACGTTTGCAGGTGGGTTGCGCTATCCGAGCCAGAAGTTCAACGTCCACTCGGCCCGGCTTTCGATGTCGATGATGTTTCTGGCAGTGGCGGGGCTCATGGTTCCGGCGCTATTTCATTTCACGTCTCGTTCAGCCGAGCACGAGATCAGTCTCCAGATCGCGGCCGTTCTGCTCGTTGTGTACGTCTTGAGCTTGGTATTCACGCTGGTCACGCATCGAAAGTTGTTCGAGATCAAGCAGCCGGCCGAGCTGGACATCGCCAAGACACACTCCTGGAAGATCGCGCTGGGTTTCCTCACGGCGGCGGCGGTCGCCCTTGCAGTCATGAGCGAAGTGCTCACCGACTCGCTCGAGCCCGCGACCAAGCAGCTTGGCATCAACGAGGTGTTCGCGGGCATCATCCTGCTGGCTTCGGTCAGCAACATTTCCAGCATCATGAATGCGGTGGTTTTCGCACGGAAGAACCAGATGGACCTGGTTGCCAGCAGTGTGATCGGGGCCGCCACACAGATCGCGCTTCTGGTGGCCCCCGCGCTGGTTTTTGCCAGCTTGCTCATGCCTGAGCCGATGGACTTGCTGTTCAACCGGCTGGAGCTGGTTGCGCTCATCGTTGCTATCTTCATCACGCGGAACATGACGATCGACGGTGAGTCCGACTGGCTCGAAGGGGCGATGCTGATTGCCGTGTATCTGATGCTCGGGATCGGGTTCTATTACATCAACTAGCGAGACAACCCATGGCTCCCGGGTTTTGGCCGCGGGGCCATGGGTTGTTGTCAGATCGTCTGAATGCCCGGCGGAACAAGGGCGCCCGATGGCACTTTCAGGATGACTCGTTCCGCGCAACAGGCGCGATCAATCCTTGTCGTCGTCCTGAGATTTGAGAGCCTTGATCTCCTCGATGAGCTTGGAGACCTGGCTCTCTAGCTCCTTGATCCGGCGCTCCCTGGCGCCACCCTTGGCCTTCACGTCCTCCTTGGCCTTCGAACCTGCGGCCACCTTCTCTTCGAGCTTCTTGGCGAAGTCTGACCCCGGGCCGTACTTTTCCTTCATTTCTTCGCCGAGCTTCTTCATCTTCTGTTCGAATTCCGAGCCAGGCCCGAACTTGCTTTCCATTTCTTTGCCGAAGGCTTCCATCTTCTTGGCGAAGTCTGAGCCGTCACCGAGTTTTGCCTCGAGCTCCTTGCCCAGTTTTTTCATTTGCTGCTCGAAATCCGAGCCGGGGCCGAATTTCTTTTCCATCTCCTTGCCGATCGTTTCGCCGAATTTCTCCATCTGCTTCTCGAACTCGGGGCCGAACGCGGATTCGATCTCCTTCTCGAGCTTGGAAAGATCGAGGTCGAGATCGCCTTTGGAATCCGGCTTCTCGCCCTTGTTTGCTTTCTCCTTGCCTTTGGCCTCTTTTGCATGAGCCTTGGCCTGGGCCTTCTCGAGCTTCTCCTGAATGGCCTTGACCTTAGCCTGCGCAGCTTCGGCCCTGGCCTTGGCTCGCACAAGCGCCTTGGCGGGTTGCTCATCGTCATCATCGTCATCCGCATCGTCGTCATCATCTTCGTCGTCGTCGTCGTCATCCGCATCGTCATCGTCATCTTCGTCGTCGTCGTCCGACTTCACAGCTTTCTTGTCTTTGTCGTCGTCATCATCAGCGGTGGGGAGAATGGACGAGTCCGCGGTTGCGGGGAAGGCGGCGAGCAGGGCCGGAGCGCCGTTCTGGTCGACGGCAACCAGCTTGGCTGCCGACCAGGTCGGCAGGGCACACAACACTAGCAGGCATGCGCCGATGAAGCTGAGGGGCGACAATCGGCAAGGGACGTCATTGTGCAAGATCATGGTCAATCTCCGTTCGAAGAATCGGCCTGAGCCGGCGACGCTCAACGCGGGCGCCAAGGGCTTGGCCAGAGACAGGGTCGAGCAAATATCGAAGAGAACCTCGGCATAAGTGAGTCGATCCTTGGGCAGCGCCCAGACAACCCAGGCGTCGCATGCCAGCTCGGCTTCGGCATCGAGCCGGGCGCGGGTGAGCCAGTAAAGTGGGTTCCACCACCAGATCAGACCGGCGGCCAGCTCGAGCCGGGAGACCCATTGATCGCACCGGCGAAGGTGAGCCAGCTCGTGGGTGAGGATGCCGCGCCATCGTTCGAGAGGCAGCGTTTTCACCAGCCGGGTCGGCAGCAGGAGCTGTGGCCGGCCCAGGCACCAGAGCATGGGAGTGCCCAGCTCGTCGACGACCAGAAGATCAGGGACACGGACGCCCAGCCAGCGCCCGATTCGATCCGCCTCGTCGATCAGGAAGTCGGGCGCGGGCAATGCACCCCGCAATCGGCGGCGAAACCGGACGATCCGGACGAGCTGCCCTGCGGCGATCATCGCGGATACGGTGAGCCAGCCGATCAAGAGTGCACGCGAGAATGGAATAGAGCTCAGCCAGGCGGGCCACGAAGGTGCGGCAGGGCCGGCGCCGGCAATGCGAGCGAACCCCGCATTTTCGCGTTCGAGGGTTATGTCCGTGTCCGTGTCTGGCTCGCCGCCGGCGTCGAGAGAATCGGTCGAGGCGAGCTCGGTCGGCTCCACGGGGGCAACCCCTTCGACCGGTGCGGCATCGTTGTCATCGCTGTCTTTCAGCGACGAGACTTCATCTCGGGTGGTGGCGGCCGTGACGATCGGGGATGGAGCTTCGCCAGGAGCGGCGTCCGGAAGAGCGGGCTGGCGCCAGGCGGTGGCCCAATCAAGCGGGTGCCACTGGGTGGCCCACGGCCACGCCACGATCGGAGGCGTTACAAACTTGATCAGCACCACAAGCCAGAGGCAGTGTCTCAAGGATGGAGCAATTCGCCGCGGCTTGCCCAGTGCAACAGCGAGCAGGGCCAGAACGCCTGCCACGATCGTTGTTTCCGCGAACCATATAAGCATGGGTGTTGCCTCGAGACTCAGGATCGCAACCTCGAATTGTGCTTTCCTCAACTGCTGTTCCGCGAGGGCCTCGGCCGGGCCGAGCGGGTGCGGTCAGCGGCCTCGTCGAGCAGGCGGCGGAGCCGCGCCACTTCGTCGGCCGAGAACTGATTGCCTTGCACCAGAGCGAGAACGAGCGGTGCCGCCCGGCCGTCGCAGAACTCCTCGGCAGCGTCTTTCAGCCGGCGGTCAAGCAACTCGTCCCGGCTGACCGATGCGCGATAGACGTGTGGAACCGCGCTGGGATCGCTGGCAGCGAATTTCTTGACCACCAGCCGCTGAAGCAGAGTCGCCACCGTCGTGTAGGCCCAGTGCCGCCCCTGTCGCTCGAGCACCTCATTGATCTCGCGGACCGTTCGGGGACCGTGGTCCCAGAGAACCTTGAGGACCTCTCGCTCGGAAACGCTGAGTGCCGGCCGATTCGCCATCAATCACCTCACCATCTTGCTCCCTCGACCCCCGGCCGAGCCAGGTGTCTCTACATGTTGTAGTAAGAGCCTACTACAGATCGTAGATGGTTGCAACAGCAGATTCGCGGGGCATGGGGAAATATTAAGAAGGATGTTGGTCAGCGCCTAAAGTAGCTGGCGATTGCTTAATCGATCACCCCACCTTCCGGCCGTTCTTTCGGAAGCTAAGTTCGTCAACGGAATCGTGGTCACAGACACAATCCGAACCAACGTTGCCAAAAGTAGTTGACAATAGCACTAAGAAAACCTAACGTAACGAACCCTGAACGAAGTGAGGGCGAGAAAGTTCCGAGGATTCGGGCATGTGTCCTGCCACAGGACGACATTTGGTCCGGATGAGCCTTCCGAAAGATATGTCCGATCGCGCTTTTCAATGTTCGCGTTTCTCGGAAGGCGAGAGGAGATATTAGACCGGCAGCTACCTGCGAGTCCCTTCGTGCGAAATCCATCCGATCGGCGTGAGTTCAGCTCTCCATGATGGTCCGCCGCACGATCCTGGCCCGTTTGGTGCAGGATCGCCTTGCGTCGGATCATACCCAAACAAACAGTCGTTGATCCGCTCGGCGCGGGGTGCGGTGCGCCCAACGCCAACACAGAGCGTCCGCGCGTCTTCCGGCTCCCGGGTGGGAGAACGCGCGCCAGTTCCGCACCGTCGGCGCAGATACATAGATATAAACATCTAGGAGATATATCATGAGCCGCTACGCGAGCAGTGGTACGCTTTGGGGACGGAATCGCGGTCGACGAAGATGTCGAACGTCGGCCTGGCGGCACGCCCGCCCCGCCCTGGAACAGCTCGAGTGCCGGCTAGCGCTCTCGGTAGGCGGGGGCTGGACCAACAGCGCCCAGTCCGGCATTGTCGTCCAGCCCGCCGGCGCGGCGTCACTGGTCGTCACCGGATTCCCCACCCCAGACGAGGCAGGCGTCGCCAGTAGCTTCACGGTCACCGCATACGATGCTTACGGCAACATCGCGACCGGCTACACGGGCACCGTCGCGTTCGCCAGTGGAGACTCCCAGGCTGGCCTGCCGGCCAGCTACACGTTCACGACCGGTACAGGCAAGGATAACGGCGTGCACACGTTCTCGGCGACGCTCAAGACTGCGGGCACGCAGTACTTGACGGCCACCGACACCGCGACGTCGAGCATCACGGGCAGCGAGACCGGGATCGTCGTCCAGCCCGGGGTGGCATCGCTGACGGTCACCGGGCTTCCCAGCTCGATGACGTCCGGTGTCGCCAGTAACTTCACCGTCACCGCATATGATCGTTACGGCAATATCGCAACCGGCTACACCGGAAAGGTGCATTTCACCAGCACCGACCCAAGCGCAGTCCTGCCTCCGGACTACACCTTCAATTCGGGAAATGCGGGCACGCAGTCGTTCAGCACAACCCTGAACGCCACCGGGACGCAGACGATCTTCGCCACCGACAAGGTGACGTCAAGCTTCATGGGAAGCGAAACCACAACCGTGAACCCCAGCGGCGGGTCCTCGGCGACGTTCGTGAAACTGGACGCCACGACGCAAGGCAACTGGGAGAACGCCTACGGCACCCAGGGCTACGACATCATCAGCGACGCGGTCAAGATCCCCTCCTACGCCACCGTCACGATCGCCGGACAGGCAGACTACACCTGGACCACCACCTCCTCCGACGTTCGCGCCCTCCAGATTCCGGGCAGCACGAACCGCGTCGGCGCTTGCTGGGATTCCGGCACGAGCTTCACGATTGCGGTCAATCTCAACGACGGTCAAGCGCACGACATCGCCCTCTACGCGTGTGATTTCGACAAGGGCGGTCGCGCCGAGCAGATCCAGATCATAAGCGCCTCCAGCGGCGCGATCCTGGATACCAAGTCCATCTCCAATTTCCAAGGAGGGGAATATCTTCAGTGGCAGGTCACCGGCAACGTGATCATCAAGGTCACAAAGCAACTCGGCAACAACGGAATCTTGAACGGACTGTTCTTCGACCCGGCGGCCACAGTCGGGCCCGCGAGCCAGTTGGCCGTCAGCGGCCCGACGGCCGTTACGGTCGGCAGCCCGTTCAACGTCACCGTTACTGCGGAGGACGCGAGCGGCAATGTCGCCACCGGCTATTCACGCACCGTCCAGTTCGCCAGCGGTGCCTCCCTGGCCGGCCTGCCGACAAGCTACACCTTCGTCGCCGCCGATGACGGCACGCACACCTTCGCCGCCACGCTCTGGACCGCCGGCACCCAGTATATCACGGCCACCGACACCACGACTCCCAGCATCACGGGCACGCTGACCGGCATTGTCGTCCAGCCGGCCGGCGCGGCGTCGCTGCTCATCGCCGGGTTCCCCACCCCAGACGAGGCAGGCGTCGCCAGTAGCTTCACGGTCACCGCATACGATGCTTACGGCAACATCGCGACCGGCTACACGGGCACAGTCGTGTTCGCCAGTGGAGACTCCCAGGCTGGCCTGCCGGCCAGCTACACGTTCACGACCGGTACAGGCAAGGATAACGGCGTGCACACGTTCTCGGCGACGCTCAAGACCGCGGGCACGCAGTACTTGACGGCCACCGACACCGCGAACTGGAGCATCACGGGCAGCAAGACCGGGATCGTCGTCCAGCCCGTCGGGGCGTCGTCGCTGGCGGTCACAAGGCTTCCCAGCTCGGTCACGCCCGGTGCCGCCAGTAACTTCACGGTCACCGCATACGATCCTTACGGCAATATCGCAACCGGCTACACCGGAAAGGTGCATTTCACCAGCACCGACCCAAGCGCAGTCCTGCCTCCGGACTACACCTTCAATTCGGGAAATGCGGGCACGCAGTCGTTCAGCGCAACCCTGAACGCCACCGGGACGCAGACGATCTTCGCCACCGATACGGTGACGTCAAGCATCACGGGAAGCGAAACCGCAACCGTGAACTCCAGCGGCGCGTCCTCCGCCACGTTCGTGAAACTGGACAGCACGACGCAAGGCAACTGGGAGAACGCCTACGGCACCCAGGGCTACGACATCATCAGCGACGCGGTCAGCGTCCCCTCCTACGCAACCGTCACGATCGCCGGACAAAAAAACTACACCTGGACCACCACCTCGTCCGAAGCTCAAGCCCTCCAGATTCCCGGCAGCACGAACCGCGTCGGCGCTTGCTGGGATTCCGGCACGAGCTTCACGATTGCGGTCAATCTCAACGACGGTCAAGCGCACGACATCGCCCTCTACGCGTGTGATTTCGACAAGGGCGGTCGCGCCGAGCAGATCCAGATCACAAGCGCCTCGAGCGGCGCGATCCTGGATACCAGGTCCATCTCCAATTTCCAGGGAGGGGAATATCTTCAGTGGCAGGTCACCGGCAACGTGATCATCACCATCACACGGCAAGCCGGCCCCAACGGAATCTTGAGCGGACTGTTTTTCGACCCGGCGGTCATGGCCGGGCCCGCGAGCCAGTTGACCGTCACCGGCCCGACGGCCGTCAACGGCCCGATGTATGTTGCGGCCGGTAGCCCGTTCAACATCACCGTTACTGCGAAGGACGCGAGCGGCAATGTCGCCACCGGCTATAGAGGCACCATCCAGTTCACGAGCGGTGACTCCCTGGCCGGCCTGCCGGCAAGCTACACCTTCGTCGCCGCGGATGACGGCACGCACACCTTCGCCACCACGCTCAGGACCGCCGGCGCCCAATATATCACGGCCACCGACACCACGACTCCGGGCATCACGGGCACGCTGAGCAGCCAGTCCGGCGTTGGCCTCCTCGGCCAGTACTACAGCAATTCGACCTTGTCGGGCACTCCTACGTTCACTCGCTGGGACGACCGCGCCGACTTTTTATGGACGGACGGGAACGCGATTCCTGGCGGCTCGACCGACCCGGCGTTCGCATCGGTAGGGCCGAACAACTGGTCGGCAAAATGGACGGGTATACTGACCCCCAACTTCAGCGAGACGTACACTTTTGTGATCAACTCCGCCGGCAACGGCGTTCGGCTATGGGTCACTCACGTCGGACAGCAGCAAGGCAATCCGCTCATCAATGACTGGACCTACCACGGCCAGACAACCGACACGGCCACGATGGCGCTTCAAGTCGGCCAGGACTATTCCGTCGAGCTAGACTACTCGCAGACTTCCGGGAGCGTGGCGCAGGTCCAGCTTCAGTGGTCCAGCCCAAGTACACCCCTGGAGGATATCGAGCCCGTCACACAGGTCGGTCTCGATGTCGATGGGTCAGACAACCTGTTCGCCAATCTGGTCAACGGCGCCGTCTATGCGAGCTGGTCGTTAGCGGCGGATCGGTACGTCGCAGCCCCGACCGACAGCAATCTCTGGCCGGAAGTAGATGCCGGGATTAACCTCGGGTACGGGGATCCTAACATCCAGGACGGTGGATCCTACCTGGTGCAGTTCAACGGCATGGCGACTGTAACTAACTCGCCGGAAACTGTTGATTGGTGGGTAAACGGAACCGACTTACACACGAGCGTGCTTCAAGCCGGAGAGGGCTATGATCCCAGCACAAATACGACCACTGCCACGATGGTCGTCTCGCCAATTCCAGACCCCGGCAGTACGGCAGGATTTCAGATGACCTTCACAAACACCAGCCGCAATCCGACTGCCGCTCCCCTGGCCATTACCGCAATCAGCGACTCGCACGGAACCGTGACGGTGTCCGTCTCATCGGTGAGTGGCATCGCCCAGAACCAAGAAGTGACGATCGCCGGTTTCACGGGTAGCGCAGCCAACTATAACGGCACCTATGTGATCACGAGCGTGAGCGCCTCGAGCAACACCTTCACTTACGCCACAACCGCGTCGACCCTGCCCACCAATCCAGGCGGTGGAACCGCGCTGGTTAATCCTGAGAACGGCATCACGAACTTATACGTTATGCAACCCTCGGCGCTGGGGGGTAACACGCCACTTCCTGTGGGAACGTTGTTCGTCCCCGCGGCGCTCAACATGTATGCTCAGTACACGGTCCTGCGCATCAACTCCCTCTCCTACACCACTGCGGACAACCTTACCTCTAACTGGTCAGACCGTACCCTCGTCTCCGATAATTTCTGGTCGACGTACACGTTCAATAGCGGCACCGGCGTTGATACCGGTGTCTCTGGCGGAGCTGCCTTTGCCGGTGTCCCCTGGGAGGTTCAGATAGCGCTGGCCAATGAGACCGGCAAGGACGTGTACATCGACATCCCGATCAATGCGTCGCCCAGCTACCTCACCAACCTGGCGGACCTGTTCGCCTATGGCAGTAACGGTGTCACTCCTTACACGAGCCCCCAGTCGGATCCCATCTGGAAGCCGCTCAACCCCAATCTCAAGGTTTACATCGAGTTATCGAATGAGATCTGGAACTCTGGCTATGCTCAAGCCGAGTCTCGCTGGGATGGCTGGGCCAACCAGTTGAGCCAACGTGCGCTCTACGACTATTTGACGAACAACCAGAACGACCCGCTCTATCCCGGCGGCGGTAGCAATGCGTACAACGACGGGGCACTGCTCGCCACTTACTACAACGTGAACAGTAGCAACGACAGCGCCTTCCTCGGCACGTACAACGCTGATCCTGCACCGTCCACGGACGGCGCCTCGCCAATGTACTTCAGCAACGCCGCCTCTGTGAATGGTTATACGGTCGGTCAGGGCTGGGTCGGGCTGCGCGACGTGCAGATCAGCAATGCCTTCAAGACGGCCTTCGGGGAGAGCAATGTCGCCGCCGCCGCGAACAATAGCCGAGTTCGGCCCGTGTACGAGTGGCAGACCGGTGGTTACTGGACTGGTGCCCTTGGCTTCATCGCTGGTACCTTCGGCGCGGTTCATCCGGTTAGTTATTACCTGTACGGCGGCGGCGGTGCCTTTTACGTCTCCAACTTGGTCGGTGGCTTCAGTGACGTCGGTTTCGCCAACCCCGGCTTTGCGAACGGTCTCACTGGGTGGTCGTCTAGTGGCTCGGCGGGGGTGGTCGCCAATGGTTCCAGCATGGGCAATCCGAACGCCCCACCGCTGTTCTCCGCCATTGCGGTAACCAACGGGGCCACGGAGTCGGGCAATACAGTGACGATCACGACCACGGCGACGCAATACTTCCAGGTTGGCCAATCTGTAACGGTCTCCGGCGTCGTCGCCAGCGGCTATAATGGGACCTTTACGGTTACGTCCGTCACGCCCACCTCCCTCACTTTCCAGGACTCGAACGTTGGCCTTGCCAGTTCGGGAGACGGGTTCGTCACGGGGACAGGGTATAGCACGCAGACTGCTTACCTGGGGGCCGGCGCCAGTATCAGCCAAAACGTTACCTTCAGCGGCGGCTACGCGGACATCACGTTGTACGCGACCCAAAACGTGCCGACCAACTATAGCTACGGTCTTACCATCACCCTCACCCCCACGAATGGTGGTCCAACCATCAACAGCGGCCAGGGCATTCCGATAAGCGAGGGTGTCCCGAACTATTCAATCTCTGAAAACAACTTCATCTGGGACAGGTCGCAGGCCTTCTATACCGGCGCCACGGCATATACGTACACTGTTACCTTCACGAGCACATTGCCGTCGGGCACGATCTTCCTTGACAATCTGGCTATCCAGACCGTCAATGGGATGTTCAATGAAACAACGCCTGCCTTGCTGAGCACAAGCTTGAACCTCAGCAGCCGGATCGAGACTGACGTCGCGATTGAACAGCAGTACGGCCTGCATGACGTTGGCTATGAAGGTGGCTACACTTTCGCCCAGAACATCGAAAACAGCACACCCGTGAATGGCATCTTCAATGGCTATCTGAACATGGGTAACGACGGGTACAGCAGCAGCACTCCCAATGTTGGCATGTATGCCAACCTCGACCCGCGAACCAAGCAGTTAGCGATTGACATCCTCGATGAGTTTTACAACGCGGGAGGCACACTGCCACTCGTGGCCAGTGCAGTCGCTAACATCAATACCTGGGCCGTAGCCGCGCCCACCTATTACAATTGGGACACGCCCAAGCTGCAGGCGGCAGTTGCTGTCGAGCAGTCCGCGCAGCATCCGACCTCTGGCGCGGTGGCGGGTCAGCTCGCGACATCTATTGCGACGACGCTCGATAGCGGCCCCCTCAGCTCAGGTAACCGTATTGAGTCCATTGGCGTAGATAAGGGTGGACCGGTGGATACACTCAACGACGCGGGGCCAGCGAATCTCATCGCCCCTGCGGCCGCGCCTGCGATGAATCGGGGCGTGCCGGATTCGGTTCGATACGGTACGGCGTTTGATTCGAGCCAGCTCGATGCGATTGCTCGTGTGCCCGACACCTTTTCGTATAGCCTCGCTATCGGCACCATCCCGGTGGCCGGGCTCGACGCACTGTCGGTGATCTTCCCGCCCGCTGACACAAGCGATTACACGACAGCAGCCCCGGCGAGCATGATCGCGATCAAGAAGCGACCCCACGCCGGTCGCCTGTCATTTGTTGGTATTAACGGTTCCTGACACCTTTATCTTGCTCATCATCTGGATGAGCCGTACAGCAGCTTCCAGAGCTTCAGTAAGAGCGAGTCACGCCGCGAGCGCCGGGCGGTGAGACGCTCGGGCGGATAGTTGTAGAAGCCCTGGCCGGTCTTGATGCCAAGGCGTCCGCCGGCCACGAGCTGTTCGATCGCGGCTGGCACAGCGGTGACACTACGAATCTCGGGAATGAGATTGCGGTAGGTGGTGAGCTGGATATCCAGGCCGGCGAAGTCGTGAATCTCGAGCGGTCCCATGGCGGCGAACCGAAAGCCGATCGTGCCTCGAATTGCCGCGTCGATTTCCTCGGGAGTCGCAACGCCCTGGTCGACCAGGTCCCACACCTCACGCTGTATGGCGACCTGTATGCGGTTGACGAGAAAGCCGGGCAATTCACGTCGCAAGTGGATCGGCAGCTTGCCGATGGCTCGGAGCAACCGCATCGTCTTTTCGACCACATCCTTGCCCGTGCGCGGACTGGGGACCACCTCAACGACTGGGGTCAGATGGGGCGGATTGAACCAGTGCGTCACGAGGGCGCGTTCCGGATGCTCGAGCAGACTGCCCGATTGCGAAATGGGAAAGCTCGACGAGTTGCTCGCCAGGATCGTCTCGGGAGTCACAGTCCGCTCGAGTCGCGCCAGCAGAGCCTGTTTGGCGGCCAGGTCTTCAGGAATCGCTTCCGTCACGAATTGTGCATCGGACACAGCCTCGGCTTCCGTTCCGGCCGTGAGCAGGCGGGCAACGATTGGTTCGACGTCGCGCGACTCGACCAGGCCGGCGTCGACGAATGCCGCCAGGTTGACGCGGACACGCTCGATAAACGAGTCACGAGTGGTTGCCGACTCGTCAAAGCAAGCGACCTCATATCCAGCCAGCGCGAACGTCTGGGCTATGCCATGCCCCATCGTCCCCAGCCCGAGGATCGCGACCCGGTGAATGCCGCCCTGCTCTTTCATGATCTTCTTCACCCTGTCAGTGCCACATTCGCGGTTCAAGCACCCACATAGCCCCAGGGAGCAATTGCATCAATATCGCTCAATACCTCAACCACACAAGGCCGCCGGGCCGCGAAAGCCTGGTCGAGGGCGCCTGCGATTTCACCAGGCTTCTCGACGCGAATGCCCCTGGCGCCCATCGTCTCGGCCACGGCGGCGAAGCTGACATCACTGAATTTCCACAACTCGGCGTGGTTCCGCTCCAGTTGCCCGCCATAGGCATCTTTGTAGATATCAATCTCCATATTCAGCGACCGGTTGTTGTTGACCAGCAGGACGGCGCAGATGTTCCAGCGCACGGCCGTTTCCAGCTCGCTCAGGTGGTACCAGAAGCCGCCGTCGCCGGAGAACAGGAGGATCGGCCGCTCGGGAGCGGCCAGCTTGGCCCCGAGTGCCGCTGGCAAGCCCCACCCGAGCGAACCCGCCGCCCGGATGTAGCTCTGGCCGGGCCGGTTCAGGTCGAGCATCGCGCCGGTCCACATGCCGGCATGTCCGGTTTCGGAGACGACCAGGGTGTCCTCCGGCAGAATTCGGCTGAGCTCTTGGCAGAGTCGCTCGGGCCGAATCGGCACGGCGCTCGAATCTGCCTGCGGTGCGACTTCGGTGCGCCAATCACGCGCGAGTGCCTGAACCTGCTCGACCCACTCGCGGCGACTGGCAGCCGTGCTTGCGTCGCTCGCTTCGATCAAGCCGCGGAGCCCGAGCCGGGCATCGCCCCAGAGTGAGACGCGATTGGGATAATGCCGCCCGAGCTCGGCCGGATTGATATCCAGTTGGATGACGGTCGTGCCCGGCCGCGGCACCTGCCACCTGGCGGTAACCTGGCTGCCGGTATGGCTGCCGACATAGAACACGAGGTCCGCGGCCAGCACGCTACGATTGGCGCTTTGTCGCGCGTAAGTGCCCACGACTCCGACGTTGAGTGGATGGTCGCCCGGGAGCAGCTCCTTGGCGTTCAGCGAGGTGGCGACGGGGATCGCCAGCCGTTCGGCCAGCTCGCGCAGCTCGGCGCCGGCGTTTGAAGTGCGCGCGCCACCGCCGGCCACGATGATCGGACGGTGCGCCGCGCCGAGCCGTTGTGCCGCTTCCGCGAGCGCCTGCGGGTCGGGCGCGATTCGCAGGGGCGGCACGCTGCCGAACTGCGGCTCGGCGATCACCTCGAGGTCGGCCGATTCTTGCTCGAGCTCGCCCTGATGGCCCGCGAGCTCCAGATGGGCAGGCCCCGGCGAGCCCGTCGTTGCCGCGCGGAACGCTTGGCGCAGCGTGTCGGGCAGCCGCGTCACCGTTTCGACGCGCGCGCTGTACTTGGTCACCGGTTTGAAGAGCGGGAAATCTTCGATCTCTTGATAGACGTGGCGACTTCTCGATTGCGCATATGGACCGCCGGTCAATACCACCAGCGGGGAACAGGCGAGATAGGGGTCGCGCAGGCCGGCCGCCAGGTTTGCGGCGCCGATGCACTGGGCGAAGCTCACGCCCACGCGTCCAGACGCGCGGGCATAGCCATCCGCCATGTAGACGGCTGCTTTCTCCCCATGCGTCAGGATTCGCTTGATGGGGGTGCGCCGGTCAAGCTCAGCCAGCGTGTGGCTGAGGATCGCCGGCACGAAAAAGACGTGAGTGACGCCGTAGGCGTGCAGGCTGTCCGCGAGAAACTGAGCACCTGTCTGTCGCGACATGGACGGCCCCGAATGAGTCAATGCCTGGAAATGGATGGAACGGATCGCATTATCGCAGGACTTCGACATTGCCGCACACAGAGAGCGATTGTCCGCTGATATTGCGAGCGGTGGGAGAGCAGAGGAACAGGGCCATTGCCGCCACGTCCGCGTGCGTGACCATCCGGCGCAGGGAGACCTGTTCGAGATACCGGCTTTCCATTTCGTCGCAGGAAAGGCCCAGTGCTTCGGCCCGCGCGGCGATCACGCGGCGAATTCGCTCGCCCTCAACGAATCCAGGCAAGAGGGCATTCACTCGAATGTCGTGCGGCCCAAGCTCGATGGCCAGGCTCTCGGTGAAGCCAATGACTGCCCATTTTGAGGCCGCGTAGGGCGCTCGCAGCGGATAACCCAGTCGGCCGGCGACGGACGACATATTGATGATCGAGCCGCCGCCGGCCGCCTTGAGGAGCGGGACCGCGCGGCGAGCGCACAGGAACTGGCCCGTGATGTTCACTGCCAGCGTGCGCGACCAGTCGTCGGGATTGATATCCTCGACGGGTGCCGTGGGACCGGCGATACCGGCATTGTTCACGAGCACATCCATCCCGCCGAGACGTTGCCCAAGATCAGCAAAGACCAGATCGATTTGCGGCGCGCTGGCAACGTCGGCGACAGTCCCGGTCATTTCGGGTTTTCGAGAGAGGGCCTCGGCCAGAAGCTCGGGCGAGGCGTCGCAGAGATGGACTCGGGCACCTTGTTCTTGCAGGCAAACGGCGATCGCCCAGCCGATGCCCGAAGCGCCGCCCGTCACGAGAACTCTCAGTCCGGGTTGAATCATCATTGCGCCTTCGCGACAAGTTTCGGGGAAGGGCTCCGCGAGCCTGGCCAGAAACGCCACAAGACGACGCACGAAACGAGCGGCACCCAACCGATCAGCGCGAGCCCAAGATCGAAGGATCCTGTGGCGTCAATATAACGGCCGAACACCGGATGAAGTACCGACAGGGCCAGCCAGGCCGATGTTCCCAAGACACCGATAACCTTGCCCTGATGTCTGGAACTCAGCTCCTGGCTCAGAGCGTAGAAGAACGGAAACAGCCCCAGACTGCCGCATCCCACCACGAGCAGCACGGCCAGAAGCGCGAGACCCTTGGGCAAGAAGGCCGCGAGCGTAGCACACGCGGTGAGCATGCAGCAGGCGACGTAGACGAGCAGGCGGGCTCGCGCGGGCGAGACGCCCCGACGCTGCAAAGCGAGTGCGATTGCACCCGTTGCGAGGCAACCGATGTCCGCGGCAACGTAAAACGCCGCATTGAAGCGCAGCATCGCTCGTTCGCTGTAGCCGCGCCCGTTCTGCAAGAATAGCGGCTGCCAGACACGCAACATGTGCCAGCATAGATTGACGCATATAGCGACACACAAGACGACGGCGAAACGCGCTGAAAAGAGAATCTGCCAGAACGAGGGCTCGTGTTCGAGGCTTCCCCGCGCGGCATCGCTCGCTCGAGCCACGCCATCGCGCGGCAGCTCGAGGTCGGCGCTTTTGACCGACGCAAGCCACAAGACAACCCACAACAGCCCGACGGCGCCGATCACCAGAAATGCCAATCGCCAGCTCCCTGTGAGGTCGGTCAGGAGGAGACCCACGACCAAGGGGGTCAGCATCGCACCGATTGCGCCGCCGCTTTGCAGGATGCCACTTCCCAGCGACCGCTCTGCCGGCGGCAGCAAGCGCTGAACGGTCTTGATTCCGCACGGCCAGTTTCCCCCTTCAAACAAGCCGAGAAGGATGCGGCAGACCAGCAAGCCTGCAAATGTATCCATCAACCCCGTGGCGAACCCCATCAAGGACCAACAGGCCAGCAAGAGAGGGTAGAACCAGCGGACATTGACCCGGTCGGCAAGAATTCCCATCAGCGTTTGCCCGGCGGCGAACGCGAACCCGAAACCGGTTTCGAGCCAGGCGTAATCTTCATTCTTGAGCTGCAACTCAGACATGATGCGCTTGGCGGTGACGCTCAGTGCCTGGCGATCCATGTAGTTCACGACGGTCGCCAGCATGAGCAGCCCGCAGATCCACCACGCCCAGGCGCGCGAACGCGCGGACGATGCACCCGAGGCGAGGTGTCCCAGGAGATCAGCAGGGGCATCAGGCGGGTGCGGGGTCATGAGACGACGACGCTCGCGACGCGTTCAAAGGCGTTACGTGCAAAGAACGTAGGCTATCGGTGTGGTGTGCTCATTGCAAGCAGACGAAAGGGGTGAGCGCTCGGCATTGGTGCAAAGGCTGTTAGGAACAGGCCGGGAATAACATTGCCGAATTGTCGGCCTGCGCTCCACGAGGGCCGACATTCTCGCATCCGAAGCGACCAGGTCTGACGTTTTGGATATAATGCCATGATGGTCGTTGGCTTCGCCGGTCGCGATTCCTTAAGTACAGCATAATCCGGAGTGTGAGATGCCTCCCGAAAAGCAAACCCAAAATCCAAATTCGAGCAATAGCCAAGGAACTTCGACCGGCAACCTTCTTAGCCTCGCGGCCTGTCGCTAAGCTCAATTCGGAATTATGAGGGCGACCTTTGCGCCGATCTTGAAGGAGAGCCGGTTCCAACGAGAGTGGTGTTCGATCGACTCCAATTGGTCAGCGCGTTAACCGAGTGTCCACCGCGGCCACGCTCTTGGGATCGAAGGTCAGGAGATTGCTGCCGGTTGGTCCGGCCAGCAGAGCCAACCAATACCGGATTGCGCACCATCGTATTCTATCGAGTCAACGCGGGCCGGGTAATTCGTTTAGTTCGTTTCGCGATAATAGTGGACTGACCGAGATTTCCCGCCCACCAACCGGTGCCGTCAAACGCGATTTCACCACCATCGCTTGATCAATTACGTAGGCGTCAGGTCGCATTGGGAAGTGGCCTCTGCCACGTCTGGTACAAGGCCTGGCGCTCCTGCAACAAGAATTCCTCCTCATCGGCCTTTGTCCCGGTTAGGCGGCCGAGTTTCCTTGTCAGGTAGAAGTGTCCGCTGCCGGGCCGCCCGCTAGCGCTAACCACCAAAGCGCTGAGCATCGGCCGTCCCCGATTCACCTCGTCTTCTGAGATCTCTCCGAGCAGGTGTCCGATTTCCTTCACCAGATGCTCTCCGCGAATCGGTAATCCCAGAACGACCGCGAGATGTTGGTAAGTCGAGAGTCCCCGGAACTCGGCGGCACGCACGAGCTCGGCCAAAACGCGCGTGTATTCCGTAGTTCCCCGGTAGCGATCCTCAACAATCGGCATGGCTTAATGCCCTCCGCCTCGGATCCAGTTTTGTTCAAACGATCCGGTATCGCGACGGAATCAGTTGAATCTCGAGGTCCCGGGAAAACTCCTATTCGCACCGCCGAACCGAGCGTTCCCGTCGACCTCGCATCCGCGTGATAATCCATTTCGGCGTGACCGACATCTACGCCGGCTTCGCCTGGACCTCGCGTGGCAGACGCGGCCGACCACCTCGCCCGCTTTGGGCGGCGCAGGCTAAACTGCCGAGCGACACCCGGTTCCGCCGACCAAACTCCGCCTACGAAGGATCAACCTTGAGTGTAACACTCGCAGCTCGCGCGATCCAGATATTGCTCGCCTGGGAGGGAAACGGCTGCGTTTTGAATATCCGCTTTTGCCGGCGGACTGCGGTTTCTGATCCTTCATTCACCGTATTGGCTCCGCCTACCCCTTGGTCTCATACATGGCGGCATCCCAACTGTCGGTCCCCTGCACGGCCGTGCCTCGTCGCATGCGTTTGGGCGGTGCCAGGCGTCCGCCTCCGGTTCGAGAACGTTGTCGCTCCCTTGCTTGGCCTCGACTACGAATCAGGCGCGCTTGTAAAGATCGATCCGCTTGACTGTGGTGGACCCATCGGGATTGGGGAACGGCACTGCGCGCCGAACACGTAAGCGTTGTTCTCGTCGTCTGGCCTCGATAGGTCGGGTCGGGCGACTGCGAGCAGGTCGCATAGCTCGTTCAAAAACATCGAATAGTTTGCTCGCTCCGCCGCGCCCGAGGCCTCCCATCGCCGGAAGCACTCGTCCATCGCGGGCGGAACAGCGGTCGGATCAGCCACGGCACCTCGTAACTTCGAAGAGGTTACGTGTACAGAACGTAGCCTATCGGCGTGGTGTGCTCAATGCAAGCAGATGGCGTGAGGCCGCGGCGCCTGCGCGATTATCGGACCTCCGGTAGGAGAGATCAGTCCGACGGACAATTGGCGCCGGAGGTGGTGCCCGCGTCGATCTGAGTCGCCGCTTATCCAATTTCGACTCCGGCCATACAACATAACAGCTCCTTTGGAAACGGATTACTCTGATTGCGTCACATGGAATCCTCACATCCGCGGCGACGCGGTTTTGCGTTTCGGATATAATATCAGCACAGTCCTCGGCGATTCCTTACGTGCTGCATTATCAGAGGTGCGAGATGCCTTCCGAAAACCAAACCCAGAATCCAAATTCGAGCACCAGCCAAGGAACTTCGACCGGAAACTCGGCTTCCACCACTACCACCTCGTCCCAGGGGCTGATCGGTCAGGCGGGTGTCGCCCCGAGTGGCACCGTGGAAAGAAGCGGGACGTATTCCGGGACCACCGGCCAGAGCGGTAGGACGAGCCGCTAACGGTGAAGGATTGAGCCAAGCAGCACGAGCAGGCCCATGATGAACGCCAGAGTCGATCGCGTGAGCAATCGGGCTTTCCAAGTCGTGAGGCTCCTCATCCCAAGAATAGCGACGTGATACGACGCCGCGGTCACGCTTTCAACTTGGTGTTTGGCTGGCTTGGAGTTGAGCTCGGCAACGCTCAACAGCTCGCGCGGGCTCATAGGAATCGAACTTTTTTGCGGCGTCCGTATCGTGATCGCGGTGAACAATGCCACGCAAAAGAGGGCAAGCCCAACCACTGCGAGCCAGGGGCGCTCGAAACTGATCAGTTTGGCTGCGACGGCTGCCAAAATAGCCCCCCCGACAGTGGCCATGAATCGGAGGTGTTCGTCGGCTTTCTTGTCCAGGCCTTCTGAGATACTTATCATCAAGTAGTATTGTTTTTCAGCGAATGCCGATACTATGCCGTAAACTTCTTCCTGGCCCGTGGGCACATATTCTTCTGCCCATCAGGTTGCTTCGATGAATTCAGAATCAAAGAGCGGCGAAGGCGGATAAACCCACGAACGCACCCATACTCTGATACGCACAATCGCCATCGCTGTTTTCATGGGCTGTATCTTACCGACTGCGACTGCACCAAAGAAAGGTACGCCCCGAGCGCCCGTGCTCGCACCCTGAAGCCCGGGCTGGTTGCGGCTCGAGGCCGCGTTCGGCAATAGGCAGTTGAACGAGTCGCGGACGTGTTGAAGACGCGAGAAGGATGGCCCGCGCGAGCAGCAAACAGGTGCGAACTTCGGTCACGTGGGGTCGGGACCCAGGAACTTCGGCCCGTTGAAATGGATCATGTGGTCCGGCGACTCAGCGATCCAGACTTCGGTTTCCCAAGCGATGTCGGCAGCGTATTTACGAAAATCGCTCATCGTGAGGAACGCCGTCACGTACACGCCCTGAGCCTGGCACTGGCCCAGGAATGACTCGATTTCCCGATGTCTTTTGGGTGAAACCGGCCCGTGCGATGTAACCGCCTCTAATCCCCAATACTTCCAGCACGATCCGTTCAATCGCTGCCGGTTGATGGCCACCCAGCTTCTTCATCCGGCCGCCGATACCCGCAACTCGTTCGAGGGCGGGGAATCTGATCGACCTGACGTCGGTCGCATTGACCTGAGTATTGCCGCTGATGACACGGAAATATCTGTCGAGCAGAGCCGAATTGAACAACGCCGTCAGGCCGTAGGTCTCTTCGGCCGTCAACTCGCGATCCGCGTGATAGACGTAGTTCAGATGATTCTCAAGCGCAAGATACGGCCGCGATTCCTCGGCGCGGAGCAACCAGCTTGCGGTCAGTCGTCGCCGTTCCTCCTTCGCGCTGAAGCGGCGCAGCAACACGTAGTTCCGCGTCGGCACCAGATGCTTTCGCGACGCTTCGCACACGCGAAATGCCGTCGGCTTACCGCGCCGCTCGAGCGGCCACACAGTTTCAAATGGCCGCACGTTGTGAGGCTCAAGCAGAGGCGCGGATCCTTCGTCGTCCGGCTTCACTAACAGAAACTCCTCAGCTCGAAATAGTACCACCGGTCCGGTCGACACCTGCAATCCTAGATCGGCAAACCGATCCGGCCATGATTCGACCGCGTCGACGACAGCGGCATCTTGAACTGTCGCCGGGATGCGTAGAATCATGTCGCCGGAGCTATCGTCCAGAACCTTGGCAGACGGCAGAGTCAGCTCCTCCAGCTTGGCCGGTATATCGCGGCCCAAGCACGTCGTGATCGTCGTTGATGGAGCCGCCACCCCTGACCGCTGCGTGTGGGTAATCACGCTCTCCTGAAGGACGTTGTCAAAAGTGCTGCGCCGGCATTCAAAGAGGTGAACATGACGCAACGACACGCGCGAGAAGAACCACCGCCTGAAGTTCTTGAAATAAAGCCCGCTGCAGAAGCTTCGCGGCGTGATGGCCACCATCTCGCCGTTCACTCGCAGCAGTTCAGCCGCCCGAGCCATGAACAGCATGTAGATGTTGCTCTGACCTTGAAAAACGTCCTCCATCGCGAGGGCATGAGCCGAACCAACGCCGACCTTGAAGTAAGGTGGATTCAGAATTGCAGCGTCAAATGGTTCCAGAGCTTCGTCGTCATCGAAAAGCTTACGCTGCGCTCGCCGTACGCGCGTGCTCAAGATGAAATCTTGCCCATGTATCGTGTAACGCAGCTCGTGCCCGGCGCCCTCAAGAACTTCGCGGCAGTGCCGCATGTTTTCTTCGAGCAGCGGTAGCAGCGCTGCATCATCTTCGTACAGAACGATCTCGATAAGGCGAGGCGAGCGGAGTGTGAGCACCCGGTCGCAGACCGCTGTCGCCAGTGAGCCAACTCCGGCTCCTGCATCCAGCAGTCTGAGGCGGTCGGGAATTCGCGTAAAGAGACCTGCCATGAAGGCGCAGATGCTCGGCGGTGTAAAGACCTGCCCCTTCTCCTTACGTGCATCTGCCGGCGTCGCGGCTTCGTGGCGCTGTTGAAGCTTCGCCGAATAGCTCAACAGGCTGTGCTGTGATGTTTGTTTTGCTAACTTCATCGGAGTGCATCATCCCAGTCGCTGTCCGACAATGATCGAACCGAATTGACCACACGTCGGTCGGCACCATCGATCCTCAATGGTGGATCGCAGGGCACAAGTATACTAATAGCCACTTCATTTTCGCCAGCCCCTATCACTGTGCGTTCAAAGACACACGCGTTCTTCTCGTCACCCGGCCCCGGCAGGCCGACGCCGGTGATTCGCGCCCGGCCAATCGCTGAGATTGACTCCGGCCGCTTGCGATCCGATGATTGAATCGACAATGATGTCCAAGCCGAGTCGGTTCTATGACGCTGAATACCGGCGTTGACCTGAAAACTCCCCACGCCCAGAACGATCAAGCCAAGGTCCGCGGGGCGCAGTCGGACACTGAAAAGCGGACATGGAACCCACGCTCCAAAACTTGATCAACCGGCTGAACGATCTCTCCGAGCAGTTCAACGAGCTGCGGGAGGGGATCGGCATGGCGATCGATGGTGCTACGAGAGACCCCGAGATGGCGCTCATCCGGTCCCGCAAGGTGCTGGAGTACGTCGTCCGGGACGTGTTCCAGCGCAGGGTGCAGGAGCCGCCCGGCACTCGGCCCCTCGAGAGCCTGATCCAGCGGCTCGTCAAGGACGGCTACTTGCCGCCCAGACTCGAAGCCTACACGGAGACGATCCGTAAGCTGGGCAACGTCGGGGCGCACCAGTTCGGTCAGAAGATCAGGGCGGCGGATGTATACCAGTCGCTCACGCAACTGATGCCGATCCTCGAATGGTTCTTCGAGGTCGAGCGCCCCGAAGCCGGCGTGAGACTCGACCTGCCGGACGAAATACGTTTCACGGAGACCGCCCCCAATCAGCCCGGCGGCGATCGGGCGAGCAAAAAACAGAACGCCGTGCTGCCGAAAGGGCTCCGCTCGTTCGACGCGAGCGACAGTGCCTTCTTCCTGCAACTGCTCCCCGGACCACGCGATCAGGACGGCCTGCCTGAAAGCATCCGCTTCTGGAAGCACCGCATCGAGGCGACCGACGATCCGTCATTCACGGTGGGTGTGATCTATGGCCCCAGCGGGTGCGGCAAGTCGTCGCTGGTCAAGGCTGGTCTTCTGCCCCGGCTCGCCAAGCGGATCACCTCCGTGTACGTCGAGGCGACCCCCGACGAGACTGAGACCCGGCTCCTCAATGGGCTCGGGAGAAAACTCGCCAGCTTGCCGGCGGATCTGGATCTGAGGGAGACCATCAGCGCAATCCGGCAGGGGCAAGGACTACGTGCCGATCAGAAGGTCGTCATGGTCATCGACCAGTTCGAGCAGTGGCTCCACGCCAACCGGCACAAACAGGACACCGGACTGGCCCAGGCCCTGCGCCAGTGCGACGGCGAGCGCGTCCAGTGCGTCGTCATGGTGCGCGATGACTTCTGGATGGCCCTGACCCGATTCATGAGCGAGCTGGGAATCGAGCTTCATCAGGGACGTAATGCCGCCTCCGTCGATCTCTTCGACCTCATCCATGCCCGCCACGTGCTCGCAGCCTTCGGACGATCTTATGGACGATTGCCCGAAAGTCCGGAATCTCCGACCGGCGATCAGGAAACCTTCCTCGCCGATGCCGTCGAAGGGCTTTCGCAGGACGGCCGGGTGATCTCGATCCGCCTGGCGTTGTTCGCCGAGATGGTCAAGGGCAAGGCCTGGACACCCGCAACGCTCAAGGCGGTCGGGGGAACCGAGGGCGTCGGCGTGACATTTCTCGAAGAGACCTTCGGCTCAGCCACGCTGCGGTCGCATCAGAAGGCGGCTCAGGCGGTGTTGAAAGCCCTTTTGCCCGGCAGCGGCACGGACATCAAAGGACACATGCGGTCGCACGATGAACTTCGTGAGGCGTCAGGGTGCGCCGAACGTCCCAGGGAGTTCGACGACCTGCTGCGGATTCTGGATAGCGAGCTCCGGCTGATCACGCCGACGGATCCCGAAGGCTCAGTCGCCGGGGAACAACCCGCTAAACCACAAGGAGTGCGTTTTTTTCAGTTGACCCACGATTATCTGGTCCACTCCTTGCGGCACTGGCTGACACGCAAGCAGCGGGAAACACGGAAAGGGCGTGCGGAGCTGCGGCTGGCAGAACGATCAGCAGTGTGGAGCGCCAAGCCCGAAAACCGCCATCTACCGTCTGCCCTCGAATGGGCAAACATCCGCTTGCTGACGACGACGAAGGACTGGTCAGAGCTGCAGACGAACATGATGAGGCGGGCGGGCCGGGTTCACGTTCTGCGGGGTCTGGGGCTAGCAGTACTGATCGCGTTGGTCACCTGGGCCGGTGTCGAGGGATACGGGACCGTGCGTGCCTCATCACTCGTCGAGTCGCTCAAGACCGCCAGCACCGCGGATGTGGAACCGATCATCAAGCACCTTTCAGCGTACCGCCGCTGGGCCAAGGCTCCGCTGGTCCGCTTGCTGGGGGAATCGGAAAAAACCAGCCGCGAGCACCTCCACGCCAGTCTCGCCCTACTTCCGCTGGACGCAAGTCAGGGCGAGTACCTTTACGATCGCCTGCTCAACTCCAACCCGATCGAATTGCCGGTGATCTGGAAGCTGATACAAGATAACCATCAAGCTCCGGTTGATCGGCTCTGGAAAGTTCTGGACGACCCGAAAGCGGACAGAGACCAACGGTTCCGATCGGCGTGTGCGCTGGCGTTTGTCGACGCGGCGGCAGACAAAAAACGCTGGGATGCTGTCTCTGGCTTCGTCACCGATCGGCTGATGGAGGCGGTTCTCAAGAACCCCAGCCATTACTCATCTCTGATCAAAACCCTGCAACCCGTGTGCGATCGGCTAATGGCTCCGCTGTCTCGAACCTCTCGAGACCAGGGCAAGCTGGAGTCCGAACGGTCCCTGGCGACGAGCATCCTGTCCGACTACGCCGCCGAGCGGCCGGACGTGCTGGCCGACCTGCTCATGGACGCCACTGGACCCCAGTTTGCCATGCTCTTCCCGAAGGTCCAAGCCGTGGCCTCGCAGGCTCTGACGGTCCTCGAGTCCGAGGTCGCCAGAAAGCCGACGCCCGAGGCCACGGAAGACGACAAGGATAAGGTTGCCCAGCGCCAGGCGCGGGCGGCGGTGGCGCTGGTGCGGCTAGGTCGAACCGAAAGGATCTGGCCTCTGCTGCGGCACAGCGCGGACCCCCGGCTCCGAAGTTTCATCGTCAACTGGCTCGCCCCCCTCGGTGCCGACCCGAAGCTGATCGTCGCCGAGTTCGACCGACTGCATTCACTCCCCATCCGAAAAATGGACCGGGTTGCCAGCGCCATGGACGGAATCCTCTTCCACCCCGAGACGTCGATAAGGCGGGCGCTGATCCTGGCGGTGGCGGCGTACGGCACGGACGGACTGTCTCCCGGCGAGCGTGAGCCTCTGGTCGGCAAGCTGCTGGATCTCTATCGCAACGACCCTGACGCTGGAATCCACGGGGCGGCGGAGTGGGCGCTCCGGCAGTGGAGGAACGACGAGAAACTGAAGGCGATCGACACCGAGCTATCGAAACTCAAGGACCGGGGCGAGCGTCGCTGGCTCGTGAACAGCCAGGGGCAGACGTTCGCCGTGATCGAGGGTCCGGTGGAGTTCCTCATGGGGTCGCCGCCCGCGGAGCCGGAGCATGACAGCGACGAAACAACACACCGTGTGGTCATTCCCCGCGCCTTTGCCATCGCCGCCAAAGAGGTCTCCAAGGAACAGTGGCAGGCATTCGCGAAGCAGAATCCCGATTGGGATATTGATGCAGCGAGTGTGAATAAATTCAGCCCCGACCCGAACGGCCCGATGATAGGGTTTTCCTGGTATACCGCCGCTGCCTTCTGCAACTGGCTCAGCGAGCAGGAGGGGTTGCCGAAGGAACAGTGGTGCTACCTTCCCGCCGAAAACGGCAACTACACGACGGGGATGACGATCCCCGCCGACGTTCTCCTGCGCAAGGGCTATCGCCTTCCGACCGAGGCGGAGTGGGAATTTGCATGCAGGTCAGGCACGACGACGAGTCGCTACTACGGTCTCTCGCTCGAATTGCTCGACGGGTATGCTCGGTACCAGCTTAACAGCAAGGGGCACGCCTGGACGTGCGGGAGTCTCCGACCGAATGACTTTGGGTTGTTCGACATGCTGGGGAACATGTACGAATGGGTGCAAGACGAAGAGTACGCGTACAAGGCAGGCCAGGCTGATGCTACACTAGATTCTATAAAGAATATTTCACATGTAAATGACACCAATCGTGTGCTTCGGGGCGGGGCGTTCGTCTATGAATCGTCGTTCGTCCGCGCAGCGCACCGTCCCGGGAACCTGCCGGTGATCCGTAGCGCGAATTACGGCTTCCGCCCCGCCAGGACTTACCCCTGAGAAGTTCTACCACTTTACTACTGCCACCGGACCAGCCCAGGTCACGAGCAGAGAATGTGGGTTGTGGGAGACGACGGTGCAAGAAATCTTGAGCGGATGGAGGACAACCACTTTGACAGTGCCGCCAGTCAGGAGGGCTCCGAGCACGTGGCCAGCTTCGTGGACGGCCATCATGCCCAGCCAAGCGAGCGGAACGGCCGAGCCGATCAGGACAAACTGGTCAGCTCGCCGCATGGGAGTACCTCAACCACGTGAAAGCCTGGACGAGTGCCAACCTTGGCCGAATCTCCCGTGTGATGGTTGGCATTGGGTCGCCCTTCTGGTAGTTTTTCCTTGAAATAAACCGATGCGGCGGGGTTCAATCGTTAGCGAGTCGAAGCGATTCCTCCCGGACGTGATGAGCCGCACCAAGGCATAAGTACCGGCGTTGCCCCCTTCCCGCGATCGGCGCGATCGAAGCGCCGGAAGCAGGATCGACGGGCTGCCCCGGTGGGGTGGGTTATGAATCCGACCGTCTTAGCGATGAAACGCCCAATCACGACCCTCATGCTGGTCGTGGCGCTGATCAGTGGGGGCATCTATGCCGGGACGAGTATGCGGGTGGACATCTTCCCCTCGCTGAACGTTCCGAAGATCTACGTGTTCCTCGATTATATCGGGATGAGCCCGGACCAGATGGAGGGGTTCATCGTCAACGAGCTGGAACTGTATTTCCAGTACGTGGATGGCATCAAGGATATCAATACCCGGAACATTCAGCAGGTGGCCTTGTGCGAGCTTTCGTTCTTCAACGGTACCGACATGGGCCAGGCGATGGCCCAGGTGGTAGCGATGTCGGACCGGGCGATGTCGTGGATGCCCAAGGGAACCTTGCCGCCGATGATCATGCGCATGGACGCAGGCAGCGTCCCCGTCGGCTACCTTGTGTTCGAGAGCACGGAAACCTCGCTGGGGGCGATGGGCGACCTGGCGCAAAACATCATCCGGCCGCTGGTGCAGCAGAACGTTCCCGGCACCGTCGCGATCTCGCCGTTCGGCCCGAACATGCGGTCGATCGTCGTGAATGTCGATCCCAACAAGCTTCTCGACTACAACCTGACCCCACAGCAGGTCATCGCAGCCTTGGCCAAGGGGAATACGGTCATTCCGGCGGGCAACATCTACATCAAGGACTCGATGCCGGTCGTCGCCAACAATGCCACCGTTGTCGACATCCAGAAACTGGGGAGCATTCCGCTCAAGCTGGAGAGGAACGTCTACCTCCGCGACGTGGCGACCATCCAGGACTACGTGGATATCACGTATGGATACGCGCTGGTCAACGGCAAGAACTCGGTCTATTTGCCGATCATCAAGAAGGACACCGGATCGACCCTGACCGTCGTGGCCGACATCCACAAGAACATGAAGACGTTCCGCGAAGCCGTGCCCGAGGACGTCACGATCAATTTCGAGTTCGATGAGTCGCCCACGGTCGTGGCGGCGGTCAAGAGCGTCGCCACCGAGGGGCTGATCGGCGCAGGCTTGACCGGACTGATGATCCTGCTCTTCCTGCGCGACCCGCGCAGCGTGATCGTGGTGGTGTCCAATATTCCGCTGGCGCTACTGGGGTCGCTCCTTGGGCTCTACATGACGGGCAACACGATCAACATCATGTCGCTGGGCGGGATGGCGCTGGCAATCGGCATCTTGGTCGACGAGGCGACGGTGACGATCGAGAACGTGCACGTCCAGATGGAGCACACGTCACACATCGCCACCGCGGTGCTGCACGCGAGCAACGCCACGGCGGTTCCCAGGTTGCTGGCGCTGCTTTGCATCCTGTCGGTATTCATTCCGGCGTTCATCATGGAAGACCCATTGCGGTCGCTCTTCATGCCGCTGACCCTGGGTGTCGGATTTGCCATGATCTCGTCGTACATTCTCTCGAGCACGTTTGTGCCAATCCTGTGCGTGAGGCTGCTCAAGCACCACGGAGGCCATGGCGAAAAGAAGCAGGGGCTGTTCGACCGGTTTCTCAAGCTTTACGGCACGGCGGTAAGCTGGTTCGTGCGGCTGCGGTGGCTGACCGTGTCAATCTATCTGATAGCAAGTGCCCTGATCCTGGGGGGACTGGGAATCCAGGTCGGCCGGGAGCTGTTCCCTCAGATCGATTCCGGGGAGTTCGTGCTGCGGTTCCGGCCTCCGCCTGGCTCGAACTTCGAGCTGACGCGGCAGATGGCACTCAAGTGCCTCGAGGAGATCGAGCGCGAGGCAAAGCCGGAAAACATCGAGATCACGATGGGCTACGTCGGGCAGGTTGCCCCGAACTTCGGCATCGACAACATGGTGCTGTTCATGCGCGGGCCGGACGACGGCCAGTTGCGGGTGGCACTCTCCGAGGCGAGCGGAATCAAGCTCGACCGATTCCGCGAGCGCCTGCGCGAAGTGCTGCCCAAGAATGTGATTCCCTGGATGGCGAAGCGGCTCGAGCAGGGCGGTTTGTCCCCTGCGGACGCGCAGCGACAGGCGAAGTTGTCGACCTTCGGCTTCGAGCCCGGAGACATCGTGACCACCGTCATGAGCTTCGGCTCCTCGACGCCCATCGCCGTGCGAATCGTCGGCACCGACCTGAAGCTGGTGCGGCAGCACGCGGAGAAGATTGCCGCCAACATGCGGCGCATCCCGTTCCTCAAAGATGTGGGATTTGTCCAGCAGCTTGACTACCCCACGGTGGAGCTGGACATCGATCGCGAAAAGGCCGGGCTCTCCGGCGCCCAGGTCGAGGACGTGGGCCACGCGGTTGTCATGGCAACGTCGTCAACGCGCTTCGCCTCGCTCAACTACTGGATCGACGTGAAGACCGGCTTCGACTACCTCGTTCAGATCCAGGTACCGCCGCTCAGGATCGAGAAGCCGGAAGACGTCGAAACGTTGCCGGTGGAATCGGTCAACCCACTGGTCAATCTGATGATTCGCGACGTGGCGTCGGTTAAGAAGGGTGTGCGGCCCGGCGAGATCGACCGTGACATGTCGCAGCGCTATGTGACGCTCACGGCCAATGTCGAGGGCGAGGACATGGGCCGCGCGGCAGACCAGGTCGCCCGTGCGCTCTCCGCCGCCGGCGATCCGCCCCGCGGAGTGCGCGTACAGACGATGGGCCAGCTTCCCCCGATGCTCGAGATGTTCCAGTCGCTGGGAATCGGGCTTGGCGTCGCCGTGTTCGTGATCTTCGTGCTCTTGACCGCATATTTTCAGTCGCCGCGGCTCGCGCTGATCTCAATCGGCGCGGTGCCGGGCGTTCTCGCGGGCATCGCGACCATTCTCTACTTCACGAACACGTCGCTGAACATCGAATCATTCATGGGTTCGATCATGTGCCTGGGCGTCTCGGTATCGAATTCGGTGATGCTCGTGACCTTCATCGACGAGCACTGGAAGGCCGGCGCCTCTTCGACCGAGGCGGCCATAAAGGGCGCGAGCGAGCGGCTGCGGCCCATTCTGATGACAGCGTGCGCGATGACCGTCGGCATGGTGCCGATGGCGCTGGCGCTGGAACGTGGGAGCCAGATGCAGGCGCCGTTGGGCCGGGCGGTCATCGGCGGGCTCGTGATGTCAACGTTCGCCACATTGCTCATTGTGCCGTCGATCTTCGCAGTTGTGATCGGCAAGAAGGAGGCCCGCTCGGCGTCGATTTACCCGGACGACAAGGAGAGCTCGCACTACGACCCGGACGCGTATGCCCACGAAGGCCAGGAAGGCGGCGAGGCCGGCTCGCCGGGATCGCACGCTTCGGCGGCGGGCTCGTCCCAGAAACACGAAGTGAATGACGACCTGAACCACGGCGACGACGATGCCGGCCATGCGACGGGAGGCGCAACTGATGGACGTTGATGGGATGACCGCGTGGTGGTTCTTGGGACGATCCGTTGCTCGGAGTACTCTGATGCGGCAGGCGCGAGCGTGGCGCGTTTTCGGTCTCGTCGCTTTCGCGGCGACGGCCGGCTGCGGCCAGCAGGCGAAGATCGACTTCACCGATAACTCAAAACCCCCGCTCGTGCAGGTGATCAAGCCGCCGGTCCGCACCATTGTGCGCATCGTCGGGCAGCCCAGCTTCATCGAGAGCTTTGAGCGCACGTCGATCTTCAACAAGCCGACCGCTTATATCGATAAGTGGATCGTGGACATCGGCGACAAAGTGAAGAAGAACGACGTGCTGGCCAACCTGTTCGCGCCCGAGCTGGTCGAAGAGCTGGCGTCGAAGACGGCGGCAGTCGTGCTCGACCGAGAACGGATCGCACTGGCCAAGGAAGAGGTGGAAGTGGCCAGGGCGGATGTCGCGGCGGCCGACGCCCGCGTGAAGGAAGCCGAGGAGATCTTGAAGCGGTATCAGGCCGAAGTCGACCGGTGGGATACCGAGGTCAAGCGGCTCGAGCGTCAAGTTGAGTCCGTCGTGATCGATCGCCGGGTCCTCTTCGAGTCAACCAATCAGCTCCATTCAAGCACCGCGGCGCGCGACAAGGCGATAGCGACCATCAAGCGGGCAAAGGCAGAGCTGGACTTTGCCCGAGCGACACTTGCCAAGAGCCAGGTGGATGTCAGGGTTACCGAGGCCGACTTGAAAGTGGCCCAGAGCGAGGAACGATATGCGAAAGCCTGGGTGGACTATCTCACGCTCCGCGCCCCGTTCGACGGCGTGATCACAGCCCGAAACGCAAATACTTTCGATTTCGTCATGCCCGCCACCGGCGACCCGACGGCGTTCTACCTCTCCCCGGATATCGCGCCCGGGGGTGCGGCGCCGATCTATGTGGTGGACCGGGTCGACGTCGTCCGGATCTTCGTGGATATCCCCGAGCAGGACGCCAACTTTGTGCACCCGGGGTCCAAAGCGACGGTGATTGCGAAGGCTTACCGCGATGAGCCGCTCGAAGGCACCGTCACACGCATCGCATGGGCCCTCAATCAGAAGAGCCGCACGCTTCGCGCCGAGATCGACCTCAAGAACCCCGGCAGTCAGCTCTTGCCGGGGGTATATGCGTACGTCAATTTGAGGATCGAGCGCCCGGGTGTGCGAGCGATGCCTGAGTCGGCGCTTTCGCACTCCGGCGACCAGGCGTATTACTGGTCATACGAGAATGGGCGTGCGGTGAAGACGGAGGTACAAACAGGAGTCAGCGACGGCGAGTGGATTGAAGTCATCAATCGCCGAATTCCTTCTTCCGGCGAAATGGCTGAGGCTGAACCTCCGTGGCAACCGATTGACGGGACGGAGCAAGTAATCCTTGGCGACCTGGCGCTGCACGTCGACGGTGCACCGGTAGAAGTCGGACCGGCGACGGAGGGCGCAAAACCGTGATGGGGCACTCCGTCGTCTCGGCAGCCAGACCAGATCGTCCGGCCGGATTCGGCTGGCGCGCGTGCATTCTCCTCGCGGGCTTCCTCGCAGTTCTGGTGGCGCCGGGATGCGAACAGAAGCCGAAGAATGACTACAAAAGCGTGGACGAGCCGCCGGCCGTGCGCCTGGTCAAGCCGCAAGTCCGGACTATCGTTCGCACAGTCGCGCAGCCCAGCTTCGTGCAGAGCTTTGAGCGGTCGTCCGTCTTTCCGAAAATGAATGCGTATATCCTCAAGTGGAATGTCGACATCGGCGACAAGGTGAAGAAGGGCGATGTGCTCGCCAACCTGTTTGTGCCGGAGCTAATTGCCGACCACCAGACGAAGCAGGCGATGGTCGTGCTCGACCGGGAGCGCATCGCGCTGGCCAAGGAGGTGGTGGAGGTGGCCAAGGCCGACGTCGAAGCGGCCGTTGCGCGGCTCGAGGAGGCCCGGGCTGAGCTCGCTGGCTATAAGGCCGAGGCCGAGCGCTGGGACTCGGAGGTCAAGCGGCTCGAAGCCGAGCTCAAAAGGGGTGTCGTCAATCCGCAGGATGTTCTTCAGACCACGAACCGATGGAAGGCGACAGTCGCCGCGCGGGATTCTGCCGGTGCGACCGTTTTGAAGGCGGATGCCGAGCTGCTCTCGCGGCGGTCTGCGCTCGCGAAGGCCGGGATCGGCGTGGACGTGGCGGAAGCCGCGCTGAAAGTGGCCCAAAGCGAGGAAAAGCGGCTTCAGGCGTGGGTCGACTATCTCGTCTTGCCCGCGCCGTACGACGGCATTATCGTCGGCCGCAACGCCAACACGTTCGACCTCGTCCTCCCTGCCAAGGGCGACCCGTCCGCATTTTCGCATTCTCCGTTCCTGTCGCCCTCGGGTGCTTCCGCGCCGATCTACGTCGTCGACCGCACCGACATCGTTCGCGTTTTCGTCGATATACCCGAGCGCGATGCCAACTATGTTCAACAGGGCTCCAAGGCATCGGTGTTGATCAAGGCATTCCGCGACCTGCCGATCTCGGGCACGGTCACGCGCACGTCCTGGGCGCTGAACATCAAGAGCCGCACGCTTCGCGCCGAGATCGACCTGCCCAACACCAACAGCCAGATCCTGCCGGGGATGTACGCGTATGCCAGCGTGAAAATCGAGCGACCGGGCGTGTGGACGCTGCCCTTGTCAGCCCTCATGCACCAGGGCGACCGAACCATCCTGCAAGTCGGCGAAAAGGTGTTCTGCTGGGTGTACAAGGATGGACACGCAAGCCGCATCGAGATGGAAACGGGTGTCATCGGTGACCTCGACCCGGAGAGCGGCGACCAGTGGATCGAGGTCACCAATCGACGCGCCGCGGGCGCATCGCCGGGGTCATCCGCCGGCGGGCGCTGGACGCCGATTGACGGATCGGAGGACGTCATCCTGGGCGATCTGTCGACTCTCGCCGAAGGCAATGCCGTCAAGGTCGCTCCGCCAGCCAAGACAAAGAAGGCTGGAGGCGAACCGCCCGATCGTCGAGCCAGGAAGAGCCAGGCGAAGAAGTGATTCCAGCCGGTGATTCAGCGGGTCGCCGGCGGTGGCCCGTTGCGAACCGCTGGCAGGTAAGACGGTCGCTCGGTATCCACGGGGTCGACGTTGCCCGGGGGCCGGAGATAAGTGATCTCCTTGGCGGGGTAACCGAGCGCGTGGAACAGCTCGAACTGGGCACGGTTGTAGTCGGCCACGGTCGTGAAATACTCGTCGAACGCCAGTTTCAGCAGCCTGAGCGCGTAAACCACTTCCTGGGGACGATAGACCAGGACGAGCGTATCGCCGAAGCGGGTGGTCTGGCGCAGGCCCTCGACGTTTCCGTTGAAGGCGCTCAAGCCCGTGCGCAGCGAGCGATCGGCCTGGCCCACCCGGGCGGTCGCGGACTGGAGATTTGCATAGGCCTCGGTGACTTCCGCCGCCACCATATCCTGGAGCTTGAAGAGCTCGACGATGGTGTGCGACTGGTCGCCGCGCTGCTGCTTGATCCGCGCCAGGTTGCCGATCCCGAAGGCGTCGAGTTGCCAACTGAGCTGAAGGCTCACGTCCAGGCGACCGGTCCACTGATTGAGGCTGGAGTTGGGTCCGAGGCCGAAGATCCCGGCCTGGGTCATCATGCCGCCGGGGTCCTGGAAGCCGCCGATGATGACGAGGGGAAGGAACGGGCGCATCTTCTCGCGGCGGATCCGCTCCTGTGCGGCCTGGACTAGGGCACGCTGGGAGGCGACGTCGGGGCGGTTGGCGAGCGCGATGCGATGCAAGTCGGGCAGCGGCAGGGCAGGGTCGATCAGGGTGAGCTGAAGATGATCGTGCTCGAGCGGGACGACGACGGCGAGGGGGTTGAGGCGGAGCACCCGGGTCAGATTGGCGCTCGAGACGCGCCAGGCTTGACGCGCGGAGGTGGCTTCCTGCTCCAGGTGGGCGAGCAGGTTCCGGGCCCGCTCGACTTCGACGATCGGGACCAGCTCCTTGCTCAAGCTGGCGATTTGATCGACGAGCTCGCGCCGCGCTCGACACAGTAGAGCGCTGCGGTATACATGCCGCGGTGCTGGTGGACGCGAAAGTACGCATTGGCGGTCAAGAGCAGAGCGTCGTTCTTGGCGACCTGGACATCCCATTCTCGCGAATTAAGCACCTGGCGCGCGACCAGCGGCTCGAAGTAGGCGTCAGTCAGATTCACGAACTGGAAGATGCCGGAGTTAGTGACATCGAGGCCGCCTCCGGCGTAGAAATAGTTGACGCTCGGCGCGGTCATGACGCCCTTGTTGAAGTCGGGGCCGCCGCCGTCGTGGCGGATGTAATCAGCGGCAAACGTCATCGTCGGGATCCAAATCACCTTGGCCCGAGTGAGCTGTGCTTCCGCGACCCAGACACTGGCCTGGGCGGCCGCCACGATCAGCGGGCGAGCGTCGGAAAGCCGCAAGGCGGTGGCGAGGTTGATCGGAAATCCAACGTCGCTTGGTTCAAGCCGCGCGGGTTTCATTCGCGCGCCTTGGAGGTCCAATGCAGTCCGAGGTTGATCGGCAGCCAGGCCCGATCGCGGCAGCGGCTGCGGCATGTCCTGGACGCCGGGCCTCCATGGCCGTGGCGGGGGAATCGCCGCTCTCGAAGAAGCCGCCGGCCGGGCCGGCGGCGGAGGCAGATCAGTCGTCGACCCGGACGACTGCAGAGGCGCTGCCGGCTGGGCGTGGCAGGCAGGCGACTCGAACCAAGGAAGCGTCACGGCCGCAAGGGTGACCGTGAATCTGACGATTCGATCCATCGGTCGCGGCTCCTCCCCCCGTCCCTCCTGCTCGGAACCTGCCGCGCAGCGACTCAGGCCTGACAGGACGTCAGATGAATTATCGGCTCGTGCCGATCTGGATGTTGATAACGAATGCTCTTTAGAAATGTCCCGCGAAATCCCGGCGCTGGGTCCGCGCATCGACGATCTCATTGATCGAAGTATTAGGCAGACCAAGTTGCGCGCCCTTGCCCGTTTCATTGCCCTGACCAAACGCCACGATCCAGTTGAGAGTGCGGGCGAACGTAGAAGGATTGTACTTGAGCCGGAGGAAGATGCCCGATGGTCCGGGTACGGCTGTGGATGACCTGCCGCCCAGGTTGAACTGGAATCCGCCCGCGACGAAGGAGACGGCGTAATATTTTTTTGTAAGGACGTAGAAGGCGAGAATTTGCCCCGGCTTCCACTGCTGATCGCCTGCCAGAATGGGAAAGCCCGCGAAGGATCGGGGTTGGTTCGTCATTCGGACGGTGAAACCGTCGCTGGCAGTGAAGGTCTGTGCCGTGCCGTTCTTGACGGTGACAAAGGTGACGTTGTAAACCTGGCCGGGCACCGGTTTTTTGCCCTGGACAAGGACTTGCTGGAACGGAGGAACGAGCTTGTAGGGTGTCTGCCAGGGCGTGTTGGTGACGCGAAACGCGAGGTAGCCAAAGGCACCGGGCGTGTGCGGTTGACGATGGCGGCCCGCAAGCGCCGACACCGCCTGGCTCCCGGCGATGTCGGAGGCGAGCGAGTGAACATTTGACGGTTTCGCAGTACGTGGGGTGACTGCGCCGGCACTGAGCAGTTGTTTTGCTTCAAATCGTTCGAGCGCGGGACGGAACGTCGTGATTGAGCGGCGGCGCACGGATCGACCCCTCTTGAGCTCGGGAATTCACCAATCCCGCGTCTTCAATACGTCGGCACTTCACCCGCGTGGCGGGAGCGAGTGCGACGAGAGTCGCGGCATTTGGGGACGACCGAGCCAAGAACGCCGATTGTGTCAATCATTCATCATGAAGCATGGATTAGCGTGTTGCCGGTGGCGGCCCATTGCCGACTGGCGGCAAGTAATCGGGCCGTGACGTATCCACCGGCACGACGGTACCCGGAGGCCGGACGTAGGTGATCTCGCGGGCAGGATAGCCGAGTGCGTGGAACAACTCGAACTGGGCGCGGTTGTAGTCGGCGACGGTCGTGAAGTACTCGTCGAAGGAAATCTTGAGGAGCTGGAGAGCGAAGACGACTTCCTGGGGCCGGTTGATGAGGACCAGGACCTCGCCAAAACGGGTGGTATGCTGGAGGCCCTCGAAGCTTCCGTTGAAGGTGGCAATGCCCGAGCGCAAGGCGCGCTCGGCCTGAGTGACCCTTGCCGCGGCCGACTGGAGATCCGCCTGCGCCTGGGTGACCTCGGCCGCAACCATGTCCTGGACCTTGAAGAAGTCGATGATCGCCTTGGATTGCTCGCCGCGCTGCTCCTTGATCCGTGCCAGGTTTCCAATACCGAGTCCTTCGAGCTGCCACATCAATTGCAGGCTGACGTCGTCGCGCCCGGTCCACTGGTTCAACTTGTTGTTGGTGCCGAAACCGAAGACCCCGGCTTGCATCAGTTCGTCGGGCGTCTGGAAGCCGTTGATCAAGACGGTTGGGAGGAGCATGCGACCCCTCTCGCGGCGGATTCGCTGCAGGGCCGCCTGAACGAGCGCCTGGTGGGATTCCAGCTCTGGGCGGTTGGTGAGCGCGACGATGTGCAGGTCGGGGAGGTCCCGGACGGGGTCAATCAAGGTGATCTGGAGATGATCGTGCTCGAGCGGGACGACCACCGCGCGGGGGTTGAGACGGAGAACGCGCGTGAGCCGGGCGCTCGAAACCCGCCACGCTTGCCGCGCCGCGGTGGCTTGCTGCTCGAGGTCGGCGAGGAGGTTGCGGGCGCGATCGACTTCGACGATGGGGACCAGCTCGTGGCTCAAGCTGGCGATTCGCTGGACCAAGTCGCGCCCGCGTGTGACACAGTAGAGGGCTCCTGCATACATCCCCCGGTGCTGGTGGACGTTGAAATAGGATTCGGCGGTCATGAGCAGAGCATCGTTCTTGGCGGTCTGGATATCCCACTGGCGGGAATTCAGGTCCTGCCGCTTGACGAGGGGCTCGAAGAACACGTCGGTCAAGGCGACGATCTGCCACAGGCCGCCACCACCGTAGAAGAAATTGAGGCTTGGTGCGGTGAGCACGCCCTTGTTAAAGTCGGGTCCGCCGCCGTCATGCCGGATATAATCGCCGCCCATGTTGAGCTCGGGCACCCACAGGACCTTGGCCCGGGTGAGCTGCGCTTCGGCCACCCACACACTGGCCTGGGCGGCGGCCACGATCAGAGGCCTGGCGTCGGAAAGCCGCAAGGCGGTGGCGAGGTTGATGGGAAACTCGAGGTCAGAGGGCTCCAGCGGCGCGGGCTTGAGCTGCGAGGTGAGGTTTGCGGAGCTGGAATCGAAGGCTGCAGGCGACGTTGTGCCAGATTCGCCCGGCACTTGCACGTTCCTCGGTGCCGGCAGGAAGGTGTGCAGGAACGGGGGCGCGGGCACCGGCCATTCGCTCGGCAGGCGCATCGGGCGTGCCGCCAGCAGTTGCCCCCCGGCAGCCTCTGGAGGTGACCGGAATTCGCTGGGAAGTCGAATGGAGTGCAGCGCCAGCACCGGCACGTCGGGCGCGAGCGCCTCCGACACCGGCGCGACGGCTACTCGCGTCGTTCGAAACGGAAGTGGTGCGGGCACGCGGTGACCGGGCACCGGAGTCGCCGCCCCAGGCGGAGGCGAGAGCGGCGACTGGCCCGGTGATGTCGATGGCGGCCCGGCGGGCTGTGTCTGAGCCGCGCACAACGCGGGCAGAGCCCATACGAGCAGCATGGCCGTGCCCGGAATCCATCGCGGCGCAGGTCGTTCCATCAGACTCACCTCTTCCCTCTTGGACAGCGCGGTGCTTCGATCAGCCGCGCCGAGCTGGCCGGATATTCCTGATTGATCGGCTAATCGGGGTAGGGAGGATGATCCGAAACATGGTTCACTCCGCCGAGCCCGGTTTTCGACTCGCACCGCGCGCGGGCACGGCTGCGCTAATTGTAGGGTGGGTGAAACCCACCGATTACTCGTCCGAGCCCAGATTTCGAGCGATACCGCGAGCGGGCACGGCTGAATGGGCACAAATGATCAGTATCGTCACATTTCGGGTAATCCCGTACACCGCGAAATGCCGATGAATCGATAAATCCGGCTCATGCGGAGCGGTCGCTACCACCGTCACTGCGTTCGATTGCCTGTTCATGGAGAGGGGTGTGCATGATGGAACGGTCGACCCGGGCATCGACGATCGTGATCGCCGTTCTGATACTCTGGATCGCGCCGGCAATGTGTTTGGCGCGACAACAGTCGCCGGCGTCAACCGCCTCGCCGATACCCCAACCTCGGCCCTGGCCGGGTACGAGCTCGACGCCAGTTCAGGCGCAGCCTCGCCCTTCTCCAACCACGCCCGCGACGCCCGCCGTCCAACCTGGACGCGCCCAAGGGGCCGGGACGTTGCCAAGCCCCCTGCTGGAACGTCCGCCTATCACCGGGGAGCGCGAAGCGCTGGACATTGTAAGGATCAAGCCGGCGCCGCTGGAGCCGACAGACTTCCGCTTTCCGATCAATCTGGCCACCGCATTGCGTCTTGCCGACGCCCGGCCGCTGATCGTGGCCGCCGCACAGGCGACAGTCTGGGTTGCCGAGGCGCAGCTCACCCGGGCCAAGGTGATCTGGGTTCCCATGCTCAACGTGGGCTTCGACTATACGCGACACGACGGCGGCGGCCCGGACTTCAACAAGGGCATCATGACCGCGCCGAGCGTGAACTTCTTCTACGGCGGCGGTGGATTGATCGCGAACGTCCCCCTGACCGACGCCTACTTCGCGCCCCTGGTCGCGCGGCAGATCTTGAACGCCCAGCACGCGACCATCCAGACCGCCAAGAACGACGCTTTGCAGATGACAGCCGACACCTACTTCCTCGTCCATCAATTCAGGGGACAGTATGCGGGCGCCCTCTACTGCGTTGAGCGAGGCCACGACCTGGTCGAGCGCATCAGACAGTTGAGCCGCGAGTTCGTCCCCACGGTCGAGGTGGATCGGGCCCGGAACTTGGTCGCGGACCTCGAGCAGCAGGCCACCTCTGCGCGAATCGTGGCGCGTCCAGAGCGCCGACCTCACGCAAGTCTTGCGGCTTGATCCCCGCGCGGTCGTCGTGCCGCTGGAGCACGATCACCTCCAGATCACCTTGCTGGACCCCGCCCGGACGCTGGACGACCTGATCCCAATCGGCCTGATGAATCGCCCAGAGCTGGCCGCGAACCGGGCGTTCGTAGAGGCGGTGGCCCAGCGGATCCGCCAGGAGAAGGGGCGCATGCTCCTTCCCAGCATCCTGCTCAACGGCTTTCAAACCCCGTACGAGCTGATCCAGGCGGGGATTTTCGGCATGGGCACCAACAGCAACCTCAACCAGTGGGTAGGCCGTGACGATTTCAGCGTTCAGCCCCTCTGGCAGCTCGAAGCCTGTGGGATCGGCAACCTCGCGCGGATCAAGGAGCAGCGCGGCGAGCAGTCGCGGGCCATCATCGAGCTTTTCATGACGCAGGACCGGGTCGCGGGCGACGTGACCCGGGCGCAGGCCCGCCTCCAGTCGGCAACGGCACGCGTGAGCCAGGCCGATCGCGCTTGCGCACGGCTGTTATCACTTTCAACGGGAACTTCGAGGGCCTGCGCCAGAGCACCCGCCTGGGGAATGTGTTGGTCCTGGTGAACCGCCCTCAAGAGGTGGTCTTCGCACTCCAGCTCATGAAGCTCGCCTTCGACGACTACTTCCAGACGGTTGCCGACTACAACCGGGCGCAGTTCGAGTTGTTCCGTGCGCTGGGCTACCCCGCACGCGAGCTCGCCTACTTGCACCCGCCCGGCGAAGTCCAGCCGGTGAACACAGAGCGGCCTGACTATCTGCCCCCAGTCGGCAATGGGCCGCCCCCGGCAACCCGCTGACGCAAACACCTGGCCTCCCCCACGGCCAACTCTCTTTTTCGCCAAAGCCTCTCTGGCTTACTCAAGCTGCGCTATCCCGTTCTTTGCATTGAGCCAGCACCAGCAAGATTTTGTGATATATCAAGATAAGCGTAGCATAACGTTGCCCGACCTCGGGACGCCGGGGCGGGCCTCAAGGAGGTATTACGCCGAGTCTCACGCACAGAGACTCTGCATTGAACGAGGGATTCACCGATGTCGTCGACCTTGCCATGCGCGCGCAGATTCTCGATCGTGGCGCTTTCAATGGTTCTGGCCAGTTGCTCACTCGCTGGAAAGTCGGCGATGGCTCAGGACGTCGGTGTAAGCCCGGGCTTTTTCCAGCAGCACGTGACGACCGACGGCACCTTGAGCTACGGCGGAGACGAGATCTATTCGGGATACCCGGGCTTCGGTCTCAGGTTTCACCCCGGGTATGGGTACGGAGGTAAAGCCCTCGGCACAGGGGCCGTGGGCGGCTACCCGTTCTATGGCGGGCCCGGCTACCCGCACCCTGCGCCCGTGCTGAGAAGGTGCGGCGGAATCACTCCGTTTCTGTTTTATGGCGGCCCCGACTATCCGCGTTTTGGCTACAGCAATTACTTCACCGAGGTCGGCCCGCTTGTCGTCCCCCATCCGGTCGCTCTACAAACCACGGGTCATGACCAGGCCCATGCCGCCGGCAGCGCCGTTTATCCCTACAATATTGGGTACGGACCGTATACAGGGGTCCTTCCTTATCCCGAGAGTTTCTTCGCACCTTACACGGCCGCGGCCGCGACAAGCGGATCATCGGCCGCAATCCCGGCCCTCTCTCCGAGCGTAACAAGTAGTCCCGCTCCAGTCCCCAATCTTGGGATCGACGAGGAATCCGTCGTCGACCCCGATGGTGTGCGTGCAGTCAAGGTCGCGCGTGTCTATCCTGGGACCGCGGCGGAAACCGCCGGCTTGAGGCCAGGCGACGTGATCCGCTCAATCAACGGCTATCGCACCGAAGAGCCCGGAAACTTGGCCTGGATCATCATCAACAAGGCGCCCGACAAGGTTCTGACAATCAACGTGCGCACCGCGACCGACGGTCAAGCGCACACAATCACGGCCAAGCTGCCATAACCAGGAAGTGATGGTGCGGTCCTACGCTAGGAAGGAGTGGTGTCAAGTCGGGCGAAATGCCGACATATAGGAATTGTAACGCCCGTATCTTCTCGCGGGCCAAGTAGGAGTTTCATTCATGCATGGACGCGCGTCGTTGAAACTCCGTCCCGGTCTCGAGCGACTCGAAGCGAAGCAACTGCTCAGCGCCGGTACGCAGGCGAGCCATGTCGCGCAGCTCGAGAAGAGGCACTCGGCGGTCGTGGCCCGGCACACGGCCGCGACACCCACTTCCGCCACGGCCGCCAGCGAGAGCCTCGCGACAGACACGCCTGGGCCGGCAACCGCGGTTCACCGGCCGCGACAACAGCTACCTCGTACGTTCCTCGGCTACCGCATTACCAACCCGACAATGCTCAAGCCGATCCGCCTGATTCCTCCGTTCGGCCAGGTCCTGGTGCAAACCGTGCAACCAAAGCCCGGTCAAACATACAACGTACTCGACGTGGTCGTGCAGAACGGGTCGGGGCAGACATTCACCGCGAAGAACAACTTTACCGTAAGATTCCCCAATAGACCCGGAGCCCCTCTTTTCCCGGTCCTCACGGGTAACGAGAAGTGGCTACCCCATCACTGGATCGTGTTCTACGTTCTGACCAAGCAGTACTATCCCCTTACGCAGATTCAGGGGGGTTTCCAGTTCGACCTGGGCGGCAGGAGCACAACCCTCGTGCCCGGACCATCAGCCATTTATCTCCGGATCAAATATAATCCGGCGACGTTCGCCCGCACACTGAATCACATCGTCGCCTTTGGCCCGGGCACACAGTACGGCACCGGCCCGCCGTTTGGCCTACCTACGACAAATATTAACCGGATCGTCTCCGGAAGTACCCTCAGGCGCGACTATGGCGGCCATTTCTGATCGCCCTCCAGGTGAGACGCTTGTTTGGGCGAACCGCCCCGTGCGCCGGGGCCCTGGCCGCCAGGCGGCCGCTCAAAGCGCCCGCCCGACAGGATGATAGAGGCGGGACCGTTAAAATCGATGCATTCTTCATCAACATCACCACTGCGACAAACCGATTAAACCTGAGTCCCGTCAAAATCTCGATTCCGCGGTGTGGGTATTGTTCACCGGGGCTCACGGGAGGAAGCTCGCCCGATGGAACGATTCGGCAAGTTGATGGCTGTATTCGTGGTCGCGGTGCTGCCTTGGTTCGAGGCGTCGCCGTGCCGTGCCCAGTCGTCAGCCGCTTTACCGCCGACATCGCCCCCGGCGCGACAAACCCCCTCGTCATCGACGCCGCCGGCCCAGGGGCCTTCGACTGGGGCAAGCGCGACGACACCGTTGGCGCCGCCACGGCCCTGGCCCGCAGCGACGTCGGCGTTGTCATCCCCCGCGCGCAGCCGCCCGCCGCCGTTCGGGAGGCGAGCGAGGCGACCGGGCCGCGAACGGCTGCGTCCGGAGCGCGCGTACCACCGCCGCGCCCCTTTCGACCGCAAAGCGAGCGGACCGCCCCGCCGGCTCCGGCCCTCTCCGCGAACGAGGCTGACCACATCTTCGCGCTAAAGCCCGCGCCCTTGGAGCCGGCCGACCTCCGCTTTCCGATCAATCTGGCCACCGCCTTGCGTCTTTCCGACGCTCGCCCGCTGATCGTGGCCGCCGCCGAGGCCAGTGTATGGGTCGCTGAGGCGCAGCTCACGCGGGCCAAGGTCCTCTGGGTTCCTTCGTTCATGCTCGGTGCCGATTTAATCCGCCACGACGGCGGCGGCCCGGACATCAATAAGGGCATCATGACCGTCAACAGCACGAACTTCTTTTACGGCGGTGCCGGGTTGTGGGAGCTGGTCAGCTTGACCGACGCTTACTTCGAGCCCCTGGCGGCGCGCCAGGTTCTGAACTCCCGCCAATGGGAAATTCAGACCGCCAAGAACAACGCCCTGCTCATGACTGCCGACGCCTACTTCAAGGTTCATCAATATCGAGGAATGTACGCCGGCGCCCTCTATGCCGTCGAACGGGGACACGACTTGGTCGAGCGGATCGCGCAATTGAGCCGCGACCTGGTCCCCGCGGTTGAGGTTGACCGGGCCCGGAACATGGTTGCCGACCTCGAGCAGCAGGCCACCTCCGCCCGCGAATCCTGGCGCGTCTCGAGCGCCAACCTCACCCAGATCCTCCGGCTCGACCCTCGCGCCGTCGTCGTGCCGCTCGAGCACGATCATCTTCAGCTCACCTTGATCGACCCCGCGGCGTCGCTCCATGAACTGACACGGGTCGCCGTGACCAACCGCCCCGAGCTCGCCTCACGCCGCGCGCTCGTCCAGGCGGCCGAAGTGCGAGTTCGCCGGGAGAAGTGGCGGCCCTTCCTGCCTTTGGTCGCGGTCAATGGCTTCCAGAGCGCCGGCATGTACTACAACATCGGAATATTCGGCCTCGGGCCCAACAGCAGCCTCAACCAGTATGTCGGCCGCGACGACGTTTCCTTGCAGTGCGTCTGGCAGATCGATGCGTTCGGAATCGGAAACCTCGCGCGGATCAAGCAGCAGCGAGGAGATCAGTCGAGCGCCATCGTCGAGCTTTTCAAGGCCCAGGACACGGTCGCGAAGGAAGTGACGGCGGCTCAGGCGCACGTCCAGTCGGCCGCGGCCCGCGTCAGCCAGGCCCAGCGTGCCTTGCGAACCGGCATCATCACCTTCAACGGGCACATCGAGGGCATCGCCCAGACCACGCGATTGGAGAACTTCTTGATCATGGTCTACCGCCCGCAGGAAGCGGTCTACTCACTCGAGCTCTTGAAGCTGGCCTTCGACGAGTATTTTACCACCGTGAACGATTACAACCGGGCGCAGTTCGAGTTGTTCCACGCACTGGGTTATCCCGCCGGCGAAATCGCCATCCGCCGGCCCGCCGGCGAAATTCAGCCTGTCGATCTGGAACGTCCTGCCTACCTGCCTCGCGTGGGCAATGGGCCGCCTCCCGCGACCCGCTAACCGCCCGGGTAGATTCAATCGGCCTGACCCAGCCGCCAACCTCCCTTGCCCCGCTGCCGGCCTATTGCCATAGGCGCGTATAATCGCATGGCGATTGATCACGCACCCGCCCTATGCGATTGCAACCATGTTGAGACGAGCCTCATAGTCGCCCTTCGCTCCGCGAAAGGGTTCCTCCCCTCCCTATGCGATTGCAACCATGTTGAGACGAGCAGCCAGCGGATTTCGTCCCGTCGTCGAGCGAATGGAAGAGAAGCAACTGCTTAGCGCGGGCCTGGTAGCGGCTCACGCAGCCAGCCTCGCGTCAGGAATGCGGACTCCCAGCCATTCCCCAGCCGAGACACAGCGCGGCCTGTTCATGCTGTCTCGTATCACGAACACGGCATTCCCCTACACCGTCGACTTGAAGCCGCCGTTCCAGCAAGTGTTGGTTCAAGCCGCCCAACCTGTGCCAGGCCAGATGTACAACGTACTCGAAGTCAGCGTGAGGAATGAAACGAGGCAGACGTTCACGGCCGCCAATGGGTTTTCCGTGCGGCTTGCGACCAGCGGCTCCGCGATTCCTCGCTCCTTCCCCATTCTGACAGCGAACGAGCAATGGAAACCGCAGCAATTCATCACATTTTACGTTCTTACCAAGAAATACTATCCGGTGAGTCCGGTTCTGTCGGGAGGTTTCACGTTCAGCTTTGATCCGGGGCGGGTCGCGATACCGGGACCTTCGGGAATCGCGCTGCGGATCAAGTATAATCCGGCCAAGTTTGCCAGGACGCTCGACTGGCTGGTTGCGTATGGCCCGGGTGCAGAAGGGGGCGCGGGGGCGAAGCTGGGTTTGCCGGACACCGCCATTTGGCAGTTCACGGCGCCGAAGCCGGTGTAGTGGGGCAAATTCACTACAACAGCTCAGCGGGCGGATCAGGTTTTTCGGGCGCAGCCGCAGCGTCGGGTACGGCAGCCGGAGTGGGCAGCGCTTCTGGGCCAGGGCCCTCGGCCGGGGAGTGCGGCGTGTGTGCGCCGCCATCGCCGGTGTCCGCGGACAATAATGGATCGTAGAACCGGCTGTGCACGTCGCCTGGGTAGATCGACGGAGATCGTGCGGCCTTGTTGCCGATGACGACCGCGAAGACCGAGGGGACGACCAGCAACGTGGCGAATGTCGAGAACACCAACCCGCCGATGACTGCCAGCCCCAGCGGGGCCTGCATCTGGCTTCCTTTCTCGAGCGCCAGCGCCATGGGCACCATGCCGACGGTCATCGCGCAGGCGGTCATCAGGATCGCCCGTAGTCGCTCACCGGCCCCGACCACGGCCGCCTGGGTCGACGACGCTCCGGCTTTCCAGTGCTCGTTCATGAACGTGACGAGCAACACCGAATTCGACACCGAGACCCCCAGTGACATGATCGAGCCCATGAACGACTCGATGTTGAGCGACGTGTTGGTGAAGTAGAGGATGATGGCGATGCCCGCCAGGACGCCCGGCACGGAGCTCACGGAGATCAATGCCAGTCGTGGCGACTGGTAATTGGCCGTCAGGAGCACGAAGATGACGAACACGGCGACGGCCAGCCCGATCGAAAGCGCCTTGAACATCTCGAGCATCGGGGGGAGCTGACCCATGGGCTCGACGCGCACGCCGCGCGGCGGCTCGCCGGCGGCATCGATCGCCTTCGCGACTTGATTCGAGGCCCGGCCCATGTCTTCGCCCTCGACGTTGGCTGTGACCGTCAGGTAGCGTTGCGACATGTCACGGTCGAGCTCGCCGGGTCGAGTGCCCCTGCGAACCGTCGCCACGTCGCGGACCAGCAGATTGACCAGGGGGTTGACCGTCGCGATCGGCAATATCTCGACGTCCTCGGGCTTCTCCATCCGCAGCGGAGGCACCTGAATCTGGACCAGGTAGTCGAAGCCGGTCTTGACGTCCACCCAGTAATTCAGCGAATGAAACCGGGTCGAGGCTGTTGCCATGACGAGCGCGTGGGCGACGTCGTCGACCTTGGCGCCGGAGAGCCCCGCTTTCTCGCGGTCGACGACCATCTCGACCGTGGGGTAGTCGAGCGTCTGCTCGAACTGGACGTCGCGGAGATACTTGATGCGCTTCATCGACCTGGCGATCTTCTCGGCGTGCTCGCGCACCAGTTTGAGATCCGTGCCGACCACCCGCACCGCGATGGGCGTCAGCGAGCCGAAGCTCATGACCTTGGTCACGATATCACCCGGCTCGAAACCGAACGTCGCCCGCTCCGCCTCCCGCCGGGCCTCTTCCCTGGATAACCCCCCGCGCTCCAGCCGCGCTTCCAGCCACGGGATCACCCGCTTGGGAAGCACTTTGCGCAGCCGCTCGCGAAACGCGGCGAGCTTGATTCCGCTGCCATCGCGGAAGGCGACCCGAAGCTGGCCGTCGTCGGGCCCACGCATGAACAGCACCATGTTGTCGATGCCGAAGTTCGGGGCGACCTGGCCGACGTAGCCCATCGTGATGTCGATGTTCTCGGGCTTGGCCTCGTTCTCAATCTCCTCGAGGCACTTGACGGCGAGCTCCCGCGTCAGCTCGAAATTCGAGCCGGGGGGCGGCCGGAATCGCAGCACGAACTGCCCTGAATCGATCTGCGGGAACAATTCCCTGCCGACCTGCAAGCCCAGGACACCCAGCACCACCGCGCACCCCAAGAGGTAGCCCGGAACCACCCACCACCGCAGCCGAACCAGAGCCCCGACCGCCCTGGAATAGACGGAAAGCATCCGGTCGAAGATCCCCTCTTTTTCGGCGCCGTGTGCGGAATGCTTGAGGAGAGCCACGCAGAAAACCGGTACGAACGTGCTCGAAAGCAGATAGGCCGAGATCATTGCAAACCCGACCGCGAGCGTCAGCGGCATGAACAGCGACCGCAGGGGGTCGCTCATGATGAACGCCGGCACGAATACCGACAGGATGCACAAAAGCGCCAGCAGGATCGGTATCGCCGTGGCGTAGAGTCCGCGCAATACGGCTGTGTTGATCTTGTCCGTGCCCCGCATCTGCACGTGGATGTTCTCGATCGTGACCGTGGACATGTCGACCAGGATTCCGATCGCCAGCGCCATCCCACCTAACGACATGATGTTGATCGTGTTGCCCGTCAGCCACAGCCCGAACAACGAACCCAGGAGGGCGAGTGGAATATTCGCCACCACGACGATCACGCTGCGCACATCTTTCAGGAACAGAAGAATCATGAGCCCGGTCAGCCCCGCGCCGATCAAGCCTTCCGTGGCCACGCTCTCGACCGCCGCCCTCACCGTGGGCGACTCGTCAAACTCGAAGTTGACCTTCACATCCTTGGGAACGGCTTCCCGGAAGTCCTTCATGTGCTTGTGCACGTCGTCCACGACCGTCAGCGTCGAGCCGGTGTCCTTCTTGATGATCGGCAGATAGACCGATTTCTTGCCGTTGACCAGCGCGTACCCGTACGTGATGTCGGTGTCGTCCTGGAACGTCGCCACGTCGCGGAGATAGACGTTCAGCCCCACCTTGACCGGGATATCGCCCAGTTTCTGAATGTCGACGACCGTCGCATTGTTCGAGACCAGGGGCATCGAGTCCTTGATATAAACGTTGCCCGCTGGAATGATCGTGTTTCCTGTCGCCATTGCCTCGATCACCTGCTGCGGCGTGATGTTGTAGGCGAGCAGCTTCTGCGGGTTGACATTGATGATGATCGATCGCATGTTGGGGCCGAACGGCGAGATGGCCACCGTCCCGGGCACGTACTTCTGGACCAGCGGCCGGATGACGTTCTGCGCATAGTCGCCCATCTGCCCCAGCGATGTCTCGTCGCTCTCGAAAACGAGGTAGCCGACGGGAACGCTTCCCGAATCCATGCGCATGATCATGGGGGGCAATGTCCCCTTGGGCATCCACGACATGGCCCGGTCCGACATCGCAACGACCTGGGCCATCGCCTGTCCCATGTCGGTGCCCGGGAAGAACGACAGCCGGCACAAGGCGACCTGCTGGATGTTGCGCGTGTCGATATCCTGAATGCCGTCAACGTACTGAAAGTACAGCTCGAGCTGGTTGACGATGAACCCCTCGACCTGATCGGGGCTCATGCCGATGTAGTCGAGGAATACATAGATCTTGGGGGTGTTGAGCGCCGGAAAAATGTCAACGCGCATCCGCGTGAAGGCAAGAGCACCGCCGCTGACTAGCGCCACCACGAGCATGAGTATCGTGATCGGTCGCCGCATCGCGAAAACGGTCGGATTCATGATGGGTACTTCCGATCTATTCCGGCGATCCCGCGGGTGAAGCCGCTTCTAGTCTCTACGGGTGCAGAACGGGCATGGCGAGATTTCGGCTCTACCTCCTGGGTCCGCAGAATCGCGCAGGAGCTCGATTCTTCCTGAATTACAAATATGCACGACCATTATCTATCATAAAAAGGTCCAGGCACAATGATGCATTATAACGCCGATACGATCTTTGGTCCAGCATCAACTCCCACTTAGTTAGCTTGGGGCTGTGAGCCGGTTTCCGCCCGGGGAGCCGCTGGCTGAGGACTGCCCCCCTGAGGACTCTCCGGCGGATGACTCTCCGGCTGCGCCTCGTCCCGAACTTTGGCGGCATTCTTCTCGGCGTCCGACGCGGACAGCACCTCGACGGGGCCGCCGTCGGCGAGGACCGACAAGTTGCCCAGGATCACCTCTTCCGCGCCGCTTACCGGTGTCCACGAATCGCCGCCCTCCAGTGAAGGCCTCTGGAGCCTGGTGATCTCGATGTACTTACCGTCGCTCACGCCCGTTCGAACTTCAGTTCTCTTGGCCTTGCCGTTCTCATGTTGCCAGCAGTAGGTCTTCTTTCCGCGGTAGGAGAGGGCCTCCAGCGGCAGCGCGCGCACGTTGGGTCGCTCGATGATCACCTTGGCGTAGACGTACATGCCTGGCAGGAGCTGGCTCTTGGGGTTGGCGAGGTCGATCTCGGCACGGAGCGTGCGGTTCTTGATGTTCAAGGTCCGCGACGTATGGGCGACTTTGCCCACAATCGGCTCTTCGCTGTACGCCTCGGGAACGACGGTCGCCTTGGTGCCGGCTTGCACGTAGCTGGCATCCTGCTCGGGGATATCGACGGAGATCCGGACGGTGTCGAGGCGGCCGATCACGCAGATCGGCGCGGCCGTTGTCCGATGGGAGACGTGGGGCGAATGCTCCATCGCGGTCGGGTCACCGGTTGCGGGCCGGACGAAATCGAACGTGTTGGCGTTGCGGGCCACGACCACGCCGTCGACGGGGGCGCGGAGCTTCAGGCAGCCGACCCAGGCCTCGGTCCGCTTGGCAACGCTCACGGCGACGGAGAGATCGACTTCGTCGATCTCGACTTCGGGCTTATCTTTCTCCAGGGAAGACTCTCTCCAGAGCGCGACCGTCGTTGCCCTGGAGACCGTCGCGGCCGCGGCAGCTCGCGCGGCAACGCTCGCCTTCAACTGATTGGTCAACTCGAGCAGGATCTGCGGGTCGACGATGCCCCGCTCGAGTTCATGCTCGAGCCGTTTGACTTCGGAGTCCCAGCGCTCGACCTCGGCCTCGTACTTGTCGAGGATCGCCCTGGTTTCCTTGACCATTTCGGGCACATAAAGGATGGCGAGCGTGTCTCCCTTATCCACTCGGTCCCCGATGTCGACGTTCCAATTTTCGATGTAGGCCGCCACCTCGAGAAACACCGATGATTGCTCGCGGGTTTCGATAATGCTGGGCTGGCCGACGATCCGCACAATCTTGCGCAGCTCGGGCCTGATGATATGAACCACCGGCGGCTCGGTGACCGTGTTGTCGATCCCTTTCTCGGCGCGAGCGCAGCCCGGTGCCGCCCCGAAGGCGAGCAGCGCGCAGATCAGCAGTCCCCTGGCGGGCAAACGACTGAAAATCGCAGACCAGAGGCGCGCCACACATCTGTGATCTCCAATCGCCATCTAACTAACGAATCCCCTCGGCGGGCCCTGCGGAAGCTGGGCTAACCGTGACGACGTTGGCTGGGGCTTGGGGCGCTGAGCCGGTTTCCGCACGGGAAGGCACCGGCTGGGGACTTCCGGGCTGAGGATTGACCGGCTGAGGAGTTCCCGCCTCGGGACTATCTGGCTGAGCCGCATCCGGAACTTCCTCGGCGACTCGCTCGGCGTCCGATCCCGGCAGCACCTCGACAGGGTCGCCCTCAGCCAGGAGCGATAGGTCGCCCAGGATCACCAGCTCCGAACCGCTTACCGGTTCCCAGGAATCGGCGCCCTCCGGTGCCGTGCGTGGCTTGAGGCCCGTGATCTCGATGAACCGCCCGTCGCTGGCGCCGGTCTCGACCTCGGTTCTGACGGCCTTGCCATTCTCAAGTTGCCAGCAGTAGGCCAACTCACCGCTGTACGAGAGCGCGGCCAGCGGTAGCGTGCGCATGCTGGGGCGCTCGATGATCACCTTGGCGTAGGCGTACATGCCTGGCAGGAGCTGGCTCTTGGGGTTGGGGAGGTCGATCTCGGCACGGAGCGTCCGGCTCTTGATGTTCAAGGCCCACGACGTCCGCGTGACGCTCCCCGGGATCGGCTGATCGCCGAACGCCTTGGCAACGATGGTCGCCTTGGTGCCGACATGAACGTAGTTGGCATCCTGCTCGGGAATATCGACGAAGATTCGCACGATGTCGACGCGTTCGACCACGTAGATCGGCGCGGCGCTTTTCCCGGGAGAAAGGTGGGGCGAGCGCTCCATCGAGGTCGGGTCGCCCGATGTGGGCAGGACGAAGTCGAATGTGTTGGCGTTGCGGGCCACGATCACGCCGTCGAAGGGTGCGGGGAGCTTTAAGTAGCTGACGAGCGCGTCGAGCCGCTTGGCTTCGCTCACTGCCACGGAGAGGTCGGCCCGGGCGACCTCGACTTCAACCTTATTCTTTTCGAGGGACGACTCTCTGGAGAGCAAGTCTGCCTCAGCCCTGGCGATCGTCGCCGACGCAGCCGACCGCGCAGCGACGCTGGCCTTCCACTGATCCGTCGACTCGAAAAGGATCTGCGGGTCGACGATGCCCTTGTCGACTTCATTCTTGAGCCGCTTGACTTCCGCGTCCCAGCGCTCGACCTCGGCTTCGTACTTGTTGTAGATCTCCTTGGCTTCCTTGAGGCTGGCTTGAGCGGCTCGCACGTCGGCTCCTGCGACCTTGACGATCTTGATGGTGCGCTCGACTCGCTGCTCATCCAGCTTGACAGTTGCCTTCTTGGTTTCGAGATCCTCGACCATTTCGGGCGCGAAGAGAGTTGCCAGGATTTGACCCTTCTTCACGCGGTCGCCGATATCGACGTTCCATTCTTCGATGTAGCCCGTTACCTTGGGAAACACCGATGATCGCTCGTAGCTTTCGATAAAGCTGGGCTGACCGACAATCCGTACGATCTTGCGCAGCTCGGGCCTGATGATGTGAACCGCCGGCGATTCGGCGACCGTGTTGTCGATCTCCTCCTCGTCGTGGCCGCAGCCTGAAGCGGCCACGAAAAGCACAGCGCAGATCACCATACCCGAGTTGGGGAAACGATTCGAAATCACAGACCAGAGCGCGCGAGTCATCTGGAATCTCCAATGGCTTTTTTAGCGAACCGCCTTGGCAAGCCCGACAGAAGCCGGGCGACTCGTGGCGACGGTAGTCGGGGTTTCAGACAATGAACCGGAGTGAGCTCGGCGAGCGACCGGCTGGGGGCTGACCGGCTGAGGACTCTTCGGCAGCGTCTTATCGGGGGCCTCGGTCGCGATTTTCTCGGCGCCCGATGTCGGCAGCACCTCGACGGGGCCGCCGTCGGCGAGGACCGAGAGGTCGCCCAGGATCACCTCTTCCGAGCCGTTGGCAGGTCCCCAGGGGTCGGTGCCCTCCGGCGCGGGCGCTTGCTGGAGCCCCGTGATCTCGATGTACTTGTCGTTGCTCACGCCCGTTTGAACTTCAGTTCTGACGGCCTTGCCGTTCTCATGTTGCCAGCAGTAGGTCTTCTCACCGCTGTAGGAGAGGGCCGCCAGCGGCAGCGTGCGCACGTTGGGACGCTCGATGATCACCTTGGCGTAGGCGTACATGCCTGGCAGGAGCTGGCTTTTGGGGTTGGTCAGGTCGATCTCGGCACGGAGCGTCCGGCTCTTGGTGTTCAGGGCCCACGACGTACGGGTGACTTTGCCCGCAATCGGCTGGTCGCGATACGCCTTGGCGACGACGGTCGCCTTGGTGCCGACTTGCACGTAGTTGGCATCCTGCTCCGGGATATCGACAAAGATCCGTACGATGTCGAGGCGGTCGACCACGTAGATCGGCGCGGCGGTTCCGCCGGGAGAGAGGTGGGGCGAGCTCTCCATCGCGGTCGGGTCACCGGATGAGGGTAGGACGAAATCGAACGTGTTGGCGTTGCGGCCGACGATCACGCCGTCGAACGGCGCGGGGAGCTTCAGGTAGCCGACCCACGCCTCGAGCCGCTTGGCCTCGCTCACGGCCACGGAGAGGTCGGCCCGGGCGACCTCGACTTCGACCGTATCTTTCTCGAGGGTGGACTGTTTGGAGAGCAGGTCTGCTTCGGCCTTGGCGATGCTGGCGGACGCGGCCGAGCGGGCCGCGGTGCTGGCCTTCAACTGGTTAGTCGACTCGAGCAGGATCTGCGGATCGACGATGCCCCGCTCGACTTCATGCTTGAGCCGTTTGACTTCGGAGTCCCAGCGCTCGACCTCGGCCTCGAACTTGTCGTAGATCGCTTTGGCTTCCTTGAGGCTGGCCTCGGCGGCGCGCACGTCGGCCTCGGCAACCTTGACGACCTTGATGGCCCGCTCGACCCGCTGTTCATCCAGCTTGACGGTCGCCCTCTTCGTCCCGAAGTCCTCGACCAGCTCGGGCACGTACAACGTTGCCAGAGTGTCTCCCTTCTTCACGCGGTCGCCGATGTCGACGTTCCATTTCTCGATGTAGCCCGTCATCTTGGGAAACACCGATGATCGCTCGTAGCTTTCGATAAAGCTGGGCTGGCCGACGATGCGCACGATCGTTCGCAGCTCTGGCTTGACCACGTGAACCGCAGGGGGTTTGGTGACAGTGTTGACCGTGCCCTTTTCCTCGTGGCCACAGCCGGCAGCGGCTCCGGCCGCAAACAGAGCGGTGATCATCAGCACCGAGGCGGGAAGCCGATCGGAAGTCGCAGACCAGAGCGTGCCAGGCATCAGTGATCTCCAGGATATGGGGCGGCGTGCCAAAGCGGCCGCCCCTTGGGTTTTTCCGAGTTCAACGTGCATCAATGCTCTCCAAGTAAGAAGGTAGTGACTCATTCAGATTCTCCGGAGGATTGGAGCTCCTCCTCGATCGCGTCGGCAGACGACGCCGGAAGTTCGCTCTCATCGGGGGCATGGCTCTGCGCGGCTGCTGGGGTCGCGAAGACCAGCGGGTCGTAGAGGCGGCTCTCGGGGTCGTCGGGGTAGATCGACGGCGAGTGTGCGACTTTCGACCCGACGATGACGGCGAAAATCGAGGGGACGACCAGCAAGGTGGCGAATGTCGACATCACCAGGCCGCCGATGACCGCCAGGCCCAGCGGGGCCTGCATCTGGCTTCCTTTCTCGAGTGCCAGCGCCATGGGCACCATGCCTACTGTCATGGCGCAGGCCGTCATCAAGATGGGTCGCAGCCGCTCGCTTGCACCGAGGATCGCCGCCTGTATCGAGGTGGCTCCCCGTTTCCAGTGCTCGTCGATGAACGTCACGAGCATGACCGAGTTCGACACCGAGACGCCCAGGCACATGATCGAGCCCATGAACGACTCGATGTTGAGCGATGTGTTGCTGAAGTAGAGAATCACCGCGATGCCGGCGAGCACTCCCGGCACGGCGCCGACGGAAATCAGGGCCAGCCGCGGCGATTGGAAATAGGCGGTGAGTAGCACGAAGATCACGAACACGGCGACCGCCAGTCCGATCGAGAGCGCTTTGAACATCTCGATCATGGGGGGAAGCTGACCCATCTTCTCGACGCGTACGCCGCGCGGCGGCTCGCCGGCGGCATCGATGGCCTTCGCCACTTGATTCGAGGCCCGGCCCATGTCCTCCCCCTCGACATTGGCCGTGAGCGTCAAGTAGCGCTGCGACATATCGCGATCCAGCTCGCCGGGTCGCACTCCCGTTCGCACGGTTGCCACGTCGCGGAGCATCAGGTTGACCTCGGGGTTGACCGACTGGAGCGGGAGGGTTTCGAGGTCTTCAGGCTTTTCCATGCGCAGGGGGGGAACCTGAAGCTGCACCAGGTAGTCGAACCCCGTCTTGACGTCGACCCAGTAATTCAGCGAATGGAACCGGGTTGACGCCGTGGACAGCACGAGTGCGTGGGCCACGTCTTCGACCCGCGCCCGGAGAGGCCCGCTTTCTCGCGGTCGATATCGATCTCCACGCTGGGATAGTCGAGCATCTGTTCGAATCCCACGTCCCGCAGCGAGGGAATCCGCTTCATCTCGGCCCGGATTTTCTCGGCATGCTGGCGCACCAGCTTGAGATCGGTGCCGACCACGCGCACGGCGATCGGGGTCATCGAGCCGAAGCTCATCACCGCCGAGACGATGTCGCCGGGCTCGAATCCGAAGGTGGCCTGCTGTGCTTGCTGCAAAGCCACTTCGCGGGACAAGCCTCCTTGTTCAATCCGGTCTGCCAGCCAGGGGATCACGCGTTTCGGAAGGACCTCTCGCAGCGTTTCGCGAAAACCCGCGAGTTTGATCTTGGCATCTTCGGTGAAGGCCACGCGAAGCTGGCCGTCGTCGGGCCCGCGCATGAAGAGCACCATGTTGTCAATGCCGAAGTTGGGGGCAACCTGCCCCACGAAGCCCATGGTGATATCGATGTTCTCGGCCTTTGCCTCAGTCTCGATCACTTCGAGGCACTTCACCGCCATCTGGCGGGTCAACTCGAAATTCGAGCCCGGCGGCGGCCGGAACCGCAGCACGAACTGGCCCGAATCGATCTGCGGGAACAATTCCCTGCCGACTTGCATCCCGAGCAGGCCCAGGAGTAGCCCGCAACCGACTATGTAGCCCGGCACCACCACCCAGCGCAAGTGCACGAACCAGTGCACCACGCCGCCGTAAACCTTGAGCATCCGGTCGAAGAGCCCCTGCTTCTGCTGACCTTCCGCACCATGGCCGCCGTGCCCATGCCCACTATGCTTGAGCAGACTCACGCAGAGGACCGGCACGAACGTACTCGACAGCAGATAGGAAGAGATCATGGCAAAGCCCACCCCCAGGGTCAGCGGCATGAACAGCGAACGCAAAGGGTCGGCCATGATGAACGCGGGGATGAACACCGAGAGAATACAGAGCAACGCGAGCAACCGAGGCACCGCCGTCGCATTGCTCGCGTGCAGCACGGCGGAAGCGATGTTATTGGTGCGGCCCATCTGAACGTGCACGTTCTCGATGGTAACCGTCGCCTCGTCGACCAGAATGCCGATTGCCAGGGCCATGCCGCCTAAGGACATGATGTTGATCGTGTTGCCGGTCACCCACAGCCCGAACAGTGATCCGAGAAGGGCAAGCGGAATGTTGGAAACAACCACGATCACGCTGCGCACGTCACCCAGGAACAAAAGAATCATGAGCCCCGTCAGTGCGGCGCCGATCAAGCCTTCCGTGGCCACGCTCTCGACCGCCGCCCTCACCGTGGGCGACTCGTCGAACTCGAAGTTGACCTTCACATCCTTGGGAACGGCTTCCCGGAATTCCTTCATGTGCTTGTGCACGTCATCCACGACCGTCAGTGTCGAGCCGGTGTCCTTCTTGATGATGGGCAGATAGACCGATTTCTTGCCGTTGACCAGCGCATATCCGTAGGTGATATCGGTATCGTCCGAAATGGTGGCCACGTCTCGCAGATAGACGTTTTTTCCCAGCTTGAGTGGTATGTTGCCCAGTAGCTGAGGGTCCACCACGGTCGCATTGTTGGCGACGAGCGGCATCGAGTCCTTGACGTAGATGTTTCCGGCCGGAATGATCGTGTTTCCTGTCGCCACCGCTTCGATCACCTGCTGCGGCGTGATGTTGTAGTCGAGCAGCTTCTGGGGGTTGACATTGATGACGATCGACCGCATGTTCGGGCCGAACGGCGAGATGGCCACCGTCCCGGGCACGTACTTCTGGACCAGCGGCCGGATCACGTTCTGCGCATAGTCGCCCATCTGACCCAGCGATGTCTCGTCGCTCTCGAAGACGAGGTAGCCGACGGGAACGCTTCCCGAATCCATGCGCATGATCATGGGGGGCAATGTCCCCTTGGGCATCCACGACATGGCCCGGTCCGACATCGCAACGACCTGGGCCATCGCCTGTCCCATGTCGGTGCCCGGGAAGAACGACAGCCGGCACAAGGCGACCTGCTGGATGTTGCGCGTGTCGATATCCTGAATGCCGTCAACGTACTGAAAGTACAGCTCGAGCTGGTTCACGATGAACCCCTCGACCTGATCGGGGCTCATGCCGATGTAGTCGAGGAATACATAGATCTTGGGGGTGTTGAGCGATGGAAAAATATCGACGCGCATCCGGGTGTAAGCCAGCGCGCCGCCGCTAATGAGGGCGACGACGAGCATGAGCGTGGTGATCGGCCGCCGCATCGCGAAGACGGTCGGATTCATTTATGAGAGCTCCAGGTCGGGTTCGGTCGAATGCAACATGAATTTGACCATTCGGCGCAAGCCAGAAGTTCTTTTTTCCAGGCGTGGTACACCCTTCGTGAAAATCGCGCGTTAGCAATCGCGCGACACTCGCGGCTCACGTTCTACTGCGGCGCGACAATCGCGCGACGAATCCGAATGTCAGAACGTCGAGGACTGCCTCGCGGGCAAGCGGAGAAGCTCGCTTGTGCGGGCTCTTGGCGTGCGGTCGACGCAGCAGGGGCGCATGCGAACCGACATCCAGCTCAACATCGCAACGGATGCACGGTCGCCGCGAGGCCGACCGAGATGAGGTTTTGGCCGAATTTGGAGAGGGGAGTAGAGGCGGGGTCGACCAAGAATCCAGCCAGATGACCGGCCTCGGCCAGTTTCTCTTCGTCCGATTCCGATGCAATAGCTTTGACTTGAACCAAACGCGACGGCACCTGATTCACGGAGGTTGGAGCGGAAAGCTTGCCAAAGGCGAAGGTGCGGCCAGCGGTGTCGTTGCCGGCAAGCGCGCCGAGCATCTTCGATGGCCGTACCGGCGACGTGAGCACCGTCGCAAGCAGGGCCAGCGCCGAGAGCAGCCGAACTCCGTTGCCTTGAACGCTGAGTGTAAACATCAGCCCTTCAGAATCTGGAGCCCAATGAATCCATATAACTCTTATCTTAGACGAAAGCGATTGTCAAGCTTCAGCCGTGAGGTTAGGACGATCGATCCTCGACCAATGCACACGTACATCCTCGGGCGGATGGACTCTTGCGGTCGAATTCAGCCTGACTGGTCCCGGAGAGACACAACCGCCTCGCGATTTATGATTTAGGACGCGAATGCAACATTTTTTACGCAATCGTGTCGGCCGAGAGCGTGGACTGGCAATTCACGTGTAGACCGCGACCGAGCCAAGCTGAGCCGTCTTCGTCAGTGTGTTTCAGGCGGGGATCTTTGGCCTGGGACCCAATAGCAGCCTCAACCAGTGGGCCGGTCGCGTCGACGTCAGCCTTCAGGCAATCTGGCAGCTCGACGGTTTCGGTTTTGGAAACCTGGCGCGGATCAAGCAGCAGCGAGGCGAGCAGTCCGCGGCGATCGTCGAGCTATTCCACGCTCAGGACCGCGTCTCGGCTGAAGTGACCGAAGCTCAGGCACACCTGCAATCGGCCGCGGCGCGGGTCGGCCAGGCCCACCGGCGCTGCGGACGGCGATCATTACCCTTAATGGAAACTATGAAGGCCTGCGCCAGACCACCCGTCTAGGCGACGTGCTGGTGCTGGTGTACCGTCCGCAGGAGGCGGTCTACGCACTCGAGCTGCTCATGTTCGCCTACAACGAGTACTTCACCACGGTCGCCGAATATAATCGCGCGCAATTCCATTTGTACCTCGCGCTTGGCTACCCGGCCCGAGAGCTCGCGCACGTCCGGCCCCCCGGTCCCGTCGAGCCCGTCGACACGGAGCGGCCAGACTATTTGCCGCGGGTGGGCAATGGTCCGCCGCCGGCGACCCGGTGAGCGACGACTTCCAGCCGCAGATCGGTATGGTCAAGCCAGGATTTGCTTGATCACGTTCCCGTGCACGTCGGTCAGCCGGAAATCCCGGCCCTGGAAGCGGTACGTCAACCGGGTATGGTCCATTCCGAGCAGGTGAAGCAGCGTCGCCTGGATGTCGTGGACGTGCACGGGGTTTTCGGTGACGTGGAACCCCAGCTCGTCGGTTGCTCCCAGGGTGAAGCCTGGCTTCAGCCCTCCTCCGGCCATAAAGAACGTATTGGCGAAGGGATGGTGATCGCGGCCGATGTAGGCGCCTGCGGCCGTGCGCCCTTCGCGGAACGGGGTACGGCCGAACTCGCCCATCCAGACGACGAGCGTTTCATCCAGGAGGCCGCGGCGTGATAGGTCCTTGATCAAGGCCGACACGGCTTGATCCATCGCGGAGCAGCGTTTTACCAGGTTGTCGCCGATGTCTTCGCCGGCGTTCGTGCCGTGGAAATCCCAGCCCCAGTCAAAGAGCTGAACGAAGCGCACGCCCTTCTCGATCAGGCGACGGGCGAGCAAGCAGTTGTTCGAGAAACTGGCAGCGCCTGGCTGCGCGCCATACTCCTCGAGCACGCGCGGCGGCTCGCGGGAGATGTCCATCAGCTCGGGAACGACGAGTTGCATCCGGAACGCCAGCTCGTAGCCGGCAATCCGGGTGGCGGTCTCGGGGTGATTGAGCTCGGCGGCCTGGAGGCGGTTCATCTCGTTGAGCGCGTCGAGACTGGCGCGACGCAGAGAACGGCTCATTCCCTCGGGGTCGGAGAGGTAGAGAACCGGGTCTCCTCCAGTTCGACACTGGACGCCCTGATAGACCGATGGCAGGAAACCGTTGCCCCAGCCGCTCTTGCCTGCGCTCGGAAGCGACCCGCCCGAGACGAACACGATGAATCCGGGCAAGTCGCGATTCTCAGAGCCCAGGCCATAGGTGACCCACGAGCCAAGAGAAGGGCGGCCGGCAGTGCGGGGGATTCCGGTCAGCAACAAGAGCTCGGCCGGGCCGTGGTTGAACTGATCGGTGTACATCGATTTCACGAACGTGAGCCGGTCAGCGATCTCGGCCAGCCGGGGCATTGCGGCGGAGATCCATGCGCCTGAATCACCGTGCTGGCGGAACTTTTGCGGCGTTCCCTGGAGCTTGGGCGTTCCGCTTGTGAACGCGAATGGCTTGCCCGAGGTGAGCGAGGGCGGGCAGTCCTGGCCGGTTCGTTTGATCAGGTCGGGTTTATAATCAAATAGATCGAGATGTGGCGGACCGCCGGCCATGCTCAGGAAGATGACGTTCTTGACCTTGGCGGCGAAATGCGGAGGCTTGGGCGCGAAGGGGTCATCGTCATTCTGAGGCGTGAGAGTTCGGGCGCGACCTTGGCGGTCGAGCAGCGTCGCCAGGGCCAACCCGCCCAGGCCGAGTGAGCCCGTGCCGAGAAAATGCCGGCGGGTCTGCGCTGCGATCAGGTCGAGAGGACGGGCGGTTGTCATGGTTCTTGTCGTCTCTGCCTGAAGTTGAGGGGCCTTCCGCTCCCGGTCAGCTTTGCTCAGCGGCGGGCAAGCGTTTCGTCGAGGTTCAAGAGGACGTTGCCGACGACGGTCCAGGCGGCTGCATCGAGCGGATCGGCTCCGGCGGGCATGGGGCCGATGGGCTTGGTCGCCAGGGCGACGGCGCTTGCAGGCTCTCTTGCAAGGGACGCTCGGGCGGTTTCGTACAAAGCGGCGAGCGTGCGTGTCTCGGCTTCGGTCGGGTGGCGCTGGAGCACCGTCCTGACACCGAAGGCGGCTTTCGAGCGAGTGGTGGGCCCGCCTTCGTGAATGATCCGGCGCGCAAGCGACTGGGCAGCCTCGACGAAGACTGGATCGTTGAGTGTGACCAGCGCCTGGATCGGCGTGTTGGTGCGGGTGCGGCGCATCGAGCAGACCGCTCGCTCGGGGACGTCGAAGGCGATCATTGACGGATACGGCAGATTTCGCCGCCAGCGGGTGTAGAGGGCGCGACGATGGGCGTCGTTGCCCTGGCTGGTTTGCCAGTCCGTGCTCTGGCCGAATGCGGCGGCGAGCCCGTTCAAGGGCTGGAACGGGTGCACGGGCGGGCCGAACATCTTGGGGCTCTGCAACCCGGAAACGGCCAGCGCCTGGTCCCGGATCGACTCGGCCGACAACCGGGACCTGGGCCCGCGGGAGAGGAGCCGGTTGTATGGGTCGACGCGGGCCGCTTGGTCGCTGACTCGCGACGATTGGCGGTAGGTCGACGACGTGACGATCAGCTTCAGCAGCCGCTTGGTGTCCCAGCCGAGACGAACGTACTCGATGGCCAGCCAGTCGAGGAGCTCGGGATGGCTGGGCGGCTCACCCTGGATGCCGAACTCCTCGGCCGTCTCGACAATGCCGATCCCGAATATCTCCTGCCAGAGGCGATTGACCGCGACGCGGGCCGTCAGCGCGTTGCCGGGGTCGACGATCCAGCTTGCGAAACCAAGGCGGTCGAGCTTCACGCCGGCTTGTGCCGGATGGATCACAGACGGGACGCCGGGAGTGACAAGCTCGCCCGGGTTTTGATACTCGCCGCGGATCGCGACATGTGTCGGCCGCGGCGCGATTTCCTTGAGTATGAGTGTCGTCGTGGCGACCTGGTCGATCGCCGCACGAAGCTGTTTTAACTTTTCGGGCTGGTCCCTGGCTGTCGGCAACCGGGCCGACAGGGTGGCGAACGCGGCATCGCGGCCGGCGCGGGCCACTTCCAGCGACGGTTCTTCGCTGTTCGAGTCGGCCGTGTTGTTGAAGATGGCGAAGAGCTGGTAATACTCTTTCTGCGTGAAGGGATCATATTTGTGATTATGGCATTGAGCGCAACCGATCGTTGTGCCCAGCCAGACCTGCATGGTGGTGTTGACGCGATCGACAACCGAGGCATGGCGGTACTCCTCGGCGTTGGCCCCACCCTCGGTGTTGTTGGTCGTATTGCGATGAAAACCGGTCGCAATCAGTTGCGAGGCCGTGGCGCCAGGAATCAAGTCGCCGGCGAGCATCTCGATCGTGAAGCGGTCGTACGAGAGATTCTGGTTGAGTGACTGGATGAGCCAGTCTCTAAAGCGCCAGATGGTGCGGGGAGGGTCGTGGATATACCCTTGCGAGTCACCGTAGCGAGCGAGGTCGAGCCAGACGGCGGCCCAGCGTTCGCCGTAGGACGGCCGGGCGAGGATCGCGTCGACGGCTCGCTCGTAGGCGTCGGGGCGCGGGTCGTTCACGAATTGCTCCACCTGTTCCCATGTGGGCGGCAGGCCTGTCAAATCGAGTGCCGCTCGTCTGAGAATGGCAGGCCGATCGGCGGGTGGCGACGGGCGGAGTCCTTCGGCATCGAGCCGCGCGAGGATGAAGCGGTCGATACCGTTCCTGGGCCACGACGGATCGCTCACTTTCGGCAGCGGATGACGGACGGGGGCGGCGTAAGCCCAGTGCTTGGTGTATGGAGCGTCTTGCTCGATCCAGCGCTTGATGACGTCGATTTCTGCCGGCGTAGGTTTCTTGCCGAGCTTCCGCGGCGGCATCGCGGCGGATTCGTCGTGGGTGGTGAGCCGGGCGATGACTTCGCTTTCTTCGGGCCTGCCGGGGACGATTGCTCGTTCGCCGCTGGGCAGCTCGCCGGTGGCCGCGGCGCGATCGTCCAGACGGAGGCCGGCCTTGCGGGCCTTGTCGTCCGGGCCATGACACTGGAAGCAATACCTGGAGAGTATTGGCCGAACCTCGCGCGAGAAGTCGACCGGCCGGGGTGATTTACCGGCCGTCGCTGCCGGAGAGTCCGGAGCAACAACGGCGATCGAGATTGCCGCGAACAGTAGCGCTATCAAAGACGCACTCGCCAATAATCGAACGTCTGACCATCCTGTGACCTGCTTGGATGATAGCTGAGCGCCCGTGCGACTTCAATGAAACGATTGTTGTTGCCACATTGGATCACCACACGTCTGATTCCTCGTACTGGACGGGTGACTTCCCGTGCTTTTCGATAATGCGCGGAGCCTTGGCCTTCCCGCCGGGCGGGTCGACACGTTCGAGCTTGACTGAAAAATGCCATTCATCGCCGAAGTCGTAGAGCAGCTCCATGGATTGGCCGGGCTCGAGGGGCAACGAGCCGATTGAGACCTGGTCGGTCCAGGGCCCTTCCTCGACCGCTGGGTGATTGATCGTGCAAGTTGCTCCCAGGCGATCGCGGTAAGAGAATTCGTACAAGTGATCGTCGTCGAAGTTAACTGAGCGCAGGATCATGCTCACGAGGTCTTCGAGCGTGGCATCGGCGGGCATGGCGATCAAACGCCAGCAGATCCTGCCCAGGGAAACGCGGAAGATGAAGGTGCCGTCGCGCGGCTCGATTTCTGGCAATTCGAGGTTTTGCTGCCATTCCGGAAAATAGGGCTGGAAAAGCGGCTGCCAGGCGCCGAAGCGAGCCGGGTTCGGCGTTTCAGCAGGATCGTCTTCATTTTCTTGCATCGGATGCAATTCGTCTGAGAAGACGTTGACGCGAGATGCGATGAAGGCCAAGGCCGCATCGCCGAATGGAGTGTGGTCGACGCCGGCCGGTTTCCAGGTGCCCGTGGACGTGCGCGGTTGGGCGACTGACAAGAGGCCGAACAGATCCATCAGGGCGACGTGGTAAAGATCTCCAACGCTCCCCATTACGTACACTTCCTCCGGCTTGATACCTTCGAAGCGATGTCCTTTCGCAGGAAGATTGCGCCAGACCGAGAGACAGTTCAACAGGAGTGGTTCCTGGCGGCGCCCGCGGTCGCCAACCATCTCCGCGCGGCCGAGGCGGAGCCAGGACTCGAGCAGGTTGAAGTACTGCTCGACGGTGTTGAGGGCGTTCCACTGCACGAGCATCGACGGCTCGACGATGAGCCTCGCCTTCGCGTTAGCACCTTCGACGATCACGATGCCCGAGGCGCGAAGTAGGAGATTGAGCCCTTGCAAGTAGGGGTGAGACCGAAGCTGCGGCCGCGCCAAGGCGAGATTCAAGGGCCGGCTCAGCCGGCCGTCCAGCTCGCCGATGAGTTTGAGCGGGAGCAAGTTGTATTTCCCGCCTGACTCGATCCCCTCGCGGCCGATGAAATCGAGCAGCATCCGGAAATCGCGCAAGACCGTACCGGGCTCGGTGTCGGTGATGACCTGGGCTTGCAGGCGTTTTTCATGGTCCCTTGTGAAGTCCTTTTCTCTCATCATCATGATGATTCATCCCGGATTGAGGTTCTCGAGTAGGACGATTTCCCACCTGGTCGACGAATGGATTGCAGTCAGCCTTGATCGCGGTTGGCCCTCGATCAACAGGATTGACCTCGTTTTGGTCTTGTAGTCTTCCTGTACTCGCTTTTCAATACCAACACGGGTCGTTGACTCATCTCCACACACATTTCACCACCACGTCCGGCTCGTCCGGTTCAGGCAGCTTCGACATCACGTCGTTTTCCGGCACACGCTTCGTCGCCAAGCTTCAGTCGCGCAGTTAGCGGACGGACGGGCCAGTCGGAAAGACGGCCGGCGCTGAAAAGCCGCAAATGCCTCGCCCGACGCGAGTTAAGGCGTGATCTCAACATTTCTTGCGCGATCGTGTCGGGTAGAAACATCGAGTGGCAATTAGCTTGTAGACCGCGACCGAGACGAGACGAGCGACTTTAGCCGGAATGATCGGTCCGGATCGGGCGCTCTAGACACTGACCAGGGCGGCTGATCGTCATGTGCGGGCGTTCCCTCCCTGATCCCGCGGGGATGGCATTTGCCAGTCTCCCAGCAACCCCCGCGGGTTTCCGCTTTCAACGGCAATACACGACCTGCCCCGAGCAGACGGGGCCGGCGCGCGAAGCATCGATCCCGGTGTTTTTCCATGCGTCCGCGTGGGCCGGGACGTGATTGTTCACGATCCGTGCACAGATGATTTTTCTACCTTGGAGATGATCACATGCAGTTAAACAAGCGATCCACACGTAAGCGAAGTGTTCGCCCGGCCGTCGACTCGCTCGAAGGGCGCGCACTCCTGAGTACCATCATGCCGCACCACGTCGAGGACATGCGAGTCTCGGCGCACGTGCTCGACGTCAAGCACCACGGCGCCCGCAGGCGCAGAAGCACGCTCCGAGCATCGTCCTGTTGAACAAGACCACGTTCCGCGGCTTCCAGTTTACGAACGTCAACGGACCGAACGCCGGCACCAACGCGGCCGCCGGCACGAACTTCAACGGAATCTCGAACAACGGCAATTCAGTCGGCTTCGATATCGAGAACAACGGCGACTTCAGCAACTTCGAGGCCAACCCGCTGAAAACTCGTTCGGCCAATGTGCTGAATCTCGGCTCAACCGCCGCGAATGCGTTCGGAGTTAACTCCTCCGGCACGGTGGTCGGCACTGACGGCAACGGCAATGCGTTTTATCTGAATAAGGGCAAGCTGCACACGTTCATCCCCAACGGCGGCATGTCGGCGGTGGCCTTCGGGATCAACGACCACGGCACGATTGTCGGTCAGTACGTGACGTCGACCGCGACACCGGGGTTCGTCCGGGTTAACGGCAACACATTCCTCACGATCAATGCTCCGTCCGGGCCCAACACCGTCAATGTGCAGAGCATCAACAACCACGGGCTGATCGTGGGGTTCTATGTCGGCACGGACGGCCAGGACCATGGCTTCATCGCGACACGAGAACAGCGCGGTGAACGGTGTGATCACGGCCACGCCGGTCGCGGACCCGGTCATTCCAACTGTGCCCGGTGAGCCAGGCGCCACATTCGTTTTCTCGCAGATACTCTCGGTCAACGATAAAGGGATCGCCGTGGGCTACTACGGCGACTCCACCACCAGTCAGCACGGATTCTTCTACAACACCAACACAGGGCAGTACACGTTCCTGGATGATCCGAACGCGGCGTTTTCGGGCGGCGTGGAGGTGACGCAGATCACGGGTATCACCAATTCGGGCGAGATCACGGGCTTCTATTCCGATGCCAATGGCGTGTTTCACGGGTTCGACGCCACGATTGCGAAAGGAGGGCACAGCTAGATCGTTCCGCCTCGGGAAATCGATTCTGTGACGGAGCCTCTGGGCGAGGCACGGACAGGAAACTGTCCGTGCCTTTTTTTGCCTATTTGACGAACCAGACGGCCGAGATCTTGCCATCTTTCACTCGATAGATGGCGACGGCGGTGAACTTTCGGCCGCCGCCGCTTACCTCCTCGTGATCAATGACGTAATCGCCCTGGACGATGCGCTTGGCGATTTTGGCCTTTCGATCGGGCTCACGCTCGAAGAGCTTGCCATAAGTCTTCCGCATGGCATCAAGGCCCGATGACAATTCCTTGTCTGGAAAATCGTAAAGCTTGATCTCTGCGGAGTAGGTTTTCAAAAAGGCATCGACGTCGTGGCGGTTGTACGCCTCGAGTTGTTCCTGGACGATCTTCTCGGATTCCGAGACTGGGGGAGTGGCCGGGTCTTCCTTCCGGGACTGCTGGCCCGCGGCGACAAAGGCTCCGAGCAGCGCGACGAACGCCGGCGCGGATACACAGAACGCCATTCCCCTGAATGAGAGACCGGCACGTTTACGCACGGTTGAGCTCCTGAAGTGCAGAGACGGGATTCAAAATGAAGCTTGAGCCCGGTCGGTCACGTTGTGCCTGATGTTCCCTGACCGCTGCGGATGAAGTAGCGGCGCACATAGAGCAGATAGCCCAGCCACGCGGCCCCGCTCACCATGCCCATCCACGGTGCGGCGTGAGACACCGATTCGACCACGCCCGACTTCCGTATCATCTCCAACTGGTCGGCCGGCATCTGCATCTTCTCGTACATCTTCATCAGATTGGTCTCCGAAAAGGTGACAACCATATTCAAGATTCCCGCGATGAAGAGCAGCAGTGTCCCCCACCAGGCGGCCATTTGCAGCCGATACGTGCCCCAGGCACAACTGAACGGTCAAGGTCCAGGCCCAGCGCCGGGCGCGGGCCAAGCCGATCCCCAGCCAAATGAACGCCACGGCCAACGGCAGGTAGAACACCATGACCGGGATCATCATCTGCCTATTCATCGCCTGGCCGTTCGGCGCTTGAGCCATCGGCCCCAGCAAGTAGACGGCGACCATCAACGCGGCCATCAGCCCGCAGAGGCAACCGAGCAAGACCTGAAAGACTCCGACGAGCATCAACCTTGTGCTTCGATCGGGATACATAGGCGCAGCGGCCGGTGGTTGGGAATTGAACACGCTGGGTGCCCCCTTAAGGTTTCTTGCCCGAGGTGTTCGTGAGCTGTGTTTGCGTCTTGCCGTCGGTGGAAAGCAGCCACAGGTTGGAGGAGCTTTCGTCCTTGTTGAGATCCCAGGTTGTGACATCGACCACGCACGTAAGGCCGTCGGGCGATACCGACGGTAAACCGACGCGCTTAACCTTCCGGAGGTCCTCAGCCGTCATGGGCAGGCGCTGGGGCGAATCGCCGGCGCGGGCGGAAAGGACCATCAGGATCGCGGTAACGAAGGCGATCGATTTCATGTTGATGATCCTGCCTGGGGACGATGGTTCGGTCATGCGCTCCATGAGCGGCGGAAGAGATAGCAGAACCGCGGGTGTCGCGGGTTGCAAGGCAAATCTGAGATGAGTGACGACCGTTTTTCGGCCGGGGCTTGCAATCGAAGAACGGAGGGGTTAGTCGTGGCGTTCGTCGCGGTGAAGTTCCATCAGACCAGGCGGTGCCCGGAGGCGAACGGATGGCTGCGTGCGCAGCATGCGGAAAGAATATCTTGGTGGGTGCTGTCAAGGACGGGGAGACCCGGTATTGCAGCCAGACTTGCCGGGGGAATGTGTTTATCGAGCGGTTCGGTTCCGCGCTCGAGCGTGCCACCGCTCTCAACGCCGAGCCCATCCCCGCTACGCAATCTTCGTCGACGGCGAGCGAGGGCAGGGAGGCGAACGCTGATTCGGACCCGATCGCTCGCGGAGCCGGTGAGCTTGGCGTCAGCGGACTTGGGCTCGCAGTCGGAGCAACTGTTGTCGCCCTGATCTGGTTCATCCATGAGAAGGTGAATTATCCGTTCTTTGCGCAGACCGTCTGGTTCGTGATTCCGATCGGGGCGTTCTGCTGCGGAATGGCGGCTGGGTTGGGGTTCTTTCTGGGAATTCGCGTCTTCAACCGGCGCCCTTCGATTCTCACTTTCGTTGTGGCGGGGCTCAGCGGGCTCGCGGGCTATGTCCTGATTTTTGGATTGACCTGGTGGTTTGATGAAGTCGGTGGATTGAAGGTGCGCGACATGGTGCCGTTTCCGCAATTTCTGCAAGCCGTGGTGGAGAATCAGCGTGTCCAGTTCCGGCACGGCGGCCCGATCGATCTGGGGAAGTGGGGCTACGGCCGGTTCGTGATCAACCTGGCGGGCTTTGCCTGCGGGGTAATGGCCACGGTAGCGATTGCGGCTGGCAAGGAGTACTGCACGCGGTGTGGGAGGTACCTGACGACCGTGGGCTCGCAGACGCGAACATCGTCAGACCCGGAGGCGACGGCGCAGGGGATCGCGACGTTGATCGCGAGAGTGAACGCGGGTCGCATTCAAGACGCGCTCGACTTGCACGCCGCCTGGGACTCGAGCGATCGGACCGGGTTTGTCACCACCAAGATTGCGGTCGAAACGTGCACCGGCTGCGGCATGCACCTCGGGACGCTGACCGCGGTTAGCAAAAGCGACAACAATGTCGCGCCCGTGATCTCGCTCAAACTCCAGGGACGCACGAACGAACGCGTGCTTATTCCAGGGTGAGCCGTTCGAGGAGATCTGGCCCAGGCCGCGTCGTCGGGCGGGGGCTCGTCCGGTGGCCGGCAGCGGGTAAGCCTACTGACGGCCGCTGCGAAAACGTTCATTTCGTGTTGCTTTGCATGGACTTGCGGTCCGCCTGATGGCTGAACCCTGCGACCGTCAAATTGGTTTGGCGCTTCGACGGGTATAATTTGATAGTATTGTTGGCCCGGCGGAATTCCGGCCCGGCGACCGGCGTGCGAGTCGGTGCGCAGGCAGGGCGGTGGTGCCTGATCTTTCGAGAGGGACGCGGATAACGATGGTAGAACAGCAAGTGACTGACAAACCGGTCAAAGAGCGAAAGCCGCAGGCGGCCAGGAAGCGCAGAGGTTTCTGGTCGGCGAATCCGATCGTTGTGCTCTGGGGCACGATGGTTGGCAAGAAGGTCGTGATGGCGGTGACCGGGGTGATCCTGGTCGGGTTCGTCATTGCGCACATGCTGGGCAACATCAAGATTTTCATTGGCGCGGATGTCTTCGACGCCTATGCAAAGTTCCTCCGAGAGTTCGGCGAGCCGCTCCTTCCTTATAGTGCGCTCTTGTGGACGGCGCGGGCGATTTTGCTGGCGAGCGCCGGCCTGCACATCTGGGCCGCCGTGGAGCTCACGCTGATGAATCGCACAGCGCGGTTGACGGGATACGAAACCAAGAAGTCGGCCGCGGCTACCTTTGCTTCGCTCACGATGCGGTGGAGCGGAGTTCTTCTGGCCGTGTTCATCGTGTACCACCTGTTGCATCTGACGCTGGGTGTCGTGGGCTTCAATCGCGGCGAATTCCTGCACATGGAGGTCTACCGAAATGTGATCAACGGATTTTCCGTGTGGTATGTGTCTGTGTTTTACATCGTTTCGATGGCTGCGCTTTGCTTGCATCTGGACCACGGTGTCTGGAGTATGCTGCAAACTCTGGGCCTCAATGACGCCCGAAGCTCGAAGGTCTTGCGGATGATTTCGCGGGGAATCGCGGTCCTGGTGTTCACCGGCTTTATCTCGGTACCGGTCGCCGTGCTGGCGGGCTGGATTCGTAAGGAGTGATCGATGCTCGACGGGAAGGTCCCACCGGGACCAATCGAACAGAAGTGGGATCAGTTCCGCTTCGACATGAAGCTGGTAAGCCCGGCCAACCGGCGGAAGCACACCATCCTGGTTGTCGGCTCGGGGCTGGCCGGGGCCGCGGCTGCCGCCACGTTCGGCGAGCAGGGCTACCAGGTGCGGTGCTTTTCGTTTCATGACAGCCCGCGCCGTGCCCACTCAATCGCGGCACAGGGCGGAATCAACGCCGCCAAGAACTACCGGAACGACGGCGACAGCGTGTTCCGGCTCTTTTACGACACGATCAAGGGGGGCGACTTTCGCGCTCGCGAGGCCAATGCCTACCGGCTGGCGCAGGTGAGCGTGAACATCATCGACCAGTGCGTTGCGCAGGGCGTGCCGTTCGCACGCGAGTACGGCGGCGTGCTGGCGACGCGCTCCTTCGGCGGCGTGCAGGTCGAGCGCACGTTTTATGCGCGCGGCCAGACGGGCCAGCAGTTGCTCTTGGGCGCCTACCAGGCGCTCGAGCGCCAGATTGCCGCGGGCAGCGTGACGATGCATTCTCACACCGAGATGCTTGACCTGGTGGTGGCCGGGGGCAAGGCACGCGGCATCGTGACCCGCAACCTGAGAACCGGCGCGATCCGGTCGTATGCGGGCGACGCGGTCGTGCTGGCCACGGGTGGGTATGGCAACGTCTTCTACCTTTCCACCAATGCGAAGGCGTCGAACTGTACGGCGATCTGGCGGGCCTATCGCCGCGGCGCGTACCTGGCCAACCCGTGCTACACGCAGATTCACCCGACTTGCATTCCCGTAACAGGTGATCATCAGTCGAAACTGACACTCATGTCGGAATCGCTGCGCAACGACGGCCGGGTGTGGGTGCCCAAGAAGAAGGGGGATAGCCGGCGGCCCAACGACATCCCCGAGGATGAGCGAGATTATTACCTTGAGCGGCGCTATCCGAGCTTCGGCAATCTGGTGCCGCGCGACGTGGCGTCGCGGGCGGCCAAGGAGGTGTGCGACGAGGGGCGCGGGGTGGGCCCGGGCGGATATGGCGTGTATCTGGACTTCCAGGGCGCCATCGAGCGGCTGGGCCTGGACCAGATCCGTGAGAAGTATGGCAACCTGTTCGAGATCTATGAGCGGATCACGGGCGAGGATGCGTACCACACTCCGATGCGAATCTACCCGGCCGTGCATTACACGATGGGGGGCCTCTGGGTGGATTACGAGCTGATGTCGAACATTCCGGGCCTCTTTGTCGCCGGCGAAGCCAACTTCTCGGACCAGGGAGCGAACCGACTGGGTGCCAGCGCGCTCATGCAGGGCCTGGCTGACGGTTACTTTATCTTGCCGTGCACGTTGCCCAACTACCTGGCGAGCACGAAACTCGAGAAGCTCGATACGTCGCATTCGGCGTTTGCTCAGGTGGAGTCCGAGGTGCAAGGGCGGATCGACTCGCTGCTTGCGACCAAGGGCCGGCGAACGGTCGACAGCATCCACCGCGAGCTGGGCAAGCTGCTGTGGGATGATTGCGGCATGGCTCGCTCGGAGGCGAGCCTCAAGCATGCGCTCGCGAAGATTCCCGAGCTTGCCCAGGAGTTCCGCACCAATCTGCGTGTGCTGGGAAGTGCGCGGGAGCTCAATCAGTCGCTCGAGAAAGCCGGCCGCCTCGCTGATTTCCTGGAGCTGGCCGAGCTGATGTGCATCGACGCCCTGCAGCGAAACGAGTCGTGCGGCGGGCACTATCGCGTGGAGAGCCAGACTCCCGAGGGCGAGGCCCGGCGCGATGACGAGAACTTCTCCTACGTCGCGGCCTGGGAGTACACGGGCGCGGGGAACGCACCGGCTCTTCACAAGGAGCCGCTGGCATTCGAATACGTTCACTTGATGCAACGGAGCTACAAGTAATCATGAACCTGACTCTCAAGATCTGGCGCCAGAAAGACGGGCAATCGGCGGGCAAGTTCGTCACGTACGAGGCGAAGGGCGTGACCACGGACATGTCGTTCCTCGAGATGCTCGACGTATTGAACGAAGAGCTGATCGGCCGGGGTGAAGATCCGGTGGCGTTTGACCACGATTGCCGCGAGGGAATCTGCGGGTCATGCGGTTTCCTGATCAACGGCGTCGCGCACGGCCCTCGCAAGGGCACCACTGTGTGCCAGCTTCACATGCGGTTTTTCAAGGACGGCGATTCCTTGACGCTTGAGCCGTGGCGCGCCAAGGCGTTTCCGATCATCAAGGACCTGGTGGTCGATCGCTCAGCGTTTGACCGGATCGTCCAGGCGGGTGGATATATCTCGGTTCACACCGGAGGGGCTCCGGATGCGAGCGTCGTGCTGGTGCCGAAGGAAGCGGCGGATACGGCCATGGACGCGGCGGCTTGTATTGGCTGTGCGGCCTGTGTGGCTGCGTGCCCGAATGCCTCGGCCATGCTCTTCACCGCGGCCAAGGCCACGCACCTGAACGTGCTGCCGCAGGGCGGGCCGGAGCGGGACGAGCGCACGCTGAACATGGTGGCGGCGATGGAGCGGGAGGAATTTGGAAGCTGCACGAATCACGCGGAGTGCGAGGCGGTGTGCCCGAAGGAAATCCCGCTCGAGTTCATCGCGCGGTTGAACCGCGATCTGCTTCGGGCCGTGTTCCGGCCTCGCAGGGAGCCGCTTGCCGTCCTGGGGATGTTACAGGCTCCGGCGGATGAGGAGTAGCTTAGTCTTTCTTTGCCCACTTGATGTAGTAGAAGACGATCGGCTCGCTGCCCGTGTTGGTGATGCCGTGGGAGGCGTTAGGGGTGGTGTACATCACGGAGCCGGGGCCGACCTTGGTGGTCTTGCCGTCGCAGAAGATCTCGCCGCGTCCGCTCTCGATGATCATGACTTCTTCTTCGACGTGCGTGTGCGGCGCATGAGGCGACTTGCCGGGCTCGAGGATGAACCGGCCGGTGGCAAATTTAGTGGAGGCCGGCGTGTCGCCTGATAGGTAGACGCCGTTCTTGCCGACGAGCTCGTCCTTGTCTTTGAAGCTCGCCATCTCGAGCTGGTCGAGGTTGATGGTGCCGGAGGCGACTTCCTTCGCGCGTTCGAAGGCGAACGCGACCTCGCGGTATGACCAACCGGCTGCCAGGACCAGTGCCAGTGCAGCGAATCCCCAGCGCTTGAAGAATTGCATCGTTTGCTCTCCTCGGATGAAGCGGTCACGATTCATGCCAGATCAGGAAGAGCGTATTATACGCGATGCGCGGGCGCGCCCCAGAAGCCAGCGGACGAGAAACCTAGCGACGGTTGCGTCGCGTGAGGCCAAGCAACATGACAGCCAAACCGAGGCTCCATGCCAGGATCGCCGAAGGCTCCGCCACCGCGGCAAAGCTCAATCCGCCGAGATTCAAGAACTCGCCGCTGACAGCGTCGCCCTTGGGCTCGAGGAGAAAGGATGAGATCGGCTGAGCGGAGAACGCGGTCGAGATATTGAACGTGGGTAGTGGGCGACTGGATGGGATCAGATGGCGTCGGCCCGAAGCCCGTTGGGTAAGCCCGCGAGAATCGCGAGACCGAAGGCACGCCGCGCCAGAAGATTCGAAGTGGAAATCGGCCTCATTGGTGGCTCCATCCGGCAGAGTGGTCGCTTGAAGCCGGCGTCATGCTGCGCTCGTAAGATTATCCCGGGATCGGGATTTCGTAAAGGCGAGGCGATGGCCATCGGGTATACTGGTCTGGCACACCGGGACGCGAATCCCGCACTGGGCGATGCGTCGAGAGTCCGAATCCGGATCGATGTCCGAGGAGTTCGTTTGGAATCGATACGAGTACGTTTTCACGGTTCCGCGTCGTTTCAAGGCACGCTCAGACGGCGCGTTGAGCAATACTTCGAAGGCTTGAACATCACCGGTCGCGATGCTCCGCGGATGTACGCGAAGTCGGCGCTGATTCTGGGGACGGCCCTGGGATCTTACGGGCTGCTGATGTTTGCAGCGATTACCTGGTGGCAGGGTGTGATCCTGGCCATCGCACTAGCCTTCGGCATGGCCGGAATCGGGTTCAGCGTGCAGCACGACGCCAACCACGGCGGCTACTCGCGGAATCGGTGGATCAATCGCCTGATGGGACTGTCGCTGGACATGATCGGAGCCAGCTCATTCATCTGGTACTGGAAGCACAACATCTGCCACCACACCTACACGAACGTTTCGGGCGTCGACGTCGACATCGAGATGGAGCCATTGCTACGGCTCGCCCCGAACCAGCGGTGGCGCTGGTATCACCAGTTTCAACATTTCTACATCTGGATTCTCTATGCCCTGATGCCGGCGAACTGGCACTTCTGGGCTGACTATCGCGACCTTGCGCGAGGCAACATCAGTGGCCAGCGCTTCCCGAGGCCGACGACCCGGGTCCTGGCCGGTACGCTCGCCGGGAAGGCGTTATTTTACGGTTGGTCGCTGGTCCTGCCGCTCTGCTTGCACCCGACCTGGGCCGTTCTGGGATTCTACATGATTGTCACGTCCGTGCTGGGAATCGTGATGACCACGACATTTCAGCTTGCGCATTGCGTTGACGAGGCCGAAGTGGTGATCATCGAGGAGGGGATCGATACGCTCGCTGTCGGTTGGGCCGAGCACCAGGTTCGGTCGACTGCGAACTTCGCGCCGAGCAATGGGTTGCTGACTTGGTATCTCGGGGGCTTGAACTACCAGATCGAGCACCACCTCTTCCCGAAGGTATGCCACGTGCATTACCCGGCGCTTTCACCGATTGTAGCCGCGACGTGCGAGGAATTCGGCATTCCCTACCAGTCGCATCGGAGCCTGCTCGCGGCGGTGGCATCGCATTTCCGGTGGGTGCGGAGCCTGGGGGCCGGGTCGGTGATCGGTGGTCAAGATGTTCCGTGCTGACGGATTTTGACCTCAACTGTGGAACAACCTCGATGAGCCTTCCGGACAAGATCGGACGCAGCCTGTTTGTTGCTCTGGCGGTCGGGCTGGGCTGGGGAATTCGAGGGGATTTCGGCCACCTGGTCGGCGCGATGTATCCGGGGGCGGCGCTGGCACTTGGGCTGGCTTATGTGAGCGGGCAGCGGTCGCTGTTTCTGTGGATGCCGATCATCGCTGCACTCTCGGCCATGGGGATCGGCTCGGGCGGGACGATGAGCTATGCGCTCCTGCATGGGTATGCGCAGTCGGACACGCTCATCAATTATGCTTATGGGTTCGTGACGCTATTCCTGCAAGGCTCGGCCTGGGGGACGTTTGGCGGCGCACTGATTGGACTCGTGCTCGAGCGCAAACCGATGCGCAACGGCGAGTGGCTAGGACTGATCGGCAGCACGCTTTTTGCCGGCTGGGCCGCTTCGTTTCTGGTCGTGAACGTGATCGGGTTTCAGATTAACCCGCCCCGGAATAGCGGGTCGATCGCTTACATGGGTGCTGCGCTCGGGCAGCTCGTCTGGCTGGCGTGCAACAACAAGCCGAGCGGGTTGCGCGGAGCGGTGCTCGGGTATGTCGGGTTCGGGCTGGGGATGGCCGGAGGGCGGCTGCTCGGGAATGTTGCCAACGTCTTGCAATATCAGTACGACTTCACGATCAACCACTGGAACGTGATGGAGACGTCGTGTGGGTTCATCGGCGGGTTCATTTACTGCTTTGGAATGGTCGACCGGCCGCATCCGGATCCGCCGGAGGGCGAGAACATCCCGCTCGCTTCGTTTTATGGGATCGTTTACGTGCTGGGAATCATTCCGCTGTGGCACCGGCTGAATCGAATCGCCGACGTCGCGAAGAAGCTGGACGAATGGGTCAAGGCTTTCAAGTCGTACGGCTATCTGGATCCGCAGAAACTCGCGAACATCACGCTCCGGCTGATCGACGGCGTTTGCCTGCTGGGCTTCGTGGGTGCGGCCGCGTGGATGGTGATCCATTTCCGGCGACGGCAAAGATGGTCGATGCTGCCTGTGCTCTGGCTATCGGGGACGATGGTGCTTTATCAGAATCTGAACGCCTTCTATTTTTTCTATCCAACGCGGCCGCGATACATCAACATGCATCATGTGTTTTGGATCATGTTTGCGCTCTTGGTGCTGTATGCGTTCTTGGCGCGGCCGCGACCGGTGAAGGCGGCGCCTGAGGATATCGTATTCGACGAGCCTCGGTTTGCGTGGGAGCGATGGATGGCTGGCGCAGTTGCGGCGACGGCGCTGGTGATTTTCCTCGCCGGCTACGTGAACAACGATAAGACGATGAAGACGGCGAACACGCGGTGGCCGGAGTGGTCATGGTCGCAGGGGCCGTCTCCGGGGCGTGGTGCTCGGCCGTGATGTGGCCGCGGAAAAGCGGAACATGACGCAGTGTGCGACCGGCGCTCTCGACGTTAACATGGTTGTGAGCGATGATTGATCACCAGCGTCCGGTCCTTGAACTCGGTTGGGGAGGCTTCATCATGAAGAATCGACGATTGGGTCTCTTATGCCTGAGCGGATTGCTCGTCCTGAGCGCTTCAGCGGCGACCATCTGCGGCGCGAAGGCGCGGCGAAGGGCGCCGAACCGAAGGCAAAGGCCAAAGTGGTCAAGATCGGTGCGGTCGCCTACTCGCCCAGCGCGGTGACGATCTTCGAGGGGGTCTGTCGCTACTTGAGTCGCAACGGGCTGACTGCCGATTATGTGCTCTACTCGAATTACGACTCATTGGTGGACGCCTTGCAGAAGCGGCAAATCGATATCGCGTGGAACACTCCGCTGGCGCATGCCCAGTATCACCTGAAGGCCGGCGGCAAGAGCCAGACGTTGGTCATGCGCGACGTCGATTGCAATGTTCGCGTGGTGCTGATCGCCCGTGCCGACGCCAACATCCGCTCACTCGCTGACTTGAAGGACAAGACACTCGTACTAGGCAGCCGCCAAGCCGCTGAGGCCACCGTTCTGCCTCGCCACTTCCTGGAGAAAGAGGGACTGAGCCTGAGCCGGGTCAAGATTCACAGCCTCGATGGTAAGGTCGACTTCCGGGGCAATCCGTGTTCCAGCGAGGTTCACGTCTTGAAGGCCCTGGGCGAGGGTGCCGGACAGGCTGGTATCATCGGCGAGCGCCTTTGGAATCACGTTTCGAAGAATCAGCCCGATCAGGCCAGCGGTTTGCACCGGGTCTGGGTATCGCCGCCGTTCAGCCATTGCGTCTTCACAGCAGGTGCCGATTTCGACAAGTCGCTGGCGAGCCAGTTCACCAAGCTCATGCTCGCGATGGATTCGAACGATCCAGCGACGGCAGAGGCGATGCGGTTGGAAGGGACCAAGAAGTGGGTAGCAGGCAGTCCGGACGGGTTCCAGGAATTGCTGAAAGCCCTGGATGAAGAATCCTGCTGCGAAGCGGAAACCGCCGAAGGCAGTCCGTGTAAAGCCTCATAGGCCGGCGCGCTCGTGTCGGGGCGTTTGCGATCCGCTCGAACAAGTGCGACGTCCAAGAGTAGTCGGTCACGATGCGGCAGTCCCGGCGGGGGATCGCTGCCCGGGGCAATTACTCGATTAGATTTCGACGCAGGTGTCGCCGTTTGTCATCGGCATGCGCGCGTTCCCAACGTCTCGAACCATCGCATCGAGTGCCTATCCGCATCTGTGGGCGCATGATGACCGGCGGCCCAGTCTCCAAGTGATTAAACTCACTCGCTGCTGTCGATTTCCGACAGCGTGCTGATTGCTGCAGCTCGCACTACGGAATAGAACTCCTCCGCTGGCATTTCCCTGGGCGTGGGAAGTCCCTCGTCCGAGGTCTCGACAGTCTGGCGTTTTGATTGCTCCACTGGCTTTGGCGTGGGCATGAAGTCTCTTGCCGCGATGAGTGCCGGGATGGCGGCGCTCGCTGGCGGGCCGATCTCGCCGAGTGCATCGGCGGCATCGCGTCGAACGGACAAAAAGGGGTCCTGCAAGGATTCGACGAGCGCCGGAACCACGGCGTCGACGTTCTGATCGATGCGCCAGAGAGCCTGTGCCGCATGGAGCCGATCGTAGCAGGTCGAAGTCTTTAGTCGCTTGATGAGGGCTGGGGCGGCCGACCTGGCCTTCGGGCCAGTATTTCCAATCGCGGCGAGCACATCCGCCAGGAGCGGCTTATCATCCAGAGCTTCGATGAGAGCGCGCACTGCGGCCTCGGCGGCTGGACCGAATTCGCGAAGCGCCGACGCCGCGACAACGGGAGTCTTCGCGTTACTCATGTCTTTGAGAGAGAGAATCAGAGCCGGAGCGATGCGGTCGTCGATGGGGCCAAGCTCGACCAGAGTCAATGTTACAATGTATCGAAGTTGCTCGTTCGCGTGAGCTGTGATGAGTGCCGGGACCACAAGATTTGGGTCGGCGTCTAGCTTGCCCAAGGCTCGAACCGCTCTCTCGCGGATGGAGGGGGTGTCGTCCTCCAACAAGTGGATGAGCGGCACTGCGGCATCGTCGCCGCGCTTGACGCGGTTGACCGAATGAACCGCCAAGTACACCTCATGCGTGAGGTAACGATCATGTGGGTTGCGGATGGCGTGAAGGAGGTTGTCTACGGGATCGGTTCGTCCCTGGAGGAAGGCGAGGGACAGAGTGATGGCGCCGAACGATGTCCAGTCCCACCAGCGGAATCTCGCGTTCTTACGCCGTGTGATCGCTGCTCGCCATGCCAAGGCCAAGCCGACCGAGATGAGGGCCCAGAATGGAATGGAAATGCCCGCATCCTCGGGGCGCGCCTCATGCCAAAGCCAGAACGTGTGAAAGGAAAGCCAGCCAGCCGCCGATTTGAACCCAAGTGCCGCGTCACCAAAGGGGATCAGCGGCAGGCGGCGGACTGTGAACAGGCTGTCGACCCAGAGGAGGCCGCACACGGCCGACATCACGATGGGGAGGAGCAACATCGTCAGGCGCTTCCACATGGTGTGCCCTCTCGAGTCGTTCAGGTCGCACGCGGAGTCAGGCATGCTGAGTCCCTCATGAAGACGACGGTCGGTGCGGAAGGCTTCGCAGCCACTGGAGGACGACGCTTTGCGCCAACCCGATCAGGCCACCCGCTAGCGCGAACAGAGGAACGATCGCTACCAACCGAGATAAGGCAAGACTCAGATGCGCGTGGTGACCTCCGCAGTCGACGGCGAACCAGATGAAGAGACCGAGTACCGCGACGCTTATCGCGCCGGCTGTTGAACCGGCGATCAGTCCTTTCCCTCCGGATCTCATGTCCCAAAGCGAAGCGATGCACGGTGCGAAGAAAAACGCGGTGATTGGTGCCCTGTGAAGAACCGCCAGCGCGACCGCGCAGACGGCGATGGCAATCATCAACGTTCGAAGGGTACAACGCACTTGTCTACTTCTTAGTCCGTTCCGTCGCGTCTGGTCGCTTGCCCACGTTGTCTTATGATCCCGCGCCCGAGCGATTGCGACTACTCGTCTTTACGCAAGCCGGATCACTGTTGGCTGCGGGAAGGCCTTCGAGACCGGCGAACAGACGCAAGGCGATTTCCGCAGTTGCGAGGAGCGAGTCTCGCCGACGACTCCATCACACTGTATTCAGGCGATGTCGCGGGCAGAACGGCAGAAGAGATTCGCCCTGCGCGCTGAAGAATCCCTCCTGGTAGACCTGGATCAGCCCGTCGTTGGTGCGGGCCAAGAATCCAGAAAGTTGTTCGCAAATCCTCGCCATTCTGTTGGGTCCAATTTCCAAGTTGGGGCAAGGCATTATAAGAATGATCTGCTCGGTCCGCCGTACATGCGACAAGACATCGTCGCGATGGGGTTGATCAAGCATTCCCATCAGGCAATGCTCCGCGTTTGCAATCCTGCTGCGGAACTCTTCATGAAGTGGCTGTTCCCGTCGCAGAAGGATGGCGGGTTGTCCTGAGCCTGACAAGCGAAAGCGGCCGCTAAGCCACAGTTCGCTGTCGGGTTCAAATTCGTGAACGAGCCCTTCGACCCGAGGCCGAAGGGATTCTCGAATGGCAGACGGGGACGGGATGTCATCCGTAGCTGCATAGACCGAGTACCAAAACCTGAGTTTCACGCAGTTCACCTCACGGTCGCTCAGCGACCACACTGGGCGGACTGGGCGGTCGGGTTCGCCGCGTTCCTGATCGGCTGCTCGACCGTCGGTATGGTCCCATGCCAGGGGCATCGGCGCCAACCAAAAACGCTCCACCTTTGCCGCCACGCTCGAATTTGGCAGTGAGGACACGCTCGACGCGAACAGCAACGTGGGCGGCCCCAGCAATGTGATCTTCGGCGCCTCGACCAACACGACGACCGTGGCGGGCGCGTATGACTTGTCGGGATCGACATCGACGGTCTCGGCTGGGACGGTGAACTTCACGGGCACCGTTGACGGAATTGGCTCGGTGATCAATTCACGATTTTGGGCACTGGCCAGAATGGCATTGCGGGTGCCAATCACGCCTTGCTGGACGGGGCGCATGACCGTGATGCGGGGAGTAACTTCCTGACCACGCTGAATTGGAAGAACCTCGTCTTGACACCCCCCGTGTCACGCGAGCTGCACGCGCAAAGTCATGGCAGGCCCGCGGGGGCGCTCTCGCCCCATTTCGTTTCGCGGAGAAACTGAGTGCAACCGGCTGGCCGGGCGCCGACGATGGCGGTTCCTGCTCAAGGTGGCGCGATAGGGCGGATGCTCAAGGCAACATCTTCTTCAAAACTCGGTGAGGTGATCTGAACGGGACCGGTGCGGGTGTCGAGATTTTGCGACTTGTCGACGGCGCCGGTGCGCGGGTTCAGCCACCGGGCGCGGAAAGCGCCGGCAGGAAGGTCGAGCGTCAAAGCGAGCTTGTTCGCCCCATGTCCGTAGATCGCATACGCCCGGCCAGGGTCGCTGAGGGCACGAATCGACACGTCTTTCGGCGCGACCCGCGAGATGGACTTTCTGTCCGGAGCCATCCGCACGAAGTCGAATCCGTCGATGAATTGTTTGAGGATCTGTAATTGTTTCCGAAACGTCGCGCCGCCGCCACCGGGTGTGGGCTCGGCGATCCTGGCAGTCCCATCCTCATGATCGGCGGTGAACGAGTAGTCGAGGTGATCGAAGATCGCGCCTCCAGCCATGATGAAATCCCAGGCCTCGAAGCGGTAGGTGCGATCGTGAATTCCCTTGAAGCCGGTCTCGTCATCGCCGATGACCTTATTCAATCCGAAGTTCATGGCCACTGTCTCCGGCGGCGCGGCATAATGGAAGTTGAAGATCGAGACAGCCGGAAAAGGCCGTTCGATCCTGGCCTTTTCGTTGGCTATGTTCTGGGCGAGGAGGTGCTTGTGCGGCAGTTGCTTTTCCGTGTCGACGATCACCGAAGCGATTCGTGCCTGCCAATCCAGAGTGACGCCGCCGAAATACGGTTCGTTGCAGATCTCGAAGTAGAGGTTGTCGAAACCGTTCAATTCCGTGATTGCTTTCCGGACGAATGCCTCCTGTATCTGCTGGAGATCCTTGTGGTTGAGTGTGTATGCTTCGGTCTTCTTGATCGCGTGCAGGCCGTTCACGTTGTTGCGAGCGTTCATGGGATTGATGTCCCAGAGGTTTTCTTCGTAGAAGGGGCAGAACAGCACGAACTCGACGACGATGCCGCGATGGGCGGCGGCCGCGACGAAGTTCTTGAGCCGTCCAAAGTAGTGATTGTTCCAGCGAGCCAGATCGAATTTGTTTCCGCCATCGGCGGCGCCGGGAGTTTGGGAGCGAGGCCAGGGACTGATGTACTTATCCGGCTGGGGGGCAAGGGTGTTTTTCTCGATCTTGAACGAGCCGGGTACTTCGCGGTATGTGCCGGAAAACGTCCTGGTGAGATTGAGGCGACGTGCGCAGCTCGTCGAGATAGGGGATGGCGTCGAAGTCGGCGTTCAGAACGGCGCCGTAGTGCTCAGTGGAGGAGATGAGCACGGTCGGCTTTCCGCGGAAGAGGAGGTAATGAGGGTTGGCCGGATGAAGGGAGATCGGTTCGTCGGCCGCGGGCAGGCTCATGATCAGAAGAAGAGTCGCGATCATGTTCGTTCTCCTCTAGCGTGTGTGTCGATCGTTGGATTGACCGAGGAGTATAAGGTAGATTCGAGTTTGTTCCCCAGTCGAAATTGAAGTGTCACGTTGGAAGACCATGCCCGAGCTGCCGGATATCACTGTGTACGTTGAAGCGCTTGAGCGGCGAATCGCAGGCGAGACGCTCGAGCGGGTGCGCATTCAGGCGCCGTTTCTCCTGCGCACATTCGATCCCCCGATTGACTCGACGTTCGGAAAGATGGTGAGGGAGATCCGGCGTGTGGGGAAGCGGATCGCACTTGGGCTTGATGACGACCTGTGGATCGTGCTGCACCTGATGATTGCCGGGCGGCTGCAATGGAAGGCTCGGGGTGCCAAGCTCGGGGGAAAGCTGGCGCTGGCGGCCTTCGATTTTCCGAAGGGGAGCCTGGTGTTCACGGAGGCGGGGAGCAAGCGGCGGGCGTCGTTGCACGTTTTGCGCGGAGAGCGCGCTTTGCGGGCACAGGACCCGGGCGGCCTCGAGCCGCTCTCGGCGACATCCGAAGAGTTTGAAGCTGTGTTGCGGAAGCAGAACCACACGCTCAAACGATCGCTGACGGACCCGCGATTATTCAGCGGCATTGGCAATGCATATTCGGACGAGATCCTGCATCGCGCGCGGTTGTCTCCGCTGGCGCTTTCGCAGAAACTCTCTCGGGCCGATGCCGACCGGCTTTACGCGGCCACGCGGGAGGTGCTCCTGGAATGGGTCGAGCGTCTTCGCGCGGAGACCGGCGACGGCTTTCCTGAAAAGGTCACGGCGTTCCGACCGGGCATGGCTGTGCACGGCCGATTCGGAGAGCCCTGCCCAGTATGCGGCGCCCCCGTGCAGCGGATTCGCTACGCAGACAACGAAACCAACTACTGTCCGCGCTGCCAGACCGAGAGCCGGATCCTGGCGGACCGCTCGTTGTCGCGGCTTCTCAAAGATGATTGGCCGCGACACCTTGATGAACTCTGAAGACGGTCAAATCGAAAGAGACGAACACAAATGTTGCTGGAGTGTTCATTCATTACGGCGCTTGCGGCGTCGATGACGAGTCAGGTTTTTCCTTCCGGCCAGATTCCTTCGCGGCCCAATATCGTCATCATCCTGGCCGATGATCTCGGCTTCTCGGACCTTGGCTGCTACGGCGGCGAGATCAGGACACCAAACCTTGATGCGCTCGCCGCGGGCGGCTTGCGGTTCACGCAGTTCTACAACACCGCGCGGTGCTGGCCCACGCGTGCGGCGTTGCTCACGGGTTATTACGCCCAGCAAGTTCGTCGCGACACGGTGCCGGGTGTGCAGAGCGGCGGTCAGGGCACTCGACCAGAGTGGGCAAGACTGTTGCCGGAGATGCTTCGCGGGGTCGGATATCGATCCTATCACTCGGGAAAATGGCACGTTGACGGCAAGCCTTTAGCCAATGGGTTTGATCGATCGTACTGGCTGGAAGACTGCGGACGCTATTTTCGACCGCGGGTTCACTACGAGGATGACCGGAAGCTGCCGCCGGCCGAGGCCGAATCAGGATACTATGCGACAACGGCGATCGCTGATCATGCGATCGGCTACCTTTCCGAGCACGCGAAAAGTCACGCTTGGCGGCCATTCTTCCTTTACCTCGCGTTCAACTCGCCCCACTTTCCTCTTCAGGCTCGGCGCGAAGACATCGAGCGCTATCGGGATCGATATCGGGAGGGATGGGAAGTGGTTCGCGCGGCGCGGGCGAAGCGCGTCGGGGAGTTGGGCGTGCTGAACGCACGGCTTTCGGCCGTCGAGCGTGCAGTCGGGCCCCCGTACGACAATCCCGGCGCGATCAAGCTGCTCGGTCCGGGGGAAGTGAACCGTCCCCTGCCCTGGAGCGATCTGACGGAGGAACAGCGCAGATTCCAGGGGGAGAAGATGGCGATTCACGCCGCGATGGTCGACCGTATGGATCGCGAGATCGGGCGGGTGGTTGCTCAGATTGAGCAGATGGGCATGATTGAAAACACAATTATCTTTTTCCTGTCTGACAATGGTGCCAGCGCAGAGATCATGGTACGGGACGACGGCCACGACGCCGCGGCGCTGCCGGGCTCGTCCAGCACACACCTTTGTCTGGGACCAGGCTGGTCGACGGTGGCGAATACGCCGTTCCGTCGCCACAAGACGTGGGTGCACGAGGGGGGTATTGCGACTCCGCTCATTGTTTACTGGCCCAACGGAATTGCCGCTCGCGGCGAGCTGAGGCGAGATGCCGGGCACGTCATTGACATCCTGCCGACGATCCGAGAAATCAGCCGCACGGAGGGACACGAAGCTCAGGGTAGCCGACATGCCCCACCGCGGCCAGGGCTGAGCTTGGTGCCGGCGTTCGCCAGCGACGGAGCCCTCAAGCACGAGGAGCTCTGGTGGCAGCACGAAGGCAATCGCGCGATCCGCGTGGGTAACTGGAAGCTCGTTGCTGCAGGCAAGAATGGACCGTGGGAGTTGTATGATCTCGCGAACGACCGCACAGAGACGCATGATCTGGCCAAGGCACTCCCGGAGAAGGCGGCCGATCTGGCGCGGAGGTGGCAATCGCGGCGAACCGAATTTGCCGACCTTGCGCGACGAGATTGAACCGGCGCGGAACCATGTTCGATGGACATGACCAAGCCGGACGCATGAGATCGCGCCGCCGAGGGTTTACCTGGTGCTCTGTGGCTAACCCTGCGGCTTCCCGGCGCACAAGAAGGTGATTCTGGCGGTGCCGTCGTGATGGGCGGTCGCGACGCGGAGGCCGTCGGGGTGGAGGTCCATGTCACGCAGGATGTTGGGCAGACCGAAGCGGTGAACGTCTTTGTCGGTGCCTGATTTCCAGAAGAGGAGGATGCCGCCGTTCGACCCGCCGGAGCCGCCCATCAGGGTGCCGTCGGATAAGTAGCGCAGCCGCCAGATCACTCCACCGGTGATGCCGTCGGTCAGGAGAGTCCTCGCGAGCTTACGAGTTTTTGTGTCGAATACGAGGACAAGCGGCTCATGCACGGCGCCCAGGGGATTCGTCGCTTTGTGCAAGCCTCCGGCGGCCATGACGGCCTGATCGCGTCTGATCGCCATGCCGCGCACACCGCCAAAGTCGACCTGCTGCCCGCCATCGTAGGTATGAAGTGCCTTGGCGTCAAACGTTCCGAGAGTTTGGCCGGAAGACGGATCCCACTCCTTGATCACACCGAGAAGATCACCGCTCAGGAGAGACTTGCCACTTGAATGATATTCCAGGGAATAGATATGACCGGCGTGGCCGGCGAGCTCGCGAACCAACTTGCCGGTCGAAGTATCCCAGAGGCGCACGAACCGATCATTGCCGCCGGTCGCAAGGGACTTGCCGTCAGGGCTCACGGCAATGGCGCGGACCCAGCCGTTGTGGGCCTCGATCGTCCGGAGTGGTTTAGGCGAGGCGGCGGTCGTTTCCCAGGCAACAACTCGACCATCGCCCCCGCCGCTATAAAGGGTCTCGCCGGACGGCGAGAACGCGAGTGAGAAGACCCAGGACTCGTGCCCGCCCTTGAACGGGGATTTCTTGCCGTCGGCCAGGTTGAAGCACTCGATGGTCGAGCCTTCGAGCCCACAGAAAAGGAAACGGCCCGTCGGATCGAAACGGCAACACACAATGGGCCTGCCGGCGGGCCACTGCGCAACCAGGTGCGCTTGCTTGGGGTCGATTCTGGGCGTGTCTGTCACGCTTGATATCTCCGATTGTGGGCGAAGCCCGGGCGTCAACATCAAGCCAGGATCGGGCGGATCATCTTCGAAGACGGGTCGGCGATCGGGACATCGCGTCCTTCAATCTCGAACGTATCGGTGGAATCCACACTGACGGCTTGAAGATAGGTGTGGAACAGGTTCGCGTGATCAACCTGCCCGTCGACAACCTCAGTACCTTTGGCATTCGTCTTGCCGTAGGCCATCCCGCGGTGAATTTTGCCTCCGGCAACGACCACCGACCAGGCGTGGGACCAGTGATCGCGGCCGTAGAAATGGTTGATGTTCGGAGTGCGCCCGAATTCGGATATGACGACGATCAAGGTGGAGTCAAGCATGCCGCGGTCAGCCAGATCGGCCACCAGTGCCGCAAATGATTGGTCGAATTCGCCGAGTTGCTCGATGTGGAAGTTGAAGTTTTCGTTATGCGTATCATAATTCGAGTGCGAGACCTGCACGAACGTGGCTCCTTTCTCAAGCAGGCGGTGCGCGAGCAGGCAGTGGCGGCCGAGGTCATACTTGCCGTAGCGGTCGTGATCCCTGGCGGGTTCCTTGGAGACGTCGAACACATCCTTCCGCGCCATCAGTTGAAGGGCCTGCTCGTAGGAATAGGTGTAGGCTTCGGTCACGGCCGTCCGCCGGCGGTTCAGAAACCGTTCGTTGACGCGGCGGCGAAATTCGTTTCGCAACTCATCCATCGGCTCGGTCAGGTTCCCTGGACGTGTGGTGTATTGAGGGGGATTCCCGTTGCCCAGCACGATGCTCGAGTATTTGGGACCCAGGTACGCTGCATCGTTGCCGCGCCCGCCGCCACCGCCCGGCGTGATGACGATATGGCCCGGGAGAGCACTCTCTTCCGGGGCCATCGCCTTCGCGCAGACGGCACCGAACAACGGGTATTCGGCGGCTGGAGTCTGCCTGCGTCCCGTGGCCATCAAGTAGGCACCCTTGCCGTGGTCGTCCTCGGCGGTGTTGACGCCGCGAACCAAACAGAGGTGGTGCATCTGCTTGGCGACTCTGGGCAATAGCTCGGAAATCTGAATGCACGGGACAGATGTGCTGATTGCGCGGAACGGGCCGCCCGTGTCGGTGCCGGGCTTGGGATCCCAGCTTTCAAGCTGGCTCAAGCCGCCGTGCATGTTGAACAAGACGACACGTTTCTGATCGTTCACGAGCTCTTTGGCCGCCGCGGGGCTGGCGAAAAAATCAAGACCTCCGACCACACTTCCCGCCGTGGTGGCGGCCATGCCCGCCAGAAACCGCCGCCGGGCCAGATTATGCACCGGAGAATTGCAGGTATATGTGCACTTCATGAGAGCGTCTCCATCATGAGAGTCTTGATGATCAGTGGTTGAATCGGAACTCGATGGAATTGAGCAGGGCCCAGACGAGCTCTTGCACGACTGCCGCTTTTTCCTTGGGTTTGGCAGTGAGCATGCAGATGACGTCAGCCGATTCGTCCGAAAGCGGTGGGCGAGAGAGGATCGCCATGTACAGGTCTTCTGCTGCCTTGCAGGGATCCTTTTCCTGGATCATTCGCTCGGAGACATTACCGCCCGCGGCGGCGATCCAGCTATTAATTGACCCACCGTTCGCGGCAAAGAGGGCCTGGTCGGCGGTTGCGAAGAAGTCATTCTGGGGCTGGCCGGGTGCGGCGGCGTAGATTGAAACAAACGGCGGCACCGAGGCTTTCAGCTTTTCGTACGTGCGGCGCTCGAGTTCAATCACCCGCGTGATCTTGTGGAGCGGGTCGAATGCTTCCGTGACCAAGGGCGGCTGATTCTTGTTGAGCTCGGTCTCCTCGGCTTTCCAGTATCGATCGTAGACGCCCGTGACTTTAAGGACACTGAAGCAGATCTGCTCGGGCGTGAGCGGTTTGAGCTGGGCCTGCGCGAACTGGCTGGCCCGCAGGTCGCTCAGCTCGGCGGCAGCCAGGGCGAGTTCGGCGCAGTGCTTCCTGGCGGCAGAGAGTGCGATTCCGAAGGCGACGGACGCTCGGCCGCTGTCGGTTACCTGCTGCTGTAGCTTCTGGCAGCGAGCGAACGCTTCGAGAAGCGTCTGGCGCTTGAGCTGAAGCTCGGCGACAGCACGGGCGTCGGCCATTTTCCGTCGGGCTAGAAGGGCGATCTTCTCTTTCTGGCGGACCACCTCGCGGATCGGTGCAACCTTGCCTCGAGCCGCCAGAACGGCCTGGGCGGCCGCGGTGACGTCGTCGCCGGCTTTCTTGAGGGCGGCTGTTCTCTCGGCGATCGTTTTTTCCAGTGCCACAAGCTCGGACGACGCAGCCGCCCCGCGCTTTGTGAAAATGGCGGCGGCAGCGAGGAGCTCTTTGTCTGTCGGCAGTTTCTTCGCGACTTCTTGCCCACGCGCAGCGGCCTCGGCCAGAATTCTGGCTGTTTCTTCTTTGGTCTTCCGTTGCGTCTGGGCATCGGAGAGTGCCTTCTGAGTTGCCTCCTTCTGCTTTTCCGCTTCCCCGTGCTGCGCTCTTGCCTTGTCTTGCTCGGCCAGAAGCGGGATGAGTGCCTCTTCGTTCCGGTACCAGGCTTTGACGGCAGCCAAGTACTCTTTTCGTGCGGCTTCGGCAGACGCCTCGAGCGGTTCGGCTCGAGCCTTCACGTCTGCGAGCTGGGCTTCGAGTTTGGGAGGAAACGCAGCGTCGCCAGCGGGTAAGTCGATTGCCTGCTGGTAGACCTTCGTGAGGGCAATCTCACGCAGGAAGGTCCGGACGTTGAATCTGGTGGCGACAAGCTCGTCTGCCAGCAGGTTCAAAAGCTCGGGGTGGCTCGGCGGGTTGGACGGATGATGGAGGTCGACCGGATGGACGAGCCCGCGACCCATCATCGCGGCCCAGAGGCGGTTGGCGATGTTCTGGTTGAACGCGCGGTTGCCGCCGCCAGTCGCCAACGATGCGAGCTTCACGCGCCGGCTGAATTTCGGCACCGCAATCACGCCTTCGGCCGGTTTCACCTGGTACTCTTCGCCGGGAGGAGTTGCCGATTCGGGCAGCTCGGGTTCGCCGGGAACTCGTGGGCCCGTCACGTGTTTATCGTTTTTGACGAACACCGAGTCGAACGTGAGGTCGGTCCCGGCCTTCTCGGCATGGAACGTGACCACCTTCTGGCCTTCCTTCCGGGTCACCGCGTAGCCAGAGCTGATGAATGCGAGCAGGCCATAGTAGTCGGACTGCTCATAGTCTTTCACCAAGGGATGGTTGTGGCATTGAGCGCATTGCATGTCGCGACCGAAGAAGATTCTGCCAACGTCGCGCGTGATCAGGTTGGGTTCGGAGCCGCGATCGAGGAAGAACCTGGCGGCGGCCCGCAGCTTGGGGTCGGCACCATTTGCGCTCAAAAGCTCGCTCATCACTTGATTGATGGGCCGATTCGACTGCACCGCCCGGAGCAGGTAGGCCTGCCACTCAAGGTCGGCAACGTTGACGTTCGGGCGGCGCTCCATGAGCATGACGTCGAGCGTGGTTGCCCAGTGGCGGGCGAAGTGTGGGCTCGATAGCAACCTGTCGATCTTTCGCGCCCGCTTGTCCGCCGTCTTGTCGGCGAGAAACTCGCGTAGCTCAAGAACGGCCGGAGGCATTCCCGCCAGGTCCAGTGAAACGCGGCGCAGGAACTCCGCGTCGCCGGCTTGTGGCGCGGGTGGGCCGATCCTGGCCGCCTCGATGGCCCGGTCGATCCGGCAATGAAGGGGCTCGCTGCCGGCCTCACTTGCTACCGCTGATCGAGCCAGAAGCGCGACCACCAACAGCGGCCCGTAGACGCGCAGTCCCTGCGGCATGCAGTTGTCTTTCATGGGTGAGCCTCGAGCGATGTTCAGAGGCGGGGTGGGCAAGATGCAGCCATCGCTTGACCGGGGGTGGGCATTCCGGCGGGGTCGGACATTCCGTGTATTAAACATCGGTATAACAAAAAACAAACACCGAGTAAACCCCTGAGTCTGGTGTTCGCCTGGGGCGAAGTGAGCGACCGATGTGGAATTGCCTGTATAATGCAACGGCCGATCGAAATACTGAAGATCTACGGAGGAGGTCGTGTGATGAGCGGGTCCTGGCGAATCGGCCGAATTGCGGGCATCGACGTGTTCGTCCACCCGACGTTCTTGCTCCTCCTTGTTTGGGTGATCGTGACGAACTACGTCGCGCACAACGATCCGATGGAGGCCTTCGGCGGTCTGTTCTTCATCCTGACCCTCTTTGGAATTGTGGTGTTGCACGAGCTTGGGCATGCGTTGACGGCTCGACGATTTGGCATCCGCACCCGCGACATCACGCTGTTGCCGATTGGCGGGGTAGCGCGCCTGGAGAGGATTCCGGAAGTCCCATGGCAAGAGCTGGTCGTGGCCCTCGCGGGACCGGCGGTGAATGCTGTGCTTGCGGGTGCGATTTACCTCGCTTTGCTTCCTGGGGGCGGCCTGACTTCCGCGAGTGAGGCAATGGCCGGCGGCAGCGGCTTCATGCAGCAGTTTTTCTGGGTGAACGTGACGCTCGTGGTTTTCAACCTGCTCCCGGCGTTCCCGATGGACGGCGGGCGGGTATTGCGGGCTCTCCTGGCCATGCAATTTGACTACGTACGCGCCACCCAGATGGCCGCCGTGATCGGACAGGGCGTGGCGATCTTGTTCGGGTTCCTCGGGCTGCGCTACAACGTGTTCCTGGTTTTCATCGCGATCTTCGTGTGGGTAGCCGGTGCGCAGGAAGCCGGCCTGGTGCAATTGCGGTCGGCGCTCGGTGGCATCCCGGTGATGAGGGTCATGATCAAAGACTTCGCGTCGTTGCGCCCAGACGCTCCGCTCTCGGAAGCGGTTGCTCACGTTTTGTCCGGATTCCAGCAAGATTTCCCGGTCGTCGAGGACGGACAACTGGTGGGAGTGCTCACGCGCAACGAGCTTGCAGCCGCACTCGGTCGCCACGGCCCGGATACTCCGGTCGGGGAGGTGATGCATCGGCAGTTCACAACCACGGACCCGCACGAAACGCTGCAATCGGCCTTTGCGAGGCTTCAGGAAGGCCACAGCCGCAGCCTTCCGGTGGTTCGAGATGGAAAACTCCTGGGAATGCTCACGGCTGATAACCTCGCCGAGGTGTTGCTCATTCAGGATGCCCTTCGCCAGGGACATCGACGGCCGATGTTCGACGGCGAGCGATCATCTCCAGGGGTTGTCGCGCCACACGGCGAAAAGATCGCGGAGACTTGAATCCGAGGTGTTCCAATGCTCTTTCGCTTTCGAGGTGAATGCCTGGCTTGCGGTCATGAGTGGGATGGCCTGCGGCGTAAGGTTGAATGTGGCCGCGTGGATTTCCAGCGGCCCGAAAATCATCAGTGCTTCTCGTGTCTGAAATGCGTGTTTGAGCTTTATTTTCCGCGGGTTCTGAGCCGAAATTCCTGGCTGCGATGGGTTGCGCACAACGTCTCCGAGATGACGCGGGCGCCGCTGCAGTTGAGTGCCTGCGAGCTTGGCGTCACGATTGACGTGCAGACGCTCGAGGTGATCGCGCGCTCCGAGATTCTGTTGCGTGCATGTGAGCACGTTTCGCGCAGTCTGGCCGGGGCGGGCTCGCGGTACGAACCGGCGGCGATCGACATCGGGCCAATGAATTGTCCGCACTGTAGCGATGTGCTTTTCACAGGTGAACTGAATGGCGAGCTGTTAGTGTGTCCGGTGTGCGAAGACCGGCGTGCGACCTGGAGCAGTGAATCTCAGCCGGCGATCGTCCGAGTCGATTACTTTCCGCTCGATGCCAACGACGTGCGAAGTGTGGTCCGACACCTTGGAGAGCTGGCCGAACCTCCCAGGAGGCATCTTTCAAAGGCAGTGCCCGCATTGCCAGCCGCCACCGTGCTCGCCTCGGTGTGGGACCGAGAGTTGGACGGCTGATCCTGGACGGATGAGTGTGGTCCCCCGAAGTCAAGAGCGGCTTTGTGGCTCCGTGTTCCGTTCGGCAGCTTCCCTCGCTGCCCGGCGGCGCTCGGCCTTGGCGTCTTCGAGCTTGAGCCAGCGTTCGATACCGTCGACCACCGGCGGCAAGCTCGAGAACGCATTGATGAATCCAAGCAGGATGATGCCGTGACCGATACGCACTCGAAGGTGGGAAACGTCTTCTTTGAACGTGTCATAGGCCTCGATGAACCCACTGACGATGAGGATGATCGCCACCACGAGCCTGGTTATGGGGTGATCCACGAAGGCTCTCATGGCGTGGAGGAACGGCCACCGTGCTTTCGGCTCGTCGATCGAGCCTGGCGCAGCAGGAGGTGATTCGGTGCTGTCCGGCACTTCGCGACTTGGCGCAGCCATCGTCCCCTCAGATGTCCGCGGCTCGGCGGATTGACGGTATATTCGATCGATTTTGAGGCGAGGTCGAGGGGAATTATCGCGCAGATGACGGAGATCCGCAAGGAGCACAACTGGAAAGCACATGCGCACAGTGCTAGAAAGACGATTGGGCCACACGGAGCCCACGCTCGAACTGAGCAAGGTTCGCGAAAACGGCGGCAAGGTCACGTGAGGGGCGACGAAGCCGGCACAAAACGGCGGTCGATCACGATCCAGCGACCACCGAGATCGGCGCCGCGGACGTTCAGTCGCCAAACGGCGAGACCGGCCGGGTCGCTGCCCAGCCGCGACGCGGTTCCCACAGGTGAGCTTTCGTCGAAATCCTCCAGAACGCTGATGCGGCGCATCGAATCTTCGAACATCAACAGACCCACACTCGGGCCGACATCGGCGCAATACCACATCGCGTCGCTCCAACTCGTCGAGAGAGGGCTTCGTCCGAACAGCGCGAGGATGTCCACAACAAACGATCGCCGGTGCGATGCGGCGCCGGGAATATGGTTCCTCGCTTGAATCGGACAAACCGCGTGTATCCTCAATCCACTCTATGTCATAAATCGAGATCCCGTGGACAGATCCCGACGACGGTCCCGTGAAATCGCTACATCCGTCTGATACGAAGGTAGCGGCCAGCGTCCGGGATGAAGCACACGACGCCGACGATTCCGAGGATAAGCAAGTTGACGACTCCCAGGCAGATTCCGGCGAGTTTTTCCAACATCGGGGTACCTTCCTTTCATACAGGCCAACAGCATTGGAACTGTCGAGCAAAGCACATGCCAGTTCCAGTCTGCGCTTGCCGAAACCCGTCACACGCACGCAGGCGCTTAGCTTGCACATGTCAGCTCGTCCCCGGGAAGCCAGACACCAGTTCGACGCCCTCGCTCCGCTGCCACGCGGCTGCAACGGCAAGCTGACCCAAGCTGATGCCGCCGTCGTTCGGGGGCACTCGTCGGTGGCGATAGACGCGGAATCCGTCGGCCTCGAGTCGTGGGAGAACCTCGGTCGCCAGCAGAGCGTTCATGAACACGCCGCCGGAGAGCACCACCACCTCCAAGCCTGAGACCTCTCGCAGCCTGGCGCAAACCCGCGCGATCAACTCGACCATCGTTGAATGGAATCGACGCCCGATGACGCCGGGGGAGACGCCGTTGCGCGCATCCCGCCAGACGTCATCGATCAGGCCCGACATGTCTAGCACGATTGGACATATACGGCTGGAAGCATTGATCGCTTCCGTCATCTCGAAAGGATAGGAGCCGTCGGGGGCGACCTGGGATGCCAGCCATTCCAGCTCGATTGCCGCTTGACCCTCGTACGAGACACTGTGCCTGACTCCCGCAAGAGCCGCGACGGCGTCGAAAAGTCGTCCCGCGCTGGTTGTGATTGGCGCGTGCACCCTCCGATCGAGCATCTGACGCACCGCCCGCAAACCCTGCGCCGGACCCAGCGTGGCCGCCGAGCTGCCATCCAGACCGGCGTCGTGAAGATAGGCGACTGCCATCCGCCACGGCTCGCGCACCGCGGCCTCGCCACCTGGCATACGTATCGGCCGCAAGTGCGCAGCCCGGCGGAAGACGCGGTAGTCGCCAATCAAGAACTCTCCACCCCAGATCGTGCCGTCAGTGCCATAGCCCGTTCCATCGAACGTGACGCCAATCACCGGCTCGTCCAACATATTATCAGCCATACAACTCGTCATGTGCGCATGATGATGTTGAACGGCCAATGTCGGGCGGCCGGCGGCCTGGCTCTGAGCATAGAGTGTGGAACGGTAATCGGGATGCAAATCGTGGACCAGGTAATCGGCGTGACAGTCGAACAATTGTTCATAATGAGCGATCGCCTGGGAATGTGAGCGCGCTGCCTCGTAGTAGTCGAGGTCCCCGATATGGTGGCTAAGGAAGGCGTTATGGTCGCGCGCCAGCGCGAACGTCGCCTTCATCTGGCCGCCGGTGGCGAGCGTGGGGAGTTTGCACGGCACGGGCATCCGGATCGGTTCGGGCGCGTGGCCTCGCGAGCGCCGCAGCGGTAGCTCGCCGCCGGCGACGATGCGAGTGACCGAATCGTCGCATCGGATGTGAATCGGCCGGTTGTGCGAGAGGAAGAAGTCCGCGACGGTGCCAAGCCGCGCGAGCGCGTCGCGGTCGTCGTAGGCGATCGGTTCATCGGATTGGTTTCCGCTGGTCATCACCAAGGGCGTGCCGGGAATTTCGTCGAGCAGCAGGTGGTGGAGTGGCGTGTAAGGCAGCATCACGCCGAGGAACGGGTTTCCGGGCGCGACCTCCTCCGCGATGTCGATGCCCGGTTTCCGGCGCAAGAGCACGATCGGCCGGCTTCTCGAGGTGAGCAATTCGGCTTCCTCCGGCGCGATCTCGCAGAGTGCGGCAGCGGCAGAAAGGTCGGCCACCATTACGCCAAACGGCTTCTCATTCCTGCGCTTTCGAGCGCGCAATTCGGCTACGGCGCGTCGATCGCGCGCCAAACAGGCAAGGTGATAGCCGCCCAGGCCCTTGATCGCCGCGATTGATCCAGCTCGCAAAGCCTGGGCTGACTGCGCGATCGGGTCCGTGGCGGGAATCTCGCGTCCGGAGCACTCGAGGAGCTTCAGTCGTGGGCCGCAGTCCGGGCAGGCGGTGGGCTGGGCGTGAAAGCGACGGTTCTGAGGGTCCTCGTATTCGGCCCGGCACGATCTGCACATGGCGAACGGCGCCATTGTCGTGCGCTCGCGGTCGTACGGCGATCCCGTGATGATTGTGAGGCGCGGCCCGCAATTGGTGCAGTTGAGAAATGGATAACGGTAGCGGCGATCGCCGGGGTCGAACAGCTCGGCCAGGCAGTCGTCGCAGGTAGCGATATCGGGGGAGATGAAGATCGAAGCCGAATCGGCGAGGTCGCTTGGTTCGATCCGGAATGTCATATCGCCGCGCGGCGTTTGTGTGGACCAGTGCACGCGGTCGATCCGCGCCAGCGGCGGGGGGCGATTGCTGAGCGCAGAAAGGAACACGTCGAGGTCTCCCGAATCTCCTTCGACCTCGATCAAGACTGAGCCGGCGGAGTTCTTGACAAAGCCGTGGAGGTGTAGGTCCGACGCGAGCGCATACACGAACGGCCGGAACCCGACCCCTTGGACGATGCCACTGACGGTGATCGCCCGGCGGTCCATGCAGTCCGCTCCGCTCTCGCGGCAAATGGGGAAGGAATGGGCCCGAGAAGTGTCGGATTGACCCATATCCCGGAAAATACTCAGCACGCTTGTTGTCGAATGTAAGATATCAGGCTGGCGAAAGGAGTGGCGAGGGGGATACGTACGCGCGGGGTTTGGCGGCTTTCGTCGCGAATAACTGGAGCAGGACAGCGCAGTCAACCGGCTTCGTCAGGTGATGATCGAAGCCGGCCTGGTATGCGCGAAGTTGATCTTCCTTCTGCCCGTAGCCGGTGACCGCGATGAGAGTTGGTTGCCGCGCCGCCGGGTCATTGCGAATGTGGCGGGCCACATCGTAACCGTCCATGCCCGGCAGCCCGATGTCGAGCACGACGAATTCGGGCTGGAAGGCCGTTGCTTCCTCGAGCGCGCTGGGCCCATCAAGGGCGATCCTGACCTGGTGGCCGGCCAGGGCGAGCATCTTCATCAAGCTTTCGGCAACCCGGGGATAGTCGTCCACGATCAGGATTCGGCGCGCGTGGGAGGGTGCCGCATCGTGCGCCTGCCGATTGGTTTTTGAATCCAGGGCGGTTGCTTGTTCGAGCGCCGGCAGCCGGATGACGAACTGGCTGCCGCGATTGGCGCCTTCGCTACTGGCTTGCACGGTACCGCCGTGTAGCTCGACGAGCCTGCGCACAAGCGTCAGCCCGATGCCGAGGCCGCCTTGTGCACGGTCGAGAGAGTGGTCAACTTGAGTAAAAAGGTCGAAGATGGCCGAGAGTTTCTCGGCGGAAATACCAACGCCGTTATCGCGAACGCTGAAGACGGCGTCGGGCCCGGCGCGGACGAGTTCCACATCAATCTTTCCACCCGGCTCGGTATACTTGGCGGCGTTATTGAGCAGGTTGGCGAGCACCTGCGCCAGGCGCACCGGGTCGGCCTTGATCGGCAACGGCTGATTGGGAACGGACAGCTTGAGCGTGTGCTTTCGGTCCTCGAGAAGCGGCCTGCTCGTTTCGACCGCCCGATCAACCACCGACCTGGAGTCGATCGTCTCAACTCGGAGCTGGATTTTCCCCCCGGTGATCCGCGAGATATCAAGGAGATCGTCGACCAGCCTGACCAGATGGTCGACCTGGCGTGCGATGACTTCGCTCGCCCAGTTCAGGTCTTCATTATCAATCTCGAGCATCTTGAGCAGCTCGGCGGCGCTCCGGATCGGTGCGAGCGGGTTTCGCAGCTCGTGCGCAAGCATCGCCAGGAATTCATTCTTGCGACGGTCGTTCTCCTCGACGTGTCGGTAGAGCCTGGCGTTTTCGATCGCGACGGCCGCGCGCGCAGCAAGGTCTTCGATCAATGAAACCTCGTCGGCCTCGAACGGTGGGGCGGGATGGCGCCGGGCGATTGCGAGCGCGCCAAAGGTGTGCCCACGAACTTGAAGCGGGACCGCGAGCCCGGCGCACGCACCAACCTCACCCAGCGCGTTCGAGATCTGCGTGGCTTCGGTGAGCGCGGAGATCTCGGCGACCTGCGGACAAGTTTCAGGCTTTCCGGTTTCAACGACGCGGCCGAGGATTGCGGAGAAGGGCTCAATGACCTGACCGGCGTCGAATGTGAGGTGACGTGTCCAGGCTCGGGATGGGTCGATCCAGGCGACCTCGGAGACAGGGTTTCCATAGCCCGGATCGATTGCCAGGGAAAGCAAGCAGAGATCGCCCAGGAACGGCACGGCCTGCCGGACGAGCCCTTGTGCGATGGCTTGCTGGTCGAGGGACCCTCCCAGCACGTTGCTGGCTTCGGCCAGGAACGCCAGGCGGCGGTTCGCAGCTTCGGCGGCGGCCCTGGCTGCTTCTGCGCGGGCAAGCGCCACGCGTTCTTCGGCCTGCCTGCTGACCTGGAGCGTTTTCTTGTAGAGGTCAACGAAGACGCCGACCTTCGTCCGCAAGATCTGGGGCACAACCGGCGAGAGGATGTAGTCAACGGCACCCAGCGAATAGCCCTGAGCGGTGTGCATCTCGTCGTTGAAGGCGGTGACGAAGATGATCGGTGTCTGCGCCGTCTGGCGGCGGCTGCGAATCATCGCCGCCGTCTCGAATCCATCCATGCCGGGCATGTTCACGTCGAGCAAAATGACGGCGAAGTCGCGCTCGAGTAGCAGGCGCAGGGCGTCGCGTCCCGACCGCGCAGCGACGACGTTCTGGCCCAGGCCCTCGAGGATCGTCTCGTACACCAGGAGTTTCTCGGGCAGGTCGTCCACCACCAGGATGTCGACCTTTTCGTCGTTGGCCATGCGCGTTGACCGTTTGCCAGAGTTGAAGTCAGGTATGAGCACGTGACGTAATTCAAGTAACGGCAACCGAGATCGTGATTCTGTTGCACTTACCGATGCAGCCAGACTCGGAGGACCGAGAGCAATTGCTCCGTATCGACGGGCTTGGACAGGTAGTCCCAGGCCCCGGCCTCGATGCATTTTTCGCGATCACCCTTCATGGCCTTGGCCGTGACGGCGATGATCGGCAGGGTGTTGAACTGAGGGAGCTTGCGAATGACTCGCATGGTATCGAGGCCATCCATCTCCGGCATCATGATGTCCATGAGCACGATGTCGATGCCGGGCTCGGTCTGCAACAGCCTGATGGCGTCGCGGCCGGTCTCGGCGGAGATGATGTTCATGTTGCGCCACTCGAGGATGCTCGTCAACGCAAAGATATTGCGGATGTCGTCGTCGACAATCAAGACCGTGCGCCCGAAAGCACATGGTCGGTCTGATACAGACGCTCCAGGATCCGCCGCTTGGGCTCCGCGAGCTTCTCGACCGGTGAATGGAGGCAGAAGGCTGTCTGGTCCAGCAGGCGCTCGGGGGAGGAGACCTCTCGGAAGCTCACCGACTCGTTGTCCCACTTCAGGAGCTCGGAATCGATTCTCGGCTGGTGCGAATAGAGGATGACCGGCAGCGTGGTGAACTGTCGCTGTCGCTTGAGGCTTGCCAGCAGCCGATCGATGGGCATGTCCGCCGGCGGCTCCTGCAGCACCATGCAGTCCACGCTGCGCTCGGCGAGGATCTCGAGTGCGTCCTGGCCGCTCGTCGCCTGGGTGAGGCGGAACTGCTCCCCACCGATATACTCGACGAGCTCGCCTGGGCTCGATGGGCCGGAGCCGATCAGCACCAGGTCCTTGACGGGTTGCCTGATGAACTCACGAATGGTATCCAGAAGCTGGTCCAGCGTCTCGCGTGTCTTGATCGGCTTGTCCAGCACCGCAAGCGCGCCGTAGCGTGCCCCGCGGTCATGGGCCGTCTCCGTCGACATGATGCAGACGGGGATGTGCCGCGTGGTCATGTCGTTCTTGAGCCGGTCGATGACTCGCCAGCCGTCGATGTCGGGAAGGCAGATATCCAGCGTGATCGCGTCGGGTTTGTACTCGCCGGTCATCGCCAGCGCCGTTGCGCCGAGCGACGTGACCAGTCCCTTGAAACCTTTTTCGCGAGCGGCTTCGAGCAGCACGCGGGCGAACGATAGATCGTTCTCGACGATCAAGAGGAGCGGATCGCCCGGCTCGATGCAATTGCGGTCGTCGCCCACCTCGTTGACGAGCTTGGGCGTTTCGAGAATGACGGGAAGTGAATCTGCCGAAGAGTACACAGCCTTCGAGGCGCCGTTTTCGCCGGGCGAGGCAGCCGGCCGTCGTTGTGTCTTCTGAGGGACGTAGCTCTGCGGCAGGAACAGCGTGAACGTGCTGCCCTTGCCGGGCGAGCTCACCAGCCGAATCTCGCCGCCCAGTAACCGCGCGATCTCGCGGCTGATCGCCAGGCCGAGCCCCGTGCCGCCGAACTTGCGGCTCGTGCTGCCATCGGCTTGCTGGAATGCCTCGAAGATGATTTGCTGCTTGTCCGGAGGGATGCCGATGCCGGTGTCCGATACCGAGAATTCGAGCACGGATGCGGCGCGGTTGAGGTTCTCATTTTCCGTGCTCCAGCCGAACGCAGCCGGCTTGACGGTGAACGACACGTTGCCCTGCTGCGTGAACTTGAACGCGTTCGACAGCAGGTTCTTGATCACTTGCTGCAGCCGTTTGGCGTCGGTGTAAACGAACTTCTGCACGTCCGGCGCCATCTCGATCGCGAACTCCAGTGCCTTCGACTCGGCGACGTGACGGAACGTGCGCTCGACGTAGCCCCGCAGATCGTCCAGCCTCAGCTCGCCCAGGTCGACGACCACCGTGCCCGACTCGATCTTGGAAATGTCGAGGATGTCGTTGATCAGCGTGAGAAGATCATTGCCGGAAGAGTGAATCGTCTTGGCGAACTCGGTTTGCTTCGGGTTCAAGTTGCCGTCCGGGTTCTTCGAAAGCTGGTCGGAAAGGATGAGCAGACTGTTGAGCGGTGTACGCAGCTCGTGTGACATGTTGGCGAGGAACTCGGACTTGTATTTGGATGTAACCGAGAGCTGCTTCGCTTTCTCTTCAAGTGCCTGGCGGGCCTGCTCGACTTCCTGATTCTTCCGTTCGACCTCCTGGTTCTGGTGGGCCAGCAGCCGCGCCTTCTCCTGGAGCTCCTGATTGGTCTGCTGCAGCTCTTCTTGGCGGCTCTGCAGCTCCTGGGCCAGCGACTGCGACTGCTTGAGCAGATCCTCGGTGCGCATGTTGGCGACAATCGTGTTGAGCACGATGCCGATGGATTCGGTCAACTGCTCGAGGAACGCCTGGTGAGTCGGGTTGAACCGCTCGAATGAAGCGAGCTCGAGAACGCCCTTCACCTGCCCCTCGAAGATCACGGGCAGCACGATGATGTTCTGGGGCGCGGCATCGCCCAATCCGGAAGAGATCCGGATGTAGTCGGGCGGAATGTTCGAGAGCAGGATCTTCTGTTTCTCGAGCGCGCACTGACCAACCAGGCCCTCTCCCAGGCCGAGCTGGCTGCCGACCGCCGATTGGCCCTTGTAAGCATAGCTCGCCAGCAGCGTGAGCTGTGCCGGCTCACGGCTGGAATCGAGGATATAAAAGACGGCATGCTGGGCCGAGACGACCGGCGCCAGCTCGGAGAGAATCAGCCGCCCGACCGTGAGCAGGTCTTTCTGGCCCTGAAGCATCCGGCTGAACTTCGCAAGGTTGGTCTTGAGCCAGTCCTGCTCGCTGTTCTTGAGAGTAGTGTCCTTCAGGTTGCGGATCATCTCGTTGATGTTGTCCTTGAGCACGGCCACCTCGCCCAGGGCCTCCACCTTGATCGACCGCGTAAGGTCACCCTTGGTGACGGCCGTCGCCACCTCGGCGATGGCACGCACCTGCGTGGTCAAGTTGGCCGCGAGCTGATTGACGTTGTCGGTCAAGTCTTTCCAGGTGCCTGCCGCACCCGGAACACTCGCCTGGCCGCCAAGCTTCCCTTCGACACCAACCTCGCGCGCGACGGAGGTCACCTGGTCGGCGAATGTCGCCAGCGTATCGATCATGCTGTTGATGGTATCGGCCAGTGCCGCGATCTCTCCCTTGGCCTCGACGGTGAGTTTCTGCTTCAGGTCCCCGTTGGCCACGGCCGTTACAACCTTCGCAATGCCGCGCACCTGGCCCGTCAAATTGCCGGCCATGAAGTTCACGTTGTCGGTCAAATCTTTCCAGGTTCCTGAGACTCCTTTCACCTGGGCCTGGCCGCCGAGCTTGCCCTCGGTGCCGACCTCGCGCGCCACGCGCGTCACCTCGGCCGCGAACGAGCTCAACTGGTCGACCATCGTGTTGACGGTGTTCTTCAGCTCCAGGATCTCGCCCTTGACGTCGACGGTGATCTTCTTCGAAAGGTCGCCACTGGCGACAGCCTTGGTAACGTCAGCAATGTTGCGCACCTGACCCGTCAAGTTGCCGGCCATGAAATTCACACTGTCCGTCAAGTCCTTCCAGGTGCCTGCGACATCTTTGACATCAGCCTGGCCCCCCAGCTTGCCCTCGGTGCCGACCTCTCGCGCCACGCGCGTGACTTCGGCCGCAAACGAGCGGAGCTGGTCGACCATCGTGTTGATCGTGTTCTTCAGCTCCAGAATCTCGCCCTTGACGTCCACGGTGATCTTCTTCGACAAGTCGCCGTTGGCCACGGCGGTGGTGACATCGGCGATATTGCGGACCTGGCCCGTCAAGTTGCCGGCCATCGAGTTGACGCTGTCCGTCAAGTCCTTCCAGGTGCCGGCGACGCCCTTGACATCGGCCTGACCGCCAAGCTTGCCCTCGGTGCCCACCTCGCGTGCCACGCGCGTGACTTCAGACGCAAACGAGCCGAGCTGGTCGACCATCGTGTTGATGGTGTTCTTCAGCTCCAGGATCTCGCCCTTGACGTCCACGGTGATCTTTCTCGACAGGTCGCCCTTGGCCACGGCCGTGGTGACGTCGGCAATGTTGCGCACCTGGGCCGTCAGGTTGCCGGCCATGAAGTTCACGCTATCCGTCAAGTCTTTCCAGGTCCCGGCGACGTCGCGCACATCGGCCTGGCCGCCAAGCTTGCCCTCGGTGCCCACCTCGCGTGCCACGCGCGTGACTTCCGAAGCGAACGACCGGAGCTGATCGACCATCGTGTTGATCGTGTTCTTCAGCTCCAGGATCTCGCCCTTCACGTCGACGGTGATTTTCTTGGACAGATCGCCGTTCGCGACGGCCGTGGTCACATCCGCAATATTGCGCACCTGGGCCGTCAGGTTCCCGGCCATCGAGTTCACGCTATCGGTCAGGTCTTTCCACGTGCCGGCGACGTCCTTGACATCAGCCTGTCCGCCGAGCTTGCCCTCGGTGCCGACCTCGCGCGCCACGCGGGTGACCTCCGAGGCAAACGAGCCGAGCTGGTCGACCATCGTGTTCACAGTGTTCTTCAGCTCCAGGATCTCGCCTTTGACATCGACGGTGATCTTCTTGGAAAGGTCTCCGTTGGCGACGGCCTTGGTGACGTCGGCAATGTTGCGCACCTGGGCGGTCAGGTTTCCCGCCATGAAGTTGACGCTATCCGTCAAGTCTTTCCACGTACCGGCGACGTCCTTGACGTCGGCCTGCCCGCCGAGCTTGCCCTCGGTGCCGACCTCGCGCGCCACGCGGGTGACTTCGGAGGCGAACGAGCTGAGCTGATCGACCATCGTGTTGACCGTGTTCTTCAGCTCCAGGATCTCGCCCTTCACGTCGACAGTGATGTGTCGCGAGAGGTCGCCCTTGGCGACGGCGGTCGTCACGGCGGCGATGTTGCGGACCTGGGCGGTCAAGTTACCGGCCATGAAATTCACGCTGTCCGTCAGGTCTTTCCACGTGCCCGAAACGCCTTCGACCCGCGCTTGCCCCCCTAGCCTTCCCTCGGTGCCGACCTCGCGCGCCACGCGGGTGACTTCCGCGGCAAACGAGCGGAGCTGGTCGACCATCGTGTTGATCGTATTCTTCAGCTCCAGGATCTCGCCCTTGACGTCGACGGTGATCTTCTTCGACAGGTCGCCGTTGGCGACGGCCGTGGTGACCTCAGCGATGTTGCGCACCTGGCCGGTCAGGTTGCCCGCCATCGAGTTGACGCTGTCCGTCAAGTCTTTCCACGTGCCGGCGACGCCCTTCACGTCGGCCTGCCCGCCGAGCTTGCCCTCGGTGCCGACCTCGCGCGCCACGCGCGTCACTTCCGACGCGAACGAGCCAAGCTGGTTGACCATCTTGTTGATGGTCTTCGCCGTGCGCAGGAATTCCCCCTGAAGCTCGCGACCGTCGATCTCAAGGGCCACCGATTGCGAGAGGTCACCCTGGGCGACGGCGCCGATGACGCGCGAGGTCTCGCTTGTGGGATGGACAAGATCGCCGATCAAGTTGTTGACCGAGTCGAACGACGATTTCCAGGAACCGGTGACCGCCCCTAACGAGGCCCGTTCGTTGATCTTGCCTTCCTTACCGACCACTCGGCTGATGCGCTCAAGCTCATCGGCCATTCTCTCGTTGAGCTCGATCACCTCATTGAACGTGTCGGCGACCTTGCCCGCCACACCGGTCCAATCGAGCGGCAGCCGGACAGTGAAGTCCCCCTTCCGAAGCGCCGCCAGCGCCGTCAGCAACGATGTCGTATCGATCTCGGAAGTCGTATGTCCTTGGAGAGTCATCATGAGGCTTGCTCCGATTTCGCGGGGGACGTCCGGCGACGATCCAACGTCGCATGCTGCGAGATCACTTGGCGTTTCGAGACCGTGTGGCGTTTCTTGATCGATCTGGCCCTGAGTTTGCAAAGAGGCTTTCTGATTCCGCTGGCGATGTCTCGAGTTGCAAGGCGAGAAGCTGCTCTAGAAATAGGACCCGATCAGCCGTCAAGCAACGAGAATTGGGAATCGCGGCGCCCAATAATGCGCACGCTGTCTCCCCGCCCCAACCCCCGAGACCACGGGGGCCTTTCGCACCGGCGCGAGATCTGAAGCGTGCTAAGCACAGGATTTCCGTGTCCTTCGAGCCATCCAGGCGATCTCGCCCATGAATGCCGACGCTGCAAAGGGCCGCAACGAATTCGAGCAAACCCCATGCCGACTTCGCCGGAACAATCTGCGGTGTGTTTCGGTGCACCAATTTGATGCCGCGTGGCGCTCGCGAAATTGAGCATGGCATCAATCCGATCGCAGAGTTTTTCGCCCGTTGTTTTCGCATCGAAAAAAGCCATTCGAACATAGTGAACAAACCGGTCCGATCATTTTGGCAATTTGGCAGTACCATTGCCATGACGGTCGATCGATCACTTGGAAACGCACTCGCCAGATCCGATCCTTTGATTCAGATTCAACATACGGAGCAGCGTTCCCCGCCCCGGATGACCGCTCGAACGTTTGAAAAATGGCAATAAGTGGCAATTATACGAGGGTCATCAAGCATCCGTACACCGGTGTAAATTGGCGGTTTTCAGCAGCGGCCGATGGTGCCATCGATCGCACGTTGAAGCTCGCTGAACGCAGTCGGAATCATGGTCTGTTCCCCCGAGCAGGTCAGGCTTCAGCCTGACGTGATTAAAGGAATCAACCCCCCAGGTTCTCGCCCCCGTTTGGCGACAACCGAGCGCCGCTCTTTACCCATATGATCTACAAAAGGGTCGAGCCAGTTTCGTGAAATTGCCAGAATTTCGCCTGTTTTCATCAACCGGGGGCCAGTTGTGCCGGTCGTAGGCGAAGGTCCGTAAAATTGACCATCCAAAGCGGTAAAGTTGCCTCGAAGCCCAATGAGTCCGCGACGAACAAGGACGGGGCGGCGCTTTGCCGTGACGTCTTGGCTACCTTGCCCGCGAGCGCTCGCGCATCGTCCGTACTGTTACTCGAAGAAGCCCAGCTTTGAGCCAGTCCGGAGTTCGGGGCCTGTTCAAAGGCAGGGAGCACTCCTGGACAGCGTTCGTGTACAATCGCGCAGCCGGCGCTCTCCGTAGGGTGGGTGAAACCCACCATCCGATTTGCGCGCCCCGGTGAAATGTCCGGAGCACCAACATGTCGAGCGTCATCACTTGGCCGGACATCACCTTGCGGCTCACACTCGCGATCGCCGCCGGAGGCATGATCGGCCTGAACCGCGGCGAGCACGGCCTGCCGGCAGGTCTGCGCACGACCCTGCTCGTGTGCCTCGCGGCCTGTCTCTCGATGATCCAGGCCAACTTGCTTCTCGCAAGCGCCGGCAAGCCAGCGGATTCATTTGTGACGATGGATGTGATGCGCCTACCACTGGGCATCTTGTCCGGAATGGGTTTCATCGGCGGCGGCGTGATCCTGAAGCGTGAGAACCTGGTGCTGGGCGTCACAACCGCGGCCACGCTCTGGTTCGTCACCGTGCTGGGTCTGTGTTTCGGCGGTGGCCAGATTGCATTGGGAATCATCGCGTTCGCGCTTGGGATACTCGTGCTGCATTTCCTGAAGACGCTCGAGATGAAGATTCGCACCTTACGGCGCGGCACGCTGATCGTAACCCTGAGTCAATCCGGCGCCGGAGAGTCCGAGCTCCGAAAGATCATCTTCGCGAGTACGTTTCAGATCGTATCGACGGGCACGGTGTACGACCGCTCGACCGAGCAGCGGTCGTGGACGCTCGAGCTTCGCTGGCGAGCGTTTCCACACGAGTCCGACGAGCCCGGATTCCTGCAGACGCTCGCAAACCTCGAAGGCTTCAAGTCCCTCAACTGGCGCCCCCAAGGCCTGCGGGCGTACATGGAGGAATAGACCTCCACCCCACGTGGGGGAGGTGCCGCCGCCGGCGGCGGTGGGGGCTCGCGCAGACGGATGATGTCGCCTTCGGCGGTCGGGCGTTCGCGCAGATCGCGCCCGGGTGAAGCCGAAAATCGCGCGAGCAACCCACCGGCCCACCCTCGTTCCGATGCTCCGCGTCGGAATGCACTCCCCGACGCTCTGCGTCGTCTAACCAGGAGCGGAGCGCCGCTGGCCAGATGTGCCCGGAACCCCCGCGACCGAATTCCAAAGTCGCCTTTCGCTCCGCGTGGGAGCCCTCGACCCAGATCGTCGGGATATTGGTCGACGAGACCAGCCGCACGGTGCCAATGACAAATTGAGCGAGCCGCCCACGTACCTATTGCCGGAGACTTCCCCTTCGACGCTGGCACCGAACGAAGCCTTACCGATCTTTCCGCTGGAGCCCGTCATGTAAATCGTACGTTTCGCAGTTCAACGGGTCTTCGAGCCGGAGTGGTTCGTCCCCGGATCGCTCGATCGCTTGCCGAATCTCGGGCGTAATATTCATATCTGCCTCCCATTTTCTAAACTAACATCTCCGCCAACAACCGGCCAGGATTTGCGCATCGGATTCCCGGAACCCCCAGCGAAATCCCGATCGGACCGGATTTGACCAGTCGGTACGCTAGCTGAGATAATCGGCGCGCACGCGTCAGACGCGAAGGGCTTGTTGCGTCCACGGTGGCTTCGGCTCGAAGCCACCATTCCCTGTTCATCGGCTTGGAGCAGCAATTGTCGCCGGGACTGACCAAGGCGAATTCACTCGCACCCCACCAACCCGTCACGCCGCCTTGGCAGTGGCTTCTCCTTCTCTCCATCTTTGGTTTGATCTTCTGGATATACGCGCCAGAACAAGAGCGCCCGAATCCGCCGCCTGCACCGACGTTCCGAAGTTGGCTGTTCCCCGCGGTTGGCGCGCTCGTCGTCGGGATTCTCGCGTTTGCCATTTGGTTCTTCCGCACGTTCGATTCAGGCGTTCATCGCGCCAACAAGCGTGCCCTGGCCGGGGATCTCGATGGGGCGATTGCAGACCTGCGCGAACAAATTGAAGACAAAGGGCCAACGCAGGTCCGTGCCAACGCGCTTGGCCTCCTCTTGCTGCAACGCGAGTGCTGGGCTGAAGCCGCCGCCTTGTTTCGCAAGGCGACGGAGCTCGGGGGATCCAAGGCGATGTGCCAGGCAAATCTCGGCTTCGCGTTGCTGAAAGGCGGTAACCCCGCGGAAGCCCTTCCGGTCCTCAAGGAGGCCTTATACACTGCCCCGCCAACTCCGTTGATCTCCTGCGTCGTTTCTCTCCATACCTGCCTCGCACTGGCCGAACTGGGCCGTTGGGACGAAGCCCATGAGCAATTCCGGATCGCCGAAGAGGCCGCCGGTGGACTGAGCAAAGCGCAGAGCGCCGCGCTCGCCAAGAAGTTCGCGCAATGCCGCCAGGAGTTGGAGCAGCATCTTCGAGACAAACCGAAGCCCGAGGGGCTCGCAGAGCTCTAGAAAAGTCGCGATTCGGACAACGACACACATGTTTCTTGGCTTGAGTTCCCCTGCTTTATACGCTGGCTTATTTCGGGGGGCCGTCAGTAGCGATCTGTCCGAGGCAGCGCGGCATTTCTGGCGGAAAGGCCCAGCTGGAATCTGTCGAATAGCCCGGAGGGTTCGGTACTCGGCTCCCCTTCGGCAGCCGAAAACTAACCGATGTCGCGAGGATTCCACGCGTCTTCGGCCGCGCGGACCGTCGCTGAACGGTACATTTTAGCACTAAGACCACATATCGGTAAACTTATCCAATATGAGAAAATTTATACATCCAGATCTATCACCTACGGCGACTTCCAAACGATAGGGTGACACGCGTACGGCAATGATTGGAGTATCTGCTGTGAAGACCGACAGCAGCTTTCCCTGGACTAAGCTCCAAGCTCGGAGAGTGCCATCGTCATGTGCCGAGACAGCGAGGCAGCCGTCAGGGCTGAGAGCCAATGCGCTGGCCCAGGGGAGGGGATGCTCGTTGTGCTGAATCCGTGTGATAGTAGAATCGTCCCAGACGCAGAGACTTCCATCCGTCGACACTGAGACGATGCGCCTACCGTCCCTTGCGGCTGCCACGGAGCACACTGGACCTCCGTGGCCTTCCAGCGCACGAATTGGATTGCCAGTCATAGCGTCCCAAAGGCGCACCGTCCGGTCTTCAGAGGCCGACACGACCATGTGACCGTCGTCTGTCAGTGTGACGTCATGAACCGGGCCAGAATGACCACTCAACACACCTATCTCAGTGCCACCCACAAGGTCGATAATTCGCATATCATTCTCATCTGACGCTGACACAACCATGCGGGCGTCATGACTTAGTGCCACTGCGCGCGTCGGACGGTGAAGGCAATCCACCACGTTAATCGTCTGCTGGTAAGCCAATTCCCAGAGGCGAATTGTCTTATCGTCCGATACGGAAACAGCGCGGCGTCCGCTCGGGGTGACTGCCACGCCCCGAACTGGACCTTCGTGGCCCCTCAGCGCGACGGGGGCATCGACGCCTGACGGGTCCCAAACCCTCAAACTCCCATCGTCAGAAGCCGACACAGCTCGGTGGCAGTCGGGAGTGAGGGCCAGCGCATTAACCCAAACAGCGCGACCTCCCAGAAGTCGTGTCGTCGCATTAGTCGCGGGATCCCAAAATCGCAAGCCGCCGTGGCCACCAGTCTGGGAGACGGCGATGCGACCATCAGGTGTTATAGCGACTGCACGGGCTGCGCTGCTGTGCACCAGAATGCGGATCCTGGCCCCGGTCGCCAAGTCCCAGACGCGTATCGTCCCATCTAAAGATGCTGATACCGCGCAACGGCTGTCGAGGCTGACGGATACATCACAGACCGGACCCTCATGACGCCCGAGTTCTCGAGCGGATGACCCTGTCCTCAGATCGCAGACAAGCACGGTTCCGTCTTCGTTTGCCGAGATGGCGTTGCGGCCGTCCGGTGTAAGTGCCAAGGGACACTCCCAAGGCCCAATACCATTCATTACTCGGATCACATGGCCAGCCCATAAGTCCCAAACGCGCAAAGTGCCGTCGCTGCATGTACCGACGATCATGCGACCGTCTAAACCGATGGCCACTGCTTTACAGCGGCACGACTTGATGTCAAATGTGCAGTGTCGAGTGCCGGCACTCAAGTCCCAGACATGGACCTTTCCGCAGGCATGTCCCGTGGCAGCGAACTGACCATTGGGAGATACGGCTAATACATCGATCGGGTCGTCGACGCTCTGAATAGCTTGTGTCACTTTCTGGGCCGCTACGTCCCACACGAGCAGTCCACCAAAGCGCAGTCCACCATGGTGTAAATGGCCTAAGGGCGCGATAATGAGCCTGCCGTCGGGGGTGATCTTAGCCGAGGACACGTCGAGACGGTGAGTCGCCAGAATGCAATCCGATGTGCCAGACCTCAGATTCCAGATATGCACCCCGTGTAAATCACAGCACGAGACTGCGGTACAGCCGTCGGCGGCGACTGCCAAGCCACGCATATCGCACTTGTGACGTGCCAGCGTGCAGTTCGCGGGGTCGTTCGTGAGGTCCCACACCTTGATCGTTCTGTCAACTGACGCCAAGACCGCAAACCGACCGCCAGGCGCTAAGACAAGCCCCTCGACTCCGGCGGAGACCGCCAGAGCCGGAGAGTGGGCGGCCGCAACATTGGCCGCGTCCCAGACGAGCAAAGTCCCGTGATACGATCCGCTTACTGCCAGCCGGCCGTCGGGAGTGACAGCCACCGCGTCGGTCTCGAAGCTGCTGGCGATCAACTCGCGAGTAGTGGCGCCGCTTCTGAGATCCCAAACGCGTATGATATTGTTGCGTGACGCTAAGACAGCCAGACTGCCATCGGGCGTGACCGCCACGCCGCAAACTGGGTTCAAGTGATTCGGCAGCACTCGGAGGGCCGCCCCTGTCGCGAGTTCCCATATTCGCACAGTCCCGTCATCGGAGCCCGAGACGGCTAGCCGGCCGTCGGGGGTGATCGCCACGGCGCGAACCGGGCCGGAGTGGCCCTCCAGCGTGCTAGCCGGGGAGTCGTGCATAAGGTCCCAGACGCTCAAGGTGCCGTCACTGGAGGCCGAGACGGCCAAGCGGCCGTCTGGAGTTATAGAGACTGCGTTAATCTGAACGCCAACAGACTCAATCACCCGGAGGGCCGCCGCTGTCGCGAGTTCCCATATTCGCACAGTCCCGTCGTCGGAGGCCGAGACGGCCAGCCGGCCGTCGGGGGTGATCGCCACGGCGCGAACCGGGCCGGAGTGGCCCTCCAGCGTGCTAGTCGAGGAGTCGTGCATAAGGTCCCAGACGCTCAGGGTGCCGTCACTGGAGGCCGAGACGGCCAGGCGGCCGTCTGGAGCGATGGCAAGCGTATGGATTGGGCCGGTGCGACCCTCAAGCCGGCGCAATAATGCTCCGCCCGGTGGAAGCAAAGCGTTTGTCCGGCACCGAAACCAGGGACGACCATCCGATTCAGCAATCCGCGCCAGAAAGGCTTGGCCAACTTTCGAACTGACGGGGAGTAATCGGCCGTACAGCTGACTTTGGAATTGGAACGCATCTCGTGCTACAACGTGAGCTGAGAGCCGAATTGCCCCTTGTGTCATGCGGAGAGCGGAATCTTCTGGGAAGCGATCATAGTCTCTCAGTACGGAGTTAATCTCGGTGGCGGAGAGCTTTGACCGAATCCAGTCATAGTCGAGCAGCAGCTTCTTTAATCGATCGGACTGACCTGCGGCGACGAGATGGTAAGCCAAATAATCCCAGGCGTAGGCGTCGCGAAGATGGCAGGGATCTCCCCAGGTGCCGACGAGCCGAGCGTGAAGAATGGCGGGGTCGACGGATCGCTGAAGCAATTGCTCCGAAACGAAGGATCGCATCACGTCATGCAGTTGGATATTCAGTGATCGCAGGTCGCACTTGACGAGTGAGAGATCGGCGAAGTGGAGGGCAGTATGCGTGGTCTCAAACTCATCCAACCCCCATAGATCGCCCGCGGCCGATAATGGGACGTCGACATCCTCGGGGAATATAGCCAGCTCGTGGAAGCGGCGGCGATCGTCTGAGTCCAACAAGTCAGTGCTGATCTCGATCGTGCGGTTCATGGACTGATGACGGTCGGACGGGTTGGCTCGGTCGAGCGAAAATACACCCTTCTTATCCAGAGCACCATTGATGTAGTTGAGGGCCCCCTGCACGGTATCGCCGAAAGTCATGCGGAGCCGAAGCGCTGAGCCGGCCAGGTCCAGCAACAACGGCCACTTGCCTAACCGGTTGGCAAGCGCGTGGAACGCACCGAGGTCCGCGCCGGGCTGATCCAGCCGATTGGTGAGCATCGCAGCCGACTCGTCGAGCGACATCGTGTCGACGTCCACCCGATGGGCGTTCGCTGCGACCGTCATCCGACGCGTCGTGACCAACCGAGCGCTTTTCCTGCCTCCGCGCAGGAATGGGCGCAGATGGGTTACTTCCCAGACGTCGTCGAGTACGATCAAACAGGTCCGGTTCTCAAGCTCTGCGGCTAACTGCCCCGACGCGTCCTCGATGTCGATGAATGCCGGGCGATCGCCGGTTAACGCGGCGTATAACTTCAACAGTCCGCCGAGCACGTCAGGCTTCTGGCCGAGCGTGATCCAAAGGACTCCGTCGCCAAATGCGGCCCGCACCTCTTGGTCGTGGCACAGGGCGGCCGCCAGGGTTGTCTTCCCCAGCCCACCGGCGCCGCGCAGCGCGGTCGTAATGGCGACCGGCTCCTCGCGGTCGCAAGCCAACAGGAGATCGCGGAGTCGGCGGTACTCAACGTGCCGCGCGACGAGGGCGGCGGGCAGTTCGGGGGCCATGAATGGAACACCAACCTGCGAACGGGCAAAATCGTCAGAGATCCAGTTCGCCCGGACCTTCTCCACCATCGCAACTCGGTTCCGTTCGGCGCCCGCACCGGGCCTCCGAGATGGGGCGGTCGAGGGACCGACCAGCACGACCTTTGCGGCGTCTACAGAGCCCTTGCGGCAGTACAACCGAGGCTGCTGATCCTCTGGGACTTGAAGGTTCATAAGCGAATTCTTGCCCAGATCGAAAGCCTCCTGGATACTGCGGCCGAAGCCCAAGCCCCGGTAGAAACTAGCGGTGAACGCAATCGCCGCCCCGTCGGTGATTGACCCCCTCATGCCGATCGTGAAAGGAATCATCTCGGCGAGGGCCTCTGCAATCGACTCGGAGTGGCACGCGCTGAGGAACACGAGTTGGAGGTTGTCTTTGAGCACGCCGAGAAGGTGGAACAAAGCCGCCTCGCTCAGCGGTTGGGGCTGTCCACCTTCACACACCAGAATCAGTTGCGCGACTTGGTCCTTGCCGCTGACGATCATGTCTCGCCCAGAAATCGAGGTGCTCGGCGGCGCGGCTGTGGTCGGCTCGCACCGAGTGCCATGGCCGCTGAAGTGCAAAATGTGAGGGTTGTGCTGCAGCAACAATTGCTGCAGATCGTCGGGCCGTACAGCCCAGGCAGAGATAATCTCCATGGCGTCACGAAAGTCGGCCGAGCGGACCTGGGCGGTGATCGCTCGGACTTCCTCGTCCAGTGCCAAGCGGGTTTGCTCTAGAGGGTTGGACGCCAAGAAGAGAACTTTGATATTTGTCATCGCAGGTCGCTCTCGATGTTCATCGAGTTGCCCGGCGGACACTCCCGCGCCGACCCAGCCGGATTTGATTCAGTTTGACGGTGCGGACAAGCCGTTGGAAGATCTCGGTCCCCTCTTGCCTCCGCGCGGGTCGTTGCTCCTGGCTTGCCGCACCAATGTCCCAGACGGGAACCCGTCGGCAGCGAACGCCCTAATCGGATCAGGATCACGAAGCCGATGTGGAATTGATAGGTCAATGGGGCGGCGCGCATGACGTCCAGATTTGAGCGTACTCACGCCTGACCGCGTGCAATTGATCGCCACTCCCCTCCAGGGGGTCAGACCTCCAGGAGGTCAGACCTATTTTCAAGTTAATTCCCTTCAATCCAGCGGATCGAGCCTCCTGGACGTCAGGCCAATTCGTAGCCCCGCAAAGGAGTGGTGCTTCTCGCAATTTGCCAAAACGCCGACGACTTCCCTGAACCGATCGTTCGCACCGGCCCGTTTATGGCTTACTTGCTGCACTTGCAACAAACGACGAGTTAAGAGGATCGCGCGAACCTGATGATGACGATTGTTTCGCGCGACTCGTGAATTCGGTAGAACTCGCTTATCACCGGATGAACGGCTTCACCCCACCAACCTCGCCCGCTTTCATTCGATCGAGAATCTCGCGCGTACCCCGTCCCGCCGACCGGTCCATCCGTTTCGCACGCTCGATCATCACAGCTTTATCCTCTTCCGAGGGAGGCGTCACTTTTCGCAGGTATTCAACAACTGCTCCGTCATCAGGACACCGGACAGGAATCGGCCCCGACGACTGCTCGCCCGCAAGCTTGTCAGTCGCCAGGCGCCAGAGCAAGTACTCGCGCTTCTCGGCGGACAGCGTCTCAAGCAGACTGTCCGTTTCTTCTCGGAGCGACCTGGTCGAATCCGGCATGTCATGTCTCCTGACTCAACCCCGCTCGAACGGCTTCCCAAAACCATCGCCCGCGGCGATGTGCCCGATCGCGGAATCCTTCTGAAATTGTGAGCAAACGACGAGGCGGTCGCAAACTCAGAGGCGCTGGCAATCAACGTGGCGTCGAGCCCGGGGGACACCATTCCCGTGCGGTGTGCAAACATGATCCTCGACGATAGAAAGACCGAGTCGGTGCGACATGGAAGATTTGGAGAATATCCGCCGCAATATGTAACCGAGAAGAGTGGACACGCCTCATCACCACTGGGGAGCGTAATGGATTGCGCTCAATTATCCTACGCGCCGTGCTTTCAGGAGTTGCAAAGCCAACGATCAAGGTCGTGCGCTAACCCAGTTCACCGTAACGTTCTTCCATTTGAAGGGTCGCGAAATCTTCAGCGAGCCGATGGGAAACGGAATCGCGGTAGACCCCTCTCTATGTCTTACACAGTCTTTACACCAAGGAGATGGTGTCCACAGGCGCACCGGGGATCACCACGGGCCCGACGGACTTCCTGGTCGGTACTTCCAAGGCCGCGTTCATCTTCGCCAATCTCGACGGCTCGATCTCAGGTTGGAACGGGAGCGCTAGCTCGACGATCGAGGCGACCGTCCCCGGTGCCTCATTCACCGGGCTGGCGATCGGGAACACCTCCGGAGGTGCCCCCCAGATCTACGCCGCCGACCAGAACAGCGGCAAGATCGACATCTTCAATAGCAACTGGCAAATGACAGGAACCATTTCGGACCCGCATTTTGCGAAGTTCCCCGCCGGCTATGCCGTATTCAACGTCCAAAACCTCAGCGTCAACGGGAAACAGACCATCTTCGTCACATACGCGAATCAGTCGACCCGGGGCGGCATCGTGGATGAATTCAGCACCAACGGCACGTTCATCAAGACGCTGATCTTCGACCCGAGAGGGATCCATCTGGACGCTCCCTGGGGGCTCACCGTCGCGCCTGCGGGTTGGGGCCGGTTTGGCGGCGACCTTCTCGTCGGCAACAACAACCCAAACTCCGCCGGCCTCACGGAGATCAATGCCTATAATCTGAAGACCCGAGCGTTTGCCGGCACGTTGAAGCTCAATCACCATCAGCGTTTTTCCGAAACCGAACTTTGGGCAATAAGCTTCGGCAACGGGGCGGGCGCAGGTTCGACCGACACGCTCTTTTTCACCGCCGGGCTGCCCAACAACACGGACGGCCTCTTCGGGGCGATCTCGGTCGTGACTCCGCCCCCTGGCTGAACTCGGCCGTAGAGATCGTTGGCCCAGGGGGGTTGGCCTGAGACTCGACGACAGTCTCGACGTCGCCGCAACGGGCAGCTACGAGCTTTTCGCCGTCAAGCACGCGAGCAAGTCGCATTCGGATAACGGTACGGGTGCCCTGATCTGCCAGGGTCAGGCACCCCTCCACCGGCCGATCGGCGCGGCGCTGGCACGCAACGGCGATTTGCCGATAACCAACGGCGACGCGGTCAACGTTAATGCGAACCAACCGAGTGACCTGATCGAGTGTTCGCCCGACCGTCAGTTCTTGGGCGGACTCCCCCCTGAAGGCTGAAGGCTAGGACACGCATTGCGATATTGACAAGAATCTCCGGTCCGGCTACATCGCGACCACTAACAACGTCCAGGGGGTCAGACCTATTATGCGCCGCGTAGAAGGTGTTGGTCTTCAGTGGGTGCAATTCCCACCCGACAACGTGGTCGCTCGAGCCGGTAGCTATCGAAGCGACGAGGGAAGGAAACGAAACCCAGCCTTCGAGACAGACGGGTCGATTGGCGACTCGGCGAACCGACAGGCCGTAATAACCAGTAAACGTTGAGCAGGCCTCGAAACGACCAATGTGGACGCCGACCTTGCATTAGGATGGGGAAGGCCGTTGCCGCTCGGTACAGGGAAACGGCTGGAATAGGCCGGGATCGCGGGATCGGCGGACACCGAACTCAACTTCATGCCGTTCCCATCAATCCGGGTTCCCGCTCAACGACATCCACGATTCACGGCCGAGAATCAGGGACGGCGACCCCGGAATCCATCCGGTCCAGGTAAGGCTGGGCACCGAATCAGCGGACGATCGTCAGGCTTGGGATAGCCCGCTCGAGCTCTTCCATCCCAGCATCCGTGACCTTCGTGTAGCTGAGGTCGAGCCTGGCGAGCTTCGTCAGCCCCCTGAGATGCACCAGCCCGGCATCAGTAACCTTCGTGGCGCTGAGCTTCAGCACATTCAGGCCAATCAATCCCTCGAGGTGCACGAGCCCGGGGTCGGAAATCTCGGTGCCGCTGAGATCGAGTTCGGAGAGGTTCTTCAATCCCTCGAGCCTTGCGAGCCCAGCATCGGTTATCCGTGTATAGCCGACATGGAGTCTAGTGACGTTGGGTAGCTTTTCCAGATGCGCCAGCCCCGCGTCGGTGATCAGAGTACGGTGGAGCAAGAGTCCCCTGAGATTGGTCAGGCCGTTCAGTTGTGCCAGCCCCGCGTCGCTCACTTCCGTCCAGTTGAGATCGAGGTGGGTGAGGTTTGTTAGCCCATTCAGATCCGCAAGGTTGGCGTCCCTGACGGTGGAAGCCACGAGCTCCAGTTTCTGCATTCGTGGGAGGCGCCTGACTGACTTGAGCGCCGCACCGAAAACCTCCCGGTCCTCGTCGGTGGTGTCCCGGCGATAGCGACTGCGCGGGAACAACTCGACAACCGTGACCCCACCGAAGTAGTCGACTCCGATGAAATCCACGATCTGCCGAGGCGCGCGAGGTTGCCCACCCGGAATCGTCTCGCCGTCGCACCACTCCCAGTCATACCTCACCGAGCCGTCGGCTCTCCGGATGGTGTGGACGATATCGCGCTGAATGTTCGCGGTGCGCACCGGCCAGTAAAGGCTGCCACCGACCACAAGGACGAGAACGATCAGCCCGCGCACGCGGAACCGCAGCCATCGTCGCCAGCGAAGGAAGAGAGTTCGCGCTCGCACGGCGGTCATTCCACGGCAGACCCCCCCGAGTCTTGCCTCTCTCGCTCGTCCCTATCGCCTCCGTCAGTCCATGCTCCACCATATACGGCGCGCCACGAAACCTCCAGCGAATCGAGTACGCCAGAATCGTGCGGACTCGACGGACACCCTAGTCAACCCCGAAGCGTTCCCTTCAGTCTGGGTTCCCACTCAACCCCGGCCTCGTGCCACGCGAACACACGCTGTGGATCGACGAACTCGCCGTGTCAACCAAGCGATCGGGCCCGGTTCGGTTCGCTCCGCTCTCCCACGCAAGCGATTTCGAACGAGACCCCGCGCCGAGCGTTGGCTCGATGCACGGCCCCCCACAGCGGACCGCGCAGGTTCTCGTCGAGCAGATTGCAGCAATCAGCACTTCAAGGTCTTCAAGTACGCGACGCTTTCCTTTGTGAGCTGCCAGGTTTGCTCGACGAAGTAATTCTTGACGCCGGCTGCCTTGGCCGCCGTGAAAGTCTTCACCCAATCGATACTGCCTTTACCCAGGGCGACCTGGGGACGCCGCGCGCCGCGTCGACCCTGCGCGTTCTCTTTCCGCGCGGGAGCGGGAAGCGGGGCGTTCATGTCGACGTCTTGTAGATGCATCGAGATGAAGCGGCCGGGGTATTTCGTGAAGTATTCGGCGGCGACCAGGCCGGCCGTGATCGTCGACATTTGAAACTGGAATTTGACGAGCTTGGGATCGAGTAAATCGAAGAGCCGGTCATACGTTCGTTTGCCATCGACAATCGAGAGCTCGAAGCCCTCGTTGTGCAAGCCCTGCTGGATGCCGGCCGGGGCCGCCACATCGGCGATCTTGTTGTACTCTTCCGCAGCTCGCTTTATCTGGTCGAGCGTGGGGTTATTGCCGCCGTTACCGTCACCCAGAGTCGCGGTGATCATCTGCGTGATGCCGACTTCCTTCGCCCATTCGATGCTCTTTGATTGGCTCTTTCGTAGCTCGGGCATGCTGAAGTGAGAGCTCTCGGCGCGTATGCCATGATCGGCCAGGATCTTCTTGACTTCGCTGCCGCTCGCGAGCGACGCGAAGTCGGAGCCGTAACCGATCGGCGAGCACAGCTCCAGGCGCGTCACGCCGATCTCGGCCATTTGCCGGGCGAATTCAGGCAAATCCTTGAGCATCGAGCGCAGGGGATAGACCTGGCTTCCGATCGGTAGATCGAGCGGATTTGCCCGGACGTAGGCCGCATGAGCGCTCAGGAGCGAGGCCGCGCCGGAACAGGCCGCTGCCCTGACCATGAGCTCTCGCCTGGTGATCGCAGTCATGCGTATCGCTCCTCTTGATACCCGGTTGCAGGATTCGGCGACCGTGCGCCTGGCAAATAGGCCAACGCTCCGAGCCGATCAGAGCTTCGGCGCTCGTTGGTTTTCATGGGAGAAACCTCGGACTTTCCCCGGGGAAGTGCGGTGGGAACAGTTTGGCCGGACGCTCTACGGCATTTTCAGGGGCGGGTTGTGATGAGTCAACATGGGAGTGGGTGATGGTTGAGTGGCGGGCACCCCACGCGGCGGGCTCGGTTCGCTGCGCCGTGAGGTTACGGGATGTGAGGTATTGCCCCGCTGATTACTAACCAGAGCAGAATAAGCGCAACGTCCACGACAGCCAGAGCGAAGGCACCCCGGGCCAGAGCACAACAATCGAGGCGGTCACGTGAAACACCAAGTCCTGCCTTCTCTCTGGTGGCAAATCCGGCGAGGCAACGTGGCGGGTGACCGCGGAGGTAACCGGCTTGATCCATATATCCGCAGCCCCCGTCTAACAACCCATCCAGGCGGACCGGCCTGCAAGATCTCGATTCTGGAACACCCAAGAAAAGGGCTTCAGACCTTGTTGGATGGTTAATCTGATCCAGTCGTCACCGACTTGCTGGCCGAATCCTGCTGGTTTCAGCGGTTCACCGCGCTCATGTCCTCGTACCGCTCCCCGCTGGCCGCGCCTTTCGGTGCTGCCTCGTCGATCCGTTGCAAGTCCTCGCGCGTAAGGGCGATCCCGAGCGCGGCCACGTTCTCCTCCAGGTTTTTGCGGCGCTTGGTTCCAGGGATGGGAACGAGGCCCTCCCCCTGGGCCAGGAGCCACGCGAGGGCCAACTGGGCCGGCGTCACCTGCTTCGTCGCGGCGATCTCCTTCACCCGGTCCACGAGTGCCAGGTTCTTCTGGAAGTTCTCTCCCTGGAACCGCGGTCTGTGGCGACGCCAGTCGTCCGGTGGCAGATCCTCGAATCGTCGCAACTGGCCGGTGAGGAAGCCGCGGCCGAGCGGGCTGTACGCGACGAAGCCGATGCCCAGTTCCCGGAGGGTGGGGATGAGTTCGTCCTCCGGGTCGCGGCTCCACAGCGAATACTCGGTCTGCAGGGCGGAGATCGGGTGTACGGCATGCGCCCGGCGGATGGTCTCGGGCGCCGCCTCGCACAGGCCGAGGTAACGCACCTTCCCTTGCCGCACCAGCTCCGCCATCGCGCCGACGGTCTCTTCAATGGGGACCTTTGGATCGACACGGTGCTGGTAAAAAAGGTCGATATGATCAATCCCCAACCGTCGGAGCGAGCCGTCGCAGGCCTCGCGGACATACGCCGGCCGGCCGTCTATGCCTCCCCCTCCCTTACCATCCGTGCCGCCCACGAAGCCGAACTTCGTGGCCACCCTCACTGCGTCACGCCGGTCGCGGATCGCCTTGCCGATCAGCTCCTCGTTGGTGAACGGACCGTAGGCGTCCGACGTGTCGAGAAGATTGATCCCCAGTTCCAGGGCCCGGTGGATGGTCGCGACCGACTCGGCTTCGTCGGCCGGCCCGTAGGCATCGCTCATGCCCATGCAGCCGAGTCCCATCGCGGAGACGGTCAAACCCTGCTTGCCGAGTCGTCGCGGCTCCATGTGCTTCGTCCTCTCGAACGAGTGGCATGATCTCATCCCCTCTCGGACGCGCGGATCAGAGAATGCCGAGCGAAATTGCCCGCATACGCTTGCGATTCGAAATAATAGCAGCGTATGCTGATTAATCAAGACGCGCCAAGATGGAGACCTTCAGATGGCGGAGAAAATCCAGCCCGGTCGATCGGCGTGACGTCGACCCTCACCAGCAGACCGCGCGGCCTCGACAGAACACAGGCCAGTCCCAAGAGGAGGTAAGGACCAATGGTACGAGTCGCCCTGATCACGGGAGCCAGCCGGGGAATCGGTGCGGCAACCGCATTGGTACTGGCCGAACACGGGTACCGGGTGGTCGTGAACCACCGCGCCAGTGCACCACAGGCCGAGGAGGTGGTGGCGACCATCGCCGCGGCCGGCGGCGAAGCCGTGGCGATCAAAGCCGACGTCACCGTGCCTGAGGACGTCACCGCCATGGTCAATGAAATCGATCAGCGGTGGGGTGGGACGGACGTGCTCGTGCACAATGCGATGACGCCGTTTGCCATCACCTCGTTCGCCGAGCTGACCTGGGAGCAGCTCGGCGGCAAGCTGGACAGCGAGCTGCGTGCCGCGTTCCTTGTAACGAAGGCCGTGGTGCCGGGAATGGTTTCGCGCCGATACGGCCGGCTGATCTATCTGAGTACCGGGCTGTCGCGTCGTGCGCGTGAAGGGATGATCACGCTGGGCACCGCCAAGGCGGCCCTGGACCAGTTTGTGCGGTACATCGCTTTGGAGCTGGCAGCGCACGGGATCACCGCCAACCTCATCGCACCGGCCACGGTGGAGGGAACCAGGGTAACCGAGCAACTTACAGCCGAGCGGATGCACGAGCTCGCGGCGGCCACGCCGATGGGACGCCTGGTCCGTCCCGAGGATATCGCCAAGACGGTGGCGTTCCTGGCTAGTGAGGATTCCGGTTTCACCACCGGCCACTACCTTCCGGTCAACGGCGGCCTTGCAATGGACTGAACGCAGCGAGCGCGAGCGCACTGTCCGGGATTCGGAGAAAGGCTATTCCGCCGATGCACACGATCGACCTGGCCTACGTAGGGCGTGGTATCCACGAAGAACTGGTCGCGTATGTGGCCGATCAGGAGGGATATTTCGAGGATGAAGGTGTGCACGTCGCCGTCCGCGACGGAATCAGGTGGAAGACCGAGCGCCTGCGCGGTGGCGCCACCATCGGTTTGGGCCGGGCCTTGTTGTCGCGGCTGACCGATGGCATCCCATGGAATGTGCTGGCGGTCAACACCCATCGTCCGCTGTTCTGGTTCCTCGGGCGTGGCGAGGTGAAATCCATGGATGATCTGCGCGGGCGCCGATTGGCGATCCACGCACCCCGCACCGCACCCGGCTGTTTCGCGCGGATCGTGCTGCGCAAGCACGGTCTCGATCCCGATCGCGACGTGCAGTGCGTCGTACGAGCCCCGGGTGACTACCAGATGGATCTGCGGGGCCTTCGCGACGGTTCGATCGATGCGGCCTACGTGGGCAGCACATTAGCGCCCGAACAGGTCGCCGGTGAGGAGGGCTTTTCGGTCCTGTCCTGGGTCGGCGACCACTTCCAGATCCCCACCGTGGGAATCGCCGTGGACCCCACTCGTATCCCGCTCGAGGACCCGGCGCTGCAGGCGCTGGTGCGGGCCAACCGGCGAGCCCTTCTCACGATCGCCGAACGACCCCAGTTGGCAATCGACTACATCGCGTCGTTCCTCGACCGGCTGACCCGCGATGAAGTAGAGCGATACTACGAGCGCTACATCGGCCCATACTTCACCTCCGACGGTCGGGTAGACCCGAGCGTCGCCCAGCAGGCCGTCGACGCGGTCGCGACCGAACTCGGCGTCGCCGCGGCATCCGTTGATCAGATCTACCAGCCCGCCCTGTGACCGCTGCCGCGACGACTCAGTGATTGCCGTCTCAACCTCCCTTTGCTCTCGGAATGAACCCGGGAACGCCGGTCTCGACAACGGCATTGAACCTGACCCGCGACGTGATTCCTTCGCTGATTTCCCGCATGGCGTCTTGAGGAAGGGTGGAGACGTCAAAGTTCTCCTTGATCCGGCTGGGGGTCTTCGAGGTGGTCAGGAGGGCCGTCCCGCGCTGGATGGCCCAGGCGAGCAAGACTTGCGCGGGGGTCTTGTTGACTCGCTTGGCGATCGCGGTAATGACAGGATCTTCCAGCAACTTGGGCTCGCTACTGTGCCCTAGCGCCGCGAACGCTTGCAACACGATGCCATTCTTTCTGCAATAGTCCAAAAGGTCCCATTGCGGGAGATACGGATGGGATTCGACGTGAACAACCGCAGGCTTGATCCTCGCGACTTCGAAGATTTCTCTAGTCTGTTCCAAGCTGACGTCGGATAATCCGATGGCCTTGCACTTGCCCTCGTCCACCAGGCCCTCAAGCGCCCTCCATGTATCCTGCAACGTCACCCCTTTGTCATAAATCACATTGCCATTCGCATCCCTCGGGTCTTGCTCGTCTCCAGGTTGGAAGGCAAAGGGGGTGTGGATGAGATAGAGTTCGACGTAGTCGAGTTGGAGTTTCTTGAGACTGGCCTCGAAGGCGGGTTTGACGCGTTCAGGGCGATGATTGTTATTCCAGAGTTTCGTGGCGATAAACACTTCCTCCCGCTTGATCTTCCCCGCCTTGAACACCTCCTGCATCGCTTCGCCGACCTCTTTTTCATTTCGGTAGCGTTCCGCAGCGTCGAGCTGGCGAAATCCTGCCTCCAGCGCCGCCTTGGTCGCGGTTCTGGTTGCCACAGGGTCCGGAATCAATGTGCCAAAGCCGAGCGCGGGGATGGCGCCGGATCCGTTGTTGAGCGCTATCCTCGTATCGCGAAGGTTGTCGGGTCCTGCCATTGTTTCACTCCTGCGATATTCCCCAGGTGGAGTTCAGCCCGCGACTGTCGCGGACCAGCACCAGATGTCGATTGCCAGATCTTCCCGCGGGCGCGAGCAACAAATCAATAGGTTCCCCGCCGCCGGAGGTTCGAGCGGCTCGGGATCATACGTCACCGACCCGGAAATCAGCCCGCACTCGCAGGTATGGCAAACGCCAGTCCGGCAAGACCAGCGCACCGGAACGTCGCAGGCTTCCGCGAGCTCCAGCAGGCTCTGGAACTTGGGATCCCAGCAGACGGTGAGGCCGGCGCGAGCAACGGTCGTGTATACAGTCTTGCCGCGCCACGTGATCTCGCGGGGAACACCCACGTTGACTGACAATAACCGTGCCATATGGACCACTACCTCCTATTTCCTGTCTGGCTTTCTCTTGAACGCGCGACCGCAATTATCGACTTCGGCTCCCACAGCCGCCAGGCGTAACGCGTACCTGAACCCCACCTGGTTCCTGGTGAGTACAGGTCGGCCAAGCTCTTCCTCAAGGGTTGTAACCGTAGCGGTAAACCTTGCTGGCTCGCCGAGACCTGAAGTATCGCGGAGTAGCAATGGCGGAATCCATGCGATGGCGTCAGACTCCGTGCCGCCGCTAGACTGTCACGGGCATGCTGAAGTGAGAGCGCTCAGCGCGTATGCCGTGATCGGCCAGGATCTTCTTCACTTCGTTTCCGCTCGCGAGCGACGCGAACTCGGCGCCGGAACCCATCGGCGAGCACAGCTCCAGGCGCGTCACGCCGAGCACGATCATGCGCCTCAGGTGGGTGGCACTGGATCCGGTGGTGGTCCGGTGTAGCAGGCACACTCCGTGTGCCGTCCGCCGAAGTTGCCGGTGGTCGGCACGTGGCACTGGATCCGGTGGTGGTCCGTTCGCAAAGACTTCCGCAACTTCTTCCTCGCTCTCGCGCCCGGCCGTCTGAACAAGGACTGGCAGAACACAAAAGACCAGCTTGACGATCTACGGGCGCGGCTGGAGCGAGAAACCGATTATGTTGCCGAAGCCGCCGTCCAGGAGCAGGTACGATCCTTGTTCCGCGAAGACGACGGCATCGTTGTGCCGCGCGTCTATCCGGAGTACTCGACGGCGCGAATCTTGACGATGGACCGGCTCGACGGCGTTCACATCGACAAGTTCATCGCGCGCGATCCGTCGCAGGAGGAGCGCAACGAATTCGCCTGTAAGATGATTCGGACCTGGTCTCGCATGGTCTACGCGGGCCGGCTCTCCTACGCTGATTGGCATCCCGGCAATTTTCTGATCATGGACGACGGCCGCCTCGGCTTGATCGACTTCGGCTTCGTCGTCGCGCACGGGGATGAAGAGCGGAGATTGCTGCGTCTGATGGATCGTGGCAATACAACAGGGCGCCGCGAAGATCGCATTGCCGCCATGAAAGAATGGTCCTTGATCACGGACGATCCTGTCGATGCGGGTCGGCTGCGACTGGACGACGAATTCGCCGAATGGTGCTGGCTCGCGCACGACGGGGCGCGGCGTTCGATTTCGGTGACGAAGTCGACTTCCGCCGCGGTGTCGATCTGTTCATCGAGATGGTCCGCAAGCGCTATAACCGAGCCCGGCCATCGACGCCGGCGTTTGCCCGCATGAATTTCGGCGTGCGCTCGATGCTCTACCGGCTCAAGGCGAAGATCGACTCCCACATCATTGCTGAAGAGGAGGTCGAAGCGACCGGATGGGATCGCAGCGACTGTGCCTGAGGGCCGCTGAGATGGCCGGGATCACGGCGAGCGATATTGCTGCCAGATCCGGTCCAGCGCCTCCGCGGCTCCGCCGACGATCTTGAGATCAACTCGGCGCGTCACCGCCGTTGGCTCCGGGTTGATCTCCACCGTCGGGATCCCCATCTCGCGCGCCCGCAGTACCGGCGCGGCGATGTAGGGGAACGAGCTGGTCGTGCCGATGCTGAAGACCACGTCGAACCCGGCCTGGACCTCCGACCACAACCGGTCCATCTTCATCTCCGGCAACTCCTCGCCGAAAAGGACGACGCCAGGTCGGAGAATCCCCTGACACTTCGGGCAGCGCGGCAGCAGGTCCAACCCGTCGTAGTCCGAGACGCTCTCGGCGTGTTCGCACTGGGTGCACGCCAGGTCGTGAAGGTCGCCATGCACGTCCAGGACCTGCCGAGAGCCGGCGCGCCGGTGCAGGCCGTCGACGTTCTGGGTCAACGTCCAGATGGCATCGAAATGACTCTCCATCTCGGCGATGACCTCGTGCCCCCGGTTGGGGACTGCCTGCCGCGTGGGACGCTCCAGTTCCCGGATGAACTGCCAGGTGATCTCGGGCCGGGTGGCCATCATGGCCCCGGAGAGCACCTCCTCCACGGGCAGGCCGTAGGAAGTCGTGCGCCCGGCAGCATAGAGCCCGCCGACACCGCGATAGGTCGGCAGCCCGGAATCGGCCGAGAGGCCGGCGCCGGTGATGAACAGCAGGCGGCGGGCGGGGCGCAACAGCTCGACGACGCGATCGATCACCCTGAGATCGGCCTGCGACAGTGGCATGGTCAGTCCTCCGGCGTATCGCCATTTGATTAGAAAACCCAGGATGTCCACCGAAACGATCTTCGATCGTCATGGAGTCATCAGGTTCCGCAGGAACGCCGACTAGGTGGCGAGCTTCGACGCAAGCCCGGAGCATCAACCGCTCCCGCCCGCGGGTCCTGAGCATGTTGAGACTGAGACGCAGGTGCGTATTGAAGAAGAGCTCCCGGTAGAAAGATGATTTGCCCGCCCCTTGCACGCCCACGAAGATCACGGCTTCCAAGGCGTCACCTCCGGCCTACCTCGCCTCGTAGGGAGACGATATTTGTATCCGTGCCCAGCCCACCTGATCACCGGTACCAACCGAGAGACCCCTCACGCCGTCCTCGTGTCTCTCGGCGACCCTCAGAGCGCACTCCCTCGATCCGGTTTAGACACCAGGACCCCCCTTGGGTTCGCAGCCGGGTTCTGCCACGTCGAGGTCCGGTGCGAAACCATAGTGGGCGGACCGTAGCCCGATTTCAGGCTTTGTGTTGAACCTTCAAAATCATCCAGACTGGATAAGTTCTGGGGGGACAAGCGTGATTTACGCCCGAGATTCCCTTTCCCGCGGATCACAGTTTGATCGCCGTGCCGTCATTCCAATTGACCGTGACGCGCACAGCGCTTGCCCGTTCCGCGGGAATGGCAAGCCGGATCGTGGCCAGGATGCCATTGAAGGCTGCCCCCGCTGTGGCCCGGAGAACTCTGGGTGTCGTGGCGAAATAGGACGCCGGTGGACGCAGAGGCTTGCCGATCCGGGGCGCACGATAGACCCGGTCGTTGCTCGTCAGGCCGGCAACCACGCGGTTGACATACGGCGTGCCGAGACCGGTAACGAGGTTGTAGCCTCTTCGCGCGGGAAAGCCGTTATTTCCCACCGTGATCTCATGAAAATCGCGGCGCGGGAGCCGGTAGAGAATGGGCAACGTCTGGGTCGGTCCGTCGAGCGAACCACGACTTCGCAGGCTGCGCCCTTGATCGGCAATGGCAATGATACCGGCCCAGAGTGGAGCGGCCAGGCTCGTGCCGCCCCCCACGTTCCAGCCTCCCTCGAGCGGGTTGTAGACGTCCACACCCGTCTGCTTGTTGCCGAGAATCGACACGTCCGGGACCGCCCTCCGAGTGACACCTCTTCCGACAACCAGGCGCTGATAGGCCGGCTGCCACTGGTACATGCTGAGGCCGCCTCCCGAGCCAGCCCAGGCTGTCTCTGAACCATAGTTTCCCGCCGCGTTCAGCGTGAGTGACGTACCGCCGACTGATAAAACGTTGGGCGAGAAATTGGGTGGATGCGAGGGGGCACCGGTGTCTCCTGAGGAATTCACGAACGTCACGCCTGGGTGGCCCTGTGGTGTTGTGAACGCATGATCATTTCTAACCTCTTCTGGTGACTCGAGATAGTTTAAGTCACTGTAGCTATTCGAGACGACAACCACGCCCGGCTGCTGCACCGCGAACGCATCGGCTTGAGGGATCATTGACGAATGCGGCGCCTCGACGATCAAGACGTTCGCAGCCGGGGCCACGGCATGCAGCCATTCGAGGTCCAGCATAGCCTCGCCCTGATCCGATGGAGTGGCCGTGATCTGGTTGCCTCCATCAAAGCCAAGCATTTGCAGAAACGGCGTAGTCGGCGGCACGCCGGCTCCCGACCACGGGGTCAAGTCGGGCAGGTTGAAGGCATGGTCAAAGACGGCAAGATCCTGCGCGAGCCCGGGCGTGCTTCCAACCTCGAAAAGCGCGACCGTCTGTGCGCGCCCGTCGCCAGGCACAGCGGTGCCCCCGTCGCTGAATACGACCTCATTGAACCCGTAGGCATTCGTGATCTGAGCCGGCGTGTAGCCGATCACCGCGGGCATGATTCGCGTTTCGAGGTTCGAGTTCCAGACGCCGATTCGCGACGCTGCGCGACGCCGACGTCGCGCCGTGTGACGCGGGTTTGCGAATAGGAGCATGCCGGTTTACACAAAAACTGAAGTGTTCTCGAACAATACTCTGCTGCGTCACGCCGAGATGCCGGCAACTCATCCGCTCCATGTTACCACACGACTGGGCTGCTCAGTGATTCCGATTCCGCGCGCGCCCAGAGGCGCCTCCAGTTCGACGCGAGGCTCTCACCGAGCCCCACGGGAGCTCGCCTCGCCGCGCGGCACCCTGTCCCACAATCGCGAAAACCGATTTAGAATACGGTATCTCGATGTCCGGTTCGCACTCCTCGCAGGTCGCTCCCGCCATGTATGACTGGAAGCCACGGATGCAGAAGACGGTGCGTCACCTTGCCGAGCAACTGGCGGGAATCCGAACCGGCATGATCAGCATTCGGTTCATCGAGACCGTGCGGTTGGACAGCCAGGGAAGCTCTGTTCCGATCCGGCATATCGCGGTCATCAAGCAGCAGGGTGACCGCATCCTCGTCACGCCCTTCGACAAGGCCAATGTCCCCGCCGTGGTCCGGGCGCTCACCGACTCGCGCCTCAACGCCTACGCTCTGAATCCCACCACCGTGAGCGTGAGCGCGCCACCGGTCAGCAGCGAGCAGCGGGGAGAAATCGCCAGGCACGTCAAGAAGCTGGGCGAGGACGCCAAGATCGCCGTACGCGCGATCCGGCAAGACGCACGCAAGCAGATCGAGGTCTCGGGACGGGGCTCGCAACGACGGGTTCAGGAAGCGACCGACGCCGCGGTTTCCGAGATCGATCTGCTCGTGAAGACAAAGATCCAGGAGGTCGGGTTGTGACTGATTCAACGCCCCGCGCGGCCCGCGTTCCGCTTTCGCGTGGCCGCCGCTTTCTTGGCCGACGCGGAGCGTTCGGCCGCCGGGCGAGAGGCCGTGGCAGCACCCCCGAGCTTGCCCCCCTTCTTGCTCGACACATCCGTATCCGGCCGGCCCCGACCACTTCCGGATTTGTTGCCGCCGCCTGATTCCTTGTTGACGGTCGCCCACGCCCGGCGCTCGGCCTCGTCTTCCGGGAGACCCCGTTTGGCGTAACCCGCTTCGATATGCTCAGCCTTGCGTTTCTGCTTGTCGGAATACTTGGATTTGTCGCCCCTGGGCATGACCGCCTCCCGTTCCTTCGATGCCGCGCTGTTTTGAACACGTCGGGTGCAAGCAACTGACAGCAAAGCGGACTGCACATTGCGTGCCAACTGCACGGGCTCGATCAGCCAGATCCGTCCGGCGGTGTGCGGCGGCCGCCTGGAGCGTGGATTACGGTGGATTTCGGTAGGCCCTGGGCGAATAATAGGAATAGAGACAATCTTGAAGACGCGTTTGCGCACCGCGGACCGGCCCGCAGGCCGTTGCCGCGCGGCAGCGTGGGAACGAGGAATTCGCTCGGTCTCGAAGTGAGAGCACGATATCCGGCCTCTTTCTGATGGAGGTGGTGCCATGAATCTTACGCGAGAGACTCGAATAGCGGGGCCTCCATGGTGCGACGCCGTGATGCGCACGCTGCCCGAAATGTACAGACGGGGAGATGTGAGCGGGATCGATGATTCCGGTTTCGTTTATGCGGTGACGTTCTTCAGCGTGAAGGAAGAAGTGAGGCGGGGAGCATCAGAGAGGGCGGTGCGCAAGCAGCGCACTCGCGTTCTGCGAACCATCGATCGCACCGACCGCTCCGATTATGACAAGGAGCAATTCGCCGGACCGTTCTCACGTGCCGTCGATGACGCACTCGCGGACCGCTCGCCGTGTGTGCTGCAATCGCCGGAAGTTACGGGATAACTGCCAACGGACGCAGTCGTCTTGACGCCACGTTCGCCTCATTGTGCAAACCGGCCACCGCCAAGCACATTTCGCGGTGCGTGCGCTTCCTGCATCTCCGCGTCATGGTCGCGCCGAGATACGTTTCTTCTTCTTCTTGAAAATGCGACGGAGTTTTTTCACTGCCTCGGGGCGAATCCTCTTTTGAATGCCGATCAAACGCATCCTGCACGTCGCTCCGACATCTTCGACCGAGGATGCAGCGGTCCACCACTTACCGATCAGGTCATCGCAGAACGATCGTATCTTTTCATTGCCGACGATCGACTCCAGGTCGGCCATCTTATTCCAGCGCAACCAATCGTCAATCTCCTCTAGACTCTCCGCCTCGTTCGACGAGTCCTCCTGACGGAAGAAGTGATACGCGATGAGAAATCGAAGCCAGAGCAAGAGGATCTCCTTCTTGCGGACGCGGTCACGCCAGCCCAGTTCGCACATGCTTCCAAGCGCATTGAGCCCCTGCTGGACGAGCGTGTCGGACGGGGAATCGAGCGGAGGCTCGTTGCGGGATTCCTGGTCCTTGATCTTCCGATCGACTTCGTTCTCGACAGGCATTGTATGCGGTATTGGAGCTTTCGGCGTGCCGCCGGACTCCAGGAGCAGGAGCAAGCGTTCATACTCAAGATAGGCGCGGATCAGACCTAGCTGCGCCCATCTGTCAGGATCGGGCCGATCGAGCAGGAGTGTCGACCTCGCCTGCCTGAGTGCGACATCAGCCTGATCGAGTTTCGCCTTGACCTCGGAGCAGAGCTTTTCCGGCGTGCTCACTCGCGCATCAGCGGCATAGGCCGCGCCAAAGATCAACGTCTCGGCAGCTTGGAGCCGGATGTCGGTCAGATCGCCCAGGTCGCCCGGACCGTCTTGGACGGTGGCTGCGGCGTACGCTTCATCCAGCCAGCGCAAGGCGTCGGTGAGTTTCGCCTCGAGCATGTGCAGCCTGGCCTCCGTCAGGTCGACCCGGATATGCATCCAAGTGAAATCGAGACCGAAGAGATCGGGATCCAGATCAATCAGCCGCTGGGCCGATACGCACTGGCGTCGCGCCTTCTCCCTGAGCAGACGATCGTTCGGACTCTCAATCCTCTGGTTCTCCCCCGGCCGGCGTGTCCATTCCCAGAATTGAATCCGGCGCAGATAAAGCTGAGCCAGCTCAAGGTGCCTCTCGATCCTGATCTGCCTGAACTCGCGGATAGGAAGCTTGGATTCAGCTTGTCCTCCCGTCGCCGGCCGGCTGCGATCGCGCTCAACTGTGCCTCGCAGGGCACTGTCGAGGCACTTCACCGCATCCTCACGTTCCGGATACCGCCTGGCGAGGCAGCGCGCTTGCTGTATCGTATATCGTGCGCGGTTGAGTTTCACGGCAAGAAGATCCTGCCCGGACGTGGTTAGCCCATCGATCTGCTTCTGCCTGATCTTGAGAGACCTCGCGTAATCGTTCGCTCGATAGAGCACCTCAGCACGTAGATCTCGTAGATTGTTACAGGTCGTCTTGATCGTGTCGGCGAATCCGGAGTCATCGGTCGCCTGGCCCAATCTACGGAGCTGATCCTCCAGGGCCTGTAGCCAGCAGGATACGCGATGGGATGGGCCCGCCCGCAGAATCGACTTCGACCGATCGAGGATCGCGCAAAGCTCCTGGAGCACGCGGTGTTTCAGCGATTTCCCGTCCGGACCATTGCGGGCGATTCGCATGGCCGTCACCAGGTGGAACGCTACCTCCCAGAGTGCAGGCAGGCTGTTCGATTGCCGCAGCAGGTCGTCGTATTGGAGCGCAATCTTCTCGTGCAGTTGATCGGTCTGCTCGTCGAAGCTGCTCCGCAACCATTCCGGTCGATGTTGTCGATAGAGAAAATCACGCACCGAAGTCGGCATCCAGAGAAAGCCCCCCTCGATCTGAAGGAGCAGGTTGTTCCGGGCGAATACTTGCAAAATGGAATCAAATCGTTTCTTCCATTCCTTCTCATCCGAATGTCGCGGCTTCTTGAGGTTGCGGGCCGCCACGGCCGCACCTCTCAGGTTGATGAAGCTTCGAGGCCTACGAAACATCGCAGCAACCACCAGTAGATCGACATACTCCTGCACAGGAATCTCTGCATCGATCTTGCCATCGTCTCCCTCCTTCGGTTGTTTCAGGAAAGACTCGAGTTGTTTCGCCGGCGAGTCGCCGTCGCGGCTTGACGTCTGAACGGGAACGACGCAGCGTCGTTCCCGTGGTCCACGGAATCCGCGGAACAACTTCACGGCCTCCTCACTAAAGTCTGAAGCACCGAGCGGAGAGAGCGCAACCAGCACTTTTGAAGCACCCAGCTCGACCGCGGGGTCCAGGATCTGCTCGAGAAACGCGTAGAAGAGCACAGTCTCGTCGAGAGCGACCTTCTGGGAATGTTTGAAAGCGTCATCGTTCTGGTCGTGAGCGAACGGGTGGCGGCCAAGGTCGCCGGTGGACAGGATCACTACGAGGTACTTGCCTCGCTTCACGGCGGCTGCGAATTGCTTGGCCAAAAATCCGGCTCTCTTTTTGATCCCGATCCGACGCCCTTGCTTGGCCATTTTTTCGTCGGCGACTGTGGAAACCTGTAATGCCCTTGGCGTGACGTCGGGATCGAGACGGCGGAACTCATCGAAAAGGGACGAGACCATGTCCCGGACCGTGGCCACGTCGGCGAGCTCGCACCAGATTTCGTTGTACCCATTAAACATTCGCACATACTCTTGGACGCGATCGAGGAGCACTGCGCCCGAGTGCTCGTCCTTCAAGACGACCACGCTGTGCTTGTTCACGTCCGGATCCAACGGATTCAACTCGCTTCGCTCATGCCTCGCCGTTCTTCCCTCGCCGTCGGCCGCCGGCGCCGAGTCCGCTCGCACCGGTACGCGGCGCAACGGCGGAACCATCGGCAGTGCTGGATAAGAGGTACGGCTGGTCGGGTGCCGCTATACCAGGCGCGCGTGCAGCTCGCGGAGAAAGTATCCCCCGCTGCGGTAACTCACAACTTTGATAGGCTCAAAGGGCGCCGCGAGTTTTGACGACTCGATGAGGCTCTTGGGAATTTCGTCGCGGGAGACCCAGAGTATCTTGGGAAATTCCTGCTTTCGGTGCTGGCGCGCCAGGTGGTCGATCAGGCTCATGACCCGCCGGTCACCACCGCCGTATCCCAGAACGAGTACAAGTGCGCCGTCCGGGACGTACTTTTCAAATCGGCCGAGATTCTCTTTGTCGAGCGGCACATCGAGGCTGTCATCGACCCGGAGGCCGAATGTACCACCGTGCAGCTTAACGACTGATGCGGTATCGCGGAACAGGCTCGCGTCCGGAGCGGGACCGTTGTGCGCCAGCTCGAACACGACCGGCTCGATCCCCTGATCGCGGAGCGCTTCCTCGATCTGGTTGTCGAAATTCGTGGTCAACCAGAGCTTCCAGCCGAGGCTTTCGGTTAGCAGCGCGAGAAGCTCGTGCCCCGGGGATGGTTTGCCCGGTCGATGCACGAGGCGGTCGAAGAGCGAGTCGGCAAGGGCAGGATTGCCGAGGGTCAAGATTCGCATGAGCGCGCGCCAGTCGCCGCTGAGGTTCCGAAGCGCTCTGGCTCTGAGCCGCCGCAATTCATCGAACATAGTCTGCATCAGCCCGTCGGCGTTCCTTTGGTCCTTGAGCAGCCGCCCGATCATGGCGACCTCGTCCTTTCGGAGCCCTTGGGCACTCAGGGCCGGGCCGAGCTTCTGGTCGACGTAACGATTCAAGGTCTGTGCGAATTCATCAATGATTGCGTCGACGGCTTGACCTACCGGGCATTTCGTCGGAGGGCCGTCCGTCGAGAACAGACGCATGAAAGAAGGCTGGGCGCGTCGAAGCATTCCGTGGATAGCCCAGAGTCGCACCCCGCCCAGCATGTTCCCGGCCGGCTCGGCGAAGTCGTCGCAAAACTGCTTGGCCGCTTTCCGCGCCGATTTGACCTTCGAGAACTTCAGGGCGTCTTCAAATTCGACAAGGAGCTCGATATTGAGCTGGTTTGGCTCCGGCCAGCCGGCACGAAGAAGGTAGTCGTGGTACATCGAGGATGGCAGTTCGTCCGCCAGGAGGTTGGGCGACCAGATATCCCGCCTCCGTTGTCGGCGGAGGTACTTGATGCCGATCATCGCCTTGACGTTTGCAAAGTAATCGATCATCTGGCTGGTCATCGGAATGCCAGACTCCGCCGACAGGCCCGCGCCGATCAACGGCACGATCGACACACCGGCGTCCTTGGCTGTCTGGATGAATCCAAATGCCTCGGCCGCGGAGACGACCTCGGGTTGGTCCGAACTCACGGATCGTGTGACCTCGGTTGGCACCTCAGTCGGCTTCGGTCTACTCATCAGAGACTCCTCCAGGATCAAAGCGTCATCACCTCGACCGATCCACATCGAACGTTGGTCTCCTGGACCCGAGTTTGCGCGAATCTCCACCGGCCCGTGGGGAGCTGGGCTCGTCTTGGCCCCATATTGCCATCGTCCATCGGGTCAGACCGAGATTCAAGTTTATTTCAGTGGCCAGGGCGTTCACCCGGCCATTCCGATAAGAGGGGATTCTAGATGGTAAGTCACCTCGCCGTCCTTGCCTGTCAATAATCAAACGCCGGCACAAGCTCCCGTCCATTTCGCGAGCCGATCGCGCGCCTGCGCGAGAGGTTGATGGTGTTCTTCACGAATCGCACACTGCCATCAGCGAACAGCGTACTGACTCCGCCGGCATGTCGGCTTCTCTCAGCAACAGAGAGTGACGACGAATCGAGCGTGTCGATCTCCCGCGCCGGCACGGTTAATTGCGTCCAGGCCACGGTCTTCGGCTGATCTCCCGCACGAGCGCTGGTAAGATATCCCCGTCGGCCAAGGGCACTCAGCGTAGCGGGGCGAAGCGATCAGCGAGCATGGGTGCAAGCGAAGAGTTGGAAAGCACGCGGAAGCATGGTTTTGACTCGGACGAGTCTCCGGGAGACGTTACGTCCATCGGCAGCGACGTGGCTGCTGCGCTGCCGCGGGAGCACATTGGCCGTTATCGCATTGAAAAGGTCTTGGGCGAAGGCGGGTTTGGCCTCGTCTATCTGGCGCATGATGACCAGTTGAGCCGCCGGGTCGCGATCAAGGTTCCCCATCGCAATCTGGTGAATCGCCCCGAGGACGCCGTGCCGTATCTGATCGAGGCCCGCACCGTCGCGAGTCTCGATCATCCCAATATCGTGCCGGTCTACGACGTCGGCAGCAGCGAGGACTGTCCGTGCTTCATCGTCTCCAAGTACATCGACGGCACAGATCTTGCCGCAAGGCTCAAGCAGTCACCGCTGGGCCTGCACCAGGCAATCGATCTGGTGGCGACGATTGCCGATGCGCTGCACCACGCTCACCGCAAGGGACTTGTTCACCGCGACATCAAGCCGGGGAACATCCTGCTTGATTCAAGCGGCAAGCCGTTCGTTGCGGACTTCGGGTTGGCGCTCCAGGAAGCGATGGTCGGCCACGGCCCGAATTATGCTGGCACGCCTGTTTATATGAGTCCCGAGCAGGCCCGGGGCGAAGGGCATCGTGTTGACGGACGATCAGACATCTTCAGTCTTGGGGTGGTCTTGTACGAGCTGCTCACGCTCAGGCGCCCGTTCAAGGGGGAAACGAAGGACGAGATCTTTGAGCAAATCGTGAGCTACGAGCCGCGTCCATTGCGCCAGTACGAAGACGCGATACCGGTTGAGCTGGAACGGATCTGCCTCAAATCGCTTTCAAAGCGAGCCGCGGAACGTTACACCGCGGCCAAGGATCTCGCTGACGAGCTGCGGCACTTCCTCGCCCAGGAGCCCAGGGCGGCGCCTTCGGCTCTTGGCCCACCCGCGGTCACCACGGCCGAAGGACCGCAGTCGCCGTCGGCGGGCTCGCACGCATCCGCCAGATCCACCACGCCGACTTCCGACGGCAAGCCGATCAAGATCGTGCCCAAAGGCTTGCGGGCGTTCGACGCCTACGACGCCGACTTCTTCCTCGAGCTCCTGCCGGGCCCACGCGACCGTGACGGGCTGCCAGACGGCATCCGGTTCTGGAAAACGCGCATCGAAGAAATGGATTCGGATAGCACGTTTTCGGTCGGGCTTATCTGCGGCCCCTCGGGATGCGGGAAATCGTCGCTGGTGAAGGCGGGCTTGCTTCCTCGCCTTGCGGAGAACGTGATTGCGGTCTACGTCGAAGCCACGGGCAACGACACGGAGACCCGGCTGTTAAGTGGCCTGAGGAAGCGCTGTCCGTCTCTGCGCGAGAACCTCGGTTTGAAGGATTCGCTCGCATCGTTGCGTCAGGGCCAGGGCATTCCGCCCTCGAAGAAGGTGCTGATTGTTCTGGACCAGTTTGAGCAATGGCTCCATTCGAATCAGGACGTGGAGAACACCGAGCTCGTGCAGTCTCTGCGTCAATGCGACGGTGGGCGAGTTCAGTGCATGGTCATGGTGCGCGATGACTTCTGGATGGGCGTGATCCGCTTCATGAGGGCGCTCGAAGTTCGCCTCGTCGACGGAGAGAATACCGCGGCGATTGATCTGTTCCCGACCCGGCACGCGCAGCGCGTCCTGGCTGCGCTCGGCCGCGCGTTCGGCGCTCTACCGGAGGGTGTTGCCTCCGTCGGCAAGGAACAGACGGAGTTCTTGAGGCAGGCCGTCTCCGAGCTGGCGCAGGACGGCAAGGTGATCTGCGTTCGGCTGGCGCTGTTCGCCGAAATGATGAAAGCCAAATCCTGGACGCTCGCCACATTGAAAGAAGTTGGCGGCACGAAAGGCGTTGGCGAAGCGTTTCTCGAGGAGACGTTCAGCGCGCCTTCGGCTCCTCCGCAGCACCGCTATCATCAGAAAGCGGCGCGAAACGTGCTCAGGGCTCTCTTGCCCGAATCTGGCACGGATATCAAGGGGCACATGCGGTCTTTTTCGGAATTGCTGGACGCGTCGGGCTATAGAAGCCGCCCGAAGGAATTCGATGAGCTGATCCGCACACTCGACAGCGAGGTCCGCCTCATCACACCGACCGACCCCGAGGGCAAAGAAGAGACTGCTCTGTCTCGTCAAAGCGGTGACGAGCGATATTACCAACTAACGCATGACTACCTCGTTCACTCCCTGCGGGACTGGTTGACCCGCAAACAAAAGGAGACGCGCCGCGGCCGCGCGGAATTGCTGCTTGCCGACCGCGCATCGATTTGGAATGCACGCGCCGAGAACCGGCAACTTCCGTCGCTCTGGCAATGGATGCAGGTTTGCTCGCTCACCGATCGGAAGAAGTGGACGGCGCCAGAGCGGAAGATGATGGCAAAGGCGGGCAGTTATCACACTTCGCTCGCCCTGGCTGCTGGCGTGCTGATGGTCGTCGCCTTGGCCGCGGGTTTGGCGATCCAGCGACAAATCGCTGAACAGCGGAAGGCGTCACAGGCCGTCGCGTTCGTGAAGCGGCTGCTGGATGCGGAAACCGGTCAAGTACCAGGCATCATCGCCGAGATGGCCGCGTATCGAAAGTGGACTGATCCACTCTTGCGCGGGGCGATCGACAAGCCGGCGGCCAGCTCCCGCGACAAGCTCCACGCCAGTCTCGCCCTCTTGCCGATGGATTCGACGCAGGTAGCTTATCTTTACGGCCGGCTACTCGACGCCGAGCCGAACAAAGTGTCGGTGATCCGCGACGCACTTGCGCGGCACAAGTCCGAGTTGCTGGACAAGCTCTGGACGGTCGCGGCGCGACCGGAAAAGGGTCATGAAACACAACGGCTGCGGGCGGCCGGCGCGCTGGCAAAATATGACCCGGAGGGGCCCAGGTGGCCACTGATCGCGGCGAATGTCGCCCATGACATGGTGCGGGTGCCTCCGGTCTACCTGGCCTTGTGGATGGATCTGCTCGAGCCAGTCCGCACCAGGCTCCTCGGTCCCTTGTCAGTAATTTATCTAGACATCGACGGGCCAGAGACGGAGCGGTCGTTGGCGACCGACATTCTGGCTGAGTACGCCGGCGATCAACCGAGCCTGCTTGCCGATCTGCTGATGGACGCCAACCTGAAGCAGTTCCCTGTGATCTACGACAGATTCAGAGACCAGGGCGCGGCAGGCCTGCCCGTTCTGAGCGGCGAGCTCGACAAGAAACCGTCGTCGGGCTCGAACGGTGCGAGCAAGGAGAAGCTGGCGAAACGGCAGGCGAACGCGGCGGTGGCGTTGTTGCGGATGGACGTGCCACAGAAGGTCTGGCCGCTCCTGGCGCACAGCTCCGACCCGAGTGTGCGGAGCTATCTGATTCATCGCCTCGGCCCGCTGCACGCCGACCCGCAGGCGATCGTCAAGCGGCTGGAGGAGGAGCCGGAGGCATCGATCCGCCGGGCCTTGATCTTGAGCCTGGGTGAATACGGCGAAGCCGACTTTGCGGTCGAGGATCGCGCGGCCCTCCTACCGACGTTGCAACAAATCGATCAGACCGCCACCGATCCCGGTCTACATGCGGCGGCGGAGTGGCTGCTGCGCAAGTGGCAGCAGACGGCGTGGCTGGCCCAGGTGAACGACAACTGGGCGAAGAGCAACGATCTGCGCGAGAAGCGGCTGAAGGACATCAAGCAGTCACTGTCGCTGCACAAAGAAAAGTCCGCGCCGCAGTGGTACGTGAGCGGTCAGGGACAGACCATGGTGGTCATACCCGGGCCACTCGAGTTTCTCATGGGGTCGCCAGTGATCGACCTCGACCGGTCCAAAGACGAGCAACAGCATCGCAGGCGCATCGGCCGCACGTTTGCCCTTTCCGCCAAGCCGGTGACGCTGGAGCAGTATCGGCAATTCCAGAAGGACTACGACCAGAGTGCGCTCTTAAGCGGTATCGCCGAGCTGCCGGTCAGGCGCATGACGTGGTACATGGCCGCGACGTACTGCAACTGGCTCAGCATGAAAGAGGGGATTCCCGGAGAAGAGTGGTGTTACGAAATCAAGGGCGAGGCCGCCAAACTCCGGCCAAAATACTTGAGTCTCACCGGTTATCGCTTGCCCACGGAGCCGGAGATGGAATACGCGATTCGTGCGGGCGCGGCAACCAGCCGCTACTACGGGGATGCGGAAGAGCTGCTGACCGAATACGTGTGGTACCAGAAGAACTCTCAGGATCACACCTGGCCCGTCGGGCTTCTGAAGCCGAACGATCTGGGTTTCTTCGACATTGTCGGCAACGTGTACACCTGGTGTTCCGGAGACCTCCAGGGATTATGCCGTCGAACAAGCCGTGCGCCAGTCGAGGACGAGGAAGATGGCCCAGACGTGATCAGCACGGTCAAGCGTGCGCGGCGCGGCTGCTCGTACACGCGCATGGCGCCAGAGACTCGCTCAGCCTTCCGCAACGACCAGGAGCCGACGAATCGAAACGGCGGCAACGGAATGCGGCTGGCGAGGACTCTGGTGCCCTAGCCATTGCGCATCATGTAGGTCAGGCTTTAGCCTGACTCTCGCCTCCAGTGCCGCTCTTCTCGCGCAATTCTCGATGCCGCTGCACCAAGCTCCGCGCGTCGCCGCCAATCGATCACCCAGACCTCGCCAGCACTCTCTCGCGGTTCTCCGCCGTGCGGCCGCGCGGTCGAGGGAGAGGGACGGGAGCTTGCTGGAACAGATCCGCAGGTAAGAACGACGCACACCCGACCAGCATGATCAGCCCGAATGTCCACATTCCCAGGCAGGCGCCAATGCCGACATGCAGCACCAGGGCTCCAGCCAGCACCAGCGGCCTGAAGCGCTTCTGCCAGATGAACACGCAGAACGAGATTTCCCACAAGATCGAGACATGCGACATCGCGTTGACGACCCGCGGATGCCACGCTAGCCAGGTCATGTCGAGAGACTGGTACTCGAGATTGGCAAACGCCCGCCACATCGCCTCGCCGTCCCACCAGGAGGGGCCCTGCAGCTTGGAGACGCCCGCAAAGAAATAGATAACGCACATATGCACCTGGATCAACCGGATGGCGAGATTGGCGCCCGCCGAGGCCGCGGCGGGGGCGGTCGAGCCGGACCGCTTTCGTGCGAGCCATCGGTCTAGAGAGAAGGCTGCACCGCTGGGGCCGATCGCCAGGTACAGGTTCAGCATGATGTTGATCTGGTCGAGGCCAAACAGCGCGGCCGGAACTCGATTGGCATACGACACCGCGGCCAGAAGCGAGAGAATCGAGGTGACGCGAGTGAACAGGCCGAGTGTGAAGAGAACGAACACCACCATCGAAAGGGCGTAGGCGGCCCAGATCCAGCCATCCGGCACGAGGTACCAGAATGAGTAGTGGTACTGGTTTTCGTGCATGCGTCGCACGAGCGCCGGGCTCAGCCAGCCAGTCGAGCTGAAGAATTCGCGAAGCGCCAGGCCCCAGACCGCATGAGTGTAAACCAGCATGAGGCCGGTCATGATCCGGATCACGCCGAGGAGCGCCGGATTGGCCGGCGTGTACCAGAACTTGTTCCAGTCGGCAGCCACCGACTGTGCCGTCTGGGTGAAATAACGGGCCGCGAGTCTCAGTGGACCTTGCATTTGAAGACCTTTATCGTCTCGCTTCGATAACTCGCCGGATCGGTTAATTTCATGCCGTTCTGAACATCTTCCCGTGTCGGCAGTCCATGGCGGTGCCCGGTCAGGGTGACTTGCACCGCATGATATTCGTGGCAAAGATGTTCGGCGTAGGAGTCGAGCCAGGCTTGCTGGATCTCTTCGGGCGTATCGCGCAGCGTGTCCGCAAGGTGCTCGGTCAGCATGAAGTGGCGATGATAGAGGAGGCGCGGCGGGGTCTTACGAGTGGGCATGTAGCCGGTTGCGACTGTTCCATCGGCTCGCTCGGCCTCGAAGGAGACGAGAAAGCTCTCACTCGGCTCTGGTGCGAAGAAGTGATACCCGTGGTTCAGGTAGACGAGGTCGAGGTATGGGTGAAAAACATTCCAGGCTGACAGGATCAGCTCGGAAGTGGGCGCGACCGAAGCGGGTGCAATGACGATGGCCGCGAGATGAAAGACCAGCCAGCAATTAACGGCCCACCGAAGCACCTTCCAGCGGGTGCCCTGGCGAGCCGTCGGGGTTTCGGTCTGTCCCGCAGGAGCGCTTGACCGAGAGCTCACGTCGGGATCTCCCACCTTGGATCGATCGGACTGCTGGACCCTCATCGGGTCAGAGGGCTCCCTCCGTTTTCCCGCGAGGACGATTGCACAAGTATAACTCACACCCGCCAGGGAGCGGCCCGGCGGGTGTGAAATCACACTTAACTTAATTGCTGGCGACCGTCGTGGCCGGTTCCTGGCCTTCGAAGGCAACCGCGACGAACGCTTCCTGGCCGGTGGTGACGGTCGTCTGGGCCGTCTTGGTCAGGGTTTTGCCGTCACGAACGACCTCAACCTTGACGGTGTAGAGGTGCGTTTCGCCGGCCTGGATGGCCGGGGTGACGAAACGGCGCTGCGTCCCTTCGACCGTCATCAGTTGATCCTGGAGATACAGCTTGGCGTCAGCAGGAACATTGATGTTCAGGTACGCGACGCCGGTGTTGGCCGGTGCGGCAACCGCAGGCGCTGCATTCTGACTCATGTAGACCTGGCTGCTGGGGTAGCTGACGGCCGCGTAGCCGCCGGCCGATCCGCCGCCTGACCCACCACTCGACCCGCCGCCGCTCGACCCGTGCGAGAAGAGCTTATGGCCGCCGCCACTCGACCCGCCGCCGCTCGACCCGTGCGAGAAGAGCTTGTGGCCGCCGCCGGACGACCCGCCACCGCTCGACCCGTGCGAGAAGAGCTTATGGCCGCCGCCACTCGACCCGCCACCGCTCGATCCGTGAGAAAAGAGCTTGTGGCCGCCGCCTGACGACCCACCACCGCTCGATCCGTGAGAAAAGAGCTTGTGGCCGCCGCCTGACGACCCACCACCGCTCGATCCGTGAGAAAACAGCTTGTGGCCGCCGCCGGAGGAGCCGCCGCTCGATCCGCCGCTCGAACCGGAGCCGGCCGACGCCGAGCTGGTCACGGCGAAGGTCAATGCCAGGGCACCCAGGGAGCCCGCGAATGTCGACCAACGAGAACGATTCATTGTGAAAACCTCGATTGTTGCAAGTCGCGACTTGTGAAACAAAACACCAATCCGAGAAACTACTGCCGATGCTGCTGCAACCCAGAGCCCTTCACCTTCCGGGACGCCGTTCCGAGCGGGATAGACAACGCGTGACCGTGCCCCCACAATGCGCGCGGCGAGCACCTCAAACAAGGCGCCACCACCAGCCATTCCGTGAAGCAAGAAACACGTGCGATCTTCGGCGTCGGAAGGGGGAACCCAAGCGGTGCAAAAAGTGAGACCTGATTCGGGGTTCGTGAAGCTGGCTTCTTCTTGCACGTTAATATAAGGGCTCTATGAATGCTACTCTGACTGAGAATACTGGGTATTTTGCAGTAAGTCAAACGATTAACTGAACTTTGACATCGATTTGGCGGGGTAAGTCGCGTGCTCTTCCGGATAATCGGTAAGATCAGAAAAACCTGTTATTCGGGGCCTCCTCATCAGGGAGGTACTTAATGGTCAAAACGACTGAAATATCGGGTGAAATTGATGGTTCCGACGATTGAGCAGGTCAGGCAAGCGGCGTACCACCGATGGACCAAGCGCGGCCGGTTTCATGGGGACGACCACGAAGATTGGCTCGCCGCTCAAGATGAGTTGACCTTCAGCCTCAATTATCAAACGGCAGCCGCCTATCCGCTCGACGGCCCGGGAGCGCTGATCCTCAATGATCCACGCGGTCGCTACTGCCGGTTCTGCGAACGGACAGCAGCGCAAGTACCGTTCGGAGGCCCGATGCCTCTGCTCGCCGGTGGCTCGTCGCCTTCGCTCGCGAGCTCGTCGATGTGCAACGAATGCCGGAACGGCTTTCGCGATGCCCAGGCTGACCGGCTGGAGCGGTTTTGGATGGATCTGGCAGAGGGCGCGGGTCAACGCGATGGAAGCGCCCGAGCCGGACGATCGGCCAATTACTCACTGGCTGTTTTCAAGGCGCTGGCCGGTTGTGCTCTCCTGATCATGCCGGCAAGCGACCTGAGTTATTTCGTCGATACGCTCGAGTGGGTGGGCAATCCGCACGACGCGAGCGACAGCCGGCTTCTGGAGCGGGATGCAACGTGCGTGGTCTACCTGGCGCCATTCTGGTCAGAGCGATCTTGGATCTCGCTGGCGCGGCGCATCGAGAAGGACGCTCCCCTGCCGTACATGGTGTCGTTGCTGGCGGTAGGCGGCGTGCTCATGCAGATCTCGCTCCCCTTGTGCATCCGCGATCAAGACTTGGACGGCCGCTCCGTGCGCATCCCGCGCCGCTCGTTCACGGAGGGGGAAGGCGAATCGTTCCAGCAGGCTCGGATGCTCGAGTTTGGGCTCGAGCGTGGATGAACGGACGCCCGCACTCCCTCACCTGGCTCGCCGCCGAACCGCATACCCGTACGGAACGGGCCAGCTCGGATCCACGCCCAGCTCGTGCTGCGCGTTGAGCGCCCAGTAAGGTTGGCGCAAGCTCGCGCGCCAGGAAGACCATGTCTGCATCGCCGCCGGTGATGATCTCGTTGGCGTGTGCAGTCTCAGTGATCATTCCGACCGCGCCCGTCATGATGCCCGCCTCGCATCGAATCTTCCGCGCAAAGGGCACCTGATAGCCCTTGGCGACCGGAATGCGCACCTTGGGCACGAGCGCGCCGAAGAGACGTCAATCAAATCAACGCCCAGTGCTTTGAGATGCCGTGCAAGAACGACCGACTGGTCAGCATCCCAGCCGCCAGTTTCCCAATCGGTCGCCGAAATACGCACGAAGAGCGGTAGACCATCGGGCATCAAACTCCGAATCGCCGCCGCGACCCGTAGAACCAGCCGCATCCGATTCTCGACGCTGCCGCCGTACTTATCCTCGCGATGATTGCTGAGTGGAGAAAGGAACTCGTGAAGCAGATATCCGTGAGCCGCGTGGATCTCGATCAATCGAAAGCCCGCAGCCAGCGCGCGCCGCGCGGCAGCTTCGAAAGCGGCAACAACCTCGTCAATCCCGGCACCATCGAGAGGAACGGGAACCGGATCGCTGTCGGCGAATGGGAGGGGGCTCGGCGCGACAACTGTCCAGCCCCCTTCCGCGGGTGTCTTGAGCCTGGCACCACCTTTCCACGGGAGGTCGCAGCTCGCCTTACGCCCGGCGTGCGCGAGCTGAATGCCCGCGACAGCCCCCTGGCTGTTAACAAACCGCGCAATCCTGGCGAGCGGCTCGATATGACGATCATCCCAGATCCCCATGTCGCCCGGCGTGATCCGCCCCTCGGGCGCCACTGCCGTCGCCTCGACCATCACCAGAGCCACTCCGCCGGCCGCTCGGCTCCCGAGATGCACGAGATGCCAGTCATTCGCCATCCCGTCTGTCGCGGAGTACTGGCACATCGGCGACATGACAATCCGGTTCCGAAACGTCACGTCGCGTATCGAAAGCTCACTGAGCAGATCAATCTCCGGAACCTTGCGATCATGTTCGCTCTCCGAAGGGCATCCACGGAGGACGTCCGGCCGCGATTCCGACGCCTTGCCTCCACCGGTGATATCGCTCAAGGTATTCGCCTCCATCACGGCAATCCCACACGTTTCCGCACCACCCACTCGACGGTAAGGATTCCAAAGAAGAGCACCAGGAACCCCGGCTGATCCCACAGCGGTGTCTCGACCGTCCGCGTCGTCCGCTTGGTGCGGGCGTGCAATAGGCCCGCGAGCTCATTGGCCTCGTAATCGGCAAGCACGCGCCTCCAGTCGCAGACGCGAGCTGTTCGACCTGATCGCGCGCAGCGGCAAGCTCCACTCGCTCCGAGCTCTCGCGGCTGACAATCTCGATCGAAGCCTCCGGCAGCTTTCCGTTCAATGCTTGATCGAGTTTGAGCGTCTCCGCGAGCTGCGGTACATCGAGCCGCATGACATATGATCCTGGCTGAAGAGCCGATACCAGGCCGCCGAACGTGCGCGGCTGCCCCTGCACGGCTCGCATCGGCACGATCGCAACGGGCTCCCCCGTCGCAGTGCCTGACTTCCCCGCGTCGGTCTTGAAAATCTTCGCGGCGATCAATAGCTCAGGTCCGACCCCCGCGATGCCCTCACTGATCCTCGCCTGGAGCGACACACCCTCCCCCTCTTCGTATCGAGGCTTGACCGGGCCGAACCGCACCTGGGAATTACCCCCCGCCAGCGATCCGCCGGCGGCCCAGCGCACGACCTGCCCCCAGAATCGGTGATGGTACCGGTCACCCGTTCGAAACCGGAAACGCCACGTGCCATCGGTCCCGATCCAGAGGACCTTTCCCAGACCGTACGGCTGTGCGGCGATCACCGCGGCCCCATCGTCCGGGCCCGCCGTGGCCAGCATTGTCGCGCCCGGCTTCGCCCTCCCGGCGAGCAGCCACGGCATCCGCGGTAAGGCGTCCCAGATCCCCCGGTTTTTCTCCGGGTCGGCGTCGAGCTGCATCATCGGCCAGGAATCCCGGTCGAGACCCTTCGCGGCCGGGCGGATCAAAACGCCCGGCGGCAGCGCGGTTTGATCGGCCTGCGGCGGAGCGGCATCCATCTCCACGGGCCGCGGCTCGATCACCGGCAGCAGCTTTCGTGCGGTCTCCTCTCCTGCAAGCGTCGCCCAGTTCCGTGGCCCGTTGCAAAAAACGAGAGTCCCCCCACGCTCCCCGACAAACGCCTCGAGCCTCGCCCACAGCTCCGCAGGAGCCTCCACCGGGCCGAGATCGCCCAGGATGATCGCGTCAAACGAGGCCAGCGGATCCGCGTCGTTTCCCCCCCCGCGCGGCGGCACAACGATTTCATAAGGGTGACCCGTCGCGCCGCTCGCAGGGGTTTGATGAAACACCACTGTCCGCAGCTCGACGCGCGGATCGCGCACGAGAGCATTGCGCAGGTACCGCAGCTCCCAGCGAGGCTCGCTGTCGAGGAGCAGAACTTTCGCCTTGTCGTCGACGACCTGGATCGAGAAGGTCCGCCGGTCGTTGTCCGGCCGCACGTCGCCCGGGAGCGGCTCGACCGCCACGGAGAGCGCGACCGTGCCCGTCTGGTCCAGCGGCACCGCAAACGAAACCACCGGCCGAGGCGCGCCCTCGGCCGCCGGTGCGTGTACGGTCTGGCGCAAGGGCGACGCGCCCGGCCGCTCCAGCGTGACGGCCACGTCGCGCCCCGCGTATCCGTCAATCTTGATCGCGGCGGAAACGGTTGCCACGTCGCCGCGATAGACGCTCTCCGGGGCTTTCACCACGGCGACCGCCGCGTCGCGCGGTGGTGCGCTCGACCCGATCAACACCGAATAGACTGGAATACCCCTCGCTGCGAGCCGGTCGATCGTCGGCAACGGATCGATCGGCCCATTACGCCGTCCATCCGTCAGAAGCACCACTCCCGTCACTTCCTGGCCGGCGCTGCCCGGCTGTAGCGCGCGGGCCAGCACTGGCGTCCAATCCGTCTCCAGCAGCGCTGAATCGCCTGCTTTCATCGCGGATTTCAGTGATTCTCCAAGCGCCACCAAACTCGCCGGTGCCGTCTCGCGATGGAAGGCAACGGGATCGAGAGTGTGCTCCTTTTCGAGTTGCCCGATGGGTGAGCTTGCTCCCTCGATCAGCCGCCGCGCCACCTCGCGGCGCGAGAGCCGGGCCGCCGCATCGCCCCGCTCGAGCAAGAGCACCTGTGCCAGCTTCGCGTTCTGCTCGCTCGTGCGGCCCTCGTCCACCGTCGTCATGCTCTCGGAAACGTCGACCGCGACGATCACTCGCCCGCGCTGGGTCTCAACCAGCGTGCGCGCGGCGATAGGTTCGAACAGCGCGAAAGCCAATGCAGCCGCCGCGATCAGCCGCAGCCAGAGCAGGAAGAGCCCGGCCCGCCGGGTGACCAGCCGGCGCTCTTCCCTGTAGAGCACCATCAGCAAGATCACGGCCGCCGCGAGCGCCAGTATCCAGAACCAGCCCAGCCGCGACCCCGCAAGCAACAACCGCCGCCCGCCCAGAAACTCAAAGCTCATGGAGTCTCCCGATCCTGTTCCAGAGACTCCGCATCATACCGGCTCCCGGTCAAGCACCCGATGAAATCTTTGAGTCCTGCGAAATCCAGCCAGAGACACCGGAACGCGACGTGACCGTCGGGCCGGATGAGATACAGCCCCCGCGGATTGGCCGCCGAAATCCCGTATGCCTCGAACACCTGGTTTGACTCCGCCTGCACGATCCGCGCGTCGCGTCCGATGAGCGAGTGCGCGACGATATGCGTCTCGAGCGGGATGCCGATCGTCCGGGGCAAAGCGGCCATCTCGGCAGCAAGTTTTTCGATCTCATCGCGCGAAAGCGGTCTTCGCGACAGCGCCAGAACGTGCCAGCGATAGCCTTGAATGAGACTGAAGACGTCGCAGCTCCGCGCGATCTGCCCGTTCGGGGCGCGGCGTCCCGCGGCTGGCCCCTCACGCCACTCGCCCGCCGCTCCGGAGCTCGATCCGTCCTTGACGAACATGCTTTCGTCGTAGCGAATTCCCAGTTGCGAAATAAAATGAAACGCACGCGATCGAACCGTTCCCGACCGCGTGATCACCGCACCGAAGATGGGCAGCAACATGTTGCGAATCCCGGCGAGCCAACCTGTTTGCGAAGTCATCGTGCTGAATACTCGGTCCGTGAATTCGAGCACCTTCTGGCCGACGGGCCACCGTTCCGAATGATATGTATCGAGCAGGCCATCCGGCGCTCCTCCTTTGAGCACCGCGGCGAGCTTCCAGGCCAGGTTCGCCGCATCCTGCAGGCCGGTGTTCATCCCTTGTCCGCCGGCTGGACTATGGATATGGGCCGCATCTCCGGCAACGAAGACCCTTCCTTCTCTGTATTTGTTCACCCCACGATGATGGATACGGTACCGCGTTGTCCACACCGCATCGTGCAGCGTCACGTCCGGGCCGCATGCCTCCCGGAAAGCCGTTTGCACCTCCTCGAGTGAGATCGGCTCGGCACTGGTCGCTTCCGCCTCGCGCGAGCCGGGTGAAGCCGCCGCAGGCTGCTCGCCCATGATCGCGATCACCCGGCACATATCTCTCCCTTTCAAGGGCAGGTAGACCGCGAAGTGGTGGCCGCGCAGGAAGAGCTTCATGTGATCATAGTCGAGTGCCCAGTCGAGCTTGCAGTCGGCAAGCAGAAATCCTTGCGGGTACGCGTCGCCTTGATAAGTAAGCCCGAGTGTCTTGCGCACGATGCTATGCGCACCGTCGGCCCCGATGAGATATCTCGCGCTGAAGCGATGGCTCGCGCCGGCATTATCCGTGGCCGTTGCGTCGACGCCATGTTCGTTCTGCGTGAAGCCGGTGACCAGGGCGCCGTGCAGGACCTCGATACCCTGGCGCTTGAGGTCATCGACCAGGATGGCTTCGATGTCCCACTGAGGCACCATGAGCAAAAACGAGTAAGGCGTATCCGGCCTGCCGATATCATCAAAATTCAGCTCGGCAACCTGTTTGCCGTCGAGAAAGACCTGTGCCCCGCCCGCAATCAGTCCGCGATTCAAGAACTCTTCCGCAATCCCGATATTCAGGAACAGCTCGAGCGATTTGGCCTGCACGCCGAACGCGCGCGATTCATGGGCCTGCTGGTCGGTCTTGTCGACAACGCAAACCCGAACGCCGCACCGGGCCAGTAACGTAGCCGCCATCAAACCCGTCGGTCCCGAGCCCACGATCAAGACGTCGGTATCGTGTGAGTGTGCCGCGTTTGTTGCTTCGGATGCCATCATGAAAAATGACTCCAGCCTGGGGTTATCGTCGATCCCCAGTCACCAGGCACGTAGCGAGACGTTTGCGCCAGTAGTCCGGGTCCTCAGCAATCGCAGAAAGCAGCCGGCACGCGATCGGACTCGGCAGACGAAGCCCCTGTTCCCATGATCTCACGGTGGACGGATCGACGCCAAGGAATGCCGCGAAAGACGCCTGGCTCATCGCAAGAGTCTCGCGCACCCGACGGACCTCCTTGCCACGGCACTGGGCCGGCGGCGGAATCTTGAAGGTGCGCACGGTGAACTGCGACTCGAGCGGCTTCCCGGCTCGAAGTGTCGCGGCCAGATTCTTCAATCCATCAACAATTTCCTGGCCCTTGGACGTGACCGGCCCTCGCGCCGAACGGCTTGCCAGTTTGCTCATTTGATCTTTCCCTTCAACTCTTGGCTGATTTCCTCCCCACCAGCCCCCGCCTGCACCCTCACCAACCGTCTCGTCAGATAGATCTCTACACAAAGCCCCGCCAGCGCCGCAAGAATCACGAACCGCCAGACCTCGTGCCGGCTTCCACCTCCGGCGGCGAAGACCCCCAGCTCGGATGCCTTCAAGTCGCTCACGAATTCAAGCGGCCAACCCTCGGCCAGTTTCGCAGCTTCCTCCGGTTCCAGCGCCGCCGGGTCCGTTTCGCGTTCGTCGCGGTCAACGGCGCCAAACATGAAGCTTCCCGGCGGTGGGCCGGCCAAAGACAGCCGGTAGATCCCTGATTCGACCGTATCCTCGAATCGAGCCTGAACCAGACCGCGGCTCCGAATCACTTCCGCCTGCGCCTTGGTGCCGCTTGGCGTCTCGATCGGCAGGAACTTCACGTCGGGCGCAGGCGCCGCGTCCAGCGGAAAAATCAGCGGCTCCCCCGCGCGCACCAGAAGCGGATCGCCACCTCCTGCCAGGTGGAACATCCACTCGTGCGCCAGCGGCACAAAATCGGGATTCACCGGCAACGTACCGGCTTCCGCGTCGATCGCCGTCGCGAGCGCCAGGACGCGCCCGCGGCCCCGGCTTCGCTCAACCAGCCACGGATCGCCCGTATCCAGCCTGCCCAGCACCGCGCTGCCGGCCGTCGGCTCAAGTTTGACAAACGCGAAGAAATCGGCCTCGCCCAGCGCCGGTGAATCACCCTGGCCCAGCGCCGACATGAGCGGCCCGCTGAATGTCCGCGGAGCGGGGTGTGCGACGACTTTCCCTTCCGAGGCACTTCCGGTCACGCTCGTGAGCCGGGCCGGCATCCAGGGAGCAATGTTCCACGACGAAATCTCGGTCCGGTCGCCCGGAGTCACCAGAAGTCCCCCCCCTGCCCCGACAAAATCTCCAATCGCGGCCGACTGCTCGGGCGAGACCCGATCGAGATTCGCGAGCACCGCCACCTTCATTCCCTCGAGTGATCGAGATCTGAGCTCCTGGCCGCTCACCACTTTGACCCGGAACTGCGGAGCCTCGTCGCCCGACGGCGCCAGTGCAGCGCGCAGGAAGTCGGTCTCCCCGGAGAACGGCTCGACCCCCGGCTCACCATTGACCAGCAGAACGGGAATCGCCGGCGCCACCTGGATGGGCACGGCCCGAAGATGACCGGCCTCAAGTGCATGATCACCCGAGAGTCGAACCGCCAGCACGTGTGAACCCTGCTGGCTGAACGACGTGCGGAAGTGGACCGGAACACGCCCGCCCGCGGGAATCGGCCCGACAATCTCCGGCGAGGCCGACGCCGGCTGGTCATCCACCAGCAGCTCCGCAGCACCGGAAAACTCACCGGGCCCGGCGTTGCTCACGTCAGCCGTCACGTCCAGTGGCAAGCCGGGCGCCAGCAGCGAGCGAGAAACGGTCAGTTTCTCAACTGTCGGATTCGAGCTGGTGGCATCATCCGACTTCCCGGGCAAGAACGTGATCGACCAGATTCGTGGCGGAACGGTCATTCGACCGTGAAGCTGCGCAGCAAACCCCATCGCCCCGTCTCGCCCGGGCGCCAGGGGAAGCGTTGACCATCTGAGAGCACAATCACATTGCGTTCGGGGTTTTCGGTTCGCTCGAGGATTCGAAGCGCTTCGGCCAGGGCCGCCGCCAGGTCGCTCGCTCCCCGCGGCGGCTTGACGGCGTCCAGGAGCTTTTGAACCTTGCCCAGGTCGAATGTGGGCGGGTCGATCAGCCGTTGCACTGCGTCGCCTGCCAGTAGCAGTGCAATCGAATCGCCCGGCCGGCAGCGGCCGGCGAAAGACCTGGCCCATGCCGACGCACGCTCAAGCGCACTGGAATCACCCAGCTTCCGTTCCATGCTCTCGGAGACATCGAGGATGAGGACGATGTCGCGTGGTGGCCCATCCAGCCCAAGACCCGCTCCCGCCCCGGCATCCGCCGTTGCGCTTGCTTTCCGTGACCAGAACGGTCGCGCGAGTGCGAACACAACCAGACCGAGCAACGCCATCCTTGCCGCCATCAGCAAGATCTCGGCCAGCTTGATCCTTCTCCGGGCTCGCCGTCCCGGCTCGAGGAACTGCATCGCCCCCCAGTCGAGCACCTCTCCGCGCCGTCGGTTCAGGAAGTGGATGATCACCGGCAGGGCCACCCCCATGAGCCCCACCAGAACCGCAGCGTTCAGGATGCCCCAGCTCATCGCGAGAGCCCCCCGCGCCGCGATCGTCGCGAGAGGTAGTCGAGCAGGATCTTCTCGACCTCGTCTCCTGTCGAGGCCTTGTGATAGTCGGCTCCGATCGCGTGCACCTGCTCCTTCAGCTCCCGGCAGAAGCGGCCGAAGCGTTCGAGGTAGGCGGCACGGAGCGCGATCGGGTCAACTCGCAGCAGTTGGCCGGGCCGCTCCAGATCGCGAAGCTGTATCGGGCTGCGGAACGGGAACTCCTCCTCTTCTGGCGCCAGAATATGGAAGAAGAGCACTTCGTGATGGCGGTGCCGCAGGTGGCGCAGCGCCGTGATCAGATCATCCAGTACGTCGAAGCCGTCCGAGAGAATGATCACCAGCCCTCGCCGCTTGATCCGTTCGGCGATCGTATGCACGATCCGGCTGAGCCCGATGTCGCCGCCGGTGTTGGTCGCTTCGAGGCCCTGGCAGATGACGGAGAAATGGGAGGGTGCCGACCGCGGAGGAATCATCGATCGCACCCGGGTGTCGAACGTCGCCAGCCCCACGGCATCGCGCTGGCCGATCATCAGATACGCGAGCGACGCGGCGATCCGCCGGGCATGTTCGAGCTTCGAGATCGTCCGGCCCGCGTAGCCCATGCTTCCCGACGAATCGACGACAATCATCGCCTTGAGGTTCGTCTCTTCCTCGTATTCTTTGACGTAATACCGGTCGGTCTTGCCGAACGCTCGCCAGTCGATATGCCGGATTTCATCCCCGGGCCCATATTGCCGGTGCTCGGCAAACTCGACTGAAAACCCTTTGAACGGGCTTTTGTGCAGCCCTGCGATCACCCCTTCGACCACCAGCCGCGCCAGCAGCTCCAGCCGCCCGAACCGAGCCAGAGTCGTGGGATCAATCCGTTCCGAATGAGCCTCCGCCAAAGCCGGCCCCTTCCCGCTGCGAAAGATCCCAGTCCGAAATCCGAAATCCAAATTCCAAAATCTAAAATCGACTGCCCGCCCGCTCGCTCTCGGCGGGAACTTCCTCCATCAGCTTGGCGATGATCTGCTCGGGGCCAATGCCTTCGGCTTCAGCGTGAAACGTGGTGACGATGCGGTGCCGCAGGACCGGCCTGGCAACCTCGCGAATGTCGGCGATGCCCGCATGAAGCCGCCCCTGGAGGACCGCCCGGGTCTTGGCGGCCAGGATCAGCGATTGACCGGCCCGGGGACCAGCCCCCCACGAGACGCACTTTTGAACCATCTCGCCGGCGCCGGGCTCCTGCGGCCGGCTGGCGCGCACCAGGTCGCGAGCGTATTGAAACACATGGTCCGGCACCGGAACTCGCCGCACCAATCGCTGAATCGCCACGATCTGCTCGGCCGAGAGCGCCACGGTCGTCTCGGGTGCCAGGTCGCCGGTCGTTCGCTTGAGAATCTCCAGCTCTTCGTCGCTGGTGGGGTATTTCACCAGGATATTGAGCATGAATCGATCGAGCTGGGCCTCGGGCAGCGGATACGTCCCTTCCTGTTCGATCGGGTTCTGGGTCGCCAGCACGAAGAATGGGTCGGGCAACGGGTACGTCACGCCGCCGGCGCTGACGTGCCGCTCTTGCATCGCCTCGAGCAGCGCGGCCTGCGTCTTGGGTGGCGTCCGGTTGATCTCGTCCGCCAGAATCATGTTGGCGAAGATCGGCCCGGCGATGAACGTGAACCGCCGGCGGCCGGTTTCAGGGTCATCCTGAAGGATATCGGTGCCCGTGATGTCGGAGGGCATCATATCGGGAGTGAACTGAATGCGGCGGAAGCTGAGGCTCGAGATCCTGGCAATCGTGCTGACCAGCAGCGTCTTGGCCAGCCCCGGCACACCCACAAGCAGCACGTGGCCGCGGGCAAAGAGCCCGATCAAAAGCTCTTCGACCACGAGATCCTGGCCGATGATCACCCTGCCGATCTCGGCTCGGACCTTCTGATACGCCTCGGTCAGCTCGTGCGCGGCCTGGAGGTCATCGCGGCTCCCCTCCGATCTCTCTCCCGTGGGCATGCAGACTCCCCGTTTTCCTTGCAAGCGAATCCCATGGCGTGGCCCGTGCTCCAGGCTCATCCGTCCATTTGCGCATGTCAAGTCCGCGGATGCAAGCATGCCGGCACCCGATGCGCCCTCCCCGAACGCGATCAAGCCGTCTAGAATGAGACAGCTTGGGCTGTCGCTTTGGATCCCTCCTCTATCTGGAACAGCCGCTCCCGGCTGTCCGATCGCGTGCAAACAGAATCCAGCCACGAATTGCTTGCAAAGTACCCCGTCGCGATCAAGGTCCCGGTCCAGTGGGGAGATCAGGACGCTTTCGGTCATGTCAACAACACGGTGCCTCACCGCTGGTTCGAGTCGGTGCGGATCGAACTGTTCGGACGAATCGGCCTCCTCGAGTCGCTCAAGGAACGCCGGATCGGCCCGATCCTGGCCGCCGTCTCGTGCAACTACCGCCGCCAGATCAATTTCCCCGATATCGTGCACGTGGGCATCCGCGTGGCGCGAATCGGCCGGACCAGCATCGGTTTCGAGCACGTGATCGTGTCCGAGACGCAGCAAGCCGTCGTCGCCGACGGAACCTCGACCACGGTCGTGTTCGACTACCACGCCGGCAAGCCTCACCCGGTGCCCGAATCCGTTCGCCGCGCCATCGAGTTGCTCGAGGGCCGCACATTCGAATGATAAAACGATGCTTCGAATCCCGATCGACGACCTCGACGACCCCCGGCTCGCCATCTACCGATCGCTCAAGACGACGAATCTCACCCGTAGCCTCGATCAGTTCGTCGTCGAGGGCGAGAAGCTCGTCGCCCGGCTGCTCGAGAGCCGGTTTCCGCTCGTCTCGATCCTGGTGACCGATCGGCACCTGCCAGCGCTGGGAGTCGATCCGCCCGAAGAAGTTCCGGTCTTCATCCTCCCTCACGAGCGAATCGATCGACTCGTCGGCTTCCCGTTTCACCGTGGTGTTCTCGCCTGCGCCGCCCGGCGGCCTCAGCCGCCGATCGAGGAAATCATCGCCTCGCACCCCGCGCCGGTTTTCCTGGTCGTGTGCCCCAAGCTCAGCGATCCCGAAAACCTGGGTGCCATCGCACGCATCAGCGACGTCTTCGACGTCGCCGCGATCATGACCGGCCCGGAATGCCCCGACCCCTTCTCGCGCAGAGTCCTTCGCGTCTCGATGGGTTCGATCCTGCGCGTACCGATCGTCGTCTCGAACCCGCTCGCCGATGTGGTAGACCGCCTGGTCGATACATCAAGCCTGCGCTTATTTGCCGCCGTGGCCGATCCGTCGGCCATCCCTTTCGAACAGGTCGCGCTCCCCGCTCGCTCGGCCCTGGTCCTGGGCGACGAGGACCAAGGAATCGATCCAGAATGGCTCGCGCGATGCCACGAGCGAATCACGATCCCCATGCGAAAGGGAGCTCGCTCGCTCAACGTGGCCGTTGCTGCAGGTATCTTGATCCACGGCCTCTCGAGGCGCTGATCGCCAGCGTCGAACCCGGGCCAAAACTGGGATGTTGAAAGCTTCCCCCCTTAAAAAGGGGGGGCCGGGGGGGGTGCATCCCGGCGGCCACGCTCACAAAGCCGTCGCGCAACAGACAACGCCGAACCGTTCACGGCGAAATTCGTCAATAAGGCCGAGTTTTCACCAGCGAAGGTGCGCTGTGCGCCTCTTCCGGCTCAATCCCCCACAGTCCCCCCCTCGAGCCCATCAAGATGGTCGCCCTTCTGCTCCAGCCGCTTCCGGATCAACTGCATCTTGAGCTCCACGCAGCGCACCGTGCGCCCGATCGAGCAAGCGATCTCGGCGTTCGTGAAACCATCGAGCTTCCACAGCACGATTTGCCGCAGCTCCGGCGTCAGGCCTTGCAACAGCCGGTCGATCTCTTCGAGCACGATGACTTTCTCTTCGTGGCTGGGCTTGCTGCCGTCGACGTGCTCGAGCATCCACTGGGGAAACTTCGATTCACCACCCACGCCTCGGTCACGCCCCGCCACCGCCTCGCGGCGCACGTCCCGTATCGCCGCCATGTGCCGGTGTGCCGTGTTCACCACCTTGCACATCGTGATTCGCACCAGCAGCTTCCAGAGCTCCTCGCGACTGGCCGGGGGTGTCTTCCCCTCGAACTGCCCCATGCAGAAGCTCGAATACATGCTCTGCAAGATGTCGTTCTCGTCTTCCCGCCGCCGGATCCGATTGTCCAGGTGGCGGCGCACAAGGTTCTGAAGCCGCGACGAGAATCGCTCCCAGATCACGCGGGCCGCTTCATCCCGCTGGCGACAGTCCGGCGAGCGCAGATCCTGTATGCATAGCGTGAGAGAGCCAATGGAGCTCATGACCGCTCCTCCGAATTCGGACTAAAGAATCCACCGTCAAAGACCGTAACGAGCCGCCCTTTCTTGCACTCCGTTATCCTAATCAACAAAAGCCCCTGCTGCACCGAAGAACCCCGCCCACATCCAAAAATCGATGCGTTAAGATGGCACGCGGCCACGCAGCCGTGCATGCTTTATCGCAATTCTGAAGACCATCCGCAGAATGCCGGCGGTTGGAGCGGTCGGGCTACGACTTCCTTCGGGATTGTGCTTCCGTTCGTTGATGTTCAGATGGGCGCACCTCGCCGAGGGGCGGCTTTCAACGTACCCGGGCAGCCGTCGTCCGCAAGCGGTTGGGCGGTTCCGGAAAAGTCACTCGCGTATTGGAGTTTTGATTTTGATAGAATCTTTGGTGGGCAGAGCGCTGGAAGCGGTACCACTCCGTGGAGGCGCGGAGAGAGCTCACGACCAAATGGCGACTCCAGAAAGCATGACTCCGACACTCCAGGTGATGAACGGAACGACGACGGGGCGTCTCTACCAGCTCGATAAAGAGATCACCATCGTCGGCCGCAATCCTGACTGCGACATTGTCTTGGCGCCCAAGTCCGTGTCGCGAAAGCATGCGGTGATCGTGCGCAAGCTAGCCGGCTACGAGTTGAAGGATCTCGGCAGCACTCGCGGAACTTACGTCGACGGTCAGAAAGTCTCGCAGCCGGTCTTTTTGAGGGATGGCAACGCGATCCAGATGGGCGAGGTGCTGCTGAACTTCTCCAGCCGTCTGGTTCAGATCGAAGAAGGTGACGAGCAGTCGACGGTCTTCGCGGCGATCGACGTTCTCAACCAGAGCGACAAGAATTTCCCGATGGTCAAGCCCGAGGCCAAGTTTCGGGCCTTGAGGCTGATCGGGCAGGAGCTAGGGGGCACGCTGGTCCTCACCGAGGTCCTGGAACGGATTTTCAACTCGCTCTTCGAGATATTCCCCCGCGCCGAGCGCGGGTTCGTGCTCTTGAAGGACGAAGCCTCGGGCGCCTTGCTGCCGCAGATCATCCGGTCGCGAACCGGGCCCGCCGGTGACTTGAAGATCAGCAAGACGGTGCTCAACCGCGTCATGAACGCCGGCCAGGCGATCCTGAGCAAGGATCTCGCCGAGGAGTTTCCCGACAGCGCCAGCGTCTCCGACAGCAAGATCCGCTCTCTGATGTGCGTGCCGCTCTTCGACGAAGACCGGAAGGCCGTTGGCATCATGCAGATCGACACGCGAGACGGCCGCGGGCGGTTCGAGCAGGACGACCTCGATCTCATGGCGGCGGTCGCCAGCCAGATCAGTGTCGCGGTCCAGAACGCCGCAGCTTCACAAGGCCCTGGTGCGCGCAGCGTGAGATGGAGCAGGAGCTCCAGTTCGCTCGCCAGGTGATGCAGTCCCTGCTTCCCGACCGCCCGGCTTCCGTTCCAGGCTACGAATTCTGGGCGTATTACGAGCCGGCCCGGCACGTCGGAGGCGACTATTACGGTTTCATCCCGATGCCGGCCTCAAGCGGCGATGATGAGGCAAGTGCAAGCCGGTGGGCGATCGCCGTCGGCGACGTCGTCGGCAAGGGAATGCCTGCCGCGCTCCTGACCGCCAAGCTCTCCGCCGAGGTGCGCATGAGTCTGCGCGGCAACCTCGACCCCAACCGGGTCGTCGCGCAGCTCAATCGTCCGTTCGACGGCGGCGTACTCGATATGTACATCACGTTCCTGCTCGCGATACTCGACGTTCAGAAACACCGTCTCACCGTCGTCAACGCCGGTCACCCGTGCCCTCTGATCATCCGCCGCGACGGCCGCCTGGAAGAGTTCGGCCGCAAAGCGTCGGGATTGCCCCTGGGAATCCTGCCCGACTATGCCTACGAATCCGCCGAGACCGTGATCGAGCCCGGAGAAACCGTCGTCCTCTACACGGACGGTGTCACCGACGCGATGGACGCAAACGGCGAGCGCGTCGGCGACGACGCCGTACGAGCCGCGCTTTTGAAAGCTCGCCCGGGGGCAGCGGCCGTTGGCGAAGACGTCGTGCAACTGATCCAGCGTCACGTCGCCGACCGCCCCCAATTTGACGACATCACCCTCGTCTGCCTCTCCCGCAAGGCGTGAGTGAGTTGTGGTACCGTAAATAGATGGGCATCGAAGACACATTTCGCGAGGCACAGGCCTGCCATGTCCGCGGCCAGCTCGTCCAGGCTGAGGAGCGCTACCGCCAGGTACTGGCGCTCGAACCGCGCGCGGTAGGAGCCCTCGAAGGCCTGGGTGTGCTTCTCTTCCAGCAGGGCAATGCCCCCTTGGCCGTCGAGTTCTTCAGTCGCGCCGTCCCCTTGAACCCTCGATCGGCGCGGTTGCGGGCTAATCTGGGCGAAGCGCTGCGCAGCGTCAAACAGCTCGAGGGGGCACATGAGCACTTGAGCGCCGCCGCCGCCCTCGACCCCACCCTTGCACAAACCTGGAACAGCCTGGGCCTGCTGGCGGCTGACCAGAAGCAGCACGGCGACGCCGAAGCCCGATTCCGCGAGGCCATCCGCCTGAATCCCCGGGTCATGGCCGCCCGCGTCAACCTGGCCAACGCCCTCCACGGTCTCGGCCGCCTGGATGAAGCCATCGCCGAGTTACGCATCGTCATCGAGGCCGAGCCCAACAACGTCCTCGCGTTGACTAACCTGGGTCAGATGCTCTGCGACAGGCGCCCCAAGGACCTCGCCCAGGCCGAAAGCCTATGCCGCCTGGCCGTTGGGCTCGCCCCGAGCCTCGCAAGCGCCTTGAATGGCCTCGGAAAGGTTCTTCGCCTTCGAGGAAATCTGGACGAAGCCAGGGCCTGCCATGAGCGGGCCCTGGTCAAGAGCCCCCGCGACCCGACCCCTCATCATCATCTCGGCCAGCTCTCGCTCGAGCATGGCCGCCTGGCCGAAGCGTCGCACCATTTCCTCGCCGGCCGCGCCAAGAGTCCCGGCAATTCCCTGTTCCATCTCGACATCGGCGAGCTGCTCGTGGCAAGCTCGCGCTCGGCCGAAGCCCGCCCCCATTTCGAAAGGGCGCTCGAATGCGATCCCACGAACGCGGAGGCGCATCATGGGCTGGGCCGTGTGCTGATGGAAGAAGGCCGCCTGGACGAAGCCGAAGCCGCATTTCGAGAGGCGCTGCGGCTCGACGCGGCGCTTGCACGTTCGTGGAGCGCGATCGCCCGCATTCAAGCCGAACGCGGTGATCTCGAGCTCTCCTGCGGGTCGGCCCGCAAGGCACTCGCAATCCGCCCGGAAATCGCGGAACCCTACTTGCGGCTGGCAGTCAACCAGCGCGGCCGCCTGGCCGATTCCGAAGAGCAGAGCCTTGAGCGGCTGATCCATGAGCCACATCTGCCTGCCGACGCTAAATCGCACCTGCACTTCAGCCTCGCGATCGTCCGCGATCGCCGCGGACTCTACGCGGAAGCCGCTTCGCTCTTCGACAAAGCCCACGAAATCCAGGCGGCCTGGCGAGCCGCACGCGGACAGTTCTACGATGCCGCCAGGCAGTCGCGGTTCAACGAAAGAATGATCGCAGCCTTCCCGCCCGGAAGTCTCGACCAAAACCGGCCCCGGAGCGACTTGGCCGCTCGCCCCGTCTTCATCGTCGGTCTGCCGCGCTCCGGAACCAGTATGATCGAGCAAATGCTCGCATCTCACAATGCGGTCTGGGGCGCCGGCGAGCTACCCGACTTGCACAATATCCTGCGAGGCCTTCCCCAACTGGCCGGTTGTCCGCAGACAGCGCCGGTCGAGCTGCTACGGAATCTCGACCCCAGCATCGCGGAGATCATGGCCCGCCAGTACGCCGATCGACTCGCCGCGATCGCGCCCGAGGGCGCCGCCCGCATCGTCGACAAGATGCAGGACAACATCCGTCTGCTGGGGCTCATCGGCCTCATCCTGCCCGGCGCCCGCGTGATTCTTTGCAGTCGAGAACCTCCGCGACGTCGCCGTATCCTGCCGCCAAGCCGCCTTCACCGCCAACATCTGGACCGACGACTGGCAATCCATCGCACAACGGTTTGCCGACTACCAGCGCATCGTGGCCCACTGGCGGCTTGTTCGGCCCGTGGATTGGCTCGAGGTCCGGTACGAAGATTGCGTACAAGACCTCGAGGGCAACGCACGCCGCATGATCGAATTCCTGGAACTTGAATGGGACGCGGCCTGCCTGGATTTCGCGAGCACCCGCCGCGTCGTGCGCACCGCCAGCCTCGCCCAGGTTCGCCAGCCCGTCCACGATCGCTCCATCGGCCGCTGGCGCCGCTACGAGGCCTGGCACGCGCCCATGTTCGAGGCGTTCAAGACCCACGGAGTCACCGTGGAAGGCCCGGATTGATTCCCGCCGTGCGATGTCCTGAATACCGTTGTAGCAGGCACACTCCGTGTGCCGCCCGCTGAAATCCTCGGATGGTTGTCAGTAGACGCCGACCGGCTTGCCGGGGTAGCCTCCGTCGGCCGCAAGCGCTTCGAGCACGCTGCCGAGGTCCCACGCCTGGCGCCCCACGAATCCGAGCCGGGCCATGTTGATGCGGAAGGCCTGGAAGGCCGGCCGTTCCTTGCTGTCCGCCCACCAGTGACCGGGATAAAAGAGCACCGCGGGTGCGGGCCGTTCCGCCCCCTCGTGCAGAGCGGGTCCACGTCGGCGTTCGCGCGTGTCGGTGGAGGAGTGAGAACGCCAGACAACCGGGTAAAACCGTAACCAGGACGCGGAGATGACGCCCGTGCCGTCGCGGAAGCACGCGCGCAACAAATGCTGCCCTGCGTCATCTGCGTCATTTCGCACCCCAAAACTTCCGCATTGTAGCGATCGTTCCTTCAATGACGGCAAAGGCACGCCGCCCCATTGTCGCCGTTCACTCCGCGAAGGGGCATCGGGCATTACCAGCGAGTTGCTGTGGTTCCACAGCGCGCTTAGTCCCGCCCGGAGTCTGGACCGGCCGGCCCCAATCGGTAGGATTCCTTGGCGCAGACGTCGCCCCAATCCTGTGTTTCGCCAGCCTTGAACGTCTGCTGTGGTTTACCGATCCACCCCAAGAAACGATTCTGATGCGTCGTGTTGTCGAGCTCCATCGCGTCGAAGCTGTAGGCGACGCCGGGAACGAGTCCGCTGATCCGAAACCGCCCGTCGGGGCCGGTCGGCGGCTGTACGCCAAAGCGGTGGCACGAAATTGTTCCGAATGCTTGATTGACGACGATCGGAATGTTCGGACGGGGCTTACCTTGCTCGTCGACGAGACGTCCGGTGACCGTCGCAGTCGCTTCAAGCGTGACCTGAATGGGGTCAGGCTCGCGGCCGTTGACGATCAGAGCCGCACCCGCTGCCCCGTCTTCTCGAGCGATCACAACCGACTCGTCGTTTCCGGGCTCTGGATGCACGAAGGTAAACTCACCGCGGCTCGACAATTCGCCGCTACCCACGGGAGGGAGCAACGCGACCAAGGGCACTCCCGCGGCTGCCTTCCCGTCGGCGCGCAGCACCTGCACATGTTGAGTACGTCCCTGCACGACCACGATGTCGGGCACCGTCACTTGCTCTGCGGGCCCGGGACTAATCGCCACTAACGCCTGGAACTGCTTCATTGCGTTCTCAAAGCCATCGTTGTAGAGAACCTTGCCCGCCAGCTCCTCAGGTAACGGCTTGGCGACCAGGAATTTGCGATCGGTCGTTTGCACCGCGAGGATGCCTTCGCCGGGAAGCGCGACCGCCCGAAATTTGCCGGCGGCGTCAGTGGGGAATTCTCCATCGTCCGACAGGTTCTTATCGAAGAACGACGCGTCCGGACAGTCCTTTAACTGAGGGTTGTCGCGGAGGGGATAGTATCGGACGATTGCGCTGACAGGTCGTCCATCCGATTGGTTCTGCACTTTACCCTCCACCCACACACCGCGCTTGAGGGCGATCTCGACGTGAACCGGCCCCAGTCCGGGAGCATCCGAGATGGTTTTGCCGACCTGGATGTAGGGTTGTCCTTCGGTGATCACTTCGAGGTCTTGTCGAGATTGTTTGGGCTGCGATGGGATTCTGAAATGGCCTTGAGCGTCGCTGGTCGCGGAGAGCATGAAGCCGGCCGAGCGAACCATCGCGCCGCGGACCGGCCGCGCCGAATTGGATTCGTGAATCACGCCATCGATCACACGGCCCGGTGCGACCGTGAGCTCGCACCGAGGCCCGAACAGCCGATCGCCAAAGTCGTGCGCGGGCAGTGCCAGAGGGACGTAGGCCCGATCGCTCGATGTGTAGATCATCGCGCGTAACTGCTCAACAGACTCGCCTTCGATGAGCAAGAGAGCGGCGCGGTCGCGACCGATCCCCGTCAGACGAAACCGGCCGTCGATGTCGGTTCGGACCGGAGAAATGAACCCGACCTTGGCCAGAATCAGGGCATCCATGAAAAGTTGTTCAAAAGCACTGTCATTCAAGGTCCCAGCGTTTTGCTTGAGTTTCTCGAGTGATTCCGCCGCGAAATTCGCGAGCAGGACCGTGTAGACGGTCAAGTCGGATACCGGCTTGCCATCCGGCCCCGTGACCCGGCCTTCGACGGGCACGTCGTCGCGACGAAGGCGAAGCGTCAGAGAGGGCGGGTCACCAGTGTCTTGAGGATCAAGCTTGACCCAGTCGGGTGCATGACCAGCGGCAACGGCAGAGATCACGGGGCGCTCGACGCCGCTCGGGCCCCGACGGGCCAGCGCTTCGCGGCTGAGCGCAACCTCGAATCGACCCGCCGCGCGACTGATCCCCAAACTTTGGGGGGATGAACGGTCCGATTGCATGGTGAGGCTCGGCAGCGACAAGACGATCTGGGCACCCTCGACCGGTTTGCCGTCGTGGCCAATCACCTGACCGCGAATCGTGACGGAGTCGCCCTTCTTGCTTCCGCTCGCCTTCGGCAAGTCGGCGGCCTGGCGGCCGCCTGCTTGTTCCCCAACGCCTTTCGCGTTCAAGCCCGCCGGCTCGCCTTTCTCAGCGACTGGTCCTGCCATCGAGAGCCCGATCGCGACACTCGCCATGCCCAGCACGACCACCACCGACGCGAGCCGGACCTTGGCCAACGCGAGGTTTCGGGTGACTGCTTTCGACAGGTAAAGAGCGGTCGTGGGAATGAGGCTTTCGATCATGGTCCCGGCCAGGGCCAGGCTGCTCGCGGCACGAACGGTGCTCTCCACCAGTTGCACTGGAACGGTTGCACTCGGAAACATTCGGCCCCCAGCCGAGGCAGCCGGCATGAGAACGTCGAGAGAATAGCCCCGGTGTTCGAGCCGACGTCGCAGGCGAGCGCGGGCGCGGGCGAGTCTTGAAAGCACAGTGCCACGACGGCATCCCAGCCGCGCTGCGATCGCCTCGGTCGCGATTCCCTCAAAATAATGGAGGATGACCGGCGTGCGAAGTCGATCGGGCAGGTTGTCGATCGCCGCGATCAAGGGACCGTAATCCGGCTCGGGTTCTGGATCGTTCGTCGTCGCCGCACCGTCGCCCTGGGCAAGCCGCTTGGCGTGGAAATTCTCGAGTTGTCGTCGCCGGCGCGCGACGTCGGCGCGGGCCTTGACCGCGACGCGACGCGCGATACCAAATAGCCACGCAGCAGTCGCTCCGCGGCCGGGGATCGAGCCAGCCTTGCGCGCCAGCACCAAAAATGTCGCCTGAAACGCGTCGTGGGCATCATGGTCATGTTGCACGATTCGCTTGCATACGGACAGCACCATGGCGCCATGCCGTTCAACCAAAGCGGCGAAAGCCGCCTCGGATTCAGCCATGTCGGTCCGGGCGAGAAACCGCTCGACGAGCTCGTCATCGGTCAATGATCCAACCGAGCCCAACGTCCAGATGGTTCTGAGTTGAACGGCCAATGCCACATCGCTGCTTGCTCGCTTCATTGGGGAATCCTTTCCGGGACAGGGTTTCCGATCGCCTTCCATCATAAAATGCCGCGCCGGGGCCTGGCGATTCCCGATTTTCGAAAACGCCAGGCGCCTTTGCGGCCGTTCCAACTGGCCTGGAATGACGACGAATTCAGTCGTCATAAAGGGCTAATCGAAAGTGATCAACCTCTGGAGAGCGCCCCGTAGAGCAACCTTCTCGCCCGCCTCAACGTATCCTCGATCTCGGTGAGACCGCCAATACCCATCACCTTGAACAGAAGCCGATCAATGTCGGCTTCGATATCGTCAAGAACTGTGGACCGGCTCACTCGTGGTTGCACGCTGACCGTGGCGGCGGTCTCTTTACCAGGCGTTACGAGTTTCTTGGCTGCTGCGGATGTCTTGGACTTTTTGGTGTTGGGTCGAAGGTTTCCCGAAAGACCCAGCGATGATTTCACTTTGAATATGACGGTCTTGCTGATGCCCCCGTTGAATCCCGCAGCCCGCCACGCTTCGTTGATCGCACGGACGTTCGCTCGGGGATGGTCGTTCAGGTATTCCTTGACGAACATGGCCTTACCGGGATTGAGTACCGGCTTGGACTTTTTGCTGGCTGGCTTTGCCTTGGCGGCTGGTTTGGTCTTCCCGGGTTGATTGCCGATGAGCCCCAGTCGCTTGCGCATTTCGCTGACGATGGGATGACTGATCGTCCCCTTCATCCCGGCAGCCGTCCATGCCTCATTGACGGCTTTCGCGTTGGCTTGGGGATTCTTCTCCAGGAAGTTCCGGACGAAATTGGTCTTGCCCTGACTCTGGGTTGCTACTGCCACGATGTATTCTCCTTGTCACAAAATCTCAACGACACGCTGACAGTAGACCAGAAAAGCCACTTGATCTGAATACGCAAGCGGGCTTAATCATCAACCGTTGACGCATAGACGACAAGATAGCAACGGTTCTTTTCGTCACGTCCAGTGCCGACAATCGGAAAATCAATGTGAACAGTTCCGCCGTCGTCCAGCACGATAGGCGTTTCGCAGCAGTCAACCGTGAACTCGCTTGCGCATGACATCAATCGGGCCAATTCTCCCTCCAGTCTTGCGAGCGAAAGCGGCAGGCCGTCGGAAGCTGTGATAAGCAGGATTTCCTCCGCCGTCTCCTCCACCTCCACCGATGTAATTGGCTGCCGGACGCCCTCAACTTCGCGCCGTTCGCCTGCCGGGTTCCGCTTGAAGGACGCAAAGAGGACCGGCCATTCCTCAGCACCCTTGCCGTCTTTCCGAATCATCTCCACAAGGCGCTTGAGTTTCATAGCAGTCCCACCGCTAGTGCGAGCAGGGGCACAGCGACCAGGGCCTCGCCGAACCCGAACGCCGAACGGATCACGGTGGCGAGTCCGATCACGGCCAGCACGTGTAGCGTAGTCTGATCCGTGGCATTGAATCTCATTATAGGTCGATGAAGGCTTGATGTCCCCAGGTTTAGCCCTCGACCCCGACCTCGAGGTCGCCGTGCTGGCTCTTTCTGGAGGAACGCTGTTAGTTGGAGAGTTCTGATCCTGCCTTTCCTGGGGCAGCAGGAGCTTTACGAAGCTTACAACTTCGATGAGCCTTGGAACGGTCCGAATAACCGGAAGCTCGCAAGCCGGGTCGGCAACATCTATCTTCGTTCAGGATTGGAATCCGATCAGATCCAGACGACGAGTTTCGTAGCAGTTGTTGGACCCGAGACAGTGTGGCCGGGCAGCGAGCCGAGAAGCCGCAATGACCTCGGCGATGGGACGCACGAGAATCTCATGGTGGTCGAGGTCCCAGACGGGCAGTTCCTCTGGATGGAACCAAGGGACCTGGAGCTCGACAGCATGAGTTTCAAGATCAACGATGGGTCCGGGCGGGGACTGGGCAGCCGACTGGGCGGCGCCAGGGTGGTCTCTGCGGATGGCAGCGTTCGCACGCTCCCCGACGACCATGATGGCAACAAGTTGAGGGCGATGCTGACAGCAAATGGCGGGGAGAAGATCGAGGAGTAGGCGAGCATGATCTCCGGCTGCCGCTCGGGAAGTTCGTTCACCAGCCAGCCAACCAGCTCCTCACGATCACCCGTCGACCCACCGATCCCACAGCTCGGCGCTAGTCCCCTGGCTCTCAAGGTCTTTTCTCAAGAGGAACGGTTTGTTTGTCGTCTGGGATTGGTCTGCTCCAATGAGAAACCGGCGACCGATATTCATCAATGCTCCGAGGATGGCAGACCAATCTTCCTGTCGTCCTCAGTCCCGACGACCGTCGTTCGACTACATTCCTGCTCAAATCTTCCTGTCGTCCTCAGTCCCGACGACCGTCGTTCGTCTACATTCCTGCTCATATTCGTCTCGGGATGACCTATCGCATTCTCTCCAAGGCCGAAACCGCGAGTCGCTGCAATTCTCCTAGCGTACCCCAGATCGCTGCCCGTTTGCAAAATCGAAGATTGTTCGGCGCGGAGGTACAATGAACTCCTGCTAGACGTTTCCAGACTACGGATGATTTCGCCTCTTCATCGGCGTACATCGGCGTCGATCTGCGGACCAGAATCTCCGACGCCCACGTGTCCCACGTCGCATCGGAAGCCTGTGCGTCTACTTTGACGCCGATCACTTGGTGGTTGCTCCAGCGAGTTAGTCGAGTTTTCGGTATGATCGCAGTCGTGGAAGCAAATCATGCTCGGAGGGTCTCCCAGTGCGGAGCGTCCCCACCATGTCGACCGGCCCCGTGCGACGTTTCTCGCGGCGCTGCCTGCGGTTCAGCGTGCGCGGGCTGATCATCGTCGTGCTCCTGATCGCCGGCTGGCTTGGCTGGATTGTGCGCGGCGCACGAATCCAGCACGAGGCCGTCGCGGCGATCATCAAGGACCGGGGTCGAATCGAATACGACTGGGAATCGCACAGCGGGTGTTTCAGTGCGGCAGGAACGCCCTGGGCACCGCGCTGGCTCACAGAGCAGATGGGCATCGACTACTTCGGCCACGTTACCTCGGTCGTGCTCAACTCGGAAACAAATACGACAATCGCACACGTCGGCCGTCTCAATCGACTGCAGCGACTGGAACTGTCCCATATGGGCGGCCATCTGGCGCATCTGAGCGGCCTGACCAAACTCACCGAACTTCAGCTCAAGGACACCCGACTCACCGACGCGGGAATGGCCCAGCTCAAGCAAGTCTTGCCGCTCTCCGATATCCACCCGTGCGGAGCAGCCTTTCAAAGAGCAGCGCAGATCGACATCCTGCCGAAGCCTTGACCGCCGATCCGCCGGCTGAATTGTTCTCCCGCCACTTCCCCACGTTCTATGTTCCCTGGAAATGCCTCAGATCCTTACTGACCCGGCTGTGGCCCCGTCGCCGCGCCATCGCTTGCGCGATGCTGGTCGCGGCTCTCTCGCTCGTCGTGCTCTACGGCTGCTGGAAGTGGGTGGTCGAACCGCAGCGGAGTGCCGTTGCCGCCATCCACAAAGCCGGCGGCTCGGTCGCCTACGAGTGGGAATGGAACAACGGCCGGCCCGCGCCGGCGGGTAGCCGGCCGCCGTGGCCGCGCTGGCTCGTGAAAATGCTTGGCCCGGATGTCCTCGGACAAGTGGTCGCGGTGAATCTCATTGGACGCACCGTCGACGACGCCGTGATGACTCACATCGGTAGCCTCACCCATCTCCAGGATCTTAACCTGCGATTCGCCACGCCACCGATCTCGTATTTGGCGAAACTCGAGAAACTCACCGATCTCGAGAACCTCGCACTCCCTTACGCAATCTTTTCTGATGACGACCTCGCCCATCTCGCCGGCCTGACCAAGCTCAAGCACCTCGATCTGCTTGGCCCAGAAATCACAAACAAAGGCCTGGCGCACCTCGCCGGGATGCGACAGATGGCGTTGCTCCAGCTCATCAAAACGAACATTACAACGCTCGAGCCGATCCGCGGGCTAACGCAATTGAAGACGCTCAACCTCCAGAACTCTCCGATCGGTGACGAAGGACTCAGGCCGCTGAAAGACTTCACAAGCCTGGAGTGGCTGCACCTGGGTGGGACGCAGGTCGACGACGCCGGATTAGCGCATCTCGCCACTCTGTCCAATCTAGCGACGCTGGAACTCTACAACACCCGCGTCGGTGACTTCGGTGTACGAATTCTCTTCGACCTACCGCGGGTCACGTCACTCAACCTGGCCAACACCCGCGTCACCGATGCGGGCCTCGCGGACCTGACCGAGCGGATGAACCGCGGCCCCTTGCAGAGTTTGGTCGTCTCCGGGCCTGGAGTCACGTCGGAGGGCGTCGCGGAGCTGCGAAAAAAACTGATTCGAGCGACTGTGATCGGCCCGGATCGCGTCATTTATCGGGATGCCGGTTGACCCGGGATTTGGTTAGAATGTGCCAAGAGGATATCGACGGACTGGCTGATTCGGAGTTGAAGCATGTCGCTGACGATCACGATCGACCGTACGGAAGGGGGTCGTTTTCGGGCCTCGGTTCCCGAGCAGCCGCGTCTCGTTATTGAGCACGACGAGCTGCCGGATTTGGTCGAGGACCTCAAGCGCCTCCTCGACGTGATCGAGGTGATGCCTGACGGCCGTCTCTTGGTCATCGAGTTGGAGGTGGGTAATCAGTCCGATGAAGCCGCTGCCAGGGCCGAGATAGAGAGGACGGCGCTGCGTAAGGAGGAGCTCGACGAACTGATCGACCGGTATCCGGTCCCTGCGCGATGGGGCGACGAACCGGGGTGGTCTGATGCCCTATGAGTATGGCCAGATCATCCTGGTGCCTGTGGAAGATGGTCACGGCAACATCAAGCCTCACCCCGCCGTGATCCTTTCGCTGTCAGACGAGATCATTCCCGGGGCGACGCTCCATGTGGTCTGCGTCTCGTCCCAGGTGGAAGACCCATGTCCAGATCACCACATCAAGCTGCCTTGGCAGCGGCCACATCACCCCAGGACAGGTATGAACAAGCCCAACGTGGCCAAATGCAACTGGCTGGCGCGGGTCGATCAACATGATGTCATCAGGGTCCTAGGTTTTGCCCCTCCGCGCCAGCTCGCCAGAATTGAGCAGGAGCTCAGGAGGCTAAAAACGCAGAGGGCCTTGAGTGAAGCTACTGCACGAACGAGGCCGCCTGCTGGATCGTATTGGGTCAAGCCTGCGAGAAGGGTTCCTGCCACCTGATCCACCACTGACGAGCAGCCTTTCGATGAGCACCGCAGATCGACATCCTGCCGAAGCCTTGACCGCCGAGCCCCCGCCTCCTGCGCTCTCCCGCCACTTCCCCACGTTCTATTTTTCGTGGAAATGCCTCATATCGTTCCGGAACGGGATATGGCAGCGTCGCCGCGCGATCGCCAGCACCCTGGTCGTGGCGGCCCTCTCGCTCGTCGTCCTGTACGGCTGCTGGGAAGCTGTGGTCGGACCCCAGCGCAATGCCGTCACGGCCATTCAGAAGGCGGGCGGATCCGTTGGCTACGAATGGGAATGGAACAACGGCCGGCCGGCGCCGCCGGGCGCCGAACCGCCGTGGGCACACTGGCTCGTCATAACGCTTGGACAGGATGTGTTCGGCCACGTTGTGACGGTCGACCTGGTCGGAGGCCGCGCGGACGACGCCCTCATGACCCACATCGGAGGCCTCACCCATCTCCAGCGTCTGAATCTGAACGGTACGTCGCTCACGGCTACCGGATTAGCGCGGCTCGAGAGGCTGACTGCTCTCGAGATCCTCGCACTCCCGAATGAGCCCTTCACCGACGACGACCTGGCCCATCTCGCCGGCATGACCAAACTCAAACAATTTCACGTTTACCTGGGCGCGCAAATTACGGACAGAGGCCTATCGCACCTCGCCAAGATGCGGCAAATGAAATCGCTCTGGCTGATCAACACGCAAATCACGACGCTCGAGCCGATTCGAGGGATGACGCAATTGAAGCAACTGAACCTCCACGGCGCGCCGATCACCGACGAAGGGCTCAAGCCTCTGGCAGACTTCACGGGCCTGCAGTGGCTCTCCCTGGGTGGGTCCAAGGTCACCGACGCGGGGATCACACATTTCTCCACCTTGTCCAATCTCGTGATGCTCGACCTGAACCGAACCGCCGTCGGTGACGCCGGTGTTCGGCTGCTCTTTGACCTGCCTCGGATCTTGTCACTGAACCTGCACGGCACCCACGTCACCGACGCCGGCCTCGCCGAGCTGGCCGATCGGACGAGCCACGGGCCGTTGCAGAGTCTGGTCGTCACCGGAGCGAGAGTCACGCCTGCCGCGGTCGACGAGCTGCGGAAGAAGCTGCCGCAAGTCGGTATCATGGGCCCCGGGGACCTACGCATGCCGCGCCGTGCGCCGCGCCGCTCCAGCCGCCTCAATCGCCGATGAAGAACTGCCGCGGTGAGGAGAGGAGGGCTAAACAGCGTTCCCCAATCACGCGACTACGGCGCGTCGCACTGGCTCCGCCACTGCTCCGGTGTAGCAGGCACACTCCGTGTGCCGTCCGCCGAAGTTGCCGGATGGGTGGCACTGGCATTGCCAGTGTGCCATGCCCGGGTGGATCGCCGTCACGGATTTGCAAAAACCTATTCAGGAGAAATCTCTCGTCTCAGCTTCAAGGAGAATATCGCTGATCATGACGGCCGTCGCCACCAAAAGCGGCGGCAGGGCAATCAGCCGCCAGTGCGGGGCGAACTGCAAGAGGAAGATGGGGATCGCCACCGCGACCAGAGGAAACAGCCGGGAGCCGAACCATCGCGAGGGTCGAATGCCGCTGGCGAAAGCGCCCAGGTAAACGAGCGGCATGGAAAGCCAGAGGTGAACCATCGGGCCGGTCATCGACCACTCAAATGGGCCCGGATGCGTTCCCGGCGCCGCGGCCCAGGCTGCGTAGATTGCAATAGGAAGCAGCGTGCAGGCCAGGAGCAGCCCGGCGCCCGAGACCAGCTTGGTCAGCATGATCGCGCGCCGGGATAGCGGGCGATGAAGGAGGAACGGGTACGTTCCCTGCCGTAGCTCCCAGAATGACTGGCGGAAGCCCAGCGCGATCGCCAGCGAAAACCCGATGAATCCATACATCATTGCAAATCCATCCTGCACGAACGGAACATCCGGCAACGGGCTGCCGAGTCCCGGAAGCCATCCTAACAAGTCTCTCAGGAGGTGGTTCCAATGGCCCGTGAGCTTGCTCACGTAGACGCCGTAAATCGCCACGGCCAGTGCGGCGAACAGCCGCATCTCACGCAACTCTTTGGCCACGATCGCCAGGACCATTGTGAAAAGTCTCCTGCAAATGCCGATTGTGCTCAGGCGAAGATCTCGATGCCCTTCGGTGCCGGGGCCGGGAAGGCAGTGCGGCACGCCGTGCACGCTTCGCGATCGCGGGGTGCCCGCACATGACAATTTGGGCACTCCGTGCGCGCCGCCCAGCGCCGGTGCAGGCGATAGCCGGCATAGCCGGGAATTCCGAACAGGAAAACGAAGATCGCCCAGCCGGCCTGGTGCGGCACGGGCAGACCGAACGCGCGCGACCTCCGCCACGAAGCGATCGCAAGCAGGAGCCCCAAGATCGCCACCGCCAGCAATGACGGCCATGACGATTCGATCATCATACGCACCGCGGCCGAAAAGCTGGGGGCCTGATTGATGAGCGACACGAAGAACCACTCGGCAATGGGCCAGACGAGCGGCGCCGGCAGCGCCGCGACCAGGAGCGATGACTCCTGCTGTTTGCTCCAGACCGCCATGCCGCTCTGCAAGGAGAGATCGGTCTGGCTGCGGAGAGTACCATCGGGAGCGACCGAACAAATGGTGCGCGGGGCGATGTTCTCGCCAGGATCGGTTCGCCATGGGTGATAAAACTCCGCGAGCGCGTCGCCTTTGCCGAGTGCGTACCAGGCGATCATGTAATCATCCTGCAACTTGCCCGGAACCGTGAACGTGCTCAGTATCTCATGAGCAGAATTCACCGCGACGATCGTGTGGGCGGTCCGCACGAACACGGCCGGCTGCCGCGCCAGATCGCTTCTTCCGGCGGTGTCCTGCTCGCAGATTCCGAATGATTCGATCGGTTCGGGAGTCTCGAAGGCCGTGCTCACAGTGCGTGTGCGGAGATCGAGCACTCGCAGGCGGTTTGCGGTTGGGACGTAGACAGCGCTCAAAGAGATGCGGGAGGTGAGCGGGTCGGCGCCGCCAACCTGCCCCTGGCTGATCCCGAAGCGCGAGGGGCTCCAGAACGGGACAGTCGTCATCAGGCTACTTCGCACCGGGAACTGCTGGCCGGGTGGCGGGCGATCGGATTGGAAGCCTGAGTCTCCGATAAAGCCGACCGCCCGGTTACCGTTCCGGTCGTAGCCGGCGAAATATCCCGCGCCATCCGGTTTGCCGTCATGCACGAAGTACCAGACGACGCTGGGATGCTCGGGCTCGACGAAGGGTTTGAGCCGCGTTTGCCATGGGAGCTCGCTCAACCAGGAAGTTTGCGTCCAGTTGCCGGCGAACAGGTAAACTGGCTCGATCAGGTCAGTCTTGGGAGGCGCAGGCACGGTGCGGCCGCTCTTGTCGCTATAGGTCGCATCGAGCGGATTCGAGCGCGGAATGCTCTTGATGAGCGGTGTGCCGTCGCGCTTGACCACCAGCGATTGCCGGGGCGGCCAGTTCGAGTCTGGGCTTTGCCACGCCTCCAAGGCAAGGGTGCCGAGAAAAACCGCGAGCACCAGCCAGATCGTACCAAACCCAACGGAGATCGTGGCGGCCAACAGGAGCTGACGGACGAAGAACAATATGCTTGCTTTCATGATCATGCGGCTCCTCGATCTCGGTCGCCGCCTGCTGCGCCGGGATCTGCCTGGGTTCTCTCGTTGTCGAAGGAAGGGAGCGAAGGCCGCGAGCCCCGGGTGTACGCGACGAAGGCATCCTCCAGGTTCAAGCTCACGACGTCGCATGCCAGCGGACGGAGCGAGTCGATCACGTGCTGTTGCTCCGGGCCGAAATTGACGAATACGAGCTCGAGGCGGTCGCCGGATTCCCGGGTATTGACGAGCCCCGCGCAGGCGGGGAACGCCGGCGGCCGGCCGGGAAACTCGATGACCACCTTGCGAATGGATTCTTTGAAATGGTCCGTCGGGCAGTCGACGCGGAGCACGCCGTCGACCATGATGCCGATCCGGTCTGCCAGCCGCTCAACGTCGGCCAGGATGTGGGAGCTGAAGAGGATCGTCCGGCCCTGCCGCTGGATGAGCTGAACGATCGACGTGATGAACTCGCGGCGGGCGACGGTGTCCAGGCCGAGCGTCGGGTCGTCGAGGATGAGCAGGTCGGGATCAGGCGCGATCGCCAGGGCGAGTGCAAACTGCGCTCGCTGCCCATGTGAGAGCCGGCCGATCTTCTGGCGGCGGGGCAGCTCGAAGTGGTCGAGCACCTGGTCGAGCATCGGCCCGTTCCATCGCTCGGAATGAAACGCCCGGCTGAACTGCACCGCTTCGGCGACGGTCATCCAGCGGTAGAGGGGGTGTCCTTCCGCCAGGTATGCGATCCGGCCGCGGACATGGGGCGGGAGCGCGGCAACGTCGTGACCCAGCAGCCGGGCGGTTCCGCAGGTTGGCTGGACCATCCCCAGCAGCATGCGGATGGTCGTCGATTTGCCGGCGCCGTTGCGGCCTAAAAGTCCGTAGACAGTGCCGGATGGGATTTGAACGGTCGCGGAATCGACGGCGCAGCGCGTGCCGTAGTACTTCGTGAGGCGATGGGTCTCGATTGCGTGGGTCATACAGTTGCGCTCCACTGGAACTGTGCCGAGCGATCGGATACGAGCTTCAACACTTCGTCTTCCGAGAATCCCAGGTGCACCGCCTCGGTGAGCAGCTTGTCGAGGATCTCGAGCAGGCGCTGGCGGCGGGCGTCCTTTTTCAGCTCGATCCGTGAGCCGGCGACGAACACGCCGCGACCTTGGCGGTTGTGGACCAGGCCCTCACGCTCGAGCTCCGTGTAAGCGCGCGCACGGTGTTGGGGTTGATCACCAGGTCGCGGGAAAGCTGGCGCACGGAGGGCAACTGCTGGTCGGCAAGCAAGTCGCCGCGAGCCATCGCCTCGCGGACCTGCTGCACCAACTGCTGGTAGATCGGATGCCGGCTGGCGCCGTCGATTTCAAAATGCATTGGACTCTCTCGCCTTTACTGTACTAAGTGTATTAGTACAGTTGGAGACGCAAGGAGTCAAGGGGAAAGATTCGGGCGTGTGCTGCGATCGCCCCGATGCCGGGGGCGGGAGCTCACGCAAATGTGAGAAAATCAGGTGAAAGGAGTGATTGAGAGTCACTGCGAAGAGGGGCTCACGCAAAGTCGCCAAGTCGCAAAGTGGAAGAAGGCGCAACGATGCGAAGACCGTGACGGGATCAGGGTCGGGCTATTCTGGAGAGTGTGGCGATGTGCCCGGGAGGGCGGGCTCGGAGATGACGCACAACGTTGCGGCCGCGTCCCTTCATGGCGATTCTCCGTTGTAGCAGGCACACTCCGTGTGCCGTCCGCCGATGTTGCCGGTCGTGTGGCACTGGCTTTGCCAGTAACCGGCCTCGATCCTTGCGAACACACTTAAAACTCGGACCGATCAATTTTCTCGCCACCGTCCATCGTGGCGAGCGCGTCCAGAGTCTTTTTGTTGATGTCGGCCGCCTTCAGAAAGCGCACGCTGCCGTCAACGAAGGCTGCATTTGCTCCGCCGAGATGGTTTCCGCCGATTCCTCCGCCCGGGCGTTCGGGTGAGCTGAACCTCAGGTCCTGAATGGGATAGTCCCGAGGCTCCATCCAGTCGATCTCGGTTTTGCTGGCCTCGACGGCAAGGATCGTTGTTGCCCGCCCATCGCGAATCTGCTCGAACTTGGTCGTGCGATTGCCGGGAAAAGGCGAATGGTTGCCGGTGATCACCACGTACGCTGTCGTCGACAAGCGCCGGCCGCGATCATCCAGGCAGCCGTAGACCATCGGCATTCGGTGCGCCAACTTGCGGTTGTTAGGTCCGTCCCAGGGTTCTGCAAAGTCGTAAGACTCGTAAATCTGCTTCAGTCCCTCGGTATTGCCGAAGCCCGTCATTTCAAGATACGGCAGAATCAACACTCGCCAACTGTGCTTGGGTCTACCCTGCTCGTCCGCCAAATAAGCCGGCGGCAGGCAGCCGAACTTTGCGTGGTAGTAGTCCATCGCGAGCGCAATCGCTTTGAGATTATATGTGCAGTTGGCCCGCACGAACGACGCTCGGGGCCCCCCGAAAACGAGACTGCAAGTAACAAGTGCCGGAAGAGCGCCGATTGCCACCCAGACCAGCGCCGTCCTCAGGCCTCCGAAGAAACGGCGCAGGGGGGTTGATTCGCTCACACGACGACGGTCTGCCAGCACGAGCTCGCGGGTCGCTGCCGCTAGCCCGAAACCGAGTACGCAGAGGAAGGCCCAACCGTGGATCCGCTGTCGTGAACTGAGCTCGTATACGTCCAGGTCGAGATCCTCAAGAAGATAAGGTCCCGAGAACACGCCGGCGAGGTAGCCGACGATCGAGATTGCCAGCACGACAGTCAGGCGGATCGCGGGTCGACCGAGTGATTTCGCCATCGCGGCGTGTTGCGGTTTCGGCATTCGCGTGGCCTCGTTCGGGCTTGGCGGGTCAAGCTCCGGCTTTTGAATTGCTCGGTCTTTCGTGGCCAGGTCTTCCGTAGCTTCCACGAACGAGGTGTGTGCTGCAAGACAACGTGGACGTGCCAGGCCGTAGTGACGCGCATCAGCTCAGTCGTTTGCCGTTGTCAGGCAGCACGCGTCGCGGAGCGGCGAGGCGGGCATCGTCATGCTGAGTGCGGGAACGAGGGACGAGCTACAAGCCCACGTCCTCTGCCTTGACGGGCTTTTCACCGGGTGCACGGATGCACAGAATTGTCACCACATCTTCTTGCACGGTGAACAGAGCTCGATAGGGTTTGCCCTTCCAGATCTCGAATAAGAGATGCCGCACTTCCTTGGGAAGGTAACGGCTCTCGTATGCGATCCCGCATGAGAGCGGACGGGATTCAAGCCGGTCGAGCGATTCATAGAACCGCGCGGCGAGTCGGTTCGCCACCGCTTTTGATGACCGATCTATGAGCCAGGCCATGAGCCTATCGAGATCCGCATACGCGCCGTCGGTTATCTCGACGCGGAAACTCATGAGCTTTCCGAAAGGTTGTGTTTCCGGCGTAACTCGGCGACCGCGTCCCTTGCCGGTCTGACCCGTCCTGCGTCGAGATCAGCGAATCCCCGGCGAATTGCGTTGAGGGTCTCGTCGCGCTCCGCCTCGCTCTCGTTCTCGTACTCCCAACGGGCGAGAACCTCATCGACGGTAGGGACCGTCTCGCCGGCGAGTTGGGCGTCGACGAAGGACTTGAATGCGTGCAGATCATTCGCGCGTTCGGCTGGCATGTGTAGGCTCCCTTGGGTTCACTCAATATCATCGGCGAACGATCAACCGTGAAGCAAGATAAGTTTGTCCCTGGTTCGTCACTCCGCGGTCGAACTGTCCGCTGGACCGACCTCTGGCGACGCAGGTGGGCCGGTCGCACTCGAGCTGTGCTTCTCCATCAGCGAAATCAGCTCCGCGGGGCGACCGTCCTTGGCCCAGTCCAGGGCGGTTTTGCCGGTCCGGTCGCGGTGGCCGATCGTTCGGGTTGCGCCGGAATCGAGCAGGAGTTTGCAAACCTGGAGGTAGACCCGTTTGGGATGAAGTGCGGCGACGGCGGTGGCGAGAGGAGTCATGCTGTGTGGTCCGCCGAGCGCATTGACTTCGGCACCGCGATCAATCAGGTACTTGATCGCCTTTGTCTGTCCGGCCGACGCGGCGAGCATGAGGCTCGTGCAGTCGAATTCGTTGCGTACGTCGACGTCGAGGCCGCTGCTCTCGAACAGCTTCTCGAGGAGATCGACTCGACCCCAGCGCGCGGCTTCCCCGAGGGCCGTGGGGATCCGGCCGGCGGATACGAACGCTTCGACCAGGGTTTGGACCATGTCGTGCTGGGAGTCTTGCGGTTTGGAGGCTGACGTCGACATTGGAAATCGCCGGACGGAGCCGGCTCCTACGGACCCGGGAGTGTCGCGTCGTTTGTAGTCGAACGGTGAACTGTTTGGTTATTTGGCGCGTTGGCTCGCCGCGATTTCATGCGCCTGCGCGGCTCGGAATGAGCCTCGCCCGCACAGGATTGCGATGCTTTATTCACCTTCCCAGAACTCAGTGTTTGCGGCAAGGTGAACGCCCGGATGCGGGCTTCTTCACCGCAGTGTCGGCGCGGGTCGCGAAGGCGCGCTTTCGCGGAGCGAACGACGACTCTGCGGTGCGGCTGGTCCGGCGCCTCCGCTACCAAAATCCGGGGATGAATCTGTAACACGATTGTCGTCGACGGACGGGAGTTCGTGGCTGGCTCTCGCCTGTGTGGTCGGTGGGGATCAATTCTCGGATGAATCGTAGTGAAGATTATAGAGTTCGGCGATGTGGCCGTCGCTCACCACCTTGACACCGCCGCTGAACGTTGCGTGCACGCGATAGGTGACCGGAGCGTGCTGGCGGCGAGGGAGTTCATCGACGATGATGCGGAGGCCTTGGGCCTCGAAATACCCATCTGCGTTTTTGCCGCCGTCGGGTTTGACCGTGCTCCGCGTGCCTTCGGTGGCGAGCCGTGCAAGCCTTACATCGCCTGTGAATTCAATAAAGCTCCGGGCAAGCTCGGCCTCATTCTCGAAACTCCAAGTCGTCTTCATGCCAGTGTTAAACGAAATCTCGGACTGCTCGAACGGTGGAATCCCGCCGTTGCCCGAATCTGACGCTTTTGGGAAGGGCACGTTCAGTTGAAACTGGCCCTTGCCAGAAACTCGATAATCGCCCGTCTTGCAATCGTACGACAGCGTCTCATCGGCAAACAGTCGTTGTCGATTTCCCATTGCTTTTGAATCAGGATCAACCACGTGCGCGACGACAACGACTTTTCGAGAGGCATCGATCCCGGCGATTTTTGTCCGCGGACGCCGAGCGATGGTGTCACTCGCCGGCGCTTTCATCGCGAGCTGAATTCGCTCGAGCGGCACCGGATCCGTGGTGCGCACGATCATCGACTCTTCACAGGAAATCGAATCGTCGCCACACTGCGCGGTGACCTTGCCCTGAAGGCGGGCCTCGCAAACAGGCTGGCCGCCGGCGCCGATGGTTCGAGCGAGGAGCTGCATTCTCTGTGTCCACGAGATCTTCAATAACACGGACTCCTGCGCGCGACCCCTTGGGCGAATCCTCGAGCTTGCCCGACAAGAACTCGCGCTCGACCCAGAGAGACATCGTGCCCGGTCCATCGACCAGCACTTGATTATCCTTCGCTTTCGTCTGAATCGAGTCGGCCACGATCAAGATTTCGTGAGATGGCTCGCGGATTGGATCGGCAAGGAATGTCTTTGCGGGTACTTCGGACGTGGGCTGGACCTGGGCTTGCAGGCCGGCAAACGTGACGCCGGCGATGGCCACAAGGGTCGCCGCCATGAATCGCATGAAACGGGTCATAGACAGCATCGTGAGGGCTCCTTCCGCCATTCTCAGGACAGACGGGGTGAGTACCGTCGTTACAGACACGCGGTTTGAGAACGCAATTGCGGCGCGAGTCGTGGCGTCGAGCAGCGGCAGCGGGATGGCGTGCCCAGTTGAGCAAGATTCGGAGCTTCGGCCCGTCAGGGAGCTCGCATCGAAATCGGCCGAAAGACGCTGCCGCAACAGATCGCGTGCTTTGACCAGACGGCCGCGGACGGTGGCTTCGGGTATTCCGAGCGTCGCGGCGGCTGACTTGTAGCTCATTCGCTCGAAGTAACAGAGGACGATTGGCGCCCGAAGCTGCTCAGGTAGCCGGTCGACCGCCTCGCGCAACGGCTCGTTGATCTCGAAACGCGTCGTGGCCGGGTCGAAGATGACCGGCACCGCCGATCGCCGTTCGTGGAACCGCCGGCGGATCGCGGCGGTCCTGGCCTTCATGGCGATGCGGCGGGCGACGCCCAGGAGCCAGGGACCGACGGAGTCTCGCGGGTGCAGTGATCCGGCTCGGCGAGCGAGGACCAGGAATGTTGCCTGGAAAGCGTCGTCAGCCTCGCCGCGATCGCCGAGCAACCCCCGACAGATGCGCAGAACCGATGGGCCGTGGCGCAGGATCAGGGTTTCGAACGCGAGATCAGCGTCGCTTCGGTGAAGGCAGAAATGCTCGAGGATCTGGGCATCGGTAAGGTGGCCGAGTGCCCCGCGAGCCAGAAGGCCCTGGACCTGACCGATCACTTGCCGGGATTTCATGCCGACCATGGCTGTGGCCCTCGTGGATCCATCCGCGCTTCCGTTCTGCTATCTATTGCCCGGCGACCAGTTGATCGTCAGCGCTTTTCCTGAGGATCTTAGAGAATCGGCGTCAGAATGGCCAGCATGGCGCGTTTTGTGATGCCACATGTGTGATTGCGGGGTTGGCATTGGGACCGTAGGCTATATCTCGCGTGAGCGATCGACGATCGCAAGAGCCGGGAGTGAACGCACGTATTCGGCATCGCGTTGTCGAGATCAGCGATCTGTGGGAAGGAGTTCGACCATATGAGGGCGCCGACGGTACCGGTTCGGTCTTTGAATCGCTCTCTGCCGAAGCCGATCGGAGAGATGCTGGGCGGGCTCGACCGGCGGGTGCTGGTGGCGTCGCTGCGCGCGGGCTCGGGACGACAGCCCTGGTCGCCTCCATTGCGGCGGCGCTGGGGATGGCCGCGGATTTCCTGTGGGTGCTACCTCCGGCACTACGCTGGGCAAACTTCAGCGCGTTGATTACGGCGGTGGTGATCGCATTTAGCGTGACGGTCGTCCTGGCGATTCTGCGGCGCCCCGGTGCGTTCGACCTGGCCGCCGTTGCCGAACGGGCGCATCCCGGCGTTGGGGAGCTTTTGACGGGCGCCGTCGATTTGCTCGGGGGCAAGGCGCCGTCGCACGGATCACCGAAGCTGATTGCAGCGGTCGCCGATCGGGCGGCCGAGCGCGTCGAAGCGGTCGAGCCGTCGCGCGTGATTCCCTGGCGAAAGGCGGGCCGCCGGCTGGCGATCGGGCTCGGCGCGCTCTGGGTGCTAGCGGCCCCGATTTTCGTGTGGCCGGAGACGTACGGACGGCTCGCGCGGCATTTTCTGATGCCCTGGGGCGATGTCGAGCGGCCGGGCCGGCACGTGCTTGAGGTGTCGCCGGGCGATTGTGCCCTGCCGGTGGGGGCAGATCTTACGGTCTCGGCGTCGGTTCGCTCGCGGCTCGCCGTCGATCCGTCGCCAGGCGAAGCCTGGCTTCTTTGGTCTGCCGTGGGCGAGCGCACGAGCCACCGCGTGGCGATGCCCGCGGCGGCCGAACGGGAATCGCCGGCGGGCTCGACTTCCCATCGAGAAGGGCGTCATTTCGAGATCGCGATTCCACGATTGGCCCGTTCGATTACTTATCATGTCGAAAGCGGATCGGTGAAGAGCCCGCGCTACACGGTGAGCGTGGTCGAGCCGCCTGCTATCGCGGAGATCCAGGCGCGGGTCGAGCCGCCGGCCTACACCAAGCGGCCCGCGGCGCGAGCGGCCGACCCGACCCGGATCGAGGCGTTCGAGGGGAGCCGGGTGACGTTCGAGATCAAAGCGAGCCGGGCGGTGCGATCGATCGAGGTCGAGTGGCCGGTCGGAACAGGCGAGGGTGAATCGGCGAAGGCCGAGAAGATGGCGGCGGACGTCGAGAGCGACGAGCGCAACGGGTCGCTTGCGGTCGAGGCGACTCGCTCGGGTCCTTACGCGGTGTCGCTGTGCGATGAGCTGGGAATCAAGAGTCGTGCCGATCTGCCGCGGCGCGTGATCGTGCGCGCCGATGCGCCGCCGGTCGTCGCGGTGCGCGGGCCGGAAGATGCGAGCGAAGCGAGCCCGAAGGATACGCTCGGCCTGGCGATCGCCGCGCGGGATGACGTTGCGGTCGCCTCGGTGGAGCTGCATTACACGATCGAGAAAAGGGATTCGGCGTCGGGCGAAGGCGAGACCGGGCACATCGAAGTGGCGCTGCCGGGCCTGGGCTCGCGATCGGCGCGGGGGAGCGCGGCACTTGCCCTGGGACCGCTGGCCGTGAAGCCGGGGGATTCGGTGTCGTATCGCGTGAGGGTGGCGGACAACCGCCCTGCCCCGCGGGGGCCGAATGTCGTCTGGTCGCCCGTGCAAACGCTCTCGATCGTAGCCTCGGCCGAGCCGCTGCGCGTGCGAGCGAGCCGGGCCAGGGCAGCGGGATTGCACACCAGGCTTGAATCGCTGAAGAAAGATGTGGCGGCCGACCGTCAGCAGACGGAATTGCTTCGACAGGAGGCCGATGCCGTGCGGCGTGGGGATGACGAGTGGGACGACGAGCACCGGGCAGCTCTGGCGGAACGAGAGGCGGCCACGCGCACGATTGAAGATCAGGTCAAGCTGCTCTCGCGCGACCTCGATCAGGGCGCCGGGATGCGCGAGCTTTCACGCGAGGCGCATCAGGTTGCCGCCGTGGAAGCGGAGGCAGCACGCGCGGGAATCGAGCAAGCCGGCCGCGAGGCTGACGCGGCCGCGCGGCATGCGAGCCTCGAGCAGGCCGTGGGGCGGCTGGCGGCACTGGGCGAGCGTCTTGAGGAGTTGACACGCAAGGCCGATGCGAAGGCGCGAGAAGCGGCCGAGATGAACCGCCTGGACGAGCTGGCCAAGCGCGAGGAGGATCTGGCCGCCGCGGCGCAAGAGACGAACGGCGACCGTGCCTCGAGGGACCGCGTCGAAGCCGAGCAACAGGCGGTACGAAACGAGCTGGACGCACTGCTGCGCACGACGCCCGCCTTGCGGGGCCTGGTCCTGGGCGGAGAGCTCCGCAAGGCCGAGCGACTGGCGGGCCGGGTGCGCGAACTGGCCGAGCAAGAACGCGAGGAAGCACGACGGACCGCCGAGCCTTCGAAGCAAGCGGCCCGGCTCAAGGAGCTGGCGGAGCTGCAGCGAGAGCTGGAAAACGATGCGCGCAAGCTGGGTGTCTCCGTGGCCCATGCACTGACGGAAAACGGACGCGGCCGGTTCAGCACGGAGAGAATCCAGCAGCCGATCGAGCCGATCGAGCGCGGAGAGATGGACGCGGGCCGCGAGCGACTGGAGCTCGCCGAGCTCGATCTGCGCCGATTCGCTCGAGAGATCGCGGACGTGCCCGACGATCCCAAGGCGCTGGCTATCCGGCTCTTCCGCCGCCAGGATGTGCTCAACCGCGACATCGACCGGGCGCTGCAATCGGTGGCGGGAAGGCAGTTGACCGATGAAGACAAAAGAGCGCTCGCCGCGCGGCTGAAGCCTCTCGAGGCGCGCCAGCGTGCGATCGCCGAGCTGGCAAGGACGATCAAGCCTCCGGACGGCAAGGAGGGCCAGGCGCATTTTCCGCACGATGCGGCGCGCGATGCGGCCGCGAAGACGGTGCGCGCGGCCGAGACTCTCCCGTCCCAGAAAACGCAGGAAATCACCGACCGCAAGAATGACGCCCGCCAGGCGCTCGAGCGGCTGGCGAACGAGATGCAGGATTCGTGGCGGCGGCAGGAGCCGACGCGCCAGCGATTCGCGGACGCGCGCAGGCAGTCGAATGAAGTTGCCGAGGAGATCGCGCGGAATATGCGCGAGACCGACCCACGCCCGGACCGGCCGGCGACGACCGCAGGCGCGGCGGCGGAGCTTGCCGCACGCCTGAACGGCACGGCCGATAAGCAAGCGCAGGCGGTCGCTGCGCTCGAAGCCATGGAGCCCGAGCCGCGCGCGGTGCCGCAGCAGCAGCGGGCGCTGCGACGCGCGCAGAAGCTCGCGGCAGTTTTGCGCGATCTTCGTGACGCAGGCAAGCGCGAGCAGGCGCGCGCATTGCTTCGAGCCACGGAGCTCGAAGCGCACGTCGCGATGGACCGGCTGGAGCTGAAGCTCAGCGGGCAAACGCCCGCGGACGACCTCGCACAGGAACTGGCCGACGACGCGCGGGCGACGAAGGATTCCCTTGCCGCCGCAAAAGTCGCGCCCGATAAAGCGGCACGGGCCCGCGCGGCCGAAGCTGAGCGCTCGCTGGCCGCTGCCATCCGGAACGTGGCGGCTCCGGACGCGGCAGCCGCGAAGGAGGAGGCGGTGCGTCTGGCAGAGCGAGCAGCAAACGTGCTCGAAGGAGGGGATGGGAACGCGGACGCCCCCGCGGGCGCGGCCACTGCGATGCAAGAGTCGGCCGCTGCCGCACAGGCACTGGCCGATCAGTTGGCCGACAGGCCGCAGGCGTTAGCGAAGGCATCCTCGTCGCCTGCCGGAGTCGAGAAGGCCAAAGCGCCAGTTGCGCCGAAGCCGTCGCGCATCCCTGACCCGGAGCTTGCGATCAAGCCGGAGCACGCCGATCGCGCCGGAGAGCTCGCGCGCCGGCAGCGTCGGATCAAGGAGCGTTTCCAGGCAATCCTGGGCGAGCGAGCGGGACCGCAACAGACGATTCGAAAGGAAGCCGTTGCGCTGGGCCAGGAGCTCAAGGAATTGCATGAGCGCGTGCAGAACTTGAGCGGCCGGGCGGCGTATCTGGCGCAGGAGGCCGCCAACCACGTGGGCGTCCATACGCCATCGGCCGTGGATCAGGCGGTCAACAACCTGGCCGGAGGGCGGGCGCACGCGGCCCGTGATGACGAGCGGCGGGCCGCGGCCGTGCTGGGTCGAGGCGCGGAGCTGGCCGAGGACGCGGTGGCTGCGCTGCGATCGGAAATGGTTGATGGCCAGGGTGCGATTGCTCCGGATGGCGCCCGCGAGCAGGGGCAGGCAGCGGAGGCGCTTGGCGACGCTCGCGACCAGATGCACAAGGCTGCGCAGGAGCTGGAGGAAGCGCGGCGCGACCCGGCGCGAACGGGCGAGGCGGGAGCAGAAGCCCGCCAGGCGATGCACAGGGCCGCACGCGATCTGCTGGCGGCCGCCGAGCTGACGGCCGCGGCCCCGGCACCGGAACCCGCCGGAATAGACGACGGCGGCGGCGAGCACGCGGCCGAGGGGGATGAGGAGGCCGGTCTTCCGGCTTCGCCGGCCGCGGGGACCACACCTGATCCCAGGAGCGCACCCGGCGCCAAGGGTGAAGCCAACCTGACGGAGCTCAAGACGCTCATCAGGCAGAAGACCGGCCGCGCGTGGGGCGAGCTGCCCGGCCACCTGCGCAACGAGATCCTGCAAATGCAGGCCGGGCGGTATCGCGACGATTATGCGCGGATCATTCAGCTCTACTTCCGGGAGATAGCGGCCGAGGCGGGCGCGCGCGAGAATGTGAAACCATGATGTTTGAAAGGCGCGTTCATTTGAGAAGATTGCTGGTGTTCGCCGTGGTCTTCTCGCTCGAGGTACATGGGCTGGCTCCCCTGCGCGGAGATGACGGCGTGAAGACGGCGTCCGCGCGGCGAGATCCGCGCCAAGCGGATGCGGCGATCAAGAAGGCGCTCGAGTACTTGAAGACGCACCAGCAAGCCGACGGGGCCTGGGTCTCGGGGAGTTTTGGGCCGATGGCGTCGGTGACCTCGCTGGCGGTCATGGCGTTTCTTGCCGCGGGGCATGTGCCTGGGGAGCCGGGGCCCTATCGCGAGTCGATCGAGAAGGGCATCCGGTATGTTCTGGCGCACCAGCACCCGAACGGGCTGTTGCTCGCACAGACGAGCCATGGGCCGATGTACTGCCATGGCATCAGCACGCTCATGCTTGCCGAAGTCGCGGGGATGACGCCGGACCCGGAGCTGTCGCGCCGCGTCCAGACGGCGCTCGGGCGCGCGGTGAAGCTGATCCTGGTCGCGCAGAACATTCCCAAGGCGCCCGATCAGGCCGGCGGCTGGCGCTATCAGTGGAACTCGGGCGACAGCGACATCAGCGTGACCGGCTGGCAGCTAATGGCGCTCCGGGCCGCGAAGTCGGCGGGGTGTGAGGTGCCCTCGTCCAGCATCGACAAAGCGATTGCGTACTTGAAACGATGCGCGTTCAAGCATGGCGGAGGGTTCGGCTATCAACCGGGCGGTGGCCCGAACAATGCCCGCACCGGCACGGGAATCCTGGCACTTGAGATCTGCGGAGAGCACCTGACCGCTGAAGCCTCGGCCGGCGCGGAGTATTTGCTCAAGCATCCGCCGCAGTGGTCGGGGCAGTACTTCTTCTATGAGGTTTATTACTGTCCGATCGCGATGTTTCAGATGGGAGACAAGTATTACCTTCCTTATCAATCGAACCTCACCGCGCTCTTGCTCGAGCACCAGCAGGCGGATGGGAGCTGGCTCTCGGATGACGGCAATGACCGGATCGGCGGCCGGAATTACTGCACGGCGATGGCGGTGCTGGCGCTCACGGTTGAGTATCGGTATTTGCCGATTTATCAGAGATAATTATTGGATGTCAGTTGGCATCTGTCACTTGTCAGTTGCTAATTCGATCCTGCGAGCTTGATCCTATCTATGCGGCTGCTGCGAAGGGATAATCGAGCAGTAACTTCCGGATGCGATGCGGCCAGTATTGGGAGGATGACGTCATGGCGCGATTCTGCACTGTCACCGACTGCGGTCGTGTGGTCGTCGGAACTGGTCGGGCCAGGCTTCGGGTGGCTTGCAAGATCGGCTTGGGCGTGACAGCGGGCACGGTGATGGTGCTGGCTTGCGTGTGGCTGGTTCACGGGACGCCGGCGAGCGCAGGGCAAACGGGAGAAGTTGCGCGGGCGGCTGATGACGCGCAGTTGGTGCCGCCGGAGGTCGCCGGGTTTCTGGCCGGGGTCGAGCGACGGCACAGGGACAGCCTGGCGACCTTGACTCGACTCGCGCGTCCCCTGCTGGATCGCGTCAAGGAACCGTCGGCCATTCGGGATTCCCTGACAAAGCAGCAGGTCGTCGTTGCATCTGCCCGCTCGAATGCTGCTACTGCAACGCTAGTCCGGGAGATCGCCGAGATCGCGGTGAGAGAGTATGAGGAGGGAATATTCAAGCAAGACGAAGCGACCGCGCAGGGAGATGTCGTGCTCGCCGAGGGGGAGTTGGGGAGGGCCACGGACCGGAACGAGTTTGCGAAGCAGCATGCCGGCGAATTTCGGGCCAAGGCCAAGGTTATCCTGGACGAAGCCGCCTTCAAGATGCTGGCGGATGTGATTGGCGCGGAGCTCGAGCAGAAGAGAGCGGCGCATGCCGTGGAACGCGTCCAGGCGAAGCTGAAGCGATTGAGGGAGTACGAGAAACCTCGCCGGATCAAGGAGCTGCGCCGCGATGTGGAGAAAGCGAGGTCAGCCGAGCTCGCGGGCAAGGGGGCACTCACGCTGGAGCAGGCGAAGGAGAACAGGATTCTGGCGCAGACGAATCGACCGGGATTGAGCGAGAGGGAACGGCAACTGCTGGCGACGCTGGCGCAGTGCGGTCAGCTGGAATTGAAGCTCGCAGCGTATGTGAAAACGATGGCGAGCGGCCGCGATACCGGTGAGAAGACCCGGAAGACGATCGAGCTGGGAGCGCATGAGCTGGAGATCTTGGTCGCGCGAGCCGGAGACGCTGCCGGCGAGATCGAGGCAACGGAGCTGAAGAAGAGCGTCGATCGAGAGGCGAGTCGATTTCTTGCGGTTGAGCAACCCTCGGGCGCCGCGGGAACGCAGCCGGGCCCGGACAGGAAGGCTGTCCTTCCCGCGGAGATTGGTGCGTTCGTCACGCAAATCATGACGGACCTGAAGGCGATCCAGGCGAGAATGAAAGGCATTGCGGAACCGATCTTTGCCAGTATCCAGGCGCAGGCGGCCAGGGTGGACGATCCGATCGCGCAGGCCAGCGTCATCCAGGTCGCGCGGGCCGATCTCGCGGTCGCAACGCTCGACCGGGAAATCGCCGAAACGGCTCTGGCCGAGTATGAGCAGTTGGTCGCGAAAGACGAGGGAGCGGCCGCCCAAGGCGCGATCAAGCTGGCCGAGCTAGACCTGGCGCGTGCCAAGGAACTCAATCAACTGGCACAGGAACGTGCGCGTGACACGGATGAAGCGTGGAAGAAGACTCCCAAGAAGGCCGTTGACGACCGGGAATTCCGCGAGCGTGCACTCGCGCTCTCGGCGAAGCTCGAAGAGACCAAGACCCGCTTGGCTCTCGAACAAGCTCGTTCGAAGCTGACGATCTGGACTGAATTCGAGCGCCCCAAGCGCGAGAAAGAGCTGAAGAGGGAATTCGAGCGGGCTCGCGCGGGCGAGAGCGTAAAGCAGGCAGTCTTACTGCAACAAGAGGCGAAACTCAAGAAGATGCAGGAACGCGGCACGAAACCCGAGCTGACCCCGCTCGAGCGGCGGCTGCTCGCTCAGCTCGAAGGAGCCGTTCGTCTGGACGATTCGATCCGAGGCGAGCTCAACGCGCTTTCGAGCCTCGGGAAACCGGACGGGGCCCGGCGGAGGGCGCTCGAGGATCGGGTCAATCAGCTGGACGTCCTGATTGGCGAGGCTGAAGAGGAAGCGAGCGAAGGGAGCCGCAAATCGCTCCTCAAGGAGCTTCTTCGGGCCGGCGCTCTTCACCCCGCCTCGAATGGATGATCACGTCACTTCAAAACACGACGGTTTTATTCACAAGGACTCTCCCATGATCTGGAATTGCAGGCCTCTGGCGCGGAAACGTCGCGGTCCTGGTCGGGCCGCGGGCGAGCGATTGGCTTCTGGGCTGGCGCGGCTTCCCTTGGCGGCGACTGTGGCGGTGGCGGTGCTCGTTGCGTGGGTGGGCCGTCCGGCGACGGCGCGTGCCCTCTCCCCGGCTTCCGATCAGCAGGCCGGCGCTGCCGAGAAGAATGCTGGGTCCGCCGAACGGGACCGGTTTATCGCGGAGGTCGGGCGGCGGCTCAAAGGGTGTCATGAGCGGATCGCGGCGCTCGGGGAATCGGTGATCGCCGAGATCGACAATCAATCGCGCGCATCGAAGGAAGCCATGAATCCGGAGATCGGCGTCCGTAGCGCTGATGCGCAGTACCAGCAAGCGAAGTTGGCGCGTGAAGTTGCGGAGATCGCCGTTCTCGAATATGAGCAAGGGATTTACCCACAGGATGAGGCGACTGTCAAAGGAGAGATCAAACTCGCCGAGACGGAGTTGAAACGGGCGCTTGATCGGATTGACCTGGTGAAGGAACGGCTCACGAAGATCAAGGGAGCGTCCAAGGGGTCTGCAGCGGATGTCGCGCTCGAGTATGCTTACGAAGACAGGATCACCGAAGGGGAGCTGGCACTTCGCCGCGCCAGATTTGCGCTCGAGGTTGCGGCGTCAAAGCTGAAGGTCTTGCAGGACTATACCAAGGACAAGACCACCAAGGAGCTGAAGTCGGCGGTCGAAAAAGCAGGCTCGGTCGAACTGGGGAAAAAGGCTGAATGGTCGCTTGCGGTGGCGAAGCTCAAGCGGATCGAAGCGGCAGGAAAAAAGCCAGGCGCCAAGGAATCCCCAGGCGAGCGCCTTTCCATACTCGACCGGGCGTTCTCGCTCGATGAGAAGATCAGGGCGGAGCTGGCGCTGCTCCAGAAGAACACGGAACTTGACGCGGCCCGTGGCAAGGCCGCGCGAGACCTGACGGGTCAGCTCGAGGGGCTGATCGCGAAAGCAGAAGCCGATCAGGCCGCCGCCCGGGTGGATCGGCTCAAGACGGCGATCCGCGAGGCGGCCGCTCGATATGGCCGTTCCAGGCCGTGAATCGAGGTCTTCGAGAGATCGTGGAATGAATCTTCGCTCTGGGCTCGAGGAGGTCACGATGTCGAGTCGCTGGTTCCCGCGAGACGGTCGTGAGGGTCGGCCTTTGCAGGGATATCCTGGCGAAGGAAGGCCCGCACCGGGACGATTCATCCACATGACGGCCGCCGCCGCTCTGGTTGTGCTGGCCGGGTTCTGGGCGGCGCAGGACTCCCGGGTCGCCGCCGGAACGGCCCAGGGACAGGCCGGTGCCAAGGCGGATGCGCCGGTTCCTGCTGAGATCTCTGCGTTCGTGGCGGGCATTGGCGAGCGCATGACGCCGTGTCACGAGCGGATCGCACGCCTGAGCCGCATCGTGCTGGAGGCGATCCGGGGTGCGGAGCCGGGTGGCTCGGACCTGGACAGCCAGACCAGCAAGGTTCAGGCAGCAGAAGCCAGGCTCTCGAGCGCGAAAATGGCGCGGGAGTTTGCGGAGCTGCAATTGAAGGAATATCTTGAAGCCGCGGTTCCGCAGGAACAGGCGAGGCTCGAGCGGGAGCTCGGAGAGGCCAAGGATGATTTGAACCGAGCGATGAAGCAGCGAGTCAAGGCCATCGAGCGGTGCGCCAAGATCAAGGAACTGTCCAAGGGTTCGGCGTCGGACCTCGAGCTGGAGGATCGGTTTGAAGACGGCCGGGTTGCTTCCGAGCTTGAGCAGGAACGGGCCCAATTTGCGATCGACCTGGCAAAATCGAAGCTGTTCGTCCTCAAGACGTTCAAGAAGCACCAGCGCACGATGGAGCTGAAGGCGGAGATTGAACGGGCCAGTTCGAACGAGCTGGCGGCCAAAGCCGGGCTTTCTCTGGCGGAAGCGCAACTCAAGCGATCGCGCAAGGCCGGCGGGGAACTTTCCGAGTCGAAGAAGAAGCTGCTGGGTTTGCTCGATCAAGCACTCGCGGTCGACGAGGGAATTCGGGGCAAGCTCGTAGAGTTGCGCAAGAATGGAAAAACCGACGCGGGACTACAGAAGGAAATCACGGAGTTGACGAATCAACTGGAGGCAGCGGTGGATCGAGCGGAAGCGGAGGACGCGCGTGCGCGGTTTGACGCGGTGAAGAATGCGGTTGGCCGGGCAGCGGCGCCCGGGCCGCGATCGTGATGTCGTGATGAGGAGGCCTGTGTGATTCGGATTCGAGACCTGCGGGTGGATTATGACAACACGTGTGCGGTCGATGATTTGACGCTCTCGGTCGACCCCGGGGAAGTGTGCGGGTTGATCGGGCCCAACGGCGCGGGGAAGACGAGCACCATGAAGGCGCTCCTGGGCCTCATCGAGCCGACGTACGGCGAGATCGAGGTGATGGGCGTCGACATGCGCGAGCATCCCGAGGAAGTTTATCGCGTGATGGGATTCATGCCGGATTTCCCGCCGGTTTATGAAGACCTGTATGTCTGGGAGTTCCTCGATCTCTTCGCTGCCAGCTACGGCACTCCACGGGCCAGGCGGCGCACGGACGTGGACCGGTATCTCGAGATGGTGGGGCTCACGGAGAAGCGGAAGGCGCTGGTCGTCGAGCTGTCTCGCGGCATGCGGCAGAGATTGATGCTGGCGAAGACGCTGATGCCCGATCCCAAGGTGCTGCTCCTGGACGAGCCGGCCAGCGGCGTTGATCCACAAGGGCGAATCGATTTGAAGAATATCTTGCGCCGGCTGGCGGAAGAGAATCGCACGGTCCTGATCTCGTCGCACATCCTGACCGAGATGGATGAATTTTGCACGTCGGTTGCGATCATGGAGAAGGGCCGGCTGGTGGTCGGCGGCCGGATCGACGAAGTGAATCAGCAGGTGATGGGTGACAGTTTGATCTCGATCGAGGTGCTCTCCGAGCCGGAACGGTTTCTGTCGATCGTGGGGGGGACGCCCAGCGCCGGGCCGGTGGAGCACAAGAACGGGACGTACGAATTCCGGTTCCCGGGTAACCCCGAGGCGGCGAGCAACCTGCTTACGGCGCTGGTTCAGGGGGGCGTGCGGGTGGCGTCGTTCGAGAGGCGGAAGGGCAACCTCGAGGAACTGTTCCTCAAAGTCGGGTCGAAGGAGCTTTCGTGATGGTCTGGGAGCATATCCTGAAGTGGCTCGACAATCCGATCTTCGTCAAGTACCTGCGGTCGCGGCTGCGGTTGCAGGCGCTTCTGAGCGGGATCGTGGTGGTGCAGGCGCTGTGTCTCTGCATCGCGTGGGCGGGTTTTCAGCTCAACTCGTTTGCGAATGGCGGGGCGTTCGCGACGCTCTTTCTGCTCCAGATCATCATCATCATGGCGGTCGGCGGAACGCAGATTGCTTCATCGGTGGGAGCGTGCCGGTCGTCGGGAATTCTCGATTTTCACCGCGTCTCGCCGCTGTCGCGCGACGAGCTGACGCTCGGGTTCTTCTTCGGCGCTCCGGTCCGGGAGTATGTGCTTCTGGCGACCACGCTGCCGTACGCGCTCCTGTGCGTCGGATTTGGCGTACCGAGCGCGCCTGGGCTCATCCAGTTAATGATCGCTCTCGTTGCGTTCGCGTGGCTGTTTCACGGATTGGGGCTCTTGAGCGCACTATTAGCAAAGCCCCGAGCCGGGACGCGGGGAGGGATCGGGGCCCTCGTATTCCTGGTGATCATGATCTTGTGGATCGGGATGCGGGTGATTGGCCGCGCCGGCCAGCTCGTGGATATGGATCAGCAGCTCTTGTTCTTTGGCATTTCGCTGCCCTGGCTTGCGGTCGCGCTCTTGTACATCTTCTCGGCGCTATTCTTTCTCTACCTGGCGGCGCGGAGGCGGATGGGGAGCGAGCGGATTCACCCGCTGTCGAAGGCACAGGGCCTGGCGGCCGTGCTGACGATTTCGATCCTCTGTCTGGGCGGAATCTGGAAGCAGCAGTCGTACGATGTCTTGCAGGTTGTCGCGCTCTACTTCCTCGTAGGGGTTTCGATCTTCTCGATCATGATGGTGACACCGACGCAGGCTGAATATGTGAAGGGGCTGCTGCGCGCCCGGAAGCAAGGGCTCTCGAAGCTTCCCGCCTGGGACGACCTCGCGCTGAACTGGCTGTTTCTTGCGGGTGCCTGCGCGATCCTGCTCGTGACGGGAACGGTGATCTGGAACGCGGGAGCGAATGCGCCCACCGCCCTGCCGGCTGGCGCGGTGCGCAATTACCCGCTGGGGGTTGCCCTCGCTGTGCTGGTGGTCGCGTATTTCGGCCTGGGAATGCAGTACTTCTTCCTGCGGTTTGGAGCCAGGGGAAAAATGTATTTCGGGCTGTTCCTGTTTCTGGCGTGGCTCTTGCCGCTGGTTGCCGGCACGATCTTCATGTTCGCGTCGATCCCGAGGGAAACGAGCCGCGTGGGCCAGGTGATCTACAGCCTGAGCCCGATCGCCGGGATCGCGATGAGCTCGATTGATGCGGATCAGCCGGTTTTAACAAAAGCGATACAGGGAGGGGCGATCACGCCGGCGCTGGCTTACGCGTTCATCTTCAACAGTTTGCTGATCGGCGCGCGCCGGCGAGCGCACAGGGAGTTTGTGGCACGAGCGGAGCTGCCGAAAACGGCAGTCGATGGGGAGGTGGGAGGCGGCTGAGATTCTGGGGACGGAGCTCATGAATCGACAGAGTCGCGGGTATTTCCAGGCATGTCATGCCAGGTGCGAAGCCAGAATTGAACAGAAGGTAACGAAGGAAACGAAGGGGGGAGCGAAGAGCCTGAAGCGGACGCAGCCAGGAAAGGGCGCGTCGGGGTCTGGATCGTGACGAGTACGGCCGTCGGATCGGGAGCGGGAACCATGAATCGAGCGTTCAAAACGGCTGCATTGTCGGGGAATTCTTCGTTACGTTTGTTTGCTTCTGGTGCGTCAGGCTAAGTCTCGCTGATCTTGTCAGTTGAAAGGAACTGCCCATGGCAATTGCTCGTTCACCATGAAGCCGACTCGGCGGCGGTGCGGGCAACCGCGCCGTCGGAGCCCGAGAAGGCGAAGACGTCAGCCGTAATGCGAAAGCGTGAACCCGTTTCGGCCTCGTTAAACGAGTGGTAGCGGTCAACCGTCCAGAAGCGGCGAAACCAGACACCATCCGTGAAGCAACGAGCACGTGCAGCGGATGGGCTACCCGGGGTGAGAGGGGATGGCGGGCGTCGACAGATCAGTGAGGAACCTGAGAGGCCCGGCTTGGCGGTCTGAGATCTGGAAGTGATCTCTGACCAACGACCGACGGGAAACCATAACCGCCGTGCGGCCTGGCCGGGAGTAGGAGGGGGTCGTAGTAGCGACGATACGGCTAACCACCGTGGAGCAAAGGACCCCTGCCAAATTCACGCTTCATCAGAAGTGAGGAGATCCGCTTGGACAAACGTCCCACTACGGAAGAACACGGTGGCCTGACCTGGGACCAACAACTGGCTGAGCCAGAAGTGAAGTCTGGGGTCCTGCTACCGCCGAAAGTCTCTGAACTGAGAAAGAAGCTAGGTCAAAAGGCCAAGCAGGAGCCGAAGTTCCGGTTCTACGCTCTGTACGACCGGATCTATCGGGAAGACGTGTTGCGGATTGCGGCGACCCTGGTGCTGAATCACAACGGCGCTGCCGGGGTGGACGGCGTCACCTGTCAGGACCTCGTCACATTGGATGACCCTGCATGGGATGCCTACATACGGCAGTTGCACGAAGAGCTTCGCACCAAACGCTATCGTCCGCAGCCGGTCAAACGCGTCTATATCCCGAAACCGGACGGCCGGATGCGACCGCTGGGAATTCCCACGGTCAAAGACCGGATCGTCCAAACGGCGGCCATGTTGATACTCGAGCCGATCTTTGAGGCTGACTTCTTGAACTGCTCCTTCGGGTTTCGTCCAGGAAGGAATGCTCACCAAGCGATTGACACGATCCGTCAGCATGTTCCCTCCGGGTTTCGCGAGATCTATGACGCGGATCTGAAATCGTACTTCGACACAATTCCACATGATGCATTGATCAAGTGCCTGGAACGACGGATTGCCGCCCGCTCCGTGCTGACGCTGATCCGCATGTGGCTGGAAAGCCCAGTCGTCGAGACCGACGGACACGGTAAGACTAAAGTGACTCGGCCGAAACAGGGGACGCCGCAGGGTGGAGTAATTTCACCGTTGCTGGCGAATCTCTACCTGCATTGGTTCGAGAAGCTGTTTTATCGTTTCGACGGACCTAGTCGCTGGGCCAACGCCAAACTCGTGCGGTATGCCGATGACTTTGTGGTCCTGGCACGCTATCAATCTCAGCGCTTGATCGATTGGATCGAGAATCTGTTAGAGGGACGGTTTCGGCTCACCGTCAACCGCGAGAAAACGCGAATCGTCAAGCTGCATGAACCGGGTCAGAGCCTGAACTTTCTGGGCTTTGCGATGCGATACGACCGGGACCTCTTTGGCCGCGATCATCGATATCTCAACGTGTTTCCCTCAGTCAAGTCGATGGCTCGCGCCCACGACAGAATCCGAGAGATGACTGGGCCCAGGCTGTGTTTCGTCTCCATCCGAGAGGTGATAGACGGTATCAACCGCTGGACAAAAGGCTGGAGCGGATACTTCCGTTACGGCTATCCCCGCCATCGGTTTCGGAACCTCAATAGCTTCATGCTGCTGCGCTTGACGCGTCACTTGCAACGTCGCAGTCAGCGAGCCTACCGTACCCCGGTAGGCAAGTCAGATTACTTCCACCTGCAGAGCCTCGGCCTGCGGCTCCTGAAATGACTTATCGCTGCCTCCCTGCGAATCGCCTTCGATCGAGAGGATTTGGGCAAGCCGGATGCGGGAAATCTGCAAGTCCGGTTTGAAGAGGGCGGAGGCGACGGGGTCACACCCGTCCCTCCGCTACTCGACTTTGATTCTGTTGAAATCCGAGACCAACATTATGCATCCGCTCTTTGCCAAAGCTGACAAGCTCTTCAGCGAGGTCATTGGTGCCGCCATTGAAGTGCACCGGATCATGGGCCCGGGGTTGTTGGAGAGCATCTACGAGCGTTGCTTGCTGCGCGAGCTCGAGCTACGAGGCATTCCGGCTGTGAACCAGGAAGAGGTGGTCATCGATTACAAGGGCGACGTATTCAGGGAGAAGCTGAGGTTCGATCTGCTCGTCGATAGTTGTCTTCTGGTCGAGCTGAAGGCCGTCGAGCACGTCGTGCCGATTCACAAGGCGAAGCTGCTCAGTTACATGAAACTGCTGAACATCCCGCTCGGGCTGATGTTCAATTTCCATGAGGTCATGCTCGTCGACGGAATTTCGAGGCTTATGCTGCCTGGCGCGAACCAGCCTTGAACGGAAGACTCGCCTGGCCAGAGGATCACGGCGATCAAGGAAACAGTGGCCCCAGTCTGGCGGATCGAGTTTCGGCGCGGTCTCTTCGTGACGAGTATGGCCGTGAACCACACTTCCATCACGTGGCTACGGACACGCGGATCTCGTCGCGCACCGCCCCAAAGAGGAACGGCACATACGGTAGCGCGAACGCCGTGAAGATCTGAACGAACGTTTGGAATTCAACTCGGGGTGGTAAAACCGGCCGTTGGAGTAGACTGCAACGGCCTCCCAGCCGAAGAACTCCGCGTAGAGGCATTGGATCCCGCCGACCGGACGGGTACAGGTCCGCATTAATCGGAATCGAACTGAGTCGAGCTCAGATGCCAGTCAGCGCCGCCCGAGCCGGGATTCTATTGAACGGCTTTCGGAGTGGAACTGGCTCGAGCGGCGCGGGCCGGTTGTTTGAGCAGGCGGGCCAATGTGTCGTCGAGCGCTTTGCCGCGGAGGTCGAGCCGGACGATCGTTCCCTCGGGGTCGATCAGATAGACGGCCGGGATTGTGATGACGCCGAATGACTCGACCAGGTCGGCCCTTGAGGTCCCGTTGTGGATCTGGGGCCAGGGGATGTTCCGCGCTTTCACGAAGTCGGTCACCGCGCCTTTGTTTTCATCGAGGCTGATGCTGATGATCTCGAAGCCGGAATCGTGGTAGGTGCGGTAGGCGGCCTGCAGGCGCGGAAGCTCGGCGATGCAGGGCGCGCACCAGGTGGCCCAGAAGTCGATCAGCACGTACTTGCCGCGATAAGAGGCGAGGCGCAGCGGGCTGCCCTTCACGTCTTCGGCGGCGAACTGGGGAGCAGGCTTGCCGACCTTGTCCAGCCGTTTGAGCTCGGCCTGCACCTTCTGCCGCAAGTTGGGGTTGTTACCGAATCGCGCAAGCAGGGTGTTCTGCACCGCCCGGGCGGTGGCGACGTCGCCGGCGGCGACCGCGGTGGCGGCGAGGTTCTCGGAGAAGCTCGCGGCGAATTCTTCCTGTTCATCCTGGCCGAGGCCCTGCATGAGCACCTTGAAGCGCTCGAGTGCGAGGTCGAATCGGCCGGCATGCGCGTGGGCCATGGTCTGGATGATCTGCGCGAGTGCCTTGACGGGTCCGTCGGGGTCGGACTTCAAATACTGCCCGGCAAGATTCTCGACCTCAGTGAACCAGTCGTGCTCGATTGCCTTGTTGAAAAGGGCTGCGTACGCCTGGTCGCGGTCGTGGGCTTGCGGGTTCTGCTGGAGGTATTGTGCGAGATCATTGATCAAGGCATGATCGTGCCGCGCCTGGATCTCGGCGACTCCCGACGCCTGAGTCTGGGCTCGAGCCGGTTGATCGATGAGCGCGAAGGCAGCGATGGCGACGGCGGCCCAGTAACTTCCGGTGGTCTTCATGGATTGGGTCCTCCAAGTGGGTTTGGCGATCGCTTCCGAACCGGGCGAACGGACAGAGTTGGTACCTCATGACTCCTGAACGCGCGTTGGTCAGCCGCGGGCGGTTCCCACTAGCTCCGGCCGTGCTTGACCTGCCGGCAGGGGGGCGGAGCGCGGGATCCTGCGACGGACCCGAGGCAGGGTTTCCTCGATCAGCTCGGACCATCGCATGCAGCAAAGGCGTTGTTCGTAGTGGGCGATGAAAGCTGTGCGGGCGCGCTCACCCATGCGACGGGCGAGGCTTGGGTCCGAGGCCAAAAGCTCGAGCGATTGAACGAGCGCGCCAGCATCGCCGGAGGGGAGTGTGAAGCCGCACCCAGCATGGCGAATCGTGTCCGCGGGCTCGCAGTGCTCGGGACCGATGAAGATGATCGGCCGGCCGGCGGCCATCGCGCCGTAGAGCTTGCCGGGCACGACGATACCGTTCATTTCGGGCCGCATCGAGATGAGGTGCACGTCGGCGAGCGAGAGCGATGCGTGCAGCCAGTCGCGCGGCACCGGATCGAGCAAGCGGATGTTGGTGAGGCCTTGGGAATCCCGGGCCGCTTCGACCTGGCCTTTCCGCGGGCCGTCACCGATGAAGAGGAAGACGATATCCGAGCGCTCTCGCAACCGGCGGGCTGCCTCGAGAAACTCGTCAAAGCTGTGGGCAAGCCCCAGGTTGCCCGAGTACATGGCGACGAACGATCCCTCGAGACCGAGCGACTTGCGGAGTGGGTTTGCGTCGCGGGGCAGCGGGTAGATCTCGTCGCGCCGGCTCCAGACCGGGATCGTGACGATTCGCTCGGCGGCGACCTGCTTGAGCGCGATGCGGTCGGCCATATAGGGGCCGAGCACGACGACCTGATCGGCGCGGCGGTAGACCGCGCGGCTGAGGGCGTACATCAAGCGGCCGAACGCGCTGCGGGGCGACATCCGGCCCAGCGCCATGCTGGCGTCGGGATGAAGATCCATGCTCCACACGATGTGTCGGCAGCCGCGGAGGTGCTTGAGAATCGTGCCGATGAGTCCGATGATCGGCGGCGTGGTGAGCGTGACGACCACGTCGAATCTCGGCAGGCGAAGAGCCTTGACTGCCGCGCCGGAATAGAAGCTGAGATAATCTGTCATGCGGGCCCAGGTACCGCGACGGCCGAGCGAGGTTGCGGGCACGCGGTGGATGTGGACGCCTTCGTGAATTTCGAAGGCGGGGGGCCGGGGCTCGCCTGGTTTGTAGCGGCCCTGGGAGGCCAGCACGTGGCTCTCGAATCCCTTCTCGGCGAGAAATTCCGCCAGGTCGGTCAGGTGCTGAGCGGTCGATGCGTGGTCCGGCCAGTAGTACTGATTGACGAAGAGGATCCGGGCCCGCGGTCCGGGCTCGGACGGAACGCCCGGCGGCGAGACCGCGATCTGGGGCGGGTCGAGACCGATCCAGCTCGCCGTCAAGGTGGGATGACCGGGGCGTCGTGCCGCGGCTCTGTCCAGGGGGATGCCTTGCCGCAGCCACCGGCGATTGTTCACCATATTCGTCCGCCCGGACCTCGCTCCAGGCCCTCATCCTTGCAGGATCAATCCATTGTGTCGCTGGGGCGGCGGGCGATCCGCACATCCATTGCTGTGGGAGAAATCCCATGGGAATTCTCCTCGTTCGCCCGGGAGGTGGACACTATTGTCCAAGTGCCCTGGTCTGTCAACGGCACTCTTCGGGTTCGCGTGAGGCGCGTGGGCTCTGGCCCAACTTGAATGAACCGCGTGGGTGCGGGAGTCGCGCCGAGCTTTTTTGCCGACTCTCTAGCCGGGGCGCGCGCAAACTGGGGGTTTCGATCGAAGTCGTCGTTGCATCCGGTGCGAGCCGACTGAAAATCCCAGGTTTTCTGGTCGACGAAGTGGCCGAATCGCAAAAGTTGGTCCATAACATATGTAGCTGGGTTCTCGATCGCCGACACCGGAGTCCGCGGGAGGCACACGGGGGACACTGGTTCAAGGGGACCAAGAGCCGTTGGGAGTCGAACGCAGTGTTGAACGACACAGAGGTGAGCTTGGGTGGACTGTGGCGCTCCTGTTGCCAGCAATCCGATTGCAGACGGTGGCCCGGCCAGTGCCACGCTTCGCAGCATTCAGAATGCGGCCGATTTACACTAATGTACGGATGCTTGAAGGCCCCCGTAGTATTGCCACTTTTTGCCATTTTTTCGACGGGTTCGATGATTGCTTCCGGTGGAGTGCGTACTCCGCAAGTTTAACAGGTGTAAGCGAATCGGAACAGAGCGAGGGCGTTGTTCGACGACGGTAAAGTTCGTGGCAACGTGCCACCGAAATTGCCATCACCAATTGTCGGTATTGTTCACTATGTGTTTCGCTTGCTTCTTTCACGGCACTCGAAGCGAGGTACGCGACGGATCGACGTGGCGTAGGCACGCGAAAACTCGACAAAACGACGGTGCCAAAGAAGAAGTGAATGTTCCGAAAATTCGATCGTCACGCCATAACTTTAGTTGCTGCCTGATTTTACTGCCGAAATCGCCATGGTTCCGAAAATTCGATCGTCACGCCATAACTTTAGTCACTGCCTGATTTTACTGCCGAAATCGCCATGGTTCCGAATAATATTCGATCGTCACGCCATAACTTTAGTCACTGCCTGATTTTACTGCCGAAATCGCCCTGGTTCCGAATATTCAATCGTCACGCCATAAATACAGGGCGAATAGTTGGTTACGACGATGAATCCCGGGATCCGGTTAGTCCAGCGTCACAGAGGGGGGGAGAAGTTCAAGTTCCACTCTCGGTGGGGGTGCGTGATCTCTGCTGCTGACCGTGCGAGTTTTCAACAGAGCAGGCTCACCCCCCGGTCTGCGGGGCGGCCTGTCGCGGGGGTAGGATATCGGAAACGGCGATCCAGCCGACTGCGTGCCCGTCGATCACGACGGGTACAGACTGCCCCTCGGGAATGACTTCGGTCGAACGGTAGCCGAGCGGGCTCGTCTCGGTGTAGACCTCGACCTGGCGATGGATCAAGTTGACGATCCAGTAGACCGGGATCCCGGCGGGCCCGTAGACTTCGGTGGCCAGCTTGCGGTCGACCGCGAGGCTCGAATCGGCGATCTCCACGATGACGGCGATCTCGCCCGGGCCCGGGTGGTGATCCGCGTAATCGAAGAGCGTCCCTCGGGCAATGCAGCGATCGGTCTCAGGCTCGCTGTCCCGGCCGGGGAGCCGGACCGGCTTCGCCGCACGGGCGTGGTACCGGTCGGCCGGCAGGATACGGACCAGGGCTGTGCCGAGCGCCTCGTCGGCGACGGCATGCGGGGGATTCTGGGTCATCTTGGCCACCAGATACCCGTTGATGAGATGGAACCGGTTGCGCGATTCGAGGACGCCCGATTCCACCATCGCCTCGTATTGCTCCACGGTCATGCGGTAGAGCGGCGATGGGATCCATCCCGGCTCGGGGGCCGGGATCGTCGGTTGACTGGGCGCAACCGCGGACATCGGAATGGCTCCTCCCGATCCGTCTGGAGTGCGATAGGTATTCCCGGACGGCGCATCCATTCTAACGTGCCGCCGCGCGCGGGCCAACGCCACGCGGGCCGGTCGGGAGCGTGCCTTGAGAGGGCGCGAGGGGAAAGACGGGCTGGTCAGCGATTAACGGGTTCCTGAACTCCATGGTGACAGGCGAAGGCCTTCGAACTATGCTGGGCGCGCTTGCTTTCGGCTGCGAAGAGAGGCAAGCGCCCTTTCGCGGAGCGAAAGGCGCCTTTCAAGAGGTACCGAGCCTATGTGCGGGATCGTGGGATACACGGGGGGGCACGAGGCTCAGCCGATACTCGTCGCGGGATTGCGGCGGCTTGAGTATCGGGGATATGACAGCGCCGGGCTGGCGACAATCGATGGCGAAAAGCTCTGTGTACGAAAATGCGCAGGACGCGTTCGCAAGCTCGAGGAGCTGCTGGAACGGGAGCATGGGCCCGGGCACTGCGGGATCAGTCACACGCGGTGGGCCACACATGGCCCAGCTACGGACCGCAACGCCCATCCACACACAGGCGGCCGCGCGAGTGCGGAGACGGTGGCCGTCGTGCACAACGGTGTCATCGAGAACCACGCGGGGCTGCGCCGGGAGCTGCAGTCGCAAGGCTTTGTTTTCGTGAGCGAAACCGACACCGAGGTCGTCGCGCACCTGATCGCGCGCGAGCTGGAATCGGGCTGCGACTTGTTTGACGCTCTTCAGCGGGCGCTGCCTCGACTCGAGGGAACGTATGGACTGGCCGTGGTCAGCCCCAAGCAACCAGACGTGATCGTGGGCGCGCGGTTTGGCAGTCCGCTTGTCGTGGGGCTGGGCGACGGCGAGCACTTGCTGGCGAGTGACGCGATGCCCATCTCGCCACACACGGCGAGGGTGGCATACCTTCAGGACGGCGAGGTGGTCCGGCTCACACCTCGCGACTTCGAGATCCGCCATGTCGAGCATGGGCCGATCACGCCGCGGATCGATCGGATCGACTGGAAACCAGATGCGGTCGAGCTGGGCGGGCACGCCCACTACATGATGAAGGAGATTCGCGAGCAGCCGGATACCGTCATCGACGCCTGCCGCGGGCGGCTGCGCCGTGCCGAGGCGACGGCCCAGTTCGGGGGGCTGAACATGAGCGCGCGGCGGCTGAGACGGGTGCGCCGCATCGTGTTCGCGGCGTGCGGGACAAGCTGGCATGCCGCGCTCGTGGGGGAGTATCTGATCGAGCGGCTGGCGCACGTGCCGGTCGAGGTCGAGTTTGCCAGTGAGTTTCGTTATCGCAATGCACCGCTCGAGGAACAGACACTGGTGTTCGTGCTTTCCCAGTCGGGAGAAACCGCGGACACGCTGGGCGCCCTGCGCGAAGCCAAGCGCCGGGGGCATCCGACGCTGGCGATCGTGAACACGGTGGGCAGCACGATCGCCCGCGAAGCCGAGGGGGGCATCTATCTTCACGCCGGGCCGGAGGTCGGGGTGGCGAGCACCAAGGCGTTCTCGGCGCAGGTGACGGTGCTGCTTTTACTGGCGCTGCACCTCGCGAGGCTCAAGCATCTTTCGTTCCAGGACGGGATGGCGGTGGTCGAGGCAATCGAGTCGATTCCCTCGCTGCTGGGCGAGGTTTTGAAGACGGAGGCCCTGATCGAAGAGGCGGCGCGGCTGGTCGCCGGGTCGAAAAGCGCGCTTTATCTCGGGCGAGACGTGCACTATCCGGTGGCGCTCGAGGGCGCGCTCAAGCTCAAGGAAATCAGCTACATTCACGCGGCGGGCTATCCGACAGCCGAGATGAAACACGGGCCGATTGCGCTGGTTGACGAGACGACGCCGTGCATCTTCGTGGCGCCCGATGGCCCGCTGCATGCGAAGACACTCTCGAATATCGAGGAAGTCCGGGCCCGTCACGGCCGCATCATTTCTGTGGGCACGCGCGGCGATTCGGCGATTGAGTCCGTCTCGGAGTTGTTCCTGCCGATTCCGAGTGCGCCCGAGATCATTCAGCCGCTCTTGGCGGTGGTGCCTCTTCAGTTGCTGGCTTATCACGTGGCGCTTCAACTCGGACGCGATATCGACAAGCCGCGCAACCTGGCCAAGAGCGTGACCGTGGAGTGACAACGAAGAAACCCCGCGTCAGTTGACGCGGGGTTTCTGAATGAACGAGAGGCTACCGCAGGTTGCGCGGTCGCGTCGAATCAGTTGTTGCGCGGGCGGGGGGGAGCCGGCGTGTAAGCGAACGGAGCGCCGATCATCTCTTTCCACGTCTTTTGCTGTTCGTCGTTGAGCTTGGCGACGACCTTGGTCAGGGTTTCCTTGTTGTGCTCCGCGAGCTTCTTCATGGTTCCCTCGCGGTCATCCGCGAAACCCTGGCGAATCTCACGCGCGGCCTCATTGGCCTCGTCGGTGATCGTCTTGATTTCGCCTTTCTGGGCGTCGGTGATGTTCAGCTTCTTGGCGACCTCGGGATCAGCAAAAGCCATCGCACCGCGGACCTGGTAGGAGCACTGATGGAGCCGGGCGATTTGCTCCGGCTTCAAGAACTCAGCGAGGGCCTTGGTCGTCGAATCGTTGACCTCCTTCATCACCACCTGGTTTTTCTTTGCCCGCTCTTCCTTCTCGAGGTCTTTGGTTTCCGCGAAAGCGGCCATCATTTTCTCGCGGTTCTTGTCGGCGATCTCCTTCGCCTTGGCGACCTGCGTGTCGTCCATCTTCAGTTCTTTCTGGACGCTCTCATTGCCGATGAGACCGGAGATGCCGCCGCCGCCGCCCATGCCGAAGCCGCCGCGCCCGCCTTGGGCTAGCGCCGGGCCCGCCAATAGCGCGACCAATCCTAAACCGACCACACCTCGTAGCATTGCTCTCATGGTTGCCGACTCCTGGGTGTTGAAACGGAAATGGGGTTCGATCTGTGGCCATCCCGCCATGAGTGCGCCCATGCTTGAGCGGCAGTGGCGGGATTTCCTGTATCAAAGCTGTTGATGCGACTGACTAAATGAGCGTCAACGAATGGTGCTTGGACCGGCTTTTCGCGAATAAGGAGCACGATTTCCGGAATCGTGAAACGGGGTGACGAAGGGCGAAGAGGCACACGAGCTGACGCACGTTCCGGCTATTTCGCGTCTTCTTCTTCAATGAGTTTGTAAAAGTCATCGTCGGCCGGTTGCTTCTTCGGCTTGGGGGCAGACGATTTGAAGTGCTCGGGAACGGCATCATCGAAATCGCCCTCGTCGGCGGAGACTCGCTCGATGACGTTGGGTGCTCTGGTTGCGCGCTTGGGGGCCTTGGCGTCGTCGGTGTCGAGACCGGCGAGCTCCATCAGCGAGTGGCGCTCGGCGCTCCTGGACAACTTCGATGTCGAGGTCTTTATGCGCATTCAAGAATGCTTCGGGGCCCGCGGCCTCGTACTCGATGGTGAACATGTGGCCGGCGATTCCCAGCTCTTCGTCGGGCATCAAGCTCTGTTCGCTCGCCAGGGCAGAGCCGTTGACCGTGGTGCCGTTGGTGCTGCCCAGGTCCTTGACCATCCAGAGCCCGTTCAAGAACCGGAGCGCGCAGTGCTTGCCGGAGATGTTCTCGTAGTCGAGCCGGATGTCGCAGCCGGGGCGGCGGCCCACGATCATCTCGGCTTTCGTGAGCGGGATGGGGTCACCACCGCCGACCGGTTGCAAGATTCCGATGATGCCGGGAAGAGGCCGCATTGATGTGTGCCCTCTCTGCAGATTGGGACTTGGTCTCTCGTGACGTTAGCAGAGCGACTCAAGGCGAAACCGCGAGGCATTTTACCAGATCACGAAAGCGGTTCTCAAGGGTTGTCTTTCAGTGGAAATCTCGAAAACGATATTCCTCGCCCGGGGCTGGCGTTGGTACCGGCGTTTGTATAGCCTCGGTGATGTCACCCGGTGCGGCGGACGTGTCCCAGTGCCTGATTGCCCCGCCGGCCGTTGCGAAGAAACCTCTGGGGAGCGAATTCATGACAAACGCACGATTGCCGCGATCCTGGAACCGGCGGGAAGTGCTGGGAGCGGGCTGTCTTCTGCTGGGGGGTGCCTTGCTTCCGGCGCGCGCCGCGGGGGACGACCGGGCGGTTCCGGATTCGCAGGACCCGTACCGCCCGTTCAAGATGGGGCTCCAGAGCTACTCCCTGCGCGGACTCAAGAGCGATGGAAAACCGGACCTCGCGAAGGCCCTCGCCGCGACCAAGGGGCTGGGACTGCATTACTGGGAGTCGTACACCGCCCACGTCCCGATGAACGATCCCAAGGCGCTCGAGAGCGCCAAGGCCGCCCTGGCCGACGCCGGGGTTTCGCTCGCCGCGTATGGTGTCGTTCACCTGGGTAGTGATGCAGACGCCAACCGGAAGATCTTCGAGTTTGCCAAGTCGGTCGGGCTCGAGTACGTCTCGGCCGACATCGATCCGGGCGCGTTCGACGCGGTCGACAAGCTGGTGGAAGAATTTGGAGTGGGCGTCGGCATCCACAACCACGGCCCGGGCCACCGCTACGCCAAGATCGAGACGATCAGCGACGCGATCAAGAACCATCATCAAAAGATCGGCTGTTGCATCGACACGGGCCATTTCCTGCGTTCCCGCATCGACCCGGTGGACGCGGCGGAAGCCTTCGCCGGACGAACCTACGGCGTGCATCTCAAGGACGTCAAGGATGCCAGGACCTTTACCGTCCTGGGCAAGGGAGACCTGCGCACCGTCGACTTCCTCAAAGTCCTCGCCAAGAACAAATACAAGTACTGTCTGGCGATCGAGTACGAGGAAAGCGAGGACGATCCGGTCGCCGACATCAAGGAATGCCTGGCCGAGGCGGCAAAGGCCATTGCACAGGTTCGACAAGCGTGAAGGGACCATGCCTGTTATGATCCCCCGCGTGCTCGAGCCTGAAGCCATGGAGACACCCGAGGCCGTGCGTCAATATGACGCAATGGATCATAGGGCGGTCAACACCCGGTTCGTCCAGGATTTTCTCGCGGTCCACGGGCCGTGCCGGGGCGGAGACGTGCTCGACGTCGGCACCGGCACGGCTAGGATTCCGATCGCGCTGGCAAGCGCCGATCAAAAGGCCAGGGTGCTGGCTCTCGACCTCTCCGAAGCGATGCTTGCCCAGGCTGCGGTGAACATCGAGGCCGCGGGCTTTTCGGACCGGATTCGCTGCCATCTAGGTGATGCAAAATCGCTGATTCATGCATTCGGCGAAGGCTCGTTTGAGGGTGTGGTTTCGAACACGATCATCCACCACATTCCCGATCCGGTGCCGGTGCTCGGCGAGATGGCCCGGCTGGTTGCCCCCGGTGGAACCTTGCTGGTGCGCGACCTGGTGCGGCCAGATTCATACGACGAGATTTTGCGCCTGGCCGACCTACACGCCGCTACGGAGACCCCGGCGGCCCGGGCGCTGTTTGAAGCGTCACTCGGCGCGGCGCTCACGCTCGATGAGATTCGCGAGATCCTTCGTTCGCTGGGCCACGACGCCGGCCTGGTGTCCATGACCTCCGATCGCCACTGGACGTGGTGCTGGCGTCGTCCGTGAGGATCTGACGGAATAATGATAGATAGGAAGGATTCCTCGAAGACGGCTGCCCAAGAGGTTGCTTCCAGGACGCGTTCTCGCGCGCTGCCGCCGGTCCTCTCAGGGCTGCTCTCCGGTACGTTCTGGCTGGCCTTGCGCGTGCCGCTCCAGGCCGTTTTCTCGCTGTGGACGACGCGGCTGGTGCTCGAGTCGGTGGGTGCCGATCAATGGGGGGCCTATCGATTCGCCTGGGGCTTCGGGTTCTTCCAGTTCTTGTTCGAATTCGGGGCGAGCTCTGCCCTTCAACGGCAGATCTCGGAAGCATGGACGCGTGGCGATCACGATGCGGTCGACCGTTCGATCGCCTGCGGCATGACCTTTTATACAGCCGTCGCCTTCCTGCAGATCGCGGCCTTGCTCGGCGTGGCCTACTGGGCGCTGCCAGTGACGGCCTTCGAGGGACGCGCCTACGAGTTGATTGTCAAGCTGCTGTGGCTGCAAGCCGTGACAGCCCCTTGCTACGGATATTCGGTGGTGGTATCGAGCGTGCTGCAGGCCGCGAGGCGCTACGATTTCATCCCGCGGCTCGAGCTTTTTACGACGATCGTGCGATTCCTCGTGCTGGCGGTGGGACTACAGTCCGGATTCGACTTCTTCCGGGTGGTGGTCACTCAGACGGCGATTCAGGTCGGCCTGGGGTTTGCGCCGGGGCTGTGGGTGATGAACCGCGAGCTGGGCCACAGGCCGCACTTCGGTGGGGCACGTCTATCGGACTACAAATCGCTGCTCAATTTCAGCTTCTACATCGCGCTCATCCAGCTCAGCGTGGTGCTTGCCGACAAGGTCGACACGAGCGTGCTGGGCTTCATTCTCGCCGACCCCGGTCCGGCCAATTCGGTGTACGACGTGGTGAGCAAGCCGTTCCTCCAGCTCCGGCAGACGGGCTGGATGCTGGCCTACATGGTGATGCCCGCGGTGGCGAGCCTGGTCGGCGCGGACGATCACCGCGCGCTCGACCGCGTCAAGTACGACGGTACGAGGCTGCATATCGGTGCGATCTTGCCGGTGGGTCTCCTGGCCTGGATTTACGCCGGGCCATTTCTCTCGCTCTGGATGGGGATGCGCCTGGGTTACGACGCGGCCGAGCACGCGGACCTGATGCGTTTATTCCTGCTCGCCGCAATCCCGCTTGTGCTCTCGGTCCTGGTTCAAGTGTCGATCGGGCTCAATAAGGTCAAGGTCATTGCGCTCGCAGCACTTCTGGGGTCGGCGGTGAACCTCCCCATCAGTTGTTATCTGACCTCCCGCCTGGGCGTCGAAGGTGTGATCTGGGGAACCGTCATCACCACGTTCTTCTCCAATTTACTGGTGCCGGGAATCTACGTATTTCGGGAGCTTCAGATAGATTGGCGAATCTTATTCAGGCGAACGTTGAGCGCTCCGTTTTGCGGAGGAATTGCCCTGGTCGCTACGACATGGGCGTTGCGATGGGTCGCGCCGGTGACCTATCCCGGGGAGTCGCTCTGGTTGCGATCAACACCGCTCTTGGTGCACTTGACCGGCGGAACGCTGGCGTACCTCGCCGGGTATCTTCTGACGAAGGCAGGGCGCTCCGACGCGGTCGAGCTATCGGGCCGGCTACTCCGGCGACGAAATGCTTGACTCGCCTTCCGGGTCGCAATCGGGTAAATTCGGGTCTGCGGGGCCCTTTGTTTCCGGCAGGGAGCGCCCAAACGGGGCGGAGACCATGATGACTCCGAGCGAAGGGACGACGACGGGCAAGACCCGGCTTCGGGACATCGAGGTTCGATCGACGGGCGGGCTGATCTTGAAGGGCCGCTGTTGGCACCGCGATTCCACGCGGGCGGTTCTGGTGATAGCCCACGGCTACGGAGAGCATGGCGGCTGCTACCGCCGGGTCGCTGAGTCTGTCGCCGAACGGGCAGACCTCGACGTGGTCGCGGTGGATTTTCGCGGCCACGGCCGCAGCCCGGGCCGTCGGGGAGTTGTGCGAGCATACGACGAATTGATCGATGATCTGTTGCACACTCTCCAATGGTCACACCGGCAGTTTCCTGGACTCGATTGTTTTGTTCTCGGTCATTCGAACGGCGGGCAGGTGACGCTTCGCGCGTGCCTGCGCAATCCCGCAGGGATGACCGGCTTGATCGTGTCGAATCCGGTCTTGCGGGTGTCGGTCGAGGTACCGCCGGTCAAGATGAAGGTGGCCCGATTCCTTGCCCGGCACGCTCCCTGGGTCACGCTGAAAGGCAGTTTGAACGCCGGGTTGCTCACACGCGACCCCGAAATCCAGGAGGAGCATCGCACCGACCCGCTGCGACATAGCCGCATGAGCGCACCGCTCTTCTTCGGCATGATCGAGGGAGGGGCCATGCTCATGGAGCGAGCGGGTGAGCTCAAGACACCGATCCTCATGCTGCTGGGAGGGCAGGACACCATCACCGACCCCGCGGCCGCACGCGCGTTTTTCGACCGCATCGGCGGGGAAGACAAGACCCTGACGATTTATCCCAAGATGCTGCACGAGCCTCTCAACGAGATCGGCCGGGGGCAAGTGCTCGAGGACGTGCTGCGCTGGATCGAGCCGCGATTGTGATTTTCCGCTGCTGATCGAACCTCCTTCGAAGGAATAAACGAGAAACGAGGATTTGCGAGGTCCAGCGAGCGGAAGGTCTCACATCATGTTTCGACTCTGGATGATCATCGTTACAGCAGCGGTCTCTCCTGCCCGCGCGGACGGTGGCGGCGAACGTCGAGCCATCGCCGCGGCTGCCCCCGCAGCCGGCGCGATTCCGGTTCAGCCCCTTCAAGAACGCAAGGCCGTGCCCGTAGACGATTCGCGCCAGGACCTGGAAATCCGGGGCAACGTTGTGGACATCGAGACGGGTCGAACTATAACCAACTACTTCCTGCAAGACGGCGAACCCGACCCGAATGCCCCGGGCCGAATAAACTGGGGCGCTGGTGAGAGCCGGCAGTACCCAAACTTTAAGGACTCGCTGCACCACACCTATACCAATGCCGGCGAGTGGTCGCGTGTGATCGCACCCGGGTACTTGCCGGAGCCGCTTACTGAGAAACCCTACGACGGCAAGCCCGGTTCCATGAAGGTCGTCGTCAAGCTGAGGCGAGGCTGGAAAGTTGGCGGCCGGGTGCTCGACTCGTTCAAGAAACCCGTCGCCGGCGCCTCGGTGTTCCTCGTGGGCGGTAGCATGAACGGGCCGAACATCACCGGCGGCAAGGCATGGATCTGGCCAGAGACCTTCATGCGAACTCAGGACAATACCGTCTTGAAGACCGCGACCGACGGTGACGGCCGGTTCCTTCTCGCATGCGATGCGACCGGCCGGTTCAAGACTCCACGCCTGAGTCCGGGAGCCTACGTGATCGTGGCCGAAGGCTACAAGGAGCCTTCCTCAAAACAAACGTTTGGCGTGATCGGTTCGGTCAGTCACCCAGACTACCGCGCAATCGGCGATGTAACTGTGCCCGAACAAGGGCCGGCGCCGCGGGTTCGAATGATGATGCGGCCCAACCGACCGAGGCTGGACGAGCCGGATGACGCGAATTGATAGCTGCAGCCCGCACTTTTGTCGTTCCATGCGAGTCGCCTGCAATCCGGACGAGGCTCGATCGCGGCAATCAAGCTCGAACGAACCGGTGGCCCGGGAGCCTCTTGGCGAGGCGCTTCACTTCGAGCACGCTGAGCGTCGCCAGGACCTGGGCGGGAGTCATACCCGTGCGAACGATCAGCTCGTCGACGCCGGACGGGCGATCGTCAAGCTGGCCCAGGACTGAACGCTCGAGGTCGGTGAGCGCGAGCTCGGCGGGGTGGCGGACGGGTGGATCGCCGCTGCCAGCCCGGATTTCATGGGTGAGTGGGCCCAGCTCCTCGATGATGTCATCGACGGTCTCGACCAGCCGGGCTCCGTCGCGGATCAAGCGATGGCAGCCGCGGCTCGAGAGGCTGTCGGCCGGCCCGGGCACGGCGAACACCTCACGGTTTTGCTCCATCGCATGCCGCGCGGTCGAAAGCGAGCCGCTGCGGGGAGTGGCTTCGACGACGACGACGCCCAGCGAGATCCCCGAGATGATCCGGTTCCGCTGGGTGAAGAGCCCCGGTAGCGGCGCCTGTCGCATGGGCATCTCGGAGACGAGCGCCCCGGACTCGGCCAGGGCGCGGGCGAGGTCCTCATGCTCAGGCGGGTAGATCGAGGAGAGTCCGTTGGCCAGGACGGCGATCGATCGGCCGCCGGCCGAGACCGCCCCCCGATGCGCGGCGGCGTCGATGCCGCGGGCCAGCCCGGAGACGACGGTGAAACCGGTTCGCGCTAGCGCCGTGGCCAGTCGCTCGGCCATCCGCGCCGTAGGGCGTGCAGCGGCGCGAGCCGACGAGCGCGATCGCCAGCTCGTCCCTGGGCTCGATCGATCCTTTCACATAGAGCAAGACGGGCGGATCGGGGATGTTTTCAAGCGCAGCGGGGTATTCCTGCTCGCCCTGTGCCACGACCCTCACGCCGAGCCGCCGGCACAGAGCCAGCTCCTCACCCGCGTCGAACTCCGACCGGGCCTGGCCGATCTTGCGGGCGAGCTTGGGCCCGACCCCGCTCACCGCGGAGAGCGCCGTCTGGCTCGCGTCGAGGGCTCTTCCGGCCGAGCCGAACCGGCCCAGAAGAGCGCGGCAGGTTTGCGGGCCCACACCCGGCACGGCCGTGAGCTGGATCAAGTCCAAGAGCCGCATTTCGGCGTCTTCTTCGGCCAAGCATCACTCCCATTCCGGGGGACCGGAGGTTTCTTGCGGCGTCTCGCTCAAAGAGTCTCAAGGACGGCCTGCACGTCTTCTTCGCCCGGCGAGTCGGTGAGCTGCACGTGCCCGATCGAGCGCGGCAGCACGAAGCGGATCTTGCCCAGGCGATTCTTCTTGTCGCGGCCCATCGCGTGCTTGAGTGTGGCAAGGTCGAGCCCGGGCGCCTTGACAGGAAGGCCGAAGCACTCGAGCAGGCGGGCCAGGCGAACCGCGAGCTCTCCGCTCGTCCATCCCAGCCGCTCGGCCAGCTTGCTTTCGGCAACCATGCCGATCGCGACGGCTTCGCCGTGCAAGAACCGGCTGTCATAGCCCGTGGCGTTCTCGATCGCGTGCGCGATCGTGTGGCCGAAATTGAGCATCGCCCGATCCTCGCCTTCCTCCCGCTCGTCGCGGGCGACCACGCGAGCCTTGATCCGGCAGCTCTCGACGATGATCCGCTGGAGCGTCTCCGGTGCCCGCGCCAGGATCCTCCCGGCATTCTGTTCGAGGAACGAGAGGAAGTGCTCGCCCGCGATCACGCCGTACTTGACCACTTCGGCCAGTCCCGAGCGGAATTCACGATCGGGAAGCGTGGCGAGCGTCTCGGTGTCGATCCAGACGCCCAGCGGCTGGTAGAACGCGCCGATCAGGTTTTTGGCGCGGGGGTGATTCACGCCGACCTTGCCCCCGACTGAGCTGTCGACCTGAGCAAGCAAAGTGGTGGGCACCATGATGAGGGGAAGTCCGCGAGCGAAGGTGGCGGCGACGAAGCCGGCCAGATCGCCAACGACACCGCCGCCGAGCGCAACCACGAGCGTGTGGCGATCGGCGGCTCGCGCGGCCAGCTCGTCGAAGAGCCGCTCGGCCTGCGAGAGCGACTTGGACGACTCGCCGGGCGGCACGATCACGGTCTCGGCCGAGATGCCGGCGGCCTGGAGCCCGGACTGGTACGGGGCGGGAATAGAACGATCCGCGATGTGGGCGTCGGTGACGATCACGGCGCGCCGGCAGGCCGAAGCCGTCCACGACCGCTCCAGCGCCCGTCGCGCGAACGGACCGAACCCGGAGACACGACCACTCACGACCTCGATCTCGTAGGACCGAGGACCGAGCTCGACCGTGAGGAGGTCCGGCGGCGGCGATGACGCGGGTTCGGTCACGGCAGGTGTGCTCGAATAGGGCAAAAGAGAATCGATTCCGGCTCTCCGGCCAATTTAGCAGGCGGGCGCCCTTCTCTCCAGCCGGGCGCCCTTCTGTGCTGGTATACGCTCGGCGGCACCCTTTTGCCGACGAGCAGACCCAACCTGGCCGGCGGGTTGCGTTGCGAGCCGGCGCGGCGGCTGGTAGATTAGATTCTCAGGGAGAGAGAAGCCACGTCTGGCGGTGTGATCGCAGACGGCCGCAGGTGGGGGCCATGATCGATTTTCTGACCTGGTCGCCGATCAGTCTCGGCCGGTGGTTTGGAACGGCGATCCGAGTGCATGTCGCTCTGGTCGTCTTCGTCGTGTACCAGCTCGTGGCGTCGGCGGTATCGTCGCCGGACAAGGCCCACCTGGTGGAGCACGTCGCGGCGACCGCCTGCTGGCTGGGGCTATTGCTGGCGGCGCTCGGCTTGCACGAGCTGGCCCACGCGCTCACGGCATACTGGCTCGACTGCGACCAGGAAGAAGTGCACATCTGGCCGCTGGGCAGCCTGGTGGGGCCATCCTATGTGCCGCGTTCGAGCGAGCACGTGCTGGTCGCGCTGGCCGGCCCGCTCATGAGCGGAGCGGTGTTTCTGGGCGCAGCCATCGGCGTGAACCTGATCGCGGGAGCGCAGTTTGCCTGGAACCCCTTCGGCTTCGATAAGGATGCGGGAGCACCCCTCAGGTCCGGCGTGGCGGTCGCGCCACTCACGGCAATCTGGATCATCGGCTGGTTCGGTTACCTCAACTACGTGCTCATGCTGGTCAACATTTTCATTCCCGCGCTGCCGTTCGACTGCGGGCGGATGTTGCGGGCGTACCTTGCGAGCACGTCGGTGGTCTCGACCCGCGAGAGCATTGCGGCGCCGTGGACGGCGCACACTTGTGCGGTCATGCTCGGGATCATCGGCGTGGTTCGTCTGGCACTGTTCCGGCAGTTCGACGGCTTGACGGTCATCGGACTGGCCGTCCTCGTCGAGGTGCTGGCCAGGAGCGAGGCGAGGATGCTCGAAGACGGCGGTTATTTTGATGACGGCGTTTTCGGCTACGATTTCTCCGAAGGATACACCAGTCTCGAAAGCGGCGCGCCCAAGGTGCGGCCGTACCGGGAGAGTGCGCTCGAGCGCTGGCGCCGCCGCCGGTCGGACCTGCGCCGCCAGCGGCGGATGATCCGCGAGGCTGCTGAAGAGAAACGGATGGATGAGATCCTCGAAAAGCTGCACCGCGAGGGCCGCGGCGCTTTGACCGATGAAGAGCATCGATTCCTCGTGCGCGTGAGCACGCGCTACCGCAACCGGACCAAGAACACGTGATTGATCCCGTGGGCCCCCGCGCGACCGAGAGGGCCCGTCAAAACGCCGTGTCTTCTGCCGCGATCGCCCGGGTGCCTATCCTCGCGGCGATCGAGAAGTCGCCGCTGGCCCTCGACGCGGGCATGGGCACCCGGCTTGTGGCGGCGGGGCTCGATCTGCGGAGCGACGATCCGGCGCTCTGGTGCTTGTCCCACCCCGATCAAGTGGTCGCGGTGCACCGCCGCGACCTCGCGGGCGGCGCCCGAGCCATCCTGACCAATACCTTCGGCGCCAACCGATCTTGGCTGACAAGATTCGGCCAGGTGCAAGAGGTGGGTCCGATCAATCGCCGCGCGGTCGAGCTTGCCAGGAGTGCCGCCGGGGCAGATCGATACGTGATCGGCTCGGTGGGACCGAGCGTGCGAGCGGAAACCGGCGCCGCTGCCGAGCAAGCGACGATCCTGATTGATGAAGGCGTCGACGCGGTGTTGCTCGAGACTTTTCGGTTTCCCGAAGTGGAAAGCGTGCTCGAGGAGGTCGCTACGGCGCTACGTGGGGCCGCTCCGATTTTTGTCAGCTTATGGGAATGGCCCGAACAGCCGCGCACGGCGGCCCAGCGGCTGGTCGAGCGCGGAGCGGCCGTTTTGGGGTTCAACTGCGGGCCCGGCGCGCGGGCCGCGGCGGCCTTTGCCCGGGAGCTCTCGCAAGCAACTCGCGTTCCCCTGCTCGTGAAGCCGGGTGCCGGCCCCCGCGCGGAAGCCGTGATGAGCCCCGAGGAGCTCGCAGGAGTCGTTCCCGCGCTGCTCGCGAACCATGTCCGCTTGATCGGCGGCTGCTGCGGGACGGACGAACGGCACGTCGCCGCCGTGGCCGGCTGCCTACGAATTCATCGTGTATCCTTGGGGTATCAGACAGGAGACAATTGGCGATGAGCCCTTCCCGATCGAAAGAAAAACGCCCGCGGCGCGACGAGCTTGGGCCGGGCGATTGCCTGTGCAACCACTGCACCGGCCGGTGCTGCCGCTATTTCTCGCTTCCCATCGATAACCCGACGACCTGGAACGATTTTGACTCGATCCGCTGGTACCTGGCGCACGGTCAAACGCTGATCTACGTCGAGAAGAAGCAGTGGTACTTGCTGGTGATGACGAAGTGCACGTATCTGACGGACGACGACCTCTGCCGCATCTACCTCAACCGGCCCAAGGTGTGCCGCGATTACACGACGGACAACTGCGAATACGACGGGGAATGGACGTTCGACAAGCTGTTCGAAACCCCCGAGCAAGTCTGGGAATACGCCGAAGCGGTGTTGCCGCCCAGGCGGAGGAACAGGGGGAAATCGACATTTGCTCTGCCGATTGTTACGATTGCGTGAATGAGACGGTCGAATCATTATGAGGCGGCGTTTGAAGGGTTTGTGCGCTCGATCCGGGTTCCGTGCGTGGCCATCGACGAGGCCAAGCGGGCCATCTGCGGCGACGATGCGCTCAAGAACCCCGATTTCTTGCTTTACCCGCAGTTCGGGGCGAACCTGGTGGTCGAGGTGAAGGGAAAGCGGGCCAAGAATGCCCGGGGCCGCCGCGACTGGGAAAACTGGGTCACGACCGACGATCTCGATGGTCTGGTGCGGTGGCAGGCGATGTTCGGGCCGGGTTTCCGGGCGGTGCTGGCGTTTGCTTATGCGGAGCCGATCGGTCCCTTCCCGCTGCCGCGACAGAATGGGGCCTTTGAGTTTCGCGGCCTCGAATATCGATTCTGGGCCGTGGGGCTCGATGAATACGTGGCCCACCTGCGCTCCCGCGGGCCGGCATGGAAGGCCGTCGCGATGGCGCGCCGGGCATTCCGCCGGCGGGTGCGCCCTCTACTCGAATGGCTGCCGATGAGTTACGATTGGAGCCGTCGTCCGATTCCCGTAAAGGAGCGTTCGCGATGAATCCGTTCTTGAAGCGATGGAGGCGCCGGCTCGCCGTCGCCCTGCTGGGCATGGGGCTCTGGATCGCCCCGGCTTTCACTCCGGTCGCGCCGGCCCAGGACCCGAATGATCCCAGCGCCGCGGTGCCGGGCGAAGGGTCTGGCCGCCCGCTCGACGGGTACCTGGGCACGATCGTGCTGATGCTCCTGGTCCTGTTCATCGTGGGTAAGTCTGCCCGGAGATGATTTTCCCCGCCCCGGGGCCGCCCGAGACGGGGTGCTCTCCATGGATATCGACTGGGATTCCCTTCGCGAATCCGAGTTTCCTGTAACGCGGCGATGGGCCTATCTCGACCATGCCGCAACCGCGCCGCTGCCTCGCCGCAGCGCAGATGCGCTGCGGGCCTGGGCCGCGGAGCAAGAGAATGACGGTGTCATCGGCTGGCCCGAGCGCGAAAAGCGAATTGAAGAGCTTCGCACCCGGGCCGCTTTACTGCTGAACGCCCACCGCGACGAGATCGCCTTCATTCAAAGTACGACCCACGGGATCGGCTTGATTGCCGAAGGATATCCCTGGCGGTCCGGAGACAACGTGGTCACGGCCGAAGACGAATACCCGTCGAACCTCTATCCCTGGATGAACCTCGAAAGCCGTGGCGTCTCGGTGCGCCAGGTGAGGAGCCGGGAAGGACGAATCTGGATCGACGACCTCGCGGCCACCATGGACCGATCGACCCGCGTGCTTGCGATCAGCCACGTCGAATTCGCCACGGGGTTCCGCAACGACCTGGACGCCCTGGGCGAGCTGTGCCGGGACCGCGGCATTGCGTTCTTCGTGGACGCGATCCAGGGGCTCGGGCCGCTCTTGATCGACGTCACGAGAACCCCGATCGATTTCCTGGCCGCCGACGGCCACAAGTGGCTGCTCGGCCCCGAGGGGGCGGGCATCCTGTTTGTGCGCCGCGAGTGGCTGGAACGGCTGCGGGCGACCGGCGTCGGCTGGCATAGCGTCGTCGGCTCGTACAACTCCCCGCGCAACGAGTTCGTCCTGAAGCCCTCTGCCGGGCGGTTCGAAGGAGGCTCGTTCAACGTGCCGGGCTTGCTTGCATTGGGCGCCAGCCTGAGTTTATTCCTCGAGCTGGGTCCTGCCGCGGTGTCGGGCCGCATCATGGACCGGGCGGATGCGGTGCGCGAAGTCGCGCTCTCATGCGGGTTCAGCGTGTTCGGCTCGACGCGCCCGGTTGACCGGTCGTCGATCGTCGTGCTCGAGAAGCCGGGAACGCAGGCGCTCCAGGCCGCGGCCCTGCTCCGCACCCGGGGGGTTGTCGCTGCGTGCCGGCGCGGCCGCCTTCGTTTGAGCCCGCATCTGTACAATAACTCCGACGATCTGGAGAGGCTCCGGGACGGCCTGAACGCCTTGGGCTGAGTCGTTGCCTTTTCCCTCCACGCGGAAGGCTTTATGAATCCGAAACCGAACGATTCGTTTCGCACGGCCGTATTCACGGGCACGTTTGACCCGATCTCGCTCGGACACCTCGACGTGATCCAGCGCGGGTGCCTGCTCTTCGACCACCTGGTCGTCGGAATCGGCATCAACGTCAACAAGGCGTCGCTCTTCGACGTGGACGAGCGGGTCGAGATGGCCAGGATGGTGCTGGCTCCGTTCGCGAACGTCTCGGTGCAATCGTTCGAAGGGCTGACCGTGCACTTCGTACGCAGAATCGGCGCGCGGGTGATCCTCCGCGGCCTGCGCACCCTCTCCGACATGGAATACGAGTTCGGCATGACACTCACGAATCACCGGCTCGACCCCGTGGTCGAGACGGTGTTCCTCATGGCGTGCGGGGAGTATTCGCACGTCTCCAGCACTCTGGTGAAACAGGTCGCGTACTTCGGCGGCACGGAGGAGCTCAAGAAGTTCGTGCCCGAGTCGCTCGTGGCGCCGATTTTGTCAAAAGTGGCGCGCGGATTCAGCGCCGGGTCCTTGGGATGAACAGGTCGCGCGACCACTGGCGCATGCCCATGCCCCGCGACTTGAGTGTCTCGTGGAGCACGCCCACGGCCTTGTAGGCCCGATCGAAATTCGAGTAGGCGAGCCAGCCGCTCCACTGATCGTCGAGCGTTCGGGACCGCGAGCTGACGACCCGCGTGGCCACGATCATGTGGTCGAAAGTTTCTTTCAGGCTCGCCAGGATTTTCTCGTGCTCGTCGTGGGAGAGCGATCTTGCCGCGGCGTTTTCGTCGGGCCAGCTCATGGTCAAGTTGCAGGAGAGGAAGCGGTCCTCGTCCGGCACCCGCTGCGTGAGCCAGATATAGTCGGCGTCGTCCCAGAGATAGCGAATGCAGAGCAGCTCGACGGCCACCAGGTGCGACGTCGGCGCTTCGTGGTCGAAGATTCCCGCGTGCGACGACTCGGTCTGGCGCTCGGGCCGGGGCCGGTCGGCATAAGCGTGAGCTTGTGCGTGGGCCGCGGCGTGTGCTTGAGCTTGCGGCCGGGCGGCCTGGGGGGCTGATTCCCGGGAGCTGGCCCGCGCGACGCGTGCGGTGGAGAGCATCTCATAGGCCTGCGAGAGCACCCGGAATGTCCAGTCTTCGCCCCCCTTGTCCGGGTGGTATCGCTTCGCCTTCTCGCGATAAGCAGCGCGGATCTCCTCGAGCGTCGCCTCCGCCGCTACGCCCAGGACCTGTTTCGGGTCGAGCTCAAAGCTGAAGAAGGACACCGGAAGGGCACCTCACTCAATGGCGTTGCACGATTCTGTGATGGACCGCGTCAAGTCGAAGACCTGCGCCAGCGCGGCTCCTCGGGAGCCTGGCACTCCCGGAACGGCAAAGCCCGCTAGCGGGGTGGCGGCTGCCTCCCGTTCGAGAGCCGGCTTCGCAGATAGGATGCGCGGGCCACGTTGCGTTCCTCGACCCCCAGCTCGGCCCCGCGCAGCTTTTGCAGGAAAGCGGGCTGGGTCTGAATGAACAGCTCGTTGACGGTGGCGATGGAAAGGTCGTCGATGAGCCCGAGGTTGATGCCCATCCTCACGCTGGAGAGGAGGAGCATCGTTTCCTCGCTGGTGATCGTCTGGGCGGTCTTCAAGACTCCGTAGGCGCGGCTGACCTGGTCGTGGAGGTGCTGGCGGCGCTGGGTCAAGAGGTCTTGCCGGGCGTTCCGCTCGTACTGGAGCACCTGGGGTACGACATCGGTGAGGATCTTGATCAGCTCGGGCTCGCTCTTTCCCAGGGTTTGCTGGTTGGAGATCTGGTAGAAATCGCCCGAAGCCTGGCTTCCTTCGCCGTAAAGGCCGCGGACCGCCAGGTTGATCTTCTGCAGGCGCGGAAGACCTTGTCGATGCGTTTGTTCTGCACGAGCCCGGGCAGATGCAGCATCACACCCACGCGGATTCCAGTGCCGACGTTGGTGGGGCAGGCAGTCAAGTAGCCGAGCTGGGGGCTGAATGCGAACGCGAGCTGTTCCTCCAGCTTGTCGTCCAGGCCGTTGACGGCGTCCCAAACTTCGCTCAAGCGAAAGCCGGAGAGCATGAACTGGATGCGAAGATGGTCTTCCTCGTTGACCATGATCGCGGTGTTTTCGAGCGGGCTGATGGCCACGCCGCGCGGGCCCTCGCTCGAGGCAAGCTCGCGCGAGATCACCTGCCGCTCGACCAGGAACTGGCGGTCGAGCGTGGAGAGGGCGTTGACGTCGAGATAGGAGAGATCGAGCTTGGCGCTCGACATGGCGGCGGTGAAATTCCCCTCGATCTCAGCCTTTTCGCTGCGGCTGGCGCGATTGCAGAAGGGAAAATCGGCGATGTTCCGCGCCAGACGGATGCGCGAGCACATCACGATATCGCTTTCCGGGCCAGTGCCCCGCAGCCACTCGCCGGAGGTTTTCGTCAGGTCGTCAAGAGTCATGAGCCAGAGTTCCTCGGGCGCAGCAAGTCTCGCAGCCGCGCGGCTTCTTCGTAGTCTTCACGGCTGACCGCCTCGCGGAGCTTGGTGCGCAGCCGCAGCCGGTCCCACGCGCCCTCGCGCCGCCGCGCTCGTTTGCCCACGTGGCGCGTGGCTCCGTGGTAGCGCTGCAAGAGCCCGGTGAGCCCCTTGGAAAAGACCGCATAATCCTGCGGGCAGCCCAGCCGGCCCCCTGCCCTGAATTCCATGAATTTGATTCCGCAGTCCGGACACTGAAGCTCGGCGAGCTCGCCGACAAGCTCCCCCACGTTGGCGATGATCAAGCTCTGGACCACCGCGTCCAGCGGGAGCGGCGGCGGGGTCTCGGGTAGCGATAAACCCGCCTTGCGGGCACACGACGGGCAAAGGTGGAATTCCCGCCTTTGACCCTTGCCCGGCTCGGTCAGGTGGACTGTGGCTTCATTCTGGCACCGTTGGCACATCATCGGCACGACCGTCCGGCGGAAGGGTGCGATCCATCGTCTCGTTGCTGGAGGACCGGTCGCCACATCGCGTTCATCGCCCCTGTTCAAGCTCGATGCCCTTGATCTGGTCTCGCAGCCGGGCGGCTGACTCGTAGTCTTCGGCTGCCACGGCGCGCTTGAGCTCGTTGCGGAGCTGAATGAGCGTCGTCTGCTGCTGCGTGTTCCGGGGCGCCCTTCTGGGCACCTTGCCCGAATGCCGGGTTTCGCCGTGAATGTTCTCGAGGAGGGGCATCAACTCGTCGCGGAAGACCTCATAATCATACGGACACCCCAGCCGGCCCGAATTGCGGAACTCGAGAAACGTGATCTGGCAAATGGGGCAAACCTGCTTGTCGGCGGGGGATGGCTCGCGCAGCGGCCCCTGCCCGCTGACGATCAGCTTCTTGGCCAACTCGCTGATCGGCTGCTCGGAGGTCTCGTCGGCGGGCGCGAGATGCTGTCGGGCGTGCTCGTCGCAGAAATGAAACTCGCGATGCTTCCCCTTCTCGACAATGTCGGTGATGTGAAAGGTCGCAGGCTTCGGGCATTTCTCGCATCTCATGGGGCGTCTCCGCCAGGCCGCCTGTGGTGCAAACAGGCGTGGCTTCCCGTTTCTCTGGCACGGTCAACCGGACTCGTCGCAACGAGCGATGCCCCTTGGTTCCCGATTGAAGCCTGATCGCTTTTTGTATTGTAATTTCCCCATCCGGGGTGTCAAGCAACCGAGCCCGCCCCAACCGGGGCGGCTCCCCGCCTTTCGCTCGGGATTTCTCACTCCGGTAAGCACTCGACACCGGTTCGTGCGTCGGCGAGGATACCCGGGAAGCCGGCGGCGGGCTCGCCCGGAATCTGCGGAGATCGAGCCCGGAGGCTCCTTCCGAGCCTGGTCGCGCTGCCCCGGCGCGCGCCTCACCGCGCAAACCGCTTGAAGAACGAAGATTCCTTCCACCGCGGCCGGCTCTCCCGGTTGGCGACGCGCGCGAGCAGTTTGGCCACCAGGCTGTCAAATTCACCGGCTGCCTGCTTGTCCACGGGCTGATTGACGTCATCTGCCGGCCCATGGTACCGCTCGGTCAGCCACTTCATGACGATTTCTTCCTCGGGCGAGCCCTTGTCAAAGCCGACCATCACCATCAGAGACGGAATGCCACGCCGGATGAAGCTGTACTGGTCGCTCCGGATGAAGACATTCCGCTCCGGCACCGGGTCCGGGCGCGGCAGCACCCCCGACACCCTCGCGACCTCGGCCGCATCGTCGCCCAGGTCGGATTCCTCACCCCCGAAGACCGACAGCTTCTTGAATGGATAGAGCGGCAGAATCATGTCGATATTGATGTTGGCCACGATCTTCTGCGCGTCCACGGTTGGTGACTGGGCAAAGAACCGCGAGCCGAGCAGCCCTTTTTCCTCGCCCGTAACCGCCACGAACAGCACCGAGCGCCTGAGCTTCGTTCCGGACTCCGTAAGCATGGCGGCGACATCGAGCAGTGTGGCCACGCCCGAGGCGTTGTCCATCGCCCCATTGTAAATGTCGTCGCCCTTGATCGGCTTGCCCACGCCAATATGATCGAGGTGCGCCGTGAAGACGACGTATTCGTCCTTGAGCACAGGATCATTCCCCGGCAGCAAAGCGACGACGTTCTGGGACAGGATTGAAGCGCGCTCCACCTTGGCCTTGGCTTCCAATCGCGCCGGCAGAGCGAAATGCGGCAGCGCCTTTTGCGAATTCGCCGCGTCGACGATTTCCTGGAACGTATGCCCCGAGCCCTCAAAGATCTTTTCGGCGTGGGCCGGGTTGATCACGACCATGAGCTTCATCCCCTGCGTTTCATCGAGCGCGGGGTCGGCGAAGCCCATCGACGGCATGAAGCGGGCGAGCTTGGCGCGTTCCCAGGGGATGTCCATGGTCTTCGGGTTCTGGATCATGATCACGCCCAGGGCCCCATGCTGCTTGAGCAGGGCGGCGCGTTCGGCGGCAGACTGCATGTGCGAGGCCAGCGGTCCGGCGATCTTTGCCGGTGCGCCGGAAAGGAACACGACCAGCTTGCCGCCGACGTCGAGGCCGGCGAAGTCATCGTGGTTTGCCTCCGGAATCGAGAGGCCGTAGCCCGCGAAGACCAGATCGGCTTCGAGTGTTGCCGGTGTGTCCACGCGCGTGCTGAGGATGGCATCCTCACCGAGCGTCAAGGGCTCGCGGCGGCCGTCGCGCACGAGCACGAGCCCCGACTCGCCTTCCACGAGGGTGCGGGATGTCAGCTTGACGCTTTGGAAGAAACCTTCGCTGCCGGCAGGCCCGAGCCCGGCCCGGGCAAACTCGCGCGCCACGTACTCGGCCGCCTGGCGATGACCCTCGCTGCCGGTGTCACGGCCGCGCAGCTTATCGTCGGCCAGAAACAGGACGTGCGACCACCACCGCGCACCATCGGGCGCATCGGCGCTCTGCGCGTTTTGTGCGATCATCGCGGAGCTGACGACAATGGCCATCAATCCGATCAATCTCGAGCGATTCATTGGCTCTCCAGTTCGGGCAAGTCAGCGACGCTTGATCCACAGAAGGTGAATGGCTCCGCCACGTTCAGCGACACTGCATTTCAGCCGATGACGGGTCAGCGGGCAAGTGTTTGCGGTTGGGCGTGACTCGCTCAGCTTTCCCAGGGCGGCAAGAGAATGAACGCCACGGCCGTGATGATCCAGAACCATCCCAGGGCATGGCCGGCGCGATCGATCCAGGTCGTTTCGGATCGCCAGAGCCGCGACGACCAGAGTGCCAGGTACGCGCCGGCGACGGCCAGGCCGGGAGCTTCGCCGATCGAGAAGGCCATCGAATTGGACAGCGTCAATCCGGCGAGCCGCATGCCTCTTGCGTAGCCACCTGCGGAATTCGTGAGCATCACCACGTCCGAGAACCGGGTCGCCAGGTCGAGAAAATAATTGGCCACTTCGAGCGATAGAACGATCGCCGCGACGGCGCAAGCCGACGCGCCGGGACTGCGAAAACACTGTGCCAGTGACGGTCGAGGCTGCCGCAATCGCAGCAAGCAGAGGGCGAACGTCAGGGGCGCGAAGAAGGCGGCCAACGGATGCAGCGACCGGCGAAGCACGACGAAAGTCAGGGGCGAGATGAAGCCGCCCAACGGATCCAGCGGCCGGCGAAGCAGGCCATCGGCCGTTGCGAAGGAAATCAGCAACGTTCGGGCCTCGATCGTCCAGGCAACACCCAGGGAGAGGGTTGCCAGAAGCGCCAGCGCGTCGACGGTCGTGAATCGTCGCTCGGGTGGGGGGCGGTCGGTCGTTTCTCCTTGGAAGATGCGATTGAACATCAACTCCTGCCTGGCCAGCGCTCGCTCGATGTGTGTCATAATGGCAGAAGGAAAAAATGGCACGCCGCGAAGATCCAGAAAACCCCGATCAATCGCCCCGCGCGATCGATCCAGCTCCGCTCTGGCCGCCACGCGCCGGTCAGGATCAAGGCCAGCCATGCACCGCCGATGACGATACCGGCGTGGCGTGGCATCCAGATCAGCGTTGTTCGCAGCGGATCCTGCATCGCCGGGGAGAGGATATCATTAAAGTTCCAGCCCCAGAATCTGGCGTGCGGTGGATCCTGAGTCACGTACAGGATCTGATGAACGCCGGCGACGGGCCAGATGGCTTGCCGCACCAGCTCGAAGATCAGCACGGCCGTTCCGGCGAGGCACGCAACGGCGCCCGGCCGACGCGCCCGCCAGAATCGACCGCGCAGACCACCGCGCCGCGCGCGGAGCATGAGGAACACCATCCAGGGGCAGGCCAGCGCGGTTTCTACATAAATGGCATCCTTCGTGAACACGCGAGTCATTTGATAGAACGGACGATCGCCGAGAAACCATTTGGTGTACTGCGGCCTATTGGAGTACTGGCCGGCGAAAAGCTGGATGGTGTCCCACTGTGCCTGGACCCAGGCAAAACCGATCGCCGTCGCCGCGATGGCGAGCATGGCGTCTTTGATCCGGAAGCCGTCGCGTTTCGATCGCCGCACGCGTACCCCCTGAGAATCAGCCGCCGCTTTGCGGATGCGCCCGGATCTCGGGTCTGCGTGCCCGAGACAGCACGGCTCAACTCGGTTAGGATGGTGGTATTGAAAGGAGCGACCGATGGCCATTCTCACCCCGGAACAGCGGCAAGAGATTCAGAAGGCAGGCGAGCAGCCCGTCCGATTCGCCGATCCCGAGACACAAACGGAGTACGTGATCATCAAGGCGGACGTTTACGACCGTATCCGTGCGTTGGCCGATGATACGCGGGCCGCCTATCCGCTCGCAATGAAGGTTTTCGGACAAGACGGTTGGGACGATCCGCAAATGGATGAATACAACGCTCTCGATCCCCGCAAATGAGCGTGAAACGCGGCGACGTTGTGCTTGTCGACTATCCGTTCACGACGGGTGGAGCGAAGGTACGCCCCGCTCTGGTCGTGCAGAACGACCGCGACAACGTTCGGATGGCCAACACAATCGTCGCCCAAATCTCCGGAAACACTGCTCGCGTGAACGAGCCCACGCAACGTCTGATCGAGCTCGCGGCTGAGCCAAGCTGTGGGCTGACGAGGGATTCGGCGCTGATCGCGACAAACCTGCTGACGATGCAACAGAACGATGTTTTACGCGTCTTGGGATCGCTGACGGCCGCCGCGTCGATGGCTCAGATCGATGACTGCCTGAAAGTCGCGCTCAGCCTCCGATGAACCAACTGCTCTGGTTGGCCGTGGCGTTCGACGTTGCGCATTCTCCGCATCTTATTGCGATTTCACCGCTGTGATGACGACCGCAATATTGCCACCGCCGTCGGCCAGGAACGTGATCAGCTTGATTCCATCCGAATCGGACTTTCCGGTCTTCTTCATCGCCTTTTCCAGCACCGCAGAGAGATTACGTCCGTATGGGGTCCTCGTATCGATCGGGAGCTTGAGCTCGACGTCCTGGCCCTTTCCTTTGAGCTCCGCGCCGCCCAGCACAGTATCATTCTGAGGATCGTAAAACTCCGCGGCCCGCAGCCCACGGTCGTCTCGAGCTTTGAGCGACACTGCGATTGCTGGCGCTCGCCCTCGGAGCGCCTTCAGCGTGACCTCCGCCGTGGGCGGGGTGTTGTCCGTTCGATCGGTCTCGGGCACGAGATAGCGCGAGACATACAGGAGCCGCGCGTTTTCCTTCGAGAACGCGAGCCGCGGTTTCTTGGCCGATGCAGGAAGATAATTGACCCGCAGGTCGCGGAAGCCCTGGCCCATGATGTCGTTCGCGCTGCGCCAGTCGTGCGGCAATCCCAGCGCGTGCCCGAGCTCGTGCGCGGCCGCCCCGAAGCCGTCTTCGATGAATTCGAATCGCGGCGCGTCGAGCTGCCTTGTCCCGAAGGATGTCCTGCCCACGATCGGCGTTTTGTCGAAAAGCAGTTTCTTCTGCTCGTCATAACTTGTCGCGCAGAATTCGTCGCGAAGGATCCAGGCCGACATCATTGCCAGGCCGCCATCCGTCGTGATGTGAACGCCGCGGCCGACCGATCCTCGCCATTCCACCGGCGCCGGGCCCGGATCATACGCTTCCGGGAACACGATCATCATGTGCCGCCGCGGTGAGCCCGCCTCGGCGGGTAGGTCTTCCGCGATCCTCTGAAACTGCTTGGCGTCGTCGTAAGCTGGACCATCATTGTAATAGGAAGCGGGCTTGTCTCCTCGAACCAGGTGAATGATTGGCTCACCTTGCGAATTCGTCTCGAATGCAAGCTCGGCGGATCGATGGCCGTCGGTTTTCAAATCAGCGTAGACGTCAGCGACCAGGCGCATGACCACGCGAATCTTTTGTTCGAAACGATCGATCGGCGTGCGGTCCTTGGGGACGAAATAGACGAGGCGGATCTTCCAGTCGGTTGGAACGAATTGAATGGACTTCGGCAAGTCGTCGATCTTGATCCATTTTCCTTTTTCCCACGGTTGCCAGTCCGTGGCGGCGGGCAGTCGCAACTCGCCGTGCGTCGCGTGCACTCTCAATCCGACATCGCGTGACCGATCAATGAGCTCGATCGTATCATCGGAGCGCGCGGTTTCTTCGAACGCGTAGGTTTCCCGCGATCCCACGACCTCGACCCAGCGAGTCGAGTAGTCATGGTTCAGAGCTCCGCCGGAAGCTTGGTCGCCATACCGGAACACTCTTCGCTCCGGCTCCGAAGCCGGTGCGCCGGTTCCGAGCGCCGCGATCAGGCCGGACACGAGGGCGAGAAAGGAAGATCGCATGGCACGCAAGCTCCGAGTCACGGTGAACAAGAATACGTTTCACGTTATGCTATTCAAGTGGTCGTCAATCAGCGACGATTTTATTCTATTCGCGAGGGCTTTCGAGCTATGCGTCGCTTCATGAGATTGTTGCTTCATACTTCAGTTCCGTTTCGGGCGTGCTGGTGCTTTGCGAGCAAATCGAAACACTGCGTTTCCCTGACTTCAATAGTTGCGCTGCTCTCCTGCGCGTACATTGCGTTCGAATCTCGCACCCTTCTGGCCGCGCAACCCGACAAGGCCCTGAAGCAGCAATTATTGCGTGAAGCGCCGGATGCATGGGGGCGCTGGAAAGAATGGACAGCGCACAGCGAGTCCGAGTTTTCGGAAGAAGAGCTTCGCCGTTCCTCGCCTGGTAAACCGATATCCTCGATAGTCTTACAATATCATTTACAGGGTACGACGCGCCGACGGCATTTCTTCAAAACGCTTCCTGATGGGCGTAGGTATGAGGAGATCGCGATTCGGCGTGGCGACCGGTATTTCTTTTATGCCGAGCGATATGATGACGGTCAACTTAACGTCACGGAGGTTCGTCCTGGCCCGGCACCCGAAGACGAGCGCACTGTTCCGCCGGTTCTGGAGGCACCCTATACGGTCTATTACAGGGACCTCGCGGAGTTGGTTAAGAATCCACGATTTGTGTTCGACGTTGCCGCGGTGGACGGCAAAGACCCTTCGGAGCGTGTAAGACTGACCTTCAAATATGATCCGAAAGGCGAACAGATACCGCGCATCCTGGAAGGATGGGTTGAATTGTGTCCGCGAGACGATTGGGCGGTGAGTGAGTTTCTGATCAAACAGCCGAAGGGGAATTTCATAGGACGGAAAATTCAATACGGCGACGGGAGCGGCCCACAGAAGCCATTGGTGCAAGTCATCACGAGTTATCTTGGGGTCGATGGAAAAGCGCAGGGAGATCAGTCAGTCGCGCTATTCAAGAAACAACTGCCGTCGCAGAAGCCCGATGAGTTTTTTAGTTTCTCTGCGGTTGGCCTTCCAGAGCCTGAACTGGGTGAAGACGAATCTCGATGCGGCTCGATCGACGTGCAACCGAAAACGATGAGCCTTCTTTCGCCCGGCGAGTCGAGTCGGGCAGGACTGAATCCTTTTGTTACACCCGTTCGTGCCGAATGATGTTGAAGTGCTCTTCGATCGAAGGTGGCTCAAAATACGCTGTGATGGCGTCGAACTCGGCGTCAGTCGTCCAGGCAGTGCCCGCAGGAAGCCCCTTGCTTCGTTCTTTGAGCTGACACTTGCACACAACGTCCAAAGCATCGATGAAATGGAGCTCATGCTTGGCTCCGGCGGCCTCGATTAGTTGGCGGAACCAAGCTCGCTGGCTCCTTGTGTTACCTGGGAAATCGAGTACGACCGAAATGCCCTTGGAAAGCAACGAGCAAATGTGGGGCCCCAGGGCATCCTTGAGCCGGAATGAGTACTTCATGAAGCCCGGGATGTCGACGATTTCTCCGGGGAAAAGCCGCTCCAGGAATTCGTCCTGAACCAGAAGAACAGCATTTTCTCGCTCAGCGAGCTGTCTCGACAACGTCGACTTGCCAGCGGCCATCTTTCCGCAGAGGAAGAGCAGCTTTCCCTTGCACATTTCGTCACCTCAGTATTTTCCCGCTGCGCGGACCATCGCCGCCGCCGATTCTCTGCCGAATTGTTTCTGTATAGCCCTCATCCACCGATACCCTACTTTGATGATTCCCCGCGGCCGGGAAAACGCGAGGATGTCGTACCATACCCCGCCATCCGCGGGATTCCACTCCACCAGGAACCGCTCCTCACCGATCGCGGGGTGGTCGGGGAGCGTTCCGTACGCGTAGCCGTACTCGCAGTTTGGTTCTTTTTTAGCATCGATCACATAAATAACCCGGCACGCATTCAGCCACCACAAACCGAACTGATGTGCCATCACGGCAACGTGGTTCCCGGGCTGGATCGACTCTGTTTCGGCTCGGGCCTCCACCCATCCGAGCCGGAACTGTTCCCACGTCTTGAGCGCGGCTTTGGCCCGCTCGAAGACCTGCTCTCCCTGCCCAATTTGAACCCTCGTGTGATCCAACACGAAACCGGCGGGCGGTTGCCTCAGCGACCGTGTGGCTCCGACGGAGCTGTACGTGAAGGCACGCCCGGCCTGCGCCTTCAAGAACTTTGAAACTGTTTCAGGCTCGGGCCGGCGCAGCAAGATCATCTGTCGTCCTTGGGACAGATTGCCAGGTCAGGATCGGAGGATCATAATCGAGCACGCGACCTCGGTCAAAGGCCGGGCGCGGCTCACCGAAGAGAGGAGCTCGAGACTTACCATGTCTATCGACACTTCTGCCCTTGAAGCATTCATGTCCAAGATGGTCGGACACATGACCGGCGGGGCGATCTGCTTCAGCATCTGGCTGGGCGATGAGCTGGGCCTTTACCATGAGCTGGCGAATAGCGGGCCGCGCACGGCGGAATCTGTCGCCGCGAAGACCGGATGCAACCCCCGAGTCGTCCGCGAATGGCTTGATGGGCAGGCGGCGGCCGGGCTGGTTGCGTATGACACGACTGGAGACACGTATGAGCTTGGCCCGGAAGCCGCGCTTGCTCTCGCGGATGAAAATTCGCCCGTCTTCGTGGCCCGGGGGATGAACACGCTGGGCTCCATGTTCATGGACATGCAGAAGATCGCGGCCGCATTCCGGAGCGACGGAGCCATGAGCTGGGGCGAGCACCACCCCTGCCTCTTTGCCGGAACCGAGTGGTTCTTCCGCACTGGATACCGCGCTCACCTGTCGAACTCATGGATTCCCTCCCTGGACGGCGTCGCCGCCAAGCTCAAGACCGGCGCTCGCGTCGCGGATGTCGGCTGCGGTCACGGCGCCTCTTCGGTGGCAATGGCGATCGCGTACCCGAACTCGACGATCCACGGATTCGATTTTCACCCTCCCTCGATCGAGACCTCACGCGCCCGCGCTCGCGACGCCGGCGTGGGCGACCGCACGAGCTTTGAGGTCGCCTCGGCCACGAATTACACCGGCGAGTTCGACCTGATCTGCTTCTTCGATTGCCTTCACGACATGGGTGATCCCGTCGGGGCCGCGCGGCACGCGCGCGAGCATCTCCTTCCCGGCGGCACGGTCATGCTGGTCGAGCCCTTCGCGCTCGACTCGCGCCGCAGAACATCGCGGAAAACCCGATGGCTGCCCTGTTCTATGTGGCGTCTTCCTGCGTCTGCACGCCCAACTCGCTTTCGCAAAACGTCGGCCTTGCCCTGGGCGCCCAGGCCGGCGAGGCCAAGCTCCGTGAGGTATTCCATGAAGCCGGATTCAGCCACTTCCGGCGCACCAGCCAGACGCCGATGAATCTAGTACTCGAAGCGAGGGTGTGACGCGATGGACCCGCTCAAGTCGGTGAGGTCGCTGGATCCGGCGAAGCAGGCATTCTCTCTGTTCGACGAATTCAAGGTATTCGCGTTCAAGGGGAACGTCGTCGATCTGGCTGTCGGCGTGATCATCGGCGCCGCCTTCGGCAAGATCGTCGATTCACTGGTCAAGCAAATCATCATGCCCTTGATCAGCGTCGTCCTGCCCGGTAACCGGGGCTATCTCGACTGGAAGTGGGTCATCAACGGCAAGGAGATCCCCTACGGCCATTTCCTCGGTGAAGTCGTCAACTTTCTGATCGTGGCATTGGCGTTGTTCCTGTTCATCGTGAAGTTCCTCGGCTGGTTGATGCACACCAAGAAGAACGACGTGGCCGCGGCCCCGCCGTTGACGAAAGACCAGGAGCTCCTGGCCGAGATCCGCGACCTTCTGAAGCAGCGCGAGGCCGAGGTCTGATCGGAGAACGGAGAGGACACAGATGGACGACGCGCGTACCGCCTTCATCAAAGCCGCCTGCGTCCCGCTTGAAAGCTGGCACGCCTCCGGCACGCTCGAGCAGGCAGCAGCGATCCTTGCCGCGCACCCCGAGGTCGCCCTCGCTGATATTCACACGGCCGCGATTCTGGGTGATGAGGCGGCGGTCCGGCGAGTCCTCGCCGCCGACCCGGCCTCCGCGACGGTCAAGGGCGGCCCGTACGAATGGGACGCGCTCACGCACCTTTGCTTCTCGCGATACCTCCGGCTTGATCGCAACCGTTCCGGCGGTTTTGTGCGAGCGGCCGAGGCGCTGCTGGACGCCGGGGCGAGCCCGAATACCGGCTGGTTCGAGACGAACCATCAGTCCAAGCCCGAATGGGAAAGCGCGATCTACGGCGCCGCCGGGATTGCTCACCACGCCGAGCTGACTCGTTTGCTGCTTGGCGCGGTGCCGATCCGAATGACAATGAAGCCCCGTATCACGCGCCGGAAGGATACGACAACTCGGCCCTACATGTCCTGGTCGAGAGCGGTAAGCTCACCGCCGACAGCCTGACGACCATGCTGCTCCGCAAGGCCGACTGGCATGACTACGAAGGCATCAAGTACCTCCTCGAGCACGGTGCCGACCCGAATCGCATGACCGGCTGGAATCACACGGGTTTCCATCAAGCCCTGCTGCGAGACAACGCAATCAGGAACATCGAGGTGATGCTCGATCACGGCGCGAATCCGACGATCGCCACGCGTTCCGAGAACCGATCGGCCATTTCCATCGCGGCGCACCGCGGCCGCGGTGACGTGCTGGATTTGCTCGAGCGTCGCGGCTTTGCGATCAAGCTGCCGGACTCCGAGCGCCTGATCGCCGCCTGCGCCCGGAACGACGGCGCAACGGTCCTGTCGATCGCCGAGGGCACGCCCTGGGTCGTCGAGGATCTGCTCGCCGAAGGCGGGGCGCTCTTGGCCAGGTTCGCGGGAAACGGAAACACGGACGGACTGCGACATCTTCTGCATCTCGGTGTGAGCGTGGCCGCACTCGATGACGAGGGCGATCCGTATTTTGAGGTCGCTCGCGGCAGCACAGCGCTGCACGTTGCCGCGTGGCGCGCGCGGCACGATACCGTTCGTTTCTTGGTCGAACGAGGTGCTCCCGTCAACGCGCTCGACGGCAAGGGCCGCACGGCGCTGGCGCTGGCCGTCAAGGCGTGTGTCGCTTCGTACTGGACGGACCGGCGCTCACCCGAATCGGTCAAGACGCTGCTCGCGGCGGGTGCAGTGACGACCGGCATCGCGCTTCCCTCGGGCTACGCGGAAATTGACGAGCTGCTCGAGCAGCATGACGTTTCAAAAATGTGAGATATCGTCCATGTTCCAGCCCGACGAGCTGAAGAAGAACGAGCGGCTGTTGTGGTCGACCGGCACGTGCACGGACGTCTGGCAAATGTTCTGCGCCGCAATGAAGGGCGATTTGCAGGCCATCGAGGCCCTGCTGAAAGCGCGATCCATCGCTTGCGCGGTGTCAATATAATTACCGCACGCCGCTCGATTTTGCGGTCCGGGAAAACCAGGTCGCCGCCGCCTCGCTCCTGCTGGACCTCAGCACCGATCCGATCGGTCTCTCGTTCAAGGAGAGTCTCCTTGAAATCTGCCGCGACCGCGGATATTCCGCGATGGTGACTCTGCTCGAGTCCAAGCTCTTGACCGCGCACAATGCGTCGCCCGCCGGCGAGCCGGTTGCCGCGGCGATCCGCGCACGCGACCTGCCAAAGGTGCGCAGTCTGCTCGACGCCTCGCCCGAGCTGGTGCACGCGGGCGACGCGCGGTCGAACCAGCCCATCCACTGGGCGGTGATGACCCGGCAGATCGACATGATCGATGAGCTGTCGGCGCGTGGTGCGGATCTGAGCGCGCGGCGTTTCGATGGTGCGCGTCCGATCCAGCTCACGAGCGGCGACTACAACTTTCGGGGCTGGCGTGATGTTCCTGAAAGCGTCACGACCACGCCCGCGGAAGTGCTCGCGCACCTGCGCGGCTGCGGCGCGTACGTCGACATTTGCACGGCCGCGAGCATCGGCGATCTGGATCGCGTGCGCGAGCTGGCGGACCACGACCCTACCTTTGTCAACCGCGTCTCGGAATACGTCACGTACTACATCGGGTCGGGGTCGCCGCTGCGAAATGCGGCGGCGCGCGGCCACATCGAGATCGTGAAGTTCTTGCTCGACCGCGGCGCCGATCCCAATCTGCCCGAGGAAGGCATCGCTCCGCGCGGCCATGCCTTGTACTCGGCGGTGTACAACGGCCACCATGAAATCGCCAAGCTGTTGCTCGAGCATGGCGCGTTTCCCAGCCCGCCGGTGGAAAGCTCCGCCGACGCGCTGTCGATTGCGATCAAGAACAACGACCAGACGATGATCGACCTGTTGGTTTCGTATGGCTCGGCGAGGACGGTGAATCTGCTCGCGTATTACGGCGATGTCGCCACCGCGGCTGCGGTTTTCGCGGCCAATCCCGCGCTGGCGGATGACACCGTGGCGTTTGCGCATGCGGCCGAAGAAGGCCAGGAATCGTTCCTTCGTTTGATGCTGCGATATCAGCCCGACCTGCCGATGCGAGTCGCGGTAGACGGCAAGACTCGCGAGCTCAGCGAGCTGCTTTTCGCGCACGGCATGAATCCAAGCGGGCCGGACTGGCTGGGCGTGACCCCCCTGCACCGTTTCGCCAGGCGCGGCGACGTGGATAAAGCCACTCTGTTCATCGACCACGGCGCCGACCTACACGCCCGCGATGACGATTTCTGCTCAACGCCGCTGGGCTGGGCGGCAAAGTATGGGAGAAAGGAGATGGCAGAGCTGCTTCTGAGCCGCGGCGCCAGAACGAACCTGACCGATGACCCGCCGTGGGCCATGCCTCTGGCGTGGGCAATCCGGCGCGGGCATGTGGAGATCGCGGAGTTGCTGAAGCGACATGGGGCGGTGTGATGAGCAGCACGAATCGGCTCCCTGAACGCGTGCCATCTATCGTTTCGCCGGTCAGCCGACGTCTCGCCGTAGCCGACGCAGCGCGAAGTCTGGCGTTTTACCGCGACGTGCTGGGGTTCGAAATTCGCTGCGTTCGCGAGGAAAATGGCGTTCCGGCCCACGTTGAGGTTGTTTCCGGACCGGCGAAGATCGAGCTCGGGTTGGCCGACGCCGCACCTGACAGCACTGGCCAGTCACGGCCGCGCGGGTCGGCGATCCTGTATTTCCAGACTGACGATATTGTCGCGATGCACGAAGCCTTGATCGCGCGGGGTGGAGATCCGTCGGAGATCGCGAAGGTGAACTGGATCAAGATGAGCATGTTCGAGATCCGCGATCCGGACGGCCACTCGCTGTGGTTCGGCCAATCGTTTCAGCAGCCATCGTCGGCCGTCGACCACAAGACGCAGCTCCGAAAGGCTTTGCCCGAGCTGCCTGTAGAAGACGTGCCCGCGGCCGTGGCGTATTACCGCGACGTGCTGGGTTTCAACGTGAATTATGCGCAGCATGACATTGGCGTGATGGACCGCGATGCCGTCACGGTGTTGCTGATCGCCAGAACCGCGCAGCACACGGGAATCGGCTCGTGCTACATCTACATCCGCGACGCCGACGCCCTCCACGCCGAGCTCGTGGCGAAGGGCGCGAACGTGCAGGGTGAGCCTGTCAGTCACCCCTGGGGGCTACGCGATTTCGATGTGCTAGACATGGCCGGCAACAGGCTCCGTTTCGGGCAGACGTTTGAGTAACCCTGTCATTCCTTCCGTTGTAGCAGATCAAACCCCCGGTCAACCTCCGGGAAACACCTCGCGATCGCGCCCGAGCCAAGCCCGCCACAGATTCACCATCCTTGACAACCTGTTGTTGATCGCCGGCTTCGGTTGCGGCTTTTTCCTGCATCAAAACTCGGCGTTCAGGCACCGCGTCTATTATTACTTTACCATTGCCGATTCATTCCGCTCGGCCCTCGGCTCCAGCTTGATCGGCGGGTTCTGGGCTCTTGTCGTCGGTTTGGTCTTCGTGATCGTGGCACGCTGCTTTCGCTATCGCAGCCGGGTTCGTCCGGCGGAATGGCTCGCGGTCTTGCTAGCGATACTGCTCGCCGAATCCGCAGTCGCGGCGATGTTGCAGGTCGGCCAGGGCGGTTCCCATGCGGTGTTTGTCCGGGCGAATTCGCGTTACGCCGGCACTCCGCTTCTCTACCGACTCACACCGCACGACACCGATGTCTTTCGAGCGCGATCGAAAGCGTTTTCGGGAGAGGCGACGGCCGCGTGGATCATCGTCGCACTCATCGGTTGCCGGCTCCGCAAACGGATGGGGCCTGGCCCGTTCGCGATCCTGTTGATCGCCCTCGCGAGTCTTTTCCTGCTCGGCCCGGTCCGATGGCTCGAGCTGTTGTCAACCGAATACACTGGAGCGCAACCGATTCCTGTGTGGGCGGTGCGGCCGACAACGATCATTCCGGAAGTGAATATCCGAATATCCTTGTATCGAGATGCCCACGCCTGGCTCGCTTACTCGCTTCGCGTTCTGCTCATCTGGTCCGTCGCGATCATCGCGACGGCGGACTTGTGGAAGCGCCGGCGCGTCCGTTCCCCGCTCGAGCTCGCCGCGTTCGCCTCGGCCCTTGCAATCGCTTGCTGCTGGCTCGCCGACGAGTTCCTCACCCGCCCCGCGCTCGATCGCGTGGAACACGTCCTTGTGCTGAGTGCCTGGCTGGTCGTGCTCGGTCTCCTGGCGGCGGGATCGGTCGCCGCCTGGGCCAAATTGAAACCTCGATTGCGGACCATCTTTCCCAGCCCGATCGCTCAATCCGGCTTCTGAGCCGCGCCCTGCGCCGGCGCTGCGGCCAGCGATTTCACTCGGGCTCGGGCTTTTTCGAGTAATGGCTGCGGTGTGATCTTGGCGGACTCGATTGTGTTGAGGGTCTCGTTCAGAAGGGACCTCGTCTCACCACCACGCCCAGCTTGTCCATAAGAACAGCATCATATTCACGGTGATCGTCAGGCACCAGAAGAGCGGCCAGCGCGGGGGGATTTTGTGCCTGGCGGACCGGCGGAAGAGCTCTCCGCCCATGATTGCCACGCTGGCGAGGACGTTCGCGGCCGAAAGCCAGAGGGGCGCCCGCGGCAGGCACAGATTGGCAATCGCCGCCGGCAGAAGCGCGAGAGAGCCGATCAAGCAAATACGCCCGAGGTCGCCCCAGTAAAGGCGCCGCTTCAAGGAAGGCAGCAACAAGCCCGATGCGCCCAACTGCACCACCCACGTGAAGCACGGGACGATCACCCCTACCTTCAACACTTCCGGCAAACCGGCATGCACCGCCAAGCGCGCAAGTGAGCCCGAGAAGATCGCCGTGACGGCCCCGCCGGCGGCAAACCACGCGGCGGTCGAAATCAAGGAGTATCCGCGAGCTGACTCAGCGGTCACGATTTCACCCCAACCTCGCTGTCTCATGCAGTCCCGGCACAAACCCCGCGCGGATCGCTTCCACCGTGGATAAAGGCGTCAGCAAAAGGACCCGCGCCCGCGCTGCGCGGCACCCGCTTGCCATACCCGCCCGGCGACCACTCGAGCAAGCTTTGTACCTGGATCAAGAAAGCGTTATCCGGGCGTCCGACAAGGGACACGAACACGCCGTCGGGAAGCTCGTCGAGCGGTGCCGCGATGAGCCGCTTCGAGCCGTCATCGTTGATTCGATCGCTGTGGAGCCGTGCGTCGATGAACTCCGCGGAGAGCCTCTCCGAGGGCAAACAGTGCGGGTTGCCCGCGGCCCAAGCGGCGCGATACTCCTCGTAGCGAGCCCGCAGACACTCGGCACACGGGCGATGGCCCGCGGCGAGCGCCGTGGCTTCATCCAGAAAAAAAAGCTCGGTGTAACGCCCGGGCGCCATCACCTGACGATGGCGTCCCTTGAACTCAAGCACGCAATGGATCCATCGCTTGAGCCGCCAATCCCGTCGGATTTGCTGATGCTCGTCATGCAAAAGCCCGCGGTTGCCCATCAGCGTGCCGCGCTCGGGCGTGGCGATGATGGTTCCGAAGGGCGTGACTCGGTTCTGTCTGGGCATTCGATCCGCCTCTTCAATCGCGTGATTGGCCAAACGATCGTTCCGAGCAAGCGTAGACGCTCACGCCGAACGATTTCAACGCAGTTTCGTCTGCCCGTGGCCAGCTCTGGATATCATTTGAGCTATTTATTGATTATCCTTAAAAACTCAGAGGATTATCAAAAATAATCACAAGATGATCGGCCCTTTCTAGCGGTGATCTCGATCGTGTGGGAAGACGACAGAAAATCGCGGCGATCGTCTCCGGCCTCCGCGACAGGACCGATTCATGTCCACGGAAGAGCGTTCCGCACATCGCGATCCGCTTGACCTGCTGGCGGAAGAATTCGTGGGGCGGTACCGGAGGGGCGAGCGGCCGGCGCTGGCCGAGTATGTCGAGCGCTATCCCGAGCTGGCCGAGCAGATCGAGGAGCTGTTCCCGGCCCTCTTGATGATGGAACAAGTCAAGCCGGCGGAGGGCAAGGTGGCCCCCAACTTGGCCGGCGGTGTATTGGCGGAGCCTTCGTCGCCAATTCCGATCGAGCGGTTAGGCGATTTCCGCATCCTGCGCGTGCTCGGCCGGGGTGGGATGGGCGTCGTCTACGAGGCGATCCAGGAATCGCTGGGCCGGCACGTCGCGCTCAAGGTTTTGCCACCGCACGGCCGGCTCGACGCGACCGGGCTCGGGCGTTTCCGCCGTGAGGCCCGCGCGGCTGCCGGCTTGCACCACACGAATATCGTGCCGGTGTTCGCCGTGGGTGAAGAGGATGGCGTGCCCTACTACGCGATGCAGTTCATCCGTGGCCAGGGGATCGATGCGATCCTCGATGAGCTGAGGCGGCTGCGGCATCGCGATACGCCGGCCGGCGACGAGCCTCCTCCAGCAACGCACGGCGCAGAGAATCCGCGACGTGGTAACGTGGACGCCGAGGCCGTTACCGCGGCAATCACGCAGGCGTTGCTCAGCGGGCGGTTTGCCGTACCCGTCGAACAGAAGCCGGATCAGCCGACACCCGGCACGACCGCCATAATTAATCCGACCGCGCCGGCAAACGCCGCGACCACAGGCGCGGCAACGATCCCGACCCACGACGAGACGGCTTTGATCACTCCAGAGCATTCAGACCTGATCTCCCAGCCCGGCGCTGTCTACTTTCGAACAATCGCCCGGATTGGCGCCCAGACGGCCGACGCGCTGGCCTATGCCCACGCGCAGGGGATCTGCCACCGCGACATCAAACCGTCGAACCTCCTGCTCGACGCCCGCGGAATCGTCTGGATCGCCGACTTCGGCCTCGCGAAGGCCGAGAACGTGGAGGCCGATGGAGAAGCGCTGACTCGCACCGGCGACGTCGTCGGCACACTCCGTTACATGGCCCCCGAGCGGTTTAACGGCTGGGCCGATGCGCGAGCGACGTTTACGCGCTGGGAGTGACGCTCTATGAAATGCTCACCCTCCGCCCCGCGTTCGCCGAGTCCGACCGACTCAAGCTGATCGACCAGATCTCAAGCGCGGCCGTGACCAGACCAAGGTCGATCGACCTGAAAATCCCGAGCGACCTGGAAACGATCGTGCTCAAAGCGATGGCTCGCGACACAACCGAGCGGTACGTCTCCGCGCGGGCACTTGCCGAAGACCTCGAGCGGTTCCTGGCCGACCGGACCATCCTCGCCCGACGCAGCTCGGTGCGCAAGCGCACCTGGCGTTGGTGCCGTCGCAACCGGGCTCTCGCCGCGCTCACCTCGCTGGCCGCATCGCTGACCTTTGCGGTCGCAATCGTCTCGACCGTCGCGGCACTGGTCTCGATCCACCAGCTCAAGCGAACCACCGCGGCCGAGCGCCGGGCCAGACTCGCGCTCGGCAAGTCGCTGATTTCTGAAGGCGCCGCTCTGCAGCGCACCGGCTCGATCGGCCAGCGGTTCGACAGCCTGGACCGGCTCGCCGAAGCCGCGAACGTCTTGAGTGGCGATCGCGAGGGTCGGGATCGCTTGCCAGAGATCCGCAACCACGCGATCGCCGCCCTGGGGCTAGCCGACATGCGAGTCGTCGCCGAGCGCGACCACGGCGATGTATTCTCCTTCAGCGTCGACGCCGCCCTCGCGCGGTATGCCGTCGCCTATCGCTCCGGTGTGGTGGTCGTATACCGGCTCGACAACCATCGCGAGCTCGCCCGCCTGCCGGCGCCCGAAGAGCACAGGTTCTGGCACGTCGCGACCAGGTTCAGTCCGGACGGCGAGCTGCTGGTGGCTGACTACGCCGGGTCGGGCGGTAGAGGCGATCTCCTGCAAGTGTGGCACCTCAGACGTCGGGAATTGCTCGCAAGCGTGAAGAATCGGGACGGTGGAGCGTTCTACGGTGGTGCGTTCACCCCCGACAGCCGTCGCCTCTTATTCTGTCCGCCGGCCGGGGGCGTCGACTACTGGGATCGAAACGAGCGCCAGGTGGTCCGGCACCTGGCGCTGGAATTCACACCTCAATACCTAGCGATCGATCCCGAGGGTCGGTGGCTCGCAGTCAACAGCAAGGATGCGCCGGCGCGGGTCGTGGTGTTCGAGCTCGAATCGGGCCTCGTGTTTCGCTCCTGGACGGAACAGGTCGGTGGCGTGGCCATATCATGGAGTCAGGACGGACGTTTGCTGGCAGTCGGTTCCTGGGATGGACGAGTGTTCGTCTGGGATGTGGCAGGCTCTCGGCTGGCAGGGGTGCTTCGGGGACACACCTCCGCAATTGTGAGTGCCCAGTTCGCGCATGCCGGTCATCTGCTCGTGACTGCGAGCTGGGACGGAACTTCCCGGCTCTGGGACGCCGCCTCCGGAGAGCTTCTGGCGACCGCGTCGGGAAGTGCACACGGTTTCGCGCCGGACGACCGCCGGCTGGCCTACGAAGACGGTGGATTGCTCGGTGTCTGGGAAGTCGCCAGCGGCGACGAATGCCAAACACTTCAGCCGGGCTTGCTCGGCAACCGCGACGAGAGGCCGGATGCGACAAAAGTCGGATCATCAGCCGCGTTCAGTCCCGACGGCCGACTGCTGGCCACCTGCGACGTGGACGGCGTCCGACTGTGGGAGGTCGACACCGGAGGCGAGGTCGCCCAGCTCAACGATCACGGTTGCGCCGACGTGCTGTTTCACCCCGACGGCACCAGCTTGATCACCGCGGGTAAGTGGGGCCTTTTTCGCTGGCCGATCCGTCCCGATCGGGAGCGCGGGCCTGACGCGGTCCGCGTCGGCCCCCCCGAGCTTCTGAGAGAAACCGGCAGCCCCGAGTGGAATCGGGCAGCATGGCTACCCGATCATCGGACACTCGCGCTCGTCGACAACGCCCGAGCGCGTGTCTTGCTCGTGGATTCGACCAACCCGCACGCGGCCTGGAGCCAACCACTAGCGCTGGACAGCGGGGAGAATCGCCGCATGGCCTCCGTGGCCGTCAGCCCCGATGGCCGCTGGCTGGCGGTTGGCGGCTGGAAAGAGGCGGGGATCCGGGTCTGGGACCTTCACAAACGCCGGTTCGAGCGGCTTTTGAGACCGAACGATCCCGTCCGCGACATGACCTTTCTTGCCGGGTTCAGCCCCGACGGGGGCTGGCTGAGCGCGTGCATTGCCTCCAATTTGAGCCATGACTATTACTTCTGGCGCACCGCAACCTGGGACCGCGAGCACCGAATCAAGCAGGAACGTCACGCGGGGGGCTTTTTTCCTCCGGTGTATACGATCGACGGCCGGCTGATGGCCGTTGGAATCGCCCCGGATCAGGTGCTGCTGGCAGACCCCACGACCGGTCGTGAGGTCGCGCGATTGACGACGTCAAAGCCGGTCCATCCCACGCCGCTGGCCTTCAGCCCAGACGGCACCAAGCTGGTCGCCGCGACCGACCAGAAGTCCTGTCTGATCTGGAATCTGCGGCGAATGCGTGACCAGCTCGCCCCGATCGCGCTCGACTGGGATGCCCCGCCCTATCCCGCGTCCTCTGCAACCGCGTCCACCGCCGAGTTTATCGCTCAGTCAAGGAATGTGCGGGTTGTCGGCGAGATCCTTGAGCCGCAGGCGAGGCGAAAGCGCGAGCGCGAAGAGATGGACCGCCGGCTCGCCGCCAACCCCGATGACACTGTGGCCCTGATCCATCGGGGCTGGCTCTCCCTCACGGAACGGCGGCCGTCCGAGGCGATCGCCGATCTTGAGCATCTCCACCATCAAAATCCCGATTACGCTGATGTCGAACGGCTGCTGGGCCGCGCTTACGAGGACGCGGGCGACCCGGCGCGCGCCCTTGAATTCTACGCGCACGCGCTCGATCGCGCGCCGGAGGACCACTACACGCGTTTCGACCGCGGGATGATTCACCTGGCCCTGGGCCGATCGAAACAGGCCGCGGACGATTTCGCCTGGGTTCTCGCCGCAGACCCAACGATTGACAAGGTCCGCTACCAGCGTGCGCGGGCTTTGATTCGCCTGGGCCGGTACCGCGATGCCCTCTCCGACATCGACTTGCTCTTCACCACACACGCGAGCGATCCTTCTCTCTTCCATCTCAGCGGCACAGCGTATGATGCACTCGGCGAGCGCGAGCCGGCGCGGCTTGCCTGGGAGAAGGTGCATGCCCGGCTGCCAAAAGATCCGGACGTTCTTGACAAAACGGCTTGGGATTTTGCGACCGGCCCCCTCCGACTGCGCGACCCCGAGCGCGCCTGGTGATGGCTCGCCAGGCCATCGCGCTGGAACCCCGTAAATCGCTGTATCTCGAATCGCTTGGCGCCGCGCTATACGGCGTCGGTCGGTACGCCGAAGCGATCGATGTCCTGGAGCGAAGCCTCAAGGCGGGGCGAGGTCAAACGGACGCCTTCGAACTGTTCTTCCTGGCGATGTCGCATCGGGGCCTGGGCCGTCCCGGCCAGGCCTTGATGTACTTCGACCGCGGAGTGCGTTGGCTCGACGGGAAAAAGGAACTGGCGCCGAAGCACGTCCGCGAATTGACGACATTCCGCGCCGAGGCCCGAGCCGTCCTGGCCGGCCCCGGCGGCGACCTCCCCGCTGACGTGTTCGCTCCCCCGTGATCGCCGATTCGTCTCCAGCCAACCCGGGGTCCACCCCGGATCATTTTCTCAATCCCCTGTGGATGCGACGCCTACTTCCGCATTTACCTCTACAGACAGGGAGCTCACATTGGACCGCGAACTCGCCGAAGACGAGCTGGTACGCCGGATCCGGGGGGGCGACCAGGCTGCGCTCGCGACCATGTTTGACCGGCACCGCGGCCGTCTCGAGAAGATGGTCCGGATTCGGCTGGATGGCAGGCTGCAAGGACGGATCGACCCCGCGGATGTGCTCCAGGAGGCGTTTGTCGACGCGTCGAACCGGATGCTCGATTATGCACGTAACCCGGATTTTCCACTGTTCCTCTGGCTTCGATTTCTCACGAGCCAGCGGCTCCATATGTTGCACCGGCAACATTTCGGGCCAACGCGCAACCCCGTACGGGAGGTCTCGCTGCATTCGGGTGCCTTGCCACAGGCTGATTCGATGTCGCTGGCCCAGCAGTTGCTTGGCCGGCTCACAACACCCAGCCAGGGTGCCATCCGGCTGGAGATGCAGCTCCGTGTGCAAGACGCCTTGAACGCGATGGACCCTATCGATCGCGAAGTGCTGGCGCTGCGGCACTTCGAGGAGTTGACCAACAAGGAGACCGCGGCCGTTCTCGGCCTTCAGCAGACCGCAGCCAGCAACCGCTATGTCCGGGCGCTGCGGCGGCTCAAGGAGATCCTGTCGACCGTTCCGGGCCTGGGAGCGGGCGAGAGCCTTCCTTGAACGGGCATTGATCGTCGCCGATGAGTCCGGGGGATTTCGCTCTCTTTAAGCGCGCTCGCCAAGATCGGTGCGCGCGCCGGAGTCATGATCCCGGCAGCCTCAAAAAACCCGGGGTGAAAGCCGCCAGGGATTGGCCAGAGTCCTGAACTACCCCGTCCTTCAATTGAAATGGAGAAGCCTTTGATGCCGCTTTCAACTGCCCTCTCAGCCCGCATCACGCAGTACCTCCGCGACCGAGGCATTCGTAAACGCCAGAAGGCTCGCGGAGCCCTACGGTCGTCCCGACCCCTGCTCGAATTCCTGGAAGATCGAGCCCTGCTCAGCACCGACCTTGTGCTGAACACCAATGATAGCGGCGCAGGATCGTTGCGCACCGCCATCGACGGTGCCAGTTCCGGCGACACCGTTGCGTTCGCGAGTGATGTCACCGGCATCATCACGCTGACCAGTGGCGTCCTGACTATCACGCAGAACCTGGACATCGAAGGTCCGGGCGCTGGTAGCCTCACGATCAGCGGCGACGAAGCCAGCAGCGTGTTCGTAGTCAATAGCGGTGTAAGCGCGACAATCGCGGAACTGACCATCGCCGACGGCTACTCGGGCTCGTTGCTCGGCGGCGGGATCGATAACAACGGCAGTCTGACGGTCACCAACTGCACTTTCTCGGACAACACGGGCGGGTTCGGCGCCGGCGCCATCGAAAATGCGGGCAACCTCTATGTCAGCAACTCCACCTTCACCAATAATGACGTGACCTTTGCAGGCCTTCTCGGCGGAGGCATCGATAACGAAGGCAGTCTGGCGGTAACCAACTCCACTTTCTCGGGCAACTCGGCCCCCGAGGGCGGCGGCATCTATAACAATGGCACACTGACAGTCACTGGCTCCACTCTTTCGGGCAACTCGGCCACTTCTGTCGGCGGCGGCATCTACAACCTGTCTTTGTCCGCGCTCGGGGCGCCCGACTCCACTCAGGCGGGCAACTCGGTCGTGGCGGACGGCGGCGGCTTCGGCGGCGGGATGAATCTCGACAACACGATCGTCGCCGTGAACACCGCTCCGGCGGGACCTGATGTTTTCGGAACCGTGACCAGCGGGGGCTACAACCTCATCGGCGACTCCTCTGGCGGCAGCGGCTTCGTGGCCACCGACCTGCTCAACGTCAATCCTCTTCTCGGCCCGTTCCAGAACAACGGCGGCCCGACACAGACCTTGTCCCTGCTGCCCGGCAGCCCCGCCATCGCCGCTGGAAGTGTCGCCCTGATCCCCCCAGGCATCGCGACCGACCAGCGCGGATATGAGCGCATCGTTAACGGCTCGGTCGACATTGGTGCATTCGAGTCGCGCGGTTTCATCATTGCGGTCAAAAGGGGCAACAACCAGGAGGCCCTGGTCAAGACGTCATTTGCGGCCCCGCTGGTAGTGACGGTTAGCAGCGCCTATGGCGAACCCGTTCAGGGGGGTGTGGTCAAGCTTACCGCACCCGCAAGCGGGGCGTCGGCCACGTTCGCCGGCGGCAGCCGCATCGCAGCGATCGACGCCTCCGGCCAGGCCAGCATCGCCGTCGCCGCCAACGGTGTCGCCGGCGGCTACACCGTGACCGCCTCGGCCGGGGGAAATGCCGTGGCGAGCTTTGGCCTGAAGAATACACTGGGGGCACCCACACAGCTCGTGATCCACACCCAGCCATCGTCAACGGTCACAGCCGGCCAGGAATTCCCCACTCAGCCGGTGATTTACGAAGAGGACCAGCACGGCAACCTTGAAGCGGGTGATAACAGCACCCAGGTGACGGTGTCGCTTGCGAGTGGCAGTGGCCCGCTGCAGGGAACGCTCATGGTCACCGTGTCGGGAGGCATCGCCACGTTCACCAATCTGGCCGACAACACGGCTGGGAATATCAGCCTCTTGTTCACGAGCGTTCCCGCCCTCGCGTCGGCTATATCCAACATCGCCACGATCAGGCCGGCCGCGGCGAACCAGCTTGTGATCCACACCGAGCCATCGGTGACGGCCACGACGGGCAAGCCGTTTGCCGCCCAGCCCGTCATTTATGAAGAGGACCAGTATTTCAATCTGGAGACGGGGGATGACAGCTCGCAAGTGACGGCTTCGCTGCGCACGGGCACTGGCCCGCTTCTAGGCACGACCACCGTGACGGTCGCGGGAGGCATCGCGACGTTCAGCGGCCTCGCGGACAGCAAGGCCGAGACCATCGTGCTGCTCTTCTCCAGCCCCGCGCTCGCCAAGGCCACATCCAACCCGATCACCATCAGCTCGGTGTCGGGCCACGCGCAGATCGTCGGTGGACTGGCCCAGGTTAAGGTCAGGGAAACAAGCCGGGCCAAGAGCCGCCATGCGATCCGAGGCGGGAGCCTTGCAGCCACACCCAGGCCTCACGCCCGCGTCGCGGCGACACGCCGGCCTCACCAACTGACAACCGTGTCGACAGGTGAGGCATTGTCGCTCCAGGCTGTTCCGACCGGAAACCGTGCTCGAGCCGCTGTCAGAGCGGATAAATCGCCTGCACGAGTTGCAGCCGAGCTGAAGAACCGCCTGCTGGCCTATCTCATCGCGGAGAGCCATCTTTCTAACTTCTTGACGGGCCACTGAAAAACAAGCGGCCGTTGAGAGGTCGGCGCCAAGCACAAGTCTCACCGGAGCGGCGCTCGATCTGCGCGCCGCGACGGTTGCTGCGTCTTGTTGTAGCAGATCGGGCTTTAGAAAGGAGGCGGACCACGTCGCTTTGAGCCTGCAATTCCGGGTGTTTTTCAGCCAGTCATGCCCGGCGCGGTCGACGTCGCAACAGGGCGGCGCTGCCAAGACCGAGCGTCTTCTTTCGCAACAGGAGTTTACGTTATGTCAGCGCTTATGAACATGTCCAAGAAGTTACCGTTTTCAATGCCGCTCGCGGCGCGATCGCACGCGCCATCAGGCACGCAAGAGGCGATTTCTGCCCGGGGTCGACGTGATGGAGGACCGCACGCTGCTCAGCACGCTCGTGGTCATGAACAACCAGGACAGCGGCTCGGGGTCGCTGCGCGCCGAGATCGGTGCCGCTCACAGCGGCGACACGATCGCGTTTTCCTCTGGTCTCAGAGGTCAGACCATCACGCTCTCCACCGGCGAGCTGGAGGTCACCAAGAGTCTGAACATCGACGGCCGCGGCGCGGGCGTGGTATCCGTCAGCGGTGGTGGTGCCAGCCGTGTCTTCAACATCAGCCAGAACGCAACGGTGAACATCGGGTACCTGACGATCACCGACGGCCTGGTTGTCGCAGACAACGGGGGTGGCATCCTCGTCGGGGCGGGCTCCGTCCTCAACCTCAACCACGTCGTCGTGACGGGCAATCAGGCCATGGCCGACAGCACGGGCGCCCTCGGGGGCTCGGGCGGCGCCATCGAGAATTGGGGCACGCTCAATGTGAGCAACTCCACGTTCATCAACAACGAGGCCTTGTTGAGCTCCATCGCCGTGGGGTCTAACGGCGGGGCGATCGACAGTGCCGGGCCTTCGCTCTCGGTGACTAATAGTGCATTCACCAGCAACAAAGCGGACGGCACCGCAAACTTGCGAGGCGGCGGCGACGGCGGTGCCATCAACACGGATGGCTCGGCCACGACCATCAGCAACTGCACGTTCAACGGCAATCTTGCACTCGGCCGAACCGTCAACGGAGGCGCGGTCAGCGTCGAAGGTGACCTCACCTCTGCCGACGTGTACATGGGCAATACGACCATCAGCAACTGCACGTTCAACGCCAACCAGGCCATCGCAAGCAACGGGACTGACGACTTCACCCAACAGTTCGGCGGTCAGGCACTGGGCGGCGCTTTCTATACCGCGTTTGGGGATACGACGACGACGATCACCAACAGCGGGTTTACCGACAACCTGGCCAAGGGAGGCGATCAGGGGAACAATGAGAGTGGCGTCACCGACGGAAACACCAACGGATTTGTCGGGCTCGGCGTAGGCGGGGGCATCGCCGATTCAGGCGCCGGGCTCTCGGTCGCGAACAGTTACCTGGTGGGCAACCAGGCTGTCGGGGGTAACTCGGCCATTGGCGCGGGCGGGCTGGCCGCCGGCGGCGGCATCCTCAGTGCCGGCTTCACAACGACGAACCTGACCAATGTTATTCTCGACGGCAATCTGGCCAAGGGCGGCATCGGCGGCCCGGGTTCCGTCGGAGGCGCCAGTACAGGCGGCGGTTTCTACAATGGTATTGACGCGGGCACGGTCGACGTGGTTGGTGCGACAGTCTCGACCAGCCTGTTCCTCGATAATTTGGCCGTGGGCGGCGCCGGAGGCCAGGGGGCCGCGGGCGGAGTCGGCGAAGGCGGTGCCATCGCGAATGGCGGCGGATTCGGTGATCTGGTGCTCGTGGCCAATAACCTCGGTGCCGACACAAGCTCACTGACGCTCGACCAGAGCACGCTGATCTTCAACGTGGCCTCAGGCGGCAAAGGCGCGAGCGGCGCCAACGGCGGGAACGGTGGCGGCGGCGGACTCTTCGCCGATCCGGACACGACCGCTACAATCTCCAATAGCTGGCTTGGGGCTAACCAGGCGACCGGTGGCCAAGGCGGCTTCGGTGGTACGAGCGGCGAGGGGCTTGGCGGTGGCCTTGATGTCGTGGCCGGGGCCGGCGTCTCGCTCAAGAAAACGAAGGTCGCGGGCAACAACGCCACCACCAGCGGCAACGACGTGCTCGGGAGCGTCACTTATCTCTGAGAGCCAAGTTCGGAAAGCCTGTGGAGGCGGAGCCTCCGCAGGCTGGTTCCGCAGCAGACTGCGGCCGGCAATCGGTCTGTCATTCGGCTGGGAGGCCGCGTGCCAGCAATCGGCGTTCGGCCTGAGCCTCGCTTGAATCGCGACGCCTGCCAGGCCGCTCGCGGCTTTTCGCTCCGCGGTGAGCCGGGGGATCGCCGGATTACAACGATGAGCGTGCGTCCTCCAAGTTGCTGGCTCGGTCTGCGAAACGTTGCGCTTGCGGCGTTGCCGGGACAGGCGAATTGGTTCCTGGCACCTTTTTCGGCTCTATGGCATTGCCGGGACGGGCGAATTGGTTCCTGACACCTTTTCCGCGAGCGGCTCCCTGAACGGCTTGCCGTGTTCCACCATGTGGTCGATGCGCTTGAATGTCGCTTCGGTCTTGACCAGCTCCATGAAAGCGGCGCGCTCGAGGTCGAGCAACTGCTGCTCGCTCAGCGCGCGTATCATATTGGTATTCCCACCGCAGAGTACGGTGGAGAGTGCTCTGGAGACGACCGCGTCGTGCCCTGTGATTTTGCCCTTGCGCGCTAACTCATCGGCCTTGCCGTCGATGATCCGCTTCAACAGTGCACCGGGAAGATGCACGGTCCGCGGCTTCGGCGGCGAGTAATCCTTCGCCATTTCGCAGGCAGCGTGCCTTGGCGTCGGCCAGAAGGCGCGAGCGGTTCATGGTGATGCCGTCACCCGCACGCAGGATTTTCATGCTCACGCGCTTCGTCGATGGAATTCGCGACTCTGCATCTGGCGATGTTCTGGAAGACTTTCGGAACGTGCCTGACCACGGGGAACGACTGACGCATCAGCATTTGCGTGCAGCCGCCCCAGGCCGGAACCAGCCCGACGGCCGGCTCGACCAGGCCGGGAAAGGAATTGGCATGCGCCTGGATGGCATCGCTGTGCAGCAGCAGCTCGCAGCCGCCGCCCAGCGCCTTGCCGGCGAGCGCCGATACGACCGGGAACGGCGCAGTATTTCAGCCCCTGCATGGCATGCTGTCCGGCCTTGATCGCATCGTCGATCTCTGTCCAGTTCCGCTGCGCCGGCTGCGCCGCCTCGCGCAATAATCTCAGATCGGCGCCCGCCGAGAACGTGTCGCTGTCGTTGCCGATCACCAGCCCCTTGAATCTTTTGTCCGTGCCGAGTTTGATGGCGTCCCCGATGATCTTCAGCACATCGGGCGTGATCACGTTGTCCTTCGTGGTCAACTCGAGGCAGGCGATCCCGTCGCCCATGTCCCACAGCGATGCGTCCTTGTTGCTGGCCAGAGGTACCGGCGCGCGGCGTTTGACGTCCTCCAGGGTCAGATAGCCCTCGGGCGTTTCGACTGGCGTGTATTTTCCGTCGGTGCCGATCGCCAGGCGTTTGCCGCCGTCGCGTGATGTAAAGGCTCTTGCCGCGGGCGGTTTGGAGGAGTGTGCGGAACGGCCCGGCCTTCCTCCTCGAGCTTGCCGATGAACCAGTCCACGCCCAGCTTGTCGATCATCTCGAATGGGCCGTGCTTCCAGTTATAGCCCTTGCGCATGGCCTCATCGACGGCGGCAATGCCGTCGGCGATGGCGGGAACCAGCGAGGCGGCATAGCGGAGCGTATCGGACAGCACCGCCCAGGCATACGGGCCAGCCTCGGGATGCGTCACCAGTGCCTTGATGTCCTCTTTCGCGGGCTCGAGGCCGGTCAGTTCCGCCCTGCGGCCCTGCGCGTGGTATTCGCCGGTGACAAGGTCCCTGACTTCCTTGATTTTCTGGCCGCCTTCCGTGTTCAGCCGGTAGAACCCGCCTTTGCCCTTGCGTCCGCTATAGCCCTGTTCGATCATGCGGCCAAGGAGTGCCAGCGTCTTTTCCGGGTCGAGCTTGCGGAGCGGGTCGTCCGCCGGGCAGCGACGACGACGCTGTGATCGTGGACGCGGTATGCAACATCAGGTCGATGCCGACCCTGTCGAAGAGCCCGAAGATACCCGTTTTGGGAAAGCCGGCGGGTGCGCCCATCGCCGCGTCGGCCTGCTCGACCGGAACACCCCGCCGCACGGCTTCTTCCAGCCCGCGCATCATCCAGTAGCCGCCGATGCGATTGGCGATGAAGCCCGGTGTATCCTTGCACTGCAACACGGTCTTGCCGAGCGACAGGTCAGCGAAGCGGCGAATGTCGTCGGCTGCGCCCGGGCGCATGTTGTCGCTCTGGACGACTTCGAGCAATTGCGTGAAGCGCGGCGGGTTGAAGAAATGCGTGATCATGAAATCGCGGGTGAAGCTCTCCGGCATGCCGGAGGAGAGCGCTTGGAGCGGCAGCGTCGACGTATTGGAGGAGACGATCGAGCCGGACTTACGGTTTGCGTCGATCTTGCGATAGACGTCCTGCTTGATGCGGACGTCCTCCTTCACGGCCTCGATGATCCAGTCGCAATCCTTGAGCTTGCCCAGATCATCCTCCAGGTTGCCACACGTGATGAGGCCGGCCCGGCTCGGATACGACAAAGCCCGGGGGGCTGCTTTCCCTCTGTGTCTTGACGGCAGCCTCGGCCAGCTCGTTGCGGTTTGCCGCTCCTGCGGGGACCAGGTCCAGCAGGATCACTTCCACCCCGGCATCCGCCATCTGCGCCGCGATGCCGCCACCCATGACGCCTGCGCCGATGATGGCGACTCTTTTGATCTTCGCAACCGTATCAGCCATGAGATAAACCTTCTACTGCTCGCCGAAGTGACGCTGCTGACCGCCAAGCTTAGCCCGGCTTTTCGGACAAATGCTCCACCATATGACTCAGGGCTGACCGCATCGACCCGCGGATTACCTCTACGTCAAAACCATCAGCAACGCACTCGAACGTTGAATCATGGAACGCAAACACAAAATGCCGACGACCGTCAAGAAATCGCTTTTGGTCGTGGCGGGGATGCACGGAGTTCATTCGTTCGAGCTTGCGAATCCACGAGGAATTGTGGACTTCGAAGACGGCGTAGGGGTGAAGCCCGCGAGGCTCGAGCGGATGTCCGCTGAATGCCTCATCGTTCGGCGGGCCGAACATATGCGCTGACGGCCAGTTAAAGCGGAGACAAGCCACAGCCATGCCTCCAGATTCTGGAGAAACTACCTTCACGTAACTGCCGTCCCACGTGGGGTCTGGCTCAGAAACCAGATGAGCAAGCAAGAGATTGTGTCCGTCGCAAACGACCATCGGGTGCGGCGCGCCGATGTCCGGCTTCGGAACATCTCGTAGCTCAACGACCGTATCCAACGAATCTACTTCGTACACCGTCGACGACTCCATGGAGCTAACTTGGAATCATGCATCAGAATCACCTAGACGATAGAGTGCTGGCAAGGGCTGGTCAATTACGAAACCTGTTGTAAACTCAACAGCTTCAGGCGAATTCGGTCCCCCGGATTCTGGCAGCGTTTTTTTGCGAGCCGTTCGGGCAGTCATCGACCAGGAGCACGCGAAGTGATGAGGTCCGCCCCTCCTCGCCGCGGTGACTACGGCATCGACGCCCCATACGCTCCGCTCTTCTTGGCCTTGGGCGGCGTCTGCTTGCTCACCCTCTTGGCGTGGCGGATGTGGGACGGCGCGAGCGCGGCGGTGGTGCCGCATCGACTTTCGGTTGTAGGGCTCAGCGTGGGCGCGGTCTGGCTGTTTCTGAACGCGGGCTGGTACGTCTACGCCACGCGTGCGGGCAAGTTCGCTGTTTGGTCCGACCTCCTCGACGAGCTCGACCTCAAGGGAGACGAGCGGCTCCTCGACATTGGCTGCGGCCGTGGCGCGGTGCTGCTCATGGCAGCGGGGCGGCTTCCTCGCGGGCGGGCGGTCGGCGCGGACGTGTGGAGCACCCACGATCAATCCGGCAACGCCCTGGAAGTTACCCGTCAAAACGCGACGCTCGAGGGCGTGGCCGACCGGGTCGAGCTCCACACCGCCGACATGCGTGCGCTGCCCTTCGACGACGGCTCGTTCGACGTGGTGGTCAGCTCGCTTGCGATTCACAACGTGTCTGGCGCGGACGAGCGCGCGAAGGCGCTGCGAGAAGCAGCCCGGGTGCTCAAGAAAGGCGGCAAGCTGGCGATTGTCGATATCCGGAACACGCGCGCTTACGCTGCCGAGCTCGAGGCCTGCGGGCTCAAGATCACAGAGCGCCGATCGCTCGGCGTGCGCTCCTGGTACGGCTGCGGTCCATGGGTGGCGACCCGCCTGGTCGCCGCGATCAAGCCGTAGACGATGCCCAGTGAACTGCCAGGCTTCGACAGTAAAGTCGCCGAACACAGAACCCCCGGCACAACTCGACACGAGTGCAGCGCGGAAAGGTTCCTGACACCTTTTCCCCAGCCCGGAGGTTGGACGGGCGGCGGCACCGGTGGCGTGATCATGCGCAACATGCGCTACTACCTCGAGGACAAACCGCATTACCTGGACGACCCGGACGGGGAGTACTGGTTCGACAAGAAAGGTGAAGGCGGACGGCTGTACCTCCGCCCCCGCATGACGTCGACCCGAACGTCGCCCGCGTCGAAGCCGGGAAGCGGCCGAACCTCGTGAACGGAGAGAAGGTCGAGCACCTCGAGATCTCGGGCCTGACCTTTCGCTTCACGCCCTCGATGTGGGACCTCACTTCCGCGCCCTGGGACTTCAGCACCACTCCTTGGGGTTTTCGCCCCGACCTGCATCCGGGTTGCGTGCGGATCTGGGGTTCGGGGAAGGGCGTCCGGATTGCGAACTGCCTGTTCGAGCACGTGTTCTTCCCCATCCGCATTCGGACGCTCGTGGAAGGCCAGCGGGTTGACGACGTGCGTATTGAAGACAATGAGTTCCGCTATACCGACAACGGCATTCTTGCCGTCGAGGACGGTTCCGGCTGGGGCTACGCAAAACTCCGCGGCCGGCTAGGCGACGTGCGCATCTACCGAAATCGGTCGCTCGAGACCGGCACGCGCCCGCGCGCTACAGCAACGGGACCGGAATCAGCGTGGCCGGCGCGCGAACGGTCGAGATCGCGGGCAATGTGATCGAACGCTCATATGCCCAGGGCATCGACGTGCATGGCGCCAAGATCAGCGGGATGTGGGGCGACGTGCCCTTCACGCGCATTCTGATCCATCACAACAGAATATGGGAGTCAATGCTCAACTGCAACGATTACGGCGGCATCGAGACCTGGCAAGGCGGCCCGGCGTATGTCTTTGACAACCGTCGGCAGTGGGCGTCGACGGTTCCGACTCGCTGGCCAACGATGGCGACGTTCACGTGGGCGGCACGCCGGAAGGACGGTACCTGGACGGGGCACTGGATTTCCTGCGCATTGCGCAGGGGACGCTCTCCGATGCCGATACGACGATCGAGGAGCTATACGCGTGGGAGTTCGATGCCCCACAGCTTCGCGACTTCACGGGTCGCAAACCAGCCGGCGCTCGGAGTGTCGGCGCCATAGAATTCGCGCCGTAGACAGGCGATCGCGACTCAGCCCGCGGAGAGATCGGGCACGACGAACGGCGCGCGGTAGTCGCGCCGTGACAGCTCATTAGCGGCGTCGGCGAAGGCGCCGACGAAGCGGCCGTTATTCGGGTCGAGGCTCACCAAGGGGCCGAGCGTGGTCGGGGTCGCAACGAGGTCCACGCCGTTCTCGCGCAGATAGTCGCGACAGCGCTCGAAGGCATCGTCCATCTCCGCTTTGCCCGAGATCGCGGTCCGGATGGCCTCGGGTGATAATTGTTTCCCGAGCCGGTGAGACACATTGGCCATGTGGCAGCAGGCGGTTGAGCGATGGCCCTCGAGCGCCTCGGCCGCCAGGTCACTCGACTTCCGACTGCGGACGGCGGCGAGAAAGGCGGAGAGATGGGCCAGTTCCAGCGCCTTGGGGCTGTCGCCCGCCCCGAGGTCGTGGACCTTCTTCCCCTGGCGATCGAACATCGCCCCACCGGAGCCGTCGCCGGCGAAGTAGCCCCCTTCGCAGTCGATCACGACGCCACGGTTCTGGCCCCGGAACTTGCCCATCGAGGCCGCACCCTTGCCGGCGCTCACGTTGCGGACCTCGCAAATGAGCGGGGCCGGCTGGAAATCCAGCAGCGCTATGTGGGTGTTGGCCGTCTCGCCGCAGTCGTGGAAAGCGAACCGGCCGCCGATGCTCATGGCGCGCGGGGGTGTTCGGTCTTGTCCCAGGGCCCAGCGGCATATATCGATGACGTGGATGCCGTTGTTCCCCATCTCGCCGTTGCCCGTATCCCAGAACCAGTGCCACTCGTAGTGCAATTGCTTGCGCATGAGCGGTTTCTTGGGGGCCGGGCCGCACCAGAGGTCGTAATTCAGCGTGCCCGGCGGCGGCGTGGGCACGTCGACCGACCCGATACCGTCACGGGCGCGATAAACCAGCGCGTGGGCGAAGCGGATGGCCCCGAGCTCGCCGCCGCGCAGGCGGTCGAACACGCGCCGGAGGAACGTGCTCGATCGGTTCTGGGTGCCGACCTGGACCATCCGGCCGTACTTGCGGGCAGCCGCCACCATCTGCTGCCCTTCCCACAGGTCATATGAGAACGGCTTCTCGACATAGACATCCTTGCCGGCCTGGCAGGCCCACACCGTCGCCAGAGCATGCCAGTGGTTGGGCAGGGCGACGATCACCGCGTCGACGCCCTTGTCGTCGAAGACCTGGCGGGGATCGTGATACGCGGCGACCTTCCCCCCGTGCTCATGGGCTGCTTCGACTTCGCGATCGAGGTGCGCCTGATCGGCGTCGCAAAGCGCGACGATGTTGACGCCCTTGATCTCGCGGAGCCGGCCGATGAGCTGATGGCCACGCCCGCCTACACCCCCGACGGCCGTGGTCGACCCCAGCCCGATGACGCCGAGATTCACCGCGTCGTTGGGGCCAACCGACCGGGGCCCGGCACCGAGCATCAAGCGCGGCATCCCGAGCGCGAGACCGGCCGTCATTGAACCCTTCAGAAAGCTCCGGCGTGGGATTGGTTTCATGTCGAATCTCACCATGGACCTGGGTTGCTTCGGTGTGAACGGACGCTCCCGGGGCTATGAGCCAACGGATCTGACGTGGTCGCAGCCCGTCGAGCCATCACTCCGAGCCTAACCAGTGCACCGCGGTTCGTCGACCCACAACCGGGCGTGACCCGGCCGGAGTTCATCGGCCACTCTGTCGAACCGCTGGAGCGCGGCGTGCCTGGACCGGTCTGCGACAAACCGCGTCACCGATTGAACTGCGGAGAATCCGCGCGGCTGGCGTCTGTGAGCGTGACACTGACAGCTCAGCCGGTGTAGATTTGGAGAGATCGGTCCTCAGGGCGCGGGGAGCGCCGCAACCAATCGGGGAACTGCAACAATGAACGAAGACCTGGCCTCGGGTTTCCGGGATGTCGATCGCGCCCAAGATTTTGCGGTGTTCTCGAGTTGTCTGACCCTGGTCGAATCGATGCCTTTCTTCGGCGAGTGCAAGCGAGAGAGCTTTGACCTGGGCCAGTGGTTCGAGGAGGAGTTTCCATGCGACGCAACGCGATTCTGATGGCGGGCCTGTTTGCGTGCCTGATCCCGGCCGGCACGTTCGCGCAGCAGGATCGGAAGACCGTCACGGTCGAGGTCTATCTGCCGGAGGATGCCCGGCTGTTTATCGAGGGTCAGGATACGAGGTCCAAGGGGCTGATGCGTCGCTTCGTGTCGCCGCCCTTGGCGCCGGGCAAGTACATCTACACCATCAAGGCGATCATTCCCGGCCCGAATGGGCCGCGAACGGTCACACGCGAGCTCGACGTCCGGCCGGGCGACTTCGAATCGATCGACCTGCGCGAGCCGGGCAAACGGCCCATAACCGACGTCGAATATGAGCCAACGCCACAGAAGGTGGTCGATGCGCTCCTGCGGCTGGCCAAGGTAACGGGCAAGGACGTGGTCTGGGACCTCGGCTGCGGCGACGGACGCATCCCGGTGACGGCGGCCAAGGAGTACGGCTGCAAGGCGGTCGGTTTCGACATCGACCCCGAACGCGTCAAGGATTCCCTCGCCAAAGTGCGCAAGCACGGCGTGGAGCGGCTGGTCACGATCGAAGAGCGCGACATCTTCAAGCTCGACCTGAGCAAAGGGCCGACGATCGTCACCCTCTATCTGCTGCCGCGTTTGAACGCCAAACTGTTGCCGCAGCTCCGGAAGCTGCCGCCGGGCGCGCGCGTCATTTCGATCGCGCACCGGATGGCCGACGTCAAGCCGGACGAGCACATCGTGGTTGATACGGAGCTGGGCGAGTTCGACGTCTATCTGTGGAAGGCAGAGACGCTACGAGGCAATTGACCATTGCACGTTCAGGCCTGCGAACCAAGACTTCGCGCTCTCCGGGCCATCTCGCTTTCGGCGAAGGTGGCGGCGACGGTGAGGACGAACAGGCCGGCGAGCAGCCAGAGGGCGTGCGACGCGACATCCTCGACGAGGGGGGCCACGGGGTTGGCCCAGCCGAAGGCACGCTCCGCGAACCATGCGGCGGCGGCGACGCCGGTGAGCGCGGCGCCGGCGACGCGGAACGGCGCGTAGATGCGCGAGCGGGCCAGCAGCACCAGTGCGGGCATCGCTGCCAGGATCACCAGGAGCTGGAAGGCTTCGATGCCGAGATTGAAGCCCAGCACGCTCGAAACCAGGATCCAAGGATCGAAGCCGAAGCCGGTCAGCGTCGCCGCGAACGCCAGGCCGTGCACTAGCCCGAAGCCGCCGGCGATGAATACTTCCTTGCCGCGGAAGATCGGCACCAGGGCATGGACGGCCGAAAAAAGGATCGAGAGGGCGATGGCCGATTCGACCACGGCACCGGGCAGGCGCGCCCATCCCATAGCGCCAAGCACGAGCGTGACCGAATGGCCGAGGGTGAACGCGGTCACTACCTTGAGTATTCGCCGGAAGGCTGTTCCCGCTCCTGCATAGCCGCCCCAGCGCCGGCCCGCCGCGACGAGCGGCGCAGGGAGGATCAGCGCGAGCAAGAACAGGAGGTGGTCGGTCCCCTCCGCGATGTGGCGCGCACCAAGGCGGAACATGGCGGCGAATCCACGGAACCAACTGCCGCCGGACTGATCGATGGCGATCGCGGCATTGGTGTCGCGCATCGTCCCCAGGAGCACCGGATCTTCGCCGATCAAGCCACTGCGCCAGTCTCTGACAAGCGTGACCACCGCCGTGTGCGTGATCAAATGGTGGAAGATCACGTCGTAACCGAGAGTCAGCCGATCCGCGGGCGCACCCGCTGGCGGGGTCATCGTCAACATCACCCGCACGTCAGGTTCCTGTTCGACGACCGGGATCACTTCGAGCACCGTCACCGTCCACGGCCGCCCATCGGGGGCGGACGGGCGAACATGCGCGCGAACGTAATCCTTGAGCTCTTCGCCGAATTGCTGCACCATCTGCACTGCATCCCTGGGCAACGGCTTCTCCCAGCCCACCGCGAGCTCGCTGACCGGCAGCGTCAACTCGGCGTCAATCCCTGCGCGATGGAGGCGCAGCACGACCGCCGAGCCCGGCATGGGATGGCCCCACGCCGGGAGCGCTGGTACCAAGAGTAGGAGGGCCGGGATGAGTCGTCGCATCGGGGCCTCAGAAGGAAAATTCGGCGCCGTAGTCGGTCAGACGGTCTCGCCAGATCGTGTGGACGTGGTCGCTGCCCTGTATGGCGAACTCAATCCAGACGCGTGGTCCGTCGAGACGCACGTAGTCTCCTCGATCGCTCAGGTTCGTCGAACCGGAGTACGACACTTTGACCTTGTCGAGCTCGGCCTCGTAAAGCTTGCGGTATTCTGCGCCCTGGGGGCTATCACCCGTCCATGCCGCGATCGCTTTCTTGACGAAACCTTTCGAGGCATCGGAAAGCTCGGAGACCCGCACACCCTCTCTCTTGGCGGGGAACTTGCCGTCTTTGCCGGGGCCGACGTAGACATCGTTGAACCGCGCTTCGAGCTTCGCCTGTTTCGACTGATCGGGGGTGAGGGAGCCAAGCAAGCCTTGCAGGGATTCGCGCATCGGGGCGAGCGGTTCGTGCGTCTTGCCTTGATCGTCCTTCCAGACTGTCGGCTGCGCGGCAACGTGGTAAGGAGTCGCGGCGCCGGACGTTCCTTTGTAGTAGAGATTGATGGCGAGATGGTGACCGCCCAGTTGCAGAATCCAGGGTGTGGTCTTCGACGGCTTGCCCAGGAAGGCGATCATGTAGTTCATCGCCCCGAAGTTCATGCCGCCACCTCCGCCCTTCTTCTTGGCGACTCCGCCACCTTTCTTTTGATCAGGACCGCCGCCGGGGCCTCGGCCGCCTCTCCCTCCTTTGGCGAACGCGTCGTCGGCCGCGCGGACTTCCTGGTATCGTGCGAAACCCTCCTCGCCAAGGGCAACCCGGGCGACTTTGAGGGCCGCGTCGACCTGCTCGGGTTTGAGGTCGCGGAAGAAGACGCCGTTGCGCACATTGGACCCACCCGGAAAGTTTGTCCACCGGACGGCGAGTCGCGGCGTGAGCTCGATCTGGGCGGTGGCGCGTTGCTCCGGTGTGAGCGTGGCCAGGAACGCCTCCCCGGCGTCCACGACGTCGGCCGCCTTCGGCGAGCCCAGCAAGTCAGGGGCGGCCGCAGCCTGAGTTGCCGGAGCAGCCGCCTGGGGTGCAACGGAGCCGAGGTTGGCCGCGATCAGGCCAAGCGGCAGCGTGCCGGCCGCGGCGAGGGCGAGAAGGGTCGGTTTGTTCATTCGACGTGCTCCTGTTCTCTGTCACTCGAGCGAGGGATTGCGTTCGCGAATGGTATCAGCGCCCTCCTCGAGACGGGAGATACATTCTCGTAAAATCTGCTTCATCTTCGCCCGTAGTCTGCCCCACGGCGCACGACGTCGATGAGGTCGGCGCGCGCGGCCTCGCCGCCGGCGCCGAGCTATATCCGTGCAACAGAGCCATGCGGCGGCCATCCCCGGAGCCAGGGCGTGATGACGAAACTGCCGGATCGTTTCCGGATGAATTCGGCGTGATGATGGCACGGACGGCTGATAACATCGCTAACTTTCTGGTAAGGCTGATGCAGTGATCCTTCCGTCGAATGATGGGCCCGAACACCAGGGAGACCGAACCGATGAGTCATCTGATCCTACTTGCGTTCTCGATGCTACTTCAGGCCGCACCCCAGGATGCGCCCACAGCGGCTTTGCCCAAGGTCCACAAAATTGCCGTTGGAGGCGAGGGTGGCTGGGACTATCTCACGGTCGACTCGGAGGCGCGGCGGCTGTATGTCTCGCGAGGCGATCGGGTCACCGTGCTCAACCTCGACACGGAAGCCGTCGTTGGCGAGCTGGCGGGCACGCCTGGCGTCCACGGGATTGCGGTCGTGCCGGAGCTCGGCAAGGGGTTCACCAGCAACGGCAGGGATAGCAGTGTGACGGTCTTCGACCTCAAGACCCTGAAGGCAACCAACAAGATCAAGGCTAGCGGCGTGCCCGACGCGATCCTCTACGACCCGTCGAGCAAGCGCGTGATCACCTTCAACCACAGCACCAACGACGGGACCTCGATTGACCCTGACACGGAAAAGGTCGCCGGCACGATCCCCTTCGGGGGCGAGCCCGAGGCGGCCGTTGCCGATGGGAGGGGGCACATCTTCGTCAACATCCGGAGGCTCTAGCGAGGTGCTCGAGTTCGACGCGCTCTCGCTGAAGATCCTCAATCGCTGGCCGCTGGCGCCCGGACAGAGGCCGAACGGACTGGCCATCGACGCCAAGAACCGCCGGCTGTTCAGCGGCTGCAACGGCAATTCCAAGATGGTGGTGATGGACGCCGACAAGGGAACCGTGATCGCCCTAGTCGACATCGGCCGAGGCTCGGACGGCTGCGGCTTCGATCCGACGAAGGGCCTGGCCTACAGCTCCAACGGCGGCGAAGGCACCGTGACCATGATCGGCGAGGCCGAGCCGGGCAAGTTCAAGGTCGTCGCGACGGTGCCCACCCAGGCGACCGCCCGGACGATGACCGTCGACCCGAAGACGCATCGCCTCTACCTGTCAGCCGCGACCCCGGCTCCCGCCGCCGCCGGTGCCCAACAGACGAAAGGCGGTCGAAGAGGCAACGTCCCAGGCTCATTCGTGATCGTTGTGGTCGGCGATTGATTTCGGCCCATCACAACCGCAGGACGCGATCAGGTTGTGAAACGCCTTGGTTATGTGATGGTCTCGGCCGAAGCGTGGTAGGGCACGCTCGAGCCCCTCGCGTAGCCATCGGCATGCCTCGGACTGGTCGCTGTTGCCGATCGCGAACCTGGCGATTGACAGGAGCGTGCTGAACGTTGTCGGATGATCGCGGCCCAGCACCCGCTCCACATCCGGCAGCAGCTTGGCGAACAGTCGCAGGGCCTCCTCGCTTTCGCCCAGCTCGCCGGTCCAGTCTGCGACGTTGCTACGGGTCGTGAGCGCATGAGCGTGATCGCGACCCAGCACTCCCTCCTGATCCGGCAACAGTTCGCCAAATAGCCGCAACGCTTCCCACCCGTTGCCCACACGGCCGGTCCAGGTCGCGACGTTGCTGCGCGTGTCGAGCGTGTCGGGATGGTCGGGTCCGAGTTTCCGCTCCTGGTGCGACAGCAGCTCGGGGAACAGCCGAAGCACCTCCCAACATTCGCCCACGTCGCCGTTCATGCTCGCGATCGTACTTCGAGTATGGAGCGTTTGCTTATCGCCGGGCCCGAGCAGCCGCTCCTGGTCGGAACGCAGCTCCGTGAGTAGCCGCAGCGCCCGCCGTTTCTTGCCCAATACGGCGGACCACCGCGCGATGTTGCCGCGAGTGTAGAGTGCGTCTTTGTGATCGCGGCCCAGCAGCCGCTGCTGATCTTTGAGCAATTGGGTGGACAGCCGACGTGCGTTCCGCACGTCGCCCAGCTCCCCGGTGCAGTACGCGATGTTGCTGCGGGTCCGAAGCGTGTCGGCGCGGTCGTGGCCCAGCACGCGCTCCTGGTCCGGCAGCAGCAAGGTGAACAGCCGCAGCGCCTCCCTCGACTCTCCGACGTCTCTGGTACAAACCGCGATCTTCCCGCGCGTCTGGAGCGTGTCCGCGTGACTCTGGCCCAAGACTCGCTCCTGGTCCGGCAGCAGCAAGGTGAACAGCCGCAGCGCCTCCCGTGCGTCGCCCAATTGGTGAGTCGCAAAGGCGATGGCGCTGCGGGTCTTGAGCGTGAGTTCGTCGTCGCGACCTAGCACGCGCTCCTGGTCGGCCGGAAGTTCCGCGAACAGCCGCAACGCGCCGGGCAGGTCGCCTGCACAGGCCGTGCTGGCCGCGACCATCATGCGGCGCAGAAGCGTGAGGCGAGCCGTCAGGTCGTCGTGGCCGAGCTTGCCCCAGGCGTCCGGTAGCAGTGTGTGCAACTGCCGCGACACCTCGAGTATCTCGTCCACATCTTTGATCGAGGATGCGATTCTGAAACGTGTTCGAAGCGTCCGCGGGTCATTGCGTCCCAGAATGCGCTCCTGGTCGGCCAGCAGCGCCCTGAACAGCCGCGACGCCTCCGGCGCGTCGCCAAGCTCGGCCGTGCAGGAGGCGATGTCGAATCGTGTGTTGAGCGAGTCGGAATGGTCACTGCCCAGTAGCCGCTGCTGGTCCGGCAGCAGCTCACAGTAGAGCCGCAGCGCCTCGCGCGCGTCGCCCAGTTGGCCGGTCCAATACGCGATGCAGTTGCGGACCCAGAGATTGTCGGCGTGGTCATGGCCCAGCACTCGCTCCTGGTCCGGCAGCAGCTCGGCGAATACCCGCAGAGCTTCCCGCCCCTCGCCCAGGTTCCCGGTCCAATGTGCGATGTAGCCGCGCGTTTTGAATGAATCAGCGTGGTCGGGGCCCACTGCTCGCTCCTGGTCCGACAGTAGCTCGGCAAACTGCCGAAGGGCTCCCCGCGCGTCGCCCATTGCGCCCGTGCAGAAAGCGATGCGGCCGCGCGTAGTCAGCGTCATGGGGTGGTCGGGGCCCAGCGCGTGCTCCTGCTCCGGCAACAGTTCAGCGCTCAATCGCAGCGCTTCCTGGTAATTGCCGGATCGGCCTGACCACCCGGCGATCGCACCGCGCAGATCCAGGATGTGGGGCGTATTCTCGTCGAATCGCTGGCGAAACCGAGGGATCCACTCCTGCAAGCGTCGGAGAGTCTCCTGAGGGTCGGGCAGTTCGCGGCTGCGCAGGGATGCCAAAGTACGCACGGCGTCGCCGAGCGCCCACAGGTGATCCGCCTCGCGGAGCATCGCGTAACGGTGAATGGGGTCGTGTCGGTTTTGTTTGGCCGTCGCGGCCAGCGCGTCGATCGCCTGGATCATCGCCTCGTGCATTGCTCTCGCATCGAGCGGAAACCCGGCGCAGGTGGCCGATGGGTCGAGTAGATACTCGGCCAGGGAGGCGTGGAACATGCCCGCGTGCTCGTCCGTGGCGCCCGCATCCCGGCGTGCGACAAGGCCGCCCAGGCGGTCCAGGACCTCGCGGACGCCGTCCGAGCCCTCTGGACCGCCCAGGTTCTGGCACGCTTGCGCGAGCAGTGAAAGCGGCAGCACCGGGCCTTCTCCGGCGAGCGCCAGCAGGCCGAGCATCAGGCTGAATGTGTGGTTCGACGCGCCGGATGGCCGGGCTTGGTCGAGCAGCTTCGCATAAACCTCGTTCACCGAGCTCGGCATTCGCGCGAGGTCGATCGCTGGATCGCTCTGGATCAAGTCTGCCAGCAGACGGGTGAGGAGCCAGTGGCCTCCGGCTCGATTGTGGAGGGCAGGACGTGCGGAGGCCGGGACCTGGCGGTTGGTTAGGTAGCGTTCGAGGGGATCGCGCGCGGTCAGCCCATGGTCAAGTGTGAATCCCGAAGGGCAGCCCGGTGTGTCGGGCCGCGCGGTGATGACAATGCGAAGGTTCTCGGGCCACGCCGCGACTGCCTCGCGGACCGCATCGCGCGTTAATTCCGGTAGTCGCTCGAAACCGTCCAGCACGATTCGAAGCTCCGGTTTCTGATCCAGGTACGCGAGCGGCTGGAGCACTTTCCGCGCGAGGGCGTCCAACTTCTCGCGCTCTGCAAGCGGGACGCTCCGACCGAACTCGGCAACGGCCTCGGCGAATCCCGGCACCGAGCCACAGAGCTGGCGCTCCAGGTCGTCGCCAAGGCTCGCCGGATTGGTGTCGCGACTGAGAATCGCAATGGCATGCACGAAACGGTCCGGGACACTGCCGCCGGCGATCTCCGGCCGCGCCAGCGCCGTCGCCAGGCTCGACTTGCCGGCGCCCGCCTTGCCTGTCAGCACGACGACCCGGTGTAACCGGCTTGCTTCGACCAGAGCATCGAGCTGCGTCGTGGGCTGGAACAACCAGGAGCGTGCCACGATGTGGGCTCGTCCCGCACTGTCCTGCCAGCAGAACTCATCGGGGCCGCGGCGCGAGGCCATTCTCGTTCGCCCTTCCGAATCCGAAAGGGGGTCGCAATGATGTCATCATTTTCGATTGTGCCACTGCATTCGCTGGCCGTCCAGCCAGGATCCTCGCTCAGCCCGAGTCGCAGGTTGGTCGCGTGCCGGCCGAGGACTACCTCGCCCGCCCGCGCCGCGTCGCAGGGCTCACACGACAACGGTGCTCAGGACCGCGATTCGAAGTGGATGCCTGATGGGCCGATAGAAACCGCGAACTGGTTGGCGCCCGCGTCGAGCGGGTCCCGTTTGTGTGCAGGAGAAGAATCGGGCATCGCGAACGGGGATGCCCCGAAGTACCGGCTCCAGCGCGAGCGCACGTCCTGGGGTAGCGAGCGCCACCACCGCCACGCCTTGCCGGTCGACGTCTCGTTCGATTTCGCGCCGGCAGGCGCCGGCTCGCCCAGGCTCGCGTAATGGACTTCGTACTGGGTGCGGAAGGCGACTGTCGGCCGGGAGCAATGGGCGTGAGGAATTCGCCGCGCGACGATCGACCGCCAGAACACCCGGTCGCCCACCGGGCCAAGCTCCACAGGCATCATCACCCAGACCGGCAACAACTCGAAGGCGGCTCGAGTCACGAAATAGCAACTTGTATCAACATGCGTAATGCCATCACACTCCGTTTTATCTTGAAACATGAGTGAGCCATCCTGGCGATGGATGCTACGGGTCGCCGTGCAAACGGCGGCCCCTGTCCGGCGGTGCAGGTCGACCATGGATTCGATGTGATCAGGATAGTACCAGTTATCCGCGTCAAGGAAGGCGACGGCATCGTAGCCTTGATTCATCGCCGAGAGCGCGCCCAGCGCGCGAGCGGTGTTCCCCACGTCGTGATGCGGCCCGGTCAAGCTCAGGTGTTCGACCGCCCAGCGCGACACCTCGTCGCACGGGTGTCCGTCGGCGGCCATGAAATGCACGCAGGGGTGGGTTTGCCGGAGCACACTCTCGTGACAATGCCGCAGGATCGCGAGCGGCTCGCGGAAGTAGGGTGTGATCACCGCGACACGTACGGGCGCCCGAGTACCCATCGTTCTCACCTGTGTTTCGTAGAAGCCTTTTTCGGACAGACACATTCTACATAACTGCTCCCGATCGGTCATTTCTTAAAAAAGAAAAGAAGATCTAGAATTCTCTTGCTTTCTATAACTGCCCTCGGTAATCATGATCGCCACATGGTTCGTGCGTAATCAATCTCGTCGTCCATCCAGCGATTCGATCACGATGTCCTGGATCGGCAGGGAGCCGGGCCTCGGGTGCCGTTCGCGCACCTCGTGGTTGTGACGGTGAGTAGGGTCGGTGAACAGGGATTGATGTCGAGCAGCCGGTCTGCGTGCGCGCGGGCTGCGCCTGCTTGACGGACGAGTCACCATACCCGGAAGGATGGGCATCATGTTGCGAGCCGAGCGTGTGCGTCGCGCCATTCGCCCGATGGTCCTGCCCAGCGAGGTCCTGGAGCGGCGCGGCGCTATTCACTGTGAATCCGACGGCGTTTCTGCCGCAGATCGTAACCCAGTACTGGGGTTACACCGACACGATGTACGAGGGTGATCTCACGGTCAACACAACGACTTCCGCGAGCGCCAGCACCGTGACCCTCTCGGACGGAACCTACACTTACGACTACATTGACACCTACGTCGAAAGCCCCCCCAATTCATCCGGCGACTTCACCTGGTCGGTGAACGACTGGGAAACCCAGTTGTGGTCGCTCACCGACACCCGCACCGACTCCGCCGGTTACTTCCACACGACCGTCTCGTATATATTCGAGACGAGCACAGAAACCGGGTCCGGCGTTGTCAACACTGCCGGGGACTCTACCACTCTCTATCGGGACGATACCGCGAGCTCGGCCTATATCGATACAGCGACGAAAGGCACCCAGACCATCACCGAGAATATCCACAACTACTCGGATTGGCATCGGTCGGGCAGCGGCACTGCCGCTTTGGAGACTCCGATCACGTTCGAGTCGCTGCTAGCTTACTCCGCCCTGGGCAGCGGCAGCGGCAGTACGTCGGGCGGCACCAACACGTTCAGCGACGTCGTCACCGGCTCACCGACGGCCCTGAACGAGCAAGGCGGCGAGAAATACTATCTGAGCGCGTCGGCCAGTCAATCGACCGCGGGCATCACCAGCAACTTCACGATCAGCGCAAGCGGCTACGAGAACCTGAATCTGGTGACGACCGTCTCGGCGGCCCGGGTCGTGGGTGGAACGGGTACAGACTACTCCTACCTCGACAACGTGGCGAGCAATACGTACTCCTACTCGGAGAGCGGCGGCAGCAGTCCCAGCGGCAGCTCTGGCACCTTCAACCTCGTCTCGAGCGGGAGCAACTGGGCGATCCAAACGGTGTGGGGGAGTGGGACCAGCGGCAGCGCAAACGACAGCTACTACATCAACGATGACAACTACAGCGTCTTCAACGAGGGGGACAGCGGAACCGTTGGTCCGGTCAAGAGCGACACGATCTATGACAATACGATCTCGTCCGACGTGATCATCTCGAGTGGCTCCGGCACGTCGGTTCGTCCCGGCAGCTTGAACGGCACGGGCACCGACTCGTACAGCTTTAACGGCTCGACGGTGCTCGATAAGGGCCAGTTCGCCTCGGGCTCGACACCCGCCGTCTACGACTCGCTCACATCCGGCTTCAATGCGACCGGGACATTCTCGAGCGCCGTGCTCGATGACTCGGGGACCGACACGGAGACGATCAAGATGTGGGGCTCGGGCAGCGGAACCGTGGAACAGCTCTACACAAGCAGCTCGTCGGGCTCGGGTATCCACAACCCGGTGAGCGACTCTTACTCCGAGTCCGAGACGCGGGTGCGGTCCTACGACCTGCTCGACAACATCATGGGCAGCGGCAGCATGAGCTCGTACGACGACACAAGCGACTCGGCCAGCGGAAGCGGCGGCTTTGCCGGCTATAACTTCTCGTTTGGCGAATACGACATGGACGACATCAACACCACGCTGTCGTCGACCGGCGTCTACGCGTTCAACATGAGCGCCAGCGGTTTTGGCCCGGGGGGATCGTACACCGAGTCCGAGACGGGCAACAACAGCGGCGTGATCACCAACAGCATCACCTCCAACTCTGCGAGCGGGACCTCGCCGACCGGAGTCTACGGCAGCGTCGAATACGATTACATCGGCAACGCCGGCACCTTCAATTCGTTCACGAGCGCTACCGTCCAGCGCGTCGGAGGCCAGTGGACGCTGGACAGCAGTGGGGTGACCGCCATCGTCGACGGCAGCCCTGAGGACTGGGATTCGTTAACCAGCGCCGGGCAGTTGAGCTACCTCGAAAGCAACAACGAAGCCCATGGGGTCTCCGACCCCATAGCGACCGCCAACAACCTCAACTCCCCCTCGCTTTACCTGAAGACCGGCTTCATAACGATGGACACCCCGCTCGACACCATTCAGGATCTGGCGTGGTATTCTGCGCAGTACGGGAGAACGCAATCGATTCTCTACATCATGCCGCACGACGTCTCCGGTGGCGGAAACAACCCGTACAATTACCGGACCGATGAGAGCGAACTGGTAAGCCCCAACAACACGAGCGGCCTGCCCTCGCAGGGATTGACTTTCCTGGACGCGGTCATAACCGACCTGGCGACCGGGGGTGTCGTCACGTTCGGCGCTGACAATACCGAGCCCGACGAGCAGCGGATGCTCGAGAATAATGAGATCACGCAGTCCAACGGCTTTTACGCAGCCAAGACCCACATCTACTTCGATCCGGGCTACTTCACGCCCGGGTTCTACCTCACCCGCACGGCTGTGCGGGGCGACCCGTTTGCAGAGTAATTAGCCCGCGCGAAGGACACCCTCCACTCATTTCCTGGAACTGGTAGTCCCGTGGACGATTCAAACCGACGCATCCTTTTCGCAACACATGCTTGCTATCTAGACGACGCCAATACCGCGGCCCTGGCCAGTCGCGCCTGATGCAGGCGCTTGACCGTCAGGGCTTCGGCGTCGAGGTCCTCTGCGGGTCCATGCTCGACCTGACCGAGAATGTCGACATAGGCCCCTGGCTCAGCGTGCGCTGGGAGGGAGTCAAGGAAGAGGGGGGAGGTGAGGTCTCGGCCGATGCCTTTGGCGTCCGGGCGGATGTTCCGGACCACTTCCGCCTCACCGTGTCGGGGGTACCGGTGTCGGTTCAACGCTGCGCGGTCACTCAGCCGCACGATCCCGAGGCTGATGAATGCGCGGGCTTCCTCCGCCTGCTGGACTTGATTCTGGACCGTTTCCAGCCCCACGTCTTGGTCGGCTACGGTGGCTCGCGAATCCAGTGCGAAACATTCAAGCGGGCTCGTAACCGGGGGATCGCCACCGTCTTTGCGCTCCACAACTTTCTCTACACGCGGCTTCAGCCATTCGCCCACATCGACGCCGTGCTGGTCGCGTCCGAATTCTCGGCGAACTTCCACCACGAGGGCATGGGGCTCTCTTGCACGGCGATACCGTACCTGGTCGACTTCGACCGCATCGTTGCTGAACCGGAAGAACGGAAGTACGTCACGTTCGTGAACCCGTCGGCGGACAGGGGTGTTTACCCCTTCGCCCGGATCGCCGACGAACTGGGGCGGCTCCGTCCGGATATCCCGATGCTCGTGGTCGAAGGGCGCGGCGACGAGCGGACGCTGGCCAACTGCGGTTTGGAGCTGAAAGACCGGGGCACGGTCAACCTGATGGAGCCAACTCAGGATCATCGGGACTTCTGGGGCCAGACGAGGGTCTGCCTGCTCCCCTCACTCGTCTGGGAGAACCAGCCGATGATCGCCGTCGAGGCGATGGCGAACGGCATCCCGGTCGTCGGCTCGGACCGAGGGGGCATCGCCGAGACCCTGGGCAAGGCGGGCGCCGTCCTGCCGTTGCCGGACCGATTGACTGCTGCGACGAAGTGGCTACCGAGCGCGGAGGAAGTCGCGCCCTGGGTGGACGCGGTGATCCGACTCTGGGACGACAACGCATGGTATGAAGAACAGCGGGCGCGAGCGCGCACGGAGGCCAAGCGCTGGGACCCGTGCGTGCTGGAGCCAGCGTACGCCCGGTTCTTCAACTCGCTGGGGCCGGGGCAGAAGACGAACGGGCGGATGGCGCCAGGCCGGCAGAAGGCGGCCGTCCTGGTTCCGCATTTGAACGGGATCGAGCCCGACACCGAGCAGGCGCTGCTGGCCCTGGAGAAAACGGGAGTGCGCGTCATCCGTCGGGTGGGCAGCTCCCAGATCGATGTCGCGCGTAATATGCTCGCGTCGGAGGCAGTGCATCACGGGTACGAGTCGATCATGTTCATTGATGCTGACATCGGCTTCGACCCCGTGGACGCGCTGCGTCTGCTGGCGCGCCCGGAGCCGGTGGTCTCGGGCGTTTATGCCAAGAAAGGGCGGCGCGAGCTGGCCAGCCTGTTCGCGACCGGGATCAAGGAGATTACCTTTGGCGAAGTATCGGGTTTGTACCCATTGAGATATGCCGCGACGGGTTTCCTGCGGATTCGCGTGGACGTCTTGCGGCGGATGATCCACGAGCTGGCCTTGCCGTTGTGCAATAAGCGCTGGGGCGATGGCGAATGGCCCTTCTTCCAGCCGGTGATTGTTCCGGACCCGGCCGGCTACCACTACCTCGGTGAAGACTGGGCGTTCAGCTATCGCCTGGGACAGATTGGCGTGACCCCGCTCGCCGACACCTCGATTCGCCTCTGGCACTACGGGCGCTATCCGTACGGCTGGGAAGACGCGGGCACCAAGCACCCGCGGTTCCGCACCTTCACGATTCGACACTGAACCACCCGCACGCTTGCGACCGCGCGATGAGATTGGCGGCTACGCGATCGCGAGAAGAGGAAAATGGTGCCTCGGCAGCGTGTCGCCGCGAAACGACCCGGTCGTGTGAGGGCAGCGATTTCGCGAAGATTGGCATAGGACGGGGACGACGCGACGTGAAACGTCGCTTACACTGAGTAACTGGTGTCCGTCGTTGCCTTTATTGTGGAGGAGATCCCGATGAGACGATTCCTGCGCCAACTGCTGGTCGGGAGTGCCGTTGTTTTCGTGAATCCGCTCGCACACGCGTGGGGGCAGACGGACGCAAAACTCGAACCGGCACCGAGCGGATTCGACAGCAAGCGCGACGGTCTCGAGCGGGGCAAGGTCGACACCGTGGAGTACGACTCGAAATCGGTCGGCGAAACCCGCAAGATGGTGGTCTACCTGCCGCCCGGCTACTCGAAAGACACCAAATACCCGGTCTTCTATCTGCTGCATGGCATGGGTGATAATGAAGGCGGCTGGAACAGCAAGGGGTCAGCCAATGTCATTCTTGACAATCTCTTCGCCGACAAGAAGCTTGTGCCGATGATCGTCGTCATGCCCAACGGCTCTGTTCAGGGGCCAAGCCCGGGCACGGTCCTTGCGGGCACGATCATGAAGCGAGCTGATGCCGACAAGAACGGCGTCGTGACTCGGGAAGAGTTCCTCGCCGCCGCCGAGGCCCTTTACAAGGACCTCGATAACGGCAAACTGGATGAGAAACAGCTTGCCGCCGGCCTCAATCGTCTGATGCCGGCTCCTCGCGGCCAAGGCGGCCGCGGGCGCGGCCTCGGCGACTTTGTCAGCGCCTTTGAAAACGACTTGTTGAAGGATGTGATCCCTTATGTCGAATCGCACTATCCCGTGCTGACGGATCGCGAGCACCGGGCGATCGCGGGGCTGTCGATGGGTGGGGGCCAGGCACTGACCATCGGCCTGAGGCACCTGGACCAATTTGCCTACGTCGGCGGCTTCTCTTCCGCGCTCTTCGGCAATTCGAGCGCGCTTGTCCCAGCTCAAGCCGACGCGGGCAAGCAGCTTCGCCTCCTCTGGCTATCCTGCGGCGACGCGGATCGGCTCATGGATGCCAGCAAGACCTTCCACACCAGCCTGGAGCAAAAAAAGGTGCCGCACCTCTGGCACGTCGACTCCGGCGCACACACCTGGCCGGTCTGGAAGAACGACCTTTATCTACTGTCCCAGCGGCTGTTCCGAGACGACACGTCCGCCTCGCACTAACCGACCATGCATTCGCCGTTTCACGTCGAGGCGCTCCCTGAGCCGCACCCCATACCGGACTGCCTCGGCGTGATTGCGTTCTGTCGCCGCAACTGGAGGCAGGAATACGCCTTTTTCAAACCAAACGCGATCACGTATCTGATCAAGACCGTCTTCAGTCTGCAACGGTATGTGACTCAATGCCGGGTCTTCGTGGGGACGGACGCCGACCTCGCGCTGGTTCAGGCTCTGCCGCTCGGAGTTGAAGTCGAACGGGTTGACGTTGCGCCCGAGCCCTTGGCGGGCGTCGACGTTCTCCCTGTGGGACGTGTCGCGCTCAGTGCTCTCAACACCGACGGCTTTCGGTACGTGTTCTTCACCGAAGCCGACCAGATCATGCACATTCGCGACCCCGGACGGCTGGTTGCGATTGTCGACGACCATTGTTACGCCGTCCCGCATCGGATCGAGCGAGACTACAAGGGAGCCAACCGTCACGGGCAGCCGCGGGTCCGGTTCAACGGGGCGGATTACGTGGTGTGGAACTATCCGTGGGAGGGCGAGGCACTGCCCCTCCGTGGTGACGGTTTCTTCGCGGCTCAGAACCGCCGGATCGCCTATGGCGCTGCGTGGCTGGCGCGAGCCGAGGCAATCGCCAAGGCCGACTTTCTCGGCCCGACCGACGATCCACTGGCCCATCCCTGCCACGCGCTCTTCGGGGTGATGGAAGCAGTCAAGACGACTGACGTGTTCGAGTTCTTTGTGGACCACCTCAGCGGATTCGACAACGCACTGGCTGCGTTCGGGTTGCGGATTGAGGATTACCCTAACTTCTGGTGACCTCAGAGCGCTCTGCAGTGCCAGCCATCAACCGCGGTCCGAGTCGCCGGCACTTCGCCGAGCGGCACGAACTGGCACCCGGCCCGCCGCAAGCTTGGGACCAGGACCCGGACGAGCTCGCTCGTCCGATTGGCCCGGTAGAGCACCGCATCCTCCGAGCCATCGTGCAAGAGAATGATCCCGCGCCCGGCCTCGGCGATCTCCGCGAAATAGCGCGCGGCGCATTCGTTCACGGACCGAGTCTCCCTCCAGTGCAGCCAGTCGGCGCCGTCGATGTCCCAGCCGATCGGGCCGATGTAATTGCGCAGGGCTTTGGTCGCGTTCAGCGTTCGACCGACCGCGGAAATCACCTCATCCCGGCCGCGCCAGGCTCCGTGCGGCGGCCGGAAGAAGGCAGGGCCGGGGGCAAGTACGTCCTCGATCATTTCGTGCGTGCGGACCAGTTCGCTCACCGGGTCGCCGCCCGAGGCGAGCAAGTCCGGTAAGCGCAGATGGCTGTAGCCATGATTGGCCACGAGATGGCCCAGCGTGCGTAAGCGCAAAAGGTCCTGGCCGCGCCCGCTCGCGTTTTTTCCCAGAATGAAGAACGTGGCCGAAATGCCCTCGGCCGCCAGGTATTCCGCGATCGATACGGTGTCGGGGCCAGGTCCGTCGTCAAACGTCAGGCACAGCTCATTGCGGTCCATGCCGTCACCGCGGAGCTCGTGGTCCAGGAACATGGGAGCACCACCGCCTTCAAGACACTTTCAGTCAGGCTCGACGTCGGCAAGGAACCGGTCTGCGCGGCGCTTGCCGACTGCCCTTTGAGCGGGCCACAGGACGCTGATATCCCCGGTATGCTGGGCGAGGCTCGGGCAGGGATAATGGACCGGGACTCCGTGCCGCGCGGCCCAGCGGCCGATGAGCGCATCGATTCCCGCCTTGCGGTCGCCCAGTCGCCCGTGCCATTGGTGTGCGCGCACGTCGGGATCGGCAAGGAACCTTTCGAGGACACGCGGTGGGAAGACGAAGGCCAGCGCACCCCACGACCATGGCTCATCGAGCTGGTGCCAGCCAGCGCCCTGCGCGAATAGCCCGCCGAACAATAAAGCGACACGAGTCCTGGCGGATCCGTAGGCCAGAGGATTGCTTCCAGGTACGCGCGAAGATCTTGGCGGTCATAGAACAGGACGTCATCCTGGACCATCAGAAAAGCGTCCGCGGCCGGCGCGCAGCAAGAGCTCGCTCAAACTGAGGTAGTAATTCGACCAGGCACCCGCAGCCGGCCGGCGCACGGTCGTGGGCACGTGCTCGTGTCGCGGCGCGACCAGGATGTCGCCGTCCGCGAAAAGATGGACGCTCGACCAGCCGGCGCGGCCGAGGCTGTCGAGTGTCCAGTCGAGCGTCCGCGTCGGGCGGCTCGACGCCGTGATGCCCACCGCCCAGGTCCGAACCGCTGGCCCGCACCGCGGCAGCGGAGCGAGCAATTCGACGAGCGGTTGCGGCGTGCTCCTCGGCCGGTCCGTCCAGTCACGGCAGCGGTGACAGCCATCACGGGTTGTGGGAACACCACGGTGTTCGGGGTGCTGGCAGGCCAGCGCGAAAGGAGGGGCGGCAGGGGTTGTTGATGCGTCCAGCGGAGGCCCGAGGTAGTAGCATGCCTCATGCGCCCGCCGCGGCTCGGCCGACCCGCGATCCTCGCCGTAAACCACCGCAAGATGCCGCCGAGCCAGCTCCCGCAAGTTCGCCACCTGCGCTCGTTCGATTTCCGACCGTGGGCGCAGATTTGCCGCCAGTCGGTCGAGCAACGAGGCGATGACCGGATTCAGTCGCGATGGACCTGGCGATCCCGCGGAACAGCACGCGCGGCACGCATCGTCCGAGATGCGCAGCAGCGACTCGTCGGCGACGCCGGCAAGCTGGCCCAGCAGCTCACATGCGAGCCCGTCCGGCAAACGATTGCGGTAATCACACGAGGGTAGCGTTGGCGTCATGAGACGATTCCGACTTCGCGATGTGCGCATTCTTGCGACCAGTCGATCTTGATGGTCCAGCCATCGCGACGAATCCGACGGCAAAAAGCAGGGTCGAAGTCGATCGGCTCGGAGTATCCGTAGCTGAAGGTGGCGTCGCGCAGGATGGAGGTGCGGAGCAGCACGCAGCCGAAACCGCACCCGCCGATCGTCTGGATGCCCTCGCCGCCTGGAAGGTGTTCGCCGGTTCTCATCCCAGGCGACATAATGCCCGAGGCCACGCGCGCGGTACGGCGCGCCGACCACGGCCGTATCTCGATCGAGCGCATGGAGGAGCCGGTCGATCACTCCGAGCGGCGGGACAATATCGTCCTCGACCACGAGCACGTACGGCGTCGTCACCTCACGCGCCATCTGATTGTAAATGCGCGCGCAGGCCAGCCGCACGGCGGCGCTATTTGGACCGCGCGGGCGGTCGGCCAGGCCCGGCTCCGCAACAACGCGATCGACGCACCGCACGTCGGCATATCTGGAATCGGCGAGAAATGAGCGCACGCTCGCGCGGAACGCCGGGTTGCCCGACGTATCCATCAGGAACAGACGCGTCTGCTCGCGCGGCCAGGTTTGATTCAGCAGCCAATCACAATATGCCGGCCACAAGGAAGAGCGACCCGAAAGCGCTGTGAAGATGGTGACATCAATCAGCCGCAGCGAGCCGTTGTCGAAATAGCTCCAGCGCAGCGATTGCGACCGGCTCGGCCCCGCGGAAGCATGCCGCCGATAGCGGTAAATCGCCGATTGTTTCGAGCCGATCCACCCCGCCGCGACAACCCGCCGCCACACCAGCCAGTCCTCGTGGGCCTCGAGCAGGTCGGGCTCGCGGAAGGCGTCGGCGATCTCGAGCGCGATCCTGCGCACCAGCGAGCCGGCGTGCATGAAATTCTCGCGATCGAACTCGACCTTATCCCACTCGGGCATGAGCTGTCGTCCCGACCGGTCTCCGAAGAGCTCGATATCCGAGTAGATGATTCCCACCTCGGGGCTCTCGAACAGCGGCAGTCCGCGCTCGAGATAGTCGTGGGGCAGCACGTCATCGGCGTCCAGGAAGCAGATGACCTCCGATTGCGTCGCGTGCAGGCCCGCCGCCCGCGCGCGAAACGCGCTGCGCACATCGACCCGCAGGTAGCCGACACCGGAGCTCGCATACTTGCGAGCGACCTCGGCGGTGTCGTCGCTGCTGGCATCATCGACGACCAGCAGCTCGGCCGGGATGACTGTCTGATCGAGCACGCTCTTGATGGCTTCGTCCAAAAACCGGCCGTAGTTATGGCAGGTGATGATCACCGCGACGGTTGGAAACAGCCGATGCCCGGGCACGATCATGGGCGCCCCGGCGCGCGTGCGACCGGCTTCAGATGCCGCCGTGCCCAGCGGCCCAGCGCCAGGGCGCGCTCCGGGTCGCAGCCGGCCGCTCCGCCGGCTTCGACCAGCCGGCTGGTAAGTCGGTCGAGCAGCGAGCCCACGACCGGATTGAGCCGGGTCAGGCTGGGGGCCGGCGAGGCACAGCAGGCCCGGCACGCGTCGACCTCCACGCGCAGGAGGGGCGAATCCTCGAGCCCGGTGATACGCGCCAGGAGGTCACAGTGCGTCGTACCGTCGGAAGCCGATTTGCGATACTGGCACGAGTCGACAGCGCGCATGAACGCGATCCGAATCTCAGGCCCCTGCCCCACTCAGTACACGCGGCACACACGGCGTGATCACGCGCACCCCCACGTAATCACCCCGGTGGACCATGGGGTCGAGCAGGGCGCTCTCATAGCCCTCCGCGCATTCAAAGGTCTCGATCACGACCCACTTGCTTCCGCTCCATTCCTGGATGGACGTGCCGGTGCTGTCCTCCAGCCGGCTCGAGCCCACGTTCGCTGGGTCCTGGATTGGTGTCGGGCCTTTCATCGCCGTCTCCTGATTGGTGTCTACGTGATAGGACCGTTCCGCGTCGACGACACACTCCACCAGAACCGGCGGCTACGGGCAAGTCCTTGCTACCCGGAAACCGATGAATGGCTCGCGGAGCTGCGGGTGGTTCTGGTTGCGATACCAGATGCGGACCGTGCGGGGATGGCCGCCGTAGAAGCCGCCACGGAGCATCGCCGTCGGCGGCTCAGCGCCGTCCTGAACGACGAATGGCTTCGCCCGGTCGACTGCGGCGCTCGACGTCGGCGTCCAGGTGCGTAGATGGCACCACTCGTAGACATTTCCCAGGGCGTCGAAGAGGCCCAGGTCATTCGGTTGCAGCCGGCCGACCGGGTGCGCGTGGCCCTGTGCGTTATTCAGCCACCAGGCAAAGCGCGAGAGCAGAGCGTCGTCATCACCGAACGGCCAGATCGCCGTCGCGCCGGCGCCGCAGCCATATTCCCACTCGGCCTCGGTCGGCAGGCGGTAGCCTGTCCGCTCGAGGTAGTTGTCCGCGAGCTTCATCCCCGAACGAATCTGGTCGATTGGCGGGTAGCACATCTGCGACTCGGGAATGTGTTCTTGCTCGCTGAGCCAGCGGCAGTAACACGCCGCCTCGTACCATGAGACGCTCGAGACGGGGTCGGCCGCATCCTGGCCGCGGGGCCCTCCCGTTGCGCCGGCGAAACGAGCGAACTGTTCGCGCGTGACTTCCTTGGTCAGGAGCGCGAAGCTGCGCGGGATTTGCATGGTCCAGTGCTGTTCCGCTTCGGAATCGCCCATCGGGAAGGTGATCGGCCCGCGAATCACGGCGAAAGTCTGGCGCTCGAGGTTGGTGTACCAGCCACGGTCGGGCCGCGGATCTCGCGCGGCGAGCCGCGCGTCCTCGGCATCGACCGCCGCGCCACGGCCCCAGCGGCGGAGCAGCAAGTCGACCGCGGAATGGGTGGCCGGATCGGGGTCATCATGGTAAGTCGCCAGCAGCACCGCCGTGAACCGGTCCGCCTGCGCGGCCGGGACTTCCTCCGGCCGGTACTCGCTCAGAGCGCGGACCAGGGCTGGCGCGCTGACGGTTCGTGCTCGGCCGCGACCTGGTTCATGAGCAAGAGCGGATCAACCCCGGAGGGTTCGAGCCGGCTGACGAGGTACTCGCGTACCGATGCGCCGGCGCTGCGCGAAAGCAGGGCCCATGCGGATGCGCCCCGCCCGAGGCCGATCAAAATCGCGGCTGCCGCCGCCCGCCGACGCGAGTCGGCAAACCGCGTCGGGCCATCGGCGGAGCGTGTCGGCACCGGAGCGGCGAGCAGCGCCGCGCAACGTTCCTCGACCTCGTCGGCACGACGCCGCAGGGGCGCCAGAAAGGCGCGCGACTGCTGCGCATCCGCCGCCAGAACCAGGGGGAAGAGCGAATCCAGATCGTCACTGAGATAGACCGCCAGCGCACCGGCCGCGACCGACCGCTCCTGCGCCGAGCGCTCGCCGTCCTCGAACGCAGTCCGCAGCGCGGGCACCATCGCTTTGCGCACATTACCCAGCACGTCGATCCATCCCGCGACCGTCAGCGGGCCCTCCGCGCTGAGCGTCGCGACGAGGTCGGGCGCGATCGCGCGCCAGCGGAGGTTCGTCGAATCGTAATCGGCCAATGCGCCTGCCGCGCGCAGCCGCCGTGCGCGCTCGACTGAGGGATCGCTCAGAAGCCCCCAGAGATCCGCCGTAAGCTGGGGCGCGAACGGGCGCAGCGCATCGCGGATCAAGGTCAGCTCCTCCGGGTCGGCGGAGAGCATCAGCTCGACTAAGGCCGGCACTTGCTGTTCTTCGCGAGGTAAGAGCGCCAGCGCCAGGCGCAAGCGACGCGATCGGTCCTTCTGGCTTGCCGCTCGAGGCGACTCGTGCCGCAGCATGGGGTCGAGCCAGCGCCTGTAGGGCCCCATCTCGGCGAGCACCGCGGGCACGTCGGAAGTGCGGGCGACGAGCAGCCGATCGTGCAAGTCCGCTGCGCGGAGCCAACCATAAAGCTCCAGACCCGCGAGAGCCAGACAGAGCACCGATGCGCCCACGATCACGCTGCGCGTGGCGTGATAACGCGTGGCCGCGTGCAGGAAGCTCGCCTGCTGTGCGGTCCAGCCGGCACGCCGGGTCAGCAGTCGCATCCTGAGGAACTCGGACCACGCCGGCAGCAGCCTGCGCCCCCGGTGCGCAGCCCAGAGCGCGGCCTGATCCGAGAGGGCAAGCGCCGCCCGCCCCCGGCGCAACTCGCGCTGCTTGCGATTCAACCACTGCCGGATCGAGTGGACCAGGTAGTCATGCGTGAGCTGATAACACATCGGCTCGCCTTCTTGTGATGCGGGTGCCAGGTCGGCGCGCTCCTGGGAGCCCGCTGGCGGTGCGGGCGCGGGCTCGCGCTCGGTCGGCGTGACAAGTCGCAATTCCGCGTCAAGCAGATGGATCAGATCGGCGAAATCTTCCGGCCGATTGGCGTACCCGGAGGCGCCCGGAGCTCGGCGGCGGAGCGCATCTGTCCTTTGATGTCGGTGCCGGTCTCAGGCAGCAGGGCCTGGAGAACGGCCTGCGCTGCCTTCTGGTGCAGCCGGTGCTCCGGGGGCGCGTGGGCCGCGTAGAATGTCTCTTCCAGATAGGTCACGCCGACCCCCGCAGTGCCCCCCAGCGCCCTGAGACTTGAAGGCGTCCAGGTCTTTCCCTTGACCATTTCCGCGAACAACGCGAGTCGAACGGGGATAATCTTGCCGTCCTGAGCTAATCCGGCGAGCGCTTGATCGAGGAACGCCTTCTGTTCGGACGTGATCTGGCCCGCCTTTTCGGGCAGGGCCCCATAAGCACGGCCGAAGGCGGTCAGCACGCGCCGCGCGTGCTTCAGGTCGAAGAGGTCGACCGCGGCCGAGTTTTCCCCTTCGACCAGCCGGATTTCGAGCTCGCGCATGAAGCGGGTCGCCGCCATCCAGAACTCATCGCGGACCGTGACGATGGCTTGCACACGCTCGCCGTCGCATTGCCGCAGCGCGGCGACCAGCTCAAGATCGGCCGCTTCACCGCGACCGAAGAGCCACTGCTCGAATTGATCCAGGATCAGCAGGACTTTCTGGCCCGAACGGAGCACCCGGCCTCTGCGCAGGGACGCGACGCAGTCGGCCAGGCCGCGCTCGGCGGGAAGGTCAGGGCAGATCGCTTTGAGCCCGCGCAGAATGCGGCGCGCGGTCTCGCCGGCAGTTGCCTCGACATAAATCGGAATCACGTTGCGAGCCAGCCGAGGCAGGAGGCCTGCTTTCACCAGCGACGACTTGCCGCAGCCGGAAGGACCGTAAATCAACCCGACGCCAAAACTCGCGGAGAGATCGGTCGCTTCGATGCGTACCTTCCAGAATCGCAGCCACTCGGGCAGCCCGTCGCGGTCGCGCGGGCCGGGCAGAAGCTCGAGGAAGAACTCAGCGTCGTGCTGGTCGAACGATCGTAGCCCCTTGGGCACGACCCGGATCAGCGTGCCACCGCGCTCGGGGCCCAAGGAGGACGCGGATTGCGCGAGGTCCGAAGCCGCCCCAGGCGGACGCTCGATCGCCGGCCCGCTTGGGCTCGCCGTGACGTCCTGTTCGAAGAAGTGCCGCAGATCCTCCGCCAGGTCGCCCGCTGTGCTGTAGCGGTCGGACGCGCGCCCGGCCATCGCCTTGAGGCAAATCCGCTCGAGCTCCCTGGGAACGGTATCGTCGACCTGGCGCGGCGGCCGCGGATCGGCGGCAATGATCTCGATCAGCAGCTCCGAACGGGTATCAGACCGGAACGGCCTTCTTCCGGTAAGCAACTCGTAGAGAACAACGCCCAGGCTGAAGATGTCGGACCGCCCGTCGACCCGATGCCCTTCGCCGCGTGCCTGCTCCGGGCTCATGTACGCCGGCGTGCCGGCGATCTTGGCACCGGTGCCGAAATCCTCGTCGCGGAGCGCCAGCCCAAAGTCGGCCACGCACGGCCGTCCCGCGCTGTCGATCAGGATGTTCGCCGGCTTGATGTCCCGATGAACCAGCCCGCGCACGTGCGCATGGTGAAGCGCCTGGGCAATCGCCGCCGTCCATTGCGCGGCCTCGCGCATCGAGGGCTGCCCCTGCTTGAGCCGCGCCGCGAGATCGGTCCCCTCGATGTACTTCGAGACCAAGTAGCAGGTCGCGTCCTCGGCGCGGCCAACGTCATAAACCGGAACGATGTTCGGGTGGTCGAGCCTGGCAAGCATCCGCGCTTCGGCCAGATACGCCTCGGCATCCTCGGGGCCGGTGATGCGTTCCGGATTGGGAACCTTGATCGCCACACGCCGATCGAGGTCCGCGTCATGCGCGAGATAGACCCGGCCGAAGTTCCCCGCGCCCAGCAGGCGAAGCACACGATAGCGGCCAATAACAACCGGGTCCGGTGGAAGCGGGCCGGCGCGCGCGAGGGCGGCCGGCGGCGGGCTCTCGCAAGCCTGAGTCTGCGTGTCGGGTGAAGTGTTGTCGAGCGAGACACCGCCCGTGACCGACGAGCCTGGGTTTGTCGTCCCTGGGCCGGGGCCTTTTTGAGTAATCGATTCGGTGGGCCGCGTCGCATCGTCCAAGCGTCGGAACCTCGCGCAGACCTGACCTGACTCAGAGCGTTCCATTATCCTCCCGAACCGCACCGGTTAAAACCATGTGGTCATGACCAAAATCGCCACGGCGCGCCCGCGGCGCGCCTCACGCCGGGATTTCGATCGGCCGCCCTCCGCAAGTGCACATGCGAAAACGGCTTTGGTCGATCCATGAGCCTCTTGCCCCCTGATAAATAATGATAAAAAATGATTAAAAAAAGGAGCGGCGTTTTCACCCCGCGTATGTTGCGCGAAGCTTCCCGCCCGTAAGAAGGGGGGGCCAGGGTGGCCTGTTGAAAACTTCCAGATTGACGAGCGGAGGTTTCCCGCCGCGAATGTCGCGCCAAGCTTCCCCCCTTAACAAGGGGGGGCCAGGGGGGGTCGTCCCGGCGGCCGCGTACGGAGAGTCGCTCGACCGCACCACTCCGACTCCTACTCATACTCTTACTCATACTCTTACTCGTACACTTCCGCCCCCATCCTCCGCCGTCCACAAGCCAAGTGGGGTCCCTCCCGGCGGCCGCCATCACAAAACGGTCGGGCAACAGAATACGCCGAATCGTCGACATGGAGTGTTCTCAGGATGAGTGGAGATCGATGAGGGGGTAGTAAAGCAGAGGAAGCCGCAGTATAAACCGGCAAACGTTGATCCGAATCATAATCTTAATCCTAATCTCAATCTCAATCGAGTTTCGGCTCTGCAAGCCTGCCGCTCGCCGCGCCCATCATCCCCACCATCCGCCTCACCTCACGGCCCCCGCACATCCTGCGACCCCGTCGCTCCCTCCGCACTCACCGCGCCGTTAGCCACCCCCGCATTCAACCTCGCCAAGCGCTCCCGCTCCCGCGCTTCCGCCCGCGACCGAATCCACTCCCGCCGCCTGATCTCCTTCCACGCGTCCCGCCGCTCGCCTGCCGTCAGCGGTCGTGCTTCCGGCTTGGTCGAACCTCCCGCTCCGCTCGCTTCCGGGCCACCCGCCGGAATTGGCTTCGTTTCCAAAAAAATTGGCTTCGTTTCCGGGTTGTCAAGTCCCGAAGAACCGACGGAATTTGCCGGAACCTCAATAGTTTCTTCAGGTTGTGCTATGAGCACGTCATCACACAAATTGGCTTCGTTCGGCCTTTTTTCCGCGCATTCCTCCCCCCTTGTGGGGGACTCGCCGCCACCGGCGGCGGTAGGGGGGTGCTCGCGGATGGCCAGAGTCGACCCGCCCCCGTCGCCGCTCCCGGCAACCCCTTCATCGCACCCCCGATCCGCAGCTTCTGCCAGTTCATCCTGCCTGACTTCACCCACACTACCCGCGTTCAGCTCCGCGTCGCAGGTCCCGGCGCCCTCAGATTCAGAGCTCCCCGCTCCAGGATTCGGCACATCGTCCTCCACCGCAGCCGCAGGCTCGACCTCGCAGTCGCCGCCACCCGCAACGCCGATGTACCTCTCGGGCAGATACCCCCCGCACGCGAGAACGTCCGATTCCTCAACCACAACCGAGTCCCACCCGCGGCGCTTTTCCTTCGAAGTAGCAGGCACACTCCGTGTGCCGTCCGCCTGAGTCTCACGGCCGCTTTCAAGTGCCGCGCCCGAAGTGCCATCCGCGATTGGCCCGCCGCTCCCACACTCACCCGCACCCGCCCCACCCTCCGCGTGTTGGACGCGGGTCTCCTGACCCCGCCCTCCGCCCTCCGCCCTCCGTCCTGCCTTCCGCTCGCCCCCCGCGCTCTCCCTCCACCAAGCCGCTGGCCGCCCGTCATAAGGGCTATTATCCTTCCCCGGCACCGGTGGCAAGGCTTCCCCATCGCTATCGGCCTTCCGCGCGCGTTTCTCCCTCCGAACCGCCACGAGTCCTCGCTCCAGCGAGCCCTTGTATTTCAGAAACTCTCGGCGCATCGCCACAGCCTTCGGGCTATTCTCAAACGCCTTGAGCGCCCGTATCCTTACAGCATCCTCCCCGGCATTCTCTTCGTGCTCCGTGGCAAGCGCCCGGATCCGCTCGATCTCGGTCTGCACCATTTCGATCAGGCTCTGCCTGGCCTTCTCCGGTCCATCCGGGTGCGATAGGTCGCGCCACTTCACCTTGATGGCCTGTACATGGGCCTCGAGCACCGGTTCGCTCATATCGCTTTGTAGATCATCAAACGGTTTGCCCACCGGCCGAATCGCGTGACTTGCCGCGAAAACCTCGGCGACCCGCCTGTCTGCGATGCCGTCCACAGGATTCCGCCCCAGCAGCCGGATCATCCGCAACCGATCTCCCGCGGCCCAGAAATGCTTCTGCGCGTTCTCAAGCAATTCTTCCAGCACTCCGAGCATCCAGAAGCAACCGATCGCGCTCGATTCCAGTTTCCCCACGACCTTCCCGGGCTCGAGCGCGGCGCAGTTTCGCTCCCCCACGACGGTCCCCCCGGTTTCCTGTTGTTGAAGCGACTCGTGCCATACAACGCCAGCGGCACCCCTCGCGGATCGGAGAACAGAAAGTTCCCCGTGTCGTATGCCTCTTCGATCTCGATGTCCACGGCCGTATCAATCGCGCTCTGAGCTTGTTCGAAGTACGCACGCTCCGCACGGTCCATCTCCCCAGCCACGAATAAGTTCGAGTGCACCAGAAACTCCTCGGGGTCGGTCTCCGGCGCATAAGTCCCGGCCCAGCGTATGTATCGCGATTGATAGGCAATGCTCTCGTCCCGCCCGAGCTTCTCCTGCTCCGAGCGAATCGTTCGCTTCCGAGCGTTCATAGCCGAGCGGGAGCGCCCCGACGGAGTCACGGGACCTGTGGAGCGCAAAGCATTGCGCCGGTTCGCATCGATTTGTGCTTGAGAGGCCATATCAGTGTAATTTCCTATTGAATTTGAGCCCGCGCCAATGTCGCCCTTCGCTCCGCAAAGGTATTCGGTCCTCGCCCCAGTGTCGCCCTTCGCTCTCGCGAAGGGCCATCCCAATCCCACGGTATGCCATGCTCGGTCCGCCACGCTTCACTCACGCCCGTCCTCCGCCGTTGAACATCCTGCCCGGTTCCTCCCGCGCAGTTTCATCCAGCCGGTTTCTCCCCGCGCAAGATCACCGTGCCCTCCTGCACTCTGCGTCGAGCCCCCGAGCCATACTTCACGACAGTCAAATAAGTATAAACGAATGGAACTCCCCATGAACTCCCCAAGCAATCAACAACATGACTCGATTATTTGGGGTTTGTTCCTGCATTTTGTAGCGAACGATGCGCAGATTTCCCCCAGACCCCCATAACAACGAATATGCGAGAAGTGGGCTTCGCGGCGTTGAGCATTGTGACAGGCCTGTAGCGCGATGGCGACGGCCTCGATCGATTCCTCTATAGCGTTGCTATCGGACTGAGCTGGAAGCCCATCGCCGCCGCCTTCCGCTGGAGCGCTCTCACCAGATTGGCTTTGATCTTGGCCTCGTACTCCTCCATCGACTGGGTCACATACTCTTCGCCGTACTTGAGCATCCTGTAGACCAAACAGGCCAGCTTGTGTGCAGTCGCCTTGACGGCTCCAAGTCCACCGATCCGACTTTTGATCCGTCGGTAGTACATGCCCAAGGGTGTCATCGTCTTGCCTGCTGACTGCGCGGCCATCCGTAGGGCGATAGCGACTCGGTTCTTCCCTTGGCGATGACCGCGACGTCTTTTGGTCTTATTGCTCTCATCCTGGGAAGGACAAAGACGCAGCCAACTTGCGAAGTGCTTCTCCGTGGGAAACCGACTGACGTCCACACCGATTTCGGCCAGAATGATCAGGGCCGTTCCCACGCCGATTCCCTCGATTTTTGTCAGGTCTACACCCAATGCCTGGAACAACGGGCCCGTCGCCTCGAATCGGGCATCGTTGCTTTTGCGACCACGCGTGCGTGGCTTACCAGTTTGTGTCTTCTCTCCCGCCCGGTTTTCGAATTTGGCCAGTTCGGCTTCAATCTGCTGGTCACACTCGGTGATCTGCCCATGATGGAACTGGTACAGCTCGCGCACCTGCCGCAGCTCGAAGAGATGTTCGGGCCGCCATGTCCCTTCCAACGCTAGGGCAATCTGCTCCTCGCTGTGATTACAGCGCCCATGCCGCAGTTTGGCCAGCTTCTTGGGATTGCGTTGGCCTCGCAGAATGGCGTCGATGATCGAAATGCCCGTCAGTCCCGTGATGTCGCTCATGACTTCCGTCAGTTTGACGTTCATCTGCTCCAAGGCCTTCTGCATGTGTTGGACATGAGCAGCGGCGTAACGCACCAGCATCTGCCGTTGCCGGGAGTAGGCGCGCAGGGCCAACACGGAGTCCGGAGGTCGGAACGACCCACGTAAGAGGCCGTAGGAGTGCAACCGCTGGATCCACTGCGCGTCGAGTACGTCCGTCTTGGGGCGCGCGCCACAACGCGAAAGCTGTCCCGGTTCGACCAGCATAACCTCGAAGCCCTGGGATTCGAGGAGCTCGAACAGAGGAATCCAGTAAATGCCGGTGGATTCCAACGCGACGGTTTTTACGCCGCATTTCTTTAACCACACGGCGATCTCCTGAAGATCGGCGGTGTTGGCACCGAACTGGCGGACTGGGTCAACGTCGCGGTCAGCGGGAACGCAGACCATATGCATGTCGGAATGAACATCAACTCCGGCTGCGTCTGGATTCACGACACTGAGCGGTGCAGAGGAGGCGGGGACGGGGACGGGAAGCGACCTGACCCGCGGCTTGTTGGTCGGCTCCTTGGGTTTGCTCGGCTTCTTGGGCTTGCGTGGCTTCTTCGGCTCTTCGTGGGGGACAAGCATGGGATCTCTCCGCTTCGCGGGTAGGTGTGGTGAAACGACAAGGCGCCGCGAGCCAAGAGGGGTATCGGGAACGAAATAGTCTCCCCAACGGGATCAATACCACGCCGGAAAAACCCGGCATGGCAAGTCACCAATGACAAGGTCGAAGCCTCTCGGACCATGCTGAATGTCGGGCTAAAAGCACCAACGTGCCAACGGCCACTGACGCGCGTCGCCATATGGCAACGTCGACATAATGAGGTAAACCAAACCAGACCTTTCTCGACCCAAGTTCACGGGCCGTGAGGGGGCCGTACGCGGCTCGACCCGTTAAATGGGACTGCTGACCCCAAAAAAGTCCCATTCTTATTGCCGTAGGGAGTCCCGCGCGATGGCAGGCCAAAAAACCCCGGCGCAGCACGGAAATGCTGAGAAACAAACAGGATAGCGCCACCAGGCCCGTTCGACGATCCCTTGGCCCGCCGGTTGAAAACTCACCCTGCCCGCCCTCGATACCCGTCCCACGCTCGCCGTCGCTCAAAAATCGAGGATCGTGCACTCCGCGCCGTGCCCCCTCCGCGAGCGCAGGCCACGCCGTGCTTTCCCGCTCCACGAGCATGATCGAAACACACTGAGATCCTCGAGCCCACGCTCGAGCAAACGAAAAGAGCATTCGCGGTTCCAGATAAGAGGTGGGTGGTATCTCGCGCCGACTCCAGTGTCGGCGATCGAGATGCGGCTACTTATAATATGCGACCGGTTTCCCGAATTTCGCGATTTCGTCGGCCAGAAAACCTGGGATTTTTTCTCACGTCGCAACGGATGCAACGACGAACTTGATCGAAACTCCAGATTTGCGCACTCCGCGCCAAAAACGGGAAAAAACACCCCACGCGATTCCCACTTCCAGGCTTTCCGTGGATTATTTAACCACTCGCTCTTTTCCGTGTCGTTCGGTGTGTTCCGTGGTTAAAAGTACACTCTCCAACCGCGGTGGCTTGCCCTGGCCGGTATCAACCCCCTAGACCAGCCGCGACGTGGACCCGGTTCGGCGTCCTGACCGAATAAGCAACTCTGACATCCCCCTACATCTAGACAAGGCGCCGAGGAGGCTGGGCGTCGCGGGGCCGCTCGGCCAAGCCGGCCTCCTCGGCGCCTTCGCTCCTCGCGGCTCATTTGGGATTGCCTGCAACGGGCCGCCGGGATCCGATCTGGGGGATCAACTTGCCGTCGCGCCAGATGTAAAAGCTGTTCGTTCCAGAAGCGTCCCAGTCAGACACTCTCGCACCTTCCTCCAAGTCGATCTTGAATGCATCGGTGCCTTCGAACACGGGGTTGAGCTCGACCTCGCTCCGTGTGATGGTGCTCACCCACCGCTCGGGAGCCCGACCGTTGGGCGTGTAGGTGGCCGACACGGTGCCACTCAATGGGATCAGGTAATCGCCAAATTTCTTATACTTAATGTCGGAAACTGTCTTTTGAATAGACTCGGATTGGGTTGTATCGATGTGCTCGCCGAATCGCGAATCCTCATAGACGTTTCCGCGCCCCTTGTACATGGTGGCCTTCCGGAGACAGTAATCACTCGCCGGATCGAGCCAGACCGAGAGGTCGCCGTACTCGGTACGCGCTGAAACATGGAGGCACCGGACTCCATCAACGACCTCTTCGTCGGCGGCGAGTTGAGGAGTTGCAGCGAGGATTGCGACGAGACTTTTTCTCCGATTGCCGCACAGATAGCCGTCGAGCGCGAACCCGAGGTCGGAGCCGTAGAAAGCCCGCGCCGAGTACGACTCACGATTCGCGAACGTTACGCCCCCACTCAGGTTTTTTCGGCCGATCGTCGTTGTTCGCACCAGATGAAAGGTGCCATCATCGATGGCTCGGGTGGTCACGTTCCCCGGATAATTTTCCGGCTGGCCGAGGAGCACAGTCTTCGAGTGGTAATCGACCTTGGGGCCATCTTTCCGGATGATCACTTCGGTATCGACCTCACGTGGTCCGCGAGCTTTGCTCTTGACCTTCATGGAAAACCGCTGATGCCAATTTGAGTTCTTTGTTGCCGATTCCAGCACCTCCTTCACTCCCATAACCGGATCGGGTGGGGAGTCCGAGATTCGGGGCAACGCGTCGATCGTTGTGGCCTGGCGCCCGGGCTGAGAGGGCGAATCCCCGGGACGGTGGTCGGTCCCGGCCGGCTCCGAGGCCACCTTTGCCACTGCGGCCGAGACAGCCCCGGCGGCCAGCAAGGCAAGCGATACGGTCTTCAGCTTGGCGAGTAACATCTGCTTCATCTCCCCCTCGACGATCGAAGACACCGACGCCGAGAACACCCCGGCCGTCGCCTCACCGAATCGGAGCGAAACCGCGATTCGGACCGTATTCTCGATGAGCATCGGCGGCACCTCGGCCGCCGTGGCAATCCGCGAACCGGCCGACAAAGTGGCGATGGTGGTCGCGCCGAGACCCCGGCGTTCGAGCCGGTCCCGCAGCAGCCCCCGGCCCCGAGCCAGGCGGCTGGCCACGGTCCCCTCGGGCACCCCGAGCTGGTGGGCTGCCTCTCGGCGGGAGATGCCCTCCAGCTCGCACAGGATCACCGGCATTCTGTACTTCTCCGGCAGCCGGCCCAGCTCCTCGTCGAGCAGCCCGTCGAACTGGCCTCGGCCCTCTTCCTGATAGGATTCGCCCCGTGCCGCGCGCATCGCCCGCTTCTCCCCGGCCCGGCGCCGCTCGGCACGGGCCCGAGCCGACTGGGCCGTGCGTACTGCCACTCCGTAGAGCCAGCCGGCTAAACGCTCGCGCCGGGCGACCGAGGCGGCCCGGCGAACCAGGACCAAGAAGGTTGCCTGGAAGGCGTCCTCGGCGTCGTGCGCATCACGGAGGATACGCCGGCAGGTACGCAGGACCATGGGGCCGTGCCGCGCGACCAGCTCCGCAAAGGCCACTTCGGCCTCCTCGCGATGCCGCGACAGGAAGCGTTCCAGAAGTTGGGGATCAGTCAGGGCCCCAGCCGCCCCGATGGTGAAGAGCGTGCGGATCTCCCGCCCGACGGCTCCCGATACCCCTCTCGCCATGAGTCCAGCCCCTCGGCCCCCGGCCTTCCCCTTCCTACTGTTATACTGTCGCCAGGGGGCGCGAATGGTCCGTCAATTTGGTCCGCGCGCGACTTTTTCTTGCAGCGGACGACCTCCCGTCGACGGCAATTGTCGCTACCAGGAGCCGTCGCTCTCGTTCAATCGCTGCTTCATCCTGAGCAGCAGGAACAAGCGGTACGGCACCATTTCCCCGCGGCCGTTCTTGACGAACCGATTCCAGTAATCCTCCGCGACCCTCTCGAATCTCCCCTCGGCCTGTACATCGTCGCCCATGATGACAACTAGGTTCTCCAGCGCATCCGCGATCGACACACCGTTCTGCCTGGCGACGTCGTTGTTGATGACCAGCTCATATCGCGGGTAGTGGCCGGCGAGGAAGGTGAAGAGGCCCTCCAGATTCTTGCGTTTCAACAGGTCATCCATGAACGTCTCCGCCCCACTTCCGGGCCGCCCGTCACCGTGCGAGTTCGTCTTTTCCAGGACGCGTACGGAGAAACCCCCGGCTGCGACGAAAACCGACACCGCGGGCGGCTCGAAGAACTCGAGATCGACATTCAACGTCCGGCTTTTTTCCTCGAGCGTCTCGATGATCTGACGCGAGGTCAGCTTGCGGTCGGACCGATCCTTCAAATGGATGAGACAGGTCCCCGCGGTCGAATCGCGGTCCTCCGTCCGGAGCTCGTAACCCGCCAGTGAGGAGACCGAGGTGATCCCGTCGATGCCCCTGGCGATCGCACCCAGCTCGTGGCACCTGGCGCTCGTGTATTCGAGTGTCGAGTCCCGAGGAGTCTCGATGACCGCATAGATCATGTCCCGGTTCTCGAGCGGAATGACCTCGAAGTTCATGCCGCGAGGGAACGCCGCCGCCTTCAGCTCCTCGAGGTCCTTCTCGAGCGCCTCGATGGCGATGGCGGCGCTCCAGCCGGGCAGAGGCTTCAGGACGATCGTCGTCGCGGGGTGCCCGTCGATGTCCGTGGAAATATCGAAGAACGGGGGCGCCATGTCCACCCGGCCGACGTCCTTGAGTCGCAGGATCTTGCCGTCGGGACTGGCCTTTAGAATGATTTTTTCCCATTGCTCGGGCTTGTTGTAGCGGCTGGGGCTGATGTGAATCAGCTCGTACTCCTTCGACTGCCACGTCTTCGTGGCCCGGTCGAGTTGCGAGGCGTCCAAGGTCGACGGCGTGAGGGCCTGGATGATGTCGTTGGACGACAGGTTGTGGGCCCGCAAGCGGTCGGGGTTCAACCGGATCCGCAGGGCGGAGCGGCGGCTGGCGAGGTTCCTGAGGACATCCATGCCCTTGATGCGCCTGGAGAGGTTCCTGGGGATATCCATGCCCTCGATGCGCCTGAGACGGGGCATGACGACGACGTTCGCGAAGTTGACGAGATCCTTCTGGTGGGCGTCGGGGGCGGTCGAGTAGACGTTCACATACACCAGCTTGCTGTCCGGCGCGAAGATGCGGCCCGTGCTCCCGACGCCGCGGTCACCCCCGGCCTGCGGTGGCTTCTCCGCCTTCGCCGCGGCGTCCGTCCCGTCGGGCAAGGAGATTTCGATGATGAGATTCGGCAACGCCTTGAGGATCTGCGACTTGCCCACAGTGGTGACCTGGGTATGGTCGGCCGCCAGCACCTTCAGGCTCGTTATCCCTCCCAGGTGAACGAGTCCGGCATCGGTGATCCACGTACGGTCGAGCCGAAGATTCTGGAGCCGAGGTAAGCGACTCAGGTGCGCCAGGCCAGCGTCGCCAACCTTCGTGCGCGCCAGCGTCAGGTCCTCCAGGCTCGCGAGTCCCTCGAGAGATGCCAGGCCGGCGTCGCCGACCTGCGTACTCGCAAGTTCCAGCGATCGGAGCTTGGCCAGGCCCTTCAGGTGGACCAGCCCCGCATCGGTCACCGGCGTGCGCCGCAGCGACAGGAACTCAAGGCCAGTCAGCGCTTCGAGGTGAACCAGCGCGGCATCCGTGATCGGAGAAGCCAGAGAAGCCAGACACCCAATCTCTGAGGAGCCAGAGAGGAGCCAGACACCCAATCTCGAGGAGCCAGACACCCAATCTCTGGTTCCGAGGAGGAGCCAGGGAATTCAAGACACCCATCCGTTGTCACGGCCCTCCGCATCCATTCATTCGTGGCACGCAAATTCGGTGCAAAACCACGGCCTCTGGTCATTTCGAGCACGCAGAAGGCCAGTGCCCGACGCTCGGCAAACGGTGGGTGTCTTTGCGTCAGGAAAAGCTCGAGAAAGGGGGAAGTGCCTCGAAACACAGAAACCTTTCATCGCGACCCTGCGGGTTAACGAATCCCGCCCGGCAGAGCCTGGCCGGCAGCCGGAAGCAAGTCTTGCGTGGGGAGGGGTGACCCTCACTGCGAAGCGTAGACAGCGAGTCCCCATGCCATGCTATCGAGCCCCGAAATACTCATCGTGGGAGCCTCCGTTGTAGACACAAGCGGGGGCCGCGTCGACACGCCGCAATGGCCTGGCGTGTTCGGTCCTGCCGGGGTCCAAGAACATGGCGCAGGGACGCGAGGGTTGCTCGGGAACCTGAGAGCCCCATCCGTCTCCACTGACATTTCCGGCTCGGGAACCGGAATACCAACTCCCCGGCCCACGACCCCGCGTCGGGTCGCTGGGAGCGAACAGGACGCAAGGGTGGTATCGCCACACGAAGGCAACGAAGTGCGGCGAAAGGGGCGGATGGGAGTCGGAGCGTCTCGTAGTACCGTTGAAGCCGGGGAACCACTCCGAGGGACCCGGTGGAGGGAAGGAGACGCCATGTCACACAACCGTTGGAGGGAAACATGGCGGGTGCATCGGAACCCGTGGACGTGTCCACGAAACAACAACGGATAGCGGAACTCGCTCGGCGAAGCCCGGAGATGGGATTCACATCCCTGGGGCACTTCATCGACCTCGATTGGCTGCTCACAGCTTACTACCGGACCCGCCAAGACGGGGCGGTGGGCGTAGACGGACAAGATGGCGAGGCCTACGCAGCGAACCTGGTCCCGAACCTACGGTCGCTGCTGGAACGAGCCAAGTCCGGTACGTACCACGCACCGCCTGTGCGGCGAGTGCATATCCCCAAGGCAGGCTCAGCGACCGAAACCCGGCCACTGGGAATCCCGACCTTCGAGGATAAAGTGCTCCAGCGTGCTGTCGTGATGGTTCTGGAGGCGATATACGAGCAGGACTTCAAGAACTGCTCGCATGGCTTCCGGCCCGAGCGATCGGCACACACTGCGTCAGAGAGCCTGTGGCAACAGACGATGAACATGAAGGGCGGATGGGTAGTGGATGTGGACATTCGTAAGTTCTTTGACACGATTGACCACGGCCATCTACGCGACTTCCTCAAGCGTCGGGTGCGAGACGGAGTGCTGCTCCGGCTCATCGGCAAATGGCTCAATGCGGGCGTCTTCGAGAACGGGTGCGTTACGCACCCCGAAATGGGGTCGCCACAAGGGGGTGTGATCAGCCCGATCCTTTCGAATATCTTCCTGCACTACGTGCTGGACGAGTGGTTCGAGCGGGAGGTTCAGCCTCGGATGATGGGCAGATCGTTCTTGATCCGCTATGCGGACGACTTCGTCATGGTCTTCTCATGCGAGTCCGACGCACGGCGTGTGATGAATGTGTTGCCCAAACGCTTTGAGAAGTACGGCTTGACCATCCACCCGGACAAGACGCGGCTGGTGCCGTTCGAGCGGCCATCGGACCGTCCCAAACCGGAAGGCGGACCCCCGCGAACTCCACCAGGGACATTCGACCTGCTGGCGTTCACGCATTACTGGGGTCGCTCCCGGCAGGGTCGCTGGGTGGTGAAGCGCAAGACGTCCAAAAGTCGATTTCGCCGAGGCCTGCGAACGTTGGCGGACTGGTGTCGCAAAAATCGACATCTACCGCTCAAGGTGCAGCACCGGATACTAGGTCAGAAACTGCTAGGCCACTATGCCTACTACGGAATCACCGGCAACTCCAAAATGTTGTCACGGTTTCGCAGTGGTGCCACCTGGCTCTGGCAGCACTGGCTGTCGCGCCGCGGGCGCGGCCGTCGGATGACATGGGAACGGTTCGCTCGGTTCCTGAAGCATAAACCGCTTCCGGCAGCGATTGCGATCCACTCAGTATGCCGTCTCGTAGCGAACAAGTGACATGACGAGCCGGGTGCCTTAATTGGGCAAGCCCGGCTCTGTGGGAGCCTTGGGGGAGCGATCCCCCAAGGCGACCCGGCGCCATCCTGAGATCGATGGGTGTCTGCCATCCCTGCGCCAAGAAGCTCGGAAAAGGAGGATCATCTCAAATGTGAAACCTTTTAGCGGAACCCTGCGGGTAACCAATCCCGTCCGGCAGAGCCGGGCCAGCAGCCGGAAGTGAGTCTTGCGTGGGGAGAGGCGACTCTCACTGCGAAGCGTAGACAGCGAGATCAAACGCTGTGCGATTGAGCCTCGAAATTTTCCCTCTTTGTCCTGAGCCCTCGTCCTTGTCTGACGCGGGGGCCGAGCCGGGCATTAGCGAAACCTGGACCCACTAGCGTGCCCGGTCAGACCGGGGTCGGAGAACATGGCGAATGATCAGTAGGGTTCCCCGGGAACTTGGGAGACCTTGTCGTTTCCATCGTGACGGCCGGCCGGAGCACCGGCTTACCAACTCCAGGTTGATCCACAGCTCTGTCCCGAGCTGGTGGGGACGAACAGGGGACGAACGATGGTATCGCCAAGCGAAGGAAACGAAGCGCGGCGAAATGGACGGCAAGGAGTCGGAGTGCCCCATAGTAGTGTTGAAGCGGGGGAACGGCCCTCCGGACCCTGTGGAGCGAAGGGGGCACCGCGTTGTGGATGGGAAGTTGGAACCACGCCGAGGACACCGTGCCTCACCAGCGTGTCACCGCGAAACGACCTAGTCGTGTGAGGGACAGTGATTCCCCAACGTGACGAGCCGGATGCCTCTTCGACGGGCAAGTCCGGATCTGTGGGAATCGCGAAACGAAGCTGCGGATGAGTCTGTTATGACTGGATTTGCAACCAGGACATAACCCGATGTACGACCACCGGAACCCTACCAGGACGTGCGGCCGGAGCAATCCGACCGTGCGAAGCTCTTGGGACAACGTAACCTCACCTTCGGGTGGTTGGATATCCCGTGAGGGAATCCGGCGACTGCGAACGCCAATGCGGTCGGGGGCCAGGGGTGGATGGCATGGCTAATCCAGGTGAACTGCCGATAAACGTCGTGAGATCCAACAAGCCAAAGGCGCTGAGAGGCTTGAACCAAAAAGGTACGTGGCCAGGTACAGTGGGATTTCCCATCCCCTGTCGTCGTCATCCGAGCCACCGGCGGAGAGGCAGAGCCTAAACCATCCGTGATTCATCCGTGGAACGTGGTAAGCCCGTCGCCCTCCCTTCGGGGTAGGACCGTCGTAAGGCGTCGCCGATGGGGCGGCGGGTGGAGGATGAGGGAGCAAGCCAATGCCGTTCGGTAGTCGATCGGATAGAGGGTGAGTCCTCCCACGGACGACATCCCCTCACCGCGAAAGCGGTGCCGACTTCCCTCAGGTGTTCCGTCACGAGAGAACCTTGGCCAACCGACTCAGGGAGACAAGCAGATATGTCGGCGGCAGAAATGCTTGCTGGTGCGGCTCCCGAGCTTACGCCCGACTGGCACTCCATCGAATGGAAGAAAGTCTGGCGCACAGTCCGTCGGCTCCAGGCGCGTATCGTGAAGGCTGTTGCGGAGGGCAGATGGAATAAGGTCAAGGCTCTGGTTTATCTGCTCACGCACTCGTTCAGTGGCCGGGCCCTGGCCATTTTGCGAGTCATCAGTAATTCGGGTGCGAAGACTCCCGGTGTGGACGGAGTTCTCTGGAACACACCGGAAGCCAAGTCGGCTGCTTTCAGCACTCTGCGTCGGCACGGTTACCAACCGCAACCGCTCCGCCGGGTGTACATTCCCAAAAGCAACGGCAAGCGACGTCCTCTCGGAATTCCCACCATGTCAGATCGAGCCATGCAGGCATTATACTTGCTAGGCCTCGATCCCATTGCGGAATCTCGAGCCGACGGCCATTCCTATGGCTTTCGGCTGGAACGTCGTTGTGCCGACGCCCTGGAACAATCTCATATTGTCTTGGGTAATCGGAGCGGTCCAGCATGGATTCTCGAAGGGGACATCAAAGCTTGCTTTGATCGCATCAGTCATGACTGGCTCTTGACGCACGTCCCCATGGACCGGCAGTTGCTCGGGCAATGGCTGAAAGTGGGTTTCCTGGAGAAGCACGCCTGGTTCGCCACCACGGAAGGAACACCTCAAGGCGGGATCATTTCACCCGTCCTGGCGAATTGGACTCTGGATGGACTGCAACGGCTGTTGGCGGAACAGTTCGCCGAGAAGCACGGGCGACAACGGAAGTTTAAAGTCCACCTGGTCCGCTATGCGGATGACTTCTTGATCACGGGCATCTCAAAGGAACTCCTCCGTGACCAAGTGCAACCTCTCGTGGCTCATTTCTTGAAGGAACGCGGCTTGGAACTTTCCCACGAGAAAACCCAGATCACGCATGTGGAGGATGGCTTCGATTTCTTGGGGCAGAATGTGCGACGCTATCGCTGCGGCAAGGTGTTCACCAAGCCGTCCTTGCGAAACGTGAAGACGTTCTTGAACAAGATACAGGAAACGATCGACGGCTCGGGCAGCCTAACGGCAGGAGAGATGATCTGGCGTTTGAATCAGCAGATCAAGGGCTGGACCATGTACCACCGTTACGCGGCGAGCAAGCGCACTTTTACGTACGTGGATCACCGGATTTTCCAGAAATTGTGGCGTTGGTGTCGACGACGGCACCAGAACAAAGGCCGGAGGTGGATCAAGGAGAAATACTTCCAGCAAGACGGTTACCGCCACTGGGTCTTCACCGGTACGCTGTTTGACCAGAAAGGCCAAGGCCGGCCGATCCAGTTGATGGAAGCAGCCAAAGTGAAGATCATTCGTTATGTGAAGATCCGGAGCGACGTGAATCCCTACGATCCGAAGTGGGAACTGTACCTGGAAGCACGACTGGGTTGGCAACTGAGCCAAACGCTGGCAGGTCGGGGTCGGATCGAATACTTATGGAAGGAACAAGAGGGACGATGCGTGGTCTGTGGTCAACCGCTGCGGATCGCAGAGGAAGACTTGCATCTCCACCATCGCATCTGGCGCAGCCGGGGCGGTTCTGGCACAGCCGACAACCTGGAGTTGTTGCATGCCAACTGTCATCGGCAGATCCATGTCCAAGAACGACTGACGAAAGCGGCCGCGTCCTGCGAGGGGCGTTCGTGAAGGCTTGAGCTGCATGAAGGGAAACTTTCACGTGCAGTTCTGAGGGGAGGGGGTGGCGGTAACGTCACCTCCTTACCCGGCCCCGGGGCGGGCAACCGCCCTGGGTGACCCGGCCCCATCCAGTTGTCACGGTCGCCCGCATCCATTCATTTGCGGCTCGCTCGTTCGGCGCAAAACCACGGCCCCCGGTCATTTCGAACACGCAGAAGGTCAGTGCCCGACGCCCGACAAAAGGTGCGTGTGTGACATCCCGGATTGAGGAAGCATCGAACTGAATAGGCTGCGGGTTGGGCTGCTCTGACCTGCCTTCCCGACGCTCTGTGGAGGCACGTCATGACCGGTAAATTCTTGGCACCTCTGTTTGGGTCATTCGTTCTTTGCATTTCGCCTCCGGTTTCCGGCCAAGTGCCCACGCCAAAACCAGCAACCGCTCAGCCCGCCGCGCCGAAGGCGGTAGGTTCCCCCACGTGGTCGGCATGCAGCACGCGGATTCGACGATCCCATCGCCATCGGACGCCCCAGGCCGTATAATCCGAGTGAGATCGCGTCTTCTCGCGTACCCAGACGGAGCATATACCATGGAGATTCCGGTGCTCGTTGAGCCCGTGGCCGGGAACGGCTATCGCGCCCACGGGAATTCGCCTCTGGCGCTCAGCGCGGAAGGCAGCACACCCGACGAGGCGTTAGCGAAGTTCCGGGAGCTGCTCTCGACTCACCTGGCCGGCGGCGCCCGGATCGTTTCGGTCGAGGTTCCTTCGACAAAACATCCCCTGGCGCGTTTTGCAGGCACGCTCCAGCGCGATGATCCACTCGTCCAGTCCTGGAAGGAAGAGATGGCCGAATACCGTAAGCAAGTGGAAGCCGACGCCGATTACCTATGAACCCGCTCGTGCTCGACACCGATATGTTGACGCTCTACCGAGAAGGCGACTCCAAGTAGCGAAAATGGACCTGCGCATCGCCGCGATTGTCCTGCACTCCGACGGTATCTTGATCACGCGCAACCAGCGGGATTTTGGGCGCATTCCGGGGTTGAGGATTGAAGACTGGAGTAGATAGCGGTCAGATGAGATTCAGGATGTCCAACCGGTCAGACCCTCCAAGGAGGAATCCAGGCACCGATCCTTTGTCTCACGGCCTCCGCATCCATTCATTCGCGGCTCGCTCGTTCGGTGCAAAACCACGGCCTCTGGTCATTTCGAACACGCAGAAGGCCAGTGCCCGACGCTCGGCAAACGGTGGGTGTCTGACATCCCCTCGTTTCCGGCAAGTCGTCGCCGAGGTCCAAACACTCTACGTACGCTTCCGCCAGGGGGCGGGCAACGTACGAGGCGAGCGTGAAGGGCCTTCCTCCGGAGATGTCCGGCACGGACGCCGAGTCGTAGCGATCCCAAACGGCGTTGCGGATGCCTCCCGGGTCGTGAGGTCCCGGCGGGAAAAGATCGACCAGCAGCACATGGCAGCCAAGACGAAGCGCCGAGTCAATCTTGTCCACGAACTCTTCCACCGATGAGTCGCGATCTTTATTTGCGGGCGAAACGACCTCCAGGATGGCAACGATTTGATTCCGGCTGGTATCAGGAATGCCCGGCGGAAACCGTCGGAGATGCAGTGGTACCAGCGCGTTTTGGACAAGTCGTCGAGGTGGGTGCGAGCCATCGTAAGCAGTGTGTCTCCCAGGCGATTTTTACGGTTCCACCTTTGCATTCAAACGGGGCCGCAATTACAATTGTCGGCGTTAGTGCGGTCGCCACGCCGCGAACGAACTGGCTCACGTTTTTCGCCGCTCTGCTGCGACGTTCAGGATCGCTTCGCTCGTGATCGGCAGTCAGCCTGGAGGAGCATCGTCGTGGCACGAACTTCCCGAGTGCGAAAAATTGCGGACATTGAGCTGCTCGAAGGCAGACTGCTCCTCTCCGGAGGCGGTCGTCAGTCGCCCGCACTCGCCCGCTTGCCCGCCTCTCCGACCGTCGCGCCGGAGTCCGCGCTGACAATCCCCGGAAGCTTCAACGCCAGTGCAACGGGGGCGGCGACGACGGTCACATTTACGTTCAAAGGAAAATACAAGATTTCGGAGTTCGCGCTCGCGGTGACGCCGAGCTCGGTAATCGCGGCTGTTCCCGTCGTTCTCAACAAGAATGCACAGCCGACGAGCGGCGTTGCCAGCGTGACGGTGACTCAATTGACGGCCACGGCACTCTTGCATTTCCAGTCCTACCGGCAGCTTCATATCACGATGTTGCCGAAAACGGCTGCGCCCGCGGGCACAATCACCGAGCAATTCCTCGCCGCCGATCAACACGCGCTGACGACGCTCGACAACGCCTATCAAGCAGTCGAGTCTGCTGTGCCGGGGACGATCTCATCCTTGATTTCGCCCAGTTACGAACCGCCCGGCTCAACCACAGTGGGGCCAATCCCGGGAACGACGATGTTTCAACAAATCGCCGCGTTACAGGCGAATCTGAGTCAGCTTCAGAATTACGTCGCGCAGGCGGCCGCTGGCGTGCCGGTGATACTGGGAACCGATCGTCATACTCCGATCAAGTTGACGGAGAAGTCGCTTGCGCTTTCGGACCGGATCCTAATGGCGGAGATTACCGGCGCGGAATCGTCTCCAGCCGAGGCTCGTGTGGAAGACGCGGGCACCAGCAATCCATTCGGCGACATTGCTGTTGCGCTCGGCAAACTGGCGCCGGCGCTTTCCGGCGCGGCCGCCACGTTCACCGCGATAGGGCTTGGAACAGGCGAATCGGTTCTGCTGCTTGGCGGAGCGGCTTTATTAAATGTGGCGCTGGTGGCAACCGCGGGACTGGTTTTCGGAGGCGCAATTCTGGTGGTGGCCGGCGGAATTGATCTGGCGCTGGCCGGAAACCCCACCACGGCGCAGCTCACGAACCAGTCGCCTGCCGAGATGGCAGCCGCGGCCCAGAACCAGGTTCCTTACACCGCTGCACTGGGATTGGAGCAAAGCGCGATCCCCTACAACGATGTCAAATCCGCGGACGCCGGCCAGGTCGTGCTTGGCGTCATGGACGATGGGACAGCCGTCTATGAATCCGCCTTCGGCTCGTCGGATTTGGAACAGTCCGGCGCGAAGGTGACGATCACGAATGTTAACGCGGTGATCGACAGCGAGACCGAGGAGCTCGCGCAAATACTGGGCCTGAATCCGAACTATGGTCCCGGCGAAGGGCAAGGCTCTGGCGGCTCGGGATCGGGCGGCGCCGGCGGGGGACAGACAGGCGGTCCGATATCGGGAAGCCTGAGCGGAACATACACGGGGACCGTTGCCGACACGAGCGGTCAAATATTTACTTCCTCGGTCACCGCGAGCAATATCAGCACAGCCGATGGTGAAATTTCCGGGACTGTGACATTTGCGCAATACCCATTTGTGCAGGACGACGTGGTAGCGAGCACCGTCCCGGACATCCCGGCGACTCTCTCCGGGTTTTTTACGTCTGAGGGCAGTGCGGGCGGAGAATTCGTCATCCATCTTTCTGGTGGCGATGCCCCGCTATCGTGGAGCGGCACCGTGACGTCCTCCGGGATCGTGATCAATCTCACAGCCAGCGATGGTTCGAGCGCAGGCACAATCAATCTTCAACCGTGACCGACGGATAGCGAGTCACGGCCCAATCGACTTGGCTTTCGGGCTAATCTTGAACGTCGTATTGCCCGTCAAGAAGAATGCACCCGACGCATCGGTGATGCCCGAGGGTGCCAAGGCGTTGACCTTCAGCTCGCCTCCGTTTGCGAAGCTCTGTTTACCGGTGAGGATCGTCACACTGCTCGAACCGGCGGTGTAGCTGACCTGGACGGGGATGGGGCTTGTGACCGTCTTCTTCTTGTGTTTCGACTTCACCAGCACGGTGTAGTTGCCCGCATTGTCGGCAGCCGTGGGGTCTAGCGCCTCGTTGAAGGTGAGCGGGGATTCCAGACACCCATCCTTTGTCTCACGGCCTCCACATCCATTCATTCGCGGCTCGCTCGTTCGGCGCAAAACCACGGCCTCTGGTCAAGTCGAACACGCAGAAGGCCAGTGCCCGATGCTCGGCAAACGGTGGGTGTCTTTGCGTCAGGAAAGCTCGAGAAAGGAGGAAGTGCCTCGAAACACAGAAACCTTTCATCGCGACCCTGCGGGTTAACGAATCCCGCCCGGCAGAGCCTGGCCGGCAGCCGGAAGCAAGTCTTGCGTGGGGAGGGGTGACCCTCACTGCGAAGCGTAGACAGCGAGTCTCCATGCCATGCTATCGAGCCCCGAAATACTCATCGTGGGAGCCTCCGTTGTAGACACAAGCGGGGGCCGTGTCGACACGCCGCAATGGCCTGGCGTGTTCGGTCCTGCCGGGGTCCAAGAACATGGCGCAGGGACGCGAGGGTTGCTCGGGAACCTGAGAGCCCCATCCGTCTCCACTGACATTTCCGGCTCGGGAACCGGAATACCAACTCCCCGGCCCACGACCCCGCGTCGGGTCGCTGGGAGCGAACAAGACGCAAGGGTGGTATCGCCAAACGAAGGCAACGAAGTGCGGCGAAATGGGCGGACGGGAGTCGGAGTGCTCCGTAGTAGCAGTGAAGCGGGGGAATGGGCCCTCCCAGACCCTGTGGAGCGAAGGGGGTACCGTGTCGCGGACTGGAAGCCGGAACCACGCCGAGGGCATTGGACCTCAGAGCGCGTCACCGCGAGGCGACCAGATCGTGTGAGGGACAGCGACGCCGCGACATGACGAGCCGGATGCCTTAATTGGGCACGTCCGGATCAGTGGGAGCCCTGGCGGAGCGATCCGCCAGGGCGACCCGGCGGCATCCGTGAGCGCCGTCCCAGGGACCAAGTCCGAAGGAAGGGCGGCAGGAAGCCGCCCCTCACCTCACCTTCGGGATTGGTACTAATGCGCTAAATCGTTCCACTCAATCGTTTCTCCACCAGTAGCTAACGACGCAATCCGGGAATTCCAGTTCACGCTGAACTATTACAGGTGCCATTATGGCGCCCAGGGAGTGTCGCTCCGCCGCCGGCTCGTCTATGGCTACGGGAACGGCTCAGTTTCCGACCATGACCGGCGCGATTTGAAGTACGCGGCACGGGATGGAAGCCCGCTTGAGGGAGTAGATGATGTCTCTCGCGATAAGACCGTTAGGCGAAGCGGACCTAGACAACGCCGATCGCATCCTCCGCCTAGCTTTCAATCAGTTCCTTGGTCTCAAGCCACCGACTGACTTTTTTGGCGACTCCGACTACGTTCGAACCAGGTGGCGCACGGCACCAACAGCAGCTATCGGAGCCTATCTTGATGGTGAGTTGGTTGGGTCCAACTTTCTCACGCGCTGGGGGAGTTTCGGTTTCTTCGGCCCATTGTCAGTGCATCCAGACCGGTGGGGCGAGCGTATCGCCTCGGGCCTTCTTGAGGCGACAGTTGGAATGTTTACCGATTGGAAAACTGAGGTAGAGGGGCTTTTCACATTCGCGCAGAGCCCTAGCCACATTCGACTCTATCAAAGATACGGTTTCTGGCCTCGCTACCTAACGATGATCATGAGCAGGCCCGTCGATTCAGCGATCTCCGTGGCAAAGCCCGCGTTTGAATTAAGTATGAATGACTCCCCGGGTGTTAGAGAGCTGCGCGAATTGATGGAGGAAATTCATCCGGGGTTGGACCTTGAGCGCGAGATTATCTCCGTTCGAGAACAATCGCTGGGCCAGGCTGTCACGATCCGAGATGAGGGGCTCCTTGGGGGTATAGCGGTTTGCCATGTAGGGCCGAAGACGGAGGCCGGTGGTGACGCATGTTATGTAAAATTTGGCGGGGTTCGCCCTGGCTTTGGGTCGGGGCCCCGGTTCGACCGCCTTGTCGACGCATGCGACGCAATTGCCAGCCACAATGGTGTCAGCCGTTTGATTCTCGGAGTAAATGCAGCTTGCTGCCCTGCATACCGCAGACTTCTAGAACGGGGATTCCGCACTGAACTGCAGGGGATAGCCATGCATAGAAACGATCTACCAGGCTATTTTCGCTCTGAATCATACGTCGTCTGCGATTGGCGATAGCAACCCTTGAGTACGTAATTTTCGATCGCGCATTTGCGTTAAACGAGATAATTCTGCTTCCGAGGAATTTAACGAATTGCGGTATTGGAAGCTAGGAGCTTGGGCGGATCTAATCGGCAATAACTGGGGGGCATCCTATTGGAAGACTCAAAGAAGACCAAGAAGCAGTTGTTAGCGGAATTGGAATTGACTCGGCGTACGAACGCATCTTTGGAGGCCGCAATTAGCGAACTTCGAAAGAGGCAAAGTTTTGCGGAGGCACGCTATCGGAACCTGTTCAATAATGCCGATGACGGACTTTTCCAAACCAGTCCAGATGGGGTTTCCAGAGGTTTCCAGACACCCATCCTTTGTCCCACGGCCCCCGCATCCATTCATTCGCGGCTCGCACGCTCGGCGGAAAACCACGGCCTCTGGTCAATTCGAACACGCAGAAGGCGAGTGCCCGACGCTCGGCAAACGGTGGGTGTCTTTGCGTCAGGAAAGCTCGAGAAAGGAGGAAGTGCCTCGAAACACAGAAACCTTTCATCGCGACCCTGCGGGTTAACGAATCCCGCCCGGCAGAGCCTGGCCGGCAGCCGGAAGCAAGTCTTGCGTGGGGAGGGGTGACCCTCACTGCGAAGCGTAGACAGCGAGTCTCCATGCCATGCTATCGAGCCCCGAAATACTCATCGTGGGAGCCTCCGTTGTAGACACAAGCGGGGGCCGTGTCGACACGCCGCAATGGCCTGGCGTGTTCGGTCCTGCCGGGGTCCAAGAACATGGCGCAGGGACGCGAGGGTTGCTCGGGAACCTGAGAGCCCCATCCGTCTCCACTGACATTTCCGGCTCGGGAACCGGAATACCAACTCCCCGGCCCACGACCCCGCGTCGGGTCGCTGGGAGCGAACAAGACGCAAGGGTGGTATCGCCAAACGAAGGCAACGAAGTGCGGCGAAATGGGCGGACGGGAGTCGGAGTGCTCCGTAGTAGCAGTGAAGCGGGGGAATGGGCCCTCCCAGACCCTGTGGAGCGAAGGGGGTACCGTGTCGCGGACTGGAAGCCGGAACCACGCCGAGGGCATTGGACCTCAGAGCGCGTCACCGCGAGGCGACCAGATCGTGTGAGGGACAGCGACGCCGCGACATGACGAGCCGGATGCCTTAATTGGGCACGTCCGGATCAGTGGGAGCCCTGGCGGAGCGATCCGCCAGGGCGACCCGGCGGCATCCCGTGTTACGATCGGAACAACCGTAGAATGTTGCCAGTCTCGTCGTCATCGACGCCGGTTGGAGAACGACATCATGCCGGATGAGTCTCATGAGCAATCGGGCGGCACGGAGGCGGCCGCGCGGCGACTGAACGTCGGCGACGCGCTCATTCTCGTTGCGGCACTCGGTCTGGGGATTTCGGGCATTCGTGATCGCATCCGAACCTTTTCCCCGCGGGCCGTTGCCTGGAGGCAGGAGTATACGACGTTCCGAAACGACCTGGCCAGCGTGCCAGCGATCAGCCAGGATGAGGCTGACTTCGCTTTTCGCTCCCTGGTCGTCCAGGTCTCCGACGAGTGCCAGGCTTGGTTTCTCGGCATGCTCGTGGGATTGACTCCCGCGCAGATCTTGCTGCGGCTGCGCCGGCCACGGCCGGAATGGCAGTCCCTGTTGCGCCAGCCTGGTTTCGTGGCCTGCTCCGCCGCGCTCATCGGTTACCTGATCGATCAGGGGTGGGACCGGTCGATCCAGTTGGGGTTCGCGAGGTTTCCCTTCTGGACATCATTGGCACCCTTGATCGTCTGGGCAATCTTGCTTCTTGTACGGCGGTGCCGGGCGGAAAAGAGCTGGATCGACCGGCTGGGCCGCGTGCTCGGCGCCTGCTGGATCGTCGCGGGTTTCTGGTCGCAGCTCGAACAGTACTATTTCTGGTAGGCTGGCGGATCGCCCGCCAAAAGGTCAGAAACTGTCAGCGCTGACCGCTTCACCGGAGCTCCTCGTGCCGAGTGCCCACCAGGTTCGCATGGTAATCGAGACTCTTCACGAAGCGCACCGAACCGTTGCAGAACAGCACGTGCGCACCGCCGGGATGATAGCTGCTGGCATTCGTGATATCGGAATGGTCGGCGTCTCGCAGAAAACACCCGGTGCAAATATAACGGCACTGATTGAACACGAACCGGGGTGAGTTCGGTGGTACGATCGTATTGAAGAGCGTCATCGATTCAGCGCCCCACGACCAGTACCGGCCGCGGTCGCCGGTGAAAATGTTGGCGGCGGCGACTGGGGCGTTGAAGGCATCGTGGCATGCCTGAAGGTTTTGCATCAACTGATCGGGATATCGTTCGGCGGTCGCGGTATCGGGATCGGCGAAGTGCGTTCCGACGTTGACGACGCCGTTGCCTCGGTACCGGCGCGGCTGCAAGCTTCCCGAAAGCCCCTCGGCGAATGCGATGGTATTCGCCTCGCCATCGGTGATGTCGCTCGACCGGCACAACGACTGGTATCCAAAGACTCCCGTCGGCCGATGCGACATCGACTGGATCGTCGTGCCGGTGCTGGCGTAGTAGTTGTTCAAGCCGGGCCGGCCAGCGTAGAGGTCGTTCGGACACAGAAAAATGGAGACCCGCGTTTCGGTGGCCGTCGTGTTAAACGCCGCTTCCTGTGCATTGGCGTGCGGCTCGAAGTCGAAGTTGATCGAGTTATAAAGTGGTGTCTGGTCGAGATACTGAAGCAAAACGGCCTGTGCGCTCCAACCGCTCCAATCGGTCGGCTGGCCTTGCGTTCTGACCCCCTCGTTCATTGCGGCGCTGAATGTATTGAACGACGCGGTCACGCCCAGCGGGTAAGAACCGTGGGTCGTCTGGTAACTGTGCAGTGCTTGGGCAATTTGCTTGAGGTTGCTGACACACAAGGCCCGCCGGCTGGCATCGCGTGCCCTGAGGACGGCCGCCATCCCGATCATGGCGACCACGCCGATTACCATCAAGAGGCCGAAGAGGTCGTGCAAGGAAAAACCGCGCCGTGTGGTTCGCATGGCAACCCCCTTATCCCGATCACCAGCTCGGATCCGGTTACGTGAGCCTCGAGCCCACCGGGCCGCGAGCCTCGTCTAGAGTCGCCTATCGCGGAGCGAAAGCCGACATAGAAACCCCGCGGGCGTTGACCGCCGCCACCCTCAACTGTAACCTCCTCCTGAACCATGCCAATAGTTGCAATATGAGCAACGACAAACTAATCGCGTCCCTGTTTCACCTCTGCTTCTTGGCCAGCGCCGCGATGTGCTTCTTGAATTCCTCCTCGGGGAATGCCCGCAGGCTGGTGGTCCGCACGTTGCCGGCGGCACCGACGCCGAGCAAGAACGTCGTCAGCGCGATTTCATCCGGCACATCGAACACCAAGACGCCATCGTAACTTCCCTGGGTCATGTAGTACGCCTTGATCGAACCGCCGAGATCCTTCAGCGCCTTCTTTGAAGCCTCCAGCCGCTTGGGCGCGTCCTTGATGTTGCGGATGCCCTGGTCGGTGTACGTGAACAGACTGACATAAGTCGGCATGGTCGTTCTCCCGGACGAGAAAGTGAGACACGGGTCACTGTCCGCGCGCAGCCCACACGCGCGGCGGTCGCACGCCGTCAGACTAGCCGGCGCCGTTGGCGCACGCAAGGGTTGCTCATCCCCCGGCGACCTGCACGGTGATTCCGTCGATGTCCGGGAAATAGAGCCGGTTGCCCTCGCGCCGGGGTTTGAGACCCGCGTCTTTGAGCTTCTCTTCGGCCTTGTCGGCAATGTACTCGCGGATGGTGTAGCAGTAATGGTTCAGCCCAGGCTTGTCACCGCGAAACAGCGTCAGGAAGAAGTCGTCGCCGCCGCCCAGGAAGCAGTTCTCCTCACCGCTCTCTCTGACGACCTTGAGCCCCAGGTGCTTGATGTACCAGTCACGCGACTTCGGGACACTCGCAACGTTCAAGGCGATATGATTGAGCCCGGTCGCCTTGAAGGTGGCGGCCCCCGTATCGCCCTGGCTGCCTTCAGCCGCACGCGTCGTCGCCGCCAATGCGGCTCCAAGCCCTATGAGTTGAGATGCAAGCTGCCGGCGCAACAGCAGGCCGCGCTCGAAGTCCTCGATCAACGTCTCGGCGATGTCGGGTTTCATGATGAGCCTCGTCTGGTCGAAGGTGCACGAGCCGAATGGATCTGAAGCACTCCCATCATGCCACTGCCGCAAGCGACGTGCCACACGCGAGGTGGCGGTGTTGCCGGAGTATCCCGGTGGCGTGAATGTGCTCGTCGGTGATGGGTCAGTCCGGTTCGTCAAGAGCACGATCGACGGGATGGTCTGGCGCACCTTGGGAACCATCACCGGCGGAGAGATTGTCTCGGCCGAAGCTTATTGAGTGGTTCTGGCAGGGTAAGCGTTCCAATGGTCTGGTGCGCAGGGCGGAGCACGAATCTGCCTTCCGCCCTCTTGGAGTCGATTGACTTCATGGGATACCCGACAAATGCCTCGGTCCGCAACACCTGAGTCAACTGATCCAAGACTGCTCCGGTCGATCAGACCGAAGCGCGCAAAGCGACCGTTCGACGCTTCGGTCGGATCGACCGACGCGCGCAATGGAGTCACTTCAGGGACGGAAACTGGGACGCACGGGGACGGAAACTGGGACGCACGTAGTATTGACGGGAGCCCTCAGTTCTGTGAGCAAATGTTGTCATGCCAAGAACAGCGAGGGTAGCAGCTTGGGGCTTTGTCTATCACGTCCTGAACCGATCCGTCGGCAGGATGCACATGTTCCGCAAGGAGTCCGACTTCGAGGCGTTCGAGCGTGTCATGGTTGAAGCTCACCTGCGGCAACGTCCTCGCCAACGAGATCGCTGGTCACAAGGCGGAGCGGCGGCCGAGGGCCGGAGAAGAATGGCTTGCCGCGACCAAGTACGATGGGGTGGATGTAAAGTCGATGCTCATCAATAAGACCAAAGTTGGTTAGGCTTCCTGCCAAGTCTGGTCCGGCAACTTCAATCTCCCCAACTGGCTGTGCCTTCAGCCCACGTATCACCGCCTCGATGTCATCCTCGACAAGTGTGGCGTTGGGTCCGACCGACTTCAACGTGCGCGACACAACCCACTTCGGCTGGCTCCGCCACGCCGCCGCGAAGTCGTGTTCCTCCGCGCCCCAACGCCTCTCGTGAAGGGAGGGTCTGCGCACACCACGATTCCCGCTCTCAGTCCTGGTCGAGTCGAGCCACACCATTCCCCGGCTTCGGGAACCGGACGAACACCTCCGGGTCGTGTCCCGGGATGATCATTCGAGGGTTGGTCGCGAGCTGCTTCATCCGGTCCTGCGCAGCCAGGTTTGACTTGGCGTCGAGCGTAGCCGTGATCGGCACGTGCTTGTCGAGGTTCTCGTACAGATAGACGTTGTCCGACGCCACCACCATGCGGCCCGACTTCGTATTTACGCCCACATACTGCGACGCGAACGTGTGCTTCCCTCCGGTGTAAACCGTCACTCCGGGTATGATCTCCTTGGCGTCGCCTTCGACCAGACGAACACGGCCCTCGGTGTTCAGCTTCATCAGGGCCGAGACGTCATCCAGCTCGGTCGGCGCGGCTTTGGCGGACGGCGGCTTGACCTCGCGCGTGTAATGATTGAACTCATCTTTCTGAATCCAGACCGTTGCCTTCGGAAACAAATCGACACCATCGAAGTGATCCGAGTGCATGTGCGTTACGATGACGTCGGTGACCTCTTCCGGCTTGATCCCGAGTCGCCCGACCGCCCGGTCGGGTCGAGTGTAGTCGGCGATCCCTTTGAACTCCTCGAAGAACTGCGGCCGATAGAACCCGGCATCGACCAGGACCGTCCGCCCGTCTGGGCCTTTCAGTACCCAGAAAGTCATGGCGAGGTCGACTTTCCGCTGCGGTTCGGCCCCCTGCACGAGGAAAGAGACTGGACAGCCGGGACACGTGCCATACCGGACAGCATACACCTCGTAGGGCGGCGGCTCGTCGGCCCGTGCATCGAGTCCATAGAGGCCGCTGACTCCAGTCATGACGATGAGGGCGAGGAACCGTCGATGTGGCATGAAAAGCTCGCAAGACAGAACGGGGATAGGCCGTGTAGTCGGACACAGGCTCGACAACGACGCCGCGCCATAGTATAGGCAGTTGGATTGCGCCGGCGAAGAGGGTGGTGACTCATGCCCCGTCCGAGGGCGTTCCGGGAACTTCGACTGCTCAACGGCTCAACCGGCGACCCGTGTCTGCTCGTCGACGATCAGGGCAAGGAATTAGACCGAGTGCATGTGAGCATCGAAAGAGGACGACCATGCAAGACGTTACTGGTCCACATCGAAGATCGCGGCGTGTCTTGCCCGCTTCCTGAGGTTGATTCTGATCTGATCTGATCTGATCCGATCTGCGAGCATCTGCGTCGAACTGCGGACCAAACTCCTGGTCCCACGTTCTTCCACACGCGATTCGATCCGCCGGCAGCGTTCACCGCAAATCCCTTCACCGGCCCTGGACTCGCTCCCCTCCCATCTCGTTTCGTGTGTTTCGCGTATTTCGTGGTTCAAAGCTGTTCCTCTCGATCGGTGCACACCAGCCAGCAGCCTGGGATCGCTCCGTGGTCTGGCTGATCCTCAACAACCCCGCCAACACGACGGTGCAGCGTGTTTCCGGCGACTGCGCTGTGGCGATCGGTTGTGATCCGGACCCCAATCGGTTACGATGATCGCCCCACTGACAGTTGTCGATGGTGCGAGATCGTGATCGATGAAAAGCATGGGTTGGCTCTTCCTGGCGATCCTCACCGCGTATGGCTGCGCCGTGGTCGCGCCGCTCGTGCGATACAGGTTTCGGGGAAGGGTCGGCGCGTTCGTCGGCTGGTGCATTGTGCCGATTGTCCTGGTTTGCCCGTTGCTCATTCCGTCGGCGAATGTAGGGCTGCGGGCCGCGTGCGCGTTCGCATCGATCGACATCACCTTCAAGATGGTCGAGTATTTTCGCCATTGGAGCAATCTGGAGCGGAGCAGAGTCCTTCGCGAGTACTTTCGCTTCTTGATCCCGTTCCCGGTATTCTCCGTCGTCTATCCCGATCATAAGCGGCGATTGCTGCGTCCGGAGAGCCCGTGGCCGCAGGTTCTGCGTCTCTTCGGTGGGATCGTCGGTTTCACCATTGCCTTCCTGGCGGTGAGTGCTCTCTCCAGCATTCCACTGCTCCGATCGAGCTTCGCGCTCAACCATGCTGCGATCTTGCCGATCTTCGTGCTCGCCATCGAATCGCTTTCGCGAGCGTTGTACGGGCTCGAACGCCTCGCCGGATTCGACACAACCCCGATTGTCCGAAACGCGTACCTGTCGCGGACCGTCTCCGAGTTCTGGCGACGGTACAATTACCGGACGCATGACTGGCTCTACCGCAACGTTTTCCAACCGACCGGTGGCCGACGCGCCCCGGTCCGATCCATTCTGCTGGTGTTTCTCGTCAGCGGTTTATTCCACGAAGTAACGTTCGCGCTGGCGACCTCGCGACTGACCGGCTATCAGCTCGCGTTCTTCACAATCCAGGGTCCGGCAGTGCTGGTCTCGGGCCGCCTCGAGCGCCTGGCCAGGCGAGGAGGGCTTGCGGGCAGGATCATGGCCCACGGGACTACCATCCTCTTCATCGCCGTCACGTCGGTGCTGTTCTTCGACGGCGTCAGCAAGGTTTTCCCGTTCGTCTATGCCAGCCAGTCGCCGCTGCCGTAGGACGCGTTCGCAAAAACCGAAGGCCACGGGCTCGCAGCATCAGGCAGGGGATCGTCATGAACAGGACTTGCGCCGACGTGACACCGGCGTACCATTGCGAACTGAACAAGAGCGGGGCGTACCGAGCGGCCAAGACGTAGACGAGTCCGCCCGTCGGAGCGACGACCAGGAGCGCCACCGCCCTGAGAAGGACCGGCGATGAACCGAGACACGCCCAGAGGACCGTCAGTGCGACGATCGCCGCGGCGCACCCGCCGGCGACGTTGATTGCGACAACGATCGTCCCCAGGGTGGTGGGTTGCGTGCCGCGCACCACCGCCAGAAGCAGCGCCACTGCGGCTGTAAATACCAGTATGTCGAATATCGAGAACCGCAGAGCATTGTTCGACCCAGGATTCCCCTTCCATTGCTCCCCAGCGTCAATAAACGCCAGGCCGTACCTCAATGACCGAGCGGCGAGCAATGCGACGACCAGGCATCCTGCCTGCACGCCGAACATCAGGAGCAACTGGCCGATCAAGAATCCATCCCAGTCGAAAAACGGATTGAAGAACAGGCCCATCACCGCAACTCCTGCCACCAGCGCCGAAGCCCGTCGGGTCCAGTGCAGGGCTGCCCAGGCGACCAGGATCGACGAAAGTCCCAGAAGCGCCGCACAAAGCCCGAACGAGATCATCAGACTCAGGCTCGCCTGTGTATGCGGAGGCCCTAACGCCCAGTGCCACCTGACCATCACGCTGAGAGTCAGTAAGTAGACCGCCAGAGTCGCAGCGAGAACCCAACTTAGGCGGAACCTTGTTGGAGCCATTGGCGTGAGGCACACTCGTTTCGACAATTGAGCAGAATCTTGACGTCGAGCGTCTCGTCACCGCTACCGAATCGACTGCCGATGCCTTTGGACGTGAAGTCACTCAATTATTTCTTGAGTCAGCCCACGTCGTCCTTGTCGACGAGAACCTGCACGTCGACGTGAGGTAGCAGCCGTCGCAGTCGCTCGACGGCCGCGGGCTTGATCCAGGTCGCCATGAGCTTCAGTTCGCGCAGGTCTGCGCACAACTCGGCTGCGTTCGGAACACTCTCAATCAGATTATATCCCAGCCCCGCTCCGGGTAGGCGGCCTCGACTTCATCGAGCACCTTCGACCAGAGCTCGACCATCGCCGTGTGCAAATCCGCGCCGCTGAAATCGCCGATCTTCGCCTCGAATTCGACTCTCGAGATTGTTGCGACTTTGATGGGCGGCGGGTTCAATCCTTTGCTGATGCCCATGGACCGGAGCGACTCGCCCAGATGCTGATCCAATCTGGCGATGAAGGCGGGCGAGTCCAGTCCGCGGTCCTCCGGGGACCGGTCGTTTTTTTTCCATGTGAGCATGGCTTCACTCCGTGCCTCGAAAATCGCTCGAAAGTCGTCTTCTGATTGTATGCAGCCTCCCCTTGCTCGGCGAGCCCTGGTGAACTCTGATACGTGCGGGATGAACTGACCCTCCGTGTAGGAGCAATTCACCGCCTTGTTTGTGATCAAAGCTGAGAATAGGATAAAAACCACTCCCGAGGCCCTTGCCGGTCGTGAGCATAGGCGAGTTCACAGCGTTCGGGCGCGAATCCAACCCACGATGTCACGAAGGTGAACAATGTCCCGACTCGTCGTCAGATCATCGCTGTTTCTGCTGGTCACCGGGGTGCTGTTGTGGTCCCGGAATGTCTTCGCTCAGGATGTGGCGGTCGGAAAAACCGCCGAGCGGGTGTCTCAACAACCCGCTTCGACGGATGTCGCGTCTCGAGCCTACCGGCCGCGGGACGTCGAAGTACCGGACGCTGTCCGGATCAAGAGACCAACTGCCCAGGAGTTGGCGATCGCGGAGAAAGTGCTTGCGGATTTCAAGGAGTCTGCTGATCCGCGGGTGAAGGCGGTCTTGAAGACCTTCCCGACGCTGGTCGAAGTGCGCGTTCCCCGACCAAATTCAGCGATTGTTCCCGGATTGGCTCCGTTTTTCCGGCAGAAGCACGACGCAAATGTCGCCGTCGCGAAGCAAGGGAAGGCCGAGCTTCTGCTCTTGGGCGATTCGATCACGGATTTCTGGCGAAACGAACGTGGCCCGTTCGCGGGCAAGCAGGTGCTGGACAAGCATTTTGGGCGCTGGAACGTGGCGAACTTCGGCATCGCCGGCGACACAACTCAGGGGGTATTGTATCGACTTCAATACGGTGAAGGAGAAGGGTTTTCTCCCAGGGCAGTCATGTTGATGATCGGAACAAATAACACAGGTAGAAACACGGCAGAAGAAATTGCCGAGGGCATTGGCGCTGTAGTCTCGATGCTGCGAAAGTGCTTTCCGGAGTCCAGGATTTTGCTCCTTGGGGTCTTTCCTCGAAGTCGAGCGAATGATCCCGTTCGCCAGACCATTCGCGAAATCAACAACACGATCTCCAAACTCGACGATGGCGACAAGATTCACTACCTCGACATTGGTGCCCGATTTCTGAATTCGGATGGAAACATCCCAGCGGATGTAATGAGTGACGCCCTGCATCCCTCGAGCAAAGGCTACGAGATCTGGGCAGACGCTGTCGGAACCACCCTGAGCAAACTCATGGACGGTGGGGCTGGGCGAAAGACCAGTCCCTGAGGGCCGCTGCAAGCGAATTCAAGATGCCAAGGGTGCGCGTTCTTGTGGACAACGCGGGTGCCAAACTCTCGAGACGTCTGCGTGTGATTCCGCGACGGTTGCGGACCATCGCGTCGCTCGTGGACCATGCTCGGTACCCGAGCGTTTTTCGCGCTCTTTGGCCCAAACGTTTGTCGACGCGGCACCTCATGATTCTCGTCGCAGTCGTGGGTGTATTCCTCGGCGTGTTGAGACTGTGGCTTGACGTCTCGTACCGTCGGCAGAAAGCCGCATTCCACGAGGAAATGGCTGCGCTTCACAGAGGCCGGCGACCCCCGACCATGAAGGCTGCTGCCTTCCGTCGCTTGATGGCAGTCATGCCTCGACACCCGGAACTGGCCGTTCTCCATTCTCGAATGAAAGAGAAATGGCAAGACGCGGCCGCTCACCCCTGGCAGCCGGTCGAAGCCGATCCAGCCAACCTGATTGAACATCCTTGAAGTCGGGAGAGGCTATTTGCTTCCTGACACCTTTTCTCCATTCAGCGCCTTTTCGAGCCACTGGTTGTCGTGCAGCCTGGCCGCTGTCTTCTGAGATGAAAGAGTGATGGCAGTTCGCGGGAGCGATTCCGTGTTCAGGTAGGACAGGGCCAAGTCCTTCATCATCTCGACCATCATGCGGGTCTGAAACGACTGTATCTTGCCTCCGCGCCAGAAGATCGACTTGACGCGCTCGGCGACGATCCGGAACAGGCGAATGTCAACGAGTGGTGACGTGGCTTTGTCCTTCCGTGTCAAGCTCCCAACCTGCGCTGCGATCTCGCACGCGGCGGCCGCGGCAGAATGAATGGTGAATGACGGGTACCGCTTGGAGTATTCCTCACACAGTTTATTGATTCTTGCGAGCGTCTCAGCCGCCAGCCGGTCTTCCAGGGGTCGAGCCCAGTCGAGTGCCGCTCGCAGGTACAAGTCGTCGAATCGGCGCACGCTTTGAGCCGCTGAGTCTCGGCTTGAGATGCATGCGCGCGCCGCCGCCCCGAGCGCCTCACGCAACTCGGGTTTGTCCATGAGCTCCCGCAGACAATCAGCCAGCTTGTCCGCATCTCCCGGTGGGAAGAGCAAGCCGGTCTGACGGTCCGTCAGCATTTCGGGGATGCCTCCCGTGTTCGACGCCACGATCGCCTTGCCGCTGGCCATCGCCTCGAGTACGACATATCCCATCGGCTCGTACAGCGAAGGCACCACCACGATATCCGAGGCAGCGTAGCACTCAGCGACCCTTCGTACGTCCGCCCCCACCTCCTCCATCTTGTAAGTTCCACCGGCATCGTCGAAGGGTTTCAAATCGACCTTGTACCGCTCCTGCGCAAACGACAGGTAGTGCTCACCATCGTGTGCACTGTCGCTGGGTTTACTGTCCCGGAAACCTGAACCGACAATCAGCAGTAGAAACTTCCGCTTCTCTTTCTGCAATGCAGTACAACTCTCGAATAGCACTTCGAGGCCTTTGCGTCGGTCCGGTCTCCCGACAAACGCGATCGTGAGCAGATCCTTCAGTTCCGAGCTCCTCCGGATGAGAACCCGTCGGCGTTTTGTTCTCCACGGCACGGCTGAACGGACCGCTATCGAACGGCGCGGGGAATACCTCGACATCGGTGGCGCCCAACTGCTTGAGTTCCTCGCTATGGAAAGATGATATTACGTTGATGTAATCTAGGTTAAGACACGCTTCGGTTTCGGCGCGCCTGAGATCGCGCAATTCCGTGAGCGTGTTCGGCTCCAGGTTTCCGTCGAAGACTCCGCGCGTGAACGCCAGGTCCGTTGACAGCAGGCTGTGGGACGTGCAAACGGTCCGGAACCCGGCCAGCGCCGCCTGCTCGGCAAATGCCAGGAAATGCACGTGAACCACGTCCGGCACCCGCTCGCCAGGAGAACGCCTGGCACGGAGCTTCTCAAGCGCGCTGGTCACCGCCGATCGGAAGAAATAGTAGCTGGCGGGGTAAACCAGGTCGCGCGGGACGTAGCTTTCACCTTTCGCGTCCTTGTACATGAACTGGTCGAAGACCTCGATCACCTCATGTGTGTGATGGGTCAGCGGTTCAGCTTGATCTCCTTGTTTTTCGTTCGTGATCAACGACAGGAATGTCTCGATGCCCCCGTATTCGAGCTTGGGGGTACTGGACCAGCTCGGGTATTTGAATGCCAGGTGAACGATGTGAAGCTTGGTGGGCAGGCCGGAAGCGATGTCGTACAACAGGGCCGCCGTGTCGGGGGCCGAGAACGCATCGATGCCGGACTGGCCAAAATCGTAGCGGCAGCGCTCCAGGTCATTCTCATCAAAGACGGCTGCGTAAGACCTGGCTTTCAAACCCGGGTCAATGCCGCGCCGTGCGTGGGCGAGCAGTTGGAGGAAATTGTAGTCCTGGAGGGAATAGCCAATGAAGATGAAGGGACGGGTTCTCGCCACAGACCGCACGTGCTCCAGAAGCGCTTCTCGCCGGGGGTCGGTCTCGAAGTTGACGTAGTCTTCCTTGGTGATCACGAGAAGCTCGGGGTGATGGAAGTCGCCATGGAGCTTGATCAACCGCGGCCGGCCTTCGGACTTGAGCTGGAGCTGAGGGCCCGTCACGATCACATCGATTTCGACCCCGACCTGCTGGCATGCGCTCTCGATTAGCGTATCGTAGTTCGTAGTGATCACATCGGAAATATGCTTGTGCTTCAGCAGCCACGCGATCAAGAAATGTGATGGGCTCAGATCGGAGCCCCCCGTGGCATTGAGCAGGCTCCGGAGTTTGAGCGATAGTGTGCGGCGGCCGTGTATTCGGACAATCGTTTCGGCGACCTCCTGAAGGTTGTCATTCTGAAGGCCGGGCAATTTCAGGGTCGTGGTCAACTTGCTGGCAAGTTCCTTCGCCGTCGGGAGCCTTGCCGCCACCGACACGCCGGCGCCGACAAACAGCACCGCATCCCCGCCGTTGATGGCTTCCCGGAGTGCCGCCGAAACTGAGGGCGAGGGCATTGCTCGATCTCCTGTAGGCTCGATTTCTTTCGTTTTGCTTAATGCTAGCGATTGTACGCAGCCTCCCATTGCTCCGCGAGCCCTGGTGAACTCTCGAACGTCGCGTCATCGGATTGAGGAGTCGAACGAACAGACGAGATCTTTGCTCGGGGGCCGTTTGTGTTGGAGTGCAGCGTGAAAGAAATCTTTGTTCTTGGGGCTTCTGTGTCGGGAGCAGGGAGAGCTTGGAACAGAAGGAAACGAAGGTAACGAAGTTGGGAGTTGTCAGGTCGAGCGCGCAGCGGGCGCGGTTGAGGGCGGGCGAGGGGTACGAGGTGGGGATCACCGGCGACGTACCGGTACAAACGTGATTTTCCAGGCTTGCACAGGCGCAAAGCGGAGATGTTCGGTCGGGTGGGACCGGAATGATGAGGAAGTCAAATTTGGCGGGAGCTATTCACTCATGGCCAGACGGTGCTTCGCGATCGTTGCGGGGGACACCGGCTCGGCGCCGTTGGGGGCTCGGAGCGTGTTCAAGAAGTCGATGAGCGCGGCCCGATCGTCCGCGGGGAGCTTGAGGTACATGGCCGTCACGGCCTCCGCATCGCCATGATGGCGCAGGACCGCTGACTCCAGTGTCGGCGAGCCGCCGTCGTGAAAATATGGGGCGGAATCCGCCACCCCCCAGAGGAGGGGCGTCTTCCACTCCTCGGGCAGCGGGTAATCCTCCGGCAACGGGACCGGGGGCGTCTCGCGGTAGCCGCCGGCGCCTCCGCCTCCGCCTGGCGATCGGTCGTCGAGGCGGTGGAGCAGGAAGTCGGAGTAGACGCCCTCGACTCCCGCCACGTCCGGGGTATGACACACCGCACAGCCGATCCCGCGGAACAGGGCCTTGCCGCGCTCGGATCGGCGCCGCGCTTCGGGGTCGGCCGGCGCGGCCTCGACCGGGCGCGGCAGCGTGTCGACGAATGCCACCAGCGAGCGGAACTGGGCGTCCGTCAGGTCGCGCTCGACCTGCGGATAATCCAGGCGCACCATTGGCCTGGCCTGCTCCATGCGCGGGTTGCCGAGACCGATCTCGTTGGCGCACGCGGCGGCGACGAAATCCTCCAGAGTGGCGAACTGGGCCTTCCAGCCGAACTTGCCCACGCGTCCGTCGGGGAGCACGCGCGGCCGCCCCGGCACCACCCCACCCAGATTGCCGACGATCTCGTTGCTGACCGCGGCGGTTGAGGTCGTCAGGCTCTGGTAGCGGATCGTCTTGGCCGAGATCCGGTCGATCCAGCCGGCGCCGAAGAGGGCCGTGGAATTCACGGTCTCGGTATGAACCGGGTCGAAATCCTGCGTGAAGACCTTGCACCCGCCCTCGACCCGGGTCCCGCCGGGAACGATCGGGAAGAACTTGGTGAGCTCGCCGCGCCCCTCGAGGAAATGGTTGGCGACGGCGAAGCGATGGATCAAGCCGCCCTTGACCTCGGGCCGATCCTGGGTCGGGAACGCCTCGAAGGCCAGGACGTTGTGCTTGTTGTCGCCGCCCCCGCCGGCTCCTCCCTGGAAATGGCACTCGACGCACGACCGAGCATTGAAGACCGGCCCGAGCCCGTCACCTCGGGCCAATGGGTCGTGCGGCTGCCAATCGTGCTCGAACAGCTCCAGCCCTGCCGCAACGACCTCGGCCGAGGCCTGCGGGCCGCGCCAGACGGGCAGCCCGGGCGTGAAGATCCACAGGACCGCGAACGCAGCGAGCCCGAACAGTCCCATTCCGACCCAGCGGCGAATTCGCGCGAATGGCGAGTCGTACATCGCAGCCCTCCCGAACAGGTGGAACGCCCGCGCGGGCGTGAGGATGAAGAAGAGCTTCCACGACGGGTTTACTCCGACAACTGTAGTGAGATGCCCGGGAGAATTCAAGGGGTCACTGGCGGTGATGCTGGGTTCGAGGCTGGAGATGATTGGTGGATTGGCCCGGCGGCGCCCCTTGCTGAGCCAGCCCTGATCATGGGGAACGCTTCGCGATGAGATGCGTGAGCAATCGCTCAGCCGCTTGGAAAGGGCTGATGCCGACGGACGATCGCGAAGCGACCGGAGGACGACAAAACGCCTTGACAGTGTACGGTGAAGTGCCGTGCAGTGTGATCTAACGGAAAGAGAGGTATTATGATGCCAAGAGAGCATAGTCGTAGTGCCCGCATTGAGGCACGGATCGCTCCGGAAGCTCTGGCCGTGGTCAAGCGCGCCGCTGAAATGCAAGGGCGCAGCATCAGTGATTTTGTGGTGGCCGCTGCCCAGGAAGCCGCGCATAGGATGATTGAAGAGGCTCACGTCATCCGGTTATCGATCGAAGACCAGGAGCGATTCGTGGAGTTGTTACTCAATCCGCCGCCACTGTCGCCAGCGATGAAGCGGGCCAAAAAAGCGCATTCCCGGCTGATCCGGGAATCCCACGAATGATCGGGCCGTTCCTGGTGGAGGCTGTCGGCTCCAGCCACGACCGGTCGAGTTTCTCCTGCGGCGTCCCGGTCCTTGACGCGTATTTCCAAAAGCAGGTCACACAGGACGTGCGTCGCCGCGTAACGGCGTGCTCTGGTGGTTGACGCCAAGGATGCCGAGGCGGAAGGCTTCTACCGTCACCATGGCTTCGTGTCTTTCGGCAGCCAGCCGAGGCAGCTCGTCATGCCGCTTACAAACGTGAAGATCAAGGAGTGACTGGCCGTGGCAGCGCTGTGCCCGGGAAGGGTAGCGGACCCGCGCCCTCGCAAGTTCGACCGATCTTGAGTAAGCTTTCGAGAGCCCCGGCGCATCAGAGACGAGGAGACTTCTTGATAGGCCTGACGTGCCTCGATGGGGCTGCGGAGGCCGCGAGAATCAGGGCGCCGGATCGGAATCACCCGGAGGTCCCCACGATGATCCGCGCGAGCGGCCGTCCCTCTCTTGGTCCTCGCCGTGGCCACCGGGGCTATCTCCCTGGCCGTGGCCGTTACGCTCATATTCGGCGGTGTGCGTGCCGGAGCAGCCGCCCCTCAACTGCCTGCCGTGACCGTCGAGGCGGTCTATCCCGGGGCAACGGCCTCGGTCGCCGAAGAGAAGCTCGCCGCCCTGCTCGAGCAGCAGATCATGGGCGTCGAGCATCTGCGGTGGTTGCACTCGCGATGCGGCCGCGACGGCTCGTACCGGCTGGAGGTGACCTTCGACGCCGGCACCGACATCGAGCTCGCCCAGCAACTCGTGCAGAATCGGGCCGGGCTCGCTCTGCCCGCGCTCCCCGCGGAAGTCCAGCGGCTCGGGGTCACGGTTCGAAAACCGTCGCCCGGGCTGCTCATGCTCATCTGCCTCTCCTCGCGCGACGGCAGTTTCGGCGCCGTGGACCTGAACAACTATGCCAACATCATGCTGACGCCCGAGCTGGGTCGCGTACCGGGCGTATCTCAGGTGACCGTCCTCGGCGCGGAGGATTTCGGCGTGCGCATCCGGCTCGACCGGGACAAGCTGGCGGCCCGCAAACTGACCGTCGAGGACGTGACGCGGGCGGTTGAATCGCAGGACCTTGACCTTGGGGCCAAGGTCGGTCGGCCGGCCGAACCCGGCGGAACATCCCACCTACAGCCGAATGCGCGAGAGGGCGAGAGCCCGCTGGATCAGCTCGAGTCGATCGTGATCAAGACAGGCCCCGATGTTGGGGTGATTTGCTTGCGGGACGTGACGACTTCCCGTGTGCGTTATGGTAGCGGTCTGGCGGGCTACGCGAGCCTCGACGGCAGGCCGGTCGCGGTGCTGGCGGTCTATCCGTTTGGCCCGTCGCCTCCGCGCGAGGTCAGCACCCGTGTTCGGGCGGCACTGGCGGAGCTGCGAAAGCTGTTCCCGCCCGGCGTTGAGGCGTCCACCGCCTTCGACTTCTCACAGCCGGAGACGGCCGAAACGCCGGGTTTCCTGGTGATCGACGTGAATCCGGGGGAAGGCGCCACAGCGGAATCGATCGCCGAGCTCCTGAGTCGAAGCGGGCAATCGGTGAGTGGCCTCGCAGGAGTTCGGAACGTGCTGGCGCTTGCAAAGCAGCCGTTCGATCGGGAGCGCGAGCAGCCCTGCCTGGTGGTGTGTCTCGGGCCGGCGAAGGGCGCGGCCGTCGACCGCGATCGGCTCGTCGGGGAGATCCGCGCGCTGTTCCCCCACGGCGAGAAGGCACCCGCCATCCGGATCCGCGACCTCTCCGGGGCCGCTGGATCGCTGCGGTCCGGCTACCCCATCCACTTCGCGATCGTTGGACCGGATCGCGCCCTGCGCAAACGCTCGCCGGCGAACTGGTCACGCGGCTGTCGCAAGACCGGCGCTTGACCGATCTTTCGAGCGGCCCTCGGCAGGTGTCAGTTCCCTCGGTGGACATCGATCGGGCCAAGGCGGCGGCGATGGGGGTGTCGCCGGCCGAGATATCAACGTGGATTCAGCCAGTATTCGGGCCGGCGCGGGCCGGCAGCCTCAATTGCTTCGGTCGAACCTTGCCGATCTGGGTGGAGGTCGACTTGGGGCGCGACATCGATATCAAAACGTTGGAATTGCTCAAGGTGCGCAACGACAAGGGCGGGATGGTGCCCTTCCGTTCGATTGCCACGATTCGCCAGGATCGTGCGCCCGACGGGCTCGAGCGGATTGATCTCCAGCCAGCGGTATCGATCACGGCGAGCCTCGCTGGGAAATTATCACTGGCCGAGGCGCGATTCGTCTGCGAGCGCCTGGCCGAGGAGGTGCTCCCGAAGGAGGGCACGTCGGACTATCGACTGGCCTGGCTGCGAGCGATGCCGGCTGCGCGGCGCCGGCCGGGCCGTAGGCGGCCGGGTGTCTGAGCGCCGGGAAGGTCTGACCCGCAGGACGGCGAACCCGCGGGGGGTATTCGGTAGCGGACACCTTTGTCCTCATTTGACCTCGTGGATCAAGTGGACCGTGATAATCGTAGGGTTGAGCCAGTCGAAATCGTGATCGCAGGTCAGAAGGTGCGCGTTGGTCGCTTTCGCCGTTGCTGCGATCCAGAGGTCGTTGTCCTTCGTGTTGTGCCCGCCTTGGAGGTCGAAGACGGTCAGGTCTGCGTAGGCGTCGACGATCTCGGGAATTCCTGCATCGAGCCGAACGACTTCGCCCAGCAATCTAGTGAGTTCAGCCATCCGAGCAGCGCCCCAGTTCCGCTGGCGAGAGAACCCGAGGATTTCGCCTTCGGTGATGGTGGAGATCAGCGGGCGGTCTGCCCGTGCCGTGAGCGCGAAGTGGTTTTCGATCAAGGCACCCGTCGGATCCCGCCTCGCGAGGTGAACCAGAACACTCGTGTCGAGCAGCACAAGCACATGGCTGGGGAGCATCACGAGGTGCGCTCCAGCCAGGCAGCGATTTCGTCGTCGGTCTCATCGCCGGGCCAGCGTCCTATGATCGCCGAGACGCCTGATCTCGGTCCCTGCTGGATGTGGAGCGATGACGGATCGAAACTCCGGGTTCGCGGCGGCGGTATGCGGGACCAAAGAGACGGTTCGCTCGCGCCCGCCTTGACCTCGTCGGCGTCAATCCGTAGCAGTCGCCCAGACGCCTTGTAGACCGCTCGCCCCAGAACCAGAACTCTGCGGTTGAGCTGAGCGGCGGCATCGACGATGCTGCCCGACACCAGGACGCCCCGCACCTCCTGTCCATCGTCGAGCCGAAGAGTGAAACTCTGAGTGCTCGCGCGGACCATGTCGAGTGTGCCCACGAGACGAACTCGTTGCGGGAGTGGACTGGTTGCTTGAAACTCCTCTGCCGACTGTAGCACTTGCGGGTTGATAACCGCCGACGGCATGCCGGGTCGGGTCGTGTCGAGTCGGAGGTCACGAAACGTCCCGTCGAACAGGTCTTTGAGGCGGACGAATCGGTGGAGCAGGCTCTTATCGAAGCGGTCGCTGTCCTCGTTATGTTCGGCGACATCTCGCACGACGTCGCCGAACAGATCAAGCCCGGTCAAGCCCGCATCAGGACGGGACGACCAGAAGTCCTGGTGCTGGTAGAGCTCCGCCGCGGCTTCACCCAGGGTTGGCGCCTCGAAGTAGAGAATCGAAGCGTCGTCGCCTTGGTGGTCAACGAACCGAAGATCGGCGGCTGCTTTCAACCAACGGGGACGCGGACCAGCAACGCTGCTGCGCCCTCGGAACGCCATCGACACCGATTGCCGAACGACAGCAGGAATAACCGTGAGCGTAAGGCCGAGCGCCTGGGGAGGTAGCCGGCGCCCATAATGCTGGTCGCTAGTCAGTGTGATCGTCTGGGTCACATGGCTCATCGACTGGCTCCTTGGACGTCGCTGTCGTCCGGGCGGAAATGGGGCGGCAGGGCTGGCATCATAATACGCCAACGCCGAGCGCGCTGGGCGTCGATGTGTGCATTATACACGCTGAGAGTGTGGATTCGCATCTCGGTGCGTTAGACGTAACTCGGCGCCGGTGAGTTCGGAGGGGTGGTCGGATGTGTGCCGCTCACGACTGGCGAGTGATATTGCATACTCGCAGAAGCAACCCAATCTGGGGCGATTCGGGGAGCGGCAGGACGGCGCGTTGATCGGGGTCGGGATCGGTTTTCTCTGCGCGTCGCTTCACCGAAAGCGATTTTTCGGTTCCTGACACCTTATTCGGTTCCGTTGCAGGCCCAGTTCCCGCACTGCATAATGCTGAACTAGGGAACACATGGGCAGCGTGACGTACCTCGCATGGTTCCGAGGCCCGCGTATGACGAGGCTTCGTGGCCGGCGATGGTAAAACATCGCGCGGACCATCGCAGCGCGGATTTTTGGTGTGATCGCGTGAGTGCACATTATAGTTTGTGAGTACTCACTCATGTTCGCAATTAATGACGACGGCAGCTTCGTATTGCCTGCTGGTGCAGGTCAAGATTTCACGAAATTCCTCGAACAGAATGGCGTGGCGTGCGTCGGTGCCGGACAGGTCCGTACCCCATTTGATCCCGCAATCGTCCAGAAGCTGTATCTTGAGTGGGTCAAGCGGCGACAGCGACGTACTAGACGACGGATCATTATAACACTACTTTGTGTTGTAGGATTGGTCGTCGTGGTATGCACGATCGTCGTGGTCTGGCCGAACCGGTCTGAACATGAATGGCGGGTCCGGGAGCCTACTTCGGAAGAACAGGTGCCCGGGGCGGATCCCCGCGACATTCTCGTTACCATGGGGTCTCCGCCGCCGCAGGCCCAGTTGGACACCGAGTGGAACCATGCCTTGCGCTTCCCAGCCGACCCGGAAGACGGCGCACCCCGGAACGTTGTCAAGAAGAGAGCCGAGCTGATACCCGTGCCGTCCGTGGTGATGGAGGTTGACCGCATCCTTGCGTCATTGGCTTTAGGAAACATCGCATACAACACCCCTTCTTCCATGCGTTGTGATGAGAAGACCAAGATTCAGCTCCTTCTTTCACCGCGAACAGCTATTGAGGAGTTGAAGCAGAAGATCAGTGGTCTAGGTGAGAAAGTGGGTGAACAGATCCGAGTGGCTGATGTGATGGAAGCCGGTCTCTACGGCAAAGCTTTTGAAACGCACGCTCTCAGGCCAGAGCGGCAAGCGGTCAGTGGAGCTGACGATACCGAATGGCAGTGGGAGATCGTGGCAAGAGAACCTGGGAATCAGGAACTTCATCTCGTCATTTCGGCTGTCTTGACCGTGAATGGCCGTGAGGGTTCCAAAGTGCTCAAGGTTTATCATCGAACCATTGATGTGCATGTGACAGCATCACACTTGACCAGAACTCTCGTGGCAACTCCCTGGTCATGGTTTTTTGCGACGATAGGAGCAATTGGGGCACTGGTGCTCGCGAGGTCAGTCGGATGGCGGCGGTCGCGTGGAGATCGACGATTCCAGAATGTCGTCGCAACCGAGGTACTCGTGGGGAAGATCAAGGTCCTGCTATTCGCCGCCAACCCGCGTGGGAGCGATCCGCTCGACCTCAATAGAGAATTTCGAGAAATCGACCAGGAAATCCGTTTTGGAAAGTACCGCGACGCACTGGAGCTCGTCATCGTTCCGGGAACCCGGCTGGTCGATCTTCTCCGTAAGCTCAACGAGGTTCATCCGAACATCGTCCACTTCAGCGGCCACGGCAACATCGATGAAGAGATCATTCTTGAGAGTGGGCAAGCAGACCTGGCAGGTCCGGAGAGCGAGAGGCGGTGGCCGGCTCGTGATATGCGGCGTTTGCAACCAGAGGATGACGCCGGCGGGGCCACCGCTCCAATGCCACTGAGCAAATCCGCGCTGGTTGACGTGCTCAAGGCTTGCAGCGACGAGAACATCCGCGTTGTCGTGCTCAACGCTTGTCACACGCGTCCGCAGGCCGAGGCGCTCTCGGAGGCCATTGACTGCGTGATCAGCATGAACGGGGCGATCAGCGACGTGACGGCGATCAAATTCGCCTCCTCGTTCTATGGCGCCCTCGCATTCGGCCGTTCGGTCAAGAAAGCCTTCGACCAAGGCTTGGCTCGGCTGAAGGCCGAGGGCATCTCGGAGAGCCAGACTCCCGAACTGATCGTCCGCGCGGGGCTGGACTCCTCGGCGCTTGTTCTCGTCGGCCCCCGTGGCGGGCCCGAACCCAACAAACGTGTCACGAAGTGAAATATAGGCGGACCGCGGATCCCACACAGGCGCTCAAACCGAACGCGGCCTCTTCTCCTCCGCCTGCTCGAGTCGCGGTCGAGCTGATGAAGGAACAGGCCGGGGGACGATCGGGCGGATCAATGAGCGATCCCTCTCAAGCTGAACTGCGGCGAGGCCGTGCATCCGGTTTCTGTCTCCGAATGATGGCACGGTCGGGTAAATCACGCGGGTGTTTTCGTTATCGCTCCGTTGGCTTGGCGTCTTTATCCCAGAAAAACCAGTTCCATATGCTGCGACGGGTTTCTGAGCTCCGGAGGGATTCTCAAAAATCGCGAATGGCTCGAACGCGCCAGCGTCGGGCGCTGTTCTTTGTGACGAAATCCTTAAACCACGGAACTCACGGAATGACACGGAAGTCGAGCAACGATTCGACGCCTAGGAGAACTGATGACACATTGGTTTCCGTGTGGTGCCGTGCAATCCGTCGTTCAGTGAATTATCGCGGCTCGTGCTTCAAGTTTGGGCGCGTCGGTTCCTGACTCCTTATGGGGTTCATGCTCCAAGTATAGGCGGATCGGTTCCTGACACCTTTTCCGGTCTGACACCTTTTCCGGTCCGGACGGAATGAGGATTCTTGCTGGGATATGCAAAAGCCCCCATGCTAGCCCCTGGCGTGAGGCGGATGGACGCCTTATTATCGGATTCGGAGAGTTCGCCATGCCACGAGCGACTCAGTTCACCATCGGCTGGGGCATGATCGCGATTGCGATCATTGGGTACTTCTGTGCCTTCCCCGAACTGGCCGTTCTTCTCGGGATCTTCGTGGCTGCGATTCTGTTTGTGTCGCCGGTCTTCGTGGCGGCTTATTTCACGCTTCGGTTCTTGCTCGGGGGCACCCCGAGAAATGGAAACTTCTCCTCAATTCGAGACACGGCTTCGGCTTCGAGTGCGTCTACCGAAGGCTCCGAAACGCCGTGCCGCTGGCAGATCTCGGCGATGTAGTCGCGCGGCTATTCGGTGGGGGTGTTGAGGTGGGGATGTTGAGTGCCAAGGGCTGAAGCCCGTGGCTATTGACCGAGGCCCCGTTGGGGCCGATTGAAACGCTCCGCGTGTGCGAGCGAACGAGAAGATTCACTTTCGCGGAGCGAAAGGCAACTCTGAAGATTCTGCCGCCGTGCGCGTGATAGGTGGCGACTCGATCGCATTGAAGGGGGCGATCTATCGATCGGATGACCGCGTGTGCGTTTTCATTCGACCGCGTGTTCACAATTAACAAAGAAAGCGCGCAAAGCCGCGGCTCCTGAGGTTGCAGCCGCTTCGGTTGAGTGATTGCACTTTTTTTGGACGCTTTTGTTGCCGATCGCTGAAACTGGACACATCTTATACATAGGGCAGAGTCTGCGAACGCGCGCTGCTGGCGCGACGGCTCCCCTTTGCTTTCGTACCTTCTCGTCGATCTCCACTCGCCCTGAGAACAGCGGTGAAATTCACGCACCGAGTGCAATCCAATGCAAACTACCGCGATGTGCAATGAGCTGAGACCAAAACCGAAACGCGGCCAGGCCTGGCCGTTGCGCAAGACGGCTCTGTCGCCCTGGCGGCTTTGCCGTGTCGTCGGTTGAGCGCATGGTTCGCTTCCCCGGACCGTGAACCGGGACGAAGGCGAGGCTCTTCAGTTTTGTGCTATCAAAAGATATCATTTTTCGCCCGGGAAAGAAGCTGGTGGATCGACCGAAGCCCTTTTTGAATATGTACTTGCGGAGGGCCATGGACCCGCGTTGGCTAGGTGGAGCGCGACGCAAGCCGCGCAGTGGCGATTCTGGGTCAACGCGCCGTGCTCGCGGCCGGCGTTTCTGCTTCGAATTCGGCCCGTGGCTCGCCAGTTCGACCGAGCGAGTGCGTTCCCGTAGTCCTTGTCGCGTAAGGACGCGCGACGAATGTACAAAACGAAGTGGTGGGTCAGGATGGACGGCGGCGTGTGCCTGCTACACCAGAGCACTGGCCGGCTGGTTGGCGCGAACGGACGCGCATGCAGCGAACCATTTCTACCGCGTTCCCTCTCTACTTCCGTGGCCGCCACGGCACTCGCGAGCGCGCGGCTTGCCCGTGCAGCTCCAGCCTGTTAACGTACAATTCTGCGAATCGTTGGAACTGCAAATGCAGCCGGAACTTCCCGTTCATGAGCCGTTACCGTCCGTCGCTTGAAGAGTTTCTTCCGTTAGCCGGATCGGCGCCGTGCATTCCGGTGTGGCGGCAGTTGACGGGCGATGGTCTAACGCCGGTCTCGGCGTTTCGTTTGATCGATCGCGGGCGGTTTTCCTTTCTGTTTGAAAGTGTCGTCGGCGGTGAGAAAGTCGGGCGGTTCAGCTTTCTCGGGACCGAGCCGTTCCTGCGGTTCGAGGCTCGCGGTGAGGATGCCGTGATCGAGACTGCCGACGACGCGATCGCGCCGCGGCGGTTCAAGTCGGCGGATCCCTTTCGCGTGCTCGAGCAGCTCGTCGCGAAATACCGGACCGTTCCCTTGAAAGGTCTGCCGCGGTTTGTGAGCGGGGCCGTTGGGTTCGCGTCGTACGACGCGGTGCGGTACACCGAGAAGCTGCCGGACGTTCCGCCGGATGACCGGGGTATTCCGGACCTTTCCTTTGCACTCTACGACCGGATGCTGTTGTTCGACCATATTCGCAAGACGGTGCTGGCGGTTGCGCTCGCGCACGTGGGCCCTGACGCGGACACGAAGGCGGCGTATGCGCAAGCCTGCGAGCGGCTCGACGAGCTTGTGGGGCGGCTCTCCGGGCCGGCGCCGGACCTGGGTTTGAGCGATATCGACACGGAGTCGCCTCTGTCACTTCAGCCGCGATCGAATTTCACGAAGGCGGAGTATGAGGCCGTGGTGCGCCGGTGCCAGGAATTCATCAAGGCCGGTGACATCTTCCAGGTGGTTCCCAGCCAGCGTTTCGCGGTCGAGACTCATGCCGATCCGTTCGACATTTACCGTGTGTTGCGGGTGGTCAATCCCAGCCCGTTCCTGTTTTACCTGCCGTATGAGAGTTTCTCGCTGATCGGCTGCTCGCCGGAGATCCTGGTGCGTGTCGAGGACGGGCTGGTGACGATCCGCCCGCTGGCGGGCACGCGGCGGCGCGGCGTCGATTCAGCCGAGGACGAGGCGCTCGCGGAAGAGCTGCTGGCCGATCCCAAGGAGCGGGCCGAGCACATCATGCTGGTGGACCTGGGCCGCAACGACGTGGGCCGGGTCGCGGACTATCAAACCGTCGAGCTTTCGGATGTCATGAAAGTGGAGAGGTATTCGCATGTGATGCACATCACATCGAACGTGACGGGAAAGCTGCGCAAGGGGCAGACGGCCTTTGACGCCCTGCGGGCCGGGCTTGCCCGCCGGCACGGTCTCGGGTGCGCCGAAGGTCCGCGCGATGCAGATCATCGACATGGTCGAGCGCCAGAAGCGCGGGCCTTACGGAGGGGCCGTTGGATACATCGACTTCACCGGAAACATGGATACGTGCATCGCGCTGCGGACGCTGGTGCTTCAAGGGCAAACGGCGTATATCCAGGCGGGAGGAGGGGTGGTTTACGACAGCGACCCGTCCGCCGAGTACGAGGAGACAGTCAGCAAGGCGCGCGGGTTGCTGAAGGCGATCGAGATCGCCGAGAGAGAGCTGCACCGCTAGAGGCATTCCATTCCCAAGTTGCTCCATGTTATATGACCGGACGCTTGTCCAGATTCGTGAGCGACCATTTCTCGACTTGCTCGATCTTTCGCTGCATGTCATCCGGGCGAGGCCGCTCGCGCTCATGTTGCCCGCTTTGATCGGAATCGCGCCCTTTGCGGTGCTCAATGCGTGGCTTCTCTCCGACCCGAGCTTCTCGATGGTGTACTGGATCATGCTGCTGGTTCTGGAGGTACCCTGGGCGACGGCCCCGCTGACCTTGGTGATCGGCGACCTGATGTTCGGAATCCCCGCGAGGCCGCGCCGCCTGGTCAAGACGCTGCTCGTGAGCCTTCCGGCATTGATCATGGGCCAGTTCATCGTCCGCGGCCTGTTCCTTCTCTGCGCCGTGTTCTATCCCGTGATGCCTACGCAATATCCATTCTTGAACGAGGTGATCCTGCTGGAGCGGTCAGGTCCGTTCGAACAGTTCAAGCGCTCGACAATCCTCTGCAGCGGCTTTGGGTGGGAGCTTTTCATGCGCTGGATCGGCCAGCTTTTGCTCGGAGCGACCTTTGCGGTTTGCGTCTTGATGAGCGTGAGGACGATCGGCAGCGTAATGATCGGCAACGACCTGACGTGGTACAGCCCGGGCATGACGGACCGGAACGGTCTGTTGTTTCAAGGGGCGGTCTGGATCGCGGTCGCATTCTTCGGGGTTTATCGCTTTTTTTCCTACATCGACAGGCGGATCCGGCTCGAGGGCTGGGAGCTCGATCTGCGAATCAAAGCGGTGGCCCGGGGGCTGGAGGCGAGAGGCGACTCATGATGGTGGTTCCCGCGTGGTTCGTGACGCTCGTTCTCTGTTCGGGGCTTCAGTTGGGAAACTCGCCTGCGCCGTGCGCGGCTGGTGAAGAGTGGGCTTCATTGATCAGTTTCGGGGTGAAGGATTCGGCGGTTTTTGTTGCGCGACCGCTTTGTGATCATGGCGGCCGGGGTGCACCCCCTGTGGCCCCCCCTTCTGAAGGGGCGGAAGGATTGCGCGACATAGGCGGCATCCTGGATGCACCCCCCCTGGCGCCCCCTTCTGAAGGGGGGGAAGGTCGGGGGCCTGCAGCATCGGCGGGTCCAGTCCGCGAGGCGCTTCGGCGGGGGTCGTACCCGTGGTACGACTCGGGCGCGGATCGCTTGCGGCCGGTGTGGGCCCCGACGTGGCGCAAGTGGCTTGACGACAAGCTCCAGGCGATCAGAAAGCGGATCGACCGTTTTTTCGAGGGTTCCGGCTCCGATGGGAGTTCTTCCGACGGCGTGAGAGCCGGCGGCGAGTACCTGGGAACCATGCTGCTCGCGGCGGTCCTGGCTGCGTTCTTCGTGTTTCTGATCGTGCTCTGGGTGCGCCGCGAGCCGTTCGACGTGGGATCGAGCGCGGCACGATCGAGTGCCGGCAAGGGCCATCTTCTGGCGGCGCTTCCCGAGGAATTGGCGTCCGGTTTCGATGATCCGTGGGCCGAAGCCCAGCGCCGACGCAGTGCGGGTGATCTCGCCGGTGCGGTGATTTACCTGTTCGCGCATCAACTCTTGAGCCTTCATCGAGCGGGGTTGATCCGTCTTGCGCCGGGCTGGACGGGGCGGCAATATGTGCGCCGGCTGCAAGATCCGGTGCTGGTTGATTCGCTCCGGGCCACGGTGCGCCTGTTCGAGGAGATCTACTACGGCCACCGGCGGCCTTCGGCCCAGGCGTTCGAACAGGTCTGGAGCCGCGCACTTGCGCTTGAGGCGCGGCGCGGTGAGCTGGAGGCGTCGTCATGAAACTCCGCCGCGGGGCGCGTTTCGCCATTCTCATCTGTTCGACGGTGATCGTGAGCTTGCCCGGTTGCGGATCCACTGGGCCGCAGACCGAATACGGCATGAGCCGAGGTGCGAGCTTGAACGGAACGGCTGCGCTGGCAGAGCTGTTGCGCAGCCGCGGGCACACGGTTCGCGCGGCCGTTCGCCTGACCGAGACTCTGGCTGAGTGGGCAGACGGCATGGTGCGGTTTGCGCCCTATCCCGGGCCCCCTGAAGCCGACGAGGCCCGATGGCTGACTGCTTGGCTGAATCAAAATCCGGATCGCTGGCTGATCTACGTTGTGCGCGACTTCGATGCCACGGCAGAGTACTGGACGGCGATCCGAGACGGCTTCGCGGAATCGGGCGACCGCGGTCGGCGAGCCGAGGCGGAGGCAAACCTGATCGAGGCGGCGGACTGGGTAGAGAAGCTGCCGAGCAAGCCGTGGAATACCGGCAGGGCCCACGACTGGTTTGCAGTCGAGCGCGGGGCGAGCCCGCCGGAGGTTTGCACCAAGCTCGAAGGCCCGTGGGCGAAGGATATCGACTCCGCGGGCGCCGAGTTTGGCTGCACGAGGCGATCGTGGCCGACGGCCGCGCAATACTGCTCTCCGGGGACGGCAAGCCGCTGGTGGTCGACAAGCGCTTGATCGATGAGCGGAACATTCTGATCGTCGCCAACGGCTCGTTCTTGCTCAACGAAGCACTGGTCAATCCGGGGCGCCGGAGCCTGGCGCTTCAGGGTGGCGGAGTGGCCGGTTGGCCGGGAGCAGCACATCGCGTTCGTGGAGGGCTCGTACGTCTTGATGAGCGAGGAAGTTGGAATGCCTTCCATCTGGGACCTCATGAATCGGTTGCCGCCCATGCGGTGGGTGGGCGGACAGATGTTGCTCGCGGCATTGCTGGCGGCCTTGGCGCGGCGCCAAGGCTGGGCCGGCCGAGGCCTGACCCACCCTCGGGAGCAGACCGTCCGGCTGCCCATGCCGAGGCGCTCGGGGCCTTGCTTGCCGCGAGCCGCGCCAGGGCCGAGTCGCTCGACCTGCTGGAACGCTACCGTCTCTGGCGCTGGCCCCACGGGGCGCGCGGGCACGCCCGCGGGTCCGGAGGAGCCGGGCCATCCCAATGGGCGCCGCCTGAAGTCGGCAGCAGCGCAAAGGCTGGCTCACTCGGTTCTCCGGAACATACAGAAATACATTAACTTTGACGTAATGATCACTCAGTTATTTTATTGATCGATCGAAGATAGAGGGCGATTCCCGAATGGACGAGTTTCAATTCGAGATCGACGAAACGACCGCCGGAAAGCCGCCGGAAGGGGCTGCCGCCACGGCGGGAGCCGTGGCACCTGCAAGGGAAGGATCTCAGGTGCTCGGCTGGGCCGATCGGGTCGAAAGCGAGGTCAGCAAGGTCTTCGTCGGTCAGACGAAGCTGGTGCGCGGTGTTCTGACGGCGCTCCTGGCTGACGGACACGTTCTGTTCGAGAGCGTCCCGGGACTGGGCAAGACGCTGCTGGTGCGCGTGCTGGGCCGCGTGCTCGGGTGTGCGTTCAGCCGGATTCAGTTCACACCCGATCTGATGCCATCGGATGTCACCGGCTCGCCGATCTACGACGAGCGGATTTCCGACTTCCGGTTTCGTCCGGGGCCGGTCTTCACGCAGCTCCTGCTCGCGGATGAGATCAATCGAGCGCCGGCGAAGACCCATTCGGCCCTGCTCGAGATCATGCAGGAGAGCCGGGTGACGATCGACGGCGTGAGCCATGCCATCGAGCCGCCTTTCCTGGTGATGGCCACTCAGAACCCGATCGAGTCGGAAGGAACTTACAACCTTCCCGAGGCACAGCTTGACCGTTTTCTCCTGAAGCTTGTCGTGGACTATCCGAGCCCCGCGGAGGAGATCGACATTCTCAGGCTGCACACCCGCAGCCAGGCGCCGGACCGGGACATCGCCGCGGAGCTTGCGGTGGTGACGGGCCCTGCGGAGGTTCTGGAGATGCAGCGCCGCGCTCGCGAGGTGCTGGTCGACGAGCACCTGCTGGGATACATCTCGAGCCTGGTGCGCAAGACTCGCGAGTGGCCCACGTTTTCTCTGGGCGCGTCGCCGCGTGCGGGTGTGGCGATCTTGCGTGCTGCGCGTGCCGTCGCGGCGCTCGAAGGGCGCAGCTACCTCTTGCCGGACGACATTCAGGACGTGCTATTGCCCTCGCTGCGTCATCGGGTGATCTTGACGCCCGAGGCCGAGGTGGAGGGGCGCTCTGCGGATGTGCTGCTCACCGAGCTGATCCGATCCGTCGAGGTTCCCTTGCGATGAAGATGATCTGGCCGGGAAGGGCGCTGGGCGTTGCGTTTCTGGTTCCGGCGCTCCTGTCGCTGACTGTGCTGATCAGCGAGGATTTTCTGCCACTTGTGCTTCTGGTCGACACCGTGGCCGGAGCGCTCGCGGTCTTCGACCTGTTCACGCTCTCCGGGGCGAGCCGGGTTTCGTTCGAGCGGAACCTGAATGCGGTCTGTTCGCTCGATGAGCCTTGCGCGGTCGAGCTGGTTCTGGAAAACCTGGGGCGATCGCCTCGCTTTCTCACGCTGCGCGACGACGTGCCGGATGAATTCACGGCGGTGCCAGCGTCGTTCGAGGTCAAGCTTCCCGGCAAGCGGAGAGTGATGCTTGCGTATGAATTCGTACCGAAGAAGCGAGGAACTTATCGTTTCGAGCGAGTCGACGCGCTGTGCTCGAGCCGGCTGGGATTCTGGCGCTGCCAGGTTTCGTGGCCGCTCTTGACCGAGGTGCGGGTTTACCCTGACATTCACCAGCTCGGGCGTTACTCGATGCTCGCCCGCCGCGACCACCTGAGTACGATCGGCGTGCGCCGTTCGCGCCGGCTGGGAACTGACAATGAGTTTGAGCGGCTGCGCGACTACATCGAGGGGGATGATCCGCGGCACATCGACTGGCGAGCGACGGCCCGCCGGAGCAAGCTCACGTGCCGGGCGTTTCAGCTCAATCAGAGCCAGCGGATCATCTTCTTGATTGATTGCGGGCGACTCATGGCCGGAGATACCGGCGACGGTCTCTCGCCGCTGGATCACGCGTTCAACGCCATGCTGCTGCTGGCCCACGTCGCGTTCATCCGTGGCGACCAGGTCGGCCTTCTGGCTTTTTCTGACCGGGTGCGTGCGTTCGTCGCGCCCTCCGGCGGGCCCACGAGGATCAAACGCCTGGTGCACAGCGTTCACAACGTGTTTCCCGAGATGGTGGAATCGCGGTATGATCGCGCGTTTATCGAACTCGAGAATCGCTGTCGCAAGCGCTCTCTGGTCGTGCTCATGACCAATCTCTTCGACGACTTGAATGCTCAGCTCGCGGCGACTTATCTGCGCAATGTTCGCGGCCGCCACCTCCCGCTGGCGGTTTTCCTGCGCGACCACGATCTCTTCGCGCTGGCTGACCGGGCGGGCCCGGAGGGATTGAGCCTGTACCAGGGCGCGGGGGCCGCGGCGATGCTCAACTGGCGTGAGCGTGTGCTCTCCGGCCTGCGGCAGGCCGGAGTGTTGACCATCGATGCATTTCCGGAGGAGCTCACCGCGGAGCTCGTCAATCGCTATCTCGAGATCAAGGCGCGACACCTGCTCTGACCGCTTACCGCGCGGCCGCGAGCTTTTCCATGAACTCCACTACGCGCGGCTCGTGCCAGTCGGCCGATCCGACTTCGGTGGCGGCGATCCGGCCATCGGCCGTGATCAGAAAGGTGGCCGGGATGCCTTCCGACCAGAATACATGTGGGATCTTTTTGTCTTTGACTCGCAGGAACGTCATACCGAAGTTCTTGCCTTTCAAGTACTGGCGGACAGTCTCGGCGTCGTCATCGACCGAAATGCAGACAAACTCGATCGATTTTCCGGCGAGGCGGGGATCACGCGCCAGCGTGTCGATCGATGGCATCTCGCGCACGCACGGGCCGCACCAGGTGGCCCAGAAATTGAGGAAGACAGGCTTGCCTTTGAACTTGGAGAAAGCGACGGGCTGGTCGTCCAGGTCGAGCGCGCTCCAGTCATAGGTGGCGGGCTCGCTCATGCCGGAGTCTTCGAGCCTGGCGCTGCGCTTGGGCCCGAAAAACGTCAGATAGCCGAACCAGAACACGAAGAGACCAATGGCCGCGTATAACAGGATTCGATATGGGTTGCCTGCCTTTCCAGGCGGCGGCGAAGGATCCATGTGCAGCCTCCAACAACGATGCCATCAATCCGTGCCACGCGTTTCCGCCACCGGCGCCAGCAAGTTGTCGACGGGGGCGTAGTCGTCGGTGAGAATGATGTTGCGCGACCTCAGGTCGATGGCCTTTTCGTCCGCTGCGCTATAGGGCTCGCACAACGTCAACTTGCCGTACTTGTAGAACTTGGGGTCATCGACGCGTTTGCCGAGCTCATCGAGGTCGAGCTTCTGGTTCGACGCAACCACGACGAATGTCTCACGCGAGCCTTTGCCCGGCACATCGTCAGTCCCGAAGATATACACATGATCGAAGGTTTTCTTTGCGGTGCGCACCCAGGCGCCGACGAACCCGCCGAAGCGATATGCGGCGGCCTTCGAGTCGGCGCGGATTCTCTTCTTCCTGGCATCGGTCTGTTCGCTGGTTTTGAGCTTGTCGATCTCGGATTCGGCTTTCTCATCGGCTCGCTCGTCGGATTCGTAGGCGTCAATGATATTGATCATGTAGACGCCTGTGGGTGTCATCATTTTCTTGAGCTTTTCGTTGAATTCGAGCGTGGTCAAGTGCCAGGGAACCGAGAAGTCGTTGAATGCGTCGCCGAAGATCAAGTCGTATTTCTTGGTGTCCTGGTGCAGTTCCACGAACTGGCGTGCATCGCCCCAGTAGGTCTGGATGGTTGTGTCGCGGGGCAGGCCGGTGGCCTCGAAGTTGGCGCGGGTGACGTTGGGATCGATTTCCGCGACGTCGACCGCCGTGCCGGGATAGGCATACTGCATGTGCCGCTGGAAACAGTAAGCACCGCCGCCCAGGAACAGCGTTTTCAAGCCCGAGTTCGCCACGTTGGGGAGCACCGAGCCGTTCTCGGGTGTTTCCTCGGGCATCAGCTTATCGAGATCGCTCGAGCGCAGATCCGGCTTGACGGCCTTCTTCTCCTTAGTGAGATCGTCCTGGGCGACGTCCTGGGGGGCCACCGGCTTCCCCTTGCCGCCGTCGGGGGCACCCACCTGGATGCTCCGGAGCCCTCCTCCGGGCGCGGCCGATTTCGGGCTCTCGGTCGGCCCTTCGGATTTCTTCTTGGCGTCGTTCTTCTCTTCGATGGGAGGCCCGTCCTTTTTCGCGCCGGCGCGACGACCTGGGGGATCACCGTATTTTTGGGGGCCGCTTTAGCGGTTTCTGCGGGCTCGGCCATGGTCAGCTTGCCGCTGGCCTTGGCTGCGCGATAGGCCACCATTGCATAAATATGTTCATAATCGTAGTCGAGCCGCTCGGGGTGGCCCAGCACGAAGTAGCCGTGAATCAGATTGTCGAGAACGAGCGTGCGCATGATCAGCTCGCCATTGTCGACGCGTTTGTTTTCGATCTTGATGAAGTAGTAGTTGCTCTCGTCGATCCAGGCGTACTTGCCCTGGTTCTCGAGGTCAGCCTGGTCCTCGCGAATTCCCATCTTCTGTCCGAGCTCTTCGAATCGCTTACCGTCGGCGATCGGCAGGAACCGGCCGATGGTGCTGTCGACGAGCCAGGGCGGCGTGAACGCCAGCGCGCAGAGCCCGAGCGGAATGCCCGCCCAGATCGCGTGCCAGGTGGGGCCGAAGAAGGTCGCGCAGAACGCCAGCAATGTACCCAGAACGAGAATCACGCCCTTGGTGCCCAGAAAGTTGATCATGACGAAACCGGTCAGGAATGTGCCGATGATGCTGCCGACCATCCCCCAGGCATAGACCTCGCCGATCGCGGTGCCGGTGCGGCGGAACTGTTTCAGGCGGTCGACTGCCAGCTTGGCGACGACGGGGCTGACCGTGCCCATCGTGACCGCGGGGCAGAAGAACACCAGGGTGACCAGGAACAGAATCCGGTAGGGCCAGGAAAGCGAAATCGCCACCGGCCCGAGTTTGAGCGTCGAGAGCTCGTTGGCCTGCTGAAGCACCGACTCTTGCTTCCCGCCGAAGAGCATATCGGCCAGGACTTCCGGCTGTGTGTCCATCGGAATGACGAACAACGTGACGACCGACGCCGCCAGGAACAGCCAGCTCGCCTGTTTCTCGTTCTTGACGAAATCAGCGATCTTGCCCCCGAGGAAATTGCCCAGGCTGAGCCCGGCGAGCAAGACGCCGATCACACTCGTCCAGCCGTAGATGCTCGAGCCCATGTACCGCTGCACCAACCTGCCGGCAACCATCTCGAACGACATGAACACCAGGCTGGCAACGAACGCCAGGAACGCCAGATCGGCCAGGCTCGGCCGCGGCTTCTCCGTTCCGACGTCGTCGGCGGCAAGCTTCGGGCTCTTCGATCTGGGCTCGGGCACTGGAGCGGCGCTTCGTGCCGCCAGCAAGCCCTTGGCTCCCAGCAAGCCGAGCACACAACCGGCCAGATTTCCGAGCAGGGCCACGTAGTTGATCTGGTAAGAGCCGAGGTTCACCGCGCCCATGCTGGGGTTGCCCAGCATCGACAGGATCGAGCCGGCGAGCAGCAAGACTGCGGTCGCGAGCCCGACCACAAGCCCGGCGAGGTCGCTCATGAGCACGCCGGCCAGGGCCGCGAGTGCCGCGGCGACAATCAGCACGATCACCGATGAGGGAGCCAAATAGATGAGCACAAAACCACAAAAAAATGTGCCGATGATCGAGCCCACGGCCCCGAAAAAGTACACGTCGCCGATTGCACTGCCGGCCTTCCTCGACTGCTCAACGGCGATCTTGGCGACGACTGGCCCGACCATTCCCAGCACCGTCGCGGGAATCAGAAAGACCAGGGAGACGACCATTACGGTGCGCAACTCCCAGGGGATGCCCAGGCTGCTCGGCAACAGAATTCCCACGAAGGCGTTCATCCAGAGGGTGAGGATCGTCAGGAACGCGCCCAAGGCGAAAAGCGGTCCCACCGCCCGGCGCGGGTCGGCGCGGTCGGCCAGGCGCCCTCCCAGGACGTTGCCCAGACAGATGCCGCCCAGGATGATCCCGATCACGCTGGTCCAGACCGTGAGCGACGCGCCGACGTGCTGCGCGACCAGGCGGCTCGAGACCAGCTCGAGAGTCATGATGCAAAGGCTGCTGAAGAACGCCAGAGCATATGGCAGCAGCCGGTTGGCAGAACCTAGCATGGAACGAACACTCCCAGTTTCTCCGACGGGCGGCATGGGCGAACGGAAACCCTTGGCGGGTAAACCACTCGAAACGATCAGGTACACCATATCCGACGTGAGTGCATCCCGACAACGGGGCACTTTTTCCCCGTCAGTCGGTTGCTCCAGGGCGTTCCTCCGGCAAAATATTAGGTCGAAGGCGTGAACGCATCTGGACTGACTTCCAACCACTGACAATTAACAATTCGACAAATGATCCTCTGTGTTACTTTGAACCCCTGCCTGGACAAGACGCTGACCGTTCCCGCCTGGCGACCGGGCGACCTGGTGCGGGGAACGGCCGTGCGTGAAGTGGTTGGCGGCAAGGGCAACAACGTCGCTCGAGCGCTCCACGCTCTTGCGCGGCAATCGCGCCCCGTCACGTTTTTCGGCGGCTCGGTGGGCAGTTATTGTGAACGACTGCTGCGATCCGACGACGGCTTCGAGCCCATCGTCGTGCCCACCGAGTCGCCGACGCGGGTGATCTTGACCCTGCGAACCGGGGCGACGTCCGAGCAGACCGCGTTCTTCGACCCCAATCCGGCGGTCACGTTCGAAGAGGCCGAAGCACTTGCGGCATGCGTTCTTCGCGAGCTCGCCTGTGGGGCCATCGACGCGCTTTGCCTGTCCGGCTCGAGTCCCGCCCAGGCGACGCACGGCCTCTATTCTGACTTGATCGCGATGGCGCTGGCGCGAAGCATTCCGGTTTATCTTGACACCTATGGACCAGCACTCACGGCGATCTGGGGCTTCTGGCCAACCGTCATTCAACTCAATCGCCGCGAGGCTGCTCTGCACCTGCGCAACCCGGGGCTTCCGATCGCGATGTGGCCGCTTTGCTGGAGGAATGGAGTCGGCGTGGCGTGCTCTGCGCGGTGGTCACTGACGGGCCTAACCCGGTTTCGATCCTCCATCGCGGGCAAGAAATACCGCGCGGTTCCGCCGCGAATCAACCCGGTCAATCCGATCGGATCAGGCGACTGCATGCTTGCCGGCCTCGTCGATGGCTGGCTGAGCGGCCTCGAGCCTGAGCCGCTCTTTCGACATGCCGTCGCCTGTGCTGTCGCCAATGCACTTGTCTGGGACGCAGGAGCGATCGAGATCACCGAGGTCGCCCGATGGCGAGACCAGGTGGTCGTGGAGTCGCTGGGCCAATGAGCGATCAGATCGCTGGGAATTCGATCACTGCAGTCCGCGACTGGATGCCTTTGCCGGAGCCGCCGCTTTTTCCGCCTTCTCCGGCTGCTTGGTGTTCTTTAAATCCTTGAGCTCCTCGAGCAGGCTTTGCGTGAGCTTGGAGAGCGATTGGATGAGCTCCCTGTTCTGTTTAGCCTCCTCGGTCTGCGCTGCCGTGGGCGCTGGCGTACCACCCGTCACATCGTGGACCAATTGCAGATCGTGGATCTCCTTCTGGGTCTTGATGATCTCGGCCAGCTCTTTCATTTCGTCCAGCGTCAGCTCGCCTCGCTCGGCCTTTTCGAGCTGCTCCATGTGCGGAGAGGGTGCGGGCATGGAGGGCGGCAAGGAGCTGTTCTGGGCCGACTCGAGCGACGTGATGTAGAGCATCCCATCCACGATGAAGTACCCGAGATCGAGCTGTGAAAGAGCCAGTTGCAGCGTACGGCGCAGCGGAACACCGTCCAGCTCCAGGTTGCGGATGGGCGAAGACATGGTCTTGTCGGCCTCGGCCAGGGCAATTGGGTCGACATAGATGGGAATGCCCGACGGCATGTCGGACGACTTGGTCGAGGCCTTGATATGTTTGATGACGTCCTCGAGCGGAGTTTCGTCAGTGAATTTCATGATGACCGGCTCTTCAAGCTTGCCGATGATCAGCCGGGATCGCGGGTCCTGTCCCAGCCGTGGCGTGGTCTTGAGTGAGGATCCGGCGTCGACGGCGGCACGGTCGCTGCTGCCACGCGGCGACCCGTCGGCGGGCTTTGCCGTGAGCGATTTCCCCGTTGAGCGGAACTTGACCGCCGCCCGCGCCCGCCAGAGCTCCGCCTCCGCCGAGTACGCGTTTACGAGGGAAACCTGGCTCTCCGATCGTGATGGATTGGCATGCTGGATTCGCGCCACGTCGCGCATCCGTTCCGCGTGGGCGCTCGCCGCGGCCTGGTCGCCCACCGAGCCCTTCCCGTCCTCCTCCGCGGCCATTAGCCGTAGCGACGCCTGGTATATCCGTTCGAGCGGAGCCTTGTTCGCGCGGAAATCTTCGAGCGCTGCCGTCCAGTCGCGCTTGGCGGCTTGCATGAGTCGACTGCGAAGATCTTCAAGCTCCGCGCTGGCGGCATCAGGCGTTTTCACACCTTCGACGGGTTGGTTGGTGGAATCAGAATCATCCGGGTCCAGGCGGTTGTCCACGAGAGTGGGATTCCTTGCCGGAGAGTTCGGCCGAGCGGGCGAGCTGGGTTGTCGCGCCACCTCCCCACCTGGTTGTCGCGCCATGACGGCCGCACCGGCAAGCGTTACACCCACCGTAAGAACGGCAAGTCCTGCCCATTTCACTTTTTCAACGATCATGGCCGACAGAGCTCCTTTGACGAGAGAGGCAATCGAAATGGAGACGGCATCGACAGAGATTTGTCCCAACGTGACTTTCATGCAGTTGCTCACGGTCTGCACGAAGATCGTGCGGTCAATCGCCGCACAAGATTCGCGAGCGATCGAAGACCCCACCAGCGCGACTGCCGGGGCGATGCCCCGCCGCACCAAGCGGCCTCGTAACAGGTCTCGCGCCCGGGAAAGTCTTCCTTTGACGCTTCCCACCGGCCACTCGAGCTGCCGGGCCGCTTCTTCGTGCGTGAGGCCTTGCACGTAGCAGAGCACGATCGGCGCGCGGTACTTTTCTGGAAGGCGGTTCAGTTCCTGGTCGACGACCGCCGCCAGCTCCGCGTCTGGCTCGGTCGCAGCACGAAAAACGTTGAGCTCGCCGCCGGCCAGCTCGACTCGGCGCCGCCGCGCTGCCAGGGCACGGGCCCGCATGGATACGCGTGTGGCCACGCCGTGGAGCCACGGCCCGATGGCGTCGCGCGGCCCCAGTGAGCGGGCACGGCGCACCAGCACCATGAAAGTCGCCTGAAACGCATCGTCGGCGTCAGGTCCTCCGGAGAGCATCCGCCGGCACGTTCCCATCACCATTGGCCCGTGCCTCGCCACGAGCGCGGCGAACGCAAGCTCGTCGCGCTGCTCGAGGTAGCGTGCCAGAAGCTGCCATTCCGAGAGCCCGGAGACAGTCTCGCCTTGAAAGATCCGCTCCAGCTCGGGTGTTGCCAGTCGGTGATGGCTCATGGTGTAGTTCCTCGAGCTCGTGCCCTTTCTGTTTATGATGATGTCGTGTCGGCCTCCGATCGATACAATTTTCTTCGAATATTCCAAACCGCGCCGGAGGAATGCGTAACTTCACGTGAACCTCACCCGGCGCGTTCCAGCGAATCTCTTTGCATATCATCGCCGGACTGAAGCGATCCGCCGCCTTCGCATCCGGCCCATCTGGCTCGACCAGGCTTCACACCGACGGCAGCGCCACGAACGTGAGTGTCGCCTTGCCGTGGACGGGTCCCTTCCCCTTGGCCTGCACCACGCTCAGGAGGACCTCGCCGCTGCCCGTGTCGCCCGCGTAGGTCCCACTTGAGCCGGTGATCGTGAAGAATACCGGTTGATCGTGTCCCCGCGTGCTGAGACTGGCCGTGATCTTGCCGTGTTTTCTGGTCGCGCTCGCGATCGTAACCGTCCCGGTCGGGCTCGCGGCGCCGTAATTGATCGACCCCTTTAATGTGACTTTGCCGAGCGGGCTGACGTTGCCCTTGTCGCTGAATGCTGTCAGATTCATCCCTCCCTGATTGGATAGGGGAGAGGGCGTGCAGCAAGACGCCATGATGACCGTTTGGTGAAAATCGTTTCCACATTGCCGTAATCTCCAGGCTGTGATAGCTTAACGGCTCGAATCCAAACGCCGTCCGAGCACGATTCGGGCGAGGCAGGGAGGCCACGGCGACCGATGGATGAATCCCAGGCGGCGATCTGGTTCGTCGGCGATCTGAATGATGCGTGGGTCGCGTCGATTGCGGACGCGCTTCCCGTTGCTCACGGCGTCGTTCGTATTCAGTGCACGGGCGAGCTGATGCGCGGACCGCTGTTTGCAGCCGATCATCCGCCTCGGCTGATCGTCGTGCACCGCCAAACACTTGCCCCCGTTGATGCCCAGTGGCTCAAGGATTGGCGGCCAGACGCCGTGTCGACAACGTCGCCTGCTCTCATTCTGTGCGTCGGTCCTTACGTGCGTTACGAGGAACTGGAGCGCTATTCGGGACTGGTCGACCTGGTGCTTTCCGAAGCGACGGCCGCGGATGTAATCCCCCGCCACGTGGCGCGCCTGCTCGACGGCCGCCCCACCCGCATGCCCCGAGCCGACACCGATCCCCCTGTTCGCGTGCTGGTGGCGAGCACAAGCGCCGAATTGTCTGATACGATCGCCGAGGCGTGTGCCGCAGCCGGGTATCCCGTCGAACGAATCGACGACCAGGAGGTTGGAAACCAGTCGGCCGGTGGCAACGAGCATTCGCGGTCGGGCGAAACGCTCATCACAGTCTGGGATGTTCCCGTCCTCGAGGAATGGACCGAGCGATTGAAACGGCATGCGCGAAACACCGGCCCCGTCGTCGCCTTGATGGGGTTTCCTGACCGGAATATGGTCGCTGTCGCCAAGTCGACGGGCGCCATCGCGTGCCTGGAGCTCCCGCTCAATCTCGAAGATCTCGTTGACTTGATCGAACGCTTCGCGAATTCCCTGGCCCGCGACCCACGCCCTGCCGCGCCCCGCGCCGAACTACCCCACACGCTCCCCCCTCGCCCGCGCCGCGGGCTCGCCGGGCAGCGCAGCTCCAAAAACGCACCGGAGTGGCCAGTTCCGTCCCGGGCGCCTAGAATTGCAAAGTAGGTTGCGGCCGACTGACACCCGGCAACAGACAATTGATGCTTCAGAGAGGACATGCCCAAGACGAAACCGAAAACCGGCGCCGGCCCGAAGATCCTGGGGCTCTCGGATCTGACCAGGGAGATCCAGCGCGCGCCGGGATTCGGCGAGGTCTTGGCGGCCCTCAAGAACGGCAAGAGCGCCACCGTCGACGGCGCATGGGGGTCTGCCTCCGCTCTTGCGGCTGCGGCGCTCGCTCTGCACGCTCCCAGCACGTTCGTCATCGTGATCGCCCACGTCGGCGATGTCGACGATTTCCGCGACGATGTCGCCACGTTCGCCGGAATCGTGCCCGAGGTCTTTCCGGCGTGGGAAAAGCCGCCGCGAGAGCTCAGCGCCGTCGATGAGGTCTTCGGGCGGCGAATGCGCGTGCTCCGGCTGCTCTCGGGCCAGAGCCCGCCGCGCCTGGTTGTCACACCGTTTCAAGCGACGCTCCAGCCCGTTCCCAAACCAGAGCTGCTCGCGCGGATTGTTCGCACCGTGGCCGTCGGCCAGGTCGTGCCGATCGAAGAATTGACCGCCTGGATGCTCGAGCGCGGCATGTCGCGTGCCGAGGTCGTCGAGGTGCCCGGCGAGTTCAGCTCGCGAGGCGGGATCCTCGACGTCTTTCCCACCGATGCAACCGACCCCGTTCGCATCGAGTTCTTCGGCGACGAGATCGAGTCCATCCGCCCGTTCGACGTCGAATCCCAGCGCTCGCTCGACCGCTGGAATTCCGTCACACTGACGGCCGCGATCGGCCTGGGCGAGAGTGATCTCGCCGGTTTCGGTCATCCCGTCGATTTCTTTCCGGAGGGTACCTGGGTCGCGCTGATCGAGCCCTCCGACCTGCGTGAGGAAGGGCGGCATTACCTCGAGCGTCTTGAAGACCGCCGCGGTCTTTACAGCGTCGAAACCAGCTTCGAAAAGCTCATTCGCTCTCCCACGATAGCGGTCTCGACGCTGGCGGCCGACTCGCTCGAGACCACCTGTCATATGCGGATCGAGAGCATCGAACGGTTCTCCGGTGAGCTCACCAAGGTCAAGGCCGAGCTTGAAACCGCTGCGGAGGGTGAAGACGTCCTGATCGCTTGCCATAACGCCGCCGAGGTCGAGCGGCTCAGCGGAAGTCTTCTCCGATACCGAGCTCGCGCGAACGCGGCGGCTGCATCTGACCGAAGGCCGCATCCGAGCCGGCTTCCACCTGATCGATTCGCGCAGCGCTGGTGATCGGCGACCACGAGCTCTTCGCGCGCGCCGAGGTGCGCCGGCCCGTGACGCGGCGGCGATACGAGAGCCGGGCCATCGACAGCTTCCTCGACTTGAACGAGGGAGACCTGGTCGTCCATGTCAATCACGGAATCGCTCGATATCTCGGCCTTCATTTCGTCGACCAGTCGGCTGAACACGCCGAGGAAACCCTGCTCCTCGAGTTCGCCGAAGGCACGCGGCTGTTTGTCCCTGTCGCCAAGATCGACCTGGTGCAGAAATACGTCGGCGGCGGCAAAGGCACGCCGGCGCTTTCCAAGATGGGCTCGTCCACCTGGGAAAAACGCAAGAAACGCGTGGCTGAGGCCGTTGTCGATCTCGCTCAAGAGCTGATCGATATCCAGGCACAACGGGCCGCTCGCCCGGGAATCGCCTATCCGGCTCAGGACTCGCACTGGGTGGCTGAGTTTGAAGCGGCCTTCCCTTACGAGGAAACGCCAGACCAGCTCTCGGCCATCGAAGCCGTCAAGCGCGACATGGCCCAGGGCAAGCCCATGGACCGCTTGATTTGCGGTGATGTCGGCTACGGCAAGACCGAAGTCGCCATCCGCGGCGCCTTCCGGGCGGTCGACGCCGGCAAGCAGGTGGCCGTGCTCGTGCCCACCACGATCCTGGCCGAACAACACCATCGCAGCTTCGCCGCCCGCATGGCCGAATTCCCGTTCGTGATCGAAGTCGTCAACCGGTTCCGCCCCAAGGCCGCGATCCGCGAGGTCTTGAAGAGCGCCGCCGCGGGAAAAGTCGACATCCTGATCGGAACCCACCGCATCCTCCAGAAAGACGTCGCGTTCAAGGATCTGGGTCTGGTCATCATCGACGAGGAACAGCGGTTCGGCGTGGAGGACAAGGAATGGCTCAAAACCCTGCGCAGCACGGTTGACGTGCTCACACTCTCGGCCACGCCCATTCCGCGCACTTTGCACATGAGCCTGCTCGGCATACGCGATATCTCCAACCTCGAAACGCCTCCCCCTGACCGCAAGGCGATCGAGACGCGCGTGCTGCGGTTCGATCGTGAGGTCATCAAGCGCGCCATTCACCGTGAGCTCAATCGCGACGGACAAATCTATTTCGTCCATAACCGTGTCTACGACATCACCACCATCGCCGATTGCATTCAATCGATCGTCCCCGAGGCCCGGATCGGAATTGCTCACGGCCAGATGTCCGGCGACGAGCTCGAGCGCACGATGATGAGTTTCATCAACCGCAAGTTCGACATCCTCGTCGCCACCACGATCATCGAGAGCGGGCTCGATATTCCCAACGTCAACACGATCTTCATCAATGAGGCCGACAAGTACGGTCTGGCTGACCTCCATCAGCTTCGAGGCCGGGTCGGCCGCTACAAGCACCGTGCTTACGCCTACCTGATGCTCGAGTCGGATCGGCCCGTCACACCCAACGCCGTGAAGCGATTGAAGGCGATCGAAGAATTCACGCTCCTGGGCGCCGGGTTCAAGATCGCCCTTCGCGACCTGGAAATCCGCGGCGCCGGCAACATCTTGGGCGCCGAGCAGTCCGGCCACATCGAGAGCGTCGGTTACGAGCTCTACTGCTCGCTCCTCGAAACGGCCGCGAGGTCCTTGACCAACCAGCCCGATCGGCCGCTGTTCGAGTGTTCGGTCGAGCTCAAGTGGCGGGCCTACCTCCCGCGCGACTACGTTACATCGCCGCGCGATCAAGCTCGAGCTCTACCGAAGGATCGGCCGCCTTCGCTCGCTCTCCCACCTCTCTGACCTGCGCCAGGAAATGATCGACCGGTTCGGGCTCCTCCCCCGCCCCGCCGAGACCCTGCTCGTCGAAACCGAGATCCGGATCCTTTCCGGCGCCTGGAAACTCAACCGCATCCACGTTGAACAGGGGCAATATATCGTCCTCTCCTACGGCAACTCCTCCCGCATCGAAGCCCTCGCCCGCCGCCACCCCCCGGGCACCGTCCGGATCGTCGACGCCAAGCACGCCTACGTCCCCCTGGGCGATGACCCGGTCAAGACCCCCGAAATCGCCCAGCGCCTCCTCGCGCTCCTGCGACCGTGATGCACGAAAAAAAACTGTGACGATTCGGCGCCGCACCGCACAGTATGATGAGTGCAGATTCGACCAATCAGCAATCATCACTCGCTGAGCGGATCCCATGTCCACGAAACGGCTCCTGCCAGGCTTCCGAAGCTTCGTCACGCTGTTCGACTCCGGCAGTCTGGGCTCACAGAGCGACCGCGACCTGCTCGAGTGCTTCCAGACCGACCCCGGTCCGATCGGTCAGGAGGCGTTCCGCATCCTCGTCGAGCGCCACGGCCCGATGGTCCTCGGTCTTTGTCGCAGCGTCGTTCGCGATCAGCACGAAGCCGAGGATGCCTTCCAGGCCACATTCCTCGTGCTCGTCCGCAAGGCGGCGTCGATCGAGCGCAGGGATACCCTCGGGCCTTGGCTGCACGGCGTCGCGGCCAAGGTCGCTCGACGAGCGCGCCACCGGCTGAATGATCGCCGCAAACACGAAGTCCCCGTCGCACCAGACATTCCCGGCCGCGATCTCGCTGCCGTGGACGACGGCCGTTCCGAGCGCCTCGTCCACGAAGAGATCGCCAGGTTGCCTGACTCATTCCGCAAACCCCTCGTTCTCTGTTGCCTGCAAGGCTTGAGCTACGACCTGGCCGCTCAGCAACTGGGAGTAAACCCCTCGACGCTGCGCGGCCGCCTCGAGCGCGCCAGAAAACGGCTTCATTCGCGATTGCAGCGACGCGGCATTCCCGTTCATGCCGGCGGGCCGTCCATCGCATCGCTTCCGGTCTCATTGCCCCCCCTGCCCTGCCCGTTGATCGAAGCCACGGTTCAATTCTCGTTGAAATGGTCGCGCCTGACCGGCCTCCTCGGAGGCGGCACGGTCGTTCCCCAATCGATCGCAGCGCTCGCACAAGGAGTAGTCCAATCCATGTTCTTGCAAACGATTCGAGTATCGGCCGCGGCCTTGCTGGCTATTGGCGCAATCGGAACGGTCGTCGTGGCTCAACAAAGAACGGGCCGCGTGGCCGAGGATGCCGACCCCGCCATTGCGGGGCGTGCGCAGGAAGATTCCATCAAGCGAACGAAGAAAAGAACCCCCGATCAGCCCGACGGCAATGTCACAGCCGTTGATGAGAAACGGCTTTTGATCACCCGCTCGGACTCGTTTGAGTATTCGCGCGATCCCAAAGGCGGTTCACCGTTCGCGTCTCGAGACGTCCCGCCGAGATTTGCCCTGATCGGCAAGATGGATATCGACCGTGACGGCAGCGACGATCGGAAAGAACTCAAGGGAATGATCCAGGGCGCCGGAGGAGTCGTCGATTTTGACCTCCCGCCGCCGGACTCAGGCAAGGAAACCGGCAAGATAAGCCCCAAGCTCGATTGGTACGTGATCGATGAGCGGCTGCCGTTGCGTGAATCTGGTCAGCAAGCGGTAGGCCCACTCCTTCCGGACGCCAAGTTTTCCGAGCGCGTGCGAGCGGCTGTGAAAGAGGCTCGTCTGAACGGCATCCGTCCAATGACGATCGGAAAGCTTCTCGCTTATCTCGAGCAAGACCCGAACGCGAAGCCCGCCGCCGCCAAGGCCGCCCCGATTCCGCGCCCGGACGCCACCGCCCGAGTTCGCCAGAAGCTCGACATGGTTGTCGGCGCCGATTTTCCAAAAACCGCGTCGCTCGAAACATTGTTGAAAACCATCAAGAAAATCACGACGGATGCGACATACCCAGGCATTCCGATTTACGTCGATCCAGCCGGAATCAAGGATGTCAAGCTGACGATGGAAGCCCAGGTCACGGAGATCGTCGGAGATCAGCCAATTCGCAACGTTCTCTCGGATTCCTTGCGCCCGCTGGGCTTGATGTACGACGTCCGCGACGGGTTCTTGATGATCTCATCCCGCACGGCCATCCTCGAGCATCGCGTCGAAGAAATCGATCACAAGCTCGATCGGGTGATCGAAATGCTCGGCCGACTGGAACAGAAGAATTAAATCTGAAAGTGTCTCGCCCTGGGCTGTCGAGAACTTGCGATCTAAGGGGCGTTGATTTCCCGCTGTATTTGTTGCGCAAACCTTCCCCCCCTTTAGAAGGGGGGGTTAGGGGAGGTGCATTCCGGCGGCTCCGCTAAGCCGCCGCTCACGAACGCCCGCTTCTCTTCTTGGTTGACTTCGCCTTGCCGGGCGGCCGCCCCCGCTTGCCCGTCGCCGTAGCAGTGGTAGCAGCCGTCGGCTTCGTCGTCGTCTTCACCGCCACCTTCGGCTGATGATGCTTCAAGTCGTCGACCCAGTCGTTTGCCGCCCGCGCACCGTCGACCATCCCCGTCACGACCGGGTTGTTCGCCGGAATCGACCTGGCGATCAAAACGACAGGAAACACCGTCCCGTATGAGAACGAGTACGACATCGTGTAAACCATCCTGGAGAGAAATCGACCCGCTGCCGGCAGCGCATCTCCTGCGTTGGCCTTCGCCTGCGCAGCACCATCCTTCGCCGCCTGCACAGCCATCTCCCATGCATCCGACACAACCTGAAGCGCATCACGCGACGGCGCCACTGTGAACCCGTTTTTCGACATGAGTGATCACCCTTTGAAAGTTACTCTGGGAAGATTGCGTTGTTCTGGCTAGGATCGATAGCCGGTGACGTTCTTTTGCGGAGAGGGTCTGTCGGCAAATGCGTGAGGAGCGGAAATTGAACGGGACGAAGACGTCGAGCATTGCGGGAAAGCGGCCGCGCCAGGGGCGGGCATCCAATCTGACGGTTGATCAATTAGAGCAAATCCGCAGGGTCCGGAACATGCCCACGGAGGTTGGGGTCTTGCTGATCGTCTCCGGAATTGGCGGAATCTTGCTCCCGGGGCCGGTCGGAACGCCATTTCTGGTCCTGGGCTGCCTGATGCTCTGGCCGAAGGCCTTCCACGGGATCGGAATCTGTCTCGAATCGCAATTCCCCAAAATGCATCATCACGGCGTCACGCAAATCAACCGATTCCTGGATGACCTGGAGCAGCGGTATCCGCCTTCCAAGTAGAATCATACCACGCACCAGACAGCAGGCGGATCACCTCGTACCGGTCCCAGGCCGAGGAGGCTGAGGCGGGGCTTTCTTTTGCAGGTCTTGATAATCCATCCCTGAGAAGAAGTCGCCGACCTCGTTGCCCGTGGTCTTGGGCGGAGGAGCGCCAGCCAGGGCCGGTGCGACTTCGGTGCGCAGTTCCGACAGTTTCGGATAGAGCGAGTCATACACCTGCTTCTGAACGGGCGTGGTGGCCTGGCCGAAGCGAAGGTTGTACGCGCTCATGAACTGGAGTAACTGGCCCAAGGTCGCCTCGGGATGCTCGTCCACGCCCGCAAGCAGGATGTCGAGCGCGGGAGTCTGGAGCATGCCGAGCAAGCCATGCACGGCCTTCAGGTATTTGTCGGCCTCGTCGCGATCCTTCGTGTTCCGCGGCAGGATCTTGTCGGCCTTGGCCTCGGCTTGGTTGACGACGGCGAGGGCTTTCTCCACGGTTTCGGGGTTCGGCTTCTCACCGTCCCGCAAGTCCTTGCGGATCTCCTGGCCCAGACTCTTGAACGCGGCGCGATCTTCGTCAAACGCGGCAGTCAAGAGCGCCGCCGGTGGTTGGCCCTTGGTGAGCCGCTCGATACTGACCGTGATCGCGCCCGGCGCGTACCGGAAGGGAATATTCCGGATCGCCTGCCCCCCGATCTTCACCTTTGCGCCTTCCAGAGTTCTCGAATACACCCGAGGATCTTCAATCTGCGAGACGAGCGCGTTGAGTGCGTCACCCATGTAAATATCTCGAGGCGTGGGGTTATCACGCAGCCTCGCCTGGGTCTTGTCATACGCCTCGAGGTTCTGGGCCTTGTCGGCAGACATCTTCGCGTGGTACTTGCGATTCGCTTCCTCATTCGATTCGTACATGTATTGATTATAGCGCATCGCGGTATCGACGTTGATCGATCGGGCGACGGCCGTCTGCTGGTTGTAATACCCGGCGCCGGCGGCGTAAGCTCCCATGCCGCGGGCCATGCTTCCCTGCGGCGTCTCGCCGCCGCCGCCCCAGCCCCCCCAGCCGTAGCCGCCGTAGCCGCGCGGGTAACCGTACTGAGCGCGGGCCGCCGCGGCGTGAGTCACCGCCAGAGCAATCACGAGCGCCGCGACAATTCGAAGGCTTTGTTTCATTCTGATTTCTCCCAAACAAGAGCCCCCCGGACGCCGCATCCGTCGACAGCGTGATTCGGGGAAGTATTCAAGTCGGCCTCACGATTCAACATGAAAAAAGACCGACTGACGTTTTATCGATATGACCGTAACTTACTAGAATATCCCGGCGACACTCCGTCGGCAATCGAGTAGCGTCGCTAAACCAGGAACCGCACCTTCCCCTTGTCGATGTCGTAAACCGCCCCCACGAGCACCGGTTTCGTTTGCCCATCGGGCAGTTTCCTCTCGCTCAATGCCGCGAGCTGGCGCATCGACCAGCGCACATTGGCCTCCACCGCCCTATGCACGCGTTTGGCCCCCGTCAGTTTGGCAGGAAGGTCCGTGAGCCCCGGCTCGATCGCCGCCACGAGGGCGGCAATGAACCGTGGCTCCGTTCCCCGTCCCTCGAGCGCGTCGACGGCTGCGGTGACCGCGCCGCACGACTCGTGGCCCATCACGACGATCAGTGGTGTGTGCAGATGCTGCATCGCGTACTGGAGGCTCCCCAGCACGTCCAGGGAGACAATGTTTCCGGCGACGCGGATCACGAACAGGTCGCCAAACCCCTGGTCGAAGACAAGCTCGGGGGGCACTCGCGAGTCGGCGCAGGCCAGAATTGTCGCAAACGGATGTTGACCCGCCTTCAGGTGCTTGCGCCACGCCGCCGCCTGGTGCGCGTGCCGCAGCTTGCCCGATACAAATCGCGCGTTACCTTGCTTGAGCTGGAGGAGCGCGGCGGCAGCGTCCTTTGGCCGCGCAACGCGCGATCCGGCGTTGATCTTTGCCCCGGCGGCGGCCGCGCCGCGCTTGGTCTTCGCAGACTTTTTCATGACTTCAGCCCCACTTCAACTTTGTCAATCTTGCCTTCGAAGCTGATCTCGCCGCCGCGATACCTCAGGTCGGCATTGCCGTGGTCGTCGGTCATGATGAAGACGATGTTGGGCTTGTCCGCCCCGAGCGTGGTGCTTGTGGTGATACCCGACCAGGCAACGGTGACGGCTGTCAGCAACTTGATTGTCGCCCAGGACTCCGAGCGAATCCATCCCGCCGCCGCCGGGTCCCGGAAATCCCAAGTTCAATCGATGCGTGTGCAATTTCGGGAGAGCGAGGTTCCCGCCGAGCCGCGTAAGCGTTCGCCTGAGTCCAAGCACTTCGCCAGCAATAGCCGGCGTGTTCGCTCCCATAGTGGACAGCCGGCATCGACTGGCTCACATTCAACACAATGCATGCACTGAAGTGATCAATGGTCGCCTCTTGTCTCTCTTCTTCCCTGCCTTAGCTGCCTTCTGTTCAAAATCCGTGAATTCATCGCGCACCGATGTCCGGACTCTGCTTCCACCAGCCCACCGGAGTTCGCACGTGCTCCGCCAGTAAGGCCACAGAATTCTTGAACAGAAGCTAAGAACCCAATCGCGTTCCGTTCTGACCACATTTCACCTGCGATGAATGAAGCCAAGCCGCCGACCGACCGTCACTGGACATTCGGATCAAGGCAGAGCATTCAGCACTGCAAGGGCGACGATTTGCAAGATCCAAACAAACCCCAGAATGACGCCGACAATCTCGAAAAAGTTCCAGTTGAATCGCATGCACCTGCTTACGAATAACACCAGCCACACAGCTAGCACAGGACCGCGCACCTCCGCTTCCGCGGTTGACATGGTACCCGCCCAGCGCGGGGTAAAAACTCCATGTTGCGCCACGCGACTCGTCCACCACATTAACCCCGGAACAAAGTGCTCGAGCACCACCGCTACGCAGCACAATGACGCCGCGCCGCCAGGCTGGCACACCATGGCCCGAACCGCGGTCCCCGATCTCCTGGCTTGCAAGAAGAAGACTCCAAATCCACAAACGACGAGTGACGAGTTCGCCATCCCCAAGATTTCATAGAAAAACAAGGGATCCCGGAACCAATCGCGAAGCGTCGGCTCGTCGACAACGGGAGATTCTCCACTTGCACCGATGAGAAGACTCGTTTGCTTTTGTCGCCATTGCTGTTTCTCACGGAAGTACGATCTAGACACCGTGAAACCGATGGCAATCAGGGCGACAAACGCGAGAAGATCGAGTACTTTGAGTTTCGCACGGGAATTCTCAGTGTTGTTCGTCATGCCCGCACTCCCGATCTGTCTTCCGCTGTCTTTCGCCGCTCTCCCACGCCGGTCAAACACGTGAGCATTGAGGGCGACCCCTCGGAGCTCGGTCAGTTCCCCTGGGCGCAACAGTGCTCACAACTCGACCCGTCCTTGGATTCCAACAGCCACGAGACTCAAGAACAAAGCGAACGCGTAACCAACGATCGCTATGGCTGCGAGCAAGGCCGTGAGTTTCTCCCCGAACGAGTCAGATCCCTCTAATCGCCATGCAACGCCCATCAGGCCGACTGGAATGAACATCAACACCGACCAGATGCAAACGATCGGTAACATGCATCCGGCTTTTGCTCCTGCCGTGAGCGCCCACATTGGTCCGGTCGCGACGACGAGAAAAACTTGAATAGTCCGTATGTGGAACTTCATCAATGTTCCTTGATCCGTCGAGTATATTCACACTTTACACAGAGGACGCTCACTGGCCAAGCATCAGATCTCAGCGATCGCTCGACGCGCCGAATAGCCTCCCCGAAGGAGTAGAGGATCGACCGACTCACATTCAATGAGATGCACCAGCCCAGCGTCAATGACTTGAGTGAAGCTGAGGTCCAGTTCCGACAAATTCGTGAGCAAGGAACCCCATCAGAACCCGCCTGACTCTGAACCCTGTCGCCCCTCGGGTTCCCGCGGACCGCTGCCGGGCGGCTCAAAAAGCCACCATGCCAGGAGAGCACAGAGTAGGCCGAACATGACCCCGATCTGGGAACCTTCAGCGACCTGCCGGGCATCTTGATTCAACCGCACCCAGAACCCTCCCCACACGACGAAAACAAGATCCAGCCAGCCGAACGTTGCGAAGCCCTGGCACGCTCGGCGCAAGCGAGGGTAGGCGCAGAAGGAGCCGAGCGAGGCCGTCGCGAGTAGGGCCAGGAAGGACGACAGATAAAACCTGGGATTCGGAGACGGCGGCGGTAGCAAGAACAGGCGATAGGCGGCGAAGCCGATCCCGGAGACCAGCACCAGCACGATGAGGTCAGATATCTTCCAGCGGGACATGGGCGGGCTCGCGGTTAGCGCGTGATTCAGGCGATTGAGCTTTGGACCTCGTCAAGACCATCGGATTCCCGAGGATTCGGCGACTCCCGCCGAGATCGACTTCACTATCGAAACCTGTTATTCGACGGTCAAGTGTTCGTTGATCCGTGGAGCATCTCCACACTTTACACACAAGACGCTTACTGGCCAAGCATCAGATTTCACCAATCAACCTTGTTCAGCAATCAACCTTCCGCTCCTTTCCCTCTTCTTCGTTACCTTGGTTACCTCCTGTTCAAGGCCCGTGTGCGCTCGCCATCGAACCGCCAGACCTCGGCGCCGCACAGCGCCGCATCCCGTCGGCGGGCTCGGCGTCCCGGTGATCGCCACCGCAACGGGGGGCGTGCCCTCGGCCATTTCTTCACTCGGAGTAACGACACCACCGGCCGGACTTTCCCCTGCCGTGGCGCGTGACCCGGATGCGGACGATCTGACCATAGAAAAACCCTTTCGACATGGCCCGCGCCCTTCCCGCCTCGCCTCCGTCAGTCGGCGCCGAACCAGGCGTCGGGGGGGCGATGTCCGGGCCAGTCCGAGTAAGGCGCTTTGATCGGTCGCCGAACTGGAAAGTCTGCCGAGCTCCACGAAGTCGGAGGCAGCTTCGTCCTCAAGACTTGCGAGGAAATCCCTCTAGCGATCACCCAGCTCATCTACTCGAGTTCTGGTTCGGGCGTTGGTTCGGGAGGTGACTCCGGATCAGGAGCGACCTTTATCCAGGGATGGGAAGCTGCGTACTCATATTTCTGCTTCAACTGAAGCTGATAATCAGCCATGCTGGCTTCGAATAGGGCCTGGCGCTGAAAGCGTTTCAGAATCTGTGTTAGCTCATTAACATCCACATTTACGGCGTTGCATGTGACGCGATCAATGTCTGTTTGCAGACGTCGCACTTCCGCTTCTAAACCTTCTTGGTTCTCGCGGTATTGCTGGAAATACATGTCGTGCGTCGCCGCCCGGGCGTGATGAAAAGCCGCCGCCCGATAAAACCTGCTCGCCATGACGCCGCCCCAGACCAGGAGCGCCGCTACCGCGACCAGTCCGCTCGCCGCTCGGAGTGTCAAATTGGGGCGCATGTGAAAAACCCGCAACACTGAGTCTCCCACGCCGTTTTGCGTCTCGGCGTCAAACCATAGGATCTCCGAAGGTCCTCCTTCTGGAAAGCTTGATCTCGCGAAATTCCTTGCGATCATCCCAGCCCACGGCTAAGCTCCTGGGGTCTACTCGTTGCGCATCGTCGCCACCCGGAGACAAATGATTCATGCAGATCCATTATCTCGAAATCGTGACCAAGCAGGTCGATGCGGTCTGCGCAGCGTACGCGGCCGCGAGCGGTGTGCAATTCGGCGAACCGGACGCCGGGCTCGGCAACGCACGGACAGCCCCGCTCGCCGGAGGCGGGCTCTTGGGCGTGCGGGCACCGTTGCACGAGACTGAAGAGCCGGTGGTGCGGCCCTACTGGCTGGTCGACGACATCGAAGCAGCCGTGGCGGCGGCAGTGAATGCCGGCGCCCAGGTCGCTCACCCGCCGCTGGAGATCCCCGGCCACGGCACGTTCGCAATCTACATCCAGGGCGGCATCCACCACGGCCTCTGGCAACTGTCCGCGCGCGGAAGCTCGTGAATCCTCGGCCTGAAAGCCGCGACGGCGCCTCGCTCGAGATCCGGAACGCCGTCTTCGTCGCGAGGGAGAAATGGAACGGTCAGCGCCAGCCACTTTATCGAGGAAACGGCCCCGGCCGCTCTAGGCGTGTTCCGGCTGGTCGGGTATGCTGAATCCCAGGCGGCTCGTCTGAAGAGCCGCTCCGTGCAGAATCGTCGCGTGCGGGGCTCGTGAGTTGAAAGTGACCGCGTACGAAGCCACCGTTCACAACGGTCAAATCAAGGTGGCCGGGGCCGTGCGGCTTCCCGAACATGCTCGGGTCTATGTTGTGGTGCCAGACGCCGATGGAGCAACCGTCTTGCACGTCGGTAGCCCCCGCCTGGCACAACCGGAGCGTGCGGCCGATTTCACGATGGAGGTCTCCGAGGAACCTCGGAATGACAGCCTACGATGACGATGGCTTCGCTCCTCCTGCTCCGATCGCACGGGTAGCGCTTCGGCACCCAGATTCCGGTGTGATTCTCGCTGACGTGCGGATGCTGATCGACTCGGGCGCAGATGCGACCTTGTTGCCTAGAGCTGCCATCGTGTCGCTCGGTTCTCGTAGGCACAGGCGAGCGGTACCTTCTGGAGTCGTACGGTGGAAGAAGCGCCGCGCATTGCCGTCAACCACTCGTGCTGCGCAACCATCCCAAGGCGCCGTTCAGAAGCCGGGTTGACCCGGTCGCCCATCCAAGTATCCTTCTCGCAGGGCTGATCCGGGCCGCGTCGTGATGATGCCAGGAGCATGAGGCTCGACCCGAGATCTCGAACGAAGGAGCGATCAACGTGCAGCGAATTTCGCGTAAATTCCTTCCCGCTGCCAATTTGACCGTGGCCTGCTTGGCAACCCTCCTTCCCGGTGACATCCGTGGGGACGCGATCAATCCATGGCAGGGCGCTTCGGTTTCGGTTCTCAGCGGCCGGAAAGGACGCCTCAAACTCAGGCGCGACCGCCTCGGCGAGCTCGTCCGGTAGCACCTCAGCCAGCTCCCTGGGTTCCTCTGGCCAACCCGTCACGATTGGTTACTCAGGAAGCGCAAGCGCAAGTGCGTCGGGAAATGCGAATCAGCTCTTGAGCGTCAGCACGAGCCTGTCGCAAGGAGTGACAGGTGTGCTGACAGCTCCGATCAACCCCAGCTACCCGGTCTCCGCCGTCGCGTCGTGGAATAACGATTCGCTGATCGTCCAGGGGCCTGCTGGGGCGGCGCTGCCGAGTTCGATCACGCTCCAGTTCAGGATCGACGTTTCACCGATCGCTTCGCTTCAGCTCGGTACCGGCACTGACCTGGCCGTTCAAATCAACGGCGAGAATCATGTTCTTACGAGCAATGGTGATGGCACAATTACCATGCAACCGCCAGCCTCGAGCGGCGCACAGTCCTCGACTCAGACGGGAACACTTGACATCAAGCTGGCGCTGAATGCGGCTGGCGTTAGCGATCCGTTCAGCGTGGGGTTGTCGAGCTCCCAAGCTGTGCAGCCCATCACAATTCCCGTGAATCTGCCACCGGGTTCACTCGCTCTTTCACTGACCGGCGTCAACCTGCCCGACGGCGCTCCGCTGTCGTCCGGGGGATTCAGCGTGACCTTCGCTTCGGGGCTGACTCTGGCGCCCCAAGCTGTGCCAGAACCGGCAACGCTCCCCATCTGGGTGTCGATTGCCGCGTTCGCCGTGACATTGAGACATCGAGCCAGAGCCGCGCGGGCTTGCTAGTGCTCGCACACAATGTCCGTTGCGTGCACGCAATCAACGGAAATCCCAATCTCCTTGGACGCTGCGAACCAGTAAGACCATCCCGTTGTACCGTTCACTTCCCACTCCGCCTTGCCTTCCAGCCCCGTACGGGTAAGATAACGCGCGCGGCAAGCTCTTGCCGCTGCCTTTGGTTCGGTCTCTCGATCGGGCGCATTTCCTTCGCCTCGAAATTCCTCGGTCTTTTCTTTGGCCGCTAGCCCGCGCTCGAGGGATCGATTCTTTTCAAAAAAAAACGACCAAGGCCGGAACGGCCGTCGGACGCGGGTCAGATGAGAGCGCATCTCGGATGCGCCTGCCGCGGCCGGTCATCTCCAAGGATGGAGACCAAGCCAATCATGAAACGAGTGTTGGTGGTAACCCTCTTGAGCTTGGGGGCGGCCGGTTGTGCCCAGTCGCGCTCCGCTCTCTCACAGCAGGATCCGCCCGGGTCCACGACCGCCAAGTCCAAACTCGGGCCAGTCGCTGTGAATCCGGTCCCCTCGCTTTACGACACGGTCAACCGAAGCATGGGCAACTCGGCTGTCGTTCGCTCCGCGATCAAGGATCCCGACGATCCGCGATGGTCCGGCCGGGCGCCGGCTAGCGTGGCCCTCAATCCGGGCGGGCCCGTCCCGGCGGACTCAGGTCAATCGCAAACTCAGATGGCTCTGGCCGGCGACGCCAAGCCGACGACGCCGACCGCGACCGCGGCCGTCCCCGCGCAAGGCCCGCTCGCGACCCAGCTACCCGCGACCGCGGCCGTCCCCGCGCAAGCCCCGCTCGCGACCGAGCTACCCGCGACCGCGGCCGTCCCCGCGCAAGCCCCGCTCGTGACCGAGCTACCCGCGACGGCGGCCGTTCCCGCGCAAGGCCCGCTCGCGACCCCGCTACCCGCGACCGAGGCGCCGGTCGCCTCACCGGAAGCAACAGCCCGCGGCGCCGTATCAGCCGAGCCGTTATCGGGTCCAGATGCGGCCGCGGCCATCGCCGCCAACCCGGTGCGCAACCCGGCGCCGGCTTCGCAGCCGGAAGCGCTCACCAATCCGATCGCGTTGCCCGCGCCAGATTCGCCGCGGGATACGCTGACGATGCCCACCCCCAGAGTGTCGCCCGCTCCCGATTCGACCCCTCCGCGGGGCGATGCGGTCCCGAGCGACCCGCCGGGAACCAGCATGGGCTTGCCCGTCAGCGGGCCGATTCCGGTTCCACCGGAAGGACCGCAGAATGGCGCACCGGCCCTGCCGGCGTTGCCCGACAACGCACTGGCCAACCCGCCCGGCCCCCTCACGCCGGGGTCGCCTGACATTGCACCGCCGCCTGGCGGCTCGCAGGACGCACTGGCCAACCCGCCCAGCCCGCTTCCGCCAGGTTCGCCTGACGTCGCACCGCCGCCTTCCGGCGGCCCGCAAGGCGCACTGGTCAACCCGAGTGGCTCGCTCGCGCCGGCCTCGCCTGAGGGCGTGCCGACGCGCCAGGCCCGCAAGCCAATCGCCGACCCCTTGCTGGGCCCCAATCCGCAATTGATGCCCCCGATTCCCGATGTGACGGAGGCAGACGCCATTCCTGTCAAGAAGACGGCGCAGCCCGCCAGGGCGATGCCCGCGGCCGGACCTGCGGCCGCCTCATTGAAACCCACGGCCTCGAGCACGCCCACGGCGGTGCCCGACGTCAAGCCCCCCGCGCTCCCCGATTTGCCGGAGCTCCCTCCGGCAGCGGCGGCGCCGGCGCCATCACAAGCACCGGCCCAATCGCCGGCCGCAGCCCCGGCGCCGATCGAGCTCGAAGTCGCTCCCTCGGCTGATCCAGGAGCCGGCGTCGCGCCGGCACCCGCTGAGAAACCCGCGGGATCTGGTGGTTCAGCCGCCCTCACCGAGCCGGCATCTGCCGGCTCGGTGGCGGCGCTGCCGGTCCTCGAAGTGGCCCCGCAAGCCGCGAGCGCCGCCGCCACTCTCACGGCACAAACAGCATCCGGCCCCGCCGGCTCGCCGCGCAGCGACCCGCAGGTCGTCCTCGCCTCCGGCGAAAAAACCAAGCAACAGCCGCCCGTGCCCCCAGATCCAGCAAGCCTCGCCGACCGCCGCAGACGGGTCGTGCTCCCAGAGCCCGGTCGCCCGCTCGCGAAAGTCGGTGAAGAGGTCGTTACCTACCACGACCTGATGGGTGTTGTGCTCCAGCACCGGGCGTATGAGCAGCTCAGGAACGCCTACCTCGCTGGCGGCGCAGCCGAGAAACGCGAGGCCGAAAAGCAAATCACGATGATGAAAATTGCCCTCCTCGACGAACTGATCAACCGCAGCCTTCTCGCTCAGGAAGCCAAGCGCCATATCACAAAGCGTAAGGAAGGCGCCACGATGCTGAACTCCATCTACGAAGAGGCTGACCAGCGCTTCCGCGAGAGCGAAGTCCTTCCCCTCCAGCGCAAGTTAAACCTCGACACTGAGTCTCAGGTCAAGGAAAAGCTCGCCGAGCAGGGCTGGTCACTCTCCGAGATGCAACAAGCATTCCGCCAGAAGTATATCGGTGAGATGTACCTGTATTCCATCCTGAGAGACAAGATCAAGGCCGAGCTGCCGGATATGCGCAAATACTACAGTGAACACGCCGAGAAGCACGAATTCGACCGGCCGGCGCTCATCACCTGGCGGGAAATCGTCGTCGAGCCGGTCAAATCTCCCCCTAGAGAGGGCACGAAAGACGACACCAAGATCCCGTTCGAAGGCGACAGCATCAACCTTGCGGCCGCTCGCGGCGAGGCCACCGCCATTCTCGAGAGACTGCGCAAGGGCGAAGACTTCGCCAAGCTCGCCAGGACGGAAAGCGACGGGCCCGCCGCCTCTCGCAGCCACGGAGGCTTGATGGAAACATCTCCCGGCGGCTATGGAATCCCAGCCGTCAACAAGGCTCTCGAATCGCTCCCGATCGGCCAGGTCAGCGACTTGATCGAGGCGCCCGACGGCTACCACATCGTCAAGGTCGAGAAGCGTCGCGCCGCTGGGCCGGCGACCTTCGAGGAAGTTCAGAACCAGATCAAGCCGTTGATCGAGAATGAGAAAGGGAACAGGGAACGCATTGCCTTGATCACCAAGCTCCGTAAAAATAATTACATAAGAATATACAGTGAAAAATCGAAAAAAGTGGATGAGCCCAAGCCCGCCAAGACCTGACCCATCTCACCTGTTTCGACGTGTAACGAGCTTTTGACGCAATACTCTTGATGAAATCTCAATCCCCATCGCCCCCCTTCCCCGCCTTCCGCCCGGTTCCTTTCTTCTCCGCCTTCATGAGCTCGCTGAGTCTCACCTCCGCCGCGCGGCCTTCCTTCGTGCCCGAAGCCTCCCGAGCAATCTCCTGGTAGAACGCGATCGCACCGGTGACCTTGCCCATCCGTTCCAGCGACCGCGCCAGCGGAATCTGGGCACGCGCCCGCTTGGCGGCTTCCGCCGCGCGGCGCTTGCGCAGCGCCTGGCGGAACCGCTCCTCGTCGCGGGCCGACGCCTCTTCCCGTTCCCCCCGCACCCGCGTTTCGATCCCGGCCCGGCCCGCCGGCTCGAGCCGCGCGGCCATCTCGGCCGTCTGCGCCAGCCGGGCCGCACCCGATGGCCCCGGCGCGATCAGTGATTTCAGAAACGCCTCCACCTGGTTCCGTTCCCTGGACGTCAGCCGGAAGAACTGGTGCGCCGAGGCTTTGCCCTGCCCCTCGTGCATCGCGACTGCTTCTTCCAGCGTCCGTGCGCGCCCGTCGTGCATGTACGGCCCCGAATCGCGGTAGCCCCACAGTGGGGGCGTGCGCCACTCCCTTGCCCCCGGCTGCTCCGATGTATCCGGACGATTGCTCCCGTAGGCCGTCCCTTGGTCGCTCAAGCTTTGGCCCATATCGTGCAGCAGCAAATCGCTGTAAATCCCCTCGACGTCGCCGAGCTTGGGAACGTGGCACGAGGCGCACCCCGCCTGGGCGAACAGCCGGCGGCCGGTGCGCATGTCCGCACTTCCCAGCAGTCCATTCGGGTCGATTGCCTCGGGCGCCGGCAGCGACCGCACATAGGCGACCAGGTCGTCGCACTCCGGCTCGGTCAGGTCAAGCCCCTTCGCCATGCCCTTCGGATCGAGCGGCGATACACCCTGCGAATGGCCAGGTACCTCCAGTCCCAGCTCATTGGCACAGGCGCCCCTGACAAACTCATGGAGCGTCGGAATTTGTGCCTTCGAGCCAAACCGCCCAATCCGTCCCTCCTTGGTGCGGTTGACGCGTCCCCGCACCGCGGCCGGCTGCCGTTCAGCCGTCGCGACCAGCACCTCCGACGGGATCTCGTCAATCAATCCGACTCCGAACAATGGAGGTGTGTTTCGCTCCGTAACGCTCATATTGAAGCCGTTCATTGACCGCTCTCCGGCCGAAATCTCCCGGATCCGCCGTTCGGGCGAAACCTGTTCCTTGAGAGCCTGAATCCGGCCTTCCACCGATTCATCTCGCCGCGCCGCCGGCGGGCTCCTCTGCGCATCGCGATTAGACATGAAGAACCGCTTCAGCCACGCCGCATATTCCGGATCGGTTCCATAGCGATGCAGGATCGCGCTCTTCGACCCGCGGAAGCCCGGGTGAATCTTCTCGGGAGCGGGGATCGGCCCGCATCCGTTCGGAGTTACCGTGATGAGCATCACGTTCTTGCTCTCCGGCCCGGCCCCGCCAGGCGCCCCCAGACCGTGGCAAGCCACGCACGACGTGGCGTTGTAAACCGGCCCCAGCCCGTCGCCGCCGTGGCTTTGCGCGTCGTCCGGCATCCATTCCTTGCTAAAGAGAATCTCTCCCCGCGCCCGCTCCTCGCGGGCCAATCGCTCCTCCTGCTCAATCTGCCCCGCGCTGCACCGCGCGGATTAACCGCCGCCAGATCCGGCCCGAAAAGATCATCCGGCAATTCGGCCGGAACCGCGGGATCATAACGCCTCGGGCCACTCACACTGACAATCGCTTGCCCGGTGCGCTCAGCCTGGGTGGCACTGGCTATGCCGGCGTGCGTTTCCGGCGTGCCATTGGCCGTGCCCGTCCGTCCCGCCTGCGTGGCACTCGCGATGCCAGTGCGCGCATCCGCTTGACCGTCGCCGCCTTCCTCGGCTGCAGCATCCGCCCGCACGACGTGAACCGTCGTCCGCCCGGGTCTGGCAAGCCACGCAATGGCCCCGGTGATCGCAATCGCCAAGCCCAGATGCATCGCCAGCTTGAGCCGTGAGAACGCCATGAGCCTCAGGATTCTCTCCGAGAGGGCAATCGCCGCCGCCGACGAGCTAGACGCGAACCCCATCGCCGCCTTGACGGTGGAATCGACCAGCACCTCCGGCGGGCAGCAAGTCGCTCCGGCCTCGGGGGCGAGCAGATAAGCCATCAGGCTTGCCGTGGGCACGAGCCCGCGTCGCGCCATTCGTGCCCGCAACCGTTCCCTCGCCCGCCGCAGTCGCACGCCAACCGTGCCGACCGGGCAGCCCAGTGCAAGCGCCGCATCTTGATAGGTCAAGCCCTCGAGATCGCAAAGCACCAGCGGCACTCGGTACCGTTCGGGTAGCCGTGAAACCTCCTCGTGGAGCGCCTCGAATTCCTCGCGACACACGAGTTCCAGATCCGGCCGCTCGCAGCGGTCGACTGGCTCAACAGGCCCCGCGCCCGCGATGGCACATTCACGCCGTTGTCTCCGATGTTGCCGCATCCTCGCCTCCCGCGCCGTTCGAAACGCCACGCCATGGAGCCAGTGTCCCAGCAGCTCCGGCCCGCGAATCGAGCCGGCTCTCCTGGCCAGGATGAGGAAGGTCGCCTGGAAAGCGTCCTCCGCGGTATGCCGGTCTCCGACAATCTGCCGGCAAACGCGAAACACCATCGGCCCATGGCGCCGCACCAGCGCCGCGAACGCCGCCTCGGCCCCCTCATCGCGTTCCGCCGTGAACCGCGAGAGCAGCTCCGCGTCGCCCGCTTCCGCGACGATGCCCCCGACAACGAACCCGTCCAGCCGCGTGCTCGACTCCGCTTGCCTGGTCGCCATGATCGTGACCTCCCCTGAAACGTCCCGCCTATCTACCCTGATACTGGGAGGCAGCCACCAATTTGTTTCAGATTTCGCGCAGAATTGCATCGATTCGATTCGAATTGCACCCACAGCGCACCCTAACTCATCGCGCGCTCATCCGCAAGCCGCGCCCGCACTGACCCGAATGCGCGACACGTTTCATTTATGCTGCACCCGTCGCGCTCGCCCACCCCGCGCTTCGTTGCCGGCAGGAAATGTGCATAATGTAGGTTAGGCTTTAGCCTGACTCCCCGCTCCAGCGCCGCCCTTGCTGCGCACTGCCTTCTGCGGTTGCATTTGGCAGATAACCAGACGAAACGCGTGCACTCATCGCCCTGTGAATCGCATTCAACCGGGTCGCGGCCACGAACGATGGCTAATCCTCGGCGGTCTCGCCGGCGGCCTGTTGAGTCGCGACGGCTGGCAGATGCTCGGCGATGCAGTCCTGGGGGCAATTGCGATGGGATTACTTGGGGTCGTGGCGACCATGCATCTCAAGGGCCTCATCTACTCGATCATCGGCGTCCCCCTTGGCGCCGTGGCCGTTTACCTCCACTTGCTCACCCGCGAGTCGCACGTTTCGACGGCGAATGCAAAGACTCTCACACGAACAGAGGGCGTTTGGGACCAGGAACTGGACCGGCAAGCCTGAACGCGAAACGTGACGGACGACTGCGTGCATGCGCGACCGATGAAACACAAGGCGATAGATTCAATTGCAACTCACACTCCGAAGGTTGCTGGCCGCCCTGGCAGTCTTTGCGGTAGGGCTGGCCGGTGCCAGGTCTCCGAACACCCTTGTCTTATTCCTTTCAGTGGAGACACTGATAGGCGGCGTGCCTCTCATTCTTGCGTGGCGATTCCTCCCTGCCAGCGATCGGCTGCTGGCCGTCTGTGTCTGGGGCCCGATCGCATCCATTGTGACCATGTTGATAACCGTCGTTATCTACGCAGCCATGCACAGCGGTGCGTGAGCGAGCCGGCTTGCCAGCCCCGATCTGTGATCGGAAAGTGTCTTTCATCAACCACGCCTTCGACTCGGGGCGTCGCGCTGCGGTATCATGTAAGGAGTATCTCGTGGCCGAGCTCGAGAGTCCATCGTGGAAGGTTATTCAATGCGGCAGCCCCGAATGACCATACGGCGGTGGATGATCGTGGTTGTGTTCGCGGCGCTGATTTTCTCGGCGGCCCGGCTACTGTTGCTCTCGGCAACATACCGGGCGCGAGCTCGTCCGTACGAAGTTGCGCTGCTGGGCCGAACGCCAATCCGGATGGGCCCGAACGGGTCGCATTCGTTGCCCTATCATCGGTCTGCTCGCGACCTGCGGGCCGAGAGGATGGCCGAGAAGTATCTGCACGCGTCCCGCTTCCCCTGGCAACCCGTCGAGCCCGACCCGCCAGAACCCAAATGAATGAAGGTAACCGGATGGATGCCGAAGACTTTCGAGAGCTGGCGCTCAGCCTTGACGGAGCCGAGGAAGGCTCGCACATGGGCTCACCCGACTTCCGTGTCGGCGGCCACATCTTCGCGACGCTCGCCATGCAGCACCAGGGCTTCGGCAATCTCATGCTGTCACCCGAATTGCAGCGCGCTCTGATCGCCGAATCCCCGAACGTCTTTTTCCCAATTCCCGGTGGCTGGGGGCGTCAGGGTTGCACGCATATCCGCTTGGCTGACGCGACTTCAAAACAGTTGCTGAAAGGCCTCCACGCCGCGTGGAACCTGCGCCTCGAGAAGAACAGCCGGTCACGCTCCTCGAGGAAGAGACGATGATCGCCTCGGATCCAGTTGACAACTGACAACCAACAACTGACAACTGACAGATGCGGAGCCTCGTTCTTGTCCACCTCGGTTGCGCACATGACCCCCGAGCCCATCGACTGCGTCGTACGCCTGGTCACTCCCGAGCGCATCCTCGTCGTGCACCCGCTGGCTGGCCCGTTCCGGCGCTTCGCGGCCTACTTGATCGACTTCGGCCTGCTCGTCCTCTCCACCGCAATGTTGGCCTTCGCGACCTTTCTGCTCGCCGCCGTTTCCGGCGGGTCGGCCGCCGTCCTGGGTCCGGCATTCGTAGCGTTCTTCGTTCTGAGCTGGGGCTACGGCGCATTCTGCGAAGGGGTTTTCAACGGCCGAACGCTCGGCAAGGTCTGTCTGGGCATCCGCGTCGTCTCCGACCGCGGCGTTCCGATCACCGGTGCGCAGGCAATCTTGCGAAACCTGGTCGGGGCCATCGACGGCCTGTTCCCCTTCTTTTTTCAGGTCGGTTTGGCCAGCATGATGCTCTCATCCCGATTCCAGCGGCTGGGTGACCTCGCGGCCGGCACCATGGTCGTCCGCGAGGAGCGAGCGTTCAGGCGCGAATTCGCCAAGGTGAAGGAGCCCGCGGTCGATGCGCTCCTTCCCTGGCTCCCGCACCGGATTTCGGTTCGTTCCGATCTCGCCCGCGCCCTTTCAGACTTCGTCGTGGCGCGGCGCCGGTTCTCGCCGCCGGGGCGAGCCGCGCTCGCCGAGCCACTGGCAAAGGTCCTGCGCAAGAAGTTCGACCTCTCGCCCCAGGCTCCCGCTGATGCAGTGCTCTGTGCGGTCTATCATCGCGTCTTCATCGGCGAATAAATAAATAAGTCCTCTGGCGTGAAGGGATATTGATTCCATGTTGGTTGCCGAGCGGCTGGCACAGCGTGAAACAGCCTGGCGTGAGTCTCGATCTTCTCCTGGTGCGGCTCGCCAGAGGGCGCAAGCTGAGTGCCGCGGATGTGCTGCGCCTGGGCGAACTTTATCGCTCGGCGTGCACCGACTTGATGCTGGCTGACGACCACGACCTGCCCCGCGAAACCGTGGCCCACTTGCAGGCGCTCGTGGCTCGAGCGCACAACCTGATCTACCGGGCCACCGGCTTCCAGTTCCGCGACCTGGGCCGTGCCCTCTTTCATTCGGCTCCCCGCCGCCTCCGGCACGATCCCGCTCTCCGCCTGGCCACGCTGGTCTTCTGGGGCGTGTTTCTCTTCTCGGCTCTCCTCACCGCCGCCCACTCCGAGCTCGCGCCGAGAATTCTGTCCGAGTCATACGTCGAGAGCGTCGACCAGGATTTCGCCGAGCCCGTCAACGCCCCGCGCAACGACGGCCGCAGCCGCAGCGACACGTTGATGGCCGGCTTTTACATTCAGCACAACACGACAATCGGCCTCCAGTGTTACGCCTGGGGAATCCTCTTCGGCATCGGCAGCCTCTACCAGCTCATCACCAACGCCCTTCTCTTCGGCACGCTCTTCGGTCACATGCTCACCTCGCCGCACGGCGCCAATTTCTTCGAGTTCGTCACGGCCCACTCGGCCTTCGAGCTGACGGCCATCATCATCTCGAGCGCCGCCGGTATGCGCCTCGGCTGGGGCTTGATCGACACCAAGGGGCAGTCCCGTATCTCCTCGCTCCGCCGCGAGGCTGCGAATTCACTGCCGGCGGTGGGCGTGGCCGTCGTGCTCTTCGTGCTGGCCGCGCTGGTTGAAGGTTACGTCTCCGCGTCATCGCTGCCTTACTGGGCCAAGGCAGCGGTCGCGGTCCTGAGTGGAGCCGGCATCCTCACCTATCTCGCACTCGGCGGCCGCGGCGCTCCGTTGCCGGAACACGCACGAGCAGGGCTCCAGCAATCGTTTGCGCAGCACGGAATTGAAGTGAACCAGCACGCTTGAGACCTCCAGGCGCGTCTACCCATGCCGCTCGAGCCTCTCTTTCGCTATCGCCCCGCCTGCTCGGCCGCTGGCTGTGAGTCACCGGCGGTCTACAAGATCGCCGCGACCTGGAGCGGCAGCGCGAGCCGTGAGCTCAAGAACTACGGCCTGGCCTGCGAGCAGCATCGCGATCAAGTATTCGCCAAAGCCCGGAGCCATCACGAGCGCCTCCGGCTCGCCGAAGACGAAAAGGTCGGTCCGCTCGAGCTGTACTTGCTTCGAGGAGGCTGCCGTGACGCCGAGCTGATCCCGTTGCCTTCCCAGGCAAGCCGGCCGCACGCCGATGCCGGCGCAAGTGCGAATGAGTAATCGTACCCCGCCAGAGCGCCTCGGCCAGCCGCGAGCAAGCCACATCGCGAGAAGACGATCGATCAACGAACCAGTGGCCCCGGCACGTCCTGGCGCATCGAACTCGCATAGCGCAAAATTACAATTGTGGGGGGTGCACCCTTGACTTCGCCGCTCGGAGGATTACTTTATGCGCTGTTGGACGTGAACGCTCCTGTTGAGAGCTATTCAGTCCAGCCGAAGCGTCTGCTTCGTTCATAACGGACGGCCTTTTCTCTGTTCCGGCCCCGCCGATTCGTTTCATCACGGATCGGCGGGGTTTTTCGTAATTCCGGCACCTGCCACCCAGAGTAGGTCAGGCTTTAGCCTGACGATTCGCTCCGCCACTCCCGCCAATCGTCACACCCGTGACGGAATTCCGAGTCACCTGCGTGGACGAACGCCTGTGGAAAGCATCGGGCCCCGAATTCACGCTTTTCTGGGGCGGCCGGGACTGGACGTTGAATGTGTATGATCCTTGCGGCGGCCTCCGGCTGAAAACAGGCGAGAGTAGGCTGCCGCAGCTTCTGGCGCTGGATCGCCTTGGGGCTTCGAATCGTTGTGACCTCAAGGCATTCACTCGCGACACACTCGTCGCGTTCGAGGAATACCGTTCGTCGGTGCGAGCGACATATGCTCCTTCCTCCTGGGGCGGCATTCAAGTGTGCGCCGCATGGATCGCCGCGGCCCATGACGCAGTCGACCTGGAAATCCAGTTGAGTGCCAGCTCCGTGGGAGAGCTCAAGGGGCTCGAGGTCGGAGTGCACAGCCGCCTCGATCCCGCCACGCCCGAAGATTCAAACGCGCCGGTGTTTTATGTGGAAGCGCGAGATCCAGCCGCGGTTCTCTCCGTCGGCGATGGCCGCGAGCCCGACTTGCGACGGTGCCAGTTCACGGTCCTTTCCGGCGCGAAGCCGCTCCGCCCCAGCCTTCACCTGCCCCACAACAGTGCTGGCACAGGCGCAGTTGCGCCTGGTCTGTTCTACACCGAGATGGTTCATCCCGACGATCTGTTCAGAAGGGTTTTGACCGAGCCCATCCCCGCCGAAACCGCCACGGTTCCCGGCGTTTCGATCCGCTACGCTCTCTTCGGCCTGGAGCTGGAAAAAGGCGTGATTCTTCGCGCGCGTCTTCGCGGCCAGTGGTTTCATTCAGCCGATCCCGAGCAACAAGCCGCGTCGCTGTTCCAAGATTTCCTGCGCCAGCCCCCACCACTCGGCCCCTGACCCGCATCGCTCGCCCGGCCGAGCGTGCCCGTTGTAGCAGGCACACTCCGTGTGCCGCCCGCTCCGTCTCGAAAGCGTTCCTATCGCGGCACGCCCGCTCAATGTCGAGATGCCCCCCAGCGTTTCAACCCCACGTCCAGATCCACTCCCCGGAATTCGCGGGCAGTTCCATGCTGAACCGCACCTGTCCGTTGCGCGGGTCGAACGACGGCTCCAGACAATCGCCCGGGGCCGAGCTCTCCCACGGCCCTAGCTCCGAAAGGCCCGGGCACGTGAGCCGGACGTCGAGCGCCGTGGCGTGCTTGAGATTCGACTTGAGGTGAAGACGATAGAGCCTTGTCCCGATCGGCCGCTCGAGGAGATACCACACGTCTCCACACCCGAGCGACTGCTTGATCCCGGTTTGGGTCCACTGGCCGATCAAGGCCGGCCGCAACGACAGTCGACCGTCGACCGCGTCATAATCCAGGCCGGCCAGGTCGAGCATCGTGTCGATCAGCTTGGCGTGCAGGTTGGAAGCGGTCCCGCCCGGGTCGGTCGTCTGCCTGCCCGAATCCAGCCCGCGGGCGAATGATCTCAGTGATAGTCCGAGGTGGGAAATGCGGCTGACGATTCCGTCAAAAAGTGCCAGCGCTCTGGTCCAGTGCCGTGCCTGCCCGGTTTCGCGGCCCACCTCGGTCAGGAACCTCGCCATCCAGAAAGTTGCCTGGCTGGAAACGTCGTGGGAATCGGTCCCCGCGCCGCTTGAATGAGCGCCGGACGGCTCGTAGATCGACTGCGAGAGCACATTGGGATCGCCCTTGTGCGCCTCGTGCTGCGCGCAGGATCGCCTCGGCCGTCCGCAGCAACCGCTGGTCCGAGGCCGGCAGCAGCCCAAACGGAACCGCCAGCGAAAGCGCGGTGATGTCAAGCGTGGCCGGATGCTCGACCAGCAAATCCGGGTTGTCGGTCCACAGCCCCCGCAGCTTGGACACTCTTCGAGCGGACAGGAATCGGCCGGTCTCCGGGTCCGTCAGACCTGGACTTTTGTCCCGGCTCGTGGCAATCGTCGGCAGGATCCCTTCGTTCCAGATCCGGTCGGCGCAGGCGTTCCACCGCGCTTTCAATTCCTCGTGGCCCAGCTTCTCTGCCAACCTGGCGGCGGCCCGCAGGCCGGCGACTACGCAGGCATTCGAATACAAGAAAGCGCCGAAATGCTGGTCGCGGCTGCCGGCTGAGCTGATCAGGTGCAGGTCTTCGAGCAGCGTGAGACCCGGATGGCCCCCCGAATCACCGCAGCACACCTTGCACGCCTGCTCGATCATCGGCCAGACCGAACTGACAAATTCCAGGTCGCCCGTCTGCCGGAAGTGCCTCTCCAGTCCCCACGGTATCGAGCGCCGTCTGGTCGACAGCCGGCGTCTCCCATTCGGGCACGCCGTCGATCGAGTATTTTTGAAACCAGTACAGGAACGGCAAGTGTTTCGAGCGCACTTTGTTGAGCCACTGGTAAACACCCCGGCCGATCTCGTGGTGGCCCAGGCGATCGAGCGCGCCGCCCACCCAGATCGCGTCTCTCGGCCAGCAATAGGCACTTAACCCGCGGTCGAAGCCCGAGGCGACCGCCCCGGTCTCCGAGTCCGCGTGCATCGCCGCCGCCAGCGCCGAGCGGCGCAGATGAACGCCGTACGCCGGCCTGGGAAACAGCAAGTCCGGAATCGGTTCGATGAAGTCGTCCCAGACCCGGCCGCTCGTGTATTCGACCTTGTCGAGGTCCGCCCCGCGGAACCACGACAGTGCCGGTTTCAGCCAGTGCTCGAACGTGCCGCGGTCTCCGCTCCATCCCGTGAACGCGCCGCTCACCAGCATGTCGATGTTCACTTCGCCGCGGGCCGGTAAGACCACCGGGCGGAACAAGATCGCTTCATTCGGCCCGGTCGGCTCGCATTCCACCGCTCCCCGATCGTCGAGTGCCAGCGCAAACTCGATCGTCGCGTCCCGAGCGAGCTTCTTGTTGGCATGCGGATGCCCCCGGTTGATGGCCCGGATCGCCCGGTCGCTGTCATGCCAGCTAAACCCCACGTCGCCGACCCCGCCGTTGACTTCGGCATGCACGTAAACAGCGAACACCGCCCGGCACGCCTCGGTCCCCTCATTCTTGATCGAGAATCGCTTGATGTACTGCCCCGGAGAAGTCTCGTGCCCGGCATTGGTTGGCAGGCAATCTCCGATCACCGCGATATCGGTGATCATCACGTTGATCGGCCCGCGCCGCCAGGAGAGCTTGGTCGTCAGCAGGTTCGTGACGCCCAGGTACTGCTGATACGGCACCCACGCGGCCTGCTCCGTGAACCAGTCCAGCCGCCGCCCGACCGACAGCCCTCCCACGATCGCACGGAAATGACAGCGGCTGTGCGAAAGGTCGCCCTCCTTCGGCCGAACCGACGAGCGCAGGCCGACCGTGGGAAAATAAAGATCGTACGTCGAGCCCCTCGGGTCGACGCGAACCGTCATCAGCCGGTTCCCCACCAGCGCCTCGGCGCCCGAGATCAGGGCCTCGGATCCCCCCGTCATATCCGGAAGGTTAGGCCGCACGATCGTGTCCTGATACGGGCTTTGTGCCGTATCCCCGTCTGCCGAGTCAACAATCGCGCGATAGTGCATCCGCACACCCACCCCCTGCGGAGGTATGGGCGCCGTCCAGAGGCTGTTCCCCCCCTTGTTCTCGATCCAGTATGCCGGTAGCACGCCCAGGAAGAGATCGTCGGCCGATAGCTCGACGCGCACCCGCTGATTGTCCTGGATGGGATGCGTGCCGATCACTGCCGTTGACCACATCCCAGCCCGAACCGGGCCGCCGAGCCGGCCTTTCGCCGCCGTTTCAATCCAGGTAGCCAGCATCGCCTTGGGGATCTCGCCCGCCGGTGTCGCGCGCTCGGAGGGATGCGAACTTTATCCCATTCGAATCAGAATGCGCAAGCTCCAGCTTCTCCGCCCGATTCTGGTGTATGGAAATGTGTGCGCCAAGAGGAGGGCGGGCGGCCAGCCACCAGTTTCAAGTACATCACGCCTTCAGCCTGACGTTCGAGCTATCGATTTTAATGTGCCAGCACGGGCTCGCCCGACCGCGGCTTCGAGGCCACACGCTGCGGCGCGATCTCTTCCCGAAAAACAGGAATGTCGCCGGGAGCCTCGATACCGATGCGAATTTGATTGCGGTCGATTTTCACCACCGTGATCCGGATGTTCTCTCCGATCACGATCTTTTCACCCAGCTTCCTGCTCAGAACCAGCATGACTATCTCCCGGTTGACTTGCCGACGGAAACTCAGGAACTCTCATTCCCAATCAATGCTCACTACGTTGCTCCTTAGATTTAGCATTTTTCGCGCCACGACAGCCGATTGCGCTCATTGTTGCGACCGAACTGTTTTACCAATATCCACTTAAGTGCGGAAAACGATTGAGTTTCTCGTTCCGTTTGGTGTACAAAAGGTGGCACCGGCGTCGCCCCTTATTTCATCGGATTGTAAAAATGGGAAGCAAAGATCGCCAAATCATCGATCGAAATCACGGTTGTTCGTCCAACGTCGGTTCTCAAACGATACTCCAGCCCTCAAGGGAACTGATTTGTGCGGGGCCAGGCACCGCTGGCCGTGCGGCACACGCTACTTTCCTTCCCAAACGCCAATACGATGCGCACCCATACCTGCCTGCATCAACAACGTGTTGGCATCCGTCTTGCAGCATTCATTCACACTCGAATGGTGCTAGCGTGCAGGATCGACTTTTGATAGCGTGGATGCACGCATGTTCGCGGACCACAAGCAGAGGAGCCACCTATGTTGAAGCATCGGAATGCGCGTATGCCAGTGAAAACGGCCCGTGAAAACCCGCGACACGCTACGAGTTGCAAGCGCCGTTTTGTGCCGGGCGTGGGTGAGCTTGAGAGCCGTGAGCTACTCAGCAACATCGCTGTACTGAGCACGGCCGACAGCGGCTCCGGTACTCTGCGGGCAGCGATCGCTGCCGCCGCACCGGGCGACGTGATCACGTTCGCCAGGAGCCTTCGCGGACAGACCATCGCGCTGGCCAGTCCCCTCGATGTCGGCACCAGCCTGACAATCCGCGGATTCGCCGGCGGGCCAGTGCTCAGCGGCGGCGGCGCGACCGAGATCTTCGCGATTTCGCCAGGCGTCTCTGTGAATCTGACGACGCTCAAGCTGAATAGCGGCAGCGCCGCCAAGGGTGGAGCGATTGATAACTCCGGCTCGCTCACCATCAAGTCGTGCGTCCTCGAAAACAACAACGCAGTCGGAAACGCCAGGACCGCCGGCTCAGGCGGTGCCATCTACAATGAAAGCGGCGCGCGCCTGACGATATTGAGCAGCAAGCTCAGCGGCAACAATGCGATCGATAACGTTGTCTCCGGGAGCACGGCCTCCGGCGGCGCGATTGAGAGTGCGCCCGGCAGCTCTTCGACAATCCGCAGCACGATATTCTCGTTCAATCAGGCGATATCCGGCCAGGCGCCGAACGGGAGTGCCTTCGGAGGTGCGATCGACTTGACGAGCGCAGTGTTCTCGATCGCGACCAGCCAGTTCAGGGGCAACGTCGCGATTGGGTACAGCATGGGTCAAAGCGGCGCGATCAACAATCGCCAGGGAACGATCACGATCACGAGTTCGATCTTCGCGAGCAACAAGGCCACGGCCGTTGGGCCCGGTGGCTCTGCCGCGTCGGGCGCGATCACCAACGTCGGGACGTCGTCGGCCTCGACCACGATGACGATTCGGACCACCTCGTTCCTTCGCAATCAGGCGATCGCGGCCGCCGGCGGTGACGGCACGACCACCATGAGTGGCGCCTTCGGCGGTGCGATGGGAACCTCGGGAACGGGCGTGGTTGTGAATGTGAGCACCAGCAATTTCGTCGGCAACCAGGCGATCGCCGCGATGCCAAGCGCGACTTCCACCGGCAACGTCCTGGCCGGAATCGCCGTCGGCGGCGCGATTGAAAATGACACGGGCGCTATATTCAACGTGCGCAGCAGCGCCATCACGGGGAATCGCGCCGTGGGCGGCTCGAGCGGTGCAAATGCATCCGGTGGCGCAGCGTTCGGCGGCGGCATCGGCGATTTCATGAGCACCGCGATCCTGAACGTGACAAATTCGACCGTGGCGGGCAACTCGGCCTCGGGCGGCGGCGGTATGTTTGGTGTCGGCTCAGGCGCGGGAATCGCGGTCTTCCAGAACGGCCGTGCCACGATCAGCGGCGTGGTGTTATCCGGCAATCGCGCTTCCGGCGCCGCGAGCGCCGACGGCAGCGCCGGCAGCACCGGCGCCGGCGGTGCCTTGCTCGTCGGCCTCGACTTCGGCTCGGGCACACCGGGCTTCACCTTCCCCGACGGCTCGTCGGTCACCGTCTCGCGCAGCTCGATCACGGGCAACGGCGCCTCGGGCGGCTCCGGCTCCACGGCCGGCGATGCAGATGGCGGCGGCATCGATCTGGCGTCAGGCACCCTTTCGGTGCAATCGACCGTCCTGGCCGGCAACAGCGCACGCGGCGGCACCGGCTCTTCAGGCGGTCAATCGGGCAACGGCTCGGGAGGTGGCGCCTTCGCCGACAACGGCACGACACTCCAATTCACTCGCTCGACAATCGTCGGCAATTTCGCCGCCGGCGGCCCGGTCTTCATGGGCGCACTCGCCGGCACAGGAATCGGCGGCGGTCTCTACATCGAACCAGCCGCATCGGTCACGCTAGACACAGCGACCCTGGTCATCGGCAACTCCGCAACAACATCGTCCAGTCAAATCTTCGGCCCCTACACGCGAACCTGACCCCTGTCGTAGGGTCCGCCGTTGCGGACCATCCTAGCGGCCGGCACCCCGGTGAGCATCTCCTCCAGTCAGATCATCGGGTCTTACCAGCGGAGTTGAATCGACTAGGCCGAGTCTGGAATCTCGGTATAATGCACATGAATCAACGACGTCGCCACACTCGAAGGCTCTGGATTTTGTGCCTGCGAAGTTCACGATCGGATTCAGCGAGTCGGTTGTTCAAGATTTTGCCGAACTGCGTGCGTTCGATCGAACGAGTATACTGGACGAAATCGACAAGCAGCTTACGTATGAACCAGCGAAACAGACTCGTAACAAGAAGATTCTCGTCGGGCTGGTTCCTCCGTGGGAGCACGCTGGACCTGTCTGGGAGCTCCGAGTCGGGGAATTTAGAGTCTTTTACGAAGTAGCTGACGACGCACCGCAAGTGTCCGTGCGAGCGATCCGGTGCAAGCCGCCCCATAAAACGATCGAGGAAATCCTGTGAAAACCGTCCCAGTGGAATCTACAACGCTCGACATGTGCGTCGCCGAGGCGCAGCACCAGGGCGTGATTCTCACGCGGGATGGCCAGCCTGTCGCACTGGTCGTTCCTATCGACGGAATGGATGAGGAGCAGATTCGCCTCTGCAGCAGCCCGGAGTTTTGGAAGCTGATGGAAGACCGTCGGCGTGAAAGCACGATCAGTCGGGCCGAACTCGAGCGGCGCCTCTGCCACGCTCCGTGACGTGCGGGTCGCCGGTGCGGCAGAAGAATGAGCAAGCAAGTCGGGCGATGGCACCGACGGGCGGGAGTTTTCAATCTTGCGATCGAGCTACGACGCCGATCATCGCTCCTCCGCCCGCGTCGCCCCGCGATTCCCCGAGTAAAACCCGAACCGCCCCTTGATGCTCTCGTGCCCGGTCTTGACCTCCGGATACACCCACGCCACGTCCTTGACAACGCGTCCGTCCGGACCGGCAAAATCCACCCAGTTGCAAGTGCCTTTCATCGGGCACGTATAAGTGCGCTCGGTGATCCGCAATACCGCGGACTTGACCGCCGCCGGATCAAAATACCAGTTCCCTTCATACTTGACCAGTTCGGGCCCGACCTCCGCCTCAGCGAGCGTTGCTCCCGAGCCGGTCTCTGAAATGGTGATCCCCATGGCAATTCTCTCCACTTGTCATGATCAAGGCGCTTTGGAGCCCTCGGTGTTAGCCTCTTTGAGCACGTCGTCGATCGCGCGATCGAGCGCTGCATCGTGAACGTCCTTCGCGCGAATGATCCCAGCTTGGTCGAGGACAAGCACGAGTGGGATCGCCTGGATCCCGTAGCGGCCCTTGATCCGATCATCGTGTCCCGCGCCAGTTCCGCCACTTGATATGGTGCTCGGCGATCGCGTCCCTCATCAACTTCTCATTATGGTCGATGTTGACACCGAGTAGGACAAACGGCTTGCCGCGCAGCCGCTCCAGGATCGCCAGTTCGTGTTTGGCCTGCTCGAGGCATGGCGGGCACCAGGAAGCCCAGAACACCAGGAGCACCACCTTGCCGCGATAATCGCTCAGCTTGAACAGCTTGCCATCCGTGTCCTCACCGTCGATCTCCGGCGCAGGCTTCCCCGGCGCTAACACGCGCAAGCGGTCCAGCCGCCTCTGCGCGAACTCGCCGATCGTTTGGCTCGCGCGCGGGGAGAGTTTGACATCGCCAAATTCGCTGAGCGCCTGAGCATACAGGGATTCACTCTCCCCCAGGAGCGCGATCGAATCGGCGGTCAAGATCCGGTCGAGATGATCCTTCTTGTAATAGAGCTCGAGGAGTTGCGCTTTTTCCGGGCTTTCGTTCCGATGCATGAGGATCGCAGCATACCCTTCGAGCAGGTTGGCGAGGACCAGTAAAGCTGGCCCTCTCGCCCTGCGGTCCGTGTTCTTCGCGATGACTTCGCGGAGCAGATTCTCCGCATTCGGCGCCATGGACGAGCCGATCGGGAACATGACCTCAGCCATCCGCGGGCTAGTTGTCCAATCGCGGCGGAGCTGATCGACCGCCGCATTGGCAGACTCACCGCGGCCGGAAAGGATCGTTCGATGGAGCGCGTCGAAAGCGGTCGGGCTCTTTGGATCTTCCTGCGCCAGTGCAAGAAACCGCTGCGCATAAACCACGGGGTCCGGCCGCAGCGCTTTGGCGGCCTTTTCAAGCTCCTCCCTGTTCTTCGCGCTGATTCTCGCCCGGTGCCATTCCGCGAACTTCGAGTCGTATTCCTTCGCAAGCTCGTTGAGCCTTGCTTCGATCGATTTGGAAGCACCGGCCGTCGACTGCTCGATCGGCGGACCATCGGGCAGTACCAGTAGCGCCACGACCCAGGCGACCAAGATCATCGGATTCTCCCCGGCCGGAAGTCTTTTGCAATGCGGACGCCATCGGCGAACATCGCTTCCGTTTATACAAGCTCTAGAGCACCAGGCCAAGGTGCTGGTCCGCACATAGATCGGCACTTCGGGGCATCGCAGTCTTCGCAGGGTCCGCCGTTGCGGACCATCCCGACCAGTCTTTGTAGTCCCTCTATGGTGATTCAAGACGCCCCAAGCTGCGAGTTTCTCGTTAAGAGACCTCCGCGCGCGCGTCAATCCTGAGCGGGCAGAATCCAATCGCGTCAGCAGCGACGCAGTAATAGCGCACGCCGCGGCGCAGTCCGTGAACCGCCGCCGACCACTCCCTCTGGCTGTGAAGGTGCCCATAAACGCAGGCTGTAGCCTTCGCCTCCTCCAGCATTTCCACGCACGGCCCCGGAACGCCGTGCGCATCGAACGGAGGGTAATGCCAAAGAACGTAAAGCGGCGTCTCGGGGAGAACTCGCAGCCGACGCGCGGCTTCGAGGGCCCGCTGCAACGATTCGAGGCCCAGCTCAAGACCCTTCGACCCCGCTCCCGGCTCGCGTTCGTTCGCCGCTGGCGCACCGGCCGCCCCGCAAACGACCACTCGCTGGACCGATAGCGCATCGCCATCAACGGCCCGCAACGAATCGCGGAGCATCGGCCGTATGTGCTCGACCCCGTTCCACCACTGGTCGTGGTTCCCCGGTGAAAGCACCTTGGTTCCCGGCAGCCGATCCAGCCAGACCAGATCGTCTTGGAGGTCGCGGTGGTTCCGCGCCATCGATATGTCGCCCGGAACGAGCACCAGGTCGCCCGCCCCCACCCGCGCACGCCAGTGCTCCTCGATCCGCGCGGCGTGATCGCGCCATCGGGCCGCAAACCGCTCGCGCCGATCCGGCCGCGCGAAGGAAAGATGAAGGTCCGAGATTGCCCAAACATTCATCGCAATCTGCCAGTTCCCTGGGCCATTCATCCCGTCCGCGCCAGGCGTCCCGGACTTTACTGAGGATGGTAAAGCCCCGCCGCCGCGCCCACGAACGGGTTCGATCGTTTTTCGACGCCGATCGTCGTGGGCGGCCCATGCCCGGGGTAGATCACCGTCGAGTCGGGCAGCGTGAAGAGCTTGGCGTGGATGCCTCGTGCCAGTAGCCCGAAGTCGCCTCCCAGATCGGTGCGGCCGACCGAGCCCGAGAACAGGACGTCGCCGCCGATCACGAAATGCGGGTCGAATTCGTCACAGAGGAACACGACCGATCCCGGGCTGTGCCCCGGTATCTCGCGAACCTCAAACTCGAATCCCGCCACTGTGAATCGCTCGCCGTCGGCCAGCACACGGTCCGGCTCGGGGCTCACCAGCGGCTGCCCGAACGGAGCACTCATGTTGGCTTCGGGGTCCAAGAGCAGGAACGCCTCGTTCTTGCCGATGCACAACGGCGCCTCCGGAAACGCCTCCTTCATGGTGCGGTTGCCCGCGATGTGGTCGGCGTGCCCGTGTGTGTTCAAGATCGCCGCAAGCCCCAGCCCTTGCCGCGAGAGCCATTGCCGCAGCGACCAGGTGTCGAAGCCGGGATCGAACACAATCGCTTCAGCCTGACCGGGCCGCCACAGCAGGTAAGCGTTCTGCGCGAACGGTGCGGATTCAATTGTTTCGATCGTGAATTCCGACAAAGTCGCTGCACTCCGGAGTTCGCGTCCAGCCTTCCCGATCGTCACCGCCCCGCATGAGAATTCTGGCAAACTTGCGAACAGACTTGAATTCCTGACAACGCCCGATGGCGAGCACCGCGCTTCGCTCGTCTGGTTATAACAACTCGGCAACCACTGACGCCAGGTTTTCGAAAGTTCCGCGTCCAATTGCGACCGGCTTGTGAATTGCGTGGTATACTGATTTCGCTTGATATGCGCTCGATCGTGGCAAGCAGGTGGGGGCGGCTAGTTCTTGCCTGCGCACCGGAAGCGAGAGGTCCATGCCAGCGCGACCGACGGGAATGAGTCCTGCAAAAAACGATCCGGTCACGGTATGGCACGGGCTCGCCTCGCTGTGCCTGGCGACCGCTCTCACAGCCGCAAGCGGCGCCGGAGAAGATCGCACCGCCAGCTCATCCACCACCGAAAAATCCGCGCCCGCCTCCAAACCGGCCGGCGCATCGGAAAAGACCGCCGGCGAGAAATCCCCGGCCGCCAAGGCCGCTCCCCCCTCGAACCGCCTGGCCGCCGTTGATAGCGAGATCACAAGCCGGGCCGCCAGAAAGCCCGAGAAACCGCCGGCCCACGAAACTCCGATCGAGCGTGCCAACCGCCTCGTCGCCGAGTGCCAGGACCGCTACCAGTCCGTGCCCGACTACACCTGCACGTTTCTCAAGCGCGAACGGATCGCCGGAAAGCTGAGTCCCGCGCACATCATGGCCATGAAGGTGCGCACCAAGCCCCAGAGCATTTACTTGAAATTCCAGCAGCCCGCCCGCGGCCGCGAGGCAATCTACATCGCCGGCCGTCACGGTGGTAAGGTCCTCGCCCACGACGTCGGGTTCAACAAGCTGCTCGCCGGAACGCTCGCACTCGAGCCCACCTCCTCGCGGGCCATGACCGAATGCCGGCACCCCATTACCGAAGCCGGCATCGGCCCCCTGCTCGACACCATCTCCAAGCGCTGGGCGCTCGAGCTCAACCCCAGCGAAACCGTCGTCAACTTCGCGAACATGCTCGTCGGTGAGCAGCACTGCCTCATGATCGAGTCCACCCACCCAGAAAAGCGCCCAGACTTCATGTTCTATAGGGTGCGTCTGTACATCGACAAGGAACTCGGCTTGCCCATTCGCTTCGAAGCCTACGACTGGCCCAAGCGCCGAGGCACCGAGCCCGATCTCGCCGAGGAATACACCTACAGCGACTTGAAGCTCAACGTCGGTCTCTCCGATCTCGACTTCGACGTCGCCAACGCCGCCTATTCGTTCGGCCGCTTCTGAATTCCGTGCTGAGTTTAAAAAAGCTCAGCAGGTCCAAAAGCTGCCGCCCACGCGAGTTGTGATGGTTTGGGCGGTCTGGCCGGGTCGTTTTCGCTCGTTTCGTCCTGCCCAATCCTCACGAACACTTGTGAAGAAGTCCGATATTACGGTAGCCAAGCGACTCACGTGGAGAATGTGAAGCGCCTGATCACGGAGAGAGACAGGGTGAGAACCAGGTACGTCGAGGCACGTGCCGCCCGGACGTTGCGCCGATCCGCCAACGGATCTTGGCAGGGAAGCGGTAACTCGCTAGAATCCCGCCGCCTCGATGCCCGAGAGCACGATCGCAATGCTCAAAACCTTCTCACGTCTCGTCCCGGAGCTAGCTTCTCCACGACGCCGCCTCCGCCGAACTTATTGGCTTAATATTGCATAGTGGCCGTTCCAAGGCGGGAAACGGTCGTGGTTCGTTTGTTCTGTTCCATGGAAGGAGGCGCGATGAGTCCGGTTCCAACCTCCCCGGCACAGACCCGTGTGCATATTCGATGGATGATCCGGCGCGATATGCCCGAGGTCCTCGCCATCGAACACGCGAGTTTCGAGTATCCCTGGTGTGAGGAGGAGTTCCTTCGCGTCTTGAGGCAGCGAAATTGCATCGGAATGGTGGCCGAGCACAACGAGCGCATCGTCGGATTCATGATCTACGAGCTGCACCGCAACAAGATTCACGTCCTCGATTTCGCCACCCATGGCGATCTTCGGCGCCGCGGCGTCGGCCGCCAGATGATCGCCAAGCTCGTCGGCAAGCTCTCCAGCCAGCGCCGCAACCGCATCTCGCTCTATGTGCGAGAGACCAACCTGTTTTCACAGCTTTTCTACCGTGTCATGGGATTCCGCGCGATGGAAGTCGTCCGCGAGCATTATCCCGATAGCGGCGAAGACGCCTACCTGATGCAGTACCACCTCGATGAATCGATGATCGAGGAAGACCGTCCCGCCAACCGGATTGCCAAGCAGCTTGGCGGTTGACCGCCCCCTTCACCCGGAAGTCTCACGACCGCGGCGAGGCGCCCTTCAGGCTGCCTCGCCGCGGTCTTTTCGTTTTTCGAATTGGTGCCGGGCTTCTCCGGAAGCGATAATTCACTCATGAACAACCTCGAGCCAGAGCCTCCTGGGCAGGCACACCCCGCCCCGCAGTCCGGCCGCCCCGATCCTGCAAAGGGCCCAAACGCCCTTGCCGCACTCGGTCTTTCCATCGGATTGGGGCTCCTGGCGCTTGGCTCCTTGGCCGCGGTCGTGGCTTGCCTCGAGCCCGTTTTCCTCGCGCCGCGACAGACCCATGCGCAAGAGTTCCCTCAGGCGCTTCGAGCCGTCTGGCTCGTGCTGGCGTTCGCGTTCGCGGCGTGGGCCTGCGCTGCTCGTTGCTGCGACTCTGGGCCAGCCTGCTGCAACAGCGACTCGAGCATGACGTTCAACAATTCCAGGAGCTCGAGGCCCTCCTCAACCGGGCCGTCCGATTGCTCGAGCGTATCGCCGAGGGGATCGACCGCCGCGGCGAAACCTCCGGCTTTGAGCCCCCTGCAGTCCTCGAGCGTGCGCACGCGGTCCTCGAGATCGAGACGGCCCTCCGTAAGCAGGAGTGGGCCCAGGCTGAATCGCTCCTCGACGAATTCGAGACAGCTTACCCGGGTGACCACAAGCTCACTGCACTGCGCGATTCCCTCCGCTCGGCTCGCCGGAGCGCTCTGGGCGAGCGAATCGCCGAGCTCGCCGCGGCCCGCGATGTGAACGATCCGGCGCGTGTTCTTGACCTCTACCGCACCGTCGCCCCTGAGCTCGAACCCGAACACCGCGGAACACTTCAGTCCGAGGTGGCCCGCTGGTTTCTTACACTCATCTACCGTCGCCTGCGAACCGGCAAGATCCAGGTCGATGTTGTGGAGCTCGCCGGCGAGTTCGTCCATTCCTTCGCAGCCACCACCGAAGGCGCCAGCGTCGCCGCGGCACTCCCCACCCTGAGGCGAAGCGCAGGTTTGTGTCCTCGCTGTGCGCAGCCGTACACTGGTGTCGACCAGGCGTGCCCGGAATGTCTGCGGCCCAGAGGCAAGGCGGCCGTGCCGCCCGGGCCGTCCCCAAGCGACAATCAACCGGAATCATGAGCGGAAGGTCTACAAATCTCCAGAAGGATGGTACGATTAAGTGCAAAGCGCCGAAGTTGCCCCGAGGATCTTGTTTCCCGCAGCTTGACTCGCACCGGGCAGTCGGCTAAGCAGGAATGATCGGCACATCCGGAAAGCATGATGATGATTCGCGGCTTCGCACCGGCTCCCTGGAACCGGGATCTCGAAAGGACCACTCCATGTTTCGGCGACTGGTGTCAGCTTCGGTGATGGTTGGCACGATTCTGGTCGGGAGTTCGGCTCTCGCGCAGCGCCCTTTCCCGGTGAACATCATTCCCAAGCGCACATCCCTCGACCGGCTGGGCCTTGAGCGCCAGTGGTTCGGCGTGGTTCCCCTGGTCGAGACCGAGCGGTTGCTCAATATCAGCATCGCCGGCAAGGTGAACCCGGACGACCGGTCCCTGCTCTTCGCGCAAACCAGCTATGCGATGGTACACGCGTTCGACGCCGAGACGGGTCAGCTCCTGTGGTCGGCGCAGCTCGGTGAGCGTACGGGCTTCGCCCGCGGGGTGGCGGCCAACAGCTTCGAGGTCTTCGTAACCAACGCCGACACCTTGTTCGCTCTCGACAAGAAGACCGGCCGCCAGATCTGGCGGCACGGCATGGGTACGATTCCAACCACCTCACCAGCCTGCAACGAAGAGCTGGCGATGGTGGGGCTCACAACCGGCAAGATCTATGCGTTCGCTCTCAAGAACAGGGATGAGAAAGGCAACGTTACCATCCTGACCGCGCCTCGCGAAGCATGGAATTGGCAAGCCGGCGGCCAGATGCTCACACGGCCGCTGCCCGCCGATACCGTCTCGGTATTCGGATCGTCGGACGGCAAGGCTTACGTCGTCATGTCCGACGAGCGCACCAACCTCTTCCGATTCGGCACCGGCGGGCCCATCGGCGCAGGCTTCGGCACTTATGGTGATCGAATGCTCCTGGTCCCTTCCGGCGACAACAATCTCTACGCCGTCGACTTGTTCACAACGCTCGGCCTGTGGACCTTTCCATCCGGCTCACCCATCGAGCAGGAACCGCTCGTCTCCGATAAGGACATCTACATCGCCAACACCGCCGGCTACCTGAGCTCGCTCGACCCCGGCACCGGCGAGCCCCGTTGGACCAGGTCCACGCAGGGCGGCGCGATCGTTTCGATCACCAACACCAGGCTCTACCTTCGCTCGTATAACCTCGACCTCTTCATCATTGATCGCAAGACCGGCCGCGTGCTCGTCGATCCCGGCGAGACGTTGCTCCGTGCCGGTCTCGATTTGCGTGAGTTCGACCTGAATATCATCAACCGCTTCAACGACCGCCTCTACTTCGCCACGCCCTCGGGGTTGATCGTCTGCATTCGCGAATCCGGCCAGTTGACTCCCCGTCCGCTCGTCGACCCCAAGGCCAAACCGTTCGGCTACGTGCCGCCGGAGGGAATCAAGCCACCCGCGCCGCCGGCTGCCACGGACGAAGCCAAACCCGAAGCCGGCGCCGAGCCCGGTGCCGACGCCGAGAAGAAGGATGCCGCCGACGCCGAGAAGAAGGATGCCGCCGACGCCGACAAGGACAAGCCCGACGCGGCAGACAAGGAAACGAAGAAAGAACCGGAGGCCGATAAGGACGAGCCGAAATGAGCGCGATCGTCCCGATTCGCCGCGCCCTGTTGAGTGTGTATGACAAGACCGGTTTGATCGACCTCGCCCGCGTTCTCGCTCGAGGTGGGGCAGAGCTGCTGGCCAGCGGCGGCACGCGGATGGCCTTGCTGGACGCCGGGATCCAGGTCACGGAAGTGGCTGACTTCACCGGGCAGCCCGAGATCCTGGGCGGCCGGGTCAAGACGCTCCATCCCAAGATCCACGCCGGCATCCTGGCTCGCCGCGATTTGCCCGCTGACCTGGCCCAGCTCGAGGCGCAAGGTTTCCCAACCATCGATCTGGTGGTCGTGAACCTCTATCCGTTCGAGGCCACGATCGCCCGAGCCGGTGCGACCTTCGCCGAAGCCATCGAGAACATTGACGTCGGCGGGCCCACTCTCCTGCGTGCGGCCGCCAAGAACCACCAGCACGTCGCCGTTCTCTCAAGCCCCAGAGAGTATCAATGTTTGATCGACTCGATTGAGCAGCACGCCGGCACGACACTCGAGACCCGCCGCCGGCTCGCCGCCGCCGCGTTCGAGTGCTCGAGCGAATACGACCGCGCGATCGCCGCATATATGAAACAGGCAGCGGGTGTACCGCCGGACGACGTGGCATTTCCCAGCACGCTCGCGCTTCGCTTTTCGTTACGCGGGCCGCTGCGTTACGGAGAAAATCCGCATCAGCAAGCCGCTTTTTACGTCGAGCCTGAAACGAAAGGCCCTGACCTTGCAACCGCGCGCCTGTTGCACGGCAAAGAGCTCTCATTCAACAACTTGCTCGACCTCGACAGCGCCTTGCGTCTGGTGCGCTCGTTCGCCAGCCCGGCGGCCTGCATTCTCAAACACAACAACCCCTGTGGCGCGGCCCTTGCTGAGGTTCCTTCCATCGCGTTCGAGTGGGCCTACGAAGGCGACCCGACAAGCGCCTTCGGGGGGATCGTCGCGCTGAACCGCCCCCTCGATCTGGCGTCGGCCCAGCGAATGTGCCAGCCCGGCCGATTCATCGAAGCCATTCTCTCGCCCGGTTTCGACCACGACGCGCTCGATTGGCTCACGACCAAGCCCACCTGGCGCAACAGCGTTCGCCTGCTCGACCTGGGGTCGCCCCTGGCCCCCGGTGGCGTCGGCCCCTCAGGCTTCGACCTCCGCCGCATCGAGGGGGGCCTGCTCGTCCAGACCTGGGACTCAGTCGAGCCCGACCCCTCCGCCGGCCAGGTCGCCACCGCTCGCGCCCCCAGCGACCACGAGCGCACCGACCTCGATTTTGCCTGGCGGGTGTGCGCCTGCGTGAAATCCAACGCGATCGTCCTCGCGAAGGATCGTCAGTTGATCGGCGTCGGCGCCGGCCAGATGAGCCGGCTCGACTCGGTGCGCATCGCCGTCGAGAAAGCGGGCGACCGTGCACAAGGCTCGGTGCTCGCTTCGGACGCCTTCTTCCCGTTCCGCGACGGCCCGGACCTCGCGGCATCCCGCGGGGTCACCGCCATCATCCAGCCCGGTGGCTCTCGCCGCGACGACGAGACCATCAAAGCCTGCAACGACCACGGTATGGCCATGCTCCTGACCGGCCGCCGCCATTTCCGGCACTGAGACCCAAAGTCGCCTTTCGCTCCGCGAAAGTGCGTCTGCGTCAGCCCACGCTCCTGACCGGCCGCCGCCATTTCCGGCATTGAGACTGCCCGGGCAATCAGCGGTGTCCACCACCACCCCCATGCCCGCCGCCGCCGAACCCGCCCATTGAAGGCATTCCGCCGCCGCGGAACCCACCGCCGCTGAATCCCCCAAAACCGGATGTTCCGCCACGGAACCCATTGCTGAGCGACGATCCGCCCAGACTCGACCCACGGTAGGCACCGGATCCACCTAGCGGCATCCCTCCCAGTCCGGGATGGGTGGCCATTCCTCCCATGGAGGGCCCGCCGACGCCGCGGCTTCCCAGCGCCCCGCCGCCGGGCATCCCTCCTGCGCCCGCACGGCCCATACCCGCGTTGCCCATTCCGCCGCGCGCCATCGTGTTGGCGCCACCGAGTCCCTGCCCCACGCCGCCGCGAGAAAGAGCAGCCCCACCGCCCGGTTGACCCAACGTCCGTCCGGCGCTTCCCGCTCCCTGCGCTCCTCGGGCGTTCATTGCCGTGTTTGAGGCCGATGTCCCGGCTCGGTTCGTCGCATGCGAATTGGCCGCGTTATTCGCCGTTCGCCAGCCATTCGCACCCGATGAAAGCGTCGAGGCTCGGTGAACTTGCCCCGAGCCGGTTCCGGATCGGCCAGCGGTATGGCTCGCCGTGGTCGAGCCGCGATTGAACGGGTTTCCAAATGCATGCGAAGACGGCGGCGACCCTGCCCGGTTAGCGCCTCCCGCCGAACGATTGATGCTCCTCGTGCTGCTCACAGTCCGCGTGGTCGTCTTCCCATTTCGCGTCACGCTCGTTGTTCGCGTGACCGTGCGGCTGATCGAGCGGTTGGCAAACGGCATGCGGCTCCCTCCAATTCCCCCGCGTCCCCAGCCGCCCCAGCCACGTCCCCACCATGCGCCTCCGCCCCAGCCGAACCCGCCGAACCCGCCGAACCCGAAACCGAAAAAGGGATACCCGAATCCGAACCCGAACCCGAGGAAGGGAAACCCGAACCCGCCGAACCCGCCGTATCCGCCGTATCCGCCGTATCCGCCGTAGCCGAATCCGTTGTAACCGCCAAAGCCGATTCCCAGGCCCAGCCCACCGAAGCCCACGCCCCCCGACAGTCCTCCGCCGTAAGCGTAAGTCGGATAACCGTACGAATTGAACGGCGAATAGAACCCGCCGCCAAATCCGCCATAGCCGCCAAATCCGCCGTAGCCGCCGAACCCACCCCCGAGCAAGCCGCCGTAATACCCCATGTATGGAGACCCGTACCCGCCGTACCCGCCCCCGTATCCTCCGTAGCCACCGTACTGAACTGGCTGCGCGTAGTACGGGTAGCCCGCCCCGCCGTAGTACGGATAGTCAAGGTAGCCGTAATAACCGTTCAAATAACCATAGGAGCCGTAGCCGTAGTACCGCCCGGTGTCGTCATAGGCGACGCCGGGATAGCCGTCGTAGTTCGAGTTCGGCCGTCCGAACGCACCATTCAACTGGCCGTACATCTCCGGCGAGACCTGGGTGTAAGGCTGATAAACCAGATCGCCTGCCCCTCTCGCGGTTGGCTCCACTGCCGCCGGTGTAAAGAGCGTCCCGCGATCTTCGAGCGTCCGGTCCCAGTAGCCTTCCTGGAACACCCATCCGTCCGGCTGCCGAACCCATTGTGCCGGCACCCACGACCACCCCGGCTGTACCTTGGCCCAGAAACCCTTCTTCCACACGACGCCGTCGCCATCAGGGTAGTACTGCCCCGGGATATAGAAGCAATCCGCCGTTGGAGGCTCGCCCGGCTCGTCGTCGGGCCGGTCCTCCGGCGGTCCGTTCTTGCGGTAGTCGATCCGGTCCGTCTTCCGTTCGCTCCAGAATCCCGATACCCGATACCAGCCCCGATCGTCTCGCTTCCAGTATCCGTTGACCCAGAACCGCCCCGGCGGGGCGACTCGCCACGTTCCGGTCACCCACAGAAAGTCTTTCCGGCCGGCATCCCACTCCCAGTAGCCCTCGATCCATTCCGCATTCCCGGTGGGCGGGTCGATACCCGGGCCGCTCCGAAAGCGGCGCAGGCGGCGCCTTTTCGATCCGAACCGGGTTCTGGTCCTTGCGTGGCGAGAGAAATGCCTCATGCAGCGGGCCTTCCATGAGCGGCTTCACCCGCTCGTCGCCTCTCGGTCTGCTGGGCGTTTGTGCGCCCTCGAGCAATGGCGGCGGCAGATTGTCGGCGCGGTCCGACGGCGCCGGCTCCTGCGCGGTCGCGGCGGCCGCAACCAGGCTCCCCAGCACGCTCACAAGCCCAAAGCCGAGAATGTAAGTGCGGCTCATCGAAGGCACTCCGACCGAACGTCTCCGGACCGAGAACCACGCCCTTCCGGAATCAGTACGCTCGGCTCGATTCAAAGGAACGAGAAGATCGCGGAATCATGGACCGGCTCAATCCCTGGAATCGCCACGACCGCTCCACGTCGATCTTCCGGCTCGTCATTGTATCAAGTCGTCGGCCGTCCTGTCCCATGTTCTTCGGGGAAAACGGTCGTTCTATGGGATCGTGGCCCCGGCGCCGCTGAAAGATGTGTACTGCGCGATCCGCCCGGCAATGTCGGAAAAGCCGAGTGCCTGCGGGAAGCTCGTGTGACTGAAGCCCACCCTCGAGTGAAGATCGATTTGCTCCACGCGCGCCCCCAGTGGGCCAAGCGCTGCCATGTCGTGTTTCGTGAGCCCCACCATGCCGATCGCCGGGCGGAAACCGGTGAATCGCCCCAGGATGAAGAACATGAGGGCAGCATCGCCGGTGTTGTAGATGTTGAAAAGTGCTTCGCATGAGGGAAGCGATTGATCAAGCCGCTCCCCGGGGTTGAGCCAGTGATGCCCAGCCGCGGCGTCCAGAATCACGCACCGAAATCGAAGATCGGGCCGTCCCGCGCTCAACTGCGCCGACGGTTCCCCGAAGATCGACGGCAGGACAGCTCCCGAAAGAAGGTGCATCGTGGTGAGTGCGAGGCGGCCGCCGTCGCTCTGGCCGAGAAGGCAGACACGTGAGCCCGCCGGTGACTCTTGCAAGAATCTCGCAAGGTGGAACGCCGCGATCCGCGTTCTCCTCGATTTCTCGTTCAAGTCCGCGTAAAGACCGCGCAGCTCGCGCTCGCTCGGCCAGTCGAAGATGATGAACACCGTCTCCGGTAGCAATCCGCCGGCGGCCTCGAGTTGTTCGCGAACCTTGACCGCCTCTTGAACCGCGGCTCGATAGCTGTAACCGTAACCGTGAATGAGAAGGACGGATGTGCGGCCGGCCATTCGATCCAAGAGCGCCTCGGCCGGAGCGCCGTGAAGCGGCAGGCCGAGCCCGTCGAATCGTGCGACCGTGATGCTCGACCAGGGGTCCGTTCCCATCTTCTGCTCGCAAGCCCGCGTGTGAACAACCCAGGTCTCGACAAGCGAAGTTGCCTCGGCCGGATCCGAAACCGCGTGTGTTGCCCCCGGCGCGGTGATTGCCGTGTGGAAATCCGCCGGCCCCGATTCTGGCGAGTTTGCCGTCAAAACGGGCGCAGACAACCCGGGCGTGGTGGTGCGAGCCTCCGGCCCGGTGCATCCGGCCGCGCTCGCCAGAAGCACCACCCAGATCCATACAACCGTGCGCGCCAGCCAGCTACGGTGCCGCCTCATGCGCATCAGACCGACCCACCTCAATTCCGTACCGTCGTTAGGGTGGAGTTCATGCCGGAACTATACTCCACTTTCAACGGCCGTCGATCGCTCCCTCCAATCTGGCTGATGGAGTTCTGCCCATTCCCGGTATTCCCGCATGGACGATCCGAGCAGACCGTCGCGCCCGCGTTTGCAGCTTGCCAGTAGGCCAGGCTCGTGCGTCAATGGGGCGAGTCACCGCAAACGGTTGAGTCGCCATGCAAATTCTCTGTGAGGTTTTCTTCCCTGCGTTGTGTTGATTGAAGAGATTTCCGTGAAAAAGGGGATGGAATGGACGAGGTGCCGGACACTCGACCGAGCCTGCTGGTCCGCCTCTGTGATCCCAAGGACGAGCGTGCCTGGACCGAGTTCACGGCCATTTACTCTCCGCTGATTTACCGATTAGCGCGCCGGAAGGGGTTCCAGCACGCCGACTCCGAGGATCTAGTCCAGGAGGTCCTGCGCGGTCGCTTCGTCCGTCGACCGCTGGGAACCCGATCCGTGTAAACGGCCTTTTCGAAACTGGCTGTTCCGGATCGCGCGGAACATGATGCTGAACCTGGTCGCGAGCCAGCACCGACATCCGCGGGGTACGGGCTCGGAGGAAATTCAGTGGCTACTCGAGACCCAGCCTTCTCCGTCACCTGCGGACTCCGCGTTATTCGAGACCGAATACAAGCGTCAACTCTTCCTTTGGGCCGCCGAACGCGCCCGCGGCGAGTTTCGGCCGATCACCTGGGCGGCCTTCTGGGACACCGGGGTCGAGGGCAAGAAGGCACAGGTCGTCGCTGATGCTCTCGGCATAAGCGTCGGCGCCGTCTATATGGCCAAGAGTCGGGTCGTGGCCCGGATCAGGCAGGTCATCGAACAGGTCGACGGCGAGTGGGCCGGACTGGAATAGCAATAGGGAGCACGCCATGGTGGATCGTGCCTGTGAGTGCGAAACAGACCGGCTGAGGCGGCACGTGGAGGGCCGGCTCGGGGAGAATGAGCAGGAACTGCTGGCCGCCCATCTCGATCGTTGTGAGGAGTGCCGCGGTTCGCTCGAGGCGCTGGCCGGCGACGTCGGCTTATGGCGTGACCTGCGTTATTTCCTGGTCGGTGAGTCGGATCTCTCACCGCCCCACGTCCGTCCGTCCGGCCACGCCCCTGACGAGGGGCGGGGACGGCCCGCGCCCGATGAATGGGATGGGTGGCGGCCAGTCCTCGCTTTCCTCGATCCCCCGTCGGACCCTCAGTACATGGGTTCCTTGGGTCCGTATCAGATCCTCGAGGTCATCGGCCGAGGGGGGATGGGCGTGGTCTTGAAGGGCTCGGATTCGGTGCTGGCCCGCGTTGTCGCGATCAAGGTCCTCGCCCCCGAGCTGTCATTCCTCGGCTCGGCCCGGCTGCGTTTCGCCCGCGAGGCCAGGGCGGCGGCGTCGGTGGCCCACGAGCATGTGGTCGCGATTCACGCGGTCGACTCCTGGAAGGGCCTCCCCTATCTCGTGATGCAGTACGTCCCAGGCAAGTCGCTTCAGGGTCGGATCGAGCGCGACGGCCCGCTCGCCGTCCGCGAGGTGCTCCGAATTGGCATGCAAGTGGCTTCGGGCCTGGCGGCTGCCCACGCACAGGGGCTCGTGCACCGTGACATCAAGCCGGCGAATATCCTCCTCGAGAACGGCATCGAGCGAATCAAGATCACTGACTTCGGTCTCGCCCGCGCGGCCGACGACGCGAGCATCAGCCAGAGCGGCGTGGCCGCCGGGACGCCGCACTACATGGCGCCTGAACAGGCCCGGTGCGAGCCCATCGACCCCCGCGTCGACCTCTTCGGCTTGGGTGGGTTGATGTACGCTATGTGCACCGGGCACCCGCCGTTCCGGGCCGAGACCGCGATGGCGGTCCTCCGTCGCGTCTGCGAAGACACCCCGAAGTCGATCCGGGCAGACCACCCTGACGTTCCGGCCTGGCTCGAGGCGATCATCGCCAGGCTGCTTGCCAAGGACCCGGGGCGCGGTTCCAGACGGCCGCGGAGGTCGCGGATCTTCTCGGTCAGTGCCTGATCTACCTCGAGCGGCCAACCGCCGCGCCGCCATTCCCGTACGAAGAGGATCACAGGCGTTTTCCCGCCCTTCGAAGCCGGCGGCGCGCCGCGGCGGTGATGTTTCTGGCGCTCGTCGCAGGGCTCGGGGCGACCGAGGCCGGCGGACTCACTGGCTTCTCCGGGTTGCTGGCGAGGGCTCTTCGCGGCAAAGTTGCCGTGCGCCAGCCCCCCGCGATCGGCTCAATCCTTGAAGCGCTCGGTCCGGTTCCGGTGACCTGCCGCGATCCAGTCACGCCCTGGCCGTTCTGGGCCGTCGGCTCCGCGTCTTATTCTCCCGACGGAACAGAGCTGGCAGTCGGCAGCGCCGACGGCTTCGTCACGCTCTGTTCCTCTCGCTCGCGCCGGCTCCGCGCGATCCTGCCGCACCCGGACCGGGTCATGTCGCTGGCGTATTCACCCGACGGGAAGATCCTCGCCGCCGCGGGGGGCGACTGGGAGATGGGCACGAGGAAGGGATTCGTCAGGCTCTGGAACGTGGCCAGCGCTCGGGAACTGGCCACCGTTGCGCCGGGGTGCGACATCGAATTCGCCGTGGCATTCTCCCCTGACGGCAAGACCCTGGCTTGGTGCGGCCGAGATCGCATCATCACGCTCTGGGACGTCGACCAGAATCGCACACGAGCGATCTGCGTCGGCCACGAGGGGACGGTTCGCGCACTGGCATTCCACCCCAGCGGCGACCGGATGGTCTCCGCCGGGTTCGATGGTACCCTCCGTTTCTGGAACACGGCCACCGGCGCGGAGGATGGGAAACCCATCCAGCTCGGCGGCAGGTCGTCGAACTGCGTCGCCGTGTCGCCGGACGGCACTGCCCTCGCCTCAAGCACCGGTGGTCCAAGGTCCGACGACCCGGGTTGGGGTGGTCCCGCGCCGGGTCCGCTCCAGGTCTGGGACTGGAAGACCCGGCAGGAACGGTTCGCCCTCAAGGGGCACCGCTACCGCATCCTGGGAGTGTCGTTTTCTCCCGATGGGAAAACCCTCGCCTCAGCGGGAGGCCACTTTTCTGTCGGCGCCGAGGTCAAGCTGTGGGATGTCGCCTCGGGCCGCGAGCAACACAGCCTCTCGGGGCATCAGTGGTGGGTGGAGTGCGTGGCGTTCTCGCCCGACTCTCGCTTTTTGTTGAGCGCCGGAGGCTTTGAAAAGAACCCCGGAGAGGTTCGCGTCTGGGACCTGACCTCGCAAGGAAGTAGTACCGAACAAGCCGCCTCGGCCTGGACCCCATTGTCACGGCAATCGCGATAGATAAAAGGAGGAGCTCGCTTCGGAGTTCGCCCTACCTCACCGAAAGGGGAATCATGAGCAGAGTGTTTTTCGTCATGATCGGCGTCGTGGCCCTCGTACCGGGGGTTGACGTATCGGCCGACGAGATCGACGTCGACTTCACCAAACAGAGTTACGACCGCTTTCTGTTCCGCCCGGAGGCCGGGCTCGACGGCGGGCACTGGCGTACCAGTGGCAACGGCCTTCACGCCTCCGTGCCGCGCGGGCAGCCGTCACGCGGACCGCTGCGATTCCGGGCTCTCCTGCATCTCGAAGGCGACTTCGAGATCGTCGCCGGCTTCGAGATCGACCGGCTCCCCCGGCCTGCCGAACCTCCGGCGAAGGGAGAAGTCAAGGACCCGACCAACAACATCGAGATCTTCCTCTATGCCCCGGACGTGATGGTCACGGTCTTTCGGGACAATCGTCCTTCCGGTGAAGGATGGGGTTTCTATGCGCACTCGCCCGAAGGGGGCTCGACAATCCGTCACTTTCCCGCCACGGGGAAGTCCGGCCGGCTTGGCGTACGCCGCTCGGGAGATCAGCTCACGTTCCTCCATTCCGAGGCGGATGGAACGCTCGTCGAGATGGGAACCGTCAAGTTCAGCACCGGGCCGATCGCCGAGCTCGGGCTCCAGGCGCTGGCGCTGCGCAGCCCCGACGCGATCGATGCCCGTTTCGAGCGGCTGTCGATCAAGGCGGACAAGATCGTCAGGCTCGAGCAGCCGCCGTCGTCAGGCTGGGGCGGAGGAACCTGGTTGACGCTGGCCGCGGTCGCCATCCTATTCATCGGCGCCGCGGTGGCATGGCGCCTATGGTCCGGCCGCGATGCGCGAGCGAAGCCGAGGCCTGGCGTCAAGACCGCGGTTGCCTCCGCGGCAAAAACGGCGGCGAAGCGGGCCGCCGCGAAGCCGAGTCGCGGGTTCACGCTCATCGAGCTTCTGGTTGTCATCACGGTGATCGGTATTCTCATCGCCCTTCTGCTGCCGGCCGTCCAGGCCGCGCGCGAGGCGGCGCGGCGAGCGCAGTGCACGAACAACCTCAAGCAGATCGGTCTGGCCCTGTCCAGTTACCAGTCGGCCTTACGCGTCTACCCCTTCGGGGTTGGCGGCGGCGGTCCACCCTCGAGCGGCTTCAACCGCTGGTCGGCCCAGTCGCAGCTTCTCCCCTATCTCGAGCAGACCGCCCTGTTCAATGCCCTCAATTTCGCGGGAACCCCGTGGTTGAATCTCAACCCCGAATTCGGGCCGATGAATCAGACGGCCATCACGACCACAATCGCGGGCTTCCTTTGCCCTACCGACGTCGACCGGATTGACGACCCACTCAACACTGCGCACAACAACTACCGGGCCTGCGCCGGTTCGCTCCCATACAATTTGAAAAATGACTCACCGGACCTCACCGGTCGTAACAACGGAGGTTTCTGGTACCAGAGTGCGGTGTCGCCGGGCCAGGTCACTGACGGTCTGAGCATGACGGCGTTTTGGAGCGAGCGTTGCCTCGGAAGCACGACGGCACCGGACCCGCTTTCGGACTATTATATGACGAACGATACAGTGGCCGCGTGCCGGTTGGCCGGGCCGGCAGACTCGCCCCGGCTGACCGATGCATACGAGTGGTCGGGCGAACGCTGGGCCGACGGGAACTCGCTTTATACTCGTTATAACCACGCCCTCCCTCCTGGATATCCGAGCTGCCTGCTTGGAGGATCGCAGGACTACGACAGCCAGACGGTGGTGACGGCGACGAGCCGCCACCCCGGCGGCGTGAACCTGATGACCGGCGACGGCTCGGTCCGATTCGTGAAGGCGTCGGTGAGCGCAAGCGTCTGGACGGCCCTGGGAACGATCGCGGGAGGAGAAGTGGTCGACGCGAGTGCGTACTGAAGACGGCTGCCCAAACGGAGCGGCTTCAAGCACGTAGCTGTGCGGAAACCGAACAGCATCAATCAATAAACCTTACTGATGCAATTCCGTCGTGTAACGCGCCGGCGTTAAACATGTGGAGGCTTCTCGTCGGTCGTTCCACGCCGTGAGGTTTTTTTTTGAGCAAGAAGGGATGGTCACGATGCGACTGAAGAAGCTGTGGGTAGCCCTCGTGGCCGTGCCGATCGCCTATGCATTGGGGTGCTCGGCCCGCTGCTCGCCCGGCAGGTGCCGGGTCTGACCGGCAGACTGTCGCAGCAACCCGGCGTAGCCGCTCTACATGCGGTTGAAAAGCAACTGAAATCGGCGGTGAGCAAAGTTACGCCTGGCGTCGTTGCTGTTGGACCGGGCGCCTCGGGAGTCATCGTCTCGGCGGACGGCTTAATCCTCACTCAGAGTCACTGCGCACCTGACCCAACGGTCAAAATATGCCTCACTGACGGAACCGAGGAGGTTGCAGATGTTCTTGGGCCTGATGATGTGTTCGATCTTTGCTTATTGAAACTGCGGAAGCCAGGTCCATACCCACATGTCGATTTTGCGGAAACCATGCCGAAGCTGGAAAGCTGGATTGTTCTGGCGGGTTATCCGTTGCCTCTGAGTTACAAGAAAGGCCGGCCGGCGGAAATACGGCTTGGCAAACTTCTCTATTCCACTTCAACTTTGTTGCCGACTGTCCCACGATGGGTGGAGACTCAGGTGCACCGTACTTCGACCTGAACGGTCGCCTGATCGGCATCGTCGATGGTGCTACTTTGTTTACCGATGTCCTGTACCCCGACTGCACAGTCAATCTGGGCAGCCGATGGATGCGCGGAACCCCGGTCAAAGAAGTTCGCAGTCGATTTGAACGCATGAAAGGAGGCGAGAAAAATATCGGGCTAAGGCCCGGGGAGCTCTCCTTCCAGGATCGGGCCATGAGACTCCCCTTCACGGACTTGATTCCGGCGGAGCGACACAGCCATGGAATCAAGACGCTCGAGGCGTTCCGGGAGGCGAATGTCACCGTGAGGGAGAGCGTCGTCGAGGTGCTTGACGGCAATGAGACGGCCGCCCTTGGTGCCGTCGTGGACGCCGATGGTTTGGTCTGACCAAAGCCAGCGAGGTGCCGGACGGCGTCCGGGTCCGGCTGGCCGACGGACGCATCCTCGCAGCGGAGGTCGTCGGCGTTGACCCGGCTTATGACCTGGCTTTGCTTCGCCTGCCGACGAGCGGACTGAGGCCTGTCGCCTGGGCAGCCTCCGGTCAGCCCTCAGTCGGCACTCCGGTGATTGCTGCTGGCCCAGGGCCGCTGCCCGTCAAGATTGGAATCGTGAGCTTGCCGCTCCAGGTGTCGTCCGGACCCTTCAAGAGCACGGTCTCGCGCCGGCCGCTCACGCCGGCGATGCCGCCGGCCGTGCTCGGCAGCGGTGTTCCGGGTCGTGGCTACTGGGTGGAGTACGTCGAAGGCAACGCGGCAGCCGCGGGAATTCGCCCGGGAGACCTGCTGGTCTCGGTCGCGGGAGTGCCCATTCGTTGCCATGAGGATGTGGGGCGCTGTGTCCAGGGCCAACGCGGCGGGAGTCAAGTGCCCGTGCAGCTTTTGAGAGAGGGCAAGATGCATCGCCTGACACTGACGTTGAAAACGGAGACGCCGAGCGTTCGTTTGATCGCGGACCGGACCGATCGCATGATTCCGCTCTTACAGTCAGCCGTCTCCCAGGGGCTCCGGCAGGTGCTTACTGACGTTTCCACTAGCCTTGTGACGGATCTTTCCGTTTTGCGGGCAGTATATAACGATTCTCATAGCCGCGAACGCTTCAGGCCCCCCGCTGCGTTCCCTGTGGCGATCCCCGTCGGCCAAGATGAGTGTGGTGGGCCGCTGATCGGCCTGGATGGCAAGGTTCTCGGGTTAGTCTGCGAGCGAGCTCATTCGACATTTACCCTGGTGATTCCGGCTGATCGGGTCGTGGAGTGCTTGAAAGACCTGAAGCAAGGCCGCCCGCTTGGTGCATTGCCCCCACGGGTTAGCACGGTCGCCAACGCCCCTGCTCCGAAGCCTGCCACCGCCACGTCCGAGGAAGTGATCACAAAGCTCAAAGAGAGAACAGACCGCTACCGTAGCTTGCTCGTCGAATATGACATCACCACGGAAGCCGACGTCGATCCCCAGTTGCTGGTCGCGTGGCAATTCTCGTTCTTCCGGGATTACCATGAACGTCATCGCGCCGCCTTTCTGGGGCCCAAGCAACTGACCGAGATCATCATCCCCGCTGGCGATGGCTTTCTTGCGCCCGCGTATGCAGCGACTCCGGACCCAGCCGCTCCCAAGGACGTCTCCCAGCGACTGGCCCAGGCCCAGAGGACGGCCGCCCAGGCAAGAGACGTCGGGCTCATCCATTGGCACTTGTTGCGCTACCGCCAATCTTCCGGATTACGACGCTTTGTGTTTGATTCGAAGACGGTGGAGTCGCAGTCGGTGTACGGTGATGAAGACCGCTTCGAAGGATACTTTGCGCCAAAGGATTACCTGGCCAACATCGGACTGCGGCCGATCAGCTTCAGACACTCATTCGATCCCTCACAGAGCACCAGGAACGGCGACCTGGCGGAAGAGCAAGCCTGGCGGCTTCCGGGGAACTTTGCGCGCCTGCCGCACTGCCGTGTCCGGCCGAATGAAGAGAAGGTGGATGGCGCGGGCTGCGTCGTGCTCGAGGCGCCGCTCAAGGACGGAATCGAAACGATCTGGCTTGATCCGGGGCTGGGATATGCTCCGCGAAAGTGGGAGGTTCGCGCCGGCAATCGGCTGGTCTGGCGAAGGACGGGCAAGGATTTTCGCGAGTTCGCACCAGGATGCTGGCTGCCGCTGGAAGCCACCGCGTCTTTCGGACCGCCCGCGTGGACGTCCCTCGTGCCACCAGACCAGTCGGTCTACACGCAACGCATGAGTTTGCGTTACGCTCGTGTGAACGATTTGCCTGACAGCATTTTCACAAAGGAAGTTCATGCTCGCCGTGACTGACGCTGCACTGGTCAGGAGGCTTGTTGACTTCGAGCGACGCGAACCATGCTCACGCGGCGACGCGCGCTTGCAATTCTCGGGGCGGCCGGGATTCGAACGGGCGTCTTTCAGCGTGCGTTGGCGGCGAAGGCAGCCGAAGGACCGGTTTCTCCACAAATGGTTGCGGATGCCGAGTGGGTCGCAGGGATCAAGCTCACTCCGGCCCAGCGCGAGGCGGCAGCCAACCATCTGAAACGGCATCGGTTGGGACGCATATGAGGAGCACTTCTGGGAACAGTGGATCATCCGCTTCGAGTATGCCTACGTCGGCCTGCCGGCCCTGGACGGGCCGGCGTACGCGACCGGCGAAAACCTCCTCGGCGTGGCGCTGAGCGTCTTAATGCAGCTACCAGCCGACCGCCGTGCCGAGTTGTACGCAGAGGGATTGCGACGGATTGCCGCTTCTGGAGAAAATGATTTTCGACGCTTCCTCCTGGCCGAGTGCCTGGAGGCTTACGCCGAGATGGACGAAGCCCAGCACGAGCGACTGCACGCGTTGTTGCACCACGAAAAGTATCAAGAGGTTGAATCCCTCACGAAGACGACATACGAGCGAGGAATCGAACGAGGAATCGAACGAGGCATTGAGCAGGGCGAGCGGCGGTCGACCATCCGGCTATTGGAAACCAAGTTCGGCCCATTGTCAGACAAGGTCAAGCAGCGGGTTGAGGGCTCCTCACCCGAAGCGCTGGCCCGAATCCAGCTTGATCCTCTCGAAGCCCAAGCCCTCGAGGACCTCCGATTAGAGGAGTAAACAGGTCTCCAAGCGGTCTAACGGTTTGTTCGTTACTCTCCCCAGTTTTACCGATTAGCGCGACGTAAGGGGTTTTAGCACGCTGACTCCGAGGATCTCGTCCAGCAGGTCCTCCGCGCCGTCGCTTCCGCCGTGGACCGCTGGGAAGCCGACCCGTGTAAAATGCCTTTTCGCAACTGGTTGTTCCGGATCGCGCGGAACATGATACTGAACCTGATGACCGGCGACGGCTCGGTCCGATTCGTGAAGGCGTCGGTGAGCGCGAGCGTCTGGACGGCCCTGGGGGCCATCTCGGGAAGAGAAGTGGTCGATGCCAGTGCCTACTGACCGCGGCCGGTTCCGTAGATGATGAATGTCCTCTTCGGCCCATTCGACCACTATGCGTTCCCAGGGACTCAGTTATGAAGAACCGACGATGAGCGCTGGCTGTTCTCGGCAGTGCCGGGCTCGAGACCTCTGTCCTTCAGCGTGCGCTCGCGGCGAAGGTTGGGCCATGGCGGTGGATGCGAAGACGAGCTTGCGGTCAAGTTACCAATAGACCGCGATCTTGGACGGTCGCTCGGTGCGCGATTGCCTGAGGTGTGACCTTTGGTGAGCTTGCCGTGCTCGAGAGAGAGTTGTCGTCGCCGCTGTAGACGACCCTGATCGCGTTGTTAAGCACGCCGGCAGCACCCAGGTTGAGCGTCGCCTGCCTGCCAATGAGCGCCGCTAACCCCACTCCTCACCCGTCCCTGCCCACCACAGTTTTGATTCCTCTGGATTCTTCCCAGGTTCTCCTCAATCGCCGCAAGAATCGCCTCGTGTCCCAGTGGTCTACCGGTTAGTCGGCTGGCGTACACGACTCACACGAGCGCAGGAACGCCCGAGAAGTCGCAACGTCTTGTGAAGGAATAAACACCGGAGTAAATGTTGCGTGTTGCCGACTGCCGACACGCGGCGATTCCGTCTTGGCTCGATGAATCGGCAAAGTGGCCCTGCGATCACGATGTCGCTGACGGAGCGGTCTCAGGGACGCGACCGGCCCTTGCGCCACGTCGACGCCGCCAGCAATAGCCGCCGGCTGTGAAGAGCCCCCCGATGACCCCCAGAAGGAGCGTGCTCGGTTCGGGGACTGACGCGCCACCGATGACGATCACATTGGAAATCGTCACGCTCGAGGAACTATCCGGGTCGGTGCCGCCCGCCAGGCGGAAGAGGATCTCGGCGGACTGGCCGTCCAGGTTGAGCGACGACAGATCGACCGAGACGAGGGCGATGTCCCCGGACGGGACCGTGACCGTCACGCCCAGGGCGGCCTGCCCCTGCGTGATGCCATCCACAATGTCCCGGGTGTAGAAGGAGTCGGTCGTGGAGTCGACGGTCGGCACGAGCGAGGCGAGCGTGCTTGGGTTCAGCAGGGAGGCCCCGAAGAAGTCCGGCAGATAGCCGTTGGCATTGTTATTGTCGACAGTCGAATCCGGCGCGACTGAGTTCAGGGTGAACTGCAGGCTCTGGACCCCAGATGGCATCGTGAACGTGAGGAACAGGTCAGTTTCGAGCGCGAAGGTGCTCTCGGCGATCGTCGCGAGCCCGCCGGCGGCCGTCAATGTCCCACTATCGCCAGCAGTGGTCCAGCCCGAGAGGCCGTTCGGGAAGCCGAGGATGAGGTCGGCGCGGGCAGGCGGCCCCGCCGCGGCGATCATCGAGCAAACGACGAGTATTCCGAGAAATCCTGTGAACTTGCGGCATCGCATCAACTTTACCTCGCAGTCATGAATTAGAAGGAAGAACCTGGTCATGCATCCCGTCGCTCATCGGTCTCTTCGTTCCCTGGGCGGACCCGACCCGTCGGCCAGCCACGAGACACCCAGCATCCCAGCAGGAGGGCCTTGATACGAGCCATCAAGGACGGGCCGGTCGCTTCTCGGTCGGACTCCGGCTCCGAATCGGGGCGGGGATGATCGGAACCGGGTCTGGTCGCGGCCTGCGTTTCTCGGCCGGCCGTCGAGGCTGTGTCCGAGGCTTCCCGCACATCGAGAGCCAGCTCATCGGCGATCACCTCGCCGAGCCAGGCGCCGCGGTCCGGCAAGTCGGCGAAAGCCCCTCCCATGAGGGCGTTGAGGATCGACGGGTCCTGTCTGGCGGTACGATGAGGGCGTCGCGAGGCCAGCCGCCAGAGCGGGAGGGCCGGCGTCGAGGAGCCGATCGGCCGGCCATGCGTCGGGAACACGTCGGGCGAGTACCGGGCCGATGGCCTGTCGGCGGGATGCGACAGGTCCATCGGCCGGCTGAAAGAGGAGACCGACATCATCGACGCGCCCAATGGCGGCAGGGCACCGTGGATGACGCTCGCTTGGAGGGACGGTTGCCCGGACGACAGAGTGATCGAGTCGAGGGGCTGGAGGGAGGCGGTTGCCAACGTGGCCGTGGAAACGGATGAGGTTGAGGAGGGTGGAACCCAGTTGGCCCGCTCCTCGGAGGCGGAGTCCGTCGCCGAGAGCTGCGCCTGCACGCGGATCGCGGAGGCGGTGGACGGGGCGGTGATGATAGTACTCGAGGTCCACGACGAGCTGGCCGGCGTGCCCGATGACGTCGGTCGGGGCGCCTGGCCGGGGATGGCGGCGATGTCGCCCGGTCCAGGGAAGCGGCGCTCACCGGGGGCCAGGGTCTCGGTCATGAGGTCGTCGGGATAGACCGCCGGGTCGAGGTCCGGCAGACCGAGGACATGGCCCAGTTCGTGCTCAACTACCGTGAAGAGGTCCACCTCGCCGGCGGGAACCGGGCCGGCTGCGGGGCCGCCGAGGAACCAGGCGTAGCCGTCGGCGTTACGATCGAGCAAGATCAGAGGACTCGGATTCTGGCCGAAGGGAGCCACCTCGAGACCGAAAACGCCCTGCGGAAGGCTCAGGATCTCGAACTGGACGCGGTCGAATAAGGCAAGCTGAGAAGCGCCGAGCCCGGCAGCAGACCAGGCGCGCTCGGCGGCCGCCACGATCGGAGTGAGCTCTTCCGGCGTGAGGGCGCCGGCGGATTGAACCGCGCCAGAACCGGGCGCGACAGCCGCCTCCTGGGGCAGGGCAGAAAGAGCGAGATTGGTCCAGCCCGTAGTGTCAGACGTGACGACGTTATCGGCAGGATCGAAGACCGAGTGCCAATCGAAAATCAAGACGCTTCCATCGGTAAGCGCGACGGCCGTTCCATAGTGGACGTTCAGGCTGGGGTTATTGGGATCGGGGCTTTTCGAGACGGCACCGGCCGTGACGACACCGGGCACGATCGTTTGACTGAGAGCGATTGCCGCCTGCTTGCTGAGAGCGCGATCGATATATGCATTGGCGAAGACCGACTGGAGCTGAGCTGCCATTTGTGGGCCCAGCGAGCTCGCGGTGCCATTGACGAGTGCGTAGAGGAAATCCGCTAGCCCACCAGGCTGCAATCCCGGAACACCGCTCAAGATGCTGTTGATCTGCTGGGCGAACCCGGCATCAGCGGCCAGGGCATTGATAATCTCCCTGGTGACGTCCACGACCGAGAACGCCTCAGATTGGCGCCACACGACCCCGTTCGAGTCGACAACCTGTAGTCCCACGTAATTCGTCCCGGGGATCTTGGAAAGCCCCGCCGGCGTGTAGCTGATCGCTCCCGTCGTCGGATCGTAAGTGATCCCCGGAGTATTGCCGGAGGCCTGCGCGCTTGGAAACAGCCCCTCCCCGGGCCCAAGGGTGCTGATGTAACCCTGGATGCTGACAGGAGTCTGTCCCGTATAGCTCCCCCCGATCGAGGGTATTTGCCCAGGGATCACTACGGGGAGGGGCGTGAGAGTCAAGGCATCGCCCTGGCCCGAGATTCCCTTGGCATTTCCGCCGATGGCGATCGGCCCGAACCCCGGGACGGGTGGCAGGAACGTGAAGAAGAAATTGCCTGAACCAGGTGTGACCTGAAGGTCCGCTTGGATGTCGATCAGGAAGTTGACAAGCTGCTGTGGGAACCACACACCATTGGTCACATCGTCCACTGGGTACCGGATCAAGATCGGGAGGTCGACCAAGCCTGTGCCCGAGATAAACGAGTTAAATCTAATTTTGTGGGAATAGTCGTACTGGACCTCGCTCTCGATCGCGTTGGCATCGTAGACGAAGACGGCGCCATGACCGTTCCCGGTGACGGGAACATCAAATGTGGCGTAGAGGTATCGGCCATCGGGAGAGATGGAAAGACCGTGTGGGAACGCCTCGGGCAGCGGTCGGGTGGCTGCGACCACGCCGCGCAACCCGCCGTTGATGGTCGCGGCCGCGCTCGGGTCCACGGCGAAGTTGAGCGGATCTGCGATGACGGCGATGTTGCTCCCGGCAAGGTAGGGGCTATCGTACGACCACGCAATATTCCGCTTTGGGATGTTTTGGTTGGGGACATCAAATGCCGTCACGAACGCAAACTCGGCATCGGGGGTAAAGACGATCTTTTGCGCGCCGCTCACGTCGAACGACGCAGGAACAGCCGGTTGACCGTTGATCGGCTTGTTGAGAGTAAACGGGATGTACTGTGCGGTATTTGTAGTCAGATTCAGGAAACCGACTCCCTTGGCATCGTCGGCGATGTCCGTGAACGCCACAATATTCGGGTCGGGGCTGGCAGTGACGCCGTACGGGTACACGCCCACCGTGAGCCGCTTGGTCTGCAATGGCTGGCCCGATGTCCAGAATGCCGTCCAGGATGGAAGACTGGGATCGACCGTCACGGTCCAGATCTTGCCGTTGTCACCGGCGTTGGCCGTAAGGTAAGACGTGCCCAAGGGCGCCGCGACCACGAGGTAGCGGCCGTCGCCGGAGACGTCTAATCCCGTCAGCCCGTTGGCGACGTTCAGCGATATGGTGCGATACTGAAGGTATGTGGGAGAGTTTGGATCGATGTCCACGACATATACGTTCCCGACATTCTGATCCGAGATGAACGCGTACTGGTCATTCGGACTGATGGCGATCTGGAACGGCTTGGCGTTCGCGGGCAGCGAGATGGCGGTTGGCGAGCCCAGCCCTGAGCCCGAGGCACCAACCGACTCCAGGATCGTTTGCGCGTCAAGCTGTTGCAGCCCAACGGCGTCGATCACCGCGAACCCCCCGGACCCGACCACGAAGACGCGGCTGTTGTCGTGGGTAACCGCGAGGTATTGCGGGATGATTCCCTCGATCGGGATCGTGTCGATTTGCTGGTTGAACGTCGACGACATCGGATTTGCGTCGATGACCGAAATCGCGCCCACCGTGGGCTGCGCGGTGGGCTGCGTCGAGAATTCATAGATGGGCTTTGGTTGGATATTGATGACGTTGCTCTGCGGGCCCTCGCTGACTATGTTTCCCATCTGGTCGCGGAGAACCCGTTCCACCGAGATCTGGGCCAGACCAAGAGTGACAGTGCGCGGGATGTTGACTGTGATTTCCGTCGAAGTCACAGTGACGGGCTGAGCCGTCCAGGTCTGCCCCTCACTGCCAGTCTGGAAATTGACCACGGTGTCAGTTGTGTCGCCGAAGTTGCTTCCATCGATGACGAGCACGGTCGAGCCGCCACTGAACTGCAAGTTGGCTTGACTTAGAACTGGGGGCTGCGCGTCGGGCGAAGGATCAACGACGATACTGACCGGATTGACCCCGGCGGCGACGGTGACCTGGCCGGTTGTCACATTGGGCGGGCCTACCTTGGGAATGACGAAGGCCATGAAGTTGTTAGGCCCCAGGGGAAGGTTGATGGCTCCGAGGTTTAATGGACTCAGAGCGACTCCCACGCCTCCTGCCACGAACGCGGCCCCAAGCCCCACGGCGAGAATTCCGGCCAACGATAACGGAATGAGAGCGACCGAGATCAGGGCAAGTCCGGTCGAGAGCGACAGGGCGGCCAAGAGCAGCGATGTGCGATCGACACCCTTGAAGGGAGGCGAATTCGTGTGCATGTAGCCGTCCGATCCGACGACACCGGTGTCGACCTGCATCCAGATCGGTTGTTCTACGCCCGCGTCGTCCGGCAGACTATCAGCTCGGTAGAGAAAGATCGTCGTGCCCGCCGGCACGCCGGGCATCGGAATGGCGAGCTGAACCGGCTCGCTCAGGATCCCGCTGCCGAGCTGGAGGTTGACTGCCCCGGCGAAGCTCAGCCAGCTCGGCACGGGAATCGGAAGATTCGCCAGGGTTACGGGCGTGATGCTCACGCTGGCGGGCGCCGGCAATGCGTTCGGGGCAATCTGCACGAGTGAGCCATCGGAACCTGCCACGACGCCGCCCGCAGCTCCAATCGTGACGGGGCCTGAACGAGGCGGCTCGACGTGCACGTGGATGACCGACGTTGCCGGACCGTTGATCACCGTGACTGTCGCGTCGCCCGCGCCGACCGAGGTTATCAGGCCGTCCTTCGTCACGGCGATTACTTTGGTATTGCTAACATAGTAAAGCGTGCCGGTCGATGCCGCAGCGAGGTCAACGTTTCCTTGAAGGCTGACGTCGATCTGCCTTGACCCGCCCACACTCGGCAATGAAACAGTCGCCGGATAGATCGTGAGTCCTTCGGCGTACAGACCCTGCTGGGTCGGGTCGGTCGGCACGCCGACGGTCACGGCGGTCACCGCCTCGACGCCGTGGCTGGAGACGATCAGCACGGTCGTCCCGTCGCTCACGGCCGTAAGCAGGCCGCTGGCGGACACCGAAGCGATCGACGGCGAGATCGTCGTGATCGTGAAGTACGACGCCGGAAGCGTCGACTCGGTGCCATCGGAGAACTCGCCCGTCACGACGATCTGCTCGCTGTTTCCCGCCTGGAGGCGGGGCTCACGCTGCTGGAAATCCATGCCGACCAGGACCGCACTGCTCACGGTCACGCTGATCGTGGCCGGGGCGGACGTGCCATACCCGTCATCGGCCACGTACTGGAAGCTGGCGGGACCGGTGTAGCCCGCGGCCGGGACGAAGGTCGCCGTCAGGCCGTCGGACGAGAGGGTCACCGTGCCGTGCAAGGCATCGAGCACACGGAAGTAGATCGGGTTGCCCGCGGGGTCGGTCGCCAGATTGGCGAGGTTCGCCGAAACCGGCAGGTCGATGTGCGTCACCGCCTGTCCGGCCGAGGCGACCGGCGGGAGCGCGGCCTGGAAGCCGAGGTCGGCAGCCAGGAGCTCGTCGTCCGCGGCATTGACGGTGCCGTCCTGGTTGGCGTCGGCGGCGAGGAGATAGCCCGACTGGCCCACAGAGGTCCCCAGCGCCGCCCCCAGGAGCTGCGCGTCGTTGCCGTCGACCTTGCCGTCGCCATTGACGTCTCCGGCGACGAAGAGGTGCAGTGTGTACGCGCCCGATGTCGAGCCATTGGCCCCGGACAGCGAAAGCAGCTCCAGGCCGCCCTTGGTGATCGCGTACAGAGCGAAGGAGCCATGCGCCGTGGTGTGGCTCGCCACGGGGACGAGGCCGGCGATCGCCGGGATGGCCGGCTGGAATGAGCTGCCCGAAGCCGCCTGCACCGAGATCCCCACGAAGACCTCGCCGGAAGTCGTGGCCTGGATCTCCGACGGCTCGAAGCTGAAGGCATAGCGATTGGTACCGCCGGTCGCCAGCGTGCCGGACTGATCCGAGGCGAGGAACTGTCCCGAGCTGCCCAGGTCGGCCACGATCGGCAATGACGCGGCGGCCGGCGCGTACTGGACGGCGACGCTGGTGCCGGCCGTGGGCGAGACTGCCTCGATCAGGCGATCCGAGGATGCCGATTCATAGCCATATCGGCTCGACTGGCCCGCGGCCAGGTTGCGGGCCGAGACCAGGTTGCCCGCGGCGTCGTAGGTGTAGACGATGCGCGTGCCGTCCGGCGCGATGGCCGACGTGATGCGGCCCGATGCGTCGTGCGTGAACACGATGGCCTGCCCGTTCGAGGCGGTGATCCCGCTGTCATTGAAGGTCAGGCTACTGCCGTCGGGGCGGATGATTTCCTGGACGCCGCGGGCAGTGCTCACGTCGTAGGTCGTGCCGTCCGGGGCCGTGATCGTGTATTCGGGGCCGGCGTAGAGGTCGGCCGCCGGGTTATACGCCAGGCCGGTCTTGAGGTCGTCGTAGCGGTTGCCCGCCTGGACGAGCGGACCGCCGGCCGAGGTGAGCGTGTAAGCCACACCCGCGTCCGCCGTGTAGGCCGGCGTGTAATATGTCAGCCCGTTGATCTGGTGCTTGACCGGCGTGAATGTGAAGCCGACGCGCTGTCCTGTGGGCAACGTCAGGTAGACCCGCGTGCCGATCAGGAACGGGTTGTAGATGCCGGACGACTCGAGGCCCGTCGGCGGCACGGTCGTCTGGATCTCCACGTCCTGGCTGGCCAGCCGCCAGCCATTGCCGAACGTGCCGGACTGGGTCGCGTCCAGCGAGTCATACGAGCGAACGAGGTTGAAGACCGAGCCCGCCAGGCTCACGGAGAGGTCGGTCTCGCCCCGGAGGTACTGCGTCGGCTTGGTTGCGGTGTCGGCCTCGACGGTGACGGTCGTCTGGCCCGTGCGTCCGGCGATGTCGGTAGCCGTCAGGCGCAGGACATAGGGCCCGTTCGCAATCGCCGTGGGGTCAAGAGTCGCCAGCGTCGCGTTAGAGACGGGGCTGTTACCGCTGGCAAGGGTCGTGAAGGTCGACGAACCAACCGGGGCGCGATCCAGTACCCAGGAGTCGAGGTTGGTATCGCTGACCGTGCCGACGATTGCGGTGCTTGCGGTCAGCCGCGCGTTGGCAAGCTGAGGACTGAACGCAACGGCTGGCGGGGACTGATCGAGAGGATCGACGACCTTGATGACCGTCGCAAACTGGCCGACGAGCCCGTCGGCGTCAGTGCCCGTTGCGGATACCGCGATCCGGCCGGGTGCCGTCGGCGTGTACGTCGCTCGGCCCTGGCTGTCGAGCACGACCGGCTTGCCCGCGATCGTGAGCGTCAGCCCGGTGATCGGCGCCAGGCTCGACGCGGCGACGTGGACGAGGACCGCCTGGCCCGGCTTGGCCGGGAAGCTGGGCGTCAGCTCAATCAGGAGCTGCGGCGGCACGGGGTTGATCTCGCCGCGGAGCACGACCGTCTGGGTGGTCGTCAGCTCGCCGTCGGAGACCGCGAACTGGACGTCGTAATCCCCGACCTGCGCCGGCCCGGGAGTCCACGACACCGCGCCGCTATGTGCGTCGAGCGTAGCACCCTGCGGCAATCCGAGAGCCGAGTAGGTCAGCACCGTGCCCTGGTCGGGATCGCTGCCTTGAAGGGTAAAACTGAGCGGTTGACCCACCGCGGCCTGGTGGCTGGTCACGACGAGGAAGGGCGGCCGGTCGACGTTGTCGATGTGGACTTTCACATCCGTCTGGTCGGTCAATCCGCCCGGGCCGGTGACGCCGAAGACGATCGAGTAATCGCCCGACTGGTCGTAATTCGGGGTCCAGTTGAACTGGCCGGTCTTGGCGTTGAACTGCGCGTCGGCTGGCAGCCCGGAGATCGCACTGTAGCTCAAGGGACCGCCGCTCGGATCGCCGGCGGCGATCGTGAACTGGAGCGCCGTGCCCTCGCTCCCGTCCTGCTCGACGAGCGGGACGAGCTTCGGCGGCTGGATGACCGTGATCACGTAGATCGTCAGGGGCTCGGTGGTCGTCAGGTAGCCGTCGCTGGCGCCTACGACGATGCCGCCGTACGTGCCCGACTGGAACAGGTTGGGCGCCCAGGTGATGACGCCGGAGACCGGGTCAAACGTCGCCCCGGGCGGCAGGCCGGTGGCCGAATACAGCAGTGGGTCGCCGTCCGGGTCGGTGGCCTCGATCGGCAGCGTGAGCGTCTGTTGCTGGGCGATCGTCTGGGTCGCCATCGGGACCAGCACGGGCGCCTGGTCGTTCTGCCGGACGACGAGATTGATCGACTGCTGGTCGCCCAGGACGTCGGCGGGATTGCCGTTGCCGTTGTCCACGACCGTGAAGACGACCGTGCTCCGGCCCAGGTCGCTCGATGTCGGCGTCCAGTCGAAGACGGTTTCACCATACGTCGAGGAGGGGGTGAGCGTCGCGCCCGGCGGCAGCCCGAGGGCGCCGAAGGTCAGCGGGTCCTGGTCGAGGTCGGTCGCCACGATCGTGAATTGCAGATCCTTGCCGGCGACCGCGACCTTGTCGCCGATCGCGGCCAGGTGGGGCGGGCGGTTGGGGTTGTTGACCGTGACGACGAAGCTCTGCGACGCCGAAAGTGCTGCGGCCGGCCCGCCGCCATCGCCGTTGTCGGTGGCCGAGAGCGTGATGGTGAAGCTGCCGGAGTCGTCCACGGTGGGCGAGAACGTGAACGTGCCGGTGCCGTCGCCGTTGTCGACGAACGTCGCGTAAGCGGGCAGGCCCAGGCCCGCCGTCCCGGAGGCCGTCAGCACCATCGGGTCGCCGTCCGGGTCGACCGCCTGGACGGGGAGGGTCAACGTCGTCGCGTCGTTGACGGTCTGGTTCGCGATGAAGGTGATCTGAGGAGCCCGGTTCACATTGATGATCGTGATCGGCACGCTCACCGTCGCGCTCAGGGGGACGCCCGTGCCGTCGCCGTCGTTGGTGGCGGTGAAGGTGACGAGATACCTGCCGGCGTCCGTGTAGCCGGTCTGCCAGTTGAAGATGTCCGTCTGCGGGTCGAATGTCGCGCCGGCGGGCAGCCCGCTGACAGTGTAACTGATGGTTGGCGCCGTACCCTCCAGGGGTGTCAGGGATCCGTCGGGCAACCGCTCCTGCGGGATGAAGCCGGGGTTGTTGGGATCGAGTGCGAAGGCCCGGAAGTTGATCTGCTGGCCCTCGTCCATGCTCCACGATCCGAGGTCATTAAAGACGGGCGGCGCGTCCACGTTGAGCACGGTGATCGTGGTGGTCACGGTCGTCGACAGCACGCCGTCGCCGACCGTGAATGGGACCTGGTAGACCCCGTGCTGGAAGTAGCCGGGCGCCCAGTCGAAGGCGCCGGTCATGGGGTCGAGGGTCGCACCGCCGGGGAGCGTCGTGCTGGAGTACGTGAGCGGATCGCCGTTGGGATCGCTTGCCAGGAGCGCGATGTGGATCGGCTGGCCCTCGAGGATGGTCTGGTCGGACGGCTGGACCAGGGTCGGGGGCAACGGCGCCTGTGCGATCAGCAGCGTGGTGGAGACGCTCGACTGCTTCACACCGTCGCTCACGAAGAACTCGACGTTCGGGTACGTGCCGGCCTGTAGGGCGCCGGGGAGCCAGGAGAGCGTCTCGCTCGCGGTATCGTAGACCGCCCCCGGCGGGAGGTTCTCGGCCCAGGAAAAGAGCGGCAATCCCTGCGGGTCGGTCGCGCCGAGAGCGAATTGGAAGTTCTGACCCTCCTGGCCATCGAGCTCCGTGGGCAGCGGCGGGATCGCCGGCGGGAGGTCCACGCCCGAGACCGTGATCGTGAACGGCAGGGTGGCGTCGCTGCCGGCGGAGTCGTCAACCCGCAGGACGACCGCCGCCTGGGCCGGACTGGCCACGGTGGGCAGCCAGGTGACCAGCCCCGTGCTCGGGTCGACGCTCATCCCCGCCGGCCCCCGGACCAGCAGGTAACCGAGGCCGTAGTGGTTCGGGTCGTGGGCGAGCACCTGGAAGCGATAGGGCTGGCCGGCTGTCGCAGTGGTCACGGGCGCCGAGTCGATGACCGGGGCGGCGTTGGGCGCGGGGGTCGCGAAGACCCCGCTCTTGAACGAGAGCCTCAGCCCCGACGGGTTGGAGAACGTGATGGTCGTGGCGGCCGTGGTCTGGCCGGCGAAGAGCTCGCCGTTCGGAAGCAGGGCGCTGAGGTCGATCCACATCGTGCTGGCGGCGTTGGGCCCCGAGCCGCCCAGGAGCTGGGCGTTATTCGGCTGGAGGCCATCAAACGTCAGGTAGAACGGGGCGAGGAGTGGTGCCGGCCCGTTATTGGTGACCGTGACGCTGTACGAAGAGGTTTTCTGCGCTGCGTTGGATCTGCCGTTGGAAAACTGGATGTTGACGAGCGCAGAGACGTCCTGAATCGCGCTAAAGTGTGCCGAGTAAGGCAAGGCCAGCGCGAGCTCGTCGGTGCTCTGGATCGTCGTGCCGACGTTGATCGTGTAGCCCCCGGCCGCGATGGCGTCGAATGTCAGCGTGGCGGTCCTCGTCGCCGGGTCATACATGACCGAGTCGATGGTGATCGGCCCGGCGGTGTCGCCGGTCAACTGGTAATTCGCCGGGTCGAGGACCGAGCGGGGATCAGTCGGGTCGCCCTGGTCCATGTCGTGGTCGAACGTGATGCTGATGGTGCCCAGCGGCAGGTCGACGATCGAGCCATCGGGCGGGTTCGAGCCGGCGACGCGGGGCGCCTGGACCGGAGACAGGACGTCGATCTCGTTCGATTGGCTGAGCAGGACCTGGCCGAGCGCGTTCGTCGTGATCTCGTCGCCGCGCGTGCCGCCGGTGGCGACGGCCACCGTCTGGAGGGTCGCCAGGTCGACCATCGTCAGTTCGGTCCCCTGCCCGCCCTGGGGCTCGTCGTGGGTGATGAACAGCAACCCGGCGAGCCCGGTGCCGGCCAGCCCGAATGCGATCGAGTCGACGTCGGTCGCGAGCTGGAGCATCAATTGGGGGCTATAAACCTTCGTGATCGGGTTGGGGCCGGGTGTCTGCTGGACGAACGCGACGATGTCGGTGGTATCCTGGGGCCAGGTCGCGGCCCAGAGCGTGCCGTCCGGGGCGAAGGCCAGGCTGCCGACGCGCAGACTGCTGAACGGCGTGAAGCCCTCGGTGGCGGGGTTGAAGACCTCGATGCCGCCGCCCGACGAGACGTAGATCAGCCCGGTGCCAGGCTGGACGGCCAGGCTCTGGGTGATGCTGTCGCCGTACTGGCCGAGGATGGCGCCGGTCCCGGGGTCGAGCTGGAGCAAGGGACCGCCACCGGTGGTGGCCCAGAGCCGCCCGGAGGCGTCGACCGCCATGTCGTAGATCGGGTAGGGCTCGGTCGCCAGGGGCGTGGTCGCCTGGCCGCCCTCCGCGGTAAAGCCGAACAGCTCGTTGCGGTCGGGGCCGCCGCTGACCAGCGTCGAGCCGTCCGGGAGAGTGACGATCGCCACGGGGCCGATGTTCGCCCCGCTCTGCACGAACCCGGTCGCGAACGACTCGCCGGTGAACGGCCTGAGGATGGTCTGGAACTCGGTCGGCCGGGTGGAGGACGTCGGCGCGGGGATGGCCTGCTGGGCCTGGGTGAACAGCGGGTTGGTCGACGGCTGAGGGCTCGGCTGCTGCGGCGTACCCAGGTCGGTGGTCGTGCCGGAGACGGTCGGCAGGCCGCCGAGGTTGACCTGCGAGCCGTCGGAGGGCACCGAGAGGCCCGACGGGGGCGACTCTTGGTTTCCCGCGTTGTCGGTTGCCAGCGCTAGGAACTGGTAGATATGCCCCGCCTGGCCCTGATAGAGCCCCGAGGTCCCCGTCGTCTGGTCGAGCCAGATCTGCCAGTCGCCGCCGTCCTCGGAGACGTAGACCGTCACCCCCTTGACGCCCGACCCGCCAAAGTCGTCGGTGGCAGTCCACTGGACCTGGTAGACGGGGCTGCCAGGCGCGATCGGCGTGGCCAGGAGCGTCGTGGTCGGCGCGGTCGAGTCGACCGTGCTGGTCACGGTGTTGGTGTCCTGCGGGGCAGCGGAATCGAACAGTACCCGCGCCTGGGCGCTGATCGACGTCCCGGTCGCCAGGCCCGACATCGGCTCGACGGTGTAGGTGACGAATCCCTCCGTGGAGCCGCCCGGCGCCAGCAGGCCCCGCGTCGGGTCCTGGAGCACCTCGCCGGTGGCCGGGTCGATCGCCTGGAGCAGCCAGGTGATCGTGCCGGAATGGATGTCGATGCCCGCGCTGACGCGGAGGATGAACCCCTTCGACTGGGTGAAGTCGAAATCCCCCTGGAACGAGCCGACGGTGTTGGGGATGTGGACCTGGAGGTCGCCGATCTGGAGGTCGCCCAGGCGGAAGCTGCGGGGATCGAGGTTGGGGTCGAGCTGGCTGACGATCCTGATCTGGCCGGCGCCCGTCGTGGACGACGGGTTTGTGAACTGTATCGTGTAGGGCAGCGGCTCTCCGGTGGGGACGAAGTCCTGCGACCCGTAGCCGAACGGCCCGATCAACTGCGCCTGGCCCGAATCCGCCCCGCCCGAGAAGAACGGCGAGAAATTGGGTGGCTGGACGGGGACGAAGTTGGGGTCCTCGGGGTTGCTCGAATCCGTGTCGGCATCCTGGTCGTAGTCGTTGGAGTAATTGACGTAGACGGTGAACGACTCGGTGTGCGTCGGGCTCGATTGCTGGAGGTCGAAGGCGCTGGCGGGCGGGGCGTTGCCGGTGACGATGTCGCCCGCCTCGTCTTGATTGTCGACGAAGCGGCTGCCGATATAGGGGCTCGTCTGGGTCGGGTCGTTACCATACCACTGAGCGACCTGCGAGAAGAACGCGGCGAGGTTGCCGCTAGTGACGATCTGCTGGCCGGCGGGCCCGGCCAGGATGCCGGCGGACAGCGTGGCCAGCAGGCTGACGACCTGGGGGTTCTGCTGGACCGCCGGGGGCTCGTCGGCCGGAGCGAGCAGACCGGCCTGGGTGAGCCCGGCCAGGTAGAGGTCGGCCCAGGTCGCGGCGTCCGACGCCAGGACCTGCAACGAGGCCGACGCATTGGGATCCTGTAGGATCTTCTCGCGCAGGGTCTCCGCGTATTGTTCCTGTTGGGCGATGAACTGAGCGGTTGTTAAGGCCGTCGCCGAGGCCGTGATGTCGAACTGGAACGCGGTGTCGGAGGGGGGGCTCATTCCCGCACTCGGGGGCACGCCGTCGGGATAGGTCTGGACCAGCAGGCTGAGCCCGAAGTTCGAGGCGTCGGGCATGTTCAGGGCATAGCCGCTCGCCAGGTCCTCGCCGCCGACGTCGGCCACGGGGTTGACGCTCGCCCAGGGGACGCCGCTGACCTGCGGGCTGGCGCCGGTGCCCAGGTCGGTCGAGAGGGCCAGATGCCGGTACTCATCGGGCTGCGGATAAGGCCCCGCGATCCCGTCGAGCTCGGGGACCCCGACCTGGATGAAGACATACGGGATGTCGACGTTGGTGACGCTCTGCACGGTCACGCCGTAATACGCCTGGTTGCCCGCCGTCAGGACCCGCGTGCCGCCGAGCGCCACCGCGACGTCGGGCGGTAGCGTTGCCTCCACCAGGTAGCGATAGGGGTCGACCGCCACGGAGCCGTCGGGGTTGATGACTTCGAGGTCGTACAGCCCGTGCGGGGCGCCCGTCAGGTCGAAGATGGCGGTGATGCTGGTGCTGTTGACCACCTGGCAGCTCACCGGCTCGTACTCGGCGAACCCGGGCCGCACCAGCTTGACGATCGCCTGGGGATCGAACTGGGCGCCGAGGATCGTGGTGGTCACGTACTTACCGTCGCCCCCCGTATCGGGCAGGACGTCCGTGATCTCGAAGGGCAGCACGTTGGCCACCAGGGTGACCGGAGTGTTGGCCGACCCCTCCGACTGCCCCCGGACCAGGATCAGGTATAGGCCCGCCTGGGTCGAGGGCACGACGGCGTACTGGTTCGCCTGGAGCGCCCCCTGGTACAGGGCGTCGTACTGGAAGGCGGTCGGGACGGCCTGGTAGCGGAGGTAGAGCTCGTTGGAATCGCCCGATTTCGAGTCAGTCAGGTCGACGCGCAGCGTCTCGCCGAGCCCGACGTTGACCTCGAACAGGCGGACCTGGCCGGTGCTCAGTGTCGTACTGACGGGAACGCCAAGCTGAAGCTCGGGCACGGTCACGTTGATCGCGTCGGCCGAAGCCGTGGTGTTGTTGCCGTAGTTGCTCTCGACCACGTCGTCGAAGATGTCGGTGCGGACGATGATGCGGTACTGGCCGGCCGCGGCCGCCGGCAGGTCCGCGGTGAGCGTGGACGTGTACGAGTCGCCGGCGTCGAGCTCGCCGCTGTGCACGACCTGGCCGATCAGCGGGTCGTCGACGCTCCAGGTCGGGCCGGTCGCGAGGTAGACCGAGTCGGTCCACGTGCCGTCGGCCGGGTAGGCGCCGATGTTCTGCACGGTCCACTGCCAGCGGCACCGAATCCCCCGATTGCGCGGCCCCGGGGGCCGTGATCGTCTGGACGGTGAGGTCCGACGGCGGTGGGACGTCGAAGATCAGCGGGGTGGCCGTGGCCGTCGCGTTGTTGGCCTCGTTGTCCCCCTCGAACACCGCGCCGCGCGGCTTGTTCGCGGTGGGCGGGTCGGTGATCACGATCACGTACCAGGGGCCCGAGAGCTTTTGCGTCGCCTGGAAGGTCGCGGTGACCGTGTAGCTCTGGCCGGCCTTCAGGCCGCCGGTGTGCGGCTCGTCGCCGAGGTAAATGTCGCCGCTGTCGAGGATCGGGTCGCGCAACAGGAAGATCCAGTCATCCCACTGCGACTGCCGGGCGGGCGTGTCGCCGGCGCCGGCGTCCGTGACGGTGTAAGTCACCGTGTAGTCCTGGCCGGTCTGGACGTGGCCCGGCTGAGTCGGGTCGGGCCCGGTCGCGGACACCGACGAGAACCTGGAGATCGGGTGGGTTCGTCAGGATGATCGGCAGCGGGGCCGCCGTGATGTTGTTCCCCTCGCCCCGGTACTCGCCGACGCGGGCCTGCACCTTGTCGACATTGGCCTCGAAGTAGAGCCCCGGCGACGTGGCCGAGCCGATGAGGTTCGAGTCGGTGAAGACCAGGATGTAATAGTTGCCCTGGATGCCGTCGGGGATCTGCACGTTGAGCGTGGTATCGTAGTGGTCGCCCGCCTTGAGTACTACGCCGGCTACGAGTGGGTAGACCGACGCGCCAGAACATAGGACTGGTCGTCAAGAGACGGTGATTGTGAAAGGTAAACGCGGTCGTACCATGAGCCGGGCCGCGTGTCGCGGTTGCCTGTGTTGGTGACGGTAAAACTCACCGGAATGACGTCGCCCGAGTGGACCGGAGTGGTCGGGAGGGTCAGGCTCGTGACCTGGAGGTCGGGCTCGCGGTAGATGACCGGGATCGTCTGCGACCCCTGGTTGTTTGCAGCGACATCGTAGCCGTTGGTCGCGTAGTACTTCAGGCTCTGGTCGTTGTCGCCGAGCTTCGTGCTCGGCTCGCCGTTGGGGTCGGTGATCACGTAGACATAGAACGTCTGGGGATTTGCCGCGGTCCCGCCGATCCCGTCCGGCACGTTGAACGTGTACGACACGGTGTAGCTCTGGCCGGGTCCCAGCGTCGGGGCATTGCTGTGCGCGACCGAGCCGACCGGCGTGTCGCGCTGGGTGTCCAGGGTCGGGTAGGCGGAGAAGTAAACGTCGTCCACCCAGTCGGTCGTGCCGGACCAGGTCGTGTTGCCGAAGTTGGTGACCGTCCACTGGATCGTCGTGGGGTCGCCGGAATAGTTCGGCGCCTGGGTGACGATCGACGTGACGCGGAGGTCGGCCGGCACCAGGGCGTTGACGAGAGTGGGAGCAGATGCGGTGTTGTCGTTTGTGTAGGGGCCTTCCCACGTGGGCGCGTAGTCGGTGTCGCCGATCGAGCCGCCCGTGTTGGTGTCGACGATCACGAAGCGGCCCGACACCTCGGGCGAAAGCTGGAACGTCGCCTGGGCGGCGTAGCTCCCGCCCGCGATCACGCCGCCGTCGTGCTCGATGGTCCCGAGCAGCCATTGCGTCGCGCCGGGGGCGTTCAGGGTCGACTGGTCCGACAGGTAGACCTGGTCGAAGAGGATCGAATCCTCGGTTGGGCTGGTGCCCTGGTTCTGCACAGTCCAGCTTACCGTGTAAGGGTCGCCGCCCACGGCCGTCGCCTGCGGGGTGACCGACGACACAACCAGGTCAGGCGGCGGCGTGAGCAGAACCGTGATCGGTTGGGCCTTCCAGTTGTCGTTGTTCAGCTCGTTCGGATCGTCGGGGTTGACGTTGGAACTCAGCGTGCTCTTGAACACCTGGTCGAGCGAGTCGGCCCAGGCGGTGATGAAGAACTGCCCGGAGATGTGCGTCGGCAGCGTGACTGTCGCGGTCTGGGTGTAGCTGTCGGTGGGAGTCAGCACGCTGGGATCGTCGCCCAGCGCGCCGAGTGGGGGATGGTCGCCAGGAGCACGTCGCCCTTGCTGGTCCCGGGGCGCTTCGGGTCGTGGGCCAGCCAGATCGTATCGTTCCAGTTTGAGACGTTGGTGGTATTCAGCCCCTTGTTGGTGACGGTGTAGCTGACAGTGATCGTGCTACCGTCGTACGCCTGATCGGGCGCCGCGACGTCGCCGGTGACCAGGTCCGCGGCGGGCAGCGGGTTGACGGTGATCGGCACCGAGTCCGTGTTGTTGCCCTCGTTGGGGGTCTCGTCGACCGCGTTGCCCGAATCGGTGTCGACGATGAGGTAGGCGGGCCCCGAGAACCGGTCCGGGATAATCATGTCGCCGGTGGTCGTCTGGTAGGTGCCTTGCGGCTGGAGCGCCGACTGGTTGGCGAACGAGCCCAGGAGGGTTGCGGTGCTGTCCAGAGTGGGCTTCGCCGAAAGATAGACGCTGTCGGTCCAGTGCGGCGTTGCGGTCGCGACGCTGCCCTGATTGACCACGGTAAACTCGACCGAGACCGGCCCGCCCGCGTTGGCGCTCGGCGGCGACGTCACCGACGAGACCTGCAAGTCCGGGTTGGGCGGCAGGGTGAGCGTGACGAGGCTGGGGTCCGCGTAGGTGTCGTTGCCGGTGGCCCCGCCTTCGTACAGACCGGTGGCCGTGGTCACCGAGAGCTGGAAGACCCCCTGGACATCGGCGGGGAGCCGGATCAGCTCGTCGCGGGTGTAGCTCTTGCCGGCCTGGAGCGGCTGGGTATACGTGAACGTTCCGAGATTGTACGGCTTGGCCCCGGCCACCTGGGGCGTCAACAGCAGGGTGTCCGTCCACGGCGTGTCGGCGTCGCCCGGGCCGAGGTTCTGGACGTTCCAGGAGACGTCCACCGAGGCGCCGGCCGCCGCGGTCGCCGGGCCGTTGAGCTGCGTCGGCGTCAGGTCGGGCGCCGGTGTCAGCGAGACGTCCACCGGCCCGCCGACGCTCGTGTTGTTATCGGTGTAGATGAACTCGTAGGGAGTTCCGACGTCAGTGGCAACAGCGGGATACCCGGTGTGGACGACGACATAGAATGTGCCCTGTAGGCCATTGGGCAGGCTGGGAGTGACCGTGTGTGTGTAGCCGCCGCCTGGGGCGATGGCGCCGTAGTGATCGATCAGGCCGAGATCCAGGACGACGTTGGAGCCGGCCGGGTCGGTCGCCAGGCTCACGTCATCGCTCCAGGCGCTCGTGTTCGTCACGCCGATGCCCTGGTTGGCGACAGTCCACGAGACCGAGATCGGCTGTCCGCTGGCCCCGGTTGCAGGCACGGTCACCGAGGAAACCACCAGGTCGGCATAGGGGATGGGCGTGACGTCGAAGAGGTTCGGCGCTTGGGCGATATCGTTTCCGGTGTTGCCGTTCTCGAACACGGTGTTCGTCGCGTTCGTCTGCACGAAGAGGTGATAACTGCCCTCGAAATGGGGAGGAAGCAAGAAGGTCTGGGTCTGCGAGTAGCTGGCGCCTACGGCGAGCGAGCCCTGATGAGGAAACACAGCGATGGTGGTGCCGTCGGCGGGGTTGTCGTCGGGCGAGGCGATCACGGCGTCGACCCAGCTCCCGACATCGCCCGGGCCGGTGCCCTGGTTGGTCACGGTCCAGCTCACCGTGACTTGCGCGGGGTCGCCCACTGTCAGACTGGGCGCCGAGACTGCGGAGGCGGCCAGATCGGCGTACGGCGCCAGGGCCGCCGTGACGCTGGTGCTCGCGCTGTTATTGCTCTCGGCAGTGCTCGTGCCGCCGGGACCAGCCTGGTTCCACTCGAAGACCTGGTTGTAGTAGTCGGTCGTCACTGTGACCTGGATCTGGCCCGCGCCCGGCGTGCCTTGCGGAAGCGCGAATGAAAGCTGTCGAGCTCTCGACTGCCCGGCGTCGATCGGCCCGTTGCCGCTTGCGGTGGGGTTGTATGCGACGTCCTGGGTCGTGAGCACGGCGCCCGTGGTTGTGTTGAGGACGACGACATGATCGACAAATGGGCTGTTGACCGGCGCGGTTCCGGTATTGGAGTCGCTCCACTGAATCGAAAGATCGGACCCAGATTCCAGGCCCGATGACGGCGACAGGGTCAAAGTCGGAATGACCAGGTCGGGATAGGGTGCCAGGGCGGAAGAGACCGTCAAGCTAGAGTTATTATTAGATTCCGCAGTGCTCGAGCCGCCGGGTCCAGACGTGTTGAACTCGGCAATCTGGTTGTAGATATCAGTCGTGACCGAGTACTGGATCTGGCCAGCGCCCCGGGCCCCGTCCGGCAGGGTCAGTGCGAATTGCTGAACTCGGAATTCACCAGGGGCGATTGGGCCATTGCCGCTGGACTGATCGTTATACGGCACCACCGCGGTGTCGATGACCTCGCCCGTGGTCGAATTGGTCACGATGACCGAGTCGTACCACGAGCCTCGGGTGGCGCCCGTGCCCGTGTTCTGATCGTCCCAGCTCAGGGTGACCGGAGCTCCCGACTGTATTCCGGAGGCGGGGCTCACGGCGATGTTAGTGACCTGGAGGTCGGGGTACGGTGCCAGCGTCGAGTTTTCCGCCACCATCGCGGTCCTGGCCGGGTCGCCCTGGGGAGTGGAAACCTGGTTGTTCACATCAGTGGTGACGGTAAAAAGGATCTGGCCCACGCCGGGAGTGTAGTCGGGGATGCGGAAGGCGTATTGCATTGGCGCCGATGCGCCGGCGGCCAGATTCCCCAGCGTGGTCGCGTTGTACGGGACGGACGCGCTGGCCAGCACCTGGTCGGTCGTGGAGTTGGTAATCGTGACCAGGTCGGTGAAAGAGCCGGCGGCGGGAAGCGTGCCAGTGTTCGTGTCACTCCACTCGACGACGAGATTGGTCCCGGACATCAGGCCGTTGGGTGGCGACGTGGTCAGCCCGGTGACCGCGAGCGAAACGGCCTTGAAGACGCCGAAGTTCTCGCCCGAGAACTGTGCGCCGCCCGAGGCGATGATCGATAAGAAACCCGAAGCAGGGGCCGTCTGAACGTATCCCGCCTGGAGCACGTCCGAGATCGTATACGACCCCGGCGCAACGCCGGTAAAGACATAGCTCCCGTCCGATGCGGTCGTGGTCGAGGCCGCCGTGGTGGTCCCATTCATGAGGTCGACGGTCCAGCCCGCCAGTCCCGAGCCGGCGCCGATTGTCCCGTCCTCGGCATAATCGTTGTAGACCTCACCGTCTAAGGTCGCCGTAGGCAGCGATTTCACCGTCTGGGTGATCGCGGTCGACGTGCTGGCGGCGAAATCGGTGCTTCCGCCGTACTGCGCGGTGATCGAATGATCGCCGGCCTCCAAGGCCGACGTCTTGAACGAGGCCGTGCCACCGGAAAGCGTCTCGGTGTCGATGGGGGTCGTGCCGTCGTAGAAAGTCAACTGGCCGCCCGGGACGCCGCTTCCCGGTGCGCTGGCCGTCACCGTCGCGGTAAAGGTCACGAACGTGCCCAGGTTCGATGGGTTGAGCGAAGACGCGACGGCCGTCGTGGTTCCGTCCTGGTTCACAGTCTGAGTGAAGGCCGTCGAGGTGCTGCCAGTGAAGTTGTTGTCGCCGCCGTACTGCGCGGTGATCGAATGGCCGCCGATGGCGAGGCCCGATGTGGTGTACGACGCCGCACCGTTCACGATGGTCTCGGTGTCGATCGGGGTGTTGCCGTCGTAGAAGACCACCTCCCCGGTGGGCGTCCCCGTCGCCGGGGGCGTGGCGGAGACAGTGGCCGTGAAGGTGACGGACTGGCCGAAGACGGTCGGGTTGACTGATGAGCCAACCGTCGTCGTGGCGCTCCCCTGCTTGATGGTCTCGTTGATCGTCGCCGAGGTGCTGCTCGTGAAGCTGGTGTCACTGCCGTACTGGGCGCTGATCGCGTGGCCGCCCAGGGCTAGCGACGAAGTTGTGAATGTCGCCGAGCCGTTCACCAGTGTCTCGGTATCGACGGCGGTCACTCCGTCGTAGAAGGTGACGGTGCCGCCCGGCGTCCCGCTCCCGGGCGCAGCGGCCGTCACTGTCGCCTGGAAGCTCACGGACTGGCCGAGGACCGCCGGATTGAGTGAGGTCGAGAGGGCGGTGCCCGTCCCGTCCTGGTTGACGGTCTGAGTGAAGGCGGTCGACGTGCTGGCGGCGAAGTCGGTGCTGCCGAGATACTGCGCTGTGATGAAGTGGCCGCTCACCGAGAGGGCCGAGGTCGTATACTCGGCCGTGCCGCCACTGAGAGATTCGGTGTCGATGGGCGTGTTGCCGTCGTAGAAGACCACCTTCCCGGTGGGCGTGCCGCTGCCCGGAGAGACGGTGGCGACGGTCGCGGTGAACGAGAGCGACTGGCCGTGGACGGTCGGATTGACCGAAGGCGCAGCGCTCGCGGCTGTACTGGCCTGGTTGACTGTGTCGATGAAGGCCGTCGAGGTGCTGCCGGTGAAGTTACTGTCGCCGCCGTAATGTGCGGTGATCGAATGGCTGCCGATGGCGAGGCCCGATGTCGTGTACGACGCCGCGCCGTTCACGAGCGTCTCGGTGTCGATCGGGGTGTTGCCGTCGAAGAAGATGACCTGGCCGGCCGGCGTCCCCGCCGCCGGGGGAGTGGCGGAGACACTCGCCGTGAAAGTGACGGTCTGGCCGAAGACGGACGGGTTGACCGACGAGCCAACCGTCGTCGTGGCGCTCCCCTGCTTGATGGTCTCGTTGATCGTCGCCGAGGTGCTGCTCGTGAAGTTGGAGTCACTGCCGTACTGGGCGCTGATCGCGTGGCCGCCCAAGGAAAGCGCCGAAGTCGTGAATGTCGCCGAGCCGTTGACCAGGGTCTCTGTATCGACGGCGGTCGCTCCGTCGTAGAAGGTGACGGTGCCGCTCGGCTTCCCGCTCCCGGGCGCGGCGGCCGTCACGGTTGCCTGGAAGCTCACGGCCTGTCCGAGCACGGCCGGATTGAGTGAGGTCGAGATGGCAGTGCCCGTCCCGTCCCGGTTGACGGTCTGGGTGAAGGCGGTCGAGGTGCTGGCGGCGAAGTCGGTGCTGCCGAGATACATCGCGGTGATGGAGTGGCCGCTGACGGCGAGGGCCGAGGTCGTATACACGGCCGTGCCGCCACTGAGAGACTCGGTGTCGATGGGCGTGCTGCCGTCGTAGAACACGACCTGGCCGGTAGGCGTGCCGCTGCCCGGGGAGACGGCGGCGACGGTCGCGGTGAACGAGACCGACTGGCCATGGACGGTCGGATTGAGCGACGGAGCAGCGCTGGTGGACGTACTGGCCTGGTTGACTGTCTGGACGACGGCCGTGGAGGTGCTGCCGGTGAAGTTGTTGTCGCCGCCGTATTGCGCGGTGATGGTATGGCCGCCGATGGCGAGGCTCGATGTCGTGTACGACGCCGCGCCGTTCACGAGCGTCCCGGTGTCGATCGGGGTGTTGCCGTCGAAGAAAATGACATGGCCGGTCGGCATCCCGGCCGCCGGGGGAGTGGCGGAGACACTCGCCGTGAAGGTGACGGTCTGGCCGAAGACAGACGGGTTGACCGACGAGCCAATCGTCGTGGTGGCGCTCCCCTGCTTGATGGTCTCGTTGATCGTCGCCGAGGTGCTGCTCGTGAAGTTGGTGTCACTGCCGTACTGGGCGCTGATCGCGTGGCCGCCCAGGGAAAGCGCCGAGGTCGTGAATGTCGCCGAGCCGTTGACCAGGGTCTCGGTATCGACGGCGGTCGCTCCGTCGTAGAAGGTGACGGTGCCGCCCGGCGTCCCGCTCCCGGGCGCGGCGGCCGTCACCGTTGCCTGGAAGCTCACGGCCTGGCCGAGCACGGCCGGATTGAGCGAGGTCGAGATGGCAGTGCCCGTCCCGTCCCGGTTGACGGTCTGGGTGAAGGCGGTCGAAGTGCCGGCGGCGAAATCGGTGCTGCCGAGATACTGCGCGGTGATGGAGTGGCCGCTGACGGCGAGGGCCGAGGTCGTATACACGGCCGTGCCGCCACTGAGAGACTCGGTGTCGATGGGCGTGCTGCCGTCGTAGAACACGACCTGGCCGGTAGGCGTGCCGCTGCCCGGGGAGACGGCGGCGACGGTCGCGGTGAACGAGACCGACTGGCCGTGGACGGTCGGATTGAGCGACGGAGCAGCGCTGGTGGCCGTACTGGCCGGGTTGACTGTCTGGATGAAGGCCTTCGACTTGCTGCCGGTGAAGTTGTTGTCCCCGGAATACTGGGCCGTGATCGAATGGCCGGCCGCCTCGAGGCTCGACGTTGTGTAGGACGCCGTGCCACCGCTGAGGGTCTCGGTGTCAATGGCGGTGTTGCCATCGTAGAACGTAACCTGCCCGGTCGGTGTGCCGGCGTCCCGCGCCGCGGATGCGACGGTCGCCGTGAAGGTCTCCGACTGGCCGAAGACGCTCGGGTTGGTCGACGGCGCCACAGCCGTCGTGCTGCCGACCTGTTTGACGACCTGAGCGAGGTCCGTCGAGTTGCTGCCGCTGAAGTTCATGTCGCCGCTGTACTGGACGACGATCGCGTGCGTGCCCGCCGCGAAGGCCGACGTCGTGAACGAGGCCGAGCCGTCGGCGAGGGTCTCGGTGTCGATCGGGGTCCCCGCGTCGTAGAAGGTAACGGTGCCGGTCGGAACGAAGCTGGTCGACACGGCCGGCGTCACGTTCGCGGTGAAGGTGACGGAGTCAGCGTAATTTGAGGGATTCTCCGACGACTGCACCGCGGTCTGCGTCGTCGCTAGCTCGGACACGGCCACGAGATCCAGCTCGGTGGGGTTGCTGCCCGGGTTGAAGACGGGAGAGAATCCCGCGCACCCCCGAGATACAGGCCAAGCTCCTCGGAGAAGTCGCCGGCCTCCGAAGCGAACGTGATGACCGGATAGCTGTCTCCAGGCGGTGGCGTATAGCCGTTGATCAGGCTGACGCTGAGCGTTCCGTCGAGCGTCGCCACGCCGCTCACAGCGAGCTGGCCGAGCCCGCCCCCGACCGCCAGGCCGCCGACGCCTACCGCGTATGTGCCGCTCGATTCCTGGGTGTAGTTTCCGGTGACATTCAACGTGCCGGGCGCCAGGTCGATGGTCCCGGCGTTGTCCAGGTCACCGGCCGTGGTGAACGATCCGCCGTCCAGGATGGTCAGGTTTCCGCCAGGCGCGATCTGCGAAAGCGGCGACAGGCTGCTGAAATCCGCGCCCGCTCCGTCGAGCACAATCGTCGCCGCGTTCGTGGTGATGCTGGCGCCCAGCGAGATCGAGCTATTAACGTCCACGGTCCACGTCGCGCCGGTCAGCGTGCCGCCCGCGAGGTTCGTCGGCACGGTCGTCATCACCACCGCACCTCCGCCCGTCGCCTCGACCGTCCCGGCGAAAGTGCTATTACCGACGATCTCGAATGTGCCCCCTTGCACAAGGGTGGTGCCGGTGGACCCCTGGTCGAACACGGCATAGACGAGCGAACTGTCGGTAGCCGCGGCGGACTGAACGACGGCACCATCGTTCTGGAAGGTCGTTCCAGTGCCGTCGGAATAGATCCTCGCGTTGGTAAGGAAAGTGAAGCTGGCACCCGTCTGATTATCGAAGGTGGCGCCGTCGTAGAGCCACAGGCCATAGTAGCTGCTGTTCAGGGTGGCGATGGTGGCGGCGCCCAGGTTGACCAGGGTGGCGCCGTCGAGAACTTCGACATCGGACTGGTTGGGGTCGCCGAGGGTGAGCGGTCCCTGAGCGGTGAGTGTGCCGCCGCCGGTGATGGTCCCACCGGTCCAGTCGGTCGAGCCGGTTACGGTGAGGGAGGAGAAGCCGGTCAGCGTGCCACCGCTCATGGAGAGAGCGGCGAAGGTGAAGGACCGGTCGGCGGCGAGGTTGAGCGACCCGCCGGATACCACGGTGCCCGCGGCGGAGTAGTTTCCGGCATCATTGAAGGTGGCCCTGTTGAAATAGACCGTACCTGCACCGCTGATGGTTGATGAGCTGTCGAGGTTGAACGTACCGCCGTCGAACTCGAGGTAGGCGCCTACGTCGGCCGTCATAGTTCCGGTGATCGTACCGCCGCCCTCGAAGAACACGCCGCCACCCTGCACCTCGGTGCTGCCGGTGGCGCTCTGATTGAATATGGAGTAGATGCCGGAGGCGTTCGTGACCGCGGCCGTCTGGGTCAACAAACCGTCGTTCTGGAAGGTCGCTCCACTCCCGTCGGAATAGATTCCCGCGCTGGTGAGGTAAGTGAAGCTAGCACCGGTCTGATTGTCGAAGGTGGCGCCGTCATGGAGCCACAGGCCATAGTAGCTGCTGTTCACGGTGGCGATGGTGGCGGCGCCCGGGTTGACGAGGGTGGCGCCGTCGAGGAGTTCGAGATCGGACTGGTTGGGGTCGCCGAGAGTGAGGGAACCTCCAGCGGTGAGTGTGCCGCCGCCGGTGATGGTCCCACCGGTCCAGTCGGTCAAACCGGTCACGGTGAGGGTGGGGAAGCCGGTGAGCGTGCCGCCGCTCATGGTGAGTGTGGGGATGGTGAAGGACTGGCCAGTGGCTAGATTGAGCGTCCCGCCGGAGATGTTGAGGCCGGCGCCAAGCTCGGTGATGGTGCCGGTGAGGTTGGCCGTCCCGCCAGAGACGACAGTGCCCGCAGCGGCGCCGTAGCTGCCGGCATCATTGACGGTGGCCCTGGTGAAATAGACCGTACCTGCACCGCTGATGGTCGATGAGCTGTCGAGGTTGAACGTACCGCCGTCGAACTGGAGGTAGGCGCCTACGTCGGCCGTCATAGTTCCGGTGATCGTACCGCCGCCCTCGAAGAACACGCCGCCACCCTGCACCTCGGTGCTGCCGGTGGCGCTCTGATTGAAGATGGCGTAGATGCCGGAGCCGTTCGTGACCGCGGCCGTCTGGGTCAACAAGCCGTCGTTCTGGAAGGTCGCTCCACTCCCGTCGGAATAGATTCCCGCGCTGGTGAGGTAAGTGAAGCTAGCACCGGTCTGATTGTCGAAGGTGGCGCCGTCATGGAGCCACAGGCCATAGTAGCTGCTGTTCACGGTGGCGATGGTGGCGGCGCCCGGGTTGACGAGGGTGGCGCCGTCGAGGAGTTCGAGATCGGATTGGTTGGGGTCGCCGAGAGTGAGGGAACCTCCAGCGGTGAGTGTGCCGCCGCCGGTGATGGTCCCGCCGGTCCAGTCGGTCAAACCGGTCACGGTGAGGGTGGGGAAGCCGGTGAGCGTGCCGCCGCTCATGGTGAGTGTGGGGATGGTGAAGGACTGGCCAGTGGCTAGATTGAGCGTCCCGCCGGAGATGTTGAGGCCGGCGCCAAGCTCGGTGATGGTGCCGGTGAGGTTGGCCGTCCCGCCAGAGACGACAGTGCCCGCAGCGGCGCCGTAGCTGCCGGCATCATTGACGGTGGCCCTGGTGAAATAGACCGTACCTGCACCGCTGATGGTCGATGAGCTGTCGAGGTTGAACGTACCGCCGTCGAACTGGAGGTAGGCGCCTACGTCGGCCGTCATAGTTCCGGTGATCGTACCGCCGCCCTCGAAGAACACGCCGCCACCCTGCACCTCGGTGCTGCCGGTGGCGCTCTGATTGAAGATGGCGTAGATGCCGGAGCCGTTCGTGACCGCGGCCGTCTGGGTCAACAAGCCGTCGTTCTGGAAGGTCGCTCCACTCCCGTCGGAATAGATTCCCGCGCTGGTGAGGTAAGTGAAGCTAGCACCGGTCTGATTGTCGAAGGTGGCGCCGTCATGGAGCCACAGGCCATAGTAGCTGCTGTTCACGGTGGCGATGGTGGCGGCGCCCGGGTTGACGAGGGTGGCGCCGTCGAGGAGTTCGAGATCGGATTGGTTGGGGTCGCCGAGAGTGAGGGAACCTCCAGCGGTGAGTGTGCCGCCGCCGGTGATGGTCCCGCCGGTCCAGTCGGTCAAACCGGTCACGGTGAGGGTGGGGAAGCCGGTGAGCGTGCCGCCGCTCATGGTGAGTGTGGGGATGGTGAAGGACTGGCCAGTGGCTAGATTGAGCGTCCCGCCGGAGATGTTGAGGCCGGCGCCAAGCTCGGTGATGGTGCCGGTGAGGTTGGCCGTCCCGCCAGAGACGACAGTGCCCGCGGCGGCGCCGTAGCTGCCGGCATCGTTGACGGTGGCCCTGGTGAAATAGACCGTACCTGCACCGCTGATGGTCGATGAGCTGTCGAGGTTGAACGTACCGCCGTCGAACTGGAGGTAGGCGCCTAGGTCGGCTGTCATGGTTCCGGTGATCGTACCGCCGCCCTCGAAGAACACGCCGCCGCCCTTCACTTCGGTGCTGCCGGTGGCGCTCTGATTGAAGATGGCGTAGATGCCGGAGGCGTTCGTGACCGCGGCCGTCTGGGTCAACAAGCCGTCGTTCTGGAAGGTCGCTCCACTCCCGTCGGAATAGATTCCCGCGCTGGTGAGGTAAGTGAAGCTAGCACCGGTCTGATTGTCGAAGGTGGCGCCGTCATGGAGCCACAGGCCATAGTAGCTGCTGTTCACGGTGGCGATGGTGGCGGCGCCCGGGTTGACGAGGGTGGCGCCGTCGAGGAGTTCGAGATCGGATTGGTTGGGGTCGCCGAGAGTGAGGGAACCTCCAGCGGTGAGTGTGCCGCCGCCGGTGATGGTCCCGCCGGTCCAGTCGGTCAAACCGGTCACGGTGAGGGTGGGGAAGCCGGTGAGCGTGCCGCCGCTCATGGTGAGTGTGGGGATGGTGAAGGACTGGCCAGTGGCTAGATTGAGCGTCCCGCCGGAGATGTTGAGGCCGGCGCCAAGCTCGGTGATGGTGCCGGTGAGGTTGGCCGTCCCGCCAGAGACGACAGTGCTCGCGGCGGCGCCGTAGCTGCCGGCATCGTTGACGGTGGCCCTGGTGAAATAGACCGTACCTGCACCGCTGATGGTCGATGAGCTGTCGAGGTTGAACGTACCGCCGTCGAACTGGAGGTAGGCGCTCAGGTCGGCTGTCATGGTTCCGGTGATCGTACCGCCGCCCTCGAAGAACACGCCGCCGCCCTTCACTTCGGTGCTGCCGGTGGCGCTCTGATTGAAGATGGGGTAGATGCCGGAAGATTGCGTGACTGCGGCCGCCTGAGTCAACAAACCGCTGTTCTGGAATGTTGCTCCATTCCCGTCGGAATAGATTCGCGCTGGTGAGGAAAGTGAAGCTGGCACCGGTCTGATTGTCGAAGGTGGCGCCGTCGTAGAGGAACAGGCCGTAGTAGCCGCCGTTCAGGGTGGCGATGGTGGCGGCGCCCGGGTTGACGAGAGTGGCGCCGTCGAGTTCCTCGATGTCGTACTGGTTGGGGTCGCCGAGGGTGAGGGAACCCTGAGTAGTGAATGTGCCGCCGCCGGTGATCGTCCCGCCCGTCCAGTCCGTATGCCCCGAGATCGTCAGGCCGGCGGCCAGGGAGAGCGTCCCGCCGCTCATTGTCAGGTTGCCTGAGTCGGTCGAGTTCGTGGCGATCGCCAGCGAGCCGTTCGAGAAGCTCAAGGTTGTCCCGATCGCGACCGTCAGGCTGTAGACCGAGTCTGCCGTATTCGCACCATGCGTGACCGTGATGCCGCTGATGTTGATCTGCGCACGGTCGTAGTCCGTCGGCACGTGGTGGTCGGTCGGGTCGGCGGCATTGACCCAGTTGCTCGCGGTATCCCAGTCGCCGCTGCCGGCGTTCGTCCAGATGATGACCTCTGGGGTCACCACCTGGTTGATGACCGGCGACTGGCTCCCGGTGAAATTCGAGTCGCCTGCATACACGACGCTGATCGCATGGCCGCCGCCGGCGAGCAAAGAGGTCGTGTACGAAGCCGTGCCCCCGGCCAGGGTCTCGGTGTCGATGGCGGTGGTGCCGTCGTAGAACGTGACCGTCCCTCCCGGTGTGCCGTGGGCCGGTGCCGCCGGTGAGAGGGTCGCCTTGAACGTCACCGACCGGCCGCCGATCGAGGGATCAAGCGAGCTCGCGAGGGACGTCGTGCTCCCGACCCGGTTGACGACCTGATGAAGTGCCGTCGAATTGCTGCTGCTGAAGTTGGAGTCGCCGTTGTACTGGACGATGATCGACTGCTGGCCGCCCATGAGGACCGACGTCGCGAACGAGGCCGCCCCGTTGACCAGCTTCTCGGTGTCGATTGCGGTCCCGCCGTCGTAGAAGGTGACGGTCCCCGTCGGGACCAGGCTCGTCGATCCGACCGGGCTCACGTCCGCGGTAAGCGTCACGACATCGCTGTAGTTCGACGGGTTCTCGGACGACTGGACGGTCGTGTTCGTGCCCGCCGGCTCGGAGACGACCGCCAGGTCGAGCTCCGTAGGGTTTATGCCGGGGTTGAAGATCGGCGTGAAGCCCGAGCCGTCCTCGAATGCGAGGCCGAAAAGGGCGGAAAAGTCGCCGGCCACCGAGGCGAATGTGAGGATCGGGTAGCTTGCTCCCTGCGCCGGGGCATAGCCATCGATCAGGCTCGCACTGAGGATCCCATCGAGCGTCGCCTGGCCCGACACGTCGAGTAGGCCGAACTGACTGCCGGCTGCCGGGCCGCCGAAGCTCGAGTCAAATTCGCCCGAGTTCTCCTCCGTAAAGTTGCCTTGGACGGTCAAGGTGCCTGGCGCCAGGTCGATCGTCCCGGCATTGTCGAGATCCCCGGCGGTCGTGAACGATCCGCCCTCAAGCACCTCCAGGCGATCGCCCAATGCGATCTGAGCAAGCGGCGACAAGCTGCTAAAATCGGCGCCAGTCCCGTCAAGCGTGATGGAGGCTGCGTCGGTCGTGATGCCCGCTCCGAGCGACATCGAGCAGTTGGCGCCGACAATCCAGATGCCTCCCGTGAGCGTCCCGCCCGCAAGGTTCGTCGGCGGAGACGTCATCACGAGGGAACCGCCCGACGTTGCCTCGACGATTCCGGCGACCGTAACTGCGCCGCTGAGCTGAAGCGTGCCCGAGGAAACCGCGACCGTGCCGGTGTCAGTGAGCGTGATTCCGCCGCCGATGATGCTGTTCCCGGTGCCGCCGGTCTTGCTCAGGGTGCCCTCGTTGAGGAAGGTGCCGCCCGAGGGGCTGCCGCCGTTGCTGTTGATCGAGGCGTCGGTGATGAAGGCGAAGCTGCCACCTGCCTGGTTGTCGAAGGTGGCGCCCGATGAGAGGTTCAGGCCGTAGCTGGAGCTGTAGCCGGCCAGAGTGGCGGCCCCGGCGTTCTCGAGAGTGCGCTGGTCGAGGAACTCCTGGTCGCCCGCCTGGTCGCCGAGGGTCATGCCGCCCTCGGCGACGGTCGTCCCCGTGCCCGACTCGTATCCGCCGACCCAGGTGATCGGTCCGGTGACCGTCAGCGTGCCGGCGCCGGCGAGCGTGCCGCCCGTCTGCGTCAGAGCCCCGGTACAGGAGGCGACGCTAAAGTCGACCTCACCGCCGCCGACGAACGTCGTGCCGGAGACGCTGTAGGTGCCGGCCACGGTGACCGTGGCGCCGCTGAAGCTGACGGTCCCCGTGCCCGTGCCGGTGATCGACGAGCCGGCCACGGCGGCGAAGGTACCCCCGCCGAAATCGAGGTCGGCGCCGGGGTCGGCCGTCAGCGTGGAGGCGCCCGAGATGGTCCCGCCCCCGCGGAGGCTAAGGGTGCCCGAGAGGGCCTGGAGCGTGCCGGTGTCAGTGAACGTGATTCCGCCGCCGATGATGCTGGTCCCGGTGCCGCCGGTCTTGGACAAGGTTCCGTCGTTGACGAACGTGCCGCGATCAGGAGTACCACCTGCATCGCCGATCTCGGCGTCGGTGACGAAGGCGAAGCTGCCCCCGGCCTGGTTGTCGAAGGTGGCGCCCGATGAGAGGTTCAGGCCGTAGCTGGAGCTGTAGCCGGCCAGAGTAGCGGCCCCGGCGTTCTCGAGAGTGCGCTGGTCGAGGAACTCCTGGTCGCCCGCCTGGTCGCCGAGGGTCATGCCGCCCTCGGCGACGGTCGTCCCCGTGCCCGACTCGGATCCGCCGACCCAGGTGATCGGTCCGGTGACCGTCAGCGTGCCGGCGCCGGCGAGCGTGCCGCCCGTCTGCGTCAGCGCCCCGGTAGAGGAGGCGACGCTAAAGTCGACCTCACCGCCGCCGACGAACGTCGTGCCGGCGACGCTGTAGGTGCCGGCCACGGTGACCGTGGCGCCGCTGAAGCTGACGGTCCCCGTGCCCGTGCCGGTGATCGACGAGCCGGCCACGGCGGCGAAGGTACCCCCGCCGAAATCGAGGTCGGCGCCGGGGTCGGCCGTCAGCGTGGAGGCGCCCGAGATGGTCCCGCCCCCGCGGAGGCTAAGGGTGCCCGTGAGGGCCTGGAGCGTGCCGGTGTCAGTGAACGTGATTCCGCCGCCGATGATGCTGATCCCGGTGCCGCCGGTCTTGGACAAGGTCCCGTCGTTGACGAACGTGCCGCCATCAGGAGTACCACCTGCATCGCCGATCTCGGCGTCGGTGACGAAGGCGAAGCTGCCCCCGGCCTGGTTGTCGAAGGTGGCGCCCGATGAGAGGTTCAGGCCGTAGCTGGAGCTGTAGCCGGCCAGAGTAGCGGCCCCGGCGTTCTCGAGAGTGCGCTGGTCGAGGAGCTCCTGATCGCCCACCTGATCGCCGATGGCCATTCCACCAAGGGCGTCGGTCGTGCCGCTTCCCGCCATCTCGCCGCTCATCCAGGTGGTCAGCCCAGTGACGGTCAGCGTGCCGTTGCCGGTGATTGTTCCACCCGTCTGCGTGAGATTCGGCAGGGTCGCGGCGCCGGCGACCGTTGCCGTTCCGCCGGTCAGTCCCACCGTGCCCGTGCCGATGACATCGAGCCCGTCCTCCAGCACGAAGGCGCCGGCATCCAGGCTGACGGCGCCGGTGACCGTGACCGTTCCTCCCAGCGCGCCGCCCCCGCGGAGGCTAAGGATGCCCGAGAGGGCCTGGAGCGAGCCGGTGTCGGTGAACGTGATTCCGCCGCCGATGATGCTGGTCCCGGTGCCGCCGGTCTTGGAGAAGGTCCCGTCGTTGACGAACGTGCCGCCATCAGGAGTACCACCCGCATCGCCGATCTCGGCGTCGGTGACGAAGGCGAAGCTGCCCCCGGCCTGGTTGTCGAAGGTGGCGCCCGATGAGAGGTTCAGGCCGTAGCTGGAGCTGTAGCCGGCCAGAGTAGCGGCCCCGGCGTTCTCGAGAGTGCGCTGGTCGAGGAACTCCTGGTCGCCCACCTGATCGCCGACGGTCATGCCGCCGTCGGCGACGGTCGTCCCCGTGCCCGACTCGGATCCGCCGGCCCAGGTGATCGGTCCGGTGACCGTCAGCGTGCCGGCCCCGGTGAGCGTGCCGCCCGTCTGCACCAGATCGGGCAAGGTCGCGGCGCCGGCGACGGTCACCGTCCCGCCGGTCAGCCCCATCGTGCCCGCGCCGCTGACGTCCAGCCCGTCCGCCAGCGTGAAGTCGCCCGCGTCGAGGCTGACGGTGCCAGTGACCGTGTACGTGCCGCCCAGGCTGCCGCCTCCCCGGAGGCTGAGCGTACCCGTGCCGGCGTTGATCGCGCCCGTGCTGGTCAGCGTGACGCCGCTGCTGATGGTGCTGGTCCCGGTGCCGCCGGTCTTGCTGAGGGTGCCGGCGTTGATGAAGGTGCCGCCGTCGGGCGTGCCGCCGAAGTCCTGGATCACGGCGTCGGTGATGAAGGCGAAGCTGGCCCCCGCCTCGTTGTCGATGGTGGCGCCCGAGGAGAGATACAGGCCGTAGCCGGAGCTGTAGCCGGCCAGGGTGGCGGCGCCGGCGTTGTCGAGTGTGCGCTGGTCGAGGAACTCCTGGTTGCCTAGCTGGTCACCGACGGTCATGCCGCCGTCGGCGACGGTCGTCCCCGTGCCCGACTCGGATCCGCCGGCCCAGGTGATCGGTCCGGTGACCGTCAGCGTGCCGGCCCCGGTGAGCGTGCCGCCCGTCTGCACCAGATCGGGCAAGGTCGCGGCGCCGGCGACGGTCACCGTCCCGCCGGTCAGCCCCATCGTGCCCGCGCCGCTGACGTCCAGCCCGTCCGCCAGCGTGAAGTCGCCCGCGTCGAGGCTGACGGTGCCAGTGACCGTGTACGTGCCGCCCAGGCTGCCGCCTCCCCGGAGGCTGAGCGTACCCGTGCCGGCGTTGATCGCGCCCGTGCTGGTCAGCGTGACGCCGCTGCTGATGGTGCTGGTGCCGGTGCCGCCGGTCTTGGAGAGGGTGCCGGCGTTGATGAAGGTGCCGCCGTCGGGCGTGCCGCCGTGGTCCTGGATCACGGCGTCGGTGATGAAGGCGAAGCTGGCCCCCGTCTCGTTGTCAATGGTGGCGCCCGAGGAAACGTACAGGCCGTAGCCGGAGCTGTAGCCGGCCAGGGTGGCGGCGCCGGCGTTGTCGAGTGTGCGCTGGTCCAGGAACTCCTGGTCGCCCACCGGATCGCCGATGGCCATTCCGCCAAGGGCGTCGGTCACGCCACTTCCCGCCATCTCGCCGCCCATCCAGGTGGTCAGCCCGTTGACAGTCACCGTGCCGGTGCCGGTCAGCGTTCCGCCAGAGAGCGTCAGGCTGCCGGAGATGACCGATGTTGACGCCACAGATAGAGTGCCACTAGAAATAATCAAATTGGCACTGCTCATGAGGCTGTTGACCGCGTCGGATGCCGAGGACGCGTGCGTGACCGTGATGTCGCTCATATTGATCTGAGCGTCGTCAGATGCACTCGGCACCTGGTGGTTGCTCGAGTCGGCTGAGTTGACCCAGTTGCTCGCAATATCCCAGTCGCCACCTGCCGCGTTGGTCCAGACGTACGTCGCCAGCAGCGTCCGGGCCTCGAGCGACTCGAGCGAAGCTCGAAATCCGCGGCCGCGGGGCGGGGAGGTGGCGCGCCGGCTCGGGCGCATTTTCTTCAACTTGCGGTTCTGCTCAGGGCTGCCGTTCATCACGGAGTTCTCACCTTCCTGGAATTCCTCGGACGGATCTCAAAGTTGTGTGACCAGGGCGGTGCCGAACGAGTGGCGCGAGCGCGGCCGCACCGCGGGGCGCGATGTCCCGATCCGCGCACGTCAAATCGTTTCTCTCGTCGGTTCCGGCTCAAGCCGTAGTTGCCCCGCTCACAGCGCAGCGCCGAACGACGCACCACCGAGTCGCAGCATGTCGCCCCATCCCGTTGCCACGTTCGTCGCTGATTCTTCTCGGCCTATGAGCGAACTCCTGCGGTCTGTAAAGAAACGTTACAGGCTGAACGCGAATTTTCGGGCTCGCGTCAAATGCACGGGCACCATCCGGGGCCGCGCCACCCAGACGCTCTGTGGACGTGTGTGCGCCCACGGCGACTCGAAAAATGCGCATTTTTGAAAGAATCTCGTTAGAGTAAATGAGCCTGTAACCTGGGCGAGGTGTTTCGCAGGAAGAGTAGCAGCGGGTCGCTCGTGGCGCAGCCGTTCGAAGATGCCGAAACCGAGGAACTGCTACGATGCGCGAGCGCGAGCGGAGCCGGCGAAGTTGCGCTTGAGCAGTTGCTCACGCGCCATCGAGACCGCCTTCGGCGGATGGTGGCCGTTCGCCTCGACCGCCGCCTCGCACCCCTGGTCGACCCTTCGGACGTGGTCCAGGAAGCCCTGGCCGACGCCAGCCGCAAGCTCGATGACTTCATCCGTGACCGCCCCCTGCCGTTCTATCCGTGGCTTCGCCGGCTCACCAGCGAGCGCATCATCCAGTGCCATCGCCGCCACCTGGGCACCCAGAAGCGCGACGTCTCTCGCACCGATCGGCTGGATCGCCCCTTGCCCGACGAATCCGCAGCGGTTCTGGCGGACCGGCTGGCTGCGAGCGGAACATCGCCCAGCCAGCGCGTGGTGCGCGACGAACAAGCCGTTCGACTCCGCGAGGTGCTCGACCGCCTGGGCCGGAACGACCGCGAGGTCCTCGTGATGTGTTACCTGGAGGAGCTTTCGTTCGCCGAGATCGCCGTCGCGCTCGGCATCACCGAGAATGCCGCCAAGGTCCGCCATTTCCGGGCCATGGAGCGAATCAGGAAGCTGATCGAATCCCAGGACTCGGGCGAGCTCGAACGATGAGCAATGGCTTCGAGACCGGCCGCGTGGACGAGCCCGATAGCGAAGACGAAGCGCTCCTGGTCGAGTGGGCCGCTGATTTGGCCGTGCGCATCCGGCAGGGCCAGCCCGTCGACTGGACCGAGCTCGGTAAACAACATCCAGAGCAGGCCGACGCGCTCCGTCGGATGCTCCCTGCTTTTTCCTTGATGGCCCGCATGGGCGGCTCGGCGCATCGTGATGCAGTCCGCCGTTTTCCGGCCACCGATCCGTTCGTCGAATTCGGCTGTCTAGGCGACTACGAGCTCGGCCAGGAAGTCGGGCGCGGCGGCATGGGTGTTGTCTACGAGGGCTACCAGATCTCGCTCAAGCGCCGGGTTGCACTCAAGATCTTGCCGGCGGCAGGTGCCCTCGACGCACGCCAGCTCCAGAGGTTCCAGATCGAGGCCCAGGCCGCCGCCGCGCTCCATCATCCCAATATCGTCCCGGTCTTCGCTGTCGGCACCGAGCGCGGCGTCCCTTTTTATGCGATGCAGTTCATCGAAGGGCACACGCTGGCCCAGGTAATCCGCGAAATGCGGCATCTGGAGGGCTTGGACACCGCCAAACCAACGAAGGCGTCCGATCTGACACGCGCCATTTTATGCGAGCAGTTCTCCGCGGAGCCCGAGCCGCGCGACAACACAGGGACCCCTCGCGAGCCACCCGAGCTGCCGGCTTTCACGGCACCAGGGTGGCGACGAGATTCCGACAGCTCCTCGGCCGGCCGGCAGAGCTTCATCCGCACAATCGCTCGTTTTGGAATCCAGACTGCCGACGCGCTCGAGCACGCCCACGGCCGCGGTATCTTGCACCGCGACATCAAGCCCTCCAACCTGATGATCGATCGCTCGGGCCACCTCTGGGTGACCGACTTTGGCCTGGCTCGCGTTCCCGGCGAGAGCAGCCTGACCTTGACCGGTGACGTGCTCGGCACGCTGCGCTACATGAGCCCGGAGCAAGCCCTGGGCAAACGCCGCATACTCGATGAATCGAGCGACGTTTATTCGCTCGGAGCCACGCTCTACGAGCTCTTGACCTTGCGTCCCGCGTTTGCCGGTGACGATCGCCAGGAGGTGTTGCGGCGCATCGCTCAGGAGGAGCCGCGCCCTCCGCGCAAGCTGAACCGGGCGATTCCCGCTGCCCTTGAGACGATTGTCTTGAAGGCGATGGCCCGCGAACCGTCCGGTCGCTACGCGACGGCCGCCGCGCTGGGCGATGATCTTGCACGGTTCCTCGACGGCCGCCCGATTCTCGGCCGGCCGGTGCCACTCTGGCAACGCTCATTTGCCTGGGCCCGCCGCCGTCCGGCCGTGGCGGCGTTACTCTCGCTCGTGATCCTGCTGGCGTGCGGCCTGGTCGGCGGCGTCGCCGCGTGGGCGAGCTGGCTCTCCGGGCACAACCGCGAGCTCGAGATCCAGATCGCCCGCGCCGACGCAAAGGAGCGCGAGGCTGACCGGCAGCAAAAGGTCGCCCAGGATCGCCAGCTACACGCAGACCGGCACCGCTACGCCGCGAGCCTTCGTCGCGCCCGTGAGGCGCTCGACGCCCGCCAGATCGAGCTGGCCCAGGATATCCTTCACGAGATCGAGCCCGGCACCGCGGCTGGCGGTGCCGACTTCGCCTGGGGTTACCTCTGGCGGTATGCCAATCGCGAGTTCACCCAGCTTTGGGGCCACGAAGCCAGAGTGGCTAATTCGTTGATTTCCGACGACGGAAGCACGCTGGTCACTCGCGACATCACTGGCAAGATCCTCATGTGGACGCTCCGGCCCGGCATGGAGCCCGACCGTCCGCGCGCCCTGATCGCCGCTTCCAGAAGTAGAGACGGTGAGCTCGTCCCGAGCCTCTCGCCCGATGGCCGATACCTGGCAGTTGCTCAACCGGGCTTGCCGGTCCTCCACGTCGACCTTTTTGAAACAGCCTCCGGCCAGCGCGTGACCCGATTCCAGAGCGAGGCGTCCGGAAAACTCATCGCGTGTGCGTTCGACCCGGAGAGCCGACGGATGTTGTTGTTCGCGTCGCGTCCGGACGGGACGCAGGTGATCAGGTCGTGGACGATCGCCGAGCCCCAGAGCCAAGCTCACGTCTGGACGATCGAGAAAGGCACGTACGTCATCCACGATACGCCCGCGCTCGGTCGATCGATCGCGGCGTGGAATGGCAAAACATTCAGGCTGTTCGACCCGTGGACCGGTGCACTCAAAGGTGCCTTGGACGGATCACCGATCGGTAGCACCGAGTCGGTGAATCTCTTCGCCTTTTCCGACGACGCGCGTGTGCTTGCTGCGCACACCAGTGCCAATCGGGTGCAGTGGTGGGAACCGGGCTCGGGGCGTGCCCTGGCCGGCTTGCCGTCCTCTGGCGGCGTGCGGATGATGTGTATCAGCCCCCGCGGGACTTTTCTCGCGGTGCTGGACGACCGCGCACATGTGACCGTATTCAATCCATCGCGCAAGGAAAAAACGACTCTGGATCGGGGAACCGGAGACTACTCGTTACGTGGTGGTTCGCTCGCCTTCGCTACAGACGAAACTCTGCTGGCGATCGTGATCGACCCGATCCCGGGCGGGATTCAGCCGGCTGAGGTCTGGGATCTTGGCTCGATGCGAAGGGTCAATGTCTTCCCCGGCCGGAACGATACTGACAGCGTGACGTTCATTCCCGGCAGTCGATCGCTGGTTGCCACCGGCGGAACCAAGCCGAGAATCTGGCGTCTGGACCCTCCTCAATTGCCAGACGCCTTGCGCGGCCATACCGACGAGGCGTGGTCCGCGGCCTTCTCCCCCGACAGCAAGGTGCTCGCCACCGGCAGTGACGACACTGACGAGCGCGAAACGATCAAGCTCTGGGATCCCGCTTCCGGCAGCCTTCTGGCCGGCTGGGTAGCCCATACGGCCACCGTCGCCTCTCTGGCGTTCAGCCCCGATGGGCGCTTTCTCGCATCGTCGAGCCTCGATTCGGGAAAGCCCGAGAACCCCAATGTGCAGATATGGGAGGTTGCATCGCGATCGCTGCTGGCGACCCTCTTGGGCCATGAAGGCTCGGTTCGCTCGCTGGCGTTCAGCCCCGACGGCAAACTGCTGGCCACCGCATGCGATGATGGATCAGTTCGCCTCTGGAACATGGCCGATCGATCGATCCGCGCAGTGCTGAAGGGGCACGCCACGTACGCTATCTCCGTCGCCTTCAGCCCCGACTCCGCTCGACTGGCTTCAGGGTCGAACGATGCGACGGTGAAGGTGTGGAGCGTCTCGAGCGGCGAGCTGCTTTCCACCCTCCAGCACGGCGCGAATGCCAACGCCGTCGCATTTTCGCCCGACGGATCGCTGCTGGCGGCGGCAGGCGACGACGGCCAGATCAAGCTGTGGAATCACGAAACAAAAGAATTGACGTCAACGATCTTCTCCGCGGCCGATCAGCTCCGCTGCCTGGCGTTCACTCGCGACGGCCGTTACCTGACGGCCTCCGGTCGCGACAAAGTGATCCGCCTCTGGGATGTCACCACCGGTCAAGAATCGCTGAGCCTGGCCGGCCACGAGGCGCAAGTGAACGCCCTGGCATTTTCGCCTGATGGCCGGATCCTGGCCTCATGCAGCCACGACGGAGCCGTCAAGCTCTGGCGTGCCGAGCCGATCGAGATGGTGCCGAGCCGCTGAATCACAGAGGAATGGGAACGCACGAGGCCGGTGGGTTTGAATGATGGACGCATTGTTCGAGACCGATGGCGAAGACGACGCGGCGGAGGCCGACTCGCTCCTGGTCGAGTGGGCCGCCGAGCTGGCCGTCCGGATTCGGGACGGTCAGTCCGTCGACTGGGAAGCGCTCGCCAGAGAGCACCCCGAGCGGGCCGAGGCCATCCGCCGCATGCGGCCGGCGTTCGGGCTCATGGCCCGCATGGGAAGCTCGGTCCAACGTGAGGCGCAAGATCGCGATCCAATCCCCGATCCCGTTGCCGGGCTCGGCTGCCTGGGCGACTACAAGCTGTTGCGCGAAGTCGGCCGGGGTGGCATGGGCGTCGTCTACGAAGCGCACCAGATCTCGCTCAATCGCCGCGTCGCCCTCAAGGTCCTTCCGTTCGCAATGGCGCTCGATTCTCGCCACCTTCAGCGATTCCAGATCGAGGCCCAGGCTGCCGCCGCACTGAACCACAGGAATATCGTGCCGGTATTCACTGTCAGTACCGAAGCCGGCGTGCCCTTCTATGCGATGCAGTTCATCGAAGGCCGCAGCCTGGCTGCGGTGATCAAGGAGCTGCGCCAGCTAGACGGCCTGGAGCCGGCGCGCCCGGGGCCGGCGTGCGCGCTCACGCGCTCGCTCGTCTCGGGACAATTTGCCCGGGCGCCCGAGAGCGACGGCTCCGTCGATCGCGACCCTTCCGTGGACGAGACCACCACGTCCACGCCCTCCGGGCCGGCGCCCGTCCCGGTCACATCCTCGGCCCGTGGCCGCAGCTTCATCCGCACCGTCGCCGCGTTCGGAGTTCAAGCTTCCGAGGCTCTGGAGCATGCTCATCAGCGCGGCATTTTACACCGCGACATCAAACCATCGAATCTGCTCGTCGATCCCGGCGGCCACCTCTGGGTCGCCGATTTCGGCCTGGCCCGCATCCCGGGCGAGACCAACCTGACCGTAACCGGCGACGTGATGGGCACTCCGCGCTACATGAGCCCCGAGCAGGCGCTCGGAAAGCGGCTCCTGCTCGACGGCCGGACTGACATCTATTCGTTGGGAGCGACCCTCTACGAGCTCTTGACCTTGCGCCCGCCCTTCCCCGGCGATGATCGCCAGGAGGTCTTGCGGCTCATCGCCCAGGAGGAGCCGCGACCCCCGAGCCGCTTGAATCCAGCCATCCCGGCCCCACTCGAGACGATCGTCCTGAAGGCGATGGCCAAGGAGCCGGCGCGGCGCTACGCCGGGGCAGCCGCGCTGCGCGATGACCTCGAGCGCTTCCTCGAGAACCGGCCGGTCCTGGCGCGGCGCACGAGCCCCGCGGAGCGGTTCCGTCGCTGGTGCCGTCGCAACCCGCTGGTCGCGGGCTTGACGGGCAGCATCATGCTCCTGCTGGTGCTCGGCACGCTCGTCTCGAGCTACTTCGCCCTCCGGGCTGGCCGGAAAGCCGGCGAATCGGAGGCCAATGCCCGTCGCGCAAATCAGGAGACGTTGCGCGCCAATCATGCGGCCCGCAATGCCCGCGTCGAAGCCGAGCGCGCCGCGGAGGAAGCCGGGCGAGCGACCGAAGAAAAGCGGCGAGCAGACTACCGCCTCTACCTCTCGGAGATGAGCCTCGGTCAGCAAGCCTGGCAAGAGGGCCTGACCGAACTGGCCCGCCAGCACCTCGACGCGCATATTCCAAAGGCCGCCGGAGACACCGATCCCCGCGGCTTCGAATGGTACTATCTCGAGCGGCTCTGCCGCCCCGAGCTCCGTACGTTTCGGGGACACCCGGCCTCGGTTCGCGCAGTGGCATTTTCCCCGGGCAGGCGCTTGATCGCCTCCGCGGGCAACGACGGCGCCGTGAGACTCTGGGATGTCGCCGGTGGTCGCGAGGTGCTCTGCCTGCAAGGACACACCGATCGAGCCAAGAGCGTGGCGTTTTCCCCGGATGGCCGCCGCATCGCCTCCGCGAGCGAGGACGGTACCGTTCGGCTCTGGGATATCGCGGGCGGCACGGAGGTCCTGGTTTTTCGCCACCACCTCGACCAGGTCTACGGCGTGGCGTTTTCCCCGGACGGCCTCCGCATCGCCTCCGCCAGCGAAGACGGCACGGTCAGGCTCTGGAATGCGGCCACGGGAGTGACACTCTTCACTTTGCGCGGCCATGCCGACGAGGTCCGCAGCACCGAGTTCCGTCAGGGACGATCCCAGCACCGTGATGGCCTCGGGCGTGTCCACTCGGACCGAGCCGGCGGCGTGGCGTTTTCTCCCGACGGCCGCCAGGTCGCCGCCGCGGCCCGGGACGGCAGCGTGAAGGTCTGGGACGCAACGACCGGGGCGGAGGTGCTCACCCTGCGCGGACACACGCAGGAAGTTCACGGCGTCACCTGGAGCCCGACCGGCGGCAAACTAGCCTCCGCCAGTCGAGACGGCACCGTGAAGCTCTGGAACATACAGACCGGCCGCGAGATCCTGACCCTCAAGGGACACTCGGGCGCGGTCTGGGAAGCGGCGTGGAGCCCGGACGGCCGTGCCGTTGGCTCCGCCAGCGCAGACCGTACGCTCAAGATATGGGACGCCGTCACAGGCCAGGAGCTTCTCTCGCTACGGGGACACGCCGCCGGAGTGTGGAGCGTCGCGTTTTCGGCCGACGGCCGCTGTCTCGCGTCTGGCAGCGACGACCATACGGTCAAGCTCTGGGACACAGCTCTGGACCAGCAGGTGCTGACCGTTCGTGGTCACCTCGCCGGGGTCTTGAGTGTGGTGTTTTCCCCCGACGGCCGCCATGTCGCCTCCGTCGGCGAAGATCGCTGCGTGCGGCTCTGGGAGGTCACTACGGGCCGGGAAGTACGAGCGTTCCGCGGTCATGCAGCGCCGGTCGAAAGCGTCGCGATTTCCCCCGACGGCCGCCGGATCGCCTCCGCCGGTTGGGACCGAACTATCCGGCAATGGGAGACCACCACGGGCCGCGAGCTGCCGATCCAGGACGGTCACTCCCCCTGGCTGCGGGGTGTCGCATTCTCCCCGGACGGCCTCCGCATTGCCTCGGTTCAGGATGACTTGAGCGTGAGCCTCCGGCGCGCCGACACCGGACAGGAGCTCACCAACCTGCGCGGACACATTCTCGAAATCACGGGCATCGCCTTCAGCCGCGACGGCCGCCACGTTGCTGCCGCCGGATCGAGCGGCTCGGTGAAGCTGTGGGATGCCGCCACCGGAAAGGAGATCCTGACGCTGCGCGGCCGTGCCGGCGGAGCCAACGGCGTGGCGTTTTCCCCCGACGGCCACCGCATCGCCACTCCGCACGAGGACGGCACCGTCGGGCTCTGGGACATAGCGACTCGCACCGAGATCCTGACGCTGCGCGGTCACGCCAGCTCGGTCAACGGCGTGGACTGGAGCCCCGACGGCCGCCGCATCGCCTCCGCGAGCGGCGATGGCACGGTGAAGCTCTGGGACACGTCCACCGGGCAGGAAATCCTCACCCTCCGAGGGCACACCGACGAGGTCCATGCCGTGGCGTTTTCCCCCGACGGCCATCGCATCGCCTCCGCCAGTGCGGACCACACCGTGAAGCTCTGGGATGCAACGCCGCCGAACGCGGAGGATCAGGTGCTTCGCGAGGCCAGGAGCGTCGTCGAGTTCCTCTTCAAGAATGGCTGGCCCATGCCCGAGCTGCTCGCCCGCATTCGAGATGATCTCACGATCGGCGACCCGGTTCGCCAGCGCGCACTGGTGCTGGCTGAATCTCACGCGCGAAACCTGGTATCGCACCAGGCCGAGCACGTGGTGGACGCGCTGTTCGCGAAGCCGATGCTGCGTTCAGATGTGCTCGCGAGTCTACGGACCAACCTCTCGCTCACGGAACCCGCCCGGCAGCAGGCCCTGGCCCTGGCGGAGCGCTGCTCGGAAGACGCCTGGCGGCTCAATGGTGCCAGTTGGCTCGTGGTCCGCCAGCCGGGGTCCGAGCCGGCGGCCGTGAGCCTGGCGGTTCGTCAGGCGGAGGCCGCCTGCCGGCTGATTCCGATGCACGGCGGCTTGCTCCGAACGCTCGGGGTGGCTCAGTATCGAATGGGGAAGTATGCCGAGTCCGTCGTCACGCTGAAATCCGCCGACCGGCTCAACGCTCGCGCCCACGGCGGTTTTTCAACTCCGCAGGATTCGGCCGTTCGGGCGCTGGCGCACCGCCGCCTCGGCCAGCTCGAAGATGCCCGAGCCGCCCTGAGCCGCTTGCGCGAGTCGATGAAAAAACCCAAGTGGCAGAAGAACGACGAGGCCCAGGCCTTCCTGCGTGAGGCCGAGCTGCTGGAACAGGACCTGAACTTCCCCGCCGATCCATTTGGGCGCTGACTGAGAGCGACTCGGTTCGGATCAATGTCCTTGCTTGAACGTGAGCGTCCCCTCACCGGTCCACCAGTATGCCGTGGGATTGGTGGATCCCAGCACGAAAGGTGCCGTCGCCGCGTACATGGTCCAGCTCCCGGTCACACCGGCGAATTTCCCCGTGCATGCGGGCAGGTACGGAACGAATTCGGCGAGAAACTGGGCGACATAGACGCCTTCACCCAGGTGGGGCATGGGGATGAGCTCGAACGTTCCCGGCTGGCTGGCACCGAATTGCGTGTTGCCGTAATAGCAGGCCAGGACATCCCCTTGCACGTCGATAAACTTGTACGGAACTGGGCTTCCAAACTCACCGGTGATGTCTCCGTTCTGCTCGAAATTCGCCGTATCGGTCGCGACTTCCCCTTCTCCGTAGTAGCCGAAGAGATCCGTCGCCAGGCCGATAGACCAGTGAGGTCGTGGTGCCTGGCCAGGCAACGGCAGGCCTTGGGGCGCGATTCCCTGACCGATGATCACGAAAGGTACGGTCTGTGCTTGTGTCTGGTTCTGTGCAAGAGCCAGGGCGAGCGTGCAAGCGGCCAGGATGGCGAATCGTGGATTGCGAATCATGCTGCGTCCTCCAGGTTGGTTCAGGGTATCGCGTCGAGCCACAAGAACGTTCCGGTGGCGCCGCCTTTACCGAGATTGAATCAGGGTGTGCAGTAGAATCCTGCCAACCGGCGGAAAAGGTTACACGGATTCTCGAATTTGCGGTTGATCGCCGTCCATCCGCTCTGCCTCCGGAACGACAGCTCCCAGCTCGTTAAGCAACTGCTGGCCGCGGCGGCGGTATTCCTCGGCCCGATCGGGAATGACGCGAGAGGCGTCGAGCAGGGCGCGGGCGAGTTCGTGCTTCGCTCCGTGCTTCTCGGCCGCGACGATGGCGCGCTCGAAGTACCTTGCGGCCTCCTTGGCCTTCCCCATCGCGAACGCCGCTCGGCCGCTCACGCGGAAGGCGTGAGGGGCGATGTTCGGAAACGTCCAGCCGAAGAAGCGGGCGACTCGGGCGACTCGCCACGCTTTCCTCGCGGTTGATCGGGTGGGGCCGCCCTCCGGCTTCGCCCAGTGAGGGCCGACGAGGGATTCGGCCCAAATGGGATAGAGAGGGGTGCTGAACTCCATGAAGAACAGGTTCGTTCGTAACAACCGCTCCATCCCCTGGAGCAAGACGCTTGCCCCTTCGTAATCAGACGCCTGCAACCGAACAAACCCCGCCACTTGCCCTGCGACGACGACGGTCAGAGACTCGCGACCCCGCAGCAATTCGATTGCCCGCGAGACGAGCGCCTGGGCCTCGTCGGTTCGACCCAAACGGGCGAGCGCGTCCGCCTTGCCGTAAAGCCCCCAAGCCAGAACTTCGTCATCGCCGCGAGTCGTGCCGAGCAGGATTTCGGCTTCTGCCTCGATCAGTTCCTTGCCGATGTCGCCCCGCACCATGTGACTGTGCCGCAGCCAGTGATGCGTCCAGGTCGTGTAATAGTCGGAGACTTTGTCGAGGATTTGCATCGACTCGCGGGAAAGGGTTTCGCCCTCATCGAGCCGCCCTGCGAAATAAAGGGTCGCTCCGACCTGCGCCAGCACCCGTCCCCAGGTCACGTCATGGGAACGCATCTCGACTTCGCTCAAGGCGGCGCGGCTGTAGACCCGGGCCAGCCGATGGAGACCGAAGCCTCCGCAGTTCAGTGCGAATTTCGCATGCGCCACGGCCACATGTTCAGTCCTTCCGCTCCTCTTGGCGATCGCACCAACAAGATATGATCCATGGAGGTAGGTGAGCATGCTGCGAAGTGGAGCGATTTGAAGACACTCATAGGCGGCCGCGAATGCGATGTCCAACCCGCGCTCGCTGTCGGGGCCCTTGTACCACTGAGCGAGACGTCGCGGTAGGCAGTGGACGAAGAGGGCGTTTCTCCAGGTGCCCAGCATCCTTCCCACGAGGCTGGTTGGACGCTGGTATCCGACCTCCTTCAGGGCAATGTCCAGGTGGCGCAAGGCTTCGTCGAACAGCCCCTTGCGATGGTGGTTCTCGCCGATCCCGACTTCGGCCGTGGCCCGCGCGATTGGATCTTCGGCGTGCGCAAGGGCCTGAGTGTAGGCGGAGATGGCGTCGTCGAGCCGGCCCGCGCAGCCGCAGGCCCTGCCCATCATCTTCCATAGATTGTAGCGCGTCGCGGCGTCGGCATGTTCGGGCAGGAGCTTCTGGGCTTCGGTCAACTGGCCGATCGCGTTATTGAAGGCATAAGCCTCGAGCGCAGCCTCGGCCGCCTCGACCGTGTAGGCGAGCCCCTTGGACTGGTCTGCCGCGCTGCGGAAATGATCGGCCAGAACGGCCGCGGCGACGGCCTGGCCCTTCGCTCGCCGCTGTTCCAGCAGCTCTCCCACGCGCCGGTGCAAGCTCCGTCGCCGCGCTGCGGTCAAATCGGCGTAGGGCAGCTCCCGGAGCAGGTCATGCACGAACTCGACTCGGCCGGCGTTGCCCGTATCGCGGAAAACTCGGCGCGGCAAGAGCGCGTCGATCGCGTCGAGCACGTCGGTCTCGGTCAAATCGGACAGGACATCCCGCAACAGGTCAATATCAATCACGGCACCGATGACCGCGGCGGCACCCAGCACCTGCTGCGCCTTGGCCGGCAGTCCCTCGATCCGTAGCCGCATCGCGTCGCGAACGGTTTGGGGCAAGTCCGAGGCGTCGCCGGCTACGGTCGCCAGCACCCAGCCGTCGTCGCTCCGCGTGATCGCGGCTTTCTCGAACCATTCGCGCACTGTTTCCGACACAAAGAAAGGATTGCCGCCACATAGGTTGTGGAGGCGAGAGACAAGCTCGTCGGATAGCTCCTCGGGCCGGCAGTTGAGCCGCAAAGCGATCAGCTCGCGCGTCTCGCCTTGGGCCAGCGCGGCCAGCCGCAGTTCCATGACCTGGCGCCGTTCACGCAACGGGGCCATCAAGGGGTCGAGCTGCGTGTAGCCGCTCCGGGCCGAGGCGACAATCACCAGCCGGGGCCCGCCCACCGAACCGTAGGCGCCGCCCCGGCGGGCCTCGGCCAGTGCCCCCGCGAGGTGCCGCAGCAGATCGAGCGACGACTTGTCGGCCCACTGCAGGTCTTCAAAGCTCAGACAGACCGGCTGGAGCGTGGCGATCTCGATGAAGAAAGCGGACAGGGCGCGAAAGATATAATCGGGGTCGCGGGTGAGCTCGTCGTAACGGTATGCATCGCCAGGCAGGTACTTCCGAAGTTCGGGCGCGATGCGGAGCAGCTCGCCGCTGTAGTCGCTCACGATGGAGAGCAGCCGCATCGCCGACTCGGCCGGCAGACCGGCGACGTGCGTGCCCGTCAGGTCGAGATCGGGCGCTGCCGCCTCTCGACGCTCCTGCAAACGCAGCTCGGCGATCAACTGGCGGATGATCTCGACAAATGGCTGAAACGGTGCGAGGTTGCCATCGAAGCAGCGCCCCTCGTAAACCTGGCAGCCATGGCCACGGGCGATGCGCTCAGCCTCTTGCACGACGCTGCTCTTGCCGATGCCCGGCTCGCCGCTCACGACGACGAGCGACGGAGTTGCTTCGCCACCTGACTCGGGCGCTTCCGCGTCCGCGGGGCTCAGGCACGCGCGGAGAACGTCGTCGAGCGCCGCGAGCTCCTCCGCCCTGCAGACGAATCCGATCACGGACAGCATCGGCCGGGCGTGGCCGAGCGCCCCGGCGTAGACGGCGGTCTGGTCATCAATTCCCAGGTATGCGGTGATCGCGTTCCGCAGCAAGGCAGCCGAGTCGGGCCGGCGACGCGGCTCCTTGCGGAGGTAGCGCATCACCGCGTCGGCAATCGGGCCGGGCACGTCGGGGCTGACCTCGGCTAACGGCCGCGGCTTGTCGTTCAACTGCGCCCGCATCAAGGCGCGCATCCCGTCCAGCCGCGCCTGCGGAAACGGATAGCGGCCCGAGAGCAGCTCGTAGCTGACCAGGCCCAGGCAGTAAAGATCGGCGCGGTGGTCGAGCTCATCGTTGTTGAGCTGCTCCGGCGCGCAATAGGCGACCGTGCCAACGAATCCGGCCTCGGCCGACAGCGACGATTTCACGCCATAATACTTTGCCAGGCCAAAGTCCATGAGCTTGGCCTCGAAGCCGGGCGAACCGTCGCGCCGGGTCGCGGGGCGGACCAGGATGTTGGATGGCTTGACGTCGCGGTGGACGATCCCCTGGTTGTGGATGTAGTCAAGCGCCAGCGTCACTTGCAAGAGGGGCTCGAGCACGGCGTCTACGCCTCGGCCCGCCAGGCTCGTGATGGGGCGCCCCTGGAACAGCTCCATGGTGAAAAAGGGCCCGCGGTCCAGCTCGCCGTAGTCGAATACGTTGAGACAATGCGGGTGATGCAACGTCGCCAGCGATCGAAACTCTCGCTCAAACCGGCGACGCGCTGTCCCGGCCAGCGTGCCTTTCATGAGCTTGAGCGCGATCTCGCGCCCGTCGCGCGTATCGCGAGCACGGTACACGACTCCCATGCCTCCCTCGCCGAGCACGTCCCCGATCTGAAATCGCTCGTGCCGCAGTTCATGGGCGCCGGCGATGGCTGGTGTTGAGTCCACCTGGTCGGTGGTCGCATCCGTCGGCGAGCCAGAGCCGTTCGGCCCTGGTGGCACGCCGGCGAATTCACGGGGCCTGTCGTCGAACTTGTGAAACCGTGGGTCAAGGGGCGCTGTCTCGTTCGTGGCGTGGCTTGTCGTCGGTTCGGCCCTGGAAATCGGCATTGGCTTGCCTCGGTTCATGTTGCCTTCGATACGACGGGCCTGAGAAGACCTCACGCCCCTGTTTTCTGCTCCGGCCAGTTCAGTTATGTGAAAGAGAGCCGTTCGGCCTCCGGAACGACCGCCCCGAGGTCGTCAAGCAGTTGCTGGCCGCGATGGCGGTATTCGTCGGCTTTTTCGGGGATGACGCAGGAGGCGTCGAGAAAGGCACGGGCCAACTCGTAGCGGGCGCCGTGCTTTCCGGCCGCGACGATCGATTGCTCGAAGTAGCGAGCCGCTCTCTTGGTCTTGCCGAGGGCGCAGGCGGCGCGGCCGCTCACACGAAGGGCGTGGGCCCCGTAGTTGGGGTACCGCCAGCCGAAGAAGCGAGCAACCCGAGCTTCGCGCCAAGCTTTAATGGCAATGGCTCGGCTCGGCCCGCCATCGGCAAGAGCCCAGCGGGGACCGAGCAGGCTCTCGACGAGCAATGGATAAGTCGGCGCCGCAAACTCAAAAGGGCAGTACGTTCGAATCGTCCGAGCCCTTGATTTCTCAAGCGCGGCACCAGCGCCGGAGTAGTCCGACGCCTGGAGGCGGACGAAGCCGAGATGGCCGTACGCGATCAGAAGCGCGAGTGAATCGCGGGTGATGAGCACGTCGACCGCGCGAGTCATCAGTTCGTTCGCTTCTTCGACCCGGCCGGCCCTCGCCAGGGCGTCGGCCTTGCCGTATTGCCCGTAAGCCAATGCCTCCGCGTCGCCACGCGCCTTGCCGGTTTGGATCTCGACCTCAGCCTCGACCAGCTCCATCGGGATGTCGCCACGCACCGCATAGAGATGTCGCAGCGTGTGGTGGGAGAAGAACCCCATCCAGTCGCCGACTTTGTCGAGAGTTCCGACCGCGTCGCGCAGCACCGTCTCGGCCTCGTTCAGCCGGGCGCTGAAGTAATGAACGCCGCCAACATGTCCTCTGGTCACTGCCTTCACGTCGACTCGATGGCAGGATTCCGCCGCTTTTTCGGCCCGGCGCATGCAGCCCTTCATGAACCAGCCGAGTGAGAACCAGCTCCAGCTATAGAAAATCTTCGAATAGCCCACGGCGACGACTTCGGGCTTCCCCGACTGTTTCGCCAGGGCCGCCGTCCGGTACAAAACGTAACAAAAACTGAGTACGCTGGGCGGCACCAGGCCCATGCGGTAGTAAGTCGCGGTCGCGATCGCGACCCGCCGGTCGAAATCGGCCCGGCGCCTGTTAAAAGAGAGCCAGGATGGCATCATGTGGAAGTAAACGAACGATCGCCAGAGGCCGAAAAAGAGCCCCATCGGGCCACGAGGGCGAGGATATCCGAGCTCAGACAACGCAAGACTGAAATGGCCCTTGGAGTCGCGGTAGTCGCCTTGCCGGTGAAATGCCGAACCGATGCCGTGGTGAGCGCTGGCTCGATCAAGATGGTCGCAGGCGTGCTCGAGGGCGCGTGTGTAAGCCCCGATCGCGTCGTCGAGCTGGCCCGACGAGCCGAACGCAGTGCCGAGCATGTCCCAGAGTTGATATCTCTTCGCCGCGTCGGCGTCCGAGGGCAAGAGCTGCTGGGCTTCTTTCAAATGGACGATTGCGTTGTTGAAGGCATAGGCATCGAGCGCCGCTTGGGCCGCTTCCATTGTGTACGCGAATGCCTTGGACCGCTCGTCGCTTTCGCGGAAATGCTCGGCGAGCATGGCGGGAGCGACAGCCCGCCCCTGCGCCCGGCGCTGTTCCAGCAACTCGCCGACTCGCCGGTGCAGGCTCCGCCGGCGAGTGGCTGAGAGGTCGGCATAAGGCAACTCGTGCAGCAGGTCATGCACGAACTCGACGTGTCCCGGGTTTCCTGTCTCGCGAAACACGCGGCGCGGCAACAGCAGGTCAACGGCGTCGAGCACATCGGCCTCGCTAAGCTCGTGCAAGACGTCGCGGAGCAGGTCGATATCGACCACCGCCCCGATTACCGCCGCCGCGCCCACCACCTGCTGGACCTTCGCTGGCAGACCTTGCAAACGGAGTCGCATCACGTCGCGTACCGTCTCGGGTAGGTCCGTGGAATCGCCCGCCTCGGTCGACAGCACCCAGCCGCTCTCACCGTGGGTGATCGCCTGCTTGTCGTACCAGTCTCGAACGGTCTCGGCGACGAAGAAGGGGTTCCCGCCGCACAATGTGTAGACCCGGCCGACCAGGTCGACGGCCAGTTCCTCGGGCTGACAGTTCAAGCGCAACGCGATCAATTCACGGGTCTCGCTCTCGGTCAATGGCGCCAGCACAAGCTCGAGAAGTTGACGTTGCTCGCGGAGCTGCGTCAGCAGGGCTTCGAGCGGCGCATAGCCGGTTCGGGCCGACGCTACGATCACCAGCTTTGGGGCCCTTGTCGACCCATCGGCTGAGCGCCGTGTGGTGGCCAATGCCGCGGCCAGGTGCCGCAACAGGTCGAGCGAGCTCTTGTCGGCCCATTGCAGATCTTCGAAGCTCAGGCAGACCGGCTGGAAGGTGGCGATTTCGAGGAAGAAAGCGGTCAGTGCGCGGTAGATGTAGTCGGCCTCGCGGCCGAAATCAACCTGCTGGTAAGCCTCGCCCGGCAGATACTTGCGGAGCTCAGGCGCGATGCGAAGGAGCTCGCCACGATAGTCGTTGACGACGCCTAGCAGGCGCACCAGCGATGCTGCGGGGAGCCCGGCGACGTGGGTGCCGGTGAGGTCCGCGTCGGCGGCCGTGACCTCGCGTCGCTCCTGGAGTTTCAGCTCGGCGATGAGCTGTCTGATGATCTCGACGAAGGGCTGGAAGGGGGACAAGTCGCCGTCGAAGCACCTTCCCTCATAGACCTGGCAGCCGTGGCCGCGCGCGATGCGTTCGGCCTCCTGGACCACGCTGCTCTTGCCGATTCCGGGCTCGCCGCTGACGACGAGCAACGAGGCCGGGATCTCGTCGCGAGTCTCGGCCAAGCCCCTCCTGAGGCAGCGGCGCAGGACGTCGTTGATCAACTCCTGCTCGCTGGCGCGGCAGACGAAGCCGGTGACCGACAATCCTGGCCTTAGCGCCGGGATTGAGACTCCCGACACGGCGGTTTTGTCGTCGATGCCGAGGAATGCAGCGATCGCCGAGCGAAGAAGGCCGGCGGATTCCGGGCGGCGCCTGGGCTCCTTGCGGAGATACTTCATCACCACGTCGGCGATCGGTGCCGGTAATTCGGGGTTAACCTCGAAAAGCGGCTTCGGCTTTTCATTGAGCTGGGCCTGCATCAAGGGACGCATGCCGCCCAGCCGCGCCTCTGGAAATGCGTAGCGTCCGCTCAGGACCTCGTAGACAACGAGCCCCAGACAGTAAAGGTCTGCGCGGTGATCAAGCTCATCGAGGTTGATCTGCTCCGGCGCACAGTATGCGACTGTCCCCACGAACCCGGCCTCGGCGGAGAGCGACGACTTGACGCCGTAGTACTTTGCCAGGCCGAAGTCCATCAGCCGCGTCTCGAAGTGGCGCGAGCCGTCATCTCGAGTGGCGGGGCGGACCAGAATGTTCGACGGCTTGACGTCACGATGCACGATGCCGTGCCCGTGGATGTAATCCAGAGCGTGGGTCAGTTGCAGAAGCGGGTCGAGTCGTTCGAGTAGTGGCCGGCTCGAGATGCTGGTGATGGGCTGTCCCAAGAACAGCTCCATCGTGAAGAAGGGACCGCCGCCGAGGTCACCGTAATCGTAGACGCCCAGGCAATGTGGATGCCGCAATGCCGAGAGCGAACGAAACTCGCGTTCGAAGCGACGGCGAGCAGTCCCGGCTATGGTTCCCTTCATGAGCTTGAGGGCAACGTCCCGTCCGTCGCGTGAGTCGCGCGCGCGATAGACGACGCCCATGCCCCCCTCGCCGAGCTTCGCTCCAATCTGGAACCGCTCGTGCCGGAGCCCGGCGAAGTCCTCGCTCGGCGAATGTTCCTCGGGTTCGCTGTCATGCCCAGACGTCGCCGAAACGTCGAGCGCGATCGACGGTCCCTGGAACGATCTCGTGCCGTCGAGCTGCGGGTCAACGACAGTTTGGGCTCGTGTCATCGGCTCGCCTCGGCGGGGGTGCGGCACGCTTGAGTGCTTGGTTTGTGATACGTTCCGCTTCGGGCACGACGGCCCCGAGCTCGTCAAGCAGTTGCTGGCCGCGATGGCGGTATTCGTCGGCTTTTTCGGGGATCACGCGGGATGCGTCGAGAAAAGCACGGGCCAGATCGTAGCGGGCGCCGAGCTTTCCGGCCGCGACGATCGATTGCTCGAAGTAGCGAGCCGCTCTCTTGGTCTTGCCGAGGGCGCAGGCGGCGCGGCCGCTCACGCGAAGGGCGTGGGCCCCGTAGTTGGGGTATCGCCAACCGACGAAGCGGGCAACGCGAGCCTCACGCCAGGCTTTACGGGCAACGGCTCGGCTTGGTCCGTCATCCGCGTCGGCCCAGCGGGGGCCCAGCAGGCTCTCGACGAGCAAAGGAAAAGTGGAGCCTGCCCACTCAAACGGGCAGTATCTCCGTATGGTTCGATCCCTTGATTTCTCGAGTGCGGCACGAGCTCCGGAGTAGTCAGACGCCTGGAGGCGGACGAAGCCCAGATGGCCGTACGCGATATTGAGCGCGAATGAATCGCGGGCGATGAGCACTGCGACCGCGGGAATCATCAGTTCGTGCGCCTCTTCGACACGGCCGGCCCTGGCGAGTGCGTCGGCCTTGCCGTACTGTCCATAAGCCAATGCTTCCGCGTCGCCGCGCGCTGTGCCGGTTTCGATCTCCAGTTCAGCCTCCGCGAGCTCCATCGGGATGTCGCCACGGACGGCATAGAGGTGTCTCAGTGTGTGGTGGGAGAACAAACCAAACCAGTCACCGACCTTGTCGAGAGTTCCGATCGCTTCGCGTAGATCCGCCTCGCCCTGATCCAGCCGGCCGCTGTAGTAATGCACGCCACCAATGTGCGCTTTCGTCAGCGCCATCACCTCGACCCGACGACAGGATTCCGCAGCCTTCTCGGCCCGACGCATAAAATCGTTCATGAACGAGCCGAGAGAGAACATGCCGTAGCTCCAGAAAATCTTTGAGTAGCCCGCGGCGATGAGTTCTGGCTTCCCAGACTTCTTCGCCAGGGCGGCGATCCGGTATGAGCTGTAACAATAACTCAGGACGCTCTTCGTGCAGCTAGTAGCCAAGCGGTGGTAGGTCGTGGTCGCGATCGCGACCCGTCGGTCGAAATCGGGCCGGGTCCTGTCAAGAGCGAGCCCGGATGGGATCAAGTGGAAGTAAACAAACGAGCGCCAGAGCCCGGAAACGAGTCCCATCGCACTATGAGGAAGAGGATATCCGACCTCAGACAAGGCAAGGCTGAAATGGCGGCCGGAGTCGTCGTAGGCGCCTTTCCGCTGAAACGCCGAACCGATGCCGTGGTGAGCGCTGGCTCGATCAAGATGGTTGCCGGCGTGCTCGAGAGCGTGTGTGTAAGCCCCGATCGCGTCGTCGAGCTGGCCCGACGAGCCGAATGCGGTGGCGAGCATGTCCCAGATGCGATATTTCGTGGCCGCGTCGGCGTCGGCGGGCAAAAGCTGCTGGGCGTCTTTCAACTGGACGACCGCGTTGTTGAAGGCATAGGCGTTGAGCGCCGCTCCGGCCGCTTCCATCGTGTACGCGAAGGCCTTGGACCGCTCGTCGCTATGGCGGAAATGGTCGGCGAGGACGGCGGGCGCGACGGCTCGCCCCTGCGCCCGGCGCTGTTCCAGCAACTCACCGACTCGCCGGTGCAAACTCCGCCGACGAGTCGCTGAGAGGTCGGCATAGGGCAACTCGTGCAGCAGGTCGTGCACGAACTCGACGTGTCCCGGGTTTCCGGTCTCGCGAAACACGCGGCGCGGCAACAGCAGGTCAACGGCGTCGAGCACATCGGCTTCGCCAAGCTCCTTCAAGACGTCGCTGAGCAGGTCGATATCGACCACCGCCCCGATCACAGCCGCCGCGCCCACCACCTGCTGGACCTTCGTTGGCAGACCCTGCAAACGCAGTCGCATCACGTCGCGCACGGTCTCGGGCAGGTCGGTGGAATCGCCCGCCTCGGTCGACAGCACCCAGCCGCTCTCGCCGCGGGTGATTGCCTGCTTGTCGTACCACTCCCGAACGGTCTCGGCGACGAAGAACGGGTTCCCGCCGCACAACGTGTTGACGCGGCCGACCAGGTCGGCAGTCAGTTCCTCGGGCGGACAGTTCAAGCGCAACGCGATCAATTCACGGGTCTCGCTCTCGGTCAACGGTGCCAGCAGAAGCTCGAGAAGTTGACGTTGCTCGCGGAGCTGTACGAGTAGAGCTTCCAGCGACGCATGGCCGGTTCGGGCCGACGCTACGATCACCAGCCTTGGGGCCCTTGTCGACCCATCGGCTGAGCGCCGTGCGGTGGCCAATGCGGCAGCCAGATGCCGCAGCAGGTCGAGCGAGCTCTTGTCGGCCCATTGCAGATCTTCGAAGCTCAGGCAGACCGGCTGGAAGGTGGCGATTTCGAGGAAGAAAGCGGTCAGCGCGCGGTAGATGTAGTCGGCCTCGCGGCCGAAATCAACCTGCTGGTACGCCTCGCCCGGCAGATACTTGCGGAGCTCAGGCGCGATGCGGAGGAGCTCGCCGCGATAGTCGTTGACGATGCCCAGCAGGCGCACCAGCGATGCTGCGGGGAGCCCGGCGACGTGGGTGCCGGTGAGGTCCGCGTCGGCGGCCGTGACCTCGCGTCGCTCCTGGAGTTTCAGCTCGGCGATGAGCTGTCTGATGATCTCGACGAAGGGCTGGAAGGGGGACAAGTTGCCGTCGAAGCACCTACCCTCATAGACCTGGCAGCCGTGGCCGCGCGCGATGCGTTCGGCCTCCTGGACCACGCTGCTCTTGCCGATTCCGGGCTCGCCGCTGACCACGATCAACGAGGCCGGGATCTCGTCGCGAGTCTCGGCCAAGCCAGGCCGGAGGCAGCGGCGCAGGACGTCGTTGATCAACTCCTGCTCGCTGGCGCGGCAGACGAAGCCGGTGACCGACAATCCTGGCCGCAGCGCCGGGATTGATACTCCCGAGACGGCGGTTTTGTCGTCGATGCCGAGGAATGCAGCGATCGCCGAGCGGAGAAGGCCGGCGGATTCCGGGCGGCGCCTGGGCTCCTTGCGGAGATACTTCATCACCACGTCGGCGATCGGTGCCGGTAATTCGGGGTTAACCTCGAAAAGCGGCTTCGGCTTTTCATTGAGCTGGGCCTGCATCAAGGGACGCATGCCGCCCAGCCGCGCCTCTGGAAATGCGTAGCGTCCGCTCAGGACCTCGTAGACGACGAGCCCCAGGCAGTACAGATCAGCGCGGTGATCAAGCTCGTCGAGGTTGATCTGCTCGGGGGCACAGTATGCGACTGTCCCCACGAAACCGGCCTCGGCCGAGAGCGACGACTTGACGCCGTAATACTTTGCCAGTCCGAAGTCCATTAGCCGCGTCTCGAAGTGACGCGAGCCGTCATCTCGAGTGGCGGGGCGGACCAGAATGTTCGACGGCTTGACGTCGCGGTGCACGATGCCGTGCCCGTGGATGTAGTCGAGGGCGTGTGTGAGCTGCAGCAATGGGTCGAAACGTTCGAGAAGCGGCCGGCTCGAGATGCTGGTGATGGGTTGTCCCAAGAACAGCTCCATCGTGAAGAAGGGACCGCCGCCCAGGTCACCGTAGTCGTAAACGCCCAGGCAATGGGGATGCTTGAGCGCCGAGAGCGAACGAAACTCGCGTTCGAAGCGGCGGCGAGCAGTCCCGGCGATGGTTCCCTTCATGAGCTTGAGGGCGACGTCCCGTCCGTCGCGCGCATCGCGCGCGCGATAGACGACACCCATGCCCCCCTCGCCGAGCTTCGCTCCAATCTGGAACCGCTCGTGCCTCAAGTCGGCGACGGCGTTTTCTTGAGGAGCGGATTCCTCCCAATCGGAGCTCGCCTGGGACGACAACAAAACAAGGGATTCACGAGCCGCGACGGACCTCGTCTCGTCCGGGGATTGGTCAATCGTCGCCGCGGCGCGCGAGAATGGCATCGATGTACCTGGATTAGTTCTGGCTCGACATCAGTACGAATCCGACGACAGGACCTCGCCCCCCTGGATCGAAGAAAGGCTGACCCACACGTTGGGATCGACCGCGTTTTTGACGAATCGCACCGAGCCGTCACCAAAGCCGGAGTTAACCCCGCCGGGGTGGCGGCTGCGTGAGCCGGCGTAGAAGTCGTAGTAGGGGAACGCCACGTTGATGCACGGAAGGCCATGGCCGGGGTCGTTCACGCAGAAACCAACCCCGATTCGGTCCCCGCCACCGCCGGGAGGATCGGCGACGCCGTAATAGTCCCGCAGCCCGTTCGGGGTAAACCGCGTTGAAAAAGCGCCCGCCAGTGTCCAGATCGCTCCCCGCGCATCGTTCGTCTCACCTTGCATGACCTCGCTCGTGAAGATCGTGGAGCTCGTGCCGTCGGTGACCGCGGCAAGCCGGACGGGCTGATGACCGAAGGCAGAGAGCCGGTAGACGACCGGGAGGTTCAGGGTGGCGGTGTTGCCCGCGCCTGGCGAATTCAGTTGGCTCCAGATGGTGTTTCCCCAGCTCACTACGTAATTGCCTCGAGGCGAAGTGATCAAAGCGCCGTTGGTCGGCCAGGTCACCAAGAGTACGTTCGAATTGTCGCTGGGGCACTGCATCGTCGCGATCTTTGTGCCGAAAACCGTGGAATTGATGCTGAACCCCAAGGGCATCCCGGTACTGTCGGGAACCCCTTCCAGGCCGATCGAGAAATTGAAAGCGTTGGACAAGGCTTGCTGCTCGAGTTGTGGCAGCAGCTCGGTGAGCCAGTTGGTGTTCTGGCAGCCCTCGAAGAACCCGGGCAAGGGGAGGCCGGGCAATGGAGTCCAGACTCGACCAATCGGCAGTGAGCCGAAGACCGACTCATAATTATGGATCGCCAGCCCAAGTTGCTTTACGTTGTTGACGCACTGCGCCCGCCGAGCCGCCTCGCGAGCGGCCTGGACGGCAGGAAGCAGCAAGGCGATCAAGACCGCGATAATCGCGATCACCACCAGAAGCTCAATCAGCGTGAAACCTTGACGTCGTTTCCACATCGAATTGCCTCGATTCTTATCTCCAATCATTACCCCCGCTCCGCAACGAGCGAGATCACACCGATTTGCGGCTCGTCTCGCTCGCGGGCCGCCGTTTTCATCAACGCCGCCGCTCGCCCTCTCAGGCAACTCCTGCAAATCGCGGCAAGAGGTTACAGGTCGCCGGGAAATTATTTTCCCCTCGCCACCGGAACCGAGGGTTCGCCTATCCGAAGACATTCGGCGGGACCGTAAATCCGAGCGGCACACTCACCGGAGCTCAAACACCCTTCAATAATCGTCGGCAGAGACGAGCTTGGGATTGGCGAGCGGGGGAGGAGCCGGATCCGAACAAACCGGATACCACGGCCGCGCCGCCGCGGCCTGATACTTCACGCTCAGCACACGGTGATACTCCGCCGCACTCAACTGAAGATTCCTCTCCGCTGCCCGCTCAGGCGCGATTCGCTCGGCTCTGATGAAGCCGCAAAGACAGAAACTGGCGTCCATTTCGAGCTGATGGCCCGCGGCCGCGTGATAGGACGCTTTCTCACGAAATGCTTGGGCCCGCCGTTGGTTCAGAACGCCACCGCCGGACAGAACGGCAACGACCGCGACGGCGGCCATCAGCGCTCGAATGTCGACCCGAAAGCGAGGCACCGACCATCCCCCGAAAATTCCCGTGAACGGAACCGCTGTCAATTCAATCAATTTTAGCTCAATTGGACCCGCTTCCGTCTCCGTAGGGCTAATCCAGGAGCACAACATCGCCGCGTTTCATGGCGACCGGTCGTAGTGGCTAAGATCCTCCCAGTCATCCGGCTCGATATCCGCGAGAAGCGGATACATCGCCTCGACGTCATCTCCCCCGGCGATTGCTTTGATCTTCTCGAACTCTTCGGCTCGAATCAGCACGTAATGGGCACCGGTCGTCGCGTCAACGACGTATACGGGCGCGCCGCCTTGATCCTTTAGCGCCTGCCGGAGATCGTCGGCAAGATTCGTTGTCATAGGATCCTCTGTTCCAGAATGACGGATGACTGTGTTCAATATAGCCCGGCCGATTGATTGCTGCTAGCGATTCGCAGCTCGAACACAATCGATTCGAAACGCGCCCGAATGTCAACGAATCGGTTTGTGAAGCGCGCTGTGAACACACATATGCACCACGTGTGCTCAAGTCTGCCGCAAGAGCGCCCGTCGGCGCAAATCCCTTGCCCACGATCGGCTCTGCCTGGGGCGCTGGATATCGATCAGCCCAAGAAAAGACCTGACTTCAGCTTGTGACCTTTCGCTCGGGTTGCCAGCGCCAGGTCAACCGCCGATACTACGCCGTCGCCGTTCACGTCCGCTCCCAGCGGCGCGAGGCCTGTCGGGTTCGACAGGCTGATTTCGGCGGCGATTTCATTCAGGTCATTTTCGTCAACTGTTCCATCACCGGTCACGTCGCCAAGCAGCCGGTAGAAGTGGTGCACCGCGGTCGTTCCACTCGGCAGTGTGATATCGAGTTCGTAATAGCCATCCGCGCTCGTCGTGTTGGGGCTGCCGCCGATGCCGTTTGCACCGAAGTCCAGCTCGATCGCGTGGTCGATGACCGAGACGTTCACCCCCGAGAGAGAGACGGCTGACTTGCTCGACGCGTCGTCGTTCAAGTCGTACTGGTAAAGCTGGATCTCGGGCGATGCGCTCTTGAGTGAATTCACGATCTGGGTCAGCTCGCCGCCGGACTGGCTGTCCGACTCGTTGAAATCGACTTGCAGGTAACGGATGTACGACCGCTCAACCGCGCCGTCCTCCACGATCAGGCTAGTCGTCTGGAGCTGCGCCGGCGTCGCATTCGCGAACGTCTCTGTGAGCGTCAGATTGGCGTTCGTTGGTGCCGCCTGCGTGTTGCCCGCACTGTCGAGCCCGATGCTGTAAAACGCGTAAGTGTGCGGGACGCCGTCTGTGAGCCCTTGGTAGGGATCGGTCGCCTGGACAATCCCCGCGCTATTTGCCGGTCCGGCGGGAATCGCCGGTGCGGCCAGCTTGTACGGCGCGGAATCGACCGACACGAAGACCTCGAAATACGTCACGACACCACCGCCGGGATCACTTCCCGTGAGGTTGAGCGTGAACGTACCTGTGGCGGCGTTCAGCGTGCTGGGATTGGTGCCCGTCGTTCCGTCGACCGAGGTCACAGGCGGTGTCAGGTCTGGGAGATACGTGCTCGCTTCGATTGCCGGTGTCTTGACCTCGGTGTTGCCGGCGAGGTCGTGGGCGATGCTGTAGAAGGCGTAGGTCGTGTTGCTCTGGCCGGTGAAGCTGGCCGTCGGGTTGGAAGCCGGGACTGTCGTCCACAGCGCCCATGGTCCACCGTTCGTCGAGGAATAGACGTCGTACGACGTCACTCCGGAGGGAGGCGAGCCGCCGTCGGAGCCGGTGACGGAGACCGCGAACGTGAGGCTCGTGCCGCGTTTGGGAAGCGGGTTGACCGTGCTCGTCGGGGGCGTCGTGTCCATCAACCACGAGGTCGAGAGGGTTCCCGAACCGGGGTTGCCGGTCTGGTCGTCGATGCCGGCGGCGTTCACGGTCAAGGTGTAATTGCCGTTATTTGTGGTTAGCGTTCCCAGGCCGTTGATCTGGTAAGTCGATCCCGTCACCAATGCGAAGGTCACCGCGCTCGTGATGAGGTTTGCGCCGCCGTGATCGGTGAGCGTGACGCTCGAATCCGTGAATGAGCTGAGCGTGATCGGCTCGCTGAACGTGACGTCGATGCTTGAGACAGTGGTGTTCCTCGGATTGGGCGAGACCGCCGCGATCGACGTGATACTCACGGGCGAAACGATCTGCACGGTTTGCTGGGCCGTGGTCGACGTGGGCTGCACGTTGCCCGCATTGTCGGTCGCAACGCTGTAGAACCCGTAAGTGTGACCGGCCTGGCCGTTGAATGGGGCAGAGGGACTTCCTGGCGTCACTGTGGTGAAGAGCATGTACGGCCCGCCGTCCTCCGAATCGTAAATCGCGATCGAGTCGACGCCCGAGGGTGTGCTCCCGTTCGACCCCGTTGGGTCAGTGCTGGTCACCGATACGGTAAAGCTCGTGGACGTGGTCTGCGCCGGCAACGAGTTGACGGTGCTGGTCGGTGGGGTCGTGTCCATGAGCCAAGAGGTTGATAGCGAGCCCGCGCCTGGGTTGCCGGATGTGTCGTCGATGTCTGATGCGTTGACGGTCAGGCTGTAAGTCCCCTCGGCTGTGGTCAGCCCAGCGAGGCCATCGATGTCATACGTGCTGCCCGAGGCGAGGCTGAGAGAGACGGCACTGCTGATCGTGACCGGATTGCCGTTGTCGGTCAGAGTGAGCGTGCTGGCGCTGAAGCTGCTGGTATTGACCGGCATGCTGAACGTGACGGCAACGGTCGAGACCGGCGTGTTTCGCGGGTTGGGTGTGACTGCGGCGATCGAGGTCACGGACAGAGAATTGAGGATCTGGACGGTTTCCTGCGCCGCCGCCGGCGTTGGCTGCACGTTCCCGGCGTTGTCAGTCGCGACGCTATAGAAGCCGTAGGTATGCCCGGCCTGTCCCGTGAACGTGGTCGAGGGACTTCCGGGCGTCACCGTTGCCAACAGCGCGTACGCCCCACCGTCCTCCGAGTCGTAGATTGCGATCGAGTCGACGCCCGAGGGTGTGCTCCCGTTCGACCCCGTTGGGTCAGTGCTGGTCACCGATACGGTAAAGCTCGTGGACGTGGTCTGCGCCGGCAACGAGTTGACGGTGCTGGTCGGTGGGGTCGTGTCCATGAGCCAAGAGGTCGATAGCGAGCCCGCGCCGGGGTTGCCGGATGTGTCGTCGATGTCTGATGCGTTGACGGTCAGGCTGTAAGTCCCCTCGGCTGTGGTCAGCCCAGCGAGGCCATCGATGTCATACGTGCTGCCCGACACCAGGCTGAGAGAGACGGCACTCGTGATCAGATTGGGTCCGTTATTGTCGGTCAGCGCCAGCGCCCCCGCGCTCAGGCTGCTTATGTTGATCGGCTCGTTGAAGGCGACTTCGACGGATGGCACGGGCGAGTTGCGCGGATTGGGCAAGATCGTAGAAAATGATGAGACCGACAAGACGCTGAAGACGTCGATCGTCGCCGAACCGGTTGCATTCGTGTAATCCGTGGAGTCAGCTGGTGTAAAGACCGCCGACAAGACCTGGTTGTTACCAATCGGAAGAACGGTGCCGGCAGGCGGTGTGTAAGTGAAGCTACCGAGCACGCTGCCGGCGACTCCCGCAACCGTCCAGGAAGCCTGTGCATCAAGCTGGGTACTGGAGAGCGCCGTGCCAAACGGGATCGCCGCTGGATTGGTCCAAGAAGTCGTCGGCGTTGCTTGCTTGACGTTGATCGTGACCGTGGCCGAAGCGTCGGTGTAATCAGTGGCGTCGTTCGGAGCGAAGCTGACCGAAAGCGTCTGATCAGCGCCTGCTCCCAGAACGGTCCCCTGCGGGGGCGAGTACGTGAATGTCCCCTGCACGTCGGCCGTGGCGTCGAGCTGGGTTTTGCTCAGAGCCGTGCCGTAGGTGATATCGGCGGGAGTGGGCCATGTGATGCTGGGTGTTTGCAGCGCGGTGTATGTGAAGAGATCGGCAGACGACTTCATGGATACGCCGGCGGCGGTGGTGACGGTGACGTCCACCGCGCCGGCTGAGCCCGCTGGACTCGTCACCACGATCTGTGTGCCCGTGTCGCTCGCTATGGTCGCGGGGTTGATTCCGAAGTCCACCACCACGTTGCCGCCGGCCAGGTTTGTGCCGGTTATGGTGACGCTCGTTCCGCCCCCGATCGGGCCCTGGCTCACGGAAAGACCGCTAACCGAGGGCGCTGTGATGAATGTATATAGATCATCCGGTGCAGTGACTGAGATCCCGCCGGGCGTCGTCACGGTGACATCAACTCTGGTCCCGGCCGTCCCGGATGGGCTCGTGGCCGTGATCTGCGTGCCGGTGTCCTGCGTGATCATCGCGGCAACGTCGCCGAAATCAACCGCCGTGGCGCCCTGGAGATTCGTCCCGGTGATGATCACCGTTGTGCCTCCGGCCGTTGTGCCCAGGCCCGGAGAAACACTGGTCACCGCCGGTGCGGCTTGATAGGTGAACTGATCGGCGGACGACTTCGCCGAGACGCCGCCGTCGGTGGTGACGGTGACGTCAACTGTGCCGGCGGCTCCAATTGGGCTAGTGACTGTGATCTGTGTGCCCGTGTCGGTGACGATCGTGGCGGCGGTTGTGCCAAAATCGACGGCGGATGCGCCCAGAAGGTTGGTGCCCTCGATTGCGACTGTCGTGCCCCCGGAGATTGGGCCGGCTGCCGGGGTAATTCCGCTGACGGTTGGCGCGACCAGGTAGGTGAATTGATCGGCGGGCGTTCTGGCGGAGGTGCCGCCCGTCGCGACGAGCAGAACGTCAGCAGGGCCGCCTGATCCGGCGGGGCTGGTCGCCGTGATCTGCGTACCGGTGTCAGACTGAACTGGCACTGTGTTCGATCCGAATTCGACGGCCGTGACGGCGGAGAGATTCGTGCCGGTGATCGTGACCGAAGTACCGCCGGAGACCGGGCCGGAGGCTGGAGAGACCCCCGTGACGATCGGTTGGGCGCCGGTGAGGGTAAACGTGCGTACGAAGTTGCCGCCGGCAGTCCCGTTTTCATCGCCGTCCAGGGCGTTGCCGCTCAAGTCATGGATGGTGTCGGTCGCCGTGCTGAAGACCGTGAGCTGATAGTCGCCCGCCGGCAGTGAGCCGCCATTCAATCCAGTCACCGTCAAGGTGACTTTGTTGCTGGTCGAGTTGTACTGCGGCGTGAGCGGATAGATGACGTCGTTCGGACTGCCGAAGCCGCTCGAGCCCGCCTGGACGAGCTGGTAGACGGCAGTTGAATCAGCGTCGATCGCATTGACTGGCTCGCTGAAGGTGAGCTGGAGCTGAGTGAAGGAGAACCCGGTGCCGCCGGTTTCGACAAACGCTGGAGTGACACTCGTGATCGAGGGCGGCGTCAAATTCAGGCTCGAGCCCTGGAACTCGTATGCTCCCAGATCGACGATGCCGGGCTCGAGCGTGTAAAGCACGGATGCGGCGCTCGTCAGATTGGTCCGGCCTGAGTATCCGGAGAGCAGTTGATAGGCCCATCCATTGCCGGCCGAGAGGCCGATGGTCGGTGTGAGGTTCGTGTTGCCGGCACCGTAGTAGAACTGGATGTTGCCGCCGGAGTAGAGCGTGACAGCGAAATTGGCCTGACTTTGATCGACCGTGTTGGTGGCCACCCAGCGGAACGTCACCTGATTGGCAACTGAGCTATCAACGTAGATATTATCGCCAGTCTGATTGGTTTCGAGGCTCGCCCAGAGAGGGGCAATGCGGGCGTCAGCGAGAAGCTCAGCCGCGGGGTTCGAGCCGGTGCCGGGGGAATCAGGACCGGCAAATTGCAGGAACCCGTCCGTTGATACGCTTACCTTGGTATATGATTGTCCATAGTAAGTGAATGAGAACGGGAGCGTGTAATTGAAGTAGGTATTGACGCCCTGCCAGTTCTGGGCGGTGCCGCCGGAGGGATAAACCGGCTCAGCAGTAACCGTGGCAGGGAAGTACTCGGGCGAGCCCTGGTTGGGTGTGCCCGGGTCATCCAGTCGGGGGGTGCCGAGGATGTCAGTGGAGGGGGCGATCCAGGAGTAACCGCGGTCGATGGCGGGTGAGCCGGCCGAAAGCGCGAAGTTGTCGTCCTGGCCAAAGTCGGCATACACTCCGTTGACGTCCGTGTAGCCCAGCAGGCCGTCGGCACCCGTGATATTCACAAAATCCGGGTTGGCACTCTCGGAATGCACTTCCTGGCCTGTCGCCGCCTGCCAGGCGCTCAAGTTGCTCTCCACGCCGCTGGTCGAGGAGCTATACCAGAATCCGACGCTGACAGCCGAGGCGCCGCCGGTATAAAGATCGTTATAGTCGCTGTTGAACCCGGTCTCGCTGCCCTGGGCAACGTAGATGTCAAAGCCGGCCAGGACCTCGATGATGTTGTTGCGGAGTAGAACGTTGTAGGCGCCCGAATCGAGCCGCACTGCATTTCCCGATATCTGGTAGATGGTGTTATTGACAATCTGGCCGCCGCCGCCGGAGCTGTTCTCGACCAGGATGCCGTCGGTTGTGTTGGCATAGACCAGGTTGTCATCGACGTGCCCGTTAAAGTTGTAGTCGAGGTAGATGCCGATGTTGTTCGAGTAAGCGTCGTTGCCGGCAACGGGGGAGCTTCCCTCGCTAAAGATTCCGACATCGCTGTTGTTGTACAGGCGATTGTCGAGGATCGGCTCTCCGGTGTAATCGGTTTCGATGCCGATGTAGTTGCCGTAGAGCACGTTATTTTCGACAACGCCGCCGCCGCCAAAATCAGAGACGGAGATGCCGATCGCTCCGCTGGCCGATTGGCCATACACCGCGTTGCCGGAGACCACGAAGTCTTTCTCGGAAAAGATGCCGATGCTCGTGTTGTTGCGCACGATGTTGTTGCTGATGGTGTTGGTCGCGGAGGTCGTAGATTCGGTTGAGACGGTGATGCCGGTGGCGTTGCCGTAGACCACGTTGCCGCTGATCAGGATGCCGCCGTTTGATCCGTCGTCAAAATCACGGATGCCGTCGCCGGAGTGATCGAAAACGGTGTTATTTGTGATCGTATTCGAGTCTGTATTCAGGTAGATGCCATTGGGCTGCTTGGTGCCGTCGGCCGCCAGATCGCCGTAGACGGTGTTGCCGGTGAAGGTGGCGTCGTCATTCGAGCTGTCGAGGAACACGCCGTAGTCGGCATTCCCGTAGATGGTGGAATCGCTGACGGTGAGTCCGGTGCTGTCTGCGGTGCTGGAGCCATAAATTCCTGCGTAAGCGCCCGTGATGGTCAAATGGCTCAAGGTGATGTTTGTGCCGCCTTCCATCTGGAAGTCGTAGTCGCCGGTATTGAGATCGCCGCGGGTCAAGACCGCGCCGGGGCCGGTGGTCGGGCCGACGATCGTCACGCCGCTGTGCAGCAGGTCGAGGTCAACATTGCGCAGCAGCGTGTAGTCGCCCGTATCGACGTAGACCGTATCACCCGGCCCGAGCGGATAGGCTTGCAAGAGTGCGGCCAAGGTCGCCATGGGATCCGCGGGGTCCTTGCCGCTGTTGGCATCGTTGCCCGGGGCGGTGGTGTAAACTGCGCCGGTCGTCGCACCGGGGTTGATGTAGTAGTTGTCGCCGTTGTTTGCGATCAGGAACTGCTGCTGTGATAGGCCGCTGGGGTCGGTTCCATTGTTGGCGGTGACCTCGACCTGGTAGCCTGAGCCAAGCGTCACGCCGGTCGGGATTGTCCAGAGGAAGCTGCCGCTGTCAGGTACGCCAGTCGCGATGTTTTGAACGATCGAGCCGTTTTGCAGCAAGTTAATGTTCACGGTGCCGTAGATTCGCTGCGCGTAGTGGGCTGCGACCTTCGCCGCCGAGAGGGCCGACGTGTAGAACGCAGCCTCCTGAAGCGCGCCGGAGTAGGAAGTGTAGCCATAAGCGGCCAAGTCGTTCTTGCCGAGGTAGTTCTCGGTGCGCACGATCCCCGATCGCGGCACGCTGGTTGTCCCCGTTGCAATAGGCTGGCCGTTCTTGTAGATCGTGACGTCCCCCTTGGAATCCATTGTCACGGCGAAGTATTGCCACTGGTTGAGCGAGATGGCGTTCTGCGCCACGACTTGGCCGCCCTGGTTGTAGCCCTGGTAGACCTGGAAGGCGAGGTTGTTGGTCGTACCCACGCGGTAGAGGAGAATGCTGTCGGAAAAGGCACCATTGCCGAGATCGAAGAACTCCTGGTTATTGCTGACCGCTGTCGGGTCGGCCCAGAACTCGGCGCTGAAACCGCTGGTGAAGTCGTTCGTGATCGTCGGGAGCTGGATGTAGCTGGTGCTGCCGTTCAAGCCGACGGCGGTACCTTTGTCGAACGGCAATGCGCCCGACAGGCCGAGCTGCACGCCGCCGACGTAAGTCGCATTATTGCCGTTGCCGGATGCATCCGTGGCGGTGGTGCCGACGGTGTCGCCCAGCGGGTAGTAAGCGATCGGGTTGTCGGCGAGCACGGCGCTGGAATAGTAAGCGGCGGGGGCGTAGAGCGAGCCGGTCTGCCAGGTGATGTTTTCCTGCTGGCCGATCTGGAGCTTGTCGAGCGGGCCTGGTGTGAGGACGGAGACCTGGGCACCCTGACTGCCCGTCGCCAGCGCGGTGCCGCCGTAGGCGCCAAGGTCAATGCGGCCGCCGCTGTCCGTCGGCTCGAGGCCGAGCGTCTCGACGGGATCACCCGCGTCGACTGCAGGCGAGCCCGAAGCGAGCCGAAAATCATCGTCTCCGCCGCCGTTGCCCTGCACCTGCTGGATCATGACGGCGTCGGCGGCCACGTTGCCGGAAGCCAGATTGCTGAGCTGCACCGTGAGTGTGCCGCCAGAGCTCACAAAGTATCCCAGCGTTTGCCACGGCGGCGTGCCCGATCCACTGGGGGCATTGATCTGCGACTCACCAGCCAGAAAGATGACTTGGGAGCCATCGATGACCGTGAAAGGCGCGCTGGCGGCACCGCTATACGAAAGCGACGGCCACGTCGCTGCGACCGCGTAGGTTGCCCCCTTCTTAAGCCCCGTGAAGCTCCAGGTCGCCACGTCATTGCCTGGACCGGGGGCGGCCAGGAGATATTCACCGTTCTCGGCGGCAGCCGCAGTGGTCTGCGTCCAGCTTCCGGTTGTGCTGAAGCCGGTCGGGCTGCTGTCGTCGATCACCTGCGCGGCGCCGATCGGAGTCGTACTGAATCCGAGAATGCCGTCTGGCCCCGCGGCGTTCACAAAGCCTGGATTCACACTCAGGCTGTGCTGGTCTTGCCCAAGGAGGTAGAACCAGCTCGCCTGAGTGCGGATCGTCTGGCCCTGCCACGAGCCGAGCTGACCGGTGCCGGTCGTATACAGGTCGTTGTAGTCGCTATGGAATCCGACCTCACTGGTGGCGTCAACGTTCAGGTCGAAACCGCCCTGGGTCCAGAGGATGTTGTTCTCGAGTGAGAGATAGCTGGAGCTTGTGTTGATGTCGACGGCATCGCCCGCGAGCTGGTAAACCGTGTTGCCGGTAATCGACAGGTTGATTCCACCGCTGACCAGAATGCCTGCGATCGTATTCTCATAGACCAGGTTGTTGGTCACCGGACGCTGCGAATTGGAGTCAAGCGCGATGCCAGTGGCATTCGCGTAGACAGTGTTGCCGATGACGGGCGTGGTGCCCTGAGCCTCAATGCCGATGCCCGTGTTGTGGTAGACCGTATTTCCTGAGATCGGCGCATTGGAATTATCCGAGTAGATGCCGGTCGCGTTGTCATGGACGATGTTGCCGGTGAGCTCGTCGAAGGTCGATGTGCTGATGCCGGTGCCGGACTGAGCGTAGACAGAATTGTCGGTTATGTTCACATTGTCGTTGGCGTTTATTCCCGTACCGTTGTCGAAGACGGTATTGCCGCTGATGGTCGAGGCGTTAGCCGCGCCCGACGTGTCGCCGTAGACCGTGATGCCGGTTCCACAGGCGTAGACTTGGTTGTCGATGACGTTTGGCCCGGTGCCGGAGGCATAGAGGACAATTCCGTAATAGCGGCTGTCGAAAACAGTGTTTCCCATCACGGTCACCGCGCCGGAAAAGCCCGGACTGTCGTTGGTCGCCGCGATTCCGTACGGCTGGTTCTGGGTCGTATTGCCGGAGTACGTGAGGCCGTAGACGGTGTTATCGATGATCTGCGCAGAGCTGTCGGCGGCGCCAATGTAAATGCCGTCGTTGTCATTAGCAAAAACGCTGCAGTGGCTGACGGTGACGTTCAAGCTATTGGTGTCGTCTTTGAGATCGACACCGATCGCGCCGCCCGTGAGCGAGAGATACTCGATGGTGAGACCGGCTGCGCCTGCGATGTCGACGGCGTCCGATACGTTGTTGTTCCTGTTGAAGACCGCGGGCGCCCCGGAGGTTGGGCCGGTGATCACCAGGCCGCTGTGACTTGCACCGATCACCACGGGTTGAACGAGCGTGTAGTCGCCCGGTCCGATGTAGACGGTGTTGCCCGAGCCCAGGTTCGGATAGGCATTTAGCAAGGCCGAAAGGCTGGCCATTGCATCGGCGGGATCAGTGCCGGAGTTCGAGTCGTTGCCGTTGGCCGCGACGTAGTAATTGGTGGTGGCAGCGTCGATCTGGAGCGAGGAGGGTGATGCACCGCTCGTTTGGGTTTGGTTGTTGACGGTCACACGCACCGCAAAATCCCCGCCGGTGGGAGCGTTTGCCGGCACCGTCCAGTTGAAGCTGCCGTTGTCCGGAACGTTGCTGGCGATGTTCTGCACAACCGAGCCGTTTTGCAGCAGGTCGATGTTGACTGTCCCGTAGACTCGCTGCGCGTAGTGGGCCGCGACCTGCGCCGCCGAGAGGGCCGACGTGTAGAACGCAGCGTCCTGAAGCGCGCCTGCGTACGAAGTGTAGGCATAAGCGGCCAGGTCGTTCTTGCCGAGGTAGTTCTCGGTGCGCACGATCCCCGATCGCGGCACGCTGGTCGTCCCGGTTGCAATCGGCTGGCCGTTCTTGTAGATCGCGACGTCCCCCTTGGAATCCATCGTCACGGCGAAGTATTGCCACTGGTTGAGCGAGATGGCATTCTGCGCCACGACTTGCCCGCCTTGAGTGCCCCCCTGGTAGACCTGGAAGGCGAGGTTGTTGGAGGTACCCAGGCGGTAGAGGAGGATGCTGTCGGAAAAGGCACCATTGCCGAGATCGAAGAACTCCTGGTTATTGCTGACCGCTGTCGGGTCGGCCCAGAACTCGGCACTGAAACCGCTGGTGAAGTCGTTCGTGATCGTGGGGAGCTGAACGTAGCCGGTGCTGCCGTTCAGGGTCGCGGACGTGCCGGGGTCGAAGGGCAATGCGCCCGGAGTCCCGAGCTGCACGCCGCCGACGTATGTGGCATTATTGCCGTTGCCGGATGCATCCGTCGCAGTCGTGCCGGAGGTTTCGCCCAACGGGTAGTACGCCAGTGGATCATCGGCCAGGACGGCGTTCGCATAGTAGCCGGACGGGGCATAGATGCCGTTGGTCTGCCAGGTGATCGTTGTTTGCTGGCCTTGCTGCAAGCGATTCAAGTTCCCTGGTGTGAGCACCTGAACGAGTTGTCCTGAGCTGATCGTCGCTTGCGCCGTGCCGCCGTCGCTGCCCAGGTTGATCCGGTTGCCATTGGGCTCGGGCTCAAGCCCCACTGGCAAAACGGGGTTGCCGGCGTCGATGGTCGGCGAAGCGGGACTGACGTGGAGATCATCGTCACCGCCGCCGTTGCCGACGATCTGCTGGAGGTAGACGGAGCCGGCGGCCACCGGGCCACCGGCGTAGTTTGTGAGCGTGACGGTGACGGAAGTGCCGGCGACGGTGACGTAGCCGAGCTCCTGGAAGAAGGCTTCGCCGCCACCCGTCCCCCCGCTTCCCTTCGGGCCCTTATCATTCGCCAGTACGTTCACCTCAGCTTCGAGCACGCCCGGAACGCTCGGCGCGGCGAGCGCGCTCAGATTCAAAGAGCTTGTGGTGTCGGAATTGGTCGGCCAGTTGTAGGTGAGCACCACTGGATCGCCGTTGGGCCACGTCGGGTTGGTCGCGACGACGGCATTCAGCGCGTCCTGCGAGCCCGTCGTGCCGGGAACGATCTGAATCGACTGGACGGGGGAAGCGATCCCGTTCCCGGACTGGTTGGCTTTCTGGTACAGCACGACGTTGCCGTTGTCGTTCACTTCAAACGCGGCATCGCTTGCCGCCCCGCTCTGCGCCTGAAAGCCCGTGGTTACCAGGTAACTGGCTCCTGAGGTCAAGCCGGTGAAAGTCCAGGTGACGGAAGACGACCCGTTTCCGGCTGATATCGTGTAGCCGCCATTGCCATAGGATGTCCACGGCCCGCTTACACTCTCGCTTCCGGCGCTCTGGAATGGGCCGGCTGGAGCCGCGCTGAAAACCGAGCACGCCGTCGGGGCCGGCAGCATTCACGAATTGCGGGTTCGCGCTGATGCTGTGCTGATCGAGGTTCAGCTCGAGAATCCAGCTCGCGAGCGAATTGAAGGCCTGGCCTTCCCACAAGCCGATCGCACCGTTGCCGGTAGCGTAAAGATCGTTGTAGTCGCTCTGGAGACCGGCTTCGCCCGTGGGCGCGACGTTCATGTCATAGCCGGCTTGAGTCCAGAGGATGTTGTTCTGGAGGTATTCCTGGGTGGATTCGTAGCCGACGTCGATGGCATCGCCCTGCGGCTGGTAGATGGTGTTGTTCGTGGCGGTGCAGTCGGGGTCTTCGTAGAACAGGATGCCCTGGTTGCTGTTCTCATAAATCAGGTTGTTCTGGATCGTGGCGCCTGAACCGTAGTTTGCCACGATGCCGCTCGCGTTGCCGTAGACAGTGTTTCCCCTGGCTACGCTCTCGTACTGGAGGACGATGCCTGCACCCGCATTTCCGTATACGGTGTTGTTTGCGATCAGATTGGTCGAATAACTATCACTGGTGATCCCCTCCGCGTTGTCGTAGACAGTGTTGCCGATTGCTTCGTAGACGTTCGTGAGGTTAAGCCCAACGCTTGATTGTTCGTAGACGAAATTCTGCGAGATCAAGAGGTTGCCGGAGCCAGCGATTCCGGTGCTGTCATCGAAGACGGTATTGGCCGTGATGGTGGATGCCACGGTTGAGCCCACGGCGGAGATTCCCGTGCCGCTGCCAAAGATTCGATTGCTCGAGATCATGGCACCGTTGACTTCGTTGCCCACCACGATGCCGGTATTCGATGTGTCATAGATCGTGTTGCCACTCACGGTCACGCTTGAGGTCGTTACGTTGCCGTTTGCAAGAACGATTCCCATTGATTGTTGAATGTAGGCGCTCAGATCGAGCTGGCCGTACAGAGAATTATTGATGACCTGTGCGTTACTGTCGCCGGCACCGATCTGAATTCCGTCGTCGTCATTGTCGTAGATGGTGCAATTCTTGATCGTGAGGCCGGTGCTCCCGGAGTAGGCAATGGCGTTGATGCCGATCAGGCCGCCCGTGACGGTCAGGTTTTCCAGTGTCAGGTTGACCGCGCCGTTCACGTCGATGACGTCGCTGGAGAGGAGGCCGCGGTTGAAGACCGTGCTGATATTCGGATAATTCGGGCCGTTGTAGCCCTCGATGATGATGCCCGATGCGTTTGCGCCCAGCGTGAGGATGCTGCTGAGATCGTAGGTTCCGGCGTCGACCATGACCGTGTCGCCGGCGTTCAAGTGGTACGCCGCCAGTACGCCGGCGATCGAGGCCTTGGGAGTCGCGGGCGTGAGACCGTTGTTGCTGTCGCTGCCCGGAGCGGTCGTCCAGCCGCCGGGGACCACGGTCCCACTGTTGATGTAATACGTGGTCACCGCGCCGGTGATCGTGAATGGCTGGGCGCTTGTGCCGGAGAGGCCGCTGTACTGCACGCTCTGGACCTCGACCAGATAATTCGAGCCTGAGGGAATCGAGCTGGGGAGCGTCCAGGAGTACTCGCCGCTGTTGGGCACGGCGCTGGCGATCGTGAGGACGGGTGTCGTGCTACCCTGCTGGAGCAAGAGAATATTGACCGTGCCGGCCGGTGGTGTCGCGCCATTGACGGGCGCCAGATCGAAGCGCCAGGTGATGTTGAAGGTTTGTCCCTCGGGCCAGATTTCGCCGCCAGAGCCGGGCCTGGTGACGATCAGATACTGGAGCGAGCTCAACGAGGCTTCAGCGGTATTGCCATAAGCGCCGATATTGATGTAACCGCCGTTGGGCGCAGGTTCATTCGAATAGCTGTCAGTCGGGTCGCCCATGTCGATGGCAGGGGACTCATTGGCATCGGCCGTCAAGGTGCCCGTGGGGAAGACGGGCAAACCGGTCGTCGTGCTGACGACCGGAGCGAGCGAGCCGCCGTGGTCGCTGCCTTGCAGGCTTTGCTCGTGGAAGTCGTTGTCGCGACCGTCGTCGGTGGGGGAGATGTATCCCGCGACGCCCGCGGATCCGAGCGGATTGACGAACATCGGGTTCAACGCGAGGCTGTCGGCGTCGGTGAAGTCGGCGTCTTGCAAGGCGGCCAGGTTCGGACGGGCGATCTGGGCCCAGAGGCCAACCTGGCCAGTGCCGGTGGCGTAGAGGATGTTAAAATCGCTGGTGAAGCCAACCTCGCTGTCGGCAGTCACCGAGATGTCAAAGCCGGACTCGACCCAGATAATGTTGTTGCGGAGCTGGATGTTTTTCGATTGATCCAGAATGTCGATCCCGTCGCCTTGCGGCTCGTAGATCGTGTTATTCACGATCTGCACGGCGCCAAGCTGGCCACTCTCGGCCAGAATGCCCCGACTGGAATTGGCGTAGATCAGATTGTTAGTTGAGCACGGCTGAGGAGCCAAACTGAAGCGCGATGCCGGTCCCGCTTGAATAGATCACGTTGTCGTAGACGGGCGAAGCGCCGGTGATCGAAATTCCATCGCCGGAGTTGTCATAGACCCGATTGGCGTAGACCGCGCTGTTGCCGTTAACGGTCACGATGCCGCTCGCACTGGCATAAACGTCGTTATTCGCGGCCTCGGCGTCGTCATCGAGGTAGATTCCCACCGACTGAGACCCGGTGCTGCCGGAGACGACGTTGCCGGCCACGAGCACATTGCCAACGGCGTAAATGCCGTCGGCAGAATTGTTCGCCATGATGTTGCCCAGACCCTGCGTCAGATCCAGATCGCCCACGACGGATTGAGTGCTGCCCGACTGGTTGACCACAATGCCCGAGCCGGCGTTGTCGCTCGACGTGCAGGTCTCGACCAGAGTGCCATTGGCATCCGCCAGATTGATGCCGTCGGCGCCGTTGTAGGTCGCGATGCAGTCCACGACCAGCGGGACGCCGCTGTCGACATAGATGCCGTAGCTCGAGTTGCCGGTCGCCGTGATCGAATTCATGGCCAGAACGTTTGATGCGGTGAGGATCCGGATGCCGGCCCCGCCGTTGTCGAGCGATTGGTCGTTCTCAAGCGTCACCGCGGGGCTGTTTTTCACGAGCAAACCATCGGACGAGTTATGCGAGAACGTCAGATTGGTGGCGACGAGATTGGTACTGTTGTCCTCGGCCAGCAAGCCGTTTGATCCGCCGCTTAACGTCAGGTTCTCCACCGTCATGAACGCCGCGTCATCGAGCGTGATCACCGGCGCATCGGCAAGCGGATTTGCCAGCGTGAATGTCGCCGGCAGGCCTGCGCCGCCGGGGCCGGTGATCGTGAAGCCGCTCTGGCTTCCATTGCCCGTGATCCCGGAGACCACCAAGGGCGCCACCAGGGCGTAGTTGCCGGCATCGACGTCGACCGTATCACCCGGGCCGAGCGTGAAGATGTGCAAGAGGTTGTTCACATAGGGCACGGGCTCACTGGGATTGGTGCCGTCGTTACGGTTGCTGCCAGGGGCTGATGTGTAGATATCGCCGAACGTACCGGCGTCGTTCACATAAAAAGTGGTTGAATTCTCGGGAACGGTGAAGTCTTCGGTGCTGCGGGCGAAGACGCTGGGGCTGCCGACCAGGGAAATCTGGATCCGCAGGCCGTGCGTTCCGAAGTTGATGCCGCTGTCGGCGGCGATCCACTGATACACGCCTGTGTCGGGCGTGCTGGGAGTGATGTTCATCAAGAACTGCGGACCGTTTGGTCCGTCTTGATACAGATCGATGCGCACCGGTGCATTCGTGGTATTTCCCAATGATTCCCAGCGGATCGGTTCCTGGACGGTATCCAGCCAGTCGGTGTAGAGATCGGGACTGATGAGCCGCAGCGTGGGGGTCTGGGTTGCGCCGATCTGGACGCGGACGGCGCCGTAGGCGCCCTGATCGAGCGCGGCGGAGTCGGATTGGACGTAGACGAACGCGGCATCGAGGTAGGCGTCGTTGGTCGAGCCGCTGTTTCGCACGGCGGTGAAGCGGTATCGCGCTGTGCGTGCTCCGACGGGAATGTCGACGCGGCCGCCGACGAGCTCCCAGCGAGTGCTCAGGTTCTGGGCATCTTCGGTTGTGGTGGAGATCACATCGCCGCTGGCATCATAGAAGGTGAGACTGATCGAGCCGGCGTCGGGAGGAGTTTCGTTCGCCGAGCGATCGCGGCCACCGAAGATCAGGGTCTCATCGCCGGAGTCGATCTCCGCATCGGTCAGGCCGGTGGCGGTGAGGTTCACGGTTTGATCGAGCGTGACGACGGCGTTGGGGCCGGCGAAGAAATAGTCGGCGCCTGTCCAGGGAGCGGGGTTCGCGCTCTGGGTTCCGCCGCTGGGGGTTGCCGTCCAGCCGGAGAGGCCCGACGAGAAGTCGGGATTCGTGAGGAGATTCTGGTAGACCGCGGGCAAAGCTTCATCCGTGATCGGGTCGGCGGCGTTGATGGTCGGACTGCTGCTTCGCAGGGCGGCGAAGAGACCAATCACCTGGAAGTCATTGATGGAAAGCCCGGCGAACCGCGGCTGATTGAGCGTGGGATTGAGCGAAGTCGTGCCTTCGGAGTGGAGATCGAATTCATCAACGTCATCCTGCCAGTCGAGGATGTCGGTGAAATCGATGTCCCAGTGGACCAGCTTGCCGGTACCGCTCGAATAAAGGTCGTTGTAATCGCTCGAGTATCCGGTCTGACTGTCGTTGGCGACGTTGATGTCGTAGCCCGACTCGGCCCAGAAGATGTTGTTCAAGATCTCGGTCTGGCTGGAGCCGCCGGTGATGTCGACGTTGTCTCCAGTCGGCGCGAAGAACGTGTTGTTGACGATGCTCACGGCCGTCTGGCCGGTCACGGCGACGCCGGACTGGATGTTGTCATAGAACACGTTATAGGCGATCAACTGGCCGCTCGACGCGCTGATGCCGATGTTCTCCCGGGTGATCTGGTTAAATTCGATCGGGCCAGTGAAATTGACGGTGACGGTGTTGGCGGCGAGGACGTTGGGATCATCGGGATTGCTGCCGCCCAGGAATCCGGAGCCGCTGACGCCCACGGCGTTGTCGTAGATGTCCTGGTTTTGCATGTTGGCGTCTTCGAGATTGACGCCGGTTTGATTGTCGAAGATTTGATTGGGACCGGTGCTGCCGACGAAGCCGAAGCCGTTACTGGGATCGAGCACGGTGCTCTCTACGCCGGTGACATTGTCGTGAATGCGGTTGTCGCCGAGGGCTGTTGCTGCTTGATAGTTGATTCCCACGGCCGCGTTGTAGATGTCGTTGGAAGTAATCGCGCCGGTGAATGCGGCGGCGATGCTCAAGCCCATCGCGGCCGCGGTGATCTCATTGCCACTGATTGTGCCGGCGGCCGGGGCCAACAGAGCGATCCCTGTTCCGGCACCGCTCAACTGATTGTCTTGCACGTTCAGGCCGGTGGTGCCGGCGGCAGCGATTGAGATATCCGCCGCGGTTGATGAGATCGAATCATCATCGATCGTGACGTTCGTGGCGCCCCCCTGAACCGTGACCGCCGCTGCGCTCGTCGTAATGCTGTCGTTCAAGAGCTCAAGCCCCGAGCCGCCGCTGAGTGTCACGCCTGATCCTGAAACGGTGTCGCCGTAGAGGGCGGCCTGGGTCGCATTCGTGAACGTCACGCCGCCGGTCAAGTCGAGGTTTTCGAGCACGGTCCCCGACATGCCGGTGCCGGTGACGGGGACCGGAGATCACGGTCGAGCCGGTGGTCGAGCCGACGATCAACACGCCCGCGGGGATCGACGAGAGGTTGACGGCGCCGGAATAGGTGCCGTTGTCCACGAGAATCACGTCGCCGGGCTTGAGCGGATTTGTGGTGTTCGACAGGACGGCCTGGAGCGTGAGCATCGGGCTGGCGGGGGAGAGGCCGGCGTTTGAATTGTTGCCCGGAGCGGTGGTGTAGATATCGCCATTTGTGCTTGAGTCGTTCACGTAATGGATTGTGCCCAGGCTGAACGTGTTGCCGAGAACGACGATCTGCGAGCTGCCCGAATCGAGCGCGCTGAAGCTCACGAAGGGATGGCCGCTCGGGTCCACGGCCAGGGAGGGGGACTGCACGATGCCGAGACTGCCGGTGATGCCGTCGAAGCTCGCGTCGCCCGGGAGCTGCGCCGACGAACGCCGAGCCGGTCCAGGACTTGACGTAGACCGTCGCGCCGTTGGCCGGGGCACTTGGGAATTCGTTGTCGATCCAGGCGAGATACAATTGGCCGTCGTTGCTCGAGAGCACCGGCTGCGTGGCCGGCCCGCGGCTGGAGGATACACCACCTGAGGAGGTCGCGCCGGCTCCGGCTGGCGACCACGAGCTGCCGGTGTACATCGCAGCGTAGATCTGGTCCACGCCGCTTGAATTGTCTTGCCAGGCGGCGAAGAGCGTACCGTTGTCGAACGCCAGGGTGGGCGACGTGGCCTGCGCGGTCGAGTTGCTGATTCCGTTGCCGGAGGCAGAGCCTTTCAACTGCTGCCAGGAACCGCCGGTGTACTCGAGGACGAAAAATCTGCTGCGTGGAATTGACGGTCTGAGTCCAGGCCACGGCCACGTTTGCGCCGCTTGATGCCAGCGCCAGATTGCTGACCGAGCTGGACGAGGCCGAGACCCCATTGCCGCTGGCAGCACCGGTGCCGAGAGCGACCCAGTTGCCATTTGACGAATTGCTTGACGTAAACATTGGTGACGCCGCTCGTCGTGTTCAACCAGGCGACGACGGGGCCGGTGGACGTGCTCGGTGATCACGGGGTCAGTCGCGCCGCCGGTGCCGCTGATGCCGCCGCTGCCCAGGGAGCTTCCGAGCGCGACCCAGCCACCGGCTCCGCTGTTGGCCGTCGGACTGTATTGGGCCACATCGATGTCGCTGGACGTGCCGTTAAAGACGGTGTAGGCGACGACCGGCTGGCCCGAGGCGTTCAAAGTGATGCTGGGCTGTTGCGCGCGCCAGGAGCGTTGCTGATGCCTCCTCCCTGGCGCTGCCGGCGAGCTGGACCCAGCCTGAAGACGTGTGCTCGGCCACGTAGATCTGGTACTGGCCGTCGCGCGAATCGGACCAGGCGACGTATTGGCCACTGGGACCGGCGACAACGCTGGACTCGATCGCCTGCGCCGGACTGTTGCTCAAGCCGCCGGCAAAAGCCGAACCGGAGAGACCCGTCCAGCGGCCTGGAGCCAAAGCGCCGGTGGGCAACGTGGCCGCCGAGTCGACGAGCGAGGGGGGCCAGTCGGGCGGAGTCGGGATTGCTCCCGGCGACGGCAGCGCCACGGTGCCTGCGGCCACGGTGTAGACTTGCGTGCCGGCGGTCGCGCCGGTGATCGTGTTCGTGCCGCCCTGGTTATAAATGATGTCGTTGCCCGCGCCGGCGATGATGTCGTCCTGGCCGGAGCCGTAGATCGTGTCGACCGCGGTGGCCGTGCCACCGCTTTGACCATTGGCGTGGATCACGCCCGAGCCGCCGTCGAAGATGAGGTCGGTTCCAGTGCCGCCGTAGATCGTCGCGGCGCCGGTGCCGCCCACGATCGTGTCGTTGCCCGAGCCACCGGTGATGTTATCGTTGCCGCCGCCGCCGTAGATCAGATCGTTGCCGGCCGCGGCATCGATGACGTCTGCGAAGGGTGAGCCGTAGATGGTCGTGTCGCCCGAGCCGGCGATGAGCGTATCGCCGGAGCCGGTGGCGCCATTCAGGATGTCGATGCCGGCGCCGCCGACCAGGCAATCGTTGCCGGTGCCGCCATCCAGGTAGTCGTTGCCGGAGCCGGCGAGCAGTGTGTCGTTGCCGCTGCCGCCATAGAGCCAGGCGGTGCCGGAGAAGCCGGTTGAGTCCAGAGTCTCGTTGCCGGCGCCGCCGCTCAGGATGGCTGAGGCGATTCCGCTCAGACGCAAAGCTGGCTCCGTTTGAGCGGGTGAGGCAGCGCGTTCGTCAGCACGGCGCTTGCGTCGACGGCGGAGACGATCGTGTCGAGGCCGCCGCCGCCGGTCAGTGTTGCGCTGCCGGTCCAGCCGGAGACGTCGAACGTGTCGTCGGTTGTGCCGGCGGTCAAGATTGCTTGCCCGATTCCGCTCAAGCCGATTAACTCGCCGTTGGAGAGATCGAGACTTTGATTGGTGAGCGTGAAGTCGACGTCGGCGGTGACGGTGATACTGTTGGTTCCGGCGCCGCCCTCGAGCATCAAGGCGCCAGTGATCGACCTGGTCGATCGCGCCGCGGCGGCCGATGTACCGCCCACGACGAACGCGTCGCTGCCCGAGCCGCCGGAGACGAGCAGGTTGCCCTCGGTGGCCTGGATGTCGAACGAGTTGGTGCCGGCGCCGGCACTAATCTGCGTGCTGCCGGGACCTGTGCCCAGGACCGTGACCTGGTCGCCGCCAGCGCCCAAGGAGAGTTCAAGTGCGGCCAGATTGCTGTAGGTGATGCCGTCGGGCATGTCGAGGCCGGTGAGGGAGGTCGATGTCAGCGTGACGACTTCCTGAAGCGTGCTGCCGGTGGCATCGACGTTCAGGATGTCCATGCCGCTCGCGCCGACGATGGCCAGCGGCGCGCTGATTCCGGAGAGGTTGCCGCCTGACTGAGGCGACTTGCTGCCGACGTTGATGACGTCCTGGCCATCGCCATTGACCGTTGTCGCGCCGCCGATCGCCTGGATGTTGACGGTGGTGACGGCGCGTTCGCTATTCACCGTCGTCACGCCGCCGGTGGATTCGATGTTGATGAGCGCCGTTCCAGAGCCGGCGTTGAGCGTGGTGGCGGCGCCGGTGGAAATGACGTTGATCGTGTCTGAGCCCGAGCCGTCGGAGACGGTCGTTGAGCCCAGCGTCGATTGGATGTTCACTGTGTCGCTTCCGTTACCGTCTTGCACGGACGTTGTGCCGGTGTGCGTGCTGGCGATGCTGAATTGAATCGTTCCTTGGCCGAGGAAGGCGCTGACGGAAGCCATGCCGTTGTAAGTGATCCCGCTGGCCATGCCCAGTCCGGTTATCGTGTCGGACGTGAGAATGCCGGTCTCGGTACCCGTGCTGCCGGAGTCGTCGGCGACCAGGGAGTTGACGCCGCTGCCGCCGGAGACGACGAGGGGGGCGGCGATGGTGGCGAGCACACCGCCGGAGGTTGGTTCCCTGCTGCCGACGTTGGTTATCAAATCGCCGGTGTTGCCCAGGATTGCGGTCAAGCCGCTGATCGATTGCACGTCGATCGTGTCGGTGCCGGTACCGGCGTCGATGGTGGTCGTGCCCGAGTCGGTGCCTCCGACGGTCAGGGTGTCATTGCCTGAGCCGAGGAAGATGTTGAGCGCGGCGATGTTCGTGTAGTCGATGCCGCCGGTCATCCCGAGGCCGGTGATCGCGGTTGAGGTGAGCGTTCCGGTGCGGTTTGCCGAGGAGCCTGAGTCATCGACGTTCAGTGTGTTGGCCCCGGAGCCGGCGTTTACGGTGAGCAGTGCGCCCATCGGGCTCAAGGACCCGCCTCGCGCCGGGGAGAGGCTGCCGACGTTGATCGTGTCATTTCCCGTGCCGCCGGAGATGGTCGTCGGGGCTCCAATCCCTTCGATATTCACCGTGTCGTTGCCGGAGCCGGTGTCGATCAGGCCGGGCGTCGTGTCGCTGCTTGCGTAAGTGAAGACGTTGTTCTGGGATGAGCTGCCCGAGAGTGTGACGAGCGGCGCGAGAATCGTGCCCAGGATATCCAGATAGGTTCCCGCACCGGGATTGTCGTTGTTGTAGTCGCCATGGATCACGACGTTGCCATGCGAGCTGATCGTGCTGCCGGGCGCTGCGAAGATGTTGTTCTCGGCGAGGAGTGTGATCGTGCCCGCAAGTGCGCTCAAAACGGCAGTGCCGGGCAAATCGAGGCTGTCGCGCCCCAGCGCCAGAGAGCCGGCGGTGAGGACGATGTTTCCGGCCGTCGACGTCACCGCGCCTGCGATGAGTGGACCGCCGGTCGCAATCACGTTGATGTTGCCTAGCGCCGTGGCGTTCAACTGCACGGGATCGAGGTCGATCAAAATTGGACTCCCGGCGCCGATGGAGCCCTTGCTCGCCGTCAGAGTCACAGTCGCGGCACTGATGAGCTGGGCCGAGCTGCCGCTTGAGATGTTGCCGGCCGAGGTTGAGATGGTTGAGGAACCGGCTGGGCTGCTGATCAGGCCGCTCAGGACCACATTGCTCGAGACGGCGGTGCTCGAGCCAGCGGTGATCGTGATGTTTCCCTGGCTGGCGGTCACGTTGCTAACGGTGATCGTGTCTGCCGTGGACGAGCCGCCGGACTGGCCGTCCTCGAACAGGAGGCTCACGTTGCCGCTCGAGGAAGTGACGTCGTTGAGCGGCAAGTTGATCGCACCGCCACCCTGTGACGTGGGCGTGACAGCGAGGAAAACGCCGGCGAAGCCGATTGCTTCGGGTAGGCTGGCCGGCATGCCGGAGGTGAAAAGGGGTACCAGCGGAAGTGGAAGCAGGGCCGTGCCGATGCTGCCCGCGTCGGCTTCGAGCTCGAAGGTCGCGGCTTCGAGGGAGTCGCTCGCCGCGGCGGCGAGTATGCTGCCGCCGGCGCTAGTGATCACGGTGTCGCCCAGCGGGTTTGTGATCGTTCCGGTCAGGTGGATGTTCCCGCCGGTCGTGTTCGTGCTGGCGATTTGAACGAAGCCGCCACCGACCGAGGTTGACGTGATGTAAGTCCAGTTCGCATTGGTCGCGGTATCGATGACAGTCGGTGTGCCGCCGGCGCCCACGACGTTCAAGGCACCGACGTAAAGGTCGTTGGAAGAGGCATTCTGGATGACGACTGTTCCGTTTGATTCGAAGTCGATGCTCGAGAAGCCCGACGTCGTTCCGCCCGGGGCTGAAACCGTGAGCGTGCTGGCGGTGCCGGTGGTGAGCCCGGTGACGTCGATCTGGCCGGTCGAGTCGGTTTGCCCGACAGCAAGCGGATTGGTGCCGTCGGTCACGGCGAGGCCGTTTTCCGTGGTCACCATTCCGGCGGGATTGACCGTCAATGTGTGGGCGACGCTGCCGGTCAAGGTGATGTTGCTGTCGAGTGTGACGGTATTCGTGATGACTTCCGACCCTATATCGTTCTGCGAGCAGCCGATGCCGGGGTTGAGTGAGGCGTCTGTCTTGTCGGCGTTGACGACGTAGGTGCTGCCGCCGGTCATGAGGGGCCGGGCCGCGACGATGGAGATTTCGGGGGCGGCGAGAGAAGATCCGGAGTCGAGGTCGGCTTCGGTCGTGTCGAGTTTATAGCTGCCGGCGGTTGAATCGTAGATAGCGGCCGCGGCGATGACGGTGGTCTTGGAATACGAATTCGTTTCGTCGTTCTCAGTCTGTGCCAGGACATTCAGGTCTCTTGCCGACGTGACGGTCGACCCGCTGCCGATGTGCGCCTTGGCGTCGGTGATCTCGTCGGCTTCGGCGGTGGCATTGTCGGCTACGCCGCCGCCGTCAGATTCGGTCTTGTCACTGACGACCGCTTGCACCTGCGGGTCGACGGCATCGAGGTCGAACTGACCAACGTTCACGTCATCGTCGGTGCCGAGCTCGGCGAGGGTCTGCACCGGGGTCGAGGTCGTGCCGGCAGCGGCGGTGGCATCTCCGGAGTTGGTTTCGATCGCACCTATGGTCGTCTGGTTCAAGGTTGCAGAGAGGTTGTTGCTCTCTTGCGCGAGGATCACGAGCGAGGCGCTCGGGGAATTGATCGTGGTGTCATCGCCCAGTCGGGCCTGGGTCATCGCGCCGTCTTGGGGCTCGACCAGGTTGAGCGTGAGACTGGCACCGCCTGAGCCGACGGCGCCGCCGCCTGATGCTGCCATGGTCGGGTTGCCGTTGTCGATGGTCGAGCTTGAGATATTGATAAGCTTGCCGGCGGAGAGCACGGTGGGGGCCGAGCCGGTTGCGTCGTCGGTTCCGGCGTCGGTCTGGCTGGTCATGGTGAGCGTGCCGAAGGCGGAGCCCTGATTGCCGAAGCCGCCGGCCGTACCGTCGACAAAACCACCGGTCTGGTCGAGCGAGCTGGAGATCACGTTCAATTGCTGGCCGGCGGAGATAACGTCGCCGGCGCCGAACAAGGCGCTCGTGATGGAATTGTCGGTGACGTCGATCTGGGTACCCACGGTCGCTTCGAGCCCGCCGGCGGTGGCTGTCGCCTTGGAGTAGGCCATGCGCGACGTATCGGGCGTGCCGGCTTCATTGGCGTTATCGTATGCGAGGATATTCACGTTACCGCCGGATTCGAGATCGGTGCCGGGGGCGACAAAGGACTGGATGACCGGGGCCCACGACGCCACGGCCGCGGACGTGCTGACCTGAATGGCGGAGCCGCCGGCACCCTCGGCGTCGGAATTCGAGCTGCCGAGTGCCAGCCCTTCGATGGTGGTGTTGCCGGTCACCGTGACCGGACCGCTACTGCCGAGTGAGGCGGTCACGGTGGGTGAATCCAGGGCGGACGCGGAGGATCCGTCGATATTTACCGCGCCGCCGCCGTCGGCCGTCGCGTCCGCGGTTGTGGAATTTGTTCCCATCGCGATCGCGCTCAAGTCTCCGCCGGCGACCAGACGGCTCAAGCCGCTCAGCGACGCGTTGCTCAGGCCGCCGGACGTTGAGCTCGAGGCGACGCCGCCGTAGCCGACGACTCCGAATTCGAGGATGCCGGCCGAGCTGTCGGCGGTGTTATCCGACTGCGAAAGGAGCGATACGTTTCCAGCGGCGATGATGGTCGAGGAGGGATCGACCTGGGCGAAAACCTCTGCGTCGGCCGTTGCAGTTGGGTCGAGCGAGTTGATGGACACGACGCCCGCATCGACGCTCTTGTCGCCGCCGGCACCGGAGGCGCTTGCGGATGCATTCATGTTGGGAATGAGAATGCCGTTGGAATCGTAGTTGTGCAGCGCGACAAGCGAGACACTGCCGCCGGTGCTGTCGACGGTCGAGCCGTTACCGATCGAGCTCTCGACCGTGGGCGAGAGGGTCGCGGTTGCCTGGACCAAGCCCAGGGCAACGACGCCGTCATCACCGCCTGAGGCAACGGTCGAGGCGCTGTCGATTGACTGTGACGTGACGGTTACATTGCCGCTCGAGAGCACGGAGGCTGGAACGGAGTCGTTGCCGATTGACGCTTCGGTGGTGGGTGTGACGGTGGTCTTCGTTGTCACGCCCACGCCGCCGATCAAGCCTGCTTCGCCAGAAGTTCCAGTGGAAGAGCCGGAGCTTGTGCTCTGCGCGGAGACCGTGACCGTAGCGGCGCCCGTGATGGTTCCGTCCATGTTCACCATGGTCTGGCCGGTGATCGTGGCGGTCGAGGTGCTGGTTCCGGCGCCGAGCACGCCGCCGAAGAATGAGTTTGCGGTAGAGGTCGCCTCGTTGTTCGAGATGGTTGAGAGCAAGATATTCCCGGCAGCACCGAGGCTAGAGGCGGGGCTTGCGTAGACGCTCACGGCGGCTTGGGATGTCGCACTTGGAACGGCGCCGCCCTCGCCGACGACACCGCCCGTCGGCGCGTCGGCGATCGCGGTCGCCCCTCTGCCAGTGGCGATGTTATGCCCGCCTTCGACATCGATGTCGCCGCCCGAATTGATCTCCGAGCCAGCGCCCACATACGCGTTCACAGTCGGGGAATCGGTGGCGTAGGAATAGCTCGGCCCTGCCGTGATAAGCCCGCCGCTCTCGGCGACGACGTCGGAGCCAGCGGTCGTCTCGGCGTCGGCTGTCACGCTCACTCTGCCATTGGCGCCGATGTTCGATCCACTGATCCATGCGTCAGTTTCGGGTGACGTGGTCGCACTGGCCTTGTTGTTGAGGGCGGAAAAGAGCAACCCGATCGACAGACCGTATGCATAGGCACTTGTGGCGTCGGTTCCCATGGAAGAGACAGCAACCGTGCCACCTGCGGTGATCGTGGCCCCCACGATGTCGGCCTGGGTCTTGCTCTGGACGGTGGCATTCGAGGTGACGCTGCCGTGCGAAAAGAGGCCGAAGTTGCCGCCGGTGCCGTCGATGCTCTGCGGGAGCTTGCCGCCGTTGGCCGTGGCGGAGTCATTCGACGTTGCGCTCACCGTCGCGCCGGCGTTCAAGACGATGACCGCGGCACCAATGTCGGCCTGGGTGTCGACGTTGACATCCGACTCGGCGTCGGAGCTCGCGCCGGTCTCGACGCCGGTGCCGAAGGCCTGCGCATTGGCCGTTGCCTGGTCGGTCGAAGCGGCGATGACGGACAGGCTGGCGGCTGAAATGTTCGCGCCGTCTGCAATGCCGGCCGTCTGCGTTCCGGAGATCTTGGCGGTCGGCTCGGAGGCGCCCTCTCCGACGACGATACCGGGCGAGACCTCGCTGCTCAGGGAGTTGATTGATTCGTTTGACGTCGCGCCTGCGGTGACAATGCCGGTTGACTGCACACTTGCGGCGCCAATCGACGCTGAGCCGGCGAGGGCGATTGTTCCGGTCGAAGAGCCGTAGCTGACCGCGCCCACGGCCCCTGAGCCGACCTCCGCCGAAACATTCACGATGTTGCTCGTCGTGGTTGTGACCGAGAGGTTGCCGACCGGAGCTTGCGGGGTGCCGATTGTGGCGGTGTCGCCGACCGAGGCGCTCACATTGGCCGTGACGTTGGCCGTCGTGTCCACCACGCCGACGGCGACGCCTCCGCCCGAGTAGCCTTCGCCTTCGACCTGGTCATTTCCTTCTTGCGTGGCGGAGACCGTGACCGCGGTGGCACCGGAGCCGCGAATCACGGCGTTGTTCTGGATCTGGGCCGAGGTGTTGCTCGTGAAGTTCAGCTTGGCCACGTTGGCTTGCGCGACAACGGCTCCGCCAGCGCCTGCGATGCCGGTGATCTGGGTGGGCTGGCTGTCCTGGTCGGTGGCCTCGACCGTGATCGGACCGCCAGAGCTGAGCTTGGCAAAGGTGCCGACGGATGCCTGGGTGTTGGTCTGGACCGTGGCCACGCCAATCGCTGCGTCGATGGCGCCCACGCCCAAGTTGCCGTCGCCAGTTGTCTGCTGAACGCTATAGGTATTATTTGCGTTGATGGTGATGGCACCGGAAGCGGAGATGCTGGCAGCCTGAGCGGCGTTCGGGGCACTGTCGATGAACGCGCCTGTCACGCGGTCGGTGCCGGCGGGCGCGGTCAAGTCGGCGTCGATGGTCGGCTGGCCGAGACCGGCGACGGTGGTGCCGGCCTGGTTGGCGGCGGGGGCAGTGCCGCTTGATTCGTAATTGATCGCGGTCGTGAGGCTGGGCGTCTGGATGTTGGCGTCGGTTTGCTGGAGCAAGTCGGTGCCGCCGCCGGGAGCGGTGAACTGATTCTCGGCGGTCGGGTCGGTGCTGGCGCTCAGGCTGATGACAGAGATGGCGCCTGAGAGTGCCGCGACGCCGCCGCTGAAGGAGACGACTTCGGAATCGATTGTGCGGTTGGAGGTCGCGGTGACGTTCACAGCTCCGTCGGAGGTGATCTGGGTCTGGGGAAAGACTTGAGCGACGGTGCGATTGCGGACTGCGCCCACGTCGATGGCGGCGCCGGCGCCGACCGCGCCGGCCGCGATGCTGCCGGTGTGGCCGTTCAACGTCACATAATCACTGGCGCTGATGGTGATGCCGCCGCTCTGCGGACCGCCGTCCTGATCGAGGATCGCCGGGCTCGTGCCGTTCTCGACGTCGGCTTCCGTGGTTGTCTGGATCGTGTCAACGGAGACGGCGCCGGCCAGCGCGATGGCCGCCGCGCTAATCGTTCCGGTGTAGGGATTGATCGTCTCGATGCTCGTTGCCATGACGTTGATCGAGCCGGCGGCCGTCATATCGCCGCCGAAGACCTGCGCCAGGACGGTATTCTCGATGGTGTTCACGCTCACTGAGCCGGCCACGCCGACCGCGGAACCGGCCAAAGCGCCGACCGAGGGGTCAATCTCGGCGTTGTCGTAGGCCTCTACCGCCGCTTCGCCTCGCGAGAAGATGGAGGAATCGCGCACGAACGCGACCGTGCCGGTGCTGATCGTGGTGACGGCAACGGAGCCGGCGACGGCGATCACGCCGCCGGTTGAGCCGACGACGTCGACTTCGAACTGCTCGCTGCTGGCCGCGCTCACTTGAACCGATGATCCAAAGACGACCGACGGCTGAGTGGGATAAGGGTCTGTTCCGGTGCCATTGCTGCTGGAGATGAAGGCGCAAGTCTCGCTGGTGTCGTCGGTGCGCGCCACGGCCCCACCGACCCCGACAACGCCGCCGCTGAGGGAACCGGGTATAATCTTCATATAATCATACGAATTGGACTGAACGAATACGCCGCCCTCTTCTTGTGCGCTTGAGTTGACGTGCGAGCTGGCGATGTAGGCCTGTGTAATGTTGCTCAAGCCCGTGACGACCACGCAACCGCCGATGCCGGCTAGACCGACGGCGAGATTGACGGCGAAGACCGATGCATCGAGCCCATTGGTATTGGGGGTTTCGGTGGAGCTGGCTACGACGGCCAGCCCCTTGAAGTTTTCGACATTCTGGCTGCCGCTGCCCGGGTCGGTGTAATCGAGCTGGAAGGATGGCCCCTGCCCGGCGGCGGTGACGGTGGATCCGTCCACGTAGGCAAGCGTGGTGTCGGCGATCGTATTGATGACGACTGTGCCGCCGATGCCGGCGGCGCCGGCGGCCAGGGTACCGGCGATGACTTGCAGGATATCGGTCGATTGGGCGCTCACCAGAATGTTGGCGAAGGCGTTCACGATCGAGCCGACGATAAATGCGGTCACGCCCGACTGGAGCACGTTGACGGCCACGCTGCCGGCGATGCCGGCGAGGCCACCGCTCAAGCCCGCGGCTGAGGTGTACATCGACGGGGTTGAAATGGCATTGATGTAGACGCTGCCGCCGGTGGAGGTGACATTCGACGACGAAATATAGGCAGTGATCGTGTTGGCGATCTCGTTGTAGGAGACGGCGGCGCCGATACCCGTCGCGCCGGCAACGGACGCCTGGCCGGTGAGCGAGCTGTTTGACGAGGTGTCTTGCGCGGTGATCGAGATATCGCCGGTGGAGACGACTGTCGTTCCGCCGGCGATGTGGGCGTCGACGTTATCGGTGATGTCGTTGATGCCGACGCCGCCGGCGATGGCCACGCTGCCGCCTCCGGCGGCGCCCAGGCTGGCAACCTCGAGCGTCGCGGTCTCGGTGGCGGTTTCGGTGAGGGAGCCGGTCTGGATCATCGAACCGCCATCGATGTAGGCCTTCACGACGTCGCTAATGTCATTCGTGGCGATGCCGGCGGAAATGGCCGCTGTGCCGGAGCCGTCCAAGGCGCCTGCTCCTGCGGTGATCGAGGGGGTATCGGTTGCCGTGAGGGAGAGCCCCTGTGATGCCGTGACCGTGGCGCCGCCCGTGATGTAGGACTCGGTCGTGTCGTCAATCGTGTCCAGGCCGATGGCTCCCCCGAGGGAGAACGTCCCTGACCCGGCGCCGCCGATGGTCAGGGTTTCGATCGACGCCGTCGAGATCGCGCCCAAGGTCACGGCGCTTGAGGTCACGGTCGAACCATCGATGTGACTTTCCGTCTTGTCGCCGATCGTGTTGGTTGCGATCGCAGCGCCGACAGCGGCCTGGCCCGAGCCGGCGATACCGCCGGCGATCGCCTCGATCGTCGGATTGTCGCCCGAGGAGAGCGTGACGGAATTCGCCGCGGTCACGTTTGAGCCGCCGGTGATTTCGGCGTCGTTCGTGTTGTTCACGTTATTGGTCGAGACGGCACCGCCGAGCGCGAAGGTCTGCGCTCCGGCACCGCCGACTGTGATGCTCAGGATGCCGCCGGAAACGTTGTCGCCGGTCAGAGCCACCGCGCCCGCCGAGGGGACGGTCGAATCGTCGATTGTGGCGCCGGCGGTGTCGTTGACCGTGTTGGTAGCGACCGCGGCGCCGATGCCGGCGCGGCCGCCGTACGCGAGAGATCCCGAGATTGCGAATATGTAATTGTTATCCGTTCCGGTCAGCGTGACGTTATTGGTGCCGGCCGTGATGACCGAGTTGTCCATGATCTCGGCGGTTGTACTGATGCCGATCGAATTGATGCTGACCTGGCCGGCGATCGCGATGCCTTGACCAGACGTGACGAGCGAGCCGCTAGCGGAAAGGGAATAGGTTTCTCCGGTGGTCGCGGCGTCAACCGTCAGATTGCCGGTCGTCAAGGTGACGCTCGCGTTGTCGAGGAAGGAGCTGGTTGCGCCTCCGATGGAGTTTTGAGTGTATGAGCCGGCAATGCCTGAGGACGTGCTTTTATTAAACACCAGCGCGAACGAGCCGCTGATGGCGATGAACTCGGTCTTGTTTGCCGAATTGACATTCACAGCAGGGGCGGTCACCACGGCATTGTGCAGATATGCAAGCGTCGTGTCGGTGACCTGGTCGTAGGAAACGTCGCCCGAGATGCCGACGCCATAGGAGCTGTTTGAGCCGGCGCTCGAGCCGGGTGCGACCTTGGAGGCAGCGAGCGCGCCGGTGTTGACGAAGCCGTTGTTCTGCGCGTCGACGATGATGGGGCCGCCGGAGTGCACCGTGGCGACGCTGCCGTTGCCTGAGGAGGTGCTCGGGTCGCCGATGTAGGCCTCGGTGTCGCGAGTCACGGTGTTCACGTCAACGGAGGCGCCGACGCCTGAGTTGGTGCCGGCCATGATCCCGCCCGCGTAATTGAACAGGTCGAGCAGGTCGTGCGCCTGGACGATCGTGCTCGCATTGACGGTGTCGGTCGGATTTCCCGAGGAGTCGGTTCCCTTCGTTCCGGACAATTCATTGTTCAGGATCGCATCGGTCGTGAACGCAGGGATGGTGTTCGGCGGCGTGGTCGGAAGGGGTTCGACGACGTCGTTTGAGCCGACGTCAATCGTGGCGCCCGAGGCGATCTGGGCGAGGGTCGTGTCGTTCACATCCACCACGCTCAAGACGCCGATGAAGCCGAAATTATTGGAGGTGCCGCCGGAGATCATGATCGAGAAGTTGAAGACGGCGGTCTCGGCGTCGACATCCAGACTGTTGGCAAAGAGATTCACGCCGGAGTTGATGGTTGCGGTGACGTCGTCAGTGTAAAGCACGAGTACGAACGCGGCTCCGACCGACGCATCCGAAGCCTGGACGCCAGCGCCCGGCTTGTTCAGGCCGATCTGGTATTCCATGTTGCTGCCCGAGAGGCCGGGCGTTTGAACGCTGCCGCCGGCGTTCAAAGAGGAATTGGTGCCGGTGGCCAGCACAAAGACGCTTTGCGTTCCAGTGCGGTAGGTCGGGTCGGTATCCTGGTTGATCTGGGCCCCGGAGGCGATGGACGCGTTGCTTGTCTGGTTCAAGATCTCGCAGGTGAACGAGCCCGCGACGGCCACCGGGGTATTACCATTCGTGCTCGTCGACTGGCTCCAGGTGTCGAACAGGTTATTATCTTGGCCGAAGCTGTTATCGAGATACGTGTTGAAGTTTCTGAGGAAACTGAGTCCCCTGTATTCCCATCCGGGACCGAGATCGGTCCAGAGGCTGGTGTTCGTGTAGTTCTCGGTGGTGAGGTTGGCGTTCGGGAGCGTCCCGCCCAGGTATTGATACCAGTCACCCGCGTTGCCCATTTCACTGCCGCCGGGTCCGTTCTCGACGATGTCGTTGGGATTGAGCGTGACGTCGGTTGAGCCGGGCTGGCCGGCTACGAAGGTCGGGTTTTGCGCGATCGCCGTGTAGAGATTCACGCCGTAGCTGTACTGAAAGTCATTGAGCGCCTCGGAAGTGACGGCGAGCGTCTGCCCGACATCGACCGTGGCGCCTGAGCTGATCGTGGAGGTGGCGGTGTTGGTGTAGTCGCCGTAGGCCAGCGCCGCCGAGCCGTCGAAATCGAAGTTGCTGTTGGTCCCGCCGCTGCCGGTTCCGCTCGACGGCTGGCTGACGCCGGAGCTGGCCAGGACGTTGGGCCGATCGTTGGTGTTGGCGTCCAGGCTCAAGTTGCCGGCGACCCGCATGAGCGCGTCTGTGCCGATCGAGGCAGAGGCTGTGTTTGTTTCAACGTCGATGGCGACCGCGGCCGTGGCCTGGGCGTTGAGCGGTATCTGTGCGGCCGGCCCGCCTTTCGATCGCAAGAGGGGGATCAAGTTCGTGAGAAACGGTCCGACTACACTCAGGACGGCGCTGGTTGTTGCGCCTTGCAGATTCGTCAGCAAGTCTCCGGAGTCGTCGGTGCCGACGCCCGTGTTGACTGCGACGCCGGTAAAGAGGTTGGGGAGGAAGAAGAGCTTGGTTCCGTCGAAGCCGTTCTTGGTCTCGCTCGCTTGAATGAGCGCGTCGCCGCCGACCTGCGCGGAGCCGTTCATCTGGGCGGTCGTGTTGTCGGTGGTCGAGGCGATGGCGACGCCGACGCCGATGTTGCCGTTGTCACCCGTGGTGGTGACGGCCTGTAGCGCTTTGTTGTTGGTCGTATTGGCCTGAATGGTGAGGTCGCCGCCTGAGCGAATCTGCGCTGTGTTGGTCGCGATGGCAGAAGCGGTCGATTCTTCGTATCCGATGGCGATGGCCGCGCCGGCGCCGGCCGCATTGCCGCCGGCGTTGGCAATCGCGCTCAAGGTATTGACCGCGCCTGCGTCCAGGGTGGTGTCGCCGGTGGTGTTGATTTTGCCGGACGCGGTCAGCGTTGCGGCCGTCTCATCGATTGAGAGCGCAACGCCGAGCTTGATCGCGATGGGCTTGGTCTCTGAGTCCGAGTTCGCAAGCGCCATGGCGTCGAAGCTGGTTCCGACAATCGAGCTGTCGGGGCCAAGGTTGATCGTCGCGTCTGCGGTGGATTCCGCCAGGCCGCCCAGAATGGTCAAGTTGTCAATGAAATTGATGCCCGTCTGGATCGTCGTTGGGGTGGACGTGTTGACGTCGGTGGTGGCGTGCAGGCTTTCGGCGGAACAATTGAACGTGATCGCGCCGCCATACATGCCGCACTGGTTGACGTCGATGCTGGTCGCGGTTTCGTCGAGCTTGGGAATGACGGGGAAATTATAGCCTTCCCCGCTGCCGGCGCCGGCCATCTCGACCGCGGTCATGGTGATCGTGCCGGGGGTGAACAGAGTGGGGTACTGAGAGAACGACACGACCTGGCTGTAGAAGTTCGTCGTCTGAATCGGCGGGCCCTGCGCCGGCTCGGTCGTGCTGGTGCCGAGCGTGATGTTGAAACCGGTGAAGGCGATGTTGCCCGAGCTGCCGATGGACTGGTCGGTCACGGGGTTGTCGGGGACGGAGAAGGTATCGCGGGTGGAGATGGTCTCCGGGACGCCGACGTCGTTGACGATGATGGTGTCGGCGTAGACGGTCAGGTTGCCGCCGTCGGTAAAGATACTGCCGTTGTTCAGCCTGACCACTCCTAACAAGCCGGGGTTATAGATCACGGACGGATTGTTGATTGTGATGTTTCCGCCCATGCTGTTGATGGTTCCTTGAAGCGCGAGATTGTCGCCATTGAAATTCAATGGGGCGTTGAACTCGGTGATGTTGCCCAAGATCACGCCGGCGTCGTTGGGGAAGTTGAATGTGTCGGCTACATTACCGCCGATACAGTTCGTCACGTCGGTGAAACTGAAGATTCCGACGGTCCCCTGATCTGAGCCGGTGATGGTCCAGGTGTTCGCCTGAATCAGTGGAGCTTCCAGAGTGGTGACCGCCTGGCCGATGATGGTGCCGCTTGTCAGATTCGGCAGTGCACCCGTGTTGAGCTGGGTGAGATCGATCGTTCCACCGCCGGGGCCGGCGGTAATGGAAAGCTGGGTGACGGCGGCAAGCGGGAGGGGACCGGTGTTGGGATTGGCGGTGTTCACCAGGACCACGCCGTTGCCGATTTCAATCTGAATGTTGTCGGCGGCGTTCGAGCTGATGGAGAGCAAGCCGGTGCTGGCGTTGAACGTCGAGGTGACGGTGAGTAGTGTTCGTTTTTCCAGGCTGTCAAACTCGAGCCGGCGGGGCAGCGCCAGCGCATCACGGCTACGGCGTCCGCGGCGGCGCCCCCCTCGGCGAGACATGTTGAAAGACAGCCCCAAGCAGTTGGCGCCATGTTGCCATCTCCTCAAAGCGCATTGCAGCACCGGACGCTGCCGCGCGGTGTTAATCGTTCGGGAGCGCTGCGCGAGCAGTCTTTTCGGGAGCTCTTCGGAACGGTGTTTCGCAGACAGATTTCGAGCGTCCCGATCACCAATGCGCCATCGGGGGACAAAATCCCCCAAAGATTCTTGAAAAACTATTCGAGACGGTTGTGAACGGACAACGACGTCGTTGTGCGTGCTTGCACAGCTTCATGCTCTGAACGCCAGCGGCGCCACGCGGTTAAGAGATGTTGCGAAGCGGCGCGCGCGGATACACCGCAGAGCATGCCGGCCGGACCGTTCTCGTCAGCGATGAGCTACGTCGAGGTCGTACGGCCGCTGTGAATTCAATGCGACTTCGTTCAAGATCGCCGCAATAACGGCAGCGGCGCGAACCCCTTGCCCACAATCGGCTCGGCGGCACAGCCGAGCCAGTCGCCTGCCAGGCTTGCGTACACTCGCCGGAAGTCGGTGTGATGCTTCAAATCACCGTCGTCCAGATCGTCGAAGCTGGGATGTGCACCAACAAGTCCAGCATTCGCGACCGGCCCGACCAGGAACAGCGGCGCGGCCGCGCCGTGGTCGGTGCCCCCGGATGCGTTCTCCAGAACCCGGCGTCCGAACTCACTGAATGTCAAGAGCGCCACGCGGTCACCGTGGCCCGCCGTGCTCAGATCGTCGTGAAACGCGCCGATCGAATCAGAAAGCTCAAGCAGCAAGGCAGCATGAGTTCCAAGCTGGTTGGCATGCGTGTCAAACCCATCGAGCGATGTGTAGAAGATTCGCGTGCCGAAATCCGCCTTGATGATCTGGGCAATCAACTCCAGCCGCTTCGCCAGCCCGTAGTTCGGATACTTGGCGCCCCCCTGCCCGCGCTTGGCAAGCTGCTCAAGGCGGCTGCTTGACTCATAGGCCGAAAGCGTCGTCCGGCTGATGAAGCCCAGGAGCGGGTCGTCGCTACGGCGCTCCATCGCGGCGAGCTTGTTGAGCGCACCGCGCTCTGCTTGCTTCTCGGCGTCGGTGCCCGCGAGCTGAAGCTTGTAGCTCTCCAGGCTCTCGACCGACGGAACCCCCGTCTTCTTCGCTCGAAGCGCCAGCGGCAGCGACCGGTTGCCGATATGCAGCCCGGGAGGATCTTGCCCGGGCTTGCCGCTGCCGGCCGCTGAGTCGAGCGTTCGGCCCAACCAGCCGGTTTCAAGAGCTTTGGCGTCGTTTTCCAGGCGCCCTGATTCCCAGATCTCCATCGAGCGGAAGTGCGAGCGGTCGGGGTTGGGATAGCCCACGCCCTGAATCACTGCCAGCCGCTTGTTCTCGAGCAGCTTGGCCATCGCACCCATCGACGGGTGTAGACCGATTTCGGGCGTGATCTTCTGGATTTGCCCACTCGAGAGCCGCAGCAGCCTACGCCCGCGGTTGTAGCCTTCGATTCCGTGCGGCACGACGGTGTTCAGCCCGTCGTTACCCCCCAGAAGCTGAATGATGACCAGGATGCGCTCGTTCGACTTCGCGCCTCGAGCTGCGAGTGCCGAGCGGCTCAGAAACGTGGGAACCGTGCTCCCGCCGAGCGCCACGAGGGTGCTTGAGGCGAGCGAGGTGTTCAAGAATCGTCGACGGCTCCAGGTCATTTGAAGGCTCCTTTTTTATCCAACTTGGTATTCCGGTGATGTCAAAATGAGCCTTACGACCTCCCGCGCGGCTTGCTCGTCGCTCATGTTTTTTGCCGACGCCGCTTGCTCGATCTGCTGCCGGGCTTTGGGCTCCAGGGCATCTTGCAACAACAAGTCAATGAAGAATCCGGCGAGGTCGTTGCGGCGGCCGGAGCCGCGAGTGCCGGCCAGACCCCAGGGGTTGCACCGGCCGCCCAGAGGCGTGTCGCCTTCGGCAAGCAAACCCAGGGCGAGGTTGGCTCGCGCGAGCATGGCAGTGGAGTTGATCCAGCCGGGCCCGCCGTCCCAGCCCGCAACCGAGGGCGGAGCAAACAGGCTCTGGCCCATGCGCTCGCAAGATTCCGCCAGCGCCGCGGTCGCAACCGTGGGGTTCAAGATCTCAAGCGAGCGAATCGTGCCGATCGCGAATTCGACCGGCGACTTCACCCGCCGCCGCTGCACGCTCGCGTCAAAGAACAGATTCGATCGCAGGATCATCTCGACGGGTTTTTCGATCTGGTAACCCGAATCTCGCAGCACCGCGGCGAGCGGTGCAAGAAGGGCGTCTGAGGGAGCATCGGTCTCACTGATAAAATGACGGAACAGCTTGCGGCAGATGAAGAGTGCACACGCGGGCTGCTTGAGCAGAATGCCGGGAACAGCGTCGCCGTCGAAGTTTCCGGTCTGGCCCAGGATTGACTTGGGCCCTCCATCGTGCTGCCGGGGAACCTCCTCGAACTGGTCGCGGACGACGAACCATCCGGTGAACGCCCGCGCGGCTTCCCGGATGTCCTTCTCCGTGTAGTGCCCCCGCCCCAGCGTGAAGAGCTCCATCACCTCGCGGGCGTAGTTCTCGTTCGGCTTCGCCTTTCGGTTGATCGTCGAATCGAGCCAGATGAGCATCGCCGGGTCTTTGCCGATCGCCCTAACCAGGGCGCGAAAATCTCCCAGCGCGTCCGCCCGGAACAGGTCGTTCTGGCGCTGCATGAGCAGCGGGCTCTGGACCTTGATGTTCGAGGTGGCGAAGTGATTGTGCCAGAAAAGCGTCATCCGCTCGCGAAGGGGATGCGGCGTGAAGATCATCCGGTAGAGCCAGATCGCCTGGATTCGCGCCAGGTCGGCCGATGGGGCGAGCTGACTGGCCATCGCCGCCAGCGTTAGCTCGAGCTCCGAAGCGTCTGTGCCGGCAGCGCTCTTCGCCTCGCCTTTCAAGAGCCGATCGATGCTTTCGGAGGGACCCGCAGAAAGGTCGCGCTTGAGCACGCCCCAGCTCGGCGCGAACGCGGCGCGGCGATGAAGGTGGGCAACGGTCGCAATCGTCCAGGGCCGCGTTCGCGACGGCTCGAACGGCTTCCATGCCCACTGCGGGTCAAAAGGCTCACGTGTCTGCGCGGCTCTCATCGGGGCGCCAGCCTCCGGGGTCGATCCGTCACTTGGAAAGCTTGAAGGTGAGCTCGAGGGACGTCTTCTCGGGCTCGTCGCGCACGGCCATCCGGCCCGCGCCCAGGTAACGCAGCAAGTCCAGCCCTTTCGCGACCTCGGCCTCGGCTTTCTCCTTGGTCAGGCCTCGGCCCAGCATGAGCTGCATGGCCAGCCGCGCCTGGTTGAGCTCGAGCAGGCGGGCGAGCTCGGGGCCGTCGGCCTCGAGCACGGCCGTCTCACTCGACTCCCCTGAGAGCTTCCGTGCGGCATCCGGATTCTTCAGGTCCTTGATGAGTGCCCGCGCCAGGCCGGCGCTGGTGCTCAGGATGAAGTACTTGCCGACTTGAGCGGCCGACGGGCTGACGTTATACCGCGCGTCGGGCGAGGTTGGCGCGGGAGAGTCGGATTTGGGCACCATGTATCGCGCGGTCGCCAGCGTGACGCCGTCAACCTGTTCCGAGACCAGCTCAAACGGCGGTCCTTTCTTCTGCACAGCATCCACGTTCGAGAGACCGACGAACGTCTGGAACGCAACCTTGAGACGCTGTGCGAAATCGGAATCGGGCTCGGTCAGCTCTGTCACGAACGCCAATCCCGGATACTTGACCTCCGGAACCGGCTTGATCGACTGATAATCCTGAGCGGCCACGACCAGCCGCCAGTGCGGCTCGAACGCGCCCAGCACGTCCGGCCCGAATTCACGAACGCCGAAGAACTGGCCGGCGAACGTGTCGAGCTGGGCGAAACCTTGCACGGTCTCGGGCGAGAACAGGTCGGCTTTCGATTCCCAGATCGCCGACCAGTTGCGCCAGAACGAAAGCGACCCGATCGTCCCCGGCGGCCGGATGATCGCGCCTGCGCCTTTTCCCGCGATCGGCAAATATCCCTTGAACGCCGGCGCTCGATCACCGGCCGGCTGCATGAAGTCGACGCTTGCGGCGAGCTCGGTGTCCGACCAGCGAATCGAGGCCGTCGCCCCGGTCGCCTTGCGAAACGCCTCGTACCAGGAGCCGAACAGCAGCGTGACGCCCGTATCGGGTGGATTCTTGTAGCCAAACTTCGCGGGATCGATCTTGCGGAGGCGGTCGAGATCGACGTAAGACCATGCCAGGGCGTCCGGTTTCTGTTTATCACGGATCGCCTTCCAGCGCGGCGATGCGCCCAGGGCCGCGAGCGCGCCGTCGGCCTTGCCCGGCGCAGGAGCTTTGCCGGAGAGTGCGGCCATCTGGATGCCGCGGTCGATCAGTTGCTCGATGTTCTTCACCGAGTTTGTCGCGAGCAGCTTGCCGTCGCCGATGCAATAGGCGAGCCCCTGCGGGCCGCCGAGCGCGGTGATCGTGAGCCCGCGATGAGTCGACTCAACGGCCGGGTCGGGGTTCCCCTTCTGCTGTGCGTCCTGGCGGGCGAGCTTCAGAAACACCTCGCTCGCTTTTGCGAGCAGCTCCGGTTTCTTGGCGGTGACGAGCACGTGGATCCGCGGGCTCTGGCCCGGAGATGCCTCGATCTCGGCCAGGACCCCTCCGCCGGTCAGATCGCGCAACCCCGCTTCCCAGGTCGTGTCAAGCTGCGACGCGATCACCCCCGCGACCCCGCGCAGGTCGGCAAGCTGCTTGCCGCTCGCGAATTTCTGGTATTGTGGAAGGAGGTTCAGATACCCCTGGATTCGCGGGTCGGTCAAGCGGTCGAGGAGACGCTCCGGATGCGGCAGCTCGAGGCAGACGACGGTCTCGGGCTCGGCGGTCTTGGCCGCGTCTTTCTTGTCGTCGGCGAGGACCGTCACGGCCACTGTGATCAATGCCGTTGCCGAGGCGCCCGAGAACAGCAGCCGCGCCATTCCGTGCCGCGAGCGTCGAACCGAATCGAGAATGCGATCGGTCTCGCACGGCGTTTCGCCCACAACGGCCGCCCTGGCGCATCGTCTTCTCATCGTGGTGACCTGCCTTTCGAGTATCTAACCCAACTTACCCGATCGGATCGACCGAAGTCGCGGGGCGACTCCAGCAAGTCATTACCTCCGCTGGCGATGCCGGGTTTCGGTATTTTCAATATTCTCTTTAGACAGCCGCATCTCAAGACAGGAGAAGACTTGCCAGCTTCGGGCGCAACGCGTCCGGGATCGGCACACCCACGCGCAGCGCGGCAACCAGAGCGTCGCGCGCCTCGTACTCGCTGGCCGTGGGCGCGTTTTGGGTGGTGTTGGGGCTAACCCATGAATCCGGGCCTGCGTCCTCAGCGCTCAGATCGGCTAGCGCAAGGTCGATGAGAGACGAGCTCGCCGCGGCTCCGGCACCACTAACCGCCAGCTCATCGACGACAACCGCCGCGCTCGGCTGGGCACCCGTGCTCTCGGTGAGCTTTGCGTCAGGCGCATAGATTTCACCGGTGATCCCCGAGGCATTCCCGTTGATCGAGAGCGTGCTCGAATTGCCATGCGGCTGGAAAAGCACCACTCCCGCGTACATTCCGGTCGACATCGGGCTCAAGCTAAACGTCCCGGCTCCTCCGAGCGCGATGCTGCCGTAGCTTCCCCCCTGGCTGGGATACTTGCTTCCGGCATTGACGATCATCACGCCGGCCCCGTTCACGCTCGCGTTTGCCGAGACCGAGAAGCCACCCCCTTCGATGATGTACACGCCGCTGCTCAGCGTGAGCTTGGCATTTCCCGAGACGGCGATCTGGGTGTAGATGCCGGGTTGAATGGTCGCCGCTGAATTGCCGGAGAGCCGCTCGCTACCGCGGTTTTGCATACCCACTGTGCTCGGCAGCGCCAGTGCGGCGAGCGGGTCGGCAAGGATCGTCGCGCCGGTGATCGGCTTGGGGGTGAGGCTTGCGCTGCCGCTCTTCTGGACGTTGCCGTGCACATCGATGGCCGCGGCTTTGATCTGCGCGCTGCCGCTGGCCGAAAGTGCCGAAGACGAGCTGGAATCGACATAGATCGCACCGGGAACCTGAAGTCGGGCGCTGCCCGATGCGCTGAGTGCACCTGAAGCCGAGGGGTCGAGCACGATGATCGACGGGTTCACCGTGGCGGTGTACGCCGCGGCGCTTTTGAGGAAGTTAGCGTCGCCGCTATATCTGGCCGCAATCATGTTGGTGCCGACGGGCAGCGAAGATGTCTTGAGCGCAGCGACTCCGTGCGCGATCCCGACCGTGCCGAGATCGATACCGGTCGTGGCGTCGAAGAAATCGACGCTGCCGGTGGGAGTGCCCGAACCCGGTGGGTCGGCAACGAGCTTCGCGGTAAACGTGACCGCCAGGCCGAATGACGACGGATTTGCGGATGACGTCAACTGAATGCTGGCGCCGTCGCGATTGACGGTTTGCGAGAGCGAATCCATGCTCGTGATGAAGCTGCTGTCACCGAGATATGTCGCCTGGATCACGTGGTTGCCCACAGCCAGCGCGGATGTGCTCAGGGTGGCCTTGCCGCCACTGAGCGACATCGCACCGAGATCCGTGCTCGTGGTCGTGTCGAAGAAGTCCACGCTGCCGCCCGGCGTGCCGGTTCCGGATGTGTTTGAGCTGACGGTCGCCGTGAACGTCACAGGCTGTCCGCTGACAGACGGGTTCGCCGAGCTGGTGAGCAACGTCGTCGTGGCCGCTGCGGCCGCTTGAGTCTCGTAAGCACCGATATCAACGCGGCCGTTGCTGATCCGCGGGAAGCCCGGACCGCGCTGGTCGGTGGCCAGCGGCTGGCCCGTGGTCGGGTCGATGGCGATCAGCGCGTTGCTGCCCGCGTCGATGGCGGGGCTGCCCGCAACCAGCTTGATCGTTTCGGTCGGCCCGCCGTTGTTTTGCAGTCCGTTGGGATCGAGCCCCGAATCGACGACGACGAGGTTGTTCGAACCGGAGAGAGTAGCGGTGGGTGCGTTCTGAAACAGGCAGTAATTCGCGATTCCCGTGCCGGCATAATCGTCGGTGCCGTTTTCGGCGAAGATCGAGTTTCGGGAGACCACCGTCGCGATGCCGGTCTGATCGACGCCGTCGCCTACGCCACTCGCGCTATTGAGCGCGACGGTGGAGTCGTCGATGTTCATTATCCCCGCGGTCAGGTACAAGCCGCCGCCGCCAACAGTTCCGGTAGATCCACTGCTGCCCGCCCCGACACGCGAACCGGAGGTGCCCGACCGGCCGCGATAGCCGGAGGAACCGGATGGACCGCGCGTTCCGCCGGGGTTTACACCGGGTGCCCCCGGCGGACCGCCGCTACCACCTTCGCCTCCCCGGCCGGCGACTGCCATTCCGAGCTGCACCGGCCCTGGCGAACCCCCGGAGACCGAATTATCTGCGACCGTGACGTTCTCGAGAGTCACCGTCCCGCCAACTTGATAAAGACCGCCTCCCACCGCCGTTCCGCCGTTGCCGCTGACTCCTGCGGCACCGGCCGTGCCGCCCCTGCCACCGCTGCCACCGTTGCCTCCACGGCCGCCGGGCCCCGGGCCGGAACCACTGCCGCCGTTGCCACCCACGCCGCCATGGCCACCCCGCCCGCCGGTTCCACCGGTGCCTCCAATGCCGCCGATCCCTCCGTTGCCGCCGATTGCTTCGTTATTCTGAAGACTGCTATCAACGACAGTGACGGACCCCCCCAGGATGAACACGGCGCCCCCTTGCCCCGCGCCGCCCTGGCCTCCGGTGCCTCCCGTTCCGCCGGTTCCGCCGGTGTTGCCGTTGCCTCCCTCGCCGCCGTTTCCGCCGCTACCGCCGCGGATGCCAGTTGATACCGGTGCACCGTTGCCTCCCGTTCCGCCCTGGCCCCCGGTTCCACCGCGACCCCCTTTCGCGCCCTTCGCCCCGGCGCCGCCCCGGCCGCCCTGCACCTTGTCAGAATCAAAAACAACGTCGACGAGCGTAACCGTTCCGCCGCCGACACCCAGCCCGCCCCCTGCTCCGATTCCAGCCCCGAACCCCGCGTGACCGGTTGGCCCATGTGGCCCCCGTCCGCCGATGCCGCCGGCTTGTCCCGTTTTTCCGCGACCGGCTCCGATTGTCCCGGTTGTCTTCCCGTAAGACGTCCCCCTGATTCCTGTGCCGGTCGACCCACCTTGCGTGCCGTTTTCCGCCTGGCCGCCAAAAGCAGCATTATCCGTGATCGTTGTCGAGTTAACGGTCAGCGATCCGCCAGAAACGAAAATCCCACCACCTTCGCCGATTCCTGCAACACCCCGGCCGCCAGGCTGGGGGCCGACAGAGGTGCCGGTGCTCTGTCCATATCCACCCTGGGCGGTGTCGTGGCTCACGACATCGTTGTTCATAATGACGCTGCCGCCTGCCACGTAGAGCCCGCCGCCATGCGCATAGGAATCGGCGAATCCCTCGGCATAATTCCCCGTGAACGCGTCATTGGTGAACGTCGCATCCCCGCCACCGACATACACCGCCGCACCATCTGTGGATTGGTTCTGCGTCAATGTGCTGCCCGAGACCGACAGCGAGCCGTTGTTCGCGATGCCGCCGCCGTTCGATTCCGCGAAATTATGGGAAATCGTGCAGTCGGTGACCGTCAAGTTGCCACTATTGTTGATTCCCCCGCCGATCGTTGTGTTGCCGCCAGAGATCGTGAGTCCCATGAGGCTCGCTGTTACACCCGAATTCACGCTGAACACGCTGAACACGCTGAACACGCTGCCGTTGTGATTTGCGCCGATTGTCACCAGGCTCGCACCTGGCCCTGCGATCGTCTCTTCCCCGGGTGTTTCCGAAAGCGTAAGTGAGGATCCGAGTGTAATCACCTGAGGCGTCGAGAAGACTGTCGGGTCAAACTGAATCTCGCTCCCAGCCGGATCCGAGTTCGCATTTGCCAGACCGACAACATAGCGCAAATCACCCGCGTCAGGACCCGTGGACGCGCCGCTATCGCTCGTGAGATCAACGGTAAAAATCGTCGCGAGAAGCGTCCGATTCTCGAGGTCGTCGAAGGATCGGGATGCTCGTCGCGGGCGGTTACTCGGGCGCCCTTTCGCGCGAACGGCCAGAAGCGTGGAGAGTTGAGCATAGAGTTTTGACGCCATCGGATGATGCTCCTCGAAGTGTATGCCAGTTGCGCCGACTTGATGCGCAAGCGCACGGATAGGGAACTTGCTGTCGATCGACAGTGATTTCTAAGCGAACGCCTTTGTTTCGCCCTTCGCTCCGCGAAAGGCAACTTCCGTCAGTGCCGGGAGAAATGACAGCCGGGCCGATGCAGGCGCGACAAGATCAAGACCGCTGACAAGTGAATCTGTCCAAAGCATTCGACCCGGGAGGTCGTAACTTACGGCACCGACCTCCCAGCGTTCCTGCCGTGACCTTCCGGCCCGGTGATCGTCATGCCAGCCAGGCTGAAAGAATTGCGTGACCCCACCGGAACGTGCACTCCGCTCCAGACAGCGAGCATCACCATACAGGGCGCGAGCGGTCGCGCCAAGTGCGTAGAGTTCGGGTCCCTCGCACGTTTCAGTCGCACCAATGCTAGCAGTGTGCCGGCGGTGTCTGCCGATCGGATGACGTTGGCTTGGCGGCAGCAGACGAAGTCTCCGTCGTGATCGAAGGCCGTGAGGTTGGACGAATCAGCGTGGCCGAGATCCTGCCGTAGAGTTGCGCGCGAATTCGGGTCACCCGGATTTCTGTCGAACCGCAGCCACGGTTTCTCTGGCCGCTCGCAGCAAAAGCGAGCAGTCGCCGCCCATCGCCAGCCATTGCACGCCGCGGGCGATCCAGTCGGCGAGCTGGTCGGGGTCGTCGCCGATGCCTATGCCGACGGGTATGCCTGCCTTACGTGCTTTGACAATGACGGATTCGATCGCCTTGAGCACGTCCGGATGCCTGGGCTGGCCCATCAGTCCCATCGAGCCCGCCAGGTCGTTGGGGCCGAAGACGATGCTCGCCAGCCGGGGAATGGCGAGGATCTCTTCGATGCTTTCGACGGCCTCGATGTGCTCGATCTGAACGATCGGCATGATGCTCGCGTTGGCTGCGCGGCAGAATTCCGGGCCGCCCAGCGCGCCGTAGTTCGACGCCCGGCGCGGGCCGAACCCGCGAATTCCCTCCGGTGGGTACAGGCAGGCCGCGACCGCGCGGCGCGCCTCGTCCGCCGAGCGGACGAGCGGAACGATGATGCCCGGTGCCCCGATGTCGAGGACAGGCTTGATCAAGACCGGGTCATTCCACGGAACGCGAACCAGGGCCGTCGTGTCGCTCCCCTTCGTTGCCATCAGATGCGCCTGCACCGTCTCGAGCGACAGTGCGTTGTGCTCCATGTCGATCCAGACGAAGTCGAGCACCTGGCACAACAGCTCCGTGACCGTTGCATCGGTAAATGTGATGACCGTACCCAGGCAGGTTTGGCCGGCTGCCAGCTTGGCGCGGAATCCGTCGGTATGCGGCAAGAGCATCGGCTTGGCTCCGAAGAAAGCTTGCGCCAGGATACGGAGCCCCGTCGTCGGGTGCAAGCGAACGCCCGCCGGGCCGCCGCCGTCGCTCGCAGGTTTCCTCGTTCCTGCGAAGAATCGTTCAAGGCTCGTGCGGCTCAGACTTGAAACACACCTGGGTCGACTCGGAAATACCGCGCGAGCGATGTGATTTGCTTGCGGTTGAGTTCTCCTTGCCGTGGAGCACCTCGGAAATTGTCGACATTGATATGCCAACTTCCGCGGAGAGCTTGGACTGCGTAACGCCGCTCGAGTCGATCATGGGCGTCATCGGAGTACTTCGTTGAAGCTTGGCGCACACTCGCGGAGTAGAATGGGTTGCTGTTGCCGTTCACCAAACCTCTGACACAGAAAGGGCGAAGATGCCACCCGTCGGTGCCAGCCGTAACCTGCTGTTCGGGCTACTCGCTCTGCAGAATAACTTTATCGATCGCGATGCCCTGCTCGACGCCTTCAATCGCTGGGTTCACGATAAAGTGCGCCCGCTCGGTGAAATCCTCGTGGATCGAGGTGCACTTGCGCCGGATGAATTCGCGCTTCTGGGTGCGCTCGTCGCCAAGCACCTCGAGAAGTTCGACAACGATCCCCAGAAAAGCCTGGCCGCCCTCAGCTCGATCGGCTCGGCGCGGCAGGACCTTTCTCGCGTCGCCGATCAAGATGTCCAGGCCAGCCTGGGCTATGTTTCGGCCGCGCGGCACGGCCGGGAGGACGAGTCGGCGCAGAGTCCCGCTCCGACCGTTGTTGGTGGCTCGACTTCGGCCGGAACCCGCTTCGTTGTTCTACGGCCTCACGCCAAGGGAGGTCTGGGTCAGGTCTTCGTTGCTCGGGACACGGAGTTAAACCGAGAGGTTGCTCTCAAGGAAATTCAGGCTCAGTTTGCCTTCGAGCCGCAATTCCGCTCGCGATTCGAGTTCGAGGCCGAGGTGACCGGGGGACTTGAGCATCCAGGAATTGTGCCTGTTTACGGTTTGGGCCACCTACCCGATGGTCGTCCCTTCTACGCGATGCGTTTCATCAAGGGGAATAATCTCCAAGAGGCAATTGCACGGTTCCACGAAGCAGAGAAGCAGCCCAGGCGCGACCCTGGCCGGAGTAGTTTGGACCTACGTGAGCTGCTGGGCCGATTCATTGACGTTTGCGACGCCATCGCGTATGCGCACAGCCGGGGAGTGCTGCACCGTGACCTCAAGCCGGGCAATATCATGCTGGGGAAGTATGGCGAGACCCTGGTTGTCGACTGGGGTCTGGCGAAGGCCGTCGGGCAATCCGAGCCTGAGAGTGCGATGGAACGACCGGAGCTGCCGCTGAAGCCGACGTCCGGAAGTGCGCTCGAGGGGACATTGGCCGGCTCGGCGATTGGCACTCCCGCCTACATGAGCCCGGAGCAGGCCGAGGGGCGGATGGACCTGCTTGGGCCACGGAGCGACGTCTACTGTCTGGGAGCGACGCTCTATCATCTGTTGACTGGGCGTGCGCCGACCAACGCGGAACAAGGTGCCGATGTTGAACAAAGAGCCCTTTCGGGCGATATTCCTCGGCCGCGCTCGATCAACCCAGGCGTGGCGCTGGCACTGGAGGCAATTTGCCTGAAGGCGATGGCCGCGAAGCCTCCTAACCGCTACGAATCCGTGCAGACCCTCAAGTCTGACCTTGAGCGTTGGCTTGCTGACGAGCCTGTAGTGGCCTATCCGGAGCCGTGGTCAGACCGCTTGGCGCGCTGGGGGCGGAAGCATCAGACCCTTGTGACGAGCGCGGCCGTGATGCTGCTCATGGCCGCGTGCGCGGCAGCGCTCGTTGCTGCTCAGCGGAATTCCCACGCCCGCGACATCGAGCGTAAGAACGTCGACCTTGCGAGCGCCAATACTGCGCTCGAGGCAGAGCGCAAGAAGGCGACCGAGGGTGAACAACTGGCTGTCGACGCCGTGAAGCGGTTCCGCGACGCCGTGATTGAAGAGCCGCAATTGAAGAATAACCCGGTACTTCTGGACCTACGCAAGCGGTTGTTAAAGGAGCCGTTGGCCTTTTTTCGGAGCCTCCGCGAGCGGCTTCAGGCAGAGCATGACACTCGCACCGAATCGCTGGCTCGGCTCGCCGAGGCAAGCTATGCACTGGGAGATCTGATCTACGAGATCGGCGACAGGCGGGATGCAATGATCGCTTTTGCGGAATCCCTGGCGATCCGGGAAAAGCTGGCTGGGGCCGACCTTTCCGTCATCGAGTATCAGAGCGACCTGGCGAGAAGCCACAACGCTATCGGCATCGCGCTGAATGAGTCTGGGAAACCGGCCGATGCCCTGAAGTCGTTCAAGGCGGCGCTGGCCGTTCAGACGAAGCTGGCTGACGCCAACCCATCCGTCAGCAAGTTTCAGAGCGATCTGGCGCTGAGCCACAACAATATTGGCTTACTGCTGAGTGAAACCGGGAAACCGGCCGACGCCCTGAAGTCCGATCGGGCAGCGCTGGCGATTTGGACGAAGCTGGCTGACGCCAGCCCCTCCGTCAGCGACTTTCAGCGCAATCTTGCGACAAGCCACAACGATATCGGCATCCTCCTGATGCAGACCGGGAAACCGGCAGACGCCCTGAAGTCCTATCAGGCAGCGCTGGCGATTCAGAGGACGCTTGCTGACGCCAACCCTGCCGTCCGCGAGTTTCGGAGCGATCTGGCGGGAAGCTACGGCAATATGGGCAACCTGCTAAAAGACACCGGGAGATGGGCCGATGCCCTGAAGAGTTATGAGGCAGCGCTGGCGATTGAGACGAAGCTGGCTGGCGCCAACCCCTCCGTCAGCGACTTTCAGCGCGTTCTGGCAACACTCCATCACAATATCGGCAGTCTTCAGATTGACGCCGGGAAACCGTCGGACGCCGCGAAGTCCTATCGCGAAGCGCTGGCGATTCGGGCGAAGCTTGCTGACGCCAGCCCGTCCGTCAACGTATTTCAGCGCGATCTGGGGAGAAGCCACTATAATATCGGCCTCGTCCTGCGTCTCACGGGGAAACCGGCCGACGCGCTGAAGTCCTATGAAACAGCGCTGGCAACTCAGAAGAAGCTCGCTGACGCCACCCCCTCCGTCACCGAGTTTCAGAGCGATCTAGCGAGAAGCCATCAAGAATCCGGCATGGTATTGGTGTCCATTGGGCGAACCGCCAACGCGCTGAAGTCCTATCAGGCAGCGCTCGCGATTCGGAGAAAGCTGGTGCGAGAGCACCCGGAATCGGCCGAGTTCGCGAGCGACCTGGGCGCAACCTTCAACAATCTCGCTCTCATCGACATGAATGCAAAACGCTTCGTTCCGGCCCGTGACGGGCTGCAAAATGCGGTTGGATACCAGCGAAGAGCGCTCGCTTTGAACAACGCTCATCCAAGGTATCGTGAGTTCATGGCGAATCACCTAGGAGCCCTGATCGCAGCAAGCCGAGCGCTCGGCGACTTCAAGAGCCTCGCTGAAGCGGAGCGCCAGCTTGTGGAGTTTCGCGAAACAGACCCCGCCATGGCCGCCTTCGATAGCCGCTTGAAAGCGGTTGTCAAAGGCGAGCAACGTCCGAAGGACGTCGGCGAACGACTCCAATTCGCTCAGCGGGCGTACGACTTAACACGATATGCCGCGGCAACACGATTGTGGCAGGAGGCGCTCGCGGTGGATCCGAAGCTCGCCGACGATCGCCGGGCGCAGCATCGCTACAACGCCGGGTGCGCCGCCGCGCTCGCGGGGTGCGGCAAGGGCAAGGATGACCCTCTCCCTTCCGGTGACCAAAAAACCAAGCTTCGACAACAAGCTCTCGACTGGCTGACCGCCGAGTTCGGCGTCTGGGCGAAGTTGCTTGGAACGGTTAAGAAAGAACAGCGCGGCATCATCGTCAACACACTCGAACACTGGCAGCAGGATACCGACCTCGCTGGCATCCGCGATGACGGGGAACTGGCCAAACTGCCCGAGGCCGAGCGTGCGGCGTTCCGCAAGCTTTGGGCCGATGTCGGTGTACTCCTCAAGCAGGCATCGCGACCTTGAACGGGGAAGGTGTCAGGAACCGGACGGGGAAAAGGTGTCAGAAAAGTGTCAGGATCCGAAAGCCTGATTTCCATCTGCCCACGCGCGCAGTGATTCGATCGCGACCCTGATTATTGGATGGCCGGCCCGCTCCCCGAATTGCCCTCGAGTGGGTCGCCGCCACGAGCACGCAGCCTTACCGACAGGCTTCCACGAGCGCACGTTCGATCGCGGTTGAAGTGACCGGAGGTGGTTCGTCCGTCGTCAAGCTGCGTTGGGCCGTTTACGCGCCGTCGCGCGACGTCGTGGCCGTCACGCCCAAAGAGCCCCTCACCTTCTCGCGGTCGCGTCACCCATGGGGGCGCTGCGGCTCCGAGCCTTCTCAGCTCCGCCTCGACTCTGGCGAGTTGGCGCGGTGGGGCAAAACCCAGCACCTTGATGACATCACCTCGATCGTTTCGCGCCAGCCAGTTGCATTTGGCCACGTTGGGCTTGTTCAGGCCTGTCCTGGGGTGGTAGGGCATACGACGACCCCAGTTCGTTGCCCCATTCCGCAGGGACTGGATGCCGGTCGATCAGTTCATCGAGCTCCTTGTTACTTAGCGCCGTCTTCTCAATCTCGGCCCTGGCAACGGCTTCATCGGCTTGGTTGCCCACCTTGGCCTGCAAGACCAAGCGACGGCCGTCAGGCATGACAGCGATCACGTCGAACAGCCGCTTGAGGTCCTCGACCAACTCTGAGAGCTCGTCGTGCTCAATAACCAGACGGGGCTGCTCGGGAATCAAGGTCCGAAATCGACCTCCTTATCGATGGAAGCCGTGGTTTGCACACGGCCGAAGTACCGGTGGCCTCTTGCACTTGACACCGATAGACGTGATGTCTATCATCCCACGTAGACATGATGTCAATGGAGTTCGCGAGTGGCCGTTCCCAAGGCATTTATCACCGACACCGAACTGGACCTCCTCAAGGTCTTGTGGGGCCATCAGCCCCTCACGGCCCGAGCGATCGCCGGTCGACTGTATGGGGAAGAAAACTCCTCCGCGATCGGGACGGTGCAAAAGCTGATTCAGCGGCTGGAAGAAAAAGAGCTTGTTGTGCGCGACCGCCGCGAGCCGGTGCACCGCTTCTCCACCCTCGTGACGCGCGAGGCGGTCGCCGGCATGCAGTTGCAGGTACTTGCGGAAAAGCTCTCGGACGGGTCACTCTCGCCGTTCATCATGCACCTGGTGCAGGCCGAGCACTTGAGCAAAAAAGAGAAGCAAGCGCTGCTGCGTCTGCTGCGGAACCAATAAGAAAACACGATCATGGACAGCTTCCTGAGCACCATCGTCTCAAATACGGCCTTCGCGGGCGCGCTAGCCCTTGTCGCGTTCGGCGTGCAAAGAACCGGACGAAGCCCTCAGCTAGCCCACGCACTTTGGCTTATGGTCCTCCTCAAACTGGTCACGCCTCCGGTGTTTCATGTTGCTCTACCGGTCAGGTTCGGGTTGTCGGTCAGTGGAGTGGCAGACCGCGGTTCGCCCGAAAACATGGACGGCTCAAAGACGTCAGTCGTCGCCGAACGGATGCTGCCGCCGATAACGTCGCCGTCGAAACCAGCCCGTCGCGACGGCAAGCCGATTCCTGCCGCCGACCTAGCGACGGGGGGGCCTGCCGAGATGAGAGCGGAGACAATGTCCCCCGCCCCGCCCGGCGCATCCGCCGTCTCACGCTTGGCGACTGTGCGCGCGGGCCGGTGGCAAGTTTTGCTGTGTGCCGTCTGGGCGGGCGGCGTAATCGTTGGCCTGGCGATCCTTTTCAGGCGGCTGGGTCAGTTCCACAGACTCTTGATCGAAGCCGTGGACGGGGATGTCACCCTAACTGACGACGTTCGAGCGTTGGCGAGACGGTTGGGAATGCGGAACTGCCCGTCGATTCGGATTCTTGACGCGCACGTTCCACCGCTTGTGTTTGCGGCGTGGCGCAGTGTGATTTTTCTGATCCCCGCACGGCTGCTTTTGGGGCTGGATCGCAAGCAATTGCACGCAGTCCTGGTCCACGAACTGGCACACATCCGCCGCCGCGACCATCTGACGCGATGGTTCGAAATATTCGTTCGAGGAATCTTCTGGTGGCATCCGCTGGCCTGGTGGGGCAGCCGTCAGCTTCGACAGGCGGAAGAGGAGTGTTGTGATGCGTGGGTCGTGTGGGCCCTGCCCAATAGCCGGAGAAGCTACGGCGAAGCGTTGTTATGGACGATTGAATTCCTCGCCGAGCGCCGCCTCTTTTCGGTCGTTGCCGGAACGGCGCTCGGCGGTTCCCACGTCAAACGGAGAATCGAGATGATCATGAACCAGCAATTGAGTCGCCGGATGTCATGGGGCGCGCTAATCGCCTTGGTTGTTGTGAGCGCCAGCATGTTGCCGGTCGCGGCACGCACAGGCGCCAACGAAGTGCAAGGCGCCATTCAAGAGCGCGGCAACGATTCCGTCCCGAAGCCATCCAAGGAGTTCGCGGATGTACTTTCGCAAGCGGTGCCCGAGAAGCGCGACCTCGAAGCCCGGGTCGAGCAATTGGAGCTGCTCGTGCAGGAATTGTCGAAGATAGTCAATCGTCCGGCCCCTGATTCCAACAAACAGGGACAGATCGAACGCGACGTGCTGACCGCTCCAAGCACGAAGGACGCAAAAATGCGCCTGTTCGAATCCGATCGGAACCCCGGACGCCTGTTTCCTATGCGTACTCCAGAAAAGGAGGAAGACCGGCAGCTCAAGGACATTCTTATCGCTCTGGAAAAGGAATTTTGGGACGCCGCCGGCAAGGGGGATTGGAGGGTGTATGAGAAACTGCTAGACGATGAACTTTTCAGTTTCTCCGTGACTTCGTCCGGCTCCGCACGTGCGTACAAGGCAACCAGCGTCGCGGCCGTGAAGCGTCGGCATTTCTTCGATGTGCACATACGGGATGAAATAGCCAAACGGATCGCCAAGGGCACAGCGGTTCTCACGTACATCTACAGTTGCAAGGTCGAGGAAGCGGGGCACGTTCAAACCTATCGGGACCACCAGGCAACGCGAGTGTGGACACAGAAGGATGGCCGTTGGGTCCTCAGCTTTTCCGAGGATTTCATCTTGCCCGGAGGAGAATAGGGAAGCAAGACACCCACCCACCCTTTCGTCGGGAATCAAAGATGAAACCGTGCGGGGAAAGGCGCAGCCGGACACGCATTCTCTCCGAGTGATCCATCCATGGCTGCCTCAAACTCGCCAAAACGCTGGGTGTCTTGAATCCCCCCGCGATCCGCGACCTGATGGAGCGGTACGTCGACCGGTTGCCCGGGCGCGAGTCGAGGAGAAGGAGTTCGCGATCGCCTGGCACTATCGCCAAGCCGAGCCCGACCTGGCGGCGCTGCGAGCGCAGGAGCTGAGCGACCACCTGATCGACCTGACCGAGACAAGCGAGCTGCGGGTCATGCAGGGGCACAAGGTCGTGGAGGTCGGGCCAGCCGGGACGAGCAATGGGACGGCCTGCCAGGCGTTTCTGTCCCGGGACTACGACTTCGTGCTGGGCGTGGGGGACGACTCCACGGACGAAGACCTGTTCCAGGTCCTGCCGCCATCGGCCTACTCCATCCGCGTCGGCCTGACACAATCCTACGCCCGCTACAACGTCGCGGACCAGGCCGAGATCCTCGGCCTGGTCGAGTCCCTTGCCGCCTCCCCACTCGATGCGCCGTGACCCGACTGACGTAACGATGTGCGTAGGGATCACCCCGCACAAGATTGGGACGCAGTTATTCGAGGCACGATACCCGAGCCAGTCTGGCAGGGTTCAAGAGTGCGTCGGCGTGTCGGTCCGGAGCGATCCTCGGGTCGGTCTGGCGCGATCGCTCGGTGCGAAGCCCGTTCCTTGACACCGGCCGTCGCATGGGTCAACCTCGGATCTGTTACGGTGACCGTGCTGACTACTGGACGTCGAATTCTTGTTCGGCGGCTCGACTTAACGGACCTTGCTTCGAACATGGCCATCAATGCGATCGGCCAAGCTTCAGTGAAGACGGCTGACGTTGGCACGACGCGCGCTGGGCCTCGCGGATTAACTCTTTGATTCGACAACTCTCCAAGGGACAATGCGATGGAGAACCAGCCTGAAAACCATCACGGAACACCCAAGGCGTTGCAGGTAATCGGAAAGGTCGCCTGGGTGATTATTTGGCTCACCATGCTCATTTGGGGCTTCTGTGGTGTGAATTTCGTTGCGGTTGGCATCATTTCATTCCTTGTTGATTTAGGTGAATGGGGGCCCAGGATAAACGGCGGCTTGGTGCAGACGATCATGGGAAAGATTGTGTTTGCCGCAATTGGCATCACGTTGGGAATGACCAGCGTCGGCTTTTTCTGGCTGGGTTACCGAAAGCGAAATGGCGCCGCCGTGATTTTCTTTGCGGTTGCCCTGGTCGGCTATTTTGCAGTTGGATGGACTACAGGCGTCCATAGCGTTAGCGGTGGCGTCGGCGGAGCTGGCTATTAAATCTCGGAACGGAGCGAACAGCGGGCGAAGCGGCGGCGGCGAGCTCTCGTGTTGCGAAGTGTCACGCGCAGCTTGAGCCCCTAACTCTGTCCCGTTGAAGCGTTTGCCCGTTATCGTGGGATAATCTCTGTTAGCCTTGACCGGCCTTAGCGGAGAGTCACCATGGCCTCGAAGGAAGAAGTTGTTGCATTCATTACCGCCGAGCTTCCGCAGACCAAGTGCGTTGTCCAGGAGGTTGGCAATCGCGGATCCACGGTGTCCCACGAAATCGGTCCCAGCGAATTGCGACCTGGAGGAACGGTGGCAGGCCCGGTGCTCATGACGGTCGCAGACGTGGCGCTCTACGTTGCCATCCTCGGCGAAATCGGAATCGTCCCGCTGGCCGTAACCACGAGCCTGACAATTAATTTTCTGCGTAAGCCCGTCGCGACCAATCCCATCATCGGCGTGTGCAAGTTGTTGAAGCTTGGCAAGTCGTTGGCCGTCGGCGAAGTTTCGCTCTACTCGGAAAACGACTGCGAGCCCGTGGCTCACGTGGTGGGAACATACTCCATTCCACCGCGTGTCACATCTTGAATGGCCGCACAATCCCCAGAGCGGGCGCGACCATCGATGACGACTTCCGCGAGTACTCGCACTTCCACGTGAACAAGGCGACCGAGCTGCTCCAGCCCCTGCACACGCCGGGGCAGGACCCGCTGCCCGACTTCTCCCAGGCGACCCGCCAGCCGTTCGAGCCCCAAGCCCACGTGATCGCGGCTGCCGTCAAGATGCTCGACGAGACGCGCCGCGGCATGCTCGTGGCGGAGCCCGGTTCGGGGAAGACGCTGATGGGCGTGCTGACCATCCACCAGCACGCCGAGCGATCGGTCCGCAAGGGCGGTTGCAACGGGAACTACAGGGCGAGCGTGCTCTGCCCGGATCATCTCCGCAAGAAATGGAAATCGGAGCTGGAGGAGACGATTCCCGGCGTGAAGGTGACGCTCGTCGATGTCGCCGATAAGGGGTGCAAGTACCTGATCTCGGACATGACCCTGCTGCACGACCGCTTAAAGGGCCCCAGAGGCCGGTGGAGGAAGCCGGAGGGAGCGGAGTGGTATCTCCGTCGGCCTCGCGTCTGAGCATTTGGGAACGCCGGTTTCTGGCAGAATCCGTGCTCGGACCTTTCCCGTTTATTCATTGCGATCGTGCTGATCGTTGTCGTCGCTCTGACCCGCAGGAGAAATCCAGATTTCCTGATCGACAAATAAGCCAATCCACGAAATTCGTCATATAATCTGTTTATCTGAGTCTCGATCGCTGACACCGGAGTCGGCGCGGGGCAACAACAACCACCTCGTTCTCTTCGTCCTCATCTTTTTTTCTTCTTCTCTCTCGCCCTCTGGAACCGGGGAGTGATTCATTTGTTCATTCTTGCGCATGCTGAGCGACCTGCGCGCGTGCTCACCCGCCCCTTGCAGCGGGAACGAAGGGTCGGATTGCGTCTGGAATGGGCGATCGTGGGGCGACGGTATTCCTTGGGGTTTTGAGCGGAGACGGGCGCGGGACGACCCTGGCCAGCGCTGAGGATGAGTTTTTGCCCGGCGGACCGAGCGATCGTCGAGCGGGATTGGTGACGTTATCCTCTTTGCTTCTAAGCACTTCCATGCTGGCGAAGGGTGTGTCTGCCAGCCGTCGGACGAAGCCCGAGACCGCAATCGAAATGAGACTGTTTTTGGGCTCTGGAGTCCCATTTAACGGGTCGAGCCGCGTACGGCCCCCTCACGGCCCGTGAACTTGGGTCGAGTAAGGTCTGGCTTGGTTTACCTCATTATGTCGACGTTGCCATATGGCGACGCGCGTCAGTGGCCGTTGGCACGTTGGTGCTCTTAGCCCGACATTTAGCATGGTCCGAGAGGCTTCGACCTTGTCATTGGTGACTTGCCATGCCGGGTTTTTCCGGCGTGGTATTGATCCCGTTGGGGAGACTATTTCGTTCCCGATACCCCTCTTGGCTCGCGGCGCCTTGTCGTTTCACCACACCTACCCGCGAAGCGGAGAGATCCCATGCTTGTCCCCCACGAAGAGCCGAAGAAGCCACGCAAGCCCAAGAAGCCGAGCAAACCCAAGGAGCCGACCAACAAGCCGCGGGTCAGGTCGCTTCCCGTCCCCGTCCCCGCCTCCTCTGCACCGCTCAGTGTCGTGAATCCAGACGCAGCCGGAGTTGATGTTCATTCCGACATGCATATGGTCTGCGTTCCCGCTGACCGCGACGTTGACCCAGTCCGCCAGTTCGGTGCCAACACCGCCGATCTTCAGGAGATCGCCGTGTGGTTAAAGAAATGCGGCGTAAAAACCGTCGCGTTGGAATCCACCGGCATTTACTGGATTCCTCTGTTCGAGCTCCTCGAATCCCAGGGCTTCGAGGTTATGCTGGTCGAACCGGGACAGCTTTCGCGTTGTGGCGCACGCCCCAAGACGGACGTACTCGACGCGCAGTGGATCCAGCGGTTGCACTCCTACGGCCTCTTACGTGGGTCGTTCCGACCTCCGGACTCCGTGTTGGCCCTGCGCGCCTACTCCCGGCAACGGCAGATGCTGGTGCGTTACGCCGCTGCTCATGTCCAACACATGCAGAAGGCCTTGGAGCAGATGAACGTCAAACTGACGGAAGTCATGAGCGACATCACGGGACTGACGGGCATTTCGATCATCGACGCCATTCTGCGAGGCCAACGCAATCCCAAGAAGCTGGCCAAACTGCGGCATGGGCGCTGTAATCACAGCGAGGAGCAGATTGCCCTAGCGTTGGAAGGGACATGGCGGCCCGAACATCTCTTCGAGCTGCGGCAGGCGCGCGAGCTGTACCAGTTCCATCATGGGCAGATCACCGAGTGTGACCAGCAGATTGAAGCCGAACTGGCCAAATTCGAAAACCGGGCGGGAGAGAAGACACAAACTGGTAAGCCACGCACGCGTGGTCGCAAAAGCAACGATGCCCGATTCGAGGCGACGGGCCCGTTGTTCCAGGCATTGGGTGTAGACCTGACAAAAATCGAGGGAATCGGCGTGGGAACGGCCCTGATCATTCTGGCCGAAATCGGTGTGGACGTCAGTCGGTTTCCCACGGAGAAGCACTTCGCAAGTTGGCTGCGTCTTTGTCCTTCCCAGGATGAGAGCAATAAGACCAAAAGACGTCGCGGTCATCGCCAAGGGAAGAACCGAGTCGCTATCGCCCTACGGATGGCCGCGCAGTCAGCAGGCAAGACGATGACACCCTTGGGCATGTACTACCGACGGATCAAAAGTCGGATCGGTGGACTTGGAGCCGTCAAGGCGACTGCACACAAGCTGGCCTGTTTGGTCTACAGGATGCTCAAGTACGGCGAAGAGTATGTGACCCAGTCGATGGAGGAGTACGAGGCCAAGATCAAAGCCAATCTGGTGAGAGCACTCCAGCGGAAGGCGGCGGCGATGGGCTTCCAGCTCAGTCCGATAGCAACGCTATAGAGGAATCGATCGAGGCCGTCGCCATCGCGCTACAGGCCTGTCACAATGCTCAACGCCGCGAAGCCCACTTCTCGCATATTCGTTGTTATGGGGGTCTGGGGGAAATATCTGCGCGTCGTTCGCTACAAAATGCAGGAACAAACCCCAAATAATCGAGTCATGTTGTTGATTGCTTGGGGAGTTCATGGGGAGTTCCATTCACATCTGCTTATTTGAATGGTGCGATGCGTGTGCCGTGGGCGTAAGCGCCTAGTGCACGAGGGCGACCCCGCACCCAGCCTTCGGCCGGTAATGCCAGGCACGCGATCAGCGGGGGTGTGGAGGGCTCTTGGCGGAGCTTGATGAAGGTGCGTGCTTGCTTTGCCCCGCGCAGTTGGGGTCGCGACCGGGATATTTACCACGAGGGCGGAATCGCAATTGGGGGAAACGAAGATTTTTCGAAAAACTGATCAGCTACTATCATCCTTTATGCGTGCGAGCGAACGAGAAGACGCACTTTCGCGGAGCGAAAGGCGACACTGAACGGGTGATACTGGGCCAACGGCGGGTGCTCGCGGGCGAGATTTCCGCTTCGAGTTAATGCGAAGGCGAGATTCATCGGAAGCGAAAAACGCACGAACGAACCTAGCGGGCTCAGGTGGCTGGGAATGCATAAGTTGAGGCTCGAATTGTGATTGAATCAGAAAGCGAGAACGCAATGGGGCTTGACAACGTGGCCGGAATTCGCGAACGAACCCGAGGGGGGGACGAGGGAGTTTGGATTTTGGATTTTGGATTGAAGGAGCCAAAGCCCGGGACAAGGGCGCTGGACGGAGAGAGGATCGCAGTGACCGGCTCCGCCGCATGCTATTCCCGTAATCCTTGTGGCGTAAGGGCGCGCGACGAATATACAAAACGAACTGGCTGTTGGGGGGTGGGGGGTCGAATGTGGAGGGTGGGATTAGGATTAGGATTAGGATTAGGATTAGGATTAGGATTAAGATTATGAGCAGGAGTAGGAGTGGTGCAGTGAAACGACTTTCAACACGCGGGACGAGCGGGCCGTGGCTTACGCGTTTGCAGTTTGAGCACGCGTTGGGTTGCACCCACCCTACGATCACGTCGTCGGCACCGTTCTGGGTCGATCGTGCGCACCAAAACGGCGCTGGCGGTCGGCCTGATTCACGAGCTCGGGTTCAAGCGTCCCCGGACCCAGGGCGAGACGCCGGGATCTTTCCGGGGGGGGCGGGTCCAGCCGGCCGCGTGTTCACAATTAACAAAGAAATCGCTCATTCCCGTAAGGTCCTACGTTGCAGCCGTATCAATTGAGTGATTGCACTTTTTTTGGAGGCTTTCATTGCCGAAAGACGAAACCGGTCGCATATAAGTACATGGGGAGAGTCAGCGGATGCGCGATGCTGGCGCGATGGGCTGGCTGGCTCCCTTTGGTTTCCCACCTCATCGTCATCGTCCTCCTCGATCTCCATTCCTCCTGAGAACAGCGCCAAAATTCGCCCCTCAGAGTGCAACCCAATGCGAAATGCTGATCTATTGGCCGCGGCCGGGCTTGCCTTGGCACTTGCGGGGGACGACCGGGATTCGGGCGTGGGCCAGGTCGCGGGCCGCGCGGCGGGGAGTCTGAGCCAACGGCAGGTGCGCGCGGGCGAGTTTCGGCTTCGAGCAGCGAAGTGGAGGTGATTTGCTTGACGTACGTCGAATGCGGAGTCGTCAGGCTGAAGCCTGACCTACGGGACGTGGGGCGTTCCCTTAATGCTTACAGAGCAAGGAGCGTCGTCGAACTGTCAGTACAGTGCAATGGCGCGCCCGTGCCCACCGTGGCCACCCTGGATTTTCACAGCCGCGAACAGAAAATACGCATCACGCGGCATCTGGCCGACGTTGGTCAGGCACTCGACCCCGACCATCCCCTTGGCACCCAGGGCCCAGTACGTCCAGAGCGCACGCTTCGGCTCGACCCCGCCCAAGGTTGGTGCGTCCGTGGCCACGCAGCGCACACCTTTGCCGGCCAGATACACGATCGCATCCGGCCCCGGCGCCGGCCAGCCTTCGCTCGCGCCGTTGAGCGGGTCTTCCATGAATGCCTTGCCCAGCGGAAGCGGACGCAGGAAGCGGTCGGACCAGCCGGTGTGGAAAACCACGACGTCGCCCGGCCGCAGCTCGCCGTGCGCTTTTTCATCGCCTTCAATCATCGCGACGGTGATCTCCGGCGAGACGGGCCACGTCTTCGGGTCGCTCGTGCACGCGAGATGCCGCACGTCGATCACCCGCGCCGGTCCGCAGGATTGGGCGATCGGCACCTTGTCGGTCGTGACGCTGCTCGTGCCGCGCGGGCCGTACTTCTGTTGATAAGCAGCCAGCCATTCCTGGACCTCACTCGAATAAGTGCGGTCGTCGAAGCCTTCGTCCGGCAGCGCGTACGATGGAGGGACCAGGTGAGTGCCCGAATGGCTATCCAGCATGTGCATGTCAAACGGCAGTCGGGTGTTGGGATTGTAGCCGAACTTGATCGTGACAAAGGGCTGGCGATGATGGCCGATACCGGCGCCGGGCCAGGAAAGCGGCAGGTCGTCCGCGAGCGTGACCGAAAGGTCGACGACTCGTTGCGTCCTGGCGGAGTCGATCAGACGCCTGGCGAGCGGGTCACCGATCACGGCGAACGCTCGCCCCTCACCGTAGGCGCCGCCGCCGTACCTGGGCGAGAGGATGCAGTAGAACGCGCCGGTGGCGGGGAGCGTGCCGAGCCCGGTGGCGCTCTCTGTCCAGATCATCCCGTGCTTGAGGCCGGCGAAGTGTGTTGGCTCCGCCAGGTCGACGAGGGGGCCCATGCTTGCGCTGTCGGTGCCCAACGCCATGACCTTGCGCCCGGCCAGGTACTCCACACACTCAGGATCGGGGTCGGGCCACGCCGGCGACTGCTTTGCCAACGGGTCGGCCGCATATCGGCGGCCTTGCGGAAGCGGCTGGTAATAAGTGTCGCTATAGCCGCTCATGAACAGAACGATGTCGCCTGTCCCGAGCGGCCGATGTTCTTTCTCCCATGTGATCACCCGTTCCTTTTTGATCAGACTGCTCTGGCCCGCGGGTGCATTGTCTCTCAGGTCGCGACAATCGATCACACAGGCTTCGCCGGCGAACTGCCAGGGGGGAATCTTGTCGGTGTAAGCGCGGCCGAACTCGCCTGCGTTCGAAAAACCCGACTCACGCGGGGTGACCGAGTGCGGCGGCGCGTCGAGCTGCGTGCCGGTGTTGCCGTCGATGATCAAGATCTCGCTTCGATAGGGACTGAGGCGGCCGATTCGCTCGTAGGGGTTAATCTGAAACGGCGGAAAAGTCGGCCAGATGCAGGGATACTCGGAAGAGACCAGGAGTGAGAGATCGACGAATTGCCGCGAGGAATCGCGCGCCTCCTGGCCAAGGCAGCGCCCCGTCGACGTGACCGCCTGGATACACAGGTACGCGGCGAACGCGATGCGACGAGCACGTCGCATTCCGGCGGAGAGAGGGGGCGCCATGGTTTGGGTCCTTTCGATCGGATTGGGGCGTCACATTGCTGCCTATTCAGGCGTATTCCCATGAAAACCACGTCAATGCAAGCACGCAAATCTTGTGACGTTGAGTTCGATGGGTTAGAATACGACAGCCGGCGCGATTTCGCGAGCGGGGCCTTTCCTTTCCAAGATGGACTCGTGTTGCACGAGGTTAGAGAAAGCTGATGAAGGCTGAGCTGGTGCCCGAGAATGGTGATCCGCCGATTCCGATCGTGCGCGACGTGACGGTGATTGGCCGGCATGAGAACTGTGACGTGGTGATCCAGGGGCCGGGAATCTCGAAGCGGCACTGCGTGATGGTGAAGACCGACGGGTTGCTGGTGATCCGCGACCTTGCAACGACGAATGGAACGAAGGTGAAGGGGCAGCGAGTACGATGGGCAGCGCTTTTGCCCGAGGACCGAGTGAGCCTCGGGCGGTTACAAGATCCGCATTTATCTGGGCTCGGACGAGATGCCGTCGCCATCGGAGGTTCGTCGCGATCGGGCGCTGGCGAGCGCTCCGCCCACGGCGTTGCGGGCGGCGCCCGTGAGAGCATCAGGTAATGCCCCGACTGCCCGCCCGGCCCGGGAGGACGGCAACGTGCCGGCGTGGGGCGGCCGGGAGAGCACGCTGGCGGCGAGTGCCGCAGCCCGAGTTCGGGGAAGGCGGCTTCGAGATCGTCGATGACGATGACGACGACATCATCGATCTCGAATAACCGCTTCGGTAGGCTAACCACGTTCCCACGCTTTGCGTGGGAACGTTCCTCGTGCCGCGCTGCGGCGTGCCGGCGGCCGAACCGGGAACTATTCCCGGCCTGTTCCTCAGGGCCGCCGCGGATTGCTCAATCCCCTTCGGGCCGGCGCCGCGGATCACGCCTGCCTGGCGGTGGCGGACTGTGACGGTCGATCTGGCGGGCGTCATGAGGCTCGAGCCGGCTCGCCTGGCGATTCTCGCGCTGGATGGCCTCGTACACCTCTTGGCGGTGTACCGAGATTTCGATCGGGGCTGCGATCCCCAGTCGGACTTTATCGCCGCGAATATCCACGACGGTGATAACAATATCATCGCCAATGATGATACTCTCGTCGCGGTGTCGGGACAGGACCAGCATCGTTTACGGCTCCTTCCTCCTGCCAGCGAGACCCGCGGCCGCCCCTGATCTGGAGTGCAAGAGCACAGTTCGACCGTGACGGAGCTGGGGGTGGTATGTTGCCACTTAGACTCATGCTGCTGTTAGCAAGAGCGGGTTACGCCGTCGCTCGCAGCGGTGATGGCCCAGGCAGCAAGGTTGGTGCCGGGGCGTAAGCATACGTCTCTACAGGATACCGCACGGGATAGCGGCTGGAGGTCAAAACCAGTTGCCGGCCCAGGCGGCGGATCGGATTGAAGACAAGCGGTCCTTGCAGATTGACCGTCAGCCCACCCCCTTCTGCCCGGTTCAGAATCACGTAAACGAGCGCGGATCGCTCATCGTCCAGCTCGAGTGCGGCACGGTCACCCTGGCGAAGCTCGATCCGGTAGTCGCCGACGGCCAGAGGCGGCGGCACCAGCCCGAATGCGAGCTCCGGAGCCGTGATGCTCTGAAGCCATGACAGACCGTTTGCGACCGGGTCGGGCAGATGAACGAACTGATTGAATGAGCGGAAGCCCAGCAACCCTTCCGGAATCAGAATCACGTCCGTTTCGCTAGCCTCAATCAGGCCGAAGCGGGTCGAGAGGATGTTCACTCGTTACCTCCTTGATCGTCGCACCGGGCGAAAGCCTTGCGATGCCATGCATCTCCCGGCGCGATTGGGACGTCCTGATGGTGAGCGATCTGCCTTTTGCTTGCGAGCACTTTCGCTGGTTCGAGGAACCAGCTTGACCGCCCTTTATATCGTCGCTCGTCTCGAGCGAGATCGAGTCGCACTCGACGGAAATCCAAGCGCGAGTACGCCTCGCGATGGCTGCGCCAGTCGCTCCGTTCGTAACGGAGGCGCAACGTAACTCCTCGGCCGTTCGCTGCGCAATTGCCCTGTTGCGCCGGTTGTGGGCCGTCTCGCGGCTCGCCGCGGCTCGTCAGGAACGGTAGTTCTCTTCCAACCCCCACAATCGTTGCAGGAAACGGTCTCGTTTTCCGGGCTCGTAGCGGTAAATCGCCATCTCCTCGATCGTTTCACCCGGAGCGGGAGTGTAGTGCTGCTGCCGCTCGAGCGAATTCCTGAAAACGTCGCCCAGATGCTCCGAGCACGCAAAGCCGTAGGTCTTGAGCTCGGCCAGGCGCCCATCCGTCCACCGGGCGGCGATCTTGTACGCGGCTCCCTCGGTGCATGTCGGATGCGAGCAAGTGACATGAATGGTCTTGGCCATGGCCCGGCTGCCTTCACCAGAGGTCACGGGAAATCAAAAACAAACCGCTCTTCGACGTCACTACCTTAACGATTCCTTCCAGAATTGTTATACCCAAAGAGTCGGAACGACCACGAACATGACGATAAACGCGCCTCCGGCTGCGCTCCGGAGACCGTGCTACGAGTGATTCGAGAGGATACGCTCATCATGACGCAGATCGAAATGGCCCGACAGGGGAAGATCAGCTCCGAGATGCACCACGTCGCCCACCGCGAATCGCTCGATCCCGAGCTGGTCCGACGGGAAGTGGCGCGAGGCCGGATGATCATCCCCGCCAACACCGTTCACCTTTCCCTCGGGCTCGAGCCGATGGCCATCGGCCTCAACGCCCGGTGCAAGATCAACGCCAACATCGGCAACTCGGCCGTGACATCCAACATCGACAACGAGCTTGCCAAGCTCAAACTGGCCGTGGAGCTGGGCTCCGATACCGTCATGGACCTGTCCACCGGCGGCAATATCGACGCGATCCGCAAGGCGATCATCGCCGCCAGTCCCGTTCCGGTCGGCACCGTGCCGATCTATCAGGCCATCCAGCAGGTCAAGAAGGTCGAGGAGCTCTCGGAACGCGACATGCTCGAGATGATCGAGCATCAGGCCAAGCAGGGCGTCGATTACATGACCGATCCACGCGGGTATCCTGCGCGACTATATTCCGCTCACGGCAAACCGCGTCACCGGAATCGTTTCGCGCGGCGGATCGCTGATGGCCCAGTGGATGTTCGCCAGGGGCAAGGAAAATCCGTTCTACACGCATTTTGACGACATGTGCGACATCATGCGGGAGTACGACGTCTCGTTCAGCCTGGGTGACAGCCTTCGCCCCGGCAGCATCGCCGATGCATCGGACGCGGCCCAGTTCGCCGAGCTCAATACTCTGGGCGAGCTCACCCGGCGCGCCCAGGCACGGGGCTGCCAGGTCATGGTCGAAGGCCCGGGACACGTTCCCATGGACCAGATCGCCATGAACATGGAGAAACAGGCCGCCCTATGCAACGAAGCGCCGTTCTACGTTCTCGGCCCGCTGGTCACCGACATCGCCCCTGGCTACGACCACATCACCTCGGCGATCGGGGCGGCTCTGGCCGGCTGGCATGGTGCCAGCATGCTTTGCTACGTCACGCCCAAGGAACACCTGGGCTTGCCCGAAGTGGAAGACGTGCGCCAGGGCGTGATCGCCTACAAGATTGCCGCCCACGCCGCCGATTTAGCCCGTCATCGGCCCGGAGCCCGCGACCGTGACGATGCACTCTCTCGCGCCCGCTATAATTTCAACTGGGAAGAGCAATTCCGGCTCTCGCTCGATCCCGAGACCGCCCGCCGCATGCACGACGAAACGCTGCCGCAGGACGCGTTCAAGTCTGCGGCCTTTTGCAGCATGTGCGGCCCCAAGTTCTGCTCGATGCGAATCACAGAGGACATCCGCAAACAAGCCGCCGCGACCACGGCGCTCGTGCAGCTCGAGCCGGCGGCGGCCGGTACTTGAGCTAGTCCGCTTGAGATACGATTGTACGGTCGGCCGTGGCAAGCCGGGCAAAAAAGTAGCCGCTAGAATCTTACGGCGCGGACTTCCGGGCAGTAGGATGGTCGGTTCGATGCTCGCCTTGCCGAGAGTCGACTGCATCTCTTCAATGCGTCCGAACACGACGACGTCCCAATTTCTCCATGTGCTTCAGGGAGCTTCGCGATGTACCGATTGATACGAACAGCGCTGGGAATGTTCTTGATCTTGCTCATGTCTGGGGGTACGGTCCGCGGCCAGGGCTGGGGCTGGGAAATGTGGGGAGGCTGGTCACAGACGCCGGAAGGTGCGCTCGCGCAGGGAATGGGGCACTACTACACGGGAGCCGGGATCTTCAACGAAAAGACCGCGATCGCCGATTCGATCAACCTGGACACGCTCATCCGGTGGAACGATTATCTCTATCAGGCCAACCTCGAAGCTGGCCGCCGGAATGTCGAACGCCGGCGCGAGAATTCCGCCAATAACCGGACCCAGAACGACGCGATCATCACAAGGATCAGGGACAATCCCACGGCGCGTGACATCGAGATGGGCGATGCACTCAACGCCGCGGTCAATCAACTGACCCATCCCAAAGTTTCCAGCTCGGCCTTGAAGATTGCCGCCTCGGCCCCGGTCGAAGCAAGCGTCATCGCCGATATCCCGTTTCGCAATGCTTCAGAAGCGGTGACGATCGTGCTCAGTCAGATCAAAGCGGTGACCAGATGGCCGGCAGCGCTTGAAGCGGAGCGATTCGCGGAAGATAAAAAGGCGTTCACGGAAATCGTTGACAAGGCGATCAAGGAAGACGATGAGGGCGATATCTCCTCGAGTACGCTGAAAGCCGGGCATGAATTCATCAATGGGCTTCGCGCCAAGCTCGCCGCGCAGCCGCTCGAGGGAGCGAAGGCTCGTGACGAAGCATCCAGGTTCGTAAAAACCTTCGCGGGCCTGGTGCGGCTGCTCGAGAATCCTGACACGACCGAGGCCTTGAAGCAGTTGCGCATGGTCCAGACGACGCCGCTAGCCAACCTGATCGCGTTCATGGAGATTTACAACCTCCGGTTCGGCCAGGCCACGAGTCCCAGACAGCGGCTCATCTACCGCGAGCTGTTCGCGCAAATCGACAAGGTGCGCGACCAGGTCGTCAAGGAAGCCAACCTCCAGGAATCCATAGCGGCCCTTCCCGATCCCGCGGCTGCCACTGACTTCTTCAGCAAGCTGTTTCTCGACTCCGCGGAGGACAAAGCAAAGAAGTAATGGGCGACGCGCTCAATGCGGCGATCAATCAACTCTCCGACCCGAGGATTTCGAGCTCGGCGCTCAAACTAGCCACGGCTCCCGTCGAGGCCAGGGTCATCCGGGAAATCGCGTTTCGCAATGCCTCCGAAGGCGTCACGATGGTTCTGAGCCATATCAAAGCCGCAACCACGTGGCCCCGAGCACTCGAGGGAGCGCGGTTCGCCGACCAAAAAAAGGACTTCGAGTTAATCCTTGAGCGGGCGATCAAGGAAGACGACCAAGGCGACGTCTCTTCGGATACGCTCAAGCTGGGGCATGCGCTCGTCGACGTCCTGCGCATCCGGGCTGCGACGTAACGAGAACCGTAGCGTTGGGCCGGCGATACTTCTACAATTAATGCAGTCCTGGAGTTCCGGTCGGCGGATGTTGAGCGTTCTGGCTCCCATCTGCTCCGTCGACCTGGCTGTGGCCCTCGCCGCCATCAGATGGCGCGACCCGACTCGCGCGAACATAGTGAGCCAACGATGGACCCGCCCGACAAATCTGGCACCGCCAAGAATTCGGGCCTCGTCGGCGAGCCGTCGCCGAACACGACGCGAGAGATCCCCGCGAGCCCGTCGCAGCCGGTGAGTGCTTTCGACGAGACAGCGGACCTCACGCCCGGGCCGCCAACCTCGCCGGCTGTCGCAGAGGTTGCGCCATCAACTGCGGAGCTGGCGGCGCCCCAGCCGATCGCGTTCGGCCGCTACGAGGTGCGGCAAACCCTTGGGACCGGCGGCTTCGGAACGGTCTACCTCGGACACGACACGCAGTTGCATCGTTCTGTGGCCATCAAGGTCGTCCGCGGCGGCCGTGGCGTGGGGCCGGACCGGGCCGAGCTATTTCTGCAGGAGGCCCGCAGGCTCGCTCGGCTGTCCCACCCTGGTATCGTGACGGTCCATGATGTCGGCCTGCACGAGGGTGACGTCTACATCGTCTCTGATTATCTCGAGGGTCCTGACCTGGCGGAATGGCTGAATCGCCACGTTCCGAGCTGGCAAATGGCAGCACGCATCGTGGCCGCCGTCGCTGATGCGCTCGCGCACGCCCATTCCCGGCTCACGGTGCACCGCGACGTCAAGCCGGCGAACATCATCCTCACATCGGACCGCGGCCCCGTGCTCGTTGACTTCGGGCTCGGGCTCGATGAGGCTGTCTCGGCCAAGGGCGAGCGTGGTGTGATCTCGGGCACGCCGGCGTACATGGCGCCTGAGCAGGTCGCCGGAGTCGCGCACCGCATCGACGGCCGAACTGACATCTACAGCCTGGGCGTGGTGCTCTACGAGCTGCTATGCGGCCGCGTGCCGTTCCGCTCGGGTGACCTGCGGGAGCTGCTGCGGCAGGTTCGCGATGATGAGCCGCAGCCCCCGCGACAACTCGCCCGCGACGTGCCGAGCGACCTCGAACGCGCGTGCCTCAAGGCGCTCGCGAAGAAGCTGCATGACCGCTACACCACCGCGGCGGATTTCGCCGATGACTTGCGGCGCGCGAGCGGATCGACCTTCGCCGGCCCGTCCGCGCAATCGACGTGGATCCTTGCAACCGAGCCCGCGACCGTCGAGTCGCACGAGACCGGGCCGGCCTTGTCCCAGCAGAGCGCCCTGGCGCAGACGTCATCGCGCCGGCGTGCCCGCGAGGCTGAGCGCCGGCAGGTTACCGTCCTGGCTTGCGGTTGCGATATGTTTGAATCCGACGCGTATCTGGAGTATCTCGACGCGGAGGGCCAGGCCGACGTTCTGAGCGCCTTCCAGCACGCTTGCGAATCGGCTGTGCAGCCGTACGACGCGACCGTCCTCCAGTGCAACGAGCAAGGTTTGCTCTTGTGCTTTGGCTACCCGGTGGCCCAGGAGGATGCCGCACAACTCGCGGCGCGCACGGGACTGGCCCTTCTCGACGCAATGAAGGAATTCGGCGCGTGGCTGAGGCGCGAGCGGAAGCTTGACTTCAATCCGCGAGTTGCCATTCACACCGGGCCGGCCGTCGTCGAAACCGTGGACGAAGTGGTCTCGCTCGTGGGGGAAGCGCACAGTGTGGCCGTCCGGCTGGCGGATGTTGCCGAGCCTGGCCAGGTGCTCTTGACGGCCGCCACGCGCCGCTTGATTCGCGGTGACGTCGAAAGCACCTCCCTGGGCCACAGAAAGCTCAAGGGTGTGACCCAGCCCGTCGAGGTGCTCCTGTTACAGTCCGTAGGCGACCAGCTCAACGTCATGGAGGCGGCCGAGCACGCGGGGTTCACGCCGATGCTGGGCCGCGACCACGAGGTGAGCCTGCTCAAGGACCGCTGGGAACAAGCGCAGGAAGGCACGGGGCAGGTCGTGCTCATCATCGGCGAGCCGGGGCTGGGCAAGTCGCGGCTGGTGCATACGATCAAACAGTATGTTCGCGGGCATGCCGGCGAACCGGGCGGCTCCGCGGCCGCGCGGGCCGGCCGGCCGGGCTCGGGTGACCCCAAGCCCAGAGAGGCCTCGCCGGTCATCGGGTGGCGCTGTTCGCCGCATTACCAGAACACGAGCCTTCACCCCATCCGCGACTTCTTCGAGCGGCTCGTCGGCGTCGGACCGTCCGACCCTCCGCCGGCCCGCTTCGACCGCCTGGTCCGCCATCTCGCAGAGTACGCGCTCGATCGGCCGGACATCGTGCCGCTCTTCGCGTCGCTCTTGTCCCTCCCTCCGGATGAGCGTTTTCCCCCGCTCGGTCTCCCCTCGATTCGTGAGCGCGAAGAAACGTTTCAGGCCATGTGCGAGTGGTTGCGCGCCTATTCCGAGCGCCGGCCCGTTCTGTTCGTTGTCGAGGATCTGCACTGGATTGACGCGTCCACTCTCGAGTTTCTGGGACGGTTTCTCGCCGAGGGCCAGTACGACCGTGTTCTGACTCTTCTCACGTTCCGGCCCGAGTTTCAGCCGTCGTGGCCGGCGGTCGCGCACCAGACAACGCTGGCCCTGAACCGCCTCACACGGCGCCAGGTGGGCGAGCTCATCCGACAGAAAACAGGGGAGAAGACGCCGGAATCCGTCGTCGAGCAAATCTACGATCGGACCGGCGGCGTGCCTCTGTTCGTCGAAGAATTCACGAAGCTGGTCCAGGAGGCCGGTATCCTCGACCTTGCCGGTGACGACAGCACGCGCTTGAAAACCATGCTCGCCCACGAAATACCGGCCACGCTTCAGGACCTGGTCGCAGCCCGGTTGGACCGCATGGAGGGCGATCGCGATGTCGCGCTCTTGGCCGCGACGCTCGGACGTGAGTTCAGCTACGACCTGCTCGCGGCCGTCGCGACCGTGGACGAGGCGACGCTCCAGGCAGAGCTGGGCAAGCTGGTGGAGGCAGAGATCCTTTATGCGAAAGGGCGTCCACCGCGGTGCTCGTATCTCTTCAAACATGCGCTCCTGGAAGACGCTCTGTACAATACGCTCGTGAAGGGGAAGCGCCAGCAGTTCCACCGTCGCGTCGCCCTTGCGATGGAGGCGCGGCTGGAGCTGCCCGGCGCCACGCAACCGGAGTTGCTCGCCCACCACTTCACCGAGGCAGGCCTCCTCGACCAGGCGATCGGCTACTGGCTGAAGGCGGGCCTGCGCTCGCGGGAGCGTTCGGCCGAAGTCGAGGCGATCGTCCACTTGAGAAAAGGGCTCGAGCTGGTCGACTCCCTGGAGGAATCCCCGGCGCGGGACGCCCGGCGGCTCGAGCTGCTCTCCCCGCTGGGCGTCGCGTACCTCGCGGTACGCGGCTACGCCGCGCCCGAAGTCGGGCCGGTCTTCCGCCAGGCGCGAGAACTCTGCGAGCACGTCGGCCAGCCTCGCGAACTCTTCGCGCTCATGCTCGGCATCTGGGAGTGGCACACGGTGCGCGGCGATCTGCGTCTTTGCGGCGAGCTCGCTGTCGAGGGAATGGAATTCGCCCGGCGGTCAGCGGACCCGGGCATCATGATGGAAGCACTGTTCATGTCGGGTGAGACGATGCTCTATCGCGCCCAGTTTTCGGGCGCTCGAGCGAGCTTCGCGGCCGCCGTTACCGAATACGATGACCGGGATCGCACGAGATTCTGGGCTGTCCACACCGGCCACAATGCGGGCATCACCCATCGCAGCAATCTCGCGGTGTCTCTATGGCACCTGGGTTACCCGGATCGGGCGCTCGAGTTAAATCGCGAGATGCTCCAGCTTGCTCGCGAGATCAGCCATCCGTTTAGCCTCGCATACGCCTTGCACCACACGGCCTGGCTCAACCAGTGTTGCGGGCTCGGGGCCGCGGTCCAATCGGCCGCCGAGGAGCTGATCGAGGTGGCGACCGCGCAGGGCTTCGCTCTCTGGCGCGCCACGGGAACCTTCTTCAATGGTGCCGGAAAGCTCTTGCAGGGCCGAACGGAGGACGCGTTGCCGCTGCTAGTGAGTGGCATTGATGCTTTCCGGGCCACCGGTGCTGAGCTGACCCTCACATTTCAGCTCAGTACGCTGGGTGACGCGCACACACAGGCGGGCCGGTTCGACGAGGCGCGAGAGGCGCTGAATCTTGCCCTGGCCATCGCGGAAGAGAACGACGAGCGCTGCCATGAGGCGGAGCTGTACCGACTGAGCGGGGCGTTGCTGCTAGCCGAAGCTCCCGAACGGAGAAGCGCCGCCGAGGAGTGCTTCCGCCGCGCGATCGACACCGCCCGGAGTCAGGAAAGCAAGGGATGGGAGCTGCGTGCCACGATGAGCCTCGCCCGGTTCCGGATACGAGAGGGCCGTCGCGGCGAAGCCCATCAGTCGCTGGCCGCCGTCGTCGCGACGTACACCGAGGGATGGACGACGCCGGACCTGGTCGAGGCCGCAAAGCTGGTGGAAAGCATGGCGTGACGACAGTGACGTGTAGCCGGAGGTCGGGCAGATCGGATACCCTCAACTTGGCCCGTTGCGGCTTCGTAGTCCCGTTATTCAATTGGAAACGCCAATGCTGAGTGCACGCAACCAGCTCCCCGCCACGATCAAGACCGTGAAGCTCGGCAACGTGATGGCCGAGGTGGTGATGACCGTGGGGGGAGTCGAGATCGTCGCCGCCATCACCCGTGAATCCGCCGAGAACATGGGGCTCAAAACCGGAGATTCGGTGAAGGCCGTGATCAAGTCGACTGAGGTGATGATCGACAAGCCCTGACCGCGACGTTGTCGATTCCAAGCACGGTTCAGAACATGATCATGCCCGCCCGATCTTGAGCGCGATGACCTGCCGAACCCAGCGTGCGTGTTTCTTTTCACCGGGCACGATGACCTGAAGCGGGCCGTGTTTCTCGTCGAGCGCTTTCTTGTCTTTCTGATCGGCGAGCAGGATGATGCGGTCGGTGAAGCCGGGGTCGAGCTCGGGTAGTGCGTAGACAGCCCGATAGCCGTCGGAGGCTTCGACCACCAAGTAGTTGGCGAGTGCCTTACCGCGCAGGCCCTCGCCGAATTTGAGGCCCGCGGCCTTCAGCACGTCCACCAGTGCGACTCCATCGTAATCAGCCTCTTTGCCCTCGTGGTCCTTGGCATGGACGCTCTGGCGGGGAAGCTTGGCGAATTCCTCTGCCGTCAAATCGAGTGGACGCTCGGCTTCGCCCTTCACACTGAGAAAAGGACGAGGCTCCGCGCTCTTCGCTTTCGGCCGATCCTGGCCCGTGGCGACGGAATGGTGGGTCAATATCGCCAGGACCAAAAGAAGCCAGGGCGCCCGTGAACGGGTCATCATACTCGATCTCCTTTGAATGGCGGTCGTCAAAAGTATTGCAATTGGTCAAGCGTTAATGAGCGAGACGACGGCGCGTCTGCGCCATGCCTTCAGCGTAACGCACGAGCATCGGCGCGACCAGTCATGCCGATCAGCTCAAACTTGACGCCCGCCTGGCCCAGCTCCTGCGGCATCGCGCCGCCAGAAGACATGAACGAGCGGCAATGAATCTTCATCTTCTCCGGGAACAAGCTTGGCCGGCCGAGGCGGGCGCAGCGAGCCTTCTCGGATGGTCATGATGTCGCCCTCGATCGAGAAAAGTCAGATTCTTGAAGCTTTGGAAGTCCGGCTCATCGCTCGATCCGCAGGCCTGGGCACGCCTGCTGGAGCGCTGCAACGCCCGCCGCCGTCACCCCGACGCCTGTGATCGTCAACCGCTTCAGGTTTTTGAGCGCGACCAGTCGCGCCAGCCCGACGTCCGTGACCCGGGTCCCGCTCAGGTGCAAATGGACGAGTTTGTTGAGACCGATGACCAGCGACGCGAGCGCGGCATCCGTGACCTTGGTGTTGTTCAAGAACAGGACCTTGAGACCGTGCACGTTCTTGAGCGGCGCGAGATCGGAGTCGGTGACTTCGGTGTTCGCCAGGCTGAGCGTTTCCAGGCCGTCGAGCGCTTGCAATCGCGCCAGACCAGCGCCGGTGATCGGGAGGTTCTGGAGGTACAGGCGATCGAGGCCGGTCAGCCCGCTGAGATGCGCCAAACCGGCGTCGGTCACTCTGGTTCCAGTGAGGTCCAGTGTCATCTTGCAGGTCAGGCCCCTGAGTGACACCAGCCCGGCGTCGGTGACCTTGGTCCCACCGAGGTTCAGATACAGGGTTTGGAGCCCACTCAGAATCCCTTTCAGATGCGCGAGCCCGGCGTCGCTGACGTCGGCACCGTCGCCCGTGTGGACGGGCCTGAAATCCTGGGCGATCCCGCGCGGGTCGAGGTTTAGCGATAAATCGCGCAGACCCGTCAGTCCCTTGAGGTGGGCCAGCCCGGCATCGGTCACGGTCGTCGAAACGATCACCAGGCTCTCGAGGTTCTTGATCGCCCCGGCGCGCGCCAGGTCGGCCTCGGACAGTTTGGCGCCCAGTTCGATATGCAACCCGGTTTTCTCGGGCTGCAAGTCACCCGCCTCTCTTTCGTTCACGGAATCGGCTTTGATGACCGCGCCGGCCTTCTTCGCAGCCTCGATGAACCTGGCACCATCGAAGATATCTTTCGGGAACTCGCCGGGCCTGAGAGGCGTGATCTCGATGCGCTGAGTGTACAGCTCGCCTCTGTCTTTGTCGTCCGGCTTCGGGACCATCTCGGCCTCCGCCAAGCTCCTTTGCCGCCGTAGCTCCCAGGCCGTGACGTACCACGCACCGCTCGCCAACTGCTTGAAGCGCACGGCGCGTCGATCGTTTCTGTCCCACTTCCCAGCGTTCTTTTGCCACTCCAGATGCCGGACTGCGATGAAGTCCCTCGCCGGGTCGATGGTGAACTCGTCTCGGAAATCTCCGCTCGCGGTCCTGATCGTGAGGCACCCTGGCGGAGTGTCGGCGAGCGGCGGAATGGCCGACACCTCGCTGCGGTTCCAGTGGGCGGCGGGCCAATCTGCCTCCATCAGCGCGGGCAGGCTGTCGAAGCCGCCCCGTAGCACCTTGATGCGGATTCGTGGCGGAATGCCCGACCCCAAGTAAGTGCGCATGCCGTCGAAGAGCCTGATGTTGTTGGACTTGTCGTACGGGAACCACGCGGCAATCCGGTCCACCGGCAGATCGGATTGGCGGTCGCCGAGGAGGGCAATCTTGACGTCCTGCGGCAGGTCGGACAGATCCTGATGATCCGCGACCAAGTGTCGGGGACGGTGGTTGTGGAGGTCGAAGGTCGCGTCGCTCGTAATCTGCTCGCTCCAGAGCTGGATGAACTCAGCGGAAGCAGACCAGTACTCGAGAAGGAGTCGACCTTCAAAGTCATAGGTCACCGCGCGGAAGTGCCGGGGGAATCGGCGGATCGCCGCGGCCTGCCCGGCGATCGCGCGCCGGACGTTCTGGGCCTGGTCGCCCCACTTCGACGACCGCTCGGTCTTCTCCTTTTCGACCACCGGCGTCCCCCTGGGGATCCCGAGGGCGAACAGGTCCCTCGGACCGTCCTCGGGATACTCGAACTCGGTGGTCGCAAACTCTTTCTTGAACTGATACTGAAGGGCGACCTCAAGGCGTTCGCGACGCCGGAACAGACGCTTCGTTTGCAGATCGAACCAGAACTGTTTCTCCAGTCTCGTCTGGCCGAGCACGTCGCGGCTGTACCGATCGGTACGTCCGTAGCTGCGGCCGCCGATGGTCTCGATATCGTAGTCCACGAAGGAATTGGTCTTGCGCTCCTGCTCAGTGGCGTGGCGTGGCAGCCCACGATAATAGCTCTCGTCCACTTTGAGTATGACGTCATAGACCGTGGGAGGAATGAGTCGGCCGTCGCGATCCGTTATGTAGACGTCGTCGGAGTCCTTCGTCTTGACGATCGATCCCCGGCCTTCATAGGTGTAACGGTCGTGTTTGATGATGTCGACGAGCGATACCTTGTCCGCCGCCTTCGTGAATTGCCGCCCGTCGTCCAGGTTGACCCAGACTTCCTCGCCGGTGTCGTTCCTGAGGTGGACCCACCGGACCCGAGCGGCGTCGGGCGCGGGCTCGGCCGTTTTCCCATTCGCCCCTGGCCGAGCCTGAGCGCCGGCCGGGGGGCCGTCGCGCTGGCCGGGAGCGGCGGCCCATGCCACGGTCAGGCCGGCGCCCGCGATCAGGAAGGCCGCGAGTTTCACGTGCTTGGTCCGTGTCATCGTCCGGAGCACGGCCGCGGCGAGCCGACCGGCAGGCGACGTCACCGGCAGCCCCGTAGCTGTCGCAGCTCGAGTGGCCGCTTCGACCCAGCCGGCCGGTATGGGACCGGTCCTCACCAGCGGTGTGGCAAGCGGGCCGACTGCGCCCGCAAGGCCAGACCGATCCAGCCGCCTCTTCAGACGCTCGTGGGCCCCGGCCAGCCGGCGCAGCGTCGCCTCGCCGCATCCCAGCTCCCGCGCCGCCTCCGACTGCGTCAACCCCTCCAGGTCGCACAGGACCACCGCCCGGCGCATGGCCTCCGGCAGCCGCGCGATCTCCTCGTGCAGCTCCGAATTCCAGCAATCCTCGGTTGCGCCGTATCGTCCTGCGATCGCATCCATCTGAATACCCCCTACCGTCAGCGCGTCTCCGCGCCGGCGAGCGGACGATCGGCCATAAACCGGGGCTCGAGCTCGGCTGGCTCACCAGTCGGCTTCGGCGCGGTGCCGGGCTCGTAGAGGATCACCAAGCCGTCAACGTCGCGATCCACACGTCCGAGCAATCTCGTGAATGAATTCCGGTCTAGCGAGCGGTTAAGTGCGGAGAGACGATAACCCGAGGAGGCGTAGCTACGATCGGCGAACGAGACCCACACCTTTGCCGACGTCGTGGGCACGCCGCGGAGCTCGAAGCGCCCATCGGCATTGACAGGGCAGCCGATCGAGTCCCAGTTCCAGTCACCCACCCCCACAAACACAACGGCGCCGTCTGGTACCGGCCGGCCGTCGGCGAACTCGATTCGCCCGGCCACCTTGTGGCCAGGCTCGACCGAAATGTCACCCGCCTCGACCTCCACGGCGTCGGGGGCGACTTTCACGTGCCGCGGCGGAATCGCTCCGAAATTCTGCAGAGTCGCCATCGTAAAGAAGAGATCGTACTCGCCGTCTCGCGGGATGTTGTCGAACCGGAAGCGGCCACGGTCGTCGGTGGTTGCCTGCCAGTGGCCGAGGAATTCCGTTTTAATGGCCACGTCCTCCCCCGGCCGGCCCCGGTAAATAAGTTCCGGGGGGATTGTGCTTGTAGAACGCGGCTTGATGACCACTCCCTCCAGCGGCCGGCCCCGGTAGAGCACCCGGCCGGACATGGTGCTGCCCTCGTTGAGTCGTACGGAAGTCACCTCATCATTGCGCAGGGGCATGATGCGCGTGGCCAGGCCGGGCGCCTCCACTCGTATCGCTTCCGGCGCACCCACCAGAGAATCTTTGGCGTTCGACTTCACGACGAAGCGGCCCATCGCGTCGGTTCGTATCGGTTTCGGCCGCTTCCCACGCAAGCAGAGCGGCGTGACGGTGGCCCTTGCTACGGGTGACCCATCCGCGTCAAGAACCTGACCCGCGAACGTTCGCGTGCCCGCGGCCTTGGACGCCAGATCCTTGGCGTCCGGCGAAACACCCGAAACGGCCGCCGGCCTGTCGGAGACAGGAACGTTCCGTTCGTCTCGTCCGCCCTCTGGACGGGCGTTGGCCCAAGAATCGAGCGCCGAGCGCAGCTCCGCGGAATAGCGCAGCTTCTCGGAATGGAGGAGCGTCCCGATCTCAGTCTCGACCAGTATCGAGCCGAAGGTGACGGACTCCGATAACGTGTTGACGGCCGCGATGGATTCGAAGACGACTGGGATCGCCATCGCCCCGTCGGGCTTCGCCTCGTCCGCCCTGTTGGCGAGGCCGGGCGGGATGATGGCGACGAAGGCTAGCACTCCGATGATCCGCATCGCAATCTCCTTCTGATGTGACCGCAGCGCCGGCCGGTGGGTCATTCTTGTTCGTTCTTGGTGAATCGCAACGGTAAGTCCCGTGTTTCTCCCTCGGTAAGCTTGACGCGAGCGGACGCCTTGGAATTTCCGGGCGCCGTCGCGGCGATTTCAATTTCTTCGGCTGGCAGGACGAGCAGCCGAAGTTTCCCGTCGGTCCCTGGCGAGTGAGGTGGCGAAGAGTCGAAGACGACTCCGGCCGCTCGCATCTCGGCCTCGCGGACGTATCGGGCAGTCACTTTGATCTGTTCCGGGTGCGGCTCGCTCACGATGAACGAGATTGTGGTCATGCGATAGGGGCGGATCTGAATATCGGGGCGATCGGCTTCCACCCGGCCAAGATGATAGGCGGGACCGAATAGCTCGGGCGACTTCGAGTCGAGCCGGAACCGCTTGACCATGTCGAGGACGAGGCCGTCGAGCACCAAGGTTGCGTCAGTCAGCCCTTTGGGCACGCGAACCGTGTACGTACCGGGTCGCTCGGCCGCGGCCGGGAACGTGTATTGGCTCGCCCATTCCACGCCGTGGTAGCTCCCTTTCACGGCGATCGCCGGCTCGGTCTGGTAGGCTGCCGCCAATGCGGCCGGGGCGCCACGAGGGGGTCGCACTTGCGCCCGGTCGGCCTCTGGACGGGCCTCGGGCAGCGGGCCGACCAGTGTCGCGGTGAAGCGGACGGACTCCACCGGGCGCAACGTCAGCTCGCGTACGGTTTGTCCGTCGCGGATGACGACGGGCACCGGTACATAAACTCCCGGCGCATCCTTGACCACGCTCGACGAGTCCTTGCCGTCCTCGGTCCGGTGAATGCCACCGACCTTGACCAGGTAAGTGCCAGGCGCGAGCCCGTCGCTCGCGAACCGACCCTCGTCGTCGGTCGTATAGACCAAGTTCGGCTGCGTGCCCGCGTCGGGCGTCGACGGTATGGTCATGCTGATCCACGGCACCGGCTTGCCAAGGGTGTCGACGACGAGGCCGGAAACCTTCTCGCCTCGGTGCACGCGTACGTCGCCAAGATCGGTCTGATCGGGGCGGACGTCGTGATAGATCCGCGCCGCCTCGCGGGTACGGAATTCCAGCTTGAGCGCTGTGTGGACGGGCACCTTGGCGCGGAATCGGCCGTCCAGGCCTGTGACCGGAAGTTCCGCGTCGCGCGGCCAGGCGGCGAGGTCGTACTGTTTGTAAATAGGGACCTTGGGCAGCGGCTTGCCATCGGCGCCGAGCAGCCGGCCGGTGAGCGTGCGCGCCGCCAGAAGCTTTACGGCACGGAACGCGGGAAAGGTGTCCGAGATACCGTTCTTGGCGATCTCTCTCGTGTCGGCGATGTCGAAGTAGGTCACGTAGCGCGGGTGACTGATCGTGACCCGGAGCTCCAGCATTCGCCCGGGAGATGGCTCGGCGAGGTACTTCTCGGGCACCACGACGGTGAATCGGCCGTCCTGATCGGTCTTGGTCTTGTGCGAGACGAACAAATCGGTGACCGGATCCACTTCACCGTTCTCGTCGTTTCGCCGTTCGACACCCAAGGTGACAACGGCGCCGGCTACCGGGAGGCTGGTATCCCTGTCGACGGCCCGGCAGGCGATCGCGCGAGACGGTTCCACCGGCGATTGAAGTTCAGTTGGGAAATTCTCCGGACCAGTCAGGTCTTGCAAGAATCGCTCGGGAGGCCACGCCTCCCACGTCATTCCCGCCATTCGGCTCGCCGCCGCGTTCCTCTTGAGCTTCCGGATTCCGTTCGATGAGTGGATGACCAGCCGGCCGTTTTTGACGACGCAGCCCAGTCCGAGTTGGTCGAGAAGCAGCCGTAGGGTCGTCCTGAGCGGCACGCCATCGAGATCCATCCGGATCGTCGAGTTGAGCGTCCTATGTGCTTCCTCAAGCCCGCTCGGGAACACGAGGACCTCCATCGCTCGACCCTGGCGGGGGTCCTTGGGGACCCGCTTGAGGTACTCCAGCACATCCCCCAGCGGGGTACTGTTGGAAAACGGCATCCTGACCGGCTTTTCGAGCCGGGCCAGGAGCGCCTTGGTTTCTTGCGACGCGTCGCAGATCTCGACGGCGAGCTCCTTCCGCTCCCGCTGGATGCTCTCGGGATCGCTGATGACGAGCACGTCGTCCTTGACCATGTAGGCCAGGCCCAGGGAAGTGAGTACCGTCGCGAGTATGTCCTTCAGAGGGAGACCCTTCTCGTTGATCTTGACCCGCGCCATAGTCTTCCAGCTCAAGTCGACCACCGCCTTCTCATCGATGCTGAGCTTGGAGTCCAGGACCCCGGCCTCGAGAAGCCCTAATGGATCGACGTAGATCGGGATGCCCGGATCGTTCGGCCCGTTCTTCGTCGCGCGCTTGATGTGCTGCAAGACGTCGTCCAGCGGGACCTCGCTGGGAAACTCCATGGCCACGGGCTCTTCCAGCCTGGCGAGGATGGCCTTCGTGCGCGGCGTCATCTCGGAGGCCGGTGGTGGTTTTGTCGCAAGCGGCAACGGGAGCTCGCCTCCAACATACGTCTTCAGCTTCCGGATGCCGTTCGATGAGTGGATGACCAGGCGGCCGTCCTTGACGACGCAGGCCAGTCCGAGCTGGTCGAGAAGCAGCCGGAGGGTCGTCTTGAGCGGCACGCCTTCGAGATCCATCTGGATCGTTGAGTTGAGCGTTGTCTCCGCCTCCTCGAGCCCACTCGGCATGACGAGGATCTCCAAGGCCCGATTCTGCGGAAGATCCTCGGTGGCCTGCTTGAGGTACTCCAGGACGTCTCCCAGAGGAGTATCGTCCGGAAACGGCATCTTGACCGGCTTCTCGAGCTGAGCCACCAACGCCTTGGTTTGCTGCGACGCGTCGCAAGCCTGGACGGCGACCTCGTTCCGCTGCCGCTCGGTGCTCTCCGGAACGCTGATGAAGAGCATGTCGTCCTTGACGATGTAGGCCATGCCCAGCGGCGTGAGCACTCGCGCAAGGGCGTCTTTCAGCGGGAGCCCCTTCTCGTTGATCGTGACCGTGGAGTCGAAGACCCCGGCCTCAAGGACCCCCAATGGGTCGACGTAGATCGGGATGCCCGGGTCGTTCGGCCCCTTGTTCGTCACCCGCTCGATATGTTGCAAGACGTCGTCCAGCGGCACCTCGTCGGGAAACTCCATGGCCACCGGCTCTTCCAGCCTGGCGAGGATCGCCTTCGTCCGCGGCGTGATCTCGGCCTTCGGCGGAGGCGTCGACGCGGATTCGAATTCAACCCGTTTCGTCTCGCCCGGGCCGACGGTCGCATGAGTGGACGCCAATGTCCGCGCCTCGAGCTCGTCTGGTTTTCCGGGAACGCGCTCATCCGGACTCATCAGGTCGACTTGATAGTCGCCCGGGGCCAGATCGTCGAGTACGATTTCCGTTTGACCGGGTTTCAGCTCCCGATCAACTTCGTCGATTGAGTCCTCGGATCCGATGACCTGGATCTGGCCCGCGCCGGCGAATGTCTTTCGATCGATGGTCACGATGATTCGGGCAGCAGGGGAGATTTTGATCTCGATCGATTCATTCTCTTCCTGGCGCTCCAGATGATCTGACCGACCCGGCGCGATGCCTTTCCCCCACCAGGCGAGCTCGACCTCGTCTCTCCTGGGGACCAGCGTGAACTCGAAGCGTCCCTGCGCGTCGGTCGCAGCTTGCAGGAAGCGAGTCACCGTGGACACCTGGGCCAACTGACGGCTTCGGATCATGGCCCAGTTGAAAGGGAAGCTCCTGCGCTCTTTCGGATCGCGGTCCCGGGCGGCGAACAGCCGAAGTTGCGCCGCCACGACCGGGTTTCCCCGTGCGTCGACCAGCCGCCCGCGATATGTCCGAAGCTCCGCCGGATCGACCGGATCCAGCCGGAATTCCTCGACCCGTCCATCATCCGGTCTCGCGATGACGACACGCTCCGTGACTTGCCGCTCGTAGCCCTGAGCCGCAACCATGACCTGGAGCGGCATACCGACGACCAGTTCCCCGAGCTTGAAGCGGCCATCGTTCGATTGAAACATCTCGCCCGGGTCATTGAGTCTGGCGAAGAGCCCGTTCGATGGCTCGCCGGGCTGCCGCCTGGGCGAAAACGTGATCTGAACGCGAAACGCGCCGATCGGCTTGCCCGTGCGCACATCGACCACTCTGCCAGCGATGACGCCGGCGGGGGCCATCGTGACGGAGACGACCTGATCGGTGTCGAGCGGTAGGTGCCGTTCCTCGATCGCCGAATAACCTTTCTTGGAGAAGCCGAACGGTGATTGCGCGGGAAGTGAATCGAATTCGAAGAAGCCGCGATCGTCGGTCGTCGCCCTACCGCCGTCGCTAAATGGGTCGTCGCCGTGTGCGAAGTCGACGCGAACGCCGGCGAGCGGCCGGCCCTTTTCGTCGTCGACGCGACCCTTGATCCGGTGCCCGGGCTCGAGGGTGATCGTGACCTCGGCGGGCCGGTTGGGTGGCCCCGGCTCGACCTTGAGACGTCTCGGCGCGGAACCCTTCGCCCGAACGAGAACTTCCTTGCCGACGGTCTGCTCCAACAGATCGTCCAGCCGGAACCGGCCATCCGGCCCTGTCTTCGTCTGGCGAACCATGGCTGACGACATACCCATGTTAATTAAATCGGCGCCGGCGATCGGTTGTCCTTGGTGATCGAGGACCACGCCCGCGATCGAGCCCCCGTTGGGACGGGGCTCGTTTGCCGTCTGATTCTGCCGCGGTCTGGCTGCTGCTGCGGCTGGGGATCCGTCGCTTTGTCCGGGAAGGGCGGCCCAGGCCATTGCCAGACCGGCACTCGCTACCAAAAAGGCCAGGAGCTTCATTTGCCGGGCGCGGCTCATGGCCGAGAGCACGGCCGCGGCCAGCCGGCCCGCGGCCGACGTCGCCGCGTGTCCCAACCTCTCGGCCAACGCGGCGCGGGCAGCCACTTCGAGCCATCCAGGCGGTATGGGATCGGTCCTGACCAGCGGTGCGGCCAGCGGGCCGAGCGCGCCCGCTGAACCCGACCGTTCCAGCCGCCGCTTCAGACGCTCATGGGCCCCGGCCAGCCGCCGCCGCACTGTTGCCTCGCCACAACCCAGCTCCCGCGCCGCCTCCATCTGCGTCATGCCCTCCAGGTCGCAGAGGACCACCGCCCGGCGGACGGCCACCGGCAGCCGGGCGATCTCCTCGTGCAGCTCCGAATTCCGGTCATCACCCGCTGCACCGTCTCGTCCCGCGATCGCATCCATCTGTACCCCCTGGCGCTCTCGCGAGCGCCGGCGAGCGCTGTCGACGTTGGCCCGAACGGCGACGCGGTAGGCCACACGGTGCAGCCAACCCGCTAGCGAGCCCTGGACCCGGAGCGAGCCAACCCGGCGGGCCAGGATGAGGAACGTGGCCTGGAAGGCATCCTCAACGTCACCCGGGTCGCGGAGGACACCCCGGCAGACGGCCAAGGTCATCGGGCCGTGGCGAGCCACCAGTGCCGCGAAGGCATCCTCGTCTCGCTCGGTCGCGAACCGATCGAGGAGCGCGGCATCGGAGACTCCCGCGGCGGACCCGCCTGAGTAGAGACGCTGGATCTGCCGTAGGACGTTACCAAGGTGCATGCTGGCCAAGAAGCGACTCCTCCCCGAATTCTCTCAACCGTCACCCATTACATTGGCGCCGTGGGACGAAATCCGATCAACATTCCGCACGCGATTGCGGAATCGTCCTCGACCGCCATGGCACGCCGGCTAATCCCCTGCGCATCAAGTGGATTCAGCGAGTGCATACGATAAGGGGTTTCCCACAACGTGAATCCGACGCACCGGGCCAGGTGCGCAGTCCGAATCCGACGGCACCGATCTCGCTCAGCGCCAGTCGAGTGCGTTCAACTCAAGCGCAGGTGGAAGGCGAAGAATTCGCCGAGACCAACCGCCGGCCTCGGAAAAGATGAAAAGCCGGGGATTGTTCCGGTGATCCATGGACCAGCTTTTCCGACCATCCTCAGAGTAGGACCACGTCTTGACCACGGCCGCGAGTTGCGTGCCGTCGCGCGACCAGCAGACGCCATCGACGTAGTTATCGTCGCTCTCCTCGTAGACCCTGCGGCGGTCGCGACCGTCGAGGGTGATCACATCCAGATTCCGCGTCTTGCCCTCGCAACTTATGAATGCGATGCGACGGCTGTCCGGGGAGAAGCGGGGTTCCACGTTCAAACCAGATTCGGTCAGCCGGCGCCTGCCCGTCCCGTCCGGATGCATGAGATAGAGCTGGTAGCCCTCTTCGCCGAGGCGGCTTCCGACCGACACCAACCACGACCCGTCGGGCGACCAGTCATGGACTTCCTCGGACTCGGGGATCGGCAGCTTCATCGCATTCAAGCCGTCGGAGTCGACCCGCCAGGTCTCGAACGCCCATCCGCCGCGCTTGAGGTCACCTCGAAAGAACACGAGCTGCTTCCCGTCTTGCGACCAGATCGGATAGCCGCCGATATCGAGCATCTTGCGGCCCTCGCCGCCGCGGAGGCCGCGGACCCAGAGGGAGGTGGGACGGATGTAATCGATCTTGTCGTCTTCGCTCGTGATGGTCTCGCTGTAGCAGTATGCCATTTTCGTGCCGTCCGCGGAGACCCGAAAGGACGACTGGTTGATCTCCTCATCGAAGGGGGCAAGGACCTTGGTCCGGGTGTTCCTCTCGGGGTCGACGGCGTAGAGGCCCGGTGGCATCTCGTTGGCGTCCGCCGCTTTCCACTCGGCGTACACGTAGATCGTCCCGTGGGCGGAGCCCGGGGCGGTTTCGTGCGCCTCGTCTCTTGCCGTCGTGATTCGGAGGGTTGGTAGAGCGGTCAGGGCCGCGCCGGCCAGGCCCAACCGCAGGGCCTCTCGCCGCGACAGCGTCAGCGGGACGTCGCGGATCGAGGAGATCTGAGCCATCCTCAATTTCCAGAAAGTGCTGAGGCTGGCGCAGCCCCCAGCATTCAGTGCCGTCGTCCAGGGTCCGAACAGGCCGTTCATCGGTGTAACTCCTACGTGCCGAGGGATGCCGGGGCATCGGCCCCGAGGGGAGGGTATGGGAACTCGTCATCAGCGCGGTTTTGCGCGGCGTCGCGGCGGGCGAGGGCCGCGTCAAGGAACACCGGCGGGCGGGATGTAAGCGTCGCCACCTCGACCAGCGTGTCAGCGTACGCAGAGGCGCCCAGCCCGCCGAACGCGAGTGCCACGGCGTCGCAAGCCAGCTCTCGCTCCAGCCGGGTCTGCCAGGCGACCCAGTGAGCAACCGGATGGAAGACGTAGAGTAGCTTCGCGATCTCCGGGATCCACCCCCAGACCAGATCGCCGCGCCGGATGTGGGCCAGCTCGTGCAGTAGAACCTGGCGCCAGCGTGGAACGTTGAGCGCGCCGAGCAAGTCGCGGGGCAAGACGAGGGTTGGACGGCGCAGGCCGCAAACGAAGGGCGAGCCGCTCATCTCGGCCACAATCACTCGGGGTGGCGTTTGCAGGCCGATCCGGACCGATACGTCGTTCACCAGGTGATGCCAACGCGCGTCATCGAGCGGTGAGGATCGCCGGATCACCGCGCCAAGCGCCGACCGCTGTCGCGCCAGCACAATAAGCCTCCAGGCCACCAGGCCGAGCCAGGTGAGGAACCACCACGACCGCCAGGAGATATCCCACGCCCCAGCGGCAACTCTCGGCGCTCTTCCGGTCGCCGTTGCGGCGGGCATGCCCGCTTCCGCGAAAGGCCGGAGGTGTGTCATCGGCACGACCAGCCCGGTTACAGCCGGTTTCTGCTCAAGACGAACGTTCCCCGACAAGTCCGCAGCGCGAATGGCCATCATCGGGATCGCGACCATCCACAGCGGCATCACCAGCATCTTGAGCGCCACGACCTGCCAGATCCAGTATCTGAGCGTAGGCGACGACCGGGCCAGCCGCCTCGCCAGAATGGCGACGAAGATCGCCAGGAGGGTTGACTGCCAGACCACCGCCTGAGCCAGGCCCGCCCAGGACTCCGACATGCGATTGAGTACCTCGACAAGCGACGACACAAGCGCCTCCGGGGCCGGGTTCATTCGGACCATAAGACCGCGACTGCGGAACGGCCGCAGTCAGGTGAGATGGCGTCCTTCATTGAGGGGGGCTTTTGCCGATCTTCCGCGCGATGCTGCGGAGGGTGTCGAGGTCTTTGGCGGAGAGCCGGCCGCCTTCGGATTCGGCAAGATAGGCAGCGAGGGCGCCGGGAGATCCCCCGAGGACACCCTCGATGAACCGGCGGATCAGGGCCGGCAGGACACTCCGCTCCTCTCGGGTCGCCCGGTAGCGCACTGGCCCGGTCCCCGGTTCGCGCACGAGCAAGCCCTTCGCCTCGAGCCTCTGCATCGTCTTGAGAACCGTCGTGCGGATCACCTGCCGGTCGGCCTGGATCAGCTCCGTGATTCTACGCTCCGAACATGGTTGCTCGCGCAGACCAGGCGCAATACCTGGATCTCCATCTCCCCCAGTGAAGGTAATGACGTGCCCATACTCAAGCGTCTCTCGCATCTTTACGGCACTTGCCGTCAACCTAGAGGGTTTTTACGGCAGGTGCCGTCAACCTGGTAGATCCTACGGCGACTGCCGTAAGCTGTCAAGTGCCGTGTCAGAATTCTCGAGGCGGCCGCTCGCGCTACCTGCTGCCAGCGATCGGGTGGAACGATCTGCGTAAAGTGATTCGAGGCGGTCGCATGGCAGTCCTTCCCGGCCCGGCGCCAGTGCCGGGCGAATCGGCCGTCGGTCATCGGACGATCGATCGGGTCGTGAGCGTACAAGGTTTGACGCCTTCCTGGAGATCGGCACCATGTTCCAGAAGGGGCGAATCCATTGCCAGGAGCAATTGGGTCAGGTTCGGAAGCTCGGCAAGGTGGTGGAGGCCCGCGCCCGGTACGCCATCACCTTGGAGATCCAGCTCTTTCAAATCTCGCAATGGCTTGAGCATGGCGAGCCCTTCTGGAGAAAACCGGAAGGCACCGAACGTGAAACGGAGCGCCTTGAAATTGACCAGTCGGGCGACTGACGCGAGACTTTGATCGGTCAACGAGCCATCTGAACCTCCGCCGCGCCGGCACCGTCAAAAACCAGGTTCACCTCAACCGCCGTGCGGAAGAAGTCGTCACCGATCGCGGCGCGGAGCCACGATGGCGCCCACGGCTGGCACCCGGATTTGTACGCGCCATTCACGTACTCATCGTCGTAGTGCACGAACCCGCCGTATGCCTTCACCTGGGCCACTGCGCGCGCCTGCGTTCGCGCCCGGTTCACCTGCACGCCGAAAAATGCGGCGATCATGATCACGGCCAGAAGCATGGCCCGCACGCTGAATTGAATCCACGATCGGCGCTTCTGTTTCGTCTTTGCGACGTCCTTACATCCTTCCTTGGGTGGTGTCGCTCGTCGATCCGCGGCGAAACTCGCTCGACCTCGAGAGTCCGGCCTCTGCACACCGGCCTATCGTCGCGCGCCGGATCGCCGGCGCCAACCCGGAATTGGCCGTTAGCGCGAGGCCATACGCGATGGTGCGGACCGGAACGCATGCCGTTCAAGACGCGCTGACCATCGTCCTGATCTGCGAGGACGCGTTCGAGCTTGCCATGGCTCGCCATCACTGTCGCTGACGAAATGCACGAGCCGGGGACGCTCACGAGCGAGACCGAAATGGCGCACAAAGGACGGCGCACCAGGTGCGCCGTCCCTCGTGAAGATTGATCAAGATTCGCAAATCTGGTTTTCTTGCGAGGAGGTCTCAGCCAACCTTGGCGAGCGCCGGCGCGTTCCGCGTGGCGGCCGCGGCTTCGACGAAAGCCTCGATCAATTGCGTGTCGAGGGAGATGTTTCCCTCGTTCTCGGGATGCCATTGCACGCCGGTGACCCACCAGCCCGGATCCCTGCCTTCGAAGGCTTCGATCAGGCCGTCCGGAGCCAGCGCCGCGGACGCGGAAATTCGGCGCGAGCTTGCGCACTCCCTGGTGATGGTAGCTGTTCACACGAATCTCGCCCGGGCCATAGATCTGCTCGAGCCGTGTTCCAGGCTGCATCACCACGGTGTGCCGATGAGCGCCCCCGTGCGGGTCGCGGTGCGGAATTGACTTGGGCATGTCCTCCGGCAGATGGACGTACAAACCACCGCCGCAGACAACGTTCAGTTCTTGCATGCCCAGACCGATGCCGAGCACCGGCATCTTCCGCTGCTGCACCATCCTGCAGAGCATGCGGTCGGAGAGCTCGCGGCGCTCGGGCACCAAGGTAACGGATGGATGCGGCGTCAGCCCCATCTTCCGCGGGTCGAGGTCATCGCCGCCGGTCAGCACCAGCCCATCCAGCTTGTCAAGGATCGGAGAGAGGTCCGATTCCTTGATGAGCGGTGGAATGAAGATGGCCAGGGCGTTGGCCGTCATCAGGATTTCATAATAGCCGCTATGCAGGTAGCAATGCGGCGTCCGTCCCTTTGCGGGAGCACGGTAATCGGTGTTGATTCCGATCATTGGACGGTACTTCATGGCAGCCATCCCCTCCTTGAAATGGACTCGGCGAACTGTTGTTCGCTCTGTTGTCTGCGTGGGATTTCGTACCCGATTGATCCGTCAATCACCTTGCACTTTTCCGGCAAGGGACGGCGAGTCTATCGAGAGCAGTTCAGGAATTTCAAGCAAAAACCCGAGAGAATTCTGGATTTTTTTCGAAAAAGCCCTGCAATTGCAGTTTGGGAAGCCAGGTGAGCGATACGGAGCTTCCCAACTCGCGGCATTGCGAACGGGAATGAGCGCGACGCTCGTCACGAACCTCCGGAGGTTGGCAGACGAGCAGCCGCGTGCGCACTTGCCTGTAATGGCGGAGCCCCGCTCGTGACTCCCTCAGTGCGCCCCGCCCGCTGTTACCGGCCTGGCGTAGTCGCCTTTGAGGTAGCGGATAAGCGTCTCCAGGTCGCTCGCGGTGATCTGGTCGTCGCCGAACGCAGGCATCTGACCTGGTAGCTTTGCGTCGAGAAAGCCGTATTTGTCGGAGCTTCGCGGGTTGCGGATCATGTGCGCGATCCACCAAGGCGATCCCCAGCCGAAAAGGTTTGGTGCCCTGCGCATTCCGCCTTTCGTCAGGCCCTCGATGACGTGGCAGGTGCCGCACTCCTCGACAAACGACTCGCGCCCCGCATGCGTGGCGATTTCGGGCGACTTGAGCCAGTCAACCGGTGTCATTCCTTCGGGAATCGCGGCGAATGCCGCGACGAAGTCGGCCACTTTGTCGAGATCCGCCGGCTCGAGCCCCGAGCCTTCTTTCCATTCCTTCATGCCGCCGAACTTTGTCTTGCCGAAATACGTCGGTGATACCGGGTTCTCCAGCAGGCCGCGAACCCACTGCCGCGTGCCGAAGTCCTTGAGGTCAGACGCGGTCTGTGTTCCAGTGCTTTTGCCTTCAAACTGGTGACAGCCCAGACAGCGCCGATCGAGAATGCTGCTGCCCTGGGAGAGCGGGTCCCGGCGCAGGATGTACACGACGCGCCGTCGGGCGGAATGCCCACGTCTGGCAGCCCGGCCAGGTAGAGTGCCCGCTGCCGGGCTGCGTCGGCGTTCTTTCGGCCCTGCTGGAACAACGCGTCTCGCCCGTCGTCGATCATCGCCTGTACCGTCAGGTAACCGGCCGCACCGACAACGCGCAAAGACAAAGCCGCACGCCAGGAAATGGGCCAGCTTCCGCGGCAAGCACGCGGTCAAGGAACGGCAGGAGCATCATCACGACCACGAGCGCAGTCGGGATGACAATCGTGCCGATGATCTCGCTGCTGCCCGGAAAGAGCTTGAGCATCTGGAAGAGAGACAGGAAATACCACTCGGGGCGAGCGGGGTAGTCTGAGCTGGCCGGGTCGGCCGGGGCATCCAGGTTGGCGCCGCCCTCGGCGAGCACGAGCACGATCACGACGCCCAGGACGAGGGCGGACGCGATCGTGTCCATGAAGAGCTGCTCGGGCCAGAACGTGGCGGTCGGGCGGTTCTCGGAACCGGCGGGTGCGGTGATGCCGTGGCGTCTGAACAGAGCGACGTGTGCGACCAGGCAAAGCACGAGCAGCACGGGCAGGAAGCCGACGTGAAGGCCGTAGAAACGGGTGACGGTCTGGTTGCCGTAGTCGGGGCCGCCGACGATCGTCTTCTGGAGGTACGGTCCGATTCCCGGTGCGCCGCCCATGATGTTGGTTGCGACCTTGGTGGCCCAGTAGCCTTTCTGGTCCCAGGGAAGCAGGTAGCCGGTCAGGCTGAAGCCGAGTGTCAGGAAGAGGAGTGCCATTCCGAACCACCAGTTGAGCTCGCGCGGCCGGCGATAGGCGCCGGCGATGAGCACTTGAAGCAGGTGCAAGACCAGGAGCACGACCATGGCCTGCGCTGCGAAGTGGTGCACGCCGCGAATGAACCAGCCGCCCCACATGTCGTGGCTGATAAAAAAGACGCTGCCCCAGGCCGTCGACGACGAGGGGCTGTACGAGGTCATCAGCAAGAGCCCGGTGAAGACCTGGACCATGAAGATCACCGAGAGCGCCGAGCCGAAGACGTAGCGCCAGCGAGCGCCGCCGGGTATCGGCTCGTCGAGCGCTTCGTGCATGAGATGGCGGTAACCGGTCCGGTGATCGAGCCAGTCAGCCAGTTGCTTAAACAAGGGGTTGCTGCTCCTCGCTCTGGGTGCGGAACCGCTCGAACTTGACGCGGACCTCGGGGTCATCGCCCTCGGTCAGCTCGACCTTGAGGCGATCCATCGGCCGCGGGGGAACCGGGTTGGTGGGCTTTCCTTCGAAGTCGAACGAGCTGGTGTGGCAGGGGCAGAGGAACCCCTTCTTGTCGGCCGAGAGATTGATGGCACAGCCCAGGTGCGGGCATTCGGACGTGAAGGCGATGACCGGCGGACTCGGCTTCCTTGGGCTGGCGGATGAGCCAGACCGAGCCGACCGGCTCGCGGGGATATTTCACCCAGGCGTCGCGCCGGTCTTTGATGATCGCGAACGAGCGGGGAACTCCCGCGTCGAGCTGGCTGAGCCGAGTGAGCGTCTCGAACGATCCTTCGCCTTCCTTCTTTCGCAGTGGAGAGACCACATACGCCACGCCGGGCACGGCCAGCACGAGCCCCATCAAGCTGCCGACGGCCATGGTGGCGTATCGGTAAAAGTCGCGTCGGGTCATTCGTGGGTGTGCTCCCCGGGGACAGTGGGACGTGCGGACTGATGTCAGCGGGCGCGAAGGCAGGATCTCTCCAGTGAGCTAATATAGCGAACGGCTCGCAGATTTCCACCGTTTGCTGCGTCGGAGCCCAGGCGACACGACAGACGTTGAACTCTGTGCGGCGCTCCGTTGGACTCGGGACGCAACCGGATGCGAAGAGCACTGAGTTTAATTTCGCATTCGCTAGAAGCCCGATGGCGGGATGGGCTTGGGAGGCGCGTTGGTGATAAAGTCGGAAAATACTCAGCGATGACATCGATCTGCCGTGCGAACGAGACGGCGAAGGACCAAATCGAATCAAGATGCGTGCTCTTATTCTCGAAGACAATCTCGATCGGCGAGTTGCCATGACCGGCCGATTGGCCAAAAGGTTTCCACTCCTTCGCGTTACCTTCTTTGACGCGTCGAAGGCCATGATCGATTTCATGAAATCTGATGAATTGCTGGATGTTGCAATGATCTCCCTCGACCACGACCTTGAGTTTATCGCGGGCGTAAACGGTGACTGGGTTGATCCAGGCACAGGTCTGGAAGTTGCGAAATGGCTTTCGGAACAACCCAAGCCGATTTGTCCCGTCGTGGTGCATACGACAAATTCGCGTGAAGGCGACAAGATGATGCGGCTATTGAAGAAAACGCATTGGGTATCGCATCGGGTTATACCGCACGGCGACCTCGAGTGGATCGATACGGTTTGGTTTCGAGTTGTAAGAAACGCGATCGTCGATTTTGCCCGCAACAAGCTCGCATAATCTCACTGCGAGCCGAAGGAGAGGTAAATCGTCGAGTCGAAGACAGCAAAAACGATCAAGCGGCACATCCGGTCATCGCGTAAAAACCTGGAACACAGTGGGAGCAAGACTCATGGATCCGGTTCAAAAAGCGCTCTGGTACGTCGAAAGTCACTCGCGAGAACCCATCACTCTCGAGGACATCGCGAGTGCCTGCAAGGTGTCGCCGTTTCACTTGACGCGCCTGTTTGCCACCACCATGGGGCTCTCGCTCATGCGGTACGTTCGTGCTCGCCGCTTGTGTGAAGCCGCGCGGCAGCTTGCGCAGGGCGCTGACGATATTCTGGCCGTCGCCCTCGCCGTGGGATACGGCTCTCACGAGGCGTTCACACGCGCGTTCCGTGATCAATTCGGCCTGACTCCGGAGCAGGTTCGCGCCCAGAGTCATCTCAACAACATCAAACTCGTGGAGGCTATTCCGATGAACGCTACACCCCTTCCCGACCTTGCCCCACCACGCTTCGAAACGCTCGAGCCGATGCTCCTGGCCGGCCTGGTCGAGCGCTACAACTGTGAGTCGGCGGCAGGCATCTCCGACCAGTGGCAGCGCTTCTCACCCTACTTCGGATCGTTCAAGAAGCAAGTGGGAATGCATGCCTACGGCGCGAGCTTCAAATTCGACAACGAATCCAACTTCGACTATTTGTGCGGCGTCCAGGTAGCCAGTGCCGCTGATTTGCCCAAGGGTTTGACGAGCCTGTCGGTTCCCAAGCACAAATACGCCGTGTTCAAACACGTCGGTCATGTCGCAGGCGTCCGGGCCACATTCGCCGCGATCTGGAACAAATGGCTTCCCGAGTCGGGGTTTCAGGTCGCGGATGCCCCAACTTTTGAGCGATATGGTCCCGAGTTTAACCCGATGACGGGCATGGGCGGGTTTGAGATCTGGGTGCCGATCCGGGAGTGAGCGGCGTCACGATATTCTCTGGAGACCGGAACGGATCCGGCTCGCACGCGTCTAATCCAGGTAGGCAAGCGACCTTCTCGCATTGATGGTGGCTGTTTCGGGTGTCGAGGGAATGTTCGATCGTGCGCGCGGAGACAGCTCATGAGTCACTCTCCGCGCAGCTTTACGTGGATGACGTTCGTGGTCATGGTGGGCGCAAGCACAGGCGGTGGCGCCGTGTGGCTCTTTTCGCGGATCGATCCCAACCGACTGCGAACGAAACCGGTCGGTGTGGTCGCCAAGCCGGTCACCGCCAAAGCACCGCCGGTGGTCACCTACCGCTTGGGACACCATCGTGTCGCGCTCAAGTTTCGGATCGAGGACGCAGCCAGTCATAGCCCAATCAACCTGGCCCGCGTTCGAATCGAGAATCTGAATCTCGCCGCCGAACTGGGCACGGACTCGGAGGCGGTGACCTCGCCTGACGGGCATGCGCAGGTCAGCCATGCCTTCCTCGCATTCGAAGAACGGCAAGGTGCGGATTCGATGGTCCGCATCAGTTTTCAGGGGCCCTGGATCTCCGTCTCCTGCGCCGGATTTGAGACGAGGAAGTTGCCGCTCTCGGAGCTTCTGAGCGATCTGGACTGGCGCACCGCGCCCGACGTATTCATGCGATTTCCCCACCCGCAGGAAGTGGTAGTGGAGCTCCAGACTGGACCGACCAAGACACGCCCACTATCCGTGCTGGCCGGGGACTACACTTACCAGGATGACTGCGCCGGTGTGCTCCTTCGGATCACGACGGACGGGACCTATCAGTATTCGTATTGGAACGACACCGGCGGGCAGCTCGAATTCCAAGGCACCTGCTCGGCCGGCGACGGCGCTCTGCGATTGACTCCGACCGGGCCGTACTCGTCAAGCGTCGGATACCTGGCGGGCGATTTTATTCCAATTGATTGGGGCGATCGTGCCTTTCTGGTGCCTGAAAAAGACCGATTGCTCTTCTGTAGCGCTGGGAATGGTGCTTTCATCCCTCATTGCGTGAGCCGCGGCCCCGGTAAGGCATACCCTGGTCCATTTGCGCGGCGGACCCTCGAAGGCGTCCCGAAAGTTCCACGTGAGTGGAAGCCGTTTCTGCTCTCCACGCCGGTGGTCGGATCGATCACCGATCTCATCTCGCAGGATATGGTGCTGATCGACAAGGGAGCGAAAGATGGAATCCGGGCCGGCATGGTGATGTTGCGAGCGAATGATACCAATTCGCCGCTCTACACGGTCCTTTACGTCGAGGACGGTCGGTGCCTGATCAAGGACTCGCGGCATTACGATCCGATCGTCGAGCACTTCCGATACCCTGAGCCATTCCCGTTGACGGTCGGGCGGAAGATGTCGACTCGTTTGCCGGTTCCCGACACGAAATGAGCCCATCAAATCAATCGAACCACGTCAGGCGCGGCAGAGCTTTCTTGAGGTCTGCGCGACCAGCCGCGGTCACCGCGGTGTCTTGCGTCGACAGACTTTCGAGGCTCTTCAATCCTTTCAGATGTTTGGGGCGGCGTCGCTGACCTGCGTGCGGTTAAGCCGTAGGTCCCAGAGGGTGGTCAGTCGCTCGACGTGCCGCAAACCAGCATCGGTAATCTTGGTATCACTGAGATCGAGGAATTGGAGATTGGTGAGGCCCTTGAGCCTCGCCAGGCCATCGTCGCTGATTCTGGTGCCCAGCAAGGAGAGGTTGCGAAGTCCGGTCAGTCCCTTCAAGTGATCCAACCCCTCATCGGTGACTTGCGTGCCCTGGAGAAAGAGGACAGTGAGGTTCTTCATACCCTCGAGGTGGACCAGTGCTCTGTCGGTGACATTCGTATCCGAAAGGTACAGATCATGGAGTGCCGGGAAAGACGCGACGCGTGCCAGGTCCGTATCGGTACACCGCGCTTCTTGAGTGAATGAGACTCCGATGACGTGGTCGAGAACGTCGATTTCCACGCGATCGGCGAGCGACTTCGGCAACAAGCATTGCGGGCGCCAGGGGAGATCACCGCGCGAATACCAGATGACGCATCCGCCCCGGGCGTTGACATAATCTCGCCCGTAATACCGAACGAAGCCCCCATTTCTTTCAACGGCGCACACAGCCTCTCGCTGGATGCGGGCACGCGCGCAATCCAGCCGAACCAAAGGCCAGTTATCAACACAACGACCATCAGCCCGCGCACGCTGAATCGCAGAAATCTTCGCCAGGTCCAGGTGGACGGACCGGCTAGCATTTTGCTCGATCTCCAGAAATGGCGGGTTGATTGCGCGAGAAGCATTCCGCTCGACGGGTCTTCGCCAATCATCGTCAGGGCAGCAAATCGTCGACCGCTAACGTTCCCAGCGCGACTCCGTAGAGCGACACCGGCACGTGGGAACCTCGCGGGTAATCGACGTGACCGCGATAGCCGGTCTCGTTGGGGTCCGTGTAGACTTCAACTCGGCGGTCGATCAGATTGACGACCCAGTACATGGGAATTCTTGCTCGCGCGTAAGCTTGTAGCTTCTCGCCGCGGTCTCGATCAAGGCTCGCCTCGGCGACCTCCACGATCAGGCCGACGTCGCCCGGACCGGGGTGACGCGTCTTATAGTCGACGCGCGTTCCGCGCACGACGGTGACGTCCGGCTCCGGTTCGTCAAACTCCGGTATCCGTACAGGGCCTTCGCGACGAAGCAGCCAACCCGCAGGAAGGAGCCGCGCAAGCCCGATTTCGGTCGCATCGACCGACCACACGTGCGGTGGGTTCTTTCCCATTTTTCTTACCAACAGGCCGTAGAGCAGCTCAATCCTGGAGCCGTCGGAACCCCCAAGTGCGACTAATCGCTCGTATTCGCTGACGTTCATCCTGCTGCACTCCCGGAAAGGCGTTTCCGTTGTTGCGTTGCGAGTGCCGCTCGACAGCGCAGGTAATGAGCGTATCATGGGTGCGGCACGGCACCTACTACGATCATGTCACCGAAAGAGGACCCATGACTGTACCGATACTGATTGTTGTCCTATCCGTCTGGATCGGCGTCCTGGTGATTTACTTGCGGATGATGAAGAACGCGCGAGCTGCCGAACTTGCGCGGGAGAGTCCTGCCATCGAGCAGACTGTCGCGACTCAGTGGAATGCGCATTCGATTTCGCGCCGCATGGCCGTGAGCGCATTCTGGACTGTGGCCGTCGTCGGCCTGGGCTTCCTCTGGGAGCGACCGCTCCAGGGCCGAGGTCGCATCAAGTGGACGGCGGCGACGCTCGGCGGCTCACTCATCATCTCGGCGATGATCGGTGCGATGCTCGGTTATCTTTTCGTCGTGAGGGACCTCGTCGCGGAACGGAGGTCGAAGGGGCAGCGCGTTAATCTCGTGTTGCGAGCCTACTTCAACTCCGGATTTATTTCGCTTTTCTTGTGGATTCTCACCGGATTGGTCGCGGCGATCGCCGGTATCTTTGTTTACGGCGCGGTCTTGGTTTCCCGCGTACGACCGGCACGCTAAGACCTGCCGGCCGAATCCGCCTGGGGCTGCCGACCGCGCGATTCAGTCCATTGGCTCGCAGTTCTCGATCGCGAAGATCGCGCCCGGCCCGCGGATGGCGTACTGCCGGCGGCAACAAAAGTCCGATCTCACGCTTTCCCGCTCGATTCGCGTCGTCGGTGTCAAGAATGCCCTTCAGCACCCGGGGAAGCCCGCTGAGCTCGGCGGTTGAAACCGGGCAACGACATCTGGATTCGCGGCAGTCGTTATCTTATGGTAGAGGCTGAATGCTGACATCCAATCACGGATTACGCAGGCTACGAGGTATTTCCGATGGTGTCTCCCCGCCCGCGATGTTCCCGCCGGCACGGGCCGGCCAGCCGGTCTTGCCGCCCGACCATCGAGGCCCTGGAAGTCCGCCAACTCCTTTCGCTCCAGGCGGTCTCGCTGGCCGATTCCGCCCTCTTCGGCGCCAGCGCCGACGGCGGCTCCGACAGCCCCTCGATCAGCGCCGATGGTCAGCTCATCGCGTTCGAGAGCACAGCGGACAACCTCGTTGACAGCGCCACGAGCGGGTTCAACGAGCAGGTGTACGTCGGCGACGCGACCGGCGGCCCGGCCCGGCTCGTCGAGCGCCACCGCCTCCGGCGCCGGGGGGAACGGCGATTCCACCGACCCGGTCATCAGCGCCGACGGCCAGTTCGTCGTCTTCTTGAGCGACGCGACCGACCTCGTCCCGGAGCAGGTCACGGGAGGGACGCACCTGTACGAGACCAATCTCCAGACCGGGGCCACCACGCTGGTCGACGTCAACACCTCCGGGGCCGGAACGGCCGACAACGTCGATCAGCCGTCGGTCGCCGCCGACGGACTTCCTGTCTACAACACGTCGTCAGTTAGCAGCGACGGCCGTTATGTCGTCTTCACCGCCACGGCGAACGACCTGACGTCCGCCCCGACCATTTCCAGCGGCACGATCACCAATGTCTACGTCCGCGACACGGTCGCGGGAACGACCATGCTCGTCAGCGTCGACGCCGCCGGCAGCGACGGCGGCAACGGCAATTCCGCCGATGCCAGCATCAGCGCTGACGGCTCCGAGGTCGTCTTCCAGAGCGACGCCTCGAACCTCGTCGCCACGGACACCAACAACGCCACCGACGTGTTCGTCCGCAGCCTCACGACGGGCATGACGAGCCTGGTCAGCGCCAACATCTCGAACACCGATAGCGGCGACTTCGAGTCGTTCGGCCCGGTGCTCAGCGGCGACGGCAACCACGTCGTGTTCCTGAGTCACGCCGACGACCTCCAGTCGATCCACAAGCACAACGAGCTGGTTGACGTCTATGAGCGCGACCTCACGACCGACGTGACGACGCTCATCAGCGTCAATGCGGCGGGCACCGACAGCATCCTCAGCAACGCCTCGCAGCCGGCCGTCAGTGACGACGGCCGCTACGTCGCCTTTGTGGACAATTCGCCCCCGCAAGTCTACGTGCGCGACACGCAGGCGGGGACGACGGCGCTGGCCAGCGTCGACCTCGCGGGCACGGCCGGCGACAGCAACTCGAGCAGACCGGCGCTCAGCGCCGACGGGAGCGTCGTCGCCTTCCTGAGCGTCGCGGACGACCTGGTCTCGCTTCCGACCAACGGCCAGCAGAACCTCTTTGTCCGCAACCTGACGACCGGCGTGACCACTCTGGCCAGCATCGACGCTGCGGGCACGGCCGGCGGCGACAACCAAACCGAAGACAATCCCTACTCGGCGGACCCCGCCCCCTTCCTGGGCAGGCTTACCCCTGACGGCACCAAGGTCGCGTTCTCTAGCTCCGCCGACGATCTGGTGGCGAATGACAACAACGACCTGCCCGACGTATTTGTCCGCGACCTCGTCGCGAACGCGACCACGCTCGTTTCGACCCGCGACCCGAACCTGCCGGCGGCCTACACGTCACACGGGCCGACTTACGTTGGCGCGATCAGCGCCGTCGGCAACTCGGTCGCCATGAACGGCGGCGGGCCCGACCTGGCAGCGACCAGCGAGCCAGGGACCATCGACCCGTCAGTCAGCTACGCCGCCGTCAGCGACGTCCAGTCCGGCACCGTGACCGCCTTTCCCGTTTCGAGCGGCACCTCGCAAGCTGGCGGGGCCACGGCCCTGAGCGCCGACGGATCGGTGATGGCGTTCCAGGAGAATACAGATCGGAGGAATGAACGTCTACACGGCCGCCGCTCCGGGCGGCGCGCACGGTGCTAGTCAGCGAGAACGCCGCAGGGACCGGTCCGGGAGACGCCGACTCGTTCAGCCCGGTGATCAGCGGCGACGGCAGCACGGTCGTTTTTTCGAGCGAGGCGACCGATCTTGTCCCCAATTTCGTCCGGGGCACGGCTACAGGCAACGGAGTCACCGGCACCGACCTGTTCGCGCGGAACCTCAATACGGGCGTGACGACCCTGGTCAGCGTCAACGCCGCGGGCACGGCCGCCGGCAATGGCCTCTCGGGCAACGGCAGCTATGCCAACCTGGACTTGAGCAATTTGCACGGCACCCCCGGGGGCTACAGTTACTCCGTCAGCGCCGATGGCCGTTACGTTGTCTTTTTCAGCGAAGCTACTGATCTGACCGCGATCGAGCCTAACGCCAACGGGGGCGGGATCTACGTCCGCGACCTCCAGGCCGGCACGACCCAGCTCGTCGACGTCGCCGCCGACGGCATGTCGGCCGCCAACGGGGCACCGTTTTTCAACCCGGTGATCAGCGCCGACGGCGACTATGTCGTTTTCGAAAGCTCGGCGACCAACCTGGTTAGCGGCCTCAACCTGCCGGCGGACAACAGCTACACCTACGTTCGCGACCTCCAGACCGAAACGACGCGGCTGGTCAGCGTCGATTCTCTCGGCAACCCGTTCGGGTCGGACGGAGTTCCCTCGATCAGCGCCGACGGCCAGGTCATCACGTTCGCGAGTCTCTATAACGGAACCACGGAAGGGGCCATCAACGAGATCTACGCCTGGAGCGCGACCACCGGCACGGCGCAACTGGTCAGCGTCAACGCCGCCGGCGATGCGGCCGACTCGCCGAGCAACTCGTACCACACGAACGTTGAGGTCGACTCGGTCGTCAGCGCCGACGGCCGCTACGTCGCCTTTGTGAGCACGGCCGACAACCTCGCCCCGGGTACGTTCGACGGCTCCGAGAACCTGTACATCCGTGACCTCCAGGCCGGCACCACGACCCTCATCAGCGCCAATCTGTCCGGCACCGGCGGCGGCACCGTCTTGCCGCAAAACCGCCAAAACGACCTCAATCCGGGTGTGAACAACTTCGCCATCAACGCCGACGGGAGCGTCGTCGCCTTTTCCAGCGACCAGTACGACCTCGTCGAGGGAGAGGAATACCCGACCTCCAACGTGTTCGTCTACACTCAGGGCGTCACGCCTCCGACCACGGGCGCGATCGACGGACAGGTGTTCGACGACTTGAATGGCAACGGAACGATCGACCCCGGCGAGAACGGCCTGGCCGGTTGGACCGTATACCTCGACATCGGCGGCGCCGGCCACTTCGTCCAGGGCGACCCGACCGCCACAACCGACAGCAACGGCGACTACGCGTTCACCAACCTGGCCCCTGGCACGTACACTGTCGCCGAAGTCGTCCAGCCCGGCTATAGCCAGACCGCGCCTGCCGCGCCGGGGACGCAGACCGTGACCGTCACGTCCGGCCAGACGACCACCGGCCCGAGCTTCGGCGACATGGCCCTCCCCGTCGATCTCGCCGTGCAGTCGATCACCGTGCCGGCCTCCGCCTCGCCGGGGATGACCGCCGGCTCGGTCTCTTACACGGTGACGAACAAGGGCGGCGGCGCGGCCGCCGGCGACTGGGAAGACGCGGTCTACATCGCGACCGGAACGACGATCGACGCCTCGTCCACGCTTCTGGCCGTCGAGCCCCACACCGGCGGCCTGGCGCCCGGCGCGACCTACACAGTGCAGCTCACCGGCGTCAACCTGCCGCTGCTCCCGGCGGGAAGTTACCACGTCCTCGTGCAGGTGGACCCCCGCGATCAAGTCCCTGAGCCCGCGGCAGTCAAGGGCGACGAAGTCGGTTCGTCCGCCCATACGATCGCCCTGACAATCCCGACTCTCTCGGTCGGCGGCCCGGCCGACGGGGCTTTCACCGCCGCGGGCCAAGACGACTATTATCAGATCAACGTCTCCGCGGGCGAGAACCTCCTGCTGACCCTGGCCAGCCAGGCGCCGTCGGGCACAGTTTCGATCTCGGAACGGTTCGGTGCTTTGCCGGCTCCCGGCTCGACCGACCTAACCACCGCCGGCACGCCGGGACCGAACCAGACGCTCGCTGTCTCGCCGACGCAGGCGGGGACGTACTACATCGACGTCCACAGCGAGGCCGGCGCCGCCGCGTCGGCGGGGTACACGCTCACGGCGACCACGCCGGGTCTGACCCTGCTGGGCGCGTCGCCAGGGACGATCGGCGACTCGGGGACGGCGACCCTGGCCGTCAGTGGCGTGGCGATTGGCCCGGGGACGACGTTCACGCTGACCGGGCCGGGAGGGCACGTCGCGGCGTCAGTAGTCGACCGCGTAAACGGGTCGCTCGCCTATGTGACCTTCCCGGTGAGCGGCCTGGCCCAGGGCGCTTACACGCTGACCGCGACGACCCCCGGCGGCGGGTCCGTAAACCTGGCCGCCAAATTGAACGTCGTGCCGGCCGCCCCGGGCGGGCTCGTCGTCAAGGTCGCCGGCCCTTCCGCGGCGCGAACGGGACGCACCTACGCATTCATCGTAACCTACACGAACACGGGGAATACCGACCTGCCGGCCCCCATGTTTGCGATCGATAGTCCCACCGATACGCTCTTGGGCCTGTCGCCCGGCGCATTGGACGACATGCCGCTTCAGGTGCTCGGGGCCGCACCCGACGGCCCGGCCGGCGTGCTCCGCCCGGGACAGCAGGGGCAAGTCTCCATTTTCTTCCAGCCCGGGACCGTCAACCCCCAGTTCGAGGTCTTCGCGAGCACCACGAGCGACACGGGCCCGGTCGACTACGCAACGCTCGGCCCGCTGATTCGACCGGCCGGTCTGACCGACGCCCAGTGGGCCGCCGAGTTCGACGAGTTCCAGACGCTCGTCGGTCCGACCTCGGGCGACTTCGTGCGCATGCTCGACCAGAATGCTACGCTCATGCCGAGCGCATTCGGCAGCAGCACGGACGTTAACGCCCTCGAAGTGTTCGAAGTCGCACGCGCCCAAGCCGCGCTCGGCAATTCGATCGCCGGCACCCTCACGACGTCGGACCCGGGAGTCACCCTCGCGGGCCGTTCTGTCTTCGCCACCAACGAGGCCACGGGCGATCTCTTCACCGCCACGAGCGCGAATGACGGCTCGTTCTTCATCACCGACATCGCGCCGGGGGTGTACACGTTCTCGTCGAACGGTGCGATCGTGAACGGGTCGCCGACCGCAACCGTGGCCGCCGGGCAGACCGTGACCGGGGTCACGGTCGACCTGACTCTGGGCGGGGAGATCGTGGGCGAGGTCACCGCGTCGGCCACGGGCGTGCCGGCCGCCTCGCCGAGCGTCAGGGCCATCGCGGCTGATGGGACGGTTTACTCCGTGAGTGGCGGGCCCGACGGCCTTTACCAGTTGACCGGTTTGCCGCCGGGAACCTACACGGTCTACGCGTTGGCCGCCGGGCTCGCCCTCGAATCGGCCGGCGGAGTCGTTGTGAACGGCAACACGGTCGACCAGAACCTGAGCCTGCCGGTGCAGTCCGTGATCACCGGGTCGGTCGTCCCGGCGACCGGCGGCCCGACCGGCGGTCTTCTCGTGGTGAGTGCCGCTCAGAACGGCTCGACCACGCCGGGCCAGGATTTCGGAACCACCTCTGACGGCAACACGTTCACGGTCTCGAACCTCGATCCGGGGACGTACGACCTGACCATCATCCTCGACGGCTACGTGGTCCAAACCCTGACCGGCGTCGTGGTGGCCGCGGGTGCCAGCGCCGACGCCGGCTCGGTGCCCCTGGCCCTGGCCGCGACGGTCAGCGGCACGCTCACCTCGTCCGACCCAAGCACCCCGGCCGCATACGCGATGCTCGGCCTCTTCCAGGCCGGCACCGCGGTGGTCGCCACTCAGGCCGATGCCTCTGGCCAGTTCCAGTTCGTGGGCGTCCCCGCGGGGACGTACACCTTCGGCCTCTTCTCGGGCACCGATGTCGTGACCGCCGCGCCGGTCACGGTCGCCGGCGGCAACGCCCTGACCGGCGTCGCGGTGTCGATCGCCGCAGCCCCGAGCTCAGGGGCCGGGGAGACCCTTGGCCCGGATACCCTTCCCGCCTCCGAACTCACCGAAGAACAGATCCACCTGCAATTGGACCCGGCCAAGAACCTGCTCGATACCTTGCAACAGAGCCAAAAGGCGTTGGCGACTCCCCAGAGCTGTCCGGACTGCCAGTTCTACGCCGACTACCTCAAGCAAATCCTCACGGCCGAAATCCCCGATGTTTCGATGCAGGTGCAAGACCTCGATGACGCGCTCAGCGCGATGAATCAGATCTCACCCGACGGTGTGGCGGCACCCGACCTTCAGAAGGCAGCCGAAGATTTTGCCGAAGCCAAGAATGATGCAAACCTGTACTTCAGTCTTGAACCCGCCAGGTCGGAGGTCCAGAACGAGCTGACCGCGTGTCAAAACAAGTGCAACAGCATGTCCAAGCCGTCGAACCCGCTGGCCCCGCTGGCCCCGCTCCTGCCGCTTCTGCCCTACGCGGTGCTCGCGTATTTCGGCTTCGACCCCAACGAGATGACCGGCCCCGGCTTCGGCCCGGCCGGGTTCGTGCCCGCCGACGAGGTGCTGCCTTACCAGGTCGGGTTCGAGAACGACCCCACGAAAGCCACCGCCCCGGCGCAGGACGTCACGATCACCGACGCGCTGGGCCCCAGCCTCGACTGGACGACCTTCGCGCTTGGCGACATCACGTTCGGCGCCAACGTCATTGCCGTGCCGGCCGGGTTGCAGTCGTATTCCACGAGCGTCGACACCACCAACACCGACGGCACCCCGCTGCGCGTCGACGTCAGCGCCGGTCTGAACCTTGCCACCGGCGTCGTCACCTGGACGTTCAGCTCGGTCGATCCGGCCACCGGCCAGTTGCCCTCGGGCGTGCAAGACGGCTTCCTTCCCGTCGAGGACGGGACCGGCCGAGGCATCGGCTCGGTGGACTTCACCATCCTGCCGAAGACCGGCCTGGCCACCGGCGCGAAGTTCAGCAACACGGCCACGGTCGTCTTCGATACCAATGCCCCGCTCAACACCAACACCGTCGCCAACACCATCGACGCCGGCGCCCCCACCAGCACCGTAAGCCCGCTGCCAGCCACTTCCGCGCCGCAGTTCACGGTGACCTGGGCGGGGTCCGACGACGCGGGCGGCTCGGGCATCGCCTCGTACAGCGTCTTTGTCTCGACCGACGGCGGCCCGTTCACTCCGTTCATCGAGGGAACTACATCGACTTCGGCCCCCTTCACCGGCGCGGTCGGCCACTCGTACTCCTTCTATGCCGTGGCGACCGACAACGTCGGCAACGTCCAGCCGACCCCGACGGCCGCGCAGGCGACGACCACCGTCGCCGCCCCACTGCCGTCACCGGTAACGGTGCAGAGCGTCCTTCGGGAGACTGTCCGTCTGAAAAAGCACAAGCCGCCGGTCAAGGTCCTGGTCGTCTCCTTCAGCGGCGCACTCAATGCGGCCTTCGCGCAGAATCGGCTCGCCTATCAACTGGTCATTCCCGCGAAGCAAAAGAAGTCGGCTCACGGCCGCGTTCCCCCCGGGAAAAAGGTGGTTCTTGCCTCGGCGGTCTACAGCGCGATCGCCCACACGGTGACACTGACCCCGAAGGCGAAGCTTCCCACCGGTACGCTCCAATTGACCATCATCGCCTCGGCCGTTTTCGACATCGACGGCAGGCAGATCGACGGTGATCACAATGGCCAGCCCGGCGGAAACTTCGTGGCGACCATCCGAGGCGCGGGCGTTGTCTTCGCCAACGTCAGCCTCGTTGACGGGCTCGATCACCTCTGAGCGCGAAACGCGACGCGTCTGCTTGCCCGTTTCTTCCGACTTCGCGCGCCAGGCCGGCGATCGACACCCGGATCGCGGGGCGTTACGAGCGTACAATGAGCATTTGCCGAACGGCCGTTAGCACTCTCTCGACGCACTCGGCCATCGGCGCGTTGATCGTGGCTCCCGCTGCCTCCTTGTGGCCGCCGCCGCCGAACTGGGAGGCCAGCGCTGCACAGTCGACGCCGCTGCGCGTGCGGATCGAAACCTTGGCACCGCCGCGCAGTTGCTCGATGAACAAGAGGCCCAGCTCGACGCCCCGCAGGCTGACGGTGAAATCGACCAGGTCTTCCGAGTCCTGCGGAATCGCGCCGCTGCGCAACAGGTCTTCCTTGGTGATGGTTGCATACGCAACGCGGCCGTCGAGATCGGTTTTCAAGCCCCGCAGCGTCTCGCCGATCAGCTTCAGACGGGCGAGTGTGTTCTGCTCGAACAGGTTGCGATAGATCTGGTTGATCGGGGCTCCGGCATCGATCAGCTCGGCGACCGGCCCGCAGCGTTCCTGCACGGGTGTTGGAATGATGGAACCAGCCGGTGTCCATCGCGATGGCGGTGAAGAGCCCCTGGGAGATCTCCGGCGTGAGCTGACCGCCCAAGGCCGGAAACGATCTTCATCACCAGGATGCCGGTCGCTTCGGCCGTCGGAGTCTTTGAAGACCGTCGCGCCCAGGTCATCCTGGCTGACGTGATGGTCGATGACGACTTTGGGCCCGGGAAATCGCCGGATGAACTCAGCCATGTCGCCAAGCTGATTCCAGCTCGAAAGGTCGAGGATGATCGCGACTTCGCGATCGGCGAGCTGCGCGGGCTTGACGCCGGTGCCGAACCACTCGAAGAGTTTCCGTTCGGGGTCGAGAAAATCGTAGCGCGGAGGCATCGGACTCGAGTTGACCACGCGCACGTCTTTCCCCTTCTGCCGCAGCAGACCGGCCATGCCGACCTCGGAGCCGAGCGCATCACCGTCGGGCCGGACGTGGGTCGTCACCAGGAAACGATCGTGGGTTTCAATCAAGTCTCGGAGCGGGGACCAATCAATTGTCATCTGCGGTTCGCCTCGCTGTGAATGTGCGCACTCGCGGATTCCAGCGTACTGAGTCGGCACCGAGGCTGGCAACTTGGGCCGTCAAGTGACGTACGAGTCGACGCGGAAACGGTCGATGTGGCTGCGCATCCATTCGATCGTTTCGATCGAGGCCGGCTTCGAGTGAATAACGCGGGTTCCAGCCCCAGAGGCTGCGGGCCAGCTCGGTCCCGGCGAGCAGCCGCTCGACTTCGCTCTTCGCCGGCCGATGCCGCACTTGCTCGGAACGCACCGTGATCGTGCGTCCCATCCGCTGCCCGATCAGCTCAACCAGCTCGCCGATCGAGAGATCCTCGCCGCGTCCGATGTTCACGACCCGGCCAACAGCTTCTTCGCATCCGGCGATCGCGATGAAGCCAGCAACGGTGTCCTTGACGAAAGTCAGGTCGCGGCGCGGGTCGAGGCGGCCGAGACTCACCTCGGGCCGAGTGAGGGCCTGGCTGATGATCGTCGGGATGATCGCGCGGGCCGATTGCCGGGGCCCGAACGTGTTGAACGGCCGGAGAATCGCCACGGGCAGGCCGAACGCGCGATGATAGCTTTCGCCAAGAGCGTCTGCCGCGATCTTGGTCGCCGCATAGGGTGATTGGCCCTGCAACGGATGAGCTCTCGTCGATGGGAACGCGCTGCGCTGTGCCGTAGACTTCGGATGTCGAGGTGAGGATCACACGCTCAAGGCAGTCACTTACGCGGCACGCGTCGAGCACGTGGGCGGTGCCGAGGACATTTGTCTGAACGACGTCGTACGGGTTCTGATACGAATAAGGGATTGCGATCAGCGCCCCCAGGTGGAACACCCAATCGCAGCCGTCGATCGCCTTGCGCACGGCGCCTGGGTCTTTCAAGTCACCGCGATCGACCTCGACGGCCGACTGGATCTCAGCCCGGCAGGTCAGCCAGGCTGCCCCGGTCGTCACGGCCGTTATAGCGCACCAGCGCACGGACGGTATGGCCCTGCTGGACAAGCTCTTCGGTCAGGTGGCTTCCGATGAACCCCCCTGCCCCGGTGACGAGGACCTTCTTGGTCATGGAAATCCCTTCCCAACTGCTCGAACGAATGCACCGGCGCTCTTGGGACGCGTTGCCGCGATCGGACGCAGTTTTGGCTGCGTGGCTGCAGGACGAGCGTTCGCTCGTCCCTCCAATCTCTTGTTGCCGGCCCGATCGTACGAATTAACACGCGGTTCGGCTACGCCGAATCAGTCCGGATCCCGCGCGCCGTCCGGCCTCATTCGCTGATGTCGGTTTCCGGCGCCAGGCATTCGATGACGTCCTCCGTGAACTGCCCGTCCGTATATCCACGGCGCACGGGCTCGGGGACCAGCTTGAAGGTTGGCAGGGTGGGGTGAGCCAGCATCGAGAACATAGGTGAAAGTGCCGCCAGAGCCACCGCCGTCAGGCAGAGTGGGAAGATGCTCAACTCATGCCTGGGTTTCACTGTCGCATGCGAGATTGCATGTATCCCCATCGTACAACCCTCGCTCGCTGAGAACCTGGATCCGCCGAATGCGTGGCGAACGCCGTGCCTGCTGTCGCTACGACCCGTTTCGGCCATTCTTGGCCCCATGCTCCGCCACATCATCGGAGGCGGCGGTGCGCACATCAGTTACTTAATCTCTACGATGGAATTGCCGATTAATCGCGCTCCACACCCAAAAAAAGCACAATTGTCGCGGTTCGGACCGGAATGTTGTCTTTCCGCAACGGAATCCGCGGTTCTGGTTCGCTTCATCGAGAAAGCGCGGACGCAGAGTCAAGCCCGCCCGATTCACCGGAATAGATCGCTCTGTTTAGTTCGCTTTCTCTGTCTTCCTAAAGACCTTAATTTCCTGAGTCGATACTGTTTACCAGGAGGTGTCAGCTTAACACACACAGAGATTCGCAGCGCGATGAGCCGGACTACGACAAAGAACTATGAAAACAGCACGGCGTGGAGAATTTTCAATGATGTTGCGAGTGGTCCTGGTCGGGGTGGTCGCTGCGCTGGGGGTATCAATCCCTAGCCAGCCGAGCTGCGAGCACTGGTACGACTCGGCGCAGGCGTGGGCGACGTCCCTTCTGGCGGAGTGGGACACATGGGTGGCGATCGACGCGGCGGAACCGCGTCTGCCGGGGGCAGCGAATCACATGGGTTGCGAGGAGTGCCGGCTCGCGCGCATGCGGCTGGTCGCAAAGGCCAATGAGAACTTGAGCAAAGACGCCGCGCTGGTCGACCGGGAAAGTCCGAAGATCGGCACGGAGAAAAGGTCTGTTGAGAGCGATTCGAAGGTCGCGGCTTCACAGCCGAAGACGATCGCTGCACTGCCCTTCGAGCCGACACAGACTGCCGCGGCTTTCGGCCCGATCGCCGCGCTGGCACTGCACGCAATGCCGGACCGTGGTCAAGAGAATAGTCCGATTTCTTCGGGAGGCGAGGCGTCAGTCGCCGGGCCGGAGCTGTCCGAGCCCGCTGACGCCGCGGAGCTGGTGATCTGGAGTGATTTTTGCCGGCTCGGAAATGAAGCGATCGCGATTGCAGCGGAGTCCGACGAATCTCCGGAAGACGGATTGGACATGCCGATCACCGAAGAGTCATTCACTTGCGGTTTCGGCGCCTTCGAGCCGCCGCTTCTGAGTGCGGCGATGGTTCGCCGGAGGCCCGCAGGCGGCGCGAGAGCGTGATCGCACGAGCCGTCGACCACGATGCGGCCGACGGCATGCTCATGTCTTGTCTCGACGAAGCACTGGAGTCGAATGAAGATGTCGACGTCGTGACGAGCGAGCCAACCGTCGATCCATTCCTTGCCGACCTTCCGGCGGATGTCTTTGTTCCAGAACAGGTTGCGGTCATCACACCCGCCCCGGTGCCTCCTTCAAACACGACCCAAGAGGCTGCCGTGGCCATTGCAGTTGCGGGTCCGGTGAGACCGGCAGGGGCGTCGTTCCTGGACGATCTTCCCAGTGATGTCTTCGTGCCGATGCCGCCATCGCCCGATCAGGAACCCGCTGCCAAGGACCGGCCGCTCGCCGGCGTGGGGCCTCCGCCTGCCAGGTTGGGTGACGCAGTGGAGCTTACCCGGAGGGCCGTCTCGGCATGGGTAAGCGTCTTGATCGGCCCCGCGCTTGTGCAGGAGGGATCGCGACGTTGAGCGCCCTCGAGACTCGCGCACTGTCGGGATTGACGGGAACGGCCCACCACGTGACCGTGCCGTGGGCTGTTCCGGTTCTCAGGCGTCGACGGTCGATTCCTGGAGCAGGATTGGTTCGTCGAAATCACTTTCGGACAAGGCGGGGTCGGGCTCGAACAGAACGCGGCGATAGCCCAGATCGACGAGCACCCTGAGAACTTCCCGGTACGTCGGGAAGTTCTTGCCCGACCTCTCCTTGAATCTTTGCATCGCGTTCATGAATTCCATTTCGTCATCGGTGTACTGCTTGTCGAACGTGGTTGGGTCGATGCGCCGGCGGCGATCTTTCTTGCGCGCCGTTCCGCGGGAGCCGGCTGGGCGGGCGGTGTTTCGCGAGGGCCGTTTGCGGCGTCTTTGTCTCGGCGATCGCGTCCCGTCCGTCGTTCGTGGAAGAGCGTATCGAACGGGTAAGCAGAAAAATCGAATTCGGGACGGTCCGGATTCGTCTTCTTATTGTTCTCTCTCATTGCTTTGACCGGGTCGCTGGAACAGTCCGGGCGGCCGCGTTCGAGAAACTCGTTTCACCGGCTCGGATTACAGAATTGATAGGACGCTTTTGCGGTGCTGTCAAACGGGCCGCGTCGTCGGAAGACGATGCGTCTGGCGGTGTTGGATTCTTGCATCCGAAGCTGTTCCGGCCTTGCTCGAGGGAGGGTGAGCGCGTCGGTTCCTGATCGAGGCGTGCATCGTGAATCCGCGAGTGACCGGTTTGGCCGAGGGAAAACCTTGTGGCATAATGAGGGGGTAGAGTGAACGAGCCCCGATGCCGCGCGGCTGCGCGCGCGCTATTCGCGCCGATTTGAATTGGACAGCTCGGGAAGGCAAGGGCTTGTGGAGCAGTGCTGGTTTGATGTAGCTTGAACTGGAGATAGGTCGAGCGCCGCAGCCGGTTTTCCGTGCCGGCCAACTCTTTCTGCTGGGGGACCATCGAACATGTCAGGAACCACGCGTCCGTGGAGAGTTGCCTGGTTGCTGCTGGGTGGCGCGCTTTTATCTGGCGCTTCCGTCTTGGGCGCCGACGAGCCGCCGATGTCGATCCAACTCGTTGATCTGGGCCAGCAGGCGCTGACCCAGGGGGCCAACCGAGCGGCCGAGACATTTTTCAAGAAGGCGCTTGAGCTTGACCCGGCGAATCAGTCCGCGACGGACGGGCTCAAGGAGGTCAATCGTGCCGACCGTGTGCTTCTGGTTGCGATGCAAGAGCCGACGGAGGCGAAGCCGGCTGCTCCCGCGGCCGAGACTCCCCCTCCCCCGCAGCCAGACGACGTGAAGGCGACGCTGGAGAAGACCCAGGCAGCGGAGAACATCACCCGTCAGGAACTGACCGACAACGTCGAGCAGCGGCTGAAGACTGCTCAGATCCCTGATGAATCAGAATCAGCCCGAGGCGGCGATGAACGCCTTGCGGCTTGCCTTGAATGTGATCCGGTCGTCGCCCGAGGTGTCGGAAGACGTTCGTGCCAAGCTCGAGAGCCGGGTGCAGGCTCAGTTGTTGTCGGTTGCTACAGGCGGAAGAACGGGTCGTCGCCGAGCGGGCCGAGCGCACCCGGCTTGATTCGGCCGCGGAACAGCGCACGCGTACGATCGACATCCTGCAGCGAGACAAGAAAACCATCGAAGCGATGATGATGCAGTTCGACCTGCTCATCCGAGAGGGTGTCTACAACGTTCTCTACAGCGGCGGCATGGGCGACATCGTCAGGACTTCCGCCCCGTTCGGCGAAGCGAGGCTGCTGGCTCAGCAAGCCTACGCCTTGCAGCGAGGCGGACCGCTTCCGTACAGCGATAACGACCCTTCCCCCACGGCGGGTTACTTCACCTCCTATGCCATGGGTTTCTACACCCAGGAAATCCAGTTCCGGACGCTCCAAAAGTATCGCTTCCTGCTCACCATGCAAGACATCACTCGCGCCGCGATTCCGTTCCCCGACACGCAGACGATTGAATACCCGGACGCGACATGGTGGCGCGTATATCTCGGAGAGGCGCATCCGGAAGTATGGGAAGGCCGTTGACCTTTTCGAGCGTGATGAAAAGACGAAGCGAATCATCGAGCAGCTCGATGACGCCGATCTCGATGTCGTTCCAGGAGGAAACTCCTCTCGAAGACGTGCTCAAGTACGTCAAGCAGGCCACCACGACGGCAACCTACAGCGGAATTCCGATCTATGTCGATCCGATCGGGCTTTCGGAAGCTGACAAGACAATGGCCTCACCGGTTCGGAACCTCGAGCTCGAAGGCGTTCCGCTCCGCATCACCCTCAAACTTCTGCTCAACCAGCTCGACTTGACGTTCACCGTCAAGGACGGGTTCCTCATGATCACGTCCAAGGAGTCTGAAGACCAGCAAACCGAGATCCGCGTCTACCCGGTCGCCGACCTCGCCATCATTCCGCTCTCCCTCATGGGTGGCGGCGGCATGGGCGGTGGCATGGGCGGCGGTATGGGTGGCATGGGCGGTGGCATGGGCGGTATGGGCGGTGGCATGGGTGGCATGGGCGGCGGCATGGGCGGCGGCATGGGCGGCGGCATGGGCGGGATGATGTCCGTGCCGGTCACCGCTCCTCAGGATCTGGCACCGCCAGTGGGCTCGCTCGATCAAAAAAAAAGCAAGTAACTGACGCCCTTCTTGGGCCCAGACCGAAGTCGACGAGATCATCACAGGGCCAGCCCGGCCAAACGCCGGCTGGCCCTTCGTCGTCTCGAAAGAAGGCAAACGATGATGAGCAGCCGTTCGTGCTGCCCGAGAGAAATGCCGCCGATCGCAAAGGGGACGCAGCCAAGCCGGGTATGCTCGACGAACCGCCACTGATCAAGATCGAGCCCAACGGAGGCTGGATTCCGCGCCCGGCCGCCAATGTTGATCCCCGCGCGTTCTACGAATCGTACTATCATTCCCGCGACAAGGACCGGATCGATCCCGATAAATTACGGCGGACTCTGGCGAGCTTGAATCGTCTGCGCAAGCCGCGTGAGGTTCACGCCGCGATCCTCGGGTACTTGAAGAACCAGAAATACCACCGCGTGGCGATCGAGCCGTGGATGTACGAGGCGCTCGCGCTGGCAATCAATATGAACGACGGATCGGACGGCGACGTCAAAACGTCGCTGAATTACGCCGCCGATCTCGCGCAGGAGACGCACAACCCCAACCACCTGGTCAGCGTGGCCGATCTGCTGGTCAGGAAAGGCTATGTCGAGCGTGTGGGCCCGCTTCTCGACGAGGCTATGCCCAAGATCCCACATCGGGCCGAGCCCATCGTGATGTCGATCAATCTCGCTCAGAAAACCAAGGACCCGGCGCGAATGGCCGATTCCCTTGAGCGGTTGCTCTCGCTCGGCTGGCCGGGCCAGGACGAGTACTTCCGGATCGAGGCGGGGAATCAGGTTGACCAGATGGTCAAACAGCTTCGTGCCCAGAACAAGAGTGCCGAAGCCGAACTTCTCCAGAAGAAGCTGGAAGAATCGATGTCGCGCGACGTCTTCATAAGACTCACCTGGGACGGCTTCGCCGATTACGACCTCTCCGTCCTTGAGCCGCTCGGCGCGAAGGCGGAATACATCTTGCCGCGCACCGTCTTCGGCGGAGCACTGATCAAGAACGGCTATGGATCCCACCCCGAAGAGATCTACGTCTGCCCCCGCGGTTTCAACGGCAAGTACACTATCCTCGTGTCGAAGATCTGGGACGACCCGAAGCAGCCAGTGAGCAGGCTGACGCTCGAGATGATCACGCACGAAGGAACGGGCCACGATAAGAAAGAAATCCGCAATCTGAAGCCGGGCGCCGAGAATCCGCCGACGGTCTTCACCTTGACCGACGGCCGGCGGAAGCGGGTTCTGCCGTACGTCGATCCGTCCGCGACCATCATGGAGACGGCGATCGACGCGCTGAAACACTCGAAGAGCGCGGCGAAAGGCAAGCAACACGCCGCGACAAAGGACGGAGAGGCCAGGAAGGTCCCGGCGACGCCCTTGGCGGGGGCGGCCGGAAAGGCAAAGCCGCGACCGACGCCGCCGGAATGATCTGGCGGGCCTGGTTCAAATGCCGGTAACGCTCCTGGACGCCGTTGGAGTGCAACGGGTCTGCCGGTCGCTTCGTGGGTGGGCGAAACCCACCCCATCCCATAGACCGCTACGGCTCACCCACCCTATGTGCTGCGGACCATCGAGGCTGTAATCTCACCCTTGCTTCCGCTCTACCAGGGCACCTGGCGCGGTAATGTGCCGGGAGTCTCGTGCACCGTGGTGTTCAATGCGGCTCGAGAAGGCCGGTCCACCCGAGTGGGCGAATGTGGTCGTCGAACTCGGTGATCGAGATGGCCTGGTCCGCGGCGACGCCATGAAAGACCTGGGTGGTGTGACTTGCGGGCCAGGTGATTTCCAGGGTTGCCGCGCCCTCGGCGCCGGCCAGGCCGATCGTCTGCTGCAAGGCGTTCGCGCCGAAGCTGCTCCCGGACGAAACCAGCCTAAAAATTGACCGCGGTTGCGGCCCGTCGGTCACGACCTTGATGCGGGCACCGATGGCCGCGCGGTTGGTCTTTCTGCCAATCAGCTTGACGGTGAGCCAGTGGTTGCCCTGCCCCGGATTTTGAAAAAGTATATTGTGATATTTATCGCCGTTGACAGCCCCTCCCATTTCGATGAAGAGGTCGACATCGCCGTCGCGGTCCCAGTCGCCGCAGGCAACGGCGTGGCCTTTCTGGAGGTGACCGGTGCGGGAAGAGCCGGTGATATCGGCGAATCTCGCTCCAGAGACGTTCTTGAACATGCGGTTGGGGACGAGCGTGGCCAGGCTCGGCTCGCCGGTGCCCAAGTAGAAATCGAGCCAGCCGTCGTTATCGAAATCGGCGAAGTTGCAGCCCATGGGCGCATACACGCCGGCCAGGCCGGCTTCGGCTGTGCGGTCCTCGAACCCGGTGCCGCGAGAGTTTCGGAAGAGCTTGCCGGTTGCCAGGTGATGCGGCTCGCCGATCATGCTGTTCACGATCGCGTTCAGGTTGCGGTCCGACGACGCGGCGAAGAGGTCGAGCCAGCCGTCGTTGTCGTAATCCCAGGCCCAGCATGCAAAGCCCATCTTCGGGCCGATGATACCCATTTCCAGAGTCGTTTCCTCGAACCGGCCGTCGCGCTCGTTGTGATAGAGCCTGCCGGTATCCTCGTAGTTGGTCACGAACAGGTCAAGGAATCCGTCGTTGTCGTAGTCGATCCAGGTGCAGCCCTTCCCCCAGCGGGAAGGCTCGCTCGCCACTCCAGCTTGGACGGCAATGTCTTCAAACGTGCCGTCGCCGCGGTTCCGGTACAGACGGTTGTGCTGGTGTTCACAAGCGACAAAAAGATCGATCCAGCCGTCGTTGTCGAAATCGCCCCAGGCGGCACCGTTCGAGTTGACGGGGTCGAATAAGCCCGTAGCACGCGTGACGTCGGTGAACCCGCCTGCTCCGTTATTCTCCAGAAGTGTCGGCCGGACTGGTCCGGGGAGCCACGCTCCCCGGGGAATGAAGATGTCAAGGCGGCCGTCGTTGTTGTAATCGGCCTGATAACAGACGAGCCCACCGAGCTGGCCGGTGACTCCTGCGCTAGCGCTGCGATCGTCGAATGTGCCGTCACCGCGGTTTCGATAGTACGCCATCGACTCCGTGGAATCGTTCGCGGTGACGACAATGTCCAGGAGCCCGTCGTTATCGAAATCGTCCATGATCGCGCCGCCGGACTGGTTGAACCGATCGAGCCCGGCTTCGCGGCTCTTGTCGTGGAACGCGCCGATGTCGAACTCGGAGTGGAAGAAGCGATCGATGGCGTTGTGAAACCGCGGATCTCCCTCTTCCGAAGATTCACCGAGGGTCATATGAGCGATTTTCAGAAGCCAGCGGATGCCGACGTCATCGGGGAAGAGCTCGAGGTATTCGTTGAAATGCTTGACTGCCAGCCGCGATCCTGCCGGATTCGTATGCACGGCAGCGGGTGAGATGGGGAAGATACACGAGCTCTCACCGCGGCAGGCGATGCAATTGTCGTTCTCGCCGCGTCGCATTGCCGCCACGCCTTGAAGGAAGATCAGGCTGGCGAGCGAATGCCGGGCCATCCGCGGGTCGTCCAGGGCCGTGGCGCGCAGGCGAGAGATCGTTTCGTACGAACCCTGGGCGTCACCGTCGTAAAGCTGGAACGCGGCCTTCTTCATGAGCAGGTTGGTATCACCACTCCGGTCTCGTCCGGCATCGGACAGACGGGCTTCGACCATGGCGATGCCCCGGGCGCCGATGCCTTTCCACTCCTGCGCGATCTGCTCGAGTGTCGCGTCTGGTGGCCAAGGCCTGAGAAAGTTATTGACCGCGCCGTAGCCGCTAGAGTCCAGGTCAGGATGACGCGGGTGAAGCTCACCGCGGGGCAGGATCAGCTCGGGATGGGCGTCCTTGGGCCGGGCCGACCACGCGGCGACCACGCAGGCTGCAATGACGAGGATCACGGGAACAAGAAATCGCTGTTGCCCGATCAACGGAGACTCCTTTGAACGGGTTAGCGAGCGCACACCCCGACCGCCACGGGCAGTTTCGACGGAGCCCGTTTTTCACCGGGGATCGCCGTTCTCTGCATCCTCTCCTAGGGAATTAGGCGTCAGATTGTTCACCGTGGGCCCTGAAAAGTGAAAAGATTGACAATCGCTAAATATTTCACAGATGTGTTAACAATGTTTAACCTCGGTTGTCTGTTTCCATTGCGGCCCGAGGTGGCGTCTGGTTATAGTCGCAGGAAGAGCCGGCGGCTCTTTCTGGGCTGCAAACTAGCCGGGCATGATCCGGTGGGCGAGGTCGCGGCAGGAGGGGCCCGGACTGCTTGCGTTCTGACGGAGCAATGGGATATGTGGAGCAAACAGTCGACGATTCGCATCACGGCTGCATTCGCGCTCTGTGCGTTCATCGTGGGGATGCAGGCGAAGCCGGCGGCGGCTCAGAACCAGGCTGAATCGCTTTCAGCGAGTTTTCGCAAGGCGGTGCAGCGCGTCGCGCCGGCGCTTGTGGGCGTGCGGCCGATGGGTGTGTCGCGGCCGCTGGTGACGGTACCGATTCCGAACGTAGGGCCGTTCCGACCGACCGATTTCATTCCTCGGGGAGTGCTCCGCAATAGCAATGAGATCGAATTCGACACGACCGGCTCGGGGTTTATCGCGGACTCCGACCGTGGAATCGTGGTGACGACCGAAGGGGTCTTGCGAGGCGCGTCGCAGGCGGTGGTGGTTTTTTCTGATGGGACCGAGCGGGTCGCGTCGCAGGTCCGGCGCGATCCGCGCTCGGATGTCGCCATTCTGGTGGTTGATTTGAAGGGGCTCACGGCGACTGCGGCAGCGTGGGGTGACTCGGATGCGATTGAGCCTGGCGACTGGGTGCTGGCGGTTGGTGCCGCGGGTGGCTCGCCGCCGTCGATGTCCGCCGGCATCTTCAGTGCACGGAGACGTGGGCCGGCTTCAGGGCTGGAATGGCTCGAGACCGACGTCCGTGTTGGTCCGGCTTTCTGGGGCGGGCCGATCGTGAACTTGAAGGGCGAGGTGATCGGGGTTGTCGGCCCGCTGCCGAACCAGGCGCCTCTGCCGGGCGGGAGTCATTACGTTCTGCCCGCGGGGCGGATACGCCGCATCGCCGCCGATCTCGCACAGTTCGGGCAAGTTCGCCGAGGATATCTGGGTATTCAAGTCGAGCCCGTCGAGGTTCTGGCGGGGGCACCGGGGGCACCTGGCGGGGTTGTGATCAGCACAGTGGGTGCTGGTACTCCGGCCGCAGCGGCAGGGGTACGGCCGGGCGATCGAATCGTGAGTGCCAACGGCCGCAAGCTGATGGTGCTCGGGCAGCTTCAGGCGACGGTGGAAGAAACGCCGATCGGCGAAGAGCTGACGCTCCTGATCGACCGCAACGGCCAGCGGATGGAGGTGAAGGTGCGGCCCCAGGCGCAGCCGGGCTCGGCCGAGACGCCGGGCATGCCTCGCTCGCGCATCGAAGGCGACGGACGCACCAATCCGGGGCCGGGCCGTGTGCGCAGCCGGGTGGTGCCAGCCCGGCCCGTACCGCAGCCATCGAACCCGTCGAGCCCGTCTGACCCGACGTCGCTCGAACCAATACCGGGGGCGGACCAGAACGCCGCGCCGCCGCCTGCACCAAGGCCCGAGGGTCGCGTTCAATGAACCGAAACTTCGGGAGATGACACGCGGCCGGCGGGGCGCGACACAGGTATCCCGCCGTTTTCTCTTTCGCGAACTCGACGATTCTTCAAAGGATGGAAGAGCCGTGACACGACGCCGGATTCTCGTCATCGACGATATGGAGTTCAACCGCCACCATCTCAAGAAGGTCCTCGAAGCCCGCGACCTGGAAGTGGATACCGCGGAGGACGGCCGGTCGGCATGGGACCGCCTCAAATCGCAGAAATACCATCTCGTGGTCACCGACTTGCGGATGCCTGATGTGGGGGGGCACGAGCTGCTCTCGCGGATTCGACTCGAGAAACTGCCGCTGGGCGTGATCGTGCTGACGGCGTTTGGCGATCCCGAAGACGCGCTACGAGCGATGAAGGCCGGCGCCGACGATTTCGTCTCGAAGCCGTACGATCCGGATCGGCTGCGTCTGCTGGTCAAGCGGGTTCTCGAGCGCCGCGAGCTGGTGGACGAGCTGGAACGTCTGCGCAAACAGTTGCGCGGCGATTATCCATTTCACAACATGGTGTCGAAGAGCCCCAAGATTCGCCGGGTTTTTGATCTGATCGAACAGGTCGCTCCGCTGGGCTCGACGGTCTTGATCCACGGTGAAACCGGAACCGGCAAGGAGCTTGTCGCCCAGGCGCTGCACACGGCCGATACGACGCGCACGGGCCCCTTCGTGGTCGTCAACTGTGCCGTTCTGAACGAGTCGCTGCTGGAGAGCGAGCTTTTTGGACATGAGCGCGGGGCTTTCACCGGCGCCGAGAAGCGGAAGATTGGACGCTTCGAGCTGGCCCATGGCGGCACTCTGCTGCTTGACGAGATCGGCGATCTGGCGCCGAGCCTTCAGGCCAAGCTGTTGCGCGTGCTCCAGACCGGCGCGTTCGAACGCGTGGGCGGAACGGAGAGTTTGAAAGGCAATGTACGGATCGTCGCCGCCACCCACCGCGCTGTGGAGAACGAGGTCAAGAAAGGGCGGTTCCGGGCCGATCTGTTCTATCGCTTGAACGTGATTCGCATCGAGCTGCCCCCACTGCGCGAGCGCACCGAAGATATTCCGCTCCTGGCCACGCACTTCGTGCAGAAGCACGGCACCGCGAGCGGCGTTGGACGCACCGAAATTGCTTCGGACGCGATGCAGGCCCTGCTGCGCCACGAGTGGCCGGGCAACGTGCGCGAGCTGGAAAACGCCATCAAGGCGGCGCTGGCGATGACTGATGGTGCGGTTATTCGCCGCGATGACCTGCCGGAGTCGGTTGCGCCGCGAAGCGAGGAAACGCCGCGAAGCGGTTCGCTGGTCGATATCGAGCGCCCCCTCCCGGACCTGACTTCCACCCTGATCGGCCGCGTGGAAAGTGAATACTTCTCGCGGGTGCTCTCGCTCTACAAGGGCAACGTGGCCAGGACGGCCCGGCACAGCGGACTCTCGCGGCGGAGCGTGACACAGAAGCTGCAGCGATACGGGCTGGATCGGTTGACATTCAAGACGGCGCAGCGGAGGGGAGCGGTTGAGGGGGGTGCGTGATTTTGGGCGCGCGCCATTGCCAGCCGTCGCAGCACGAGTAGGCCATTCGTTTCTTGACCGTAGCAGCGGCGCTGCGGCCCGACAGCCCTGGAGTGCGATAGGCGCTCTCGCGGGACACTGATCTTAACCGCCACCGTGGCCGTGCCCCAGAGGCACAACCTTAGTTATCCGACCTGATCGTTCGGCACGGGCGGTTTCCGTATCCCCTCGAAGCGAAGCCGCGTTCCGTGGTAAAATAATACAAGGAGGAGAATGCCGTGCCGCTACGCGATCACTTTCGCCCACCTTTGGATGATGTTCATTCCTGGGACGAACTTCATGGCATGTGGCCGGCGGTGATCGTCCAGAAGCTGATTGAGGTTCTCCCGGAGCCTTATTTCGCCGCTCCGGGTGTCCATCTGGGGACGCTCTACGAAGTCGATATCGGCACTTACCGTCGGCCCGTGGCGGACGCGAATGACATCGATGTTGCAAAAGGCGGGGTGTCTGTCGCGACTTATGCGCCGCCCGAGCCGACGCTGACATTGGAACCGCAGTTGCCGAATCAGGATGTTTACGAGGTCCGCATCTACGATAGCCGGCGCAACCGGCAATTGGTGGCCGCTATCGAAATCGTCAGTCCGTCGAATAAGGACCGCCCGGAAAACCGCGCAACGTTCGTTGCGAAAGCGGCCACGCTGCTCAAGAACAACATCTGCGTATCGATCGTCGATGTCGTGAGTACGTACGATTTCAATCTGTATGCGGAGTTGCTGAAATTTCTCCAAAGCGTCGATCCGGCGCTGGGAAGCGAGCCGCCGCCGATGTACGCCGCGACGCTTCGCTTGCGTTACGAAGATCGCCGCCGCATGATGGACAATTGGTATCATCCGCTTGCCATCGGCCAACCACTGCCGACGCTGCCGATCTGGCTCAAGGAAGACTGGGCCATCGCGCTCGATCTGGATTCGAGCTACGAAGCGGCTTGCCGCACTCTCAGGATCAGGTGACGTCCGCGAACTTCACGTCTTGCCCAACAGCTCGAGCTCGATGGCCGGCTGCGATAACGCGCTCTCGCGGGACACTGATCTTACTCGGGCTAGCGCTTTTTGGCCGCCAAGGCGACCGCTGCGAGGAGCGCGAGCTGCACGACGACCCAGAGCAGGATCACCGGCGGGATCGGAAACCACATTGTGAAACCCCAGAAAAAGAGTCTGGGGCTGCCGACCACGATCGCAATGAGGAATCCGACGGTCCACCCCACGGCGATGGCCCTCACTGCCCGTTCCGTCCAGGAGGCTGTTCTCCAGAGCTGGCGGATTTGCTCGCGGATATGACTGTTTTTCCGATTCTTCAAAAAAAAGGACGCGGCCACGAACGGCAACAGCCATGCCGCTGAAATCAATGCAAACCACTGCGGCCGCTGAAAGACAGGGAACTTCCCGGCCAGCCAGTTCGCGAGGATGAGTGCACCGATCTGCAAGGCCAACAGCGGCACTAGCATCAGTAACAACTGAATGAGCAGCGCCACGCGCTGCTTGCGATTGAGTTTCGGGTGCTTCGGCATCGGTATGAGGCCGCCGGTCTGGTTGTGCCACATCAGCCGAGTAAACCACGTCATCAGGCCGAACCATACGAAAAAGAAGCCAAAGACGAGGTTCACAGCGAGAAAGGCCTGGATCGTCCAGATTCGCACCTGTGCCGGCGTGCCGGTCACCCAGCCGCTGCGCATGATCCAGGCCGTCACGGCGTTGGGGAGCGCCCACACGCCGGCCAGGATCATGAAGCTTTTGATTGTGAAGCTCAGCCGGGGCGCTCGTCGTGGCAGCGGTTCTTGGTACTTGGCCGTGTAGCAATCCTCGCAGTACTGGGCTTCGACGAACCGGTCGTCGGAAGACAGCTCGGTGACATGGCGAGTAGCCAGTCTGGCGAGGCACAGTTGACAGATCATCGATCGGTCGCCTCAACACGTCGGCCCGCGTGTGTCCGTGGTGTCCTTGGGTTTGATTGTAGCCGTGTTCCCTTCCGAACGAACGGGCATTACGATAAACGGCTATGGTGGACGCGGCTCCAAATTCGGGCTCTCCAGGGCAGTTCCCGACGACCTGCTGGAGCGTTGTGCTGGCGGCGCGCGGGACGCCGCAGGGTGAGGCCCGCGCCGCCCTCGAAACGCTGTGCGCGGCTTACTGGTTCCCGCTGTACGCCTTCATACGCAGCCGCGGGCTGCCCGCCCACTCGGCTGAGGACGTGACCCAGTCGTTCTTCACCCGCTTGCTCGAGAAGGGTGTTTTTGACGCTGTGGACAGAAACAAGGGTCGATTGCGGGCCTTTCTGCTGGCGGCGTGCAAGGACTTTCTGGCGAATCAGCGCGATTACGAGCGACGCAAGAAACGCGGGGGCGGGCGGCGATTCGTGCCGATTGACGCCGAGGGCCGGCTGGGCGCGGCGGCGGCGCAGGGGCTCACACCCGAGGCCCTCTTCGACCGCAAGTGGGCCGTTGCCTTGCTCGAGCGAGTGCTCGAGCGGCTTGCCGCCGAGATGGAGCGCGCGGGCCGGTCCGCACTCTTTGAGCGGCTCAAGCCCGTCCTGCTCGGCGAGAGCCAGGCGCCATCTTATTCGGACGCAGCCGAACAGCTTGGAATGACCGAGGGGGCAATGAAGGTGGCCGCCCACCGGCTGCGAACTCGCTATCGTGAGCTTCTCCGCGACGAGATCGGCCAAACCGTTGCAGATCCTGCCGACGTCGACGACGAGATCCGCGAGCTTTTCCACGCGCTCCGCGGCTTTCGGCGCTAATTCGTGTAACCTTTCCGCGCGGTTGCTTGTTCTCCTGTTGGGAACGCAAGGGAGACCCGACGATGAACGAGGCGCACATCTGCCCGGAATGCTCGACGGAACTTGAAGCAGACTCACCGCTGGGCCTTTGCCCGGCGTGCCTCATGCGGGCCGGACTGTCAGGGCCGGAGAGCGGGCCCGCGCCCGACGACCTGCTGGAGACCGCCGCGGAGTCGCCCGACCCGCGCTCTCCGCAATCCCCGACGACACTCGAGGAAAGCCGTGACGGTGCGCCCGGGCCGATCGGAACGATTCGCTACTTCGGCGACTACGAGCTGACCGCCGAGGTCGCCCGCGGCGGGATGGGCGTTGTTTACCGCGCGGTCCAGCTAAGCCTGAAACGCGCGGTCGCCTTGAAGATGATCCTCGCGGGGTCGCTCGCCTCCGAGACTGACGTCCAGCGGTTTCGGTCGGAGGCCGAGGCGGCCGCCGGGCTCGATCATCCCCATATCGTGCCGATTTACGAGATTGGCGAGCACCTCGGGCAACAGTACTTCAGCATGCGGTTCATCGAGGGGCGAAGTCTGGCCCACGATGTTCCCCGGCTTGTGAATGACCCTCGCGCCGCGGCGAGGTTGATGGCCCTCATCGCGCGGGCCGTTCACTACGCCCATCAGCGGGGCATCCTGCATCGCGATTTGAAGCCGGCCAACATCCTGATTGATCCTGAGGGAGAGCCCCACGTCAGCGACTTCGGGCTGGCCAAGCGGCTGGAGGGAGAAGGCGGCCTCACGCAGTCCGGCGCGGTGATGGGTACGCCCGCCTACATGCCGCCGGAGCAGGCTTCGCGGTCACGCGGGGCGGTGACCACGGCGAGCGACGTTTACTCTCTAGGGGCGATCCTTTACGAGCTAGTGTCGGGGCGACCGCCGTTCAAAGCAGATTCTGTGACGGATACCCTGCTTCAGGTTCTCGAAAAAGAACCGGCGCATCCGCGGCTTTTCAATCCCAAGGCGGACCGTGACCTGGCGACGATCGCACTGAAATGCCTCAGCAAGGATCCGGACCGTCGATACGGCTCTGCCGATGCCCTGGCCGAAGACCTCGAACGCTACGGCCGCGGCGAGCCGATCGTCGCGCGGGCGGTGTCGCCGGTTGAGCGGGCCGTCAAGTGGGCGCGACGGCGGCCGGCGGTTGCGGCCCTGGCCGCGACGGTGTGGATCATGGCGGCCACTGGCGTTACGGCGGTGAGCTGGCAATGGCGCGAGGCGGTTGCAGCGAGGGAAAACGCTCAGAAAATGGCCGAGGCCGAGAGGAAAGCGAAGGATGAGGCCGTTGTCCTCCAGGGCAAGGAATCCGCCGAGAAGGCCAGGGCCTTGGCCGAGCGCGACGCCAAGGAGGTTGCCCTGAACCGCGCCGAAGGCCTGCGGCTGACAACCGAGGCGGCGGCGGTCCGTCAAAATGATCCCGCACTCGGCGTCTTGCTGGCGATCGAGGCGGTGCGCCGCGTGCCGAACCGGATCACGTTCAACGTCATGTACGACGCGCTCGCCGGTCTCCGCGAAGTGCGCACGCTCACCCCCGAGTTCGACGACTACTTCCGACGGCGCTCGCCCAAGCCGGCGATCACCGCGGCTGCACTGAGCCCCGACGGACTGACGGTGGTGGCCGCCACGGCCTCGGGCACACTTCACGCGTGGGACGCCGCGACCGGCGGCCGCAAAGCCTTTAACCGCGGTCTTGGAATGCCGGTCGCGGGCATTGTTTTTAGCCCCGACAGTCTGCGCTTTCTCACGTTCCACACTGGCTATGACCGACTCGGCCATGGCGATGGCCGACGATACATTTATACCGACCGCGTGATCCATGTGTGGGAGACGGCAACCGCCAAGGAAATACTCCGGATTCGCGGCCATCAGAGCCGGGTCTGCTCGGCCGAGTTCAGCGCCGACGGCTCGAAGATCCTCTCTGCCGGCTGGGACAGTACCGCTCGGATCTTTGACACACACACCGGGGCGCAGCAGGCGAGCTTCACGGTGCCGGAGCAAACACCCCTCCTGGCCCGCTTCGCCCCTGACGGCAAGACCGCGGTATACGTTGTGACCAATTATCTATCGGGAACGGAGTACGAGTTGAATGGGATCAAGGATCCGGCATTGATCGATCCCGACATTCCGCACGGTGTTGAGATTGAGGCCTATGGGGGCGGATTCAGCACGGGGCAGCAAGGCTTCGTTGACGAAGAGAAGGCGAAGACGGTTGCGCGCATCTTTGACGCCTCGACCGGCAAGCAAGTCGCGGCATTTTTGACTTCCCAGGCAAAAGTGCTTGGGCCCGGTGATGACTGGCACCCGACCTGTGCGGCTTTCAGCCCGGAAGGCGTGCTCGCAATCGGTTTCGCCCAGAACGCCGTTTTCTTCTGGGACACGGCCGTGGGTGGCCCCGGAGAGTACGAGGAAACAAAGGATTCGGTCGTTGCGATCGCATTCCGCGAGAACGGTAAGTTCCTGGACGCCGTCCTTGCCGATGGGACGGCCAATGAGTGGGCCATCCCCTCCGGCAGTGTGCGAGCCCTCGAGAGCAACAAAGCCGCCCACGTGACCCTGGCTGCTTTCGACGCCACCGCCGATCGCCGGATTGTGGTCTCGGACGACCTCGTGGTTGACGTGACGATGTTGGCGCAGGAGCCCGTCGTGCCGCCGCTGAAGGGGCATAACGGCCCAATCGTCGCGGCCGCGATCTCTCGCAACGGCCGCCGGGTGATGACCGCGGGCGACACGACCGTCCGGCTCTGGGATACTCTCGCCTTCGCGGATCCGGCGATTGTGCTTGAGAGCAATGGCGTTCGATGGCTAGCTTATGACTCCACTGGCGGTCGCGTTCTGGGGCTCGGCGGCAACGGGTCAGCCCGAATCTGGGACGCCGAGACGGGCAAAGAGATACGAGCAATCGGTAATTTCAAGGCGCTCGGCGAGCTCCAGTCCGCCCGGTTCGATCCCGATGGTGCTCGTATCGTCACGGCCGCGCGCGGCGCAAGCATCGTGGTGGATGGCAAGGAGGTCAACTCGTCCGCGGTTCACGTCTGGAACGCGGCGACGGGCGCGGAGATCGTGGTGCTGCGCGATCACCGAATCGACGCAACGGACGCTCGATTTCTCGGCGATGGACCGCGGTTGCTCACGATATCAGAGGGGTCTCGCACTTCGTACACCTGGGATTCCAATGGGAATCGCAAGGTCAGCGAAGCCAGCGACGACGACACCGGATTGACCCGGATCTGGAACGCCGCCAGCGGCGCCCTCGAGGTCACGCTTCGCGGGGCCGTTTCACGCGACATCGCGCCGGCCGTCAGTGCCGACGGCCGCCGAATCGTCGTCGTGTACGAGAGTGAGCAGGATCTCCACCTGGTGGATGCCAATTCCGGCAATGACATCGCCGTCTTGAAGGGACACCACGCGAAGATCACTTCGGCTGCCTTCAGTCCGGATGGGCGTCGCGTCGTGACGACCGATCAGGAAGGGGTGGCAATGCTCTGGGACGGCGCGACCGGCGAATTCCTGGCCACGTTCGACAAGTTCGAGACGGCCTGCCAGGGATCGGCGTTTGACCCCGACTCAAAGACCCTCGCCATCATCGCCGGCCCTTCGGTATACCTTTTCGACGCAGCTACCCGCTTACCAGGCAAGGCGCTGCGCGGACACGAAGGGCTGGTCACGGCGGTCGCCTTCAGCCCCGACGGCTCGCGGCTTCTCACCGGCTCTCGCGACAAGCTGGCAGCACTGTGGGACGTCGCATCGGGCAAGCCACTGGCCTACTACCGCGGCCATTCCGGACCGATCACCCAGGTGACCTATCGGCCCGACGGCCGCCAGGTGGCGACAACTTCCGAGGACGGCACGGCGCGGCTCTGGCCGGTCGACTTGATCTCCGCCATCGAGCGATTCAGGCCCCGCGAGCTCACGGCCGAGGAACGCCGGCGCTTCGAGCTCGCCTCACTCGAGTCCGCGAGCGACGACTCGCCGAGGCTCACCATATCTCCGGCGCCCGGCACGCCGATCGGGGGGCGCCGGCCGATCGCGGCACCGCCAGCCCCTGCGCTCGTCGAGGCCGGGGCCGCCGCTCTGCGGAGACTGCTCGGTGATCCTGAGGCCGCGAGTGCTCCAGACCGTCGGGCGCTGCTCGACGTCATCGCGGCTAATCCCGCAACGCCCGCCTCGAGCGAGGCAGCCTCGCGATTGGCAACATCGAAATCACCGCCCGATGCTCTGAACATCAACAAGATCCCGGTCTCGGAGCGATTCCCGTTCCAGCCAAAAGAGTCTCGTGGCAGTACTTGGTGAGCACCGCGGCCGGCACTGGGGCTTGATCAGGCAGATCCGTTTGAGCCCAGACGGTTCTCTGGTCGCGACCCGTGGCACTGATCGAACGATCCGGCTCTGGGATTCCATGACGCTCGAGGCCAGGGGTGAGATCTCGCCAGGGAACGGTAGCTCAGCGACAGACGTTGCATTTATTCCCAGCGGCAAGACGCTCGTGACAGCCAGCGACACCGCGGTTGAGTTCTGGGACGTTTCCTCCAGTCCGCCGAGGATCGTGCGCTCGATCCAGGGGGGCGCGACGAGCTTGGCGCTCTCTGCTGACGGAGCTCGGCTGGCCGCGGGCGATCGCGGCAAGCTCGTCCGCCTTTGGGACCTCGGCGCCGGCGAGCCCGTTGAGCGGCCGCCCGTGCTCTTGAGCCAGGGCGAGTCAGTGAGCGAGTGCCTGTCGGCCGATGGTCGTTCCGTCCTCGTTCTTGACAATCAACACCGTGTGGAGATTTTCGACCTCACCGATCGAGTGCCCAAACTGCGTCTGACCATCCCCGGTGAGCACCAACCTCTGGGCGGAAGGATACTCTCGGCTGATGGTAAGACGGCCGTAACGTTCGCGGACTGGCGGCTTCATTTCTGGGATGTCGCCGGCGACAAAGCCAGGGAGATCAACTCGGTGCAATCACCCATCGGGTGGATCAATGCCGCCGAGTTTGATGCGTCGGGAGCGAAGCTGCTGTGTTCCGCGGGCGGCGGACTGGTGCTCTGGGACGTGCCGGATGCCCGCGTCGCGATCACGATTCCCGCGTATCTCCATCGGGGCGACGGCGTCGCGATTGCGCCCGACGGCAAGACTGTGTTCGCCTCGTCCGGGCCGTTGCTACGCCGCTGGGAGATCTCGGGCTCGAAGGCGGAAGCGCGCCCCGCCCCTTCAGGGCACATGCAGCGCGTGTGGTCTCTCTCGTTTCACCCGGATTGCCACACGCTCGCCTCTGCCGCGACCGACGGCGTGCGCATCTGGGATCTCGCAGGGCCAGCTCCAAGGGAGCGTCGTGCGCTCAACGATGGCGGCTGGACGGTCCGGTTCTCCCCCGACGGTCGCACGCTGTTCACGGGCGTCCAGTCGGGCAGATTGTGGCAGATCGCCGGAGACACGTATAGCGGCCCGACGGCGCTGGCGGGGCATTCACGAGCCCCCATCGGGGCGGCATTCAGCCACGACGGCTCGCTGCTGGCGACCGGGAGCTTCCAACCCAACCTGCGGATCTTTGCTCGCGAGGGATTGAGTTATCGGCCGCAGCTTGAGCTCGAGCCGGATGATTGGCTCAAGAGCGTGGACTCGCTCAGCTTCTCCCCGGGTGGCTCTCTGCTGGCGGCCGGCCGGCGTGGGGGCCACCGCTGGCTTCGGCTGTGGCGGGTCGAGGGGACGAAGCTCGAAGAGCTGCTCATCCCCAAGATCGATGCGCGTCAGGTCGCGTTCTCGCCGGATGGTTTGACACTGGCTTACGCCGATAGCGGCCAGGACATTCACTTACTCGACCTGGCTCGCGCGTCGCTGGCGGAGCGGGCCGTGCTCAAGGGGCACGGTCTGCCGGGTGCGCCGCAAGTGGTATGCGACGTGGCGTTTGATCTCACCGGGGCACGGCTCGTTTCCTCGGGACAGGACGGGCGAGTGATTCTCTGGAACGCCGCGGATGGCACGAAGCTGGCGCAGTGGCAGCTTGCCGGTCCCGTCGAAGCCGTCGCGTTCGCGAACGACGGCCGGCATCTCGCGGTGGGTAATGCGAACGGGACCGTCTACATCCTTCGCGTTTCACCGACTGGCGGCCGCGGGCGGGCTCAGTGATCTGAGGAACGCCTGGACCCGTAGTCGTTCGCTGGGAAGCAGCTTGAAGTACCGCTCCGCGGGCTGTCTTGCTTGGCCTCCGTGCAGCGCAACGGCTTCTTCCAGGTTTTTCGCCCGGCCGTCGTGCAGGTATGGCGCCGAGTCGCGGAACCCCCAGAGGGGCGGCGTCCGCCATTCCTGCTTCTTCACACCGTCCTTCGAAGGCGACGAATCGGGCTCGGTGATCCCGTAGTAGCTGCCCGAGTCAGATAGCGCCGGGCCCATGTCGTGCAAGAGCAGATCGCTGTAGATGCCGTCGACATCACCGAGGGAGGGTCGATGACAGGCGGCGCAGCCGGTGGATTCGAACATGGCTCGGCCATCCGCAATGGCCGGTGATTCCCGCGGCATGCTCGCTACGCCTCCCTTCGGGGCGCCCAGATCCCTCACGTAGGATACCAGGGCGTCGCACTCTGTCTGCGTCAGGTCGAGGCCTTTGGCCGTTGCGTCCGGCTCGAGCGGCGAGGCGGCCTGGTGATGGCCGGGGACCTCCAGACCGAGCTCGTTGGCACAGGCCGAGAGAACGAACTCGCGGAGGTTAGGCGTCTCGGCCTTCCACCCGAAGCGGCCGATACGGCCATCCTTGAGGCGGTTGACACGACCCCGGATTTCGCGGAACTCGAAGAATCTCGTTTCCTCGTCTTCGGCGGCAAGCAGGGTTTGGTCCGAGATTGCGTCGATGCGCCCCACACCGAATAACGCCGGTGGATTGCGCTGCGAGAGCACCAATCCATTCGAGACGCGGGATGCTCCGCTCGATCGCGACTGGAGAAGAGAAGGTCCGAGGCTGACCAGCATCTGGACTTGCGCGATCTCGGTTCCAGCCGATTCGGCCATGTGCGCGATACGGTCGTTGAACAGCAAACTCAGGCGTTTCCGCGTGTATTCGGGATCAACCCCGTACCGGTGCAGAACGATGCTCTGCGATGTCTTGAAGCCAGGGTGCAAGCCGGCAGGCTTGTCCGCATTTCGCCCAGATAAGGGCGCCGTCAAGATGTCGACATTCGTGCTCGTGGGCCCTCCCCCACCGGGACCGCCTTGGTAGTGACAGGCGACGCACGAAGTCTCGTTATAGACCGGCCCGAGGCCGTCGCCGCCTGCGCCCTTCGCGTCGGCGGGCAGCCATTCCCGCGTGAAGAGCTCGGCTCCTTGCATCAAGACTTCTTTTTTTGGTGGATCGTCGCCGGCCCAGGCGAAAGCTACAGCGACAACTCCAACTGCGCCGATGGCCGCCATCCCCTCAAGAACGCCGCGCCATCGCGGGCGGCACTTGCCGGTCCATTTGCGTTTTGACATCGCAGGCTCCACGACAGACGCAACGCGTGTACCAGGTTCCCGCACCGTTCGACTCTAATCATTCGCACAGTTGCAGTCCATACATGTTGGTTCGTAGGCAGCGGATCCTCCGTAGCTGCCGTCGGCATCTCACCGGACAGCGCCCTGGGCACTCCGAGCCGAGTCAGCTCCTGCCGCCGCAAGCCGATAGATGTGCACTGTAGAGATAAGGCGCAGAACGCTCATTGCGGGCGCCGGTGCTGCGCGGGCCCCCGGGGCGTTTCCCCTTGCGCATCTCCCGGGCTCGCGCTGTGGAAAAAGTCCGTCATTTGCGTCCGGCCGGCCTCCGCTGACGGCGCACCCCCCTCCTTCGCCCGCTCGGCCCGGACCTCGCTACGCGCTTTGTCGAGAATCGCGAAAAGGCGGCTATAAGCCTTTCGTTCCTCGGGCGTGGTCGCCTCCCCGAAGCGAAGGTTGTAAGCGTGCATGAAGCCCAGCAAATTCGCGAGCGAGGTGTCCGTCACCTTCCCTAGCGCGGCGATGGCCGGTCTGAGGTCCGCCGACTTCCTCACCGCCACGAGCGCCAAAGAGGTTTTCAAGAAACTCACGGCTTCGATCTGGTCGCGGAGATGCTCAAGCGGCTGGGTCGCCAGCTTGGCGCGGAGCGAGCTCAAGAACTCCCGGGCCTCGTCCAGGGTCTTCTCCGATACCTCGCCTGCGTCGTCCTCTCTCCTCATCTGCGCGACGAGGCGATCGAACGTTTTCTTTGCATCGGCAAAGTGCTCCTCCGGGAACGCCTGCGGCCATTTGACGTTGCCGCGCAGCTCGTCGAGCATGAAGTTCACTCGCTCCGAACGACTCCGGAACGGGACAAGAGCGATCAAACTCGCCGCAGCCGGAGCCTTCGCCGCGCGCGCGGCCAGAGGGCCGAGCTCGGGGTCGCTGAGATCGTCGAGGGCGACGTTGAGCGCGTCGCCGTTTTCGACCTGGCGCACGGTCGGATTCTCACGGAGCTGCTTGAGTAATGATTCATACTTCCGCTTCAGCTCCTGGCTCTTTCGGTACTGCATGAGCTGCTTGTAATCGACCACACACGAACTGCGCCAAGCGTACTGGTTGAATCTCGCGACGAGATCCGCCCTGACGTTCTTATCGTAGCTCAGGATCCCGGCGCCCATCGCGTGATGGGCGGGTTCCGCGGCAGCGCTGGCGGTTGGCTTTGCATCCCACCCATTCCATAGCCAACCGCCGTGATCCCACTGGGCGCGGGCATCGCCCGCGGTCATGGGCAGAACCAAGCCCAAGGCCACCGCTGCCAATCTCATGCGACTGAGCATCATCAGCCTCCCCACGCCCAAGAGAGTGCGCCTGACGTACCGAGAAGACGAACGGACGAACAACCGTCTCAGGAAGATGTCCGTTTCGAGACTGATTGTGACATCGCGCCGTTGATTTGTGAATCTGGCCCAAGCAATGCGACACCTGGCTTCAGGCTCAGGGTTTTGTAGTGTAGACTCGCATGGCTGAACCTCGTGGTGGCGCATGCCGTATCAGCATGACCTCAAGCATTGGCTGGCAGGCGACTACGCGACGGTGATTCTTCCAACTGCGGCGGAGGGAAAACATGGTCCACCTACTGCTCATCTGTTGTGTGATGCTGGGCGACGACGCCAAGCCCGCCGCGGCGAACGCGAATGATCGGATTGCTTACGAAGCGGCTCAGAAGAAGGTGGGTCAAAACCCCGCGGCGCACGTGCAGCTTGCCCTGTGGTGCGAAGTGCACGGCATGCCGGTTCAGCGCGAAAAGCACCTGAAGCTCGCGGTCGCACTTGAACCGGGCAATTCGCTGGCGAGGGGCCTGATGGGCCTGGTGGCCTTCAAGGGGGCGTGGGCCAAGCCCGGTCAGGTCGAGCAGGAGACGCAGAACGACCGCAAGTTCCAGGCGATCTTTCGCGAATACCTCGACCGTCGTGCGCGGACGCCCCAGAAGGCCGACGCTCAACTTCGGCTCGCCGCATGGTGCGTAGAAAACGGCCTGAAGGAAGAGGCGATGGTTCACTACCACGTCGTCACGCGGATCGATCCTTCACGCGACATCGCCTGGATCAAGCTCGGCAACAAGAAGCACAAGGACCGCTGGAACAAGCCCGCGGATCTGGCAACCCAGAAGCTTGAGGCCGATCTTCAGAAGCACGCGGACGTGCAGTGGAAGTCGCGACTCGACAAGCTGCGCGACGGACTGGAAAGCAAGGTAGAAACTCGCCGGCTGAAAGCGGAACATGAGCTGAATGAGATCACCGATCCCCGCGCCGTGCCGATGATCTGGAAGACGTTTGGCGCCGGCGGCGAGAAGTTGCAGCTCGTTACCGTCGAATTGCTTTCACATATTGACGGGCCGTCGGCCTCGTTCTTCCTGGCGGTGCTGGCGCTCGAGGGGAAGTCGCCGGCCGTCACCGGGCGGGCCGCGCTGGCCGTGGCGCGCGCGATCCGCGGGACGTGATCGGCCGGCTGATCGGTCTGGTTCACCGGACCTACAAGTATCAGATCGTGCCGGGAGCGGGGCCCGGATCGACCGCCGCGCTCATGGTTGATGGGGAAAAATTCGACATGCGGCGGCTGTACCGGTTTCCGGACATGGACGTCCGCCTGACTCCGCCGATGTACATCCTCACCGACATCGCGATCGGCAGCGCGAACTCACTCAATGGCCAGCAAGGAGCCAAGCTCGCCGCGCTCAGCTACGAGCTGAACATCGCTCTCGCCGAGCAGCGGCAAATGATGATTGTCGAGGCCGAGCGGGAAACTATCCAGATGAACCAGGCCGTCGAGCGGCGGCTCGAAAACGATGTGACGATGCTCGAGCGGGCCAACGTCCAGATCGACGAGGGCAACAACCGCGTGCTGCCTTTACTCGAAACCCTCACCGGCCAGACGCTGGGAGCCGATCCGGATCAATGGCGCAAGTGGTGGACCGAGCAGCTCGGTTATGTCTACGAAGATCGATATTCCAGTAAGCCCACGCTGACCGACTCGGTGGCGGTTCCCGATCTCACCGTGGTTGCCCCGATCGCCGTCGTGGGAATCGCGCCGCACAGCGCGTGCTTTGCTGCCGGCACGCTGGTCCACACCATGGATGGCGAGCGGAAGATTGAATCGATCGCCGCTGGTGACCGCGTGCTCGCTCAGGACACACACACCGGCACACTATCGTTCCAGCCCGTGCTCGCCACGCATCGCAACGGCCCGTCGAAGACGCTGCGAATCGCAATCGGCAAAGAGTCGATTGTGGCCACCGGCATTCACCGGTTCTGGATAGCTGGGAAAGGCTGGACGATGGCTCGCGACCTGAAAGCCGGCGATTCGCTGCGGATGATCGGGGGCACGGCGATAGTTGAGTCGGTCGAGCAGGACGAAACGCAGTTGGTGTACAACCTCACGGTCGCGGCAGACGGCGATTTTCTTGTCGGAAGTGCGGGACTTCTGGTGCACGACTACGGTTTCGTGCTGCCGGTTGCAGAGCCGTTCGACCGGCGGGGGCGGTCACGGCAACACCACATCCTTGAATTCGAATTCGAGCGGAACCGTGATCACGCGGCTGGGGGTTTCGTAGACGAGCTGGTAGTCGGACGGTTTTCCCGGGGCGTCGACGAAGAGGTATTCGAAGCTGAGCTTGCCGCCGTCGGAGCCGGTGTTGGAAAACCCGCCGTTGTGCTCGAACCTTGAGCCGTCGGAGTGCTGCAGCCAGAGCCGGTTGTTGAAGAGGCCCTGGCGATAGCTCTCGAAGGCCGGTCCTTCGCCGGGGTAGTTCAGGGTGATGTGCACCTTCCAGACTTGTTCCTCGACTTCGGTATCCTCGAGCGTCAAGCCCACGTCACCTTGCTTGATGGTCACGTCCTTCTGCGCCAGGCTGGGGAATTTGAACGTCTTGATTCCTGCCGGAATGGTCATTTCCGCCTTCACCTTGAGCGAGGCCAGCTTCTTGGCGTCGCGCTCGGGGGCAGCCAGGTTGAGATTGATCTCGGCCGAGGGGTTTTCGGGCCGGACCACGACCTCGTCGGCCTCCATGTTGACCTGGGCGGCGACTTCCTTCTTCCGGTCGTCGGTGATCTTCAAGTTCTCGTAATTGAGCTTCAACAGCATCGGGCGCAGCCGCGGCTCCCAGGCGGCTTCGAGCTGAAGGTTGGCGGTTGCGGCACCGGTGGTGAAGTCGCGGTTGATGGCGAGGCTCTTGAGCTCGACGCGGAACGGGCCGGTGTAGAGCACCATCGGCTTGTAGTCCTTGGGAGGCGCGGGCTTGTTCGGCGCCTCGTCCATCGAGCCGCCGGCCATGATGCCGATCGTGCCGTCGCCGGTTGAATAGGTCGTGGTGACCCCCGCCAGGCGCGCAATCTCATCGAGCGCTTCAAAGAAGCTCTTGCCGGCGATATCGAGATCGATCGCGGGATTGGTGACCTCGGCCCCAAGCTGCTCGCGCATGTCGGTGATGCCGTTTCCCGATTGTTTTTGAAGCTGCTGGATCGCTTCGCTCAACCGGATGCCCTTCCCCTTGATCGTGATCTTGGTTGCGGCGGTGGTGTTGTCCGGCTCCATGTCCTTGATGGCCGCGCGGATCTTCTCGAGGCGGCTTTTTCGTTCGGGTGTCTTGGCGGTCGCGGAGTCGGGAAGAAGGGTCAAGATCTTGGGCCCGAGCTTGATGAGCGCTGCCTGCGCCGCGTCTTGCGCCGGCTTCTCGGCTGCGTCCAGGCGTTCGACGAGCTGCAGCACGCGATCGCGCAGCGCGGCATCCCCCCCCTGCCCCAGAGAAGAGACAGATGGGATCGTGAAGACCAGACAGAAGCAGAAAATCGAAAGAGCGATGGGGTACATTTGGGCTTGGAATTCACGATTCGAGCCAGGTCGCATCTTTGTGTCTCCAATTGCGGGTAAAGGAGTGAAGCTAGCCGACAGACCACCGGCCGTCTTGCATGACGACGCGGCCGTCAGCCGTGATTCGCCCGTCGGTTCTGGTGTCGACGATCAAGTCCCAGTGCAATGCCGATTGGTTCGTGCCTCCGGTCTCGGGGTAGCTCTGGCCGAGTGCGAGGTGCACCGTTCCGCCGATCTTCTCATCGTACAGGATGCTGCCGGTGAATCGATCGATTCCGTTGTTGAGCCCTAGCCCGAGCTCGCCGAGCCGGCGGGCGCCAGGGTCCAGGCCGAGCATGGCTTGGAGGTAGTCTTCACCACTGGAAGCTCGCGCGCATACCACCTTGCCGTCCTCGATCTCGAGACTGATACCGGCGATCTCGCGGCCGTCGCGGCAGACGGGAAAGCCGCACTTGAGGCGGCCCTGGGCCGAATCCTCGATCGGTCCGGTGAAGATCTCGCCGGAGGGCATGTTGCGCTTTCCGTCGGAATTGATCCAGGTTCTGCCGCCGACGGAGAGGGTCAAATCGGTGCCGGGTGCTTCGATCCGCAAGTTGGTTGTGGTCGTCATGAATTCGACGAGGCCGGCCTGGCGGCGGCCGAGCTCTTGCCAGGCGGCTCCAGGATCATCGCGGTCGAGGAACATGGCCCGGGTGACGAAATCCTCGTATTCAGGAAGGCTCATACCCGCGGCCTGAGCGTAGGCCTCGGTCGGGTACTGGGTCAAGACCCAGCGTCCCTTCCGCGCCGCCTGGCGGATGGGGTCACGCGCGCGGTCGTAAACCGCCTGCCGGCGAGGGTCGACCCGGCTCATCGAGTGGATGTCGTCCTCGGCGGCGATGCGGATTCGTGCGGCGACCTTCTGGGCCTCGAAGAGCGCCTCCGGCGGGAGATAGGCAAGCTGGGCGTCACTGGCTTGCTCGAGGAAATACTCGTGGAGCCCGGGGATCTCCAGGCGCAGGAGCGGAAGGCCCCCCTGGTCGACAATCGCCTTCCAGCACGCTTCGACCAAGGGCCGGGCGAGCAGGCTCGAGCTGATCGCGATCGTCTCTCCGCGCTCGACGCGCAGGCAATAATCGACCAGCAAGCCGGCCCAGCGTGCGGCCATGAGGTCGGTCAAGTGCGCATCTCCGTTCGGGCTCGCGGGCACGCTCTAGCGTTCAGCGAGTGACAAGTGTCATAGTCTCAAAATCAGCTTATCGAAACCCCGATGGCTCTGCAACAGAAGTCGGGCGCGGGGCTGGTCTCGAGGGTAAGACGGCAGGAAGCGCAGCGCCTGGTCGTGGCGCGGTGTTCTTGACGCTTTGAGCAAAAGACTTGAGAATCTCCAGTGTCGCCGCGAGTCGCATGGCTCTCCGCGCCTGGGATGCACAGGATGGTTTCATGCTCACGGGAACGATTCCAATGACCCCACTTTCAACTCGCCTCGCAAGAACGGCCGATTTATTGATTTTGCGACCGCGGCCGGCGCTCTCGCGCTGCTTTCTGGGTGTGATCGCGTGCGGTCTGATCGCGGGGTTGTGTTTGCGATCGGCCGCGGGCGGAGACGACGCGCCCTCCGGCGTTGGTTTGACGCCGGCCGAGGCACGGATGAAGTCGGACGTGACGTTCCTTGCAGCCGACGCGCAGGAAGGGCGCGCTCCCGGCACCAAGGGCATCGAGGCCTCGGCCGAATATATTGCGAACGTCTTCAAGAAGGCCGGGCTCAAGCCGGCGCCGGGTGCCGACGGCTATTTTCAGCCGTTCTCGATCTCCGGCGGCGCTCGCTTGAAGGGCAGCCAGCTCCTGGTCTTGAACGGGCCGGAGGGCAAGAACGTCACTCCCGTGTTTGCGGGTGATTTCACGCCGCTGGCCATTGGCACGGGCCGGGACCTTGAGAACGTGCCCATCGTGTTTGCCGGCTACGGGATCACCGCCAAGAACAGCCGGCGGCACCCCGGGCTCGACTATGACGACTACGCCACGGTGGACGTGAAGGGCAAGGCCGTGCTGGTTCTGCGCCGCGAGCCGCAGCAGCACGATGCGAACAGTCCGTTCGAAGGCAAGGTCGATTCCAACTTCGCGACGTTTCAGCACAAGGCGGTCAATGCGTTCCAGCATGGGGCGGCGGCGGTGATCCTGGTCAACAACCTGGCCGGACTGGCCGGCCAGGAAGATCGGGTCGTCGCGTTCTCGCAGGCTGGTCCCTCGCCGATTTCGAACATTCCGTTCCTGATGATGACTCGCGAGAAAGCCGACGAGTTTCTCAAGGCGGCCGGCCAGCCCTCGCTCGAGGATTTCGAGGTCAAGATCGACGATGAGCTCAAACCGCGGTCCCGCGAGATCAAGGGGTGGACCTTGACCGCGAAGATCAACATCGACGAGAGGAAGGTTGATACCAAGAACGTCGTCGGCGTCCTGGAAGGCTCCGGGCCGCGTGCGAATGAAACCGTGATCGTCGGCGGCCATTACGACCATCTGGGGCGCGGCGGGCTGTTGTCGGGGTCGCTCGCGATGCTCTCCCGGGACATTCATAACGGAGCCGACGATAATGCCTCGGGAACGTCGATGGTCCTCGAGCTGGCGAGGCGCCTCGGTGCTCGTCAGGACCCCCTTCCCCGCCGCATTGTTTTCATGGCGTTCAGCGGTGAAGAACGCGGGCTGCTGGGATCGCAGTATTACGTCAATCATCCGCTCATCCCGCTGGATGACACGGTCATCATGATCAACTGCGACATGGTCGGTCGAATGGGCACAAACGGCCCGCTCACGATGGTCGGCACCGGCACGACGCCGGGAATCGGCGCGCTCGTGGACGTGCTGGGCGAATCGGCGGGCTTGAAGATCAAGAAGGTTCCCGGGCTCTCCGACGGCTTTGGCGGCAGCGACCACGAGTCGTTTTATCACAAGGGGATCCCGGTCCTGTTTGCATTCACCGGGTTGCATGTTGATTACCATCGCCCGAGCGACGACTCGGACAAGATCAACTACACCGGCATGGGGCGCATCGCCGACTATCTCGAGCTGATCACGCTTGACCTGGCGCGACGCCCGGCGCGGCCGTCTTATCTCAAGATCACGGAAGACCGGCAGGCGCATCCGCGCGGCATGTCGGTCTCGCTGGGCATCACGCCCGACTATGGAAACGACAAGCCCGACGGCCTCAGGATCACCGCGGTGCGCGGCGGCGGGCCGGCTGAGAAGGCCGGCCTCAAGGGGGGCGACCGCATCGTGCGCTGTGGGTCCAAGGCGATCGGAACGCTGGACGATTACATGGAAACCATGGCCGATTACAAGCCGGGCGACCAGCTCGAAATTGTCGTGGTCCGCGACGGCAAGGAGCTCAAGCTCACGGCCACCCTGGGCGGCGCCGTGCGTCCGCAGTGACTTTCACGCGTTTCTTTTCGTCTCGTCTCGCCAGGTCCGAACCCGAGCATTTGGCGCTGGACCAGAACCTTGAATCGCAACCCGCCTTGCCGCGATCAACCACGCCTCGCGCGGATCGGGGCGCTCGTCCTGGGGGCCATATTTCTTGTTTCGGCGGGCTGCGCACGGCAGCCGCCGGGCCTGGTGGTCGCGACCTCGTGGCCGGCGGAGGCTCGCCGCGGGCTCGAAGCGGACTTCGCACGCTGGGCCGGTGCCCGAGAAGATCGCCAGGACTTTCGCCACGTGCGAATCGAGTGGCTGACTTTCCCATCCGGGGAAGATCTGGTCAAGCTCCCGTTTCGGGCGACCCCGCCTCACGTGATTCTGGGCGGGCCTACAGGTGCGCTCGCGCTCCTGGCGAATATGGATCGGCTGTCGCCGATCGAACACGCGGACCAGACGCGCTGGTGCGAGCTTGTGCGGCCGGGTGGGGATGGCGCGCGATCGCTCGAGGCGGCCGGCGGCTGCACGGACCCGCGCCGCAACCGAGCATCGCTCCTCTGGGCGAAGAGTCAGCTTTCCTCAGCGGGATGGCGTGAGGGTTATGCGCGGTTGGTCCAGTCGGCGGCGAAGCGGGATCGCGTCGGAGCATCATACGATCATCCGCCCATGTTGGAGCTGGCGCGGGCTCAGCGTTTCGGGGGCGACGGCGATGGGGGGAAACCGGGCGATCGGGTTGACGAGATCGAGGGCGTGGCGATCGTTCGTGGCGCGGGCGGAGAGCAGCTTGCGCAAGGCTTCCTCCGGTTTCTGGTCGAGACCCGGGGTGCGAAGACCGCCGCGAGCCGTAGCGGCTCTCGAGGGGATGGATTCGAATCCGAGGAAATCAACTCGTTGATCGCCGATTTGCTGGGTTCGACGCTGGTTGATGCCCAGGATGAGCTGTGGGCGGCGGTGCGTGCGCTCGACGGGCTTGCCGACACAGAACAAGCGATCGAATGGCTGACCGAGCCTCCGCCGTGGCCGCCGGCCTCGGTGGCGAAGTATCTTGGCAGGGAGGGCGAGCGCGCGATGGCCTTGATCGAGACGCTCGCGGCCCTTGTCGCGCCGGAGGCGCCCGAACGTGCCTGGCTGCTGCGGAGCTGGCTGTCCCCGGCGCGGCCGGTTGATCCGACGCTGCTCTCGGAGTTGACAGAGGCGGCTGGGGGCCGTCTCTGCCGCGAAGCGAGGTTTCGTGCCTGGCTTCGTGAGGAATGGACGGCCTGGGCTCGCCAGCGGTATCGTCGCGTGGCGCGCTGGGCCGGCTCTCAGCCGAACGGTTCCGGCGGCAGTGAAAGGACCTCGGCCCTGCGATGATTCGTGTCATCCTGGAACGTCTGGAGAAGCGATTCGGTGCCCTGGCGGCCGTGGACGGGGCGTCACTCGAGCTTCGTCCGGGTGAATTGACTTACGTTCTGGGGCCTCCCGGCGCCGGCAAATCGACCCTGGCCCGGCTGGTGTCGGGGCTCGAGAATCCCGACGACGGCGAGATCTATATTGGAGAGCGCCTGGTTGTTGCGGTGGCCCCTCACGAGCGCGGCACAGGGATGGTGTTCCAGGACCTGGGTCTGTGGCCGGGGCTTTCGGTCGCCGAGAACGTCGGCTATCCGCTCAAGATTCAGAAGCTGGCACGCCCGGAGCGCCGGCGGCGGATCGCGGAGGTGCTCTCCGCGCTGCGGATCGACAGCCTGGCGGGCCGACGCCCCGCTGCTCTGACGCCACAACAGAAGCTGCGCACGGCGCTGGCGCGCGCGCTGGTGACGCAGCCGAATTTCCTGGTTCTCGATGAGCCGCTGGGCTCGCTCGAGCCGCGGGTGCGCGAAGAGTGCTGGGACGACTTGAGGAGGGTCCACGCGGAGACCGGCGTGACGATGCTGGTCTTCACGGACAACCCGCTCGAGGCGCTGGCGCTGGCCGATCAGCTTGCGGTGATGGATCTGGGCAAGATCCTCCAGTGCGGCACGCCGCAGGAGCTGTACAGCCGGCCGATCGATGTGTTCGTGGCGCGGCTGCTGGGCCCAACGAATCTCTTGCAGGGGCAGGTGGAGAGCCAGATGACCGAAGCGAAGGGCGAAGTCGTGGTGCGCACGCCCCTGGGCCGTTTGATCGGCCACATGATTCCGGGCCAGGCGGGCCCGGGCGCGCCGGTGACGATCTCGGTGCGGCCCGAGACCGTTTCACTCGGCCCGACCACGCCTGCGGGATGGAACCGATTTCCGGCGACGATCGAGCGCATCATCTTTCGGGGAGAGCTGAGGCAGATTCACCTCCGCGGCCCTGGCGACTGGCCGGTGGTTGTCTCGGCGCGTGCAGAGCCAGTCGACGGCGCTGCGCGAGGGGCAGAGTCTGACACTCTCGGTGGCACCGGAGCACGTGGTGGTTTTGTCGGGGAAGTTCGCGGTGGGGTGAGGCGTGCGCGTGCCGAAATGGAGATTGCGATTTCACCTGGATGCCGAGACAGGGGCTGCCGCACATTTATGAGCACGGAGTGACGGAAGACGAAAATCGGCAGATCCTGGCTCGCCCAGGTGCAGAGTTTGCCGGTCGATCCGATTCGCGAATCGCGCTGGGCCAAACCATCGCTGGACGGCATCTTGAAGTTGTGCATGTTCCCGACGACGACCGAGCCGGCGCGTTTGTGGTGACCGCCTACCCGCTTGTGGGACGCGCTCTCAAGGCATACCGGCGACGCCGAAGGAGAAGGGGAAAATGAAAAAAACCAACCGAAAAAGCCTGCGGTGAAGCAGCGGCTGCCGCGCGGCTGGACGGAACAGAAAATCGTCGAGCTTCGCGAGCACTACGAGAATCAGACCGAGGAAGAACAGGAAGCCGAACACGAGGCTGCGTACAGTTCGAACGATCAAACGATGATGGGCGTGCCAGTCGAGCTAGTTCCCGAAGTTCGGAGACTGATCGCCAGTAGGCGACGAGCGTGAGCGCTCCGAGCCGAATCGATCATTCACCGTTTTTCTTGTTCGGGCCCGACAGTCGCTGGAAATGGCGGTTGCCGTATTCGACGGTGTCTCGACCAAACTCGACCGAGTCTCCGTCGGCGGTGAAGAACAGTCCCGGGCTGTATTCCTTGAGTTTCAGTCGATCGTTCCAGTATATGTAACCGTTCTTCAATGTGACACGGCTTTCCACATCCTGTCCGTATGCGGTTGCATGGTAGACACCCAAGAAGGGCGTCCATTTCGGCTTGGCCGGGCCTGGCGGATCGCGCGGTGAGTCATTGGGAACGAAGAAGCTCACGCCGTTGTCGCCGTGGTTGCGGATTTCCTGCACGGCTCCCCGGTCGTCCAGTACAAACTCATAGAGATCGCCGCCACGGACGAATTGCGTTCCAGAAAGTGCGTCGAGAGGATCGGTGCGCTTTCCCCTGACGATGTGGAGACGGTCGGCTTCGAGGCGGAAGCCTGTGAGTTGTGCTCCGACCAGATAGGTTCCTTCGAGCCGCTTGAGCTCCTCGGCAGGCGTCGCAATCACCGGCTTCCGGGTCCAGGGCAGCGGTTCATCGGGAGGCAATGCGCCGCGCTTGGCGAGGATCATCGCTTGCAAGGTTCGGTCTGCGAGGTCCGACACGAAGTTGTCTCCCTCGGCGCCATTGGTTAGCACCGCCACGCCGACGCCGTACTCCGGAACCCAGCGCTGGTCGGTCGAGTAGCCGTAACCGCCGCCGCCGTGGAAGACGAGCGTCGCCCCGTGGAAAGGCCGGCTGTTGACGCCGAAGCCGTAGCCGGCCTTCTGGCCCGGCAAAGTGAATTGAGGGGTATACAGTGCACGAACGAGATCGGCCGGGATAAGCCGGCGCCCGTGGATCACGCCACCCGCAAGCTGGAACGAGAGGAAGCTCGCCATCTCTCTCACGCTCGAATACATGCCGCCGGCTCCGAGCATCGGTATTTCAAGCGGCGGCACTTCCTTCCCCTCGATGTGGCCTCGCGCACGGTCGGCGGCCGCCAGTGCTTGCGTTTGTTCAAACGTGCTCTTCAGCATGGCGAGGGGCTCGAGCAGCTCCTCGCGCATGAACCGGTGAAATGGCTTGCCGGCACGCTCTTCTAGCGCAAAAGCGACGAGGTCATATCCGAGATTCGAGTATCGGAAACGCTTGCCGAGGGGGCATTTGAGCCACGTGTCGGAGATGCTGCGCACATGCTCGTCGAATCGACAGTGCCAATCACCGTAGTTATTGCCGATCGGGGCTTCATGACACAGGCCGCCCCAGTGGCAGAGCAGGTGGCGAAAAGTAATGCCATCGACCTCGGCTTCACCCAGGGCGGAACGTACCCGGAACCCGCTGACAGCATTCCGCAACGGCTGATCCAGAGTGAACTGCTTCCGTCCAACTGCCATCAAGAATGCCGTGGCCGTATAGGTTTTGGTGACGGATTGAAGACTGAAGAGCGTCTCGGCCGTGACGGCTTCCTTGGCTGACCGATTCGTGAATCCAAATCCGCCCGCCCAGACGACCGTTTGGTCATCGACCAGGGCGATTGCGGCGCCTGGTACTCCGTTTTCCTTCAAGAGCATGGGAACATCGCGCTTCAGCACGGCCACGACGGGTGCGTAATCGGGCTCCTTTGCAGGTAGGCGGGATCGATCAGGCCGTGCTCGGCTCGAAATCTCAACAGGTGCCGGACCGCTGACGGGCTGTGATTGAGGGAGTTCAAAGCGCGCCTCCGGCACGTCGTTGAAACTCAATACCAGGGCAACTGCCAGGAAGTTTAGAGATTGCAGTGTCATCGATCGCTATCCTCTGGGTGGCTAAACTGCGGATGCAGGCAACGACCCCCACGGGGATGCCAGCAGTCGGAGTGAATCTCACCGGCCGGGTGGAACACCAGATTCGACGGCGAACCCGTGCGCTGCCGACCGCTGCACTTTTGCGAGCACGAACCCTCGAGCACAAGGTAAAAGAACGCGCACTCGTGGGCGTGAGGGCGACTCTCGAACCCCGGTCCGTATGCCGATTCCACCAGCAACAAGTGGTCCGCCCGGAACCGCCTGAGGGTTTGTCCGAGGAACGAACCCGGCTTGAGGGATTGAGTCCGGGTGTTGTGCGCCACCGCCTTCTCCTCACGTGAAGTTGAAATGATCTGGCTGTACGGACAGCTCGCGCCCATTATACCCTTCTGTATGCCCGTTGAGTGTCGAAAGGGGATCTCATGCGCTGGCGTTTCATCGACCCCAAAAATCAGCCGGAATGTGCTGATCGTGAGAGGGTGATCGCGAAGATCGACTCATGGTGGCAGAACTTTCTGGGCCAGACCGATCAGATCTCGGATCTGTTCTCCCAGAAGATGCAGTGGGATTTGCCGGAGTGGATGGAGCAGCATCTGGGCGCCATCGATTCGCGCTTGTGCTGGGAGTTTGGCCCCGCCGTGCGCGGCGCCGGGCATCGGCTGGTCGTCACCCCGGAGTCGGCTCATCACTTGCGGCCGCTGGTGCGGGCGATCCTGGCGCGTGCCCCGAATCTCGCCGGCTGGGAGTTTTACGAATATCGGCTGGGGGAAGACCTTGAATCTGCGAAGCACTCGGTTGAAGGGCGATGCCAGCGTGATATCGCCGATTTCAAGGTGCGTGCGTCGCGTAGTGAGCTGCAACGCATCGACTTGAATTACACGTCACCTTCGATCGATGGCCGGAAGGACCAGTCGGCGCTCCACGCCGCTTTTGTCGCCACGGAATCGCTGCTCGGGGAAGAATGCCTGGATCACTGGATCGGGGCGATCGAGTTAACGGCGTCGTCGCGCGGGAAGGGGTTGAAGTCGCTGTTCCGGCGCGGTGAGCCGGAGGTGCCGCATTTTTTCGGGCTCGACCGTTTGAATGAGACTGTGAACGCTCTGATCGGGAGCATCCGGGATCAACTGCCGCCGAGTCCACATTGCGACCGGGACGAAAAGGCAGAATGGACTCTCTGGAAACTGCAGCCCAAAAAGTCTGACGACTACGTCGGGCAGTTGGATCTGTTTGTCGGCAAGTCAGCCAATCAACCGCTCTGGACCGCGGCGCAGAGTAATGGCCTCTTTTTCTCGGAGCAATTCAGTCGCTGTGGTGAGACGTTCTGTTACGTAAAGATCGATGGCACGCAGGGGGGACTCGGCGAGGACGGCCTGGCCGACAAGTGCGAGATCGAGGATGCGCTGGACGCCGTCCTCAAGCCCGAAAAGCTCGGCTGTCAGATCGGCGGGGGCACCGGCCTGCGATATTCGTATATTGACCTCGCCCTCACAGACGTGGACAAGGGAATCGAACGAGCCAGGCAACGACTACAGGCTGGCAACGTTCCCAAACGCTCGTGGATTCAGTTCCATGACAGCGAACTGGCCGCGGAATGGGTGGGCGTTTATGACGACAGTCCGCCGCCGCCGCTTGAATTGGATTCGTAGCGTGCGCTCTTGGTGGAAGTACGGAATTCGATCGGCGATCGCAGGTCAAAGCATTCGGTAGTTCCGCGAATGGCGGTACAATGACCAGAAGACGAGGAAAGCGATTTACGTGAGGCGACTGATGAATTCCATTATCGACCAGCTCCCGCCCGAGATTGCCCGACAACTTCACCCCGATCGTCGTAAGAACGAAGTGGATTACTGGACTATCCGTGACGAGCTCCTTGATCAGTACCGAGGCCAGTGGATCGGCTTCGCCGATGGTCGGGTCATTGCCTCGGGCAAAAGCCCGGTGAGCGTGTTTCACGAGGGCGAGGCGACCGGATTGCATCCTTTCTTCATTTGCGTTGGCAACGAAGAGGAACCCTGCCGAATTCGTCGCGCCACCTTTTCGTACGATGCCGCTTACCCCAGTGAAGCGCTGCCGGTAACGAGCGTTGAGTTCCGGAAGTTCAGCGGATCTTCCGGGGTCAACCTGGATCAAGTTATTCCCGACACAGGCGCGGATGCGAGCGTGCTGCCCTGGAATGATTGTCAGCTCCTTCAACTCAGCCCGAGTTCGGATGTGCAGGGGCTGATCAAATGAGAATCTCGCAGGCTGGCTCTGCCCTTGCCGTCCTCGGCGTGTGGTTCTTCTGTTCTGCGGCGGCAGAGGCTCTCGATGCGACCGGCAGAGTGACGACGGTTGCCCTTCCCGGCGGGGGTAAGCCGGTCGCGGCCAGGATTGACAGGACCGGGGGGATTCACGTTCTCTTCGACTCGGCTGATGGACCGACGTATGTGAAGTCGACTGATCAGGGCCGCACATTCGGCCCTGCCATCTCCGTGGTTTCGGGCGGGTCGCAGCCGGCCGGGCTCGCGTTTTCCGGGTGGGACCTGGCCGTCGGCAAGGCGGGCCGGGTGCACGTCGCGATGGCGACGAATGCGTGGAAGCTCAAGCTCCCGCAATCAGAATGGGGGTTCTTCTACGCAAACCTTGACCCGGGCGGTGCCGCCTTTTCACCAGTGCGGAACATCAACAAGAAACCGAGCGAGGGGTTTTCCCTGGCGGCCGATGACGAGGGCAATGTCACGGCGTGCTGGCTCTCGGGCAAGCTTTACGCCAGCATCTCGGACGACGGCGGCGAGACATTTGCACCCTATTGGCAAATCGATAGCTCTTACGACCCGTGCAACTGCTGCACGACGAGCGCCGCGTACGGCGCGGACGGGCGGCTGGCCGTCCTCTACCGCGAGGAAACCGGCAACATGCGTGACATGTATCTCATTTTATGGGACCAGCGAACCGGCCGGAAGGAGCGGAAGCGGGTGGGTCGCACCCCGTGGCGGATCGACGCATGCCCCATGACCTATTACAGGGTCGTGCCCGACGGACGTGGGTTCGTGGCGGCCTGGCCCACACTCGGGCACGTCTATTTCGCCCGCGTCGACGGACGGGGTGAGCCGGCGGGGCGCTCTGAGGTCAAAACACCTGGCAGGTCGGGGATACGGACCGGCGTGCTCGCCTTGACCGCCCCGGACGGAACCACACTTGTGGCCTGGAACAATGATGGCCAGATTGGCTGGCAGCTCTATGACACCGAGCTAGAGCCCTTGGGGGCAGCGGGCTCCGTGACTTGTTCCGGCACCGGCGTTGCCGGTGTGGTGGGCGCGGACGGGCGATTCGTCCTCTTCCGGTAGTCGTGATCAGCGGGGGCAAGACTCCCCGAGCTCGACCGGGCGCCCGGGCGAGGGAATGATCGATCGCACACCCAACCGAGACGATTCATGAAGATCGCACTGGCATCTCCTCGCGTCGCCTTGTCACTCGATGACGGCCTGGAAAAGGTCAAACGGTTCCTGGCCGAAGCGAGCGCGCAAGGCGCCGAGATCGTGTGCTTTCCTGAGGCTTATCTCCCAGGCTTGCGGGGAGTGGGCATTGACGTGCTTCTTTTTGGTCCACCGGAGCACACGCGCAGTTCTCGATTTCGTCGGGCGGTGTGCGCGAGAATATAGGGTAGCAGCCATCCTGGGCACGGAGAGACTGACGGACGCGGGGCGGCAGATTGCCGCTTATGTCTTTGACACGCAGGGCCTGGTTCAGGGGTATCAAACCAAGAACCAGGTCGCTCCGTCGGAAGATCCGTACTATGTTCCCGGAAACACCCGGCGGCTCTTTGAAGTGAACGGCGTCAAGTTTGGTGTGGCGATTTGCCACGAGGGCTGGCGCTATCCGGAGACCGTGCGCTGGGCAGCCGTGCGAGGCGCCAGAATCGTGTTTCATCCCCAGCACACGGGTAGCGATCAAGACGGAGTGCTTCTCACGCAGTGGGGTGCCGTTGACTCGCCGTATTATGAGAAGGCGATGATGTGTCGCGGGCTGGAAAACACGATCTATTTCGCGAGCGTCAATTACGCGCTGCGGTATCAGGAATCGGCGACGAGCCTGATTGATCCGCAGGGGCGGTGCCAGGCGCATTTGCCTTATGGGCAGGAAGGTTTGCTGGTGCAGGCGATCAATGTCGACGAAGCAACCGGGTTGCTGGCCAATCGATATGCGCCGAAGCGGTACCAGGAATTCAGGGCGGAATGAACGACTAAGGCAGTTCGTGGCCGAGAACCGTCGCGCCGCCCCTCTCCGCGCCGGGTTACGTCGCAGGAGGTGGAACCGGCTTCCGTTTGAGCGACTATGGACTCTCTTCCCTCGAGGCACGAAGCAGCAGCGGCTTCTCCCACGCGACTTCGAGCTTGCCCACGGGATCCAGTCCTTGCGGGACTCCGCCTTGATCAAAGCTGTACCGGTACTTGAGCGGAACGCCGGCCGGTATCGTCATCGTGAACGCGCCGTCAGCGTTGGTCGTCGTCCCAGCGTACTGGCGTTTCCCCGTGGCCGCATCGGCATAAATCGAAGCGTTCGCGATCGGCTGCCTCGCGGCATCGATCACGCGTCCCTGGACCGTGACGCCGCGCACGACCTCGATCGGCGGCAGCTCGAACGATTCGAGGCCCGCGGGTACGCGGTGCCGATTGGCCAGGGGATCGTCGCCGAGCTGTATCCAGGAGCCTTGCGCGGAGGTTACCTGCATCGTCACGTCGCCGGGAAGTGTGCGGAGTTCGAAATCGTCCCTGCGAGTCGGTCACCACGGTCTTGCCCTCCTTCGGTGCGCCATTGCCGATCAGGATCTGAACCCCAGCGACCGGGTCACTAGTCTCACGGGAGCGAATCGCGCCGCGCACGCGGACGGTTTTCTCCAGACGGATGTCGACGCGAGCGATCGCGTCGGCCTGGATCTGGACATCAGGGATGCGCGGCAGGATCGGCAGCGCCGGATCCACCGTGAAGTCGAACTGGGCGTGACCCACGGCGATCGCGGGGACCAGAAAAAGGCCGTCGGCCCGTGAGACAACCTCGGCGGTCCCCTCAGTGGCACGCCGGAGAATGTCGGCGGTGGTCGTGACGGACAGCTTCACTCCTCGTGTCCATTCGGGTCGATCGGCGACGATGCGGCCCATGATGCGTCCTGTGGACCGGAGCTGAATCGTGCGCTGTGGCTGGCTATTCCGAGGCTCGTCGAACCACAAGCGTTGCATGCCCAGAGCACCGGTCGTAATCTGGACCGAACGGAAGGCCTCGTGCGGCAAGGCCGTCAACCGGGCGCGGCCGTCGGCACCGGTAACGGCCTGAACGATCGGCATAATGAACCTGGGAGGAGGGCTGTAGGTGATCACCGGGGTCTTGATCCCGCCGGGCTCGACGGTAGCACCCGCGACCGGTTTGCCTGCTGGATCAAGGACCAGGAATTCGGTGTCCGTTAGCGGACCGAGGGTCAGCTCGACGGACTGCGCCTGGCCAGTGAGGGCCGGCCAGGCGTTGGCCGTTGCGATCTGGTGGCCCGGGGCATGGGCCCACACGAGCCCCATCTTTTGATCCGCCGGCTGTCGACGCCCGACTTCGGGCACACGCATCAAAAGACGGCCTTGAAGATCGGTGTTTCCCTGGCCCATCTTGTCGGCCGTGTCGAAGAGGGCCACTTGCATCCAGACCTGGGCGCCCGAAATGGGGCGGCCTCGGTTATCGACGACATGGAAGGCAACCGTGTCGACTGGATTGCCGGTTTCTTGAACGGCGGCGGGCAGTGCGAAGTAGGTCAGGGTGAGGACCATAGTCAAGGCTGCCGCCAGGCCGGCTGCCTTACGCAGCGCGTTCCACGACAGCGTCTTCAAGATGCCTTGAGCAAGCCCGAGGGCGGATGCCGAGAGACCGGGCGTTCTGGCGGCCGCGAGCTGGAACGCGGCGTGCGCGGTGGATTCCGACAGCCCTGGGAGCAACATTCCGTTGGCGGCGTCAGCCGGGTGCGCACGTGCAGCGGGCCGGGCAGCCAGCAGCGAGTGTTCCGGCGCCAGGCCGCGCTGGGCCAGCCGTATGCGCAGTTTCGCTTTGCCGCGCTGGAGTCGGGTTTGCAGCGTCCGCAGCCGGCAGCGGAGGATTCGCGCCGCCTGTTCATGACTCAAGCCCTCGAGGTAGCACAGCACGATCGGCGCACGATACCGCTCGCCCAGCCGTGCGACCTCTTCATGCAGCTCGGGAATTGGCTCCGCAGCGTCCAGCCGGTTCTGCATGGCTTCCTCGCGGGATTGCTCGGCCGCCACACGCTCGAGCGTGCGGCGACGCCTCGCTTCGGTGCGCAATCGCGCCACGACACGAGCGGCGACTCCGTAGAGCCAGCTCGCAACCGCCGTGCGATCGCGGATCGAGCCCGCGCGGCGGGCCAGCACCAGGAACGTCGCCTGGAACGCGTCGTCCGCATCATGGCGGTTGTTGAGCAGCGACCGGCAGAGCCGCTGCACCATCGGGCCGTGCCGCTTTACCAGCACCTCGAACGCCGCCTCGGCGTCGGCGCGATCGCCGTCGCGAACAGGAGCCACGAACCGGTCGAGGAGCTGCCGGTCCGTCAAGCCGCACAGCGAGCCAGCCTGGAACAGTGTGCGAATATCCTTCCAGCCTGCGCTTGAAGATCTGAGTTCCATGTGCCGAACGCTCCATCGGTCTGAATCCTGGCCCGTCGCAACTGAGCACTGAGTGATAGTGCCGGCTGGGTCATGATACTACGTCAATTTCGCTCGAGCACCAGGTGCGAATTGCTGCGGGGTCGCTCGTGCTGCTGGGTGTATTGCTTGGGTGGTTTGTCCACCCGGCGTTCTTCGGGCTGTCCGCTTTTGTCGGAGCGGGCCTGGTGTTCGCTGGGATCACGGACACCTGCGGGATGGGCATGATACTCGCCCGAATGCCGTGGAATCGGCGCAGTCGAGCCGCGAATTCGTGTTCCAGCGGCTAATTGCTACCGGGTCCGGCGAAAGATGGAGTTTCGATCATGAAATTGCTCGTTGTCGGCGGCGTGGCTGGTGGAGCGTCGTCGGCCGCTCGTGCTCGGCGGCTGTGCGAAGACGCGGAGCGGTCAATCGGCCGCAGAGCTTGAGCCTGATTCTCGCCGGTGAGCCGCTCTGATATGCTGTCGAGATGTGGCTGTTGTGTGCTCCACGGTGAGGGACGCGACGGACGGAATTGCCGCGAGTAAAGGCAAGCAGTCGGAGCTCGTCCATGTTGCCGAGTCTTTTCATCTCGCACGCCACAGCAGATGATGCGTTCGTTCGCGAGCTTCAGAGGACGCTCGCGGATCACGGAGTGGCCGCTTGGATCGATTCTCGCGAGTTGCTGCCCGGCGGGCTGCTGGAGCCCGATATCACGAAGGCGATTGGCGAGGCGGGTGCCTTCGCTGTCGTGGTCAGTCCGGCGGCCTTGCAGTCCAGGTGGGTGGGCAAGGAACTGCTCTACGCCATCGAGTTGCAAAAGGAGCGCGGCAGAGAGAACTTTCCTATCATCCCGCTGTCACTCGATGGTACGAGGCTCGGCGTGCTCGAGCAGTTTTTCGGGACAGAGCCGACGTACATACCGGTTGCTACGGCTGCTGGCGGTGCCGAGGCGGCTGTACATCCGATTCTCGTCGGGATGGGAATGAGAAAGCCCGCCGATGCGCCTCGCGGCCCGCAACCCGTGGCGAATCTGCTCGAGGACCTCGTTCTCGAGCTTTCGAACTTGCGGTTTGATGAATCGGATGGCCTGAGGCGCGCCTCGGCGGATGCGCGGCTCGTTTACGAGCCGGCGGCGCCGGGTCAGCCTCAGGTACGCAGCGCAGAGCGCTGGCGATTCGTGGCTCCGATCGGGCCGATTGAGGCGGAGGAGCTGCGGTGGTATCTGGAAAAGTTCGCGATCTGGCCGAGTGATTACTTTCGAGACCGTGCGCGAAAGGTCGAGGAAAACTTCGCGAAATGGGGCCAGCTCCTGCACGCCGCCGCTCTGCCCGCGGGTCAGACCCGGAACGTGATGAACGCGTGGAGTCGGATCGACGGGCGGGCCGACCGCCGATTTTCCGTCCTCGTTGATGTGGCACCCGAGCCCGGTGCGGCGGCAGCGGAGATTGAAGCCGCGCGCGAGGCGGCCACTGTCCTGCTTGGCCTCCCGTGGGAGTTGCTTCACGATGGGGAGGGTTTTCTGTTCCAAGGGGGCAAGCCCACGCGGGTGCGCCGGCACTTGCCAAACACGCGCGATGATCTCAGTATTCCCGTGGTCGCCCCGCCCATCCGCATCCTGCTCGTGACCGCGCGCCCGGAAGACGAAGCCTGCGGCTATATCGATCATCGCGCGAGTGCGCTGCCGCTTGTCGAGGCGATGGAGGCACTCGGCGGCCTTGTGAACATCCACGTGCTGAGCCCGCCCACGCTGCCCGCGCTGCGCGAGGAGCTCGACCGCGCGCGTCGCGAATCCGAGCCCTATCACGTCGTCCACTTCGATGGACATGGCGTCTTTGACCGCCGTGCCGGCTTGGGCGGGCTTTGCTTTGAGGATCCGCAGGATGCGGGCAAGCTCGAGAACCGCCGCCACTCGACCGTTTTCACGGGCGAGCTCGGTCCGCTGCTCCGCGATTACCGGATTCCGCTTGTATTCCTCGAAGCCTGTCAGACGGCTACGGCCGAGAAGGCATCGGAATCGGTGGCTTCGGAGCTGCTGAAGGTCGGCGTGGCCTCGGTGGTGGCCATGAGCCACAGCGTGCTCGTCGAGACGGCGCGGCGGTTTGTCGAGGCCTTTTATGCCGCGCTCGCGCGCGGTGCTCGCGTGGGCGATGCGATGCTCGAAGGCCAGCGCAAACTCAACGACGACAAATCCCGTGGCCGTGTTTTCGGCGTGGGGGAGCTGAAGCTACATGATTGGTTCGTGCCCGTGCTGTTCCAGGAGAGGGATGATCCGCAGCTCTTCAAGGCCACCCCCGCGCCGCAAACGCAGGCGGACATGAGAACCTCGCTCCAAAAGCGTTTCGGCGCGTTGCCGGATGCGCCGGAGACGACTTTCATTGGCCGCAGCCGAGAGCTTCTCTCGCTCGAGCGGCTGTTGCGCCATGACCGCTATGCTGTGGTGCGCGGTCAGGGTGGCGAGGGCAAGACCACGCTTTCCGCCGAATTCGCCCGGTGGATGGTTCGCTCGCACCAGGTTCGCCGTGCGGTGTTTGTCTCCGTCGAGACGCACAGCAACGTCGCCGCCGTGCTCGACGCCATCGGCGGGCAGCTCGTGCCCGGTTATTCCGTCGCCGCCTTCGCCGATTTGGAGAAGGCGATTCAACCGATTGAGCAGGTCCTCAGCGAGCAATCGACGTTGCTCGTGGTGGACAACATGGAGAGCATCCTGCTGCCACCCTACGTGGAGACGCCCGAGGCGCTCTCGGAAGACGCAGCCCGGGAGCTGAAGGCGATCCTGGCCGTGTGCGAGCGCCTGCGGAACGTGGGCCAAACGCGCGTCGTTTTCACCAGCCGCGAAGCGCTCCCGTCACCGTTCGATTCGCGGCGCAATCGCCGCGAGCTGCATCAGCTTGCTCGCGACGACGCCGTAAAGCTCGTTGAGCGTGTGTTGAACGTGGACGGCAGTGGCGGCCCGGGTGCAACGCTCGACGCCGCGCGCGAGTCCATCGAGGCGCTCGTTGATGCCGTCCATGGCCACGCCCGCACGCTCGCGCTGCTGGCCCCGTCTTTGCGAAGCCAGGGCGTCGATGCGACTCGCGGAGCGCTCGTGGAGCTGATGGATGCGATGAACAAGCGGTTCCCCGGCAGCCGGGAGCACTCACTCTTCGCCAGCGTGGAGCTCTCCCTCCGCCGCATGTCCTCCACGAACCGGGACAGGGCGCGCGTGCTCGAGGTGTTCCACGGCGGGGTGGATCTGGATATGCTCCGCACAATGATGCAGTGGGAAGAGGACGACGTGGCTTCGCTAGCCAGCGAGTTGATCGAGACGGGCCTGGCGACGCCCGATCCGTACAACCATGTCACGCTCAATCCCGCGCTCTGCCCCTACCTGCGCGGGAAGCTGGACTCCGCGGAACGCGAGACACTGACCGCCCGCTGGGGCGAGGCGATGGGCGCGTATGTTCGGTTCCTCGTGCGGGAGCACGACAAGAACGCCGAACTCGCAGCGACGCTCACGGCGCTGGAGTTGCCGAACCTCTTCGCGTTGCTTGAAGAGGTACAGCGCGCGGGGGATGCAGAGGCGACGATCGATCTGGCCGCTTCGCTGTACCGCTTGTTGCAGCCGGCCGGCAAGCCGCGCTTGCTCGAACGTGTGGGCCAGGTGCGCGATGCCGCAGCGGCTGCGCTGGGTGAGACGTGGAATCACGCGCGGTTTCAGGCACAGCGGACCCGGATCGAGCAGCAGCTTGACGGTGGGCGCTTGCGCGAGGCATTCGACGGCGCGCAGCAGTTGCTCCAGCGCACCCGGGTGGCAGGTGAGCAGGCGTATCCCGATGCCGACTACGATTTGGCGATGGCCTGCTGGCTCCTGGCCCGGGTTTTGGAGATCGCCGGTGGACCGGAACAGTCCTTGCCACTTCTGGACGAGGCGCGGAATCGTTTCGAAGCCGTTGAGCGGGACCGGCCCCGTCGGGGCGCCGAGAGGATGGCATCCGTCTGCTTGCTGGACCGAGGCGGGTGTCTACTCGTTTTGGGCCGGCTCGACGAGGCAGCAGCCGCTTACGAAGAGAGCATCCGCCGCGCGGAGAAACGGGAGGACAACCGGCAGGTCGCCGTCGGAAAAGGGGAGCTTGGGACCGTCCGCATGTTGCAGCGCCACTACCCAGACGCGCTGAAGGCGCACGAAGAAGCACGCGACCTGTTTACGCGGCTGGACGAACCGGGCACCGTCGCTGTGAGCTGGCATCAGACCGGCATGGTGTATCAGGCGGCGGGACAGCCGGAAGCGGCGGAGGATGCCTACAGGAAATCGCTCGCGATCAAGGTGCGGCTCGGCAATAATCTCGGACAGGCGGGCACACTCAGTGAACTCGGCAATTTGTATCACGGTCCGCTCGACCGCCCGGAGGAAGCAGTCGCCTTCTTCCGGCGAGCCGTGGACAAGTCCGGCGACCGGGCGCAGGAGGGCAGATTTAGGAACAACCTCGCAGACACGCTGCGTAAGCTCCGTCGCTTCGACGAAGCGCGGCAGGAAATCCTGCGGGCGATCGAATGCAAGGCGCCGTTCGGCCATGCTTCGGAGCCGTGGAAGAGTTGGGGCATCCTCGCCAATATTGAGACGGCCGCTGGAAACCCCACCGCCGCCGCAGACGCGAAGCGCAAGGCCATCAATTGCTACCTCGCCTACCGCCGCGACGGCGGCGAGAATCACTACTTCGATGGCCGCATCTGCCTCGCCGTGACCGGGCCCCTCCTTGCCGGCGACCCGGTTGCCGCCACGTCGCTTCTCGCAGAACTGGCCGTCGACCCCGACTTGCCGAATCACTTCCGCACGTTCATCCAAGCCCTCCAAGCCATCGTCGCCGGCAGCCGCGACCGCACCCTCGCCGACGCCCCGGATTTGAGCTACACGATGGCCGCCGAAATCCTGTTCCTGCTCGAAACGCTGGAAAGGCCGCTGTCGCGCTGACGCCGAGTTCGGGACGATCAGCGGATAATCCGACCCACGCCGAGTACAGCAGATTCAGTCGGACTATCAGGATCGCTATAATTCGGCGCGGTAGCATTCATGAGCTCGTTATGTTCCTGCTCTCCAGAATCGAATCGGGTTCTTCCACTCCTCGATCCCCCAACCCATCAGTAGACGCCGCTAAGCTGGTTCAGCTCACGTAACTGGTGATGGGACAGGACCGGCGGGCGTTGCGCCCGGTTGCCGCTTGGCGGTCGTCGAGATTTCAGATCCGGGAGGTCGTCCGGGTATCCGAATGCGTCGAGGAATAACGCGTGAACATCAGCGTCATCCGGAAAATCAAGTTTGAGTGTTATCAGTCTCAGGTACTTTTTCCTCGTATCGATGATTGGGGAGTCATTGAGGTGTAAGACATCGATGAGGTCGGCGCCATCCGCGTTCAGTGCCGAAATGATTCCATGGTCGCCAACGGACAGGCACTTCGCGAAAGGCACGCGAGTCGGATCGGGCAGTCGGAGTGTGCGTTTATTGGAGTTGCATCTCAGGCAGGCATAGACCAGATTATTGTAATCGCATATGCGTTCGGGGGCCATTAACTGAGGAATCACATGGTCGACCGAGAAGGCCGCCGAGCAAGTCGGATACCAGCGTTCACGCTCGAGACAATAGACACAACGAAAGGTAAACTCATCCCGTAACCATGGCTTGTAATTCTGATAGTCCACGTAGCCAGCGGGTGCGTGCCGTCGCTTGTGAGCCGACGCGAGATACGCGAGGGGACTGGACACCGTCATGGCTATTTTGCCCGCTCGCCGCTGAGGCGTTCCTCAACTCTCTTGAGCTTCTGGTCGTTGAGGTCGGGTCCGGGGAATTGCCGCTGCATTCCGGATAGCGAGAGCGTCTGAAGCCGTTCCAACTCGGAGCGGTCGACGTCGTTTAGATGCCCCCGATTCTTCTTGAAGATCAGTTCCGCCCGGCGAAGGTTCATGCGGCTCCACGCCTCCTCCTCATCGCCGTTGCGAACGTCGGATCGAGGGTCGAGAGTTTCACGTGAATCCGTGGAAGTTTGGCTGTCAGGTCGAGGCGAGTCCGTGGACGCCGAGCGTGCGCGCGTCGGCTTTGGCCTGACAGCGGGCTGCTCCGTCGTGCCCTCACGGAGCAGCCTATGAACAACTTCGGCTAGAGCGCAACCCGCGTCCGTCAGTTCATAGAAGTTATTCGCGCCCTCTCGTCGCGGGGTGATGATGCCAGCAGCGCGGAGCATCGCAAGGTGATAGCTGACCGCAGGTTGGCTCTGGCCCAGGCGGACGTAGAGAGTGCGAACGTGCTGCTCACCATTGGCCAGGATCAAGATGATCTCCAGCCGCGTCGAATCACTGACGTGCTTCAGGAGGATCGACGCGCAACGCGCTTGATCTTCTCGCGAGCCTTGCTTGGTGGCTAGTAGCGGTTTCGATTCGGATCCTCGCCGAGACTTCGAATGCTTGCCAAGCTTGTCGTCAGACGGCTTGCGAAAAGTTGCGGCCACGGCAGTCCTCAAACCTTCGGCAAAACTCGGCGCAACCTTTTGCCATCTCCGGAAGGCGCAGGCCACGACCTCAGGATCTATTGTACCTGCCAGCCGATCACGACAGAAGGCGGGTCGCCTGAAGAAGCCATCACGGCATTCAGATTCCGTCGCCACTCTTGGGCGCTCTCCCGATATTGGTTTTCTTCTCATCCGCCGCTTGGCGGTAGCGTTGCAGACGCTCGTTGAACACCTTCCGCTCGGGTTGGGGGCCAGGTTTGAGCGCTTTGATCGCTTTTTCCTCGCTCGCGAGGGCTGCGGCGGGGTGACCGGCCAAGTATTGCGCCAGCGCGAGGTTGTCGAGATGCGTGGCGTTCTTTTCCCCGGTCAAAGCCACCGACCGCTTCGCTACTTTGAGCGCCAGGGCGATCACGCGCGGGTCAGGGTTTTCCGTGTTCTGAAGATCTATGACGGGACGGAAAATGGAGTGGAGCACGGTGGGTTCGTCGTTATGTTCCTCGAGCAACCCGGCCCCGAGCGCTAGGCCGGCTTCGATGTCGCCGCTGTTGCAAATCGCAGCCAGCTTCAGACCGGCGAATTGCCTGGCGACGGCTTCGTTGCCGGCGGTGATCCGATCGAGTGCGCTCAGAAATTCTTGATATTTTTTCGCTTTGAAGAGAGGAACGGCCCGCTGGTTGATGTTCGCGGTCTTTCGCTCGACGATTCTCCTTGCCTCACGCTGCCTGGCATAAGCGACCGGATCCCACGTGCCCGCGACGATCGCGGCAAGCGGTTTATCAAGGTTCATGGGATTGCCGATCCATACCGCGGGGTATTGTTGCGCCCGTCGATCAGCAGGGGCGGGTGGGAATGCAGTGCTCGGAACAGACACCGGGCACCACTCAGCGATTCCGGAACGCGACAAAACGAGGGTCTGTTCGGCGGGCCCGTCCGAATCAGTGCGAGTTCGACCCGTGATTCCATAAGTCATTGAACAGAAGGTAACGAAGGCAACAAAGAAGAAGGAGGCCCCGATCTTGGGCGCCTGGCCTCAGATCCTCTTCTTCCCCGACAGGGTTCAAGGGAGCAGAAACTCTAGCGGTTCGAAACCTGGATAAACGCTTTGACTGGCCAAGATCAACTTTTCCCCGGGCCCGCCTCGCACTCCCAAATCGCGAAATGCCATTTAGAACCGAAAACTCAGTGATTTGGCCGCATGATCGGTGGTTTGGGCGCGATTTCACCCCTTCATGACCAAGCTCGCCCGCGTCACCTGGCCGCCTGCCGCCGCAGCTCAGCGCGAATCTCCATGAGAATGTCGTAGTAGTGCCATGCGGCCGGGGCGTCGGGCTCCTGGTGATGGTCGGGCTTGAGCTTCAAGTCACCGGTGGCGAGCAGCACTCGCTTGACCTCGGGGGTCTGTCGCACCTTTTCCCACGTCGCCTCGACAATCAAGCGATAGTGCTCGCCCGGCTGCGCGGGTCGATACGGGATCTTCTTGCCTTCGAACGTCACCCAGTCGATCTGCATCATCTTCATGTTTCCCTCGGCGAGCGTGCCCGCTTCCTTAGCGTCGAATGAAGTCAACTGGGCGACCTGGTCGCGCGTAAATTCCCACTTCAGGCCGGGGAACCTGGCCCGCTCCTCTTCCGGCGACTCGGGATACAGCATCATTTGCCAGAACCCTTCCAGGCTCGCATAGCGCTTGCCGCGACAGGTAAACGGCGTCGGGGCGAAGTTGGAGAGCAGGCCCAGCTCGTGGCGCTTGGAGAGAATCACCTCGTCCGGAGCTGCTTCCTGCGGCAAGATTTCCCAACTGGGGGCGCCTTCCTTGGAGACGGGAGCCCACCAGTGCGCGGGGTAATTCGGTCGTGGTGGCACGGCTGGCTTCGGCGGTTCCGCGGAGCCGCAGCCAAGATTGATGGTCAGAAATGCCACGAGCGCGACCAGCCGGCGGTTGCGCAGCGTGCGCAGAATCGCCTCGGACACCAGGAGATCGCCCGGAATCGCCTCGAAAGTTTCCATCGTCGCCGTTGACCGTGCCCGGAGGCTCGGATACGAAGTCGTTCTGGATGTCGCGTCTCGATCGATTGGAAGCATTCTACACCGTGGGAGCGTCCGAAATGCGCGTCACGCTCACGATTCGGCACGGTTGTTAGTCGAGACGCAGCAGCGCGATCAATCATACCCTCCGCCACCTGCGGCGGCACCTCCGCCACGAGGGCGGGAGGAACGCCCGATGCCCCTTTCGCGGAGCGAAGGGAGACATCCGAGTGGAATCGGCGGGAGCGAGGGTGACATTACACCCTCGATGGTCCGCAGCACGTAGTGCGCGTGAAACCCACCGGCCGGGGTGCTCTACCGGATGGTGGGTTTCACCCACCCTACTTTGAGCACCCCCTCGATCACCGATCGGACGACCGCGTGTTCGTTTTGATTCGACCGCGTGTTCACAATTAACAAAGAAATCGCGCAAAGCCGCGGCTCCTGACGTTGCAACCGTGTCGATCGAGTGATTGCAGTTTTTTTGGACGCTTTTATTGCCGATCGCTGAAACCCGTCGCATATTATCCATAGGGCAGAGTCTGCGAACGCGCGATGCTGGCGCGATGGGCGGCTCCCCTTTCCTTTCCTACCTTCTCGTCGATCTTCACTCGCCCTGAGAACAGCGGTGAAATTCACGCACCGAGTGCAATCCAGTGCAAACTACCGCAATGGGCAAAAAGGCTGAGACCAATACCGAAACCCAGGCAGGCCTGGCCGTTGCGCAAGACGACTCCGTCGCCCTGGCTGCTTTGCCGCGTCGTCGGTCGAGTGCAGGGTTCGCTCTCCCGGCTCTGGACTGGGAGGAAGGCGAGGATCTTCAGTTTTTGCTATCATTAGTTATCATTTTGCTCCAGGGGAAAGAAGCAGTTGGATCGACCGAAGCCGTTTTCGCATGTGCACTTGCGGCGGGCGGCCGACCCGGACTTGGGGGGTGGAGCGCTTCGCGGGCCGCGCGGTGGCGATTCTGTGTCACAGCGACGCGCTCGCGTGCGAGGTTTCGGCTTCGAATTCGGCCGATGGCTCGCGACCTCGACCGAGCGAGTGCGTTCCCGTAGTCCTTGTGGCGTAAGGACGCGCGACGAATGTACAAAACGAAGTGCTCGGTCAGGATGGACGGTTGAACGTAGAGGGTGGGCTTATTCCTGGGGATTTCCTCGCTGCTTCACGGTGAGATGACCGGGCTTGCCGCGGGAGCTAAACCCGAATGACGATCTTGCCGAAGTGCTCGCCTTTTTCCATGTATGTCATGGCTTCCGTGGCCTGGTCGAAATTGAAGACTCGGTCGATCACCGGGTGGAGCTTGGCGGTCTCCGATGGCGCGGTTCATGTTCTCGAACATCCGGCGGGAGCCTACGTAGATTCCTTGCACGCGAATGTGCTTCATCAGGATCGGCACGGGGTTGACGTCGCCGCCGCCGGTCAAGATGCCGATGAGCGCGATGTACCCGCCCAGGCGCACGGCTTTCAAGGACGTGGGCAACGTCCCTGCTCCGCCGACCTCCACGATCATGTCGACGCCCTTGCCGCCGGTGAGCGTGCGGGCGCGTTTGTCCCAGTCGGGCACGGTGGTGTAGTTGATTCCTTCTGCCGCCCCCATTTCCGTGGCGCGCGCGAGCTTCGCGTCGCTCTTCGAGGTCACGAACACGCGCGCCCCCGCCAACCGCGCGAACTGGAGCGCGAAGATCGAGACGCCGCCCGTGCCTTGAAGGAGCACAGAGTCTCCCGGTTTGATTCCGCCGCTTTCCACGAGCGCATTCCACGCCGTGACCGCGGCGCACGGCAGTGTCGCCGCTTCTTCAAAACTCAAATGATCCGGAATCGATACGAGCCCCTCCTCGGGAAGAACTGCGAGCTCGGCGAGCATTCCCTCGCCGCCACCGCCCAAGGCCGAGCGTGCCTTTTCCTCATCGGGCTGCCCGTCGACCCAGCCGGGCATGAACGCCGCGGCGACGCGCGCTCCGGGCTTGAATCGCGTCGCTCCCGGGCCGGTGGCCACAACTTCGCCGGCGCCGTCCGAGAGCGGGACAAACGGGAGCCGAAGCCTGGGGTTGTAGACGCCCTTGGATACGAGCAGGTCTCTGAAATTGAGCGAGTAAGCCTGCAAGCGGACCAGGACCTGACCCGGGCCGGGGGCGGGGTCGGGCAAGTCGTCGAGCCGCAATCCGCCCGGACCGCTCATGTCGTGCACTCGATACGCTTTCATGAAGTGGCCCTTTCCTTCTCTTCCCGTATGAGACGCGGCTTGCCCGATTTCACCGGGCGCGCCCAGGAACGTCGCTTCATTCTAAGCGCTCGACGGTCCGTTCAAAACCATATGTCGCGCGAAATGACCGGCAATTCTGTTAGGATGGGTCGGCCTGAGCAGCGGGGGCCTCGCGGCGGGATTGCGGACGCGAGAGACCGCGGCCGGCAGTGGCTTTGAGCGGAAGTTTGAGGCATCCCGGGACGGTTGGAGCAGGGCGGCGCAACAGGATTCGAGCGTTCATGTGGCTTTTGCGGTGGTTGCGAACTACGGCGCGGTGGCTCTTGTGCTCTCTCGCGCTGCGCCCTTGGTCGCGCTCGTCGCGGCGATTCTGGTTGACGAAGGGCCCACGGGCGAACCGCGGGCATCGTCGCACTTCTTTCCGGTGGTGCTGTTTCTCTTCGATGACTTCGCCTGGACTTGCGCTCGAAATAGCATGATCTTCGCTCTGATCGTAGCAACAAGCTCGCTGGTTCTGGGTGTCGGCCTGCGGTGCGCGCTTGATCGCGTGTGGCCGCGTGGGCGGCGGTTGTTCGGAGCGATGGCCCTGGCCGTCGTGGCGATCGCGCCGGCTTTTCTCGCATTCGGGCTCAAAGGTTGGCTTCTCGAGCGAGGGAACTGGCCGTCCCGGCTAAACGGGGGCAATGCGACGGGCCCGGGGGTGAGCCTCGAATCGTGGTCCGGCATCTTGCTGTGGCTCGTGTGGATCTATTCGGCCGTGCTGCCGGGAGCGGCGCTCGTGGCGATCGCGTGTGCGCCGTCGTTCCGGAAGCTGGACCCGGCGTGGGCCGATGCGGCTCGGCTGGCGGGTGCGAGCTGGCTGCGGACCGTGCGCGATGTCTCGTGGCCGATCGTGCGCCCTGCGGCCGTGTGCGCCGCCGGATTGGTCTTTCTGATCGCGATGGTCGAACCGGGCGCGGCGCTGGTGCTGGGGCTGCGTCGCACGCTGGCCTTCCAGATTGTGGAAGCGGCCACGGGGCCAAGCCCGTTCCCGCGTACGGCGGTGTGGTCGCTCATGGCGGGCGTGCTCGGGCTCTGTGGATGGCTGGTCTTCCGATCGAGGGGACGGGCTTCGAGCCTGCAGGAGCTTTCGGGCGCGGCGTCGGCTCTTGAGCTTGACCGAAGCGAGCGCCGCGCGGAGCCGGTGGTGTCGCTTGTCTCGGCCGTGTGTCTGGCAGTTTGGGGCATCGTCGTCTGCCTGCCGCTTTTGGGACTGGCGAGGCTCTTGAGCGGAAGGGCCAATTCGCTTGAGCCGGGGGACGGCACGCTCGTGAGCTCCGTTCTGGCGCGGCCGCGCCGCTTCGCGATCCGGCTTTGATCCAGGTGCTGCTTGATTCGGCTGTTTTCGCGCTCGAGGTGGCGGGCGGCCTTCTGGTCGTGGCGTGGGTGGTGGGGCTCAACTCCCGCGGACGCACAACGGGCGGGTGGCCGCGCTCATTGCGGCGGATCCCGCCGGTTCCGCCGCTGGTTCTGGGCACAGGCGTTCTTGCCCTACCCTGGCTCGTGGCGCTGGCGTCGCGGTTCCTGCTCGACCGCGGAGGATCTCGCGCCGCGGTGCTGGCCGGGGACCTTGCCGGTGCGATCGACCCGCACCAGCATCCGTGGATTCTCATGGCATGTGCATTGGGTCTGGTGATGCTGCCTCGATTCTTCCGCAACGACGGCGCGTCGCGTGCCGCGGGCTCGGGGAATCATCCTGGCGACGCCTGCTATGCGGCGGCGGTGCATGCGGGTGCGCCCAGGTGGCGAGCGGCCACGCTTTGCCAGCCAGGATTTCTGACGCGACTGGCGGGCCGATTCCTGATCTTGTGGGTGATTGCGGCGACGAACCTGACTCCCGCCCTGCTCTTTTCGGCCGGGGACGAGGCGCGAACGCTTGGTCCGGCGTTTCTCGCGCTGGCCGGCGGCGATGGGCCGGCACGAACGCCGGCGGCGGCGCTGACGCTCTTGGCCGTACTGGGGAACCTGGCGGCCTTCGCGGTGGTGTACGTAGCGGGTGCCGTGCCGAGCGAGAGGGACCTGTGAACCGGGAAGACCCGGTAACAAGATATGGCGACGTGATGACAGATTCACCAAGCGAAACCTTGACCCTGGTCGAGCGGCTCCGAGCCGGCGACCGCCGTGCGCTCGCGGAGATGTTCGAGCGGCACCGCGATCGGCTGCGGAGGATGGTCGAGTTGCGAATAGACGCGCGGCTACAGGGCCGCGTCGATGCCTCCGACGTGCTTCAGGACGGCTTCCTCGACCTGGAAAAGCGCGTTGAGAGCTACCTGAGCGATCCCAGGCTGCCGGTGTTTCTGTGGCTGCGACTGGTCGTCAGCGACCGGCTCGCACTCGTCCACCGCCACCACCTGGGCACGCGAATGCGTGACGTTTCGCAGGAGGTGTCGCTCTATCGTGATTCGTTGCCGCAGGCGAGCTCGGCGGCGCTGGCTTCGATGCTGCTGGGGCGATTGACAACACCATCGAATGCCGCGATCCGGGCCGAGCGGATCCTGCAGGTGCAGGAGGCGGTGAACTCACTCGAGCCCCTCGATCGTGAAGTGGTGGCGCTGCGGCACTTCGAGCAGCTCAACCGTGCCGAGACGGCAGTCGTGCTGGGCATCACGGAGGAGGCCGGCGCCAAGCGATATATCCGGGCCCTCAAGAAGCTCAAGTCCATTCTGGCCGGGATGCCGGGCGGCCTGTCGGGATTCTGAACGATGACGATCTCGGAATCGGAACAGTTCAACCTGCTCGATCGACTGGCCGAGGAGTTCGCGGAGCGCTTCCGGCGCGGCGAGCGGCCGGCGCTCGAGGAGTACATCGATCGCTACCCCGAGCTGGCGGACGACATCCGGGAGTTGTTCCCGGCGATGGTGCATGTGGAGGAGGCCGAGGGAGCCCGCGAACGGGGGGTGGGGCAATCCGGGGGTTTGCCGGGCGTGAATCCGCCGCTTTTGCAGATCCGTGACTACCGGTTACTCCGTGAGATCGGCCGGGGCGGGATGGGGGTCGTGTACGAGGCCGAGCAGATTTCGCTGGGCCGCCGGGTCGCGCTCAAGGTGTTGCCGCGGCAGATTTCGGGCGACCCGATGGTCCAGGAGCGATTCCGCCGCGAGGCCCGTGCGGCTGGACGACTGCACCACACCAACATCGTGCCCGTGTACGAGGTGGGCCAGGATCAAGACATCCGCTTCTATGCCATGCAGTTCATCCCGGGTCAGGGACTCGACGCCGTCATCATCGAGCTGCGGCGGCTGCGCGAACGGGCTGGGTCCGAGCGGAAGGGCCCGCGGGCCGCTCCCGACCCGTCGGGTGGGCGCGGTGGGACGTGCGTGGGCGAGGGGAGCGTCGAGAGCCGGGTACTCCACGAAGACGTGAAGGCGAGCACGCTCGCGCGGTCCATTCTGACCGGTCGATTCGACCCTGGCGGCCGAGGCCCCGAGCTCGTCGAAACCCCGGAATCCAAGCTGGCCAGGTTCGCGGGTGCAGGCCTATCCACATTGACCGCGATCGGGACGGAGCCTCGTGCAGAGGAACCCTGGCGTGCGGAAGAGCAGACCGAAGTGCCCGGCAAAAGTGTGGGCCCTTCACGTTCGTGCGCGGGTCGGCCGGAAGCCGGGTCGGCCCGATGTCGTCAAACTCGCCGATCCTGCCGGGCGGTACCCAGCTCTCGTCGGTCGAGTCGGGTCGACGCGGCTTCTACCGAAGCATGGCGCACATCGGCCGGCAGGTCGCCGGGGGCCTGGCCTACGCCCACGCGCGGGGGATCGTGCACCGGGACATCAAGCCGTCGAACCTTTTGCTGGACACCGAAGGCGTGGTGTGGATCACCGACTTTGGCCTGGCCAAGGGGGACGACGAGGGGCTGACGCAGAGCGGGGACATCCTGGGCACGATTCGCTACATGGCGCCTGAGCGATTGCGGGGTGAAGGGGATGCTCGGGCGGATGTGTATGCGCTCGGGCTCTCCGTTTACGAGCTGCTCACGCTTCGCTCGGGATTCGCCTCTTCGGACCGGCTGGCACTGATCGAGCAGATCAAGACCGAGGATCCGCAAAGACCGCGGGACATCGATGCGAGGATCCCGCGGGACCTGGAGACGATCGTGCTCAAGGCGATCGAGAAAGACCCTCGGGCGCGATACCAGTCGGCCGAGGCGATGGGTGAGGACTTGCGTCGATTCCTCGCGGACGAGCCGATCCGTGCTCGTCAGGTCAGCGCCATGGAGCGAGGCTGGCGGTGGTGTCATCGGCACAAGGCGGTGGCTGGGCTGCTCGGCTTGATCGCGCTCGCGCTTTCGCTGGGCACGGCCGTGTCGACGTATTTCGCCATCGCGGCAAACCGCAATGCGAGCCTCGCCGACGTCGAGGCGAAGCGGGCGAATCGAGAGGCTCTAAACGCCACCAAAGAGGCGCAGCGAGCCAAGGACGAGAAGTCACTCAGCGACCACCGTCTGTACCTTGCGGTGATGAACCTGGCTCGCCTGGGCTGGCGAGACAACCAGGTGAATGTGACACAGCGACACCTCGAGAGCCTCAAGCCGACATCGCCCGGGGATGCCGATCTGCGCGGCTTCGAGTGGTACTGGGACTCAGGCATCGGCCAGGAGCTTTTGACGCTCAATGGTTATCTGTCGGAAGTGCTTGGCGTGGCGTTTGACCCGGGCGGTCTGCGGCTCGCGTCGGCGAGCTGGGATTTTGACGTGAAACTGTGGGACGCGACCAAGCAGACGCCCGAGCAGCGAATGTTCGAGCAGGCCCGGAGCGTCGTCCTTTATCTCATCAGAAAAAAGTTGCCGACGGCGGAAGTGCGGGACCGCATCCACCGCGATGCGACGATCAGCGAACCGGTTCGCGCGAAAGCCCTGGCACTGGTCGGGCCTCTCGAGCACGATGCGCTTGCCGGAGCGGCAGAACGGCGGGTCGAGGCGCTCTTCAGTCAAGCGTTGTTGCGGCCGGAGGTGCTCGAGAGCCTGCGCCGCGATTCCGCGCTCAGCGAGCCGCAGCGACAGCTAGCGCTGGCACTGGCTGAGGAGGTTCTCGAGAATGCGGTGAACCTCGATCGGGCGAGCTGGAGTGTGGTCCGTCAACCGGGTGCTCGCGCCGCGGCGATCGATCATGCTCTGCGGCAGGCTGAAGCGGCTTGCCGGTTGATTCCGGACCGGAGCCTGTTCTTGAGTACGCTGGGGCTGGCGCAGTACCGCGCGGGGAGATACCGCGAAGCCCTAGTGACGCTCGAGCGCGCCGACCGACTTAATAACGCGGTCGATCACGGCTCGTCGGTTCCGCGAGACCTGGCGTTTCTGGCACTGGCCCGGCACCGGCTTGGCCAGGCGGCCGAGGCCGGAGCGACACTGGACAGCCTGCACGCACTGATCAAGACCACGCAGTGGTCCAAGGATGAAGAAGCCCAGGCCTTCCTGCGCGAGGCCGAGGTGATCGAGCTGGACGAGGGCTTCCCTGGGAATCCGTTTTCGGACTGATTATCGATGTGGGCGATGAGTGATCACGGGAGAGCGTTTGGGAGAAATGATGTCGATCTCGGAATCGGAACAGTTCAACCTGCTTGATCAACTGGCGGAGGAATTCGCGGAGCGATTCCGGCGCGGCGAGCGTCCCGCGCTTTCGGAATACACCCGTCGCTACCCGGAGCTGGCGGATGAGATCCGCGAGCTGTTCCCGGCGATGGTCAAGGTGGAGCAGGCCGAGTCGGCGGACAGCCGGCTGCTGGCGACGGTGGCGCTCCTCAAGAACGCCGTGCAGGTCTGGGACCTTGCGACCGGACGCGCGGTTTCGGAGCCATTGCCCCATCCGGGCGACTACTGGGGCTTGTTTGCCGTTCGTTTCAGCCCCGACGGGAATCATCTGCTTTCCGGCCACAAGGATGGGCAGCTTCGCTACTGGGACTGGCGAGCCGCCAAGCTTGCCTGCCCTGCCATGGCCCATGAATTCGAAGTGATGGATGTGGCCATCACACCCGACGGCCGCTTTGCGCTGGTGGCGGTGAGTGGTCGAGCGGCCGTTCAGGTCTGGGAGCTGACGACGGGCCGGCGAGTTGCGCCACGCGTCCAGCTTGGTTCGGCCGAAGGTACATGGTGTCAGACGGTGGCGGTCACCCCGGACGGACGGCGGGCACTGGGTAGTTTCCCGGACCCAAGCGCAAGCCAAGGGATGAGCATGGCCGTGGTGGATCTTGAGGCGTTGGTTTCCCATTCAAGTACCCCGATTGCCGATCTCGCCCTTCTCGCCGAGCTGGCCACAGCTCGGCGCATCGAGCTGGGCGATTTGAGCGGGCTGACAACGGACCAATGGCAGGAGCGCTGGAGGCTATTCCAAGAGTCGCAATGAGAACTTGCATTTTTTTGTCCCGAACGGGTCGTCGCGCGTTGGTAATAAGGTATGGGGCCATGTCGTGGAAGATTCGCCGCGTAAGATCTTTCACCTGCTCGATCGGTTCCAAGCCGTTAATCTCCAGCGATTTGCGGAATTGCCCCGGCCGCACCGCGACTTCCAGCGGAGGAGAGAGGACGTTGATCGATGGCGAGCGCTGAATCGGAGCAGTACAACCTGCTCGACCAACTGGCTGAGGAATTTGCGGAACGGTTCCGGCGCGGCGAGCGGCCGGCGCTCAAGGAATACACCGACCGCTACCCCGAACTGGCGGATGAGATCCGCGAGCTATTCCCGGCAATGGTGAAGGTCGAGCAGGCCGAGCGAGTGCTGAAGGGCGGAGAGCAGATTGATGCCGAGGCTGCGCATCAGCGCCGCGCGAAATCGGCGACTACCGGATCCTTGGCGAGATCGGCCGGGGCGGAATGGGCGTTGTTTACGAGGCCGAGCAGATCTCGCTGGGCCGGCGCGTTGCGCTCAAGGTCTTGCCGCGTCAAGTTTCGAGCGACCGGATGATCCGGGAGCGGTTCCGCCGCGAGGCCCGCGCGGCGGCGAAACTGCACCACACCAACATCGTGCCGGTCTATGAGGTGGGCCAGGACGGGGACGTTCGTTTCTATGCGATGCAGTTCATCCAGGGCCAGGGACTGGACGCCGTCATCACCGAGCTGCGGCGGCTGCGCGACCGGTCGGGGCCCGAGCGTAAGGTGACGCGGGCCTTGGGGGGCAAGTCGTCCGGGCTTCGCCGTGAGCGGTCCGCCCGGGCGGAGGAAGCCGCGTTCCCTGGCGACGAGCCGCAGGTCAGCGCGGTGTTGCGGTCGATTCTTGACGGGCGGTTCGATCCCGGCGGTGGACGTCCGGCGCGGAAGGAAGCGTCTGATTCGATGCTGGCCAGGGCCGTTGCCGGGAACCTCACGACCCAGCTCGGGACTGGGATCGAAGGTTTCGCCGCCGTGTCCGACCCAGCACTGGCGCACACGGAGTCGGCCGAGAGTAGTGTCGGCCGTGCGTCCGGCGCTGCTCACGCTCGCGGCGAGGGAGCGGACGGCACACGGAGTGTGCCTGCTACGTCGTCAAGCTCGGCGATCCTGCCCGGCGGCACGCAGCTCTCGTCTGTCGAGTCGGGTGGCAATGCATTCTTCCGGAGCCTGGCGCACATCGGGCGGCAGGTCGCCGCGGGTCTGGCTTACGCGCACGCGCGAGGGATTGTGCACCGGGACATCAAGCCGTCGAACTTGCTGCTGGACACCGAAGGGGTGGTGTGGATCACGGATTTTGGGCTGGCCAAGGGGGACGACGAGGGGCTGACGTTAAGCGGCGACATCCTGGGTACGATTCGCTACATGGCGCCGGAGCGGTTTCGGGGTGAAGGGGACGCACGGGCGGATGTGTACGCGCTGGGGCTGACGCTCTACGAGCTGCTCACGCTGCGCTCGGGATTCGGCTCGGGTGACCGGCTGGCGCTGATCGAGCAGATCAAGACCGAGGAGCCCGAGCGGCCTCGGGCCATCGATTCCCGGATCCCGCGGGATCTGGAGACGATCGTGCTCAAGGCGATCGAGAAGGACCCGAAGGCGCGGTATCGGTCCGCCGAGGCGATGGCAGAAGACCTCAGGCGGTTCGTGGCGGACGAGCCGATCCGGGCGCGGCAGGTCAGCGCCCCGGAGCGATACTGGCGATGGGCGCGGCGCAACAAGGGGATCGCGATCCTGGGCGGCGTGTTAACGGTGGTGCTGGTCGCGACCAGCGTGATTTCGCTTGTGGCGATGGAACAGTTCCGCGCCCAGGCCGGAGCCCAGCGCACGCTTGCGGCGGAAGAGGCTGGTGCCCGCCAGAAGGCCGACGAAGCGAACGCCAGCCTCCGCGCGGCCCAAGTGGAGCTGGGCGGGACCGTGTATGCCACCCGGACGAACCTCGCTCTGGCCGCCTGGGACGCCGCCGATGTCGGTCGGCTTCGTAGTTTGCTCGACCTGCTGCGGCCGGCTCCCGGCGAGGCCGACCGCCGCGGCTGGGAGTGGCGCTATCTGTGGCAGCTCGGCCACGAGGATCGGCTCACGCTGCGGGCGCAGGACGCGAGTTTCGTCGACGTGGCCTTTAGTCCCGACGGGAAAACCATCGCCGGCCTCGAGGGGAAAGGGCGCATCCAATTCTGGGACCGGCAGACAGGGGAATTGCGGCTGACGACGGGGGTCGCGCATGGCCGGCGCGGATCTGGCCGGCGGCGTCAGTGCCATTGCCTTCAGCCCGGATGGCCGCAGCCTCGTCGGGCCGGGCCCCGGGGAGAGTCTCATGCTCTACGCCGTCGACACGGGTCTGCCCACCCTCAGCTTCGAGGGCCCGCCCGAGACCGTTCTGAAGCTGGCCTGGAGCCCCGACGGCCGGACCTTGGTCGCCGCGCACACGAAACATCGCATGCGGGTCTGGGACGCCCGGGACGGCCATCTGATCCAAAGCTCTTTTGGCGCACACAACGGCCCGGTTGCCGCCGTGGCGTTCAGCCCCGACGGCCGCACCATCGCCTCGGCCAGCTATGACCATACAGTCAAGCTATGGAAATTCGAGGACGGGACAGACCCGCGTGCCAAGCTCGAGGGGCACACCGACGAGGTCCGCGCCGTGGCGTTCAGCCCCGACGGCCGCCAGATCGCCTCCGCCGGCCTCGACCGGACGATCCGGGTCTGGGATGCCAGGTCGGGGGCGGAGGTCGCCGTGATCCGGGGGCACACGGGTGCGGTGCTGTCACTGGCCTACGGGCACGACAGCACGCGGGTCATCACGGGCTCCGCCGACGAGACGGTCCGCGTCTGGGACACCACCTCGGGCCAGGAGCTTCGATGCTTCAAGGCGCACAGCGATGAGGTCGTCGCCGTGGCCTTCAGCCCGCATGGCCGCGAGATTGCCTCGGCGAGCTCCGACGCGACAGTGCGGGTCTGGGATGCCGCCAGCCCTGATCGCCCGCGCACGCTCCAGAGCCCCTCGGTGCTGACCTACGGCGGGGAGGTGGAATGCCTGGCGTTTTCCCCCGATGGCCGCCGGCTGGTCTCCGGCCACACCGACCACGCGCTGCGGATCTGGGAACTCCCTTCGGGACGGCCGCTCCCCCCGATCAAAGGCCACACGACGCCAATCAGGTGTGTCGCGTTCAGCCCCGACGGCCGCGCCGTCGCCTCCGGCGGTGGCGACGGCGCGGTGCGACTGTGGGACGCCGCCACCGGCAAGCCACGGCTCACCTTCACCGGGCACACCGGCGGGATCCTCGGGCTGGTCTTCACGCCCGACGGCAAGACCGTCCTCTCGGGTGGCATTGACCGCACGATCCAGGCCTGGGACTCCGAGACCGGGGTCGTCCGATTCACTCTCCGAGGCCACTCCGAGGCGGTTCACGACCTGACGCTCTCCCCCGACGGCCGCACCGTCGCTTCAGCCGGCTACGACAAGACGTGCATCCTCTGGGACCTCGTCGAGAAGCAACCCCGCGTGACGCTGCGGGGACATGGCGGCGCGATCAACTCGGTCGCCTTCAGCCCGGACGGCCGCATCATCGCGACGGCGTCGAGCGACCGCACGATTCGGTTATGGGACTCGGACGACGGCTCACCTCGAGGCGTGCTGGAAGGGCACATCTATGAGGTCTTCGGCCTCGCGTTCAGCCCGGACGGCCGGCTCGCCTCTTCCGGTAGAGACAAGACCATCCGGCTCTGGGACCCGTCGAGCGGGCAGACCCTGCTGATCCTCAAAGGACACGCGGGGCGAATCCGCAACGTCAGGTTCAGCCCCGACGGCCGGACTCTCGCCTCGGCCAGCGATGACCGCACCATCAAGCTCTGGGACGCCGCCCCCGCGGACGTTCTCGCGGCCACCCGGGACGGGACCGTGCCCGACAGCACGACCGAAGAAGCCAATGCGCGCCTGCGGCGCAGCCGCGAAGAGGTGCGCCCGGCCTTGTACGCAGCCAGCTCGAACCTGGCCATGGGCGCCTGGGAAGCCAAGGATCTCCTGCGGCTCCGCTTCCTGCTCGATCTGATGAGGCCTCGGGAGGGCGAATCCGACCTGCGCGGATGGGAGTGGAACTATTTGAACGAGCTTGCGCATGAGGATCCTTCGACACTCCGCGGTCATGATCGCGAGGCCAGACAGCTCGCCTTCAGCGCCGACGGTAAGACCCTCGCCTCGGTGCACTCCGGTGGTCGTGTCCGACTCTGGGATCTCGCCACCGGGGGCGTTCGGCTCACGTTCAGCCCGGAGCAGAAGGCCGGCTGGGAATCGTCGCAGTCGGGTGTCTCCGGCCTTGCATTCAGCCCCGACGGCGAACGACTTGCAGGCCCGGGGCCGGGGGGACACCTCGGAATCTGGAACACCCGCTCCGGCGCGCTGCTCCGCCATTTCATGGTGAGCTCCCAGGGGACGCCGACCGTCGCGTTCAGCCCGGATGGGCGGACGATCGTCACAGGCTCGACGACACACAAGGTTCGGATCTGGGACGCCACAGGTCAAAAGCCGGATGCCGGCGGATACGGACCGATGGTACGGCTGTTCGATAATGCTCATGACGCCACGGTGGAACGAGTCGTGTTCAGCCCCGACGGCCGGCGAGTGGCCTCGACCGGCGGCGGGACGATCAAGCTGTGGGATGTCGAAGCGGGCAAGCTGCAGGCAACCCTACCATCGCCCAACGTGGAGGTCTTCGCACTGGCCTTCAGCCCGGATGGCAAGACCCTGGCTTCCGGCGGCTCGGACCACCTGGTGCACGTGTGGGATGCCGGCGCCGGGCGAGAGCGCAGGCAGCTCTCGGGACATGCGACGAGCGTGACGGCCCTGGCCTTCCGAGCAAACGGCGGCCAACTTCTCTCGGCGGGGTCGGACGCGATCGTGAAGGTCTGGGACACTGACTCCGCTCGCGAGCTGCGTTCTTTGAAGCAGCAGGCCGGCTCGATCACCGGGGATACGTTCAGTCCCGAGGGCGAGACCCTCGCCTCGAGCAGCCTTGCGAGAATGCTCGAGATCTGGGATTCGAGCCATCCGGTCCGGCCGGTCGTCATCAAGAGCACGCCGTTTTCGAAGAATGTCGTCTCTGGCTCCCTGGTCGCCTTCAGCCCGGACGGTCGACGGATTGTCGCGGGCTTTGCCGATGGCACCGTCCGGCTCTGGGATACCGACACCGGGCAAGCCGGGCTCACGCTCACGGGTCACGAGAAGTCGGTGCTCTGTGTGGCGTTTGGGCCATCTGGAGATACCATTACTTCGGCGGCTCAGGACGGCACGGTGCGGCTGTGGGACGCGGCTACCGGCGCGGTCCGCTTCAGCCTCGCGAAACACGCGGGTCCGGTCAACTCAGCGGCATTCAGCCCGGATGGGCGTCGCCTGGTCTCGGCAAGCGATGATGCCACCCTGAAGGTCTGGGACCCCGCGACGGGCGGGCTCGTGCTGTCGATACCGGGCCAGACTGGAGCGGTGCACGTCGCGAAGTACAGTCTCGATGGCCGGTCCATCGCCTCGGCCGGTGTGGATGGGCGTATCAGGCTCTGGAATGCCGAGACCGGCCAGCTTCTGGCTACTTTCACAGGCCATGCTGATCGGGTGTTTGGTGTGGCCTTCAGCCCAGACGGCCGGACGATTGCATCGAGCTCCGCCGACAAAACGGTGAGGCTCTGGGACGCCGCCACCGGTGAGTGCCGTCGCACGCTCGACGGGCGCACGGTCCTGGTCAATAGCGTGGCGTACAGTCCCGATGGCCGCCGGCTCGTCTCCTCCGGCGACGACAAGGCCGTGAGGCTCTGGGACCCAGCGAGCGGGGCGGAGCTGCTCACGCTCAAGGGTCATTCGGGGCCTGTTCGATCGGTTGCATTCAGCGGCGACGGACGCGAGATCGCCTCGGCGGGTGACGAAGGCACGATCATCGTCTGGGAAGCTGCCGCGGCGACACCGCAGCCGCGTGTGAAAGAAGGGCGTTGAACGATGTCGACCTCCGAATCAGAACAATACAACCTGCTCGATCAACTGGCGGAGGAATTCGCCGAGCGCTTCCGCCGCGGCGAGCGCCCTACGCTTGAGGAATACACCGCTGGCTACCCCGAGCTGGCCGATGACATCCGGGAGCTGTTCCCGGCGATGGTGCAGGTGGAGCAGGTCGACGAGGGGAAAGCCACCCGTGAAGGTGAGGCGGAGGCTCGGAGAGCAACGAAGACGTTGCAGCAGATCGGTGATTACCGGATCCTGGGCGAGATCGGCCGGGGCGGCATGGGTGTCGTTTATGAGGCCGAGCAGATCTCACTCGGGCGGCGGGTGGCGCTCAAAGTGCTGCCTCGGCATGTGGCTGCGGACCGGACGACGCTCGAGCGGTTTCGCCGCGAGGCCCGCGCCGCGGCACGGCTGCATCACACCAACATCGTGCCGGTCTACGAGGTCGGCCAGGACGGTGACACTCGCTTCTACGCGATGCAATTCATCCAGGGGCAGAGCCTGGACGGCGTGATCACGGAATTGCGCCGACCTGCGCATCCGGTCACAGTCACGAGCCAGCGGCGAGGACAAGGAGAAGAGCAGCTCGGAAACGCGAACCCTGGCCGCGTCAGTCGCCCGTTCGATCCTGGCGGGCGGTTTCCTGCCGGAAGGCGACGACCGCGCCACGTCTGCAATCGTCGGGGGGCGGACCGAAGCAGAACGCGCGAGCGCGACCCTTGCCTTTGCGAAGGCGGTGGCCGTGGATGCGGTGCCCACGCAGGCTGGCACGTTGCCCGAGTTTGCTCCGGACTCGTCCTCGACGCCGACCCCGTTCTCCCAGGCCGTGCTGCCGGGTGGAACGCTGCTCTCGGTTGCGGAGATGAGCCATCGTGTCTTCCATCGCAGCGTGGCCCACATCGGCAGACAGGCCGCCGCGGCGCTTGTTCATGCTCATGCCCGCGGGGTGATCCACCGGGACATCAAGCCGTCGAATCTTCTGCTCGACACCGACGGCGTCGTCTGGGTGACTGACTTCGGTCTGGCCAAGGCCGACGATGATGGACTGACACAGACCGGCGACGTGCTGGGCACGATCCGCTACATGGCGCCCGAGCGGTTCCTCGGCCAAGCTGACGCGCGGTCGGACGTCTATGCGCTGGGACTGACGCTCTACGAGCTCGTTCTGCTCCGACCGGCGTTCGACTCGCCCAACCGGCTTGCCTTGATCGAACAGGTCAGGAGCGTCGATCCGCCGCGACCCCGTTCGATCGACCCGCGGATCCCTCTCGATCTCGAAACCATTGTGCTCAAGGCCGTCGAGAAGGACGCGAAAGCGCGGTACGGCTCGGCCGAAGCGATGAGCGAAGACCTGCGGCGGTTCCTGGCCGACGAGCCGATCCAGGCCCGACAGGTCAGCACCACGGAGCGCTACTGGCGGTGGGCCCGGCGCAACCCCGTGATCGCGATACTGGGCGGAGTGCTGACGGCGCTCTTGGTCGCGGTTACCGTGGGCTCAATGATGACCGCAAGTTACTTCCAGCGACTCGCCGGCAGTGAGACGCGGGCCAACCAGCGACTGCAAGTGACTCAGAAGGATGCTGACGACGCGCGGCGGGAGGCGCTCCTGGAGCGCGACCGTTCGCGGCGACAATCAGCACGGCTCGCTCTCGACAAGGGAATCGCCCTGGCCGAGACGGGGGAGGCCGCTCGGGGCCTGCACTGGATGCTCGAAGGCCTCGCGGTCGCCCCGGCCGAAGCTGCCGAGATAGAGAGGGTGATCCGGATCAACTTGTCTGCCTGGAGCGAGCAGGTTCATGGTTTGCGGCACATTATCCGGGTTCCGGTCCGGGAAGCTGAAGCGACCGCAGCCGCCTACCGCTGCGCCTTCAGTCCCGATGGCCGGGTGATCGCCATCGCCTCGGCGGACCGTTTGGAATACCGGGATGCGAGAACCCTCGAGCCGACGGGCAAATCCCTCGTTTTCGAGAGCTTGCCCCAGGCATTCGCGTTTAGCCCTGACGGCAAGAACCTGGTCACGGGGCACGATCGGGGCGGCGTGCAGCTCTGGGATGTGACCACAGGGAGCCGCGTCGGCGTCCCCTTGCCGCACGGCGGCATCGTAAGTGGTGTGGCCTACAGCCCTGATGGCACCATCATCGCGACCGGGTGTTCCGACGGCAGCATGCGAATCTGGGATTCGAGCACGGGCGAGCCACTCGCTGCTCCGTTCGGAACCGGGCAGCCCGTCTACAGCGTGGCATTTGGCCCGGACGGCAAGTCGATCTTGATCGGGACAGGTTCGGAAGGCCGCAGCGGGGCCGCCTACGTGTGGGACGTCGCCACCCGGACAAAGCTGGCCGGCCCCTTGACGCACCCGGACACGGTTTCCGCGGTCGCGTTCAACCCCGCCGGCACGACGTTCCTGACCGCGTGCCTGGACGGGACCGCCCAACTCTGGGAGAGGGATACAGACCGGCCGCGCGGCGACCCCCTATGGCATCGGCAAGCCGTCTATGGTGCCCTTTTCACTCCGGACGGCGCCACGATTCTGACCAGGCCCAGGGATGAACTTTCCGTCTTCTTGTGGGAGGCGGCGACGGGCCAGCGTATCGGCACAGCCCTCTGGCACGAGGGTCCGGTGGATTGTGTTGCGGTCAGCCCAGACGGCCGGACCGTCCTGTCCGGGGGTTCGGACGAGTCGGCCCGCCTCTGGGAGATCGGCCGGAACCGGTCGCGCCCCCTCGACCCGAGCCAGCGCACCAAACGGCCCGCGAACCCGGGCCCGCAGGACGAGCCCAGGCTTCCGGACTATCTCTTGAAGAAGACCATTGCCTACAGCACCGACAGGAAGACCGTGCTGACCAGCGATGGCGGCCGCATCGCGCGGCTTTGGGAGACCTCGACCGGTCGGCCGCTCGGCGCCCCGCTGCACCACGCCCGAAACGTGCGGACGGTCGCCTTTAGCCCGGATGGGAGCCGGGTCGCCACGGCGAGCCACGACTTTAATGTCGGTGGCGAGCACGCCAATTTGAGCGACATCCAGCTCTGGGACGCGGCCACCGGACGGCCGCTGGCGCCTGCAATCCGGCGCGACCAGTGGGTCTCGGCGCTTGCGTTCAGCCCGGACGGCCGCGTGCTTGCCTCGGGCGATTACGGACGGACTGTCCGGTTCTGGGACGCCGTGACGGGGCAGCCCGCCGGCGTGCCGCTGGAGCAGCGCGGCATCGTCTTCAGCGTGGCGTTTGGCCCCGACGGCAAGACGCTGGCTGTGGGTACCGTCGACCCGGCGAAAGAGGCGCGGCTCTGGAACCTGGCGACCGGCCGTCCGCAGGGCATCGCCATGCCTCACAAGGATTGGGTCGTGGAGGTTGCCTTCAGCCCCGACGGGCGTGTGCTCCTGACCCGATCGCATGACGCGACGGCCCGGCTCTGGGACGCAACGAGTGGTCAGCCCCTCACCGACTACCTGCGGCATGAGGGTCTCCCCGCTGCCGCGTTTAGCCCTGACGGCCGGCGAGTCGCGTCCGCGGGCAACCTCGAAGACCAGGCCCGGATCTGGGACGCCCAGACCGGCCAGACGCTCCCCGGGGCGACGCTCAGCCAGGGTAGTCAGGTGACCGCGCTGGCTTTCAGCCCTGACGGCGCAGTACTCGGCGTCGGCTGCAAGGACGGCTCAGCGCGGCTGTGGGATGTCGCCACCGCCAAACCACTCGGCCCCCCCATGGTGCAGCGGTCGACGATCGTCGCCGTGACCTTCACCCAGGCCGGCGCCGCGCTCCTGGCCACCGCCGCTGACGGCACCACCCGGTCCTGGCCGGTACCTTCGCCGATGGGGGGCAATACGAATCAGATCGCACTTCGGCTCGAGATCCTCACCGGACTGCGCATGAACGCCGGTCAAGACGTCGAGAAGCTCGCCGCCGTTGCCTGGGACGAGCGCTGCCGTCGCCTGACCGCCCTCGATGGGTCGGTCGAGCTTGCTTACGCATCCTCGGTCAGCGAGCTGGACTACCACGAAGCCCGGGCTCGGGACGCCGAGCAGGATGGGAACACATTCGCAGCGCGGTGGCACCTGGATCGGTTGATCTCCATTCGCGCGGCAGAGCAAAACGGCGAGAGTGCGCCCGACCTCTGGTTGGTCCATGCCCGACGTGCCCGGGCTTGTTCGATCGCCGGGCGGCTCGACCTTGCGGATGCCGACTACTCCCGCGCCCTCCAGCTCGGCTCCCGTGGCCTGATCCTCAACTGGTATCGTCACCGAGTCGCGGATTGCGAGCATGCCGCGCAATGGCCGACCGCGCTCTGGTATCTTGACCGCTGTATCGCCGCCGAACCGAGTAACTGGGAGCTGTACGCGAGCCGGAGCAGGGTCTTTGGCCGGCTTGGCAAGTCGCAGCAGCGCCTCGCCGACCTGAACAGGGCTCTCCTCTACAGTCAACTGACGGTGGAAACTCCCAAGGAAGCCGAGACCGCGGCGGTGCTGGGCGTCACCGAGGAGGCCGGAGCCAAGCGCTCGATCCGGGCGCTCAAGAAGCTCAAGACGACCCTGGCCGCGATGCCGGGGGGCCTGGAAGGACTTTGAACGATGCCGCTCTCCGAATCGGAACAATTCAACCTTCTCGATCAACTAGCCGAGGAATTCGCCGAGCGCTTCCGGCGCGGCGAGCGCCCTGCGGTTGAGGAATACACCGCTCGCTACCCGGAGCTGGCCGATGACATCCGGGAGCTCTTCCCGGCGATGGTCAAGGTCGAGCAGGTCGACGAGGGGCAAGTTGATCGTGAAGGTGAAGCGGCGGCTCGGAGCGCGGCGAGGTCGGTGCAGCAAATCGGTGATTACCGGATCCTGGGGCAGATCGGCCGGGGAGGCATGGGGGTTGTCTATGAGGCCGAGCAGATCTCACTCGGGCGGCGGGTGGCGCTCAAAGTGCTGCCTCGGCATGTGGCTGCGGACCGGACGACGCTCGAGCGCTTTCGGCGGGAGGCCCGCGCCGCGGCGCGGCTGCATCACACCAACATCGTGCCTGTCTATGAGGTGGGCCAGGATGGTGACGTCCGTTTCTATGCGATGCAATTCATCCTGGGGCAGAGCCTGGATGGTGTGATCGCGGAATTGCGTCACCTGCGCATTCGCTCGCAATCAAGAACGAGCGGCGGGGAAGAACGTGGCACAGAAATGCGAACGATCACCGCGTCGGTCGCGCACTCGATCCTGGCGGGCGGCTTCCTGCCCGAGCGTGACGTCCGCGCAAGCTCGGCGATCCTTACGGAAGCGACCGAAGCCGCGCCTGCGCGCGACCCTGGCAGTGGCGAGAGCCACGGCGGTGGATGCGGACGCGACGGACGCTGGCACGTTGCCCGAGTTTGCTCCGGACTCGTCCTCGACTCCGACCCCACTCACCCAGGCCGTGCTGCCGGGTGGAACGCAACTCTCGGTCGCGGAGATGAGCCACCGCGTATTCCATCGGAGCGTGGCCCACATCGGCAGACAGGCGCCTCGGCCCTGGTTCATGCGCATGCCCGCGGAGTGATCCACCGCGACATCAAGCCGTCGAATCTTCTGCTCGACACCGACGGCGTCGTCTGGGTGACTGACTTCGGTCTGGCCAAGGCCGACGATGATGGACTGACCCAGACCGGCGACGTGCTGGGCACGATCCGGTACATGGCGCCGGAGCGATTCTCGGGGGCGGCTGACCCGCGGTCCGACGTCTATGCGCTGGGGCTGACGCTCTACGAGCTTCTGGTTCTGCGCCCAGCGTTTGACTCGCCCAACCGGCTGGCTCTGATCGAGCAGGTGAGGAGCATCGATCCGCCGCGGCCGCGTCTGATTGACCCGCGAATCCCGCTGGATCTCGAAACCATCGTGCTCAAGGCGATCGAGAAGGATCCGAAAGCGCGGTACGGGTCGGCTGATGCGATGAGTGAGGACCTGCGGCGGTTTCTAGCGGACGAGCCGATCGAGGCTCGGCAGGTCAGCGCCGCGGAACGCTACTGGCGGTGGGCCAAGCGCAATCCGACGATCGCGAGCCTGGGCGGGGTTGTGACGGCACTGCTCCTGGCGGTGACGGTCGGGTCAATGGTGGCGGCGGCCTATTTCAAGGCGTCGGCGCAGCGCGAGACAAGTCTCGCCGTGCGCGAGCAGTTTGCCAATCAGCAATCGCAGCGCGACCGAAAGGACGCTGTCGAAGCGAGGCGGCTAGCGATTCTCGAGCGCGACAACTCGCGGCAGCTCTCCGCGAACCTGGCGCTGGAAAAGGGGCTGGCTATGGCGGAGGAAGGCCGCGCCGACCGGGGCCTTCTGTGGATGTTCGAGGCATTCACGACCGCTCCGGACGAGGCGAAGGAATTCCGGAAGGTGGTTCGCTGGAACCTGGGTGCGTGGCTTGCTCAAATTCACAAACCGCTCCGATTCATGACCGCGGACGCTCGGTGCGACTACATCGCATTCAGCCCGGATGGGAAGTCGTTCGCGACCGGCTTTTCTCCCGGCGATCTCACGAACGCGACACCGGTTGAACTCTGGGACACGGATTCCGGGGTAAAACTGCGTTCGTTGCCCGGTGCGTTTGCCGCGTTCGCGTTCGCACGGGAGGGTAAGGTCCTCGTGGCGCGCTCGGACGATCGGCATGTGGTTGCCGTCGACGTGGGCACTGGAGGGATCCTGTGGAAGAGCCGAGCCATGCCCGGGGCATTCAGCCCGAGGTCCAGTCTCAGTGATGACGGTGCCACCGTTCTTTGCGAAAGCAATGACAAGTCTATGAACTGGTGGTTGTTCCGATTGGATGCCAAGACCGGTGAGCAGATTGGCGAAGCGCTGCGAGGGCGGCGAAGCGTGACGATGTCGCCCGACGGGAGAATGGCGGCCGCCGGCAGGGAAGAGAATGGCGAGGACTACATTGACGTGCGCGAGCTGCCTACGGGCCGGCTTGCGGCGTCATGGCGGCTCGAGCGGCAGCGGACGTATCAGCTCACGTTCAGCCCCGACGCGAGGTTTCTCTTCAGCGTGGTCCTCGAAGGCGATGGCTTCAAAGGAAATGTCCGGTTCGGCCAGATCTGGGACGCGGCAACCGGAAAACCAACCAGTCCGCTCATGGCCGAGACTATCGGCGGCGCTTACAGCCCTGCTGGCGATCGGATTTTGACTTGTGGCGACAGCCAGTCGAGTTTGCGCGAAGCCGCGAGCGGCCGGGCGCGCGGCGCCGCGTTTCCTGCCCGCCAATCTGTAGCCATGCATCCCGACGGCCGTCTCGCGCTGGTGGCGGGTGCGGAAAACACGTTTGGATTGTGGCAGATCAGGGCGGACGCACAGCCGATCGACAACAGAGCAGCGAGCAGCCAGGACTTGAATCCATTGGTTATACCCGACCGCCAGACGCGGGGTTTGAATCTCTTCTGGTCAGGTTTGCGGGCCGATGGGCAAGTTGTTGTTTCGCTAACCAGGGATTCGGCCGAACGGGAACACGTCCGCTTATCGGATTCCGCGACTGGGCGTCCGCTCGGAAGGCCCGCGGCGCATCAACCTCGCTGGGTCGTCAGGGTGGTTGGCTTGAGCCCGGACGGCCGAATTCTGGTCACGGGCAGCAACCCACACTCCATTCCGACGGGCGAGCTACGGTTCTGGGACGCGACCACGGGCAAGCTGCTGTTCCCGCCGATTCCCATGACGAACTATGTCTCTGCGATCGCATTTCATCCCGGCGGAAAGGTTGTGGCCACTGGCGACTATAACGGGCTGGTGCGGATGTGGGACATGACGAGCGGAAACGAGATCGGCCGGCCGCTGGCTCAAGGCGAGATCGTGCTCTCCCTGGCCTACAGCCCGGATGGCTCGATGATCGCGGCGGGACTGGCGTTTGAACATGCGCGAATCCCCGGCACCCGCCTGTGGAATACCACGACTCGCCAACCCATCGGCGAGAGATTGGCCAGTGCGGATCGGATCACTCGCCTCGAGTTTCGGCCGGATGGTCACGCTTTCCTTGCCGCCAGCGAGCTCTCAAGCCTGCGGCTTTGGAGTGTGACGGCCGGTCAGGCGGTTGGGCCGCCGATGATCGACGAGGCAAGCGCCGGGTTCAGCCCCGACGGCCGAGTCTTCCTCACTCTCGGACGGGAGGGCACGGTCAAGATCCGCGACGCGGCAACCGCCGAGGTGATCACGCGACTCATTTCCTCTCGCTCTCCTGCAACCTGTGCGGCGTTTCGCCGCGATGGCTCGCTCATCGCGGCTGGCTTCGCGGACGGTGGCATCCGGCTTTGCGACCCGGTGACGTCGCAGCAGGTTGGTCCACCGTTATTCATGAGACATGGCGTCCACCGCATCGGTTTTAGCTCCGACGGCCAGACTGTTGTCGTGGTCGATGATTTCGGTGAGGCAAGGACCTGGCCGGTTCCCGAGCCGATTCGCGATCAGAATCCGGCCGAGCTGACCGTTCGAATCGAGGCGCGAACGGGGCTTCACATGCAGACCGGTCTGACGGTCTCACAGTTGGGCGCCGCAGCCTGGCGCGAACGCCTCGAGCAGCTCGGCCGGCTTGATTCCGCCGCGGTGCGAGCCGATGACAACCCTCTCTGGCATGAGCCCATGGTCCGCGAGGCCGAGCAGCTTGGCAACAACTTCGCCGCGATCTGGCACCTCGACCGGTTGATCGTGATCCGGCCCGATGACTGGTTCCTGTTGCGCGGAGGGCCCGGGCATGGGCATCCTCTGGGAAGTTCGACAAGGCCGCCGCCGATTATGAGCGGGCGGTGCGGCTGGCGTCGCGCGACCAGGTTCTCGACTTCGAGACCCAATGCATGATCGACTGCACCAGCGCGAAGCGCTGGGCTGAGGCCCTGTGGTATCTCGACCGACTGATCCGCGAGCGGGGCGATGACGGTTTGCTGCATGAAGAACGTGCGGCTGTGTACGGGAAGCTCGGGCGGGAGGACGAGCGCCAGGCGCGAGCTCGCGCGCGTGTTCGAGCTGGGAGCCGATGAGGGGCTTGTGATCCCTGCCGCCGAGGAGCTTGTCCGGGCGGGCCGATGGGGAGAGGCGGCGGAGCTTCTGAGGAGATGCGGGCGAAAAGGGCCGGTCAGCCAGACGCTGGCTCAAGCGTGGGGCATCGCTTGCCTCAAGGCGGGCGACAGCGCCGGTTACCGTGAGGCCTGCGCGGCATTCCTGGCAAGGCTGGGACCGGACCCGACGGTCGTCTGGAACGCACTCACGGCGGCGTCGCTCCTGGCCATGGGGAGCGATGGCATCGAGGATTTCCGCGTGCCAGTGAGCTGGATTGAGAAGTTTCTGGCCACCGTGCGCCAGCCCACGCCGTACTACCGGCACCTGTTTTCGAGTGCGCTTGGGGGGGTGCTGCTCCGAGCCGGCCGGGTCGACGAGGCGATCACCCGCATCAACGAGGGGATTGCTGCGGCCAAGGTACCCGAGATACCCACAGACTGGGCGTATCTCGCCATCGCCCATGCGCGGAAGGGCCAGTTTGCCGAGGCACGCCAGTGGCTTGACCGCGTCCGCGCGTGGCAGTCGGATTCAAACTTCAGTTTCTGGGACATCCAGGAAGTTGGCCTGCTCCGCGGGGAGGCCGAGGCGCTCGTATTCGATGCTGAGTTCCCAAGTGATCCGTTTCACCGCCGGGAGCCGTGAGATCGGGCAATTCGCCAAAAAGTTGATATTGGATTGCAGGAACGACGACCTGATGTCCCGAAACACACTCTGCGGGTGAGTTATAAGGTATGGGACCTTCCATGAAAGACCCACCGAGCGATACGGTCAGCCTGATTGAGCGGCTGCGCGCGGGGGACCGGAGCGCGCTTGCCGAGCTTTTCGCGCGGCACCGTGCGCGGCTGCGAAGAATGGTTGAACTGCGGCTGGACGCGCGGCTTCAAGGCCGGGTCAATGCCTCGGACCTGCTTCAGCACGGCTTCCAGGACCTGGAGAAGCGGGTCGATGGATATCTCGCGGATCCGAGGCTGCCGGCGTTTCTCTGGATGCGATTGGTCGTCAGCGACCGGCTGACCTTGTGCCACCGCGAGCACCTGGGCGCGCGGATGCGCGAGGTCTCGCACGAGGTCTCGCTCTATCGCGATCCGCTTCCGCAGGCGAGCTCGGCGGCGCTGGCATCGATGCTGCTCGGGCGATTGCCGATTCCCTCCGACGCGGCGATACGAGCCGAGCAGATCCTGCAGATCCAGGAAGCGATCAACTCGCTCGAGCCGCTCGATCGGGAAGTCGTGGCGCTGCGGCATTTTGAGCAGCTTTCTCGTGCAGAGACCGCGGTCGTGCTGGGAATCACTGAAGAGGCTGGTGCCAAGCGATACATCCGGGCGATGAAGAAGCTCAATGCGATCCTGGCGGCGATGTCGGGTGGGCTGTCAGGAATTTGAATGATGTCGAGCTGCGATTCAGACACGACAGCTTGTCGCGGGCGGGTTGGCTTCCGCGCGGCGATTTGCTACCATCACGTTTGTTTCTGGAGGCACGCGAATCGATCGATGGATATTGCGAAGCTAGCCCTCGAGGACGGTACGGTCTTCACCGGCAAGGCATTTGGCGCTCGGGGAGAGAGCGACGGCGAGGTCGTTTTCAATACGAGTATGACGGGATATCAGGAAGTCCTGACCGACCCGTCCTATAACGGCCAGATCGTGACGATGACCGCCACCCAGATTGGCAACTACGGGATCAACGAGGAGGATTCCGAAAGCTCGCGGCCCTGGGTGCGCGGGTTTGTCGTCCGCGAGCTTTCTCCCCGGGTGAGCAATTACCGCGCAACCCGATCGCTCTCGGATTTTCTGGAAGAGCACGGTGTCATCGGCATTTCGGGAATCGACACACGATCCCTGGTTCGGCGGACTCGCGAACAGGGAGCGATGAAGGGGATCTTGTCGACGATCGACCTCGACGACGCCAGCCTGGTCGAGAAGGCGAAGGCGAGCCCGGGCTTGATCGGCCGGGATTTGACGCGCGAAGTCATGCCGCCGGCGCCCTACACCTGGGAGCTTGGTCTCGACCACGCCTACATGTTGCCGCCGCTTGACCCGGTCACGCAGACGGCGATGCCGTTTCCCGTTCAGACAACGCCGATCGAGCTGCGCCCGCACGTGGTGGCGCTCGATTTCGGAATGAAGCGGAACATCCTGCGACACCTCGTCGAGATCGGCTGCCGGGTGACCGTCATGCCGGGTTCCGAGACCGCGGGAGCGATTCTCAAGATGCGGCCGGACGGCATCTTTATTTCCAACGGACCGGGTGATCCGGATGCGCTCGAAGAAGCCACCGAGATGCTGAAGACGCTGATTCGCACGGCGACCGAGTCGCGTGGAATTCCGATCTTCGGGATCTGCCTGGGCCACCAGCTTCTGGGCCAGGCGTTCGGTGCGAAGACGTACAAGCTGAAGTTCGGGCATCGAGGAGCGAATCATCCGGTGCGGAACCTGAGGACCGCGAAGATCGAGATCACCACGCAGAACCACGGATTCGCGGTTGACCCGTCGACACTGCCGGGCGACGTCGAGGTGACCCATATCAATCTGAACGACCAGACGCTCGAAGGGATGCGGCATAAACATTTGCCGATTTTCAGCGTGCAGTATCATCCCGAGGCATCGGCCGGTCCGCACGACAGCCAGTACCTCTTCAAGGAATTTCGCCGCATGCTGCCGGCGCACACCGCGGCGCGGATTGCGCAGCGGGCGTGAGGGTTCGGTGATCATGTCGATGACGATTCGCGTTGCCAGCGTGGACGATGCCGCTGAGTGTCTCGAGATCTATGCTCCGTTCTGCGTGGAGACTCCTGTTTCTTTTGAGGCGGAAGCGCCGTCGCTTGAGGACATGTGCGGGCGCATCGTGAAAACGCTCGAGTTCTTTCCGTGGCTGATTGCCGAGGAGGGAGGGCGCGTGCTTGGTTACGCGTATGCCAGCCGGCATCGCGAGCGGGCGGGGTATCGCTGGGCGGCGGATGTGTCGGTGTATGTGCGAGAAGGGGAGCGCGGCAAGGGATTGGGGCGAGCCTTGTATACGTCGTTGTTTGCGATCCTGCGCCTGCAGGGAATCTACAGTGTGCTTGCCGGAATTACTCTGCCCAATCGGGCGAGCGTGGTGCTGCACGAGGCGATGGGGCTGCGGCCGCTGGGTGTCTATACGGGGATCGGATATAAATGCGGCGCATGGCATGACGTCGGCTGGTGGCAATACTCGCTGCGCCCCCATGACGGCCCGCCCGCAGAGCCCATCGCGTTTCCGGCGATTCGGGAAACGGCGGCGTGCGCTTTAGCAATTCAGGCGGGAGTGGCGGGTGATTGACCGCCGATGCTGGAAGTCGACGCATACAAACGTCGCAGACTCGAACAGAAGAAAACGAAGGAAACGAAGATATAGAGGAATTTGCTGACTTGGCAGCCGTTTTGATCGCTGCGTGCCTGGATCCGGAGCAATGGGCTATTGCCGAGGGTCCTCACTGTTGCGGCCCCTGTCTGAGTTTGCATCCGGATTTTGGCTCCCCCTTCGTTACCGTCGTTGCCTTCTGTTCAAGACTGGATTTGCACTGGGCATGACACGTCTCGATAGTCTGTCAGTTCAGGCGAACAGGGAGGCTGATTACCGGTCTCGGATTGGAACAGAAGGAAACGAAGGAAACGAAGGTAAAGACAGATTCGCTGACCCGGCGGCGGGTTTGAGTGCCTGGCGCAGATGCGGAAGGATGGGCAGTTGCCGAGGCGATCGTGACCGTAGGGTTGCGTGCCGTGTCCTGCCTGCGATCGCTTCCCTCGTTCGCACGCTCTGCGTGTTGGGCTTTCGAGGTTGGCTTGACGCCGAGCGATGTGCCCACGCAGAGCGTGGGCACAAGGGGCCGGCAGTCACTGTCGCTTGTTCCGCGCGCCTTCCTTCGGCCCGGTCGGCTCGATGACTTCGAAGTCCTTTCCCTTGACCTTCCGCAGCTCGTCGAGCCCCGTGATCCGGCTGTCGGGTGCCACCGAGATCCGCCAGTCACCGCCGTTATCGGCAACGAACATTCCAAATTTCTTCAACCCCTTCAGAATGGCCTTTGGGTGGGGAGAGAACCCGGAGATGTCGAAGTCGGCGCGCAATCGAAATCGCTCGCCCATCCGGGGAAGGTCCGCGCTTGTCTTGCTGCTGGCAAAGTGCGTGGCGGGATAGACGTAACCACGCCGCGAGTTCCGGATGGTGAATCGCAGTGCGTGCTCGACCATCCCCCGCTCGACCTCGTCGAACCGAACGACAGAGGGAAAGATCGGCAGCCCGGCCGCGTCGCTCGAGGTCCAGCCGTCCGGCCTGAGCTTGTTCGATTTGAGGTCGAAGATCGACGCTTGCATGGCAGTCCAGCCCGCGTCCGTCTTTCGCCCGGAATAAAACTCGTAGAGCATCCGGTTGAACGGATCGACCACCAGCAAATGGCGGTCGCCTTCACCCTGGCGCTGGATTTTCTCAAGAGGTTCCCCGGAGAGCGGCCACCCTTCGATCGGTGCATTATCGGGAACCGGATACGGGCCGGGGTCGGATTCCTCGGCGTAGTCGGTAAGCTTGACCGGCACGCGTTTCTGGTCCATGGGCACGAGGATGAACGCCATGTCGAGGTTGTAGGCCAGGTTCTTGTCGCGGCCGACGGAGGCGATCAGGTTCCTGGAATTGCGGTGGACGGGTCGTTTGGAGATGTCTTCATTCCAGGGATTGTCGGGAGGGTAAATCTGAAGGGCGGCGACGATGCGATCGGCTTCCGGTGTGTTGAACATGACGGGCTGGGTGAGCTGGGGCATCGCCGTGCGGTCGGGATTGCGACGTTCAGCCCGGCCGGGCGTTCTCTGTTGATTCGCTCCACGCGATCGTTCCGCGGTGTGCATGCCGGCGAGGGCGAGCACGGCGCCAAGGCCGAGCAACCATTTCGAGATCGCGTGTGCCACTGGTGAACTCCAGAGCAGGGAAGCTTTCGCCATTGGGTCGCGCGAACCTGGCTCAGGGATTGTCAGGTCGCTCGAATTTCTGAGCCTTAACTTTCCCTTCTCGATCTACCGCCATCTTGAGCCAGCTTTTTCCGGTTTGGTCGGTCAGCCGCAGTTCGGGCAATCCATCAGCACTGAGCGTGAATCCGGCTCTGGTGCGACCATCGTTGTCGGTCATAGAGAAACTTGGTCCGAGGTCCTCATCATTGGTTAGCATAGCCCTCAAGTTGCCTTTCGCATCTACAATTTGAACGGAAGGTGCCCCTTCACTTACCTGCGCGAATATCCTTCCAACTCCGCCTTTCGCTAACATGAGACTGGACAGGCTTTTGTCTGCAGATAGCCGAGCTCCTGTCTCGCCTTTCAGCGTGCCATCAGAGAGCTGTACCACGGCACCATCAATCTGCTCATCCAGGTAAACCTGCAGCCTTAGTTGGCCGCGTCCGTCAAGGATACTGAGTCCGGGGCCGGTCGGATGAATGCCGATCGTGAGTCGTTCGGCGCCTTTCTCATCGAGGAACGAGAGCGTCGGCTTGCCGTCCTTTCCGAGCTGGAGCGTTGCTACCGGCGCTCCTTTCGGGCCAACCAACTGGAATTTCTCCGCAACGATCGTGTCGGCACGAACGACCTTGTCTGCCTTCTGAACGCCACTCGCCATTCGCCCCAATGCGAAGAATAGCACGGAGACTGACGCAAGGAGCACAACGCAGCGCGTCCACCCCTGCTGGCGGAGCCGACCGCCGTCCTGCGGCAGCATGTCTGGTCCCGAGTTAAAGCGTAACGCAGCTCCAATTGCCGGAACGTTCATTGGTTTCTCGGATGCTGTTAGCTTAGTAGTCAACGTGTTGGCCCGCCGCGAAAGAACCACCCATCGCCCGGCACCAGCGGTCATACTCGATTTCCGAGTCGAACATACGGAGAATCTCGTCGTCTTCGACGACGATGCAAGCCCAGTAATACCCCGGGTTGGAGCTCCAGGCCAGGGGCATCCCGTTAGCGTCAAGCGGTACGCCGTAGTCCTCGAGCGGCGGCTCGTCGTATTCGGTTACAAACGGCAGGTCCAGGTCCGGCATCTCTTCGCGGTGTCGGCTGCGTCCGGGCGAACGATGTTTGTGGTAGCACCGCTTGCAAAATGGGCCCGGGTCTTTGACATCGCCGCCAATCCATACGGGCCGCTTCTTGCAGATCCGGCACTTACGAGGCTTGCGCTTCCTCATTCAGGTGGCCCAAACGCAACGATCGGTGTGAGTTTCGGGTTGTGGCCGTAGGCGCCGCCGATGGCTCACGGACTGGCCGCGACGTCCCAGGCCAGCACGGATGTATCGGCCATGCCGCATACCAGCTTGGAGCCGTCGGGTGTGAACGTCAAGGCCGGGGTGCGAATTGCGGGGGTCTCGATCGTGCCCTCGAAAGCGGTCTCGTCGCGGTGCGAGAACAATCGCTCCAGCAACTCGCCCTTGCCGAGGCCGGAGAGGGTTCCGACGCCGAAGAGGGTGCGTAGGTGACTGAAGAGCGTGGGTGGTGGTACTGAGGTCATCGAATGCCCCTGCTGATTCGGACAGTACAGTGTTATACTGCATGTTGAGGAGCTACGGATTGGACTTTTATCGGACCACCAAATCGAATCGACGGTTCGATTGCGTAAGGGACACTCGGCGTTGCCGACTCGCAACGATGTGCGATACGATGTTGGCGAACCCTCGATCGTGGGAGCCACTCGCGCATGAGGCCTCAGGATATTCTCGAACATCTGCGCGTGCAGCCATTTCGGCCCATTCGCGTGACGTTGACGGACGGGCGAACCTATGACGTGGTTCATCCCGAGCTAGCGATGGTCGGGCACGATACGGTGTTAATCGGAGTGCCGCGACCCAATGCGCGCCAGCCGGTGTACGATCGGGCGGTTACGGTTTCGCTGCAGCACATCATGCAAATCGACCCGATTGCACCGGTGTCGGCGCAAGGATGAGCGAGAAACCCGGCTTCGCGGACGCAGATGCGACCCTCGCCATTCGGATCACGGCTTTGCCGTGAGATCCCTATGATCCCTCATGTGCGGAGGGGATCGGCGTCGAGCGCTTCCGTGCGAGTGTCGACCTGGACGAGTTCGGCACTGATTGCGAAGGCCGAATCTGAGAGAATGGATACTTCCGGGCTCCGGCGCGCCTGAGCTCGCGCGGATGGCGGCTATTACTGTATGAGGTACGTCGTGGACGAGTTGATCATGGCTTCGGATCGCTATCGCTCGTACCTGCGGCTGCTGGCCGAGGCTCAGCTCGGCAGGGGCCGACGGACGGGAATCGAGCCGTCGGACATTGTTCAACAGACCCTGCTGGACGCACATAAGGACCGCGATCGCTTCCGGGGTCGTAGCGAAGCCGAACGTCTCGGATGGATCCGTCGCTTGCTGGCGTGCAACCTTGCCGACGCGGCCCGCGCCCTGGCTCGCGCCAAGCGGGATGATGCCCGGGTGCGATCGCTCGAAGAGGCTCTCGACGAATCCTCGGCCCGTCTGGAGCATTGGCTGGCCGCCGACCAGTCGTCCCCCTCCGAGCAGGCCGAGCGCAACGAGTCACTCGTCCGCCTCGCCGATGCCCTGGGCCATCTGCCCGAGGACAACCGCCGGGCCCTGGTGATGCGGCACTGCCAGGGATCGAGCCTCGCCGAGATCAGCGCCGAACTCGGACGCACGCCGCAGGCCATCGCCGGCCTGCTCAAGCGAGGCCTGGCGCAGTTGCGAGATCTAATACCAGGCGATGGGGAGTGAGTGCCATGGACGACGAGGATCGCGAGCAGAGGCTCGATCAGGTGATTGCCGACTACCTCGCCGTCCAGGACGCCGGCATTGCCCCGGCCCGTGACGCGCTCCTGGCCGTCCATCCCGACCTGGCCGAAGACCTACGGTCGTTCTTCCGCGAGAACGACCGCCTCGCGCGGCTAGCGGCACCGCTCCGAGCCGGCGTCGAGCCGACTTCGTCGAGAGAGTCCGAATCGACCCTGGGCTCAACCATCTCGTCGTCGAGCCCATTCCAAGGAACGATCGACGACGACGCGGAGCGCAGGGCGCAGACGACACTCGAAGGCACGATGGTCGCGCCGCCCGGCGGGAACGGTGCTCCCATGACACGCGGATCCACCGTTCGCTACTTCGGTGATTACGAGATCCAGAAAGAGGTGGGTCGCGGCGGCATGGGCGTCGTCTACAAGGCCCGCCAGGTCAGCCTCAACCGGCCAGTCGCACTCAAGATGATCAAGGCGGGCGTGCTCGCAGACGATGCCGAGCTGCGCCGATTCCACAACGAGGCCAAGGCCGTCGCGCTGCTCGACCACCCCGGCATCGTTTCGGTCTACGAGGTCGGCGAGCACGACGGCCAGTGTTACTTGAGCATGAAGCTCATCGACGGCGGCAATCTCGGCGATCAGATCGCCTCGTTCCGGGACAATCCCCGGGCCGTCGTGACCATGATGATCGAGGCGGCAGTAGCCGTTCAACACGCCCACATGCGGGGCATTCTCCATCGCGACTTGAAGCCTGCGAACATCCTCATCGACGCGGTGGGTCACCTGCACATCACCGACTTCGGCCTGGCCAAATTGATGGAATCCGACGTGGACGTGACGGCCAGCGGCGCGATCATCGGCACGCCGGCCTACATGAGCCCCGAGCAGGCCGCCGGCCACCGCGGGAGGATGTCCCTGGCGACCGATGTTTACGGCCTGGGCGCGATCTTCTACGCCCTGTTGACGGGCAAGTCTCCGTTTGGCGGCGACAGCGTGATCGAGACGCTCGAGGCCGTGCGGAACCGTCCGCCGGAAGTGCCGAGCAAGCGAAACGCCAGGATTCCGCGCGACCTGGAGTTGATCTGCCTGAAGTGCCTGGAGAAGAACCCAGCCGATCGCTACCCCACGGCCGGAGCGCTCGTGGACGACCTGCGGCGATGGGCGGCCGGCGAGCCGGTGAGCGTCCGCGCGGCCGGCATCGCCGAGCGGGTAGCGAAATGGGCGCGGCGGAAGCCGACGCTGGCCGCCGCGTACACCCTCGGGTTGCTATCGCTGCTGTTCGGCGGGCTGGGCGGCGCGGCCGTGTGGCAGTGGCGTGCCGCCGCACGGGCGCGTGATGTTGCTGCGACGGCCAAAGAGGCCACTGGACGACTCAACGTCCAGCTCCGTCGTGCCCTCGATGAGCAGAAGCAACTGGTCGACCAGCTCAAGCAGCTCTCCAACGAAAAGACCACCGTGGCCGAACGCGCCGAGACGGCCCGGGATAGCCTGGTTGCGATGATCAACGACCTCATCAACCAGGTAGCCTCGGATCCGAATCGCTCGCTGTCGGAAGCAGTGCTGACACGCAAGCTGAGCGAGCTCAGCGAGAAAACGAAGATCGAATTCGATCGAGTGTTCGCTATGATTGGCGATTAGTGCGCGATCCGGGCCGGTGAATCGGAATTCCTTTGGGGGCCTGGCGCCTTGGTTGGATGGCGACGGGATTGGTGCGGGATCGGGCTTACGACCGAGGTTGGAGGACTTGCGTCCCGTCCGAACCACGGTCCACGACCATGGTCAGTGGATTCGCAGGCCCCCGTGTTCGATCGAAAAGTTGCAGAAAGTCGCGGTTTGGTGGCGCCTGGCGGGGTCGATCGCTCGCGTCAGAGCTGCGGCTGGAGATCCCACACCGGGACGGACGTATCGGCCATGCCGCAGATGAGCTGGGAACCGTCGGGTGTGAACGTCAAGGCTGGGGTGCGAATCGCGGGGGTCTCGATCGTGCGAAATTCCTTGCCGGTGGCGACTTCGTAGAGGTGGATCTGGCCGGTTTCCCAGCCGGTGGTGGCGGCCAAGGTTTTGCTGTCGGGGGAGAAGGCGAGGGACCAGACGTCTGAGGCAGCGACCTCCATTCGATGTATTTCGCGGGAGGTGCCGGCGCCGACGAGGACGATCGTTGCGCTTGTCTTCACGAAATCCCTCTGTCTGTCATTATCCACTCTCCTAGAAGTGTCGTGCATACCATTTCTTGTGACCGCGAGGGTTCTTTCGTCGGCCGAGACGGCCACCAGCTTCGCTTCGCGAACATGACCGGTTGCCTTGCCGCTGGCGACGTCGACGACATGCAGTACGCTACCGGATGCGGTCAGGGCCAGCATGCGGCCACCGGCGAAGAACGTAGCCGCGGTTAACATCTCCTTCATGGGGTGGTCGGGCTCGACCCGTTCTAGAAGCGATTCCAGCGAGATCTCCACCTCGATCCGGCGATCCTTTGAGCTCCACCGACGGAGTATTCCGTCTTCGCTGAGTGCCAGGATCGATCGGTCCTGGTCTGTGTACGCCAGCGCGCGCATCCTGCCGGATCCACTCGGAAAGGCCGTCGAATTCCCTTGTACGATATCCCAGGCGTGGACCACTGATCCGTCGCCCATCGCCGCGACGAGCGACCGATCATCTCGCGAGAGCACAATCGTGGCTGGGAGATCGAAGAGGGCTGACGGTTCGTCCAGCAACACCCTGAGCTGGCGGCCCGTCGCCATGCTCCAGATGCGGACCGTGCCGTCCGCGCTGGCTGTGACCAGTGCTTCGCGATCGTGCTTGACGACGGCGGCACTAACCCGTCGCGCATGTGCTTCGGCTGGGAGAAGCAAATCGCGGCCGGAGGAAATCTCCCATAAATGCAGCACGTTCGGGCCCCCGCTCGCGGCGATGGTACGACCGCCGTTTGAGAATGCGAGCGATCCGTCAAGGTAGCAGGAAGTCTTGAGACAATAGCGTTCTGGACGCCGGTCGTCGCGGCAATCATCCGCAATCCACCCCCGAGGTTACCGATCGCGAGCAACTGCCGGTCGGCGTCGAGGGCAACTTTGGGGAATCCCACTCCCTCCTCCCAGGAAGCTCGTGACAATTCTCGGCCGGTCGCGAGCTCGTGGGAGGCGACCTGCCGGAAGAGTCCTTTGCCCTCGACCCAGTTAAATCCGGTTGCCACAACGGTCTTCCCGTCCGAGGAAAGTGTAAAGTCAGTGAGCGCGTCGATGCCGACAGCGATTTTGCGAAGAAGCTTACCGTCGTGGCCATCCCAGACGCGAAGGTAGCTATCATCGCCATCCGTGACGATGAATTTGTCATCCCGCGTGAACGCGATTCGGTAGATCGGCGCCTCTTGGCGATGTCGGATCGTTCCGAAGCGCATGGCGGCGCCTGCCGGTAGCGGGTCGCCATAGAGATCGAGCCTGGGCGGGGTTGCTGTTGGTGTGACTTGTGCAACGGGATCGGGGTGGCCCGCGTCGCGCACGCGCCCGGTTTGAGCGAGGACCAGAGCGGTTGACGCGCCGACCAGTATGCCAACGACGGCCAAAACCACCGCGATCGATTTCATGTGGGCTAATCGCATCGTGCTCAAGACTTTCGATCGCGGAGCGATGCCGCCTTCCGAACCAAGATCAAGAAAACGGCTTGAAAGGCGTCATCGACGTCGTGCGGATCGGCAAGCCAGCGGCGGCAGATACCGAGGACCATGGGGCCATGGCGTGCCAGGATTTCTCCGAAGGCTGTCTCGTCGCGGTGGGAGATGAAGCGGTCGAGAAGCTCGCCCTCGCCGAGGCCGGAAAGCGTGCCGACGCCGAAAAGCGTTTTCAAGTGGCCGACGAGGGTGGGTGATCGCATCTGGGGCATCTTGCGCGGCTCCTGAATCAGTCGCTCACTCTTATACTGCACGGTGGGGGGCGGTGGATCGATTTTTCTTTTGGGCGCCAGGCTCCTCTCGAGAAATCGGGACCTTTTGGCCCTTCGCGCGCCTCAATAGAGGTAGGATACGAGAAGTGAAACCCCGCTCGACGAACCGGCGAGGGAGCTTATGCCCGGCACAAACGAGGCCCGCACCTTCGGCAAGCAGATCGGGATGCTCTTTGACCTGGGTGCCCTCGGGGCCATGCCGGATCGGGGGCTGCTCGAGCTGTTTGCCCGCGGCGGAGAGGCGTCGGAGGTGGCTTTTGCCACCCTGGTTGAGCGGCATGGGCCGATGGTGCTTCGCGTCTGCCGGCATGTGCTGGCGGATGGGCACCTCGCCGAGGATGCCTTTCAGGTCACGTTCTTGCTGCTGGCGCGGCGGGCGCGATCGATTCATGACCCTGATGCACTGGCGGGGTGGCTGCATCGGGTGGGACGGAGGGTTGCGCTGCGGGCCCGGGCCGGCATCCATCGGCGATTTGACCGGGAAGCCCCGCAGAATGGCGACGTGGATGTGGCCGTTGCCGCCGTTGATACGCTGGAACGCGACGAGCTCTGCGCGGTGGTGCACGATGAAATCGATCGGCTGGCTGATGCGCAGCGGTTGCCGATCTTGCTGTGCGCGCTCGAGGGCCTCTCGCACGAGGAGGCGGCGCACCAGCTTGGTTGGCCGCTGGGGACGATCAAAAGCCGGCTGGTGCGCGGGCGGAAACGGCTGGAAGGGCGGCTGGCGCGGCGCGGGCTGGCGCCGGAACACTCGCGTGTTCGCGGCATCGATGATCTGCGTGCCCATGTCATGCCGGTGCCGCTAGTGCTCGCTCTGGCCACGACGCGGGCTGCGGTTCAATCTTGCCCCGGCGCGGTAACCGCCGGAGGCACAGTTTCACCGTCGATCACATTGCTGCTTCAGAAGGAGCTCACGGCCATGCTTCTGGCGAAGATCAAGCTGGCCGCGGGTGCGGTGCTCGCGGGTGCGGCGGCCATCTTGATCGGGATCACGATGGCCGGACCGCTTTTCGGGCGGGGGCAGGAATTGTTGCCGCTTGCCGGCACAGCCGGATCTCGGAAGGCCGTCGCGAGGTCGGCGCCGGGGCGCCTCCGACGGGTGGCGTCGCCCGGAACTCGCAGGCCCGTCCCCCTGAAGCTCAACGAATGCCGATGGTCGCTCGCGAGCATGTTCTGTCCCCGTTCGGCAAAGACGTGTTTCGCTCGATTCACGGCGGGGTCGAGTTCCTGCTATCCCGGCAACTGCCGGACGGCTCCTGGGCCGATGTCGAACAGGATGCGAAGACGGGGATGACCAGTCTGGTCGTGCTGGCTCTCTTCGCCGCGGGCGAGAGAGTGGGCTCGCCGGCGATCGACAACGCGCTCGAGTTCCTGCGCCGCTTCGGGCCCGGTGATCTCCACAGCACCTATGCGATCTCACTGCAAACGATGGCGCTCGCGGCTGCCGGTGATGAGCGGGACGGGTTTCGGATCGCTGAGAGTGTCCGCTGGCTGGAGCGAGCGCAGATCAAGGTGGGTGACCCTCAGCCGTGGGCCGGCTCCTGGAGCTATTCAATTTCGAGTATCCGCCGGCCCGGCGACAATTCAAACTCGCAGTACGCGTTGCTCGGGCTTGCGGCCGCCGGCGAGGCGAGCGTGCAGGTCGACCCATCTGTCTGGCTCCTCGCTCGTGCCTACTGGGAGCGTTGCCAGCAACGGGACGGGAGCTGGACTTATACGCCTGAAGCGAGGGCGAGCACCGCGAGCATGACGTGCGCGGGGATCTCGAGCCTGGCGGCGTCGCGGCCTCGAAGCGGGAGCTGGGAAGGTCAAGAGGTTCTCAAGGATGATGCGATTCACAATTGCGGCAGTGGCCAAGCAGACTCTCAATTGCAGAGAGGCATCGACTGGTTGGGCACGCACTTCAGGGTCGACGAGAACTCAGGCAGTGGTAAACAGTGGAGGTTCTACTATCTGTATGGTCTGGAGCGCGCGGGCGCCTGACGGGCAGCCGGTTCTTCGGCGAGCAGGACTGGTTTCGCGTGGGGGCCGAGGCGCTGATGCACCAGCAGGTGAAGCAATCGGGGGCGTGGGGCGGCATGCTGGTCGAAAGCGACAAGGTGCTGGCGACCAGCTTCGCGTTGCTGTTTCTCGGCAAGGGCCGCGCGCCTGTCCTGATCAACAAGCTCCGCCACGGCCCCTCCGGCGATTGGAACAAAGATCTGGACGACGTCGGAAATCTGGTCGGAGCCGTCTCGAAGGACTGGAAGACGCTTCTCACCTGGCAGTCCGTAGACTCGACGAAGGCGACAGTTGCCGATCTGCTGCGAGCGCCGATCCTCTTCATGAATGGTCACAAAGCCCCGGAGCTTGCGCCAGCCGAACGTCAGAAGCTGCGAGCCTACGTCGAACAGGGAGGGGTCATCTTCGCCGAAGCGTGCTGCGGCAGCGCCGAGTTTGACAAGGGCTTCCGTCGCTTGTTGAAGGAGTTGTTCCCCGAGCAGGAAGCGGCGTTGCGGCCCCTGCCCGACGATCACCCGATCTGGCGGTCGAGGCATCGGCTTGATCCGAAGGCGCATCCGATGCTGGGCATCCCGCGCGGATTCCGGACCGCGGTGATCTACTCGCCGAAGGATCTCTCCTGCTACTGGAACCAGGCGGAGCGCGTGCGGGGGAACCCGGCGGTCATCCAGGCCGTCAAAGTGGGTGAGAACGTCGTCGATTATGTGACGGGCCGCGTCGTGCCGCCGGATAAGCTTTCGGAGTGAAAGCAGGGGAGAATGGCTCCGTTCAATTGATCGAGCTGGTGCGTCCGAAGTCGAGGACACCGGCCGAGCCAGTGCCACGTGCCACCCAACCGGCAACTTCGGCGGACGGCACACGGAGTGTGCCTGCTACACCAGAACAGTTGCGGAGCCAGTGCCACGTGCCACGCAACCGGCAACTTCGGCGGACGGCACACGGACTGTGCCTGCTACACCAGAACAGTTGCGGAGCCAGTGCCACCCGGTCCGGTACTTGCGATGAGGCGGGATTCATCGGAGGAATTGCGCGGCGGGCATCGCGCGATGGCCGAGGCTCGGCACCAACATTTCACAAATGTCCGAAGATTCTCGTTGACAGCGTCGCGGGACACAGGATACTCAGTTATTGGAGGCCACAACCATGCAAATCGCCAAGGCCTGGATTGCAATCGTATTCATGGTCGCGGCGGCGCGGGCCGATGGGCCTGCTCAGAGCCGCGGCGAGCAAGCAGACTCAGTCGACCCGGCAAGGTACGCGAGCGATGCTCGAGCACTGACCGCGCGGATCGACGGCGTGCTCGCGGCCCGCTGGGCGGCGGCCAAGATCAAGCCGGCGGCCATCGCCGATGATGGAGAATTCCTCCGGCGCGTCAGCCTCGATCTGATCGGCAAAATCCCTACGGCCGCCGAGGCCCGTGATTTCCTGGACGATCCGGGCAACGACAAGCGCCTGGCTCTGGTCGAGCGGTTGCTCGATAGCCCGGCCTACACCAGTCGTGCCACGGAGATCTGGCGCAAGCTCCTTCTGCCCGAGGCCGACACGGACGACCAGGCACGGGCCGTGGCGGGGAGCTTCGAGGCCTGGCTGCGCAAGAAAGTGATCGAAGAAGCCGGGTATGACAAGATCGTGCGCGAGATCCTGACGGCCAAGGTCGCCAGCCCAGACCCGCAAGTGCCGGTTTTCAGGGTGGATCCGTCGCCAGCGGTCTATTTTGTCGCGAAAGATCGCAAGCCCGAGAATATCGCCTCGGGTGTGGCGAGCGTGTTCCTCGGTCTCAAGCTGGAATGCGCTCAATGCCATAAACACCCGTTCGCAAGCTGGACGCGCGAGCAATTCTGGAGCCTCGCCGCATTTTTCGCGGCAATGCCGGCTGAGTCGCCCGAGAACGGCGGGATGATGCAGCGCGGACGCGATGCCAAGCCGCTCAGGGAGCTGACGATTCCCGGAACGAAGCAGGTTGTGAAGGCCACTCATCTTGACGGCTCGACGCCGGCGTGGCGCCCGCGGGCCGACACGCGCGAGACTCTGGCCGACTGGGTTACCTCACCGGACAACCCGTATTTCGCGCGAGCGGTCGTGAACCGGGTCTGGGCGAGGTTGTTCGGCTTGGGCCTGATCGAGCCGGCCGATGACCTGGAGAGTGACGCTGATCCCGAGTTGAGCCGGCTGCTCGACGTGCTGGCGGGCCAGTTCCGGTCCCACGGCTACAACCTGAAGTTCCTGATCCGCGTGCTGACGGCGACACGGGCCTACAACCTTTCGAGCGTTGCGGCGGGCCAGAGCGAAACGGTCGGGGCGATGTTCGCATCGATGCCCGTGCGCGGGCTCGGCGCCGGGCAGCTCTTCGATAGTCTCACGCGGGCGACCGGCTCGGAGCAATTCGATGCGCGAGCACGGTTCCTCGAATTATTTGCCAGCCGCGAAAACCGGCCGGTGGAAGCCGAGACGACGATCATCGAGGCACTCTCGATGATGAACGGAACCTACGTCGAGGGGGCCACGAATCCGGAGACGAGCCAGGCTTTGGCCGCCATCGTCAAGGCACCGTTCCTGGACACGCCCGAACGAATCGAGACCCTCTACCTGGCGACGCTCACCCGCCGGCCGAAGCCCGAGGAGCTATCGCTACTCCAGCGCTACGTGGACAAGCGAAAGACTGCGGAAGAGAAGGAAAAAGCATTCGCCGATATCTTCTGGGCCATCTTGAATGGCCCGGAGTTTCACCTGAACCATTAAGGGAGTGATCCATGAGCCGCTTGAACCGCCCTTTTCCGGAACTGACCCGCCGGCAGTTGATGCGGCTTGCCGCTGTGGGCGCACTCGGCGCCTCGGCTTCGGGCTGGATCGAGGCCCTGGCGGCGGAAGCGGCCACGAACCCGAGCCGCCGCAAATCGTGCATTCTGCTCTGGATGTCGGGCGGACCGAGCCAGACCGACACGTTCGACCCCAAGCCCGGGCACGCGAACAGCGGTCCGTTCAAGCCGATCCAATCGGCGGTGCCGACCCTGATGCTCGGGCCGCACTTGCCCAAGCTGGCGAAGCAGGCGAAGGACCTGGCCATCGTTCGCTCGATGAGCTCGAAGGAAGGGGACCACGGCCGGGCGACTTACTACCTCCGCACGGGGTATTTGCCGCAGGGCCCGGTTCGCTACCCGACACTGGGCTCGCTGGTCGCCAACGAGCTTGACAGCGAGTCGGCCGAGCTGCCGGGGTTTGTGAGCATTTCGCCGGTGCGAGCGATCAATGCGGCGGCTTTTAGCTCGGGGTTCCTGGGACCCAAATGCGCGCCCTTGAACGTCGGCGAACGAGGGCTGGCGGGTGGACCGGATGGAGGAGCGCCCTCCTTGCGAGTCGAGGACCTGGAGATCCCGCGCGGAATCGGGCGGCCGCGAGCGGACGAGCGATTGGAATTAATGCAGACGTTAGGAAGTGAATTTGTGGCGAGCCGGTCGGGGGGGCCGACGTCGAGCCATCAGAGCGCGTATCGCCGGGCGGTGAAGATGATGCGATCGTCGGCCGCCAAGGCGTTCGAGCTGGATGAAGAGCCGGCAGCCGTCCAGGACGCTTACGGGCGGAACCCGTTCGGCCAGGGCTGTCTGCTGGCCCGCCGGCTGGTGGAGCGCGGCGTGCCGTTCGTTGAGGTGACACTCTCCTCGGTCGACGGCAACAACGGCCTGGGGTGGGACACTCACGCGCAGAATTTTGACGCGGTCGAAAAGCTTTGCGGCGTGCTCGACGCCGGCTGGGCCACGCTCATGAACGATCTACGTTCTCGCGGGCTGCTTGATAGCACGCTCATTGTCTGGATGGGCGAGTTCGGCCGTACCCCCAAGATCAACGAGCAAGCCGGGCGGGACCATTTCCCGAACGCCTGGTCGACGGTGCTCGCCGGCGGCGGGATTCATGGCGGGCAGGCGATCGGCAACACAGGGGCCGACGGTGAGGAGGTCAAGGACCGGCCCGTGCAGGTGCCCGACCTGCTCGCGACGGTCGTCAAGAGCCTGGGAATCGACCCGGGCAAGCAGAACGTCGTCGATAACGGCCGGCCGATCCGGATCGTCGATCTCAAGGCCAAGCCGATCAAGGAAATCCTGGGATGAACGCTGCCGCGGCAGTCATGGTGCTCGCCCTGGCCGCCGCCGTGCCTGCACAGGATCCTGCATCTTCACCTGCGGCAACGGGCGGCGAGAGCGCGCACGATTTGATGTTCCTGGCGGATCACCGCCCGGTTTTCGTGCGTTTGCGGATCACAAACGGTGACAAACCGTTCGATGCGTCCTGGGTTGACTCGATCCGGGCGATTTATTCGAGCCTCGACCGTAACGGCGACGGCACCCTCACCGTCAAGGAGGCCGATGCAAAGTTCGTCGTGCCGCTCCTGAGACTGGCCCGAGGCGCGGCCGTGCCGCCCAAGCTTCCCGAGCTCGATGTGAGCCCGAAGGATGGCAAGGTCTCGATCGAGGAGCTGGCCGAGGCGCTGCGGCCGATCGTTGGTCCCTTCCAGCTTCAGGTCGAGCGGCAGGCCGTCGGGCGCACCGACGCTCTGTTCGACCAGCTTGACCGCGACAAGGATGGGCTGCTCACCCGGTCGGAGCTATCCGTGATTCGCGGCTCAGTGCGGCCGCTCGATCTCGACGACGATCAAATGATCAGCGCGTATGAGCTCGACCCATTTAATGATCGGGCGATGGCCAACGTCGCTGTCAACGTGTCGCCCGGCCGCCAGGAGCGGCTGGACGCTTCTCCGCCGGTGGTTGAGCTGCTGCCGGGTGAGTCGACGCTTCGGCCGGCGCGGCTCTTGCTCAGGAAGTACGACAAAGCGAAGGAAGCCATACCGGGAAGCCAGAACAACAAGCTATCAAGCGAGGAGCTGGCGATCGATCCGGATGCGTTTACCGAGGCCGACAAGAATCATGATGGATCGCTTGACCTGGATGAGCTGCGGAAGTTCTTTCGCGCGGTGCCGATTGACGTGACGCTGGATGTGAGCCTCCCGTCCGATGCTTCTCGCCGGGCGATGGTGCATGCGGCCTCGGGCGTGAGCCAGGCAAAGGAAGTTCGGGTTCGCCAGATTACCGAAGGCGACGTCGAGATCGTGATTGGGCAAGTGCGTGTGGATGTTCGGGTTGATGATCGACCGTATGCGACGGGCGATGTCGCCCGGATTCTCACGCAGCGGTTCAAGGCTGCCGACGCGAACAAGGACGGCTACCTCGAAGGGAAGGAGCTCGAGGCGATCAACGGGCCGCAATCGCCGCTGGCCGGGTTGGCGGAGGTGATCGATCGGAATGGGGACAAGAAGATCTATTTGAAGGAGCTGCTCGAGTTCGGCGATCGCCAGAATGAGGCTGCGCGGGGGCGCCTGCTGGTCAATGCATCCGATCAGGGCCGGGCGATTTTCGGAATTGTCGACCTGGATCGGGACCGACGGCTCGGGGCACGAGAGTTGATGCGAGCGGTCGAGCGGGTGACGTCGTGGGACGGCGACAGCGACGGCCGCGTCTCGGCGGACGAGATTCCGTATCACTTTCAGGTGGGCATTGGCCGGGGTGGGCTGGTTGGTTTGACGGGTGGGGTTATCGGCGCGATCAGGGCGCAGGCGATGACTGCGGCGCGAGGGGGCTCCGAGCCGGGGGTAGGCCCGGTGTGGTTTCAGAAGATGGATCGGAACCATGACGGGGATGTTTCGCGGCGCGAGTTCCTGGGGCCGCGGGAGGCGTTTGACCGGCTTGACAAGGATACGGATGGGTTGATTGATGCCGAGGAGGCGAGTGCGGCGAAGGGCAAGGACTCTCCGTAACGTAGTAGGCACACTCCGTGTGCCGTTGCTCTTTCGAATCCGGCACACGGAGTGTGCCTGCTACGGGCGCCGCGGAGCGGCACCCAGAACGTTCCAGCGCGCGCAGGAACGATGGAAGAAGTCCCTTCGCGGAGAGGCTGTCATCTTTTGGCCGCGTTGCGGTAACTCGGCCGTTGGGCCTAGTCGGCTGTGATTCACCGCTTGGTCGCTCGGTTAGTGCCGCCGATTCACGCCAGTTCTCCAATAGCCCAGCCGTTGACGCAAACGCGCTTTCCTATTTTGTCCCTTTTTTGCAAAGTACCGCTCATTCCGCCAGTTTGCCCATCGCTGGGCGCAGTCTCCCTGCGACAACCAGGTTGTGAGCAATTGCAAACAACAATGCGACGGCGCGGCAACGCGGTTGGCCACGCACGGGCATAAACCAGAATCCTCGATTGCGAGCCTGGGCGTTGACCCACTCGGCTGTTTGGCCTCGCAGCCGGTAGATCAGCTTCGCGGCCTCGGTCCCCATTCGGATCCGCCAAGCGGCAACCGCTTCGCTGTCGCCCTTCTTTGCGGTGTAGGGATCTTCTCCATTTGCCTGTTTCTTTTTCTCGTCTCTGATCGGCCCGTATACGATGCAGCCGCGTTGGGCCGCCTGATCGATCGAGTCCTTGGTCGTGAAGCCACCGTCAACCAATGCCTCATCCGGAATTCGTTCGTAACGCTCCTCCAACTGGTCGAGCATGGGCGGAAGTTCTTCGCCATCGTTCCCTGCGTTGGTCACCTCCACACCCACAATCACACCGCTTTCGGTGTCTGTTGTGAATTGAACGTTATATCCCGGCCGGAATCCTCCGTCTGGAAACTTCATGATCCTCGCGTCGGGGTCGGTGGTCGAAGCACGCGCTTCCCGCCCCTTGCGGCCGTAGGACTCGTCACGTTCGCGTTGCAGCTCCTCGCACTGCCGCATCGCTTCTTCGATCCGTTGCTGTCGCTTGTTGGCGGCACGCTCCCGCGCCGCTCGCTGCCGTCGAGTCAGCTCTGCTGTGTCCTCCTCGGCCAGTTTCTTCAGCGCCTCAACCTGCTCCTTCGCCGCTTTCAGGCACTCCTCCAGGCTACCGCGACGACGAAACGAGCTCTTGCCCGCGCTGGCACGCACTCTCATTCCGTCCTGAGCGACCCGGTCCATTTTCACCAACCCGGCATGGAGCAGGGTGCCCACGATCTGCGTGAGCAGTTCGTTCAACTTCTCGCCCCCACAAGCGAGGAAGTGGGACAACATGCTGTGGTTGACGGTTACGCCGCCGCACAGCCACTGGTACGGCAGACTCCCTTGGTTCTTTTCGCACAGCCGTTCGATTTCACGGGCGCTGCCGACTCCCTTCAATGTGGCGAAAACCCGCAATCCGACCAGCAAGCGCGGGTCGGTGGCATCTCGGCCGACATGTCGCTCGACGGCCTTGATCTCGCCGAGCCAGGCTTTCAGATCGAGCTTGCAGACCGCCGCCCAGACGACCCGGGCCGGATGGTCGGCCTCGAGCAATTCATCGAGCGATGCCCAGCGCATCTCGATCTGGTCGCGTACGGGACACCGCAGCCGCGGCTTGCCAGTTGGCATCGACTGGGCAGCCTGGGCGGGAGAGGGCTGATCGGGCAAGTCTTCTGGGCTAAAGAGAGGAAGTGTCATGACGCTCGTCCTGCAACACCGGGGCTGCGTGGGGCTCATGCGGCGGACTACATGCATGGTATTAGAACGTGAACACTATACAAAATCAACCCCAACGCCGAAAAAATCACAGCCTCGGAGCGAAGGGCGACAATGAAGAAATCGTCAGGCCTAAAGCCTGACCTACTGGTTTTCGTCTGGCACAGGCAGACGCTCGCCGATCTTGACCAGCGAGTCGCGGATTTCGTCCTGCGTGGCTTCGAGGGTTTCGACTTCCTGGCGAAGCGGGGGTGGCAAAGTCGTGGCGGCGGGGCGGGTTTTGTCGACGACGACTGTGTCGTCATTAAGCCTTGACTGAAGCAGGCGCACCATCTTGAGCTCGGCGACCAGGCGGTTGAGCTCGCGCTCGCGCTCTCTGGGCTCCGAGGGGAGGGGCTCGCCAGGCGGAGGGGGTGTCGTGGGCGGCAGCCGGCGAATAGCCTGGACGAGTGCCAGCAAGTCTTCCTCGACGCGGATTTCCAGCGTGATCGTCCGCTTGGAAACATCCTCGGCTTTGAGCCAGCTTTCGATGGTGCGCATCTCGCGAGAGAGGACGTGAAGTGTTGTCGGCAGAGCGATGCCGAACTCGGTTTCCTGGACCAGGGCGAGCAGGTGCTCGCAGCGGTCTGCAAGCTCGCCCTCTTTCTTGGAAAGGGCGGCCACGGTGAGCAGTGCGGTCCGCGATTTCTGCGCGACCTTGGGGGCCTGGGCCTGGGTCGTCTCGCGGATCATCATCTGGGTTTCGTGCATCTCTGTTAACTCGATCACGAGCCGGCCCTGGAGCTCGATGCGGAGCTCGACGAGCAGTTTCTCGACTGAGCCAGCGAGATCGTCTCGCGATTTCGTGAGGATTTCGAGCGCGGTCGTCTGGTTCTCGGCTGCCGGGGCTGCGGCGGTTTTGCCCAGGTTGTCCTGGGCCGTTCGCATCGAGGCGCCGGCGCGAATCAGGTCCTTGCGCAAGGCGACGCCGACATCTCCCAGCCGGGCAGAGGCCTCCGAGAGGCTTTCCGTCGCTTCGTGGTTCTTGCCTTGATCGGTCGCGCGGCGGCGGAATTCGGCCTCGGCGATCGTTTTCTGGGTCTGCGCCACCTGGTCGTTCAAGCGATTGAGCTCTTCGCGGAGCAGGCCGAGTGCCTTTTCCTCGGACGAGACGGCGGCGCCTGAATCGGTGTCGCCCAGGTACTTCACGGCGTCAGCCAGATGAGGGTCTGCGCGGCGGAGGTGAGGAGGCTGCAAGTCGGCGAACAACGGGTCAGTCGCCAGGCCGGCGGCCGCGCGGCGGAGCTTGGTTTCACGCTCGTTGATTGGTGACAAGGCGTCCTTCGCGGCTTTGTCCTTCCCTTTGGGGGCATTCTTGGAATCGGCGATGATGGCCTGCTGGTCGCGAACGAGTGCAGCCAGATCAGGCTGGCGGCTGGTCGATCGTTCGAGGCGCTTGCGCTCGGCCAGGGCAAAGCGCGACCAGCCCAGCTCACGCTTTTCTTCAACGATGATGCGTTCGAGCTGGGCGAGCGTTTCGCGCATCTGGCGGAGCCGGGCCAGCTTGAGCTGGAAGTCGAGATCCTCGGCCAGGAGGAGGTTGCGCAAGTGCTGGAGCTTGGCGATCAGCTCCTTCACCTCGGTTTCGGCCTTGCTGAGCTGCGCTTCCTTGAGCAGCTTGTGCGTCTCGCGCATCTGGTCGAGAATCTGTTCCTCGCGGGAGAACTGAAGTGCCAGGCGAAGCCGGGAGGCGTTTTCGGGCTCGAGCCCGCGAAGCGCCTCGGAGAGCCGGAACATCCGCTCTTCCAGCTCATTCATCTGGGAGGCGGCGTTTTGCTGGCTGAAGCCGATTGTGTCGCGGTCGGAGACGGTTGCATCCTTGGCTGTGGCCGGAGTCTTGGCGGTATCGGCCGGTTTCTTTTCGTCGTCGAAGACGGCGTCCGATTTGGCTGCGTCCTTGGTTTCCTGGGCAAGTGCGCGGGGGCCGATGCCGCCGCCGGCCGCGAGGACGAAGAGTGCCAAGAGAGCGTTGATTGGCCGGCGGGGATGCCATATGCGGCTTGCCATCGAAAAGCTCCTGCTTGCGTGCAAGACTTCGGGTTTTCTGGAGCGCTCTCAAGTACGTTTCGCGCGCGATGGAATTCCGTGATTCAATCGCCGTGCTCACGTCAGGCTGAAGCCTGACCTACGTTACGTCTTACTTTCGTCGATGCGGGGAGTTGATTGCAAGGGGATTCCTGTGCGAAGGGGTTGCAGAGGGTGGACTTTTCAGTGCGGAGTGGCGGCGAATACCATCATCAGGAGGTAGGGCTCGCCGAGGACGTGATAGATGCTGTGTGCCAGGATCACGGGCGTCAGGCTGCGGCGGCCGAGGACGTAGAGGCCGGCGTGAAGGGAGAAGAGAATGAACGACGGGAGGAAGCCGATCAGGGTCGGATTTTGAAAAGCGTGATAGAGCGCCGAGCATGCGCCCGAGGCGAGGATCTGGAGCCAGGCCGGCACTTGACCGCGCTGTAACTCGGTCATGAACAGGCCGCGCATCAAGGTTTCTTCCGATACGGCCAGGAAGATGCCCAGCGGAGCGAGCAAGAGCCGTGTCCAGGTAAACTGCATGACGTCGACGCCGGGCAGGAGGTGGCGCGCACCGAAGCAGGCGAAGCTCGTGTAAGCTGCTCCGAGTATCACTGCCAGCACAAGGGCTAAAGGCGTTGTCGGGCGACCCCAGCCCAGCTCTGCCAGCGAGGAGCCGCGCCGGCGCTGCCAGACGATGATGTACGCGAAGGCGACCAGGCCCGCGATTGCGAAACTGACCTCGAGCCAGATGGCGCCGCGGTACCAGCCCAGCCGCCGGGTTAGCTCGCCGCCCAGAACGACGAAACACAGTAACCCGAAGAGCGCACAGCCCAGGAGCGTGACCGCGAACGCGTTGCGCCATGCGATCCAGGGCGAGAGCTGCCCTCGCACCTGGCCGAACGGGGGTTTGCTACTCATCGCGATTGCCTCGTCGCGTGGATCCGGATCGCTTGCCGTCGATTCGTGCACTGAACCATCTTCAGCCTTTTCGCGGGCGAAAGACAGAAAGTTCCGCCGACGCGCTGTGTTTCAGTGTGGCCAAGACCGGCGGATGCGGCTAGAACGAATCCATGAAATCCTGATTTGATCTGCTGAGCAGCGCCAGGGCATTGCAGCAGAAGCGGATTTCGGCAATTGATGACATTAAACCCAAGGCGATGACTGTGGCATGGGCGCACGGGCAACCGATTGAAGTGGCGGTGTTGCTGGGTGCGCTGGCGCTAGCGCTTTCACTGCTCGGGCTGGCTCGCTCTATTTCCGATGCGCCGGCGGCTCGGTCGTGGCTGCTTCTGGTTCTTCGGGCGAGCGTGCTGGCGGGGCTGGTTCTCATTCTGTTCGGGCCGTCGCAGGTGAATGAAACACGACAGCCCGGCCGAGATCCGAGCGTCATCTATCTCATCGACGCGTCGCGGAGCATGGGCCTGGGCGCCCCGGAGAGCAGGCTCGAACAGGCGCGGCGTACGATCGAGGAAGCGAACGCGCTTGCTGCGCGGTGCGCCGCCGGTCAAGATTGAGTTTTACCGGTTCGGTGAGCGGCTGGCGGGGCTTTCCGGCGGAACGGTGATGAAAGCGGTCGACAACGAGACTCAACTGGCTTCTGCTGTCGAGGAACTGCCGGCAAGATTCGCGGACGGCTTGCCGATCGGTGTGGTGGTCTTTTCCGACGGCCGAACGACCGGGGCCGAGGCTCTAGGTGCGACGGCGCGAGGGTATAGGGCGCTGGGCGTACCAGTTCACGTCGTGCCGGTTGGCGACCCGCGGACGGCGGGTGACGTGGCGCTCGCGAATGTGATCGCCCCGCGCGATTCGCCGGCGGGTGCACGCGTGCCGGTCTCGGTCGTGGTGCGCAGCCAGGGGTATTCTGGGCGGCGGGCCGAGGTTCAGATCCGGTATCAGGATCAAGCGACGGGCGAGCCGCTGGCGTCGCTGCCGATCGTGCTGTCTGACGGTGAGCAAACGCATCACCTGGCAATCGAGGCCGGTCGGCTCGGGAGTCGCATTCTGCTCGCGGCCGTGACCGAGCTCGACGGCGAGGCGATTCGCGAGAACAACCGCGTTCCGTTTGAGATGCGCGCTCAAACGAGGAAGGTGCGCGTGATCTACATGGAAGGAGGGCCCCCCAATCTTTTTCGGCGGCTGAGCCAGGCCCTGGCCGAAGATGCGGACATCGAGTGCCTCGACATCGGGACTGTGTTTCGGGCCGGTGGCCGAACTGGCCTGGCGAGAAAGAACGATCCGGCTCGAGGCTATCCCGAAACGCGGGCTGAGCTGTTCGACTATGACGTTGTCATTTGCAGCGACATCGCACGTGAAAACTTCTCACAAGATCAGCTCAACTGGACGGTCGAGTTGGTTGCTGAGCGGGGAGGCGGGTTTGCGATGGTCGGAGGGAACAAGAGCTATGGGGCGGGTGAGTATCACAAGACCGTGTGGAATGGGCTGATTCCCGTGGATATGGGGCAATGGGGGCTGGAACGCGGATTCGAGAACATCATCTACTGGGGATCAGGCCGGCTTTTCCGGGTGGTGGTGCCGCCGGAAGCGCAGGGGCATCCGATCTGGCACTTCACCGACGACAGCGCACGGAACCGCGCGATCCTGGCGAAGATGCCCGTCTTCTACGGCTGCAACCTGGTCGACCGGCTCAAACCGGCGGCGATGGTCCTGGGACTCTCCGACAGGGCGCTCCTCAGCGTGGGCAAGGCGCCGATCTTTTCATGCGAGAGCTTCGGCCAGGGCCGCACGTTCGCGATGCTGACCGACACGACACCCGACTGGGGCCGCGACTTCGAGAGCTCGTGGGGCGAGAACGGAGATAATCGCTACTTTCGGCGGTTCTGGCGGAACGTTGTCTCCTGGCTGGGTGAACATTCCGCGGGCCGCAGCCGGCGGCTGCGCGTCGAGACCGACAAGCTCGTATACGCACCGGGTGAGTCCGTGCGGTTGAGTGCGCGTGCGTTCGACGATCAAAAGGAATTGACGACGCGATATCGGCTGGAGGCGCGATTGGGGCTTTCCGGCGCGCCGGCTGAGTCAGTCTCGTTTCGCGGCATGGTGCCGCGGGCCGACCGGCCGGAATACGAGGCGGATCTCGCCTGTCCGAGCGTGGATGCCGGGCGTGCGGGGGCTTTTCATGCGGCGGTGGCTCAGGTCGTTGCGTTTGACGGATCTCGCGAAGTTGCGCGAGCGGACGTTGAGATCCAGGTGCGCGAAGACTCGCCCGAGCTCCGAGATGTTCGGCCCGACCCTCTTGCGCTCGCGGCGCTGGCGGAGGCGAGTGGAGGACAGGTCATTAACGATGCGCGTTCGCTGGCGGCGATCTTGACAGGCGCCAAGCGAAATCCGGAGGTCACCATCATCTCGCGCACGCCGCGTTGGGATCATCCGCTGGTGTGGACACTGCTTCTGGGCGTGCTCTGCCTCGAGTGGGTTCTCCGGCGGCGACGCGGCTTGGCGTGACGTTGCTCGCCGCTGGATCGAATCGATCATTCGGGGACCGTGAGATCGGCATCGGTGAATTTTCTGGCGCTGTGCGGTGCCTTGAACGCCGGGCTCGGCGGGGATACGCTGGCCCGGGTTGTCCTCTTCAAGGCGTTCGCTACTTCGCAGGGGCATCAGATCCATGAAATGCGCCATGTTGATCGTTCTGGCGACGGTGGTCGCCATTGCGGGACTCATGCCCGGCGGCGGCGTGACTGCGCAAACCAGTTCCGGCGGCCAGGATCGCGCGCGCTCGACCGCTGCGGGGCGGGAGGCGACTGAGAAAGGTGGGGCCAAGAACGCAGCGCGGGATGGGCAATCTGGCGCCGTTGCGAAGCCGGCTAGCGAGCAGGGTCCGCTCATCATTCAGGCCGACGTGGTTGATGCAGACGGTCGCGCTGCGGCCGGGGCTGAGATCATTGCCCAGGTGACCTATTCGCGCGGACCCGGCGACATCGAGATGATCTCGGAGCGGGCGAAGAGCGACGGCAACGGCCATGCGCGGTTCGAGCTGGCGCGGCAGCGCACGGGATCGAGCTCCTATTATGCACGCGTCTGGGCCTACCAGGAAAAATGGGCCGTTGCGATGTCCAACAACATCGTGCTCGGCGGAAGAACGCCGCCGCCCGTCGTTCGATTGACACTTGATCGACCGTCGGACAGGACCATCACGATCGTCGGCGTGGATCAAATGCCGGTCGTGGGACTGCGGGTGGCGCCGGTTGTGCTGCGGAAGGCAGACGGGCGGCTTGCCTGGTTCACGATTCCCGAGAAATGGGTCGAGCGATTGACGGTGACGACGGACGCCAAAGGCGTGGCGACGCTCACGGGGTTGGCCGCGAGCATTGTGCCCCTGTCGATACGCGTCGCTGGCTCGCAGTTGGCACCGCACACGCTGGCGCTCGATGAACCTCAGGGGAAGGGGTATGTTCTCAAAGTCGGTCGGCCCGGGCGCCTGGTTGGTGTGGTTCGCACGGAGGCGGGTGAGCCGCTGGGTGATATTCCGGTCGAGGTGTGGGTGCGGGGTGCGGGCGCGGTGGCGGGTGACCCAGTTCGCCGTCGGATCACACCCGACGAGGTCGTGCGGCTCGATCATGGCCCGATCAAGAGCGGACCTCAGGGTACGTTTCAGACGCCGCCGGCCTTGCTGGGAGGCTCGACTTATCGTGTATCGATCGGGCGCGACGGGTACGTGCCTTTTGTTTCGGATTGGATCAGGCTGGATGACGAGCGAACGAGCTTGCAGCCGATCAGGCTGCGGGCGCTCAGGAATTTGACGGGCCGGATCGAGGACGGGCAAGGCCGGGCGATCGCGGGGGCGCGTGTTTTCCTGCCGGTGTACGGGGCGGCGACGACGACGGATGCGGACGGGCGGTTCGTGCTCGCCGGCATCACACCCGTCAAGACGGTTCTCGTGGCGGAGCATGCGGGGTTCCGGGTCCACGGCTGGGTGATCGATCCAGCGGCGAAGGCGGAAGCCAGGGTGTTCAGATTGGCGCAAACGAGCGAGGCCGCGCCGGTCATGAAGGCGCTGGCTGATCCTATCTCGCCTGAGGAATCACGGGCTCTGGCGGATCGCCTGCTCGCGCCGTACTTGAAGCACGATCCGCAAAAGGATGACGAACGAACCCGACTCGCGGCGATTGCCAGTCTGGGGGAGTTTGATCCGGACCACGCGATCGAGCTGCTGCGAGCGGGCGAGTTTCACGAAGCGGACGGGGGGTATGGGAGAACCCAAGGAGCGGTGGCCGTCAGTCTGGCGAAGCGCGATCCGGCACGCGCCGCGGAGCTGGCGCTAGTGCAGCCGCTGACGGTCAGGACCGGCATACTGGAGACAGTCGCCGCGGCGCTTCCCGCTTCAGAACGCGACCGGCGGTGGACGCTCCTGGAACAAGCGACGGACTTGTTCAAGAATGCGGGAAAACCGGCGAATCGGCAGGTGCAGCTCACGCTGGCCTCAAAGCTCGCCGAGCAATGGATGGACCTGGGGGAGCGCGATCGCGCCCGGGCCGTGCTCGCTCTGGGGAAGGCGATTGTCGACGCTCCATCGGCGCCGCCCCAGGACATTTTTCTGGCGGCACTCGCGCGGGTCGAGCCCGAACAAGCCCTTGAGCGGCTGCAGAAGCTGCCGCGTCCTTCAGCTAACGTGGGAGTCACGATCTTCTACGATTACGCGGCGACAATCGCGGCCGAGATCGCGACCGAACAACCCGCGGAGGCGGTGCGAGTGTTCAATCTGTGGGAGCGAGCGGGAGTTCAGTGGGCCACCAACGGTCGTGTGATGCAGATGAGTCGTCGGCTCGCGCAGGTCGATCCGGAGCGTGCCCGCGGGTTTGCGGCATCACAGCGGGGCCCGGCCGAGCGGGCCTTGGCTTGGGCGTGCGTGGCGCTCGGGCTGGAGCGCAAGAAGGACAAATCGGGCGCAAGCGAGGCGATCGATCACGCGATTGGCGAAATCGATCGACTGCGGGAATCGGGGCCTGGCTCTGATCCGGTTGTCGTCTTGGCTACGGTGCGCTTGATTTATCCGACGAATCCAGCCGTGCTGATCCTGCCGGTCGTTGAGATGGTTGCGCCGGATCGACTGGCAGATGTCTACTGGAGGGCCGTGGCGCTTCATCCGGCGCTCGAGAAGGAGAAGAGGGGGCAGCTTGAGTATTCCTATATTGGGTCCGAGTGCATCTTGCTGGCTCGCTACGACCGCGAGGTGGCCGCTGCTCTATTCGGGCCGATCGACGATTACCTCCGCTCGCTGGCGACCGGTGATGGGCCCGGCAACGAATTCAATCTGGGAGCCCTTCTGGCCAAAGGGTGCATCGACCCCGGCGCCGCGGTGACGCTTATCGAAGCCCTGGCAACGGGCGAGTATGACCGAGCGAATCCGGCGCACGCGGCAAAGCTTCGACTCGCCGAGATGCTCGGCTTGCCCTCCGAAGAGCGATGGCGGCGATTGTGGCGGTCGATGAATGGGCAGGTTCCTCTCGACGACTGATCATGATCAGGTGATTGGATCAATGTGCCCTTTCTTTGGCCTGGCGCTGGAGGGTGAAATCCAGGTTCTCGATGTTGGTTTGGCCGGGCTGGATGTCGAGGAGTTTGATCACCTGAGGTTTGGGATACGCGAAGCCTTCGGGCAGGCTGTTGAAGTAGAGCTTTGCGCGGCCTGAGGGGAGGCGGAGCTGGTATTTGCCGTCTGCCTTGGTGAAATCGTCATCGAGGCCTGGGCTCGGCCCGGTTTCGCTGTCGACGACTGCCGAAATGGCGGCGCCTTCCACGGGCTTGCCGTCGGGATCGAGCACACGGCCGGATACGAGTGTGCCGGTCTCCATCCGCAACGTCAGGTGCGGGTCGTGCTCGGGCTTGACTAGCTGATTCTCGAGCGGTCGAAACGTGCCGAGGTTTTTCGAATCACTCACAGAGAGAACGAACTCGATCTGCGGGACGCCGTGAAGCGCGAACGTTCCATTTTCGTCAGTTAACGCGCGGAACTGGCTCAGGTAGTAGATCTGACGTTCAGGCGGAGGTGAGAGTCGCGCGACGACTTCAACGCCGGCGGCGGGTTTACCGTCGGGCGAGAGAACTCGGCCGGAAACGAGGCTCTCCGTGGAGATAGTCAGTTGGATCGGCTGATCGAAGGTTTTGCCCTCGTTTCGCCACTGGGCTTCGGCGAGCCCGTCGCCGTTGGTTACCAACGTGAGCCTTCCGCTTGTAGGGACATCGCTGAAGTGAATTCGACCTTGTGCGTCGGGTCGGCAGTCGAAGCGTTCGGGCAACGCGGTGTCGAGACCGGGAAAGTTGTCTTCGCGCGGGAACGACTCGTAATCGAAGAAGTCGGGTCCGGTGATCACGTGGAGGACGCGCGTGCGAACAATCACCTTCGTGGGGTCATAGCCTGCGGGCACCGTCACCTTTCCTTCTATCGAGCGCGACGGCTCGAGCCTCACGCGGCCTCCCGAGTTGAATGGAGCGCGGTTCGTCCACTTGGCGGCGCGGGCGGTGCCGATCAAGCGGCCCGGCACGCGTGCGTAGATCCAGCGATCGAAGTTGCCGGATTCGTTGCTGAAGATCGCGTCGGAGCAGAGAGCCCTGCCGTGTTCGTCTGTTGTGAATGGGCCCGATCGAACGTACCGGCCTTTAACGCTGCCGGTCTGCTGAAAGAGAAAAACTTCCGCGTTCGGCACCGGCTTGCCCTGGGCATCCACGCAGAGGACGTTGACCTTTGGGGTCGTTGGTTGAGAGGTTTGCGGTGACGCTGGGTTGGCGCTTGCGGGCTGAGATTTCGGAGAGCTTGCCGGCAGCGCGGCTGGCGCGGCCGGAATGCCTGTCGGGGTTGATGTAGCAACCCCGGCCACGAGGGCCAGCATGATCAGACTAAATGTCGGGATCGAGCGGCGAGTCGCGTTCAGGGAGTCGACGGAAGGCTTGAATGCGGCATCGACAGGAACCACCGTGATCGCTCTCCTGAGCGACGTGAGCGCCATGAAGTGCGGCATGCGACCGGCCTTTCTTGCCAGGGCTGGCGATCATCTCCTGCATCCGGTTGAGCTGGTCCTCCGTCATTTGAGTCTGCGATTGGGGTGGCGTCAATACACCCATACGATGCGGCGATCCCGGACCGAATAGGCAGGAGCTGCGACCGGGACGGCCAGTTCGAGTTGTGTTTTCGCGCGGGAGCGCGTGAGGGGTGAATGGGGTGCCTTCACGAATCGCGCCGCGGAGCGGCGGGGAGAGCGTTCCCACGCGGGAGCGTGGGAACGAGTGAGGACGCACTTTCGCGGAGCGAAAGGCGACAATTTGCGGGGTTGGCGGGCGCGGGCGTGGTAATGACGCGGCGAGCCACCGGTCAGCGCGACCGGGGTGACGGATCGGGCTTACGCCCAAGGTTGGAGGACGTTCGTCCCGTCCGAACCACGCTCTGACGAGCGTGGTCCGGGAATTCGGTCGGTGGCCGGTTGGTTACGCAATCGCCTTGCGGCGAAGGAATCGGGAGTAGACGAGAGTTCCGGCAAAGCCGACGATGCCGAGCATGATCGAAGCCGGCTCGGGCACGGACTGGATTGTGGTCGCGCATGCCAGACCTCGGCATACCGGGTCGAAGTAAGTTGTGCCGCCGGAGTTCGGGTCAGAACCCGTTGGAAAATAAGTATACTCAACCGTCGAAGCATAATTCGGGGGACCGTACGGTTTCACGATTCCCGTCGAGTGGCCGAAATGCCAGTGATTGAACTCGAGGGAGAGGGGTGCAATATCGACCGATGTGCCACCACCCAGGTCGACGATTCCCCCGACCGACAAGTAAGTGTAGCCGTGGGCTCCGGCCCGCATCGTTTCGTAACCGCCACTTCCGAGGGTGAAGAGAAGGTTGTGGCTCGAATCATAAAAGTTGACGTCGGCGGTTGATGAAATCACCGTGCTGTTGGCAGCCGGTAGCGCGTCGAACGTCACCGTGCCGGAGAAATAGCCATCGTTAAGCGGAGCGGGTTGATTTCCGTAGCTGAACTCTCCGAATGTACCCGAGATACTCACGACCACTTCCGAAGCGTTTACCACCGGGCTGGCTAGCGAGAAGAACCCAATTGCGGCTGTCATCGCTACAGACGCTGCGTATCGTCGCATGCTAGAAACTCCTGACCTACGATCGATAATCCCTCATCTCGTTTGCAATTGTTGCGAGCCGGGTGACATCCACCCGGTCGTGCCTGCAGGAATCGATGCTAAGAGAGCTACAACCAAACTTCGATGAGTGACGCAAAATATCATTGATCGAACATTTTTGAGTTGCGAAAAGCGAACAACTCGACGGAGCGGGAGGCGGCGGCGACGCTTTCGAACATTGTCGGTGGCGAAAAATCAACAAGGTGGACTCAGAGCCGGGAAATCCAAGGAGCAGGCAAAGTGAAGAGCGAGCGGTCCGTCGTGTTGGGTAGTCTCTGGGCTTTTGTGGTCGGCGGCATCAGCGGCGGCGGGATCTGGTGGATTACCAACCAGATTGTCGTCAACGGCCGGAGCATCCTCGATCGGGCGGCGTGGCCGCTCAACACGCCTGTCCCATTCGTCGTGGTCGGTTCGGTTCTCACGGGGATCTCCGTGCTACGAGCGAACCGAAGGGCGCAGGCGCTGCGGGAAGAGCTGCGCGGGGTTGCCGGTGAGCTGGGGCTCACCTATGAGGAGGGGGACGTCGTCGTCCCGCCGGAGGCTCGCCCCAACACACCGCTCTTTGCGGGATGGAGCCGATGCCAGAACCGCTTGAGCGGAACGAATGACGGCGCGGCTGCACAGATGTTCGACCTCACCACGGTCTCCGGGGCTGGGGACGGGACGGTAGACCGCTCATGGACGGTGGTTGTCTTTGAACAGACGCACCTGCCTGCGTTCAGTTGTCTCCCGGACGTCTGGTGGACGAAAGTCGATCGGATTCACATGTCGCCGGTCAACTTCGACCCGGAGGCCGGCGACCCGATGACCGGGCACGCCGTGGCCGAGTTTCAGTCGTCCTACCAGGTGTGCCTGCCCGGAAGGGCGACAGCTACCCAGGAGGAGGAAACCCGGCGGCTCTTCCGCGTGCCTTTGATGGCGGCCCTGGCACGACACTCGGGGTGGTTCATCCAGGCGGCCGATGGGTGTTTGGTTTTTGCCCACCGGGGGATCGCGGCTGCGGCGGAACGGGCGTCACTCTGGCGCGAGGCGGCCGAGCTGCGCCGGGCTTTTCTGGCGCGCGTGTCTTCCGCGGTCGTGTCGATCCCCCCTGCCCCGGGGATGGAGCGAGGCCGCGAGGAAAATCGCCGGGTCGGCCGGGCCGGCGGGGGTATGGCCGGCGCGGTCCTCGGGTTTTTCGGAAGCTTCATCGGGTTTGCCACGTTGATGCTGAACCGGAGGGGCGCACCGAGCCCGTACGCGATGTTCGCATTCTTTCCCGTCATGATCGGCGGACTGGTGGTGGGCGCCGTGGTAGGCACGTGGGTGGGACGGTGGCTGGCCGACCGATCGTATCGCCCCGCGCCCGATGGCCTACCCGCGCCGAAGATCGCCTGGGGTTGGGTCATTGCCGGTGCGTTCGGCGGCTGGGCAGTTGGAGTCGCCGTTGGGCTCACGCTGGTGACGATCATCGGCAAGCTGGTCCCGAACGGGTGGTTCCTGCCGATTGTTTTCTTTTCTCCACCGCTTCTTATTGTCGTTCTTGGTGGCGTTGCTGGCCATCGCTTCGGGCGCCGGTGGCAAGTCCGGCGGGCGCTGGAGGGGGGACGGGCGCGAGGTGTGCGGCGTGGCTCATGACAGCCGAGGGCGGCTGTCCTACATCGTAGCGCCGGTTCCGGCTCGATTGACACGATTTGCGGTTTGCACTAACATTCCGCGGCCCGACCGCGGCCGATGCCGATGAGCTGCGCGGTGATGAGGTTGGACGCTGGTCGTGGATTTCGAGGCCCAGGGAGTGCCCGCCGTGCGAAAGGCCGTTCCGGGACGAGCGATCTTGATCATCGTGGCCGCGACGGCCGGTTGTCAGATGACGGGCACGCGTCCGATCAACGTGCCTGGCGAGGATCTGACCGTCGATCGACTTTATCCGGCCAAATTCAATGCCGTGAAAATCGCCGTCGAAGACATCATGCACAACCACGAAACGATGCAAGAGATCGCGGGCTTCGACTATTCCCAGGGAGTGACGACATCTTCCTGGAGCTGGAAAGGCCCGTTCCACAAGGTGGCGCACCGGGATATGGAGAACCTCGGCCGCACGCTGAAGGTCAAGGTCGAGCAACAGGACGACGGCTGTCTCGTGACGGTGCGGCTGTCGACCGGGGATGCGAAGAATGACCTGGTGCAGTCGGGAAAATTTCTCGATCGGATGGGTGAATCGGTTGTCATGACGCCGGCGGCGCAGCCGGGGGCTGGACCGCGACAGTGATCTTGAGCGAAGGACGACACTGTATTGTTACAGACCGGGTGGCTTGAACATGGCTTGCCAGTCGAAGCGGATTTCGGTTTCCTTGCCGATGGCGGGTAGCCTGAAGGGCTCGAAGCTCTGGCCGCGGAAGCAGAGCCAGACGAACGATGGGGATTCGAGCGGCTCGTCGAAACGGAAGGTCACGACGTTCGGGCGGCCATCGGTGGTGAGCGTGGCGACTCGTGCGGTCATTCCGGTGAGCTTCACTTCCTCTCCCAGGGCCATCGGCCTACGGTCGCTGCGGAATACCTTGTCCAAGACGAAACTGAGGTAGCCCCAACCGGGGGTGATTTCGAGGGTGTGCTTGTCGAGGCGGCGGATGATGACCGAAGGAACTGCCGGCGCGAGGGCGCGTATGTGGCGCGGGATCGGTTTGCCGGCGGCCAACTGTCGGAAGCCGAGGTAGGCCGCATGAGCCACGCTGGGCGCATTGACGACAACCAGCGTTTTTTCTCCGATCGCCGGGCCGAGAGGCGCATTGACATAAAGACGATGCTCGACCCAGAACGGGCCGAGCGGGCTGGTCGCCCGGCAAGGCGAAAAGAGCGGCGCCCAGATCGCATGCACGACCACGAAAAACCAGGCAAGCGCAACGGCGGGGATCCGCGACCAGAGCCTCTGAGGGGGAGTTCCCGATCGTGTGAATACAAGCTCCCAGAACTGGGCCAGCAGGCCGAACGCGCCCAGGGCGACGAACGTCAGGAGCCTGTCCATCGGCAAGGTGGCACAAACGGGAACGGCCGCGAATACCATTCCCGCGAGCCAGAATCTGGCGAGGCGATCACGCTTGAGCAACGGGGCGACGGCAACGAGTAGAAGGGCGACCAGGCCGACCGCCGACCACCAAAAGAAGGTCGATAACGGCGGTTGCAGCACGGCACCGGTTTCGGCCGGAAGCGGGCCCCACTGGCCGAAGAGCATCAGGGGCAGGCGCTTGGCCAGGGCGGCCAGGTACGGAATGGGGTCGGTGAGGGGATCGACGTAGACGCCCACGTTTTGAACGCCGAAGCCCCACGAGTCGCGTAGCGTGCGCCAGATCACGACGATCATGCCATAGGGTGCTAGTGCCAAACAGCCGCGCCAGCAGCCCTTGGGGTCGATGCAGAGAGCATACGCAGCGAGATAGGCACACGTGCCGATTCCTTCCTCCTTGGAGAAAAGGGCCAGGGCAAAGAGGAGCACGGCCAGGAGCGCCCCAGGAATGGAGCCATTGCGCCGCCACCGATCGTGGCAGACGAGTGCGGAGAAGCCGAAGGTCGCCGCGATCAGAACGTTGCGATTGGCGATGAATCCGACGGTCGTGCCTCGCGCATCATCGACGGCAAAGAGCAATGCGGCGACGGCTGCGACCCACGTCGGGCCGAGCATCCGCCGGTAGAATACCGCGGCGGCGGCCACCGCGGTGGCGAGCCAGAACAGGCTGTGGGCATGCATGAGCGCCGGCGAGCCGGGCCAGAGTGCGTAATCGAGCCGGTGGGTGAGGGTGGGCACAGCCTGGAGAAACTCGGCTTTCAACGTCGGGTCGGTCCACCAGGGGAACGCGCCGATGTCCATGATGCGGCCGGTGCGCACGGGGTCGCCGCGAAAGAAGCGGAACATCTCGGATGGAGGTCCGAGCAGGTCGCGGTACGCGGAATACGGCTGCAAGACTTCGCGGTGATAAAAATCGTCGAGGATCAAGCCCGTACCCAGAGAGGGCAGACCGAGGAAGACCGCCAGCGCCGCGACGGCGAGTGGGAAATAACGCGATCTCGGCAACGACGTGAGGATGGCCATCAGCCGCTCCGCAAGGCGTCCGCGTACTGCGCTTGGCATTGCGCGATCTCTCTGAACTGGTCTCGAATCGTGAGTTGTGTGACATTTGTCAGGGTAGCACGTGATCTCGTGCGGTGCCAGGCGGGAGCGTTTTGGGGTCAATTCAACCGAGCAGATTGGCTCCTTCCTCGCTGACTCGTGTTTCGGGCTGATCCAGGACTCGGTCGACCGGCGTGGTTGTTCCGTTGCCGCCGGCGTGCGGGCGTGCGGCGGCGGCCTGGGCATCACGCTTCAGATTGGCGGCCTCGTTTCGGGTGGCATCGGATTGGCTTGCAAGCTGGGACGGAACGAACTTGGCGGCGGCGCCGATCACTCCGGCTTGCTGAAGAGCCACTCTGGTCTTGAGCTTGGCTTCACTCAAGAGCGCGAACCAGTCGGCGTTCTGCGAGGGAGCCCAGAGATAGGCTCGAATTCTGACACTGTCGGGCTCGAGCGCCTCGACGAGGGCTCTGGGGGGCGGTTCGGCGAGGATTCCCTTGAGCGATCTGAGGGTGCGATTGATGGCGTCGATGGCATCGACGACCGACGCATCGTTGGGGATCACGACATCGAAGTTGTTGCGGAAGCTGGGTGAAGCCGTGGCGTTGATCATGGGATTCCTTCCGCGCGTGCCGCTCCCTGGCAGTGGGACTTTCGAGCAAAACTCGCGCCGACCAGGCGACGACTGCGCGGGACCTCGGTGTTTCTGTATGCTGGGGGTGAGTTACGTTCGCAGTGCGTTCGGATTCTCGCGGTTTGGGCGAGACGCGGAGCGTCGGGAGGCGGTGTGCCGACGCGGAGCATCGACACAAGGGGGATCTGATGAGGCGCCAGGAGGTCGTTATCCGTGAATGAAGCGACAGAAGGAACGAGCGAGTCTGGCGCAGGGCGCGGTCTCAATCCGCGGTGGGAGTGGCCTGCGGATGAAATCAGGCGCGTTGGGTATCGCGTGGTGGACATGATTGCGGAGCATCTGTCGGCGTTGCCCGCGGAGCCCGTCTTTCGACCGGTGCCAGCGGAGCTTGCGGCTCAGTGGCTGGGTTCGGAGCCGCCGGAATCGGGTGCGGAAGTGGACGACGTGCTGGACGCGTTTGCCCGCGACATCGAGCCGTTTCCGTTCGGGAACGGGCATCCACGTTTTTATGGGTGGGTGAACTCGCCGCCGGTGGTCCTGAGTGTTTTCGCCGAGGCTCTTGCGGCGGCGATGAACCCGAGCTGCGCGGGGGGGAATCACGCCGCTGTATATGTAGAACGCGCGGTGGTGAACTGGTTCAAGCAGATCGTGGGATTTCCGCCACAGAGCATGGGGCTGCTCGTGAGTGGCGGATCGATGGCTGCGCTCACGGCGCTGGCGGTCGCGCGGCAGGTGAAATGCGGATTTGATGTGAGGGCGCGAGGCGTACAAGGAGCTCCGGCCAAGATGACTTTTTACCGGAGCGGCGAGGGGCATGGGTGCCATCAGAAGGCGATTGAGCTGCTCGGGATCGGGCACGAGAACTTTCGTATCGTGGAGCATGATCGCGCGCTGCGCATGAAGCCCGCGGCGCTTGGGGCTGGGATTGCCGCTGATCGGCAGCAGGGTAATGTTCCCGTTGCCGTAATCGCCAGTGCGGGCGCCGTGAATACCGGGGCGATCGATCCTCTGGAAGCCATTGCGGATGTGTGCGCGGAGAACAACGTGTGGCTGCATGTCGACGGGGCCTATGGGGCACCGGCCGTGCTGTCGCAGTCGTATGGCGCTCAGCTTGGGTCGCTTTCACGGGCGGACAGTCTGGCGCTCGATCCGCACAAGTGGTTGTATGTGCCGGTGGAGGCGGGGTTGGTGCTGGTGCGGGATGCGGAGGCGATGCGCAGCACGTTCAGCCTGGTTCCTCCTTATCTCAGGACGGACGGGAAACTCGAAGGCGTGGGGGGACTGCCGTGGTTCAGCGAATTTGGGTTTCAGCAGACTCGCGGGTTTCGTGCGCTCAAGGTGTGGATGGCGTTACGCTATCATGGGCTGGCGGGATATCGCGCTTCGATTGAGCGGGACATCTCGTACGCACAGAAGCTGGCGGGGCGGCTGCGGGAATCGGGTGAGTTCGAGGTTTTTGAGCCGCAGAGTCTCTCGATCGTGTGTTTCCGGTTTGCTCCGCGTGAGCTTCGCCAGGAGGCTGAGATCGATCAGATGAACAAAGCGGTGCTGGAAGAAATTCAGCTTGGCGGGCAGATATTTCTCTCGAGCACAATGATTGATGGGAGGTTCTGGCTGCGAGCGTGTATCATCAACCATCGGGCTCAGCTCGAAGACCTGGAGACGCTCGTTGATGTTGTGACGTGCAGCGGGCGGGCGGCTCGAAGGCGAATGGGTGAAGCCGCGGGTGGGAGTGGCGCTGGCGGGAAAATGAAGAGCTGAACAAGATTCGGAGCGGAGAGTTTAGCCACGGATCAGACACGGATCGAACACGGAGGGTCATTCCTCCACGCCCGGCCCATGGCGTCTGCTGCCATGATGGCGTCGGCCACCATGTCCGGCTCGACTTCGAATGGTTCATTGTGGATGGTTTCGCCAGGGGCTGTCGCACGGACCGCGATTTTTTGCAGGTCGTGTTTTGGCAGATCCGTCAAGCCGATCTCGGCCAATGTGATGGGCAGGCCGACCTCGGTTGCAAAGGTCAATACGCGATGCAGCACCGGGCGAGGTTGTCCTTCCAGTACGAGCTGGGCCAGTAGACCAAACGCAACCTTTTCCCCATGCAGGTAAGGATGGGTGCCCTTGGCCGTGGTCAATCCGTTGTGAACGGCGTGGGCTGCCGCAAGGCCGGAAGACTCGAACCCGAGGCCTGACAGCAGTGTGTTCGCTTCGACGAGTCGTTCGAGCGCTGGGGTGACGACCTGGGTTTGAACGGAGCGCAGGGCATCGGGCCCATCAGCCATCAGCGTGCGGTAACAGAGTTTCGCCAGTGCCAACGCGCTCTGGGTAGATAAGCCTCCTCGCATGTTCTTGACATGGCCTTGGGCGCACGTCTTGGCCTCGAACCACGTTGCCAGCGCATCACCCATTCCCGCCACGAGCAGCCGAGGCGGCCCGAGCGCGATGACCTGTGTATCGACCAGTACCAAGTCGGGGTTCTTGCGATAGAAGCGGGAACCTTCGACGACACCATCGTCTGAGTAGATCACCGATAGTGCGCTGCACGGGGCGTCGCTCGAGGCCACCGTCGGGCAGTTCACGACGGGCAGATTCAGATCGGATGCTGCTGCACGAGCGGCATCGAGTACCTTTCCACCGCCGGCTCCTACAACAACCTGGGACTTGTGTTCTCTGGCGGCCTGCTTGATTCGCTCGATTTCAGCCAAGGAACATTCACCGCCGAACTCATGGACTGAATAGGCGATTGCAGCTTCCGCGAAGGTGTGCTTCCAGGTTCCGGTCAGCAGTCGGATGGGCGAGCGACTCGCAACAATCAGCGCGGGTCCGCTCAATCCCAGGCCGGCGATCTCCGCTCCAAGGACGGCGGTGGCGTTCTTTCCTTGCGTGTAGCGGCTGGGCGAGCAGAAGACGGAAAGCATGGTGCGGGTCCTTTTGCGATTGGGGTTGCCTGGTAGCCTCCCGAAGTTCTCATGGAAGAATTGTATCCCAACGGCGGGCGACTCTGTGGAAGAGAGCCGCGCCGGCAGAAAAATGAAGAAATAAACGAGACGAGGATCGGAGAGTTTAGCCACGGATCAAACACGGATCGAACACGGATAATACAAGAATACGTCAGGGAGTGCGGGGGTCTGGGTCGGCTGCCCCGCCCTGGACTGGATTGGAGGCTTGTCATGCGCGATGCGCGTGAAGATTTAAACAGAAGGTAACGAAGGTAACAAATAAGAAGATGGGAGCCTGAATGGCGGATCCGGCTGTGCTCCAGGGGACCAAAAAAGGCCCGGACGCAAGATTTGATGTATCGCCGGGACTTTGGGGGCGAAGAAACGGCCCGGCGCGTGCACCCGCTCGGTCAGGAACAGGCCGAGAATAACTCTTTCGAAAAGTGGGCCCTCGCTCCGCGAGGGAACGTGCCTTCGCGGAGAGGCTGTCATCTTTTGGCCGCGTTGCGGTAACTCGGCCGTTGGGCCTAGTCGGCTGTGATTCACCGCTTGGTCGCTCGGTTAGTGCCGCCGATTCACGCCAGTTCTCCAATAGCCCAGCCGTTGACGCAAACGCGCTTTCCTATTTTGTCCCTTTTTTGCAAAGTACCGCTCATTCCGCCAGTTTGCCCATCGCTGGGCGCAGTCTCCCTGCGACAACCAGGTTGTGAGCAATTGCAAACAACAATGCGACGGCGCGGCAACGCGGTTGGCCACGCACGGGCATAAACCAGAATCCTCGATTGCGAGCCTGGGCGTTGACCCACTCGGCTGTTTGGCCTCGCAGCCGGTAGATCAGCTTCGCGGCCTCGGTCCCCATTCGGATCCGCCAAGCGGCAACCGCTTCGCTGTCGCCCTTCTTTGCGGTGTAGGGATCTTCTCCATTTGCCTGTTTCTTTTTCTCGTCTCTGATCGGCCCGTATACGATGCAGCCGCGTTGGGCCGCCTGATCGATCGAGTCCTTGGTCGTGAAGCCACCGTCAACCAATGCCTCATCCGGAATTCGTTCGTAACGCTCCTCCAACTGGTCGAGCATGGGCGGAAGTTCTTCGCCATCGTTCCCTGCGTTGGTCACCTCCACACCCACAATCACACCGCTTTCGGTGTCTGTTGTGAATTGAACGTTATATCCCGGCCGGAATCCTCCGTCTGGAAACTTCATGATCCTCGCGTCGGGGTCGGTGGTCGAAGCACGCGCTTCCCGCCCCTTGCGGCCGTAGGACTCGTCACGTTCGCGTTGCAGCTCCTCGCACTGCCGCATCGCTTCTTCGATCCGTTGCTGTCGCTTGTTGGCGGCACGCTCCCGCGCCGCTCGCTGCCGTCGAGTCAGCTCTGCTGTGTCCTCCTCGGCCAGTTTCTTCAGCGCCTCAACCTGCTCCTTCGCCGCTTTCAGGCACTCCTCCAGGCTACCGCGACGACGAAACGAGCTCTTGCCCGCGCTGGCACGCACTCTCATTCCGTCCTGAGCGACCCGGTCCATTTTCACCAACCCGGCATGGAGCAGGGTGCCCACGATCTGCGTGAGCAGTTCGTTCAACTTCTCGCCCCCACAAGCGAGGAAGTGGGACAACATGCTGTGGTTGACGGTTACGCCGCCGCACAGCCACTGGTACGGCAGACTCCCTTGGTTCTTTTCGCACAGCCGTTCGATTTCACGGGCGCTGCCGACTCCCTTCAATGTGGCGAAAACCCGCAATCCGACCAGCAAGCGCGGGTCGGTGGCATCTCGGCCGACATGTCGCTCGACGGCCTTGATCTCGCCGAGCCAGGCTTTCAGATCGAGCTTGCAGACCGCCGCCCAGACGACCCGGGCCGGATGGTCGGCCTCGAGCAATTCATCGAGCGATGCCCAGCGCATCTCGATCTGGTCGCGTACGGGACACCGCAGCCGCGGCTTGCCAGTTGGCATCGACTGGGCAGCCTGGGCGGGAGAGGGCTGATCGGGCAAGTCTTCTGGGCTAAAGAGAGGAAGTGTCATGACGCTCGTCCTGCAACACCGGGGCTGCGTGGGGCTCATGCGGCGGACTACATGCATGGTATTAGAACGTGAACACTATACAAAATCAACCCCAACGCCGAAAAAATCACAGCCTCGGAGCGAAGGCCGACAATTGTCTTCGGCGGGCGACTCTAGGTTCCTGGTATGATCTGAGTCGACAAGCGTCTCCAACGTGGGAGAGTGGCGTCCATGCCGGCTAGCCCCGTCGCACGTCCGTGGCGAAGATTCCTGCGATTCAGCATGCGGGGGTTGATCATCCTGGTGCTGATGATCGGTGCTTGGCTTGGCTGGCTCGTCCGAAGCGTTCGTATCCAGCGTGAGGCAGTTGCGGCGATCGCGAGAGCCGGTGGGGTCAAATATGACTGGGGATGGACATCCGCGGATTATGATCCAGGAGTAAAACCGTTGAAGCGAGGAAACCTCGCCGATCGCATTGGAGTCGACTATTTCGCTCACGTTACCGATGTCAGACTCTTCTGGTCGTCACAGGCAATCAATGAAGCGGTTGTGCAACTCGGGCGTCTTAACCGGGTCGAGCGAGTGATTATTCATCAGTTTCCCGTGACCGACGCCTGGGTGGCTCAGCTCAAGGGATTGACCAGCGTCTCGGAACTCGCCCTCGACGCCGTTCAATGCACCGACGCCGGGCTGGCGCAACTGAGTGGGGTGACCAACCTATCGAAACTTGATCTCACTGGTACTGAGGTCACCGACGCCGGGCTGGCGGAACTGCAACGGCTGACCAAACTCTCGGAACTTGTCCTGATGGGCACTCGGGTCACGGACGCTGGGCTGGTGCATCTGAAGGGTCTGAGGAACCTCACGAAACTCGACGTCAGCGCCACTCGGGTTTCCGACGCCGGGCTGAGGCAACTTCATGGGCTCACCAACCTTTCGGAACTCACCCTGTACAGCACTCTGGTCACCCGCAGGGGGGTGAAAGAGATCAAGCGGGCTTTGCCGAGCCTCACGATCAATTACTGATTCTGTTGCCTGTGCGATCGACCGCAACTCGACAGAGCGGCATTCTGAATGATGTGAAGCAGAGGACGATCGGACGACAGTGTCGTGGGTGGTTTCTCCGATCCGTGTTTACGGATGACCTCTACATTGCTAGGATTCCCGACAAATCCCTCGGTGAGCCCGATCCTTCGGGCCGGCAAAACGGAGTGTTGGTACGGAGGAATTTGCATGTCCAGAAGAACACGTGCATTTGGAGCCGTGATCATCCTGTCCTACGTCTCGCCCGTCCATCTCGCTGCTCATGATAAAGTCGGGACGGATGGACTCATCTCCAGAGTCGGCACGTATCGACTCTATCATGGGGAACTGGCGCTGAGGATCTACGAGGACAAGGGCAAGCTGAACTACGAGATCGGCAGAACCAACATGTTCTGGTGCGGGCCTGCGGAGCCCTTCATCGAAAAAGGAGCTGGGTGGTTCGCATTGGTAGAGTCACCCAAGGCGAGAGCGCCCAGAGCGATCTGGATCTTCGACGGGCGTGATCGTCTCGTCCAGATCGCATACGACCCCATCGGGAGTCGAGACGATTACTGGGGGGCGATTGAGTATGACTCGGATTCCCGTCCCTCGATTGTCACCAACGCTCCCAAGGCGGTTCGGGACCGGCTGCCGGAGTCGTTCAAGAAGAAGTTCAAGGGGAAGTCCCAGTAGGTAAACGAAGCTCCCTCCTGGCTTCCGATGCGGCCAGGGCGCGACACCTCAATGAGAATCGAGACTTCGCGCATGCCCATTTACGGCTACAAGCGGGCGGTTGCAAACGAGGAATTCGGCTTGCTCGACCTGCGTGAGATCAGCTTCGACCTCCAGGCTGACGATCTCCGACGCGTCTCCCGTTTCCTCGAAAGCTGCGCCGCAGAGATTGAATCGGGGCGCTGGCGGAGTAGCCACGTCCATCTGAGTTCGCTTGATCCGTCGTGGAGAGGCGGCCACCCGGACACGGACGTGATTGTGCTGAACCCCGATCCTGAACCTCCTGTCCCCTGCGAATAAGATGATGCGGAATGCCACGGGCAACGACACGTGCGCAACTGGCTGTTGCCGAGAAATATCGAGCACTCTACCGGCGGTCATGGATTGGCGTAGGGAGCGCCAGAACCTTCGGACCGCGGCGGTCGGGAATTGGGGCCGCGGATGGGAGCCACGGCGGCGGGAAAAAGAAGAATTGGAGTAGAACAGGAGCGGAGATTTTAGCCACGGATCAAACACGGATCGAACACGGATAATACAAGAATGCTTCAAGGAGTGAGTGGGTTTGGGTCAGATGCCCTGCTCTGGACTGGGGGCTTGTCATGCCAGGTGCTCCACAAGATTTGAACAGAAGAAAACGAAGATAACGAAGTAGAGTCTTCGTCCGTAAGATCTCTGCGCCGTGCGCGTCTTTTCAATGGATTATGCTGCTCTGCCAACGGCCTTTGGTATTCCATGATAGTAAAGTTGAACCGCCGCTCCCAACAGTTGGTGGCCTTTCGCGGTAACGAGCCAGCGACGGCTGCGCGGCACCTTTGCGATTAATCCTCGTACGTGTAATCGCTTCAACATGCGACCGACCGCGTGGCTTTGACGACGCTGTTCGCCGACGTCTTTGTTGGGTACGTAGAACGCATCCCTGACATCCGCGTTGCGAAAACCGCGGAGCACATGGTCCCCATCGAGTACCGCTTGGAAGAACCGCACGTCGGCGGAGGTGGCGGGGTTGAACCCAGCATGACTGCGGCCAAAGACAATCGCCGGCTCGGTCAATTCCTTAAGCTGGCTGTACGCCGGCGCCGGATCTTCGACCGTGGACAGAGCATCCAGGTATCGCTGATTGGCAACCAGTGACACCTCACGGTAACGATAAAGGTTGATGACACCTTTGTTCATCGGGCACCACACCATCCGCGGACGCCCTGCACGCGTCCGTAACCGGCGCACCCGAAATTCACGCGGATCGTTGATCACGGTCTCGATCCGCAGCATCAAGCCGAACTTATCGTACATCTTGAGCCAGTTGTTCTTCATCCGGTGTTTGACGCGGGCACCGGGCCATCGTCCTTTCTGGCAACTCGTGAGCACCTCCCCATCGAACAGGGGATGGAATCGACGTCCCAGGAAACTCAGGATGTCTTTCGCTGAGAAGTTCACCGCGGCATGATCCAGTAGCCGCGGATAGAGACCAGCCAGCGCCGCGCGGCTGGTGAAGATAACATCGGTCGCGAACTCGGCTTGATCGATGACCCAGTAATAACTGAGGCAGCGAAACCACCCTTCTTTTACCAATGGATTGACCCGCCGCGCTAGACGATCGAGGATCTTGACCCATTCGAGCTTGGTGAACGAGTCAGCCATCCTTTGAGCAACTCGGGGATTGTCCAAAGCGGTGAATGCGTTGTCTTGCTGTTCAAATCCCATCCGTCGCTTGGACATCTGGCGGGCCAACCACGAGTGGCCGTTGACATAAATCTGGATGGTAAACGGGAACCAGGTCGCCAGACGAATATGAATCAGATCTAACTGGGGATCGAGGAAGTAGAAGTACAAGACGCGCTGTTGTCGACGTGCGTTGACCAGGCTGGGTCGACCTTTGCCGTACTTGAGTTTGAAACTTGGACAGCACTCCATGCAGCAGAGGATACATATCAAACCTTCGCCAATAGGTCGTTTTCGGAGGAATTCGTGGGCGATGGCTTCCTTGCGATGAGCCCCTTGAAGGAACTGGTATTCGGCGCCGTATCGCTGGGCAAGTCGCTTGGCGTGGCCGATCAAGATCTCGGACTGTTTCTCGGCAAAGGCCATGAAGTCACACCGGCGGATCTTAAGAATACGGTCGACGAAGGCTTCGAGCGCTGGTCCATTGCTGATGGGCAGATAGCCCTTATAGATCACCCGGTCGAAGCACGCGAGCACGGCGACGACTAGCTTGGTAAACTTGACGACGAAGCGCGACAGCGTCTTCATGGCGTTCTCCTCCGAAGTGGCTGTTCTTGACAAACCCATTTTGGAGGCAGAACGCCGTTCTTGCCCAAGCTTTTTCAAGCGGATCGCGAAAAAGGGCAGCGCGAGGTTCTCAGAATCTGCGGAACTCTTCTCTGCCGGCAACAGAGAGAGGCTAGCAGGGGTCCAGGGGGCGGCAATGAGCCCCTGGTCGCCGCATGGATGCGGCGAAATCTTGCAAGGATGCTTACCAACAGCGAGAGATATCCGCTACCGACATGTTCGAATGAAAGAGTCCTTCTGGTTTGCGGCTCCGCCGCGTTAGGAGATAAGAGTCTGAACGGCCGATTGGGCTGCGCTCTGCGCTGGCGCGACTTGCCTGCTCTGCGAACACGGGCCAGTGCATCTCAGCCGACTGACCACGCTCTCTACACTCGAACTCGGTGATACTCAGGTCAGCGATGCCGGGCTGGCGCATTTGAGAGGGTTAACCAACTTGATCTGCCTCATCCTCGACAGCACGCACGTCAGCGATACCGGGCTCGCAAATCTGAAGGGGATGACCGAACTTGTTGTCCTTTACTACTCAGGTCACCGATGCTGGATTGGTGCATCTGAAGGGTCTGACCAAACTCTCTAGCCTTTATCTCAGCAACACTCAGGTCACCAACGCCGGAATGGTGGCGAAAGGGGATCGTGGGCTGCCGACATTCCTAGGGTGTCGGCTTCTCTGATGGAGCAAGACGATGAATAGTGCGGCGCCCAAGAGCCCCCAGGACGTCGCCAGCAGCATGACCCAGAGACGCCCTGAAAAACCGTGGACTAACAGTGATTGGTTCGTGACGCCTTTTCCAGGTTCGCGAAGGGCGCTACCAGGCGGGAGCGTGGGAACGAGGCGGTCGCTCCGGCGCTGTGACCTGGTCGGTTCCGGGGTCCATGTCACAAGAGGATGCGGAATGGACATCTTTCTGAAAGAGAGTCGTTGTTGTTCGGCTTGCGAGAGGACCAGATACCGGATGGCGCCCGGGGCGTTTTGTATCATTATGATCTGATAAAAGCTGGAGGATCGGGGATTCGCCGAAGTGTCCTTTACCGATGAATGGGAAAGCGATGAGCGAGCAGACCGATTTCAATCTTGCCGGTCTCGATCTGGAGATGGCCCGTCGGATCGAGGGCGTGTGCCGCCGGTTCGAGGCCGACCGGCGCGAGGGAAAGCGGTTGGCGGTCGAGGAGTATCTCGGCGACGTCACGGAGGAGGCCCGAGCCGCGCTGCGGTGGGAGCTGGAGGCGCTCGAGCACGAGCTGCGTCGGCCGGACGAGACGGGCGCGCTGGTGGAGGCGAGCTTGGCGGCCGTTCCGCATCCTTCGACCGTTGCCGAGGCACCGACCCTGGCCCCGGGCGCGGCCCCGGCGATGCCCGTCACGGATGGAGTGGCATTTTCGGCTCATGAGGAAGTGACGGTACCGCCCCGAGACGCGGGCACGGTCGATTTCGGACCGCGTGTGCCGGCGACGCCTGGCGCGGCAGGGCCTTTGCACGTCCGCTACTTCGGCGACTACGAGATCGACCGCGAGCTGGCGCGCGGCGGCATGGGGGTCGTCTTCGAGGCACGGCAGTTGAGTCTGAACCGCAAGGTCGCGCTCAAGATGATCCTCGCCGGCCAGCTCGCCGACGATATCGACGTGAAGCGCTTTTATACCGAGGCCGAAGCCGCGGCCAACCTCGACCATCCGGGCATCGTGCCGATCTTCGAGGTTGGACAGCATGAGGGCCAGCATTACTTCTCGATGGGCTTCGTCCAAGGGCAGAGCCTCTCGCAGCGGCTGGCGCAGGGACCACTGCCCGCTCGAGAGTCGGCCGAATTGATTCGCCGGGTCAGCGAGGCCATCGAGTATGCCCACGGACGCGGCGTGATTCATCGGGACTTGAAGCCAGCCAATATCCTGATCGACGCGAAGGGAAATCCGCGGGTCACGGATTTCGGGCTGGCGAAGAAAGTTCAAGGGGACAGTGGGCTGACCGGGTCGGGCCAAATCATGGGCACGCCGAGCTACATGCCTCCGGAGCAGGCCGGGGGGAAACGCGGCGAGGTCGGGCCCGGGGCCGACGTGTATTCGCTGGGGGCGACGCTTTATGCCTTGCTCTGCGGCCGCCCGCCCTTTCAGGCGGCCATGGCGATGGACACGGTGATCCAGGTCTTGACCGACGAGCCGGTGCCGCCGCGGCGGCTCAATCCATCGATCGCACGCGATCTGGAGACGATCTGCCTGAAATGTCTGCAGAAGGAGCCGGCGAAGCGGTATCACTCTGCGGCGGCCCTGGCTCTAGAGCTTGCCCGGTTCCTGGCCGGTGAGCCGATCCTGGCGCGGCCGATCGGCGCACCGGCGCGGTTCTGGCGCTGGTGCCGGCGGCGGCCGGTCGTAGCTGGACTGGGCGTTGCTGTGGCGGCACTCGTGCTCTTCGTGGCCATCGCCGGCCCGCTCGTCGCAATCAGCCAATCCCAACTCCGGACCGTGGCCGATGGCGCGCGACAGGCCGAACTAACCCGCCGGATCGAGGCGGAGAAGGCCGGGTACGAGGCAACAACCAAGGCCCTGGAGGCAGACGAAGCCCTGGTGCAATCGTACCTCAGTCAAGCGAATAGTCTTCGTCATGTGGGGCGGTTCGGCCGCCAAGGCCGCGCGCTCGAGCTACTGAAGCGGGCCGGCGGCCTGAAGAACGATACGGGCAACCTTGTCGTCAAGCTCGAAGCCGACCCGGCCGGTTTGCGTGCGGCGACGGCGAAATTCTGCGCGAGCAACTGCCGCGACTGCGCAGCGAGGCCGGACTCTGGTTCGACGAGACTTCCATGAATGTGGTTTCCGCCACACGTTTCCCGGTCCTGGCGCGTGCTCAGAACGGCTCGCCCAATCCCGTCATGATTTCCCGGTCGGCGCTCGCACTCAGCCACGATGACAAATGGCTGGCCTATTTACGAATCGGACCCGAAGGAGTGGACGGGCACGCCGAGCGATTCCTGGAAATCATCGAAACCAACACGGGGAGCACTCGCAGCTTGAAGGTGGGCTCTGACAACGGGATCCGATCGATCAAAGCCGTGGCTTTCGATCAGGGCGACGAGACCGTGTTGCTGGCAAGGACAGAAATGGACTACCCAGTCAGCCTGGTGTGCCGGATCGAGAAGTGGTCGCGCGTGTCCGGCAGCCTCGAGGGAACGGTCACTTTGCCGTTACCGCCGTCGCGCATTTTCGCTAACTTGCCGCCTAGCGGCCGGTTGGTCTTCAGCGCCGACAGGCAATCGCTCTTGCACATGACCTTTGAGCCCGATACGCCGTCCTCCGTATGGGGTCTCGCCACGGGAAAGCTCGTGCGCGAATTCGAGCCCGCGTTCACCGCGGAAACATTCTTTCCGGACGGTCGCCGGATCATCGGGATGACCGGATCGAAGGTCCTTGTCCGCGACGTCAAAACAGGCGGTACGACCAATCGCTGGATGCTGCCTGATGGTCGCACCTCAATACTGGCGAACTTGAGGTTCAATCCAGGGTCCGAGCTTCGCAGCTCGTTCCAGGCGGACGCACAGAGCCTATGGGTGAGCCCGGATGGTCGATGGCTGGCGGGTTTGGGCCAGACCTTGAAAGAGAAGAATTCGCTAAAGAATCCGCTGGCCAACGTCGAGATGCCGACGACCGTCTATCTTTTTGATGCGGTCGCCGGGCAACTTCGCGCGGATTAACATCCCTGACGTCCCGAGTGGGACACCGCCTGTAGGCCCTGCTCCACAGTTGGCGTTTGACTGTGAAAGCCGTTCTCTTGCAGTGGCCACGGTCAAAAGCCTTTCGGTCTTTTCGGTTCCGCAGGGCGACTTGCTCGTCTCTGCACCATTGCCGGAGCTGAGATTGGGGCCTGGCGCCCAATCCAGTGCGACGGAGGGAAGGCCGATCTTCGCGGTGCCCACCGGCCTGGTTTTCGCTCGCGGGGCGGCGCAGTTATTCGAGGCCATCCACCCGTCGAATATGGATGGGTCCGCCATCGACGGCTCGAGCCAGTCGGCGAAGCTTGTCGAGCAGGTCGTCCTGGCATGGGACATGACCGTTGCCAAGACCAAGCTAGAGGCGTATCGCCATGACGGGCCCATCCGCGCCGTCAAGATCGACCCGCGCGGACGGTTCGTCGCGAGCGCCGGCGACGAACGAATGATCCGCGTGTGGAACCGGAGCGGGAGCCTCCGGTGGTCGGTTGGTCAACCGGGCGCGGGAAGCCTGTATTCGCGAACTGAGACGATGAGCGACAAACGAACGCCGTGGCAAAGTGGAATCTTCGATCCGACGGGTGCGGTGGTTCTGACGCGGTTTGATGAGCGCGTCGATGTCTGGGACGCGGCCACGGGAGAGCGCAAGGGGACTTTTCCATCGGCGCTTGCCAGAAGCCCGGATCAGCGGTATCTGGTCGTTCCCGCGGGTGACGAACCCGCGGCGGCGAGCGCGATTCGCGTGATCGACCTGGCGCGCAACGCGACTGTTCTCTCGATTCCCATCGCGGACGGCAATTCGCCGGCGAGATCCGACGAGGCCGGGTTGCGTCAGCCGAACGACAAGCCGCCCCAAGTGTCGTTCAGCCCCGATTCCCGGTTCTTGATCGTGGGCGAGCGGGCGCCCAGTCAGCAGGCAGCAAGATCGCCGGCCCTTTTGATCGCGGACCTAGCCCAGTCGCGCCTGGTCGCCCGCCTTGAAAATGGCGGTCAGTGGGCGTTCGGTCCCGCGAGCAAGGTCGTTGCCGTGCTCGATCCGATGGCCGAAAACGCGGTGCTGCGAGCCTATGAGCTAGCAACTGGACGTCTTCTGAACGAATTCAAGAGCCCGATACCCGGTTTCGCGCCGTCTCTGCCAGACGACGCGTATCGTTCCACGTGGATTGCGCCTGACGATCGAAAAATGGCCGTGCGGCTGGAACGCGGGACGTCGGGGCAACGGGAAATGAAGTTATGCGTATGGGAGTTCGAAAACGGTCGCACGATACCCATTGACGGGGACTGGGCACCCTGGGCCTTGCGAGGCGAGCGGTGGACGTACTTTGATCAGGACGGCACTCGTCTACTCATTTCGGGTGTCCGAAGGAATTCCATTCTAAACGTCGTCGAACTCTGGGATCTCGCCGGGCCCACGCGGCTCATGGCGACCGATCTTGAGACTCCCAAGCTTTCCAGTGCGTCGCCAAGGCTGGTGTTTCATCCGAGCCAGAGGGCATTCGTGACCATGCACGAAGTGACCTTACTCGGCCCACAAGAAAACCCGAAGCGTATCGGGGCAATTCTGTGGGATACGGCGACGGGGAAGCGTGTCGAGCAGTATCAGGGCGTTTTCCTCGAACAGACTGAAGACGGCGATTACATCCGGCTCTTCAATTCGGCTTCGACTCAGATGTCGTTCGTTTCGCTCGCGACCCACAAGGTTGGCACGGTTCCAGGGCTGCGATTTCACGCGCAGTTTGGCACACGAGGGCGTCGGACGGCCGCGTGGAGCCGGGCTGTGGCCCCGAGTCGAGCCGGTGGACGATGGCAGCTCGATCTCGTGTTGACCGATCTGGATAACGGCGGAACTCGTGCAGTGCTTCCGGATCAAGCGGTGCTGGCTGGCGGATTCACGGCGGATGGCAAGCTGCTGGTGACGCAACCGTCGGAGAGCCCCGAATCGCTGAATGTATGGGAGGTCGAGACGGGTAAGCTCGTGCGGGCCGTTTCCTTGCATCCCGCGTCGCGCAGGTCTGTTCAGAACGGGCTCACCGACGTTCATTTCAGCCCCGACGGGAAGCGACTGGCGTTCAACCTCAACGATCGATTCCGGGTGCTGGACGTCGAGAGCGGCCGCCTGCTCGCGATCGACGGGCGGCCCGGGCACCGGGCGGCGATCCGGGCGATCGATGTCAGCGGGGACGGAGCCCTCATCGCGTCTGCTGCGGACGATCTGGCGGTGTGCCTCTGGGAGGCTGCAGCAGGTCGCTTTGTAGCGATGCTCGAGGAAGAGGAAAGTCCCGTCGCGACCCTCGCGTTCAGCCCGGATGGCCGCAGCCTGGCGGCACGTGGTATGACCGGACGGGTGCGGGTGTGGAAACTCGATCGAACGCGGGCCGGAGATCGGGTCGCGGTCGTCGCGACGCCGGCTTGGGATACGAATTCGCTCGGACCGGCGGCTTTAGCCCCGGCAACGGCGGGCCCGGTATTCGTCTCCGGAAGCGGGCTGATCGCATTCGGCGCCGGGGATGGGACGATCTCGCTGAGGGACTCGTCGAGCGGCCGGGTCGAGCGAATTCTCAAGCCAGAATCGGGCCAGGCCGCCGTGACGGCCCTGAGCGTGCGTGCGCAAGGTGACCGACTCGCCTCGGCCGACACGGCGGGGATTGCCCGCATCTGGGACCTGGCGGCCGAGGCACCGCCCTCCCGGCTGGTCACCAATCAGCGCGAGATCCGCACGATCGCATACGCAGGGAGCGTTCTCGCAATCGCCGGCAGCTCGCTGGAGCTTTGGGACGCGGGCACCGGAGATGAGCTCGTAACGCTGGCGGCAGACGCGCGCGCCATCAATTGCCTGGAGCTTGCAGCGGACGGGCGAATTCTGGTCACGGGTGACGATCGCGAGCTTTTGGTCCGCGACATGGGCGAGATCCGCCGGCTCATGACCGAGATCGAGCTGGGGTGGTAGGCGTGCGGGGCTCGGGGGTGGCTCGTGGAGCGACATGGAGCGCCGATTCGCTTCGAGCCCGCAATCGGGGGCTGGCACCGGCGTCCTTGGCCGGAGCTAGCCCCCATTTGCTCCCGCTCTTGGGTTGAGCTGACGGCGCACGGCTGCCTCATCGGAGCGGGGCGTGAAGTTGCTTTCTTGAGATCAGTAACGTTCCGCTTGGCAGTTTTCAAAGCGCAATGAACCAAGTACTACCACCGTCATGTCACCGACGCTGGAATGTAAGATCTTCAGCAAGCATTGCCACGCCTGACGATCGCAAGTCGATTGGGAACTGTGCATATGCAAGGGCGCCGAGGGGTATGGCAAAATATAAGGTCGAAATCAACGGTGCGAACTTTCTGATCGACATGGACGGTCGCACCGCGAAGCACGGATTCTTCACCACACGCTTTGTTCAGGCGGCGGATCCGGCCGGCGCGGAAAACGCCGCAGTCCAAATCATCCGGGAGACCCAGAGGATTCGTGATCTCGTCAAAAATGCTCCTGATGATCCTCCTATCATGGACGTGACGTGCGTCGTCGAGCTCGCGTCCTTCGATGGGATCGAGAACCTGGAGCCGGGCTTAGCGTGGTACGAGGAGAGCCCGAGACGCTGGTGGCAGTTCTGGAGACGCTGAGGGGTCTTACCGCTCAGATCCCGCCCCGAATCCTAGCGTTCTCAGAGCCGACTTTACGCGCGCGTTACCCTCCAGATACCCGATCCAACCGTCAACGACGATGCCGTCGCCGTTGATCAAGTAATTGAGGGGTATGGTCCCGACGCGGTAATCCCGGGAGTAGACCTCGTTCGCCCCCGGCGAGTCGTCGAGGATGTTCGGGAAAGTGATGCCCTGCTTGCGGAGGTATTCCCGGGTGACTGCCCTGTCGTCCAAGACGTCGACTGCCAAGACCACCAGGCCCTGGTCCTTGTACTTCGCGTAGAGTGATTGAAGGTACGGCATCTCCTGGCGGCAGGGTGGGCAGCCGACACGCCAGAAGCAGAGCCACACGGTCTTGCCGCGGAAGTCCGACAGCTTGATCCGCCCTCCGTCGACCGAGGTCAAGTCGAAGTCGGGGGCCTTCGAGCCTGGCTTGAGGAGGCGGTTTTCTTCGTCCGGCAACTTCCACTGCGTCCAGCCCGTGGGGGGCGTCCAGGCGAACGTTGCGTCCGGGATCTCCTGGTCGACGGTCACCGACGACCATTGCTCGCGCGTGACGACCTCGGAGGCCACGCGGACGACTTCTTTCAGCTTCCGCGGGAGATGATCGCACTTCGACAACCAGAGGTACCAGCTTCGCTGATGGTCCATCAGGCTGACCTCGATCTTTTCGCAGTCCTCGCCCCCGATCATTTCCGCACCGGCCTTTCGCACGGCGTCGACGTATCGTTCGGTCGAGTCGACATGTCCGTGGAACGTGCTGGCATCCACGATCGGGAGGCCCATCTCGGCCCCCAGGAACGGCGCCTCGTGCGCGATTGAGTGCTGGCCGCGGGGAGCAGGCTTGGTCATGTACGACGTGAACCGCGTCTTTCGGCCTGCTTCCGACTCAACGACATACTGCCACTGCGGACGTCCCTTCGGCCAGTGAATCCAGAGACTGGTCCCGTCGCCGATGAGGACCCCTTCCAGTTCGCCGGAGCTCGATCGCGTCTCCATGCGGAAGAAGTTGGGTTTCTTCAGCCACACCCGGTACGTGTGGGCGGTCAGAAAGTGCCCTTCGGCCTCGCACTCGTAGCGACTGGTATAGGACAGGGATCTGGCTTGATGCATCGCCTCGATCATTCGGTTGTACGCCGCGTGTGCGGCGGGTTCATCGGCGAAGGCTGGCGCGTCAAGACCCGCGGCGTTGACGGGCGCGGGGAGGAAGAGCCAGGCGGCTCCGGCCAGGCGGATAATCGCGGAGGCGATGCTGCTACGAGTGGTCGCCGGAATGTAAGATGGATTCATGGCCGATCCCGACTCCCTATTCGTTTCCCGGCAGCAAACGGGCTCGAGCCTGTGCCAGGTGGAGGCAACCTGGCTCAGGAGCCGTCATGCGACCGGTGTGACGATCGTCGCGTTCCACGGTTCATCCGACAATTGTAATGAGTGTCCGCTGGGCGGTCCATCCAGAAATGCGTTGATCGGGTCGCACCGACTCTGATCCTTAATTTGTAAGGAACTGATTCAGCAAGAGTAAGCCCTGAAAGATTCTGTCAGGACACACGTACAACTTGATAGGAGGACCACCGATGCGCCAACCGTAACGACCAGCTTTGAGATCTCTGACGTCAAACCGGCGACGGAACCGCTATCCGAGGCTCCCTACAAGCGGGCGCTTGAGGCACTGCTCACGACAGGCATTCTCCCGAACGAACGGCAGTTCCTCGAAGAGTTGAGAGGCATGCGCCGGCCGATACCCATTCCCGAACCGCCTCCGTCAATTCCGGTGGAAGCCTGCTCGAGATACCACGGGCGGCTTCTTGCCGATGTCTCTTTTCACCCGGTTGTCGCTGCCGTTCATCTTGCCTTCATGGATCACCGCCCTCTATGCCTCTCGCCCGACATCGTCTGGCTGATGATCATTCAGGGCGTCGCCAATCACATCAACGCCAACGCCGACGAACTCCGACCGAAGCTTGTCAGTCACCTGGGCAAGCCCACAATCGAAGTGCGACGGGATGATTTCGTCAAGGGTTCGCCTGAGAATCCGTGGCCGGAGGTCTTCAGCGAGTTCTCGACGCAGATCCGGGATCATGTCGGGGCGAGCATCGAGCAATTCGTCCCTGCTTTTTCTACCACGGGTCCGGTGGAAAGAGCCGCAGCCGAGGTTGTGCTGCTCGACGGCATGCGATCGTACTTCGAGTATGTTGTCCGATTGCCAGCTGGCTTGTCCACGGCGCCGTTCCGCTGGGACTACCTCGATCGATCCTTCAACATGGAGTTCCTGGGCGGGTTCGTGGGTGTTGCTCAGGACCAGGAAACACTTACACTGCGACCCGAAATTGGATGGGCTGTGAGAGAAGCACCGGCGGTTGGATGATTCGTCTCGGCGATAGTCACGGCCGATGGGAAATCGCTTTCGCCCTCCAATCCGAACGTCCGCACAGCGCTTCCGGTCCACAAATCTGAAGGGTAGGCGATGCTGTGCGGGTGGGAAGGCGAAGGCAAGGGAGAGATTTAACCACAGTATGCTATATTCAGCATATGCATGTTTGCTCTCTCGTTCTGCGCATCTCGATCGGCGAAAAACAACGACGTCCTGGCACACCCTGACGAGGAGCCTGGGGCCAGCACCGATCCCAAGATTTATTGCCAATGGATAAAACTTGAAATCGAATCGGATAAGAGCACTTATAAGGTTGGTGAACCGATTGAAGTAAAATATAAAATTAGAAACGCTACAAAGAACCTGACGTTACAGGTGCGCGTCGAGTATGCCCCTCACCGCGTGGTGACATTCAAGGTGAGACTGCCCTACAGCATGACCGACCTGCCAGAGATGCCGCCGCTTGCGGGGCTTCCGAAGATTCTCGGTCCGCGCAACACTCGTTATGTCGGCCCAGAGGACGCATACACAGGAAGTTATGTCGTAAGCTCTGCAAGCGGTTCAAACTCCTTGAGGGTCGTTCCGTCGCGCCAATTCGATATGAGCGAACCACGGACATATATGGTTTCCGCTGAAGTTGATCTTGTTCATTTCATTGACGATGGCGCCGCTGGGGCCGGCACCGTTCGGAAGACATCGAATACCATTGAAATCAAAGTTGTCGAATGACCAAACGGATCTTATTCGTTTCGCAAACTTGCTATTTTGACGACTCAAACGGTGCGACCGTGGCTAGCCGTGCCATGTTGGAGTCGTCTGCTCGCGCGGGCTTCGCTGTCACCATGGGGCTGGAGGCTTGTCGCCCCTGGCGCTCGAAAAGAGTTGAACATAAGGTAACGAAGACAACGAAGAAGAACATAAGGGTCTGAATGGGCGATCTGGCGGCGCTCCACGGAACCGACCACGGCCCGGACGCATGACGTGATGTGCAGTCCGGACGAAGCTGCGTTCCGCCGCGTGAACCTGTTCAGTCAGCAACGGGCCGAGAATGAACTGCCTGAATGTTTGGTCCTCGCTCCGCGAGGGAGCGTGCCTTCGCGGAGAGGCTGTCATCTTTTGGCCGCGTTGCGGTAACTCGGCCGTTGGGCCTAGTCGGCTGTGATTCACCGCTTGGTCGCTCGGTTAGTGCCGCCGATTCACGCCAGTTCTCCAATAGCCCAGCCGTTGACGCAAACGCGCTTTCCTATTTTGTCCCTTTTTTGCAAAGTACCGCTCATTCCGCCAGTTTGCCCATCGCTGGGCGCAGTCTCCCTGCGACAACCAGGTTGTGAGCAATTGCAAACAACAATGCGACGGCGCGGCAACGCGGTTGGCCACGCACGGGCATAAACCAGAATCCTCGATTGCGAGCCTGGGCGTTGACCCACTCGGCTGTTTGGCCTCGCAGCCGGTAGATCAGCTTCGCGGCCTCGGTCCCCATTCGGATCCGCCAAGCGGCAACCGCTTCGCTGTCGCCCTTCTTTGCGGTGTAGGGATCTTCTCCATTTGCCTGTTTCTTTTTCTCGTCTCTGATCGGCCCGTATACGATGCAGCCGCGTTGGGCCGCCTGATCGATCGAGTCCTTGGTCGTGAAGCCACCGTCAACCAATGCCTCATCCGGAATTCGTTCGTAACGCTCCTCCAACTGGTCGAGCATGGGCGGAAGTTCTTCGCCATCGTTCCCTGCGTTGGTCACCTCCACACCCACAATCACACCGCTTTCGGTGTCTGTTGTGAATTGAACGTTATATCCCGGCCGGAATCCTCCGTCTGGAAACTTCATGATCCTCGCGTCGGGGTCGGTGGTCGAAGCACGCGCTTCCCGCCCCTTGCGGCCGTAGGACTCGTCACGTTCGCGTTGCAGCTCCTCGCACTGCCGCATCGCTTCTTCGATCCGTTGCTGTCGCTTGTTGGCGGCACGCTCCCGCGCCGCTCGCTGCCGTCGAGTCAGCTCTGCTGTGTCCTCCTCGGCCAGTTTCTTCAGCGCCTCAACCTGCTCCTTCGCCGCTTTCAGGCACTCCTCCAGGCTACCGCGACGACGAAACGAGCTCTTGCCCGCGCTGGCACGCACTCTCATTCCGTCCTGAGCGACCCGGTCCATTTTCACCAACCCGGCATGGAGCAGGGTGCCCACGATCTGCGTGAGCAGTTCGTTCAACTTCTCGCCCCCACAAGCGAGGAAGTGGGACAACATGCTGTGGTTGACGGTTACGCCGCCGCACAGCCACTGGTACGGCAGACTCCCTTGGTTCTTTTCGCACAGCCGTTCGATTTCACGGGCGCTGCCGACTCCCTTCAATGTGGCGAAAACCCGCAATCCGACCAGCAAGCGCGGGTCGGTGGCATCTCGGCCGACATGTCGCTCGACGGCCTTGATCTCGCCGAGCCAGGCTTTCAGATCGAGCTTGCAGACCGCCGCCCAGACGACCCGGGCCGGATGGTCGGCCTCGAGCAATTCATCGAGCGATGCCCAGCGCATCTCGATCTGGTCGCGTACGGGACACCGCAGCCGCGGCTTGCCAGTTGGCATCGACTGGGCAGCCTGGGCGGGAGAGGGCTGATCGGGCAAGTCTTCTGGGCTAAAGAGAGGAAGTGTCATGACGCTCGTCCTGCAACACCGGGGCTGCGTGGGGCTCATGCGGCGGACTACATGCATGGTATTAGAACGTGAACACTATACAAAATCAACCCCAACGCCGAAAAAATCACAGCCTCGGGGCGAAGGCCGACAATTGTTTTCGGCCGGCGCCGATTCCTCCCGACCGGTGCTGTCGCTGATCCATCCCTTGCTATTCGGGCTAACATCTCCGACGATGAAGAAACCAGCAACGGTCGTGCATGCGGACGTCGCCGAACACCGACTCATCAGGGAGCAGCAAGCATGACGGGACGCCGCCGAGCCGTGAGGATGATCTCGTTCGTGATGCTGATCGGCGTCCTGCGGCCGGCTCTGCCCGCATCGGCGACGCAGAAGCGTGCGCCGGAGCGGGAACTCAGGGTCGCCGGTATCATGTTCGACTTCGACCGGAAGAACAACTGGATGACCGTCAAGGCCGACGGCGAGGATGAGCCCGTCAAGTATCTCATCGATCCCGAGAACCGGAAGCTGGCCGAGCGGCTGCAAACCGTCTTCAATGCCAGTCGGGTGAAATTGACCTACAAGGCAGAGGGCGACTCGCGGCGATTGGTCAGCATTCAGAGGCAAATCCTCAAGGAATCGGGGACAGTGACCGGCGTTGTCGTGAATGTTCACAATGACTTCTGGATAGAGGTGAAGCCCAAAAAGGGCGTCGCCGATGCGTTCGCTCCCGGTGCCAACTACAACGACGAGGCTTTCATGGCGAAACTCAAGGCGCTGCAACCGGGCGACTCGGTGACAATTCGATTCACGACCGACTTCGAGCGGCATCGCATCCTGGCACTCAGGAAGAATCTCGCCCAGGCCAAACCCAGTCCCAAGGCGAAGCAGCAAAGTGGTCCCGTCAAGGAGAAAGACTGAGGACTGTCTCCGACCCGGTACAAAGCCTGTTGGCGGTACCCAGATCTTCCGACTGATGCGACCATGACCCCATGTGGCAGTCTGGGGGAATGATCACAGGGCGTCGAGGAGTCCGGATTGTCGCGTCGAGGGCCAGTGGCTCCGGATCGAGGCGAGGAGCAGAGAACGGAAGAGCGGCATCATCGGATCGGTAGCCACGGCCATCTCAGTGCTTTGGATCCGTCGTCGAGAGCCGAGAAGATCCACGTCTTGCCACGAAATCGGTCTTGCACGGTGTTTACCTTGACGAATCCATCGACTCGCTGGAGCGAGTGCGATCGGAGGTCTGCGTTGTTTGAGCTGGTGCCGAATGATAAGCCGCGATCCGGTTTGGGCATATGCGGACGCCACGGAAGGGTTCTGCGGGCCCTTGACATATTCCCACACGGGAATATAATTGGCACATGCCTCGAGCAGCGACGACGACTGATGTATTCAACGCGATTGCCGAGCCCAGGCGGCGGGAGATCATCGACGTGCTCGCGCGCGGTCAGGAGCACGCCGTGGGCGAGCTCGTCGCGAAACTCCAGATCGCGCAGCCCGCGGTGTCGAAGCACCTTGCGGTGCTTCGCAAGGTGGGCATCGTGTCGGTGAGCAAGCGCGGTCAGCTCCGATTGTATCGACTCAATTCGGCCGGGCTGAAGCCCGTGTACGAATGGGCAAAGAGTTTTGAGAAGCTCTGGGCCCATCAGCTTGACCGAATCAAGGAGCGTGCGGAGCAACGAATGCGGGAACGACTTGATTCCACAGATCAACCGAAACCCAAGAAAGGATAGTCATGACACTCGAAACGAAGACGCCCGATGCGGTTCAGGCATTTGACATTCGCAACGAGATCGAGATCGCGGCTTCGATCGAAGTAACGTTCCAGGCGGTGCTCGACCAGCTTGGACCGAGTGGCGAGATGCCCGATGGCACGCCGTTTCCGTTCAAGCTCGAGGCGTGGCCCGGCGGCCGCTGGTACCGCGACCTGGGGAACAACGCGGGGCACCTTTGGGGCCACGTGCAGGTAATCAAGCCGCCAACGCTGCTGGAGATCGTGGGTCCGATGCCCATGTCGTACCCGGCGATCAATCACGTGCAGTATCGGTTGAAGGCGGAAGGAAGCGGGACGCGGCTGACTTTACACCACCGCGCCATGGGTCTGATCACGCCGGAGCATCGCGACGGGATGCCCAAGGGCTTTGAATTCTGGCTGCAGGCCATCAAGAAGCGTGCGGAGCGAAAGTGAAACGCCAAATGCGCGACGAGTGTGTCTAGTCCGCTGGCCCGAACACTGCCGCTAGCAGGCTGCTCATCGCAAACTGGATCACTTCTCGTTCCAGCTTCATGGCCTCCCGTTCGGCCGGCGGAGCCTTTTCCTCGCATGTGTATTCCCACGCGACGAAGACCTTCAGCTCTTCTTTGTCGTCAATTCGCTTGGTTTCGACACCATACTTGAATTTGAGCCGTGCGAGCCGGCGAATTGCGAGCAAAACGTCGGCAGTTGCCGGAAGCCAAGCTGTTTTCTTGCCGCGAACGTACGTGCGCAAGAGATACGGAAGTGCAAAGTTCGGCTCACAAGCGATCGCACGATCAAAGCTGGATAGTGCGCGGTCGAGGTCTTGCCGGCTTATCAGCGTCAGCACTCCAGCGCAGATCGGCGTGCGCACGAACGCGGCTGAAGTTGCCCCATCCGATCGATGTCAGCGAGCGCCCCGGTCGTATCCCCCTGTCGCCATCGGACGAGCGAACGTCGGAAGTAGGCATCGGCCTCGGCTGGTCTGAGTTTGACTGCTTGGTCGTGATCGGCAAGAGCGAGGCTTAATTCACTTTTCTTGACGTAGACATCAGCTCGGTATTGGTAGCCACGGTGTTGCTTCGGGTGCCGCGAGATCAGAGTCGTGTAGTCGGAGATCGCACGTTCAAGTTCGCCCAGCTCCATGTAACAACGAGCACGCTTCCAGAGGATCGTAGATGGGGTCGGAATCGAGCCGTAAAGGCCGGCGGCGCGACCGAGATCTCGAAGTGCGTCATTGTACGCATTCATCTGCATCGACGCGGCGGCGCGATAGATATATGCGTCGTTCCATTGCGCCCCATGCGCAATTGCAAATGAGAGCTCATCGATTGCACCTTTCGCGTCCCCTTCCATGCCAGCGATCACCCCGCGGAATGCGCGTGCTGCCGGTTCGGCCGGTGCGAGCTCGAGAACTTCGGATACCGCGTTCTTTGCATCTGCGACAGATTCTGTATTGCCGGTCAGAATTCGCTCTAGAAGACAACTCGCCCGCTGTAACAGGACGTCGACGTTGTCGGGCTCGCGAGCGACAACATACGCGAGATCGTTGAGCGCGTCGTCATAGCGGTCCAGAGCCTGGAATACGCGGCGCGCATGCGCCGTGCGTCGCGGCTATCGGGATCGCACGTGAGCGCACTTTCGCATTCGGCCAGAGCCAACGTGTTCGCCCGGGCCCGGAGATGCGCACTTGCTCGCTGCATGTGTTCGAAGGCGCGACGGTCGGCGTCAACAAGCTCCCGGACGCGGTTTGAGCGAGCAGGTGTCGGTGCGTCAAAAATCAATTCGGCGCCGTCAACATCCAAAAAACGGGTACGTTGGGTAGGTCGTGGATCGTCCAGGAAGCCCGGGGGTGATCCACCGACGAGGTCCGGAATTACCGTTTCGCCGACTTGCGGTTTGCTGGGTTGGAAGTCCGGAGGCGCAGGTACAAGATCCTGTCCGTGCGCGTTCGAGGCAGCCGCATTGCTGAAGATCGCTGCCGCTAGCACCGCCTGTCGGACGACGGATACCGCGGACTTCAGGGAGCACCATTCCCAACGAGACACAAACTGTGCCATTGTTCACCCCCGATGCGGGATCGGTCGCGAGATCTTCTAACAAATTGCCGGTATTTCACAAGCTCGGTGTATTGAAACGGTTACGAAACGAGAGCTCGTCATATTGTCATCGACAGTTTAGTGAAAACCGCAGACGGCCCAGAATCGTCCTTGTCGCATCGCCAGGCGTTGGGACGGCCGATGCTATTGACCCTCCTTCGGCTAGCCGTGTGTGAGCCGTTATGATAAATCGAGCGAACGGACATCGGCCCTCTGCTCAAACGAGGCCGGCATGAACGATCAAGCCAAACCTGTCCCGCGTCTCCGGCGAAGATTCCTGCGCTTTAGCGTGAGGGGGATGATTGTCCTTGTGCTCTTGATCGGGGGTGGGCTCGGATGGCTTGTCCGGTGTGCGCATTCGCAACGGGATGCCGTTGCGGCGATCCGAGCGGCCAGTGGCGCGGTCCAGTACGAGTGGGAATGGAAGAATGGGAAGGCGATCGACGCAGGAAGTCCGCCGACACCGAAATCGCTAATCGAACTGCTGGGAATCGACTTCTTCGGTGACGTCACAACCGTGAGGCTCAACTACGCGACAATTTTGGGCCTCAATCACACGAAGGTCGATGCAGCGATCATGCGCGTCGGACTTCTGCCACGGTTGGAGAAGCTTGACCTCGAGGCCTCGACTATTGACGATGCGAAGCTGGCGAACGTGCAAGGGCTGACGGGCCTGGTGGAACTCAACTTGGTCAACACGCGCGTCACCGATACGGGCTTGGCGCATCTGAGGCATCTGACCAAGCTCTCGAAGCTCCGTCTCGCCGGTAGTGACGTCAGGGACGCCGGACTGGCACATCTCGGGAATCTAACCAATCTTTCAGCGCTCGGACTCCAGCTCACAAAGGTTCTCCGACGCTGGTCTTGCGCATTTGGAGAAGTTGACAAATCTCGAGGATCTTGACCTGTGGGACACCAAGGTTACCGGCTCTGGACTGGTGTACTTGAGGAAGCTGACCAAACTCTCGAAACTCAACCTCGGCCTTAGTCAAGTGTCCGACGCCGGCCTCGAGCATCTGAACGGTCTGAATCGGCTCTCAGAACTTGACCTTTCCTTCACTCAGGTCACCGACGCCGGTTTGGTTCATCTGGAAGGATTGAGCAATCTCTCCGAACTCAAGCTCATCGGCACGAAAGTCGGCGACTCCGGGCTGAAGCATCTGGCGGGTCTGACGAACCTCGCTAAACTGGACCTGCGCGACACTCGGGTCACCGACGCGGGTTTGCCGCATCTGCAGAATCTTCCCAAGCTCCGGTACCTGCGCGTTGAAGGCTCAGATGTCACCGACCGCGGCAGATGAACTCAAGCAAGCTCGGCCGAGTCCGGTTGGTGGTCTGGACACGGGTCGTCGACCTGGGACGAGACGCAGACCACGCGGAGCGTCGCCCCCGGAACGATCTCGTCGGACGGCGAAAGGATCACAGCGGAGTGCGGCTTGATGTTTTGAGGTCCTCGACCAACTCTGAGAGCTCGTCGTGCTCAATAACAAGACGGGGCTGCTCGGGAACCAAGGCCCGAAATCGACCACCTTGCGTACGGTCGATCGTGATCGTCAGCGACATGCCTCAACTCCGAATCAGCCAGTCGACCGATATCCACTCAGTCTGTGGTAACCAAGTTCCTGGTCAGCCGGCGTCCCAATGACGGGAGGGGCGGAAAAGGAGCGGAGGCAGACGCCCACCACTCGGGTGTCTGGCTCCTTGGGTGTCTGGCTCCTCTGTAATCCCCTGACAAAGCGCGGGGGGACTTTGAGCGGAGTCGTCTTGCCGAGACGCTGGCATAGACTCTCGGAGACCTGTTTTTGGAGCGAAGCGCTTCCGATTGCAACCGAGCAAGAGACAACGATCTTCGTAAAACCCTCGGGACATGGTATTGTCGGAGAGTGGCTCTGGCTGCGGGTACGAATGTTTGGCGATCACCAGAAGGGGACGTTCCAAGCGTCCGATGTGTAAAGGGTGAATATGCCCCGCGGATCAACGAACACTTGACCGTCGAATAACGACTTACGTCAGATCCGATGTGAAGAGTTCGGACTAGAACTCAACTCTTACACTGGATGTCCATCCGGGTTCACATGGAATCACGGCAGCCCCAATCCGCTTGGAACTCGATCTCCCGACGGAGCTGGCTCTTGGGTGCTCTGGCCGGGTGGGCCTCTGCATCAGTCAAGGCCGAAGGGAACGACGTCCTCGACGCCATTCGCACCCGAGGCAGGAACGCCGGACTCGGGGCATTCGGCATCAACAAGTCGGATCACTTCTCCGTTATCGGTGATGCACCCGAGGTCAGGTCAATCGTTACTGGTTGGAGGTTTTCGCGCTGGATCGCGGCAGGATCAAGAATTGGGTGCCCATCCCGAAGCTGATAGTTGACGACGATTTATTCGATAAGGAACAGACGAGAAACATCGCGTACGCTGAGAGTTGGGCGACCGTCAAAGTGCTGCTCAGTACCAAGGCCAGGCTCCCCACATTTCGCCGTTACCTGGAGACCATCCGTTTGCGGCGCGTACCTGCTGAGCGGCTCAAGGATGTCAGGGACACGTTAGGAGATCTCGATGAGCTAGACAGGGAGGTCAAGCATTACGCGGAAACGATGATCAGGAAGCTGTAGCGTGCGAAGCATCGTTGGCGAGGGGACTTCCGCGCGGGACGGTGTTAGCTAACACGGATGGCGATCCAGATTCGACGGTCGATTCATCGATGAGGAGAACTTCCCTGCAAAAGGCGGGATTCTGACTCTGCTGCCCGACCTTGGGGCTGAACTCGTATGTCCACCACCTTTGCCAAACCCGTCTCGCGTCCCTGGCGAAGATTCTTGCGCTTCAGCGTGCGCGGGCTGATCATCGTCGTGCTTGTGATTGGCGTTTGGCTCGCCTGGATTGTAAGGTGTGCGCGTATTCAGCGCGAGGCGGTGGCGGCGCTTCAGACCGCGGGAGGCACGGTGCATTACAACGGGGAGCGGCGCGTCCCGTGGGACGGGCCGGACGAATTTACGATTTATGGCGCACGGCCGATGGCTCCGCCGTGGCTGATCGATCTCGTTGGCATCGACTATTTCTGCCACGTCAGCGCTGTCGAGCTCTACAGGCCGAAGTTGGCGACGAACGCAACCCTCGGTCGAATCGCTTGTATGACTCAACTTCTGGAGCTGCATATCTCCGGAGCGAGCAGGATCTATACAAGGGCGAGGCACAGCAAAGGGTGGACCGAACTCGATACGATGAACCTCAAGCATTCGCAAATCACCGACATCGGCATGGAACATCTGAAGCGGCTGACCATGCTCTCAAAGCTTGATCTGAGCAACACCCAAATCTCCGATGTCGGACTGGCACATCTGAAAGCGCTTACTGAACTTACTTTTCTCGATTTCAGCGATAACGAAATCACCGACTCGGGCCTGGCACGTCTTAAGCCACTGTCGAGCTCTCCGAGCTCCGGCTCAACGGCACCAAGGTCACCGACGCCGGGCTGAAGCATCTGACGGGGCTTACCAATCTCGCGGAACTCGATGTCAGCGGCACTCAAGTCACCGTCGCCGGGGTAGAAGGACTTCAGCAAGCCTTGCCGAACTTGAAGGTCATCCGTTACCCCAACTTTTTCCCCGCTGTTATCCATGCCCGCCCGGCTCGTGACTGACGATTGCACCCGCGCGAGTTGAGCCCAGAGCCGAGCGGCCATCGACCGGCGTTGCCGAACTGGCTACATGTGTGGCTAGCCGGTGGGGTTCGACGATGGAAACCGAGCGAGCGAAGCGGCTGGCGGAATTTGTCGCTAGGGTTGGTGCGAACATCCAAGGCGATGAGAAGGAAAGCCAGCCACGGATCGCTTGAACCCGCCAAAACGCTGGGTGTCTTTGCGTCAGGAAAAGCTCGAGAAAGGAGGAAGTGCCTCGAAACACAGAAACCTTTCATCGCGACCCTGCGGGTTAACGAATCCCGCCCGGCAGAGCCTGGCCGGCAGCCGGAAGCAAGTCTTGCGTGGGGAGGGGTGACCCTCACTGCGAAGCGTAGACAGCGAGTCTCCATGCCATGCTATCGAGCCCCGAAATACTCATCGTGGGAGCCTCCGTTGTAGACACAAGCGGGGGCCGTGTCGACACGCCGCAATGGCCTGGCGTGTTCGGTCCTGCCGGGGTCCAAGAACATGGCGCAGGGACGCGAGGGTTGCTCGGGAACCTGAGAGCCCCATCCGTCTCCACTGACATTTCCGGCTCGGGATCCGGAATACCAACTCCCCGGCCCACGACCTCGCGTCGGGTCGCTGGGAGCGAACAGGACGCAAGGGTGGTATCGCCACACGAAGGCAACGAAGTGCGGCGAAAGGGGCGGATGGGAGTCGGAGCGTCTCGTAGTACCGTTGAAGCCGGGGAACCACTCCGAGGGACCCGGTGGAGGGAAGGAGACGCCATGTCACACAACCGTTGGAGGGAAACATGGCGGGTGCATCGGAACCCGTGGACGTGTCCACGAAACAACAACGGATAGCGGAACTCGCTCGGCGAAGCCCGGAGATGGGATTCACATCCCTGGGGCACTTCATCGACCTCGATTGGCTGCTCACAGCTTACTACCGGACCCGCCAAGACGGGGCGGTGGGCGTAGACGGACAAGATGGCGAGGCCTACGCAGCGAACCTGGTCCCGAACCTACGGTCGCTGCTGGAACGAGCCAAGTCCGGTACGTACCACGCACCGCCTGTGCGGCGAGTGCATATCCCCAAGGCAGGCTCAGCGACCGAAACCCGGCCACTGGGAATCCCGACCTTCGAGGATAAAGTGCTCCAGCGTGCTGTCGTGATGGTTCTGGAGGCGATATACGAGCAGGACTTCAAGAACTGCTCGCATGGCTTCCGGCCCGAGCGATCGGCACACACTGCGTTAGAGAGCCTGTGGCAACAGACGATGAACATGAAGGGCGGATGGGTAGTGGATGTGGACATTCGTAAGTTCTTTGACACGATTGACCACGGCCATCTACGCGACTTCCTCAAGCGTCGGGTGCGAGACGGAGTGCTGCTCCGGCTCATCGGCAAATGGCTCAATGCGGGCGTCTTCGAGAACGGGTGCGTTACGCACCCCGAAATGGGGTCGCCACAAGGGGGTGTGATCAGCCCGATCCTTTCGAATATCTTCCTGCACTACGTGCTGGACGAGTGGTTCGAGCGGGAGGTTCAGCCTCGGATGATGGGCAGATCGTTCTTGATCCGCTATGCGGACGACTTCGTCATGGTCTTCTCATGCGAGTCCGACGCACGGCGTGTGATGAATGTGTTGCCCAAACGCTTTGAGAAGTACGGCTTGACCATCCACCCGGACAAGACGCGGCTGGTGCCGTTCGAGCGGCCATCGGACCGTCCCAAACCGGAAGGCAGACCCACACGAACTCCACCAGGGACTTTCGACCTGCTGGCGTTCACCCATTACTGGGGTCGCTCCCGGCAGGGTCGCTGGGTGGTGAAGCGCAAGACGTCCAAAAGTCGATTTCGCCGCAGCCTGCGAACGTTGGCGGATTGGTGTCGCAAAAATCGCCATCAACCGCTCAAGGTGCAGCACCGGATACTAGGTCAGAAACTGCTAGGCCACTATGCCTACTACGGAATCACCGGCAACTCCAAAATGTTGTCACGGTTTCGCAGTGGTGCCACCTGGCTCTGGCAGCACTGGCTGTCGCGCCGCGGGCGCGGCCGTCGGATGACGTGGGATCGGTTCGCTCGTTTCCTGAAGCATAAACCGCTTCCGGCAGCGATCGCGATCCACTCGGTATGCCGTCTCGTAGCGAACAAGTGACATGACGAGCCGGGTGCCTGAATTGGGCAAGCCCGGATCTGTGGGAGTCGCGAAACGAAGCTGCGGATGAGTCTGTTATGACTGGATTTGCAACCAGGACATAACCCGATGTACGACCACCGGAACCCTACCAGGACGTGCGGCCGGAGCAATCCGACCGTGCGAAGCTCTTGGGACAACGTAACCTCACCTTCGGGTGGTTGGATATCCCGTGAGGGAATCCGGCGACTGCGAACGCCAATGCGGTCGGGGGCCAGGGGTGGATGGCATGGCTAATCCAGGTGAACTGCCGATAAACGTCGTGAGATCCAACAAGCCAAAGGCGCTGAGAGGCTTGAACCAAAAAGGTACGTGGCCAGGTACAGTGGGATTTCCCATCCCCTGTCGTCGTCATCCGAGCCACCGGCGGAGAGGCAGAGCCTAAACCATCCGTGATTCATCCGTGGAACGTGGTAAGCCCGTCGCCCTCCCTTCGGGGTAGGACCGTCGTAAGGCGTCGCCGATGGGGCGGCGGGTGGAGGATGAGGGAGCAAGCCAATGCCGTTCGGTAGTCGATCGGATAGAGGGTGAGTCCTCCCACGGACGACATCCCCTCACCGCGAAAGCGGTGCCGACTTCCCTCAGGTGTTCCGTCACGAGAGAACCTTGGCCAACCGACTCAGGGAGACAAGCAGATATGTCGGCGGCAGAAATGCTTGCTGGTGCGGCTCCCGAGCTTACGCCCGACTGGCACTCCATCGAATGGAAGAAAGTCTGGCGCACAGTCCGTCGGCTCCAGGCGCGTATCGTGAAGGCTGTTGCGGAGGGCAGATGGAATAAGGTCAAGGCTCTGGTTTATCTGCTCACGCACTCGTTCAGTGGCCGGGCCCTGGCCATTTTGCGAGTCATCAGTAATTCGGGTGCGAAGACTCCCGGTGTGGACGGAGTTCTCTGGAACACACCGGAAGCCAAGTCGGCTGCTTTCAGCACTCTGCGTCGGCACGGTTACCAACCGCAACCGCTCCGCCGGGTGTACATTCCCAAAAGCAACGGCAAGCGACGTCCTCTCGGAATTCCCACCATGTCAGATCGAGCCATGCAGGCATTATACTTGCTAGGCCTCGATCCCATTGCGGAATCTCGAGCCGACGGCCATTCCTATGGCTTTCGGCTGGAACGTCGTTGTGCCGACGCCCTGGAACAATCTCATATTGTCTTGGGTAATCGGAGCGGTCCAGCATGGATTCTCGAAGGGGACATCAAAGCTTGCTTTGATCGCATCAGTCATGACTGGCTCTTGACGCACGTCCCCATGGACCGGCAGTTGCTCGGGCAATGGCTGAAAGTGGGTTTCCTGGAGAAGCACGCCTGGTTCGCCACCACGGAAGGAACACCTCAAGGCGGGATCATTTCACCCGTCCTGGCGAATTGGACTCTGGATGGACTGCAACGGCTGTTGGCGGAACAGTTCGCCGAGAAGCACGGGCGACAACGGAAGTTTAAAGTCCACCTGGTCCGCTATGCGGATGACTTCTTGATCACGGGCATCTCAAAGGAACTCCTCCGTGACCAAGTGCAACCTCTCGTGGCTCATTTCTTGAAGGAACGCGGCTTGGAACTTTCCCACGAGAAAACCCAGATCACGCATGTGGAGGATGGCTTCGATTTCTTGGGGCAGAATGTGCGACGCTATCGCTGCGGCAAGGTGTTCACCAAGCCGTCCTTGCGAAACGTGAAGACGTTCTTGAACAAGATACAGGAAACGATCGACGGCTCGGGCAGCCTAACGGCAGGAGAGATGATCTGGCGTTTGAATCAGCAGATCAAGGGCTGGACCATGTACCACCGTTACGCGGCGAGCAAGCGCACTTTTACGTACGTGGATCACCGGATTTTCCAGAAATTGTGGCGTTGGTGTCGACGACGGCACCAGAACAAAGGCCGGAGGTGGATCAAGGAGAAATACTTCCAGCAAGACGGTTACCGCCACTGGGTCTTCACCGGTACGCTGTTTGACCAGAAAGGCCAAGGCCGGCCGATCCAGTTGATGGAAGCAGCCAAAGTGAAGATCATTCGTTATGTGAAGATCCGGAGCGACGTGAATCCCTACGATCCGAAGTGGGAACTGTACCTGGAAGCACGACTGGGTTGGCAACTGAGCCAAACGCTGGCAGGTCGGGGTCGGATCGAATACTTATGGAAGGAACAAGAGGGACGATGCGTGGTCTGTGGTCAACCGCTGCGGATCGCAGAGGAAGACTTGCATCTCCACCATCGCATCTGGCGCAGCCGGGGCGGTTCTGGCACAGCCGACAACCTGGAGTTGTTGCATGCCAACTGTCATCGGCAGATCCATGTCCAAGAACGACTGACGAAAGCGGCCGCGTCCTGCGAGGGGCGTTCGTGAAGGCTTGAGCTGCATGAAGGGAAACTTTCACGTGCAGTTCTGAGGGGAGGGGGTGGCGGTAACGTCACCTCCTTACCCGGCCCTTGGGGGAGCGATCCCCCAAGGCGACCCGGCGAAACCCGTGGCGATCCTCGAAGCGGTCGACGCAATGAGCGTCGAACAAATCGGCCCGATGTCGGCGGAGACAGTTGAAGCGGGGTTGGATCACAAGCGATTCATTGAATCACCAGGCGGATGGTCCGTCGGACCAAGCGCTTTTTTTGGTATGATGGCGGTCGCAGTAGTTATCCAACCAGCACCTTCGACGCGTCCCTCTCTCAGGACCTTCAACGATGCGTCCGATTTTACAAGCGCTTTCGTGCTGTCTTGTCGCTTTCGTGCAGCTCTGGCCGTCGTCAGCATCTGCGACGACGATCGACTGGATGACATTCGAGGAGTTGGTGCTTGGGGCGGATTTCGTCGGCATCGTTGAGTGTAATCGAGCGGGCGGTATCGTTGCCGGATACTCGGTGCTCGAGTCGTGGAAAGGGCCAAGGCCCGGTAGTCACATTACCATTCGCGTCGCGGTGAACTACTGGGAGCCCCAGTTCCCGATCGCCCTCTGCGGCGAGCGATTCTTTGTTACGGCGTTCAAGCGGGCTCCGTTCCGAGTGACGAGCACAACCTCGGGCGAGCCTGTGCCACTCTGGTGGCGGAATATCCCCGCCGACTATAGCTTGCCGCTCTTTCAGGGCCGCAAGCGCCTCGCGCCCGGCGAGAAGAACGGCGCCGATTTCCAGAAGATTCGGAACGCGGCCCAGAAGCTGCTGGCCGTCGAACCCGCGGAGCAGGACGCGGCCCTGCTGAAGTCGGTCATCGAGAAGGAGCTCAACGCCACGAGATGGGTGCTCGACCCCGACGCGGCGGATGCCAAAAAACTCCGTTTAAGACTGGCGAAGCTTAACAGCGCGGACGAGTTGGTGAGCGAACTGATTCGAACGATCGACGAGAGACCTCTCTGGGCGCACCGGGCACCCCGTAACATCCTCAGGAAGGCTGGGGGAAAGGCTGCCCTGGCGTCTCTGGAGAAGCTGCCAGTCGATCGATGCCCTTGGCAAAAATACGAGCTCGACGAGCTCATCGCGGAGATCAGGCGGCGTGTGGAAGGGAAGGACGCCAATTCGTCGGTGGCCGTCGACTCCGACACGAAGGAGCAAGCTCCTTTGGCCCAGGAGCTGGCAGGCCTGAGAAACGCCCTGGCACAAGGAGCAGACGCAAAAGGATTTGGCGAGGCGCTCGCGACCCTCTCTCGATACGATCCCGAACCGGTCGTGAGATACCTTGTTGCGTGGATCAATCCCAACCAAGGCTGGCGTGACAAGGACCGGGGTTACGTGCTGGGGTCGTACTTTGGCGTGCGTTGCGGCAAGGATCGGAAAACACACTTTGCGGCTCTCACAGAAGCCAAAGACCCGTTCGTCCGAGTCGCGGGTGCAGTCTACCTGTGCTTCGAGGACGCCATTGCTGGGACGGCCGCACTCAAGCGGATGACCGCAGCCGACGGCGACCCAGGGGTGTGGGCCGCGCTGACGCTGGCCAGGCGCGGTGACAAGGACGCTGTGCCTCGCGCCCTCGAGGTGTTCCGGAGTCCTGCGCCCGGGCGCAGTCGTCGCAAGCCCCTATGGCGAGAGTCCCACACAGCAACTTGCGGAAGCGGGTGCTCGTTCTGCTCTCGAACTCAGCTCATGCAAGCGGCGCCCCACGGCCGGAGAAGACTATGGACGCAGCGAATTCCTTCGAGTCTCTCCTGACTTGGTGGAAAACACACGGCGACAAGTTGGTCCTGGACGACCCATGGCTGCCGATCTTGGAGAAACGAAAGGTCGATTGATCGCGCCTTGAAACATGGCGACATATCGACGTCACACCCACATGAGGCCGCTATGTCCAGTCAAGCCAAACCCACCTCACGTCCCTGGCGAAGATTCGTGCGCTTCAGCGTGCGGGGGATGATAGTTTTGGTGCTGGTGATTGGCGTTTGGCTTGGTTGGATCGTGCGCAGGCGCGGATTCAGCGCGAGGCGGTGTCGGAGATCACACGACTCGATGGCCGGGTTGCGTATAGCTTCGAATCGGTGGACGGGCACTGGGATACATCAGGCAAACCATGGGCTCCTGCTTGGCTTACTGATCGGCTCGGAATCGACTACTTTGGTCACATCACCGACGTGTTGCTCTACGACAATCGAACCGGTGTCGCGGTGGCGCAGGTCGAGCATCTCACCCGACTGCAGCGACTGTCGATTGCGGACTCGCGCGACGGCGATGCCGTACTGGCGCATCTCCGCGGGCTAACTGGTCTGTGGACGTGGGAGCGACATGGTTGGGACCGTCAATCCCTTCAGGCGAAATAAAGCGTGTTCTCAAGACAGGCGGCTCTTGGTACGACAACGGAACTCTCGTATATCAGAAACCGTGACTATGTTTCGTGAACTGTTAGACAACGCGGGACGCCTCGAAGCGGGTCCGTTGCAATCTGCTGCTCGCCAGCAGTTCCCATCAATCGTCGAGAAAAGCCACCTGGAACGTCGTGTGGTCGGCGACCCCGTCCCACGTGATGGCAGATACGGCATTATTGGAATAGCTAGTTATTCACTGCGTGATCTGGGACTTCTTGATGACGTAGACGCAGCCTATGCGCTCTAGAAGGATGCAGCCAAGGTCGCCGTGTTTGATCTCATGGAATGCAGTGAAATGAATGACGTGGGGAGATTTTTGCTGAACGCTGTGGATGTAAGGCAGACGCCGGTCGTCGAAATCTGGGACGACGGACAACTCGTTACGTTCCAGACCGGATTGCCCATGACGCACAAAGTTTTGCAGAATGCGGGTCTCCTGAAGTAATGGACACCATGAGGTTGCTTCGCATTTTGAACGCCGTGCTCGTGGCGTTCGTGCTGGTCTGAATGAGCAAAATCACCTTGACCCCAGCGACCGGCAATCCTTGGCGATCAACAACCCGCCCGTGGAATGGTTTGCCCGGCGTCAGGCTGAACTCCAGAGGTTTGGAGTCAGGCGATGTGATCTTCCACGTCGGAGCGAAACCAGTGGCCCCGGCGTTCACGGTCCAGCGCCCAAACCGAGGCTTCTCGTTCACATGAGGAAAGACGAACCGCCCCGTCGCGTCCGTCTTGGTTTCAAAAAAGTCCGCGGAATCGGTCGAGTATCCCACTACAATCCTGGCACCGGGAACAGGTTTTCCCTGGCTGTCGCGCACCTGTCCGGCGACGCTCACTCCCGGCTTCATCACCAGCACACTCGTCATTGCGCGAGCTGTCCGGAGGCTGAGCTGACGTCGGAGGCTCGGGACGATCTGGAGCCGCGTCCGCGAACAGTTGATCGTTCTCGATGCCCATCGCTCGTGCCGTGTCGAACACCTGAGTGGTCGGCTGAATTCAGGGATGTCAGACACCCACCTTTTGCGGAGCGTCGGACACGCGCCGTGTGCGCGTTCGAAATGACCAGAGGCCGTGGTTCTGCGCCGAACGTTCGAGGCGCGAATGAAAGGATGCGGGGGACCGTGACAAAAGGGTGGGTGTCTTTGCGTCAGGAAAGCTCGAGAAAGGAGGAAGTGCCTCGAAACACAGAAACCTTTCATCGCGACCCTGCGGGTTAACGAATCCCGCCCGGCAGAGCCTGGCCGGCAGCCGGAAGCAAGTCTTGCGTGGGGAGGGGTGACCCTCACTGCGAAGCGTAGACAGCGAGTCTCCATGCCATGCTATCGAGCCCCGAAATACTCATCGTGGGAGCCTCCGTTGTAGACACAAGCGGGGGCCGTGTCGACACGCCGCAATGGCCTGGCGTGTTCGGTCCTGCCGGGGTCCAAGAACATGGCGCAGGGACGCGAGGGTTGCTCGGGAACCTGAGAGCCCCATCCGTCTCCACTGACATTTCCGGCTCGGGAACCGGAATACCAACTCCCCGGCCCACGACCCCGCGTCGGGTCGCTGGGAGCGAACAAGACGCAAGGGTGGTATCGCCAAACGAAGGCAACGAAGTGCGGCGAAATGGGCGGACGGGAGTCGGAGTGCTCCGTAGTAGCAGTGAAGCGGGGGAATGGGCCCTCCCAGACCCTGTGGAGCGAAGGGGGTACCGTGTCGCGGACTGGAAGCCGGAACCACGCCGAGGGCATTGGACCTCAGAGCGCGTCACCGCGAGGCGACCAGATCGTGTGAGGGACAGCGACGCCGCGACATGACGAGCCGGATGCCTTAATTGGGCACGTCCGGATCAGTGGGAGCCCTGGCGGAGCGATCCGCCAGGGCGACCCGGCGGCAAACCCATCCGCAGCTCTTGATGGCCTGGGGCGTCGAGAACGGGAGCCCATCGAGCGTAAATAAAAGCTTGACCAGCGGAATTGGCGGGGGCTCCGCGGGCGGATCGCTCGTTCCATCCGTCGCCTGCCGTCTATGTTTACGCCCAGCCCTGCCATAGGGATCGTGGCTGATCGAGTAGATGACGGGGACAGGAATTGTCGCCAGACGGACGAACAACTCCCGAGTCGACGTCACCTCCGAGAACGTCAGAGCCTGACCGCTCCATTCCAAGAGCCCGTGGCGGGTTTGCGCGAATGCCGAGAGCTTGGCGAGCGAGTTTCGCAGCTCGGAGGCTCGGGCGCGGGCGGCCTGGAGGTAGCGTTCGGAACCGGGATTCGCCCGTCGCGTCGACGTCACCCACTTCGACAAGTAGAAACAGACTGCCAACGCCTCTGCGATAAGGCGTACGGCGGTAGATTCTGGAAGTCCGGCGGTTTTCTTGGCGACGCCCCTTAGCTCGGACACCAACGCGCGCAGTTCACCTGCCCGGCTCGCGACCTGCCGGTCCGAGTTCGGCGTCAAGACCTTGAGCATGCGACCTCGAAGCGCCAACATCGAGACGAGCACATCCCAGTCGAAGCGACGGTTCATGTTGACGCTCCTGGGTCGCGCTGATCGGCGCTGTTGACTCTTGCCTCGATCATTCTCGCGGCGTTGCGAGCACGCCCTTGGGCTAGCAGAATTTCGGCCTCCTCCGCCGTCTGTATCACGGCGTAAGCTTCGCGCGCGAAGGCGCTCGCTTTCACGTCCGGCACCAGGCCGAGCGCTTCCTCGGCGAGCGCGGCCGCTTCGGCATGAAGTTCGTGGAACGAGAGGATTTCAAGCAAATGAATCACGTCGAACGGATCTCTTGCGGCTTTTAAGCGGACGATGTCCCGTACCTTATCAATCTCGGCGACAACTGCGGATGACGGGACGTCGCGGAGGCGTTCTCGAATTCTTCCCCGGTCTTTACCGATGTCATCGTCGTATCGGTCGCGTTGCGTTTTTTGCAGATGGTCCAGAGCTGCCCGGACATACGGCGTGGCAAGCTCGGGATAGGCCGCGACCTGGTCTCCCATGAGAACCAGCATGTCCTCCGCGAAATGCCGGTCGGGCAAGCGGCTGTATTCGGGAAGCAACTTGACGGCGATGTATCGCCTGACCTCCGGCCAGTCGCGGAAGGACCGCCTCAGCGTGCTCAACAAATCGCGGAGGAAGGCGGTCTCCTTGGGTTGTTGCCGGTAGTATCGCTCGAACTGAATCAGGCATGTCAGCACCTTGTTGCCGCGTTCATCCCTCTGGAATCTGTAAGAAGCCAAAGCCCGGACAGCGTTCTGGTGGATGATGTAGTAATCATCGGTCAGGTATATGGTGAGCAACTCAACGATGTCGTCGGGAATGCTTTCCGGGATGCGCGAGAGCAGTTCGCCGGCTACGCGGATCGCCCTCGACCGAACCAGCCGTGATTCGAAATTGACCAGGTGCTTGTAAAGTTGCCGAATGACGAGCGGAACCATTTCATAGGTCTCGGCGAAGCTGGTCAACGTCGTGACCATCTGCGCTTTGAGTTCGGCTTCCGCCTCGTCCTTGCTGCTCAGGCGATCGAGAAGATCCCGGACAGCACCCAGTACCGGTGCCGGGCTCAGCCTGGCCAGTTCGTCTACGATCTCGGTCAGAACGCGCTTGAGGGCTCCATAGGACGAATCCCGGTTCATTGCTTCCAGAGCGGCCATTGTACCGGCAGCGGGCGGAGGCGCGTTACGAGATTCACGGACCGTCATGGTCAGCCGGCCCAGGATGCGATCGATCCTAGCCATCCCTTCCCCGGGATAGCACTTGATAAGATCCTTCAGCTTATTGCAAATCTCGAAGCGGTGATCCGGCGAGATGTCGAGATCGCCGACTGCCAGCAACATCCGGTCGATCGCCAAGGCGGCATGCGTGGCGTAGAGGGATCGATCAAATCCGACGAAAATGCGCCGGCCTGGCCACCGCTCTCGCTCTTCATCGACACCCAGGAGCGCGAGCCTGGAATACACGTCGAGGACGACAACACGGGCCTCTACCGATGCCCCCGTCAGGAATCCCTCAATCCTTGCCTCGATCTCCTGCGGGGAATAAGCGTACAGATGGGCAAGAAGCTGGCACGCGGCGCCATCGGCCGAGCCCCCATCGTAAAAATCGTCAGGCAATTCGAGCGAGCGCAGAAGTTCCTCTGCCAGCGGCAGGATTTGCTCAACCTCTCCTGTAAGCAGGTCCGTGGCCAGCCTGATGGCGTTGAATCTAACCAACTTCTCCTGGCTTCTCAGTCGCGTGACAAGAGCCGCCCTTACCGCGCCGGCGTCGATCTTGAAGAGTCTGCCGAGCAGTTCGATCGTGCCGGGATAACGCGGACGCTCGTGCAGGCCGCCGATCATCGTATGGAAGCTTCCATATCCGGCGAGGGCGATGATCGAGGGCAGCGCGGAAAGCGTTGAAGTGACTTCCTGGCCGTAGCCGATTGCGTCGGACAGCAGACCGCACGCCGTGTCGATCCCGCCCTCGACAGCTTTCAGCGCCGCCGTCATCAACTCGCTCGACACCCGTCCCCGGTGTCGGCATATCATGCGGGCGGCTTCGATGCATGAGCCGACGTAGGGACCGGCGAAGGCGTCCGCCACGACCCGGAGCGCGGCATCTGAGAAGAAGTCCGATGCCAGGTCCGCCGCCTGGACGAGCAGACCCTTGGAACGCTCGCCCTCCTGCTCAGTCCCAAAAAGGTCCAGGATGAAGCGGTTGACGGACTCCTCGCTGGGCTGGCCGGTCTTCAATGCAATCGCTGCCGCCTCGTATTCCTGGGCCTTCAGCTCCCTTCGGCGGCCCTCGGCGGCCGCCTCCTCTTGATCCCGCCGGTCCTTCTCGGCGAGCACTTCCCGTCCATAGTTGTCGGGCGAGATTTCGTCGTGATGCGGACAACCAATGCAGTTGCGGAGGATAAAGCTACTCGCCTCCCAGCTCAGATGCGCCGATTCACTGAGCGTAACTCCATGCGGACAGATGACTTGAAGGTGCCCGATCGGGAGCCCGATGGCTGGGCCGAGCAAACCCTGGGACGTCATTTCGACGCCGATGTGCCTGCACCAACGCTTTACTCGTGGCAGAAGCCGTTGATTGGCCTGCCCGATCTCGACACTCTCCGAGAACATCCGGTCATTATGCTCGACCATGATTTTCGGGCGCTCAACGAAAATGGTTGCCAAGAACCTTAGTGAACTATTTTCCACTTGATCTTTCTGACCTGCAAGCCATCTCTTCTGCCTCGTCCAGCGCCCGGAGGTGCTGGTGATGCTACGCTCCGAGGAATACGCGGCCATCAAGATGGATTATGATCGGATCAGCACCGCGCATTTCGCCAGGAGCTACGTGCCACCGCCCGAGATGAGCTTTGCCAAGAGCGATGCCCTGTTCCCGCCTGCGGAACTCCGCGCCGCGATCGCCGAGTTGTCAGGAAGTGGCAGGCGCTGTCTCGGTCAATTCGATCGAGGAAACCGAAACTGAATCGGCGATCCGGCTGCGGAGCCTTGGGATGTTCTTTTTACGTTCGTGGTGCCGGGTCGTCTTGTGCAGGATCACAGGCGGTGCGCGAAAGCTCGCAAGCGAGCAACCGTCTTAGCAAGCCCAACCGCTTCCAAGGTCGCAAGGAATTCCTCGACAGTCCTCGGCGGGTTTTTCAGGCCCTGTCTTTGCAGCCGGGCAGCCTCACCGAACTCGTCCACGGCCGCGTCAAGTAGTTCGGAGAATATTTCGTCGGGATGCCGGACATCCACGCCGTACCGTCCAAGTGCTTCAGGCGGGAAGTCCGAGATGTTGAAGGTAATGATCAACTCAGCCTCCCCGTGGATCGCGGCGGCCAATACGTGGCGATCATCCGGATCGGGCAGAGTCAACGACGGAACCAACGCCGCGTAGCCCGTCACGAGGCAGTCTCGAACGGCACCGTCCATGAGGGATCGGGTCCGCTCCAGGCGCTCTCGACTGAGTTTCGGGTTGTTTTTCAGGACGTTCCGCATCCACTCATCATGAATCTCGTCTGTCCACCGTGCCTGGATCAAGCTGGCCTGAGCCAGACGAACAATGAGGTCGCGTAGCGGGGCGGAGTAGAGGACGCAGGCGTCGATGATCGCCGTCGAAGGCGTGTCCATCAATAACCCATGCCCAGTTCCTGGGCTTCCGCCGTCAATTCGTCGGCGATCCGGCGGCGGGCGTCGTCATCCTTGCGTTTGTAAGCCATGAGATCGTCCAGCCGCACGCGACGGTGCTGGCCGACGAGGCGGAATGGGATCTTCCCGTCCTCCAGCAGACCGATCAGGAACGGCCGTGAGACGTTAAGCAAGTCTGCGGCCTGCTGGGTCGTCAACTCGGCCCGGACGGGGAGAAGAGTCACGCCGTGGCCCTTGGCCATCTCCGCCAGGATGTCCTTCAGAAGGCGAAAGGCAGGCATGGGCAAGGTGATATCCTCGCCCGGCTGCTCGTCACCCTGGATGTGGATTCTCAGGTCGGATTTATCCGCGCCGAGAATATGGGATAACCGTTGCAGGGATTCCCTGGCTAGCACGGTATCGGCTTCGCTCGGCGTAGTGGTTTCATGGGTCTGGGAAGTCATGGCATCTCCTTTCGGCTCTGAAAGATGTTACCATGAAACCGAAGCAAACGCAATAAGCGAAATAAGCGAAGGCTTTCCCGGATATAAAACTTCCCGGTCGATCCTCGTTGGCGCGTGATGGTGCGTCTAGCGCCGGAGGTCGACGAATGATCCCGATGATGAATGTCGTCGCCTGGAACAACGTCGTTTCTTGGGTCGGGGATTCGTCGCGTGGAGCAAGATCCGGCTCGCGTGGGACCCTCACATCAACCATGGATACTGCGCCTTAAGACCCGTCCGAAGCGATCTGCTCTAAGGGACACCCGTATAGAATTCCCAGAATCGGCGGCGTCAGGCAAAATAAACTAAGACGGGTGCCCAACACAGGTTAGAATGAAGGCGAAATCACGGCTAGCCCCGGTGGAGTGCGTCCCGAGCTAGGCGAAGCCCGATTTGGATCAACGGTGTGAAAGGTTGTTGTCTGTGAGCATTGGCGACCTGATCCGGGGGCTCTTCGTACCGCCTGGATATCAAGATGATCAACCGAGCGAGAGTCCCTTAGCCGCGCAGCGGCAAGCGCTTAAGCGAGTTTGGTCAGGCGAAAAAAAATCAGTTGGACTCGAACGCCTTCTCAGATTGAGCCTCGCCGCGATGGTATTCTTGTTGCCCTCCATCTACGTGCGGCAACTTTACGGTCGTCGCAGTTTACTCGGTCGTAAGATTGGCAGCGATTTGCTCGTAGTGATGAAGATGCTCTTGCCCTCGCTTCTGCTACTCTTTCAAACCCGCAGCGTCTTCGGGGCCGTTGTTGTGAGCTTGTTGCTCCTAGAAACGATCATTTAGGTGGCGGGAAATTTGATGCTGGCGGATATCTATGGGCACCAGTTCTCCGATCGGCGAACCTTCGTGCTATTGCTTGTGAATTATTGGGAAATAACCATTTCATTCGCTTACTTATATTTTCAAGCCGGAGTCGTGGGCAACTCCATGGCTGGAGTCCGTGCTAGCTCGACATTCATCGAAGCAATTTACTTTAGTACGGTGGTGTCAACGACCCTTGGGTTTGGCGATGTTTTTCCAAAGACCGACCTGGGCCGGATGATGCTCACTGTCCACGTATGGATGGTAGCAATTGTAATCATGACGGTCGTGAGCAGCGTCCTCGTGGATGTGCGAAAAGTCCCCCAGGATTCGTCGAACCAGACAGTCTAACTCCTCGCCCAATACGGGCGCCGACCAGTGCCGTCAAAATTGTCACCGGGCGCTTCAAAACCAGCCAATTATGGGCGCTTATCGGTAGTTCAAAACCAGCCACCCCGTTCGGGTAGTTACATTGGTCAATTCAATACAGCTCTACGGTAATCACGACTGACTGAGAACTTGCTTTGCTTGGCCGAATCGGTCTTTGACTTTTCCGGCGGAGCCGAATTGGCTCCTCATTTTAACGCTTCGTTGTGGTCTTGCCTCCTCCCTTTCCGCTGGCGTTGGAGCCAGATGGCGCCTTGGCTGGTTTTGAATCTGGTGGGTTCTCTTCCGACCCGGAGGGCGCTTTGGCTGGTTTTGAATTCGAACCACCATGCTCAGAGCCGGAGGGCGCTTTGGCTGGTTTTGAATCTTCAAACCCGTTTCCGCCCGAAGCCGATTGGTGCCGCAGGCGGTAACTTCGGCCCTCCAATCGCACGAGCTCGGCATGATGCAGGAATCGATCCAAGATCGCCGTGGCACTCGGCACATCCCCGAGAAGCTTTCCCCAATCCTCGAGCGGACGGTTCGATGTCATCATCGTTGACCGTGTCTCATACCGCCGCATCACGACCTCGAAGAGACATTCACCGGAACGCCTCGGCAATTGCTTCATTCCCATGTCGTCGATGATCAACAACTCGGGCTTCAGGTACATCGTCAGCATCTTGTCCTCCTGCCCCAACACCTGATCATGCAGGAAGTCCCGGACCAGGTCGAAGACCGAGCGGTAAAGAACCGTGTAACCGGCCTTGACGGCTTGATACCCGATCGCTTGTACGAGATGGCTCTTTCCGAGGCCGGGCGGTCCCAGCCAGAGCACGTCGCGCCCTTCGCGGAGGAACCGACAGCTCGCCAAGTCGTACACCTGCTTGCGGGGGATCGACGGGTTGAACGACCAGTCGAAGTCTTCCAACGACTTCCGCTCGCGAAACTCAGCCGCTTTGAACCGTCGCTGGAATTGGCGATCGGCTCGCACCGCCAGCTCGTCTTGAAGGATCAGCTCAAGGAACTCGCTGTGGCTGAGGCCGTGGCCAGCGGCCTCCTGTAGGCGAATCTCCAGGCTCTCCAAGAGTCCGGAGAGCCGTAGTTGCCTCAATACATTTCTCAGTGGTTCATTCATGGAGAAAACTCCTGGTGTGGTGTGGAAAATGTCGTGCTCGATCTCGATCGCCGATCACAGAATCAAAATGTCATCTCCGTCCCTCCCGCCTTCGCCATCGCCTCGCCCTCACTTGAACTGGGCGAGGCGATGGCGAAGGTGGGAGGGAGCATCCCTCTTGCCGAGCCGGAGCTGAGCCCCGTCCCCTCTTTTTCGCCGGAAACTCGGTAGCCACTGCAACGTTGTTTGCACCGTGACCGGCGGAGGTCTGCCAAGTCGATTCAGGCACTCCCGCTCAAAGCAACTCTGATTCATGAGTTGTTCCCCTCGTATCGAGATTGGAATGCGTCGCGGACAAACTGGCCATATTCACTCATTGGTCGGATCATAGGATGCTCGTTCATGAATGGCAGCAACTCTTGCTTGGGTCCCTGGCGCTTCAGGAGCGCACGGATTGTCCGGAGGCGATACTCGCCGTAACCGTGCGCAATTTCGCAAGCGTGATCGATTGCCGAGGCGAGATGCCGGCTGGAAAGGTTCAAAAGGCCGATCAACACTCGCACTCCCTCGACTCCGCGGGCTCGGATCATCGCCTCTGCCCAAGCGGTGCTCTTGGGTCCCAGCCGAGTGGTCACTCTGCGCAGAAGCCAGGCTGCCCCTTTCTCGACCCCGCTGATCTTATTGGGGTGAATCAGTTCAGGCGGTGTGCTGAAACGACCTGGTTCCTTCCTGAGATGCACGGCGATCTTCTCCATCCGATCGTTGTAGATCGACACCAGGCGGCTGTCCCAGCGCACCCAGACGTCCCGGTCCCGGTATTCCGGCGGCACCGCATAGTAGGCCCGCTTGACCTCAACATGGCCATCGCGGTGGACAGTGCGGCGGCCCTCGTGGAACGACGGGAATAGACCCAATGGCAACGGTACCAGTGCCTCGCGCTCGACCTCGGCGAAATGCTTGCCGACCTGGCGACGGGTGGTGCCATGGATCCGGGTGTCAGCGACGGTCAGCTCCCAGTTCAGTAGGAAAGCATTCTGCTCCTCCAGGCTGGGGAATCGCCGTGCCTTGAGAGCGTTGCTCTGGACGTAGTCGACGCTTTTTTCGACCTTTCCCTTGTGCCGAGGTGTCCGGGGTCGCGTGGGCCAGAAGACAAAGCCGTAGTGCTCTCCGAAGGAGCGGACCTTGGGATTGAGCTCGGGATCAAACCAGTCGGCCTTCGTCACGGCGGCCTTCAGGTTATCCAGAACCAACCGTCTCGGTACGCCACCGAAGTGGCGAAAGGCACTTTCAATGCAGCGAAGGAATTCATCGGTGGTCTGGCGATAGACGGCCTCGGAGTAGGCCTTGCGAGAGTGGGACAGCACGATGCGGAAGACATGGGTTCTGCGGCGCTTGCCGTCGGTTGTGTAAACCGGAGCACCAGTGCCGAAGTCGACCTGGGCCTCCTCCCCTGGCTCACACTCAAGGCGCCGGAAGGGAAGCTCTTGTACCGGCTCGAGGCGGCGAACAAAGCGACGGACGGTGTAGTAGCTCCCCTGGAAGCCGTGTTCGGACGAGAGATCCTGGTAAATGCGTTGGGCGCTCAGGCCCTGGTTAAGCTTGGACTGAATGATGTCTCGCCAAGGCTCGCAATCGCTGAGTCGACCGCGAGCTTGGCTGCCGCGGTCGCTGGCCGAAGCGAGTGTCGGGACAGCCGCGCTTGCTGCAATTTCAGGGCCGCTCGAGCCGGAGGGCGCAATGGCTGGTTTTGGCGCCTCTCTGGCCTGCTTGAGGTAGCGAGCGACCGTCTCACGATTGATGTCCAGCTCGATGGCGATTTGGCGCTGGGACCATCCCCTGCGATGCAGGGACAAGATAGCGTCTATCATGGCCACTTTGAGGCAATTCGACATGGTGCGGCTCCAGGAAAGGGGTCTCCCGAAAGCCTACATGTCGAATCCGCGTCTCCTCATTAGTGGCTGGTTTTGAAGCGCCCCATGGTGGCTGGTTTTGAGCGCCCGCTGTCATGCTACAAATGAGGCTTCACTATGAGCGATCAATCCGCTGGCGGACTTTCGTCTGTGATTTTTCCTTGCTGGAATCAGCTCCCCACGGCGCCTGCGCCGTGCGCACATACAGAATGAATTCTGTCGATTGATCGATATTATCGCTGGAATCGGGAATCTTTGTGAAGATATCCCGGTCGACGGCGCGTCCAGTCTGCAAAGTCGTCGCATACTGTAGATGAGCGGGTGCGCGGCGCCGCGGCGCCATTTTGCCGCGCGCGGTCAAAAGGCTGACGGCACCTCTGTCGTGTTTCGGAGGCACCGCCAAAGTCCCGAGGGATTCCTTAACTCGGGATCGGGTTCTCGGAGTCGGAACGATATATGAGAGTCAGATCAAGATCTGAATTTGGATTTCACCGCCGCCAGTTTACACTAGTGTACGGATGCTGGACGACCCCCTAGATATTGCCACTTATTGCCATTTTTTTCGAGGAATGCGGCGATTGCTTTGGGTGGTGTGGCTGCTCTGTAAGTGCAATAAGCGTAATCAAATCGGAATAGCGCGAGGCGTTCTTACTCGATGGCGAAATTCTCATGGCAAAGGTCAGCAAGAATTGCCATTCTCAATCGCGGGTGTTGTTCACTATGTTTTTGGGCTGTATTTTCACTGCAGTCGGAGGGAGATTCTCGGTGCCTGGTGGGGATGGAATTCCCCTCGCGCAATCCCCCCTCCGCTGCGTTCGGGGGCTGTGGGGCTGGGGCTCGCGCCTTTGTCCTTACCATCATTTTCTGGTGGTCATAGGTGCGCTTCCCCGGCCTTTTCCCGGCTTTTCTCGCTTCGCACCTGGTAATATCAAGCCAAGCCACACGCTGAGGTGGGGGGGAGGGATCGCGTTTCAACCGCCGGAGCCTCGGATGGACGCCTTTCTTTCAGATGCGCAGACTTGGGCCATGACCCAATTCGCCACCACTGATCTTCATGACGAACGCCGTACCAAACGACTCGTTCTGTTGGCAACGCAGATCGCCGCAGATCCGTCCGGGAGTTTTCCTCAGCAAACCGAATCCTGGAATGATCTGAGGGCCGCATACAATTTCTTCGATTGTGAGGACGTCACCTTTCAAGCGATCGCCAGTCACCATTGGGAGCTTACCAAGAAGACAGCAGGTGAGCGTCAATTGATCATCGCAGACACGACCGAAATCGATTACGGGCCGTGCCGACAGGTCACAGGTCTTTCGCCGGTTGGTTCGGGTATCGGACAAGGCTTTCACCTTCACTCGGGTTTGATGGTTTCCCCCGAAGACGACCGGGTTCACGGCTTGGCCGGACAACTGATCTATCATCGTCAGCGCGTTCGTAAGGGGGAGACGCGGACCGAACGGTTGCAGCGTGACGATCGCGAATCACAGATCTGGGGTGATCTTGTCATCCAAATGGGATCCCCGCCGTCGGGAACCTCCTGGATTCACGTAGTTGATCGTGGCGCCGACGACTTTGAGTTTTTCTATCACTGCCAGCAGACAGAAACCGAATGGGTGGCGCGAGCCAAGAGCCTGATCCGGATCATTATCACGCCGGAGAGCGGGGAAACGCCGCTGAAAGCCTACTTAGGGACCCTGCCGCGGGCTGGATGTTACACGCTCAATCTGCGGGCTCGCCCCAAAGCACCGGCTCGGACGGCCAAGCTGGTGGTCGCCATCGGGGCCTTACGGATGCCGACGCCGAAACTCAAAAGCCCATTTCTGAAGCAGGTCAAGCCCGCGGCGATCCCCATGTGGGTCGTCTGGGTGCGCGAGGTAGATGCTCCCGACGGAGTGGAGGCGATCGAGTGGGTGCTTTACACTTCTTTGCTGGTGGAGGATTTTGAAGATGCTATGGCGATCGTGGGGTACTACGGGAAGAGGTGGCTAATCGAGGAGTGGCACAAGGTCCTGAAAACAGGCTTTCAGGTAGAACGTCGCCAGCTCAAGACGTGCGATCGTCTCGAAGCCATGATGGGATTGATGTCTGTGGAAGCACTGCGGTTGTTCCAGTTGAAGGGAATGGCGCGGACAGCTCCCGAGCAGCCTGCGACCGAGGTGGTACCGCCCAAATACGTGATGATGCTGAAGGTGGTGCGCAGATTGACGCCCACGACAATATTAACTGCGGGAGGATTTTTTCGGGAGTTGGCCAAGCTGGGAGGGTTCCTGGGCCGCCGCCACGATGGGGAGCCAGGTTGGATGACGATCTGGCGGGGTTGGGACAAGCTGCAGATCATGATCCGGGCGCCGAGGCTATCATCGACGTATCTTCATCGGTATGATGAAGATGATGGTAAGGACAAAGGCTCGCGCCCCAGGCTTTATGATGTCGCCCCGGTTCGGGGCTGGGGGAGAACGCGGCGGGATTATCCACAGTTGCGCCGCGTCCGGCCATTTCGTTGCGGGCCGCGAATGAAGATCGATCAGTCGTTTGCGCTCGGTTCTTCCGGAGGAAACATGCACGATTCTACACGGATTAACTGTTTTTCGATCATTGATTGATTTTGGGATGATCAAGTGGCACAGGTAGCGATTATTCCTGCGCCACACGGATCGAGAAGGGCGGCAACGGGTTGCGATTGAATCGTGCGCGCCCGATTATTCCTGCGCCACACGTAAACCCAATCGCCGCAAGGCTGTGGCGCATGTGGCGCAGAAAATGGGGTGTCGCAAAAGTTTTCAAGCCCGCTGCCGGCGTGCGATCAGGTCATGTGCTTCGTAAGGAAGCCCACATCGTGGTATGCTCGATGACATTGTCATGCGTCTGTGAGACGATCTTTTCGCCGCGTGAGCACCGTTTCGACCTGCCCGGAAGGGATTGGCGATGAGCGGGCCTGATCCCCGTCGAGATTTTGCTGAAGAGGCGACAGGGGTGGTGGACGCGCCGGATCGGGCCGGGGGCCCTCCTTCGACTGACCCTGCCTCGGATGCCTCCGTTTCGCGGGCGGTTCCGCCGACGGCTGCCGGCTCTGCGTTAGCCGGCTCGGGGCCGGGCCCGGGTCAGGACCAGACGATTGCTCTGAGTGGCGACGAGATCGGCCAGCGCACGCTGATCGGTCGGCTGGGAGAGAACACCGGGATCGCGGCGGAGGAAGTCAGCGTTTCGTTCGGGGATTATTCGCTGATCCGGAAGATTGCCAGCGGCGGGATGGGTGCGGTGCATCTCGCGCGGCAGAACAGTCTGCATCGGACGGTTGCCCTGAAAACGATCCTCGCGGGGCAACTGGAGTCGGATGAGCACGTTCACCGTTTTCACCAGGAGGCTGAGCTGGCCGCGCAGCTCGACCACCCTGGGATCGTGCCGATTTACGAGGTCGGGGAGATCGCGGGGCAGCATTACTTTTCGATGGCGTACATCGAAGGGGGCACGCTGGCCGATCGGATCAAGGATCGGCCGCTGCCGTGCCGGGAGGCCGCCGAGCTGGTCCGGCAGGTGGCGCTGGCGCTCGGGTATGCCCATCGCCAGGGGGTCATCCACCGCGATTTGAAGCCGAGCAATGTGCTGCTCGATCGAGACGGGCATCCCAAGATCGCCGACTTTGGGGTGGCGAAGCTTGTGAGTGGGATCAGCCAGTTGACGCTGACCGGGCAGGTGCTGGGCACGCCGAGCTTCATGGCACCCGAGCAAGCCGGCGGCAAGACAGACGACATTGGTCCGCCTGCCGATCTCTATGCGCTCGGGGCGCTCCTGTATTGTCTGGTCACGGGCCGTCCGCCGTTTCAGGCTGCCACGCCGGTCGAGACGCTCAGGCAGGTGATGGAGCAAGAGCCGGTTTCGCCGCGGCAGCTCAATGCGGCGGTCGGGCAGGACCTGGAGACCATTTGTTTAAAGTGCTTGCAGAAAGAGCCGGGCAAGCGTTACGAGAGTGCCGAGAGCCTGGCCGACGACCTGGGGCGATACCTGGCTGATGAGCCGATCCGGGCTCGTCCGGTGGGGAGCATCGAGCGGCTGTGGCGCTGGTGCGTGCGCAACCGGCTTGCGGCTGGGCTGCTCGGCGGCCTGGTGCTGTCGTTCGTCATGGGCTTCATGGCCGTGTCGTTTTTCGCATTCCGGGCTGGGCGAGAGGCGGCGAGCGCGCGAGCAAGTGAGCGACGGGCCAAGGATGCGCAGGAATTCAGCGAACGGCGGTGGTACGCGGCCGAGTTGGGTCTTGCCCAGCAGAACTGGGAGAATGGCGAGACGACCAGACTGCGGAGCCGGCTGAAGGCGCTGCGGCCGGCTTATCCGACTGCGCCGGACTGGCGCGGCTTCGAATGGTACTACCTGGATCGGCTCGGTCGCCTGGAGCTGCGGAGGCTCTCCGGGCATGGCGAGCCGGTCCACAGCGTGGTCTTCAACCCTGACGGCCGCCTGCTGGCCTCGGCGGGCGGCGGGCTCAATCGCGGCGAGGCGGGCTCGCTCCGGATCTGGGATTCGACAACCGGAGCAGTAATCCACGCGTGGGCTGGGCATACGGAAAGCGCCAATTGCGTGGCGTTTTCCCCCGACGGCGGGCAACTCGCCTCCGCAAGTGGGCTCTGGAACGGCCCCGGCGAGGTCAAGCTGTGGGACACTCGCACCGCGAAGGAGGTCCGCTCGCTGGCTGGTCAGACGGCACCGGTCTGGAGCCTGGCCTTCAGCTCAGACGGCCGGCGGCTGGCTGCGGGCACCGGCGCCTATGGCGAGGGCGGACGGCCGACTGCGGGTGACGTATTGATCTGGGACCTCGCCGGTGACGCGCACGTGGTCTGCTTGCGCGGGCATACGTCCGTTGTAAAAGGCGTTGCTTTCAGCCCTGATGGCCGATGGCTGGCAACGGGGGACGCCGATGGTGCCGTGAAGGTTTGGGACGCCGCGCAGGCCAAGGTGGTGCTGTCGCTCGAGGAGGCCAAGGCAGACGTTCTGTGCGTTGCCTTCAGCCCGGACGGCCGGCAGCTTGCCGCGGCGAGCGTGGATCGGACGATCCGGGTGTGGGATGCGAGTCTGTGGAACACGCAAACTCCTGCAGGAACCAAGCCGCGTTTCGCGTTGCAGCACAAGACCCGCGTGTACAGCCTGGCGTTCAGTCCCGATGGCCGGCGGCTCGCTGCCGGATGCCTGGATCACTCCGTGCACATCTGGGATGTGACGGCCCAGACGGAGAGTCTGACGTTTTTCGCTCATGGGGACGCCGTTCTGGGTGTGGCGTTCAGCCCGGATGGCTGGCGGCTGGCGACGGCGAGCATGGACCAGACCGTGAAGATCTGGGACGCGACAACCGATCGAAAGACAGTTCCACTGCGCGAGCATAAGGAATATCCCGCTGCCGTCTCGGGCATCGCGTTCAGCGCCGACGGCAAGTGGCTCGCGAGCGCCGGGAACGACCGGGTGGTCAGGGTGTGGGACATGGCCAGTGCCCAGTTGAGCCAGACGCTGCAAGGGCCAGCCGACACGGTCAATAGCGTGGCGTTCAGCCCTGACGGGCGGTGGCTGGCGTGTGGGAGCACGGACCGAATCGTCCGGGTATGGGATCCCGCCACCGGGCGCCTGGTGCGGACGTTTGACGGTCTCGAGTTTTCAGGCAACGGCGTGGCATTCGCGCCCAACAATCGCTGGCTTGCCTGCGCCTCGGGCGAGTGGAAGAAGGCTGGAGCGGTCACGGTGTGGGACCTCGCGACCAACCAGGAAGTGCTTTCCATGCCCGCGCGCGGCGACCCTGGCGAACGTCTGGGATACTATTCGGTCGCGTTCAGCGGCGACGGCCGGTGGCTCGCGGCCGGCTGCTACGACGCGAGCGTGAAGTTGTGGGACCTATCCACCAAGAAACTCGCGCGGGCGCTTCGCGGCCACACCGCAGCCGTCTTTGGGGTTGCCTTCAGTCCCGACAGCCGCCAGCTTGCCTCTGCCGGCGACGACCGGCAGGTGAAGCTCTGGGATGTCGGGACAGGCGAGGAGATCAACACGTTCGTGGGCCACGTCGACCGGGTCATGACGGTGGCGTTTTCGCCCGACGGCCGGCGCCTGGCGTCCGCCGGCGCCGAGCGTGTGGTGAAGCTCTGGGATCCGCGCACCGCGCAAGAGGTGTTCAACCTCGAGACACCCTGGACCAACGCTCATGTCGCCTTCGCGCCCGGCGGCCGACAGCTTGCAATCGGCGGTGCTCCGGAATCGTCCGATCATTCGCTGGCGATCTGGGACGCCAGGGACCGTTCGCCCGATCTGGACCTTCAGGATGAGGCAGAGAGCCGAGTTGCGTTTCTGTTCGCTCGGCCGTTGTCTGCATTCGAGGTGCGCGATGTGCTCGCGAACGACGCTTCCGTGAGCCCGGAAGTGCGGAAGCGAGCGCTGGCACTCGTCGATGGATATGGCGAAGCTCTCGCGAGACGTGAGGCCGAGGATGTGATCCAACGTGTGCATATGACCGGACTGTTTCGTTCCGAGCTCGTGGAATGGCTTCGGAGCGATCAGAGCCTACGAGAGCCGGTGCGGCGCCAGGCGCTGGCGCTGGCCGCCTCCTGGGTCGACTGCGCGTGGCATCTCGAGCTTGCGAGCCGGGCTGTCGCGCGGCGGAGAGACGCTCCAGAAGACGCCTACGGGCGAGCGTTGCAGCAAGCGGAAGTGGCGAACCGTCTTGCCCCGCACCGGGCGGCAATGCGGACAACGCTCGGAATGGCGCAATATCGCACGGGCAAGTATCGTGAGGCGGTGCGGACCCTCTTCCGCACCGGCGCAACATTGTCTGACCGCTCGACGCCGGCCGACGTGGCATTCCTGGGAATGGCCCATGAGCGGTTGGGGCAGGCCAACGAGGCACACGCTGTCTTCGAGCGCCTGCGCACGCTGCTGCGGGAACCGGCGTGGATCAATGACGGCGAGGCGAAGGAGTTCTTGCGCGAGTTCGAGGAGATGGGCAGGAACGCGGACCCGCCAGTGGGCCCCAGGCTCCGCTGATTGACTGCGAACAGCGCGGGCGGTACCTTGGAACTTTACCGTACCAAGTTGACGAATTTGCTGATTTGTGAAACTGGGGAAGATCTATCGTGGGTTCGACGTGTGTGGTGGGATTGCAGTGGGGTGACGAGGCGAAGGGGAAGATCGTGGACCTGCTTTGCGACCGGCACGACGTCGTGGTGCGGTACCAGGGCGGGGCGAATGCGGGTCATACGGTCGTCGTCGATGGGGCTACATACAAGCTCTCGCTGGTGCCGACGGGGATTTTGCGGAGCGGCGCTCATGCGGTGATCGGCAATGGGGTGGTGATTCACCCGCCGGCGCTGCTCAAGGAAATTGATACGTTGCGTGGGCAAGGGGTGGAGATGGGCGACCGGCTGCACATCAGCGACCGCGCCCATGTGATTCTGCCTTATCATCTGGAAGAGGAGCGATTGACCGAGGAATCGGCGTCGTCGGCGGACCACCTGGGAACGACGCGGCGAGGGATCGGGCCGTGCTATCGCGACAAGGTGGGACGGGTGCATGGCGTGCGGGTCGCTGATCTGTATCGGCCGGAGGCGTTCACCGATCGGCTGGCGCGGATCATCGACTACAAGAACCGGCTGCTGGCGGCGATGCTGCCGGATTTCCGGCCATTCGACGCGGACGCGGTTGCGGCGGAGTATCTTGAGTATGCGGAGCGTTTGCAGCCTCATGTCTGCGATACGACGGTGTGGCTGCATCAGGCGATCGAAGCTGGGAAGCGGTTGTTGTTCGAGGGGGCGCAGGGGTCGCTCTTGGATGTGGACCACGGCAGCTATCCATATGTGACTAGCTCCAATTCCAGCACATGCGGCATTCCGGCGGGCTCGGGTGTGCCGTCGCGGCATATCGATCGCTGGATTGGCGTGGTCAAGGCGTATACGACGCGGGTTGGAGGGGGGCCGTTTCCGACGGAGCAGGACAACGCGATTGGAGAGCGGATCCGGCGCGTGGGCAAGGAATATGGGACAGTGACCGGCCGGCCGCGTCGATGCGGGTGGTTTGATGCGGTTGCGACCCGGCATGCGGTGCGGGTGAGTGGCTCGACCGAGCTGGCGGTGATGCTGCTTGACGTGATCTCCGGGATCGAAGAGCTGAACGTCGCGGTGGCCTATGAGTGTGAAGGCCGCCGGATCACCGAGCTTCCCAGCTCGGTCACGACATTTGAACAATGCCAGCCGATCTACGAGACCTTGCCGGGATTCGCCGGCGACATCACGCGAGTGACCACCTGGGCGGGTTTGCCTCCGGCCGCGCGGCGGTACGTGGAATTCATCGGGCGGAGTGTGGGCGTACCGCCGGCGATCGTGTCGGTCGGCCCTGAACGCGGCCAGACGATCATGATTGATTAAGTAAGTAAAAGTAGAATAAAGAATGGCGATTTCACAAGAAGGGTTGGAGCGGATCGAGGCTTACGGCCTCAAGCCGGAGCAGCTTCCCCGGCACGTCGCGGTGATCATGGATGGCAACGGGCGGTGGGCGCAGCGCCGGCGGCTGCCGCGCGTGATGGGGCATCGCAGGGGAATTCAGAGCGTGCGCGCGGTGGTCGAGGAGGGATGCAGGCTGGGGCTCGAGCAGTTGACGCTCTACTGCCTTTCGGTCGAGAACTGGAAGCGGCCGCCGAGAGAGCTGACGTTTCTGATGCGGCTGCTGCGGCACTTCCTGGTGGTCGAGCGCCGGGAGCTTTGCGAGCAGAACGTGCAGCTCAGGATGATCGGGCGCACGAGCGGTCTGCCGCCGGAGGTGCTGGACGAGTTCGAGCGTACGGCCGAGCTGACAGCGTCAAATGATGGCATGATCTTGTGCCTGGCCGTGAATTATGGCGGCCGTTGCGAGATTGCGGACGCGGCTCGCCGGCTGGCGGAGGACGTGCGGGCCGGGCGGCTCGATCCGGAGCAGGTGGGCGAAGAGACCGTGGCGTCATATCTGTACACGAGCGGAATGAGCGATCCGGACCTGCTCGATCCGCACGGCCGGCGAGATGCGAATCAGCAACTTCCTGCTCTGGCAGATTTCGTATTCGGAGATGTGGGTCACTCCCACACTCTGGCCCGACTTTCGCGGCGACGACCTGATGCAGGCTTGCCTGGCGTTCGCGGCCCGGGAGCGAAAGTTCGGCGGGCTTGCCGAAGGTGCTCTACTCGGATGAAACGATTTCAATAGCATTCAGCGAATATAACAACAAATTCATGCTCGGAACGCGAGTTGTTTTTGGGTTCTTGATGGTGGCAGTGCTCGTTCTGGCTCTCTGGGTCGACGAATGGTTTGCTCCGTGGTATCCGTTCTGGCTGCTGACGTGCGCCGTGGTGATGATCGCCGCTTCGCGGGAGCTCGTGAATCTGCTGTCCAACAGCACGCTACGCCCTTCGGCGAATTCGGTGTTCGGGGGGGTGCTGGCGATCCTGATTGCCAACTGGGTTCCGCACGTGGCGCTTGATGTCCCCAATAGTGACGGCCTTCCGGCCTTGAACTACGACCCCGCGCGCCCTCAGGCTGCACTGAGCTACATCTTCCTGTCGTTTGTGGCTGTGACGCTGGTGAGCTTCGTGGTGCAGAGTGTGCAGTTCGAGAAGCCGGGCCGGGCGACACTGCGCATCGCCGGGACTTTGTTCGTGCTGGGATACGTGGGGCTGCTGGGGAGCTTCATCGTCCAGCTTCGCTGGTTTGACGGCCCTCACGAGGGGCTCGTCGCGCTGCTCTTTCTGGTCGCGGCCGCCAAGGGGGCAGACACGGGCGCGTACACGCTCGGGCGGCTTATGGGCCGGCACAAGCTGTGGCCGGCGCTCAGCCCGCATAAAACCGTGGAGGGTGCGATCGGGGGACTGATCTTCGCGGTTGCGGCCTCGTTGATCGTCGCGGCGATCGCGCGGTATGCGCTCGAGACGCCAGTGCTGTCGTGGGGGAAGGCGGTGGTGTACGGGCTTTTGATCGGCGTCGTGGCCCAGGTTGGCGACTTGATGGAGTCGATGATCAAGCGAGACTGCGAGCGAAAGGATGCATCCGATGCGGTGCCCGGGTTCGGGGGCATCCTTGATGTCATCGACTCGCTCATCTTCGCGGCACCGGTCGCGTTCGTATTCTGGCTTCGATACGGGCCTTGAGCTGCCGCATCAGTTCGAAAAGGCATCCACAAAGTACAACCCGACATCGACGAGCAATACCGCCACGATGATGAGCTCGAGTGCGATCTGGAAGGCCAGCGACTGGCAATGATCGAGCGATTCAGAGAGCGAGTCGAGGACGGTTTCGACAGCCTCGATGCGTTCGTCGATCTCGCGCCTGAGCCGGCCGAGGCCCAGCCAGCGGCCGAGTCTGCGGTAGAGGTGAACGGCCCGCCTGTTCGCGAAGTGGCCGTGTGGATTGGTGAGCGGACTTTCGACCAGAGGTAGATCGAGAATGATCCGTTGCAGCGCACGCCGCTGTGATCGGAGCTGCCGCGACCGCGCTCGCCCGATCACGCTCCGGAAGCTGTACTCCGTGGCGAGGTCATGGCGCGACCACTCGGAAAGATCAATGAGCGTTCGATTGATTGCGGCGAACCGCCAGTACTGCGCGACGGCGAAGAGGACTGTTTCTCCGACGATGATCCAGGTTTCGACATCAACACTGACTCTGGCGACATTCGCGTCGATCTCGATCCGCAGCGGGAGACTCGACCGCCCGGAGCGGCTGCGGCCCTCCGATGCACGCTTGGCGCACGAACTGTTCCGCCGGTGCTCGACTGGATGCGCCGTTGGCTCGTCGCGCCTTCGCTTCAGTCGATCAGATTCTTCGAGTGTGACAAACTCGACGCGATGGGCAGGTGCAGGGATTTTCCATGAGGGGGCGGGCGCGAACCAGAATCCGAAAGGGGATGCGAAACCGTCGCCGGGCAAGTCCGGATGGGTCGTGGCGAAGGAAATCCGGGTGCGACGGCCGGATGGAATCTGGCTCTTTCGCCAGACTGAGTCCATTTCATTCCGTGCGGTCAGGTCGAGGGCGTACAGGGTGTGCATGGGTCGACTGACCCTCAAGGGACGATCGGAACGGAAGTTCCGCTCGGGCTCGAGCTGGCCAGGGCCTGCGCGAGTTTCGAGCGGCGCGAGCCAACGCGGCGGGTGGAAACCTCCGCCACGGGAGCGGGAAGGATCGGCCGCCGCACCGAGTCGAGCGCCAGGCCCGTCTTGCGAGCGCAGAGTGCGCCGGCTGCTTCGAGGTAATTCTGGACACGGCAGAACTGGCCCGGTGCCCAGGGCAAAGCGGCGAGGTCGTTGGCCATCAGGTGGTTGGGGTCGGATACGGCAATGACGGGAATTCCTTGTTCGAGTGCAGCGAGGACAGGCAGGCCGATGCAGCCGTCGGGGATAACCAGAGCGGAGACATCGCGAGCGGTGAGGCAATCGGAGTGATGCAGCAGAGCGGGGTCGGTCTCGATCCTGGGACTGGATTTCAGCCCCTTCAGGATCGACTGGAGGAACGTGAGCGAGACGGCCTCGGCCGCCATTCTGGGATCGACAATGCCGGGATCGATCGATTCGATTTCTTCCGATTCGATCATGGGCGAGTGGGCTGTGGGCAAGCCGTAGAGGAGCGAAAGCGAGTGAGTGAATATGGCCTCGACGCCACCCCAGGGGTTGACCATCGCCCCGTCACTGTCGAAGTAGTCCTGATGGAATTCCGGCGGCACTGCGATGACCGACGAGACTGCGATTGCGTCGGCTTCCGGAAGATAAGGGCGAAATCCCCTGAAGAAATTCCGAGAGGTTATCGACCCGGCCGGCGGCACGGCCGGTGGAGGTATACTCCGAAACGAGCTTGACCGGCGGGTCGAGCATGACAATTCGCGGGCAATCGAATCCGTAGCAGGCACGGGCCGCATTGACGGCGTTGATCGCGGCGTTCGAATAGGCGATCTCTTCGTGGCGATCGATCACCACCAGTACCCGGTTGTTGCGCACGCGATGCAGACCGGCTGTCCCCATCAGGAGGCGGCAGATGACACTGCCCTCGACATACAGGGCGTTCTCGGGCATCTCGTTGATATCGGAGGCGTTGACCACATTCGGGTGCACGATCAAGGTGTCGCAAACTGTCGATAAGAGCCGAGCCACCGGTCCGGCATCGCCGGCGTGGCCGCCGATGGTCGCATTGATACCAGTCGGGACCAGGAACACGACGTTGAAGCGATTGGCGTTCTCGAACGGCCGCTTGCGAAACTCGAAAATGGAGGGAACGGGCGCCGTCCAACCCGGGGCGGAGCCGCGGGCGCGCTCAGAATGCCGACCTCGCAGTGTCAGCGCCCTGCGGCGAGATCACTCGAGCAGACGACGAACCGAACCGGGATTTCGCCCTCTGCGAGGCGCTCCTGCACCATCCCGCCGAAATGGCCGAGAGCATCGCGTGGGCTGCTCGGCCAGGGAAAGTCCCATTCGTGCTCATACAACCGCATCAGGGCAGGCTCCGAAGCGAGAGAAAAAATCTTCATATGTAAATTGCCGGCGAAGCAGCAGGTCGCCCGTCGGGCCGACCGAGTAAATCGAAGGCAGGTTGATCCCATTGAACATGTGGGCCTTGACGATCGAATAGGCGCCGACATTTGCAAATACGATGCGCGAGCCGATGCTCAAGCGGCGATTGAATGCGTAAACGCCGAGCACGTCGCCGGCCAGGCACGAGCTGCCGGCCAGAACGTACTCAAAGTCACCCTGGTCGTCGTGGTCCTCTACATCGGGCTCGAACTGATATTCGAACGCCTCGGGAACGTGGTTCACGGTGGTATCGAGCACTGCGGTTGTGGTGCCGCGGTAGCGGAACATATCGATCACCGACGCGACCAAATAGCCCGCCTTGCGAACCAGGGCGGCGCCGGGCTCGATAAAGACGCAGAGGCCATGACGCGACTGGAGCAGCTCGACCGATCGGGCCAGAAGGTCGACGTGCTCGGGCTCGTCCAGGAGATAGCCGCCGCCCAGGTTGATCCAGCTCAAACCGGCGAGCTTTTCTCCGAGCACCGTCTCGACGTGCATGACAGTGCGATAGAGTGGCTCGAAGCTCGTCGAGTCGCAGTTGTTGTGAAAGAGCAAGCCCGAGACTCGCTCGAAGAGCTCGGGCTCTCGATCCCAGCGTCTGGCAAGGGAGTCGAGCGGCACACCCAGCTTGGAAAGCGGCCGGCAGGGGTTATAGCGGTCGTCTGCGACGAGCGAAAGCTGGGGATTCAAGCGCAGCCCGACCTGGCCGGGTTTCTCGAGTGGGCCGGAGGAGCGGCGCAACTGCGACAGCGAGTTGAACGAAATGAAATCGCAAAGCTCTCCCAGCTCGAAGAGCTCATCATCGCGGAGGCCGGGCGTTGTCAGATGGACCGTGCCGCGCGAGTCGAGTACCTCGCGGGCCAGTCGCGATTCGAAGAGCGAGCTGACCGCGAAGCCGTCCACCTTGCCGATCATCCACTCCAAAACGAATTCGCAAGACAATGGCTTGAGCGCATAAAGAACCTTGCACCCGCACTGATCGCGCAGCACGAGCGCGGCCTCGAGATCGCGGCGAACTTGCTGTTCGTCGAGCACGAGCGCGGGGGTCAGAACGCTCCGTACCACGCGGGCATTCAGCGGCATCGTCGTCACTCATCGATAGCTTGACCGGACGAAGTGGAGTCGAATATATCCGACCCGGATGAGCCGAGCCAGATTTTGCCGGAGCCCGGCCCGGCAAATCCTGGGAGGTCCGGCAGGAGTTACTTGCGATCGACCACGTGGCATGAGTACGTTTACAGGCGGCGCATGGGATCTCAGAGCTTGTCGGGCGGGGAATCTCGTGATTGTGTTCTATGGATTCTTGCATGCCGGGTGTTCTCGGCTCAAAAGGCGTACCCAGGGCTGAAGGGACAATTCCCGATGAATCACAGACGCGAGCTTCGGGTCGTCTCGTCCGTGCTAGCGCGGTTCCTGGCGGTGGCGGTCGGGGTGGTTTGGGCTGCCGTCGTCGCGGAGGGTGCTCAGGTTCCGCAAGGTCCGGGGCAGACGGCGACGAATCCGCTGCGGTACCAGGTCAATTACCGCGCGTCTGCGACGGATCCCTGGCAGCTTTATGCATCAACGCGGAACCTTAATAATGCGAACGCGATCGCGGCTGAAGTGAAGAGCGCGGGTTACGAGTCGCAGGTTGTGAACAGCCAGAGCCCCGCAGCCCAGCTTTACCCGGATGCGGAGGAGACGAGTGCGTCGAGATACTATCCCACGTCGAACTGGGCACAGGATTACAACTACTACGTGGTTCCCGGCGGGAACTACAACTATGGAACGTATGCAGGCTGGTATCCGTGGTACGGCTATCGCTCGTATCCAAATTACTGGTGGAATGGAGGCCGGTCGTTCTATGGAACGGGTTGGGGAGGGCATTACTGGGGTGGTGGTTGGCGGCGAGGCGGCGGCTGGGGCGGCGCCGGGTGGGGCGGCGGCGGTTGGAGCAGTCATCATCGAAACTGGAACATGAGCCACGCCGATCGGGCCACCCACAGTGCCCACGGTGAGCAGCACAGCGAGCAGGCGCATCACCAGTATCACCCGCACCAGGCTACGGCGGGCCATCACCAGCCCGGGCATCACGCGGCGGCGCGGCATGCGAGCCAAGCCTCGGCCGAGCATCGCGGCACGGGTCATCGGGGCAACGGTGCGCGCACGGCGGGCCATCGCGCGGGCGGGCACCGTGCGGCTGGGCATGCCGCTCGCGGACACGGCGCGCGAGGAGGGGGCGGGCGCGGGAACTCACCGGGGCGCCACGCTGGCGGCCATCACGCGGCCCATCACGATCCATGAGAAGAAGCAAGCGAATTTACTGAACCTGGTCCTTTGCAACAGGCACGACTATGGACAACGTCAATCGTCGAACGAGTATCGTGCAAATCGCTCTGGTGGGAATGCTCATGGTCTCGTCCGGGAGATTGTGCACGGCGCAAGACGCGCGTTCGAAGCCTCTGGAGCAGTGGCTGGCCCAGTTGAAAGATCCCGATGGGGCACAGCGGCGAGCAGCCGTGGTGGCCCTGGGGGCATTCGGTCCCGATCTGACCAAGGCGATGATCTCGCAGGTCGGCGAATTGCTGAAGGATCCCGATCAAAGCGTCCGTCACGCCGCAGCCCTTTCGATCGGCAATTTCGGCCCCGCAGCGAAGGCGGCGCTGGCGAACGTTCGCGGCGCCGTCAAGGATGAGGCGGCGGTTGTAAGGCGGGCAGCGGTCTTTGCCCTCGGCAACATGGGGACGTCCGCGCGGCAGGCGGTGCCGGAGTTGATCGTGGCGCTCGGCGACGGCAACGAGACGGTCCGTCACGCCGCAGCATATGCTCTCGGAAGCGTAGGTGAGGAGGCCAAAGCCGCGGCCGCCGCGCTGGGCAAGGTGCTGGCAAGCGACGCCGATCCCGACGTCCGGCAGGCTGCGGCGTTTGCGCTTGGCGAGATCGGGTCTGACGCGGCGGAGGCCGTTCCCGCCCTGACGCAGGCGCTTGCTGACGGGGATGAAGCCGTGCGGAAATCCGTGATCGAGGCGCTGGGGGCGATGGGCCCCGAGGCGAAGCCGGCGGTGGGAGTGCTTGCCAAGATCGTGACGGATGATCCGGACTTTGTGCTCAGGCGATCGGCCGCGTTCGTACTCGGCGAGATCGGGCCGGAGGCCCGCGGCGCGGCCGTTGCCCTTGGCCAGGCGCTCAAGGACGCGGACGCATCCGTTCGTTACGATGCGGCACAGTCCCTTTCGACGCTCGGCCCCGAGGCCAAAGAGGCGCTTCCCGCGCTCACGGCGGCTCTGAAGGAAGAGGACGTTGAAGTGCTCAAGAAGGTGATCTACACGCTCGGTGAGATGGGCCCCTCGGCAGACCCCGCCGCCCATGCGCTTGGCAACTTGATGGGCAATGAGGATGAAGATGTGCGAAAGGCGGTGGCTTACGCGCTGGCCTCGATGGGGCCGGGCGCGACCCCGGCCGTGCCGGGCTTGATCAAGGGACTGCACGACAAGGTCATGACCGTTCGGCTCGCGTCAGCGTATGCCATCGGCGAGCTTGGTCCCAACCACCCTCGGGCCTTGCAGGCGCTGCTCAACTCGATCAAAGACGCGGATGACGACGTGCGCGAGGAGGTCGTCTTCGCGATCGGGGAGATCGGGTCCGACGCCAAGCCGGTTTTGGATGCACTCCAGCAAGCCCTCCAGGATGCGTCCCCCACCGTGCGCGAAGCCGCGAAGGAAGCGATTGAGAAACTCACGGAGGACGACGACGACGACGAGGAAGAGCCGAAAGCGAAGAACCAGCCCGCGACAAAGAAACCCCAACCCTGAATCACGGAACTCTTTCTGGCAACACCAACGCGGATCTTCCGCGAGCGATTGTTCGCGGTGGAATCGCCGCCGGCCACTTGCGTAAGTGCAATCTTCGTAGTGGGTTGTGCAATTCAAGCCGCAAAGTCATCGTCAGTTTTCCTGAATCGACACCATGTTGCTTTTTTGGGTTTCGGAATTCCATAATGGTGGGTAGGTTTGAGGTCGCTTTCACGCTGCGGTCGGGAATTCGCGGGAAGCCCGCGACGGTGTCGCGGGCGGGAGTCTTGCTGGAAACTGGGGCGGCGAAAGGTCGGGCATGCCGGAAGTGACAATCAGCCTGGAGGGTCATGCCGAGGAGCTCGCCGTTTTCGGCAGTCGGGACCAGTATCTCAGGCAGGTTCGCGACGCGGTAGGCGTGAAGGTTCTGGCGCGGCATGGCGAGGTCCGGATCGAAGGAGATGTCGCCCGAATCGAGCAAGCGAAGCGCATTTTCGAGGGCTTGCGGGCGATTTATCGCGCGCGGCGGACGATTGCCTCGGGTGATGTCAGCGACCTGATCGACGCCACGCTGGGCAGTCAGCAGGCGGATCAATCCGGCGAGCTCGAGATTCGCGAGGGCGCCCGGGCCGTTCGCCCGCGTTCGGACGGGCAAGCGCGGTACATGAAGGCGCTCCAGGAGAACGAGCTGGTCTTCTGCATCGGGCCGGCGGGGACCGGGAAAACTTACCTGGCGGTGGCGACGGCGGTTTCGTTCTTGCGGCGCGGGCGAATCAAAAAGATCGTTCTGGTACGGCCGGCCGTCGAGGCCGGTGAGCACCTGGGCTTCCTGCCCGGCGACCTGGAGGCCAAGATCAATCCTTATCTCCGGCCACTCCTGGACGCGCTTCACGACTTGATGGACTACGATCAGATCCGGCGCTACATGGACAACGATCTGATCGAGATTGCACCGCTGGCATACATGCGGGGCCGCACCTTGAACGACGCAGCGATCATCCTCGACGAGGGACAGAACGCAACAGTTCCTCAGATGAAGATGTTCTTGACTCGAATGGGCCAGAACGCCAGGATCGTGGTCACCGGCGACATCACGCAGGTGGACTTGCCGGTGGCAACCAGGAGCGGACTTGCCGACGCGATCGATCGACTCAAGGACATCCCCGGCATCGGGACGGCGTTCCTTGATCGATCGGATATCGTGCGGCACCCACTGGTGCAGGCGATCGTCGATTGTTATGAATCTACCGAGATAGCGCCGGAGCGCGACGGGCGGGCTGAGCTCGCCGCGGCCGAGCCGTTCTCGAACCTTCCTACCCCAAAACCGCCCCGGAGTGAAGGCGCAGCGACACCGCCCAGGAGCACGATCGCGTGATCATGAACAACATGACGCGTCTTGGTGCGGGACGAGCCGCAAAAGCCTGGGCCGCGTGGCCCTGGCACACTTCCGCGCGGAACGGCAGGAAAAAAGCCGGCTGCGTCGCTCCGAGAACGATCCATGAGTATCGGCCGCCGTCGTCCTAAACTCGCCCGGGTGCAACTGCGCCCGGCGCAATCAATCTCGCTTACGGAGAACCGCGCGGCCAGGCAGCGTGCGCGGTTGGTGCTCCTCTTCGGCCTGACGGTCGCGGTGGTGATGACCGCGCTCTTCGTGCACGGCTCGGGGCCGCCGTTCACGTTCCGCCAGGGTGAGCGGCCCACGCGCGAGCTCAGGGTCAATGTCTTCGAGTTCAAGCTTCGCAATCAGACCAAGACGAGCAGCGAGCGCCGGGCGGCAGCCGAGCAGGTCGCACCCGAGATGGTCAACGATCCGGGGCCGCTGCGCGAGCTGGCCAAGAATCTGGACGACTTGATCTCGGTCGTCGCCCGATCGAGCCGCTTCGAGGATGTGCGTGAGAACCTCCGCTCGAGCTGGAAGCTCAAGCCCGAGAGCTACCTCGACCTCAAAGCGGCTACGGACACCCCGGAGCGGCGCGATAACTTGCACGCCAAGCTGGCTCTCGCGTTCGAGCCTCTTCTTCGCGATGGCGTGCTCGGCCCAGGCACGCTCCCGACGAACGAGGAAACGGTACGCGTGCTCTCTGTGCGGAATGCCGACGAGCCCCGCTCCGCAAGCAGGTCCGTGCCGAGAGACCGTGTGGTCCCCGAACGAATCATCAAGCCGGACGGGGCGGTCGCCCAGGAATTCAAATCGGCCTTCACGACCCCGCAAGTCGGCCAGATCCTGTTCGACCTGGTCGCCGGCAAGCTGGATACGCTTGCGACCCTGACATATGAAGCCGACGCGACCGCGAAGCTTCGCGACGAGGCACGCACCCGCGTCCGTGACGTTTACGATACTTACAGCCGCGGCGACGTGCTGGTCGAAGCCGGCCGCAGGATCGGCCAGGAGCAGCTCATCCTGCTTCGCCGCGAGCACGAGGCCGCGATGCGAGAGCTCACTCTCGGCGATCGGGCCAAGCGCGGCCTCGGCATCCTGGCCCTGGTCGCCGGGCTCTATTTCCTTGCGGCGCTTTTGATCGTCCGGCGTGAGCCGCGATTCGCCCAAGATTATCGCCGCATCGCCATGCTCTGCGGCCTGTTGATTGTGGCTTTAGCACTGATCCGCCTGCTCGGAGCGCAGACCTGGAACGCCGAGATCGTGCCCGTGGCCATCGTCGGGATGATCGTGGCGATCGCCTTCACACCAAGCTTTGCGATGATGGTCACGTTTGCACTTTCCATCCTGACGTGCATCACGCTCGGCACCCAGATACCGCACTTCCTGGTCGTGATGGGCGGGACTTCGGCGGCCGTGCTCTCGCTCCGCGAGGTTCGCACTCGGACCAAGCTGATCAAAGTGGGTGCGGCCGCGTCGGCAGCCTACTTTCTGATCACCTGGGCGACCGGGCTCTGGCAGGATCAACCACTCGATGTCGTGCGCGACGACAGCTTCTGGCGCGCAGGCTGGGGACTCATGTCCGGCTTCCTGCTGGGAGGAAGCCTGCCGTTCATCGAGAACGCGCTCGGAATCGTTACCGGCATCAGCCTGCTCGAGCTCGGCGACAACACTCATCCCCTTCTCCAGGAGCTCGTCCGCCGTGCGCCCGGCACGCACAACCACTCGATCACCGTCGGCGCGATCGCCGAATCGGCGGCCGAGCGCATCGGCGCCGACGGCTTGCTCGTTCGCATCGGCGCCTATTTTCACGATATCGGCAAGATGCTCAAACCGCACTATTTCGTGGAAAACCAGGTCGGGTCGACCAGCCGCCATGCGAAGCTCGCACCGGCGATGAGCACGCTCATCATCATCGGCCACGTCAAGGATGGTGTCGACCTCGGCCGCCAGCACCACCTCCCCGAGCCGATCATCGACTTGATCGAGCAGCACCACGGGACGACTCTTGTCGAATACTTCTATCACGAAGCGAACAGGCGCAACGGCAACAATCCGGATGCGTCACCCGTCGCCGAGAGTTCCTATCGCTACCCGGGCCCCAAGCCGCAGACCCGCGAGGCAGCTATCCTCATGGTCGCCGACGCCGTCGAGAGCGCCAGCAGGACATTGTCGGACCCGGCTCCCGCCCGGCTCGAAGGGCTCGTGAGCGACCTGGTCGACAAGCGCCTGCGCGACGGCCAGTTCGACGAGTGCGGCCTCACCCTCCGCGAGATCGCCGAAATTCGCGAGAGCCTTATCAAGTCCCTGATCGGTATCTACCACGGGCGGGTGAAATATCCCGAACATCGAACCGCTTGAGACGATGCCCATCGAGATCCAGATCAGCGACACCCAGGGTCACCTGAAAATCAACCAGGCGACGATCGCCCGGATCGCCGAGACTGTCCTGGTCGCCGAAAATCGGCAGACCGCCTCGATCTCGATTGCCCTGGTCGACAACGACACGATTCATCGGCTGAACCGGATGCACCTCGGCCACGACTGGTCGACCGACGTCATCACGTTCCCGCTCTCGGACCCCGATGACGAGGAACTGTCCGGCGAGCTGGTGATCTCCACCGAGATGGCCGTCGCAACCGCCCGCGAGATGGGGCACGATCCGCTCGACGAGCTGGCCCTGTACATCGTCCACGGGCTGCTGCACCTCTGCGGATACGACGATTCGAACGAAGAACAGTCGGCCGCGATGACTCGCCGCCAGACGGAAATCTGGAGAGCCCTCCCCTGATCAATGCAAGGGCGATCGTGCTTCACGCACCGGCATGCCTGCCGAATCGTTCGCCCCTGGCCAGTAGTGCGTCGATCAAATGCGGATACCCCTCCGGCGCTGCCGTCGCGCGCGCCAGTTCCACGGCCGAGAGTTTCACCCCTCCACGAGACAGGATCGCGATCGCGTTTCCGCCTGGCTGGCCGTCATGGTTGCCGTCGATTAACCGGCCGATGCTGTCAACCAGTCCTGACGGCGCCACCCCATCGATCAGCAGTTGGACCGGCTTGGTGAGTGCGAACGGCTTCTTCGGGATGAGCGTCACAGAGTGGGTCGAATCCGTGTACGTGGCCGATTTGAGTTTGATCACTGCCGCGTTCTTCGCGGTGTAAGACCCGTGTTTCCCCGGAGTCGCCAGGCGATAGATGCCTGTCGTCATATCGGCCTGGGTGGAATTGACCGACCCGCTGAAAACGACAGTTACTTGCGTGACTTGGTGTTTCTTGTTCGTCTTGTCCGTGACGCCGTTCACGGTCACCAGGGGCGGCACCACGACGATCGTCTGAATGATGCTCGGACTGCTCACGTCGCCGTACTTGTCAACCACCTCAACCTGGTATGAATACGATCCGGGGGAAAGCGGACCTTGCAACGTGAACTGGTAGTTGCCGGACCCATCCGCCGTGGTCGTGCTGATCGTAGTCGGCGGAGACCCGGCGATCCTGCTCGGAACAAGAAGCTGTGCGGTCGCTCCAGGAAACGTCGTACCGACGACCTCGGGACTCGTCGAGATGGTGGTCTCGCCCCCCGTCGCTCCGGTGCTTTCGGATGGCAAGAGCGTTGGCGGGCTCGGCCTGGGCGGTGCCGCCACGATTGTCAAGCTGAACGGCAAGCTGGCCGCGCTGCTGCCGTAGGCGTTCATTGCGACGACACGGAAGCTGTACGTGCCGGGGCCCAGCGGTGCGCCCGGCACCGGCAGGATGTACGTGCCGCTTGGGCCGGCGGTGGTCGAACCAACCACGGCGTTCAGATGGTCGAGAAGCTGGACGGTCGCGCCGGGCTCGGCTGTACCGGAAAGGCTCGGCGACTCGACATCCGTGATGCCGTCACCCTTCGTTCCACTGTCGTCGTCAGCGAACAGCACCGGTGCCGGCGGCTGCGCCGGCGGCGGTCGGTGAATGGTCAGCGTGTTCGAGCTCGGGCTGCCCAGCTCCGCCCCGCTGCCGGGGCTGCTCAAGACCACGTTCACCGTCAAGTCGGCAATGAGGCCGGCGTTCAGGAGCGGGATGCTGATCGTCTCGCTGTGCTGGCCTGCGGGGAAATTCAGGGTTGTATTCACCGCGGTGTAGTTTGTCCCGGCCACAGCCGTTCCGCCGGATGTCCCGATATTAACGCTCACAGCGCCCTGGTACCCGCTCGCCCGTTCGATCTCGATCGTCGCGCTGCCGGTGGTCTCGTCCACGGATTCAGAGGCCGTGGCAAACTCGAGAGCCGCCGCCGCGGCCACGGTGAAAGGGGTCGTCGTCGCCGCGAACCCGTTGCTGCCGGTCGCCCGCAGCGTGTAGCCGGTGTAGGCGGTCGCCAGCGTCAGATCCGCGAATGCGGCGACCCCGTCCACAGCATTGACGGTCTTGGTCCCGCCCAGAACGGCGCCCGTCGGCCCGGTCAAGATCGCGATCGAAAGCGGTTGCGTGAACGATTGATCGATGTTTCCAAAGGGATCGAGGGCGCTGACGTCCACCTCGAATTCGGTGTTGCCGGTCACGCTCGTGGTTGGCTGACTCGCAATGCTGAGCTTCGTGGCTGCTGCTGCGGTCACGCTGATCGAGCTGCTTGTCGCGGAAGTGAGACCAGCGTAGGCAGCGGTGATCGTGTACCCGCTGCCGGCCTGTTCTAGTGACACGTCCGTGAACGTCGCCACTCCCGCTACCGCCGCTACCGTGAACGTGCCGTAAAGCGTGCCCTGCCCCCCACTGTTCGCGACTGACAGCGTGACGTCCTCATTGAAGTTGCTGATGACGTGTCCTTGCGGATCCGTTGCCTCCACGGTGAGCGGAAACGCCACTCCGGCGACGACCGCACTTGGTGGCTGCGCCGTGATGTTGAGCGACCCGACAAAGATCTTGACCGCGAAGCTGCCGATGCTGCCCACCGTGACGGCATTGCCCGCCAGGTCGGTCGGAGCCCCGCTCACCAGGTTGACGCTATACGTTCCGTCGTCAGCTTCACTCCACGATCCGCCCGGAGGCGTGATCTGATACGTGACGACAAATCCTTGTGCGTCGCCGGCGGCGTCCGTCGCACCCTGCGGCGTGGTGCTGACCACAGTCGTCACGATCGGCGATCCGATCCCGGGCGGCATCACCTGCACGACCGTCGCCGCCAAGCTCGATTTCTTGACGGCGAGATTGTCCGTGTAGGTGATGCTGAACGTGTACGGATTGAGCATCGACGCATTCGAAACGTTGACCGCCGTCGCTTGCAGCGAGGCCGTCGGAGGGATCGTGTCGACCGCCGGCCCGATCTGATACGCACCGATGTCGGTCACGCCGGCGACCGTCCGCGGCGCCCCGCGCTGGTCCGTCAGAACGTTTTGCGGATTCGCGCCGGCGCCCGCGGCGGGGCTCCCCGATTGCAAGGCAATCGTGGCAGTGGTCCCGCCGTTGTTCGCGAGGCCCACCGTCGCAAGCAGCGGATTCACTCCTACCAGGTTTCCGGGTGGGATGACCGTGCCCGCAGGCAGCGTCTGAAACAGCGAATCATTCGCGGTGATGTTCCCCTGGTAGTCGAGCGACCCATTGCCCGCGAACAGCGTACTGACCGCCGTGACGGTGCCTGCGGGTGCGGATACAACTCCTGAGCCGATGTTGAGAGCGATCGTCGTGTTGTCGAGCGTTGCCGTCCCGCCAGCCACCGAAAGCGCGCCGGCGCCGGAGGTTCCCGAATTCCCCGCGAGGCCGGCCGCGCCCGGCCCGCCGGCGAGCGCCGCAGATCCGGGCTCGCCGCTGGCTCCTGAGACTCCACTCGTTGCGCCGCGGCCGCCGCCGACCCCGCCGACACCAGCCCGGCCGCCCGGCCCGGCCTTGCCGCCGGCGCCGCCGGACCCCGCCACGCCCGCGATTCCGGCCGCGCCGCCCTGCGCGGAGTTCTTCGCGATGGTGACGTTCAACGTCGTGAGCGACCCGGCGGCCAGATAGATGCCGCCACCGGCTGCAGTTCCGCCGTTGCCTCCGTCTAAGCCACCCCCGCCCGGTCCCCCGGCACCGCCGTTTCCACCCGCGCCACCATGGCCTCCCACTCCCCCGGCGCCCGCTTTGCCCGCGCCGAGCTGAGCGTTTGACGTGAGCCCGGTCACACGTCCTCCCGCTCCGCCATCGTTGTAGGTAAATGCGTTGGTTGCCGTGCTGCTGGCGGCGACCAGCCCTCCGCGGCCGCCGTCGCCGCCGAGTCCGCCTGCTCCACCGCTTCCTCCATTCCCGCCGTCGCCGCCGAGCGCCGCGTTGAACGCCAGAGTGTCTGCGGCCAGCGTGACGCTTCCACTCGTGACAAAGAGTGCCCCGCCGCCCGCCATTCCGCCATCACCGGCGCGGCCCCCGTTCCCCCCCGCGGCCCCGAGCCCCCCGTTCGCGCCGGCACCGTCACTGCCCCCGGAGCCTCCATTGCCGGCGGTGTTCGCATAGACGATAACTTGATTGCCATTTGTTCGCTTGACATCTCCGGCGTTCCCGCCCGCGCCTCCGCCTCCGCCAGGCCCACCCCTGCCGCTCGAAACTGTAGCGTTCGTGTTTTCGCCGCCGCCGGCACCCCCGCGCCCGCCGGTCCCTCCGGCGCCTCCCTGCGCGCTATTGCTGTCGAGCGTGGAGCCGGAGATCGCGATCGTGCTGCCGGTCACGAGAATCCCACCCCCGGAAGCCGGTCCCGCTGCACCGCCATCCCCACCGGCACCACCGGCCGCCGCCGTCCCGACCGGGCCCGCATTGCCTCCTTTACCGCCTTTCCCTCCCCGACCGGCGTGGGCTCCCAGACCGATGACTCCACCTCCCGCCGAGGCGCCCGGCGGCCCTGCTGATCCGCCGGCCCCGCCCCCACCGCCCCCACCCCCGATTCCGCCCGCCAGGGCTGCACCGCCGGCTCCGCCTCCGCCCCCGGCGCCGCCTCGCCCGCCGGCAACCTGGTTGCCACGCACGCTGTTTCCGGAAAACGTCACATCGCCGCCGGCGTACACGGCGCCACCCGAAGCGGAACCACCCGGTCCCCCGGCGCCACCGCGGCCGGCGCTGGCGCCGGGGCTCGGCTTGCCGCCGGCTCCCCCGTCGCCGCCGTTTCCACCTGATCCGCCGTTATAATGAGGCGTGCCCGCTCCGCCCGCGTGGCCGATTCCGAAATATCCTGCACCGCCGGCTCCTCCGCTTCCGCCGCGGCCGCCATATCCGCCCTCGCCCGTGCCGCCGGCGCCGCCAGCACCTCCAGCTCCGCCAGTGCCCGCGTTTGCCTGGTTGCTTTCCATGTCGAGGGCCGTGAACACCACACTCGTCGCGCCCTCGCCGATATAAACGCCGCCACCTCGCGCGGAACCCCCGGCGCCGCCCGCGCCCCCATCGGAACCGGCCGCACCGGCACCGCCATTGCCGCCTGCACCGCCGGCACCCCCCGAGCCTCCTGCCCCGCCCGAAAGCGACGACTGCTCAGATACGGTCCCGTGCCCGCCCGTGCCGCCGCTGGCGCCAAAACCTCCTTCGCCGCCGCGGCCGCCTTTGCCGCCCAGGCCGCCTTTTCCGCCACTGCCCCCCGCGCCTCCGTTCGCGTCGTTGGACATAAATGTGCAGCCGTCGATGGAAATAGTACCGGCGGCAATGTAGACGGCGCCGCCGGCAGCGTCACCGCCCTCGCCCCCCTGTCCTGCCAGACCCGCTGCGCCTCCGGCGCCGCCTCGTCCGCCGATCCCGCCGGCCCCGCCGCCAGCTCCCGCGTGCTTCCCTCTCGCTCCCGCCGCTCCCCGGACGCCGGATCCGCCACTTCCTCCCTGCCCCCCGGCCCCGCCGGTTCCACCGCCGCCCGCCGCCCCGCCCGCGCCGCCATCTGCGTTGTTCGATCCAAACTGATCGTTCGACAGAGTGACCGTGCCCGCTCCCAAATACAGGCCTCCGCCAGCGGCGTTTCCGGCGTTGCCGCCGCCGCCGCCATCACCGCCCGGCTTCCCGGCGACCCCGGTCCCTCCCTTGCCCCCCGCACGTCCATCGCCCATTCCTGTCGTTCCGTTGCCCGCGGAACCCGGCGCCCCATTCGCACCGCTTGATCCACTCCCGCCAGGGCCACCTACTCCGCCCATTCCGCCACGAGCCACGTTCGAGCCCAGATCGCTCGTTTTGAGCGTCAGGCCGCCTTCGGAAAGGTCGATGGCACCCCCGGCCGCAGTACCACCATTTCCGCCGGCGCCACCTTGAAGCCCCAGTCCTCCCGAGCCGCCGAGTGCACCCCGGCCGCCAATGGCCTGATTGCCTGTAAACTGTGAGGCAACCACGATGGCGGATCCTCCGCCGATGAACAGTCCCCCGCCAGCGGCCGCGCCGCCAGCCCCGCCAGCCCCGCCGTCGTGGTTATTGCCGGCGCCCCCAATCCCGTTTGCCCCCGCCACGCCGGCCCCGCCATAGGCCGAGTTATCGTCGACCTTCACGTTATTCAGGGTCAGCGTGCCGGTGGCCAGATAGATTCCGCCTCCCTGTGCCGCAGCGCCGGCCGCACCGCTTGCGCCTGCCGGTGCCGATAATCCTCCGCCTGCGCTGGAGTTCGTCGGACCGGGGGCTCCCGCGCGATTGCTCTTCACACTCACGCTCGAGAACGTCACGTCGCCGCCGTCGATGAGGAATCCACCCCCTAAAGCGGCGTTGCCTCCGAGGGCGCCGCCGTCGCCCGCAGCCCCTCCCTGGACCGTCAAGTTCTGGAAGACAACCGTGACCGCCGCCCCCTGGCTGCTCACAATCTGAAAAACACGATTCTGAAGCTGGCTCGCGTCCACGATCGTCGTTCCGGCGCCAGCCCCTACGATGGTAAACGTCTTCGCCGCCACACCCGCCGCCTGGTCGTTGATCAGCAGGTCGCCGGAGCTCGTATCCGTGAGCGAAAAAGTCCCCGTCTCCAGGTTGATCGTATTGCTTGCATCGCCGTTCGTATCCGACTGGTCGATCGCGTCGCGCAGGCTGCCGGCCGCACCGTCGGCAGTCGCTGCTGCGACGTTGAACACCGCCGGGTTGATCCGTATTTCCAGTCCTTCAAGATTGGGAAGCATCCTTCGCTTCCGGGCGACGCGGAACGATCGCGGACGCAATGCCATGAAACTCTCCAGGTCCAGAGCCGGGTGCCTTGGGATCCAAACCCCTCATCGATGACGAGGTAAACTCTTCGGCCATGGCACCGGCGAACTTCACAATATAATGCGATCACGCATTCGTTTTCCAGACTCCCGCACGCGCGAAGCCTCCCGAATGCTAGAATCGAACCCAGGCGATCCCTTTTCGACACCCGGCTCATCCGCTCACAAGCATGGGGTGGGGACTGAACTTCCGTGCCGGCAATCCGAACGCTAGCTCTGGTTCTGCGAACGGTCGAGGTCTTTGAAACCAGCTCGGTCGCAACGCTTTTCACGCGCGAGCTGGGAAAGGTCTCGATCCTGGCGAAGGGCGCCCGGCGGCTCAAGTCGCCGCTTCAGGGTGGCCTTGACCTGCTCGGCGTTTCGGATATGGTGATCTTCACGAAAGCGGGAGAGGCGCTCGAGTTGTTGGCCGAGGCCGCCCCCGTCGAACGATTCCCATCTCTTCGCCGCAATCTTGCGGCCCTCTATGCCGGCTACTACATCGCCGAACTGCTGTCTGACCTGACCGACATCCACGATCCGCATCCCAAGCTGTTCGACGCGGCGACGGTCACGTTGCGGCATCTGGGGGACGAAGGATTGCGCTCGGGGCGGGTTCTCCGGTTCGAGCTGGCGTGCCTGCGTGAGCTCGGAATCATGCCGTCTCTCGACCAGTGCGCTCAATGCGGTGGCGATGCCGCCTCGGAAGGGGGAAAGGTGTCCTTCGGGCTCTCGAGCGGCGGTGTTCTCTGTGAGGCCTGCCGGCCTGGCCAGCCGCACGTCGTAAGATTACCGAACAGCGACCTCCAGGCGATCCGAATCCTGGCCAGTCCGGGCAGCGCCTGGCGTGAGCTCTGCTTTCGCCCGCGACACCTCGTTGCGGCGCGAGACGCCATCGGCGCGGTCGTCAGCCACGCTCGGGGCCGTCGTTCCCAACTTCGGCCCTTGCTCGGAGTTTGACTTGATGCTTCGGGGTGATCGAATTCGTCAAAACACGCCTGCCAAGCCTGCGCCCCGCACGCATCGCTCCGTCCCATCCCCGCTCCTTCCCGGACCGCCCTGTCCCCCCGCTCCTTTCGCTCGCACGGGTCTCCTCGCCATCACCCTCGCAACGTTATTCAGCCTCACCGGCTGCCAGAACTTCGTCAGCCCTCTCGCAACCCTCAGAGCGGCTTACGACGGAGGCCTCGTCCGCGGTCCGACCAAGGAGGAAATGTCCGACTCCAGTTCCTCGATGAGCACCGATAACTTGCGCGACCGCTGGCTCACTCCGCGCCGAAGTCCCACTAACGCGGGTAGCGGCTCGTCCTCCACGCTGGTCCTCGGCTCCGACGGCTGGAAACCGATGACCAAGGCAGCCGCCGATCCGGCCGCCGAGGCCGAGTTCAATGCCGCCCACACCCTCTTCCAGCAAGGCAAGCTCGACGAGGCTGAAAAGGAATTCGCCAGGATCGCCAAGAAGCGAAAAGGATCCCCCGTCGGCGAAGACAGCCAGTACTATCTCGGCGAGACTCAATTCCAGCGCCAGAACTACTCCAGGGCTCACGACAGTTTCGAGTTGCTGCACAAAGACTATCCCGCAAGCGACTACATCGACAAGGCAGTCGCGCGCGAGTACGAGATGGCCCAGCTCTGGTTTGCCCAGGCTGACTCCAAAACCCCCAAGGAGAAGCTCCTCCCCTGGTACGGTCGCTTTGACGGCCGGCTGCCGCTAATCGACATTCAGGGCAATGCTCTCAAAGCCCTCGAACACGTTCGCCAGAACGATCCCCTCGGCCCGCTGGCGGAAACGGCAACCAGAGGCATCGCTGAATACTATGTCCGCCACCGCGACTACGATTCTGCCGTCCAATATTACGACCAGTACATGCAGGAATACCGCAAAAGTCCTCATCTCTACGACGTCCAGCTCGCCGCCATCGACGCTCACTTGAAAGGCTATCTCGGGCCCGATTACGACGCCTCCGGCCTCGGCAAAGCTCGCACCCTGGTCAGAAGGACCATGGAAGACCATCGCCAGATTCAAGTCGGCGAAGGGCTCTATCATACCCTCGACGTGATCAACGAGGCCGAGGCCGAAAAGACCTACAAGGTCGCGGCTCACTACAAGAAAATCGGCAAGGTCGCTTCCGCCGAATACTACTTCGGAAAGCTCCCCAGGCGCTGGCCCAATAGCCCCTGGGCCGTGAAGGCCAAAACCGAGCTCGCCGAGCTCGCCAAACTCCCGCGAACACCCTCCAAGCCCAGCCGCATCATCATCCCTCCAGGCGGCACCGACATGTCCGGCGGCGGCATGGGCGGCATGGGTGGCATGGGTATGGGCGGGATGGGTATGGGCGGCATGGGTATGGGCGGCATGCCCATGGGCGGCATGGGAATGATGTAACGAACGGGAGAGAGCGCTATGCTACGATCCGACTCTCCGAGTCCCACGCGTGCAGCCCCCGGCATCCGATCCTCGTTCACCTTGCGCCTGGTCCTGGCCCTGATGACGGCTTGCTTCGCCGGCTGCGGCTCGCTGAGAAACACCAACGCGAACGGCGACCACGACGGTTTCTTCGGCTGGCATTTCCACGCACCTTTCGATACCTCCGAGGTCAAGACCGTCGCCATCTTTTTCAAGTCAAACGTCTTCCGCCGCGACCTCCAGCAGATGCTCACCGAAGCCGTGATCAAGGAGATCAACCTCCGCACGCCTTACCGTGTCGTCGCCAATCCCGAAAACGCAGACTCCCTCCTTACCGCCAGCATCACGTCCGACAACAAGAACCTGGTTGTCGAGTCCCCCACGAACTTCGCGCGCGAGCTCAACGCCACGATCGTCGTGCAGGCAAACTGGACACACAACCCTGCTACCGACATCGAAGTCGCGCGAACACCGACACTGATCTCGGAAACCCTCAACTTCGTCCCCGAAGTCGGCCAGACCACCCTCTCCGCCTACAACCAGGTGATTCAGAGCATCGCCAAGCAGTTAGTTGATATGATGGAAGAGCGCCTGGTACCTGCCTCAGGACCTGGAATAATCAAACTGCGTTCCTGATCGAGGCGTTCTCCAGGCAATTCATCGCATCGGCTGTTCCGATCTCCCTGATTCGACCGATCGAGTGCAAGATTGAGCCCCCGGTCCACCACACTCTGGGAAGCCCGCGGCCGCACGGTCTTTAGCCCGTCGGATCCCGTTCCCAAAGTGATGGGCATCCTGAACCTGACGCCGGACAGCTTCTCCGACGGCGGCGAGATCGAAGATCTTCTCGAAGCGATCGCTCTCGCGAAGCGCCTGGCCGCACAGGGCGCCGACATCCTCGACGTGGGTGGCGAATCGACCCGCCCGGGTGCAGAGCCTGTCTCCCTCCTGGAAGAAGCACGACGAATCATCCCGGTCGTGGAGGCAATCGCCGCGCAGCTCGAGATCCCCATCTCGATCGACACCACCAAGGCCGAGGTGGCCCGCCTGGCCTTGGCCGCCGGTGCCTCGATCATCAACGATACCAGCGCGCTGGCCGCCGATCCCGCCATGGCGCCAGTCGTCGCTGAATCCGGGGCCGGCGTCGTCCTCATGCACATGCAAGGCACCCCCGCCACCATGCAGGCTAATCCTTCTTATCAGGATGTTGTCATCGAGGTGTACGACTTCCTCGCTCGCCGCATAGAGTGGGCCCAGAGCCACGGCATCCCGCGCCAGCAAATTGCCATTGACCCCGGAATCGGCTTCGGCAAGACCTTCGAGCACAACCTCGAGATCTTGCGGAATCTTGAACGTTTTGACACGCTGGGGTGTCCCATCCTGGTCGGCCTGTCGCGCAAAGGGTTTCTCGGTTCGATCACGGGCAAGCCGGTTTCCGAGCGCACCGCGGCGACCGTCGCCGCCTCGCTCGACGCATGCCGCCGTGGTGCCCGGATCGTCCGCGTTCACGATGTCGCCGCAATGGTCGACGCCATCCGCGTCTGGACCGCCTTGAAGAACTGGGAGGTTCGCACATGAGCGCGCAAGCGGAAATCAAACCGAATCCGGAATCATATGCACTTGCGGAAACCAGCCTCTGCCGCACCATGGCCGAAGCCGCCAAAGCCGCCTCGCGCCGGCTCGCCATCACCCGGGGTGAGATCCGGAACACCTGGCTGCGCAAGTGCTGCTGCCTCGCTTCTCGAGCGCCGTCACGAAGTCCTCGCCGCCAACGCCCGCGACATCTCCGAGGCCAGGACCGCGGGTCTCTCCGCCGCCGCCATCGAGCGATTGACCCTGACCGATACCCGCTTGGGCGACATCGCCCAGAGCCTCCTGGACGTCGCCGCACTCCCCGACCCGATCGGCGAGGTTGTCACCGCGAGCCGGCGGCCCAATGGACTCGACGTTCGCCAGGTCCGCGTTCCGCTCGGCGTCATCTTCATGATCTTCGAGAGCCGGCCCAACGTCACAGTCGACGCCGCCGCCCTCTGCGTCAAGAGCGGAAACGCGGTCATCCTCCGCGGCGGCAAGGAAGCGATCGGCACCAACAGTATGCTGCACCGCGTTCTCGCCGATCAACTGGTGCCCTGCGGCCTGCCCGAGGCCTCCGTTCAGCTTGTCGCCACCGTCGATCGCGCGGCCGTCGCTGAGTTCCTGGCCCTCTCGGATCTGATCGACCTCGCCATCCCGCGCGGTGGCGAAAGCCTGATTCGCCGCGTCGTCGCCGAGGCGACCATGCCCGTCCTGAAACACTACCAGGGCAATTGCCACGTCTACGTCGACTCACGCTGCGACCTCGATCTGGCCGTCAAGATCATCGTGAACGCGAAGGTCTCCCGCCCCGCAGTCTGCAACGCCGCCGAAACGCTCCTGGTGCATCAGGCGATCGCGCCCCGAGTTCCTTCCCCTCGCCGCCGAGGCACTTTTCCGCGAGGGGGTCGAGCTCCGCGGTGATGCCGCGGCCAGACAAATTGTCCCGGCCATGAAGCCCGCGCACGTCACGGACTGGGATACCGAGTATCTCGACAAGATCCTGGCAGTCGCCGTCGTCGATTCCCTGGACGATGCCATCGCCCATATCACGCGACATGGCTCCGGTCACACCGACGCCATCGTCACCCTCGATCTGCCCTCCGCCCAGCGCTTCATCGCCGAAGTCGACAGCTCGGCCGTGATCGTCAACGCCAGCACCCGCTTCAACGACGGCGGCCAGCTCGGCCTGGGCGCCGAAATCGGCATCAGCACCGACAAAATCCACGCCCGCGGCCCCTGCGGATTAAGAGAGCTGACGACCACAAAGTGGATCATCTTCGGCGAGGGCCAAATCCGCGAATGAAACAGGCCTGTCGTGCTCTTAATCTTAATCCTAATCCTAATCTTAATCTTAATCTTAATCTTAATCTTAATCTTAATCCTAATCCTAACCCTAATCTCCTATCCATCTCCCCGCCTGTTCCTACTTCCCCTCCAAACCCCGATTCCTGATATCCCGCGCCTTCTTCACCAACCCGGTGAATTCCTTCCTGTACCCCGACTCATCCCCCTCACTCACCTGCCCCGCAATCTCCAACACCCCATCAAACGTAATCGTCCCCTTATACTTCGAATCTCGCAGCAACATCCCGAACCCCGCAACCGCCGCCGCAAACTTCAGGTCCCCTGAAGCCCGGCCAAAATCAACCCCTTCATCCACAACCGGGTACACCAAAGGCACGCTCTTATCCTCATTCGGCTTCTTGTACCGCAGATTGACGACGAACGAGTTCGCTCGCCTGGGTTCCTTGCCGCTCTCGGTTTTCTTCGCGGCATCCTTCAAGGCGACCTCTCGCCCCCGTTCGCCCACCTTCGCCGGCACCAGCTCGTAAAGCGCCGTCACGTGATGCCCCGCCCCGATCTCCCCCGCATCCTTGGCATCATTATCGAAGTCTTCGTTCGCCAGCGCCCGATTTTCATAACCGATCAGCCGATATTCGGCCACTTGCGCCGGATTGAAGTCGACCTGGATCTTCACGTCCTTCGCGACCGTGACCAGCGTCGAGCCCATCTCCTTCACGAGCACCCGATAAGCCTCGTGCGGCGAGTCGATATACGCGTAGTGGCCATTGCCCTTGTCGGCAAGCTGCTCCAGCTTGGCATCCTTGATGTTTCCCATACCGAAGCCGAGCACGCTCAGAAAAACGCCCGATTTCGCCTTTTCAGTGATCAGCTCCATGAGCTTCTTGTCATCGGTGATCCCGACGTTGAAATCACCGTCGGTGGCCAGGATGACCCGATTGGTCCCATTCTTGATGAAGTTCTTGACGGCGACGTCATAAGCGAGCTGAATGCCCTCGCCGCCATTCGTCGAGCCGCCGGCCTTCAGCCGGTCGATCGCCGTCATGATCTCGGCCTTCTTCTGGCAAGACGTCGACGGCAGAACGAGCCCCGCTGCTCCCAGGTAGACAACGATCGCCACGCGATCATTTTCGCCGAGCTGCTCGACCATTCTCTGCAAGCCCCACTGCACCAGCTTTAGCTTGTCTGGCTCGTCCATCGACCCCGAAACATCCACCAGGAACACGAGATTGCTGGCCGGTCGGTTGGCCTGATCAATCGGTTTGGCGGCAATGCCGATGCGCGCCAGTCGGTGCGCAGCATTCCACGGGCACCCGCTCACCTCGACGTGCACCGCAAACGGCTGATCGCTCGCATCGGCCGCCGGCGAATCGTGATAAGGGAAGTAGTTGAGCATCTCTTCAATGCGAACGGCATCACGCGGCGGCAGCGATTCCTGGTTCAAGAACCGCCGGATCATCACGTAGCTCGCCGTATCGACGTCAATCGAGAACGTCGACTGCAGCGCCTTGGCGGTGAGCAAGAACGCGTTCTCGACGATCGGCGCAAACGCCTCTGCATCGGCGACGACTTCTTGCTCGATCCTCGCTTCGACTTGCTGCTCGGGTGCATTCTGGGCGAGATTCTGTTGCACATCCTTGACTTCCTTGTCGGTCGGTTTCGGCAACGCGGCATTGCCTTCGTTTGCCGGCGGAGTGAACCCCAGTTGAGTCTTCTGGCCAGCCCGCGCGGGATCACCGCCGTTTTGCATTTGCCCGGCAGGTGCCTTCGCGAGCGTCAGGTCCTCTCGAAGCTCCGCACCAGGCGCCCGAGCGGCGGGTGCCGCGGCCGCCGGGGCTGCCTCGGTTGCCTTTCCGGTTGCTCCGGCCGATAGCGGGCTCGCGCCTTGCTTCGCTTCTCCCGCCAATCGCTCATCAGTCGGCGCCGCGGTCGGCGTCGGACGTGACGGAGCGCCTTGCTTGGCCTTGGCATCGAGCGGCGCTTCGAGGTCGTTCAATTCCGCCAGGCGCTTTCGCCGGCGGAGAGCAAGCGAGTCTGCCCCCGGTGCGGCCGCAGCCGGGTACACTGAACGCTCGGCGGGCGCCGAAGCTCCCGTCACCACGGTAGCGCCTGGTGCCGGCGGCATCGCCGGACCAGAACCGCCCGCTCCGGTCTGGCTCACTTTCCCGAGTTTCCTGGCGACCAGCGCGCGCTGCTCGCCACGGTCAGTTGCTCCGCCCATGCCGCCGCGCCGACCCTCGGGGGCAATCGCCGTCACATCCGCCTCCTCTCCGTATGCATCGACAAACCCTTCTCCCGCCGGCTTGTTCGCGGCGCCCTGGCTCACTCCGAGATCTCGAGACACGCCCTCGCCCGTCTCGGTGGAGGCGCGTAAGGCCACCGCCGCCGGCGCCGCAGCCGCCGTCTTTTCCGAAATACGATTCCGGACACGCTTCGCCTGCGGGGCGGGCGCGGTCGATCGTTCGCCCGGTTCTGCGAGGGCAATCCGATCCAATTCTCGGCGCTGCTTCACATCCACACGAACAAACGGCACGACCGCCAGCCCCACAAGCGCCAGCACCGCCGCCGCGATCAAATTCATCCGGATTGCGGGCCGTCCCCACCACCGCCGTCGCGGCGCATCCGAATTCGCCACGATCTCGCCGGCAACATGATGGTTGTTGATCCCGGCCTTCTCCACCGGATGATGCGCTCGACTCTCCGCTTGAAGCTGTTCGGAGAGCCACCGCGTCGTCAACCGGATCTCTTCGACCGCCTCGCGACAGTCGGCCGAATCGATGAGATTTGCCTCGACCACCGCGCGCTCGGTGGGATCGAGCTCGCCAAGCACGAATGCCGTCAGCCGGGGATCGTTGGGGTCAATGTTCATGATAGGCTCTCCTCTCGATCGGCACCGGACCTGGCAGCTTCGCCGGCAAAGAGTTGAACACGAAGCGCCTTGACCCCGGCATGAATCAAGTAGCCCACGTTGGACACGCTATGTCCGCTGATCCGGCTGATTTCCTGGTAGGAAAACCCGTTCTGAAACTTGAGGCGAATGACCTCGCGCTGATTGACGGGCAAGACCTCGAGCAAGTCGAGCACCCGCGACGCCAGGTCTCGCCTGACCGCGGCCTCGAGTGGTCCCGGATCCGGGCTGAGGCAGCGCTGCACCTGCTCTTCGTGCAACTGAGTCATCCGATTCTCCTTCCGCAGCACATCGAGCGCCCGGTTGCGGCAGACAGTGAACAGCCACTCGGCCAGGTGCCCGTCGATCGATTCAAACTCGGAGGCGCACAGCTTGAGGAACGTATCCTGCACCACATCTCGCGCAGCCTCGGCATCTCGCAGCAGGCGCGGCATACAACAAGAGCGGCCCCTCAAACCGGGCCACCGCATCCCGTACCCATGACTGCTGCTCGCCCATTACTTGCAACATCAGCCCACTCGAAAGGAATTCCAGTTCCGTCAACCCATTCACGGCATGTCTCGCACCGTTCGTTCCCGGATTTCCTTCGCTTTCCTCACCAACCCCATGAACTCTTTCCGATACCCCGATTGATCACCCTCACTCACCGTCCCCGCGATCTCCAGAACCCCATCAAACGTAATCGTCCCCTTATACTTCGAATCTCGCAGCAGCATCCCGAATCCCGCAACGGCCGCCGCAAACTTGAGATCTCCGGATGCCCTCCCAAAATCAACTCCGTCATCCACAACCGGGTAGACCAGAGGTTCGCTCTTATCCTCATTCGGCTTCTTGTACCGCAGATTGACGACGAACGAATTCGCCCGCCGCTGCGCTTTCCCCTCTCGCTTCACCGCGACATCCTTCTGTGCAACCTCCTGCCTTCCTCCGTCCGCCTTCGCCGGCACCAGCTCGTAAAGCGCCGTCACGTGGTGCCCCGCTCCGATCTCCCCCGCATCCTTGGCGTCGTTGTTGAAGTCTTTATTCGCGAGAGCCCGGTTTTCGTACCCGATCAGTCGATATTCGGCAACCTGATCGGGAATGAAGTCGACCTGGATCTTCACGTCCTTGGCGACCGTGACCAGCGTCGCGGCCATACCAGTCACCAGCACCCGGTAAGCCTCGCGGGGCGAGTCGATGTAGGCAAAATGACCGTTCCCTTTGTCAGCGAGCTTCTCCAGCTTGGCGTCCTTGACGCCCATCCCAAACCCCAGCACGCTCAGAAAAACGCCCGATTTTGCCTTCTGCGTGATCAGCTCGACAAGCTTGTCGTCGTCGGAAATGCCGACGTTGAACTCGCCGTCAGTCGCCAGGATCACCCGATTGGTCCCATTCTGGATGAAGTTCTTGGTCGCGATGTCATAGGCGAGCTGAATACCCGCCCCGCCGTTCGTCGAGCCTCCGGCCTTGAGCCGGCCAATCGCCGCCATCACCTCGGGTTTCTTCTGACAGGAAGTCGACGGCAGAACCAACCCCGCGGCCCCCGCATACACGACGATTGCCACCCGGTCATTCTCGCCAAGCTGCTCCACCAGCCTTTGCAAGCCCCACTGCACCAGCGGCAGTCTGTCGGGCTCGTCCATCGACCCCGAAACATCCACCAGGAACACGAGATTGCTGGCCGGCCGATTGGCCTGATCAATCGGTTTGGCCGCAATGCCGATGCGCGCCAGCCGGTGCGCAGCATTCCACGGGCACCCGCCCACCTCGACGTGCACCGCAAACGGTTGATCGCTCGCATCAGCCGCCGGCGAATCGTGATACGGAAAATAGTTGAGCATCTCTTCAATGCGAACGTCTTCACGCGGCGGCAGCGAGTCTTGCTTCAAGCACCGCCGGATCATGGCGTAGCTCGCCGTATCGACATCGATCGAAAACGTCGACAACCGCTCCTTGCTCGTGAGCTGAAACGCGTTCTCCACGATCGGCGCAGCCTCCTCGTCGGCAACGATTTTTTCTTTCTCCTCGCCTCCGACTTGCTGCGCGGGTAGTTTCCGGGCCAGCTTTTGTTCGAGATCGGCAAGTTCTCCGTCTTTTCCTTTACTGGGCGGAGCGCCACCCGCTCCGGCCGCCGGAGCCTTGAACGCGAAGTCTGGCTCGCCTTCTCGCCCGCGAGCACTGCCTTTTTGCAGTTCCCCCAGCGGCGCCTTCCCGGCCGCCATTCCATCATGCAGCCCCTCCGCGATCCGCGCCTCCTGGCCACGCGAGGCATCTGCCGGCATGGGGGCTGGCACGGCTGCTGCCGAGCTCTCGCCCCGCTGCGGTTCGCGGGAAAATCCCTCAGCAGCCTTGGTCGCGCCCGGCACCGCACCTGCCGGAGCGTCTTTCTTATCCTCCGGTGCCGCACCTCGCATAGCGCCTTTGATATTCTTTGGCTGCGGCTGCCCTCGTGAGTCGCGCGATTCCATCGCGCGACTCTGCGTGCGCAGGGCAACCAACGCTTCCCGCCGTGCAGCCGGAGCTGACCTCTTGGCCGCCTCGCCGGACGGTTGTGCTCCCGCCGCAACAACCCGTGGTGCCGGCGGCGTCGCCGGCGCGGATCCGCCCGCGACCGCGAGTTTCTTGCCGGTCATCGCGGGCTGCTTGCTCCTGTCAGCCCCTCCGCCCATGCTCCCGAGCTGACCTCCCCGGGCAGCAGCCGGCGCATCCACGTCCTGAAATGCAAACTCGGCCGGTTGGGCCGCCGGCTTGTTCGGGGCGCCTCGGCTGAGTCCAAAACCTCGGGACACGCCCTCGCCCCTGTCGTCCGCGGTCGATAACGGCACGGCCGCCGGTGCCGCGGCCAGAGGCGACGCAGGAGCAGCCGCCGGAGCGGGCGCCGCCTCGCCGAATCGATCATAGTCACGATTCGTCTGGTCCTCGATGGCTCGTTTCCCACTCTTCTTGAGGTGCGCAACGCGCTCGAGTTCTCGGCGCGGCTGCACATCCACACGAACAAGCGGCACGACCGCCAGCCCCACAAGCGCCAGCACCGCCGCCGCGATCAAATTCATCCGGATTGCGGGCCGTCCCCACCACCGCCGTCGCGGCGCATCCGAATTCGCCACGATCTCGCCGGCAACATGATGGTTGTTGATCCCGGCCTTCTCCACCGGGTAATGCGCGCGACTCTCCGCTTGAAGCTGCTCGGAGAGCCACCGCGTCGTCAACCGGATCTCTTCGACCGCCTCGCGACAGTCGGCCGAATCGATGAGATTTGCCTCGACCACAGCACGCTCCGTGGGGTCGAGCTCGCCAAGCACGAATGCCGTCAGCCGGGGGTCGTTGGGGTCAATGTTCATGATAGGCTCTCCTCTCGATCGGCACCGGACCTGGCAGCTTCGCCGGCAAAGAGTTGAACACGAAGCGCCTTGACCCCGGTATGAATCAAGTAGCCCACGTTGGACACGCTATGTCCGCTGATCCGGCTGATTTCCTGGTAGGAAAACCCGTTCTGAAACTTGAGGCGAATGACCTCGCGCTGATTGACGGGCAAGACCTCGAGCAAGTCGAGCACCCTGGACGCCAGGTCTCGCCTGACCGCGGCCTCGAGTGGTCCCGGGTCCGGGCTGAGGCAGCGCTGCACCTGCTCCTCGTGCAACTGAGTCATCCGATTCTCCTTCCGCAGCACATCGAGCGCCCGGTTCCGGCAAACGGTGAACAGCCACTCGGCCAGGTGCCCGTCGATCGATGCAAACTCGGAGGCGCATAGTTTCAAAAACGTATCCTGCACCACATCTCGCGCAGCCTCAGCATCTCGCAGCAAGCTGCGCGGCGTACAACAAGAGCGGCCCCTCAAACCGGGCCACCGCATCGCGTACCCATGACTGCTGCTCGCCCGTTACTTGCGACATCAGCCCGCCCGAAAGGAATTCCAGTTCCGTTCATTCTATAAGACGGGTGTCGGGCGAGTTTCTTAGATTTGGAAGCGCATACCTGCCCCCAGCGTGGGCGAGGTGCCGCCGCAGGCGGCGGTGGGGGGCCGGCGCACACGGAAGAAACCCCAGCGCACTAACCGGCATTGTCCTCGTCCCGACGCTCCGCGTCGGAACGGTGTTTGTGCCGCTCTGCGGTGCGCTTGACGTAAATCGCAGGAAGTTCTTTCCGGCTTTTTCTTCAGTCAACAGATCGTAATTGGCCGTGCAAATCAGAACAAAAAAACTCTTTGGGCCTGCGCCACCTATCATCTGCGCCATCCCCTTGCGGTGCTTGGACTTAACGGTGGCGCAGGCAAAAACCGGAATACAGGCAGAATCGCAGTAACTCACTGCTGCAAATCGAGTTGTGAGGTGGCGCAGAGGTGGCGCAGACGTGGCGCAGAGGAAACGTCAGAGCTGCTCCGCACCGATCGTGATCAAGCGGCTCGCGTTCGTCTTCCCGAATGCCACCGATATCCCGCGCGTCCGAAGCGCCGGAGCGATCCGCCGCAGTTCGTCGCTGAACGCCCGCACGGTCTTCGGCCACTGCGCCGAGATCCGCACCCGCCGCGGCACCTCCCTGGTCAACTCGTCCAGCATCTCGGTCGGCGAGAGTTTCCAATCCGTCCTCAACCCCCCAAGTTCCGCGCTCTCAATCAAGGCCCGAGCCAGCGGCGAATCCTCGATCGATGCGCTCGCGGCCGCCCGCCGGTTGTCGCCGTAAATCGACAGAAATGTCTCTGCCGGCCAGCCCAGCCCCCGGCCGACGGCCTCTCCAAATCGCGCAAAGTCCGCCATTCGTGGAAGCTTGAGCGGGTTCACCGACGGAAGCCCTCTCAGCCCGCCCACGACCGCATCGAGCAACCCTCCGAAAATCGACGCATATTCCGCCCGGAATGCTTGCCAGAATTCCGACTCCGCGCGGCGGCTCGTCTGACTGATCGGCGGCGGTTGCAAGAATGCACAACGGTCCGCCAGGTCTTCCCGGCGGACAAATTCATCAACACCATTTAATATAACCGGCCGCTCGGCATGGATCGTCCTCCGCTCGTCGTCTGAATAAACCGCTGCGCCCGGAAAATCCACCGCCGGTCGCCAGCCGGCAAAAGCTATCGGAAAGCCAGTTTGGCAACACGCTGATGTTGTCATACACGAGCAGCCACCCGCCGAAGGCCGTGACCATCAGGTCGCGGGTGCTGCCCGGCTGCGCCAGCACCGGCGAGGCCTGCGGATCAATCAGCATCCGCACAACTTTCGCCAGAGTGCTCTTCGCCGAGCCTTGCTCGCCGTGGATCGCCAGCACCGGATAAGGCCCCTCGGGCAATAGTCGCCGCCGCCAGCCAGCCGACCAGGAGTCGAAAATCCGGCTCGGTCAGGTTCACATAGGCTTGCAGCCGCTCGATCGAGCCCTCGCGCTTCGGAACCGGCAGCGGCACCTGTCCGTCAGGGCGCCGGAATTTCACCACCGGTTTGTCGACCACGAGCCACCCGCGCGCGTTGATTTTCACGGCCCGGCCGCTCGAGTCGCCGAGGTCGATGTAGAAATCCCCGGCTCCCGCTTCGCCTTCGCGGCCCACTCGCACGTGCACAGCCGGCATGCTGCGCTCAAACCTCGCACGGGCCACCAGCGACGTGACCACGCTCCTCACCGCGCCCGCCGGCGGAAGCTCGCCTCGCTCGCATCGGTAGCTTTCGATCAGCCAGTCGCCGAATGCCGTCGACTTCAGCCCGTAAATCTCCTGCCGGTCGCCAATCGGCACCTGCGGCATGAAACCGCCCGTCCGCCGACCGGAAAAATCGAGCCCTCGACGCGATCCGCAAAAGCGCCTCGACCGTGCCTCCGGACTGCTGTGATTCGTCCGCCGCGCCCGTCACCAATCGTTTCAACCGACATGCCGTTGCTCCCGTTTCGTCGAAGCCCGCTGGTTTACCTCATACTCATACTCGTTGGCTCTTTCTACTGCCCCCGCCCGTCTTTCCCGCGCTCCTACCCCGACGCGTCCGCCGTGGGTCTCCGACCCCGCCCGTCTTTCCCACGCCCCCTCCCGACTCACTCGCTTCAGCCGAGCAATCACGTCGCTCCTCCAGCAGGAACTTGACGCTTCGACTCGCCGACCTGATCCACAGCATCTCCTCGCGCTCGAGTTTCGCTGCCAGCGGCGACGAATCGAATTCCCGCCCAGCAGCCTCTCGCGCGTCGTCGCTTGCTGGCACGCCGTCGATGCTCCTCGGCGCGCTCGCTCAGCCGATTCATCGCGCGCTTCCACGATGCCGACGATCGTCGCACGCCCCTGCTCCGATTCCCCAGATCAAGCACTCCTGGTTGACGCAAGCTCTCTGACACGGCTCAGGAAGTCCTTGGCACGCGCAAAGCCCATCTCCTTTTCAGCGCCAGGAACGCGTTGTCGTGGCCACGATCGATCGCATCGGCCGCCATGAAAACAACAGCAACTTCCGGATCGTCCATCGCCTCCAGCGGCCGTTTCCCGATCAGTCGGATGATGTCGAAGACATTGTTACAAATCCAGTTGCACATCCCACGGAAGCAATCGTAAATATGTGCCCAGTTTTCGAGAAGCCACCGGCATCCGGCCTCGGTCGACTCGAGTTGCTCCACGAGTGGGCCAGGTGGTGGGTACTTTATACTTCGGCCCTGATTCCACTACCGGCGTCACTTCCCTGGGCTGGCAGGCTTATGTCCAGCCCGTACAAGGTCCAGCAAGCCGAAGGGAGTAGCTGGTGTCCAAGATCGAGGGCTTCCGCGAACTCCTTGTCACGCCGCACCGCTTGCAGGATATACCGCTCTCGACTGGCCGCGGCCGCACGCCGTGCTCGCTCGACCTCAGAGATTTCAAAATTCAGGTAACCAACGAAGTCTTCCATCGACCCCGTTGCAAGGCTGGATCCGGCTCGCTTATTCCCTCAACTCTTCAAAAGTCACGTGATCTCCTCTCTTGGGCTGTTCCACCAGAAAGCCGTCCCGCGCCAGCCCATGCCGAGCAAGCATAGCCGCCGCGGATTTTGCACTGCTCTCACGATCGCGCCGAATACGATCGGTTCGATATCCCTAAATCGGGAAAATGCGCGACGAGCATTTAGTTTTTTCCCGTAAACGCAGCGTGAATCTGGTCAGCCTGCTTGGGTTTGCTGGGTGCAAGCGAATCTGACGGCGCTTCCTCTGGTTCAGTGTGCCAATCCGATCCCAGGGTCGTCGCGGCGTCGACCACGGAAGCGGTCCGATTGCCGCGCCTTTCGCTCGTGGTTTCCGCATCGAAAAAAGCGATTCAAGCATAGTGAACAACCCGGTCCGATCATTTTGGCAATTTGCCAGTGGCATTGCCATGAGTGTGGGTCAATCGTTTGGAAACGCACTCGCAAGGTCCGATCCTTTGATTCAGATTCAACATACGGAGCGGATTTCCCCGACCCGGATGACCGCTCGAACGTTTAAAAAATGGCAATAAGTGGCAATTATACGAGGGTCTTCAAGCATCCGTACACTAGTGTAAATTGATGGATTTCATGAGCGGCCAGAGGGTCGTCGTCTGTTGGTTGTTGACGCTCACGGAATGAAGTTGGAATCATGGTCTCTTCCCGGTAGAAATGGATTTGGATGAAGGTGCGCGGTCAAGCATCCCAAGTAGGTCAGGCTTCAGCCTGACGATTCGCAGATCAGCAACGGCGGCCGATGGAATAGGTCGTTTTTGCCACTGCCGATCCGAGACGTCATGGCAGTACGCCTTCTCTGCGAAAACGGTCGATCACCCTGACGCCCCAGCACGAACCACAGTGCCAAACAGCGCAGCGCCCTCGATGATCCATCGTAACCCCGAATTCTAGCACGCGAATCCCGAAAGTGCAAGTAGTATCCTGTTTAGAGTATTCTTCCCCCCGCCGTTGGGGAGGTGCCGCCCCCGGCGGCCGTGGGGGGGAGTGCAGGCGGATGGCTTGGGGAGCCCAGCGGTATTCTCGTGGCCGCAGTCGCCGGTGCTGGACCTCTTCCCGCTCTTAATCGTAATCCTATTCTTAATCCTAATCTTGCTCCCGCCCTCCGTCCTGGTACAGGTTCAGGACATAGGTGACACTTTAGGTTCAGGACATATGTGACACTTTGAGGCACGATTGGTCCGAATGGGGGGACCAAGCGATGCCTTGGAAAGTGATCAATCCTATGGATGGCAGTACCGAGTTCGACCTTCAGCCGAGCGGATCTCGTGCCTGTGGACGGGTTGCCGATTGAATCAAACCGTCGTCAGCTAACTGGAACGGTTTTATCGGAGCGATTTGGCACACACGAAGCAAGTGCGCATGCGTCCGTACCACGATTTGAGACAACGCGTCTAATCCCTGCGGGGAGGAACTTCACCCGCGGTTGGCCGGTCAGGCGCAGCGGGTGCGACTTCGGTCTCCGGCCAGTCCGGACCCAAGGGCGATGGATCGCCTTGGCAGATAAAGGCGCCCCAGTAGAAGGGATCGGGGTATTTGGCCTTCATTGCGAGCTGTGCGTGGCGCAACGCCTCGGCGCGGCCTTGGCCGTTCATGAGACGTCGGTAATAGTCGACCATCAACTCCTGTGTCTGCTCGTCGGGCACTTTCCACAGGCTCATGACCAGGGTCTTAGCCCCTGCCAGGACGAACGCGCGGCGCAGCCCGAAGACGCCTTCGCCGGCGTGGACCTCGCCGAGGCCCGTATCGCAGGCCGAGAGCACGACTAGCTCGGTGTCCAAGAGGTTCACCCCCGTGACATCCTCTGCGGTCAGCAGGCCGTCCTCGGCCTCCTCGGGCGCAGTGCCGGCCTTGAGGAAAGTGTTGGCGCCAGCCAGCGCCAGGCCGGAGCGGAGCATCGGGTTCTCCATCTGCGGGCCGGAGAGCCGACCTGGTGCGAATCCCTCAGCGGCGAACCCGACTGGGTCGACTTCAAGGCTCGGCGCCGCCTGCCGTAGCTCGGCCTGCTGGTCGGGCAGGAAGAACCCGTGGGTAGCCAGGTGGAGAATGCGGGGCGAGCGGCATTCGGCCTTCAGCCGGCCCTCCGTCGCCGCGGTGCCCAGTACGGGCCGAATGCCGAGCAGCGTGGCGACTCGCTGGCCCTCGGCCCGTGTGCCCGGCAGGCGGTGGAAGTATTGTCCGACGTGCTGGCGGTCCATGTCGCGCGAATGGCGGCCGATCGCGCGAGCTGCCCCGCCGAGGTCGGGCACGGATCGGACGTTCGCCTCGAGGTCGAAGTCCGGATCGGCGAACAAGAGGGGCGAGGCGGGAGCGCCGCTGGCCGCGATCCCGAGCCGGAGCGCGTCGCGGCCGCAGCTCAAGTAGCTGATCTGATATCCGTCGATCAGGCGGCTGCCGTTATCGGTGGGCAACACCTCGAATGGAAGCAGCGACAGGCCGCCGTCGGGGGCGATCAGGAGGCTTGTGCGGCCGGACAGCGCCGACAGCAGCCGGTCAAAAACGGCAGCGCGGAGCTGGCTGCCGAGCCGCTCCGCCGATGCAGGTGAGGGCTCCTCACACGATTTGGTCATGTCCCGGCAGGCGCGGTCCTCATCCGTACCGGTGACGCCGGCGCGGAAGTCGGCAATCATGCGGTCGATCGGCTCGGCATGGCCAAGGTCGATCATCCGCACGTCGTCCGAGTTGCCCGCGCAGGACGAAAGCCACGTAGCGTTCCGGCTGCCACAACTTCTCGCCGCGCGCCGGCCTCGCACGGAAGTCGTATACGGGGAACCGGACGAACTCGACGAGGGCGGCGCCCTCGGGCAAGGCCAGAGCCACGGCTTGGCGGTCGGCGGCGCGGAGCTGCCGCTCGAGGTTCATCTCGGGGACATGCCGGGCCAGCTCGGCTTCCTGTCGTTCCCGCTCGGCCGACCACTCGGCGAGCCGCCGCCCGTGGGCCTCGCGCCCCTCCGGCCCGGGCCCCGCCAGCGTCGCGCGGGCGACCTGCATCCGCAGGGCGCCCAGCTCCTCGAGCTTCGGTCGAAGGGCGGGGTACTTGCCTCCCAAGACGGCGTCGCGCTGCGTGGCTGTCGCCTCGGCGCCGATCGCTTTGCGGCTCAGGACGAGGTCGAGAACCATTCGGATCGCGGCAGGCGAGTCACCCAGGTGCTTGAGGACGAGGGATAAGGTTTCGTACAGCTTGCTCAGCTTGGTCAGCAGGAACGCGATCCTCTGCCGTTCGGAGCCGATGCAAAGGATCTGCCCGATCATCCGGTCGTCAATTGCCGCGACCTCTTGAAGCGCGGTCAGTGCCGCCGCGGCTCGGTCGGTGGCTGACAGTATCAACGCAAGGTTGGTCAGCGCGGCGGCGTAGTTGCGGTGCGTCGCGCCGAGGGCGGTGCGGGTGAGCTCGACGCCCTTTCGGCACAAGGGCAGCGCGGCGGCGTAGTCCCCTATCCCCTGGTACACGCTCGCCAGGTTGTGCAGGCAGCGGGCGTAGTCGGGATGGGCCTCGCCGAGTGCGGCGTGGGTGATCTCGCGGCCCGCTCGAGCAGAGGCAGCGCGGCGGCGTAGTCACCCATGCCCTGGTGCACCGACGCTAGGTCATGCAGGCTGGCGGCATAGTCGGGGTGGCCCTCGCCCAGGGCGGCACGGGTGAGCTCGGCGGCCTCGCGGCACAGTGGCATCGCCGCGGCATAGTCCCCGATCCCTTGGTAGACCGAAGCCAGACTACGAAGGCTTCGGGCGTAGCCAGGGTGGATCCCGCCCTGAGCGGTGCGGGTAAGCTCGGCGGCCTTGCGGCACAGCGGCAGCGCGGCGGCGTAGTCCCCGATCTCATGGTACACCGCCGCCAAGGTACCCAAGCTCCAGGCGTAGTCGGGGTGGGCCTCGCCTAGGGCGGCGCGGGTGCACTCGGCAGCCCGCTCAAGCAGGGGCCGTGCGGCGGCGTAGTTGCCAATCGCCCAATGCACCGTCCCCAGGTTATGGAGGCACCGGGCGTAGTCGCTGTGGGCGTCGCCCAAGGCGGCGCGGGTGAGCTCAGCGGCCCGCTCGCGCAGGGGCAGCGCGGTGGCGTAGTCACCCATCCCCTGGTGCACCGACGCCAGGTCGTGCAGGCTGGCCGCATGGCAGGGGTGGCCCTCTCCCAGGGCGGCGCTGGTGAGCTCGCTAACCTTGCGGCATATCGGCAGCGCGCCGGCGTAGTTCCCAATCGCCCGGTGCGCTGCGCCAGGCTGTGCAGTGTCTCGGTGAACCAGGGGTGGCGCTCGCCCCAGCCGGCGAGGATGAGCTCGGCGGCCTGCTCGAGCAGCGGCAGCGCGGCGGCGTGGTCCCCCATCGCGCGGTGCACCTGCGCCAGGCTGTGCAGGCTACGTGCATATTCCGAGATTGAGAACAAGTATGCGAGCTCGCTAGAGCCGAATCGCTCTCGGCAGCGAACTATCCGGGGGTAGTCGGGGCCGTCGCCTCCGAATTGGAAGTGCGCCAGGTCCGCGGCCTGTTGAGCCAGCGGCAACGCCTCTGCCCATCGGCCCTGCGCCGATAACGTCGCGACTGATCGTTTAAGCTCGAGCAGGAGCGACTCGGTCCTCTCCCCCGACGCCCCTCCCGCTCTGTTGGTGAAGGAATCGAACGGCGCCATGGCAATCGACTCCCGGTCTCCGGCTCACAGAAAACGTGGTGGTCCGGTAGGCCTGCGGTGTCCTGGAGCAGCCGACTCTCGGGCATGCCTGATCGGATAACTGGGATTATACGTTGGCTCCCGGACCGACTTCACGTATTAGACCCCCAACTTTCGGAAGGGGATAAGGTGTCAAAGGGGAAAAGCTGTCAGGAACCCAATTTGCCCGAAGGGGAAAAGAAGGGGCAAAGGTGGGAAGGCGCAAAGGTGTCAGGAACCAATTTGTCCGAACTCGAAGCGCGAGCGGGAATAATTCAACGAACCACGAAATGCGCGAAACCACACGGAAACGCGTTTGTGGTCAGGTCTCCTCGGGGTCGAATGCCGCATGACATCCATTCTGATCAAATCTCGCTCGGTCTTCGCTCCACACTCGACGAGGTAAGACGCCTCCTCGCCGATCGTGCGCACCGCAACGCGCGCCGGAGGTTCTTCGTCGAGGGCGCGAGAATCGTCGTCCATGCCCTCGAGACCGGCTTCCACATCGATGCGCTCATCTACAGCGAGAAGCTGTTGATCGCTTGATCGGTGCCTCGCCAGACGGGTCGGCCGATCTCCACCGCTTCGCCTATCCTCGCCCGACAATCCTCGTCCTCGGCGAGGAGCGCGGAGGGCTCTCGCCGCTCCAGCGTGATCTCTGCTCGGACCTCGTTCGCATTCCGATGCTCGGTGTCGCTGACTCCCTGAATCTCGCCGTGGCCGGAAGCCTGCTGCTGTACGAGGTCTATCGGGCCAGGTCGGCTCACGACACGAGTGTTCGCCGATCCGGCGCACGTTAGATATCGCGAAGGATACCACCCCCGTGCCACGGGACTCGTTGGCTTGTCGAGTTCTGGACTCACATTTCGGACACTTGAACGGCTGGCGCGAACACTCGGAGAATTACGGGGTGTCTTTTCGGCAGTTGGCGAGCTTTCTGATGCAGCAATCCGCCCGTCTGGGCCAAAGGGATAGTTGCCACACATCCTTTCGTGGGGCGCAGCGTAGCACGAGCCCGGGCCCGACGGTGTGGATTTCCAATGCTTACGCAGCGCGCCCGCATTCAAGCGCCTCGGAAACGCGCGTGACGAGCACCGTAGCGCCAATTTTCGCAAGACACGTTCGCGGTCGTACCGCGGAGTAAGGATAATTGATTAAAGGCCCGCGATTGTTTGGACCGAAGCGCTTATGGTAAATAAACTGACGGATGTCACCGGGTTCCGCGGAGAGAAGATTCTCGAACTCTGCTTGACCGACTATCAGAACTTTCCGCAGCCCTTGTTCCGTCCTGGATTCCTGGGGGGACTACAAGACACCCACCGTCCGCGAGTGGCGGGTGCATGGCTGAAACCCGAAAGGTAGGCGTCGGGCTTTCCCGTGCTCTCGTCGCCGCCGCCGCCGGTCGCGCGCCTGTACAAAGCGGGGGCCGCCCATGTCAGCTCTGTGCCCTTCGCGGGAACGACGGACTGGATTCAGGAGCGATGCAACGAGCGTCGCGGACTGCTATCGTTAGGACGATGGAGCGTGCCGGGACCTGGTTCAACAGTCCGTCACGCAGCGGGATCTCGTGCGATTGTCCCGGCAATCCGGAGTGACTTTGCCATCGGGCCTATCAGAGGCAACCGCCATGACCAAACCGGCCCCGACCTTGATCAGCCAGATCTCCAAGAAGCAACGGGACGTCGTCCAGAAGATATTTGAGCACGAGGGGGCGAACCTCTCTCGGGATGAGTTCTTCCACTGGACTGAGGCCCAACGGACAACCAACACCCGCCAGGCCAAACAAGCTGCTTGGTCGCACAACGGCCTGCGAATCCATTTGAAGAATCGGTTCGGATGCACGGACGAAGAGGCCGAGGCAATGCTGGTGCGGAGCACCTACGAAACCGGCCTGGTGGCTCGCGGCGTCGCCCGGCGGATCCTGACCGGAAACCCGGAAGAACTGGAAGCCGCGCTCAGCCTCAGTGCTCGCCTCGATTGGGTAGGAACCTGCTACCCGGGTCGACCATGGGGCGCGTCCTACCCCGACGTCTGGACGGCACTTGGCGGGCTCGCGGCGGGGGACCTCGAGGTTGCCCAGGCCATATTCCGGGTGCCGTGCCACGACCGCGGCCACAGGGCCACCGTGCTGATTTACGACGGCGTCGAGGCCATCGTCATGCAAGACCGACCGGCGCAGGCTCGGCTCGCCCCCAAAATCGCCGATTGCCGCGTGTCGGGTTGCTACCGAGCCATTCTCGAGACACTTCACGGCATGATCGAAGCCGACGCGCCCTCGGTCGCCAGGGGGCTAGAAAGGGTCCTGGCCACGTTCCGACGTCAGGAACCGCTCCATCATGAGACGATCATCTCCTTCCACGCTCATGCTCTTGCCGAGCTAGCCTACTGGGTCTCACCGAAACTGCTTGCGGATTTCGATGTGGACCGGCCGCTTCCCTGGGATCGCGAGTACTTTCACTGGCTGCGCCGGACGCCACGGTCCACGGCATACCGAGACCTGTCTGCCTATTCCAGTCTGCTCAACCGCTGGGTTCATGATCTGAACGAGCCCGATTGGTGGCAGCTCCAGCGAGCATCGGCCGAAGAGGGGCAATCGACGTCCGATTCTCGTGGGATACCTGAGGAAGCTCGCAGTGAGGAATCCGAGGAAGTCCGCTTGCCTGCCGATTGCGCCCGGCTTGTCTCTTGATCCGGCACGCAGTCCCAGCCAGGAGGAAGCACGCCGGGGACGCGGTCCACTTCCTCGACATCGGTCGGACCAGAATGTCCGGTTATGGACCGGACAGCGCGGCAGAGATGGCTCCGTGGCTCAAGTGTTCCGGTTGGTTAGCCAAGCGGCCCTGGCTCTTTCTCGCCCGGTTCAAGGGCGAGAGCTGGATTCATTGCATCGCATCGAAGCCGGGGCTTGTTTCGCTCGAAACGCTCGGGCGCAGCAAACACTTGCAGATCCTCAATGCCGGGTTCGATCTGGGCGAAAATCGGACACACGCTCAGTATCACAACAAGGGAAACATCGCGGCCGAGCTCACGGCTGCCGGAAAAGCGAAAGATCCGCTCGGGGTGCACTCGTTCAAGTCATCGGTCCGAGTCAAGGCGTTTCTCAAGCAATGCAAAACGGTTCGACACGCGGTCGACGGCTTCTTCGCGGCGCAAGACGCAGTGCTACGCGTGTTATCAGTCATCGAAGTGAACGGACTTCTTGAGCTGCGGGACGGCCTTGGGCGAGCTGTGAGCGCGGGCGAGCTAGCCGAGATCGGAATTCGATACTTTGTACCGATCACGGCCGAGGAGGATCCGGCTGGAGTGCGGCTGCAAGCGGCGATCAACACGGGCGACGTGGAGGCGGCTCGCCAGGCGATCGCGTCGGGCGCAAGCCTTGAGTTCATTCCTGACGAATTCCGCAGCCCCTTGAGCATTGCCTTCGATGATACGCACCCAGGAGACTGGCGCGGCGTTGCGAAGCTGCTCATCGAGGCCGGTGCACCCATCGATGGCTATGATTGGGAGGAGTCGCTGATCTGTTCTCCGATCAAAAACTTGGGGAAGTACGAAGACTCGGTCATCAAACGCATGGAGGCGATGCTCTCGCTGGGGGCATCCATCGATTCTCGGGGACGGTTGCCTGCTGTAGGGTTCACACCGTTACATCTCGCCGTCGAGAAGAATCAATTGCAGGTCGTGCAGTTCTTGATCGACGAGGGGGCCGACCTCGACGCACGCGATGTGCACGGTCGCACGCCGCTGGAACTGGCGGAAGATCAGGCAAGTGATGATCTGGAGAAAGAAGCTGCTGGTGGTGCGAATGACGAGGCTTCCTCTAGCGAGGGAGTCAGCCCTGAATTGACGCCACTCGAACTCTTCGTCAGCAAGTATTCGAGAACGCCAAGGGAGAGCGCGAGACGACGAATTCAAATCGTGAAGCTGCTGCGAGAAGTCTACGCGCACCGCCAGGCCGACTCACACGGCCCGCCGGCTAAAGTGAAGAGGTAAGGACTCAAAGAAGCCACAACGAAGTCTACGCCATCATCTTGCGGGTTCTTGCTTCGCACACTCAGGTCGATACGAGATGTGAGGATGAGGGAAGCCAATGCCTCGCTCCTCTCAGTGATGAACCAATTGCGGTCTTCCGACATTGCGTGCCTCCCAGACAGTCGAATGTCGGAAATTTGTCCCCGAGAAATCGCGGACGAAAGTACGGCTCATTCCTTCCGCTCAGTTCTGTCACGATGATGACAAAAAATCGCCTGTCCGCGCTCGCCAATGCCGTCTTTGCTCAAGTTCGTACCCCCGCCAGCACGTTACCCAATCTTTGCACATTGATCATAACGTCCCGGGGCCAAAGAGCACATCCAGGGACTACAAGCCACCCACCTTCCGCGAGCGACGGGTGCATGGCTGCACCTCGAAAGGTGGTTTCTGGCCTCGCCCCCTCGCCACATCCCTCCCTGACACGTTATCCTTCAAAGGTGGTCCGGCCCTTCAAACCGAATCCGCTCGCGAACGGTCGCGCACGGGCGTCCCCCACTCCTTGTTCCACGTACCGAGCCCCAGGCTCCCCAAAAGGAGAATGCCGCATGACATCCATTCTGATCAAATCTTGCTCGATCTTCGCTCCACACTCGACGAGGTAAGACGCCTCCTCGCCGATCGTGCGCACCGCGACGCGCGCCGGAGGTTCTTCGTCGAGGGCGCGAGAAACGTCGTCCATGCCCTCGAGACCGGCTTCCACATTGATGCGCTCATCTACAGCTTCGCCTATCCTCGCCCGACAATCCTCGTCCTGGGCGAGGAGCGCGGAGGGCTCTCGCCGCTCCAGCGTGATCTCTGCTCGGACCTCGTTCGCATTCCAATGCTCGGTGTCGCTGACTCCCTGAATCTCGCCGTGGCCGGAAGCCTGCTGCTGTACGAGGTCTATCGGGCCAGGTCGGCCCACGACACGAGTGTTCGCCGATCCGAAGTACGTTAGATATCGCAGTGGGGTTGAGCATGGGAAACGCTGTGAAGATCAGGGCGCTGACCGCTCCACCGGCTCCATTCGCCACATTTGACCCGGGCGAATACATGAGCGGATTGGACTTCTACGAAACAGACAGCGCAATCAACGACCAGGATCGTGACGGCCTGGCGCAGTTCACACACTTCATTGCCTTCATTGCCCTCCAGGCAAACTCGAGCAAGTGGGCTGCGTCAATCGTGCCGCGGGGCTCGTTGGCTTATCGAGCTCTGGATTCACATTTCGGACACTTGAGCGGCTGGCGCGAACTCTCGGAGAATCACGGGTTGTCTTTTCGGCATTTGGCGAGCTTCCTGATGCAGGACTACCCCCCGCGTGCGCCAAAAGGTAAGCCGCCGAACCAGCCGGTGCAGCAAACGGCGACCACAATGCTGCTTCCCGGTCTCTCTCACGGTCCTCCTGACCCATCGACTCGTTTGGAAGTTCGCTGATTGACCGGCCGACTTTGGCCCGTCATGATCAATGCGTTCGCGTGAGAGAATCACAAGTTCGGAGGCGCGAAGAAAAGGGGTTTGTATGGAGCAGGTAGTTGGAATTGGCGGTGTATTCTTCAAAGCTCGCGATCCCAAGGCGCTCGCCGCCTGGTATCGCGAGCACTTGGGCGTGCCCGTCGAACCAGAGCAAACCTACGGGGCTTTCACGTCTGCCACGGCTGGAGAGCAGGCGGTTTGGTCTGCCTTCCCTGCCGACACCTCCTACTTTGGTTCGGGCACACAACCGTTCATGGTCAATTATCGCGTCCGGAACCTCGACGCCATGTTGGCCCAGCTCCGAGCTGCCGGGCGCAAGTAGACGACCGAGTCGAGGACTACGACTTTGGCCGGTTCGGCTGGGCGACCGACCCCGAGGGCAACCGATTCGAGCTATGGGAGCCGCGCCCACCCGGACAGGGGTAAGCGCACCGCGCCGAACCAATGGCTGAAGCTGACCGGGGCCGCCATCCTGGTTTTTCGAGCTTCAAAGTTCTTGCAGGCGGCCCCGGCAGCTTAGCCGAGCGTTCCGGAGGCGCGCGTGAGAATTGCATGCAACCCGCTGCGAGACGATTCAGCGGTTCTCAATCGCGCTACGGGATCTCCACGCCTCGGGGCGCCGTGGTAAGGTGCTTGCGGCCGGGCTCGAGGGCGGCGACGAAGACCGAAAGCGCGGCCTTCGAATCGCCACCTCCGCAGGAGAAAATATCGAGAGCGATATATCGGTGCTCGGGGTAAGTGTGGAACGCGATGTGAGACTCCGAGAGGAGGAGGTAGCCCGTGAGGCCACCCCCTTCGAAGCGGTGCAGCACCGGAGGGCCGATCGGCTTCATCCCACCCCGACGCGCCGCTAGGTCGAGACAATCGGCCAGCAGCCCGCCATCGACCAGACGGTCGGAGGCGACGTCGTAAAGGTCGGCAAGCAAGTGTTGACCGATCATCGACGATTCCGTCCTTTCCTCTTCCGGTCAGGAAATGCTCCAGGCAACCATCAGGCCGGCGGCAACGAATCTCGTGTGCAGCATCACGGAGCGAGCCGACTGGTGGGTCCCTCCTCGACTGCCAGGTGCTGCAGGAAGGGAAGCATCGCATTGGCGATCCGGTCGTAGCTGTACAGGTCGTGTGCACCGGCGTAGACCCGGTTCGCGCCTCCAAATCGCCGCTTGAACTGCGAGAGCCGGCGGTACCTGTGGTCGGCCCGGTCGCCATGGGCGTCGATCCCATAAAGGTCGTACGTGGCGCAGCCGCGATCGATCGCCGAGGCCATGATGGCGGACTGAAGGGCGGAGGGCGCCATCACTTCGCGGTGTTCCCGGCGGCTGCCGCCGTAAAGGTACGTGGCGCGGGGGCCGAAGAAGACCGCGATGGCAGCGGCCAGGGTCTCGCCCCGGTACGTCGCGAAGAAGGCCGCGGCCATCCGGGCGGGGAATAGGATTGCCGCCAGGTCCATCAGGTAGCAAAGCGGCTCCGCGGCGAACCCCTGACGAGCAGCCGTCTCGACGAGCAGCGGATGGAACCGCGCGGCCGAGGCCGGGTCGGTCGTCACCTCGATTTCGACCCCGTGCCGCCTGGCGAGCCCGACATTGTACCTGCCTTTTGACGTCATCCGGATGAGGACGCCGGCCATCCCACCCGACAGGTCCACTTCGTTCGTCTCGAACGGGTCGAAATCGACGGGTGCGCGGACGAACCCACGCAGATAAGGCGGCAGTGGAGGAGCGAGACGGGGCTCGATCCGCCAGAGGATGCTGTCCGTCCGCCGACGCAGCCGGCACGCCTCGCGCCGGATCGCGGCGAAGAGTACGGCGGCACGCTCCGGGTCATGCCAGGGCACGAGCGGACCTCCGGGCGTGACCAGGATGCCCGGCCCGTCGAGCGAGCGGGCGGCCTGGAAGATCGCCCCGCCCTCGATCCGGCCGTCGCGAAACCAGAGCCGCGGATAGACCTCGACCCCCTGGCGCGCCTGGAGCTCGGCCCAGGTCAGCGATTGCATGAACCCGCATGCGGGGTTCTCACGCACCGCCCTTTCCCAGGCGTCACGGTACTCGTCGCTGAACTTGGTGCATTGGAGCGGGCCGGACATGGGACATCACCCCTACCGCGGCGTGCGGTAGTAGTAGTAGCGGCCGTTGTAGTAGCAATAGTAGTAGTGGTAATACGGATCGGAATACCAGTAGTAGTAGGGAGTGGTCACGGTCCCCGCACCTCCGGACACGTACCCGCCGCGCTGCTGCATCGGATACGCGCCACCTCCGAAATAGGTTCTACTTCCTGGGGGACTTCCGTGCCCCCCCTTGGCGTAGGCGGCCGTGGGCATGGCGGTCTGCGCGAGGACGAGTACGAGCATCAATACGCTAAAGAATCGCCAACCCCAGGTCGTGAAGTTGGCCACGGGATCCTCACCTCGCGACAGGAACTCGCGGAACCGCTTCAGTTCGGCCACGAGCCGCCCGGGCAAGGCGGCGGCGCGGCGGAGCAAAGCCGAGATCAACCGCCCTAGATCGAGCGTGCTTGCGGCCTGAACCAGGTGGCCCGCCCACTCCATGACCAGCTCGCGGGTGACGATCCGGTGACCCAGCGGCACGCACATCAAGAGATCGTCGATCCCGGTACCGGGCTGGCGATCGAGCCACCCTTTCAGCTTCAGGCTCGGGACGGTCGCGGTGGCCGGCTCAGGCGGCGGGAACGGGTCGTCGAACCCGAGGAAGCAAACCGTCTCCTCGGCTTCTCCCGGCGCGATCGTGGTCGCATCGAGCAGATACTCATAAAGCGTCCGCCCCGCGTCCGATGCGGGTCGGATCGTCGTCCGCTGGTCGGCCTGTTGCCGGGGGAATTCGAAGCAGTCCACGAGCCCGGGCCCGTCAAGAGTTCGCACGCCCTCTGGAATGGGTACCGAACGCATCTCAACAGGTGTGATGGCTCGATCCGAGGCGAGGAAGAACCCCCAGACGCCATACCCCAGCTCGGCGAAGCTGGGGACGCGCGACCGGCCCGGGAGCGCGGCGAGGCCGGCCGAGCGGAGGCTCTGGTAGACGCACCAGTACGCCGCGGGGGTCTGGTCCGGCGAGAGCCCATTGAGGGCAAGGATGCCCCCGGGCTCCAGGTGCGCGCGCAGCTTCTGGAACCAGTCGCGTGTGAACAGACCGCAGTCGGCCAGGGTGCTGGGACAGGTCAGGTCCGAGAAGATCGCGTGGAACGAGCCGGCCTTCGCGAGCGCCTCCCGGACGTCGGCGACCTCCACGGCGACCCGGTTATCGGCGAGGCTCGACCCGTTCCAGGGGGCGAGCTCGGTGCCCGCAAGGGCCAGGACCTCCGGGTTGTAGTCGATCACGCGGACCGACGCGACTCCCTCATGCCGAAGCAGCTCGCGGACGAGCAGGCCGTCGCCGCCGCCGAGCACGAGCAGGTTAAGCGGCCCCTCGAACCTCGCCCGCGCGGCGAGCAGGGCGGGATTGGCGAGCCGCTCGTGGTAAATCGCTTCGTCGTCGGTGTCGAATTGAAGGTCGCCGCCAAGGTAAAGCCGCAGCCCTCCAGCGCGTCGCTCCAGGACGAGCGTTATGTGCAAGAACATACATCTCCTCCTTCCGCGTTAGTTCCGATCAAACCCAATCCAATTACTGTGCGTTGCGAAAACAACTGATGTGGCCTCCTCGGCCTCCTCGGCGGAGACGAAGAGCGGTCCCCGATCGAGGATGGCCGTCGCGCAGGAGGCAGAGCCGGCGTGTCCCCCGGAACAGCACAACCCAACCCCCGGGGGTGGAGTAACGAAGGCGGGTCGAGGAGCAAGAGGAAGAACAGGATCATCGGAGGGACGCCGGGTTCGCCAGGCTGATCACCCTCCCTACAACCAGTTCGTCCCGCGTCGGTGTTTTGTGCGAGTGTTTCGCGAGATTTTCATTCTCAAGGCTTAAGTTCCGGGGACACCAGACGTAATTCTCACAGCCAGCATGAATGAGCTTCGCCGAGGTGGCGGCGGCCGCGCTGGCATACGACACGAACGGTTAGCCTCTGCCCCGCACCAATTGCATGATCGCCGCCCTGACATCCGGCGTCACGTAGTGCCATTTCGCGACCAGTTCCTGCAGTGCCTCCTCACTGCAGACATCGTGATTCATCGGATTGGCTCGGAGAGTTGCCCTTGGTCGAGTCAGGCGCGAATGGCACGCTCACTGGCATGGTTTTGTCCAGAGCTATTCGGCTCGCATGAAGCATGCATTTATGCGTCTCTCTCACGATTTGAAACGACAGATCCAACCCCCGATTTCGTGCGTCGTTGATAGCAGTACGCGCAGCCGCTGCCCGATCCCACGCATGTCGATTTCAGTGGTGAATTCCCGAAGGGCGTTTTTCCCGAGCAATTCGTCGCTCACCCTCCAAACGACCGCGCCGTCGCGCGGCCCGCTGCGTCGATCTGGGCAAAAAATGCACCCTCCTCGCTTTGTTTGCCCGTATCCCCGACGCGCGTCCGTGTCCGTGCCGAGCAACGCAAGCTCTGCCGGAGTCCAACGAAGGAAAAACGCGGGAACCCCGATCCGCTCTCGCTTGGCGTGAACGCAGGATGGAGTCCTTCCGAAGTTGAGTTTAGCGCCTGCGACCCCCCTGTGCCGATTCGATGGGCGTCGTGCATCGGCATTTCGCAGATTTGCGCCTGCGCATGAGCCCGAATTCCGAGGAGACCATTCGCCTCACACTCAAATTCCATCGCCTATCTCACGACCGTGGAGAACGGTTTTTCGCTCGACTTGCCGTCGGCGGCGACGATGCCCGCTTCCACCACGACGTCCACGGCACCCTTGAAGGGTTTTTTGAGGTTGATCGTCACCGATTCCGCGTGGATGTTGTAGGTGACGAGACTGAACTTGACCGGTTTGGTATAGACCGTCTTGTGATGCTTCTTCACCCCCGAGAACAGGCGGTAGAAGGCCATGTTGGTCGCGGAGCCGAAGTCGAGCGGCTCGTTGAATCCGACGGTGATCGAGGTCAGCCCCTTACTGGAATGGCTCACTTTGACGCTCCCTGTGACTTGCGGGGGCGGCTGGTTGGGGGGAGGCGGCGGAGGGGGCGGCGGCGGTCCCAGCACGGTAATCGAAGTCGGAGTCGACGACACTCCTCCTTCGTCTGCGGAAGCCGTGATCATGTAGTTGCCCGGATTGTTCGTTGACGCGCCAGGGCGCTCGATCAACAGGCCGGAGAAGTCGGCCACGCCGTTATGGGCCATCATCGAGACAACGCCTGTGTTGGAGCTCCCCAGTCTGGCGCCGTTCATGTTGCCTGTCAGTGACAAGGATACAATGCCGTCGAACGCGGTATCGACTTTCCCCTGAGTTTCGACGGCCACGTCGATGCTGAAGGTCGCACTCGTGGAAAGCGGGCCCGTCGGAGACTCGATGATTGCGAGCTGCACGGTCTGCTGGGTGCTGCTCCCGAAGGTAACCGGCCCGCTGGTTGGGCCGGCCGATCCGGGGCCAGGGCTGGCGCCGGGAAGGCCGGCAGCGCCGGCCGTGGCAGGGCTGCCGGCCGGCCCGGCATCGCCATTACCCGCCTGTCCGCCTTCTCCGGTGCCGCCGGCACCGCCGGCGCCGCCAGCGCCGGGTCCGCCGGCACCGCCGATCGGGCCGGCTCCGCCGCCACCACCCCCGGCGCCGCCCACGCCGCCGATGAGGGTGCCGCCTGTCTGCGAGGGGCTGCCCGGCGGGCCCGTGCCGACTATTACGCTGACGCTGAGAAGTGTGAGCTGGCCGCCCGTCACATAAAAGTCGCCACCTTCGGCAGCCCCTCCCGCGCCCCCGGTACCGCCGGCGCCGCCATTCCCTGAGGCGCCTGCGATTCCGCCTGCGCCGCCGCGGCCGCCATTGCCGCCGGCGCCACCGGTCTCGCCGTTGCCGCCAGCCCCGCCGATCCCGCCCTTGCCGCCCCGAGCAAGTCCCGTGACTGCGCCATACCCCGCACCGCCGGAGGCACCGGTCAAGCCTTGGCCGCCGGCCCCGCCCTGGGCGGTCTCGCTGGTGAAGTTGAAGTTGTCGAGGGTCAGTGTGACCGAACCGCCGGAGACCGCGACTCCGCCGCCGGCGCCCGTTCCGCCCGCACCCCCCGCGCCGGCGGGGCCTCCGCTGCCCCCGGCTCCGGCGGCGGCCGCAAATCCGCCGTTGCCGCCACTGCCGCCGTTGCCGGCGGGCCCGGTCGCACCGGCGCTCCCAGGTGTATGACCGGGGCCGCCCGCTCCGCCGGCCCCGCCGCTGCCGCCATGTTGGCCGAAGGGCCCGCCGTTACCGCCGGCGCCCTGGCGACGACCACCGCCGCCCTTGCCCGCGTCCCCGCCCCGAGCGTGGTCACCCATGAGGAGCGAGGTGTTCAGGTTCAGCGTGCCACCGGCCACGAAGACGGCCCCCCCGGCTGCCATTCCGCCGTTGGCGCCTGCGCCGCCACCGCCGGCGTTGCCGCCGTTGCCGCCTCGACCGGCCGCGCCGCCGGCCGCGCCTGCGCCACCGTTACCGCGGTAGCCGCCAGTGCCGCCAGCGCCGCCTGGGCCGCCGCTGCCGCCGGCGCCGCCGGCGCCGCCCGAGCCAGGCACTCCACCGTTGCTGCCGTGACGGATGTATGAGCGCGAGCCGGAGCCAGGGCCGCCCGCGGCCGAATTATCCTGGAATTCGGCCTCGCTCTCGCTGACGGCGACCTGCAGGGCGAGAGTCCCGGCCCCAACATAAAGTCCACCGCCTTGGGCGGAACCGCCGTTGCCGTTTCGGCCCCCGTTGTTACCCACACCGCCACCGCCGCCGGCACCGCCGGCGCCACCGCCGCCGCCCTTGCCGCCAGTGCCGTTGGTCGCAGCCGCGCCGGCACCGCCGGCGCCACCGTTGCCGCCGTTGCCCGCAGTTCCGCCGCCGCCGCCAGCGCCGCCGCCACCGGCGGTCCCAGCTTCTGCGCTATTGGCGATGATGCCGCCGCCCGCGATCGTGAGCTCGCCCCCCGCGATGTAGACGCCCCCTCCCCACGCATTCGCACCATTCCCCCCCTCGCCGGCCTTGCCGCCGTTGCCGCCGTTCACTCCGTTGCCGCCGATTCCGCCCATACCACCCGGCCTGGCCCCAGACGCGGCGTTGCTGCCGTTGCCTCCATTTCCGCCGTTGCCGCCCCCGCCGCCATCTCCGCCAGCCCCGCCTGCGAATCCAAGCGCACCATTCCCAATGATCGTCGAGTTTGTCAGGATGAGCCGGCCGGCCGCCTGATAGATGCCACCGCCGGCACCCGACCCTCCGGCACCACCGTTGCCGCCGGCACCACCCGTGGCGCCGGGCTCTCCGGGTCCGCCATTCATCCCGTCGCCGCCGCCGCCGCCGTACCCGCCGGTACCTCCATTAGCCCGGTTCTCTTTAACCAACGAGCCCGTCAAGGTCAGTTGGCCGGCCGCCTGGTAAATGCCACCGCCAGCAGCCGATCCTCCGGCGCCGCCGGCGCCACCTGACTCCACAGGCTTGCCCACACCGCTGCTCGTCCCGCCGCCGCCGCCGCCGCCGTTACCTCCTTTGGCCAAGTTAAAACTAACGGCTGAGCTGACCAGGCTCAGTTGGCCGGCCGCCAGGTAGATGCCGCCCCCTTCCGCGTTGCCGCCGTCACCGCCGCGACCTCCGGGTTGACCGCTATCTCCCAGCGCGCCCTTGGCGCCGGCGGCTCCCGACGCCCCGTTCGAACCAAGATTTGCATTGCTGAGCGTCACTTGCCCGCCATCGATCAAGATCCCGCCCCCGAGCGCCGCAGTGCCGCCGAGCACGCCGCCGTCATGCGCAGCGCCATCCGTGATTGTCATGTCTTTGAGCACGACTGCCGTGGTCGCCGAACCGGTCCCGACGATCTCGAAGATCCGCGTGTTGAGCGCGGCCGAGCCCGATATGACTGTGCTCAAAGGCGACGTCCCCTGGCCCTCGATCGTCAATGTCTTCGGAGTGCTCGTCGCGTTGGTGATCTCCAGTTGGCCGGCCGCCGTGTCGGTGAGTGTGATCGAAGCCGACAGCTCGATGATGTTATTGGTGAAGCTGTTGGTGTCCGCCGCGGCGATGTCGGCGCGCAGGGCGCTCTCGGTCGCAACGTTCGCGAAGATGTTCGGGTTCAACACCGTGCGCGTCTCCAGACTCTCGGGCATCAGCCGGAGTGATCGCCGGCGCCGTTCATCGAGGTGTCGAGAGGATCGTTTCGCCGTGAACAATGCGAGCCGCCGCGTCTTGTTCAACATCCCGGTAATCCTGTGAATGAGGGGCGCCAACCGGCTGTCGAGCCGGGCGGCGACCATCCCAAGTAGCCGGTTGCGGTGCCGCGCCAGAAGTAGCTCTAGCTCCGGCCCGCGGCCGCCAGCCTTGCAGAGTAGTTCCTCGGTTTCCGGATCGTCCAGCGCCTCAACACGATCAACCCGCTATGCCAGATCCTGCGAAATCATCGGCTTGGTTACATCTAACCATGATTTGCCCAAGAAACTCGAAGGCGCCCTGTAACGATCGGCCAGCAATCGCAGGAGTAGATCCTGGAGGGACCGACGATCGTAGGCCGTGTTCTCGCTTCGCGGCGCCGCCGGTCTTCTGGCCCGGGAAAAGGTGTCAGGAACCAATTTGCCCGAACTTGAAGCGCGAGCGGGGATAATTCACCGAGACACGGAACGCGCCAAACCACACGGAAACGCGTTTGTGGCCAGGTTTCCTCGGCGTCGAATCGCTGGTCGATTTCCGTGTCCTTCCGCGCGTTCCGTGGTTAAGGAATTCGTCATGAATCACTTGTGCCCGACGCGTAGGCGTTGACTTTCCAGATGGCGGAGGTGGCGATGCCGCGTGCGTTGTTCGGTGCGATCCTGGAGCGGATCGACCGGCCAAGACGCGGTCCGTAACGCGTGTAAACGGATCGAGCATAGTGGCGTCGATCCCGTGAAGACGAAGGCGGAGATGGTGCGCCATTGGGGCGATCAAAACGCGTGGAATGGTGGTTGATTGAGCGGACGGAAGTGCCGTGAAAGCAGAAAGACGCCGGCCCGTGAGTCGTTCTAGGCAAGGGGCCGATCTTTACAGAACAGAAGCTTGGATTGATCCGCAACCTGAACGATACCAATGTGTTAGAAAAGCGAGGACAGAATCCGCGTTTTCAGGCTCGAGACGGCCTACTCACGGGCCGGCGCGTGATAGGTTGGTTCTCGCTGGAGAAGCAAAAAAACCCCGTCATGTCTGGTCGCCATTCCCCAAGAACGCCGGAGCCCCTATGTTCACCTTCAAGCGCTCGCCTCGCGTTCGTCGTGCCGTCCGTCGTCCACAGTCCCTTAAAGCCGGCATGGAGGTGTTGGAAGATCGAATGGTGCTGAGCTCGTGGCAGGTCGTGACGACGCCCCCCGCTCTGGGCAGTCCGCAGGCGACGGTGCTCCTTTCCAACGGCCGATTGCTGGTGAACGAATTCGGCACCGTTCATTGGTTCCTCGTCTCGCCCAATGCCAAAGGAAACTACGCCGACCCGACGATCGTACCCGCGCATGACTCGCTCTATATTCATGAATATGCGGGAATCGCGTTGTTGAACGATGGCGAGGTGTTCATCTCGGGGGCCGAATATCCGCAGCCGGGTGACGCGGATTACAATCCCGCCACCACGGGTCAAAATCATATCGAAATCTACAACCCGGCGACGAATTCCTGGCGGCCGGTCGCGCCTCCCTCATTCTTTGGCACCGAAGTGATTGTGGACAACTCTGTGAAAGTGATGCCTGACGGCCGCGTCCTCGCGGGAACGGGGGGGTCGGGCGTGATGGGGTTGTACAACCCATCGAATGACACCTGGCAGCAGACGGGGTCATTTCCAACGAATTGGATGAACGAGGTGACGCTGACGATGTTACCCAGTGGCCGCGTTCTGGGCGTGGCTACGTACCCCGATGGAAGCCAGTCATGGGAATATGATGAAACGACAGGCATGTGGACCGCGGTCGGGTCGACGCCTGTGCCGCTAAACACGACCGAGGGGGGGCCGATGGTGGGGCTTCCCGACGGAGACGTTTTTGCCCTCGGCGCGGTGGCGCACTGGCAGGCGCAGACGGCCATTTATTCGCCGACAACGCAGACCTGGCAAATGGGGCCGTCGGTGCCGGATCTCTCCGACGGTATGCCTTTGACGACGACGGCTACGACCCTGGATCAAGTCGATAATGCCACCTATCGACTGGTTCCACGTCTGGCTCCTGACCTCGCGCTGGAGGCTCCCAACGCGTCCACAGATGCTCAAGAGGCGACGGATGTCGGTGTCTGGAATCAATCCGACGCGCAGATATGGGACATTGTGTCCGACCCGAACGGTCTGTACGGCTTGCGACCGATCAACGCGACGGCGACGCGGTTGGAGGCCGAGAGCGCAGGGTCGTCCGCCGTCGCGCCCGTCGACACCAATTTCGTGAATGACGGCAATCCCGCGCAAGCATGGTCTGTGACTCTGAACAAGGACGGCTATTTCACGCTCTCTCCGGCCTCCGCACCTGGGTACGCGCTTCAGGTCAGCCAGGGCGGGGCCACGACGGAGTTGGATCCCCTCAATGGGTCTCCCGCACAGGAGTGGCAACTCGTACAAAACGCGAACGGTTCCTACGGCGATGAGCCGCTCGCGGCGCTGCCGAATGGGCATGTGCTCATAGCTATCAATCAGATCGCTCCCGATCCCACGAATTCGTCTCAGCTCGCCGACACGTCCCAATTCTATGAATACAACCCCGGCGCGAACGGTTTCAGCCTGGTTCCTTCCGTGCCGGTCGCGCTGGCTTCTTACTCAACGACGAACACACTGAACATGACCGTGCTTCCCAGTGGTCAGGTCTTCGTAACGGGAGGCGCGGACCATCATTTGTATATCTATACCCCGAACGGTGGGTCGCAAGAGACTTGGAAGCCGGCGATCTTGGGCATTCTTCCGGCGCCGGCCGGTTCGTCGACGCATTGGGTCGTGGGCTGGGGTTTGAACGGCTGGAGTGAAGGGGGCGTGTATGGAGACGACAATTCCACGGGGAGCAATTATCCGCTCGTTCAGCTTGTCAATCGCTTTGGACATGTGACCTACGCCTCGACCGCCAATTGGACGACTACCCAGGTGGGAGATCAGTTTGAAGGCGTCCAATTCACGACACCGGCCAGTATGCCGTCGGGCACGTACAAACTCCGCGTGATTGCCAGCGGAGTGGCATCCAATCCGGTCATCTACCACTACGTGCGGGATTTTGGGGGGAGGAAAGGGGGAGAAAAGGTGTCAGGAACCAATTTGCCCGAACTTGGAGCGCGAGTGGAAATGATTCACCGAACGACGAAACCGACCCGTGGCGCGGCGGGGTCGGACGGGAATGGGAGTGGGCCGCGCGGGCGTTCGTGAAGACGTGACAGAGGTACTTCATCACCAGAGGAGCGACAGAATCATGATTGACAACAGAGCGAGCGATCAGAGAAGAAGCGGGCGGGGAACGGTCGAGAGACGGAAATAGCGTGGGATGCAGCCGACGGTGCTGTTGCTGGAGCAACGCGCGCTGCTGTCTACGTTCACCGTGAACAATCCGCCGACACGCCCGTCGTGGGCGAGACCGACCTGCGCCAGGCGATCGGCGAGGCGAATGCGGCCACGAGCGCCAGCACGATCGATTTCAACCTTACAAATTTAGCACTGGTGTCGATCGCGGTCTCCCCCGGCAAGCCGGACCTGGCCTTGAACGTCACGGGCCAGTTCAGCGCCACGGGCAGCTTCTCAGACGGCTCGACCGCGGACTTCACCGGTCTCGTGACCTGGGCGCCGTCGGCGCCGATCGGCGCCACGGGTCTGGCCTCGGGCCTGGCCTTGGGGCAAAGCGCGATCACCGCATCACTGGCGGGAGTAACGAGCCCGGCCGACACGTTGACGGTGGTAGCCCCCCGTTTCGTGGTCAACACCACCGCCGATGCATTCGGTTTCTATAGCGACACGACCAGCCTTCGCGAAGCGATCGCGGGCGCCAACGTGGTCCCAGGCCAAACGATCACTTTTGCCCCGACCTTTTTCGGGAGCGCCCAGACCATCAGTTTGACGTCGGGCCAGCTCGAGCTGAGCGACACGACCGGGACGGTGGCGATCAAGGGCCCGGCGGCGGGCGTGACGGTGAACGCTGGCGGGGCGAGCCGCGTGTTCCAGATCGACAGCGGTGTCACGGCGTCGATCTCGGGAATGACGATCAGTGGAGGCAGCGCCTACCGCTACGGCGGCGTGGCCAACTACGGCGGCAATCTCACGCTGACTCACTGCAAGAGCGCCAGCCACGACCGGGAAGAGCCCAAGTATGTTCCAGGCGGCCGGGCCGTGCTCGGTCCATCCGAGGCGGGGCGTCAAGAGCGAGAGAAGCCACGGCAGCACGCCGAACGTAAACGGATACACAACCGATACAACGAAGACGCCGAACATGAAGAGCATCCGGCGCGAAATGCGGGTTCGGTGCGAACGCTTACTGGCGGGGACTTCGGGCGTACTCATGGGGCTGCCTTGATCTGGTTCAGAGTTAGGGGGTTGCTGGCGGCCGGCGTGCGCTCACCGGCCGCTTCTTTTCCTGTGGCACTGACGGCTACGACTTTTCATGATGCGCAGCGCTCAAGTCATGGTGTAGACGCCGAAGATGTCGTCATCGCTCGTCGACGCAAAGTTGAAACGGACCTTGCTCGACTTGCTGAGAGTCACGCCGGCACCTGTGTCGATGTAGAGGCCGCCGCCTGACCCCTGGCCGCTCGAGCCGCCTGAGCCGGAGGCGCCGCCGATCGCAGCGTCGAAAGTGATGAGCGTGGCATCGATCGACGCGGTCGTGGTGCCGAGCACGTAGAGGCCGCCTCCTGAGCCGTTGCCGCCGTTGCTCCCGGACCCACCGGCGCCCCCCTGGGCCACGTTGAAGATCAGGGTGCTGCCGGCGAGGGATACGCTCGAGGTGTCCGTACCGAGACCCAGGAAAGCCAATTCGAATGCGCCGATGCCGCCTCCATTGGCGATCCCGCCTCCTGCGCCGACGCCGCCCGCGGCCCCCGGTCCGCCAGAGCCACCCTTGGCCAGGTTACCGCTGGAGAGGACGTCCGAGACGTTGGCGGTCGAGTCGACCCCGTTGTAGAAGCCGCCGCCGAACCCGCTGCCGCCCGTGCCTGCATATCCGCGGCTGCTGCTGCCACCGTTGCCGCCAATCGCATCGTTGCCGAAGAAACTCACGCCGGTGATGGTCGTGTCAGCAAAGATTTCCGCGGCGAGGCCGCCGCCAGCGGCCGGAGCTCCGGGGCCGGTGGCGGAGTTGCCGCCGATGGCCTGGTTGCCACTAAAGGTGGTGTCGGTTATCGAAAGCACGCTGGCAAAGTTGACCAGGCCGCCGCCCCATGCCTCGCCAAGGACCGGGTTGGGGTCAAGGCCGCCGACGTTTTCGCCCTGGTCTCCTCCCTTGGCCTCGTTGTCGGTAAACGTGCTGCCCGCGATCGTTAGCGGGCCGGCATTGGCGACAGCGCCGCCCAGAGCCTCACCGCCGAACAGCGCGGCGGAGTTGTTGGCTCCGCTCGCGCCGACAGCCTCGTTGGCAGTGAACGTGCAGTTGCTGATGGCGAGCGAAGGCGCGGCGAAGGTTTCGTTCTCGCCCGTGCTCAGGGCGCCGCCGTTGGTGGTCCTGCCGAGCGCCTCGTTGCCATTGAACGTGGAGTAGGTAATGGTCGCGGGGGAACTGCTGTTAATGGCGCCGCCATTGCCTTCACCAGTGCCCGTCGAAGGGCCAACGGCTTCATTGCGAGTGAATTCACTGTCGCTTACCGTCAGCAAAGAACCCTGGCTGTCGACGGCTCCGCCGGCAGAACCCTCAGTGACGGGGCCGGTGATGGGGGCGGCGTATTCGCCACCGGAGGCCACGTTGTTCGCGAAGAGGGATTCGGTGACAGTGAGGCTGCCGTCATTCTCGACGGCGCCGCCGTTGCCGTAGTTGCCTGCGGAGTCGGCGTAGGCAGTGTTACCGGTCACGACGACCTCGTCAAGGTTCAGGGTAGCGCCCGCGTCCACGAGAATGCCACCCCCGTTGCCGGCGACTTCCTCGCCATCGGTGATCGTCAGGCCGGAGATGGCCACCTGGCCCGCCGCCACCTCGAAGACGCGGCCCGAGTTGTTGCCGCTGACAGACAGCTCGTCCGCGCCGGGGCCATTGATCGTCACACTGCCGGTGATCGGCAATGCGCTCTTCAGCGTGATGGTGCCGTGCAGCCCCGGCGCGAACGCAATGGTCGCGTCGCCGGACTGGATGCCCGCCCGCAGCGAGTAGGCACCGCTGTCGTTCAGGTTCATGACCATGAAGGTGCTGAGCAGCCTCCGGTCCTCCAATCCTTCCAAGCGCGGCAGGACCGAGCGCCGCGAGAGGGTGCGTCTTGAGCCGGGGCGCCGCGACCGAGTCGGAGAGCCCGTTGTCAACCGTCTGAACCAGGATGCAGACAACATGATGCAGGCCTTTCTTGCAGAAAACCGATCCGCGTGAAAAAACCAGCTTGGCCCGGCGCGGATCCACCGCCGGAACTGGCTGTCTGGAACTCATCCACGGTTCACGCCCCCGGCGCGCAGACTGAGCGCCGTGTTTTGCCGGGTCGATGAGACCCGGGCAGCCGCGAAGCGGGTCGTGGCAGCGAGACTCACCTGCCGCTTTTTTTCAGGGGTCGGTCCTGGGCTGCGTAGCTACGTCAGGATGTACGTCCCATCGACGTTCGCTGTGCTGCCGTTGGTACCGGACGAATCCGTGTTGTTGATCGCGTTGGCGAAGGTGTCGGGATCCAGGTACACGATGGCACCCGAAACAGTGTAGACGCCGGTATCGGATGCGTTAGGCACAGTCACTGTGCCGATATACAGACCGCCGCCATACGTAGCCGTATTGGATTGCACCGTGCAGTTGGTGAGGGTCACTGTGCCGGCCGCGACGCACAGGCCGCCGCCGTACGTAGCGGTATTGGATTCGACCGTATCGTTGGTAAGAGCGACCGTGCCGCCGGCAGCGAACAAAGCGCCGCCGTAACCGGTAATAGCACCCGCAAAACTCGATGTTGTATTGGAATTCAGAGTGCAATTGGCAACTGTCACTATGCCGCCAGCGACGAACACGCCGGCTCCGAAGGATACGCCGCTGAACGAAGTAATAGCCTGATTACCATTGATGCTGGTCGTGGTCATAACGACCTGTCCGCCGGCGACGTAAAGGGCGCCCCCGAAGCCGGGGCCGCCAGCGCCGTCATAGTTGAATCCGCCCTCAGCGTAATTCCCTGTGAACGAGGTGTCGCTGATGTTCGCAGTGCCACCGGCGATATACACCGCCCCGCCGTAAGCATTGCCAGGCGGTGATCCGGTGTCATAAGGATTGTGGATAGGCGGTATGGTGCCAGCCGGCGCATCGCCGGTTCCACCAATGGTGTGGTTGCTCGAAAAGAGCGTGCCGTTTTCCAAGATCAGCGACCCGCTGGACCAGATGCCACCGCCCATGGCCGGTACGTCAGCACCGACGAGAGGTTTGTTCAGCGAGTTCTCATATAGGGTCGCGCCGCTCAGTGTCAGGGCGCCTTGGTTGTAGATTGCCCCACCCCCCCACTGGGAGGAATCCACCAGTGAACCCCCTTCCAGCGTCAGGTTCTGCAGCGCGAGCGAGGCACCCGCACTCACATCGAAGAAGCGGATGCTCGCATGACGGGGGGCCGGCTGGAGGGTGTCACCGTTGCCGACAATGGTCAGGTTGTCGTTGGCGGCGATGACCGGCAGGAAGTTCTCGCCGTTGGTGCCATTGTTGGCCGCCGTGAACAGATACGGTGATGTGGTCGGGGCTGTCAGGGTGATCGTGTTCGCCCCGCCGGCCGCGTTGGCGGACCCGATGTCGGCGATCAGGGCCGAAACGGTGGGCGCAGTGTAGCTCGCGAGCAGCGCCCGGCCTTCGAGATGGTCGAGGAGCAAGTGTGCCTTTTTGCGGCGCGACGCCGAGTTGCGAGGTTGGCCGCGCAGGGTGTAGCCGCGCAAAAAGTCCAGGGAGGCCAGGAGGAAATCGACATGTCGAGCTCCTTTTGTATGCGGTCCGCGATGGAACGACTGAGCAAGTACCCCCGGCGCGCAGACCGAGCGCCAGGGCTTTGCCGATACGGTCAGACTCCTGCTTGTCGGTGAGACTCACCGGCTGGTTTTGGTTGCCTTGTTCAGTTCGTCGTCAGAATGTTATCCCTTGGCGTCTCCTGCCTTTTTCCGCACTGTCGCCACATCGGCCCACAGTTTCCGCCACGACTCCTGCTGACCGGCCGACAGCTTCTTGAGCGCGGCCGCTTCACGCACACAGGCCAAGTTGACTTCGCGCTGCCAGTGCAGGAGCGTGGCCCGCACAGCCTGGCGATCCTCCAACGTGCCGCTTTCCACTCGCTTCTTCCACTGCTCCAGGTCGGCCCGCAGCCAGGCGAGCGCCTGCTCGCGCAGCCGGCGTTGCTCCTGGTCGTCGAGCTTGTCGGCGTCGATCGCGGGACCCGACGAGGCGATCGTGGCGCACCAGGCGGCGTTAAAACGATGACCGGCTTTCAGCTCCTCAGCCAGTTTCGGGTCGGCGGTGAAGGCGTCGGCATACAGCCGGGCGGCGGCGACGTACCGGCGCGTCAGCCGGCATACTTCCGCGAGGCCGAGCCGCTCGCCGTTGTCGGTGGCCGTGGCTTTCCCTGCGAGCACGTCGGCGAGCTTTGCCTCCAACCGCGCCAGCCGTTCGGGGTTTGCGACCCGTTGGGCCGACACGAACTTCGGGTCAAGTTCGATGGCCTTCCTGTATTCGCCGATGGCCTCGTCCAACTGGTTCTTGGCCAGCAGTGCGTGGCCGAGGTAGAAGTGGTACGGTGCGAGCTTGGGGTCGAGCTCGATGGCCCTCCTGAATTCGCCGATGGCCTCGTCCAAGTGGTACTTGGACCACAGTACGTGGCCGAGGAAGTAGTGTGCCATTCCGAGCTTGGGTTCGAGCTCGACGGCCTTCTTGAATTCGCCGATGGCCTCGTCCCAGTGGTTCTTGGACCACAGTGCCTCGCCGAGGTGAAAGTGGGCACATGCTTCCATGGGATCGAGTTCGATGGCCTTGCGGTGTAGGGCGATGGCCTCGTCCAACTGGTTCTTGGCGTGCATGCAAATGCCGAGCAACATGTAGAAAATTCCCTGCTTGGGGTCGAGCTCGATGGACTTCTTGCATTCACGGATGGCCTCTTCCAACTGGCCCTTGCCCAACAGCGAGTGGCCGAGGTTGTGGTGGGCATGTGCGAACTTGGGGTCGACTTCGATGGCCTTCCTGTATTCGGCGATGGCCTCGTCCAACTGGCCCTTGACTTGCAATTCATAGCCGAGGTTATTGTGGGCAGTTACGAACTTGGGGTCGACTTCGATGGCCTTCCTGTATTCGGCGATGGCCTCGTCCGGCTGTTTCTTGGCCACCAGCGCGTGGCCGAGGCTGTCGTGGGCGGTCGCGAGCTTGGGATCGAGCTCGATGGCCTTCTTGTATTCGGCGATAGCCTCGTCCAACTGGCCCTTGGCTCGCAGTGCGAGGCCGAGGCTGACGTAGGCAGCGCCGGTAGCCGGACGTAGCGCCAAGGCTGTTCGACAACAGCCGATTGCTTCTTCCACGATCACCGGGGATCGATCCTTGCCATCATAGAGGACACGTCCCAGAAGAAAATGGATCCAAAAATCCGTCACGTGACGGCCGCGCGCCCAGCGCAGCAAAGCCAAGGCTTCGTCTACGTCGCCTTGGAGAAAAAGATGCGAGGACAGCAGCACGAGACTGGAAGGTGGCAGGGACAGCCGCCGTGCTTGGCCGCTCAAGGCCCGTAGTGCCGCGGCGTCCCTGGCGAGGGCCGCGACCCGAAACTGCTGCCGCCACGGATCGTCATCCGCCGCCGTCGCGATCGCCTCCACCATCTTCGCCAGCTCCAATTCCTGCACCATCAGGGCACTGGCGTGCCAATTGTCAAGTGCCACGATCAGGGCCTCGCGGATGGCGGGTTGTTCCGCGCGGATGCGCCGCGCCAGCTCTTCGGTTCGTCCCGGCGTCATCTCCAAACCGTAGGCAGCGCACGCCGCGGCATACTTCGTGACCGCGCCGGCATCGTCGAAATGGGTTTCGATCCAGCTCGTCGATCGCGACATGCGAGCGTCATCCAGCCAGCTCGATCGCGTCATGCGAGCGTCATCCAGGTCGCGCAGCAGCTTTGCCGTCCGCTGGGCTTGCGACCGTTGCTGTCCGGTCTGTCGCCGTTCGTCCTGCACACGCTCTTGTAGATGGGCGTCGGCCGTTCCGGTCCTCAAGGCGGTCTCCGCCTGGTCCAGCGTCGCTTCGGCTTGGCGCCAAAGCGCCAGGGCAGCGTCCGCCTCCTGGCTCGTCGCGCTCGGCGCCTCGGCAGCCTGCTTTTTCAACTGCTCCGTCTTGATCAGTACCGCGTTCACGGTTTGTTCCGTCTCGGCCCTGCGACCGGACAGCTCGCTGCGACGCGCCGCCTGGTCCAGGAGCGCCCAGGTCGCAACGGTGCCGGCCAGCAGCAACACCAGGGCCGCCGCGGCCGTGACCCGCAGCCCCGCCTTGTGCCGGCGCGTGAACTTGCCGAAGCGATACCAGGCCGACGGCCGGCAGGCCGCAACTGGCTCGTCGTTCAAGTAGCGATCGACGTCCCGAGCCAGCTCGTTGGCCGTCTGGTAGCGGCGCGTGCGATCCTTCTCGAGCGCCTTCATGACGATCCAGTCCAGCTCGCCACGCAACAGCCGGCAGAGCCGTTTGGGATCGCTCTGCCGCTCGGCCGAGACCGTCACCGCTGAGGGGCCCAGCGTGCTCAGACGGGTGCTCGGACTGGGCGGATCCTCTTCCCGGATGATACGCCGCATCTCGTCGTAGCCCGCCGTGCGCAGCCGCTCCTTGTCAAACGGCGTAACGCCCGCCAGCAGCTCGTACAGCAGCACGCCGAGCGAGTAGATGTCGCTGCGCGTGTCGATGTCCAGACCGCTCAACTGGGCCTGCTCGGGACTCATGTACATCGGCGTGCCGACGATCTGCGCGAAGCCGGTAAAGAGCGTCTTCTCCGTGAGCTGCTGCCCGAGTGCCTTGGCGATGCCGAAGTCGATCACCTTCACGACCGGCAAGCCGTCGTGCAGCGTCACCATGACGTTCGAGGGTTTCAAGTCCCGGTGAATGATGCCCTTGTGGTGCGCGTGCTGCACGGCATGGCAGACGTGTCTGAAGAGCACCAGCCGCTCCTGGGTGGGCAGGCGGTTCTGATCGCAGTAGTCGGTGATCGGCACACCCTTGACCAACTCCATAACGAAGTGAGGACGGTTCGAACCAGTCTCACCGGCGTCGAGCACCCTGGCGATGTTGGGATGATCCATGAGTGCCAGGGCCTGGCGCTCGGCCTCGAAGCGGGCAATCACCTGCCGGGTGTCCATGCCCGGCTTGAGGATTTTCAGGGCCACCTTGCGGCGGACCGGCTGCTGCTGCTCGGCCATGAACACCAGGCCGAAGCCCCCTTCGCCAATCTGTTCCAGGAGCTTGTAGGGACCGATGATCGTGCCGGGGCATTCGGCAATCGGCGCTTCAACGGAAGGAACGTGGCCGACCGGGGACGATTCCAGGAAGCTTCTCTCCTCTTCGTAGATTCGCAGCAGTTCCAGGAGCCGGTGCATGGCCGCTGGATCGTGGCCGCAGGCCTCTTGAAGGTAGGCGGCGCGCTCTTCCGGCGCGGCGATGTGCCGGGCACGGTTGAAAATCTCTTTTTCCTCGAGAAGCTTGTGTCCCATGGTTCATCCCTCTATCAATCAAGGCGGAATCCGCGCCTGGCTCCCCTAAGTTTATGGGTAAAATAACTGGCGCAGGCAGCGATTTCAAATCAGCCGCCACCATGAGCCGATCTGCGATATAATGCCGGTGCAGGTTCCCCGGCGCAGGCCGAGCGCCAGGGGCCGGACAACTCGGTACCTCTTCTGTCTGGGGGGCGAGGATTTACCGCTCGTCGCCTGACCCTCCCCGGTTACACCAGAGTCCGCTTCGTCAGCTCGCGCGGACGCACCATGCTGGCCAGGAAGTCGGGATCGCCGCTGTAGACGATCACGAGCGACTGGTTCACGACCGCGTTGGGCTTGAACGTCAACGTCGCCGCACCTCCCGTGACGGCCGCAGTTCCCAGCGTCTTCACCTGGGTCTTCTTCCCGTGCTTCTTGACGAACTCGAACGTCACCTGGCCCGTTGGCACGCCCACGCCTGGGGCCACCGGCTCGACTTCCGCGGTCAGCTCGATCCCCGTCAGCGTCTTCTTCCCTTTCATGACCGGGCGCGGCACGAGTACGATCGACGTGGCTGCTTGGGCGACCGTCTCGGTGGTTGGGCTCGACGACTTGCCCAGGAAGTCGGCGGCGCCGTTGTACGTCGCCGTGATCGCGTGGGAGCCCACGACCAGGCTGGCGAGGCTGAGCGCGGCCTGACGGGAACCGTTGAGTGCAACGGTGGCCAGTGGACTGGCGCCGTCGAAGAACGTGACCGTACCGCTGGGTATCCCGACGGACGAGGTCACGGTCGCCGTGAAGGTGACGGCCTGTCCATAGACGGCGGTACTTGCTGAGGACGACAGTGCGATCGTCGCGGGGCTCGGTGAGATCACGAAGGTCGTGGGCGTGGACTGGATCGCGGCATAATCGGCGCTGCCGGGGAAGCTGGCCACCACCGTGTAGGTCCCGGCAGCGGACGGCGCCGCCGCGCCCAGTGCCGTGCCCGAAGTCTCCGATCCGACGTAATAAGTGAGCGTCGGGGCAACACCCTCCAGGCTGGCGGCCGCCGCGCCGCTCGCGCCGATCACCATCGCCTTGGCCGCGATCGACGAGCCGGTGTAGACCCTGTCCGGAGCGTTCACGTTCAGCGTCGGCGTCGCCGGGGTGATCGTCAGGGTGCTGCCGGTGAAGTGGATCGCGTAGTTGCCGCCGGCCGTCAGAGTTCCCTGGCCGATCGCGTAGGGACTGCCCGAGACCGTCTCGCCGGCCGCCCGCGCCAGCGAGCCGGTGAGCACCGTCGCGGCCGTATCCGAGAACTGGAAGCCGCTGCAAGTATAGGCCAACGTCGGGTCCGCCGAGCCGAAGACCTTGGTCACTTGATCGGCCACGATCGTCATCGTCGCTGGGGTGATGTAGAGCGCACTGCCGGTGAAGTGAATCGTGTAGTTGCTGTTGGCCGCAAGAGTCCCCTGGGTGATCGCGTAGGGTCCGCCGGATACCGTCTCGCCGGCAGCGCGCACGAGATGTCCAGTCAGCACCGTCCCCGCCGTGTCGGCGATCGTGACGCCGTCGCCCGTCGTGTTGATCAAGCCTGTCGCGGTGTAAGTCAGGCTGGGATCGGCCGAGCCGTAGACCTTGGTCTGGGGATTGGCGGTGACGGTCAGAGATGCGGGGTTGATCGTGAGCGTGCTCGGGGTGAAATCGATTGTGTAGTTGCTGTTCGTCGCGAGCGTGCCCTGGGTGATCGCGTCATCGCCCACCTGCTCTCCGGCCAGCGAGCCTGCTTGAGCCCGGACGAGGGCCCCGCTCAGGTTCGTCGCGGCTGTGTCGTCGATCGTCACGCCGTCCACGGTCGTGTTCACCAGACCCGTCGCGGTGACCGTCAAGGCGGGGTCGGCAGTACCGTAGACTTTGGACTGCGCATTGGCGGTGACGGTTAACGAGGCCGGGGTGATCGTCAGCGTGCTGCCGGTGAACTGGATTGTGTAATTGCCATCGGCGGCCAGCGTGCCTTGGGCAATCGCATAGCCGCCGGCCTGTTCGCCAGCAAGGGTGCCCGCCTGGGCGCGGGCCAGGCTACCGGTCAAGACCGAGGCAGCAGTGTCGTCGATCGTCACGCCGTCGACCGTCGTGTCGACCAGCTCCGTCACGCCGTCGGTCAAGCTGGGGTCGCTCGTGCCATAGACCTTGGTCTGGGCACCGGCGGTGATGGTCAGGGTGGCTGGCGTGATGGTCAGGCTACTGCCGGTGAAGCTCATCCTGTAGTTGCCATCGGCGGTGAGCGTACCCTGGGCGATCGTATCGCTACCGACCTGCTCTCCCACCAGGGTCCCCGCCCGCGCCGGCGAGCCGCTGAGCGCCGTCGCGACCGTATCGTCGATCGCGACGCCGTCCACGGTCGCGTCGACGAGCCCCACCGGCGTGACGGTCAGGGTGGGGTCGGCCGTACCATAGACCTTGGTCTGGGGATTGGCGTCGACGGTCAAAGTCGCCGGGTTGATCGTCAGCGTGTTGCCGGTGAAGCTGATCGAGTAGTTGCTGTCGGCGGCGAGCGTCCCCTGGGTGATGACAAAGCCGCCGGCCTGCTCGCCGGCCAGGGTGCTCGCCTGCGCCCGGACGAGCGACCCGGTCAGGACCGTCCGGGCCGTATCAGTGAACTGGAAGCCGCTGGCGGTGTAGGCCAGCGCCGGATCGGCGGTACCGTAGACCTTGGTCTCGCGGTCCGCCGTGATGGTGAGCGCCGCCGCGGTGATTGTCAGGCTGCTGCTCGTGCTGGCGGAGGCGAAGGTCCCGTCGCTGGTGTAAGCATAGTTGACCGTGTCGGGCGAGCCGGCCACGGCGAGGCCGGCGGTGTCGAAGGTGGTGGAGAAGGCGCCGCTGGACCCGATGGTGGCCGACTGCCGGACGCCGCCCAGCGTCACGGCGACGCTCTCGCCCACCGGGGCCTTTGAGCTGTTGGCCAGCGTCCCGGAGACGGTCACGCTGGCGGTGCCGTAGGTGATGCTCGGGTCGCTGATTCCGGAGAAGGTCAGCGGGATGAGGGAAGCGTCGTTGGTCAGGGCGAAGTCGGCCGTCGCGTTGTTGCCGCCGGCCGAGGCCGTGACGGTGTAGGAACCCGGCGAGGAGTTCGCCGTGGCGGTGACCGAGGCGACCCCATCGGAGCCGATGGTCGCGGAGGTGGCGGAGAGATTCGCCGAGGGGCCGCTGGCAGGTGCCGTGAAGGTCAAAACACCGCCGGCCACGGGCTCGACGGGATTGTTGGCCGTGACGGTGACAGCCAACGGATTGGCGAACGCACTACCCACCGTCGTGGACTGCACAGTGCTGCCCGGCGATGGCGTGAGCGTGAACCCCTGGCTCTGGAAGGCGCCGAAGTCAGGGTTGGGCGTGTGGAGGGGCTCGCCCCGCTGATCGGTGGTGACGCCGCTGACGGCGATGCCCGCGCCGATGGCGGCGCTGCCGGGGAGCAGGGCCATGGTTTGGGTCGGACCGCCGTAGTTGCCCAGCGGGGCCAGGCCCAGGTCGGCGAGGCTGGTCAAGACGATGTTCCCGTCGACCCCATTGACCAGCCCCCCCGAGCCGCCGGGGCCGACCAGGTTGGCGCGGCCCGAGACGTGGGAGTCGCCGCCGATGTCGCCGGCGCCGGAGGAATTGGTGTTGCCGGCAACGATGGCGTCGGTCAGGGTGGCCGTGCCGTCATTCTCCAGGCCGCCGCCGGAGCTGGCGGAGTTGGCGCTGAGCGTGCAGACTGTCAGAGTGGCCGTGCCGTCATTCTCCAGGCCGCCGCCGTCGTCGCTGCTGGCGGAGTTGCCGCTGAGCGTGCAGTCGGTCAGAGTCAGGGTGGCCGTGTCGTCATTGTCCAGGCCGCCGCCGGAGCTCGCGGAGTTGCCGCTCACGGTGCAGTCGGTGAGCGTCGCCGTGCCGAGGTTCTCCAGACCGCCGCCATTGCCGGAGGTCGAGCCGCCGGTGATGGTCAGGCCGGAGAGCGCAGCGGTCACACCACTGTCGACCTGGAAGACGCGGCTGTTCCCGCCGCCGCTGATGGTCACCCCCGCCGCCGGCCCGGTGATCGTCTCGGTCCCGCCGCCATTGCTGAGCTCGAGCTGGCCGCCTGTCAGCGTGATCGTCTGCGGGCTGGCGAAGACGGTGGGGTCGAAGCGGATCGAATGGGCCCCCGTCAAGACGTTGGCCAGGTTGACCGCCTGGCCCAGACTCAGGTCGCCGGCCGGCGACGCGGTGCCGTCGCTGGTGATGTTGACCACCAGCTCGGGCTGGGACTGGAAGGCGCCGATGTCGGGTTGGGGGGAGTCGAGCGGGAAGCCGCGCTGATCGGTGGTGAGGCCGCTGACGGCGATGCCCGCGCCGATGGCGGCGCTGCCGGGGAGCAGGGCCATGGTCTGCGTCGGACCGCCGTAGTTGCCCAGCGGGGCCAGCCCCAGATCGGCGAGGCTGGTCAAGACGATGTTGCCATCGACGCCATTGGACAGACCCCCCGAGCCGCCGGTGCCGATCAGGTTATAGCTGCCCGAGACGTTACTGTCACCGCCGATGTCGCTGGCGCCGGAGGGATTGGTGTTGCCGGCGACGATGGTGTCGATCAGGGTGGCCGTGTTGCGATTGTACACGCCGCCGCCGCCGGAGCCAGCGTAGTTGCCGCTGATCGTGCAGCCGGTCAGAGTCAGGTTGCACGGGTAAAAATTGGCAAAATTGTACACGCCGCCGCCGTTGAGCAAGGCGGAGTTGCCGCTGACGGTGCAGTCGGCCAGGCTCAAGTCCGCCATGCCGTGATTGTCCAGGCCGCCGCCGAAGTTGGCGGAGTTGCCGCTGATCGTGCAGCCGGTCAGGGTCAAGTTGGCCAACCCGTAATTATTGAACACGCCGCGATTGTATACGCCGCCGCCGTACTTGGCGGAGTTGCCGCTGACGCTGCAGTCGGCCAGGGTCACAGATGCCCTGTTGTTTTCCAGGCCGCCGCCTCCGACGTAGGCGGAGTTGCCGCTGACGGTGCAGTCGGTCAGGGTCAGGTTGGCCGTGCCGTAATTGTACAGGCCGCCGCCGTCGGCGGCGGAGTTGCCGCTGACGGTGCAGTCGGTCAGGGTCAGGTTGGCCATGCCGTAACTGTACAGGCCGCCGCCCAGGCCGGCGGAGTTGCTGCTGATCGTGCAGCCGGTGAGCGTCGCCGTACCCAGGTTATCCACACCGCCGCCGCTCGAGCCGGCGAAGTTGCCGCTGATCGTGCAGCCGGTGATCGTCGCCGTGCCGAGGTTCTCCAGTCCGCCGCCATTCCCCGAGGTCGAGCCGCCGGAGATGGTCAGGCCGGTGAGCGCGGCGGTCACACCGCTGTCGACCTGGAAGACGCGGCTGTTGCCGCCGCCGCTGATGGTCACGCCCCCGGCCGGGCCGGCGATCGTCTCGGTCACGCCAGTATTGCTCAGCTCGAGCTGACCGCCCGTCAGCGTGATCGTCTGCGGGCTGGCGAAGACGCTGGCGTCGAAGCTGATCGACTGGGCGCCCGTCAAGACGTTGGCCAGGTTGACCGCCTGGCGCAGGCTCAAGTCGCCGGAGAGCGACTCGATGCCGTCGCTGGTCGTGTTGACGACGAGCGCGGGCTGGGTCTGGAAGGCGCCGATGTCGGGATTGGAGGCGTCGAGCGGGAAGCCGCGCTGATCGGCGGTGACGCCGCTGACGGCGATGCCCGCGCCGATGGCCGGGCTGCCGGGAAGCAGGGCCATGGTTTGGGTCGGCCCGCCAAAGTTGCCCAGCGGGGCCAGGGCCAATTCGGTGAGGCTGGTCAGGATGATGTTGCCGTCGACCCCATTGACCAGCCCCCCGGAGCCGCCGGTGCCGACCAGGTTGGCGCTGCCTGAGACGTCGCGGGCCCCGCCGATGTCGCTGGCGCCGGAGGGATTGGTGTTGCCGGCGACGATGGTGTCGGTCAGTTTGGCCTTGCCGTGATTGTACACGCCGCCGACGCTGCCGCCGGGGCCAGCGGGGTCGCCGCTGGCGGAGTTGCCGCTGACCGTGGCGGCGGTCAGCGTGGCCGTGCCGGCATTCTCGAGGCCACCGCCGGAGACAGCAGAGTTGCCGCTGATCGTGCAGTCGGTCAAGTTGGCCGTGCCGAGGGTGGCCGCGCCGGCATTCTCCAGGCCGCCGCCGAAGCTGGCGGAGTTGCCGCTGATGGTGCAGTCGGTCAGGCTCACGGTGGCCGTGCTGGAATTGTCCAGGCCGCCGCCGAAGCCGGCGGAGTTGCCGCTGAGGGTGCAATCGGTCAGAGTGGCCGTGCCCTGATTGTACAGGCCGCCGCCAACCGACGAGGTCGAGCCGCCGGTGATGGTCACCCCGGAGAGCGCGGCGGTCACACCACCGTCGACCTGGAAGACCCGGCTGCTTCCGCCGCCGCTGATGGTCACGCCCCCAGCCGGGCCGACGATCGTCTCGGTCCCGCCGGTATTGCTCAGCTCGAGCTGACCACCCGTCAGCGTGATCGTCTGCGGGTTGGCGAAGACGGTGGGGTCGAAGCGGATTGACTGGGCCCCCGTCAAGACGTTGGCCAGGTTGACCGCCTGGCGCAGATTCAGATCGCCGGCCGGCGACTCGATGCCGTCGCTGGTCGTGTTGACGACGAGCGCGGGCTGGGTCTGGAAGGCGCCGATGTCGGGATTAGGGGAGTCGAGCGGGAAGCCGCGCTGATCGGTGGTGACGCCGCTCGCCGCGATGCCCGCGCCGATGGCGGCGCTGCCGGGGAGCAGGGCCATGGTCTGAGTCGGCCCACCGTAATCGCCCAGCGGGGCCAGGCCCAATTCGGTGAGGCTGGTCAGGACGATGTTGCCGTCGACTCCGTTGACCAGCCCCCCCGAGCCACCGGTGCCGAGCAGGTTGTCGCTGCCCGAGACGTTGCCACCGGCGATATCGCTGGCGCCGGAGGGATCGGTGTTGCCGGCGATGATGGTATCGGTCAGGTTGGCCGCGCCCTCATTGAACAGGCCGCCGCTGGAGTACTTGCCGCTGGCGGAGTTGCCGCTGACGGTGCATGCGGTCAGGTTGGCCGTGCCGCGAATGTACATGCCGCCGGCGTCATAAGCGGAGTTGCCGCTGACCGTGCAGTCGGTCAGGGTAGCTGTACCGTAGCCGTTTAGCAGGCCGCCGCCGCCGCTGGCGGAGTTGCCGCTGACGGTGCAGTCGGTCAAGTCGGCCGTGCCCTGATTGTACACGCCGCCGCCGTGGTTGGCGGAGTTGTCGCTGAGCGTGCAGTCGGTCCCAGTCAGGTAGGCCGTGCCGTCGTTCTCCAAGCCGCCTCCGCCCAAGACGGCGGAGTTGCTGCTGACCGTGCAGCCGGTGAGAGTGGCCATGCCGGAATTCTCCAGGCCGCCGCCGCCGGAGTTCGCGTGGTAGCGGCCGCTGCCGGAGTTGGCGGAGTTACCGCTCAAGGTGCAGTCGGTGAGTGTCGCCGTACCCTGGTTATCCACCCCGCCGCCGCCGCCCGCGGAGTTGCCGCTGAGCGTACAGCCGGTGAGGGTCGCCATACCCTGGTTATCCACCCCGCCGCCGCCGGAGCTGGCAGAGTTGCCGCTCAAGGTGCAGTCGGTGAGCCTCGCCGTACCCTGGTTATCCACCCCGCCGCCGTTGCTCGCGGAGTTGCCGCTGATCGTGCAACCCGTGAGCGTCGCCGTGCCGAGGTTCTCCAGGCCGCCGCCAGACCCCGAGGTCGCGCCGCCGCTGATGGTCAGGCCGGAGAGCGCGACGGTCACACCACTGTCGACCTGGAAGACGCGGCTGTTCCCCCCGCCGCTGATGGTCACGCCCGCGGCCGCGCCGGTAATCGTCACCGCCCTGCTGGTATCGCTCAGCTCGAGCTGCCCAGACGTCAGGGCAATCGTCTGAGCGGTCGCGAAGACGTTTGGATCGAAGGTGATGGTTTGGGGCCCGCCCAGGAAGTTGAACAGGCCGACGGCCTGGCGCAGGCTCAGCTCGCCCGGCGGCGAGAGGATGCCGTAGCTCGAATCCACGGTCGTGTTGACCACCAGCTCGGCCTGGGACTGGAAGGCGCCGATGTCGGGTTTGGGGGAGTCGAGCGGGAAGCCGCGCTGATCGGTGCCGACGCCGATCACCACGATGCCCGCGCCTAAGGCAAGGCTGCCAGGAAGCAGGGCCATGGTCTGGGTCGGACCGCCGTAGTTGCCCAGCGGGGCCAGGCCCAATCCGGTGAGGCTGGTCAAGACGATGTTGCCCTTGACTCCAGGGACCAGCCCGCCCGAGCCGCCGGGGCCGATGAGGTTGTTGCTGCCGAGGACGTGGTTGGGACCGCCGATTGTCGTGATGTCGCTGGCGCCGGAGGGATTGGTGTTGCCGGCGACGATGGTGTCGGTCAAGTTGGCCGTGTCGAAATCGTACAGGCCGCCGCCTTTCCCGGCGGAGTTGCCGCTGAGCGTGCAGGCGGTCAGGGTGGCCGCGTCGTGATTGAACACGCCGCCCCCGGTGCCGGCGGAGTTGCCGCTGAGCGTGCAGTCTCTCAGAGTGGCCGTGCCGGTATTGTCCAGGCCGCCGCCTCCATCGGCGGCGGAGTTGCCGCTCAGGGTGCAGTCGGACAGGAAGGCCGAACCGTAATTGAACACACCGCCGCCACTGCCCGAAGTCGAGCCGCCGGAGATGGTCAGGCCGGAGAGCGAGGCGGTCACCCCCTTGTCCACCTGGAAGACGCGGCTGTTCCCGCCGCCGCTGATGGTCACGCCCGCGGCCGGCCCTGTGATCGTCTGCGTCCCCCCGGTTTCTTGCAGCTCGAGCTGGCTGCCGCTCAGCGTGATCGTCTGGGGCGTGCCGAAGACGGTCGAATCGAAGACGATCGTATTCGCCTGGTCATTGGCGTTGGCCTGGTTGATGCAGTACCGGAGGTCGCCCGAGCCGTTTGAACCGCTCCCGGCATCCCCCAGGCTGTTGACGGTGAACGTGGTCAGCACGACGCGGCCCTCGAGGACCTCCAGGACCGGGCGGCGGCGGAGGCGGTGATGATGAACCGCGTGGGAGGCGATTGCGAATCGATGACCAGGTCTGCGACGGCGGGCCATGGAAGTCACCTTTCTCGAGTGAGATGCCCTGCGATACGGTATGATCTGATGCGATGCGGTGCGATTCCCGGAACGCGGGCACGCACTCCCGACGTCCCCGACCCCGAGAAGGAGCCCCCCAAAGCCTGTGTCAGCATCAAGGCGCGACGGCGTGGGCCGGCTCACAGCCCGGCGATCACTTCGTCGCGGCGTTGATCAGCGTCGAGTCCTCCTCAGCCATCGGGGGACCCTGGCCTGGTACTGGCGATAAGTCTCGCCGAATTGCTTCTCGAGCCCGCGCTCCTCCCACGGCAAGATCAGGATGATCACGACCGTCAGGACCACCAGCCCGACCACAACAGCGAGGCTGCCGAAGAGGGTCGCCCAGCCGAGCCAGAGCGCCAGCTCAGCAACATACCCCGGGTTGCGTGTGTAGGCGTAGGGTCCAGCGGTCATCAAGAAGGGTGGGCCCAGTCTCTGCAACCGCTCTGGGAGCTCTCGGATGCGCGCCAGGCCCGAGGCGAAGATCCAGATGAGCAAGGCGGTGCCGGCCGCGATGGGGATCAGCCCCAGCCAGTTCCAGGTCCCTGGGTAGCCTGCCGTCCATCCAAAGCGAGGCGCAAGCCACGAGAGGGCCCATGGCAGGACACCATGGGCCAGCGGCACGCCGACCAACCAGCCGAAGAGTGCCAGGATGACGACGACCCACCGCGGAATTCCGCGTCCGCGCGTCGAGTTCCCGTCGGGAGTTGTTGTTGTGCCCATGGAGTTCGCCCTTCGAGTCGCTCGGAGCTTACTTGCGGCCGGCGTGGGCTCGCCGGCCGCCTCTTTTCCTGTGACACTGACGGCCACGACTTTTCATGAAGCGCAGTGCTCAAGTCGTGGTGTAGACTCCGAAAATGTCGTCGGCGCTCGTCGACGCGAAATTCAGAATCACCTTGCTCGACTTGGTGAGCGTCACGAGGGCGCCTGTGTCGATGTAGAGTCCGCCGCCTGAGCCCTGGCCGATGGCGCCGCCTATGCCGGGGGAGCCGCCCACGGCGCCGTTGGCAACGATCCATGTGGCATCGATCGTGGCGGAGCTCCCCGCCAAAACCGAGACCCCGCCGCCTGCGCCGTCGCCACCGTTGTTCCCGGCCCCTCCGGCGCCGCCCTGGGCCAAATTGCCGATGATGGTGCTATCGGTCAGAGTCAGAGAACAATTGTCCGGCGCACCATAGATGACGCCACTGCCGACGTCGACGCCGCCGCCAACGCCGTCGCCGCCCGCGGACCCGGCGCCACCTGCCCCGCCTATGGCCTGATTGGCCATGAGGATGGTGTTGCTGACGGTTACCGGCGAGCCAAATGCGAGGTCGATGCCACCGCTCACACCGGGGGCGCCCAGCCCGCCGCCAGCCCCGCCACTGCTGCCGCCGGCCCCGCCGCGAGCGACGTTGTCAGCGAATAAACAGCCATCCACAAGGGCCGACTCGACCGCGATGAGGGAGATACCGCCTCCTTCCCCGATACTGCCGGCGCTGCCGGCCACGCTGGCGCTGCCGGCCGCCCCGGCGCCGCCAACGGCCTGATTCCCGACGAGCGTACTGTCGGTAATGGTCGCGGTAGCGGAGGTCACGCCGAAGATGCCGGGGAGGCAGAAGATGCCGCCGCCGGCGGTCGCACTGCCGCTCGAGACAGTCTGCGATGGGACGGCACCTGGGGCCATGGGCGTGCCCAGGGCCAGGTTGTTGGTGAGCGCCGAATTGCCAACGATCAAGCTCGCGAAATTGTTGATCCCGCCGCCTTGCCCGGAGCCAAAGTTGTTTTGGCCGTCACCGCCGGCTGCACCGATCGCTGCGTTGCCGCTGAGCGTGCAGTCCGTTACGGTCATCCTCGCGCCAAAGTTGCTGGAATTGCTGAGGCGCCTCCACCGGCACTGGCGCCGGGGCTGCCGCCCTTCGCCTCGTTTCCGGTAAACGTGCTATTACTGATCGTGGCCGGGCCGGTGGCTTCATAGTTAACGTCTATGGCACCGCCGAGTGCGAGGATGTAGGTGGTACCGACGTTGGAATCATTGGCGCCGATGCCGATGGCCTTGTTGGCGCCGAAGGTGCTGCTGGTGACGTAGAGCGCTCCTGACGAGTCGTCCTCGATGGCGCCACCGAACCCACCGCCGGCCGTATCGCCGGGGGCCTGCGTAATGCCGAGGGCCTCGTTGTCGGTCAGCGTGCAATTGCTGATGCTGAGGCTAGCGCTGCCCTGCAAAAGGATGCCGCCTCCCGAGTTCGCCAGGCCTTCGGTGATGGTCAGGCCGGCGATGCTTACGCTGGCATCGCCACTGATGTCGAAGACCTGGTAGGTGTCGTTGCCGCTGACCGACAGCTTGTTCGCCCCCGGGCCATTGATCGTGACACTGCCGGCGATCGGCAATGTGCTCTTCAGCGTGATAGTGCCGTGGAGCCCCGGAGCGAACGCAATGGTCGCGTCGCCGGACTGGATGCCCGCCCGTAGCGAGTAGGCACCGCTGTCATTGGTGTTCATGACCATGAAGGTGCTGAGCAGCCTCCGGTCCTCCAATCCTTCCAGGCGCGGCAGGATCGAGCGCCGCGAAAGGGTGTGTCTTGATCCAGGCCGCCGCGACCGATTCGCGGGGCTCGTTGCCAACCGTCTGAACCAGGATGCAGACAACATGATGCACGCCTTTCCGATAGAACGGGTCCGCAAAAAGTAACCCGCTCACCCAGGCTTGCGGACCGAACGCCCGGGCTAGCAACCCCGATCTGATTCACGGTTCACCACGTGCGACCGGCTCGTCCGGGCGCAGAGTGATCGCCGGGCGTCAGCCGCTCCGGCGAGCCTTCCGCTGGCGGCGAAGCTCACCGGGTGACTGTTTTTGCTCTGTTTCCCCCGTCAGTCACGCGCGCCAAAAGCTACGTCAGGATGTACGTGCCGTCGATGTTCGGATCGGTCGAGGCGGTGTTGTTGACGACATGCGCCACCGTGAAGGGGTCGATATAGACGGTGGCACTTGAAACAATGTAGATGCCGCCGCCGGCGGAGCTTGCCGAATTGGATTCGACAGTGTCGTTGGTAAGAGTTACCGTGCCGCCGGCGACATATAGGCCGGCTCCGTCGCTTGAGCCACCGTCAGACGAAAACTGGTTACCGTTGATGCTGGTCGTGGTAATAGCGACCCGTCCGCCGGCGACGTAAAGGGCGCCGCCGTAGGCCGCGCCGCCAGGGCCGGCACTGCTGATCCCGCCCTCAGCGATATTCCCTTCGAAGGTGGTGTCGCTGATGTTGGCAGTGCCGCCGGCAATGTACACAGCCCCGCCGTAAGCATTGCCAGGCAGTGACCCGCAGAAACAGGGAGACCCTGAAACCCCAGTGCCTTGGCCACCGATGGCGGTGTTGTTCTCAAATAGCGTGCCGTTTTCCAAGGTCAGCGAGCCGCTGGACCAAATGGCCCCGCTCTGTCCCTGACTGCCACTGTAAAGTGCAAAGCCCGTCTTGTTGCCGCTTACCGTCACAGCGCTCAGGGTGAGAGCGCCTTGGTTATAGATTGCCCCGCCCTTTCCGCCCTCATTAGTAAACCCACGCACTTGCAAGTTGTCTAACGTCAGCGTGGCGCCGGGCGCTACGGCGATCATGGACCAGCCTTTTTCCGGCGTGATGGTGTTGTCACTGTTGCCGACGATGGTCAAGTTGTCGGTGGCAGTGATCTCCGGCAGTGGGCTGTTCAATAATCGATAGGGTGAACTGGTCGGAGCGGTCAGCGTGATCGTGTTCGCGCCGCCGGCCTTGTTGGAGAGGTTGATGTCGGCGATCAGGTCCGAAACGGTGAGCGCAGGGTAGCTCGCCAGCAGCGCCCGACCTTCGAGATGCTCCAAGGAAAGGAGTGCCCTTTTGCGGCGCGATACCGAGGTGCGACGTTGGCCGCGCCGGGCCGGGCTGCGCGAAAAAGTCCAGGGAAGGCAAGAGGAAAGGAACATAGTCAAGCTCCTTTTGTGTGCGGTCCGCGGTGGAACGACTGAGCAAGTGCCCCCGTGCGCAGACCGAGCGCCAGGGCTCTGCCGATGCGCTCAGACTCCTGCTTGGCGGTGAGACTCACCGTCCGCTTTTTGGTTGTCTTGTTCAGCTCGCCGTCAGAATGCTATCCCTTGGCGTCTCCTGCTTTCTTCAGCAATGCCGCCACATCGGCCCAGAGCTTCCGCCATGCCTCCCGCTCAAGGGCCGCCAGCTTTTCGAGCGACGCCGGATCACGGACACTGGCCAACGCGAAGTCGCGCTGCCAGTGCTCAAGCGCGGCCCGCATGACTTGGCGATCCGCTGGCTTGCCGGCTTCCAGTCGTTTGGCCCACTGGCCCAGCTCGGTCCGCAGCCAGGCCAAGGCCTGCTGGCGCAGCCGGCTTTGTTCCTTGCCGTCCAGTTTTTCGGCATCCGACCCTTGACCCGCCGCAGCCAGGGCGGCGTAACAGGCGGCGTGATAACAACGCCCGGTTTTCAAGTCATCCGCCAGTTTCGGGTCGGCTGTGAAAGCGTCGGCGTAGAGCCGGGCGCCGGCGACGTACCGGCGCGTGAGCTGGCACACTTCCAAAATGCCAAGGCGTTCGCCGTTGTCTGCCGGCGTGGCTTTCCCCGCGAGAGCGTCGACCAACTTCGCCTCCAACTGGACGAGCCGTTCGGCGTTGGCTACCCATTGGGCCGACGGGTAGCGCCAGTCCTGGCGCTTGCTGCCCAAGGCGTGCCCACGCTTCATGAAATCGAGAGAAGCCGATAACTGGCCCTGTGAGCGAAGAATACCGGCCAGCGCACAGTGCGCCTCGGCATACTCCGGTTGAAGATCGATGGCCTTGCGGAATTCGGTGATCGCCTCGTCCCACTGGTTCTTGGCCCAAAGTGCGTTCCCGAGGTTTTTGCGGGCTTCTGCGCACTTGGGGTCGAGCTCGATCGCCTTCCTGTATTCGGCGATCGCCTCGTCCAACTGGTTTTTGACGTGCAGGCAATTGCCGAGCATGCTGTAGGCCAATGCGAGCTTGGGGTCGAGCTCGATGGCCTTCTTGCATTCGCCGATGGCCTCTTCCAACTGGCCCTTGCCCAGCAGTGCGCGGGCGAGGTTGTGGTGGGCCGGCGCGAGCTTGGGATCGAGGTCGATAGCCTTCTTGTATTCCGCGATGGCCTCTTCCACCTGGTTCTTGCGGTAGAGAGCGGTGCCGAGGTTTTGGTGGGGCAGCGCAGCCCGGGATCGAGGTCGATGGCCTTCTTGTATTCGTCGATGGCCTCGTCGACCTGATTATTGCTGCTCAGAGCGGCGCCGAGTTCGTTGTGGGCCGGCGCGAGCCTGGGGTCGATGTCGATGGCCTTCTTGTATTCGGCGATAGCCTCCGCCACCTGGTTCCTGCTGCGCAGAGTGATGCCGAGGTTAAGGTGGGCCATCGCGTCCTTGGGATCGAGATCGATGGCCTTCTTGTATTCGGCGATAGCCTCCTCCACCTGGTTCTTGCGGCGCAGAGCGGTGCCGAGGTTGTGGTGGACCGGCGCGAGCTTGGGATCGAGGTCGATGGCCTTCTTGAATTCCGCGATGGCCCCCTCCACCTGGTTCTTGCGGAAGAGAGCGGTGCCGAGGTTGTGGTGGGCCAGCACGAGCGTGGGATCGAGGTCGATGGCCTTCTTGTATTCGGCGATAGCCTCCTCCATCTGGTTCTTGTCGCTCAAAGCGGCGCCGAGGTCGTTGTGGGGCGGCGCGAGCCTGGGATCGAGGTCGATGGCTTTCTTGAATTCGGCGATGGCCTCCTCCACCTGGTTCTTGCGGCGTAGCGCGGTGCCGAGGTTGCTGTGGGCCGGCGCGAACTTGGGATCGAGGTCGATGGCCTTGCGGTGTTCGGCGATGGCCTCCTCCAGGTGGTTCCTGGCCAGAAGAACGATGCCGAGGCTATCGTGGGCCTCCGCGTACCTGGGGTCGAGATCTATGGCCTTGCTGTATTCGGCGATGGCTTCGTCCCACTGCCTCTTGGCCGCCAGTGCGAGTCCGAGGTCGTTGTGGCCGTGCGCATACTTGGGGTCGAGGTCGATGGCCTTGCGAAGAGAGAGGATGGCCTCGTCCAACCGCTTGCGGCGGTACAGGACAACGCCGAGGTTATGGTGGGCAGCGACGGCAGCCGGATGCAGCGCCAGGGCTGTTCGGAAACAACCGATTGCTTCTTCCAGGATTGCGGGGGAATTATCCTCGCTCTTTATCAGGCAAGACCCCAGGTCAAAATGGATCCAAAAATCCGTAAGGTGGCGGCCGCGCGCCCAGCGGAGCAGGTCCACGGCTTCCTCGCGGTCTCCTTGCGAAAACAGTCTCCCGGCCAGCAGATTGAGACTGGACGATGGCAGGGACAGCCGCCGTGCTTGGCCGCTCAAGGCCCGCAGTGCCGTGGCGTCCTTGCCAGCGGCCGCGGCGCGAAACTGCCGCCGCCACGGATCGTCATCCGCCGTGGCCGCGATCACCCGCATCGGGTTGGGCGACTTCACTATCATGCCCAGGTTGAGTTGCCACCAATCTTCAAGCGCCACGATCAGGGCCTCGCGGATGGCGGGTTGTTCAGCGCGGATGCGCCGCGCCAGCTCTTCGGTTCGACCGGACGTCACTTCCAGACCGTAGGCCGCGAACGCCGCGGCATATTTCGCGGGCGAGTCTGAAACGTCCAAATTGTTTCGGATCGACATCTGTCGCGCCATGCGGGCGTCATCCAGGCCGTGGAACAGGTTTGCCGTCCGCCGCGCCTGCGCCAATTGTTTTTCGATCTGTTGTTGTACGTCCAGCACCCGCTGACGCAGACGCTCATCGGCCATTCCGGTCTTCAAGGCGGCCTCCGCCTGGGCCAGCGACGCTTCCGCCTGTCGCCAGAGTGCCAGGACGGCGTCCGCCTCCTGGCTCGTCGCGCTCGGCACTTCACCAGCCTGCTTGCGCCACTGGTCCGTCTGAACTAACGCCGCGTTCACGGTTTGTTCCGTTTCGGCCATGCGCGTTGACAGCTCGGTGCGACGCGCTGCCCGGTCCAAAAGCGCCCAGGTGACGCCGCCGACTGCCAGGAGCAACACCAGGGCAGCCGCCGCGGCGATCTGTAGCCCCGCCTTGTGCCGCCGCGTGAACTTGCCGAAGCGATACCAGGCCGACGGCGGGCAGGCAGCCACCGGCTCGTCGTGCAAGTAGCGCTCGACGTCCCGAGCCAGCTCGTTGGCCGTCTGGTAGCGGCGCGTGCGGTCCTTGTCGAGCGCCTTCATCACGATCCAGTCGAGCTCGCCGCGCAAGAGCCGGCAGAGCCGCTTTGGATCGCTCTGCCGCTCGGCCGAGACCGTCACCGCTGAGGGGCCCAGGCTGCTCAGACGGGTGCTCGGGGTGGGGGGATCCTCTTCCCGGATGATCCGCCGCATCTCGTCGTAGCCCGCCGTGCGCAGCCGCTCCTTGTCAAACGGCGTAATCCCCGCGAGCAGCTCATACAGCAGCACGCCCAGCGAATAGATGTCGCTGCGCGTGTCGATGTCCAGACCGCTCAACTGGGCCTGCTCGGGACTCATGTACATCGGTGTGCCGACCATCTGCGCGAAGCCCGTGAAGAGCGTCTTGTCCGTGAGCTGCTGCCCCAGTGCCTTGGCGATGCCGAAGTCGATCACCTTGACGACCGGCACGCCGTCGTGCAGCGTCACCATGACGTTCGAGGGTTTTAAGTCCCGGTGAATGATGCCCTTGTGGTGCGCGTGCTGCACGGCATGGCAGACGTGTGTGAACAGCACCAACCGCTCTTGCGTGGTCAGGCGGTTCTGATCGCAGTAGTCGGTGATCGGCACGCCCTTGACCAGCTCCATGACGAAGTGAGGGCGGCCCGAGCCAGTCTCACCGGCTTCGAGCACCCTGGCAATGTTGGGATGGTCCATGAGTGCCAGCGCCTGGCGCTCGGCCTCGAAGCGGGCGATCACTTGCCGGGTGTCCATGCCGGGCTTGAGGATCTTGAGGGCCACCTTCCGTCGGACCGGCTGGTGCTGCTCGGCCATGAACACCAGGCCAAAGCCCCCCTCGCCGATCTGTTCCAGGAGCTTGTAGGGACCGATGATCGCGCCGGGACATTCGGTGATCGGCGCGTCAATTGTTGCAGTGTGGCCAACCGGGGACGATTCCAGGAAGCTTCTCTCCTCTTCGTAAACCCGTAGCAGCTCCCCGAGCCGGTGCATGGCCGCTGGATGATCGCCGCAGGCCTCTTGAAGGTAGGCGGCGCGCTCTTCCGGCGCGGCGATGAGGCGGGCACGGTTGAAGATCTCTTTTTCCTCGAAAAGCTCGGCTGCCATGGTTCGTTCCTCTATCTATCAAGGCGGAATCCGAGCCTGGCTCCCCTAAGGTTATGGGCAAAATAACTAAGGCGCGGAGATCGGATCCGGTGCATGTTCTTCAATGGGAAAGGTCGCGGTGACACTCAGAGGTAGATCACGGTGCCATCGAAGTTGCCGTTGCTGGTCGAGGCGACATTAGCGGCGACCGTCGTTTTCTTGAGGGTGACGAGCGCGCCGGTGAAGACATAGAGGCCACCGGCTGCGCCATCGCCGTTGCTCCCACCGACGCCGGCCAGACCGCCCATGGCCATGTTCCGGGTGAGATCCATCTGGACGAGGGTCGCGGAGCCGCCAGCGCCGACGAAGGCACCGCCGCCGGAGCCGTTGCCGCCGTCGGCTCCCGAGCCGCCGCGGCCGCCTTGAGCCCCGTTGCCGATGAGCGTGCTGTTCGTGAGGACGATCGACGACGTGTCCGAAGAAGTACCGAACGCGATGCTACCGATGGCCACGGCGATGCCGCCACCGATGCCGTCGCCGCCGTTGGCCCCCAAGTCGCCGGCACCGCCTTGGGCCAGGTTGACCGCGAACGTGGTCGTTGTGACGGTCGCGGTCGAGTTATCGGAAAGAGCCAGGCCGCCGCCGATGCCCGCTCCGCCGTTGCCGCCCGCGTAACCGGCACCGCCTGTTGCCCGGTTCGCTCCGAAGGCGCTGCTGGTGATGGTTGCGGTCGAGTTATTCTCGAGATCGACACCGCCCCCGATGCCATCGCCGCCGGCGCCGCCCTCTGCCGTGTTATCGAACAATGTGCTGCTGGTGAGCGCGAGACTCCCGTCGCTGCTAAAGATGCCGCCGCCTTCTGCGAAGCTGCCGCCGCTGGCCTGGTTCGTGATGATACTGCACGAGGAAATGATCAGTGTGCCGTGGTTGAAAAGGCCGCCGCCATCAACGGCGGTGTTGCCGCTGACGGTGCACTTGGTCAGCGTGGTCGTGCTGCCGCCGTACCCGTTAGCCACGCCGCCGCCGTTGTTGCCGGCAGAGTTTCCGCTGATCGTGCAGTTGGTCAGCGTGGCTATCGGGCCATAGGTTGCCATGCCGCCGCCATTGTAGCCGGCCGTGTTGCCGCTGACGGTGGAGCTCAAGAGCATGATCGGGCCCGCGTTGAAGAGGCCGCCGCCGCTGTTGAAGGCGAAGTTGCCGCTAACGGTGCAGCTCGTCAGCGTGGCGCTCGCTCCTTGAACACTTGCCAGCCCGCCGCCGTTCGCGCCCGCCGAGTTGCCGCTGACGGTGCACTTTGAGAGCGTGATCGCCCCCGTGTTGAAGAGCCCGCCGCCGTCGGAGGAGGCGTAGTTGCGGTTGACCGTGCAGTTGGTCAGCGTCGCGAAGCCGTAGTTGTAAATGCCTCCGCCGGACCCTTCGTAGAGGTACGGCAACCGGACTTCGGAGCTGGCTGTGTTGCCGCTGATGGTGCAGTTGGTCAGTGTGATCGCGCCGCTGTTCTCCAGGCCGCCGCCGCCGTATCGACCGTTGCCGCCGGTGATCGTCAGGCCCGAGATTGCCGCCGTGACGGGCCCGTCGATCTGGAACACCCGGCTCAGCCCGCCGCCGCTGACCGTCACGCCTGCTGCTGGGCCGATGATCGTCTCCGTCCCGCTCGGGTCGCTCAACTCGAGCTGGAGACCCGCCAGAGTGATCGTCTGGACGGTGGCGAAAACGGTCGGGTCGAACGTGATCGTGTGGCCGGGAAGCGCGTTGGCGCTGGCGATCGCCTCGCGAAGGCTGGTCTTGCCGTCGGTGGGATCGGAGTAGTCGGCGGTCGTGTTGACGACAAAACTCGGAACGATGACAACCTGCAGCTCATAGGCGCCGATGTCGACACTGCCGTTGAAGAACCGTGGTGAGCCCCGCTGGTCGGTCGTGACTCCGGCAGGCACGAGCGCGGTGCTGCCGGCGCCGATTGCCGGGCTGCCGTAAAGCAGGGGCATGGTCTCTGTTGGCCCGCCGTAGTCGCCCAGCGGGGCCAGCTCGGCATTGAGCGGTAACGCGTCGGTGCCGGTCTGGTCGGAGCCCACCCAGCCCGAGCTGGCGTCGGCGGCGCCGATCAAGTTGTTGCCGTCGGATATGAAGATTCCATTGACGTCAGGCCCGCCTATGCCGATATTCCCGGCGACGATCGTGTTGCCCAACGTGGTCGAGCCGTAGATGTTCTCGATGCCACCGCCGCTGGGGGCGGTGTTGCCGCTGATCGTGCAGTTCAAGACCGTGGCCGTGCCGCGGTAGTTTTCCAGGCCCCCGCCGTCGCCGGATAGTGAAGAGTTGCCGCTGATGGTGCAATTGGTCAGTGTTGCCGAGCCGAAGAGGTCATCCAGGCCGCCACCGTAGTGGGCGGAGTTGCCACTGACCGTGCAGTTCATCAGTGTGGTCGTGCCGCTGCTCGCGAATAACAGCAAGCCGCCACCGTTGCCGTTGCCGGCGGAGTTGCCGCTGACCGTGCAGTTGGTCAGCGTCACGGTGCCTGAGGCGTTCTCCAGGCCGCCGCCGTAAGCGGACGAGTTGCCGCTCAAGGTGCAGTTGGTCAGGGTCGTCGTGCCGAAGTCGTTCGCCAGGCCCCCGCCCTCGCCCGCCTGGTTGCCGCTGACCGTGCAGTTGGTCAGCATGGCCGCGCCGGAGGCGATCGCCAAGCCCCCGCCCGCGTTGGCCGAGTTGCCGCTGAGGGTGCAGTTGGTCAGCGTCGTGACGCCCCCATCGGTGTCCAGGCCCCCGCCGTAGCCGGCCGAGTTGCCGCTGAAGGTGCAGTCGGTCAGCGTGGGCGCACCGCCCGAGCTGTACAGGCCTCCGCCGAAGCCGGCCGAGTTGCCGCTCAACGTGCAGTCGGTCAGGGTGATCGTGCCGTAAACCACCAGGCCCCCGCCGGAGCCGTAGTAGCCGGCGTTGCCGCCGGTGATCGTCAATCCCGAGATTGACGCCGCGACGAGCCCGTCGACTTGAAACACTCGGCTCAGCCCGCCACCGCTGACAGTCAAGCCCGCCGCCGGGCCCTTGATCGTCTCCGTCCCGCTCGTGTTGCTCAGCTCGATCTGCGTGCCGTTCAAAGTGATCGTCTGCGGCGTCTCGAAAAGCGGGTTGTCAAAAAGAATCGTCTGGGCGCCGGGCAGGACGTTGGCCAGGTTGACCGCCTGGGGGAGTGTGAGCTGGCCGGGACTCGAAAGTTCACCACCCGCGGTGGTGTTAACGAGCTCCACTGCCTACCTCGAACGCGCCGATGTCAACGGCGCCCTGGCGGCTGAAGCCACGCTGATCCGTGGTCGGGATGCCAGCGCCCTTGGCGCCCGTACCTATGGCCGCACTCCCAGTCAGCAGGGCCATCGTCTGAGTCGGCCCGCCGTAGTCGCCCAGCGGGGCGAGCCCTGGGTTGAGCACGCCGACGATGTTGCCGGCGACCCCGTTCATCAGCCCGCCCGAGCCGCCCGTGCCGATCAAGTTAAACGAGCCCAAGACAGCGCCTGAGACGTCGCCTCCCGTTGTCTGGCCGGCGACGATCGTGTTGGTCAGCGTGGTCGCGCCCCCCTCGCTGAACAGGCCACCCCCACTCACGGACGCGGAGTTGCCACTGACGGTCACGTTGGTCAGCTTGGTCGTGCCGCCAGAGGCGTAGAGGCCGCCGCCGCTTTCGGAGGCGGAGTTGCCACTGACGGTCACGTTGGTCAGCGTGGTCGTGCCGCCAGAGCCGTAGAGGCCGCCGCCGCTTTCGGAGGCGGAGTTGCCACTGATGGTCACGTTGGTCAACGTGGTCGTGCCACCCCGGCTCGAGAGGCCGCCGCCGTCTGCGCCGCTGGAGTTTCCGCTCACGGTCACGTCGGTCAGCGTGATCGTACCCCCCTGGCTGAACAGACCGCCGCCGTTCGTGCCGGCGGTGTTGCCGCTGACGGTCACGTTGTTCAGCGTGGTCGTGCCCCCCTGGCTCAAGAGCCCGCCGCCGTTTGTGCCGGCGGTGTTGCCGCTTAAGGTCACGTTCGTCAACGTGGTTGTGCCGCCATCGTTGTACAGACCGCCGCCGCTCGCGGCACTACCACCGGTGATTGTCAATCCGGACAGAGACGCGGTGACGCCCGCGTCGACCTGAAGCACCCGGCTCAGCCCTCCGCCGCTGAGCGTCAGCCCCGCCGCCGGGGCCATGATCGTCTCGGTCCCGCTCGTGTCGCTCAGATCGAGCTGGAGACCTGCCAGAGTGATGGTCTGGGCGGTCGCGAAGACGGTCGGATCAAACGTGATCGTGTGGACGGGAAGCGCGTTGGCGCTGGCGATCGCCTCGCGAAGGCTGGTATTGCCGTCGGTTGGATCGGAGTAGTCGGCGGTGATGTTGACCACGAAGCTCGGAACGATGACGACCTGCAGCTCATACGCGCCGATGTCGACATTGCCGTTGAAGAACCGGGGCGAGCCCGTCTGGTCGGTCGTGATGCCGGCAGGCACGAGAGCGTCGCTGCCGGCGGCGATCGCCGGGCTGCCGTAAAGAAGTGGCATGGTCTGGGTCGGCCCGCCGTAGTTGCCCAAAGGCGCCAGACCGGGATTGGCGACGCCGACAATGTTGCCGCCGACCCCGTTCAACAGTCCGCCCGATCCGCCGGTGCCAATCAGGTTAAACGAGCCTGAAACAACGCCTGAGATGTCGCCTCCCGCCTTCTGGCCGGCGACGATCGTGTTGTTAAGCGTGGCCGTGCCGCTCGTGATGTCCAGCCCGCCGCCGCTAGAGGTCGCGGAGTTGCCGCTGACGGTCACATCGTTCAGCGCTATCACGCCGCCTGAGGTATACAGGCCGCCGCCGTCTGTACCCGCAGAGTTTTCGCTGACGGTCACGTTGGTCAGCGTCGCCGTGCCGCCCTGGTTGTCGAGGCCGCCGCCGCTAGAAGTCGCGGAGTTGCCGCTGACGGTCACGTCAATCAGCGTGGTCATGACACCAAAGGTGTACAGGCCGCCGCCGCTGGATGAGGCGGAGTTGCCGCTGACGGCCGAGTTGGTCAGCGTGGTCGTGCCCCCCTGGTCCAGCAGTCCGCCGCCGTTTGTATCGGCGGTGTTGCCGCTGACGGTTACGTTCGTCAACGTGGTCGTGCCGCCGAAGCTGGCAACGCCACCGCCACTTTTAAGAGCGGAGTTTCCGCGGATGGTGGAGTAGGTCAGCGTCGTGGTGGCGTCAGTAGAGTACAGGCCGCCGCCGCTGCTGGAGGCGGAGTTGCCGCTCACCGTACAGCTCGTCAGCGTGGTCGTGCCGTTCGCAGTGTAGACGCCGCCCCCGTTTGTGCCGGCGGAGTTTCCGCTCAAGATGGTGCTGTTCAGCGTCGTCGTGCCCCCGTGGTTCAAAACGCCGCCGCCGATTGCGCTGGCGGAGTTTCCGCTGATCGTGCAAACGCTCAGCGTGGCCGTTCCCCCATCGTCGTACAGACCGCCGCCGCCGGCGGCTTTGCCATCCGCAATCGTGAGTCCCGTGATTACTGCCGTGACACCCGCGTCGACCTGAAACACCCGGCTCAGCCCTCCGCCGCTGACCGTGACACGCGCCGACGGGCCTCTGATCGTCTGCGTCCCGCTCGTGTTGCTCAGCTCGAGCTGGGTGCCCTTGAGGGTGATCGTCCTCGGCGACCTGAAATCGAGACTGCTAAAAGTGATGGTGTTGGCACCAGCACTCGAATTTGCCAGGCCAATCTCATAGGGCAGCGAGCCCGTGCCGCTGTCGGCGGTGTTGGTCACGGTGAATGTCGCCAGCAGCGTGCGATCCTCCAAGGCCAGCAACGTCGGCTGGATCCGCCTCTGTTTTCGGCCCTGGACCGTTTCCCGCCAATCCTTGCGCTCTACGCTCGGTGACTTGCGGCTCATGATTTTCTCGCTCACGTGGAGTTGAATTTGGCCTGGGAAGAAAAAAGCACCTCACGCGTTCACGATTGCGCAAAGAAGTCAATTCGTTTTCCCTTCCACACCCAGCAACTGCGCGGCTTCGGCTCGAACGGCGAGAACTTCCTGATCGTCGACCTTGTTTTTCTCCATCCACTTCATGGCCCCCTCTTGCCATTTCCGAGCCTGCTCCTTGTCACCGGCTTGCCAGTGGGCCATGGCCAGGAAGAACCAATCGGAGCTGGCGCCGCCGCCGCTCAGCTCGACGGACTTCTGCAAAGCGATCGACGCAGCTTTCCAGTGGCCGGCGCGGTACTGAGCCACGCCGAGGATTCTCCAGAGGCCTGCATTGGCCGGCGCCAGGTCAACTGCTTTGGTGGCGAGCTCGACCGCCTGGGCCGGCTCACGAAGTTTGGCGTCGGGGCAGGTTGCCAAGAGCCAGGCAAGTCCCCGGCATGCCTCGACCAGACCGGGCTTCAATTGCACGGACTTTTTGAAATGTGCAAGCGACTCTTCCCATCGGCGCTTCTGGCTCAATGCCACGGCGAGCCCACAATGCGCCAGCGCGTCTTGCGGATCAACGCGCAGAGCCTGTTGGAAGGCGGCGACGGCGCCGTCGTAGTCGTGCTTTCTGTCGCACAACAGAGCACCGAGCTCGCGGTGCGCGCCCGGAAAATCGGGCTGGAGCCGGACGACCTCGTTGAAAGCGGCCACGGCCTCGTCCGCCTTGCCGCGCATTCGGAGCGCCGTGCCCAGGTTGAAACGGACGCCGGGCACATTCCCGTCCAGGCGAATGCCGTCCTTGAAAGCATCGATGGCCAAGTCCAGCAAACCCTTGTTGCCGAGTGCGATTCCAAGGTTGGCATGGGCGACTGCCATCTTGGGCCGCAGGCGAATGGCTTCCCGGAACTCGGCAATCGCCCGATCGTAGTCGTGACGGATGTCGCAGTAATAGGAACCCAGATTGACGTGCGGATTGGGATCGTCCGGTTTCAGCTTCAGCGTTTTTTCGAACTCTGCCGCAGCTTCGTCGGGACGACCCGTCTCGCGCAACAACACGCCCAGCGAGTTGTGCGCGTTCGAGTCCGGCTTGATGCCGATGGCCCGGCGGTAGGCATTGATGGCGTCGTTCAGGAGGCCTTTGCCGCGGTAGGCCTGGCCAAGGTTGAAGCAAGCGTCGAAGCGGTTGCCGTCGAGCTCGAGAGCGGCCCGGAACTCGGCGATGGCCCGGTCATAATCATGCCGCACATCGCACCAGATGACACCTAGACCAACGTGGGCGTCGGCGCTCTTGAGATCGAGTCGCAGAGCTGATTCATACGCCGCCAGCGCGAGAGCGGTCTGGCCATTGGCCGATAGGGCGTCGGCCAGATCGACGTGCAGGCGCGGCTCGTCCGGCCTCAAGCTCACGGCTTTCTGTGCTTCGGCGATGCTCTGGTCAAGCAAGCCCTTTTCGCGGAGCAGCGCTGCCAGATTGGCGTGGGCCTCGAACAAATCAGGCTTCAAGGCAATGGCGTACTCGTAGGCGGCGACAGCCTGTTCCAGCCGGCCTTTACGCCACAGCGCCGTGCCGAGGTGGACGTGTGCCTCGGCGTGGCCAGGCTCCAGCCGAACAGCTTGCTCCTGGTCGGCCAGGGCCTGATCCAGCTTGCCCATGTAGCGATAGACATTGCCGCGCTGGGTGAAAGCCTCGGTATCGGGCGGACCAAGCTCAATGGCTTTGGAATAATCAAGAATCGCGTCTTCATAGCGGCGCAGCTTCCGGTAAGCCCAGCCGCGCAGCGTAAAGGCCATGCCGTCACTCGGCCGTTGCATGATACAACCGGTGTACACTCGGGCCGCTTCGCGCCAGTCGTTCTCGTCGCCGAGATCGAGCAAGCAAGTTCCGAGCCAGACCATTGACCAGTAATGCGCGGGCTCGACTCGCAGGGCCGATTCGAACTGTCGGATTGCCTCTTGCTTGTTTTTGTCCTTGAAGGCCCTCAGTCCAAGAAGGTTGTGATCTACCGCGAGCGTAGCCGGCGCCTGCCGGGCACGCCGTTCGTCGCTCTGTGCGGCCTCTTTCTGCTGGAGAAGTGCTCGGCAGCGGGCACGCATCGAGAAGAATGCGGGTGTGGGAGGGCGTGCCGTTTCGGCTCTTTCCAGATAGTGCAAAGCCAACTGGCCCGCAGACTCCGGAGATAACTTCGCACCCGAGACGGGATCTCGCAACCCGTCGACTACGCTATCTGCCAGCCACACCAGGTCTTCATAGACCTCTTCTTGAAGCCGCTTGGTTAGCTCGGCGCCCACACCGGAGCGAACGAGGGTGGAAGTCCAATCGGCCCGCTCCATCACCTCGCAAATGGACAGGGCCTTGAGAAGGTAAGTCTCCGGTGGGTCTGGCGGTGCGTCCGCGCGATTGTCCACCGATACGGAGAGTCCGCCTGAGGGAGCGCGGGCTTCGGCCGACGTGCTGCGGAAGATGAGTGCCTCGGCCGACCGAGGGGTGAGCGCTCGGTGTGCGAGATCGACCCAGTGGAAAAAAGATTCCAGCTTGCCGACTTGCGAATCCAGGGCCAGGAGGTCGTCCGCCAGCGATCTCGCGGCGGCGGGATCGAGGTCCAGATGTCCCCGGGCTTCGGTCAGCTTCTGACGAGCGGCGCTCAAGCGGCCCTGCTCGAGCAGCGTTCTGGCGACGGCTACGGATTGACGAGCCTTGGCAGCGACGCTGGCCTGGCGCGCGGCACGTTCCCGCGCAACCCAGCCGATGCTGCCGGCGACCACGGCGATCACCACGACCAACATCACCGTGCCTGCAAATGCGGTCACGAGCGCCGCGCGGTGGCGGCGGATGAACTTCCGGCAGAGGTAAGAGCGCGACGGCGGGCAGGCCAGAATCGCTTCGTCGTGGATGTACCGTTCGATGTCGGCCGCCAGTGCGCTGGCGGTCTCGTAGCGGCGGTTGCGGTCCTTCTCGAGCGCCTTCATCACGATCCAGTCCAGCTCGCCACGCAAAAGCCGGCAGAGCTGCTTCGGATCGCTCTGCCGCTCGGCCGAAACCGTCACCGCTGCAGGGCCCAGCGTGCTCAGGCGCGTGCTCGGGCTGGGGGGATCCTCTTCCCGGATGATCCGCCGCATTTCGTCGTAGCCCGCCGTGCGCATCCGTTCCCTGTCAAACGGCGTAACCCCCGCGAGCAGTTCGTACAGAAGCACGCCCAGGGAGTAGATGTCGCTGCGCGTGTCGATGTCCAGGCCACTCAATTGGGCCTGCTCGGGACTCATGTACATCGGCGTGCCGACCATCTGCGCAAAGCCGGTAAAGAGCGTCTTGTCCGTGAGCTGCTGCCCCAGGGCTTTGGCGATGCCGAAGTCGATCACCTTGACGACCGGCACGTCGTCGTGAAGCGTCACCATGACGTTCGAGGGTTTCAAGTCCCGGTGGATGATCCCCTTCTGGTGCGCGTGCTGCACGGCATGGCAGACGTGCGTGAACAGCGCCAGCCGCTCTCGGGTGGGCAGACGGTTCTGATCGCAGTAGTCGGTGATCGGCACGCCCCTGACCAGCTCCATGACGAAGTAGGGCCGGCCCGAGGGCGTGGCGCCGCCGTCGTGCACCTTGGCGATGTTGGGATGATCCATGATCGCCAGCGCCTGTCGCTCGGCCTCGAAGCGGGCGACCACTTGCCGGGTGTCCATGCCGGGCTTGAGGATCTTGAGGGCCACCTTGCGGCGCACCGGCTGCTGCTGCTCAGCCATGAACACCAGGCCGAAGCCCCCCTCGCCGATCTGTTCCAGCAGCTTGTAGGGACCGATGATCGTGCCGGCGGATTCGGCAATCGGTCTGTCAATGGTCGTAGGGTCGGGAACCGGGGATGCTTCGAGGAAGCTTCTCTCCTCTTCATAAACCCGCAGCAGCTCCTCGAGCCGGTGCATGGCCGCTGGATGATGGCCGCAGGCCTCTTGAAGGTAGGCGGCGCGCTCTTCCGGCGCGGCGATCTGGCGGGCACGGTTGAAGATCTCTTTTTCCTCGAAAAGCTCGGCTGCCATGGTTCGTTCCCCTATCAATCAAGGCGGAATCCGAGCCTGGCTCCCCTAACGTTATGCGCAAAAAAACCGGCGCGGGCAGCGGGTTTTAGAGGCGGCTGTCGGGTTCGGCGATCTGAAGCCGCAGATAGCACTTGGCGTAAGCCCAGTCGTTTTCAGCGGTTGCCAGAGAGACAGAAAGCGCGTCGGCGGCCTCCTGGGTTGTGGAGACCGGCAAAAAATCGCAGCTTGACGACCGCGGCCGCTCGGGGATCGGTCTTTTCGAGTTGCTCCAGGGCCTCGTTGAGGGCCAGCATATCGAGCTGGGGACCCGGCAATGCCGGCTCGATCTCAGAGAAGTCGAGTCGCCTGAGTTTGCCGCCTGCCTTGAAACTGGCTTTGTGCCGGGCTTGATCAATCAGAATCCAGCGTATGGCCTCCGCAGCGGCCGCGAAGAAGTGGCCGCGGCCACGCCATTGCCGCGTCTCGGCGCCGTCCACCAGCCGCACATAGGCTTCATGCACCAGCGCCGTTGCATCGAGCGTCTGACCGGGTTTTTCCTGGGCCAGCTTTGCCGCCGCCAATTCACGCAGTTCCTTGTACACCAGCGGCAATAGCTCGGCAGCGGCGTGCGGATCGCCTTGTTCGACGGCGGACATTATGCGGCTGACTTCGCTCATGGCCCGCACCAAGCGCCTCGAGGGAGAAGTGCCAGAACGGAGTGTACATGCGCGGCAAGCTCATCGCCAGGGGCTTCGATGGCGTGGGCTTGCACTCCTTTGAACGCGTCCCCAGCCCGCGCCGGGTTTGATCCATCCTCGGCGCCCAAATGGTTCAGCGGCCCTCAGGCATGGTCGCTCCGATCCCATCCGGCCGCTTTGACCTCCTCTTCAGCAATGCGTTGCGGCCAGCCTAATCAAGCCGCTCGTCCGCCTGCGGAAACAAAGTGTCGAGCCGTAGATAGGGTATTCAACGAAATGTGGGGGAGCAAAAACTTCGCTACGCAAATGGTTTAGCGCTTGCTCCGCAGCCCGGTAGCGATCGATCGGCGAGCCTTCCCGCACCGCGCCGTAGAGCTCGTCTGCGAACTCTGGAGTACCAAATTCGAGCGCCATACGCACGTCGCAAAAAGTGATATTGATCCAGGGAAAGAGAGGTCCCTTGTAATGCGATGGTCCATTCGAGGCCATTTCACGCCTCCTCGTGTCGGAGCGAGATTTGAACAACGTGGTATCCGGCGGACCAGTGCGCGCCGTTGCCTATCCCGGAGTCGTCAGGACTGAAGTCCACGTCCTCCATGCTCATTATCAACTCATCCCGATCTTTCAAGTGTAGAATCCTCTCGTAGACGGAGGGAAAATCGGCGTAGCTGAACTTATAGCTTCCATCTGCCCCTCCGCCGGGCTTGATCGCCCAGTGCACTTGCATCAGCCATCCATTGATTTCGCGACCGGGCACGACGTGCCGCTTCAAGAGATTCGACGATGACTCCTGCGACGTGTTCGGAGGAATATCGAATGCCTCGTTAGACCGCCATAACGCCTCCCCGCCTCGCGCCTCGGCCGCGCTCATTTCCACGGCGAGGCTGACCTCGGACGCTGGCATTCCCTTACTCCGGACCGAGGGCGGCGTGCCAGCGAACAGCGGCCTCAGAACCGACGGCTGCGGTGTTGGATCGGGCGGATCGGCTTCGGATCGCTGTGAAGCTTCGGCGTTGTTCGACCGGCGGGCAGTTGGATGGCGCGAAAGCTCCGCTCCAAGGAAAAAGTGGAACGAGACTGCGCCCCACATCAAGCTCATGATCGCGACGCCGCCAAGCAGCCAGGTCACACGCCTCACGGGAGCCTTTGTCGGTTTCAGGTCCCAACGACCGTCGATGACCGGATCGTAATCGTAGACATTTCGGAGGTAAGCTCCCACGGCACGGCACTCCTCGGGCTTGACCGTCAGACCCACCCCCCTCTAAGCCGACGCCGAATTCTCGTCCGGCGGTGCGCCATGCTCGACAAAGTACTGAAAATCCGCCGGGCATACGTCCCATGCCGCCATGTACGTTCTTTCGAGCGGCACGTTGACGTACAACTTCGGGTCCAACCAGGCGGGCATGTCCCGTAGCGATGCGCCGACACGCAGCGGTTCAATGAATGCCTCCGGCGTGAATTCAACGAGCGGCGCGGCCGCGCGGTAGGAGACGAGAAGGAGCGGTTCGTCGGCGGGTAGCGCAAAGGGTACGTCTTCGTCAAACTCATCCCAGATGAGCTTGTGCAGGCTCTGCGGGTCTTGCGGGCCCGGCGGGAATGGATCGACGATGAGAAGATTGATTCCGCTTCTCAGGAACTCGACCGCTTTGGAAACGAACTCTCGGACGGCGAGTTTGCCGTTCTTATTTCCCGGCGAGACGACCTCTATCAACGAGACGACTTCGCCGAGGTGATGGCGGATCGTGACCCGGTTGGCTCGCTCGTGGAACCTGCCCTCGCGCGGTTGGACGACCATCCGCGTGCGTGGGGGCGCGAGCGCCACAATCTCCGTTCGTGAGCGAGTGGACTTCGTGCTCGGACGTTGCACGGTCAACACGTCGGGATAAAGTCCGGACGAGTACTGCCCCACAAGCGCGGAGTATCCTTCGGGCAACATCCCGGCATTGAGCGCGTCGCAGATTGCGATCGTCCACCGTTGGTGGAAGTGGTGGTATATCGTGGCCGGAACGCGTTTCCAATTGTGCATCGGCACGGCGAAGCCTCCAAATGGATCTTACCACGATATTTGTTTCCGTAAAAACTGGGATTCAGACGAGAATGGTCCGAGAGCGATCACGATAATCGACGGCACTCTAACGCGATAATCCATGATTTGTCTCTCATCGGACGTTGCGCGAGCTCCGGTGGCCCCTCGTTTGCGTCTGTGCGTCCCTTTGCCTGTCTCGGCGGAATCTCGACTCGGAGCCAACTCATGACCACGAGAACGTTCCTCAAGCTGTCCACCGCGATCATGCGCCGATGGTCCAAAATTCGGTTCTTCGGCCAGGCGCCCGGCCAGACCGCATCCGCCGCCAAGCTCACCAACTGGGCCGGCAACTTTACATACAGCACCGCGAACGTGCATCGCCTCGCGTCGATCGAACAGGTCCGCACGTTCGTCAAGCAGCACGATGCGCTCAGGGTGCTCGGCACGCGCCATTGCTTTAACGGCATCGCCGACAGTCCCCACGCCCTCATCTCCCTCGAACCGATGAGTGAGGTGGTCGCGCTGGACGCGAAGGCACGCAGGGTGATCGTCGAGGCGGGGATGACCTACGGCCGCTTGTGCCCCTTGCTCCATGAGAAGGGCTTCGCGCTGCACAACCTCGCCTCGCTGCCTCACATCTGCATCGCCGGCGCCTGCGCCACCGCGACGCATGGTTCCGGCATCAAGAACGGAAACCTGGCGACGGCGGTCTCGGCCCTGGAGCTCGTCACGGCCAATGGAGATCTTCTGACGCTCTCTCGCGAAAAGAACGGCGACACATTCCTCGGGGCCGTCGTCAATCTGGGAGCCCTCGGCGTGATCACCAAAATCACGCTGGAAGTCCAGCCGACGTTCCAGATGCGGCAACTTGTCTACGTGGATCTCCCCCTGGCGCAACTGGCCAGCCATTTCGAGGCGATCATGTCGAGCGGCTACAGCGTCAGCCTCTTCACCGACTGGCAGAACCAGCGGATCAACCAGGTGTGGATCAAGCGCCGCGTCGACGACGGGGGAACGACAGCCGCCGATCCGGAGTTTCACGGGGCCAGGCTCGCGACCCGGAACCTCCACCCGATCACCGCGCTCTCGGCCGAGAACTGCACGGAGCAGATGGGGCTGCCCGGCCCCTGGTACGAGCGATTGCCCCACTTCCGCATGGGGTTCACCCCGAGCAGCGGCAAGGAGCTGCAATCGGAATACTTCGTCCCCCGCAAGGATGCCGTCGAGGCCATCCTGGCGATCGAGCGCCTGCGCGATCGAGTCGGCCCCCACCTGCTCATCTCGGAGCTGCGCACGATCGACGCCGACCGATTGTGGATGAGCCCCTGCTACGAGCGGCCCAGCCTGGCCATCCACTTCACGTGGAAGCCGGAGTGGGCTGCCGTCCGCGCGCTGTTGCCCGTGATCGAGAAGGAGCTGGCACCTTATGCCGTCCGCCCGCACTGGGGGAAGTTGTTCACCGTGGAATCAGCACAATTGCGGTCCCGCTATGAGAAAATGAGCGATTTCAACGACCTGCTCAGGCACCACGACCCACGCGGGAAGTTCCGGAACGGATTCGTGACCGCCATCCTCGACGGCTGACCCGGCTCGCTGCGGCGCTGGAAGTTGCAGAACGAGGCGTGGTAGGGCGGAACACGGCTCCAACCGAACCCGCCCGTCCCCGTTTCCATGCCCCCAACTTGAGCAGCCGCCGATCCGAAGTCGCGCGTGACATCCGGGGTGTTTCCGGCCCTATGATCATGGGAAGGTTACGTAATCGTGGCGCGTGCGTGCTCGGACATTTCTCGTCCAGGATTGGTCACGACTGTAATGAGAGCAGGAGATCGCCGACGATGACCCAGACCGACGGTGTCACCGCGGAGCAGCCCGACCCCGCGACCTCACGAGCGGCGGAAAGCGTTTTGCGATCGGATACCGGCACCCTCCTGGCTGGTATCCTGGACGCCTATCTGGCCGAGCTCCATTCCGGCAAATCGCCGGATCGGGGCGAGCTGCTGGCCGCACATCCCGCGCTGGCCACTCAGCTCGAGGCGTGCCTGGCCGGGATCGAGTTCGTCCATCGAGCGGCCGGACCGGCCGCCCTGGAGCCGGCGACCCTGGGCGAGTTTCAGATCGTCCGCGAGCTCGGACGCGGCGGCATGGGTGTGGTGTACGAGGCCGACCAGACGTCACTGCGGCGCCGGGTTGCACTCAAAGTGCTTCGGTTCGGGGCGGTCGCCGACCTTGAAGCGATGCGGCGGTTTCGCCGCGAGGCCGAGACAGTCGCGCGACTGCACCATACCAACATCGTGCCGATCTTCGCCGTCGGCTGCGAGCGAGACGTGCATTACTACGCGATGCAGTTCATCGAGGGCCAGAGCCTTGCCGACGTCCTGGCCGAGTCGCGGCGAACGGGGAAACTGCTGTCACCACAGGATGTCGCCGGCTGGGGCCGCCAGGCCGCCGAGGCGCTCGCGCATGCTCACCAGCGCGGCGTGATTCACCGCGATATCAAGCCTTCGAACCTGCTGCTCGACCCCGAGGGGATCGTCTGGTTGACCGATTTCGGTCTGGCCAAGCGGGCCGACCTGGCAGCGCTCACCGTCACCGGCGCCCTGATGGGGACGCCGCGCTACATGAGCCCCGAGCAGGCCGAGTCGCTCAAGCGGCCCGTCGATCATCGCACCGACCTGTATAGCTTGGGCGCGACCCTCTACGAGCTGGCCACGGGCCAGCCCGTCTTCGAGTCCGCGACACCGCACGGCGTGATCGCGCGGATCCTCACCGAGCAGCCGGCGCGGCCGCGGCAGGTCCGGCCTGGTCTGCCTCGCGACCTCGAGACCATCATCCTCTCGTGCCTGGCCAAGGAACCTTCGCAACGATACCAGACCGCCTTGGCACTCGCCGACGATCTGCGGGCGGTCCTGGACGGCAGGCCGATCCGAGCCCGCCGCACTCCGCTTCATGAGCGCATCACGCGTTACGTCCGCAAGCGGAGCAAGACGATCGGCGTGGGTGCGATCGTCGTGGCGGCAACCAGCTTGGCGATCGTCGGCTCGTTTCTGGCATGGCGAAGCTACAGTGATTCGCGACTCGGCCGCGTGTTGCTATCAACTGACGGTCCGCCGCTGGAGGCCCAGGTTCTCTCCGCGTCAGTCGAGGAACGAGTCGGCGAGCCGTTCTCCGTCGGCACGCACGCCATTGTGTCGTTGCCGGAGGACAAGTATCGCCTGCGGGTGGGAGGACCGGGGATTCTTAGTCAAACCTACCAGTTCGGCGTCGGCCCCGGTGAGCTGGGCAACTACCACCTCGCTGCCGATGAAAACCGCCTGCTCGGGCAGGAGCCGATCCCGTACGCGTTCGCTTCGGAGGCACTGCTGCTCTCCCCGGGTAAGGCCGATCTCGTCGAGTGGACGGGCACGACGCTCATCCGGCGCGACGGTGTGTCCGGCCGGACGCTCTGGGACGCGTCGCGACCGGCGATTCCGTGGGAGGCGAAGCATGACCCGGTTGCCTGGATGCAACGGCTTTCCTACCTGGGCGACGAGAGACGACCTGGCGTGCTGGTCCAGCCCGCCCCGGACCTTGACGGCGACGGCACGGCCGACATTGTCTGGGCTTTTCGAGGCACGCCATCGCTCCTGGCACTTTCGGGTAAGGACGGGTCGATGCTCTGGACTTACTCGGCCGAGATCGATGGGCGCGGCGGGCTGGACATCCATGGCCCCGCGTGGCCGCATTCGATCGAGCAGGTTCCCCGACCGGGAGCGGTTCTCGGCTCACCAGCTTTACGGGACGTCGATGGCGACTTCGTGCCGGACTTGATTGCCGCGTTCGTCCTCCTCGAAGACGTACCGCCCTCGCTTCGTCCCCGCGGATCGACCGACCAGCCAGCGGTAGTGGTATGGGAGACAGTCAAACACCGTGGCCGACGCGTGGTCTTGGCCGTCTCGGGACGCTCAGGCCGAGCTCTTTGGGTGCATCCGATCGATCAGCTGGCGCCGGAGCCCTCGGACTGCGGTGTCATGCTGATGGACGGTCGGAACGGTTTGACGGCGGCGTTCGTCGACGGGGCCCGGGGGACCTGGATCGGTTTCAACCCCGCGAACGGGCAATCGCGGGGCCAGCCGATCGACTTCGGGTTCGCACCCGTGCGCCCTGTCCAGCATGCGGACCTCGATGGTGACGGCGAACCCGAAATTTTGGCGCTCGGGCCGAGCCCCTCGCCGAATCAACAGACGCTGGCGGCGTTTTCCTGTGGGACAGGCCGTCGGCTGTGGACCCAGACCGTCCGCGCGCGGTTTAAGTCGGCCGCGATCAACCCCCCGCCGAACTGGCCGGCGATCGTCGATGTCGACGGCGATGGCCGATCCGAGATCTTGGTCGCCGACTCTGGTGCGCTGAGAAGCGGCGATGAGTACCGGGGTGCTCGGCTGCTCAACGGCGCCTCGGGCGCGGACCGCTGGGCTCGGCCGTTGCATCCCAAGCATCCGTTGTTCGCGCCCCTGGCGGCGGAAGATGATGGACTCGCCCAGGTCTTGGAGACAGCGGATCTCGACGGCGACGGCACGCGCGACCTGGTTGCCGTGTCGCGGTTCGACGGACGGCAACACCTCGAAGCGCTCTCCGTCTACGTCGATATGCTCTCCGGCAAGGACGGGCATTCGCTCTGGTGGTGGCACTCGGACTTCAAGCTGGGTCACTGGCGACCGTCCGTCATGGTCTGGACGCCATTCTTGTGGGGACGCGGGGCCGACGGCTGGCCGATGCTCGCGGTCCCGCTGGGCGGCACCGCCGCGACGTGGACCGGCCAGACGAATCCCTATCACCATCGCGAGCCCCCGCGGGTCCACCTCCTTTCCCTTACCACTGGACGTGAACTGCACTCGATCGACGGGCTATCGTGGCCCCGGCCGGCCGACCTTGACGGAGATGGCCTCGCGGACCTTTGGGGCTCCGTGAGCGGTAATCTGCGAGCTTATCGTGGCCAGGCGCCTGAAGCGTGGCGAGCGCTCGGGCGTTATCACAAAGCGGGAGATCTCGACGGGGACGGAATCTCGGACGTCGTCAGTGACGACCTGCGGGTGCGGCCCGATATCGATGAAAGCTCCAGAGAAACCCTGGCGGCGGTCGCTCACTCGGGGCGCGATGGAAAGCTCCTCTGGCGGAGGAGACTCGAATACCAGGGCCCGTGGATTGAGGTAGATGCCACGGGCGAGCCCGGCTATACGCTGTCGTCCCTGGCTCTTCCCGGAGGCGATCTCGATGGAGACGGTGCCCCGGAGATCAGTGTCGTCAGAAGCGAGTCCTATTTCGGTTCCTCGCGCGGCGCCGCGACTTTGCCCCTGGAAGTCTTGAGCGGAAGATCGGGGCGGCCGCTCTGGTCGGCTGGCGCCCTTCCGCTGAGCTTCGACGTGACAAGAAGCTTCTCCGAGATCGCAAGTATTGATGTTATCGCCTGCGAGCCGCACGGACCGATGGACTTCATCGTGCGGCACCACGGACAGTTTGTGCCGCCGGGCGGGTTAACCGGCGGAAACGTTTTTCCACAAGATCGCCTGGCCCGACTATCGGGGCGCGACGGGCACGTGATCTGGGATAGAGCGCTCGCCGATCTTCTGGGTGTGGGCCGAGGAAAACCGCCCGATTCAGCTCACGCGTTCGTCGATTGCGATGGTGATGGCTATGTTGATATCTTCGTACTTCTCCCGCCACAGCTCATCGACCCGACTGCGTGCCAGTGGCGTGCGGTTTCGCTCCGCGACGGCAAGACGCTCTGGTCACACGCCACCTCGTACCGCGCCGATCGGTTGCCCATATTCGAGGCGGGCGACCTTGATGGCGACGGCCGGCTTGAATTCGTGCGGAACGAAATCTTCGGAATCCCGGATAAATTGGTGGTGACAGCGCTCGATAGTCGTGACGGCTCGACCCGATGGTCTTGGTACGCTCCGGGCTTTTCGGGAGTGGACAACCAAAATCAGCGCAACGTGTGCCTGGCCGATTTCGAGGGGAAGGGAGCAAGCGACGTGTGCGTCGCGTTTCCGGTTTCCGGCACGCAGCAGCGGGTCGTGATCCTCGACGCCACGGGCCACGAGCGAGCCAGCCGCGAAGTGAAAGCCTCTTCGCCAGGCACTTTAATACGTGCGGACCTGGATGGCGACGGTGCCGACGAGCTGCTGTTCCGGGACGGCGACCGGCTTTGCGCCGTCGGGCGCGACCTCGAGAATAGGTGGTTCCGGCCAACCCGCGAGGCGGTGCGTGAAGTCATCCCCTCAGCAAAGGGTCAACCGGCGGTTGTCGTGCTCGACTCGATGATCGGTTCTCGACGGCGCGACCGGGCGTCCGCGGTGGGACGGGCGCGGCTCGGCCACGGTGCTTGACGCGGGAGACTCCGCGCGACCGCCGCGAGTAATCTCCGCAGCCGGCGACACCACGGTCTGCCGGCTGGCCCTGGCCACCACGCCCGAGGGGGCTGTCCAGCCGGCTCGCGGGGCGCCTATCGCACACTTGCCCACCTCAGACGACCCGCGCTGGATGCGTCCTTTGCCGTGGCACCGGCCGAACGCCGCCGCCGACCTGGCGCGGGCATTTTTCGATTTTGGCGGTCTCGCGTTAATCAACATCATCATTCCATTGACGGTTCTGAAACTGGCGACTCGTCGGCGCGTCCGGGGTGTGTCGCTGTTGCTGGCGCTACCGGTCGTTGTCGCGGTCCCGCTGGCCGGCTGGATCGCGATATATCGGTCCGTACCCGTCGTTGAGTTGATTTTGGGCGGCCTGGTCGGACTTGCCATCCTCGAATATCCGGTTGCCGTCGGCCTGGGCATCCGCAACGGGCGCTGGCGGCGGCTCGCACTGCGAGTCTGCCTGACCGCGGTCGTCACGGTCGCGATCGCGACTTGGTTGTTGTGGTCCGATATGCGAGGGATGGCGGCGATCGAGCGTTACACCTGGTCAGGATGGTATCTCGTCGTCATACCGGGGGTCCTCGTCATCGGGGCACTCGCGTGTATGATCCGGATCTTGCGAACCGTGTTCCGATTCATCCGGCGGCCGCGGTGGCGGGCTGCCACCAATTCGCCCTCCCCGGGAAAGCCGAATGTGCCGGCTGCCCCCCCGTCGCCGGCAAAGCGCAGGTAGCTAGAACGCGGCGTCAAGATTGTTCCGGTTTCGCATCCGAGCACGGCGAATTCCGATGGGGCGCTACCGAGGACGAGGCGGTTCAAGTTCCTGGAACTGCAAGTCCTCCTGCACATCCCCCTTGACATTTGCCTTCCATGTGCAGTACGATTTGCACGTTGACCGTGGGAGGAGCTTCTGATGCCGCCGTTTACGCCTGGGGAACTGAAGGTGATGCGCCTGCTCTGGGAGCATGGCGAGATGAAGCCCGCGGATCTCCAACGACGGTTCCCCGAGCCGATCAAGAATCCGGCCCTCCGTTTCTACCTGACGACGCTGGTCGAAAAGGGTCACGTGACGCGCCGGAAGGTCGGAAAGGCGTACTTTTACAAGCCGGCGACGCGACCGCGCTCGGCGTTCCGTTCGATGCTCGGGGAATTCGTCGACGCCCACTGCGGCGGCTCGATCCAGACCCTGGTGCTGAACATCATCAAGTCAGAGAAGCTCAGTGAGAGCGACCTCTTGAAGTTGAAGCAACTCGCCGACGAAAGCCCGGACTTGAACCCACAAAGTAGCAGGAGCCGGTCATGAACACATCTTCGGTCGTATCGTGGTTCGCGGAGCTCCCGTGGGTCTACGGCCTGGCCGGCCGCTGGACGGCCTTGCTCATCCTGGCGTGGGTGGCGCACCTGGTCCTCGCGAAACGAGACCCGCGCTGGCGGGTGCTCGTCTGGCGGTCGGCCGCGGTGGGTCTCGCGACCATCGTCATCCTCACCGCTGCGCCGCCCTTCGTCACCTGGCGCTTGCCCCCCGCCGAGTCGATCGCCGCCCAAACGCGTTCCGCGGAAAGCGTCGCCCCGCCGGCGAATCCGGTTCCGGTTCTCTCGGAGAAGCCCGCGCAGGTCGCTCGCCTTCAAGCCTCCATTCCTGCACGCCCGCGACGTCCGGAGAGTGCGAAACGATCGAGCGGAGGCCCGGCAGTCGCTCGTTGGAAAGCCGTCATGTCCTGGTCAAACTTGGGCGCCGGTTTGCTGGCGATCTGGCTGCTCGGAGTTGCCGTGATGACGCTACGGCTGGGGCTGTGCGTCTGGCGCGTCTCGAGGATCGTCGGGCGGTCCACGGCGGTCCCAGCCCCGGTCGTCGCGGAGTGCCGCGCGGTCGCCGACGCACTCGGCTGCCGTCAAGACGTTCGTGTCGTCCAGACGGCGGAAGTCCCCGCACCCTGCCTGACCGGCCTGTTTCGACCGTGGCTTCTGTTGCCGGAAGCGAACTGCGAGGAGACCCACCGCGCGGATCTCCGGGCCATCCTCGCCCATGAGTTCGCCCACGCGCGCCGGCACGACCTGGTCTGGAACATGGTCCTGCATTTCTGGTCGATCGTTCTTTGGTTTCATCCCTTGGTCTGGCGGATCCGCGCCGCGCACCTGGCGGCGTGCGACGTCGTCTGTGACGCCCTGGCGGCCGATCTGGTGGGCGACGTCGCTTCGTACGGCCGTACGCTTGCTAGACTGGCGCTCCAGGTCTCCGGGCCCGCGCCCGTCCCCGGCCTCGCCATGGCCGGCACCCCCGACGTCTTCCTGCGGATCGAGGCGCTCGAGCGCAGGGTTTTCCGCGGTGCCCTTACCTGGAGGATGATCGCACCTGCTCTGCTCGCATTGAGTGTGATCGTCATTCTCATCGGCGGCTTGGGAATCAAAGGCGCCGAACAAAGCCCAGCGCAGAAGGATCAGCCCCCGGCGCGAAAGGCGACCGAAGCGGAGCTATTCGTTGCGAACGCCGCTCCCGAAAACAGTCGGGCGCAGCCCGCTTCGAGTCATCGTCTTTCCCTCCGCGTCCTCCGCGCAAAGCCCGGTGAGCCGCTCGATGGGGTCTCGGTGAGTAGCGAGATTCGAGGTGAGGGCGAACCTCGTAAGGAAACGGTCACGACCGGCAAGGAGGGCACGGCGTCGATCGAATGGCCCCCGGGGATCGCCATTCACTTTCTGGGTCTGAACTTGAAGAAACCCGGGTACGTAGGCCTGTTCCTTTCTTGGGACGACCGCGATCATGCCATCTCGTTGCCGGAGTCGCAGGAAGCGCGGCTCGAGCCGGGCGTGCCAATCCGTGGCGTGGTGCAAGACGAGGCCGGGAAGCCCATTGCGCAGGCCAGTGTGACCCCAATGGCCTGGCCGACGGCAGGCGGAAAAACCCGCTTCGTTTATGAGCTGGGAACCGCCAAGACCGATGAGCAGGGGCGCTGGCGCATCGACGATGCGCCGGCAAACGTCTCGGGCGTGAGCCTGCGCGTCCGCCATCCGGACTACCGACCGCGTCCAGGCCAATCGGACGGCGGGCGAGAGTGGCGGACGATCCTCGCAAAAGGTGCCACAGTGAAGGGCCGCGTGGTCGACGGATCAGGGAAGCCCGTTAAGGGGGCAAAAGTCGAGACCGGAGGCTCTGAATATCGGGACGAGAGGACGCCCGTGGCGACCAACGAGCTCGGGGAGTACACCCTCCGATGTTGTGAGCCGGGTTCGGCGATCGTCACGGCGCAGGCTGAGGGTTTCGGCCCCGAGTTTCGGGAGGTAAACGTCCCGAATGTAGGAGAGGTGGAGGCGCCTGTTATCCGACTTGGAAAGGCGAGCACACTCCGCGTCAGGGTCGTAGACCGGGCCGGCAAGCCCGTCGCCGGCGCCTACTTTGCAGATCGGTAAGTGGCGCGGGCACGACTCGTTGCTCCGGGTCGGGGCTCAAACCGAGGTTGCATGGCGCTCCACCTGGAACGCTCAAACCGATGCCGCAGGGCGATTCACATGGACAAGTGCCCCGAGCGACGCCATGCTTTTCCATATCTTTAGAGATGGGTATCTGCGTATGGAACCCGTATCCCTGACCGCCTCGGATCAAGAGCACGTCGTGACGCTGAACCCGGCGCTGGTGATCTCGGGGAGTGTGACCGACGCGGTGACCGGCAAGCCGGTGCCCCGTTTCCGCGTGATCCAAGGCCTCGAGCTCGAAGGCAGCCAGGGCATCACGTGGTGGCGCATGGGCGCGGTGGAATACACCGGCGGTCGTTACTCGATGAAGTTCGATATGCCGACGAAGGAGTCGTCCGTGCGCGTCGAGGCGCCCGGCTACGAGCCGGCCGAATCGCGCGGCTTCCGCTCGGACGAAGGCGCGATGATCCAGGACTTTCGCTTGAAGCCCTCCGCGGGGATCTCCGGAGTCGTGCTCCTGCCCGACGGCAGACCCGCCGCGGGGGTCCAGGTTGTTCTGGGCACGCAGGAGAACTACGCGTTCGTGCGTGACGGCGTTGTCCAGCACAACTCGAATGCCGAGACGACCACCACCGGACCGGACGGCCGGTTCACGCTCCCGAAACATGAGGGGACGTTCTTGCTCGTCGTCGCGGCAGATGCGGGGTTCGCCGACGCGACATCTGATGAGTTCGCCAAGACCGGAAAGCTCCTCTTGCAGCCCTGGGGACGAATCGAAGGCGGGTGAGGATCGGCCGCAAGCCGGCTGCCTACCAGTCAGTCGTCTATTTGCCGGAGTTGCCCTCGAATCGCGGTGATGCTCTTCAGAATGCGGAGTTACGACTATCACTTCACGGCCGATTCGCAGGGGCGGTTCGCGATCGACAGGGTGATTCCCGGCCGCGGTCACATCGCCCGCGTTCTGAACACGACCTATCGAACCGAGTGGTGCGAGCAGGAGTCAGTCGAGGTGAAGCCAGGCCAGACGACCCAGGTTCGACTCGGCGGCAAGGGTCGACCAGTGATCGGCCGGGTGGTGCTCGACGGCACTCCTCCCGAGCCCGTCGACTGGCGGAGCAACGACGCAGCCGTTCTCGAACTGCCCAGAGCCGAGCGCCGTAAAGCCACGACGCCCTGGCAGACGTTCGCGTCGGGGTTCGACAAAGACGGCAGGTTCCGCATCGAGGACGTGGCACCGGGTACTTATGAGTTAAGAATTTCAGTGAGTTTGCCTTCCGACAAAAGAACCTGGGGCCAACCACGCGCCACGATGGGTGACGCGACCCTCCCCGTGACCGTGCCTGAAGGACCGGAGGACCAACCGGTCGAGGTCGGGGACGTGAAGGTCAGGCTTTATGTGCGCGTCGGCGATCTCGCCCCTGACTTCACGGCGCCACGGCTCGACGGCGGCCAGTTCAAGCTGAGCGAGCAGCGCGGCAAGCTCGTCTTGCTCGACTTCTGGGCGACGTGGTGCCAGCCTTGCCTCGCCGAGATGCCGGCGATGAAGGACATCCAGCAAACCTTCGGCGCCGACCCGCGGTTCGTTGCTGGTCGGCCTCTCGTGCGACGATGGCATCGAGCGCCCCGCTCAGTACGTCAAAGCGAACGGCCTGAATTGGACACACGCCTTCGCGGGGGCCATGCTCAAAGGCGAGGTCGCCGAAACGTACTTGATCCGGGCAATCCCAGCGACGTTCCTGATCGGTCCCAATGGCCGGGTCCTCGCCATGAACCTCCGGGGCGCCCCGTTGAAAGAAGCCGTGCGCAAAGCCCTGGCTGACGAGAAGCTGTTCTCAGGGGCGAAGTAGGCGACTCGTTGAAAGCAAGGGCGACGGCCGTGGTCGCGATCAAGATCATCCCGTCCGCGATGTTGAACCGTCGGTGTGGTTTCATCGTTCTGGTTCGCGGGATAAAACCTGACAGGGGCTCACCAATCGGGCATACATGCCACGGGTCAGGATCATACGATTTCGCGAAGACGATCACCCTGACTGGCTTCGGCGGATACAGCTCCGCCGGCTTGTTCGGCGCGGGTACGGGTCTCGCCATTCAACCGGCCACGTTAACGTTGACCTGATCACAGCGATGATCTGACCGTCCGTTTGGTCGAGCTGAGCTCGCAACCTCCTGGCTTTGTTTGCCCGTATCCCGAGCATGCGCCGGTGTCGTCGGACCGACGCGTACAAGCGTTGATTCGACTGTCCCCAGTCCGCACATTCCGCGCACTCATCCTTCGGCGATCAGCTCACGTCCTGTAATTCGCCTGTCTCTGCACTGTCGTATCCCGGCAAATCGCCGAGCGCCTTGCGATAGGCCGGTGAGCGCACGGCAGTCCGCAGTGCCTGAATCCTGGGGTCCTGTGCCCACTGCGCAGAAAAGCAGAGGTCATAGGCCTCCTCGCGGACCCCGAGGAAGTCAAGCCCGGCCTCGTCGCTGACCAGGCGGAGGCACACCCCCGCGTCGGCGCAGCCGCTCCGGATCGCCTCGACGACGCCTCGGTGGTCCCAGGCCGTGAACCGGGCGCCACCGCGCGGCCCTTCAGCACCTCATCGAGGCACTGCCGTGCACCGGACCCTTCCTCGCGCCCGATCCAGCGGAGGTCGGAACGCGCCGCGGTGCGCACGGACGAGAATCGGTGCCCCGCTGCAACGGCGATCCCCTCCTCCCAGCGAGCGACGCGGAGCAGCTCGTAGCCGGTGCCGATCTCGCGCCGGACGACCCTCGCGTTCCCGTCCGGCTTGCCGGCCGTGGTCAGATGCACTCCGGCCGCGTGGACCAGGCCCCGGCCGAGCAGCGTCAGGGCCGTCCGGCTGGGGTAGTGCAAGGCGATCAGCCGCACTAGGGCGGTGCGCGCCAGCTCCTCAGCCAGCAGGCCCACGGCCGGATCGCAGCAGGCCATCACCAGGGTTCGACGCGGGTCGAAGCGCCCTCGTCCCTGAAAGAACCCGTCCCGATAGATACCGTCGTGCGGGACCACCCCCATGGGCGTTGCCGTGACAGGGTATCGCCGCTCGACACCGCCCACGTCCGCCACCCAGTATCGGCACGGCTCCCGCCCGGGCGGCCACGCCCACTGCGGTTCCCGCGGTTCGGGACGGCGGAGCTGGAACAGGTCTTCGACCCGGCACCCGAGCGCGGCTGCAAGGGCCAGCGCCGCCGCCGCAGACGGAATCAATCGACCCATCTCGATGGCGCTGATGCCCGCGCGCGAGAGGCCCGAGCGCTGACCCAGTTCCGCCTGCGACCAGCCACGGTCGGTGCGCCGGGACCGCAGAAGGTTTTCGAACGGGGGCAGGTTTGCCATGATCATGTCATCTTACGCCATACTTGTCACGTCATCAAGCCGCCACTATAGTATCTGGTCCGACACGATCCTGGCGCAACGGCCCGAACGGTACGTCGGGAGTAAGTTTCCTACTGGCTCAAAGGCACATCCATGAGAATCGCGCGAAACCGCCCGGCGTTCACCCTGATCGAGCTACTGGTCGTCATCGCAATCATCGCCGTCCTGATCGCCCTGCTCCTGCCCGCGGTCCAGTCCGCCCGCGAGGCTGCCAGGCGAGCGAGCTGCAGCAATAACCTGAAACAAATCGGCCTGGCCCTGCACAACTACATGACGGCAGTCGATACGCTGCCGCCGGGCCGGTTCAACTCGCACATTGCGGGCATCGGCAACGTGTGGGGCGCATACTCGCAAATACTCCCACAGCTCGACCAGGGGGCGATTTTCAACTCGTTCAATTTCAACCTTGCACCCGAGCTGGAGACCAGCCTCCCGTTAGCCGCGGCCAACTTGACCGGTGCGGCCACCTTCATCAACTCGCTTCTCTGTCCGTCGGACGCGGCGTCGGCCGTGCAGATCACCGTCGCCGGTGAAAACTATGCCTCGCACAACTACGACTTCAACGTGGGCTCGACCTACCCGCTCCAGGAAGTATTCCCGGCAGGCGTGACTTCGCCGTTTGGTGTGTTGCCCAACGGCGTCTTCTTCGAGAACCGGGGCGTCCGCCCAGCCGAGTTCCTCGATGGTATGTCGAACACGGTTGCGATGGCCGAGACGATCCGTTCGAACCAGAGCTCGACCTACGCGACCGAGCCGACGCGCGTCTTCCTCGTGACCGGAAACAACACGAGCACCGGGCCGCCGCTGACCTCCGACGCCGACTACGCGACCTACTGCCTATCGCAGCCGGCGAGCACGACCATGTTTCAGGCGACCAAGGGCATCCGCTGGCACTATGGCGCGCCCGGCCACTCGATGTACAATCACCGCAGGCCCCCTAACGATCTGAACCCGGACTGCCGCGGCGGCCTGCCGCACAGCAACAAATCCGACCCGGAGTGGAGCTATCTCTCACTCAACGTCACCGCGCGGAGTAACCACCCGGCCGGCGTCCAGGCCCTGATGGCCGATGGCCACGTCCAGTTCATCAAGAACTCGATCAACCCGCTAACCTGGCAGGCACTCGGGAGCCGCAACGGAGGCGAGACGATCTCCGCTGATGCGTACTGAACATTGGCACCGCCCAGAAGGTACTCGGCTGTTGACCGCCGCTGCTTCCACGGTAGACTGGATTCGTTGCGGGAACCGGGCCGCTTTCCATGTTTGATCTTCAGAAGGAGAGGTTACGGCTATGTCTGATGGCGCAGAACCTTTCTCGCCGCGACATGATGCGGCTCGGGGCGACGGGTGTGGCGGCGGCAAGCATCACCAGCCTGCCTCTGCTGGCGGCTGAGCAGGCCGCCGCCGACAAACTGCCCAAGCGGCGATACGGCCGCACCGGTCTCGAGATTGGCTGGCTCGTGGGCGCGTCCGACTGGCCGAAGGAGCTCATTCCCAGGGCGGTAAACGCCGGAGTCAATTACTGGCACAAGGCCCAGAGGTGGACTGCCAGCACGCTTCCGCCGGCCATCAAGAGTCAGCCAAGGGAGTCCTATTATCTCGAGTGCGTCGTGGACCGCGTCAACGGTGGCCACGAGCGCGGCGAGATCGACGAAGAGCAGCACTACCAGTTTGTCAAGAAATGCCTGAAGGAATCGGGCGTCGGATACTACGACGTCTTCAAATTCCACTTCGGCTATCACTCCGTGGAAGAAGTGAAGCAGAACCCAGGCATGGTCAAGGCGTTCGAGCGGCTCAAGAAGGAGGGGCTGGTCAAACACCTGGCCATTTCCCAACATCATTACAACAACTTGCCCGGCGGAAACTTTGCCTGGGAAATCATGCACTACCTGGCCGACAATCGGCCGTATGAGGCAACCCAGTTCTTCCACACCCTTGGCGACCGCAAAGAGGTATCGGAGTGGATCGACGTGGCGAAGAAGAAAGACATCGGGACCATCGCCATGAAGACGATGGGCGGTGTCGGGCGTGCGGCCAGTGATGAGTCGTTCAAAAAGCTTTTGGCGGACCCGAAATACCAGGGCAGCACCCCTGCCGCGGCGCTGGTCAAGTGGCTCACATCAAACCCGAGCCTCACCGCAGCCGTGATCGCGACCAAGAACTTTGATCAGTTCCGCGAGAACGCAGGCGCGGCCACCAGCCTGGCCATGCGCCCGCAGGACAATGCGACGCTCACCCTGTTGTCCGGCTACAACAAGGGGTTGACCTGCATATTGTGCGCCCAGTGCGTCTCCAGTTGCCCCGAACACATCGGGATTGCGGACGTCTTCCGGTACGAGCGGTATGCCCGGGATTATCACGACCTCGACCGGGCGCGGAAGGAATACGCCGCCTTGACGAAAAACGGCACGTCCTGCGTCGGCTGCGGCGACTGCCTGCCGACCTGCTCACAGGAGATCGACATCGCCGCCAAACTGAAGGATGTGCACCGGCTGTTGGGATGAGAGAGACTGTGGCATTGAATCAGCTCCAATAAGTCTTCGCCGTAGCAGCCGAGTGACCATCGCGCTTGCGGTGGTTTGCGTGTTTGCCGCGCTCGTCGCGTCGCACCGCTCGTGGCGCCAGGACGCGGCCGATTCATCGCCACGACCTGGCGCTCTACCAGCCGTCCCAGGTGGCCCAGCCGCCTGGGACGCCGCCCGTCGAGCCCCTTACCGCAGTCGAGTCGCATGAGCTCAGTCTCGCCGCCAAGGCACGCTCGCCAGCCCCCGCAGCCGAGGGGCGCAAGCTGATTCAGGCGCTCGCGAAATCCGCCTCGCTCGTACGCCCCATCCGCGCCGGCATCATCGGTGTCGTCAGAAGGGAAGCGCTGATAGCGGTTCGCGCTCGCCGTCGGTCGAAGACGTCGTGTGGGCGCGTCCGCGTCGGACGGGAGATCAACGCTCGACGTTCTTCGCCCGCCGCCGGAACTCGACGTGCAGGCTCGCGGACGCCGCGCGCACATCCTCAGCAGCTTGCTCGACGACTTCGTCCCCGCCCCATCCGCCCGCGATCCCGCCTCGGTGGGATTGAACACCTCGGGAATGAAAGGCTTGCCGCAGTCAAAAACCTACCGTGAGATCCCTGCCCCTCAACGCTTCCAGAACGGTGCGATGCTCTCAAGCGCACTGCCGCCGAGCACTTCGTATTTGCCATCCGCAGTCACACGCCAAGGTTGTTCCACGTAGCCCGCGTTGATTGCCAGATGTTCGCCGCGGCGAATGACGGCCTGCGCCCAGGGCTGTTCGATCGCCGACAGCGGCGCGAATTCGTTGAACAGGGCCTCAAGCTGCTTCTCTTCCCGATTTGCCTTGATCGCCTGGAGCTCACCCAGGACCGCACGGGCCACGCTCTGGAATTGGTCGTAATCCACCACGGCCAGCACCTGATTCTCCGGCGTCATTGTCCCACCGTCCCGCGCCGCCCATTGGATCGCACCTGCCTTCAGGAGCTTGTTGATGAACAGCCAGTGCCCGCGCTGGTGCATTTCCAGAAGAGTCCGGTCACGTGACAGCCGCTGCAGAAAATCGCTCACGTAAAGATCGTAAGTGAGCTGCCGGAAGAGCTTGGCCTCGGTCGCATCTTTCAAAGCACCAGCCTCGACCAGCTTGGGGTCGTCCACGAAAAGAAGCGCCGTCAGGTCGGCACGCTCTTCTTCAAGAGCACTGCCGAGCCGGCCCAGAATCGAGACCGGATCGTCGGTCTTGCCGTACTTGCTCGTATCATAGGTTCCCGAGCCGTGGCCGATGATTTCGTGCATCAGCACCAGATTGCGCCAGCACTTTTCCCGGTTTTCCAGGACTGCGTCGACCTTGCCCGCCGGCAGGAACTCCTGGAATGCTTCGCGGCGCCTCGCTTTGAGCGTCTGATCGGCATCTTCACCCGGCATCGACAAGCGAATGACGTTCTTCGCGCCCACATCGCGTCGAATGTCGTCAAAATTGGGCAGATTGTAGCCGCTGGAACGGAAGCCCGAGATCTCCTGAAAATAATAGACCATGATGGCCGGTGGTGAATAATCGGCGGGGAATTTTTTCTTGAATCGTCCGTAAGGCATCGCATCTTCAAATGCCTGCGCACGCGTCGAAAGCCCCTGCGCCAGCCGGCTGATTTCCGGGTCAACGATCTGCACGTAAGATTCCCACGCTGCCATGCGCGACAGAAAGTCGCCTTCAAATTCAACCCAGCCGATCATGAAGTCCACCCGGGAATCGGCCCGGTCGCGCACCCAGGCGATGCTGGCCTGTCGAAAATCTTCCACATCGCCGCCCTGGAAATACTTGACCATCGCATCGATCTGTTCCTTCTGGTGAGCCGTGGCCGCGAGCGGCCGGGCGGCTTCCAGGTGGGAAACCACCTTCCGGAGCGCTTCACCGACTTCCCCTGGGCGCTGCGACGAGAGCGTCTCGCACGCCAATCCGTTCTGCGAGCGGACGACGCGTGAATTGATGTTCGGTTTGAGGGTCTTGTCCAGTACAGTCATGACTTCAAGGCCGGTGATGCCTTGCTCATAAAAGTTGCTGCCCGTCTCCTCCAGCCCCTTCCCATCCGGACTCTCCGGCGCTTGCCGCACCTCGTAACCTCCGTCGCACAGCAATCGGGCAATCTCGGCTCGATCCCGCTTGGACAGAAATGGCCCTCGCCTCGAGCGATCGAAGAGCGCCTGGACCTGGCTCTGCGTCACGTGCTCCAGCACGTACTTGCGGTTCGATGCGGCATAGGGACCGCCCTGATCCAGAAACTTGGCGCTGTAGACGAGGAGCTCCTGAAATGCTTTCTCGCCGAGCTCGCTCCTGGTTTTCTCGATCTGCTCGGCTGACAGGGCTTCCTCGAGCAGTCGCTTGATGGTCACGGAGTGCCGGTGTGTTCGCTGAAAAAGCAGCTCGCGGCCGGAATTTGCCGCCTCGATCAAGTGGTAAGCCAGCATCTTTTCCTTGGGAGTAAGTTTGGCCCAGACCTCGCCCCGGGGTGCCGAGCTCTGCACTCGCATGTTCTTGGGCAGCGGCAGCGGCTTCACCTCTCCTTCCTGCCCTTGAACGTTGCAAACACACCCCAGAATGAGCGAACACGCCAGAAGCCTTGAGATGCGCATAACTTGGTACCTGTAAACGCGAATCTAAATGCAAGATCGAAGATGATGCGCTGCCACTCCTGGAAACTGCTCCCCGGGGCTGCGGCCCGATCAGACGTTACCCGGCACTGGTCTCCAGGACAATGGATCGCTCCCCGCGCTCTTCCTCCGGGATTCGATCACTCCCCCCTCCCCCGCTCTGCCTTGTACGCCTTCAAGATCGACTTGAGCAGACCCGGAAACCGCCGCTGGATCTCGCGCTGCCGTAGCCGGCTCGTGAGCTCCACCCCCTTGCGCTCGCAGTGAATGAGCCCCGCGTCGCGCAGGATCTGGAAGTGCTGCGAACACGTCGACTTCGGCAGCACGATCTTCGCACTGCTCATCGTCTCCACGCAATTCATCTCCGAGCCGGCCTCCAGGAGTTCGCTCACGATCGCCAGTCGCACGGGGTCAGCGAGCGCATGAAGGATGTCCGCGACCGTGACGCTTTCCATCCCGGGATGCCGGAGCGGCCTGGCTGCCATGAGACCCCGCTGTGCGCTAGTTCCCTTGTTCGGAACTTACGAACTATCTATATTGGAGTGTACAGCCCGGTCGCCTTATCTTCAATAGGATTGACTTCATGCCCAACCTTTTCGACCCGCTCGAGCTCGGTGAGCTGATCCTCCCCAACCGTGTAATCTTGGCCCCGCTCACCCGTTGCCGCGCCTGCGCGGGCCGGGTCCCCGTCCCGCTCAATGCCGAGTACTACGCCCAGCGGGCCTCGGCAGGGTTGATCATCTCCGAGGCGACTTCGGTCACTCCCATGGGCGTCGGCTATCCCAGCACGCCGGGCATCTGGTCGGCCGAGCAGGTCGAGGGCTGGAAGTTCGTCACTCGCGCCGTCCACAACGCCGGCGGTCGGATTCTGCTTCAGCTCTGGCACGTCGGCCGCATGTCAGACCCGATGTACTTGAACGGCGAGCTGCCCGTCGCCCCGAGCGCGATCGCCGCCTCCGGCCACATCAGCCTCGTCCGTCCCGAGAAGTCCTTTGTGGTGCCCCGAGCACTTGGGCCTGACGAGATTCCCGGCATCGTCGAAGCCTATCGAAAGGGCGCCGAGAACGCGCAGAGCGCCGGCTTCGATGGCGTTGAGATTCATGGTGCCAACGGCTATCTCCTCGACCAGTTCTTGCAGGACAGCACCAATCATCGGACCGATGAATACGGCGGATCGATCGAGAACCGGGCGCGCTTGATGCTCGAGGTCGCCGATGCGGCGATTTCGGTCTGGGGCCCGGGCCGCGTGGGCATGCACCTTGCGCCGCGGGGCGATGCGCACTCGATGGGCGACTCGGACCCGGCGAGTACGTTCGGCTATGTCGCCCGCGAGCTTGGCCGCAGGCGTCTCGCGTTTCTTTGCGCCAGGGAGTACGTGGGCCCGGGCCGCCTCGGCCCCCAGTTGAAGGCGGTCTTCGGCGGTGGTTACATCGCCAACGAAAAGTTCACGAAAGAGTCTGCCGAGGAGGTTCTCTCTTCCGGTGAGGCTGACGCCGTCGCCTTCGGAAAGCTCTTCCTCGCCAACCCGGACTTGCCCCACCGCTTCGCAGTCAACGCGCCGCTCAACGAGCCAAATCCGTCCACCTTTTATGCATCCGGCCCCGAGGGTTACACCGACTACCCATTCCTCGACCGCGCCGTCCGTTCGGCGTGATGTGACATTGCGAGCCGATCGTGAATGTCGCCTTTCGTCCCGCGAAGGAACTTGCCGACTACCAGTGTCGCCCTTCGCTCCGCGAAGCGTCTTCCTGAAACTCGCTCACATACCGTTTGCCGTCAGAATCACCCGATCATTTACTTTGGAGGCTCGCTGATTCATGGAATACCGACAGCTCGGCGGCTCCGGCTTCAAGGTTCCCGTCCTGAGCCTCGGCACCGGCACCTTCGGCGGCGGCAACGAGTTCTTCAAGGCCTGGGGCGCAAGCGACGTCGCCGAGGCCACGCGGCTGGTCGACATCTGCCTCGAGGCCGGTCTGAACATGTTCGACTCGGCCGACATCTATTCCAGCGGCCTGGCCGAGGAGATCCTGGGCCAGGCGATCAAGGGCCGCCGCGATCAGGTCATCATCTCGACCAAGGGCACTTTTCGCGTCGGCCCCGGTCCGAACGACGTCGGCTCATCGCGATACCACCTGATCCAGGCAGTCGAAGCGCAGCCTGCAGCGGCTGGGCACCGACTACATCGACCTCTACCAGCTGCACGGCTTCGACGCGATGACGCCGATCGAGGAGGTGCTTGAGCACGCTCGACGACCTCGTCCGCGCCGGCAAGATTCGCTACATCGGCTGCTCGAACTTCTCCGGCTGGCACCTGATGAAGTCGCTGGCCGTTTCGGAGAAGTACGGCCTGGCCCGCTACGTCGCCCACCAGGCGTATTACTCGCTGATCGGCCGCGACTACGAGTGGGAGCTGATGCCGCTGGCTCTCGACCAGAAGGTGGCAGCCGTCGTCTGGAGCCCGCTCGGCTGGGGCCGGCTCACCGGCAAGGTCCGCCGCGGCCAGCCGCTGCCCGAGACCAGCCGCCTCCAGAGCAAAGCCGTGACCGACATCGGCCCGCCGGTCGCCGACGAGTACCTCTACCGCGTCGTCGACGCGCTCGACGAGGTGGCCGAAGGAGACCGGCAAGACCGTGCCGCAGATCGCGCTCAACTGGCTGCTCCAGCGTCCGAGCGTGGCCAACGTCATCATCGGCGCCCGCAACGAGGAGCAGCTCCGCCAGAACCTGGGCGCCGTCGGCTGGAATCTGACCCCCGCCCAGGTCGCCAAGCTCGACGCCGCCAGCGCCACGACGCCCGCCTATCCCTACTGGCACCAGCGCGGCTTCGGCGAGCGGAATCCGCCTCCGGTAGGTTGAGCCGTGCGCCTCGGAATAAAGGTGTCAGGAACCGTTCTTCGGCCGCTTTAACAGATGCCGATGCATGGTCCGGAACCTATTGCCCGGCGCGCGGCGCCGCTTGCAATCGCGAATTCAAAAACACAATGACAACAGGAAGCCCCAGCTCCAAAACGGTCATCGCGACGAAAAATCGATTCGGCAGACCGACGGCCACAATGGAAACCAGTCGCGCCAACCCGCCGACAAAAAAGATGAGCGCCAGAAGCTTGATGTACGCGCCCTTTCGCTCGATGCCCTTCACACACCAAAGCAGAGCCGCACCATAAGCAGTGAACAACGTGGCGTAAAATCGATCTTCACTATCCATCGTGGCATTAACCGGGACAGACCCTGGAATACACGCCGGCCCAAGCACAATGTGCAGAAGCGAAATGAAGATCGCCGTGACGCCGCCAGCAGCAAGGAGAACCTGAAGGGCCTTCCGCATCGCGTGAGTTCCTATTCGCGTGCCATCCCATGCCAACTTAACCATGTTTCCCGCCCCCGCCCGCCCTCGCCGACCGACCACGGCTCGACCGCGCAAGGCCCGCATCCGGCGACTTCACCTTCCCACCCTTCCCACGCTCGCGTGCAACATACGGCCCCAGCAAAAACTCAAGGTCCCGCAGGACCCAATCTCGAGCCGCCCCCTCGCGAAAAATGGCCCACGCGACCAGCGACCCCTGGATCGTCTCCTGCACCACCCGCGCCAGACGCTCCGTATCACACGCATTTAGCTCCCGCGCTTTGACGGCGTCGTCAAGCAGCCCCCGCATCGAGGAATGCGACGCCCGCGCCTGCACGAGCGCGTAATGATGAAACTCCGGATCGGTCAAATCCATCACCAGAAAACTGAGGTGATTCGCCAGCTCCTCCGGCGACCCCGCCATCCCCGCCCAGCATTCCGCCACGGCGTAAAGCGCCGCAAGCGGCGACGCGTGCGCCGCGCGGATCGCCGCCATCTGGTCCCCCTCCGACGAACTTCCCAGCCGCACCAGCTCGAGCAGCATTCCCCGCTTCGTGCCAAATCTCTGCACCAGCGTCGCCGGCACCACGCCCGCCTCGCGCGCCACGTCGGCCAGCGTCAGCCGCGCAGGCCCCACCCTGCTCACCGCGCGCGCCGTCGCCTGCAGCAATTCCAGGTCACTCACCGTTCGCGGCCGGGCACACATCTTCCAGATCCTAAATAAATGAATCGCGATTTACAATCCCCGCTGGACATTAAATGAACAGTCATTTACAATCCCTGCGGAGTGGGAGGAGTGTCCTCTCGCGTAGAGTGTCTTGCGGTTCTTGATCGGAGCCATTCCATGAAGCCGCTCAAGGGAAAGGTGGCCGTCGTCTCAGGCGCCAGTCGTGGCGCGGGCCGTGGGATTGCACTGGCATTGGGCGAGGCGGGTGCGACGGTTTATGTGGCCGCCCGCACCGTGCGGGGAGGCCCCCGGCCGCCCGACGGCGCTCCGGGGACGATCGACGACACCGCCGAGGAACTGACTTCCCGCGGTGGCCGCGGCATCCCTGTGCGGGCAGATTGCACCAAGCTCGCCGACGTCGCCGCCCTGTTTGAGCGCATCCAGAAAGAGCAGGGTAAGATCGACGTGCTGGCCAATTCAGTCTGGGGTGGCCACAACGAGTTCCATTCGATCGAGGATATGCAGGCAGCCTGGAGTCGTCCCTTCTGGGAGCAGCCCTTCGGAGAGTGGGACAACATGATGCTGGCCGGGCCGATCGCCTACTTCCTGACGAGCTGCCATGCCGCCCGCCTGATGGCCGCCGCCGGCGGGGGCGTGATCGTGGGCGTCACCGATGGCTTGATCGACGGCACCCCTCCCGAGGAGTATCAGGGCCAGCTCATGTGGGACGTGGGGCACCACTGCATCAACCGGCTGATGTTCGGAATGGCGGCCGAGTGCAAGCCGCACGGAATCGCCGTCGTCACCCTGATGCCCGGCTTCATGCGCACGGAGCGCGTGATGATGAATATGAAAACGGAAGAGCACAAGAAGATGTTCCGCTTCGATTTGAGCGAATCGGTCGAGTACATCGGCCGGGCCGTCGCGTTCCTGGCGGCCGATGCGCGTGTCGCGGAGAAGTCCGGAAAGATCCACTTCGTGGCCGATCTGGCGCCGAGTATGGCTTCACGGATGTCGACGGCAAAGCCATCCCCAGGTTCCGGCCATTCGATTGACGACCAAGCTTTCCCCCCCTTGCAAAGGAGGGCCCAGGGGGGGTGAAGGGCGTCACCCGTCAGTGATCCGATCGACCCCGCATCGGGCAAGCGCGCGCGAAACTCACGACCCCGCCTTGGGCAGCACCCGCAGCGCCAGCCCCAGCGCGATCCAGTTCATCCCGCGGAACAACAGGTTGATACCCACGAACAATCCGATGACCCAGAGCGCCGATTCCGGCCACTCCAGCAAGATCAGCACCCCAAGGACCACGTCGATGACCCCGCTCGCCAGCGACCAGCCCCATGCCGCGAATCGATAGCTCACGGCCGCCACGATCTTGAAGATGCCGCTGACCAGCAGGAAGCACGCAATGAGCAGTGTCAGAGCGGCCAGAGCATTGAGCGGGGCGCGAATGAACAAGAGCCCGACGACAATCGACAGCACGCCGGAAAGCAAGTGCAGGAAAAACCCGCTCCAGCCGCGGCACCAGAATGCGCCGATGACTTCCGCCGCCCCCGACAACAGCAGAAGAATCCCAATGACCATCGCAGCGGCCAGCGCGGCGATCGCCACCGCCCCCAGCGCGACCAGTCCCAAAACGACCAGTGCAACTCCCAATAGCACAAACCAAAACCAATTGCCGCGAAGAGCATTCAACTCGTGACGCAGCGCCGAGACGAGAGGACGATCGAAACTTGTGCTCATGGTTGAGGTCCCCGAAGAGAAATCGCGGTGCCACGAAGAGCTCGCCGCTTCGACACCTCTCTGCAATGCTCTCACCGACCTAAAGAAAAAACAAATGTATTCCGGCCAGACGTGCCACATTCTCTTAAGAATTCCTTATCCAAAACTAGAGGGTTGCCTGCGCAACGGCTAAGGAGCGATCCATCTATGCATGAACAGCAGGCACCCAGTCCACTTGTTTTGCAGGCGCCAGCCGAGGTGCTACTCCAAGAAAGAGCAACGTACGAAGTCGAGCCTCTTGACTGGCCAGGCTCCTGACCGAGTTGGCGGAGCCTGCTGATACCTTCTACACATCGGGCACGCGAAAGGATTTCCTCGTGAATCACGGCAATCGGGTAAATCGCAAGTTTGGGCGCTCCGACGATCGACGGCGGGTCGACACGGCCTGGAAAACAGTGGCCGTGCTCGGAATCGCCGCACTCGTCCTGGGCCTGGGCGCATCTGGCCTCGCTCGGGCGGGCGACTTGATCATGAACGGCAACTTTACGTCGTACACGACCGGCTCCGTCCCCCTCAACCCCACCGGTCCGAGCCAGCTCGTTAACGATGCAGGCACCTCCACCCTTGCTCAGGGCTACACCTCTGTCTCAAACTGGGCATCGACTGCCTCCGGCGCCGGTCCTGAGTACAACTACACCTTCTTGTACACCGGGCCCGGGGACACACAAGGCTCTTATGCCCCAGCCTACGGCACCGAAACCTACATTTGGGGCACGGGCAACGGCGGACTCAATACCATTACCCCTCCCCCCGGAGGCGGCAACTACATCGCAATGGACGGCACGAGCCCCGTCAATACGCCTCTCTATCAAATGGTTTCCGGCCTGACCGCGGGTCAACTCTACGGGGTCAACTTCAACTGGGCGGCCGGCCAGTTCGCCGGCTTTTCCGGCGCTACCACTGAACAGTGGCAGGTATCCCTCGGCAGCCAGACCCTGTCGACCCCCACGGTGAACAACCCCAGTCATGGCTTCAGCGGCTGGATGTCCCAGACGTTGTACTTCACAGCCACCGCTTCCAGCGAGACGCTCTCCTTCCTGTCTGTCGGCGGCCCGGATACGCTGCCCCCGTGTGCCCTGCTCGCGAACGTGTCGATGCAGTCCGTGCCGGAACCTTCTGCCGTGGTGCTGCTGGCAATCGGCCTGCTCGGCATTGGCGCCGTCAGCCGGCGCGTACGCACCGCCAAGCGCGCCGCAGCGTGATCGACAACCTGACGGGCTCGTGCAATAATCCAAATCGCGGCTGGGCGGGAAAGTGTTCCCCCCAGCCGTGATCGCATTACCACTGTTCGTGGATTCGCCGGACGGGACCCCATGTTGCAGCTCCTCGGCGCGCTCTATGGTTCACTGATCCCTATCCTGCGGTTGGCACTGTGGCTGGCAATCCTGGTCGTGATTTTCGTGCCGCTCGAGCGGCTCTTCGCCGTCCATCCGCAAAAAGTCCTGCGCAAGGCGATCGGCGTTGATCTTTGCTACTATTTCCTTGAGCAGCTTGCTCCCCGCGCTGCTATTGAGTGTGCCAATCAGCGTGCTCGCCTGGGCAGTGCACAGGGCTGTACCGGGCGGTATCCTGGCGGCGACCGCCGCCCTCCCACTCTGGGCACGCCTTCTTGCCGGGCTGGTGGTCGGGGAGATCGGCTACTACTGGGGCCATCGCTGGAGCCACGAGATCCCGTTCCTCTGGCGATTCCATTCCATCCATCACAGCGCCGAGCATGTCGACTTCCTGGTCAACACCCGCGCACATCCGCTCGACATGGTGTTCGGCCGGTTCTGCGTCTTGGTGCCGATCTATGTCCTGGGCCTGGGCAGCCCGGTCGGCCCGGCGGGCAGCGTGGTGCCCGTCCTGACCACCCTGATCGGCACAGTGTGGGGGTTCTTCATCCACGCCAATCTGCGCTGGCGGTTCGGGCCGCTGGAATGGCTCGATCTCCACCCCCGCATTCCACCACTGGCACCACACCCTGACCGGTCCCATCAACCACAACTACGCTTCCACCTTGCCCTGGATCGACCGGATCTTCAGGACCCATCACCTGCCCGGCGACGTATCCGGCCTCGCTACGGCATCAAGGCGAAATTGCCCGATTCGCTCGCCGGCCAACTGGCCTATCCGCTGCTCCGCGAGCCAAGGGCGCTCAACTCGCTTCAGACGCTCGATCTAAACGCGACAGGTCCAGAATTGGAATACGAGGCGACTTCCTCCGTCCCCCTCGCCGGCGACCAGAGCCGAACAGATCCGATAATGGCAAACGAGCCGATCTCGCCGGCTTCCTCGCACGCTTTTCCCTGAAAAAGGTGCCAGTCCCTCGTTCCCACGCTCCGCGTGGGAACGGCAAGCGTGCCGCTCTGCGGCGTGTCCGACGTCGGCTGGAGCAATTTGTTCTCCTTCCCTGATTTCAAGGCGAAGCGCTCAATCGACGGCAAGGAAGAGCGACCGCCGGAATTGTGCATGTGCCTGGCCGTATTCGGGTGTATGATGTGGCGTTTCCGGTTGGCTTTTCTGCAAGACTATCGCGTTGGAGACCCGGCATGAAGACCCTCTGGTATCTGGGGCCATTGATCGTCGCGCTGTTTGCTCGATACTCCCCGGATGAAGCCTCGCAAGCAGAAACTGCGGACAACACACTCACCCGTGCCGAGAAAGACGCAGGATGGCTTCTCCTGTTCAACGGCAAGAATCTTGACGGCTGGCAGACAAGCTCGAAGCAGCCGAGCAAGATACCGGTCGAAAACGGGTCCATCAATCCTCATGGCTGCGGCGGTTACATGATGATCCCCGAGAAGTCCTGGGCCGACTTTGTACTGGCACTGGACTTCAAGATCAGCAAAGGTTGCAATAGCGGAGTTTTCATTCGTACCCATCCGCTCGAGCCGCGGCCGGGGAAGGACGTCGGATTCAACGGCATCGAGATCGCCATCGACGACACCAAGACAGCCGGCTTCTACGACACGGGCGCGATTTATGACCTCGTAAAACCCTCCAAGAATCTGATGAAGCCTATCGGCGAGTGGAATCACATGGTGATCACCTGCGACGGCCCCAAGATCTCCGTCGAGCTGAACGGGGAGATCGTCACCCGCATGAACCTCGACGAGTGGACCGAGCCCAATCGGCGGCCGGATGGCACCGCGCACAAGTTTGACGTTGCCTACAAGGCCCACCCGCGCTTCGGGTACATCGGTCTGCAGGACCACGGCTCGGCCTGCTGGTACAAGAACATCAAGCTCAAGCCGTTGGATCGCGGTTGATGCATCTGAATATCACGTTTGAAATGGGCCTCACGCTCGCTGTCCTGGCGGGGTTGCTCTTCGGCTTGATCAAGGACAGGCCTCCGGACGTTCTGTTCGTGGGCGCAGTCGTCCTGCTGGCAGCATGCGGCGTGATCGCCCCCGAAGATGCCTTCTCGGGCTTCGCGAATTCCGGCGTGCTGATCGTCGCTGCGCTCTTCATCGTGGCCGCCGGCCTGCGCGAGACCGGCGTGATGGATTATATCGGCGAGCACTTCCTCGGGCGCGTGACCACGGAGGGCCAGGCGCTGTTGCTCATGGCCGCCGTTCTGATTCCCTCGTCGATGATCTTGAACAACACGCCCAAGGTGGCGCTGCTCGTGCCCGTCTTGATCACCTGGTGCCGCAAGCGTCGTATTTCTCCCTCCCGATTGCTCATGCCGCTCTCGTTCCTCTCGATCCTGGGCGGCACCTGTTCGCTGATCGGCACCAGCACCAACCTGGTCGTGCAGGGCTTGCTGATCAAGCGCGGTCTGAAACCCATGTCTTTCTTCGAAGTCGGATCGGTCGGCCTGCCCTGCGCACTGCTGGGTGCATTCTACATGCTCACGGTCGGCAGAAAGCTCTTGCCGGACCGAAAGGAGATGATCGAGCAGCTCGAGGAAACGCGGCGGGAGTATCTTGTCGAGATGATGGTCCAACCGGGCTGCCGTCTGGCAGGAAAGACAGTCGCTCAGGCAGGGCTGCGCCAGTTGCCCGGTCTGTTCTTGATCGAGATCGACCGCGAAGGCGTCGTCCACGGCCCGGTCAGCCCCGACGAGGTCATTCGGGTCGATGATCGCCTGATCTTCACCGGAGTGGTGAACACGATCGTCGACCTGGAGAAGATTCCCGGCCTTGTGCCGGCTACCGACAACCAGTATGAGGTCTCGCCCGTCAAGCAGTGGGGAAGACGGCTTTGCGAGGCGGTCATCAGCCCGAGCTCGCCCCTGGTCGATGTTGCGGTACGAGATGCCGATTTTCGCGCACTTTACGATGCGGCCATCGTGGCGGTGCATCGCAACGGAACGCGCGTCTACTAATAAGGTCGGTGACATCCGGCTCCGCGCCGGCGACACCCTGCTCCTCCAGACCGGCACACAATTCACCAAGTCTTTCCGCAACAAGCCGGATTTCTACCTCGTGAGTGACGTCGAGGATTCGCGCCCGGTCCGGTTCAATCGAAGCTGGCTCGCCGCGATCATCTTCATCGGCATGATCACGGCGTTTGTAAGCGGTCGCGTCGACATCATGATCGCCGGTTTTCTCGCCGCCGGGGCGATGGTTGCCACCGGCTGCATCTCGGCAGGCGATGCGCGAAGATCGGTCGACTTGCCGGTCTTGATCGCGATCGCCGCGTCCTTCGGCGTGGGCAAGGCGCTCGAGCAGTCCGGAGTTGCCAAGCTATTCGCCGGCATGCTGGTCGATGCCACTCGATCGCTGGGCCCGACGGCAACGCTGGCGACGATCTACTTCGGCACAATGGTCTTGAACGAATTGATCAGCAATAACGCCGCCGCCGCGCTTTCCTTCCCGTTCTGCCTCGAATCAGCCAGGCTCCTGGGGGTGAACGAGCGCCCGTTCGTGATGGCGGTGACCCTGGCGGCTTCATACGCATTTGCCTCACCCGTCGGCTATCAGACCCACATGATGGTCTTCGGCCCCGGCGGCTACCGCTTCACCGACTTCATGCGCGTCGGAATTCCGTTAAACCTCCTCATGTGGATCGTCGCAATCATCTTGATTCCAATGATCTGGCCGTTCGCGCTCCCGGTTCCTTGATGGAATCCGCCGGATTCTCGCTCCGAATCCGCGAGCCCCTCTGGCACGAGCACCGGATGTTCAAAGGGCCGGAAACAGACATCAACCTGCACGTCTTCTCGCTCGGCTGCCCGGAAATCGACCGCATGCTCTTGTTCCGCGACTGGCTGCGGCGCAATGCCGCCGACCGCCATCAATATGGCCGCACCAAGCAGGCTCTCGCGCTGGAGGAATGGAAATACGTGAAAAACTACGCCGACGCCAAGACTCTGGTTGTCGAGTAGATCATCGCGCGAGCACGCCGCCCCCGGCGCGTGAGCTATCCAGCACACAGCGTTCATTCGCGGCGCACGACCCACTTGTCGATCGCCGCCTCGAGCCACGCCGTCCGCTCCGGCTCCGAATCCGAGAACGGCGACCACTCTGTCCGAATCAATCCCACATCGATCGTATCGCGATTGGCCACGAGCAGCGTCTGGATATCGACTTGATCTTGAGGACGAAACGAAACCATCTTGGTCAAAATCAGCCCCTCCGCCGTGGCCACCTGCACCGAGTGACCTCGAGAACCACTCGATCGGCTTTGCTTCGCCAAGCGTTCGTGTGTAGAACGGGAGCATCGGTTTGAGCCAATCAATCCGGACATCCCTGAAAGAAAAGAACGTGATGTAGTCGCGCGTATATTCTTTAATCACTAGCTGTTCGTCGAGTGTGAACCCTTTTTCCACAAGATCCTCGAGCAAACCCGGCAAGACGATCGCGGGAACGTCGACCAGAAAGTCGACATCCTCCGTGACTCGGAGCCGGCCGCGGATCGCCGTGGCCAATCCGCCGATCAGCGCGTGACGAACCGATCGAGTAGCAAACGCTTCGGCGAGTAATTCGACCGCCCGGAATAGTTCTTCAGGCAGCGGTCCAGGATCAGTATCCATGGCGCTTCAAGAACTCCCGGATGGCCCGGCGCTCAAGATTCTTCTGCTCCTCGGCATACTGACGGGCCCATTCCGCCTTGGGCGAGATTCGCATGATCCGCGCTCCGGAGTCGAGGAGGTTGCGAAACGCCCGGAGTCGTTCCTCCGGCCCGAGCGCCCTGAACCTCGCAACATCTTCGAGAATCACTTCTGACTCGCTTGGAAATCGAACAGGTAGGTCCATGGTCGTTCCTTGGCTCCGGTGGCTCGTGAGTGTCATTGTACCATTTCCCCTGCTGCATTCCGCCCGGGACTTGACCACGCAATTCCTCGGCATGAGAATCTGACGGCATTGCCGCCTTACAGATCCGAACGTCGCGGCATTTCCGTTCTCATCAGGAGATTCTATCATCCAGGTCGTGATCGCAATCGCGCGTCTCCAGGGATTCTTGCATGGCTCCGTCGAAAAACCCGCAAAGTGACACGTCCAGCGACAATCCGTACGAGCCTCCGAAAACGGAGTCCGGGGCACCGCAGCCGGGCCAGAAGAGCTGGTTGGACGCTCGCGCCTCGGGCCGGACTCGAGCGGCGCCGGCCGCGCAGTTCACGCTCGATTGCCAGTGCGGGCGAGCAATCGCGGTCGCCGGGTCGCAGGCCGGGTCGACCGTCGCCTGCGAGTGTGGTGCGGCCGTGCAAGTTCCCAGCCTGGGCAAGCTGCGGGAATCCTCCGGAAAAGGCCGCTATGAGTCAGGCATCACCGATACGGTCCAGCGAATGGTCCAAACTGGCGAGCTCCCAGGCGGACACACCTGCGCCGTCTCGGGGAAGCCGACGGACGACGTCATCGAGCTGGAGATCTTCATGCCGAGGTTTTTCAAGGGTCAGGAAGATCCAAGAAAAGCACCGCTCATCATCATGTTTGGTATCTGGAGTTTGATCTACCTTGCTCTCGTTCAGCGTACGCAATTCGCAGAAGAAGGTGGAACGGCCGTCCAGGTGCCGCTCCGCGTCGCACGACGGTCTCACAAAAAGGTTCGCCGTATGAGCCAACGTCGGCTGAAGCAGCTCCTTCGCACGGTCCCGGTCTACGCGCAGTTGCTCGAGGAGAATCCAGACGCACGCATCAGCGTCGATGCCGGTGCCTGGGATTCCGCCACCTGACCCTTCGGGGCGCTCGCAGAAGGAATGTCCCCGCCGCCCGCGGCGGCGAAGAAAGCCATTCGCCGCCAGGAGCCACCCGATCAATCGATCGATCGGATTCACTTCTTCGAGCCGCCCTCGGGCTTCAGCTCCATCTTGATCGTCGACTCGAGGTCCTGTGCAATCTCCCGGCCTTGCACCGTCAACATGAGCCCAATCTTCTGAACCACGTTCGAGGACTTCAGGATTCCTTCCGTGTTGTCGAACGTGTAATGGCCCTTCATCTCTTGCGACTTGACCTTGACCTCCGCCGGCGTGTCCGCTTTGGGCTCGAGATCCACCTTCACGTCGACGCCGATGTTCTCGATCGAGCCTGACGGACTCTCGAGCGTGTATTTCATGTCCATCGCCATTGTGCCGAACGACATCTCCGTCGTCTGCGTGAAGCTCGTCTCGATTTTCCGACCCTGCACTTCCGCCGCCAGCGCGACTTTCTGGCTGAGCACGAAAGCTCGCTTCTGCCCCGCTGCGAACTTCCATCTCAGCGTCGTATCGGCCGCCCTCGCTGCGGCAGCCAACGAAAAGACGCTGACAGCCACCAGGCACGATACCGACACGCCGAACCTTGTACTTTTCATCGCGAGACTCCCCGCATCCCCGATCCTTCTCCCGCCTCGAGTCACTTCGAGCCGCTGTTCTTCTTCAATTCCAGCTTCACCGTCGACTCGATGTCCTGGTCAATCTGCTGGCCGTTTGCGTTCACGGTCATCGTCATCTTCTGGACGACATCGGTCGATTTGAGAATTCCCGCCGTGTTGTCGAAGCGGTAATGGCCCTTCATCTCCTGCGCCGTCAACTTGAGCTCCACAGGAGCGTCTTTGGTCGGCTCGATTTCGACCTTGGCGTCGACCCCGATGTTCTGTTCCGAGCCCTCGGGCGCCTCGAGCGTATAAGTCATGTTGATGGTCATCGATCCCAGCCCCATCGGCATTTTGCGGACTCCCTTCCACGACTTGCCTTGTGCGATTGCTTTTTCCGGGAAGATCGGCATCAACTGTTCGAAGAGCTTCTTGAGACCTTCGTCTCCGCCGAACATGGTTGCCATCGGACCTGCCTCCTCGAAGGCCTTGAGCAGCTTCGGTGGAAGTTTCACGTCGAGAAACTCGCCCCGCTCGCTGACCTTCGACGTGAAGGGTGACCCGGCGATCGCGCGAATCATCTTGGTCGTCTGCTCGGGCACACCCTGCGGGTCCTGGGCATCTGCCGTGTCGAGCGCCAGGTTCCCGGCCGGGCCATTCATGTCGAGCTTGAGCCGGTCGATTGTCTGCATCATCTGGGCGGTGCCGTCCGTGCCAACGCTCTTGATTTCCCATGTCATGTCCATCGTTTGCGTGATGGTCATCTCCACCTTCTTGTCCATCGCGTGCGATGTGATCGCCGTCTTCTGGGTCATGCCGTAAACGAACTTCTGTCCCGCGACGAACTTCCACCGAAGCGTCGTGTCGGCCGCATTGGCCCGAGCGGCCGCACAGAGAACCATGGCCACCGCCAGGCACGATACCGAAACGCCGAACCTTGTACTTTTCATCGCGAGACTCCCGGGATTCCGAACGCTTAACCCGCCTCGACCAGCAAAACTCGGTTGGACGGCCGACAATCATGATTGCAGCAATTCTCAATCTCGGCAAGACATCGTCTGCACGAGCGCTACGTGAAGAACGGAATCCCGACTCCTCCGCCCGCCGATTTGTCCGCCAGTGCGTTGCCGAGGGTCTATCGGCCCGCGACGCGCGCACGTTGATCGCCTGGTGTGTCGCGCGCAAGATTCTCGATTGACCGATCGGCAGAAAGGCGGCCGACAAGAGTGTCGGCCCTACGCGCGGATGGTCCGGCCGGCCTCACGGATTGCGGGTCAATCCCTGAGCCGTCCGCACCGCTGCGATGAATTCCTTCCGGTAGCCCGAGCCATCGCGTGAAAGCGTTTGCGAAGCGATCTCGATCACACCCGGATAGGTAAGGCTTCCCTTGCCGTCCGAGTTTCGCAGCAGCATCCCGAAGCCCGCAACGGCCGACGCAAACTTCAGGTCGTCCGACGAGGCGCCGAACGATTGTCCTTTGTCAACCACGCCGATTTCGATCTTCCGGCTCTGGTCCTCGTTCGGCTGCTTGTAGCGCAGCCGGACGGCGAACGACTCGTCGCTGGGCGTATGCGTTGTGGTCGTCTTGGTGTATTTGAGCGCGGCTGAATCTTCGACCTTCTCCTCCATCCCCGCGGGCACCAGCTCGTACAGTGCCGTCACGTGGTGCCCTGCCCCGATCTCGCCCGCGTCCTTCTTGTCGTCGTTGAAGTCCTTGTGCGCCATGATCCGGTTTTCATACCCGATCAGGCGGAAGGCTCCGACCTTGGCGGGGTTGAACTCAACCTGGATCTTCACATCCTTGGCGACGGTGACCAGCGTCGATCCCATCTCCTCGACCAGAACCTTGTAAGCCTCGCGCGGCGAGTCGATGTAGGCATAATGGCCGTTTCCCCTGTCGGCGAGCTTCTCGAGCTTCGAGTCCTTGATGTTGCCCATGCCAAAGCCCAGAACGCTCAGAAAGACTCCGCTCTTGGCCTTGGCCTCGATCAGCTTCACCAGCCCATCGTCGTCGGAGAGGCCCACGTTGAAGTCGCCGTCCGTTGCCAGGATCACACGATTGGTGCCGTTCTTGATGAAGTTCTGGGTGGCAACGTCATACGCAAGCTGAATGCCCGCGCCGCCGTTGGTCGAGCCGCCCGCGCGAAGCTGCTCGATGGCGGAAGTGATCTCGGCCCGTTTGAGGCACGACGTCGAAGGCAGCACCAGCCCCGATGCGCCCGCGTAGACCACCAGCGCGATCTGGTCGTTCTCGCCAAGCTGCTCGATCATTCTCTGCAAGCCCCACTGCACCAGAGGCAGCTTGTTCGCGTCGGCCATGGAGCCCGACACATCGACCAGGAACACCAGGTTGCTGGGCGGCCGCCGCGACTGGTCGATCGGTTTGGCCGCGATGCCGATGCGTGCCAGCCTGTGCCTTGCATTCCACGGGCAGGCGGCCGTCTCGATGTGTACTGCGAACGGATGCTCACTCTTTTCCGGCGGCGGCTCGTCGTCATACGCGAAGTAGTTCAGCATCTCTTCAATCCGCACGGCATCGCGCGGAGGCAACATGTTCTGCGCCAGGAACCGCCGGATGTTTGAGTAGCTCGCGGTATCGACGTCAATGGAGAAGGTCGAAAGCTGCTCGGTCGCCGTCTTTCGAAACGGATTGTCCGTAACCGATTCGTACGTCTCCGCGGCGACCGTCTCCGGATCCGAGAGTTGCGCCACATCAACTCCATCGGTTATCTTCGCCCTGCTCAAAGCAACAGTTTCTGCCGGTGCATCCATCCGGGCACGGATTGATTTGGGCACAGGAGCACCGGCTGCCTTCTTCGCTATTGCCCCGCCGCTCGGCGCGTACCGCGCAGCCGGTGCCGCGTTCGCTGGCGTGCTGGCGAGGGGAACATCTGACTTGGACGATTCCGCCGGCACACCTTCCGGCACGCCCCCGGCGTCGCACCCGACGACGAACCAGTACATGCACACAATCGCGAAAAGCGAACCGAATTGTTTCAGTCTCGAGCTGCAGCGCATCGACGGTCTCCTTGAAGCGATACTCGACGTCAAGGTCGGGGACGAGCGAAGATTGGATAAGGACGTAACGCTTCCCGCCCGCGAACGCGGTGGAGGAATTCTCGACGCTTGAACACGTGAAAACGCCGAGCACAAAGAGCCAATCACCCGATAGACGTACGTATCGCCAGCTTATTAGACGAAATGGAAGTAGAAAGCGTTCATACGGAATTCAGAATTTCCGGTCACTCGTTCGTCCGCTTCAAGACTTTCTCCACCTCAGTCCATAACTCACGCCATTCCTTTTGCTCTTCGGCGGTCAGTCTTTTCACCTCGCTCTCATCGCGGACGCCGGCAAAAGCAGGATCACCCTTCCACTGCTCGAGTGTCTGCCTGTCGGTCTTCTTGGCGTCCGCTGTCCCGTGCTCGATCTGCCTCGTCCAGAAAGCCAGGTCCGCTTTGAGCCAATCAAACGCCCGCTTGCGCCATTGGGCCATCTGTTTCTCATCAAGCGCGGGCTTTGCCCCATCGTGCCCCGTTCCGGCCAGGGCAGCACAGCACGCCGCGCGATACCGGATTGACGAGGCGCTCGGCTCGGCCGCCTTCGGCTCGGCTTCCATGACCTGGCCGCAGAGCTTTGCGGCCGAAGCATACAGCCCTTTGAAACTCGCGATCCTCGCCAGCTCGGTCCGCTCCACGATGTCCTTGGGCTGTTTATTCCCTCGGAGCACTTCCGGCAGAAGCCGCTCGAGCGCGACCAGACGCTCGCATTCGACGACCCATTGTGCCGACGGATAATTCCAGTCCCCTCGCTTGGAGCCCAGGTCGTGCCCGCGCCGGAAGTGGTCGAGTGCCTCGGCATATTCGCCCTTGTTCTGGAGGGCTTGTCCCAGGTTGCAGTGGGCTTCGGGGTGGTTCGGGTCGAGCCGTAGTGCCTCGCGGAAGGACTTGATCGCCTCATCGGTCTCTCCGGCGATCATCACGAGCGTGCCAATACCGTAGAAGCTGTCGGCCTGATCCGGATAGAGCCGAAGCGTTTCGCGGGCGGTCCGGATCGCGTCGGCGGCTTGACCGTCCTGGTGCAGGACGACGGCCAGGCGATGGCGGGCCATCGTGAAATCGGGCCGCAGGCGAATGGCCTCTCGAAAAGCCGCGATCGCGTCGCGATAGCGGTTCCGTTCAGCCAGGAATTGAGCCAGCCAGTAAGGATGGTCGGAATTCTTCGAATCAGCGCGGGCCGCCTTCTCGCAAGCGGCGATCGCGCCGTCGACATCGCCCTTGGCGTGCAAGGCGAAGCCGAGGTTGGCGAGTGAGTCCGCATCATCGGGCCTCAATCGCAGACTCTCGCGAAACGCGGCAATCGCTCCATCGAGGTCGCCCTTATCGCCTTTCATTGCCAGGACTCTCGCGAGGTTGGCCCAGGCTCGCGGCTCGTCCGGGCGCCTCCGCGTCGCATCGCGCAGCGTTGCGATCCCCTGTTCAACCGCGCCGGAATCGCACTGAGCGCAGCCCAGATTGACGAGCGCGTCAACATGGTTGGGCTGCAGCCGAAGGGCTTCGCGGTACTCCGTAATCGCCACGGCGTATTCCTTGTGGCCCCAGAGCGCATTCCCCAGATTGTAGTGCAACAGGGCGAGGTGAGGCGATTGATGGATCATTTCCCGAAACTCGCGGATGGCGTCATCAAACCGGCCCTCGTATTGTAGCTCGGTGGCGAGATTGGCCCGGGCGGTCATGAGACTCGGGTCAAGCCTGAGGGCGGCGTGAAATTCGGCCTTTGCCTCCGCCTTCTTGCCGGCGTGAGTCAAGATACTACCAAGCGTGGCGTGTGCCTGCGGCACGTCCGGCTGCAGCTCGATCGCCCGTCGACAGTTCGCGATGGCGTCGTCGAGATTGCCCAGCCCGTAAAGCGCCGAGGCCAGGTTGTGGTAGGTCGCCGGGTCGCGAGCCTCGGCGGCGAGCGAGCGCCGGTACGCCGCCACGGCTCGTTCAAACGCGTTGCGTGCTTCCTGGCCGAGTCCCATGTCCTTCAAAGCGTGTCCCTGGCAGCCGGCGTTGCTGCCGAGATCGGGCTGCCGGCGCTCCAGGTCGCGGAACATCGCGACTGCTTCGGCGCCTCGGCCTCGGTCCTCGAGGGTGTGGGCCAGCGCATGGGCTGACGTCGGCCGCAGCGCCCTGGCGGCGGTGTAATACCGGATCGCCTCATCGGGCTGCGCCGGGCTCGATGCGTTCAGGTAAGACGCCAGATCGTAGTTGACCCAGAGGTCCGATGGGTTCCGCTCAATCGATTTCTTTAGCAGCGCGACCGCCGCGGCCACGTCGCCGGCGGATACCAGCGCGCTGGCCAGCAATGTGCTGCTGGTCGGGGGTAGTTGATCGGCGTCCGGCTGGTTGGCCAGCTCGCGCAGCACTGCAAGCTGCGCAGCGAGGTCCACCGGTTCAAGCGTCTTCCGGATGCGGGCACGATAAGGGTCGGGGTCGATGGCTTGCGCGATTAGCAAAAGCTTTGTCCAGCGCCGGGCAGGCTCGCGCATGGCTCGCCGCAGGCTGGACCAGTCGTCCAGGTAACCCGCCAGCTCGGCACGGACCGCCGCGGGCCGCTTTTGGAGCACTGCCGATATCTGCTCGGTCGTCAGGTCATCGGCGTCAAGCTCCGCGCGATGGAACGCCGTGGCATACGACAGGCTGGCGGCGGTCACTCCGAGATCTTGCTTGCCCGTCCGCGTATTTGAGAGGCTCAACAGCAGCTCGCGGTCGCGCCGGGCCGCCCGGTCACCGGTCTCGATCAGCCGCGAGAGCTCCTCGAGGCTGCGCCTGAGCCCGGCATTCCCTTGCTCCTGCACGGTCCGCTCGGCTCCGTGCAGCGTGGCCAGCGCGGCGCCCCAGCGCTCAAGATTCTCAGCCTCTTTGCCCGCCTGACTGAACAGCACGCGTACTTGTTCAAGAGCCAGCGCAGCGCGCGCGATGCTGGCCTGTCGCTGATGCAGATAATAGGCCGCGCTCGAGCCGCCCAGGGCGACGAGCGCCAGTACCGATGCCGCCAGGGCCAGCGTGGTGCGCCGGCGGCGGGCCTCCGACACCGCTCGGGCGTGCGCTTCGAGCACCAGCTTGTCGGCGAGGACCCGCCGCTTCTGTTCTTCCTGAGCGCGGGCGATTGCCTCGACTTTCGCCAGCTCGGCCTTCCGCAATCGCTCTTGCACGCCGGCCTGGTGCGCCGCGATCCGCGTCGAGACTTCGCCCGCATTCCGGATCCGATCGCTGCGCTCCGGCGCGAGGCAGTGCCGTGCAAGAGCGATCAGCTCGGGCTCACATCCCGAGCTCTCGAGCCTCGCGAACGCATCGGCGAGGTCGCCTCGTGCCGACCGCCGCAACCGTTCGGCCGGGTCGCCCGCAACGAATGCCGGCTGACCGGTGAGGATCTCGCAGAGAATGGATCCCAGCCCGAACACGTCGGCCCGTTCATCCAGATCGTCGATCTCGCCCCGCGCCTGCTCGGGCGCCATGTAACCCGGCGTTCCGAGCACCGAGCCGGCCTCCGACGCGTCCGCATCGGAGCCGGACCGGGTTGTGCGGATGACGCTGGCGGGCAGTTCCCGCTCGCGCCTCGGCCCGGCCAGATCGTCGGCTGCTCCACCGCGCGGCAGCACCTTGGCGAGCCCCCAGTCCATCACCTGGACTTCGCCGAATGACCCGACCATCACGTTCGACGGCTTCAAGTCGCGATGAATCACGCCCCGCGCATGGGCATAGGCCATGGTCTGCGCGACCGACTCGAACAGGGACAGGAACCGCGGAATGTCTTCCGCCGACGGCGACCGAGCATCCAGCAGCTCGGCGAGCGTGCGCCCCTTGACCAGCTTCATCGTGAAATACGGCCGGTGGTCGGCGAAGGAGCCCAGCTCGTAAACCGGCACGATCCCAGGATGCTGAAGCTGCCCGCCGATCTGCGCCTCCTCGACGAACCGCTTGACCAGGTCGGGTTTCTCCCTGTGCGAGTCGAGCAGCACCTTGATGGCGAGGTCACGCCCGAGGTCGACGTCCCGTCCCTTCAAGACGACTCCCATTCCCCCGCGGGCGATCTCGCCGAAGAACTGGTAGCGGTCGGGCCTGACCTCGGGCATCTCATTCGACAGCGGCGCGACAATCGGAGAAAAAGCCGAGTCGGCTTCAGAATCTCGCAAGAGCACCCGCGTCAGGCCGCCGACGGACGCGGAGATCTCGGCCAGGACGCTGGAGATTGCCGGTTCCAGGCTGAATGTACGATCGTTCCCGCGCGCCGGCGGATTGGTCACTTCGGGTTCTGCGGCGGCCTCCGCCATCAGGCAAACGAGGCAGAGCCCACCGGGCGATCGTCCATGCCGCAGTGACCCGCAACGAGGGCAGCGATCTGGTTCAGACATGGATTTCGCTCCAGCGTGAAGTGCAGCAAGCTCTTCCCATGAATAGGGAATTCATCCCGAAAGCCATCGCGACGCGGAGGATTTTCTCGAGAGCCTTTCTACCTCGCACGGCACCGATTGCGTAACTGTAGGGTGGGTGAAACCCACCGACCTGACGCTGTTTGCGGTGGGTTTCGCCCACCCTACAAAGGGCTCGCCAATACCGGCTCGCGGTATTACCTTACCGTGCCAGCGCCGTGAAAAGGGAGCCAAGCTCGTCTTCTACCAACTCGGATGTTGGATTCTCAAGCGTCGCCGCGATTTGTGCCGCACGAGCGAGCGAAACTGCTTGCGCAGGCGCTGCGCGGCCGACTGGACGGCAACTTCCGTGGTCCCAAGCTCTTTCGCAATCGCGGCATACGGCAGCGCGCCGGCGCCATCGGTCAGAACGGTTTTGAGCCGTTCGAACAGCGTGCACCGGCCCGACTGATCGTACTCCTCGCGGATCTGCTCGATCACGCGCTCGAGCACGGTGGCGGCCCAGGCGCGGTCGAATAGCTGCTCGGCGGTCAGCCCGTCGGCCGCCGGCTCGAAGCGGTACCGCCCTTCCGCATCGACCGTATCGATCGACACAATCGCGCGGCCGCCTCCGCGCTTCTGAGCGTTTTCGCGGTCGCGCTCCCCGGCGAGGAAGAACCCGCAATCCGTCCGGAGGAACGCCCGGAATCGTCCCCTGTGCGGATCAGCCGCGCCCAGAACGCCCTTCTCCAGCAGACGGACGAAATACGCCTGCGTCAGGTCTTCTGCCCGATCGGCGTCGTACCCCTTGCGGCGGATGAAGGCGTAGAGGGGATACCAGTACGCGTTACAAAGCTCACCGAGCGCTTCCCACTCCTCAGAAGAACGACGGGCGCCCGCCGCGACGACGCGGGTCCAGTGCGTCGTCGGAAACCGGTTGCTCGGGTTCGACGGGTATTCGGTCATGGAGCCGTGGATTGTTGGGCCGGACTCCGCCGGCAGAGACTATCGCGTCGAAGCGCAACAGCGATCCCCACTCTACGGAGAATGTCCCTGCCGTTCCAGCGTGGCTCAATGATGGCGGAGCAATTCGGCGATGACCTCATGCGGGTCGTTCTTCGATAGCGCGTCTGGCACGATTTGAATCGTGACGTTCGAGAAGTCAGCGGTCGGGTCGACTGAAATATCCCCGGACAATTCGCCGATGAGGTCGAGGAGCTCAGCGAATTCTCGGGGATCGTCGTACGGGCGCCGGATGTATGTGATATCCGTGGAGCGGCCGTTCGCTGGATACATCCTTAGCGTTAACGCGTACCAGAGGCGTTCCTGCTTTCGGATCTCGAGATACCGCTGCATCTCCGCCCGCGTATGCGCCCGTGGAAGTGATGAGTCGCGTTTCGCCAGCTCGCTGAAAGCCTCAGGCAACCAGAGATGAAGGGCCTCGGTACGAACAGCCATGCCCGAACCGGGAACGTTGCCCGGTTCCAGCTCCTGATCCGGTCGAGCCGGGTGCCAGTCCGATCGAGTGAACGCATAGATGGACACGGCGAAAATGAGCACCATCACGATCGGTCCGCCCACGATCAACCGATTTCGCCGCCGCAATCTCTGAGCGATCCTTGGAATGAACATCGTCATTGGGTTCCAATATCAACATCGTCGATGCGGTCAGGTCCGCGGTGGAGAATTCTTCGACGTCGATCCCGCGGCCAAAGGCAGATCCGCCATCGCCGTCGGAACCGCCCTGGCCACCGCTCGCACCATTACTTATCAGCGAGCGATCTTCCAGACCGAACGCCATGTTGTTGGCGTCGATGCCGCCCCCGTTCGCGAGTCCGCCGCGACCCGAAGCTGGCGGCGCCGCCCACGGCCTTGTCGCTGATCAGGATGCGGTCCGTGATCGTGGCCGTCAAGGTCGAGAAGCGCCGGAGGGCTTGAAGCTGGCGATATTGATGCCACCGGTCAACACTTTGTGAATAATGTTGAATTTCGAGCCGTCAGCGCTATAAATAGCACCTTCCTGTGCGATGGCACTGCCGGCTCCCGAGAAAGACGCGGTCCAGGGCGATTCGACCGCGCGGCGCGGCGGCGACCGAGCAGAACCGTGTGCAAACCGCAAAGCGCCGCCGAAGCGCATCAACAATCCGTAAGCGCCCGCGGCGTGAGGGACGCCCTCAATCCGTTGAGCACCGCGAGCACGTCGATCACTTCCTGCGTAACCGCCCCGGCGACTGGTGGCAGATAGCCTGCCGCGGCCAGGAACATTCCGGCCACGCTGAGCGTCATGCCGCCAATCGCCGTTTGCAGCGCGATGGATCGCATCCGCCGGCCGATGTGGAGCAATTCGTCTACCCGGACCAGCGAGCTTTCCAGAATGACGGCGCCCGCCGCCTGCGCCGTGACGTCGCTCGCCTTGCCGAAAGCGACGCCAACCGTTGCGGCGGTCAGCGCGGGGGCATCGTTGATCCCGTCGCCCACGAAAATGGTCGCGGCCTTTCTGGTCTCCTCGCGCACGAGCGATAGCTTCTGCTCGGGGCTCTGGCTCGCAAACACCTCGTTGATTCCGATGATCTCCGCGAGGTAGCGAACCTCCGATTCGCGGTCTCCCGAGACCAGGAGAATACGCTCCAGCCTGTGACGTGGTTTCAAATGCTGGATGAACGCATTCCCTTCCGCCCGCGGTTCGTCGCGATAACGAAGCGTTCCCTCGAGCACGGCGGGATCTTTGATGACGATGCCTCGCCGCGCGGCCAGCGACACGGAACCGATGATCGCCACGGGGATGCCGATCAAGAGCGGACATGGTGTGGCGACCACGAGCACAGCCAGGAATCGTTGGGCATCGCTGCTCGCCGCCCAGGCCAGGAGGGCGATGGCGATAGCCAGAGGGGTGTAAATGGCACCAATCCGGTCGCCGAGCCGTCGCAACCTGGGCCGGCGCTGTTCCGACTCGCGCATGACCTGCATGATCTTGGCATAGCGCGAATCGACGGCTGCTTTTTCCGCGCGGATCGTCAATGCACCGTCGCCGTTGATGGCCCCTGACATCACGGCCGACCCCGCAGCCTTGGAGAGAACATAAGGTTCACCCGTGAGGTACGATTCGTCCATCGTGCTGTGTCCTTCCACCACGATGGCATCGACCGGACAGGTCTCATGCGGAAGCACGACGAGCAGGTCGCCTACCGAAACATCTTCCAGTGGAATCTCGGCGACGGATCCGTCTTGCTTGCGGTGGGCTTGGGAAGGCATTCGTCGAGCGAGAGCGAGAAGCGCGGAAGACGCCTTGCGCACGGCGTACGCCTCCAGAGCCTGGCCCCCGGAAAGCATGAGCACTACGAGCGTGCCCGCGAGGTACTCGCCGAGCACGACCGCCGTCACGATGGATATGCCGGCCAGGAGGTCGGAGCTGAACTCGAAACGCGCCAGGCGCGCCACCAGGCCCCCGACGAGCGGAATACCGCCCACCACCAGAGCCACGAGCAGCGGAATCGTCGGCCACTTGATCCCGAGCAACGTGTCTTCGGTTGCAAGGACGAATCGTAGCACGAGGTGCAATGCGACCGCGACAAGCGCGACCGCAGCAATGACAACGTCGCGTAAGACCAACGACTTGAACGAATTCAACGGCCGATTCATCGTTCGGAGCATACCTGACAAGACGCTCTCAAGCGAGTAAGTTCGCGATCCTGGCTTGCTCGTGATGGGCTTTTGCCACCTGGCTAAGATGGCCCCGCCATGCAAATCGGCATGTGTGGGGTGCGCGATTCTCATGACAATCGTTGGGTGTTCTTCGTTCGGACCAACGTTCGCGGTCCCCACACGAGGACGACGATGGTCGCCACGAAGGCGACGATGAGGCCGGTGATGCTCGGGTCGTAGTAACTGGAGTAAGTCACGCTACTGACATTGCTGATCGCGTGAAACAGAGTTGCGGCGAAGACGCTACGCCCGGTGTTGTTGTAGAGCCAAACAATCAGCACTCGTAGCGCGACCGTGTAAAGTGACCACCAGGCAATCCATGTTGTCGATCGGTGGACCTGTAAGAGCGGCACGTAGTGCCAAACGGCCCAAACAACGCCAACCAGAATGCTGGCTCCGAGCGCACCCCAACGTTCCTGTAGCGGGTCGATGACGTACCCGGACCAGCCTAACTCTTCGCCCAAGGCAGTAAGAAAGAACGCCAGGAACATCACAAGCGCTGCCGGGAGCGAGAATTGTGGGACTGGAATTGGCATGCCCGTCAGGCGCATCATTCCATAACTCAGGAGGGAGATGGCGGGCATCAGGAGCGTAAGCGGCACATACCAGACTTTCGCTCGAATTCGGCTGCAGTCGAGGGCTCTCTTCAAGAGGTCTCGCACGCCTGCGCCCTTGCTCTCTTCGTACACCAGAATCGCGGCGGCCATCCCCGGGCACACGAACGCGAACGCACTCACCGGGATGCCTGCTAGGAGTTGCAAGCTCGTCGCGGCACCAAGCAGCAAGAACGGAACCGACAGGATGAAAGTGAGCGAGCAGAAACGCAGGGGCGAGCGAGTCCGCGCTGAAGTATCCGGAAGATTCCTGGTTTCGGGCTGTGGGGTCATTCGGTTTGCCTGCAAGAGTACCTTAATCCGACAGGGAGATCTTTGTTGGCACATTTTGTGCGCGGCCGCTCATCATACTTAAGAGAGTCCAACGTGCGTCTTGGTCACAAACGAGAATGAGCATGCCATGAAATCGAGCGCGCTGACCATGAGCATCGTCTGCTGGACAGGCCGGGTCTTGGCCCTTGGACTGTTCTTATTCTGGGGGGCGTTTTTCGTCGAGCATCTGCAGGAGTGGTTCTTGCACCCAATCAAGGGCTTCCCACCCGTTTGGGTGTGGCTGGGACAACTGGCCCACTTGACGATCCTGATCGGGCTTGTGGCCATTTGGCGTTGGCAGCTTACAGGCAGCATTCTCACCATCCTCGGATCGCTCGCTTTCTTCGGGGGTCTGGCGATCTCGCAGGCGATCGCAGGAAGGTCGCCCCTCTTGTTCGTGGCGTTCCTCGCCGTCACGATTATCCCGGCCCTGCTGAGCCTTACCTGCTGGTTCGCCCGAACCCATGCACTGGCCGCCGCCAAGATCCCGCTCACCTGAATCAGCTAAAGAAGCCACTCGTAGCCGGGTTAAGGCGACGTGTCCCGCGAAAGTAGCTTCGGCAACTCGATCAGTCGGCTGCGCCAACCCCCGTTGACTCCAGTGATCATCAAGTGGTTATCCCATTCCGGCTTCGGCGTCTCCTGGCCATTTGAGTTTAGCGTGATAACGCCGCACTCCGGCAGACTCCCGATCGTTTCGTAAACCCGGACCTCCGCAATCGTGCCTCTAATGATCACCACTGCGATTCCCTCGATCCGATGGCTGCACGCGTGGCAGACTCGAATGTCGTATTCCGATTCGCGGATGACCAGGTCAGGGAACGATGGGTCGCCGATGTTTGCCGATGCGCCACGAAAAGAGGCCCATGCCGGGACGCCCCCGCGTTTGCCCAGGCGCCAGAGCAGATGAGAAACACTAACACCGAGCTAATCGGATATCCGTGATCATAAACCATTCGCCAACAATGGTGGGCCTACCCTCACTCAAGCCCTTCATCGCGGGAGCCCCGCGATCGGCGCCGGGATTCCGGTTACCGGCGTCACAACGGATCAGCAGGGAGCCCCCCGGGGTCTTGCCCCTGATATCGGCGCTTTCCAGGTACAACGACCTCTGACCGTCGTGAGTCCGGAGCGTCCGGCGCTGTTCACCACCGGACTGTCACTGGTGCTGGGCTTCAAGCTGCGATTGATGCCCGGTTCCCGCGCGGCGCAGCTCCTTGCAATCGAGCTTGAGTCACGTCTATAATTATTGGTGAGATGCGCTGCTCAAGGCGGGCGGTGCACCCAAGTCACGAAGGCCCTATCGCTCGGGAACCCGGGGATAGGGCTTTTTTGTTTTCCTAGCAGGCACGTCCGTGCTGATCGAAACCGCCGATGTCGGCTCTCGAAACCATCGTTCGCCGGTGGTCCGCAATCTCGCGATCGCTCTCGCAGTTCACCCCCGCCCTGCCTCCCCACGCCCGGCGCCGGCTGAGGCTCCGGCTGGAACGCCTTGAAGACCGCACGGTGCTTTCCAGCTTCAACCTGCCGGTGACATCGCTGGCCGATACCGGGCCGGGCACGCTACGCTCCGCAATCACCGAAGCCGACGCTGGCTCCGCTGCGCAAACGTACAACATCAAGTTCAAGGTGTCCGGTACGATCGCGCTGGAAAGTGCCTTGCCGGACCTGAGCGAGAGCATGAACTTGAGCGGTCCCGGCGCGAGCCGACTGACCGTGCAGCGCGATCCCAGAGCCTCCTCCTTTTTCGGCATCTTCGTGGTGGACCCAGGCGTGGCCGTCAAGATTTCTGGTATGACGATCGCCCATGGATTCTCAATTTACCTTGGTTCGGGCGCCGGCATCGACAACGCTGGGACGCTATCCGTCAGCCACACCACCATCTCCGACAACAGTAGCGACGGCGGCATCGACAACATCGGGACCCTCGCGGTCAGCCACAGCACCATCGCCGAGAACGCGGCCGAAGACGGCGGCGGCATCCACAACACCGGTTCGCTCACCGTCAGCTTCACGACCATCTCCCACAACTACGCCGTCGGCGGCGGCTACGTCGCCGGCTATGGCGGCGGCATCGACAACACCGGGATGCTCACCGTCAAGCACTCGACCATCTTCGCCAATAACATTCCCGTCGAGATCAACGGACCACCGGTGCCGATCTATCCCGAGGGTGGCGGCGTCTACAACGGCACCACTGGGACGGTCAGCTTGAGCCGCACGACCATCTCCGGCAACTCGGCCGCATACTCGGGCGGCGGCATCGGCAACACGGGAACGCTCACCTTGAGCCACACGACGATCTCCGGCAACTCGGCCTTCTACTCCGGCGACGGCATCAATAACACCGGTACGCTCACCGTCAGCAACACCACGATCTCGCGCAACACCGGCGGCAGCGGCAACGTCGGCGGCGGCATCAACAACTCCGGGCCGCTCACCGTCAGCCACACCATCATCTCGGGCAACACCGGCGGCATCGGCAGCTTGGGCGCCGGCATCAACAACACCGGGCCGCTCACCATCAGCCTCAGCACGATCTCGGGCAACACTGACGCCCGCGGCAGCACCGGCGGCGGCATCAACAACACCGGGCCGCTCACCGTCAGCCGCACCACCATCTCACGCAACTCGGCGACCACCGGCGGCGGCCTCTACAACAGCGGGGGAGCCCAGGCGGAAGTCGACTACTCGACGATCAACGACCCCGCCGGCGGAGGAATCGTGAACAACAACGCCTCGATGCCGAATTACGGCAGCACCGTCCGCCTCAAGAAGACGGTGGTGGACGGTGTTTTCTACAAGCAATACGTTTACTGAATTTTTCTTTTCCTCCCAGGCATGTGCCGATCGGAACGCCCAATGTCGACTTTCAAAACCATCGTAGGCCGGTGCTCCGCCATCTCGCGATCGCTCTTGCAGCTCGTCCCGGCCCGGCCTCGCCACTCCAGGCGGCGGCTGATGCTGGAACGTCTGGAGAGCCGAGTCGTGCCCGCCACGATCCTGGTCACGAGCTTGCTCGACGCGGGTCACGGCACGCTTCGGGCCGCGATCGAAAAGGCCAACCAGCACCCGCAGCATTCGGGCGGTCAAACGCACTCAGATACAATCAAGTTCTCGCCCTCGGTGAGGGGGACGATCGTTTTAGAGAGCCCACTGCCGGTCCTTTTGACCCATATTGTGATTTCCGGGCCCGGACCATCCTCGCTGACGGTGGCGCGTAGCGGCGCGCCGGTGACGCAGGAGTTCCGCATCTTCACCGTAGGGACAGGCGCCAGGATTGCGATGACCGGTCTGACCATCACGGGCGGAAGCGGCGCCGAAGGAGCAGGGATCAATAACGCCGGATCGCTAACACTAAAAAACATGTGGATCGTAGGCAACTCGGCCGTCGAACCCGGCTTTACCCAGGGACCCACTGTTGGGGGTGGGGTCGACAACACCGGCACGCTGTCAGTCACCGACTCCAGGTTCGACGACAACTCGGCCACCGGCACCAGCGGTGGCCTGTTCGGCGGCATGGCCTATGGGGGCGGAATCGCGAACTCCGGCAGGCTCTCGATCACCGGCGGCGCGTTCGTCAGCAATTCAGCCACGGGCGGGGAAGGCTCCCTGTTCGGCGGCGGCGGCTACGCCGATGGAGGCGGGATCGAGAACACCGGCCCTGGCCGGATGTCAGTCACCGGACACACCGAATTCATTGGCAACTCGGCCTTGGCCAGCATCGGTGGCGGCGGCGAGGCCCTGGGGGGTGCGATCGATAACTCCAGCATCCTCTCGATCACGCAGGCCACGTTCAGCTTCAACTCCGCCACCGGCGGTTCCCAAGGTTCCACGATATTCGGCGAAGCTTACGGCGGTGCGATCGAAAGCACCGGCACCGGCCCGATCAGCCGCTCCACGTTCAACGGCAACTCGGCCACGGGTGATACCGCCTATGGCGGCGCGATCGACTTCATCTTCGGCACGCTCTCGGTCACCGACTCCACCTTCAGCGGCAACGTGGCCAGGAGCGAGAGCGACAGTCTTGGCGACAGTTTCGGCGGCGGAATCTACAACGTGGGCACGCTGTCGGTCACGGGCTCGACATTCAGCGGCAACTTGGCCACGAACGGTTACGACGGTTACGGCGGTGGAATCGACAACGATGGCACGCTCTCGGTCACCAACTCCACGTTCAACGGCAACTCCGCGGCGGGTACTCACGGCAATTTCGGCGGCGGCATCGCCGACGGGGGCATCATGTCGCTAACCTATGTCACGGCAGACGATAATTCGGCCGCCACTGGCGGCGGCGTTGCGATCAACTTTGATTCTACAGCCGCCGGCAGCTCGATCGATAGCATCTTCCAGAATTCGCAGGGCGGAAACGTCTCTGTCGTCGCGGGCAGCTTCCGCTCCTTGGGCCACAACCTTTTTTCCGACGATCCCAACGTCAGCCTCGACCCCACCGACCTTGTCAACACCGACCCGCTTTTGAGCCCGCTCGAGAGCAACGGTGGGCTCACCCAGACTCAGGCCCTGCTTCCCGGGAGCCCCGCGATCAACAAGGGCATTTCCATTAAAGGCATCACAACCGATCAACGGGCAAGGCCCCGGCCACGCCATGGTTCCACGGACATCGGCGCGTTCCAGGTGCAACCCACTCTATTCGTTAAGAGTATCCGGGAGTTTGACTTCCCTCACCGACCCCCCGGTCTTGGTGCTGGCCCTCAACATGCTGCTCGACGTCTCTGGAGCTGAATTCCTTGTCTTCGCACCAATGGTGGCTGGAGCTCAGCACGAACTCGGCCCCATCGCAGCCTGGAATCTGACGACGAAGCAGGCATGCAAAACGTGAGGAGTACAAGAACTTTATGGCCACTGCAACCTTTTTCGGGTTTCGGTATTAGTTACTAGCGAATGACGTGGGCGTATCGCCAGTTCCGTTCGCGGGGTTAACCGCCGGAGAATGGCCAGCATGGCGGAACAAGCCGAGGACTTCGATGCTGCGGGCAGTCTGCTTGGGTCGTGGAGCAACGAAGCCGAGCTGGTTGAACGGGCGAGGACCCAGCCGGAGGCTTTCGGCCAGCTCTACGACCGCTACTACAGCGTCGTCCTCAATTACGTCTTTCGCCGTACCTTGGATGTAGCGTTGGCCGAAGAGTTAACCTCCAACACGTTCTTCAACGCCCTGCGGGCGCTGGGAGACTACGAGAACCGCGGAAAGTTCCTCGCCTGGCTCTATCGCATCGCGGGCAACGAAATCAGGCTGAACTGGCGCGCACGGCGGAAACAGCATGAAGGCAAGGCCCGCTGGCGAGCCGAGCTGGGCCGTGTGCGATTCGCTACCGACCGGGCGATCGCCACGGCAACGGAAGAGCTCGAAGAGCAGGCATGGCAGTTCGGCCGCCTCCATGAGGCGCTCAGTCGCTTGCCCGAGCGGTATCAGACGATCCTGGCACTGCGGTACTTCGAGTCGTTGTCGTGCGAAGAGGTCGCCCTAGTGGTCGGCACAAAGGTTGGAACCGTCAAGTCACTCATTCATCGGGGCCTCAAGCAGTTAAGGAGGCAATACGAGGGAGACCCTGCAACCTTCCAGCGGAACCTGCATTAACCTTTGCGGATGGAGTGAGAGCTATGGAGCGTATCGATTCGACCGAACGTCTGCTCAGGGACACACCCGTGCCACTGGTCGTGGAAGGCGTGCACCGAGAGCAGCTCAAACAGCGATTGCTCGCACACGCGCAATCCGCACAGCCCAGGAGGAAAGGGATGATCAGGTTCGTGGGCGGGTTTTCCACCTTGAAGGTAGCGGCGACGCTTGCGGCGGTGATGATTCTCATTGGTACCGGATGGGCAGCCGAGAAGATGTACGAGAAATTCTTTACCAAACTTTCGGTGACCCTGGAACGGTCACCGACGCGAGAGTGGAAGATTCCAGATGGCAGGAACCTGACCATCAGCCAGTTTATCATCACGGGCGTTGACTCCGACGACCCGAAGGCCGTTGAAACCGCCAAACGGCACCACGAGGAGATGAAGCAACTTCTCGCCCAGAAGAAATTTGACTTCATCCAGACTTCCGAGCTCATGGGCCGAAAGGAGTATGTGTATAAGTTCACGTTCGCTGACGGCAGCCACACCAATATGAACTTTTCCATGCCTCTGGACAATGTCGTCTCATGGGAAGACTATCAGCAGAAGCAAGAACAAAAGCAGAAAGAGGGACAGGAGCAAATCAACAAGGCGCTCGCTGCCGGCCGGTTCCGCTTGATCGACACCGACGTGATTCTCATCCACATTTGCCGAGAGGTCGGCACGAACCAAAAATATCGAATCCATCGGATCGCCCTTCCCGATCGTGAGGAGAAGGCTCTTTATCGCGGGATCGCTCTGTATGTCCCATTCGATGTCGGGGCCGAAGAAAAGACACCGACGATGCCCCAGACAAGCTGGCAGGACCACCTGGATGCGGTCCGCGACGGGAAATGGGAACTCTTGAGCGAGGAAACGATACCCTCATACCGGTACGAGGTGATTCTCGACGACGGCTCCAAGACCATTTTCAACTACGGCGGCGGAAAGCCGCTCGAGAAGCCGCAAGCGAAGTAGGCGCACCTCACCCTGAGCCTGACCCCGGGCCCGCGCCCCGCTTGACATCATGTTTCCCTTCGGCGAGCTTTGTTTTCTCCAACACGGGAGCATGATCCATGTCCAGAGCGGCCAGACCACGCGAATTCCTCGAGCATCGTCGGCGCTGCTTTGCCTGCTGGATATTTGTCTTCAGTCTGCTCGCGTGCCAGACCAGCACGCGGGTCGTCGCCCAGCCCGCCGTCGCCCCATCCGACTCTTATCTCGACGTCGCCCACCGTCTCGAGCCCTGGATCTCCGCGGAAATCGGCCAGCACGGCATCCCCGCCCTGTCGATCGCACTGGTCGACGACCAGAAGATCGTCTGGGCCCGCGGCTTCGGCTTCTCTGACCCGGCGAAAAAAGTCCCAGCCACGGCGGAAACAGCCTACCGTGTCGGCTCGGTCTCCAAGCTGTTCACCGACCTGGCTGTCATGCAGTTGGTCGAGCAAGGCAAGATCGATCTGGATAAGCCGGTCTCCGACTACGTGCCGGAGTTCGCTCCCAGGAATCCCTACAAGGTGGCCGTCACCCTGCGACAGCTCATGTCGCACCGCTCGGGCCTCGTGCGCGAGCCGCCCGCGGGCCACTACTTCGACCCGGCCCCGCCGTCGCTCGAACAGGTTGTCCGCAGCCTGGCCGGCACCACTCTTGTCTTCGAGCCCGGCACCCGCACCAAATACTCGAACGCGGGAATCACGGTCGTCGGCGCGGTCATCGAGAAAGCCGGCAAAGAACCATTCGCCGCGCTCATTGACCGCGCTCTGTTCCGCCCGCTGGGCATGGACCATTCGAGCTTCCAGCCAGGTACGGAGCTCTCCGCGCAGATGGCACACGGGATGATGTGGACGTACGACGGCCAAACCGTGGCGACCCCAACTTTTCTGCTCGGCACCGGGCCCGCGGGCAACCTCGTATCTTCGGTCCTCGACCTCGGCCGTTTTTTGAGCTTTCTGTTCGCCAGTGGTGCATCACCGCAAGGAAACCTGATCAAGCCCGAAACACTCCGCGCAATGATCGAGCCCCAGCTCGCCAAACCCGGCGAGACGCCGGGCTTCGGCCTCGGCTTCGCGATCTCGAAACTGGAAAAACAGCGGCGGATTGGCCACGGCGGGGCGATCTACGGATTTGCGACCGAGGTGCAGGCCCTGCCGGATGCCAAGCTCGGAGCCATCGTGGTCGCCACAGCCGATTGCGCCAACGGGTTCACCCAGCACGTCGCCGAAACGGCCCTGAGGATGATGCTCCAGAAGGGCGGGAACCTTCCCGCTCTCGAGTCGACAAAGCCACTCCCCGCGGGGCGGGCCGCTCAGCTCGCCGGCCGTTACAAGGAGGGCAACCACGCCTTTGAGTTGATCGAACAGAACGACAAGCTCTACATGACCGCGTGGAACGCAGCGCTGACCGTCGAGGTTCGATCGCTCGGCGATTCACTTGTGATCGACGATCGCCTGGCCCACGGCGGCGAGCCACTGCACATCGATGCGCGAAATAAACAGCCCGATGTCAAGCCCGTCGATTCGCCCGCTCGCTGGAGCGAGTTCATAGGCGAGTACGGCTGGGACCACGACGTCCTCTACATCCTGGAAAAGGACGGCAAGCTTCACGCGCTCATCGAGTGGTTCTTCGATTACCCGCTCGAGGAAGATGCGCCCGACCAGTTCCGCTTTCCAGACTTTGGCCTTTACGCAAGCGAGAAGATCATCTTTCACCGCGACAGCCGCGGTAAGGTCAAGGACGCTGACGCGGCCAGCGTGGTCTTCGCGCGGCGCCGCCTGGACGGCGAGGACGGCAAGACCTTTCGGATCAGTCCGGTGCGGTCGCTCGAGGCGATACGGGCCGAGGCTGTTCGAGCGCAGCCACCCGAGGAATCTGGCTCTTTCAACAAGCCCGATCTGGTCGAGCTGACGGCGCTGGATCCTGCAATCAAGCTGGATATCCGCTACGCCGGCGATAACAACTTTCTGAGCGCACCGGTGTACACCACGGCCAGGGCCTTCATGCAGCGCGGTGCGGCCGGAGCCCTCGTGCGTGCGCACCGCTCGCTCGGCAGGCAAGGTTACGGCCTCCTGATCCACGATGCCTATCGGCCCTGGAGCGTGACAAAGATCTTCTGGGACGCCGTTCCCGAGTCAGGCCGGATCTTCGTCGCCGATCCGTCCAAAGGGTCGAAACACAACCGCGGCTCCGCGGTTGACTTGACGCTCTATGAGCTTGCGACCGGCAAGCCCGTGAAGATGGTCGGCGGCTACGACGAGTTCTCGCCGCGCTCGTTTCCGTACTATCCCGGAGGAACCTCGCTCGAGCGCTGGCACCGCCGGCTGTTGAAGATCGCCATGGAAGCCGAGGGGTTCACGGTTTTTGAGTTTGAGTGGTGGCACTTCGACCATCGCGATTGGGCGAAGTACCCGATCCTGAATGTGCCGTTCGAGCTGATTCGCTGATTTTGCGAAAGCCTGCGTGTTCACGTATGGGTTTCAGGAATTCGTCGGCTTCTAGACGATTCGGGTGGCGCAGCCCTGCGCTTAAGGCTTTTTCAAGCACGGCCACGGCCCGATCTGCCAGACGCTGCCGCAGCGATGGAAGGCCGTCGGATTCACTGGTCGGCCCTCCGAATCCTTGATCGATCCGCCCGGCGCACCACGCGGTGCAGCGGGCAAGCTGGTAGAGGTGACCGGGATCGCGACCATCCATCCCGCAGAGGGCAGCGGCCGTCCTTGAAAAATCACTGGTGCGGCCGCCGGAGGCGAGCAGGCCGGCGTGGATGCGCAGAGCGCGATACACGGCCGGCGGCTTGCCCTCGCTTAACGCTTTCAAGTCACCCGGTATCGCCGCGATTGCCTCGCACATCGCCACTTCCTGCTGAAAGCTCGGAAGGAGCTGAGTCCGATCGCGGGGCCGCCACTCGAGCGTTCCTTCGCGGTCGAGGGCATCGAGACCTTGCAGGGCTTGCCGGAGCAGAGCCATCGCGGCGCGTATGTCTAGCCGGTCCATCGCCACGCAGCCCGCGTGGAATTGCGTCTGGTGAAGTCGTAGTCGATTGTCGATATCCTCAGGGTCAGCCCGGACGAGCTGCTCGAAGAGCTGCTGGGCCTGGCGCTCCAGCGGAGCGGCGTCCTCGAGCAGGCCGAGCCTTGACAAGGTCATCCCCTGGTCGTCGAGTGCCAGTGCCAGATGCAGCTTCACGTCGGCGTTCGTTGGCTCTGCCAGGAGCAGCTCCCGGCTCAAGTCAACGGCCTTCACGTACTCGGCCCGGGCCCCCACGTCATCGCCTGCGAGCTTCCGCATATCGGCGATCTTGCGGTGGCTGGTCGAAAGTTGGTCTCGCGCCAGCACGTTCGCGGGCTCCCTGGCAATCCAGCTCTCGGCGAGAGTTTCCATCTTGCGGAACCACGCCTCGCCGGAATCCAGGTCGCGGTCAAAACCGTAGGCGCGGCCGAGCCGGAAGTAAGCCTCCAGGAGCGAGGCTCGCGCCTGCGCCTGGTCTGGGTTGTCCATGGCCGACTTCTCGGCCAGCAGGACGGCCTGGCGGAAGTGTTCGACGGCTCCCTTGGTTCGATCGGCGTTCAGGGAAAGCTCGCCCAGCCCGGCATGTGCGCGCGCCAGGCAGTCCCTGATCTCCGGGTCGTGCGGCCTGCCGGAAGCAAGGCGTTCCGCGAGCTGCTGCGCGAATGCAAATTGCCGATGCGCATCTTCGTTTCGGCCGACCTGGCGGAAGATGTCTCCGAGCTTCTGGTGCGCCACCGCGCGGCCCACGTCGGGGGCCGATGCCTCGGCATCGCGCGCGACCTGCTCGAGGCCCTCGAGCGCTTTTTCGAGCAGCCCTTTTCGCGTCGCGCGGGTTGCCGGTGTCTTGCCCAATCGGTCTTGCACCCCGAAGACCAGCTCGTTGAGCGCGTTCATGGTCAAGTTGCGCTCTCTGAGCGCTGTCTTCTCAGCGGCTTGAGCCTTCTTCACCGAATCCCGCAGCAGGGCGTTGTAGTACAGCGACCCGCCGATCAGCACGAGAACGGCCGCTGCGGTCACGAGCAAGGCCATCGATAATGCCGGCCGCCGCCGTGCTCGCTTCCACAACAGCAGCCAGATCGGCGGGTCCTGGGCCAGGATCGGCTCGCCGTCGAGAAATCGGCGCAGGTCTTCGGCCAGCTCGAGCGCCGTGGCGTACCGCCGCGCCGGCTGCTTCTCGAGACATTTCAGACAGATCGTCTCGATCTCGCCCGGCAGCCCGGGCTGGATTCGCGACGGCGGCACCGGATCGGCACTCTTGACGTGCGCCAGCGTTTCAAAGGCCGTTGCCGCCCGGAACGGCGGGCGCCCGGTCAGTAGCTCGTAGAGAATCGCTCCCAGCGCGTAGACGTCCGTCCTGGGCCCGATCTTGCTCGAATCACCCTCGGCCTGTTCGGGCGCCATGTAGCTCGGTGAGCCGAGCACCGCACTCGTCTTCGTGAGCCCCCCCTCCGAGCCCAGGATCTTGGCGAGCCCGAAATCGGCGACCTTGGGCCGTTCGTTCTGATCCAGCAGCACGTTCGCCGGCTTCAGGTCCCTATGTACAATCCCGAGCTGATGCGCTTCCGCGATGGCGCGCGCCGTGACCTCGACCAGCAGCGCGCCCCAGGCTGGCGGTTTTGGCGATCCGTTCAAGCGCTGGTCGAGGCCTCCACCGGCCAGATATTCCAGCTCGAGAAACGGCAATCCCTCCACCTCCCCGACGTGGTAGATCTGAACGATGTCCGGATGCCTGAGCCGGGCGATCGCTTCGGCCTCTGCTCGAAACCTTGCCTGCGCGACGGTGCTCGCGTGCGCGCCGGCCAGGATCATCTTCAAGGCACACAGCCGGTTGAGCGCAACCTTTCGCGCCAGATAGACCACACCCATGCCGCCGCGGCCCAGCTCACCCAGGACTTCGTAACCCGCCGATCGCAGCCCCTTGATCACGACCGCGTTCAGCTCAGCCGGCGCCAGACCTTCGCCGACCTTGTCGAATCTCTTGCCGTTTCCGCCGGAGACTTGACCGATGCGCAAGCGGTTTCCCAACGAGCCTGACGTCCGGCCGTTCTCGGTGAGCGACGCGAAGGTTTCGTTGATGGCTTCGAGATGCGCCGGGAATCGCTCGCGGTATTCCGGCGCTTCCGGCCGCTCGCCCTGCGTGCGGCGCGATTCCAGATCGATCGCCAGCAGCTCGCGAAAGAGACGATCGCGCCCGGGGCCTCCAATCCCGGCGAGGAACGTGGAAGGGTCGGGGCGCTCGCCGTTGGCCCACGCGGTCTCGAACTGGCTGCAAAGGGAGTCGATCCGCTTCCATTCCTCCAGCGGCAAACCCCCGTCGTCGTCCACGGCACGAACGGTCATGGGGAAAGCTCTTCCTGCCAGATAAGCCGGATGAGGATCAGCTTGCGATCGACCGTGCGGACCGACGTGCCAAGCTCCGCGGCGACTTCTTCACGGCTGTGGCCCTCGAGCCTCCGCAGGGCAACCGTTTTGAGTGTGGCATCCTCCAGCTTGTTCAGCAGACGCTCGTAGTCCTCGGCGAACTGCGCGGCGACTTCGGGTGTCGGCTCACTCGAGAGCACTCGCGTCATCCCCGCGTCAATCTCGTCGTCACCGGCCAGTGCCGACTGGCTCATCACCGCGCCTCCGCCTCGCTTCAGCCGCGACTGGTGCCGCACGGTCTCGGCAACCTTGCGGACGGTGATGGTGACCAAAATGCGCCAGAGGTCATCACGATCCACGAGCTGCGGAAACTGCCCGCGTCCCACCCGATCGCAGAAGCTATGGAACGCGGAAAGCGCGACATCCTCCTCATCCGTCACGCGCCGGGCATGCCCGGGCAGCCGCGCACTGGCCAGGTTCACCAGCCGCTGGAAGTATCTATCCCACAATCGCTGGACATCTGCGTCATTCCCTTCACGCAGCCCGTCGAGCCACCGCGAAACCGAGTTCTCACCCGCCATCTGGGTGCTCCAATGGGAGTTCTCATGACGAATTCGTCTATCATAGATGCCGTTCTCTGACATGTCACGGGCCGAGCCACGGTTCTGGGTGCGGATGTTCCCTCCGCCCCCGCACTCAGCATTAGCTGCAGCCATCCACCAGCGGCTTACCCGATCACGCAGTCCGGGCAGAGATAGGCCAGACTTCCGAAATTGTCACTCGGTGGTGCAACTTTGATTTGCGAGAACGGGGTCGGTACTGCGCACTGGGTACATTCGATTTCCAGGGTTGGGAGCCGCAAATGCATTCCCAGACCCGCGGGGAGAATCGCCGCGACTCCGGATTGCTCCCGTAGTCCTTTCACAAGCGCGATGCGCAAATCGGTGAAACCCGCCCAAAATTCCCCGATCAGCGCCAGCTTCGGTTTGCACTCAGTCAACAGGCGTGCCGTGCCGCGATAACCCAGGTGCACGTCCTTGAGCTTCGACGCATCCTGCAGCTCCTCGATGCTGGGCTGGCTGATGTGCGCGATCAGCACATCGCAGCCACTCAGGTGCTTGTGCAGGTCTTCGAAGTAGGCTGTGTCCGCGGTGTAGCCGATTCGCACGGCGGCGTTGCCTTTTTCATCGAGCAACTCGACGACCATACCCATCGCGTGCGGTACGTCGTTGCCGTGCATTACCTTGAAGGGAGTGATGCACAATGGAATCCCTGAAGGGTGGCCCAGCAGGTTGATCGGATGTGGGAAACCGGAACTCAAAACGATCGGCTCATACTGGTGGGCCGGCTTGCCAAATCCAAAATCCGTTGCCCCATTCGTATCTTGATCCCAGAGGAGGACATAAGGCTGACCGCCTGGTTCCTTGGTCTGCTTCAGTCTTTTCCAGAGCTCGTAACGGAGGTCGTCGATCGGCTTCACGTCGCTATTGTGATCGGGATGATTGTGGCTCACGACAACCGCGCGGATTTCGCGGCCATGGTACTGGGCGTCATGGAAGTTGCGCAGAAAATCAAAGCCAGGATCGATCACGATCCCATGACCGCGCCATTTGAGGAAATAGCCTCCACCGCGCCATCGCCTCTCGGATCCTTCGAGCAGCGTCACTGCGCTGCTCCATCCGCGAAGGATGCTCAGCGTATCCACGCGCGGAGAGTTGGGCCTGGCAAGATACTTCTCGTACTGGGTATCGCCGGCGTTTCGGATCGCCGCGATGACCTGGTTCTCAATCTCCTCTGTCGCCGAGACGGAAATGTCGCGTGCGGCCATGGCGCGATCATCTGGCGACAGTGCTTCCGTTTTAATCTGGGAGTTCAGAAGCACTAACTCAAATCGAGCCCGGGCGTGGTCGCCACCCTGGGGATCGGGAATCTTGAGCGATTCCTCGAATGCGTTCGCCGCGAGCTCCTTGTTTCCGATTTCGGTATAAGATTGGCCGAGATTAACCCATGCTCTTGCTAGCTCGTCAAACTTGGGGTCGTCAATGGCCTTGCGGTAGGCCTCAATGGCTTGTTCGTGCTCGCCCTTCGCGGCGAGCGCGACACCCAGGCTGTTCCATACGCGCCCGGGCGCGACGTCTCTCGGGAGTTCAAGCGCTTTGCGATAAGCTGCGATCGCTTCATCGTCGTCGCCCTTGTCGGCAAGGGCAATGCCAAGGTTGTACCAAGCGTCTCCAGGGGTTTCGAGATTCGGCTCCGCGAGCGCCTTGCGATAGGCCGCAACGGCTTCGTCCTGCTCGCCGCTATCGGCCAGCACGATGCCGAGGTTATACCAGGCGATGCCACGCCGGTCGTATTCCGGGTCCGCGAGCGCCTTGCGATAGGCCTCGATCGCCTCATTGTACTCGCCCTTGGCGTAAAGGGCCGTGCCAAGGATGTCCCACACGTATCCGGAAGTATCGAAGTCAGGGTCTTCAAGAGTCTGGAGATATTCTTTGATCGCTTCATCGCACTTGCCGTTCTCGAAGAGCGCATCGCCTCGGACGAGGTGAAAAAGCGCGTGCCAGCGACGCGGGACTGACTTCTCACACGCCGCGAGTACCATCAGAGCGTCATCACTCCGACCGGCGAAACTCAGAATGCTTGCTTCGAGAAGAGACTTGGCCCATGGCCACCCCTTCGCGCTGGCAAATGTGAACGCGGATTTCAGTCCCGGCTTGCTGGCATTAGCATCTTTTCCGAGTCCACGGGCCGCATTTCGGGCTTGCCAGAAAAGCGCTAAGAACCTGGCTTCGATGTCTGGCGCCCTTGATTTGGATCGCTTTGCGGCCATTGGTCAACTCGCGGCAGTCGGCTCCCTCGCGAGCACTCGCGTCATGCTCGCGTCGATTTCGTCGTCGCCCGCCACCTATGATAGAACGCTCGCCACGTCATGTCACTCACCGACCCGGGCTAACTGAGCGAGCCTGGCGGCAGAATCGGCCACCCCATGACAGAGAGCAATGGGCCCAGGCCGCTTTCCGCGATGCGGCCACGCCAGTGGCTCTACCGAATTCGCCATTGCAGGCCGTCTGCGTTCCGATTCATAATCCGCTGAAGTGGCACGCCCATGCGATTGAAGCTGCGAACGGCCGTCGTCGGGCTTGCGGTGGTTACGATTATGTTCCGGCCCGTCGAGCTCGCCCGGCGCTCGAGCGCTTACCATCATAGAGCGCGGCAGCACTGGTACGCGCTGGAAACAGACGAAGGCCGAGAATGCACTTGCATGAACCCTTTGTTTGAGTGGTGCCGGCTGAACAACTCGAGCGCGAACTGTGATTTCTCACTTTCGCTGGACGAGGAATTCACCGCCTGCCTTCGCTGGCAACGAGGATCAACCCCGTCGATCTACCTCAAGCCGCTCGATCCCGACAAGCCCGTCCGCCTGCAATATCACCACCGCATGTACCACAAATGGAAGCGCGCCGCAGCACGCCCGTGGTGGTCCGTCGAGCCCGACCAAACTCCAGAGTAGGTCAGGCTTTCAGCCTGGCGCATTGAGCAGGTCAGGCTTTCAGCCCGTCGCCCGATGCGCGGCCGCCGTTCGACGGCTCGCACAACTATCAAACCCCCTCCCGACACCAGTAAATCAAGTCCGTGACCGCTGGCGTGCCACCGGTGGCGCGAACCAGCATCGCGATTTGGCCGCGATGATACGACGAGTGCCCGAATAACTGGGCCAGAACCTCCTCGACCCGGTTCCGGAACCGGCCCGCGTCCAGGCTCTGGTACTCGAATTCCCTGTCCAGCGCCGCGTCATCCAGAGTCGCGAGATAATCCGACCACAACGCCTGCACATCCCGCCATTCCGCGGCGACTCGGGCGACGTCCGGATCATCGGGAAACATCGCCCCAGCCGCGGCCGGTACGACCCCCAGCCGCGAAAGCCAGTTCCGCCGCGCGGCGACGATATGCGCCATCAGGCTGACAGCCCGCCGGAACTCGGGACTGGTCCTTCCTGCCGGTGGCACCGTCTCGAACGACGAAAACACCTTTGCGTGGGCATCTTTCTCATACTCGAACCAGCGACGGAAGCGGTTGATGAGTTCTGCGGCCACGATTGATCTCCAGTGAGGCGATCGACGAATTCACTCGACGACATCCACAACCTTCCCATCGCGATCCGTGATCTCGGTCCGCAGCACTTGCAAAACCAGGTTCTTCACCCCCGGCACGGGGTGCAACCCGGCATGAGGCCGAAGCGATTTCGCCAGCGCGACGGCATCCTCATCTCGCAACGTGATGATCAGGGCCTCTTCGACATGCTTCAACCCGGGCTCGTTGCCGGGCTTGAACACGACCGTCGCATCCGGGCCGTTCAGCGTGAGCTCGCGGCCGAACGGCAGCCGGCCCAGCAGCCGCCGGGAGAGGCCCTCCACCGCGATCGATTGCACTCGCACGTACACTGGTTTGCTTTGCGCGTCGCACTCGAGCACCAGGTTCAGCCAGCCGCACGACGAGCCTTCCTCCACCGTTCGCTGTGCGACGGCTTGCGCAAAAGCCGGGTCCGATAGCCACGAAGCTCGCGAAAGGTCGGTGAGCAGCAACCGTTCGTCACGAGCACGAAGGTCCAGGAACGCCTCGGCATTCCACGATGAGATTGCCTCCAGCTCGTTCATCGTCAGGCCGACGATCTGCAAGAATTCGACGCGCCCATTGGGTGTCTCGATCGGCGGCAACTGCGGGTCCAGAGCGAAGCTGATCGCATGAATGAGCGTCGAAGATTCCGCCTCGATCGGGCCGTTCAACGGCAATGTATGGCCCACGCCGAACGGGTTGCGCGTCTCGAATACGTACCGCCCCACGTTTTGCAGGAAGTTGAGCGCCCAGTTCGGCGGTCGCTTGGCCGTGGCCGTGCACGTGGGGCGAAACGTGAGCTCGAAGCCGAAGCCGCTGACCTCGGGGTCACTCCATTCCTTGGCCCAGAGCTCGCTGAATCCATACGTGACGAAGTGCCAGTGCGGCACCGGCTCCAGATTCTTGTAGACACTGATGCCGTGGATCGGATCGGGCCCGCCGAGCGCATAAGGAACGACCGTGCCGACATGGAGCGGCTCGCGATCACCGTAGATCGGCTCGAGCGCCCTATCGATCGCGTCCCAGCCGGGGGCGTTGTGAGTGTTCTCAGCCTCGTCGGTCATGACATGTCCGCCGTCGACTAACCCTCCTGCCCCACCAGCCAGAGCGGGCAGTCGCGGCGCATTGCTTCATTCGCGGCCAGGGCTACTCGGGCGAAGGTCATCACCTCCGGCGGCTCGGCCACCGGGCCGTCGTCCGGGTCTGTGGCCACGCGCAAGAGCTCGTGCAGGCCGTCGTCGTCGACTGGCAGCTCCCAGGCCTCGGCGAGGTCGGCCAGCTCGTGACGAAGGCCCAGCAAGCTGGCGCACCTCAGTGTTCCGCCCGCGGAGAGCGGAAACGAGATTGCTTGAAGCTGTGCGGGCAAATACACGCCCCGCCCGTCGAGCCCGAGCGCGGTCAGGTTGGGAATGGCCTCGCCTCCGAGTGTTTCGATCGCCCGGCGCTGGAGCTCTGACCAGCCCGAATCCGCTTGCTCCCCATAGTGGAGAGGCGGCGAGCCCTCCCATTCGCCCTCGGCGCCGAATGCATTGTCGAGAACATCGGCGACTTCGTCAGCGAAGCTTCCATCAAATGTGCCGCGAGCGCCCCCAACCGTGAATGTAAGAACCATGACGCGCCCCTGTTCCAAAGGGATAGAGAAACCCTTGCACGAAAGGTTTTCGAGGCGCCCGCCCTGGCTGCAAACCCGCCGGAGCTCCCCGGCCTCCTCCTGGCGATCCGTTCGACATGGCCCTAGGAACTGATCGTGAGGGAACGTATCCTGGTTTCCGCTTCAAACGACGCTTCGCTCCCGCCCGCGGTTAGTTCCAGCGCTAAGAGTCTGTTCCCAACGATGCCTTCCTGTCAAGCGGCTTGTGCTGTTGAAAGGTATGTCGATGACGCGAGTCTGGAAGTCTTTTCGGTGTTTCCCCGCATTGATTGCACTCATGGCCTCCGGCGGCGAACCCGCCGGCCGCGGCGCGCCGGGCCCCGGAGCTGAGCCACAACAGCACTCGGAGAACCCAAAGTCGCCGCTGGGGTTTTCGCCGGGCTCGAGGCGCCGCGCAGCTCGCCGCCGAAGCTCACGCGATTGCCGTGCCAACGCCGGAGAACGCCCGCAAGCTACTGCGCACCATCACGGCCGAGCCCCACGTCGCCGGCACACCCGCGGATCATAAGCTCGCCATCTTCGTTCGCGACAAGCTCACGGAGTGGGGCTGGAAGGTCGAGATTCAGGAGATGGAGGTTTTGCTCAACTATCCCTCGGCACCGCCCAGCCTCGCGGTCGAGCGACCCGTCGCCAAAATGCTCTCGCTGGATGAAGCCCCGGTTGTGAACGACAAGGATTCCGCTAGCACCGCCGCCTTCGGTGCCTTTCATGGATACGGTGTCTCAGGCCAAGCCAAGGGCCAGGTTGTCTACGCGAACTTCGGCCGGCCCGAGGATTTCGAGTCGCTCGAGAAAATGGGCATCGATGTGAAGGGCAAGATCGTCCTGGTGCGGTACGGCGGGTTGTTCCGCGGTTTGAAAGTTCGAAACGCTCAGACCCGAGGCGCGGCCGGAATTCTGATTTACTCTGATCCGGCCGATGATGGATTCGCCAAGGGCGATGTTTATCCGGATGGTCCCTTCCGCCCCGCGTCCGCCATTCAGCGCGGCAGCGTGCAGTTCCTTTCGCTGGGGCCTGGCGACCCGTCGACGCCGTTTGGTCCCTCGGTCAGTGGTGCGAAGCGGTTGCCTTTCGATCGGGATAATGGATTCACGTTGCGCACGTCGAGCATTCCGCATAAGGATTATCCGTCAATCGCCGAATGGGAGAAGGAAAGCGGCCTCAAGCGCAGCGAGTATTTTGCGACGATCCCCTCTCTCCCGTTGAGCTACGAATCGGCCCACGAGATCTTGGAGCTCCTGGCCGGCCCGAATGTCCCCACGGGTTGGCAGGGTGGTCTGCCACTGGCCTACCACGTCGGGCCCGGGCCCGCCGAAATTCAGATGACGGTTTCGATGAATTACGACATCCGCAAAATCTGGAACGTGATCGCGACCATCCCCGGCACCGTCGAGCCCGATCGCTGGGTGATGGTCGGCAACCACCGCGACGCCTGGGTCTATGGCGCCGTCGACCCCGGCAGCGGTACGGCCGCGACCCTCGAGATGTGCCACGCGCTGGGCTCGGCTGTGAAGAACGGATGGAAGCCTCGTCGCACGATCGTCTACGCAAGCTGGGACGCCGAAGAATACGGACTCGTCGGCTCGACCGAATGGGCCGAGGAACACGCCAAGGAAGTCGATCGAAAAGGTCGTGCTCATGCTCAACGTCGACTCGGCGGTCAGCGGCAAGGAGCTCGAGATGAGCGGTGTCCCCTCGCTCCGCGACTTGACACTCGATGCGGCCGGGTCGCTCAACGACCCGCGCACCGGCAAGTCTCTGCGAGACTCCTGGTCGAGCACTCATCGGTCCGCCTGGGCCGCGACCGCCCCGCTCGTGCTCGCCGATCCGCTCTGGGAGCCGCCGTCCTCCGCAAACGGGACGAGCGGCTCAACCACTCGTGGTTTCACGCCTCAGATGGGCTGGCTCGGCTCTGGATCGGACTACACGGCCTTTGTCGATCATCTGGGGGTGCCGGTCGTCGACGCCGGATTCAAAGGAAGCTATGGTGTTTATCACTCGATCTACGACAATTTCAACTGGATGGAGAAGGTCTGCGACCCCGAGTTCATTTCGCACGCGACGGCTGCCCGGTTCTACACGCTGATCATCATGCGCGCCGCGGCCGCGCAGGTGGTGCCGCTCACGTTCAAGCCGTACGGCCTGGCGCTTCGCGAGCACGTCGACGAGCTGCGCCGGATGAAGGCCCACGTCGTTCGCAAGAGTGCCGGCGCCAAGGCCGATGCCAGCATCGATTTCGCCGGTCTGCCCGGGCTGGTCGAAGCCGTTCGCGCGTTTCAGGCCCAGGCCGAAAAGCTTGACGAGGCGACCGGGAAAGCGGCGTCCTCAGACAGCACTGCCGGCAGCCCTGGCGAAATTGAACGACGCACTTGCGAAAGTGGAGCGGGCGTTCTTGCTTCCCGATGGCCTGCCCGGCCGCCCGTGGTTCAAGCACGCGGTGTACGCTCCGGGCTTGACCACGGGATATGCGTCCTGGCCGCTGCCGGCGATTCGTGAAGGGCTCGAGGATGAAAAAACCCCGGACGCGAAGCTGGCGACCCAGGTCGAGCGAACCGTCGAGCGAATCAAGAAGGCGACCGCCGCGCTCGAAGAAGCACGCCGCTGCGCGAGCCAGCCCTGAGCAGCAGCCCGGTCGAGCCACGTCTCGAACTCGAAAGTCGCACAGGAGCACCCTTGATGAGCCACGATTCTGATCTTCGCCGGGGGGCGAAGCTGCCGCGGGTGCTGGGTCCAATCGACGCTTTTTGCGTGGTGGTCGGCTGCACCATCGGCTCCGGCATCTTCCTGGTGCCGGCGAAGATTGCCCAGGATGTTCCATTTATCAGCGGAATCATCCTGGTCTGGGTGATCGGCGGGGTTTTCAGCGGCGCGGTGCGCTGACACTCGCCGAGCTGGGCGCGATGATGCCGCAGGCGGGCGGTCTTTATGTGTACTTGCGGGCGGCGTATGGGCCGATGCTCGCGTTTCTGTTCGGGTGGGTCGAGTTCCTGATCGTGCGCTCGGGCTCGATGGCAACTCTGGCCGCCGCGTTCGCCCGCTACTTCGCGCAGCTTTTCCCGCCGGCTTTCGGGATCGGGCCTGAAGTGTGGCAGGCCGGGGCCGCGATCTTCGCGATCGCGGTGGTGACCACGGTCAACGTGCTGGGCACGCGCCGCGGCGGAACGCTGCAAGTTGTCGGGACGGTGCTCAAGGTCGGCGGCGTGGCGATCTTGATGGCGCTGCCGTTCGTGCTCCGCCAGGGCACCCTGGCGAACATGACTCCGGTCTGGCCGGGGGCGGTCTCCGGCGGCACAATCTTCGCAGGCATGATGGCGGCGATGGTGAGCGTGCTCTGGGCCTACGACGGCTGGACAAACGTCACTCCGCTCGCCGAGGAGATTCGCGATCCCGGCCGAAACGTCCCCCGGGCCTTGATCATCGGCATGGGCGTTTTGATCGCGGCTTATGTCGGGATGACCCTTGCTTACCACTACGTCTTGCCGATGGAGGAAGTCGCGTCGGCCAGCCGTGATTCGGGCCATATCGAGCGAGCCGCCGCCGCGGTCTATTGCAAGGCGCTGCTGGGCCAGCCCGGTGTCGTCGCGATCTCGATCCTGGTGATGTGCTCGACGTTCATCTCGTTGAACGGCAATGCGCTCACCGGCCCGCGAGCCTATTTCGCCATGGCGCGTGACCGGCTATTCCCCGGCTCGCTCTCCCGGGTGCACTCCAGGTTCCAGACCCCGGCCAACGCCATTCTGGCGCAGGGAATCTGGTCCATTCTGCTCACGATTGCGGGCACGGTTTTGATCCTTGTGCCCCCTCCAGATTCCCCGGACGGGCTCGCCGGTCCGCTCGAGGTGGCCTGGAAGCGGCTGAACCAGACGCCGCTTTACGACTTGCTGTACACTTACGTGATCTTCGGCGCCAATCTTTTCTACATGCTGGCGATCAGCAGTGTGTTCGTGCTTCGCATTCGTCGTCCCGAGCTGCCGCGCCCCTATCGCACCGTGGGCTATCCCGTGACGCCGCTACTCTACGTGGCCGGCGGTATGGTGCTCTTGGGCAGCATGCTCCTCGACCACGCCAGCCGCGTGCAGTCCCTGGTGGGCATCGGAATCATCCTCCTGGGCGTTCCAGCCTACTGGATCTTCCGGCGAGCCAACCGCGGTGACGAGTTGCTTGAGGCGGATATCCACTGAGCCCATATGGCGGCTACGTCTTCTTGCTCTTACTCGTACTCTTACTCATACTCTTTCTCGTAGTCCCACTCCTATTCATCTCAATTCAACTGAAATGGCGGACGACACACGGAGTGTGCCTGCTACGGAATCCTAAGGCTTCGTCGCCCTCTCATCCAGCACGGGCGTCCCGCCTGATTCCTTGATCAACTTGGCCAGATCATCGTTCTCGCCGTCTTTCGTCAAATCCTGGTCCTTCTTCGCCAGCATGATGAGACCGATGCACATCTCGGCAGTGGTTGCTTCACCCCAGCGCACGACTTTGGGCGGTGAATTCGGGTTCCTCGGATTCCCGGCTGTGCACCTGCACGACGATATCGGCCTTCTTCCGCAACGAACTGCCGATACCGCCGTTCGTAAGCGAATGTGGTGTCCGACGCACACGATAGCACCCCGTTTGTTGTAACCAAGGGTTCGCGACCCGGCTCTCTTTAGTGTGGAGTATTATCGCGACTGCAAGCAGAGCGCGAATCTCCGCCCATCTCGCAAGGTTTTTCGACGTCCTCGGCACCTCATTGGCGAGCAAATGAGCCCGGCATTTACGACAGCTCGCAAGAGCTGGTCGGGTACGGGTTTACCACCGATTGTTCAGGGAGAAGCAGCATGTTTCACAGCCTTCATTCATCGCGCCGCCGTCAGATGCACCCGTCCTTGCACACGCTCGAGGAACGCACGCTGCTGAATGCCGCGATGCCGCGACCTCCTGACGGTATGGCGGATCGAGCGGAAGTTTTTGACGCGAAGCCCAAACACCCGTTGCCGCCCCTTGTGCCGCTTCTTCCGGCATCACCATCGCTCAAATTGACCACGGTCCCCGCGAGTGGCGATGTGAACCCCTATGGATTGGCGGTCGTGCCCAAGGGCCGGTCGGGTGGTACGCTGGTCCCGGGTGAATACCTCGTTGCGAACTTCAACGACTCCCTGAATGTTCAGGGAACGGGGACTTCGATCGTGGCGATCAACCCGAGCGCGCCGTCGTCGCCCGCGACGGTCTTCTACAACTCGACTGCGAAGGGGATGACGGAAGCGTTCAACGTGGTGCGGCTCGACGGTGCCGATTTTGTGATCGCCGGCAATGTCCCCACCACCGACGGAACGTTCGGCACGATCGGAGCTGGCTCACTCCAGATCATCAACGCCAAGGGCCAGCTTGTGCAAACACTGACGGATTCGACGCTGCTTGACGGACCGTGGGCCTCGGCAGTGAATGTGCAGGGTGACACGGCGCAGTTGTTCGTCTCCAACGTCCTGAGCGGCACGATCACGCGCATCGACCTGAAGGGCGTGAAGAAGCATGGTCAGGTCAGCGTGAAGGTCGAGAGCATGACGCAGATCGCCTCGGGCTACACCGTGGCAGCAAACGCGGCGGCGGTCGTCGTCGGCCCTGGCGGCCTGGTATATGACGCGAAAAACAAGACGCTTTACGTGGCCGCGACCGGCAACAACGAGATTTTCTCCGTGCCAAACGCAGCCAGGACGCGCGTGGACAACGGGAAAGGCGGCTTGATCTATCAGGATCCGGCACATCTTCGCGGTCCAATCGGACTGGCACTTGCGCCCAACGGCGATTTACTTGCGACCAACGATGATGCCGTCAACGGCAATCCCAGCTTCCCGAGCGAGCTAGTCGAGTTCACGGCGACCGGCCAGTTCGTCAGCCAGCTCTCTCTCGACCCTGCCCAGGGGGCTGCTTTCCAGATTCTGGTGCAGGTGAGCGGTAAGACAGCCACACTCGTGTCGGTCAATGACGACACGAATACGCTGGATTTCCGGACGGCTACTTTGTGATCGATCGGCAACGCTCATCGATCCCATGGCGAGAGTCATTGCGCGAGCCCTTGTTCCGACGCGGAGCGTCGGAACAAGGGGAGAAGCGGAGACGCAGAGCGTCGGAACAAGGCCGCTTGAGCGAATCGTCGTTAATTCCTCGTACCGACGCTCCGCGTCGGAACGAACGTTTTCCACGCTCTGCGTGTTCCCCTTCGTTCGCATGCCTCGCGTGTTCCTTCTCGTACCGACGCTCCGCGTCGGAACGAACGTTTTCCACGCTCTGCGTGTTCCCCTTCGTTCGCATGCCTCGCGTGTTCCTTCTCGTACCGACGCTCCGCGTCGGAACGGTCGTCTTTCATGCTCTGCGTGCCCGCGAAGAGCGGCCGTCACATCCAGTCGACGATCACCGGCACGAGCGCAGGCAGCTTTGCGTAGTTCCGCGCGCTCGAATACCGCCAGTGAACCGGATCGTCAACGTAGCCACGCCTCACCGGATTATTGTGGATGTATTCCAATTTCTGCCACATCGTGGCTTCGTCTGCGATCATCTTCGGGTGGCTTCCTTCTTGCCAGAGCTGATGCTCTCGATTTGTCTTGTGCGGCAGCTTGAAATGTCGCAGGATGTCGAGAGTCAATGTGCTGCCCGTTTCCTGCAAGCGGTCAATGATGCGACGTGCTGAATACGACTTGAAATCCCCGACTTCTTTCGAGAGGTCTTCGCCCGTCGCGATCAGATGCAGGTGATTCTCCAGTATCACATATCCCAGCAGGTGCATTCGGTCACGATCGTGGAGGAATCGCCACGAGTCGAGCACAATTTCAACCAGGTCCGTTCGCGTGAAGACCGGTTGCCAGCCCACGATCGTGCAGGTGACGAAGTGCGGGTAGCCCGACTCGCCGAACTTGTAGCGAGAACGACTCATGTTCACATTCCTCAATGGCCTTCATTGAAGTTCTGTCGAAGCCCTGCTCTGTGTAGCGTGTTTTTGACCGGGCGGGTAGCGCGCAGGAAAAATGCAGAAGATGGTCCGACACACTGGTATACCACAAGTCGAGTGCGGGGGACGATGAACAGCACGCTGTCTTTCGGTATGTACGGTGCCGAGCACTGCTTGTGCGGGGACGCAGAGCGTCAAGAGCGGTGTTCCGACGCGGAGCGTCGGAACAAGGGGAGAGCGGAGACGCAGAGCGTCAAGAGGTGTGTTCCGACGCGGAGCGTCGGAACAAGGTCGTGTGAGCGACTGCTCCTCGTTCCGACGCTCTGCGTCGGAACGGCCGTATTCCACGCTCTGCGTGGTCCGCACCGATCGGAGGGGTGCCGGGCAGCCCTGGCTACTCAATCGATCGCCGCTTTACCCACAGCGCGCCAACCCGCCACGATGGCCGCGATCAAGTGCCCGAGCTTGGGGTGGGGCGGCTCGATATCGACCGGCAGGCCGTGTAAACGCAGCGTTTCCGACGTCGTCGGCCCGATTGAGCCCACCACTGTGTGTTTCTCCATCGCGGCACGGATATCGGCCTCGCGACCCTCGAGGGCGGCGATCGAAAGGAGATGCTCGATTTGCTGGGATGATGTGAACAGGGCGATTCCAACCCGGCCCATCGCAAGCTCGACGATCGCTTTTCGCAGCGGCTCGAGATCTTCGGGTAGCGCCCAGCGATAGACTCGCACTTGCGTGACGGCCGCCCCGCGCAGCACCAAGCCTTCGACCAGCTCGGCGTTCGGAGCACCGTATTCCTGCACCGCAACCCGCAAGCCCTCGACCGGCAGTTGCTGATCGAGCAGACCGAGCGTCTCGTGCCAGGTATTCGGAGAAGGCACTTGGAAGTCCACTCGCGCACCCAGCTCGCGCAGGGCGGCGGTCGGCTTGGGCCCGCGCGCGACGACCCGCGTTTTTTCGAGCGCGCCAATCCAGCTCTCCCGCGGCATCCGGGTCTCGATCGCTTGCGCCAGGTAACGCACACCGGCGCCGGTCTCGAAGATAACGACGTCGAACCCGCCCACCGAGAGCGTCTGGGCGAACGCCGTGACCTCAGGGCTTTCACCCAGCGGAATCTCCCGTAGTGCGGGGGCGGCCAGCACAACGCCGCCGTTCCGGGCGATCATGTCCGCCACGGTCCCCGCCATTCGTGCTTCAAAGACGGCCACCCGCACGCCGGCCAGCGAGGGTGATTCGGACGGATTTGTCATGATCAGTTCCTTGAATCTCGCTGGGTATCTTCATTGCCTCGGCCGAAAACGCCCTTTCGCGGAGCGAAAGGCGACCATTTTCACCGCCTCGGCCGAATACGCACTTTCGCGGAGCAAAAGGCGACCATTGTAGCAGGGACACTCCGTGTGCCGCCCGCCTTCCGCACAGGGAGGCGCGTTTATTCTAGCCTCTCACCCAGCTCGGCGGCGCTTTCTGATGACATCGATTCTTCGGCGCTACGGCTATCCGTCGCGTTTCCTGGTACGATCTCGAAAAGCTCGCCGCGGGCTGGGCCGCTAAGCGTGACTCTTACTCGATGGAAGGGAAACAACGTGTTCGTTACGACGACATTCACGATCGAAGGCCACCAGATCGTCGAGTACAAGGGAGTCGTGCGCGGGATCATCGTCCGCGCACCCACGATCACGCAAGGGATTATCGGCGGATTGAAGAGTATCATTGGCGGACAAATCGGTGCTTACGCCACGATGTGCGAGCAAGCGCGTCAGCAGGCGTATGATCTCTTGCTGGAACACGCCCAGGAAGTGGGAGCGAATGCGGTAGTCGGGCTGCGATATGAGAGTTCCGAGGTTGGAGGCAAGGCGGCCGCGGCGACGGAGGTGCTGTGTTACGGCACGGCGGTGGTGGTGCGTCCCAGCCGGGCGGTCTGACCGAAACTCACGCGTTGGTGCACGCGACATGCTCGACAACCTTGAGGAGGTCGATTGGAGCTCGCTCAAGCACGCACACGGCGTGGCCGCTGACGTGCCTGGGCTGCTTCGATCTTTAGCCTCGAGCGAACCGAAGGTGCGCGAGGAGTCGATCTACGAGCTCTTCGGCAACATCTGGCACCAGGGCACCGTTTACCCGGCGACTGCCGCTGCTGTGCCGTTCCTCTACGCGTTGCTCACCGCTCCCGATGTGGAAGACAAGCCAAGCATTGCGCATCTACTCGCCTGCATCGCGGATGGTTCGGGTTATCTCGAGGTGCACGCCGCGATCGAACTCGGCGGCGTGACCTGGCGCAAGATCCTTAGCGACCAGGGCAGGTCGCTCGACGATGAGCTTGCCCGTGAGGCTGCGGAGATTCAGTCAGTCCGTCGGGCAGCGTCTTCTGGATTGCGCCATTTGCTGCCGTATCTCGTTGACGCGGAGAACGAAATTCGACGATCCATCGCGACTGCGCTCGGCAATTATCTTGCACATTCAGGCTGGTCGTTACCGGCGATCGAGGCCGCTGTCGAGTCGGAGCAGGATGAAGAGGTCGTGGACGCTCTTGCGGAGAGCTTCACGCGCCTTTCCGGCCACCGCGCGTGATGTTCGCTCGTCGGGCTCGGGTCGCTCGGTGTGTCGACGGGCGAACCGACTGGAGTTCGATACGTGAATCCTGGGGCGGTTCGAAACATGACGCCACAGGAAGCAATCACCATCTGCCGGACGGCATGTCACCGAAAGCGCACGCTGGCCCGCGCCGCTCATCGCCTACCTCGATGATCCGGCAAATGTCGGGCGCGGGTTCGACTGGGTTTGTGGTTGTGTCGCGGAGCTTCTCAGGTTTTACGGCAGGGCGACGCCTGAAATCATCGAAGCGCTATCCTTGGCTCGCCGGCACGCTGACCACGGTGGCGAACTGGAACGAATCGATCGAACGGCCTGGGTTTTCTGGGCCCGGCGCTCGATGGAAGACCCGGTGTTCACGGCCGTTGCCCAACTCCTGTTTGCACTCTCTCGGGGCGACCGCTCTGATCGTAATGGGTTCGCAGGTGCCTGCGCGACACCGATCTGCCTGCTGGAACGGCTAGAGTCTTGCAGCGGGGAAGTGCTGGATCGGGTCGTTGCGCATTTCTCGAGGTATGTTGGCGGGCGGTAAGCGGAGTTGTCGCGTTAGGGGCTTGACCCCTTCTGAATCAAGAACACGAACTCTGTGGTCAGCAGTGACGGCTAGGCGCGGCCGGTCGGAATTGCCAGATAGGATTCGGCGGTCGATCGCTCTGTGCGATCGGGCTTGCGCCCGAGGTTGGCGGACATTCGTCTCGTCCGAACCACGCACTCACGTGCGTGGTCACTGATCTCAATCTTCCGGCAGCCCCGCCTACGTGCGCGGTCACCGATCTCGATCATTCGGCGGCACCGCCCGGCGCCAGCGAAACCCGCTCGAGCGCCATCCCGCTTCGTCCGATGAAGACGCCCTCCCACGCCCGGCTTGCGTGAGCCAGCGCCAGGGCACCGCCGAAGCCGCCGGCGATCGCGAAGACGAAGAAGCCGGCACCAAAGCTGCCGGTCATCTGCTTGACGCTTCCCAGAAGGTTCGGCAGCAAGAACCCGCCCAGGCCGCCGGCGGCGCCGATGACGCCCGTGGCCACCCCGATCTCGCTGGGAAATCGGTTCGGAACGAGCTGAAACACGGCGCCGTTGCCCATGCCCAGAAGGCCCATCACCGCAAACAGCAAGAGCGTTGCCACGCCGAGAATCGGCAGCGTCGACACGGCGAGCACGGCGAAGCCGACAGAAATGTAGAGCAACGTCAGCATCCGCACTCCGCCCAGCCGGTCGGCAAGATAGCCGCCGACTGGTCGCAGGAACGAGCCGGCGAGCACACACAGCGTGGTGAAACCGCCGGCCTGCACCTTGGTCAGCCCATACTGGCTCAGGAAGAAGACGTTCAGAAAACTGGCCAGGCCGACAAACCCGCCGAACGTGATCGAATAGAACAGGCAGAACCACCAGGTGTCACGCATCCGCAGCACGCCGGCGTAATCCGCCAGCGAGCGATGGCGCTCCCTGATTCGGACTGTCCCTGGCAAGAAAGACGAAGAGCAAGAGCGTCGCGACGAGCGGCACGAGCGCCAGGCCGAAGACAGTGTGCCAGCCCCAGATCTCCGCGAGCCGCGGTCCAACCAAGGTCGCCAGGGCCGTTCCGCTATTGCCGGCGCCGGCGATTCCCATCGCCAGCCCCTGATACCTCGGCGGATACCAGCGGCTGGCCAGCGGGAGCGCTGCCGCGAAGCTGGCCCCGGAGACGCCCAGCAGCAGGCCGACGAGGAGCATCTGGCCAAAACTGCCTGCCCATAACCAGCCCAGGAGGAGCGGAAGCGTCGTCAAGCACATTCCCAGAATGCCGGTGCGCCTGGCGCCCAAGTGATCCGCCAGAAGCCCCAGCACCAGCCGCAGCAGGGCGCCGCCTAAGAGCGGCACGGCCACCAGGAGCCCTTTCTGAGAGTCCGAGAGACCGAACTCCGGAACGATGAAGTTCGCCAGCGCTCCCGGGAGGATCCAGACCATGAAGCTGATATCAAAATAAAGGAATGCGCTGAACAACGTGGGCAGATGGCCGGCGCGGCGGAAGTCGCGAAAATCCATAAACAAATCCTGGAAAATCAGATCAAATCAAATCAGGAAAGATGTCAGCCGCAGCCGACCGTACATTGTGTCGCACAGGAAACGTCGATTGAATCGAGGCTCGCCACGTCCGCTTCTTCGGGCGCCAGTGCGAGAAAGACCGTTTCGGCCTCGACCTTGACCGGATAAACCTTGATCTGGTAGCTGTCGCCGCTGGTGCATTCGCCTGATTCGAGTGAAAACGTCTTCTTATGCAGCGGACAGGCAACCTTGGGCAGACCCTGGGAGTCGCCGATGATGCCGCGCGAAAGCACCATCTCCTGCTTGTGTGGACAGAGGTTCTGGCACGCGTACCACTGGCCGCGACTGGCGAAGCGAAACACAGCAATCTGTGACCGTCCGCACTTGACCGCGCGGCCGCCGTCGGAGGGGAAGTCGCAAACCCGGCCGACCGGCACCCAGCGGGCATTCACCGTCTCGTTCATCGCATGGGGCGGTGCGGGCCGCGGCGGTGCCAGTTGCTCGAGCGGAACGAAATCTCTCGGCCAGTCGGCTGGCCGCTGCTGGCCCCGTTCGGTCACGAACTCGATGCCCGGCTCGGCGAGATCGGTGTTGGCGAACTGCAGTGAAGAACCGCCGCTTCTCGGGGTCATTGACGACCGCCTTCCATTCGCATTCGTAGCTATCGACGAGCGACTGCAGCTGGCGCTCGAGCTCATGGGCGATCCCCAGCCGGTCGTTGATGATCACGTCCTTCAAGAATTCGATTCCGCCTTCCATCTTTTCCAGCCAGACCGACGTGCGGGTGAGCCGATCGGCCGTCTGGATGTAGTACATGAGGAACCGATCGACGTATCTGAGCGCCGTATCCTCGTCGAGGTCGGCGGCGAGCAGGTCGGCGTGGCGGGGATGAGCGCCGCCGTTGCCGCACACGTAGAGATTCCAGCCCCTCTCGGTGGCGATCAGGCCGAAGTCCTTGCTCTGGGCCTCGGCACACTCGCGGACGCAGCCGGAGACCGCCGCCTTGAGCTTGTGCGGCGCCCGGATGCCGCGGTAGCGCGTCTCGACCCGGATGGCGAATCCGACGGCAGTCCTGCACGCCGTAGCGGCACCAGGTCGAGCCGACGCAGCTCTTGACGGTGCGCACCGCCTTGCCGTAGGCGTGGCCGCTCTCGAAGCCCGCGGCGACGAGGTCGGCCCAGATATCCGGCAGGCGGTGCACCGGCGCTCCGAACATGTCGATCCGCTGGCCGCCGGTGATCTTGGTGTAAAGGCCGTATTTCCGGGCGATCTCGCCCAGGGCGATCAGCTTCTCGGGCGTGATCTCGCCGCCCGGGATCCGCGGGACGACCGAGTAGAGCCCGCCGCGCTGAATGTTGGCGAGGAAGCGATCGTTCGTGTCCTGAAGCGTCGCGAGGTCGCTTTCCAGGAGGTTTTCGTTCCACAGGCTGGCCAGGATCGACGCCACGGCCGGCTTGCAGATCTCGCAGCCTTGCCCTTTGCCGTGCTCGGCGATCAGGGCGTCAAACGTTTTGACACTCTTGATCTTGACGATCTGAAACAGATCCTGGCGGCTGCGGGGGAAGTGCTCGCAGAGGTGGTTGCTGACCGTCTTGCCCATCGCCTTCAGCTCGGCCTTGAGCAGGTCGGCAACCAGCGGCAGGCACCCGCCGCAGCCGGTGCCGGCCCTGGTGCACGACTTGACTTGGGCGATCGTGGTGAGCTGCTTTGTGCGGATGGCCGTGCGGATCTGGCCTTCACTCACGTTGTTGCACGAGCAGACCTGAGCAAGCTCACCGGCGCAGGCTGGTCCGGCAATACCGCCCGCGCGTCCGTGGCCGAGCAGCTCGCCCGGCGCCAGGGCCAGCGGCCCATCGCTCTTGAAGTGGCCAAGCAGCACGCCATAATCGGACGCGTCGCCGACCAGGATGCCGCCGAGGAGCCGCGTGCCGTCGGCGCTGGAACAGCAGCTTTTTGTAGACGCCACGGAACGGGTCATCGTGGACGAGCGCTCGGGCGCCGAAAGCCTCGCCCGAGATGTCGCCGAAGCTGGCGACGTCCACTCCCATCAGCTTGAGCTTGGTCGAGGAGTCGGCCCCGGTGAACGCCCGGTCGGCCCCAGCAAGGTTCGCAGCCAGCGACGTCGGCCATCTCGTAGCCGGGGGCGACCAGGCCGTAGATCATGCCCCGATGCAGGGCGACCTCGCCGATGGCGAAGATGTCCGGATCGCTCGTGCACAGCGAGTCATCGACCACGATGCCGCCCCGCGGGCCGACCTCGAGCCCGCAGGCTCGGGCCAGCTCGTCGCGCGGCCGGATTCCCGCCGAGATGACGACCATGTCGACCTCGAGCACGCCGCCGTCGGCGAAAGCCAGGCCCTCCACCTTGCCGTTGCCCAGGAATTCTTCGGTGCTCTTGTTGAGGTGAATCTTCACGCCCAGGCTTTCGATCTTTTCGCGGAGCGCCCGCGATCCTGCCTCGTCAATCTGGCGGGGCATCAGCCGCGACGCAAACTCGACCACGTGCGTTTCCACGCCAAGGTCGCGCACGGCCTTGGCGGCCTCGAGCCCAAGCAGGCCGCCGCCCATCACCGCTGCCCGGGTTGCCTTTGGCGAGTAGGCGAGGATCCGCTCCAGATCTTCGATCGTGCGGTAGACGAAAATCCCTTCCTTCTCCACACCGGGAACACTCGGAACAAACGGAGCGGAGCCGGTTGCCAGCACGATGGCGTCGTAAGCGACCTCCCTCCCGCAATCGGAAACGACCACGCGGCGCTCGCGGTCGATTGCCAGCGCGCGGTCACCGACGTGGAGCGTGATTCCGTTTTCGGCGTACCACTCCAGCCGGGCGAGCTGCAGGTGGCCGGCGTCGCGATGCTCGAAGTACTTCGTCAGATTCACCCGGTCGTACGCCGGGCGAGGCTCCTCGCAGAAGGTCACCATCTGGAGGCTGCGATCGACGTCGTATTCCACGAGCCGCTCGCAGAATCGATGGCCCACCATCCCGTTGCCGATCACCACGACACTCTTCCGCTCACGGTTCGGCGCGATCATCTGGTGCGGCTCCTCTGCGTGTTTCGCGAATTGTTGTCACGCCCGGAGATCCCGGTCCCGGCGCGCGGTCCAGCTCGCCCTGACTCGCACCGCGCAGGCCTTGTAAGCCGGCTGCCGTGACTCGGGGTCGAACACGGAATCGGTCAGACAGTTGGTCGAGCTGTCGTGCATGGGCAGGAAGAGCTGTCCCTGCGGTACGGTGGCCGTCAGGAGCGCCCGGACGCAGGCCCGCCCGCGGCGCGATTCGACCAAGACCCACTCTCCGCTGCGCGGCACGCCGAGCGCGGTCGCATCGGCCGGATGGATCTCGACGTGGGGCTCCTTGGGAGCAAGCTTCCGCAGCACGTCGGATTTGGCCGTGCGCGTCTGCGTGTGCCACTGCGCCGCACTGCCGCGACCGGTGAGAAGCTGAAACGGAAACTCGTCGTCCGGCGGCTCGGGGGTTGGTCGCGGCTCCTGGAAGAAGAACCGCGCCCGGCCGTCGGCGTGGTAGAAACGCCCGTCCTCGAAGAGCCGCCGCTCCGGTTCGCCTTCGGCAAGAGCCCCCGTGTACGGCCACTGGATCCCGCACGCTTCGTCGAGCATCCGGTAGTCCTCGATCCCGGTGATGTCGCAGGGCATGCCGGCAGACAGCTCCTTGAGAATCTGGAAGACGGCCTCGGGCGATTCCCACCGCCTGAACATCTCGCCGCAGCCGTAGTAGTGGGCGACGAGCTTGAAGATGTGGAAATCGGCCAGGGCCTGCCCCGGTGCCCGGCGCACTTTCTTGATCAGCCCGATTCGCCGTTCCGAATTGATGAACGTGCCATCCTTCTCGCCCCAGGCGGCGGCCGGGAGCAGCAAGTCGGCGAGCGCGGCCGTCTCGGTCGAGTGGTACATGTCCTGCACCACCAGGAAATCGAGCCGGTCGAGCACTTCGCGCAGCCGTCCCTGGTCGATCCAGGAATGGGCCGGATTGGTCGCGATCACCCAGAGGCCGCGGATCTTGCCCGCGTCGAATTCCGTCCAGGATCTGGTCGTAAGCCCAGCCGGCCGTGGTGGGAATTTGCTTCGAGGGGATCTGCAGCACGCGAGCTACCTTGGCGCGGTGGTCTGGGCTCGAGAAGTCGTGCCCGCCCAGCAGGTTGGTCGTGTTCGAGAACAGCCGCGAGCCCATCGCGTTGCACTGCCCGGTGATCGAGTTGGCCCCCGTGCCGCTACGGCCGATGTTGCCCGTCAGAAGCGCCAGGTTGATGATCGCCTGGGCTGTCTTCACGCCCTGGTGGCTCTGGTTGACGCCCATCGTCCACCAGAATGAGACGCGTGAGCTCTCGCCGATTCGCGCTGCGGCATCGCGAATCGAAGAGGCGCTCAATCCGGTCTCGGCCGCGGTCCGCTCCAGATCGAACCGGCGCACAAAGGCCGCGAAGTCGTCAAAGCCTTTCGTATGGGTCTCGATGAACGGCCGGTCGACGAAGCCTTGTTCGATCAGGAGATTTGCGAGTCCATAGAGCAGCGCGAGATCGGTCTTGGGCCGAACGCTCAGGTGCAGCGAAGCGGCCATCGCCGTCTCCGTTCGGCGGGGATCGACGACGATGATCTCGGGCGAGTGACGGTTGCGCATCACCCGCTCCCAGAGCATCGGATGGGCGATGCACATGTTCGACCCGACCAGCACGATGCAATCCGATTCTTCCAGGTCACGGTAGGTGTAGCCGGGCGCATCGAACCCGAACGCCTGCTTGTAGGCGACGGCCGAGGTCGCCATGCACTGGCGCGTATTGCCGTCCCCGTGGACGATTCCCATGCCGAACTTGGTGACCGCACCGAGCAGGGCCATTTCCTCGGTGGCGATCTGGCCGGTGCTCAGGAAAGCGACGGAGTCGTCACCGTGCGCGGCCTGAATGGCACGGAAGCGGCCCGTCATTGCCTGCATGGCCGATTGCCAGTCGGTCGGGCGCCTTATTCCGTCTTCACCTTTGAGCAAAGGAACCGTTGCCCGATCGTCCGCGTCCAGGACGGTCAAGGCTTCCCATCCTTTGGAACAAGCCACGCCGAGATTCACCGGGTGCTCGGACATCGGGGTCAGGTTCATGGCCTCGCCGTCGCGAAGGTGAATCGTGAGACCGCAGCCGGTCGAGCAGAAGCCGCAGACCACGCCCGTCGTCGCGTGCGGCGTCTTGTCGGCGGGAAGCTGTCCCAGGCCGAAGCGTCCCGGAGCGCGCCGCAGCTCGCGCGTCAACCGGCCGTCGCGGGCGCGGACCAGCGAGAAGGTGCGGTGCAACAGCGACAGACTGTTTTCTTCACCGGCCTTCACGGCATCCAGGCTCCGGGCATCTTGGGCCGGACGACAGCCGCGAAGAACAGGTACCGCTCGGCCATCTCTCCGGCGATCGAGACCGCCAGCGCCAGCACAGCCGCAGCCGCTCCTGCCGCCGCGCTCGCCGTCGCCATGGCGGCGACGGCGAGCAACGGCAGAACGACGCCTCCCACGACCCCCAGGAAGCGCCGCTTGGCGGCAGGACGCGCGAGCGCCCCGCCCAGGAGCCGAGCGGTGCCCCGCAAAGGCGCCAGCTCGGAAGTCGCGAAACCGCGGCAAAGCCTGTGCTCGAGCCAGAGCTTGCCGCATGAGGCGCCGATGAGCCCGATGGCGGCTGCCTCTACCAGCCAATCGGTGCTCGGCGTGCTCGGATGAAACAGGCGGGCAATTGCTCCCGCAGCCAGGGCGATGGCGAGCCCGAGCACGAGCGACGTGCCCCCGAACTTGACGCCGCTCAGCGGCGCTCGCCAGAACGGACGCTGCACCACGTGGTAGATCAGAACCGAGCACGCCACGCCCGAGACGCCGGTTGAGACAATCATCGCCACCATCGCGGCTCGCAGCCCCGGTGCGTTTGCGACTGGCGCCGGAGCGAGAAACACGAGCAAGACGTGAATCGTGGCCAGCGCGGCGAACAGTCCGAATGCCAGCACCTCGCGACTGAGCCAGGAATGCCTGAGCCCGATCAGGGCGCGATATGCGTACTGCGGCCGGCCCAGGTGCGACACGCTTGCCGCCAGCCCCGCCCAGGCGAAGGCCAGACAGAGAGCGCTCTGCAAGTTGAGTGAGAATGAACCGGCTCGACCCATAAACAGCCCGGGCAGCTCCAGCGCAAATCCGCCCACGGAGAGCTGAGTGAGCACCAGCATGATGACGAGCGGCCAGTGGGCGTGATCCGGCTCGACGGGGTGGTCGTCCTGCGACGGCAAGCCGCCGGGCCGGCTCAGGTGCGTCGTGTGGTAGTGTGTCGCTGGAAGGGTATATCGAGGGTCTGGCGATTCGGGCAGGAAGCCGCCGGTCTCCGCCCGCCCGATGACTTCCGCGATGTCAACCACCCGGATTCGAATCGCCTCGTGCGGACAAGCCTGCACACAAGCGGGCGCCTCGCCGACGGCAAGCCGCTCCGAACACATGTCGCACTTGCGGACGATGCCTTTGCCCGCGTGAAACTTCGGGGCGTCGTACGGGCACGCCATCGTGCAATAGCGGCAGCCGAAGCACTGATCGTCCAGATGCCGGACAATTCCGGTGTGCGGGTCTTTCTCGAAGGCATCGACCGGGCATGCGTGCAGACAGGCCGGTTCGACACAGTGGTGGCACGCGGAGGTGACGTGCTGGAGCACCGGCAAGGCCGGCATGCCGCCGATCAACAGGCCGACGTCACGCCAGGACTCCCCTTCGTCGAGCCCGTTCAACGTGTGGCAGGCCGCGACGCACGCCTTGCAACCCGAGCAACGATCCAGATCGACGTCGAATGCGAGCTGCTGTCCCGGCCCTGGCGCATCCACCGGCATGAGGGCCGAGTAGTATCGGCCCTGGAGCGGCTCCTTGACATCCGCGTGAAACTGCGCGAATCGTTCCACGGCAGTCAGGTCATGTTGCTCGCGGAGCAAATGACTGATCAAGCCCACATGCGGCTCGTACGACCAGACGGCGCCTTCCGGCGCGACCAGGGTTGCGGAAACCGTCGATCCACCCAAGCTCATGAGAACACCACTCCGGTGCCTCGTCCGCGGTCCGGACGAGCGGGGTTCCGGCTTCAAAGGTTGAAACGCAACGAGCATAGAAAGGAGCCGGGGAGAGGTGCCGGCCCGCAGCAACCGGCATGCGGTCAAAAGCAGGCCACGTGCCGTGCCGGCCACGTTGGCCTCCGATTGGCCAGATCCCTTCGGCACTCCGAAGGACTCCGAAGGTCAATTTCGGTAACCCACCAGCGAACTGCGCAAAACCGAAGGGTTGATGGCCCAAAGGCGACGGATGTGCTGCCTAAGAACTGAGCGAACTTGCCGGGATAGGGTGCAGATCGCGCAGTTAAATGGGGCTGTTCGTCAGGGGCCGCTCAGTTGGGACGGGGAGTCAGCCGGCCGCGTCTCGCTGGCGTTCTTTCTGATCGCCTGCGGGCGGTTCGTGGGCGAGTGTCAGGCGGAGGAGATCCGCGAGCGAGCGGACGCCGAGCTTGCGCATGAGGCCGGAACGCCTGAGCTCGACGGCCCGGAGAGTGATGTCCAGGCGAGCGGCGATCTCCTTGTTTGGCAATCCCTGCTTGACCAGCTCAATGACTTCGCGTTCCTTCGAGGTGAGGTTGCGGAATTTCGCCTGAACCAGCTCGCTCTTGGCGAGGCGGCTGTGGCGCTCGGCATCGTCCTTGATCGCTCGCTGCACCTTGTCGAGGAGGGTCTGACGGTTGAAGGGTTTTTCGACGAATTCCACCGCCCCGGACTTGATTGCGCGGACGGCCATCGGGACGTCGGCGTAAGCCGTGATGAAGATCACCGGCATTCCGGCTCCACGTGCGACCAGCTCCTCGAAGAGGTCGAGGCCGCTGGTGCCCGGCATTCTCACGTCGAGCAGCACGCACCCGGGTCCATTCGGCGAGAAATCGCGGAGAAAGGCGGCGGCGGAGGCAAAAGTCTTGGTTCGGAGGCCGACCGTTTTCATCAGCCAGGCCAGCGAATCCCGCATGTCGGAGTCATCATCCACGATGTAGACCAGGGCATCCGTCATGATTCTTCACCGGCAGCCGGCAGCGTGAACTGGAAGGTGGTTGCGACCCCAGGCGAGGACGTCACGGCGATCCGTCCCTGATGCGCCTCGATGATCGTCCGGCTGATCGCCAGGCCCAGGCCCAAGCCGCCGGCACGCGTGCTGAAGTACGCGTCAAAAACCTTCGTCAGACGCTCCTGGTCGATGCCCTCTCCATTATCAGTCACCAAGAAATCCACTTCGCACGAATTGAGCTGCCTGGTTTGTATAAGTACCATTTGGTTCAAGGGTTTCGTCACGGCGAGGGCATCGAACGCGTTGCGCACGAGATTGACAAGGACCTGCTGAATCTGCACGGGATCACCGCAAAGCCAGGGCAAATCATGTGCCAGCTCCAAAATCATGCCCACTGCTCGCAGGTTTGCCTCGTCCCTGAGGAGTTCCTTGACCTCTTCGACGACACGATTTGGCTCGAACCGGTCGTGCCTGGGCTCGTGCCGCGTGACGAACCGGCGGATCCCGTCGATGATCTGGCCGGCTCGCAGGGTCGCGGCGACGAGCTTTTCGAGAGCGAGCTTGACTTCATCGATGGCCGGGTCTGGCGCCTCGAGCTCCTGGAGGCAGCCCTCGGCGTAGTTGGCGATTGCGCCGAGCGGTTGATTGAGCTCGTGGGCGAGGCCTGTGGCCATCTCACCGATCGTGGTTGTCCGCGCCACGTGGCTGAACCGCTCGACGAGCGTTTGATGCCGCTCGGTGGCGATTTCCAGCTCGCGGGTCCGCTCTCGCACCCGGTCTTCCAGCTCGTCGCGGCGGCGGTGGAGCTCATCGACCTGGCGGCGAATGAGCTCGAGCGCCGGCCGCACGATGAACAGGCCGATGGCCGCCAGCGCCAGCAAGATCAGGCCTGCGACCACCCAGCCGGTCCAGAACATACGGCCGACGCGGTCGCGCGCCTCGCGCTCGAGGAGCCCGACGATGGCGTCCATCCGCTCGAGGTATTCGGACTCGGCGGCGAGAATGGTCGCGAGGTCGTCGGCCACGGCGCGACCACCGCGCGGCGATTGCCGGGCTTCTTTGATGATCCGGTTTGCCGCGTCTCGCATTTGCACGAAGGACGGCTCCAGTCCATCGAGGGCCGACTGCACGGCCTTGCCATTGGCGGCCGGCAGCGACATCTCGCGATTTCCGTGGCGCAGGGCGTCGTGTGACGTGGACCAGAGCGAGACGACCTGGTCGAGCTCGCGAAGGTGGCGCGGCCGGGTCTGGTCGTCGGCCCGCTCGACGGCGAGGGCGGCCTTGGCCAGTCGCTGGCTGAGCATCCGCTGCCGGCCGGCGATGTTGACGACGCGCGGATCGGTCGTCAATTGCAAGAGCGCCGGCTGCACCAAGAGCTGGTTTAGCAGGACGAGGAAGGCGATCAGTACGAGCGCCTGCGCGGTAGCGTCGCTTCAGTGAGAATCCGGGATCTACGTTCATAAGAGGGTCTACGCGAGCTCCGTGTTGATCCAACACGCCTTCGCCGTGGTAGACGGCAGGGTCGTGACGCTCATCCCAATCGTACGGGATTCCGGCGCCCGCGATCGAGCGAGGAGGGTATCCAACGCCGCGGTGACTGGCGGTAGAGCAGTGACATTCCCTCTTTCAGTGACTGTCGATTTCCGACCTGCGTTTAAACTATCATTTCACAGGACGCGGCTTACGACCGGCGCCGGACTTTGGGCAGCGCGAGCTTGAAGATATCGACATAGTTCCCCGAGACGCCGCCGTCGGGATTGCTGTCGAGCAGGTTGCCGTCGAGGTCTTCGATCCCACTGGCGGAGGTGCCGTTGACGGTGAGGCGGTACTTGACGCCGACACTGAGCTTCTTGCGGGGCAGGAGCGTCACCGTGTGCGTTATCGGGTTATAAGACGCCGATCGCAGGGCGACTTTCTTGTCGTCCTTGGTGCCAAACCGCTTGTCGGGACCGGCCGTGACCAGGAGGTAATTGGCGAGGTTCACCGCACTGGCGAGGTCCAGGGCCTCGGAGAAGGTCAGTACCAGGGGCGTCGTCTTGGCCTTGGGATTCGGCAGCAGCACGTTCGAGATCGTGGGCCCCGTCCGATCGACAACCACGGCCCCGACCTGGACGCCGTCGGAGAACTCCGACGTGGAGATGGGGATCGCCTCCCCGCCGGGCCCCTCAACTAGCTGGGTGGCGGTCGTGAGGACGTACTGACCGAGCGGCACGGCGATCGGCGACTGGAACGTGAACGAGGCGTTGCCGGCCGCGTCGGTGAGCACGTTGACGAAGCCGAGGAATTGCTCGCCCCCGCGGAGGATGCTTGGGCTGATGGAGCTGGAATAGAACTCGATCCGGAAGTAGGTGTTCGTGAGCGAGTTGAGGCTGCCGGAGACCGTCGTGCCGGACGCGTCCGCGCCCGCCGACGCCAGCACGGGGTAATTCTCGAAGCCGTCGGAGGCGTTGTCGGGGGAGGCGTTGTTCGGCCGGACCCCTTCCGCACCGAGGTCGATCTCCGTCACCGTGCCGCTGGTCGCGAAAGCGCCCACGCCTTCGACCGCCCCGGTGGCCAGACGAGATAAGAAAGTTATCAATTTAAGCTTACTGAAATAAACGTTTTCTTTTTCATACACCTTCTCGATATTTATGAGCGCACGGTCGAGGAAATATGGTGCCTGTGGTGAGACTCTGATACCGAGCACAATTCGATCTACAACAGATTGTCCTGCCTTCGAAAGCTGCGATGCGTCTTGACCGGGCAAGATCGCGTTGCTCTGTAGCCCGTCCGTCGTGCCGCCGGGCACATCGAAGAGGATTGCGCTCCCGACATTCGGGAGCGCGGCCGAGAGCAGCCGGTCGGCGCCCAGGACGTCACCTGCGATGTGGGTGCCCGTCGACCCGACGACGTAGATCCCATTGGCCCCGTTGCCCGAGATCAGGTTCCCTGACCCGGCGTCCTCGCCGCCGATCGTGTCGAGCGTATCATTGTTGATCAGCACGCCGTTCCCCGCGTTGCCGAGGGCGAGGAGGCCCGAGACGTCCGTGCCGATGAAGTTCCCCGCGATCACGACCCCGCCGTTCAGTGTGTTGACGTCAATCCCATCGCCACCGAAGCGGTTGATCGCCAGGCCATCGATCCGGCTGTTGCTGGCGTCGTGCGAGCTGTCGAGGATCCCCACGTTCAGCCCGACGCCCGGCGCGCTCGTGCCGTCGAGCTCGATCTTCAAGACGGTGTTCAAAGCCCCGAGCGCCGGCAGGGTGTTCTCGAGGCTGCCGGGCTGGGAGTAGCCGTCGATGGTGACTGTGTTCTCAATCTGCGGCAAGTCGCTGCTGGGCAGGATCGAGAACCAACTGTACGGCCAGTCGGGGTCGATGCCGGCGATGTTCGCGTCGCTGGTCGCGGTCGTGACGGCGATGTCCGCCTGGGACACCTGGCCCGCGACGCCGTCGTTGCGGTAGTAGAAGTGACGCGGGTCGGTGGCGGGGATGTCGAAGGTGATCGTGTGCGCGCCGGGCGTGAGGTTGGCGTTGTAGATCGCCTCGCGCAGGGTCCCCAAGCCGGTGTCGCCGGTGTTGGTGACGACGAAGCTAGGCCCGCCCAGGGCGGCGATGGGGGAGAACCCGGAGGTGCTGTTGAGCGGCCCAGAGCCGGTGTCGGTGATGTCGGTCGCGGTGGCGTCCACGAACGGCTGGCCGGCAGGCAGGGCGGGGAGGTCGGCCGTGAAGCTCGCGTGGCCATTGGCGTCGGTCGTCACGTTGAGCGAGCCGAGGAACGTCTGGCCTCCGCCGAACTCGCCCGGCGGTGCCCCGGCGAACGAACTCTCGTTGCGTTCGGAGTTGGCGAAGAACTCCAGGCGGAAGTTCGAGCTGGGCACGCTGTCGAGCACCCCCGTGACCTGCGTTCCGGGGCCGGAGGCGGCGACCGATCCCAGGATCGGGTAGTTCTGGATGCCGTCGGAGTCGGGCGGGGGGACGTTGAGTCCGCCCAGGGCGAGGTCGGGACCGTCGTTCGAGAAGATCGCGTTCTGGCTGATGAGGTTGCCGCCGGTGGCGATTACGCCCGCGGAGTTGAACGCGGGCGTGTCAATAGTGCCGTTGAACGCGATCGTGTTATTAGTGATGAAGTTGCCGCCGGCAAGGGCGTCCAAGCCGAAGTCGGCGTTGAACTCGATCAAGTTCTGCGTGAGCGTGACGTTCCCCGAGATATCCACGCCACTGCCGTTTCCGATGGCCAGCGTGCCGGTCACGTCCGTGCCGATGAAGTTGCCCTGGACCATCGCGTTTTCGCTGACCACCCCCGTGCCCCCGTTCCCGGAGATCACGTTGCCCGCCCCAGCCTCGGAGCCGCCCACGATAAAGCTGCCCGCCTCGCCCCCGACGCCTCCGCTCTGGTTACCGAGGGCTCGCGTGCCGGTGCGGTCGGTGCCGATCAGGTTGCCCTTCACCTGGTTATTGGTCCCGGACTGGTTCGTTGCGGAGTAGATGATGCCCCATTCGTAATTGGCCGAGATCAGGTTGCGGGCGGCCGGCGTGGTCCCGCCGATGGTGTTGCCCAAGGACCCGATCTGGATGCCGGTGGAGCTGCTCACGGGGAAGGCCGCCGTGCCGGAGACGTCGGGGCCGAGAATGTTGCCCTCGACCCAATCGTTGCCGGTGACCAGATCGATCTCGGCCCCTTGCGTGCGGTTGATGACCAGGCCCTCCACCGTGCTGTCACCGCCCGTGATCTGGATCAGGCCGTTGCTGAGCTCGCCGGCATTCTCACCACTGATCTCGATCTTGAGGACCGAGTTCAGGCCCTGGCCGACGGGGTTGGTGTTGGCGATCGAGCCTGGCTGGGAATAGCCGTCGATGACGATCGGGTTAGTGATGGCCGGCAAGGGCGACGTGAGCTGGATCGAATACCAACTGTGGGGCCAGTCGGGGTCGATGTCGGCGATGGAGGCATCATCCGTGGCGGTGGTCGTGGCCACGTCGGCGAGCGTGACCTGGCCGGAAACGCCATCGTTGCGGTAGTAGTCGTGGTTCGGGTCGTTCGCGGGGATATTGAAGCTGATTGTATGGGTGCCGGGAGCGAAGTTCGCGGCCAGGATGGCCTCGCGAAGGCTGTTGCCGGCCTCGGTCGTGCTGGTGACGGTGAAGGCGGCGTCCGAGACGACGGGGCTGGCGAACTGCGAGGTCTGGTCACCGGCGAAGGTGGTGGCGGTCGCGGTCACGAAATCCTGACCGGCGGGGGGGGCGTTGACGTCGGCGGTGAAGGAGGTCGCGCCGGCGGCGGCAGTGTGGAGCGTGATCGCGCCGAGGAAGGTCCGGCCCTGTTCGGTCCCGTTGTCCGCGAGCTCGCTGTTCGAGAAGAGCTCGATGCGGTAATCGGAGCTCGCCTGAGCACCGCCCAGCGAGCCGGACACCTGGATGCCCGAGCCGGTCACGGAGACCGAAGTGAGTGCCGGTGACGCCGCGCCAATGATCTCGATCCCTGAAGAGCTGTTCGAGAAGATGGAGTTACCCAGGGCGATTCCTCCGCTGCCGTACGCCACGCCGACGTCATTGAAGGCGATCGTATTGCCGGTCCCCGGCGTGGTTCCACCGACGACGTTCCCGTCGTCAGGCTCGCCGCCGCCGAAAGGGTCACCGAATTCGACGCCGTCGTCCGCGTTCCCGAGCGGGCTCACGCCGTCGCGGGCAACGCCAATCTTGTTGCCCTGCAAGGCGTTGTCCACGGCGCGATCACCGAAGTCGATCCCGGCGAGGCTGTTGCCGGAGATGACGTTGGCCGAGCCCGGCACGGTGCCGCCGATCGTGTTGTTCGGGGCGAGGACGTAGACGCCGAAGCGGAGGTTCGCCAAAGCGGAGGTGCCGGCGGCGTTCGTGCCGATCAAGTTGCCCTGGACGATGCTTGCCGACGCCGCGGTGGAGTAGATCACGAGGCCATCGTAGGTGCTGCCCGAGAGCACATTGCCCGCGCCGGCCGCCGTGCCGCCGATCGTATTGTTCGGGGCGTTGTCGAGCGTGATGCCGCCGCCGTTCGCCAAGGCGGCGGCGCCGGCGGCGTTGGTGCCGATCAGGTTGCCTTGCACGACGTTGGCCGAGCCGCCGTCGATGAGCACCCCCGAGCCGGCGGCGTTCCCGGACGCAAGGTTTCGGTCCGCGTCGACCGTGCCGCCGATCGTGTTGTTCAGGCCGAGGACGTCGATCCCCTGCCCATCGCCCAGGGCCGACGTTCCGGTGGGGTCGGTCCCGACGAAGTTGCCCGCGACCGTGTTGTTGTTCGAGGTGACGAAAATGCCATCGCCGCTGAACTGATTAATCGCCAACCCGTCGATCTTGCTGCCGGCCGAGCCCGCGCCCAGGTTCAGCCCCGCCGCCCCTGTGCCGGCACCGGTGCCCACGAGCTCGATCAAAAGCGTGGCGTTCAATCCCTGGCCGAACGGGCTGGTGTTGGGGGCGGAGCCCGGCTGGGTGTAGCCATCGATCGTCAGCGGGTCGGTGATCACCGGCAGTGGGGAGGTCGGCGCGATCGTATGCACGCCCGGGCCCGGAATGTCAAACGCGATGGTGTCATCAGTTCCATAGGCGCCGACGGCGACGACATCGCTGATGTTCTTGTGGCTGTTTTCCGCGGTGATCGCCTCGCGCAGCGTGACTACACCGTCTGTTGCACTGATCGCGTCTCCGGTGCTGGTCACGGTGATGAGGGCCATCAGCAGACGATCCTCCATCGACTCCACCCGGGGACGGTAGGAGGACTCGCGGCGGGCGGCGGAACTCTTGTGGCGACGGCGCGGAAGGCGAAGCATGAGTATTTCCTCTTGGTGAGAGAAGACAACGACAGCGTCTTGTAAGGCGGTGGATTTAACGCGATTGCAGGAAGACTTTCTTACGACGGTCCGTCCTTCGCTCTTAGCTGGTCGGAGCGTTCGCGATCGGAACGAGCGCCGGCCTCGTCACCGCTGGCGGCGCGAGCATCGCCGCGGGCGCGGTAAATGTCGGCATCGCCGCGGCCAAGGGCGATGGCCCGATCGAAGTCGGCGATGGCGCGGGCGAAGTCCCGCCGTGTGGCGTGGAGGTTTCCACGGCGGACGCGGGCCTCGGCGTCGTCGGGGTTCAGGCCGAGCGCCGCATCGAGATCGACCAGGGCGCCGTCGAGGTCGCCCAGCCGGCGACGGGCCTCAGACCGGGCGCGGTGAAGCTCGGGGTAGCGGGTGGAGAAGCGACCGACAAAGGTCATGAGGCCTTTCTGGCGGGAGTCGAGCGCCCGGTCAAAGTCGGCGATCGCAGAGCGCAATTCGCCGAGCGCCAGCAATGCGAGTCCTCGATTCAGGGATGCCTCGACGTGGCCCGGGCTGAGCAGGAGCGCCTCGTCGCAGTCGGCGATCGCCCGCTTGTGATCGCCCCTCGCGGCGTGTAGATACAGGGCGCGGCAGGCGCGGACCCAGGCGTTCGACGGGTCGAGTTGCAGGGCCGACTCGAAGTCGGCCTCGGCGACCTTGTGAAGGCCCGCGAGCGCCTCGACGGACGCCCGGTCGGCCAGCTTGATCACGTCCAACGGCGCACCTTCGAAGGCCCGCCCGTAGTCGGCCAGGGCACCCTCATACTCGCCGAGGTGGGCCCGAACCCAGCCCCGTAGGCGCAGGTAGCTCCGATTGTCGGGCGCGGATCGGAGCGCCTTTTCGACGTCGGCCAGAGCCCGTCCCGGTTCGCCTCGCATCGCGAGAGCCAGCGCGCGTTCACCGTAGAAGTGGGGGACGTCCGGGTTCAGCTCGATCGCCAGGTTGAAGTCGGCCACCGCCCCGTCCAGGTCGCCCAGGTTATGGCGACTCGTGGCGCGATGATAATGGGACCAAGGCTCGCTCGGGACGCGGCGGATGAACTCATCGAGCTCGGCGCGGCCTCGGCCCCATTCGCCAAGCTCGTTGAAGGCCGAGCCGCGGTGGAAGTAGGCGTTCGTCAGACCTGGATTGAGCCTGAGCGCCTCGTCGCAGTCGGCGATCGCGCCGCGAAAGTCCCGGACCTTCAGCCGCGCGAAGGCCCGCGCCTCGTGCGCTGCGGCGTCATCGGGGGCGAGGCCGACGGCCGCGTCGAATTCGGCCAGCGCACGGTGCCAGTCCTCGGCCTTGGCGTACTCCCAGCCGTGGGCGATGCGGGCAGCGAAGGCCGCGGGAACCGGTTGCGGAGCGGCGGATGGGATCTTGGCCCGACGGTCGGGCCGGAAGAGGACGAGACCGGCGATGACGGCAGCGAGCGCGACGAGCGACGCCAGGGCGAGCGTCAGCCAAGGAACCTTCCGTCGGGCCTTGGAAGCGGACCGGCGTGCTGGCGCGGGGGCCGGCGGTGTCGGCCCTTGCAGCTCCGCCAGGCGTCCACGGAGCAGTTCTGCGACTTCGTCGGCGGTCGCGAAGCGTCGTTCCTGATTCTTCGCCATCAGCCGCCCGATCGTCGCGGCGAGCCAGTCGGGCGACTCGGGGTTCAATTGGCGAATCGGCCGCGGCTCGTCGTCGCAGACGCGACGAAGGACTGCATAGGCCGAGTCGGTCGCGAACGGGGGCTCGGCCGTGGCCATCGCATAGAGGACGCCGCCCAGGCTGAACAGGTCGGATCGCGGGCCGAGAGCCTCGCCGCGGGCCTGCTCCGGCGACATGTAATTCGGGGTCCCTGCAATCGTGCCGCTCCGGGTCAGGCCAGGGTCGCTGGCCGCACGCGCGAGGCCGAAGTCGGTGATCTTGACGCGCTCGACGCCGTTCTCCAGCAGGATGTTCGCCGGCTTGATGTCGCGGTGCACCAGACCCTGCGCGTGGGCAGCCGCCAGGCCCGAGGCGACCTGCATGCCGATACGGAGGATCTCCTTCAGGCCCAGCGGGCCCTCGCGGTCGATCTTCTCCTGGAGCGACCTGCCCGCGACGAACTGCATGATGAGGTAAGGGAGATCCCCCGAATCGTCGACCGCGTGAATGGTGACGACGTGCTCGTGGCAGACGGCCGCGGCTGCCCGCGCCTCGCGGAGGAATCGGCGGCGGGCCTCCGGGTTGTCGGCCATGGCCGGGGCGAGGATCTTGAGCGCGACAACGCGGTCCAGCGCGGGGTCCATCGCGCGGAAGACCTCGCCCATGCCGCCCCGGCCAACCCGCTCGATCACTTCATAGGGGCCAATCCGACCAGGCGATTCCGCTCGGTCACGAGGACCAGGCGTGGATCGTCCGAGTGGCGGCGACCCGGCGACCGTCGTTTCCCCGGCCGGGGCATGCTCGGTCGTCTGGTTGGTGCTCGGCTTCCCCGGCAACTCGCTCTTCAAGCAGGCCAAGGCCGCCCTGAGCGCCGGACCGCGCTTCCCGCCAACATCTCCCGCGCCCGGCGTCAGTCCTCCCAGTATCTCGGCCTCGGAGAGGAGCCGGTCCAGTTTCTCCCGACACGGTCCGCAGGCGTCGAGATGCGCGACGAGCATCCCCCGTTCGTCGTCCGCCAGGGTTCCGGAGACCCACGCGTCGAGTCGTTCTATTTCGGGACAATTCTCTGCCAACGCCATTCGGACCTCCCACGACACTAGTCAGGCAGGCCGTCCTGCCGTGCCCGACCGATCTCTTCCCGCAGGCGCGCCAGCACGCGGCATTTGGCCGCATACACGGCTCCGATGCTCATCCCCAGGGAGGCCGACGCCTCGCTGGGGGCGCATCCTTCGACGGCGCAAAGCCAGAACGCCCGCCAGGTCGTGGGCCGGAACTCGTTGCGGATGTGCTCCGTAGCCCAGTCGAGCAGTCGCTGACCGAACGCTTGGTCCCACTCGGCCCCTTCGTCGCCCTCGTCGATGGCGTCTGCACTTCCGCTTTCCTTCGCTTCCAGGTGCTTGTGGACGTCCGTGTCGCCGGTCCCCCGGTCGCCGGGCCGTCGCCGACGCACGGAATCCAGGAGTTTCGTCCGCGTCACGGTGAAGAGCCAGCTCCGGAACGCCCCGCGTGACGGGTCATATGTGAATCGTTCGGCCGTGGCTGCCACGGCCCGGAGGACGTCCTGTGTCAGGTCGGCCGCGTCAGCGTCCTGGAGGCCGCGACGGCGGCCAAAGTCATAGACCAATGGACCGTAGATGTCGACGAACTCACCCCACGCCACGCCGTCGCGAGGGTCCCGGATTCGCGCCAGCAAGCTGGGCCGCGTGGGCGGCGGATCACTCATAGAGGTTTGTCCTCAGGTGTAGTACGCAGGTTTTGGGAGATCTTACGCGGCGCCCTTGATTTTCGCGGCCTGCGCGGGCGTCCGCAAGCGATTTGGTGAGGCGATGATCATCGTAAACCTTGATGCCGCCTGGGGAACGGGGGGGCGGGGCGATGTCGGAAATTCTCCCCGCGAATCAAGCGCAGCCCGGGCTGGCGGCCGGGCGAGTAGACTCGCGAGCATCAGCTCCTGAGCGCCGCAGGAATCGCGTATTCTCCTGGGGAGGCCATGCGTAAGAGCCCGCTGCCGGGACCAACAAAGGCTGTGGCTTCATGCCCTCGCAGCGCGGAGGCCCGAGCGGGGAAAGACAGGCTGGACGAGTCGGGTCGAGCCCCGTGTTGGTCGACCAGGTTTCCGCCGTGATAATCAATCTAGCGCGGCGGCTTGATTCTCATCTTGATCGTACTTGAGTGCGCAGAGCGCGACCGATGGCAACAAAGAGCCAGCGCAAGGAGGATCTGAAATCGAAGACCGGCGCGAGCTCAGGCTCCTTCCCGCTGGCGGAGGAAGTGAGAACGCAGGCCCGGCCTGTCAGACGGATCTCGGCCAGGGAAGGGTTGATGTATCACCGGGGTTCGTAATTGTCGCATCGACTGTTAGAGCTGCAAGTAGCACCGGCGTGTTTGCCGACGACAACGACACAGGATTGCCCGAGAACGTGGAGTCGTTTCCGATGAACGTGTCGTTCGGGTAGACCGTTAAAGAAGCAGCCCCTCCGACGCTAGAACTCACCTGCGCGAAGCTATCGCCTGCAAACACGTGTTGGCTGCTCGACAGATACGCGAAGGTCTGCGAAGACGAGAATCGCAGTTCGTTCGGGCCTGTGATCTGAAGCGCGAACGCGAGATTGTTGAGAAGATCGGGATTCGTGGGGCTTGCGGTGCTCGCAAGCTCTACGTCGATCGTCCCCGTGCCACAATGCGCGATCGTCGCATTCCAAGAGCAACGCGAACGATCCACCAGCGCCGCTCATCCGAGCGAGAGCCCCGACCCAAGTTTCCGCCCCTTGGAGCGCGTGGCGAGCGTGAGGTCTAACGCAGTCACGGCGCCGTCGCCATTCACGTCAGCATTCAGCGCCGTTATCCCGGTTGGACTTGTAGCGCCGATCGCGGCCGCGATGGAATTCAGATCATTGCTATCCACAATGCCGTCGCCAGTCACATCGCCGAGCAGGCGGTAGAAATAATGCACGGCTTCCTGCCCATTCGGCAAAAACACATCGAGCTCGTAATAGCCGTCGCCAGCGGTCGTGTTCGCGTTGCCGCCCACGCCGTTCTGGCCAAAATCGAGCTCGATCGCATGGTCGATCACTGCACGCGCTCACGCCCGCAAGCGACACGGATGACTTGCTCGACGCGTCGCCATTGAGATCGTATTTGTAAAGTTCAATGTCCGGATTCGACGTTCCAACCGAAGCCACGATCTGTGTCAGCGCTCCTCCGCTCTGACGGTCGGACTCATTGAAGACGACGTCGAGATAGCGGATGTACGACCGCTCGATGGCGCCGTGCTCTACGACAAGGCTCGTCATCTGGAGCGCGGACGGCAGGGCGAAGGTCTCGGTCAAGCGCAGGTTGGAGGTCGCCGGAGGAGTCTGGATGTTGCCGGCGCCGTCGAGCCCAATGCTAAAGAACGAATAGGTGTGCTGCGTTCCGTCTGTTAAACCCTGGTAGGGAATCGTGGCATGCACATTCCCCTGGCTGTCGGGCGGTCCGGCCGGTATGGCCGCGCCGACTTGCGAGTACACGCCGGCGTCAACGGCCACGAAAATCTTGAAATAGGTCAATCCGCTCCCACCCGCATCCGCTCCAGTGATGCTAAGTGTGAACATGCCTGTGGAGGGATTGACAAGACTTGGGTTGGGGCCGGTCGTTCCGTCGACGGAGGTCACTGGCGGGGTCAGGTCTGGGAGGTACGTGCTTGCCTCGATCACTGGTTTCTTGACCTCAGTGTTGCCGGCTTTGTCCGTGGCGACGCTGTAGAAGGCGTAGGTCATGTTGCTTTGGCCGTCGAAGGTGGCTGAGGCGGTTTTGAGCGGAAGCGTGCCGACCGCCGGCGTAAGGGTCTGCCAAAGCGTCCATGGCCGGCCGTTAGTCGAGACATAGACGGCAAATGACGCGACGCCGGAAGGTGGACTTCCTTCCGGGCCGGCTGGGTCGATACCGGTCACAGAGACTGTAAAGCTGAGACTGGTGCCTCGCTCCGGAAGGGGGCTCACCTGGCTCGCAGGCGGCGTGGTGTCCATCAGCCAAGACGTGGACATGGATCCCACGCCAGGGTCGCCGTCTTGGTCGTGCATGACGCCAGCATTCACCGATAGCATGTACTTACCCTGCTGCGCCGTCAGAGCCGGCAGATTCATAATCGCGTAAGTATATCCAGAAATATCTCCAGAAATGAGCATCAGCCCCAACTGATCGGTGGTCGCAATCGTCGCGCCATCGAGGGTGAGCGTCAATGCAGACGAGGATAGATCATCGATGCTTATCGGCTCGCTAAAGGTCACGTCAACGACCGAGACCGGCGTTGTCCTTGGGTTGGGCAAGACATTTGTTATTGAGTTGATTGTCGCCGGTGAGTAGGCCACGGATGCGATGTTGTTGGTTTTGTCGGACTCTGCAATCGCGTTGTTGGGATCGAGTTCGGCGAGCAGATACTTGGCGTCCGGGGGTGCTGACTGAAGATCTTGCTGGTCGACATGCATCGTCTGGGGCTGACCGACCGGGGTCGTGCTGGGGATGGGAATCGGCGTCGCCGCGGGCTCGAGGATGGTGTCTTCGGTTGTCCCGCTGGCCCAGTAGAAGCCGGCGCTTGTGTCCTGAGGGAGCGCCGCGTAGTTCACCTGGTAGCCCAAGTCGACACCACCCTGTGAAGTGTTCCAGGTCAAAGAAGTCGCGACGAGGTCGGGATAATTTCCGACCATCAAGGTGAACGACCCGACGAAATCAGGATACCCGTCCGGGTTTGCATCATAGGCTTCGACACGATCGACACCGTACACGTACGGATCGGCCCAGAAGAAATCTGTAAGCGTTATAGGCGTCCCACCATCATTGAAGGTCACGGTTCCAGCACCGGGGACACGAGTACCGTCGTTGAGGGCGATCGTCCTCCCACTATCTGGGGAAAACGGCGGCACTGTCGAGTCGGCGCGAGTTGGGGCGAAGGCGGAGATTGATGGCAAGTTGCTTCCGCCAAAGAACAGGTTCAGACCCTCATAGCCTGTCGAAAGTCCGGGCTCGCCGAAGATCGTGAACATATTCTCGCCAGGCTGGAGCGGAATGTTGATGCTAGCCTGGGCATCACTTGGCCCGTTGATGAACGGGCTTGTCAGCCCGTCGGGATTCCCATTCGGCGTACCAGGTGCGACGAAAAGGTCGTAGAATCCACCGGCGCCGGGAACTGTGTCCCATACCTGTCCGCCTGTTTCTGATCCGCCGGAATCGGTGCTGAACGAGAGCAAACCAGTCAGGTTTGTCAAAAGAGCACGTGCTTCGAGCGCCTCGAGGTGTGGATTCAACTGGGGTCGTCTCTTGGTGTGTCCCTTCGTAACCGACCGCGACTTCGCAGGTGAGAAAGCTGACATCGCTGATGCCTCTCGATTGAATGTGTGACCGGCACAGTTTAAGGGTAAGCGAGTTTGGATATGCCTCCTTAAGTGAAGACAATGGTAAGTCAAATTCGTCACGCTCCTTCGGTGAATTCCTTGATATGGATGTATGCTTGCGCCGTGCGGGTCGAGACGGTCCGAGGTCTGCGGCGTCGCATTTCCGCTAGAGGGCTGGATCACCAGCCGAGACCGACTTCGGCCAAGCGATGCTGGACTTCGTCCAGATCGCAGACGACGACGCTGCCGTCGGCGTTGCCCCAGGCCACTTGTCGGCCGTCGGGGCTGAACCGGGTCTCAAGGGAGCCCACCTCAGAATCAGTGGCGACCTGAAGCAAAGGCGACCTGAGCTCTCGGTCATAGATTGAATAGATCAGGCATCGATCCGCCGTTCCGGCGTGGGCGATCCCGAGCCAACGCCTTGCACCCGGGCTCAGGCATTTCGGGCCCTTGTCGAGGCTGCCTAACACCGCGCGGGTGGGCATCTCCAGCAGGATCGTGCGACCTTCGTCGCTGAAGCTGAGGACCTTGCCGGTCGGGTCGAACTGGAACGACATGCCGACATCCAGGCTTGCCCGTGATGGTAACGTCCAGAGTTTCTCACCGGTGACGGCATCGTAGAGGTTCATGGAACGGCTGTCGCCGTTGGGGCCACCGATTCCGCCGACCACAAAATACTTTCCGTCGGGGGCGGCCCGCGATTGATGGACGTGCCGGTTGAAGTCCGTGATGGTGAGGAGCGGTTCCTTCGGCCGGTCGCCAAGCAAGTTGCGAAGCCGCAGTACCCGCGGGTGATCCGCCGGGCTCGTTGAGCCGTCGGGCGCGGTCTTGCCGTCTCTCGTTTCCATACGGAGCAGCATAAGCTGGTTGGGCTCGCGGAAAACCAGCGTGTCCGATAAGCCATCGGGCAGAGTCCAGGCTCCCAGTTCCTCGCCCGTTTCGGTGTCCCACAGCTTCGCCTCACGGCCGGCGGAGAAAGCGAAGCGTCGCCCGTCGGGACTGAAGGCCAGGGCGGAACTGTCCGCGACCAATCCCTGAGGACCTTCCAGCACGCCGCGAAGTCGGCCGGAACCCCGGTCCCAAATCGCGACTCGAAAATCCTGGGAGACCCCCGCGACGAGCCGTCCGTCGGGGGAGAAGATCGTCTTCTCGACCTGCCCCCTCAGTCCACGGAGGGTGCGGATGCCACGTCCTTCCACCAATTCGTAGACGTCGACGCCCCCCGGGTAACCGAAGGCGGCCCGACTGCCGACGGCCAGCCTCGTGCCGTCCGGCGAGAACGCCACCGAGGTCATGACGTTTCTGGGGTCCAGTTCGAGGAGCAACCGTCCCGTGGCGACATCCCAGAGCCTAGCCCGATCCCGGCCCGCCGAGGCCAGGGTCGCACCGTCGGGGCTGAAGGCGATGGCATGGACGTCGTAGTGTGAGCCGCGGCAATACGTCGTCGGAACCCTCTTCCCGATGTCCCAAACCGTCACCGTGCCGCCGGCATCCCCGCACGCCATCAACCAATGCGCCGGGGCGGTTGTCCGGCCGGAGCGACCGGGAACCGGGCCGAAGGCTATGCTCCGAATGGGAGTCGACCCCGAACCGAACGTCGCAAGAGGAGCAGACTCCGGCATCGACCAGAGTCGGATGTGCCCGGTCTCGTCCCAGGCGATGAGCAGGCTTGCATCCGGCGAGAAAGCGAGGTCAGCCGCTTGAAAATCGATCCTGGGCATTATTCGACCCGACGATGCCTCCCAGACGAGGAGGTTTCGCTTGCCCGCGGCCGGCTCCACCACCGCGCCGACGTAGGTCCCCTCGGGCGAGAGGGCGTAGGCCTTGAGCCTCGCTGCATCATCGAGCAACGGGAACACCCTGACCACCTGCTTGCCGGCATCCCAGAGCTGGAGCAAAAATCGGCCGGTTTTCGCGTCCCTGGTTGTCCCCAGTTGCAGGAGGGTCCCGTCGGCACGGAACGCGAACGGGCCCTCCATCGAGGGGCCTTGCATCTCGATGTGGCCCGTCGTCCGATCCCAGGTCCTGAGTTTCTCCCCGCCTCCCCCAATCCACAGCCGTTTGCCGTCGGGATCGAACGACAGCGAGGATGTGGGGGTTGCCATCCGCTTAACCGGGCGGGCGTCGATGCCGATCAGCGTGGCGGCGACTTGCCGCTGGAACGAACCGGCGTCGCCGGGCTCTAGTCGCGCAGCCTTGCGGACCAGGCTCCAAGCATCGGCCGACCAGCCGGTGAAGTGGGGTGTCAGCCGAATGCGAAGGATTTGCTGCATCAACGATTCATAACGACTTTCTCGTGCCCGAGCCTCCGCCAGAGCCACGGCCGCGATCGCACGCCCCCGGGCCCGCGCGATCAAGATGATGCCGGCGGACAAGAACATGACCGCTGTCAGAAGGATCGAGACGGCCGTCACTGCCGCACGACGATGTCGTCGTACCCATCGCCACGACCGATCCATGAGGCTTGGCCGTCGCGCCCAGATCGGCTTACGGTCCAGGAAACGCCGCAGGTCTTGCGACAACTCCTGGGCGGTGGCGTAGCGATCATCGCGTTCCTTGGCCATCGCCTTCAGGACGATCATCTCGAGATCGCGCGGGATAGCGGGGTTTACCCGTCGCGGGGCCTTCGGTTCTTCCTCGACGATCCGTCGCATCAGGTCCAACTGGTCGACGCCCTCGAAGGCAGGCCGCCGTGCGAGCAACTCGTAAAGTGTTGCGCCCAATGAATAGATATCAGTCCGATGGTCAACCGCTACTCGACCGGCCTGGACCTGCTCGGGACTCATGTAACGGGGCGTGCCCGGCAACTCTCCGGTCGTCGTCGCGTGGGCTCCCCCCTGGACGTGTGCCAGGCCGAAATCGGTGATCCACACATTGCCCCGAGCATCGAGCAACAAGTTCGAGGGCTTGATGTCGCGGTGCACCACGCCCTGCCGATGGGCGTAATCCAGGGCATCAGCCGCCTGGAACCCCCACTGGGCCACGTCCCTGGCCCAATGGCGAGCGTGCGCCGTGGCCCAGGACTGCGACGGCCCGGATCGCGACCCCGACGTCACGCCATTGCTGCAAGCGCCGTTGAACCCAGATGGTTCGTAGTCTGCGACGGGCTCGACCCGACCGGACTCCGGGATGGCCTTGATCAGTGCGACCAAGTTTTGGCCGTCGATGAGCTGCATCGTATAAAAGTGGACCCCCTGCTCGCAGCCGCAATCGACGATTGGCACGATGTGACGATGGCGCAGGAGTTTCGCCGCCGGGATCTCGACCTCAATGAACCACTTGAGTTGCTGAGGGTCCATCGCCGCGGCCCTCGTCAAGACCTTGATGGCCACGCGGCGGCCCAGCGAGAACCTGCTCGGCCTCGTAGACGATCCCCATACCGCCCCTGCCCAGCTCGCGGAGGATCCGATAGTCCTCGAAGGTGGGAACGATGTTGCCCGCGAGGGTCCCGAGAGCCTTGTGGGCCGCGAGGAGGGGTGCCAGGTCATCGGCGTGCGCGGGGTAGTTGGCTAATAATTGCTCCGGATCGGCTGGGTGGCCCGCCTGGATACGTTCCAGAAAGTGGTCGAAGATGATTGTCGCCTCGATCTCCTCCGAGCCCGTGGCGCCGGTATCTTCGAGAGGCTGGTCTTCGTTGATAGTCATGGCTCTTCCTGTAGCTTCTTCTTCAGTGCCTTCGCGGCTCGCGACAGGAGCTCGCGCGACGCCCCTTCGGTGCGGCCCATCCGTCTAGCGATCTCCCTGTGCGGGACAGTCTCCACGAAGCGCAAGATCAGCACTTGCTGGTAGTCGACCGGCAATGACCCCAGGGCGTTGGCCGTCAATACGGCCTGTTCCCGCCGCGATGCGTGGGCGCTGGGGGTGGACCCCGAGGCGGCCAGGGCTTGGTGGACCTCCTCACCGGCCCTTTCGAGTAAGACCTCCAGCGACCCCGGACGTCGGCCCGGTCTTCCTTGATTCTCGAGGAGGTTGAGCACGTGGTTCTTCAGGATTTTACGCAACCATCCGACCAAGGCCCGTTCGTCGCTCCCGTTGAACGTGGTGAACTTAAGGCACGCCTTGAGGTTCGTCTCCTGGACGACATCGGAAACGTCCACAGACGCGTGCGAGGCCGTACGCAGCAGGGAGGCCGCCATCAGTTTCAGGTAGGTATGGCATGAGTCGAGCAAACAGCCTATGGCGACGGTGTCGCCGCCCCTGGCTCGTTGCAAGAGGACGTCGAAGGACTCGTTACGATTTGCCAACATCGGCTGTCCCCTCGATCGTTGGTGGATACCTCTGTTGTGGCCGAGGAATCTCCTGCGAAACCGAATGGCCTCTCTATTAGAGACAGCCGCATGACGCAGTTGTCACGCGCCGCGTAAGAATCATGGCGCCAGGAGAATGATTGAGTGCATGACACGACGTCACTGCTCGGCAGGAGCCTCGCTCTCCCGACATTGAACAGCGCTCTTGTGAGGATAACGCACGCACCGCTCGGCAGGAGCCTCGCATTCCCGAACGCGCCGGCGCGTCTAACCGTTTTTTTTTTGTTACCTGGAGGGTCTCCCGGCTCTAGCGAGCCCCAGCCCGAGCAACAGGATCATCATGCCTGCAACCGTGATTCGTAGGTGTGCCGCGGCCTCCTCCCTTCCCAGCGTGCCCCCTTGTCTCTGGACATGGCCGGCGGGCCCGCGGTTTGGGTTCCCGCGACCTTCGGCGACGATTGTACTCGCTGATCATGGAACGATACAATTCGTCGGGCCGGGGCGCTCATGGGCAGGCATCTGACAGGTGTGGGCGGCCCTGTCGCGCTTCTTTGCGCGGAGTCGTGATGGTGGCGATTGTCGGCGCCGTTTGTCGCGAGCGGAAAGGCGGCCCCACCGGCGGCGGTGGTGCTGGTAACCGGGGGGCCCTCGGCAATTCCACCAGTAAGTTGTAGAATTGAGTGCGGCAATCTGAGTACGCTGTGCACGACTTGGCCCGAACCAAGTGCGAGCCGTATGCCTCACGCGAGCGCGGTCGATGGCAACAAAGAGCCGATCCAAGGAGGATCAGAAAACGAGAAGCGGGGCGACCCCGGGCTTCTTCCCGCTGACGGAGGAAGTGACGACCTACGAGGCGAACCTGGCGGAATGGTCCAATCGCGCGGGTCAGTTTGTCCTGATCAAGCATCGCGATGTTCTTGGGTTCTACTCGCGACACGAGGAGGCGCTCGAGGCTGGATATGAGCGACTCGGGAATGAGACGTTCTTGGTCAAGCAGATCTTGCGAGACGAACTAATCTACCAGGTCGGCCACGTCGAGCTCTGATGCCCCACTTCACATTGGCCGAGATCTCCTGGCCCAGTGCACGTTTTTCTACAACGGGCCGCGTGGTGAATTGACGCTTTCGTGTTAAATCGCGCCATCAAGCGGTCATTGCGCGAAGACGGGTTTTTGTCCCCGATCACCTGTCCATTCTGTCGAGCAAGTCGCGGATCGCTTGCACGACGGCATCGTTATTCTTAGCGATGATAGCGACTGGCAGGCAACTTGCCCTGACCGATTTTGCCGGGTCGACCGCGCGGAAAAGCATGGTAGTGCCCGTTCCAATTTCTGACGTCCGTGTCACAATCGTGCAAAAAACGGACATCTCCCTGGAGGGCACGCCGGCAGGCAGGCAGGGGACGGGGCTTTGGGGGCAGCTCAAAAACACGTGTCCGCAGTTTAATCGAGGACCTGGCAACGATGGACGAGCAACCCCGCCGCGAATTCGAGGAGCTGGACATCGACCTCGCGCGCCGCATCGACGCGGCGTGTCGCCGCTTCGAGGCCGACTGGCACGCCGGCGCCGGCCGCGGATCGAAGACTATCTAGTTTACGTTCCCAATAACGGCTGCGCGCCGCTTCGGGACGAGTTGGAGGCGCTCGAGCGGGAACTGCGGCAGGCAAGCGACGCGCACGCGCGCCAAGCTGATTCAGCCGCCGCGCAGGGCGAAAAGGAACTTCCTCCGTCGACGATCGCCGAAGCTGCGACTTTGCCCCCCGGGGCAACCGGCACCGAACCAACGCCGGGCGCGCCAGGGCGCTCGACCCAACAGGAGACCACCAGCCATCCGCCGGATGGGGTCACTGCAAACCATGGCACGCTTCCGGGCGACACTCCGGCGCTCTCCAGGATCGGCTATTTCGGCGACTACGAGATCATTCGCGAGATCGCCCGCGGCGGCATGGGTGTGGTCTTCGAGGCGCGGCAGGTGAGCCTGAACCGGCCGGTTGCTCCCAAGATGATCCTCGCCGGCCAGCTCGCCGATCTAACCGACGTGAAACGGTTTTACACCGAGGCTGAGGCCGCCGCCAACCTCGACCATCCGGGAATCGTGCCGGTCTACGAGGTTGGTCAGCACGAGGGCCAGCATTATTTCTCGATGGGCTTCGTGGAGGGCGGGAGCCTCTCCCAGCGCCTGGCGGAAGGGCCGCTGCCGGCGCGCGAGGCCGCCGCGCTCCTGCTGAAAGTCGCCGAGGCCATTGAATTTGCCCATCGCCGCGGCGTGATCCACCGTGACTTGAAGCCCGCCAATATCCTGCTTGATCCGAATGGGAATCCTCGAGTCACCGACTTCGGACTCGCGAAGAAAATCGAAGGCGACGGCGGTCTGACCGGCTCGGGCCAGATCATGGGTACGCCCAGCTACATGCCGCCTGAGCAAGCCGGGGGAAAACGCGGCGACGTGGGGCCGGCGACCGATGTTTATGCCCTGGGTGCGACGCTTTATGCCCTCGTCACCGGCCGTCCGCCCTTCCAAGCTGCCACTGCGATGGACACCGTGCTTCAGGTCATAAACGATGACCCCGTGCCACCCCGCCGTCTCAACCCGGCGATTCCGCACGACCTGGAGACGATCTGCTTGAAGTGCCTGGAAAAAGAGCCGGCCAGGCGGTATTCTTCGGCTCTGGCCCTCGCCGAGGAGCTGCGCCGCTATCTGGCCGGCGAGCCGATCCTGGCTCGACCCGTTGGACCACTCGAGCGAGCGCGGAAATGGGCCAGGCGCCGGCCCGCGGCAGCCGCTCTCGTGACCGTTAGCACGCTGGCGGTCATCGCGCTTGCGATCAGCGGATTCGCATGGTCGCTCCAGCTCCGCCGCTTCAATTCAAGTCTCGAGGCGGCCTACAACGACGTCAAGCGCGAGCGCGACGAGGCCGACAAAGAGCGGCAGCGAGCGCTCGTTCAGGAACAAATCGCGATTCGCCAGGAGTCACTCACGCGGCGTTCGCTTTATGCCGAACACATGAACCTCGCTCAACAAGCGTGGGAATCTGACAATGTCACGAGAGTGCTCGCGCTCTTGAACCAGCATCGCGGGGAGCCCGGTCGCGAAGACATCCGCGGTTTTGAGTGGTACCACCTCTGGCATCTCTCACACGCCGTTCGCCGCACGCTCGGCGATCATCAAAACGTCGTAACCTCTGTCGCCTTTTCCCCCGATGGCAAGCAGCTCGCAACAGCCGGAATGGATCGGACCGTCAAGCTTCGAGACCCGTCAACCGGCGCCGTGCTGGCCGAGCTGCCGGGCATCACGGAGCCGGTGCGGTCCATCGTCTTCAGCCCGGACAGCAAGTCGCTTCTGGTGGTGGCGGGTAAAAAAATCACGCTATGGGATCTGTCGACCAACCACGAGCGCGCGGCGATGCCGGCACAGTCGAGGATGGTCACATGCGCGGCGTTTGCGCCTGACGGCTCGACGATCGCCGTTGGCGGGCTCGGTCCGAACGTCTCACTGTGGACTCCGCCCAATGGCAAGATCGCCACGCTCACAGGCAAAGGAGGCTGGGTCTATTCGCTTGCGTTTTCGCCCGATGGCAAGAGGCTCGCGGCGGGCGGAGCGTTTGAGGGAGCGGCCCAGTTGATCGTGTGGAACGTGGCCTCCGGCGCAAAACGCGCGCTCAAGCGACGCGTCGATCCGGGCTCGTCGTCGCTCTTGCCGCCGGAAAATGTGCGGTCTGAGAACTTCCTGGTCGGCGTCGGAACGGTTTTTTCCGTCGTGTTCTCGCCCGATGGCCGGCTTCTGGGCGCAGGCTTCGGCAACTCGCCGGATACCGGACACGGAGAGTTTGTCGCGAGGCTTTGGGACGTCGGAACGGGCCAGGAGCGAGCGACCTTCAGCGGTCACGATCAAGCGGTGATGTCGGTGATGTTTTCCCCCGACGGCAAGACGCTGGCGACGGCTGGTCTCGATGCAACCCTGCGCCTCTGGGACCCGGAGACCATCCGCAGCAAAGCCGTCTTCCGCGGTCATACAAACGGCATTATCTCGGCGGCGTTCGCCCCGGACGGCCAGACGCTGGCGACGGCAAGCCTCGACCGCACCGTGAAGCTTTGGGACGCGACTCCCGAACGCGAGCGCGACACCCTTTTCCGCGGGCCTGAATTCGGTGCATCCGCACTCGCGTTCTCCGGCGACAGCCGCGTGCTCGCGGTTGGAAGCGCCGACGGAATGACAAGACTATGGGACGTCGCTACGAGCCGTCCGATCGGCTTGCTCGAAGGCACGCTGCAAGCGTCGGTGCTCGCCGTGGCGATCGCTCCCGACGGCCGAAGCCTCGTGACGGGCTGCAATGACCACCGCGTGCGGGTATGGGATCTCAAGACCAGGCGATTGCTCAACACCGTCGAGGGGCACCATGATGCGGTCGCTTGCGCTGCGTTTTCTCCGGACGGCGCAATCCTCGCGACCGGAAGCGAAGATCACACTGTGATCTTGTGGGATGTGCCCACGTTCCGTCGTCGCGAGCTTCTTCGAGGGCACTCGAACGATATCACGTGTCTGGCCTTCTCGCCGGACGGAAGAATTCTGGCGGTTGCCTCCGGCAGCCGGATCGATCCGCACGATCCGGCGAAAGACCTGAGGCTATGGGACGTGGCCAGTGCGCACGAATCCGCGTCGCCTGGGGGGTCCTGCTTCATCCATCACCTCGCTCGCGTTCTCACCGGACGGCCGGGTGCTCGCCGTCGCTTGCAACGAGCCGGCCTCAGTCGCACAGCTCTGGGATGTGGAAAGCCGCCGGATCCTCGCCAGCTTGACGGGTCACAAGGGCATGGTCTCGTCCCTGGCGTTTTCACCTGATGGTAAAACCCTGGCCACCGCCGGCTCGGACGCCCTTGTCAAGCTCTGGGACCCGATCACGGGCCAGGAGCGAGCGACTCTCAAGGGGCACACCGGTGCGCTCCGCTCGCTCGCCTTCTCGCCAGACAACACGGTGCTCGCCTCGGCGGGCGGCGCATCCACCCCGGATATCCTTCAGCCCGGTGAAGTTGTTCTGTGGCGCAGGCAGGGCAGGCCTTCAGCCTGACAATTGAGTCCCGATCTGATTACTCGGCGCCCCCGTGCTCCTTCGCGACGCGCGTGCGAAACCTCGCCGGCGCACGATTTTCGAGCCGCTCATCATCCCGCGTAAGCTGCAGGAAGCCGATGCACATCTCATCCGTCGTCTGTTCGCCCCAGCGCACTTCAACGGGCGGCTTGCTTGGGTTCTTGGGGTTCTTTGCCGAGTTGTCGAAGTGAGCGCCCATTTCGATCTTGGTGCCCTTGGGAATGGCGACCGCGGCGGCGAATTCGTACGTGCCCTGCCAGTTGAAATCCCAGTCGTCGATCTTGATCAGCGTGCGCCGGGTGCCGTCGGGCAAGACCGCTTCCAGGACGAAATCTTTGCCGAGCCAGTGCATGTGGGGAATCACCGAGAGCAGATGAGCGTTGTAGCCGGCCGTCCACGTTCCCTTGACTTCAAAATTCGCTTCGCCCGGCGGGATGTTCAAACGCGGGCGCGCCAGCAACCCCGGACGCGGCGGCATCACGATTCCGGCCTGGAGCTGCTTGTCGATCGTTCCCTTGGCGAAATACAAGCCGATCGCCGATCGATCGCTTTCGGCCTTGCCGCTCTTGTGATAGTGAACCTGCAAGAGCACGTCGGCCCCCGCGGGGACGTAGCGGCCAACGCCTTTGGGCAGCTCGTTCGGCATCTTCCCCGGCGCCCAGCCGCTCAATCCGCCGGACGGCAGGAACGGTAGCCCGCCCGGCAGTGTGCCGTAGCCGGCGAACGTCTTGTAGCCCGGGCCAGGATCGCCCTGGTCGAGAGTGCGGGCGCACCCGGTCACGTCGAAGGCCGCCAGGATGTGATGCACCACCCTTGGGTTGCCCGGCCGGAAATCAACGGCTTTGACCCACTTTCCTTCCGTCAAGCCTGACGGAATCACGAACACACGGTGCTCGTCACGGCCTGCGGAATCAAGGGTGTAGGCCTCCGGTAGCTCGAGGACCAGATCCGGCGGGCCCAGCGCCCAGTCCGAGCTCCAGCTCTTCGCCTTTGTCCTTACCATCATTTTCTGGTGGTCATAGGTGCGCTTCCCCGGCCTTTTCCCGGCTTTTCTCGCTTCGCACCTGGTAATATCAAGCCAAGCCACACGCTGAGGTGGGGGGGAGGGATCGCGTTTCAACCGCCGGAGCCTCGGATGGACACCTTTCTTTCAGATGCGCAGACTTGGGCCATGACCCAATTCGCCACCACTGATCTTCATGACGAACGCCGTACCAAACGACTCGTTCTGTTGGCAACGCAGATCGCCGCAGATCCGTCCGGGAGTTTTCCTCAGCAAACCGAATCCTGGAATGATCTGAGGGCCGCATACAATTTCTTCGATTGTGAGGACGTCACCTTTCAAGCGATCGCCAGTCACCATTGGGAGCTTACCAAGAAGACAGCAGGTGAGCGTCAATTGATCATCGCAGACACGACCGAAATCGATTACGGGCCGTGCCGACAGGTCACAGGTCTTTCGCCGGTTGGTTCGGGTATCGGACAAGGCTTTCACCTTCACTCGGGTTTGATGGTTTCCCCCGAAGACGACCGGGTTCACGGCTTGGCCGGACAACTGATCTATCATCGTCAGCGCGTTCGTAAGGGGGAGACGCGGACCGAACGGTTGCAGCGTGACGATCGCGAATCACAGATCTGGGGTGATCTTGTCATCCAAATGGGATCCCCGCCGTCGGGAACCTCCTGGATTCACGTAGTTGATCGTGGCGCCGACGACTTTGAGTTTTTCTATCACTGCCAGCAGACAGAAACCGAATGGGTGGCGCGAGCCAAGAGCCTGATCCGGATCATTATCACGCCGGAGAGCGGGGAAACGCCGCTGAAAGCCTACTTAGGGACCCTGCCGCGGGCTGGATGTTACACGCTCAATCTGCGGGCTCGCCCCAAAGCACCGGCTCGGACGGCCAAGCTGGTGGTCGCCATCGGGGCCTTACGGATGCCGACGCCGAAACTCAAAAGCCCATTTCTGAAGCAGGTCAAGCCCGCGGCGATCCCCATGTGGGTCGTCTGGGTGCGCGAGGTAGATGCTCCCGACGGAGTGGAGGCGATCGAGTGGGTGCTTTACACTTCTTTGCTGGTGGAGGATTTTGAAGATGCTATGGCGATCGTGGGGTACTACGGGAAGAGGTGGCTAATCGAGGAGTGGCACAAGGTCCTGAAAACAGGCTTTCAGGTAGAACGTCGCCAGCTCAAGACGTGCGATCGTCTCGAAGCCATGATGGGATTGATGTCTGTGGAAGCACTGCGGTTGTTCCAGTTGAAGGGAATGGCGCGGACAGCTCCCGAGCAGCCTGCGACCGAGGTGGTACCGCCCAAATACGTGATGATGCTGAAGGTGGTGCGCAGATTGACGCCCACGACAATATTAACTGCGGGAGGATTTTTTCGGGAGTTGGCCAAGCTGGGAGGGTTCCTGGGCCGCCGCCACGATGGGGAGCCAGGTTGGATGACGATCTGGCGGGGTTGGGACAAGCTGCAGATCATGATCCGGGGCGCCGAGGCTATCATCGACGTATCTTCATCGGTATGATGAAGATGATGGTAAGGACAAAGCTCTTCGCCGGCGGCTCGTCTCTGGGATCGCCCTCGGGGCAACTCGCCTCGGCCCATGCGGCGAGTGTCTTTTTCTCGGCTTCACTCAAGACCCGTGCGCCCACGAACGGGCCTCCCTCGGAGGTCGAGGCGTGCCAGGGGGGCATAACGCGATCCTGAGTCACGCTCACGATATCGGAGGAACGTTTGCGCGCCTGTTCGTACGACAGCAGCGAAAATGGTGCCACCTGTCCCGGCCGATGGCAGTCCTGGCAGTGCTTCTGCAAGATCCGCACGACGTCGCGCTGATAGGTCGGAGCGTCGCCCGCGAGGGCAACCGGCCTCGCGTAGATGTTGGCCGCGACACAAACCAGAAACGGCAACATTCTTCGAACGATCTTGTCCATTCGCGGCTTTTCCAATACCGGCCTCATCGTGATTCGCCCCAACGCATGGTGGCTGATTGAGTCGCAGTGAAACTTCTGCCTATCAATATAACCCCCGATCGCGACACTGGGTTTCACGTCCCGCGCCGATTCCTCAGTCGTACCCTTACACGGGTTTGATGAAAAGCGGGCCGTGCTGGCGAAATTCCACGTCGACGATTCGGCGTTTTCTGTTGCGCGACAGTTTTGTGATCGCGGCCGCCGGGACGGACCCCCCGTGGCCCCCCCTTCTGAAGGGGGGGAAACTTGGCGGGACATTCGCGGCGGGAAACCTCCGCTCCTCAATCTGGAAGTTTTCAACAGGCCACCCTCACATTGCCCCCATCGAGGACCGTCTCTGCATCAGATACAACGTCCTCCCGTTCCCAGTCACGCGCACCACGCTTACGACTTCGAAGCACTCCGCCATACACCTCTCGAAGTGTTCGCGGTCGTAACGGTGATGAATTCCCCGCGTTCGCTGACTGAGGGAGACGGCCTGCGGGTCGTCTTCCGGAACGAATTCGATGACGAGCCACGGCGCGAGCCGATTGAAGAACGCAGCGACGTTTTCGAGCGGCTGGTTCCCCGCCAGCACAAGATGGTGAACCAGGGCCAGTGCCAGGACCAGGTCGGGCCGCCCGCGCTCGAAGATCGAGGCGCGCTCGCGATTTTCCCAGCCAAAGGAGGGCGTGGGGTTTGCGAGATCCTGAACCAGCGCGAGGAGCCGAGTCTCGCCCTTGTCGCGGGCCTGCACATAGATCCGATCGACACATGCCGCGTCCGATTCAAACGCGACGACGCGCCGGGAGAGCTCACAGGCCAGGAAGCTGAAGTAGCCAGTGTTGGCGCCAAGGTCCCAGACGGCGCCGGTTCCGGTCTGCTCGATCCACGCCTTGACGGTTGCGGACTTCTGTTCGAACTCTGCAGGCGTGTAGGAATTCTTGTCGTAATACGACTCCCACTCCCCGCGGCGGTGCTTCCAGCGCAAACCGCTGACCGTCGAACGCAGACTGTCGACCAGCCCGAGCTTGGCGGCTTTGGTTACCTGCGCTGGTCGTGAGGCCGTCGTCCGGCCGGAATGGCCGCGCTGGAACGCCGAGTGAAGGTGCAGGTGAACCGCCAGGCCGAAGCGCACCATCGATCGCCACGGCAGAAGCCGTGCCGCAAGATCGATCGGCACGCCGTCCACGCTCGAACGCCAAAGCTGGCTGAGCCGGCCGTCAAGCAGACCTACCAGGGCCAGCGGCGCGAGGAAATGCTCGCAGAACTGCCGGTATCCCGCCCACGGCTCGCCGCGATCGATTTCGAACGAAAGCGTATCAATCAGAACTGGGCGCCCGCCGTGAAACGGGAAGTTGAACGCGCTGCAATCCTTGAGGATCATTCCGCGCTCGAGCGCACGGCGCTGAATTTCCAGCGCGGTGAGCGCGGCATCCTTAAACGCGCTGAAGCTCCATTCGCCGGGATACGAGATAAAGTCGACCCGCTCGGGACGGAGCGTTTTGTACGCCCGCTGGCGCTCCGGCGCTTCGCCGTTCGAGATTTCCGCGTGCGGAACGAGCAAGCGAGCCTGGACTAGTTCGTCATACAGGCCGCTTGACAGCAAGCGATCGTAGTGCTCCCGATAATCGTCGTTGACTTGCCGGCGCAGCTCGCCGTTGTGGGAATAGACAAATCCGGCGGGATCACGAAAGGAAACCGACGAGAGGGATCGCTCGTTCATGCACTGTGTTTTTTCAGCCAAGCTCCGTCACGAATCTGCCGGATCCACGACTTCACGAAGAACGACGAGCTGAGAAGACCCGCCAGCAGCACCTGCAACAACATGCTGCCGGACCCGGGATCGAGATAGCCCCAAGTCATTTGAAGGCTGTGGAAGGCGGAAGGCAATAGACCTGCGGAGAGCAACGTCATCATCTGTGTGTCACCATTCGAGAATCGACACCATCCTTGCTTAGCTACTATTTACGTAGGCGTCGCATGTGAATCTCATGTGCCGTGATTAAGAAAACTTCAGGAAAACCAGCCGTTCGGTCAATTCTCTGTCTCACGAACGGCCTCACTGACGTCTTGAAAGACGTATGGCTCCTGCCAGGTCGAAAAGAAACTCCGATCCACGAGGGGTTCGAGGCGCGACACCGAAATACGCGTTGAGAAGGATACGAAATGAATTCACTGGCGTGACTTGCTGGTAGAGGGCGTCGTATCGCCTTCCCGGAAAATAGTATGCGTTAAGTATGGCCATGCGCTCCTTTAGATTCGTGTTGCGAATGTCGTGCGGATCAAGGTTGAGCTCCGAGCCGTGGTCGGATTGCAGAATGATGATCGGCGGCACATCCGAAGCGGCGAGCAAACGATCGATCGCTTCCTGGATGCGCCGGGTGATGAAGGCGGATTGGCCACGATAGCCGGCGCAGAAACTGGCGGGATCGCGAAATCGACCGTTGATTTTCTCACCACTGTACGCCACGTACTTGCGATACTGCGCGCTCACGTCGTCGCCGTCCTCGCCGAAGACGAACGGAGGATGCGGACAGAACACATGAGCAAGCGTAAATGTAGGCGCTCGTATTCGGGGAATCTGGGGAAGCTGGTCAAGCAGAAAGAACGTTCGCTGCCGCGACTGCATGGTCCGGTCGAGGTGCGCGGGGTTGGGCCAGATGACCCTCAGCCAGGTGGTGTCGATCACCATTCGTTCGAACCCGTTCCAGTACCGCTGGGGTGAGAGATAGATGTCGGCCTCGGGGAATTCGGTCGGGTCGAAGCCTGTGGCGAAGGTGACGAACTTGTATCCCAGGGGCCTGAGCGTCTCGAGCACGTTGCTTTTGCCGATCAGATCCGACAGCTCGGTCTGATCGCGGCCGAGGCCCTTGACGAGGTTGTCGAGATAGCTGGAGTTGAGCGAAGCGGACAGCGAAAGCGGCGTCTGACAGTAGTTCGCCGTGCTCTCGCGCACGACATAAAATCCAATTTTCTCCAGGTGGTCGAGCAAAGGTGAATTGTCGAAGTTGAACAACGCCTTCATCACATCCGTCCTCGCGTAGCCGTCGAGAACGATGTAATAGATGTCCGGTAGCACTGCCCCCGCCGGCTGCGGCGGCAGTGCAAACGGCTCGGCTGCCCGGCTCCGGCGCGTTGCAGTCGGGGCTTTGATCGAAAGGATCTGGTAGACCGGCATGATCAGGAGCACGACCGAAAACAGATTGAAAAAGGTCGTGGCTACCCGGAAGTCTCGCTTGTTCTTCGCGAGGAAATAGGCCAGACCGACGAGCAAAAGCACCTCCGGGGCCAGCACAAGCGCGGGGTGAACGACCGTTCTACCGCGCACCCAGTACCCGCTCATCGACGTGATCAATTGTTCGGCCCAGCCCAGGACGAACTCGAACGTGAAGAAAAGCAAAATGGCGGCCGATGCGGCGATCGCGGCCTTTCTCGCGTCCTTGAGCAGCAAGCCAAGGACGAGCCACATCGCGACCGTGCCGAGGAGGGCGCCGGCGACAACCCGGATCGGGTCGCTCATTCGAACCTGGCCGGCATTCTGGGCAAAGAGCGCAAGGATCGGAAAAACAGCGAGCAACATCGGGTGAACTGGCCACCGACCGAAACGACGACTCATCGCGTTCGATGACGATCCGACCGTTCCGGTACCGAGCCCGCTCGCCGTAACCCTATAAGGCGGTTCCATATATAGCCGCTTTTCGGACGTCATGCATGTCGTCTGTTCTCATCGTCATCCGATCAATGCGATTCTAGCAGTCCTGATCTGATCATTGCGACAACGGAATACCAGCCGGCCTATTTTCGCGAAATTGTGCCAGGGCATCCTCGATTGCCGGCTGCACGAGACCAGGCAGCAGCGCCCGCAAGCGCGTGGTGTCGAGGGACACGTCAGCGGGCCTCGGCTCGTGCAAGCGCGTGTCGCCGCGGCGGTTCGCCTGCACCAGATCCTGCGCGAGGCCGAGCGCGGCTGCGGCTCGCTGCATGAGCTCGAAGCGGCTCACGCGCTCCGGGCCGCCGGCGTGAACGATCCCGGTCGAGTCCGACTCCACAAGCCGGGCCAGGATCTCCGCGGCGGTGCCATAATCGAGCGGCGTTCGGAACTCATCCTCGAAAAAGGCTTGCGGGCGTCCCTCGCGCAGGGCGGCGATCGCCTGGTCGAAGTACGATGGTTTCCCCTCCCCGCAGGGACCATAGAGCAGGCTGAGCCGGACGACCAGCCCTTGGGATGTTGTGAGCACGGCCGCTTCGGCGGCCAGCTTGGTCCGGCCATATTCCACGACCGGAGCGGCCCGATCGCCCTCGTGATACCAAGATTTCGTTCCATCGAAGGCCAGATCGGTCGACGTGAAGACGAGCCGCCGGCTGTGCTTCCGCGCCCACTCGCAGAGAACTTCGGTCGAACGAACATTGATGTTCCAGCCGAGAGCGGGCTCGAGTCGAACGTCGTCCGCACGGCTCATCGCGCCTGAGTGAATCACGGCATCCGGGCTCGCCTTCTCGATCGCCGACTGCACCGCCTTTGGATCACCCAGCTCCACTCGCTTGAGGGCTACTCCCGCTCGCTCGCCGCACGTCGAGCCGCTCCAGGCGGCGACCTCGTGGCCATGATCGGCCAGCTTCTGGAGCAGGCGGGCGCCGAGCCGTCCGCTCGCTCCGGTTACGAGAATCTGCATGATCCTTAATTCCCTCCTGTCGCGCGCTTGTTCTTTGCAAGTCCACGCAAGACGCACACAAGCTCTGCCGATCTTAGGGCGACAGAGTCGGATTGGAAACACCTCGACATCCGAGCTCTCGCGCCCCCAGTTGCCCTGCGCAATAATGCCCACAACGAAGGACTAGCCCCGATGAAGATTCGCGAGATTCCCCTGGACGACCTGGTTCTCGACCAGAACCTCAACCTGCGTGACCGCCTCGACGATTTCACGGTCGAACGCTACGCCGATTCGTGGGAGCGTCTGCCGCCGATCACGGTTTACAATGTAGACGAGCGCCTGCTCGTTGCCGACGGGTTCCATCGTCACGCCGCAGCGGTCATGCTCGGCAAGCGGACCATCCGCGCGGAGATCATCGACGGGACGTTCACCGACGCCCTCGACTTCGTCTCCAGCGTGAACCTTTTTCACGGCTTGCCCCTGACTCGCAGCGAGCGGCGCCGTGCCGTCGAAGTGAAGCTCAAGCTGCATCACGACTGGTCTGACCGTCGGATGGCTGAAGAACTTGCCGTCAGCCGCGAGCTGGTCGCGAAGATTCGCCGCCAGTTGATCGAGGCCCACAAGATCCCCAATCTTCCCGGCAGGGTTGGCGCCGATGGCAAGCTGTACACTTCGGCTGGCCTTCCCAAGGATGCGGGCGAAAAGCTGCCGAAGGAGCCGCAAGTGCCCGTCGAAGAGTCGACGGAGCGCGGCAAGCGCGCCATGGGCGCGGCGGCCGCTCCGGCCCCACCCGCCAAGGGCGAAGCGCCCGCCATCGGCAAGACACCGACCCGAACTTCCGACAAGACTCCCCCGCAAATCAGTCGCGACGATCCCCGCTACATCGGCGACGAGCTTTCGGCCGAAGTCGGCGCCGTCGGCATCGACGAGATGCTGGAATTCATGGTCAACCAGATCAAGCAGTTGATCGACTGGACGCACGTGGAAGGCTTTCTCGACGCGTACAAGAGCGCGTCTGCCGGTCCCCGCGGGCTCTTCCATACGGCTGCCATCAAGCTGGCCGCGCGTGCCGATCAGCTTCGCCGGGCCTGATCGAGATTGATCGATCGGGACGGTGACAACCACTCGAAACCTGCTACACCAGCTCGCAGAAGACGCGGTCGGCAACGAAGACGCCTTGCGGCGTGAGTCTCACCGTCCGCCCATCGTCTTCGAGGTACCCCTGCGCCAGAAACCGCTTGATCACGCTTCCGGAGAGGAGGTCGAGGTCGTAGCCCGTTCGTAGCTTGAAATCTTCACGCTCGATGCCGGCCTTCGTGCGCCGCAGCATCAGCATGGCCGTCTCGCGCGCTCGTTCTTCGGGGCTGAGCTCTTCGTGCGGCCCTGTCGCACTCTGCCCGGCTTCCACCCGCCGCAGATAAGCGTCCAGGTCGCGGGTGCTGGTCGATCGAACGCCGCGGAGGTATCGCGCTGCGCCACTCCGAAGCCGAAGTAGGCGTCATTCGCCCAGTAGACCAGGTTGTGCCGCGATTCCTGGCCGGGCCGTGCGAAATTGGAGATCTCGTACATTGCCAGGCCCGCGCCTTCGAGCGTCTCGATCGTGGTCTCGTACATGAGGCGCTCGACTTCCTCGGCTAGCGGCTGCACCAGCCCGCTCTGCTTGCGCGCCCAGAGCGGCGTTCCCTTCTCGAAGACCAGCCCGTAGCACGAAAGATGCGACGGGCCGAGCGAAAGGGCCGTTTCGAGGTCGTTGCGCCACTGTTCGGTCGTCGAGCCCGGCACTCCGAAGATCAGGTCGAGCGACCAGCGCGCAAACCGCGGGCGGACGACCTCGAGCGCCCGATCAACCTCGGCACGGCCGTGCTCACGCTCGAGCACGGCCAGGAGGTCCGGCTGAAAGGACTGCGCGCCCAGGCTGATGCGGTTGACGCCGGCTTCTTCCAGCACGTCCGCCTTTTCCGCGTCGATCGTGCCGGGGTTTGCCTCGACCGTCCACTCGCCGCCGGGGGCGAGAATGAACCACTGCTTGAGGAAGCGGCACAGCGTATCCAACTGAGATGCGGAAAGCCGCGTGGGCGTGCCGCCGCCCACGAAAATCGTGTCGACCTCCTGTGGTTTGGTGACGAAGGTCTCGACCTCGCGCTCGAGCGCCGCCAGATATCGATCGGCCTGATGGTCGACGCCGGCAAGTGAAGCGAAATCGCAGTAACCGCACTTGTGGCGCAAAACGGAATGTGGACGTAAACCGCGCGCGGCCAGCGCCACGGTGGCTCGATCACACGAACGGGCCCGGCGGCCACAGGATCACCGCGGTCGGGTTTGAGATCGGGGCGAACAAGCTCGTCGAGCACCGTTTCGACGCGCCCGGGCCGTTGTTCAGTATTCGTTGCCGTATCCGCCGCCCCCGCGGTAGCCGCCGCCTCCACCACCGCCACGATATCCCCCCTCGCCGCCGCCACCGCCACCGCCTCCGCCACGATATCCGCCCTCGCCGCCGCCACCCGGCGTGCGCGGCCTGGCTTCGTTGACGGTCAGCCGGCGTCCGTCGAAGTCCTGGCCGTCGAGACTCTCGATCGCCGAAAGGGCTTCGTCGTCGTGCATCATCTCGACGAACCCGAACCCTCGGCTGCGCCCGGTTTCCCGGTCCGAGAGGACCGAGGCCGAAGTGACGACACCGTATTGTTCAAATAATTCCTGGAGCTGCGCAGACGTGACGGTGTACTTGAGGTTGCCAACATAAAGACGCTTCGACATCGCACTTGCCTGAGAAAGGCTCTCCACGACCTCTGCCGAAATCTACCCCAAAAAAACTATAAACACTCCGGCCCGACGCATCAACGACAAAATGCTGGTCAAAACGAAATCTTTCGGTATTCGCCCGGCGCTGCGACCAAGCACTCTGGCGCGCAATGATAGACACGATTTCCCGGCTCACGAATCCTGGAAACTGGTTTGCGTCTTCGTGCGTGGTTAGAATCGGGCCGGCGGGACTCCAAGCACGCCGGATCTGGTGACATTCGCCTGATCTCTGCCTCCTGACCAGCCTCCACGGATTCCCACCAAGGGGTGAACACTCATGTGTGGCAGTGCGCAACGGATCGCCGGTCTCGCGATCGCTCTGGCAGTCGGCACAATCGCGGCGAACGGACGCTCGCTCGCGGGTGAGTGGAGCGTCACGGTGCGCGCGGGAGACATCGACCTGGGCGAAACGCCAATCCTCGCCGAGATCCCCGGGAGCATTGCGCCGGGGATGTATGACCTTCTCGCGGGTTCCGGTGAAGTTCCGATTGCCGGACAGGTCTTTCAAGAGGGGCGAAAGAGGCTGCTCGCCTTTGTTCTACCGGCAGCCGAGGGGCCGAGGCCCGCGGCGCTCACGCTCTTGGCCCGCGCCAAGACCGAGCGCGAGCCCGGCAAGGGGCTCTCCGTCACGGCCCAGGGCAACAATCTCATCGTCAAGCTCGATGAGAAGCCGCTGACGGAGTATCGCGTCGACTCCGGAAGCAAGCCGATCTTCTTCCCGCTGATCGGGCCGACCGGCGACTCGTATACGCGTGCGTTCCCGATGCAGGCGATCCCGGGGGAAGACGATGATCACCCTCATCAGCGATCGTGCTGGTTGACACATGGAAAGGTGAACGGGATCGATTTCTGGTCCGAAGGTGGAAAAGCGGGCAAGATCGAAGAGACCTATCAGGGCTTGATCGCCAGCGGACCGGTGCTGGTTCGCCTGGTCACCCGGAATGACTGGCTCGGGCCCGACGGCAAACGAGTTTGCAGTGACGAGCGCACGGTCACCTTCCACCGCACGCGGGTATCGCGAACCATCGACTTTGAATTCACGATTCGAGCGTCCGACGGCCCCTTGACCTTCGGCGCCACGAAGGAAGGGATGTTCGGCCTCCGGGTGGCGTCGTCGATGGATGTCAAACGGAAGACCGGAGGCCGCATCACCAATGCGGAAGGCTTGACCGACGACGCAGCCTGGGGCAAAGCCTCGCCGTGGGTCGACTACGTTGGGCCCGTCAACCAGAAGACGGTCGGCATCGCGGTGCTCAACCACCCCGGCAGTTTTCGCTATCCCACCGCCTGGCACGTGCGGACCTACGGCCTGTTTGCCGCCAATCCATTCGGCGGGCACGACTTCGGCGGGCAGATGCCCGGAGACCACACGATTCCCAACGGCGGCACGATCTTGTTTCGATATCGCGTCATCCTGCACGAGGGCGACACCAAAACCGCGCGGATCGATCGCGCGTTTGCCGCTTACGCCACGCCGCCGGCGGTCGAGGTTGCCGAGAAATGATTTCTCACCATTTCAGCGACAAGCGACTGTCGACGCCTTGCCCCAGTCCTTCGAGGTCCGATTTTCGCTCGTCGGGTGTCCTGGACTCGTCGAGGCACAGCCGAAGGGCGCTCGCCAGATCGCCCGCCCTGGCGCGCGCCGCGATGACCCGTTGCAGCGCGAATCGCTGATAGTTCTGGTCGTCGATCGACCGGATCGTCTTCAAGGCATCCGGAACGTGTCCGGCCATCGCCTGAATCTCGGCGAGGCTCGCGCTCGGACGCCGGCATATTCTGGCGGACGCCGGGTAATCTCGCGAGGTTCGGGTTGGGGCTGGGAGGATCCTTGACCGACAGACCGGCATCGGTCAGGGCTCGCGCGAATGTCGCCGTGGCGGCGGCGTGGTCGCCCGCCGCGGCCTGTGCCTGGGCGATGAGCGCGAGGCTTTCAGCCCTTCTGCCTGCCGTCGCCCGGCCCGAAATCTCTGACGCCGCCCGGACTGAAAGCAGCGCTCGGACCAGGTCGCCGCTGGCGACCTGGCCGCTGGCGATCTGGATATACCGGCCGTCGCGTCCCCGCATGTCCGGGTGTTCGCGCACGGAGCGAAATGCGTCGCGTAATGTTGCCCTGGCGCCGGCGGTATCGCCCGACTGAAGCTGCACGGTCGCGATGCGGAGCAAGGCGTAAGGTTGGCCGTCTGTCATGTCGTAACCGGCGCGGGAAGGCCCTTCGCCGATCGCGATCGCCGATTGCTTCGCCGCCTCGAGATCACCGAGGCGCGCCTGGGCGAGTGCCACATCACCGAGGCCGAAGTATGTCTGTTCGGCCGACTTCATCCTCGCGAGCCGCGTCGCGGCCTCTTGCACGAATCTTCGGGCGGCTTCTCGGTCGAGCGTCTTGGACGCAGCATCGGCGATTTTGCCAAGGACGTTTCCACCGTTCTCTCGCCCCACAGACCAACCGAACGCGGCTTCAAAGTCGCCGACGGCTGCCAGGGCTGCGGCAATCGTCGGGCGCACCCGTCACGGGCGTTGGCGATGTTGGTCGACGCGAAGAACTTCTTTGAGAACTCGAGCAGGAGCTCGACTGTCTTGTGTGCGTCTTCTCGGGCGCCGATCCCCACTTGCGTCTGCACGATTTCCGCCAGCGCGTCGACCACCGAGCGATCTTTCCCGAATTCGCCCGCGACCGCTGGCACCGCGCGGACGGCCCGCTCGAGCGTCGTGCGCGAGTCTTCCTTGAGGCCGCATTCGGCCTGCGCGTGGCCGATGCGCCAGAGGTTCCGCGGGCTAGCGTTGCCGCCGAAGCCTCCTTCGGCCTCTTTCGCAGCTTCGGCGAACGTGATGCGGGCTCCGTCCAGGTCGCCGGTTTTGGCCTGTGCAGTGGCGATTGCTGTCAAGGACCACGAGGACGGAACGGGCTTTGCCTTGACCAGCGCGACCGCCTCGCCTGATGCGCGACGGAGCAACTGGTGTAACTCTGCACGCGCGGGCAGCGCGACGAAGATGGGCGCGGACGGGCCGTTGGACGTCGGCGGATCGCGATGTTTCACGGCGGGCGCGGCGCTTTTCTGTGAGGCTGTTTGCGACGGAGCGATCGGGGTTCTCTTTCTGCGTCGCCTCAGAGGCGAGCGAAGCTGCTCCGGCAACGACCGAGCCGGCGAGCGCCAACGCGACGACCGCGTCCGCCATCAGTTTCGTCCACCACACGGCTTGAACGCCCCTTCCGTCTGGGAGGCCACGGACGTCGAAACGGGTCCGGCTGGCGAGAAGATTGTCAAAGATACCGCGCACGATCGTGTCGAATGAAGGCCGTTTTCGGATGAGGCGGCCACGAGTCAGCCGTCCAATTGCGTTGCGAAACGTCGCGACGTCTGCGATCTCAGGGATAGAGCCCCAGTAGCACCCATTGACGCCTCGCGGCGACATGGACCGGACGGTTCATCTGAAGAATGGCGACGGTAACTCGCCCCTCAGCCGTCAGTCCGATCAGGAGGCCAGATGCAGTGCAGCAGTGCGCTCTCCCGCGCCGCGGATCTCGGCGTCGATGAGATGCTCCAACTCGGTCTGTTCATCGGCCGAGAGCGTCTCCCCGGCCTCGCGCAGAGCGCGATCGTGTCATGAGTTGTTCCAGTCGCTCGCATTGCTGGGAAGTGAAGAATCGATCCGGGCCCAGGTTGCGTACGATGATCAGGGTGGCGGCCTCCCGGTCGGGAAGTTGGTTCGTGAGTGCGTCGAGCGCCTCGCCGGCAGTGCGTCCCACAGCCTGATTTCGCGCCGTCACGGCCGGGAATGAAGTTCCGGTCTGTCCCGGCTGATCTCGATATATGACGACCTTGATCATGCACGCGCCCCAATTTCCATCCTCATCCCCTGATTGTTAGTTTACCGCGCTTTAGCTTGATCGCACAGCCTGCGCGGAAGCGGGACTGACGAAGCTGAGGCTGAGCACTCCCGAGGGAGTTTTCAGCCACGTGCGTGCGGGGCCGCGTCATGCTTGGCCTTGTCGCGGCCGCCGAACTCCGCCGCGAGGAACTGACCCCACGCTTTCAAGGTGGGTGAAGTTCCGCGTTTCCGTTCCATCCCCATCTGTCCGTACGTCTGCTTCTTTCCTTCCGGCATGAAGATCGGATCCCAGTTGAATTTGTATTCGCCAAGGGCTTTCTCGGTGACCTTGCCCCGGGTTTCGCCGCGGTGGACGCGGACGCGCAAGCCGTCGCAGTATCCGATCACCGAGAGGGCCGTTGCCTCTCGTGGCTCGCCGTCGCGCAGGAAACCGCACATCCGGTCTCCCACCGTTCTCCAGACGACCTCGCCGATACCGCCGAGCAAGCCGGGCGTGCGACCATCGCTCGAGCGCCAGGCGTCCAGGAGCAGACCGCCATGCTCCACCACGCACGGTCGCCTGACTTCCTTGTACGCCTCGAGAGCCTTGTGCCGCACAATGACTTCGATGTCGGGAAGCAAGAGATCCTGGAGCACCCGCTTGATGGGGCAGATCTCGACTCCAAAGCGAGACTGGACGTCGTTCCGCTCGACGTAGTCGGCGACCTCGCTGATCTTGTACTGGTTGGCGGTTACGAAGTAGACCTTCAAAGGAGTGACTCCAGAAACTCGCCGACGCTCTTGACGGGGTCGACCGGGTCCAATTCCAAAATGGAAACATCCCAGCGCGCCAGGAGCAGCCGCTGAATCTCACCGGTGCCGAAGGTTGTCAGGTAGGCACTCGGATAACGCTTCCCGTCGCGCCGTAACTGGAGCCTCAGTTTGTGCAATTTGTATAGCATATACCTTATGTTGATATCGCTCAAACTATAGCCGATGAAGAGAAGCGTCTTGCCGAGGATGTCGGCCCGCAGCTTGATGTCGATCGCGGATTCGAACTCGAGACGCTCGAAGAAACTCGATTCGGTGAGCACGAGGGTTGCATCGTCATCGAAGCTGCCGTGGAACTTCACCACGTGGGTTGCGTCGGGAGCCGACGCGGCGATGTCGTCGATGTTGGCGATCGTATGGCACCCGACGCCTTTCAGCTCGAATGCTCTCTCGATGATACGATCATAATTCGTTGTGTAGATGAGAGGCAATCCCATTTCAACCAGCGCGCCGTGCGCTCGAGATTTCTCGATCAGCTCGTTCGCCGGGTTGAACCGTCGGTCGAGCTCGCTGCGCAGCGGGCCGATTCCGCCCTTCTTGGCTACGTAATACTCGGCGAGCTGGCGCTCGTCGCCGTTCAGTTTGAAGACCTCAGGGTCATACCCGAGTTGATTGGCGATGATGCCGATCAGACTGGACCACGACGGCAGGCCCAGCGGCATCGACAGACCCGCGCCGATGAAGGGAATGAGTCGACGCTCTTCTCGAAGTCTGCGAAGCGTTTCTGACTCATCACCGAGTGACACTGCACGGTTTCCGCTGGAGGTAAAAACACAATTGCCCGTGTCGCCTCTCGCGAAGCGAGAGATGGCACGGGCAAAATCACGCCTCCGCCGGAATGCCGTTGAAGTGCTTTTGAGAACCCGCAGTTCAAGTGGGGAGTTGAGGGATGCTAAGAACGAAGTTCCTGGATGCCGCTCGAGGTCCCCGTCGGGTTAAATGTTGGTTCGCCAAAAGGACCACTTCTTATCGAACATGGCAGAGGCAGTGCCTGGTTAAACCAGACGGTGCTAATCTAACCGCAGCGCACGCGGTTGGCAATATGCCACCCGAAACGGTGCCAAAAATCACCGGAGCAGGCGCTGCATTGCGCACGATCGCAGAGCAGGAGGTTGGTCCTCCCGGGAGATTGCGAGAATACACCGCCGCCGGAGCTGCGCTTCACTCTGTGACATCACCGCGGAGCCGGCGGATCTGATCACGCAGCCGAGCGGCTTCTTCGTAGTCTTCGCGAACGACAGAGAGCTCGAGCTGCTGTTCCAGGCGTTCCAGCGGCTCCATCGGGCGTTCGCGCTTCACTTCGCGGCGCCAGTTGATGAGCGACTTGAGCTCCGGCACATTCCTGCTCGCGATCCTCTTGCTTGTATTCGCGGAGAAACTTGCGAATCGCCTTGATGCCTGCGTCGATCAGCGCCAGCGCGGTCGGGTGATCGCTTTCCTTGAGTGCGATCGACGCTTTCGCCCGCGTGTACATCATCTGAACATAGGGGCGATACCTGTCAAATTCGATCTTGTCACGCTGTCGCGCGGCGTACCGGCCCACAAACGCGAAGAGCCGGAGGTTGCGTAGCGTGTCGAGAGCCACGATTTCATATCGCTCAAGATGGAACGCGGAAAGATAGCGATGATAATACTGCAATCCCTCACGCATGAGCTGCGAGCAAACTTCGGGGCCGAGGGAGAAGGCGGAGCCGCGTTCGGCGGCTTCCTGGGCTTTGGCCTCATAAAAGTCGAGGAGCGATTCGTGTCCTTCGGGGCGTTCGCCGTCGGGGCGGCCGGTCGTCTCGAGCTGGATCAGGCCCAGGTCGATGCGCATCTGGATTTTCTCGCGGCCGTCTTCTCCGGTGATGAAGCGGACCTGGAGCTGGTCCGGCTCGAACTCCCAGCCGTCGAGTAGGTGTTGTATGTCCTGGCTCAAGCGAACGATCTCCCCTGGGGCTCACCGCGAGCTGATGAAGAGCTGCGCGGCGCGGGCCGTGAGCGAGTAGTCCCTTAACTATTGTATGCACCGGAGAGCGTGCTGCGCGGCCCGAAAAGAAAATTCCGAGCACGGGTGTGCTCGGAAGAAGGGCTTCGTCCTGGAATGAGAGCGGGAGCCTAGATGTCGTTATTGTCGTGGATCATCGGCTCGAGCTCTTTGGTGTTGCGTTCGACCGCGAGCACGATTGTGCGTTCTTCGCCACCGTCGGCGCTGGCCGCGACCGCGGGGATGATCTGGCGCGAGTCGGGCAGGCTGAATCGCACCGTGAACGACCCGTCGCTGCGCAGGTTGACGGGCTCTCCCTGCAGGGTGACGTGGGCGCCGGGCTCGGTAATTCCGTACACGATCAACTCGGCGTCGATCTGGAAATGGAAGGCCCGCCCCAGCGGGACCAGCGGGGTCGTTGCCAGGTTCTGCAGGGATGCGCTGGCCATGGGGCGGCGCAGCCGCTCCTCGAACAGATCGCGCAGATCGATCGGCGAGAGGGGCTGGTGGGAGCCGTTGCCGTTTGGGCTCGGGTTATGAATCCGCTCGAATTGTTTCTGCACGTTGCTCCAGTTTTCATCGAGCGCGTCGGTGACTCCGGCCCGGGGCGTGGTGACGACGTTGGACCGCGCCAGCACGTAGAATTTGCCGCGCCGGGAGACGTATCCGACGTCGACTCGATACGACCGAGGGGGCTCGAGCACGTCGATATACCAGTTGTTGACGCCACCGTGGATCGGGATGTCGCGGACGTGGCGCTCGGCCGAGGAGGTAGTGTCTTCGCTGGAGACGTCCATCACTCGGAGGATCGGCCGGGCTTCGTGCCAGTCTTGCCCCAGGGCGGCCCGTGCGCGAGAGAGGGTCGTCCGGCTCAGCTCCCAGTAGGCGTGCAGCCAGTAGGAATCGCGGGTCAAGACGATGATCCGGTCCTTCTGGCATGCGTGATCGAGCGTATGGTCCGCCGGCGCCGCGGCCAGGTGGTTCGCCGTGCCGTTGGAGCCGCGCCGCATTGGCGGGGCCGGCACACTTCCGGGTTTCTTTCGCCGCGCGGCGCTCACGGCCGCAGGCCGAGCCTTTTTCTTTTTCGGACTCTTGGCAGGTGCCGGGCGCGAGCCGGAAAGTGCCCGGATCAGTTGGTCCTTCCTCATCGCGTGCCAGCCCGCTATGCCCTTGTCTCGCGCCAATTGGGCCAACCGCCTTTTATTGCATTCTTTGAGTGCCTCAACAGTCATACGGTGCCACTCCGACACCCCCCGCTTTGCCCGAAGCGGCCACTACGAGGGATGAATGTGATTGAATGAGACATTCATCCGTGAGTGGACCGATCCGGAAGGCTCCCTGCTTCCCGGACGTCAGCTATTCAGGAAGGGCGTGCCGGCCAGGACTGTGCCCCCGATGTGCGCATCAAAAAAGCGGCTATCGGGCCGGAAACTCCGGTCGTGATACCGCTTGCATCGCTCACGCTGGTGGCACTCTGCGCAACACTATCGCCATGACGGATCCCCGCGGTGAGCAATGTCGGTTGAGTCGAAGAGCGGCGGTCGGGGGATTTAGCACTCGCTTCCAATCGCTGGTTATCAGATACCATATCGAGGCAAGGTCTGTCAATCGCCTATTTTCCCAGTTCGACGTTCAAATACGCACGTTTGCGGCATCGGTCGTTACAACCTCCCCGACCGGCTTCACAATCGCCAATCTCCGTTCAGTTTCGGACCTCGGAGTGACTTTGTGAAAAATTTCTCGAATTGGGGTCTGGCTTGTTGACATGGCGAGTTGTGCTCAGTATAACTGAACGCAGTTTGACCTCCCTCTACGTTCGGAGTTTTCCGGCTGTGCGAGGCTTTCCGGGCTGTTGCGGTCGGCCTGCCCCGTGGGCCGGAGTGACTCTGGCTCGGATCGCGGGTGCCGGCTCCGGGGAAGTGGGAGTCGCAGGTGGCCAAGCAGCCTGAGCAGCGATCGGCGCTTGCGGTCGGCATCGAGTGGTCCTCCAGGGTCACGACCGTGGCGCTGGGGTTCTCTGTACCGCCGGTGATTGGCTTTATCGTGGATCGATGGCTGGGCTGGGCACCTGTCGGAACTTTGGTCGGAATCGTGGTGGGCTTTGTGTCGGGTCTGCTCCAAACCGTCCGGCTCGCGAGCGGGCTGCCTGGAGTGAAGTCTCGGGGGACAGGCGGCTCTGGCGGGGCCGCGGATAGGACGAGGTCCGGCGGCCTGGAGATCCCGGATCGCCGGTCGCAGCCTCCCGGCCAGGATTCGGCCTAGTTCGTTTTATCGCTTGCTCAAAGCTTGTTTCGGCAACGTCGCGTTACACCCAAGAATGATCAGGGCTTCATGGCCGAGCATTCAGCAAATCCACTGGATCACGTCGTAGACCACGCTAGCATCGAGCTGCCGTGGTTCAGCGGGCCGCATTACGAGTTGAAGCTCGATATCCCGCCGTTGGGCGGGCTCCAGATCACGCGCTTCATGATCATGGAGTTGATCGCCGCCGTGCTGATGATCGTGATTCTGATCCCGGTCGTCCGGCACATCTCGCGGAACCACGTCAGCCGCGGCTGGTTCGCGAATATGTTCGAGGCGGTGCTTCTGTTCATTCGTGACCAGGTTGCGCGGCCGGCGATCGGCGGACACGGAGCCGACCGGTTCTTGCCCTATCTGTGGACTGTGTTCTTCTTCATCCTGTTCAACAACCTCCTCGGCATGTTTCCGGGGGGCGCGTCCGCGACGGGCAACATCAATGTGACGTTCATCCTGGCGATCATGACGCTCGTCGTGGTTGTGGGTGCGGGCATGCGGGAGTCGGGCGTCACCGGGTTCTGGCTGGCGCTGGTGCCTCAACTCGATGTTCCCAAGATCCTCAAGCCGCCGCTCTGGGTTCTGATGTTTTTCATCGAGGTCGTCGGGCTCTTGATCCGCCATGTCGTCCTGGCCGTGCGTTTGTTCGCCAACATGTTTGCCGGCCACGTGGTTCTTTCGGTCATTCTTGGCTTCACCCTCATGGCCTGGCCGTCGATCGCATTTTACCTGGTGATGCCTGTCAGCGTCGGCGGAGCGCTCTGTCTGAGCCTCCTTGAGCTGTTTGTCGCTTTCTTGCAAGCGTACGTCTTCACGTTTCTGTCGGCACTGTTCATCGGGTCGGCTGTTCACCCCCACTGACGTTAGGAGTTGAGATTCAGATGAAGATGAAGTTGATCAAGTCAATGATCCTGGCCGGTTCCTTCCTCCTCGTGGCGCACAGCACGGCGTATGCCCAGACCGGAGCGAAGCCGGCTGCCAATCCATTTTCGGACCTGAAGGCCATTGGCGCCGGTCTGGTGACGCTTGGTGCGGCGCTGGGAATCGGCATGCTGGCCAAGGGCGCGTTCGAGAGTATGGCACGGCAACCCGAGATCGAGGCCAACATCCGGACGGCAATGATCATCGCCGCCGCCTTGATCGAAGGCTTCACCTTTTTCGCGCTCGCAATCATCATCCTTCAGGTTATCCAGGGGCAGTGACCGCGAACTCGCCGGAAGCGTGTTGCCCTCTGTCCCGACGAGACGAACACGGGTCCGAGCCGAGCGGCTCGCCCCCGTTCGTGGTGGAGGCGGCCGGCACGTTCGTCTCCTGACGCCTCTCATGACCCGGCACCGTATTCTGCCCAATCGATCCTGAAGCTTTCACTGAGTTACGACCCATGCTTCGTTCATCACACGCGAGATTCGTCGTCGCGCTTCTTGGTGCTCTCGCCCTGGCGCTTGCCGGGAGTTCTGAGCTTCGCGCGCAGGACCATTCTCCCAAGGCGGCCGATCCTCACGCCAAGCTCGCCGAGGCGACTCCTGGCCACGCCTCGGGTGGTCCGGCTGCTGCCCCGCATGGCGACGAGGCCCCTAATCCCATGAAGGCGGAGCCGACCCTGGCGGTCTGGACCCTGGTGCTCTTCGTGATCTTGCTGGGCGTTCTGACCAAGGTTGCCTGGAAGCCCTTGATGCACGCGCTGCACGAGCGGGAGAAGCATCTCGAGCACGTGCTTCATGAAACCGAGCGTGCCCGCAACGAGAGCGAGATGCTCCTCTCCGAGCACCGCAAGCAGATGGCCCGTGCCGCCGACGAGGTGCGCAGCCTGCTCGACCAGGCGCGGCAGGACGGGCAGAAGACAGCCGAGCAAATCGTCAAGGCGGCCCAGACCGAGGCCGAGGGAGCCAAGCAGCGGGCCACCCGCGACATCGGTGCGGCCAAGGATCAGGCCCTGGCGGAGATCTGGGAGAAAACCGCCGATATGGCCGTCTCGGTCGCCGGCCGGGTGCTCTCCAAGGAACTGACCCAGGATGATCATCGCAGGCTGATTGCGGCCGCGGTGAACGAGCTGCCCGCGGCACCCGGTGCCAACGGGCACGGAGGAAAAGGCTGATGGCTGGTGCGAAAGGGGCCGAGGTGCACGAAGCTCCTGCCGAAAGCGGCGATTCGGCCGAGGTCGCGCACCGCTATGCCGAAGCACTGATCCACGCGGCCGAGGCCGAGGGAGCCGTTGACGAGGTTCTCGACGAGCTGGCGCAGCTCGAGGGCGACGTTTTGAAGCCCAACCCAAGGTTTGCCCAGGTGCTGGCGTCGCCAAGGGTTTCCACGGCCGAAAAGGACCGCATCATCGTCGATTTGCTCGAGGGCCGCGCCTCGAGCTTGCTCGTGCGGTTTCTGCGGGTGCTAAATCGCCATGAGCGGCTGGGATACCTGTCGGCCGTGGCGCGGACGGCGCGTGCCATCTGGGACAAGCGACACGCCCGGATACCGGTGCAGGTTCGCTCGGCGGTTCCGCTTGATGAAGGCCAGATGCAGAGCCTTCGTGCGGGGCTATCTCGCATGACCGGGGCGACGCCGATCCTGGACGTTTCCATCGACCCGACTTTGCTCGCCGGCCTGGTGGTCCAGGTGGGTGACATCCGTTATGACGCGTCGGCCAAAAGCCGGCTCGCACAGCTTCGCCAACGACTGATCGAAGGAAAGACGCATGAAATTCAGAGCCGACGAGATCAGTTCAGTCATCCAGCGTGAGATCGAAGCATTCTCACCGGAAATCACTCGGAGTGAGGTCGGCAGAGTGCTCGAGGTCGGCGACGGCATCGCGCGCGTCTACGGCTTGTCGGGCCTGATGGCCGGCGAGATGGTGGAATTCGAGAACGGCGTCAAAGGCATCGCGCTGAACCTCGAGGAGTCGTCGGTCGGCGTGATGGTGCTCGGCGACTTCACCCGGATCGAAGAGGGTGATTCGGTCAGTGCCACCGGCCAGTTGCTGCGCGTGCCCGTGGGTGATGCGCTTGTCGGCCGCGTCGTCAATCCGCTTGGCGAGCCGATGGATGACGGGGGGCCGATCACGAGCTCCACGACGTGGCCGCTCGAGTCGATCGCACCGGGTATCGCGGAACGCCAGCCGGTCGACGAGCCGATGCAGACGGGCATCAAGTCGATCGACGCCATGATCCCGATCGGCCGCGGCCAGCGCGAGCTGATCATCGGCGACCGCAAGACCGGCAAGACCGCCATCGCGATCGACACGATCCTGAATCAGAAGGGGACCGGGGTCATCTGCGTCTACGTGGCGATCGCCCAGAAGGAATCGACGACGGCGGCCATCGTCGACGTCTTCCGCCGCCACGGCGCGATGGACTACACGATCGTCGTCTCCGCCGGTGCCAGCGACCCGGCCCCGATCCAGTACATCGCCGCGTACGCGGGTTGCGCGATGGCCGAGTTCTTCATGTATGATGCAGGGCAAGCCCACCCTGGTCATCTACGACGACCTTTCGAAGCAAGCCGTTGCCTATCGTGAAGTCTCGTTGCTCTTGCGCCGGCCGCCGGGCCGCGAAGCGTTTCCGGGCGATATCTTCTACGCGCACTCGCGGCTGCTGGAGCGGTCGTGCAAGCTTGCGAATCACTACGTGATTCTGCCGGAATCCGCGTCGACCGATAACGTCACCAAGGATATGGGCGTCGACAAGAAGGTGTACGTCGGCGTGCCGGGTATTGAGGAGGCCAACCACGCCCTCAAGGAACATTTCCCGCAAGGGCACAAGGTCGTGAAGACCACCACGTCGGGAGGGTCGCTGACGGCGCTGCCGATCATCGAGACGCTGGAAGGGGAAGTCTCGGCGTACATTCCGACCAATGTGATCTCGATCACCGACGGCCAGATCTATCTTCAGCCCGACCTGTTCTTCGCGGGTGTTCGTCCGGCGATTGACGTCGGCATCAGCGTTTCGCGCGTCGGCGGCAAGGCCCAGATCGCGGCGATGAAGAAGGTGGCGGGCGGGCTCCGGCTGGACCTGGCGGCCTTCCGCGAGCTGGAGGCGTTTGCTCAGCTCGGCACCGAGCTCGACAAGGCGACGCAGAAGCAGCTTGACCGGGGCTACCGCATGGTCGAGCTGCTGAAGCAGCCGCAGTATCGGCCGCTGGGTGCGATCGATCAGGTGATGAGTATTTATGCCGGCACGCAGGGATATCTCGATGATGTTCCGCGCCCGGACGTCTCGCGGTGGGAAACGGCGTTCCTCACGTTCATTCGCGAGCGGAAGTCCGGATTTGCGCAATTCCCTCGAGAAGGAGCAGAAGCTCACGCCGGCACTCGAGGCCGATCTGAAGGCCGCGATTGTCGAATTCAAGGAGAAGCATTATCGCTCTTAGAGCGTGACTGCGAATAGCGGTCGTGTGGGGAAGGGCCCTCACCCCGGCCCTCTCCCACAGGGAGAGGGAGCGAAAAGTTGAATTCGCAGACACGCTCTGAGCCGGAAAGGTTCCGGGGTTGCTGTAGGGTGGGTGAAACCCACCGTTTCGTATCGAGTTCGAGTCTAATCAGAGTCTGCTTCGATGGCCAAAGCCCGAGCAATTATCAAACGCCGCAAGGCGGTTGACAACATCCGGAAGATCACCCGGACGATGGAGCTGATCGCGACCAATCGGTTCCGCAAGGCGCTCAACCGCGCCACGGAGGCCGAGGCGTTCACGCGGAAGATCGCCGAGCTGGTTGCGGACCTGGGCCAGACGAGCCAGGAAGCCCGGCACCCGCTCCTCGAGAAGCACGACCCGGTCAAGAAGTCCGTTCTGCTGGTGCTGACGAGCAATCGAGGCCTGGCGGGTGGCTACAACGGCAACGTGCTGCGAGTTGCGCTGGCTCGATACCAGGACAATCAAACGGAAGGAATCGACACTTCGATCGAGGTCGCAGGCAAGCGAGGCATCGGCTATTTCCGGTTCCGGAAGCTGACGCCTGACGCGACCTACACCCAGTTCGAGGACAAGCCGCAGTTTTCCGAGGTCGAGGTCCTGGCCGACAAGTTCATCAAGCTTTACGTGCAGGGATCGATCGACCGTCTTGACGTGGCGTTCACGCAGTTCGTCTCGGCTTCGCGCCAGACCGCGACGGTGCAGACGCTGCTGCCGATTTCGACGGCTGACCTTGGTCAGGCGGGCCCGTCCGTACGGCAGGCTGGTGCGGCTGCCAAAACAGCAGAGCCGGCGGGGAGAGCGGCCGGGCCGGTTTCGTACGAGTTTCTACCGGACGCCAAGAGCATCCTCGAGGAGATCGTGCCCGTTTCGTTCAAGGTGAGGCTGTTCAAGTGCTTTCTGGACGCCGCGGTCAGTGAGCAGATCGCGCGCATGGTGGCGATGGGAGGGGCGACCAAGAACGCGGACGACCTCGTGAAGGCACTGAGCCGCCAGTACAATCGAGCCAGGCAGATGCAGATTACCCGCGATCTGGCCGACATCGTCGGCGGTGCGGCGGCACTCAAATAATATTCACCCAGCGTGTTTTCCACCTGGAACCGAACGCTCAACATTAATAACCGTATCGCAAGGGATTCATGATGGCCACAGCGACGATGACTGGACGCATTTCCCAGGTGATCGGCTCGACCTTCGATGCCGAGTTCGAGGAGGGGCATCTGCCCAATATCTTTAACGCCTTGAAGGTCGAGGGCGAAGCCAAGGGAGTGAAGATCAAACTGACGGGCGAGGTGCAGCAGCACCTGGGAGGGAACCGGGTGCGGTGCGTGGCCCTGGGCTCGACCGACGGTCTGGTGCGTGGGATGCCCGTGCTCGACACCGGCGGCCCGGTGAGTGTGCCCGTAGGTAAAGGATCGCTCGGCCGCGTCTTCAACCTGCTCGGTGATCCGATCGACGGGCGTGGGCCGATCGAAGCGTCGGAGCGGTGGCCGATCCACCGCGATCCGCCCTCGTTCGAAGAGCTCTCGGCCAAGACCGAGCAGTTCGAGACCGGGATCAAGGTCGTGGATCTGCTCACTCCGTTCGTCCGCGGCGGTAAGATCGGCCTCTTCGGGGGCGCGGGACTGGGCAAGACGGTCATTTTGACGGAGCTGATCGCCCGCATCGCGACCGTGCACAGCGGTTTCTCGGTCTTCGCCGGCGTGGGGGAGCGCACTCGCGAGGGTAACGACCTCTGGCTGGAAATGCAGGACGCCAAGATCGGCAGCACGGGTAAGTCGGTCATCGACAGCACGGTCATGTGCTTCGGCCAGATGAACGAGCCGCCCGGCGCACGGCTGCGGGTGGCTCTTTCGGCGCTCACGATGGCCGAGTGGTTCCGCGACGCCACCGGCGCCGACACGCTTCTCTTCATCGACAACATCTTCCGGTTCAGCCAGGCGGGCTCTGAAGTATCGGCCTTGCTGGGACGGATGCCGTCGAACGTCGGTTACCAGCCGACACTGGCGACCGAGATGGGTGCGTTGCAAGAGCGAATCACCTCGACCAAGAAGGGTGCGATCACCTCGGTGCAGGCGGTGTACGTGCCGGCCGACGACTTGACCGACCCCGCGCCGGCGACGACGTTCGGGTTCCTCGACGCCTTCATCGTTCTGTCCCGATCGATCTCCGAAAAGGGAATTTACCCGGCGATCGACCCCCTGGGCTCGAGCTCGCGAATTCTCGACCCGCAGTACGTGGGACAGGAGCACTACGACGTTGCTCGCCGCGTCCAGCAGACCTTGCAGCGCTACAAGGAGCTGCGCGACATCATCGCGATCCTGGGGGTCGACGAGCTTTCCGAGGAAGACAAGCTGAACGTGCACCGGGCGCGGCGGATCGAGCGGTTCATGTCGCAGCCGTTCTTCGTCGCCGAGGTCTTCACCGGCAAGACGGGCCAGTACACCAAGCTGCCGGACACGATCCGCAGCTTCAAGGAGATCTGCGACGGGAAGTGGGACCATCTCCCCGAAGGCGCGTTCATGTACGTCGGCTCGATCGAGCAAGCGGAAGAACAAGCCAAGAAGATAAACGCATAAGAAAGCGGTGGTTGCGATGGCGGCGGAAGCGGATGCAGTGGGTGAAGAGAAGCGGTCCTTGCACAAAGGCGGGAAGAAGCTCCAGTGCGTGGTGGTGACGCCTGAGAAAACGTTGTTCGACGAGTGGGTTGACTTCGTCGCTCTGCCGCTTTTCGACGGCGAGCTGGGCGTCATGCCGGGCCGGGCTCCGCTGATCGGGCGGCTGGGTTTCGGCGAGCTGAGAACGAAGGTGGCCTCGGAAACGCACTGCTACTTCGTCGACGGCGGCTTCGCACAGGTGCGCAACAATGTCGTCACGGTGTTGACCCAGCGTGCCATCCCCGCTGCGCAGCTTGACGCAACGGCGGCCGCGCGCGATCTTGAAGTCATCGGGCAGCAGTCGGCCGTCACGGACGCCGAATACAGCGAGCACGTGAAAGCCGTTTCACGCGTCCGCGGGATGATTCGGGTGGCCGAGCACAAGGCGAAGTGAAGTGCGTCTCTCCGCCAGATGCCTTTCGCCCGCCGCGGAGGCACGATCAAGCTGCAAGAGGCTTGGTCGCCGTCTATCGATTGGTATTCACGTCGGCCCGTTATCGCGGCGAGGGACGGCTTCGATCGATTCGATGCGTACGATGTGCAGAAGGTCGACGGTCACGGAACGCTCGAACAGCCGGTCGGGATCGTCGGGTGCGGCGATTCCGATGAGTGCCGATCGACGGCCGGCCATGCACAACTCTGGGTGTCGAATCTCGTAGGTGCTGCCTTCGGTGAGGGTCATCCGAAAAGGCACGAAGGGCCGGCGGCGCAGAGCGGAGGCAAGTTCTTCCGGAGCCAACGGAGTGCTCTCCAAAGGAATTTGATGCGAGTGTGGTCGCGAGACGACTTCCAGCGATTCAGCCAATGAAGTCTTTCTCCCTCGCATCTCGCTCCACCACAAGATTATAGTGAGAAACTCCCGGCACGACGAGGAGCAGAAGGCGGTGGGCATGCAGGTGTGACCCTGCGTGCGATCGTCGAGCAGGAGAAACGGTTCCTGACACCTTTATCGTTGGGCCTTTATGAAAAGGAAAGACGTCCACCGATGGTTCAGGCCGGTGCGCGCGCCGATGTCGTTCGCGTCGTACACGCGGCTGCCGCGGCATCCGGCGTACAAATTCGAATACTGGGATGGCCAACTGCGGATCACGCCGCGGTGGAACAGCCATGCGATGTTCCTGCGGCTCTCGTCTCCGGAGGAGGCCGTGTTTCCTGAGCTGGAATACGCTTCCATCCGGCCGCTAGAGAGCAGCGACTGGGATGTGTTGCCGGAGGTGCTGGCGTTTGCATTCGCGAATGTGCCGCCGCTGAGTGTGCTCAGCGGCCGACGGCGGGTGTGGGCCTCGCGCGACTGGCTATGGTCGACGCGAGACGGCGCCGAGGGCCGGCTCGTTGAGCCGGCGTGTGTCGTGGCTGTCGACCGCAAAGACAGCACGCGGGTGCTCGGTGCGCTCATCGTGACGGTGATGGCTGGGTTTACTCGCTCGTGGTACGTGCGGCGGCGGCTTGCGGTGCCCCCGCCTGCGCCGGATCTGGCCGAGGGCGGGGAACAACCGCAGATCAGTTGGGTGTTCGTCCATCCGGCGGACTCCGGCCAGGGAGCCGGAAGGGCGCTTCTGGCGACGGCCGCGAGATCGCTCTGGATCTCGGGCTACCGCGAGCTGGCGTCGGCGACCGACTGCGGCAACGTCACGAGCATGGCATGGCACTGGCGCAATGGGTTCGTTCTGTTGCCGCATCGATCCGATGTGAGCGTCTCGGACTCACTTCGCCGCGGGGAGTAAATCCGCGGTGGATTCGATGGTCAGGTCGACCGAGCCGGGGAGTTCCATATTCATGATTGAGAAGGTCATTTTGTCTCCCTTGATGCGGATGGATCCCCGCGAGCTGACGACGTGGCCTGCTTCACGGTCGAAGAGGATCGTTCCGCCGGAGGACTCGACCTTGACGTCGCTCTTGATGAGCTTGAGGGCGCCTCGGCAGCGGGATCTTGCTTCAACTCGGCCTTGGTTGTCTTGCTGGTGATCTTGTCGAGCGTCTTGTCGCCCACTTTCTCGGTACCGGCGTACTCGTACTTCTTCTCGAACGTGAGGGTTTGACCGCTACCGACGTCGAGGACCTCGGTGCGCTCCCACGACTCGCCGGGCCGGGCGAGGACGTCCGGCAGGTGGCGCAGCTCTTGCTCAAATGCCTTCTTCAGCACGTCGGGCTGGAGCCGGCTGCGGACCGCGCTTTTGGCTTGATCGCTGAGTTTGTCGGCTTTTTCCAGGAGCTTCTCCGAGCCTTCGATCGCCTTGACCTTGTACTCTTTGTCGAGCACGACCGTATAGCTGGCTTCCGCGCTCAGTTTGAACACCTCTGCGAGGAACTCCAGTTGGGGGTTGTCGACTTTGAAGTTCGGGTCGCTCGAGTCGTAGTTGACGGTAATGCCCATCGGCAGCGAAAGGTCGATCTTGAGCGAATCGATTTTCTGTTCGATGGGCAGGCTCGAATCGTCGCGTTTCTTGCCGACAGTGCTCGAAGCGATGACGGTTTGAGTGGACTTGGTCTCGATCTCCTGCCCGGCGATGGTGAGCACCTGCGACGTCGTGGACGTCGTCTTGTATTTGAGCGATCTCCCCTCGGGGAATTTGTGTTCGAGCTTGACCTGGGCCTGGGCTGCTTGTGCCCAGGTGAGCGCCAGGCACAGGAGGCCGACACCCGTTACTAGCCACTTGCCCTTTGGGCGAATTTTCACGAAGCACCTCCAGAAGTCGAATGCAGGAATCTTGGTGACGCGAGCGCGCACGATGCGACTCGTGGCTCGAATTGCGGAATAAAGCGGTTGCGTAGGAATTTCAACAGGACAGGACGGCATCTCCCGACGATCTCTGCGGATATTCGCCGGAAGCTCCATCATATTACGCGTGTCGGACAAGCACGTGAAGAGACGCGGTCGCCGCGGTTGCCGCCGGGTTCCGGTGCAATGTGCTTGCCGAAGGGAGTACGTGCTTCGGACGAAAGGAAAAGAGGGGCTCGCGCAAAGTCGCAAAGTCGCAAAGTCGCAAAGGGGGGAAGGCACAAATGAACGGAGAAGACGGGATCACGCAAAGTCGCAAAGGGGTCGAAGGCGCAAAGGAGCGACAATATCCGTGGGATCGGGTTCTGGTTGTTCGGGAGTTGAGCCGATGCCCGGGCAGGTCGAGGGGCTCGGGATCACGGAGGAACAGCGGCCGCGGACTGCCGAGGCCATCGCCGAGTGGCTTCTGTGGTTTGATTCGATCGAGCCCATCGAGATGACGCCGGAGGAAGAAGCAGGTAGCCGAATCCTTACTTGGTCTCGGGGTGCTTTCTCGTGAGGAACAGGGCTAAACGCCCGTCAAGGAACGCGGGACTCACCCAAAAGTCGGTCTGTTTGACTTTTTCGAAGGCGTCACCCAGGTTCAGAAGACCCTGGTCGGCTGCTGCCTCCAAGATGCCAATCGTGCCGATCACGTGTATGCCGCGGTCCTTGGCCGCCTTCCTGTCGAACGGTGCCTGACACCTTTATCCGAAGAATGGACGCTGCAACGCACTGAGCGCACCCGTCACGACGGCGAGCGCCGCGATGGCGATCATGATCGTGCGGCTTCGGAGACGGATAAGCGGCATCGGCATGGGCAGCACGTCCTGGGAACCCGAGGCCGGCGTCCATCGACTTCGCTCATCCCGGGTGCGGATGATGATGATGCGGCTTATGTTCTGCGTGGTTCGACTTGTCTTTTTCAACAATCATGTTCAAAAAAACACCGTGCCCGCCGGCGATCGAGCGAAGCTCCTCCGCCGTCAAGTCCACCGTCTCTTGGGGGTCCTGCGTTTCCTGCGCCATTCGGCTTTTTTGAGCGGATTCATTGCCCATGGCTGGCCGCCTCCCGGTCAAGAGGAAAGGTACGAGCGAGCGCCGTGCTCCGTGGCACAATTCGAGCACACGGGTCAAGTTTACCCCATGAACGGCCCTGACTCAACATCCGAAGCCATTTGCAGAAACTCGCCGACTTTCCTTTCGGCCGAAGCGACAGCAATAATACGCACCGAGGCCGCATTTTCTGCGTTGGCCCGGCATACCCGAATCAATCGTCGTCGTCTTGCGCGCAAGGTGCACCAGGGATGCTCGACTCGAGGGGCAAGTGATGAAGACTCAGCCCGCGAGACAGACACCACCGCGGGGATCACTGCCGGTCAGATTGAGCGTGAAGGTGCCGGTGGAGCTATTCACCGCGCTCGGGTTAGTGCCAGTCGTGGTGTCGACCGCGGTGACCGGCGGGGTCAGGTTGGGAAGATAGGTGCTGGCTTCGATCGTGGGTGTCTTGACTTCGCGCCAAGGGACGAAATCGCATGGGCGGGGTGGTTGAAATGAAAGGGCAAAATGGGCTCACGCAAAGGCGCAAAGTCGCAAAGGGGGAAACGCAAATGAAAGGGCAAGATGGGCTCACGCGAAGTCGGAAAGGCGCAAAGGTGGGGAAGGTGCAAGGGAGCGAGAATGGCTGTGGATTAGGAGACTGCTTGTTCGTGAGTTGAGTCTGTTCGTGGCCAGGTCGAGGGGCTCGAGATCACAGCGGAACAGTGACCGCGGAGTTCCGAAGCCATCGCCGGGTGGCTTGAGTGGTTTGATTCGATTGAGCCCATCGAGATGTCGCCGGAGGAAGAAGCTACTTGGCGATCCGCCAGAGATGCTCTCGCCATGTAGACCGGGTTGACGACGAGCTTCGGTGGCGAGAAGGGTTCCCGACACACCTTTATCGCCTGTGGCGAAATCGCGGATTTTGCACAGAAGCTAACGGAGGTAACGAAGAAAACGGGACAGGAGAGGGAACGGTGTTTGAACGCAGACGGTGCATGGCGGCTGATCTGAGGGAGATCATCCCAGGGAAAGACCGGACTTCAGCTTGTGCCCCTTTGCGCGGGTGGCCAGAGTCAGGTCGAGGGCGGAGATTGTGCCGTCGCCGTTGACGTCGGCGCCAAGCGGCGCGAGGCCTGTCGGGTTTGAGAGATTGATTTCGGCGGCGATTTCGTTCAGGTCGTTGTTGTCTACCGCGCCGTCTCCCGAGACGTCGCCGAGCAGGCGGTAGAAGTGGTGGACGGCGGTCGCTCCGCTCGGGAGCTTGATATCGAGCTCGTAGTAGCCGTCGGCCGTCGTCGTGTTGGGGCTGCCGCTCAAGCCGTTTGCGCCGAAGTCGAGCTCGATCGCGTGGTCGATCAGTGGGACGTTGACGTTGGCGAGCGAGACGGGCGCTTTGCTCGAGGCGTCGTCGTTCAGGTCGTACTGGTAGAGCTGGATGTCAGGTGATGCGGTCTTGAGGGAGTTGACGATCTGGGTGAGCTCGCCGCCGGACTGGGTGTCTGACTCGTTCTTAGTTCGTTCCGCCGGCGGCTGAGGATCACGTCGAAGTGGTTCAAGACGTCGCGTCCAAGGATGCTCAAGTCGGTCACGGTAGGGTCGACGAACGCCGCGAACTCGCCGCGGACGTGGGCGGGACCGCCGTCTTCGCGGATCAGTTTGCATAAATCCGAGGCCCTTGTCCGGGGAAGACATACTGGCTCAAAGCGCCGTCGTCTTCGGGGTGGGCCGCCCGTGCCATGGCCCAGGCCTCTTCTGGAGTGGCGGCGATGAACGCTTCCTGACCGGCCACGGCGACGAACTTGCCTCGCGCCTCGGGCAACAGATCCGCCCAGTGCGATTGCAGCCAGTCGCTGTTGCGCCTGGCTCGCTCGTCCTGAGCCTTGCACCGCGCGACCTGAATGGGCTCGTTCACTTCTTCGATCTGAAAAACGGGCTCACTCATGGCTTGACTCCGCTTGCCAGCCTTCCGCATCCAAGACTCCGCGGCGTTCAGCCGTTGGCGTCTATCGTTCGTCTTCAATGACTCTGTATGCGAACGCGGCCGACCGGTAGCTCGGACAGACAGCGCGCGAAGTTGCGAGCAGGTAAATACTGCGCCTAGGTCGGCGCGGCGGCGAGAACGATTCCTGACACGTTTATCGGAGAAGGGCCGTGCTGGAGCGGGGGAGTCAGGCTAAAGCCTAACCTACAATTACAATCGGTTCCGTGGATCCACTAAGAACGGCTCCTGACACCTTTAGCTGGCTGACACCTTTAGCTGGCACCAGGCGTTCGGGATGCGGCGACCGAACGAACAAACACGGCATGGAGAGCGGGCTGACGATGAGGTTCGGTGGCGAGAACGGTTCCTGCGGCGTTTATCCGGGGGCGGGATAGAAATCTTCAACCACGGATAGCACGGACGGGCACGGATGGGAAGCAAGCTGAATAACGGTTCGTGACGCCTGATCGGTCGGTTTCTCGCAGCAGGCCGTGGTTGAAATGGTCGCGGATTGTTTTGGTCAAGCCCGCGAGGGCGTTCTGGTTGAGCAGGGCGTGAAGACGCTTGCCAGCGCGTTTGTTCACCCGGTATCAGGGTTCGCCCGCGGACTGCAGGATCTGTGCTCGTAACGAGGCAGAAATGAAAAAACCGAGTTCGCGCTCGAGTCGATCGATGCTTGGCGCGACGGCGGTGATCAACCCGCGCTGCTTGGCGCGAACGAGGGTGCCGAGAACGCCGATCGGCAGCAAGCCAAGCCGCTTGGCCATTGCGCGTCCTGCACGCTCGTGGATCGTGACAAGGTCAGATCCCCAGCTTATCAAGTGCGGCGATGTCGTCGGCGAGATCGCTCTCGTCCGGACGATAAATTGCGATCTGGCGGTCGTTGAGCGCTTGCTCGAACGCGACTCGATTCATGCCAGCGAGCTTTGCCGCAGGCCAGAGAGCGAGCTTCCCGGCGGCGAACAGTCGACACGCGATTTCGACCAGAGCTTCATGTTCGGTCAATCCAGCGTCTCGCAACGTTTCGTCGGAAATGACGACGGGCATTGGGACCTCGGAGCTTTGTGGCAGATTGCGGATATCCTCCTTTGATGATATCGCGGCGAGCGCGCGTTCGACCAGACGGGTGGTGCGTTACGCCAGCGAATCGGTGCGTACGGCGTGATCTGTTCCTTGTGAGTTTGAGAGCACGACCGAATGTATGCTGTTGGCGAGCCGTCAGAGATGCTTTCAAGCCATGTAGGCCGGGCCGACGACGAGCTTCGGTGGCGAAAAGGGTTTCTGAGGCATTTTTCGGGGGGCATGACAGGAATCTTCAACCATGGACAGCACGGACGGGCACGGATGGGGAGCAATCTGAACAATGGTTCGTGACGCGTTTATCAGTCGGGTTCGCGCAGCAGGCCGTGGTTGAGGTGTTGGCGGATTGTTTTGGTCAGCCCGGCGAGGGCGTTTTGGTTGAGCAGGGCGTCGATCATTGTGGAGGCTGGGTTGTTGGCCTGGGTGCGGGCTCGGATGGAGGATGCCACTGCGTTCAGTTTGACACCGCTGCGGGAGAGGATGGCGACTGCGTTGCTCCCGGGTTGGCCGTTGTTGGCGCCGCTTATGGCGCGGCCGTAGGTGTCTTGCAAGGCGGAGAGGCCTGTGCCGTAGACCAGGAGCTGGACTGGCTTGGTGAGGGCGAAGGGCTTCTTGGGGGTGAGGGCTACGGTGTTGCTCGAGGCGGTGTAGACGGCCGAGCGGAGCTTGATGATGGCGGCGTTCTTGGTTGTGTAGGAGCCGTGCTTTCCGGGCGTTGCCAGGTGGTAGGTTGCGAGCTGGTTGGCCTGGGCGGCGTTGACCGGGCCGGTGAACTTGACGAGGACCTCGGTCACCTGGTGTTTCTTGTTCAGCATGTCGGAGACCTTGGCCAGCGTGACCAGCGGCGGGATGGTCGTTGTTGCCTGTGCGGCTTTCGGAGTCGTTTGGCGATCGCCGAGGTTGTCGGTCGCGACGCTGTAAAAAGCGTAGGTGTGGCCGTACTGGCCGGTGAAGGTGGCGGAGGTTTGTGTGGTGTTTGAGAGGTACGGCGTGAACGGGGCGCCGTCTTCGGAGACGTAGATTGTGTATGAGGCGATGCGGGTGGCCCCCTGCCCTGGTGAGCCCTTCCAGCTTAGCGTGACGTTTGAGGTCCCGGTCGTGGCTGGTGGGGCGTTGACTGTGCTGGTGGGTAGGGCGGCGAGGTAGGTCGTGGCCTGGGCGGTGGTTGGTGTTGGCTGGACGTTGCCGACGTTGCTGGTGGCCACGCTGTAGAACCCGTAGGTGTGGCCGAACTGGCCGTTGAACGTTGCTGAGGTCTGCGTGGTGCCGGTGAGGAAGGGCGTGAAAGGTCCGCCGTCTTCAGAGACGAAGACGTTGTAGGTGGCGATTCCGGAGCCGGCGCCGTCGGAGCCGGACCAGGAGATTGGGAAGGTCGTTGTGGTCGTTGTCGCTGGGAGCGCGGTGACCGCGCTGGCGGGTGCGATTGCGTCGAACGTGTTGAGGACTTGTGGAGTGGCGAGCGGGGCATTGGTGTCGAAGACGACAACGGCCTGGGCGTTGATCTGGGTACCCGTTGTGACGCCGGCTTTGGGCCGAATCGTGTAGTTGACAGTCGCCTCGCCGCTCGGCGGGCTGGAATCGGGCGGAAGGAAGCCGGTGAAGATATCCGAGGGCAGGTCCCCCGTGGTCGGATCGACGGAGGTGAACGTCCAGGTGGCCACGCCGGTCGAGAAGTTGATCCCGGCTGTCACTTCGAGGTAAATCCCCAGCGTGCTGGTGAGGTCGAGCTGAGTGCTGTACGAGCCGTCGTTGGGAGGCACGGCGTAGACCGTGCCGCCGATGCTGAAATCGCCCACCTGGAAGGTCGTCCAGTCGAGGCTCGGATCGAGCTGGTCGGTGACGACGACCTGCTGCACCGGAATGTCGGCGGTCGGCTCGTTCGCAAACATAATGGTGTAGGGCAGGGTTTGGTCTGGCGTGATGAAGCCGCCTGTGCCGAAGCCTGCGGGACCGATCAGGTTGTTGGGGTCGCCATTCTTGAGGTGGGTGGAGTTTGAATACTTTACCGGTTTGAACGATTGCGCGAAACCCTTAAAGAACCCAATCAATCCCGCAAGGAGCGCCACGGCGTTCCTGGGCGTCGGAGGAGACAAGGTCCTTCTCTGAGTATCTTCCAGAAACCGTTGACTTTTTCCCGCTGCCGGGGCAAGGACACCCCCCGTGGCGCCGATGTTGTTGTACTCCTCGAGATCCGGCCCCGGCGATGCATTTGGGTCTCCGGCCTCTTCTTGGGCGCTATGCAAAAGATTCCCGGCCTTGGTTAGAGCATTTCCCGCTTCCTCCCCGTGTTCTTCCGCCTCAACAGCCTGCCTCGCAGTGTTTGCCCAGTTCAACGTGTTCCAAAAAGTAGAGAGCCCGGGATTTGTGCTTGTGGATGCTGGCGCATCGGCTGGCTGGCTGGTGGGCTGAGGGCCGCCTGTATCGGAATTAGCGGGACTTGGCGCAACTCCAGCCCCGCCTTCGTCGCCCCACGATGGCCAATCGGCAGATTCGCCAAGTGGGTCGATTGTGTTAGTTGGAGTATTAAACGCGTACTGATAATAATTGGCCTCGCCTCCCGCCAGGCCAATTGGATCGGGTTGCGTAAACCGACCGGTTGCACCGTCGTACCAGCGATTCCGCATGAAAAACTGCCCGCTGCCATCACTGGAGACACCGAATTGTCCGACGTAGGTAAACGGATTCGGCGTGCTCCCTGTCGCACTCAATTGCTCCCCGAAGGGCAGATAGCTATACGTGTTCAGCACAGCCCCATTCGCGCCGGTCAGCTCCGTCGTATTCCCTGTCAGATCGAAGTTGTAGTACGCCGCATTCCCCATCGCGTCGACCTGGCTCGTCAGCCCGATGCCCTGCGTATAATGGTCGATCAGGTTCCCGTTGGCGTCGAAGGTCCCTACGACGTTACCGATCCCCGTCGGGTCGATGAGGTACTGCGTCTCCTCGCCATTTTGCGTCTCCGCGATGAGGTTTCCGAGCGCGTCGTACTGGTAGGTCCAAGTTCCCTGCGGCGAGACAACGCTTACGGGCTGGCCCAGGTCGTTGTAGGAGTAGCTCGTGGTCCCCGAGCTGTCGGTCGACGAGGTGAGGTTCCCGTCCTTGTCGTAGGTGTACGTCGTCGATCCGACCTGCGTGTATTCATTCATGTCATTGGTCGTGTAGTTCGTCGTGACGCCATTGTCAGTCACGCCGACGCGGTTGCCGGCGGCATCGTACTGGTAGGTGATCGTCGAGCCGCCTGGAAGGTCGACCGATGTGAGCTGGTCAGTCGCGTCGTAGCCGTACGTCGTGGTGCCGTCGAGCGTCGCGCCGCTGTCCGGCAGGCCCAGGTCGTTGTAAGCGTAGTCGTAGCTCGAGAGGACGGTGCCGCCGGGTTCGTAGTTGACGATGCTCGTGAGGTCGCCGTCCAGGTCGTAGCCGAAGTTCGTGTACGTGCCGTTGCCCAGGTCCTTGCAAGTAAGCAAGCCCGCGGCGTCGTACGTGTACTGGGCGATCATGTTGCCACTACCGTCGGTGAGCTCGGAGAGCCGGCCAACATGATCGTATTCGTAGTTGACCGTGAAGCCGGTTTGGTCGACCATCTGCGTCCGCTGGCCGACCGCATTGTAGGTGAATTTGAGATACATGCCGTTGGGGTATGTGACCTCGGTCAACTCGTCCGATGAATTGTACGTGAACGAGGTCGTGCCGCTCGAATTTGTTGCCGAGATCAGGTTGTCGTGCGCGTCATAGGAGAACGTGATTGTCGAGCCGTCGGCGAAGTCTTCTTCTGTGAGTAAGCCGGCTGAGTTATAGGTGTAATGAGTCGCGTTGCCGTTCTGGTCCACGGACTCGATCAGGTTGCCTGTAGGATCGTACGTGAATTGCTGCTGGGTGCTGTCCGGATAGGTGATATCTAGCAGGTTCCCGTTGGAGTCGTAAGTGTATTGAGTGGTATTGCCGTCTGGGTCGGTCAGGCTCGTCAGATTGTTGAAGAGCGAATCGTATGTGGCCGTGATCGTGTCGCCGAGGGGATCGGTCGTTGACGTCGTGTCGCCGGCCGCATTGTTCGTGAACGTGGTCGTGACCCCTCCCGGGCCGGTCTCCTGAATCAAGTTGTTGTTGGCGTCGTATGTGTAATTGGTGATGTTGCCGAGCGGGTCTACGAATCGAGCAACTTGATCGGATTCGTTGAGAAAATATGTCGCCGTGGCGCCGTCGGCGTTGGTTACACTGACGCCGCCTTCACCATTATAAGAATAGGTGACCATCTCGGCGCCGCCATCGGCGCTTTGGCTGGTTAGCTGGCCTTGAGTGTTGTACGTGAAATAGGAGTGCGCACCGTCTGGATAAGTGATCGAAGCGAGGGCGTATTCGCTCTGCGCACCTTCGTCGGTGAAATATGTGTAGCTCGTGGTACCGGTCTCGTTCGTCACACTCTCTAAAAGCTGGCCTGTGGGGTCGTAGGTGTACGTCGTGACGCGGCCGACCGGGTCGGTGAGACTCGGTGATTCGTCCCTGGCTGTTGTAGGTGAACGAGATCGTCGCGCCGGTCGCCGAGTCGACGAAACTGGTCAGCAGACCGTTCGTGTAATTCGCGGTGATCGTGTTACCGTTGGTGTCTTCGGTGTAGTTGAGCGTGCCGTTGGGATTAAATACGATGAGCGAGCCATCGGTTTCGCGGAGGGTGTAACTACTGTTTTGCAGCGTCAGGGTGGAGGCGTCGCCGGGCGCACCTTGATACGAGCCGTTCGGCTCCAGCGTGAAGGGCTCGACCTGACCTGAGTATTCGATAGTGACGTTTCCGGACGAGTCCGTAACCGCCTTGGTATCGGTCGGGTCGGGCCACCCGCGGCCGAACGCGCCAAGGAAGTAGTTTTGCTCGATGGTGCCGAAATCGTCGGCCTTCTCCAGCTCGAAGCTCAAGAGCTGGCTGGCGTCCGCTGTGTATTCACCGAGCTGGCTTAAGTACGTGGCGTCATTGTCGAGCACCTGCTGGTATTGGCCCAGAGTGTCGCCGACTGCGGCGGTGAAGTTCTGATAGATGGCGGCCCAGGCGTCGCTGGCGACATCGGGCGGTTGCAGGTCGGATTCGACCGAGTTCCAGTCGAAGGGCGTGTCGGCCGACGGGATCGTCGAGAGGGTAAAGTTGCTGACGGCGTGGGCGCCTTGATTGATCGGCAAGAAGCTCAGCGTGATCGTGCCCTGGTAGCCCGGTGGCAAGGTCCCGGCCGGCCCACCCTGGTTGATGCCCAGAAGCTCTACGCTGTCCGGGACGTAGGTCGTCTCACCCGGCAGCTCGAAGCTGGCGTTGTCGGACGAGAGGATCATCAGCGGCGCCGGGGCATCCGTGCCGCCGGTGTTCGTATAATTGAGGGTGATCGTTCCCGGGTTATTGTTGTTCGTGTAGGCGCTGCAGCTCAGGCTGAACGATACCTGGCCGGGGGGAGCGCTGGTGACGGTGAAGGCGGTCGGGTCCGTGAAAGTCTGGCCGCCGTCGGCGATTTGTACACCGTAACTCCCCGGTATCAATCCCGTCAGGCCGAACGTGGCAAACAGGGTCGTGTTGTCCTTGTAGAGGACGTTGGATGCAGGCGATTGCGCCCCGCCGGTGGCGACGAGGCTCACTGTGGTGCTGGGCGTTAGCTGGGAACCGTTGACTGTCAAGGTGGCCTGCCCCGCGTTGCTGCCTTGATTGGGGCTGACGCTCACCACCTGCAACGCCAGTTCTTGGACGCTGATATCGAACGGTTTGCCACCGGCAGAACCCGCGTTGCCATGGAGCCAGATGTAATACGATCCCGCCTGTATGCCGTTCAGGGTGATCTGTTGTTGCGATTGGCTCGGGTCGAACGCCTCCTGATCAAACGTCGTCGCGTCGGGAACATTCTGGTACCTGACAAACAGCTCGCCCCGGCTGCGGCGGCGAAGTCGGCCGTGATCGTGACCACCGGCCCAGCCGGCAGGTTGACCTGGTAATACTCATCCTGGCCGTCGTCGATGGTCCCCGAGGCTGTAACCCCGGGAGCGAGGCTTTCCATTCCTACTGTGATGAGGTTCGGCGCCGCCAGGGTGTTGTTCGCACGATTCACGTCGGGCACGTCCCCTTGGCTGTCGCAGATGACGAAGATGTGGTAATTGCCTGGCACGATTCCGGGCAGAGGAGCTATGAGAGTTCCGGTGTAGCTCGCGCCCCCTGCTAGGGCCCCCGTATGTTGTGCCTGCCCGATTAACCTTGCCGACGAGTCGTAATAATCGTCCGGCGAGAGGTAGATGGAGTCGACCCAGGAATCGGCACTCGTTGGCGTACTCTCGTTGTTGATCACGGTGTAGTTGATCGTGACATCCTGGCCGGATTCGGCGTTGTTCGGGGCGGTAAACGAAACGCTCTGCACAGCCAGGTCACCCGCGTCGACGAGCGCATTCACGGCCACATCGGTGTCGCTGGTCACGAGCTCGAATAATTGAGTACGCCCAGCAGTCAGCCCGTCGATCAACGGAAATGCGCCGTTCCCGCTGCCGTAGGTCATGATCTGGAAATGATCGCCCGCCTGGGGCGCAAAACCATTGACGAGACTGATGGACAAAGTACCGCCGAGCGTGGCATTTCCCGAGGCCGTAACCTGACCGAACTGTCCGCTGGCGGGAGTGCCGCCCACCTGGATAGCGAGCGAGGCCGAATTCAATTGCGTGAAGTTGCCATTGACGCTCAACGTGCTCCCCGCACCGACGTTCAACGAGCTCTGATTTGTCAAGTCTCCGATCATCGCGAGATCTGCGCCGTCGAGGATAATCAGGCTTTCGGCGTTGCTGGTGATGCTATTGACGAAGGGAAAGTTCGCGCCGGTGCCGCTCAGGGTTACAGCGGCGTCGTTCGTGGTGATTGTACCGGCGGTCGTGATGTCCAAGGTCGAGCCCCCGAGAACGTTCCAGGTGCCGCCCGACAATGAGCTCTCGGAAACTTGAGACACCGTCGCGGTGATCGCGAGGGTTCCCGAGTCCACTTCGACGGTGCCACTGTTGTTGAACGTCGATACGATGATCGTCGACGTCCCATCGCCGGCCGACGTTCGCAATGTACCGGCGTTGTTCAGGACCGGAGGTGGAGGGGATTGAAGTGTTCCTTGGAAGCTCGTAATCCCCGCGTCGTCCTGGAGATCAAGGGTGCCCCCGGCGAGGTTGCTCAGTGTTCCCCCGATGCCGTATTCGTTGCCGAAGCCGGCGGTTGTCACGATGCCAAGGCTCAGGTTGCCGGGGCCCTCCTCGACGATGGTACCGGCGTTGGCCAGTGTGCCGCCTGCGACGTACTCCGAGTTGGCGCCCGAGATGGCGATCGTCCCGGAATTGGTGAGCGTGCCCGCGATTGTTCCCCCGGTCCAGGTGATCGCGCCAGAATTTGTGAGCGTGCCGGCGAGCGTTCCCCCGCTCCAGGTCATCGAATTCTGGTTGTTCAGGGAACCCCCGATCGTGCCAGCCGTCCATTGGAAGTCTGTGAAATCTAGGGTGGCGCCTGGTGAGCCGGCGACAAAATTACCGTCGTCAGCGAACTCGACGAGTCCGGCACCGGCGCCCGTGAACGTGCCGCTGAATACTAGCTGGTAACCAGATCCCACCACTGCGATGTTTGGGGCAAAAAAGTCCAACGTGGCGTCGCTCTCGGTGGTAAACGAGCCGCCGTTACTCGTTATGGTGCTTCCATAAGCATAACCCAGGCTCAAGGTGCCCGAGTCGACTTCGACACTGCCGGTGTTATTGATGTACGAGGTTTCAATCGCGGCTGACGCAGACCCAGCGGCCACCTCGACCTCGCCTGCGTTGTTGACAACGCTCAACGCCGTGTAGAAGGTCTCGAGATCAACGATCGACGCACCAGCTTGTAGGTCGATAACGCCCGAGGCGAGATTGTTGAGGGTGCCGGGAGAGTTGCTGTCGGAACCAGCGGTTCCGAGGACCAACGAACCGGTCCCGCTGTCGATGATCGTCCCCGAGTTGCTGAGCGCTCCACTGAGGAAGATCTGACTGGAACCACTGAGCGTTATCGTTACCGTGTTGGTCAACGAACCACCAAAGGTTCCGCCCGTCCAGTCAAAACTCGGGAAGTCCAGGACGGTGCTCCCACCGGCATTGACGTTGCCGGCGCTGAACTGCGCGGTCGAGGAAGCTCCGCCGGAGTACATCCCCGACAGAGCCAGGTTTCCGTTGAGCTGGAAACTCCCATCGATCTCTGCTCCTGCGGCGACGGCAAGCGAACCGCCAGATAGGGAGAGCGTCGCATTACTTTCGCTCAGAATACTGTTCACCGATTGGTTGCCAGAGTCGATGGTGACGGTCAGCGCGGTGGGTGGGTCGATCGTCACGTCGTCGTTCGGGCCGGGGGCTGTACCCGTGCTCCAATTCGAACCGACGTCCTAGTTGCCGCTGGAGGTGGCCACCCAGTTGACCTGGGCCAAGAGGGTTCGCGACTCGAGAACCTCGTCGCGAATCCGGTGCAGTCGGCGATCCCGTGAGCGTGGGTTCAGCCGGGTCGGAGACGATGATGGACGCCAGAGCGAATGAATGCGAGACATGGGAGCCCTTTTCTCAGGCGTTGCAGGACTGCCAATTTTCAAGCACGAAAACGTCGTGATCGGATCTGTGTCGGGCTATTACTTCTGGTTCAATTCCTTGACCAAGCTTTGAAAGCTCTCGAACGGAGGGAGCGATTGAAGCTCGGGGTGTTCTTGGAGTGATTTGGCCGTCCAGGCGTGTCCGTTCTTTATTCCCATCCGGAGCAGACCCACGGCGCGGTCGGCGACGGAGAGGGACAGCTCCCGGCGCTGGGCGTTGTTCCGGTTCGGAAGCTCCTCAAGCCTCGGCACGCAGCGAGTGTAAGCACAGGCGATTTCAGAGAAGGTATCCGGAGCGTCTGGCAGAATGCGGATGGCAGTTTCCACCGCCTCGAAGGCATTCTTCGTATCACCCTTGGACAACAGAATCTCGGCCAGGAGCACGTAGCCGTTGCGAAGCCAGGCGAGAAACGTCGGATGCTTTGGGCTGGCCGTCAGAGCGGTCTGATGGAGGGTGATCGCTCGCTTTGTGAGTTCAGTGGCTTCCGCGTATTTCCCCTGATCGCGGAGCGATTCCGCCAAGCTGATCGCGACCAAGCCCAGATTGGCCAGACTGTCCGGCACGTCTGGATACCGAGACGCGAGCTGCTCGCGCTCGGACAGCGCGTGACGGAGGACCGCCTCGGCCTCCTCGAGCAGGCCTCTCTTCGTCAAGATCTCGCCCAGGTTGATCCTGATGTCAGTCACCCGTTCGCGGTAGCTCCAGTTCTAGGGAGCGTTGGCCACCAACTTCTCCTCGATCTCCAGCGCCTGACGGAACGCGTGCTCGGCCTCCGCCAGATGCGGCCGGCGGGCATCACTGAGCAGCCCGGCGAATGCGGCGAGACCGGCGGCCAGCTCGTGCCGGCGGTCTGGATCAGTGGGCGATTCGGCGACCAACTTCTCGCGTAATCCGATTGCTCTTCGATAGTCGCGCTCGGCCTCGAGAAATCGCTCGCTCTCATGGTGCAGGATGGCCAAGTCGTGAAGGTTGTGGGCCATCACCTGGCGGAACTCAGGGCGGTTGGGAAACTCGGTTGCCGCACGCTCAGCCCTGTCGAGACTGCGCCGGATGGCATCCTCGGCCTCCTTTGTGCGGCCTTTTGTGCGATAGGCAAGACCAATCTCGTTCAGGCTACGCGCGAGCGAAAGGCTGTAGGCAGGCTCGTGCGGGAATTCCGTCGCGAGCGCATCGAACAGGGACACGGCACCGGCGTAGGCTTGCTCCGCCGCGTCAATCTCACTTAGCTGGTTGTTAATCCTGCCTACACGGAAGCGCGCATTTGCTGTCTCTGCCCGTGCAGCCGCGCTTGAGCCGTTCCCCACGGCGGCTTGGTCATCGTAATATGTACGCATCTTCATGAGAAACTCGCGGCGGGCCTTCTCCATCCCCGGCAGTTTCGGCAACAATCGTTCGGCGGCCTGGGTGTACATGTCGTCGACAGCTCGCTTGGCCTGGTCGCGCTGTCTGGCAATCTCGGCGTTCTTGCGCGACAGCACCGCGGTCATGACGGCCAGCCCGATCGTCCCGGCGATCAGCAGCGTCGCGACCAGACCTGCCAGTCCCGCGAGCGAGCGGTTCCGGCGCGCCCAGCGCCATCCTTTGACGAGCGGGCCGACTGGCCGCGCAGCGATCGGCTTTCCGCTCTGCCAGCTTTCGAGGTCATCCGCCAGGGCTTCGGCGGACGCGTAGCGGGCTTTCGGCTCCTTCTCGAGGCATTTCAGGCAGATCGTGTCCAGGTCGCGGTCGACGCGAGGATTGAGTATACGCGGGGGCGTTGGGGCGATGTTACGCACCATTTCGATTGTGTCGAGGGCCGTCTCGCCGCGGAACGGGGGCTGGCCGGTCAACAGCACGTAGAGCACCGTGCCCAGGCCGTAGACGTCGGTCGAGGTACTGAGTGCGGTGCGACGGCCCTGGGCTTGTTCGGGGGACATGAAGCTGGGGGTGCCCACGATCGCGCCGGAGATTGTCAGGCCGCTGTCCATGTCCAGGCGCCGGGCCAGGCCGAAGTCGGAGACGTGCGGTTCGCCGGACTGGTCCAGCAGGATGTTCGACGGTTTCAGGTCGCGATGGAGGATGCCGTGGCGGTGCGCGTGATCGATGGCATGGGCCACAGTCGCGAGCAGTTCGGCGGACTTGCGAGGATCGTCACGATAGGCCTCGATGTTGTCCGCCAGGCTGCCGCCTTCCAGGTAGGGCATGAAGAGGAAGAGGCGGCCGTCGTGCTCTGCTACTTCGAGGACCGGCACGATGTTTGGGTGGCTCAAGGCGCCGAGTGTCTCGGCCTCGTTGCGGAAGCGCTCGACATCGAGCGGCGAGATCTGGCGGCCGACGCCGATCGTCTTGATTGCCACGAGACGGTTCAAGCGGCGCTGGCGGGCCTTGTGCACGACCGCGGTTCCGCCGTGGGTGGGCGCACCGAGCAACTCATAACCGCGGGCTTCGAGGACGGCGATCAGGTGGGGATCGGGTGCGGAATCGAGGTCGGTTTCGTGGCGAGGGATCTTTGCGGCACATGCCACTGCACGAAGCGGGGCGGTCAGGAATGCCACCTCGTCCTGCGCGGCGAAGAATTCTTCCAGCTCTGGAGCGAGGTCGGAGTGTTCGGCCAGGAGGGCACGGCGATCGGGCACCAGGCCGTCGCCGAGGGCGTCGAGGAAGGCGGTGACGACTTCGCCTAATTGTGGTTGGGTCTCCGAGGGCTCGACAGCGTCGACGGGCATTGATGATTCCTCTCAGTGGGCTTTCGCGTTTCGGGGGTGCTGAGCGACCGGGCGTTGAGCACTGGCAGTGCCGGTGCGAGCCAAGGAAGCGTTGCCGGGCCTCGCGTTTTCGGGGGTGGGAAGACCTGCGGTCGGGCGGAGGGCGGGGTCTGGAGACCCGCGCCCAACGTCTGAGCGAGTGGCACCCAGGGAGGCGTTGGCGAGCCTCGCGTTTTCGGGGGTGGGAAGACCTGCGGTCGGGCGGAGACCTGCGGTCGGGCGGAGGGCGGGGTCTGGAGACCCGCGCCCAACGCTCGCCTCGCGCTTTCCGGGCTGGGAAGACCTGCGGTCGGGCAGAGGGCGGGGTCTGGAGACCCGCGCCCAACGCGCGCCTCGTGGTTTCGGGGGTGGGAAAGCCTGCGGTCGGGCGAGGGGTGGGGTCTGGAGACCCGCGCCCAACGCGCGTGGAAGGGACACTGGCAGAGCCTGTGCCACCCAGTTCAGTACATTCCGGTTCGTCATCGTGTAATGCTATTCAGGAAGACTCGGCGAGCTTCTCGCGTATCGTTGTGACTCCTCGTGTGATCAGTGCGCCGACGGCATTCTGAGTGGGGCCCATCCGCTGGGCGATGTCCCGGGTTTTGTATCCATGAATGTAGAAATCCTCGACGGCCGTCCGTTGATCTTCCGGCAAGCTGTTGATCGCGCGTGCGATCCGATCGAGCTGTTCCTCACGTTCGGTTTGGGCTTCGGGGCCAAGGGACGAGGCGCAGAGCCACGCTTCAAGTCGCGCGGAAGATAGGCACAGGGCCTGTTCGAAGGCTTGCTCCAGGTCGACGTCGTGGGCTGGTCCGGACAAGGTGCGGCCCTTGTCCTTGAGCAGGTTTACCAGGATCTGCCGAAGCCAGGACCTCAACTCCGGAACGCTGTTTCCTCGGTACTGTTGGATCGCCTTGTGTGCACGAAGGAGGGCTTCCTGGGCAATGTCTGATGGATCCAACTGGCGCCGGAATTTTGGCTCCAGCAACACGCGCGCGAGGAGAACCAGGTAATCACGGTGCTGCTCGATGGGCGGCGTGCCGTCGCGGTCACCTTCCATCTGCGGCCACCTATCTACACTGACGAGGGAACGTTCGGAATTCCGCGCGGGTCGCGATTTTTTTTTGGCTTCGAGGATGGTGGTTCAAGTGCTGGCGGACCCACGCGGGCACGGTCGTGACGAACTGCTTGATTGATGTCTTGCTTCTTCGCCGGGAACTCCTCGCGCCTGAGCGATTTCGATCGATGCCGTCAGGGGATCTGGATGCGACCGGAGCGAGCAAACGGGGAGGATAGCAGATCGGGGGGCGGGAAGGGAGCGAGACGCTTGATTTTGGATTTTGGATCGGGGGACGAGAGCTGGCGGGTTTGTGCGGCCATTCAACGTCAGGTAGCGCGTTACTAAGTTGATTCAGGTACTTCGAGGTCATCGACGCGGCTGTGGGCCGAGGCTTTCTGCGGCGGTGCGCAGATGCCGAGGGAATTTTCTTCCGTAATCGATCCAGGCGGTGGAACCGGGAAACTTGCTGAAGATTTCCTGGTCGAAAGCCGGTGGAATCCGCAAGGTCGCCGCATATTCTCAATGAGACAGTGCGCTGATCGGCGGCGCGATGTGAACTGCGAACGCCGGCTCATGGCACCACCGGCGCTCTGGAGCTACAACGGGCGGCCGGAGGAAGTCACTCATTACTGAGGGCGTTACATTGATCAGGAAAACATTGGGGTCTGGCGGGAGGTGGCTGCGGCTAGCGGCGTCCGAGTCGGAACGAGATCAGGGTCCCGGCCAATTTACACTAATGTACGGATGCTGGAAGGGGCTCGTAATATTGCCACTTATTGCCATTTTTCGGCGAATGCGGCGATTGCTTGAGACGGCGTGGCTGCTCTGTAAGTTAAATCGGCATAGAGCAATAGGAAGAGAGCGTGGCGTTGTTCGGCGACGGCAAACGCTCATGGCAATGGCCAATGAAAATTGCCACGACAATTCGACGATGTTGTTCACTATGTTTTCGACGGTTTTTTTCGGCTGTTGGAGGCCCGATCCGCGAATGCTACCGGCGAATGTGCGTGGTGCTGGGGACACGTTCGGTTCCATCGCAAACGGCGAGAAAGGGGAGTGCCCATTGGGCGGGCGAAGGGTGACAATGGGGTGGCGCAGCGCCAGCTCGACGGGGAGCTGGCAGGTTGGACAGACGGCAACTGGCCCGGACCACACGCTGGGCTTGCGGTCTTGCCCGTGCGCGAGCCCACCACGACGCCGTTCGGCAGCACTTTCCCGACACGGGTGTGTGGAATGCCTTCGTTCCCGTAATCGTTGTGGCGTAAGGACGCGCGACGAATGTACAAAACGAAATCAGCCGAGTAGTAGGACGGAGGACGGAGGGCGGAATCAGACAAAGACTTCAACCACGAAGCCGACTGAGGTCACCGAGATGAACCGAGTCGGGAGATTGAACGTTCGATCGCGGAATTTGAGCGCTGGTTCAAAGTTGGGTAGCGCACTGCTGAACTGGTTCTCGTTCTCTGGATGATCTCTGTGACTTTCAGCACGCCCTCGACGACCGATCGGACGACCGCGTGATGGGTTTTGATTCGACCGCGTGTTCACAATTAACAAAGAAATCGCGCAAAGCCGTAGCTCCTGACGTTGCAGCCGCATCGATTGAGTGATTGCAGTTTTTTTGGACGCTTTTATTGCCGATCGCTGAAACCGGTCGCATATATACATAGGGCAGGGTCCGCGAACGCGCGATGCTGGCGCGATGGGCGGCTCCTCTTTGCTTTCCTACCTTCTCGTCGATCTCCACTGGCCCTGAGAACAGCGGCGAAATTCACGCACCGAGTGCAATCCAGTGCAAACTACCGCAATGAGAAAAGAGGCTGAGACCAAAACCGAAACGCAGGCAGGCTTGGCCGTTGCGCAGGGCGACTCCGTCGCCCTGGCGGCTTTGCCGCGTCGTCGGTTGAGTGCAGGGTTCGCTGCCCAGAATCAGAACCAGGATCAAAGGCGAGGATCTTCCGATTTTGCTATCATTAGTTATCATTTTGCTCCAGGGGAAAGAATCTGTTGGATCGACGGAAGCCTTTTTCGCGCATGCACTTGCGGAGGGCCGCGCACTCGGACTCGGAGGGTGGAGCGCTTCGCGGGGCACTGTGGAGATTCTGGGTCAAAGCCACGAGGTTGCAGGCAAGGCTTTCGGCCTCGAATTCGGCCCATGGCATCGCCATGTCGACCGAGGGAGTGCGTGCCCGTAGTCCTTGTGGCATAAGGCTGCGCGACGAATGTACAAAACGAAACGAACGGTCGGTGACGGGAGGCGCGGGAAGAGTGTCAGGCTGAAGCCTAACCTACTTTGATGGGCAGCCCAGGTCTCACTCCCAGAAATCCCCCTCGTGGTGAATTTTTCGAAAGTCCCACCCTGCGCCATGCCAGAAGTGATGATCCACGGTCACGTCCCTTCCTTCCATCGTGATCTCGAGAAAGCCAGGATGATGTTTGGCCCGGTGGTCACGCATCAGCGGAGCGCCCGGGTTCAAGCAAAGCTGGTTCGGGATCGACCGGGGGCGGAATGCCCATGCTGCGTGGATGTGCCCGCAACAATACAGATGAGGGCCAATCGTTTTCAGCCAGGCAACCAGGTCCGATCCGTTCACAATCGACTTGCGCGCGAGTCGGGATTCGTACTCGGCGGGGGCCGCGACCGGATAGTGGCAGGCGATGAGCAGATTCATCCTCTCTGCCGCACCCTCTGCCGCGGCGGCGACGAGCTCGGCGGCGGCGATCAACTGTCTTTCGGGCAGCCAGCCCCGCGCAGAGACGCCGGCGCGGGTGGGATCGAGGCCGAGGACCGCTGTGCGCGAGTCGAGCGGCCTCAGCCAGGGATAAGGGCCCTCGGGTGCGAAGGCGCCGAAATACCGCTCAAACCTTCTCGTGCGGTGGGCCCGGAGGGTGTAACGGTCGTGGTTGCCCGGGATGATCGTCACGCTCGCCGGGTTGTCCAAGAGGCCGGAGAGAGCGGTCCGGGCGTGATGGAATTCGTCTGCCAGCGCGGTTGTGGTCAAGTCGCCCGTGATCAGGACATGGTCGGGATTGAGACTCCGCACTCGCTCGACCAGGTCGGGGACTCGCTCGAGGCGGAAGCGACGGCCGCGGCCCATCAAAAGCGAAGCCGTGCCGACGAGACGCTTGCTCAAGAGGCGCATGGGATGGAGGGCGTAACGCCAGAAATGAATGTCGGAGAGATGGATGATTCGCATGCTTGCCGGAGCTGGCCGGGGGCCAATGAAAGAAGAGAAAGAAGATTAGGATTAAGATTAGGATTAAGATTAGGATTAGGATTAGGGGCGTGGTTCAATCGGCCGGGTTTTGTCTTTCGTAGTCGCGGGTGGAGTTTTTTTTGATCAATCCCATGAGCATGCGGACGACGCTCTGGAGGCGCTCTTTGCCGGGGCGGATTTGGTCCGGGGTTAACTTGGATTTCGCGACGAGAACGTCGAGGCCGGCGGCGCACTCGAGCGCGGAGGCGTTAGCGGTATCAAAGAATCGGCAGCGATCCTTGAGTGCGTATTTGCCATTGCCTTCCGCAATATTGAGTGTGATCGAAGTTGACGCTCGGTCTAACTGGTCTTTGACGTCGCCGAGCCGGGTCGAAGCTTCCAGGAGTGGCGTGAGCCATGAGATAAACGCGAGCGATGATTGATAGACTTCCAGTTTTTCGTGTTCGAAGAAGTATTCCTGGGGCGCTGGCATGGCGTCGTACTCCTGCTTCAAGTTGCTGATCGTGTCAGAAACTTGATCCTAATCTTAATCCTAATCCTAATCCTAATCTTAATCCCAATCCCGCATTGTTCACGAACTGTCATCCGCAGATCGCCGGTCTCTTACTGGCCGGCGGCGATCCAGCCTACGAGGATATCGTAGATTGCGTGCGTGCCGACGGCGACACGGAAGCCACGGAGGACGAAGACCCAGGCAAAGAAGACACCGGCCGTCCTGCGAAAGACGAGCAAGATTGAGATTAAGATTGAGATTAAGATTAGGATTTGCGGCACGGATCGATCGGCCGGATTACCCTTATTTATTGTCCGGCGGCGATCCAGCCTACGAGGATATCGTAGATCGCGTGCGTGCCGACGGCGACTCCGAAGCCGCGCAGGACGAAGACCCAGGCGAAGAAGACACCCGCCATCCAGCGGAAGATAAAGGCGAACCAGGTGAACGGCTCGCCGGGCATTCCCGCGTGGTGCGCGAGCGCGAACAGCAATGCCGATCCCGTTACCGCGAGCGTGCTGGCCAGAACTTGTGGTGCCTGCAAGAGTCGTAGCACGCCAAAGAAAACTGGGACGAGGATCAAACGGAACAGGGTCTCTTCATAGACGCCAGCACCGATGTATCCGACCAGCGACGCGACGTACGGCGACTCTTTCACCGGCACGAGTGCCAGCACGGCGGTTTCGTGCTGCTCGAGGTAGGAGAAACCGGCGTCGATCAACCGGCTGATTCCGATGAGCATGACCGCCCACACCAAACTTTCGACGGCCATTCCTGCGAGGATTCCGGGTGAGAATCTCCATTCGCGATAACTCACGACCTGCCATCCCAGGAGGATCACGACGAGCAACAGCGGCAAGAGCCAGCGGTCGTCGAGGCCTGCGGAGGCGAGCATGCTGCGCATCCAGGTGTCGGCACCGGTGCGGAGCTTGCCGGGAGTCGGTCCTCCCAGCCAGATCACCGCCCATTCATAGCCGATGACAAGAGGCGCAACCAGAAGGAGCGAGGGAAACGGCCGCCGGGTGGCTGTCCAGTACGACGTCGGCCGCCCGTCGGCGAGCCAATCGGCCGTCCTGGCGCCTCGAGCGTTCCAGCGAGTGCGAAGCGGAAGTTTGCGTGATTTCATCTTCTCTTCTGCCGCTGGATCCAGGAGGACGTCCCGGCGAACACGTGCGCGGGAGGCCGGGCGCTCGAGCGCCTCGCTGGCGCGTCGGGTTGGTGTGTGGAGAACTAATGCTGTTATCTGTTCGCCGGTCCCACGTCCAGCTCGGCCGTTTCATAATTGTTATCGTTTTCGGCGAGCACGAAAAATACGAAATTGGTCGCTGCCTTGTAGGTCTCCCAGGCGACCGCTAGGATAATCCGGACACCAAAACTGATCACCCGGACCGGGTTGGGTCGCTGGTCCGACATACTGGGAGGTTCGGCGCATCATGCCGCGGGTTGGTCTGTTTGTCGCGATTGCTTGCGTGTCCTTGTCTGTATCACTCACCGGATGTTCTGATGCTTTCAATGCCGGTCCGCTCGAGTATGTTGAAAGCGAGGCGATGACCAAGGAGGTCACAGGGGGCAAGGCGAACCTCTCGAAGAGCCCGATCATGCGGGAAAAGGTTCGCAAGGCCCTCAAGCGTCTCTACGGCGACTCGCCGCAGCACATCAAGGTTCCGCCTGGCTCGGGGTTTCCGCTCGGGGGTCTTTACCTGGCGAGCTACGTACAGGAGGGCGAGGGGGGGCAAGCCAAGTATTTCCGGCTTTATGAAGATAAGGCCGTCGACGTGCCGACCAAGGTCGCTCATGACAGTTATCCGGCCGCCAAGCCGCAGGCGGGCGGATACAGCCTCTATCGCCGCAACTGCCTGCACTGCCATGGTGTGTCCGGGGCCGGCGACGGGCCGACCGCACCGTTTCTCTATCCGACGCCGCGCGACTATCGCAAAGGCATCTTCAAGTTCACGTCGACGCCCAGCGGCAAGCCGCCGCATCGGAGCGACCTGCGGCGCACGATCTCGAACGGCTTGCACGGGACGTCGATGCCGGCGTTTCACTCGCTGATGACGCCCGACGGAAATCGAGCAAGTGATCGACTACGTGATTTTCCTGAGCATGCGCGGCGAGTCGGAGACGCTCTTGATCGAGGAAGCATTCACTTCCGACGAGAAAGATCCGAATGCGTTGTCGGACGACATTGTCAAGGATATGGTCACGAACGGCGTGTTCAACAAGTGGAAGCTCGCGGAGACCATGCAGAGCAATCCTCCCAGCCCGCGCACGCCGCCGACTCCCGAAAGCGTTGAGCGCGGGCGGAATCTCTTCCTGGGGCGCACTTCGGAGAAGCTGGAATGCTCCGGTTGCCACGGGGCGCTGGCGATGGGCGACGGCCCCAGCTTCGCTCCCCAGGAGCTTTTCAACGAGGTGATATTCGGGGGTAACCCCAGCGAGCGCCAGGCGCGATTGGAAGCACACCTGGCCGACATGCGATCAGGCAAAGACGAAGCAGAGAAGCTGAAGAACAAAGACAAAGCAGAGAAGCTGAAGGCGCTCTGGGACGCCAAGAATGACGATTGGGGCAACCCGCTTCGTCCGGCTAATTTGAACCGCGCCGTTTACAAGGGGGGCAGGCGGCCGCTCGACATTTACTGGCGCATCGCCAAAGGGATCAACGGCGCGCAGATGCCGGCGCATTACCCGTCGCCGCTTCAGGATGAAAAGAAAGTTTGGGACCTGGTGAACTTTGTGCTCGCATTGCCTTATCAGCCAGAGCTTTTGAGGGATGCCCCCCCTGCCCCGACAACCCCCGCAGCCGTCACCGCATCTCGTGAGCCGGCGCGATGAGCATGGCTCGCGCGGAGGAAGCCACGCCGCGCGAGCTTGGGACCGAACGACTGGACAACAGATGAGAATCACGCATTACGGAACGAAATTTGAAATTTTGATCATGATCCTCTAGGGAGTGGGCCGTGCGTTACTGGAGCATCCTGTTCGGGCTTGCCGCCGTTTTCGCCGTCGGCTGCTTCGTCTACTCGCCATTCTCGAGCGACTGGTGGATGCCGGTGGCGGGAACCCCTCCGCACGTGATCTCGAAGTTCGGCCGCGAAATCGACAGCCTCTACCTCCTGATTCTCTTCATCACCGGCGTCGTCTTCATCGGCACCCAGATCGTCTTCGTGGTCGCGTGCTACCGTTTTCCGGATGAGCGCGATGCCCAGGGGCGGCCGGTTCGCAAGGCCCAGTACTTCCACGGCAGCCAGAGGCTCGAGGTGATCTGGACGATTCTCCCGGCCTTCATCCTGGTCTTCATCGCGTTCTACCAGTTGGGAACGTGGACGAGCATCAAGTTCCGCAGCGCCGCTCCGAGGGTGCCGCCGCTCGCCGAGGTCACGGCACGCCAGTTCCAGTGGGTGATTCGCTATCCGGGCCCCGATGGAAAGTTGAACACGAGGGACGACGTATTCGCCGTGAACGACCTGCATTTCGTCAAGGGCAAGCAGGCACTCATCTATTTGAGGTCGTCGGACGTGATCCATTCGTTTTACTTGCCGCACATGAGAATCAAGCAGGACGCGGTACCTGGTCTCTTGATTCCGGTGTGGTTCGATTCCGACACGGCGGGTGATTTCGAGCTAGTCTGTGCGGAGCTTTGCGGCTGGGGCCATTACAAGATGCGCGGCAAGGTGAAGGTGCACGAGACTGAAGCTGAGTTCGACAAGTGGATGAGCGAGCAGATTGAAGAGCAGAACCGGAGCCAGCTCAGCATGACCGACGGTTCGCAAGGGAGATAAGGCGGATGAGTTCTGAACCGACAGGCGGCGGATCGCATGGTTCTGCCCCGGACGACCATGGTCACCAGGGGAGCCATGGTCATTCGGACGGCAACGGCCACGCCGGAGCGCACGATCACGCCGGCGGCCATGACGAGCACGACCACATTCACCCTGCGCCTTCGACCTTTCTCACCCGCTATGTCTTCTCGACCGACCACAAGGTCATCGGCATTCAGTTTCTGACCTCGGGCTTGATCTTCTTCGTGATCGGCGGCTTGGCGGCGATGGCCGTTCGCTGGCAGCTTGCCTGGCCGTGGAAGCCGATGCCGTCTGCTATCGAGACTGCTCTGGTCGGACCCTTCGCATGGCTATCAGATGCCGCCGGAGTTCTACAACAAGCTGTTCACGATGCACGCCACGATCATGATCTTCTTCGTGGTGATTCCGCTCTTGACCGGGGCCTTCGGCAACTTCCTGATCCCGCTCATGATCGGGGCGCGGGACATGGCGTTCCCGAAGCTGAATATGTTCTCCTACTGGTTCATGCCGCCGGCGATGATCTTCATCACGTATTCCTTCTTCGTGGAAGGAGGGTCGGCGGAAGCCGGCTGGACGAGCTACCCGATCTTGACGATCGCGCGGTGGGCGACTCCCGGGTCGTTGAACGGGCAGACTTTCTGGCTGCTGGCGCTACTTTGCGCCGGGATCTCGTCGCTGCTGGGGTCGATCAACTACATCACGACGATCGTGATGCTGCGTGCGCCCGGGATGAAGATGTTCCGGATGCCGATGACGGTGTGGGCCATGTTCATCACGGCGCTTCTTGCAGGCGTTTGCCCTGCCGGTACTGACCTCGGCGCTTGATCATGCAGCTTCTGGACCGGGTGGCCGGGACGAACTTCTTCAGCCCGGTGGGCTGGACGGTGGCGAATGCACCGCCGGTGGTCGGCGGCGGCGGCCCGATCCTGTTTCAGCACGTGTTCTGGTTTTACTCGCACCCGGCGGTGTACGTGATGATCCTGCCGGCGATGGGCATGGTCTCGGACATCATCGCGACGTTTTCGCGCAAGCCGCTCTTCGGCTACAAGCCGATGGTCTTCGCGATCGCCGGGATCGCCGGGCTGGGCTTCATCGTCTGGGGCCACCACATGTTCCAGTCGGGGATGAACCCGGCCTTGGGCGCCACGTTCATGCTGTCGACGATGATGATCGCCCTGCCGTCGGCGATCAAGGTGTTCAACTGGCTGGGCACGATCTGGGGGGGCCGACTCCAGTTCACCTCGGCGATGCTCAATGCCCTTGCGTTCGTGACGATGTTCATCATCGGCGGGCTGTCGGGAATCTTCATGGCGGCGACGCCGGTGGATATCCATATTCACGACACGTACTTCATCGTGGGCCACATTCACTACGTGCTTTTCGGCGGCAGCATGTTCGGCATCTTCGGCGCGATCTATTACTGGTTCCCCAAGATGTTCGGGCGAATGATGGATGAGCGGCTGGGTATCATCCATTTCATCTTGACGTTTATCTTCTTCAATGGAACGTTCTTCCTGATGCACATCATCGGGATGCATGGCCATCCTCGCCGGATTGCCGATCCCAATACGTATCTCTACCTGCAAGGCGCGGGGATCGTCGGCATGAACCAGTTCATGACCATCAACGCCTTCCTGCTGGGACTGGCGCAGATCATCTTCGGTTACAACTTCGTGCACAGCATTTTCCTCGGGCCCAAGGCGTCGGAAAACCCCTGGCACGCCAATACGCTTGAGTGGGCGACGAGCTCACCGCCGGCCCACTACAACTTCGCGCGGATCCCGACGGTCTATCACGCGCCTTATGAATACAGCGTGCCTGGTGTTGACGAAGATTATCTGCCGCAGACGGTTCCCCGGCCGGCTTCGGCGGGGCCTCTTGATCCGGTGATGGCGTGAATCCGTTTCGCGAGATACCAACCCGAAGCGTCAGCGAGGTGCCATGCCGCGCGTTCGCACTGTCCACCGCCGGCACCCCTCGCTTACGCATCCCCTTAGTAAGTGGCAAAGTGTCCCTCGCTCACGCTTCGGGTTAGTGTGTGGGGAACTTGATGTGTTCGTTTGCTTGAAGAAAGTTTGATGACCTTCGAGAAGCCAACCAACTTGTCCGACCCCATTGATGCCCCGTATCGCCGCGTTGCGCACTGGATGGCTCTTGGTGCGGCCGTCTTCACGTTGCCGCTTCTGTATGTGGGCGGCTCGGTGACGACGTATCGGGTGGGGCTGGCTGTTCCGGACTGGCCGGAGACGTTCGGGATCAACATGTTCCTTTTCAACATGTGGGAACATCCGTTCGGCGTTCGGGTCGAGCACAGCCATCGTCTTTACGGGGCTGCGGTCGGGCTGTTCACGCTTGATTCTGGCCGGCTGGCTGCTCGTCTTCGAGCCGAGGAAATGGATGAAGTGGCTGGGCCTTGCCGCGGTGGCAACGGTGATCGTTCAGGGTGTGCTGGGCGGCACGCGAGTCACGCAGACATCGACGATTCTGGCAGCCGTTCACGCCTGTGTCGGTCAGGCATTCTTCGCGCTCATGGTAGCACTGTGCGTCTTCACCGGCCGGCGGTGGCAGAGCCCGGTCGGTACGCGGATCGAATCGGCGTGGCTGAAGCCGCTGGGCTGGGCCATCGTCGCTCTTGGTGCCTGCTCAGATCATGCTGGGAAGCTGGCTGCGGCATTTTGGGACGTGGCAGGCGCTGGTGAATCACGCGTTCGTCGCGCCGGTCGTTCTGGTGTGCTGTCTGTTTCTGGCATTCGTGGTCGAGCAGAACAGGGCGAACTGGGCGCCGCTTGTTCCCGCGGCGCGGGCGCTGGGGCTTATGGCCGCTGTTCAGGTTGGGCTGGGAATCGGCTCGTTCATCGCGTTGCTACCGTTTGACGGACTGGCGAGAACGGTGACGTTTTACCAGGCGGTGACGCGGACGGCGCATCAAACGAGTGGGGCACTGCTGCTGGCGGCGGCGGTGGTGTTCCAGTTACGATGTCTCCGCCACGTGACGAGCGTGCGGCGGTTCGCGCGGAATGCGGAAGAGTTGGTATCATGTCCCGAGGCGGATCCGGTTGCAATCAGTCGGGGGGCATTGGCGTGAAGTCGATGGCGTCGGTCGAGCCATTTGGTCTGGCTGCATCGGAGCCCGGGGCCTTTGTGTCGGTATTGGCGAGCCGCGCCATGGCTTATCTTTCACTCACGAAGCCGCGGCTGGTGGTGCTGGTGCTGGCCACGGTGGCGGCCGGGTTCTTTCTGGGCGCGCGGTGGGAGTTTCGGCCGGTGGCGGTGATGAGCCTGGCCGCGACGCTCGTGGGAACGGCGCTCGTTGCCGGCGGGGCTGGTGCGCTCAATCAATGGCTTGAACGTGACCGCGACGCCCTGATGCGGCGGACGGCGGGCCGCGCGTTGCCAAGTGGGAGGATTGCAGCCCGGCACGCGTTGCTTTTCGGCGGGCTGCTCGTTGCGGGCGGGACGGGCGTGCTGTTGCTGGGCGCGGGCTTGACTGGCGGCGCTGGTCGCATTTCTGACAGCGGTCCTTTATGTGTTCGTCTATACGCCGCTGAAAACGCGAACGACGCTCAATACGCTGGTCGGCGCGATTCCGGGTGCGTTGCCGCCGCTGATCGGCTGGGCGGCGGCGGCCGGGCGGCTCGGCCCAGAAGCCTGGACGCTGTTTCTGATCGTGTTTCTCTGGCAGTTCCCGCACTTTCCTGGCGATTGCCTGGATTTATCGGGAGGATTACCGGCGCGCCGGATTTCGCATGCTGACGGCCGAGGACGCTGCGGGGACGAAGGACGGGCTGCCAGGCGTTTTCGTATGCACTGGTGCTCGTGCCCGCCGGGTTTGTTGCCCGCGATCATTGGATTGGCGGGCCCGGTCTACTCGGTCGGGGCGCTCTTGCTGGGGCTGTTTCTATCTGGCCGACGCCGCGCGGTTCTGGCTGGGCGCCAGGGATTCACGGGCCCGGCGGTTGCTCTATTCCTCGTTCTTGTATCTGCCGGCGATCCTGATCTTGCTGCTGGTCAATCCGATGCCTTATTGACGGGCCGCCCGAGTGGCGGCTGTTTCTGGTCCTGGATCGAAGGGTCGATCACACGATGGCTTCCGAGACACACGGTTCGAGTGCACCCGGGCCCTCCGGCGCAGGCGGTGACGCAGCCGTGCCGGCGCATCATGCGCCGGTCTCGCCGGGCAAGGTGGCGATGTGGCTGTTCCTGGCCACGGAGGTGATGTTCTTCACCGGGTTGATCGGATCGTACATCGTGCTTCGCGCCGGCAGCGGCCACAATCGGCCTACACGCAACCTCTATTCGCCTGCGCACTCGCTTGCCGGACTGGAAGACACGCACGGCATCTTGCTGAATTCGGCGGGTGCTAGCCACGACACGGTCGAGCACATCCTGCACACCGAGGCGGGCCTGAACGAAGAAGACGCGAAGAAGCTGATTGAAGAGGCGCATCATTCGAAGGCCTTGATCAGCGGGCTGAAGCCCGAGAAGGCCAAGTCGCTGCTGGCGGCAGCTCAAAAACGCCGGGGCGGATGTGCAGGATGAAGAGTTGAAGACGCACAAGTGGCCCGCGCCGTACGACGAGCTGACCAATCCGCTGGCGATCAATCTGACCGCGATCAATACGTTCATCCTGATCTGCTCGTCGCTGACGATGGTGCTGGCTCTTGTCGGCGATTCAGGACGGGAAGAAGAAGAAGGGCTCGGCGCTTCTGCTGGCGACCGTGTTGATCGGTTCGTGTTTCTTGTCTGTTCAGGTTTACGAATATTATCAGTTGATGGTCGGCCACCATTTCCCGGCGGGGATCAGCGCGACCGGGCACTTCCGGCCGTCCGTGAGTTTATTCGCCTCGTGTTTCTTCACGATGACCGGCTTCCACGGGGCGCACGTCACTGGTGGCGTGATCTTGCTGTTCGTCATCTTCATCCGGTCGGCCGTATTCGGCGACTACTCGAGTACCAACTACGCCCCGGTTGAGCTGGCGGGCCTCTACTGGCACTTCGTCGACCTGGTGTGGATTATCTTGTTCACGATTGTTTACCTGCTTTAATTCGCGCACGACCGCTCGTTTGGAGAGCCGGCGGGCTCGCGCCGGTCTGGAGAACCAAGCTCATGGCCGATCTGACAAAGATGACGCCGGGTGAAGATTGCCGAGGAACATCGGACCGAGGCGCATGCGCCCTACTGGTGGATCTGGTTCTCCTTGCTGGTGCTGACGCTGATCGAGTACTACTATGCGATGTTTGCGCAGAGCGTCTTCCTGTTTCTGCTCCTAGGCCTGCTCTTCCTGGCGGTGGTCAAGGCGGGGCTCGTGGGTTGGTTCTTCATGCACTTGAAGTTCGAAGGGAACTGGGTCTACATCATGATCGTGCCGGCATTTGTGCTGGCGACGATCTTTGTGCTGGCGCTCATGCCCGACATGACGCTCAAGGAAAACGCCGACGACGTTCCGATCGAAGAGACGTCGTACGAGGTTCCATTTCAAATAACCCGCTCGACGTGATACTCGACAGATCGAGAGCGATCGGCCCAAAGTGACCAGGTCATATCGTCTGGGTATACAGATTGTGCTGGGGGCAATCTTGCTCGCGGCGGCGGGTACGCTGGCGTGGGCGGCTCGCCGCGCTCCCGTGCCTGCGCGCGCTGCCGAGCAGCTTCCGCCCGGGTCGTTTCCGCTGGGCGAGTTTCGCCTGGTCGAGCGGTCGGGGAGAAACGTTTCAGCAGGCCGATTTCCGAGGGCGCGTCTGGGTCGCCGGGTTCATCTTCACGCGGTGTCCGTTGTCGTGCCCGCGGATTTCGAGCGTGATGAAGGACCTTCAGCAGCGATTCGACGGCACGAGCGTGTTGCTGGCGAGCATCACGGTCGACCCCGAGTACGACACGCCGGCGGTGCTCACTCAATATGCGCAGAAGTTCGAGGCCCGCCCGGATCGCTGGTGGTTTCTGACCGGTGCCAAGCAGCAGATCCACGAGCTGGTGCAGGGCCGGTTCAAGCTCGCGATGCAGGCGGCATCTCCGGCCGAGAAAGCCGCAGGTTCGGAGGCGATCACGCACAGCGATCGGCTCGCGCTGGTCGAAGATGGCCAGGTCGTCGGTTTTTTCGAGTCAAACAGCGCGGCTTCGCTGGAATCGTTGGTCGCCGTGGCGAGTCGGCGCGCGCTGCCCGCGTGGGTGCGGTACTTGCCGACGCTCAACGCGAGCTTGAACGGTCTGTGCGCGGTCTTGCTCATCGCCGGCTGGATCTCGATTCGCATGCGAAACACGCCGCAACGATTGGAGTCAATTGGCTCGGCGGCGACGACTGGCGAGTTGCGTGAACGTCCCGTCGTGCGCGCCCACGTGGCGATCATGCTCACGGCCGTGGGCCTCTCCGCGCTGTTCTTGACCAGTTACGTGGTCTATCACAGCCAGGCGGGGAGCACCGCATTTCCACACGAGGGGCCGCTTCGGGTTTTGTATTTCACGATCCTTCTTTCCCATCTCACGCTGGCAATTGCGGTGATTCCGCTCGTGAGCCTGACGTTAATTCGCGCAATTCGCGGTAACTACGCAGGGCATCTTGCCGTTGCGCAACTGACATTTCCGATCTGGCTGTACGTCTCGGTCACGGGCGTGGTGATCTACGTCATGCTCTACCACCTGCCGATACCGTCGAGCCTGCGAACGGGGTTAATATCTAAAGCGGTCACGACAAACGACTTGCTGATTGTGCGAGACGGCGTTCGGCGACCTGGCAAACTGTTCGTTCCGACAGCTTTGCGTACGAACAGCCGCCGCAATGCGCCCCGCTTGGAGATCATTGCCGCCTATATTTTTACGCGGGTGCGTTTCTAAGGTCAGCGGCCTGCAATCGTAAGAGAGACAGGACGAGCGTGCAGTACCAATTGTGATGGTAGAGCAACATCATCCATGCAAGCAATCATTCGTGTTTTCGCCCGATTTTGTCGCCAATGCAGGAATTCAGCCATTCACGCATGCGTCCAAGCAGTTTTTTCTTGACGACGCACATGGGCGCTGCGACGATAATTGGCTGGCTGAGTTTTCGGGCTTGCGGCAGTCCGATGCAGCCGCGAGCATCGTATACTTACTGACATTCGTAGCAGGCGGGGAGAGTTCACAGCGAGGCGGACGCTTCCGGGACGAGTGCAGATTGAAAGGGAGTGTGGTTTGGCCACGATGGCGGCCGGCCGAGAGCAGACAGCAGCATGATTGGCAATCGCGGAAACCGGAGTCGAATCGAATTCAGGGCTCGCCGTTTGCGGCGTCGGCCCACGTGTGAGCTGATGGAGCGCCGTCTGGTTCTGTCGAGTTTCGTTGTCACCAGCACGGCGGACAGCACCGCGGCGAACACGCTGCGCTGGGCGATACAGGAGGTCGATGCCGGGACGGGCCCGGGGTCGATCAGTTTCGATATTCCCGGCAACGGGGTGCAGGTGATCGCGCTCGAGCAGCCGCTGCCTGCGATCACGAATCCGGTTGTGATCGATGGGACCACGCAGCCGAAGTATTCAGGCTCGCCGCTGATCCAGGTCGACGGCTCGGGGCTGCACACACCGGACAACGACGGCCTGGTTCTCTCGGCACCCGCGAGCACGATCGAGGGGCTTTCGATCGTCGGTTTTTCCGCCGGGTCGGGAATTCTGCTGAACGCGGCGGCGAATGGGACCCAGGTGCTGGCGAGCTACGTCGGCTTCTCGGCCGCCGCGGGACAGGCCAGTCCCAATCGCACCGGCATCTCGATTCTTGGCGCGTCGAACAACACGATCGGAGGCACGAGTGCGGGCTCGGGCAACGTGATCTCGGGGAACGATGGCGACGGGGTGCTGATCAATGCGGGTAGCGGGGTCGCCAGCAATAACGAGATCATCGGCAATCTGATCGGCACGAATCCGGCCGGCACCGTTGCCGTCGAAAACGGCGGTAGCGGCATCGACTTGATTGCGGCGATGGGAACGGGAATCGGACAGCCGGTGACGGGAGCGGGCAATGTGATTTCGGGCAACGGCGGCTGCGGGATCGAGTTGTTTGCGGGTGCCACGGGGACGATCATCCAGAACAACGAGATCGGATTGGCGCTCGATGCGAGCTCGGCGCTCGGGAATGGCGGTGACGGCATCTACCTGAGCGACTCACCTTGGAATCAAATCGGCGGCACCGACAAGTTTGACGGCAACCTGATCGGGTCCAATCACGGCAACGGCATCAATGCGCAGGGCAACTCTTCGAACACGCTGGTGGAAGGGAATTGCGTCGGCACCGATATCACGGCGACGCTCAACCGGGGCAATGAAAGCAACGGCATCGAGCTCGCATCGTCCTCGAACACAATCGGCGGCACGATCGGGGGTGCGGGCAACACGATTGACTTCAACGGTGCGGGGCAGTCGGGATCTGGCGTTCAACTCGTCGGCAGTCCCACGTTCGACCAGATCCTCTCCAACTCGATTTACGAGAATGCCGTCCTGGGCATCAATCTGGGCAACGGCCCGACGCCGAACCACCAGCCGGGGACTTCGGGGCCCAACAATTACCAGAACTACCCGGTTCTGCAAGCAGCACAGAGCGATGGCACGCTGACGACCGTCCAGGGCAAGCTGAACGCCTTACCCAGCACGAACTACTTGATTCAGTTCTACTGCAGCGCAACGAGCTCCGCGTCGGGGTTCGGGCAGGGTCAGACGCTCATCGGTTCGGAGCTTGTACCAACTGATGGGAGTGGTTTGGCGACCGTCGTTTACCCATTGTCGGTGGCCACCACGCCGGGCCAGTGGATCTCGGCCACGGCGACTGATCCGGCCGGCGATACATCGGAATTCGCGCTCGACCAGGAGATCCAGGGCCAGATCAATCTGATCGTTACGGGCACGGCGGCTCCCTCGCCGGTTGCGATCGGCGGGCAAATCACGTATACGCTCACCGTGCAGAACGCGGGGACGATTTCCGCTACTGATGTGACCCTCGAGAACCAGCTTCCGGGCGGCGTCACATTGGTTTCCGCGATCGCGAGTCAGGGATACGTTCAACCGGCGGTTTCCAGCTCACAGATCGCCAATTTGCAGACGATCGCTGCCGGTGGCACGGCGACGCTGACAATCGTCTGCCAGACGAGCACGAACACGCAACTCGGCAAACTGGTCGACACGGCAAGCGTGACAAGTGACCAGACCGACCCAACGCCTGCGGATGAATTCGTCTCGATCAGCGACATAGTTGCCACAACGGCTGATCTCTCTCTCCGGCTCACGGCTGATACGAGCTCGGTGCTCGTGGGGTCAAACGTGACTTACACGATCACTGCAACCAACGGCGGTCCGCAGAGTGCGAGCAACGTCAGCGTGACTCTGCCGATCGTCTCCGGCGAGGCATTCGTCTCCTCGACTTCGGCAAATTCGTCGATCGTGAATGGTCAGGTTGTGGTCAATCTGGGCGACGTTGTCGGTGACGTCAAGCGCGAGCGTGCAGGTGGTTGTCCAGGCCGTCACGGCCGGTACGTTGAGCGAAACCGCGACGGTCACGAGTGATAGTATCGACACCAATCCGTCCAATAACACGTCCACGGTGAACATCCAGGTCAACCCCGCCGCCCTTTTGCAAGTGGCGGTGGCGGCATCGCAGTCTCCCGTCGTTCTCGGCAGCGACTTCGAGTACATCGTGAACGTGACCAACGCGGGTCCCAGCGTTGCCACCGGGGTCATCTTGAGCGACACGCTGCCTGCGGAAGTCGAGTTCGTTTCGGCAAGCGATGATCAGAATGTGGCGGCAGCTTTTTCTGGCGGAGTCGTGACGTTGTCGCTCGCAACGCTGCAAGTGGGCGCGACTGCGACATTGAGCATCGAGGTTACTCCTGGAGGTGTGCCGGGGTCGAGCTTGACTGATTCGGCCTCTGTCATCGAGCAAGTGGCCGACCCTGACCCGTCCGACGGGACCGCCACGCTGGTGACGCCGGTGGTCGGTGTGAGCGATCTGGCGATCACGGCCACCGGTCAGCAGTCTTCGGTATACGTCGGTCAGAACATCGAATACCTGCTGCACGTTTCCAACGAAGGGCCGGACGACGAGCCCGATGCGGTCGTGACGTGGGTCGTGCCTGCCGACGCGACCTTCGTCTTGGCCGATTGCCCCCAGGGGAGTGGAACGACCGTCACTCAAACAATGGTAAGCGTGGATGTTGGTCCGGTCGGCTCAGGCGATGCCGTTGACCTCTCTTTTGTGGTCAATCCCCTAGCCGGTGCCGCCGGACAGTTCACGACGACGTTCGCGGTGCAGGGAGAGAATGTCGATCCCGTTTCTTCGAACAACACCGCGTCCGCAACGGTGCAGGTGACACCCTCGGCCGATCTCGCGGTCACGATCAATCCCGGCCGGGATGGTCCGTTCGACGATTCGAGCTGGAGTTACACGGAGTTAATCCAGAACCTGGGGCCGTCGGACGCCACGGGCGTGGTCCTGACGTCGCCGTTGCCCGCCAACATCTCGTTGATTTCGACAACGCCGAGCCAGGGAGCTGCGGTGAGCGTGCAGGCCGGGGTTGCGTCCGCGTCGCTGGGGGCGATTGCGGCCGGCCAGTCGGCGACGGTCACGTTTGTTGTGGAGCCGACCTCGGTCGCCCCGATCAACTTGTCGGCGTCAGTCGCCGGTGACCAGTACGACCCCTCGCTCGGCGACAACAGTGCGGATTACACGGTTTCGACTGCACCTTCAGACGAATTGCTGATGAGCGTGGTTTCGCAATCCAGCACCGTCACAAGCGGCCAGAGCTGGAGCTTCACTGCGTGGGTGCAGAACGCGGGGCCGGATCCGGCGACGAACGTGGTGATGACGATTCCGCTCGCCGGCGGTCTGGTGTTCGGCTCGACGGTGCCGAGTCAGGGGACGAGCAGCGTGAGCGGAACGGCTGTCGTCGCACAGCTCGGTGAAATCGAGCCCGGTTCGTCTGCGTCGGTGCAGGTCGTTGTGACGGCGACTGCGGTCGGCGCCATCACCCAATCCGCATCGGTCAGCTCGGCGGAGAACTCGCTCAACGTCAATGGACTCGAGGGCGGCATTGAAGTCAATGTCCTCGCATCGCCGGGGATCTTGCAGTTTGCCGCGGCGTCGTACTCGGTCACCGAGGATGCCGGCTTCGCCCAGCTTGTCGTGACCCGCACCGGCGGAGCGCGCGGAGCGGTGACGGTCGGCTATCAGACGGTCTCCGCCGGCGCGACTCCAGGGCTCGACTACGTAAGCACCTCGGGCACGCTTTCCTTCGCCGCAGGAGCGACTTCGGCGACGATCACTGTTCCCGTGCTGGCCGATCCTTGGGACAACCAGAACGAATATGTGAGATTATTGCTCAGTTCTCCATCGGGAGGTGCGACCATCGGGTCGCAGGGAACGACGCTTCTGCAAATCGTCGATGTCGACCCCAATTACACGCCGCCCGAAGTGCAAAGCCTGACCTGGGGGGGGACGTCGCGCTCGATCACCAGTTTGACGGTCAGCTTCAGCGAGCCGCTCAACCCGCAGTATGCGATGATCCCGGGCGACTACGAGCTCGTCGCGCCCGGACTGGGCAACATGGCGGTTCCTCTGACGCCACAATCCTACGACGGCTCGACATTCTCGGTGACGCTGGTTCCTTCGGTCGCGCTTCCGTCAGGGCAGTTCTATTACATTCAGATCGTCGGCTCGGGCCCGAACGCGATCCGGGACATCGGCGGCAACTTGCTCGACGGTGCCGGCAACGGGAATCCTGGCTCCAATTATCAGGCGAGCTTCGCGCAGGGTACTCAGCTCAAGTATGTCGACGGGTCGGGCAACAAGGTCTCACTCAAACTGACCGGCTCCGGATATATGGAGCAGGTGCGTGACGCCGCGGGCGATGGAGTGGTGCTCGACCTCGTGGGAGTGAAGGCGCACCACGCGACGCTCTCCGGCACGGTGAACGGGCCGGTCTCCCGCGCAGCGCGAAAGGCCAAGGCGGCGCATGCAACGGAGCTTGGCACGATCGAGGGACTGGGCAACTTCGGCGACGTCAATGTCCTGCTTAAATCGCCGCCGTTCTACGTCAAGTCCTATCCATTCCAGCGTCGTGGCAAGGGGGTTCTCTGAGTAACCGAAGGGGCCGGCTCCAGTGCTCAGCACGGTACGTTGCCGGTGAGCCCGGGGTTCGTTCGGCGAGGGCTGCGGCGATCCAGGAGTTGACGGCCGATCAGCGGTCGGGCTAGAATAGACGCCCGAAGGTGCAGTGGCTTGAGGTGAACGGTCCGGACACTTCGGAGAACGCTGCGGCGATGAATCGCAGAGTGAGTCGGGTATTCCTGGGTATCGCGCTCGCAATTCTCGTGGGCGCCAGCGGTGTGAGCGAGGTCCGGGCTTGCCCCAACTGCAAGGAGGCGGTCAATTCGTCGGAAGGTGAGGTTTCGAGTGCGGCGATGGGATATAACTGGAGCATCGCCTTGATGCTGGCCGTTCCGTTCTCGATGCTGGGAACGGGCATGTTAGTTATCCGCCGCGCCGTGAAGCGGGGCGTGCTGCCGGAGATGTGACCGCCGGTCTCGCGGCTCCAAGTGGAATATGTTATCCGCGTGCGGGTTGTCTGTCGTGGTTCGCTCAGCGAAGAGCTTGGGCGGCTTCTCGCAGGCGGGCTGCCGGGGTGTTGGCAGCAAGGTCGTCGATCATCTCGATCGTGGCCTGCTCGATGGCGGCCTGCCAGCGGTCGCTGAAGCGGTTGCGGAACGCCGCACGTTGGTATGCGAACGTGATGCCGCGCGAATTATTGACGATCGCTCCCAATCCGTCGGAATCGAATGCACCGGCGACGTCGCGCCCGTTGCGCCCTGGCTGCCGTAGCCGGGAACGAGGATTGGCACGCCGGGAAGTGCGCCACGGAGCTCAGCGAGCTGGTCGGGGTACGTCGCGCCGACGACGGCCCCTACGAGGCTGTAGCCGCATTCACCGCGGTGCGGGAGAGCCCACTGTAACAGGCGGTCGGCCACATGCCGGTAGAGCGGCTTTCCTTCCGAGACGAGATCCTGGAATTCACCAGCGGAGCTGTTGCTGGTGCGTACCAGAACAAAGACGCCCTTCTTCTCGCGGGCGGCGACTTTGATGAATGGCGAGACTCCGTCGCTGCCCAAGTAGGGGTTGACGGTCAGCGCGTCGGCATGCCACGTACTTTCGAACGCTGCTCCAATGGGGACTTTGCCAAGGTAGCCTCGAGCATACGCCTCGGCGGTCGAGCCAATGTCGTTTCGTTTGCCGTCGATGATCACGGCCAAGCCATGCTCGCGCGCGTAGGCCGCACAGGAATTCAAGGCGGCGAGGCCATGCGGGCCGTAGGCTTCATAAAACGCAGATTGAAACTTCACGGCTGGAACAATGGGTGCGATGACGTCGATCACGTCGCAGCCAAAACGGCAGAGTGCCTGTGGAACCCCTTCACAATCGGCCGCGAATCGTTCCAGGAAACCAGCCGGAAGTTCATCGGGGCGCGGGTCGATACCAACGCAGACCGGGTTACCGGCTCGTTGCATCGCCGCGAATAGACGGTCGACGAAGTGCACGAGTCGTTGCTCCACTTGGGGTTGGGTTGACACTTCCGGGTTTGATTCTACAATCTAACGGCCAACCAGGTATAGACTCAGCTTCAAGCTGTGCGCTATGCTGGGTGTACATCGGGGCGTAGCGCAGCTTGGATTAGCGCGCTTGCTTGGGGTGCAAGAGGTCACCGGTTCAAATCCGGTCGCCCCGATTAGTCGAAAAGCGTTACAGCTAAAGACTTACAGAAACTCGACGCCGAGATCGCGGAAGCCAAATACCCTAAGTTACGGGGTAGTCTACCCCGTAACTCGAAATGCAACCATGCACTTTGGGGGTTTTGAGCCATGCGACCGAAGAACATCATTCCCACCTACCGACTCCACCAGGCGACCGGGCAAGCTCGTTGCGTCGTCAACGGCAAGACTCACTACCTGGGACCGTACGAAAGCCCAGAATCCCGGCGCGAGTATGCACGCATCCTTACCGAGCTGGCGGCCGGTAACGGGGTAGTCGCTACCCCGATTCCGGCTCCGTCTGGTACCACGTCAACGCCCGCCACGTCTGTCTTCGTCTCTGAACTCATCTTAGCTTACAGACGGCATGCGGCGGAATATTACGTCAAGAATGGTCGCAAGACTTCCGAAGTCGCGATCGTGAAGATGGCAACTGACGTCGTCCACGAGTTGTACCAGCAAAGCCAGGTGACGGAGTTCGGCCCTCTGGCGCTCACGGCATGCCAGCAAAAACTCATCGATCAAAAGCTTGCTCGCTCGAGCGTCAACAAGCTGGTGAATCGAATTCGCCTCATGTTCAAGTGGGGTGTCGCGCACCAGATGGTGCCAGAATCCGTTCATCGGGCGCTTGAGTGCGTCGAGGGGCTTCGCAAGGGACGGAGCAAGGCGACGGAATCGAGAAAGATTCGTCCGGTTCCCGACCAGATCGTAGGCAAGGCAAGCCCGTTCATGCCGCGGCAGGTGGCTGCGATGGTGCAGCTCCAATCCTTGACCGGGTGCAGGCCCGGCGAAATCGTCATCATCCGCGGGTGTGACCTGAACATGAGTGGCAAAATCTGGGAGTACAAGCCGGCGGCATGGAAAACAGAACATCACGAAGACGTTGCCGAGCGAGTGATCTACATCGGCCCGAAAGCCCAGCGGGTTCTCAAACCGTGGCTCCGTCCCAATTTGAGCGACTACCTGTTCAGCCCGAAAGAAGCGCTTGCCGAGCTCAATGCTGAGCGGCGTGAAAGTCGCAAGACGCCCGTCTATCCCTCGCATCAAGCCCGCTACGAGCGCGAGAAGGCCCGCCGAGGCCGTCGACCAGATCACGACCACTACACCGTGGAAAACTACCGCCAGGCAATCGAGCGCGCTTGCGAAAAGGCCAAGGTGCCAGCGTTCAAGCCGAATCAGTTGCGGCATAGCCTGGCAACCCGGCTCCGTCGAGACTTTGGACTCGAGGCCACGGCGGCGGTGCTCGGACATGAGGAATTGGAAACCAGCCAGATTTACGCCGAGAAAGACGCGAAGCTGGCCAAGCAGGTGATGGGCAAGATCGGTTAACATCAAGGCAGCGGGACGGCTCGAGCGATTGCAAGCGATCGAGCCAAGCGGTCTAGCCGGTGTGGCGTTCTCCCCTGTTCGCCATGTCGGCTAGATCGGCCCGTGAAAACAGGGGTGCACGAGATGTCAGACAAGGATTTTCCACGGACCATTTCCGATATCCTGGCCATGCAGGAGGAAGCCGCCACTATCTGCCGCTTGATATCCGCTCAAATCGCAAATGAGCCCGCGGAATCTCCGAACGCGTCGCGCGATCGATACATCGTCAATGCGTACTTGGACGGCAAGTCATACGCAGACATTATTGAGGCCGTGAAACAAAAGCCACGGTGGTCAAGAATCAGTTCCGAGCCTGGCATCTTGCGCGTGATCAAGCGATATTGCAAAAAGAGGAACATAGACATAAAACTGCGCAATCAAAAGAAGAATTAGCGCAATTTAGCGCCGTGCCAAACGTCGCGCTAAATCATGTCAATTGCAACTCATCTCTTCATTTGTCATCTTGAATTCCAGTGGTACGGCACTCGTGCTAACTGGAGTTCAAAATGTCCCGTCCGCGAATTCTTGACGAAGATCGATTGACGCTCGAAGAGGCCCGCGAACACTTCGGGACAAACGGAACGCCCGCTGATTTCACAACGGTCTATCGCGCCGTTGTCAAAGGCAGCGCTCTTCCAGACGGTGGTAGTCTGCACCTTGAGGCCATTCGGCTAGCAGGGCGATGGATCACGAGTAAGCAGGCGATTGAACGCTTTGTCGTCGCCTTGACCGAAGCATGGTCAGGCCGCGCACGAACGGGCCGAAGATCGCCACCAGGCGAGAGCGTAAACAGCTCTCCGACGCGGATGAAGCGCGGCTCGAGAGAGCAAATGCTGAACTGGCGGCGATGGCCTAACCGCGCAACGAAAACGGCCGGCCCGATGGTCAATCTTGCCGACCGTGTTCGTCATCTCATTCAGGAATACGGAACATCATGAACGATACGCGACCAGATTCCGAGAAATCAAGATCCCTTACGGTGTCGCTTGCCGACCTGGCTGCGGAAATGACGCCGGAGCGCCGCGCACAACACGAAGGCGCTTATCGTCGGGGCGTTCATCAGGCTTTCGCGTTCGCAGCCGACGTCGCCTATCGAACGCGAGACGTGCGGGAGATTCGTCGCGTGTTGCGTCGGGCGGAGACGTTGGCGGGCGAGCTGAGATTCATCCGGAAGGATGAAGGTCGCGGCATGCTGCTGGATCACATCCGACAGCGGATCTACAGGCCGGCTCGGAAGGGGGCGAAATGAGGCCCCTATCCGGGCAGCAGAGTTTTCCGTTTGCTGCACCGACGCCCGCCGTCGCGGCCGCGGTGGTCGAAGATGGTCCACCGTGTTTGAAGTGCAACCGGGCAACTGTCGTTTCCGGCGGCAAAGGCCCGCACTATAAGCGTGCCGATTGTCGCTCGTGTGGCGCGTGGTTCTGGATGCCAAAACCGAGGGCCGGCGGGCAAGGGGGCGCGTCGTCATGACCTGCATGCTCGAGCGTTCCGCATTCGATACGGCACTACTGGCGCTTGACCTGGGGCTTTCGCCCGGTGTGCCGATGCAAGACGGATCGAAGAAACCGGACGGGGCATGGAAGCAATACCAGACGAATCCAGCGACCAAGGGCGAGCTCGAGTCATGGTATCGGGACGGCCGAACGGGGGTCGGCTTGTTCACGGGATACGGCGACGCCGAATGTTTCGAGTTCGATTGCCGCGCGACCTATGACGATTTCTTGGACGCGCACGGCGACGCCGGGTTAACGGAATTGGTCGATCGCATCCGGTCGAACTATGAGGAATCCTCGCCAGGCGGTGGCATTCACTGGCTGTATCGGTGCTCGGAACGGCGGGGGAACACAAAGCTGGCTGAACGGCCGGCGCCAACCGAGAGCGACCCGCACAAGACGGACGCGCTGATTGAAACTCGCGGAGAAGGCGGTTTTATCATCATCGCGCCGAGTAACGGGACGGTGCATCCGAGCGGCGGTGCATACAAACTCTTGAGCGGCGCACTCGGAATCATGGCAGTCATCACGCCGGAGGAACGCGACGCGCTCTGGAATTTCGCCCGGACGTTCGATGAAAAGCCAGAGCAGGCGACGGCGAAGTCGGGACCGTCTGAATTCGTTCAACGAGCATGGGATGGTCCGGCACGAACGGACGGCAAGAAACCAGGCGAAGCCTTCAACGAGCAAATGACCTGGGAGGACATTCTCGAGCCGCACGGATGGACGGTGGCGTTTCGTCGGGGCGATAAGACCTGGTGGCGGCGACCCGGCAAAGATCGCGACTGGTCGGCAACAACGGGGCATTGCAAAGGGCTCAAGGTCTTTTCGTCGTCCACGCCGTTCAGCACTCAGGGCACATACACCAAGTTCGGCGCGCACGCGATCTTGAACCACGGTGGCGATTTCAAGCAATCGACGAAGGCACTCGCCGCGGCTGGATTTGGTGAACAGTCGAGCCAGACCACGAAATCAACCCAGCAATCGCAGCCGACAGCACCGTCCGCGCCGCCGGTGTTTGATGGCGATCCGAGGCCGATCACGATCGCATTGCATCCGGTGCCGGAGCTCGATCCGCGCATGATCCCGCCGGTGTTCAGGGCATGGCTCGAGGATATTGCAGAGTGCGCATGCCTTCCGCTCGCCTATCCCGCGGCGGCGCTGTTCGTTGCTCTCAGCGGTCTGATCGGCCGGCGGGTTGCGATCCGTCCCAAGCAATTCGATGACTGGCTTGTCGTGCCGAATCTCTGGGGTGCCATCGTCGGGCCGCCGGGTTTCTTGAAGACCCCGGCAGTCGAGGCCGTCATGCGTCCGCTCAAGCGGCTTGTGGCCGATGCAATGGCAGAGCACGCCGCAAAGGTGAAGGAGCATAACGAGCGCCAGCTTGTCGCGACGGCTCGAAGGAAGGCCGCGCAGAAGAACCTGGACGCGGCCGCCAAGAAACCAGACGCGACGGAAGCGGACCTGCAAGCACTCGCCAAGATTGCCTTGGCAGACGACACAGAAGAAGAACCGACGTGCAAGCGGTATCTCGTGAACGATTTCACGATCGAAAAACTGGGTGAATTACTGGTCGAGAACCCGAACGGGTTGACAGTGTTCCGAGATGAGTTGACCGGGTTGCTCAATACGCTGAATCGTGAGGGTCACCAGAGCGACCGGGGTTTTCTTCTCGAATCGTGGAACGGCAACGGGTCTTACACGTTCGATCGGATCGGCCGGGGCACTCAGCACATACCGGCGGCATGCCTGGCGCTCTTCGGGACCATCCAGCCCGGACCGCTCGCCCGGTATATGCAAGGGACCATCAAGGGCGATGAGGCGGACGGGTTTATCCCGCGGTTCCAGGTGCTCGTCTATCCGGACCCGCCGGCAAGCTATGACTATGTTGACCGATGGCCGGACAACGTGGCGAAGAACCACGCTTACAAAGTCTTCAAGGCAATCGACGAATTGAACGCGGCGGAGAAAGGATGCAAGGTCGACAGCGACAGCGGGTTTCCCGTCATCAATTTCACACCAGAGGCGCAAGCGTTTTTCAACGGGTGGTATACCGACCTGCAACGGCGAATCCGAAGCGGCGAGTTGACGGATATCCTGGCGGCGCATCTTGCGAAGTATGGCTCTTTGATGCCGAGCCTCGCTTTGATCTTTTATCTCGCGAATGACTGCCAAGCGTTCCAGCTTGGTGGCGTTCCGCTCGAAGATGCGGAAATGGCGGCGGCGTGGTGTGAGTATCTCGAGCAACACGCGCGGCGGGTCTACCTGCTATGTGCCGATGGCGACGTATCGGTTGCCGGGTCCCTCGCAGAGCGGATCAAGGAATCGCTGCCTGACCCGTTCACGTATCGCCAGGTGGCACAGAAGGGATGGTCAGGCCTGGGGACGGTGGACGACGTGGAAAGGGCTGTAGGCATCCTGGAAGACCGCGAGTGGGTCAAGACGGTCGAGGTTAAGTCGGGCGATGCGGCCGGACGGGGCAGACCATCGGTGAAGGTGCACATCCACCCGAAGCTTCGATCCGCCGGCGAAGGGGTGTCGTCATGAAACACTTGGATGCACTCAATGCCAAGCGGGGTGTTTCTGTAGTTTCTGTAGGCAGTTCCGGACATAGATATGAAGAAAAAACGGACTATAAAATATCTTACTTACTTACCTTACCTACCTTACTAAATAACCACATAGGTGCGCGGATAGAAAAACTTACTCATTCCTTTGGCCAGGTGCCTACAGAAACTACGAAACCCGTCGCCAAATCGGAACGAATCGATTCTGTAGTTTTCGTAGGCAAAACGTGGGAACAAGAGCAACTCGACTCCACTCCGGCGGCAGGGCGGAGTCGAGCAACCAAACACGCCGCAAAAGGAAGGCAAGCACCATGAGGATCACTCTGAACAATCCGAGCAACGTCACACTGGGCCGATGTCTGGATGATGACGCTGTGAGCATCCAATTCAAGGACGGCGACAACACGGTCGAAGTGTGGGTCGGCAACGTCCAGGCGCTGGGGCTCTCAGTCGCTTTGCGGGACTGGGCCAAGCGCTCGCAGGAGAACGAGGCTCTGGCCATGTGCGATTACAAGATCGGCAACAGGGAACCCGCCGGTGTCTTCTGACGAACACACAGGGCATGCGGGCCAGCCCGGCGCTCAAGCCTACTTCCCTTGGGCGTCGGGCTGGGATGGGAGACGTGACGATGGCCACAGCACCAACAGCAGCACACACCAGAGCCAGGCGGGCATACAGCCCGGTGGAGTCGAGCGAGCCGATGAGTGATGAGGATCTCTACCACAAGAAGCGGGAAGGGTGGGCGCTGGTTAGCCGGCACGAACGCATGGGTAGGAACATGACTACCTACTGGGTGTACATCTTCGAGCGGGACCCGCGCGTGAAGACGGAGGCGCGAACGTCATGGTGAGCGCATGCAGTCGCGTGTTCAAGTGCAGACGGGGGTATGGGGGGGTATGGCTAGGCTAGGCGGGGCGGGTCAACACCTAGAAGTTGTGCGCCGTAAACCGCAGGTGGCCAAATCCGTGCTTGCAATCAGGTTTTTGCTTCGTTGCCAGGATTCAGCCATGACACAACCCGATTAAACCCCGATTCTGACGCCCATACGCCTCGTGGAGACGTTTTCAGGGGCGAAACCACCTAACGGTCGGCTTGATCGATTACCGCCACGTGGACCATTTGAGGGACCCGCAATGAGCACAGCCAAGAACCTGAAGATTCGACCGGCGAACCCGGACCCGCCATCCCACTTGTCCAACAAGGCCGCGGAAATGTGGCGCGCGATGGTCGCCGATTACCGCATGGCAGATGACTGCGTCGGGCTCGGCTTGCTTGAGGCCGCGCTATCTGCCTTCGACCGGGCCGAGGAGGCGCGAGAGGTTCTTGACAGGGAAGGTCTGACCGTCAGCGGCGACCGCGGCGGGTCAAAAGCTCACCCGTTGTGTGCGGTCGAGCGCGACAACCGAGCAGCTTACATCGCGGGGATCAAGGCGCTCAGATTCGACGTCGTCGCAGCGCGGCCGGGACCTGGACGTCCAGCCGGCCCGGCGCGGAGGTACTGACCATGTCAACCCAACGGTATCAATCCCGACGACCTGGGGGCGCGGCGGTGGAGCTGGATCGACTCGCCGAGTTCATGATTTTGGAAGCGCCCAATTCCGAGGGGCTGGACGAGGCGTTCGTCGCGGATTGGTGGGCGCAGAACGGCGAGCGCATCACCGAGGAGTGGATCGCCAGGCATCCCGGCTCGCGTCCGTGGCCGTGGTGGTGCTGGGATCACGGCAAGGAAAGGCCCGTCATCAACCCTGACCACGATCCCGCCTGCGATTTTGCCGTCAGGCGAGATTCGTTTTTTGGCTTCGTTCACTCCGGAGTGTTTTCCGTCCAGCGCGGAGCGGACGGAAAGCTCTCTCATTCACCGTGGCAGGAACCCGAAGCAGACTACCTTGACCGCCGCGGTCTTTTGACGGAGACGGAACGGGAGCATTTTGACCTCTAACGCATGAGTTTTCGATCACGTTTCAACCCTGATTTTCACCGAGAGAGGAAAACACCTATGAGTGCTTTGCAAACGAGAACCCGCCGGCGCGACACCATTCCCAAGGGCGGCGACCGGCTGGTTGACGACGAAATCGAGGACGCCTTCGGCGGAGACGGACCCAGCGACCCCGACCCGACGCAGCCCGACAATTCCAAGTTCGGCCAGCTTCCCGGATTGAAGGCGCTCTACGACGCTGCGAAGAAAGGCTACTTCTACAGCTTCGGCCGGGCGATCCACGGGGCTTTCAAGGCCGGACCGAACGGCACGCTTCCCGGACTCGAAGGCGAAGTCTCTCAGGAGATGTTGCTTCGCGCGCCCAATCAGCGGCGTGGTTACCGGGTGCCCTGGGTTTATCCGAGGCGTCCGGGCGAGCGCCGCGCCCTAACGTTGAGCGCCGGCGCAGGAAGCGTTACTCCGCAGCTTCAATCTCCCGTGGATGTTTTGCGCTCCAAGATGGTGTGCCAGCGGCTCGGCGCGAACGTCACCAACTTCACGGGCGAAGGACCGCAAGGATTTATTCAAATCCCATTCAGATCGGCCGGCAGTACGGCGAGCTGGGTTGCCGAAAATGCGGCGCCGTCATCGTCCAGCAACGCCACGACGCAGGGGTGGGTCATGAAACCCAACACCGTCACGGCCTACTCGGACATCACGCGCCGGATGTTGACTCTCGGTCAGGAAGGATTTGAAGCCTACTCGCTCGCGGAGGTCATGCGATCAATCGCAGTCGAGGTCGATCGCGCGACGCTCAACGGCTCTGGTCAGAATTCGCAGCCCCTGGGAATCCTGCAAGACTTCCTGCCCAGCGTGACTCCCGCGGCTGGGCTGGGTGGTTCGATCGCCATCGCGGACTTGTACGAAATCGAGGCGACGCTTGGCCAGAATAACGGCGACGCGCCCGCCGATTCTCGACTCGGCTGGGTCACCTCTCCCGCGGGCCGCAAGGCTCTGCGAAAAGTCGACCTGGGCGGCGCCACGGACACCGGGCACCCGGCGTGGTGGCCGAAAACCTACATCGTCGACAACAAGCCGGTCATTATCGAGGAATTGATCGGATGGCCGGCCCTTTCGACGTGTTCGGTGCCTGCCAACCTGAACGCTTCAAACTACACGACGCTCGCTCTGGGTAATTGGAACGATGTGATCATCAATTTATGGGATGGCTTCGATTTCAACGCCATGCCCGCCACGGTAGTTAACCCCTTCCTTCAGAGCGTTTCGGGTGTCGTGCGCGTAAGTTGCTTTGTTGACGCCGACGTGTTGCTTGTTCGACCGGGTTCATTCTGTCTCTGCGCCGGCTGGGCGGCGCCGTACTGATTCCTTTTCCTGATCGCAACCTTTTCGGAGACTCTCATCATGACGGAAGCGGAAGAACAAGCGATGTTCGACAAGATGGTGGCACTGCGGGCCTGCGCCGCCTTGCAGGGTCCGTTTGACCGATCGCTGCAAGGGATTCCTGCGCGGACTCGTTTGGAAAACGACCGGCGACGAAGTGGAGCTCTCGGTACCCGAGGCGCAGGCACTGTGCGACAAGGGGCACGCCGAACCAGTCGGGCCGGCGGCTTGGTTCAAGAAATTCGTGGCTGCGATAAGGCCAGCACCCGAGGGACCGCCACGGCTCGACAAGCCAGGCCCGGGCCGAAGTTATCGAGGCCGAATGCGTCCAGGGAAGTCGTACTGGTACGCCGCCGGGCTCGAGTCCTACGGTGACGATCGAGATATCTGGATCGACGAGGATACCGCGCGGGTGCTTGCGAATGCTCGCCAGTTTCAGCCGATCGAACCCAACTATATCCCGCCGGCGCCGGAAACGCCGGTCAAGCCAACCTGGCCGACGAATCAGTGGGGTTGCTCACCGATGGTCGGGCCGCCGCTTGGGCAACCTGAACACTGAACCATCCGGGACCGGCTCGGCGGTGGCCACGGGCTTAACCCTTTCGGCTCGTGGCGCCGTCGGGCCGGACCTGGATTCACATGAACGCTTTTCATAAAGGTCACGATCATGACTCAGACCACGAAAACCATCGAGTCAGCGACCAAGACTCCCGCACAACCGGCCGCTGCAATCCGATACCCGCTGTGCAGGTGCGGCAAGTCGTCGAGTCACACGGCAAACAGACCCGGCGACGAAATCGTCGGCACATGCTCGGAGTGCGAGGCGAAAAAATGAATCCCACCAGGCCGGCGAGAGGGTGTAAGGAGAATGAACAAAGCGGACAAATGTTGCCAACGTCCGTTTGCCCTGATCGCCGCGCCTGGACTTTCACACGAACAACCAGAGGACACAGGCCATGAGTCAAACAGCGAACGCGGAGCTTGCCAGGGCGGCTCCAGTCGGCAATCTCGAGCGATCCCACATGCCGGGTGTGCCGCAAGAGAACAGCGACGGAGTTCGAGTCGAGCGGCGGAAAAATCACGGCGATTGTGTGCGCCGAGTGCTCGGAAGACATTCAGGAAACCAGAGCTCTCGCCAACGGCTCATGCGAAGCGCGTAGGGACATGCTTCGCCACCAGACCGCGTTCAGAGCGGCGAAAGTATGCAGCGTCTGCCGGACCGGCAAGCCCGCGGGAACGACGACGAATGACTACGGCGGCATTATCGTCACGTGTAAATCGTGCCAGGAGAAAGCCCGGACGAGGGAAAGGGCTATGAGGTTATCGCGTGCGTGACTACGCCGAAATCAACGCCGACATGCAGGAAGCGCGTCGGAAACTGCAAGAGATCGACATGCAGCTCTCGCAGCTCTCGGCGACGGCGCGGAACAGCCCTTTCGGCCGAGAGTTTGGCGGCTACCGTGAACAGCTCTTGGCGAAACTTCGGGACCTGCGCGCCGAATTGCTGGCAACGGCAGAGGACGAGTCGAAGTGCCGGCGAGAGGGAACGTTCAAAAGAGTCGAGGGGGCGGCATGATCAACCAGAAGTCACCACATCAACCCGAGGCCCGACGAACAATCGCCTATGACGCTCGCAAGTCACAGGCCGCGCGTGGGCTCGGATCAACTCCACCAGAGCGACCGCCGCTAAAAGAGCGCCTCGAGCGGCTTCGCCACAAACAGGAAACCGGCAAATCATGATGCAACTGTACCCGCCACTCAGCGTTGAGATCATTGGCAAGGGACCTGCTCTCGCGGTCGGCGCGATCGACCACGGGGCAGGCCACGAATTGACGTTGGTGGTGATCGCCAAGGCAGACGGGGCGATCACAGCGGAGCCGATATCGAAGCTCAGAGGCGCCGGGGTTTACGTGACGGGCGAGCAAAAACCATAAAATCCCGAATATCTATCGGGTGCTTATGGGTTTGCAGCCTCAAAAACATGGGGAAAATCGGGGTCGAGTAGCTTCTGAGGAACCTGGACGGTGACGATGCGAATAAAATCGAAACAACAGCCGAGGCCCGAGGCGCCGACGCCGGACCCGCGCGGGGACTTCGGGCCACGTTGTGACGACTGTCAGGCAGTGACGACTATTCGGGCCAGCGACGCCGGACCGGTCGCGGTGTGTCAGTGTGGGGCGGTGAAAGCCCTGCGGCGGCGGGGTGGGTTGCGTCGTCCAGACGCCTCGCCATGAGGCCCGAGGCGCTTCGGTCGAGGGATTCGGCGGGCGCGCTATCGCATCGCAGGGGATTGGGACATTTGTCGTTCGCGGTGTTATACTAATGAGCAGTGTGCGCCCAGATAGGCGGTTGCAAAATTTGCCGAGTCACGTAACATCACTTAGGGTCTAACGAAGTTGTTTCTAACTAATCTATTCGGAGTGCCTCGATGTCGAAAGACTCCGACTTATTCGGTGTTGTCGTAATCGGGGCAATGAACCCGCGAATTCATCATCCGGCGTGGTACCAGTTGGTAAAACTGATTAGCGGCCAAGAAGCAGAACATGCCACCCAAACGCAGCCAGTCGTGTGTACTCCAGCGTATTCCCAATTCGGACTGGGCGAGATCGATATCAAGTGTCTACCCGACCGATGGGACATAACAACCCGATCGAGCGCGAACATCGATCGAATCCGCGAAATCGCACAACGGCTGTTCGACGATGTGCTCCTGCACACTCCGGTAAACATCGTGGCGCTAAATTTCGAGTACGTCCGTCAGGTTTCCGGTGCAAACGCAACGGAGATTATCGCTCGGAAGTTGAACGTCGCGGCCGGGGAGTTGGGCCTGGGCAATGCGGAGGCGGGTGATCTTTTTCTAAAGCGAGCCCTTGTGACGAACGAATCCGTGCAAGGAATCGCGACTGTCATAGTACGGACTGCGGACAGCTCGGATATGTTCGGGCTTTCTTGCAATTATCAATATACGATAAGGCTTAGCGACGGACTGTTTCGGTTCGACGCGTTTCTGCCCGAATATGCACAGCGTGACCGAGTTGACGCGGAACAATCACTAGCGCGACTGACATCCGCGATAGCTTCCGCGCGAAAGGACTAACCCGTGGCCATTGCGATCCAAATGCCGACATCTTTGAAGAACGAAAATCTTTTCGCCGAAACAATGGATACTTGGCAGTCAATCGAGACGGCTCTCGTGGACTGCTGGCGCATGTTCGGCGGCGCTCCAGTCTCGCCAGCGATCTCGGTGCAGGGAGCGCTGGAACGGAGCGCGGACCAAGCCCAAATCCTCCACGACCACGCCTTACGTTTGTCCGGTAGGCTTATGGTTCACAAACAATTGGAGCGAGTGCGGCGACTGCGGCAAAACTGGGACGGCGACGGTGCCGATCCGATCAACCCGGCGATCATCGCAACAGCCAGCCGATTCCTTGCTAAGTTCGGAGACAGCTTTCGCACTTCGCCGCGCGTCGTTCCAATGACAATGGGTCGAGTTCAATTGGAATGGCATCGGGGCAACCGTTCGCTGGAAATCGAATTTGAGACGCCTGAACTTGTACACTATCTGAAGTGGGATAGCGACGAGGCCATCGAAGAGGAAGAACTTATCCCTGCTTCGTCGGAAGTCGCTATTAGAAATCTACTGTTGTGGTTCTCCTCGGAGAAGAGGAATGCCGATCCCGCCGGACGCAGGTCCACAAGTGCCTGATTTCGAGAATGTACTTAGAGGAATAGTCGACGAAATGCAATGGGATTGTGAAAGCGACTGTCCCTCGAGCGCTGCCTTCGATAAGGCGATATTCTCTGTGGATCGAAGCGCGCTTACTACGCCGCCGGAAACTGTCGCCAGACTTCGCTCGTTTGGCATGTCAGTTCTAGCCTTGGTGGAGTTCAACTGTGGAGAGGCGAGGAAACATGGTTTTGATACGCGGGACGAGCGCGACGATGTGGCTCCTGATAACGCCGCGCACGCGCATGTCTACAATTTGTGGTACACCGAAGAGTCAACCAAAGCCGGGCGCAAGAAAAAAGCCAGAAAAATGAAGGATATCTGCTCAAAAGTGACGTTCTGATGACTGCCAAGGCGTTTCGCGCTTCCCACTGCGCCCGCTCAATCGCAATCGAACCATCGGGCGCAAAGAACCGGCTGCAAGATCCCAGTGGGAAGGTATGGTCCGCGCCGAGCTCATGGCTACGGATCGGGCTCGAGCACAACCGTCCCGTCCGCTCGTTCGATCGCGATACCCCAGCGGCGCGAGGTGTGACCAGACGGGAGCGGATCTCCGCTTATCTCGTCCACGTGGTAACGACCCGGCTCGCTCGAGCGAATCGCGGGCTCAAGCTGGTCGATGGTATCGACGTCGACGATGGGCTCTTGTCCGTTCTGGGTGATTCTGAACATCGGCGTTCTATTACTGAAAGACCATGTCTCAGCCTCGGAACCGGGAGAAGCCTCGCCAATGAACCGCTACCGAGATAATCCAGCACACCACGAAAAAGACCGGCATCCATGCTAATATATAACCGCGCCGGGGGGCCTCGCCCGTCATGGTGTGGATGGCGTCCCAACCGCAAATGGTCCAAAAGATAGCTGTTACCAGGCCTACGAGTGAAATGCCTGCTTTGAGTGGTTCCGTGTTAGCGGCTCCTAGAGCGGCGACAAGTATCGTGGCCGCAAGCAAGAAAATCTCGGAGAGTTTGAATAGATCGTCCAATTCGGGCTCCTTGATTGAGCGAAAGTTCGTCGAGTCCCGATGCCGTAGTCAATATGCGGGTGGGCGAGCGTAATCACAAGACGGTAGCAGTGCAAAAAGAAAAGTTGATTGCCACCTGAAGAACCTGCCGGTCGCGAAGGAGCGGATGTACCTGGCGGGGTTAAGGCTGGCGAGGGTCCTCAACGAGGCGTTGGCCGATGAGTGATCAAGATGGCGCACGGGGTGGGTTACTGTCGACCAGCAGGGGAGATGACCCCGAAGAATAATATCAGGATGAACACGACCGGCACGGCAAAGGCGAGCCCCAAAAGTATCGCCTGCTGCAGATCAGGTAGGACCTGGAACCAGGCCCACGGGCCGGGCTGAATGCCTCTTGCGAGATAGACGGTGTTTTGTCTGGCGCACCGACTTTTGTATCGTAGGACAACTGACTGCCAGCATGACACAGTGCGCTTCCAGCATGACACGGCGCATGCCGCTATCGCCTTAGCGAATCGCCGCACTTGTTCGCGCTGCGCTTTATCTCGCGCCTAGTCGCCTCTGCGGACGCCGTTGAAGATTGGACGAGGTTATATCCGCAAGATCGGCAGTGCGTTCGCGATCCCTTCAGGGAGATCTGCCTGCCGCAAACGGGGCAGTAGGGAAGTCCGTTCCTCCAGACCGCGTTCTGACTTTTGTTGATCGCTTGTATCACCGCGATGACGCAAGCTGCCAGCGAAAGCAGTACCACGATCAGAGCGACGACGGGGTTCTCTTGGTGCTTCGCGGCGAACAAGACCACGCTTGTCAACATCGTGGTTCTCCAACCGGGGCTGGCGGCCCGCAATCGCTTACAGGACGGCTTGAGGCAAGCATGGGATGCCCGGGCCGCTACCTGGCAGGCCAACGCCCGGGCTGGCGGGGTTCATGATCGCGCCAGCGCGAGAGTGAAGTACCTTCGAGCGCGACGGCGCACCAATCCGGCCGAGCACCTTAGGATCCGCCTGGCTCCGCGGGCCGGACGGTATCTAGTTTCGCTGAGCGGAAGGGGCATCGCAAGCGGGTGGAGTTGTCACGCCCGAGGCCCTATACGCTCGCCAGGGGCGTCCGCGGTGCTCTGGACGTGGAAAGCGTCGGCCAGGCGCTCTGAATCGCTGTCAAAGGGCTATGGATGGCTGGACGCCCGGACTTCGCTCACGTGAACCCCATCCGCTCACCTAAGGATTCGTACGCCTTGCGATGGGCTTCGACGTATAGCTCAGTTTGGTGAGCGTCATATCCGGTTCTCGTCAGCTTGTTCCTTGGCGAATTCGATTGCCTGGGCCGACAGGACGTCAAACATTTCCCTCTGGGTCTTCCCAAGCAAAGGTGCTGCGAGCACGGCCATCTGCCCGTTGAATCGCACTCCGTGAAAAATCTCGTTCAGGAATGCCTCTCGCTGCTCGGGGGTTCCATTCATCCCATTGCGGCGAAACTCGAACATCTTTTGTTCCAATTCCCTGCCCAGCGTCCACCAATTCATCATTCCTCCTTGCGGTGCATCCCGCGGATGACGGCGGCGCTAATCAATCGGGGTAACTACCCTAAAACCCTACCGATTACCCAATAATATCGCAAATGAGAGCAGTTTCGGGGTAGTATTGCAAATGGGCGAAAACTACGGTATTATGCTGCATTTATAGGGTATTTCGATTCTGACTCACAGGGGTTTCGGGGTTCTTTGGGGTGCAAGAGGTCACCGGTTCAAATCCGGTCGCCCCGATTTTTGACGGCTGTGCGGACAGCGTTAGAGCCGAGAACGCTGTTCGCAGGCCGAAAATGAAGCAGAGCCGCTCTCGTGCAGTCGACTTCCCACGCCTTAGCATTCAAATACGTGACGTTGCTTCCTGCTCCCAGCAGAAACCTACGACACGAACGGTGAATTGACCACCCGTCACGACTGGATTGCCAATTTGGTAATCGGGGGGCGTTCATAACCAACGCCTGTTGGCGTTCGCCCGTTTCGATCGCGCGATCGCCACCGGGAACCCGGGCATCGATCGCTCGCCGAGGCTTTCTAGCGGGCCTCGCCGCGCGACCGGAGGACTCACGAGCCCCATTGGCTCAGCAACTGTGGAACCTAAGTGCAGCCGCCTAAGGAGGATCGCCTCCGCGCAGTTTGGAGGTGTGACTGCAATGCCGTGCTTCCACAGCGGGCGGCGAGTTTCGTCACGCACTTCAGTATGCGCCGTGCCGCATCAGGACGACGAAGAAGGTCTTACCGATGATCACCAAGTCTCCGCCAATTGACCAGTTTTCCGCGTATTCGAGGTCGAGTTCCACCATGCGCTGGTAGTCGACTTCGCTGCGCCCGCCTACCTGCCAGGGCCCCGTCAGCCCCGGCATCACCTCGAGGCGGCGCGCGTAAGCCTCGGGATCGCAGGCCAAGAGTTTTTCGCTGTCCCTGAGTTGAAGCGGACGTGGACCAACCAAACTCATCTCACCCCACAGGACGTTGAACAACTGGGGAAGCTCATCGAGACTGTGGCGACGCAAGAATTGTCCCAACCGGGTGACGCGAGGATCATTACGGAGCTTGAAGAGAACGCCTCCGGCGGATTCGTTGCTCTCTTCCAGTTCACCCAAGCGTTGCTCGGCGTCGGTGGTCATGGTTCGGAATTTGATCACGCGGAAAAGCCGTCCGCGATACCCTCGCCGCAACTGGCGGAACAGCACGGGGCCGCGGTTCTCGAGGCGAATCAGCAAAGCGATGAATAGAATCCCTGGTGCGAGCAGAATAAGACCCACCAGAGCGCCCGAAATATCCACGGAGCGCTTTACGAGCCAGCGTAGACTGACATCGTTGAGCGAGCCCCGACTTTGCAATTGATCGGGAACCACGGCGAGCAATTGCCCGTCGTCTTGGACACAGGCCGAGTCATTCATGGCGGTCGAGCTTGAGCGAGGTCTTGACGGGGAAAGAAAGTGACTCATCGGGGCAGACTCTCCGAGGAGGATCGGCGAGAGCAAGTTCATTTTCAAGTAGACAAACGCGTTGGATTTGAAACACGCAGGAACTGCTTACTCAAGTTAACATGTAACATCGAATTCCATGCGCGGGAGAGCAACACGGATCGCAGGTTAACACCCGGTCGTTGTGTAGTCAATCGTTTAGAGTTTTCGAGGCTGCGGTTTGTTGCTTTTTGGAATCAACGCTGCGCGATTGGCACTTCTTTTTGGAAAGAAACGAGTGTTTTTGCACCGTTCATTCGCCCAGAATCGAGCAATGACTCGAACCCAGGAATCGTGGTTGACCCGCCACGTCGTCGCAACCGCGTTCAAGCTTGTTCCTCGGGGAAACTCAAACGCCAGGCACGGCGTAGCTCGTCGGCGGTTGCGGTGCTAAAGATTCGTCAAGGGGCATGAGCGGACTTTCTAAAAGACCGGCCCCGAGACACCGCATGACCTCGGCGGCTTGGTATTGATACCCTTGACCGTGGCCGAAGTGGTTCAGAGTCCTCGTGTCGCGGCGCAAGCGTTCCAGCGTTGGACGCCCGACCGTCTCAAAGACTCGCCGAAACAGCGCGTTCCACCGCATTAGGCCCTTCCAACCGGCTGATTGGATGCCTGCATGAGTGGTTAATCCAGTAGGCTCTGTGAAGAAATTCAGAGAGACGCGATGGGGTGCATAAAACGGTTCGTGAATGCGAATTTGCCCGATCGTGCCGATGATCCGAGCCTCGTTTCGCAGACGGCTGCGCAACCAGGCCGTCAGCACGGCCTGCGCGGCGCTTGGAAACGTCAAGATCAACGAGTCCTGTTCATCCACGCCGGTTGGGCCGATGGCGGCCCGGCCGACCGTTTCCTGGGGTGGTCCGAGCAGGAAATACGCGAGGGAGAGCAGATACACTCCGCGATCGAGCAAGGCACCTCCCGCCCGGCGGCGATCGAAAAACCGGTTCTCGGGATCGAACGGGGTCGGATAGCCGAACTCGGCGGTCAACAGGCGGACCGATCCTAGTTCGCCAGACTCCACGATTGAACGGACCTTGTGAATCAAAGGATGAAAACGCATCCACATCGCTTCCATGCAGAAACGGTTGGACTTCCGAGCCTGTTCGATCACTTCGCGGGCTTGGGCCGCGTTGATCGCGAATGGTTTCTCCACGAGCACAGCTCGTCCGGCGGAGAGGCAGGCCACAGCATCATCCCGATGCCGGTTGTGGGGCGTCGCCACGTAGACAACGTCGACCTCGTCATCCGCGGCGAGCTCATTCACGCCCTCGTGGGCACGCTTCGCGCCGAACTCGCTGGCGAAGAGCTCGCCCGCTCGCGCCGGCGCGATGCGATCGATGTTAGCACCGCGTCCGGAAGCAGCCGCAGGTCCTCGGCGAATGCACGTGCGACGGCGCCGGTACCCAGAATGCCCCAGCGCGTGCTCCGGCCGACAGGATCAGATTTCACAGAGGATGAACTCCAACTCGAGCGTCACATTGTCCAGGGCATCGGATCGACCGGATCGAACGTCGTGGTCATCGCGTAACGGGCGCCAGCCGCCCGGGCATGGTCGATGGCGATGACTATTTCGTTCGTGTGGAGGCAGTACCGCGGGGAAAGTCTGCACGGGCGAGCTTCACGAATGGACGCTGCAAATTCGCTGACTCCCCGTGCAAAATCCATCTGCTGCGATCCCCGATCGCGATGCCGTCCGCTCTCAACCCGGCAGAGACGATAGGGCGTCTTGAAGGGAGACATGAACGTCTAGCGGCGAATCGTGATCGGCCGCTGGATCTGCACGGGCGATCGATAATACCAGCAGTCACGAGTGCTCAGGATCCCCTCATCGCCGATGATTCTCAACGTGTGATCATGAGGAGCGATGATGCTGCACGTCAACCGTGCCACAAACAACTCCCGTGTCAAACGTGATGCAGGCAACCGAGAAGTCAGGTGCCTCTCTCTCGAGGGCCATATCGGTCTTCTTGTCGGGGACCAGGCACGCCGAGAACGCCGTCACCGTGCGCGCCGGACCGAAGAAAGCCGGGAGCCAGGTCAAATAGTACCCGGCGTGCTCGAACGTGCACCCCACCTCGAACTCGTCTTTGGCCGGCCAGGGAGCCCCCGATGCGCTCTTCCAGTTGCGGTACTGCATACGAAACACCATGCCGTCGTCCATCTCGGCGTAGACCAGCCGGACTGGTCCCACTCGGCGCTCTCGGAGTGCCTTCCACAAAGTCTGGGCGGTCTCTCCCAGCAAGCTGCAAGGCGCTGAAGCCAGACCGAGGCCGTGCGCCTCGGCCAGCTCGACCAGCGCTCTGGCTTGGTCGAGTTCCATCGCCAGCGGCTTCTCACTGTAGACGTGCTTGCCGGCTTCCAGGCACGCCCTGTTCACTTCATAGTGGCTCCTTGGGTTCGTGAGGTTGAGCACCATCTCGACACGCGAATCACTCCGCAGGTCGTCGAGCGAATCGTATTTGAGCGACGAATGTACCGCCGCGAATCGCGCGGCCCGGTCAGCATCCCGATCAGCAACCCCCACCAATTTCAACTCGGGATGGCCCGGCATTGTGGCCAGGTAAGAATCGGCGACGAACCCGCAGCCTACGATCGCGATATTCATGGGCAAATTCAGATAGCTTGTTCCGGAGAGATCGTCGGCAGAATTCGAATGGGATTCTACTGGCAGCCGTTCCGGCAGTCCAGGATCTGATTTGCAAGCGGCGACAAGCCCGGGATCACGAGAGGCGCTGCGCCGCGGATGCACGTCATGCGGAGCCTTCGAGGTACTTCCTCCAGGGCGTCCAGTAGTATTTCTCCCAGCCTTCAGTCACTCCGGCGAAGTCGTGGTCGGGCACGTCGAGATGAATCAAGTCGATTCGCCCGCCTGCTGGCGCCCGGGAGAAACTCAGGATCAGAGTCGAATCACAGTCCTCCGCGCGGAACTGACTTGAACGCCAGGCCTGCACGATCAGCCGAGGCTCGATGACCGCGAGCATCGCTCCGGTCAACACGCCACCGAACGCCTGAAACTCGCTTCCCGCCTGAGGGCTGATCGTGACGGCAGCGCCGGTGAAGGACGCATGGGCCGCGGGATCCAGGTACATCGCAAAGAGCTGCTCGGGTGATGCCTTGAGCACTACGGTCTGGGTGATGATGTTTCGCATCGGGATATCCTCGCGAGGAATCGTTGCTCTGGAATGCGTCCGAGTCGTCGCGCTCGTGTTGTGGGAAACACGCGTCGCGGGGCTCGAGGTGCCGCACATGCAAACCCGCACCGGATTTGCCGCCGTGTTCAATTTTCATCGCTGTGCTGGCGGAGCGTCGAGGAACGCCTTCATGATCGTCGTGAGCACGGGCGAGGCCGGAATGTTGTAGTGCGTGCAGCCGGGAAGAATCGCAAGTTGAGCCGTCGGTCGTCCCGAGCCATCGAGCCCCGCGTCCTTCTTGCCGCCGCCAAGCAGCCCATAGAATTCCACGATGTGCGCGGGGCTTACCGAATCCGCATCGGCAAAGACAAGCAAGGTGGGTGCTTCCAGTGCCGCGGCCTCCTTCGACCAGTCGTAGTCTCTCTTCAACAGATCGGCGAGCTTTGTGAACAGGACACCCCAGTTGACGCCTGGGTAAAGCTCGAACAGAGGAGATCGCTTCATTCCCTCGGCCGTCGCCGGTCCCATCTTCGCCATCCCGGCGAGAACCTCCGGGTACCACCCGTCGCGCTTGAACGGTGCAGCGATGATCACAAGCTTGTTCACCAGGTCCGCGTGCGCGATGGCCATTCGGAGGGCCACGCCGCCACCGAGCGAATAGCCCGCGATATCTGCTTTTTCGATCTTCAGATTCTTGAGAAACGCCGCGATGTCTTCCGCCAGCAGTTCGTATCGCAGCGGGCGATCGATATCGGCAGTGTGCCCGTGGCCTTGGAGCTCGACAACGATGACTCGGCGAGAATTCGCTAGCGCAGGCAGAACTGGCCGCAACATCTCGATCCCGCCGACACCACCGTGCAGCAGGATGAGCGGCTTCCCCTCGCCGTGAATCTCGTAATACATCTTGAGACCGTTCACCAGCGCGTAGGTGCCGTTGTCGTTCTGATTCATCGCGATACCCTTTCTTGCAGGCGGAGCGTTCGTCGATTCCGAAATGGCCTCGGCCGGCGACTCGCGAGCCTGCCATCCCGGGACGAGAGCGAGCGTGATGAAAACAACAAATGATGTACTGTTCAGAATTCTCATTGGTTAGCGGGTCCTTTCTGTCGTTTGTTCGACGGTGATGGAACTGGCTGTTTCACGAAGCGAAAAGTCTCAGTAAGTCTCTGATGACGCCAGCAGCGCGGCAAGAAGATCGTAGCTTGCGGCCACGCCATGCTCCATGGGACTCTTGAGGACGGCGTCGCGAGCCTCCTGGGAGGTGTAGAGAATCGTGTTCGTGAGTGTCGTCTTGCCGTTCTGTTCGGTCAGGACGAGCGTCCCAACCGCCTCGCCGCCGGTCCAATCCTCGTCGAAGAGCTGGGTGCAGACGATCCGCTCCGGGCGCACAATCTCGCGATGGACACCCCCCATGCCCATCATCGTGCCGTCTGGCCCGCGCCAGACGTAGCGATAGGCGCCGCCAACCCGCAGATCGATTTCGCACGTCTCGAGGGACCAGCCCGGCGGGCCCACCAGCCATCGCTTGAGCAGCTCGGGCTTCGTGAATGCTTCAAAGACCAGCTCGCGTTGCGCATCGAAGACCCGGGTCATTCTGATCTCGCGGTCGGTCGGCGTCGTTACTTTCAGATTTCCCGCGTTCTGCATCGCTCGTCTCCTCGATTACTTGGACTGCCTGAGTTTCTGGTCGTCGATCTTCATTTCTTCGAGCAGTGCATCCAGCCGCTCGAAGTTCCCTTCCCAGACCTGGCGATACCGCTCCAGCCATTGCGCCGCCTCCTTTAGCGGCTTGCCTTCAATCCGGCGCGGCCGCCTCTGCGCGTCGCGACCGCGTGAAATCAGCCCGGCGCGCTCGAGCACCTTGAGGTGCTTCGAGATCGCCGGCTGACTCATCGAAAACGGCCTCGCGAGATCCGTCACCGACGCTTCGCCGGACGCAAGCCGCTTCAGGATCGCCCTCCGTGTCGGATCGGCGAGAGCGGCGAACGTCGCGTCGAGACGCCTGGATAACGTCATTGGATAACCCTCTGGTTCTGGAACTAACTAGTTATATAAACGACGGCGGCACTGACGTCAAGTTCTCGCTGTCCGCGAGCCGCCGGATTTGCGGCGCTAGCTCGGCCGATTGATTTGTCAAGCGAGCGCGACGATAATCGATGCCTCACCGACGATCGAATTCTCCGCTTCTGCATTTTGGGAACAAACCATGACCTTGGTGAGATCGAGACGCTCATCCGCTCGCACGCTGTTTGTTAGCTCGCTCGTCATCGTACTGATGCTAGAAGGGTCGCCACGGGCCCAGGCCTGGGGGCCGCTTGGTCATCGCATCATCGGCAAGCTCGCAGAGCGAAAGCTGAATCCCAAAGCAAGGGCCGCCGTCGCCGCCCTGCTCGAGCCGGGCGAGACGATGGCCGACGCCTCGAACTGGGCCGACGAGCATCTCCGCGACGTGCCCGGGTCCGGCCCGTGGCACTATGTCGACGTTCCACTCGATGAACCCAAGTACGACGCGAAGTTCTCGGGTGACGTTCCCGAAAAAGGCTGCATCGTCACCAAGATCAATGAGTTCAAGAAAACTCTCAAAGACCCGGCGAAGCCTCTTGAACAGCGGCGGCTGGCGCTCCGATTCCTCGTTCATTTGATTGAAGACCTCCACATGCCCCTCCACGTCGGCGACAACCACGACAAGGGCGGGAACAAGACCCAGGTGCGGTTCTTCGATGACGGTACGAATATGCATCGACTCTGGGACGGTGGGATGATCCAGCGAGTTGGTGACAGCGAAGATTTCTGGGTCGCCGATCTCGGCGAGCTCGATACTCCGAATAAACGCGCCGAAGCCGTGAAGGGAACCGTCGAAGACTGGGCCACCGAAAGCCTGTTGCTCGCCAGAGCCGCCTACCAGGTCCCCGAAACCGGCAAACGGCTCAAAGCCGGTCAGAAACTCGGCGATTCCTATTTGAACATACACCTGCCAGTGGTGCGAAAACGGCTCTACCAGGCATCAATCCGCCTCGCCCTGACGCTCAACGAGGTCTTTCCAGACGAGTGATTGAGTAGGTCAGGCTTCAGCCTGACGCATTGAGTACGTCGGGCTGTCAATCCCACCCATCGAGTATGTCAGGCTTGCATCCTGACGCATCGACCTCTTTCCCCGGCGGACGGACAAAGAACCAGATCGCCCCACCCGCGAACACGATGATTCCGGCCAGGCCCAGCGCGATGCGCCACCCGGCATCCGCGCCCGATTGCCGGGCGATCACGTCGCTCAGAAACGGTGTAAGATAGGGTGAGATCGCGCCCCCGGCATTCCCTCCCGTGTTCATCAAGCCCGCAGCCGAGCCGCCGAATGGGCCGCCCAGCTCGACCGCCGTGGTCCAGAACGCCGCCTCACAAAGTCCCAGAAGCGCGGCTGATAGCACGAACGCCACAATCGTCGCCTGTGGATTGGATGCCAGCAGCCCCAGCTCGAACACCGCCCCGCTCGCCAGCATGCCCACCATCGGCACAATCGCCCGCCTGGCCCACGGTGAAAAGCGAGCGGGCACCCGGCTCATCAGCCAGCCGCCGCAGAGCATCCCCGCGCCCATCGCCAGCGTGATCGCCGTCGTGTAGCCGCGGGCGACCACGCGGTCCTGGTGTTGCACCTTCTCGAAATAATAAGAAATCCAGTAAAAGAACAAATATTGAAAATAACCATACGCCGCATAGCTCGCCGTGATGCCGATCACGCTTCGCTGGCGAAGGACGCGCCAGAGCGCTTCCAGATCGATCGACACCGCCGGCTGGTCTGTCTTTTCATGGTGCGCCGTTCCGGTTGCTCTCGTTCCTTCTGTCCAGACGAGGGCAACGACCAGGCTAAGCGCACTTGAAATCAGAAGCGCGACCTGCCAGTCGAACCGATCGATCAGCGCTCCGAGCACAAGCTGCGTCGCGGCGATCCCCAGGCAAGCCGAGAAGTTGATCCAGCCCAGCGCCTTTGGCCTCGCCTCCGGCGGCAGCTCATCGGCCACCATCCGTGCCGACCCTGGGTGCAGCGGCGCGTAGACCAGCCCCAGTAGCGACCTCACCACCAGCAATCCCATGATCAGAGTCGTTGCCTCGTAAAACACCAGGCCGACACAGCCGGTCAAAGCGACGAACACCGTTGCAGAGAAGCCCAGGAGCACAAGCGCCCGCCGAGCACCGAATCGGTCGATGAACCAACCGCCGGGGAACATCGCCAGCGTGTAAAAAACGAGGAACGCGGAATAAACCATCCCCATCTTTTCGGGAGAGATTCCGTAGGCCGGAATGATCCGCTCGGTCCCGGCAACGGAAATCCCCACGCGATTGAAGTGCCCGCACGCGACCACGCACATGAGAAGCAGCACCGTCCGCCGCGTCGGTGGCGATGTCGATTTCGAGGGCGAGCTGCGCACGATCTTCCTTCCTGAGTTGAGCACTTGAAATGAGTCAAGGCCGCGGCACGCCGAAATGGGCCAGCACGTTCTTCAGCAGGCCGCCCCATTTCGGATCAGCGTCGAGTGTCATTCCCGAATTGATCGATCCACTGTGAAACACCCGCCCGCCGCCGGGCCGCTCCCAGTAGATCATCTCGGCGGCGACTGGAATAGCCGGCGCCTTCGCGGCCGGCACACTTCGCTGGAAATAATCCCAAGGCGCGCCGATCGCAACCTTCTTCCAATCGGCGAACCCTTCAGCCAGCAGCGTCATTCCAGGCGGATCGCTCACCGGCTGAGCCATCCCTTCCGGCGGCGGCTCGACCTGAAACCTGGCCAGCGTCGAGACCCGCACGTCGCCCTCGTGGCCGATCGGCTGCGGAAGCGGCCGCCCGGGTGCCTGACCCAATCGGTCGCCATCTCGAAGCTGAAGATCAACCGGTTCTCGAAGCAGAAAATGATCCGCATTTCGCACCAGGTACGGCCCCACCCCTGCGGAGCCGACACCCACGAGCGAGAAATATTCAAGCCCGAACAGTCGCCACGCCGGGAACCCGCACTCTCGCGACATACCTCCCCGTCCCCCGTCGTGGCTGTGCCACATCTCGCCCCGGCGATCACTGCGCACCTGCGTGCCGGGCGCATCGCCCTTGCGACACTCCATGATCGTGGCATCGGAGTTGAAACTTACTCGCCAGAACGCCGTGTTCCCCGAAAGAACCACCGCGTTACCGCCCCGATCGAGAAAGCGGCTCACCGCATTCATCGCGTCGAACGACCAGTACTCGCTGTGCCCGACGACGAACAGCACCTTGTAGCCCTCCAGCACGCCTGCGTCCATGTGCACGTCGGTGTCGCTCAATACGTCATAAGAGTATCCGGATTTCTCGAGCCAGGTTTGCGTGAACCGATCCTGGCGGCAGAGATGGCTGTAATCCCACTCCTCCGGGCCCATCAATGTGTATGGACCCACAACCGGCCAGGGCATCCGGCTGCCCACGAAATAAGTCCCCTGCCCCGCCCGATGCGGGCGGTACAAGCAGAACGCCGGCGGATCTCCCGGCGCTGTTCGCGAAGCCGTTATTGCCGATCGACTTCTTCAGCCCGCTCCAGCTCGCCGAGAACGGCGTTGCGGCGTAGGCTCGCCAGGTGTTCGTCGAACAAAGAAACGCAATCGGTGCCTTCGAGGGTGAAATCCCCTTCTTGACGATGAACACACTGTGATAAAGCCGCTCCTCCCCACCGTGCGAAAACCGGATTCGCGCCGCGTAAATGCCGGATCGTGCCTGCTCGCTCAGGCGAATTTCGTGCGTGGCCGGCCACCGGCAGTCGAATACATCGTCCGACGCCAGCCGCAGCCCGTGTCCCCGCGCGGTCCTTGGCGGGGTCATAAGCCGCCGCTCGCGGCACGTCGCACTCGAAGCTCGGGCCGCCGATCATCCATGTTCCATGATCGATGATTCTCGCGTCGCGCCGGTGCCGCGAGGCGTCCGCAGCCCGATCGCCTCGCTCCTCATCAAGCGGCCAGGAACCGAGTAACGCCGCGTCAACGGGCCGCGAGAGCGCCTGCGAGCGATATCTCGCCCCAATCTCGTCCGCCGATAGCGCTTTGCCGTAAACCGCCGGCATGGCAATATCGGCATCAAGCAAGTAATCGGCGAGCCCGTCTTTGCCCGAGGCACCGATGCGCAGCGGTGCATCACCGGGACGGATCGGCCCCGGCGTCACCCAGGTTGCTACGTTCACTCCGTCGATCCAGAGGTATTTTCTCTTGCGATCGGCGCATGCGACCACATGATGCCACCGGTTTTGAAGCACCGAGCTCGGCGTGTTGTCCGCCTGGATCTTGAGACCCAGCGGGTTGATCTGCATCGTGATCTGCCCTGGTCCGGTCGTGTGCAGATTCTCTTGCTGAAACCCTTGGCCGCTCCCGGTATAAAAGCCGATCGACCCGTCTTCGCCGACGAACAATCCGAAGCCGCCCGGTCCTCGTTCGTCGAGCTGGCCCATGAGCGCCTGGCGGCCCACGGTACGCCAGCGTCTGACCCAGACCTCCAGCGTCAAGCCCTCAAGCTCGATCCCGGGGTCGATCCGATCCTCAACATGCAGGTATGAGCCCGGATGAATCGGTCGCTGGCTCGGTGCAGATCGGCCGAACGAGTGCACCGTCTCGTCGCGAGAAGTGCTGTTCGGGTCGCTTCCCAGCCGGCAAATGGCTAGCTCATACGGATAAGAGCTGCTCACATGAACGCGAACGGCCTCACCCGCGGCCACGCTCACCTGGCTCGTGTAGGCATGAACGCCCTCGACCATGACCGGCCGATGCGGCGGCAACACCCCGGGATCAACCTGGCCCCCTGGGCCGCCGGCGAGATTGCATTCGCCTGACCGCGAGGCACCGGAACCTGGGCCCGCCGCCGCCAGCACGCCGCCGGCGGCCGCAAGGAACTCTCTCCGAGTTGGATCGATCACGGGCGTCGCCTCCCGCTGCACGCAGCATCGTGGAAGTGGGCAATCAAGCCGAGACGAAGCGAACGGCGACTCGGGCACCAGCAATTCACGCGAGGATTCCCTTCACGATTTCTCCGTGCACGTCCGTCAGCCGGAAGTCACGGCCGGCATGACGGTAAGTCAGCCGCTTGTGGTCGAGCCCCAGAAGGTGAAGAATCGTGGCGTGAAGGTCGTGCACGTGCACCTTGTCTTCAACCGCGAAGTATCCATAGTCGTCGGTCTTGCCCCACCGAAGCCCTGATTTCACTCCGGCCGCCGGCAAGCCACATCGTGTATCCGTGCGGATTGTGATCGCGACCGTCGGATCCCTCGCACGTCGGTGTGCGGCCGAACTCGCCGCCCCACACAACCAGCGTATCATTCCACAGTCCACGCTGTTTCAGGTCGGTCAGCAACCCGGCAATCGGCTTATCGACCGCGCGTGCAAGCCCGCTGTGCGCGGCCTTCAGGTTCGAGTGCGAATCCCAGCCGCCCAGGTTGCATTGCACGAAACGCACGCCGCGCTCCGACAAGCCGTCGCGCCAGCAAACACTGCGTGCCGAAGTCGGCCGTCGCCTCGTCGTCGAGGCCGTAGAGGCGCTCGGTGGCGTTTGATTCGCCCGCGATATCGAGCATCTCCGGTGCCCGGGCTTGCATCCGGAAGGCCAGCTCGAACGAGGAGATCCTGGCATCCAGCTCGGAGTCCGGCTCTCGTTGCATTGCCTGGCGCCGATCCATCGCGGCGATCAAGTCCAGCTCGAGACGCTGCAATTCGGGTATCGCCGAGCCGTCTCCCGAGAAACGGGATCCGCGCATCCGCCGCACGCTCGCCCGCGTAGCCCAGAGTCGTCCCCTGGTACACGGCCGGCAAAAACGCCGACCCGAAGTTGTTGGCTCCTCCCTGGGAAAGGTCCTGGCAGATCGTGACGTACCCGGGAAAATCCTGGTTTTCACTCCCTAGCCCATACGTGACCCACGACCCGAAGCTCGGCCGGATGAACGTATCGCTGCCGGTGTGCCACTCCAGCACGGCGCCACCATGCCGCGAATTGGAGCAGTGCATTGAGTTGATGACACACAGGTCGTCGGCGCGCTGCGCCAGGTGCGGAAACAACGAGCTGATCGCAAGCCCGCTCTCGCCGTGCTGCCCGAACTCGAAAGCCGAGCCCACGAGGTTTCCCATCCGGTTCGGAAACGAGACCACTCGCGGCCGTTTTTCTTGTGGCAGTGGCCGCCCGCTGTCGCGCAGGAGCAGAGGCTTCGGGTCAAATGTATCCAGATGTGACGGTCCGCCGAACATGAAGAGCATGATCACGCGCTTCGCCCGCGGCGGAAAGTGAGGCGGCCGCGGCTCGAGCGGGTTCCCCGCCGCAGCCGATTCCTCGGCAAGGAGCGCCGTCGAGCGCCATTCCGCCAAACCCTGCCCCCATCCGCGCGAGCGCCTGCCTTCGCGAGAGTGACGGTGCGGCCCGGTCGCGGTAGAAGTGTTGCTGCGTCATGAAAAGCTCCCGTCATTCGCTCCCGGCACGCTCACTCCACGTACACGAACTCGTTGGAAGACAAGAGCGCGCGGCAGAGCCCCTGCCAGGCGCGGCAGCGAACGATCGCCGGATCTTGCCCGGAGAACGCCGCAGCAGATTGATATCGATCGAGAAACGCACCCCATGAGTCGATTTCCTCAGCCGTGGCCTCGCGCCCGAGCACGCACCGGCACGCGCGCGCCATCCGCGCCTTGGCATCGCCCCGGCCATCGCCCAGCAAGCTCGCCGCCAGGTTTGCCGACGCTCGCTCCATGATGCTGCTGTTCATCATGAACAGCGCCTGTGCGGCAACCGTCGTCACCGCGCGATCGCCGCTCGAGGACGCAGGATCGGGAAAATCGAACGTGCGATACACTTCGTAAACGGCTCCCCTGAGCACGGGAAGATAGATGCTTCGCCGCGTTGATTCATAAAGTGCCGGGCTGCGCGACACTCCACCCGCTGAGAGGTCCTGAAACGGAGTCGTCTTGAGCGGCGTGCCCCCCATCTTCCGGTCGAGCTGTCCCGTCACGAAAAGGATCGAGTCGCGCAACTCTTCGGCGTCCAGCCTTCGCCGCGGCATTCGCCACAGGTAAGCACCCTCAGGATCAACGCTCGCTGCATGTTCGTTCCATCGCGTGCTCATCTGATAGGTTTTCGATAGCATGACCTCCCTGTGCAGCCGTTTGAGCGACCAGCCCTGCTCGAGGAGCCGGCTCGCCAGCCAGTCAAGCAGCTCGGGATGAGCAGGCGGCTGGCCCAGCCGGCCGAAGTTGTCGACCGAGGCGACCAGTCCCCGGCCGAAATGCCATCGCCAGACGCGGTTGACGATCACACGCGACAGCAGCGGATGATCCGGCGCCGTCAGCCAGCGCGCCAGCTCCAGCCGGCCGCTGTGCGCGCGATCGATTGCCGGCTGCTCCCGCTCGGGAGAGAATCGCCGGAAAACGTCGTGGAACGAGCCGGCCCGCGCGTGAGATGGTTGCCGCGCAGGAAGATCTCCAGGTCGCCCGGCGTTCCCTCGACAACCGCCATCGCCTTGGGAATCGACGCGTACTCCCGCTTCGCCTCCTCGAGCAGCTTGGTGTGGGCCTCGCGAGCGTTGGCACCCATCCGGGCGGGGTTGCCGTTGACGAGCAGATTGTCGTGCCGGTCGATGATCTGCTCGAGATCGTCCAGTCGCAGCGCGGCTTCGCTCGTGCCCAGCCCGGTGACGTTCCACTTGGAATCGACACGATGCGAGAGCATCGTCCGCGTGCTCTTGAAGATCCCCGCCAGGCCGTAGTAGTCGCTCATGTCGAGCGGGTCGAACTTGTGATCGTGGCAGCGAGCGCAGCCCATCGGAAATCGCCATGAACACCCGGCATGCCGTGTCGAGCTGCTCGTCGACGATGTCCATCTGCTGCTTGACCGGATCATCCTCTGCGAGCATCTTGGGCCCGATCGCCAGGAAACCGGTCGCGATCACCAGCTCGTCGCGCCGCACCGGCTCGCCCTCGGCGAGCAGGTCGCCCGCGATCTGCTCGCTCACGAAGCGGTCATACGGCTTTGTCGGCATTGAACGACGACGATCACGTAATCGCGAAACCGCCACGCGTCCGAGTACGCGAGGTTGTCGTCCATGCCGTTGCTGTCGGCGTATCGAACGAGGTCGAGCCAGTGCCGCCCCCACCGCTCGCCGTAATGAGGCGACGCCAGCAGCCGATCGACAACAAGCACGAATGCCATCGGGCTCGAGTCCGCCAGGAAGGCCTCCATTTCCTCCGCGGAGGGCGGCAGACCGGTCAGATCAAATGTCGCTCTGCGCAACAGCGCCCGCTTCGACGCGGGCTCGTTCGGCGCGAGTCCCTTCTCTCGCAGCCTCGCCGCGATAAAGCAATCGATCGGCGAGAGGGGCGATCGCGAGCCGGCAACCGCCGGAGGCAAAACGTGTCGGCGCGGCCGGAACGCCCAGTGGTTGGCGACATGTTCATCCCATCGCGCTTGGCTCACGGCTTGGGCCGGCCCAATCCTCCCCTGCACCGCCGCCGGCCAGGGCGCGCCCATCTTGACCCACGCCGCAAGGGTATCGATCTCCATCTGCGACAGTTTCTTCTTGGGCGGCATCGCCACATCACCTTCGTGGCGAACTGCGAGCATCAACATGCTCCGTTCGGGCTCACCCCGAACCAGAGCCGGCCCTGACCAACCTCCCTTGAGCAGGCCGTCGAGCGAGTCCAGGCGAAGCTCTGCCTTGCCGCCGCCGGATGCCGGACCGTGGCATTCGTAGCAATGAAGGGCCAGAATCGGCCGGACCTTGTCCTCGAAGAATTTGAACCCAGCATCGTCCTCACGCGGCGCTGCCATCCCCATGACCGAGCATCCGGCAACCAGCCATGTCATGGCCGTTACCGGAATACCGAGCCACTTCCAGCGCGAAGCACAACGCCCTTCCTTTCGCACGCGATCTTCTCCCCAGTTGCCAATCAATCGATTCGGCCTCGCAGGCCCGCCCACCCAACCGAACGCCCATTCGTTCCGGCAGGTTTAACATTGATTGTACATCGAGCAACGCCGGCAGTCCGCCCTGCCCTGAACACAGTGGCATTTCTCACCGCGAAAGTGCGATGGTGAATCCGATTGTCGCCTTTCGCTCAGCGAATGTGCGGCCCCGAATTAGATTGTCGCCTTTCGCTCCGCGAAAGGATTTCTTGAATTCGCGCAGAACGACAATCCTCACCAATCCGGAGCCGCGTGCGTCCCGAAGGCGACCGGCTGCAGGATAATCGTCGTCGGTTGAAGCGGCCCGATCGCGGAAAAGGCCGGTATGGTCACTGTCTGGGACGTGCCCGCGGCCGCCGCGCTGGTCGCGACCTTCAGAACCTCAGGATCGGCAGACTTCTTGGCGGTCGCGTTGTTCTTTGCCATCAATTCGGCTTTCTTCGAGAGCGCTTCGGCGTTCTCGCGTCGCACCATCTCATTGGGATCGATGTAGAACCGCGGGTTGAGCGATGTCATGGCAGTGAACTCGCCGGACGGGACGCCCCGCGCGGTGGGTGACTTCCGTTTGTAAATGATCCGGCATTCCCGGACCATGATCTTGTCCTTCTGTTCGAAGGACGTGGTCTGGTCAAGCTTGCCGAGCTTGATCATCTGGTTGAGCGCGGTGACATTCGGCTCGGTTTCGAACTGTGTCTTGCGGCCGACATCCAGCGTTCTCTCGCCTTCATTGACTTCCTCGGCACGCACGATTTCATACCCGTCGGGGAAGTGCCGGGCCATGAGCGCTTCAGCTTCATCGCGGAAGCTCGCTTTGCCCAGGTACGTGTTCATCGGAATGGCGACCACGCCGAATTCGTGGTCCTGATAGACGTAGCGCGCAACGAGTGGCCTCATGCAGCCCGGGATGAGAAGCACGAAAACACCCAGACCGATCGCCGGTAACAGGAGCTTGGAGCACCTCATTTCAAGCCCCTCCCCCGCTCAATCGAGGTTTCGGGCCGCCCGGAGACGATTGCAAACATGCGCAGAGATGGTAGGGCGCGAAAAACCAAGAAATGCAGTTGGCCGAGTGCATTCTATGCAGTGGCCCGATTCGGTCAAGTTCATTGAAAGGATTAAGGGAACGCAGCCAGTCGGCCCGCCACTCACGCCTCCAGCCTCACACCGAGGCCCCGCTCCAACGAGACCCCCCGCACGTCCCTTTCCCCCCCCCGTCGCAAAGGGGGGGCCAGGGGAAGTGAAGGGCGTCACCCGCCAGTGATCCGTTCGCCGCGCAAGATCCCACATCAAGGCCCCCGCACATCGTGCGGCGGCACGGCTTCCCCCGCTGGCGACGAAGTCGTCCCAGGATTCGCTACGCCCCCATTCAACCTCGCCAAACGCTCCCGCTCCCGCGCCTCCTTCTCCGCACGTGCACGAATCCACTCCCTCCGCCTGATTTCCTTCCACGCGTCCCGTCTCTCGTTATCCGTCAATGCCCGTCGAACCGGCTGAGTCGACCCACCAGATGCGCCCGCCTCCGCACCGCCCGCCGGAATTGGCTTCGTTTGCAAATTTGGCTTCGTTTGACAACCTTCAAGTCCCGAATCACCACCGGAATTCGTCGGAACACCAATAATCTCTTGAGGTTGTGCTATGCACACGTCATCACGCAAATTGGCTTCGTTCGGCGCTTTTTCACCGGTTTGACCCTCGTCGCCGCCCGCGGCACGCCCATCCTCCCGCGCCCGATCAACCGCTTCCGCCAGCCCCTCCTGCGTGACTTCACTCACACTTCCCGCATTCAGATCCATGTCGACTCGCTTGGCGTCCTCAGATTCGGAACCCAAGGTTTCAAGACTCGGCACTTCGTCCTCAAGCGCAGCCGGAGCCTCGTCCTCGAGCGCACCCGGAGCCTCGTCCTCAAGCGCAGCCGGAGCCTCGTCCTCGAGCGCAGCCGGAGCCTCGTCCTCAAGCGCACCCGGAGCCTCGTCCTCACGGCGAACGTACTTCTCCGGAAGATACCCCCCACACGCCAGAACGTCCGATTCCTCCACCACGACCGAATCCCACCCGCGGCCCCTCCCATTCGGCGTAGCAGGCACACTCCGTGTGCCGTCCGCCCCGGCCTCATGGCCAATTTCAACGGCCGCGTTTGAACCACCATCCGCAACTGGCCCGCCGCGCCCACAATCACCCAGAGGTAGGTCCCCGTCCCCCAGACCCCGCCCCGAGCCCGCGTCTTGGGCGGGGGTCTCGAGACCCCGCCCTCCGTCCGACCGTAGGTCTCCTGTCCCCCCATCCCCATGTTGGCCGCCACTCTCCTGACCCCGCCCTCCGCTCTCCGTCCTCCGTCCCCCGTCCTCCGCCCTCCGTCCTGCCTCCCGCCCGTCTCCCCTCTTTCGACCGCCACCCGCGTTCTCTCTCCACCAAGCCGCCGACTGCCCATCATACGGGCTAACATCTTTCCCAGGCACCGGCGGCAACGTCTCCGCATGGTTATCCGCCTTCCGCGCCCGTACCTCCTGCCGAATTACCTTGCCCCCTCGCTCCACCGACCCCTTGGCGCGCACGAACCATCGCCGCATCGCCTCAGCTTCCTTGGTATAAACAAATCCCTTGCGTCGCCTCGTCCGCGCAGGTTCATCCTTGATATGGGTGTCATGTTCCGCCGCAATGGCCCACACCCGCTCGATCTCGCCCTCCACCAGCTCGATCAGGCTCTGCCTGGCCTTCTCCTTTTCACCTTTGTGCGAAAGGTCAGGCCACGCCGCCGCGATTTCCTTCACATGGGCCTCGAGCGCCAGCTCATTCATATCGCTGAGCAGATCGTCAAACGGTTTGTTCACCGGCCGAAGCGCGTGGCTTGCCGCGAAAACCTCAGCGACCCTCCGGTCCGCCACGCCGTCCACAGGATGCCGCCCCAGCAACCTGATCATCATCAGCCGATCGCCGCTTGCCCAGAATCGCTTGCGCGCCCGCTCAAGCAGTTCCTCCAGAACCTCCAGGATCCAGTAGCACCCCATCGCGCTCGATTCCAGTTTCCCCATGAGCTCTTGGGGCTTGATCCCCGGCGCAGTTTCGCTACCCCATGACGGCCCCCCCGGCTTCTTGTTGTTAAACCGACGGGTGCCATACAACGAAACCGGCACGCCTCGTGAATCGGTGAACAGCAAGTCGCCCGTCTCGCGCACCTCTTTGATCTCGTCGTCCTCGGCATTGTCGATCTGGCTTTGAGTGAGTTCCAGGTAGGCACCCCTCACCCGATCCATGTCGGACGCCAGGAACAGGTTGGCATTTAATAGAAACTCCTCGGGGTCACTCTCCACCCCATAATGCGCGGACCAGCGAAAGTATCGCGCTTCATACGCGATGCTTTCCTCCCGCGCGAGCTTCTCCCGCTCCGATCGGAAACCGTGTTTCCGACTGTTCCGAGCACTTCTAGCGCGTCCCCGCGGAGTCACAGGCCCGGTGGAGCGCAGGGCATTGCGCTGGTTCGCTGCGATTTGTGCTTCGGAGGCCATATCAGTGTAAACTCCCATTTAAATAAGGTTCGTATCCCTCCCCCCTTGTGGAGGAGGTGCCGCCGCAGGCGGCGGTGGCGGGTCGCGCACAGGTGAGGTGCCGCCGCAGGCGGCGGAGGGGGTCAGGGGCATACCGCCCCCCTTGCGGGGGAGGTGCCGCCGCAGGTGGCGGAGGGGGGGCGCTAAGGAAGAAACTCGTTCCGAAGGCGCACACCGTCGCATGACTTCGAAAACTCTTCCTTCATGTCACGAAATGTTGCTGGATGTTACTGATTTTGAAAAACTCACTCTCGCTTTCTCTCGCGGTTCTCGGCTTGGGCCAAGTCTTCGTCGCACGCTTGCCGCGAGCGCCAACGTCAGTGCCCGTTCGATCAACAACTCCGATCCTGTCACCCCAATCCAACGCGCGTTGTTTGTCATGTTCATTATTGTGCACATTTGCCAACCGGCCTGAAAGGCCACAACAACAAGGCCCAGGGCGCCCGCCCTGGGTTTCCAAGGCACCGCCTGGGTTCCCACTGGGGTTCCCAATTGGGTTCCCTTATCGCTATGTACAATATGCGACGACTTTGCAGACTCGACCCGCCGTCGACTGGGAAATTTCCAGAAAAAATCCGGGTTCCAGCGATCAAATCGAGTAAGTAAGAAAATTGATTCTGTATTTGCGCACTTTCGAAGCCGCCGTTGGGCCGACACGCCTGTCGGCCACGCCCCGGCCATGTCCCGCGCCAACCAACCGCAGGCGTTATAAGGCGATGGGGCCACGACGGGACGCTGTCGACCGACTAACGACAACCGAGCAATTCCCACCCGCAGTGGACAAAGGAATAGAAATCCCGGTCTATGATAAAATCCCGCTCATCGCGCCCACGGTGCAGAAACCCCGCGCTGAGCCGGCGAAGCCCACCGCTCCAGTCGACCGACTCTCAAGGGTTGCCCGATGCCCTGATCGAAAACCCGATCCTGAACTCCCCATTCGCCGCGCCCGCGCGTCACTTCAAATTCACAGATGAGGGCATCATCAACGAAATCGCGCCCGACGCTCGGAAAGAGGTCGGTATCTGACGTTCCTTTCCTTCACAGAAAGCGAGCCAATCGGCGACCGAGGCGACGAGCTGATTACGCGGATTCCACCCAGCGGTCGGATTCATAGACAAACTGGTCGCGTCCGCGTTTCCCTCCCTTGCGAACAACTGCCTCCGACGCATCTCATCTTTCGGTTACAATGACCTGCGGAGGTGTCCCCATGCCGATTCTCGAATTGAGCGACGCGCAAGTTGTGGATTTGGTGAAGCAGTTGCCACCGGAGCGCCAGCGCGCTGCACTGCTGGCGCTGGCTTCGGGTGCAGGGCAGCGGCGCGAGGAACGGATGCAATATGCCGAAGCGCAATTGCGACGTGCAAGCAGCGAACGCGGCCTGGATTGGGACACGATGTCGGACGACCAACGCCAAGATTTTATTGACGATCTTCTGCACGAGGATCGTCCGTGCGCAAAGTAGCGGTCTTCGATACCAATATCCTGTTCTCAGCAGTTGGCTGGAAGGGCAACCCGTTCCTGTGCCTTGAATTGGCACGCGCCGGCGCGGTCGACGGCGTGACTTGCCGCGAATTGCTCGACGAGTTGGCGGAAAAGCTTCAATCGAAGCTCTCCTTCACTCCGGAACGGGAAAAGGTGTCAGGAACCGAAAATCCGCCGCTCCGATTCACGCACGACGAAGGGGTCTTGCTCTCAAACTCAGACGGAAGCTTCGCCGGTACGACCAGCTACCACTCCCCCAGCGGACCGCCGTCGTTGGGATTGATAGCCTGGCTCCAGATCGTTTGATTGATACCCGGAGTGATCTTGCGGACGCTTCCGTCCAGCATGGCGATGTTCATGATACTATGGAAGCTCTGACAAAGATTGGGGTTCGCCTGCATGGCAGTGATGCCGATCTGCGGTAGCGGGTAGCTCCCCGTGTAATTCGGTTGCCCCACGAGCTCATCCGGATTGGGCCAGTACGGTCCGTACGTGTTTGGGTAAGCCGGGTATGACCACGCCATGATGTTTTCGTAGGTTCCCGACTGCGGATCAACAGTGGGATATCCCGGAAAAGACCCGGCCGTCTCGAACAAACCCATGGTGTTGGATGTACCATCGGGGATGGTCCCGATCCGATACGGCGATGGCTTCCCCTTGATATTGAACGTTCCGGCGGCGCCGAATAGCTCCAGGTTCATGCAATAGTTGGAAGTGGCGACCTGCCCGCCCAATATCGCAATTCCCTCGTTATTTGTCGTATCGGTGGGACAGATATGAATGCGCATCGGGGTGAATTGGCTCCCCAGATAACCGGGAGTCGTGGTATTTTGCGTATACGTCGCAAAGATCGTGGACTGCTCGTAGTAGGGGAGCAATCCGTAAAACGCGCTTCCCTCGGCAGCCAAGCCAGTCTGCGAGTTGATGACCTGGAAAAAATTCGCAGCCGGCAACTGGCCGTCGTAACTGGTGGCGAAATTATGCGTGGATAGCATGAGCTGTTTCGAATTGTTGGCGCATTGCGTCACCCGGGCGGCTTCCCGCGCGGCCTGAACCGCGGGGAGAAGCAAGGCGATGAGTACGCTGATAATGGCGATCACGACCAGAAGCTCAATGAGGGTAAAGGCCTGGCGAGGGCGGGGATGAAGGTTTCGACGCATGAAAATCTCCCGGAGACCAAACAACGGGGCAGACGTGATGCGGTGACGGAGAAAAACTCGTGACAACCATCGAGTGTTACGATACTAGTGATCGTAATACTCGGACACAAGCAAGTGGATTTTTTTCCAGTACGGCCAGTCCGTGCCCTCTGCCCGCCTGCCATACATCGGGTCGTGAGTCGTACCAGCGGCGCTTCAGAGGTGGCCATCCGGTCACTTCGATCCGCGTACCGTGACGGGAAAAAGACTTCGAACAATCGCTACCATCGCCCCGTCGCCCGCCCCAAAGAACCTCCACGGTACAACCCCGTTGTCCGCCACTCCGCCCGCCGGTATCCTCCCAGAATCATGGTCCCCCATCTGCCAATCCGGGAGCACAGCCATGATCGACCAAGAACGATTCAATCTCCTTTACGGCTCCTACCTGCCCCCGAAATGCAGGATCGGTGACAAGCTGCACTGTGAATACCGAGGCCGGGAGGTCACGGTCCGCGGCATGACAGGTGGTCGTATCCAGTGGCCGTATGCACGAGGTCCAGGACCGCCAGGCCCAATCGTTTGTGGCAGCCTGATCCAGGCCGTTCGCACAGAATCAGAAATTGTCGTGGCCTACCACTGGGGCGTGTCCACGACCACGGTCAAAAAATGGCGGCGGGCGCTGGAAGTGCCGGCCGTGAAAAATGAACCCTATCGCTTTACCTGGCATATGGCTACGAGAGGCTAGCACCACCGGAGAACAAAGCGAAGACGAAGGAGGCAGCCGCCCGCCCTGCGGTTCGTGAGAAAATGCGTGCGTCCCACGTCGGCCGTCCGGCGCATCCGAAGACTGCCGCGGCAATTCGCGAATGCGCTTCCCAAACCCCGTTCCAGGGTCGCGCTATCTACTCAACTCGTACGCATTTGCCAGCCATTCACGGAGCTCGGCGTCGAAGTCGGCGGGCTTCGCCAACCGGATCTCATGATGATACCTGTTTGCGGAAACCCGTTCCGTTTTCTGCACGCGCGAACTGCTCCACTCGCGGTCCGCCTTGATCGTCAAGAGCAGGTAATCCCGACGGACCCGGACACCGGCCAACGCGGAGGAGCACGAGAGATGAATTGACGTCTTTTTCGGTTCCTCGCTGACCGGCCCGAGTTTCCGCAGCTCAGTCAGTAGCTGCTCGTACATCTTGCGGATCGCCGAATCCTTTCCGACGAAATGGCTATCGACGGTGACCGCCTGCGGCGTCTTCGACATTGGCCGTCTCCGAATCAATTAGCCGATCTCTCGTGACGCTCGCGGCAGACTCGCACGGCTTATTCAGGAGCCGATTCCGAGGCATGCCATGCGACGACCTGCCACTTATCAGACCGCCGCACATAGACCTTGGTGAATCGCCAATCGTCTTGCATCTCGCGACCGTTCAACTCACGCGACCGCCGGAGTCGCCCAGTGACGACTGCGGCATCGCCGTACCGGCGCGCTCGGATTTCGGAGGTCTCGTATCGGCGAAATTTCATCCGTCCGCTACGCCAAATGGCGATCGCCTGGGGTTTGGTCATGACCGGCATCTTGGGGACGGTAACGACGAGGTCTTCCGCCCACAGGCCGTCGAGTTTGTCGGCATCCCCGGACCGGTGAGCGTCATTCCACAGCGTCTCAAGGCGAGAGAACTCGCTCAGTTCCAACGCGTTCGACTCTTGGTTTTTCGAGTTCTGTCCGATGGGAAGAGCCATCAACATGACCGCCAGAACGCATAAACCCGATCGCATCACCGGATCCTCCGCATGACCTAGCGCGAGCCAGCAGCTCGTATCGACCTCGCCAGACGCCGTTGTCCGAATCCTGAGGAACGCTACCGACGGCGTGTCCGAGAACCCGTAGCCCCAAGAGTCTAACAACTGGGTTAGCGGAAACCAAGCCGACAGTCGCACGATGTCGCACGATGACAAGCGGCGTGCCGACCCACCATCCGATACTTCATCAACCCGGCCCAAAGGGGCGGAGCGTTGGCCGCCCTTCAGTACTTCAGCACGTACGCCGGTGACTTCGAGAGCCGATCTCTACTCCTTATGTACCACGAGAAGCCAGACACCCACCCAATCTCCTCGAGAAGCCAGACACCGAGAAGCCAGACACCCACCCAATCTGATCGGGAGGAGCCAGGCGCCCAATCTCCTGGAGAAGCCAGACACCCACCCAATCTGATCGGGAGGAGCCAGGCGCCCAATCTCCTGGGGAGGAAAACGGGACGCACCTAGTTTTTCATCCCAAAGGGGACGGACACGGGGAGGAAAACGGGACGGGAGGGAAACACGGGCGCGATTAGTTTGCCTATGCCTATGCTCCGGGAAGGCGGGACAGGTCCGATATTGCAAAGCGAGGCAAGCCCCCTCCTAGCACATATCGCCAAAATCGGAGCTGTCCCGCCTCCTTCTGTTCTTGAGAATAGGTGTTGCAACGTAAAAGAGAGCAAGATCAGCAACCGATACTGGGAAGGCTGACGGGCGTGTATGATATTCGCCTGCGAAGGCGGCGGGAATTTCACCCGCGTCCCAATTTCCACAAGCATTTGCCCCACATGCTGTTACGACATGGCGTCTAGCGGCTGGCCGGAACGTGGCCGGGAGGACGAGGCACTCCAGGAGCTTGTCGCCATCTGGCATGGCTTGTCGCCGGAAGTCAGGCAGAAGATCATCAAATCTCGTTGCTACTCTGCCAATACAAACGGCCGTCCCATGTGTGAGGAGGATCAGGAATCCGTTTTGTGCAGTTTGAGAATGCGTCCGGTCAGGAGCCCTTGTCAGTAATGAACGGAAGCGCTGCCCGGACCAAATTGATTTGGCCCATGCCCTTAGCTTTGATCGAGTTGGCCCATTGCTCATCGGTTGTCTGTTCGAGAGGCGCCGGGAAAACATCATGGAATACGCAACGCTCGGCAATACAGGTCTCCAGGTTTCAAAACTCTGCTTCGGAACCATGACATTCGGGGACGGCAGAGGGCTCTTCAAGGCCCTCAGCGCTGTGGGCCAGGCCGGAGCCGACGAACTGATCAAGGCGTCGATTGACAGCGGCATCAACTTCTTTGATACGGCGGACAATTACACGGAGGGTGAGAGCGAAAAAATTCTCGGGCAATCACTGAAAAACCTTAACATCGCCCGGAAGGATGTGGTGATCGGGACGAAAGTCTATAGCCGCGTCGGCCCGGGACGAAACGATGTGGGGGCTTCTCGGGGCCACATTATGGACGGTGTCGAGGCCAGTCTCCTCCGTTTGCAGACCGACCATATCGACCTGTACCAGATCCATGCCAACGATTCCGTGACTCCTGTCGAAGAGACGCTTCGCGCTCTCGACACGCTGGTGCAGCAGGGAAAGGTCCGCTACATCGGCTGCTCCAACTGGCAGGCATGGAAGATCGCCAAAGCCCTCGGCATCTCCGAATTCAGGAACCTGGCCCGATTCGACACGCTTCAGGCTTATTACTCGCTCGCCGGCCGCGATCTCGAACGGGAACTCGTTCCCCTACTGGAATCCGAAAAGGTCGGTCTGCTCGTGTGGAGTCCGCTTGCCGGCGGCTTGCTTTCCGGCAAATTCAGCCGGACGAATCAGAAGCCTGCGGATTCACGCCGCACCGACTACGACTTTCCTGTCGTCGACAAAGAGCGGACCTGGAAGACCTCGACGTAATGGCTCCTATCGCGAAAGCCCACGGCTGTAGTCCTGCACGTCTCTCGATCGCATGGCTCTTGGCACAGCCCGTGGTAACCTCGGTCATCATTGGCGCGAAACGCCTTGACCAACTTCAGGACAATCTCGCAGCGGTCGAACTCACACTCAGCCAAGATGAGCTTACGCAGTTGAATGAGGTCAGCGCTCTTCCCCCTGAGTATCCTGGGTGGGCGCTGCCGTTCCAGGGAGCTGACCGTCTGGGGCCAAAGGATCGCAATGAGTATTTACGCGAAGCGATCAAGCCGCGTTGATCCTGCAAATCTCCTCCCGACTGCCAGCAGGTCTGCTATCGCCTCGCCGATCCTCCGGCCGGTGGCCTGCTGGTAGAAGGCGAAGCCGCGCGATGAGTTGACCTCGGGGGTCTCGATGTGGACTAATCGTGCAAGCCCATCTTTTCGGTGGCCATCGCCGCGATTCGTACGATAAGAGATCGAGGCAGCAAACGAGGCAACCAGGTGGCGGCACGCACGCTCAGCCGACCGGGATAGGCGACGGCTTTCCCGCGATCGAAAGCCCTCAATATTTCTCGAACGACCACTTCCGAACTGTCCATGTCCCGCGCAGACAAGGCGGTCGCAGTTCCATCAAAGAAGCTGGTCGCCGTCGGCCCGGGGCAAGCAGCCATCACACGAACACCCCTGTCTTTGAGTTCGTATTGCAGAGCTTCGCTGAAGTGGAGGACGAAAGCTTTGGCAGCCGCGTACGTAGCCATGTGCGGCAGAGGTTGAAAGGCCGAATTGGACGATAAGTTTATGATTCCGCCCCTGCCGCGAATTGCCATACCGCCTCCGAATTGGTGAGTGAGGGCGACAAGCGCTTGCACGTTGACTTGAATCGCCGATTGCTCTTTCGTGATCTCGTGGGAAAGGAAGCTGCCGGTGAGTCCAAGTCCTGCATTGTTGATCAGAAGATCGATCTCAATCCCTTGTCGCTCGAGCTCCGCCTCGATCTGGCTGACGGCGTCTGAATCGGCGAGGTCGGCGTTGAGGGCGACGCACTGCACGTCGTACTTGGCGGTGAGCCGGTCCGCGAGCCCCCGTAATGCGGCAACTGAGCGGGCGACCAGAACCAGGTTCATGGCACGCGCAGCAAGAGCATCCGCAAAGACTTCCCCTAGCCCTTTGGACGCCCCGGTGACCAGAGCCGTCGAACCACGGTAAACGAACATCTTGTGCTCGCTCAAAGGAGTGTCTGGAACATGACGTAGGCATCGACGAAACCGCGGGTCCCATGGCGGAAGGCACCAGGGAGGGTGCCGACGATGCTAAAGCCGAGCCGCTCCCACAGCTTGACCGCGGCCTCATTCGTCGAGACCACGAAGTTGAACTGCATGGCCCGATAGCCGAGGCGCCGTGCCTCTTCCAGGCAATGCTCACCCATAGCCCGGCCGATGCCGAGGCCACGAGCCGAGGGCGAGACCATAAAAGCGGCGTTGGACACGTGCGAACCCAGGCCGGGCTGATTGGGTTTCAGAATATAGGTCCCGACCACCCGGCCCTCACTCTCGGCGACATAGGTTCGCGTACCGGGATGGAACCAATACGCTAACGCCTCCTCGCGGGGAATCTCGAGGTCAAAGACGTAGGTGTCTCCCGCAGCGACGACCGTCCGAAAAATCTCCCAGACGGCATCCCGGTCGCGTTTTAAAGCTTCGCGAATGGTGACCATCTCCGCGACCTCCTCAGTCGATTATGCGCGAATGCGGAGTTGCCTGACCATGCACGGTCGCCCCGGACGAAGTTCGTTGTTTTTTTCTCCGTTGGGGAGGAAAGCGGGACGCAGCTAGTTTTTCATCCCAAAGGGGACGGACACGGTGGTTGAAAGGCGCTATCCACAGGTTCTCGTGGGATCGAAAAAAAAATGCACATTAAGAGGCACCGTACGATATGACAAGAAACCCTCGGCGGCAACCCTTCGAACATTCGGTGATTTCGTCGGTTTTCGGGCGGGTCTGCAGAGCAGAGTAGGCGAAGACGCAAGGCCTGTCCTGCATAACGGTTCCACTCGAGCACGATGTCACGTAGAATTTTCAGTTCCGAGAAGTGACCCCCAAACCCGTCTGGCATCGGTTGCCGGGAATCAACGGTGAGGTCCGATCATGACCAATCGTCACGTACACAGTTCCTCGCTCGTTGGAATTGCGATCGCCAGCACGATGTTATTTTCACCTTCGATGACACGGGGCGGAACCGTGACAGCGGACGCTTTCCTTCCAACGGTGGGGGCGCCTCTTGGCGGTGGTGCGACATATGAACTGCGCGCGTTTAGCGTTCAGTTCACGCCCGTGCCCTCCGGCCCGAACGCTGCAACCACGAATCCTGCGCCGGTCATAAACTTTACGCCGATCGTGTTTCTCGGGCTTCCTCCCCGATTTTACTTTCCATCCTATTTTTCGACCGGCCCGGCGACGACAGTATTTGATGTTAGTACATCAGCTTCCGGAGGTGGCGGAGGCACACCCTTTGGTGCTGTTGGCCAAGCGGTCTGGGATCCTGGGGCCACCGCCCCCGCGGCCCCATTAAGAGCGTCTGCTACAATACTGCCGCTTCCGGTAACGGGGGCTGCGGCCGGACAAGCCCAGGATCCTTATCAACTCCCAGCAGGTGTTTACCAGAACTACTCGTACACGGTCGACAGCCTCACCCTAAAAGTCGATCCGTCAAAACCAACTGAGTTTGTCGGCACAGCTACTTCGCGACCGACTCTCGCTATTCCCAGCCACTCTGGAGCCTGGCCGTGAGTACTCAGGGTGTCCTGAATAGCCCCTCTGACCTCCAAATCACGTTTGCGAGCAATCCCATCCTCGGTCTCGATGATACGTTGATCGAAGACGAAGTCCGCGCTGCATTCACGGTCAACTCGGGCACTGCGACTTTGAGTTCGTTCGAGCTCTTCGACACGACGTACAAAGTATCGCAAACTATTCAATACTCCGAGGGAGTGAATGCCGACGTCGGGGTCGCGTCCGTTCCTGAACCGTCCAGCGTTATACTGTTGTCATCTGGGAGTCTCATCCTCTTGGGAATTGTGCTGATTCAGCGAGGTCGTTCTGTTTGGCCTTCCCATAGCGGACGGAAAAAAACACCGCCAGGGCCGGTCCGTCCCGGAACATCCACGGGGTCATCCACGGGGTCAGACCATCCACGTCCACGGGGTCAGACCAAGTTTCAAGTTAATTCAGAAGCTGACCGAAGACGCTAGCGAGCGTCGGGAATTCATCCGTCCCCGCCCGCGTCGAAGACCGACGCAAGCTGGATTCATCTCGTGGGGAGGGAAACAGGGACGCGATTAGCTTGTCTATGAATCTGACCGCTGGGGAGGGAAACAAGCGGGCCACTGGGGTAATGACGACGACATGTCTGTACAGGAAGATCCAACGCAACACGGGAAACCCATGCGGGGAGGGCGTGTGACCCTCAACCAGACGCCCGTACAGACCCCCGCTATGACCCGCACTCATGGAACTTCCTACATTTCGGGAACCCACGCGCGCCCGCGGCCTCACATCCGCCGGGCCCACTGGCACTCGTACTGGGTTGGGAAATGCAATGATCCTGACACTCGAACCGTGGTCTTGAAATGGCTGCCGCCCATCGCGGTCAACGTACAAAACGTTGACGATTTGACAACAACGGTGCGGGATGTGGGGCACGCATCCGTCACGCAAGTGATGCACTGAATTCGGCCATTACGGGAGCTGATGCCGTGTCGCCGCGCCCCGTTCGGCAGATCCGCCGAACCGGTACACGTGCAACTTCTCCGTTCGCGGGGCACATCACCTAATTCCTCCGGAAGGGAATTGCGGCCACCCTTACGGTTGTCGTACGATATGACGCGAACGTCAAAACCGAGAAGCTCTCGAAGTCATATCCAGTAGCCGGGCCGAGACAATTGGGAGCCAGCAATGATCCAAAGAGGAACACCACAATGTGCCGGATCGGGAGCTTGTTGACGGTGCTCGTGCTGTCGGCCACGGCAGGCGTGGCGATGGGTCAGGGGCAACGGCAAGGGCAAGCCGAGAAGAAGGCGCCGACTCGTGAGTTCGAGATCCGGAACAACCGGGCTTATCTCGGCGGTCAACCGGTCGATCTGTGGGGAGTCCGCTGCGGTAATGCTCTTCTCAGCCCGGCCGTGACCGAACGAACCATCAACGGCTTCGACGCGATGGTGGCGCACGGTATCAATATGGTCGGCGTCTATATCCAGGGGCCAAACGCCGGATGGCCGAACCCCGACGGCGGGTTCGATGGATTCGAACGCGACGGGAAGCTCAAGCCCGCAGTCGCGGAACGCCTCGTGTGGCTGATCCGCGAGGCCAATGAGCGCGGCATGGTCGTCCAGGTCGGCCTGATTTCTCCACGAAAGGATCAAACCTTCCTTGACGAGGCTGCAATTCGCAGGGGGATCGAGGAAACTGCACACTTGCTGATTCAGCATCGGTTGAAAAACGTATTCGTGGATCTGGTGCATGAATTTGGTCATCCCAACCGAATCGATCACGAGATTCTGCGCGAGCCGGATAGCGCCACCAAGAAGGCCAAGTTGACGAAGTGGTTCAAGGATGTTGCACCCGACATCGAAGTCGGCGTTTGTCCGAATTTCCCAACCGAGACAACGGACGGCTACCCGGGCATGGACGTGCACATCATCGAGAAGGCAGCGGCGATACCGAGCGACGGTTTCGTGGTGAACGTCGAGATCCCACGCAAGGACGTCTTCGAGAACGACGGAGTGTTCAAGCCCGAAGACATCGCCGCGATCCTGGAAACGTGCCAGAGCTATCTCGACGCGCCCCACGCCGTCATGATGTTTCATAGCGCCTACACGCAGGGGATCACCAACCGAAGTGGCAGTGCCCCGCATGCCGAGGCGGGCGGTTTTGGCACAGGTCCCACGGACCGAGGCATTCGCTTCTACTATGACTGGGTTCGCGAGCATGTCGGTCGTTACGAATATCCCCGCCACATCAAGGACGAAAAATCGAAGGTCAAGCTAACACCAATCACGGTGCCGCCCCCTTCAAGCCGCCAGGGCACGCAATGAGAGCGCGACATCCCCGGGCCTACTCGGAGACCGTCAGGTCGTCAAACTGGCTGGGCACGGTGACTCTCGACCAGTGGATTCCGTGGAACCGGCACGGCACATCGAACGTGCTCTGCCTGGATGGCCACGCCAAGTCGGTGCTGAAGCCTGACGCGTATCTGGGCATGTATCCCGGGGGCGTGATTCTGACCGACCCCAGTTGGTACCCCTGATCGACCGGTCAGGGTTAGGGGGCGCATTGCGGTCGCCGCCGGACTGCCGTCAATTGGCAGAGATCGGACTCGAATACCGCCGCGCTCGATCACAATGATCGCGCCCTGGAGCCATGGCCCCAACGGGGCCGCGGTCAATAGCCACGGGCTTCAGCCCTTGGCATCGTGACTTGGAATCCGCTTCCAGGACGCCAAAACGGGAATCCCTGTTCCGGCCTCTGGTATGAGAGCACGCTTTGGCGTACCATACGTTGCCTTTCGCTTGAGCCTCCACCCATCGTCGTCCAGTCCGATCTCTCATCATCATTCGCACTTAATCGGGGATTCACCGTGATCCGCAGGTTCACCCAAGGTTCGGCGACCGACGGCAAGATCGTTGTCATCGACCTCGATCTCGACGGTACGCGCATGACTGTTGTCCAGAAGCTGGCCGACGGCACCAAGAAACGCTCGGTCAAGGAGATGACAAGCGAAGCCGAAGCTCGATCGGCGAGCGAACAGCTCGCCCGTCAGCTCGTCTCAAAAGGTTACACCGAGCGAGCCGGTCGCGGCCCCAATCCGGCCGGTAACGGCGCCGGATCTTCGAAGCCCGCGCCCCGGTCGCGGGATCATGAACCGGTCACCGCCAACCCTGCGTTCGACGACCTGGAGACACCCGCCGCACAACCCCTGCCGCGGCTCGCCCGGTCGGACGGCACATCGGCTTCGGCCGACGACTCGCCCAAGAAAAAGAAGAAAAAGGGTGGCAAGAAAAAAAAGCAGAAGGGACAAAGCGGCGACGCCCTCGACAAGCGTGTCCTTGCCGGAGTCGGGGCGGTTGGTCTGGCAATCGTATGCGGACTCGGCTTCGTGATCTACGACGGCTTCATCAAGCCACCGTCGCTCTTCGCCAACTGGCAAGGAGGGATGGTCGACCATGAGATCAGCAAGCATCTCACGATCACCCAGTATGTCCTCATCCTCAACGACAAAAATCGCGCCGAATTGACGATTGTCGAACACAACGCCTGGATCGGGGTCGGCACTTACACGCTGAAAGGAGATCGCCTCAAGCTCGCCCTCAAAGACGGCTTGGACGAGACGACCGAGCGCGAGTACAAGATCGCGCTCGCTCGCTCGACCCTCGAGCTTTACGACCCCGCCAGCGGCAAATTGCTCGTTCAGTTGCTCCGCCAGCGCACGCCGCCGGTCGTCCGAGCCAAGGCACCGCCCATTACGAACGCCGACGAAATTGGTGGTTTGTAGGGTCCATTCGAATCGTCCGCTTGACCAGTCTCCGAGACACTGGATGGTCCGCGGGCAGACGGTCTGCGACGGCATATCTGCCGGCCGGGTCGAAGAGCGAATGACGGCGGTGGAGGATGCAGTGCGCGAGCTGCAAAAGGCGATGCAAGCTCGCAACCCAGCCCCTGACTGGCTGGAACGTGTGATCGGTTCCATGAAGGACGAGCCGGCATTTGACGAAGTGCTTGAATACGGTCGGGCGATTCGCCAAGCGGATCGGCCGACTGATGATCAAACGCCATGAAGTTCCCGCGTTTTGTCTGCGTTTGCAGCGCCCTCATGTTGCCCTTTGATACGAGCGCATCTGCCGTTTTTGACAGTCTGTTCGCATCGCATGTGAGTATCGCGACGATGGATCTGCGAATCGCATCGGTCGCGTTGAGTCAGGGATTGACGCTATTGACTCGCAACTCGCGTGATTTCAGCAAGGTTCCGCGCCTTGTCATCGAAGATTGGACCATCTGATTGCGTGGCGCCGAATTGAGACGGGAGCGCCCGGAATCTCGACGGTCCGCGCGTGACTGTTGTCCAGAAGATGCCCGACGGCAGGGAACACCTCTGGACGCCCTTCGAGTGCAGCCGCCCAGCCGGGTCACTCCGTAGGGTGGGTGCAACCCACCATCCGACATAGCATCACGGCCGGTGGGTTGCACCCACTCTACGTGCTGCGACCCATCGCGGGTCTGAGTCTGGCCTGATTCCTTTGAACCAGGCCCAATTTCCTTGCCCGACCCGTGCAATTTGCATGATCACTTCGGTCCGCAAATTCCTCAAATTCCCGGCACTTATGGCCGATTCTTAAGGAGCGAGAAGAACGCCGCTCAGCCGCGGTTCACGTCCGCTTTCAGTCCGTTCAACGGGCCGGAACACATCTCTGTCGTGGCGCGGCGGCTCGTGGTGTTTGCGGAACATCGGCCCAGATAACCATTTACTGCCAATTCTCACGAAAACCTGCTGGTCGGAAAATTGGCTGAAGTTCTCTCGTTCGCAACGACGAGCCGGCCCGAAGCCGGCAAAACGAATGACACGCCAGCTCGGTTGACGAGAGAGCTTGGCTGTATTGGGCAGTTTCTGGGGCAAGCCACGTCTGGGGCAAGCCGGAGAGAATATGAGGATCACGGATCAGTCTCGCACCGCCCTCCTACCTCGACTCGCCTTGGCGTTATGCCTGGTGACGGTGGTCTCGGCGGCGCGAGCGCAGGAAACCACACCACCTCAGGCGGTGGACAACACGCCCGATCGCACATCCGGCCCGGTGCGCACGAAGGAGACCCAGGCACGCCTTCGGACCCAGAATTCCGCCCAGCCGCGCCGTGACATTTCGCGTTGGGAACGCTTTCGCAATTCGATCCGGCCATTTCGTGCCGCAAGCGACGCCGGGTCGAGCTCCACTGGTGAAAAGCGACGCTCGCTTCTGGGTGATAAGATCGTTTATGGACCTGGCCAGGAGCCGGAGCTCCCCGATTTCTCGCCGATGACGCGCGACTCCGATTCGTCCGTGTCACGGGCGCGACGCAACGTTGCCCAGGAGCCGCCCCCGCCGGTTCTTCCCAGCAATACCGCCGGGCCGCGCGGACTTCCCAATGCCATGGGCAATGGCGATAACCCGAGCGACGCGGTACCCCCGATCGAGGCGTTACCGATGCCCACGCCCGAGCAGCCGGGAGAATATGGACCAGACCAGACCGATCTCGAAGCCGCGGTGGCGGGCCCGGACGACGGCCCGAGCCAGAGCGAGAGCGAGAGCGAACGGGAATATTACAGTCTGCCCAAGCGGTTCTTCCGCGGGTATCCCACACTCGTGCTCTGGTTCCCGGAGCTGCTCGGGCCCCTGCGAGAGTCCGACAAGAACGCCCGCGACGACGAGCACCGCGCCGGCGAGCGCTCCGGCGGCGGCGGCTATGAATCGAATGAACCCACGGCGCGCACCGCCGAGCCCCTGGAATTCCCCGCCCTTTCCCGGTTCCGAGTATCAAGGTTACCCGCTGATCGGCGTGCCCCCGAGCGGCACCGAGGACCCGATGTACGAAGGCGCTCCTCCTCGGGCCGTACGGCGATGCAATCAAGGACAGCAGAATCGAGTTTCACGGCTGGGCTACCGTATCGGGCAACTGGAGCAACGCCCGAAATTCAAATCTGCCGACGGCTTACTGGATCGTCCCCAACTCATTCCAGCTCGACCAGCTCATCACCCGGTTCGAGCGCGAGGCCGACACGGTTCAGACCGATCACATCGACTGGGGGTTCCGCGCAGTCGGCTTGTACGGCATCGACTACCGCTACACGACCGCCGGTGGCGTATTCAGTCAACAGCTTTTATATCATAACAACCTGTATGGGTTCGATCCCGTCGAGTTCTTCGGCGAGCTGTACATCCCCAATATTTTCGAGGGGATGTCGATCCGGCTCGGGCGCTGGATCGCCTGCCCGGACATCGAGGCTCAATACGCGCCGGATAACTACCTGGCCTCGCACTCACTTCTCTTCACTTACGACACATACACCCAGACCGGCGTCATGTTCAGCTTCCAGATCAACCAGCGGAACATGATTCAGGGCGCGATCCAGTCGGGCACCGACATGGCACCCTGGTACGCCGGCGCGCTGGCAACCGGCTTCTTCGGCTGGCGATGGGTGTCCGAGTCAAATAATGATGCATTCTACACATGTTTGAATAACATCAATAACGCGAAGTTTCGCTATTTCATGGCTGACGGCCGCAAGGCAGGCCATGACAACTTCAATTACATCGTCACCACCTGGGAGCACAGGTTCAGTCAGAAGGTCCATACGAAGACTGAAGCGTATTACATGTGGCAGTTCGACGCGGTCGTGGGCGGCACGCCGAGCCTCGGTCCGCCGATGTCCTTCGGCGGCGGCGGCGGTCTCGGCAAGTACCTTCCTGGAAACTCGCCGGCTTACGGCGTCTTGAATTACACCATGTTCCAGCTCTCGAAGCGAGATTACTTCACGGTCCGCAACGAGTGGTGGGACGATTCGCGCGGCGAGCGGTCAGGATTCGCCACGAATTACTCGAGCCACACGATCGGAATCAGCCACCAGTTCAACGACCACGTCATGATCCGCCCCGAGCTAGGTTACTACCATTCCTACAATGTGCCGGCCTTCGATCTCGGCAAGAACAACAACCTCCTCATGGGCGGCTTCGACCTGACAGTCCGGTTCTGACCAGCCGGCGCGAGTGGACGTTCGATTCAATTGCAGGCTAAGCTATACCCATGGCGAATCATCCATGCGATTGCCACAGCCTTGGGACGACATCACGGCGATTCCATGCACAGTAAATCGGATTCGACCACGGCGCCGATCCGCGAGCAGCCCGGCGAAGCGCCTCGGGACGAGCCGGCGCCGGGCGCAGCTGGCGACGAGATCGCCGCCCTGCGCGCCATCGTCGACGGAACGGCCCGGAGCACGGGCGAGATATTCTTCCAGTCCCTCGTCCGGCACCTCGCCGAGGCGATCGGCGTCGAATATGCCTTCGTCGCCGAGTTCGCCGGCACGTTTACGCGAGTGCGAACTCTATCGTACTGGGGAAAGGGCCGGATCCGCGAGAACATCGAGTACGACCTGGCCGGAACCCCCTGCGAGGACGTGGTCCGCGGCGGGTTGTGCCATTATCCCAGCGGGGTCAAGGAACGGTTCCCGCGAGATGAGGCGCTCGTCGAGATGGCGATCGAGAGCTACCTGGGCGTGCCTCTGCTCGACGCGAGGGGTGAGGTGCTTGGCCATCTCGCAGTGTTCGACGAGCGGCCGTTGCCTGCAGAACAGCGCAATCTGTTCACGTTCCGAAGCTTTGCGGCTCGTGCCGCAGCGGAACTGGAACGGCTGCGTTATGAGCAGCAGCACCTCGAGAGTGAAGAGAGGTACCGAGATCTTTATGAGGAAGCTCCGATCGGCTACGTCCAGGAAGATCTCGAATCGCGCTTCTTAACGGCCAATCGGGCCGCGATCAGAATGTTGGGTCTGAAGCCCGACGAAGTGATCGGCACGATCGGGATGTCGCTGGTCGCGCCCACGCCCGAGGCACAGCGACGAGCTCGCGAGGCGTTTGCGTCGATCGGCCGGGGAACAGATACAGCCGGTGTCGTTCTTGAGCTCCGCCGCAAAGACAACGGCCACCCTCTCTGGGTGCAGTGGTGGTCCAAGCCTGAACCAAACGGAAGATACACGCGGACGGTGATCGTGGACATCACCGATCGGGTGCTCGCGGAACAGGAAAAATCCCGGCTCCAATTGCAGAACCAATACTTGCAAGAGGAGATCAAGTCCGTCCACAACTTCGACGAGATCATCGGCCGGAGCCCTGCCCTGCACGCGGTACTGGACAAGGTCGGCCGCGTGGCACCCACCGATTCAACCGTGCTCATCTGCGGCGAGACCGGCACGGGCAAGGAGCTGTTCGCGCGAGCCGTGCACTCGAACAGCCGGCGCAGGGATAAGCCGCTCATCAAGGTCAACTGCGCGGCGCTGCCGGCCGGGCTGGTCGAGAGCGAGCTGTTCGGCCACGAAAAAGGGGCCTTCACCGGTGCGATCGCTCGACGGATCGGCCGATTCGAGCTTTCCGATCGGGGCACGATCTTCCTCGACGAGATCGGCGAGCTCCCGCTCGAAACACAGGTGAAGTTGCTCCGCGTCCTGCAGGAACACGAGTTCGATCGCGTCGGTGGCGGCGCCCCGATCAAGGTCGATGTCCGGGTGATTGCGGCCACCAATCGCGACCTGCAGAAGGCCGTGCGCGAGAAGCTGTTTCGCGAGGACCTGTACTATCGCCTCAATGTCTTCCCGATTGCGCTTCCTCCACTGCGCGAACGCTTGGAGGACATGCCGATACTGGTGCAATTCCTGCTCGATCGATTTGCCGTCAGGATCGGCAAGCGCGTCGACGGTGCAAGCCGCGAAACAATGGAGCGGCTCACAGCGTATTCCTGGCCGGGCAATGTCCGCGAGCTGGAGAATATCCTCGAGCGCGCGGTCATCCTCGCGACCGGCCCGACGCTCGAGATCGCGCCAGACGTCCTCGGCGGGCCCACGATGGCGACGGCTCCCGACGCGCGACTCGCCCTCGAGGATGTCGAGCGGAACCACATTCAGAACGTGCTTGCAAAGACCGGCTGGGTGATCGATGGGCCGAAAGGCGCGGCGACCCTCCTGGGTCTGCATCCCAACACTCTGCGCAGCCGGCTCAAGAAGCTGGGGATCGAGCGCGCTGCCCACGACCGCTCGTAGCGCCCCACGACATTTCGTGACCTTGCCCCCGCGGCGCGATGCCGCCCCCGGGCGATCTCGTCGACGGCAGAAGCTTCATAAGTGCCTTGGTCGCCGCGCCTTGCGAGCGGCGCAGAAGGAATTCTCGCCCTTCGGCACAAGAGTCGCTTTTCTCCCAGCTCCAACGTCAACGTCAAAGCCGAGAGGAGCCCATGTTACGGATCACCATGACCAATGGCTGTCAGGCGACGAGCACGCTCAAGCTCGAAGGCAAGCTTTCAGGACCCTGGATCGGTGAGCTGGAGTCAGCCTGCCGTAGTTCGCACGTCTTGCCGGATCGCGTTCGCCTTGACCTCCACGGCCTGTCGTTCGTCGACGCGGAGGGGGCTCGGTTCCTGGCGTGTTTGATCCGTGACGGTGCGCGAGTCATCGCCTGCTCTGGGTTCGTCGCGGAGATCCTCGACCTCAAGAAGCCTTGATGCCCGGCTCGATCGGGGTCGCGGACGTTCCGCGGCCTCCTGCTGGAAGTTCATCATCACAGGAGATCACCCATGCGTTCGTACCTTCGACTCACGACCCTCGCCGCTTCGCTACTTGTGACCGCCTGGGCGTTCCCCGGCTGTTCTTCGTCCGAGGAAGGGCAGCCTGCCAAGATGGACGGCGGTGCCATGCCGTCCGGCAAGATGGATGGTGGTGCCATGGACAAAGGCAAGATGGATGGCGGTGCCATGGACAAAGGCAAGATGGATGGCGGTGCCATGGACAAAGGCAAGATGGATGGCGGTGCCATGGACAAAGGCAAGATGGATGATGGTGCGATGCATAAGGGAAAGATGGATTCATCGTCAAAGAACTGATCGTACGCCATCGCCCGTCACGAAGTGCACCCGGGGAACCGATGCGCAGAGTAGGTCAGGCTTTAGCCTGACTCCCCGGCTCCAGCACTTCACGCTCGATTTTTTCTGCGGTCGCACGTGGCAGCACGCCGGGACGGCAGTCATCGGGTCCCTCACTGGAGCTTCTTACCATGGCGCGCCTCGAGCGAAAACATTCCCTGGCGACGCGATTGTTTCACTGGGCGAATGTGCCGGTCCTGGCGGTCATGATCTGGAGCGGGCTGCTGATCTACTGGGCCAATGACGTTTACGAGATCCGCATCGGGGGCGTCACACTCTTCAAGTTCTTCCCCGAGTGGTCCTACCGCGTCCTGAACGTCGGGCACCGACTGGCGGAGGGGATGGCATGGCATTTCGTCTTCATGTGGTTCTTCGCCTTGAACGGGCTGCTCTACGTCGCCTACACGATCTGGAGTGGGGAGTGGAGGCACCTGGTCCCGAACCGTCAGACTTTCGCCGAGGCGTGGCAGGTCGTGCGTCACGACCTCGGGTTGCGAACGGCGCCCTTGCCGCGGCGGAAGTTCAACGGTGCCCAGCGCCTCGCCTATACGGGCGTGGTTGCGATGGGGGCGGGCTCGCTCCTGACGGGCCTGGCCATCTACAAACCGGTCCAGCTCGCCTGGCTCACCACGCTGCTCGGCGGGTACGGGCCAGCCCGGCTCGAGCATTTCGTCCTGGCCATCGGTTACGTTGCATTCTTCGTTGTCCACATCACACAGGTGATCCGGGCCGGCTGGAACAACTTCCGGGCGATGGTCATCGGCGTCGAGGTGGCGAAGGACGAGGAGCTCTCGTATGAATACGAATACGCCCATCGATGAAACGCGGGCCCCCGGGAACACGCCCGTCGATGAGCAACCCTTGGTTGATCGCACGCCCATCGACGAACCGCCGGCCCAGGAGCCGCCGCCGGTTGATGTCACGGCGTACCTCGAAAGCACGAACAGCGATGAATCGTTGTCCCCCGAGCGCGCTCGGGTCGATGAATCGCTGCGCCACGAACGCGAACCGCCCGAGCCTCGTCTTCGCCGCCTCTCTCGTCGGGGGTTTGCAATGGGGGGCGTAGCCGTTCTGGCCGGTTTCGCCGGCTGGAAATGGCTGGTCACGAGAAGCGAGGAGGACGGCCTGGCCTGGCCGCTCCGCCGTGTTCTGCGGTTCAATGAGCGCCTGGCGCAAGCGGCGTTCCGAACGTCCAGCAAATCACCTGAATTCCCCCGAAGCGCGGCCCAAGAGCCGCGCGTCAACGGCGAGATCGGCCTCGACCCGGCGGTCGCGGCGGCCGACTGGAGGCTGCGCGTCATCGGCCCACCGGGTGAAGGCGGTGCCCGGCTGTTCCGGCTCGACGAGATCAAAGCGCTGTCTCGCGTGGAAATGACGACCGAGCTGAAGTGCATCGAGGGCTGGAGCACGGTCGTCCACTGGGCCGGCGCGCGATTGGCCGACCTCGCCGCACAGACGGGCCTGGCGACTCGCAGCGGCCGCGGGCAGGATCCGGACGGCGTCCTCCGTTATGCCGCGGTCGAGTCACCCAACCGCGAGTATTACGTCGGGCTCGACATGGCGAGCGCCCTCCACCCCCAGACCTTGCTGTGCTACGAGATGAACGGCGAGCCGTTGACTCCGGAGCACGGCGCGCCGCTCCGCCTGGTCATTCCGGTCAAGTACGGCATCAAGAACCTCAAACAAATCGGGACCATTCGATTCACGGACGTGCGCCCCGCCGACTACTGGGCCGAGCGGGGCTATGACTGGTATGCGGGACACTGAAACTCAAGCGACGTTTATCCTAAGCGACCCTGCGTCGTCGTCAACTGGAGATATCTAGATCATTCAAAGAAAGGGGCTTATGATGCACTCGATCCGGATCGCACTGGCCCTGGGCCTCGGCACCGCGTTGTTGGGCATACCGACTCCTGGGTCGGTCGTCGCCCAGGAGCAGGAGGCTGGACACTGCCCTGGAAGACTGGAGGCGCTCGACATCTCATACCGCCGCCAACTTCGCGCAATCGAGCGCAAGTGGATCGCCGATCTCGCCGGCCTCGCGGGAAAGTCGAGCGGTCCGGAGGCGAACGACGCCTACCGGCAACTGTTCACACTGGCAGTCGCGCGAGACCTTTGCATGGAGGCACAGCCGGCGGCCCAGAGCTGCTTGGCGTCGATCGCCTTGGGAGAAGCAGATCCGGCGGCCCAAAGCTGCTCGCCGTCGATCCCTAGGACACAGGATCTGCGCATCTTGGCCGCATCGGTCCAGGTCTTCGCCCGGGCCGAGCAGGGCGAGTACGAACAGTCGCTCGCCGAGCTCAAGGCGCTCTTCAAGAGGCCGGGTTGTGGGCCGCAGCGCGCCGCGAAGTCGAGCGGCGCGACAGCGTTTGTCGTGGGAGAGGCCTACTTCCAGCGCCTCATCCGCAGCAGCCGCTACGACGTCGCACGCAAGTTGTGTGAGCTGGCCTGCAAGGACGACACCCCGGCCGCCCTCAAGCACCACTTCAGGGCCCGGATGGATCGGCTCGACCTGCTGGAGGGGCACGCGCCGGCGTTCTCCGGCAACGACGTCGATGGCCGCCACCTGTTCCCGGCCGATCTCAAACGAAAAATCGCCCTGGTCCAGTTCTGGGAGTCACGGTGCCCTCACTGTGTCGCCGCGATCACCGCTCTGAGTGCTTTGGCCCAAAAGCACGAGCGCCGTGGCTTCGAGATCTCGGCCGTCGACCCCGATCCGCGGAATCTGGACATCAAGGTTGGCACAACGGCGCCGCCAAAAGCTCACCAGTTCGCGATCGGACACGGCGCGACCTGGCCATATCTATCCGGCGACCAGACGGCGGGCAACGTCTGCACGGCCTGTGGCGTGGAGGTGATCCCGGCGAACTACCTCTTCAGCCGCGCCGGCAGGATCTTCGCCATCGAGCATGGCGATGCCTTGGAACGGGAGATCGTCCAGGCCAGGAGCGGCTTATCCGGCGGCGATTCCAAGTAAAGTAATCGAGTACGACGATCCAATGATGAGAGCAAAGTTACGTCAAGTGGTCTTCAACAATAACCGGCAGATCGTCTCGCACGACGGCCAGGCCGATCGCTTCGGGGCGTCTCCGGTTCAAGGAGTCAGAGCCATGACATCGCGACCTTGGAGCATGATGGTTTCCGTTCTGGTCTTCGCCTTGGTGCTGGCCGCGGGCGATAGCGCCCGGGCGCAATGGGTCGTCTCAGGCGGCTCGAGTTATCCCCCGATCGGCCAGTTCGGCCTGGGCTACGGGACGGTCCAGGGAATCTCGCCTTTCGGCTACGGTTCATTCGGCGCAGGTGTTTACGACGGGTCGAGCCACTTCGTCGGATTCCCGCTCCCCGGTTATGGACGGGCCATCGGGCGAACGCCGGTCACGACCACGTCGTTTGAGTCGGTCTCCGACGTCGTGACCTTGGTCCCCGGTTGGAACGGTTCGGGGGGGCACCGGATTCACCGCCGGCACCGAGCGGTAGCGAGCGTTCCCCGAGCGGCGATAGGTCGGTGATCGCGGTCGATCGAGGGTTCGAGGTCAGAGGTAAAACGCTGTCAGGATTTGGGGGCCGGCTGCGACAAATTCAATAAGCCCCAGCGGAACACCCCGGGGTTTGGCATGCTCGCGAGGCAGGGTTCCGCTCGACGGTCGCGTGCCTTGGCGGGCATCATCACGAATTTGTTTCGATCGGCTTCCATGTTTAATCTGTCGTGCCGAACTCGGAGCGAGCCATGATCCCCCACGACTCTGACCGAGACAAGCAGCCCCTTCCCTCCTCAAACGGGCTGTGCGGTAACCACGACCCCCAGGAAACGGGCTCGTATCCTCCGGCGGCTGACCGCCCGCCTGCTGCGACCGCGCCTGGTGATCGGTTGACTAGCGAGCGCCTCGACTTCCTCGGCTCGCCTAAAGCCGACGGAGAGCTCGGCTGGCTGGCCCACTACCGCGTTCTCACGCTCCTGGGCGAAGGTGGCATGGGCCTCGTCTTCCTGGCCGAAGACAGTCTTCTCTCCCGACCCGTCGCCTTGAAAGTCATCAGGCCCGAAATCGCGGATACCCCGGGAATCACCGAGCGGTTCACTCGCGAGGCCCGGGCGACCGCCGCGATCAAGCACGACCATATCGTCACCATCTATCAGGTCGGGCAGGAACGGGGCGTCCCGTTTCTCGCCATGGAGTACTTGAAGGGCATGTCGCTGGCCCAATGGCTGGACCGAGGCCACAAACCACCAGTGGAGGTCGTGCTGCGAATCGGTCGCGAGATCGCCGCGGGTCTCGCCGCCGCCCATCGCCACAGCCTGATCCACCGCGACATCAAGCCGGCCAACATCTGGCTCGAGGCACCGCTCGGCCGCGTCAAGATCCTCGACTTCGGCATGGCACGGTCGCAGCGCGAGGAAATCGAGATCACTCGGACCGGGGCGGTCATGGGCACGCCGGCCTACATGGCTCCAGAGCAAGCCCGCGCTGAACCGGCCGGCGCTGGCTCGGATCTGTTCAGTCTCGGCTGCGTCCTGTACCGCCTCTCTACCCTGCGCTTGCCCTTCGAGGGTGACTCGGTCATCGCGGTGCTGACATCGATCTGGACGGCAACCCCCCCTGCTCCGCGCGCTCTGAACGACACGATCCCGGCCAGTCTGAGTGATCTGATCATGCGGCTCTTGCACAAGATGCCGGAGGCACGGCCGGTTTCGGCGGAAGTCGTGGTCAAGGAGCTAAGGAGTATCGAGCGTGAGCTGCTTGCTCAGCGACAAATCGCAGAACGGGGAGAAAACGAGCCCTTGACGGATCTTGTGAGGCAGATCATCCGGTCTCCGCGCGAGCTCGTCGACCAGACGAGCCCGACTCCGCCGGCGTCAACGCCTCACGCTCGCAGCCGCAAGCTCGGAGTTGCGGCCGTGCTGGCCGCGCTCACGGCCGCGGCGATCTTTAGCCTTGTGTTCGCCCGGACGCGCAGGAGCAGCCTCACGATCATCGCCACCGGGCCCGCCACAGCTCCGGACCGTGAGCCGGGCGCGCTTGCGCCGGTCATGAGACCGAAGACCGACGATCCGCGCCCGGCTCAACCGGCTGCCGGGCCGGATCGCCTCGCGGCATCGGTTGATCGGGATGACGTCTTGGTGCCAAGTGCTCCAACGGGCCTCGAGGTACCGCGTTCCACCGCAGTGATCGAACCCGGTTTATCTCCCGCACCGAAGGCTTCCCAGCACGACGACGCTCCGGCGGATCACGTCTCCCCGAGCGACGGAAAAATGCGCGGCGAACTGCCAACCGCGAGCATCGCCGAGAACGGGCGAGCACCACAGGGACGGGACCCGGCGGCGCGAGAGAAGCATCCTTGGGGTGATGCCGTCGACCCCGACGGCGATTGTCAGTTCGAGCTGGACCCACGTGAAGACAAGGTCAGGATCATCGTCCCTGGCAAGCCCCATATCCTGAGCGCCGAGATTGGTCGCGTGAACGGGCCGCGGCTCCTGCGCGATATCAAAGGCGATTTCGATTTGATCGTGCGGGTCGCGGGCACGGACAACCCAGCAGGGAAAGCGACGACGACGGTCTATCCCCCTTATCACGGGGCTGGGCTGCTCATCTGGCAGGACCAGGAGAACTACGTCCGACTCGAGATCGCCACCGACGTGCAGCACCGGAAGGCTCGCCCCTACGTCAACTTCGAGCATCGCAAAGACGGCACGCTCGCCGCTTCAAGCGGCATCGCGAACACGGACGCCTCGAACCACCTCCGGCTGAAGCGGCGCGGTGACGAGATCTACGCGTCCTTTGGACCGGACGGCCTGCGCTGGACCTCATTTCCTCCGCTCTCCGTCAAACTCAACGACCGCCTGAAGGTTGGTGTCTCGGCCATCAACAGCTCGACGAAGCTCCTGACCGCGGAATTCGAGGGCCTTGAGGCATTGGAAATACCCGGCGCCGGACGTGATCTCAAGACCGAAGGGGTGCGCCCATGAATCTCTTTCAGCGATCGTGGAGCACGACGATGCCGTGGAACGCGCTATCGTCCGGGGCTCAGGCGGTCTGTCGGGCGGTGACTCCAAGTAATTGAGCACGAAGATCGAATAATAATCGCAAAATTACGTCAACTGATCTTTAACAAGAACCGGTAGAAAGTCTCGCACGATGGCAAGGCTTATCGCTGCCGGATCATCTCCGGTTCAAGGAGTCAGAGCCATGACATCACAACGATTGAATTCGTCGCCCCGAGTGAATGTCCTTGTGCATCGCGTTACCGCATCCTGTTTGATCAGTTTCCCCCTTTGATTCTGAAAGAGAGCTGAATGATTAGTCGATTCCGTAATTTGACCGTCCTTGCCCTGGCGCTTTCGCTCAATACCGCCCGCGCCGCCTGGGCCGACGATGGGCCGCCGGTGAAGCCTTTCGAGGCGGATGGCATCGTCGCCGACGTCCTCGAGCTATTCCCGCACGCCATCAAGGACCACAAGAAAGTCGATCGGGCTCGCGCGCAGTCGACGCTCAAAGAGGTTGCCGCCCGCGCTCTGGTCACCAAGGACGGCGTCTACGCGTTTCTCGAAACCCCCGAGAACAAGAAAGCCTTGAAAGGTGTGAAGCCAGGAACCGCCGTGAGCATCAAGGGACGACTGCTCGCTTCCGGCGCGCTCTTGCACATCGACGCGATCTCCAAGGCGAAAGACGACCCCGGCGTTGATCTGTCGCGGTACGAAGACGAAGAAGGGAAGGAAGTCACTGTGTTCGTCACCAAGAAAATTCGAGCCAGCCCGGCCGTGCGGCCGGGCGATGTCGAAAGGGAGTTTTGTCCATGCATGAACTGATCAAGCTCGTGGCACTGCTCTTACCGATCCTGGTCGCGCTCGGGCCAAATCAAGCCGCTTCGGCCGGCGAGCGCGACGAGCCCAAACGAATGGTCCTGGTCGAGCTCTACACCTCGCAGGGCTGCGACATGTGCCCGACAGCCGAGAAGATATTGGGCGCGCTGGCCGAGCGGGAAAGCAGGATCGTGCCGATTGCTTTTCATGTCGATTACTTCAATGATCCGTGGCAGGACGTCTTCTCCGACCCGCTCTACAGCAAGCGGCAGATGGTCTATAACCAGCTCTATACCAAGCCCAAGAACCAGGAGTACGGCCTCTATTACACGCCCATGTTGATGATCGACGGCAGGCAGTCAGTCAACGGCCGCGACCCGGCCTCCGCCCAGGCGGCGATCCAAGCGGCCCTGGCCAGAAAACCAGCCGTCGGGCTTGACGTCGCCCTGGACCTCGCCAGCGACGACGGCTCTGGCACGACCACGATCAAGGTGACGAGCCGCTCGACCGCGGCCGAGAAATCGCCGCTCTTGGTCTGCGCCGTGCTTCGCGAGGATGGCGTCGTCACCAACATCCCGTCGGGGGAAAACGCCGGCAAGTCGCTCATCGCTCGCTTCCCGGCCCGGCAGACGAAGTACGAGTTCATCGAGCTCGACGGCAAGTCGCCCACGACAAAGCGTTTCTCGTTCAAGATCGAGCCGGCCTGGAACCGTCAAAACCTCAAGCTGGCCGTGTTCGTTCAAGACAAGCGCACGGGCGTGATCCACCAGGCGACCGATCTCCTCTGGCGAACGACCCCGACCGCCGCGACTTCGCCGAGTAATGTGACTGAAAAGACGACCCCGGCACGTTGAAAGGAGTTCTAATGTTATCTTATATCGGATCCTGACACTGGCCGCGGCAGTCGCGATGCTTGCCGCCTCGACAGCTTTCTCGCAAGGCAAGGGGAAACCCGCGTCCGACGAGCAGTCCGGCATGAAGGTCGGCGAGAAGGCGCCGAAATTCACACTGAAAGACCAGGAGGGCAAGGAGCGCTCGTTGGATGATCTGCTCAAGAAGGGCAAGGTTGCCCTGGTGTTTTACCGCTCGGCCGACTGGTGACCGTACTGTCGCAAGCAGTTGGTTCAACTGCAAACCGATATCAAGTCGATTGAAGACGCCGAGATCCAGCTCATCGGCATCAGCTATGATTCGCCCACCGTGCTCAAAAAGTTCTCCGACCGGTCGAAGATTACGTTTCCCCTGCTGTCCGACCCGGAGAGCAAGACGATCGACGCCTACAACATCCGCAACAAGGCTGCGAAAGGCAAGGCGGAGGGCGTGCCCAATCCGGGTACGTTCATTTTGGATCAAGAGGGCGTGATCCGCGCCAAGCTCTTCCTGGAGAACTTTCGCGATCGCCATTCGACCGAAGAACTCGTGAAGGCGGCGAAGGCCGTCAAGTGATTCCCCCACAGCTCATGAGGAGACAGACAATGCGCACGTTGGCCTTCAGCCTTGCGGCTTGTGGCGTGATCCTTGGCTCGAGTTCGCCCGCCTCGGCCGCGACGTATGCGCCAAAGGTCGGCGAGAGGCACCCCGACTTTACTCTGCCCACGATCGACAATCGCCGGCCCACATCGCTTTCCAGCTTCCGTGGCAAGAAAGTGCTGCTGATCCAGTTCGCCTCCTGGTGAGTGGGCTGCCGGCGGCACGTGCCAGTCTGGCACGAAGCGACTCGCGAGGCGGTGGCGCAGGGGCGGCTGGTCGTGCTGGGCGTCACCCAGGAGCAACATGCCGACCGCTGCCGGCTGTTCGCCCAGTGGAGGCAGTTCGGCTGGCCGATCCTCCACGACCCGATCAATCTTCTCGAGGCGCCGGCGGTGCCGATCGTGGTGGCGATTGACGAGCACCGCATCGTGCGCGCCGTCCGCCCGCGCCCGAAACGTTCAAAGCCGAGTTCCTCGACAAGACGTTCGCGGACGACGCACCGGCAGGAGCTGTTCCGTCCGCCGGTGCTCCCGATCCGGCCTCGCTGCGCCGCACGGCCGAGGCGAAACCCGACCCCGGCGCCTGGCGTGCCCTGGGCGACGCCTTGACAATCTGGAGCGCCGCGAACCGCCTCGACGAGGCGATCGACGCATACACGCGTGCCCTGGTGCTTGACCCCTCGGACAAAATTGCCCTGTTCAGGCTGGGTGTCGCCCACCGGATGCGCCACGAGTCGGCAGGACGAAAGCCCGGTGACTTCCAGGCCGCGATCGATGCGTGGGGCCGCGCTCTGGCACTCGACCCGAATCAGTACATCTGGCGACGTCGAATCGAACAGTACGGCCCGCGCCTCACCAAGCCATACGCGTTCTACGACTGGGTCGTGCAGGCCAGGGCGGAAATCGTGCGCCGCGGCGAGACGCCCGTTTCCCTCACGGTCGAGCCATACGGCTCCGAGCTCGCAGGCCCCGTCCGCGACGTCCTGACTGACCCGACCGCCCTGGTCGAGCCCGATCCCAAGGGTCAGATCGCGCGTGACGAGCAGCGGTTCATCGAGGCCGAGGTGGTTGTTGTGCCATCGCGCGTCCGCCCGGGCCAAGCCGCGCGGCTACACCTCACCTTCCGTCCCAGCGCCGCCCACGCCGCACACTGGAACAACGAATCCACCCCGTTGCGGATCTGGGTCACCGGGGCCGAAGGCTGGACGACGTCCACGCGAATGCTCGAGGCGCCCCAGCCAGACCGGCCCGAGTCTGTTGAGGTCCGCCGCCTCGACTTCGAGGTGAAGGCGCCCACCACCGCCGAGGGAAAGACCCGCCTCGCGGCCTACGCCCTCTACAACGCATGCGAACAGGCGGGAGGACGTTGCCTCTTCCTCCGTCAGGACCTGTCGATCGAGCTGGACGTTGCGAAATGAGGGAAGCCCTCCTCCGCCTGTCGGTACGGACAACATTCGCGTTCTGAAACCTCTGCTACGGTGCCCCACTATGGAGAATGCAATCCTACCCGGCCAGTCCCGCACCAACCTGGACCAAGCGGCCTTGTTGGCACGGATGCAGGCGGGTGACGACGACGCCTTTGAAGCGTGCGTTCGCGCCCACTGGGGTCAGTTTTTGCTAGTAGCCCGGCGCATTCTCGGGAATGAAGAGGACGCCAACGACGCGGTGCAGGACGCTTTTCTGTCCGCATTCCAAGGAATTGGCCAGTTCAAGGAGCAGGCGCAGCTTGCCACCTGGCTGCACCGCATTGTGGTCAATGCGGCACTGGGCCGATTGCGCAGGCGGCAATACCACGAGGAAAGGTCGATTGAGGACCTACTCCCTCACTTCGCCGCGGGCGAGCACCAGATCGATCCGCCGGTCCCCTGGCAGGGGACCTCCGAATCGATCGTAGAGCAGCAGGAGTTATGCGCGCTGGTGCGGCGCTGTATCAGTCGGCTTCCGGAAGATTACCGTATCGTTCTACTCTTGCGCGACATCGAAGGATTAGCAACGGAGGAGACGGCCCGTATACTGAGCACCAGCACGACGGTCGTCAAGACGCGCCTGCATCGCGCACGCCAGACTCTCCGCTCGCTGCTCGACCCGCACATGCGGCGAGGAAACCTATGAACTGCCGCGAATTCACCGAGTTTCTCCACGAATACATGTGCGGCGATCTGCCCGCCGACCAGCAAGCGGAGTTCGAGAAGCACCTAGCGGAGTGTCCCTGGTGCGTGGCGTATCTCGACAGTTATCGCAAGACTATTGTCCTGGTGAAGGCCGCGTTTGCCGGCTCCGAGCGAGCCTCGCAACCGGCCGACGCTCCCGAGGAGCTCATTCAGGCAATTCTCAACGCCCGGTCGCGCAGGCGGTGACCTCCCCACAACCAGCGGCACATGTCAATCTCTCGCGCCTTTCGCTTTTTTCTCTGTAACCTCCCGTCTCGGCCGGCATCCAAGAGAATGTGCCCCCGTCCGCCCGCGTGGGTGGGCAGGGGCGGCATCTCCCCGTGACTTCTCAAGGAGAACCGATGCAAGTACCAGAGCTGAACCGTCGCGATTTCACCAAGCTGGCCGCGGCCGCCTTGAGCGGAATGGTGGCCGGCGCGAGCCTCGTCCGAGCGGACGACGAGCCCAAGAAGAAAGATCCCAACAAGCCGCTGCTCCTCCAGGAGCCGCACATCTGTCGCGGCTTGAACCCCACCTGCAAAGGCGAGGTGGCGGGGAAGAAAAACGAATGCGCGGGCCAGGCCCACGCTGCCACGGTGAAGGACCACTCGTGTAAGGGGCACAACGACTGTGCAGGAGAGGGCGGCTGCGGCGAGAAGCCGGGCGAGAACAAGTGTAAGGGCATGGGCGACTGTGCCATCCCCCTCAAGGACGACGCCTGGAAGAAGGCGCGGAAGAACTTCGAGGCGGCGATGACCAAGGCTAACAAGACTTTCGGCGACGCGCCCAAGAAAGAGAAAGAATAAGGCAAGCGTCACCGGCTTCGGACGATGGCCTTTCTCCGGTACCCAGTGGACGCCCCGCCGTTCGCCGGGGCGTTCTCCGTCACCCTCACTGTGTCGAGATGACCATGACACCGTCGCGCCTTGGACACCCCGACCTCGGTCTCGGCCTCGGTTTGCGGACCGTCCACTTCCCTTACATCCTTGAGCACTACCCGCCAGTAGACTGGTTCGAGATCATCTCCGAGAATTTCATGGACTCGGGCGGCCGACCGCGCTATGTCCTGGAGCAGATCGCCGAGCGCTACGCCGTGGTCATGCACGGCGTGTCGCTGTCGATCGGCAGCACCGATCCGCTTAACTTCGAGTACCTGACGAAGCTCAAACGCCTGGCGGACGCAGTGCAGCCGCGCTGGGTCTCCGATCACCTGTGCTGGACGGGCGTGGCCGGGCTGAATGCCCACGATCTGCTGCCGATCCCGCTGAACGAACAGACGCTCGAGCACGTCGTCGCTCGTATCCGCGTCGTGCAGGACTTTCTGGCACGGCCGCTCGTGATTGAGAACCCCAGCACTTACGTAACCTTTGCCGACTCGACCATGAGCGAATGGGAGTTTATCAGCCGCATGGCCGAGGAAACTGACTGCGGCCTGCTGCTGGACGTGAACAACGTCTATGTCTCGAGCGTCAACCACGACTTCGACCCCGCCGTTTACATCCGCTCGGTGCCGCACCGGCGGGTCGTGCAGTTCCACCTGGCGGGCCACACGAACTGCCAGACGCACTTGATCGACACTCATGATGGCCCCGTGATCGATCCTGTTTGGGAGTTGTACCGCCTCGCCCATCGCCTGACGGGCGGCGCCTCGACGCTCTTGGAATGGGACGCCAAGATTCCTCCGTTCCCGGTCGTCCACGCCGAGGTGAAGAAGGCCCGCGGTTACATGAGTGAGGCACTGGCGCCGCTGGCCGGCGTGGGCCGGCCGGTCGTGGCGTCGGCGTCGGCCGGCGTCTCGAACCCGGTGTCGTTCCTCGTCCCGGAGGTGAGCGGCGCCGACTCCGGGCCTGTGCGATCGTACTGAGGCCCTTCTAGCGGCCTCACCTGACGGAGGACAAAAGACATGGCGGCGCTCGTCGCGAAGCTGGAAAAGTGGTATCTGACTGAGATCTGGGTGCTGGACCACGTCAAGCACGTCTTCCTGCTGATCCTGCGCCTGTATTTCGACTGGGGATTCATGTCCGCCGGCCTGGGGAAACTGCTCAACGTCGAGACCCACACCGGATTCTTCCGTGATTCGGGCATCCCCTTGCCGATGCTCAACGTCTATCTGGCGGGGACCACCGAGACCGTTTGCGGCTTCCTGCTCTTGATCGGGGCGGCCTCCCGTATCATCACGATCCCATTATTGGGCACGATGTTCGTCGCCTACCTGACCGCCCACACCGAGCAGCTCTACGCGTTATGGGGCAACACTCCGCTCTTCTTCAAGGCGCCTCCATTCCCATATCTGTACACCTGTTTATTAATACTTTTCTCCGGGCCCGGCTTCTTCTCTGTCGACGCCATCATCCACCGGCTCCTGGAAAAGCGAAACCCACGATCCCAATCTGCCGGCCCCCCCAACGGCGTCGACGGCAGCCGAGCATCCTCGGCCGCGCCGGTCTCGATGGGCCAGCACCCATCCACCTCTGCTTCACGAGGAAAACCATGAACGACAACACTCTCGATCGGCGCGACCTGTGCCGGCTGGCACTCGCCGCCTTGGGCGGGTTGACCGCTGGTGCCTTGGTAGGCTGTGGAGGTGGCAAGACCGAGACGGCGTCGGCACCAGGCAGGGCGGAAAAGGGCCATAAGGACACGGCGGCCGACGCGACGCCCCCGCTGCTCCAGGACCCGCACGTCTGCCGGGGCATCAACACCTGCAAGAACAAAGGCAAGAAGGGAACGACCAACGACTGCGCCGGCCAGGCGCACTGCGCAACCGTGGCCGCCCACGACTGCAACGGCATGAACGACTGCGAGGGGCATGGCGGCTGCGGCCAACACCCGGGCGAAAACGAGTGCAAGGGCAAGGGCGGTTGCGAAGTCCCCTTGAGCGACAAGACCTGGCCCAAGGCACGCAAGCAATTCGAGGTGCTGATGACCAAGGCCGGAAAAACGGTCTGGGATCCGCCTCCGAAGAAAGGCTGAGTTGCCGCCGCCTGTCCGGGAACGTAGTACGGCTCAATTCCCATTGGTTCCTGCAAGTCGGGTCAACCATGCCAGGGGATCGGCATGGGTTTGATGATCGACCTCGTGATCCCAACGGAGAATGATCGATGTGGCACATCACCTGGAAACGTCGCCCCTCCCGCCGCGCCGCTGAGAGACGCCGCGTTCGCCTCTGCCTGGAGTGTCTGGAGGGGCGAGCGGTCCCGTCCGCACTGCACGCAGGCCCCTTTGCCAAGGGGCCAGGCGGTACCACCAGGACTACCGTTTACACCGAAAGCAACAACCCGGCCGCGGGCCAGAATGCGGTGCTGGCCTTCCGTCAGAACGCCGACCGCACCCTCACGGAGATCGGCTCGTTCAACACCAAAGGCACCGGGCAGAACAACTTCCCGACTATCGTCCCTGGCCTCCCTCTCGGTGGGCTCAACCTCGGCGCCGACGATACTAGTTCAGAAGTAGTGGCCACAGGCGACGGCCGCTTCCTCTTCGCGGTCAATCAGGGCAGCGATTCCGTGAGCTCGTTGCGCATCAAGCCCAATGGCGGGCTGGCTTTGATCGGCGCGTTCGCTTCCGACGGGGTGCAGCCGGACAGCCTCGCCATCGCCGGCGATACGCTGTACGTATCCAATCGCGGCGATTCGACCACGGCTAGCCCCGCCGGCACGGTCGTGCCCAACATCACCGGCTTTCGCATCGGCGGCAACGGCGAGCTCAGGGCGATCCGCGGTACGACGGTGACGTTTCCCACGGGCACCTCGCCCTCGCAAAACCTGATCACGCCCAATGGCAAACTTCTCTTCTCCGACGTCTTCGGAGTACCGGGCGGCACGGCTGCCGGGGACAACACCTTGGCCCCCTACCAGATCGAGCGCAACGGCGCCTTGCGGCTCGCCCCCGGCGGCAACGTCGGCACGCCGGCCGGTTCGAGCGCGCTGCTGCTGGGCGCCGCCTTCAACCCGGATCAGCCCATCATCTACGTCGGCATCCCCGGGCTTAACGAGGTGGCCGTCTTCACCTACGCCAGATCCGGCCAGCTCACCTACGTCGGCGCCGCGACTACCCCGCTGGGAGGTGGCGCGACCTGCTGGGACAGCACCAATGGTCGCTATCTCTACGTCACCGACACCGTCACGGATTCGGTCAGCGTCTTCTCGTTGGCCAACCCGCTGCAACCGGTGCAGATCCAGCAGTTCTCGCTGGCCGGCCCGGAAGCTCCGCCTGGTTCGCCGCCCGGCACGATCGAGAGCGACACCTTCCAGGTCGCTCTGTCGCCGAACGGACAGACTCTGTACGTCGTCAACCATGATTTTGGCAGCGCGACCCTCGGTTTCGCGGATGGCAACCAGCTTCACGTCCTGTCGGTGGCCGCCAACGGCATGCTAAGCGAGCCGAATGCGCCAGTCCTCTTGGACTCGGCTGGCGCCGTCCCCGGCGATGCCCTCGCGCAGGGCATCGCGGTGGTCGTTGGCAGAGGTCCCGCGTGAGGCGAGTGGGTCCCGCGTCGTGGCAGAACGGTTCTCTTTCTAGCCCGCAAGCGCAGGCAAGGGATCATCCGGTCCTCGCTTTCGCTGCGGGCAGGTAGTGTTTTTTCCGCTGGTTCGTAGTCTCAAGAGCGAGCACTGGAGCAATCATGACCAACGCGAACAATTCCTGGCGCGATCTCGGACAGATAGAGCGCTGGATGCAGGCCGCCATCATGCATCCGGTGGGCGTCGAGGAAGGCATCGCCTCCGCAGAGGCTCGGCGCCACATCGACATCGGGCCCGACGAGGCGGAAACCGTCGTGACTCGCTCACGGGCGCTGACGGCCATGGATCGCCTGGCGATTTACGCCTACGCCTACTACGCCCGGCTGCTGGAGTGCATGCGCGAGGAGTTCCCCGTCTTGAAGCATGCCCTCGGAGAGGAGGTCTTCGATGCTTTTGCTGTCGGCTATTTGCAACATTACCCATCGCGGAGTTACACCCTGTTCCAGCTCGCCGCGAACTTCCCCCAATACCTCGCTGAGACCCGCCCCGACGCGGACGGGGCCGACGGCTTGCCGGCGGACTGGCCGGACTTCGTCATTGACCTCGCCCGACTCGAGTTGACCTTCAATGAAGTCTTCGACGGGCCGGGGGTGGAGGGGGAGCGCCTCCTGGAGGCCGACCCGCTGCTGGCCATCACCCCTGAACGCCTGCTGGAATCGCGCCTCGTGGGTGTGCCGTGTTTGCGGCTGCTCGTCCTACGCTCCCCGGTCCATCGGTACTTCACCGCGGTGCGCCGCCACGAGGACCCGGGCCCGCCCGAACCCGCCAAAACCTTTCTGGCGGTCACGCGCCGGCACTTCGTAGTGTGCCACTACGAACTCTCTCGCCCCGCCTACCAGCTCTTGCACGCTCTGCTCGAAGGTGCATCGGTGGGCCAGGCAATCAGCGGGGCGTTAAAGGAGGCCGGATCGGACCTCGAGCTCTTGCCGCCTCACCTTTGGACGTGGTTCCATGATTGGGCTGCCGAAGGATTCTTCCGGGCGGTGGAACTGGGATGAGGCGACGATCATGTCGTTTCCGTTTCAATGAGAGGTAGCCATGACGCGAATCGCTTTGGTTCAGTTGCGGGTCAGCGCGGACAAGACGGGCGAACGTCGAGCGGGGCGTGCGGGCGCTTTAGACCGCCGCGGCGAACGGAGCAGAGCTCGTCTGCTTCCCCGAGCTGGCCTTCGAGCCGTTCTACCCGCAGCGCCGCGCAGAGCGCGGGTTCGAACAGCTTGCGGAGCCGGTGCACAGCCCCGCTAAGCCGGGGGTGTAACCAAGTAAGTGCCAATCTCATCTAACAGAATAGGGATCAACGCCAAGGCTTCCGCAGCAGTGGCAGCTCGCGTGGTCCCGGTGCTCAACGACTACCCGTGAGACTTCTATGGGCCCAAGTCCTTGATGCCTCTCGGGTTCGTTGTCTTGGTCAAGCTCTCGTAAGGATAAGACAATGATGAGATGGGTCCTGCTCATCGCCATCGGGACTGCCGCGCTCGTGGGCGTGCCGCTATTCAAGAGGAGCGCGCTTTGCGGTCAAAGTGCGGACGAGAAGAAAGTACAACCAAAGAGCGACGCTGAAACAGCGACACCTTTTGCGCTGGTCGAGCTGTTCACGTCGGAGGGCTGTTCCAGTTGTCCGCCGGCCGACCTTCTGCTGGGAGAGATCGTGAAGGATGCGCTGACACGCCGGCGGCGCGTCTATTGCCTCTCCTTTCACGTCGATTACTGGAACGGGCTCGGCTGGCGCGATCCGTACAGCGACTCCGCCTTTTCGCGCCGGCAACAGGAATATGCCAGCGTGTTCAATTCGGATCATGTCTACACGCCTCAGATGGTTGTGAACGGCAGCGCAGAATTTGTCGGCTCGGATCGCGCCCGCGCGCGTGATCGCATCGACGACGCCTTGAAGCAGCCGGTCCGCGCGAGCGTGAAACTCAGCGAAGTCGAGCAGAAAGACCCGAACTCCGTGCTACTCGGCTTCGAGGTCTCGCAGGCCCCGCCGGGCAGCGTCTTGAACGTCGCCTTGGTCGAGCGCGGACTTGTCAGCAGAGTCACGCGCGGCGAGAACGGCGGCCAAACGCTCCGCCATGAAAATGTCGTGCGTGCTTTCCAGACCACTCGTCTCGGTGAAGCCGGGAAGGGTACGGTGAAACTCAAGCTGCCGGCCAAGCTGGTTCTCAAGAACTCTTCGGCTGTCGCATACGTTCAGAAGATTGATGTTGGGACCGTGCTTGGCGCAACGGCCATCGATCTCCAGCCGTCTATCAACCGCTAGCCGCAGGGGATTTTCCTAACCTTTTCCTCGGGGTGCGTCATGCGAACCAGATTTCAGTCACTCGCCGTTTCGGGTTTCCTGGTCGCTACGATTGTTGTCGGTTTGGCCGCGCGCTGGGGCGTCCTGGCGAAGAATCCCGATTTCACCAGACTCTCGAGGTCGCCGGCGGCTCCGTTGCCGACCGCGCCGCCGGCGTCCGGCTTGGAGCAGGCGACCTTTGGGGCCGGCTGTTTCTGGTCAACCCAGGTCGAGTTTCAGCAATTGATCGGGGTGCATTCCACGGTTTGCGGGTACAGCGGCGGCGCCGTTGAGAATCCCACTTACGAACAGGTCTGCACCGGCACAACCGGACACGCCGAGGTCGTCCAGGTCACTTTCGACCCGAAGGTGATCTCCTACTCGGACTTGCTGGAAGTCTTCTGGCACACGCACGACCCGACCACCCTGAACCGCCAAGGCCACGACGTCGGGACGAATTACCGTTCGGTCATTTTCTACCACACTCTGAAGCAGCGGGAGGCGGCCGAGCTTTCCAAGCGGAAACTTGAGGCGTCGGCGGCATTCGGGGCGCCGATCGTCACGGCGATCGTACCGTTCTCGGCCTTCTATCCAGCGGAAGACTATCACCAGAACTACTACATGGATCATCCCGGTCAGCCGTACTGCGCCGCGGTCATCCGGCCGAAACTCGAGACGTTCGCGAAGACATTCGCGGACAAACTCAAGCCAGGTGCGGCAAAATCCCGCTGAGCGAAAAGCCCCGGCCGAAGGCCCGCATGCGCTCCGAGGACTGGACGTCCTGAGTGTCGGGGCGGACGGTCGGTTGATCGAGGTGCCCTCATCGCCTAGAATTCCTCCCGTGCGCTCCATGACCCGACCGCGGGGCGTGCGGGCCCTTTGCGCGGATGAGAGCTGCCCAGGGGCGGCTCGGGCGCGTCTCGCGACACTCGCGAGGCGGGTCGATCGCGCACCGCCGAACCGGGGCCGGCCGTTCGAGGCATTCGCCCCAGGCCGAGTCGCGGGTTTGGTGGACGTGGGTGGAAACGAAAACCTTGAGAACACCTGATGAGCGGAATTCGACCGATGGCACATTACTCTTTTGTCCCTTACAACATGGAATTATTGTCGGAACAAGAGATGATTGCTCGAGGACAGGATCTTTTTCGAGAGATGTCCAGCCGCCGCAGCGTTCGACATTTCTCGTCGAAGCCGGTACCACGGGAGTGCATTGAACTGGCGATCCGAATTGCGGCGACGGCACCCTCGGGGGCCCATCGCCAGCCTTGGCGCTTCGTCGCGGTGAGCGACGACGACATCAAGCGCAAGATCCGCGAGGCGGCTGAGACAGAAGAGCGCATATCTTACGAGGGTGGCCGAATGCCGGCGGAATGGTTGCAGGCGCTGGCTCCGCTGGGCACCAATTGGCACAAGCCGTTCCTTGACACCGTTCCGTGGATCGTGGTGGTGTTCGAGGAAATTTACCAGGTTGGTCCTGAGCGCCAGCGTCTCAAGAGCTACTATGCCAAGGAGAGCGTGGGCATTGCCTGCGGGCTGTTCATCGTCGCTCTGCATCGGATGGGCCTGGCAACTCTCACGCACACACCCAGCCCCATGGCGTTCCTCTCAAAGATCCTTGGTCGACCGGCGAACGAACGGCCGTTCATCCTTTTCCCGGTAGGCTATCCCGCGGATGATGCCACCGTGCCAGACCTCACGCGGAAATCGCTCGACGAGGTGGCAGTTTGGGCGCTGGGAAAATCGCGACCAGCGCGGTCAACTCACGACTGAGGCTGCTCGAGCCCTTCGAGGGCTTTGAGGAGCAGCGAATACTCCTCGAGGCACTCGCCGCAAATCTGCAAGTGGTGCCGGACGAGGTCATGCGCTTCTTGGACCGGCAGCCCCGTGAGGGCCCGCTCGGCGAAAACGCCCATTTCCCCCAGGCACTCGTCGCAGGTCAGCTCTTGATCCCGCGTGTTGCTGACGGCTTGCAGAAGCGCGCGGACTTGATCGTCTGATAGGTTCATGGCAATAGCCTCTTTTTCAATCCTTCCACGCTTCAAGCCAGCTTTCCGCATCAAATCCTGCGGCTTCGAGCCCTGCTCGGAGTTTGCGGCGGGCGTCGTGCGTTAGTTTGTATACAGCATTGCGGTTGCTGCCGAGCTGCCGGGCGATCTCGTCCTGGGGCATCCCGTTCAGTTCGGCGGTCAGGGCAAGCCATTGCTTGCCGGTGAGCTGCTCGGCGATGACCCGATGCATCGCGGCCAGCAACTCCGAGCGGAGCGACGCACGCTCCGGCCCCGGGGACCGGTCGGTCACGTCAATGGCCGGGGCGCCGCTTTCCTCCTTGAATCGGTCCAGCGACACGCCGTGCCACAACTGCTTCCGCATCGCGGTCAGCGCCTCGCGCACGGCGATGGCCATGGCCCAACTGAGGAATCGACTGCGCCCGCGAACGTGTCCAGGCGCTCAAGCACTTTCAGAAGCGCCTCTTGTACGGCGTCCTCGAAGAGTGCATCGCGCCCACCCGCCCGCCCCGCCAGCGCGGCCCGCAGGCCGCGCAACAGAAAGACGCGCAGATCGACCAGCACCGCCTCGCGCCGCGCACCGAGCTGCCTCAGCTCCTCAATCCAGACCTCATTCGCGCGATCCATTTGGGGTGTCCGTTGGCCAGGTCGAGCCGCTTGCCAACCGCAAGCGATCCGTAGCACCGCCGGGAGATCGAGCAACGTGGCGTCCACATCCTAGTTGGTCAACAGGTCGAGACGGACGTCGACGACAAGCTCGGCCCGCTGGCTCAGAGTATAGCTGGCCCGCTTTAACCGGACCAGCCGTCCGTCGCTCATGCCAAGCCAAAAAGTCATTCTCCTGTCGCGTTGCCGGTCCGGTGCTAGAAGCATCTGCTTCCAGGCGCAAAGTCCAGCCAGCGGCGTTCAAAAGACCTCGTGCGCACCCCCGTCAGCGAAGGTGCGGACCGAGCGCCCCCAGGAGGCGACTTTTCGGCACGACTCCCGAGAACTGTTGCAGGACTTCACCCCCGAGGATGACGGCGAAGCTGGGGATCGATGTGACGCCGTACCGAACGGCCGTGGCGCTCGCCTCGTCAACGTTCACCTTGATGACGCGGGCGCGCTCTCCAAGCTCCGCGGAAACCTCATCGACGATTCGGGACATTAAGCGGCACGGGCCGCACCACGGGGCCCAGAAGTCAACGAGGATCGGAACGTCCGACTGAAGAACTTCCGCGCCAAACGTGCGATCATTGAGATTCAGGGTAGACATAGTTATATTCTTTCAAGTTGGGGTCGAGAATCAGTCACAGGAAATCGTCTTGCCGAGAGCAGCGCCCACCCTCAGTCGTTGGAGCCGATCTGATGGTGCGCCTCTCGGCCTCTGTCCGGCCTGGGATCCTTCACCAAGCCGTAAGTCTGCCGCCCCTCGTGCTCTTCAGGAAGGTACGTTCGTTATCGGGGCCGCCGTTCATCGTTTGTACTAGCGTTCGGCCTCGATACCTTGAGGACGACGCTGGCCTCCGATCTCTTACCCCAAAGGAGCAAGATTTGGACGGATGCGTTTTCTGAGTCGTTGGAGGTAAGAACCGCTACGGCCACAACGTCTCAAGAGTAGGCGCCGTCCGTGGCTGTGAGCTTCGGCTGATCATTCTCCGTCGGGCAGCTCGCACGGGGCTGGGAATACTTGCTTCAGAAGGTACATCACGAAAGGAAAAGACCATGAGTCGTGTGTTGCTCGCTCGCTCCCAGGTACTGACCGGGTCACTCCTCGCCCTGGCCCTCCTCGCCACCGGGAGCCTGCAATCGGTCAAGGCGGATCAGATGAATGAGCAGCACCGGATCGGCCTCGGGGGCTACTGTCCGGTCTGCATTCTCGACGCCAACAAGTGGGCGAAGGGGTCGCCTGAGCACCAGGCGACTTACGACGGTGTGACGTACTACTTTCCGGAGGAGGCCATCAAGGAGAAGTTCGTGGCTAACCCCGCGAGGTATGTGCCCGCCTTGGGCGGCGACTGCATCGTCTGCTACGCCAAGCTCGGGAAACGCGTCCCTGGCAATATCAAGCACTCCGCGCGCTACGGCGACAGGCTGTTCCTGTTCCCTGGAGCGGAGCAGCAGCAGGCCTTTCTCAGCAATCCGGTAGAGTTCGCCAACGCTGACCTCGCGCTGAAGGGCGACTGCTCGGTCTGTCTGGTCCACTCCAACAAGCGTGTCGCCGGCAAGCCCGAGTTCGCGGAGATCAAGGACGGATTCCGCTATCTGTTCGTGTCCGCCCGCGAGCAGGCCGCGTTTCGCAAGGACCCGGCCCTCTATGTCGCCCCGGCTTCTAAGCCGGCTGCGATGGAGTCACAGACCAGCCATCGGCCCACAGCCAACGGCTCCCTGACGGTCATGGGGAGGACGACGTGCGCGGGCTGCGAGCACGGTGTCGCGCCGATCCAGAACCCTGAGGAGCTCGGGCTGGCCGTCAACACCGACGACGGCAGAGTGGTGATCGTTGAGCAGGCGCACAGGCTCTACCGCGATGCCTACGAGCACCGCTATGACGGACAACGCGTACGCGTGAGCGGCCGCGTCATCAAGCAGCAGGGACGCTACTCCTGGATTGAGCCGACCGAGCTGATGGTCCAGAGGTGAGTCCGACCCAAACGCGGCGGGCGGACCGGCCCCTTCGCCGGTCGCTCGTCCGCGGGGCGACCCAGACAGATCGACCCGGTCCATCCGTGCTAGAGGTTCGTCCGCGGCACGGGGAGATCTGCCCGGTGGGTCCGCTTTACAAGCGTGACCTACCAGGCGAGATACGTCTGATCAAGATACCGATGATTTTGACGACGCAAAACAAAGGTTGTCCCGCCATGAAATCTCCCCTTCGACTCCTGACTCTTGCCTTCGCGCTCAGTTTCCTCGACTCGCCGCTCCGGCCCGTTCAGGCCGCCGACAATCCTGCGGTCGTGCGGATATCCTCGACGTTGACACGCGTATCGGATACAGTCGGCCAGCTATCCGTGACGGCCGATATCGAGAGCGGATTCCACATCTACGCCCAGTCCCAGCCGCGGCCGTTCCTGGCGACGAGGATCACCGTGGCCGAGTCGAGGGTGGTGCGCGTCACCGGAGTATTCACTCCGTCGCGGCCGCCGAAAATCATTCGGCACCCAACTCTGGGGGTAGAGCTCCACGAGTACGAGGGCCAGGTCACCTGGACCACCCCCGTCGAGTTCTCGCGGGCCCCGACTGCCGAAGTCGTCGTGCAGGGAACGGTCTTCGCTCAGGCCTGCCAGGAGGATCGCTGCCTGGCCCCGAAGATGTACGAGTTTATGGCCCCACTCCGCACCGATTCCGCACCGTCTCACGGCGGCTCGGCCCAAGGTGTCGCAGTCGGCGAAGCTGACGCGTCGGAGCCCATCGGCGCCCCTCTCGCTCACGCCGGTGCGAGGAAAGAAGCACGCCCGCCAGCCGATGGGGGACCTTCCAGCGGGAGCTTCTCGCTCGATCAGATCGAAATCGCCGCGGCCGCATCCGGTCGTGATTCCGTCTGGGCGATCTTGCCCCTCGCGTTCGTCGCGGGTTTCCTGCTCAACCTAATGCCGTGCGTGCTGCCGGTGGTCGGCCTGAAACTCCTTTCGTTTGTGCAGCAGTCGAACGACAGTCGACGGCGAGTCTTGTTGCTCAATGTCGCCTACTCGGCGGGATTGATGTCGGTGATGCTCGTGCTGGCCACGTTCGCCGTCTTCGCCGGCTTGGGATGCGGCGAGCAGTTCAGCAGTACCGCGTTCAGCGTGACGCTCGCGGCCATCGTCTTCGCTTTCGGATTGAGCTTTCTCGGTATCTGGGAGATCCCGGCGCCCGGCTTCGAGGGGACGGCCGGCGGCGAAGGCTACGGCGGCGCGTTCAGCAAGGGCGTGTTGAGCACGCTCCTGGCGACTCCGTGCAGCGGTCCCTTCCTGGGCTCAGCCTTGGCTTGGGCGATCGTTCAGCCCACGTACGTCACTTACGCCGTTTTCGCCTCGGTCGCGCTAGGTATGGCCAGCCCCTATCTGCTGGTCGGCCTGTTCCCCCGGCTCGTGCGGTTTCTGCCGCGGCCGGGTAACTGGATGGTCGCGTTCAAACAAATGATGGGCTTCGTGCTCCTGGCGACCGTCGTTTACCTGCTGAGCTTCATTCCTGCTCCGAGCGTTGTCCCCACTGTGCTCTTGCTGCTCGGCGTCGGCTTCGGATGCTGGTGGGTGGGCCGAGGTCTGTTGCTGGAGTCGCGCGGGCTACGACTGCGAGCATGGTTCGTCGCCGCGGCAAGCGTCGCGGCAACTGGCTGGCTGTCCTTCGGCTGGCTGGAAGGCGTGATGGCCGGCCGGTTCGAAAGCGCTGTCGAACGAAGGCTCGGTGCCGCCGCCGATCCTTCCGCGGAGCAGCTGGTGTTCTCCCGTCTCGGTCTCGACCGCATCGCCTGGGAGCCGTTCTCGAAACACAGGCTGGAGCAGCTCGTCAACGGAGGCAACACTGTGTTCGTCGATTTCACGGCCGACTGGTGCTTGACCTGCAAGACGAACGAAGCGACTGCCATCGAACGACCTGAGGTCGCCCGGCTGATTCGCGAGAACGGTATCGTCTTGCTCAGGGCAGACAGGATGAAACCGGCTCCCGAGGTCGATGAAACCCTGCGTCGTCTGGGCAACAAGGCTGCGTCGATACCGTTCTATGCCATCTTCCCCGGCGGTTCCTCCCACACGCCGATCCTGTCGGACGGGCTGCTGACCGGCCCGGAGCCGATCGTGAATGCTCTTCGTCAGGCGGGTCCGTCACGCCCCATGTTGGCCTCGAACTTGAAAATTGCACCGGCCTCGGGAAACGACGCAGGAGGATTCTAATGGCTAGCCGAGTGAAATCGCAGCAGGTCCTCTTGGTACTTGCACTGGCTATTGCGCTGCCCCTGATCGCAAGAGCGAGAATCAGGCGCGCGACTGCTCCAGAGTTCAAGGAGAAAGCTACCATGTCGCAAGCATCAGAACAGGATGGGACCCCGCTTCCCGGGACCGACGCTGAGTGGAAGCAGCGTCTCACGCCCGAGCAGTACACGATCCTACGGCGCAAGGGTACAGAGACGGCTTTCACCGGCAAGTACTGGCACACCAAGGCGAAGGGAGTGTACCGCTGCGCCGGCTGCGGCCAGCCGCTTTTCTCCTCGGACGCCAAATTCGACTCGGGCACGGGATGGCCCAGTTTCTGGACAGCGTATGCCCCCAATACCGTAGCGACCGGATCGGACGATAGCCTCTGGATGCACCGCACCGAGGTGCTCTGCAACCGCTGCGGCGGTCACCTCGGCCACGTGTTTTCCGATGGACCGCAACCGACCGGCCTGCGTTACTGCATCAACTCAGCGGCGCTGAAATTGGACGAGCCCGAATCGCCCCAGAAAGCGAACAAATGAGGAGACTGCGATCTCTGGGGCCTGCCAACGTAAGCTAGCCGAACACTTCAGGAAGAGGCTTGACGCATCCGGGGCTTTTGGCGCCCCGATCGTGACCGACATTTTGGCCTTTCGCGTCTTCTTCGCCGCCGAGAACCTCCACCAGGACTAATACGAACTCAACGCACGGCAGCCGTACTGCCAGTTCGTTATCCGGCCGAAGGTGTAGAAACTCAACAAGGTCTTCGGCGACCAGCTCAAGGACCGGGCGCAACAGCCGGTCAGGAGAGCGACGCGGGTAACCGTCCGGTGAAGTGCATCTTTATCCGGGCGGGGGTTGGTGTCAGGATAAGCCGGTGCCCTCACGCACCGGAGTCCACGCATGTCCCGCGCTATTCCCAAATGCGATTGGTCAGCCATACTGGCTGACTTCCACCGCTCTGGTTTGACCCAAACTGAGTTTTGTCGCCGCCGTCATATCTCCGTCAGCTCCTTCCGCAGTTGGCTATACGGTCTCCGTGGCGGATTTCCTACCGCCGGCCCCTCGGAAAGCCGTCGCCCGGCGCCGGTCTCTGCCCCGGCGAGCTCCGCGCTCCCCGCCTTCCTTCCTGTGCTTGTCCGTCCCCAATCGAGGGTTTCTACGGCCGACCCCCACGTCTCCCATCCACCCGCCTCGCTCGAGCTCGTCGTGAGTGAACGACACTTCGTCCGCATTCCACCCGGCTTTGATCCGGCGACCCTTCATCAACTCCTCGACGTCCTGGAAGATCGGCCGTGATCAACTTCCCACCCACAGTCCGCATTTTCTTGGCCGTTGGGCCAGCGGATCTCCGGAAGGGATTCGACGGCCTCGCTGCCCTCACCTCTTCGACCATCGGCTTGGATCCCCTCTGCGGCCATCTCTTCGTCTTTCGCAATCGGCGGGGCGATCGCCTCAAGATCCTCTACTGGGACCGCGATGGCTACGCGCTCTGGTACAAGCGGCTCGAGCGAGGCGTCTTCCGCTTCCCTCAACCCACGGCGAACCGCATCGAAGTCTCGCCGGCCGAGATGGCTGCCATCCTCGCCGGCATCGATTTACGCACCGCGGGCCGCCAGCGACGCTACACTTTGCCGGCGCCCATCCCCATCTCGCAGGCAGATGCACTCGTATAATCTTCTGAGAATCTCTCGTCACATTGACGGCGGTCGACCGTAATAACGGTATGACGACGGCGGCCGATTCACTCCCCACCGATCTGGAAACCGCCCATCAGCTCATCCGCGAGCTCTTGGAGACGCTGCGCCAGCAGACCGTCCTGAACGAGCACCTCCAGCATCAGCTCGAAAAGCTCCTGCGGCGGATCTACGGCCCCAGGACCGAAAAGCTCGACCCCAACCAACTCCTCCTTTTCGCCCGCGAGATCTTGGAAGCAACCGGAGTCGACCCCGCTGCGGCCCCACCGGCTGCCGACGCGAAGACAACCGAGTCGGTTGGCCAAGCGGAACCAACCAAGAAGAACGGGCACGGTCGTAAGCCGCTGCCCAGGAGCCTCGAGCGCCGGCGCAAGGTCCACGACGTTCTCCCCGAACTACTCCCGTGCCCCGACTGCGGCGTCATCCGCACCGGCATTGGCGAGGAGGTTCGCGAGCAGCTTGAATTTGTTCAGGCCAGCTTGATTGTGGTCGAGCATGTGCGGCCCAAGTACGCGTGCAAGGCATGCCAGGCCAACGTGATCATTGCCGAACGACTTCCTGAGCCGATCGAGAAAGGTTTGCCTGGCCCAGGGCTCATGGCCCAGGTGATCGTCAGCAAGTACGCCGACCATTTGCCGCTTTATCGGCAGGAAGGAATCTTCCGCCGTCACGGCGTGGAGCTGTCTCGTCAGACGATGTGCGATTGGATGGCGGTCTCTGCCGAATTGTTGGAACCGATCGTCGCGGAGATGCACTGCGAGATCCTCAAATCGCGGGTCATTCAGACTGACGACACGCCAGTACCCGTTCTGGACCGGAGTTTGGGGAAGACGCGGACAGGCCGGCTCTGGGACTACCTGGGGGATCGCGATCATCCCCACGTGGTGTACGACTACACGCCGGATCGCAGCGGCGAGGGACCGCAGCGGATGCTCGATGGTTATGAAGGCTACCTTCAAGCCGACGCGTATTCGGCCTACGACGCGATCTACGCCGGGAAGAAGATCATCGAAGTGGGGTGCTGGTGCATGCGCGGCGGAAGTTCCACGAGTCCAAGTCGAGCGACGCGGTAAGGGCGCACGTGGCGATGGCCATGATTCAGCAGTTGTACAAGGTGGAGAAGGACACCAAGGATCAGGACGACGCGGCGCGCGGGGCATTGCGCCAGGAGCGTTCGAAGCCGATCTTGAATGAGATCCACGCTTGGTTGTTACAGGAAAAGAGTCGCGTATTGCCCAAGAGTCCGATCGGCGAAGCGATCGGGTATGCCTTGAATCACTGGCAGGCGCTCGAGAGATTCACCGAGGCGGGTTGGCTGTCGATCGACAATAACGCCAGCGAGCGCGGGATGAAGCCGGTGGCACTCGGTCGAAAGAATTGGTTATTCGCCGGGAGTGACGCCGGCGGCAAGACGGCGGCGACGCTGATGAGCTTGTGCATGACGTGCAAGAACGTGGGGGTGGATGCGTTTGCCTATCTGCGTGACGTGCTGGAGCGGATCAGCACGCACCCCGCGCGGCGAATCAGAGAGTTGCTGCCGGATCAGTGGAAGAAAGAACGGGTGGCAGCGGAGACGAAGCCGGTGGAGTGACCGCGCTGGTCACGAGCAGAGAGCTTGCGCGCGTGCTGGTGCGGCCGGCGGTCGAGCGGGCCTGGATGCCCTCGGTGATCGGCCCCGAGCTCCCAGGCGCGCGAAGCAAGTCGCGCGCCGGCCGCGCGCATTTAGCCGCGTGTACTCCACCGGACGGTTACCGACGCGGTGAGTGGCGAACGAGCTGACGGCCTCAATGGCACCCGAATCGGAGGTTAAGACCGCCATGTTGACCACTCACCGACACGATCGGCGGGTCCGCCGGCAGACTCGGTTTTTCCTGGAATCGCTCGATGATCGGCTCGTCTTATCGGTCGGCGCCTTGAGCGCCCGGCCGAGGCCGTGGTGCACCATCCCGCGGCCGACCACAGTCTACTCCAGCAAAACGACCACCAAACCCGCCGGCGAGGGGTCATCGGGTACGGATCGCCTGCCACGCTGCCGCTCAACGTGGCCGCGGGACTCAGGTTGCTCTTCCGGGAGTACAAGGAACAGAGCGGCGGCAGTCGCTTCGCGCCAAGCCCGACCACCGGCAGACCGCTCCAGATCATCGACACGAGAGTCGCCGTGCTCATCAAGGTGGCGTTCCCACCCGCCCTGGATTCATACGTCCCCCGCCTCCGGGCGCTTGGGCTGGATGTCATCCGCACCATCCCGGACTACGGCCTGGTCGAAGGCACGCTGCGGATCGCCAAGCTGCCGGCCGCAGCGCAGCTCGCGGCGAAAGTGTGGCCGGCTCCCCCGTCGAGCTTGAGATAGCTCCATCGAGACGCGCATCGATCGGACTTCTCCGGCGTGTCGCGGTTAATGTCTTCTAAGTTCGCATTTGATTCGCTCGCGGGCCTCGTCGGACAGTCGCGGCTCAGGCAAGGACTCCGCGCGATCGACCAGCCTTGCCAGCCGTCGAAATTCGCTTTGCATGAACCTGAGTTGTTGGGAATAGCGGCGGCATGCCGAGCAATAGATCAAATGCGATCTCAAGACGACCGCTTCCAGCAAGCTCAGGTCCCGGTCGAGCGATTCCGAGGCCAAGCGAGTCATTCCTTTGCAAGGCATGTTGAGAAGGCGCCAGGCGGTCTGGAAAAAGGTCATGGACGGAAATACCTTTCTAGTCATGATAAGGTCGACTTCTTCGTCCGTTCTCCGTACCACCGGGATTCGAGACATTGCCGCAAGAGAAATCGCGCGCGGTGGATGCGCTTCCAGAAACTGGCGGGTGATATGTTCAGAATTGACTGAACCTCATTTGCCTTCAAGCCGTCCACTTCGCGTAGCGTGAAGGCGTCAGCGAGGCTCGGCGGCAGCCTGGAAAGGCAACCGGCGATGACATCCCAAAACTCCACGGTCTCTAACTGCAAGCTCGGGTCACTACTCCATTCCGCTGGCCCGACCAGCCACTCACCACGTTGGTCAAACGCCAGTTCGCTCTCGCTCTTGGCCCGCTCACCTCTTCCGGACATCGGTTGCCGACTCGCCTTGCGGATGTGGTCGAGAATTTTGTGCCGCAAAATCCCTACCAACCATGTCCACTCACTGGATCGCCCTGCAAATGTACCCCGAGCTCGGAGGGCATCCACGAACGTTTCCTGAACGATGTCGGCCGCCAGGTCTGGTGACCGAAGCCGCAATAACGCATAGCGATACAGGCCGTCACCATGGCGATCCACCCATAGCTCGGGTTCCGTCATAACGTCAATACTCATGAACGGTTGTCCCAGTTCGGCTTTCTCCTGATGGCGCGCACACAATGGTGAGTCGCTCGACAAGTGAATTTCCTGCCAAAGAATCTGTGTTTGCTCGCGACGCTGTGCTCGACCGGCACACGGAACATGTTGATCATCAAAACGGAAAACCCCGGTACGGTCATTGCGGTACGTTACGCCAAGCAGCAAGACTTGGTGGGGTTTCTCCGACGAAATGCGCGGAGCGGCGGTTTCATACGGCGGAGTCCCACGGGTGAACCACACAACACCGATACGAAGCCCGGACACGCCGGGCAACTCAGTCACCCATTCAGCAGGTGCCGACGAGCGGGCGGAATCCCGGACCGAAAAGGCGATCGTTCGAGCGGGTTGTCGGTGGATTGAATGGAGAGCCGCAGGCGGGACAGGTCGCGACGAACGCGCTGTAGGAATCGTCGGTCGTAATGCCCCAAGTATCGATTACTGACAGGTTCAAGAGCCGGTTCCGTGCAGCGCGGCGCGCCTTGCGTCGTGCGATGACCCGGTCGAGATCGCGAGCATTATCAGCGATATCGGCAGGGGCCTTTCCTGGGTTCCAGGGCAATTCTTCGGCCTGGAAGACCTGGCCGTTGACGCGATCCTGCGCGAAGACGACCACTCGAAAACTCGCCGCGTCCGCGCCGCCAGGGAGTTCGATGAGGAACGAAACGGCCCGAGTTCGGGTTCGATCGAGTTTGAGAAACCTTTGGTCGAGCCGGCGGACGATGTGATGTTCGACGAGCATCAGTCCCGCGTTCTCGCCGCGAAGAACCCTGGTCTTGACTGGGTCTTCGGTCAGTGCCATCCCGATCAAGAGCGCGCGTCCGGCCACCTCGGGAGATCGGGCCGCGACTTTCACCAACGCGGTCTTTCGATTCCCCATGCCGCCCAACTTGAGGTCGAGGGCGACCTCCGCCGTCATTTTGAGGGCCTGTTCGATGGCGGCCACGGCCATCGCACGGTCCGACCCGAAGAGGGGCTGGCGGCCGTCGACCATCAATAGCGGGGTGATCCGCAGGTCGTCGCGGCGCTGCACCCCGTTGTAGTCGCATTGGCGGCGGGTGTACGAAGCGTCCGAATAGGGGTCGGGCCAGGGTTGATTGAAATAGTCGACATGGAGGTTGAGTGGCACGATCCGGTCGCGGTCAACGCCCGGCTCGGTAAGCTTGCCGAGGAGGTCCGAAGCGGGTGCGCAGGAACTGCACCCCTGCGAGGTAAAGAGCTCCACGAGCACTCTCTTCGGCTGGTTCACCGGATATTCCCCTGCGGCCGCCGCGACAGGACGGAGGACCGTCAGCGTAAAGAAAACGGCGATCGCCTTCAGCGCACGGTTCTTCATGAGTGTCGCCTCGATTGAGTCGTGCGCCCGGAATCGGCAAGCCCGAAACGCCGTCGGGGGCTTGTCTGGCGAAATCGTCTGAGGACTTACCGCCGGGGGTGGCAAAACCGGACAGGCCCTGTTTGCGGCCGACCGCGCGAAAATGAATCGATGGGGAAATACCGCGAAATCATGGATGAACACCGTTGTGAACTCTTGACCGCGCTTCTTCGCCACGCCGGTCCCGTGGACATTCGCGAGTTTGTCCCGGCGACCGGTCGCGGCGAATGGCAAATGTTACTGTACGACCAGGCCGGCCGCGCTCTTCGGCATGACTCCGACCGGGCTCAGGAACAGCTCGTCCAGGCTTCCTCCCTTGCCGATCGTGAATGCGGCGATCTGGCCGTTGCCCCCGACGTTCACGTAAAGAACGTCATTCCCGAGGATGGCGTTGTCGGTCGGGCCGGTCCCAGCGGGAAGAATGCCAGCCAGCCCGCCGCCGCCGACGGGGTTCAGCAAGGTCAGCGTCCCCGTGGCGGCATCGAACCCCAATGCGGTGATGGTCGCCGGCGCGGTGTTCACGGTGTAGATGTACTTCTGGTTGGCGGTGATAGCGCACCAGCAGGGCGCGAGCTGGGTGCCGGTGACGAGAGTGTTCGTGATCGGCTGGGCGGTTCCATTCGGGAGGATCTGGTAGGAAGAAACCGCGCCGGGAGGCTCCGCATTATTCCCGAAGGTCGTCACGAGGAACCCGTTGCTGCTGAAGAGGAATCCGAAGGTGTCGGTGAGGGGTGTCGGGGTGAACGTCGGGGCAGCCGCCCGGCCGTCAGCGCGAACCTTGAAGACGTCGATATTATTGCCGTTCCTCTCGGTCACGACGAGCCAATTGCCGTTCGGGGAAAAGCTGACCTGGGCGGGGAGCACCGACGCCCCGCTGAGCGTCTGCGTGGACTTCGCCAACGCCGTGAGTTTGCCCTTGGCGCCGACCGTGAACCCGGTAATCATGTCGACCGCGCCGTGGGCTCCCCCGGCGTTCAGCACGTAGAGGAGGTCGCCCGAGACGGCGACGCTGTTCGGAAACGTGCCCCCGGAGGAGATGATCTGGATCAGATCCGGCTCTTTCTTGCTCAAGTCAAAGACGGAAATGCTGCCGTCGCCGGCGTTGACCAGGTAGAGGGTGTCGCCGCCGGCGTCCACCGCGATCGACCCCTGGCTGCCGAGCCCGGTGCCCGCGCCAAGACCGCCCGTGTTATAGAAGAGGGGGAATTCGAGCAGGCCTTTATTGTCGCGTGCGAATACCGCGAGCTGGTTCCCGTCAGCCGCGTTGGTCATCATGTAAACCGCCCCATCGCCGGCGCGAGCCGTTCCCCAGGACATCGTAAGCAGCACCGCCAACACCGCCAGTTTCGGCGCGGCGCCATAAGGTTGTCGTCTTCAAGACAGCTTCTCCTTTTGTAGTAGTTTCGTCAAATCACGGACTGAGACCGGCTTCGATATTTCGGCCTCGCAAGAGTGAGTCGCCGTAGCGAGCGAATCCTGACACAAAAATCAATCGGAGCTGCGATCGCTACGCGGCAAAGTTTGTGATCCGGTCGGACGTAACAAATTGGCTGTCAGGAAATATGTGGTGGATCGATTCATACTTATGAAGTAGCAACGCCTCGAGCCCGAAACGGATTGGGCCAGATGAGCGTCGGCGTGGTGAACGATCCGGACACGCAAATCGTGCTGGGAGCCGGCAAAACTATCGGCGTATCGGCCAACGGCGCGAGCTCTCCTGAAAGGTCGGTCCTGTTGCTGAGCCGTTTGAAGGCATTTTGGCGCCTGCTCAATCTCCCCTGCCAGGGGATGTGCCGGCTGGCGTCGGATTCGCTCGACTATGACCTCGGACGCCTGGGGCGCTTTGCGCTGCGGTCGCATCTGCTCTGCTGCACGAGTTGCCGCCGCTTCGAGCGCCAGATCAGGTTCCTTCGGTTCGCCATGCGGCGGTTCCCAGGGCAAGTTGAGGACGGAAAGCTCATTCCCGGTACCTATATGCCAGACGAAGTGCGTGAGCGGATCAGCCGCGCCCTCACGCGTGAAGATTTGCACCACTGATCTTTTGTACGCGCTCGCCGAGGAATTTTAGCAGTTGCTGTCAGGAATCGGACTGCCGACCGACTCAACTGTGCAGCCTTAATTCGTCATCAAGCGTTTCGGCGGCTTCGCCCCGGGATGGTTCGGGTCAACGGCCGTACCGTCCCGCTCGCCATTTCACCGGCGGGTGCATGATCCGTTTTATCCCGGGCGGTGCGGCCGTCTTCTCTTTCCCAAGATGGAGCCTGCAAGCGCGATTGATCGTACGAAGTTCGCACCGAAATAGGAGTCGGAGTGGCGTTTTCTCCCATCGCGAATTCGAATGCAGGTTGCGGTCGAGGCAGTCAGTCCACATCGGACGCAATAGGCAACGGGGTCCAACCCAAGGAGGAACATCCCATGCTCGTTCTCAGTCGCAAGTTTGGCGAACGGATTCTGATACCGCAATTTGAGTTGACGTTCTCCGTGGTCGGGATCGACGGCAACACGGTGAAGCTCGGGATTACCGCGCCGACGAATGTCAGTGTTTACCGTGAGGAGCTATGGCGCAAGGTCCGTATGCAGCAGGGCGCGCGCCTGGCTCTTGGTGGCACGGACCCCATATCGACGTGACTTTATGATGGGTCGCCACTAGTTTTCGACGCAGTTTCACCCTTGTTTGGAGCATGCAATGAGTGGCCTCGGAAGATTGATGTTCAGGATGACCTCCCTCGCGCTCGCCCTGGGACTTGTGACCTCCCGGCCTGCGAAGGCCTATTCGGAGGTCTCTTATTCAACGAGCGGCACGTTTGATGTAAATTCGACGACCGGCTCGCTGATCGAGCTCACTAAGGGCAAGTTCACCATCGAATTGTTTTATACTGGGACCACCCAGACGAATCTGGCGGTCCCCGACTCGACGGCCCCGTTCGGCACTTTCACCATCGACGTTGTGGAAAACGGAAAGGCCAACCTCAGCACGAGCGGTACTTTTGACTTGACGCTCAGCCAAACTGACCCAACGATCAGCAACGAAACATTCACTACCGATATCTCCGGGTCCGTCAAGCTTGGAACGTCGAACGATGTGACAATTACGTTTAATTCGCCGCCCAACCCAATTACCTTCGGAGCGATTACTTATACGCTACCAGGCTCAATCACGCTGGCCTCCCCTCCCGCCAACACGGCTTTTGCGTTCTCCACCACGGATCTGACAGCGAACATCAGCAGCGTGCCCGAACCGTCGTCTCTGCTTCTTCTCGCAAGCGCTGGGGCCGCAATGGGACTGGTCTATGCTGGCTGGCGTTGCCGAAGGAAGAGGGCACTTATTTGACTCTCCGCAGGAATATCAGCCCGAGGAACGGGTGGTAGGCGGGACTGAGGTGGATACGCCCGTGACCAGTCGTGGGCAAACCCCCGAAACCTGTCTCGGCTATGAGCGCGGCGATCACTACACCAGCCCGGAGCCGGAAGCGCATGATGTAGCACGATCCTACAGCCTGCCTGAATTCCTGCCTTCCGATCATTGGGCGCTCAAGGGAAAATGGAAAGTCGAAGGCCAACGCATCGTCGCGCAAGAAGCCGATGCGAGCTTGCAACTTAATTTTAGTTCCGGTAAGGACTTTCTCGTGCTGGGCACAGAGGGTAATCAGCCGGTGAAGGCCATCATCACGCTCAATGGCGATCCGTTAAGGGAGGCAGCTAGCAAAGATGCACTTGGCGGTTCGCTCACCGTCAAACAGCATACGCTCTATGAATTAATCACTCAGAAATCACCCACCAACGGCATGCTCGAAATCACCGCCACCGCGCCGGGGCTGGAAGCCTACGCCTGTACATTTGGCAGTTAACAACCATCATTTAAGGAGAAGATTATGACCAAAGATGTGAAACTCGGAATCCTGGCAACGTTGAAAGCCAAACCCGGAAAGGAAGACGATGTTGCACGGTTTTTGACGAGCGCCCTCTCGCTGGCCAATCAGGAAGCAGGCACTACGGTCTGGTTCGCCATGCGATTAGATGTGAGCACTTTTACTATATTCGATGCGTTTGCCGACGAAGCCGGACGTGAAGCCCATCTTTCTGGGCCGATTGCAGCGGCATTGATGGCAAAATGGCAGGATTTGCTGGCAGAAGCGCCAAGCATAAGAAAGGCTGATGTCCTCGCTGCAAAACTTGTCGGTTAGCGGTTTTGTGACGGAGGATTGTTGGGTTGTCTGTTGCCATTAGCGCGAAAATAATTCCCGCGCCCTGGTGCGCCAATTGGAAAGCCGCTGGTCACGGGCTCTTGGTGCGATAACGCGGTACAATCGCCTCGATGCTTGCATTTGTAGCGGATTGCGACAATTCGCTCAAAAAAGGCGCCGGGCTGGCATGGCCTGTGCATCTCCTGACCACGGGCTTGTTGTCGGACTTTCACGGGCGCGCTTTCGGATTTCCACCCTTTTGTGCAGTAGGAGGACATCATGATTCGTCGAGAACTGTTCGGAGCCTTGAGCGTTACAGCCGCCGGGTTGATGGGAGCGATCGGCCGGGTCGCCCAGGCCGGTGACCAGGACCACCACCAGGACGAAGTTCACGAAGGATGCCTCAAGAACTGCCAGGCCTGCAAGCGGGAGTGCGACGAGGCGTTCCACTTCTGCGCTTTCGAATTGGCGGAAGGCAAGAAGGAGTATGCCAGGGCCCTCCACCTGGTCGCCGATTGCGCCGCGTTCTGCGACCTTTCCGCGACGCTCATCGCCCGCCAGAGCCCGCTCATGGTTCACGCTTGCGCGGCCTGCGCAAAGGCTTGTCAGGACTGTGGGGCCGAATGCGACAAATTCACGGACGCGGCGCTGAAGGAATGCGCCAAAGCCTGCCACGACTGCGAGGCGTCTTGCCGATCAATGATCAAGTCGTCGGGCGACCATCATTCTTGAGACTCAGCGCGGAGGTGGAGACCTCAAACCGACGCTTCAATCGCCGGCCGCACTTTGCACCACGCGGCCTCGATATCGTCCCGATCCAGTTGGCCCAAGATCCTCGTCGCGGCCGCCTCCCTAACCGCGTCCGCCTGAGCCGTGAGCGCCTGCGCGCGGCATCCGTGGGCATCCGCGGTGTGATTCGCCGGATGGCATCAAGGATCCGGATCAGCACAGCCGGGTTATCCGCGGCGGCTTGGCGTATCTGATCGAACGCCGTCTTGACCACTCGCTCGAGCCGAAGCGGAGGCACTCGCACCCGCAGCTTGCCGCGGCCGTCGTACCAGCATCCGTCGCTCAGGGACACATCCGCAACGCAGAGCAGCGCGTCCGCCACCCAATCGACGCACCCCACACCCGTGAACGTATCGTTGACCGCCGGCGAAAGCGCGCGGATCGCGATCTCGACGATCTGCGCAATGCCGAATTCGCAGTCCTGCGCGAGAACGCGGTGTCTTCCGATGCGCACATGTCGCCCGACCAAGCCGTCGAGGTCGGCAAGTCGGTGGGGCGGCCAGACACACGCGAGTGGCTCGCCACTCAGCACAAACTGCCCCGGTCTATACAGGACGTGAATGACGGTCTCCGTCCGAAGGGCCGCGGCCACCAGGGCCGCGCGGTCGATCTCCTGAACGTAACCGCTGTGCTTGCACGTGACGGTCTGCCCTTGGCCGATCTGCTGCGCGACGACCTCCGAACGAACGCGCTCGCCGCTTCCCTGGTGAGGCCCGCGCGCGTGCGCCTGGATCACGGTGGGCCGCATGTCGTCGACGATGCGCGCGATCATGTCCGGATTCTGGAGGGAAGCGGCGATGCGATGGCTGTAATAGATCAGGAACCCAAAACTTGCGATCACCAGGAACCAGCTCGTGATGAGAGAAACCTCGGGAATAAAGGTCGAGTGCGAGTCCTGATGGGTCACCAGAAACACCAGACACAGATAGATGAAAGTGGCCATGAACAGGCCGATGGTGGCCTGCGTGACCCAATCCTGGAGGAATCGATAGAGGAGGCGCGGACCGAATAGCGTGGCGACCATCGAAAGCACGAGGAGCGCGACGGAGAAGATCAGCGCCAGGACCGTGCTCACGCAACTGAGCATTGCGCTCAGGATGGCGCGCGCGTCGTCAATGCCACCCATGGTGAACCATTCGGGAAGATGAATGGCACCACGAGCATCCAGGACATCCGGAATCATGGTGAGCCCGAACAAGACGAGGCTCGCCAGCGAGAATTTCAAAGGGATCCGCCAGAGATTCACGTCTGAGGAGCGACCGACGGGAGCAGAGCGCACCAGGGCGTCTCCTTCTATTTGTGGCCGCCGCTGCGGTGCCGGCACGTGATGAAGCCGTGGTTGTTCCGCCCGCCAGTCTTTTTCAGCGGGGCAGTCAGTCTCTTCTCGGGCTTCTTGTTCTTGTCGGTCAACTCGGAAAAATCGCTCACGGACGCGAACCGTCGCCCGGCGCTCGTCGGTTTGTAAAATCGGATGCCCATCGCGCCGTCTCACTTTCTCGTCTGCCCGGGACTCAGCATGACGGACCGGTCCCGGTCGTGATCCAATTCGAACTTGCACGGAGAATCGCGGAGTCCGTATGAACGAATTGCTCGCTACCAGCCGCCACCGCTGGTGAGGAACAGTCGGAGAAAGAGGTCGTGCTCAGAATGAGAGTTGTTGATTTTGAATCTGAGCATGGATACCTCGACGGATGAGGTTCTGACCCTCGACCATCCCACGAATTCTATGAATCGCCCTGGCAAGCCGTCAACGAAAATCGCCCTTCGAAGAAATGGCCAGCAGCCTCGAGCCGCGGCTGCCGCCAAATGCGCGCCGGCCGCCGGCGATTTTCGTTGACATCGCGCGAAGCCGATCGATAAGATTCTGCGGAGTCAGTGTTAATCAGACTCGCATCTGAGGATTCGATGCTCCGACAAACATTCAGCCACATCCGCTCTGAGCACGACCTCTTCATCCGCCTCTTCCTCACCGGCGGCGGCGGCTGGTAAGTATCGGGCTCCGCGCCCTTTCGCGTCTTCGCCCCACTCCCTTGCCGGCGCGCGCGACTCGATGCGCCGCAAACACCCGGTCTGCGCGCGCACCGTCGTGACCAATCGCCTCATCAGGCACTTCGCAAGCATGCAAAACGCGTCGGGGCGATCGTGCGAGTTGCAGCGATTTTCGGGCAAATCGCACGGGTTTGTCCCCGGTGAGCCCGCCTTGACTTTCGAGTAAATCCGTAAAGTATCCCCGCGCAATCACATCCGAGTTATCACAATACGTTTGGCACAACGAATGCATGATTCGACCTCGGGTGCGAAGGATTCCCAGAAAGGATATCAACCATGCTCAGACGATTTTCTCTTGTTGTTGTGACCGCCGCATGCTTGCCCGCCGCAAGCGGGTGCGGCAATTCCGCCGGCCTTGTTCCGGTCTCGGGAAAGGTGTCGTACAAGGGCGATCCGGCCGCGGGTGCGGTCGTTTACTTCCAGCGCGCCGATAGCCATCCCTCCTCGCACGAGCTTGTGCCGTTCGGGGTCGTGCAGAAAGACGGGGGCTTTTCGCTCTCTTCTGAGGGGCTCGGATCGGGCGCGCCGCCCGGAAGCTACAACGTCTTGATCGAGTGGAGAGATGGAACAGAAAACGGTGTGGTCCCCGTCAAGGGCAAACCAAACCTCGTAAAACGCACTCGCATCCACGCCGGCCCGGACAGGCTGGGTGGGCGATATTTCAACGTCAGCAAGCCGCTGCTCACGGCCGAGGTCAAACCCGGGTCGAACCCACTTCTGGCGTTCGAGCTCAAGGACTGACCGGAGCAACAACTGAATACTGTGGCGCCGTGTGGGCGCCAAAGCTCAAGCGAAGCGAAGAATTGCATCTTTGAATTGGAGAAACGCCAATGAATGGACTGCGTCGTTCGATTAAACCCCGTGGGTTCACTTTGATCGAGCTCCTGGTCGTGATCTCGATCATCGCCGTGCTGATCGCTCTCTTGCTGCCGGCTGTACAAGCGGCGCGTGAGTCTGCGCGGCGATCGCAGTGCATCAACAACTTGAAGCAGATCGGGTTGGCCACGCTCAACTTCGAAACCACTTACGGCGCGTTGCCTTCGGACAGCCCCAGACTTGCGGTCCCTGACCCGAACGCCGATGCCCAGGCCGCGATTCCCACAATCACATGCTCGTACCTGACCCAGATTCTGCCTTTCATGGATCAGTCGGTGATCTACAATCAGATCAACCTGCTTCAGGCCGCCTCCGATACCGCCAACATCCCGCCGTGCACGGGCCCCGGGGCTCTGCACTCGGGCAATAACTCGGCGTACTCGCAGGCGATCAGCGTGTTCCTGTGTCCGTCGTCGCCAGGGCCGGCGACGATCAATTACTACAACGCGTTCTGGGGCCCGTATGGCGACGGCGGCGGCGACACCTGCACGCCTGGATCGCCGGCTCCAATCGGCGGAGTGACAAACCTCAATCCGCCCCCCACGCAGATCTGGGGGAGAACTGACTACTTCCCGATCCCGGGGCTCCACAACACGGCCCTTCTGGCCGCGGGAATGAGTGCCACTTACATCGCCGCGGTGGGCGAAGGCAAAGACTCGGGCACGCTGACCAATCCCCTGATCACCGGCAAGATCCGCATGGCTTCGATCACCGACGGCAGCTCGAACACCATGATGGTTTCCGAATGCGGCTCGAAGCCGATCGGTTACAACGGATTCCGCCAGATTTATCTGTCGGAAGTCAACGGCCTGCCCGTCGACGGCGTGATCGAGCCCGTCTCGAGCGCTGGCGGCGCCTGGGCCGACAATTTCACCTACTCGAGCCTGGCCGGTGCGCAGGGGCGCTTGACCGGAGTTCGAGGCGGCACGTGCATGGTGAACTGCACCAGCAACAACGAGATCTACGCGTTCCATCCCGGCGGTGCGAACGGCTTGTTTGTCGATGGGTCTGTCCATTTTCTCAAGGACACCTCGTCGGTTCCCTTCATCGCCGCGCTCGTGACCCGCGCCGGCGGCGAGATGATCAGCAGCGACCAGTATTGATCTGATCCGGTCGCAGCGAATCCGTGACGCTTGAGCGCCTTTGCGGCGAGCGCCGACGCGAGTCGGCCCGCCGCAAGGGCGTGCTTCCCCTATCGCTAACGACAGATGAGACAAAACTCCAGCACCTCCGCGCTCTTCATCGTGTTCTGCACGATCGTCGTCGGCCCCGGTTGCAGCCGGCAAGACATCGAGCCCTCGCCGCCGGTTCAGCCGGTGAGCGCCGAACGAGTTGAGCTCGATTTTCTGCTCGCAAACGAATCCGTTCGCGCCAAGACCCACAAGACGCAATCACGCCCCGCGCCCGATTTCGCCCGGGACGTTGCGCCGCTTTTGGAGAAATACTGCGTGAGCTGCCACGATGCGGCCGGAGCTGAGGGTGGCGTCATCCTCGAAAACATCTCAACCCGACCGCACGAAAAGCTCACGCCGCTCTTGAAACGCGTGGTAGAGAATCTGCGATCCGAAAGCATGCCGCCCGAGGGAGAGCCGCGTCCCGACGCGATGGAGCTCGAGATCATCTGCTCCTGGATCGACGGCGCGACCACGAAGCTCGATCACGGTCCCGGCCATCACGCGCCGCGGCGTCTCAATCGGGCTCAATACAACAACACGATCCGCGACCTGATCGGCCTCGACCTGCGACCGGCCGACGAGTTTCCCTCGGACGACGTCGGATACGGATTTGACAACATCGGCGACGTGCTATCGACCTCCCCGATCCTGATCGAGATGTATCTCGCCGCCGCCGAAAAGGTGATCGATGTGGCGTTTCAGTCGCCCGAGCCGCGAGCGAGGATCCTGAATCCCTCCGCCGATTTCATGCCGCTCGCCTTCCGGCGATACACCCCGCCCGTGCGAGCGCCGCGCGATTACAAGGTGCTCCGGACCGCTCCGGTAACTGCCGATCCCGAGATCCAGCGCCAGCAGCACATCTACAACATCCTGCGGGCGTTCGCCGATCGAGCTTATCGGCGGCCGGCCACGCACGACGAGCTCACCCGTCTGCTCGGCATCGTGATCTCGGCCGAAAAGGACGGCGAGACGCAGGATCGCGCCCTCCGGCTCGCACTCGAGGCGGTGCTGTCCTCACCTCATTTTCTCTTCATCGGCGCGGGTGTGGCGCAGGATGCCGCCCCCGCTGAGCGCGCTTCGCCGCAACACGACTTTGATCTCGCCGTTCGTCTTTCCTATTTCCTGTGGAGCAGCATGCCCGACGACGAGCTTCTTCGCCTGGCGAGCCAGGGAGCCCTGCGCCGCCCAGGTGCGCTGGAAGCTCAGGTGAAGCGGATGCTCGGCGATCGCCGGTCTCGAGCCTTGGCCGAGCAGTTTGCCGGCCAGTGGCTGCAAATTCGAAAGCTCGCGACGTTCGAGCCGGACCGAAAGCTCTTCCCCGAGTTCGACTCGTCACTGAAGGACGCAATGCTCGAGGAAGCGACGCTCTTCTTCGAGTCGATCGTACAAGAAGATAGGACCGTGCTCGATTTTCTGGAGGCGGATTACACCTTCGTGAGCGGCCGTCTGGCTCGGCACTACGGGATCGCCGGCGTCGAGGGCGAGGCATTTCGCCGCGTCTCGCTCAAAGGTACGGCTCGCGGCGGCGTGATCACGATGGCGAGCGTACTTGCGGCGACCTCGAGCGCCACGCGGACCTCACCGGTCAAACGCGGCCGTTGGATTCTCGACAACATTCTGGGAGCACCTCCCTCGCCGCCGCCGGCCGGCGTGGAAGCGCTCAAGGAAACCCGTGGCCCCGCGGGGACGCTCCGACAGCAACTGGAGCAGCACCGGAGCAATCCCGACTGCGCCTCCTGTCATCGGCGGATGGATCCCCTGGGGTTCGCGCTCGAGAACTTTGATTCGCTCGGAAGTTGGCGGGAAAAAGAGTCGGGCCAGAGCATCGATGCGGAGGGCCGTTTGCCCGGGGGCCGGGCGTTCCGCGGGCCGTCGGGTCTCCGAACGGCCCTGTCGCTTCGCCGTGATGCATTCGCCCGCTGCCTGGCCGAGAAGATGCTCACATTCGCGCTGGGCCGCGGAGTCGAGGCGGCGGAAAGCCCCGCGGTGGAGCAGATCGTGCATCGCCTGAAGCGCAATAACTATCGGTTTTCCGCGCTGGTCCTGGGCATCGTCGAAAGCGAGCCATTCTCGAACGGGTCAAGCCAGGCCGAGGGGCCATGATATGAATAAACACCGTAGAATCTCACGACGAACCATCCTGCGGGGCATCGGCGCGTCGCTGGCCTTGCCGCTCCTCGAAGTGATGGAAGACCGTAGCGCCCGCGCGAGCTCCGCTCACGGCGGCAAGCCGCCCGTGCGGATGGCATTCCTGTACGTTCCCAATGGAGTGCACATGCCGGCGTGGACGCCGCGCGCGGAAGGCAAGGACTTCGATCTGCCGCCGATCCTGGAACCGCTCTCCGCCGTCAAGAATGAAATCCTTGTCCTGAGTGGGCTCACCTTGAATCCGGCTCGCGCGCTCGGTGACGGCGGCGGCGACCACGCTCGGGCCATGGCCAGCTTCTTGACGGGCTGTCACCCACGGAAGACCGGCGGCGCCGATCTGTGCGCGGGGGTCTCGGTCGATCAGGTCGCTGCGCAGCGACTGGGCCACCTGACCCGGTTTCCGTCGCTCGAGATCGGCTGTGAGGGAGGGCAGAACGGCGGCGAGTGCGACCACGGCTATAGCTGTGCGTACCAGTCGAACCTGGCGTGGCGCAGCGAACGGGCGCCGCTTGCAAAGCAGGTCAATCCCCGGTTGTTGTTCGACCGGCTCTTTGGTGCTCCGGCCGAAAACGAGAGCGCGCAAGCCCGTGCCCGGACCGCTCGGCGGCAGAAGAGCGTTCTCGACTTCGTCCTGGAAGAGACCCGGCGCCTCACGCAGGATCTCGGCGTTGCAGACCGCCGCAAGCTGGATGAGTACCTGACCAGCGTTCGCGAGGTCGAGCGGCGGATCTCGATTGCCTCGCCCGTGTTCGACCATGGTGGATCGGCTCATCAGCGGCCGCTCGGAATTCCTGCCGACATCGAAGAACACTTACGCGTGATGAGTGATCTCCTGGTACTGGCGTTTCAGGCCGATCTCACGCGAATCGCGACGTTCGTCTTCGCCAACGACGGCAGCAACCGGAGCTACCCCGCGATCGACGTTCGCGACGGCCATCACGACCTGTCGCACCACGGCGGCGACGCCGCCAAGGAAACGAAAATCCTTGCGATCAACCGGTTCCATGTCGCCCAGCTCGCGTATCTCTTCGGCAAGCTGAAGTCGACTCGGGAGGGAGATGGTTCACTGCTCGATCACTCGATGATCGTCTACGGCAGCGGCATCAGTGACGGCAACTCGCACCGCCACGACAACTTGCCGATTCTGCTCTCGGGCCGTGCCGCAGGCACGATCAAGACGGGCCGGCACATTCGCTGCGCGGCGGAGACGCCACTCTGCAATCTCTATGTATCGATGCTCAATCGCATCGGAGTCGATGCAACGGCGTTCGGCGACAGCACCGGCGATCTGGGTGCTCTGTAGGGATAAATTCCGGCGCCGTGAATGGACTGGCACGATCGGGCAACCGAATCGGGTCGCACAGGCCTCGCCAGTGCTCTGGTGTAGCAGGCACACTCCGTGTGCCGCCCGCTGAAAGTTTTCGATGGATGGCACAGGCCTCGCCAGTGCTCTGGTGTAGCAGGCACACTCCGTGTGCCGCCCGCTGAAAGTTCTCGATGGATGGGACTGGCCTCGCCAGTGCTGCATGCCGCTCACACATCCGCGATCAGAATATCCAGCCCTTCAGCCTGGCGCTCGAGCCGGTTCAAGATCGAGCCATTCAACTGCTTGTACCACGGCTGACGGCTCTTGCCGACCACGATGATCTTGATCGCGTATTCGTGGGCAAACGCCAGCATGGTGCTCGCGACGTCCGGCCCGCGGAACGTCATGGGGATTCCGCCGAGCTGCTGCGCCAGCTCGAGATTCTTGCGAGAGCAGCCGCTGCGTGGCCGCGTCGATGCGCGTCAGGTCTTCAAGCGGCGTCTGAATGTACACGGCATACCACGGCACATTCAGCCGGTCGGCGATCCGCGCAGTCTTTCGCAAGAGCGCGGGCGCATTCGGGCTGCGGCTCGAAATGCCAACCATGACGCGGTCCGTCGCCGAGAGCGGAAACTGGTCGGCCTCGGCCCGCCGCGTCCGGCGGTCGATCAAGTGGGCAATCTCCGTCAGCGTGATCTCGCGTAGCCGCGTCAGATTCGAAGGCGTGAAGAAATTCTCGAGCGCCGCATTGATCCGGTCGGGTGGATAAACCTTGCCGGTGTTGAGCCGTTCGATCAAGTCTTCGACGGAGATGTCCACGTTGACGATCTGGTCGGCCTCGGCAAGCACGCGGTCCGGAATGCGCTCCTTCACCCGCACGTTGGTCACGCGCTCGATCTCGTCGTACAGACTTTCGAGATGCTGAACGTTCACAGTTGTGATCACATGAATGCCCGCATGAAGCAGGTCTTCGACGTCCTGAAATCGCTTGGGATGGCGCGAGCCGGGTGCGTTGGTGTGGGCCAGCTCGTCGACCAGGCACACCGTCGGCCGCCGGACGATGATCGCGTCGACATCCATTTCGCGGAGGGTCACGCCGCGATACTCGACCACGCGTGGAGGAATGATCTCGAGGTCACCGATCTGTTCCGCCGTCTCGCGGCGCCCGTGCGTCTCGACCAGGCCGATCACCGCGTCGACGCCCTGCGACTTGAGACGATGGCCTTCCCGGAGCATCGCATAGGTCTTGCCCGTGCCGGCCGCCGAGCCCAGGTAAACCTTGAGCCGTCCCCGCGTCTGCCGGCGGATCAAGCTCAGGAACTGCTCGGGAGTCGGTCGATGAGTCTCCGTGGAGGGCATGGAATTGGACCTCGGCTCCTTCGTCAATCATGAAAGAATATGGATCGGAAAACGCCCCTACTTGTCCAGCTCCAGGTTGAGCAGCAGCACGTTCACTCGAGCGGGGGCGCCGATGATCGTGCCCGATCGGTTCGTCATCTTCTCGATCAGCGTTCGCACAACCTCGATCGAGAGCCCGCGCGCCTTCGCAACGCGAGGCGCCTGGAAAAAAGCCGTCTCCAGACTGATGTCCGGATCGAGACCCGAGCCCGACGCCGTGACCAGGTCCAAGGGCGCCGGCTGACTGACGGTTGCCTCGAGAGCCTGAACCCTGGCCACGACCGCCGTGCGCAGATCCGCGTTGTTGGTGCCAAGGTTCGACCCTCCGGCCGCGTCTGCCTTGTAGTCGACCGCAGACGGCCGCGGCCGGAAGTACCGCGCCGAGACGAACCGCTGCGCGATCAGCTCTGACCCGATCACCGTTCGCCCGTCCGGCGCGTAAATCAGGCTTCCATCCGCCTGCGAGGGAAACAATAGCTGCGCCACCCCCCAGACCGCCGCCGGGTAGACGATCGCACAGAGAAGAAAGGTAAGGATGCAGGCTTTGAGTGCTTTCATGTAAATTGTCATCTGTTAGTTGTCAGGTGTTAGTTGTCATTTGATGACCATTGTCAGGATCGGGTCGATCATCAGGTCGATCAGCTTGATTCCGATGAAGGGCGCGATGACTCCGCCCAGGCCGTAGAAGAGCATGTTCCGGCGCAAGAGGCGCTGGCGCCGACCGGGCGGTACGTCACTCCCTTGAGCGCGATCGGGATGAGTAGCGGGATGATGATCGCGTTGAATATCACGGCAGAGAGGATCGCCGACTGCGGGCCGCCCTCGGTCGCGAGGCCCATCAAGTCGATTGCCCGCAGGAACGCGAGCGATTCGAAGCCGACGAACATCGCCGGAATCACGGCGAAGTACTTGGCGAGGTCGTTGGCGATGGAAAAGGTCGTGAGCGCTCCGCGGGTCATGAGCAGTTGCTTGCCGATCTCGACGACTTCGATGAGCTTGGTCGGGTCGCTGTCCAGGTCGACCATGTTGCCGGCTTCCTTGGCAGCCTGAGTGCCCGAGTTCATGGCCACGCCGATATCGGCCTGAGCCAGCGCAGGGGCGTCGTTGGTGCCGTCGCCCATCATGGCGACGAGCTTGCCGCCGGTCTGCTCCTTGCGGATATAGGCAAGCTTCGCCTCGGGCGTGGCCTGGGCGATGAAGTCGTCGACGCCCGCCTCGTCGGCGATCGCCTTGGCGGTCAGCGGGTTATCGCCCGTCACCATCACCACGCGCAGCCCCATCTGCCTGAGCCGGGCGAACCGTTCGCGAATGCCCTGCTTCAAGATGTCTTCCAGCTTGATCAGCCCGACGATCTTCTCGTCGCTCACCACGGCGAGCGGCGTTGCGCCCTTCGAGGCGATGGCGTCGACCGTCTCCTGGTAGCCGTCGGGAATGGTTCCGCGCATCTCCTCCACGGCCCGCGCGATCGTGTTCGGCGCCCCCTTGCGGATCCGGCATCCGCCGGGAATATCGATGCCGCTCATCCGGGTCTGGGCCGTGAACTCGACGAACCGGCTGCCGTCGGGAGCTTCCAGCTCCAGGGTGAACTCACGTCGCGCCAGCTCGACAATGCTCTTGCCTTCCGGCGTGGTGTCGGCCAGCGAGGCCATCGCGGCCAGCCGCGCCAGCTCCCGCTCGTTCGTGCCCTGTAGCGGCACGAACGCAGTCGCGCGGCGATTGCCAAGCGTGATCGTGCCGGTCTTGTCGAGCAGCAGCGTGTCCACATCGCCGGCAACCTCGACGGCCTTGCCGCTCTTGGCGATCAGGTTTGCCGCCAGCGCTCGATCCATCCCCGCGATCCCGATCGCCGCGAGCAAAGCACCAATGGTCGTGGGGATCAAACACACCAGAAGTGCGATGAGCGTGGGGATGTCCAGGCTGATCGCAAAGTACCGGGCCATGGGATACAGCGTGGCGGTGACGATCAGGAAGATGATCGAGAATGCAGCAAGGATGATCGTCAGCGCGATTTCATTCGGCGTCTTCTGCCGCGACGCCCCTTCAACCAGGGCGATCATCCGGTCCAGGAAGCTTTCGCCGGCCCCGGCGGTCACCTCCACAACAATGCGATCGGAGAGCACCCGCGTTCCGCCCGTCACGCCCGACCGGTCGCCGCCGGCCTCGCGAATCACCGGCGCGCTCTCGCCGGTAATCGCCGACTCATCGACCGAGGCCACGCCGATGACGATGTCGCCGTCAGCCGGAATGATCTGACCGGCCTCGACCACGACGCGGTCGCCCGGCTTCAGCTCCGTCGACGAAACCTCGATCGTCTCGCCCGAGCTATCCAGCCGAAACGCCAGCGTGTCCTGACGAGTCGCCCGCAGGCTCTGTGCCTGCGCTTTACCCCGAGCCTCGGCGAGTGCCTCCGCGAAATTGGCGAAGAGCACCGTGAGCAGCAGCAAGAACGCCAGCGCCGCCTGATAAAGGATCAGCCCCGTGCCGGCCCCCGACACGATCGACTCGATTGTCACAAGCGTGGTCAAGATCCACCCGGCCTCGACCAGGAACATCACCGGGTTTCTTGCCATGTTCCGAGGGTCGAGCATCACGAACGATCGGATCGTCGCCATCTTCACCAGTGCCGGCTCGAACAGCCGCAGCCGGCGGGTATGACGGCGATTCAGCTTGAGTGCCTGAGAATCGATCGGAGGCGGCGCGGGAAGCTGAGTCGGAGTGAGAAGCGACATTGGCAGTGAGTTTCCTGGCGGACAAGATCGAGATCGAATTCCGATGATAACGTCGATCGCGCCGCAGTGCGGCACACGGAGCATTCCGACGCAGAGCGTCGGAACGAGGAAAAAACATCACGGCGGTGCGGACGTTGCCGAAAGATGGTCGGCGATCGGGCCCAGGACCACCGCGGGCATGAACGAGAGCGCACCAACCAGGAGCACGGTTCCCAGCAGCATTGCGGCAAAGGTGAGGTCGTTCGTCATCAGTGTTCCCGTCGTCGTCGGAGTGCGTTTCTTCTCGGCCAGGAAACCCGCGATGGCCAGGGGCAGCACCAGCGCGGGAAATCTGCCCAGCAGCAGGACGACGCCCGTGGCGATGTTCCAGGCGGGGTTGTTGTCGGATAGACCTTCAAATCCCGACCCGTTGTTCGCCGCGGCCGAGGTGAACTCGTAGAGCACCTCGCTGAATCCATGCGGGCCGGGGTTGGCCACCGTCTTCTGGCCCCAGTCGGTCGCCGCGAAGAGCGCCGTGCCGCAGGTGATCAGGATCGGGTGGATCAACACGACGATCATCGCCAGCTTCACCTCCCGGGCCTCGATCTTCTTGCCCAGGTACTCCGGAGTTCGCCCGACCATGAGCCCGGCCAGAAACACGGCAACGATCACATACATGAGCATGTTCAGGAAACCCGCTCCGATGCCGCTGAAGTCGACGTTGAGCATCATGAGCGACATCGGCACCAGCCCCCCCAGGGGCTGGAAGCTGTCGTGCATCGCGTTCACCGAGCCGTTCGACGTGGCGGTCGTGATGGCTGACCACGTGGCCGATGGCACTGGCCCGATCCGCACCTCCTTTCCCTCGAGATTACCAACTCCGCGCACGGGCAGGCCGGCCGTGGCTGCGCTCGGCTGCAGCTCGGCCCCGATTGCGATCGCCGCCCCGGCCAGCAAGAGCGCCAGCATCACACCAAAAATGACGATCGCTTGCGCCTTGTCCTTGATCAAGATACCGAACATCACGATTGCGGCCATCGGGATGATGATGATCGAGACCACCTCGAACAGGTTGCTCCAGGGGCTCGGGTTCTCGAACGGATGAGTCGAGTTCGGCCCGAAGAAGCCGCCGCCGTTGGTGCCAAGCTGCTTGATCGCCACTGCGGACGCGACCGGCCCCACGGCGATCGATTGCGTGCCCCGCTCGACCGTGCTCGCTTTGACCGCACCTCCGAAGGTCATCGGCACACCGGTCGCAACCAGGGCGATCGCCAGGATCGCTGAAAGGGGCAAGAGCACGAGCGTGATCCCCCGGATCGTGTCCAGGTAGAAATCCCCGAGAACCCGCTCGCCGCGCAGGCCACGAATCACCGCCAGCATCACGGCCAACCCACAGGCCGGCGTGACGATTTGCAGCCACACGATCGCGCCAAGCTGGCTGAAATACGAGAGATGCTGCTCGCCCGAGTAATGCTGGAGGTTGGTGTTGGTGACAAACGAGCAGACTGTGTTGAAGATGACGGCGGTGTCGGCCCCGGCGTGTTCGACCCCCGCCGCGTCCTTGTACCCAAGCGCGGTGAGCGCGCCCTTGTGGTCCGGGTTGAGCAGCGGAAGATAGCTCTGCAAGAGCAGGATGCCGAACGAGATCGCGAAGAGCGCCATGTTGAAAGCCAGCAGCGCGAGCGCGTACTGCTTCCAGCCCATCTTGATCGGCTCGCGATGACCGATCAGTCGCAAGAGCGCGAGCGGAATCGCGTCGACCCCCTTGCCGACACGCGCCGGCTCGGGATCGAGAGCCCTCGCCATCCACCAGCCCAAGGGCAGCGAGCCTGCAATCGGTAGCCCGATCGCCCAGAAGGGATGCACAAGCCCGAAATCCAATGGAGAGTCTCCAACAGGGCGTTAGAACTTCTCGGGGAAGATCATGACGTACGCCAGGTAAACGAGTGCCGCCACGGCGAGCATGCCCGTCAGATACAACATGTCAGGTCCTTCGGTTCAAAGCCGGTCACATCCGGCGGTCATCGCGAAAAAGAGGCCGAAGATCGCCAGGCCAAGTGCCAGGGTTGCCGTCGCCATCATGAGAAAACGCCTCATCTTCTTCCCGTGTTGCCACCAGGAAACCAATCGCGCAGGATCCGGTACGCGCCCCGTGACTCTTCGTCCTTGAGTTTCCGAAGGCGCTTGAGCAGCTCTTCGGCCTCGGTTGACTCGGGGTCGCCGGCGAGGATCTCGAGCAGGATGGTCTCCGCCTCGTCGAACTGGCACCGATTGATCGCTCGCTTGGCCCGCGCCAGGTCGAAAGCCACTTGCTTCGAGCGGTCGGGAGCTTTGGGGCTCAATTCGAGCGGGCGTGGCCCATGCGCGGAGGCTGCGTGGCGTGCAATCACCTCGGCCACGACGCGCCGCAGCGCCTCGGGCGTGATGGGCTTGGTGAGAAAATCGATCGCGCCCAGCTTCATCGCGGTGACCGCCTCGGGGATGCTGCCGTGAGCGGTCAAGATGACAACCGGGACGGTGTTTCCCACCTCTCGCAATCGCGAAAGCACCTCCATGCCGTCGACCTTGGGCATCTGCAAGTCGAGCAAGACCAGGTCGAAGCTCGGGCCGGAGGAGCTCAAGGTCTCGATCGCTTTCGCGCCGTCCTCGGCATCGACGACTTCGTATCCGACCGACGAGAGGGCCGTTCCCAGCACGAGGCGCACGTTGGGTTCGTCGTCCACGATCAGGACGCGGTTTTTTGGGTCCATGGTTTTTTCATTTCAAGAGAAGTTGTCTCGTTCGAGAAGCGGATCGCCGGCAAGGTGAACGTGAACGTGGTTCCCTTGCCGGGCTGACTGCTGACTTCGATCTCGCCGCCATGGGCCGCGATGATTTCGCGAACGATCGCCAGTCCCAGGCCCGCCCCGCCGGTGTGCCTGGTCGATGGCACGCGATAGAATTTCTCGAAGATGCGAGCGACGTGTTCGGCGGGGATGCCTTCGCCGCTGTCGCGCACCACGAACCGCGCTCTCTCGCCTTGGGCGAACGCGCCCACGCTCACCGAGCCGCCCCGCGGCGTGTGCTGGATGGCATTCATGATCAAGTTGTCGAACACGTGCTCGATTCGCTCGCGATCGACCATCACCGGGAGCGCCTCGCGGTGCAGCTCGGCAGAGACGGTGAGCCCCCCGGCCTGCGCCAGCGGCTGAAACCTCTTGACCGCTTCGTCGACAAGCAGTGCCGCGTCGACGGCCGCCAGCTCGAGCTGCACTCGGCCCTGCTCGATCCGGGTCAAGTCCAGCAGATCGTTGATCATCGTGAGGATGCGATCGGAGTCCTGTCGCGCCGCCAGCAGCAATTCGATCTGCTTGGCATTGAGCGGGCCGACCAGCTCCTCGAGCAGGAGGTGAATCGCCATCTGCACGCTGGTGAGCGGGGTCTTGAGCTCGTGGCTGACGGTGGCGACCATGTCACTCTTGAGCCGGTCCAGCAAATGGAACTTGGTCACGTCGACCATGGCGACGGCTGCGCCGAGGAGCTCATCGGTCTCGGTGCGGATTGCCAGCACCCGGGGCAGGAAGTACCGCTCCTGGCCCTTGTCGGAAAACGAGATCGCCTGCTCGAGCGACAACGGCAAGTAGTCTCCGCGGCCGGCCAGCACGTCGCCGATCGGTGTCTTGAGCGGTTGCGGTGGATGCCACGGAACCGGCGATTCAGTCACCGGGCTCACGCCCAGAATGCGCCGAGCCGCTCGATTGGCTTGTTCGATCGAGCCGGTCGGGTCGACGCACGACGACCGGATCCGGAAACGAATCAATCGTCGCCTGAGCGGTCTTCTGGGCCCGCAGCAGCCGCGCCGTACCGGCCTGGCGATACTCTCGCAACGTGCGAGCCATCTCGTTGAACGCATTCGCCAGCTCGCCAAGCTCGTCCCGCGATGCCGCCGGCACGATCTGGTCGAGCTCGCCCCGCGCCAGCGCCTTGGCGCCGTCGGTCACCATGTGGATCGGCCGCAGGATCGACCGCGAGAGTCGCACCGCGACGCCCAGGGTCAAGACCACCGCGGCGATCAGCGCGCCGATCATGAGGCGGATCGAAGTCGCCGCATTGTTGCGGGCTCGGCGATCCATGGCCGACATGTTTTCCTGGTTGAGCACCAGGATTCGATCGGCGTCTTGCTTGATCTTCTCGAACGTCGGCAGCAGCACGCCGAAGTACAACTCCGCTCGTTGCTGGGGCGGCTGCTGCAGGCATCGCGAAGAACCGCTCGCCGTGCTCGAGGTACTGCTTGAAGAGTCCATCCACCGATTGCGCAAGCTCGCCTTCACCCGGCACCGTGATGTTCGCCTGCTCGACTTTCGAGATGCTCGAGAAACCGCGGACGATTGGCGTCGAACTGTTCGCGGCCGTGCCGCTCGCGGCCGCCGACCGCGAACAGCAACCCGGAGTCCATGCGCTCAATCGTTTCCTTCATGCCTTCCGCCGCCAGGATGCTGGTGTAGTTCTCGCGCAAGATCACGTCGATGTTTCCACCAAGGCTGGTAGAACATGATGATCGCCCAGAGGCCCAGCACCACCAGGATCGCCAGGGTCGGCAGCAGTCCGAGCAAGAGCTTCGTCTGGAGCGTCTTCACCGTGGAATTCCAGCCAGCCCAGCAGCGAGTTCCATGCCGCACGCCGCGCCCGGGTCCTCGCATTCGCTCAGAGTATACGAAATCAAGGCCATGGTGCGCTCCCGTGTCTTTCCCGTCCGTCTCGGAGTATTGCAAATTGCACGAACCAGGGGAGATGTTCGTGCAAAATGCATGTCAAAGCCCCAGTTGCTTGCGTTTGCGATAGAGGGTGCTCGGGTCGATCCCGAGGATGCGTGCCGCATCGTCCAGTGTGGGTGCCTGTCTGAGGATGAGCCGGATGTGCTCGGTCTCGAGCTGATCGAGGCGCACTCGCGCGCCGACCTCGACGGCGCAGGCTTCCTCGGTCGAGGTGCCCTGCCCGCCCGCGGCGACACGGCTCGGTAGATCACCCAGTCCGAGGGTCGGCCCCGCGGCGAAGATGACCGCGCGCTCGATCGCATTCCTCAGCTCGCGAAGGTTGCCGGGCCATGAGTATTCGACCAGCGCGCGCCGTGCCTCCTCCGAGAACCCCTCAATCTTCTTGCCGAGTTGATTGGCGAAGAACGCCAGCATGTGTTCCGCGAGCTGCATGCGGTCGGATCGTGCGCGCAGCGGTGGCAGCGCGAGCTCGACGACGTTCAGCCGGAAGAGCAGGTCTTCGCGGAATTGACCGGCGGATACAGCGTCTTCGAGGTTGCGGTTCGACGCCGCGATCAACCGAACGTCCGCAGTCCGGGTGCGAGTTTCGCCCACGCGCTCGTAGCGGCGCTCCTGCAGGAATCGCAGCAGTTTGGGCTGGAGCAAAAGGGGAAGGTCGCCGATCTCGTCGAGGAAAAGAGAGCCTCCCTCGGCGGCTTCGACCTTGCCCTCGGTGTCGGTGACGGCCCCGGTGAATGATCCGCGGGCATGGCCAAATAGCTCGCTTTCGAGCAACTCGGCGTTCAAACTTGGGCAGCTCACAGTGACAAAAGGTCCCGAGGCACGAGCGGCTCCACGCGTGAATCGCTCGAGCGAGCACGCCCTTGCCCGTGCCGCTCTCCCCGCGGATCAGCACGACCGCGTCGGTGGCGGCAACCTTGTGGCCCTGTTCGAATACCAGATCGAGCGCGCGGTCGTTGCGCGCGAACGACGCCTCCGGCACCTCGCTCACAAGCTGCTGCTTGAGCCCCGCAAGCTGGTTCTCCAGCGAGCGCACTCGCTCGAGACGCTCCAGTACGGCGCGAACCTGCGCGGGCGTAAACGGCTTGGGCAAGTAATCAAACGCGCCCCGGCGCATGGCGTCCACGGCGTTTTCGATGCTGGCGAATGCCGTCACGATGACGACCGCCAGCCGCGAATACCGCGAAGCCAGAGTCTCGAGCAGGTTGAATCCGGATTCTTCTCCGAGCTTCAGGTCGACAAGCGCCAGGTCGAAATGCGCACGCTCGAATTGTCGCAGGGCCTCCGGAATGCCGGTCGCTTCCTCCACCTTATGTTTGGCCGCTTCGAGGGCGATCCGCAGAGTCTTTCGGATGTTGGCTTCGTCGTCGACGATCAAGATTCGCATGTGTGGTTCGCAACGAGGCTGATGGATCGCGCCCTTCCGTTCATTCTTGTCAATCGAGCGTCTGAATCAAAAGAGGTAACCGGGCCGGTGTGTCTCGAGGCCGGGCCTCGCCCCGGCGCGGACGAAGCACGCCGGCAAACGGCGCGTTCAGCCGTGCGTTGCGCGCATCCCGGCCATCCTAGCAAACGCCGGGCCATTCCGGATTCCGTTCACCAATCGAGCCCCATCTCCCCCAGGCTGCGGCGGAGCTGGTCCAGGTCCCAGACAATCGTGGGAAGCTGATAAGCCGTGGCGGCCAGCAGCCCACCGTCGCCACTGAAACGCAGGCAGCGAATCTGGCCCGTGCCGCTGCGCAGCCGCACGATCCGGTCGAACGTCGAGCCGTCCCACAAGATGATCGTCCCCTGGTCGGACCCCGATGCGAGCCAGCGTCCATCGGGGTGAAACGCCACGGCATAGATCGGCGAGTTTTGCCCTATCAGTGATCGGTGTGGCGCAGCGGGGAGCGTGCCCAGACGGTCAAGGTCCCAGAGCGCGATCGAGCCGTCCTGGGCCGCGGCCGCCAGCCAGCGGCCGTCGGCGCGCACGGCCAGGTCGCGCACCTGTACGCCGAGCGCATGCAGCAAACCCAGCGGTTGGCCAGTTTCATAGTCCCAGAGGCGAACCTTTCCATCGAGCGAGCCGGATGCCAGCCAGCGCTTGCCCGGCAAAAATGCAAGGCCCGTCACCTGCGCCTCATGACCTTCAATGTGACGAAGCTGCCGCCTTGTTTCAGGATCCCATATCCTGATGTCGCCGCCATGCGAGTGTTCCGCGCCGGTGGCCAGAAGCTTCGAGTCGGCGGTCCACGCGGCGCTCCAAGCCTGGCCGCCGTGGCCGGAGAGGACACGCGGGCTGGTGATCGTCCGCGCGTCAGTCAGCAGGACGGTGCCGTCGTTCGCGCACGCCGCGACCCAGCGCCCGTTCGGACTGGCGGCGATGCCCCGACGAATCCTGTTCTTGACCCTGGCACGGCTTCCACAGACGAATTCAGTGACACCGGCTCGGCGCGTGAACCATTGCCACTCGACCCGCCCGCGGTGCTTCGTGCCAGGTCGATCGCGGCGATTGGGTATCGATTCACCCACCCTGCCCACATGTGAGCCACCAGAAAACTCGACCCATCGGGGCTGAACCGGCCGGCGCGGGTGCCGTGCGGTACGACGGCCACGATCGTGCCGGAGCGAAGGTCACACACGGCCGTGCCCTTCGCGCAATCGGTGACGGCGTATCGCCCTTTCGGGTCGATCGTCACGTAATAACATCCGAGGCCCTCGAGTGTGAAGATCACGGAATCCTTTCCCGACTCGACGTCCCAGACCCTGAGGGTCCCGTCCCCCGCGACAGAGGCGAGGCGCCGCCCGTCAGGAAGAAACGAAAGTGCCATCACGTGGGCGGAATGCCCGCGGAGAAGCTGCCGGCGCCGCCCCGATCGTGGATCCAAGACGGCAATCGCACCGTCCTCGGCTGAGAGGGCCAGGCAGTTTTTTCCCCAGGCAACGGCAACGGGCGAGGGCCCGCTCTCGAAGAGCCGCCTGGGTGAACTGGCGCCCGACGCCAGGTCCCAGATCGCCGCCCCGCGCTCGCCTCCCAGCAGGAGCTCCTTGCCGTCCGCACTCCAAGCAACGGACTTCACCTCGCCCAGTTCCGGCGCGAGCGTTCGAACCGCGGTTCGCTGCTTCCAGTCCCAGATCTTGACCGTGCCGTCGCGAGACCCGGAGGCCAGCAACTTGCCGTCTGGGCCCAGCGCCAAATCATCGACCCGGTCGCCGTGCTGCATCGAGCGCTGCCTCGCGCCGCGCCGCGATGTCCCTGATCCGGATCACCCCGTCGTGGCGGCTGAACGCGAGCCCAGCTCCGTTATCAATCACTTCTATCGCATTCACGGCGGCTTCAACGCGCAAGCGAGGAGCCGCCCGCATTCCGTTCGAAAAATCGGTCATCGTTGTACCAGACACCAGCCGCCGCGAATCACCGACGAATGCAATGCTGTGGCTTCTTTCGGCAATGAAAGCTCGCTCTGTCGGTTCTGCCAACTGCCACACCCGAACCCGTCCATCCCGATGACCGACGGCGATGCGTTCTTCGTCCCGGGAGAGGTCCAGCGCCATTGCCGGTCCAAACTCGCCCGAGGCGGTGGCAAGGCTCTTGTAGCCGTTGCCGTTCCCGAGGTTCGCTCGCTCCCAGAGCCGGACACTCCCGTCGCCTGACGCGGTGAACAGTCGCGACTTCGCATCCACACGCAGCCTGGTAACGGCCTCGGATGCCAGGTGGCTGTGCCCCCAAACCTTGTGCGCCCGCTCCTGGGTCCACTCAATTCCATAACCTTCCACTGCCCCAAACACGATGCTCGCGCTGAAATCGTCAACGGGCTCCGGACAGAACGCCAACCCTCGCGGCGTGAACGTACCGGTCAGGGCAACGCGGCGAAGAAGACCACCCGTCGCCACATCCCAGAGACGGACCTGGGTGTCCGCCGACGCCGAGGCAAAGTGCTTCCCGGAAAACGAAAACGCGAGGTCGCTCACCCGGCCGCCATGTCCGGTCAGAATTCGGCCCTTCTCCGCGGCGCGCGCCACGGGATCTGCTGCCGCCGCATCGAACGGGACCATGCGAAGGAAGCCCTTATCGCCCCCCGCGGCGAGCCAGGCACCGTCTGGCGAGAAGAGCACCGAATGGATCGGCTCTTGATCCTTCACGGCAAAGAGCGGAGGGCCCCCCACCGCGCTGCCACCGATTTTCCAGACCCGGACCGAGCCGTCGGCCGTGGAGGCAGCCAGCCAGGCCCCGCCGGGATGAAAGGCAACCCCAGTGACATCCTTTTCGGAGCCCTTGAGGACCAGGCGGGGAGTGTCTTCACCAATCGACCAGACGCGAATCGTTCCGTCGCGCGACCCGGAAGCCACCGATTGCCCGTCGGGGCTGAACGCTGTACCCAGGACCGCGCCCGTATGGCCGGTCCAGGTCTTTTCCAGGCGAAAGCACGGAACGTCTGCGCCGAAACTTTCAATGGCCAGCTCCCGCTGCTCCGTGCGGTCCTGAGCAGGACCGGCGAGTTGCGTCGCCTGGCGCAGCTTCTCAATCGCCGTGAATCGCCACGAGGTCTCGCGCGTCTGGATCAACCCGCGCGCCTCGCCCAAGAGCGCCCGCACCAGCGTCGCTTCCGCGCGATCGCGCTCAGTGCGGAACCGGTCCCGCTCATGCACGACTCGCCAGAAGCCGAGCGACGACACGGCGACGATCACCAGGACCGCGGCGGCGATCGTCGAGGCCAGGACCGGTTGGCGGCGGCACCAAAGCGCCAGGCGCGTTGCCGAGCCGACCCGGCGGGCGACGACCGGCTTCCCCGCGAGGTAATTGTGGAGGTCTTCCTCCAGCGCCAGTGCCGACCCGTAGCGCTTCTGCGGCCGCTTGTCCAGACACTTGAGGCACACCGTCTCCAGATCGCGCGGCAGCCGCGGGCGGAGCCGCGACGGTGCAATCGGCTCCTGGGTGCGCAGCAGGAGCATCGTGTCGAGCGGGCTGGCCGACTGAAACGGCGGTCTGCCGACGAGGAGCGCGTAGAGGATCGCCCCCAGGCCATAGACGTCGGTGGCCGGACCGATGGCCCCGGTCCGACCATCCGCCTGCTCCGGCGACATGTACGACGGCGTGCCGAGGATCTCGCCTGACTGCGTCGCAGCGGTCGCTTCCGCCCCGAGAACATTCATACGCGCAAGGCCGAAGTCGGTCACCTTCGGGATGAAATTCATCCCGTCGCTTCCGGGCGCGGCTTTGATGTCACCAGGCAGCGGCTCGAGGATGATGTTGCCGGGCTTCAAGTCGCGATGCAGCACCCCGCGCACATGCGCATGCGCGATCGCGCCGGCCAGTGCGGCCACGATGCGCGCGGCCAGCCGCGGCGGTACAGGCTCTTCGCGCGCCTTGAGCCATTCGGAAAGCGTCATCCCCGGGCAATAGGCCGACGCGATGAAGCTGATCGACCCTTCCTCACCCGCGTCGAAAACCGGCACAAGGTTGGGATGATCGAGCACGGCGGCGGCGCGAGCTTCACGCTCGAACCTCGCGCGCATCTCGGCCGTGACCATCACCTCCGGTCGTGGCAGCTTGAGCGCGACCTGGCGGCGCAGCCGCGGGTCGTATGCCAGAAAGACCACTCCATAGGCGCCGCGCCCCAGCTCACTGCGGACCTCGAAGCGGCCAAATCGGGTGATGCCCTCGCCCTGCGGGATGGATGGAGCCGCTGCCGGTGGCGGACCTTCGCCGGGCAACGTCCACACCGCTCGGACGAATTCGCACCAGGCCCCATCCTCCTCCAGCTTCCCACGCAAAGCCGGCGGCAGGCTCTCCGAGTCCTGCTCGAGCTTGGTCGGCAACCGCGCGGCGACGGCGTCATCGTGGTCGGCAAGCCAGGCGATGTACTCGTCTTCCGGAATCAGACCCGCTTCGCCGGTCATTGAGAGCTTGCCCACTCATCGCGCAAGCTGTCCATCGCCCGCGCCCAGACCTTCCGTGCCGCCTCCGGCGATCGCCCCATCGCCCGCCCGATCTGTTCGAAGGAGAGGTTTGCCTCGTACCGCAGCCTGACAACCTGGCGATAGTCCTCCGGCAGCTTTTCGAGCGCCGCTTTGAGCGTCTGCGAGTGCTCGCGCGCGACGATCTTGGCGCTGGGACTGGCCGTCGACGCGGCTACGTCATAATACGGCCCGCCGTTGGCGCTGGTGATCCCGAGCCCGACCTCCCGCGCGACGCACCGCTTGTCCGTTTCGCGATAGAACCTGCTGAAGGCCTGGACGTTGTGCATCAGTATCCGGAGCAGCCAGAAGCGAAACTCGCCGCGCGATCCGCCGTGAAACCGCCCGAAGTCACGCTGGGCCTCGAGAAACGTCTCCTGCACCAGGTCCGATGCCCCGGCCTTGGCGCACAGGTCCGCCCCCAGCTCCTTCTCCGCCACAAGCAGCAGATAACGGCGGCAAGTCTCCAGCGCGTGCCCAAGCGCCTCGGGCGAGCCGCCGCGAGCTTCACTCAATAACCGGTCGTGCTCGCCAACCTCGCCGGACACGGACATCGACCCGCCCCCAGACCCAGAGGCTTTCGTCAGGAAAGACACTCCACCGAGTCGGAGTATAGCCGGGACGCGCCAGCGGATTCAAGCGATTGCTTGGATGGTCACACGGGCATGATGCTCAAAGGCCACGCTTGATCGATACGACCTCCTCCCCGAGCGGGCCAAAGAAACCAACGCCCTCGTTCCCACGCTCCGCGTGGGAACGGCCCGCCTGCCGCTCTGCGGCGAGCTCAACGTCAACCGGCGAGATTCCTCCTGGATCAGCCTCCACTCGCGCACGGTCCCGCCGGGTGCGCATACAGAATCCTGTCCTACATCCATAGGCTCCAAAAGACGCTCAAACCGGACGCGACCGGAAAATTTTCTGCGAGCGCGTCCGGTTTCCAGATTCTCGGAGCCTATTAAGAGCCAGGCGATGCGCAGCTCGCGCGCGGCGCCCACAGTCGTAGGGGATTCCTCGTCTTTCACTTGCAAAGGGCGAGCTTGTTCGAGCACGCACTTAGAGCAGAACCCGACCGAGTAGTCTCAAACTCCGCCCGTCGAATTTCGATGTCGATTCTCAAGGAGCCGCACCGATGTCGCACAGCCTCTCCTGTAAGCTCACCGGTCTGTTTGCCGCCACGAAACGAGCACATCACCCCCATCGATCACGTGGCATCGCGCGCACACTGGAATTGCTCGAGCCCCGCACGCTGCTTTCCAGCCTGTGGTACGTCAACTCGGCGGCCAGCGGCACGCCCGACGGAATGACACCCGACACCGGCTTCCTCACAATCCAGGCAGCGATCGACGTTGCATCTGCGGGCGACACAATCCTCGTGGAAACAGGCAACGGTTACAACGAATCCGATACGGTCGGTATGGCGGGCCTCATGATCGAAGCCGACTCCGGCCAAAACCCGGTGCTGGACGGCACCACTCACAGCGCCCAGTCCGCACCCGGCTTCACGGTGACCGCCGGCGCGACCGGCGTGTCGATCGAAGGACTGACGATCCAGAACTTCTCTAACAGCTCCGCGATCGTCGTCGCAAGCGGCGCTTCACTCACCCTGGACGGCAACACGATACAAGACAACACCAACAGCAGCGGCGCCGGCGGCGGCATCGAAAACGATGGCACGCTGACAATCACCGGCGGCACGATTGCGAATAACTTTGCCGGGGGCTGGGGCGGCGGCATCGAAAATGAGGGCGGCGCCACGCTCACGATGACCGGCGGCACAATCTCCGGCAACGAGTGCGGGCCTGGCGGCGGCGGTATCGAGAACTGGGGCACGCTCTCGATCTCCGGTGGCACGCTCGAAAACAACTCCGCGTACCACGGTGGCGGGATCAGGAACGACGGCACGGCGACGATCTCGGGCGACGTGACGATCTCGGGCAACAACGGCTACTACTTCGGCGGCATCGACAATGAGGGCACGTTGACGATGACCGGTGGCACAGTGGATGATAACACGGCCCAGTTTAGGGGCGGTGGCATCGGCAATTTCGGCACTCTCAACATCACTGGCGGCTCAATCGAAGATAACACCACGATCCACGCTTCGGGCGGGGGCATCAGCAATGGTGGTGTGCTCACGATCTCCGGAGGCACAATCTCGGACAACACCGGTGGCGGTGTCCTGAACCTGGCCACGCTGACGATCACCGGCGGCACGATCGACGATAACTCGGGCGGCGGCATCGAGAACCTGGGGGGCACCGCGACGATCTCGGCGCGACGATCTCGGGCAACAATGCCGGCAATGGTGGCGGCATCTGGAACTTCGGCACGCTGACGATTTCCGGTGGGACGATCGAAAATAACTCCGCGTACCACGGTGGCGCGATCGGGAACGTCGGCACGGCGACGATCTCGGGCGACGTGGTGATCTCGGGCAACAACGGCTACTACTTCGGCGGCATCGACAATGAGGGCACGCTGACGATGACCGGCGGCACAGTGGATGATAACACGGCCCAGCGTAGGGGCGGTGGCATAGGCAATGCCGGCACTCTCAATATCTACGGCGGCACAATCGAAGACAACACCACGATCCACGCTTCGGGCGCGGGCATCAGCAATGGTGGTGTGCTCACGATCTCCGGAGGCACAATCTCGGGCAACACCGGTGGCGGTGTCCTGAACCTGGCCACGCTGACGATCACCGGCGGCACGATCGACGATAACTCGGGCGGCGGCATCGAGAACCTGGGGGGCACCGCGACGATCTCGGGCGACACGATCTCGGGCAACAATGCCGGCAATGGTGGCGGCATCTGGAACTCCGGCACGCTGACGATTTCCGGCGGAACGATCGAGAATAACTCCGCGTACCATGGCGGCGGGATCGGAAACGTCGGCACGGTGACGATCTCGGGCGACGTGACGATCTCGGGCAACAACGGCTACTACTTCGGCGGCATCGACAATGAGGGCACGCTGACGATGACCGGCGGCACAGTGGAGGATAACACGGCCCAGCGTAGGGGCGGTGGCATAGGCAATGCCGGCACGCTCAACATCTCTGGCGGCTCAATCGAAAACAACACTGCGACAAACGCCTCCGGCGGCGGCATCGTCAGCTTTGGCGTGCTCATGATCTCCGGCGGCACGATCTCGGGAAACAACGGCCGCGGCGGAGGCGGCATCGACAACTTCAACACGCTGACAATCACCGGCGGCACGATTGCCAATAACTTTGCCGAGGGCTATGGCGGCGGCATCGCAAATGAAGGCGGCGCCACGCTCACGATGACCGGCGGCACAATCTCGGGCAACGGGTGCTGGTTTGGCGGCGGTGGTATCGAGAACTGGGGCACGCTCTCGGTCTCGGGCGGCGCACTCGAAAATAACTCCGGTTACCTCGGTGGCGAGATCGGGAACGACGGCACGGCAACGATCTCGGGCGAGGTGACGATCTCGGGCAACAGCGCTGGCTACGGCGGCGGTGTCGCAAACTCGGGCGGCACGTTGACGATCTCAGGCGGCACATTCGACGACAACACAGCCCAGCATAGGGGCGGTGGCGTCTTCATCAATTCCGGCACGGTCACGATCTCGGGCGGCGTGATCGAGAACAACACGACCGGGAACGGGGGAGGCGCTGGCGTTGCGAATGGTGGCGCTCTGACGATTTCGGGCGGTGAGATCTCGGGCAACACCGCCGGCGGTGGCGGCGCAGTCTTGAATCTTTCCACGCTCACGGTCACCGGCGGCACGATCGACGATAATTCCGGCGGCGGCATGATAAACTACGGCACCGCGACCATCTCAGGCGAGACGATCTCGGGCAACAATGCCGCCTATGGTGGCGGCATCTGGAACTTCGGCACGCTGACGATTTCCGGCGGTACGATCGAAAACAACACCGCCAACCAGGGCGCCGGCATCCGCAACGATAACACGCTGACGATCACCGACGGCACGATCGAGAATAACATCGCCGGGGTTACTTCAGGAGGCATCTTCAATAACAGCGGCTCGGTGACCATCGAAGGCGGCACGATCTCCGGCAACACCGCCCCCTACCAAAGCGGCGGCATCGGAAACTCTGGCACGCTCACGATCTCCGGCGGCACAATCGAAGACAACTCGTCATCGGACTTCGCCGGCGGCCTCGGGAACTTCGGCACGGCGGCAATCTCCGCCGGCACGTTTTCGGGCAACACCGCTGCCTATCAAGGCGGCGCCATTTACAACGGCGGCTCTCTGAGTGTCACCGGCGGCACGATCTCCGGCAACACGGCCAGCTACGATGGCGGCGGCATCGCAAACTCTTTCACGCTTGTGATCACCGGCGGCTCGATCCAGAATAACTCCGCCCGACGCTCCGGCGGCGGCGTCATGAACTTCCGCACCGCGACGATCAGCGGAGATACGATTTCGGGCAACAACGCCACCAATGGCGGCGGAATCAACAACGTCGGCACGCTCACGATCTCGAGCGCCACGATCGAAGACAACTCGGCCGATGTCGGCGGCGCTGTATGCAACTCGCGCGGGTCTCTGTCCGTTGGCCACTCCACCTTCGACGCGAACAAAGCCACCGGATTTGGCGGTGGGATCTTCAACCAGTACGGGCACCTCTCCTTGACCGATTGCGATTTCACTGACAACACGGCCGGAACCACCGGCGGCGCCGTATCCAGCGTTCTGGCGCGGGTTCGATCTCCGGCTGCTCATTCACCGGCAATTCTGCCGGGGCGATTGGCGGAGGAGGTATCTCGGTCTACGGCGGAGCCTTGACGATCTCCAACAGCATGTTCACCGGCAACACCGCGCAAAACTCAGGCGGAGCGCTCCTCAACTGGGATAACGGGTCGGTGAACATGACGAACTGCACCATCACCGACAATTCGGCCGGCGCAGGCGGCGGCATCGCCAACTGGCAGGGCACCGTCACGATCAGCGGCACGACGATTTCGGACAATTCTGCCAGCGGCGGGGGCGGTATCTACAACCAAGCCACCCTCACCGACAATGGCGGCACGCTCAGCAGCAACTCGGCCCCAGCGGGTGCAGCGATCTTCACGCAGGGCGGATCGCTCACGCTGAACGCTGGGACAATCCAGGCTCCGCCGACCTTTACCGGTAGCAACATCGAGATTCAGGGCGGGGCCAGCGTCATCATGTCCGGTGTGACCGTCGACAGCGCAGCCACCTCGACCGCCATCGAGGTGAACGCCAGCTCCCTCACGGCAACCGGCATTGGCATCACCGGCTACCTGATCGGCATCTCGGTCGTGAACAACGGCAGCGCCACGATCACCGACAGCACACTCTCAAGCGACGCCACCGGTATCCTGGTTGGCTCCGGCGCGAGCGACACCTGCACCGTGACGGCAACGAACGACAGCTTTGCCAGTGACACCACGGGCGTGCAGAACAACCAAACGGGCGGGCCGTTGAATGCCACCCTCGACTGGTGGGGAAGCGTCACCGGCCCGGCCAATGCGACCAACCCCGGCGGAACCGGCGCAGCGGCCGCCGGCAACGTCAGCTTCAGCCCCTGGCTCGGCGACGCTAGCATCGTCGCCCCCGATTACCTTGTCTTCCTTTCCACGACCGGCAATCAGTACGCGGTGACTCCGAACAGCGGCAACAGCAGCTTGCAAGTGACCTTGGGCGGCAGTCCGGTTGGGTCCATATCCGGCGGCGACACACTTGGATTCACCGGCAGCGGCGGGACCGTGACGATCAACGGCGAGACCGGCGCCAGTAGCTTGGATGTCTTCAACATCAACGACACCTCGGTAAAGTTTGCTGCCGCCGACGGCCTCTCGGGCTCAACGATCAGCTTCGTCGGCACCGCCATCACCCGCAACGTCGATGCCCAGGGGACCACAAACACGTTCAATATCCTGGGCGCCGGCGCCAGCGGACCCTCCGGAAGCCTGGTGGGCGACGTGGGCACGAACGCCTTCGTCTTCAGCGGATCGTCGAAGCTGATCGGCAGCATCCAGGGCGCCGGGTCGAGCACGCTCGACTTCTCGGCGTACGGAAGCGGCGTGACCGTGAAGCTCGCGAATGGCACGGCCACAGGCGTGAGCGGCACCGTCGCGGGAATCACCGCCGTGATTGGCAGTGCCTTCAACGACACCCTGAAGGCGGGCACGGTCCCCGGAGTCGCGCTCACGGGTGGGCTTGGCATCAACACATTAAGCGGTACCGGCGCCGGCGACAGCGTGGTGGAATCGATTTCGTCGAATTACACGTTGGTCAATGGCAGCTTGACCGGCACGGGCTCGGCCAGCTTCACCGACAACCTGACCGGGATCAAGGTCGCCACGCTTTCAGGGGCCAGCGCGACGGGCAACACCTTCACGGTCAGCGGCTGGACCGGCAGCGGGTCGCTCACCGCGCCAGCAGGAACCGGCACGGTCGCGGCCAGCAAGAGCAACAACTTCACGCTGAGCAACACATCCTTGTCTTCCGGTGACGGCATGTCGCTGACTTTGAGCGGAATCGTGACCGCCAATCTGACAATCGCAGCCACCGGGCACACCTTCACCGAGACCGGCTGGATTGGAAACGGCTCACTCACCGGCACGTCGTCGACCGTAGCGGCGTCGAACCCGTCCGGCTTCACGATCACCCCGACGTCGCTCACCTCCGGCCCCATGTCGCTCTCCTTGGCTGGCATCACCACGGCCAACCTCACCGATTCGAGCGGCGGCGGCAACACGTTCGTCATCAACGGATGGACGGGCTCCGGCAAGCTCAGCGGCACCGGCGAGACGGTCGCCGAGAGCGTTTCGACCGCCGTTACACTCGCCGACAACTCATTGGCGGTCACGGGCATCCCCGCGCTCACGATGAGCGGTTTCACCGCAGCGAATCTCACCGATACCGCCGGTGGTAACGTCTTCACAGTGAGCGGATGGAAGGGGAGCGGCTCGCTCGACGATACCGGTTCCACGCCGGACACCGTGGCTGCAAGCAAGGCCGCCAGCTATACGCTCGCCAGCAACGCGCTCACGTCGACGGACGGTATGACGCTCGGCTTGACCGGATTCGCCACCGCCAACCTCACCACGACCGGCGGGGGTCAGACTTTCACCGAGACCGGCTGGACCGGAAGCGGGTCGCTTACAGCGACGTCCGGCACCGTCGCAGCCTCGAACCCGTCCGGCTTTACGCTTACGCCGACCTCGCTCACAGCCGGTCCAATGGCGCTCTCCCTGAGCGGAATCAACACGGCGAATCTCACGGACTCAAGCAGCGGCGGCAAAACGTTCAACATCACCGGTTGGACCGGCAAGGGCACGTTGAGCGGTGCGTCCGAGACCCTGGTCGACAATGTCTCGGCCAAGACGACGCTCACGAACACGTCCCTCGCCGTGACCGGCAATCCCACACTGACCCTGGCCGGCTTCACCGCGGCCAACCTCACCGACCCGACCGGCGGCAACACGTTCGTCGTCAGCGGCTGGACGGGAGGCGGCTCGCTCGTGGACATCCGGTCCAACGCCGACACGGTCACCGCGAGCAAGAGCGCCGGTTTCACGCTGACAAACGGTTCGCTGTCATCGACCGACGGAATGAACCTCACGCTCGGCGGCATCACGACCGCGAACCTCACCGACTCAGGCAGCGGCGGCAACACGTTCACGGTCAGTGGCTGGTCCGGGACAGGAACGCTCAAAGGCACGGGCGAGACGCTTGTGGATTCGGCGACAGCCAGCGTGTCGCTGGCGAACTCGTCCTTGGCGGTAACCGGCGGGGCGACGCTGACGTTGAACGGATTTACAACCGCCAACTTGACCGACTCAGCCGGCGGCAACACCTTCACGGTGAGCGGCTGGACCGGGGGCGGCTCGCTCTCTGATACCGGCGCGGGCGGGGACACGGTGGCTGCGAGCAAGTCCGCCGGCTATACGCTCGCGAACAGCTCGCTGGCGTCCACGGACGGAATGTCGCTGGGCTTGAGCCGAATCACGACGGCCAATCTCACGGCCACGAGCGCGGGGAAGACATTCGACGTGAGCGGCTGGACCGGAAGCGGGTCGCTCACCGACACCGCGGCGACCGGCGACACGGTGACCGCTACGAAGAGTGCCTCGATGACGCTGACGGGGACATCGTTCAGTTCGACTGACGGCATGACGCTCATCCTCAGCAACTTCAAGACAGCCACTCTCACGGTGACGGCGTCGAGCGGCAATCCGTCGTACGTTGTCGATGCCAGTGCGTTCACCGGAGTCACGAACTTGACGGCGACTGGCACGGTCGACGCCATCCTGCTGGGCGGGTCGACCAATGGCAGCACGCTGAGCGCAACCGGCTCGGGCGACGACGTGTTGATCGGCGGGCCGGGCAAGAACACGCTGAGCGACACGGGGACCGGCTACAACATCCTGATCGGAGGGGCCGGAGTCGACACGCTCACCGGCAATGGCAACGACATCCTGATCAGCGGCACGACCAGCTACGACAGCAACATACCCGCAAACATCGCGGCGCTGGATGCCATTCTGGCCGAATGGTCCTCGAGCGATTCGTATTCAACGAGGATCAACAAGATCATGACCGGAATCACCGTGGGCTCGAGCACGGTCGCCCTGAACGCCACGACGTGCCAGTCCGACGCCGTGGCAAACACATTAAGCGACGGAACCGCCCCGACCCAGAATAACTGGTTCATCGTCAACACGAAGGACAAGGTGACCAAGCAGGCGGGCGAGACGGCGACGGTCGTGTGATCGTCGCTCATGATGGCGAATGCGTGAACAGCGCGTATCGGCTCGTGAGTCCTGGAGGCCAACATGCGACACCGCGGCTACCAATCGAGGCCCATCTCGTCCAGGCTGCGACGGAGCTGTGCGAGATCCCAGACGATCGTCGGAAGCCTGAAGGCCGTGGCTGCCAGCAGCCCACCGTCGGCGCTGAAGCGCAGGCAGCGAATCTGGCCCGTGCCGCTGCGCAGCCGCACGATCCGCTCGAACGTCGAGCCGTCCCACAAGATGATCGTTCCTCGTTCAGAGCCCGACGCCAGCCAGCGGCCGTCGGGGTGGAACGTCACGGCATACACGGGCGCGTTGTGGCCCGAAAGCGATAGATGAGGCGCCGCGGGAAGTGTGCCCAGACGGTTGACCTCCCAGAGCGCGACCGAGCCGTCCTGGCAGGCCGCCGCCAGCCATTTCCCATCGCCGCGCACGGCCAGTTGGCGCACAGCCACGCCGAAGGCATGCACCAATCCCAGCGGCGCACTCTGCTCGTAGTCCCAGAGACGCACCTTTCCATCGAACGAGCAAGACGCCAGCCAGTTCCGGCCCGGCACGAACGCCAATCCCGATACGAGTCCATCCGGCGCTTCGAGATGATGGAGCTCTCGCCCGGAATCGGCATCCCATAACTTGATCTCACTGCCGCGCTTGTTTTCAGATCCCGTGGCCAGGAGCTTCGAGTCGGCGCTCCAGGCGGCGCTCCACACCTGGCCGCCGTGGCCCGCGAGAAATCGCGCGCCGGTGATCGTCTGGGCGTCTGTCAACATGACGGTGCCGAAGTCCGAGCCCGCCGCGATCCAGCGCCCGTCCGGACTGGAGGCGACGCTCCAGTCGAGGCCGGTATTCGAAAGTGGTACGGCTTCCACAGGCGAATTCAATGACACCGGCTCGGCGCGCGAACCATTGCCACTCGATCCGCCCGCGGTGCTTCGTGCCAGGTCGATCGCGGCGATCGGGTATCGATTCACCCAGCCTGCCCACATGTGAGCCACCAGAAAACTCGACCCATCGGGGCTGAACCGGCCGGCGCGGGTGCCGTGCGGTACGACCGCCACGATCGTGCCGGAGCGAAGGTCACACACGGCAGTCCCTTTCGCGCAATCGGTGATGGCGTATCGCCCTTTCGGGTCGATCGTCACGTAATAACATCCGAGCCCCTCGAGTGTGAAGATCACGGAATCCTTTCCCGACTCGACGTCCCAGACCCTGAGGGTCCCGTCCCCCGCGACAGAGGCGAGGCGCCGCCCGTCAGGAAGAAACGAAAGTGCCATCACGTGGGCGGAATGCCCGCGGAGAAGCTGCCGGCGCCGCCCCGATCGTGGATCCAAGACGGCAATCGCACCGTCCTCGGCTGAGAGGGCCAGGCAGTTTTTTCCCCAGGCCACGGCAACGGGCGAGGGCCCGCTCTCGAAGAGCCGCCTGGGTGAACTGGCGCCCGACGCCAGGTCCCAGATCGCCGCCCCGCGCTCGGCTCCCAGCAGGAGCTCCTTGCCATCCGGACTCCACGCAACGGACTTCACCTCGCCCAGTTCCGGCGCGAGTGTTCGAACCGCGGTTCGCTGCTTCCAGTCCCAGATCTTGACCGTGCCGTCGCGAGAACCCGGAGGCCAGCAACTTGCCGTCCGGGCAGAGGGCCAGAGCGTGGACCCAGTCGCCGTGCTGCATGTGCGCTGCCTCGCGCCGCGCCGCGATATCCCAGATCCGAATCACCCCGTCCGCGCGGCTGAACGCGAGCCCAGCTCCGTTATCAATCACTTCTATCGCATGTACGGCGGCTTCAACGCGCATGCGAGAAGCCGCCCGCATTCCGTTCGAAAAATCGGTCATCGTTGTACTAGACACCAGCCGCCGCGAATCACCGACGAATGCAATGCTGTGGCTTCCTTCCGCGAGTACAGCTCGCTCCGCCGGCTCCGCCAACTGCCACACTCGAACCCGTCCATCCCGGTAACCCACGGCGATGTGCTCCTCGTCCGGGCTCAGGTCCAGCGCCAGCGCGGCTCCGAACTCCCCGGAGGCGATGGCAAGGCTCGTGTAGCCCCACCCGAGCCCAAGAACGGAGCGCACCCATAGTCGGACACTCCCGTCCGCGAAAGCGGTGAATACGCGCGACTTGGTGTCGATACGCAGTTTCGTAATCGGCTCGGGAGCCAAAGCAGCATGCTCGAGCACTTTGTGTATCCGCAGGTTTGTCCATCTGATTCCATAGATTTCCGTTGTCCCAAACACGATGCTCGCGCTGAAATCGTCATTACCGGGATCCGGGCAGAACGCCAACCCTCGCGGCGTGAACGTACCGGTCAGGGCAACGCGGCGAAGAAGACCACCCGTCGCCACATCCCAGAGACGGACCTGGGTGTCCGCCGACGCCGAGGCAAAATGCTTCCCGGAAAACGAAAACGCGAGGTCGCTCACCCGGCCGGCATGTCCGGTCAGAATTCGGCCCTTCTCTGCGGCGCGCGCCACGGGATCTGCTGCCGCCGCATCGAACGGGAGCATGCGAAGGAAGCCCTTATCGCCCCCCGCGGCGAGCCAGGCACCGTCCGGCGAGAAGAGCACCGAATGCATCGGCTCTTGATCCTTCACGGCGAAGAGCGGAGTGCTCTCAGGAGGGCCGCCACCAATTTTCCAGACCCGGACCGAGCCATCGGCCGTGGAGGCCGCCAGCCAGGCCCCGCCGGGATGAAAGGCAACCCCGGTGACATCCTTTTCGGAGCCCTTGAGGACCAGGCGGGGAGTGTCTTCACCAATCGACCAGACGCGAATCGTTCCGTCGCGCGACCCGGAAGCCACCGATTGCCCGTCGGGACTGAACGCCGTACCCAGGACCGCGCCCGTATGGCCGGTCCAGGTCTTTTCCAGGCGAAAGCACGGAACGTCTGCGCCGTAACTTTCAATGGCCAGCTCCCGCTGCTCCGTACGGTCCTGAGCAGGACCGGCGAATTGCGTCGCCTGGCGCAGCTTCTCAAGCGCCGTGAATCGCCACGAGGTCTCGCGCGTCTGGATCAACCCGCGCGCCTCGCCCGTCAGCGCCCGCACGAGCGTCGCTTCCGCGCGATCGCGCTCAGTGCGGAACCGGTCCCGCTCATGGACGACTCGCCAGAAGCCCAGCGACGCCACGGCGGCGATCGCCAGCACCGCCACGGCGATCGTCGAGGCCAGTGCCGGTTGGCGTCGGCACCAGAGTGCCAGCCGTGCCGCCGACCCCACCCGGCGCGGCGATCGGCTTCCCCGCAAGGTAACGCTCAAGGTCTTCTTCCAGCGCCAGCGCCGAGCCGTAACGCTTCTGCGGCCGCTTGTCCAGGCACTTGAGACACACCGTCTCCAGATCGCGCGGCAGCCGCGGCCGAAGCCGCGACGGTGCAATCGGCTCCTGGGTGCGCAGCAAGAGCATCGTGTCCAGTGGACTGTGTGACTGAAACGGCGGCCGGCCGGTGAGCAGGGCGTACAGGATTCCCCCAAGGCCGTAAACGTCAGTCGCCGGACCGATCGCGCCGGTCCGTCCGTCCGCCTGTTCGGGTGACATGTACGACGGCGTTCCCAGAATCTCCCCCGATTGCGTTGCAGCCGTCGCTTCCGTCCCAACAGTGTTCATCCGGGCTAGCCCGAAGTCGGCCACCTTCGGGATGAAGTTCATGCCGTCACGTCCAGGCCAGTGCGGGCCACCGTCAGGAAGCGGCTCGAGCATCACGTTGCCCGGCTTCAAGTCACGGTGCAGCACCCCGCGCACATGCGCGTGCGCGATCGCGCCGGCGATTGTGGCCGCGATCCGCGCGGCCAATCGCGGTGGCACGGGTTCTTCGCGCTTCTTCAGCCATTCGGAAAGCGTCATCCCCGGGCAATAGGCCGACGCGATGAAGCTGATCGACCCTTCCTCACCCGCGTCGAAAACCGGGACGACGTTGGGATGATCGAGCACGGCAGCGGCGCGCGCTTCGCGCTCGAACCGCTTGCGCATCTCGGCCGTGACCATCACCTCCGGCCGCGGCAGCTTGAGCGCCACCTGCCGCCGCAGCCGCGGGTCAAACGCCAGGAAGACGACCCCATAGGCGCCGCGGCCCAGCTCACGACGAATTTCAAAGCGGCCGAATTGTTTCGGAGTGTCGCCGTCGGAATGTGCCGGCGCAGCATCGTCACCCAGAAGCGTCCAGGCCGCCCGCACAAACTCGCACCAGCCGGCCTGCTGCTCCAGCTTGAAGCGCAAAGCCGGCGTCAGCGTGGCGGTGTCTTCTGCAAGATTCGTGGGCCTCCGCGCCTGAAGTGCGTCGTCGTGGGCGGTAAGCCGCGCGATGTATTCGTCCTCGACCGAGCCATCGGGAAGATCGCTCATGGAGCGCTCGCCCACGCCTGGCGAAGGCTCTCCATCGCCCGCACCCAGATTTTCCGGGCCGCCTCTTCCGTGCGCCCTAGCTCCTGCCCGAGCTCTAAGAAAGTCAGGCTGTTGTCCAATCGCAAGGTAATCGCTCGGCGGTAATCATCCGGCAGCTTGGCGAGCGCGGCCATGAGCGCCTCGGCCTCTTCACGCGCCACTACCTTGGCGCTCGGCGACGAAGCCGAGGGCGCCGCCACGTCGAAGACCGGCTCTCCCTGCGAGCCGGCGTCCACCAGCTCGACTTCCCGCGTCACGTCCCGTTTGCCCGTATCGCGATACTGGCTCGTGAAGACGCCCAGATTGTGTAACAGGATCCGCCGCAGCCAGACGCGAAACTCGCCACGCGATTTTCCCCGAAACTGCACAAAGTCGCGCTGGGCTTCCAGAAAAGTCTCCTGGACCAGGTCAGACGCGCCCCCTTGGCGCGCACATCGGCTCCCAGCTTCTTTTCGGCGACCAGAAGCAGATAACCGCGGTACGCTTCCAGCGCGCACCCGAGCGCCTCCGGCGAACCGGCGCGGGCATCACGGAGCAACTCATCCCGGTCGGGATCCCGCCCGGATCCAAACAACGTCTCGCCTCCCGACTCCGAGGCTCTTGCGAACAGAGCCACTAGACTGAGTCGGAGTATAACGAGGACGTGCTGCCGGATTCAACATATTGCTTGGATGGTCACACGCGCGTGTTGCTCGAATACCACGCGCCGCCCGGACGGCGACTCGCGACGATGCGGGCAGCCTGGCGCCGCGCCAATGGGATCCGCTATCTCAGAAAGGCTGGAAACGGCAGGAAAACCGGACGGACCCGGCGAGAGTTTTTTTCTGTGTCCGGATTGCTCGAGTTTTCCAGCCTCCATGGATATGGCGTGCGCCGCTGCGGGTCTGTCCAGCAATGACGGCGGCCGCGACCGCGTCGCAGCACAACCAGGCCGTGAAGCCCTGACTCTGTCTTGTCCTGTTCGTTCTCGATGTCGATCCTCAAGGAGCCGCACCGATGTCGCGCAGCCTCTCCCGTCACCTCTCCCGTCTCGTCTCCGCCGAGCGAGCTCACCGTCGCAATCCGCGGCGTGGTGCTCTGCGATCACTGGAGGCGCTCGAGCCTCGAACGCTGCTTTCCAACCTGTGGTACGTCAATTCAGCCGACGCAGGCACGCCCGATGGAATGACACCCGCCACCGGCTTCGTCACAATCCAGGCCGCGATCGACGTGGCGAGCGCCGGTGACACAATCCTGGTTGAGACGGGCAGCGGCTACAACGAGTCCGACACGGTCGGTGTCTCGAACCTCTTGATCGAAGCCGATTCAGGGCAAACCCCGGTGCTGGACGGGACGGCTTCGAGCCCCCCGTCCTCACCCGGCTTCACGGTGACGGCCGGCGCCACAGGCGTGACGATCGAAGGACTGACGATTCAGAACTTCGCGGGCACTGCCGCGATCGTTGTTCAGAACGGCGCTTCCCTCGCAATCAGCGGCGTGACCATCCAAGGAAACACGAGCGGCGGCGGCAACGGCGGCGGCATCGACAACGACGGTACGCTCACGGTCACCGGCGCCTTGTTTCAAGACAACTCATCGGCGAACTGGGGTGGTGGCATCTACAGCGATGGCACGCTGATCATCTCCGACAGCACGTTCATGAACAATACCGCTCGCGTCGGCGGCGCCATCGCGGCCGACTACGGCGGCATGACAACGATCACTGGCGGCACGATCTCGGGCAACACCGCCGTGTTTGGCGGCGGGATCGTGAACGTGGCCGCGATGACCATCTCGGGCGGCATGATCGAAAACAACTCGTCCACCTACGTGGGCGGCGGCATCGACAACTACCAGGGCACGCTGGCGATCTCGGGCGCCACTTTCGAAAGCAATTCGGCCACCTCCGGCGGCGGCGGGATCATCAATTATGGCAATGGCACGCTCTCGATCTCGGGCGGCACGTTCGAGAACAACTCCAGCCCCAATTACGTCGGCGGCGCCGTCTACAGCATCGGGGCCCTGACGGCTGACGGTGTCGCCTTCGACGCGAATCACGCCCCTTACGGCGGAGGCATCTACGCCGCTGGGCACATCGACCTGACCGATTGCGATTTCACGGACAACACCGCGGGCTCCACCGGCGGGGCAATATCCAACAACGCCACGGGCTCGATCTCCGGCTGCACATTCAACCATAACTCGGCCGGTGCGGTCGGCGGGGGAGGCATCACGGTCTGGAGCGGCGTGCTGACAATCGCGACATCGACGTTTGAGGACAACAGCACGCCGGGCTCCGGCGGCGCCATCCTCGTTCATCGAGCATCCGTCACACTCGAGGACGACACGGTCTCGAGCAACTCTGCGGCGAGCGGCGGTGGTATTGCAAACCAGAGCGCCGGCACGGTCACGATCGCGGGCGACACGACGGTCTCGGACGATACGGCCAGCGGCAACGGCGGGGGCATCGAGAACTACGGCACGCTCACCATCTCGAGCGGCAGTATCTCGGGCAACAACAGTCACGGCGGCGGCGGCATCGACAACTTCAATTCGCTGACAATCACCGGCGGCACGATTGCCAATAACTTTGCCGAGGGCTACGGCGGCGGCATCGCAAATGAAGGCGGCGCCACGCTCACGATGACCGGCGGCACAATCTCGGGCAACGGGTGCTGGTGGGGCGGCGGTGGCATCGAGAACTGGGGCACGCTCTCGGTCTCGGGCGGCACAATCGAAGATAACGCTGTATCGGCCGGGGGAGGCGGGGGCATCAGCAATGGTGGTGTGCTCACGATCTCCGGAGGCACGATCTCGGGCAACTACGGCCACGGGGGCGGCGGCATCGACAACGTCAACACCCTGACAATCACCGGCGGCACGGTCGCCAATAACTACGCCGTGGGCCGAGGCGGCGGGATCGACAACGAATACGGCGCCACCCTCACGATGTCCGACGGCAGCATCTCCGGCAACGGGTCCTGGTGGGGCGGCGACGGCATCCTGAACTCGGGCACGCTCGCGCTATCGGGCGGTTCGATCGAGGACAATTCCGGCGGCAACGGCGCCGGCATCGAGAATTACGGCGCCGCCACGATCTCTGGCGACGTGATGATCTCGGACAATGGCGCCACCTATGGCGGCGGTGTTGCAAACTCGGGCGGCACGATGACAATCTCAGGCGGCACAATTGATGGCAATACCGCCCAGTGGCGGGGCGGCGGCGTCTTCATCAATTCCGGCGTGGTCACGATCTCCGGTGGCGTGATCGAGAACAACACCACCGTACACTCGGGGGGCGCTGGGGTTGGGAACAACGGTGGCACGCTGACGATCTCAGACGCCACAATCTCCGACAACACCGGTGGCGGTGTCCTGAACCAGGCCACGCTGACGGTCACCGGCGGCACGATCGACGATAATTCCGGCGGCGGCATGGTGAACTACGGCACCGCGACGATCTCGGGCGAGACGATCTCGGGCAACAATGCCACTTATGGGGGCGGCATCTGGAACTTCGGCACGCTGACAATTTCCGGCGGTACGATCGAAAATAACACCGCGAACCAGGGGGCCGGCATCCGCAACGATAACACGCTGACAATCACCGGCGGCACGATCGCGAGCAACAGCGCCGGGAGTGCTTTCGGAGGTATCTTAAGTGACGGCGGCTCGGTGACAATCGAAGGCGGCACGATCGAAGATAACTCGACCACGGGCGACGGTGGAGGCATCGGAAACGGCGCCACGCTCACGATCTCCGGAGGCACCATATCGGGTAACACCGCCTCCCATCGGGGCGGCGGCATCGTAAACTATGCAACGCTTGTGATCACTGGCGGCGCAATCGAAAACGACTTCGCCGGGTGGGTTGGTGGCGGCATCATGAACTATTCCACCGCAACGATCACGGGCGACACGATCTCAGGCAACAGCAGCCCGTACGGCGCCGGCATTTTCAACCAGAGCCAGCTCTCGATTGCCAATGCCACGATCGAAGACAATTCGGCCCATGTCGGTGGCGCTGTATTCAACACGCGCGGGTCTCTGTCGGTTGGCGACTCTACCTTCGACGCGAACAAAGCCACCGGATTTGGCGGCGCGATCTTCAACCAGTACGGGCACCTCTCCTTGACCGATTGCGGCTTTACGGACAACTCGGCCGGCACCACCGGCGGCGCCGTATCCAGCGTTCTGGGCGCGGGTTCGATCTCTGCGTGCACATTCACCGGGAATTCTGCCGGGGCGGTTGGCGGAGGAGGTATCGCGGTCTACAGCGGAGCCTTGACGATCGCCAACTCTTCTTTCGAGAACGACACGGCAACGTTCGCGGGCGGAGCCATCCTGGCTATCTCGAGCTCTGTCACGCTCCAGAACGACACGATCTCCGGCGGCACCGCGGGCGGCGGCGGCGGTGGCGGCGTCGAGAACGACTTCGGAACAGTGACGCTCACCGGCGATACGATCGAGGACAACTCCGATAGCGGCATCCACAACTACCACGGTACGGCGACGCTCTCGGACGACACGATAGAGAACAATTCCGGCGGAGGCATTCAGAACCAGGGCGGAACGATGACCGTCGCCGGCAGCACGATCGAAAACAACACGTGCTCCAATGGCATCGGCGCTGGCATCTACAACATCACGGGCACGGTCGTGGCCGTAGACGACACGATCTCAGGCAATACATCCACCTACGGCGGCGGCATCGTGAACCAGGGCACGATGACGATCTCCGCCAGCACGATCGATGACAACTCCGCCCCCGTTGGCGCGGGCATCGCCGGGAACGGATCTCTCACGATCACCGGCGGCACGATCTCGGGCAATACGGCCAGCTTTGGCGGCGGCATCGCCGTCTACGATGGCGCACTTTCGGTCGACGGCACGACCTTCGACGGGAATGACGGAGGAGCGGTCGTCACCACTGGGGTGGACCTGCATTTGGACAATTGCAGTTTCACGAACAACTCAAGGAGCTACGGCGGTGCGGTAGGCGCGAATTCGGGCTCAGGCTCGATCTCCCATTGTACCTTCACGGACAACAAGGCCAGTGCAAACGGCGGGGGTATCGAGGTCGTGAGCGGTACGCTCACAATCGCCAACTCCATGTTCGAGGGCAACACCGCCGGAGGCTTTGGTGGTGGAATCCTCAATTACGTTGGTTCGGTCACGATCGTGGGCGATACGTTCTCAGCCAATTCCGCTGCCTACGGCGGCGGCTTCAACAACGACGGCGGACCAGCCGCCGTCACCGGCTGCACGTTCAGCGGCAACTTCGCTCCCGCGGGCGCCGCGATCTTCGCGGAAGCCGGATCCCTCACCATGAGCGGCGGGTCAATCCAGGCTCCGCCGACCCTGACCGCCAGCGAGATCGGGATCGGGGGAGGAGCCAACGTCACCATCTCCGGCGTGACTATCGACAGCGCAGCCACCGCCACCGCCATCGATGTGAACGCCAGCTCCCTCACGGCGACCAATATCGGCATTACCGGCTACTTGGTCGGCGTCTCGGTGGAGAACAACGGCGGCGCCACGATCACCGACAGCACGCTCACGAGCGATACGACAGGCATCCTGGTGGGCTCGGGCGCCAGCGACACCTGCACGGTGACGGCAACGAACGACAGCTTTGCCAGTGACACCACAGGCGTGCAGAACAACCAGACTGGCGGGTCATTAAACGCCACGCTCAACTGGTGGGGCAGCGCCACCGGCCCGACGAATGCGAGCAACCCCGTCGGCACCGGCGCCGCGACCGTCGGCAACGTCAGCTTCAGCCCCTGGCTGGGCGATTCCAACATCGTCGCACCCGATTACCTCGTGTTCCTCTCAACAACCGGCGAGCAGTACGCAGTGACACCGAACAGCGACAACACCAGCTTGCAGGTCACGCTGAGCGGCAGTCCGGTGGGCTCGATCCCTGGGGGCGACACGCTTGGATTCACAGGCAGCGGTGGCACGGTCACGATCAACGGTGAAACGGGGGCGAGCAGCTCCGATGGCTTCAACATCAACGACACGTCGGTGCAGTTCGCTGGGGCTGACAGCCTCGCCGGATCCATGATCGATTTCACCGGCACCGCGATCACCCGCAATGTGGATGCGCAGGGCACAGTCAACACGTTCAATATTCAGGGGGCAGGTGTGAGCGGGCCGACCGGAAGCCTGGTCGGTGATACCGGCACGAATGCCTTTGTCTTCAGCGGCGCATCGAAGCTGATCGGCAGCATCCAGGGCCCCGGATCGAGCACGCTCGACTTCTCGGCCTACGGAAGCGGCGTGACCGTGAAGCTCGCGAGTGGCACAGCCACCGGCGTGGGCGGCACCGTAGCGGGAATCACGGCCGTGATTGGCAGTGCCTTCAACGACACCCTGAAGGCGGGCACGGTCCCCGGAGTTGCGCTCACGGGCGGGCTTGGCATCAACACATTGAGCGGGACCGGCGCCGGCGACAGCGTGGTGGAATCGATTTCGTCGAATTACACGTTGGCGAGCGGGAGCTTGACCGGCACGGGCTCGGCCAGCTTCACCGACAACCTGACCGGGATCAAGGTCGCCACGCTCTCCGGCGCCAGCGCGACGAGCAATACATTCACCGTCAGCGGCTGGACGGGCAGCGGCTCGCTGACCGCCCCGGCGGGAACCGGCAGCGTGACGGCGAGCAAGAGCAACAACGTTACATTGAGCGACACGTCCTTGTCGTCGGGCGACGGAATGTCTCTGACTTTGAGCGGAATCGTGACCGCCAACCTTACAATCGCAGCCACCGGGCACACCTTCAACGAGACCGGCTGGACCGGCAACGGATTGCTCAGCGGCACATCGTCTACCGTGGCGGCGTCGAATCCGTCTGGCTTCACGATCACCCCGACCTCGCTCACGGCCGGGCCCATGTCGCTCTCCTTGGCTGGCATCACAACCGCCAACCTCACGGATTCGAGCAGCGGCGGCAACACGTTTACCATCAACGGCTGGACGGGCTCCGGCAAGCTCAGCGGCACGGGCGAGACCGTGGTCGAGAGCGTTTCGACGGGCGTCACGCTGGCCGACAATTCGCTAGCGGTCGCGGGCATCCCCTCGCTCACGTTGAGCGGTTTCACCGCAGCGAATCTCACCGATACCGCCGGTGGTAACACCTTCACGGTGAGCGGATGGAAGGGGAGCGGCTCGCTCGACGATACCGGTTCCACGCCGGACATCGTGACGGCGAGCAAGGCCGCCAGCTATACGCTTGCGAATACCGCGCTCACGTCGACGGACGGTATGACGCTCGGCTTGACCGGGTTCGCCACCGCCAATCTCACCACCACCGGAGGGGGGCAGACCTTCACCGAGACCGGCTGGATCGGAAGCGGGTCGCTCACGGCGACGTCCGGCACCGTCGCAGCCTCGAACCCGTCCGGCTTCACGCTCACGCCGACCTCGCTCACAGCCGGTCCGATGTCCTTCACGCTGACTGGCATCAACACGGCGAACCTCACGGATTCAAGCAGCGGCAGCAACGTGTTCAACATCAACGGTTGGACGGGAAAAGGTACGTTCAGCGGTTCGTCGGAAACGCTCGTGGACAGTGTCTCGGCCAAGACGACGCTCACGAACACGTCGCTCGCCGTGACGGGGAATCCCACGCTGACCCTGGCCGGATTCACTGCGGCCAACCTCACCGACGCAACCGGCGGGAACAACTTCATTGTCAGCGGCTGGTCGGGAGGCGGCTCGCTCGTGGACACCGGGTCCACCGCCGACACGATGACGGCGAGCAAGAGCGCGGGCTTCACCCTGACGATCGGCTCGTTGTCATCCACCGACGGAATGAACCTCGGGCTGACGGGTTTCACGACCGCGAACCTTACCGACAGCGGCAGCGGCGGCAACACCTTCATCGTCAGCGGCTGGACGGGTACAGGAACGCTTAAAGGCACGGGCGAGACGCTGGTAGATTCAGTGGCCGCAAGCGTGGCACTGGCGAATTCATCCCTTGCGGTGACGAGCGGGACGACGCTGACGTTGAACGGTTTCACAACCTCCAATCTGACCGACACAGCCGGCGGCAACACCTTCACGGTTAGCGGCTGGACCGGCAGCGGCTCTCTGGCCGATACCGGCTCGGCAGCAGACACAGTCGTCGCGAGCAAGTCTGCCGGCTACACACTCGCCAACACTTCCGTGGCGTCTACAGACGGAATGTCGTTGACCTTGAGCCGAATCAGGACGGCCAATCTCACGGCTACGAGCGCGGGTAAGACATTCGACGTCAGCGGCTGGACAGGAAGTGGGTCGCTCGCCGACACCGCGGCGACAGGCGACACGGTGACCGCGACCAAGAGCGCTTCGATGACCTTGACCGGCACATCGTTCTCGTCGACCGACGGCATGCTGCTCAGCCTGAGCAACTTCAAGACGGCGAATCTGACGGTGACCGCCGCCAGCGGCAACCCTCCGTACATCGCCGACGCGAGTGCGTTCACGGGCGTGACGAACTTGACGGCGACGGGTACGGTCGATGCGATCCTGCTGGGCGGCTCGAGCAACGGCAGCACCTTGACCGCATCGGGCTCGGGCAACGACGTGCTGATCGGTGGAGCAGTCAAGGACACGCTCACCGACACGGGGACTGGTGACAACATCCTGATCGGCGGGGCAGGAGTCGACACGCTGACCGGCAACGGCAACGACATCCTGATCAGCGGGACGACCAGCTACGACAGCAACTCACCCGCCAACATCGCGGCGCTCGATGCGATTCTGGCCGAATGGTCCTCGAGCGATTCATACTCGACGCGGATCAACAAGATCATGACTGGGATCACGGTGGGCTCGAGCACAGTCGCCTTGAACGCGACAACGTGCCAGTCCGACGGCGTGGCAAACACATTAAGCGATGGAACCGCCCCGACTCAGAATAACTGGTTCATCGTCAACACGAAGGACAAGGTGACCAAGCAGGCAGGGGAAACCGCGACGATCGTCTGACCAATTCGCCGTCTACTCGTAGGGTCCGCCGCTGCGGACCATCAGCAGGCGTGAGGAGGGCGAACGGCGCAGAATGTGCGGCCTTCCGGCAAATTGTCCCGCTCCTCTTGACGAATTCCGTCAAGAATCATTCCGTTTCGGAGAATTCAAGTTATCACGCGAAACTCGCGAACAGACAATGACGTGACGACCACGCCGGAGTCGATCGCCCAAGGAAGGGATTTCGATGCTACCCAGCAAAACCAGGAACGGGTTTGCGGCGGATCAATTGTCCTCAGTTACCGCGCGGATCAGGCCGATCCGGCCAAAGCGCAAAGCATTGCCCGGCGGGTGTTCGGCGTTTGGACTCGAATCTCGGCTCATGCTCACCACGATCAACTCGGGCGATGTCGTCGTGGCATTGAGCGCATACCAGAATAAGTACACCTACGCTATCACAACCCCGAGTCAGCTCTATCTGACCATTGCAGGCAGTACCACCCCGACCGAATTGTCGGTCCAGCAACCTTACGGCAGCGTGACGGTCTACGGCTCAATCACCATCGAGTCGAGCGACCAGATTCTCGTCCAGGCGGCTGAGCTGTTTACAACGGACGACGCGTCTCAGGGGGGCGGTGGTGTGGCGGCCGGGACGGAAGGCGAGTTTCTGCTGAATCTCGATGATGGATCGTGTACGACGGTGTACCTCGACCAGACTCTGAGCGCCACCTTCCCGACGGATCCTGTCAATGGTGGGATGGGCGCGTATGTCACGGCCGTCGCGCCGCCCTCGATCTCGACCGCAGGAACACCGGGCCCCGCGGGGCCGCAGGGACCGGTTGGGCCACAAGGGCCGGCGGGCGCGCCAGGTCCGGCTGGAGCGCCGGGTCTGGCCGGTTCACCAGGACCAGCGGGGCCGCCAGGTGCCCCGGGAGCTGATGGAAACACAGCGTCGGCTGCCACCATTTCGGCCTTGCAGGTGCAGATTGCCGACTTGAGCAGCCAGCTCGCGAGCGACGAGAACAGCACCGCGGCCGAGGAAGCGCAACTCAACCAGCAGTACACCGCTCAGCTCCAGGTCAACCAGCAAATTCAGGCCAGCGTTGACGCGGCCTCTCCGGGTAGTGGCACTTCGAGTGAGGACGCCCAGATCATGTCCTTGCAAAGTCGCGTGGGTAACCTCGAGAGTACTGTTGCCGCTGAGGAGCAGCAAATTACTCAGCAGCGTTACAACGCTGAGCAGCAGACTCGATTCAATCAGGGTGGCGCGATCCTTGGCGGCTTGGCTGCTCTTGCGGGCGGCGCAATTACGATACTCACCGCCCCGGTTATCACGCCCGTCATCATAGCTGCCGGGCTCGCCTCTGCTGGGATCGGGGCGGCGGGAGCGGTGGCCACTTGGGCGGGCAGCGATCCTGCGGACCCGAATTTCACGCAGCTCGCCCAGCCGCAGGTGCAGAGCCCCGGCGCGATCACCGATCAGTCGGGGGCCTCGCCAGCGTTCGTCACGTCGTCCAATGCTCTCATCTCGGATTGTGCCGAAATCGTCGCTCTCGGCAACGCACTCTCCGCCAGCATCGATCGTGCCCAGGGCGCAGCCAACGCCAGTAATGACTACTGGGAAAATGCCCAGGTCCAGGCCGGTAACACCTACACCGAGGAGCTCGGCGTCGCGTACGGCAAGCTCCCTGCGCTCGAAACAGCCTACGTTGATGCACTCAACGCATCGGGCGTCGATACCGACCTCACCGCGGCGCAGGTTGCCGCGATTGCCCAATCGCTGAAAACGGGGGGTGTACCCGCGTCGATGAATGCCGCGATGGCGCAATTTGGCGCGAATCCGACCATCATGGCGCTGGCGGACAGCCTCATGGTCAGCCAGGCTCAGCAGCTCGCCGCGGGTGGCGCATCGATATCGCTGTTCGACGCAGCCGACGCTCAAGCGGAGACGGATTTGTCGAGCGCCCTGGCCGAAGGTATGCTCACCCCCTTCCAGGGCGAGCTCGCGCCGGCCTCTGATACCGGGCCCTCCCAGACGGATGGGATCACGAACGTGAATCAGCCGACCTTCCAGGGCCAGGGCCCGGTCGGCTATCTCGTGACGGTCTATGCTCAGGCCAGCGGTCAGTCCGGAATCATCACGCTGGGTCAGGCGACCGTGCAATCTGATGGTACGTGGTCGGTCACCTCCTCCGCACTGCCCCAAGGCAAGTACGCGGTGATCGCCCAGGCGGCTGACCCGTCGGGTGCGACCACGCTCGATCGTGCCCTCGGCAGCCTGGTGATCGACGAGAGCGGTCCGACGATCACCTCGGAGGTCTTCAACCCCGCGACCCACCAATTCTCGGTCACGCTCGAGGACAGCGGCAGCGGCCTCGATCCGGCGAGCCTGGCCGACATCTCGAGCTTCGCCTCGCATTCCCTGGCTCGCGGCGCGCGACGACCGGCCTTCGTGACCAAGAGCATCACATCCACTTCGACCACCCAGACGGGCGACTCCGAGACGGTCGTCCTCGATCTCCACCGCGGCGGCCTTGGCTCGCGCACGGTCAACGCGCTCGATGCCGCTCTCAGCCATGTGACTGATCTGGCCGGCAACTCGCTCGAAGATCCGAACCTCAGAATCCTCCCAAGAGTGGCGCACTCAATTCCGACGGCCCACACTCTGGCTGCGCACCGAAAGCTCACTTCTGCGGCAACGTCGCACTTGCACCGGCACCGGCACAGCTAAGATCTGGCCTTCTCGAGCGTTACTGCTGCCGATCTTCAAACTCGGCAGCCAGGGGTGCAAGTACGGTGCGGACCCAGGAGCGGAACGAACGGATCCAGGCCGTCTCGCCCATGGTCGCGCTTGCGACGAGGAATCGGCTCAGCTCGTCCAGGGGCAGCCAAGGGAAACTTGGACTCCGCGCCACTTGAGCGTAAGTCCCGTCATCCTGGAGTTGTGCGACAATGATCGACTGGCCATCACTGCGCCAAACCTCTGACACCCTGAGTGAGGCGTAGATTCCCATCCGGTTGAGCGCGCTCCGGGAGATCTCGACTTCGACCGCGATATCCGGCGGCGGGTCAATGTCGGGATCCAAATCGGCGCGTCCGCGAACGGCGAACTCGTTGGCTACCCAGTAGCATTCGTCGGGCTCGAGTCCCTTCTCCTGCAATTCCTTCTTGAATGTCGTCGAGCCGCCGCTTCGGAGCGGGATATTCAGTTCTTCGGTCATCGCCTCGATCATGCGCCCGAGCAGAGTCTTGGACCATTCATGTCGCGGCGAAACCGTCATGATTTCCAGGTCCCCGTTGTCATACGTCAGCCGGATGTGACGATTGCCCATGTCTTCGAGCAGCGCAACGTAGGTGGTCCAGCGCACGCCATGCAGCAAGACATACTCATGTTCCCGTGCCAGTACCTGCGGTGAGAGTGTTGCAATCGCCATGTTGAATGTCCTTCGAGACGAAACCCCCGACCTGCTCGATTATACCTCCCGCCCAAGGGAATCGGCAGCACGAATTGCGCCACTCGTCTCAGGGAGATTGAGCCAATCGGTTTCCGCCACGCGATTCGGCAGATTGCTGTATCAGCAAGTCACCGACTCATGCCGCTCCTGCCTCGCAGCACCGCCGTGATACATCCTGCCCGCTTCCATCGCATGCGCGTGTGCCGGTGCTGCCTCAATCTTGTAGCTGCGCGTGAGGAAGACCTCGAAAAAGAACTGAAGAAGCGTGACGCGGTGCAGCGTGATGCCCGGCTCGCCTGCCAGTTTCTCGCGCAGGGCCGGCAGCTCGTACCAGTTCAACCGCGGGCGGACGTGATGCTCGAGGTGGTGGTCGTAGTGCAGCAGCCACACGCTGAGCCAGCGGGGGAGCACGAGTTGCCAGGTATCGTGGTACTTGCCCGCGGGCAGGTCCATGTGGCCGGTCACGATGCGCAGGTTTTGCAGCACGGCCACCACCATCAGCGGTCCGAGAAGCGACCATTCGCGGAAGGACCGGGGCGGCAGCATGAAGACCGCGAGCAGCAGGGTCACGATGCCCGTGAGCTCGACCAGGTATCGAACGAGCACGCGGCCGCGCATGTGCTGCCAGGCGTAGAGGTGCGTGAGCATGATGTAGGTCGGCACGCCGAAGAGGATCATCCAGCGCGATTTGAGGACCTTGTTCGGGTCGTCGTCGCGGTTGGTCGTCTGGTGATGCTTCAGGTGCAGCACCGATAGGCCGAAACCGGTGTCGCCAGGAACGTGCCGGCCAGGTTCCCCAGCAAGTCATTGAGCCAGACCCGTCGCGCCAGCAGATGATGGCTCGCTTCGTGCACCAGCCCGGTCAGAACAAACAAGCTGGTTCCGGCGATGAGCGACAGGACGATGCGCATCGAGTCGGAGTGGTTCAAGGCCAGGAGATATCCCGTGACCACGACCAGCAGAACGTGCGCACCGATGACACAACGTGACCAAAACGGCCGGCGATTCGCCATGGCTAAGATTCCCTTCTCAACCCCCGCTCGAGTCCCACAACCTCCGTCGGCGGAGACCGACCGCGATACCTGGATGAATCGCTTCTTGGATCGTCAGCGACCGAACGCGCAGTCGAGCATGAATTGCACGTTCCGAAGAACCGGGAACCGATCGGTACTGACTTGCCGGCTCTGCGGGGTGAATTGCCAAGACAATCGCAGTCGCAATTCCTAGAATCGGTACGAAGCTCAATCTCCACTGCATGAACAGAGTGCCGGCGACGCGCAAGGTCGGCGATCTCGCCGTGTCAGCCCAGTAGAGCTTGAACGCAGTGTCTTATGAAAGGAAAGCGTGATGCGATTGAATCCCCATCTGGCGTTCAATGGCCAGTGCGAAGCGGCCTTCAAGTTCTACCAGCAGTGTCTGGGCGGTGAAATCGTGGTGATGATGACGTACGGAGATTCGCCCGCGGCCGCGCAGACACCGGCTGAGTGGCGTGAGAAGATCCTCCACGCCACGCTCGACCTCGGCGACGACCGATTGACCGGCGGCGATGCCCCCCCGGGGCAATATCAGAAACCGGAGGGCATCTCCGTGTTACTTAGCCTCGATGATGCAGCGGAAGCCGATCGTGTCTTCGCGGCGCTGGCAGAAAACGGCACTGTACAAATGCCGATCCAGGAGACCTTCTGGGCGGCAGCGTTTCGGCATGCTGGTGGACCAGTTCGGCACGCCGTGGCTGATCAATTGCGGGAAGACGGGATGACGCTTTTATTCGACGGCACTGGAGTTCACTCGGACTCGGCCAGCACGACGGCGTCGCCGTGCATCACGACGTGGCACTGACCGTTTGGAAAGACTCGAAGTTCGCAGTGTCCGACCTTCTCGCTTTCGCCAATTCGCGGTTCGTTGAGTCGCCTCGCAGCCTCACGTGCACGATCCTCGAGGGAAACGGACGGGCTGACCCGCGATTGCTGCAATTTCGCTTGAGCTCTTCTTCGGAAAACTTCGAGGCAATCAGGCGGGGTCACGCCACGTCGCCAATCGCGCACGGCCTGCTGATGCCCACCAGCACAAACGGAGTAGACGGTTCCCGCGCACCGAGAGATCTCATCCAGGGCGGCCGTTTCAGGCAAGTGATGGCGGTGGTAGGGAGTGAGCACGGCGATCGTTTGCTTACGTGAGACGAAGGTCGACCAAAGGTCCGTGCAGTATCCGTTGGTTGAACCGTGATGGCTCACCTTGACGATCTCGGCGGCGAGGAACTCGGGCATGAACTCGACCAGCGCCTGCTGCCACCCGGTTGTCTCTACGTCTCCGCCGAGAATAATCCGTGCATCTCCATAGCGAATAAGCAAGGCGAGGGACGCCAGGTTGTGGTGGCGATGCGGGTACGCCGGTATTGAGGCGGCGTTCGTCTCGAGCCGACGTTGCAGGTACTTGAGGAGAGACCTGATTTACTCCCGCGCCACTGCATGCGTAGGTGCGATGGCAATCACTTCCACGACGTCGTTCAGCCCGGTAGGAATGGGATAAAGTCGTTGATTCGAACGGGCTGCAAGGATCGGCATTCCGTTCGCCTCGAGTTCTTTGAGGCGATTGAAGATCGAACGGAGCTCGTCCGCCTTGAAGCTGACTTGGGGCGTTCCGCCCAAGTCGGTCGCCTCGAGCTGGAAATAGTCGACGATAAGCCGGAGGTCATCAGGGAATGTATCACAAAACGTCCAAAATGCCGCGATCGCGAAATCGTGGAGCAGGTGAGACATTCCGCGATAGTGGTCGTCGTGAGGATGTGTCAGGCCCAAAAAGCGCAATGATCGAACCCCCTCCTCATCCAGGATCCTGTAAGCTGGATTGCTCCTGGGGTCGGCGAGCGACGACGCGTAGCAGTCCACGACCCCGTAGGTGCCATCGGGGAGCCGTACGACGATGGTTTCACCCTTTCGGCCGCCGAACACTCGCAGCACCAGGGGACTACCTACGGGAACACCGGAGCCCAAAGCGCCGCCTTCGTCAGCCGGAACTGTCATTGCATCCTGACCTTCACCTACGGTGTCACCACTGTGTGACGGGATCGTTGGTCCTCTTGCAACTCCGGACGGGAGGTGCACGAAGCCCGACAGACGCAGCGGTCAAATCAACGATGATGAATATCGGGGTCACCGTCGTCAACTGCGATCTTCGATTTCGGTTTCGGCGCCCACTCGCGTGCCTTCTCTGGTTTGCCCCAAGCCAAATAGAGCGTGAATAGCCGGTTCGCGGCCTCGTCCAGAGCCGACTTTTTCAACACGGGGATGTCCTTCTGAAGTGCCTTCAATCCCTTGTAGTCGTCGACCAACGACGGCTCGGCCGCGGCATATTTCTTTTGCCCGGCCAGCGCGGCGCCGAGTTCACTCATCGTGAGGTAATAAGCCCAATCATCGGGCTGCTTCACAGCCGCCATCTCTGTGACGACGATGGTGTTTCCCGATGCATCCGTGACCTCGCGCGTCACCACTTTGTGCCGTTTCTGTATGCGGTGGCTCAGACATTCACGCGCGGTCTGTTCGGCCATGCCCCATTCGTGCGCGCTCAGATAGAGCTCAATCAAATCGTTCATCAATCGCAGAGTGAACGCGTGATCTTATCCGAGCTCGGCCTGGGCCTCAATGAACGAAAGTTCGAACGGCCGCAGTACCTGGTGCTCAGAGCCTTCGACTACGCCAATGAATCGCCCTTCTTTGGCGGCGTGCAGCGGCGCAGCCAAGGTCTTCACGTCCTCGGTGTTCAAATGCTGCGCGTACAACAGTTTATAGGCGTTCTCACTAGAAACTGGCACGTTTCGCCAAGCCTCAATCCCGATCCCCAGAGCCACCAGTAGTGAAGCGCATGCGGCCAGGCCCAGAGTTCGCATCACGCGGCCCCGAGCCACGCGCCAACGCGCGGATCGTTTAGCCGCGGTCTTGAATTCAGATCCGGACGAGACCGAGCCCTTGGCTGGCTGATCCTCGAGAAACCCTCGTTCTCGATAGCGCCTCAGAACGTCCTCAATTTCGTGCCGCATGTCGGCGTCGAGCGGTAGCGCGACAACCGGGCGGAAGTGGAACTCGGTGTGGCCGTCAACTGCTTCGGTGGTCAACTGGAAGTGATGGCCTTCTTGAATCGACTTTGATGCCAGATCCGTCGCGTCCCACTCGATTTCGACCTCGTGCCCGATGTCGTCGGTTAGCGTAAGATAAGCAACCCCGTCCCGGACGGTGTCCACCACTCCGGAGAAGTGCTCAATGCGGGGAGGCGAATCGCAAACAACGGACATGGAAGTCGCCCCCAACTCTCGAGCACGCCCGAGTCGCGCGAAAACACGATTCGCCCTCAATAGTAGATTATAGCCGGAAAGGGATGTGGCTTAAGTTCTTCAGTCTCCAGAACCACGCGGACGGAACGCGGATCCGTCGCCTGCCCCGCTCTGATTCCTGTTGCTGTCAATCGAAAAACGACCCCCGATCGCCGAATTGCGCGGAACTCGTATGCCTGCTTCTCGGCGCCGCTCCAGTCCCTCGCGCGCGCTTTCGGAAATGAGCGCGGCCAGTTCCTTGTACTTTCCTTCCGAAATCTCGCCGGCGGTGTGCCTCTCCTCGATCAGCTTGGCGTCGCCCTCGACTTCTTTTGGGTTCTTCAGGGAAATGGCCGTCAGAAGCGCTTCGAACGCCTGAGCGTTCTTGACCTCTCGCCCCGTCGGTTCCCCGCCGCACCCCACCAGGACGCCCGCCAGCGCGAGAAGAGCGGAAAAGCGGACCCTGCGCCCTATCGCGGACTCGGTCTTTCGACGTTCAGTACGAGTCGGCACTGACCACCTCCCCGACCGCACGGCTGCTCAGGGCTTGCCACGCGAGCAGGTTGATCGACTGCTTGATGAATCGAACCGATCCGTCACCCATCAAGACATTCGCCCCACTCGGGTGCAGCGAATAAAACTCATCCGTGTGACCGAGCGGGCTATTGGGCGGATGGATCACCTGTGGCGACTCGTAGAGCGACGGACCGCTATGCGAGGCCAGAATCGCGCCCGGATAGTCATAGTTAATTCCGGCCCCGCCCGTCCCGGCGCTGGCAAACGCGTTGTAGGCGAAATGCCGGTAACCCGGAATAATCCCCACCCAGCTCGCGTCCGCCAGGTAGGGCGTCTTCTCGCTTGCGAAAACCGTATTGCTCAGGCCGTCGGTCACGCCCGCGTAGCTTACGTGGCTGTTCCGGTAGATCGGCCCATTGCAACCCAGAATCGGGTCATCATAATTGGTGGCCGCGGGCTGAATGCTCGTGTCGTTCCAGCCCATGTTGTACTGATAGTTGGCGCGGGCGAAGTACTGGTTCGCCACCGGAAGCAGGTTCACGTTGGCGTCGACCATCATGCATGTCGCGGTCGGATTATTGGCCGACGGGCATAGGAACACATTGATCTGAACCGCGACGACGGTGCTGTTGGCAGCGACCCACGTGGGAAGATTGAAATTGGTCGCGCCATACAGCGGCGCCTGCTCGGCGTATGGCAGCAGCATCGCCAGCCACCCCCACCCTGGCCCCTGATCCATCGTGAATGGGTCCGGATTGTAGCCCGGCACCGCCAGCGACGAGGGCAGCGTCGCGCCGGAAAGCGCAGTTGCCGCTGCCACAAAGGCTGACGTATCCCGGCACGATACAGCCAACCGCGGTCTCATAATTGGCGATCGCCAGCCCGATCTGCTTCAGATTGTTCGTGCACTGGGCCCGCCTCGCAGCCTCTCGTGCATTTTGCACGGCCGGCAAAAGCAGCGCAATCAACACCGCGATGATGGCAATCACCACGAGCAGCTCGATCAGCGTGAAAGCCCTGGAACGCATCGCGCGGTCTGCCATATTCAGTCCTCAACAATCGACGTTGCTTCGCCCTTCCCACGAGATGTTCACACGAGAGATCCTAATCTCGTTTTTTGCATAAAGCAATAGCAAGTTTTGTAGATCCAAAATTCGTCATGCGCCTCGACAAAAATTGCGTCCGACCGAGAGTCGGATGGCGCCAATCTGGGGCGATAGTAGCGTGGCGGATTGCGTGAGAAGTCATTTGTTTGGTACGCTAGCCGTAACGTGTCCGTTACCCGAGCTTTCCGATCGAAGTCACTTGAGTCTCGCGATGAGCTTCCGGGAGGCCACTGATGAATCAATTCACGTTGGTCGTCACCGTTGCGGCCGTGCTGGCCTCTGGCGACAAATCGGGTTCATCAACTGATCGCAACCAGTCGCGACCGCGGTTGCGCGATACTTCAGAGCACAGCCAGGTTTGAGCCCTCTGTGGACTCGCAAAGATTGTACGTCCCAATCGCCGACACACACCACGGAGCCGGGTCATGCTGCACGCAACAGTGCTCGCAATTGTCGTGGCAACTTTCCCTGCCGATGGTGCGTCCGGTCCAACAGCGGCCGATCGGAAGACGTATGAGGCGGTGCGGGTCAAAGCCGGCCAGAATCCAGCGGCTCTGGTCAAGCTGGCACTCTGGTGCGAAGCTCACGGTTTGACAGTCGAGCGCGGCAAGCACCTCATGGAGGCCGTCGGGATCGATCCGGCCAATACCGCGGCGCGAGGGCTGCTCGGGCTGATCTCCTATCGCGGGGATTGGCTCTCGCCTGAGAACGTTCACGCAAAGCGAGAATCCGACACAGAGCTGGTGACGAAGCTCGAAGCATATCACGCGCGGCGCGCGGACCTTGACGCCCTGCTCCGATCCAAAAAGAACGACTCGAGCCGCCCTCCGCAAAGCCGCGCTGGCTCACGAGAAGCTGGGAGCCTGGTGCGAGCAGCAGGCGCTGAAGGACGAGGCGCTCGCGCATTTCACGACGGCCGTTCAGTACGACCCGTATCTCGATGCGCCCTGGAAGCGTCTGGGGTACATCAAGCGTCACGGCCGCTGGATGACGCGCGCGAAGATTGCCGCAGAGGAACAGGAAGCGGCCGCCCAGCGCAAGGCCGACCGGTACTGGGAGCCGCTCTTGCGAAAATGGAAGAGCGATCTGCGCGAACCGAGGCGACGGCAAGAGGCGGAGAAGTCGCTGGCGATGGTCACCGATCCACGCGCGGTCCCGTCGATCGCGCGCAGCTTCGCCGGCGGCCCGCCCGACGATCAGTTGAGAGCAAGCGCGATGCTGGGGAGGATCGATGCTCCCGAGTCGACCAAGGAGCTGGCCCGCCTCGCGGTCTCGAGCGCAGCGGAACCGGTGCGCAAAAGCGCGATCGAGGCCCTGAGAGACCGCGAGCCCCGTGACTACGCCGGACTTCTGATTGCCATGATTCCCCTACCCGTCGAGTACAAGCTGCAGCCTGTCCGAGGGCCCGGGTCGCAAGGTGCCCTGCTCGTCGACACCCCCCGGTTCACCATGCTGCGCACCTACGACGCACCGGTCGCTTTCACACTGGCGAGCTCATTTCGGGGCGCCGTGACGGTTGATGAATCGGACGGCATGCCCATCGTGTATCGGGGCGTCGACCTGGACGCGATGAAATTGTTGAATCCGCAGAATCAGATGCTGAAAATGCGTGAAGTCAAGGCACGGACGGCGCAGCTCCTGTTTGACGCAAACCTGCAGGCCGTCGCCGCGCAAGAGCAGTTGATGGCCGACGTGGGTGCGATCGAGGAGTTTAAACTGCAGGCGGCGGCCGCGAGCGAGCGAGTGTTGCCGATTCTTCAGCAGGCGGCACTTGCACCCGCTTCGAGTACCGATCAAGACAGCCTGTATCAGTGGTGGTACGACCGCCTCGGGTACAGCTACCAGCCCCCGGAAAAAGTGCAGGCCGCGGTGAATGTATTCCCGGAGACCACACCTCCCAGCCTGACGACGTGTTTCGCGGCCGGGACCCAGGTGCGAACGATCGAAGGGGCACGGCCAATCGAAGAGATTCGCCCCGGTGATCTCGTTCTGAGCCAGGACGTCACGACCGGCGGGCTCGAATTCCGACCCATCGTGGTCGTTCATCACAACCCGGCGAACCAGACGCTCCGGATCACTCTGAATAACGACGAGATCCTGGCCGCGAGCATCTATCACCGGTTCTGGCGTCCGGGCGAAGGCTGGGCACAGGCGCGCGAGCTGAAGCCTGGAGACGTGCTGCGAGCGCTCGGCCGTACACTTCGGGTCGTCGCCGTCGAGCCGGGAGCCGTTGAGCCGCTTTATAACCTCGACGTCGCCCAGAATCGGTGCTTTTTCGTCGGCGAGGGCAACGTGCTGGTCCACGACAACACGCTGCCGCCGGCGCGGCAGGCACTCTTTGACGCTCAGCCCGATCTGAGCCTCGCCGGGGGAGGGCGCTGAGTGATCGGAGTGAAGTCGAGACGGAATCTCGCGATACTTCAGGCCGACGCCGGTGTTCACCCCATTGTGGACTCTGCAGCGAAGCACGTCGTCGTCAGCGACGCTCGTCCCGGAGGTGGGTCATGTTGCACACCGCGTTTATCGCAATCGTCGCAACCATTTTCGCTCCTGACGACACCTCCGGTCAGGCAGCGGTCGACCGAAAGACGTACGAGGCCGTTCGCGTCAAGGCCGGCCAGAATCCGGGGGCGCTCGTCAAACTTTCGCTCTGGTGCGAGGCTCACGGCCTCACGGCGGAGCGCAGCAAGCACCTCATGGAGGCGATCGGGATCGATCCGGCCAATACGGCGGCGCGTGGGCTGCTCGGGCTCATTTCTTATCGCGGAGAATGGCTCTCGCCCGAAGAAGTTCGAGTCAAACGAAAATCGGATGAGGAGCTTGCGCGGAAGCTCGAAGAATACAACGCACGGCGGGCCGAGCTCGATGGCGCGATCAGGAGTAGAAAGAACGACGCAGGCGGCCGGCACAAAGCTGCGCTGGCACACGAGAAGCTGGGCGCCTGGTGCGAAGAACAGGGACTCAAGGACGAGGCGATCGCCCACTACACCACGGCGGTTCAGCTCGACCCCTACCTGGATGCGCCGTGGAAGCGTCTCGGGTATGTCAAACATCACGGGCAGTGGCTTTCACGCGAGAATCTCGCCGCCTTCGAGCAGGAGACGGCGGCGCAGCACAAGGCCGATCGGCACTGGGAGACGCTGCTGCGCAAATGGAAGGTCGAGCTCGGCGAGAAGAAGAGGCGGAAGCAGGCCGAAGAATCACTGGCGGGGGTAACCGACCCTCGAGCCGTTCCGTCGATTGCGCGGATCTTCGGCAAAGGATCCTCGAGCGACCAGTTGACAGCGGTGACGATGCTCGAACGAATCGAGGGCCAGGCGTCGTCAAGGGAATTGGCTCGCCTCGCCGTCTTCGGCGATTCGCAGGACGTGCGTGACGCGGCGATCGCCGCGCTCAAGAAGCGCGAGCCGCGCGACTACGTCGGCGCCCTGATCGATCTGGTGCAGTTCCCCGTGCAATACAAGGTCCAAGCCGTGACCGGGCCTGGATCTCGCGGCGGTCTGCTGATCGACACTCCGCGATTCAGGCTGCTGCGCACGTATAGCGCGCCGGCGGCGTTTCACCTGACATCGAGCTTCCGCGGCACCGTCGTTTACGACGCGGATGGCATGCCCGTCCCGTACCGCGGCGTCGAGCTCCAGCAGATGAGTTCCATGAAACCGGCGCAACAGGTCGCGAAGGAGTTCCAGATCGATATGCGCGCAGAGAGATGATGGCAGAAGCAAACCTGAAAGCTGCCGCCGCGCAGCAGCAATTGATTGCCGATGTCGGCGCGATCGAGCAATTCAATTTCCAGGCTGCCGCGATCAATGAGCGCGTCTTGCCGATCCTTCAAGAAACCGTCGGCGCGCCCGCTACCAGCACCGACCCGGATTCACTCAACAAGTGGTGGTACGACAAGCTCGGTTACAACTACGAGCCGCCGCAGCAAGTGCAGGTTACTCAGAATGCATTCCCGCAGCTTCCGCCTCCCACCCTCACCACGTGCTTCGTGGCCGGGACGCCGGTGCGGACGATGGAAGGTTTCCAGCCCATCGAGAAGATCCGCACGGGCGACCTGGTGCTCAGCCAGGATATCACCACCGGCGCGCTCGAGTTCCGACCGATCCTGGTTGTTCATCACAACCCTCCCAATCGCACGCTGCGGATCACGTTGAGCGACAAGCAGGTCCTGGTGGCGAGCATTTACCATCGGTTCTGGCGATCGGGAAAGGGTTGGGCCCAGGCGCGCGAGCTCGAGCCCGGCGACATGCTGCGATCGCTCGGCAGCACACGTGCGGGTCGTTTCGGTTGAGCCGGGATCGGTCGAGCCGCTCTTTAACCTGGACGTCGCTCAGAATCGTAGCTTCTTCGTCGGCAACGGCAACGTCCTGGTCCACGACAACACGCTGCCGCCAGCGCAGCCACGATCGCTTTGATCAGCTGCCCGATTTCGAGGCGAGCACGGATGTGCCGCCACTCGAATTAATCGGCATGATCGCAGCGTCGCTCTTGACCCTGTCGCAAGCACCAGGTAGGCTGTTCTACGACGATTGTCTTAGGTTGACGGTCGCCGGGGAGCCTCGTCGTGCACTGGGCTAGCCTGGTCCTCTTCGCGTGCGTTCAGGTCGACGGGCCGCCACCGCACGCGGAGCCGCTGCGCGGCGTCGTCGTCGACTCTGCCGGCAAGCCGCTTGCCGGAGTGGATGTCTGGCTTGTCGACCGGATTGTCGCCGACGGGCGAGCGGCCGTCGATTGGCGGAGTGTTGTGGATGGCGGGTCGTCGGGCTTCTCTCGCCGAATTGCAGGCCACGCTTGCGCACACGCGAACGAACGACGGCGGAGAGTTCGGCCTCGAGCTTCCCGCGGAGGTCGTGCGAGCCAGGAGCCGATGCCGGTGGCAATCTGGGCTCACGCTGCGCGGCGGTCGCGTTGCGATGAAACGATTGGCGTCGGCGATTCCCGCGCCCGACCGGAACCGATTCGCCTCGTGATCGAGGAGCCCGGGCACGCGGGCTTCCGGCTGCTCGGTCCGGACGGCGCTCCGCTCGCCGGTGCCCGCGTCGTGCCAATCGCCTTCGCCCAGACCGCGGTGCCGCGTGAGCTGGCGGAGAAGGTCGGCTCGGTGGCCGGAGACGACGGGGTCTGTCGTTCTTCCGGCATTTGCACCAGGAGAACTGCGCTGGGTTCGCGTCGATTCGGCGACGCTGGCACGCAGATCATTCGCACGCTGGGATCGGATACGACGCAGGACAACGCGAGTTTCGGCTCGAGCCTGTCGGTCGCGTATCGGGCCGCGTGGTCACCGACGCCGAGGGCAGCCGGTCAGCGGGCCTGCGGTGCGGGCGGAAACGCTTCCCGATGGATATGACCTGGGCGGCACGCTGGGAGCTGGCCACGTCACGACCGATGGGAACGGACAATTCGAGATTCCGGCGATCGCCGCGGGAGGGTTGTCGCTGGTGCTCGAGCTGCGATCGCGTCCCGACCTTCCGTTTCGCGGTTTACCTCCGGCCAATCAGGTCGTCGAGGCCGGCCGGACCACGACGATTGGAAATCCGGTTGAAGCGGGCAGTGCACATCGAAGGCACGATCCGTGAGCGGGCGACCGGCTTGCCGATCGCCGGCGTGAGCCCCCAGATCCCCGACTGGCCTGGCGAGCTGGGGGGTAATTCCAGGGTCGTGACCGATGCTAGCGGAAGGTTCGAAGGATACATGGAAGGCGCAACAGCCTTACGCTTTTCTTTATTCGACGCCCAAGCCGTATTTTATCCCCGAAACTCCGGACACCTTTCATTTGCTGCCCGCGGGTGCCACCGAATTCAAGCTGCCGCCCACCGAATTGGTGCGAGGTGAAGCGCTAGGGGGCTCGGTGGTCGACGAGTCGGGTAAGTACGTCTCGGGCGCGCTGGTGCGGGCCTCCTGGGGCGGCGACGAGAATGTGCTCCAGTCGGTTGCCGTCCGGACCGACTCGAGCGGGCGCTACTTGCTCGAGGGGCTCGACCCGCTCGTTGATTTGCGGCTCACGGCGGAAACAGACGGGCGGAGCTCGGGCGCTGCTGTCACGGCACGGGTAACCGGCGGATAATGAGGTCAAGCTCACCGTCAGCCGGACAAATACGGTCGTCCTTTCCGGGCGCGTGGTCGACTCAGCCGGAAGGCCGGTCGAGGGCGCCCTGGTGCGGCTCCAGTCGCAGACCCGCCGCCCCGAGGGACAGACGTGGCGCACCGACCCGGTGTTCTTCGCTGAGCAGACTGTGCTGCACACGGCCGCGGATGGGCGATTTCAGACTCCCAGCGGAGTGCCTGCTGGCCTCGAGTACGAGGCATCCGTTACTGCTCCGAATGCGCCCCCGGGCCGGACCGGTCGTGCTCAAGACCGCCGGCGGTCTGGCGGCGGCGTTTGCCGACGTTGTGCTGCACCGCATCCGAGCCGTCGACGGCTTCGTGCACGACCGCCAGGGCAAGCCGGTTGAAGGCGTCACCGTGTTCCAGTCGGGAGACGGCCCGATGCGCACGCGGACGCTCACCGATGCCCGCGGACGATTTCGACTTCCAGGGGTGATCGCAGGCAAGGCGATTCTCTTCGCGCGAAAGGACGGATTTCGCTTCCATGGTCAACCCGTCGACACCGAGGCGGGCGCGGCGGATCTGACGCTTGCGCGAGTCGAGGAGACCACGCCACTCATGAAAACGCTTGATGGGGCTGCTCGCACGTCAGGAAGAGCTGACGGTTGCTCGACGGCTGCTTGCGCCCTACGTCGAGAAGATCATGTCCAGGGGCACCGATGTGCAGAAGGTCCAGTGTTCACCGTCCTGGTGCAGGTGGACCCGGCCCGTGCACTCGAGCTGCTCGACGCAAGCTCCGCCGGCAAGCCGCAGTTTGCGGTGGACAGCTTACGCAGCAATGGTCGCTACCGCGATGGCGAGCCAGAGCCCCGACGAAGCCGTCAGCATCGCGGAGGCGATCCACGACTCCGGCTCGCGATCGTGGTGTCTTGACCGACCTTGTTGAAAAGCTTGCCCGCCTCGGCCGGCGGTCGCAAGGCCGAGCTGCTGGCTCAATCGCAATTGCAAGCGAATGGTGTCAAGCAGCCCGGTATGCGAATCGGGCTAATCGCCCGCATCGCCGAGCGCTGGCTCGACCTGGGAGAAGAAGAACGGGCGACGGCCTTGCTCGACCAGGGGCGGTCGCTCGCCAAGGAAGTGCCCGCACCGGCCTATGAGCTCACAACGTTTGCCGAGGCGCTTGCCCGCATCGACTTGAAAAGCGCGCTTGCGCTCGTCGAGAGCACCAAGAGCCTGGCCAAACGCGGCGACAGGGTTAACCGCGTCTTCGTCTTCGACCGCGCTTACGGCGAGATTGCCTACCGCGTCGCCGCACGCGATCCGGCCGGCGCCGAAGCCGCGCTGGGCTTGATCGTCGACTCCCACCGCCGCGGCGGATACGTTGTCGCGGCGTGCTCGCGGATTGTTCTCAAGGACAATGCTCGCGCCCGCCGGCTTGTGGAAACGATCGAAGACCCGATGATCCGAGCTTATGGCCTGGGCAAGCTGGCGCACGCTGCTGGCGAGTACGGACAGGCCGTCGGCGATCGGCTTGCTCACCGAAGCGTTCAAGCGGCTGGATGAATATCGGGATGACCGGCAAGGTTACTCATCGGCCGATTCCGTGGCTGCGGTGTTACTCGAAGCTGTCGAGGCGGTCGACCCCGCGCGGTTGCAGGAGACGGTCTGGCGCGCGATCTCGCTACGGGCACCCTTGTTCGACACCCGGGGCGACGGTGTCCTCGGCCGATCTGCTGCCGAGCTCGCCATGAACATCGCCCGCTATGATCGGGCCGCCGCTGCTGCCGTGCTGCGCGGGCGCTCGATGCTTTTCAAAAAACTGATGTTGATGGCTTGCGCCAGGGTTTCGTTGCGATGGCGGAAGCGCTCATCGACCCTGCCCGGGTGGTGTCGCTGGTCGAGTCGCTGCCCGAGGAGCCGGGACTGGATCGCAATCTCTCGAAGAACGCCGCGCGACTGTTCGCGGCGGAGATCCTGGCCAAGCAGGGCAAGGAACGCTGGCAGGCGGTGCGCAACTGGGGCATATCGATCTGGAAGCCGGAAGGGAGCGACCTTTGAGCCGTTTCAGGAAGATCGCGGCGTGTTTTTTCGTCCTGTTCGGTTTTGCCCACGACGAGCGCCCGAGCCATCGAAGGCTGGCGGTTCGTTCTGCCCGGCCCCGGCGATCCCTTCGAACACCCGCCGATGCGGGCCCTCGCTCTTTCGCGTGCCAAGCCCGAAGATCTGGTGGAGAAGGTCCGATACCGCGGAGCGCGCCAGCGATATGCCCAGATCCGCTATGGCAGCCCCGGTTCGATCCGGATCACGGTTGTCCTCGACGAGGCGTCGTCGAGCGATGTCGATCTCTACGTTGACGCGGATCGCAACCGGCGCATCGAGGCCAAGGACCGACTTGCCGGCAAGGACCGCACGTGGCGGATGCCGCTTGTCCGTGGCGGTGGTCGAGGGTGAGACGACGAAGCTCATCCCGCGCGCGGCGATCTTCCGGCTCGGCGCCACCGGCGTGACCTTCAGCTTTGCCGCCGCGGGGTACCTGGAGGGAACGGTGAGCCTGGCCGGAGGCACGCACACCGCGCGACGAACCGACGGCGACGGCAACGGGTTTCTCACGGATTCCCAGGACAGGCTCTGGATCGACTCAAACGATGACGGGCGATGGGACCCTGCCGACGAACAGTTCCTCTATTCCTCGCTGCTGGTCGCTCGGGCACGACCGATACGCTGTGCGGTCGGACGAGCTGGGCACGCGCCTTGCCTTCGAACGTGTGGATGGTGCTGGAATCGTGAAGTTGAAGCTGAGCCGCCCGGCGGAAGTGCGCCGGTGACCGAGGCGCACGCGACCTTGCTGGGCCGCGACGGATCGGCCGTGGGATTAGGTGGTGACGCGGAGGGCATGACCGTGCCCGCCGGCGAATACCGGCTCGGCACTGTGTCGCTTTCGTTTGACGACCCGCAGGGCGGGCCGAGATGGAGCTTCATCTTTTCGGACAACGGCGGCACGAGCCGACCACAAGTGGCACCGGGTTCAGAAAGGAAGCACCGTCGAAATCGACCCGGTCGGAAAGCTGGTTCTCCAGACGAGCCTGGAAGATGAAGCAAAGAGCTTCCCGGCCGGAGACGACATCCCGCTCCAGCCGAGGCTCTACACCGGCGACGGCCTTCTGATCAACACGTGTTTCCGCGGCTCGCCGACCTCGCCCGGCGGCCACGACGGGGCCGCCGCCGACATCACGCTGAAGGCAAGCGCGTCGCAGGCGCTGGCCGTTGCGACGTCGGGCTTTGCCTGAGGCACGTTCTGCCCGGCCTCGGTCCGAGTGCCACAGTTCGCAGCGGCCAGGACGAGCTCGTCCTCGAAGTCGAATTTGATTCCGGGCCGCTTGCGGGGATGCTGCGAGCGCGTACGACGGTGAATGTGATCGAGCCGAAACCGTGACCGCGCGATTGCGCCGCACGTGCGGTAAGTCGCGGTTTCCCAATTGCCACCGGCGGCGGCCGAGTCGGATGAAAGGTTGTAGCACTCTGAAGCGGTCAAGGATCGACGCGTGCTTGACCGGAGTCGGAAAACCGGCCACAATGCTTTGTGGGAATTGATGTTGAGTAGCAAGAATGTTGCAGGTGACCATGAACACGAAGAGCGGCGCAACACGGGAGATTGGTGCCGATGGGGGACCGGACCCGCTCGAAACCGAGTTTGCGGGCTCGATCGTCGCGAGCACCGAGCCGGAAGCTCTAACGTCGTCACTCTTGAGCCGATTCCCGCTGCCCGAGGGTATCCGAAAGTCCAAGGACGCCTTTTTCCGCGACCTTGCCGACTTGATTGGCGACCCGTCGCTCAGGGGCAAGTGGGTTGCGTACCATGGAGACCAGCGAATTGGTATCGCTGCTGACGATGAGCCGTTGATCGATGAGTGTCGTCGCCGCGGGCTCGCGGCAGACGAGTACATCATTGAGACCATAGAGGCGAAGCCCGCCGCGCCTGAGCAAATCGAATTTCCGCTTTCGTGGAAATGAACATCATCGATCGGCAACCCTTCCTCGACGTCCCCTCACGGGTGCCTAGCCCTGGTGGGGAGTCGATCGTGCGGGCGTTTCAGGTGGCGGTGCGAGTCGGTTTATCCGGCCGAGATGTGTTCGCGCCATCCGGCACCTCTTTCCCGGCGATCCTCGACACGGGGCTTAATCACAATTTCGCGATCCGAGAGGACCAACTTTCAAGTTGGACCGGGCTCATTCTGCCGCGAATCGGTTTGGTCGAGGTCGACAGTAACCTGTTTCCGCTGGTCGCAGCTAACCTCTGGATCTACGGAAATAACCCCGGCGAAGACACGATATCTGATGCTCCGCCCTTTCGCTTCCGGCTTGCGGAAGGCATTATCGTCTATACGGCCCAGACCGCAAACCCAGCTCGGCTACCAATACTGGGGTTGCGAGCCATTGCGACGAATGCGTTGCGGTTCACGATTGATGGTAAGGGACGTAACGCGACGTTGGCGACGTCGTGAGGTGTCACGCGCGCGGGGTAGGGCTGAAAGTTCCGTTGACGACAATCAGCTCAAAATCGCCTTGATCACATTGCCATCCACATCAGTCAGCCGGAAGTCGCGGCCGGCGTAGCGGTACACCAGCCTGGTGTGGTCGATCCCCAGGAGGTGCAGGATCGTCGCGTGGTAGTCGTGCACGTGCACGGGGTTCTCGACGATCGTGGCCCCGAAGTCGTCGGTCTGCGCCGAACGTGCAGCCCCCCTTCACTCCCGCGCCGGCGAGCAAGGCCGTGAATGCCTTGGCGTAATGGTTGCGCCCCTGGGTTCCTGTTGCGTCCGTCCACGGAGTCCGGCCAAACTCCGTGCAAATGGCAACGAGCGTCGAGTCAAATAAACCACGCGCTTTCAGATCTTTAATCAGTGCCGCGATCGCGCGGTCCACCCGCAGGGCCTTGGGGCGGTGCTCCTGCATGTTGCCGTGCGCGTCCCAGTTGTTATTCGACCCGGTGTCGATCAGCTCGACTACCCGCACGCCCTTCTCGATCAGCCGGCGGGCGACCAGGCACTGATATCCGAACGATGTGGTGTCGCCGGCGGAGACTCCGTACGCCTGGCGCGTTGCTTCGGTCTCGCGCTCGGCGTCGAGCACCTCGGGCGCCTTGCGCATCATCCCGGCGGCCACATCGTAAGTCGCGATCCTGGCGCGAAGGTCGGGATTGCCCGGGCGGATGGCGATATGCCGCTCGTTCACGTCGCGCAGCATCAATCGCTCGAGCGCATCGAGCGAGAGCGACTGTTCCTGGGGACGAAGGTCGGGTATCGGTTGCGGACCCGGCACGATGCGCACTCCCTGGTGGATCGGCGGCAGGAAGTTGCTGTCCCACACCTGACTGCCGGCATAAGGCAAGTTCTCGCAAAGAACCACGTAGGACGGCAGTGCGGCGCACTCGGTGCCCAGACCATAGGAGAGCCACGCGCCCAAGGAGGGCAGCGGCACCGTGGCCGAGCCGGTGTGCATCGCCAGCACCGCCTGGAAATGCTCGACGATGTCGGTGTGCAGGCTGCGGATCACGCACAGATCGTCGGCCAAGGCGGAAAGGTGAGGAAAGAGCTCGCTGATCCAGAGGCCCGATGCGCCGCACTGGCGAAACCGGAACGGCGAGCCCAGCAGCGGGCGCTTGCCCGTCTCGTCGCTCCCGAGCCCGAACGACGGGACCGGCTGGCCATGACGCTCGTTGAGGGCAGGTTTATAATCAAACGTGTCGACGTGTGAAAAACCGCCGGTCAGAAAGATCACGATCAGGTTCTGGGCCTTCGCCTCGTGGTGGGCGGGCCTCGGTGCCAGCAGACCGCCGCCATTTTCTTCGGCCGCCAGCAGGAGCGCATCGCGCAGGCCGGGGCCGGCGATCGCGGCGGAGCAGACGGCTTGTTTCAAGAAGCCGCGCCGGGCGATCAGCGATCGATTCGACATGTCTGGTTTCATCACCCTGTCAATCGACATAGAGAAACTCGTTGGAAGTGAGGATCACCTTGGCGAGGCTCACCCAGGCGAGGCGTTCGACGTCCGGTGCGGACGCTCGCGTCTGCCGCCAGGGCCTGTCTTGCAATCCGATAGATAGCGGACTGCCCGCTCGACCTCGTCCGGCTCGGCGGGGCGCCCCCACGCCAGCTCATGGGCGGCCGCGATCCGCGTTTGATCGTCGCCGGCGCCTGCGATCAGGCGATTGGCGAACGCGACCGCCTGCTCGTGCACGAACGGGTTGTTGCGCAGGTAGAGGGCTTGAAGCGGGACGGTCGATCGCGTCCGCAGATCGGTCGACGCGTTGGTGTCGGGCCCGTCGAAGATGGCCAGGAACGGGTGCCTCACCAGGCGCTGGGTCATCATGTAAACGCTGCGAGAGTGAGTGGGGTAAACCGCCTTGAACGGATTGTGCTGGGTCCAGTGCCAGTCGTGGATCGCCGGGAATGGATGCGGGCCGGGCCGGGCTCGTTCAAGCCTCCCCGCCACGGCCAGCATCGCGTCGCGAATCGACTCGGCGGCCAGCCGCGCCGGAGGAAACCGCCAGAGCCAGCGGTCATCCGGGTCGCGAGCCTGGCTCGCGCTGTCGGTTTCGCTCGAGAGCTGATATGTCTCCGAGAGAAGGATCTCCCGGTGCAGCCTTTTAATGGACCAGCCGTCCGATACGAACTTCGCGGCGAGCCAGTCGAGTAGCTCGGGGTGAGTGGGCGGTTCGCCGCGCACGCCGAAGTTGGACGGGGTCGCCACGATCCCCCGCCCGAAATGGTACTGCCAGATCCGGTTCGCCATCACGCGGGCTGAGAGCGGATGCCCGGCTTGCACCAGCCAGTCGGCGAGCTCGAGCCGGCCGCTGGCGGTGTGGCCCACGGACCGGGCCGGCTCGGCAGCCAGGAACGCGAATCGCGGTACGCCACGGGGCACGACGTCACCCGGCGCCGCTGGATCTCCTCGTCGTTGAAGCGGCACATCCACGGGCGATCCCTCACCCACGGCATAGCAGCCGGGAACGTCCGCCGGCAGCGACGCCCTGCGCAGCTTCGACCACTCGGCCCGAAGCTCGCCCATTTGCTTCTTCGATGCCGCGTCGCTCCTGCCCTCGAGCGCTTTCGCCTCGCGATCGAGGACGGCCAGACGCCCCTCGTAACGAACGAGCTTCGCCTTGCACGCTTCGGGCGGCGCCACCGGCACGAAATTCATCCGCGGGAATGACTTGGATTGCAGCTCTTCCGACCCGGCGTAGGGAAACGTGGTGCTGGCGAAGATCCCGTAGAGCGCGTAATAGTCGCGCTGGGTGACGGGGTCGAACTTGTGGTCATGGCACCGCGCGCAGCGCAGCGTGAGCCCCAGAAACGCCCGGCCGGTCGTGTCGATCGTGTCTTCCAGTGTCAGATGCCACAGCTCAAACGGCGCGGTGGCGTAACGGCGCGAGAGGGCGAGGAACCCGGTGGCGATCACCGACGCGGCGTAGTTTTCCGCGGGTCCGTTCCGCGCCAGGATGTCACCGGCCAGTTGTTCGCGGACCATCCGGTCGTACGGCTTGTCGGCGTTCCACGAGTCGATGATGTAGTCTCGATAGCGCACGGCTTCCGGGATGGGGTAGTCGGCGTTGTCGCCGGCGGTGTCGGCATAGCGGACGACGTCCATCCAGTGCCGCCCCCAATGCTCGCCATAGTGCGGTGATGCCAGCAGACGATCGACGACCCGCGCGAATGCATCAAGTGATCGATCGGCCAGGAAGTCGGCAATCTCGCTCGGTTCAGGCGGCAAACCGATCAGGTCAAACGTCACGCGTCGAATCAAGGTTTTCCGGTCGGCCCGCCGGACCGGTGAGAGCCCCGCCGCCCGGCGCCTGGCCGCGATGAAGCGGTCGACCGGCGTCGACGACGGGCCCGTGGGATCTCGCGGCGGGTCGACGCTTTTCACTTTCTGAAACGCCCAGTGAAGCCCGGCGACCTCCTGCGCTGGCGGTTTCCCGCCGATCGCCTTGGGCCACGCTGCCCCGCGTGCAACCCATTCCGTGAACGCGCTCACGACCTCCTGCGCCAGGGGGTTCTCGGGCGGCATCTTCAGGTCTTCGTCAATCCGGCGAACGGCCTGGATCAGACGGCTCTTGGCGGGGTCACCCGGGACGATGGCGGGCCCCCGGTCGCCGCCCCGCAGGAGCGACTGGCGCGAATCGACCTTGAGCCCGCTGCTGGTCTTCTTCCCGCCGTGGCACGGAAGGCACTTTGTGACGAGCACCGGGCGTATCTTCAACTCGAAGAATGTCTCCGGCGTCTCGTCTCCAGCGGCTGAACTCGAAAGGGCGAGCGCGGCGAGCAGGCCGATCGACGCAAAGAGTCGAGCCATCGCGTCGACTCCTCATTATAAATAAGGTGGGGGGCAGACTCCGGCGGGCGGGCATCCTGTTCAATAGAAACAGATTAACTGTTTGACAAAGTTTACACAATATTTCAACGGGGGCCCGCGCGTGGGGAACCACGCAAGGTCGCGGCCGCATCTATTTGACAAGCTCCAGCAGCGACCTAAGCTAGCTCAGAGGCGTCGGTCCTGCCACGTCGTCTCGACTCGAGAATTGTTTTCGAGATCCACGCGCTCGAAGGGTGCGTGAAAGACGGAGGCGCTCGGTAAATCGCGGCCGGTCGTCTTGATTTGGACCAGGGATCGCACGGTCCTCAGGAAGATGGGAGATCCACTGTGGACGCCAAGGCCAGCACCCATCTTTGTGCTTCGCCGTTGCTGCCGGCCGAGCAGCTCAACGGCAAAGCTGCGGAAACACCCTCGGCATACATGATCGTCGTGAATGGAAGTGTACCGGGAACGATGGTGCCGCTCAACGAAAGTGGTACCACGTTCGGCCGTTCCGGGGAAAGTGGGTTTCCGGTCGACGACAACACGGTCTCGCGCCGGCACGCGTCGGTCGCGGTCGACCCGGACGGAATCGTCCAGATCACGGACGAGGGCAGCTCGAACGGTACGTTTGTCAACGGGGAGCCGATCGCCGCACACCGGCCGATCAAGCTCGAGGACGGCGATCGCATCCAGCTTGGTGCCAGGCTGGTTTTCAAGCTGGTGCGGCTTGATCCGCACGACGAGCGCTTCCAGCGTGACATGTTCGAGCGAACGGTTCGAGACACGCTCACCGGGCTGTACCACCGCGCCTATTTTCTCAGCCAGATCGGCTCACTTGCCGAGCGTTACGCCGCGTGCGGTATCGGGATGGCGATCCTGATGCTCGACATCGATCATTTCAAGCAGATCAACGACCGCTACGGCCACGTGGCGGGCGATGACGTGCTGCGCGAGGTCGCCGCGGTGATCCGCGAATCGACCCGTGCCGAAGACCTGGTCGCGCGTTACGGGGGCGAGGAGTTCGTGATTGCGCTGCCGGTCTCACTGGCGAGCCTGGCCGTGCGGCGAGCCGAGCGGATCCGGGTTGAGCTTGCCGGCCGCACCATTGCCGCGGGGTCGCGCAGCTCGTGCGCCTGACCACCAGCGTCGGGCTTTCGTTCAACCCTCCGGGCTGGCCCCGGAACGAGCGGGCACTCATCGTCGCGGCGGATCAGGCCCTCTACGAGGCCAAAGCGGCGGGGCGAAACCGCGTTGTCTGCGCCGCGCGCCCGCTCCAAACGGAATACCGAAGACGGAGTCGTCGATTCTGGTCGTGATGCCCCGGGCGTAGGAAGTCGAGACGGCTTCGTCCGATCTCCTTGTCAGCCGGCCGGCCGGCCAGTCCCTTCCCGGGGTGCTTGTGACTTCTTCTGCCGGCGCTGATTCGGATAGAATCTCGCGATCGGGTTCGTTCGCTTTTGCACCGCTGGACTTTTCATAGATGGATGAATGACGCCGTGAAAAAGACGATCCTTGCCGCGTTATCCCTCTGCGTGCTCTCCGGCTGCCTGGGAGAGTCGACGCCAGTCCAGGAAAAAACCTCGCTGCCGCAGGCGCGAGAAGGCTTCATATCAAAGCTCGTCACGCGCTCGTCCGATCGTGATCCGGTTGACGAACCGCCGGAAGCGGTTTTTCGCCTGGTCAGGTTCGATTCACCCGTCGGCAAGCTTGAAGCCTTTCTGAGCAGCTCGGACGACGACGGCGAGAAGCACCCGGCGATCATCTGGATCACGGGCGGAGACTGCAACTCGATCGGCGACGTCTGGAGCCCCGCGTCGCCGGAAAACGATCAGACGGCCAGTGCGTTTCGCAAGGCCGGCGTCATCATGTTCTTTCCGTCGTTACGCGGCGGAAATCAGAATCCGGGCCAGAAGGAAGGATTCCTCGGCGAAGTGAACGACATCCTGGCCTCGGCAGATTACCTCGCCAAGGATCCGAGGGTCGATCCCAAGCGAATCTATCTGGGCGGCCACAGCACCGGCGGCACGCTCGTGCTGCTGGTCGCTGAATGCAGCGAGCGTTTCCGCGCTGTGTTCTCATTCGGACCGGTGAGCGACGTCAGCCACTACCCGGACCAGTTCCTCCCATTCGACCGGTCCAATTCCAAGGAGATCGCGCTGCGATCTCCGGGGCGGTGGATGGAGTCGATTCACTCGCCCGTGTTCGTCTTTGAAGGAGACGGCGGCAATTTGTCCTCGCTCCAGGCGATGCAGCGTGCGTGCAAGAACCCGATGGTGCACTTTTATCCGATTCCCCGCGCCGATCATTTCAACGGGCTTGCACCGGCTCATGCCGCGCTTGCGCGAAAGGTCGTGGCGGACACAGGACCAGCAACGAACATCACGTTCACCGACGCGGAACTGGGCGGGCTCATGCCACGGTGAACACGACCTTGAGAGACAAGGAGTAGAACCAAAGTGGCGCAGTCATTCCTGACGCCGGCACACCCCGGATTGCCACCGCTAGCCCTGGGGGTTTGTAGCTGGAGCCTGCAAGTAAAGAGCATCCCGGAGCTCCAGCAATTCCTGGCCTCGCTGGGCATGAACGTCGTGCAGATCGCCTGCGGCGACCCGCATCACGCAAGCTGGGACGAAGGCGACTCGATGCCCAAAGTCGCGCACGATTCGGGTATCATCATGACCGGCGCTATGCTGGGCTTTCCCGGTGAAGACTACACCACGCCGCAAACGATCAAGGCAACCGGCGGCTTCGGTGATCCCTCACTTCGGCCGGAGCGGATCAACCGGCTGAAGTGGGCACTGGACCGGACCATCGCGCTGGGCCTGTCCGATCTTTCGCTGCACGCCGGGTTCATTCCCGCGCCCGGCGATACCGGGGCGAGCATCGATGCTCGAGACACTGGCACAGGCTGGGGATCTTGCCGCTGCGAAGGGAATTACCCTCGCCTTCGAGACGGGCCAGGAAACGGCCGACTTGCTGCGGCTGACTCTGGATGAGCTGCGCTCCCCGAGCTTGAAAGTCAACTTCGATCCGGCGAACATGCTGCTTTATGACATGGGAGACCCGATCCGGGCTGTCGAGATCCTCGGCCCGGATATCCGCTCGGTGCATGTCAAGGACGCCCGCCGGCCGAAAGTTGCGGGCCAGTGGGGCCAGGAGGTCGTGCTGGGCGAAGGCGAGGTGGACATCAAGCGATTCGTGCAGACGCTCAAGAAGATCGGTTACACCGGGCCGCTGGTTGTCGAGCGCGAGGTCGGCGATCAAGCCGGGCGTCTCCGCGATGTCGCCCGCGGGCTCGAATTCGTGCGCGGCTGCCTGGCGGGCTAGGTCAGGAACGAAGACACCGGGCGCACAAGACCCCCCCGATGACCACGGTCGCGTGACGACGGTGGTGTGGCCACAGTCGTGGAGACCGTGGTTCAGACGGGGAGCCTCCACCTCGCACGTATGTGCGATCGCCCGGGCGGATCCGGCTCAGAACAAAAACGCACTTTCGCGGAGCGAAAGGCGACTACAGGATCGGGCTTACGCCCGAGGCTGCGTACGCCCCGTCCGAACCACGCACTCACGTGCGTGGTCACGGGTCACGCGATTGATCCGCGATTGCCGCCGTTGGTTTCGCGTCAGCCGACGACGGAATTCACGACCTGCGCGAGCTGGCGGCCGGCGTCGGTCAGCGCGTAGAAATTGTGCTTGCCCGCACGGCGCGGCTCGATCAACCGGCCGTGGCGCAACAACGCGAGATGATGGCTCACGGCAGGCTGGCTCTGCGTGCCGAGATCGCCGCAAAGCTCGGTGACATTGCGCTCTTTTTCGCTCAAGAGCATGAGCACCTGAAGGCGAGTCGGATCCGAAACTTGCTTCAATAATTCCGCGACCCGGCGGATCTCAGAAGCCGATCGGGTGGAGCTTGCCGCGGCTTTCGCGGACTTAGCCGTGCTGGATTTGGTCGAGGGAGGCATCGCATTCCTCAAGCTGTGGGCTAGTTGGGTTTCCGGTGTGTTCATCTCGTAGCGAAATCCTCGACTCCGGCGACGAGGCTTTCGACGGCTCATGATAGATTCATCCGTACGTCGCGTCAAGCCCGCTTGGAACGTTCATTCAATTGAATTCTCAGTTTAGTGAAGATTCCCAAGATGATATCCAATTCTAGGTACACACGATCGGTCTTGCGATGATCGCCCGAAGCTCTGATGAGAGAACGGACCAGCCCGAAGCGGGTCCGCGCGGGCGTGCGCTCCGCAGCAAGATCGCGATCGATGCGATTGGTTCGCAGGGTGGGCAGTCGAGCTCGAGCCTGCCCGCTTGTAGAGGGCTCTGCCGGCCCGGTAAAGTGTGATGGGCCCGCTCGGGGTTCGTGTGTTCGTGAATCGAAGCCCGCCTGCGATCAAAGTCTGAACAAACAGAAGGATATTTCATCGGGGATGTCAAGCGCAGCGGGGGCCTTCCAGCTCGGATCGGTGCAATCGGCAGCATTCCAGCAGTGCTTGAACCCGTCCTGCGCCGCCACGTTCGGCGTCGCCGAAGCCCATTTCTCCTGCCCGGCCTGCGGCGACGCGCTTGACGTGGTCTACCAGTGGGACAAGCTCGCCGTGCCCGGCCGGCTCGCCGATTTCGAGGCGAAATGGAGCCGGCGGAGCGACCCGCTCGCGTTCTCGGGCGTCTGGCGGTTCCGCGAGCTGCTCCCCTTCGCTCCAGCCGATCAGGTCGTCACCATCGGCGAAGGCCAGACTCTCCTGCAACGCGCGGACAAGGTCGGTCGCTACGTCGGCGTCCTACCCGGCTCGCTCTGGCTCCAGTACGAAGGCATGAATCCCTCGGGAAGCTTCAAAGACAACGGTATGACTGCCGCTTTCACGCATGCACGCATGGTTTCTGCTCGGCGGGTTGCCTGCGCGAGTACGGGCAACACGTCGGCGGCCCTGGCGGTCTATTGTTCGGCGACGGATTTCGGCTTTCGCGCCATCATTTTTATCGGGTCCGGCAAGATCGCTTATGGAAAGCTCGCGCAGGCGCTCGATCATGGAGCGCTCACCATCCAGATCGTGGGGGACTTCGACGATGCAATGCAACGTGTGAGGCAGGTCGCCGACCGGCTGGGCATTTACTTGATGAACTCGATCAATCCGTTTCGTCTCGAGGGACAGAAAGCGATCATTTTCCGGGTGCTGGAGGGGCTCAAGTGGGAGGTTCCGGACTGGATCGTCGTGCCAGGGGGGAACCTCGGCAACTCGAGTGCGTTCGGGAAGGCGCTGATTGAGCTAAGCTACTTGGGGTTGATTTCACGCGTCCCGCGCCTTGCGGTGATCAACGCTGCGGGTGCCCAGACGCTCAATGAGCTGGTCGCGGGCCGCCAGCTCCGGTGGCGCAACGGTCTTCCCGAAATGGACATCGTCGACACGTACTACCGGCAGCTTGACCTGGAGCATGTGAAGGCTTCCACGGTCGCATCGGCGATCGAGATCAACCGCCCGGTGAATCTGAAGAAGTGCCTGCGGGCGCTCGAGTTCTGTAACGGGGTGGTGAGGATGGTATCCGACCAGGAGATCATGGATGCGAAAGCGCGGGTGGGGGCCGGCGGGCTGGGTTGCGAGCCCGCGAGCGCGGCAAGCGTGGCCGGTGCCAAGCGATTGCGGGAAGAAGGTGTGATCGCTCCATCGGACCGCGTGGTGTGCATCCTGACCGGGCACCAGCTCAAAGATCCGACGGCCACCGTCGCCTATCACAGCACCGACCTGGCCCAGTTCGATCAGGTGCTGGGGTCGCGTGGTGTGCATCGGGCGGGATTCGCCAATCGCCCGATCGTGGTGGCCAACGACCTTGACGACATCATCCGCTCGATCGCCCTCTACTCGGGCACCGAGCCGGCGCAGTAGGCAGAGTCGCCCTTCCGCTCTACTTTGTTTTGAAAGGAAAACGACTTGTGAATGTAGCGGTCAAGAAGGTCGGCATCCACGGCGCGCGCGGCCGGATGGGCACGCGGCTGATCCAGCTCATCGCCCTGGATCCCGAGCTTGAGCTGGGCGCCGCGCTCGAGCGGCCCGGGCATGCTCAGCTCGGGGAGGATGCCGGCGGCCTGGCCGGGATTTCGCCGCTGGGCGTCGCGCTCGCATCCTCTCTGGCCGCTGGAACCCACCTCGACGTCATGGTCGATTTCTCGCTGCCGGAGGGCTCGCTCGCGGTGGCACGCCTGTGTGCGGCGCACGAGATTCCACTCGTCGTCGGCACCACCGGCTTCGACGCGGCGCGGCGCACGGCACTCGAGGGTCTGGCCGATCGGATTCCAATCCTGATCGCTCCCAACATGAGCCGGGCCGTGAATCTCTTGATGCAGCTTGTGCGAGAAGCCGCTCGAGCACTCGGGGATGGAGCAGACGTCGCCATCATCGAGCGCCATCACCGCACCAAGAAGGATGCTCCCAGCGGAACCGCCCTTCGATTGGCCGAATTTGCGCGGGCGGGCCTCGCGGCCGCTTCACCGGTCGCACAGGGCAAAGCCCGTCATGCCGAGATCAGCATGCATTCGCTTCGTGTCGCAGACTCTCCCGGCGAGCATACGGTCGTGCTTGCTCTCCCCGGCGAGACCATCGAGCTCTCCCACCGGGCGCTTAACCGTGATGGCTTTGCCCGAGGCGCACTTGACGCGGCAAAGTTTCTGGCCGGGAGGCCGGCGGGCCTCTACTCGATGGAAAATGTTCTCGGGTGCTGACAAGGGTGCAATCGTGTAGAATAGAATCGACTGGTGCGAGGCCAGTTCCGATCATCAATGCCGAACGGCGGGGATCGAATGATGGCCGGTTGCGAACGCGGCTATTTGTGCGCGGTCTGCGGTGAAGACGTCGAGGAGATCACCGACTCCGTGCTTTACTTGCGGTATGTCCTGGGAGAAGTTGCCTGGGACGACCTTGACCGCAGTCCCGAAGCGCACATTCGCTGCGATCCGATCCTGGCGCAGTTCATTGTCGCGGAGGATTTCGAACCGGTGACTGCCAATGGAGTCTTCTCGAAAGGCGCCCTTGACCCTGACTTCGTCTGTGCTGAGGAATCGCGGGTAACCAGGGGATTTCTCAGGCTGCGTGCGGTGGCAGGCACGAATGTAGCGATAGCCGAGTATCCCTTGTCGTCAGCAGGCGCCGAGGCCAATCGCGAGGCCGGCGCTCAAGGAAATTGAGCGCACGTGCGCGTCGAGCGATCCTTGAGCCGGGCGGAAGGCAGCCTCCGTGATCATGAAATCCGATTCTCGCGACAAAAAGTTCGACGACCCAGGGCCACGCCGGCTGGCATGGAACTGGATAGCGGCGCTAGCCAGGGTCATTCTTCGCAAGAAGATCGTCCCGGCCGCGCCGCGCTTGTTGTTTCTCGACGACGACCCGCAACGGGCGGAGATCTTCCTGGCCGAGCACCCGGAGGCGGTCTGGGTTGAAACGGTTGCCGATTGCGTCGATCGGCTGCGCGAGAACTGGGATGAAGTCCATCTCGATCACGACCTGGGCGGCCGGCAGCTTGTCGGGAGTGACGACGTCGATTCCGGGATGGAGGTGATCCGGTGGCTGTGCAGGGAGCCGCGCGAGCATCTACGCGCGACGCGATTCTTCGTGCACACCCACAACCTGGTGGCCGGCCTCATGATGGTGCTGCAAATGCGATCCAGCGGTTTCAGCGCCGAATTCCGGCCGTTCGGCCAGGACCTGGCCAAGGTCCTCGCGCACAATGAGCCGGGCGACGACGTGGCCGAGCCCGACGGCGCCTGGGAAGAAGCCTACGATCGCAAGCTGAGCGGGAACAGATTCTGGCGATGGCTGACAGGAAAAACCGGCCGCGCGAAGGGGCCAAACGGTGAACCGTTCGAGACGCCGGAGCGCGCCACAGAGGCAAGCGGAGAATTGCCAATAGCCGGCCCGGATTGTATTCTGAGCAACGGAGTAAGGGGACGGCCATCGAAAGAGGCCGGTTACAGTGGTGGTCTGGTCAGGAGGGTGCTCGTTGAGAACGGTCATTACCGGCGGCGCGGGGTTCATCGGCTCGCACCTTTGCGAGCGTTTCCTCGACGATGGCAGCGAAGTCATCTGCGTTGACAATCTGCTCACCGGCACGCGGCGCAACATCGCGGCGCTCGTGGATAAGCCCGGATTCCGCTTCATCGAGCACAACGTTTCCGAGCCTATCGAGATCGACGGGCCGATCGACAACGTTCTGCATTTCGCCAGCCCTGCGAGCCCGGTAGACTACCTGACGCACCCGATTCCGACCCTCAAGGTCGGCTCGCTGGGCACGCATAACGCGCTGGGCCTTGCCAAGGCCAAGGATGCGCGGTTCCTGCTGGCCAGCACCTCCGAGGTCTACGGCGACCCCGAGGTCCACCCCCAGCGAGAGGATTACTGGGGGAATGTGAATCCCATTGGTCCGCGGGGGTGCTACGATGAGGCCAAACGGTTTGCCGAGGCCATCACGATGGCGTATCACCGCTATCACGGCGTCAAGACGCGGATCGTGCGGATCTTCAACACCTACGGGCCGCGAATGCGCTTGAATGACGGCCGGGTGCTACCCAATTTCATGAAGCAAGCGCTTACGGGCGAGCCGATCACGATTTATGGCCAAGGGCAGCAGACGCGCAGCTTCTGCTATGTTTCGGATCTGGTGGAGGGGATCGTCCGCTTGCTCTACACCGAGTTTGCCGAGCCGGTCAACCTGGGAAATCCCAACGAGATCACGGTGATGCAGCTCGCCGAGGAAATCATCAGCCTGGTCGAGGGGACGAAGAGCAAAGTCATCCACGAAGGCCTGCCGGAAGACGACCCCAAGCGGCGCAAGCCGGACATCACCCGCGCCAAGACCTTGCTGGGGGGCTGGGAGCCAGTTGTCGATCGCGCGGAGGGGCTCAAACGGGCACTGGAGTATTTTCGGGGGGTAGTTTGACCTTCGGTCGCGCTGAGTGCGGAGATGCGGGCGTTCGCCCGATAGTCATGCGCACTTCAAGCTGCTAATCTGGTGTGAAGCGGCTATTCATCAAAGGACAACAATGGCCACACCAGAACAGCTTCGAGCGTTGATCACCGCACAACCATTTGAGCCGTTCCTGATCCGGATGGCCGGTGGCCGAGTGTTCACGGTGCGCCATCCCGAGAACGCGGCGTGCGATCTTCTCGGCCGGGCGCTCGTTGTGCTTGATCACGACGGTATTCACCAAGGCGAGATGCTCCTGGTCGAGGTAATGGAACCGGCGGGTACGACGGCCGGGCGCGAGGGAAACGGCGCGGAAGGGTGAAACGGGGCTGCGCCCGCCATTTTGCGCTCGGCGTAGCCTATCCTCTTAATGAGTGGTCTAATCGAACGAGACCGGGTGATTCCGCCGTGGTTTCTGTTCGTGCAGGACCATTCATTTTTGACGACGTGACGCTTCTCGCGTTCAGATCGCGATCTCTTAAGCATACACCTTTCGCGTCATCATCCAGGAGATACTTCGATGAGCTCGAGGAGTTTGCGCGGATTTCGTCGCCGGCGGGTGAGGGAGGCACAGAACGCGCGGCCGGGAATCGATCAGCTCGAATCGCGATCCCTCCTGAGCACGACCGTTGTCCATCCCACGTTTCTGCTCGCCCCCAAATCCGGCCCAGGGGGGGCGCCGGGGGTGGGTTCTCGCCGGCGCAGATCGAGCAAGCTTACGGATTCAGCAGTATCTCGTTCAACGGCACGGCCGGTACCGGCAAGGGTGAGACGATTGCGATCGTCGACGCCTACAATGACCCGAACATCCAGTCCGACCTGAACACGTTCGATAACGAGTTCGGGTTGCCCGCCACGACGGTCATCCGGGTCAACGAAAACGGTGGGGCGAGCTATCCCTCGAGCGATCCCACTGGCGGCTGGGAGCTTGAGGAATCGCTCGATGTGGAGTGGGCCCACGCGATTGCGCCGCAGGCGACCATCATGCTGGTCGAGGCCAGCTCGGCGAACGATACCGACCTGCTCGCGGCCGTCCAGTATGCGGCGTCCCGTGCGAACGTCGTGTCGATGAGCTGGGGCGGGAACGAGTTTTCGGGCGAGCAGGCGTATGACAGCGCCGATTTTGCTCACCCCGGTGTCGTGTACGTCGCGTCCGCCGGCGACTCCGGTGCGCCTGCGGAATGGCCGGCGGCTTCATCGAATGTGCTGTCGGTCGGCGGCACGGCGCTTTCACTGGGCACTGCGAACGCCTGGTTGAGCGAAACCGGCTGGAGCGACGGAGGCGGGGGCCCGAGCGCGTATGAAGCGCAGCCGTCATACCAGGCGGGTGTGGTCACGCAAACGTCGACGGCGCGGGCGACGCCGGACGTTGCCTATGACGCGTCGCCCTCGACGGGGGTCGGCGTCTACGACTCTGTGCCCTACGAGGGAGAGTCGCTTGGCTGGATCGAGGTTGGCGGCACCAGCGCGGGGGCGCCCCAGTGGTCGGCCCTGCTGGCGATCGCGGATCAGGGACGAGCCTTGAACAGCCAGTCGCCGCTCAATAGCGGCGGTCCGCAGCAGGTCATGACCACGCTGTACAAGAACCCGGCTGATTTTCACGACATCACGACTGGCACCAGCGTCGGCAGCCCCAGATATTCGGCCGGGCCGGGCTACGACTATGTCACCGGCATGGGCTCTCCAATCGCGAATCTCGTGGTCGGCTCGCTCGTGGGCAGCAATTCGACCGCATCCAATGACACGCTCGTTCTCTTCGCTTCTCCGAGCGAGACCGCGGGCCAGTCGTTCAGCCTCACGGTCACCGCAAAGAACTCGAGCGGGGCCACCGACACCGGGTATACCGGCACGATTGGGTTCTCGAGCAGCGACGTGCAGGCCGGCCTGCCGGCCAACTTCAAGTTCTCGGCTGCCAATGATGGCACGTATACCTTCACGGTGACGCTCAAGACCGCAGGCAGCCAGTCGATCACCGCGACGGACACAACAACGGCGGCGATCACCGGCACGCTGACCGGGATCAACGTCAGCCCGGCCCAAGCCAGCTCGTTCACGATTTCGGGACTTCCCTCGACCGCAACCGCCGGTGCGGCTGAGTCGTTCACGGTCACCGCATATGATCCCTATGGCAATGTGGCAAGTGGGTACACCGGCACGGTGCAGTTCTCGAGCAGCGATACAGCCGCCAGCCTGCCCTCGAGTTATCCGTTCACGTCCGCCAATGGAGGGACGCATACGTTCTCGCTCACGTTCGAGACCGCCGGCACGCAGTCGCTGACGGTGACGGACACGGCCTCGCACCTCACCGCGACCCAGTCGGGAATCAGCGTCGCACCGGCCGCCCCGACGGACCTGGTTGCGAGTGCGGCCTCGACGAGCCAGATCAATCTCACGTGGACAGCCTCGAACGGCGCCACGGGTTACTTGATCCAGCAAAGTCTCACCGGCAACTCCGGGTGGACGCAGGTTGGAAGCACGTCGGGTGGGACGACGTCGTTCCCGGAGACCGGCCTCGCCGCGGGAACGACCTATTACTACCGCGTCGCGGCCACACTTGGCAGCACGGATTCACCGTACAGCAACGTGGCGAATGCGACGACAACCGGCACCACTCCGGTGACGACGGCCAGTAGCATCTGGAATAACTCATACGTCCCGAACGAGAACGCCTACAGTTACGGGAACTACGAGGTGGGTGTGAAGTTCACCTCGAGCGTGACCGGCTTGGCGACCGGGGTCCGCTTCTACAAACAGACGTTCATGGGCGGGTATCTGCACGTCGGGCATCTCTGGTCGTCAACGGGGGCTTTGCTGGCGACCGCGACGTTCACGAACGAGTCAGCCAGCGGCTGGCAGCAGGTGAGCTTCGCGAGCCCGGTGGTGATCAAGGCCAATACGGTCTATGTGGTTTCATTCTCGACGGGAGGCGGATATTTCGGAATCAGCACTGGCTTCTTCAACGCCGGTGGCGTGACGAACGGGTCGCTCGAGGCGTTGCCCGGCAATGTTTCCGGAGGCGACGGGGTGTACAACCGCGGCGGCGCGTTTCCAGCGGTGAACGCCAACGGGATGAACTTCTGGGCCGATGTCGCCTTCACGCCGTCGTCCGGCGGCGGTCAGGCGCCGGCAGCTTCCTTGCCGGGTTCGCATTCGCTTGCGACGGCCGCTCTCGGTATGGGCACGTTGACGACCGGTCAGTCGAGCCGCTCACTGACGGCGCTCTTGGCGGCCACGCCGGCAGGGCCTGCCGGCTACTTCGCAGGGTCGCGCGGAGCGACGCCCAGCTTCACCGGCTCGACGTTCTCTCGCGGCGTGGTCGCGCAGGCGGTGACGAAGGTTGGTACGCTCAAGGATCCTTCGTTGCGGTCGGGTCTGGGTTTGTGAGTCCGGTCGGGTGGTGATGCGTGCCTTCTCGGTGTTAACTTGCTCGCGGCGCTCGCTTCCAGGCGCGCCGGATGCTCAGGCCGCCCACAATCAATGCGAAAAACGCCAGCGTGCTCGGCTCGGGCAGGCTCGTGATCATGGCCAGCGGCGCCTCGCCGGGTGGGGTCAGCAGGTAGTCTTGCATTTGTCCGCCCGGAGTCGTGCCGCCATAGGCAACGATCTGGCCCAGGTTGTTGATGCTTGACGCGCCAAAAAGCGTGATACCCGATAGTGAAGCCGGCAACACGCTGTTGAGGTCTGTCATCGTGCCGTTCTGATAGAGGAACGCGTGAATTGCGCCGGTTGATGTCGCAGACTCACCGACGATGGCACCGCTGTCGTTGATGGCTTGGGCCGAGCTGCCGCCCCCCAGAGTTCCGATCGTTTTCCAGATTCCGTTCGAGTACATTGCGGCGATCTGCTGTGGACCGGTGGTGAACGCGGTGCCCGCCACCTGGCCGCTGTTATTGATGGCGGTGGCTTCAACGCCGCCCGGAAAGCTCTGATTTTGCAGGCTCACGAAGTGCCCGTTGATGTAAAGGGCGGGCGGGTTGCCCTGGTTGTCCATCACCACGATCTGGCCGGAATTGTTCATGGCGACGGACGTGATCCCGTGTGGGATGGCGCTGGCATAAACGTTGGTGCTTGCCGGTGGGAGACCGAGGTTGGTCACAGCGCCCTGGTTGTAGGTGCCCAGGTTGTTGCCGAAAGCGTTCGGCTGAGTGACCCCAGGCGGTACGACCGCGCCTGCGACTGTGCCCGCGTCGTTGATTGCCAGACCGCCGGCCGACACGGGGACGCCCGCTGCCACCGGGAAGATGCCGGTTTCGGTCTGTATGCCGGCGGCCGTCGTGAGGTTGGTCGTCTGGCCATTGCTGTAAAGGAAGGTTGCCACACCTGAGGAACTGGCGTAGGCCCCGACGACCTGACCCGAGTCGTTGAGTCCAAGCGGGTTGATGGCCGTTGCGCCGGGAATGTTAATTGGCGTGCCCTGCCCCGCGTTTGGCCCGTAACCGTTGATTAGATAGGCCCCGTTGTAGGCGGGAACGACGTACTGCCCCTGGTTGTTGAGCAAAACGCCGGTAGTATCGAAATTGACGGGCGTTACCGAATAGAGCGCGTCGGCGAAGCCCGTTTGTGTCGATGCGAGAACGAGAAGAATCGACGAAATCACACAGAGCTGCTTCATCGACGACTCCTGATCGAATCCGGCGACGGGAACTGCGACGATCGCACGCTGAACTTTGCGCGGCCGGTATTCTGGGAAAGATCGCAAGAATCGTCAAGTGCGGTCAGGATCTCGCAAGTGGTCGGCCGGATCAGATGATCCTCTGCCGAGAGAGCATTCTTGGATACGCGGTGACAAACCGTGGCAGACACGTATCTGGGACTTTTTCTGGCCGATCGGGGTTGCCGGACACAACTGGGCATGAATCACGAAGCAGGCTGTTTCGTCGAGCTTGCGGATGCCACAGCTTCATCGAAGTCGTCGCTCTTCATCACCCCGGTCGCATCAAGCATCATGCGCACCGCGATCAAGTGATGGGGCAGGACAATTTGGTTGGATCGATAGATCGGAATGGCGAACTCGGCACCGGATGAGGCATGCGCAAAGAAAGTGTACTTCTTGGGCGTGATCGTCTCAGCGAAGCCCAGATCCAACAACAATTTCCGAAGCTGCGCGAAATTGATTCTCGGATTAGACATGCTCGGAACCCCCGCGGCGAATTCGTTTTTCGATGCCACTCATGGTCGCCCCCAGCCACCGAGGCTGGAAAGCACCGCATGAACCAGGAGCCTCGTGACCCCGGCCAGAAACTCGTAATCAAGCGTCTCCGGCGTGTCGGTCGGGCGGTGGTAGTGCGGGTTGCGGAACTCGGCGGTGTCGGTCCACATGAGCGCCGGAATACCCGCACGCCAGAACGGGGCATGGTCGCTGCGGAGCACATGATGCGAGATCCGCCCGATCATCTCCAGCGGCACGTCAGGTAAGAAGAGGCCCTGAACCGGGACGGCATGGCAATCGGCCGTGGCCAGGACATGTTCCAGGATGCGCCGAGACCCAGATGTCCCGACGAGCGCGAGGAAATCGCCGACCGTCGGCGCCTGAATCAGGGGTACGGGATTGCGCTGCGAGCCCGGTTGCCGGCTGGCAAAGCCGACCATCTCCAGGATGTGGACCTCCTCCGGGCGATGCTGGCCGAGCCCGGCGACGTGCGCCCGGCTACCCAGGAACCCGCATTCTTCACCGTCGAAAGCAACGAAGCAGACTTCTTCGTTGGAGACCGATCGCGCGGGCCGCTCCGATCACGGCCGACACGGCGCTGGCGTTGTCGTCAGCCCCTGGCGTGCCGGGGACCGAGTCGTAGTGTGCCCCGATCAGGATTCTGGCTCGGCGGGGGTCGCCGACGACCACGTTACGCGCTTCGTCGACCTTCACGCGCCCGCGGCCGGCTTCGGACTCCGAGAATAATTCGATCAAAGACCGTCGGACCGCGAAGTTTTCGGGCGTACCGGTGGGACGCGGGACGCTGATTTGTTCGACGATCTGCCTCAGATCATTTGGGGCGATGGCGGCGAGGCGGCCCGATATGGACTCGGGCAGCGGCTTCGAGCCCGGACTGGACGCCACAAGTTGCATTGTGATAATCCCTGGGAACCACGATTCAACGACCGGAGACCCACCAGGACCGTAACTCATGGCGATTGCCCAAGCCACCCAGGAGTCTCGCCGCGCCGGTCTTTGTGGTCGCCAGGTGCAACTCGCTATCAGACGTTATCGCCTGATATGTTTTCATCCCGTTGATCTGGCATCACTACAAGCTCTCCACATAATCCTTGGCTTCCTTGAGCCCGGCCCCGGTTTGCGCTCGGTACAATTTGATCGCCTCGATCTTCCGGCCGGCCTTCACGCGCTCCATCACTTCCGGATTCACGCCTTGATTGGGATCGAGCCCGAGATGCGCCACGATCAAGTCGACCTTTCGCTCGATCCGGACAAGCCGCCTCCTGGGCTCGCGCCCGAATCCGGACAAGATCACGCCGAGAACGAATGAGGAAAGCAGCAACACCAGCCAGAATGTCGCGTCCACGGCTTGCTCCGTCACGTTTGAGTGGGGAAGGAAAGTGCTTTCACGCGGTACGTTGGCGATTGTCGCCGTCGTTCAATCACCGCGCTCGCGGTCAGCGGGAATGTTTGGAGGGCCGCATCTCACAACGCGAAGCCGCGACTCCCAATTGACAGCGATTGTCTCTGTCTGTGTGCTCCTGGTCAAATGAGTGGTATGCTCGGGTGAGGGAGCTGGACCGTGATCCCTGGGGCCGAATCCCTGCCGATCGGACGCAGAGCACCTGAGAGACTTTGGGCTTTGTCGTCGTAGCGACGAGTGGTCTGGGCTAGGGAATCGTCGATGATCCAAGCGGAAGGGAACAGCAGATTTGGTTGGATGCTCGTCATCGGCGGCCTGATCGTTGCCGGGGTTGGGCTTGTCTGGGTGTTGGCACCGAACCTGCCGAGGCTGGGGCGGTTGCCCGGTGATATCGTGATCGAGCGGGGGAACAGCCGGTTCTACTTCCCGATCGTGACTTGTATCGTGATCAGTGTGCTGCTCACCCTTGCGGGGTGGGTGTATCGAAACTTGATGCGGTGATGTGTTCTGGGACCGGGAGCTGGACTCATGAACGACCGGCGACGTGGAGCCTTGATCGGCCTTGCTGTGGGTGACGCACTCGGGGCCGCTGTGGAGTTCAAATCCCCCGGGAGTTTCGCCCCCGTCACCGGCTATCGCGACGGCGGGCCGCATCGGCTGGAGACCTGGAGAGTGGACCGACGACACCAGCATGGCGCTGGCATTGGCCGACAGCATCGCCACCGCCGGCTGGGACTTGAACGACCAGGCGGGCCGATACGTTCAATGGTGGAAGACGGGCAAGTACTCGGTGAACGGCCGATGTTTCGACATCGGCATCACAACGCGGAGTGCGCTCGGCCATTTCGCCGCGAACAGGAGTGCACTCGCATCCGGCGACCGCTCCGAAGGGGCCAGTGGCAATGGCTCGATCATGCGGTTGGCTCCGGTTCCGATCCGATTCGGGCATCTTTACGCCGATCGGGTTGACGAGCTTGCCAGGCTCGCCGAGGAATCGAGCTTGCCGACGCATGCCAGCGAACAATGCGTTTCCGCGTGCCGGTATCTGGCGACTGTTCTGGCTGGATTGATGCACGGCGAAGATCGTGACGAAGTTCTCTCCCCGGACTGGAAGCCTTTGCAAAAGCTCAACGAGATCAAGCCGCTGCATCCGTTGATTCAAGAAATTGCCCGAGGGAGTTTTCGTCAGAAGCAACCGCCGGCGATTTGCGGATCGGGCTGGGTGGTCAAGAGTCTGGAGGCGGCGTTGTGGGCCTTTCACGACGCCTCGACGTTTGCGGAAGCTGTCTTGAAGGCCGTTAACCTGGGCGACGACGCGGATACCACTGGAGCCGTCTGCGGGCAACTGGCTGGGGCGTATTGGGGCGAGTCGGGCATTTGCGAATCGCTGCGAGCGGGTCTGGCACGAATGGATCTGCTCGAGAGCGCGCTCGCGGGGATTGTGGGCGACGAGCGACCGATATGACGATCCTCTTCCTCCATGGCTGGCACTCGGTTCCGGGCGGCGTCAAGCCGACGTACCTGAAGGAGCACGGCCACGCGGTGATCAATCCTGCCCTCGACGATGACGATTTTGCGGCGGCTCTTGCGACTGCGGCTCACCGATCTTTATTTCTCGTGGTGGCTTCGCCCTGGGAAGACGCGGAGTCTTACTTCAGGGGGGGTGAATCGCGCGTACGTCGTTCATGTTCCGAAGGACCACGATACAAGAACTCCAAAATCTGATGAACCGGAGGCGATCCCATGCCTGACGATGGTCTTGAACCGGTCGACATCACGGGCCGATGGGTCGGGTTCTACCGGCAGCGCTGGGAAGAACCGGCGACTTTCCCGATCGTCGCCGAGATCGAGCAGACCGGCAACTCGATCACGGGAGAGATGTACGATCAAATCACCGAGCAGTCGGACGACTTCGTCGAGTTCGTAAAGTTGATCGACAAGAGCATCACCAACGAGTCCAGGCGCCGACTGAAGGCGATGATCAGCCACTTAGGTCCGAAGAGCGTCAGGAATTCCCGGCTACCGGACACGTCCGACCTCGAGGGAACGGTCAGAGGCACCCAGGTGGAGTTCACGAAGATCTATCGAGGGGCGTACGAGGTCACCTGGACCGTGGAAGGGAATCCCGTTGCCTCCGTGCGGCGAGAAGGGCACAAAGTTCGATACTCCGGTCAGCTCGATCCGGACGGCGTGTGCATTGCGGGAAAGTGGACCATCAGCCAGCAAGGGGTCTTCGGTTGGTTCTTACCGCCCCAAGCATGGGGGTTCTTCGAGCTTTACAGGAAGTCTTGAGCGTGCGAGGGCGGTTGCTTTTATCGCTGGATGATGTTGGATGCGTCATGCCAGTCCATTCCGCACGCGAAACACTGTTTCGCACTGTTCGCGCGCAGCGGTTTTCCGCAATACGGGCAGGGCTTGCCGATCCGGTTTTTGGTGTCGCCCTGACCCTCCAAGGCTTGGTCAACCCAGCATTTCGCATCAGCGAGGCCCCAGCCCGTTACTTCCCTCAGGTGCTTGATCGCCGGGATGGTGTGCCCTTGACGTATCATGGCTGTAACTTCCAGGGCTTCGGATGAGAGCTTACGCCAGATCTACAAGGCGGCAAAAGGCAGGGTCGAGGAGGATCGCTAGCCAGCGGCGAGGACATGATGACGATTCGAGACCAAGCCCGTCACTCACTGGAATTGCTCAACGCCTCCCCGGTCTTCCTCCAAGCCTACGAAGGCCGGCGCCTGCCCGAGGACCTGGATATCTACTTCGGATGCCCCGAGGAGTTCTTTCTGGCACCCGAGACGCTCCCGGCTTACACCGAGGGCCGCCTGATCCCGATCCTCGACGACGGCAATTTTGGCCTCATCACGTTCTACGACCCCACCAGCGGGTGCCTCGTTCAGAAAGCCATCGAGTCGCCGCATGAGGTGAGAGCCAGATTCGCCAACTGGCAACAGTACCTGGCCGACCTCATGATCCGGATCGCAGAATCGATCGATGACGACGATCGCCTGCGCCGCATGGCTCATCTCATTGACTTCCGTCAATTCGATGAGTTGCTGGCCTTCTTCGATGCCTGCCGGGACCATCCGCCGGCCGAGGAATACGATCGACGCAAGGCCCGCTTTCTCGACGCCATCCCCGCTTGACGTCTCAATCTCGAACCGAGATTGATCCACGGACGTGTTGCGTCCGGAGGGTTTCGTCAGTGGCCAAATGTATCGGATTTTCACTTATTGGATAGGTCAAACAGTCCTATCTCGATAGCCAGAACGATCGCCACCATCGCAACGGCGATCATCAGGGACCGCAGCGAAGTGGCCTTCAGCGAATACTCCCCAGCTTCTGTTCTCTTGTTATCTCGTACCACAATTCCACCACTGCGTTTTTGTAAGCTGTCACGTTTTTCAGGTGTAATGCTTGTTCTTGTGTGACACCGTCAAGAAACTGTAGTCCGTCACCCAGAATAATGGGCTTGATCGAAAGTCTTATGTCGTCCGCCAGTTTCAATCGAATGAAGTCTCTGGCAAGCATCGCACCTCCGACTAGCCATATATTCTTGAAGTTTGGTCTCAGTCGAAGCTCAGCGTAACGGCCCTCCCACCGAGCACCACTGATGATCGTGCGCGGCCACGCTCGTTGCAAGAATGCCGCCGGCGACCCGTACGTCAGCAGTCGCCACGGCAGGCGGAATTTAGAATGGAAAAGTGCCGAGTTGGTGTGTGGCCGGTCGCGGCGATTCTGACAGAGCGAGGAGCGACATGAGAAAACTGCGTCTGATCGCGACGTTCTTGATCGTTGTGCCGTCAGCGGCCGTGACAGCCCAGCGAGCGGGCGAGCCGCGGGACGCCGAAAAGACGTATGCACCAATGCCGTGGCATCTGGTGGATACGTGGTGGGACATCGGAAAGAACGTCCCTTTCGAGAGCCTGGCGGTCGATGTGACGATCAGCGACGACGTGCCGTCTTCGGTGAATCTCTACATCGCTCCCATCGGGCTTGGTCACCTCAGCAAGACCCCCTTTTACGGCGGGATTCAAACCCATGCGGATGGTTACACCAAGCGGGATCAGAACCTCCGTCAGATTGGACCTGGGTTTTTGTTCTCGATGTGGGGGGAGCGAAGCGAGAGCGCGATTCGTCCCGCGGACGGAGGGTTCTTTCAGAGCTCGGGGCACGAGGGGGATTTTGTGAGCGTGCGCCGGGCGTTCGGCTGGAAGAAGGGGAAGTACACGTACCGGCTCAGCCGGATGGAACAGCAAACGATCGACGGCAAGCCTTATACCTGGGTCGGGGCGTTCGTGTATTCTCACGAGAACGACGAGAACCTTTTTGTCGGGGCGCTCCGTTTCAGGGGCGAGAACTTGATCCTGGACCGTAACGTGGCGAATTTCATCGAGGTGTACGGGAGGCGAAAACCGGTGGAAGACATCCCGAAAGTGATCGTCACATTCAGCCCGCCTATTGTGAACGGGATAATCGCCACGAATCTTACTGCGAAGGCGATCTATCCAAAGGGCGTGCCAGACTACGCCGAAGCCGCGGTGGAGGGTGGTTCACTGGTCATCAAGGTGGGTCATCTGGTGAGCGACAGGGAGAAAAGAGAGTCGATCCTGATCGGATCGAAGAAGTAGGCGATCAGCCCGTGAGGACTCAGAAACGTGCGAAGCCGATTCGCGCCGGATGATGCCAGTGGTGGTTGCCGAGCGGCTCGGATCGGGTTGCTGGGTCGGCAGGCGAATAACATGCCGCCCTGGTCAGGCGACCTCAATTTCATTCCTTTCCTCGAACAACGCGATGAGGATTGCGAGCAATGAGAAGTCTCATCCGGGGCCTGGCATGTGGGTTGGTGATTTTGAGCGGCGCGACGACCGCGGCTGCGGCGGATGGTGCGGGACAGGAGGGCAATTCGTCGCCCTTGGTCTGGATCATCATGTTCCTTCCCGCGTGCGTCATCGTCGTTTTCTTGTACTTCGTCATTCGCAAAAACCGAGCGATCTCTGAGGCCAGCATCAAGCGGTTCGACGAACATAGGGCATTCACCGTAGCACACATGCAGCGTCTGGAGTCGCAGATCGAGAATGTGGACAAGAGGCTGATCCGGATGATCGAACTGCTGGAAAGGATCGTGCAAGCGCAAAGGCGGGAGCAGAGTTAAAGTTCTCGGTGCGTGACGTCGTCGAGCGAAAGACGTTTCCAATTGCCCGCATTCGCCTAGCCGCTCGCCGGATCGATTGGTCACGGCTGCTTGGTGATGTTCGTGCCGGTCACCTGGTTTCGGCAGCAGCCGTCCCGATGGCGTCCCTGTGAGGTGCCATAGCATCCGTCCCAGGAAGGGGCGTAAAATGGTAGATGGCAACTCCGTCAAGGCCTGCTGAGGAGCGAGATCGTATGACGACTCACGTCGCAAGGGCTTCCCGATGGGCCTTGCTCATGTTCCTGGCGATATGGGAACCGGCCACCGCGGACGGGCCCGACCCTACGTCCGCCTATGAGAAACGCTCGGTCCAGGATTTCACTGTGCTGGTCAACCGCCGGGTGCTCGATCACAAGAAGGATGGCGCCGAGTCGCTCAAGGAGGTGAGCGCGCAGCTCGAAAGGATCGCCCGCGTCGTTTCGCCCAAGCGGCTGGCCAAGCTGCGAAAGGTCCGCATCTGGGTGGAGTGGGCGGACGATCCCAAAGACTTGACGGTGTTCCACCCCTCGGCGAAATGGCTCCGTGAGAACGGCTACAACCCGGAGAAGGCCGGCGGCATCGAGGTCCCCAGCGCGTCCAAATTCATCGAGTGCTCGCGCGACGACCAGCCCTGGTGTCTGATGCACGAAATGGCCCACGCCTACCAGTTCAACGTTCTCGGCGAGGACCACCCCGCCGCCCAGAAGGCGTACCAGAAGGCGATGGACCGCGGGCTGTATCAGTCGGTTGCCCACGTCCATGGGGGGAAGCGGAAGGCCTACGCGGCGACGAACTACAAGGAGTATTTCGCCGAGCTGACCGAGGCGTACTTCGGCAAGAACGACTTCTTCCCCTTCAACCGCGCGGACCTGAAGAAGTACGACCCGACCGGGTATGAGTTGATGCAGGATGTCTGGGGGCAGCCGAGCGAGGGTGCGGCCCCGTCCCGGAAGCGATGAGCGGGCCGAACCGAGAATGAGGGTTCGGCGCAGCCGATTCGTTCGTTGCTGGAATCGGTCCAAGCCCTTCGACGTCGGCGGTGGCCAGGCCCGCCGCGGTGATCGTTGCCACGGTGGTGGTGGCCGAGGCTCACGTCACCTGGCTCGTGAGCATCTGGGTCGAGTGGTCCGAATAGGTGCCGGTCGCTCTGAACTGTTCGCTCAGCCCCTTGGCGATGCTCGGGTTGGCGGGCGTGACCGCGATCGAGACCAGCGCCACCGAGAACTGATACGTCTCCCGGCGCCGCCCCGGACTGGTCCGAAGGTCTCCACCGTTGGCCGCGGGTCTCGCGCCATCGTTGAAGGTGACCCGGGCCCCGTTGCTGGGCGAGCCGCCCGTGCTGGCGTTCCCGTCACCTACGTCACCGTCGCCACTTGCACCGGGTTACCGCTGCTTTCGTCGTCGGTGGTCACCACCACCGTCAGGCTACCGGCGTTTGTTGGCTTGGTCGAGAACGTCACGGTCAGCGAGGTCGCGGTCGCCGCGGTGATTGTGCCGACGGCGCCGTCGTTGAACGCGACCGTGTTATTGGCGGCGGACGGATCGAAGCCGAAGCCGCTGATCGTGATCTGGGTCGCGCTCGCGGCCAGGTTGGCGGTGCTGGAGGTCACGACCGGAGTCACCGTCGCCACTTGCGCCGGGTTACCGCTGTTTTCGGCGACGCCGGCGTTGTCGGTGGTCACCACCGCCGTCAAGCTGCCAGCGGTCTTGGGCTTGGTCGAGAACGTCACGGTGAGCGAGGTCGGGCTCGCCGTCGTGACCGTGCCGGCGGCACCGTCGTTAAAGGCCACTGTGTTATCGGCGGCCGTGGGATCGAAGCCGAAGCCGTTGATCGTGATCTGGGACGCGTTGGCCGACAGGTTGGCGGTGCTGGCTGTCACCACCGGCGAGACCGTGCCCACGTGCACCGGGGCGCCGCTGCTCTCGTTGTCGATGGTCACTATCGCAGTCAGGCTGCCCTCCGTGGTGGGATCGGTCGAGAACTTCACGGTCATCGTGGTGGAGTTCGCCGAGGCGACCGTGCCGACGGCGCCGTCGTTGAAGACGACGGTGTCATGGGCGGCGGTCGGATCGAAGCCGAAGCCCTTGAAAGTGAACGTGGTCGCGTTGGCGGCCACACCGTAATTGCTGGCGGTCACCACCGGCGTCACGGTCGCGACTTGCACGGCGGCGCCGCTGCTGACGCCGTCCGAGTGGACGATGGCAGTCAGACTGCCGGCGGTGGTAGGCGTTGTCGAGAACGTCACGGTCAGCGCGGTCGAGGTTGCCGCCGTCACGGAACCGACCGCGCCGTCATTGAAGGTCACCGTGTCATAGGCGGCAGTCGGATCGAAACCGGAGCCTTGGATCGTGATCTGGCCTGCGCTGGCGGCCAGGTTGGCCGTGCTGGACGACAGCACCACCGTGACCGGAGATATCACCGTCGCGACTTGCACGGCGGCGCCGCTGCTTTGGTTGTCGGTGGTCACCACCGCGGTCAAGCTGCCTGTGGCGGTGGGCTTGGTCGAGAACGTCACTGTGAACGAGGTCGGAGTGGCCGTCGCGACCGTGCCGACGGCGCCATCGTTGAACGCGACCGTGTTATTGGCGGCGGTCGGATCGAAGCCGAAGCCGTTAATGGTGATCTGGGGCGCATTGGCAGCCAGGTTAGCCGTGCTGGCGGTCACCACCGGCGTCACCGTCGCCACTTGCACCGCAGTCCCGCTGCTGATCTTGTCGGTGGCCACGACCGCGGTCAGGCTGCCGGCGGTGGCCGGCCGGCTCGACAAGTTCACGGTCAGCGCGGTCGCGGTCGCCGTTATAACCGTGCCGGCGGCACCGTCGTTAAAGGCGACCGTGTTATCGGCGGCCGTTGCGTCGAAGTCCAAGCCGTGGATCGTGATCTGGGTCGCGCTCGCGGCCAGGTCGGCCGTGCTGAGTGTCACCACCGGCGTCACGGTCGCCACTTGCACCGGGGCCCCGCTGGTGACATTGTCGGTGGTCACCACGGCGGTCAGAGTGCCGACGATGGTCGGCCGGCCGGTGAAGTTCACGGTCAGCGAAGTCGGGGTGGCCCCCGTGACCGTGCCGTGCGCGCTGAGATTGAAGGTCACCAAGTTATTGGCGGCCGTCGAATCGAAGCCGAAGCCGTGGATCGTGATCTGAGTCGGGTTGGCGCTGATGGCGGCGGTACTGGCGGTCATTACTGGCGCCACGGTCGCCACTTGCACGGCGGAGCCGCTGCTGACGCCGTCCGAGTGGACGATGGCAGTCAGGCTGCCGGCGGTGGTGGGCCTGGTCGAGAACGTCAGGGTCAGCGCGGTCGAGGTTGCCGCCGTCACCGAACCGACCGCGCCGTCATTGAAGGTCACCGTGTCATAGGCGGCCGCCGGATCGAAACCGGAGCCGTCGATCGTGATCTGGCCTGCGCTGGCGGCCAGGTTGGCCGTGCTCGACGACACCACCACCGTCACCGCAGATGTCACCGCCGCGACTTGCACGGCGGCGCCGCTGCTTTGGTTGTCGGTGGTCACCACCGCGGTCAGGCTGCCGGCGGTGGTGGGCTTGGTCGAGAAGTTCACGCTAAGCGAGGTCGGAGTGGCCGACGTGACCGTGCCAACGGCGCCATCATTGAACGCGACCGTGTTATTAGCGGCGGTTGGATCGAAGCCGAAGCCGTTGATGGTGATCTGGGGCGCATTGGCGGCCAGGTGGCCCGTGCTGGCGGTTACCACCGGCGTCACCGTCGCCACTTGAACCGCAGTCCCGCTGCTGATCTTGTCGGTGGTCACGACCGCGGTGAGGCTGCCGGAGGTGGTGGGCTCGGTCGTGAGCGTCACGGTGAACGAAGTGGGGCTGGACTTCGTGACCGTGCCGGCGGCGCCGTTGTTGAACGTGACTGTGTCATTCGCGGCCGTCGCATCGAAGCCCAGGCCATTGATCGTGATCTGGGTCGCGCTCGCGGCTAGCTGGGCCGTGCTGGCAGTCACGACGGGCGTCACCGTCGCCACTTGAACCGCGGCGCCGCTGCTTTGGTTGTCGGTGGTCACCACCGCGGTCAAGCTGCCGGCGGTGGTGGGCCTGGTCGAGAACGTCACGGTCAGCGCGGTTGGGCTCGCCGTCATGACCGTGCCGACCGCGCCGTCGTTGAACGTGATCGTGTTATTGGCGGCGGTCGGATCGAAGCCCAGGCCCTTGATCGTGACCTGGGTCGCGCTCGCGGCCAGGTCGGCGGTGCTGGCGGTCACGACCGGCGTCACCGTCGCCACTTGCACCGCGGCGCCGCTGCTTTGCTTGTCGGTGGTCACGATGGCGGTCAGGCTGCCGGCGGTGGTGGGCCTGGTCGTGAACGTCACGGTGAGCGCGGCTGGGCTCGCAGTCATGACCGTGCCGGCGGCGCCGTCGTTGAACGTGACCGTGTTATTAGCGGCGGTCGGGTCGAAGCCCAGGCCGTTGATCGTGATCTGGGTCGCGCTCGCGGGTAGCTGGGCTGTGCTGGCGGTCACCACGGGCGTCACCGTCGCCACTTGCACCGCGGCGCCGCTGCTTTGCTTGTCGGTGGTCACGATGGCGGTCAGGCTGCCGGCGGTGGTGGGCCTGGTCGAGAACGTCACAGTCAGCGCGGTTGGGCTCGCCGTCATGACCGTGCCGACCGCGCCGTCGTTGAACGTGATCGTGTTATTGGCGGCGGTCGGATCGAAGCCCAGGCCGTTGATCGTGATCTGCGACGCGCTCGCGGCCAGGTTGGCCGTGCTGGACGTCACCACGGGCGTCACCGTCGCCACTTGCACCGCAGTCCCGCTGCTGATCTTGTCGGTGGTCACGATGGCGGTCAGGCTACCGGCGGTTGTGGGCTTGGTCGTGAACGTCACGGTGAGCGAAGTCGGGCTGGCCGTCGCGACCGTGCCGGCGGCGCCGTCGTTGAACGTGACTGTGTCATTGGCGGCGGTCGCATCGAAGCCCAGGCCCTTGATCGTGATCTGGGTCGCGCTCGCGGGTAGCTGGGCTGTGCTGGCGGTCACCACGGGCGTCACCGTCGCCACTTGCACCGCGGCGCCGCTGCTTTGCTTGTCGGTGGTCACGATGGCGGTCAGGCTGCCGGCCGTGGTGGGCCTGGTCGAGAACGTCACAGTCAGCGCGGTTGGGCTCGCCGTCATGACCGTGCCGACCGCGCCGTCGTTGAACGTGATCGTGTTATTGGCGGCGGTCGGATCGAAGCCCAGGCCCTTGATCGTGATCTGGGACGCGCTCGCGGCCAAGTCGGCGGTGCTGGCGGTCACGACCGGCGTCACGGTCGCCACTTGCACGGCGGCGCCGCTGCTGACGCCGTCCGAGTGGACGATGGCAGTCAGGCTGCCGGCGGTGGTGGGCCTGGTCGAGAACGTTACGGTCAGTGAGTCGAAAGTCGCGGCCGTGACCGTGCCAATCGCGCCGTCGTTGAATGTGACGGTGTCGTTGGCGACGATCGGATCGAAGGCCACACCGTTGATCGTGATCTGGGTCGCGCTGGCAGCGAGGTTGGCGGTGCTGGCGGTCGGCACCGGGGTCGTGGTGCCGGTCAGGCCGTTGGGCGGGGCCGGGTTGTCGCTGACCAAATTGTGGGTGCTGCCGGTCAGGCTGGGCGCGAGGGCGCCATCGATGGCGCTCGCGTAGAATTCGCTGACGGTGGTCGAGGCATTCTGGCCGAGGATGCTGTTGACGACGGTGGCGGTCGCCTTTTCGTTGCTGCCATCGCTGAGGACGTAGACGCCTTCGCCCGCCTGGGCCCCCTGGTCGGTGGTGCCGAACTGGCCCCCGGCGGCGCCTGAGGCAGTGTTGCCGCGGAAGGTGTCGGAGGTGGCGTTCAGGATGCCGTTGAGAAGGAAGACGGCACCGCCGTATCCGGAGCCGCCGCCGGCGAGCAGGTCAGTGGGGGATTGGGAAGTAACGATGTTACCGCCGGCGCCGCCGGCGGCGGTGTTGCCGGTGAACGTGTCGCTGGTCAGGGTGAGGGTCCCGCCGTTGCTGAAGATGCCTCCTCCCAGCCCGGCACCGCCGCCGCCGGCGCCATCGTAACTACTGCCGCCTTCTATGCCGCCGCCACCGCCGAAGCCCCCTCTTCCGGGATAGAGCCCGTTGGTGGGAGACAGAGGGTTGAAGCCGGCGCCGCCGCCGCCGCCGCCGAAGCCCCCGTTACCGCCATTGCCGCCACCGTGGTCGACCAAGCCAAAAGTAGTCGGCCAGGAAACGCCCGTACCGCCGCCGCCGCCGCCGCCGCCAAAACCGCCGGAGCCGCCGGGCCCGGTTGTGAGTTGCCCACCGATATCGAAGCCGCCGCCGCCGCCGCCGCCGCCGAAGCCGCCGTTTTTGTTGTGGGCGCCGCCATTGAGTCCGCCCCCTTTATCGCCATCCCCTGATGAGGTCGAGCCAAGGCCTCCGCCACCTCCGCCCGAGCTCGCCGGGTCCGAACCAGGTTGAGCATTTCCTCCGCTGCCGCCTTGGGCGCTGTTATTGACGAAAGTGCAGCCGTCCGCCTCGAAGACACCTTCGACGAACACCGCGCCGCCCAAACCAGCGCCGCCGCCGCCGCCGCCGCCGAAGGTGCTGTCGCCGGCGCCGCCGGTGGCTTTCCCGTCTGCCAGAGTCAGGTTGTCGAGCGTCAGCGAGTCGCCGCCGGCCACGACGAACGGCCGCACAGCATTGCCGCCGTTGATGACCAGTCCAGGCGCCCCGGAGCCTTCGATGGTAATCTTGGTGCCGGACCCGGTGATGTAGAACGCCGTCGGGCCAAACTCTGCGGCAGCCGAGTTGACGTCTTCGGAATTGAGCTGGATCGTGGAATTGGCGGGCACGCCACTGAACGTGATCACGGCTGCGGGGTCGTGGACGGCCACGGCCGCGGTGATGGCGGCGCCGAGACTGCCCGTGCCACTGTAATCCGTGTTGGTGACTGAGTACGTGCTGAGCAAGCAGCGATCCTCCAGCAGCTCCAGAAGGTGCTTGCGGGTCCGAAACGCGCCGGATGGGATGGGCCGGCGGCGAGCGGGCGAGGAGCGGAACAGCGTTCGGAGGGTGGAGAGAAGGATGCGGCGCGGCATGGTCAAGCTCCGGTGTGTTCTCGGGGTCGCAACGGGATCGAAGGGAGTCCCGACTCGAGGCCGGGCGCGGCTGCGCCACGGGGCGCAGTCCCACGGTCATTCCACAGGCAAACGAGCGAACAGATCGGCAAGGGTTGCTTCGTAGTGTTTCCACCGCGCCAGTGACCGGCGATAGAGCGACTGGCGGACTTGCGTCACGCTGGCGGTTTGTACTGGTCGGACCGTTTGATGGAAGCGACCGCAGGCCGGCTCCCACTCCAGGCCGCACGCGGCCAGCAGGCGCCGGGCCTCGGTGTCGAAGTCATCGACCAGGTGTTCGTAAACCACCTCATGCACCGGCACCGGCAACACGGTGCGCCAGTACTGCATCAGCCGTGCGTAATCACGGCAGCGGCCGGCCAGATGCTTGCGATCGTTGGTCCAGCGAATGGTGCGGAAATCGGTCATCCAGCACGAGACCGCGACATCGCGCAGGTCACGGCGAACGTGGATGAAGGTCGCCCGGGGGAACAAGAGTGCCACCAGGCCCAGATAGAGGTAATTGTCCGGCAGCTTGTCCACGATCCGATCCTTGGCCGCGCCTGGTCCGACGGTGGGGAGGGTCCGGAGCAGCGCCTCGAGGCCGTCGCGGTGACGCCGGGTCAGTTGCCGCACGGCCCCCGTATCGAGGGCTTCCAGGCAGGGCAGCATCTGGTCGGGGCGGCCCAGTAGCTCGGGTATGGACACGAATTCCGCGTGGGCCAGGCCCAATTCGCCGGCGCCATGCACCCGCGAATGACTGGCCAGTACCTGCTCGACCAGCGTGGTGCCGGAGCGCGGCATGCCGAAGACGAACAGCGGCTGCCGGGTGTCGTCGCCTGCCCCTGCCAGGCGATCGAAGAGTTGCGGCGTGAAGCCCGCGATGATCCGGTCGACCAGTGCCGCATGCCCGTCGGGGTTGTAGTGTTTCCCCTGCTTGCGGCGCTGCGCAAGCGCCAGGGCATTGGCCTGTTCCAGGCAGTCGGCGGCCGCGGCGTACGCGCCCTGGGCGTCCAGCACCTGGGCCAGGCCGAACAGCAAGCTGCGACGCGCCGGCGAGCGAGGCGGTAGACTCCGATCGTCGGCGCGGCCGCGGCCGCTTCGCCCGAGCTGGGTTTCGATCGCGTCGCGGTCGATGTCGGGCAACTTGCCGCGGAGCAGCAACGCCAACCGAGCGAGCGGCCCCGGTGCCCGGGGATAGAGCGCCTGGGCCCGGCGATACCACGCCTCGGCCTCGGCCATATCCCCCAGCTCCTCGTGCAGGCCGCCACTGTTCAGGAGCGCATCCACATATTGTGGTTGCAGTTCAAGGGCCCGGCGATAGCAGGCGGCGGCCTCGGCGAACCGGCCCTCCTGTTGCAGCGCCCGGCCCAGATGGTTGTGCCCCGGGGAGTGCGTGGGATTCAGCTCGACGACCCGTTGCCAGCACGACAGCGCGGCGGCGCGGTCCTCGTCGGCGTCATGGGCGTTGGCCAGGTACTGCCACATCGCGGCATCGTCCGGAGCCAGCTCGACGGCACGGCGGAAGCCGGCATAGGCGTCGGCGCGCTTGCCTTCCAGGAACAAGGCCAGGCCGCGGTTGGCGTGGACCCGCGCCAGCTCACCCGGTCGCTCCTGGATCAAGCTCGCGGCGCGGAGGGCCTCGTCGTAGGCCGCCTGCGCTTCGCTCCAGCGTTCCAGGGCACGGTACGCGTTGCCCAGGTTGTTGAGTGCGGCCGGCCTTCGGGGCTCGAGGCGGACGGCCTCCTGGCAGTGCGTCAGGCCCTCCTCGGCTTCGCCCTGATCCACCAGCATCGCGCCGAGGTTGCTGCGGGCCAGGGGCAGGTTGGGATCGAGCGCGACCGCGGCGCGATACGCCCGGAGAGCCTCGCCGAGCTGACCCAGCTCGTGGAGAGACGTACCGAGGTTGTTCCGGGCCAGGGCGAAATCGGCACGCATCTCCAGCGCGGCGCGGAACTGCGCGACGGCCTCGGCAAACTGGCCCAGCGCATGCAGCGCGAGGCCGAGGTTGTTGGCCGCCTCGGGGTAGGCCTGTCGCAGTCTCAGGGCGGTCCGGCAGCAGTCAATGGCCTGTTGGTGCTGGCCGAGCGAGCGGTGGGCCTCGGCCAGGTTGGCGTGGTAAACGGCGGTATCGGGTTGCAGAGCCACCGCCCGGCCGATCAGCTCGACGGCGCGGGCAAAATACCCGTTCTGGTAATGCAGGACGCCAAAAAGGTGCAGGGCCTCGGCCTGGTCGGGCTGCCGGACGAGCAGGGTGTGATAAGACCGCGCGGCGTCGGCGAAGCGACCCTCCTGATGGAACTGCCAGGCGGTCGCGAGGTCGGAAGTGACCACGGTCGTCGCTCCGTGACTCATCTCTGAGTTGGTGAATCTGACTTCCCGTTGTTGCTAGTACTGCGGGCCGACCGCGATCCTCGACTGGGTCCTCTCAAAAGTCTCGAACTTGCCAAATTTGGCCTTGCGGCGGTATTTAAGGCTAGCAAGTGGGGTACTCGGGTTGAGGGGGCCGAATTCCGCGCGGAAGACCCCGGAGACGTGTCCCAACTCGTTGAATCCCGCTGTCCAGAACTTAAGATGATCGAGATGTCGCCACCTCCAGGGCAGGTCTCCGGACTTGTCGCACGCGCCGCGGCAGGCGACCGGGCTGCGATCCTCGAGCTGCTCGAGCGCAAGATGCAGCTCGAGGACGCGCTCAACCGGATGGATCCGCTCGACCGCGAGATCCTCGTGCTGCGGCACTTCGACCCGATCTCCGGTCCCGACGGTTTTATTCGACCGCCTTCGGCGCATTGCCCGCCGCTCGTCCCGACCGCGTGCGTTCTGTCGCGACTTTCCGGGGTTATGGCTCAGCACACGCTCTTGGTCCGACCCAAAAGACAAGATGACGAGGCGGAACGATTGTCCGGTAACGTGATTGGCGATCCGTCATCCGAGGATCTTGTCAAGCGGCACGGGCGGCGCGCTGATCTCGCGCATCGCGACCGTGCGAGGGCCAGAATCGCGACCGCGGTTGTGCCCAAGACCAGGGTTGAGGGCTCGGGGACGGAGGCGATCCGCAAGTTGTCGAACGTTACGTCCACGGCACTGGTCGACCCCATTTGGGCCGAAGCTACGACACCGCTGAAACCGGAAGTATACGTCGTGTCCGTCGCAGTCACGGTGGCCAAGGCCACGCCCGGTGCGCTCAGGTCGAACAGGCTCGCCGACAGGTTCGCGCCCACCCCTGTGAAACTAATCTGGTACGACTGAGTCGGGTCGAGCGTCACCGCGACGTCAGAGATGTCGGTCGCGATCTCGTTGGTGATCCGTTCGATGACCAGGAGGCCCGTGTTCCCACCGTTGCCCGCCGTGAGGTAGAGGGCGACGTAACCGTCGGAGGTGCCGAGGCCGAGGTTGCTCGTTCGCCCCCCCACGCCGAAGGCTTCGCCCAGCGTGTCGTTCCAGCCCACGATGTCGGCCGAGGTCGAGAAGTTGGTGAGCGACACCGCGGTGTCGATGCTGTACAGCCGCGCCTGGCCGATGACCGGGACCAGTGCCGACGGCACGCCGGGCGAGGCGAGTTCGTAGCCGTAGTTGCCCGGCGCGAGCAGGGGAAACGTGAAGGAGCCGCCCGGCTGGCCGGCGACCCCTGCGAGCGGGTTGAAGCGGGTCAGTCCCGCGTCGCTCTGGTTGTTGAAGTCGAACAGGATACCGGCCCGGGCTTCGCCGGCCAAGGCCAGGCCGATGATCAGAGCGAGCGGCGTCGCGAACGTCTTGGCACATCTCATGTCGTAACCTCTTTGGTCTGCGAGTCACAAATCTCGCCGAGTTGTTGGGCTTCACTTCCCCCTGCTGTCAATACTCCGGACCGACCGCGATTCTGGACTGAATTCCGTCAAAAAGACCTTTGCGGCGCCATATTTGGCCGCGAGGCGACATCTAAGGCTCCATTGTGCGATCCCGGGCTGACGAGAGCCCTATTCCGCGCGGAAGGCTGCGGAGACGTGTCGCCAACTCGTTGAAACCCGGAGTATAGAGCTTAAGATGAGCGACATGTCACCACCGCCGGGACAGGTGCCGGACTTAGTCGCGCGCGCCGCGTCGGGCGACCGCGCCGCTATTGTCGAGCTGCTGGAGCGGTATCGCGGGCGGCTGCGGCGGATGGTGGCGATGCGCATGGATCCCAGGCTGCGCGGCCGCGTCGACGCGTCGGATGTCATCCAGGAGGGTTACCTCGAAGCCATGAACCGGCTCGAGGAGTTCATCCGGGACCCGTCCGTGCCGTTCTACATCTGGCTGCGGTTCCTGGTCGGCCAGCGGTTGCAGAAACAGCATCGCCACCACCTCGGGACAACAGGCCGCGACGTTGGCCGCGAGGTTTCGATTTATCGGGGCGCGATGCCCGGCGCCAGCACAGGGGCCATCGCCGCCCGGCTCCTCGGCAAGCTGACGAGCCCCAGCCAGGCGGCGCGAAGGGCCGAGCGCAAGATGCAGCTCCAGAACGCGCTCAATCAGATGGATCCACTCGACCGCGAGATCCTCGTGTTGCGGCACTATGAGCAGATGTCGAACGTTAACGCGGCGGCCGCACTGGGGCTGAACGAATCAGCGGCCAGCAAACGCTACACACGGGCGCTCGAGCGGCTCAGGGAGATCATGGCCGCCTTGCCCGGGGGGATCTCCGAGGACATCCCATGAACGCGCCAGTCGGCGATCGCGATCCGTTCGAGATCGTTGCCGAGGCGTTTCTCGCGCGGTTCCGGGCCGGGGAGCGGCCCAGCGTGAACGATTACGCCGCAGAGCACCCCGAGCTGGCCGACCAGATCCGCCGGCTGCTGCCGGCACTGGTGATGATCGAGCGGGACGTGTCGATTGCCGAAGAGCCCGCCCTCGACCCCACCGAAGTGAGGGACCTGGCGGGCCCAAAGCCGGGCGACTCGCGACTCCTGGGCGACTACCGGATCGTCCGAGAGATCGGCCGGGGGGGCATGGGGCTCGTGTACGAAGCGCAGCAAATCTCGCTGGGACGGCGCGTGGCTTTGAAGGTGCTCCCCCGCCACGTGCTGCGCGACCACAAGGCGCTGCAACGGTTCCATCGCGAGGCCAAGGCCGCCGCGCGGTTGCACCACACGAACATCGTGCCTGTCTTCGACGTCGGGCAGGAAGGTGAGCACGCCTTCTACACAATGCAGTTCATCGCAGGCCAGGCACTCGACCAGGTTATCGACGAGCTGGTGCGGCTCCGGAATCGCGTCGATCGGAATCCGCTCGAGAACGGCATGGGCGGGCGGAGGGATGCGTCGAGCGGCATGCGAACCGCGGCCACGGTGGCGGACGGCCCGCGAGGTGCCAGGCTAGGGCAAGTCGCCGAGTCCCTCCTGGACGGCCGGCTGGCGACCGGAGGGATGAAATCGGCCCCGGGCGGAACCGAGCGAATCACCGAAATTGCGATGACCGAGCCGGTCGAACCGGCAGTACCCCGCTCGACCGTGCTGCCGGGCGGCGCTACGCTCTCGCTGGTCGAATCCGCCTCGCGTCGCCAGCCATACTTCCGAAGTGTCGCGCAGATCGGCCGCCAGGTGGCACAGGGGCTCTCGCACGCGCACTCGCGCGGCATCGTGCACCGCGACATCAAGCCGTCAAACCTTTTGCTCGATACCGCGGGCGTTGTCTGGATTACCGACTTCGGCCTGGCCAAGGCCGAGGAAGACGGATTGACGGTTACCGGCGACATCCTGGGGACACTGCGCTACATGGCGCCGGAGCGGTTCAGCGGCACAGGAGACGCACGCAGCGATGTTTACTCGTTGGGCTTGACGCTCTACGAATTGCTCACCCTGCGGCCCGCCTTCGAGACGTCCGACCGGCTCCGGCTCATCGAGGAAATCAAATCCAAAGATGCAGAGCGTCTCCGTTCGATCGACGGCCGAATTCCTCGGGACCTGGAAACGATCGTTCGCAAGGCGATCGACAAGGACCCGGCGCGGCGGTATTCGTCGGCAGAAGCCATGGCCGAGGACCTTCGACGGTTCCTGGACAATGAGACAATCCGCGCGCGACAGAGCAGCAGCGTCGAGCGCGTACTGGCGCTGGGCACGCCGTAATCCCTGGATCGCCACGCTGGGCGCGGCGCTCGCAACACTGCTCCTGGCCGTGACGATCGCTTCGCTCATCGCGGTGGGCCGGTTTGCCGATCTGGCCACGCGTCAGGAGAACTCAGCGGCGGCAGAGCGATCGTCGCGCGTGGCGGCCGAGGCCGAAACTTACCGGGCGATGCTCAGCGAGGTCAGAGCGCTGCGAGCCGGTCGCCCGCTGGGCTGGCGCGACGGCGCCCTGGGCAACCTGGCCCGGATGACCAGGGCAACGACTCCGCGCCGCGATCTGGCCGAGCTTCGAAGCGAGGCGGTCGCCTGTCTCGGCGAGTTCGACATTGTCGAAGTGGCGCGGCTGGAAAAGCGCGAGCAGCGGCTTTGGTCGCTTGCCTTCAGCCCTGACTCCCAGACCCTGGTCACTGCAACTCTCAACGGAGACGTCGACCTCTGGGACGTAACGCGCAAGTGCCATCTCTGGCACGCCGCGGATCCGGCCGGCCAGATTCGGCCCAAAAACTGGCCGTCCATCGACGACCCGCTCATCAAGACTGTGTTCCTGCCGGACGGCACTTTGGGTCGGACTGCCTGGAGCCATCGCATTGAATTCCTTGACGCCAAGGGCCGGCCGACCGGTCGTCCGCCATTGAGCGGCGGTAAGGCCCAAGCGACTGGGCTGGAAACTGATCGCACGGGCCGTCGCCTTGCCGTCGGGTGGGATGACGGCCGCATCGAGATCCACGATGCGGGCATGGGTATCGTTCGAACGATCGCCGGGAGCAGGCCCGATCTCAGGATCTTTGCAATGAGTCCAGACGGCCGGTGGCTGGCTCATCGTGGTCCGAACGATTCCGTCCAGATCCGTTCGATCGAATCCGAGGCACCGCCGGTGACGCTCGGGCGACATCGTGGTGAGATCACGTCTCTTACCTTCAGCCCCGACGGCAACACCCTGGCCAGCACATCCTGGGACCACTCGGCGCGGCTGTGGGACGTAGCTCGCCGCGACGAACTCATGGCGCTCTACGGGCACAACGAAACGGTGACGAGCCTCGCATTCAGCCCCGATGGCAACTGGATCGCCACCACGAGCCGAGACTATTCCGTGCGAATCTGGGAAGCCAGAACCGGCGAGACTTTGTCCTTGTTGCCGGGGCTGTGGTTCCGGCAAGTCGTCGCGTTCAGCCCCGACGGCCGTTATCTGGCGGTTGACGAGATTTCCAGATTTGGGACCGCCGCGCGCGCTCGACTTTACGAGCTCAGAGGCCGCCGCGCGCGGCGGCTGCTTGCCGGCCACTTGAATGGAGCCGAATGCCTTGCAGCGCACCCCGTCCTGCCCCGGTTCGCTTCGGGAGCCGACGATCATTGCGTCATCGTCTGGGACGCGGAGACGGGCCGTGCGCTAGAGCACTGGAGGGCCCACGTGCGGTTTGTCGGCGCGGTGGCGTACAGTCCCGATGGCAGCTTGCTCGCCACTGGACAAGGCGACCAGTCTTGCGAAGTTAAACTCTGGGATTCCGCGACCGGCTCGTTGCGCCATACCCTCATGGGCCACGCAGCGCGCGTGTTTGCCATGACGTTCGACCACGCGGGCCGCCGGCTCGCCAGCGTGGACGGAAATGGAGTGCTGGTGATCTGGGACGTGAACACGGGGCACATACTGCGCCGCGAGCCCGAGGGAACAGACATGGTTCGCGCAGTCGCCATCACGGAGGGAGATCGGTACGTTGTCACCGGTACGGGCTCGGGTCTCATTGTCTACGATCTGGATGGGAACGCACCGCCTCGAGTCATCCCGATTCCGCGGGGCGCGCGCGAATTCGTGATCGATCGCACGCGCGATGATCTGATTGTCGCGGGCGCCGACGGTGCGCTCTCGCGAGTCTCGCTCCGCACTTTCGCCGCCGGCGAGCGGCTCGAGGCCGCGCACGACGGCGCGATCGAAGCGATCGCAATCTCCGGCGACGGACGGATGCTGGCGACAGGAGGCAGAACGGACGGCCAGGTTTTTCTCCGCGATGCGCAGAGCTTCGACCTGCTCTTCGCCCTACCGCCGCGGACCGGGATCGTCAAGGACCTGGAGTTCGACGCTACCGGTCGATGGTTGGCGATGGCCGGCGCCGCTGCCGACATCACGCTCTGGGATCTGAACCTGCTTCACGAAGAGCTCGCCGCGATCGGTCTGGCCTGGGACCAACCGGCGGCCCCGATCGGGCCCGCGGCGAATCTGGCGGAAATCGCCGAGCGCGAAAGGCCAAATGTTCCGACCGTATGGCCCGGTAATCACGACCCTACCGAAATCGATGCAGCCAAGGGGCTTTCTCAATGAAGAGGCCTCGCCCGCCGACCGCGAGCAACTCGAAGCGCGGGTCGTACGATACCTGAGGAGGCTGTTCAGGCGAACCGTCGCTTCAAGCATTTCCTCTCGAGCTAGGCTGGCTCAAGCGGGCGTCCGAAGCTGCGAAGTTGCGCGACCCGGAAGCCGTGGCGGCGAGCCGAATCGCGCAGGCGGCACAGACTCTCCGCCGTCAGGTCGGTACCAAGGCTGGAGTTTTGGAGATGCCCGTCCAAGGCCAGCAACATCGTCTCGGCCATGCAGGCATAAGCCAGCCCGGGTCCGAGCCCGAACCGACCGAGGTGAGGGCGGCCGGGGACTTCGATAATCCCGCCATCAATGATGAGCACATCGGGCCGCGCGATAGCGACTTCGGGGCCAACATTCGCCGGCCGCGACAGGTCGCAAACGACGGCCCCGGCCCGGAGCGATCCTGGGTTGATGATCGACCCGGTGGCGCTGGTGGCAGTGACAACCAGATCGGCCGACGGCAGGACCTCGTCGACCGCTGTGGTCAGCATCAGGGCGCCCCGACGCTCCAGGCGGCCGACGAGCGCCGCGAACGCCTCGGCCGAGGCGTCAGGGTCGGGCGCCCCGCGGCACTCCGCCAGGAATCGGGCGAACAGCGAGCCCGAGACGAAGCTGCACCCTTGGCGGTAGCCCGTGGTCAGGTGCCGGCAGATGTCGGCGGCGACCGCCAGCAGCCGGCGGCGGATTGCGGCCGGGTCGCGGTCGGGGTTGCCGACGAGCGTGAGGCGGCCGACGTTTTCGGCGAGGAGCAGGGCAACCGCCCGCCCAATCGCCCCGCCCGCCCCGACAATCGTGGCTCGCGTAGCGGCGCCGAAGTAGCCGCCGAGGGCTACCACGGCTATCGCCGCCGCCTGGACCGATGACACGGCCGTGAACGAGTTCCCCGTGGTTACCGGGATCCCTTCCCGCGACACGTCGAGGCCACCCCGGGTGGCGATCGACGTGAACGCACCCAGCCCAACGAGCTGGGCGCCGCGCGACCGGGCTAACCCCAGCGCGGCCCGAACGCCTGCGACCGCCTTACGACGTGGCATTGCTGCCATTTGCGCGGCGGTCCAGGGTAGCGCGATGAACTCGCCGAAGATCTTCTGGCCGCCCGCGGACGTGATCCGAGCCCGGCTGACAACGAACGGCTCGAGCAGGCCCGCAACGTCGCGGCCGACCGTCCGAAGCTCGTCCGAGTCCAGTACTTTGAGCGATGGGTCAAAGTCAGCGATGTTCGCGAAGACGGGCGTGAACAGGCCCTGTTCTGCGACCGCGCCCAGCAGGCTGTCGGGCCACAGATCGCGATTGACGCGGAACCGGACGCCTAGCATATACCCTCGTCCGCGAATTTCGGCGATCAGGTGCGGGTAACGGCGCGCCAGGGCCCCGAGCCGGCGACGCAGCCGCCGGCCGTTACGTGCGACCCGGCGGACAAGTCGGCGGTTGTCGCGGGTTAGCAGCTCCAGCGTCGCAAGGCCGGCGCGGCACGCCAGGGCGTTTCCGGCAAAGGTAGAGGAGTGCTTCATTGCGAAGGTTGACGTGTATGCCGCCTCGGAGCAGAGCACCGCTCCGATCGGAACCAAGCCGCCGCCAAGCGCCTTGGCGAGCGCCATCACGTCTGGAACCACTCCCTCGGCCTCGCACGCAAAGAGGGCCCCGGTGCGCCCCAGGCCGGACTGGATCTCGTCCAAGACGAGCAGGACGCCCGCATCACGGCAGATCGCACGCGCCTCTGCCAGGTACCCGCGGGGAGGCTCCACAATACCGCCTTCGCCCTGGATCGGCTCGACGAGGAACGCGGCGTAATGCGCCGGCCGCTCGGCGAGGGCGAGCCGCAGCGCGACGGCGTCTCCAAACGGAATCGCGTCGAAGTGTGGGGCGGGCGCCCCGAAGTCCTTCTGGTATTCGGCGTTGCCAGTCGCGGAGAGCGCCCCGAGCGTTTTGCCATGGAAGCTGCGGTCGGTTGATAAGATACCGAGGCGTCCCGTGGCGGCGCGGCAGAGCTTGATCGCTACCTCGATGGCCTCGGCGCCGCTGTTCGTGAATGTCACTCGCTCGAGGCCCTGTGGAGCGATCTCCACCAATCGTGCCGCGAGCTCCCCTGCGGGACCGACCAGCGAGGGTTGTACGAAGCTGGGCTCGCGTCGGTCGCGCACGCCCTCAAGCGCTCGCCAGATCGCGGCAGGGTTGAAGCCAAACGGCAGGGCGCCGTAGGCGGCGATGCAATCCAGGTAACGCCGACCCTCGTCGTCATAAAGTTCAGTTCCTTTCCCCCGCGCGAAATGCTTATCGAGGCGGATCCTGCCGAGGAGATCGGCCAGGTAGGGGTTGACGTGGCGGGCGAAGGGATGGGCCTCACTGAGGCCGCCGGATTCGTCCATCGGGCTAATGGAGGATGAGGAAAGCGGGCTGATTTGATCACCGTTCGGCTTCCCTGTAGGTGCGGTTTTCATCGGAGGCGTTCTCTTTCTGAGCAGGTCTGGACGAGCCGGAGCGCGCAGATTTCGGCGGCCGCCACGTTCATCCGCATTTCCCGCTGCGTTTGTTAGCCCGCAGGCCGGCCGGCTCGTCAGTGTCGTCCGGCGCCGAACCAGGGCAGAAGAGCGGCGCCCGCAGCGGAATGAGCAAACGGCGAATCGCGCTCGCTCGCCGAGAGTTAGCCCGACAGAACGTTGACTGTCACACTCTCGGAATGGCTGCCGTCGGTCCTCTCCTCGACAGGAGATTCGGGTTGCTGAGCGTCTTGGCGATCAGTGACCCGATATCCCTTATCCGCGCGCCGATCAGAAAGCGTGACTGCCCGTCTTACTACTCATACTGCGAGCCGACCGGAATGCTCGCCTGGCCTTGGCTTTTTTCGTCTCCGTTTGTTGAAACGGCGGGTTCCAGGGCGTTGCCCTGGGCTGATTTGTTACTGCCCCTTCGGGGCGAGGAGTCAGTCATTCGGCGACCGCCTCGTTAGAATCGACCAGAATCGGTTAGCCGGTTCCGCCGAGTCCCACGCGCGCAAGAACCGGGAGCCTTTTTTGTCTCCGTTTATTGAAACTCGCAGTACTGTAAGTACTATGGACGAGCTGTCGCCACCTCCAGGACAGGTCCCCGGAGTTGTCACGCGCGCCGCCGGAGGCGACCGGGCTGCTATCGTCGAGCTGCTCGAGCGCTACCGCGCCCGGCTGCGCCGAATGGTGGCGCTGCGGCTGGACCCCCGGCTCCGGGGGCGGGTCGACGCCTCGGACGTGATCCAGGAGGGCTATCTCGATGCGATGCGGCGGCTTGAGGAGTTCATCCAGGATCCGGCCGTGCCGTTCTACATCTGGCTGCGGTTCCTGGTCGGCCAGCGGGTGCAGGAGCAGCACCGGCGGCACCTCGGCACCTCCGGCCGGGATGACGGCCGCGAGGTGTCGATCTACCGGGGCGCCATGCCCGGCGCCAGCACCGGGGCCCTGGCCGCCCGGCTGCTCGGCAAGCTCACGAGCCCCAGCCAGGCGGCGGTGCGGGCCGAGCGGAAGGTCCGGCTCCAGGAGGCCCTTAACCGCATGGACCCGCTCGACCGCGAGATCCTGGTCCTGCGCCACTACGAGCAGATGACCAACGGCGATGCCGCCGCGGCCCTGGGGCTCTCGTTCAAGGCGGCGAGCAAACGGTACACGCGCGCGCTCGAGCGGCTCGAGAAGATCCTGAATGCCTTACCCGGAGACCCGGGAGGGCAGGGATCATGAGCGAACGATCTGTCGATCGCGATCCCTTCGGGGGCATTGCCGAGTCGTTCCTGGCACGGTTCCGGACTGGTTAACCGTTTGTCGGAGCTGCAGCGTGGCTGACGGCTTCGCCGGGACCATTCTGGCCACTCCCTGCTGGGCCGGACTGATCGCGATCGACAACCCGTGTATAGCCATTCACATTTGCGCTTACATTTAAACAACGGGTTGCCACACTACCACACTATGTTTGGGATTGACGAGATTCCTGCCGCCTTGTAGATAGAGCAAGCCACCAAGCAGGCCTTTTTGCACCTTTGGTACAAGTGATCACACACAAGTGAGGCTCAACATGCCCCAAGTGAAACAGACGGGGGTCAGTGGTCGTGACCATTACGACAGCCTTTTTCAGAATGAACTTGATCGAGAAGCGGAGTGGCTTGATCGCACCGCAGGACACAAGGCCGATTCGATAGAGCGGTTGCTCAAGAAGAACAACATCGAGTGTGATACCCTTCTCGAACTCGGGTGTGGCACAGGCTCGGTCATTCGTGAGTGTCAGCGGCGTAAAATTGCCAAGTCTTATATCGCAGTGGATTACTCCGACACCGCAATAGACTATTTGAACAGTAATTCAAACGAAATTGAAACACATTCATTTGATGTCACTTCAGAAGATTTCTCATTCAATAGGCCGGTTGATGTGGTTGTCGTGAGCCATGTCATCGAGCATCTCGAAGAACCGCTTGCCTTCTTGCAATCGTTGCGGCGCCTTAATTTCAAATACCTGGTTTCCGAGGTTCCGCTCGATGATCTACTTATGGGCAGGCTTAGCGCTTTGGCGAAGGAGGATCGGACTCAGAATCTTGCCGGTCACGTGCAGTTTTTCACAGCCTCATCGTTTCGCCGGCTATTAGAATCGAGCGGGATGAAGGTGATCGATACTCGCAGATATTTGCCATTACTCGATAGAGAGACAATCAAATTTGTGTGCAAGAAGAACAAATCTTCGAATCTAACATATTGCAAAATGCTGTTCGGTCGATATCTGAGGCTCGCATTGGGGCCGATCTGGGCCTATTTCTTTAGCGCACATTACGCGGTGCTCTCTCGGTTCTCTCCGGAATAACATCAAGGGCCACGCGAAACGGCACGGCCCCGAACAGGAGGTCCGTGCGAATATCTCGCATTCAGCCCTGACGGACGATTCTTTGTCACGGGTTTCCGCTCTGCGGATCACGTGTGCGCCAAGCCCATCGACCTCTGGGACACCGCCTCGGGGCGAAAGCTCTCCTCGTTGCCGGGGACATTCGCTCCGGCCGCATTCCAGGCGGCGGGCGATTACCACGGACTGGTTCGGTTCTGGGATACGTCCAGCGGCCGGGAGATCGGGCAGCCGCTTCCTCAAAGGGAGATCGATCTGGCCCTGGCCTACAGCCCGGATGGCAAGACGCTGGCGGTGGGGCTCGCCGAAGTTTTTACACACAAGCCGGGCACTCGACTCTGGGATACCGCGACAGGCCGGCCCATCGGCGAATTGTTGCCCAGCGTTGCGGGCGTGACCCGAATCGAGTTCCGTCCGGACGGTCGCGCCCTGCTCACGTGCGGCGGTTCCACCCGGCTGTGGGATGCCGTCCGGGCGCAGGCAATGGGTGAAGAAATTATTGACGATCAGGCCGGCGGATTTCGTCCGGATGGCCGCGTATTCCTCACACTGGGATCGGACCGGTTCGACAAATCGGCCGCCGATTACCGTGAGGCCGAGCGGCTCGGTAAGCGAGACGATGTGCGGGACTTCCAGATTCACTGCGTCGTCGATTGCACCAAGGCCGAGCGCTGGGCCGAGGCCCTCTGGTATCTCGACCGCCTGATCGCCGCACGGCCAGGGGACGGGACGCTGCACGAGGACCGCGCAGCGGTCTACGGCAAGCTCGGCCGCGAGGCCGAGCGCCAGGCCGAGCTGGCAAGCGTGTTTGCGCTGGGAGCTGACGAGGGGCTCGTGATCGCGCGGGCCGAGGAGCTTGGCCGCGGCGGCCGCTGGGCCGAGGCCGCGGGCCTGCTGGCGCGCGGCGGGAGGGCAGGCCCGCTCAGTTCGGTTCTGGCCCAGGCCTGGGGCATCGCCTGTCTGCGGGCCGGCGATCGCGCCGGCTACCGCGAGGCCTGCGCGGCGTTCATGGACTACCAGGGGCCGGACCCGACGGTCGTCTGGAACGCACTCGCGGCGGCATCGTTCTTCGCCCTGGGGGCCGAGGGCCTGGACGACTACCGGGTGCCGATGCGATGGATCGAGCGCCGGCTTTCCGCCAGTCCCACGCTGAACCCCGTAATCAAACATTACTTCTCGAACGTTCTGGGAGGCCTCTCGCTCCGCGCCGGGCGGCTGGACGATGCGATTGGCCGCGTCAACGAAGGAATTGCCGCCGCGAACCAAGTGGAACTGCCCACCGACTGGGCTCACCTGGCCCTGGCCCATGCGCTCAAGGGGAACCTGGCTGAAGCCCGCCGCGGTCACGCCGGAGAGTCTCAGCCTCCGAATTCCACGATGAGGCCTTGCAGCAGGATGTTGGCCGGACCCGAGAGGGCCTCTGCCTGGGCCTGAGTCAAAATGCCGGCCTTGCGGAACGCGGCAACCTCACTCAGGAACGTCTGCACCTTGCTGGTGTCGCCGTTGTTGCCTTTAAGGATCAGCTTCACACCGACGGAGTCGGCCTGCGCCGCGTTCAGCACCCCCGCCGCCTCCAGCGTTTCCACCTGTTCCTCGAGGTCGGCATCCTGCTGGGTCGATCGACGCCACGGTGATCGCCACGCTGGCATCCGAGCTGATGTTGCCGAGGCTGACGGCGAGGCTCAGCGTGTCGGCGCCGCTGAAATTGAGGCCGCCGCGGTAGACCAGGGTGGCCAGGGCGGCTTTGAGCTCGACCGTGCTGCCGGTCAAGGACACCGAGCCGCTGCCGTTGCCGGTGGCCGTCAAGCCGCTGGTCGTCCCCAGGGTCAACGTGCCGTGGCCGACGGCGAGGGTGACCGTCAGGCTGCCGCTCTGCCCGCTGCCGATGGTGATGCCGCTGATGGCCTGGCCCACGTTCTCGTAGGCGGTCAGGGCGGCCGGGACGGTGATGGCCGGGCTGCCGGCCAGCAGGGCGATGGTCTTGGTCGGGCCGCCGTTGTTGGCCAGCCCGGCGGCCGCGAACTTCGGGCTGCCGATGCTGATGGCAGCGGTCCCGGGGGCCCCGGTCAACGCGCTCGACCCGGTTGCGTCCAGGCTGAGCAGGTCGTTTCTGCTGCCGGACAGTTTGGGGGCGCCGGCGCCATGGATGGCATTGGCGTAGAAGTCGCTGACGGTGGTGGTGCCGTTCTGGCCGAGGATGCTGTTGACGATCGTGGCCGTGGCGGTAGCGCCGCTGAAGCCGCTGCCGGAGCTGCTGTCGCTGAGAACGTAGACGTCGCTGGCGGTGCCGGCGCTGCTATTGCCGCTCGCGACGGCGTTGCCGCTGAAGGTGTCGAAGGTGGCGGCCAGGGTGCCGTTGCGTATGAAGACGGCGCCGCCGTCGCCTTGCCCCGCGCTGCCGTTGTTGCCGCCGCTACCGCCGGCGCCGGCGGTGGCCTTGTTCTGGGTGAAGGTGTCGTTGGTGAGGGTGAGTGCGCCGCCGGTGCTGGTCGGCGTCGTAGGGCTGGTAACGGCTGCGGCGCAGCTCCCGGGCCAGGGCGTTGGCCGGCTCCAGGCAGGCGGCGGCCTCGGCGTGCTCGCCCCGCGCGTCGGCGACATGGGCGAGGGCAAAGAGCAGGTTCATCCGCACCACCGGGGCGATCGGCCCGTGCATCGCGAAGCGGAGCCGGTCGCGGTCGGCCTCGGGCAGCCGGCCGCGCACGAGCACCGCCCGCCGCGCCAGCGGCAACGGTGACTGCGGATGACGGGTCTCGGCCTCGTGGTAGCACGCCTCGGCCTCGGCCATGGCCCCGAGCTCCTCGTGCAGTGAGCCCAGGCTGATCCACGAGTCCAGGTGATCGGGTCGCAGCTCCAGGGCGCGGCGATAAGCGGCCTCGGCTTCGGCATGGCGGCCGTCGGACAGGTAGGCCCAGCCGAGCTCGTTGTGCGCGTCAGCATCGGCCGGCTTCTTCAGGGCGCGGCGCTCGCAAAGCTCAACCGCGGCGGGCCAGTCCTCGGCCTGGCCGTGGACGTAGGCCAATTGCAGCCACAGGGCGTCATCTTCGGGGGCCAGCTCGGCGGCCCGGCGCGAATGCGCGAGGGCAACGACCGGCTTGCCCTGCCCAAGGAGCGCCAGGCCCAGGTTGGCGTGCGCGACGGCCAGGTCGGGCTCTAGCCGGAGGGCCTCGGCATAGGCATCGGCCGCCTCGGCCCACCGCTCCAGGCCGCGCAGAACGTTGCCGAGGTTGTTGAGCGCCTCGGGGTAGTCCGGCCGCAGGCGGAGGGCCGAGCGGCAGCTTTCGGCGGCTTGCTCGCGCTGGCCCAGGGCACGCTGGATCTCGGCGAAGTTGGCATGATACGTGGCGACGTCGGGCCGCAGCTCGATGGCCCTGCCCGTTAGCTCGACGGCACGGGCGGAGTAACCGCACTGGTGATGCAAGACGCCAAACAGGTGCAGCACGTTAGCGTCATCAGGATCGCGGTCCAGCAGGGCCTGGTAGGTGCGGCCCGCGTCGGCGTAGCGACCGGCCTGATGGCATTCCCAAGCGTTCATCAAGTCCGGACTCATCTTGTGACTCCGTCAAGAGCTGCGAGGTTCTGGTTGCATAAGGTCAGGATTGGTTGCACGGCGCGTGGACCGACCTCTCGGGGCTAACCCGCGGCGACAACGCGACGCTGGTGCTCCGCGGCTCAGACGCTGGTCATCACGATCCCTGGCGGGCCTTGTCCTCTCCTTGGGCTTACCACCTATACTGCGAGGCGACCGCGATGCTCGCCTGGCTTTGGCTTTTTTTTGTCTCGGTTTATTGAAACTCGCAGTACTGTAAGTATGGACGAGATGTCGCCACCTCCAGGACAGGTCCCCGGAGTTGTCACGCGGGCCGCGGCGGGCGACCGGGCTGCGATCGTCGTGCTGCTCGAGCGCTACCGCGCCCGGCTTCGCCGGATGGTGGCGCTGCGGCTGGACCCCCGGCTCCGGGGGCGGGTTGACGCCTCGGACGTGATCCAGGAGGGGTACCTCGATGCGATGCGGCGGCTCGAGGAGTTCATCCGGGATCCGGCCGTGCCGTTCTACATCTGGCTGCGGTTCCTGGTTGGCCAGCGGGTGCAGGAGCAGCATCGGCGGCACCTGGGCTCGCCCGGCCGGGATGTCGGCCGCGAGGTGTCGATCTACCGGGGCGCGATGCCCGGCGCCAGCACCGGGGCCCTGGCCGCCCGGCTTCTCGGCAAGCTCACGAGCCCCAGCCAGGCGGCGGTGCGGGCCGAGCGGAAGGTTCGGCTCCAGGAGGCCCTTAACCGCATGGACCCGCTCGACCGCGAGATCCTGGTCTTGCGCCACTACGAGCAGATGGCCAACGGCGATGCCGCCGCGGCCTTAGGGCTGAAGTTCAAGGCGGCGAGCAAACGGTACACGCGGGCGCTCGAGCGGCTCGAGAAGGTCCTCAATGCCTTACCCGGAGACACGTCAGGGCAGGAGCCATGAGCGAGCCATCGGTCGATTGCGATCCTTTCGAGGGCGTAGCGGAGTCGTTCCTGGCGCGGTTCCGGGCTGGTGAGCGTCCCAGCATCGTCGAGTACGCCGCCCGCCACCCCGAGCTGGCCGACCAGATTCGCAGGCTGCTGCCGGCGCTGGTGATGGTCGAGCAAGACCTCTCGATCGACGTCGACGCGGCTCCGGCCGGCCGGGATGCGATCGAGAGCCAGTCGAGGCGGCTGGGTGATTACCGGATCGTGCGTGAGATCGGGCGCGGCGGCATGGGGGTGGTCTATGAGGCCGAGCAGGTCAGCCTGGGCCGACGGGTGGCGCTCAAAGTTTTGCCCGGCCACGTGGTGGGCGACCGCCATGCCCTGGAGCGGTTCCGACGGGAGGCGAAGGCCGCAGCGCGGTTGCACCACACCAACATCGTGCCGGTTTTCGAGGTCGGGCAAGAGGGCGAGGTCGCTTTTTACGCGATGCAGTTCATTCAGGGCCAAGGGCTCGAGCAGGTCATCGCCGAGCTGCGGCGGCTGCTCGCGCCGGGTCTCGACGCCGGCGAGGCCGGAACGGGCCGGGCCGAAGGCCTCGAGGCATCGACGACCGTCGGGGCGTCGCGGGTTTCCGTGAAGTCGATCCTCCGGCAGCGCGAGCTCGGCCAGCTTGCGGAATCTGTGCTGACCGGCCGCCTGATGAGGGACGGGACGGAACGGCCGGCGACCAACCCGCCCACGACGAACGCCGCTGTCGCTACGGAAGGATTCGGCTCAAACGCGACCGCCGCACTGGCGCCCTTGGCCGCCAAGGAGGGGCAACCTCCGGCTCGCCCCGGTTCCACCAACCTGTCGGGCTCGGCGATGCTGCCGGGCGGCACGCACATCTCCGAGATCGATTCCTCGGGCCGCCGGCAGCCGTTCTTCCGGAGCGTCGCGCAGATCGGCAGGCAGGCAGCGCAAGGGCTGGCCTACGCGCACTCACGCGGCATCATCCACCGCGACATCAAGCCGTCGGACCTGCTGCTGGATTCGGCGGGAGTGGTCTGGATCACCGACTTCGGCCTGGCCAAGGCGGAGGAAGACGGGCTGACCGCGACCGGCGACATCCTGGGGACGTTCCGATACATGGCGCCTGAGCGGTTCCGCGGGCTGGGGGACGCCCGCGCCGATGTCTATGCGCTGGGGCTGACCCTGTACGAGCTGCTGACCCTCCGGCCGGCGTTCGAATCGTCCGACCGGCTGAAGCTGGTCGAGCAAGTCAAGACCGCAGAGCCAGTCCACCCCCGATCGATCGACCGCCACATCCCCCGCGACCTCGAGACGATCGTTCTGAAGGCGATCGAGAAGGAGCCCGGAGCGCGGTACCAGTCGGCCGACGCGATGGCCGAGGACCTGCGGCGGTTCCTGGCCGACGAGCCGATCAAGGCCCGCCAGGTCAGCACCTCGGAGCGATACTGGCGGTGGGCCAGGCGGAACCCCGTGATCGCGACACTGGGCGGCGTGCTGGGGATGGTGCTCGTCGCGGTGACGATCGGCTCGACATTGGCGGCGGCTTATTTCAAGGAGTCGGCCCGGCGCGAGACGAACCTGGCCGCGCGCGAGCAACTGGCGAATCAGCAATCGCAGCGCGATCGGCAAGCGGCCATCGAAGAGCGCGATCATTCGCGCCGGCTGTCCGCAGGTCTGGCGCTCGACAAGGGGATCGCCCTGGCCGAAGAGGGTCACGCCGACCGGGGCTTGCTCTGGATGCTCGAGGCCCTCAAGACGGCCCCGGACGAAGCGGAGGGATTTCAGAATGCGGTTCGCTGGAACCTGGGTGCCTGGCTCGGGCAGGTTCACAAGACGCTGCGGATCGTCGATACAGGCGGTCCCTGCGATTACGTCGCCTTCAGCCCGGACGGACGATCGTTTGCAACGGGTTTCAATCCACATGACCGTGCGATAGCAACGCCCATCAACCTGTGGGACACCGCCTCGGGACAAAAGCTCTCCTCCTTGCCCGGTGCTTTCGCCCCGTTCGCCTTCCGACCGGACGGAAAAGTCCTCGTCGCTCGCGACGACCAGCGCCGCGTCGTTGCCATCGATCTGATCACGGGGCGGGTGCTCTGGACGACGTCGCAGCCCCTCGGACAGCACGGGGAATGGATCGAGTTGAGTCCGGACGGCTCAACGGCTTTTGTCACTTATACTGACAACTCAGAGAGTTGGTGGTTATCGCGACTCGACGTGGCGACGGGCCGGGGCGCGGAGAGCCGATCCGGAGCAGTGGATCGGCTGCTGCCGCCCCTGACGGCAGGATGGTCGCGATCCGCCGAGTCGAGAACGGTAAGGCGTTCATCGATGTGCTCGACCTCCCCTCGGGCCGGCGAACGGCGAGCTGGCCAGCCGCCGAGAACGCCCTTTCCCTGTTACTCTTCAGCCCCGACGCCCGGTCGCTGTTCGTGTCGGAAAATAAGCGATCTGTCATCAACCAGAACAACAGCTTCTTCGGTCAGGTCTGGGATCCGGGCAAGGGAAGACCGATTACTGCTCCCATGACAAGCACGAAGTCCGCTTTTTTTACTCGAGCGGCTGATTGTCTGGTGACGAATACCAACAACCTGTGGGTCGTACATGATGCCAAGGACGGCCGCGTGAGGGGTGCTGGCCTTCATGCCGGGACTGCTGAATGGCTTGATTCGCGTCCGTTTGGTCGCACCATGCTTGCCGCGTCCCATCGCGACGTTCATCTGTGGCAGATATCAACGGATTCAGAGCTGGTTCTCCGTGGAGGAACCGAGTCGCAAGCATCGCTCTCGGGGATCGAACCCGCGAGCCGGATGCGGGATATCACCTCATTCTGGACCGGGCTGTGGACGGACGGGCGAATCGCGATTGCACTGGCCAAGCGGGCGGGCGAGCGAGCACTGATCCGATTCTCGGATCCGGCGACGGGACGCACTCTGGGAAGGCCCGCCTCGCACTACCCCGGCTGGAAGTTCGGTAGCTTCGCAGTCAGTCCCGACGGCCGATGCCTCGCGACCGAGAGCCATCAGGACGGTCGCTTCGCGAGCGAGGTGCGACTCTGGGACGCGAGCACGGGCCGGTTGCAGTGCCCGCCGATTCCGCAACTCAACTACGTCGCGGCCCTGGCCTTCCAGTCCGACGGCAAGGTGCTGGCCACCGGCGATTTCTACGGACTGGTCCGGCTCTGGGATACCTCGACAGGCCGGGAGATCGGGCATCCGCTTTTTCAATGCGAGATCGTGCTCAGCCTGGCGTTCAGCCCGGATGGCCAGATGCTCGCGGTGGGGCTTTCCAACGATCATACCGCCAAACCGGGCGTCCGGGTCTGGGACACCGGGACACGCCAACCCGTCGGCGATTTGCTGCCGAGCACCCATCCCGTCAACCGGATTGAATTCCGTCCCGATGGTCGAGCCCTGCTCGTGGATGCCGGTCCCACCACGCGGCTCTGGGATCTGCCCCGACGGCAGACGATCGGCGAGCCGATCATTGACGAGGTGTCTTGCGGATTCCGTAGGGATGGTGGGGCGTTCCTCACGGTCGGAAGTGACGGCACGGTCAAACTTCGCGACGCAGCGACGGCGGCGGTTATTTCCAGCCTGCTCTCCAGCACGTCGCCGGCCACCTGCGCGGCGTTTCGCAGTGATGGTGCGCTCGTCGTCGCGGGGTTCGCGGATGGCAGCGCCCGGCTCTGCGACCCGGCCACATCGCAGCCGGTCGGTCCACCGCGCTTGCTAAGTCACGGCGTTCATCACGTCGCGTTCGCGCCCGAAGGCCGGACTTTTGCCGCGATCGACGAGTTCGGCGAAGCCCGCACCTGGCCCGTTGCCGAGCCGGTCCAGGATGCCGAGCTCGCCGACTTGACGCTGCGGATCGAGGCCCGGACCGGCCTCCGGATGGACACCGGTCAGGCGATCTCGCGGCTCGACGACCGGGCCTGGCGCGACCGGCTCGAGCGGTTAGGGCAACTCGATCCCACCGCGTTGCAGCCGGATGACGATTCCGCCTGGTACGAGTTGATGCTCAGTGAGGCCGAGCGGAACGGCCATGCGTTCGCGGCGCTGTGGCATCTCGACCGCCTGATCGCCGCGCGGCCCGACGATTGGTCCCTCTATGCGCGCCGGAGGCGTGCGCGGTCCTTGTCCGACAACTCCGACAGGTTCGCCAAGGCCGCCACGGACTACGGGCAGGCGGAGCGGCTGGGCTCCCGCGAGGAGGTCTTGGATTTCCAGACTCAGTGCGTGGTCGACTGCACCGAAGCCGGGCGCTGGGCCGAGGCCCTCTGGTATCTCGACCGCCTGATCGCCGCGCGGCCCGAGGACGGTTTCCTGCACGAGGACCGCGCGGCGGTCTTCGGCAAACTGGGGCGCGAGGCCGACCGCCAGGCCGAGCTTGCCCGCGTCTTCGAGCTGGGGGCCGACCAGGGACTGGTCATTCCCCGGGCCGAGGAGCTCGGCAAGGCAGGCCGCTGGGCCAAGGCCGCGGTCCTGCTGGCGCACTGCGGCCGGACCGGTCCGCTGAGCCGGGAGCTCGCCCAGGCCTGGGTGATCGCCTGTATGAGGGCGGGTGATCGCGCGGGCTACCGCGAGGCCTGCGCTGCGTTCATCGCCTGCCATCGACCGGAACCGACGGTCTTCTGGAACACCCTGGCCGCGGCTTCGTTCATTGGCCTGGGGGCGCAGGGCCTGGACGACTACCAGGTGCCAATACACTGGTGCGAAAACCGGCTTGCCGCCGTCCCCGCGCCGGGCAAGCTGGCTCGTCACCTGTTGGTGAGCGCCCTGGGAGGACTGCTGCTCCGGGCCGGCCGGGAGGATGAGGCGATCGCGCGCCTGAACGAAGGAATCAACCTCGGAGTAATGGAATTCGCCACCGACTGGGCCTTCCTGGCAATGGCGCACGCGCGGAAGGGAAGGATCGAACAAGCCCGCCGCTCACTGGAGCGTCTCCGCGCTGCGGCTCCGGATCCGTTGGGATCTTTCTGGGAATTCCAGGAGCTGGCCCTCCTGCGGAGCGAGGCCGAGTCAATGCTCTTCGATGCCGGGTTTCCGAGTGACCCGTTTCACGGTTCGAAGCCGTGATCCCGGCGGCATTCGTCCGACAAGCGGCTTCCGAACGCGATCTCGATTCGCTCCGAAACTACGCCGATTTCCGGGCGCTCAATGCCCGACCGGACTGTCCCACGCGATCCATTCGCTCGACCGTGACGACCTCAGTCTCATTTTTGTCTGGGCGCCGCCACTGATTCATCCTTGATTGTCCTCGCGGGGAGCATGCCTTGCGGGCGGCCGTTCGGCGCACCTGGACGGGTTTAACGCCGCCGCGGCCATGCGTCGTTCGAGCACGGCGTGAAGACGGCTGACCGTTCGTAGCAAATCAGCTCGGTCAACTTCACTCAACTCATCGAATACCGTCGTCATTGCCCTGCAATGTTCTCCCCAAACCCGCTCGCCGACCTTGCTCCCTTCAGGAGTGGTTTCGATCACGGTGGCGCGCCGGTCGGTGCAATGGGCGACGCGCCGGACCAACCCCTCGTGCTCGAGCGCATCGACCAGCTTGGTAATGTTGCGGGCCGAGACGTCGAGCCTCACGCCCAGTTCGCTCATGATCATCGGCCCTTTGACGTGTAGCATGCCGATCAGCTTGAGCCGAGCGTAGCTAATCGATCCCTTCTCATACTTTAACTCGAGCCAACGCCTGAATAATGGCATGAGGCGCCCGAAGGCTTCAACGAGGGACTGGGAGTCGGACGTGCGGTCCGAGGAAGACCTTGACATTTCAGACTCGACTCTCATAATACTGGACCGGTACAATATCAACTCGGTAAGTAGATCGGTCGATATTATAAACCGGCGACAGGCCCCTGGACAGCAAAGCCCTCAACCGGCCCCGACAATAAGTCGGGCTCCAGGGCGGAGGCCGACACGGGGCCTGCACAGTAAAAACGAAGGCGACGACATGGATGCGATGCTCCGGATGCTGTTGGGATCTCACCGTTGGGACGTCGCCCAACGTGAGTATCCGCGCGTTGATCGAGCCGTCGATCGGTCCAGCATCCCAGTCATGCCCAGAACAATGAAGGCGCGAGAAAATGGTGCTTTATCTCCTTTGGCTTCTCACACTTTCGGCACCCTTGATTGCTCTGGCGCTAACGGCCGGTTGCACACCCTTACAGAGGACGGTTTCCGAAACGCGCTTCGTCGCGACGACCGCCAGCGATGCGACTGCTGCGGCGGCGCCACAAGAGGCCGCAGGGCAGTCTCGGAAGCGCGAGCACTCACGGGAGATCAAAATCTCGCACAGCGGAATTTGTCGATCATCGAAAGGGAAGGTCCACTCGATGAAGAATCGACCGTGGGCCGACGGGTAGACCACACCGCGTCGCCGTGACCGTTCGGCGGGCGGCGGCCATAAAACAAACGATTGGACCCTGATCGAGACTCTAGGGAAGGATTCTTCGTGCCCTCTACAGAACTCAGCCGCCGATTGTCGCGTCAAGAACGCTTGATCTTGCTTGTCCTGGCCACAGTGCAGTTCACGTCGATCGTCGACTTCATGGTGATCATGCCGCTGGCACCTCAGCTCAAGCGGGCGATCGGCCTGACGACGGACCGATTTGCCTTGGTGGTGGCGGCCTACACCATCGCGGCAGGATTGGCCGGTCTCGATTTCGACGGTCTTCCTGGACCGGTTCGCGCGGAAACCGACGTACCTGGTGCTTTTCGCCGGGTTTCTGATCGGGACGCTCGCCTGCGGCATCGCTCCCGACTTCGTCAGCCTGTTGGCGGCCCGGCCACTGACCGGCGCGTTCGGCGGAATCTTGGGTGGCATGGCGATGACGATCATCGGCGATGTCTTCCCCGAGAATCGCCGTGGAACGGCCACCGGCATCCTGATGGTATCGTTCTCGATCGCCTCGGTCCTCGGAGTACCGATCGGCCTGACGCTCGGGCAGGAGTATGGTTGGCACATCCCGTTCCTTGTCCTCGCGGCGCTTTGCGTCCCCTTCTTCATCCTGGCAGCTCGGGTGTTGCCCCGACTGGAATGATCACCTCGAGTGTCGTCCCGCGCCTTCGGGGCGGCTTCATGGGTGCCAACTCGGCCATTCAACATCTCTCCTCGAGCCTCGGGGTCATCGTCGCCGGTTTCATCCTGTTCGAGCCCAAGAATGGGCCGATCGAGCACTTCCCCGTCGTCGGCCTGATGGCTGCCATCGTCTCGCTCTCGACCTTGTGGCTTGCCGGCCGACTTCGGGTGGAGGGTGTTGCCGCGGACGAAGCGGCCGTGGAACCGGTGAAGTCTCAGCTTTCGGTAGCGCACGGACAGGAGGAAGTGCTAAAACCAGCCGTAACAACAAGAGTCGTCTTGTCTCGGGAGGACCAGGTCGCCGATCTCGGCCCGCACCGGATAGACGGAGCAGGAGGAATCGGCCATGCGCTTTGATCACATGCACTCTGCGGAATTCCTGGAACTGTGCTCACAGATTTCCACTGACGCCGATCGAGGATGACGGTTCGTACCGGGCTGCCGATCGGGATCCTCGATCGTCTCTTCGAACTTGATGACCTGCGGACTCCGGCCGAGCTGGAGTATTTCCGGACATTCACGCAATTTCGCTGCTGATATGAATGAAATCCGATTCGACGCCCGCCAGCGTTGTTTCCTTCGCCGCACGGCGAGCGACGAGCACTGGTCTCCGGCTCGTCTTAACGCCGGCGGTCGGGAGACCATGTCACCGGGACCGAGACCATCCACAAGGCGGCCAGAGGCGGCCGAAACGGTCGATCCAGCTCGGGCTCGGGATACCAGCGGCGACCGTTGCGATCAGGCGTACCCGGCCAGCGGCGCAACGGCGGTGACCAACACCACTCGGAGGCTGATGACGATGATTCGCCCGGCGAGCCCAGGAACGCCAGGAAGGCGAAGGGCAGAGAGGCCAGGAAACGTCGCGAGGCCGGGCACAGGCGGCGAATGCCAGCTGGCCGATCAGCGAACGCAACGGAGACGCGGCGATTCAGTCGCATGATCGCGAAGGCCGGCAGCAGGAAGAAGAGGAAGCAGAGCTCGATGATCATCGAGATGCTGTTGCAGAGTTTAGGGAGTTACCGAAATTGCAGAAATAGTCGACCGGGACCGAGCGGATTCTGAATGCGAGCGAGAAGGGGCGGGCCGGGCCAACGCGGCCCCAGCACAACGCGATGATGAGGATCATGGCATCGCCCACCCTGAACGGGCGCCGCTGTCTGTGGTCGATGCCGGTGACTGTCGGGTGCTGCATCGATCGGTCCTTCTCCCCGTTCGTTGTCGGCGTGCGTCGTCTCGCCAGATAAGCCAATGGCCGCTCGCCCAGGGCGTAGGCTGCCACGTGCACTCAGCTCGGCACCCGAAAGATGTCCGCGACCACGTTTCACCTGCTAGTATCTTTTGCGGCAGGTTGTGTCTGTTGAATGAGTTAGTGAAATATGGATGAAGCCTTGTTCTTCAGTTGGTGATGACAAGCTTGCCTTTTGTGAAGGCCAACGACTGAATTGCCGAAACCGTCGCCCAGGAAGAGGGAGCCCGTTGCCGCCTACCTGTTCGTGTTTTCCATTGCGAGCATTGATCGCTCTGGGTGTATTGCTCCTGGATATCAGATCATCGTGTTCCCGTGGCGTGGACTCGAACGGCTGTGGACTCGACACTTGGGCCGGGCGCAACCAGCCGAGGTTTTGTAGGTCCGGCCCTGTTGCGGTTCGGCTCGAAGCGCTCGAAGGATGGAGGTGGTTGATGACCGTCGATGACAACGGACGACTGTCCGCAACCCGTTCAACCGCCATGCACGAGATGACAAGTGCGGAAGATGCCGAGATCCAGCACTACGGCGACTCGAATTTTCGGATGTCGCGCTGTCACGGCCGATCTCATCGTGGAAGCCGGTGCAGGCCGACCTCGTCCAGCGCCGGCAGCTTCCGGATCGGCTGATCGAGGTGCTTCCACGTCGGCGAAGACGAGCTCGACACGTATCTTCTGGAAATTGCCCTTACCCCGAAGCACGTGTGCGAGTGAGGTAATGGACGACATCGCATCTTCGTCGCTGGGCGACATCTACTCCGGAGGTCGTGGTCCTATTCCTCTACCCCAAGGGAAATGTCTTGCCGGCGGAAACCATCAAGTTGAAGAGCCGCCAGGGCTCTACGACATCGGATGCGTCATCGCACATCGTCAAGCTGTCGGAAGTGCCGGTTGGCGAGCTTCTGGCGACCGGCGATATGGGTGTAGTCCGTGGGTACGGCTGGCGAGATTCGGATGGACCGCCTGAGCCGATCATCCGCGAATGCCGAGCTCGCATCGACAAAGTCGGCTCGCGCCGTCGAGAAGGAATATCTACTCGCAGTGACTGCTCAATTCCTGGCACGCTTTCGGATAATACGGGGCAGATGCTTCGAGATCCTGGGAGGGCGGAAAGGAGTTGATCGAGTCGCCGCTGCTCAAGGACTCGAGAAGAATGGACCCGAAGAGGGAGAAGCGCAAAGGGAAGCGCGAAGGGAAACACAAAGGAAAGCACAAAGGGAAGCGCGAAGGGAAGCGGAAGGGAAGCACGAGAAGGGGAAACGCGAAGGGGAAATCGGATTGCTCATGACGTTCTTGATACAGCAGTTGGCACCCAAGCTCGTCGCTCAAGACGGAGATCACGGCGATCGCCGATGACGCGCGGTTGAAAGACTTGATCGAGCATGCCGCCACGTGCCGGAGCCTGGCGACGTTTCGCAGAAGCTCACGTCATGATGCGCCTGTCGGCTCGGCGGAGATGTCTTCTGAGCGCTCTCAGCTTGTGGCCAAACGTAGGCGTCCCTGTTTCCGTCCCCTGTTTCCCGTCCCATGAAATCAATCACCGCAACGAATTATCAGAAAACCAAATTTTATCCCGCGGTCGCCGGGGCCGTGCGGAAATCCTCCAAACGACAAATCGTGGCTCACTCCGGTCGAGTTGCTGTGCGACTCAGCGGATCACGAAAGCGCAGTGCGAGGGTTTGCGGTATCGGACGCATCCCCTATGTGGAGAGCATCTCGTCGGGAACCTCTCCAAGCTCTCCGTCATCCTGCGGCTTCTTGACTACCACGCCCAAGACTATGCGGATTGAAGACCGTCGCAAACCATATATCATAAATGGGGCGCGCGGTGGTTGAAACGTGCTCGTGCTTCGTTCTTCGAAAGCAGGTGCACCGGCGCTGAAGGCGTGCGTACGCCCGGCACTACGTGCCGGCGACGCACCGGCTGAAGAAGGCGACGGCGATCAAGCTCGTGGCGGCCTGCTCGCGTCGAAGCGTCGTGCAGGATCGCTCTGACCCAAGGGCACCCATCGCGAAGCCGAGGTGGTGAAGAGTCGCGGCGTGGAGATCGGTGATTGACGATGGCTGCGGTAGGCGTCCGCGAGAAGTTGGACGAGTCCTGTCGTCAGCGAGAAACCAACAACGCGGCCACCCTGGCGAGCGGCGCATTCGTTTCCATGATTGAAATTCCGGGAGTGTTGGAAGAAAAGGCCGTCCGGACGACATACAAGGACAGCCTTGTACGCGAGGATGAGATTGGACGCCGGTAAAGGATCATCACAATGTCGATGCTGAGGAATTCGCGGGCGACGCCAGCCTTGCAATGCTGTCTCCACTTCGGCGCAACCGGTGCCCTGGCGAGCGACCTTGAGCTGCTGCGCACGGTTCCGGCAGGACGACCGCGACGTATCCGAGGCGGCGCCTTGCCGCGCTCGTCGCCCGACATGGCCGGATGGTCCAAGGGGTCTCCGGCGGATCCTCGGTGACGATCACGACACGGATGACGCTTTCCAGGCGACGTTTCTGATCCTAGCTCGCGAGGCCACCGTCGGTGCGAGTGGAGGATTCGCTGGGATCCTGGCTGCACGGGGTCAGCGTGCGAGTCGCTCGCCGCCAGGGCGATTGCCATCGCGCACCGTCGCCGTGCCCAGCCGCTCGACCGGATCGATCCGTCCGATGTTCCCGCACGTGCGAACACCATGGAACACGAAGGGTGCTCCGGTCGGTGATCGATGACGAGATCGCGCGGTTCCGGCGCCAATCGTTCGGTCATCGTCCTTGCTGCTTGAAGGGGCTGACCGACAGATAGCAGCGCCACCGGCTCCGTTGCCCGGTCGGACGGATCCCCGGCCGCTGCGCGTGCCGTAAATCGGTGACCATCCGGCTCAAAAGTCGCGGGCTTCCCTCGGCGTCGGCACGCTCGCGGCGCTCGCCGATCGATGCGTCTCCCGCGGCGGCCGTCTCGAGGACTCGTGTCATCCACGGCCAATGCCGCGGTGGGTCTTGTATCTGGCAAATCAACTGCCGGGATTGTTCCGGCCACCGCCCTGGCGGATTGGCGGATTCTGCACACAACAGCATGTTCTTGATGCGTGCGGCACTCGTGGCTGCGTCGGCCCTCATTGTCTTCGAAACTCGCCGCGCCTGGTCTAGGCACTGGCACTGCAGAATCAAGTTCCAACGCCCAACCGAATTCAATTTTCATATTGATTGCTTCCAAAACCTATGTTCACTCTAAACAATTAACAATCTGAGATTTATTAATTAAATTTAAATTTAATTCTTGATTAAAATGATTATGATAAGTTGATCACTGAATATCGCCAAAACAATTCCATTCAGAAGAACAATTTTTAACCGTGTTGACCTAAGTGTGTCTATGACCTAGGCTCTGGCTACACTATATTTTTAAAAAATTGCACACTGTCGATATTCCTTGGGGGCATAATAATTTAATGTAAATTAGTGTTCAAGCCTGTGCGACTCCGTGCGAGACGAGTAGATGAGGAGCCGAGCAGAGCGTGAGCTAAGCGACGTGAGAGCAGTGCAAAGCGAGAGCAGAGCGAGAGTGAGGCGAAGAACTGAAGAGCACAAAAGTGCGGTGCCGAACCGGGTAGAAGAAGCACCTCCTTTGCTACTTATATAGACTGCGAAGTGAAAAACAAATGCTCGGGTTAATAATGCAAATGCTCGTGCACAATGAAGATGCGCTGACACTACATTTTGGGTATATTTTTTACTCGTATTTGTGAAAATACTTTCACAACCCTCGTTGAATAAAAATACTCGTGCATTGTCAAAATTTGTAAAATCCTTTAAAATAAAATAAAAACTCCTGTGATAGGCACGGAAATATAACCTAAAACCCATTGTACAAAGGGCATCACCTGAGCTCTAGGTCACTTGGCCTTTTGGTTTTTTTCTTGCCGATCCAGTCGACGTATGCGTTTTCGGGGTAGTAACTATGGGGATCGTTGGGGTTGCCTTCGGTGTAGTGGCCAGGGTTCCAGAGGAAGACTACATTGGTGGCCCCGGCGGATTGGAAAAGCTGGTGGATGTGCTGCCAGGCTCCGATGAAATCCGTATAGACCTGTTGGGTGGGCGCCGTACCGTTGTCGTTGCGGCAGGGTTGGTTGCCGTCGTTGGCGTTGATGAGATTGAATTCCCAGAACCAGCGCAGCAGGACGGGCCCCGGGTATTGTGCCAGAGCCTTAGCCGTGGCTGTAATGACGGCATTTTCGGTGGGGTCGCCCGAGGCAATGATGTGATCGGAGTTAACCGTCTTGCCGTCGCAGGTCCACGAAATGACCGGGACGCGGCCGTGTTGGATGTCGCCCTGCAGGGCGGTGTCGGGTTGAAAGACGCCGCCGGCGTTAAGGAGTTGGGAGAGATCGGTCCAGCCGTAGTAACCGAGATGGAGGGCGAACGGCCGGTTGATGCCGGAGGCCCTTTCCAGAAGTTCGATGGCGGCCTCCTGGTTGTTGGCGGAGTTCGGATTGGCCCATACGCCCAGGTAAACGCTGCTGGCGGGGACGGGGAGGGTGGAAGCCGCCTGCAGGAGGGGAATGACGAAAAGGGCAGGGAAGGCTCTCATCGAATATCGACATTATAGTGTAGGGATCGGGCAAGTAGAGATAGTCGATTGACTCAATTCGCCGAAGGCCTCGCCACTCTGTCGATCACCAGGATCCGCACCGGCCCTTTGGTCGATTCCACTTTTAACCCAAGTTGATCGCGCAGAGCTTCGACCGATGTCGGACCGGGCGTGTCCGGCGGCGCGGCCCCGGCGTCCGGCCGCGGAGGCCCGTTGGGCGTGAGGGTCCATTCCATGGTGAAGTCATACCTCCCGCTCAACCCGGTTTGATCGATCACCGGACGGCCCTGGCCCACGGCCCCGGAAAGCGATCCCGCCAGCATCTCCATGGTGGCATTGCGGTAACCAAGCATGAGCATACCGCCGGGCTTACGGATCAGTGCCACTGAATCGCAGAACGGCGGAAAAGTCTCGCGAGTCTCGCGACCGATGGCAGCCCGGCCGCCGTACAAATACGCCCCGTACGCATCGTTCGCAGAGTCTCCGGAACCGCAAGGAGGGCCGCCGGCGTGTAGGATCAGCTTCGGCCCCAGCTTCCCGGGCTTGACCAGAGCCAGGGCAAACACCGTCATCTCCCTGATTTCGAAATGGGCCTCCATCTTGAACCGGTCCGCCAGCAGGGACTGCATCATCAAGCGCATCTGATCCTTGGTTGGATTGCGGGTCGACGTCCGCGCCTCTATGTGGTAAGAGTCTGTCGTGACCCACTCCGGTAAGTGGCGGAACATCTCCCGCTCCAGCGTCTCGACCGGCAGAAGCTTGTACGCGAACTCGATGTAGTCCTCAACGCGAAGTCCGCCCGGAAGTAACCTCCCGTGGGGCGGTATGCCTCACTCACATTCACCGGGAAGCTGGGTGGCCCAACCTTTCCTGTGCTCGGCGTGACGGAGGCAACTTCGAACGCCATCTTCCCTCCGGCCTTAGTCTCCCAGTCGGGCACATCCGGAGCCTGCTGAGCCTGCGCGCTCAGAAACGCAATCATCGCCGTCGCGAGAGCGGCCGCTCCAGCCGCCCTGGCCGCTCCTCGGACAAGCTTCTGTCCAGAAATAGACAGCCCTCCTTTCCTCCCTTACGATTCAAGACGTACCCGCGCGGAACTCCGTGGAGGGAATCATGGGAGCAAAACGTGCTCACGCTTTTCCTCTTCGCGGCGCCTGCACAGCTCATCCCCTGGCGTAGCCACAGCGCACGGATGGCCGTGCCCGGAGCCGATGGCCACGGTTCCGTCCGGACGGTACAACTGCCTGCTGGGCTACTCGGGCCGCCTATTTCAGCTTTGCTCCGCTGAGGTGCGCCACGGCTCCCAAGGTGGTCTGGGTGGCGTTCAGGCCCAGCCGGAAGTCGCCCTCTAGTTAAACTCATTTCCTGGCGCAGCCACAGCGCACGGATGGCCGCGCAACGGAGCCGTTGGCCACGGTTCCGTCCGGACGGTACAACTGCCTGCTGGGCTACTCGGGCCGCCTATTTCAACTTCGCTCCGCTGAGGTGCGCCACGGCTCCCAAGGTGGTCTGGGTGGCGTTCAGGCCTAGCCGGAAGTCGCCCTCTAGTTAAACTCATTTCCTGGCGCAGCCACAGCCCACGGATGGCCGCGCAACGGAGC
>CAWGMQ010000007.1:0-1117272 GCA_963823665.1 uncultured Planctomycetota bacterium
CCATAAACTCGTCGGCCGGAGCAATCGACCAGGGCATGCAGCCTGGGAGCCTTGAGGCGGTCTGAGACCGAGCCTATCGAAACGACCGCCGTGCATGATGGCTGGACGTGATAGTCGAACGGTTCGTACTGTCGAACACCGCCGCCGGGCAGGGAGTTAGCGCCGAGCCGACTCACTCTTCTTGGAGTGGAAGCGTAATGGAGATGTCTTGACGGTTCGACGTCGGGTCCGTGGCCTACACAAAGGCGGCTCGAGCCGCCGCCTTGCCCTGGAACCAGCGCCGCGAACGGCGTGCCGCGGCATCGACGAGCGAGCTCGATCGGCCCGCCGCCTGCTTGAACATTCGACCGAAGCCGCCACAGTTTCCACCCAGTTCGATCGAGTGAGCCCCAGCCGCTCCATGATTGGGGCCAGGTGATCCGGAATCGTCCGCGTTTGTCCGCGCAGAGTTCCCGCCCCGTCCAATCCAACAGCATGGCATAGTGCTCGACCTGATCGGCAGGAACCCTTTGTCGGACGCCCTCACGTGCAGACGCCGCGGGGCAGCGATCGGGGCGGCGACGCCAGAGGTTGGACCGGAATCGGCGGAAGCCTGGCAGCCACGACCGCGTCCGCGACGGCGGTCGCGATTGGCCCGGCTTGCGACGGCGATTCTTTGCGGTGGTGAGCCGGCACCGACGGCTGTCGTCGACACAGCTTCGGTCGCCGTTTCTTGCAATGTCAGTTCACAGAGCCAGGCGTCCGGGCGCTGAGCTGGCTTCGAGCAAGCTGGGTTGATCCACTGAAGTCAATCTGGTTGAGGTCTCGAGCATGCTTCGGATCCGGTCGCGGCCCGAGGTGTATGCCAATTACCTCCAGCGTCGTCGCGATCGCGGCCCGGATCGGGTTGAGGTCAACGTAAACGCTGCACGCCAAGAGCACCGCCTCATCGAGCAATGCCACCGACTTGAAGCGGCCGGCCCAGAATCTCCGCTGCAACCGTCGTCGTGATTGGCGGCTCGGGCGATTTTCTCGCGCAAGCACCTCATGAACCGCGACAAGTTGGCGAGACGTTGCACTTCCGCCAGCCGATCGGAGTTCGCCGTGAGCATCGCCAGGTCGTGCTCGTCGGGTTCGACGGGCTCACCTGTGGCATCGTCACAGGGCGGAACCCGATACCGTCGCAGCGCGATCTCTTCGGCCGACCATTGCTCGGCGATGTCCGGCCGAATGCGGAGCACGAGATGGAGATCGTTGCTCGTCGCGCAATAACCACAAACCTCGATGGCGAAGAGCCCCGCTAACTCACGCAGTCGATCGAGAATCCACTCCTTGCGGTGACTATAGTCCTGCCTGGTATACGGGTCCACGCCACAGAGGAAGGCCCGCCGGACGCATCGGGCGATCCAGTGGTCAACGCCAACCTCGTCTTCCACGACGATCTGGCCCCGAGCGTATGTAGGCATCCGCGAGACTCCTGAAACAGCGGCGGGCATTCACGGCTCGGATCATGTCCACAACCCCAGTAATGGACAAAGTACCAAATCGTCCTGGCGTGTCAAGTGCCCCACGGAAAAAACCGTCCGCGCGGCGCTGGATTGGCTTTCATGTTCTCACGGGGATGATGGGTGTCTGAAAACCCGGGGATGATGGGTGTCTGAAAGCCCCACGGAAAAAACCGTCCGCGCGGCGCTGGATTGGCTTTCATGTTCTCACGGGGATGATGGGGGAATGATGGGTGTCTGAAAACCCCCCGGGAAAACCCGCGTACCCACGCCCTACGAGCTAGGCATGGATTTCGTCGTCCCGTTGCTCAGTATCAGGGATAACGGCAAGTTGTTCGAGTTTGAAAGCACGTTCCTTTTGGAACACGAATGGAAGCTTAGTGAGAAGGATGCCACGCTGAAACCGGGTTATAACCCGCTACAGAGGCCAACGGGCAAGGCCGGATCAATTGACATCGAGGGCGGCAAAATCGTCGCCGCCGTATCCACCGATGAAGCCGCCAACGATTTCGTGGCGACACTCCATCAGCAGGTACTTGACTTGGGCACCGCCGACGACTGGACCAAGGAAGCCTTAGCCGCATGGCTGGACCGCCACATCCCGCATCAGGACATCCCGGAAGGCCAGTCAGCGAGTTTTCTCCTGAAGGTCATCAACGGCTTAATGGCGAAGCACGGCATTACGGACGTCAGCACGCTTGCCCTTGACCGCTTCCGGCTGCGTGATGCGATTGAGGAGCGAATCAACGAGCATCGAGAGCATGAACGCAAGAATGCCTTTCAGGCGTTCCTGCTCCCTGCGTCAGAGCTAACAGTAAGCCCGGACCGTGCCCTCAACTTCAAGACGATGAGCTATGAGCCAAGCTGGCTGTACGAAGGCGGATTCCAATTCAAGAAACATTATTTCGGCAAGCCGGGCGAACTTACCGAAAAAACGCCGGGTGGACAGCAGACCGAAGAATTCAACTGTGCCCAATTCATCGACAACCTGGCCGAAGTCAAATACTGGATACGCAACCTTTCCAAAAAGCCGTCATCATTCCGGCTGCAAACCTCAAAAGACCGCTTCTATCCCGACTTTATTTGCCAGCTCACCGATGGCCGCGTTCTTGTCGTTGAATATAAAGGCCAGCATCTGTTCACCGACGCCGAAGAAAAACGAGCGGTTGGCGAGGTATGGGCATCCAGGAGCGGCGGCAAATGCCGCTTCGTCATGCCGACGCAGGGAGACTTTACATCCATTGTCCGGGCGATCCTAACCTAACCCACCATTACCACGGCCCCATCGCTTTACTGGTACGCCTGCCCACATCGCCCATAGGAGGGTCGCAATCCTGCTCGCCGATGACCGATGCACCCCGCCACAGCGACGACCGAAAGCCTGAACCCACCTAGACAAACCGATAGCAATCGTGTTTTCTTTCGACTAAAGTTTCCTTCGTGCACGCACGCAACGAATGCCGCGACTGCCGAGTGCTTGCTTTATCCTGGGCATTCGGCTGCAACTCTATGGCGAGCAATGATTTACAACCAGGGAATGCCGATGCCGGTCAAAGAAACCATTAATCGTGACGTGGGGGAGCAAAGCAAAGGACCAAGGCTTCAGCGACTTCGGGCCGTCAATCTCTTGCTCGACGCACTAAACCGTCCAGATTTCTGCCTCGCTTACTGTGCCGTCGAATTTGAAGGCGACGTTTACTACCGGGAAGCGACCGCCACGGAAAGCGGCGAGTATCATGAGGAAAATAAAAATTATGATATGACCACCAATTTCACGCTGGCCAGTGCACAAGTTCTTAATACATTGATCATATATCTGGATTGCTGGATCGGAAAAGCATGCAGCCCTAACGTGCTCTTTGGATTCTACGCACCGAACGGATGCGGGAAAGAACGTTCGACCGCCAGGACAAACGCTCTACAAATCGAGTGGCCAAGTAAGCCGATGCTCGAAATCCTTCAGAACGGCCAGACAACAGACCCAAGCATTATTAGCATTGTTCGGATTCTCATTATTGATGAATATAAACTTCAATACAATTATAATTCGTCCGCTAACGGACAGGCCGGAAGTGAGGACGACACTATCAAACCCGGCAATCTTGCGGTTATCGACGAATGGAGCGACGAGGAATGGCAAGGTTTCCTGAACCAGATCAGTTGGAAGCTCGGACAGGAAGACGCGACGCAACTTGAGGAGACGCTTAAGCAAAAGGTCAGACACTCGCCTCTCTACAACCAAAGCATCTCCGGCAAGGAAGGTCATGTTATTGAGTTGATGTGCGGCATGCTAGACAAACGACAGGCAATCGCGGACCCAGTGATGCGATTTGTGCACATCTCTGATGTTAACAATGTGTTCTTGATGATCTCGACTCAAACCTATCGCTTACCCGATCCTTCGTACAAAACATGGGAACGCCTTCCCAAACCGGAGGATACCCGAAATCTCACCGATAAAGTCTTGGCGGTTTCAAACTCGGTGCCCAAAGAAGACTTGGGCAGGTGGAACAGGAAGGCAAGCAACAGCATGATCGTCCAGGAGGAATATAGCGACGATCCCAGCATCAAAGCCTTTAAATATCAACTGTACGATGCATGTAGCGACAAGCTTGCCGAACTTCGCCGAGAAAACGCCGGGCAGCCGTTGACCTCAGAACAGATTACGCATTGGGTTTCAGTGTTACTCGCCTGTTGCGACCAACGAATTGAAGATTGCAGTAAGCATTATGCTTACTCTATTTCGGGGCAGGCATTCTTGACGGATATGATTTGGGAGTTGTTCGATAGTTGCTACCTGGCATTTGATGCAGGTGCCGCATGAACGATGAAGCCCTGAAAGTCAAAAAGCGGATAATGTTCGCCAAAGGCGACGATCTATATTTTATTGCTTATAATTTGCTAATTATCCTACGCGAATTGGGATGCGTCTCGGAGGACAAACAATTCGTCGACTATCGAAAGCTGTCGTTCCTGATCGATTTCATTGCCGACCCTCGTTTAGCGAATTTGATTTCGGAGCGTAAGCAGTTCACTTCCGTGCTCGGCTCGGGTGAAAAGCATGACTTATCGCTTGCCTACAGCCATGCGACCTCCCGCATGCATTCGGTGATGCGACTCATCTGTGCGTTGGAAAGCAAAGGGTTGCTGAGCATCGCCAGAAGCACCCGCAATACTGGCTTCGACCTCTATCTTCACGAGGACAAACTACCGTCCGGCTTTTTGGACGATGACATTTACAATGTCGAGCGGCAGAACCTCGACATTTTGCGAAAGGTCTTTCCCCGGCTTCGCACCTTAAAACTCGACACCATGCTTCAGCAGCTTTTCACCGATAATGGAGTTGACGCATGGCACGCTTGAGTATCCGAAAAGTGGATTATCAAGGAAACAGATACTATTTCACGTCCCCCAGTCTTGCGGATGGAATAAACATACTGGAAGGCGACAACGGCACCGGAAAATCCACCTTTTCCAACTTGATTTATTATGGCCTTGGTGGCCGCGTCGAGAGCTTCCGCCGTGATTCTAAGGCGAAGCACCTGGAGATTACGTCAGACACCGATAACTTCGTCGAGTTGACCATTGAGATCGACGCTATCCAATTTCGTTTGAAGCGATACATAGACTCTAATGACATTGGAATTATCTATGTTGCAGGTGGCGAAGTGGAGGTGTTACCAGTTGGGAGAACGCAGAATACTCCGCACATCTTTTCGGACTGGCTGCTCGACAGGCTTGGCATTGAGGCGGTTTCGATACACCTGAACTACGGCGACTATTCGGGAAAGCTCGGTTTCACCGATATCGCCCGCCTCATCTACCACAACCAGTCGCCCGATCCATCTGGTATCTACAAACCACCTGATACGTCGAGCTTCGTTACTGACTCCAAGATTTTCAGAAAAGCAATCTTTGAAATACTTGTCGGGAAATCATTTCAGCGACTCTACCATTGCATGGCCGAGTTAAAGGATTTGGATAAGGAAAGAGCCGGTGCTGTCAACGCACTCGAATTCTTTAAGCGATTTGTCGATCAGGTTCGGCCCGACCAGGACGACTTGAATCAGGTCCATTTGGACCGACGCTTACGAGAAGTGCAAGAACAGCTCAGCAGAGCCATCGCCTACCGACAATCGCTTGCCAAGGCCCCCCGGCGGAACACTTCTCTAGATACCACTTCCCGGAAAAATGACCTCTTGCAAATCGAAATGCGATCGGCCGATCTTGTTCGATCGGAGAACGACGTTTTAACCGAAATATCGCGCCTACAACGCCTGAAAGCGGAGCTGATTCTTGAAGTAACCCAACTCAAGAAGATGATGTTTGCACATGATAAGCTGAATATGTTTTCGTTAAATACATGCCCCTACTGTCTTAAGGAAGTACAACGCGAGATCAACCGTTGCGTTTGCGGTGCCGTAGTGTCAGAAGCTCAATACGAACGGTTTTTCTACAGCCCGGATGAATATCTTACTATACTTAAATCAAAGCAACGGAACGTTGATACGATCGATGCCGCGATCGAGTCCTGTCGGGAGGAAATCGGTGGTTTCGGAAAGGAACTGGCCAAGCTCAAGGGGGCCGGTCAGCGTATTCGCAGTGAAATTGCTGAGGGCGTTGAACAAACCGATTCTGTCATCGACCTCACTCAGTTTAACACGATAGATCAGCAAGTAACGTCCCTGCGTGGCACGCTCGCTTCGCTTGAGCAGCAACAGGAACTCGAAGGCAAGCGGGAAGAGCTGGAGCGGAAAGCACGCGATACGCAGCAACGCTGGGAGGCGAAGCAAACTGAATATAACCAGTTACAGGCACAAGCCGACGCCGAAATGGAAACGCAACGTGCCAGGTTTTCGCAGCAATACGAAGAGTTGATGCGTCAAACGCTACAGGATTGCAGGTTGGCTTATATCGACTCGGATTATGTGCCTATCTTCGATGCAGGCAAATACAGGGAAGCCAGTTCAGAAGTGCCCAAAAGGCTCAACTATTATTTGACACTTTTATACCTGTCATTGGCTGATGCCGACATTGACTTTCCGCGATTCCTTTTGATTGACACGCCGGAAACCGCCGGTATCGACCCTACCAACCTCATCAACTGCCTCAGCCAGTTGTCGAACATCGTCGGCACCGACGCCTCACCGGAATGCCAGATCATCCTAACCACAGGGATAGGCAAATACCCACCAAACTTACGCAGTCGAGTATTCCAGACGCTAACCAAGGATGATCGTTTACTGAAGCTCCGTGATACGCTTCCCCTTAAGAATTGACCAGATCGACATCTGCTCGACAATATTCCGCGTCACCTTTTTCTGCCGTCGGCCTTCGGGTCACTTACGCCCTAGCTAGAAACTTCTAGGTTACCGGCTGGTCTTACGAAGGGGTCATCTGCTCCGCCGAGAGGGATTGGAGCGTGACGAGCAGTGGACCGAAGACATCAGCCGGTCGATTATGTTGCAATGCCTGCATCAACATAATGTGAAATTGGTGGTTAGATTTTAAGTCTGCTATAAGCTTGAGGTATTCCGGCCTCTTTTCGAGGACGAGTTGATTCAAATAGGCCCCCGGCGGGAACTCAAACGGGCGACGCGCATACGGGTTTGGAAAATACTCAAATTGATATCCACTCCACAGCGAATCATGATCATCAACGGACGCCTTTTCCGAGAGGAACGCCAGTCCGCTGACGTTTGGATAACCGCCCAGTTCTTCGCTGAGAAACAGACCAGTGGGGGGCAAATAAAGATTGCCGCTAACATGTGAACTGTCGATAGCTATATTGAACTGAGGAAATAAGCCAATAATGTAAGGTATTTTCCTCGACTCAACAAGCTCTCGATATGTTGTGCATTTGGATTTGATACTATCGTAAACTCGTTTGGAATCAGCGGCCTCATCAGCCGATAACGGAGCAGGCTTGCCTTGCTTGAGCAGCGTCTTAGCCCGGTCATCGGTGGATTTATCGGCATGTAGGTTAACTACGTCGATAATCGCCCTAAGGTCGTCGCTGTCACCGAAGACCGCCCAATCGGGAGTCTTTCCGTCGATCTTTTGGTATGCCCGGATCTTCCATCCATTGCGGGCGAGGTACGAGCCAAAAAGCAATTCGCGGAACGTATGGAGAACCTGATCCTGATCGTGAGGCTGTGATTGGAATTCCTTTTTGTACCGCTGCACGTCACTGCTATGGATATACTGAAAACACTCATTAATGCAGGCGTCGATACTGGCGTTCTCCGCAATCCGGCCATCCGTCGTGCTGGCACCCGGCCCTGTTCTTTTTCGGGCAGTCATGTCGCTTCAGCCCTTAAATCGGAATCGGCTCTACTCAAGATTTCCGCGACGTTTGCGGCCATCTGCCTGAGGCCCGCCCCTGGCATTCGCCAGAGTTTGCTCAATTTTGTGCAGGCGGTCGAGAAGTATGCTTCGTATGGAATCCAGCATCCCAAATATTGACGCGGAATTAAACGTATATTTTACTACGTCGATATCCATGTTTTCTTTAATGGCACTAACGTAATCCTGGCAATGAGCAACGCCCATACCGCCTTTCTTCGCGTAAGCTTCCAGTTCCCGAACGCCAAATCGAAAGCGATCCTGATTGACAAAGGCGAGGTCGAGGTCTTCGATCAGCAACGGCCGGTTGTACACATCCAGATGCCTGATGGGGATGATGCGATATTCAGGCACAACGTCCGTTTCGGCCATCGTGGTTGGTGAATATCCGGTCAGCTCACACAGAATCCACTTCTCCAAATCCTTGTCGCCCAGCATCTGAGCTAATCGCAGGGCTTTGGGCAGCGTTTCGCTCAATTCTTTCGTTGGGGCATTGGCAAGGAGCCACTGAAGAAGCGATGACGCCGCGTCCTTCGGCGGCTCAGCGTGCTCGCCGCCGTCCGTCGCTGCGAAGCGTCGATATACCTCCAGGCAAATGAGCACTAAGCCGCAGATCACCGTGTACGGCTCATACCATGCATCCTGCGTCCAGGCCCATCGCAGTGCAAAGACGGCAAACAGCACCACCGTCAGCAGTTCAATGACCGTCGTCGGCCGCTTTCCCATCGTACCGCCCCCGAAACCCTCCGGCATCGTCCATCCTGAACAGAACTATCGATGCTATCCAGGTGTTCTGCCCCCGACTAGACCAAATGTGTTAACGACCTAACCCATTTTGCAACTTTTTCTTGCGTCGCTTTTTCCTCTCCATTATAGTTCGGATAAAGCGAGTTATCCGAACCATGCCCGATGCCGGGCAGGGCGTGACTTTTTAGGAGGGTGCATGGATGAGGCAGGCTTAGAGTTAACAAGAATCACCCCAGGGGCGGTTGCCCCTGCCCCCATCCCGGCCTTTACCGGCCAGGTGTCCGGCGATCTCCGCCAGGCCATCGGCCGGGCGGTCGCTGCCTGGCTGCTCCACACCCCCTCGCCCCATACCCGTAAAGCCTACCAGCATGACCTGAATCAATTCCTGGCCCATGCCAAAATCGCCGCTGGTGCCTTCGAGCAGCTCGCCCAGGTGCGGCCGGAGCACGTCATCGATTGGCGGGAGCGGCTAGCAGCCGCAGGCATGACCAATAGCTCCATACGGCGGAAGCTCACCGCCCTGCGGTCGCTGTTTTCCTACCTGCAAATTTACGGCTACAGCGGGGCCAATCCCGCCCACGGCAAGTTCGTGAAGGCTCCCGCCGTGTCACGCGACGGCAAGACCGTCGGCCTGTCGCCGCATGATTGCCGCCGCCTGCTCAACGCCCCGGCGGTCACGGACCGCAGCGGGGACTTGATTCCTGCGGGCGTGCGGGACGCGGCGATGCTGGCGGTGCTGGCCTATTCCGGTTGCCGCGTCGGCGAACTGGTCCGCCTCCGCGTCCGCGATTACAAGACCAGCGGCGAGCATCGCATCCTGAACATCACCGGGAAGGGCGGCAAGGAACGCACCACGCCGCTACACCTGGAAGCCGTCGAACGGCTAGCCGCCTGGCTGGCGGTGCCCGGCATCAAAGACGATCCGGCCGGGCCGCTGTTTCCGGCCGCACGCTCGCCACGCGGCATGGGCCGCGATGGATTCGCTAACACGGCGATGACGACCAGGGCGGTGGAGAAGCTGATCGACCGCTACGTTACTGCCCTTGGGCTTGATCCCAACGTCACCGTCCATTCGCTCCGCGTTACCGCCCTCACCACCGCCAGGGAACGGGGATCGGATATCATTGATTTACAGGATTTCGCCGGACACGCCGACCCGAGGACCACCCTCACCTACATCCGCAGCCGCGACCGGCTTAGCAAAAGTCCGGCCTACGTCCTGAAATACTGACGCAGAACGCACCAGCAGCCAAATCAAGCTTGATACAATCAAGCGTAATTATACAAATTGAAACATCGCTTTGCAATTAATTATCGTGAGTTATGCAATTGATTTACAGTCGAATCAAATAAAACAATCGCTCGTGGAACGCCTTGCTCTTGCCTGATTTGGAATCGATCACTCATAAAAAGAAGATGGGCCCCAGGATTATTCTCCGTCCCTGTGTCCTTGATTGGGCCTATCCGTCCTCCACCGTAATCGTGAACAAGAACAAAATTACCGTCAGTCTGCATGAACACGGTGTTCACACCAACATTGGCAGTATAGGACTGCCAGATACAATTAGACCATAGCGTGCCTTGCGTTTGTGCACTAATGTTCACGTCGTAGATCCTTAGGTCTCCATCCCATCCCTGATGAATTAGGAAAGGTGTGAATATCTGGTTGTTTGCGGGTCTCAAATAATGGTTTGGTAGTAAACCTTGTCCTGCCGGCAGTCTGTCCCCAACCCATGTAAAATCTTTCATTTGACTGATATCATTATAAAGAAATGCTCCGGCTCCTGGAGACTGATAACTCGGCCCACAAAGTCCTCTTCGAGGACGTTTCCACCAACAGGCGGAAACTTTGGGTGTACCAAGAAGCCCGGATGCCAGGGTCGGTATCGCAAGCAATGCGGATCGCCGGTTCATGTGGGTATCTCCATGTTTCACCTGCCCGCGAGACACATTTTACCCCAAACACCTAGTTTATCACGACGGTAAACAGAGTCGCAATGGAGTACCGCAAATAAAGGGGATTATTTCCCCCTAAGCTTCCCTTTTGCACTCATGCATTGATTCTTGGTTTTCAGTCGCTGGCGTGCTGACCAGCTCGTCAAGGCCGGGCTGATGGCCAGCACCATCCGCCGCAAGCTGATCACCCTGCGGTCGCTGTTCTCCTACCTGCAAACCTACGACTACAGCAGGGCCAACCACGCCCGAGGCAAGTTTGCCAAAGTCCGACCGGGCCATGGTCGCCGTGCTCACCTATTCCGGCTGCCGCATTGGCGAGCTGGTGCGGCTCCGCGTCCGCGACTACAGGACCTGCGGCGGGCACCGCATCCTCAACGTCACCGGCAAGGGCGGCAAGGAACGCACAACGCCCTTGCACCTCGAAGCCGTTGAGCGGCTGGCCGACTGGATGGCCGTTCCCGGCATCGCCGCAAGACCGGCCGGGCCGCTGTTCCCGGCGGCAAAGTCACCGCAAGGCATGGGCCGCGACAGCTCCCGTCATGAGCACGCGGACATTGGAAAAACTGATCGGCCGCTACGTCGAGGCTCTGGGACTCGATAGGTAAGTTCAATCAAGATGAAATTGATATAAAAGAAAAAAGCGAGCCGCCATCGTCATCGTCAGCATAACGAAGGCAAACATTGTATCCGGCAAGATACACACAAAGACTAGTCCAACTACTTTGAGGATTTCGCAAATTACCAAATTCATCAATAACGACGCTGCTATATCCATAAGGAGGATTTCCTCCTATAAGCGTGAAAACTCCTTTAAACCAGGCACCTGACCGAGAAGCAACATCGTATGCACCGAAATATAAATTTCCTCCTCCTTGGCTTCCCGGCAAATGCAAGTACCCCGCATCTCCTAAAGGATATGTAAGGTTTGAGCCCTGTAAGCCTCCTTCTGCCAATTTCCAAAAATTATGCCATACTGCTTGTCTACCTTCATCAGTTCTAGGATCTACATCTTCGAGCATTCTAAAAACCAAAAGTCTAAAATCCCTCTTTCCGTCGGAACTTTTCACTGTTCCACGCACGTAAAGATTGCCTCCTACATATTCACCTGAATCATTAATAGTTTGAATCATTATTGAATTTGTTGGGGCAGGACGTGCGTCTGATACGGCAGAGACGAAATGACGGCAACGCCGCCCCTTCCAGCAGGCCCGTGACTGCGTTGAATGATTGAGGGCAAGCATGCCGACACTCAGGCCACCCAGAAAGGCCCTCCGCGTGTGCATTTCTGAAGCTCCTCAAGGACTAAATGCTGTTCTGAAATGACTAACAACCACGGGTACTAGGCGGTCTTGATAGAATAAGAAGACCTGACAAGATAAGTCAAGATACAACTAGAAACAAGGGGATTATTACCCCATAATCGCTCAAGTGCTGCGACCGCTTGCACGCACGCATACGTGAGATCCGCGTAAACGATTTATGTCGTTGCCGGTCGCCGTAACCGCCGTCCAGGCCGACTACATTCGTCCGGCCAGAGCCAGCAAATCCGTCGAAATTAGGCACTGGTTGCCGCAGTCAACTGCACGATATTGCGGCCGAACCATCCCGAAAGTGCTTCTTCCGCCAACTCGCCCTCAGCCAACAGCAAGAACGTTGTCACGACTTCCCGTTCAGTGGCGGTAAGGTCATAGCCATTGAGCAGAAGGAACGTTGTTGCGACCACGAATCCGGTTCTTTTGTTGCCGTCAACAAAGGGATGATTCTGGACGATGCCATAAGCATAGGCAGCAGCCAGATCGGCGACACTCGCTTTGCCGTAGGATGCGAGCTGATACGGCCGGGACAGGGCGGATTCTAGTAAATTGTCGTCCCTGACCCCGCCACTTCCGCCGTGCTCTGCTAGCTGTTCATAATGAATCGCCAAGACGCTTTCAACGGCAGCCAGGAAGTGAGCCACTTTCGCAGCCAGAATTGAACCACTTGAATGGTTGCCGCGTGAAGCACAGACAAGGTGCTTCGGGATGTGACGGCCGTCGTTCGATGAAGCGTGGATCAAATCAAGTCGACTGGCTGATCCCTAGCTCCGGCGTCGACGCTATTTCACTTCTTCGGTCGCTTGACGGCCGATGCTTGTTCGCCCCGATGCGCCCGATACGACTTGCCGTTGATCTTCATGATGATCGCTCCGTCGACAACTCGGTCCAAGAACGCCATTGCCAACGGTGGATCGCCCCAGTAGTCGCCCCATGCGTCGAAGTCGATGTTCGTCACCAATGCCGTCGACCGCCCACTGCGGACGTTGATCAGCTTGTACAACAGGCTGGCCGCTTGGGGCGATTCGATCCGTTCCAGTCGGTCGAAGCCGACCTCGTCGAGAATCAACAGATCGAATTTGGCATAGTATCGCAAGTGGCTCGGCAACGTCTGGTCCGCCAGCGCTGCTGTCAGTTTTTGCAAAATTGAGCTGCTGGTCTCGTACCGCACCCGGTAACCCAGCACACAGGCACACTGGCCAATCGCTTGGATCAGATGACTTTTGCCGACGCCGCTTTGACCCACCCAAACCAGACTTTGATGCCGGCCGATGAACTCCCCTTCGGCTAATGCCTCGATCCGCACTCGATCGATAACCGCCGCATTGAACTGCCAATCGAAGTCAGCCAGCGTTTTGTTTTCAGCGAAGCTGGCTTCGCGGATACGGTGGGCAATCCTGCGATCACGACGCCCGTTGGCTTGCTCGCTGATCAGCAACCGTAGGAATTCCAGGTGGGATAGCCCGTCGCTCTCGGCACGGCCTACAACCGCGTCGAGTTGCTCGGACCGCAGGGGAATGCCCAGCACCTCGAAGTCCTCAAGGATCTTCTGGCGCAGTTCCGTCCCCGCCGGCTTCGCCTTGGGCGCTGGTCGGGTCTTCATCCTCGTGCTCCTCCGGCTCGCAAAGGTATTGGTAGCCTGACGTCGGGCGCGGGGACACCTTATCCTCGCCCAGCCAAGGAGGCAGCGGACGCTCTTCGTCGGCCAGCACCTCCAAGATAGTCTTCGGTCGAGCTTGGACCGACAGGATACGTGCCGCCGCCGCATGAGAATAAGCACCATATCGGACCGCTCGCTCCAACGCGGCGATCACGTCTGTTCGGGTGTAGGTTCCCAATAGTGCCAGCACTCGCTGCGCCTGGTCCTTACCGTATCGCTGAACTCTCAGCAGCCCTTCCAGGAACCGACGGCCCACTTCGCCCAGCTCGCCAAAGCGTTCCTCCAGTTGCGCCTGTCGCCGGTGTGTGCTTTCGTTAGGCCGGTGCTCCTTGTGCACGCTCCGTTGCCCTCTGGCCGTGCGCGGCAACAGCGCGTGCCGGGTGATCTCCTCGACCTGAGGACCGTAAACGATCACCTCGGTCTCGGTCACCCGCACCGGCAACACGCAGCCGATGTACCGCCAAGGCACTGAGTAGCCGTTCTGGCAGTAAGTGACCAAGCCTTCGACGTCGACTGTGCGATAGATAACCGGGGCGACCACATAAGCTTGGTTTGGTAACGGGATCAGGTGGGGAAGTTCCTCCTGATGCAGCTGCAAGGGCGTCTTGCCGGCGGCGCGGAGCTCGCGGACATCCGCGACCTGCGCCAGCCACCAATCGGTGGTCTCATTCAGATGACTGAGCGATTCGAAGCTGCGGCCGTTGAACAAGCTGGTTTCAACGTAATAAAACGGGCGTTCCACCTTTCCCTTGGTTTGAGGCCGCCGCACGCGGCAGGCCACTGGCCGGAATCCGTAGTGGGTGGCGAAGGCCAGGAACCGCGGGTTGTAGATCGGCACGTCATCCTCGTGACCACTGACCACAACTTTCATATTGTCATACAAGCAGGTAGCGGCCACGCCTCCCAGATGCATAAAGGCCCGCACGTGCTCACGCAGGGTGGTCACCATGTCCTGGGCCTCGACAAAGCGCAGATACTGCCGCCGTGAATAGCCCAGGATGTAGCTGAACAAATTGACGCGGCGCCGGCCTTCACAAGTGAAGTCCAGATCGTAGACGGCGTAATCCATCTGAGCCTGGACACCCGGCCCAGTCTCAAAGCGGATGACCGGCTGTGGTCCCGAGCCCGGACGGAGCTCGCGTAGCCGCTGGCGGACCGTGCTATAGCTGCCCGGGAAGCCCTGCTGGCGCAGCTCTTCCAAGAGCCGTACGCCGGTCAAATCGGGATATCGGCCCAGGAGCTCGAGGATGACCGGCTCGTAGGGATCGAGCTGGCTGGGTCGTCTGCGCGAGGTCGACGCCTTGCCGGCCCGCTGGGCATCAATCCCGACAAGCACCCGGCTCACCGTGTTCCGTGCCAGTCCCAACTCGCGGGCGATCTGTCGCATTGATGCACCGCCGCGCCAGCGGCTGACAATCTCATTGCGCTTTTGCTCGGTCATGATTGTTCAACTCTCCGATGAGGTCCTGAGCCAAAGAGGCCACGCTGGAGGCATCACGCGCCAACTTGGAGAATGCTGACGTCAGCACCAAGTGATCGCAGGGGGTCAAGCCGGCGCGGCCCTGACTGCGCAGCCAGGTCTCGATGCGACCCAGGTCCTCAAGGACGTAGGTGAGACGTCGCGCCACGCGGTTGCCCGAACTGCTTAGCCTTGGGTCCCAGGCCCAGCCAGTCTCCTCCCGTGCTTGCCGCAAGGCCTGGCGCGGCTGGGCCAAGATGTACTCTTCCTGAGTCTGACCGGGCGCCGCTTGGAGCAGATTCACGACGCCATCGAGCTCGGCAGCCGTCAGCTTGTCGCGGCGGAGCGTTGCAAGAAGCTCAGGTTGGTTGCCGGCCGGCAACCGCACCAGCGAGCGAGCGGCCGTGACCGACAACAGCCCCAATCGCAGGTCGTTCTTGGCCGCGTCGGCCAGCTTCTCGACCAGGGCCAGCCGACGGCAGACCCAGCTCTTGTGGTGGGAGAGCAGCTCGGCGACCTCCTCCTGCGTCAGACCGTCCTCGCGCACCAAGGCGTGCACGATCCAAGCTTCCTCCCACTCTTGAGTCCGCCTGCCGGTTTGATTGAGGCCCAGGATCGTCGCCTTGGCCAGGCGCTCATTAACTTCCACGACCCGCGTGCTGACGGTCAGGAAACCGAGTGTCTGCGCGGCTGCCAGACGCTTGAAGCCGTCGAGAACCTCGTATCTTTCCTCTCGCAGGCAGACGACTACGGGAGTTTGCTGTCCATAGCGACTCAGGGATGCCGCCATGGCGGCCTCGGCGTCGGGATCGGGAAGGCGATAGCGCCGATACCGCTGACCCAGTTGATCCACCGCCATGAAGCGGATGTCCGTCGTGTACGAGTCTGTCATGAGAAACCTCGTCACAAAGGCCCAATCCGAGTAAGGAAACGGGAGACCGGAGGGCCCGGCCCTCCCGCTTCCTCCTCGGTTCTTGGGCAAGAACAAACATAAGTATTAGGGGGTAACGTCCTCTATACGTGACGACATGAGAAGGGGATGTTGAGGCGGTCCGCGGCGATGCATATAACGGGGAAGAACCCCGCGCCGGCGTCGTTGCCGGAGTCGAAGTTCGCGTTGTCGAACTCGTCGTAACGCTTGGTGGCACGAGTAGGAACAGAATTTCTGATCGGGAGAACGCCCCGAGGGAAGGAATAACATGTAGCAGCCAGGTCTGTGGCAAGGCAGACCGCAAGATTGTTCGGGTATTTTGGCTGGGCGCTGGCCCTCGGCGGGTGTTGAGGCGAGCGGAGGCGGCTCGGATGCGGTGGATGTCTGCGACTCGACGACTGGGGAAGTCAGCTCGACGTCGCAGGCTGGCGGCGCCGGTTCAGCAAGAAATGATCGTTGCTGGAGACGGATTCGATAGCGTCGGGCCTGCTCTCGCCGGATTGCCTTGCCATGGGTAGTAGCCTTGAAGCGCTGGCAGGAAAGCCAGCGGCGCCAGCGGCAGGCGGATTCCTGACAGGCCGGGCTGCAATATCGCGCCTGAGGCCGGCGCGGCAAGAACCAGACTTCACAGCCTTTGAGCAGGCAACGGTGGCAGTTGGGGTGCCAACGCCGAGATCGGGGTGATTGACCCGACGGTGATGCGCGCGGAAACTGAGAATGGCCCACGGGAGGGATTGCTCCCGAGCGGTCAGGCGGCGGGAAGGTGGAACTTCCCGCCGCCACTTTGCGCCGTGGATTGAAAGAGCCGTCATCGGCGACTGAGCGGCAATTACACTCCAGCCTACCTGCATTGAATCACACGTGCCAGAAACTTGGTAAAGACGCTGAGAGAGAGCCAAACCCACCATCGACCGATCGCGGAATGGCTCAGGTGGCTCTGCGATAATGGCTCAGCGTTTCGTTGCTGCTGACACGAGCGCGTGCTCGAGGATCTCAGCTCGGCTTGGCCACGCCTGTGCCGTGGGAAAAACGGGGTGGAACTGCGCTTGTGGAGAGGGGATCGGTGCGCGTCGAAATCGCTCCGAATACTGAGCTGTGCCGAGCGTGGACAGGTTCGGACCACGGCCGGGTTGGGTTTTCATCCGTTGGGCCGAGGGATCGTGGAGCAAGTCTCGTGGCGTTATCCTCTTATGTTCTCAGCGTTTCCGTGCAGCTTCAGGGTGTTCCAGCCAGGCATCATGTGGGGCTCTCAACCGCAATCAAGATGGGACTGTTTTCGGGTTGGGAGTTCCATACAGTTCCATTTAGTTCCATTAAGAAATGTTTATTTGAAACATGCGATGCGTGGCCAGGCTGTCGTGTGACATGGCGGGCGGACGTCGGACCACGAATCTTACGAATCTCACTAATGGAGGGACGAGAAACGGGGGGCGATCATTCAAAACAGGGGCCGAGCGTGCGCCGGCGGGTCGGTGTGCGGGCCAAGTAATCAGCGAGGGGAGGTTTAGCGAGTGCCAGACTCGAGTCGATGGGCGGGTGACTGTTGGCGTTCCCTTAACCCTTGTGGCGTAAGGGCGCACGACGAATGTACAAAACGAAGTCGTCGGTCGGGGTGGACCGTTGAACATGAAGGGCGGGAGAATTGGAGGTGGCGAGTGTCGCGTTGTTTCGATCTAATAGAGTGAATTCCCACCCGTAACGGCTCCCACCGCATTCCCGCCGCATTGACCCGAAGATCGCCACCAACCGATGGGCGCAGGCACCATGGACAGACGATTTTGTTGCACAAGTCTCAAACCGCGGCTCCTGGCGTGTGGTTTTGCCTCGGTGTTCCTACTCGCCTTCACGGCCGCTGGCTCGGCCGATGAGCCTGTCTCCTTTCAGAAGCTCGGCGCCGAGTTCTCTAGCGAGATCCGCCCGATCCTGAACGAAAGCTGCATGAAGTGCCACTCAACCGACGAGCAGAAGGGCACGCTTGACCTCGAGCAGTTTGCGAAGATCGACGACGTGAGACGCTCGACCCGGACGTGGCTCAAAGTCGCGGAGATGCTCGACAACGGTGAAATGCCGCCCAAGGATGCGCCTCAGCCCACCCCCGCCCGGCGCACGCGGCTGCGGACATGGATCGCCGACTATCTACGGGCCGAGTCGATCGCGAGCGCCGGGGACCCCGGTCCGGTCGTCCTGCGCCGGTTGAGCAACGCGGAATATACCTACACACTGCTGGATCTCATCGGCGTCGACCTCCAGCCCGCCCGGGAGTTTCCCGGAGATAACGCCGCCGGCGAAGGATTCACGAACACCGGCAACGCCCTCGTGATGTCGCCTGCACTGCTCTCGAAATACCTCGATGCCGGCAAGAAGATCGCCAGCCACGCCGTGCTGTTGCCGGACGGCGTTCGGTTCTTGCCCGGCGCAACCCGCCGCGACTGGACCGACGAGATCCTGGCACGGATCCGCGGCTTTTACGCCAGGTTTACCACGAGCGGCGGCGGCACCAAGGTCAATCTGCAGGGAATCGTCTTCGGCACCAATGACGGCGGGCTCCTGCCCCTGGAAAAATACCTACGCGCCACGATCAAGCATCGCGAAGCCATCGCTTCGGGGACCACGAGCCTCGCAGACGTCGCCAGACAAGAAGACCTGAACGCGAAGTATCTCGGAATCGTCTGGTCGACGCTGCACGGCGCCGAGCGCTTGCCGATCGTGGACGGCCTGCGGGCACGCTGGCGGGCGGCACGCGTGGACGACGTTCCCGCACTCGCCGCGGAGATCGCCGGATGGCAGAAGTCGCTCTGGCGGTTTACCAGCGTCGGCCAGATCGGCAAGATCGGCGGCCCGAAGGCCTGGATGGAGCCGGTGAGCCCCCTCGCCGGCCGGCAGGAGCTCCGGCTCAAGATGCCGCCGAATAACTCCTCGAGCGGTGACGTTACCGTTTACCTCGTGGCCGGCGACTCCGGCGACGGCAACGAGCACGATCTGGTGGTATGGGATAAGCCGCGCCTGGTTGCGCCGGGACGGCCTGACCTGCTGTTGCGTGACGTGCGCGGGGTGGCCCATGAGCTCGCGGCCTTGCGCGGCCAAGCTTTTGCCGCCGCGGCCCGCTGCCTGGAAGCCGCCGCGTCCGCGGGCGCGGCAAACGGCCGCGTCGACCTGGGTGGGCTTGCCAAGCAGCACAGCGTCGACCCCCGGGTCCTAGCGGCCTGGCTCGACTATCTGGGCATCGGCACCGGCGGCGCAGGCGCCGTGGTCAAGATCGACACGCCGCTCAAAGCCCGGGTCGAAAACTCCTCGGGCTATGATTTCGTCAAGGGGTGGGCCACTCCGGGTCTGCCCTACATCGTCGCCAACTCGTCGAGCCAGCACGTGCGGATTCCCGGGAACTTGAAGCCCCACAGCGTGGCCGTGCACCCGACGCCCGCCTTGCGCGTGGCGGTCGGCTGGCGCAGCCACTCCAGTGCGTCGCAGCAAATCCGTGGCGAGGTGCAGCACGCGCATCCGGAGTGCGGCAACGGCGTGACCTGGTCGCTCGAATTGCGCGCGTGGCGCCGTGCGCCAGAAACTCGCGGCGGGGATCTCCCATGGCCCGAGCGTCGTGAGTGTCGGTCCGATCAAGGACGTCGCTGTTCAGCCCGGCGATCTGGTCTCGATCTTGATCGGCCCGCGCGACGGCAATCATGCGTGCGACCTGACCGCAGTCGACCTGACTCTCTCCGGCGGCGGCCGCGAATGGAACCTGGCCAAAGACGTGTCCCCGGATATCCTCGCCGGCAATCCCCATCCCGACGCACAGGGTAACAAGGACGTCTGGCAGTTCTACAGCGAACCGGAAAAAGGGGGCGAAACCGACGCGGTGATCCCCGCCGGCTCGCTGCTGGCTCGCTGGCAATCGTCCGGCAGCGCCGAGGAGAAAAAACGGCTGGCAAACGCGATTCAGAAGTTGCTGACTTCCGGGCAGCCGCCAGGCAAAGAGGGCCCGGACAGGGCTCTTTATGACCAGCTCGCCTCGTTGCGGGGACCGCTGGTGAGCGCCTTTCACGTGAATGGGCCCGCGGCGGGGCAGCCGGCCGCCGCCCCGAGCACGCATGCCCCGGCGATCGGTCCCGACCCAGCTCTTTTCGGCCAGCAGCCCGGAGGTCCGGCAATCGACCGCGCCAGCATCGCCGTCAAGGCGCCCAGTACGCTCGCCATCCACCTTCCCGCGGATCTGGTGGCCGGTTGCGAGTTCGTAACCGGGGGCATGCTCGAGCCGGCTTTTGGGGCCGAGGGCAGCGTGCAGTTGCAGGTGCGCACAAGTGGGGCAGGATCTTTTCAGGGCGTTTCGCCCGAGCTGCCGATCCTCGTTCGTGACGGTTCCTCGGCGCGGCGGCGAGTCGAGTCGGCGTTCGAGACGATGCGGCAGGTTTTTCCGCCGGCCCTTTGCTACACCAAGATCGTGCCCGTGGACGAGGTCATCACGCTCACCCTTTTCTACCGCGAAGACAGCGTGCTCGAGCGGCTGATGCTCGACCAGTCGCAGCGCGCCGAGCTCGATCGGCTCTGGGCCGAGCTGCGTTACGTGAGCCAGGATGCGATCACGCTCGTCGACGCGTTCTTGCAGCTCCTCGAATACGCGTCACAGGATGCAGACCCCAAGGTCTTCGAGCCGATGCGCAAGCCGATCAATGACCGTGCGGCTGCCTTCCGCCGGCACCTCGTGGCGACCGAGCCCCGCCATCTCGACGCCGTGATCGCGCTCGCCGGCCGTGCCTTTCGCCGGCCGGTCCAGGCCGAGGAGGCAAACGAGCTGCGCGGGCTTTATCGCGAGCTCCGCGATGAAGAAATCCCCCATGATGAGGCCATCCGCCTCTTGATCGCCCGCGTGCTGGTCTCGCCCAGATTCCTGTACCGGCTCGAGAAACCGGCACCAGGCGAGAAAGCCGCCCCGGTTGACAACTGGGAGCTCGCGACCCGGCTGAGCTATTTCCTCTGGTCGTCGATGCCCGATGAGACGCTGCGCGCGGCAGCCGAGTCCGGTCAGTTAGGGCGTCCGGAGGTGCTCCTGGCTCAAGCTCATCGGATGTGTCAGGACGGCCGCATTCGCCGGCTGGCAGCCGAATTCGCCTGCCAGTGGCTTCACATTTACGACTTCGAATCGCTGGATGAGAAGAGCGAGCGCCATTTCCCGACCTTCGCGAGTCTGCGCGGCCCGATGCACGAGGAAGCGGTTCTTTATTTCACAGACCTCTTCCAGCACGACGGCCCGGTGCTCTCGATCTTCGACGGCGATCATACGTTCTTGAATGAAGATCTGGCGAAGCATTACGACATTCCTGGCGTCTCGGGTAGCGACTGGCGTCGCGTCGAGGGTGTGCGGAAATTTGGGCGCGGCGGAGTTCTCGCACTGGCCGCGACGCTCGCCAAGCAATCAGGCGCCTCGCGCACCAGCCCGATCTTGCGGGGCAACTGGGTCTCCGAGGTGCTGCTGGGCGAGCGGCTGCCGCGCCCGCCCAAGAACGTCCCGGTGCTGCCGGATGACGAGGCCGCTACCAAGGGGCTCACCATGCGGCAGCTTGTCGAAAAGCACACGAGCGACCCGCGCTGCGCGAGCTGCCACGTCGCGGATCGACCCCATGGGTTTTGCCCTCGAGGCCTACGACGCGATCGGCCGCCGGCGCCAGCGCGACCTCGGAGACAGGCCGGTCGATACCGCATCGCGGCTCCGCGACGGCACGACGTTCGAGGGGCTCGAAGGCCTGCGGCAATACCTGGTCGACCGCGCGGCGAGACGCCGTGGTCCGCCAGTTCTGCCGCAAGCTGCTCGGCTACGCCCTGGGCCGCGGCATCCAGCTTTCCGATCTTCCGTTGCTGGAAGAAATGGAACGCAAGTTGAAACAGAACGACTATCGCTTCAGTGCCGCACTTGAAGCAGTCGTGGCCAGCCGTCAGTTCCGCGAGATCCGCGGCCGAGACGCGCTCAGGACGTCTGTCAGAAGGCTGTGTGCCCGACCTGCGATACGTCTTTTCCCAGCGCGAGGCATCGATCAATGAACCAGACGAGCTTTTCCCGCCGGACGTTCCTGCGCGGCGCCGGCGTGACCATGGCGCTTCCCTGGATGGAATCGCTTCGGGTCTGGGGCGACGAGCCGGCGCCGCGACCGTCTCCGCCGGCTCGACCGACGCGCCCGTGCGGCTGGCGGTGCTCTTCTCCGGCAACGGTTTCCACAGCCGCGAGTGGTGGGCGCGCGGCAGCGGCGCGAGCATGGAGCTCGGCCAGGTGCTCGCGCCGCTGGCCGACTTTCGCGAAAAGATGCTCTTCATCCGCGGCCTGTACAACGCCGAGGCCTTGAAGGGCAACATCCACAGCTCGCAGACCGGCAACCTCCTCTCGGGCGCACCGCTGGCCTCCGGCGGCGACATCCGCTCCGGCACGAGCTTCGACCAGTTGCTGGCGCAGCACGCACGGGCAGCTCGACCAAGGTGCCCAGCCTGGTTCTCGCCTGCGAGAAGTCGAATCCGTCGGTGCACAAGAACTACTCGATGCTCTACAGCTCGCACATCTCGTGGACCTCGCCGACGACGCCCACGCCGCTCGAGCTCTACCCGGCGCTGGCCTTCGACCGGCTTTTCCGCGACGAGGCCAGAGCGCGGCGACAAGAGCGTGCTCGACGCGGTGCTCTCCGATGCCAGCGATTTCCGCCGCGCAATCAGCGCGAGCGATCAGCGCAAGCTCGACGAGTATCTCGATTCGGTGCGCGAAGTCGAGCAGCGGATCGACCGAGCCGGCCGCCGCGGCGAGCTGCAGGGCTTGCGGCCCACCCTCGAACAAGCCCAACATCCCCCGCCCCGCCGACGGAATTCCCCAGGACATCGGCGAGCACATGCGGCTGATGTGCGACATCCTCGTGCTCGGCTTCCAGACCGACACCACCCGGATCTGCACGCTTGAAGCTCAACAACGATCATAGCTCGCTGCGCTTCCCGAACCTGGGCGTCGACTACATGATCCACCACCTCCTGTCGCATTCCGACACCGCCGACTGGCTGAAGGTGAACCAGTTCTTCTTGACGCAGGTCGCCTACATCGCGCGCAAGCTCGACGCGATTCGCGAAGGCGAACGATCGGCGCTCGACAACTCGATGATCATGTTCTGCTCGAGCATGCTCACATGGCAACCACGACGCGACCCAGCTCCCGGTGATCGTCCTGGGCGGCGCCGGCGGCCGCTTGAAGGGCGGCCGCGTGCTCGACTATCTCGGCAAGCCCAACCGCAAGATGTGCAGCCTCTACCTCTCGCTGCTCGACAAGGCCGGACTGCATCTCAACGAGTTCGGCGACTCGCGCGAGGCTCTGGCGGAAGTCTGAGTATCGTGGCTCAAATGCCTCGGGACGCAATCTTGGGTCACCGAGCACTCGTGCTTGCGTATGCGCTCTTGTCGGGCAGTTCGGTGATCGAGCCTTCGAAAGTTCTGCGATTCACGATTGCATGATGTGGCGCCGAAACGACATGAGCGACTCAATGTTTGGCCAGCAGCTCAGTTCGTTCCGAGTCGAGTCGTGGCTCGGCGCCGGCTCGCTCGCCGTCGTCTACCGAGGAGTCGACGAGACGACCGGTGAGCGTGTCGCGATCAAGGTCGCTGCGCAAGCCTGTGAAAGCGCCCCTCGCCGGCTGATGCACTCGTGCGAAATCCTCGCCCGCCTCGACCACGAGAACATTGTGCGTGTCCGCGAAGTGGGTTGCCATAATGGCAACTACTATCTCGTGATGGAATTCATTCCTGGTCCCACCGTCGCCGATGTGCGCGCCGAGCGCGGGGCCTTGCCCTGGCACGAGGTCGTCGGCTTGGGGCTTCAGATCTGCGCGGCCCTTGAACACATTCACCTGCGCGGCGTCTTGCATCGCAACCTCAAGCCTTCGCATCTCATCCGGAACGAAGATGGCCGGCTCAAACTCGTGGGGTTCGGGCTGGCGGAATCACTCGGCGAAACGAGCCTCGCCGCCGAGGGAATGACAGTCGGTACCCCCGGATACATGGCCCCTGAGCAGATCTGCGGAACTCGTGCGATCGACCATCGGACCGACCTCTACTCCCTGGGAGTCGTGCTCTGGAATTTGCTCACCGGTGAGAGCCCTTACCAGGAGCCGGGCGAATCCGGTCTTCGGCGTGGAGGAGCGGCGCTGGCTTTCGCTCACTTGACCCAGCCCGTTCCTCGACCGAGCGAACGAATCCAGCCCATTCCCGAGGCGCTCGATGATCTGGTCGTGCAGTTGATGGACCACGCCCCGGACGGGCGCCCGCGCGACGCCGCGGCGGTGGCGAGCGTGCTCTTGACGCTGTCGAATTAGGCAGCCAACAGTTTGAGAGGTCGGAATGGGGGAATTGCGCGGGTCGCGAACGAGCTACGACGCCGTGATTGTGGGATCGGGTCCAAATGGGTTGGCGGCCGCAATTACGCTCGCTCGCGCGGGACATTCCGTGCTCTTGATCGAAGCGGAGGCGACCATCGGCGGTGGAACACGAACGGCCGCGCTCACGCTGCCCGGCTTCCTGCACGATGTCTGTTCGGCAGTGCATCCGTTTGCAGCCGCATCGCCTTTCTTCAAGACGCTCCCGCTCGCGCAGCATGGGCTCGAGCTGGTGCATCCGCAAGCACCCTTGGCTCATCCGCTCGATGATGGAACGGTCGCCGTCCTGGAACGCTCGATCGTTGCGACCGGCGAGTCGCTCGCTCAGGATGCGAACGCCTATCGGCGGTTGATGGAGCCCCTCGCGGCACAGGCCGACATCCTCTTCGCCGAGTTGCTGGGTCCGCTCGCGTTTCCCCGGCATTTCCTCTCAGCAGCGCGATTCGGTCTGAAAGCGATCCAGCCCGCGACGATGCTCGGCGCCGGACATTCGCGGGTGCCCAGGCCCGCGCCCTCTTCGCTGGGCTCGCCGCGCACGCCATCTTGCCGCTCGAACGATGGTCCACATCGGCGGTCGGTCTCGTGCTCGGAATTGCCGGGCACACCGTAGGATGGCCGGTTGTACGTGGAGGGTCGCAACAGCTTGCGCAGAGTCTCGCGTCTTATTTTGCTTCGCTCGGTGGTAAAGTGGTCACGAACTGGCGGGTCGAATCAGTCGATGAGCTACCCGAGGCGAAGGCCGTTCTTCTGGACCTCACGCCCAGGCAGTTGGCCCGGCTCGCCGGCCATCGGCTGCCCGGCGGGTACCTGCGCCGGCTGGGCCGTTACCGATACGGAATGGGGGTTTTCAAGCTCGACTGGGCGTTGAACGCTCCGATCCCCTGGCGCTCGGCGGCCTGTGCCCGGGCGGGAACGGTTCACCTCGGCGGGACGCTCGAGGAAATCGCCGCCAACGAGCGGGCGATCTTTCGAGGCGAGCACCCCGCCAGACCGTTCGTCCTGCTGTCGCAGCCGAGCCTATTCGACCCCACGCGCGCTCCGGCCGGCTGTCACACGGCCTGGGCCTATTGCCATGTGCCCAGTGGCTCGACCGCCGAGATGTCGACACGGATCGAAAGCCAGGTCGAACGCTTCGCGCCGGGCTTCCGCGACACGATCATCGCGCGGCACACGATGGCTCCGGCCGATTTTGAGTCGTACAACGAGAATTACATCGGCGGCGATATCAACGGAGGCTCGCAGGACATCCGCCAGCTCTTCACTCGCCCCGTGGCGCGGCTCGTCCCGTATTCAACACCATCGCCGGGTCTTTATCTCTGCTCATCATCAACCCCTCCCGGCGGAGGCGTGCACGGACTTTGCGGGTACCATGCAGCGCTCGCAGTGTTGCGACGGACTTTGAATTCTGGCCCCAAAACCCAAGTTCCTTCTTCCGGCGCCTATCGATAAGATTGTGGCGCATTCCCCAGTATTTCCGACAATCGTGGTGGTCACCGTGTCCCTTTCCATTCGCCGGATCGACTGTTCGAGAGAAAACGCCAAGAGCGCCATCGCCGAGCTCCGGCGCGAGCTCAGCCCGCAGGGCGATATCGTCACTCCGGCGGGGCGTGCGCACGGTCGCGGCGTTCGGCGAGGCGCTTTCGCCGCAGCAGGTCGTCGAGCGGATCTGCTCGGATATTGCCGCCGGCGGCTCCGGCGCGATGATCGACTACTCCTGGCGAATCGACGGTGTGACCCTCGCGCCCGGTCAGTTCCGCGTTTCGCCGGACGAGCTGCGCGAAGCCCGCCTGTCGGCCGATCCGGCTTATCTCGAAACGGTCGCTCGCGTGCGGGGAAACATCCTGAGTTTTCAGCAGGCGATTCTCCATCGCGACACGATCCTCAATCCACGCGAGGGAATTCAGCTCGGCTTGTTGCATCGGCCGCTCAAGCGCGTCGGCGTGTGTATTCCGGGCGGCGCCGCGGCCTACCCATCGACCGTGCTGATGACGGTCGTACCGGCGCAGGCCGCCGGCGTGCGCCGAGATCGCCGTCGTTGTCCCACCCACGTCCGTTCGGCGGTTTCAACACAGACCTCCTCGCCTGCTTCGACGCCCTCGGGGTAACGGAGGTCTACCGGATCGGCGGAGCACAAGGCGTCGCGTCTCTGGCGTACGGCCTGCCGGAGATCGGGCTCGCGCCGGTCGACAAGATCGTCGGGCCGGGAAACCTCTTCGTCGCCCTGGCCAAGCGGCACGTATATGGTACGGTCGACATCGACAGCATCGCCGGGCCCAGCGAGGTCGTGGTGATCGCCGACGGCTCAGCCTTTCCACGCTATCTGGCCGCTGACCTGATCAGCCAGGCCGAGCATTCGCCCGGCGCCAGCATCCTGGTCACCTGGGAGAAAACCCTGCTGGACGAGGTCGCCGCCGCGCTCGAGGAGCAACTGGCAACACTGAGGCGGGGCGAGCTGGCTCGCGATAGTCTGGAATCGCTTCGGGGCGTTCATTCTGACGCGCGACGAGGACGAGGCGATTTCGATCGCCAATCTGATCGCGCCCGAGCACCTGCACGTCTCGACGGCCGAACCCGAGCGACTGCTCCCGCGTCTCTATCATGCCGGCGCGATTTTCCTGGGCCACTTCACGCCGGTGGCCGCGGGTGATTACGCCGCCGGCCCGTCGCACGTGCTGCCGACCGGCGGCACGGCCCGATGGGCGTCGGGGCTCTCCGCAAACGATTTCCTCAAACGATCAAGCTTGATTTCAAGCTCACACGCGGCGGGTTGCAAAGCCTGGCGCCGGACATCCGGTTGCTGGCCGATCGAGAAGGGCTCACCGGCCACCGCCAGAGCGTCGATCTCCGGCTCGAGGACGACCGCCAACAAGGATCGATTTCATGAAGAACAGGGCCGACCAGGCAGACGATGATCGAGCCACGCGCCGGTCCGCGCGATTTCACCATCCGGATGGCCGGTCCGGACGATGCCCCGACCATCGCGGCCTTGGTGCGTGAGCTCGCGGTGTTCGTGCAAGCACGAAGATCACGCGAGGGCGGGCCCCGAAGACTTTCGCCGGCACCTGTTCGGTCCCAGACCCGCCGCCGAGGCGGCCCTGGCCGAGATAAACGGTCAGCCGGTCGGCTTTGCCCTCTGGTTTTCGACGTTCTCCACGTTCCGCGGCCAGCCGGGTCTGTACCTCGAAGACCTGTTCGTGCAAGACCGAGCACCGCAGCCGTGGAATCGGCAAAGCGCTCCTGGCCGTCCTGGCAGCTCAGGCCCTCGACCGCGGCTGCGGGCGCGTGGAGTGGTCCGTGCTCAAGTGGAACAAGGCCGCCCTCGGCTTTTATCGCTCACTCGGAGCTCAGGTCCTGGACGAGTACACGACGTGCCGGATCGACGAAGAGCCTCTGCGGAGATTGGCCGGGATGGCGAAGAAGAATTGCCGGCGCGTTTCTGAACGAGGCTCGAGCGATGAGTGAGGATTTCGTTTCCATGACCCGCTTCGTTCTCCCCCATATCGCTCGGATGGCCGGTTATGTGCCGGGCGAGCAGCCGCAGGGCGGCGGCTTCATCAAGCTCAACACGAATGAGAATCCCTACCCGCCGTCGCCGCGCGTCAAGGCCGCGCTTGCCGAAGCCATCGGCGATCGGCTGCGGCTCTATCCCGACCCGCTTTCAACCGTCTTTCGCCAGGCCGCCGCTCGCTTGCATGGGGTTACGCCCGAGATGGTCATGGCGGGCAACGGATCGGACGACCTGCTGACAATCCTCACCCGCGCGTTCGTCGGACCGGGCGACCTCGCCGCATTTCCCTCGCCGAGCTACTTGCTCTATTCCACCCTGGTCGCCCTTCAGGATGGCCGCTCGGTCGTGGTCCCCTACCAGAAGGACTGGAGCCTTGATTGGAACCCCGCGGCGTTCAAGGGCGTGAAGGTCTTCTGGCTCGCCAACCCCGATAGCCCCTCCGGAACGGCACTCGCCGCGCGACGAAGTCGCCCAACTCGCGCGTCATCTCGACTGCCCGCTCGTCGTCGACGAGGCCTATGCCGATTTCGCCGACCCGCTGCGCCATTCGATTCCGCTCATCGAAAACCACGCGAATGTGATCGTCACCCGCTCGTTCAGCAAAGGGTACGGGCTCGCTGGGATTCGCCTGGGCTACCTGGTCGCGCGTCCCGAGATCGTCGAACATCTGAACAAGATCAAAGACTCGTACAACTGCGACACGCTCAGCCAGGTCGCGGGAGTCGCGGCCCTATCTGACCAGGACCTACCTCGACGAGACCCGCTCGCCGGATCATCGCCACCCGCACGCGGCTCACGGGCGAGCTCCGTGCGATGGGTTACACCGTTGCCGAAAGCCAGTCCAATTTCGTCTGGGCCACGAATGGCCCCCCCGCCCGCGAGACTTTCCAGAAACTCAAGGATCGTAAGATCCTGGTGCGGCTGATGACCTATCCCGGCTATCCCGATGGTCTGAGAATGACGATCGGCACCGACGCCGAGATCGACCACCTGCTTGAGGTTCTCAACCAGTTGAGCTGAGCGCTCCGCACAAGTTTCGTTACAATCGGGGCACTTGCATGGTCCGGTCAGTTTCGCCGGATCTCGAACTTGTGGGGCCGCAGTGCCGGAACCGCGAGGACCTTGAAATTGAGCTCCATTCCACGAGTCGCCGAAATTGTTCGTACGACTCGCGAGACCGATGTCCGGTTGAGGCTCGACCTGGACGGCGAGGGAAAGGCAGGAGTCGCCACGGGCATCGGTTTTCTGGACCACATGCTCGAGCTCTTTGCTCGGCATTCCCTCATGGACCTGACCATCGCCTGCACCGGCGACCTTCACGTCGACGGCCATCACACGACCGAGGATGTCGGAATCTGCCTGGGCCAGGCCGTCGACAGTGCGCTCGGCGACCGGTCGGGAATCAGACGCTATGGACACGCCGTCGTGCCCATGGACGAGGCGCTGGTGACCACCGCAATCGACCTATCCGGCCGCGCGTACTGGGTCTGGAACGTGACGATGCCTGCACCCAAGATCGGCATCGTTCGACAGCGAGCTGGTCGCGGATTTCTGGCAGGCCGTCGTGCTCGCAGGCACGAATGAATCTGCACGTCAACCTGCACTACGGGCGGAACACCCATCACGTCGCCGAAGCGGTCTTCAAGTCGGCCGCCCGCGCCATTCGTGCCGCCGCCGAGCGTGATCCCCGGTGCACCGGAGTTCCCTCCACCAAAGGCACGCTGTGAAAACCCTGCCTTCATATCCCTCCACCTCTGCGGAAGTTCCCCACTCATGACAGAACCGGCCGAAGCATCCAGGCCTGAGCAAGCTCGTCAACGGATTGCTCGTGGCGCTGGCGTTCGCGCTCCTGGCGTTCGTGATCTGGAAAAACCGCGACGACATCAACCGCGTTTTCTCCCGGCCGCTCGACTACCGTCTTTTCGCCGCGGGACTCTTGATCTACCTGTTCTCCGTCCTCCTGACTTTCGTCCGATGGTTCACGCTCGTCCGCGTGATCGAGCCCGATTTCAAGCTGAGCTCAACCGTGATCCTCGGCGCAATCGGCATGGTCTTCAACCTCGTGATTCCGGGGGGAGTCGGCGGTGATTTGATCAAGGCGTCTTACCTCGCCCGAATGCGAATCCGAAGAACGCAGGCAATCGCATCCATGGTGATCGACCGGATCCTCGGTCTGCTGGCCCTGTTCATACTGGCGGCTCTCGCGGGAGCACTTGCATGGCCGGGTTCGCCGCGAAACGTGCGTATCCTGGCCGCGCTCGTGTGGCTGGCGGTGCTCGCGGGCGTGCTCGTACTCGTCGCGATCTTCACCAACGCCTTCAGCCGCATGTTCCCCCGCGCTTCGAGGAGCGGCTCAAAGTTCGGGCTGATCGTCTCGGAGCTTCGCGAGATGTCGACCACATATCGCAGTCGCCTCAAAGTCGTGTTCGGCTGCCTGACACTCTCGGTTCTCATCCATGCACTGAACGTCCTGGCTTTCTATTCGGTCGGCCGCATGCTCTATCCTCACATGCCCACGACCCTGCGCCCAGCACTTCTCGATGGTTCCCTTGATCCTCTTCACCCTGGCAGTTCCCCTCCCATTTGGGGCGCCTGGGCTTCACCGAGTTAGTCGGCGGCCAACTCCTCAAGCTCGTGGGCCATCCGGACGGCGAGCTGGCCATGTTGGGGTTTCGCACCCTCATGTACGGCGTTGGGCTGATCTGCGCGTGCGTATACTTTGCGAAGCTTAAGGAGGTCAGGGAGCTGACCTTGGCCACTCGCGATCTCGAGGAAGAAAAGCCGCCAGCCGATCTCGACGGGCCTTCCAACAACCCAACCGCATAATGATTGATTTTTTTCGCCCAGCTTCCGGTTACGGGGGTCAGTGGGTCGTGTCGATGACTTTGAGGGCGCCCAGGTCTTTCGACTCGCCGGCTACGGCGGTCAGGTCCTTTGCGACGTATCCGACGATTCCGATGCGAGGGTCGAACACGCGGAGGTCGTACTTGACGCCGGCCGCGAGCGCATCGATCCGGAAGCGACCGTCCTCGTCGAGGCTGAATCGCGACGACTGCTGTCTGGCCGTTCCGCCCAGCGCGTGCTCGGGATAGGGGTCGTGATGCAGCGTGATCGCGACGTCGGTCCGCGGTTTGCCATCCTCGCCGACTACGTGGCCCGTGACGCTGGCCCACGGACGGAGCGAGACCGACAGCGGACCGTCGCCGTTACCGTCGACAACGAGCGTGCCAATCAGCTTTCGGCCCTCATGGCGGAAGACCACGCCTCTCTGCTCGAGTGGCCCGAGCGCCGTCACCAAGAACTGGGCGGTGGCCGACGACGCGCCTGTGCTCCAACCCGCGTTGAGGCCACAGGCCACACAACCTGCCAGCTGCTCGCCGTCCGGGTCGAGCACCGTGCCGCGTCGCGTTCTACCGGTCGCGCCCTTCAACTCGCACGCGACGTTGACGGCGTCCTCGGGTGGATCGATTCCCACGACGACTTTTACCTCGTCTGCGTTGAAAAAGGCCGGATAAACCGTGTGGATCATTTCTTGCGTATTGCGTGTTTTGAAGAGGGCCGCCAGGCCGACGCCTCGCACGTAGCGCCCGTCAAACATCTTGGCAGCAACGAATCCTCGGCCCGGCAAGCCGAGCAGACGAAACGAACCGTCCGTCGCGGTCCGGGTACCCTTCATTTCATAGGCTCGATTCGGCCCCAGGTGCGGGTTGTCGTCGAACGCATGGTACTCGACGTCGGCGTCGAGCGGCTCGCCTGAGTTCGCGTCGATGACCCGGCCTTGGATCCACACGCCCTTTTTCAATGTCAGATCCAACGGCGCTGGGGCGTTTCCGGCGGCGACGTTGATCGAGTGGGTCATCGGCAGGTAGGCAGTATCCGCGGGTGGGATCGCGAGCACCCGATCTTCGGCTCCCTCTGCGATGCCCATAAGCCGATAGCGGCCGGCGGCGTCGGTCATCGTCCGCACGTAGTTGATCAGCCCGGTGAAGTTGAGAGTCGCGGCGGCGCGGATCGAGACGCCCTTGATCGGCTGCCCGGTCTTGCCATCGCGAACAACGCCCTCAATCGCCCGGCTCCGTAGGGCGACATGCTTGAAACCGGCGCCGTGGACGATCAGGCCGCCCTTCCCGTGCACCGGAATTGCCGGGCCCGGACGGGTCACGATGATCGCAGGTTGTGTTTCGATGCCCGGGCCCTCGATCAGGGCGAGCACGAGCCGATCGGCACCGATTCCCTCCAGAAGAATCCGGCCGTTGTGATCGCTTGTCGCCGGGGGCTCGATTTTCGGCGGCGGGCCAGGCTCGCCGGGCCGTGGGCCGGCTGCCCCTGGGCTTCCCGGCGATGCATCGGGCAGCTCGTGCCACGCCATCCAGATGTCATTGAACTCGCGCGCTGCGGATAGCCGGGCAAAGAAGTGGCCAAGGTCACCTCCTTGCGGAGATTTGACGGCCAGCACCCAGAAGTGCGCGCCAGCGACAGGCTGGCCCTGGGCATCGACAATGCGGCCGCGGGCGTCAGTTGTGCCGTCCGCAGGCCCAGCGATCGCGCCCGCTGGCCTCCACGTCGGACCAGTGGCCTGGCCTGCATTCGACCACATGGCGGCCTCGAGGCTGTCCTCGATCGAGTGGTTCGGCGCCGGTGGAGTGCGCCAGGAAGTGGGCGTCGTCCCGATGGCTGCCGGGCCAGGCGTCGGCGTTTGACCGGGCACTGCGGCGAGACGCTGCCGCGCGAGCGTGGCTCCGCCGATCGAAACAATGCCGAAAACCACGACCGCGATTCTCGATCCTGTAATCCAGTCTGTCATCATCGTCGCCAGTGCTACTTTCACGATGGAAGTAATGCGAGCCGTCGTCGCGGCGGCCAAAGCCGCGCGCTGTGTCGCCACGATCTTGAACGCCGCTCGGAGCGTCGCGTCCTGCCATGCGGAAGTCATCGCTGCCCTGGCTGCCGGGACGGCAGAGCCAAGGGCAGTGAGGCCCGCCGAAAGCGTGACACCGCGGCGCAACAGGCGGGAACGGAGTTGCTCCTGTCCGCGAGCCAGGCGGCTCTGGACCGTTCCGACGGGCCAGCCGAGCTTCTTCGCGGCCATCTCGCGGGTGAGGCCTTCGAGATGGCAAAGCACGATCGGCTCCCGGAACTTTTCGGGAAGCTGGCCGAGCTCCTCGTGGACCTCCTGCCAGGAAGGCTCGTCTTCCTTGGTTCGGCTGTCGACGGCTCGCGCCCGATTATCAGCGACCAGCCGCTCATGCCCACGCCTCCGCGCGGCGGCGGTCCTGGCCTTGGCGGCGGTGCGAAGCGCAACTCCGTGCAGCCAGCTCGCGAGTGAGCCGTGGCACCGGATCGATCGGGCACGACTCGCGAGAACCAAAAACACGGTTTGCGCGGCATCTTGCGCGTCGTCGTGGTTCCCGAGCACCTGCCGGCACACGCGCAGCACCATCGGCCCGTGACGATCAATGAGAGCCGAGAATGCGGCTTCTGCTTCTGCTTGTTCTCCCTCTTCTCGGTGCCTCGCGACGAACAGGTTCAGAAGCTGACCGTCGGGCAACGAGCCGGAGGCAACGCCCACGGTGAAGAGTCTTTGAAGATGCTCGATCACAGCCCCTCCTCGCTCTGCCGCCATGTCGGGCTCCTCTTGACGGCGCCGGATGTCGCGTTGTAGTGCCCGGCCGGGTTCGGATTGGTCCGGGATTCTCGGAAAAATCTCTCGCGCTCAATCGACCGGACGCGAGCACGCGGCGGCCAACGCGACAAAAGCGCGGCCACCGCCGCGAATTCCGAGGCACGTACTCAGACTGACGTTTACATAAAGCGTTCGTAGCGAAGGGTTTGTTATTGTGGTGGCTTGCTGCACATTGATTCAACTCTCCCGCGGGGCACGGAAGGGTTCCGGCGTGAATCAACCGCCCACGCAAACCGCCATCCCTTCGGTAAGGTCACGACACGGCCGCGAACAGAAGCACAGCGCCCGCCGTCGCCCGGCATGCCTCGTCGCCGTCGTAACCCGATCCGCCTGTGCAATCGGAACATTTCGCGATGGAATTCCCCATTCCGGCGTGGAAATCGCTGAGGAGACATGTCGCACCCGGCCGCGTGGGATCTTATGATGATTCTCTGCTGCCCGAACACATGAGTCACACCATCGTTCTGCGCAGGTTGTCGAGCCCGAGGAGATCATGTCACCCGATTCGCGAAAACCGGTCTGGCTTGCCGTCATGATTGTGCTGGCGGGGTTTGCTCCGCCCCAGGCCCCGAAAACGGCTCTGGAAAACATCCAGCCGAACCAGATACTCGAGCACATCAAGGTCATGGCTTCGGACGATTACGAGGGCCGCGGGCCGGGAACGCCGGGTGAGGAAAAGTCCGTTGCCTACGTGGCTGGCCAGTTTCAGAAGTTGGGTTTGAAGCCCGGGAATCCCGATGGAACTTTTTTCCAGACCGTTCCCTTGACCGGCTTTCAGGCCAAGCAAGTGACCGGCTCCTTCGCCGCCGGCACGAAGAATGTCGCGCTCTCCTTTCCCAACGATTTTGTCGCCGTCTCCCGGCGGATGGCCGAGGAAGTGAAGGTCGGTGGCGATTCCGACGTCGTCTTCGTCGGTTACGGTGTGGTCGCGCCCGAATTTGGCTGGGATGACTACAAGGGGTTCGACGTTCGCGGCAAGACACTCATCATGCTGGTCAACGACCCAGCCGTTCCCGATCCAAAAGACCCGTCGAAGCTCGACCCGGCCGCCTTCCGTGGCCCGGCGATGACTTACTACGGGCGCTGGACATACAAATATGAGATTGCGTCTGAAAAGGGTGCCGCGGCCGCGATCCTCGTCCACGAAACCGGCCCCGCGGGGTATCCCTTCGAAGTGGTGAAGGGAAGCTGGAGCCGCGAAAACTTCGACATCGCTTCGCCCGCGACGGCCCAGACGCCGGCTCGCGTCGCGGTCGAGGGGTGGATCTCGCTCGAGAAAGCCCAGGAGCTTTTCCAGGCCTGCGGGCGCGACTTTCAATCGCTCAAGCAGACCGCCACGAAGCGAGACTTTCGCCCTGTGCCGCTGGGCTGCAAGGGCAAGTTCTCGATCACCAACGTGCTTCGCGACGTGAAGTCACGGAACGTGATCGCCAGGCTCGAAGGCTCGGACGCGGTCCTGAAGAACGAGACAGTGATCTACACCGCGCACTGGGACCATCTCGGCCGCGACCCTGCCCTCACCGGTGACCAGATCTACAACGGCGCCGCCGACAACGCCTCCGGCGTCGCCGCCATCCTCGAAATCGCCCGCGCGCTGCCAGAAGGTCAACCCTGCTCCCAAGCGATCGATCCTCTTCCTGGCCGTGACGGCTGAAGAGAAAGGACTGCTAGGGGCGAAGTACTACGCCGCCCATCCCCTCTATCCGCTCGAGCGCACTCTCGCCGACATCAACCTCGATGTGATAAACCTGTGGGGCCGGACCAAGGATCTGATTTCGATCGGCATGGGCCAGTCCACGCTCGATGACATGCTGGTCGAAATCGCCAGGGAAGACGGCCGCACCGTCACCCCCGACGCCAACCCCGAGAAGGGCTACTATTACCGCTCCGACCACTTCGAATTCGCCAAGCAGGGTGTGCCCGCCATCGACCCCAAAGGGGGAAGAGACTACATTGGCAAGCCGGCGGATTTTGGCCAGAAGAAAGTCGATGAATACACAGCCAACGACTATCACAAGGTGACCGACCAGGTGAAGCCCGACTGGGATTTGAGCGGCGCGGCCGAGGACGCGACGATTCTGGCCGAGCTGGGATTTCGCGTGGCCCAGGCGGACCGATTCCCTGAATGGAAGCCCACGAGTGAATTCCGCGCCAAACGAGAGGCCATGCTGAAGGCGACCAAGCCCTGAAATGAACCGGCGATGGGTTTCTCTTGCCCTCGGTGCGGCAGTAGCCGTTGTGGCCGCTGCTGCCGCCTGGCTGGATCTCCGGTACGGCTGGATCACGCCGGTCTTCGACGCCATTGCCCATCAATTCTATGAGGTCCCCCTCCTCGCGCGGATCCGCCGCCCGTCCCAGCTCGTGCTCGTTCGCTGGCACCTCGCAATTGGATCGATCTTGCTCGCTCTGGGACTGGCATCGATCGGTTGGCTGAACAGCCACTGGCGCCGCTGGCTCGCGGTCTTCGCGCTCGGATACGCCATTCGCGCCGCCATCTGGATTTGCGGCGGCAATCTGCCGCTCGTGCCGGGTGATACCTGTCATTACCTCGAAATCGGCACGTCGGTGCTCCGCGGCGAGGGCCCGGTGAAGCATTATGTTGGCAGCTTCTTCCGCGATTACCGTCACATCCGCGAAAACCGCGGCGGCCTCGACGACTGGGATACTCCGCTCGACGCGTACTTTCGTGCGTTTTCCTTCCGCATCGCCGGCCTCACGCCCGATTCACCCATCGAGGCTCGAATCGCCGCCGCCAAGGCATGCAGCTTCGTCATCAACATCCTCTGCCTGCCGGCGCTCTACATGTTCGCGCGACGACGATACGACGAGCGGGTGGCTCTCGGCGCGATGGCTGCACTCGCAGTGCTGCCGGTGCATGCGATCTATGCCGGCTTCGTGCTCCGAGAGAGCCTGGTGGCGCTGACGTCGATTCTGGCTGTCTGGGCCCTCACCGAAGTCTGGAGCACCGCAAATGGGCACAAGGCGATCTGGGGCTGGGCGTTCATCGCCGGGCTCTGCGGCGGGCTCGCGGTGATGGCGCGCACGACCGGCCTCGCACTCCTCGCGGGCGCGGGCCTCTTCGGTCTCGTTGCTCACGGCCGGCGACGCTTCTTCCCTCTCATGCTCTGGGGCCTCGTCATCGTTGCGGTCTGCCTGCCCTGGGCGTGGGCGACATGGATCGAAAATGAATCGCCGTTCTATTCAATCACCCAGCACTTTGAATTCAACTTCTCGTGGACCGTCCACCATTACGATAAGGGCAATTTGGAAGCGTCGCAGTTCTACACGATAGAGAATCTGCCGGAGATCGTGCGGGTGAAGATCAAGTCATTGCTCTTGATCCCCGTCGTGTCGACCATGATCGTCGGGCTGCCGATCGTCGTGGGCTTCTGGCGACGGCTCTTGACCAGCGAAGGCAACGGCCGCGAAACGGCGATCCTGGTCGCGACCATCTTTGTCGTGTTCGTTCTGGCGACCCTCAAACGCGTTGCTGATGTCACCCAGGTCTCGCAGCTCGGGCGATACTACATGCCCGTCTTTGTGCTGGCGTTGCCGTCGGCGGTCTCCGGCATAACGGGATGGCTGGACTCGCTGGCCGACGGGAAACGCGTGGCCCGTTGGCTTGCCCTGACTTTCTGCTCGCTCGTCTGGGCAGACCCAACCTGGGCCTACGACGCCTCGTGGCTGACAAAACGCTTTCAGCTTCATTGGCCCGCACTGCGCAGCGCAGGCGAGTGGATCCAGGCCAATCCGTCCCGCGTTTCCCCCCAGGCGCGGATCATGACGTGGTTTCCGTGGGAGCTGCGCGTCACATCCGATCGCACCACGATCCTCATGCCCAGAAACTACGATGCGAAAAGAATACAGGAGGTGATTCGCCAGTATGGAGTGACCCACATCCTGTGGGGATCATTCGAGCCGCCGCCGTATTATGAAATCAATCCCGAATCGTGGGCCCTCGCGCTCGACGATCTTCGAGCAGCCCTCGGCTTGATCGACGCGCGCGAGGTGTATCGATCGAGCAACGAGCTTCTCTTTCCGGTCCGTCTGTATCGCCTCCCGTAGCACGTGTGCGAGCTCGTTTGCTCACCGGCCGCGCTTCGGGCCCGCTCGAAGAGTCCGGAGGTTCGTTTTCCGATGCGCTGGTCGCGCCTGGTGCTCCTGATCCTTCTTATCTTTGACGTCTGGTACCGCGCGCATACGTTCGGGCCGCAAGTGCGCGATGCGCTTCATGTCAACCTCTGGCCGTCGACAGTCGGCGCCAGCGAGCCGCTTGACTGTGACGAGGCCGCCTATGCCTACATCGGGCATCGCGTCAACCGAGGCGCCGTTCTCTATCGCGACGTGACCGAGAACAAGACCCCGCTCGGCTACTGGCTCTATGCCCTGGCCGTTCTCGTCGGCGGTTACAACGAGCTGACGATCCGCATCATGCCGATTCCGTTCGTGCTCCTGACGATCACCCTCGTCTGGTGGATCGCCGGCCGGTTGGGCGGCCAGATATCGGCATGTCTCGCTGCCGCGCTCTATGTCCTTATGAGCACCGACCCTTACCTGTTCGGCAACGGTGCCAACCTCGAGCACTTCGTCAATCTGTTCACGGTTTCCTCGCTCGCGTTGCTGATCTATGCCTGGGACCGCCCCAAACGCTGGCCTCTGTTCGCCGCCGGCGCCAGCTCTCGCCGCCGCCGCACTCGTGAAGCAATTCGCATTCCTTCCCATCGTCGTCGTCGTGCCAGCGCTTCTTCTCCGAGCCAGGCAGGGTTGGTTCTCGAAAAATCACGGTTTGATTTCCGACCCCGCCCCGCGGCCATCCCCAACCCCCATTTCCCCCCCTTTAGAAGGGGGGGCCAGGGGGGGTGACCCCCGCGCGGTATCATCACAAAAGGTCCGCGCAATCATCGACATCACAGTTTTCGCGCTAGGCGTATCCTCAATCGCAGCACTTGCCGCCGCCGTCCTGGTTGCCCAAGGCGCGGGCCGAGACGCCGTCGACGACATCTTCTACTACGGCCGAGCCCTCGCAACCGATACCCTCCCCGAGCCGGGTGCGCCGCCGGCCATTTATCGTTGGATCACCGGCAATGCCGACCCGCAGGGACGCCTCCCCTGGCCGTTCGGAGCCACCGAGTACCTCGTCTGGTGGGGCACGTCGAGCTGGCCGTTCTGGCTCGCGTCGACTCCCGCGATTGCCTACCTCCTGTTAGCGGCCAGGACAACTCCCACGCGAAGGCTTGCGGCCACCTGGGCAATCGCCGCCTGGGCCCAGGTGGCCCTGCCGGGCCTCTACTGGCAGCACTACTATCTTCTACCAATCGCCGGAGCCGCGATCGCCGTTGCCGTGTGCATCGCCGACGCAACCCGGCGCCTGTCCCAGGTCTTTCGTCCGGCCTCGAAGAACGACCGGCACATTCGCAAAGCGCTCCTCGCCCTGGTGTCTGCTCCATTCCTCTTGCTCGCCTTGGGCGCCACAGCCTATCTCGAGATCCGCGACTACTTGCTGGTCGAGCCCGAACAGCTCACCATCCGCTACAAGGGCGGCGGCCAGTGGGTCGTGCTGCGCCAGATGGGGCGCGATCTCAGCCGCCGCGGCCGGATCTGGAACAATCCTCACCTCTACATCTGGGGCTGGCAAAGCCCTCTTCACTTCTACGGGCGAATGGATAGCCCAACGCGCCATTTCTTCGTCGACAACCTGCTGCGCGACCAGGCCGATCGCGATCACTTGCTGATCCGCCCGCGCACCGAGGAGATCATCGCCACCCTGAAGCGCAGCCCACCCGAGCTGATCTTCACGGGTTACCCGCCGTTCGAATCGCTCCAGGCATTTCTGAACGATCGATACTTCCCTTCCGGCATGGCGCCCGGATTATGGGTGCGCCGTGAGGATTTCGGGCGATTCGAAACGCAACGCGGCGGCCCCACGCGCGGACGCAGCAAAGGAAACGCGTCTCAGACCAACGGCGAGGGCTGAAGCGGATCCCACCCCGGCCGGAGCTCCTGCACGTTTGAGCTGACATCGCCCAGCCCGGGTTCGCCGCACTCGGAGTGCCGCGTGCAAAGCCCCCAGCTCATCGAGCGATTGTGCACGATCTCCGAAATAACCCACCCCGTGTTCTGCACAATTTCTTCGCAATCAGCGCGACTCATGTAATGCGCCACCGGCGTCAGTGCATGGTCGAAGACGATCGCATGGACTTTTCGCACGCGAAACGAGGCTAGCCAGCGGATGTATCGAGAGTACGGCAGACGAATTCCCAGCCAGGGAATTTGATAGACAGTTCGTGCGCATAACTGCAACGGAACGGCGACGAGCCAGGAGAAGACGTTGAGAATCCCCAGCGGCAGGCGCGACGTGACAGCTCGAATCGGGTTGATGAAGTAAATGATCCAACCGTTCCCTTCACGCCCGTAAACCCACACCTGAAACCAGCCCGTGTGTTTCACATTGCACACGAGCGCGCGAAATCCACGCCCGGGCTCGGGTAGGTGATGCAGCACCCCTAGCGAATAAGCTGCGTCGAACGCCCCATTCGCAAACGGCGGGAAGTAAATATCGCCCTGAACGATCGAGATGCCCGGCACACGTCGCGTGTTCTCAAACGCCGCTTCGACGGCATCTCCCAGGTCCAGACCGATCACGGCTTTGGCACCAAAATGGCTCGCGATCACCGCATGACGCCCCATTCCACATCCGGCTTCGAGCACGGCAAGTCCCGAGAGATCTTCGAGCCGTCGAGGCTCGAACCACGTCCGCAGGCTTTCCACCTCTTCATGAAAATCGAACTCGCGAAAATGGTTCCATTCGTAACCGAACCGCGCGGCAACGCGCTCGCGCAACTTCGATCGAGCGGCCGGGTCCGGAAGCAGTCGCGGCACACCATCACTCACCGGGTAGCTTGCGGCGCAACACTCGCACCGGAGCGACCCCTCCATGACGTGTCCTTCATCAACGGTGTACGGCTCGTCCAGACCGAGCGGCCCGCCGCATCGCGGACAAGCGAGGTAAACGAGATGCTCGATCCTCATCGACACCAATCCCCGGGTTCAAACTCTCCCAATCGACCCCGCGCGGCGTAGCCCATTCTTCGCAACTTTATCGGAGATGGCAATGTCCAGAACGCGCCAATGTCGCCCTTCGGCGAGGGCGAGGGTTGTCACGAATCGCAGCTCGACCACTGCGATCGACAAGCTGTCACGCGACGAACCAACAATCAACGTTCCTCGTCTGTCATCACAAATCGGGAGCCGATTGCAGCAAGGCAACGGTGATCGCGCAACCCCGTCGAGAACGGAGCCAGGACTTCGGCGCCTGCAAAACCACTGAATTGCGTCATATCCTTACCACTATTGGATTTAAGTGTGACGATGGAATAATCGGAACCCGGGGGTTTATCGTCGTAAACAATGATTCGACTGGCATTTAGGGCGTGACGATGGAATATTCGGAACCATGCCCATTTCGGATGTAACACCGTGTGGTGACTAAAGTTATGGCGTGACGATGGAATATTCGGAACACCGGCTTCTAGACATTGGCACTGAATCCGAGTCCTGGCGGGTCCATTTTTTGGTCTCCGCCCAGGGAAGAGTTCGTTTTGTAGATTTGCCGCGCGTCCTTACGCCACAAGGACTATGGGAACGCACTCGCTCGCTCCAGGAAACGAGTCATGGGCCGAACTCGAGGCCTGGTTCAAGGGAACCAAGGGTAGGGTCATACACGCGATGGATCGCAGCCCGTAGGGTGGGTGCAACCCACCGGCCTCTTTGGCTGCCCGACGGACCGCCAGAGGGGTCCAAAACATAGTGAACAACACGAGAGTTTCCCGGTGGCGCTTTGTGCTCACCAGCGCCACGAAGGCTTTTTGATCGTCAGAAGGCATGGAGATCATATCTTATCCCCTGGCACCAATCTGACTTGTGGATCGACGTAGCCCATTGTTTACGACCATTCATACATGGCGCATTGTGGCGCAAAGTGGCGCTTTTTCGAGAGTTTCAAGCATCCGTACACAGGTGTAAATCCCGTATCCCGAAAGCGGCCAACGGCCGCCAGCCGTCACCCGTTGAACGGTGCTCATTGGAGTCGGAATCATGCTCAGTCCTCGAAAGTAGGTCAGGCTTTCAGCCGGACGTTCTGTAGATCACGCGGTCAGCCTCGCACCAGAGCACCTTGCGCGTCGATTTCCCGGTTGGTGGCGTTGATCCCCCGGTTGAAGCACCGCCGAGCCGGCGCACCGAGCGCTCCTACCCAAGATGATCTACAAAATCCTCGTTCCAGTTGCCAAAAAGATGTGGAATTCGCCCGTATTGAGTGAGATTTTCTCCGTCCACCGTGACGGAGGCCCAGGCGCAGCCCGCGCGGGCGCCGCGCAAAGAGAAGACCATGCGAGCACGGCCGGCCTACGGCCGCGAGGGGCGCACGCGGCCCATGATGGAGGTGCCGGCGCAGCCGGCGGTGGGATGCCGCGAAAGGGGAAGGCCACGCGCGCGAGTGTCGCTGGCGGAGGCGGCTCCGACTCGTACTCGTACTCGTACTCCCGCTCTTTCTCTGCGTCCCGCCCTCAACGCCGCCCATTCCCCCGACCGCTGACAAGCCAGTTCGTTTTGTACATTCGTCGCGCGTCCTTACCCAGTAAGGACTAAGAGAACAGACGAGCCCATTGTCGCCCTTCGGTCCGCGAAGGGTCATGACGGCATGTTGGGCGCGGTTGTTTCTCGCGGTCGATTTGCATTCTTGTCCCCGGCCTCGTATGACGGAAAAGCGACTGGTATGACAGAGAATTGACTGCGCGCTTCTGGCATGATCAGATTCAGACGTACAACGTTTTCCAGTCAAGGCAGACTGGTTGCTGTGGTGGTCGTGGGGGAGATCTGGAAGGCCAAAACAACAAGGCCCAGCGGCAACGCCCTGCGTGTCCAATGCAACGCACTGGGCGTCCAATCGCGCCCCTCGCCCCGACTCCGGTGTCGGTGGTCGAGATTCACCTATTTATAATATGGATCAACTTTCGCGATTCGGCCATTTAAGCGGCCAGAAAATCTAGACTTTTTATTCCGATCGCAACGAATCCAGCGATCAATGCAATCGCGACCCCCGAATCGAAAGCCAACGCGCGTTCTCAATTTCGTCGCACCACCCGCCACCCGCAAGTAGGCTAAGTCGGCGCCATGCACTCAAGGCGCTGACGCGTGCCAACGCCCCCCGCCACGCCGCCACGAGTGAGGCCATCCAGTGAAACCTCTGCTCAACGCGCCGGCCGAGAACATTGTCGGCATTCGCTCGAGCCGAATGGGGACCGAGGCCGCGAAGCTGATCTACCGGCTGCGAGGCCAAACGGCGGAGTGGGTCAACGCCCAGGCCCGCAACCGGGGATTCTGGTTTATGCCCGTGCGCGGTCAAGCGCGTTGTCGCACCGTCGCATTGCTGTTTGCGACTACTCATAACCTGGTTGTCGGAGAGAGACGGCCTCTCCGCGAAGGGATCCCCCCCATTCCTCACCGCCTCGCCGCCGGCTTCTCGATCAAGATGTCGCCCAGGTCCAGCGTTTCTCCGCTCTTCACTGTGAAGTCCCGGCGCAGCTTCGGTCCCTCGGCAGTGCCGGCCGTGGTCCGATCGGCGATGCGGTAAGACGCCCCGGGAATCAGGGCAGGCAATGTGATCCACCCCTCGGCATCTGTGGTTGGCGGTTTCGCATGGTTGATCGGATCAATTTGATTCAATGTCGCCTGGTCTGCAATAAGAGGATACTCCTTCTGAGCTCGCCCAACGCCAAGTGCGCCCGGCGTAACGACCATCAAGACCAGCCGCGTCGGGGTGAACCGAGCCAGCGGTTTTCCGCCCGGGTCAACGAGTCGCAGTCGAGCCGACCCGCACGGCTCAAGCCGGACGTTCACCTTCCCCGACGACGCCATCCTGCCAGAAAAAGACACCGTCGCGCCCAGCTTGCCTTTCGCATCGAGAAAGTACACAGGAACTTCGGCGTCTTGATCGAGACCATGGATCTCGAATCGCCCATTCCGCACGACGGCGTGGTCTTCACCCTGCCAGGCTCGCCGTGGTGCTGCGCCGCTGTCCGTGGATGATGCGGCTGATGATCCAGGTCTCCTGTGGTGGCTGCCCGTCGGGCGCGATCAAGGTGCCGGTCACAGTTTCTCCTCGGCGCAATTCGACAGAAACGTCGATGTCCGACTGATCCCCCTTCGGCTCGCAGCGGACGAAGGCATTCGAATAGAAAGGCAGTCCGCCCGGCTTGTCGTTGAAGAGAAGCTGATCCCCGATCGACACCAGCACGTAATCGTCGCCAGGTCCTCTGACGGCAAGATAGCCTGCTCGCGGCTCGGCCACGAGTTGATACGAACCATCCGCAGCCGTTTCAGCCTGGGTGCTCAAATTCGAGGAAACTGAACCTTGGACGGAGACGGAATCGGAGCTCAAGAGCGCTCCCGCGAGCGGCTTGCCGGAGCCTCGCTCGGTCACCTTTCCATGGATCAACATGCCTCGTGACAAGACCAGGTCAACCGGATGCTCGACTGCACCTCTCGGCCAGTCGAACGTCTTGATCACGCCCATGTAAGGCTGGCCTGCCGGAGGAGCTGCCATGACCCGAAACCGGTCTCCAGGCGACGGATTTGCGCGAAACCGTCCCTCGTCATCAGCCTGGAAAGTTCTGCGAACTCCAAGTTGGCCCGCAAGTTCGGCCCCGACCGAGATCCAGGCATGAGGAACAGGCTTGCCCGTGTCGGCATACGTGACGCGGCCGTTGATGATCGTGGCCGGTTGAAGGGCCAACGTGAATTGCTTCGCGTGCCCAAGATCGTCAGTCTCGATCGAGATATCCTGCTGGGCATACCGCGGATCAACAACGGTCAATGAGACCCGAAGGCCATGGCCAATGCCATGGACTGTAAACCGGCCGTCCACGTCAGTGCTCTTCGGCTTGGGCCAGCCGGGTAAGTCGCTTGCATCGGTCCTCCGGAAAGCGGGTCCCTCGAAACGTTCGCGAGAAGCGACTGGGTTCCGCTCCAGTATCTTTTGGATGGCATGGACCGCCACCGTCACGCCCTGCGCGGGTCGGCCTTGCAGGTCGAACAGACGCACCTCGATTGCCTGTTCGCGCCGAAGCGAAATATCCGCTGAGGGCTGTTCGGCGTCGACATCGAGCGCAACCCAGCCGGCACCGAATCCCGGCGCAAATGCGATCGCGCCAAAACCATCATTTCGGGATGACGACGTGCGTGCCGCATCCAGGCGAAACTTGCCCGATCCATCGCTTTGGGCATGTCCGATCGAAACCGGGTCGAGCGCGCGCATGTCGTAGGCATGTCCAGGCAACGGTACTCGCGCGTAGGCCATCACCGTCGCGCCGGCCACCGGTTTGCCTTCCGGGTCGAGCACCCGGCCGACGATGAACATCCGGCCGCGGGCTGGCGGCTGTTGCGTGTTCTCCGGCTCCGCTGCGAGTCGCTGCTCAGGCTTGGCTGTGGCGCTCTTCGGCTCTTGCTGCAGCGCCGGGGAGTGCATCGCGTAAGCCGCGCCTGCGGCGCCCAGGAACGCCAGGGCCACCACGAGCAGGATCACCCTGCGGGTAAACATGGAACTCAGGATTTCGCGAGAGAGCGCTGCCACGGACGCCGAAACCAACTGGCCGCCGGCCTGACCGGCCGCGAACTCGACGCTTGCTCTGGCTGTCGTCTCGCACAGCGCCGATGAGACGTGGGCCGAGGCACTGCGCGACGTGATGGCGACGGTCACAGCCGTCGTCGACAGTGCAAATCCACGCCGCGTAAGCGCACGGCGGAGCTTATCGCGCGCACGCGCCAGCCGGCTGCGTGCGGTACCCCGCGGCCAGCCGAGCGTTTGCGCCGCCTCGTCGAGCGTCAGCCCTTCGAAGTAACAGAGCACCACGGGCAGCCGAAACGCTTTGGGCAGCCTGCTAATCTCTTCATGTATGGCCCCGAGCTCGTCGCTGCTCATCGTTAATTCGTGAGTCGGTAACATCGTCGGCTCCACAGAAGCGTTCGAGCCGATACCCGAATGCCCCACGACGGCGTTGCCTTCCTTATTGCGCTGGCGCATCAGCCGCGATCTCGTTCTCAGAGCCGTGCGGACGGCCACACCAAAGAGCCAGTTGCCCAGGAGACCGGGATCACGGATGGACTTTGCCTTGCACGCAAGCACAAGAAACACCGCCTGGAATGCGTCCTCGCCATGGTGGACGTCGCGCACGAGATCCCGGCACACACGCATCACCATCGGCCCGTGTCGGGCAACAAGTGCACCGAAGGCCGCCTCGGCAGCAGAATCGCGGTTTGCCGCGAACCGCTCCAGAAGCTGGCGGTCGGATAGCCCGGCAGCCGAGCCGCCGTCGAAGAGCACTTCGATCTGCCGGACGACGGATTTTGTCGAAGCATGTCCCACGCGATTTCGCTCCCGCGCTAGCCGGAGGAACAATTTGGCGGTAGCGCGCCGATCTCTGCGGCCCGCTTTCTATTACTGTCAACCCGCCGGTTATGTTATCCCAAGTCGTGCCAGAAGGCTCGCGGAATCGGCGCACGCACGGATTCCACGCCAAGTTGCGACGATCAGAACCGCGCACGCGCTCCGACATTGCACTCATGTCACATCCTCGAATATTCTCTCTGTATTCGGAGACCATCGCCGTGGACATCACCTGCCCGCTCTGCAGCCACCACTGCCGGACTGACCGCGTTCTCGGCAAGGGTGCGCTCGTCCGCTGCCCCGCCTGCCGGCGTGAGTTTGCGTTCGCCGGCAGGCAGCCGGCCTTCGTCGTCGCCCCCGGTGCAGCGTCGCCACCGGCGTTCTACGAGGCTGGGACCAAGCCCTGCCCGTTCTGCCACGAGTCGATCAAGGCCGAGGCCAAGAAATGCCGTTACTGCGGCGAAACGCTCGACCCCGTCCTGCGCACAGTGAAGAAGCCACCCGCACCGAAGTCCAGCCGCTCGCCCCGGAGTTCAACCCGGGAATCGCGATGGTCCTCAGCTTCCTGTGGCCCGGCCTCGGCCAGATTTACCGCGGCAGGCTCCTTCGCGGCCTCCTCTGGATGGTCGCAGTCGCAATCGGTTACGTCTGTTTCATCATCCCGGGCATGGTCTTGCATCTTCTCTGCATCATTCTCGCCGGCAAGCGCGATTGACCAAATACTGGCCGTCGCCAAACGAATCCTCCCTCTGAAGGACCGCCACGCGCACCCCGATTCCACGCGCACCGTCGCGATTCCGGACCAATTCCGTTGACGTCGCTCGCGCTCCTGCATATCAATTCCTATCGGCCTGAAAAAAAACCAAGGATGTCCCGTAGGCTTGAAGGCAGATTGATGATTCAGGAACCCGTCCCCGGTGAGGTGAAGGAGCTGCTGGAACGCCAGCAGCTCAATGGCATTCCGGTGCTTCTCTCGACGACCAGCGACCTTTCGTTGAAGGGCGATTTGCGCGGGCACTGGATCGTCGTCACTCGCGACCACCTTGCCGTCGTCGCCGATGGCGCCCAGCCGCGCCTGGTCAATCATCTGCCGATCTCCCGCGTCGAGAAGTTCCGAACCCAAGGCGCGGTCGGTTCCGGGTTCCTCCAGGCCTACGTCGAGGAAGCCTGGGTCGACGTCGCACGCTACTCGAACACGCTCGCTCCTCGCTTTCACCTTCTCGCCGACAAGCTCGAAGACCTGCGAACCGGCGGCGAGGTGATCGTTCATCCCGAGGAACAACGCGACAAGAACCACTGCCCGAAATGCGGCATGCGACTGGCCACCGCCGGCGAGTCGTGCCCGCGCTGCCTGCCGCGAAAGGCGATCGTCACGCGGCTCTGGCAGCTCTTGAAGCCCCAGTGGCCAACCGCGGCGGCCATGTGCGGGCTGATGCTCGTCGGCGTCGCCATGGAGCTCGCGCCTCCCAAGCTCCAGCAATACCTGGTCGACGAGATCCTCGCCCGCGGCGAAGCCACGCCAAACGCACAGACCCTGCTGGCCTCCCTCTCGCTCGTCGTGCTGGCGCTCGCCACCACACGAGTTCTCCTGGGAGTTGTGAACTGGGTGAAGGGCGTCATGGCTAACAAGGTCGGGGTCGAGCTCACATCCGAGCTGCGCCTCCAGCTCGTGCGCAAACTGCACGCTCTGGGCGTCGGTTACTACGACCGCCACCAGGTCGGCTCGCTCGTGAGCAGAGTCGCCTATGACAGCGAAGTTCTCCACACCCTGCTGCAGCAGATCACGGGCGGGTTCCTCCTCCAGCTCGTGCAGGTCGTCGCCGTCGGCATCATGCTCTTCACACTCAATCCCAAGCTGGCGCTTTACGTCCTGATTCCAACACCCTTGGTCGTCGGCGGAAGTATCTTTTTCTGGAAACGCGTGTATCCCAACTATTACCGCTACTGGGATTCCAGCAGCAAGCAGGCCGGCACGTTGTCGGGCATGCTGCTGGGAATCCGCGTCGTGAAGGCGTTTGCCCAGGAACCACGCGAGTTCGACCGCTTCAGGCGCTCGAGCGACTACCTGAGGCGATCCCGCCAGACCGTCGAAAAGGCGAACGCGTCGTTCACCTCGATCATGGCGCTGATTTTCAGCCTGGGTGGCTTGATCGTCTGGTACGCCGGCGGACGCGAGGTGCTCGGCGGCAGGATGACGCTCGGCTCGCTCATGGCGTTTCTCGCCTACCTCACCCTGTTCTACGCTCCCCTGACCACGCTCTCGACGTTGACAACCTGGCTCACCAGCTTCATGACAGGTTGTTCCCGGGTTTTCGAGCTGCTGGACACGCCAACCGAGACCAACGACCCCGTACAGCCCGTCCCGATGCCCGGGGCCAGGGGAGAGATCCGCTTCGACGACGTGACCTTCGGCTACGAACGTCATCGGCCAGTCTTGAACGACGTGAGCTTCACGATCCGTCCCGGCGAGAGGATCGGCATCGTCGGCCGCAGCGGCAGCGGCAAGACCACGCTCGTCAATTTGATCAGCCGCTTCTACGACGTCAATTCCGGCCGCGTGCTGCTGGACGGCGTCGACGTACGCGAGATGTCCGCAAGCGACCTCCGCCGCCACGTCGGCGTGGTGCTTCAGGAGCCGTTCCTGTTCCGCGGTACGATCTGCGACAACCTCATCTACGGCCGGCCCGAATCGAACGCCGTTGATGCGATCGCGACCGCCCGCGCAGCACAGGCGCACGATTTCATCGTGCACAAGCCACTGGGCTACGACACCTGGCTCGGCGAGCGCGGGGCAGGGCTCTCCGGCGGCGAAAAACAGCGAGTCTCGATCGCGCGTGCCCTCTTGTATGATCCCCGTGTGTTGATTCTGGACGAAGCCACCAGCAGCATCGACACCGAGTCGGAGAAGGCGATCCAGCAGGCGCTTCGCGTGTTGACGCGCGGCCGTACAACGCTGGCAATCGCCCATCGATTGAGCACGCTCTGCGACTCGGATCGCATCCTGGTTTTCGACGACGGCCGCTTGATCGAGCAGGGCAGCCATGGCGAGCTGCTCGCGCTCGACGGCAGGTACGCCGCGCTCGTCAAAGCACAAACCCAGATCGCGCGAAACTCGCAATTCGAGGCCGCGCTCAAGACCCTGGGCGACACTCTGCCCGATGAGTCCGAAAAGCCGGACGATCTGGACGACGCTGATTTCGCTCCGCAATGGATCGAGCCCAACGAGGTCGACTTTCGCGCAGGCCCGTTTGACTCGCTCGAAATGGTTCATCCCGATGGCCGCGTGATCCGGAGTGTGTTCGCAATCCAGTGCCTGCCCGCCACCAGCCCGGACGACTTCATCAGCGTGCGCACCTGGGACAAAGACGGACAGGAGAGTGAGCTGGGCATACTGCGGAATCTCAATTCCTGGTCTCCCCGCAACCAGAAGCTCGTGCGCGAGGCACTCGCTCGCCGGTACTTCCTGCGCCGGATCACGGGTATTGATTCCATCAACCTCGATTGTGGATACCTGGTCTTCCACGTGCGCACCGATCATGGCCCGGCAGAGTTCACGATGCGCTGGACTCAGAGCCAGGTGCAAGACTTCGGCCCACGCGGCAAGGTCCTTCTCGACGTGGAAGACAACCGTTTCCTCGTGAGCGACGTCGAAGAATTGCCACACCGCGAGCGCGACGTATTCCAGCGCTACGTCTATTGGTGAACGCCGTGGCCCCGCGAGACGGACGGCGAATGCCAGACCCGTATGCAACACGAATGCTTCCCCCCCGAGAGTGTCGTCATGCCGTCAGCGCCTTACTCGGATTCGACTTACGTTTGACGGCCCCTTTTTGGGCCGTCGCACGCAAATCGACACATCTCTTTTCGTTCGCGACGCTTACGCCCGATGGCGTTCTTGCCGAACCCCCGATTTTCCCCCTGTTCGCTCGTATTTCGTCAAATCCCAACCCTCCCGTCCGCCCTTGGTGGCCTTTCACTCCGCGAAAGTGCGTCCGGCATTCCAACCGCCGTTGTCGGGGAGGTCCCGCCGCGCGCGGCGGATGCTATGTCCAGTTGTCCACCCCGACCGACCACTTCGTTTTGTAAATTCGTCGCGCGTCCTTACCCCACAAGGATTACGGGAACGAGCTCGCTCGGTCGAGATCGCGGGACATAGGCCGAGCTCGACGCAGAAACCTCGCCCGCGAGCACGTCGCTTTGATCCAGAATCACCACGGTGCGCTCCACTGCGCACATCCGGGTCGGCCGCCCTCCGCAAGCGCACATGTGTAAGCGGTTTCGGTCGATCCATCAGCTTCTTGCCCCTGGATCAGAATGATCACAAATGATACCAAAAACCTGAGAATTCTCGCCTTCCTCCCAGGTCTGAGTCCTTGAAGCGAGACCCGCGCTCGACTGACGACACGGCAAAGCCGCCAAGGCGACGAAGTCGTCCTGTGCAATGCCCACGTCTGCCAGCGTTTCGGTTTTGGTTCTCAGGCTCGTACCCATGGCCCCCTACAGCGTGGGGGACGTGCCAGCGCAGCCGGCGGTGGGGGGCGTTGCAGGCGAACGATAGCAAAGCCCTGACAGCGAGGCCTTACCGGCCACCCGCACCGATCACGGACCTTCCCCTACTAATAGCATGTGCGGGTTTTCGAAACTGGCCATTTCTCAATCGCACTTTCGATTTGCGTGAAAAGCGCAAGTTCAATAGAGATCGGTAATTAACTGCAGAAAAATCTCATTCTGATGAGCCGGTTCAATACGCTTTGAAAAGTGCCATCGGTTAGAGCATGACGACCGGCGGGTTGCACCCAACCTCAGTGCGTCGGTCATGGGAATCTTCTACATCCTGCCGATTCCGCTCGCCATGATTCAAGGAATCTCCAGCTTCAGCTTAGGCGTACTGCTCTTGTCATTCTCACTCTTGCCCATGAAGGTGGCTGCAACGTTCGAATCACCGGGAACAATCACCACGCAGAGCCGCCCTTCCTTCGCGATGCGCTCGCGGCTGGTGTCATCCAGTTTCAACCGGAATTCTTGGATCTCACCGTTCTTCACCTTCTTGAACTTACCCGAGCCCAGGTCGAGCAGCTTCTTGATCTGATTGCCGATACCATTGTCGGAGCTCGGATCAAACTTTAACTCGCTCGACGGGTCCAGCTCTGGCGCGAGCATGATCTTGACGTCCCCATCCTTCGCGAACGACGGAACGCTCTGCACGAGCGCGAGCGTGACGCTCTTGATCTTCGAGCCCTCGAGCTTTTTCGGCATGTCGAAGACCAGGACGCCAAAGCTCGCAAACTTGCCGTTGTCTTTGCCCTCGATGTTGAAATACTTGGTGCCGGCGTCTCCCTCGCGCGGCCCATTCGGCTGGATCGTCAGGCATTTGGAAGCGTCCACGGCCTCGCCGGCTTCGGCTTTACCAGCAACATTCTGGGCCTGCACCGCAGTCGCGAACGCGATGGCGATGAATAAACTCGTGAGTGGTTTCATATTCGTCCGCATGTTCCAAAAGTGTGTCTTTCGAACCGACGTTCCCGCACGACCGCTGAGACCGAGCGATCGACTCACGTCAGCGGTCGACTGCCCCAAATTCCAGCAGGAAGAATTGGCCCGGTCAAGTCGCCACTCTCTTTGACCGGGATCGAGCCTCAGCGATCGATTTCCGTGGGTCCTTGAAATTCGCCACGTGTCCTCGCGCTCCGGAGCAGCGAGCGCACCTCGCCATCGTTCACGATCGTGCGCGACTTCGCGGTTCGTCGTTACCAGATCTCGCAGCAGACCCTCACGACCGCCTGATGGTATCCGGCTGCCCGGCGGGGCCGAGCAAAGGCGGCGCACCCGGCTGTTGGCGCGGCAATGTCGTGGCCCGGCGGCGGATGTCCAGCTCGATCGAACCAAACGTCTGTTCGTGGCGCTGGATCGTCGTGCCGATTGCAGCCAGAAGCCGCTTGGTCGTGTAGAAGTTCATCACGATCCGGTGGTTCGCCTTGACGTGCTGACCGTCCGTCGCGAAGGGCTGCATGTTCAGACCGAAATCGAGGATCACTTCCTCGGGCGTGGCCGTCACGCGGCAGAAGTTCGAATAGGTCGATTGAGCCCCCGCGTCGTCCACCACGACCTCGTTCGCTGGCGCGACCTGGGGATTCTGACTCTGTTGAAGCTCAAGCTGCCCGGGCTTTTTGCTCGACTCTTCTTGCTTGCTCATTTCGGTCTCCCACCGCGACGACGAAGGATCATTGAACGTGTGCGATTTCTACAGATTGTATCAGAATTTATTCCAAACAACAAGCTTTGAAATTAAGTAAGAGTTTATGGCGCCAACATACCCCCCGACCCCGCAACCTGTTATTTGCCGGAGGGCCGTTCGGGAGCGGCCATAGCCGTGATCAGGGCTTTGACGTCCTCCCTCGAGAGGAGCAACTGGGAGTCGGGGTGGGACTCGATCATAGGTCGGTCTCGGAAGCCCCGCGCGACGGCGAGTTTCAGGTTGGCGGCGGCCTGATCGAGGTCAAGCCCGCGGACCGACAGGGCCGGCGGTGGAACGGGCGTCTTTCCGTAGCCGATCAAGGCAGCCCCCGTCGTCTGCTTGAGAGCCAGCGCGGCCAGAAGAGCGGCGGGCCGATCTTGCCACAACGCCACGCGCTGAGAATCAACCCTGTCCGCCTCCGCCGAGTTCTTCAAAACGCGCAGAACGCGAGCGAGCTCCCAGTGGGCAACGCTTTGCCACTCGCGACGAAGAGCTTCTGTAGTCGACGACTCCGCGCCCTCCGACAGAGTCGTCACCGCCCGCTCGAGCAACTGGCACGCTTTTTCAGGCTCTCCCTGGTCAGCCAGCGCGCTCGCCTCTTGGACCAGTGCCGCTCCCAGCCGAGCCTCGCGCACTCCATCGCCCGGCGTGCCAGACTCGGTCCGCTCCAGCACGCCCACCGCCTCCGCAGAACAACTCCCGCGCGCGGCTGCGTCGCCGGCATGGCGCTCGATGTTCCCCAGCGTGGAGAGTCCCTCCGCCAGATCGAGAAGATAGGCACGCCTCTCCGGATGGGCGGCAAGAAGCTGCCGGCGCATCTCAATCGCTTGCCGGTAGTACGGCAACCCACGGTCGACCTGGCCCAGGTCGATGTATTGCTCTCCCAGATTGTCGAGGTGGTTGATCCGCAAAGCCTTGTACTCGCTGTCATCCGGAGAAAGTGCGATCGCGCGCTCTTGCTCCTTGACGGCTCGCTCGAATGCGGGAAGCGCCTGGAGGTTCTGGCGCTGCTCGTCATGAAGCCAGCCCAGAGCGTTCAGGCTCCGTCCCAGCGATCGATGAAGCCTTGCCTCGTCCGGATGCGACTGGACGACTTTCTCGAGGATGTCGATGGCCGCCCGCAAGGATGCAAAAGCCTCGGCGTCACGATGCGCCCGGTGCTGGATGTCGGCCATCACTTCGTACGTTTCCCCTATGTGCTCCTGGAAGTTGGTCACCGATGGGTGCGCGGCTGCGAGCCGGGCCCGGTACACAAGCGATTTTTCCAGCGACTCGAGAGCCTTGTCATAACGAAGGTTTTGTATGTGGGCCGTGCAGATGTTGTAATGTGTAAGGGCCAGCATATTGAGCAGCTTTACCGGCTTGGGCCCGGAAGACGCTTGGTCGAGGAGCGACTGGCATATCCCTTGTGCTTCTTCGAAACAGCGGATGGCATCGACATACGCACGGCGCTGTGTATACACGTACCCCAGGACGTTGATGAATTCGGCCAGTTTCTGCCGATAGCTGTTCTCGCCCGGATGGCGGTCGCACAACTCCTGCTGGATCGCCCGTGCCTTCTGCAGGATTTCCAGTCCTTGATCGCCAGACTCGAGCTTCCCCTGTATCGCCCCGATTTCCGAATAACAATCCGCCAGACGTGCCCGGTCGTTCGCAGGGTCGAGATGCCGCGCCGCGAGCGGCTCCAGGATGGTCCGAGCCTCCTGAAGTGACGCCATCGCCCCCTTGAGGTCCCCCAGCGCCGATCTCTGCTGGCCGATCGCGAGCCCGCAAGCGGCGACTCGTGCCGCAAACTCGTGATTTTTGGGGTCACCCGCGGCGAGCGATTCCCAGATGACCCGCGCCTTGCGAAATGCTTCGATCGCCTCCGTTCGAGAGTCGATCTCCAGCGTGATCTCCCCCACACGGAAATAGGCGTTTGCCAGTTGCCGGCGCAGGTTGGGATCGTCGTTTCGCTGACTGACGAAGCGCTGGTAGTACGTGAGCGCGGATTTCAGCAGATCCTGTCGCAGGCTCCGGATATCAACCGAGTTTTGATACTTGAGCAGCGTGTTCTGGCTGACGCTGGTCAGGTAGTCTTCCACGGCCGTCTGGGCCATGTCGAAGTTGCTCTGGGCTTCCTTGCGTGCGACTTCCTCCCGGCGCCTGCCCCCTTCGATGAGCGTGGCGGCCACGGTGGCGGCCAGGGAAATGCTGATCAAGCCGGCGGCCGCCGCAAACGTCCAGGTGCGGTGCCGGCGGAGCCACCGCCCGAGTCGCTCGATCGGCCGCTCGGGGTAAGCAGCAACGGCGGCATCGCCCAGCCACAGCTCGATGTCCTCGGCCAGAGCCCGGGCGGTTTCGTAGCGATCCTCCGGCTGGAGGGCCATCGCCTTCAGGCAGATGGCTTCGAGTGCCTTGTCGATCGAGGCTTCGAGCTGCCGCGGCGGCGAGAACTCGCCCTTCTGCACCGCGGCGAGCACGGCGGCGACCTTGTCTCCCTGGAACGGCGGCTTGCCGGTCAGCACGCTGTAGAGCGTGGCGCCCAGGCTATAGACGTCGCTTCGGGGCCCCAGCCGCTCCAGGTCGCCCTGGGCCTGTTCAGGGCTCATGTAGGCCGGCGTACCCATCGCCGAGCCCGGTAACGTCTGCGTCGACCCGCCCGCTCCCGAAAGCATCAGCGGCCGTTCGCCCGATCGCACGCCGCGGCTCATCCTGGCCCAGCGGCTTGGCTAGCCCCCAGTCGACCACCAGCGTCTCGCCGTACTCGCCGATGATGATGTTGCTTGGCTTGATGTCGCGGTGCAGGATGCCGCGGTTGTGCGCGTAGTCGATCGCGTTGCAAACGTCGATGAACCGGTGCAGCAGCTTGCGCAGCTCAAGCGACCGCCGGCCGGAATCGGCTTTCAACTGCCCATCGGCATGGAACCGGTCGATCGTGTCCTTGAGCGAGTCGCCACGGATGAATCGCATGGCGTAATACGGACGGCCGCCGGCGTCCGAGCCCAGAGCATAGACCGGTACGATACCCGGGTGCTCGAGTCCGCCGGTGACCTCGGCCTCGAGCAAGAACCGGGCACGACTGATCGAGTCGTCGACGTGCTGATCGAGGATTTGCTTGACAGCCACCTCGCGGTGCAGCTCGGTATCGAGAGCGACGAAGACCGCTCCCAGCCCGCCCTGGGCGTGCTGGCGCAGGATGCGAAATCGCTGGCCATCTGACGGTGACCGATCCCACTGTGTAGGCGACCGTGCCGTCGGAATTCTCACCAGCCAGCGTGGGTTCCAGCCCAGGAGGGACAATCGAGCCCGTCGATCTCGGTATCGACCAGCCGAGCCAGGCTCTCGCGGATCGGACGGACCGGCGGTGACGGCCGCCAGGCTCTGCTCGGCGTCGCCCTTGAACTTCTTCAAGTGCAGCGCGACGATCGCCTCGACACCGGCACGCTGCTCGGCGTCCAGGTCCCCCCGCGCCGCCAGGTGCTCCGCGAGCGGCCGGTCCCCGGCACGTGTCCAGGCCTGAAACGCCGCAACGAGCTGACCCTGGTCGATCAGGCCGATCTGCAGCGTGAGCATCCCAAAGAGCAGGTCTCGCGATGGGTCGACAGAACGCGACACGATTGTCACCTCAGGATCGGGGCAGAGAGCCACAGGTTAGAACACCGCGAAAGGGCGGCGCATCAATGCATTGTAACCGCATGCGAGCGGGATTGCTTTGCCGTGCTGCCTGTGTGCGGGCCTTACTCGCCGGCTATTCGCCGTCTGGAGGACCCGCTCGTGCCGCCGCGAAAACGCGACGGGCAGCGATTTCAGACCGTTCAAGAACCAGCCCGGGCCGCCGCCGCAGTGCCTGCCTCGGGACGACCAGATCGCAGGTCCGGAATCCGGCGAAGCAGGCTGTTGATGGCGATCTGCCCCTCCAGCCTTGCCAGCGGTGCACCCAGGCAGAAATGCACACCCTGGCCGAACGCCAGGTGCCGGTTCGGCTCCCGCGTGAGGTCCAGCGTATCCGGGTGATCGAACTGCCGCTCGTCCCGGTTGGCGGATGCCAGCACGGCAAAGACCATCTCGCCGCGCGGAATGGTCACGCCGGCGATCGTCACGTCCTCACGTGCATATCGTTCCGTCGCCGTTTGCACGGGACCGTCATAACGCAAGAGCTCTTCGACGGCCGGCTTGATCAGCGCCGGGTCGTCTCGCAGCCGATTCATCTGATCGGGATGCTCCATGAGCGCCAGCATTCCATTTCCGATCAGGTTGACAGTCGTCTCATGGCCCGCGATCAAGAGCAGCGAGATCATCGCCAGCAGCTCGTCCTCGCTCAACTGGTCGCCGGCTTCGTGCGCCTCGACCAGGGCGCTCACCAGGTCATCTTGCGGCGCCGCACGCCGGGTTCGGACAAGCCTGCGAATGTAACGCAGGAAAGCGATCAGGGACGGGATGGCCGCGAGGATTCCCCACCGGCTCGGCACGGTCGACACGATGGTGTTCGACCACCGGTGGAACTTATGACGGTCTGAGACCGGCACACCCAGCATTTCCGCGATGATGGTCGTGGGTATCGGCAGTGCGTAGTCGCGAATCAGGTCCATGCGTCCCCGAAGCTGGACCTCATCGAGCAGCTCGTCGGTCAGTCGCTGGATGCGATCGCGCATGTTTTCGACCAGCCGCGGCGTGAACGCCATGTGCACCAGCCCGCGCAGCCGGGTGTGTTCGGGCGCGTCAACGTCGAGCATGTTGCGCTCGAGCGGCTTGAGCATGCTCGGAATCCACGGCTCTCTCGCCATCTGATCCGGCGTCATGGCACTCCGCTTGTCTTTGACGAAGCGGTCATCCTTGAGCAACGGTGACCACGTCTTCGTAGCGGGTCACCAGCCAGGCGGGTCGTTTGTCCCCAAGCACGATCCGGTGGACGGGCGCCTCCGCGCGAAGCCGCGCGTAGAACGGATACGGGTTGCCCTTGAAGGCCGCGCTGCTGATGTCGACATTCTCGATCGGAGCCATGGAATTCCGCCTTTCAATGGATCATCTTATCACGGCGCGGATCATCGGTCTCGACCGTAGACTTCTCCGGACGATCACGGTCGCTGATGTTCGCCGACCGATTGGCTCCGATCCGCGGGAGGCTTGGTTTCCGGCTGCTCCGCTTCGGCTCTTCCCACCCCATGCCCGCACGACTCGTAATGCAGCTTCATGTGCAAGTCGTGCATCGCACAATACGCTTTGTCGATCGCCTGGTAGATCGCGCCTTTCTCGGGAAACCCAAGCGCGTCCAGTCGCCGCCGGCATCGATGAAGAAAGTGAAGCATCGGCCGGATCCGATCCCGGAGCGCTTCAGCTTGCCTGGTCGTGAGCCGCGGTCGTTCCATTCGTATACTGCATACACGTACACTTTCGCGCCGTCAAGGGTGAGTTTGAGATGCATCCTGGCGCTGGCGCGAGCGAGTCAGCCGCACGGATGCCTTGGTGGCGACCGTGCATGAGTGGCGAGGAATTGCACGCCCGCGTCGGTCCCAATTTTGCAAGCCGTTGTTCTTTACTCGCGACCTTGCGCCTGGCTCGAGGTCACACCCCGAGGAGTTTCGGCCAACGAACGTTCATCGAGATTTCTATCAACTGTGAAGACTTTTTATACCCAACCGCGCACGAGCGGGCGCTATAATCGTTGTCCTCACCGACTTGCACGCAACGGACATCAATTCCGCGTTCGGCGATCATCCTGAGAAAGAATGTTGTCGATGGATTTGCCGCGAAGGATCCGCGAGTTTCGCTATTTGAAAGGATGGAGCACGGTCGAGCTAGCCGGCCGTGCAAGGATTTCGCGCTCCGCGCTGAATCAGCTCGAGAGCGGTGCCACAAACAAACCTCACGCCGATACGCTGAAGCGGATTGCGCGCGCGCTTGGCGTTCCCATGGAATCCCTCCTGGAGTCGACGCCGATTCGAAACGGTCGCTCCGCGCGACTGCCGGTGCCCGCGGCGGCTCCGCCTGAGGTGCGGCGCGAATCGGCAACTCGATTTTCCTCGGCGCAGGTGGAGGAATTAGTTGAGATGTTCACGCTCCTTCTCTCCTCGCCGCTGGCTGAAGCACTCGCCCGAATTGTCGAGGAATCATCGAGGCTCGTACCAATCATTCCGCCGGACAGTGCGTCCGCCTGGCCGCAGCGTGTTCCTCATCGCGACACCTCTACCGGCGGCTGATCACGGCGGTAGTTCGCCAACAGGCCTGAGCGACAGCGACCTGTGATGAAAGTGTCTGGCAACGTACGAGATTCGTGGTCCCGCGGGAAGTAGGGCGCACGCGTTGAGTTCAACTACTCTTACTCCTGCTCTTGCTCTTGCTCTTGCTCTTGCTCTTGCTCTTAATCTTAATCCCAATCTTAATCCTGCTTCCACCCTCCATGTCGCGCCCTCCACCCCGAACAGCCAGTTCGTTTTGTAAATTCGTCGCGCATCCTTATGCCACAAGGATTACGGGAACGCGCTCGCTTGTTCGGCGCGGGTCTCCGACCCGCCGCGATTGTGACCGAAGGTCTCCAACTTCTTCGCCCTCCGGCATCGCGGTGTTGTTTGGCGCGGGTCTCCGACCCCGCCATGATTGTGACCGAAGGTCTGCAACTCACCTTGGTCCCGCGTTCCATGTTCAACCGTCCACACCGACCGACCACTTCGTTTTGTACATTCGTCGCGCGTCCTTACTCCACAAGGACTACGGGAACGAACGCGCTCGGGCTAGAAGGGGAGTGACGGGCCAAACCCGAAGCCGAATCCTCGCCCCCGAGCATCCGGCTTTACCCCAGACTGGCCGTGGCGCGGCCGGCGCATCGGGCGTGCGCATGCGAGTCGGCAAATCGACGACTTTACTGATTCGACACGCGGTCGACTGGGAAATCTCAAGAGACTTTCCGGGTTCCAGCGACGGAACCGATTAGCGAAAAAAATTGAAGCTATGTGCGCGCACGCGGTGCCGCCCCAGGCGGAGGTGGGGGGCCGTGCACGCGGACGGCCGCAGCCGGAGCTCCTGCTCCTGCTCCTAATCCTAATCCTAATCCTAATCCTAATCCTAATCCTAATCCTAATCCTAATCCTAATCCTAATCCTAATCCTAATCCTAATCCTAATCCTAATCCTAATCCTAATCCTAATCCTAATCCTAATCTTAATCCTAATCTTAATCTTAATCCTGACGTCTCCGACAAAAGTTCGTCGAGTTTAGTTTTCTGCGCAAGTTAATGTAAAATCTGAGTTTATGTCCATTTCTCCCTTGACTCTAGCGAGGCGCACCTCTACATTCAAGTATCCCCTGCGAAAGGAGTTGCGCCCGCCATGATCCACATCGTTGACCCGCGGCAAAACCGCCTGTTCGACCCCTTCGAGGGCGTCATACCTCCCGCCGGTCAACGGATCATCAGCTCGGGCTGGCAGGGAGTCTTTCGACACGTCCTCCTCAAACTGATGCCCGTAGGTCAACTGGCCCAGCATTTCAGCCGGGAACTGGGAGCCCCCACCAAGGAACTGTACTCGATGGCCGGCTTGGTCTTCATGACCGACTTCTTCGACTGGACCGCCCAAGAGGCCGCCGAGGCTTACATCTTCCGCAGCGACGTCCAATACGCCCTTAACTTGGAGCCCGGCGTTGAAGTGTCGTCGCGCACGGTCGAGCGTTACCAAAAGCTCTTTCGCGAGAACGAACTGGCCGCTCAGGTCTTCCACGACGTGACGATTGGACTGGCGGAAAAGCTCGAACTCGACATCTCCCGCCAGCGGCTCGACTCGACCCACGTCTTTTCTCACATGGCCAGCTTTGGTCGCACCAAGCTGATGGCCGTGGCAATCAAGCGGTTCCTGACCCAGGTGATCCGGCATGCCCCTGAGCGGTACGCCGCGTTGCCCGCGGAGTTCTGCGGGCGCTACGAACCGGCAGAATCGCAGTTGTTCGCCGCCGCCAAGGATGCCGAGGCTCGACAGCGGTCGCGGCAGCAAGCAGCCGAGGACTTGTGCTGGATCATCGACCACTTCGCCAATTGTCCCGACATGACGGCCCGGTCGAGCTACAAGGCCCTAGTCACGATCTTCAGCCAGCAGTGCGAACTGAGTGAGGGCAAAGTTGTCGTGAAGGCCAAGACCGGCGGTGACTGCGTTCAGAACCCGTCCGACCTCAGCGCCGGCTACGACGCCCACAAAGGTAAGGGCTATCAGGTGCAGATCACCGAGACGTGCAGCTCTGAGAACGAGGTGCAGTTGATCACAGGCGCTCTGCCGCAGGGTGCCGCGGAGCACGACGGCACGGCGGTGGTGCCGATGCTCGATCAACTCGAAGACTCGAAGTTGTTGCCCGAGGAGATGCTGGCTGACACGCTCTACTGCGGCGACGAGAACGTACAAGCGGCCGAGGACCGCGGCGTGGAGCTGGTCGGACCGATCCCCGGTCGGGAGCCGGCAAGCGACCCTGGGGCGCTGACGCTGGACGACTTCGCGGTGGATGAACGGACCGGGCGGGTGGAAGCCTGTCCGCAAGGGCACATGCCGCTTGTGGTCGAGCGGAACGAAGAAGTAGGCACGACGCGAATCCAGATGGCGGCGGCAGCGTGCGAAGGATGCCCGTTCCGCACGTCGTGCCCGATCCACCAAACGCGGGATGGTCGCTACGAGCTGGATTTCAGTGACAAGGATCATCGGATGGCTGGGCGTCGCCGGGAACAAGAGACACCGGTATTCGCGGAGCGGTACAGGATGCGCTCGGGCATCGAGTCGACCAATAGCGGCTTGAAGAATCGGCTGAGGTTGGAACGTCTGCGAGTGCGAGGCCGCGGGAGTGTGTTCCGTGTGATCCTGCACAAAGTGGCGGGCTGGAACGTGCTACGGGCGGCAGCGTCGAAGAAGCTGCGCGCGTGGGTGAGCCGCGAAGTGGCCCAGACGCTGAAAGGAGCTGAATCTGGGCCAACTGGGCGACTCTGCGCGCTCGTTCTGAGGCTGTGGGACGGTTTTCAGATGATTTTCCGCGGTTCTCACGGCTGTTCGGTTGATCTTGGAGGCTGTTGGGCCGCTTGAGCGTGCATCACTGACAATTCACAGGCGGCATTCTGTCGGCAGCGTCAATCCTAATCTTAATCCTAATCTTAATCCTAATCCCGCTCCCGCCCTTCACCCCCCACCCTGACCACCGAGTTCGGGCGTGGATTAAGCGCGGGTAACACTCCTCGACGCCATTCGATTTGCACTGGATTGCACTCGGTGCGTGAATTTCACCGCTGTTCTCCGGATGAGCGGAGATCGACGAGGAGGAGGAGGAGCAGGTAGGAAAGAAAAGCAAAGGGAGCCGCCCAACGCGCCAGCATCGCGCGTTCGCAGACTCAGCCCTAAGGAACAGGCCGGAAATAACTTCCCGATTTCGGTCTCAATCCTACCACGACGGAAAGCCCTCGTTCCGACGCTCTGCGTCGGAACGGTCTTTGTGCCGCTCCGCGGCGCACTTCACGTAAATCGACGGAATTTGGTTCCGGCCCGTTCCTAAGTACAATATGCGACCGGTTTCAGCGATCGGCAATAAAAGCGCCCAAAAAAACTGCAATCACTCAATCGAAGCGGCTGCAACGTCAGGAGCTGCGGCTTTGCGCGATTTCTTCGTTAATTGTGAACACGCGGTCAAATGAAAACTGACCACGCGGTCGTCCCACCGGGTGAAAAATCACCCTCCCCCTGGTCCAGACCGTCCCACGCCGGGCACAGCTCAAATTCGAGGGCATTTCAAGACACGAAGTCAACTTCCACGCTCCGGCCTGAAAGGCCAAAATAACCCAGCCCAGGGCATCGCCATGGGTGTCCAATGCATCGCCGTGGGTTTGCGTTCCGGTTCTAAAGACATCGGTGGCTTGCCCCTCGCGCCGACTCCGGTGTCGGCGATCGAGATTGAGCTATGTATCTTATGGGCCACTCTCGCGATTCGGCCATTTCGTCGACCAGAGAATCTGGGAATTTTATCCGGCTTGCAACGCGTGCAACGACGAATTCGATCGGAGATCGACGTTGATCCCAAGAAAGCGTTCTATAGTGTTGGTAATCCGGCCACCCGAGTCGGGCGAAAACCAACGCGACATGACTGGATTACCTCGCCAGCCGCGGCGGTCGGGCGAGGTGGGCGCGGTCGCGCCATTCAGCGCGCGAACAACCCTCGTCGAAGCAGTCCCAATGGTGAACAATCGTGAGCAAGAAAGCTTACGGTGCGTGCCCCTCAGGATTCCGCGCCAGTTGCCGGCGGGCTTACGCGAGCGCGACTGGCAATTATGAAGAGCCAGGCAGAAACCTTGCGTCAATGGTGTCCTGTCTGCCACCCGACGACATCGACTTCACGCACTGGAGCGATCGCGTCGCAGAGCTTGCAAGTCTCGCTGCCGACGAGCACGACGAGGCGGTTATAGCGTGGCTGGGGCGGTGGATGCCCCGTTGTCTTGCGCTAGTTCCGACCGACTCTTACCGGTCGTTCTTGCGGGGCATCTACCGCTATGCGAACGATTTCGACATCACAAAGGTCTGAACCCTCCACGCCCAACCGACGATTCGCCATCGCCCCATGCACCGCATCAATCGACAAGAGCCCATCATCGACGTCGATACCGTCGAGGACATCGAGCCTGGGAGCCCTTCGGCGCGGACGGCCTGAATACTCGAGCGCGACCACACTCGACCCCTACATTGCCCCGTGCGAGGCGTGCGCACCTCGGGCCGATCAAATTCCACGTTGATACGGTTGGACACGCCGGAAGAGCGTATCGGGCCTTGACTGGCCGCATTTTCGCACTGGTATCTTGCGTCCCGTTCTTTGCGCTGCAATCATGGTTTTGCCCGGATCCAGGATTCGGCGGCACATTCCTCTCCTTCTGAGTTTCCGCGGTCCGTTAAGGTTTTCTGGGGGGCCGCGGGCTTTGAATCCCCGCTAGTCCAGGCATTCCACACTCGCGGAATGGCCCGGGTTTCAATCCATAAGCCTGATTTAGGTTTGAACACGCGCTATGCGCGGCGGGCCAGGCCCCTGCGCTTTGGCGTTGAGCTCGAAAGGAGGGCCTTCTATGCGGGCAACACTCGTCCGACGCGAATGGTTACTACGCACGCTGAAAGTCGAACTGCCGGGCGGAATCCATCTCGTGGAATACGATGGCGCCGGGCTCGGTTACGAGCAGGTGACCGTTGACGGAAGTACCGTAATCCGCGGTTCGCACCGCTGGTATGTGCCCCGTTTCGAGTTCGAGTTAGGTGGTTGGCCTGCCGTCGTCGAAGTCCGGGTGTGGCCATGGTTCGCACTTCGATCGTTCGCGTTGCTCGTAAACGACCACCTCATCTATGCCGAAGGGGTGGGGTGCGAGAGGAATGAATCCACCCGATGGCTCCAGCGATTGGCACGACGGAGAATAACTGCGCACCGAAGCTGACCCGGCCCGGCGTGGTCGGCCGGCTGTGCCAGACCCAGGGTGCGGCCGGTTTTGTTTTTGGCCGCCACAGCTTGCGAGCACCGACTCGACGCGAGACAATCACCAACTCTTCGGTTGTACCGAAGCGGGCAAATCATACTTCTCCGGAGAGCATGCTCTGCGCGCTCGGCATTGTGATTGCGCTCTGTATCTTCGCTCGGAGAGGTTCGGGTCGATGTTTTTCCTGCTTGTGCTGATCATGCTGGCCTGCTTGATCGGAGCCCACGACCGAGTTGGAGCCGAGCGCGACAACGCATCCGGGGCCTACCGCGACTCTTGGCCAGTTTGCCAGAATTGCGGTAAGGAAATGCCGCCCTATAATGCAGGAGTGGTCATGACGTGGATATGCCCGCATTGCGGGGACTCTCGACGGCATAGCCCCGGCAAAGGTGGTAAGAAACCAGCACCGTTCGACCCTGATTTCTGACGAGTCCGGATTGCGATTCAACAACGTCGCCGGCAGCGGTGTCTTCCTTCAGGGCGAGCCACGATGTACCGCAGCAGCGCAAGTCTTAACGATGAGCAAGCCACGCAAGCATCACACCGCAGTTGAGAAAGTCGCCATCCTGCGACGCCATCTCATTGAGCGTATCCCCGTCTCTGATCTTTGCGATCAGTACGACATCCAGCCATCGATGTTCTACAACTGGCAGAAACAGTTGTTCGAGAACGGGGCCGCAGCCTTTGGGCAGACTCGCTCGGCACCGGAGAAGCACCAGGAGCGCAGAATCGCTGCTCTTCAGGATAAACTGCAGCGCAAGAACGAGGTCGTGTCCGAGCTGCTGGAAGAGCATGTCAAACTAAAAAAAGTTCTTGGGGAGCTCTGACCGGAGCCTGGGTTCCCCACGACACTCGTGACCAGATCGTCGACTACGTTCGCTATTGGTCGGACCGGACGGAAATCCCGGCCAAGCAAATCGTCCAGTGGATCGGTTTCAGCCTGAGCAAGTTCCACGACTGGCGAAAACGTTACGGCAAAGTCAACGAGCACAACGGTTGGATTCCCCGCGATTGGTGGCTCGAAGACTGGGAAAAGCAGGCGATCATCGAGTTTCACGACAAGAATCCGCTTGAGGGTTACCGCAGGCTTACGTTCATGATGCTCGATGCCGACGTTGTTGCGACCAGCCCTTCCAGCGTGTACCGAGTGCTCAGTGACGCCGGTCTAATGAACCGCCACAACACCAAGCCTTCGCTCAAAGGAACGGGGTTCCAGCAACCGCTCGGTCCGCACGAGCACTGGCACATCGACATTGCCTATATCAACGTCCTCGGCACCTTTTTCTTCCTTTGCAGTTTGCTCGATGGCTACAGCCGGTCGATCGTGCACTGGGAGATCCGGCCCAAGATGGAAGAAGGCGACGTCGAAACAATTATCCAGCGAGCTCTCGAGCAATATCCCGGGGTATCTCCCCGGATCATCAGCGACAACGGACCTCAGTTCATTGCTCGAGATTTCAAGGAATTCATCCGCATCTGCGGTATGGCGCACGTGAGAACCTCACCGTACTATCCCCAGAGTAATGGCAAGATCGAGCGATGGCATCGTTCGATCAAGTCAGAATGCATTCGTCCGGGAACACCTCTTTCAGTGGAGGATGCCATCCGCTTGGTCGAGGGCTATGTGCGGCACTACAACGAGGTGCGGCTTCATAGTGCAATCGGCTACGTAACACCACTGGCCAAGATGTGCGGTCAAGACAAGCAGATCTTTGCTGACCGAGATCGCAAACTCGAGGCGGCAAGGAGTCGCCGAAAAGAAGTCCGTGCCCAGCAGCGTCAGGTCGGTTGACGAAGGGCGCAGCAGTTGTCAGCCTCATCGAATGGATCTACGATGGCCGATGGCCTGGGCGGAGGATAGGGCTCCGTGGCGACACGACGTGAGCGCCGTCCCAGGGACCAAGACCGAGGGAAGGGCGGCAGGAAGCCGCCCCTCACCTCAGCTTCGGGATTGGTACTGATGCGCTAAATCGTTCCACTCAATCGTTTCTCCACCAGTAGCTAACGACGCAATCCGGGAATTCCATTTCACGCTGAACCATTACAGGCTTTCGGGATGCCCAATTCCCTCATGCGCCGCTTGGCGTAGGATTGGCCCACATCCCGCCATTCGCGGGCAAACTGGCTCGCATGATCGGCGATATTTGCGGGTCTGCCGGTCAGCCCGCGAGCGGACGGAGGCAGGCCGATCATCCCGGGTGGGTCGTTTGGCGGTTTGTCAGGCATGGGCGAAGTCTAGTGCCCCGTCCAATCTAAATCTTGGGATTGCCAAGAGCGTCGGTTTTGGAGAACTTCCGCAGTTACAAGGAGGTTCCCATGAACAAAAAGTATATTGTTCGGCTCACGGACGAGGAACGCGCAATCCGCGAAGTGACGGTCAAGAACGAGAAAGGTAAGTCGGAGAAACTGCGGAGAGCGGTGATCTTGCTCAAGGCGGACATGGACGGTCCGGGTTGGAATGACGAGAAGATCAGCGAGGCCGTGGGCTGTCGAATTCGGACCGTGGAGAACGTGCGTCGGGAGTTCGTTCTGGAAGGCTTCGAGGCCGCCCTGGTGCGCAAGAAACGGACGACGTCTCCCACTCCCAAGTTGCTGGACGGAGCCGCCGAGGCGAAACTGATCGCCCTGCGGTTGGGGAAGCCGCCAGCCGGCTATGGCCATTGGACGCTACGATTGCTCGCCGACCAACTGGTGGAACTGGAGATCGTGGAATCCATCAGTCCCGAAACGGTCCGGCAGACACTCAAAAAAACGGCATGACCAAGCGAAAGATCGAGTATTGGGTGATCCCTCCCGATGCAGACGGCGAGTTCGTCGCGCACATGGAGGAGGTGCTGGAGACCTACGAAAAAGCCCACGATCCCGACTGCCCGGTGGTATGCATGGACGAGCAGCCCGTGCAACTGATTGGCGAGACGCGCGTGCCGATTCCCGCGACCAAAGAGCACCCCGAGCGCGTCGACTACGAATACGAACGCAAGGGGACGGCAAGCATCTTCATGTTCGCCGAACCGCTGTCAGGCTTCCGGCAAGCGACGGCGCGACCGCACCGCACCAAAGACGATTGGGCTCACGAAGTCGCCCAATTACTCGACACTCGGTACGCGAATACGCCGCGAATCACGCTGGTCTGCGACAACCTGAACACGCATACGAAAGGGGCGTTCTACGAAGCGTTCCCTCCCGAGAAAGCCCGCGAGTACGTGCGACGGATCAACTTCGTCTACACCCCCAAGCACGGCAGTTGGCTCAACGTGGCGGAATGCGAACTGAGTTGCATGACCAGCCAATGCCTGTCCGACCGCCGTATCGGCGACATCGTGACGCTGCAATCGGAAATAGCCGCCTGGGCCGCTCGAACAAACATCAAGCAACGGGCCGTCGACTGGCAATTTACTATCGAGAAGGCACGCATCAAACTGAAGCGGCTTTACCCGAAAATTTAGATTGGACGAGGCACTAGTCTCAAGTCCGACATCAACCCTCTCGAACTCCTCATGGCCTATGAACCATCCGGGGTCGTCTGCTACTTCAGCGCCTTAGCCTTTCACTCTCTGACCTCCCAGATGCCGAGCCACCATCATGTCGCTCTCCTTACAGTGCCCTCACGGATGGGAGGCGCCAAGGAGGTAAGGCAGGACGAAAAGGAAGAAGTGCTGCGTCAAGAGACGGTTGCCAAAAAGCCGGATACTGATAAGACGACAAGGAGCAAGGCCAACCCACTCGGAAAAGTCATATTCTCACTCTTGGATATTCCTTATTATTTGACGCGCCGCACGAAACGCCTCGTGCCCGGCGTGCAGAACAGAAGCAACGGGCCGAGAAGCCAGTTCCGCATCACAACTTACGAACAGACCCTTCTCGATACACTCTACAGACCGCAAAAAAGCGGTGGCCCGGCTGTTGTTCTTAAGGCTTGGCTCGAATCTGATCAAGAAATTCGTGGACAAACACCCTGATCGCGAGGAACAAAGGCGCTATCTCGAAGACCACCTGAAGCGCGCCATACACCATCATTTCGATACGCATGATCCCGTCAGGTTTGAACTCAAGGACTTGGCGGTGAAGATTTACCCTCCAAAGTCGCACCCAATGGGATGGGACGCATTCAAAGTCAGGCTCAAGGTGGATGATCTAACCAAGGCCGGCGTAAAATCATTGCCACGCATCGACATCGACGTCGCGGCCCCGGAGGAGTTGCTGGAATCGTCGATCTCGCCAGTGGTCATTGGCGAGCACCAAGCTTTTGCGTATACGCTGGAGAGAATCGCAGGCGAAAAGATGCGGGCATTCCTCAGTTCACTCCCCGCATACAGAGCCAAATCAAAGAAGCCAGGCGAATCAGAAAGACCGAACGATCCCTGGCGACATCAACATTGCTGAAGCACGCTCGACTCTGGAGACAATCGTAGAGTACATGAAAGCGAACGGCACCATACCCTTCGAGCACCAACTGCCATCTCTGCCAGGGTCCGCGACACGCTGATCCCCGACCTCACGGCGGAGGCGTCCTCGGCTCAGCCCCGCCACTCCCCGCTCGTGGACGGAAAAAGCCTCGTTGAGGTCGCTAACCTGCCGGACACCGTCTTCATCGCAGCGCGGCCGTTTCGTTCATCGGCTCTTATACGCGCGATGCGACCCGCGCGTTCCAAGCCATCGCTCATTCTCACCCAAGTCCAGCCGGAGACTTATCGGTGATCGATGTCTAACGCTGTGCGACTGTGCGAGCGGCGGCGGCCTTCGTCGGCGCGTCAGCTTCATATTATGTCGTATTGAAGCCTGACCATCTCACGAGCTGAACCCAACAACCGCGCCGTTTCATTTGCGAAATTGCGATGGGAGATGACGTTGTCCCTTACCGTTCCCGCGACCTGGATCTCAATCATCAAATAGGAAATGCCTTCAATCTCTGGTTCCTGAACGAGTCTGACAGACGGACCGCAAACAATCGAGAAATGCTTCTGCGCCGAATCAATAGCCGCGCCCAATTCAGAGACGATCCCCTTGGAACGACAGAACTCGAGCGCCTCCGGCGAACTATGCGCGGCACCCACGACAGACTCGTCAGCGAGTTGGCTGACCGTCAACGGACGACCAACAAATCCAGCCAAGGTCAATGACCCCAACAATGGGCGATAGAGGACTCGAACCTCTGACCTCCTGCGTGTCGAGCAGGCGTTCTAGCCAACTGAACTAATCGCCCGGATACTTGATGACCTAGTCTACCCTGAAAACAAAGACCCCCTCAAGCCATAACAAGTTCGAGCTGCCCAGCAAACAATCCACTTCCCCAGGTCAAACCTCCATGATCTCCGCCGACTTCTTATCAGCCATTTCATTCACCTTGTTCTCAAACTTCTTGGTCAAAGCCTGAACCTCGTCCTTGCAAGTTTTGACGTCGTCTTCCGTCAGAGTTTTCTCGGTTTGCTCGACGTCAGCCTGTTTGTTCGCATCGCGGCGGATGTTTCGGATCGCCACTCGCGCCTCCTCGGCCAGGTCCTTCACACGCCCCGCCAGTTTCTTGCGCTGTTCGACCGAGAGCGGCGGCACGTTCAGACGCACCACCTTGCCGTCGGAGTTGGGAGATAATCCCAGGTCGCTCGTCTGGATCGCCTTCACGATGTCGCCGATGACCGAGGGATCAAAAGGACGGATCAAGATCTGCTGGGGCTCAGGCGTGCTCAAGTTGGCCATCTGCTTGAGCGGGGTCGAAGAGCCGTAGTAATCGACACGAACCGACTCGACCAGCCCGACATTCGCTCGCCCGGTGCGAACGCCGCGGAACTGATCGGCCAGAAGCGTCACGCTCTTCTCCATCCGCTCTTCCGCTTCGAATGTGATTTCCTCGATGCTCATCGTTCGTGCCTTCTCATGCATGGGCCCCCAAGTCGGACCCGGCCCGGTCGGGCTCGCTCGAGGTCGAAGATCCATTCCCCCCGCGCCATCATAACATGGACCTGCCTAACGGCGATGGGTTTTCCCTGGCCTGTTGAAACCTTGCAGACTAAGGAGCGGCGATTTCCCGCCGCGAATGTCGCACCAAGTTTCAACCTGGAGAACGGGAGGCATTCGGTCGGCCGTTTATGGAGATTCGATCGACCGCACCACTCCGACTCCTGCTCGTACTCCTACTCTTAATCTTAATCTCAATCTTACTCTTACTCGTACTCTTACTCGTACTCTCGTTCTACGTCGCTTTCCAATCAGGCCGGGCCTGCCTGCGGAACTGGTCTGGGCCGGTTGCTGTTGCTGACCCACGTGCCAATCGCCTCGCCGGCGATCGCTCGCTCGATGTTCCCTTCTTTCTTGAAATTGAACACCAGGATCGGTAGCTCGTTTTCCATGCACATGCCAATCGCCGTCATGTCCATCACTTTCAACTCGTCGCGCATCACCTGGTCGAACGTCAGTTGCTCATACAGCATCGCGTGTGGGTTCTTTTCGGGGTCGGCGGAATAAACACCGTCGACGCGTGTGGCCTTGAGCAACACGTCGACCCCGAGCTCCTTGCCGCGCAATGCGGCGGCGGTATCGGTGGTGACAAACGGGCTGCCCGTCCCGGTGGCGAGAATCACCACGCGGCCCTGCTCGAGGTGAGAAAGCGCGCGCCGGCGGATGAACGGCTCCGCAACTTCCTCCATGCGGATAGTGGTCAAGAGCCGGGTGGCGCACCCTTCATGTTCCAGGGCGTCCTGGAGCGCAAGACCGTTGATCACCGTTGCGGTCATCCCCATGTAATGGGCGGTTGCCTCCTTGATCACGTCAGAGCCGCGTGAAAGCTGCGCCCGCGCAGGATGTTTCCGCCCCCCACCACGATGGCGAGCTGGACCTTGCTCGCCGCCACGCGGGCAGCCTGGCGCGCAATCTTGCTGATCTCGTCCAGGCTCAGGCCTCCCTGGCCGGGCCGGCAGAAACTCTCGCCCGAGAGCTTGAGCATCACGCGGCGAAAAACAGGCTGATCGGCCGATGGGCTGGTTTCCATGAAGCACTTGTCCTGCAAGAAGAGCGCACGAAGGCCGGCTTATCGCCCCTCGCCGAGCACGAACCGGGCGAACCGGGCGACCGAGATATTCTCGCCCGTGCGGGCATTCACGGCCATGATCACGTCGCGGACGGACTTCGTATCGTCCTTGACAAACTTCTGGTCGAGCAGGACCGTCTCGCCGAACCACGCGTTCAGCTTGCCCTCGGCGATCTTTTCCTGCATCTGGAGCGGCTTCTCGCTCACCTGCGATATGTAAATTCGTTTTTGTTCGTCGACGATGTCCGCCGGCACATCTTCACGGCGAACATACTGCGGGTTCGTCGCCATGATATGGATCGCCAGATCCTTGGCAAGCTGCTTGAACTCATCGTTGCGCGCCACGAAATCGGTTTCGCAGTTCAGCTCGACCAAGGTGCCCGATTTGGCATCGTGGTGGATGTAAACCTCCACGCGCCCGGCCTTGGCGGCCCTGCCGGCGCGCAGTTCGGCCTGCTTGAGGCCCCGCTCCTTGGCGAGCGTTTCCGCCTTGGCGACGTCTCCATCAGCCTCTTTGAGCAGTGCCTTGCACTCCATCAGTCCCAGACCGGTCTTCTTGCGAAACTCATTCACGGCGCCAGCGGTGATTTCGGCCATCGGCGTCACTCCTCGTTCTCGTACGGACGGTCGGCTGGCTGCGTTGTCAGGCTGCGCCACCCGTCCATGAAAAGCCCTTACCCTGTGTAAGATGCCGGAATTCTCGATAGGTTCACCGAGCCCGGCCCGGACAAGCCAGGTAGGCCCGGATCAATTAACTCGACTCGGTAACTCGCGACAACCTCGGCACGCTTGTCCGCGCCGGGCATCGCTCGGATCATGCTTCCCCTGGCTCGCTCGATACGGCCGCCGGCTCCTCGGGGATGGCTCGTGGGGCGTCAAATACTTCAGATGGAGGCAGTGCCTCGGTCTCCTCGCCCACGACCGCTTTCGTTTCTGGATCGCGCTGCTTGACGGCCCCGCGGATGCCTTCGCCGCGGCCCGATCCCCGCCGCCGCTGCTGGCCGCCGCCACCGCCGCCGCCACCACCACCGCCACCACCCGGGCCGCGTTGTTGCGGCGGCTCGGCACTGGGCGCTGGCTCCGAAGGCGCTGCGGCCCGGCCGTCCCGGATGGCGTCGGTCAGCAAACTGACCACCAGCTCGATCGAACGCATGCTGTCGTCGTTGCCCGGAATGGGCAGGTCGATCATGTCGGGGTCGCAGTCCGTGTCGAGCAGCGCGACAACCTTGATGCCCAGCTTCCGCGCCTCGGCAACCGCGATATGCTCGCGGCGCGGGTCGATCACGAGCAGGGCTTCCGGAAGCCGGTTCATGTGTCGGATTCCGCTCAGGTTTCGCTCGATCTTCCGCCGCTCCCGGTTCAGCGTGGAAATCATTTTCTTGGAATACGAGAGGGCCTGCTCGCCGTCGAGGGTGTTTTCCAGCTCCTCGAGCCGTTCGAGCCGGCTGCGGATTGTCCGAAAATTGGTGAGCGTCCCGCCCAGCCAGCGCTCCGTCACGTAAGGCATTCCCGACCGGTTGCATTGCTCGATCAACGTATCGGCAGCCTGGCGCTTGGTCCCGACAAACAGAATCAGCCCGTTGGAGGAGGCAACCCGATTGAAAAACTTGTTGGCGCGTAAGAGACCACGCACGGTCTCTTTCAAATCAATGATATGAATCAAGTTGCGTTTGCCGTAAATGTACGGCTTCATCTTGGGGTTCCAGCGGCTGACGCGATGGCCGTAATGAACCCCCGCTTCGATCAGGTCCTTGACGACGAGCGGCACGAAACACCCTCCGCTACGAGCAATAACAAATCCGGCCGAGATCCCCGGGCGTTGCGCGCGAGGCGACCTTGCATGAGGAAGACTTAAAGGACGAACGCACGAGAAGGCTACTTTATCGGCTTGTGATTCTGGCGTCAAATGGCGGTTGTGACATCCGACTTCGAATGAACCCCTTGAGAATGGATTGACCGTATTGCAAATCGCTATACAATTTACTCGAGAGAAAGGAGGCACTCATGGCCAAGTCGCAGGCATCCCGATCGCGTAAGTCAACTCGCCGACCGACGAGCCCGCTCATGGTGCGCCTGGACGCGGAGAGCAAGGCGTGCCTCGCCGCCGCCGCCGAGCTTCGGCGGATCAGCGTGAGTGATTACATTCGAATTGTCACTCTGGCGCAGGCGCGCGGGAAGTTGACTCGGCCCGCGAACAAACGATCCGACTCTCTCCGGACGAGCAGGTCGCTTTCTGGAACGCCCTGCGGCAACCGTCGAAACTGACTGCCGCGCAGCGCCAGCTCTCAGCGGTCATGCGGGGCGATGCTTGAACAGCGTACGATTGCCGGCTGGATACCGTCTCGAACCGTTGCGGCGCGAGCATCCACGACGTTCATTCACAAGTGGTGAACAGCAGGTCGATGATTGGCTGGCAACGAAAGCTCTTCAGCATCAGAGCAAGCACCTTTCAGTGACCAAGGTGTTGCTTGATGAGATGGGAGCCATTGCCGGCTACTTCACGCTGGCGACCGGCCAGGTGGATTTCGGTGATTTGCCCACCGAGCTGGCAAAGAGCTTGCCGCGCAGGCTCTTACCGGTCGCCGTTCTCGCGTGGCTCGGCATTGCAGCCGGGTATCAAGGGCAAGGGCTCGGACGCCTCTTACTCGCACAGGCCTTGAACGACTGCCATGAAGCCGGGAAAACCTTTGCATTCATCGCCATTGTCCTCAATTGCCTCAATGCTTCGGCCAAGGCCTTTTATCAGAAGTGGAATTTCCAAGAGCTTCCTGGCCATCCATACCGGTTGTTTCTAAGTGCCGAAAACCTGGACGCACTAGTCATGGATGCGTAGAGTTCCGGTCCAAATCGCAGGCGCTGCGCGTTCAGGCGAGCCACCGCTCGAACCAGGCAAACGCTTCGCGTTGCATCGCCAGATCAAACTTATGCGGCCCAGGATAGTACGAGGCCTTATAGCGGTCGGACGCTCCCGCCTTCGCGTAGACCTCTGCTAACATGCCATCGGCACGCCTCATTTCGCCGATCGTGAAGAGCTGATCTTCCGTGTCGTTGAGCACCAGAGTCGGCAGCGGCACTCGCAGCCCGAGGATCTCGGGATAATCGAGATCGTTCGGCAGACCAGGTATGTAAATCATCCAGGTGTGGGTGTGACATTTATTGAGCAGGTAGTCACGCCAAGTCGTCATCATCCCGACGCAGCAGGCGCAGCGGATGCGCTCGTCCAGGCCGGCGAGGTACACCGTTCGAAGCCCACCGCCGGATAACCCGCCACAGCCCACCCGGGCCGGATCAACGTCGTCTCGAGAGCAGAGGTAATCGAGCGCGCGCTGGTCCTCCGCCGTGAATACACCCGGCCAGGTCGTCCCCGCGCAGAAAAGGCTCTTCGCCATCAGGCTCTCATGTCCATCGGCAAAGTGGTTATAGGCGTCGATTTCTTCCGGCGCCTCGGGGTTTTCTTCCTTAAGCTCTTTGCGAATCACGGGTGCCAGGTCGGCCGCGCGCACACGACGGCTGGCAAACGCAAAGGTGTCGTGCACCAGGACAATGAACCCGCGCTTGGCCAGCTCATTCGCCCAGCTCACGCCACCGTAGTAGTCGTCGCGGTGCTTCTTCATCATCGGATGAAGATCGGCGCTCAACTGGGCAATCTTGCGCCAGCCGAAATACTTGTTGCCGCCGTGATCGTGCAGCCCGAGAACGGCCGGAAGCCGTCCCCGCGCACCCTTGGGCTTCAGCACAACCGCTTCCGTCGGCGGCCCGTAAGGAAGCTGCCAGCTCAGGTGCTCGACGTGCAGCCCATCGTAGTCAAACTGATGCTGGACCTGCGCTTTCGGCGTCGGCCCGATAGAAGGCTGAAGCAAGCAATCGCCAACGCGCTGCCGCGCCGCTTGCGCCAGGCATCAATGTCGGCCGCGCGAACTCGCGCGTCGCGAAATGACAGCCGCGCCGGCCCTTCCCCAACCAATCCCGCCGCCCACGGGCCGTAAGCCCCGATCATGTTGGGTTCCATTTGGACTCCAATCTCGACTTATTCAGTCGAAATACTTGAGATAGATTGCAGTGATGGCGACCTGGCGGTCGATCGATAGTGTAGCCCTTGCAATTCCGTTTTGCGCGTCATCGTGTGTGAGAAAACGGAGCACCAGAACGATGTGGCGAGAACCGATTTTGGCCAGGCGTGAAGCTTTTGCTACTGAGTTTATTGCTGGCGTCTTGCACAACCCGGCTAGTTGCCAAAGAAGGTGGCCGAACGCCGAACATCATTCTGATCGTCGCCGATGATCTCGGGTGGGGTGATGTCGGATTTAACGGTCGGAAGGAGTGGTCGACACCCAACCTTGACCGGCTGGCCAAGGAGGGCCGAATGCTCGCACGCTGTTACACGGCAGCGGTCGTTTGCGCTCCGAGCCGCGCGAGTTTCCTTACCGGGAAGGCGACGATCCATTCGGGCGTGCGAGCCAACAACGTGGACCTGCCGGCCGAAGAAGTGACGATCGCCGAGGCGCTCAAGCCGCTCGGCTATCAAACGGCCCTTTTTGGCAAGTGGCATTCCGGGCGGCCTCGAGCCGGGCAGAGTGAGGCAGTCCATCCCATCGACCAGGGCTTCGACGAGTTCTTCGGCTACAGGAGCGCCGAGCACGCCTGGGAAAAGTTTCCCACCAAGCTTTGGAATGGGCGGCGTGAGGTCTCGGTCACCGGCTACATCGACGACTTGATCACCGATCGTGGAATCGATTTCGTCCGAAGAAACACCAACCGTCCCTTCTTCATGTATCTCGCGTACGTGGCAACCCATTTTCACGTCGCCGCGCCGCAAGACGAGATCGCGCTCCACAAAGGGAAGTTCGAGGAGGTCGACGCCGAAGTGCCGCTCAAGGCGACCTATGCGGCAATGGTCACGAGGATCGACCGCAACATCGGCCGGATTCTGGAGACGATACGGCAGCTCGATCGTTCGCGAGAAACCCTGATCGTTTTCACCAGCGACCACGGTGCGACCTTCGAAAGCGGGAACGGCGGCACGAGTGCAGCGCTCGACAGCAACCGTCCATTCCGCGGCCAGAAGCGAACGTTGTGGGAGGGGGGCGTCCGGGTGCCGGGCCTGGTCTGTTGGCCAGGACGGATTCCGGCCGGAACCACTGGCGATGAGATCGTTCAGCTCATCGACCTTTTGCCCACGTTTGTCGCGGCCGCGGATGGCCATGTCGAGCCGGCCTGGCGCGTCGACGGAATCAACCTTCTCGATGTCTGGACCGGAAAGGCGGTCGCACCGGATCGAACGATCTTCTGGGAATGGCAGAGCGAGCGAGCCGATCAGATCGCGGCGATGCGCGGAAAGTTCAAGCTCGTGGCAAGCGGCGGCGGCAAGTCCGAGCTTTACGACGTCGTCGCTGACCCCGCGGAGCGCCGCGATATCTCTGCAGAGCATCCGGAGCTCACCACAGAGCTCCGCGACGAGCTGGCGGCCTGGCTCAAGACCGAGATCCACCAATAAGGAACAGGTCGGCATTCATTTCCCATCCACCAACTCTTGTCCTTGAAGGGTTTCGGACCGATGAACTCAAAAGTGCACATCCTGACCTTCTTTCTCAGTTCTCTGGGCACCTTCACAGCCTCGGTCGGTGCGGAGACGCCCTCCGCCGAGAACGACCTCGCCCGGCTGCAAGGACGCTGGGCCGCGCGGGCGGGTGCACGCCGTGAAGTGCGCGTGATGCTTGAGATCAAGGGATGCAAGGCAACGGCAACGATCAAAACCCCGCATGGCGCAAGACTCTTGCTCACCGGTCAGGTGAAGCTCGATGAGACCACCTCGCCACGGCGCCTGGATTGGATCAAGTTCACCGGAGCCGATCAGCAGGAGTTTCCCCCGCTCCTCGCCATTTACACGCTCAAAGGTGACCGTTTCACCGTTTGCAATGGCGGAATGAATGGGTCGCGGCCCAGCGACTTCAAACCGGGCGACGGCATCCTCGCCGAGGTTGTGGTTTTCGAGCGAGACCGCTCGCTGGCAAACGCGAAGTCGAGCCCCGCCAGCAAAACACCCGCGACCATCAAGAAATAGGTGCACTCATACACGCTTTGGGCTGGAAGAACACCCGCGTGGCCCGAGCATTCCGCAACCAATTCACAAGAACCAGCGCGCACTAAATCTAATCAAATCCACACATCCAATCGCTCGCCACGAACCACGTTCTGAGGCTTCTACACCACAGCGCAAGAAATACTAGACAACCTCGGTCAAGATAGTCGACCAAAATCTTGACAAGATCGGTCGATTTGAATAGCATCCGCTGCAAGTTATTTCGTACCAGAGCGCTTGCTAGGGTACGGAATTCGGCGGTTTGACGTTGGTGCAGAGTCTGACGACTCTTGACTCGCAACGTGGTCGGTCGATCGGAGGTGAGCGGGATGCGGATTCGGACGGACCTGGCGCTTTGGGTTGGATTGGCATCGCTGGGGGTTACTGTCGTTGGCTGCGGTGGAAGCCGCGATCCGAATACCGATGAACTGTCGATTGGCGCCTATTCGGTTGTCCATGAAGTCCTTCGCGATGGGATACTGCCCGCGTTCGCGGCAGAGTGGAAGCAGAAAACGGGGCGATCGGTCCGGTTCAATGATTCTTACAACGGCTCGGGTGCACAGGCTCGGGCGATCGCGTCGGGTCTGGGCTCGGACGTGGCGATCCTGTCGCACGAAAGCGACATGGAAGTGCTCGTTCAGGCGCACCGGGTCAAGCCGACCTGGAAAGACGGTCCGCATCGCGGGATGATCACCAACAGCCTCGTGGTGATCGGGCACCGGCCGGGGAACCCCAAAGGCGTCAACGATTGGCCGGACCTGGCAAAGCCCGGTGTTGGTGTGCTTTACCCCGACCCCAAGACCTCCGGCGGCGCGCGGTGGAACATCAATGCGATCTATGGCGCGGCATTCCTTGCCTCTCGCGACAGCAACAAGGGCAAGCCCAACCTCCAGGCGGTGCGGGATTTCCTGGCGAGAGTGCAGGCCAATGTCGTCAACATGGATTCCTCCGGCCGGCAGAGCATGGCGAACTTCGCCGAGCGGCACACGGGTGATGCCGTCGTCACCTACGAGGATGAGATTCTGCTGCACAACCAGGGCAAAGACAAGGAACCGATTCCTTACGTTGTTCCGCCGTCGACACTGTTGATCGAGGGCCCCGCGGCGGTTGTCGAGACTTCGGTGGAATCACACGGCAATCGAGCTGTGGCGGAGGCGTTCCTCGAGTTCCTGGTCTCCGATCACGGCCAGCAGATCTTCGCGAAGTTCGGGTTCCGTCCCGTGAAATCCGGCGTGTCCCAGCCAGACGGCGCCGCTCCCATGCCGCCCAAGCTCTTCACGATGGCAGACCTCGGGGGCTGGGCGCAGATCCAGCGCGAGCTGTACGGATCCAAGGGGCTGTGGACGTCAATCTTCACTGCGGAGGCGAGCGCACACGCACTCGGCAAGTGAGTTCAATGGCTACAGCGACACTCGCGTCTGGCCGTCGCGGCTCCGATCTGCTGCTTCGGGGAAGCACCCTGTTTTATCTCAGCATCGCCGTCGTGCTGCCGCTCACGGCGTTGACGGTTGAGGCTCTCCGGCCAGGCGCCGCTCCGTTCTGGGAAGCGATTCGCGACCCTTATGCCTGGCATGCACTGAAGCTCACTCTCGTCACGGCGGTCGTGATGGTTCTGGTCAATGCCCTGACGGGAACGGCGACGGCCTGGGTGCTCGTGCGCTATGACTTCCCCGGCCGCAGCTTGGTAAACGCACTGATCGACTTGCCATTTGCCGTGCCCACGGTGGTGACGGGTGTGATGCTGGTCGTTCTGTTTGGCCCGTCGAGCGTGGTGGGCACGATCCTGGGCCAATATGGATGGGGGGTCATTTACCGTCAGCCGGGCATCGTCCTCGCTCTCTTGTTCGTGACATATCCGTTCGTGATCCGCAGCGTGCAGCCGGTGCTGATGGAGCTGGATCGTGCCGAGGAAGAAGCCGCTTCGACGCTCGGTGCCGGAGCGTGGACGACGTTCTGGCGAGTAACACTCCCGGGCCTGTGGCCGTCAATCGTGACGGGTTCAGGTCTGTCATTCGCACGAGCGCTCGGTGAGTTCGGCAGCGTGGTGATGGTCGCCGGCAATCAGCCGCTCGCAACCAAGACGGCCCCGCTGTACATCTTCGGCGAGATCGAGAGCGGCAATCGATATGGTGCACTCGTGGTCTCGACGCTCCTCCTGGGCGGTTCGCTGCTGGTGCTGGTTGTTCTGAACGGAATTCAGCGGCGATGGGGGGCCGGCCATGGCCACTGATACGCTGAACGCCGGCTCGCGCACAATCTCGCTGGCAGCCCGAGATCGTCGCACCGTACCGATCGGCCGCTGGCTGTTGATCGGCGCGGTGCTCGGCTGGTTCGCGCTCTTGATCCTGGTGCCGAGCCTGGCGCTTCTGCGGCAAGTGGTGCAGGGGGGCATGCGGGCGTTCTTCGAGACGCTGGCGACGGCCGAGGTCGGCCGCGCGTTTCTGATGACGCTCGGCATCACCGCGATCGCCACGGTCGTCAACACAGTTTTCGGCGTGGCGCTGGCGCTGGTGCTCGTCCGGCAGAAGTTCTGGGGCCGCGCGCTTCTGGACGGGATTGTCGACTTGCCATTCGCGGTTTCGCCCGTCGTTGCCGGGTTGATGCTTGTCGTGTTGTACGGTCCGGAGGGATGGCTGGGCGGCCTGCTCGCGAAAATCAACGTTCAGGTGATCTACGCTGTGCCGGGGATGATCGTGGCGACACTCTTCGTCACCGTGCCGTTCGTGGTACGCGAGCTGGTGCCGATCCTGCGCGAGCTCGGTGAGGAGAGCGAGCAGGCAGCCTACACGCTCGGAGCGGGCCGGTGGCGCACGTTCTGGAGCGTCACGCTGCCGTCCATTCGCTGGGGCGTGGCTTACGGCGTGACCCTGACGGTCGCCCGTTCGCTCGGTGAATTCGGTGCCGTGCTCGTCGTGTCGGGCAATCTGATTGGCAGCACTCAGACAGCAACGCTCTACATCCACGACGGAATCGAGAGCTTTCACACCGAGGGAGCGTATGCGGCCAGCCTGGTGTTGGCCGCCTTGTCGTTTGTGTTGCTGGTGGGCATGGAAGCCGTACGAAGACGGCTGTCTGCACGACAGGGGAACCCGTCATGAGCCTCATCCAGGCGCCGGTCAAGCGAAGCTCGGTCTGGCCGGGAGTAACCATGCCAAACGTGCCAGCCACTCCAGGTGCGCGGCACGCTTCGAGCATGAAGATGCGCACTCAGAAGGAGACATCCGTGGCGATCGCCGTTCGAAATCTCTCCAAGAAGTACGGGACATTTCAGGCTGTCGACAACGTCTCCTTCGACGTTCCAGCCGGCCAGCTCGTCGCTTTGCTCGGGCCCTCCGGCTCCGGCAAGAGCACGATCTTGCGGATGATCGCCGGACTGGAAACACCCGAGACGGGCACGGTCGAGCTGACCGGTGAGGATGCGACGGGCGTGCCAATTCAGCATCGCGGCGTCGGGTTCGTCTTCCAGCATTACGCGCTATTTCGCCACATGACCGTTCGGGAGAACATCGCTTTTGGCCTCAAGGTGCGGAAGATCAAGAAAGCTGAGATCCGGGAGCGGGTCGATGCCCTTCTAGACCTGGTTCAATTGAGCGGCTATGCCGGGCGCTATCCTTCCCAGCTTTCCGGCGGGCAGCGCCAGCGGGTCGCGCTGGCCCGGGCGCTGGCGCCGCGGCCCAAGGTGTTGCTCCTGGATGAGCCGTTCGGAGCACTTGATGCCAAGGTGCGCGAGGAGCTCCGAACGTGGCTCCGCCGGTTGCATGATGAGGTCCACGTGACGAGTCTCTTCGTCACGCACGATCAGCAAGAGGCGTTCGAGGTTGCCGACCAGGTGGTCGTCCTTAACCGGGGCCGCGTCGAGCAGATGGGCCCCCCGCAGGAGCTCTACGAGCATCCCAAGACCCCGTTCGTCACCAGCTTTCTGGGTGCGGTCAACGTCTTGCGCGGCCAGACGGCGAAGGGCGTGGCCGTGCTTGGGGATGGAATTCACGTGCCGACCGAAATTCACGGCCACGACCAGCCCGTCTCGGTCTACGTGCGCCCGCATGACCTGGACTTGGCACATGAGCGCAATGGCAAGCCGTCGTGGCCGGGGCGCGTCAGTCGAATCACACCGCTCGGAGCCTCCGTTCGCCTCGACATCGAGCTGGCCGACGGAAATGCGGTGCGGGTCGAGCTCACCCGGCAGCGCTTCGCGGCGATCGAGCCACGCGTGGGCGACTCGATATTCGTTGCACCCAGGGACTTGAAGGTCTTTCTCGACCAGGAACCGCCCGCATAAGTAACGTCGAACGATCGCGATCAACTGTACGAGCAAGGATTCATGAGCAGCGACCCGCGGCGGACCTCCATCCGACTCTCGCCCGGAATCGGGGAAACGCCGGGAACTCGAGGAGAAGAAAGTGATGCGTAGCGAGACGATCGGTTTGGCACGCCTTGCGCTCCGCCAGCAGGTCGAGATTTTCGGCGGCGATCAGGTGAGCCTGAATAGCCTTTGGAGAGCGGTCGGTAGCCCTGCCGGCGAAAGTCCGGAGCGCTGGGCGGATGTTGCCGAGCCGCTTTTGTCCGGTTTCTCGGCGTATCTCGACCGCCTCGAGAGCATCGTCGGCTCGCCTTCCGCGCGACCGCGATTGTTGTGGTTCTGGGAAGACGAGTCGAAGGATCCCTGGCGCACCGGCGACCTGATGGGCCATGAGCTGATCGCCCTCATCTACGCCAGTCATCTCGACTCCATCCGGGAGCTGCGCTCCATCGGACGGTCGACCTCGCTTGCCGCGAGCTGATTCTCGCTGGATACTCAGTACACACCGTGGAGCGGGCCTCCGGCGCGGCCAGTTCGTCGACCCGGCGCTCGACTGCGGGGTCATCGACGAGCGGAGGCGCGTGGTGCGGCTTGATCCGGGCGTCGATCACCAGCGGGCCGGCACAGCCCCAGTGCTTCTTCTCGATGAAGGAATCAATCCCGTCGATATCCGCGGCCGGATCCGAGCGCGTGAACGTCACCCATAAGAAGTTTCGAAGGCTCTGTGCAGCGAATGCACTGTCGTCGACCATCACGATGAGTGGAAAGCCGCGAATCGGGTCGTCCTGAGCAAACGACCGGCAGAACGGCGCGATGTCGGCGCCCGAGTCGCGGTAAGCACTGGCCTGAATCGCCAGGATTCCGGGCAGCACGACGCGTGGCTCACCGAAACCCTGCGGGAGACTCAGCGAAGGTTGATCGGTGGCGAGTTCGCGCCGGCGCGGGCCGGCGGCTGCGATCACGACCTTCGAGCCTTGATTGAATCCGTGGCCGGAGTAGTCGAGTGTGTCGATCGTCGTCCGGGTCTGGAAATGCAGGTCGTTCTTCCAGTCAACCCGCTCGAGCACGTGCTTCAGGAACGCGGGAATGTCGTGGATGTCGAGCGCGGCGTTGTCTTCGCGCGCAACGATGAACAGATATTTTGCCAGCGAAAGTTGCCCCTGTCCGAGGAGGGCATTCGCAATCGTGAGGATTTCTTGCGGCCTGCGCACATCGGCATACGGGACGTACCGCTCATGTGCGATAGCCAGGAGCAGGGGGTGCACGCCGGCGGCATCGACGGCGTGAACAGAGTCGAGGCCTGGTACAACGCTGGGAATGACCGGGCCGGTCAGCTCATGGATGAAGGCGCCGAAGCTCGTGTCTTCCTGCGGCGGCCTGCCCACCGACGTGAACGGCCAGATGGCGTTGTCGCGGTGGTACACGCGCGTGACGTTCAACAACGGAAAATCGTGTTTGAGGCTGTAATAGCCAAGGTGATCGCCAAAGGGCCCTTCCGGCTTGCGCAAGTGGGGATCGATGGTTCCTTGTATGACGAAATCGGCCTCTGCGGGCATCGGCAGGCCGCCATCGGGCGCGACCAGCGCGATTCGCCGGCCTCCCAGAGCGCCGGCGAACGCCAGCTCCGGAAGCCCTTCAGGCAACGGCATGACCGCGGCGACCGAGAGCGCCGGCGGCCCACCGACAAACACGTTCACCCGGAGTGCTTCGCCCCGCGCAATGGCGGCAGCGTGATGAACGCCGATTCCCCGGTGGATCTGATAATGCAATCCTGCTTCCCGATTCGGCACGTACTCGTTGCCGGCGAGCTGCACCCGGTACATGCCCAGATTGGATCGTGCCGGGCCGGGTCGATTCGGATCCTCGGTGTAAACCAGTGGCAACGTGATGAACGGTCCGCCGTCTCTCGGCCAGCATTGGATCTGGGGAAGATGATCAAGCGTGGTTTGATTCGCCAGGATCGGCCCGGCCCGAGCTTTGCCGGGCATCAGCCGCCAGAGCGGCCCGGCCAGGCGCCGGTAACGCCAGGGATTCTTCGCAAGCCGGCCCGGATCAACTTTGAGGTCGATGAGCATCCTCACCGATTCGAGCGCGTCGCTGAAGAGATACTTGGTGCGTGCAAGCGTTCCGAACAGATTGCCCAGCACCGGGAATGCCGTGCCTTTAACATTTCGGAAGTACAGCGCAGGGCCTTGAGCCTGATACGCCCTGCGCTGGATTGCAGCGACTTCCAGAAAAGGGTCAACCTCGCGCTCGATGACAACGAGCTGCCGCGTCGCCTCAAGGTCAAGCACGCACTCCGCGAGTGATTGATAGCCCATCACGCAGCCTTCCGATCGGCCGTCATGATTTGGGGGCAGATTGCTTCAGCAAGGCTTCGAGCTCGCGGATGCGGGCCTCGGCGGCCATGCGAGCCTGGGCTTCGGCCTTGGCTTTCTGTTGGGCCTTCGCGGCTCTTTGCTGGGCCTTCGCGGCTTGTTGCTGGGCCTTCGCGGCTACTTGTTGGGCCTGTGCAGCTTTTGCTTCAGCCACGTTGCGCGCCTTGGTGATGGCGGCGTAATCGGCGATTTCCTGATTTGTGGCGGGGTCGAAACAGGCGACTCGATCGCCGCCCGTGACTGACTGCGGACTCACGCCAAGCCACACGCCGAGGGCTTCCAGCCAGATCCGCCCGTCGGTGCTCAGCGGGATTTTCTCGTATCCGCTCGGTGCGTGACGGTATCCGATCAATTCCAACCGGCGATGGGTCTTGTTTTCCATGAATTCGTTTACGATCACGTACACCGCGACGCCGGCGCGATAATAGTATTTGAACTTCTTTCCAAAGTCGTTTTTCCGAGTGCTGTCGGATGTCACCTCGATCACGAGAGCGCATTTCGCGCGCTCCGCCTTGACGTCAAACATGGACCAGCCACGACGTCTCGCTATGCCAAAAAAGACGGCAAGATCAGGGCACAGCGGCCTGATCCTCGGCAGATTGAAATCGACACCAACATCGAAGAGCACGGCTGCGTGAGGATCGTCAATCAACTGCGCCCCGGGCACGTCCCTGAGGTAGATCACATCGTCGGCATGCTCCTGGGAATTCACGATATGGTCCCCTTCTTTGGGATGGAGAACGTCCTCCAGTGTGAGAGGCACCTGATCGAGGTCCTCGGTTCCATCCGGTCTCAGCACCTCTACATGCCGCCAGCCGTAGAAAAATGGATCCGACTCGTCCGGTCGCACACGTGGTGCTCGCTGTGTTCTGACGGTACTCATCTGCACCTCCCCGTCTGCCGGGCATAATCTCGTCGCCGGCTCGTCACCGGAATTATATCATCTTCGACCTCATGCGTCAGGCCGCACGCACGCCTCAATTCTCCCTTCTCCGCCAGAGCGCACCGTACTGCCCCAGGTAATAAAGCAGCGTCAGTACACCGGTGAGCGCGCCGGCGACATAGGTCCAGGCAGCCGCGTTCAAGACCTTGCCGACAACCTCATCCTCTGCGGGACTGATCGCGCCCGTCGAACGCAGCATCTCGCGCCCGCGGCTACTCGCATTGAATTCAACAGGTAAATTGATGATCTGAAAGACAACCGTCAGTGAGAAAAGGATGATTCCCAGGAAAACCAGCTTGGTCATTCCGATCAGAAGACCGGCCATCACCGGCAGCCAGCAGATGGTCGAGCCGATACTGGCCAGCGGCACGATCAAGTTGCGCACGACAAGTCCGGGATAATGGGTGGCGTCCTGGATCGCGTGGCCCGCCTCGTGCGCCGCGATTCCAACCGCCGAGAGCGACCGCCCGTCGTACACCTTGGGTGAGAGCCGCAGCACCTTGTGAGCCGGATCATAATGATCGGAAAGCTCGCCTCGCACCGGCTCGATCGCGACATGACCGACCCCGCCGGCCTTCATCACGGCAACCGCCGCTTCGGCCCCCGACAGACCCGACGAAGCAGGAATTCGCGATCCTTCGGCATACGCCTGCCAGATTCGCGACTGCGCCCACATCGTCACGAGTAGCCCCGGAAGCGCATAGAGCAAGTAATCAAGCGTTGTGAACATGCATGCAAGCTCAAACGAGCGGCAGGCCTTCCTCGCGTCGACCGAGCACTGGCCCAGGTTCGACCTGAAGCCAGCGACGTAAGAGCGTAGCATAAATGTCGCGGAAATCGACGGCGAATTTCAGGTCGCCGTTCTCGAGATTGGTCAGGACAGGAGCGGGGCCGACCAGCCCGCCGCGCACCGGAGCGCCGGCCAGAAACACGGGGCCTGCGGTGCCGTGATCGGTTCCGCCCTGGGCATTCTCCTTCACTCGCCTGCCGAATTCCGAGAACATGAGCACCACGACTCGCTCGCCGAGCCCGCGCTTCTTCACGTCGTTCAGAAATCCGGCAACCGCAGCAGAAACGGACCGCAGCAGCTCTCGATGCGTGAAGCTCTGCGCGGCATGCGTGTCGAAAGCCGCCGGCGGCGTGGAGGTGTAGAACACGCGGAGGGCCGCGTCCTGTTCGATGAGCACCCGGATTGTCGTCAAACGCTCGTCCAGCGTGCCGGTTCCGGACTCAGGCAGAGACACTGTTGCGGCTTCCAGCCTCCTCGCCAGCGCGGTCACCTCGTCTGTCCTTCGCCCGATCTCGCGGGCGAGCTCGATCGGCCGGAAGAGCCCGACCAACGGCTAGCATTCCAGGTGGCACGCGGTAATCAGCGAGGCTCGCGATCGAAGGCGTGAAGAACTTCCGCCCCTGCACGGCCAGAGGAACCGCCTCGGTCCCCACGTAACACGTGCTCATCAAGGGCTGAATGTCCGCGGCTCGCCCAAGCCATCCCGCGTCCGTCACCGGGCCGACGCTTCCCGTCTGCCAGATCTCCATCGACCGTGAATGCGACCGGTTGGGATTGGGATAGCCCGCCCCTTGAATGATTGTCAAGTCGCCCGACTCCCAGAACGTGTGCAGATCCTTGAGCGCAGGGTTCAGCCCCACGCGGTCATCGAGCTTCAGTAGACTCTTGGGCCCAATTCGCAACGTCGGCCGCGCCTTGGCGTAAAGATCATCGGCATAAGGAACGACCGTGTTCAACCCGTCGTTGCCGCCGGAAAGCTCGATCACGACCAGAATGGGCAAGCCCGCCTTGGCCTCCGCGGCTGCGGCTGCCCGTTGCCAGACCAAAGGGGCCTGTGCACCGACAGCGACCAGACCCAGCTCCGCACTCCGCGCCAAGAATCTGCGACGGGTCAACATATTATATCTCCTCCTATCCAGGGATGATGAGATTGATCCTAAGCAAGCTGCGCTTCGGGCATCGCGAGCACGCCTCGCACGGCCTCAGTCATCGACCGGCGCCGTAGATGATCGAGCGCTCGCGGAGTTCCGAGGATGAGGAGAGCCAGGGCGTCGGCCCAGCGATCAGGCCCGTCGAGCCCGTATTTCGCGGCGACCTGGGAGTCTCTGGAGTCATCGCCGGCCATCGCAGTCGCAAAGCCAGCGCGAGCGAGTATGGTCGGTCCGCGCAGCCAGTCGAGGCCGTCGGGCCAGCCCGCCACGTTTGGAGGGTAGAACAGCCTCTGGCCCATGCGCGCCAGCCGGCCATCCAGCTCGATGAAGTCTGGCGGCGGGTCGAATCGCTCGCACGCGCGAATGGCGCCAACCACGAGCTCCACCGGTCCCTTCACGCGCTTGCCGCGGCACCAATCCGAGAAGAACAGACGTGAGCGCAGGATCAGCTCGATTCCCCGCGCCACGTCGACGTCACCCTCCACGCGCATTACCTTCGCCAGCGAATCGATCACGCCGGGCGGAATCGCGACACCATCGGCGACAAACGCACGGAACAGCCGGCCCGCGATGTGAACAGCCGCCGACGGCTCGGCGCACGCAATCCGAACAACGTCTTCCGTCGTCCAGTTGCCGGTCTGGCCCAGGATGGTTTTGGGCAACGCGTCATGTTCGTCTTCATCGAAGCGGATCGCTTCGGGATTGTACGACGTGCCCTCCCAGCCCGTGAAGGCTCTCGAGACCGCTCGAATATCAGCCTCGGAGTAATTCCCTTCGCCCAGAGCGAAGAGCTCGAGGAACTCGCGGGCGAGGTTTTCATTCGGCTGCGACTTGCGACTCGCGACCCCATCGAGCCAGACGAGCATCGCTCGATCGGTGAGCATTCGCAGATGGAGCTTCGAGATCCTCGACCGCCAGAGCTCGCGCTGGGCGAGGTTCTGTTCGAGCATCGAGAGCGGGTTATTCACCTTCTGATTACTTGTCGCGTAGTGCCCGTGCCAGACGAGCGTCATCCGCTCGGCCAGCGCGTGGGCCGAAAAGATCAAACGAAAAAACCAGAGATACTGGATGCGCTCGATGCTCGGCTCGCGCCGGGCCGAGCTGACCATCGCCTCGGCGATCTCGTTGATCTCGCCTGCCGTTCGGCCGTCCGGGCCGTGCGCCTCGCCATCCAGGATTCGGCGCAATGCGCGCTCGAAGCCTTCTGCCGAATCTCGACGAACCTGCCCCCAGGTCGCACCCATTCCGGCGCGTCGGTGCAGATGGGCCACTTTGGCTAAGTCCCACTGGTCCGATCCCTCGGGATGCCAGGGAGACCAGCAGGCTTCGGGGTCGCTCTGGGTGTCGCTGTGCAATCGCATCAGTCGCCCTCCTTCTGCTGCGTAACGACAACCTTCCCCAGATCGCGCACCTCGCCGGGCTTGAGCGCCGCGATCGCGTGGTACATCTCGCCCCCCTGCACGTAGTAGCGCACGCCGGGTATGAGCGTGTCGTAGTTGAATTCCGCGGGATAGCTCTGGAGGAGCGGCTCCATCGTGAACATGAGATAGGGAACCACATGTGATTGATCGAAAAAATCATTTCTCGTCAGCTCACGATCCCCCTTCGTCAAATCGATCCAGGCGAGGATTTGCGTTCTCTGGAGCGGCCGGCCCTTCTGGTCCACCACTGTTCCCTTCGCGGTGGCCGCCCGCTGAAGCCGGACGACAAGTGGCCCCTTCGGGTCGTACTTGAGCTCCGCGACTGCACCGAGCTTGAGCTTGGGCTCTATGAAGAAGACGCGGTACGTGCGTTCCGGGTCAGCGCCATCAAGCCGGAAGCGACCCTCGGGAAATGCCTGCGGCGACCCCCAGTTTTGAAGCTGGCTTGCCATCATTTCCTGGCACCACCCCATGACCAGCCCCGCCGCTGCCCCATCGCGTCCGACCAGGCGGGCCTCGAGTTTCACTCCCTTCCGAAGCGTGAGCCTCGTCTCGGGGGTCTCTTTGTTTTTGTCGTCCGGCAAGTCAATTCGGGCGAATGCGTGCGGATAAGCTTGCGCCGAGCGGCGAGATCCGGACTCGCTGATCGCCACGCGGATGAAGTCGGGTGTGGGCCCTTCAACTGCCAGCAGACCCGGACCGGGCAAAGCGGCGAGCGCGAACTTTCCATCGGAGTCGGTCAGCACCGGGCTGTTGAAGTGGTATTCACTCTTGTTGTGTGGATTGCTCGGATCCGGCTGGTAGACCACGCTGGCGCCTGGGACAGGCGATCCCCCCTCAGCCTGCACGACGCGGCCTCGGACAACGCGGCCTCTGGACACCGCAACGTTGACTTCGAGGACTTTCGCTCCCGAAGGCCACTGATTCTGCCGTTTCTCGATCGGAATAAAACCCGACCCTGGATCGGGGTATACCGTAACCCAGAAGGATTCTCCAGCGCCGCCCGCCACGCGGTAGCGGCCGGTTGCATCCGTCGTGGCCCGAACGGCCATGAATCCCCCGTAACGATTCGTCCCCCGCGTTGGCAGCATGTTGATCAGAAACCCGCCCAATGGCTGGCCGGTCTCCCCGTCGGTGACAATCCCGGTCACCGGTCGCGCCGGCTCCAAGGTATGGGTGAACCGAGCGCCCACCGGCTTGACGTCGAATGCGCGCAACCAATCGGTTGGCGCCAGCCCCGTCGAAACGATGATGTCGTCATCGGCAAAATCAGAATGCCGGAAGTGAAGGTGAGCGACGACTTTTTCGGGCACGATTCCTTCGATTCGGAATCGGCCATCCGCGCCGGTCGTCCATGACTCTGGCCAGTAGTCCGGCCGGAACTCCTCGTCGTAATTGACGCGGCCGCCAGAGACCCACTCGCCCTCGAGCTCACTGTCGCCTTCGTGAAATTCTTCTAGCAAAACCTTGACTCCGGCCGCCGGCGCTCCGGCCGGAGTCAAGAGCCTCCCCTCGATCGTCACCGGCGAGCGAAGTCGAAACGTCAGCCTCTCGTCCTTGCCGTCACTTTCTTTCACGGACTCGCCGAAGAATATGCGGCCGGAGATTCCGCTCCCCTTCGCCCTGACGATCACCGTGCGACCGGGAAAGTGCTCAGCGTCGAATTCTGCCGTGAGACCGAACCGGCCCGCGGTATCGGTCAAGGTCGAGGCTAGCGGTCTCCACTCGCTCGTCGGGTTTCTCTTTGGATCCCTTGGGCCGCGCCATCCGGCTGCGCTCGAACCGCGGATGCGCGAGCCAGAAAACCTCCGCGCCTGCGAGTGGTTTGCCGTCAGGTGCGAGCACGGTGCCTTTGATTGTGTGTCTCCGTGAGGATTCCAGGCGATCAGCCGGCCCGCCCTGCGCCAACGGCTCGACTACCGGCTGAGGCCCGGTCGTGACGACCGTCTGGACAGCCGCCTTCGCGGGCTGCGCCGGCGTCAATTCCGCGCCGATTCCCACGGCCAGGCACGCAATCGCCGCCACGGACAATACGGCGGCCGCCGTCGCTTTGCCGCTTCCCGTCATGATCGTCGATCCTGCTCGGGTCAGGCCGGCGAGTCGGCTGCCGGCGACGGCGGCGATTGCCTCACCCGCCGCAACTCGCACGGCAGCGTGAAGCGTTGCCTGGACGCATACGGGCGACACGGCACACGCCTCTCTCGCGACCGAAAGCACCATCGCCGACGCGGCTGGAGCAAACCCTCGGCGCACCAGCCGCGTCCGCAACCGTTCCCGCGCTCCGGAGAGCCGTCGCCGCACAGTGGCTTCACCGCATCTCAACTCAAGGGCAGCCTGGGCGTGAGTCAACCCTTCGAGGTAGCACAAGACGATGGGCAGCCGTAGCTTGGCCGGCAGTCGCGCCAGCTCTTCGTGGAGCACGGGATGGATGTCCTCACCAGAAGTGCTTTGCGCTAGACTCATCGCCGCTACCTCCGCTGCTTGACGCTCATGAACGCGGCGCCGTGCGGCATCAATACTCGCCCGGACCGCGATGCGGTAGGCCACGCGATGCAGCCAGCCGCCAAGCCCGCCATCGACCCACGCCGAGCCGGCCTTCCGCGCCAGAACGAGAAACGTCGCTTGAAACGCATCCTCCGCATCGACCGAATCGCGCAATACGCCCCGGCACACCGCCATCACCATTGGCCCATGCCGAGTCATGAGCGCGACGAAGGCCCCTTCGTCGCGATGGACGGCAAACCGGCCGAGCAGTTGCGTGTCGGACGCGCCGCTGGTGCTGCCCTCAGAAAACAGTGCCTGAATGTGCCGCAAAGCGGCCCCGAGTCGCGCGCCTGCCATCGCGGATCCCTCCTTGTTGTTTGGTTCCATCTCTATTCAGGTGCGAGGGAGGGCGGTCCGATCAAATTCTTTTCTGGAAACTCGGATTGTTTCGGCCCGTTTCAAGGCGCGGCCCCATTGCATCAGTCAGCATCCTTTCGTTTGACAACAATCTTCCCGAGATCCCGCACCTCGCCCGGCTTCAAGGCCCCGATCGCGTGGTACGTCTCGTTGGCTCCGACATAGTAGCGCACTCCGGCGATCAGGTTGTCGTAATTGAACTCGGCGGGGTAGTTGGATCGCAAGTTCTCCCATGTGAAGATCGGATACGCGGCCGCCATGGACTCGTCGTTGAAGTCCTCGCCCTTCAGCTCGCGATCCTCCTTGGTCAAGACGATCCAGGGCAGGATCTGGATTTCGTTGAGCGGCCGCCCTTTCTCGTCGACCACGATTCCCCGGGCGGTGGCCGTCGGCTGAAGCCGGACGATGATCGGTCCCTTGGGGTCGTATTTCAGCTCAGCCCGTGCGCCCAGCTTTCGCTTGGCGTGGACGAAGAAGACCCGATAGCTTCGCTCGGGGTCAGCCCCTTGGAGCGTGAATCGGCCGTCGGGAAGGGCGCCTGGCGAAACCCAGTTCTCGAGCTGGCTGGCCATCCACTCCTCGCACCAACCCATCGCCATATCAACGCGTGCCCCGTCCGGCCCGACGAGAAGGGCCTCGAGCCTAACTCCCTTGTGAAGCGTGATCCGCGCATCGGCTGCCGCTTTGTCTGTCTCCGCTGGCAGGCCGATCCAGGTGAATCCGTGGGGTCGGGCGAGCGGCGATTGAATCAGAGTGGGCCCGGTTACCGCGACGCGAATGTAATCGGGTGTCGGCCCTTCAACCGCCAGCAGCCCCTCTCCCGGTAGCGCCGTGAGCGCGAACGCACCGTGCTCGTCGGTCAAGACCGGATTGTCGAAGTCATAGTCGCCGTCGTCCGACGAATTGTTCGGGCCGGGCTGATACACGACGCTCGCACGAGCGACTGGCTTGCCCTCCTTGCCCTCGAGCACGCGGCCACGGACGATGCGGCCCTTGGGCAGCGCCAGATCCACGTTCAGCACCCTGGAGCCAACGGGCCATTTGTTGTTTTGCGTTTGCAGCGGAAGGTACCCGGATGCAGGGTCGGGGTAGGACATGACGCAAAACGTGTCGCCGGCACGGCCCGCCGCGCGGTAACGGCCCGATGCATCCGTCTTGACCGCTACGGATATTTCTCCACCGTAACGCGGCGTCATTCGCGACGGAATCATCTCGATGCGCACGCCGCCCAGCGGCCGGCCGGTCTCCTTGTCGGTGACGATCCCGATCACCGGGCGCGCCGGCTCGAGCGTGTGTGTGAAATGAGCATCGGCCGGCTTGACCTTGAACGCGCGCAACCCGTCGTTCACCGCCAAGCCGGTGGAAACAAGCAGATCGTCGTCGGCGAAATCAGGATGGCGGAATTGGAGCGCTGCAAACATCTTCTCGGGAACGATTCCCTCGATCCGAAATCTCCCGTCGGCGTCGGTCGTCCATGACTTCGGCCAGAGCTCCGGAGAAGATTGATCGTCCGTGTCGTCCCACGGTGCGACGCCTTCGCAGTCGAGCGCGTTCTTCGAGTCGCTCAAACCCTGGAGAACGATCTTGACACCCTTCGCCGGCGCGCCGGCTGCGGTCAAGAGCCTGCCCTCGATCGTCACCGGCTTGCGCAGCCGGAACGTGAGCCGTTCGTCGTTGCGGGCGCCTTCCCTCACTGTGTCACCGAAGAAGGACCTGGCGGAGAGGCCCGCACCCTTGGCCTTGACGATGACCATTCGGCCCGGAACGCGCTCGCCGGCGAACTTCGCAGCCAGCTCAAAGCGCCCTCGGGAGTCGCTCCTGGCAACCGCAAGCATCCTCGTCCGGTCCTCGGGTCTCTCCTTGAATTCCTTCGGCATGGCAACCAAACTGCTCGACGTCGCCGGTGTGCCAGCCCAAAAAACCGTCGCATCAGCCAGAGGCTTGCCGTCGGGCGCAATCACCAATCCTTGAATGGTGTGTTTCTGTAATGAAGCTTCGCGCGGCGACGACTGGGCCTGCCGCGGATTCTCGGCCTGCGGATATGCGACCGGGTCGATGTCATTCCTGGTCGAACCGCCCGCGTTCTTTCCGTCGAGCGCCGCGATGCCGGCACCTGCGCAAGCGAGCGCCGCAACAGCAAGCACGGCACAAGCCGCCATTTTTCCGCTGTCAGTCATGATCGTCAGTCCGGCCTCGGATAATACGGCCAGCCGGTTGCCTGCGACGGCTGCGATCGCCTCACGTGCCGCCACACGCGCCGCCGCGCGAAGCGTTGATTCAGCAACCGCAGGCGGCACCGCTCCCGCCTCCCTGGCAACCGCAATCACCGCAGCCGAGGCGGCGGGTGCAAACCCCCTGCGTACGAGCCGATTCCGCAGCCGCTCGCGTGCCCCCGCGAGACGTCGCCTCACCGTCGCCTCACCGCATCTCAATTGAGACGCAGCTTGTGCATGCGTCAGCCCTTCGAGGTAGCACAAGACAAGCGGCAAGCGCAGCTTGGCCGGCAGTCGCGCCAGCTCCTCATGGAGTGCCGGCTGGATGGCGTCATCGGAATTACCCTGCGAGATCCCCATCGCCGCCACCTCCGCCGCGCGACGTTCATGCGTCTGCCGCCGTGCGGCATCGTTCCGCGCGCGGACGGCGACCCGGTAAGCCACTCGATGCAGCCAGCCGCCAAGCTGACCTTCTGCCCACTCCGAGCCAGCCTTTCTCGCCAGAGCCAGAAACGTGGCCTGAAGCACGTCCTCGGCGTCGGACTCGTCGCGCAGCACGCCCCGGCATACCGTCATCACCATCGGGCCATGCCGGGCCATCAGTGCGGCAAACGCCGCTTCGTCGCGGAAGCAGGAAAACCGACGCAACAGACTTGTGTCGGAAGCACCGGTGGTACTGCCGTCGGCAAAGAGCACCTGAATCTGCCGCAGTGCGGCTCCAAGTCGCGCACCTTCCATGACAAAACCCTCGTGGGTATTCTGGCTCCATCTCTATTCTGGCGCGACCAAGGACATTCCGATCAATTATTATCTCAAGCAGCGGATTTTCCGTCTTGAGTCGTGCGAAAGCTCAGCGGCCGGAACAATGGCTGTACTGGAACCGTGTTATTGCTCGGTCACGGCGGTAATTGGACGCGGTACACTGGCTTTTCCCAGTCGAGTGGTCGTCGAGCTTGGAAGCGCAGCGCGGAGCGCCTCGACGCCCTCCGCGGTCACTTCCGTGCCCCCAACGACGAGTGATTTGAGCGATTTCAAGTTGTAGAGATGCTTGAGCCCATCGTCGCTTATACTAACCCCTTCGACGTAGAGCTGTTCAAGCCCAGTGAGCCTTGAAAGTGACTCGAGACCGGCGTCGGTGATATTTGTACCGCGAAGGCTTAACCAGCGTAGCGATTTCATCTCGCAGAGCTGCCGCAATCCTTCGTCCCCCACGGTGGTCCGGTTGAGGTTCAACCATCGGAGCCTCTTGAGCGATTGAAGATTCCCCACACCGGCATCGGTGACTCGCGAGCCGGCCACGTTCAGGACCTCGAGGTGTGTTAATCCTCTGAGGCGGGCCAAGCCGGAGTCTGTGATCTTGGCGCTTTGTCCCTCGATCTGGAGTCCTTCGAGCGCGGTGAACGCACGCAAGTCGGCCAGCGCGGCATCCGTGACTTTGGTGCCGCTTAGCAGCAGGTGCTTCAGACCAGGGAAGTTCAATGATAGGAAGTGAACCCCTTGGTCGGTCACGCCGGGGTTGCCGTTCAAATTCAGGATGCCGAGCTTCTTCAGCTTGACCAGGCTGGACAATCCAGCGTCGGAAACGTTCGCCTTGCTGACCCACAAGACCTCGAGATCAGCGAGCCCTTCCAGTTGCGCGAGCCCGGCATCGGTGACGTTCGTGTTCTGCAGCCGGAGCTCGCTCACCGACGATAGGCCCGAGAAGTCGGCGAGCAAGGAGTCGTTCACTCCTTTGCCGTCAAGGTGCACTTCGGTCAGACGCGGCAGAGCACGAAGGCGGACGGTCCGGTCGCCACTCGGCCGGGTGAGCGAAATCTCCAGGACCTTCAATTGTCCCATCCCAGATATCGTCGTGCCTGGAGGGGGGTTTGTGATCCGGAGCCGCTCGAGCAAATCGAATTCACCGATCGCTGAGAGCGCGACCTTTGCGTCGGCCTCCTCGAACTGCGAAAGATCCAATTTATTGACCACCGTCACATCATGAAAGAACTCCTCCGGGAGTACTCCGAGCAACCACGCCGGCGGCCACGGCCTTCCATTTGGTTGGATTTGATCGTGCTTGAGCTGATAGTCAAACAGCACAACTCCCTTCGCCTTTCGGACCGCGGCGACCGGCCGCTGGCGCCTGTGCATGCGATTGACCGTCCAGCCGAACCCGCCCCCGAGAACCAGCACCAAGAGCATCAGCACGCGCAGGCTCATGGAATAACGTCTCGACTTTCCCGCCGACCTCGTGTTCATGGAGTTTGCCTGTCATTGTAGAAAGAACGGCGCCGACGGAGTGTGATGAAAGGCTCTTCTCGCTGCGCTTATAGATACTCATTCTGGTCGGTCTGTTGCCAGCAGGTCCGTACAGAATTCCTGAAAAATGGGATTGGTCGTCCTTCCACGCGACAATATCTCGCAGAAACGCGACATCCGCTTTAACAAGGCGCGACCGCTCGCTCGCCGCATGGCTTTACGGCGTCGCGCTTCGTGTGGCCGCTTGTGCGCGATCGCGAAAAGCGAGAACGCAGCGGCACGAGCGGAGGTTCTCAGTGATGACGACGCAATGGAGGGCCAGCGGCGACGGACAGAGCACGAGCCAGTCCGTCGATGACATGGTCCGCGTCCTCCACGAAGAGATCGACCGCTTGCCTGTGAATTACCGCGCGGCAGTGGTGTTGTGCTATTTGCAGGGGCTCACGCACGACCAGACGGCCGATCAGTTGGGCTGGCCGGTGGGGACGGTGCGGAGCCGGCTAGCCAGGGCACGAGATCGTTTGCGCATTGGGCTCACCCGGCGTGGTATGGCGCCTTCGGTCTTGCCAGCCCTGTTACTTGGATCAGCGCCGGCCCGCGACACGACATTTGCCAGCATTTCGGTTCCAGCCGCTTTGGTGGAGGCCACGACGCACGGTGCCATGCGGGCCGGTCTGGGAAGCGCCGCAGTGGCCGGTATTGTTTCGGCCGAAGCGGTCACCTTGCTGAGGAGTGCATTGCGATGCATGATCATCACGAAGGTGACATCGGTGACGGCGGCGGTGCTCTCAACCGGGCTGATCGTGACTGGAGCAGGCTTGATGGCCTATACGCGCCGGGGACAAGCGACCACTCTTAAGTCCGGTCGCTCGCATGAGCAGGCTCCGCACGAATCGGCTCAGAAGAACGTCGGGAAGAAGGCAGGCGATGCGAAGACGCCCGAGGATCAGCTCGATGCGCTCCTGAGAGAATTCGATGAAACCGTGGAATCGAACCGGCGAGCTGCCCCGAAAGGGAACCTCTCGGCTGCCAAACAGGCCCAGTTTCAGGCTAATTCCGACAAGCTGCGCGGAATCAAGGGCCGGCTGCTGGATCTGGCGACGCGTTATCCTCGAAGCAACGCGGCCGAGCAGGCGCTCGTCTATCTCGCGGCCGAAGTCTCGTTCGAGCCCGAAGCAAAGAAGGCAAGAGAACTCCTGGCCCGTGATTACACGCGCAGCGATCGCCTCAAAGTGCTTTTAACCCGCCGGCTGGAACTCTACTGGGCGTCCGAGGCGGTCGAAGATCTGCTTCGCAACGTTCTGGAACAGAATCCGTATCGCGAGATCCGCGGGCTCGCTTGCTACTGGCTCGCGGAAGTGCTTACTTATAGATATCAGATGCTCCGTCTCTGGCCGATGCAGAGGCCCCAGATCAGGGAGATGTGGCGCCGAAGGTTCAGCCAGCAGGATCTCGAGCGGGTTGAGAAGCAAGACCCCAAGAGCTTGCAAGCAGAAGTTGCACGTCTCTACGAGCGGGTGATCACCGAGTTTCCGTTTGTGCAGAACAACGATACGCGCACCGAACGGCCGCCTTCTATTCTGGGTGAAGTCGCCGGCTACCTTCCCGCCGTGGCCAAAGTCCATCTCGACGAATTACGCCGCTTTTCCGCTGGAAAACCTGCACCCGAGATCCGGGGAATCGACCTGGACGACAAACCCCTGAAAAAGACCGACTACCGCGGCAAGGTCGTAGTCCTGTTCGTTGCCGGGTTTGGTCGCCCCTTTGCCGCTCCACCCGAGCGCGCTCCTGCGCACATCGTGGGAATCTTCCGGCAGCTTGCCAAGACCATGGAAGGCAAAGCGGTCGCCTTCCTCGGGGTGGTCGAGAACCAATCGCGAACTGTACAGGAAGGAAGTCGAGGCGAATGGCTTGCCGATCCGCTTCTGGTGGGATCCCAACCAGGAGCGCCCACCGGAACGCGCCATCCCATGGATTCCGACCGCTCGGCCTGGACCAATCCTCACGGCATGGGCTGCCGAAGTGCCCGACTGGTATGTGATCGATCAGCGGGGAGTCATCCGCTACACACAGGTGTTCGGACTAGACTTGCTCGAGAAGGCTGTCACAATGCTTCTCGGGGAAGAAGAAAAGTGAGCAGTGGAGAGAGCTCTCTCATAAACGACTAACCTACGAGCTCGAGGCCGAGATAGTCTCGCATGTCTTCAGGACCAGGATTACAGCAAGCTAACTGACCAAGCGATTGATCGCGGACCGAATCAACTTCAGGATTGCTCTACCACCTGGTTCTGAGATCAATCCAGACGACGCAAAGCCCCAGTCCAGGGGAACATGCAGCCGGCCGTTGCCGTCTTCCCACGGATATTCGCAATTATCCGGTCTTCTGCCGCTTCTTCTAACAGACGGTGCCAACAGCTCGATTTCCTGTGCGAGATGATTCGCATGCTTGTTCACGTTTCGGCTGGCCTCCCCTCTGAAATTTAGGGCCGCCGTCTCCGCTCTAATCACGATGGGCAGACCCTTCGAGACAACGCCGTGACTCGCTTGCAAGGACGACGGCGATGTGCCACGAGCGCAAGAATGCGACTTCACCAACTTTTCGCACGCCATTTGGAGGAATTGAAGCCTGTGGCAGGCCGGAAGCGAACCGCCGTCAAGGCAATCGCGAGGTAAGCCCTCGAGGAATTGATACATTCTGAGGTCGGCGTCGGCTTGCCTGGCGTATGCGATCGACCATTCCTGGACGGTCGCCATCAGGTGCCTCCGACATGCGCGGGTCTCGAGATCTCCTCACCGATGATCCAACCTTTCGGTAGCTTCAACTCGTTTGAGCGAATTCTCTCAAATTCGTTTGGCGACACCTCAATGATAATTGAGGCAAACGGAATTCCGCTTGCTGGAAGTGGGCCGAAATGCAGCGGCATGATGCCCGCTTCGGGCGTGTTGACGTTGACCTCTAGCAATTTGATCGGCTCACCATTGGTCACGTCGGGCGCGGTGGTGTCGGTAATGCGGAAGATCTGGGTGAGGCCATCCTCGATTTCGTAGTGTCGCATCGCGAGTTCTCTGGCGGCGCTGCTGGCGTCGATGGCGGTCGACTGATCGACAGCTATTATAAGTCTTTCGCGGCTACCACACCTGGGACATGGGTCGTTCAACTGCGCAGCGTCCAGGTCGAGACCGCAACGATGACATTGAGCCACGGCTTCCCCTTTCGCCGGTTATGGTCGCGATTACCGCAAACTGCACGTAACGCATACTTATAATTCGAAGCTGGCGATCACGATGTCTGCGTCTTCTCCAGAGCAAATCATTTGCCTCATTGTACTTCCTGAGGGTCGTGCAATGGAAGAACGGGCAATCGTGCTGCAGGCACGACGTCCCATTTGATGGTACGTGAACCGAATGTCAATTCGTGCTAGCCGAATCGATTGCTCACGCCCTCTGCTCCGCCCCCAGCCACTTCAGATTGAGCGAGCCGCCGCTGAAAAGCATTTCCTCGAGCGCTTGCTCGACATCCGGCAGCTCGACGCGGCCCGAGCCGTTGCGCTCCAGATGGAACTGCACCGACCGTCGCATCAACTCCTTGATGAATGCCGCGCTGACTTTTTCGGTCCGCCCGACGATGGCCTCGACAACTTCTTCCGAAACCTCGACGCCCTGCGAGTAGAGCCGGACGAGCGTTCGTCTTCCGTCATCATCGGGAAGCGGAAACTCGATGGCCTGGTCGATTCGACCGGGCCGCGCCGAGAGAGCGCGCTCAAGTGCCTCCGGACGATTGGTCGTGAGGATAAACAGGATATCGGCGTTCTCTTTCAAGCCATCCATTTCGTTGAGCAACCTGTTGAGCAGCGTCTCCTCACAGGCGCTGCTCATCGTGCTTCGATCGCGAGCGATCAGATCGACGTCTTCCATGACCACGATGCTCGGCTGAAGCAGCCGCGCAAGAGTCATGTATTCCGCCAGGATTCCGACTTGCTCGGCGGAGATCAGCAAGGTCGTGTGGCCTTCCAGAGCCTTTGCGAGATAGTGAATCGTGTGGGTCTTGCCCGTGCCGGGAGGACCGTAGAAGAGAATGCCTTTCTTGGTTGACTGCTTGAACTGCGCCAGTTGCGGCCGCTGCCGGGTGAAATGAATCACATTCCGGTCGAGAAGGTCGAGCGTCTTCTTCGGCAAAATCACCTGATCTCGTTCGACGGTCCTCAATTTGTGCACCGTTATTCCGCTCGACACGCCCCTGTACCAGTGCTCGGATTGTTCGAGTGACAGAATCTTGCCGCGATACGATTCGGCCCTCAATACGGACTCTTCCAGGTTCTTGAAGAACATCTGCGCGACGCGGATTCCAGCCTGGTCGTTCACGGTGGCGACCTGGAATCGCATCGCAAACGCCGTCCCGTAACCCTGCTCCACTGGTGCCAGGAGTACGACGAACTTTGTCAGCCCTTGCTCGAGCAGCCACAGGCCGTTCTTGAGACATCGGACCGGCCGCTCCTCGCCGATATTCACCTCCTCGTATTGTGGCGGGACGCTGAGCGTGTCCGTGATCGGATTGCTCGGGACAATACAATCACTCAACGTGACTCCGTTGTGAAAGTGATTATCTTGTACGCCACTGAATCGATTGATCGTCACCCCGGACTGAAACACCCTGTCGATGGCACGTTGCAGATCGGCGCGGACGCGAAATGGAAACTGCCGTTCCGAGATGCTGATTTCTTCAAGCCGAGTCGGCTGGAAGTGCTTCCGAATCAGGACCGAGATCATCTGCGAGCGGCGACGGCGGAACGCCACAATGACCCGAACGACGATCGCCGCGATGACCGCAACGAACAGAACCGCCATCGCTCCTTCGAGCATACCCACCTCCAGCGTCGTGGTTGATAACATGGGGATTACGGGATTATACACGGCAAAACGACGCGGCGTCGCGGACTCGAGGAATCATTCGATGATCATCTGGCAAGGTCTGGGATTTCTGGTGGCCGTGATCGTCTTCGGCTGCTCATTGGCCGGCAACCTCATTTCCAACGCGACTCTCGGCGACGGATACTACGACCACCACACGTGGCCGGTCGCCCTCTCGCTGATTTGCTCGGCGCCGGTCTGCTGGTTTCTTGGTCGCTATCTGCGTACCAGATCCGACCGCGTCGCCATCGACAAGGCGACCGGTAAGGAGTTCGTCATCAATCAGTCGCATCACACGTTGTTCTTCATTCCCATGCATTACTGGTCGCCGGTATTGGTCGTGATCGCTCTGGTGCTGTTTGGCATGGAGTTCCTCCGTTGAGAATCGAATCGAGCCGACAAGCGCGAGCGAATACGGATCGCGAACGCCGGTGTCAATCGCGTGATGACTCCTACCACGTCGGGTTCATGTTGCCGAACGCCTCGATCAAGCGGTTCGGAGGCCGAATGGCCGTGCGATCGTTATCGCTCGCCCCGCGGTCCGTCAGTCCGTGACGAACCCCAGCCGCTCCATCCATCCCCGCTCCTGGTCCGTCAATCGCGACTGGCATTCCGCCACGTTTTCGCCCCAGGCGATGAGTGTCATCACGGGATCGCCCGCGTCAAACCGCGTCCCGGGCCAAGGCACATCGGCGATCGCCGTCGTTGCAAATGGGTCGATCCGCAAGGTGTCGCCGACCGCAAGCTCAGGGGCCGTGCACTCAAACGGCGCATGGATGACGAGCTTCGCGACGACGCAGTGGCTCGAAGCTGCATCTGGTGCCAGCGCCGGGACAACTCCGCCCTCACACGCAAGTCGATGCTCACCCACGAACGCCCGTCTCGTTGCGAGCTCGTGCACTTCGACCGACGCCGTGTAACGAGGGTTCACCTCAACGGGCCAAGGCTCACCGTCGCGCAGCACGTAGTCAATGCCGAACCAACCAACGAGGCCGGACGCCGACGCAATGGCCTCGCCGAGCCTTTGCAGCACAACAGCCAGGGAGTCCTCAATCGGCCACGGCCCGATGCTTCCGCGATAGCCAAACGGATTTCCCGCCCCGCCAAGTAATTGCTGCGTCACCCCGAGTAGCCGCGTTCCTTCGCGCCGACCGATATAAAGGGCTGAAAAGCTCGGGCCGACGATCCGTTCCTGAAAGTAGTAAGAAGCTGAGAAACGAGCGTGGTCGTCCGAGAGCGCCCGGATGTCCCGGCCTCCTCCAGACCGCAACGGTTTCACCAGCCAGCTTTCGTCGCGCGGCAGCCCCTGCGGATCGCGCCTCACTGCGGGAGCCGGTATCCCCAGCGTGTGAAGCAATGCGGCGACCCTGACCGGATCACGAACGATCCGAAGTGCTTGTGCGCTCGCCCCCCAGAGACTGTGCCGGCGAGAGATCTGCTCGACCCAGGCAGGATGATTCTCGAAACCGCCCGTGTAGAACCACGGCGATGGCGGCAACGATTCGGCAACCGCCAGGAATTCGCGCCTGGCTTTGAGCGAATGGATTCGAACAACCGGGCAGACCGCGGCGAGGTCCCGGTCAGCAAAGTAATCCGCGCAGTGAGGACGCAGCCCCGACCGCAGCGCCGAGAATGCAGCAGCGCGGCAACTTGCGCCAAGAATCAGAACATCGTGCGACAAAGAAGTGAAACAAAAACGCCTCGGCCTGCGGAGACCGCACGCCGAGGCGAATTGGGTGTTCTCATCGGCTCACGGGGCGTGTCCCGTGGGCTGGAAAAATCGAGTGAGAAAGGATCACTCCTTCTCAACCTTTTCGATTTTCTCGGCGGTCAGTTCCTTCTTGCCGTCTTTCTCTTCGACCGTTCCGGTGACCTTGACCTTGATTGGGTCGTCTTTGGTGGCCTGGCAGAAGCCTTCCTTCTGGTGGGCCTTCTTGGCGACGTCATTCGCCACAATGTAATACGTGGTCTTCTTGCCGTCCTTATCCTCGATCACGACGTTCTGGCAGCTCTTGGTTTCTTTGAGGGCGCACTTGGCGCACATGCCCTCGCCGGTGATGGTCACCTTCTCGCCATCGGCTGCAATCAACGCGCTCACGCCCGAAAACAACACGCCCGCCGCGACAAGCGTCAACAACTTCCGCATCGTCGGTCTCCTCGAAAGGTATCAGAACTGAATCCCTCGACGCAGGACCTCAGGCGCGATTCTCGCACCGCGCCATTTGAAACAGTATTGAAACACCTTCCGCCCCGAAGAACAACCACTTTCTTAGGATTTCCGTTATTCATGGCAGGATATCGGTTTAGAATGCGAGTGAAAAGCATGCGCACGCGCCGGCGGCTGGGGGTTGCCCCAATGCGATCGGGCGTCTATGATTCGAGTCCAATTCGAGCGCCTGGCCCGACTCGTCGCGGCCGAGCGTCCGGGCAGGTGAGCGGCCTCATTGAGTGCCGGGCGCCGGCCGGCCGAATCACACACCTTGACGATTGCATCAATCTCGGAGAATCACGCCATGGCCACGGACATCATCATGAACATCGGTGAGGCCCTCGTCGGTGAGGGTAATGAGATCGCCCATATTGACCTTTTGATCGGCTCGAAGACCGGTCCGGTCGGGACCGCCTTCGCGAACGCGCTCGCCAACCAATCACACGGGCATAGCAATCTGCTGGCAGTCTTGACACCGAACCTGATCTGCAAGCCGGCTACTGTCCTGATTACCAAGGTGACAATCAAGGGAATGGATCAGGCTGTGCTCATGTTCGGTCCCGCTCAGGCCGCTGTGGCCAAGGCCGTGGCTGACTGCGCGGCCGACGGGACCATTCCTGCCGGTGCAGTCGAGGATCTTGTCATCGTCTGCGGCGTCTTCATTCACCCCGAGGCCAAAGACAAGGCCAAGATCCTCAAATATAATTATGAGGCGACCAAACTTTCGATCCAGCGGGCGATGAAGAATCAGCCGACCCCGAGCGAGATCACGGCCCAGAAAGACACCGTCAAGCACCCCTTCGCCGGCTGAGCGGACGGATACATGCATGCCGAGAAGCCGAAGATCCTGATTCAGCTCGACATCGACCCGCAGCCAAGCGTCTTCGACGGCGTGGTTGCGGTCGATTCGGGCGTCGATCATCTTTTCCGCCACGGCGGAGTGACGCCCCCGGCCGTGCGCGACCTGGTGCACGGGGCCTTATTCACACGCGGGCTCGACGAGCTGCGCTCGACCGCCATCTTTGTCGGCGGCTCGAACGTCGCGGCCGCGGAAGCCGTCCTGGATGCCGTCGAGAAGACGTTCTTTGGTCCGTTCAAGGTATCGGTGCTTTTTGACGCGAACGGCGCCAACACCACGGCAGCGGCCGCCGTGCTCGCGGCGCTGGAAAGTGCAGGCGGCGCACTCGAGGGCATCCCCGTCGCGGTCCTCGCGGCAACCGGACCGGTCGGCCAGCGCGCAGCCAGGCTTCTGTGCAAGCTGGGGGCCAATGTCGCCGTAGCCTCGCGCAGTCTGGAACGGGCGCGGTCGCTCGCCAATTCGCTCGGCGAGAGAATGGGCTGCGCCGTGAATGCCTTCGCTCCAACAAGCGCAGGCGAACTGGCAGCCACGCTTGAAGACACCAAGGTCGTGATCGCCGCCGGAGCCGCGGGTGCCACGCTTCTGCCCGCGTCGGTCTGGCAAGGTCTTCCCGTCCTCACGACCCTGATCGACTTGAACGCCGTTCCCCCGCTCGGAATCGAGGGCGTCGACGCGACCGATCGCAAGACGGCCCGCGGCCACGTCCTCGCCTGGGGCGCGCTCGGAGTCGGGCGAACCAAGATGAAGATCCACAAGAAAGCGATCCAGGAGCTCTTCGTCACCAACGACAGGATCTTCGACGCCGAGCAAGTCCTCGAGCTAGGCCGTTCCCTGTAGGTCAGGCTTCAGCCTGACGATCAATTCGCCTCACATCAGGTCGGGACAATCCATGGCCCGCGTGATTGGCACCGATCCCGGCACCAGCAGTCTCGACCTGCTGTTGCTGGACGACGGGGCCGTCGTCGACCAGAAGAGTGCGCAGCCCGGCGAGCTCGCGGGCGACCCCGAGCTGCTCAACCGGCTCTTCGCAAGCTGGGCACCGATCGACCTCGCGGCCGCGCCTTCGGGGTATGGTCTGCCGCTCGTCCGTGGAGATGCGATGACGGAAGACCACATCGAGCAGATCTCGCTGGTGAGACCCTCCGACCGCGGCCACGAGTCCGGCGTCATCGGATTTCGCGCCTGGGTTCGCGCATTCCGCCGCACCGGAATACCGATCGTGTTCCTTCCCGGTGGCCTTCACCTCCCCACGATCCCGCCGCACCGGAAGGTGAACTCTGTCGACATCGGCACGGCCGACAAGGTCTGCGTCGCGGCGCTGGCGCTCTGGTTCGACTCGCAAAACACGGGTGGCTTCGATCGCTCGACATTCGCCGTGGTCGAGATCGGCATGGCGTTCTCGGCGATCATGGTTGTGGAAAATGGACGACTGGTCGACGCCGCTGCGGGAACCCGAGGCCCGATCGGTCTTCGAGCACAAGGAAGCTGGGACGGCGAGCTCGCCTACTGGCGAGGCCCGCTGACCAAGAACGACCTGTTCCGCGGCGGCGTGGCCGACCTGGGCGCGCATGGTCTCGACGCCTTTCGCGAATCGCTGGTGAAGCATCTCGCCGGCTTGCAGGCCGTCACGCCGTTCGAACGGATCTATCTTTCAGGGCGCGGCCTCGCGCAGCCCGAGATCGCGAGCCAAGCTCACGAGGCATCCGCGAGATTCGGGCGCGCGATGAGGCTCGGCAACCTGCCGCGAGCTTCGGTCAAACACGCGGCTCAGGGTTCCGCCATCCTGGCTGATGCATTGGCCGGCGGTCGATTTGCGCCGCTGGCGGATTCGCTGCAGCTAAAGTCGGCCGGGGGATCCGTGTGGGATGTGCTCGAGCGACCGTGAAACTTGCGAGAGCGCGGCTCGCTTTAGACTTCGAAGGTTTTATTCTGGAACACGGTCCGGCTGAAGCTCGTTCGCGGTCTTACTGAGTAGCCTCGTGGCTGCGCGCAAGTTTCATTCGAGGACTTCGCGGACCACGTGACCGTGCACGTCGGTCAGGCGGAAGTCTCGGCCGGCGAAGCGGTACGTCAGCCGCGTGTGGTCCAGACCCATAAGCTGGAGGATCGTGGCGTGGAGGTCATGGACATGGACCGGGTCCCTTGTCACCGTTAATCCGTACTTGTCGGTCTCGCCATACACGGACCCGGACTTGACACCCGCGCCGGCCAGCAGGCAGGTGAACGCCGCGTTATGATGGTTTCGGCCTCGCTCGCCGGGTCGCCCTGCGGGGCGCGACCGAATTCGGTGCACACCAGGACCAGGGTCTCCGACGCCATTCCTCTCCCCTTCAAGTCCCGGATGAGGGCGGCGATCGGCCGGTCGACCGCGCGGGCCGTCAACCGGTGCTGCTCCACATCGACGTGAGCGTCCCAGTTCTTCGTCATGTTCGCCCCCGTATCGAACACCTCTACGACCCGGACTCCGCGCTCGATGAGGCGGCGGGCGACGAGGCATTGCCATCCGACCGAGGCCCGGTCGTCACGCCCGATCCCGTACATTCGCACGGTGGCCTTGCCCTCCCGCGACAGGTCGAACGCTTCGGGAGCCCGCTCCATCATGCCGACGGCCGTGCGGTTGGCCTCCATCCGGGCGCCCAGCGCGTCGCCGCCGGGCCGCGCCCGCAGATGCTCATCGTTGAGCCGCTGGAGCATAGCCCGCTCCATCTCGCGGAGGGTCGTCGAGGCGATCGGACTCCGGAGGTCGGCGATCGGCTCCGCCCCGGGGATCAGCCGCGTGCCCTGGTGGCAGGCCGGCAGAAAGCTTGAGTCCCAGAGTAATGCCCCCGAATAGGGGAGCTCGGCCGCCAGAACGACGTAAGGTGGCAGGTCGGGGTTCTTCGTCCCGAGGCCGTGACTGATCCATGGGCCGATGCCCGGCAAGGGCATTGAGGCCGACCCGGTGTGCATCGCCAGGATCGCCTCAGCGTGATTGGGGTGGTCGGTCTTCATCGACCGGATCACGCACACGTCGTCGATCACCGAGGCGATCTCCGGGAAGAGCTCGCTGACCATCAGGCCCGATCGGCCGGCCGGCCGGAACGCAAACGGCGAGGCATGCACCATGGAGGGGAGGCCGTTCCACGTCGTGGTTTTGCCATCGTCGGCCTGGAGCTTGGGCTTGTGGTCGAATGAGTCGACGTGGGATAGGCCCCCGGTCAGCGTGACGATGATGAGGCTCGTGGCCCGGGCCGCAAAATGGGGCGCCCGGGGGCTCAGCAGCCCGCCCCCCTCGCGCTCGACGGCCGAGGCCAGCCGCCCGCAGCGCCAGGCCACCGGCGAGTAGCGCCGCGCGCAGCCGGCCAGGAATCCGCGCCGATTTCTCGCGTAGCTCATCCGCATGGGTCGCCTCGCTGCCAGAGCCAGTCAGTCAGTCGACGTAGAGAAACTCGTTGGAGCTTAAGAGCAGGTGCCCCAGGCTGGTCCAGGCCGCCTCATCCGCTGCGTCGCTCGGCCCTCCGGCCTCGCGACAATACCCCTTGACGTACGCGATCACCGCCTCGCTCTCGGCCGGCGACGGGCGCCGACCGTAGGCGATGCGAAAGGCCAGCTCGACCCTCGGGGCCGGTTCGGGCGAGCCCCGAATCAGACGGCGCGCGAACCGCCGGGATTGCTCGAGCACGAACGGATTGTTCATCAGGTAAAGCGACTGTAATGGGACCGTCGACTCGCGCCGCGCGACCGTTGCTCGGTTCGGATCCGGGCCGTCGAAGAGGAGCGAGACGGGGTCGCGTCGGAGCCGTGCCCTCATCTGGTAGACGCTGCGATCGTCGGAGTCATATGCGTCGAAGAACGGCTCGTGCTGTGTCCAACTCCAGTTGGCCCGAGGCGGGAAGGGCGGAGCGCCTGGGCGGCGCAGATCCAGGGCGCCTCCGGCCCACAGCAGGGCGTCGCGCAGCGACTCGGCGTCGAGCCGCCGGCGGCGGTAATGCGTCAACCACCGGCCGTCCGGGTCGCCCGCGATTGGCGCGGGCCCGGGAGACTCGAAAGCCGATACGCCCCGGACGTCACGATCAGCCGGTGCATCGCCTTGATCGACCAGCCCAGCCGGATGAACTCCGCGGCCAGCCAGTCCATTAACTCGGGATGCGTCGGCGGCGAGCCGCGCAGGCCGAAGTCATCTGGCTCCACGAGTCCGAGTCCGAAGTGGTGCCGCCAAAGCCGGTTGACCATCACCCGCGCTGTCAGTGGGTTCTCGGGCGCCGAGAGCCAGCGTGCGAGCTCGAGGCGGCCGCTTTGGCCGGCGGTAATCGGCAGCGGCCCACCCCCGCGGAGGAAACCGGGGACGCCGCGCGGCACCTTCGCCCCCAAGGCCGAGGGATTGCCCGCGACCTGGATCGCCGCGTCCTCGGCTCCCCCGGGCCGGGTCTGGTACACGTACAGGACCGGCTCGTTGCGCGGCGGCTCGGGCTCGCTCACCGCATAGGCGCGACGCAGCCCTGCCCGCTCCTCGGCTTCGAGCAGCCGCAGGTATCGCGGCCGGGCCCGGTTGATGAGGTCGTCGCGCTGGTCGCCCAGGTCGATCAGCAGGAAATTGAGCTCCGCCTGGAGTCCGGCGGTATCCTCGCCGCTGGCCGTCCGCGTGGAGATCTCGCGAACCAGGCGGCCGTGACGGGAGACGAGATCGGCCACCCACGCGGCCATCGGGTCGCTCCGGAGGGCATCCTCATAGGCGGCGCGCAACTGCGCCAGCTCGCGCCGGGTCGCCGCCGGCAGGGCGGCGACCTCCCCGGGGCTCGCCAGCGCGACCAGGTGCCGGGCGTATTTGGTATGCTCGTTGCCGGCCGAGGGGAATCGCGTGCTGGCGAGGATGCCGTAGAGCGCGTAGTAGTCGGCCTGGGTGGTGGGGTCGTACTTGTGGTCGTGGCAGCGCGCGCAGCGCAGCGAGAGCCCGAGCACTCCTCGGCCGATCGTGTCAATGGCATCCTCGACGACCAGGTGGAGGTCGGAGTACTCGTGATTGCCGTAGCGCTTGGCCTGGGCCAAGAACCCGGTTGCGATGACCCGCCCGGCGTAGGTCGCGTCGGGCGCCTGTGCTGCCAGGAGGTCGCCGGCCACCTGCTCGCGCAGGAATTGGTCGTACGGCTTGTCGGCGTTGAAGGCGTCGATGACGTAGTCGCGGTAGCGGTGCGCTTCGGGGATGGGATAGTCGGAAGAGCTGCCATCGGTGTCGGCGTACCGCGCCACGTCGAGCCAGTGCCGTCCCCACCGCTCGCCGTAACAAGGCGAGGCCAGGAGTCGATCGATCAGCCGCTCGTATGCGTCGGGCGCGGGTCCGAGACGAAGGCCTCCACCTCCTCGGGCGACGGCGGCAGGCCGATCAAATCGAGAAAAACTCTTCGCGCGAGAACTCCCCGGGGGGCCGGCGCCGCGGGCTCGAGCTTGCGATCGGCGCGGGCGCGCGCCAGGAACCGGTCGATCGGGTGCAACGTCTCACCGGCCGCCGCAGGCGGTGGCGGGGTCTCGGCCACGGGCAGGAACGCCCAGTGCTGTCCCGCGCCAGCGCCCCGGCCGCTCTTCGAGCCCGAGTCCGCTGGCCAGATGGCGCCGCCGCGGACCCAGTCCTCCAGCGCGGCGATCTCGTCTTGCCGGAGCTTCCCCGACGGGGGCATCCGCAAGGTGCCCTCGCGCCGGACCGCGGCGATGAGCAGGCTCGCGCCCGGATCGCCAGGAACGATCGCTGGCCCGCTGTCGCCGCCGGCGACGAGGGCCGCCCTCGAGTCGACGCGCAGCCCGCCTGAGGTCTTGGCGCCGCCATGGCATTTGAGGCAGACGACCGCGAAGATCGGGCGGACCTTCCGCTCGAAGGTTTCGGCGTCGGCGGTCCCAGGAGAATCGGCCCGGGCCGTCCCCCAGCCGAGGGAGATCGCAAGCGCGATGAGGAACCACCGCGGCGGCTGGCCGGAAGGGCCGGGGCTGGGGCGATTCGATTCAGCGCGTGTTCCCATCTCGAACGCTCCGGAGTCGGTGCGCGACCGGCTTCCAAGACAACCAACGCTCATGGGCCAGCAGAACCCGCGAATGAATGGTATTTTACCAGCACAACGCCATTCAGGTCAGCACGAACGGCCGTTCGTCCCAGAAGAAGATCCCCCCGTCCTCCAGGGAACGGAATTCTCGAAGGAAAGCTCGACCCGATCCTAGTTAGGGGTTCGGGGTCGTCGCCAGCGAGCTCATGACCGCATCGGCGGCAAACAGTCGGTTTGCAGTGAACCGTCTCGTGAATGTTCTCAGGCGGCACCAACGCGCGGTGAGCCTTCCGATGTCTTGGCTGCTCGCGGCGTTTCCTTCCAGTCGAAGCAGCGGGAGGCTACGCTTCAAGCGGATCTGGAGGATGCGCCTGACCCGGCTCGGCTGCGGATCCTCGGCCTTCGCGCGCTCGTGCCGAGCGACTTGACGCTTGTGATGGATGGAGAGTGGCGTGAGGTCACGCTCAAGACACCGGGTTGGTTCTGAGTCCGGCAGACATCCGCGATCGGATGCTTCGTGGAGCCCCGTGCCTTCGTTCCCCGGAGGGACGCAGGCGATTCATTCGTGAATCCGAGCAGCGCCCACGTAAGGTTTCCGGCCGGATTGCGTACGAAGGTACAATAGGCGACCAACTGCGACCAGCGTGGGAGGCGACGCATGGCCGAGCGCGAAGTATGTCCAAGCTGTGGAAACGAGCTTCACGCGAACGCCCCGCAGGGTCTTTGCCCGGAGTGTCTGCTCCGGCAGGGGCTCGAGAGCGAAGACCCAACCGCGCCGCCTGAACGTGCGGCGACTGTTGCTGTGCCGCCTGTGGGCGCACCGAACGCCGGAGAGGGCGGCCCGGAGCCTGGGGCTTCGGTCCATTACTTTGGCGACTACGAGCTTGTCAAAGAATTGGGCCGAGGCGGAATGGGGGTTGTCTACAAAGCGAGGCAGATCAGCCTGAATCGCCCGGTCGCCTTGAAGCTGCTCAAATCCGACATCCTGGCCAGCGACGATGAGCGAAGGCGGTTCCAGAACGAGGCCGAGGCCGTCGCGCTCCTGGATCATCCGCACATCGTGCCAATTTTCGAGGTGGGCGAGCACGAAGGACGCCAGTTCTTCAGCATGAAGCTGGTCGGCGGCCCGAGCGTCGAAAAGAAGCTGGCCGACTACGCCGCCGACCCGAAAGCCGCTGCGCGGCTGGTCAAGACGGCAGCGGAAGCGGTGCACCACGCCCATCAGCGCAGAATCCTGCATCGGGACCTGAAACCATCGAACATCCTGCTGGACGAACGGTGCGAGCCTTATGTGACCGATTTCGGTCTGGCGAAGCGAGTTGAAGGCGACAGCGAGTTGACCCAGTCGGGTGCGATCGTCGGCACGCCGGCGTTCATGGCGCCGGAGCAGGCATCGGGCCGTGCGCGGCGGTAACGACTTCGACGGACGTTTACGGTCTCGGGGCGATCCTTTACAGCTTGCTCACAAAACGGGCCCCTTTCGCCGGCGACAGCGTGGCCGACACGTTGCTGGCCGTTCGGGAAAGCGCCCCCAAGCCCCCATCGACGATCAATCCGAGAGCCCCGCGCGACCTCGAAGTGATCTGTCTGAAGTGCCTGGAGAAAGAAGCTCGGCGCCACTATGGGTCTGCGAAGCTTTGGCCGACGATCTTGACCGCTATCTCCTGGGCAAGCCGATCGAAGCCAGGCCGGTTGGCGTCCTCGAGCGTGTCTGGCTCTGGAGCCGCCGCAACCCGGCCCTCAGCGTTCTGGCTGCGTCGCTCGTTCTGGCCCTGATCACGGGGACCATCGTCTCTACCGCCTTCGCTTTGATCGCCTCTGATCGTTCCCGACAGGCCAACCGCCAAGCCGAGCTGGCGAAGCGACGGCTTTATGACGTGCGGATGACCCAGGTCCCGGGCTACCGCGACAACTGGAACCCGGATCTCTTCCTTCGAACCTTGAACGACGAGCTCCAGGTGAGCCAGGCCGGGGTCGATCGACGAGGATTCGAATGGCATTACTGGCGCAACAAGATTCTCACGGAAGTGGCGACCTTGACAGGGCACTCCCAACGGCCCTGGAGAGTTGACTTTAGCCCGGATGGTACTCGCCTCCTCTCCGCCAGCGTCGATGGTTCGGCGAGAGTCTGGGCGACCGAAACCGGCCGGTCTATCCTCGTTCTCGATATCGGACGAGGGGAGAGGGGCAGAGATGCCGCTTTCAGCCCGGATGCTTCGCGTATTGTTTCACTCAGAGACGATGGCACAGTTAGGGTCTGGGACGCGGAAAGTGGACGGGAAAGCCAATACGCCCCCATCCCTGGCCAGATGTTTGCAGCGTGCTCGAGCGCTAACGAATGCGTGATCGCGTCCTTTGGACCGGGCAGCATCCCACTTAACCCGTCTTTGCCTCTGCGATTGGGAAAGGTATGGGACCTGGCCACAGGACGTATGGCGTTCACTGTCCGTCAACATAGTGAGGTCCTGTGCATCGCCATTTGCCCGACTACTCCCTGGCTGGCTGTCGCGCGGGCGGATGTCCCAGGGGTGGAGATCTGCGACCTGCTTCACCCCAGAGTAGCCATCACCTTGCGAGGTGAACTGAATTACGTGACCGGTCTGTCGTTCAGTCGCGATGGCCGGCGCCTCGCCACAGCAAGCCCATATCCCGATGGGATCGTGAAGATCTGGGAAACGCAAACGGGGCGAGAGCTCAAGACGCTAAAGGACTCGAGCTTGGTTGATCAACCGGGCGCGGCTCATATCGGCGGGGCAATCATCCCTCTCCCACCGTATCTCAGCGTTGCCCTGAACCACGATGGCTCTCGCCTCGCAACATCCAACGGTGCGGGCATTCTCAAGATATGGGATACAGACACCGGTCAGGCAATGTTTGCGCTGGAAGCACAGAAGCGAGTCCAACTGGTGTTCAGTCCCAACGGGAATCAATTGGCGGCCACGGGCACCGGCGGGCAGATGATGATCCTGGACGTGGAGTCCGGGAAAGAAACGCTGTCCCACTTCCGACATGAAATCGGCCCAACGCGCTATGCTTACGGCGAATCCGGCGTGATCTTTAGCCCTGACGGATCGCGCCTTGCCTCGATCGGCGACGACGGGACAATCAAGATCTGGATCGCGAGCGCTCGCCAAAATTCGCTTACCCTGAACACCGATTGCAAGCTCAACAGTGTCTCGTTCAGTCCCGACGGACGGCGCGTGGCTGCCGCCGGCAGTGACGAATTGGTCCACATCTGGGACACGTCCGACGGACGAGTGATGCCATGGCTGAGCAGCCAATCGAATCGGGTCAGAGGAGTTGCCTTTAGCCCAAACGGACTCCGCATCGCGTCAGCCGGAGGCAACGAGACCGTCACCGTCTGGGATTCGATCCTCGGAACAAGGGTCCAAGTCCTGAAGTCGCTGGTCGGGGATCAGCTTTCGAGCGTGGCCTTCAGTCCCGACGGATTGCGGATCGCTGGCGCTGGTCGAAGCGGGCGGCTCGTGTCATGGAACACGATGACGGGCCAGGAGGCTCTTGGCATCTCGGGCGGCGCCTACCTTTTTGGGGATCCCTGGGCAGGGGCCATCATGGCTTTCAGCCCGGACGGCGTGCGAATTGCGTGTAGCAAGCCCTATTCAGGCGTGACCGTTCGGAATGCGTCAAATGGCAGAGAAGTTTTCAGGCTGAGCGAAGGCAACATCGTTGCGTTTAGCCCCGATGGCTTGTGGATCGCCTCTGCCGAAGATGACCCCCTCGAAACTGGCAAAGCCCACGGCAGCATAACACTCTGGGAGGCTGCATCGGGAACGAAAAAGCTTGTTTTAAGCGGGCACTCCGGTCCTGTCAACTGATTGGCGTTCAGCCCCGACGGTTCTCGACTTGCTTCCGCCGGCGGTGACGCAACGGTCAAACTATGGGATACGACGACCTGGCAAGATACGCTTACCCTCCGCGGACACAAAGCGGCAATCAGAGGAGTTGCATTTAGCAACGATTACGCGCGCATCGCCTCATGTGGCGATGATGGTTCCGTGCGGATCTGGGAAGCCCGGTCTCCTACCATCGAAGAGACCGACCGCCGTGAGGCCTTGCGGCTGCTTCTGAAGCCCGTCTCTGGTGCGAACAGCCCGGTCGAATCGTCGGAACCGATCGGCAACGACTCGAGGGCTGCCGCGCATCGCCGCTCATTGACTTCGAGCCTGTCTCGCCTACCGAGGGAAATGCGGATCGCGCTGGAGGCTGAGACCCTGGTGAGCGCCTTGTTTATCGAGGGGACGTCCCGAGAAGACGTAGTCCAGAGTATTCACGATCGCGCCGGCTTAAGTTTCGACGTGCGCGCCAAGGCACTATCACTTGCGCAAATGTGGCCCGATTCGCCCATGGCCATGAACAGCAGGAGTTGGAGCGTCGCGAAGGAGTCCGGACGAAGTGACAGAGATTACGCACGGGCGTTGCGGCAAGCTCAGGGAGCCGTAAATGCTCAGCCCGGCAACCCGGCTTTTCTCAATACCCTCGGTGCCGCCCTTTACCGCTCGCGGCGGTTGTCCGAGGCCGTCGGCCGCTTCGAGGAGGGGATCAAATTACGTTCCGGGTCTGGCGACGCGTTTGATTGGGTCTTTCTGGCTATGGCCCACCACCGATTGGGCCATCGGGACGAAGCCCTCCCCTGGCTCGACCTGATCCGCGACAAACTCCACCCTGACTCCGACGACTTTCGAGCCAGGCCGGAGATCCCGCGCCTCTGGGCTGAGGCCGAAGCCGTGGTCATCTACGACCCGGTCTTCCCGGCTGACCCGTTCGGTCACTGATACATCACTCGGTGGCAGCGTTCGTCATCATTCCCTCACCGACGCTGGTTTCACGATGGAAGGGTCTACTGCCACCCGGTCCACGTGGCTAGGCGGCACTGATGTAACGAGGAATTCAAGATCTGAGTCGCTGTTATTCAATATACGATGCGGCACGCCCGGCGGAACCTCGAGCCCTGTACCTGCCGTCAAGGTGCTCGCCACACCGCCGTGCTCCATGACCGCCAGCCCGGCAAGCACGAAGAAGAACTGGTGCGCTCTGGTGTGCTTGTGAAAGGTTTCCGCTGTGCCAGGGGGCATCCGCTCCTGAATGACGGTCAACTGGTCATCCTTGACCAGGTACCAGCCGTCGCATCCTTGGCCCCATGTATAGTGCTCTGCATTAGCCCTGCTGATCGCCGAGTATCCGACGGCCATTTAGAGAAACCCTTGTTTTCGAAGAAGTCCCGATCAACTTCCCGGATTCGCCGCCGGCCAGGGGCATTCTCCGACAAGCGGACATTCCCCGCAACGCGGGCGAGAGCGCTTGCACAGCTCCTGGCCGTGCCGCCTGAGCAACTGGTGGGCCTTGATGAGCCACGGGAATTCCTTGATCACATCGTCTTCAACCGCTTCCTGAACGCAGCGATAAGTAGCGGAATAATTCGGCGTCTCCGTCCCGAAACCAAGGCGGACGAGTACTCGCAATCCATTCGATTCCAGCGCCAGGATCGGATAGGCGCGACCGAACAGTAGAATCTTCTCCGCACTCGGATCACCGATTGCGGGAAATCCCTTGAGCGCCTTCTTGGCCTGGGCAATCGGTCGTTTGAGAATCGGCTGGAGGTCACCATCGAAGTGCTCGAGAGCGATTTCGGCACAGCGCTTCAGTTTCTCGACGCTTTGCTCAGGCACAATCCCTCGGACCGCGGCCTTCATCAGTTTTGCTCTGGGAGCAGCCAGGATTTCCGCGGGCGTGATTCCGATCTCCGCTCGCAGAGCAGCCATGGCCTGCTGCCGGCGCTTGTCGTTGACGAGATACGCGACGTTCTCCCAGACGATCATGGCCCAGGGGTCGGTGACCTCGGGTGGCCCGGGCGGGCCGTAATGAGCCTCGAGCTGGTCGATGATCCGCGGGAGTGAATTCACTGGCAGCTTGTCGTGCATGAATCATCGTCCGAACAAGATGCACCGTCCCGACACTCCCTCGTCGAAACATGTGGAGATTCACTGGCGCGGAGGCGCCGTGGGAGAGTCAGGCCGCGGTGCGCTCGCCTTTGGAGCCTCGCCTTCACGGGCCGAAGGCCCAGCCTCCGGTCGGAACGACCGATAAAAGGCCTCCCAGTTGTCGGCCGGCATGATTCCTAGCTCACGGTGAAGCGCCGAGCTCTTTTCCTTGAACTCAAGCCACCGGGAAACCAACTGTTCCCGGCCTCGGTACAGTCGAATCTGTGCGTCGAGCACTCTCGGGACCTGGAGGCTCACGTTCAAGGATCGAGTGAGTTGCGAGTTGGCTCCCACGGGAGGTGCTACAAGCTGCTCGAACCACTGGTCAGCTTCCCGCAGAGAAAGTTCCTGTCCCTTCCGCGCGGTCTCGTAATTCTTGTGCAGGAGGAGCAAGCCTCGAACCATTTGCCTGATACGCAACTCCCAAGCGTTGCGGTCATCGGCTGCCGCTTGATCGTCCTTGCGAACCGGCCGGTTCTTGCGTGCGACTTCGACGCACGTCTCAAGAAACGGTTCCTCGGGCACAGTTTCCCGAGCTGACTCGACGAGCGAGCGGCCGCCGATCTTCAGGTCTTCGAGCCGCGGCAGCGTGTTGTGAATCGCGGCCAGTTCGTTCAACTGCCGGCTCGGATTGCGCTGCCATCCATCTATGGCGGCGAATGTCGTCCGGAACGCCTCCAGGATTCTCTCGTCCAGCACAGTAGGTGTGCTCACCGGCAGGCCCAGTGAAACCTTCAGTTCATCCACGGACGAGCGGAAGCTGACGAGCTCGATCGCAAGATTCTGGCGGGCGAGTAACAGATACTGGTCGATTTGATCGACCTCGAGCCGGCTCACTCCAGACTTCTGGCTCTGGATCATTTGATTGAACAGTCGATGCATGTTCTCGGCCAGTGCCACTTGATCTCGTGCCGAGTCCACAGCGTAACGGTGCTTGATGGCCGCGAAAAATCCTGGCGCAGGGTCACGAAACCCGCTCGAGAGAAACTCGCCGCGGAAGCGAATGAATTCGCCGGCGCCCGCGCTCCTCGCTTGTTCCTCCACGACATTCGGATCGAGGCGATTTCCCGGACCAATGCGGATCGCCGCACCGGGATTGCGAGGGCAGATCATTGTCAGCGAGTACGCCTGCTCGAGCGTCAGAACGGCGAGTTTGGTGCCGGAGGCCAGACCGGCTAACTCAGCCGGTTCGAGCTTCGCGACCGGCTGCTTGAGTAACTCGACAAGCAACTCTTCGTCTTGCGGAATGCTCACAGCAGGAACCTGTGGAGCGGAAACTGCCGGCACACTTGCCCAGCTCGGAACAGACAGGAGAAGGATCGAGACGAATCTCACCATCGGGCTCTCCTCGCCAGATCGGACGATCCGTTCAGTTCGACCACATCAATCGACCACAACCCGGACCGAAGGAATCGCCTGCTGAAGCGCGATGCCGCCGTTGCGCGATACTTTGGTCCCATTTAGAAACACCAGGCGAAGCTCCTTCAGCTTGGACAGGTGAAACAAACCCGCGTCGGTCACCGCCGTATGCGAGAGGTCGACGACCTCGAGGTTCTCGAGCGCCACGAGGTGCGCTAGCCCGGCATCGGTGACGTTAGTCGAATTGAGCTTCAGCTCCTTGAGGGCGGTCAGCCCGGCCAGGTGTGCCAGCCCGGCGTCACCCACGGAAGTGCGGCCGAGGCGCAGCTCTTCAAGCCCGTCAAGGCGAGCGAGGCAGGCCATACCGGGATCTCCGACTCTTGTGTCCGAAATGTAAAGGACTCGAAGGCTCCTCAAGGCCAGCAACGGAAGTAGTCCGGCGTCGCTGATCCTGGTTTCGCGTAGCTCAAGGTTCTCGAGCCGCGGTAAGCCTTGCAGGTGAACCATCCCCTCGTTCGTGATGGGCGTTCCATTCAAATACAGCCGGCGAAGGCTGGCAATTCCACTTAGACTTCGGAGGTCATCGTCGGAGACCGGCCGGCCGTCGAGATTGACGACCGAGAGGTCGTGCGCAAATGCCGGGCCGATCCACCGATCCGCGGAGCCCTTCCAATCGAACCGCGGCGGAGGCTTCGACGTCCAATCGGGCCGGAATTCGTCGTCGAGCTGGTAGACGCCGCCGGCTCGTTGCGTGGCGACGATCGCGCGGGCTCGCCGCTTGGGCTCTAGCACGAGCCACCAGGCGGCAACCGATGACGCGGCCATCAGAAGAATGAGCGTTCGCACGCGGATTCGCGGCCGAGGCATAGGAACTCTCGCTCAGAACTCAACGTCGATAAGCTGCAACAGCCATCGCCCAACCTTGCGACGCGATTATACCTCATTCGATGTGATATTGCTCGTTTGGGCAATCAATTCGGTGCCGCGCACCCGCGCGAGTCCAGAGAGGGCCACAGCGTGGCGACCGGACTACCACGCGCTGTAAGATGATTCGAGCAGCGACCTAGCCGGATCGACTCTCCTTCTTCATGGGGCCCGAGCCATGAGGCACGTTCAATTGACATCGACCACGCCTTCCGCGACGCGACGGCATTTCCTCACGCTGACCGGAAGCGCCTTCGCTTCGCTCGCCATGGCGCCGGGATCTCGAGCGTCGGAAGCAACGGGTGACGAGCCCGCGCGCTCGAAATCCCCAATTCCATTTCGTCTCGGCATGGCGAGCTACACGCTGCGGAATTTCGACCTCGACCATGCGCTCGCAATGACCAGGCGAGTCGGGCTCGAGTGGATTTGTCTCAAGTCAATGCATCTGCCCCTGGACGCCAAACCGGAACAGATCGTCGAGGCTGTCGAAAAGGTGAAGAAAGCCGGGCTCAACCTGTACGGCGGCGGCGTGATCTCCATGAAGTCGAAAGCCGAAATAGCTCAGGCGTTTGAATACGCCAAGGCCGTTGGCATGCAGACAATCACCGCGGCCCCCGTGCCCGATGTTCTTCCGCTGGTCGATGAACACGTCAAGAAATACGATATCACCGTCGCGATCCACAATCACGGGCCCGGCGATCGCTATTTCCCGACACCGCAAAGCGTCTACGACGCAGTCAAAGCACTCGACCCGCGAGTTGGCCTCTGCATCGACATCGGACACACCGTTCGCATCGGGGCCGACTTGCTCGGCTCGGTGCGCAACTGTGCAGACCGCCTCTTCGACCTCCACATCAAAGACGTGACCGCGGCGACTCCCCAGGGAAAAGGGACTCCGCTCGGCCGGGGGATCATCGACTTTCCGGGTTTGGTGCGCACACTGATTGACGTCAAATTCAAAGGCGTCGCAGCCTTCGAATACGAGGAGCAACCCGACGATCCCCTGCCGGGCCTGTCCGAATCCGTGGGCTACCTGAAGGGTGTTATGGCCACGATCCAATCGTAGGCACTCGCACGACCGTTTCACTCGACGGAGTACCGCCGATCTGCGCCACGTGAGCTCCCGCGTCTCGTGACATTGCGAGGGCGTTGCGCAATGATTCGATCGCAATGCATGCACCCTTCATTACAAATCCACCGATTCGTTGTCGCCTTAGCCCTCCCGATGGCAATTCTCGTGTGTTGCGGAATCTGACCACCGCACCTGCGACGAGACGATAACTCGCCTCATTGCATCCACACCTTGATGAGGCCGATCTCGTATTTCGGCCGAGAATCGCGATTCACTCGCACTCGACAGGAGACAAGGCGATGATGAGGGTACGTTCGTACCTGTTTCGAGGACTGACCACTTGTGCAGCCACGCTCGCGGTTGCTTTCATGGCTTCGCCGGCACGAGCCGGGGGAATCACCATCCTCAATGTGGCCAGTTCCAACGGTTATCAGTTCACAAACTTCGATGGTCCGACTCCGAATGGCGCCGGCACCACCATCAACGGGATTTCCAACACCGGCACGGTCGTCGGGTTCTCCACGCCCGACAATGCCACGCTCAATAACTTCACAGCCAATCCGCTGACATCGACGAACGCCACCGCGCTCAATATCAACAATTCCACCGCCGCCATGGCCAACGGCATCAACTCGGCTGGAGTCGTGGTCGGCACGGACGGCAATGGCAACGCGTTTACTCTGAATGGGAGCAGCCTGGTCACGTTCATCCCCAATGGGGGTACGTCGGCGATTGCGTTCGGGATTAACGACCACGGACTCGTCGCGGGCCAGTACACAACTGCGTCCGGCACCACCCCCGGCTTTGTCCTGAATGGTACCTCGGTCACCACGATCAATTCGCCGACGGGGCCGGACGTCGTCAATGCGCAGGGAATCAACAACAACGGGCTGGTGGTCGGCTTCTACACCGGGACGGACAACCAGGCCCACGGCTTCAAGTTCAACTTGGGCTCCGCTGTCAATGGCGTCGGCACCGGCACCGCAATCGCCGACCCGACCATTCCGACAGTTTCGGGAGAACCGGGCGCGACGTTCGTGTTCTCACAGATCCTTGGGGTCAATGACATGGGCATTGCCGTGGGGTATTACGGCGACAGCACCGGCAGCCAGCACGGGTTCATTTACAACACCAACACTGGAACGTATACGTTCGTGGACGATCCGAACGAGCAGTTTACGGCTGCTGGCATCGAGGTGACCCAGATCACCGGCATCAACAATGCCGGCGAGATCACCGGTTTCTACACTGACGCAAGTGGCGAGGCTCACGGCTTCGTCGCGCTGCAAAGCGTTCCCGAGCCCACCTCGGTGGCGCTCCTGGGATTAGGACTCGCGGGCCTCGTGGGCTTCGTCCATTACCGCAAGAACAGACGACGCGATCGATCCGAGCTCGCCTGACCTGCTTGGCTTGCGGCTTTATTTCTTCACCTGAACAAATTTGTTGGGTGTTCCCTCGAGCGCGCTTCCCGCCTCTGGCCGCCAGGTGACGACCTCGTCAATCTTCTTGGCGAGGGCGAAATCCTTGTCGGTGATGCCACCTTCGGAATGGGTCTTGAGCTTGACCCAAAGCTTGCCCCAGGTGACCACCAGGTCGGCGTGATGCCACGCTGCTTCGCACAGATAGCCGACGGCGTTCACCAGCATGAGCGTCGTCGGCCAGCCGTCAGTGTTGTACTTGCGCCTGAGCCAGCCGTCATCGAGCGTCCAGCCCTCGAGCCCGTCCGACTCAATCCGCGCCTGCACTTCGGTGTCCGTGTACACTTTCAGTTTGCCCTCGGCCATCGTCAACCTCCGTCGATGCTATGGATTGAATCGCCTAAAACCCCTTCCCCTTCGTCGTCAGCCGCACGCGCCCGATATACATGTCGGCGGTGATGAACAGGGTTGACCCGTCCTCACCCCAGCCGCAGTTGGCGGTGGCTTCCCCGGTGCTGAAAGTGCCTAGGTGGGTTCCATCGGGGGCAAAAACGAGCACGCCGCCCGGGCCGGTCGCGAACAGATTGCCGTTCGCGTCGACTTTCATGCCGTCCGGAAGCCCCTTCTTCGCGGGCGATACCGAGCTGGTCACGTCGGCGAACAATTTCCCGGCGCCGATCGTGCCGTCTTCCTGCACGGGGAACGCCATCCAGATCGCTTTCCTGGGATCAGAGTTGGCCACGTACAACGTCTTCTCGTCCGGTGAAAGAGCAATTCCATTCGGAAACGTCATTTCCTTGGTCAAGAGCGTGACCGTGCCGTCGGCGGCCGAGATGCGATAGACCCCGTTCCAGTCGAGCTCCTTCGCCGGATCGGCATTCAGCCTGAGCAGGCCGTACGGCGGATCGGTGAAATACAGGTCTCCATTTGTCTTGTAAACGCTGTCATTGGGGCTGTTGAATCTCTTGCCGACATACTTATCCGCCAACGTCTTGAACGTCTTGTCGGCCTCGAGCCGCGCCACGCGGCGGTCTCCGTGCTGGCAGAGCACGAGCCGTCCTTCTCGATCCATATTCAATCCGTTCGAGCCCGGCTCGCCGCCGCGCGGTACGGATCCCGTGTAGCCGCTCGGCTTCAAGAAGACGCTCACGCCTTTGCCTTCCTGCCACTGAAAAACGGTATTCATCGGCACATCGGAAAACAACAGCACCTTGCGCGAGCGGTCCCAGACGGGACCTTCCGACCAGTCAAACCCTTCTGCGATCCGTTCGACTCGCGCATCCTGCGGCACCAGCTTGTCGAATCGCGGATCAAGGCGCTCGATCGTTCCCAGAGTGGGATACGCCGTCTTTTCCTGGGCGTGGCCTGCCGTCGAGTAGCCGAGGAACGAGCAGGCAGCAATCGCCGCGCTGCCGATCAAACGAAATCGATTTGGATGCGCGCTCATGATGGTTGTATCCTTGCAGTGGAGCGGAGAGAGACGGGCGAGACCGTTGCCCACGGCCGCGATGCGAACTCCCCGAGATTAGCTCACGCGGAGCGGGCAGGCAACTCGTCACCGCGGCAAGGCGACGGGCGATTCCGATATCTTGCGGCCGGCCCGCGGAGTTGGTCGGTTTGGCGTGCTATCAAGCTCGTCGAAACAGGCAAGCAGTCTCCGGGCGGATTCTTCCCAGGTGAAGAGGGCCGAGCGCTCGTGTGCCAGCCGGGCCAGCTCATCGCGAAAGGCGGGGGCGGCGAGGAATAGCCGGATTGCCCCGGCAATCGAATCGACGTCATTCGGGTCGAAATAAATGCCCGCCTCGCCCACAACCTCTGGCAGCGACCCGGCGTTGCTCGAAAGTACGGGCGTGCCGCAGGCCATCGCTTCGACTGCGGGCAGACCGAAGCCTTCCAGGAGCGACGGCGAGATCAAGGCATAAGCGCGCCGATACAGATGGACGAGGTCCGCGTCGGGGACGAAACCCGCCAGGATCACCCGCTCGTGCAGGTTGTGCCGCGTGATGGCCTCGCGAATCTGGGGCACGTGCGTGTGGAAAACGTCCTGAACGTCGCCGACGAGAATCAGCTTCACATCCGGAGGCGCCCCCTGGGCAAACGCTTCCACCAGCCGCAGCAGGTTCTTGTGCGGGCTCAATCCGCCCACATAAAGCAGGAGCCGGCTTTCCGGAGCGATGCCGATTCGGGCGAGCACGGCTGCTCCGTCGGAGTCGCGGGCCCGAGTTCGGAAGACTGGATCGGGGCCTTCGGTGATCACCCGGATCCGGTCTGCCGGAACGCCCGACCAGGCGGCGATGTCACGGCGCGAGGCTTCCGAGACCGTGACGATGCGATCGGCCAGTCGCACCGCAGAGGCCTCCTTGATTCGCCACGCGAGCCGGCCACGGCGGTTCGGGAACACCAGCTCCGGGTGGGCAAGCGGCAGCGTGTCGTGCATCGTGACGACCAGCTTCCCTGCCTTCCAGACGGGGAAGAACGTGTAAGTGGCCGGGAAGTACATCAGGTCCAATCGGGCCCGGGCGACAGCCCGGCCCATTGCGATCAAGTCGCGGAAGCTGCCGGCTTCCCTGGGACGACGCAGCCCGGCTAGGCGCCTCACGCACCTCGACGATCGCTCGCTCGAATCGATCTGGAATCGCGACCGACGGCGATGACGGTCGATCGACAAAGACGGTGAACTCGTGCCCGGTTGTCTGGCGTGACAGGGCCTCGAGCAACTGCCGGCTGAACCGGCCAAACCCCCGGCGATTGGAAAGGCAGCTACCGTCGATTCCGATTCGCATGGCGAGCTTCTCGTTTCGTACCTAGCGGCCTTCTCGTGACTGTTCTGTTCTCGCAGCCGACGGCTTTGAATTGCGCACCCGCCACCGTGCGAAACGGCGAGCCCACCGAACGCGCTCCGGCGGCTTGATCGCCGCGGCGCCTAGGTCGGCGCGGGTTAGGGCGGCTGATCGAACGGCGCCATGGTTGCGGCGCTCGCAGCAGCCAGAGCGATTCCGCGATCACGACCGACAGCCCGCAGCAGCAATAATAAGTGAGATGGAGGGGCAGGGCGGCGGTTGCGAAGGCGAGCCCCTTCCGGCGGGCCAGGAACCCAAGAAACCTGATGTTGAGCAGAACGATCGACGCCAGTGCCGCGGCCGCGGCCGCCCAGGCCCACGGAAAGAAGGCGCCGATCGCGCCGGCCAGCAGCGCCAGACCGGTGAGTGCCACGCACGCCTTCTGGTCGACCTTGACGTTCAAGTCGGTCTCGATTGTGCCCGAGCGTTTGATCAGGAGCATCCAGGGTACGCCGCGGCGAAAGATGTCGGTTCGGATCATGTCAGGCAGAGTCCAGCGCTTCATGTGCGTGGCCAGCACGTCGCGCGCGAGCACAATCCGGTGGCCGGTCCGCGTAAGTCGGTAGCCCAGCTCGATGTCTTCGATCGCGGGTCGGGGGTAAAGCCGCGGGTCGAAGCCGCCGTATTCGAGAAAGACGCTCCGCCGAATGGCGCCGCAACCCGTCCAGAATGTGTGGGCCGGCCGGATCCCTTCCTGGAATACGCCTTGTTGATGGACGAAGTGATGGAGAAGGTTGCGATACTGGCTGACCAGGCCGGGCGCGGCCGGCTGATCGTCATACGAGCCGAACAGGGCGCAGAGCGACGGGTCGCGCTCGAATCGGGCGAGTGATCTGGCCAGCGTTTCGGGATGGACGGCGACATCGGCGTCGAGGAAAAAGATCAATTGCGACCTCGCGGCCTGGGCTCCCAGATTGCGGGCGGCTGCAGGCCCCCGCGGCGTGGGGAGACGTAGCAACGTCGCACAAGCTTCGCCCGCAGTCGCGGCCGAGTGATCGGTCGAGGCGTCGTCAACCACAATCAACTCGTAATCAGCCAGACTGGAGCCGCGCAGCCGCTGGAGGCAGCGCTCAAAGTCGCGACCCCCGTTGCGCACGGGAACCACGACCGAGAGCGACGGCCTCCGCAGCAGGGGGCTCGCCGGACCGGCGGGGACATCGTCCATGATCTACCCTCGCCCGTCACGCTCGATGCGCGCCGGAATGCGTCTCCATCCGTGGGATCGCCCGAACGCGTACCAAGACCCTTGCCGCAACGGAACGGAGGCGATCAAGGAATCGATCGCCAGTGCAAATTGGAAGTGTCTCGTTCAGCCGCACCGCCGCATCCACCCTCGCGACGAGCGGCCGAACTCTATCCGGAACCGCCGGGTCTGTCAATCTGGGCCGGGAATGCGGGCGGGGTACTGATCGCACAATCGGTGCCAGTTCATCTTTGTAAAACGAACTGGCACCGATTTTCGCGTGCCGCTCAATTCGCTTGCGTCGACTTCTTGGTCGTGGGGCCCAAAGCACTCGCAAACATACTCGCATCAATTACCCCGAAGTTGGTACCGGCGCTCGGGTTGTTCGCGCTCGATGTTGCCGAGACGATCGCCGCACCAGCCTTGTACCCACTCGAGCTGGCGCCGGCGACACTGAGTGCCGTCGGATTGGGCGAAGGTTTGGTATAGGGGGTAGTCATTGGTAAGCCCGTTGCTGCCTCCGATGGCGATCTGAAAAGCGTTTGAACCGGGCACAGTGATGTTGCCAACGGCGTCGTCAACCGAGAAACCATAGGCGGTAATCGGCATGCCGTTCGCCCAGTTGGCTCCGTTGTGGATGAGCCAGACCAGCGGATCGACGTTGTACTGGGCCAAGATACTGTTCGTCGGATTGCCCGGCGTGGGTGGGACAGGGTAGGCAGTGCCCGGCGGGAGGGCCACAGTCGACCCGTACATCATTGGGATGATCACCGTATTGGTGACATTCTGCCTGTTGTCCGTCGCCTGTTGACTGGTACCGTACAGGGTGTTTCCCGCCCAGTCCACACTCCCTGGAATGTTGGCGAAATCACCAATATTATCTCCGAAGATCGTTTGAATTAATTGCGAAGACGGTTGGATCGCCGGCGGCGATGGATTGCCATTCCCACCGAGAATGAAAAACTGGTACTTGGTATTCAAGTCCCCCGGGCCAGACGCGGGCGATTGCAATATAATCTGGTTGCCGACAATTTGCTGGATCACATTGGCGGCGACGCCGGTTGGTGGCGGCAGGTTTGGGGCACGGACAGGTGTACCGACCCCGCCGTTCGGAAGCTTTTGGAGCTGTGCGATCAAATCCGGACTCGCACCCGACAGTACCTTGAGCCCAGAGCCGTATTGTGGGTCGGAGCTCAACGTGAGGCCCGTGGCGCTATAGGCCCTCGTCTGGAGATCGACCGCGTTCATGAAGGTGTCCTGGCTAAACAGCCACATGGCCTTCCATGCGAGTGTTGCAAACTGCAGCGCGTTCGTCATGTCGCCAGGACCCGGCTTGGTTGTCGTCTGAATCGGGAAAGTCTGCACGTTATCTTGGTATTGAATCGAGCCAGGTCCGGTGGCCAGGAATTGGCTTAACTGAGCACTTGCTGGTATCTGAGGAAGCCCATACTGGGGTAAGACAGCGAAGTTCTTCTGGTAGAACTCCGCCCACGAGAACATCAGGTTGATGATCGCTTGAGCGGCATAGTTGTTCGAGGCGGGCAGGCCAGCGAACGCCTGGCTGGATGTAAGCAATGGATTAGTGTTTACGTAAATATTTGATGCAGCGCTGTTTGCAAAGATGTTGGTGCCGCCCGGTATCTTCACGAGTGCGCCGGGGTGTTTCCCGTGGGCGTGAGGTTGAACTGCGGCCACGCGACGTTATTCTCGGGTGCATTGTAGAAGTAATTGCCCAGATTCGCCCCGCTGACAAACTTGGTCAGTGTGCTCTCGAACTGCGGCACGGTGATCGTCGTCCCGATGTAACCCGCCTGAGGGTCGCCCTTTGTCAAGACCGCTTCCTCGGCAACCGGAAGATACATCGCATCTAGGTACGATATATCCACGTCAACACTTGTATCGAGCGTAGGTTTGCCGATCACGGTTTGCGATTCATCTCTGATCGTATATTCAGTAAGCTGCGACGAAGCGGAAGTGGCAATACCACCAACCACACTCGATTCCGGCCCCCTGTACAGGAGCAACGCCCCGTTATCGGAAAGGTCCTGCACAAATGTTGTCGAAGGAGCTGAGTTATGGAAATTAAATGGGTTACCGCTTGACCAGAAATATGTCTCTGTTTGCGGAGTGTCCGTCACGAGCTGGATCGTTCCTCCGTCCCACATCGCCTCGGGCAGGTAGAACGTGACGCTCGCCCCTGGTGGCAGACCGACATAATATTGCGAGTTCGACGCCTTGTAGCCCACGTAGATCCGGTAGTCCTGGTTCGCTGGATCGTTCGGATCGTACGGCGAGCCGTCGTACGCGCTGCCGTCGTTCGTTGCGAGGAATACCGGATAAATCCACCGAGGAGTCGCGTCGGTATTCGTGTTGTTGGTGATCGTCACGGCTTTTTCGATCGCCGTCACTCACAACTTCGTCGGTCAGTGGCCCACCAGGGCCGCTGTTCCACGTTCAATATCGCCTGAAACCCAGTTTGGGCGACCACACCCGCGGTCACGAAATCCGGCCTCCCCGCCCGCTGTTCTTCCTCCCGCTCAATAGTCATCTGAAAACGGCGCCGACCGAGGGTCAAAACTCGTATCAAACGATGCAGTTTCTCCAATAGTCGTAGTCAACTAACACATTACCTTTCCTAAAACCACCAGTTGCCGCATTTTTTGGTAACTTCGATGGACTGCGCAGCTTGCGCTCGACGATGCAACACCAAACATGCGTGTTAGGACGTTTTCGGACGCCGTGCTAATGTGTTGCGGCTACTGTTGCGGCTCAGAATGAGTGCCGTTCGGCAAACCTGTTACCGGCGTCCTTCTCCGGCTGGCCCAAGGCTCGACGAGCGGGGTCGATCGCTTTTTAATTCCGCCGATGATTGCATCGACTCGGTGATTGGGGCGAGAATATCTCGTCACCCATGGCCGGCGGAGTGGTTGCTCGGTGCGAAGAGGTGGCAAACCTTCATCTTAAATTGGGTAGATCGATGATGTTCCAGAAGCTGACGGTTGTTGCGGTTCTCGCCGCAATCTGTTTGGGTGTCACTCGCTTTGCGGTCGCAGAGGGCAAGCCGGACGGGCAGCGGTGGTGGTCGCATGTGCTCGTTCTGGCCGACGACCGCCTGGAGGGCCGTGGCACGGGCAGCCCAGGCCACCGGAAGGCGGCCGAGTATGTGGCGCGGGAATTCGAGAAAGCCGGTCTCAAGCCCGCCGGGACCGAGAGATTCTTGCAGCCGGTCAAGCTCATCGCTCGCGAGCTTGACGAGACGCAATCGAGCCTCGCACTCGTCAAGAATTCCGGCGGCGAGGAGCGGCTCGAGCTAGGCCGCGACGCGATCATCAGCTCGCGAATCGAGCCGGCTGCGTCGCTCGAGGCCGAAATGGTCTTCGCCGGCCATGGGCTATCGATCCCTGAAGCCCATCACAACGACTTCGAGGGGCTCGATGTCCGCGGCAAGCTCGTCGTATTCCTGGACGGTGCGCCGCCGTCGATTCCGGGCCCGCTGGCCTCGCATATGCAATCGCAGGACGAACGAGCTGCGCTGTTCAAGCGGCTGGGCGCGATCGGCATCCTCCGCATCATGAATCCCAAGAACATGGATATTCCCTGGGAGCGGGCGTCGCTCGCGCGGTTCATGGCGTCGATGAGCCTGGCCGACCCCGCGGTCGACGAGACGCGGGGACTCAAGCTGGCGGTCACGATCAATCCGGCCCATGGCGATAAGCTGCTCGCGGGGTCGGGCCACACGCTTGCGGAGATCATCGAAGCCGCGAACGCCGGAAGACCGCTACCGCATTTCAAACTGCCGGCGCGGCTCCGGGCCACCGCGGCCGTCAAGCACACGGACGTTCTGTCGGATAACGTCGTGGCCATGCTGCCCGGCACCGACCCGAAGCTCAAGGACGAGTACGTCATATTCACCGCTCACCTCGATCACCTGGGCGTCGGCAGGCCCATCAATGGCGATAAGATCTACAACGGCGCGATGGATAACGCATCGGGCATCGCGGCGATGCTCGACGTCGCCTCGATGCTCAAGGAAAACGGCACGAAGCTGCGCCGCTCGGTGCTCTTCCTCGCCGTTACCGCCGAGGAGAAGGGACTGCTCGGGTCGAAGTACTTCGCGAGCGATCCCACGGTCGATCCGCGGCGATCGTGGCTAATATTAATACCGATATGTTCTTGCCGCTGTACCCGCTCAAGAAGCTGACGATCTACGGGATGGATGAATCGGATCTAGGCGGCGACGCGGAGGCAGTGGCGCGGTCGCTTGGTGTCGAGCCGCAGCGCGATCCGGAGCCGAAGCGGAATGTCTTCATCCGAAGCGATCAGTATAGCTTCATCCGGCGCGGGGTTCCGGCGCTGGCGCTCAAGGTGGGGCTCGACAAGGGATCGCCGGAGGAAGAGATGCAGAAGAAATGGCTGAAGGAGCGCTACCATGCGCCCTCGGACGACGTTGCGCAACCGGTGGACATGCAGGCCGCCGGGGCGTTCGACGTGCTGGTTGCCAGGTTGCTCGAGCGCGTCGCCAACCGCACGGAACGGCCGCACTGGAAAGAATCGTCGTTCTTCAAGCGGTTCGAGCAGCATGGCGACGGGAAGTGAACAAAGCCAAGCTTCGGTCATTTCCGAGTGAAGGCAATCGACAGTCGGGGAGATATACTCGTGCGACTGAATCGCAAGAAGGCCGCGAGGCTGGCGGCGTTCTCGACCCTCCTGATCGTCGCCGTCGTCGCCTCGTATCTTCTGCTCCTCCGCCATCCTGGCTTGTTCTTTGCTTACTCGTTTTCGCACGGCGGAATCACGCTCTATTCGGATGAGCCCATTCTCCCTCTTCCTGCCGGACGCATCCTCGAGGAGGTCGAGCGGCGTCTCGCCCATAGCGCCCACCTCCTCGATCGGAAGGGGATCAGTGTCGAAGACCTGCTCAACACCGACTTCGACCAGGCGCAACTCGAGGCAGAGATCCGGGGGACGTCAGGCTGAAGCCTGACCTACTCCGATGCGCGCCGTTTCAGGAACGGCCGGCAGTATTCCAGGAGTTTCAGGTCGCCAAGCTCTTCCTCGAGCTCGTCCTGACTCGGGTGGTCCATGCTCGCGAGCACTTCGCCGAGCAAGAAATCCACGAACTTCCGTCGCGACCGCATCACTGCTTGGCGCACGGCCCCGGCGGAGAGCAGCCGCCCGACGGCGCGGGAAAGCCCTTCCGCGGCCTCATCTGAGGGAAGATCAGGGTTATCGACGCGGAAGCGGAGTACCGTGTGATACGGCTGGCCGCTGCTTTTCTCGAGCGCCGCAGCGCGTTCCAGGCACGATCGAGCAGGTCATTGCGCCAGCTCGCGATGAATTCCCCTTCAAACCGACTGAGCGCGGGGTCGGGGATGTCCGGCCCCGCACTCGACGAATTTCGGGCCCTGCTCGAATTCTTGCGGCGAAAGTGATCGCTGATCATGTTCTGAACCGCGCGCTTCACGTAGTCGCGGAATCGGCCGCGGTCCCGGCTGCTGCGGCGGAAGTCTCCGCGCAAGAAGCGAACCGCGAACTCCTGATCGAGCTCCTCCGCGTCGTCAGGATTCTTCACCGCCTTGAGAAAGTAGCGGTGGACAGCGCCGGCATACCGGCACATCAGTCGAGATACCGCCGGATTGACCTGATCGGGGGTACCGCTGTGGGCCTCGATGACGGCCGTCCAGTGCGTGGTCATCTGGCTGAGTCGAGGCTCGGGTTCGACGTACTCCATGATCGGCACTTCCGCGCCTGAGAAATCTCCGCCTGCCCCGCATTCGGGCCCGCTGGAGCAATCGATTCGGCTCGCTCGGCGCATTTTACACAAGCCCCGCGGATCGTGCCAAAACCGCAAAAAGTAAAAAATCCGATCCATCGGTGAGACAATGCTGGCAATCGAGCGTATGAGTGATAGGAACGGTGAAGAGGCGGCGGGGCATAGCGAGCCTTCTGGCCACTTTGCGTCGCGCGCTGAACGGTTGTTCGGTCAATCTTTCTGAAGCGTTTGATTTGCGGGTCGATCGGTGCGGAGCTTGAAGCGCCGTGCGATCTGATCCCAATTGCGAGGAGAAGAGGAGCACGCCCATGTTTGAGTGGCTGTTGCGTTCGGCTCAATCCATCATTTTTTCTGTGCATAACATCCGCCTGAATCATCCCGAGCCCGATTGCAAACAGACCGACCTGATCGCTCGGATTGATCTCGAAAATCGTTCGACGAGCCCGCCGATGGGCCTCCGCGGCCATCTCTCCGCGTGACTCCCGGATAGTGACCGGGCGCGGCGGGAGGTTCTCGCATCATCGCCGTTCGTGTGTTTGCTAACTGAGGGGACGCGCACGTTGCCCCGCCCGGGGAGTGCGCGCGGCCTGCTCTCACGGTTGAAGCCTGTGTTCGGCTCGATCCTGCCGGAAGAGTACCCGGCGGCAGGTGCGGTCTTCGTCCGTGATTTACCTGGGGATTCTTGAGACGAGTGACGACAATGACTCATCATAATTTGTCGCGACGAGAAGTTCCGTGGCATGCACTGCTCAATTGCCCCGAGGCGGGAATCCTTGGGGCGCGTGAGGAACGCGAGTTGCTGGTCGAGCTGGTTGACTGCAGGAATCGAATCCTCGCGGCTGCTCCAGTTGCGAATTCCGAGGCGCCAGAGAATAGTTTCCAGCAACGAGTCCGCGAGCTGGCGAGCCGGCCGGAGGGGCTGGATCCGGTCGAGGACGCGCTCCGGACGGTCGCGCAGCGTTACCAGGTGATCCGCTCGAAGCTGGCCATGGCGAATGTTCGCCTGGTCGCCCATGTGGCCAAGCCTTATCAAGGGCGGGGAATTCCTCCGGCCGACTTGCTCCAGGAAGGGATTTGCTCTCTTCTGGCTGCCATTGACCGCTTCGATGTCGTGCAAGAGACCCGGCTGGCCACCTACGCGATCTGGTGGATTCGCCAGGGTATTCAGCGCGCCATTGCGGCGGGCGCCTACCCGGTTCGCTTGAACCCGCGGCTGCTCTACCGCCTGGCACAACACGGCCAAAGCGAAGGCGACGAGGAGTGGGTGCGCCGTGGCGGCGCGAAACGGGCACACAAGGACGGGGCAGAGGGGGCCGCATCCCGGTCCCTGGATCACCTGCTTGCAGCGACGCGGCCCCCGCTCTCGCTTGATGCACCCAGCCAGTCGGACGGCGTGACGGCACTCGCCGATTTCTTCATCCTGGGCGAAACCGAGGACCAGGAAGACACGGACTCCGACGAATTCGTCGGGGTTCTGATCGAGAGTCTCGACCCGAGGGAACAGCTCATCCTCACGCTCCGGTTTGGCCTCAAAGGCAAGGAGCAGCAGACACTCGTCCAGGTCAGCAAACTGCTCGGCGTCTCGAAAGAGCGCGTGCGCCAACTCGAAGCACGAGCGCTGCGAAAACTCCGGGAGGGTACCTTACGCTCCGGGGGCAACGTGGTGTAAGCTCCGAAAAGGGTCGATCTCATCGGAAGCGGGAAACGCACATGGCGGACCGGAACGAACGAGTGCCCGAAAACGCGGCGGGAGCGTTCTACGTCGACTCGACGTGCATCGACTGCGATCTTTGCCGCGAGACGGCGCCACACAGTTTCAAGCGGAACGACTCGGAACACCGCAGCTACGTATTTCACCAGCCGGTCGATGCCGCCCAGGTAGCCGCGTGCGCAGCGGCGCTCGAGGAATGCCCGGTCGAGGCGATCGGGCGCGATGGGTGAGTTGCACTGAGGAGCCTCTTACCGCACGCCGCGTCCAGCATTCCGCTCAGCCTCGACGATCAAGCGATCAAACCCATAAAGCAGCTCTTCGCGATGGGAGTAGGGCCCGGGTCGGTACGCGCGCGATTGCAACCCGAGCTGCATCTGCTCGCAGACGTGCCAGTCCTGGCGGTTGGTCAAATCCCAGAACTCGAACGCGTCGGCTGGATCGAAGTCGGCCCGCGCGAGCACATCGGAGTGAAACAACAACTCGCAGACGATCTCGGTGCGGCCCGCGCCACGGGGCCAGAGGGTGTGGACCATCACGTAGTCGGGATGAAGGGAGAGCAGCAAGTTCGGCAAGAATGCGTAGAAATAGACGTACCGCATATCGTCGCCCGAGACGCCGGGCAGGCATTCCCGCCGCATGGCGCCATCGAATGAGAATGTTCCGATTCCTTCACGGAGGCGCATCCGCCCGCCAAGGTAGCTTGGACTTGCGGGCTCGTTCTCGCCGCTCAAGTAGTGCGAGAGCTTTTGCAAGGCGGGATGCACGCCCGGGCAATGCAGGCATTCGGAGTAGTTGTGGATGATTAGCTTCCAGTTGGCGGCCACGTCGTAGACGACTTGCTTCCCGCACCGGAGCTCGCCCATCTTCCAGGGTGCGAACCGCGCGTCGATGCCATCGAGCTGCTCCTTGAGCGGAACGGGCTTCTCACTCAAGTTGAGGAAGACGTGGCCGTCCCAGACATCTGTGGCGATTGGCACGAGGGGGTAATCCTCGAGGCGAAACCCTGGGGCGCGGTCCATCTGCGGCGCCGCCAGCAGACAGCCTTCCAGGTTGAAGGTCCAGGCGTGATAGGGGCATTGAATGGTCGAGGGGAATCGGCCCGCGCACTCATTCACCAGTCGCGTGCCGCGATGGCGGCAGACGTTGTAGAATGCCCGTAGCTCGTGGCGATCGTCTCTCAAGACGATCAAGCTCTCGCCGGCAATCTCGCGCACGAAGAACTGGCCGGGATTTGCTACATCTTCGGCCCGTCCGGCGTGGAACCACGTGGTCAAGAATAGCCACTCAAGCTCGGCACGGTAGTACTCTTCGTCGATATAATACCGAGCCGGTAGGCTCATGCCGGTGAGCGTTTGCGTTGGCACAGTCATATCGAATCCTTGCTCAGCTCGAGTGTTGCCGCCACTGTAGAGCATCGCCGGCTCGGTCGTAAAGAGTCTTGCTCAATCGGAGTCGACCAGCCTTTCAAAGTCGGCTCGACGCTGGGCGCCATGACCGGCTCATGCGATTCGGCGCATCCCGGCGTGAACGGCATCAGCTTTGCAAGATAAAAGTATAATGGCACCGGTTGGTCTGTGATGCGCCAACCAATCCCGCCGACTTGGCTGGGTGGGGTGCGAGAGTGCACGTCCCTGGGTAAGAGAGGGGGTCAGTGATGCGTCGGAAGAGATTGATCTGGGTCGGCGTCGTGGTGGTGGGATCGGCCTTGGGATGCGGGGCCTGGGCGATTGCGCAAGATCGCGTGAAAGTGGAGGTGACGGTTCCGGCGGTGCCCAATATCGGCACGGTCGCGCCGACCCCGGCGCCCGCGGATCTCGGGGGCTCGTCTCGGGGTGTGGTTTATATCGGCTACCGTGGGGCCTATCACGTTCTGGGAGGCGGGCACGAGGGCCACGCGATGTACCGCGACGCCAATAACCAGTTCTGGTCCAACAACCTGACGTATTACAGTACGAGCAATGGCTACTGGATTGCCTCGGTCAACGGCGTTCCGGATACATACCTGGCATTCCAGACCACGCCGGCGAGCCCCGACGCTCCGTTTTTCAGGGTGCTCATCCACACGCCGAACACCTCTGGATATGTGGCCTGGGATGAGGCGACCAGGGGCAATACGCAGTAAGCAATCGCGCAGTGACCGTCATCGATGAGCGAGCCGGTGTGCGGGTGGCCTGGACCCGACGTCCGGCTCGCGGCCCACCCTGAGCATTTGCGGCGTTGCAGTAGGTTCTGTGAAGAACCCGTGTTTGACGGGACGAGGAAAACTAAGCGCACGCGTTTTCTCCTGACGATAGTAAAAGAATGGTGCGTTGCCGGCGGCGAGCTTGCCGGTTCTGGAGCCGGGGATTTCAGGAGGATTGTGATGGCTCGGCCCTTGCTGAAGTTGACGCTGGGATGCTGGCTGGTCCTCGGGTTAGGCGCTGCTCGTTCGCTCGCGGATGCCTGGACAGATGCGCTCTTCCCGGAGAGGAGCCACGACTTCGGGATGGTGCCGCGGGGCGTGAAGGTCAAGCATGACTTTCTCCTGGTCAACCGGCTGTCCGAGCCGATCACCATTCTCAATTTGCGGCCTTCGTGCGGGTGCACGAGCGGGAAGGCGCATGCATCGACGGTTGCGCCTGGTGAGTCGACGGTGATCGAGGCCGAGATGGACACGCGAAACTTCGTCGGTCCCAAGGCGACCGTCCTGTTTGTGAATTTGATCACCGCCAGCGGCCGCGAGTCCGAGGCGCGTCTGGCCGTTTCGTCGTTCATCCTGAGCGACATCGTGCTGAACCCCGGCGCCGTCGATTTCGGGACCGTGAAGCGCGGGCAGGCGGCCACGCAGGTGCTCACAATCGATCGGATCAACCGCCCCGACTGGAAATTCACTCGCATGGTCTCGGCCACACGATCTCTCTCCGCCCAGCTTGTCGAGACCTCCCGGAAGGATGCCGCCGTGAGCTACGCGCTCACGGTCAGTGTGAAGCCCGACGCGCCTGCCGGCTTGCTGCGCGATGAGCTGCGTTTGATCAGCAATGATCCAGAGACTCCGAGCATCCCCATCATGGTAACCGGCGTGATTCGCGGTGACTTGACCGCCGCGCCGTCGGTGTTGTCGCTGGGCCAGGTGCATTCTTCGGCTGGCGCCCACGGGCGCTTCGTCGTTCGCGCCTCGCGGCCATTCGCGATCCGCGCGATCGAAGGAGCCGGCAATGGGTTTGTCACGTCAGCTCCGGATGGGACGCGCCAGGCCGCCCATGTGGTGACGGTGGCATACAAACCCGAAGAGGGCACGACCACCGGCGATATCCGCCGCGTCTTCCGCGTGCACACCGACCTGCCGGATGAGCCGGCGCTGGACTTGACGGCGACGTTGCACGTGGTGCCGTGAGGTCCAGCGGCGTACGCATGTCATCGCGGCGGCAACGCAAATTGAGCTCGACAGCCGGCGGCGTTCGATCGATGCTTGTGCGATGAAATCATCGACGCGGCACCCCTGGTACGGACACCTACGCGTCAGCGTGCGCGAGCTGCTCGTTCTCATAGCTGGTACCGGTCTCGGTTCCGTCGTCCGCGACGCGCGCATTCAACATAGGGCGGTCGCGATCCTCCTTCAACACGGCCACGTTGGATACGACCATCAGCCGTGGGATGGCCGGACCCCAGGCGGTTTGGGCCGAACGGTTCCGAACTGGCTCATGGATCGCGTCGGTGTCGATTATTTCAGTAACGTCGTGAATGTCCATCTAAACGAGATCGAGCCGAAGTCCTTGGCGGCGCTCTCGTCATTGGCCCGATTCGGACGGCTCGAAACTCTGAACATAGCTTTCGAACAAAGGCGCTGCCAAACCTCGTTATCGACCGGTGGGAGCTGTGGTGAGCAGGAACGGTCGACGCGCTTCGGCAAGCGGCGACCGCTCCAGGTCCCGACGACGACTCCGATTGACGATTTTTCGCTCACCTCGACGAATCCACCGGCGTGAGCGGTATCACGGCGCCAGGTGCCGGTTGCCCCGGATCCACGGCCGGCGGCGACGGCTGAAGGCGTTGCCCGGCGCCATTCTCGGCGCTGATGCCGGGCCGACCGGCACCGGACTTCCGCCGGGCGATCCCGCCGCCGGCTGGCTGCCGCCGGGCGTGCGGCTGAGCTTCATCTGCAGGTTTTCGATGGTCGTGTGCAGGTGGCGAACGGCGTGGTCGCAGCCCTGTGTGTTGCCCGAATACGAGAGCGAGTGCGCCATGAGCCGCCCCAGCCGGCGTTCGTAAACCACCACGTGAACATATTCGACGAAATCCGTCGCCGGCGAGCCGCAGTGGCCGTGAGTGCGGGTCAGATCGCCGGATTGCACCAGATCAAAAATCGGCTTCAGATCGGCCGGGCGAAGATGGTGCACGCCTTCGGAATCAATCACCGTGCCGTCCGTGAAGATCTGCATGAACATGCCGAACTGGCTGCCGTCGTCGGACCGGCCGAGCGCCAGCCGCGTCAGGAGCGGGTCGGCATTGGTGACCGCCGTGCTCGTTCGTGGCCGGGGCGAAAGCCGCTGGCCAGGAGCACTGCCGCTGACGGGGGGCGTCACCGGCCCCTGTGACGTCAAGCCGCCGTAATCTGAGCCGGTGATTGGCCCGTAAGGCGAGGCGGACTGGCTGCCTCCAGCCTGACTGCCGGGCGCTCCGACGCCGGGAACGCCGCCCGCCGGTCTCGACGCCGGTGAGCTGCTGTTCGACGACGACGATGATCCGCCACGGAAGAGCCTGCTCAAGAATCCCTCGTCATCAGCACGCGCGGTAACCAGTCCCGTGCCTGCAACGATCAGACCCGCAGCAACCATGGTTCTTTCAACAACTTGAGACAATCGCAGATGCATCGCCGACCTCCTTGCCGGTTCGCATTCCTGGCCTGGCCGTATCCGTGCCGGTCACTGCGGTGTGCCCGGCACGCTGTTCCGTCAGAACGAGACGACGCGGTAAGCCTCCTCCAGCGTCGTCGTTCCTTCCAGTATTTTATCGACCGCGCTGTGCTTCAAGGTTCGCATTCCCAGGTCAACTGCGATCCGTCGCAGCACGTCCTTGGGAATTTGCTGGAACACCAGGTCGCGGAGCTCGTCGCCGACGACCATGATCTCGAAAATGCCCGTTCGCCCCAGGTAACCGGTCTGGAAGCACGCCGGGCAGCCCAGTCCGCGGTGTAGCCGCAAGTCGCGATGCTCGGCGGGCTCGATCTCCAGCATTCTCAGCATTTTCTCGTCGGCCGCGTAGGTGACCCGGCAATACGGGCAAATCTTGCGGATCAGCCGCTGCGAGACGATCGCCAGCAGGCTGCTCGAAAGCTGATAGCCGGGGATGCCGAAGTTGTAGAGGTTGCTGATCGTGCTGGGCGCGTCCGAGCCGTGCAGGGTGCTGAAGACGAGCACGCCCGTGAGCGCGGCTCGGATGCCGATCCGCGCGGTTTCATCGTCGCGAATCTCGCCGATCATGATGATGTCGGGATCCTGCCGAAGCATGGCTCGCAGGCCCTCGCTGAAGCCCATCTCACCCTGATTGTTGATCTGCGATTGGTTGATGCCCGGAATGCGGTGCTCGATCGGGTCTTCGATCGTCATCACGTTCTTGAGCGGCGAGTTGATCCGCTCCAGGCAGTTGTAGAGGGTCGAGGTCTTGCCCGAGCCGACCGGCCCGGCGACCAGCACGGCGCCGTAGGGCTGGGTGATCAGCTTGTCGAGCGTTTCGGCTTGTTCCTTGGTCATGCCCGAGGTGGGTGAAGCCGTCGACGTCGGTCAGTACTTCGTGAATCCGGATGACGATCTTCTCGCCGAAGATCGTGGGAAAAGTGGCCACGCGGAGGTCGCGCGGGCGGTTATGGTGCTGGATCGTGATGCGGCCGTCCTGGGAATGCTTGCGCTCGACGATGTTCAGGTTCGAGATGATCTTGATGCCGGCTGATCACCGGCGTGGCCATGGCCGGCTCGACGAAGAGAATGTCCTGAAGCTGGCCGTCGATGCGGAACCGAACCCGCAGGCCGCTCTCCTGGGGATCGAAGTGGATGTCGGTCGCCTCGCAGTCGCAAGCGCGTTCCAGGATCTGATCGACGAGCTCCGACAGTGTGGCGGTCTGAACTTTTTCCTGCAGGTCCTTGCGAACGTCGCGATGATGCTGCGTGCGGTTCGGCGAGAGCGTTCCCGCGGTGGCCGCGGCGACTGCGACCGACCGCTTCGGATCACCATTGTCGGTCGCCAGCGCGCTCAATCGCTCGAAGGCAAGCTGGTTGAGCAGATCGGGCGAGATGAGATTAAGCTCAAGAATCGCCTGGCGTAGGTCGCGATTGTGTTCGTCGCAATAAACCTGGGCAGAATGCGCCTCCTCGACCGAAAGCAGGCCGCGATTGATCAACAGCTCGATCAGGATCTGATCGCCGTGCGACAGGCTCGGAAAGAGCGAGGCGGCGGATGCGTGAATTCCGATCTCGCGCCGAAGTGTTCGGTCCCGCGGGAAACTGTGGCGAGGAGGGCAATGGATCCACGGCGGACTCTCCTGGGCGTATGGTCCGCCCAGCCTCATTATCGGCGGCGAACCACGCCCTTGATCCCAGTTGTCGTACTAATAAGTGAGCCGGTTATCTCGTGATGGGCAGCATGCGACCGATGCCATGCTTCGCGTATTGTTCCGCAATTCTGCCGCCCATGCCAAGAAGTTTCTGGAATCACGCCCGTTTTTCCGGCGTCCTACCCTTCGAACGCCGAAAATCCGGCGCTGGGGAGTTCGTTCCTCCCCACGCCGGTCAGCACAGTTTCAGAATCACAGTGCCCTCAGGTGATTGCAGTCAGCAACTCACCAGCCCATCATTTCATCCAGCATCCTGTCGAGAGCCAACTCGAGTTTTTCGGGAGTCTCGTACGACCCCGCGGCGATTTGACGCCGAATCTCGTCGACTCTCTCGTGCCGAATTTCCGGCAACTGGCCAATTCCGTCGAGCATCTTACCCAAGGGTGAGATTTCGACGTGGTCTCGCGGCGCACCTGCGTGCACTGCTTGACCGGCATCCAGGCTGAACGCAGCCAGTCGCGGGTAAATGGGTTGAGGACCTTGAGTTCCTCCAGCGCCGTAGATTTCCATTGCGCCTCCCAATCAGATGCGTTGGCCGAAGGCTCCGCCGACGGCTTAAACAAGTGTTGTGAAACAAGATACCCACGGAGGCCACACGAAAAGGGAGCCGCCTGACCGCCAGTCGGATCTTCTCGCTCCGGTCTCCGTACACTCTCTGACGCCCCGTCACGGGCATCCACAGTTCTTTGTATCGACCGGATTCCGGGGCGAGTTTAATGAAAGCCTCGAACGCGCGAGCTTGCATGGTAGCCGAAGCGACCGGAATCAGCGTGATCGTCCTTTCGGACCGGCCGTTGCCTGTCTGACGTTTCAGGCCTTCCGCCATTCGTGTGGACAGCTCCTTCATCTCCTCGGACACCATTTGCACCTTCTGCCGGAGCTGCCGCAGTTCTTCCTGCTGCTGTGGCGAAGTCGGCCGGGAAGTGAGGGAGTCTAAGGTCTTGATCGCATCATGAAGGTCCTGAGCGCCCTTCGTGTAGACGCAGCACCGTGTCGTATACAGCCTGCACTCGCAAGTCCTCATGATTCGGCTTGTAGAACGGACTGAGCACGAGTGGATTCGTGAAGATTTTCTGGACGAGCTTGTTTGCCCAGTCCGAGGCATCGCGGAAATTCGTGACGGATCGTTCAATTTCCGCGCGACTGTGCGTGAGCATATCCGAGACCTCGTTCGCGATCTTGTCGCCCGAATAGAGCACGCGGTCGAGGCGTGCCCGCGACATCTCCGCACCGTCGAGCAGCTTTTCGAGCTTGGGCAGATCGCGGGCGATGATCGGGTTGATCGAGCCGCTGACGTCGCGCACCGAGACCAGCGTTTGCCGGATCGCTTCTCGATTATCGACCATGTAGCCTTCGCCCTCTCGCGTGATCCCCTCGATGTGCGTGATGATCCGCTCGAGCTCGGGCGACTTTGGCGTTCAGCTTGCGCGCCATGGTCATCGATCTGCCCGACGGTCGATTCCAGGGCCGGCCGCATCGAGTCGCTCATCTCGCGCAGGTTGCCGGCTGTCTCCTGGAGCGAGCCCAGGATCTGCTGAATCTGCGGCCCGATCGAATCCACTCGCTGCCGCACTTCGGCGATTGTGTGGCTCAAGTGGTTGCGCTCGACGGGGCCCAGGCCCACTTGTTCGATGATAGGGTCAAAGAGCGACGTCTCGACGCCCGGGATTGACTGCCCGGGGATAAGGGCGACGCTCGAACGGCCAGTCGACATGACGTTCACGTGGCTCATTCCGGTCAAGGCAGGCTGAATCGACACTTTCACATCCTGCCGCAGTTTCTTGACGAGCGCGGCCGGCAGCGAAATCTTCACCCGCGCACGGAGCATTCCCTCGACTTCCACCAGATCGACATCGACCACGTTTCCCGTATCGAGGCCGGCGACCCGCACCGTGCTGCCGATCCGGACCCCCTGGGCGTCGCGAAACACCACGTCGATCGTGCGGTGAGGCGCCAGGAACCCGGGGCCGTCGCTCGCCATGCCGACGAGTGTCAGCAGTGCGGCCACCGCGGCAATCACGATCAGACCGACCCACACATCACGCGCCCTGGACCGAGTGCTCATCAAGCTTCCTCCCCACCATCCCGGAATTGCGAATTTGGCCCGGCAAGATCGATAGTCGCCTTTCGCTCCGCGAAAGTGCGTCCCCCATCATTCCCGAATTGCGAATACTGCTCGGGCCCAGCCTCGCCCTCCCCGGAATCTTGAATCGCCGCTCAAGGCTGCGGCAGTAATGTCGGGCCGTAGAACGGAACCGCGTGATACACCAGCATGAACCAGCTCGAGTTCATGATCAGAATCGCCACCATCGACAAGCAGGCCGCGCGGAAGACCGGCACGCTGCACGGGGGCGCGAGCCCTTGCCATCCAAGCGGAGCGCGGTCGACGGCGTCCCGGCTCTCGTCGTTTTCGCGATCGGAGAGCCCCTCGTAGCAACAAATCGCAGCCGGCAGGGCGCCGAACAGAATGCCTTTCACGATCAGGCCCGTCACGTCCCGGAACCACATCATCTTGAGCAACATCATGAAGAACATCTCCGTCGAGAGCCCCATCAGTGACTCCGACGCCTTCCAGCCAACCACCGTGCCGACCGTGATGCCCCAGAGTGAGAGCAGGATGCACGCGATCGAGGCCGCCGCGATCCTCGGGCCGGTGAGCCGGTTCAGGCTCACGTGAACCGCCGGCCCCGCAGGCGGGTCGGCCGCGTTACGACCGCGGCGCCCTGATCCCGCGGACTCCGCGCCGGGTTCGGCCTGCTCGAGCACCACGTGACGTCTGATCATGCGCAGCTCCGGAATCATCCGCGCCGCGAGAATGCCGGAGAAAACCATGCCGCTCATGATTCCGCCCAGGTTGCGCAGCAAGCCCACGCCGACCACGGCGCCGGTGCCATCCACAAACGTGCTGCCGTAGTACGCCTGGAGCGAGAGGAACGAGCCGACAGCGACGTGCACGAGCCCGATCGTCGGAATCCCCATGGAAAGCATCCAGAAGAGCTGATGCAAGAGAGACCGCATGAAGCCCGGCCCGCGCTCGTCTCGGCGCCCCTTCCAGGGCCAGATCAGCCAGCCCAGGGCACCCAGCAGCAGAATCGTCACTCCGCCCACATAGCCCAGGCCGTCGACAACGCAGCGGCCCAACCAGGCCACCGGCCCACCCGGCTTGGGCGACGTTGTAAGGGTTCCAGAAGACATGGCCGGCTTCCTTCCGGGGCTCGAGCTCTCGCAAAAAATCAGGGATCGCTCGAAACGCTCGCCTTGATTCTCCGGACCTTTCGCTTCCGCGTTTCGGTCGCCGCCAACTGAGGAGAAGGCGTGATGCCCCTGCCTGCGGGCGCCTGAGCGACCCAAGCTTGCCACCGCTGGACGGCAGTTGACCGCTCCTCGGGGCTCGCCCAGGGCAAATAGCCAAAATCCTGGCCGGTGCCGCTTGCGCAGCTCTTCGTGAGCCGCCAGGCGCACCACCGGATCGCTGTCATCCAGCCGAGATAAGAGCGCCGGCAGCGCCTCGGAATCCGGCTTTTGGCCGCTCAGGCCGACAGCCCGGGCGCGAACCAATGGCGCCGTGCTGGCGATCTTCTCGAAACGTTTCGGACCATGCGCGCAGCCCCATGACGGAGCCAGTGCGGCTGCAAGCACGATCGTGCCGATCCATCGACCCATCCGCGCGACGCCCTTCCGTGGTTCGCCGGCTATTGAAATGACATCAGGCGCGCATCCGGCGCCTGTCGACCCCCGTCCGGAGTCGCCGCGAACTTTAGTCAAAATCCACAATCGCAACAATGCCAATCCGGCGGGCCGCGAGGGGATGAGGGAACCGGGCGGACGTGAGCGTTCGCACGTGTCGCTGGAGGGCTGAAATCGACGACGCGAGAATAGTAGTCCTAATCCTAATCCTAATCCTAATCTCAATCCTGCTCTCATCCCTCACTTTCAACTCGCACCGTGACGAGCGAGTTCGTTCGTTTTGTACATTCGACGCGCGGCCTTTCCCCGCAAGGATTAAGGGAACGAACCCCTCCGCCCCAGCCTGACGATCTCGAGCGCGCACGAATGGATGCGAAACGTCTAACAAGCCAGATTCAGCCTGACGATCTGCCCGCGCCGGCGCGATCGAAAAGGGAGCTCCGGCGACCGCGAAGACCCGGCTGATCGTCTCAAACGGACGCCACGACAGTGGCGTCCTCCGTAACGCGAAAGTCGACTTGGGTTTTCGACATCTTGGAGGGCCTATCTCTGGTGGTAATATTTGGTAATTAATGGTAACCCACGCGAGAGAATCTCGTTTCTCTCGCCGTCTCTCCGTCCAGTCCAGCCGGGCGTTCTTGCCCCGTTTGACGACATTGCAACATGCACTCCGATGTGCCCTGGACCGATGGGTTGCAGGGCGTGGTTCAAGCGCGGGTAACACTCCTCGACGCCATTCGAGGCGCAACCGGCCCGCCGGTCCCTTCGTAGGGTGGGTGTAACCCACCATCCCATATCGTATTACGACCGGTGGGTTGCACGCACCCTACGTACTGCCGCTCATTAACGGTGTTACCTTAGCGTCGCGTCCGTTGAACCACGCCGCAATTCGGCCCACTTTTCAGCAGCCCAGGAGCGGCGTGCAGGCGAATCGCTGCCCACGCACTTTCTCCCTATCTATATATGCGCCGGTCTTCGGAATTGGCCATTTCTCAATCGCACTTTCGATCTCTGTGAAAAAGCGCAAGTTCAATCATTATAAGTGATTAACTTTCGAACATTTTCATACAGATATGCCCGTTCAATAAGCTTTGAAAAGTCCACCCTCACCCTGTGCGACGTGCCGCCCCGGGGGGCGGTTGGAGGCGGCGCCGGCAGGCGGCTAGCTGCGGAGCCCAGCGGCATTCTCGTCGCCTATTGCGAACTGGACGACTGCGGGGTGGCCAAGCTGAAGGCTAGCGCCGCTCTGTTCTGTAACGCGCGATCGTCCCCGCATGGCGGCAACAATGCCACCGTAGGGTGGGTGCAACCCACCAGATCCTCAAGGTCTGATGAGACAAAATGAGCCGAAATGAGACGAAATCAAGAAAATCAGTCTCACTCCCAATCGCCGTTCTCCTCCCATATCAAGGCATTACGCCGAATCGTCCGATCAATTTCGATGGCAACCGTCCCACGTACAGAAAACACTGCTTCTTCCTCCCGTTTCCTCACACAGCCGCCAGGGCACGCCAAGCCGATGAAGGCGTTCCTCCCCAGTCCAGCCCCGCGTGCTCGCCCCCGTTTGACGACACCGCGACGCCGCTGAACCATGCCTAAGTTCGTTTTGTAGATTCGTCGCGCGTCCTTACGCCACAAGGGTTAAGGGAACGCGACAAGTCACCCGCCGGTCGACTCAAGTCTGGCACTGGCTGAACCTCCCCTCGCTGATCACTTGCCCCGCACATCAATTCCGGCGCGTATTCTTGTGTTTCTCGCTCCACCCGTGTCTCTCCGCCCAGCCCGCACCGCCACACGGCCAAAACCGGCGCGGAAAGCCCGTTGAAGCAACCTCGGTTAAACATAGTGAACAAGACCCCCGACCGACCGTGGCGCTTTGGTACGTCCCGCGCCACGGTGGCGTCGAACACCCGGAAAGCCCGCCGGCAAATTCCGATCCTCCTGTGCCACTTCGACATGTGGCACGCGCTTTCCGCCCTTGGACACCCGCTGCCCCCCTCCAATCGTGGCGCAAAGTGGCGCGTTTTCGTGGGTCCTCCAGCATCTGTACAGTAGTGTAAACCCCCGCTCGAAGTAGGGTGGGTGTAACCCACCGGCTCAAGGAAGGGTGTGATCCCGACAAGTTGTCCGCTCCGGCCATCAACACCGCGCATGCTCCAGCGCGAAGGTTTGGAGTGATCATGTTTCAAGGCCATCCAGCTCCCTTTGACATGAAAAATGACGGTACTCTTGGCCTCTACCCTAGATGATCTACAAACGCCCCGATCCGTTTGCGCAAAAGATGTGGTATTCGTCCAATTCGAGCGAAATTTCTCCTCCCTCCGCCCTCGGCCTCTACCCCAAATGATCTACAAAACGCCCGTCCCAGTTTCCAAAAAGATGTCGATGTCGAATGAGCGCAATGCGGCTCACGGACCCCACACTTCGTGCGGGGGCATCGCTCCCCCCGATGTCGGCGAACTCGCGCCAGCGTTCGTCGCCCCGGTTGAGCGATCAAACGCGCGAAAGTTGCCACGAAGCCCGACGTGTCCTCAATGCCAAGACGACCCCACTTCCAAACAACATTCCAACAATGGTCTTCTGGATGAGGTACCTTCCCTGATAACCGAAAACAAGAGACGGCGTGACTGAAACGAGCTGTAACTGCTCGTGACTTGAAATGAAGATCTCGGAGCAGCTTCACATCTTGGTAATTGTGGCCCGCGACTGCTGGCGTCAGAAAAGCGGGATTGGCGACTACGGCGCTGAAACTACCGCCGCCGCCCGGCCCTTGAAGATAGCGACTTACCGCCCGGCCTCTTGCATGCCATGCAATCTCGTCGCCGATCGACTTTTCGACCTAAACCTCATGCCAGGCCTTATTTTCTAGCATTTCGCTGCAAAATACAACGCCCTATATTGGGCGTCATTATCATGCATCACAAGGGGGTAATTGAGCGCAAGGGGGTAGTAAAGGGGTAGTGAAAATCGCGGGCTTTTCGACGGCAAGCGGTCGCCTCTTTGCTAAGGTTCGCGCGCTCGCTTGGCGCTTGGAATGCCGATCCTCCTGGCGATGCGAGAGGGACGATTCCAGGGCGGCTGGATGGGCTGTGAATCAACGGTTGATCTTCAGGTTCGGAAGAGCTTGCTGAAGTTGCTTCAGTCCCGCGTCGGTGACCTGAGTATTGGCGAGCTCAAGCGATGAGAGTTTGGTCAGGCCCTTCAGATGCGCCAGCCCGACGTCGGTGACTCGTATATTGCCGCCGAGGTCGAGGATGGACAGGCCGGTCAGCCCCTTCAGATGGACCAGTCCAGCGTCAGAGACGTTGGTGTTACTGAGGTTGAGGTCGGAGAGTTTGGGCAGCCAGTACAGGTACCACAGACCGGAATCCGTGAAGAAAGTACCGGAAAGGTCGAGCGCAATGAGTTTGAACTGTCCGTTCAGATGCGCCAGCCCGGCGTCGGTGACTCGAGTGTGCGAAAGGCGGAGCCGTGCAAGATGGGGTAGTCCCGCCAGATGCACAAACCCGGCGTCGGTGACTTGCGTACTGCCGAGGTCGAGGACGGTAAGTTTAGTCAGCCCATTCAGATTAACCAGATCGGCGTCGGTGACTTTTGTGCCGATCAAGGAGAGGACGGCGAGGTTTGTCAGCCCCTTCAGACGCGCCAGACCGGAGTAGTCAAGCGACGATGTCAGGAGATTCAGACGCTCGAGCCGGGTGAGACGTTCGACTTGTGCGTACGTTGTGCCACTGCCGGTTTGGGAGAGCGAGACCGAGGTAACGTGACCGAAGTAGTCGACTCCAATGAGATTCACGAGCCACGTCGGCGCCCAAGGATTCCCTGCCGGAACCATCGTCCCGTTGCTGTACTCCCAGTTACACATGACCGTGCCCCCGGCCTTCTCAATCGCTTCCACCGCCTCGCGCTGAATCCGTGCCCCCCGGACAATCCAGCCAAGCCATCCACCCACCAGCAACACAACGACAATCATCCCCCGCACGCTGAAGCGAGGGAATCTTCGCCAGGGACGTGAGACCGGCTTTGCCAGCATGGTGCCTGCTCCCGGGGATTGGGAATTGTTCACGCTCCGAGTCAGGTCGTACCAGGAAGCAGCCGAGAATTGACCGACGTTGATCGTAATCGCGCCGCCGCACCATCCTTGGACGCCTTCGACGCCCCCCACATCGAGGTCCTATCGATGCGCCCGATCGCGACGCTCCTTCCACGCACCGCCTTTGAGCATCATGCACACCCACTGTCGGGAGATTCCGAACCGCGCTTGGAGCTGGGAGCGGGACGCGCCGGACGCTCGCAGCTCGCGGATTTGGCGAACCTTCTCCCAGGTGAGTTTCGGGCGGCGAGGTTTGCGAGGCATCTCCATAATGCGACCTCGGGGCTCTGCTTGCACCATTTCCGACCGCAGGTCACCGCGCCCGAGGTCGGGACTTGCGATGATATGGTCGGCCAGTCAAACTGAACACCGTCCGGCAATGGAGCCAGGCGGAGTCAAACGATGGACTGCGCTGCAGACGTTGAAGCCACTTCGCTGTTCCGGCGACTCGCGGGCGCCCATCCCAGCGTCGAAGTCTGGCCGGACGAGGAGTTTACTGAGGGTGGCTAGTCCTACGCTTCGATCGTCTCGCGGTTTGACGGAAACGTCCGCATTCTGGCCTATGTGAGGCTTCGGCCCGGTCAACTCCAACGTCGCACGTATGACGAGGCGGGCGATGACCTCTGGGTCGCTTCCGAATGACGTCTAACTTCACGCTGCCATAAACTTCCATGTACCGCATCAGCCGCAACGGACAAGAGCCCATCATCGACGTCGATACCGTCGAGGATAACGAGCCTGCGGTCCGCGATTTGAAAGCTGTCAGATACGACGTGGACGAAATCAGTGCCGACCCGTTGCCGAGTGGTCATACTTCAAGACGATGGGGAGTCGTGATCAAGTGGCGCGATGGGGCGGTCTTCCTTGAGCGCGATCCGTGGAAAGCGTGAAGGATTGCCGTATATCTCAGACGAGTAAGTGACGGAGATCAGCAACATGGACCGTGATGAAGCTCTCGAGTTGCTCAAGGATGGAGCGCAAGGCATCGCCGAGTGGAATCGACGGCGCGTGTCAGGTGAGGAAATCCCTGAACTCAAAAAGGCTGATCTCACGGGCGCCGACCTCAGCAGCGCCAACCTCAACCGCGCCAACCTCAACGACGCCGACCTCATCGGCGCCAACCTCATTGGCGCCAACCTCATCGACGCCAACCTCGGCTACGCCAACCTCAGCTTCGCCACACTCAAAGGCGCCAACCTCGGCTTCGCCAACCTCAACGGCGCCGAACTCAGCTTCGCCGACCTCAGCGGCGCCTTTCTCATGCATGCCAAGTTTGCCGCCGCCGCATTCTTCGGCGCCAACGTCGAACACGCGAATTGCGGCTCGACGGTCTTCGCAAACGTAAATCTTTCCAATACAAAGGGCCTCGAATCAGTTAGGCACGACTCTCCGAGCACACTCGGGGTCGACACGATTTTCCGCTCGAAGGGGACAACTCCCGAACCATTCCTCCACGGCTGCGGCGTGCCCGAAGCATTGATCGCATACTTGCCCGCCTTGATCAGCTCGATGGAGCCAATCCAGTTTTACTCGTGCTTCATCAGTTACAGCACCGCCGATGAAGAATTCGCCACGCGCCTTCACAATGATTTTCAAGCGGCTGGCATCCGCTGCTGGAAATGGGATCACGATGCCCGGACTGGTCGAAGCCTCTGGGGCGAGATAGACCAAGCGATTCGCGTGTACGACAAACTCGTACTGATCGCGAGCGAGTCTTCTCTCAAGAGTCCAGCGGTCAACCGTGAAATAGAGCGGGCGATCGTCCAGGAAGACGAGCGGCTGAAACGCAATGAGAAAGGCGAGAAGCAAGTCGACGCCGATGTGCTGTTCCCAGTAACGCTTGACGCTTACATATTCACCAAATGGAATCACGAGCGAAAGGTCGATGTCACGAAGAAAGTCATAGCAGATGCGAAGGGGTGGGACTCTGACGCGAGGATTTACGCCAAGGTGCGAGACAAACTGATCCGCGACCTCAAGGCGGAGGCGTCGGCCGCCTCACCCACCCGAACTAGCGGGCGGAAAAAACCACGTTGAGCACCGTCGTCAGCCGCACAATCGCTCGGGCGCCGAGGCATCCTTCGACGCTTCGAGCTTCGCCGATCGGGCCGTTTTCAGTTTCGGGAAGAGCACAGCTCAGCACTGTCGCGCTCGCGGGTAGGTCCGCGAATATGTCAGCGCGAAGACTTCCCGGTGATAAAGTTGTATTGAGGTTTGAGATTCGTAGCAACGCCGGATCTTCTCGATGTATCATTCATGAACTCGTTGAAGTCATCAAATATCGCCGTCGCCGTCTCTACCGCTGCCTGCGCGGCCTTTCTCTTTTCAATGTCTGCCCTTCGCAAGTCGTAGTCCGCCTTTAATCGATCACCGTGGAGATCCCCAAGGATGCCGCCCGCGGTCTGCAACGCCTCATCTCCGCATTGCTGCAACATCCTTACGACTTGGTTGTGCGCAAGTGAATTCTTCGCCGGGGGAAACCCGAGCTCGTCCAGAGTCTGAGCGGCGAAGTTGAACGCCGCGTAATAGGCGCGCCCGACTGCCGCGCGAAAGTGCGCTGCCCCCGCATTCTGGGTTAAGACTAGCGCCTTGGCGAGGTCGAGAAAATCTCGGGAGTCCATCTCATATTATGTCATAATGAAGTTTTATGAGCCCCCGGTGCGTGCCGAGTAATTTCGCCGTCTCGCGGGCGAATTCTCTGTGCGACGCGACGTTGTCGCGCACCGTACCCCTGACCTGGATTTCAATCACCAAATACGAAGCGTGATGAACCTCCGGGTCGTGTACCAGCGTGACGGACGGGCTTCCAACGATCGAGAAGTGCTTCCTCGCCGAATCGATGGCTACACCCAATTCAGACGACATCCCATTCAAAAGGCAGAATCTGAGGGCCTCGCCCGAAGTGCGCGTGGCGGCAAGCCCCGACTCCGTTCGAGACGCGAATTCCTCTCGCGCCGACAGCTTACGAACCAGATCCAACCAAATGGACCAATAACGAACAGCAAGCAATCGTTGATCAACTATTGCTCGTGCGTCAACTATCGAAACGTCAGATCCAAACTCACCCAAAGCGCGATAGACATCGGCCTCGACCTTGGTGTTCTCGAACCTCGATGTCACTGAAGTGCCATTCTGGTAGCTTAGCTCAGGAAATGTACCTGGATCGCGAGGCGAACCCGCAACTGGGAATTCGGCTAGCGGGTTGTCCATCATCGAACCACCTCGACTTCCAATCGTTGAAGCACGTGGAGAAAATCCTGATATGACTCACCGATCCCTTCGAGGAAAGCTACCATATCGCCAACCGACGAGAGCTTACGTTCATAATTCGCATTCACGTGACCCTTTCCGGCTGAATCTTTTGGCTTGACGATTTGGAACTCCACGCGATATTGTCCGCTCCGAAAGGTGATTTGCGCGCCAATGCGCAGCTCGTCGCGCCCTCCCGTCCATACTTGAATCGTCTCCCGGCCGACTCCTAGACGAGCATCGAACGCCAATTCGTCCTCATTCGAGCCAAATTCAATCATTCCATTGAAATTGACTCCGCAATCCTGAAGCGGCGTATACTTCAACAAATCGCCGAAGTATCGCCGCGTTATCTTTCCGATGGTCGTCCCCGCCGGGTCATTAAAATAGCCGTTGTCTACGACCTGAAATCGCTGTCCGTCAACGGTTATCGAGACCGGACCATACCGGATGGACGACACCACGGGGGTTGAAATGAACTCCGAGAACGGAGACTCTCCGGACGCTGGAGCTCCGCTGCAGCTTCCGAGTAGTTTCAAAAAGGGCTCATCGTCCAGAGGCAGAACGCTGTTCTGGATCAAAAAATCATGGTTCAAGATTTGCGGATTATGCTTACCAATCAGGACGATGCTAGCGTACTGTCCTTTGAAGGTTGCCATTGCAGCCTATGGTTCCTTCAGAACGCCGGCATTCCGACTTGCAAGGCGGCAATTGCCGGGAAGACCTCCGCTCAGGGCGGATACTATGCTGCCATGACTATCAGATCCCAGGCATAAGGTCAATAACTCCCAGCATTTATAGGTTCAGACACCGATGCCGCGGGAATTGCTCCCGCGCCAACCTCGACGGATTCCTGCCCGTATCGAAGCCCATCCTCGAACCGATGGGCGCTAGAACCGCACAGTTCGATCGCGCCGTATTGCCGTTCTTGCGAGCTCGCTGGCCGTGACCTGGAGCGTGAAATCCCGAGGCCTGATCGACGCAATCGATATATCAACGTCGTGCTGATGACCAATCGCGCCGTCGGTAGGCTTCGGCGTCTTGAGGTGACCACGAGACGTTTTTCGTGCCAACTTCGTGGGCCAGAGGAGCGTGACAGGGATTCGCGGTTTACTTTGCGTGTTCAACACTCTGCGGGCTGCGTCGATCAGCGAATTGAACCGTCAGCATTGATGTGATCCGCATGCGACACGTAAATGGCCCCCGACTCACTTGCTTCATAATCGAATCCGCACAGGCCGCTGTCGGTTCCATTCGGCGTGAAGTTCCTCGGGATTGCGTAAACGGCACTGCCGCTTATGCCGCCAAAACTCGTCAGTGGTCGCTGACCCTCGGGCACGAACAACTCCACATCTCGATCTTCGTCTACGAGTACGAAATGACGATCGCTCACTGAAACAACCGGAAGACCGATCGAGATTGGACTAGCGCCCAACACGCCGCTTTCTGGCATCCTGCCTTCTCCGGGGTATCCGTACAGGACCGCCATCATCCCCGCCTCGGGACGACGCGGTGGCCACGAGTCGGCGATCGACCACATCTTTCCTTGTCGCAATACACGCAGCGAGGGTATGTGAAGAACCGCTAGGTCAAGCTCCTTGTCGAGTCCAAGGACTTCTGCTTCAGAGATATCGAGGAAGCGTGATCCATGAGTACCGGATATGACCATTTTGGCGTCATGTGCGCTCGCGCGATATGATAGGAATCTCTCATAGAAATGCTCGTTCGTAACCAACAGCTCCTTCTGTCCGGTATGTACGAGCGAGCCTGTGGCGTTTGTAAGGATGTCTTCGGCCGTCGGATCTGGCTTTGTCGTGATCGCGAGCATGACCGTGAAGTGGTCGAGGTATTTCTCGATCAACTGCGCGAACTCATGAGCCGTCATGCTGTTGCCTCGCGCGAGAGGTCGCGATCTGGTCACTCACAAGGAAACACTATAGCCAAAGCTAGCACCAGGACGATCAGCCCCCGCACGCTGAAGCGCAGGCACCTTCGCCAGGGACGCGAGACGGGGCCGGCCGGCATCGTGCCTATTCTCGGGTTCGGAAATAGTGTTTAGATGGTTCACTTCCTGAGTCAAATCATACCAAGAACCAGCCGGCGGTTGACCAACGTTGATGATAGCGGATGCTTGGCGGAAGCATCCCTTGAGCTGGGCTTCGGCGGACGCCAATTCGGTGCCACATGAGCAATGAACCCATAAACCCGGATTCTGCCGAGGGTCTGCAACCTGGGAAACCCCGGCGGAAAGCCGGCGTCGTCTCTGTATTGCTCCCTCTTGTCGTCGGCCTACTGTCAGCGGTCGCTCAATGGTTCAACGCGTTTCGCCCATTCGAAGGGCTCAATCCTCTCGACCCGGCTGCTGGCGGGATCGCGTGGGCGCTTTTGATCTTATCGGTGGCGCTTTTTCTGATCGTTGTTGCATTCTACTCGATGACGCTGGCGACCAGACGCGGCCTCTTTTGGGTAAACGGAGCCGTCATTGCGATCGCTGCGGGCTTATTGCTGATCGCGTTCGCCGCGTGGCTTGCTCTCGTGGTGAACCGGTGGCTTTTCATTCCATTGCCGCCGATCTGGGTAGGTGGTCTCTCGTTTCTTGCGTCGTCTCCAAGCGGCCGTGCGCGAGGTTGGGCCTGTTCCCCCGGTTTTTCGGGAATTGCAAAGAAAGATCGATTGGTCGCCTCCCCTGGTGCAGAATAGACCATGACGAACCTTTGCGAGTGACGGCGAAGGGGTGGGCGACCTTATGGCGACCAGGCCGAGGATCGAGGATGTAGGGGGACCGATTGCTCGACTGTTCGGCGAAGGGTCGGCCACGGGGATGGACGAAGGTGAGCTGCTCCGGCGGTTCGCCGTCGGCCGCGACCCGGTGGCGCTCGAGGTCCTCGTGGCCAGGCATGGACCGATGGTCCTGGGCGTCTGCCGGCGAGTCCTGGGCAACCGGCACTCGTCGGAAGACGCCTTCCAGGCCACGTTTCTCGTTCTGGCGAAGCGTGCCGGGTCGATCCGCGACCCGGATCGGCTCGGCCCCTCGCTGCACGGCGTGGCTCATCGGGTGGCCGTCCGGGCTCGGGCGGACCTCGCCAGACGGAACGCCCGCGAGCGACCAGGCGCGGAGGAACTGGCGATGGAGACATCGGCGGACGACTCGGGTTTCGACCGGCTCGAGCTGCGGGCCGCGCTTGATGAGGAGGTCCGCCGCCTTCCGGAGAAGTTCCGAGAACCGATCGTCCTCTGCTATCTCGACGGCTTGACTCACGACGAGGCCGCGAGTCGTCTGCGATGCCCGGTCGGCACGGTTCGCAGTCGCTTGTCGACCGGCCGGGCGAAGCTCCGCGAGCGGCTCACCCGTCGAGGGGTGGCGGTCCCCTCGGGCGTCTTCGCGGCGGTGCTAACCGCCGAAGGCGCCTCGGCCGCCGTGTCGCCCGTCTTGCTGAGTTCCACGGCAAAAGCCGCGACCGCGTTCGCGGGCGGCATGGCGGCGGCGACGGCGGCCGGGATGGTCTCGGCGGGAGTCGCCTCCCTGGCGGAAGGAGTGTCGAAGACCATGATTCTCTCCAAGTTCAAGATCGTCGGGGGCCTGGCCCTCGCTGGGATGCTGACTCTGGGCGTCGGGGCCGTCGCGTCCTACCAGGCCGGCTCGAAGGGCCAGGATGCCAGGGTCGAGAAGCCGGCCAAGGACAAGGCCAAGATGGCCGAGAAGGGGCCGAAGCTCGATGACACCGTGAAGGCTGCCGAGGCCTACCTCGACCTGCTCGACGAGGGCAAGTACGCAGAAAGCTGGGACGCCATGTCGGCGGTCGCCCACAAGGCGATCGCTCGGGCCGGTTGGGCGGAGAACGTCGGCAAGGTCCGCACGGCCACCGGCAAGCTCAACCGCCGGAAGCTCAAGCGGCTCGACCTGAGGGCGACCGGCGCCGCCGACCGATTCAACCAGGCCTGGTTCTACGCCGAATTCCGGGCCGTCGGGGGCGAGACCTGGTCCGAGCTGGTCATCTTGACCCTCGAAAAGGGCAAGGATTGGAAGATCGACACCTACATGATCGGCGATCCCACCAAGATCCCCCAACCCCCGGCCGAGTAGGGATCACCCGCCAGGCCGGCCGAGGGGCGAGGACCGCCGGCGATCGTCCACGGGGTCTCCACGGGGTCAGACCTAGTTGTGCGCCGTGTAGAAGGTGTTGATCTTCAGTGGGTGCAAATCCCACCCGGCATCTGGGTCGCTCCAGCCGGTAGCTATCGAAGCGACGAGGGGAGGAAACGAAACCGTCGGAGCCTTCGAGACAGACGGGTCGCTTTGGCGATTCGGCGAGCCGACAGGCCGTAATAACCAGTGAACGTTGAGCAGGCCTCGAAACGACCAATGTGGACGCCGACCTTGCATTAGGATGGGGAAGGCCGCAGCCGCTGGCTAGGGAAACGGTTGGAATAGGCCGTCCCACGAGCGATCAAGGCCCAGTGGGCGACCGGGGTAATGACGACGGCATGTCGGTAAACGGAGATCGAACGCAACACGGGAAACCCATGCAGTGAGGGCGCGTGACCCTCAACCGGACGCCCGCGAGGGACTGGCCGGGCCGCTTGGGGTGGCGAAGAGGCCCCCGTAGTATCTGCGAAGCCGGGCAACTCCGGTGGAGGGAAGGGACCTTGGTTCAAGGTCAACGTCATACGCATCCGACATCCAGGAGATTGGCGTGAGCCTACTACCTCCATCCGATAGTTTACCTGACCCCGTCAATCACTTAGAGCCTTCCACCGATCGTCCACTGGGTCCTACTTCGACGCAGAGGAGGCGATAGGCAAACTCGACGTTAAGAAAAAGTACCGGATCGAAGTCTACTGGAATACCCCGTCATCGGCTTACGACGTCTGCACCTCGCCACCCAATTGGTCGCCACTTCCTTTCGACAGCGCATCGCCGCCGCAATAGTGGATCAATCCCAGCCAACGGAGTCCGGCGGAGCCGGCGTGGCGCAGTGAATCGGCGCGAAGGTCGCCGTATGTTTTCAACGCCCCCTGCTCGGAGTTCTTGTGGCCAGCATGGCTTCGAGTATGATTACCGCTGATTCTGATCGGGTCGTCAGACCAGTGTGACCCTTCGCCGACGGGGTTAGTATGAAGAACAAAGCGCAAGCTTTCGCTGGCATAGGGGCGCTGATCGGCGCCGTTTTTAACGGGTTCATGGCAGCCCGAAAGTATGACTTCTCGGTCACTGCCCAAATGCAGCAGGGTGTCGGCTACATACTCGGTGGCCTCATCGTCGGGGCGATTGCTGGCTACATCCTCGGCAAGTTGCTCAAAGCTTGAAACGGCGCGGGGCGGAGTCCCGTCCGACATCGGCGAGTCTCGGCCATGGGGTGAAACCGCCTCGACTGGGGGATTCGCAAAGCTCCCACAGATTCTGCTGCAACTGTTGCGTCAATCCAATAAACCCCGCTAGAACTGCGTTCGCGGTCATTGAACGGCGTCCCCACCATCACCCGGTTCGTCCTCGGCCAGCTCGTCGGCGAGGCTCCGTTGCGCCGAGTGACCCACCGTCAGCACATGGACCGTGCCGCGCCTGATTGTGAAGAGCACGCGGTAGACGCCGCGCCGCTTGCCATGGAGCAGCACCCGGACTTCCTGGCCATAGCCTTCGGAATCGGAATCGATCGGGCAGCTTGGGATTAACCTTCAACTGGCGATCGCTGCGCGGAGCATCAGCGCCCAATGCACGGCGGTCCCCAGAGACCCCGACTGGCCAAGAATCCAGTGGGCGCCAAGGTGGATGTCTCGCTCCGCCTGACGCTGGACGACGACATGGTCGGCCATCGACGGGCCTTGGCCCGGCGGAGATCCTTTTCCCGTGTGTCGAACACGCCATCCATCGGCGTCCCCTCGCCGTTTTCGGCCGTGCGCAAGTCGAGCCCTCTATTCACGTCTTCATTATTAACGGGCGCGCCGTCGCGCAGGCCGGGTCCGATTGTAAAGCCGCTCCCCGTGCAAACAGCCCTGATCGATGAAAGTCTGCGCGGGCGCGATACGCGACAGTGATCAACCGCACACATTGGCGTCGACATTCAACGTCGGCCTCCGGTGATCGCTGCGAATTCCTCAATTCCCGACGGAGAGCGAGTGATGAACGCATCAGAACAACCGTCGAAACCAGACGACCGGCTTTCTGGCTCCGCTTTGCCATCCCGCGTCGGGAGCGGTGGCAAGTCCAGTTGGCCCGGGCGGTCCGATGGCATGGATCGCGCAACAAACGTCACTCGCAAGCGGTCGGGACCGCTCAGCCGCGCCCATGACCAATCAGTCCATCGCAAACCCTGGATGCTGATTCTTCGATTGGTGCAACGGCATTCTCTGGGATTCCTGCTGGTTTGCTTTGGGGTACTCTCGTGGTGGGCCGGTAATGAGTTCCTGCAACGTACGCGGACCAACGACCCCAGGGAGAAACCCGGGTACTCACCCCCACTCAAAAGCGCCCCTCCACTTTCGCCCAGCGCCAAGAACAATAATGCAAATGCCGCGCTGGGTCTCGCGGCTGACCTCGAAGGAACGGCCGTTTTCTATCGTGAAGAAGTCGCTCGTCTCGTACGCCATGACGGCGAATTTCGCATCGACCTTTCACTCGACGAGCTTGCAACGATATTGAAGGTCGATCGTCAAACCATCGCCAAGAAAGGCTCAAGCGTGGAAGTCGATCCAGACGCAGTGCTTTTCACGGCTGTGGCGGCCAGACAGACCGAGAAGGCAAAGGCCCAGGCGCGGCGAGACAGGGAAATTCAGGTGCGCATGGGAATGCCCGCATCAGCCGTCGGTGACGAATGGCAGCTCACCAAGCTCACGTTCAGCTTGAACGACCTGATTCGACCTGACCAGCACCAAATGCACGTGCTCTACGCCATCCGCCGTTCAGCTCTGCATGCCGGGAAAAAGCCCGGAGCGAAGTTCAATGCCGAGCCGTTCCTGATCGATCGAGCCGACGAGCAACCGGCCTTCGCAGGAGGTTATCTGCCCCTGGAGGCGCCGCCATCCGCGGACGATGAGCATTGAACGGCCGGATTTCATTGCGACCACAAGAGGACATAGCAATCATTGCCCGACTTGGGAAATTGATTGGCTCGACAAGGAGCTGTTCCTGGCACCCCCACAGGGCGAAAAGCGGCAGCTCGATCTGGTGGCTCGACTGCGGCTACGGCCCGGCGCGCCACCGCCGCGACCGGGAACAAGCGATCTGAAAAGCCTCTCGTACTGTTCAGCCGGCTAGTCCCCATCACACACCCGGCCTCGGCCAGCTCCGGCGCCATCGAAAAGCTCGCGGCGTGAGCCCCGAGTTCCCCGGAAAAGCCGTCAGCCACCGATCACGAGCCAAGCCCCCATGGGAGGGCGCCATCGTAAAGCTCGGGGCGTGAGCCTCGAGTTCCCCGGAGAGTGGGTCAATGGCGACATGCCGCGGACGGCGCTTGCAGTTGTCTGACTTATGTGATACGCTGTCTGACAATAATCCGGCGGCGGGGGAAGGTATATGGAACGAATTAATGTCCGCGTCGATCAGCGACTCAAGCGAGAACTCGAAAGCGAAGCCAGGGAGAAGGGCATCAGCCCGTCCGACATCGTGCGGCAGGTGCTGGAAGAACACATGCGCCTACGAACGCCACGCCCCAATTGCCGCGATCTTGCCGAGCGCCTGGGCATTCTAGGCTCCGCCAAGGGCTTACCCGCCGACCTGAGCACGAACCCTGCGCACATGGAAGGCTTTGGGCGTGATTGAACGGGTCCTCATCGACACCGGGCCGATGGTCGCCCTCTTCTCTGAGGATGACGCGTACCACGAGCGCTGTCGAGACGCCCTGACCGGCCTGATCCCTCCTCTCTTTACCTGCTGGCCCGTAGTTACCGAAGCCGCATGGTTGCTGCGCAAGCGGCCTGCTACCGTGCAGAAGCTCTTCGCTAGCTTTGGCGGCGGGCTGTTTGCCCTGCTTGCACTCGACGCCACCGACTTGCCCGCCATCGCGGCAGTCATGAAACGCTACGAATCGGCCGGCGTGCAATTCGCCGATGCCACATTGGCCCATCTTGCCGAGCGCGAAAACATCCGTAGCGTCTTTACTACTGACCGCCGGGATTTCTCGATCATCCGCCTCAAGCGCAACCGAGCTCTCAAGCTTCTACCGGAGCTGCAATGACCCGATCGGGGCGATCGGGGACACCGCCGAAGCGGAACCCGAAGACCACTCGACCATGTGCGCCTGGGGCCGCGGGCACGAATCGAAGCCGAGAGTGGCTGTCAATCCAGTCCTCGTTGTTCCCCACGAGAACTTGGCCCCCACGGCATGTCGTGAAAATCGTGCAAGCCCTTCCGGAATCCGTGCACGAAAAGATTACGCTGAAGATCATCAAAGCCCCACGGGCACCATACGGCATGTTGTATCCCTTCGACTGTTTGACTTGACTACCAAAGCTTCCTCTCGAGGATTCCTTCGGGACGGTAACTTATTCTCGCGAAACCGAGAACCAGCGGCGAGAGTTGTTCTCCCAACGATCGGCGACTTTCTGCATCTGCCTGGGACGACTACAAACGGTACATGCCGAGATGGATTCCGAGGTTGACGCCGTGGAACGGTGGAGCGGGAGCGCTCTGTTAAATATTCAGTAAATGCAAATACTTTTAAATTGACTATGTCAGACCATTACAATAGTATAATAACTAACGAGAACCCAAACAGGCGGGCAGACTGTGACACCGGAATGCTGAATCTCTTGGTGCCGGTGGTCCGTACGATCCGTCCCTCCTCGTTTCCACCTCAGATCTGGGCTCCCCTTGGCGGACAGGGTCATGTATTGCCCTGCCTCCAGTGTGTCACACCCATTTGGAGACTGAATCCGATGGCAACCGCAACCCTTAAAATGCAGAAGGCGACGAAGTCTGCACTGGCTATGAACGAGACGCTGTTGCGTACAAAGACCTTTCAGCGGGCAGCTAATCTGCTCAAGCAAGTCAGCGACCCGACCCGACTCCAGGTCATCACCCTGCTTTCCGAACGGGAGCACCATGTCGGGGGGCTGTGCGATCACTTTAACATGAGCCACCCCGCGGTGAGCCACCACCTGGCGCTGTTGCGGCACGGGGGAATCGTCGATCGCCGCCGGCAGGGCAAGAACAACTTCTACGCGCTCACCGAAACCGGATATCGGCTTTCCAAAGTGATCAAAGGCGTGATTTTGCAAGATTAGTGATTCATACCGTGAGATGGGACGAAGCAAGGCGTTCGGCTTTGTCGAGATGGACACCGACGCCCAGGCTGAGGCAGCGATCCAGGGACTCAACGTCGTCGAAGAAAAGGTGCCAGGAACCAAAAACGGCTTTTCCGGTACACGTCATCTGATGGATGCCAGCGCGCGAGCACCCAGTACGCCCGCACGGGGCCGGAAAAGCGGGCGTGGCTATTTTTCACTCCAAAGGCCACGCCACGGTCAGTTCAGCCCGGGTTGAACTAAACCGCTCCGCGTTCGGCAAGAACAAGTTTCCGCTCGACCTTGCTGTGAAGCGGCATTTCTCCTCGACTGTCCTCCCCCTGTCAAGGCTGCACTGGCGCGATCGAATGAGGCTCGCCCTCGGGAGTGACTCGAGCAAGCCGTTTGTCGCTGGGGGAGCCTGCCTTGTCCCTCGCCAGGCTTTCCCCTTGGGAGATGAGCCATCCGTGGTCATCTGCCGAGGTAAGGGAAAACGCCGCCCTGAAGCGAGAGCGCTTCATGCGGGGGCTTACGTGCTGGACTTCTTGCCGTGCTTGATGGGCTTGACGGCGACGGCGGCGGCGCGCTTCTCACGGAGCTTGAGCCAGTTCTTGAGTTCCTTCTGCTGCTTGGAAACGATGGGTGCGGTCATCCTGTGGTTCCTCGGGTTGCGGACACTCATCACTCTTATGCGATGTCCACGTTGAACAATTTATCTCAATTTATCAAAATATCCTTAAAATCTTCTGAATGCAATAGGTTTGCAAAATTAGTGATTCCTTTTTATATTAATCCTGGTTATACTTCGATAGGTTGGTCTGACGATGGAGTGGATACCTTGGGTTCTCCTCGAATCATTTTCGTTTCCCTCTCTCGCCTCTCCCGCCTCCTGGGCTCGTATGTGTGCCCCTTTCTCATCGACCCAGAATGCAATCACGGGGCCGGAAAGTATCTGACACAAGGAGATTAGCGTGGCAAGGAAATTGTATGTTGGAAATTTGACCTATGCGGTGACTCATAGCGATCTTCAAGACTGGTTCACCCCGTTTGGGACCGTGCATAGCGCCCAGGTTATCCAGGACCGTGAGATGGGACGAAGCAAGGGGTTCGGTTTTGTCGAGATGGACACCGACGCCCAGGCTGAGGCAGCGATCCAGGGACTCAATGACCACGAACACGGCGGGCGGCGGCTCGTGGTGAGCGAAGCCAAGCCACGGGCAGCCCAGACGACAAGACTCGCCGGTGGCAGCGTTGACGGCAGTGGTCGCTGAGCCCACGAACGCTTTCGTAAATACCGACCACGGCCGCTGCCACCCAAACTGAATTGCCTGGAGCAGATCGTTGAACGAGGTGGTGTTGTTGATCACGAGCGCGCTCGCAAGCGAGCCGGAGACGTCGCCGTCGGTCCCATTATTCCTGACGTGGGGCGGGAACTGCGGCACCTTTGGTCACCTCTCGTTTGGTGAGAACGGCCAGGGCGTCGGTGCCCCCGTTGATGAAGCGGCCGAGCGAATCCTGCAGGCCTGAGGGAAGCTCGGCATACACCCTGAGCTGGACGGGCTTCGAGAGTGCGAATGGTTTCTTGGGGATGAGCGTGGTCCTGTCAAGGAGTGGGCTGTACGCCGCCGATTTCAGCTTGATGGTCCCGGCATTCCTGGCAGTGAACGAGCCGCGCTTGCCGGGCGTGGCCAGGTGGAAGGGGGCCGTGGTCGCGGCTTCGGCGGCATTCACGGCGCCACTGAAGGTGACGACGATCTGGGTCACGAGGTGCTTGCGGTTTTCAAAAAGCTGGATCTGGGCGATCACGACCGGCGGCGGGAGCACGAGCGAAATCGAGGTCTGTGCTGCGGACGGGGTTGTCTGGACAAGGCCGAGGTTGTCCGTGGCAACGCTCATGAAACCGTAGGTATGGCCGAGCCCGCCGGTGAAGGTTGTCGAGGTCTGAGTCGTGCCCAAAAGCAGCGGCTGGAAGGGACCGCCGTCGTCGGAGACAAAGACATTGTAAGCGGCGATTCCCGGGCCCGCGGGATCAGAGCCTGACCAAGACACGGTGAAGCTCGTGCTGGTGGTGGTTGGAGGCAGCGGATTCACCGAGCTGGTTGGGGGCGTGATGTCAATCGTATTGTCGAGGGTTGGCGTATTGATGGGAGCATTGGTGTCGAAGACGACCGCGGCCTGGGCGCTCACGACGGCGCCGGAGGCGAGGTCTGCTTTCGGCTTGATGGTGTAAGAGACGGAGCCTTCGCCCTGCGGCGGCGTCTTGTCCGGCGGCAGGAAGCCGGCCAGGGGGTTGGAGGTCAGGTCGAGCGTCGTCGGGTCGATCGAGGTGAAGGTCCAGGTGACCTTGCCCGTGCTCAGGTTGATGCCGGCGGTCACGTCGACGAACAGCCCGAGGGTGGCGGTTGCATCGATTGTTGTGGTGTAGGACGTTCTGCCCGCCGGAACTTTCACGACGGTGCTGCCGAAATCGATTGCACCGAGCTGGAAGGTGCTCCAGTCGAGATTGGGACTGAGCTGCTGTGTGACGGTGACGGTCTGCGCAGGCCCGGTGGCCGTCGGCAAGTTCTCGAAGTCGATGGTGTAGGGGAGCGTCGCGTCGGAGGAGATAAAGCCGGCGGAGCCGATGCCGGAAGGGCCGGTGATGTCGTTGGGGTCCGCTGAAACGACGATCTTCGTCTTTCCGCCGGCGACGGGCGAAGTTGGGGAGCTTGGTTCTTGTGGGGGAAGCTCGCATTGCGTTCCGGCGCCGCCGGTGCCGGAGGCGCCGGGGGGTCGCCGATGCGGGCGTTGTTATTCTGCTGCTGCAAGTTGTTATACTGCTGCTCCAAATTCTGCAAATTGCTGAACGCATCGTTGAACGCGTTGCCGACCTGATTGCCGATCCAATTGGCTGTGCTGTTCCAAGCAGTGCCGAGCCCATTGCCGATCCAATTGGCTGCGCTGTTCCAACCAGCCGCGAGGCCGGCAGCGCCAGCCGCGAGGTTGCTAGCGGCTTGTTGCAACTGATGGCCGGCCGCGTTAGCCAAATTCTTAACCACGCAGGGGAGACAGATCGCCGGGGCCGGCGGCGGCTTCTTTTTTCCAGAACTGTGTCCGCCGCTGGGTTTTGGTTTCTGCTGCTGCAAGCCGGCGGGGTCGATGAAGTCGGTCGGTTGGTTGCCGACGTAGGTCCTCAGGTTGTTATCGCCGCCGGCTAACCCGGCCGGATCATTCGAGACGAATTGCCCGGTGGAGGGGTCATATGACCTATAGCCCATTTGAAGAAGGCCGCTTCCATCGTCGGTCACGCCAAACTTTCCGACGTAGGTGAAGGGGTTTTCCAGCGACGCCGTGACCGTCGTGGTCTGGCCGAAGGGATCATACGTGTATTGATTTACGTATGTTCCCGATTTTCCGGTAATCCCGACAGTCGACCCGTCGATGTCGAAATCGTAGAACGCCGCGGAGCTGCTGGAATCGACCTGGCTGACCAGGGCGTCATCTCCGTAAGTATAAAAGGCGATCAAGCCGCCGCTGCCATTGATCTGGCCGATCAGGTTTCCGTCGCCGTCGTACAGGTTATTCGTCACCGTGGTCGTCTGGGTGGCGGTCGATGTAAAGCTGGTGGAGATCGGGTCGCCGAGCGGGTCGTAGACGTAGGAGTAGGTGCCCGATGGTGAGCTTACACCGGTGAGCTGGTTCTGAGAATTATACGTGTACGAGGTGGTGACGCCGGCGGTGGTGGAAGAGGTCATGTTGCCGCCTAAGTCGTATCCAAAGGTCGTGGCACCGATTGAGGTATATTCGTTCACGGAGTTGGCCGTGTAGGTCGTCACCACACCGTTCTGGGTGACCGAGGTGCGGTTGCCGGAGGGGTCGTAGGCGTAGGCGATCGACTCACCAGGCGCCGTGACCGACGTGAGCTGGCCGCCCGAGTCGTAGCCAAAGTTGGTCGTCGTGCCGCCGGTCGTCATGCTGGTGACCTCGTCGACGGAATTGTAGGTATAGGCGAAGCTCGAGTTCACCGTGGTGCCGCCGGGCGCAAAGTTGGTGAGGTCGACCAGCTCGCCGTCCGCGTTGTATTGATAGGTCGTCGACGTGCCGTTGCCCTTGGCCTCACCTACAAGATAGCCGGCCGGGTCATAGGTGTACGTGTCAATGTTGTTGCCGCTGCCGTCGGTGATTTGCTTGAGCCGGCCGAGTGAGTCGTAGCTGTAATTGACGGTAAAGGACGAGGAGCCGGTGGTTTCGACCATCTGGGTGGGCTGGCCTACGACATTATAAGTGTATGTGACCTCGCCGTTGGGCTCGTTGATCTGCGTCGGAAGGTTGAGCGAGTCATAGACGAACGAATAGTCGCCGCCGGGCCCCGTTGCCGTGAGCATGTTGCCGCGATTGTCGTAGGAGTAGGAGTCTGACGTGCCATCGGGGAAGAGCACGTCGGTCACAAGGCCGCTGGAGTTGTAGGTATAGAACGTCGACTGGAGCAATGCGTTGGTCGACTGCACCACCTCGCCCAGGCTGTTATAGCTATATTGCTGGACGCTGCCGTCGGGGTTGGTGATCTGGGTGACGTTGCCACTCGCATCGATGGTGTAGGTGGTCGTATAGCCGCGCGGGTCGGTCGAGGAGAGCATCTGGCTGAACGTGGGGTCGTAGGTAAAGCTCGTCACGTTGCCGAGCGGGTCGGTTTCGCTTGTGAGGTTGCCGAGGCTGTCGTAGGTGAAGGTGGTGGTCGTACCGTCGGGCGCGACCACGCTGGTCAAATTCTGGTCCGCATCGTAGGTGTAACGGGTGATATTACCGAGCGGATCGATGGTCTCGGCGATCGAGCCCATGTCATCTTGGAGGATGGTGGTGGCGGCGCCGTCAGCGTTGGTCTCGGTGTAGCCGCCGACGGCGCCGTAGGTGTAAGTCAGTGCCATCTCGCCGACGGCGCGGCTCTGGCCGCTGAGCCGGCCCTGGGCATCGAACGTGTAGTAGATGTGCGTGTCGTCGGGGTAAGCAATTGATGCCAGCGCGTTCGCGTCGGCCGTGGTCGGGCCGGAAAGGTACATATAGTCGGTCGTGCCGTACATGTCGGTGTAGGAGATCAAGTGTGTTCCAGAAGCATTGTAAGAGTACGTCGTGGTCTGGCCGGCGGGGTCGGTGACCTGGCTGATCAACCCCTGGCTGTTATAACTGATCGTGAGGGCCGAGCCGTTCGATGCGGTCAGAACGGTGAGCTGGCCAGAGGAGTTGTAGGTCGCGGTGACGCTGTTGCCGTTGCGATCCTGGATAAAGTCCAGGGAGCCGTTCGGGTTGAAGACGAACAGGGTGCCGTCGGTCTCGCGCAACTGGTAAGCGCCGGCTACGAGCGTGAGCGTGTCGTGGTCGCCGGGCATTGGCATGTAAGAGCCGTCGGGCTGGAGGATGAAATAAGCGGTCGACCCGTCGTCGGTGATGGTGACGTCTCCCTGGGCATCGGCGGCCGCGGAGACCTGCCAGTTGTCGGTCCATCCGTCACCAAGCGGGCCGGACTGGTCGCGGCCGGAGATGGACGCGTTGAACTGGCGGACAAACTCGAGCGGGATGGCGCCGGGGGTGGGGTAGGACGCGTCGGTCACGGTGGCGAGCGTGGCGGTCGTAAAGAAGGCGTCGGCCTTGAGGATCTCGAAGCCGAGCAAGCGTGAGACGTCGTTGGTAGACTCACCCAGTTGGCTCAAGTATGTGGCGTCGGCGTCGAGGGCGGCGACGTACTGACCGGTTGTTGAGCCGACGGAGGCCACGAAGTTGGCAAAGACCGCGCCCCAGGCGGAATTCGGGATGTTCGACGGCTGGAGGGCGGATTCCTGCGAAGACCAGTCCACTGGCGTGGAGTTTTCCGGCACCTCGGCCAGGTCGAAGGTGATCAGCCCCCCGCTGTTCTCCCCGGACATCAGGGACGTGGGGGTGAAGTCGATCACGGCGGTGCCGCTGGCGCCAGGGGGGAGTACGCCGGCGGGCCCGGTCGGGTTGATGCCGAGGAAATCGAGCGTCGCGCCGGCCGGGATTACGGAGCTTGGCAACTGGAGCGAGGCGTTGGTGGCGGTCAAGACGAAGAGCGGGGCCGGGATATTGCTGCCGCCGATGTTCGAGTAGTCGACGATGACGGTGCCGGTGCGGCCGGGCCTGATGGCGCTGGGCTCGCTCATCGTGACGGAGAGCTGGCCGGGTGTGCCGGTGGTGACGGTGAAAACCCCGGTGTCGGTGGCCGTCTGCGAGCCGTCAATCGCCTCGAGGTCATATGTTCCCGTCTCCGCTCCGGTCAGGTTGAAGCTGGCGAAGAGGGTACTGGTATCCTCCTGGGTCACGGAGGAAGCGGCGATCGCCGTCCCTCCTCCTCCTTGCGGGATGAGCTTCAAGATGGTGCCGGCCGTGAACATCGAGCCGCTCACGGTCAGCGTGGTCGTGCCGACGTTCGCGCCCGAGGCGGTACTGACGCCCAGGACTTCCAGCGGCAACGACTGGGCCTCGAGTGTGAACGGCCCGGCGGTCGTCAATGCGGAACTGCCCTGCACGAGGATGTAGTACACCCCGGCCTGTGTGCCGGGAAGGAGCACGGACTGGGCCAGGCTCGTCGTCTGGGCTGAGGATTCGTCGAAGGTGGATGAGGTGGGAACCGACAGGTAGCCGACATAGAGCGAAACGCCTCCCGCGACCGTAGAGCCGGCCATGATCCGCGTGGCTGAGCCGGCCGGGAGGGTGACCTCGTAATAGGCGTTCTGGCCGCTCGAGATCGTCCCGGTGACCTGGTGGCCGAGCGAGAGCGTGGGGAAGCCGGCCGTGAGCAAAGTGGAAGCGACGCCGGTGCTATTGGCGCGGTTCGAGTCTGGCAAGAGCTCCTGGCTGTCCGCGACGGCGAAGACGTGGTAGCTGCCGGGAGCCAGGCCTGGCAGCGGGTCGGTGACGGTATCCGTATAGCTGGAATTGCCGGCCAAGGTCCCCTGATGGGTAACCCGGCCCAGCAGGACGGCCGTGTCGTCGAATGTCGGTACGCGGGAAAGGTAGACCGAGTCAGTCCAGCTTGGCAGGTTCTGAGGCGTCGCCGTCGCGGAGAGGTTGTTTACCTGGAACGAGATCGAGACCAGTTGACCGGGCGACTCGGTGACGGTCGGCACGGAGATCGACCCGACGGCCAGGTCCGAGGCACTCGCCGACGAGGCTACCGTCACGCTGGTTGGGTTGGCCGAGACGTTCAAGTACTGGCCGGCGCCCGATGAGAGTCGATCGATGGCGGCGAAGGCCCCAGTTGCGCTGGGGTACGTGAGGATCGAATAGGTATCTCCGGCGGTCGGGGCGAATCCGGCGGAGAGGCTGAGGTCGAGCGTGCCGTCGAGGGTCGCGGGACCGGTGCTTTGGAGCTGGCCGAACTGGCCGCTCGAGGATGGACCGCCGAGCGTGACGCCCAGGGTTGCGGCAGCGCTTTGGGAATAGGCGCCGGTCACCGAGAGCACGCTGAAGGGGCCGACGGTGATCGTGCCGTCGTTCGCGAGTGGTCCGGCGGTGGTGAAAGTAGCGCCGCCTGTGAGCGTCAAGCTGCCGGAATTGGTTGCCAGGCCCGCGAGCGCGCTGAAAGATGCGCCGGGACCCTCGAGCGTGATCGACGCCTGGTTGGTCGTGATATTCGAGCCGGAGGGGAAGACGAGCGCGGCACCGCCCGAGATGTTCCACGTGCCGCCGGTGAGTGTTGTGCCGGACAACTGGGCGATCGGGTTGCTCTGGTCATAGGCGAAGTCGAGTGTGCCGGAATCGACCTCGACCGTGCCTGAGTTAAAGAGCGGCGGTCCGAATAGGGTCGTGCCGCTGCCGGCCGTCTTGGCGAGAGTGCCGTAGTTGTTCATCTGCCCGGCGTTCTCGTCATTGCCGGTGACATCACCGATGTCGAAGGTGCCGTAGTTATTGAACTCGCCCGCATAGTTTGTATACAGGAAATTGAAAGCTCCCGAGCTCCAGGTCACCATACCGGCGTTATCCATGAGGATGCCGAGGTCAACAAAGCTGGTGGGGTCAATCGAGAGTGTCGCTGCCTGAGCGATCATGAGCGTCCAGGTGCCGTAGAAGAATCCACCCGACCAGTTCAAGGCACCGGTGACGGTGAGGCTGCCGGTGCCGGAGATATCGCCGGCGGAGACGCTGAGGCTCGCGACCGAGACGCCGGTGTCGATTTCGAGGTACATGAATTCCGCATCGACCTGGTACTGGCCAGCTCCGGAGAGCGCGGCGCCTGGGGCGAGGATATACGGCGTGTTGGCAGTGATATCGCCGCTGAACTGGAGCCCGGCGCCAGAGGCTACGTCGAAAGAGCCGCTGCTCGTGCCGCTCGAGAGAATCACCAGCGCGCCTGAGACGACGGTCACCGAGCCGGTGTTGTTGAAAAGCGCCGCGCTCATCGTCGTGGTTCCGGTCCCGGCGCTTATGGCCATGGTGCCGGCGTTGTTCAAGGTGCCCGGGCCGGCGTTCAAGATCGTGGTGTTTGGTTCCAGCGTGAGCAAGCCGTTTGACATGTTGTTGAACGTGCCGGAGCCGTTCAAGACAGTGCCCGAGGCGACGGTGGCGGTGCCGGAGTTATCGATCGTCCAGCCGGTCAGGACAACGGTGGTGGCGCTGTCGATCGAAAGTGTTGCGGCGGATGGGATCGAGAGCGTGCCCGATCCGCTGAAGTACCCGCCTGTCCAGTCGAAGGCGTTCGTGACGGTCACACCGCCCGAGCCCTGGATCGTGCCGGCGGAGAGGGTCAAGCTCGCGACCGAGACGTTGGTGTCGATTTCGAGGTACATGAATTCCGCATCGACCTGGTACTGGCCTGCTCCGGAGAGCACGGCGCCTGAGGCAAGCACATACGGCGAGTTGGCAGTGATATCGCCGCTGAACTGGAGAAAAGCGCCTGCGGCCACGTCGAAAGAGCCGCTGCTGGTGCCACTCGAGAGAAGCGCCAGCGCGCCTGAGACAACGGTCACCGAGCCGGTGTTGTTGAAGATCGCCGCCCGAATCGTTGTGGTTCCGGTCCCGGCGCTAGCCATCATGGTGCCGGCGTTGTTCAAGGTGCCCGGGCCGCCGTTCAAGAACGTGGTGTTTGCTTCCAGCGTGAGCTGGCCGTTTGACAAGTTGTTGAACGTGCCGGAGCCGTTCAAGGTCGTGCCCGAGGCGACGCTGGCGCTGCCGGAGTTGTCGATCGTCCAGCCGGTCAAGACAAGGGTGGTGGCGCTGTCGATCGAAAGTGTTGCGGTGGATGGGATCGTGAGCGTGCCCGAACCGCTGAAATAGCCGCCTGTCCAGTCGAAGGCGTTCGTGACGGTCACACCGCCGGTGCCTTCGATTGTGCCGCTGGAGAGGCTCAAGTTTGCGACCGACACGTCGGTCTCGACGTCGAGGTACATGAATTCCGCATTGACCTGGTACTGGCCTGCTCCGGACAGCACGGCACCTGGGGCGAGCACATAGGGCGTGTTCGCAGTGAGATCGCCGCTGAACTGGAGCCCGGCGCCAGAGGCCACGTCGAAAGTGCCGCTGCTGATGCCACCCGAGGTCAGCTCGGCGGTTCCGGCCTGAACTTGAAACGTCGTTCCCGAGGCCAGGTCGAGCGTGCCGACCTGGGTGCTCGAGGCGTTCGAGTTGGCGACCGAGAAAGTTCCACTGGTGACGTCGAGGGTCGAGCCGGAAGCGAGGGTCAGGCTGTTGACGGAGATCGACCCGGAGGCGGTGACCGTGATTCCGGCGACGCTGACCACCGCGTCGTCATCGGGACCGGGTACGCCGGCCGTGCCGTTCTGATTGAGCCAGTTGGCGGCCGTGCTCCAATCGCCGCCGGAGTCGCTCACCCAGTGGAATGTTGCCATCAGACAACGTCGCTCGAGGGACTCGAGCGAAGGGCTGCGGCGATGACGGCGGGATTTTCGGACCGGGGGTGACGAAAAATGGGGGATTTTGCGGGACACGGTTGGCCTCCGGGAGCCAGAGACGGACGAAACGCACACCGCGCGAACATGGCATCGTGTTTGCTTTGGCGCCATGATGCGTTAGGCTGGTTTATAGCTGTACCGCCGCTCGCGGCCGAATCTCAGTCGAAAGTCAAGAAAAATCGACGGCCGTTCTGGCTGTTGAGTGATTCCGGCGGGCGACGATCGATTCGTGCATCCGTCGGGGTCTTGCGGAATATCCCGGTTATCCCCGTTTTTGCTCATGACCATGGCGGGACGCGACAACTCGAAGACGAGCATCACACTCCTTGCTCGGCTGGCAAGCTTGCCGCCGGACCAGGCGGCCTGGTGCGACTTCGTTGACCGTTACGGGCCGAGAATACTGCAGTGGTGCCGAGCCTGGGGCTTGCAGGAGGCGGACATGCTGGATGCGAGCCAGGCGGTTCTGACGAAGCTCGCGGCGCAGATGGGTCGATTCCGGTACGATCCGGGTGGGAGCTTCCGGAACTGGCTGCGCACGCTGGTCGAGAGGGCGGTGCTCGATCTGCTGTCTGCGCGCGGCCGGGCCGTCGGCGGCGGGAGCGAGCGCAGCGCGGGACTGCTGTCGAGCCTGGAGGCGCGGGAGGACCTGGTTGCCCGGCTGGAGCAGGAGTTCGACCTGGAGCTGCTCGAGGCGGCGACCAAGGTCGTGGTGGGCCGGGTTGCGCCGAAGACGTGGGAGGCCTACGACCTGACCGCGCGCATGGGCTGCCCGGCGCCCGAGGTGGCCGTTCGATTAGGGATGCGCCTCGGGACGGTTTATCAGGCCAAGAGCAGCGTGGTGCGCATGCTTCAGGAAGAGGTGCGCAAGCTCGAAGCCGGCGATCGGGATTGAACGAAGTGCTCTGTGAGGAATCGAGGCCGGGCAATGAGCGGGTGCGCGACGCGTGAGCAGCTCGAACGATTTCTCTGTGACCGACTGGATGCGGGCGATCTCGAGACGATCACCGAGCATCTGGAGGGATGCGCGGCCTGCGCTCTGTTGCTTGATGACCTCACACGTGCGACGCCGGACGAGCGTCGCTGGCCAAGAGCCCCGGAAATCGCCGAGGGAGACGCGCGCTTGCTCGAAGAGCTTAAAGCCGGCGGGCCGCGGCGCAGCGACCTGGATATTCCGGAACAACGCGGGACTGACGGCAGTGAAGAAGGACATTCGAGTCTGGACACGGAGATCAACTCTGCCGCGATTCGCGCTCGAACTGACCGCGGTGGGCGTGCTTTTCCTTCTATCGACGGCTTTCGGATCATCCGCGAGGTGGGACGCGGCGGGATGGGCGTGGTCTACGAAGCCGAGGAAGAACGGCTCAGCCGGCGTGTGGCGCTCAAGGTCTTGTCGGCGGGCGCGCACATGGAGCCCAAGCATGTCCTGCGCTTCGAGCGCGAAGCCCGCGCCGCCGCTCGATTGCACCACACAAATATCGTGCCCGTCTACGGCGTCAGCGAGCAAAACGGGCACCACTACTACCTCATGCAATATATTGAAGGGAAGAGCCTGGCGGCCGTGCTGGATGAGCTGGTACGAGAGCGGTCAAACGCGCAGAATCTCTCTCGCCGGGGGCCGACTCTGTTTCGCTCGCTCGATCCGGGCGCGATGCCTACCGGCGACTGGCCCAGATCGGATTGCAGGTGGCCGAGGCTCTCGACCACGCGCATCGCCAGGGCGTCTTGCATCGCGACATCAAGCCGTCCAACCTGCTCGAGGATCAGACCGGAGTGGTGTGGGTCGCCGACTTTGGCCTCGCGAAAACACAGGAGGCCGACGCCCTGACGAGTGCGGGTGAGCTGCTGGGAACAATTCGCTACATGGCCCCCGAGCGCTTCGCCGGCTACTGCGACGAGCGGTCGGATCTGTATGGCCTGGGCATCACGCTTTACGAGCTGGCCGCCCGCCGGAGGGCCTTCGACGCCGTTGATCGGTACGCGCTCATCGATGAATCACGACAAAAAGACCTGGTGGCGCTCGGCAAACGCGCGCCCGGGATTCATCGTGACCTTGAGACGATCATTCACAAAGCCACCGACCGCGAACCGAACAGGCGCTACCAATCGGCGTCGGCACTTGCCGAAGATCTCCGCCGATTTCTCGACGACCGGCCGATCCAGGCCCGCCAACCATCTGGCGCGGAGCGAATCGTGCGCTGGTGCAAGCGCAATCGCTGGGCCTCGGCGTTCTTGCTCGCACTCGGACTGGGGGCCATCGCCAGCGCCTGGCAGGCGATTCGCGCGACCTCTGCCGAGCACGCAGCCCGGCGTGCCGAGGGCACCGCGCGCAGCGAACGTGATCGTGCCGAGCGCGCCCGCGATCGCGCGTTAGGGGCGGTGCGCGAGCTTCTGATCTACGATGACGGTCGGGAGCCGGTTCTCTTGACCGACGAAATGCGCGCCACCCGCAAGCCGATCGTCGACGCCGGGCTGCGCGAGTCGCGGGAGCTCGTTCGCGAGCTTGAGGGTGACCCCAAGGCGGCTCTACAGCTTGGGGCAGCTTATCACACACTGGCACGCATCGAGATGGAGACCCTTAACCAGCAGAAGGCCATCGAATCAGCCCGGGCCGGCGTGGCGACGGCTCTGGAGCTCAACAACCGTGAAGATTCCTGCGAAACAGCAAATTCATTGGGCAACGCGCTGCAACTCTTGAGCGTCGCGCTCCCCGACGGTCAGGAAAGCCGGCTCGCGGCGTCGCGATCGAACGCCCTTTTTGAAATGATGCTCGCCAGGTGGCCAGAAAAGAACGCGGAGCTCGGCGAAGCGCATGATCGTGAGCAATCACATCAACATGGGGCAGCGCGACAGCGACTATCTGAGATTTCGCGAGGCGATTGACCATTTCCGGATTGCGCATGACCTGTGGCAACAGTCGATCGACCAGTTCGGCTCGAGTCCTGGACGACAATCACTTTTGGCGACCATCGAGCTGTACGCGTGCAGAGCCTACCGGCGGAGTCAGCGCTACGATCTCGCGTTTCAATCGGGAATGCGGGCAGAGTCGATCTTTCGCTCGTTGTGGGCCCAGGAGCCTGATCAGCTCTTGTATGGAGCACAGCTCCAGCTAGCGTCCCAGGAGCTCGGTTTGGCATATCTCGATATGCGGAAGCCCGCCGAGGCGATCGCTGAGTTCGCGAAGGCCCGGCAGACGCTCAAGGCACTCTCCAGTAACCCAGGCTGTCAAGTTTCGCAGGCCGTCCACTTCAAAGGGCTTCTGGCCGAGGTCGACTACAATGTCAAGGTCGCGACGGATTCCGATACCGTTGGCTTTGCTAGAACCCGGCGCGAGGTCATCGAAGAGGCCTACGAGATTTACGACAAACTTTCGTTTGTGTGGCCAGTCCCGCTTCGTGTCCAGCGAATCTACGCAGATGTTTGCTTTAACAAGGCCGTGTATCAAGAACAAGATGGCCTCCAGCCCGATCTCGGCTTGCTGCGAAAATCGGCGAAGATGTGGGACGAGTTCAACAGCGCGTCACCGGGCGCTATGGACGCACGGGGATTTCTCGTCATCGTGCGGCGGAAGCTCGCCGAAGTTCTCGAATCGCGGGGCGAGCCTGAAGAGGCGGCGCATTGGCGAGCGCTCTCGCTCACGACCGCTCGCGGAGATGCAGATTTGTTGTTCGAAATCGGACTGGAATACGCCCGGATGCTCGCTCAGGTCGACCGACTACCGCTGCGCCTCGATGCGAGCCAGCGCACCCGGCTCCGCAAGAGCCTGGCCGATGACACGATTGCGCTGCTTCGCGAGGCCGTCGCCGTGGGTTTCAAAGATGCCGGACGGCTGCGCAGCGAACCGCTCCTGACGCCCTTCCGTACGAACGCGGCATACCAGGCACTCCTCGCTGCGCCTGAACTCCCGCGCGACGTTTTTGCGCCATGATGAGCGGATCGATTTCGTGTTCCAGCGGAGGCGCGAAGATGGCGAGTCGTCGAGTCCGATTGTTCCTCTCAGCGGTTGGCACGGGTCTTGTCCTCTTGACCATCGCCGCGACCAGTAGCTGGTTCAAAGGCGTCGCCGTGGCGAACGCGACGATCGCCGACGACAACCCCGGCAGCTCGCCGAAGCAGAGCTCGAACGCCACTCCCAACAAATCAACGTCCAGCGGCCGAGCGTCGCAAGCTCGATCGCAGGGAGCCGCTTCGACCCGAAATCAGGCGCTGGAGCCAAAGGCTGAGAAATTGCCCTCCCGCCTGAAACCTGGCAAGAGCACTGGTTCGAGCACAAGGACCTCAAACCGCTCGCCAGGAAGGCATTCGGCTGGCCGGCGGAGTGGGACGACCTGTACAAGAAGGCGCGCGAGGACTTTCCGGAGATCAAATACAAATCCTGATCCCGACCACGCTCCTCGCGGCCAAGATCGAGGCCGACCCCATGAGCGCGAGGCGCTTCTGGATCGGGGACCCGAACCGCCGCTGGTCGACGTCCCTGAAACTCGGCCGGGTGCAACGTCTGGTTCGGCCCCCAGGATCGCTGTAAAACTAACCGAATTTTTCCTTGCCGTCAGCGGACACGACCCAGGGAACGTACCGCGATCAGATCGCGGGCCAGATCGTCGAGCGGTGATGTGCTCGGGCTATCGTCCTGAAGTGTGCCAATCGCCATGTCGACCAGGAGGCCCGCCGAGCCGGCCGCGGACAGGACAGCCAATCCTCGGGTCGGTTGGCCGGCGGATGCGGACCCGCTCGTGGTGACGTTGTCATCGCTGCCAGTCGTGACGGACCAACCCATGCTCGAGAGTTCGACCGTCGAGACGGCAACCGACACGCCCGACACCAGTTTCACTTTCTGGTTCAGAACCGCAGACGTGCTGGTCGTGAAGTTGGCATCTCCGCTGTAAACGGCGGTGATCGAGTTGACTCCCACGGACAGCGTCGATGTTGAAAGCGTGGCCACGCCACCGCTGAGAGTAGCCGTCTCCAGCACAGCCGAGCCATCCATGAACTTCACCCTCCCCGTCGGCGTTCCGCCCCCTGGCGCGTTCGCCTTGGTTGTAGACACCGCCGCCGCCGGCGGTCGTGTTTCCGTTGGCGATTGTCAGACCGGTGATGCGCGCGGTCACACCGGGCCCCACGAAAAAGTCGCTGAAGTTCGACAATGGCCCGCCGCCCGAGATCGTGAGCGCCGACGCAGGCCCCTCGACGAGCTCTGGCCCTGACGTTTTGAGCAGCGCCAGCGTACCGGCCAAGGTGATGGTCTGGGGCGAGGAGAAGACAGCCGGGGAGAACTGGATCTCGCTGCCGTCGACGTTGGGGTCGCTGTTGGCCAGCCCGATGACGTACGGCAACGTACCCGAGTCTCCCGAGCCCGACGTGCCGTTGCCCGTCGAGATGCCATGGCCGGGCGACGCCCGGCAGAACAGCTTCGTCGTAGGGTTCTCCACCCATGCGGTCGAGCCGCAACCAGCGAGCCACTGCGCTGGTTCTTGATCCGTCTCTTGAATTCAGCGATCTTCAGTTCCGCCAAGATGGCTCAGCACGTCCCGTGACGATTGTCTGTGACCTGCTGGAATTAGGCAAGTGCGCCCGGAAATATTTCCGCCTGGAGGAAATCAGACCTTTTCTCGCTTTGGTGTCGATCCGGCCGACCGTCGTTCTCACTTACTTTGGGGCTGAGGAAACTCACGTGCGGGAGGATCAGGCGGCGAGCTCTTTCGCCTGCCTCTCCCCGAACCTGTAATGTTGGCCGCCCGACATTGTCCGACCGGCAGCGGTTGCGTGAATGAGATAGTAATCAACTACAAATGTTCACCAAAATACAAGGTATGACCTTGATTGTCCTGGATGACGATCTCCCTTGTATTCCAAGGCGTCTCGTGGACGTCTTTCATCAATTCTACACCATTTGTCTTGAGCTCGGCAGCGAAGTCCCTGACGCCGCTCGTCACAAAGTAGAGGTGAAAGTGTTCGCCTTCCTCAACATATGCGATGGAAGGGTCTTTCTCATCCACAAGCTTCAAGTGGAAAATCTGTTCGCCCGCTCGGATGCCTGTGTAAAAATCTTGGTATTTGAACTCGACAGAGAACCCCAGCTTCTCCGTGTAGAAGCGGATGGATGAAGCCATGTCTGTCGTGCGCAACTGCGGCACGATGCCTGTGATCGCCATGTGTTGCCCCGTAGCTGCGAATGACATGCTTTACTCACTACAATGGGTCGAGAATACCAGAACTCTCTGTAGTTCAAAACGATCTGGCGCCTGGAGGGTGACGTCATGAGCGACAAGTGGTATGCGCGGCCGGTGCTGTTCGTGGCGGACGTCGACCGATCGATCGATTTCTACGTGAAGCAGCTTGGGTTCAGCAATCAGTGGCGTTATGAGGAAGAGGGTCAGGCTCTGGTCGCTCAGGTTGAGCGAAAGGGCTGCGAGCTCATTCTCTCCTCGCAATGGCCCGACAAGGTGGGCAAAGGCCTCATGTTCATCTCGCTCGATGTCGAAGTGCTCAATAACTTGCGTGCTGAGCTGGAAGGAAAGGGCGTGGACGTCAAAGACGGGCAGTGGGGGTACAGGCTCATGGTCATTGTTGACCCCGACCGCAACGAGCTTTACTTTCCTTACCCCTCGGACGATAAGGCAAATTGAACTTACCGGCACATGTTACGGATACTTAACTCAAGGGCAGCCCCGTGCCGAGCTTGTGCCCCTTGGACCGCGTTGCCAGCGTGAGGTCGAGGGCTGAAATCGTGCCGGCACCGGTCACGTCCGCGCCCAGGGGCGCAAACCCGGTCGGGTTCGACAGATTGACTTCGGCGGCGATTTCATTCAGGTCGTTGGCGTCGACCGTTCCGTCACCCGTGACGTCGCCCAGCAGCCGGTAGAAATGGTGCGCCGCCGTCGTTCCACCAGGAAGATTGATGTCGAGCTCGTAATAGCCATCCGCGCTTGTCGAGTTGGGGCCGCCGCCCAGGCCGTTTGCACCAAAGTCGAGCTCGATCGCATGGTCGATGACAGAGACGGTCACCCCCGAGAGCGAGACGGCCGTCTTGCTCGACGCGTCATCGTTCAGGTCGTACTGGTAGAGCTGGATCTCGGGTGAGGTTGTCTTGAGTGAATTGACAATCTGGGTGAGCTCGCCGCCCGACTGGCTGTCCGACTCGTTGAAATCGACTTGCAGGTAACGGATGTACGACCGCTCGACGGCACCGTCTTCGACGACCAGGGCCGTCGTCTCGAGCTGCGCCGGCGTCGCAGTCGCAAACGTCTCTGTAAGCGACAGATTGGGGGAAGTTGGTGCCGCCTGTATGTTGCCCGCGCTGTCGAGCCCGATGCTGTAGAACGCGTACGTGTGCTTGGCACCGTCAGTGAGACCCTGGTACGGAATGGTCGCCTGGACATTCCCCGTGCTGCTCGCCGGTCCGGCGGGAATCGCTGGTCCAGCCATCTGGTACGGTCCGGAATCGATCGATACAAACAGCTCGAAATAGGTCACGACCCCACCTCCAGGATCACTCCCGGTCAGGTTGAGCGTGAACGTGCCTGTGCCCGCATTCACCGTGCTCGGATTGGATCCGGTCGTGCCATCGACCGCCGTGACCGGCGGGGTCAGGTCGGGCAGATACGTGCTCGCGTCAATTTGCGGATTGTAAGCCTGGCTGTTTCCAGCGTTGTCCGTCGCCGTGCTGTAAAAAGCGTAGCTCGTGCTGCTCTGGCCGGTGAACTCGGCCGTTGGGCTCGAGACCGGAACGGTGGTCCATAGTGACCACGCGCCGCCGTTGGTGCTTGAGTAGAGATTGTACGACTTCACGCCGGAGGGTGGCGAGCCGCCGTCCGAGCCGGTGACGGAGACCGCGAACGTCAGGCTGGTGCCGCGTGCCGGCAGCGGATTGACTGAGCTCGTCGGCGGGGTCGTGTCCTCGAGCCACGACGCCCTGATCGATCCGCTGCCAGGTATTCCGTACTGGTCGGTGATGCCGGCGGCGTTCACGGTGAGCACATACGACCCCTGCGCCGCGGTCAGCCCGGAGAGCCCGTTGATCTGGTAGGTCGAGCCGGAGACAAGGCTGAGCGTAACGCTGCTGTTGACCAGGTTGGCGCCAACATTGTCCGTCAGGCTCAGGGCGCTTGCCGTCAGGCTACTGGTGTTGATCGGCTTGTTGAAGGTGACATCGATGGAAGCGACGTCCAAATTGCGCGGGTTGGGCGAGACCTGGGCGATCGAGCTGATCGCGAGTCGCGGCGTGTTTGTCAATTCGAAGGATGCTGGCGCCGCTACGCCCGTGGCCGAGGCCGTGACGGCAAAACTGCCGGGTGTGCTGCCGGCCGTCGCCGTGACCGAGACGCCGCCGCCCGCCCCGATGGTGGATGTTGTGCTGGAGAGAACGGCGGAGGCGCCGGTTGATGGAGCGATCCAGGTGATGACGCCGCCGGCCACGGGCTCAACAGGGTTGTTGGCCGTGACGACGAGCGCCAGGGGCTGTGCGAAGAGTGTGCCCGGCAGAGCTACCTGTGCCGTGCTGTCGCTCGCTGCCGTGAGGGTGAAACCCTGGCTCTGGAAGGCACCGATGTCGGGAACCGGCGAGTCGAGGTGCAGCCCGCGCTGGTCGATGGTAATTTGCGTGGTCATACCCGGGTAGGTGGCGATCAGTCCCGCGCCCAAGGCCAGGCTGCCCGGCAAGAGCGCCATGGTCGGGGTCGGCCCGCCAAAGTTGCCCAGAGGGGCGAGCAGCGGGTTGATGGGGTTCGCGACGGTGCCCAGCAAGTTGCCGGTGCCAGCGATGCCCCCGCTGCCGTCGCCGATCAGGTCGTACTCGCCGGTGAGCGTTCCCTGATTCGAGATGTCGCCGCCCGTGGGACTGCTGGCCACGATCGAGTTGTCAAGCTTGGCCGAGCCGGTATTGTACAGGCCGCCGCCGATGACGGCCGAGTCGCCCGAGACGGTGCTGTCGATTAGCTGCAGCGAGGCGCCGTTCCAGATGGCGCCGCCCAGGTTGCCGGAAGAGTTCGACACCACGGTGCTGTCGATGATCGTCAGGGACCCGAAGAGGTTTTCGACGGCCCCGCCGAAGCTGCCGGCGGAGTCCTGGGCGAGCGTGCAGCCGGTGAGGGTGAGGCTGCCCTCGCTGAAGATCGCCCCGCCGCCCGTGGTGGCCGTGTTGTTCGTGAGGCTGCAATCGGTCAGGGCGAGCGTGCCGTAATTGCCGATGCCGCCGCCGTAGCTGCCAGCGCCGTGGGCCAGCGAGAGGCCGGAGATCGCCACGACGGCCCGCTCGTCGACCACGAAGACCTCGCCGGAGCCCTGGGCGTCGATGGTCAGGACGTTGGCGCCGGGCCCGTCGATCGTCACGTCGCCGGTGAGAGTCGGCAGTGGGCTGCTCAGTGCGATGGTGCCGGTGAGTCCGGGGGCGAAGCCGATCGTGCCGCCGGTCGAGTCGAAGGCCTCGACGTCGGCGATCGCCTCGCGGAGCGAGATGACGCCCGCGGTCGGCGCGCCGGTGGGGTCGGCCAGCGTGTTGACGACGATGTTGGTCAAATCCTCGAAGGCGCCGATGTCGACGGTGCCGGCGTTGGTCCGCGGTGCTCCCCGCTGGTCGGTGGTGCTGCCGGCGGGGATCAGGGCGACGCTGCCTTTACCGATCGCCGGGCTGCCGGTGAGGAGGGCCATGGTCTGGGTCGGCCCGCCGTTCCACGCCAGCGGGCCGAGCAGCGGGTCGCCCGCGATCAAATTGGTCAGCCCGGCGCCGCCGCTGCCGTCCCCGATCAGGTCGTACCCGCCGGTGAGCGTGCCCTCATTCGAGATGTCGCCGCCCGCGGGACTGTTGGCCACAATCGAGTTCTCGAGCGTGGCCGAGCCGGTATTGTACAGGCCGCCGCCGATGGCGCCCGAGTTGCCCGAGACGGTGCTGTCGATTAGCTGCAGCGAGGCGCCGCTCCAGATGGCGCCGCCCAGGTCGCCGGAAGAGTTCGACGCCACGGTGCTGTCGATGATCGTCAGGGACCCGAAGAGGTTCTCGACGGCCCCGCCGAAGCTGCCGGCGGAGTTCTGGGAGAGCGTGCAGCCGGTGAGGGTGAGGCTGCCCTCGGTGAAGATCGCCCCTCCGCCCGTGGTGGCCGTGTTGTTCGTGAGGCTGCAATCGGTCAGGGCGAGCGTGCTGTAATTGCCGATGCCGCCGCCGTAGCTGCCAGCGCCGTGGGCCAGCGAGAGGCCGGAGATCGCCACGACGGCCCGCTCGTCGACCACGAGGATCTCGCCGGTGCCCTGGGCGTCGATGGTCAGGACGTTGGCGCCGGGCCCGTCGATGGTCATGTCGCCCGTGAGGGTCGGCAGTTGGCCGTAGAGCGCGATGGTGCCGGTGAGTCCGGGGGCGAAGCTGATCGTGCCGCCGGTCAGGTCGAAGGCCTCGACGATGGCGATCGCCTCGCGGAACGACATGACGCCCGTGGTCGGCGCGCCGGTGGGGTCGGCCAGCGTGTTGACGACGATGTTGGTCAAATCCTCGAAGGCGCCGATGTCGACGGTGCCGGCGTTGGTCCGCGGTGCTCCCCGCTGGTCGGTGGTGCTGCCGGCGGGGATCAGGGCGACGCTGCCTTTACCGATCGCCGGGCTGCCGGTGAGGAGGGCCATGGTCTGGGTCGGCCCGCCGTTCGAGGCCAGCGAGCCGAGTTTCGGGTCGCCCGTGATGGTATCGGTCAGCCCCGCTCCGCCGCTGCCGTCCTCGATCAGGTCAAACCCGCCGGTGAGCGTGCCCTGATTCGAGAGGTCGCCGCCCGAGTCGTTGGCCACGATCGTGTTATTCACAGTCGCGCTGCCGCCAGCGAGGTTGGACACGCCCCCGCCGCCATCCGCCGTGTTGCCCGAGAACGTGCAGTCATCCAGCGTCAAGGTACCGGTGTTGGACACGCCCCCGCCGCCGCCATCCGCCGTGTTGCCGGAGACCGTGCAGTCATCCAGCGTCAAGGTACCGGTGCTGGACACGCCCCCGCCGCCGCCATCCGCCGTGTTGCCGGAGACCGTGCAGTCATCCAGCGTCAAGGTACCGGTACCGGACACGCCCCCGCCGGCATCCGCCGTGTTGCCGGAGACCGTGCAGTCATCCAGCGTCAAGGTACCGGTGCTGGACACGCCGCCGCCGGCGCGGCCGGCCGTGTTCCCTGCGAGTGTCGAACCGTATAGAGTCGCCTTGTCGGAATCGTAGATTCCCCCGGCGCCATCGATGGCCTTGTTACCCGTCACGGCGCAGTCGGTCAGCATCAGCCTACCGTCACCGAGGTCAGCGATGCCTCCTCCGTCCTTGGCGGCGGTATTGACCGAAACAGTGCAGTCGGTGAGCGAAAGCGTTGATTGAGTGGCGTACATCCCGCCGCCCGAAGCGCCGGCCGAGTTCCCTGAAACGGAGCTGGACATGAGCGTCAGTCCGCCGACCACGCTCAGGATGCCACCGCCCCGGCCAGTGGCTGAGTTGTCCGATACCGTGCACCCGGAGAGCGTCACGACCGCGGAGATGGGGTTCACGGTGTCAGTGGAATGCACGGCGATGCCGCCGCCAGTACCGGCCGAGTTGCTCGACACCGTGCAATCGCTAGCCCTCAGCAGTTCGGCGTCATCAGCCTCGATGCCGCCTCCGTAGCTCGAAGCCTTGTTGCTCGTGACCGTGCAGAGATTCAGGGTGAGACTCGCCAGCCTGCCCTCGGAGACACCGCCGCCGCTCTCAGCCGAGTTGCCCGATAGGGTGCAGTTGCTCAGCGTCATGGCGGCGTCAAAGTCGTCGTTGAAACCGCCGCCGGAGCCGGTGGCCGAGTTGCCCGAGACGGTGCCGCCGGCGAGCGTCAGCCTGAGCGTGTTGTCGATCCCGGCGCCCGTGGTAGCCGAGTTGTCCATCACCGTAATGTCGGTGAGGTACAGCGTGCGGCTGTTATAGACGGCACCGCCGGTGGTGGCTTTGTCGCCCGTGAGAGTGCAGCCGGTCATGTACAGCGTGCCGTTGTTAGAGACGGCACCGCCGGTGGTGGCCGTGTCGCCCGTGAGAGTGCAGTCCGTCATGGTCAGCGTGCCGTTGTTATACACGGCACCGCCAGTGGTGGCCGTGTCGCCCGTGAGAGTGCAGTCCGTCATGGTCAGCGTGCCGGCGTTCGAGACGCCTCCGCCGGAGGCGGCGCTGCCGTGGGCGAACGTCAGCCCGGAGACGGTCGCGTTGGCGCCGGCGCTTTCCACGAGGATGCCGCTGGCCCCCTGCGCGTCGACGGTCAGCGAGGCGGCGCCGGGGCCGGTGATCGTCGTGTTCGTGGTGATCGCCGGCAGCGCGCCCGAGACCAGGTCGATCGTCGAGCCCAGGCCGGGAGCGAAGGTGATCGTGCCCCCGCCCAGGACATCGGCCAGGTTGATCGCCTGGCGCAGGTCGAGCTGGTCCAGCGGCGAGCCGAGGCCGTCGCTTGAGGTGGTGACGACCAGCGGATGGGCCTGCGTCTGGAAGGCGCCGATGTCGGGCTTGGGTGAGTCGAGCGGCATCCCTCGCTCGTCGGTTTTAATTTGCGTGGTCGTACCCGGATCGTCGGCGATCAGTCCCGCGCCGATGGCCGCGCTGCCGGCGAGCAAGGGGATCGTCTGTGTCGGACCGCCATACCAGCCCAGCGGGCCGAGCCCGGGATTTGCAAGGCCGACCTGATTGCCGTTCTTACCATTCGAAAGGCCGCCGCTTCCGCCGGTGCCGATGAGGTTGTTCTGGCTGGCCGGGTCGAGCAGGTTGGCCACGTCGCTGGCCGACCCGCCGGCGATGGTATTCCCGGCGATGATGCTGTTCGTTACGGTTGCTTCGGGGCCGGCGTCGAGTCCGCCCCCGTCGGCCTGGCCGGAGTCCGCGCCGGCGGGATTTTGATGCGGATAGTGTTGCTTGCCGTGGGCCCCACCGGCGCCTGCACCGGCCTGATTACTCGAGACGGTGGCGTCCTCGATGAACGTCACGCTGCCGGCACTGATCAAGAGCCCGCCGCCGTTGCTGTCGCCGCCTGTGTGGCCCGGTCCTCCACCGAAGGTTAGGTAGACCCCTGAGCCCCCAGCGGCGTCGCCGCCCGCGCCGCCCGCGCCGGCATCGCCGATGTTCAGGGCGATGGTCGAGTCCAAAATGGTCACCGGCCCGCCAGCTTGGACGAAGATCCCCCCTCCATTAGCCGCGCCGCCGGCGCCACCGCTGCCGGCAGCCCCTGGCTGATCGGGTTGTTTCATGAAATTACCTTTAGTCCCATAGGAGCCGGCCTGGCCGCCCGCGCCGCCCGCCCCGGCCTGGACCTGGTTGGCGTCGACCGTCGTCTTGCCGATGGTAATCACTCCGGAGACGACGTACACCGCTCCGCCGCCGGCCTGCCCGCCCGCGCCGCCAACGGCGCCCGCTCCGCCCACGCCCGCTGTCCCGGCGTGGAGGAGATCGCCGGAGTTTGTCGATAGTTGATTGCCATCGCCGCCGTAGCCGCCTCGTCCTCCGTGGCCACCGTAGCCGGCCTGGACCTGGTTGCTCTGGAATGTTGCACTCGTGATCGCCAAAGATTGGGCACTCGAGCAGTCCACGGCTCCGCCGTCGGCCTGGCCGCCCGCGCCGCCGGCGCCGGCCTTGGAGCCGCCGCTGGCCTTCGCCCCGCTCCCCGGCTGCGCGCCGTCGCCTCCCGCTCCGCCCGCGCCGCCGGTTCCGCCATCGCCTCCGTTGCCGCCCGCGCCGGCCCGGACGTGGTTGTCGCTGAGCGTCGCGCCGGTGAATGTCAGCGATCTGGCCCTGGTGATGTACAAGGCCCCCCCCCTGGCCTGGCCGCCGGCGCCGCCGGCGCCGCCCGACTTTGCAGCGCCGCCAGGAGCCCCGTTGCCGGCGTAGCTCGCGTCCTGGCCGTTGCCGCCGCCGCCGCCGCCGCCGCCGCCGCCGCCCGCGCCACCTGCGCCCGCATTGGCCTGATTATCATTCAATGCCATGTCGATCACACTCAGCGACCCGCCGACGATGTAAAGGCCGCCGCCGAGCGCCTCACCACCGGCACCTGCGGGACCGCCGGCCCCACCGTCCCCACCGGCGAAACCGTTGGCGCCATTGACCGGCTCGCCCTGGCCCGTCTTGCCGGCGTAACCATTCGGACCCACCCATCCCTGGCCGCCGGCTCCTCCGGCGCCGCCGCCGCCGCCTCCGGCGGTATTCGAGGAGACCGCCGAGTCGATCAGCGTGATGGTCCCGGAGGAGACGGCCAGGCCCCCACCGAACGCCCCGCCGCCGTCTGCTCCGCTGCCGCCTGAGCCACCGGCCACCCGGGTCTTGACTAGAAAGTCGAATGCCGTGTAATTAGCATAACCGGCCGCACCAATCACGCCCGCGCCGCCGGCGCCGCCCAGGGCTCGGTTGTCGACGATCGAGCTCGCCGTGATCGTCAAGTTACCGCCGGTGACGATCATCCCGCCGCCAGCCGCGTCAGTGCCGGCCGTCCCCTTTGCACCGTTGCCCTTCCCGTTCGGGCCGTTGGTCCCTTGCGCCACGTTGCCCGTCACCGTCACCTGGTCAAGTGAGACGGTGTTGTTGAACGTGCTGGGAATGAACGAATCGAGACCGCCTCCATACTGGGCGTGATTGTCCGAGATCGTGGAGCTGGTGAGGCTGAGCGTCCCCGAGTTGTTCTCGATCCCACCGCCTGAGCCGGCCGAATTCCCCGAGATGGTGACGCTCGAGAATGTCGACGAGCCCTGATTGTAGAGACCGCCGCCTCCGTCAGACGCCCTATTGTCCGAGATGATGCCGCCCTGCATCGTCAGGGTGCCGGCGTTCCACATTCCGCCGCCTGAACTGGCTGAGTTCTCCTCGATGGTGTCCGTGTTCAGAGTCAGCGGGCGCGTGCTGGAGTTCATGATCCCGCCGCCGGCGGCGGCCGAATTCCCGGTGACGGTGCAGTTGCTCAGGCTCGACGCGGCGGAAAACTGATTGAGCACGCCACCGCCGTAAAGAGTCGCGGAATTGCTCGAGATCGTGCCGCTCTTGGCCGACAGCGTGCCGGTATTGTCGATGCCGCCGCCGCTCAGAGCCGTGTTCCCGGAGATCGTGGCCGCCATCGGCGGGGTCGCGGAGTCGGAGGCCATGTACAGGTATCCCGAGTTAAGAATCCCTCCGCCGTAGGAACTGGCCTTGTTCGCCACGACGGTGCCCCCGTAGGTCTTGATCGTGCCGGAATTGTACAACCCGGCCCCGTTCTTGGCCGTGTTCCCGCTCACGGTGGCGTCGGTCCAGCTCCCTGTGCCTGTGCCGGAGTTATTTATCCCGCCGCCGCTCATCGTGGCTTTATTGCTCTCGATGGTGCCGCCGTTGATCGTCAGCGTGCCGGCGTTCTGGATCCCGCCGCCGTTCGCGGCGGAATTCCCCATGAAGGTGCAGGTGTCCAAGGTGAGCGTGCCCGTGCTGTCGATGCCGCCGCCGGTGTCGGTCGCGGAGTTCTCCGCGATGAAGCACGAGTCGAGCGTGAGCGTGCCTTTGTTCGCGATGGCGCCGCCATCCACGGCCGAGCTCCCGCCGATCGCGCAGTCGTCCAGCGTCATGTTGCCGTAGTTGTTGAAGACGGCGCCGCCCAGGCTGGCGTTGCCGTCGGCCAGCGTCAGCGCCGAAACTTTGACGGTGTAGGAGGCGGAAGCGACCACCAGGATGCTGTGCGCATTATTGCCATCGATGGTGAGTTGCGTCTCGCCGGGTCCGTCGATGGTCAGGTTGTTCCTGATGGTGGGCAAGGAGCCGGTCAAGGTGATGATCGCCGGCGCGGTGAGCGTGAAGTCGATCGTGTTGGAGCCGCCGGCGTCATTCGCCTGGGTGATGCAGTAGCGCAGGTCGCCCGTGCCGTCGGCGCCGGTGCCCGAATCGCCCGTGCTGTTGACCATGTAGGTGGAGAGCACGACGCGCGGCTCGAGGATCTCCAGGGCCGGGCGGCGGCGGAGACGGTGGTTGTGGACCCCGTGGGACGCGCGAGCCAAGCGGTAACGGATAGCGCGACGGCTGGGCATGGAAGTCTCCTCTTCGGGTTGAGTGGTTGCCCTTCGATGCGGTCAGGTGCCATTGGGGTGCTTTGGCGATGCGGTTGCTGGGATCGCGGCGCGCAGGGCGGACGTCCGGCCCCGGTCTGGGACGCGTCGGTCAGTCGGCGGCGGTGGCTCTTCAGCGATGAATCTTCAAAGATTAATCAGATCGTATGGGCTGGTACTGTCATGGAAGATCTCTCGATCTCCCGGAAGGAGCGCAGCACGTCCTCGGCCGTTGCGAGCGGTTGCATGACGAGTCTCCCGTGGGTTGACCGGCCCGGCCGGTCAGTAGTCGGTCGGCGACGGAGGCGGCCATCGCGGCCCGGCGCCTCGCCTCTAAGGTAAGACCTGCGCGAATGGGGCCGGGCGTGCCGAGAATTCCCAAAAAAGTCCAGGCGTGCTCCAGTCGGGCTCGGCCAGAGCCGGGGATCGGCGGGCGGAGCCCGCCTCCTACAGGACCGATGCACCGGCCGCCGGACCTGCCCGGTCGGGGGGACGGTGCGCTCACCTACAAAGGACCGAATGGGCTGGCTGGGAACACGAGGTCCTGCAACAGCGCCTCGGCCTCGTCGACGCCCAGGCCCCGGATGGTCACCATCGCCTCGACGGCCACATCCCGGGTCGCCTCCTCCGCCAGGCCGCTCCCCAGCCGCTCGAGGGCGCGGTCGCAATCGCTTCGCGCCTCATCAAGGCGGCCCAGGTGATGGCAGGCCAGGGCCAGCAGGAAACCATCGAGGGCCGAGGCATCGGGCCGCGCGGCGGCCCGGGACAGGATGGCGGCGGCCGAGGCCCAGTCGCCGATCAAGAGGTAGGCCGCCGCGAGCCGCGTCAGGCCATTCCGCTTCTCGTCGGCCTTGATGCTCCTCAATCGCGGTTCGAACAGCGGGAACGGCCGGTCGTCACCGACAGGCGAAACCGGCCAGGTGTGCTTCGTGCGTACTTCAGCCGGGAGGCCAGCTCCACCCGCAACCTCATGCCGGCACCGGTGCCGATCGGTCGGGCGGTCTGAAAGACGGCCCAATGAGGCCGGCCCACCTGCGGCCAGATCGACCAGGCGGTATTCGGATCGGTGTCGAGGGAACCGCCTGCCACCCTTGGGGGCGTACATTGGCTCCGAAAAATCGGCGCACGGCCCGGGACAGGCGGACCGGGACCGCGGCCGACTGCCCGGAGACGGTGTACAGTCGGATCGAGTCCAGGTGGAAGTTGCCTCCGTTGTCCCGCCCCGGCCCCCGGTGCGGGAGGCTCGGGTCGGGGATCGCCTCGAGCCGCAATCCCGTGATCCCTGACAGACCGGTCATGGCCTCGACCGTGTATGTGTCGACGGCCGGGTTCGGCCCGCCGGCCAGGACCGAGTCGTCGGGCAGCCGGGTCAGTGTGGTGCCGGCGGCGGAGGTCATCGCGTCGGGCCGGAGGACGGTCCAGCCCGCCCTTGCCTCGGCCTCCGGGAGCAGCTCGGCCAGGGCCGCGGCGGCCGCTCTCGTCGTCGGGCGCGCTGGAGAGCCGTCGTTCGAAGAGGGACCGGGCCCTCGCACGGACTGTCGCCGACCCCTCCGGCCAGCCGAGGCGCCCGAGCAACCGGCTGAGGTCGATCCATCGCCCGGGGTCGTCGGGCAGGGCCTCCATGGCCCGGCTCATGGCCGCCTGCGCCCTGGCGAGTCGCCGCGGCGATACAGGGAGACGGCGTGCTCGATCCAGGGGGACGCGTCCCCACCCGGAATCGCGGCGGCCCGCGCGGCGGCGGCAAGGGCGCCGGCGGCGTCGCCCGCCTCGGCCAGGGCGCGGCTGCGGCGCAGCCAGCCGGCGAGATCGCCGGCCCCGGGCTCGGCCGCCAGATCCGACCCGGGTCCGAGGTCCCAGAGGTTCAGTAATGACAGGAATTGGCCGGCGATCCGGGAACCGTCGGGGCTGAAGGCCATCCGTGGGGTGTAACCGCCCCCGCCGATGGGCGGACCGAAGCCGCGGAGCACCAGCATCTCCTCGCCGGTCCGGGCGTCGGCGAGGTGGACGTTGCCGTCGTACCCCAGCGCCGCCAGCCGCTTCCCGTCCGGGGTGAACCGCGACGCAACTGACTTGCTTCGGCCCCGGCTTCGTGATCAAGGTGCCTGCGGCGAGGTCCCAGAGGTGGACCTTCATCCCCTCGTAATCCGCGACGGCGAGCCGGACTCCATCCGGGTGGAACGCCAGGGACTTGACGCGGCCGACGCGGTCCAGCGTCCCGAGCACGGCCCCCGTCTCCGCGTCCCAGGCGGTGACCCAGCCCGGGGCTCCCCGCTTGCCCCCACCGGCCGCGAGCCTGCGGCCGTCGCCGCTGAAGGCGAGGGCCTCGAGCCGGGGTCGGCCCCGCCTCGAAGGTTCGGATCGCCCGGCTCGAGGCGAGGTGCCAGAGGGTCACGACCGGACGGCCCCGTCGGCCCGCCCTCCGCCGCGGTCGCCAGCGACCGGCCGTCGGGGCCGAATGCGACGGCCGTGACCGGCCCGGTCGATCCACGCAGCGTGGCGACCGTGCGCCCGAGGACGACGTCCCAGACCCCGACGACCGTCGGGTCCTGTCGCGTCGGCGCCGCAAGCCGCGTGCCGTCGGGACTGAAGGCGAAGTCCCCGCGGGGCCAGTCGCGGGAGTTCGTCACCGGGAGCGACGGCTCGTATTCCACGGTGCCATCGACCGGTCGGCGGAGGCCAGGAGACCGTCCGCGAGCCAGTCGCACCCGAGGACCCGGAGGCCATCGCGATCGAACGTCAGGGCACCGATCTGGGCGGGCCAGCCCGGAATGCCCCGGCCGCGCGGGTCGCGGTCCGGGTCGAAGGACCTTGATTCCCCCCATCCCCCAGCCGGCGGCGTCGAGCCGGCGGCCGTCGGGGCTGAAGCTCAGGCCGCTGACGTTCATCAACCCGGTGAACAGGGCGGCGCGCTCCCGGCCATCCGCCGCGTCGAACACCCGCACGATCCCTTCCATCCCGCCCGTCGCCAGCCGGCTGCCGTCGCGGCTGAAGGCGATCGATGTCAGGTCCGCGACGTGCTCGACCCGGAACACCCTCTCCCCGCTCGTCGTGTCCCAGACGCAGAGCCACCAGCCGAGTGAGTCGCTGCTGGAATCCCACAGGTGGCGGCCAGCCGGCGGCCGTCGGGCGACCAGCAGAGCGAGTGGACGCTACCCGGTTGCCTGAGGACAGGCTCGAGCAGCCGCTCCGCCCGCGGCCTCCCAGGGGCGGACCTCCAGCCCGGCGTCACCGACCAAGGCCGAGGCGATCCGGGTGCCGTCCGGGCTCCAGGCCACCGATCGGGCATTCTGCGTCGATCCGGGCCGTCTCACGCCCGGTCTCGGGATCCCAGATCCGGAGGAGGCCTTCCTCCGCAACGCTCGCGAGCCGCCGGCCGTCCGGGCTCCAGCTCAGCCCCCCGCCGCGCTGCGCCAATTCGAGGCCCAGGCTGATCGTCCTGAGCTTCCTGCCCGCTGCCGGTGTCCCAGACCCGGATCGTCCCCTCTTCGCCGAAGGTCGCCAGGCGTCTCCCGTCGGGCCGGAAGGCGACGGTCAAAACGAACCGCAGGTGACCGTTCAGCTCGTGCCGGACCCGGCCCTCAGGCAGGCTGATCAGGTAGGCCGGGACGGGCGGGTACTCGCCGCGGCTCAAGCTGAAGGGGGAGGAGCAGCCGACCGCCAGCAGCCGGCCGTCGGGGCTGACGGCGACGGCTTGCGTGGCGGGTGACGATGGGCAGCGGCAGGGTCCTGAGCTCGGGGTTACACCACTGGTCGAGGTAGGACCACTCCCAGCCGCGGCGGTCCGGCTCGCCCGGCCCCGGGCGGCACAGGTCCAGCAGGCCGCGGGCCGTGGCGAAGGTCGAACAGGCGGAGGGCGCCGTCGGCCTGGCCGATCCGGGCGATGTAGAGGTTCTGCTCGGCCCGCTCGCGCTGCGGCCTCCGCCTGTGAGCTTCTCGCCGCTCGTTCACCCCGGCGAGGGCCACTCATCCGCCGGGCGACGAGCAGCGAGGAGATCGTCGCCACGAGCAGGACCACCGTCAGCACTCCCCCCGAGGACCGCGATCACCGGGTTGCGCCGGGCCCAGCGGAGCGTACCGCTCCGGCGCCGCCGACCCGCCGCGCCAGGATCGGCTCGTCGTCGAGGAACCGCCGCAGGTCCTCGCCCATCGCCTCGGCCGTCGCGTAGCGGTCACCCGCGTCCTTCTCGATCGCCTTGAGGACGATCGTCTCCAGGTCGCGGGGGATCCGCGGGTCGATCGACCGCGGCCGGGGCGGCTCGACGCTCTTGATCTGCTCGGAGAGCGCCAGGCGATCGGGCGAGTCGAACGCCGGCCGCAGGGTCAGCAGCTCGTAGAGGGTCAGCCCCAGCGAGTAGACGTCGGCCCGGGCGTCGCCCTGGCCGCGGAACCGCTCCGGTGCCATGTAGCGGAGCGTACCCAGGACGTCGCCGGTCCTGGTCAGGTCCTCGTCGTCGACCTTGGCCAGGCCGAAGTCGCTGACCCAGACGACGCCCTCGGTGTCGAGCAGGAGGTTCGACGGCTTGATGTCGCGGTGGAGGATGCCGCGGGCGTGGGCGTACGCCAGGGCCGAGGCGACCTGTCGGCCGATTTGCGCCACCCCGCGATGGAACGCCCGGTGCCGCGATTCGACCGCCGAGAGCTGTGCCCCGCCCGGCATCACGGCCGACGTGTCCGGGACGGCCGTGGGGGCCGACCCGGCCGGGGCCGGTTCGTCGGAGGCGCTCGGGGCCTCGCCGCCGGCCGCCGACCGCGCCGGGCCCGGATCGAACTGGCCGGTCAGCAGGGATCGGGCCACCCCCAGCTCTCCGGCGAGCCCGCGCGTGCCCGAGTCGTCCGGCCGGGTCTCCTTCGTGGCCGCCCGGGGTCGGCCGCCGGCTGCGCCCTCGCAGGGATCGGCCCCGCAGCCGCCGTAGCTCGTCGATGACCGCGTCCAGGCTCTGGCCCTGGATGAACTGCATCGCGTAGTAGCTGGACGTCGCCCTCCTGGCCGATCTCGAAGACCGGCACGATGTTGGTGTGGTGCAGCCGGGCCGAGGCGCGGGCCTCGCGGCGGAACCGCTCCAGGGCGTGCGGTCCCGACCAGCCTGCCAGGGCAGCACCTTCAGGGCCACGCGGCGGCCGAGCGAGACCTGCTCGGCCTCGTAGACCACCCCCATGCCCCCGTGGCCGATCTCGCGGATGATCCGGTAGTCGCCGACCTGCGACAGCGGCCGGGTCCGGCGCCTCCGCCTCTCGCAGTCCTGGACAGATCTCCTCGACCTGCTCGACCGTGACCAGCGCCGGGAAGAGCTCGCGGATCTCGTCGGCCAGCTCGGGGTACCGCTCGGCATACTCCTTCGGACCGTGGGCCGCTCGCCGCGGCGGCAGTCGGTCGGCGAACTCGTCGGCGAGTCGATCGAGCAGGTCGTAGTCCTTCGAGTCGTCGATCGACATGGATCTAAAAACCTTGCAGGTCGCCTGGCCTCGTCGCCAGGATCGGCTTGAGCCGCCTCGAGGGCCCGGATGTACCGCTTCGCCACGGCTTCCTCGGTGATCCCCAGGATCTGCGCCGTCTCGGCCCGGCTGAGCTGCTCGAAGTGTCGCAGCGCCACGACTTCGCGGTCAAGGGGGTCCAGCGCGTTGAGGGCCTCCTGGACCCGGAGTACCATGCTCGGCCCGCACCGCCGCCTCGGAGGGCGAGGTGAGGTGGCCCAGCAGCATCGAGGCCAGGGCGGCCGAGCTGGCCTGGGGCAAGCGGATCGCGGTAGAGCGAGACCTCCTGGCCGACGTCGCGCATCTTGGTGCCCAGGTGGCGGCGGTGGGCGATGGCCAGCCGCTCGGCCACGACCAGCCGCAGCCAGAGGAATGGCGGCAGCTCGGGGCGCCGGAGGTAGCCGTCCAGGCGGGCGGCGGCGTCGAGGAACGCGTCCTGGAGCACGTCGGAGGCGTCGAGCCGGCCCTGGATCCGAGCGTCCATGCGCAGCTCGACCATCCGGTGGAGGCGATCCCGGTGGCGCTGGAACAGGTCCGTGAGCGCCTGGCGGTCGCCGGCGCGCAGCCTCTCGACGAGTTGCCCGGTGTCGGTCGAGTCGGATGGCATGTTGAGACCTCCCTCTATCATCTTACCTGCGCACCGGCGGGGGACTGGGACAGTCATTGCCCGCTTCGCGCGCTACTTCAAATCGTTGCCGGAGCACCTCAGTCCGGAAGACGTCCGCGCCGACCTCGTTCACCTCGTGCAGGATTGGGCTTCGTGGTCGTTGCCTCCGTGGCGGTCGGCAGGCTGCTGGTGCTGGCGCGCTTGGCCGAAGCCCTCCGGGCGTTTGACTCACACTGCGTGACTGTCGACCTGGGGACTCTGCGGAATAAACGAAGGAATTGGAATCCAGCGACTTTGAGGAAACTCGGATAAAGTCGGAACGCGCTTTCGGTCGAAAAAATCATGTGCTCACCTGGTCGCAGCGACTGCGCGTCGATGGGTTCCGGGCGAGAGCATACATGCGGGTGTCCCGCCTGCAAGTAGCCGGGATGCTCTTGATTCGTACGCTGGGGGTCGACCGATGGCAGGGAGCCATATTCGCTGCCTGCGAGGCGTCTCGTTCGCGGCAGTACTCGCCCTGTCCTTATATCTGTTAGTCCCACCTGCTTTGGCGCAAAACCCGTCGCCACCGGTACCACCGACAGGAATACCGGACCAGAATCTCTTCGATGAATTCGGTTCTGAATTATCCACGCCGGATCCGAACGCCGGCCTGATGACCGTTCCCCAGCCGTTGTACTACCCCGTCCCTGGCGCAGGACCGACGGCACCCCGGGTCGTACAGGGGATCTTCGGAACGATCACCGAGTCGATCTTCGGCCAGCCCGATCCGGACGACTGGCGTTCCCTGCCGCTCTCGACGCTCTTCAGCGAGGGTTGGAACGAAGCTTGGGTACCGTCCCCCAACGGTTCCGGCGGCGCACCGCGACAGGGCTGGATCAATGCCGCGGACGCCAACCTGTACCGGCTGTGGTTCTTCACGTTCGCCCAGACGTTCAACCAGGGCCCGAAGGGCAACGCCTACCTCGGTGCCTACACCCTCTTGACGCCGCTGAGCCGTCGCCTGGAACTGATCACGAACATCCCCTTCGTCGTCCGTAACAGCGCTTCCAGCGGGCAACCCATCATCTCCCCGTCCGGGCTGACGATACCCACGACGAAGGACCAAACGACATTCGGCGATATTTCGTTCACGCCCCGCGTCTTGCTGCACGAGACGAGAGACTTCTCGCTCACGGCCGAGGTCGTGGCGCTGGTCCCGACCGGTAACCAGCCCCTGGCGGGGAAAACCGACCTGACCCCCGCCGTCGCCTTCTGGAACAATTTCGCGGGCCGGTGGGTGATTCGAGGCAGGATCGGTGACTACATCCCGCTCGGTGGCGGTGGGTCTGACACTCTGATCAGCGAGCTCGCCATCGGTCAGACCTTGACCGATCACGACGTGCCGCTGTTCGGCGACTTCACCTGGTACGTCTCAACGGTGGTGAACTCCCCCCTTCGCGATGGTAAACATACCGGCGTGACGCTGACCCCCGGTATGCGTACGCACCTGGGCCGCGACTGGTATTTCCTGGCCGGTCTGCCGACACCGTTGACCACTCAGCGAGTCGGCGACATCGGTATGATCTTCTGGTTCATGAAAGCGTGGTGACCGGAGCACACGTCCTGGTCACCGCGATGGACTTGCGGAATTGGCCAATGCTGAAGGCAATGCAATGCCCGCTTCGCACGCGACTTCAAATCGTCGCCGGAGCACCTCAGCCTCGAAGACGTCTGCACCTACCTCGTTCACTTCGCCGAAGATTCGACTTCTTGTTGCCTCCCCGGCTGCCACCCCGGCGGTCGACAGGCTGCTGCTCCCGGCGGGCTTGGCCGAAGCCCTCGGAGCATTTGACTGACACTTCGCGAATGTGAACCTGCGGGATTCTGCGGAACAAACGAAGGAATTGGAATTTAGCGACTTTGAGGAAACTCGGATAAAGGCGGAACGAGCTTTCGGTCGAAAAGATCATGTGCTCACCTGGTCGCACCGACTGCTCGTCGATGAGTCTGGGGCGAAAGCATAGATGCGGGTGTCCCGCCTGCACTCGCCAGGACGCTCATGATTCGTACGCTGGGGGTCGACTGATGGCAGGAAGCCATATTCGCCGCCTGCGAGGCGCCCCGTTCGCGGCAGCGCTCGCTCTCTCGTTATTTGCGTTCACCGCTCGCGCTCGGGCACAAAACCCGTCGCCACCGGTACCAACGGCAGGACTACCGGACCAGAATCTCTCCGATCTATTCGATTCTGAATCACCCACGCCCGACCCGAACGCCGGCCTGATGACCGTTCCTCAGCCGTTGTACTACCCCGTCCCTGGCGCGGGACCGACGGCACCCCGGGTCGTACAGGGGTGCTTCGGCACGATCACCGAGTCGATCTTCGGCCACCCCGATCCGGACACCTGGGCGCCGCTGCCGTGCTCGACACTCTTCAGCGAAGGTTGGGACGAAGCCTGGGTGCCTTCGCCCAACGGTTCCGGCGGCGCACCGCGGCAGGGCTGGATCAATGCCGCGGACGGCAACATGTACCGGCTGTGGTTCTTCACGTTCGCCGAGGCGTTCAACCAGGGCGACAAGAGCAACGCCTACCTCGGTGCCTACACCCTCTACACGCCGCTCAGCCGTCGCCTGCTCCTGATCACGAACATCCCCTTCGTGCTCCGCAACAACGCTGCCAGCGGGTTACCCATCATCTCCCCGACGGGGCAGACGAATCCGACGTCGCAGAACCACACGACATTCGGCGATATCTCGTTCACGCCCCGCGTCTTGCTGCACGAGACGCAAGACTTCTCGCTCACGGCCGAGGTCGCGGCGCTGGTCCCGACCGGCAACCAGCCCCTTGCGGGAAAGACCGCCCTGACCCCGGCCATCAGTTTCTGGAACAATTTCGCGGGCCGGTGGGTGGTTCGGGGCGGAATCGGTGACTACATCCCGCTCGGTGGCGGTGGGTCTGACAGTCTGATCAGCCAGCTCGCCATCGGTCAGACCTTGACCGATCACGACGTGCCGCTGGTCGGCGACTTCACCTGGTACGTCTCGGCGGTGGCGAACACCCCCCTTCGCGACGGTCAACATACCAGCGTGACGCTGACCCCCGGCATGCGAACCCACGTGGGAAACGACTGGTATTTCCTGGCCGGGCTACCGACGCCATTGACCAACCAGCGAATCGGCGACATCGGCATGATCTTCTGGTTCATGAAAGCCTGGTGAGCCAAGCCGGAACCTGGCGCAAGCCGACGATCCGAGCCCCGAGGACTCTTCCTGTCCTCCGGGGCTCCTCGTGTTGTTGGCACCGAGTCGCCGGAATCGCAACAACCAGTTTCATGCTTGAGAGTATGGGCGCTTGACGATTGTTCGGTGATGTGCCTAGCTTTTGCGGGCTGCGCATATTAGGTTGGCGTGCGCTGGAGCGAAGCGACATCGCGTTGCACACGGAAGAGTGCCTCTTCTGCGCGAGCGCACACGGTCCCATGGGAGTATGCATCATGACACGCAACTTCAAGGTAAGTCTGCTAGTCGCATCGATGCTCTTCGTTTTGTGGACGACAGCGTCGGAGGCGTGCTGCTGGCGCCGCCGGTCATGTAACCGGTGCAACTACCAATCGGGGTGCACCTACGGGAGCCCCACAGGCTACTACAGTTCTGGCCAGGGCGGGTACGTCACGGGTGGCGGCGGTTACTATGGTGGCGGCTATCAGCAGGGTGGTTACGCCCAGCCCGGTTACGTCCAGCCCGGTTACGCCCAGCCCGGTTACGCCCAGCCCGGTTACGCCCAGCCCGGCTACAATCCGGGCGGCCTCGGTGGGCCGGCATCCGGTATTGGTGTGCGGCCCGGCATGGGCGCCGGCGGTTTCGGCCCGGGGCGCTGAACGTCCACAGGTTCTCCGATCACCCCGCGGTCGCGCCGGCCTGAACTGCGGGCTCAGTCAGGGCCGTGTCAGCGACGGCCAGTTGAGGGGCGCTGCGGCCGGATACTCTGCGGCCGGCCGCAGGTGAGGAGATCCGCATTGCAACCAACACGGCCAGGCGTCACTCCGCTGGCGCCTCGGCTGTTCGATTGAATCGCTCCGGCCGCCGTGGAATTCAACTCGGGCGCGCTGCCGGTGTACGACTGGCCGGGCACGAGGCCCTCGACGTGGAAGCGCCCCTCGGCGTCGATCTTGACGTGTGATAGGATCATGCGTCCGGGTTGACGGTGATCTCGCCCAGCTCGAGCGTCCGGCCGACCTCGGCGACGAACTCCTTCTTGGTCACCCAGTTCCCCTCGCCGGCGAGGATGCGGTACGTCACGCCGGGGATCAGGGTCGGGTACGTCACCCATCCCTGGGCGTCGGTGGCCAGCGGCCCGTAGCGCGAGTGGTCCATGTTCACGACGAGGGATCCCTCGGTCTCCGGGCCCCCGCCGGCAAAGCGCATCTCGAGCTCGATCATCGGCCGGCGGCTCACCTGGAACTGCACGTCGGCGAACGGTTGGCCCTGCGCGTCGATGAACCGCGCCCGGGCCGAGCCGCAGCGCTCGAGCCTCACGGTCGCCGGCCGGTCGAGGTCGGACCCGGAGAACGTCGCGACCCGGCCCAGTTGGTTCTTCGTGTCGAGGAAGTACACCGTCACCGGCTTCGCCGGGTCGAGGCCGACCAGCTCGAACGTGCCGTCCCCGGCCGTCCGCGGGTTCTGGCCGTCCCAGCCGATAATCTCCGCACCCGTCGCGGGCCGTCCGGCCGGGTCGAGCATGCGCCCGCGGAGGGCCTTGCCGATTCGCAGCGTGATGGTCGCCTCGACCTCCGCGCCGGCCGGCGCGTCCACGGCCAACAGGCCGTCGGGATGCAGCCTCGCGCCGCCCGGCACGCCGCTCTTGATGTCGCCGTCGGTCGTCTCGACGTTGATGCAGTGGTGCTCGGGGGCCTCGACCAGGAGGTGCCCCGGGCCGGGCAGGACGCCGATCCGGAAGGACCCATCTGGCCCGGTGACGGCCGTCGGCTGGCGGCCGCCTTGAACAGCGACCGCTTCCTCCTGGAAGTTCGGATTGCCGGCCCGCCGCGGCCAGTACTCGAGGATGGCCCCGGCCACCGCGCGGCCCGATGGCGACTCCATCACCCGGCCCTTGACCAGCACCCCGCGCGGCAAGATCACGTCGATCTGCTGGCTCAGGCCCTGCGTCGCCGCCGCGACGACCCGGCGGAACGCGAAGGGCGAGCCCTCGGGCGGATACACCAAGACCTCATGGCTCTCGCACCGCGGCACGTTGACGCGGAACCGGCCCTCCGCATCGGTCCGGCCACCGATCCGGATGCCCTGCGGGTCCTCCTCCGGTTTGGAATGGCTGATCACGAGGAACTTCGCACCCGTCGCGACGGGACCCGATTCGCCTAGCCGCACGCGGCCCTCGAGCCAGTGGGCGGGCGTCAGCGTGAACGTGGGCGTAGCCGCCCCGTTCGCGGCCGCCTGCCCTGCGCGGAGCCCGACTCGCTGGACGGCGAAGCGATCGTCGAGGACCTCCAGGGAGAATTCGGTGTCGCGCGCCAGGCCGGGGATCCTCAATTGCCCCTGGTCGTCGGCGATCATCATCCCGAGCCAGCCCGGCAAGGGGCGGTCGGGGGCCGAGGTCATGAAGATGGCGCAGAGGGTGGGCTTCCTCTTCCACAGCGTGGCCACGCGGAACCTGGCTCGACTCGCGGGCCTCCCCTCCAGGTCGAGCAGGCGGATGCAAACGGGCTCCTCCGGATCGAGGCGGATCGTGGCCTCCTTTCCCTCGTCGGGGATCGAGCTGTGCAGGCCCGCCGCGTATCCCGGCCGGTAGGCGACCAAGTCGGCCATGCAATAGTTATCGAAGAACTTGCGCGGCGCCTCGAGGACGAATCGGCCCTCGGCATCGGTCCGCGCCGGCCCCAGCGTGCGGCTGGTCTCGACGCTCATCGTCAGCGGCCGCGGCAGGTTGACCACGACGAAGACCTCCGCGCCCGCCGCCGGCTTGCCGTCGGGCATGAGCACGCGGCCGCGGATCGGTATCGTCTCGCCCTTCTTGGGCCGGGCCGGAGCCGCGGCGACGGCCGGCGCGGGGCCGCCCTTCATGATCTGCGGCGATGCCGCGGGCATCCGGTCGTCGCCGTCGATCGAAGTCGCGGCCAGGGCGGCGGCCAGCCCGGTCAGCGCGGCGACCAGGAGCGCCGCCGCGGCGATCGCCTTGAACCGGGCGATCATCATGCCCCGAGCCGCCTGCTTCATCAGGACGATCGTCGTCGCGGAGGCCGCGGTGGCGGATTCGCCCAGGGCGAGGTGGCGGGCGGACCGGACGGCGGACCGCAGCAGTGCCGCCGGGACCGGCGCCGCCGCGCCCGGCGCGGCGACGCCGGCGAGCGTCACCCCGCGCCGGCTCAGCCGGGCGCGCAGCAGCTCCCGCGCACGCGCCAGCCGGCCCCGCGTCGTCGCCTCGCTCCAGCGCAGGTGGCTCGCGGCCCGCTGATAGGTCATGTCCTCGAGGTAGCAGAGGACGACCGGCCGGCGGTAGCGGTCGGGCAGGCGATCGATCTCCTGGTGGATCACCGCGGCGGTGTCGTCGTGCCATGAGTCCGGCGCAATCGCCTCTCCGGTTCGCTCGGCCGCGCGGCGCTCCTGGTCGCGGCGCCGGGCCGCGTCCGACTTGACCTGCAGGGCAATCCGCCAGGCCACACGATGCAGCCAGCCGCCTACCGAGTTGTCGTCCCGGATCGACCGGGCCTTGCGCGCCAGCAGCAGGAAGGCGGCCTGGAAGGCATCGTCGGCGTCGTTGGAGTCATCCAACACGCGGCGGCAGACGCCCATCACCATCGACCCGTGCCGCCGGACCAGCGCCTCGAAGGCCAGCTCATCGCGGTTCGCGAGGTATCGTTCCAGGAGCCGGGCATCGGGCAAGCCCGTCAGAATCCCCTCGTCAAGGAGGCGGCAAATCTGCTGCAGGGCGGTGTCGCGTCGCGCGCTGGCCATGGCGTTCTCCCCCGTTGACACGCGGTTTCCTCTAATATACTGAGGGCCGGCCACGGCGGGTCCGCACGACCAATCCGCAATGCGACACATCGGCCGGTTCCTCCTGGTTACCTACTTGGTCACCGCGATGGACTTGCGGAACTGGCCAATGCTGAAGGCGAAGAAGCCCAGGCCGATGGCGGCGACCGCGAGGAACTGCGGCCAGACGGTCTCGATCCCAGCGCCCGGAAGATGATGGCCTGGGAGAAGCTGACGAAGTGACGTGAGGGGAGCAAGAGCGTGAGGCGCTGCATCCAGAGAGGCTGACTCTCCACTGGCGTGCTACCGCCCGAGAGGAGTTGCAGGACGATGATGACCAGGATGATCAGGAGCGCGAACTGGGCCATCGACCGGGAGATGGTGCCAAGGTAGAGCCCAAGCGCCGTGGCGAAGAACAGGTAGAGCACGACACCCAGGAGGAACAGCGGGAGCGAGCCGGCGATCGGCACGTCCAGCAGGGTGCGAACGACCAGGAACATCGAGGCGGTGACGGCGGTGAGGATGACCAGGCCGTTGGCCCAAACCTTGGACATGGCGATCTCGAACGGTGTCAGCGGCAAGGTGAGGAGGTGCTCGATGGTGCCGTGCTCGCGCTCTCGGATCAGGGCGGCCCCGGTGAGGACCACCGTGAGCGTGGTGATCTGGTTGATGAGGGCCACGATGGCGCCGAACCAGGAGGCCTCGCCGTTGGGGTTGAACGCTTTGCGGATGACCACGCGAAGCGGAAGCTCCGGCTTCGCGTCAGTCCGGTGGATGAATGAGTTGACGCGATCGATCAGGATGTTCTTGATGTAGCCGGCACCGATGCTGGCCTGCTGCATCGCCGTGGCGTCCACGTCAACCTGGATCTGGGCGGGCCGGCCACGACGAAGGTCGAGCTCGAACCGGGGCGGAATGGAGACGATGAACATGTAATTGACCGCGGTCCATGGAGGCGGTGGCGTCTCCGGACGCGATGATCTGCGGGTGCTGGAAGCGGGGTGGGTAGAACGCGGCGATCAGCTCCTTGGAGAGCTGCGACTGGTCCTCGTCGATGAATGCGAGGCTGGCGTTGTTCACCTCGGACTTGACGCCGCGGGCCTGCGAGATGATCGCCAGCGTGAACGCGTACAGGATGAAGACGACGAGCACGGGGTCGCTCGCCAGGCTACGCAACTCCTTCAGACCGAGCCAGAGTATGTTGGCGGCGCGACCCATGGCTAGGTCTCCTGGCGCGGCAGACCCGCGACGCTGAAGCCGATCAGGACGGGGATGAAGGCGGCCAGGGCGAGGGCGTCGATCCAGAGGCCCTCGACCCCCAGGCCCTTGGTGAACGCGCCGACGCTGGCGTGCATGTAGTACGTGGTGGGCCAGATCGTGCCAAGGACACGGGCGCCGCCGTCGAGGGTGGAGACGGGCTGGAGCATGCCTGAGAACTGGGTGGTCGGCAGGATGGTGAGGATCGCCGTGATGAATACGGCCGCCACCTGGCTGGAGGTAAAGGTGGCAACGAGCATGCCCAGCGAGGTGGTGGCCGTGACGTAGAGCAGGGCGCAGACCGTCAGCATCCAGCCGCTCCCCTTCAGCGGCACGCCGAAGACGGCCACCGCCATCAGCAGCAGGAGGACGTGGTTGATCATGCCGATCGACGATGTACGGTAGCTGCTTGCCGGCGAGGAACTCGATGCGCCGGGTCGGTGTGACATAGAAATTGATGATCGAGCCCAGTTCCTTCTCGCGGACGATGCTGACGGCCATCAGGATCGCCGGGATCAAGATCAGCAAGATGGCCGGCACGCTGGGGACGATCGCATAGAGGCTCTCGAACGTGGGGTTGTAGACGAAGCGCGTCTCCACCTCGAACGCGGTCTGGCCCGGGAGCACCCTGGAACTGCTCCGCCCCTGCTCGCGCAGGAAGTTGTTGTGCACGCCCACGACGTACTGGCGGAGGCTCTCGGCGCGGTTGGTCGGCGCGCCGTCGACCCAGGCGGTGATCTCGCCCGGATCGCCCTTATGGATGTTCCGGCCGAAGTTGGACGCGACCTCGAGGGCGACCTCGATCTCGTGCGATTCGAGCCGGCGCTGCATCTCCTCGGGGGTCTGGCCCGGCGGGTGGGGGACGTAGTATCGTGAGCCCTCGAAGGCCGCGAGGTAGGCCCGGCTCTCGGGCGAGCGATCGAGGTCGAGATAGGAGAAGCGGATGTTCTCGACGTCGGTGGTGATGCCGAAGCCGAAGGCGAGCATCATGAGGGCCGAGCCGACAAAGGCAAAGAGGAGACGGACAGGGTCGCGCTCGATCTCCTGGGCCTCGCGCCGGCTGTAGGCGAGCATCCGTCCCAGGCTGAACCCGATCCGGTCATCGTCATCGTGCGCGGGGGCTGCCGCCGCGGCGGCGGTCGCGGCGGCCGCAACGCCCGGGTCGGCACCATCCTTGTTCTTCGATTCCGGCGCGTCGGCGGGTAGCGTCGGTGATGTAAGCGATGAAGGCGGTCTCGAGGTCGTCGGTACCGCGGCTGGCCATGAGCTGGGCCGGGGTGTCGCAGGCCAGGACGGTCCCGGCGTGCATCAAGGAGATGCGGTCGCAGCGCAAGGCCTCGTTCATGAAGTGAGTGGAGACGAAGATCGTGACGCCCTGGCGGCGGGAGAGGTCGATCAAGAGCTCCCAGAACTCGTCGCGGGCGACGGGGTCGACACCGGAGGTGGGCTCATCGAGCAGAAGCATGTCGGGCTCGTGCAGAACGGCGACAGCCAGGGACAGCCGTTGCTTGAGCCCCAGGGGAAGCTCCTCCGAGGCCGCTTCGAAATGGGCGCGGAGGCCGAACCGATCGACAAGCTCGTCGATCCGGGCGCCGGGCACGGTCGCGGGGGAGGTTGAAGATGCGGGTGTGGAGGTCGAGGTTCTGACGGACCGTGAGCTCGCCGTAGAGGGAGAAGGCCTGCGACATGTAGCCGACGCGCTTGCGCGTGGCCAGGTCGTTGGCGTCCACCGGATCACCGAAGAGCTTGGCCTCGCCCTCGGTGGCGGGCAGGAGCCCGGTCAGCATCTTCATCGTGGTGGACTTTCCGCAGCCGTTGGAGCCGAGGAAACCGAAGATCTCGCCGCGGCCGATGGCGAAGTTGACGCGGTTCACGGCGGTGAAGGAGCCAAACCGTTTGGTGAGGTCGGTGGCCTGGATCGCGGGCTCCCCCCCGGGGTCGACGCGGGGGGGGATCTCCAGGGCGTGGCGCCCGCCCGCCGCGGCGCCCGGCAAGAGCGCGACGAATGCGTCCTCCAGGTTTGCGGCACCGGTGCGTTCCATGAGCTGGCCGGGCGTGCCGGTGGCGATGACGCGGCCCGCGTCCATGGCGATGGTCCAATCGAAGCGCTGGGCCTCGTCCATGTAAGCGGTGGAGACCAGCACGCTCATGCCGGGCCGATCGGCGCGGACGCGGTCGATAAGCGACCAGAACTGCTGGCGGGAGAGAGGATCGACGCCGGTGGTCGGCTCGTCGAGGATGAGCAGGTCGGGGTCGTGGATCAGGGCGCCGCAGAGGCCGACCTTCTGCTTCATGCCGCCGGAGAGCTTGCCGGCGGGGCGATCGGGGAACGGCCCCAGTCCCGTGGCGTCGAGCAGGGCGCGGATGCGGCCGGCGCGCTCGGCGTCGGGTACGCCGAAGAGCCTGGCAAAGAAGTCGATGTTCTCGAAGACGCTGAGCTCCAGGTAGAGGTTCTTGCCCAGACCCTGGGGCATGAAGGCGATTCGCGGGCAGGCGGCGTCACGGTGGGCGGCTTCGTTCATGTCGCCGCCCAGGACGTTGACCGAGCCGGCCTGAATCTTCTTCGAGCCCGCGATCAGGCCCATGAGCGTGGACTTGCCGACGCCGTCGGGGCCGATCAGGCCGACCATGACTGCCGGCGGGGATGTCGAGATCGAGGGCGTCGAGCGCGCGGGTGGTCCCGTAAGTGTGGGAGACGCCGCGGACCGATGCCACCGGCGCCGTGTCACGGTCCGGAGGGGTGGAAATGCCCACGCTGGTCCCTCCATGGTCGCCCTTCGCTCCGCGAAGGGATTCCTCACCGTCCGAAGGGGTGGACATGCCCACGCTGGGGGAGGCCATCGCGTCGCCCTCGTCAAGGCCGGGAGGCCGGCGTTTCCGGTCGGGAGGTAGGGGCCGCTTGGCCCTCGGCGACGCTCGAGCCCGCCGGTTTTCCGGCCGCCGCTGGCGGCTTGGGAGTGAGCCCCGGGAACGGACGGTCGAGCCGTTCGGGCCAGGCGGCCGAGTCGTCGAGCCGGACGTAGCCGACGCCGCGGATGCCGGTCTTGATTCGCTCGATGACGGCCAGGACGCGCTCCTGGCGGGACGCTCAGCTTCACGCGGAACATCAACTTGTCGCGCTCGCTCCGGGTCTCGACTTCCTTGGGCGTGAACTGCGCCTCCGGGGCGACAAACGTCACCTTGGCGCGGGCGGCGTACTCGGGGGCGATGTCCAGGACGATCCGCGCGTCGGCGCCGAGCTTTGTCTTCACGGCGTCCTGAGCCGGCAGGTAGATCTCCATGTACACATCGCCAAGGTTGACCAGGGTGAGAACCTTGCCGCCGCTGCCCAGCACCTCGCCCTCCTCGGCCAGCCGGTAGAGGACCCGACCCTCGACGGTCGAGTTGAGGGTCATGTCGTTGATCCGCGATTGGACCGTCGCCGCCTCGGCCTTGGCCGCTTCGACCGACTTCTTGGCCGTGTTAAGCCGTGCCTTCTCGCCGTCGAGCGCCGCGCGGCGAGTCTTGGCCAGAGTCTCCTTGATGTCGTAATTCTCGCGCGACGTGGCCTTGCGGGCGTAAAGGCTGCGCTCTCGTTCGAACTCGACCTCGGCCAGCTTGAGCTGGCTGTCAGCCAGGACGATGTCGGCATCGACCTCGAGGGCCTTTGCCTCCTGCTCGGCGACGGTCGCCTGGGCTCGCGCCAGCTCCGCCTGCAGTGTGACGGTATCCATCTTGGCCACGACCTGACCGGCATGGACCATGTCCCCCTCGTGGACGAGGATCTTCTCCACCCGGCCCGGCTCCTTGGTCGTCACGTCCACCTGGACCGATTCAACTCGCCCATTTCCCGAGGCAAACCCGGGCGGCAGCGCGTTCAGTCGGGCCTGGTAGAACTGCCAGATGAGGACCCCGACCCCGGCGACGACGGCGAGCGCGACGACCCAGAACGTTTTCCCCTTCATCGCGCACGCTCCCAAGGATTTGTTGAAACGACGACACTTGTCGATGTGATATCGCGAAACCCGTTACATTATCCGGCGCTGATCCCACGTCAGCAAGGGCCAGGTCTTTTCTGATCGCTGAGATCTATCAAGAACGCAGCATGGCCATGGTCCGCCAAAACTGCTCGAGGCTTTCGGTGCCTCCGAACAAAGTGGTGAAGATTGTCGAGTCGGCGAGCAGGATATCGCCGCCGCGTGTACCTTTTGGCGGCATCCAGATGAATGAATTAAACTCTCGATTCCCCGCAGCGGTGAATGGATGTGGCCGGGACAGGTCGATCGGCTGTCGCGCCAAAACATGAATGGAGTTCGTAGCTTCTGTTGTCAGCGCATAGTGCGGCAGATGCAGATGGAAGTTGAACGTGGTCACTCCATTCAGCAAACCTAGTTCGTCCAGATCCTTGTTGATGGAAAGGGGGGCGATCTGATCGGTTCCCTGCACGACGGCAGGCCGCAGCCCGAACTGATTGAGTACGGGCACTTCGAGTCCGTGCATCAGCGAGCGCGTGTACTGGCCGAATCGCTGCTGGCGCGGCACGAGCTCGTCGCCGTGATGCTTGTACTCCATCTGGCGCTGCTTCATGTCGCTGGTGAAGCCGACATCGTGATGCGGTGCCAGGATCAGGCATGTGCCTTGCCGATCGAGCCACTCGCGGATGGCGTCGATCTCCACCTGCTCGGCTTCCTGCTCGGAGACGAGGTGGTCCAGGCCGAACACCATCAACGTGTCCGTGTCTGCAAGAACTCTCTCATCGATCAGGAGCTTGTACCCTGCCTGATCGATGCGTTGGTAAACAGCCACTGGATGATCGGTCGTCTCACCCACGATCTGCTGGAAAGCGAGGGTGGAGCGATGGAACAACTCCAGGGTACCAGCGATCCCTTGGAGGAAGTTCGTCCTATCCCACTCGGCACCCTCGAAGCTCGGCCAGCCGACCCGACGGACCTCGGTCATGGTCGAGAAACGATTGTCAAGGTCGGTCGGGTCGCGGTTCGCTTCCCAGGGATAGCTCCACGTCCAGTAGATGCTGAAACGTCGTCTACCCGGTGTGTACGGCCGCGATGCGTGGTTCTGGTTATAAGTTCGACCGGTCTGGTTAGTCGCTCCCATTCCTGTGTCCTTCCGCAGTTTGGTTATTCAGTGCTGACTCGGGCGGCCATCGGAGAGCGTCGCAAGGTATCGGAGCGCGCTCAGGCCGGGCAAGAAGAAGTACGCTCCTCCTCGGACGGTTGTGAATGCCGGAAGCCCCGTGATTTTCTTGCGGATCGGTCGCTTGGGGATCTTGAATTCCAGCGTGCCGTCCTGGTTGCCGATGATCGGATCGCGCTCATTGGCGAGTTCATGGAAGTTCTTATCATTGGCCCACACGTTTTGCGCGAACTCGAACTGCCGGATCAGGCTCGCGCAGATCACGAAGGCCGCGATCCCGCGCTCCTGGCCGTCCTCCGGCGCGTCTTCCGGCAGATGCGGCCCATAGGTGGCTCCGCGCCGGATCATGCGGCGCCGGTTCATGTTCGCGGCCGTGTCCCGCGGGTTCATCCGGCGCATGTGCGATCCCAGCGGCACGGCGTAACCGTGCGGGTCCGATTCCTTGTAATTGAAGTCGTTGTTCCTCTGCGGATCGGCCCCGAGGACAGGATCGTCCTTCTCCGGTGCCAGAACAAGCGGGGCGCCGCTTCGCCAGCGGCCCATGAGCTTGGCGGCGATCAGTTCCTGCTCCTCCGGCGTCTGGCCGTGCTCGCGCAGGAAGTCTCGGAACGCCCCCACGTGCTCCTCCATGCGGCGGTAGGCCGCGTAGCTACCGTTGTGGCGGAGAATTTCCGGCTCGGGTTGGCCCGCCACGTAGCCGTCTTCGTCGGGGTAGCCGAGGATGAATTCGCCCGCCTTGAGCGGACCGCCCGAGCCGGGCGTCGGCTCGTCGCCCGAGCCCTCGATGATCGGCTGCGACAGCCGGTCACGGTAACCGAAGTGGTCGTGGGCGTAGTCGAGTGGCGGAGTGGCGTCGAGCTCGAGCGACGAGAGCAACTCCACTCCCTCGCATCGCGCGACGAGTTCTCGGTGCTCTGACTGGCAGCGCTCGCGCTCCGCACAATCGCGGGTAAAGAGTATGGCGATGGCGTGGAGGTCCGGGCTGGCCAGTCCTCCCACCCAATGGTCGGGTCGATTTGCACCCGTGTCGCCCAGGATCTCCGCCCGGGCGACCATGCCCTGCTTGAATTCTTCTGGAAACGTGTCCAGCGATGCCGCGTCTACCCCAAGAGCCCGCAGACCGTTCCAGGTGAAGCCCACAGTCACCCAGCGCCTCTCTTCGGTGACCGAGGCGCGAGCAAGGGCAGCCGATTGCACCGTCGGCAAGATACCCGTGAGCCACGCCTGCCCGGCAGAAGGATTGCGAAAGGACAGGAACTCATAGCACGCCGCCAGCGCCGGTGCCCGGGCGAGCAGGATGTGTTGAATGTCGTCGAGTTCCAGCATGTCGCATCGACCCCATGAACTACTGCATCTGGTCGAGCATCGTGGAGAATGCCGCCTTGAGCCTGAGCGCCTTCTTGATCTCGTCGGCACTCACGTAGGGATACTCCCCGTATTCGAGGAAGCTCGGGCACTGGTGCTCCCGGACGAATTTGATGAAGGCCGCGGGGTTCGACTTCCAATCCTCAGGGAACCCTTCGAGGTTCTCGAAGACCGTGTTGATGCCGTATTTCGCGAAGAGGGCCACGGCGTCCTCGGTGTACTTATCGAAGTCGGTGTCGAAGATGCCCTGATACATGAAGTATGTTTCCCTACCGATGTCGAAGAGCACCCAGCGCAGGTAGTGCAGCTTGAGCACCTCGAGCGCGTCGGGAAGGCCGGCGATGGTGTCCTCGATCTTCTTTCCATACGAGCGGATGGTCTGCTCCGTGCCGGGCTTGATCTTGGCGATGATCGTGAAGCCATAGCACGCGGGAGTCTTGGGGAAAATAGGCCCGTATCGTCCCTGTTCTTCCTCGAAGAATCCCTCCTTCGGGATCGCCTTGGCGGCGGGCTTTGTCCAGTCGTGCTGCATGTCAGCCTTCCTGCCTTTCTTGTCGCGGGCTTTCGCCCGGTGTTGGTTGATTCCCGGGTCGTTCATTGGACTGGAGCGGTGGGAGAGTCTCCAGGTGCATCTCGGGGAGTCTGGGCTAAGGGGTCCGTTACTGTCCCAACGCCATTTGCGGAAGCCGCTTGAGTGCAAAGCCGACCATCAGCCACGACACACCTCGAAAGATAAGACTGATGCCTACGAGCACGCCGATGATCACGAGCCCCGACATCGGAAGCTCTCGCCAGATCATCACGCCGAGGACGACGTCGATCACGCCGCTGAGGAGCAGCCAGCCCCAGCCGCCGAACCGATGAGCCAGGGCCGCGACGGCCTTGATGATGCCGCCCATGAACAGAAAACTTGCCAGCAGGATCGTCAGCGTGATCCCCCCCTGGATCGGGTTGCCCAGCAGCATCAACCCGACCACGACGCCCAGGATGCCCGAGAGCAGGGCGATGAAGAACCCGCTCCACTCCTGACACCAGAACGCGCCGACGACCTCCATTCCGCCTCCGATGAGAATCAAGACGCCGAGCGCCGTCACGGTCGCGAGGGTGGCGACCACCGGAGATCCGAGGAGGATCGTCCCGAGCACGATCAGGGCAATCCCCAGCGCGACCAACCACATCCATTTGCCTCGGATCGCCTGCAGCTCATGACGGATGGCTTTGCGCAGCGGTGTATGGGGGACGCCCGCGGTACTCATGATTAACCTCCAGATATCTCGAAGAGGAGCAGGATTTCTACCAGTTTCGGATCGGCCGAATTCCCCTCAAGTCGGAGGCGCCGGCGTTCAGTGGGTGAAGAGCAACCCCTGATCCTCGGCACCCGTCCCGATGACGCGGAAGCTCCACTTGTCGTCGGCTTGCCACGAGACACGGCCGACCAGCGCCCCGGCGTCTCCTTCCTGAGCCAGCGTTAGCAGATTGTTGGTCAGCGACCATTTCCCGGTGAGTTGGCTGGGCTTACCCTTGGCGGTGACTTTCCAGGAGAACGTCTCGTCGTCCCCGATCCGCAGGTCGATCGTCGTATCACCGGCCGGGCGGGCGGTCCAGTTTCCGGCCAGATTCCCTTGCTTGGCGATTGTCGCCACCGGAGGCGAAGCCGCCGTTGCCGCCGAGGTGTCTGGTGCCGTTCGCGCCGCCGAGAACTGCTTGACGAGCTGGGCCGAGAGTGTGTCCTGAGGAGCCAGGGCCACGACATGCTTGAGCTGACTCACAGCCTCCTCGGTGTGGCCCTGGGTCAGGTAGTGGTAAGCCAGCACGAAACGGCCGGACGTCGAGTTCGGATTCGCGGAAATGAACGCCTCCAGCTTGCGGAGCTGGCTGGTGTACACGTCGATGTTCGGGTAGAGACCGGCCATGGTCGTCCAGTCCCAGCCAGGTCCGACCGAGAGCACGGCGTAAAGCGGCCCCGCCGCGAGGTCGTACTTCCCGACCGCGAAGAGGACCAGTGCCCGGAACTCGTGAAGCGTAGCGTCGTTCTGAAGGACCTGCAGCGCCTCATCGGTGAGATGGAGGGCCCCGGCGTAATCGCCGCTGCCAAAGGCCGCACGCGCCGACTCAAATTTCGCGATGGCGGGATTGGCGACCTCGTCAGGGGGCGGTGCCGATTGCGTATCGATGGGTTGACTGTAGTCATAGGTGTAGGCGGGCAGGGTCACCGTTTGCGGCTCACCTCCGGCGACGGTCTGCTCAATCACGATCGGCTGCACCACCGTCTCCGCGGCGTAATAGGGGTTCGCGTAGCTGGCGTAGCCCCAGTTGTAGAAGGACGAGCCCAGGGCCCAGGCGGATACTCCGGTCGCGGCCCCCAACGCAAACGAACCCCATCCCCAGTTATTGTTGTCATGGTAGCCATGCCAGTAACCGTTGGCCCATCCCTGGTGATAGCCCCAGTACGCGCCACGCCATCCGTTGTAGGCGGGTGGGCGAGCTCCGTAACCCGGGTCCACGGGTCGATTGATGTTCGCGCCGCCTCCCGGCCGGCTATCGATGCCCGGGCGATTGCCGATCCCCGGCCGGTTGTCGATGCCAGGTCGATTGCCGATCCCCGGCCGGTTGTCGATGCCAGGTCGATTGCCGATCCCCGGTCGGTTGTCGATGCCAGGCCGATTGCCGATTCCGGGCTGTCCACCCACGCCGGGCCGATTGCCGATGCCGGGTTGGCCACCTACACCGGGTCGATTGCCGATGCCGGGCTGTCCACCCACGCCGGGCCGATTGCCCAGACCAGGACCGGAGGGAAGAGTTGAAGGACGTCCGGCGCCGGGGCCTGCTCCCGGTCGGCCGACACCACCCGAAGGCCTGCTGGGAAGAGTCGAAGGGCGGCCGCCCGCTCCGCCGCCCATCGCCGGCCGCTGAGCCGGTCTGGGGCTGCTGACCGCCGGGCTACGAGAGAAGCCCCCGCCCCCGCCGCGAGACACCCCGCCGCCGCGGCCCCCACCGCCGCCACGGCCGCCGCCGCCTCCACCACGCCCTCCACGCTGGGCGGTGGCCGCCGGAATCACAAATGCGAGTACGACGGCTATTAACAGGAACCCTCTGACCAATCGGGGTAGCATCGCTCTTCTCCTGGGGCCTGGAGCCGATGTCTAGGCTGACCGGATAACGGCCAAATGTATGGGATCACTTGCCGGGCAGTGGAGCACGTCGGACCAGGTAGAACTGATCGGCGCCAGGCACGACTTCGCCGCCGATCGTTCGTTCCAATGTCTCCCAGAGGATCCGGTCCTTACCGAGCGCCGTGAACGCGTTCGTGGTTGAGACCGATTGTCCGTCCGAGCGGACTCCCGACGCCTTGTTGATCCAGCGGTCCCCGTCGCGCGACAGCAACCCCACGGCAAAGCCGCCCCGGTCATCGAAGACCCACGTCCGGAACTGCTTCCGCTCTGCGTCCCAGCCGATGCGCTGGGTGCCGCTCAGGGCGATGCGCCCCTCAACCTTGACGTCGAACTCCCGGAGCAGAAAGTTGCCGTTATCCGACCACTTGCAGTTAGTCTTGACGATCCCGTCGTCGCTCTCGTTGACCCACTCGCCGAGCATCCATTCCAGTTGCAGGAGCTGCTCGTGCGGGGAGACCTCGTCGGGCTGCTCGTCGCGGATCCTGGCGTGGAGCCAGCGACCGTCCTGCCGGGCGTAGATCACGCTGTACGGGTTCGTCTCTGGAGGTACTCCAGCACCCGTCGTGATGGTCGCCGTTCCCTCCTCGATGGCGACATCTTTTCCGAGGAACCGCAGGGAGTCGGTGTTCACGGCGAGCCTGTGTCCACCGTCTTCCTGGAAAATCTCCGAGAACCGACTGACGATGGCGTCGCGGCCTCGCGTGATCTCGCCGTCCTCGTCCTCGATCTCAGCTTCCGGGGTGAACAGGGCACCAAGCGTCTTCGCGTCCTTTTCGTTGTAGGCCTTGACGAACGAGGCGAGCAGCTCGGTGATGGCACGGATGTCACGCTCCCTCTCCGGTGATGCCGCGACCTGTTCGCCGGGCTTTGCCGGGTCGGGCTCCCGCGTCCGGGGGTGCTGGGCCGCGACCAAGCCCAGGGTTGCGAAGAGTGCCAGGAATCCCAAGGTTGCCGCGTGGACTTTCATGATCGATCACTCCGGAGGACCCCCAGAATGTGTAGCTTGGTCATCGTCATTCCTCCTGTCTCTCGAGCTCCCGGCAGATTTCGAGTCTGGTTCGGTTCCAGGCCCACAATGAAATCGCTCAAGGATTCTGCCGAGAAAAGATCTCGGGATCACTCCGAACCACCTTCGACGCGTTTCAACGAACGTGCCGGAGTTGACCTGCGGCTAGCGACTTCAGTTTCCAGGTTCGGCCTTTGTTCCTCCGGACCGCCGACCGGGAGGGACCGACGGGCTCTCATGTGAAGGACCAGGTCGCCGAGCAATCGAGCGGGAAGCTGATCGTAGGACCGGCGCACTTCGTGGAAGGTGAAGACGAGGAGGTCCAGATCTCCCCTCATATTCAGACCGCCGGGCTCGCCAGGGGCTGCTTCCTGGAACACCTCGGGCGCCGGACTGAACACGGTTTCGAGGAGTGGAGAGGCCCACACGCCGTGCCGCTCGTTGCCGGGGACGTAAACCGGCTGTTCGAGTGTGATCGGGCGATCCAGCACCCACCCGGTCACAGGCGGGAACAGCAAGGCGGTCAGAGGAAAGCTCGCCAGGTACTCCCAGTCGCCAATCCGGACTGGCTCGGAGAGTGCCAGCCCCTCCGACCGGAACGCCTTCTCCGTGAGCTCCAGACAGTACAACGAGTCGTCGTCCATGCGGAAGCCATTGTCGAAGGGAACCTGCCGCTCGTACGCGCTACGGCAATATCCGATCACTCCGGCAATGTGCTCGCGGTGCCCTAGCTTTATCCGTTTCACCCCCAGTGGTCCCAGGCTGTCGAGCATCCAGACCTCGAAAGGCTGGCGCTGGATTCCTGCGGACGAGCAGTCATAAACGACCGGCGATCCGTCCTCGATCGCGACGATGCCGGTGTGCGAGAAGGGGCTGCCGGTCGCGCGAGCGATGAACCGCCTGAGGGGAACCATTCCGCGCACGACACGCGCATCGCCGAGCCGGAAGACGATGTCTCCCGAGCGGAGCACCTCGCGTCCCCATCGATTCCAGCGGTCCATCTCCGGATTGGACTGAAGCGGCGGGAGATTCCCGGCCGAGCGGGCGCGGGTCGCTGCCGGTCCCCAGTAATTTCCAGGCCAGGAGGGCGGTCTCATCCAGTCGGTCGGTTCCGCCGCACCCGGTTCGTACGTCGCCAACGCAATCATCCAGCAGATGAAATGGAGCACGGAGAGTCTCCAGGTGCATCTCGGGGAGACTGGGCTAAGGGGTCCATCACTGTCCCCAGGCCTTTGATGCTGCTGGGGGAGCCTCCGTGCACGGAAATGACTCTGAGCTCGGTTTCTGTACGGGGGTCAAGCCGGTTCAAGGTCTACCGGCGATTGGGAGCAAAGTCCCACGAATTGGCACATGAGTGATCGCTGGATCGTGTCGGAGCTTTCCGCTGAGGAGAACCCGCTCGAATTTCAGCCTGACCGCAAGTGGCTGGACAGGAAATATGGGCGCGTGTGTAGCCTCCGGCACACGCAGTCCCCACCCGTCTAGTCACCACTCAAAGACCAAGCTCTGGGGTCGCTGACGGCCTCTTCGCCTCGCGATTTCTCCCGACATGATTCTCTTCGGCGATTAACCTACCACAGACCGTACTCCGAAAGATAGTGGGTTGGTTCGTGTGTGTCCTGAGGGGCCAATGCCACAACGTGCTTGATGTGATCGCGCGGCCACTCTTCTTTCACTCCCCGGCCATCAGCCGAGCCAGGGGACGTGTGAGTGCGACGTTCTCGAACACGATCTTTACCATCACCGTCAAAGGCACGGCCAGTACCATCCCGACAACCCCCCAGCACAGGCCCCAGAACGCAAGCGCCACCAGAACCACGACCGGACTGAGGTTCACGGCATGAGCGGTCAGCCGTGGTTCGATGAAGTTGTTGGTCACGAAGTGCACGAGCAGGAGCAGCGCCAGAACTGCCAGAGGGCGCCAGGGCGGCTCCAGCTCGAGTATTGTCAGCAAGACCGGTAGCGCCAGGGCGACCAGGCTACCGACGTAGGGGATAAAATTGCCGATGAAGGCCAGAACGCCCCACGTGCCGGGAAACGACACACCGAAGCTCCAGAGAATGGCCACGACGGGTAGAGCCATGGCCAGGCTGGAGAGCACCTTGGCTCGGAGGTATGAAGCCATGGCGCGGTTGATCGACTCGATGATCGCGAGCACGTGGTCAGCTCGTTCCTGAGGGAACCCAGTCCGGACCCGCGCGGAAAAGCGATTGGCTTCGAGCATCAGGAACACGAGGTAGAACACGACGACGAGCGCCTCGGCGAAGAAACTGGCCGCGACGTTTACCAGGCTGGAGCCGAGCGCCATGAGCCGCGCGGTGGTCTCCGTCTCGGCCCGAGCCCTGTCCCGGATGGGATCGAGGAGCCAGGCGGGCAACTGGCCCCGGCCCCAGGTGCGGAGTCGTTCGATCAGCCCCTCGCCTCGCTCGATCAGGATGGGCAGCTCGGACTTGAGGTCCACGAGGTTGCCGTAGATGACCACGGCCAGCCCGAGCACCACCGCCGCCATGAGCAGCGCCAGGAGCGGACCGGAAAGCTTCGCCGGGACCCTCCGGCGCAACGCGCGGTGAGCCGGCAGGATCGTGTAGGCCAGGAACACGGCCAGAATCAGGGGACGGAGCAGCGGAGCCAGTTCCTTGAGCAGGTACCAGCTTCCCGCCGCGCACAGCACGGCCGCGGCCACCGTGTACAGCGGGATCAGGTCAGGCCGCGATTGAGCCGCCGGGCCCTCCACGACCACTCCAGGTACGTCCTCGCTGGGCTGCATCGCGTTTCGAACCTCCGTCGCGTGAACCGCGACGAACCGGGCTTGGGACGCAACGACATCACGGATGGTCTGGCGCGAAACCAAGTCGGGGAAGAAGATCACGAATGAGATCGGGTATGCGCGAGGTCATGTCAAGTTTGAATACCGTCGAATACTATATCGGCAGCCAGTCCAGGAATGTAGTCGTTGGTATCCCTTCACTCGCCCTGATTACAGCGGAGCCAATCGATGGACGCAACGCTGAAGACGCAAGCACCCCCTAGGGGCACCACGCCTTCGGGCGATTCCCAGGGCCAGGCCGCACCACTCTCGCCGGACGAGCTCCGCAAGCTCGACGCTTACTGGCGGGCCGCCAACTATCTCGCGGTTGGGCAGATCTACCTTCTCGACAACCCGCTCCTGAAGGAGCCGCTCAAACGTGAGCACATCAAGCCGCGCCTGCTCGGCCACTGGGGCACCTCGCCTGGCCTCAACATGCTGTGCACCCACCTCAACCGGGTCATCAAGCGTGATGATCTGGATATGATTTACATCATCGGGCCGGGGCATGGCGGCCCCTCATTGGTCGCTCACGCCTACCTGGAAGGGACTTACTCCGAGGTCTACCCGGAGATCAGTCAGGACGCCGATGGGATGCGGAAGCTGTTCAAACAGTTCAGCTTCCCGGGAGGCATCCCCAGCCATGTCGCGCCCGAGACGCCGGGCAGCATTCACGAAGGTGGCGAGCTTGGGTACGCCCTGAGCCACGCGTATGGGGCAGCATTCGACAACCCGGATCTGATCGTCGCCTGTGTCGTCGGCGACGGCGAGGCCGAGACCGGACCTCTCGCCACCGGCTGGCACGGCAACAAGTTCCTCAATCCGGCCCGAGACGGCTGCGTGCTCCCGATTCTTCACCTGAACGGGTACAAGATCGCCAACCCTTGCTTCCTCGCCCGCATCCCGCACGACGAGCTGCGGAAGTTCTTCGAGGGGATGGGTTACAGTCCGTACTTCGTTGAGGGGCACGACCCGGCAGCCGTCCATCAGCGGCTCGCCGGGGTGCTCGACGAGGTCATGGCGGAGATAGGTCGGATCAAGGACGATGCCCGGACGAGGGGCAACCTCAAGCGACCGGCGTAGCCGATGATCATTTTCCGCACGCCCAAGGGCTGGACGTGCCCCCCGGAGATCGACGGCAAGAAGTGTGAGGGCTACTGGCGGAGCCACCAGGTACCCATGGGCGAAATGGACAAGCCCGAGCACATTCGCATCCTCGAAGATTGGATGAAAAGCTACCGGCCCGAGGAGCTCTTCGACGCCACTGGCCGGCTCAATTCGGAGCTCGCCCTGCTGGCTCCGACGGGGCATCGCCGGATGAGCGACAACCCGCAGGCTAACGGCGGCCTGCTGCTGCGTGACCTCAAGATGCCCGACTTCCGCGACTATGCCGTCGATGTCAAAGGCCCCGGCCAGACCACGGCGGAATCAGCCCGGGTGATGGGCAAGTTCTTGCGAGACGTCATGAAGCTGAACCTGGAGAGCCGCAACTTCCGCCTGTTCAGCCCGGACGAGAACAACTCGAACCGCTGGCAGGACGTCCTGGAAGTCACCAATCGCTGCTACATGGCCGAGATCTACCCCGAGGACGACAAGCTCAGCCCTGACGGCCGTGTGATGGAAGTCTTGAGCGAACACCAGTGCCAGGGGTGGCTCGAAGGCTATCTGCTGACCGGGCGGCACGGCTTCTTCTCGTGTTACGAGGCGTTCATCCACATCATCGACTCGATGTTCAACCAGCACGCCAAGTGGCTGAAGGTGTGCAACCACATTCCCTGGCGCCGGCCGATCGCCTCGTTCAACTACTTCCTCAGCTCGCACGTCTGGCGGCAGGATCACAACGGCTTCAGCCATCAGGATCCCGGTTTCATCGATCATGTCGTCAACAAGAAGGCGGAGGTGGTCCGCGTCTACCTGCCTCCCGACGCGAACTGCCTGCTCTCGGTCACTGACCATTGCCTCCGCAGCCGTAACTACGTCAACGTCGTGGTCGCCGGCAAGCAGCCGGCGCCGCAGTGGCTGACGATGGATCAGGCCGTCAAGCACTGCACCAAGGGGCTGGGAATCTGGGAGTGGGCCAGCAACGACAAGGGGAGCGAGCCCGACGTCGTCATGGGCTGCTGCGGGGACGTGCCGACCCTCGAGACGCTTGCGGCGGTCGAACTGATTCGCCGGCATCTGCCCGAGCTCAAGGTCCGCGTGATCAACGTCGTGGACTTGATGACGCTGCAGCCCTGCAGCGAGCATCCGCACGGCTTGTCGAACGCCGACTTCGACGCCCTGTTCACGAAGGACAAACCGATCATCTTCGCCTTCCATGGCTACCCGTGGCTCATCCACCGGCTGACCTACCGGAGAACAAACCATAAGAACCTTCACGTCCGAGGCTACAAGGAAGAGGGCACGACGACCACGCCGTTCGACATGGTGGTCTTGAACGACCTCGACAGGTTCCACCTGGTGCAGGACGTGATCGATCGGCTCCCGCAGCTCGGCTCCCGCGCGGCCTACTTCAAGCAGGCGATCCACGAGAAGCTGATCGAGCACAAGGAGTACATCGAACGACACGGCGATGACATTCCGGCAATCAGTGGCTGGAAGTGGGGGCTGAAACCGTCGTCGGGCCCACGCGCCACATCCACGGAAGGGGACAACGTCTAGAGTCGGGAACCACGCCCCCCAACCTCCGGAGTGAGTCGAGCCGACGATTGCCAGTCTGTTTCGACCCGCGGGGCGGACAACAGAACAGAGCGAGGTCATCGTGTCCGTCGTCAAGCAGACCCAGCCAGGTACCCTCCCGGATGCCTCCGCCAAGACCATCGGCCGAAGCTGCCCCCTGGGCGCTACCGTCATTGACGGCGGCGTCAACTTCAGCCTGTTCTCACGGACCGCCGCCGGCGTGGAGCTCTTGTTCTTTGATCGGGACGACGCTACCCCGTCCCGCGTAGTCCGGATCGATCCGGCGACCAACCGGACCTACCACTACTGGCACGTGTTTGTGCCGGGGGTCTCGCCGGGACAGATCTACGGCTATCGGGTCGAAGGGGTGTCGGACCCCGAGCGCGGGCTCCGGTTCGACCCCGCCAAAGTCCTGCTGGACCCGTACGCCCGGGGCGTGGTCGTCCCCAAGGCTTTCGACCGAGAGGGCGCGAGACGCGAAGGCGATAATGCGGCGACGGCGATGAAGAGTGTGGTCGTCGACCCGCACGCTTACGACTGGGAGGGAGACCTTCCACTCTACCGGCCCTCGTCACGCACCATCATCTATGAGATGCACGTCCGCGGATTCAGTCGCCACCCGAGTTCCGGGGTCCGTGAGAAGACCAGGGGCACGTTCGCGGGCCTGATCGAGAAGATCCCCTATCTCCGGGAGCTCGGCATCACCGCCGTCGAGCTGCTTCCGGTGTTCGCGTTCGACGCCCAGGCTTGTCCGCCGGGGCTAGTCAACTACTGGGGATACCAGCCTGTCTCCTTCTTCGCGCCGCACCCGGCTTATAGCTCGCAAAGCGACGCGCTCGGCCCTGTGAACGAGTTCCGCGACATGGTGAAGGCGCTTCACCGGGCTGGAATTGAGGTCATCCTCGACGTGGTGTTCAACCACACCGCCGAAGGCGATCGCACCGGTCCGACGCTCTGTTTCCGCGGGATCGACAACCCGACCTACTACATTCTCGACGGGGACGGATCCCGGTACGCCGACTACACCGGCTGCGGGAATACGCTGAACGGCAATCATCCGATCGTTCGCCGCATGATCTTGGACAGTTTGCGCTACTGGGTTGAGAAAATGCACGTTGACGGCTTCCGGTTCGACCTCGCGTCGATCCTGGCCCGCGACCCCGCGGGGCGTCCAATGCCGAACCCGCCGGTCCTCTGGGATATCGAGTCGGACCCGGCCCTGGCCGGTACGAAGCTCATCGCCGAGGCGTGGGACGCGGCCGGGCTTTACCAGGTCGGGAGCTTCGTCGGCGACTCCTGGAGGGAGTGGAACGGCCGATTCCGCGACGATATCCGCGACTTCTTCCGCGGCGAACGCGGATCAGTGCGCCGCGCGGCCGACCGGCTGGTCGGGAGCCCCGAAATCTATGGCCACAAGGGCCGCGAGGCTGAGCAGAGCATCAATTTCGTGACCTGCCACGACGGCTTCACCCTCAATGACCTCGTCTCCTACAACCAGAAGCACAACGAATCGAACGGCGAGCACAACCGCGACGGCGCCGACGACAATCGAAGCTGGAACTGCGGAGTCGAAGGTCCGACCGATGATCCCGCGGTCGAGAGGCTGCGGAGCCGGCAGATGAAGAACTACCTCACGGTCACCATGATGTCCCTGGGTGTGCCCATGATCCTCATGGGAGACGAGGCCCGGCGCACTCAAGCAGGCAACAACAACGCCTATTGCCATGATGACGAGAGCACCTGGTTCGACTGGACACTCCCGGCCAAGCATGCCGAAGTCAACCGCTTCGTGAGCCTTCTGGCCGCGAGGCGCTCGCTGCGCGACGTGGAGCACGAGCGGCAGCGCGTGAGCCTGAGCTCCTTCTTGCGGGACCCGAGCAGGGCCTGGCACGGCGTGAAGCTGCATGAGCCGGATTGGGGGGACTCTTCACACAGCATTGCCCTGGGCGCGATGCTTCGCGGGGAGGGGCTGCTTTTCCACTTCATCCTGAACGCGTACTGGGAGCCGCTCGAGTTCGAGTTGCCGAGGGCTGGTGAAGGGAGCTCGTGGCGACGATGGATCGACACGGCCCTCGAATCGCCGCACGACATCGTCCCGTGGGAGTCGGCACCGACGGTCTCGGGCAGCTCCTATCGAGTCGAAGCCCGCTCGGTCGTGTTTCTGTACGCGGCCGCCCCATCTGCGGTTGGTCTTTCAACTTGACGCGTTGCCCTGCGACCACCGCGCCACGTTCTCGTAAACCACGTTCGGCTGGGAGGGGCAAGCACACCGGTCAGACTTGTGCTGGTTCCTCGACCCTTGAAGCAAAGATGGCCGACCTGCCTGCCGTGAGCAGGGTCTCCGGCTTCGAGGTCGCGAAGAGGTGCAATGTTCGGGCGATGACTCCCGTCCAGCCGGTTTGATGGCTGGCACCCAGGCCAGCCCCGTTGTCGCCGTGGAAATATTCGTAGAACAGGAGGTAATCCCGCCAGTGGGGGTCCTCCTGAAACTTCCGGGTTCCTCCGAAGACCGCGCGGCTGCCGTCGCCGTTCCTCACGAAGATGCTCGAGAGCCGTCGGGCAATCTCCTCAGCCACCTGATAGAGAGTCATTCGCTTGCCGGAACCCGTCGGACATTCGACGGTGAAGTCGTCCCCGTAGTACAGATAGTACTGCAAGAGCGCCCGAATGATCAGGGCATTGACCGGCATCCAGATCGGCCCGCGCCAGTTCGAGTTGCCGCCGAACATGCCGGAATCCGACTCGGCCGGAACGTAGGACACACCGTATTTCTGGCCCCCGGCATCGACGACATACGGATGATCCGCGTGGTACCGCGACAGCGAGCGAATGCCGAAGCGGCTGAGGAATTCGTTTTCATCGAGCATCTTCGCCAGTACGCGGCGGAGCCTGGTCTCGTCCAGAATCGCAGCGAGGTGACGGCCCGCGATACCGGGCTTGTTCGGGTCATGAATGGCCGCGTAAAGTTCTGGCCGGGCGGTCAGGAACCGCTCAAACCGGTGCCGGATCTCAGGATTCCTGGCGAGCAGCTCGCCGTCAAACGTGGTCACAGCGCACAGCGGTAGCAGCCCGACCACGGAGCGCACCTTGAGTCGCTGCGCCAGGCCGCTGGGCAGCCGCAGCACATCATAGAAGAAGCCGTCTTCCTCATCCCACATTCCCGTGTCGTCGCCCGCATGAGCCATAGCCGAGGCGATCCAGAGGAAGTGCTGACAGAACTTGTGTGCCATGTCCACGTAGTCAGGTTCGGTATGGGCCAGTTCCGTCGCGATCTCGAGCATGTTCTGGCAGTACAGGGCCATCCAGGCTGTGCCGTCGGCCTGCTCGAGATAGCCGCCGGTTGGCAGCGGCGCGCTGCGATCGAAGACCCCGATGTTGTCCAGGCCCAGGAAACCCCCCTCGAAGACGTTCCGCCCCGAGCGATCCTTGCGGTTCACCCACCACGTGAAATTTAAGAGCAGCTTCCGGAAGCTGCTCTTGAGCCATTCCTTGTCTCCCTGACCAGATTGGGCCTTGTCCAGGCGGTAGGTAAAAATGGTGGCCCAGGCATGGACCGGCGGATTAACATCGCCAAAATTCCACTCGTAGGCAGGAATCTGGCCATTGGGGTGCATGTAGTGTTCGCGCAGCATGAGCTGGAGTTGTTGCTTACCAAAATCCGGGTCCACCAGGGAGAGGGGAAGCACGTGGAACGCGAGGTCCCAGGCCGCGTACCAGGGATACTCCCACTTGTCCGGCATCGAAATCACGTCTCCGTTGAACATGTGATGCCAGTGATCATTACGCGGAGCCGCCTTTCGATTCGGCTTGTATGGGCCGGACCCGCGCTCGTCAAGCCACCGGTCAACATCATAGTGGTAGAACTGTTTCGACCAGAGCATCCCTGCCAGCGCCTGACGCATGACAAGAGCCTCATCACGGTTCAGCGTGGGGGGCGTGATCGCCTCGAAGAACTCGTCGGCCTCCTGCTTGCGAGTGCGAAACATCTCCTCAAAGTGGCCGCCGAAGGGACCATGCGGTCCGTAGGCTCGCAATGAATCCTCCGGCCCGGTCTCGGTGAGGCGCAAGTTGATCACCTCGTGCCCGCCCGGTCCGATCTCGAGCTGATAGTGAGCGGAGGCTTTCGTCGCTGTCTGACCGTGATTCACGGCGTCTTGCTGACCCAGCACGACATAGTCGTTAATGCCATCCTTGACATACGGAATCCGGTTGGAGACCCCGAATAGTCGCTGCGTGTTGGTTTCGTTCTCGGTGAAAAGGAGCGGGACATTCCGATCACAATACACGTAGAAAAGGCCCAGCTTGGGATGTTCCGCGGCGATCGTCGGGCAGGTCGCATCTCCCTCGAGCTTACGCAGCGCAGGCCTTTGGGTTCCCGCAGACCAGGACCACTCATTGCGGAACCAGAGGGTTGGCAGGACATGGAGCCTGGACGGTAGAGGGCCGCGATTGTGGATGCTGATCCTGATGAGGAGATCGCGTGGTGATTCTTTGGCGTACTCGACGAACACGTCGAAGTAGCGATCCTGATCGAAGACGCCCGTGTCAAGGAGCTCGTACTCGAGCTCCTCCTTTACCCCGGCGCCGGTTTGTCTCGACCAGATCCTCATAGGGAAATGCCGACTGGGGGTACTTGTACAGATACTTCATGTACGAGTGGGTCGGCGTGCTGTCCAGGTAGAAGTAGTACTCCTTGACATCCTCGCCGTGGTTACCTTCGCTGTTCGTCAAGCCGAAGAGGCGTTCCTTGAGAATCGGGTCCTTGCCGTTCCAGAGCGCCAGCGCGAAGCAGAGCCTTTGCTTCTGATCAGAGATCCCCGCAATCCCGTCTTCTCCCCACCGATACGCGCGGGAGCGGGCCTGGTCGTGGCTGAAATAGTTCCAGGCGTCACCGCTTTCGCTATAGTCCTCTCGCACCGTGCCCCACTGGCGCTCACTGAGATATGGCCCCCATTGCTTCCAGGGCATCGCCTTCTCTCGCGCCTCGTCCAAGCGTAAGTGTTCGGCCGTCATGAGTGCCTGCTTTGGCTCTCGCCGAGATCATGGAAGGGAGATCAAGAAGTGGAAGTGCACTTATTCAATATAACGTCAATGATCGCCTTGGCTCTACCGATTTCAGCGATTGTCCTGCATTTCAAAGACTGGCCCCCGGCGAATCGCGCATTCCCGTAATTCCCTGCCAGATCGCATTTCAGGAAAGTTCTGCGAATTCGTCAGCACCGGACCCCGCAAGACTCATCGTTCGCCCGACCGGCTATCGCCGACGCGTCTGAGTGCGTCATCGCGTGCGGCTGGAAAGGCCCGGGCGGCGAGCGGTCGGCGTGAGCAGGCGTTGAGCCCCGGCGCGGCGTCGGATCTCATCCCGTGATAATTCCTCCCTTGCACACTACTTGCGTGCTATGATCGAGCATCGGTGAGTAACACGTCCCCCCGCCGAGACAGACACATTCAGCGGCCGGCAGAGACCAGATTGTCGCGCTTTCATGCTCCGTTGTTTTCTGAAGCCCGGGATGGGTCCTTCGGAATCGATGGGGTGAATCGAGAGGAGAGGGTGAGATGCCTCGACTCGGACTGGCACTCTCCGGCGGTGGACTGCGGGCCACCCTGTTTCATCTTGGCGTCGTCCGCTTCCTGCGTGATGCGGGCCTGCTCCGAGAGGTGACGCACATCGTCTCGGTCTCGGGCGGCAGCATTCTGGGTGCCCACCTCGCGCTCAACTGGGGGCGCTACAACGGCTCGGCGGCGGACTTCGAGGCGGCGGCCGCGAAGATTATCGCCTTCGTCCAGTCCGACGCCCGAAACCAGATCGCCCGGCGTATCCCGTTCCTCGTCCCGATCCGCTCCCTCCGGCGACTCGCCCTCCGCGGGCCGAGCCGCACCGTCACGCCGACGGGGCTGCTCGAGAAGCTCTATGCGAAGCAGCTCTATGGCGACGCTCGCGTGCATCAGCTTCCGGAAACGCCGGAGCTGCACCTCCTCACCACGAACATGAGCGAGGGGAGCCTCTGCTCGTTCACGAGGGCCGGCCTGATCATGCAGCATCGGACAAGCGGGGGAACCAAGGTCGAGACCCTGCCGGCCCGGCTGACGCCGGTCGCGCTGGCGGTCACGGCCTCCTCGGCCTTTCCCGGGTTCTTCCCCCCCGCGCTGATCACGGCCGACGATCTCGGCCTCTCCGATGGCGAGTTCCCACCGCAGACGTTCACCGACGGCGGCGTGTACGACAACCTGGGCGTCCGGGTCTTCGACCTGCTCGAGCACCTCGACCCGTCGCTCGATCAGATCCTCGTGAGCGACGTCGGCAAGCCGTTCAGTATCGTCCGTGCCCATTCGCTGGGCATGATCGGCCGGGCGATGCGGGCCTCGGACATCCTCTGGGATCGCGTCGGGCAGCTCGAGCAGCAGAAGTTCCAGGACGATCCCCGCTTCCTGTTCGTCGCGGCACTGGACCGCGTCGACTTGAGGGACGATCCGACTGCGCTCCACCCGGTGATCCAGGCAGAGGTCGCCCAGATTCGGACGGACCTCGATCGGTTCTCACCGGTGGATATCTCCGCGCTGGTACAGCACGGGTACTGCGTGGCCCGCAAGCAGTGCCGGACCCGCCCCGACCTCTACGGGTCGAACTTACCATCCACACCGCCGTGGGACCCGATGAAGGGTTCCGATGAGACCGTTTCGCAGCACGCCTCGAAGGCTCTCAGCAAGGAGGAACTGTCGCGGGATGATTCTCCGCCCGTGACCGCCCTCGTGACCCGGCAGGCCCAGCAGCTCCGCGACTCGGCCGGCCGTCGCGTCTGGAGCACCCTGCTCGATCTCCGCGACTGGCCCACCTACGTCTACATCCCCCTCCTGTTCCTGCTCCTCGTCGTCCTCCCCGTCTATCTCTACCGCTACCGCCGCCAGGCGAACACCAATGCCACGATCGTCAAGGCGATCACCGAAGGCAGCCCTGACTTCCGCAAGATCCTCGACATTGTGCAACACAGCACCACGCCCGCATGGACCCCGCTGCCCGTCCAGGAGGTTTCCCAGGCGTCGCCAAAATTAGACTACAGCGGGTTTGACTTTGTGAGCGACACCGCCATCGTCGACCTGCGGGACTGGCGATCGAAGACCCAGGACGTGGCGCACTACTACCGGAGGGTCCACATCCGGAGACGGGCGAGCGCGGACCACGTGGTCCTCCAGTACCCTCGCCTCCCCTTCGACCGGATCGACTTTCACGCCGGGCCGGAGAAGCTGAAGCCCGTCGTCCGCCGGGTCCCTCCCGAGACCCCGGAGGGGAAGACGACCTGGGAACTCGAATTCGACTTGTCGGGCGTACGGCCCGGAGGTACCACCGATATCGAAATCGAGGCGACCATCCACGACTTCGAGGCACGCAAGGGCAAGCGCGAGAACTGGCTGCGCTACTCACCGCCTGCCGCGACGGAGCAAGCCTCCGTATGGGTGCTCTTCCCGGAATCTCGACCGTACAAGGACTACCGCCTCATCCGCTACGCCACGGCCGACCCCTCCAAGCCCGAGCAGATCGAGACGCAGTACACGATCGACCACCCCTACGGCTCGATCATCGCCTGGTCGATCGTGAACGCCGAGGTGGGCTACGTTTACGAGTGCGAGTGGACGACGGAGTGAGCCTCCTCGCGCCGTGCTTACTGAAACGACCCCCGCTTGACCCTCGAGAGCGCACCCGTTAGCATAGGACATCTGTCGTACATCGCTGGAGTTCTTCTCGAAAGGAGCCGGAGATGACCACTGCGAGACCAGGGACCTGGGTGGCGGCTTGTGTGGTGATTTCCGCTTGCTCCGGCTCGCTCAAAGCGGGCGAGGTGCCGAGGTACTCTCCCAGGCCCGGTCAGGTGCTCACGTACGAGGAGAATCAGACGTTCAAAGGCAAGGGAGAGAACTCCGCATACCGGACGACGTGGCGGATCTGGGTCGTGGGAAAGAACGACGACGGCAGCTTCCGCATGGTCGTGCGCGAGGCGATGAAGGCGCTGGGGCAGGGAGCCGTTTCCGTGAACCAGGACGAAATGGTAAGCCTCGCCCGCATCGACCTCTATCCCGACGGTACCGTTCCGCGCACACCCTTGCTTGGCACGCGATTCGACCCCTCGCATCTCTTTCCGCGATTGCCAGGCAATGACAAGGAATGCACCTCCGGCTGGAAGGCACACGACGACCGCGACGATGCCACGACGCAATATGAGCCGATCGCGCCAAGCAGAGCGACGAGGGAGCGACGGTCGATTTTGTCGCGGATCAGAGCTCGTACATGGAAAAGATCTATGAGGGGAAAGACCGGCGCACGTTCCACTTCGACCGGGGCAAGGGCCTGGTGGTCCGCGCCGAGATCGAGCGAGAGTTTGGCTCGCACATGAACAGTAAGGGCACCGGGACGCTCGAGTTGAAGTCGATCGAGGAGCTTGAGCCGGCGAAACTGGCAACGTTCCGCGATGAAATGAACCGGGCGTTCGAGACGATCGAGGCTTATCGCAAGATATACCGCCACTCGCCCAAATCCGGCGGCGAGGCGGAGCAGCTTTTGAACAAAGCCCGCTCGGTGCTGGCCGATGCACGGGCCAAGCTGACGGTTCCCGAGGCCGTCGCCGCGATCGACGACCAGCTCAAGAACCACAATCAGTTTGCCCCGTACCAGGTGGAGGAAGCGAAACGATTCGCCGAACTTATCGGCCATGCGGCACCGGTATGGGAGGTAAAGGACCTTGAAGGCAAGACGCACACGCTCGAGCAATACCGCGGCAAGGTGCTGGTTCTCGACTTCTGGTACCGCGGCTGCGGCTGGTGCATGCGGGCGATGCCGCAGGTGAAGGAGGTTGCCAGGCACTACCGCGGCCGCCCGGTCGCCGTGTTCGGCATGAACAACGATGGCAAGGAAGAGGACGCGAAGTTCGTCGTGGAAAAGATGGAGCTGGAATATCCCGTGCTCCGCTCGAACGAGTTACCCGGCAAGTACGGAGTAAAGGGATTTCCGACTCTGATGGTGATCGACCAGCAAGGCAAGGTCGCCGACGTGCACATCGGATATTCGGATCATCTGTTCGAAGACGTGACGGCGACCGTTGATAAATTGCTGGCGGCGAAGTAGGTGCGACCAGAATCTCACGCAAATGCGCAATCGCTCATTCCGGCGCGCCTAGCAATCGCAGTTTTCCGCCGTGGGTGTGCAATTCCTTGGCCGTCGCAAATCAGCACAGTCCGGCTTCACGCTGAGTTTTTTGAACGCTTGGATCACCGCCGGGGCTTCTCGGAAGGTGAGCAGACCCGGAACATACGGGAACCTCGCCTCGGCGAGCACCCCCGAGCGATCAAGCACCTCGAAAGTGCCGGCTTGCAGAACGACCACAGCGGCGTGAAGCCACCTGGCGCGCTTGTCGTACGAGACGTCTGCGCCGGCGATTGTTTTGTAGGATTTGAGCGGACGCGTTGTGTCGATCTGGGCCGCCAGGCGCATTTGCAGTTCGCGGGCTTCGGTCGTGGTTACGTCCCAGGAGTGGAGCTCGCGCTCTTGCCGCATTGTCGTCTCGACCGTAAGACCAGAGCTCTTCGATTGCTCCGCGGTTGATGAATCACCTGGCTACACTGCCGGCGCGGGGATGGCACCACGGCGGAGGAAGAGCGCCAAAAGAGCGTAGTAACCGATCGCTATCCCGATCAGGGCGTTGAAACCGAACATCAAGGAGAGATACGCCGTCAGGCCCCCCAGGATGATGGCGCCGACGTTCGATCCAAAATCGACATCGGGCCGCGCACTGCGCGAAACAATGTGCCGAAGATCACACCGGCGAAGAACACCGGAAGGAGGCGCTCCGAGGTCACTGGAGCATCGAGTCAATGCACTGGGCGATGGGTCGCTCATCGTTTGGCCCTGCGTGAGGGTGAATCGGGCCGCGATTCACGAGCCCGGCACGCGAAGGATGGTATCAGAATGAGCGCGGCGGAGGCCAAGGCCTTCAGTCCGGCGCCGATGCGATCCAACAGGGCCGGTGCCGGCGTGCCGGCATCGCCGCGACCGGGCTCGCTGAATTGACCGGTCGTTCCTCCGTCCCTCAAACCAGAGCCGCGCGGCGGCTCGTCCCGTGCGGCCCCCGCGTCCTGGACCTTCAATCGACCCACTGGATCAGGGGCACGCACGCGCGATCCCCCGCTTAGTCGAGGCCAGAAAAGGTCCTCGCTCCAGGGATCGTGCGAGGGAGCGAAAGCCCCTGACAGGGTTGATTCCCCTGAGCGACGATAGTCGCCGAGCGCCTCGTCGATCCCGACGATCAGACGCCACAGCGGCGACGTGTCGCCGATCGGATATTTCGCCGAAAGCTCAGGCATGCGTCCCATGCCAGTGCTGGCTTCCTCGCCGTACCCGAATCCGAATTCGAGTACTGGCACGTTCAAATACGAATTGCCCTCCATCGCGACCAGAATCGCGACGCTCGCTCCTTTCACGAGCGTGCTCACCAGCGACGTGAACCCGCCGAGCGACAACCCCACCGACACTCCGCCTCCGGGCGCCGCGGAAACCGCGGTCGATGACGACGACGTGCTCGCGGTGGACGACGATTCGGTCGTGCTCGACTCGCTCGAGCTCGTCAGCAGGAAAGCGGCCTGATTGAGCGAAAAACCCGCAGTCGCGGACGACGGTACGCCAGTTGTGGGGAACACCCCTCCGGATGGCGTGAACGTTCCCGGAGTGAAAGCCCCCGCCGCCTGTGACGCGTACACGTAGATGGTGTCGGAGCCTTGGCTGCTCACCAGCACGTCGAAGCTCCCGCTCGCGTTCTTGAGCACATCAATCGAGCTGGGCAAGGCGGGCGTTCCCCCCTGTGCTTGCAATTGCGCCGAGACGATCAGGCCGTCTCCCTGCGGGGCGAGGAGATCGACGGCGCCGCTGGCCAGCGCCACCACGACCTGTCCGCTCGACGGGGCTTCCGCCGCGAGCACTTGTTCACCGGAGAACACCGCGCGGGCGCCGGCTGAGGGGTCGTTCAAAGCGAACCGGACCAGGTTTCCGGTGGCCGTCACCGCGTAGCCCAATTCCGAGTTTGCAACGAAGCTTGGAGGCTGCACCACCGCGCCGCCCAGGTTGAACAGCGTCCGCGGATGCTGGTCGTCAAAGAATCCGCCGCCGACGCCGGGCAACAGAATCACCGTGCCGCTGCCGCCATTGACGACCGCCAGGTCGAGGACACCGTTGCCGGTCAGGTCGACCGCTTGGACCGCGATCGGGCCGTCGCCGCCGGACTTGAGGCGCGGGCCGGGGGTGCCGACCCAGTCGCCCTCGGCGTCGTACGAACCGAACAAGACCGAAATGTCATTGCTGCCCTGGTTGGCGATCAGCATGTCGGGGATATCGTCGCCGTTGATATCGGCCACGGTGACGCTCGCCGGCGCGGTACCGACAAAATAGGTCCGTGGCGGCGCGAAGGTGGGCACGCCATCGGTGATCGACAGGGTCCGATAGACCAGCACGGCATTGCTGCCGGTGCTCACCACGATGGCGTCGGGCAAGGTCGAGCCCTCGTCGAGGTACGCCCACTCCACGAACCCCGGCGCCAGTTGCGACGGCGAGGCGCCGCCGAGCGTCGAGACGGTCGTGTACTGGCCGCTTTTGCCCGATGGAGCCTGGACGCTTACGCGGTTGTCAGCCTGGTTGGCCACCAGCACGCCCGCCTCGCCGGCGCCGAGCAGGTTGGGGACCACGGACAGCGAAACGCGTTCGCCGCTGATCTGGAACGTGCCGTCCCCCTTGCCGTCCAGGATAAGGACGTCGCCGAAGCTGTTGCCCACAAGCAGATTGAATAGCCCCGGGCCATTTCCGGGGACCAGGGCGAGTCCGGTGGCCTGGTTGCCGATGGCGATGCTGAACGTGTGCTGGAACGTGCCGTTGCCCTCGTTGGTGTAGATCCAGACCTGGCCGGTGTCTTCCATCAACACGGCGAGATCGAGCTTGCCGCCCTTGTGGAAGTCACCGGCTACGATGGCGCCGGGCTGGTTGTTGGCTCCGGCCGCGTCGCTGGTCGAGGTCGTCATCGCCAGGGTCGGGTCGAGGAAGCCGCCCTGGCCGTCGCCGGGGAGCACGTTGAAGCTATGCGTGCCGCGATCGACCACCACCAGGTCGGCCTGGCCGCTGCCGAGGACGTTGCCGCTTACCAGGCTGACCGGCAGCGAATCGCCCTTGGTGTCAGCGACGGAGATGTCCGAGGGCGTCCCGCCGACGGGGACCGTGGTCGGTGCCGCGAAATAGGGGGGTGCGAACTGACCCGGCGCCAAGGGGCCGACGAAGGGCTGCGCCGGGTATTGCAATGCGATGGTCACGCTACCGTTCAACGAGTTCGCGGCGATCAGGTCATCGAGGCCGTTGCCGTTGAGGTCGGCGGCGGTCAGGACCGTGGGCTACGCCGTGGTCGAGAACGCGACGCTGCTGCTGGTACTGCCGTTGCGCGCAACCCGATAGATCGTGACAGCGTAGACAAAGCCGCTCTTCTAGAGTGCGGGGTCGGGGAGAGAGCCGGCGGCGGCAATCGCGTAGCCGTTCGCGGTATCGATAATGGCGATGGCCCGCGCCGGGGCGCCGGGATTGAGGATCACGGGCGGCGCGAAGGTATTGGACGCGCCCGGCAAGGCCCGGCGATAGAGGATATCTCCCGAGCCGTCGACGATCACGCTGTCGAGCAGGCCGTCGCCGGTGAGGTCGACCAGAAACGGCGTGTTGCTCTGGCCGACGGCCGTGGCCTGCGACGCGGTCACGAAGGAATCCGCACCGATGTTCAATTGCACGCCGATCTGGGAGGTGGAGTTGCTCACGGTCACGAGGTCGGGCCGGCCGTCGCCGTTGATGTCGGTCACCAGGGTCTGCACCGGTTGATTGCCCGTGTTGTAAGGCTGAGGCGCGCCGAAGGTGCCGTCGCCGTTGCTCAGGAGCACGCTCACCGTGTTGTCGTCGTAGTTGGCGACGACGAGGTCGGGGATGCCGTCGCCAGTCAGGTCCACCGCCGCCAGCCCGCGGATCCCGGCCTGTCGGATAGGTTTGCTGGGCCTGGAAGGTGCCGTCGCCGTTACCCAGGAGCACGCTCACGGTATTGTCGGCAGAGTTGGTTGTGACGACGTCGGGCCGGCCGTCGTTGTTCAGGTCCGCCACTTCAACCGCCGCCGGGTTGCCGCCGACATCGGAAGTCGCTCCATCCGCGAATGTGCCGTCGCCGTTGCCCAGGAAAACGCTGACCGTGCCGTTGTATCGGCTGGACTCGATGACGTCGGGCTTGCCGTCGCCATTGACGTCGGCGACTGCGGCAGAGTAATTGTTTGGACCTAGCGGAATGACCGTCGAAGACCCAAAGGTGCCGCTGCCATTGCCCAGGAGCACATTCACAGAGTTGCCGGCTCCGTCCAGGACATCGAGTTTGCCGTCGCCGTAGACGTCCGCCAGCACAATATTAAAGGAATAACCGCCGATGTCGAAGATCTGCGGAGCAGCGAACGTGCCATTCCCGTAGCCCATGAGCACGCTGACGTCGCCATATCCGTCACCGGTGATGATGTCGGGGATGCCGTCGCCGTTCAAATCCGCCACTTCGAGTTGACTCGGGAAATTTCCCGTGACGAATGTCCGCGGCGCCTGAAATGAACCGTCGCCGTTGCCCATCAACACACTCACCGTGTCCGAGTAGTTGTTGGTCACGACGAGGTCGGGAATGCCGTCGCCGTTCAAGTCCGCGACGGCAACCGCATGCGGATTTGCGCCGACGGAATCGACTTGCTGAGGCCCGAAGGTGCCGTCGCCGTTGCCCGGCAAGATACTCACCGTGTTGCTGGCGTAGTTGGCGGCGACGATGTCAAGGATGCCGTCGCCGGTAAGATCAGCAACCGCGACGCTGGCGGGGTCCTGGCCAACGACGTAGTCTACTGGAGCCTGGAATGTGCCGTCGCCGTTGCCCATCAGCACACTGACGCTGGCATCCCGGTAGTTGGCGGTGACGATGTCCAGCTTTCCATTGCCGGTGAGATCGGCGAGCGCGATGGCCCTAACATATTCTGGAAAATCGATGACTTCCGGGGGCTGGAATGTGCCATCGCCATTACCCATGTAAATGCTAATCGTGCTCTCAGATTGATCGCCGGTGGCGACCAGGTCCAGGATCCCGTTGTTCGTCAGATCGCCGATGGCAAACCCATAACTGTTCAACGCAAAGGGATAGCTGGTGCCGACCGGAGCCAGCAGCGGGCTGGTCGCGATGAACGATTCCGTGCTGGTGCGCGAAATCCATGGCGCGCGCCAGCGTTTCCGCCAGCTCGGCAGCCGCCTGAGGCGTTGCCGGGTTCTCGCGCATCTGCGAGTTGAGGCTGCCTCCCTCCACGAACTCGAGAGTTAGATACGGGCAGCCGTCGTGATCGCCGGTTTCATAGATGTGCACGATGTTGGGATGATCGAGCTTGGCAACGGCTTCCGCCTCGGTGCGGAAACGAGCCAGGCCGGATTGACCGACGTGCGCTCCCCCCAGGATCATCTTGAGCGAGACGAGCCGATTCAACCGGCGGTGCCGTGCCTTGTAGACAACACCCATGCCGCCCCGGCCGAGCTCCTGGAGCAGGTCGTAACCCGGCACCGTCACGCCGTCGAGTACAGCGGAATCAGATGGGGAATCGCGAGATGTAGCGCTGGAGTGATCGTCGTGCGTGGGATCGACGGCTCGGCCGTTGCCGGCGATGGCTAACGTATCGCGATCTGCCTCGCAAAGGTTGTCGGCGACCGTCATGGGAGGATCAGCCGCCGTTTTCTTGTCGAGCGCGGCCAAGATTGTCTCTTCTAGGCGCGACGGAATTGTCATGGGATCGCTCCGCTTCGAACTGGCACCCTTCAGTGCGACGAACGGGGCTTGAACCCCTCAATCGGACCGAATTAATTCTCAGCGATCGAGAACATCCGCCACGCTACTTCTCGAACTCGCCCTTCTCGTGGCGAGCCCAGAATTCCGCGGCGGGCCAAACCTGGTTCCAATTCGTGCCGATGGTTTTGAGGCTCTTCATCTTGCGAAGGATCTCCAGGCCCCCGGCGGTGATGTTCTTGGGCGTCAGGCGGATCTCTTCGAGCGACATGTCTTTGAGCGGCAACAGGTTGGAGACTTCGGTGCCGACCAGATTGAGGTACTTCAGGTGCTTGAAGTTCTTGACGTGGACCAGCCCAGAGTCGCTCACTTGCGTGCCAGACAGGATGAGCACGGTGAGGTCTTTGCAGCCTTTGACCTGAGCGAGGTTTGGGTCACCCATCTTCGTATCGCTGCAGTTGAGGTGAATGAGCGGCATCCCACTCAGTGGCGAGAGGTCGGTCACCTTTGTGCCGCCACAGTGGAGAAAGGTCAGCTTCATTCCCGCGACGGGAGAGAGGTCGAATACCTGGGTGTAACACACCGTCAGCGCGGTCAGTTTCATGCCCTTCAGGGGCGAGAGATCGGAAATTGTCGTGCCTTGAAAATCCAGGTCCAACAACTTCATGCCGGCCAGGTCGTTCAGGTCCCTGACTTTCGTGCCGTTAATAAATAGAGTTCGCAGCGGCATTCCCTTCAGCGGCGAGAGGTCGTGCACGTCGGTGCCGATACACTCCAGTTTCCGCAACTTCATGCCTTCCAGAGGCGACAGGTCGTGCACCCGCGTGTTCCAGCAGACCAATTCCGTCAAGGGCATGCCTCTGAGTGGCGAGATGTCATCGAGTTGACCTTCAGTGACCCACAAGGTCGTCAGCGGCAACCCGGCCAAGGGCGACAAGTCGGTCAAAGGACTTTTGCCGGCATGCCTGCCGAGACACTTGAGCGACCTCAACCGGGAGAGCACACGCACCGGCGAGATGTCGTCGACGTCATCCGTGTTCAACTCAAGTCGCCTCACCACGCCGTTCTCGATGGTGGGCACAAGAGCGCTGTCGAAGCCGGGATTGAGCTCCTTCAGTCGAGCACTCAGGGACTTCACCTGCTCGGCCGCCGACAGGACGGTCACGACACGTTCCCAAGCGGACTCATCGGCGGACTGCGTCCTTGCGCTGGCGAGAGATCGCGGCGGCTCCCGGCTGACCCGCACGACCTGCCGGCCGTTTCGTTGGACGGTGACCAGTTCCTGACTCACGATTTTGCCGTGCTTGGTTGCTTCAACCTTGTATATCCCCGGCTGAAGGCGGATTTCCTTGGCCCCCGTCCCTGTCATAACGATGTCCGAACCGGCGATCTTGACGCTGACGCGGGGGTCGTCGACCTCGATGACCAGCGTGCCCTCCGGGGAGAACAGGCGAATGACCGTACCGTGGAGATTGGTGGAACCAGAAGCATCCGTGAGCCCAAAGCCTGCAAGCAGCGCCAGAATCACGGCTGCGGCCACAAACCAGCGATTGTGGAGGAACCACGGTTGTGGAAACCCCGGCGCGGCCTCAGGGTCAATCGTTGACGGGGGCTTTTTCGCCAATTCGGGCGGCGGGACAGCAAGGGTCACACGGGCGTGATCCGGACTTTGCCGCGCACCCTGGAAATCGGCCAGCAAGTCCGCGACGTCTTGCGCACTCGCGAACCGATCGGCGGGGTCTTTGGCATGTAAACGCGAGATCAAATCGCAGACATACGAAGGGACGTCCGGGACGATCTCTTGGATCGCTCGTGGCGTCTCTTCCACGACGCGTTTGAGCACGGCGACGGAGTTGGCGGCCCGGAACGGTGGCCGGCCGGTGCACATCGTATAAAGTACGCTACCCAGACTGAACAGGTCGGCCCGCTGATCGATGGTTTCGCCCTGGGCCTGCTCGGGCGACATGTACATGGGCGTTCCGGCGATAAATCCCGATTGGCTTGTGCTCGAGTCGTCGGCTGCACGGGCCAGGCCGAAGTCGGTGATCTTGACCTGCTCGAGGCTGCCTTCGAGCAGAATGTTGCTGGGCTTGATGTCGCGATGGATCAGGCGCCTGGAATGCGCGGCGGCCAGACCCAGGGCGATCTGGCGGCCAATGCGCAACACATCCGGGATGGCGAGCGGCCCCGTCGCGTCGAGCTTCTGCTGCAAGGTTTGCCCGGCGATGTACTCCATCACCAGATAGGGGATTGGCTCGTCCTCGACGCTGTAAATGGCGACGACGTTCTCGTGGCGGACTGCGGCCGCCGATCGCGCTCGCGCAAGAATCGCTTGCGGGGCGGCGATGTCGCGGCCAAGAAGAGAGACATGAGCTTGATGGCGACGGTTCGATGTAGCTTTTCATCGAAGGCCTTCGCCACGGTGCCGAAGCTGCCCTTCCCGAGCACTTCGAGAACCTCGTAATGAGCCAACCGGCCGAGCGAGCCGGACTTCTCCGAAGGCTGCAAAACGTCGAGGGTGTTGTCGTCACCCCCATCGTGCTCGCCGGCGATCGTTTCGATCAGCTCACATTGAGGTGAGGAGGAACCAGCGAGCCAGTCGCGAAGGTCAGCCTGATCGGCCCGCTCGGTTGAATCGCATGGGCCAATTTCATGACCCTCGACTGCGGGGCGAGCCAGGAAATCAATCGCCTGAGGATAGACCCGCAGGAGGCGTTCCACTTCAAGGCGCAGCTCGGCATCGTCGCCACACGCGTGATCCAGAAAATCGGCGCGGTCACTGTCGGAGCCCCTATCCAGGGCCGCATGAAAGATCGCTTGGAGCTCGGATGGGGCGTAAATGGCGTGACTCCTGTCGGCACTGACTCTTCCTTCAGTGCGACGCGCTCGGACAGAACCCCTCAAACATTGCGACGATTTTTTTCATGAGGCCGGCGAATTGTCGCGATTCGTCATTTCGGCGAAGAGCCACGTACGGGCGTAAGTCCATTTTCTTTCGACGGTTGCGAGCAGAGACCCCCAACACTTCGGCGATCTCCGCCATCGTCAGTCCGCCGAAGTAGCGGAGATTCACCAGCTCGGCAGAGCCTGGGTCTTTCACCGCCAATTTGCTCAGGGCTTCGTCGAGAGCCTCGAGATCTTCAGATTGTTCCGGCGCCAGTGAAGCGACGGCTTCGAAGTTGACGCGCTCACGGCCACCGCCGTGCTTGAGCCGCTTTTTTCGTCGCGCGTTTTCGACAAGGATCCGGCGCATCGCCTCAGCGGCGGCTGCAAAGAAATGTCCGCGACTATTCCACGGCAACTGTTTGCCTGATTCTCGCTGGGGAGTCGCAACCAGGCGCAGGTACGCCTCGTGGACCAGAGCGGTGGCGTCGAGTGTTTGCTCGGGTGGCTCGCTGGCCAATTTCCGAGCGGCCAATTTGCGAAGCTCGTCATAGATCAGGGGCAAGAGCTGACTGGCGGCGCCAGCGTCGCCCTGCTCGATCGCCGAGAGGATGAGGGTGACATCGGACATCGCCGGAGCCCGGGGAATCGTTCTCGCGTTCAGATGGACATACGGTTTATGCGAAGATTATCCCATCCTGCGAGTACCGGAGCAAGCCGGCCGGCTTGAAGCCTCAGGACGCATGTCGAACTTGCCTTCCTGGGCTTGAACCAATGGCGAAAAAGCCACCACAGCAACGATGACCGTCGTCCCCAGATACCGGCCGTCTCGATCCCGCAAATATACAGAGCAATTCACTCCGGTGCGCTGAGCAAACGTAGCTCGTTGACGTACTGATGGGCCAAACGGGTTGTGATCGGCTGGCGATAAGCCGGCGACGCGGCAAGCACCACTTCGATCGCGCTCTTCAGATCGCAAAGATGGCCGCTCGAGACGAACACGGGTTTAACTCTTGTGCGCATGCGCAAGACCGCGCCGATGGTTTCGCCCTGGTCGGTCAGGGGCGACCAGTCGCCACGGTCGGGGCCAGGCTCGTCGAATTCGCCGAAGAACCATGACTTGGCACAGCCGATTGTGGGAATGCCGAGCCATAGCCCCAGATGCGCAGCCAGGCCCATCCGCCGCGGGTGTGCAATTCCTTGGCCGTCGCAGATCAGCACGTCCGGCTTCACGCGGAGCTTTTCAAACGCTTCGATCACCGCCGGAGCTTCCCGGAACGTGAGCAGACCCGGAACATAGGGGAACCTCGCCTCGGCGAGCATCCCCGAGCGGTCGAGGACCTCAAGTGTTCCCGCCTGCAGAACGACCACGGCCGCATGAAGCCATTTGGCCCGTTTATCATACGAGACGTCGGCGCCCGCAATTGTTTTGTAGGATTTGAGCGCGCAGGTCGTATTGATCTGCGCCGCGAGGCGCAGTTGCAGGTCGCGGGCTTCCGTGGTGCTTAAGTCCCAGGAGTGGAGCTCGCGTTCTGTAGGCACCGGAAGATTTTCCATTGACCGGTTGTCACGCGACGGTTGTCCGGGCCTACGCGGCGAGCGCAGGCAGTCCACGACGGCGGGCGAACAGGGCTGATAGCCCATAGTAACCGATCGCGATTCCGATCAAGGCATTGAATCCGAAGATCAACGAGAGATACTCGGTGAGCCCGCCCAGGATGATGCCACCGACGTTTGATCCGAAATCGACATCGGGCCGCGCGCTTGCGCGAAACAATGTGCCGAAGATCACACCGGCGAAGAACACCGGGAGATAGACGACCAGGCACGAGACGACGACCTTGCCGGCGCCTGGGAGCGACAGGTAGGTATCCATGGGCACAATCACGTTGACCAGAAGACTCGCGAGGAGCACCACGTAGAAAGGCCAGAGGCGTTTGGGCCGAACGGCCATCACGAAGAGATTGCTCAGGAGGATCATCGAGAGGATCGCGAAGAACACGATCGAGTTGACAACCCACGTCGATCCAAACAAGAGCGCCATGTGCACGACGCCTTTGGTTTCCAGCAGCATGAAGCCGGCGCCCAGAAAGAACATTGTTGCGTTCGGTCGCACTTTTCGGACCGGCGCGAATGCGAGCAGGATCGCCACCGAAAGGGCAGCGACGATGGCGATGCCGCGCAGGTTCAATGCGGGGATCGCCGGCTCGCGCAGGTACAGAAACGGCCAGAGGTCGGTGGGCACGTACTCGCGGGCAGGCGGTTCGACTTTCGCGGGGGCGATTCTCATGAATTGGTGCTGCGGAGCATCGAGTTTGGCGGGTGGCATCGGGTCGAAGCCATTCACATCGAAATTGAGCACGGGTTCCTGATAGAGCCGGAAAAAACGGCCGTTCGCGAACCGAGCCAGAATCGGTTCCAGGCGGCTCGACGTTTTTTCCGTCGCGAGCAAGACGGTGACCTGACCGCGCAAGTTGTCGTCAGGGCGAATGACCGGGCGATAGGGCACGGACAGCACAACGGGCGGCCTGCCGAAAACTCCCTCGGCGAGCGCTTTCAGCCGGTCGACGAGCCAGCCCTGCCGGTACGAGTTATACATGACGAAGGCGCCGCCGGGCTTCAGATGGGCCTGCACGTCGCGAACGGCCTGCTCGGTGAACAGGAAGCTCTCGAGCCGGACGCTGGAATAACTCGAATGAAGCGCCAGCGAATCGACGAGTGCGTAGACGATCAAGTCGTATTTTCGGGCGCTCTGGCGGAGGAACCCGCGGCCGTCGGTGAGATGGACGCTCACACGGGGGTCGCTAAAGGGTTTGTTGGGATGATCACGGCGTCCCAGCTCGTTGAAAACGGGGTCGATCTCGACGGCGTCGACGTGCTTGACGCCTTGCGCCAGAGCGGCCGCCACGTCGTTGCCCGAACCGGCACCGATGATCAGCACGTCGTCGAACGGTGCCCCTCCTGAGTCTCGATTGAGGAGGTAGGGCAAGAAGTAGCCTGCGCCGAAGGCCTCGACGCGCAGCATTCCTTGATGGCCGATGTTGTTGACGTCGATCGATTGATACTTCGGCTTGTAGCGTACCTGATAATACGGCGACCAGATGACGTCAGTGTGCACACCTTTGACGTCGACCGGCCAGTCCGGCCAGGCAATGAGTGCCACGACTGGAAGAACGCCGATCGCTTGCAAGACGCGCCGGCGGGGGATGAAGTACACCGCCGGTGCCAGCGCGATGGCGAACCAGGCGAACGCCGGCAGGCGGAACCATGACATGACCCCGAAGAGCGCGATGCCCGCCAGACTGCCCAGTATGTCGGCCGAGTAAGCCGCCATGCGGTTCTCGATCACCGCGAACCGGCGGCCCATTTCCTGGCCAAGCCCGAGGAAAAGAAGCGCGACGAGCGCGAAGAAGTAGCCGGCGAGGACTTCGATCGGGATCACCCACTTCGAGGTGTCTCTGAGCCGGACTTCAGTCCCGAAATAGATGAGCTGCGGCGACTGCTGCGAGCCCACGTCGACCATGATCTGACCGAACCGGTCGTAGAGCCACCATGAACCGGAAGCAGAGGCTGCGATCAAGAGTGCGAATGGTATGAACGTGTTGATCCATGAAAACCGGCGTGGGGCCGCGAGGCAGCCCACCGAGACACCGAGGAAGCAGGCCATCAGAACGATGTTGGTGAAGTACGTCAGGAAGATGACGACGCTGCCCAGCCAGCGGATGCAGGCCAGCTCGAGGAAGAGGATGAGGAAGCTGAGCAGGAAGAGCTCGGCGGTGGGATGGGGCGCTCGAGGGCTCGTTGGTCGTTGAGCTTCGCGAGTTATCGGGGAGGAAGAAGACATGTCGCTCTCGTTGCGCTCGCTGGGGTCGATACTACGGTCGTCAATCCACGGATGGCGGCGTATGATGTTGGTGTCACACCAAGAAACAGGAGTTGGCACTCTGCGTCAATCGATGACTGGCGGCGCGAGACGGCCGTCTCGATATCCGCGGTTTACCGTTCGCTGCCTTCTCATCGCCAATGCGTCGATGGCCGTGTCGTTGGCGTTCGCTCTGAGCTTGCCTCATCTGGAGGATTACACCAAGTACAAAGAGAACGAGACGAGCGCCCGGAGTCGATTGTTAACCACCCGATCGGCCAGCGAAGTGGATGGTTTGCTCGAGCACGCCGAAGCGATGTGTCGACTGAGTCAGACGAGTTTGTCACACGGGGCGACCGGTCTCGCGATTCCCGCGCTTGGGCTCGCCTGCGGCGCAGGACTGGTCGCGTGCACGCTGATTCGGAGAAAAACGACGCGGGATTATCGTCTCTTACAGACGGTCACAGCCGTATGCCGGACCGGATTGATCATTTTTGTCGGAGCCATCGCATTCTTCCCAGTGCTCGTAGTGATTGCGATCATTACCTTGGATTAGCGTGAGCTTTCGACTGTAGATTGAATCGTACGGTAACTGCAACCTGCGGGACGCGTTGCGTAACGTGCGGTAGAATGTTGGTGTCAGCCGGCTGGATTGATACTCGTTACAGCCCAGCCAGCGGCGTCCACTGGCCGGGTCGGCCGGTAAATCCGCTGGCTCTTGCCTAAAACTGCTGCAATCCTCTCGCTTGGTGGCAATTATGGCGCCGTGGCCCAACCAGTCCTGTCCTTATCCCGACTGCGGAGAGCCGATTCGGGATCTGCTGGTGGAGATGGTGCCCAACGTCGAGCACGTAAAACCCGAGTTCCGAGCACTGTTGGGACAATCGCCCGGGGGCGCCATCACGTGTCCATACTGCCAACAGGCGGTAGAATATGACGGGGATGGCAAATCATTGGTGGCATCTGCGCGAGTGCCATTCCGATACTCCAGAGTTAAAATGGAGCGACGTGCCAGGGATTATGGAAACCACAAGGGTCCGCCGGACACGACGATGACACCTGAACGATGGGTGGCCGAGGACAAGTTGATGCCTGGCGCCCTCTACGGATACCAATAGATCGAGGACGGCCTACCATGAAGCTGACGCAGGACGAATTGGAATTCCTGTCAGCCTGGGCGCGCGAGGAATGGGAGCCTGCGTGTTACGATTTGCCCGCGCATCGTCTGCAACTGGCTCACGGTGTCGCAGGCGCCCAGTTGATCGTGTTCATAAAAGCCTGGACGGAAGGTGAAGGCAAGAAGGATCAAGAGATTCTTGTCGCCGCTGCTAACACTTACCCCCGCTGGCCGTGGTGCACGACCGAAGAATTCGCCAGCCGGCTGGCAGAAAGCGAGCGAGCGGCGAACAGATCGGGTCGGAACAAAGCCGGGGCCGTAATCTAGTGTCCCGACAATCTCCGATTGAGGGATTGTTGGGCGCGGGTCTCCTGACCCCGCCGTCCTCATCGACCGTAGGTCTCCAGGCGCCCGACCCGCCAATCAGCGATTGTCGCAACACCAGGGTAAAGCGAGCGCGTGATTGGGACTGTGAAGATCCGCGCCCGGATCTCGAGGCTGATGAGCCTTCGTTCCATACGTCAAGCCCGACCTGATTTGATCGCCAGAATGGAGATTAGTGGTATGACACTCGAGATCGCGCAGCTTCTTCTTGTGGTGCTCCATCATCAACTACGCCCTACTCCTCGTCTGGGCGTTGCCCGTGATGTACTGGCGGGTCGGACTGCACCGGCTGTGGGGAAGGTGGTTCCGACTCTCACTCGAACAGTTCGACATGATCAATATCGGGGGAATCACGCTCTACAAGATGGGGGTCATCTTGTTCAACGTCGTTCCGTGCATCGCGCTCTATCTTGTTGGGTGAGGACGGTCCGCAATGGCGGATCCTGCGTGGATTTTTGTGCTCAGCGCTCCCTTTCGCCTCACGACGTCATTGCGCGGAACGAGTACTATGGATCGCTGGGTGCCGATCGGGCAATTCTGTTCGGGAATCATCTTGCTTCCAAACGCTCAAATCTCGAGCCGCGAAGGATACTCTGATGATCCTTCATACCTTCAAGCTTGTTGTCGCGATCTGGCTTACGCTGCAATTTCAGGGCGCCGTGGCGGCGCAACTGGTCGATGGCCTGGGCGATCCTCTACCGCAACGGGCCGTCGCGCGGTTCGGGTCGAGCCGGTTCCGCCACGGGGGCGGAGTCGATCGTGTCCTGTTTTCACCCGAAGGCACGAAACTTGTGTCGTGGGGTGGCGTGCACCGGGTGTCGGAGGGAATCATCATCTGGGAGGCTGCGACCGGAAAGGAAGTGCGCCGGGTCGCGCAGCCAGGAGCGCGGCTGGAAGCGTGGGCCTGGGCGGCGGACGGGCGGCTGATCGGCGTTCTCAAATCGCCCGACGGCAAGCACGCGGTGTTCGACTGGAGCGCCGCCAACGTCGAGGGCCAGGCTCTGCCGGAGCGCGACGATGGAGACGACAGCCGGTTTGCTGTGTCTCCGTCGGGCAAACTGCTCGCCGTGAGCAGCCACGGGCGCGAGGGGCGTGGATACACCGTGGAGTTTCGCGAGTTGAGCCCGGACCGAACTCCGCGGGACGCGCGGGTTCTGCGCGTGGTCCAGGCAGATCTCGACTACGCGACCGTGCTTCGATTCACGCCCGATGGGCAGAAACTGATCGTGTTCACGCCGCCCAACCGCCCGCAACGCACCCAGTGGACCGCGGTGGTCTGGGATGTGGAAACGGCGCGTGAGCTGGGACGGATCATTTTGACTGCGAGGGCATTCGGCCCGGGCGAGACTGTCGACGCGTCGAACGAGCGGATCGCGGCGATATTTCCGATCGGGACCGCCCGCTTGTATGACTTGAGAACCGGCAAGGAAGAACGGCTCGCCGAGGCGAACGAGCCGGCCGATCGTGATGATGCCAGAACAGTCGGTGGCGCGGTTACCGTCCGGTTCAGTGCCGATGGAAGCACGCTGGTCATGGCCGGGCCCGCGGAGGAGATTCGATTCTGGAATGTGCGCGACCGGAAGAAGACTCGCGCGATCGCGTCGGGCGGCTACGGCATCCAGCAGATGGTCTTGTCGCGCGATGGAAAAGTCCTGGCCGTGGGCGGACGCGACGGATTCATTCGACTGCTGGATACGGCCACGGGCGCTTTGATCTCTCCTCGATCGGGGAATGAGCAAGGAGTTCTCTCCGTGGCGGTATCGGCGGACAGTCGGATCGCCGCGACGACCGGGCTCGATCGCACCATCCGCATCTGGGACCTGGAACGCGCGAAGGAGCTGCGCGTCATCAAGTGCGATGGTTACTTGAGGGACAGCGCGCTGACACCGGACTCGAAAACGGTTCTGGCCGCGGTGAATCCCGACCTGGATCCCGACCACGCTGTCTTGCATCTCTGGGACGTGAGCAATGGAAAGGATGTTCAAGCGGCTGGACTAACGGGGACGAAGGCTGAATCGGTGCGGTTTGCGCCCGATGCGCGGACGCTGTTCACGCTTTCCGGGGAAACCATCACACTCCGGAGCTGGCCGCAAGCCGAGCGGCTGCGCGAGATTAAATTTCGCCCAAGAGAACCCAGGGGGTTCACGGTCCTGGGGACGTTCCTGGCGATCTCGCCGGACGGGGAGCTGTTGCTCACGATGGTGCGGCACGTGAACTTGTTCAATGGCATGGCGATTGACTCCGTCGGCGGATCGCTTGACCTGTGGGAAACGAAGAGCGGAAAGCACGTGCAGCAACTTGCCGGATCGGACGGCTTCACGGAACGCGCTGCATTCACCAGGCTGGGCGAGCTGATCATCACGAGCGATGCACGTCTCTGGGGCGCTGATGAGAATCCGCCGGCGCGATCAGGCGGCGTCGTTCACGTGCTTGACTCCGGGACGAGGCGGGTGAAACGAACGTTTCGCGTGCCAGGGCTTGTCACGGCACTGGCGGTCTCGCCCGATGGCCGGATGGCTTTTTTCGGCGGCCCGGATGGGACGATTCACGCGTGCGATGTTGCAACAGGTGGCATTCGCTATCGTTTGGCGGGGCACCACGATCGGGTGACGTCGCTCGCGACCACAGCAGACGGTCGTCGCCTCGTGTCGACCAGTCATGATGCTTCTGCGCTCTTATGGGACCTCCAATCGGACTTGAACGTCAGTCTTGACTCGTCGGTCCTGGAGGTTGTGCTCAAGGACTTGCTCACGGAGCCCAATTCGGTGTTTGAAGGCCAAGGCGGGCGCAATCCAACGATTTTCTTTATGACGGAAAGGCCTCGCATGGCTGTGTCGGCTGAGCAGTTACTGGACCCGACGCGATCCGAGAAGGAGTGGAAAAAATTATCCCCGGCTCAACTCGAGTTGGCGCGAGAGGCTGCGAAGAACGTAGTTCAGCGCCAGGACGATCGGGACGACCTGGCGCGTTACCGCCCGATCGACAAGCGGATCGTCGTCTGGGACGCGCAGCGCGCCGAAACGAAACAACGGCGGCGCGATGTCTTCGGCCCGCAAATCTTCACGGCCCACACGCCCGGCTTTTCGACGGACAAGCAGATTGCGATGGTGCGTGTGGATTTCCCGTGGAGCATTCACAGCGGTTACAGCACATATGTACTGACCAGAAAGGATGGAGAGTGGGTCGTACTCGTTCGGCTTAGCTTTTTTTTCTCTTGAGCGGGCGGATTGACTTGGGATGATCGCTTGATGCGCCGCCGGTAATCTGCATCGAATTTGATGACCGCGATCAGGGGGGTTGAGATTGATGCTTGAGCGTTCGAAATGCACTGTCACGCACTCGCAGATTGCTTCCGGGACTTGCCCCCACTGCGCAATGACGACCGACCACGATTCGACCGCAGAAGGAGCCGCTGCAGGAACTGCCGGTGTGCGCTGGAATATCACCCGCATGCTCGCGGATCTCGATCAAGAGGATGAGGCCATCCGGCTGACGACTATTCTCAACCTCTCGGATCACCTGCCGCCACTCGAACAGGCTTTGCCTGTCATCCGGAAAGGGCTCCAGGATCGAGCTGAGCGAGTGCGCAATCGGGCGCTGACAGCCACTGTACGGCTGGTAAAAACACCGGCAGACGAAGTCCTCGTGGCGGTCTGTGAACGATTGCTTCAGCAGGACCCTGCTGATCTGGCAGCTCTGCACGTCCTTCTCTTCTTTTATTCCACCAACAGTTGCGAATCGGACAGCTACCGCGCTGCGCGGCATGCGCTGATCCTGCGGGTCAGTGAAACCATGCCGGAGGTGCCCCGGTCATTGATTGTCCCAATGAAGCTATTTCCCCAGTCCGACGGTGAAGTCTTCGGGCATGCCAAGACGTTGTGGCTCAAGCAGGTTGAACAGCACCCGAAGAATGTTCGCGTCCTGGAGAACGCATCGATGTTTTTTCGGGGCGTCGACGAAGTCACGGCTGGCAGACTGCTTCGACGGTGCAAGGAGCTGGAGCCGGACAACCCGCACTGGTCCGGTGAACTCGGCCTGCTTTACTCGTTTCAAGGTGATCCGAAGCAGCCCGAAAGCTACACGGACTGGGGGAAGATGAGTCTTGCCCAGCTTGAGATCGCGTGGAAGTCGGATCGTGAGCCGAACGAGCGATTTTTGGCGCTGCTGAGCATGCCCGAGGTTGCCCTCCAGGCCCGAGAGCTTGACAAAGCGCGTGATTACGCCGCGGAGCTACTGGCCGCAGCACCGATTCAGGAGCACTCGTTCAGCCAGATCTGGGCTGACCGGCAGGCCAATATGGTGCTGGGCTGGCTCGCGCTTTCCCGGGGCGACCTTTCCGAAGCGAGGGTCCGGCTCTTCGGTGCGAGGACACCGGAGGGTTCGTATCTTATGAATGCCTTCTGCTTCATGGACCCACTCATGAAGCTGGTTCGCTGGATGCTCGACCTGGGGCATCACGAAGTGGTTCTCGAATACTTGCGGCGCAAGGAGGAGCTCGTGCCCGGGTTTCGCGACCGCTTCGTCAAATGGGCAGGCGAGATTGAGCAGGGGCGGAAACCGGATTTCCAGGACCGCGCACTGCTTGAGCAGAACTTGAAGGCGGCGGAGTGGAAGCGGCCCGACCGCGCGAATTCGTAGAACGGCACGGCCAAGTAGCCCGGTCTGCGCGAGGGGCGGCAACAGTGAAGGCGCGCCGACAACAGAGGGAGCTGAGCGATGAGTCTCCGACGAATTCGGTTCTCGCTCTGGCGGTTGATGGTTGTGATCGCGATCGTGGGTTGCGCGATTGGAGCCGGTGTCGCTTTCTCAAGTGATCCCAGCACCGCCACGAACATGATTACGGGGTGGGCGGCGCTCTACGGCGTTCCTGTGCTCGTGATCGTCGCGAGGGGCGTTCCGGCTGGTAAAGTGGTCAAGATCGTGGGGAAGGTCGGTTTGATCGGTGTGCCCCTTGCGGGGTTATTTGGGCTGCTGTGTTTTGGCATGAGCGGGTATGTCGGGTTGATCGGAGGGTTCACGTTGGCGGCTCTTGTGATCGGCTGGTGGACGCTTCTCGGGGTTGGGGTGTTTGTTAGATTCTCGGGTGTTGAACGGGTTCGGATCGTCGGTCCGGGTCCTTTAGATTCTGATCGGGGCGCGAACGCGGTATACTCGCGATTGCGCGTGCGCGAAAGTAACAATCGATGAAGCTTCGCAATCCTTGGATCGACCAGTGGGTCGCGGCAGTGGGGTCGAACGAATACGAGTGGAGAGCGAGCCCTGGGCGGCCCGCGAATACGTGACTCGAAATGGGTGATCCAGGATCGACGCTTGGTGCTCCTGTGAGGGAGGATCGAACTGTGCAATCGCCCCGAGCGGCAAGTACGTGGGGACAGATGATGGCGGCCCTGGCAGTATCCACCCTCGGCTGCGCACAACGCGACAGCGAACGAACTCCTGCGGCCGCCGCTCGGCCCGTCGCCATTCAGAAGCCGGCGGACTCAACTGGGCCGGCTGAGGGCGAAGCGACCTTCATCGGCACTGTGAGGAGCATCGACCTGTTGCCCAAGCGTGATCCGTATTTCAGATTCGCCGTGAATCTCAAGATCGACAGGGTCGTCTCCGGGCCTTCTCCCGGAAATGGTTTCTGGTTTGCAATCCATAGCCCGTCGCAGTCACGCGTCAAAGAGGGCCAACGATATCGAATCACCGCGAACAAGAGCGTCGATGGCTGGACTATCATCTCGCGGACGCGATTGGATTGATACGCGGGCGGGGTGCGGCGAATCGGGAACGGTTGCGTCATGGGAACTGGCAAGTATCCTCGGACGGTCATCTAATTGGATCGGACTCTCAACTCCTTTCTGGAGAGACCCGTCTTGAAGCGACACAGTCAAATGGCGGCGCGGACTGCATGCTCGATCGTTGCCTCCGGATTGGTGCTGGGCGGCGCTTTCGGCATTGCTTTTCCAACCGATGCTCTCGCGCAAGAGAAGCAGGCCGATCTGAAGGCGGAGAAGTTGCGTGCCAGGATTGTTGAGGTCCGGACGAACGCCGTCAAGCCGACGCGGATGCCGATCCAACTGGTCGATGGCCAGGGCCGTCCGGTACAAGGGGCGATCGCGAGTACTTGGTTTCAGCGTAACGTGGACACTGAACCTGCCTTCAAGGTTCCGGAGCGGCACGAATCGGCAATATCGAACGAGCAGGGCGAACTGGCGCTCAAACTCCAGATCGGAGCGCACCTGGACGCGGACGGCATCTGCGCGATCCGCCAGGATCAGGGTCTCCCCATCGTCGGCATGCAACGGGTTTCGCGCGAGGAAATTCGGGAGGGGAAGCCGGTCAGGGTTGTCATGCATCCGGCTTGCCGCGTCCGAATGCGGATCGAGTGCCCGGGGCATGTCGAGCTTGCCGAAAAGTTTCATGCAGACCTTGGCGGCGCGAACTGGTGGCGGTCAGCCTATATCTGGCTGGGGGAGGACCACCGGTCCCCGCGCCCACTTTTCTCCAGTTCGACCAGCGGACAGATCGAGTTCCTTCTGCCGCCGGGCCGGTTCAGTGTCATGGCATATGGGACCGAGGTCTATAACAGGGAGCGGGCCTTCGAGGTCAATCCGGGGCTTCGAGTGCTCAACCTCGGTGTCATCGAGGTGCCGCCAACCGACGCTTTCAAGCAAGGGATCTTTCGCGGATTCTGGCGATCGGTCCGCCGTGATGGTCGGGCGGTTGTGGAGGGGCTCGTCGGCGAAGAAAGGATTTCGTTCCATCCCCAGCGGCTTGGAGCTTGGCTAGATGGCGACGCGAGGCAAATCCAGGACACCGTCTATTCCCCTGACGGAGGGTTGCTGGCGACCGCGCATTGGTACAACGCCGAACCGGGCGAGGCCAAGCTGTGGGATGCGAAGACCGGAAAGCTCAAGTTGACTCTCCCAGTTGCGAACAAGGACGCAGGTGTTATTGCTCTGGCGTTTTCTCCCGACAGCAAGATCCTGGCCGGGTCCGTTGGCTCGCTACCAAAAGCCCAGCCGCCGGGCGTGGTGGTCCTGTGGGACGTCGCCACCGGCCGCGAGCTGAAGACGCTGCGCGGCCACACCGCGCGGATCACGGCGCTGGCCTTCACGCCGGACGGACGGGCCATTGCCTCCGGCGGGGAAGATCGCACCGTGAGGTTCTGGGATGTCGCAAGCGGCGGCGAGAACCGGTCAGATTCCTGGCAACCAAGGTTGGGTGCGCGCGCTGGCTTACTCACCCGACGGCAAGGTTCTGGCGGTCGGCAGCGGCACGACACTCAAGTTGTGGGATGCGGTCGGGAAACGCCCCGGCGCGACGCTGGAGCCGGCCGGGTTCTGGGTTCAATCGGTGGCCTTCGCGCCGGACGGGCGCACGCTGGCCGGGGCCGGCACGGTGGGTGGAGAGGGCAAGGTGCGCTTGTTCGACCTGATCAAAACACCGCCGGACCGCCGCGCGGAGCTGACGCTGCGCCACGAGGTAGGAAACCGGCCGAACGATTGGATCAGCCAGGTTGTCTTCACGCCGGATGGGCGGCGAGTCGCCGTGGTCGCGATGCAGTCCGTTGTGATCTGGAATGCGGCGACCGGGGACGAGGAAGATTCGCTCAAGCGCGAAAATGGCAGCTCGGCGGACCGGCTTGCTGTTTCGCCCGACGGCCGGTGGCTCGCCGTGACGGACGTGGGGAGCATGCGCATCTTCGACATCAGCCCGGTGGGGCGGTGAGGTCGACTTCGATGAGAGCGACGACTACCAGGTAGTGCATTCAAACAGCCTCACGAATGGTAGAAGTCGAGCCAGGCCGACTATAAACTGAGCGCCCGTGAGCGGCGCCGCGACGGAGGTGCGACATGGAGAGGGAGAAATCGGGGATGGAGCCTGGTTCGCTGGCGAGCGAGGTCAAGAGCGCCCGCTCGGCGCCGCGTGCAGACATTCCGGCGGAACTTCGCGCGGCTGCGCGCAAAGCGCACGGATGGCTCCGGTCGGGGGCGTTTGCGATATCCGCCGGGATCGTCGCGCCGGTCGTCTGCTTGGCCCTTCAGCAGGTAGTCTTGTCCGGCGAAGAATTCCAGATGCCGGGACTGCGTTTCATCAACGTCTTCTGGATTTTTGGCTACGGTTTCATCGGGCTGGAGATGGTGGTCCTCGTGCTGCGGCTTGCATTTGGAGCCCGGCTTGGAGCCTGGAACGGACCGGTCGCGGGCGTGCTGTTTGCGGGGGCACTCTTCGCGGGAGGGCTGGGGCTCGTTCTCCTGCCGCTCAGCGTAATCGGACTGATTGTGCTCATCGGCGCGCTGGGATTCGTGCCGTTCCTCACGGCGGCCGCCTACTACGCCAATGCGGTCGAAGCCTATCGCCAGGCGCGCCGGGTGGCCGGCGGGCCGAAGCTCGTGGCTTCGGTACTCGTGGGCACGATGCTGGTCCTGGGCGCGCCCGGCGTCGTGCAGGCGGGAGTATCCCTGACATTGCGGTCGGCGATTCGTGAGATCCAAATGGGAAACCCGGCAGAAATGTCGAAGCTCCGATCCTTAAACTGGCTCGGCGCGAGTGATCGCCTGGTCTGGGCGTACGCGGGCGAGTGGGATCCCGTTCGGAGGCAGCGGATCGCCGATGCGTACAGGGAACTCACCGGCGAGGATGTGCGCGTGAGGTTGGCCCAACTACAAGGGGATTAATATACAATCACGCGAAAGGCGATCGAGTCAAGATCGAGCTTTGAACAGAAGCTAACAAAGGAAACGAAGTCGGAGATCCTCGATCATCCGATGCGGAGACCACTTTTTGGATGTGTGATCGGGAGCGTTTGGTGACGAAACCTGGCAAAGGGCGCAGTGACGCGGTTGGTTCTTGCACGATGCAACGTGAAGCACGCTGCGTACGGGCAATTCGTGCGAAGCATAGTTGGCGCTGGGGCTCATGCACGCGACAATGCCCGGTCTTGGCGCGAGCGAACGAGGGAGCCGTCGGATTCTTCCGGATCCTCAGCGCCGGACGCGGTCAACCCGAAATCCGGTGTCCGCGCCGGCTCGCCCCTCTGCCGGGTTTTTGGGGAATTGGGAGGATCGATGCCACCCGCGACAGCCAGCACGATCGTCGGTCTCGTTGACGCCGGAGGCTCGAGCGGTGCCAGCCTGGGCCGGTCCGACGAGTGGAGGCTGAGCTTCCACCTGGCAGGATGCCGTCATCCAGGGTCGGCAGTCGTTATCGGAAATCGGCGCTGTGAATTGCCAGTTTCCAAGGACGAAATGCGCTCGCTGATGGATCTCATAAAGCCCTACTCGATCGTCGAGGTTGAGATCGAGGGCAGCTCAACCGCTGCCGTGCTCACGCTTCGTCGCATCGTGCACGTCGGCACGAGCGACCCGGAACTGGAGCAGCTTGCCGGGGAGCTTCAGCAGCCGATCGTGGTTCAAGATGCCACGCTCGGCCGGCTCGAATACGACCGCAAGTACGGTTGGTTCGCGGGCCGCGCGGAGTGGTGTGGACAGGTCGTACGCGTCAGGATTTGCAGTCCTGGTCCGGACGACCGAGCGGGCGCGCTAGCGGCGGCGACGCGGTTGTTTGCCGAGCAGGCACAATGGCAAAGTCGCGTCAGGGAGTACGCGGTCGAGCAGTTGCTTCCCCTGAAGAATCGCTCGTGGCTCGATGAGGACGAGGAAGAGATCTCGGCAAACCAATTCCTGGCGAAGATGAGCATCGAATCGATCTCTATCGATGAATCGGGCGACGTCGCGTTCTGGCACGACGACGGGGGCCTCTTCTTGGGGCACGCGATCTCGATCAGCGGGACCTTATTCGAGGGGCTCGCGAACGCAACTATCGCGGGATGAATGGGCCACTGATGGGATGATCTGGCAGGAGCGACTCGGTGACGCGTTTGAAAGAACAGGCCGGGACTAACTTTCCGGGGCACCGCCTTCCCAGGTAGTAGGCACACTCCGTGTGCCGTTCACCAGTTACGGCACACGGAGTGTGCCTATTACGACGAGTCGATTGCGATGTCAAACCGGGAAGTTATTCCCGGCCTGTTCCGAAGTGTTTACCGGCGAGGATGTGAACGATCGGCTCGCTCTGCTACACTGGGATCGATGGGTGCTCGCAGTGAGGGCAACACATGAAAAGAAATACTGTTGCGGCATGGATCGGTGTATTCGCGGTGGTCGGAACAGGAGTCGGTGTGCTCGTGCGGGCTCAGGCCGGTGCCGGCGCAGCGCGCGCGAATGGGGCGATCGTCCAGGTTGACCGCGATGCGAGCGAGGTAACGCCGCGGGTGGCTGTTCCTCAGGCGGAGGAAAAGCTAAACGGTGAGCGGGCGCACGGCGATCGCGATGGGCACGTTCAAAGAACCGCGCTCGACTCGGTTGTTGCTGAAGAATTGCCTTTTCCTCCGCCACCTTCGAGAGTGATGCCGGGGTACGTTCGTAAGTCCGCGCAGATTGGTCCAGAGAATCAACCGCACCTGTCTCCGAGTCCGCCGGCTCCATCGAAGACTTTGCCTGAGATCGTGCCATGATCGTGCAGCGTGTCGTGCAGTGGGTCGTTTGGGTCGCGGCGTTCCTCGCGGTGATCAGGTTGTCCTCCGCCGGGCGTGAAGCCGCGTTTGGCTGGGGTGTGCTGATACTTGTGCTGTCTCTGTGCTTCTGTGGGATCGCACAGATGGCTAAGGATTACTTGGCGCACGGCGCATGGGGCGGCAGGGTCGCGAGGTCGTTAGTGGTTGGTGTGATCTCGAGCAAACGGCGACAACGCCAACAATCCGGTCCGGGGGCTATGAGATCCTGGATCATCCGATGCGAGACCGCTATCTGGATAGCTGACGTGGAACGATTGGCCCCGGCCTTGGCAGAGGACGCGATGATGCGGCTGTCTGGGTAAGCCGCTCACCGTTCGAAGTAGCATCACCGGGCGCTATCTGAGCTACACCGAGACCCGAGTATCCGGCAGCTACTACATGCGCGGGGTTGCGATCGACTCGACGGGCCGTGTCGCTCATACCATCGCGAGGTGGTATCAGGACTAGGACGTGCCGGAATGCAGGACTTTCCAGAATCGGAAGAACAGTCGAAGAGCTTGGCCACGGATGAAACACGGATGATACAAGAATGCGCTTCAATAAACCAACGTCATCGCCGAGATCATGGCGGGCTCGATTTCTCGGATCACGCCGGCGGCGTATTCGATCTCTTCGCGCGAGACGTCGAGGTGGGTGCAGGCGCGGATGACCTGGGCACCGATCACTGTGACCATGATGTTGCGCGAGCGGAGAAACGCGGCGACTTCGGCGGCGGTGCCGACGGACGGGTCAATCTTTACCCAGACGAGATTGGTCATGACCGGGCCGGATTCGAGGGCGAAACCCTCGGCGGAGTCGAACGCACCGGCAAGCACCTGGGCGTTTTCATGATCGTCGCTCAGCCGGGCGATGTTGTGATCCAGCGCATAAAGCGCGGCGGCGGCGAGGATGCCGGCTTGACGCATTCCGCCGCCGAACAGTTTGCGAAGTCGGCGGGCGCGTCGGATCGCTTCGGATGTGCCGGCGAGCGCTGAGCCGACGGGAGCGCCCAGGCCTTTCGAAAAACAAATCGATACGGTGTCGAAGTGCTGGCAACACTCGGCGGCCGCGATGCCGCTGGCCACGACGGCGTTCATCAGGCGGGCGCCGTCCAGGTGCATGGCGAGATTGTGCTCGCGCGCCACCGCGCGATCCGGCTGATGCTCTCGAGCGAGTGAACCCGGCCGCCGCCGCGATTGTGCGTGTTTTCCAGGCAGACCAGCCGCGTGCGCACGTAATGGGCGTCGTGCGCGGGGCGGATGGCGCCGGCGATGTCTTCGAGGCGGAGGATGCCGCCGTCACCCTCGAACGTGCGAGCGGTCACGCCTGAAAGGCGAGCGATTCCGCCTGCTTCCCAGACGTAGACGTGCGAAGTCGACGAGCACAGCAGCTCGTCGCCGGGTTGGGTGTTCACGCCGACGCCGATCTGATTGGCCATCGTTCCGGAAGGAACGAACACCGCCGCTTCCTTGCCAAGAAGCTCGGCTGTCCTGGCCTCGAGATGCATCACCGTGGGGTCTTCGCCGTACACGTCGTCGCCGACGTCGGCTTCGGCCATCGCTCGCCGCATCGCCGTGGTTGGCTTGGTGACCGTATCGGATCGCAGATCAATGGGAGGTCCGTGCATGCGTCGTGTGGAGTGGCGAGGAGTGCTTGTGGTCTTTTTAAAGGGTTTTCAGGTAGGCGATCAGGTCGTCGAGCTCCTTCTCGCTGAGCTCGCCCAGGCCGGTGACACTGTCGGCGCTGTGGGGTCCGGCGAGGGCTTCGCGCAGGGTCTTGGAGCGGCCGTCGTGGAGGTACGGGTCCTTGTCGTAGAGACCGCGGAGGGACGGAGGGTTGTAGCCCTTGTAGACGTCATCGGACTCTTCGAGGCCGGCCTCGTGGATTTTGCCGTCGGTGAGCTCGGGGCCGCCGTGGCAGGTGTTGCACGCGGCTTTCGGCGACTTGAAGACGTCGCGCCCGCGCTGGGCCTGGGACGAGAGGCTGCCGTCCCGGTTGCGATACGGGTTCCTGGGGTATTCGAGCGTGCCCAGGTAAGCGATCAACGCTTTGACGTCGTCGGCTTTGGGCCGGGGACCTTGCATGCTCTTCGTGAATGACTCAAGCGCGGCATCATCCAGGCTCTTCTGCCAGCCGTGCCAGGTCCACGGTTTCGTTTCCGTCACGCGGCGGAGGCTGGGAACTTTCTTGCGGCTGCGCTTCGGGAACGTGCTGAAGTCTTGCCTGCCGTCGTTGAGCGTGTCGAAATCGAGCCCATCGGTATGCCCGTCAGTGTGGCAGGTGTTGCAACTGTACCACTGGTTGAACGAGTGGGCGGCGTCGTGGAAGACGATTTCGCCCTTTCGCTCGAGCGAAAGTGTCTTGGGAGCGCCCAGCGGAATGGTTTGCACGAGCTTGGCGGATTCGGCGTCGACGACCTGGATGGCATCGCCCAGGTAGTTGGCGACGTAGAGCAGATTGCCTTTCGGGGCGAATGCCAGCTCGGTGGGGCGTCCGCCCAGTTCCACCCGGCGATAGCGGCCATCATTCTTGAGCAGCTCGGGCGCGATCAGGTCGCGCGAGCTATTGGGCCGCCAGGGGATAGGGCTCTTGTCGGTGCGGAAGATCATGACCTCGTGGGTTCCGCCGCAACTGACGGCGATGTACTTCTGGTCGTGGCTGACGGCCACGCCGTGGGCATCGGCCGCAGCTTTGCCGCGGGTGTCGAGTGAGAGCGTGTCGAAGGTGGTCGCCGTTCCATCAAGGGGAACTCGCGTGAGGCGCTGGCCGAGCACCCAGCCCAGGTCGATGTTGTTCCGGGTCGTCGGCAGCCGACGGTTCTTCATGTCGGCGATATAACCCGTTTTGCCGTCGGGGCTGATCGCCACCTGGCGCAGGTTGTCGCCGTCGATGGGGATCGTTTTGGAGACTTTCCAGTTCCGGGCGTCGATCACCGACACATCCTGGGAGCGAGCGTTGCCGACGAGCAACACGGAGTCGTCAAGTGAGAGGGCAACGCCGCGGGGCTCGCGGCCGACGTCGAGTGTTCCGGTGATCTTCCGGATATGGAGGTCGACGCGAACCACTTTGTTCTCGATGCCGATAGCGACATAAGCGGTCGAGCCGTTGGCCGTGATGGCGGCGCCTCGGGGCTCGGGGCCGACATCGACCCGGCCGGCGATTGAGAGCTTGTCGTCCTTGATGTCGAGGATCGCCATGTCGTAGCCGTACCAGTGGGTGACCACTGCGCGACCGGCGTCGCGCGCGAGGGCCACTCCGGCGGGCTTGTCTCCGGTCTTGAGCTCGTCGAGCACGCGCCTGTTCTTGAGGTCGACGAGCGAGACGCTGCCGGCGGTCTGGTTGGCGCTCAACAAGCGGTCACCGGCGGTCGAGACGGCCAGCGAGATCGGCGAGCGATGCGGCTCATCGGCGGCGCTTGAGGCTCCCTTGGCCGGCTGCGCCTTGTCGTCGCCGGTGGCGCGGGGCCAGAGGGCGATGGCGGGAACGGCGACAAACGCGGCGGCGGAGAGGAACAGCGAAGCCAGGGCGGGAAGAATTCTGCTCGTCATGAAAATCGCTCCGGGCAGGGGCGGTTTCTTGAGTTCCGGGGGCTCGAAGCCCCTGGCTATTGACCGCGGCCCCGTCGGGGCCGATTGGGGTTATACCGGGTTTGAGGCGGCATTCGAGGCACGCACTTTCGCGGATCGAAAGGCGACAATCAACGGTTAGCTCATCGCCCTGCTGGGGGCAGTCAGTCCGAATTACATCCGCTCCACGATATCGATTCCTAGAAGGCCCAGTCCAGTCTTAAGTGTTACGGCCGTCAGATCGCAGAGGGCCAGACGGCTATTGCGGCGCTCGGGCGACTCGGCCTTGAGCACGGGGCAGCCCTCGAAAAAGGTACTGAACGCATTCGCCAGGTCGAACAGGTAGTCGGTCAGGACATTTGGCTTGTGCTCCGAATCGGCGAGCTCGAGCACTTCGGGCAGCCGCAGCAGCTTGACTCCGAGGGCGCGCTCAGCGGGGTGGGCGAGGGAGATCGCCGGCGCCTCGCGGCGGATGTCCGCGGCGAGGAAACCGCCCTTGCGGAAGATGCTCTGAACGCGCGCGTAACCATATTGAAGGTAGGTCGCCGTGTTGCCGTTCATGGCCATCATCTTCTGCCAGTCGAAGACGTAGTCGCTGATCCGGTTCTGGCATAAGTCAGCATATTTTATTGCTCCCAGGCCCACGACCTCGGCGACGCGCTGGCGCTCGGCTGGATCGAGCTCCGGGCTATTCTCGTCGACGACCTTGCGCGCCATTGCGGTTGCCTCGTCGAGCAGCGACTCGAGCCCGACGACGTCGCCCTTGCGGGTTCTGAAGGGGCGGCGATCGGCGCCCAGGATGGTGCCGAAGGCGATGTGCTCGAGCTCGGCTGAGCCGGCGATACCCCACTTGCGGGTGACCTCGAAAAGCTGCTTGAAATGGTCGCCCTGGCGGTGGTCAACGACGTAGAGGACCTGGTCGGGATGCCACGTTTCGACCCGATACTTGATGGTGGCGAGGTCAGTGGTGGCGTAAGTGAAGGCGCCGTCGCGCTTGCGAATCAAGAAGGGGGCCTCGGTCTTCTCGACGAAGACGACGATCGCACCTTCGCTCTCGACGGCGATGCCTGAAGCTTGCAGGCCGGCCACGATCGGGGCGAGCTTATCATCGTAGAAGCTCTCGCCGTGCTGAACGTCGAATTTCACTTCGAGGCGATCGTAGATGGCCTGGAGGGCCGCCAGGCAGTGGGGGATGAACCGAGCCCACAAGGCGCGATTCTCGGGGTCGCCGGCGTGGAGCTTCGCGGTCTCGGTTCTCGCGGCGTCCTCGACCGATCTGTCGCCCGAGTCAATCCTGTCCTGGACGAGGCGGTAGAGCCGGGCGAGCTCGGTGACGGGGTCGGATTCATAATTTGATTCGTCGCGGGCGTTCTTCCATCCCCAGAGGATCATGCCGAACTGGGAGCCCCAGTCACCCAGGTGGTTGTCACGAATGACCTTGTGGCCCACGGCCGCCGCGATGCGTGCGAGGGAATCGCCGATGACGGTCGAGCGGAGGTGGCCGACGTGCATGGGCTTGGCGACGTTGGGCGAGGAAAAATCGATCACGACGGTGCGGGGATGCTCGGGAATGGGAATTCCGCCGGCTGGATCGGTCAGAAGCCTCTGGAGCTGCAGGGCGACCCAATCGTCATTCAACCGCAGGTTCAAGAAGCCCGGGCCGGCCACTTCCGGTGGAGCGGCGATCGGGGCGAGGTCGACGCCGCGCGCGATTTCCTGGGCGAGGTCGCGGGGTTTGGAGCCGAGGGCCTTGGCGAGCATCATGCAGCCGTTGGCCTGGTAATCGCCGAACTTGGGATCGGTGGCGGGGCGGACCGCGGCGGCGAAGGCAGCGCGGTCGGCTCCTTCGGGCAGGGCGGGGCTGAAAAGATCACGCAGGCGTGAGAGTAGGTTCATGATTCAGGCGGGTAGGGAGTCGGCAGCCGCGGTTTCGTGCTCGGCGGGCTCGGATTGCCAGTCGAGCTGGGGGGCGTCGCCCCAGATATCTTCGAGGGCGTAATAGGCGCGGGACTCGGGCGAGAAGATGTGGACGACGAAGTCGCCGTAATCGATCAGGATCCAGCGTCCGTCCTCGGAGCCTTCCAGCCCCAGCTTGGCTTCCCCCTGTTTCTTCATCGCTGCGTCGATTTCGCTCGCGATTGCGTTGCCCAGGCGGCGCGAGCTGGCCGTGACGATGACGAAGAAGTCGACCAGAGGGGTCGCTTGCCTCAGGTCAAGCAGCAGGATGTCCTTCGCTCGATTGTCGTCGGCGATCTGGGCGCAGGCTCGCGATCGCTCGAGTGCCAGCGGTGCGCGGCGCGGGTCGCGGCGCTCGGTGGCGTGATGCGGAACGTCGTCCTGCATCGAGCGGAGCGAACGATTACGAGAGATCTGCTTGCGAGCTTTGGAAGTGGGTTCGACGGCGCGAGAGCGATCGGTTGTGTTGTGATCTGTCATTCCTGATTTTCCGCTCGAGCGGATCAATTCCCCGGAACGAGCTCGGCCCACCTCACCTGGAATTCGCGTGAGGACCAATGAGCCGGCCCACAGATACGGACCAGACAGCGCGGCGGGCGGGCCGGTTCACGTGAACAGTGTAACCGGTAATGCGCGGGCTGACTATGGGTCTGCGAGTCGACCGCCCGAAAGGTTCAGGCGGCGAATCTGGTCCAGGGATGAACTTGGTCCAGGGGGTGAACCCCCTGGCTATTGACCGCCGCCCCTTCGGGGCGAGGTGGGTCGTCAGGTTTTGGCGTGACGACCGGGATCCAGGCTTTGACCGTGAGGTCGTTCTCGAGAGACCGCTCGCCAGCTCGTGCTATCGCTTTGATCGCGGAGCCCGGGGCTTGCCGGTGAAGAAGTTATAGGCGTATTGCATGAGACTCGAGACGGTCACGCTCGACGTGGAATTAGCCTCCGGGCTGGTCAAAACGAACTTCAGGGTGTGATTGTAGTTCGTCGACAAACTCGGGTTGGCCAGGCTGATCGTGCCCTTGAGCGCCTCAGGCTGGGAACCGCTCGCGGGCTGCGGACCCGGCTGGATCAGGAAGGGGTTCATCTGGAACGCGAGGTCCCATGGCTGCTGCTTGCTGGATGTTTTTGTATAGATATCCAGCTCATCACCCTGTACGAAGTTTGTGAACTGGTAATTGAAGGTCAAGCCGCTGAAGTAGAACGCGCTGGCCTTGAATGTGCCGATGTAAGACTGCGAAGCGCTCCCTTGCTGGGTCAGAGTCACCGAGGATCCGTAAGTCGAGTTGTTCTGGACCGTGACGCCCGGCGTGCTCATTTGAGGGCTCAAATTCACGGTCGTGAAAACCGGCGCGATGGTGGAGGGATTGATGTAGGGCGTCGTGAGCTGGTACTGCTGCGAAGGCTTCCAGGTCAAGGCGCCCCATGCCTGCTCGTTGAAGCTCTGAGCCGGCGGCGTGCTGCCGGCGACGAGCGGCGACCACATCCGGCCGACCTTCTGTCCGAAGGTGACATACTTCTCGGCCGACCCGGCATACCAGTAGGCCGCGTAGGTGTGCACGTCCTCGAGATTGCCGTTCTCGAGCAGCGGCCAGGCATAAAGGTCGACGTCGATGACGTTCTGCAAGTCGGGATTGGACGGCACGCCCGATTTGGTGTACGAGACGACGTCATACGGCATGTCGAAAGCGGATATATAATTATCAACGAACGTAGAAGTGGCTGTGGGCGTTTGGCTGATGTTCAAGTCGTTCAAGAAGTACCAGTTGTCGTTGGTGGCGCCGGCTTCGGCCAGGAAGCTGCCGCCATAGGAGTCGGATTCGGGCGAGTCGAGGATGGTGAGCTGGTTGACGGTCAAGCGATCGGCCGGGGGGGCGGTGGTCAAGAGGTCGGCGGCCACCGTCACCACCTTCGAGCCGTGGCTGTGGCCGATCAACTGGAGCTTGCCTCCGAAGTCTTGCTCGGGTCCGAGCGCCTGCTCGAGCGCGACGGCCAGACGGGCGCCGTTGACGGTGGTCAAGGCCTCGGAATGGTAGGCATCCTGGGGGATCGACAAGGTGTAATTCAGAATGGGGATGTTGATGGTCTCGTTGGACGTGGCCGAGTTGTCGATCCAGCTATAGGCGAGGACGACGGCATTATCGGGGTCGGTGGCAATGAGATCCTGCGCCATGCCGAATGCCGAGACACGGGCGGGTTCTTTCACCCCGGGATCGGGATAACCGTCGAGCAGCCACGGCGATGCCGGGCCCGCGTCGTCCGTATCCAGTTTTTTTATCGCCTGGTATTGCTTGTTCGCCTTCCCGCCGGGGTAGTTCGAAGGGATCGTCTGCCACCATTCAAGAACCTTATCATATTTGTCAGCATAGTTTTTCACCCAGCTTATGTAACCGGGTGCCCAGCCGTGGACCAGGACGTAGACGTCCTTGCCGTGAAGGAGGCTCGTGTAGTCATTCACGTCGACGAGCGGCTCGAATTCCTGCGTTGCGGGGTTGAAGTAACCGAGTCGCTCGATCGGCGTCAGCGTGGGCGCGGGGGTATCTTTGAGCTTGCGGGCCGTCGTGACGAGGGCGGCGCCATCCGCGCTCGAGCCGTGGGCTCGCGCAGAGCGTGCGCACCGGACATCAAGACCCGTTCCTCGCACTGGAAAACATCGACGTGGATGGATCTGCGGCGTCGTTTTTCCTTCGCAGTGGGCTGCAATCGATCTCGGAGCGACGGACGAAAGTTAGAGCTGACGAGAGCCGTGATGGACAACACAAGCAGGTCCTGAAGCAAGAAGATGGTTGTTTCCGTCGCGGATTGCCGGTGGCACGTCCGATGTGCGGGTAAACCATATTGCCACGATTCGCCGGCGGTGGCAAATCATTCGGCGTGCCGGCTCGGTGTTTATTCAGTCCGGCGGCGGAAGAGCCAGGTTGCGGCTGAGAGAGTGACGATCGCGAGAATGACAAGGGGCCACAGGCTGCTCTGCACGTCCTCGGCAGGCATTGCTTTCAAGAACACGCCCTTGACGATGACGATGAAATGCCGCACGGGGTTGGCGAGGGTTGCGGTCTGGAGCCAGTCGGGCATGTTTTCAACCGGGCTGGCGAAGCCCGAGAGCAGGACCATCGGCACCATGACGGCGAAGGTGCCGAGGATCGCCTGCTGCTGAGTGAGTGCCAGGGACGAGATGAACAAGCCGATGCCGATGACAGCCAGCAGAAACGCGGTCATCGCGGCGTAGAGGAGCCACAGGGAGCCGGAGAGCGGCACCCGGAAGTAGAGCGTGGCGACGGCGACGACCAGGGAACCTTCGCCCAGGCCGATCAACATGGCAGGGACTGTCTTGCCGACGACGATCTCCGCCGGCGACAAAGGTGATACCAGCAGTTGCTCGAAGGTGCCGAGCTCGCGCTCGCGCGCCACCGAGAGCGCGGTGACCATCAGGCCTTCGAGCGCGACCAGGATCGCCAGCAGGCTGGGCACGGTGCTCCAGAGGGCATCCTGGTTGGGGTTGAACCAGACGCGAGCGACGACGGTGCTCGCGGGCGGGGGCGATGCGCCGGCCTGCGCCAGCTCGGCGTTGTATCCGTCGATGATCGCCTGGGCGTAGCCGGAGAGAATCTGGGAGGTGTTCGAGCTGCGGCCGTCCAGGATGAGCTGGACACCGGCAGGCTGGCGCGCGGCGAGCAAGCGCGAAAAGTCCTCGCGAATGTGCACGACCATGAGCACGCTCCGCGAGTCGATTGCCGGGGCGAGGTCAGAGTCGGCACTCAGGTGCTTCACGGATCGAAAGTTGGGCGAGCCCTCGAAGCGGGCGACGAGGTCGCGCGCGTAGATTCCGATATCCTGGTTCAGCACGGCGATGTTGACGTTCTTGACTTCCTGGGTGGCGGCGTACGCGAAGATCACCAGCTCGATGACCGGTGGCCCGAGGAGGATGAAGCGGCTCTTGGGGTCGCGCCAGATCGCGAGCAGCTCCTTGACGATCAGCGAGTGAATTCGCAGCCACATCGAACTACTCCAGCCGCACCCGGGTTTTCCGCCAGAGCGCAAAGAAGAGGGCCGCGGCCATTCCCAGGAGCACGAGGCCGTTGGGCACGAGCACGCTCATCACGTCGCCCGCCAGGAACAGGGTCTGGAGGCTCGAGACGAAGTAGCGAGCGGGCAGCACGTACGTCAGCAGCCGGATCGGAGGGGCCATGCTGTCGATCTCGAAGATGAATCCCGACAGCTCGAAGGCGGGCAGGAACCCCGCGATCAGCGCCGCCTGGCTGGCGGCGAACTGGTTGCGCGTGACGCTTGAGATCAACAGTCCAAGGGCCAGCATCACCGCGAGGTAGGCGGCCGAGAGGGCAACCAGCGACACGATCGAGCCGTTGAAAGGGACGCCGAGCAAGAAGACCGTGACGGACACGGAAAGCACCATGCCCGCCATTCCCAGAGCGAAATAGGGCACGACCTTGCCGATGATCAGCTCGCCGCGGCTGATCGGAGTGGCGAGCAGGGCCTCCATCGTGCCGCGCTCCCACTCGCGGGCCACGACGAGCGAGGTCAGGAGCGTGCCGATCAAGGTGAGCACGATCGCCACCGCGCCGGGCAAGAGGGCGTAGCGGCTGTTGAAGTTGGGATTGAACCAGACGCGGGGCTCGGCGCGAATCAGGGAAGCGGCCCTGGGCCGATCGGCCAGGCTCTCGTGCGAGGTAGCCTCTTGCTCGAGCCAGTTGGCCCAGAGACCCTGGACGTAGAACTGCACGAGCCCAGCCGTGTTGGGGTCGCTGCCGTCGACCAGGACCTGGATCGGTGCCGTTTCGCCGCGGCCGAGCCGGTCGGTGAAATCCGAAGCCAGCACGACGACGCCTTTCAGCTTGCCGGAGACAAGCTCGTCCTCGACCTCCCGGCGGTCACGGGCGACGCGCACGTCGAAGTATCGCGAGTTGCGAAACGAGGCCAGCAGGCTGTTCGCCTCCGGCGTGGGTTGTTCCACGACGACGCCGACGGGCACGCGGCGCAGGTCAAGCGAAACGCCGAAGGCGAAGATGAACAGGAGCAGGAGCGGCAGCACGCCGGCGATCATGAAGCTGCTGGGGTCGCGGAGGATCTGGATGGCCTCTTTGCGGATGAGCGCGGCGATGCGTCGCAGACTGCCGGATGAGCGATTCTCGTCCCGAATCATGGGGCGTTCTCCTCGCGGTCGGAGGCTTCGACCAGGGCGATGAAGGCATCCTCGAGCGTCGGCTCGGTTTCGCCCGCACCTTGGACCTGGGCCTTCAGCTCGTCGGGCGAGCCCTTGGCGATCAAGCGCCCGCGGTAGACCAGGCCGATGCGGTCGCAGTACTCGGCCTCGTCGAGGAAGTGCGTTGTAACCATCACCGTCACGCCGCGCTCGACCATGCCATTGATGTGCGACCAGAACTCGCGGCGCGTGAGCGGATCGACGCCGGAGGTCGGCTCGTCGAGGAAGAGGACCGGGGGGTCGTGCATGATCGCGCAGGCGAGGGCCAGTCGCTGCTTGAAGCCCAGGGGGAGCTCGCCGGAGGTCGAGTCGAGCTGGGCGCGGAGATCGAAATCGGCGACAGCCCGGTCGATCACGTCGCGGCGGCGCGGCCGCTCAAGCCGTAGACGGACGCGAAGAAATGGAGGTTCTGGCGGACGCTCAGATCGCCGTAGAGTGAGAATTTCTGGGCCATGTAGCCCAGCCGGGCGCGGGCGGTGCCGGCGGCGCGATAGAGATCCAGCCCTGCGACACGGGCTTTGCCGGCGGTCGGCCGCAACAGGCCGCACATCATCTTGAATGTGGTGGATTTGCCGGCACCGTTAGGGCCCAGGAGGCCGAAGATCTCGCCGCGGCGGATGCGGAAGGAAATGTGGTCGGCCGCGGTGAAGCTGCCGAATTGCTTGGTCAGCTCGTCGGCTTCCACCATGGTTGCGGCGCTTTCGTTGCCGTCGCGGTTGGCGTCGGGGGTGCGCGGCGCGGGGGCGGCCCGGGCCGCCTCGGCGTGAGGGCGACCGCCCACGAGGTCAACAAAGGCATCCTCGAAGCGCGGAGGCGTGGGGCTGATCGTGACGCGATCATCGCCGAGATCAGCGGGCCGCGGCGGTTTCGCTCCGTCTGCGAGCAGCAGGCGAACGCTCGAGCCCTGGATGACGCCGTCGATCACCTCGGGGCGGCGCTGCGCGCGGGCGAGCAGCCGCCGCCGGCCGGCGCCCGCTCCGGCCACCAGGAAGGTGCGGCCCTCCAGGCGGGCGGTCAGCTCGCGGGGCGGACCGTCGTAGAGCAGCTTCCCCTCACTGAGAAGGAGCACCTCCCTACATCGCTCGGCCTCATCGAGGTAAGCGGTGCTCCAGACCACGCCGATACCGCGGTCGACCAGCTCGTAGACCATGCGCCAGAGCTCGCGCCGGGAGATCGGGTCGACGCCGACGGACGGCTCATCGAGCAGGAGCAAGGAGGGCGTGCTGAGGAGCGAGCACGCCAGACCGAGCTTCTGCTTCATGCCGCCGGAGAGCTTGCCGGCGAGCCGGGTGGTGAACCTCCCCAGGTCGGTGAAGGCCAGGAGGCGCTTGCAGGCATCGTCACGTTCCCGGCCGACGACTCCGCGGAGGTCGGCGTAGAGATCGAGGTTCTGCTGAACCGAGAGATCCTCGTAGAGACCGAAGCGCTGAGGCATGTAACTGACGGAGCGGCGAAGCAGGTTGAGCTGGGTTTTGGGGTCACAACCGCAAACGGTGAGGCGGCCGGAGTTGGGGAGGAATAATCCGGCGAAGAGACGCAGTAAGGTTGTCTTGCCGGCACCATCGGGGCCGACCAGGCCGGTGACGCCGCCGGACCGGATGCGCGCGCTCAAGTTGTCGATGGCCGGCGCGGCTGTCGCTGCGAACCGTTTGGTCAGTCCCTCGGCGACAATCAGCGTCTGGTCGTTCATTGCTCCTCTCCGGCCGGCGGAGAGGGGAGCAAACTGCGGAGGCGTTCCCAGAGCGTGCGGGGCCGCTTGCGGTGCAAGTCGAAGGCGACGGTGACAGGCATCCCCTGGCGGAGGCCGCCGTCGGGTTTGTCGACCAGCACGCGCAGGCGATAGACCAGGTTGGTGCGCAGCTCGCGAGTCTCGACGGTTTTGGGCGTGAACTCGGCGGTCGGCGAGATGAAGCCGACCCGGGCCGGATAAGCCCGGCCGGGTTCCGAGTCGGTGGTGACACTGCGCCGGCCATGTCGGGGCGAACCAGGCCCAGGTCTCGCTCATTGACATAAGTTCGCACCCATACTGGGCGAGCCAGGGTCAGGGTGAAGACGGTTTCGCCGGGCTGCACGATGGCGCCGCGCTCGCGTGCGCGGGTGAGGATGATTCCGTCGGCCGGGGCGACCAGGTCGGCATCCGCCAGCCGGCGCTCCGACTGGATGAGCATGGCTTCCTGCTGACTGAGCGTGGCACGGCCGGCGTCAATATCTTCCTGGCGCGGGCCGATCTCGGCGAGCCGCAGGCCGGCCTGGGCAAAGTTGACATTGGCCTCGGCGGACCGGACGGCCTGACGGCGTGAGTCGACATCTTCCTTGCTCATCCCGCCGTCGGGCGCGAGCTCTTCGGCCCGTTTCAAGTTGGCCCGGGCGAGGTCGAGCGTTGCCTGGCGCTGTCGCGAGCTCGGCGCGTGCTTCGGTGATCTCCTCCGGGCGCGAGCCATGCACCAGCCGGGCCAGGTTGGCGGCGGCGTTGTCGCGGCGGGAGCGCGCCAGCAGCAGCTCGTCCGAGAAGTAGCGTTTGTCGAGCGTGGCGATGATCTGACCGGTGCGGGCCTCGTCGCCCTCGTCGACGGCCAGGGTTTCGATTCGCCCGTCAACCTTGAATGCGAGATTGACCTGGCGGACATCGATGTTGCCCTGGAGGACGAGCTGGGCGTCTTCCTCCGCCGGTGTGTGCGAGAGGACGTACCATAGACCGCCTGCGAGCCCGATAGAAACCAATCCCGCCAGCAGGAGGATCGTGAGGCGGCGGTGCCCCCGGCGCGGCGCTTGCTCGGGGGGGTTCTCGGGACGGGGCGCGGCTTCGGCGGCGGGGCGCCGAGGCGCATCGGGTAATTTCACCACGCTCGCGGCCGTCATGAGCGCCCCCTTTCCGATCCAGGGGCCGGCGAGGTCGCCGGCCGGTCGGCTCGCAGGCCGTGGAGGAGAAAATCGAGATGGGCGCAGGAGCACGGCGGAGCTCATCGAGCGGCCGGTCGTCGTGCGGGCCGAGCGAGTGCTTCCAGAGCGCGGTGAATATCATCGGGCCGATCACGCAGAAGACGACATGATCGACGTCCACCGGACGAAACTCGCCGTGCTCGATGCCGCGGCGCAGAATCGCGGCGATCAGGTTGATTCCACGATGGGCGACGATATCGAGATAAAAGCGAGCCAGCTCGGGAAAGTTGCCGGCCTCGGCGATGACCAGCTTGGGGATCACGCTCGCGGGCGAGGCGATGACGGCCTCCCAGGTTGCGATCAGGCGCTCGAGCAGGACCGGGGCGGGGATTGGCTCGGCGAGCAAGGCCTCGAGTTGATCAAGGTTCTGGGCGACCGCGCCGCGCACGACCGCCTTGAAGAGGTCTTCCTTGCTGGGATAGTAGAGGTAGATCGTTCCTTTGGTCACGCCAGCGCGGGCTGCCACATCCTCGAGCCGAGTCGCCGCAAACCCGCGATCACGAAAGCATTCCAGCGCCGCGGCCATGATCTCGGCGGGCCGGGCCCCCTTGCGTCGCCGCCAGCGAGTTGGCGCTTCGATCGCCATATGTCGCACCTCTTGTAAATAAATTACTGGTCAGTCAATTGCATCTTACTGACTGACGGGTAAGTAATCAAGGTCTAGCCAGCCGGGCTCGCCGTGCGGATGGGAGCGACGTTGTAAACGATGACCTGACCCGACGCTTAGATAATCAGCCGACCGCCGCGGTGCCATGCAAGGGGCTGGTGCCGTCGCCCACCAGCCTCCGGGCTCAGCCCGGACGGCCGCCGTATGCTCCGGGCGATCGAGGAACCCAGTCATGGCCGTCGATCCGCAGGTGCTAGAGCTACTCGACGAGCTCTGCGACTCCGGGTGTACTCCGGAGGAGGTCTGCGCCGCCTGCCCCGAGCTGCTGCCCGAGGTCCGCCGTCGCTGGCTACAGATGTGCGCCGTCAAGGCGGACCTCGATGCGCTGTTGCCGGCGCCGGGGTCCGACGCCGGTCCGGGCGGCGATACCTCCGTTCCGTGGCATACCGGCGACGAGCTGCCGCAGATACCGGGCTATGAGCTGGAGGCCCTCCTCGGGCGCGGGGGCATGGGCCTGGTCTACAAGGCCCGGCACCTCCGGCTCAACCGCTTCGTCGCCGTCAAGATGCTGATCACCGGCGCCTACGCCGGGCCGGACGAGCGGGCACGGTTCCAGCGTGAAGCGGAGGCGGCGGCCAGCCTGCACCACGCCAACATCGTGCAGGTCCACGACGTGGGAGACCACCAGGGGTGGCCGTACTTCACGATGGAGCTGCTCGAGGGGGGCAGCCTGTCCCGGGCGCTGGCCGGCACGCCGCAGCCGGCCCGCCAGGCGGCCGCGCTCGTGGCCACGCTGGCCGAGGCCGTTCAGGTCGCGCACCGAGGCGGGATCGTGCACCGCGATCTGAAGCCGGCCAACATCCTGCTGACGGCTGAGGGCACACCCAAGGTCGCCGATTTCGGGCTGGCGCGGCACTTTGAGGGAGAGCCGGCCTTTACGCTGAGCGGTACTCGGATCGGGACTCCCAGCTACATGGCCCCCGAGCAGGTCATCGGGAAGGCGGGTACGATCGGGCCGGCCGTCGACATCTACGCACTAGGCGTTTTGCTCTACGAGATGCTCACCGGCAGGCCGCCGTTCCGAGGCGAGAGCCCGGCCGAAACCGAGCGGCAGGTCCTCAATCACGAACCGGTATCCCCCGCGCGATTGAACCCGAAGGTCCCGCGCGACCTGGAGACGATCTGTTTGAAGTGCCTGTCCAAGGAGCCGCAGCGTCGCTACGGCAGCGCCGCGGCGCTGGCTGCCGATCTGACGCGCTTCGGCGAGGGACGGCCGATCGCCGCAAGGCCCGTCAGCCATGCAGAGCGATTCTGGCGCTGGGGCCGGCGCAACCCGACGGCGGCGGCGCTCTTGGCAACGGCGCTGGCTTCGATGGGGCTCCTGAGCGCCGGCGGCGTGTGGCTCGCGCAGCAGCGAGCCCGCCACGACGCGGAGATGCGCAAAGACGTCGTCACAGCCGTGGCCCAGGCCGATAGTCTCCGCACAGGGTTCCACTTCCGCGAGGCGCGAAAGCTGCTGGAACAGGCGCGGCAGCGGCTGGAACCGGCGGAGCCCGCCGACTTGCGCAGACAGGTGGATCAGGCGCGGTCCGACCTGGAATTGGTTGAGGAATTGGACAAGGCTCGCCTACAGACCAACGCCCCCGTAAAGGGGAGGTTCGAGATAAAGTGGGCCGAGCCGCTGTACGCGGAGGCCTTCGCGAACGCGGGGTTGGGCGAGCCGGGAGACGACAGCGCGGCGGTGGCGGCACGGGTGCGGGACTCGGCGGTGTGCGCGGACATCGTCGCCTCCCTCGACGACTGGGCCAGCACGTCCTTGGATCCGGCGCGGCGGGCGTGGTTACTGGCGGTCGCCCGTGGGACAGACCCAAACCCCCTACGGGACCGCCTGCGCCAGCCGGAGTTGTGGCGGGACGGTCCCGCGCTCACGAAGCTCATCCAGGAGACAAGGCTTGTCGAGAAGGTGCGAGCTGATGAGCTATCCCCGCACTTGGCGGTCACGCTGAGCCGGATCTTGCTCCAGAACCACCAGGAGGCGGAGCCGCTGCTGACCGCAGCGCATGCGCGTCACCGGCAGGACTTCTGGCTCAACTTCCAGTTGGGCTGGACCTTGTGCGGCTCCCGGCGGAGCGACGAGGCGCTGGGCTATTTCCGTGCGGCGATGGCGCTTCGGCCCGATGCCGCCCCGGCCTACCGCGGCGTCGGCGCGTCCCTCTTTAATATGGGTCGTGTGGATGAGGCCATCGGCTATTTTCAGCAAGCCCTCGACATGGCCCCCGACTATGCCGCGGCCCATCACGACATCGGGTCTGCCCTGGGCGAGAAGCGCCGGCTGGACGAGGCCATCGACCATTTCCGCGAAGCCATCCGGCTGCGCCCAGAGAGGTCGGCCGAGACACACACTTTACTCGCGACTGCCCTGCGAGAAAAGGGCCGGCTGGACGAGGCCATCGACCAATATCAGCAAGCCATCCGGCTGGACCCGAGCAGGTCGGCCAGGGCACACACCGGCTTGTGCGCGGCTATGTACGTCAAGGGGCGTCTTGACGACGCCATAAGTCATGCCCAGGAAGCCATCCGGCTCGACCCGAAAGGGTCCGCCCGGGCACACATCACCCTCGGCGCTTCTCTGAACGCCAACGGCCGGCCGGCCGAGGCGATCGGCCATTTCCAGGTCGCCGTCCGGCTCGAACCCAATTTAGCCCCGGCCCACTTCAGCCTTGCGATTGTCCTGCGGGACAAGGGCCGGCTGGACGAGGCCATCGGCCACTTCGAGCGAGGTCTCGGGCTCGACCCCAACCTGGCGGTCGCCCGACGTCCGCTCTTCACGTGCCGATACGCCGCCGCCTGCGCCGCGGTCCGGGCTGCGGGTGGCGATGACGCTCGGCAGCCGCGAGTTGCTGAGGCGGAGCGAGCCGGCCTGCGCCGGCGAGCGCTCGACTGGCTGCTGGCCAACATCGAACTGACGACCGAGCTGCTCAAGCGTGGTAAGGCGGTCGATTGGTCGCTCGCTGCCTGGCAAACGGAGCCCACCCTGGCCGGCGTGCGTGACTGGGATGCGCTGGCGAAGTTGCCCGACGCCGAGCGCGACCAGTGGCAGCGCCTCTGGGCGGACGTGGCAGCACAGGTTGCCGCCGATCCCCTGGGGCAGGGCCGGGCTCAGGCCGCCCGCCGGGAATGGGCCCGGGCCGCCGATGGTTACGCACGAGCCTTGAAGCACGGCCCGACGGACGACGGCAACTTCTGGTTCGAGTACGCCGCGGTGCTCCTGCTGTCCGGCGATCGCCCGGGCTACGAGAAGGCGTGTGCCCACCTTGTGGATCGGTGCGGCAAGGACAAGGGCCTGCGGCCGTACCACGTGGCCCGCGCCTGTACCCTGGCCCCCCACGCCATCGCGGACATGTCGCTGCCGGGCCGTTTAGCCGAGAAGGAACTCCAGGCCTCCCGAGAATTCTGGTCATTGACCGAACAAGGGGCCCTGGCGTTCAGGGCCGGCCGGCTCCAGCAGGCGGTGCCGTTGTTCGAGCAGAGTCTCCAGGCCGAGCAAAAGTCGGGCCGTGCGGTGCTCAACTGGCTGTGGCTGGCCTTGAGCAATCAGCGCCTCGGGAAGGCCGAGGAGGCGCGACGCTGGCTGGAGAAGGCCCAGGTGTGGCTCGACCAGTACCATGACGGGATGCCGGCCCGGGCCGAAGAGGAGTTAGGGTTGCACTACCACAACTGGCTGGAAGCGCACGTCCTGCGCCGCGAGGCGGAAGCACTGATTCCGTCCACAGGTCCCCGAAGTGGTCCGGAAGACCGGGAAGGCGGGGTGGCACGGAAATGAACGCCTTCTGAGGCAAGCCGATGTCTTCGACTCGCGAGGCACTGACCGCCGCCGCCGGCTATGGTGGGACGGCGGAACCAACTCCTTTTTCAAATGCAAGAGTGACATCCTTCCGGTATTTGAAATGTGCAAAAGGTGAACCGGGGAAGAAATGGCGATGCTTGATTCGACGAAAGGGGCCGGATAACATCCAGGCTCGTTGTGGTTGTGCGCCTTGATCTTCGTGCCGAGCCAAGGAGACTGGTCCAATGAACGCAGCTTCGGTGAATCGCCGGCAGTTTCTGGAAGGCAGTCTTGCGTGCGGCGCATTGATCGGCGCGGGAGTAGCCAGGGGCGCGGTTGTGCAGGATTCTGGCAAACCGGGAGCGGGCAAGATTGGCGATTTCAAGATTTCCCTGGCGGAATGGTCGTTGCACAAGGCGCTTTTCAGCCACAAGATCGACAACCTCGACTTTCCCAAGATCGCCAAGGAAGAGTACGGGATCGAAGGGGTCGAGTTCGTGAACCAGTTCTTCAAGGACAAGGCGGATGATTCCGCGTACCTGAAGGACCTCAAGAAGCGCGCGGATGACAACGGCGTGACGTGCGTCTTGATCATGATCGACGGCGAGGGAGATTTGAGCGCCGTCGAGCAGGAAGCGCGGATGAAAGCCGTTGAAAATCACAAGAAGTGGGTCGACGCGGCGGCGGCGCTGGGGTGCCATGCGATCCGGGTGAACACGGGTGGGCATTACAGTCCGACGGAAGTCGGGCCGGTGGCCGAGGCCTGCGGCTTGTTGACGGACCATGGCGCGAAGAGCCAGATCAAGATCATCTGCGAGAACCATGGGGGGCCTTCGAGCAACCCGGATGCGATGGTTGCCTTGATGAAAGCCGTCAACCGGTCAGATTTCGGGACGCTGCCGGATTTCGGCAACTTTCCGCAGGAGGAGGGGAAGTACAAGATTGACATCTACGACGCGATCGCTCGGATGATGCCGTATGCCAAGGGCGTTTCGGCCAAGAGCTACGACTTCGACAGCTCGGGCAAGGAGACCAAGCTGGACTTCGCGCGGATCATGAAGATCGTGAGCGATGCGAACTATCACGGCTTCGTGGGAATCGAGTATGAAGGGAGCCGGCTGTCGGAGCCCGAGGGCATCCGCGCCACCAAGAAACTGCTCGAATCGCTGCGCGGCAGCAATTATGAGCCGAGCGCATGAGCGCTCCCGGCGTGCATTGACGCTCGCTACTCCGTCATCGATCCGATAATGGCCAGGCCAACCGCACCGGCGATCACCAGCGCGCCGATCACGACCCCGAGCGCGGGGAAAGTCTTCGACCGATCGCGCTGAAAGAGCCCGGCGATTCCCAGACCGACGCTCACCACGGCGAGAAATATGCCACCGATGAACCCCAGAATCAGAATCGCTTCCTGGGGCGATACCTCATCCATGCCTGCCGGATCCGCCGATTCGTCGAGGAGGGCGGCGAACGCGACGACGGCAACCTCGACCAAGCCGGCAACGCACGCGATCACGAACGAGCTGATTCCCAGGACCGAGTGCTCGGGCTCGTCGTCGTCATCGTCGTCGTCGTCTTGAAATCTCGACTCGTAAGGATTCATCGGCTGGTCCGCAGTTTTGTGGGTCGTTGATCAGACCCGTCGGGTCCAATGGTCCTGATGGCGTTTCAAGTGGGAGACCGAGATTACGCGAGCGGTTTTTCCGATCCACTCGAGCGCCCTTCCAGCCGTCGGCGCACTCGATCTCGAACCACAGACCATGGTGCCGTCTGGACGGCGCCGGAGTCTATTTCTGCGGAGCGGCGATTGATTTCAACCAGCAATTCCGGGTCGAACGGAAGTTCGCTCTCGTAGCTTCGTGAAGCGATTAGCGCGTCGACGAGATCCAGGCGTTCTTCTTCTGGTAACGTCAATGCGAGTTGGAGTACTTGTTGGGCCGCGGGGCTCATTGATAGTTCGTCCAGGGAGTCAGGGACCGATGCCAGAACAAACGCCATTTTACTCCCTGCCGCCGGCGGAGTCGAGCGGCCGTCGCGCTGTCGTTCAAGCAGGATTGGGGTTCTTCTGCGGCAAGAGGACGCGGCGAAGTGCCATGCCGGCGTATGCTCCTGCAAAGGCGAAAGGAAGCGCCAGGAGCGATCCGTAATTGCGGTGAAGTGCGATTCCCTGCGCAGGAATCCACAACCCGACGGCGAGGGCCCAGAGCCACGGCCGGCCGGCGGCGCCCAGGATGCCCGTGACAAGCAAAATGGCCGCCACGGTGACGCCGGTGTCATCCCAGTTCGGCCGTGAATCGACGTAGGCGATGCCGGCACCAATGGTCAGCGCGGCCACGAATAGCACTTTGTTCATCCGGAAATACCCTCGCTCGAGCTGTCATTTAACTTTGCAATGCAAAGTATCTTACCGGCGAGAGCGAGTGAGTCAAGGTGTTGATTAATCGTCAGCGCTTCAGCTCGCGCTTCAGGTTTTCGAGGGACTTGAGCGTCTCGTCGAGTTTGCGCTCCATGACTTCGAGGCGATGCTGCGCGCCGGGATCCGCGATGGGCTTCTGAACGCTCGTGCCGCGGGCGCGCGGCTCGGTGAAGTAAACCTCGACGCGGCTCCTGTTCTTCAACTCCTCGAAACTGGTGAACGATCCGACGAGCTTCAGTTTTTCCATCATCAGGTTCGGGTGCAAAATGTCGTGGATGTACGCTTCCTTCGACACGCCTCGTTGCTTTTCTAGAAACTGATACAACGCGTCGAGGTTCATCCCACATTGCGACGCGACGCGCCCGGCCTCGGCTTCGACCTCCGCGGCGGTGACTGTGATCCCGCGGCGCTGGCATTCGCGTTCGAGGATCGCTTTGTAGATGAGCACTTCGAGCTCCTTCGCGCCGTATTTCGCCAAACACTGCTCGACCAGCGCGTTGCGCGCGATGGGTGTATCGTTCACCCGCGCGACGATCGCGGTTGGCTGGTCTGCGGCTGGCTGCACCGGCATCGGCCGCGGGGCAACCTGGGGCGTATGGCATGCCATACAGTTCTCCCTCGGACTGACTGGACACACGATCTGGTGGTCTCGCGCCGGCATTGGGGCACCACTCGCTTGCTTCACTTCCCCCGTTTGATTGCGCTGATCGGCCGACATTCCCTTGCCGACGACCGCTAGACCGACGGCCACCGCGAGCCCACCAACCATCAGTTTCATCACGCTCATGGAAATACTCCGCGAAACATCCACCATCAGGGCCATCGCGCTTGCCGAGACCGCCTCGGCAGCCGTCGCCCGACCTTTTGCTTTCACGACCTGAAAGGCAGCTTTGAGTGTGGCTTCCACGAGAGCGGGTGGCGTGGCCGCGAGGCCTCGGCCGGCGGCCAGCGCCGCGGTGAGTGCGCCAATGGTCGGGGCGAGGCCACGGCGCGACAGCCGGGTTCGAAGCCGAGCGCGGCCGCGTGCCAGGCGGCTCTCGAGCGTGCCGACCGGGCAGCCGATCCGGCCGGCCGCTTGCTCGTGCGTGAGACCTTCGACGAGACAGAGCACGATTGCGGCACGGAACGGCGCGGGCAGCCGGGCGAGCTCTTCGTGGAGGGCCCGCCTCAGCTCGTCATCCTGGCATTCGAGCGGGACCGACGGACACATTCGTTCGGCTGCCCGCTGCTCATGTCGCCGTCGCCGGGCCGCCGCCGATCGGGCGCAGGAGGCCGTCCGATAGGCGACCTGATGGAGCCAGGCGCCGAGTGAGTCGCGCACCCAGAGCGATCTCGCCCGGCGCACAAGGACAAGGAAAGTCGCCTGGAACGCGTCGTCAACATCCTGGCGGTCGCGCAGGATGGAGCAACACGTGCGGAGGACCATCGGGCCGTGCCGCTCGACCAGAATGGCGAACGCGGGCTCGGCTGCCTCGCCGCACCGCGACGTGAAACGGTGCAGGAGCTGCCCGTCAGTCAAGTTCCCCATTGTTCCCGAGTCGAATAAAGCCTGGACGTTGCGGATGACCGCGCCTTGCCGAACTCTTGACATCAGCTCGTCTCCACGTTTGGTGATCGGCCCCCTTCACCCTGAAGTGTAATGTCACGGGCAGGGCCGGGCAGTCCCGCGGTTTTCGGGATGCAGGCTTTTCTTTCCGAGTATGCGATGGACGATCCCTGCGGCGCCGCTTCAAAATCGTACAGAGGACGGGCTGGCAACCAGAATCAGCGGCCGGCGGCTTCTGCTGGATTGCCTTGTTCGAGGGCTTTCTTCGCTGGCGATCGCATCTTTTTCACCGTGTCCTGGACGAGCAAATCGTATCGTGCTCGATTCTCGTAGGTCGGCGAGTACTGCCCTTGCAAGTCTTTAAGCGAGCGCAGCACACGATCGCCGTTGCCCGCCTCGAGTTCGAGGATCGCCGCGTCGATCAGCTCTTTCGTCGCGCGACCAAACCACGCGTTGGAATTAAACCGCTCGAACGATCCGACCAGGGCGGCGACGCCGAAGGAGAACAGAATAGCCGCGATCCCCAGGCCAATGCGCAGCCTGCGTCGGTCCTGGAACTCCGAGGCGAGCCAGGCAATCGGTGCAGCGACGACCAGTAGTAAGAGCAATACCCCGAGAGCGCTCATTGCTTCGTCTCTTTCGCCGAAAATCGTCGGCCCGCGCAGCGAATGCGCCTGATGCTTTCGTCAGTCCTCATCGCTATCGGGCAGCCGCGTCATGAACGTGCTATTGGGATCGTCACTGTAACCCTCAATTGGCCCACACGGCTCAAAGCCAAAAGAGGCGTACAGCCGCCTCGCCGGTTCGAAATGAGCCTTTGAGCCAGTCTCCAAGCTGAGGCGGCGATACCCGCGACGTGTGGCCTCTGCGATGATGCGTTGCAGGATTGTCGACGCGATGCCCTTTCTCCGGTGTCGCTTCGACGTGCGCATGGATTTAATTTCGCCGTGCTCTTTGGTCAGCTCCTTGAGGGCGCCGCACCCGGCGAGCTCGTCGCCGATCCAAGCCGACCAGAACGTGATCTCGGACCTTCGCAGTGCTGCTGGATCAAGCGCGTGGACGCTCTCGGGTGGCGAGATGCTTCGCATTTCTCTCAGGTGCTCCTCGAGAAGAGCGACGACCGCTCCGTCTTCCAAGGTATCGATGCGAATCTCCAACCCTTGACTCCTTCGTCTGGTTACGTCACTTCCTCGATCTCGCCATCCACGACTCGATAATTTCAAACCAGGTCCGAATCGTCGCCCGCCTCGGGAGCGGATACCGCTGGCATGCCTCCCGCCACGCCTCGGAGTCCGAGCGCCCAGCTTTTCGCAAATCAGCGGTCAGGTAAGCTCGCTCAGTAGCTGCATCATCGAATGGGTGGCGTGCCAATATCTTTTTATGATCGCGGCGTTGTCGATTGCGTAATGAAGAAGTCCAGCGCGATCGACTTCAACGTGCGGTCGTGCGCCGTCTTCCGAGTAGCCGAACGTAGGTAACTGGTGATCAGGCGCTCCGATCCGCGCTGCCAGTTCTCGAACTGTGTTCTCGATCTCAGGCAGTCCGGGCACTTTCGCCACGCCTGGTTAGCCCCGCCTTCGACGTAAATCTGCCGACTCCACGCCAACATCCAGGCTACCGCAAATGGCTCGCAACTGCGACTCCGGGATCAGTCCATCGTTGCAGCACCGCACGAGGAAGCGGTAAGTCGCCTCCGTGACCGAGTGACGGGCCTCACGAAGCGCCGCATGGGCGACGCGCCGCGGCGGGTCCGGCGGCCCGTGGATTTCCGGATCGCTCGGGAAAAACGTCTGCGTCCGATGCTCTGCCACGTACTCGTCCTGCGCCGCCTTGAGCCGGCGGAATCGCGACTCATAGCCGTCGATGATCTCCAAGGCATGCTGGGCTTGAGCGACCCAGAAGTCGAGGTTGGCCACGTGACCGGCGAGCTGATGCGTGTTGAGGGTAACGAAGCGCGACAACTGGTCGGCGACGATCTTGGCCACATTCTCCGAGAACGACATGGTCCGCCCTCCCCGCCGGCTACGGCTAAGATCAACGGCGCGCAGCCAGGCGGAATCTTTCAGCCCGTCAAGAAATCGCTTGTTGATCTTGGTCAACTCTTGGAAGCTCTCCTGCCGCCAGCAGGTGCTGTCGATACGCGGCCACGATCTCTTCGACCGTCCGCGCCGCCCAGTGAGCGATCTCCTCATCAAACCGGCGCAAACGCGCGTCATTGTCATCGCGCCCGCAGGGGGGGACCCGAGCGCAGTCCGATTTGAGGGCACGAATCCTCGCCGCCCGAACCTCCTCGGCCGCCCGTTCGACGGCCTCTGGTTTCACGCCAGAGCTCAGGATACGCAGCAGGTGTTGCTCCCGACGTTTAAAGCCCTCGCGCTTCTTGCCGTACCACGGAATGTAGTTGGACATCCAGGTCGAGCCTCGCGCTCCCGCTCTGGTCGCGTTGGCTTTCACGAAGAAATTGCGCGGTCTCTCACGCCCCGAGAGCAGTGGCCAGCCGCGGGCCGACCCGCTGCGCTGCTATGCTAGACACATCGGCCGCGGCACGGGTTCAGTTCTGGTATAGCTCCGGACGCCCGCGCCCAGCGACCGGATGAACACCAAGCCGCCGAAGTCCCGATCTCGTGTCAGAAAGAACCTACCCTCAGCCTGCGCGACCCGCAGCAGCCCGGCGTCCTCGGAGCGCGACATGCCCCTCTCAGCGGCGGTGGCCACATCGAGGCCGAGATTACGCACGTACTGCACCTTGGCGGCGTACACGTATTGGTCCGCGAGGAGCCTCACGCCGTCTCCGCCAAGCGGATGTCCTCGAGCGCGATCAGGTCGATCGCATACAGGATGCAGGCCCGGACGTCCTCCGGAGCCAGGTCCGGGTAATAGTCGCGGCGAATCTCCGCGACGGGATTCCCTTCTCGCACCAGTTCCAACACGCTCTGGACCGTGATCCGCGTGCCCGCGGCGCAGGGTTTGCCGAAGTGGATCCGAGGGCTGACTTCGATACGTTCGTGCATGCTTAGACCTCCGGAAACATGGCCTGATCGAAGCACGGCGACCCGCCGGGAAGCAACCGAGGGATAGACTCGCCAACCCGGCAAAGCCGGGCTTCTTGAACATTGATTGGAGGTCCGGCTTCGCGGAATCCAATCCGTCGTGGTCGGACCTCGCTCGGACGCCAACTCAGTCTGGGCTAAATTTTACCCTGGTTACCCGGCCACGTTCAAAGTAGACGATCCCCCAGTCGGAATCGCCCGGTCCGGCCGACGCTGGGCGAAACACGAGGGTGCCCTGGATGACGAGTTCGCTCCCCTTCTGGGATGGATCGAGCGGATTGGCGGGCCAACCTGTCCCGCGCTGGTGGTGGGCCATGATCGTCTCGACATCGGCAGGGGTCATCCCGGCCCTGACCTTGAAGAGATCGGCGAAGAAAGAGTCGCGGGTTGGCCACGGCACGAGATGGATCACGACCAGAGAAAGACCGATGGCAGCGAGAGTGACGACGGCTTTCCTCTGCTGGGCGAGCGGCCGCCAGCGTAGCAGGCCGACTGCGAAGAGGAGGAGGACGAGCAGATAAACCCACCCGGGCGGAGGATAGCCCACGAACAGTTCGTCGAGGACGAGGACAAATGCGGCCAACGAGGTGATAAAGAGGATCAGCGGTCGCATTTCAGTCTAACGCCCAAATTCTGCGGCTCGCCGAAGGCGGGTCCGCTGGATCGCTTTGTTAGCCCAGCCGCAGTCACAAATTATCACAAGGCGCCGCAACGGGCCGGGCCGCTGTGGAGCCAGGTCAGGCGGCGCCCCCGTCAGCATCAGCCTCATCAGGCTCCTGATCGGGCGGATTGCTCAGCATGCTGATGATGTGCCGAGCCAGATGCTCCTTGATCTCGCGGTGTCGCGGGAGCGGCTGGGAGACCCCGGTCGTCTGGTTCCGGTACCAGTCGTGCCGCCCGCCGTGGCGGACCAAGATGCATCCGAACCCCTCAATCGTGCGGACCAGATCAACCCGCTTCACGGGACCACCAACTCGTCAACCTTGCGGATTCCCGGCAACTCGCCGCTCGTCAGGTCCCGGTACAAGTCGATGAGATGATCCTTCAGATCGTCCAGGGAGTCGCCCTGGGTCCAGTAGTCGGGATAATCGAGCAAGTATCCGAGGAAGGCATCCCCGTCCCGCCAGTGCACAAACTTGATGGTTTGCATAGAGAGGCTCCGCGGCCGGCGCATCACGGCAGGATTGTACCTCGGGGCGTCGCCCGCGGGCAACCGGCCCGTGGTCGTCGAACAACCAAGCTCAGGGCCCACCGGTAAGCAGGTCCGAGCGGCAATCCGGCCGGTGCCAACCGGGCCAACCTGATCCGCGTCAGGGATTGCCATTGCCCCCGGTGGGCGCGGACACCGGGCCATTTACCTCGACCTGGTTGACGAGGAGCAGGTCGACGATGCTGAACTTCTCGTCATCGTGGTAGACGATGACCGTCCGGCCGGACGGTGAGTGCGATAGGAACTCGCTGTGGGGGACATGCAGGGCCCGCCCATCGGCCATGTGGATCGTGAAGGGCCGGAAGGGCCGTGCCTGATCGACATTGCGAAGCTGCTCGATGGTCATCGGAGTCCTAGACGGTAGTGCAGATCGCCGCAGCGCGAGCGACGAGGTGATTGTACCACAGGGGGTCTGCCCCATGCGACTCGGCCTGACCGATCGTTGAGCGATCCTGCCGCCGAGCGTTTCCGAAGCTCAGGGCTCTGCGTGCTCATCGCCGGGCTTCTTGAACATCGATTGGAGGTCCGGCTCCGCGGACTCCAATCCATCATGGTTCGCCGGCGCTCATGGCAGTGCCAACGCGGCCTTCAGACAGTCGTCGAGTTTCTGTCCCATGGCCGGCGACGAGGACGACGTCACCCCGGTTCATGGCTCATCCGGGAGATCGTCGTACTCGTCCATGTCCTCCCAACCCGCCTGCTTGCCTGCTTCCCACGCCAAAGCTTGGAGCTCCTCCCCCGTCCATGGGCTGTCGTCGTACTCATCGTGCTTGAGCCGCTCGTATTCGTCGAGCCGGAGAAATACGAAAGTCTCCCCGGTCCGGGGGCTCACTAGACGGAGCGAGGCGGTCTCGCAATCCTCGATCGCCTGCCATTGCTGCTCGTTCAGTTCGATCATTGGGGGGCTTCTCCATACCCGCACCGTACCGCCGCCGCGCTCCGCCGTCCATCGCCGAGGCTCAGCGGTCCGCCGCAGGCGGGGCCGCTGGATCGCCACGTTGGCCGGGCCGCCATGGCCTTCATCGCGCCCTGGACCGCTGTTGGGTGCATCACGTTTGTTAGCCCCATTTCTCAACGTACTTCGTGATAACATCAGCCAGGCTCGGACGGCAGAGGGCCGCATATTCCTGAGCCATCCTCCCAAGCACAGACCCACGAACTCCATCCTCTGGTGGGAGCGGTGGTCGGATCGAACCGCATAGCACACGGCCCTTCCATGTCAGGCGAGTTAGCCGTCAGCGTGGTCGCCGCGATGCCGGGCCTTGGGCCAACGAATCCGGTCCGGCGCGACACTCGACGGGGGCCAGAGGCGACGGGGCCTCAGCTCAAATGTGAAGAAGTAGTTGTCGAACGAGACGTCCGTCGGGCCGGCGGCCCAGCCCCGAATACGCTTCTCGACCGCGACCCATCGGCGCCGCCGCCTCAGGATGCTCGGCTTCTCGTAGCGGTCCAATCGCCTCTTATGCCATTTGGCGTGGGAGATCGGGTGGCCGCCCTCCTCGTGGAGCAGCCTGCGCAACCGCTTGAGGCCATCGGCGAGCGATTCACCGCCTGCGATCTCAACTCTGACACCCATGTCGCGCGTCTTGACGGCCGACGCGAAGCCGTGGAAACGGATGACTGAACCCCCCGGGGATGAGCAGCCTGACTCGAAATCGCCCGAAGTCTTGATTGGCTCTCCATCCGTGGACACGCAAGCTTACCACCCGTGTCCGGCAAGGCCAAGCCGGCTTTCTCCAGCGATCGCCGGCCTGACGGCTGGCGGCTCAGCGGCCCGGGCCACCAAAGTGAGTTCGTGCGCATCGACGAGTGCTGCGGCGGTTCGGGTCCGCTGCGGCGCCGGTTAGCCGTCGGCGCGCTTCTGATCCGCGACCCACGTCGCAGCGTCATGATAGATCCGCGCCATCGGACAAGGCAGTCGGTCCTCCGCCCTGAGCCATGTCAGGTGGACCTGCGCCACTCGCCCGGATCCATCCTCGATCGCGAACAGCACGTCATCGCGGTCAGGGCGGCGGCCGATGGCGCGCAGTGGCAAGCCATAGAGGCAATGGCCCGGCTACAACTCCCGACGCAGCTCCGCCTCGACCGCCTCGACGTGAGACGGCAGATCGAAGGGTTGCCACGGCCCGATCCATTCCACAGCCAGTCCCCCGCCATGTAACGTCCAAGATCAGCGGCCCGTCGGCAGGCGGGTCCGCTGCAACCGAATCTTAGGCTCGGCTCGGCCGGGTCCGGAGGATTTCACGAGAAGTCTCTTCGGACGCCGGCGAGTAACATTGTAGATCGCCGTGGAGGTCGTCAGGGCCATCGCTGATCCAGGCACGGCCGATGATGCGAGGGGTCGGGTCGGGCTGCCGGACCGTTTGTCCGGCGAGAATCGCGACCCTCTTTCAGCCCTCAGTGCGACGCAACTTGATCAGGTCAGACTTTCGCTGTCGCGAACTTCACCACACCTTTTCCGCCGTCTGCCTCGCCGTCGAAGATCGTGAAATAGCCATTCATCAGCGGCAGGCCCAGGATCGCCAACCCCGGCTGCCCCGGCGTGATCGCGGGCGCAGCGAAACCAGCCTGCTGCGTATTTGCCTGCCAGTAATTGGACGGTGGCACGTCCAGTTTCACGTCGCCGGCATCGCCCTGCAGCACGAACGTGATCGTGGGCCACGTGTCGAGCTGCAGATCCGACATCGAAACGAGCTGGCCCTGGTGGATCGCATCAGAAAGTAGCGTCTTCTGCGCGGCCGGGAACTTAGAGAGGATAGCCGCGAGCAACGGCGGACTCAAATTGAGGCTGTTTGTCCCGCTGTCGATGATCGAATTCGACGGCATGCCTTGCGGGCCCTGTCTGCGGGCCGCTATCGGAGAAGCGGAGCCGACGATCACGGCCTTGAGGTTCGTGTTGTACCACTGGTCCGACAGCACCTTCACGGATTGGAACGTGCCCGTATACAGATCCGTGCTCTCTTCCCCGCCGCCAACGACCATCCAACCGTTGTTGAGCGGGTCGTTCGCGTCACCGGCGCCCACGTGGACGAACGAGCGGCGCGTGTAGAAGGAAATCCGGTCCGAAACGACGCCCGCGTCGGCGAGCTGCGTCAAGTACGGAACGAGGTCAGTTCTCGTGCCGGTGCGTACCTGCACAGAGGTGTAATGCTGCTGCGACGTGTCGTCGGGCATCTGGAACGCGTCGTCGAGCGGTGCGTAGGCCAGGCCGAGGATGCCGTCGGTTTCACCGAACATGTCCGATGTCGCGTCGTAGGCGACCGCGACATTACCGCCTTGTAGCGTGGCGGCTGCACTGCCAGTGCCAGCGGTTATGGTCGATTTGATGACCGCGCCGGTCCAACTGCTGCCGTCGCCGTAGGAATCCGTCTGCGCGAGCTTGGTGGACTGGTCGCCGCTGGCGAAGTCCGGCGTGTACTTCGTCCCGTCGAGGGCCAGCGCGCTGCTGCCGGTGTCGAGGAGGACGTTCATCGGCTTCTTGGCCGACCCGACAAGAATTACGCCCGTGTAATCACCCTTGGCGAAAACGTTCGTGATCGGGACGCGAATGACGGTTGCCATGGCGAAATCTCCTTGGGGATTGTTGCGGTCAGCTCGCCTCGGTTGTACGGCGTGACGTATGATCCATGCATACGGTTGTTGATCCACGTGAATATCAGGAATGAGGCGAGCAACCCGAAGGCGCGCGACCTGGCCCACTCGATTTCCTGATCGATCCATTTGTCGTCATCCTCTCGCGTTACGCCATTCCACAACGCCTTTGCGAAGCTGAGGATCGCGAGCTGCGGAATCCCCTCAGCCAATTGCGAGCGTGCCCATGATTCAGGATCGGGAGCCCCCGCTCAGCGGAAAACTTCCGTCAGCGAACGGAGTTCGTCAGGGTTCACATCTTCGTCGCGTTGAAATGACATGTTTTGTCTCGTGGGCTAACGATTAAGCTCAGCGCCCCCGTGCGCGAGCGCGAGCTTGGATGATAACGCGACGCGCCGTGGCGGGCCGGCTCCGCTGAATCGCCGGTCAGGCGCGTCCTGGCGCTTCGTCCTGGGCCCCTACTCGGTGGTGCCTTGGGTGGACCCGGCGGCCTCACGGGCGGGGTTGATGGCTGTGGGACTCGTCCCGTGTCGGTCATCTCCCCTCCGATTCCTGAGCCACCTAACACCCCAGATCAGCGGCCCGCCGTAGGGCGGGTCCGCCGCACAGCATCGCGTTGTTAGCCACTGCGCCGTCTACTTCGAGCATGGCTAACGGCGAGGTTCAGCGGCTCGCGGAGAGGGTCCGCTACAATCGAATCTTAGTCTCGGCTCGCCCGGCTCCGGAGGATCTCACGAGAGGTCTCTTCGGACGCCGGCACGTAACACTGTAGATCGCCGCGGAGGTCGTCAATGAATAGACGACCACAGTCTCGACACTGGTACATTAATCGGGAAGTCCGGCGGATGGTCTCCCGAGCCAGATTGCAGGCCGCCGATCGCTCGAGCCGACCGGACACGAGCGCGTCGATGACCTCTTCATCGAGGGAATCGTAGATGGCGAACCAGTCTTGGTCGGGGATCAGGTGCCCCTTGTGCGGCAAGTCGTCGGTCTGATCTACGATGCTCGCACCGCAAGGGCAACCGATCTTCACATAAACCTCCGCACTTGCTGCCTGACGCCAGAGATCGGCGGCCCGCCGCATTGCCTCATTCGGCGGGAATCGCGACCCGCCTTCAGTCCTCGGTGCGACGCAACTCGATCAGGTATTCGACACTCTTTCCGTCTTGGGCTGGGCGGGCAACGAGGGGTGCGGTTGACGTCGCGGCCGAAAAGTCTTCATATCCTTCGGCGGTGACCAGGAGGGTCGTGTCTGGTAGGTCGACCCGGCGAGTGTCACGCACCAGGGAGCGGTGACCAGCACCCTGGATCTGGCCGCCGAATCGACGGATGTGCCCCGGGGCGGACGTCTTTATATCGTAGACGAGGCCGCCCTGTACGAGCTTGACCCTGGCACCAACGACGGGCTGGCCGGTTGCTGCGTCCAGGACTTTGTAAATGACCGGGGTGCCCGCGTCCGGCCCCGACCAAGGCACCGCGGTCCATCGGTCAATAGCCGTGTAGGCCGTGAGCAAGGCGGCGATGAGGATTGGGAGGGCCATGAGAGTTCGCAGCCTGAAGTTGAGTCGGCCCAGAGCCCGCCGGCTTGGCGGTGCCCGCTCCAGCGGTGCCAATGGTCGCTCGCTATTCATGGTCGCTCCTGGCGGTGGCCGCGGAGATTGTCACCCGAAGGACCAGCGCGTCCACACGGCTGCCCAACGTGACGGTTCAGAGGTCCGCCGCGGGGCGGGTGCGCTTCATCTCGTCAGGTCCCGATACAGGTCGATGAGATGATCCTTCAGATCGTTCAGGGAGTCGCCCTGGGTCCAGTAGTCGGGGTAATCGAGCAGGTATCCGAGGAAGGCATCCCCGTTTTGCCAGTGCACGAACTTGATGGTCTGTATAGCGAGGCTCCGTAGCCGGCGCATCACGGATGAATTGTAGCCCGGGGCGGCGCCATCCGGCAACCGAGAGAGCCCATCGCCACCCAATCCGTCGCGTTGCTGCTCTTTCCGTCGACGTCAGGCGGCCTGCCGCCAGTCGGGACCGCTGCATCGCCATCTTAGACGAGCTTGTCGCGAACCTTCGCCGATTCCTCCTGCAGGGCATGTCGGGCTCCGAGGATGAAGCCCTCGTCAACCCCGCCCGAATCGCACCTCGGGCACAGCTCGACGGTGATCCAGGAGATCTCGTCGCCACCCAGGAAGTTTGGGGCGTGCTTGATCTCAGTGATCGCCCCACTCGGGTCTCGCACTCGCCACGTTCCGGAGGAAACCAAATCGTCGAACCTGTCGAATTCCGCCGCGTCGTGATCCTGGTCCGAAGCAGCCCGAGCGGTGAAGTCCTTGCAGAATTCGATGAACTCACGGATCCTGCGCTCAAGCGGCACGCCGGGCACGGAGAAAGCCGGGCGGAAGGTACCGAACCAGGTCCCCTGGTGCTCGAATACCTCGGTGATATCACCGACAACGATAGGGCCGTGATCGAGTTGGAGATCCATCAATCCACCTCCGACGCCCGCCGTTTAACCACAAAGATCAACGGCCCGCCGCCGGTCGGGTCCGCTGCGTCGCCATGTTAGCCCACGCCACTCCATGATTTCATCGCCTCGTTAAACGAATTAGCCCCATTTCTCAACGTACTTCGCGATTACATCAGCCAGGCTGGGACGGCCGAGGGCCGCATATTCCTGAGCCATCCTCCCGAGCAAAGACCCACGAACTCCTTCGTCTGTCCAGTGATGCCAGTAGGCTTCACGAAGGTACGCCAAAGCGGTGCCATGGAAGCCCCGTCTGCTCGCTTGCTCCGCTGCAGTGACGTAGTGTTGGCAAGGCGTACGATAACGATCAGTCGAAGGAATAGCAGTGTCCTCAAACTGGTTCCTTGGGGCCAAGACTCCGATACCATCCATGGTCTGCAAATGATGCCAGCCATCTGGAATCACCGGCATAATGTCAACTCCGTTGCCGTCCGGACCGTAGCGGGCCGTGTTCTGGCCTGACTCCGGGCCGACGCCAAGGCGCTCGCTGAGCAACCTAATGCCGCGGACGGACTCCTCGTCCAACTCCGCGTAATCCGGAGCACTCGACACGAGGTTGCTGAAGCCGTCGGTTGTATCGGCTCCGAGCAGGAAGACGCCGCGTGCGTCCATCGGACACAGCTGACCCATGGGGTAGTCCGACTGGTCCAACTCCGGTGCATGAACTGCATAACCGTAGTGCACCCCATCGACTCCCATAGTGCCCACGGGGAAGAACTCCGCCGGAGTCTGGTGGTACCTGAGCTCGGCGGCGCCGAAGCGAAAGCCGCCGAATGCATCGTCGAAGAAACAAGATATGTTTAGCTTGCTCTTAGATTCGTGCCACGCGATCAGAACTAACTCAACGAAGGCCGGAGGGACGGCAAAACCGAACGCGTCCGAGAGAGACTGCTTGGTGGGAGCGACTGTCGGATCGAACCGCATAGCACACGGCCCTTCCATGTTAGGGGAATTAGCCGTCGGCATGGTCGCCCCGATGCCGGACCTTGGGCGAACGAATCCGGTCCGGCGCGACACTCGACGGGGGCCAGAGCCGACGGGGCCTCAGCTCAAATGTGAAGAAGTAGTTGTCGAACGAGAGGTCCCGCGGGCCGGCGGCCCAGCCCCGGATACGCTTCTCGACCGCGACCCATCGGCGCCGCCGCCTCAGGATGCTCGGCTTCTCGTAGCGGTCCGATCGCCTCTTATGCCATTTGGCGTGGGAGATCGGGTGGCCGCCCTCCTCGTGGAGCAGGATGCGCAACCGTTTGAGGCCGTCGGCGAGCGATTCACCGTCTGCGATCTCGACCCTGACACCCATGTCGCGCGTCTTGACGGCCGACGCGAAGCCGTGGAAACGGATGACTGAACCGCCGGCGGGATGAGCAGCGTGACTCGAAATCCTTCGAGGTCTTGATTGGCTCTCCAGCTCTGGACACAGAAGCTTACCATCCCTGCCCGGCAAGACCAAGCCGGCTTCCTCATGCGATCGCCGGCCCAACAGCTGATGGCTCAGCGGCGCCGCGTGTGTCCGCTGCAGCGGCGGGCTCGGCGACTGGCGTGAACCGGAACTACTTGACGACGGCCGTTTCCCAGCCGTCGTATTCGCCCCCCAGAGACCGCGCCATCTCGTCGAAACCTGCTCCAATCGCCTCGATCGCCGCGAGATCAGGCACCATCGACTTGGTGCCGAGGCATAACCAATTCGGGCCCTGGGCCGCTCGGTCGACTCTCGCACCAAAGCCCTTCGCTCGAATCTTATCGGCAATGTTCAGCGCTGCCTCCCGAGTGGGCAGGTATATGAAGAACTCAATGGAATGTGGCTTTGACAGGTCACTTCCAGCCTCTCTGAGTTGCGCGAGAACGAGTGCGTCGCCGCTTTTCGGCTCTGGGGATGCCCGATAACCCTTGATAGCGTAAATGACGGCGATCAGGATGAGGAAGGCAAGCAAGAACGGCCAACGTGACCTCTGCACGGCTCGACCTCCGGACGCTGCATTTCACTTCAATCGCACTAACCCACCTTTTCGACGGATCAGGTTCTTGTAGTCCCACTGGACGTCCCGCGCCTCGGCCAACCAGTGCCCAAGCTGCTCCGTGTCAACTTGATCGACAGCAGTGTATCGAGCTTCAGCGGCTTTGAAAGTCCCTTCCTTTTTCAGTCCCTTCTCCTTGAAAGACTGGCCACTCCAGAAGAGTAAGCGGACACAGTTCTTGAGCTTGCTGTACCCAACGACAGGATTCCCCTCGAGAAACCATACAGGATGGGCGTGCCAAATCTTGTTCTCCGCCTCGGGAAGACCGTGATCAATCTGTTCGGCAAGCAGTCTACAAATCGCTCGATCGCTCAGCGCCTGTGACTCATTGTACGCCGTCGTGTCCGAGTGCATGCGATCTCCTCATGCTCGAGTAGGGAGCAGGTTCTCCGCGTGGACGCTCGCCATTTGTTGCGGTGCGCGGGGCAACTGCATGGCGTTGTTCAAGTATGCCGCTTGCGCGGCAAACCAATCAGTCTCCGCTCGCGTGAGGTGAGAACGCGCGATCGACCGAATTCTCGTCGATTCAGAGCGCCCTAGCAATGCCCGCGAGAAAAGGGCCGAGAAACAGTCCGCGCTTGGGAACAAGGATCCCGCCCTCCCAGCGCGATCGCTCCGCGGTTCATGGGGGAGATAGAAGCGGACCCAGTGTATTGGCGGAAGCGAGTTGGGAAGCGCACTCTCCCTCGAGAGTCTCTGAAGGGCGTTGCCTAAGAGGCGAAAGTTTGACTCGAAGCTCGCCATCATTCAAGCGTCTCTCGCCGCATGACCGCGAAAACGATCGGCTCCGGTCTCGCTCACATCCGCTCCCTGCCACCAGCCATCGCTGCCAGTGTGTCATTGAGCCGCTTCAGCGCGCCGAGGTACCGCTTCGCCGCTTCGTCCTTACTGATCCCCAGCACCCGGGCAGTCTCGGCGCGGCCGAGCTTTCCGAAGTGTCTCAAGTGCAGGACCTCTCGGTCGATCGGGTCAAGGCTCAAGAGCGCCTGTTGCACATCCCGCGATCCCTCGTCCGTCAAGACCAGCGGGCTTTTCAAGAAGCTGTCATCGCGCGCTCCCATCTCAAACGACGAGTCATAAGCCAGCAAGCTTTCAACTTCGGCGCGGAGAGCGGGTTCGCCGCCACACGCTGCGTCCAGAAAGGCGGCGCGTTCTTCTTCGGGCAGCTCGGCCGCTTCTGCGAACAAGGTTTTCACGCGAAGGCTATCTCGCTCAGTCATGAATCTGCTACCCGCTCGAGAAATGAAGCGTCCGTTCCATCGTCTCTCAAGGCAAGCTTTCGCCCAGCCGCCGCGCCAGCCACGCCCGGGCAAACCGCCATTCGCGCTTCAATGTACTTTCCGACTCGCCAACCACATGTGCCGTTTCCTCGATGCTCAACCCCGTGTAATAACGAAGCTCGACGATCTCCGCTACCCGCGCGTGCTCCGCGTGAAGCTGCTGGATCGCCTCATCCAGCGCGAGCAGATCGCTGGAGGGTGCTTCGACCCAGACCAGACCTTCGGCCAGCTCAATGCGATGAGACTTCCCCCCGCGCTTCAAACTGGCCCTGCTCCGTGCATGTTCGATCACGATTTCACGCATTGCCTGCGCCGCGGCGCCGAAGAAATGGCGCCGATTGTCCCAGCCAGGATCCTCGCCCCGGACCAGCCGTAGATACGCCTCGTGGACCAGCGTCGTCGCCCCGAGTGCCTGCCCGGCGCCACCCCAGTCGTGAGCGCTCGGGCCAGCCGCCGCAACTCCGCGTAAAGAACCGGCAACAATTCCGCCGCCGAGTGCTTTGCTGCGGCTGGTATTTCATCCTCTCGCTGCGTCATGAACGAAAAATCTTCACCATGATTGGCACTCGGCCCGCGCGGTTTTCAAATCACCGCAATCAGAATATCTATCGTGCTTGCATTGTATCATGTCGTCAAGCCATCTTAAACTGTGCAAACTGCCCAATTTAATGAGAATACGTCAAAAATCGCGTCCGAACAAGATGGTCGGGTAAATCGCTCGCTCTTTCTCGGGGCGCGGCGCTCTCCCCCGCGGCTGACCGGACATGGCGAGGAGGTTCAAAAAAACTTTCGCGTTTTTTTTGGCCCTCGGTCGGCGCATTTTTCAGATGAATATATAGCCGGCCGAACAATCGCGGCTCATGGGCGAAAGATTCGCTCGCTCGAGCGACCTTGCGGGGGCTCTGGCCCTCCGGAAATGTTGTGCGCGCGAGATGCCCTGACCGGGCGCTCGACCGGCCACCTCCTGCGGAAACCTCGATGAAACGCAACTGGCCCCGCGCGGGGCCCCTCAACAGGAAGATGACACCATGACGAGCCCCAAGTCCCTCGCCGAGAAGCTTTCCGGGCTGAATCTTCGGTTGCGTCTCCGCGAGCCGCCCGCGGGCATGATTGTCCGCGTCGAGCCGACCGCCAGTTCCACGCCGCCGCCGAGATCTCGCGGCTGGAAGAGCGCTGCATGCTGTCGGTCACGCTGGGCCTGACCAAGCTCGATTCGAGCGCACCGGACCTTCCCACCATCCCGCCGGCATGGACCACATTTCCCGCCGCGAGCCCTTCCTTGACCTACGTGACGGGCAGCGACAACATAGATTCGCAGGTGATGTCCCTGGCGAATGAGGCGACCATCCCCAAATCGGTCACAATCACCAACGATAATCCGACACAATGGATTTATCCGATATTACTCGGAGATAACGCTTTCAGCTACAACGGCGGGCGGTATGATACGACCGACCCGGGGCTCCAGGATTACAGGGTCTACGTCGGCTACTCCGTGAACAACCAGTATTACGAAGGCGTGGCACCGGGATGGAGCATCACATTCAACGTACCCGAGGCGCTCTGGGATGCGGGAACGATTCAACTCGTCACCGACACTCCGCAAACCGAGAGTTCGTTCTTTAGCCCCGGAAACCCATTCAATTTCAATGGTTCCAGCGACCCGAGCAACCCAGCCGCCGCGAACACGAACGGGGGTGCGAACGTAGCCGTGCAGACGGTTCCGGGTGGCGGAGCGCTGCTCCTCTATCACGGTGGGCCCAAGGCCGGGATACCCGGCATTGCCACGAGCGCTCCATCGCAGCTCCTGGAATTCACAATAAGGGACGTGTCGCAAAACACGGTCCCGGACGCTCCGGGCAACTTTCCAACCGCCGTTGATATCGATATATCCTATTTGAATGCCATGTACCTTCCGGTTGCCATGGAAACGGTATTACCAGCACCAAACCAGAGCGCTCCCAGGGCAGGTTATATAGGGACGCTCACCACCTTGGCGTCCTTCGAGAATTCATTGACTCAGTTTGTGACGGGAAGCGACCTGGGTGGCTATTTTTATGATGCGCCCGCGGGCATGGGCTGGCCGCAGTTCAATCTCACGCCCTCCGGAGTCACCTCAGGTGCGCTCATCAAGATTCCTGGAGGCGCCAATATCTTTGCAGAAAGTGCCGCCACAAGCATCTACAAGGTCAACGACTCCGATGCCCCGAGTCCATCGTTGACATCGAGCCAGCAGACCAGCGTCACGAACGCCGCAAACAACAACTATGCGGTTCAAGAAATTACCGACCTGTTCTTCGGATGGGCAGAGTTTTATGAGGATCACAAGGCAGAATTGGGCGACAAATACATCGCGCCCAACAAAGAGCTAGCCGATCTCCTCAAATCCGCGGCAGATGATCCCGAGGGTATTCAAGCACAAGATGGCATCGTGCCTTTCAAGATTCGGACTGCCAAGAGCGGCGCATACGATGAAGCACACGCCCTGAAGTTTGCAACACTCGTATGGAAGGCCATGTGGATCATGAGTAAGGATGATGTGCCGAAAAAACCCGGCCTGCCTGCAACGATCAGTTACGAGCCGAGGTACATCGTCGCCAAGGACTTGAAGTTTAGCGTAAGCACGAAGTATCCAGGGCTCCCCGATCTTTCCGGCTTTACCCCGAAGGTTCTCAAGGAGCTAAAGGCAATGACAAGCGCCAGCAGCAATCCGCCTGTCGCTGCTCCCAATCTGAAGCCACGGACGAACATCTATAAAATTGAGGGAGACGACGTCATATTGAACGTTCCCGCAAACTCCGCCGGGAATAAAGACACCACCTACCGCTTCTACTACTTCCCGCCCAAACCAAACCAACCAGAGCTCCAGGCCACTTCGCAATTGACCGGTCCGGCGATCATCGGAGATCTGGTTGCTGATTTTCAAGATATTCCAACTCCACCCAACGTCATTGTGCCCTGGTTGGTACACAAAGACAAAAACCCAAAGCTGGACAACAACGGCAGTGTGTCCGGCGGCAGCCAAATGGCCGCTGACAACAGACAAGCGATCACCAGTAACGTGATCATTCCATTATTATATGGTGCGACCGCGCCCATGGACCCGCCGTACCCGACTCCCCCAACGCCCGGTAACCCCAAAACCGACTTGTCAGCCCAGTACAACCTCGATCCCCTGGTATGGTTCGTTCATGACGGCATGAACTGGCCGGTGACGACCATTCAGAATGGTGTGCCTACGACCACATACCCGTCGATTACCGCCTATGCCTTCTCCGTCGACGACGGAGTTGGCAACATCAATGTGGCCACTGCCACCGGTTTTGAGGTTTCCGCGGGAGGTCCCCTCGGGCTTACCAATACCACCGTCTTCCAGGACAAAGATCCATAAGTCGCGCCGGCGTGCTTCTCCGGTCGCCCCGTCACAAAAAAGGAGAAACCGGGACGAGGGGAAACTGGGACGCGGAGGAGGGGGAAACTGGGACGCGATTAATATTGTGAACCCAAAACGGTCCGCGTCCCGGTTTCACTCCCCCGCGTCCCGGTTTCACTCCCCCCGGTTTCACTCCCGGCGTCCCGGTTTCACTCCCGGCGTCCCGGTTTCACTCTCCGTCCCGGTTTCACTCTCCGAGCGCCATCGGCGCGGTAGAACGCGACGTGGTGAGATTGATCATCCTGTGAAACGAGCGCTATTCCGATGAAGCGAAACGAAGGATGCGCGCGAGCCACTTCCCGAGCCAGATGATCTCGAGCGGCGGGCGCGAGTCGGTCCGATTCTGAGATATCAAGCTGACATTGCAGCATTCGCACCAGGTCAATAATAAATGAACTCAAGCCGAGGAAGTTGTTTCCGCAACTCATCGATTGCTTCCTCGCTGACATCGGTTCCCTTTAACCAGAGGGATCTGAGACGGGTTAGTCCCTTCAAATGGCGCAGTCCGGCGTCGGTAATTCTGTTGTTCTCGATGTGCAGGTGTTCGAGATGCACCAATCGTCCGACGTGGATCAGTCCCGCGTCAGAGATCGACGTTCGGTTCAGGATCAGGGACTTGAGTCGGCTCAAGTGCGCCAATCGCACCATTCCCGCGTCCGAAATCGCCGACCCCCAGAGGTTCAGATCTTCGAGACTCGAAAGATTGGCAATTTGAGAAAGTTCTGCGCCGGGCCCCTGCGCGTTACACAGCGTCACGAGCGTCACGGTGTCGAGACAGTCGATACCGAGCGAGTCGACGACCCAAGCCGGCCATTCGGGGGTCCGTTCATACAGTGAGTACTTCCGTTGCCAACCGTACGCTACCCATCCGCCCGCATGCTCAATCGAAAGCACTGCCTCGTGCTGGATCCGAGCGCTTTGGGCAAGCCCGAATGCGCACATGCCTACGGCCAGAACGGCGACAGCCAGTCCGCGTACGCTGCACCTGGCATACCGGCGCCACGAAGGAGGCACGGGCGCGTTATTCAAGGGGACGTCAGTCGACCGAGGAATGCTGGACCTCATCTCGTATCGCCTGGTCGCGTCATTCGGCGACTGTGTGCACGAACTGAGAAAATGGCCGCTCCTGGCGAACTCTGTATAACAGTTCAACGGGCGAGCGCCTAGCTGCGGTGAATGACGTCACATACCCGTTCGCCGGCAGGTCGGGAGTTGCGCTGAAATGTGCCTTTCATGCCACTCAATGGTATAAATCGATCGTGCTGTCGACTCGGGAAGGCGCGGGAGTAAGTGGGTGCATGAGTTCAATCCGGAGAAGTGGTCGAGGTTCGTCCGGTTCCCAGCCTTCAACCGCGACTGGGAGCGCCTCGGCTTGGACGAGGACGACCTCCGATCACTTGAACTCATGATCCTCCAGGAAGAGGGGGTCACAATGAATGAACGGCGCGGCAATAGAACCATGACCCACGCAAAGAAGCGAAGGTCCGAGCCTCAGCGTTCTCGCGCACAGAAGCTTTCGCCCGCCGGTGCGCGGATCGTCTCGGCCTTTGAGGAGGCAATCGACGCGATGAGAGGCGGCGAACCATCGGAACGACGGCTTACGGTCCGCACCTACCATGCCGAGTTCGTCCGCCCCGCATATGGCCCCGATGATGTGCGCCGGGTGCGCAGTCTTCTGCGAATGAGCCAGGTCGTCTTCTCGCGGTTTCTGGGTGTCGAGCCGAACACCGTCCGCTCTTGGGAACAAGGATCCCGCCCTCCCAGCGCGATCGCTCGGCGGTTCATGGGAGAGATTGAAGCGGACCCGGTGTATTGGCGGAAGCGAGTTGCGAGAAGTCTTGTTGACTAGGGCTGGCCTGGCGCGCGTCGCCGCGCAAAAGGGCACGAGGCGCCAGCCACCTTTCAGGGGATTTCACACTAAAGCGAGGGGCGACCGCCTGGATGCGGGAATCGCGCTGGGCGTTTTTGCCGACTTTTTAGCCGCATCGCGCTCGAACCGGGGGGTTCGATCGAGTTCGTCGTTGCATCCGTTGCAAGCCGCATAAAAATCCCAGATTTTCTAGTCGGCGAAATGGCCGAATCGCGAAAGTGGACCCATCATATTAGTAGCTCAATCTCGATCGTCGACACCGGAGTCGGCGCGAGGCACAACACCCATGTCTCTGGAACCGGGAATGAGTGCTTCGTTTGCTCGAGCGCGTGCTCGAGGATCTCAGCTCGGCCTGACCACGCCTCTGCCGTCGGAAAAACGGCGCCGGACTGCGCTCGCAAAGGGGGATCGGTGCGCGACGAAATCCCCCCGAATTTTGAGCTGCGCCGAGCGTGGGACAGATCTGGACCACGGTGAGGGTGAGTTTTGTTCGGGAGGGCCGGGCAATCATGGAGCGGGACCGGTGGCGTTATCCTCTTTGGCTCTCAGCATTTCCGTGCAGCTTCAGGGCGTACCGGCCAGCCATCGGCGCGGGGTCAAGACAGCGAGCAAAATGAGACTTTTTTGGGGTCAAGAGTCCCATTTCGTCCCATTTTGTCCCATTCACTTATGTTGATCTAGATCATGCGGAACATGTCTCGAAAGCCGGAGCGAGGAATGTGAAAGGGGAGACCTTGCACGGGAGAAACTGACCGGAACAAACAGCGGGCGGGAGCAATCGGATCGATGACCGGAGGATGTCGTGAAAGCGTGGCACGTCGACTTGCGTTTTTTTGTCGAACGATCCTAACTCAGTTCACGTGGCTGGGAATGCGTAACTTGGAATTAGAGTGAAGGTTGGATCACGAAAACACTCATGAACGGTGACTTGACAACCTGGCTGAAATGCGCGAACGAACCCGAGCTTCGTCCCGTTGGGGCGGGAGACATGGCCAGGGTGCGGCCGACAGGTGTGTCGGCCCGAGGGTGGCTGGCCCGCCGTTTTGGGAGGAGCGCGGCCGACGATCGATGCCGCTGGGTTCTCGGAGTCGGAGGGAGTTATCATTCGGCCACGTGTTCACAATTAACAAAGAAATCGCGCAAAGCCGTATGTAGTGATGTTGCAACCGTATCGATTCAGTGTATGCACTTTTTTTGGACGCTTTTATTGCCGATCGCTGAAACCGGTCGCATATTATATGTAGGGCAGAGTTTACGAACGCGCGATGCTGGCGCGATGGGCGGCTCCCCTTTGCTTTCCTATCTTCTCGTCGATCTCTACTCATCGTGAGAATTCGAGCACCAAGTGCAATCCAGTGCGAGCTAGTGCAATGGGCAAAGAGGCTGAGATCAAAACCGAAACCCAGGCAGGCTTGGCCGTTGCGCGAGACGACTCCATCGCCCTGGCGGCTTCGCCGCGCAATCGGTCGAGAGCGGGGTTCGCTGCCCGGAATCAGAACCGGGAGCAACGGCGAAGAGCTTCCGTTTTTGATATCATTTGTGATCATTCTGCTCCATGGGGCAAGACGCTGGTGGATCGACCCAAGCCTTTTTCGCATGTCCACTTGCAGAGGGCGGCCGGCCCGGATTCGGGGGATGGAGCGCTTCGCCGGCCGCGCCGTGGCGATTTTGGACCAAAGCGACTTGGTCGCGGGCGAGGCTTCGGCCGCGAATTCAGACCATGGCTCGCCATCTCGACCGAGCGGGTGCGTTCCCTTAACCCTTGTGGGATAAGGACGCGAGACGAATATACAAAACGAACTGGTCGGTCGGGGTGGACGGCTGGACATACGATTCGCCTGGCACTTGCGTTGGGGAAAATGAATCGCCTTCGGGCGTCGGCCAGCGAACCGCCCGGCCACGCGCGATATTTCTTAACGTGATGCGTCAGTTGATCGAGCGCACGATGACGCGAGTGCAATCCGGTGGCCGGATCAGAGCCGAAACATGGCGCGCAGCGGCTCGGTGCCGGGGTTGACCTGAAACGAGTTACGTCGTATGGTACGCACCCACGCGACGGTGCACGAGCCCGTAACGCAGCCGATGATTGTGTCTCATCCGTGTACGATCTATCCAGTTCCAGGTGCAGGATGCGCGGCCTGGCGTGAGGGATGGAACCCTTGAAGATCGATCGCACGCACATTCTGGTTCTGAACTACAACGGCCGCGCGCTGCTCGAGGAATGCTTGCCAAGCATCATCGAGGCGGCTGCGCAAGCGCCCGTTCCGTGTGCTGTCACCGTGGTCGATAACAGCTCGACGGACGGATCGCGCGAGCTGGTGGCGCAGCGCTTTCCGTCGGTCGGATTCGTGTGCGAACCGAATCACGGCCTGGCGTCGTTCAATCGGGTGCTCGAGCGCTTGCAGGAACCCGTGGTCTTGCTGCTCAACAACGACGTGAAGCTCGATGCGAAAGCGGTCGGGCCGCTCTTGCGCGTTTTCGAGAGCCATGACGATATTTTCTTTTCCGCTCCATGCTGCTGGACGTTCGACGGCCGCACCTATGAAGGGATGCGGACGCGGGTGCGCAGCCGGTACGGGCTGATCCAGGGGATGAGCAGGGTGCCAGGATTTGCGGGGGTGATCGACCGCGAGGACCTGACGGCCGCGGCCGGGCCGGTGCTGGCGATCGATCGGCGGCGGTTTCTCGACCTGGGTGGGTATGACCCGATTTATTTCCCGGGGCGGATCGAGGACCTCGACCTGGGATTCCGGTCGTGGATGGCGGGCTATCGCGGCTACTACGTGCCGGAATCGCTGGCGTTCCACAAGGGCTTCGGCACGTTCGAGCCGCGGCTGGGGAAGGCGGAATGTGACCTTCTGGCGAGCCGCAACACGCTGATCTTCATGTGGAAGAACCTGGGGGGAGCCCGATTGCTGCTTCACTTCCTGTGGCTGCCGATTCGGCTGGGGGTGTCTTTGCTTCTGGGGCGGCCTGGGTTCGTGCGGGCGTTCTTGGGGGCGCTTTCGCGCATGCGACAGGTGATTGAGGGGCGTCGAGCGCTTGCGGTCGGGCAGGGGGGATGGACGAGGCGGCAAGAGGCCTTCTTCCGGCGTTTCGAGTGGTGAGTGCTGGAGGCCGACCCACGGACGGGTGGTCTCGAGGGGCATGGAGGCGTTTGATGGCGGGCCGGGCATTCCACCTTGTGATCGACGCCCGGCCGCGCAGGCGCGCGCGGCCCGCTGGCGACCGAGGTTGTGCTCGGAAAGAGCGTGCTCGGTCATCTGCTGGAAGTCGCCGACGGAATCGCACCGCCCGAGGAGACGCTGACGATTCACGCGCGCGAGGACGAACACCCGCGGCTGCGCGAGCTGGCGAGGCGATCGGTGAGCCGAGGCGTGCAACTCGTGTGCGGGCCGCCTCGTGCGGATGCGGCGGTGCTCAAGACGGATTGCTACTACGATGCGAAGCGGCTCAGGCGGGTGCTCTTGCGCGGCGGGTCGCCGGAATCGGCGGTGCTGTGGCGGCTGGACCGGCCGGAAACGCTGGCGGTTGCCGAGGAAGAGCTGCTCAGGCGTCGCACGTACCAGCCGCTGGGAAAGTACTGGGCGTTTCCGCTGGCCGAGCGATTGGCGGAATGGCTCAAGCCGACCGCGGTGCGGCCCAACGCGGTGACGATCGCCAGTGCGGGCCTCATGTTTTCGGCGGCGGCGATTGCGGCTGGCGGCTTCTCGGGCGCGATCGCCCGCATGTCGATGGCGTTTTGCCTGGCGGCGGGTCTGGTGCTCGACACGGCCGACGGGCGGCTGGCGCGACTGCAGGGGACGAGCTCGGCCTTCGGACGATGGCTCGACCAGGTGCTGGACGAGCTGGTCGACATGGTGTTGCACGCGGCCATCGCCTGGGCGGCCTTTTGCCGCGATGGGCATCCAGGCTGGCTTCTGCTGGGCACCCTCTATGCGTCGTCAAAGTATTTGTTTCAGGTTCAGTCGCTGCTGGGCGAGGAGCTTGAAAGCGAGCTGGGACGAACTGCCGCGACCGGCGGATCCGGTCGTCTAGCCGGCGACACGGCCGGGCTCGCTGTCCGGCTGCGGGAAGGGCTGGCTGCTTTGGTGCATCTGATCGGTCACGCCGATCTGCGGTGGCATCTCTGGATTGTGCTGGCGCTTCTGGGCCGGCTCGACCTCGCACTCGCAGGCTACGCGGGTTACTTCGCGCTGCGGGCTTCAGGCGGTGCGTTGCGAAAGGGGGTGCGGTATGCGTGAGCCGCGCCTTTCTGTCTTGATCGTGGCCAAGAACGAGGCGCATAACCTCGCCGATTGCTTGCGCGGCGAGCTGGGCCGACGAGCGGGTGGTGGTGGTTGACTCCGCGAGCCGGGACGCCACGCGCGAGATCGCCGAAAAAATGGCGGACGTTGTGATCGTGCGCGCATTCGACGACTTTGCCAGCCAGCGCAACTGTGCTCTCGAGGCGGCTTCCGGCGACTGGGTGCTCTCGATCGACGCCGATGAGCGCGCGACGCCGGCCCTGGCCGAGGAGGTGCGGCGGGTGATCGGCCAGACGACCAATCGCGAGCGCGGATACCGGGTGCCGATCCGGAGCGTGATCCTGGGGCGTCGCTTCGCGTATTCGGGAACGCAGCACGACTTGCCCCTGCGGCTGTTCCGGCGCGACAGCGGGCGCTGGGTGGGGCTGGTGCATGAGACGGTCGAGCTGGAGGGCGCCTGCGGCACGCTCGAGAACGCACTCGGGCATCATACGCTGCCGAACGTGCAGGAGTTTCTGGGCAAGCTCGATCATTACACGACGCTGGAAGCCCGGAGAGCGATCGAGGAGCGGCGCCGGTTCCGGACCAGCGACGTGACGCTACGACCAGTGTGGACATTCTTGAAGCTTTATCTATTCAAACAAGGATTTCGTGACGGGGTGGAGGGATTCCTCTTCTGCGCGCTTTCTGGAGTATCGGTGGCGGTGCGGGCGTGGAAGGTTCGCGAGCTCATTGCTCAGGGGAGGGCTGAGGAAAAGCGGGCCGTGTTGGCGAATTTCGAGCTGGAAGGTTCGGCGTTTTCTGTTGCCCGACGGTTTTGTGACGGCGACGGCCGGGACGGACCCCCCCTGGCCCCCCCTTCTAGAGGGGGGGAAACTTGGCGCAACATTCCCGCCGGGAAATCTCCGCTCCCTCCGGTGCATATTTTCAACAGCCCAGCGCAAGGGAGGGCCTCATGATTGCGGTGCATGAGGCCGTAGTGGGCCGTCGCTTTGATGCGCACTGCGGGCGATTCAAACGTGAGGTTGCACAGGACGACCCGCGGCTCGAGGCGATTCTGGCGCTACTCGGGCCGCTTGAGGGCCGGCGGGTGCTGGATCTGGGGTGCGGCAAGGGGCGATTTGCGCGGAGCTTGGTGGCGCTGGGAGCGGAGGTGGTCGGGCTGGACCTCTCCGCGGGGATGCTAGCTGAAGCGCACGGGCTGTTGAGGGTGCGGGGCTCGGCGCGCCGGCTTCCGTTTGGCGGCGGGAGATTCGACGCGGTGGTGGCGGTCGAGGTTTTCGAGCATCTGGCGCCTGGGTCGATCGGTCGCGTGTGCGGAGAGGTTCTGCGCGTGCTCGGGCCGGGGGGAACGTTTGTGGTCATCGACAAGAACGCGTGGTCGTGGAATGCCCGCCGTCCGTGGCTGCCGAGCCTCGCCGTGAAATGGATCGACGAGCGGCGGGGCCTGTGGATGTACGGGCCGGGGGATCCGGTGCGGGAGCGTTGGTTCGCTCCGCGGGCGCTCGAGCGGCTGCTGCTGCGGTGGTTTCCCGTGGTGCGAGTGCGGCATCTTCTTTCCCGGGGCGAAGCAGGGCGGTTTCCCTTTCAGTGGGTGCCGGCTTCGCGGCTCCTCGTACTGTGGGCGGCGACGGCGCCGGGAGGGAAAGCGTGACCGAGCTATCCTCGCACAAGCTGGCGTCGCTTCCACTGCTCTTGTGGAAGACTCCGCCGGGACTGGAGCTGATACTCGCGCAGGAGGGAGTGCCCTTCGAGACCGTGAAAGACCCGCATCCGCTTTCGTTTCGCGCGGGGCGGTTTGTGCTGTTCGACGGGCAGGCGGTGACGGCCGGGTCGATGCATCCGCTCCTGGGTCCGGCGCATGTTTTGATTGACGTCGACGACTTCCGGCGCGGGGAGAGCGCCGATCCTTTCGCGGCGATTGTCGATTGCAGCACGGGGATTGGCTCGTGGACCTTTGGCGGTTTCACGGTTTGCGAGCGCGTGGCCCGGTACGCCAAGGGCTGGCTGAGGCGGCGCTTGATTGGCCGGCTGCGCGACGCGGTGATCGGGGCGGGTGGCGTCTGGATGCGCGTTTCTCCGTTCCCTTACCCATATCGCTCGGGTTTCAGTTTCCGGGCCGATCTTGATGAATCGGTGCCTGAGGACTACCACCGGTTTGCCGCCGCGCGGGGAGCGCTTGGGCCGTGCAGCACGCATTTTGTCAGCACGTATGCCTACACACATCATCAATCGGTGCTGGACGACTTGAAGCGGCATGACACGCAGTCGCACGGACATTTCCATCACGTTTATCGCGACGCGGAATTGAATCGGGTGAACCTTGAGCGGGCTCACCGGATCCTGTGCGGCTCCGGGTTTGAGCCGGTGGGGTTTGCCGCACCACACGGTCGATGGAACGCCAGCCTGGACGGACAGCTCGAGGACCTGGGTTATCTCTACTCCTCGGACTTTCAGATCGGCTACGACGATCTGCCGTTTTATCCGTGGCGGGGCGACCGATTCTCGCGGGTGCTGCAAGTTCCGGTTCATCCGGTGTGCGAAGGGCTGTTCGTGGAGGCCGGAGTGGAGGAGCCGGAGCTGATTGGCGAGTATTTCCGCCAGGTGATTTGCTCGCGGCTGGATGCCGGCGAGCTGGCCGTCATTTACGGCCATCCCGAGCGCCGGCTGGGCCGGATGCCCGAGGTCATGAAGGCGATCGCCGGCGCGGTCGAGGGGCGGACGCTGGTGTGGCGAGCGTCGTTTTCGGAGCTGGCGCGGTGGTGGCGGTGGCGTGCCGAGCGGCGATGGCTGGTGATTCCGCGCGAGGACGAGCGCGTCGAGATCCAGTTCGACGAATGGGACACCGAGTATGCACTTGCCGTGGACATTCAGCGCGGCACGTTCCAGTGTTCGGTACCGGTCACGGGCCCGCGGTTGTCGCTCTGGTCTGCGCGAGCTGGTGTACGAGCGCCGCGAGCCGGGCGAGGATTCTCTGCAATTTCCGGCGATCGGGGCTCGGCGCGCTTTCTCTCAAGCGCGCGGTCAAGGCCGCGATCGACTGGGAGACGGTGACGCCGCTCGACCAGATTCCGCGGTCGTCGATTCCCGAACCGCGTGAAGCGGGGCCTGAGGTGGTGGAAGCTCAAGCGAGCGGGGGTTTATTCATGACCCTTTCAGGGACGACAATGGTCGTGGAAGAAGCGGGCTCGACGGCCGAGTGGCTGGAGGCCCACTGCCGTGGCCCGCTCGCGCCGGGAGACGTGATCCTACATGCGCCTTCGTTCGCCTTTCAGACGCCGGGCGGGGGCGAGAACCAGTTGATCCAGTCCGGCCGGCACGTGGAAGAGCTGGGAGTTCCGGTGCGACTGTTCTGCGCATGGATGGACCGTCTGGAATGCGCGCGGCTGCTTCATCTCTTCGGAATGTCGCGCGAGGGGCTCGAGCTGGCGCGGGTGGCCAGGGCACGCGGAATCCCGGTCGTGCTCTCGCCGATCTGCTGGTACGAGCCGCGCGCGATGGCGGCACTCGAGCCCGAGCCGATGCGCAAGGTCGCGAGCCTGGCGGGCTGGGGGCTGCGGTCGGTCTTGCCGGGAACTCCGAGCTGGCGACTCAAGCTTCTCAAGATGGCCGACGCGGTTCTGCCGAACTCCCGGTGCGAGGCGAACCAGCTCATGCGTCTGTTCGGCGTGAGCGCGGAGCGGATTCACGTGGTGCCCAACGGGGTGCTGCCGGTCTTTTGCCGGCGCAGCCGGACGAGTTCCATCGCCGATTCGGGGCGTTTCCGTTTGTGCTCTCGGTGGGACGGATCGAGCCGCGGAAGAACACGCTGGGGTTGATCGAGGCGGCGCGGCGGCTGGAGCTGCCGATGGTGGTTGCCGGCGAGGCTCCTGCGGGGTTCGATCGATATGAGGCAGTCTGCCGGCGTGCCGCGGGCGATCGAACGATCTGGCTGGGGCGGCTCGAGCATGACGATCCACTGCTGGCCTCGGCATACGCGGCGGCGCGGGTCTTTGCACTGCCTTCGTGGTTCGAGACGCCGGGACTGGCCGCGCTCGAGGCGGCGCTCGGCGGGCTGTGCGTTGGTGATCACGCCGTACGGGGCCACGCGGGAGTACTTCGGCGATTTCGTCCAGTACGCACGGCCTGGCCGGCCAGGCGAGATTGAGCGGGCGCTCGAGACGTGCTGGGAAAACGGTGCGCATCCCGGTCTGGCGAAGTGGGTCGAGTCGCGATACCTTTGGCCGCGGGTGGGCCAGATGATAGCGGAGGTTTATGAAGCGGTTGGCCGCTAGTCCCAAGCCTGTTCGCACTGGACGGTACCGCTACAGCAAGCTGCGGTGGCGCGTGCTGGTCCACGCGTTCGACTTCTTCGGAAGTCTGGCGATGGCGATCGTCCGCAGATTCTGGCAGGCAGGACCGTTTGAGCGGCCGCGGCGGATTGTTCTGGTGCAGCTCGACCATCTGGGTGACGCGGTGCTCTCGACGCCCTTGATCGCCGAGCTGCGGGCTGCGTACCCCGAGGCGACGATCGACGTGCTGGCCTCGCCCAGCAATCACGAGGTGTTCGAGGGCGACCCGAACGTCAATCGGGTGCACGTGGCCGAGCGAACCTGGTTCGAGCGAAGTCCGGAGCGCTGGGGGCTGATCACGGCGGTGTGGGGCCTGGGCCGGTCGCTGCGGGAGCACCGATACGACCTGGGGATCGACGTGCGCGGCGACGTGCTTTCGGTGCTGGTGCTTGCGCTGGCGCGAGTTCCGCGGCGGGTGGGCTGGTCGATGGGGGGCGGATCGTTCTTGCTCACGGACATCACCGCGTGGAAACCAGGGCGGCACGAGGTGCGCTCGCGGCTGGCGCTCCTGGGAAGACTGGGAATCATCCCCGATGAGCGCGCCCGGGTGGACGTGACGGTGCGTGACGAGGACCGTATCGCGATCGCGCGGCGGCTCGCCGAAGCCTGGCCGCGGCGGATGGTGCGGCGCTCGGAGGCGTTCGTGCGCGTGGCCGGGCGCGAGCGCGGCTCTCTGGCACGTGCGGCGCGAGTCTGGTCGTCGACCGATTCGATTGCCGAGGAGCCCGACTGGCTGCACGCCGATCGCTTTTCGGCTCTTCCGCCGCTCCTGGCCGTTCACCTGGGTGCCGGAAATGCGGCGAAGCGGTGGCCGGCGCGGGCGTGGAAGCTGCTGGTGGAGCGTTTTCTCGCGACTGGCTGGCGGGTGGTGGTCGTCGGTGGGATTGATGACATCCCGCTTTCGAGCTTGCTCGAGCCGCATGAATGGCTGCGCGACTGGACGGGCAGCATGACCGTGGCGCAGACGACCGCCTTCCTCGAGCGGGCTGATCTCTTCATCGGCGCCGACTCGGGCCCAGCCCACCTGGCGGCCTCGGCGGGCACGCTCTCGGTGATCCTGTTCAGCGGGACCAATCAGGCGAGGCAATGGCGGCCGTGGTCGCGGCATTCGCTGGTCATGCGGCATCGGGTTTCTTGCCACCCATGTCACCAGAAGGTCTGTCCGCTCGAAGGCCATCCCTGCATGGCGGGGCTGCATCCGGACCGGGTTTATCGAGGGGCGATGCGGTGGTGGAAGCGCACGCACCGGGCGGAGTCACCACATGCGCCGTTGTAAGGACGTGGATTGGCGGGGGTGGGTCACCCTGGCGTGGGTGATCTTCTGGGGCGGCGTGTATTGCAACATGGCGGTTCGGGCGCGCGGCCAGCGCGTGCTGGACTGGTTCAGGCCGCGGCAGGCTCAGGTCTCGAAGCTGGCTACCATGAGCGGACAAGATCGGGAGTCAGAAGATCGGCTCGCGGCGCCTTCTGGATCGACAGCTCGTCAATGATTGTGCCGTCCGCGGTCCAGGCGCGATAGGTGAGGCGGCTCGAGGGCGGGTCAATCTCGAAGGTTTGATAGGTCGAGACGCCGGAGCGACTCACTTCAACGTAGTCGCGCTCGGTGGTTTCGACGAATTTGTCGCCGGAAACCGCCATCAGGTAGATCGTGCCGCCGGCGGGTGCGCTGGCGCGAGCGTGGGCACGGAGAGGGTGGGTTCTCTGGTAGGCGTGGTCGTGACCCTGGAGGACGAAATCGACGTGGTGCTTATCGAAGACCGGCACGAAGCGCTGGCGCAGGGCTGGCAGGTCTCGCCAGGGATGGGACGGGTAGATCGGGTGATGGAGCATCACGAATTTCCAGGATGCGCAGGTGCGGGCGAGGGTTGCGTCGAGCCAGTCTGCCTGTGCTTTGGCGGCGGCGGGGTCGTAGGCGGCGAGTGTGCTGTCGAGCACGGCGAAACAGGCGTCGCCGGTTTCGAAGTGGTAGACGAGGCCGGTGGCGATTCCGGCCGGGCCGTTGCCAGGGAGCTCGAAGAACGCGCGATAGAGCCGGGGCCCAGCATCGAGATACTCGTGGTTGCCGACGCAGGGCATCAGCGGCACGCGGTCGAAGACACCGGCGGCGCGGAGGAAGAAGTGATCCCAGTTGGTGCGCTCATTGCCGCGGTCGACGAGGTCGCCGGCGAGCAGAATGAAATCGGTGGCGGGGTTTTTGCGATGAGCGGCGGCGAGCAGACGGCCCCAGCTCTCGAGGCCGGTCTGGGCATCGCCCAGGTAGAGGAAGCTGACTCCGGCTTTGCGGGCGGGCGCGGTCTTGACGGTGTGCCAGGGTCCCCAGTGCGCGGGGGTGCCGTCGCCCAGGGAATAGCGGTAGACGGTATCTGGTTCCAGCCGATCGACGGCGACGCGGTGGCGGCGGATGACGGGGTCGTTGAGCAGGTTGGGAACTTCGACGGCGGTCGACTCGCCGCAAACGATTCGCAGGAGGTGGGGATCGTCGCCGCCGTTCGCGGGCTCTCGGGCCAGCCGGACGCAGGTTGCTTCGACGGCCGGCGACGTCGTCCAGGTCCAGACGAGCCCGGTCGCCGGGTTGGCGCCGTAGGAGATTGCGACCTGGGTCGGTTGTTCGTGGGCGACAGAGTGGGTTTTCCAGACCCGGCCCGTGGCCAGGAGCGTGCTGTGCCGGTTGCCGTGAGCGGGCTGGAGCAGAATGGCTCCGGACAGCTCGGGGGGAATCGACTTGAATGGCTTGTACACATCGCGGGCCGCGCTGCCTCCCGGAGCGGCAGGCGCGAGATTCCAGGCTGGAGCGGAGAGGGGGTCGAAAGTCACATGAAGCGGCTTGTGTGCAGGGTTGGGGTCTCGCCCCGGCGCGGGCCTGACAAAGACGACGTAGTGGGCGATTGCGGTGCGGTCGAGACCATTGACGCCCAGGCCGACGGGTCCGGTCGGGAACCTCTTGCGATAGATTTGCCAGGAGGTGTCGCCCGTCTCCAGGATAAGGTCCGTGGTTTGAAAGCCCTGGTCGGTGAGCCAGAAGGGGATCGACGCGACGGGGGCGGCGACATCGACGATGACCGGCCTGTCGACATTGAAGCGCAGATATCCGCGCGCGAGCGCTGCGCGTTCGCCCGGTTGAAGACGGGCGAGCAGGTCTGGGCCGCGGGTGGCGAGCGCGGTCAGCTCGCGCTCCGAGCACGAGCGGCTGAGCCTCTGGCCGATCGAGCGCATCGTCACGGCGGAGGGGGGCAACGGGCCGGGGTAGGGCGAAGCGGCGTGGGCGAGGAATGCCGCCGCGATGAGGATCAGCCGGATTCGGCCGGACCGGCTCGTGGCTTCCATGACACGAGGTCCCGAAAGTGAAAAAGCCTTCGGCGTATGCGGCCGAAGGCCATTGAGAGCACGCGACAGGTCACCGGGAAATCATCAGTTCGATTCGACCGGAGACCGACCCCTGGCGAGGTTGTTGACGAGGTTGGCGGCATCCGTTGCACGCGCGAGATCAGAGTATTTTGCCACTGGCGCTGAATGCGTTTCGTCGCTGTAGACACCGACAACGGTGTACAGACCGTGCATCTCGCCCGTGATGGCCCTGGAAAATAGACCCGACCGGATCAGAGAAGCCATGTTCTGCTGCCACAGTTGGGTTTCGGCCAGTTTCGCGGTCATGGCGAGCCCCTTGAGTATGAAAGAAGACGCCATCCATGGACGAATCGAACGATATTGAACAGCAACACTTGAACGGCCAGGCGGATCAGAGCAAATCAATTTCCTGCGTCACCGCTTGGCCGAGTAGAAATCGAGTCTTACGAGGATTGCGATTCCTTCGCGGGCCGGATTATCCTCAATCGTTCCCCTATTGGTATAGACGAGCTTCGAATCAACATGGTTCATCACCCGTCAAACGATCGATTCACTCCGCATTCCCGCGCCGGATTCTTCATCCGCTATGATCGTCAGCGTGTCGACACGCGACTCTCGTCGCAAGTTCATTCGCCGCGATCACTCCAGTATGGGGCAAAATTGGGGCCGTTCGTAAAAAATGAGAAAGTTCCGCAAAAATCGCGTTTCCGAGCCTGGGCTCGTGCCCAGGAGTTAAGCCACCCTGCTTCGATTGCAAGCAGCACAGTTTGCGTTTGAGAGCCGACTAGTGCAAGTGCGTCGTCGGTTATCCACGCAATCCCATCTACTCAATAGTGCGTGCATGTAACCGTCAAAGTCAAGGGCGGGTAGACGGATTTTCAAATTGTTGTGGAATTGAAACAAGTACGTTGGAGGCATGGGGATCGAATCATCCAAGAGATTGGGAGGTCAGTGCATCGCGGGCGATGGCGAGGGCACCGTGGACGACGACGGACTCGCCGAGGGTGGCGGGGACGATGTCGTAATGTCCGCGGAAGGGTGGGAACACCTCGTCGTCGGTGAGTTTCCTGATCGGGTCGAACCAGTCCTGTTCGCCGATCAGGGAGACTCCGCCGCCGATCACGATGCGGCTTGGGGCCAGCAACGCGATGACCTGGGTCAGGGCGAACGCAAAAGAGGCACGTGCTGCTGCCAGAATGGCGGTCGCGTCGGGGTCGCCGGCGGCGGCGGCTTCGGCGACGAAGGCGGCGGTGATCTGGGTGGGGTCGCCGTGAGCCCGGGTGAGTACGAGCCAGTCCGGTTGCTGTCTCTGGAATTTTTGCACGGCGAGCTCCTTTGCGGCGGCGGCGATTGCCCAGCCGGAGGCGACGAGCTCGAGCTCGCGTACGGTGACGTCGGAGCCTCGGGAGTGAGGGACTCGAAGGTGACCGATCTCGGTTGCTCCGAGGCCGGCGCCGCGGTAAATGCGGTCATCGATGACGAGTGCGCCGCCGATGCCGCTGCCAACTGTTATATAGAGGAGGGGTGAATGGCCACGCCCGGCGCCAAACCGGAACTCGGCGAGGCCGGCTGCGTCTGCGTCGTTTTCGATGACGGTGGCGGGGATTTGGAGGTGTTCGCGGATCCAACCGGCCAGCGGGAAATCGTCCCAACCTTCAATCTGGTAGGATTTTTGGACGCGGCCACGAGCGGAATCAACCGGGCCGCCGAAGCCGATGCCGGCGGCCTTGATTTCATCACGTGCGAGACCGGCTTGCTGGAGCAACGGCCGGAAGGCGGTTTTGATCTGGTCGAGGATGCCGGCGGCGCCGCGGTGGGGGTCGACTTGGAGTCGGTCGAGTGCCCGGAGGGTTCCATCACCCGGCCCGATCCCGAGCTGGAGCTTGGTGCCGCCGATCTCGATGCCCAGGAGCGGGGGTTGACCCATGCGCTTCAGCGAGCTCCTGCTGGCGCTCCTTACCTGCGGCTGCTCCTGCTCCGGCTCCGTTAAGTGAGGCCTCCTTGGCGGAGAATCGGCGGAAGAGGTCGTCGATGATCCAGTGGAAGACAACCTGGTGGAGCGATTCGACGATTCCCATGTCGTCGATGGCGGCGTGGAGGTTGTGATGGGCGAGCGATTTGAGCTTGCCGCCTGAGAAGCCGGTGATACCGACGGTCGTGAGGCCGTGGTCATTGGCCCAGGCGACGGCCTTCAAGATATTGGGGCTGTTTCCCGAGCCCGAGATAGCGAGGAGGACATCGCCGGGCGAAGCGAGGGTTTTGAGCTGCTCGAGGAAGATGCGGTCATAGCCTTCGTCGTTGGCCCAGGCCATGATGCCGGCGGTGTTATCGGTCAGGCTGAGGACTTTGAGCCGTTTCTGGTTTTCGAAGTCGCGGAGGGTGCACTTGGCGAGATCTTCACAGAGGTGCGACGCATTGGCCCCGGAGCCGCCGTTGCCGATGATGAAGACGAACCGGCCGTGATCGTAGGCGGTTTCGACGAGCTCAGAGACCTTCTCAATCTGGGCCGGATCGAGCTTCTCGATTTCACGGCAGACCACGGACATATATTCGGAAACGCCGAGTTTTGCACCGAGCATCAGTATTTCACCTGGAACGGAATGGGGCCCTGGTTGTGGGTGATTCGCTGGAGAGATCATACCCGAGTTCGAGTCGAACGGTAAAGTCGAGGGGCGGGGGTGTGGGATTGGGGGCACATCTGGGGAGGGAAGTTGTTGCGCCGTTCAAGGGCGGTTGCGCGCAAGGATGAGCGAAGAGTGGCGCGTAGCGAGGTGGGGGTCTGAGTGGCGGCTTCCGATGTTTTTGTGACATAATGCGGTTGTATCCTGCGCACGCTCGCGATGCAGACCGCGATCCTTCGATGGATGGGGAATCACGGGGGAAGATTGGCGCGGAGACCGCATGATGCCGACGAGACTGACGAAACTCCACGTGTCGAACTATCGGGCGCTAGCGGACGTGGACTTAGCGCTTGGTCCAATCAACGTGCTCTTCGGGCCCAACGGCACCGGAAAGTCAACGCTGCTCGACACGATCTGGTTTGTTCGGGATTGCGCAATTCGTGGTGTCGAAGCCGCATCAAATGCACGCGATCACGGAATAGGCTTGCTGTATGACGGCGCGGCGGAGGGCAGCTCGATCGCTGTCGCGCTCGAGACGGAAGCGGCGCGATACGAGCTCGCGCTCGAATTCTCCGCGGGCCGCATCGAGCCTATGGCCGGGGAGCGCCTGGAGTCGATCGTTCGTGGCAAGAAGCTGATCCAGCGTGTTGCTGGAACCGGTCGAGCCGACTTTTTCCACGTGGAGCTGGGGCAATCGGCGAACTTTGAGCTTCGCGAGCCGGAGAAGCTGAGTCTTGCCAGGTACCTCGACTACACTCGCTGCGACGAAGCGGCCGATATGGACGGCATTCTCCGGCACGTTCGGAGTTATCACTCGCGGTCGTTTCACGTTTATCAGTTAAAGAAGTATGGGTCAGAGAGCGGGTATGAGACCACGCTTTGGTCGTTTGCGAACAACTTGTGGTCGGTCATCCGCAACCTCGAAGCCAAGCGCCGCCTCGACGATCGGTATGAAACGATTCTCAGCTACATGCGGAAGGCGTTCCCTCGCTCATTCGAGGATATCGTCATCGAGCAGACGGGGCCGAACTCGCTCTATGCGAAGTTCATCGAAAAAGGTCGGCGACAGCCAATTCTGGCATCAGGCGTCTCGGATGGCCACATCCAATTGCTAATCCTTCTCACCGCGCTCTTTTCTGAAGGTCGGGACCGTTCCTCTTTTCTCCTGATCGACGAGCCGGAGACCTCGCTGCACCCTTGGGCCTTGGCGGTCTTCGCCGAGGCGATGATCGAGGTCGCTCAGCAGTGGAACAGGCAGATTCTTCTAGCCACGCACTCGCCCGTTCTGATTAGCCAGTTCGACCCCGACTCGATTCTGAGTGTCGAAACACGCGACGGCCGCGTGAGCGTCGCGCGATTAAGCGAGATTCCGGGGATCCAAGACCTGCTTGAGCAATACGCCGCTGGATCGCTCTTCATGAGTGAAATGATCGCGAGCCAAAATGCCGATCAGGTTACCCACGGCACGCCCAGAGGGGATGGGTGATGAGTGAGGGCGGAGAGATCTCCGAGTGGCCTTTCCACAAGTTTGCGCTGTTCGTCACTGGCGATGGCGAGCGGGATTTCCTGCCGCTACTGGTCCGCCTTCTGGAGACGGACGGACATTGTCTTTTCCGTGTCGTCCACCAATTGGGCCAACGCAGTCCGATCCGCTCGAAGGCAAAGTCGTTGGAGATGGTCGGCCGGGGCAAGGAGATTCCCGATAAGGATGAGGAAATTGGGCTGAAAGCCCGTAAGTACCTCGCCGAGGGATACCATTACGTCGTGCTCATCGACGACCTCGAACATGCGCGGTCCGAGATGGCAGAGGCGGTGTATGATCGATATCGACGAGCCTTTGATGTGATGCTCAGCCCGCTCGGTCTCCAATCCAAGGCGTCGGTTCACTTCCTGGTCAACATGCTCGAAGCTTACTATTTTGCCGACGCGCAGGCTATAAACCGTGTGCTCGGCACCCAACTCGTGGATTTCGAGGGTGACGTCGAAACAATCCCTCTCCCGAAGAACCAACTCAAATCGCTTGCTTCCTCATTAGGGAAGGGGAGAAGTTTCGATGAAGTTAAAGACGGAAAGGCGATCATGCAGCAGCTCGATGTCGCCAAGGTCCTCTCGCGACCGGAGACCTGCCGCTCGCTGAGGACGGCGTTCGCCTGGTGCAGTCGAGCAATGGGGATGCGGCCGACCGAGCGATTTCGCCTTGTCGACGGGTCGCTCTTTCCGGTCACCGCCGTGCAGCTCGATTCGCTCGCGCCCGTCTCCGGCTGAGAGCTGAGAGGCTGCGCAAACGCCTCATTCGCCAGTTGCCGACCAATGCGGTTTATCGCCAGCCGAGCTACAACGTTGATCATCTGGCGATGAGCGCCGTAGACTTGCACCGACCGAGTCTGATCGCCTCCTCATCGCTTCGAGGTGCGAACCCGTCATGCCGATTTACACGCGTCAGTATGCCGAGGTCTTTGAGAACGCACGGGCGGCCGAGGATGCGGTCCGGCGGTATCTCACGCTCGTGGAGACTGACCTGCGGGAGACGTCGCTCTTGGCGATGGCTTCCTGGCAGGACGCGGGGATTCCTCGTGATCTCTGGAAGCCGGCGCTGCCGAATCTGTTCCGGGTGGCGGCGGGGCTTCAGGAGCCGTCGTTCGGGCGGTGGAATGGCATGCTGCACGCGCTGCGCGAGGCGCTGGCCTGCGTGGGGACGACAAGCGAGGCGGCACGGTCGCCCAGTGCGCTCATCGCCATTCTCGACTGGCTGCGGACCCCGGCCGAACTGGAGGCGATCGAATCGCTTCGGGCGCTGGCGCCGCTGCTGCACTACAGCCTGCCGGCGCGGGCGAGCCGGTGGGATGCGATCAGCCTTTCAGTCTGCCTGCGCAATCGGATCGCCCACGACGCGGCCGGGGACGAGGCGTGGTGGGCCGCGATCGTCCCCATGGTACGCTCTCTCTCCGCTTCCTTTGCGGCTGTGCCGCCATGCCTCGAACGCGAGGGGCTGGTTTATCCCCAGCCGTGGTTCCTCGAGAGGCAGGGGATCTGGCATGCCTTCAGCGGCATCCGCGGGGAATACGCTCTCTTTTCCTCCATCGGCGGACAATCGCTCCGGGTTTCGCTCAACGAGACGGAGCTGATCGATGCGTTCCAGCAGTTGCTCGGCCAGGCCGAGCTTCAGCAGTCTTCGTTTCGAGAGCTGATGAAGCGACTCGCCCCGGAGGAGCACAAGGGGGTGCTCGTCGGCGACTTTTTGCTCGGTCCGCCGGCCGCGGAAGGGGGGTTTGCGGTCGTGCACCGCGGCTACCAGCTCAGCATCGAGCGAAAGGTTGCTCTCAAGGTCTTCCCGGATGCGCTCACGCAGTCGAAGCGGGCGCTCTTGCGGAGGGAAGCCGAACGGCTGGGTGCGTTCAATTCGCCGGAGATCGTCCGGCTGATCGGCTTCTACGAGGAGATTCCCTGGACCGCACCGCGCGAGATCAGCCTGACGGGTGAAGCATGGTTCGAGGCGCTCAAGAAGGGATCCGGATTCAAAACGTTCCTGGCTATGGAGTGGGTCGGCGGCGAGGATCTTGCGGCGGTCATCGACCGTCCGGCCGCGAATCGGCCCCCGATCGACGTTCTGATCGGCTGGTTTGAGACGAGCGCCCTTGCGCTGGCGAAGGTGCATGCCGCGGGGCTGACCCATATGGATGTGACTCCGAACAACATCCGGGTCACGCCCGAGGGGCAGATCAAGCTGATGGATTTCGGGATCGCGCGCAGCGAGACCGAGCGCCAGGACTTGATGACCCGCACGAGACTGGGCGTCGGCACGCCGGCCTACATGGCTGCGGAGCAATTTGACGACCAGGGCAACCGTCAATCGGATGTTTATTCGCTTTGTGCCACGTTTTATGAGTCGTTCACCGGCCGCCGGCTGTATGACCACGATCGGATCGACCTTCAGGAAGTGAATCGCCGGAAGCGGGAGGGAATCGCGCCTGAGTCACCTCGGAGCATTCGGTCCGAGATTCCGTGGGAGGTCGAGACGCTTCTTCTCGGGGGCTTGCATGTCGAGCCGGGGCTCCGGCCCACGAGCCGGCAGGTCGCCGACGATTTGCGGCGAATCATCGAGAATCGGCCGATCAAGTACCGGCGGCCGCCGCTGCATCGCCGGGTGCGGCTGTGGTATCGCCGGCACCAGGCGGCGGTTCGGGTGGCGGCGCCAGCCTTGGCTGGGCTGTTGTTCGTGGCGATCGTGCTTGGGGTTTTCTGGCGGGGAGCTGAGAGGCGATCGGGCGAGCTGGGGAAAGAGGTTGGCACGCTTGCAAAGAAGGCGGAATCCGAGTCAAAACGGGCGGAAACGGAGGCCGGGAGGGCGAAAGACCAGGAACGGCTCAAGTTCTTGCAGCAATACATCGCCGATATGAGGCTGTTGCCGGGGTGGTGGAAGGACGCCCGCGTGGACCTCATTCGCGACCGATTACGGCCGTATGCCACCGCGGCCACCTACGATCCTCGCGGGTTTGAGTGGTATTACTGGGACCGCCTGGTGAGCGCGGCAAGCGCGACTTGGAAGCCCGAGGATCGGACCCGTTCGCTCGACTGGTCTGCTGACGGCAAGACGCTCTATGCGGCGGACGTGAAAGGGCGGGTACTCGCCTGGAACCGCGCAACCGCGGAGAGCCGGCAGGTTCGCGGCGCGGGCTCGGGTGCGATCGCGGTGACCTCCGCTCCGAGCGGTTCGAAGCTTGCGATCACGACTGCTGCGATCAGGCGCACGGCGGGCGAGCCGCCGGAGTCGTCGTCGATCGAGATCATTGACACGGAGACGGGCGGCGAGCTGCGCAAGATCACGACACGGGGGTTTGGCTTCCGAGCCGCGGCGTTCGGCCCGAACGGCCGGCGAATCGTGACGAGCGATGTCGCGACCAATCTTTGGGTGTGGGATGCCGTGAGCGGGAAGCCCGAGGTCGACCTGGTGCACAACCCGAACGCACGCCGGGACTTGACGAACCCGATGGAGGTGCTTGGCGCCCACGACCCGCATCAAGGGCCGGTGCACGCGCTGGCGTTCAGTCCGGTCGATGCGACCGTGGTTGCCAGCGGCGGCGACGATGGGGCGATCGGGCTCTGGAACACTCGAACCGGGCGGCACCTGGGATGGCTCGGCGAGCGACGCGGCAGTGTGGCCTCAGTCTCCTTCAGCCGTGACGGCACGAAGCTGGTGAGCCACTCGCTGCCAAGACCGGCCGGTCAGTTCCATCGCGTGGCGATCCCCGCGGAAATCGACGTCTGGCGAGTGCAATCGCATGAGCGGATTCGGCGGATTGAACTGGCCGATGAGTACGAGGGTATCACGTCCGACGGGTTCTCGATTCGCAAGGGGAACTTTCGCGCCGACTTCGTGGGAGACGATCGTTTGATCGCCGCGGCGATCGGGAACGTGGTTCGGGTCTGGGATCTCGCAACGGGGTTCGTCGTCAAAGAGCTTAAAGGGCATACCGCGACGATCAACGCCCTGCGCGCCTCGCCTGACGGCGTGCTCGTGGCCAGCGCGGACGCGGGCGGCGAGGTGCGGATCTGGAACCTGAACGAATCCGAGGAGATGGAGACAATCCGGCAATTCGAGGGGCCGGCCCGCTCCGTCGCGTCATCTTCCGCTGCCGGCGAACGCCTGGTGGCGTTGTATGAGTCACCGGGCAGCACGTCATCGAACGGCACGGTCGATCCGAGCGAAAGCCGCAATCTATATATCTTCAACCGGTCGGGTGGGGCTGAAGCGCCGCCCGAGAGGGGAAGCGGTTACTACCTCGGCACGGCCCAATCGCCGGCAGGGGGCCGCATTGCCACGTTTGACATGCTCAAGGAAGAGATCATCGTGTGGGAAACTGCGAATGGAAAAGTGATCCGGGTTTTTCCCGTGAAGCGAAAGGAAGAGGAGCCGAAGGGCAGGAACCGCGGGGGCTCACGTGAGAAAACGGACGTGCGTAGTTTGGCGTTTCGCGATGAAAAAGATTTGTACGCGGTGACGGGCGAGGGGCTCTGGCGATTGCGGGTAGACTCGGGCGCTCTTGAGACGGTCGCGGGCCTGGCGGTCGGCTCGTCTCCGAAAGAGGCGACACCCGACTTGCTTGTCCTCGAAGACGCGGTGATGGCGCTTTGCTTTTCACCAGACGGACGGATGGCCGCAGCGGGCACCGGTGGGAGGCAGGTGATCGTTTACGATGCGGGCACATGGAAGGAGCTCGCGCGGTTGCGCGGCCATTCGCGTGGGATCACCGGGATCGCGTTCTCGAGTGATGGCCGGCGGCTCGCCAGCAGCAGCGGACGATATTTCCGGCTGGGGGCGGCGGAAGCGAACGACCGGCCGGGCGAGGTGATCGTGTGGGACACGACGACCTGGGAGGACTGCCTGCGACTGACTCATCCCGACGCGTCTGAGTTTGCGGGGGTCGCATTCGGCGATCGCGATCGCACGCTCTTCGCCGCGGCGAATCCCGTAACAGTTAGCCCGGGCAAGCTTCCCCGCGGCGAGATTGTGCGCTGGGTGAGCACGGCCGGCGTCGCGCGGATCGCGGCAGCGGCCAATGCCGCGCGTTCGACGGCCGATTCGGCCGCTCGAGTGCGTCTCCGCGAGAGCAAGCCTGTTGGATTGCCGCCGGCTTCAACCAAGCTGTCGCGTTCGGGCGAGACAAAGCCGCTCGAAGGGGCCGTATTCCGCTCACCCGGCATGTTCATGGGCATCGCCGGCGTCACCGGCTTCACGTCGGTGGCGGTTCATCCAACCGGCGAGCTGATCGCCGCGGCAACGATCATCAGCCGGCTGATACTCTGGGATGCTCGAACTCAGGAGGTTGTGGCGGAGGCCGTTCTTCCGCCGGTTTCCTGGCCGGGATACGAGATCACGTTTAGCCCGGACGGCTCGCACTTGATCTGCACCATCGGTGACGACGCGTTCGTCCGGTCGATTCCAGGCCTGGGCGAGGCAAATTTCGAGGACGCCGCGCTGAACTTGAGACCGGAGATCGCGGCGACGATACGCCGGATCAAGATCGGCGGCGAGACGGTTCCTCTCCGACCCGCCTACTCGATGGAGGGTGCTTCACCGTTCAGCCGGGACGGCCAGCTCCAGGCGCTGGCCACGCGGGGAGACTCGCCCGCCCTCGAGGTCATTTCGGTGCCGAAGAAGTCGAAGTTGTTTTCGGTGCCGCTTGCAGGCCCGCCGATCCAAGTTGGCGTCTCGGCTAATGGCAAGGTCGCTTATGCCGTCACCCGGCCCAGCGTCGCCAAGGGAGGCGCCTGTGCCGGCCTCGGCGCTCGAGCGATGGGAGGTTCCGGGCGGGAAACCGCTCGGGGTTACCAAGGGCATGATGAACCTGGTCGCGCTGTCTCCGGATCTGGAACGATCGCTTGAGATGGCGAACGGGATCGAGCTGTATGCGCGAACTATCCACGGGGCAGCGTGCGGCGGCACCGTTTGCCACCGAGGCGGGTTTTAGGGGGGTCGCGTTTTTCCCGGACGGCGAGCACGTGGCGACGTTCGGAGGTCAGAACTGGACGAAGGTATGGAAGATATCCACTTTGCTAAAGATCCCTGAGAACTTGCTGTTCCGCGCGGTGGGAACGCTGCTCGTCGCGCCTGACGAGAAGACGATTGCCTACGTCGATGCGTACGGCTGGCCCGCGCTGTACGACGTGGCGCGGCACCGAGCGAGCAAGCTGGCTCTCGACACCGCGCCGCGGGTTGGGGCAGCGAAGGCCGGCTCACGGCCGCGAACGCGCGGAAGCGACAATGCTGCACGTATGCATGGGCTGGTGCCATGGCACTTCACGCCCGACGGACGAACGCTCGTGGCTGCTGCGTTCGCCGGAAGCGCACGCGCGAATCCGACGGCGTTCGACGTGAATCGCGGGGTCGAGGTTCCGATCGAAACGCTGCCCGAGGACGTCCGCCCGCCCGGTGCTCCCGCGGGCCAGAGCTTCCGGGGGTTCTTGCTTGCGATGCACGCAGCGTCCGACTCGAAGATGTTCTACTTGCTCCAGAGCATGCAGCAAGGCGCACCGCGAGGGGTTCGGAGCGAGCCGCCGTATCTGCTGTGGGATGGGGCCCAATCGCATACCGTACCGGCCCTGGGCGAGACGGCAGGCGGATTGAAGTTGCCGTGCTTCAGTGAGCGAGGCACTTTCGTGGCGGGTTTGCTGCCGGGAATCCGCCGGCGCACCAAAGGCGCGGTCGAGCAGTCGGGCCCGGCGGTTGTCGTCCTTTCGACGAGCGACGGCAAACTCGTTTCGCGAATTCCATGCGGAAGCGATGATGTGATCTCGCTTCGGTTCACAGGCGCCGAGGACGCGCTGTTATTGCACCAGCGAGTTACGGGCAAGGCGACGGCGCTGGGGGAATTCTCACTGGCCGCGTTTGATCCCAGGAGTGGACGCGAGCTAAATCGACGCGCCGGCCTCCGGACCACTTTCCTGGCAGTGTCGGACGACGGAGGGCGTCTGGCTTCGCCGGTTGAGGGTGCGATCTTGATTGAATCGCCCGCAACGAAAACCGAGCTTGGGCGGATCGCGTTTGACGACTGGCCGATGCAACCCGTTGCCTTCCTGGCGGCCGGCACGAAGCTGATCACTACGGGAGCAAACGGGGCGATCCGGCTCTGGGACAGCTCGGGCCGTCCGATCGCGGTTCCGCGGCTCCAGGAGGTCGTTCCAATCGTCGAGCCGGTTGCACCCGCGACCAAGGCGAACGTGCCCGTGCCAAGGGCTCCGGCCGCACCGCGGCGACCAGCAACGGCGAAAGCTGGAAAGCCGAGCCAAGCGCGACTGGCCGACGAGCTGAAAGAGATGGCCGTGCGTCTCAATGGTTCGCCGCAGGGCGCCTACCGTGGGCGGTTTCCCGCGCTCGCGGCCGGGTGCGAGATGCTGGCCTCGAAACTGGCGGCCGGTGAGACTCCCACGGCGGATATCGCCAAGGAGATGGAGCGGTTTATCAAAGATGCGAAGGACCTGAAAGAAGAAGGAGGGAAGCACTCGCCCTTCAAGGACTTCAACACGACGTACACGGATCGCAGCGGGCGCAGCGGACTGCCCGGATACAAGGCCAAGTTCTTTCACGAGGCGCGTGATCTCTTCGGCAAGACTATGTCCCGATCAAGAGAGACGCCCATCCTGTACGGGCAGCGGCTGTTCGCGGAGATGATCATGACGCTCGAACGGCAGATCGAGGACCTCACGGGCAAGCTGCCGGATTCGTCGCTGCTGGAGGAATGGCGAAAGGCGGGGCCAGAGAGCGGTGACAAACCGGGAGGGTGATTTCGCGTTGGCGGGACGCTCAGATATTTCCGGGCGCCAGGGTTTGACCGGAACACCAGAGACAACGTCCAGGATGGCGGTAAATGGCGAAATCGCGTGGCACGGGTGATTGGCTGTTACTCGAGGAGAAGCTGGAGCGAGGCGACCCTTCGTTCGTGGACGATCTGCGATCGTTTCACGACGCCGAGGTCCTGGCCGGGTTTGCCGCTCGCTGGTTTGGGGACAAGCGGCCGGCATCGCGGCGCGTGATGCTGGAATACCTCGATCGTCCGCTGAACGCCTTTCGGCATGAGGCGCTGGTGAAGCGGCTCTTCAAGGCGGCCGAGGCTGCCGGCGATGATGAGGTCATGGCGCGGTTCCTGGTGCTTTTCGACCGCTCGGTGCGCCGGGAGGAGTGGCGGAGGCGGCACGTGGAATGGGCGAAGGTCAAGACGGAAGCGGCCGCGCAGGAACTCATGGCTCACTGGCGTGCCCTGGGCTTTGACAGCGTTCAATCCTTCAACTGGCAGCGCGGGACGATCCAGATTCGCGGTGACTGGCACGAGGTGCGTCTTGGGATGCCTACACGCACCGCGATGCCGCGCGACGAGATGAAGCATCGAAATCCTCGCACGGGCGAGCTGATTTCGGACATCAACACGCGGCTCCAGAAGTGGTTCGGAAATCATCGCGTGGGAGAGCCGGTTCCACGCCGGGTGCAAAAGCTGATCGAGCGGCTGCGTCTGTTCTCGGTGGCCACGCGGCAGTACTTGAGGCGCAGGGCCTGGCGCTACTTCCGGCGAATGGGCAAGACGAACCCGCAGCGGTACGTCGCGGCCATGTCGCGGGCGCTGGAGCGATACACCGATGGCGACGTTGCCGACGGACTCGCGCTGATTGATAACTGGGGTCTCATGCATGCGCTTTTTCATCGGAGCGAGATTCTGACGGCAAAGCCGGGAGGGTGGGTTCCGACCGAAGGGCGCTCGCTTGCAGAGCTTTCACCCGCGCCGATCTACGAACGGCTGTGGGAGCAGGCGCCGCGGGCTCTTGTCGAGTTGCTGTTTGCCGCGCGGTGCCGGCCAGTGAGGCAGTGGGCCGTCCAGATGATTCGCCGGCATGATGGCGCCCGCGCGGCCGTCAAGCTCGACGAGCTGATCGGTCTGCTCGCTCATGAAGAGGCGGACGTCGTGGCGCTGGCGGTCGAGCTTTTCCGGGAGATGAAGGGCATCGACACGCTTGCTGTCGATCAGTGGATAGAGCTGGTCGAGAAGGCTAACCCCTCGGTGCTTGAGTGGATCGTCGAGCTGCTGGAGAGGTTCTTCGATTCCGAGCGGGTGACGCTTGCGCAGGTGGTCAGGCTTGCGCGATGCCGCAGAGTGCCCGTTGCGCGGGTGGGTTTGAAGTGGCTCTCGAACAAGGTGCCGCAGCATGCGGCGGCCGACACCTTGCTGCTGGGTCTCACGGAGGCGGAGTGTGAGCCGCTGCGCGGGCAGATCGTGCGATTGGTCAGGGAACGACTGGCGGCAACCACGCGGTTCGATCCAAGCTGGGTGCTCGAGTTTCTGGATAGCCGGCATGCCGACGTGCGCGCCGAAGGGATCGAGTGGTTCCGGTCGGAATCGCGTGCTCGCGACGACGTGACGATCTGGCCACGGCTGATGGAAACTCCCTACGACGATGTGCGCCTGTTCTTGATCTCGGCGCTGGAATCTCGCGTAGGCGGGCGCGACGTCGACCGCGCGGTATCTCACGGGTTGGATCCGGAGGCGTTGCGGCTGCTCTGGGCGTCGGTGCTCCTGAACATCCAACGGGGTAGCCGGGCCAAGCCGACGGTCGTGCGGCAGCTCGTGCGGGCGATGAAACGCAGGCCGGCGGATGCGGAATTGGTCTTGCCGATTCTGGCTGTGGCGCTGCGATCGTCCCGCGGGCCTGAGCGCCGGGTGGGGCTGGCGGCGGTGGCGGAACTGGTCGAGGGGGATGTGCAGACGACGAAGGTACTCGCCGCGATTTTTCCGGAGTTGAAGTTACTGTGAGTTCGTGTGATGATTTGAACCTCAATGATCTCGCGGGCGGCCGGGTCGGGAACCGAGAACCTGAATGCTGCGGCGTTCCGCCGCGGCCGACATTGGCCCAGCCTTTGCGTCCCCGAGGCCGTTGTTCTTTCGCTGCCGGTGCACCGTCGCCGTGGCACTGAGCCGACGGACGGTCTGCCACAGCGACGGTGCACCGGCAGCTCGGTGAACGACCTCGGTCCGTGCCTCGAAGTCGGTCCGGCCCGGCCGCCCGCGGGATCATCGTCCTTTCTGCTGCGGAAGAACATTTCAGCATGAATCTGACGCTTCAATATCGGAGGCGAAGTGCGATCACGGAGGTGCCGGAGGGTCTGGATGTCACGCTGGCGCCGAACCTGCGGCGCGACCGCGTGAGCTTCGAAGGGACACTCCGGCATCCGGTGCGGTTTCGGGAAGCGATGGGGGCGCTGCACGACGTGGTGGTGAGCGACTTGCGATACCAGCCGCGCGACAAGACGGCTTACGAGGCATACAAAGCCGAGCAGCGGAATCGCGAGGCAGGAATTCGCCGTCAGGTGGAGTCGCAGGAAAGAGCGGCGATTCTCAAGCAAGCGTTGCCCGAGTTGCCTGAGGGTTATGTCGCGGACCTCGAACGGCGCTACCGAAAGCTGCGCAAGAGCTACTGGGGGGCGCGGCAGAAGTACTCGAATTACCTGAGCCGGCACGATCCGGAACTCTGGCGGCTGCTCTTTCCGTGCGACCCGGTGATCACGGTGGCGCCGGATTGCCTCTTTTTCGAGTGTTTCAGCGCGGACGAAAGCAGCTACGGCTGCTTGACCGTGGAGCGCGCGGCGTTCGAGCGCGAGCGCGACGTCGCGCTCGGGACGACGAATGTCGATTATTCGTGGGCCTTATATGAGCACTTTCAGAAGCTGCGGAGCTATCGCGAGACGCGGTTTGCGATTGATCCTTCTGGGTTCGAGGTCGCGGTTGACCAGGCCGGCGATTATCGCGAGGAGAAGATTGACTTGCCGGGGGGTTGGCTGCGCGGGTTCATGCAGCTTCAGGCGGCCATGAGCTTGCCGATGCGCAGGGTGGGGATTTCGCGTGAAGGGCTTTATTCGATCCTGGCGTTTCTCAGGCGGCACCGGGCGGCGAAGAGCCCGCGGGCGCTGCGGTTTGAGCTGGAGCGCGGGCGGCCGCCGGCGATCGTGCTGGAGCCGTGGGAAGAGCGGATCACGCTGCACGGAACTGCTTATGGCGGCCCGCGCGACGAGACGATTCGCGTCTGGGGGCGCGACCGGCTGCGCCCTGGGACGCCTGCTGCCGCTACTGGACGAAGCGGAGGTTTATCTGCTGGGTACCGGTCTGCCGAGCTTCTGGTCGATTCGGATGGGAGAGATGCGGCTGCTTCTGGGGCTTTCGGGCTGGACGGCCAACGACTGGACGGGCACCGCTGCGCTTGATCAGCTCGGGCCGCCGGCCGATCCGAGCGATGCGCTGCTGGGCGACATCGCGGCGACGTTCGAGAAGTCGCCAGCCTTGACGTTCAGCCAGATTCGTGAGCGAACCGGGGCTGCGCCGGCGTTTGTCGCGGCGGGGTTGTGCCGGCTGGCCTCGCTGGGGCAGGTCATTCACGATTTGCACGCGGGCCTGTATCGATGGCGGCAGGTCATGCCGGTGGCACTTTCTCTGGATGAGCTTGGGCCCGAGAGCCCGGAGACGGTGGCGGGTCGCGAACTGTATTACCGGCGGACCGTGCGGGTTGACCGCGATGTAAAGCGGGGCGACGGCCTGCGCATTCTTGAGGGCGAATCGGGAGGGCGGGTGGTCTCGCTGTTGCTTGATGCGGATTGGCGAATGGTGCGCGGGCGCTGCACGTGCTCGCACCATTTCACAGGTGGGATGCGACGTGGGCCGTGCCGGCATTTGCAGGCGCTTCGCCTGGCCACGACTGGGGCGAAACAAGCGTCGAGCGTCGAGGCCTGGTTCCAATCGTTTTTCCAGTAACAGGGCAGGGCATGGGCTGGTTCGCGCGGGTGTTGCAATGGTTATTGGGGGGCCGCGATCGCGGGGCCAGCCGCGGTGCTGGCGCGTCGCCTGCGGTCGAGGCGGACCCGTACTTCGCCGGGTCGCCCGCGCCGGTCATCAAGAAGTCGAAGAACTTCGAGCTTGATGCGGGTGCGTTCTTGCCGATCGCGCGTGAAGAGATTATCGGAACGGCGCGCGGGCGGAATCTGCTGGCGAATCCGTGGTTTGGAAGGCGTGATCAGATTCCGCCCGTTAGCGATCGGCGTACGGTGCTCATTGACCGCGCGATGGTGACTCAGGGGCTGATCACTCCGGAAGAGCTGGCCGAGATTCACAGCGCCGGCGAGGAGATGGAGCGGGTCAGGCCGAGCATCGCTGGTACGGAGCATCAGGCAGCGCTCGCGGGCTCTGCGGCGGTCGAGGCTGAGAATGAGGCCCGCTTGCGGCTCAAGGCTTTGAAGAAGGAAGAGGCTGCGCGGCGGCGAGAGGAGCGTCAAGCGGCGATTGCGCATCGGCGAGCGACCGACATCGTTTTTCTGGGCGCGGGGTTTCGGCGCAATTGCACGACCGACAGAGCGATCTCGATCGTCTGGCCGCGGAGGGGCTGCCCTCGCTGAGCACGCCTGGGGAGCTGGCGGCGGCGCTCGGGCTTACGATTCCGCGCTTGCGCTGGCTGGCTTTCCACAGCGAGGCGGCGACGGTTTCTCACTACATCCGGTTCACGATACCGAAGCGCAGCGGCGGCACGCGCACGCTGGCGACGCCGCACCGCACGATGGCGCGAATGCAGCGCTGGATCTTGACCGAGATCGTGTCGAAGCTGCGGGTGGAATCGCATGCTCATGGTTTTGTGACCGGGCGCAGCATCCTGACGAATGCTCGCGAGCACGCGAACCGGGCGATTGTGGTGAATCTGGATTTGAAGGATTTCTTTCCGAGCATCGGGTTTCCGCGGGTGAGAAGTGTTTTCAAGAGCGCCGGATATTCGCCGGCCGTGGCGACGATTCTGGCGCTCCTTTGCACGGAGTGCCCGCGACGGGCGATTGAGTACGACGGCGTGCGGTATTTCGCGGCGACCGGGCAGCGCGGGTTACCGCAAGGGGCGTGCACGAGCCCGGGGCTTTCAAACCTGGTGGCGAGGCGGCTGGACCGGCGTCTGGGCGGGCTCGCGGGCAAGCTGGGTATCAGCTATTCGCGGTATGCAGATGATTTGACTTTTTCCGGCAATGGCGAACTCGAGGGGCGCGTCGGGTACTTGATGGCACGAGTGCGGCATATTGCGGACGATGAAGGCTTCGCCGTGAATGAGGCTAAGAGCCGGGTGTTGCGGCGCAATACGGCGCAGATGGTGACGGGCCTGGTGGTGAACAGCCGGCCTGGGGTTGCCCGGGCGGAGGTGCGGCGGCTGCGGGCGATTTTGCATCGGGCGCGGACGGAAGGATTGGAGCGCCAGAATCGGGAGGGGCGGCGGGATTTTGTTGCCTGGCTGCGCGGGAAGATTGCGTTTGTGGCGATGGCGCGGCCGGAGGTGGGGGCGAAGCTGCTGGGTGACCTACAGAGTGTGCTGGGGAGGAGCTGAGCTTTGAGAAGCCCTGCCCGATCTATCGCGACGGATAGCGCGAACGCTCGGGCAGGGTCACAGATCGATCCGTCAGATGAAGGACGACGGCGTCAACGGGGAGCGCGGGGATTTACTTGCTTTTATGACGACGACCGCCAATTAGCAGCAGGCCACCCGAGAGCAAGGCGATGGCACCCGTCGCCAAGCTGGGATCCATCTCAGGGGCCGTCGATCTTGCAACGGCCGTGGCCGAGCAAGCGCTCAGAACGAGTACAAATCCAACGGCCCATGAAACCGTTGGCAAAGCCTTTGGGGCCCACTTTGGCGAATCTGGCTTCATCGACAATACCTCCTTGGTAATTGAGGGGAACTCCGGGGGCAATGCGCCGCGGACGTGTGTTCATCATGATACTGCATCAAAACTGAAACCTGAGCCCAACATAAGCAATTGTTCTAGAACGTTCAACATGCTCGCACAGATTTCGGATCCGAACGAATCAGGACGGAGCGCAGAGGTCCTTGATGTGGTGCCGGGGCGGTGGCGCACATGCGATTTCGACATCGCGGGAGGCTTCGCACGTGTCGCGCGTTGTCGAGGTAGGCACGGGCTCCCTCGTGCCGGTCTTGCCGCAACAAGTCTTTGAGGATGTAGCGTCTGCCAGCGGGTTCTACGAGGTCAAGCTCGCGGGCGGAATCTCGAGGCTGATGCTCGAGGACGCAAACCAGCCTCTAACAGAAGCGAACGAAGGAAACGATGGGGGAGACAATTCAACGGCATTCGTGATTCCTGGTATCATCACAAGCCGACGAATTACTCTCGTGGGGAGTCATCGGCCAATGTCTGATTCGGTTCGAGTGCTGCTGGACTCATTCGATGCTCTCTCGGAGACTGAACGCGCGGAGGGCTCGCGACGATGAGGTTCACGGTCACGAAAGTCGTCGACGGCGCGTTCAGCTCCGATGAAGTTCGCCGGCTCACCCATTCGCCTTCGCAGGATGGAATCAGGAGCGGGGGTCAGAAATTCGTGTTATGCCTCAATAACGAGGACAGGACGGGGGCGTTAGCGGCGTGGTGCCGCTGACTTTGAGCCGCGGCGCGGCGCCCGCGCCAGAAACGCCGACGGAGCGATGGCGAAGTGCTCGGCGAGCTTGAGGACCTGCCCCTTGGTGAGGGAGCGTGCGCCGGAGAGGACTGCCGAGATGGTGGACTGCGCGATCCCGACCGATTTTGCCAAGTCCGTCTGGCTGAGACCGCCCGCTCGCATCAGCTCGCGAAGTACGTCGGACTCGGAGACATCCGCGATCGGGACGTGCGCCTCGTCGTAGCCGGCGATCAGGTCGGTCAAGACGCCGACGTAGTGCCGGGTCGAAACTGGCTTCGAAAAGCCCTTCCTGATGTTTCGCTACGGATAGCGCGAACGCCAGGGCAGGTTCAGGGATTGGTCCGTCCGGTCGAGGACCACCGCGTTAGCTCGGAGAGGCGGGCTCTTACTTGCTTCTGCGACGACCGCTAATTAACAGCAGGCCACCCGAAAGCAATGCCATGGCACTCGTCGCCAAGCTCGGATCCATCTCAGGGGCTATTGTAGGACCTGCCAGGGCCGGGGCCGAGCAAGCGCTCATAACGAGGACAAATCCAAGGGCCCACGAAACCGATGGCAAAACCTTCGAGGGCGATTTTTGCGAAACTGGTTTCATCGACGATACCTCCCTGGCGATTGAACCGAACCCGGGGCGAAGCGCCGCGGATGTACTTTCGTCAAGATACTGTGACGAGACTGAAATCAGCGGGGGTTCAGCATACGCGATTGTGCTGGAACATTCAACGACTGGCCCGAGTCATCCGTGATTCCTGGTATAATCACAAGCAGACGGATTACTCTCGTGGGGAGTCATCGGCCAATGTCTGATTCGGTTCGAGCGCTGCTGGACTCATTCGATGCTGTTTCGGAGACGGAACGCATCGAAGCTGCGGTCGAGATACTCCGGCGCGTGAGGTCGACAAAGTCCGAACTGCCGGATGACGCGTTGGTGGAAGCTGCGGACAGTTTGTTCTTACTGCTCGACGCCGAGGAAGAGGGCGCTGGGGAACGATCGGACGAACCGTGATTCGGAGGTCAATGTGGTGGGCGACACGGTTCTTTTGTTTCTCCATCACAGTTTCATCGTCAGGCTCAAGGTAACCAGAGTCGTGAAGGGCAAATTCGAATATAGTGATTGTGCGGGTACCGCGAGCTGGTTCTCACTTTGCTGACCGGCATTATAAGGGCGATTAGAGGCGTGATGCCGCTGACTTTGAGCCGCGGCGCGGCGTTCGCGGCAGGAACGCCGACGGCGCAATAGCGAAGTGCTTGGCGAGCTTGAGGACCTGCCCCTTCGTGAGGGAGCGTGCGCCCGAGAGAACTGCCGAGATGGTGGACTGCGCGATCCCGACCGATTTTGCCAACTCGGTCTGGCTGAGGCCGTTGGCTCGCATCAGCTCACGCAGCACGTAGGACTCGGAAACATCAGCAATCGGGACGTGCGCGTCTTCATAGGCTGCGATCAGGTCGGTCAAGACGTCCAGGTAGGCTTGGGCCCCTTCATCCCGGTCTTGCCGCAACAAGTCATTCATTACCTCGAGGGCCTCATCCAAGTGAGCCTCGTCCCTCAGGTGGATGAGCGGGAAATGCTTGACGAGTTTCAAGTAGGTGTCCGGCACCCTCCGGGCGGTAGCTTTCGCAGGCATCTGTCAATTCCTCCTCGTCCGCGAATGAGTAGTTTTCGTCCCGGATGCTGGGGACTTCTTCGCGCCCGGTAGCGGGCTCGGCGGTGGCTGGTATCACCCGCAATCAACGATCCAGCGTGCCTTGTCATACTCTTTGTGGTCCATCACTGACCGCGAAGATGCGATTGGTGAAGGGAAGCTATCGCAATTTGCGATAAGAGGGACCAGAGGCACAGGACGGAGACGCAACAACCCGCAGTACTCGTCCGTGCGACAACGCTTTGGCCCGTTCGCCGAATGGACTTGACCTTTCGCGATTATTGCATATACAATGAACGTGGCGATCGAGGAGGCTGACGATCATGAGTGAAACGACGAACAGCAGCATTGATGTCATCGCGCGGACGTGTGTCGCTGCGCGGATGCGGTTGCTGAACAGGGTCGTCACGAACTTCTATGATGACGCTCTTCGGCCGCTTGGGCTGAAAATCAGCCAGTTGAACATTCTGATTGCGACGGCGAAACTTGGCGAGGCGCGGCCTGGGCAGGTCTGCGAGATCCTTCAACTGGATACATCCACTCTCAGCCGGAACGTCGAGCGGATGCGCGCCAACGGATGGATCGAGATCGTGCCCGACGAGCAGGACGCCCGCATGCAGACGTTTCGCCTGACTGCGCAGGGCAGGCGATTGATCGAACGCGCCGTGCCGGCGTGGGAAGCCGCTCAGCGACAGGCGGCGGAACTGCTGGGAGAGGGCGGGATTGCCCTCCTCGAAAAGGCGGCGAAGAAGTTGCGCGGTTCAAAAGCCTAGCGATGATCGCGTCGTGTTTTTTTCGCAATATCGTTGTATATACAAAGAGAGGCTGTCATGGTGAAGCTTGCTGAACACCCCACTGTGCGGCGATTCCGTGAGAGGGAACGTCAGCGAACGAACTCGGCGGCTGCGGCCGCGCCGGCGGTTCTCGACGCAGCGTGGCTGCGTCAACTGTGTCTCGATTGCGGGGCAGATGACGCCGGATTGGTTGAGTTGAGCCGGCCGGCGCTCGACGGGCAGCGGGAGGACATACTTCGATATTTCCCGCACGCCAGGACGTTGCTGAGCTTCGTTTGCCGGATGAACCGGGAGCCGATTCGCAGCCCGGCGCGGTCAGTTTCAAACCTGGAGTTTCACGGGACGTACGACCATTCCAATGAGGTTGCGCGGAAGGTTGTCGCCGCACTCGAGGCGAAGGGCGTTCGCGCGATGAACCCGTCGGCGGGGTTTCCGATGGAGCAGGACCGTTTTCCGGGAAAGATCTGGGTTGTCGCGCACAAGCCGGTGGCTGTGGCGGCGGGGCTGGGACAGATGGGCATTCACCGGAATGTGATCCATCCGCGGTTCGGCAATTTCATCGTGCTCGGCACAGTGCTGATCGATGCGGAGGCTTCCGAGTACAGCCAGCCGATTGATTACAATCCGTGCCTGGAATGCAAGCTGTGCGTGGCGGCGTGCCCGGTCGGGGCGATTTCACCAGAGGGCGACTTCAACTTCGCGAGCTGCATGACCCACAACTACCGGGAGTTCATGAGCGGATTCGGGGACTGGGTGGAAAAGGTGGCCGATAGCAAGAACGGGCTGGATTACCGCACCAAGGTAACCGCTTCGGAGACGGCGTCGATGTGGCAGTCGCTGGCGTTCGGACCGAACTACAAGGCGGCTTACTGCCTGGCAGTTTGTCCGGCGGGCGAGGATGTGATCGGGCCATTCCTGGCGAACCGGGGAACTTTCCTGAAGGACACGCTCCGGCCACTGACGGACAAGGAAGAAACGATCTACGTGATTGCGGGCTCGGATGCCGAAGAGCACGTGCCGAGGCGGTTCCCAGCGAAGACGGTCAAGCGGGTGGACAGCGGCATCCGGGCGCGGAACATCGAGGGGTTTCTGTTCGGGTTGAAGTTGCTGTTCCAGGCGGGCAAGTCGGCGGGCTTGAGCGCCCTCTATCATTTCACGTTCACGGGGAAAGAGTCGAAGAAGGCGACGGTGGTGATTCGCGATGGCAAATTGGAGGTTCAGGACGGTCATCAGGGAAAAGCGGATTTGCGCGTGACGGCCGACAGCGAGACCTGGCTGGGGTTCGTGGCGAAGGAGCGGAGTTTGATCTGGGCACTCTTGCGCCGGCGGATTCGGATTGAGAACGGATCGCCGAGGTTGCTGGTCGCGTTTGGGAGGTGTTTTCCGACGTGAGAACCGCGAGGCGATAGAGACCGACATGGCAAGGGACGACGCTCGGGGACTTATTGTGGCGTTGCCGGGCTCGGGTATACGGTGTGCCAGATGCGCGTTCATCCAGGAGGGAGCCATGAAGGCCGGACGTAATGATCCCTGCCCATGCGGCAGCGGCAAGAAGTACAAAAAGTGTTGCCTGGGCACGGACCGAGTGGCTTCGGCAACACAGGCGATTGCCATTTCGAACCCGCGTTCGGCGACCGGGTCGGCTGGGTCGGATTCGTTCTACACCAAACCCAGCGAGACGATCGGCTCAAGCGAATCGGCACACGCTACCAGAGCGCCGGAACCGCCATCTCCGCCGGACCCCATCGTCGAGCGGGCCGACCGCCTCTGGGAGGAATTCGAGTCTCAATCCGCGGAAGGGCGGATCGCCGTCTTCCTCGGCGCCCTGGAAGATGCTGAGGTGATGACTGACGACATTGCCTACGAGATGTTGGATCGGCTTCGTTCGGACGCGATGAAATACGGTGACCGCCGGCGATTTTGCGAATTCGTCGGCGCACTTCGTGAGCGACGGCCCGAGGTCTACGAGCAGAGCGCTTGCTACTATTTGTCCTCGTGCGTCCGGGACGCTCTCGCAGAGAGCCGGCTGGAGGCGGTTGCCTCCCTCTCCGGCGAGCTCGCCGCCCGGGCCGGGGGCGACATCGATCTGTTCAACCGCGCCGTGGAGGCTCTCGAGTATCATGGCCAATTGTCCGTTCTTGTGGCGAGGCGTGAAATCGTCCGAGAAGATCGTGCCCTGGGGTGTCTCGGAATTCACGAATAAGGGGGCCGACTACGAGATCTTCGACTACCTCGAACACACGAGCTCGCCCGATCCGACCGATCCTGTCCTTCTCGAGAGTGTCAGGTTCTATGTGGAGGACCCGCGCGAGGAATACCTGCGCGAGTTCATCAGCGATCTCACGGGGAGGTCCGGACGCCAGTGGCGAATGGATGACTTTGCCCTGAGGCGACGAAAGAAAGCCGCCGACAAATGGGACGATGACGGGGAGGGACGAGCGGCCCGGGACCCGGCAGCCATCAACCTGTCGCGGCTGATCAGCGAGTTCGTCGGCTACATGCGCCGGGAGGAAGGAGTGCCCTTCCCGCGCGGCCAACTCGTGAGGCACGAACTCTATCGTTATTTCATCCGCCGGCATGAGGGCCAACTCGACCCGCAGCCGAGCTTGCTGGATCGAGCCTTGCGCCCGAATCAGAGACCTCCGAAGCCACCACCGCCGGCGCATCCCCTCTGCCCGGAACGCGTCACGCTGGAAGTTTTTCTCGCGGGCATGGTGGGCTTTTTTAATGCTCTGGTTCACACGTCGTCGGCCGTGTTCCAAGCCATACCGGCGTGGTTGCGTTTTCTGGAGTCGCGGGGACTGGTCGACGCTGACTTGCGCCAGAATGTGGCGGAGGAGTTGCTTCCCTTGCACGGGGTGCTGTCGCAGATGTGGCAGACTTATACGCACGATCCAGCCTTGGATCACCAAGGGCAGGTCTGGCCGGCAGATGCAGCGAGGGGGCCATCATGAGGGTGACAGACCGACGGGTTTAGTCGTCGGGTATGCGATGCTCTACGCCTCATGTGGCGTAATCGCAGAATGTCATTTAGCGCGGGAAAGCGCTGATCCGTACCCAGAGTGTCTCGGCTGCGTCGTATACATCCTGGTCGCTTCCTGGATGCGCGCCCGAGATCGTATCGATCAATGTGCCGAAACCGTCCGGCACGAGCGGCAGTTGTTTGGCCATCTCACGCAGCCGTGCGTTGCCTGTGCGCCGTGGTGCCATAGATGCCGACGGCGAGGATTACCGGACCGTGCAGGAGGAGCGCGTCGGCCATGATCTGACGGGCAGACGCGAGTCTTTGCACGTTCGACCGGCCGGGCCCTGCTGCGGGAGTCGAACATTCAGCATGTGCGGAGATTTCTCACGGTCGTTGCCGAGATCGTCGGTTTCTTTCGGACGCGGTGGGTGGGAACCGGCACCACGGACCAAGTATATGTCAATCGGGAGCGAGGGAAAGAATCTCTTGACGGTCACGAGATTTGCAGGAAGCTGGTATTGGGCTCAAGGAAACCTTTGAAGTGGCGCTGGGCGAGACTCGGATATCCGGTCGCTCAGCGAGGCATGTCAAAGGGGTTGCTCATCCATGCAAGACGTTCGGAAGAAGCTGACCGGGATCACTGTCCGGGTGGTCGGCTGGACGGGGATCGCAGCGCCCTTGGTGCGGATTCTGGTGGACGACGTCGCCGTGGGAATTCTGAAGGATAAACAGACCCAGACATTTCCAATCAATCCCGGGAGGCACCGGATCAAGGCCCGGCGTGACTTTTTCCGATCGCAGGTCCTGGAGTTCGATTTGTCCGCTCGCCAGGGCGCAGAGTTCGAATGTGGATTCAACAGGGTGCGGCCCTGGTACCGGTCGACGGCGGGCAGAGCCGGGTTGATCGTCGGCTGCATTGCCAGCGCATTCGGCGTGGCGGCTTTGAAGCTGCCATACTGGTCGGTCTACGTGGTCGTGGGTTTCGCCGTCGTGGCGATGACAATCGGCTGGTGGCGATCCTACATACCGGCCGGAGCTTACCTCTATCTCAGACGAGTGACCGACTCGAACGGGAGATCCGGGCGGAGTTGAATTGCGCGAGGCGGTTGCGGATGATCTGGATTGAGCGTCTGGGTCGCAGCACACGTCGCGAATGATATCGATCGACCGAGGAAGCGAACCATGAACAAAACGACAACCAGTACGTTTTCGGTCTCGGATGTTTCGCGTGCCACGACGCCCCTGAGGTGATTCTCCTTGACTTTGAGCACGCCGTCGATGACCGATCGGACGACCGCGCGTGGTGTTTTGATTCGACCGCGTGTTCACAATTAACAAAGAAATCGCGCAAAGCCGTAGCTCCTGACGTTGCAGCCACATCGATTGAGTGATTGCAGTTTTTTTGGACGCTTTTATTGTCGATCGCTGAAACCGGTCGCATATTATCCATAGGGCAGAGTCTGCGAACGCGCGATGCTGGCGCGATGGGCGGCTCCCCTTCGCTTTCCGCCCTCCGCGTCGATCTCCACTCATCCTGGGAACCGTGGTGAAATTCACGCACGGAGTGACATCCAGTGCAGACTACCGCAATGGGCAAAGAGGCTGAGACCAAAACCGAAACCCAGGCAGGCCTAGCCGTTGCGCAAGACGGCTGCGTCGCGCTGGCGGCTTTGCCGTGTCGTCGGTTGAGCGCAGGGTTCGCTCCGTCGGACTCTGGACTGGGAGGCGATGATCTCCTGTTTTTTGATATCATTAGTTATCATTTTTGGGCCGCGGGAAAGAAGCTGTTGGATCGACCGAAGCCGTTTTCGCATGTGCACTTGGGGAGGGCGGTGAACCCGGAGTTGGGGAGTGGAGCGCTCCGCGAGCCGCGCGGTGGCGATTCAGGGCCGGAATCAGGACGGAGGACGCAGGGCGGAGGGCGGAGGGCGGAGGAGGAAGCGCGGAGTGAAGGGAGCCGGAAGACGGAGAGCGGGGATCGGAAGATACCTTCATCGTGGTATCACTCTGGTATCATTTCGCACCAGGGGTCGAGAGGCTGGTGGATCGACCGAAGACATGTGCGCATTTGCGTTTGCGGAGGGCGGCTGCACCGGATTCGGGGTCTGTGCCAGGTCGCGGGCCGCACTGTGGCGATTTTGGGCCAAGGCCGGGCGGTTACGGGCGAGGTTTCGGCGTCGAATTCGACCGATGGCTCGCCACCTCCACGGAGCGAGTGCGTTCCCGTAGTCCTTATGGCGTAAGGCCGCGCGACGAATGTACAAAACGAAGTGGTCGGTCAGGGTTGAGGGTTGCGCGTCGAGGGCGGGAGCAGTATGTCCCTTTTCGCAGAGCGATGGGCGACAATGGGGGCGGTGAAAGCTGAATCGGTGGGGGCGCGGTTCGGGGACATTGAAACTTACCGCACGAAGAAGCTGGGCGGTGGGGTCTTCCCTGCGCCTGCACCCTCCTCCGCCGCCCGCAGTGGCACCTCTTCCACAACGGGGGAGGAATATTTTACGCAAGCTCGGAATGAGGCTTGCCTGGGAGCGCTCTGGGATTGAATTCGATCGGAATCGCCATCCCGATCTGGTTGCTCGGCCTGGTTTCCAACGGGCTCTTGCTGGTCGGGTCGTTCTGGATCGCGCGCCACGGGCTAAGGCAGGCTGGCGGGATCGCCGGCTTCCTGGGCACCGCTGTCGTGTTCTGGACCGGCTGCACCGTCGGCCTTGAGGTCTTGAGCCTTTTCGGCGCGATCTCGGCGGGGCCGATGGTCGTCTGGAGTGCGGTGTGGCTCACACTGGGAGGTCTCGTCCGGTGGGTTCGCGGCAAAGCTGACGGTGGGCATTTCAAGGTCGACACCGAGCCGTGGTTTTCTCCCGAGTCCGTGGCGGCGCTCGGAGTCTTGATCGCGGCCGGCGTGATTCTGGGCATGCGGTCGCTGCTGCTGGCTGTCAAGGTTGTGAGCGACGGCCCCATTTATCATCTCTACTTCGCAGTGCGGTGGTGGAAAGCAGGGCGGCTGTTCCTGGTGGCGGCGCCGTTTGGCGAAAACGCGGCGACGTATTTTCCCGCGAACGGCGATCTGTGGTTCACATGGCTCATGGCGAGCTGGGGCGGCGACCGATTGGCGAAGGTCGGGCAGGCGCCGTTCTTGCTGCTGGCCGCAGTCGCGGCGTTTGGCTGTGCGCGGGCACTTGGCGCAAGACGATCCGCGAGCCTGATTGCCGCCTGCTGGTTCGCATCGTCGACGCCCTTGCTCCTTTACTCATTCGAACCCAACGTCGACACGATGTTCGTGGCCGGGTACATGATGGCGGCGTATTTCTTTCTTCAGGCCATTGCGGGTGACGGAGGCACGCCCGCGCTTTGTCTGGGTGCATTTGCGGCGGGTGAGGCGCTGGGCACGAAACCCGTCGGCGTGGTCTTTGTACCGCCGCTACTGGCGCTCGTCGCCGCGCTCGTTCTCGTCGGGAACAAGGCGCGTCGCACCAAGATTGCTCGACTACTGTCTGTGCTTCTCCTACCGTTTCTTACCGGGGGCTACTGGTATGCCCGGAACGCGCTTTTGACCGGGAACCCGCTCTATCCGTTGGAAGTGAGGGTCTTGGGGCACACGCTCATCCGGGGATGGTATGGGCCGGACGCGATGCAGCTCAGCCCTTATTACATGCCTTTTGGCGATTGGCGGGCGCTTGTCGATACCCTGATGGCCGTGCTCGACCCGCGGCTTGTGCCATTCTGGGTGCTCGCCGTCGCGGGGGCCGCGGTGTGGAGTCAGAGGACGGAGGACGGAGGTCGGAGGTCGGAGGACGGAGGGCGAAGGAAGAATGCGAAGACGACTACGCTGCGGGCGTGGGCCATGGGTTTCGGGCTGCTGGCGATCGTCAACGTGGCGCTTTACTGGGTGTGCATTCCTTATCGCAGCCAGCAGCGATTCATGCTGCAGGCGCTCGGGCTGGCGGCGGTTCCGCTGGCGCTCTTACTCGATCGAGGGCGTTGGCTTTGCCTGGCGGCTGCGGTGCTCCTGGGTGTGCATCTGCTGACGCCGGAGTGCTGGCCGTTTGGCGGGAAGGGCGGGTCGATTCCGTGGGACCTTTCGGCGGCGGTGCCGAACGATATCGGCGCGCTCGTTCCGTTGTTCTCACGGTTCGAGAACGTGTTGCGCGAGAATGCGAGCATGGGCTTGTTCGTGAGCCTGGCTTCCCTCGGGGGTATTCTGGCGACGGCGATCTTGGTGTCGTGGGCATGGTGCCACGGCTGGACTCGCGGGCGCGCGGCGATCGCACTGGCGGGCACGGCGGCCTTACTTGCCCTCGGATACGCTGATGTCTGGCTGGAAGGCGAGCCGGAGCGGTTCGTGTCGTATCCGGCATTCGACTTTTACGTGGGATGGCAGCAACTGGAAGCCGCGTCGGGGCCGAAGGGGTCGCGCGTGGCTTACGCGGGGACGAACATTCCTTATTATCTGTTTGGAAAAGGCCTGCGGAACGAGGTGCGGTATGTGAACGTCGATGGCAACCGGGACTGGCTGTTGCACGACTATCATCGCCGGGCGATGGAGGGAGGGGCCGGGGCCTGGCCGAACCCGCGGCCGGGCTGGGACCGGAGTGCGCCGGATTTCTCGGCTTGGCTTCGTAACCTGGATGCCGAGGGGACACAGCTCCTGGTCGTGACGCGGGTCAATCCGGCGGAGGGGAGCCACAACGTGGCTGATCGCGACGGGTTTCCGATCGAACGTGGATGGGCCGAGTCTCATCCGGAGCGATTCGAGCTGCTTTACGGAGGGAGGGAGAACGATCCGTGGTTCCGGCTTTATCGGGTGCGGCGGCCAAGCAGTGGGTAGACCGTTAATCCCAGGGGTGCGGCGGAGCCGGTGCCACCCTACCGGCAAATTCGGCGGACGGCAGACGGAGTGTGCCTGCTACACCGAACGATTCGCCAAGCCCGTACCGCCCATCCCAGGGGTGCGGCCGGGTCGCGGGTAGTCTGCGGTGGGGCATTTCGGCAATTTCTCAACAAATCTTGAATCATTCGCACGGATTCGATGAGAGCCGGGCACTAATAATAGAGACGGGCTGCACTTGAATCGCATCACCGCAGGAATGGATGGGAGGCTCTCATGCGCTTAACTCTAAGGACTCTTTTGGCTTGGCTCGACGACACGCTTCAACCGGCGCAGGTCAAGGAGATCGGGAGCCAGGTGGCCGGGAGTCCGTTCGCGCAGGAGTTGACGGAGCGGATTCACCGGGTCACGCGGCAGCGCCGGCTTTCGATTCCGAGCAGCTCGGGCGGGGATGGGCTCGACCCGAACGTGGTGGCCGGTTATCTCGATAACGAGCTCGACCCGGAAGTGGTGGCGGAATATGAGAAGAGGTGTCTTTCTCAGGACGTGGTTCTGGCCGAGGTTGCGAGCGTGCACCAGATCTTGAGCTTGCTGGGGCACAAGGTGAAGGTGCCGGCCGCGGCGAGAGCGCGGATGTATCAACTGGTGAAGGGAAGAGATTCGACCCGTACGCCGCGGTAGCGCGATCGGCGAAGGCGCGGGCCGATCTGCCCGAACCGGTTTCCAAGCCGATCAATCCCTGGGTGGTGCCTGAGGCGCCTCGGCGGTCGACGCTGGAGCGGTTCGGTCCGGCGGTTGCGTGTCTCTTTCTGATTGGGCTCTGTAGTGCGGCGGCGTGGATGAGCTTGACGGCGCCGGCGCCGGAGGGCTTCCGGGCGCCGGTGGCCGGCGACACGCTTGTCGCGGGACCCGGGCCCGTGGTGAAGGACCATGAGGTGGTGGATGCCGACGATGCGCGAAAGGGTTCGCCGGAGGAGGCTGGCGGGGCGGAAGTGTTGGGTGGGGCGGAGGCTGCGCAGCCGAAGGACGCGCGGGGGGCAGAGCCGTCTGAAGCTGTGATGAAGACCGGCGAGCTGGCTGGAGCGGGAGGTGCAGCGGATGTTGCGAAGGCGACCGACGACGCGGCAAAAGCCGGGGCCCCCCACGCCAAACTCGTGGTGCCTGCCGGATCACTGGGGCTGGCGGCTGCTCCCGAGGGGATTCTGCTGCGGTATAGCCCCGACTCGCGTTCGTGGGAGCGGCTCACCGGGCCGACTCCGCTGGCCGCGTCCTCGCGCTTGCTCTGTCTCTTTCCGACGCGGACGGCGGTTGCGATCGGCAAGGCGGAGGTGTTGATGCTGGGGGAATGCGAGCTTCGCGTCCTGCCGCAATCGACTGAAGCCGCGCCGGCGATCGAGCTGGCGCAAGGCTGGCTGCTGGTTCGACCCGAGACGTCGACCACGCTCAAGGTCGGCCTGGGCGACCGGCTGATCACGCTCGAGGTGCCGCAGAACGGCTGTGCGGCAGTCGAGCGATCGGCCCGGTGGGTCTACGGGCGGCTGGTGAGCCCGGTGCCGCCGCTGGTGGTGCACGGTGTTTCGGGCGAGATCACGGTCACGGTGGGCGCCAAGCAAGAGGTGCTCGCACCGCTGGACGTGCTTTCGATCGACCGCAGCAGTGTGAAGCGGTCGACCGAGGATGCTTCGCCCATGTGGGCCAGCGACGCGTGGCCGACTCCGGAGGAGGTGAAGGCGCGTGATGATTTTGCCAAAGTGCTTCATCGCGGCCGGCCGATCCTCACGGAGATCGTCGCGGCGGTTGAAGAGAGTAATGTTCATACCAAGCAATTCGCAGTTGCCGCACTCAAGTCGATGGGGGAGATGTCGTACTTGATGCCGCTGCTTTCGCGCAAGGACGATTCCGCGGTGCGGCAAGGAGCTTTAGCGGGGGTGAGGTTGTACACGGCGCTCGGGCCTGAGGCTGCCGCCAAGGTGAACGAGCAGCTCGTGGAGGAATTCGGGGACGAGACCGCGGCGATGGCGGGCAAGATGATCGTCGGTTTCTCGCCGCAGGAGGCGGCCAGTCCGCAGCTCTTCTCAGAGCTGATCGAGCTGCTTTCACCGGCGGAGCAGTCCGTCGGAGTGCGTGCGCTGGCTGTGGACACGCTCAAACGGCTGACCGGGAAGGGCGACATGGGATACGATCCGGATCATCCCGAAGCCGGGCATGCGGCGTGGGTTGATCTGGAGCGAGAGGGGAAGCTGCGACCGACGGCACCCGCAAAGGCGCCGCGCGGCCGGCGGCACCGGCAAAGGCCAAGGCGAAATAAGCCGGACGACTTCGTCCTTCGCCCGGTGCCCGCTGGCCGAGCGTGGAGTAAGCCGGCCGGATATGTTATAGTTTACCCTGTCGGAATAGATGCGCTGGAAGGCAGATTCTTCCTCGCACGATCGAAGCAGCGACCACCGACGGCTGGCTTTCCGGAAGCGGAGGGTCACCGCGCGATGCAACTCTTCTAGGTGCTGCATCTTGTATTTATTGACGAACTTGCTCATCGCGATGGGCTGTCTCGCTTCGGGCCAGTCGAGCCTACCTCCTGGGCAGAGTGATCCGCGAGTGGAGGTCGCACCGGCTCGAGCCGGCTCGAGCGTGCCCGCGCCTGGCGGCGGTTTGTCCGCGTCGGCGGGTGCGCAGGAGGGTGCGCGGGAGGTTGAAGGGCGGATTCCGTGGTTCGTGATCTTGAACATGCCGCAAGACCTGGACGAGTTGTGGCGAAAGATCGAGCGTCCGGATCTCGTGCTCATGAAGGGTGAACGTGCGGGGATTGCCGCCGCTCTTGAAACGGCAGCGGCCGGGAAGGGGGCAGATGCATCCCGCGGGCTGGTGGAATCGGTGAAGATTTCAGGTCGCGTCGTCGGCGAGAGTGCCAACCTCGTGGTCGAGCTGACCGTGGCCGTGAGTGGTGAGGGCGACGTGTGGGTGCCGATCCGGCTGGACAATCAGAGACTGGTTGCCGCGCGCGAGAACGGGCGGGATCTGGACCTGCGCCAGCAGGAACGCGGGGAGTGGCGGGTGCGTTTGACGGGGCAGGGCGAGCATCGGATCGCGGTGGAGGTCCGGGCTTTCTTCAGCAACGAGCTGGCGCGGAGGAGGCTGTCGCTGGCGATTCCGGAAGCAGCCACGACTCGCCTTGAGCTGGATCTGGGCGGTCGCGGATCGGATATTGTGATCGGGTCCAATGAAGACTTCGGGCAGAACGAGCCTGGACGGGACAAAAGGAAGCCTGTGACGGCCCATCTTTCGCCGCGGTCGAAGCTGGACGTGAGCTGGCTCGACGATGCGGATTCGGCTGGGGGTGCGCCGCCGTTATTGACGGCGCAAGGTGAAATTGCGATCGAGGTGGATGCGCAGGCCGTGCGAACGCGGTCGTCGTGGTCGATCCGTTGCGTTCGGGGGACGGCGAGGACCCTGGAACTGAAGGTTGCCGACGACGAGGACATCACGGAGCTCGAGCTTGACGATCAATCACTGGCCGAGAAGATCGGCCAGGCGCGGGGGCCGGGAAAGCTGACGATACCGCTGGGCGAGCCGCTGCGCGCCGGAGGAGCCGCGCGGCTGACCTTGCGGACGCGGCGGTCGCTCGCCAAGTCCGGTCCGCGGCGGATCTCGTTCGCGGGCTTTCCGTTTTCGGGTGTGCGCGAGCAGACGGGCTATATCGGGATCACGAATAGCCCGAACATCTGGGTCGGATCGGACGCGCCCGCGGGCTTGCACCGGATCGATGCGAGCAAATTGCCGAGCGACTTGCGGGCCCGGCCGGCAACCAGTCTTGCGTATGAGTTTCTCGATCAGCCGTTCGTGCTGGACCTCGTTGTCGAAGCTTCTCCGACGCAGATCCGCGGGGAGACGCGGACGCTGCTGGAAGTGGACGCGGACCGCGTGCGCAGCGAAACGACGATCGACTTGACGTGGCTGGGCGAGGTGTTCGAGCTCGAGGTGGGCGCCGCGCCGGGACTGGAAGTCGTCTCGGTAGGGCCGCGCGAGTCGGTCGAGAGCTGGCATGCTTCTCTAGCGTCTCGAGAGGCGGGTCGCGGACCGCTAGAGAAGCAGGAACGCCGGTTGAACATTCGGTTGAGCCCGCAGGCGCGCGACAGCAAGAAGGTATCTCTCAAGCTCGCCGCGATCGAGGCGATCGAGGCGGTGGGATCGATCAAGCTCGGGTTGTTCTCTCTCGACCGGTCGATTCCGGTGAATGCGTTCTATGCGCTCGCGGCGGGCCGAGGCCTGGCTCTTGAGGTGGGGGACGACTTGAGCGGGCGGCTCAGGAGCGCTCCGGAGCTCAGGTCAAGATTCCAGAGTCTTTCGGGGATCTGGCCGGGCGTGTTATTGCCGAAGGAGGATCCGGCGCGGCAGTTGTTCGTCGCCGACAGAGGAGGCTCGAGCTACCTGCCTATCAAGGTCACGCGGCCCAAGCGGCTGCTCCGCCACGAAACGATTCTCTCCGCGAAGGTTTTGTCGCGGTCGGTGGAGGTGATCGAGCAGACGACGATTTCGGTCCGCCACGGCGAACTGAAATCGGTGGTGATTCGGGTGCCGGCCAGATTCGCCGCGCGGTGGGAGCTGCTGGAGCGCCAGGAGATCGACAGTCGCGAGCTGGGCCGCGAGGCGGACGGGTCCTGGCGGTACCGTCTGTCGTTCGATCGAGCAGCCATCGACCAGGCCGTCGTGCGTTTTCGCTACCGGGTGCCGTTGGCGCAACAACTCGATGCCGCGACTCCGCGGGAGGTGACCCTCGACTGGATCACGATTGAAGAAGGAGAGGCCGCGCCGGTGAGAGTCGAGCTGGAGCTCGACCCGGAGATCGTTGTCGAGAACGGGACGCCGCCGGGCTGGGCCCGCGCGGCGTTCGATCTGCACGCCGAGCCTGTGGGGGAGAGGCCGCTTTTGCAATTCGCCCAGGAGGATGCGCGGAGCCAGCAGCATGTCTTCACGTTCAAGGCCCGGGCTCTGTCGCAGCACGCGCTTCCGCCGCTTGTCATCCCGCGGCTCCTGATCAAGACGATTCAGGGTGTCGACGGGTCGCGGCGCACGACCGCGCGGTACTGGGTCGAGCGGCATGGGGCCGAATTCCCGTTTGAGCTTCCCTCGGGGGTCGAGGGGATCGAAGCTCGTGTCGACGGTCGCATCGCCGATCAAGTGGATTACGATCAGTCGACATCGCGGCACAGTCTGCGGTTCAAGGGTGACTCGGCCTCCCGACCGGCGCTCGTGGAGCTGGAATTCCAGGAGCCGAAACCGGGCACGAGCTGGCGGCTCCCCAAGATTCAGGACGGGGCGGTGGTTCTGCAGGCGCTGTGGGAGGCCCGGCTGCCCTGGAGCCTGGCGGTCGTCGGAATTCCTCGCGGCTGGTCCGACGAGAACCACTGGTCCTTCAGCGGCTTTTCCTGGAAACGGCGGCCCGTGCAGGACTCGGCCGGCCTGAACGAGTGGCTGGTGGGAAGCGGCGGCCCGGCATCGGCCATTGACGATTTCACAGGGTCGGGGGCATACGAAGAGGATCGGTATCTTTTCAGCCGGCGCGGCGAGCCCGCGGCACTGGAGCTCTGGCTGGTACCTGGATCGTGGCTGGTCGGCGTCTCTTCGGGGCTCTCGCTGGTGATCGGGTTCCTGGCGATCTTTCGAAAGCTCCGATTTCGTACGATCTGGCTGGGGATTGCCGGCGCTCTCGTTTTGTGTGCAACGCTGGTTGAGCCGGGTGTGACGGTGCTGGTGCTGCAGGCGGCGGCGCTTGGTGCCGTACTCTCGCTGGTGGGGTTTGTGATCGAGCGTGCAATCGAGCGGGCGCGTCTGCGGTTGTTGCCGTTCGGGCGGAGCACGCCGGCGGCCGGCCGGCCCCTCTCAGATTCCCCTCCGAAGGGAACGGCGGTCGTTGGATCGGATGATCCGACGGCGATCCGGGTGCGCGTGCCGTCGACCGTCGACCACGCGCCCGCCGCGGCCGTCGGGCAGGAAGCGATACCGGAACTGCGAAGCTCTACCGTTCAGCGGGCTTGAAGTGCACCCAGCAATGATTCCTAACGAATCGGCTCAGTCGGAGAGGGCGAGGGAGCGAGTCTCAAGCCGCCCTATCCGCGCGGCGCGAGCGGTTGTACTTGGGCTCTTGTGCGTTGCCTCGGGGCGCGCCACGGCTGCCTCCGAGCCCGAGATCGTGCGGTTGCGGGCACCGGCGAAGATGACATCGCTATGTTTTCCGCCCGGGACCGAGTTGCGACTGTTGACTGCGGAGGCGTTCGAGTCGCTGCTCGAGCGTGCGACTCAAGGGGCGCAGCGACGACTCTCCGCCGGAGCTCCAAGGTTGGTTCGCGCTCGCCACCGCGCGCGGTGGGAGGGCGGTGTCTTGAGGGGAGAGACGGAGCTCGTAATCGTCAAGTCGACGGCAGATCCGGCGGACTACGTGCTGGACGTGTGGTCGCCGGCAGTCATCTCTGCGACCAGGAGTGGAGCCGCAACCGCTGGAGACGACGAGCTTCCCGCCCAACTGTTCGCGGAGCCGGTGCGGCCGGCCGATATGCGGCGATCGATCTCGGGCGAATCGATTCTGGAGCCGCTACTCGGCGCACGCGATTCGGGGATGCAGAGCATTTCGCTGGACGGTTATCCCAGGCAGTCGGTTCGTCTTGTGTGGGAGCTCCAGGCTCAAAAGCGGGTGGGGGGGCGGAGCATGCATCTGGCTTTGCCGGGTGAGGCGACAACTGTCCTCGCGCTCGAGCTGCCGACGGAGTGGAAACCGTCGGTGCGGGTGGGGCGGCGCCGCGGGCCGCTGGAAGGGGGCCGAGCCGATCGCCTGCAATGGGAAGTCGAGGCCGAGTCGGGGCGGATCGAGCTCGAGATTGTTGATCGCGAACGCGGAGACCTGGCGCCCGAGTCGGATCTGTGGGTGTCGGGGGCGACGCAGGTCCATCTACGGGGGACGGTTGACGGCTCCCTGCGGCCGGGGAACTGGTCGACCGAGTGGCTGCTCGAACTTGATCCGCGCAATCCGAAGTCGCTGGAGGCCGAGCTCGATCCGGGCCTGGAGCTGGTCGAGGTTGTGGGGCCGGCGGTGCGTGGGTTTCGCATCGAGCCATCGAGCGGGGGACGTCGGGTGAGCGTGACGCTGGGCGGCGAGCTCAAGCGGATCACGGAGGTGAGATTCCTGGCGATTGCTCGCTCGCCGGGTGATGGGGTCTGGGCGGTCCCGGCGATCAGGCCGCTGAACGCGACCTGGACCGGTGGTACGACGACGGTGAACCTGGACCCGCGTCACGTGGTGACCGAATGCATCGAGAAAGCCGGGCGGAGGATCGTCGGGCGTCCGGAAGGGGAAAGTGCGGGGATCAACCAGCTCGTGTTCGAGGCGGGCTCGCCCCTGTCCGTCGCGGACCTGGTCTTTCGCGGGCCCGCAACCGAGTCGTCGTGCTCGGTGCGGGGTCAGCTATTTGTTTCGGGAGCGCCGGCCCGTCTGGAATGCCAGCTCGACTGGAGCGCAGCCGGCGCCTTGCCGCCAGAGCTCGAAATTGAGCTGAGCCCGGGCTGGATCACAGATCGCGTGCTCATACGTGGAGTTACTGATCCATTGGTCTGGCATGCGTCCGCGCTTGAGTCGGGCGGTACCCGTCTGCGCGTGGCGATCCCGGCGAATGCGCAGCAAAAGGAGGTCTCGCTTGTCTACAGCGCGAGCTCGAGCTCGCCTGAGTCTCGCGGTCCGCTCGAGCTGCCGCGGGTTGTACCTCTGGGCGCGCCGATCGTCGAAGAAGCGTGGCTGGCGTGGGCTGATCGGACGACGATGATCCGGCCGACGGACGCGTCTGGACTGGCCTGGATCGATCCCGCGGCGGTGCCGAGCTTTGTAGCCGCTCGCCAGGTGAACGCGGGCCTGCGCGAGGCGCTTGCCTGGCGATGGATTGACCGGACGGGCAGGGCCCGTGTTGATCGGGAGCCGATCGATCAGGAGCCCTCTGCTTCGGTTGTGATCTTCGCCACGGTCGATCCTGCAAAAGGGCGGGTCACGCTGAATGGGAGGCTCGTGATCGTGGCGGGGCCGGGGGGACTCGAGCGCATTCCGATCTGGATCGAGAGTCCGGCGGGCTCGGCCGCAGCGCTGCAGTTCGAGGACCGAGCAGGGGGTGCCGTGCCGCGGCGGGTGCTCGAGGGGTCTGCTCGCGCGGACCTGGGGCTGCCCGAGGGTGGGCAGGCGCTTGAGGTGGCGGTTCAACTCGTGGGCCAAAGTGAAAAAACAATTTATTTTCATGCGGAATATCCGTGGGCGCCAGGGTCAGCGATTCCGGTCCTGGCTGTCGCGCGCAAGTACCTCGAGCGGGGCGTGATCGTGGTGAAGACCCCGCACGCGGTGCGCTCGCAATTCAAGGCGACGGGGATGCACATGCTGGAGGCATCGGCGGTCTCGCCGGAGGGGCGTGACCTAGTTTCCGAACCGGAAGGACCGGGCCGGGCGGCGCGCGAGGGTTATGACGGCTTTGATGTTCATACATTTGCGTTTAATGAGCCTGGCGCGCGGCTCGAGCTGTTCACGGAGATGCTTGCGCGGATGCAGGAGGCGGGTGTTGTCCGGGAGGCGGTGCTGGCGACGTCAATCGACCCGAACGGTGCGGCGGTTCATCGACTGCGGCTCTTCTTGCACTGCGGTCAGGCCCGATCACTGGAACTGAAGCTGGCCGGGGCGACCTCACTGGTGCGAGTGCGCCGAGACGGGACGGACGTGGTGCCGATCGAGTCGGGGAGCGGGGTCTCGATACCATTGCCCGAGGCGAGCCAGGGGGCGAAGTTCTGTACGATCGTCCTCGATTATGTCGGGGTACGGGAGGTGGGTCTGCCTTCCGGGCGAGTGCGAGCCGTGCTTCCCGTGGTATCGTTTCCCTGTCTTTCGTTCACGTGGGAGCTTGTGGTTCCGGGAGGGTACGAGGCGGTCGATTGCGGTCCGGGATTACTGGCCGCCCAGAACGAGCCGGCGGCGGGCTTTGGTGGCGGCGGCGCAGAGCTGTGGAGAACGGCGTGGGAGCTATTCCGAGGCGTGAGGCATCGCGGTCCCGATCCGACGATCGGATTACTTGACGAACGGCTTGTTGACCTGGCGGGGGACGAGCTGACATTCGCGGAGTGGTTCGCGCGGTGGGACGCGGGTTCGCGCGCGGTGATCGTCGACCGCCTGGCGCTCTACCGAGCTGGTTTGGGGCCGAAATCGGTATGCACTCCGAGCCGCTCGACGGCCAAGGGCGCGAGCATTTCGCTCGAGACGCTGGAGCGTCACGGGCTGGGTCTGGTGGTGCTGCCAAACGCGCTCGTGATCACGACCACGAGCGAGCGGCCGGGAATTGAAGAGCGGAATCCCTTGAGCGCCCAGGTTGCGGAAGCTCTGCTATGGGGCGCGGATCGCGGTGATCGGTTCCAGAGCGTGGCTCGATTCAGGGGCGAGTCGTCACCGAAAGCAGGCGCGCTTGCGGCCGATGAAGGAGTGGAGCGGGTGAAGCTTCTGGAAGGATGGTCCAGCCGGCGATTCACGGCGCCCGGTTGGCCGGGCGACGACGCGTATGTTTATTTGATTGACGGCCGAGCGCGGGGGGTTTCGGTGTGGTTGATCGTGTTGGTCGTGCTTGCCGGCTGGGCTCTATGCCGTCGAGTTTTCGAGAAACTGTCGCGGCGTCATCTCGGACTTGTCGTGCTCATGATCGCGAGCTTGATGCTGGGCTGGATCCTTCCCTCCCGCCATGCGGGATACGCGTGGGGGCTTTTCGGCGGCGGACTGCTGGTCCTCGTCGCGGAGCTCGGCGTGGGGCTGGGGAGGCTTCGGCAGTTGCGGCGGCGGCGGAGTGAGAGCTCGCTGGTGCGGCGCGCGGCACCGGCGGCGCTCGTCATGGTGATCCTGGGGTTGCTCGTCGTGCGGGCGGCCTCCGGTCAAGGGGGGATCGGGCCCGGTGGTGGCGGGCCAATGCTTGTTCTCTTTCCTTATGACGAAGAAAGATTCGATCCGAAGCGTCCTCCGAAAACCGCGATCATTCGACTTGTGGATTTTGAGAGGCTTTCTCGCCTGGCGGAAGTGGACGATCCAGGTCAGCAGAGCTGCGTGCGAGCCGTTTCCGCAGATCATCATATTCTACGAAAGGGAGCTCGAGAGGCGCTGGTCGAGACGGAGCTCGGCCTCGTCGCATCGGGACGCTCGCCCTGGGTCTGGCGGCTGCCGGTCTCCGGTGCTCGCGACATCGAGGCGACGCTCGACGGACGGAAGGCACCAATCTCGATCATGCCGGGAGGGCAGGTTGGGGAGCTGGCGATTCCGAGCGCGGGCCGACACGTTCTCGCGGTCCGGCGATCGTTCGCGACTCTTAGCGAGGCGGGTGTCGAATCGTTTAGCTTTCCGGTGAACCCGATCGCGGTCGCCCGGGTTGTGGTGGCGCGATCGGGACGGAGCGAAGAAACTCCGGTGCTGGCGGCGACGGGCGGGGCGGAGCTCCAATCCGATGGGACCTTGATGAGCCGGCTGGGGCCTGTGGAAAGGGTCGACCTGCGCTGGGTCGGCGTGGGTACCGGCCCGGAGCATAAGCAAGGCGCCATGAGCGTGGACGGCCTGGTTCTCTGGGATATCGGGCCGGCGGGAGACCGGGTGCGCACGAGACTCTCCTTTCAATCGCCGCGAGCGCTTGAGTCCGTGCGACTGGCGCACCCGGCAGGGTTGATCCTGCGCAGCGCGCGAGTGCTCGGTTCCGGGGCGTACGTGTGGTGCGAGAGCGCGGGCAAGGACGAATGGGTGCTGCAACTCGATTCGCCGCTCGAGGTCGGCGGAACAATTGAGATCGACTGCTGGATGCCTTCCGCGATGCTGGGAACCGGAGCCGGCGGAGCCGGGCATGCGACGGCGGGGCTTTGCGTACTGGCGGCTGTTCAGCCGATCGGTGCGGAGCGCTACAGCGGCTCGCTGGGGGTTCGCAAACCCGGCGACTGGACGGGTCGTCTCGAAGCGATCGAGGGAGCCGAGCCGATCACGGAAGAGTCGTTCGTGAAGGCGTGGGGGAGCCTTCCGGAAGATGCGCTTACGCTTTCCGGCACGAGGCGGTTCGTGCGCGAGTGCCGCGCGTCGCTGGCGACCGGACCGGCACCGCCAAGGCTTTCGGTCAAGCCGACGATGCAGCTCGAGTTCGAGCCGGGCAGAGTGGTCATGACCGTGGATGCCGAGCTTGCGGAGCCATCAGGCCGGTTCGGACAAATCGAGGCGAAGATTCCGGCTGGTCTCAAGATCTTCGAGGTGAATGCCGTGGGACTTGAGAGCTGGAGTACGACTGCCGATGGCCGGATTCGGGTGATGTTCAATGGTTTCTCCGGGTCGCCTAACCGGCGGTTACGGCTGGCGGGCTCGATTGCTGTGAGCGAGAATCCGCTTGAAATTGGGTCGCGTCCGCATCGAATCGCCGTGCCGTGGATCGAATGGCTGGACATGGAGACGCTGGCGGGCTTTCTGGTGGCCTCGTCGACTTCGAAGCTGGAGATGCAGGGGGAATCGGGTGTGACACTGATTGCTTCGGAATCTTCGAGTGCGGGAGTGGCGACTTCACCGCGAACTCGTCTGACATACCGCGTCGATCTTCCGCGACAGCTTGGCAAGATTTCGTGGCTGCCGACGCCGGCGCGGGTGAGCGTGCTCGTCGACAGCCAGATGACGATTCATCCCGATTCGGCCGAATGGGTAGCGGTGCTTCGGTACGACGTGGTCGGGGCGCTCTGAGCGCGATTCACCTGAGGATGCCGGCATCTTGGTCGGCGGCGGCGGCCCTTCATTTCCCGGGGGGTGGCCACCAATTGACGACGGAGACGCGCGGCCAGACCGCGGTCTGGACGATCACGCCGGAACGACCGGTTTGGGGTTCGCAGAGGCTCGTGCTGCGGTCCAGTCGTGCGCTCCCGGCGGACCGGGAGCTGCCATTTCCGGAAATTACTCCGCTAGGGCGCGGAGCCGTCGATGCCTGCCTGGCCGTGTTGAACGGCACCGAAGGGGCGGTTCTGCTCGAAAATCCTGTCGGGCTGGAACGGATCGAGTATTCCTCGCGATTTCAAGCCCGGGAGTTCGCCGCGGCGAGCGGGGCGCCCCTGGGTGCGTTTCGGGTGGTGAAAGAGGCGCCGAGTCTCAAGGTGCAACTTCCCCGCGACGGTGCGGCCGCGGGCGATTCGCCTGACGGCTCGGCGCGGGTGGGTTTTGCCGATGTCTCCGTGGTCGTCATGCCGGACGGCTCGAGCCTGGGGCAGGGCATATACGAGGTGCCGGACAGCGGGTCTTTTCTCTCGTACGAGCTTCCCGCTGACAGCACGCTCGTCTGGGCGACCGTCGACTCGAACCCGGAGATACCGCTACGGTCGAGCTCGGGTAGATGGTCGATCCCGCTCTCAGAGAGCCGGCAGCCCCACGTCAGTCTGATCTGGCGGACGGGCGCGAATGATCGGCGATCGACAGGGTCGACGTGGCCGCTCGTGCTTCCCAGGGTGGGACAGGGAATGACGACGAACCTGGTAACTCTCTACATGCCGGCTGAGTATACGCTGGGACGGGAGATCGGGGAGCTTCGACCGACGTCGATGGCGCGGCTGGAGATGGCCCGAGCCGACTGGCTGCTCCGGAGCGTCAACGACTTTGTTCCGAGGATCGATCGCGGCTCCAATCGCGATCACCAGAAACTGGTATCGATGCTGATCGGCCATGAGATGCGGCTCCGGAGTGTCTCGAGGAGCGATCGGCTGACGGTTGCTGCTGGGGACGCCTCGAACAACCGGACGGGGGCGACCTCAAGTTGGGTCGAAGCCGCGCGGGCCCGCCGGGCGGAGGCCGTTGGGAGGGGCAACCTGGAGCAGGACCTTGCGATCGCGAATCGATATCTGGGAGCTAGCTCGACGAGCGAGGTGCAGATTTCGCCGACGGTTCCGGAGCCGAATGCGCCCGAGCGCATCCGTACGCTCGGGCGGCCGATTTCGCTGATGGGAGTTCTGCCGGGAGTGGATGTTCCGCCTACGAAGCTGTCGCTGGTGGCGGAGAGCGGCCTCTGGACGGCGAACGCGAATGAGCCGGCGAGTCGAATGATCATCGCGCTTGTGTTGCTCATGGTAATCGGGCTCTTGACGATGGGCTGGCGCCCGGGCGTGCGAACGGGTATGCTGGCGCTGTTCTTGGTCCTGGGTCTGGCGTGCTTACTGGGAGGGCCGCTCGAGGTGGCGGTTGCGCTAGGCCTGGCGCTCCTGGGTTTCAGGAAAGGACGGCTCGGGAGCTTCGCGTGAAGGCGGCCTTGCTCCCGAGCGCGTGTGTCGTTAGATTCCATGGTCCCTCGCGTGGCGACGAATGAAGGAAGTGATCGTGCAAGCGGTCGAGCCAGACGGCTCGGGTCGCGGCGCCGTAGCCAAGTGGTAAGGCAGAGGTCTGCAAAACCTCCATCCCCGGTTCGAATCCGGGCGGCGCCTTGTTGACGGAGTGAACTTAGACATGAAACGCGAGGATCGTACCGGCTTCTTTGCAGTGTGTGCTTGACGGCGACCGTAGCGGCTCCTTGAGCGCGATCCACGATGCAGCGGCTGATTCGAGTTTCGCTAGCTGGGATGTTTTGTGTCGGCGTGGCGGCGTGTGTCGTGATCTGGCTCGCGGGTCTGTTCCCGCCGATGTGGACGGGGGCAGGGGAGTTGCGCCCTCGCGGACTCGGGGCGGACGGTGCGCAGGGCGCCCCCAAGGGCGAAGATTCGGCTGGCGAGGATCGGCGAAAAGCGAGGAAGTTCGAGCTGATCCTCGAAAAGTTCGAGGACGGAGGCTACGAAACCGTCGTTCGGTTCATGGCACCTATCAAAGACCTGGGATCGCTTGGAGAGCTGCGAGCGGCCATTGGTGGCCGCGGGCCGCGTGCTTTAGCTGCGCTTGAAGCGGAATATGCGCTCTTCAAGCTCGAATCGGAGCCCAGTGCCGAACAGGTGCAGAAGAAGCTGCGCCTCGAGCAATCAATCGGGTTTGTGCACATGTATGAGGGGCGTTTTCGCGATGCGGGCGCGTGGCTCGAAAAGGCTCTCGAGACGGGCCGATCTGCGCTGGTGCCGGCGAAGACTCGGAGCCGGCTGATGGCGGTCCTGGGAATCGTAGCCATGCGTCGGGGCGAGATCGAGAACTGCCTGGAGTGCGCCGGGCCCTCGAGCTGCATCTTTCCGATCGCGAAGGAGGCCCAGCATCAAAACCCCGCTGGCTCGCGCGAGGCCATCAAATGGTTCACGGCCTACCTCGAGGAATCTCCGCGGGATCTGCGCATCATCTGGCTCTTGAACATCGCCTACATGACGCTTGGCGAGCATCCCGAGAAAGTGCCGCCGCAATACCTGATCCCGACAGAGGTGTTTCGCTCGAACGCGGTGATTGCTCCGTTTGCGAATGTCGCGCTTCGAGCCGGGATCGGTGTGCGCGGCCCGAATCTGGCAGGTGGGAGTATCTTCGACGACCTGAACGGCGACAACCTGCCGGACCTTTTCACGACATCGCTTGATGCGGACCTGGGTGCGACTCTGCTCATCAACCGTGGTGACGGCCGGTTCGAAGACCGGTCAAGCGCCGCTGGGCTCGTCGATCAAGTGTATGCGCTCAACGTCACACGAGCCGATTTCGACAACGATGGTGATCTCGATGTTCTGCTCTTGCGCGGGGGCTGGGAGAAGCCGCTGCGCATGTCGCTTTTGCGCAACGACGGCGGACGTTTCGCCGACGTGACGGTCGCAAGCGGCCTCGCGGAGCCGATCGCGTCGGAATCGGCCGCCTGGGGTGATTACGACAACGACGGATATGCGGATGTCTTCGTTTGTGGTGAGTATCTTCCGCCGGGCGGTGCGCCGTCGCAGGGGCAGGGCGATCCCCGCAATCGCAGCAGGCTGTATCGCAATCAGGGGAATGGGACGTTCAAGGATGTCGCGGAGGCGGCGGGAGTCACCGACCTGAGATGCGCCAAGGGATCGGCCTGGGGAGATTACGACGACGACGGCCGGATCGATCTGTTCGTGTCGAACATGGGCCAGCCGTGCCGGTTGTACCACAATGAAGGCGACGGCAAGTTCAAGGACGTCGCGCCTGATCTCGGCGTGACCGGGCCCGACTTCAGCTTTGCGTGCTGGTTCTGGGATTTCGACAACGACGGTCGGCTCGACCTCTACGTCAACGATTACCGCGCTCGCGTGGCCGAGGTGCTCGCAAGTGCGATGGGCGTGAAGCTTCAAGGATCGAGCCGGCCGCGTCTCTACCGCAACCTGGGAGCCGACGGTTTCCGCGATGTCTCGGAGGAAGTTGGTCTCGACAGGGCGATGGCACCGATGGGCGCGAATTTCGGCGACATCGACAACGACGGTTACCTGGACATCTACCTGGGGACCGGCGACATGTCCTACGAGGGGCTGGATGTAAACCTCTTATTCAAAAACGTCGATGGATATAAATTCGCCGATGTGACTATGAGCTCGATTCACCGGCCACCTGCAGAAGGGGCACGGAGTTTCGTTCGCCGATTGGGACGGTGACGGCGATCTCGACCTGTTTGTCGAGCTGGGCGGTGCGACCCCAGGCGATCGGGGTTTCAACGCCCTGTTCGAGAATCACCTCGAGGGAAGGAACTGGCTCAAGCTGAAGCTGACCGGCACCAAGACGAACCGAGCCGCCCTGGGCGCGAAGCTCCGGGTTGACCTCAAGTCGGCGGACGGCACATCGCGGTCGATTCACCGAACGATCGGCAACAATTCCAGCTTTGGCGGCAACTGTCTGGTTGAGACGATCGGGCTGCTCGACGCGAAGCGCGTAGACGAGCTCGTCGTGCGGTGGCCCACGAGCGGGACGACCCAGACATTCCGCGAAATCCCGGCTGGTCAGATGATCGAGATCGTAGAGGGCTCTTCCGCGTTCAAGGTGCTTTCGCCGGCGGGGCGGTGACGCGAGTGCGGGGCAAAGAGTGATCGAGGGCATGCGGGTCTTCTTGACGGGGTCCGGGAGGTCTCGAACGACGGTGGTCACGGCGACGACCGGCGTCGTGCTTGCGCTCGTCGGTCTTGCGGGATGGCTATGGTGTTCGGCGAAGACCGACACGTCATTTTCCAGGTCGAGGGTATCGCGGCTCGTTCGTGCGAACGTTCGGCTCGCGCCGGGGCTGTACATGCTGGGTGATCTGGCGCCGTCGGCCGTGTACATCATCGAAAGCTCGGATGGCCTGATCCTGGTCGACTCCGGGCTCGATTCGGAAGCAGCGCCGCTGAAGGCTGAAATGACGAAGCTCGGGCTCGACTGGAAGCGGGTGCGCGCCATTCTGCTCACGCACTCGCACGGCGATCACACAGGGGGAGCCCAAGCTTTGCGGCTTGCGACCGGAGCCAAGGTTTACGCCGGGGAAGGGGATGTTGCGGTGCTTGCGGCAGGGGGGCCGCGCGAGGCGGTTTTCAGCACGTTCTACATGCCCGACTATAAGCCACACGCGACCAGTGTGGATGTCGCGCTCAAGGGAGATGAGACGATCGCGTTGGGGGACGTGCACATTCGAGCAATCGCCGCGAAAGGCCACACGCCGGGAAGCATGTGTTATGTGCTGGAGCGGAAAGACTTCCATGCATTGTTCGCGGGAGACGTGATCATGATGTTGCGGGGTGACGTGCCGCCTCGCACGGAGCTGGGCAAGCCGCTGGGCACGTATTCTGTCTATCTGTCGAGCCGCTATCGAGGTAACGCCAAGGATTACCTTGATACACTTCGCCGTTTAAGGCAGATGCCGGTTCCCGACCTTGTACTGCCCGGGCATCCGCGTGCGGATGTTTCTCCGGAGAGCCCATGCCTGAGTCAGGAGCGATGGGAATCGTTGCTCGATCGAGGGATTGGCGACGTGGAAACCGTTCTCTCGAGGTACACAGCCGACGGCGCCGACTTCCTCGATGGCGTACCGAAGGCTCTTCTGCCGGACTTGTACTATCTCGGTAACTTCCGAGGGTGGGCAGTCTATGCGTTCTTTGCGTCATCAAAGTGCTTCCTGGTCGATGCACCGGGTGGCCCGGGCCTGCTCGAGTTTGTGAGGACGGGGCTGCGGCGGCTGGGCCGTGAGCCGACGGACCCAGCGGCCGTATTGCTCACGTCTTGCGGCAGGTCGGCGACGGCCGGGCTCAACGAGCTTGTCGAACAATGCCGCGCCGCGGTGGTGGCATCATACGACGGGGTGGAGCGTCTCAGGGAGTCGTTCCCGCCGGGGACGACGATCATTCCGGCGGAGGAGTTGCCGGCCAAGGGATGGTTCCCGGTCGTGTCGATTCCACTTCGCGGCATCGGGTTTGCACCGGCAGCTTATGAGCTTCGCTGGTCGGAAAAGACGGTGCTCTTTACCGGGAGGATTCCGCTGCTCGTGACGCAGGAGACAGGGCAAAGATTGATCGGCGACCTGACGACTTCAGGCGGAGATGTTCGCGGCTATTCGGCGTCGATCGATGACTTGCGGACGCGGAAGCCGGATCTCTGGCTGCCTGCGATTCCCGTGAACGATCAGAATGCAAATCTGTACGACTTCGACTGGCAACGCGTGATGGAAGACAATACCTTGCTTGTTAATGTAATTCTATCTTCCGACAGGAAACGATGAATATCGTGCCTGGCGGCTGCGCTAGCGATCGGATGTTCGCGCGACGAATGCGGGCTGCTTGAGCACCTTGAACGATGCTTCGCCTTCGGTGATCTCGATTGATTGACCGGCGGCGACGTTCTCGAAGGTTTGCTGTGCGTGGCTCGTTGGCCAGGTAACCGTGAGGCGCGCGATCGACCTGGCGTCACCGAGACCGATCAACTGGACGGTGGTGTTGCCGCCGAAGCTGCCGTTATTGCCGACGGTGCGATAGACCGAGCGTTTTGCTCCGTCGGGCGCGGTGAATTCGGCGTGGAGCTTGGCGCCCAAGGCCGATCGATTGGATTTGGTGCCGACGAGCTTGATTTTCAACCACTGGCGGTGATGGCCCGGGTTCTGGAAGAGCGCGTTGTACGACTGGTCGCCGGGATAGGCCCCGCCCAGGACGACGAAGAGATCGAGGTCGCCGTCGCAGTTCCAGTCGGCGAAGGAGACGCCGTGTCCTTTCTGGAGGTGAGACGTTCGGGATGACTGGGAGATGTCCTCGAAGCGGCGGCCGTCGATGTTCTTGAGCATGACGGCGGGCAAGAGGCCGGAGTAGGCCATGGTCCCGGTGCCGAAATAGACGTCGAGGAATCCGTCGTTGTCGATGTCGCCGAAGTTGGCGCCCATGGCCATGATGGGTGAATCGAGGCCTACTTCGAGGCTGACATCGGCGAAGCCCTTCTTGCCGAGATTTCGGTAAAGTCGAGGATGCGCAAGATCCTTTTTCTTGAAGCCGAGATGATGGGCGACGACGGCGGCTGAGACGCCGAAGTAGTCGTTGACGAACAGGTCGAGCCGGCCGTCGTTGTCGAAATCCCAGAACCAGGTCGAGAATGAATTGCGGTGGCTGGGACCGACGAGTCCGAGATCGGGGGCGACGTCTTTGAAAGTGCCGTTTCCTTCGTTGTGGTAGAGCCGGCAGTCGCCATCGTAGACCGAGACGAAGAGGTCGAGCAGGCCGTCGTCGTCGTAATCGCCCCAGGCCGAGCCTTTGGCCATCTGCCTGATCACAATTCCCGCCGATTCCGCGACGTTTTTGAATGTGCCGTTGCCCTCGTTGTGGTAGAGGCGGCTCAAGTCGATCTGGTCCGGTTTGTCGCGAAGGAATTCGCCGCATATGAAGAGGTCGAGTCTGCCGTCATTGTCGTAGTCGCCCCACGCGGCCGATTCGGAGGCGATGGGGTCACCGAGCCCGCTTGAGATGGTCACGTCTTCGAAGACGCCAGTGCCTTTGTTTCGGAGGAGCGAGAGCCGGGCGCGACCAACCCACGCCCCGCGCAGCAGCACCACGTCGGAGTCACCGTCGTTGTCAAAGTCGCCCTGAGCGAGGTTAAGGACGTAGATTTGCGGAATGAGCCCGGCCGTGGTGGATCGATCTTCAAATGAACCGTCACCGCGGTTGACGAACAGCGAGGCTCCGAGGTCGGCGTCAATGGCCGTTGTGAGCAGATCGGGCAAGCCGTCGCCGGTGAAGTCGTCGAAGATACTGCCGCCGGCCATGTTCGGGCCCCTGGCACACAGGCCGACTCTTAGCGACACGTTTTCGAATTGCCCGACATCGAGCTTGGAGGCGAATGCGTCGCGTGGAATCAAGTAGGCGGGGGGCACCTTTGCGGGATACTCTCCAAGCGTCATGTAGGCGATGTTCAGCAGCCAGCGCACGCGCAAGTCGCCGGGCGCCCATTCGAGGTAGCTGGAGAAGTGCTTGATCGCATCGCGAGAGCCGATCTTTTGGCGATGAACGGCTGCGGCATCGAGCGGGTAGATGCAGCTTGATGGCCCCATGCAGTCGATACAATTCTCGGTTTCGCCGCGCCGCAGCGCGGCGATTCCGAGGAGGGCGTGGAATGTCGCCACGAGGTCCGGCGAGATCTGCGGGCGGCGACAGAGCGAGAGCCCCTGTTCAAGCCATTCGTTGGCCTCTGCGAATTTTCCTTCGAACATATAAAGCAAGCCAATCGCGCGGGCCAACAGGATTGCCTTGCTAACTTGTTGAAGGGTCGCGTTCGAGTCGATCTTGAGACGCTCATACTGGGCGCGCAGGTCTGCGATGCCGCGACGCCCCATGCCCTTCTGGGATTCACGCAATTCATCGAGTGAACTGTGGTCGTGGACTTTCCCCATGTAGGCGATGGCCGTCGAACCGATCCCATAGTCAAGATCGCTGCGCTCCACGTAAATCCGCGCGTTCGTTCCGGGCGCATTCGGGTCCGGAAACGCATCCGGGAGAGCGCTCGCGTCTTGTTGCGGCGCTGGTGCCGTCTGAGGCGGGGCGACAGGCGCGGACTTCCAGACATCAAAGCCCACGAGCCAGGCTGCCGCACCGGCAGCGATTGCCAGACAGCAAATCGCGACGCCCAGAACCTGGAATGGTGCCCGCACCTGACTCTCTCCGTCGCGGTCGCTGTTGTGATGCCGAAAACTCAACCGAACAGACGGACTGAATTGATCATGAGGCGCCGAACTCGAGGCGCACCAAGACCGCACTCGCCAGGTGCGACTTCTGTAAAGTAATCTTAAGTAATCGCAGCGCGAACCTTCTCTGAGATCCTTAGGAGTCTTGGCGTCAAACTCGCTTCGACTGGACCAAGAATCTCAGTTGGAAACGTGAAAACGGCAAGCCGGAGGGCTTTTTCTCACGATGGGCCTCAAGACGGCGCGTTTATGTAAGCCAGCGCGGCGGCTCCGGCCGCATTAATTGGCCAACGTTGGAGCGTCGTTGATTAATGAATGGTTCGCCGGCTTGAATAACGCTTCGGCGATTGCGCGGAGAAGAGTGATTATCGAGCCTCGGTCGAGGATCTGTTCCGGCGCGAGATGATCGGCCGTTTCGCGAGCGTAACGGCCTTCCGCATCAGGAGGCGAGATTACGCGAGCGGGAGCTCGAAATCAGGACTCTGCACGTGGCGAATGTATCCTTCCGCATTCCGGTGTCCGCTCTCGATCCCTCGAAGCCGCGTGATTTGCTCCTGCAAACCATAATACCGGTCGGGCGACTGGCTTGCATGTGCATAGCACGCCCGCCGTTTACGCGGCTCGGTCTTGGAAATGTCGACATAATGCGTGGGCGCGAACTGGACAGTGTCCTCGCCGTTTGAGACTTCATAATAGTAGAACGCGAATCTCTTCTTCAACTTGAGCCACGCGTCGTACGCCAGCATCGAGATCGCGCGATGGTCTGCGTGATTGTCGATCGGCCAGTGAGTGAAAACGGCGTCGGGGTTCTCTGCCTCGATGATCTTGCGGAACGCCTCGTAATGAGACGTGTCGACGATCGCCTGGCTGTTGAACTGTCCGGCATACAGCGGTTTCGCGCCGAGAATCTCGCACGCGTTCCTGGCTTCCGCTACCCGCGAGGCTCCCTCATCCTTGGGTGGCCACTCTCCGCGATTCAAGTAGAGGAGGGTTACTTCGTGGCCGAGGTCGCTGTAGCGGGCGATCGTGCCGCCACAGCCGTATTCGGGATCGCCCGGATGGCCACCTGTCACGATGATCTTCCGCCTGCGCTTCGGCTCTTTCACAGTGCCATCCGTCTGGACCTGACGCGATGCGGAAAGCGCAGCGGAGATGGCTGCAGCACCTCCGAGCCCGCCAGCCTGCCCGAGCCACGTTCGCCGAGAAAATGGATTCATTGGAGTGCCTCACCTTTCACGCGGGCGACAGATAGGGCGGGAGTGCGTGTGTACTCAGAACTCAGGATATTCCTTTGCGCCGGGCGCGCTAGCCCCGAGCGCGCCGGCGATGGCTCGCCGATGCCAGAGCGAATGTCTGGGGATCGAAATGCGTCGTCTCGCTGGTAGAATACGAATGGATCGTATGGTCGAGGTGTGACTCTCGAAGAATGAACGGCTGAGTGACCACAGGCGAAATTCGTCGCCTCAGCGGCATCTAAACAATCCAATCCCGATGCGGACGCGAGTGCATTCGGCCCGGAGCGCCCGGTCACACGCTGGTGCTTGTGCGATCCCCAGCGCTCGCACTGGAGACGGCGCACTGAGGTTTGAGGCCGAGATCGATCTACGCAGCGATTCACAAAGCAAATCGCGGGCCATCATCGCCTCCGGCCTTGCGATCGAAAGCAGGATCGGTGTGCGTTCCAGAGCGACAAGTCCGGCGTGAGGCCGCCCAGCGTCTTATCTCGGCGAACTGCGCTCAATCCAGAATACAAATTCCAAAATCGCCCGCTCCTACCGCGGTCGCATAATTGCGTAACAACCGCCGAGGACTATCAGCATGATCACGGCCGCAGCGCAGGCCATATTGCGGTACCGCGCTCCGAGCCGTTCGTCGGAAACGAAGACCTTGTACACCAGGTACAACACATAAAACTCGATCGGCGGGAAAAGGATGCCCAGCAAAGCGCCTCGGAAAGCGCGCAAGCCATCGCGCTCGCGGGTGGTGAGCGGGGGCTCCTCCTCGAGGTCATCCTCCTCATCATCTGGGCCGGGGGCTTCTCCCTCGCGGTCTCCAAGTGATTCGGCATCGACATTCGCCGCTGCCATTTCCGCTGCAAATGTCTCCGTCTCCGCCGCACCGTCGACTGCGGCTTCGTGCCGGTGGTGCTCGTCGAGCAGTTGGTGAGCGATCGTAAGGTCCTTGGAGTGGACCTGAACCTTGATTCCGCCGATCGCGTTCGAGAGCAGCCAGTCCATAGCGACGGTGCTTTCGTCCGAGAGCACGGCAGCGAGGCCGGCTTCGCACAGGTGGTTGAGCGCCATTCTCGCCGAGACCGCATCATCGTATGTGGCGACGGTCACCAGCTCGTCGCTCGTTGTCGGTGCATCAAAATCCGGGTCGTTCATTGCGGCTTCTCGCTTCACATCGCGTCGCGAACGAGTTCGTAGCGGCTGTGCGAGTCGCTGGCCGTTCATGCTACACTACTTCGACGGCAAAAGCAGGGTAATTGCAGCGCAAGACGGCTATTTCGCATGATTCACGCGCAGCAATCCTGGCGCTCTTGGCCACTCGGCTCGCTCACTTGAACGTCGGCCGGTAGAGTGGCGCCAGGCTCAGAACCTCGGGCAGCTCGGCGACGGCCGGGAGCTGTGAGACCGGCAGCATACCCACGACCGTGCCGTACTGGTGCTCGCGATCGTGACTTGCATGCCCGCGTTCTGCAAGTCGGTCAAGAGAGTGGCGAACTCGGCCGGATTATTGTCGTGCACCTGGATTCCGACGCTGGTTCCCTGAATGACCACCAGGTTGGCGCCGTTGGTCGCGGGAAGGTCGGCGGGAAACCCCCCGGGGTCCTGTTCGTACGCGTCGTAAATGACGTCCAGGGTCTGGGAGACATTGGGCGGAAGACTGGTTTGCGAACCGGGACCCGTTGTACCTCCCGCTCGAGCTAAGATTTGATCCAGCCGCACGTCTTGCCGTGACATCAGTCGCTCTTCGGCGGCAATCCGTTTGATCACGACGCGTTCGTGCCTGGTCCCCGGCCGAGCCGATTCAAGCGACAATTGCAGGCGGCCAACTTGCCGCGCCTCCACCTTCAGCGCTGCCCCAATAACGGCCCCCGCGGAAATTGACGTCGGCGCGAGTCGCAAGTCCAGACATTCCAGACCCGGCTGGGTTTTGCGCGGTTTTCTTTCGTATCGAAGCGATTTCATGACTGATCTTCTCCAGGATGTCCGTAGTGAGTGATTAACCCGCGCGCCTCGCATGAGCCGCGAAGATGGCTGGGCTCGGGACGATTTCAAACGTGGCAGATGCACCGTTGGGGTCCAACTGGTCGTGCGCAACGTACGTTCCCGTCACGGAGCTCGCGGACCAGGCGGCCGTCAGGGTGATCGTCGCGCCTGGCGCTAATTCCTTGAGCATGACGTAATCAGGCGTCAATCCGGCGTTTGAACGCCAGATCGTATTACCGGCCTTCGTGACGGAGAATCCGTCGATGCTCGGTCCGAGCCCGACGAACACGTTATGGCCGGTATCATTCGTCTCGGTGAAGGTCATTGTCACCGTTTCGCCTTGCGTGTAGCTCGGGTGGTCGGTCGTAAGGGTAACTTCCAGAGACGGAGCAGCCCCTCCAATCACGGAAGGCACGCCGCGGGAGAGCTGCTGGCCAATCAATCCCAACGCCATGTGGGATAAAAGGCTCTTGGCTTCCAGGGACTCGATGCTTGGCCTCAGTTGTTGTCTCATTGACTTCCTCTTTAAATCAAAAATTTCTTGTTTTTCTACATTTTTTACATGAACAATATATGATGCAAATGGCATGCCAATAAATAGACATCGATCGCTCTGGATCGGCGCGGCGCATGCATTGATGCGCTCTGGCGACCGGAATGCTCTAGAGAGGGCGGAAGTCGAGCCCGCAGTGAGTGCCACTGGCCAGGCCAGAGTGGTGGCGGTCGCGTGGTGCTCAGAAACCGATCCCGTGTAAAATCAGTTTCTCGAATGGTAACCACGCTGTAATCCCGGCGCTCTGTGCTCAGTCCGCTCAATTTTGCGGAGGTCGTGGATGGCGCTCAGCACCGACGTCACGCTTCCCCGCAAGCACATTCCTGTGTTCCCGGACCGCTGTGTGGCCTGAATTCCGCGACGAAGACTACGCTGAAGAATTCGCCGAGCTCAACACCTAGGCTTGCCTCACTCCCTCCCAGTTGGCCGCCGCTTATCGTCGTTGCTTCGGCGGGTCTTGTACGCGGCCCGGAAATAAAAATCCCTCCCGACACGTCATCGTCGGGAGGGCCTCCGAATCGGATTATTAGAATCCCGCGACCGCCTGTTGCTACTTCCTTCGCCCTACTGGCAGCGTGACGGGCTTCTCGCGATAGATCAGCTTCGACTTCAACTCGAATCCTTTGTCGAGAGCACGGTACTCGAACGGCCCGTCGCCGAATGGATCCTGGATCTCCTTGAGCCTGTCCGGCCCGCCCAGGGCGACGGCTACAGCGGCCTTGAAAAGCGCCGTTCGGGTGACAGTGCGGCGCTCGGTCGCGACCATGGAATCCGTCATGGGAAGGATCTGGTCGGCGACCGGGTTTGCAGCGATCGCCCTCTTGGCGAAATCGGGGTACCGTGCATCAAAGTCTTTCCAGGGCAAGCCCGTCATCTTTGCGAGCTCATCGTAGAAGGGGAGCAGATCCTCGAGCCAGGTGACGGCTTGCTCGAACGTCTTGACGGATTCGATTGAGTCGCGTTTCCGAATGTCCTTTTGCTCGCTGCTCACGAGAATCGCGTGGAACATTTCTTTCCAAACGTTATGCCAGGAACCTTTCTCGTGTTGTTCGGCACTCTTCAGCTTTCGGATGATTGACATCAGAAAGACTTCTTTCTCCTCGTGGACGACTTGCTCGAGCGTTGCCCCTGCGGGCAGCGCATTCAGGTCTGTAAACGCGGCCTCGGTCAGGACCGATTTCAACTCGGGCAGATAGGGGGCCACTGCGTCGATCGCAACCGACTCGAGCGCGCGACCCGCAAACCGTTGGATAAACAATGGTTCCATTTCCAGGTGGCGTCCGAGCTTCAGCACGGCGATCACGTCTTCCCATCCCGCCTTTCCGTGGCCTTGCTCGAATTCGTACCTCGCATTCAGGGCGGCCAAGTGCGCCAGGGTCCGCGCCTTCGGGAGATACGGGAGACGGAGGTATAAGCCATCTTCGTAGTCCAGGCTCCAATCACATCGCAGTAACCTGGCTCCGCGGCGCAAGGACTCGAGGCTTCCCTGGGACCGTTCGATCAGCTTGAGCGCGGCCGCGTCGAGGGGAGCTTTGCTCCAATCCTCGAGGAGCTTTTCGTCGTTCTTGTCTATGGTCGGCATGAGAGCGAAGGCCTGCCAGTACTTCATCGCCGCGTTGGACCCGGTGTCGGGTTTGGCGTCCAAAGCCTGCGCCGCCGCGGGCGCGGGCGGGAACAGGGTGATGGAAAGGAAGAGCGCTCCGAGGTACCAGTGTTGCATCAGTCGTCTCCTACCAAGGATTGAAGTGCCGTAGCGGACCGAGTGAAAGCAGAGATTTGTACGAGTTCAGGGTTGGATTCCCGGGTGGCCAACGCATCCCTGGCGAGCAAGGCATCCAGGTCTTCGGGTGAGCGTGAAAGCGCGTTCCGGTAGATCAAAAATGTGGACCCCGCGTCGTCGACGGCGACGGGTGGCGCGAGCTCGGACTGGGTAAGGACGACATGCGGCGCCGGTTCAAGGTTTCGGACGCCACCCCACCTCAGGAGGACCGTCACCGCGCAAGCCGCAGCCAGGCCGCTTGCGAGGGCGAGGCCCCATCGCGATCGCGAGCTTGGAGATCGGGAGCGCGCCTGATGGCCGGCGATCCGCCGCCGCAATCCCGGTGTCGCGTCGTGCGGCCGAAGGGCCGCGAGTTCGGCTTCGAGGTCCTCATTTGCGTCATTCATCGGATCGGTTCCTCCGCCAACTGCTCGCCCAGCTTGGCAAGTGCGTAGCGATATCGAGACTTGGCTGTGTTGTCCGAGATCTTTAGTACTTCAGCGATTTGTGGGAACGACAGTTCGCCCCAGATTCTCATCACCAGAACTTCCCGCTGGCTTTCGGGAAGCCCGCGCAGAGCGGCCTCGATGGCCATGCGACGTTCGTTCTGCTCGAGCGGGCCGGCGAACAAGGTCGCGGTCTCCGAACGCGCCGTGGCTTCCTCGCGCCGGGACTGCCGTTGCCGATTGCGCTGCCAGTCGAGTGCCACGTGTTTCACGCAGGCGTAGAAGTATGCGGCTGGATCAGCAACTCGGTCTCGTGACCGCCAGAAGCGGATGAACGCTTCCTGCACGACGTCCTCGGCATCAGCCCGGTGCGGCACCCACTGCCGCGCGAGCAGGATCAGCGAAGCGATGTGCTGGTCGAGCCAGACCGTCCATTGTTCGGAATCGTCCGCCATGCTCATCGCCCAGCCACTGGAAAAATTGTTCTACAATGAAGACTCCGCCGGATCGCGATTCGGTCTAATCAGCCCGTCCTGGCCGGACCGATCCGAGGTGCTCCTCGGGAACGTACGTATCCTTGGTAAGCTAATTCTTCTAAAAAGTCAGGTCCGAAAGCTTCACTTGCTGCATAGTAGTGTGAGTGGAACGAACTTCACGGCGAGACGCGCATTCATGCGAAGCGGACAACCCGGCGGCCCATTGCGGCAATTGCGAGCCCTGTTCCAGGTCGGGACGGCGACGGGGCTCACCGATGGCGAGCTTCTCGACCAGTACAACGCCAGGAGGGCTGAATCGGCCGAGGCAGCGGCAGCGGCGGAAATGGCCTTCGCGGCGCTCCTGGATCGCCATGGGGCAATGGTCTGGGGGGTCTGCCGCCGCGTGCTCGGCGATTGTCACGAGGCGGAGGACGCCTTCCAGGCCACCTTTCTCGTTCTCGTGCGCAAGGCCGGATCGGTGCGTGTGAATGGGTCTCTCGGCCGCTGGCTTTATGCAGTCGCCCATCGGGTTGCGCTTTGCGCAAGGTCCCAAAGCGGGCAATGGAGAACGGAGGTCGTCGGAATGCCCGAGGAGTCGAGCGATGACCCGGCGGGCGAGGTGGAGCTCAGGGACCTCCGCGCCGTCATCGGCGAGGAGCTGGACGGGCTGCCAACTAAATACCGATGCCCCGTCGAGCTCTGTCACCTTCAAGGGATGACGTATGACGAGGCGGCCCGGCAGCTCAACTGGCCGGTAGCCACAGTCAAGAACCGACTCACCAAGGGCCGGCTCACGCTCCGGGCGAGGCTCACGCGACGAGGGCTCGCGCCCTGCGCCGTCGCAACCGGGGTGACCATGGCATTCACCAATGAGGCCCGCGCGGCCGTGCCGCACGGGCTCGTTCAATCCACCGTCCGCGCAGTCGCTGCGCCAGCAACTGGCGCGGTCGCGGCAGCGGTTGCTGACCTTACGAGCGGAGTCGTCAAGATGATGATGTGGGAGAAGCTCAGGCTAGTTGCGGCGGCCGTCCTCATCGCCGCAGGTCTTGCGGTGCCAGTCCTGTCGCTGCAGGCGCAAAGCGGTGGCGGTCGCGCAGCGCGGCCGTCTCAAGCGGCGGCGCGCCGGGCGGGCGAACCGGACGAAAAGGAAGTGCCCGATCGCCGCTGGACGCGAACCCTGCCCAGTGGTGCGACGGTCGAGGTGATCGGAGTTTCCTCCGTACCTTCTGGCCCCCAGACCTGGTGGCGCCCCGACGGAACGCCGCTAGACCCAGCGCCATGCGACCCGATCGAGAATCAAGCTGGCGCCGACGATGTCACCGATAAGGTGTTCGTGATTCGCGTGTCCCGCATACCTCGGGAGGCTGACCATGAGTGGTCGATCGCCGAGGCCAGCGGGTCAGTGCAGGGGCCGACCAAGCGCGACGGCAAACGCTTACCCGGTCTGTTCGAGACGATATCAACGCTTCCAGCCGATGCACGAAATTGCACAATCCGTTTCAAGGTCGCGGTCGGTCCGTGGAAAACCATTCAGACCACGGCGAAGAATTCCGGCTGTGGTGGCACCAAGGACGGAGCAAGCTACATCTGCGGTCACGCAATCGCGATCGCGACGGGAACGTCGTTATCAGTCACTCATAATATTCAGAACCAGGCAGTGCGACTGGTCGCCGTCGGCGTAGCCGGAAGTGAACACCCAGGGGTGAGCCGGTCGACCATCGATGTAACGGTCTTTCGACAAGTCACGTTTGAATTTGACCAGCCCCTGGAGCAAATCAAGGAGTTCCGGCTCGAGGCACGGCCCTACGAACAGGTTGAGATCCCGAGTATTGCTCTCCGTCGGAGATGACCTTCCGGAATCCTGATCACAACTGTAGGCGACTGCACGAGGGTCGACGGAGAATCCTGGACCGCGCGGATCGAACGCATGGAGCTGCGACGCACCGATTGGGTTTACCTTAATGCCCCGGAGGCCCAGCGTGTCCCCGACGCGACAACGGAGGGGGTTCTATCGCCCTTGCACGCCCGAGACTGATCCTGAGGAATTCACATGAGAGTCCATCGCTCGATCTCATTTCGACTTGAAGCCATGGAGGGAAAAGTCCTTCTCGCGTCGGGGATAGGGGACCCGGCGGCGGCGTTAGAGATCGGGGCCAGGAAGGCCCCGAAGCCGTTCATTTTCAACGGCGAGCTGCCACTGAAACTCACTGCGACATTTGACGAGGCCCTCGGGGAAAACACCTATACTGAAGTGACCCCCGGCTTCCGGGAGAAGAAGCCATTCACGCCGATGGGGAACGCGGTCAAGGTATCGGGGGCGCTCGGGCATCCCGGAGTCGATTCTTCCGATGGGCTGCCGAGCGTGGCTTATTCGACGTTCCGGCTCTCGAACGCCAAGGGGAGTCTGCTCGTGACCTTGTCGCCATCGACGACCAATGCTTACGGCTTCACGATCTCGGGAGCGACGAAGCAATTCGTGAGGGCGGATGGAACCTCCGGCACAGCCGTGTTCGCTGTCGCCCCCAAAACAGGATTCGCTTTGACGTTCAAGACGACCGGTCATGGTAGCCAATCGTCGAATCCGCCAATAAGTGGAACACTCGTGACTCTTGCCTCATTCAACGGGACCGCGAGCGGAACCGATGGGGGGTATCCGAATGCCGGGGTCGCTCTGGATTCGCAGGGAAACCTGTTCGGGACTACCGAGAGTGGCGGGACCACGGGCGATGGAACTGTGTTCGAGATCGCCAAGGGGAGCAGCTCGCCCACGACTGTCGCGTCATTTGACGGCACCGACGGGGCGAACCCTGTTGCCGGCGTGGCCCTCGACTCCCAGGGGAACCTCTACGGGACGACCGTGTATGGCGGCTCCGGCCAGGTGGGGACGGTCTGGGAGATTGTCAAGGGGAGCGACACCATCACCACCCTCGGCACATTCGACGGAACCAATGGAGCTAGACCTCGGGGCGGCGTGGTTGTGGACGCGCAGGGCAATCTCTTCGGGACAACGTCTGCTGGCGGGTCGGCGAACTCGGGGACGGTCTGGGAGATCGTCAACGGGAGCTATACGATCACGCCTCTCGCTTCTCTGAGCGGCACCAACGGACTTCCTGCCGGCGGTGTGGCGCTGGCACGCGCAGGGCAACCTCTATGGATCGGGTTACCAGTCGGTGTGGGAACTCGCCAAGGGGAGCAGCACCGTCACCACCATCGTCGCGCACTACTCGGCCGAGTTTTTGACTCTGGACGCGCAGGGGAATCTCTACGGAACCGCGTACAGTGGGGCCACACATGGGTCTTTTGCCTGGGAGCTCAATCGGCTTGCCAATGGTACCGACAGCTTCACGGTCCTTGGCACCGAGACCGGTAGCTCTTCGCTCGGCGCCGGCCTGACGCTGGACGCGCAGGGAAATTTTTATGGAACAAGCTCTGCGGGCGGCGCTTACGGTGATGGGATGCTCTGGGAAATCGTGAGAGGTAGCAATACCGTCACCACGCTCGTCTCCTTCAACGGAAGCAACAAATCGCCGTCGCTTGGCGGCTTGGCCGTGGACGGGGATGGCAATATCTTCGGCACGACCGCTCTGGGCGGGTCTTTTGGTTTTGGCACTGTTTGGGAGTTCATCGTAGCCGCTGTCGCGAGCGTTCGCGCCGTGAATTGAAGGATTAGACCGTCAACTTTTGGTCTCGCCGTTTGGACAACAACGATGCATTTCCATCTTGTGCACAGAACAGTCAAACCCTCACGCCGGCGCGGCAGTTACCGGATTCATCCGGAAGTGATGAGACTGGAGGAACGGGCCATGCTGAGCCTTACCATCCAGATCAATTATGAGTTCGACACAAATGATTTTTTTAACACTCAAGCCAAGAAGGATGCGATGCAGACGGTCGCCAACCAGGTGGCGGCGACGATCAACGATCACCTGGCGGCGATCGTACCGTCCGGCACGAATACCTGGACGGCCTCCTTCATTGATCCCTCCACCGGGCTGGAACGGGAAATCAATAACCTGGTCGTACCTGCCGACACATTGATCGTCTACGCCGGCGGCCAGGCATTGCCCTTTTCCGTCGGAGCGGAAGCCGGTCCAGGAGTCTCAGACCCCGGTTCAACCGTACCGATAACACCCGGAGTAGACCCAGCCTACGAGGCCTGGTCTGCGACTGTGACCCAGCGCGGAAAGTCTCCGGCATCCGGGCCGACGGCGCCGGTCTTCGCGCCCTGGGGAGGCTCGATATCCTTTAGCACGGCGGAACAATTCGACTTCGGAACAGGTATGCAGACGCCGCCCGGCGAGATCAATTTCAACCCGCCGCTCGATTTCGCCGCGGTCGCCTGGCACGAGTTGGGACATGTGCTGGGAATCGGGTTAGCCCCGACCTGGCAACGCTACGTCACGCCGGGCGGTTTCACCGGCCCGAATGCAGAGGCCGTCTATGGCGGCCCGGTACCACTTCAGCCCGGAGGCGGCCACTGGGCCGCGGGGCTCGTCTTTGACGGCACCCTGGACTTGATGGACGGCGGTGGCGATAGCGCGGCCGAATCCGCGTCGGGGACGGTGCGCCTGGACCCCGTCTTCTCTTGGCTCGACTACGCGGCACTCGAGGACATCGGCTGGGTGGTCCAGCCGCCAGCAATGGCCGCAGTTATTCCCCAAGCCACGGGCATTGTCAGCGTCACGCAATCCAGGAAGGGCATTACATCAATCACGATCGGGTTCAACGAAGCCCTGGACCCAGGCTCAGCGGAGAATCGGGGCCTATACAGCGTCCTGGAAGGCGTAAAGAAGCGCAAGAAGACGGTCTACAGCAAGGCAGACACCATCAAGAGCATCAGCTACGACGGCAACAATCACACCGTGGCGATCAAGCTTGCCAGGGCCTACAAGGGTATGGTGCGTGTGACGGTCGATAGCGGCATCGTCGCCGGCGACGGTGCCTCAAGCAGCGGCGCATTTTCGGCGGTCGCCAAGTGGAAATGACAACGTCTCGCAGAATGGCCTTATCGATGATCTCGATTTCGCGTCGGCGCGAGTGCGTGCTCGAAGCGGTGCGCTGGACGCTAGGAGCGATCTATGGCTGAGGTCTCACAATACGGCCGGAAGTCAGCGTCGCGTCCCAAGAGGTGCCGACGGAGAATTTGTATCGAGGTTCTTGAGGAGAGAGCGCTCCTGACCTCGATCATCGATCTTGGCACCCTGCCCGACGGCATTGAGAGTGAACCCACCGGAATCAACGACTCCGGCCAGGTCGTCGGTTATTCCGTTACCGGCGAGAACGTGTATAACGCCTTCCTTTACAGCGACGGGCAGATGGCCGACCTGGGCACGCTGCCCGGCGACACTGACAGTCGGGCCAGCGGAATCAACGCCTCCGGCCAGGTCGTCGGCTACTCGAGTTCCGCCGGCAACATAGATCACGCCTTCCTCTATAGCGATGGCGAGATGAACGATCTCGGCACGCTGCCCGGCGGGCATGACAGCTACGCTTGGAGTATCAACGACTCCGGCGAAATTGCCGGCTCGGGTGATACGAACCAGCAGTCGACTGATGCCATTATCGACAGCGACGGGACGATGACCGACGTGGGTACCTTGCCTGTCGGCAGCGACAGCAATGCCCTCAGCATCAACGACTCCGGCGACGTCGTCGGCTGGTCGAATGCCGGGGACGGCCAGTACGCCGCCCTCTTCAGCGCCGGCGGCGGTGCGCCAAGCGACCTGGGGACCCTCCCTGGCGGCGGTGACAGTGTGGCCACTGGCATCAACGCCTCCGGCGCTGTCGTCGGCTATGCGTACACCGCCGGCGATGTGCAACACGCCTTCCTCGACAGCGACGGAACGATCATGGACCTGGGCACCTTGTCCGGCGGCAACACCAGTGAAGCCCTTGGTATCAATGACGGCGGCGATGTCGTCGGTTGGTCGCAGACCGCCGATGGAGCGCGAGCCTTTCTCTACAGCAGCGAGATGGGCATGGTCGACCTCAATTCTCTCATGCCTGCGGACTCGGGGTGGGTGTTAACCACGGCCACGGCGATCAATAATAAGGGGCAGATCGTCGCGCAGGGGTATAGTGCGAAGGGCACGGATGCGCTCTTGCTCAACCTGTCGGGAATTGTTCCCACTTCTCTTGAATGGGACGGCGCGGATGGCGGCGTTGACTACTCGTACAAAATCAGTGGAATGGACCTGCCGGAGCCAACGACGGTTCAGCTCGACTGGGCTAGTGGAACGACCCTGGATACGATCATCGGCGATCCGATCTTAAGCACGACAACCGAGACCGCTCCGGGAACGTATGACCTCCATGCCACGCCGGCCCAGCTCGGTACTGCTCCACCGGGTGCCACCGAATTGCTTGTCGTTGCCGACCCGGACAACCTCATTTCGCCCGCTGATCCGAGCAAGGTCGTTTCCCTCTCGATCTCGCGCGAGTGGACCGGTGCTGGCCCAGATGATATGTGGAGCGATCGCGAGAACTGGGCGGGCGGGATGGCGCCCGGAGCCGATGCCGACTTGATCTTTCCAAGTGGTGCTCAGCAGCTCAGCAGCGAAGATGATCTCGGGCTTTCCTTCAACTCAATCAGTATCAGCGACAATTACGAGTTTTCAGCTTCGGGCTTCCTGGGAACCAACGACTTGACTGTCCAGCAGGGTTCGATCCAACTTGACGATTCCGCCACGGTGACGGGAACGGTGTCGGTGATGTCGGGAACGACCATGACGGTGAGCGCCGATGCTACGCTGGACGACCAGGGCGCGATCACGGTGGAAGCGGATGGCACCCTGGACGACGAAGGCAGCGTGACCGTCGCCGACAATGGTTCGCTGTCGATCGAGGGTAGATTGATCGTGGGCACGAGTGGCTCACTGGATGGCGAGGGCAGTCTTACGGTTACCAATGATGGCGCATTTGACGATTTTGGCCAAGTGAGTGTGGGGATACTGACCCGCTGACAGTGAGCCAGGGGAGCCTGCTGGTCGGAGCTAACGCCAGTCTCTCTGATAACGGAATCGTGACCGTGGAAGCCGACGCTTCTCTTGTCGTCTATGGCAGTTGCACGGTGAACGCCGAAGGCGCCCTGGACCTGCAGGGCTTGGGGAGTGTTGGCCAGGCGCAACCATGACCATCAATGACGGGAGTCTGATGGAAGGGGCGAGCGGCGTGCTGGACAACGTGGGCAATGTGGCTGTCGGTGCTAACGGTTCAGTCGCGGTTGGAGGGAGCTTGATCCTCATCGGCACGAGCGGCGGTCAAGGCAGCACGGGAGACAATCTGGGATCGACTCCGATCACGCCCACCACTTCTGCCTCGACGGAGTTGGAGGAGCAAGCGACGCAAGTCGGCGAGAACGCCGACGTTGGCTCTGACTTGATCGCGACCTTGGCAGAAACGTACGTAAAAGGTCTGCCTGAGGACATTGTTACAGTGCAGGGTGCCGATGAACTCGCGTCGTGGGCTAAAGGGGTTGGCTCTGCCGCTTCCGCCGTAAAGTACGGGGCCGACAGCAGCGTTCTTGTCAGTGCTCTTCGGACCAACGATCAACAAGCGTTCGCGGCGGGATATAACAAACTCATCAGAGACATTTTGACGGATGCCGCGGGGGCGGCAACCGGATTGACAGCCGCCTACGTAACTACGGCAACCGCCGTTGCCGATGATGGGGCAAGTCTTCTGGCTGTGCCCCTGGCTGCGCTACTGGGCAAGATCGGCGGCAGCTTCGCCTACGGTGTGTACTATGACCAGTACCTGGCCGCAGGAGTTACTGCTCAAGGCGGCGCATTGTTCGACCGCATCAAGAGCGGAGGCCAAAGCGCGACGGGTGGTGCAGGAGGTAGTCTGAGTGACGGGGGTTCCGTCACGGTGCAATCCACGGGCGACCTTGACGACCAGGACGCCATCGCCGTGGCGGCAGGTTCAACTCTGGATATTTTCGGCAACCTCACCGAAGGGGCAGGCGGTAACCTGGACATAGTCGGTACCGTCACCATCGAACCTGACGCGGTCGTGAATGACTTCAGCCCCGCCGTCGTTGACGCGGGGGGTGTTTTAAATGACGAAGGTGCTGCCACGGTGGAACTCGGGGCCTCGTTGGATGTCGCCGGCACTCTGAGTATTGCCAACGACGGTTCGCTGGATGTATATGGTGCGACTGTACTTGAGGCGAATGCAGTCTATCAGCCACAAGGCACAGTCGTTGTCCAATCAGACAGTTACCTGGGGCCGCCGGTGCCTCCTAAAGTCACTTCCGAGCCGGTCGATCAGGCGGTTCCTCCCGGTCAGCAGGTGGCTTTTACCGCAGCGGCGAGTGGCGAGCCGGCCCCGACCGTGCAGTGGCAGGTGAGCTCGAACGGCGGGACCGACTTCAGCAACGTAGCGGGGGCGACCTCTACCACTCTCACATTCACCACTACCGCGATAGAGAGCGCTGAAGAGTATCGCGCTATATTCACCAACTCGTCCGGCAGCGTAACCACTGCGGCGTCCAAGTTGACCGTTAATCCCGTCCAGGCGGTCCTCGCTCTTAGCGGATTGATCTTCACTTACGATAACGCACCGCACTTTGCGACGGTTACCACCGATCCGCCCGACCTCACGGGCGTGACGGTGGTTTACTCGCAGAACGGCGTCGTCGTGCCCGCTCCAACGCAGCCCGGCAGTTATTCCGTTACCGCGATGCTGGCCAATCCGAACTATACGGCTACGAGCGCCAGCGGCACGCTGGTCATCAACGCGGCGGCGCCGCTCGTGATCACCGGCGAGCAGCCGGTTTTCCACCGCAAAACCAACAAGAAAGGCAAGCCCATCGGACAGCCGGTCCTCAGTGGATTCCTGTTTGATTTCAGCGAAGCGCTCAGCCCCACAAGCGCGACGAGCGCGGCGAATTACCAGGTCGATACCATAACCACCAAGCGGGTAAAGAAGCAGACCCGCCGCATCCTTCATCCGATCACGAGTTTCTCGATCGCATACAGCGCGGCGAGCGATTCGGTCGCTCTGACATTCACCGTCAAACAAACCTTCCGGACCGGGGGCCAGATCAAAGTGGTCGGTGGTCCTTCGTTCGGCGTCACAGGCGCAACGCTATCGGGAAATGTTGTGTTCACTATTTCACCGGAAGGGCGCCGCATCACTGCACAGTGACACCATCTGCGAATCCGGCGCGAATGCACCCCGCCCGTCGCCGAGCAACATCGTCAGATGCTGTGTTTGATGGTTCGCGATCGCCAGATCGACGCGACCGTCGCCGTTGAAGGTGGTCGGAATAAGGTGAGTTATTCGCACCTGAGGGACTTGCGGAAAACGAGCCAGTAGCAGTGTCGGCGCCGGGCGTGGTGCGCCGTTTTCCACCTCGGGTCGACAATTGGGCCCTTGCGGATTTTCACGATGCAGTCGCATGCGCAGAATCCTACATCGGTGGCTGCGCGAACGACCTCTATGTGCGCCCATTGATATCGGTGGTTGTCTACGTAGTCAGCGACCTTGCAGAAAAGAACACCTTCCGGTCGTAGGACACGATACGCTTCGCTGGCAAACGGCGGGTACAGATGCGTGAAGTTATAGCCGTTCTCGGCGGACGACTTCAGGACAAGCCCGAAGCGGGAGTTGAAATCCTTGGATCGATCTCGGCCCTGATTCGGAATATGAGGTGGGTCGTACACGATCACGTCAAACGTGCTCGTCCTGAATGGCATGCGACGGTTGTCTGCAACTACGCTTGGTCGATGTTTCGCGTCGATGTCGATTCCGACGACGCTGCGACTACTGCCAACCCAAAATCGTCCCGAGTTGACCGTTGCGTCCAGGATGCGTTCCGGTCGTTTGCGAGGATAGAAATCGAGAAGTCTCTGGAGAAGATCGGCATCACTTCCGTCCCAAATCGATGGAAGTGGCTGGTACGAGCCCAAGTTGTCTTCCACCCCGGAAGATGGGACGAACTGCTGCTGACCATTCGCCCGACGGTGCCCCATTCCACACTTCCTCCTTCGTGTGGCCAGGATACAAACGTTTGTTCAGCATGTACAGAGTACCTCGTCAGGGAGTTTGGTTGAGGCCCCAAGAAACGAACGTGCTGGAGAACAACGCGGCAATCCCCATTCCCAGGTATCGTGGTTCAGGCGCCTTGAAGGCTTTCCTCAATCGCCCGCTGTTCCTGATTCTGGCCATCGTCGTGATGGTGCTGGGGCTAGCCTAGGCCCTCTTCCGACCCGGCAAGACGACCAAACTGCCAATCAGCGCCGTTGGGCCACGCGATCGAGGTCAATCACCGGGAGAAAGACCGGAGCGTCGTCGGATCCCAGGTTGCACGACTTGGGCGTTTCCGCCGTAGGCCCGCTTTCCAAGATCCACCGCTTGCGAGTTCACGCCCGCTTCGCCTGCCTCACGACCTTTGGCTCAACCACCTTCGTGGCCAGCCCCAGGCGCATCAGGATGAAGATCACGCAGTACGTCAGGTCGAATTCCCACCAGCGGTGCCAGACCGACGCGGCGGCGGGATCGTGGTGATGGTTGTTGTGCCAGCCTTCGCCTAATGCCACCAAGCCGACGAACCAGTTATTCTTGCTGCTCTCGCTCGTTTCGTAGTTGCGATAGCCGAAGAGGTGCGTCAGTGAGTTGACCGACCACGTCACGTGCCAGCCGAGCACCGTGCGCACCAGGCCGCCCCACACAAACAGACTCAGACTGAACTGGAGGGCGCCCATCGAGGTACCGGTCGTGTACCATCCGACGATCGCACCCACGATCGGGTACATGAGAAGGTGGGCCAGGTAGATCGACGGTCCGATCAGGGTCTTCTCCAGCTTCATGTAGAATGGGTCTTCGAGAATGTCGCGAGCGTATTTCTGCATCGAGCTGATCGAGCGGGTCGCGGTATTTTGATAGAACAACCAGTTGAAGTGCGACCACAGAAAGTTCACCAGCGGGCTGTGCGGATCGGGCTGCTCGTCCGAGAAGACGTGATGCACCCGGTGTACAGTCACCCACTTGGCGGGGGTGTCTTGCAGCGAGCACTGGGCGAGAATGGTAAAGCCGTGCTCGAGCCATTTGGGTAAGACCAAGCTGCGGTGGGCGAGCACCCGGTGGTAGCCGAGTGTGATCCCCATTCCGTAGAAGGGCACCCCGAGAATTGCCAGCGCTACGCCCGTCCAGCTAAAGAGCCAGGGAATGAAGGCGGCCAGCGCGGCCAGATGAATCGTGACCACGGGGATGACGTACATCCAGATCAGCCGGTCGAAACGAACGGTCGCCGGGGCAGAAAGACGTGCGGTTGCTTCCTGCGCGACGGCTGGAGCGGGAGTTGGAGCGACGTCCGCTACGGCAGCCGGCGAGGATCCTGGAAAGCTCATGTATGATCGATCCCACCAATGGGAATGAGATTTACGTGTGTTCGGCGTCGCCTGGGGCTAGCGCGAAGACGGGCAGTTTAGCACGAGAACGCGTCCGGTTCTGAGTGAGACCTCCGGAAGATTATCGGTCATTGGCGACCGTCTCGCCACCTGATGCCCTCTTTTTTGTAAAATTGTGATGAAAATGCCGGTTCGGCTGAGACCGACGAATGTGCGGATGGCGTAGCCTGGCAGGAACGGGCCACGTGCGTGACCGGACCCTCGTTTCTTCACCCGGAGCATTTCAATGTGGCGATTTCGGCGTCTGCTGATCGGCGTGCTCGCGATGCTATCGATCGGGATCAGTGGCGCGCAAGATCCCAAGAAGGACGAACATAAGCCCCACCTGAAAGATCCGGTAGTTGTGGTCGCGGACGAAGCAGTCCGAATTCAGCCGACGGACCCGGACGAGAAGGGGCACTGGATCGTCATGGCGGGCTACAACGAGCTGGGGTCGCCGTGTTTCTCTCGCGCCGGCCGCTGGGTCGAGTTCGATGCCTACAAGGAGGGTTACAACAACGGCCGGCCGGAGGCCTGGATCGCCCGCAGCGGTGGAACAGGGTTGAAGAAGCTCACCAACGGGGCGACGCCGCGGTGGTCGCCGGACGGGAAACGGCTCCCGTTCATCCGCGAAAGCGAGGTTGAGGCAAACGGGGAGCCCGACATCTACGTGATCAAGCCGGACGGCACCGATGAGCGGAAGCTGCGGCCGGGACGATGGCCCGAATGGTCTCCGGATGGCAAGAAGATCGCGTTCTCACGTGGCAAGCTGCCGGGAGGTGGTGCGCAGGTCGGGGCCGAGGTGTTCATTTGTAACGCCGACGGGTCGAATGACAAGTTCATCGCTGAAGGCGATTCTTCCACTCGTCCCTTAGAACCAACCCTCCACACGACGCGTATTGAGGTAGTGCAACGGATGTGAGAGCAAGACCAGGAGCTGTGCAGCCCGGTAGCCGGCAGACACCAGACAGGCAGACCGACAGACAGACACACGCCCACACCAGCCGGCCTCGGCGCTCGAGGTCTTCGGATCGGGTAAGTTTTCGTCCCGCCAGCCAAGTTCGATCGTCCCCACCTTATTGGGAGGCCCACCATGTTCTGCGCGATGCTGGTGTGCTGCGCCTTGGCCGTCCAGGATGGACGGACCGAAATCAACGGAGTGACCACAGTCAACCAATCGGCCGACCTGGCCGCCTACGAGGCGGCGAAGGCAAAGGCGGGGGAAAACGCCGATGCCCACGTTCAGCTCGCGCTCTGGTGCGAATCACACGGTCTCTCCGGTGCGCGGGTCAAGGAGCTGGCAGCCGCCGTCGCGCACGAGCCGGGGCATGCGCTCGCGCGGGGATTGATGGGGCTCGTCGCCTATCGCGGGAAATGGGGATCTCCCGAGGCCATCGGCAAGGAAATCAAGGACGACCCGGCGCGCGAGGAATTGAACGCCGAGTACCGTGCGCGCCGCCTCAAGACCCCGAACAAGCCCGAGGAGCAGTTGCGGCTCGCACGATGGTGTGAGGAACACGGGCTCAAGGAAGAGGCGATTGCGCACTACAGCGTGGTGCTTCGGCTTGATCCGTCACGAGAATCGGTGTGGCGACATCTGGGTTATGAGAAGGTTGGGAACCGCTGGCTGACGGCTTCCGAGATCGCGGTGAAGAAGCGGGAGGCAGTCGAGCAGAAGCAGGCGGACAAGCGCTGGGGTCGCTTCTTCGAGAGCCTGGGCAGTGATTTTGAGAGCGGCGCACCGGCCAAGCAATCGAGGGCCGAGCGGCGCATGGCCCTGGTCACCGACCCGCGCGCCGTGCCGATGATCTGGAAGCACTTCGTGCGCATGAGCGAACGCCGCGAGCTTGCCGCGGTGCAGATGCTCGGCCAGATTGATGGCGCGTCGCCTGCGATGGGGCTGGCGGCAATTTCGGTGTTCAGCCCGCGGCCGGAAGTGCGCCTGCAAGCGACTGACACGCTCGCCCGCTATGATCCCCGCGACATCGTCGAGCCGCTGATCGATGTGCTTCAGAAACCGTTTGCGTATCAGGTCCGCTCGATCGCCGGGCCAGGCTCCGACGGCGAGCTGTTTGTCGAGGGTGAGCGGTTCAATGTGCAGCGGATCTATCAGGATCAGTCTGGCGCCGCCGTACTCTGGGCGCACGCATCTTTGCCGCGCCCGTTTCGTTCGATCCGTTCGGAGGCCCGAGCCCGACGGTGGCAACGCAGGGCAACGCGTTGCTGGCCGCGAGCATCGGGCGAGACATGACGCGCGACATGGGCATGCGTTTTCAGATGATGAAGGGCCTCGAGACCGGCCAAGGTCTCCAGCAGAGGCTCGCGCGTGACGTTCAGTTTGTCGAGATGACGAACGCCAGGATCCGCTCTCAGGACGGGCGTGTGCTCGCCGTTCTGAGGAAAGTCACCGGGCAGGAGTTCGGGGAAGACCCCGGAAAGTGGAAGGCCTGGTGGGCGGACCGGCTCGGATATTCGTACCAGCCGCCAGACCCTCAGGAGAAGCCGACGTACACGAGCTTTGTTACCGAGCCGCTGCCGCAGGCGGCGCTCCCTCATCACTCGTGCTTTGGCGCCGGCACGCTGGTGCGCACACTCGGCGGCCCGAAGGTAATCGAATCGATTCAAGTCGGCGACCGGCTCTTGTCGCAGGACCCGAGCACCGGATCGATGGAATTCCGGTCGGTTGTGGCCGTTTATCACAACAAGCCCGCCGCCACGCTGCGACTCTCGATCGGCGGCGAGCCGATCGTGGTGACCGGAATCCATCGCTTCTGGAAGGCCGGCAAGGGGTGGACCATGGCCCGCGACCTGAAGGCCGGTGATCGCGTGCGTGCGATCGGCGGTGTGGCCGTCGTCCAATCGACCGAGCCGTCGAGCGTGCAGCCGGTGTTCAACCTCGAGGTCGCCCAGAACCGCGATTACTTCGTGGGGAAGCAAGGGATGCTCGTGCACGACAACAGCCTGGTCCGGCCGGTGGCCGAGCCGTTTGACCGCGAGCCGGAACTGGCTGCGGTCTCTGATCAGTGATGCGACCGATGGCGTGGACCGTTATCATTCAAGGATGGACCGGGCCGAATCTTCGGTCCTCGTCCATCCTTGTTCGGGAGACGGCGTCATGCGGAGCATCGCGGCCTTGTCAGCCAGTCGTTGTGTGGTCTGCGTCTGCCTGATCGTGGGTGCGTTTGCGGTCGACGGGCTGGGAATCTATGATGAATGATCGTTGGAATCCGACACCTGATCGTGGACGGGGCGACGAAGACGAACTTGAGTCCAAGTTGCTCCGTGCCCCAGGAGCGAAGCTGACCATCACTCTCGACGGGCTCAGGCGAGGGCTGGCCCTGATCCGCGGCCTGGGAAATCGTCCCGGGATGCTTTCTCTCGCGAACGTGCTGCTCTGGCTCCACGCCAACGCCTACCGCCGCGAGTTCCTGTCGGTGTCCGCGCTATCATCTGTAAGTCCTGTCGGTTCCCTCGCCTTGTCGATTCGCGTGACGGCCGAGAACGAATCTCGCCAATATGGACGGGTGAGGCGGCTCGACAACTCCAGCCAGTTCGAGTGGGAGCTGAGCGAAGACGACCTGTTGAGGCTGGGATTGGCGGTTCACCGGCTGGCTTGCAAGCCCGAGCACGGCTACGATGAAGTACCCGGTAGGGGACGAAGGAGACGCCGCGGTCCGCCTGGAGTTGGAGTCAAACCTTGGAGCACAGACTCTGTAGCCGTAACGAGACTTTCGATTTGCCCGGCGGATTGGATCGTCTAATCAAAATGTGTGTATGGCGCGAGCAAATGATCATCGTCGTCATGGCTGGAAACGGTGGGTGCGGTCATGCTAGTCGCGATCCTGACATCACGGGCGAGCGCGCTGCCTGTCGTATCCCATGAGAGCATCGCCGTCATCGCCGAAGTGGGTCTCGCCCATGATCGCTATGCAACAGGGAACGGGTTCTATTCCGGGGTTAGCGAATGGGATGCGCATGTGACGCTGATACAACAGGAGCCCTTCGAGGTCTTGGCCGTCGAGCATGGGGTGCACATCGATCCGAAGGAGTTGCGACGGAACCTCGTCACCCGTGGGATCGATTTGTCATCACTGATTGGAAGGCGATTCCGCATTGGTGGGGACGTGGTTCTTCGGGGGAGGAAGCTGTGGCCTCCTTGTGTTCATGTCGTGAAGCTCTCCGGAAAGCCCGAGATCTTCAAGCACCTGGCCAGGAAGTGCGGCATCGGCGCGGATGTGTTGGTAGGGGGCAAGATCCAAGTCGGCGATTCGATCGTGGCTGACGACGACTATCATTGCAACATAACCTGTTATTGACAGTTGTTGCGGACGCTTGGGCGCGGGATGATGCCGGGATGTGGAAAGTCTGAATAAGTCAGACTTTCCAAGCCATGGAGCCGAAATAATGCACTTGGATGACGCGATCAACCTTTCCGACTTCCACTCCGCCGTGGATGACCCGCGCCTTCGTCGCGATCCCTACGCCCTGACTGAGCTCTCGCGAGAGCTCGAGGAATTCGCCCGTCTGGCCGAAGAAGCTCAGATCAGCGCAAACTTTATCCGTCGTATCCGTTCGGCCGTATATGATGGCTTTAGACGCCTCGACAATCTACCCAGGGATGACCCCTTTTGGGAGGGAACCAACCGCCGGCCCACGTTTTACAAGCTCCCCAGATTCTGTGCGAAGTTACTCGAAATGGACCACCGCGACTCCTCCGCTTTATGGACCAGAGCGGCGTGCGATTTGTTGAGTTGGCAGAATTCCGATCCCAAGCTCTGGCGTCAGCTTGTTAAGGTCGATGGCCTGGACGCCTCTTGGCCGATTCACGCGGCGCTATTCGGACATGTCTATTGGGCGTCGGATAATGTGGGTGACTTGGAGTCTCTGCTCGGCGACGCTGGGTTGTGTGACTCGGCCCAGACAGCACTGGAGTGGCTTCGTCAGCCGGATCAGCAATGAATCAGGAAATGGGCTATAAGGGTCGCCAATAGGGTGCCAGATCAGCGTATGGCCTGATCCTTAAACTGCCTGCTGAGGCGTGTGCGTTTTCTGATGCAGAAGCCGCGCTACTGAATCGCTGTCGGCTTAGCCCCGCTACGATCGCAAGCCCTTCGTGGGCTGACGCGGCATGATCACAAAAGCGCTTCACCCATGCGGCTTCTCGATCAAGACGTCGCCCAGGTCTAGCTCCTCGCCGGGCTTGACGGTGAAGTCCTTGCGGGCCTGGACACCCTTGTCGGGCACATCCGTGGTCGATGGGTCGATGATCCGATAAAGGGCGCCTGGAATGAGGTTGGGCAGAGTGAGGCGGCCATCGCTGTCGGCCGGCGGGAAATTCAGGTAGTGACGCTGATCCATGTTCACCATGTCGCCCGCGTCGGCCGCCAGCTTGCCGCGGTCTTCCTTCCGGCGAGAGTTCCGCGGTGGCCCGGGAGTGATGATCAGCTCGAAGTTGAATCCGAGTTCATACCCGGCAATCGGCCGGCCGTCAGGTCCGACGAATCTCGCTCGGGCGCGGCCGTTGGGCTTGAGCTCGATCAGCAGGTCCTCGCCTGCCTGCTTACCGGAGAGGTCGACCGTCGTTCCCCACTCATTGATGGCGTCGAAGAACATCACGTGCACCGTTTGTTCGGGATCAAGGCCGTGGAGCTCGAATCGTCCGTCGCGGGCAAAGATCGAAGGGGCGTTCCTCGCGGTCGGGTGAGCATCCTCGACCTCGAGCCGTGAGATGATCGCGGCCGACTCGACCGGCTGCCCGTCAGGGGCAACCACGCGGCCTCGTACCGTTTTGCCCGGCCGCAGCTCAGCGACGAGCTCCGGCGGCGAGTCTTCGATCTTGACGTCATACGTGATGATGTCGTGCGCATAGTATCGGTCGCCGCCGCGACGGCCGTACCAGAGCTCCGCCCGTCCAATCTCCTCAAGGACATAGTCCGGCGTGGGGCCGAAGACGAGCAGGTGCCCCTTCCCGGGCGGCACGGCGATCTGGAACGAGCCGTCGCTCTTGCTGTCAACGATGGCCTGCCAGCCGCTGATGATGTCGTCCGTGCGGGGGTTGGCGTGGAACTGCACGCTGGCGCCGGCCAGTGGCCGTCCAGTTCCATGCTCGACCACCTTGCCACGCAGCAAAACACCGCGCGGCAGCTTGATATCCATCGTCGTCTTGACAGCCCCCTTGTTCCACTCGAATCGACGGTCGGGGCTCAAGTACGGCTGGCCTTCGGGAGGATGCGCGCTGATGCTGTAATATTGGCCGGGCGATACGCTGGCCGTGAATCGGCCCGTTTGATCAGCCGGAAACCGATGGCCCCCACCGCCCCAGAACGGGTTGATGCTCGAGCCGACGCTGACGATCGCATGGGGAATCGGCGCGCCTGTGTCGGCCGCCAGCGCGCGGCCCTCGACGATCGTTGGGGGTTGGAGAACATGTCGGAGGTCCTTCAAGCGATCCGGATCAGTCGTGTCAACCTGGATCGTCTGGCCGGCGAACCGCTGGTCGCGGATATCGAGGTAAACCGTCATGTCGCGGCCGATTCCCGCGAGTGTGAAGCGGCCGTCGCTGCCGGTTTTGACCGCGCGCGGCCAGTTGTGAATCTCCTCGCCCGGGAAGGCGCCCATCCAATCGTCGCCGCGGCTCGGGTCGTGGCGCGTGAGGCTTTTGACGATCAACTCGACGTCGGCGGCCGGCGCGCCGTTCCAGTCGATGAGCTTGCCGTGGATGGGCACCTCGGCTCGCAATCGGATCTCGCCCGTGGGTTTGTCTGCGTCCGGATTGGGCCCGGCCCAAGCGAGGCCGTAGCCCGGCGCCGCGGCCACGGCCTGGACTTGAAGGAATCCGACCCGCGAAGTGCGCGCGGCATCGAAGCGGAACCGGCCGTCTGCGCCGGTCGTGCCGCGGCCGAGCAATGCGTACGGCGCGCGCCACTCGTTGCGTGCAACCGCCGGGCCGCGCCGCCGGCCCACGAGCTCGACCGGAACGCCGGCCATGGGCTTGCCGGCCGGATCGAGCACGCTGCCAGTCGTGGTCATCCGGCCGGGAGCGGGAGCCGGATGATCGGGCCTGTCTCGCGATGGCGACTGTTGCTCGATCGGCGTGATCACGGCCACTTTCCGCGCTGCGGGCGAGTGATTCCGGTGCACCGCACCGGTGGCGAAGGCGCCGAGAAGCAGCACCGAGAGCGCAGTGATGACCAGTTTATTCGCGAGCATGGATTTCAGTACGTCGTGCGCGAGGATTGCCACCGACGGCGCGACGGCCTGTCCGGCCGCGAAGCGAATCGCGGCTTTTGTGGTTGCATCGCACAGCGCCGGGGACACGGAAGCTCCGGCTGATCTTGCACTGAGAGCCGTGGCCATCGAGGCGGCCGGCAGCACCACGCCGCGGCGGGTGAGCCCCCGGCGCAGCTTTTCACGGGCACGGGACAGCCGGCTGCGGACGGTCCCGGCCGGCCATTGCAAGCGCCGGGCCGCCTCGTCGAGGGTGAGGTCTTCGAAGTAGCAGAGCACGACGGGTAGACGGAATGATTTTGGGAGACGGTCGATCTCGTCGTGCAGCGCGAGGGCGTCTTCGCGGGCGATCGCTGAATCCTCAGCCGATCTGATCGTCGGAACGACGAGAACGCGGGACTCCAAGCTTGGGCCGATCATCGAGTCGCTCTCCTCAATTCGGCGCAGGCGAGCGAGCCGGGCGTGGGCCTTTCGCGCCGTGCGGATCGCCACGCCGTAGAGCCAGGCGCCAAGGAGATCAGGGTAACGAAGGGAGATCGCTTTGCGGGCGAGCACGAAGAAGACGGCCTGGAAGGCGTCTTCGGCGTGGTCGCGGTCTCCCAGAATCTGCCGGCAGACACGCAGGACCATCGGCCCGTGCCGGGCGACGAGCGCAGCGAACGCCGATTCGCGCATCGAGTCTCGCCGGTTATTGAACCGCTCCAACAATTGCCCGTCGGAGAGGCCGGCAATCGAGCCGCCCTCGAAGAGCGACTCGATCTGCCGGATGATCGACCCCGTTTCCGCTCGCGTCATGCCGATGGGCTCCGCTGGAGCAATCTTGGTTTTCGCCCAGTCCCTCAACAGGTACTGCCCGGCCGCCGTTCATTTTATCCCCTGTTGGCTTTTTATGTTGAACTCTGTCCGTCATGCCGAAGCGATGGCTCGTGCGCACGCTACAGATCGGCGATAATCCAAACTCCGAACACCCTGGACACGTCAACGTGAGCGGGACGATGGATCACGGCGAACAACCGATCCCGACAGGTACCTGGATTCAGATGAATCTTCCCGGGTTCCCGACCTTCATCGGGTTTACGTATGTCGACGCGGAAGCAGGGCTATCGGCGAAAGGAGGGCCTCGAGACGATTCGAACTTGGCGGAAATGCCGAGTATGACCGTTCGATTGCCAATGCCGGGCGTAGCGTCGAAAGCCCTGTCCCCGGAGGAGGTCGAGGGTCTTCGTCTACCCAAAATGCCCACGTGGGTGGAAGAGTTTTATGGTCCGCAGCCCAAACCTGGCACTGAGTGGGGAGTGTGGCGTCGGCATCCCAGCCTCCGCGGGCGGTTTCACCTGGAATCTCCGGACGACTTGCAGGTCGTCGTGCATGACGGCGGCCCGCGCATGTCAGAACACCCGCCCGAGCTGGTCTGGGTTCGAGTAACCGGCGTGGTCGGCGAAGTGTTCTACAGCCGGTTGTTGAACCAGCCGCATAACCTGAAGTCCGTGCGTCTGGGAGACACGATTCAATTCCTCGTGCCCACCGGCGGCAAGCATCCCTTGATGGTAACGGAGAAGTATCTTCGGGAACGCGCGAATTGGGTCGTGCACCCGTGCCGCAAATGCGGGCTATCCGAGTTATTCGATGCCCCTTCCGATCTGATCAGCAAGATTTTCCCGGACATTCCCGCCGATGCGAAGCTGGGCACGTTCACGACATTTTGTCCGCTCTGTGGCGGAGTTCAGGGAGCAGAGCTGCACGGCTTTGGCCGCGAAGACGGAGCGCCCACGCCCACGCGCGAGCCGGAGACGTCAGAGAAAAAGTGGTGGCAGTTCTGGAAGTGAGATCGAGTGTTGTTTGGATCCCGTGCATTCCCATCTTTGCGCAAACTCAGTAGAATCGCCTCCGGATTCGCGTGACCCTAGCTCGGAGCCGAAACCAGATCACGCGAGCAATGCAGAAGGCACGACGCTCGCAGTTCGATCGGGAGAAGGAGTTCCCATGCACTCGACTCGCACCGGACGCCGTTTCGCCCCTTCGCATCGTTTCCCTTCCGCGCTCTGCGGCCTGATCGCGATCGTTTGTTTGGCGATCGGGCCTGCGGCATCGGCGCAACTGCCGTCGCCCCACCGCTCCATTCCTGCGAAGGGACTTGTGGCGTATCTTGAATTCGATGGCTTGCGGGATCATGCCGAAGCCTGGAAGAAGACCGCGGCTTTCGCGCTACTTGCCGACACGCCCGCTGGCTCGATGATCTCCGAAGTGGCTCGACAGGTTCTCGACGAGCTTTTGAAATTGAACGCTGGCGGCAAGCTGACTGGTGCCGATCTGCTCGCGCTCCACGAGCACCTCATGCAGCACGGCGTCGTGATTGCCCTTCATGAATGCGGCAACGAGTCGTATTCAACGACGATCATTCTGAAAAACGCCCGCGACGGGGCCATTCGCAAGCCCCTTGATCGCCTGGCGGAATGGATCCTGAGCGGTCAGGCAGGCAACAAGCGACCAACCGCCATCAAGCTGCGAGGCCGCGACGTGTACGGGCGGCTTCCCAAAGCGCCTCAACGCGACCGTGACGGATTTCCCGCGCTCGGCCGCGGGGAAGCAGAGTCAGCGCCCGTTCTCAATTGCCAGTCAGCGTGGTACGAAGGCGGCGATCTGGTGCTGATCATAGGTCCGGACGCCGTCTGGGCTGATCTGATCGATGCCGATAAGGAAAAGGAGCTCGGCTCGGCGCATCTGAAGCACAGGGCAGCCGTCCTCGATACGATCGAAGGGAAGCAGCCAAACGTCACGACCCATGCCGCGTTTATTTCTACCCTTGCAGAAGGAAAGGATGTCAAAGGGTTCGAGCCCGACGGGCTGTTCTTCGCAGATGCGGGCACCGCGGTGCGATTGTTGGCGGAAGATTCCGAGCAGTCATATCTACGTCGGTCGGAACGGATGAGAGCAGAGATCGCAGCGGTGTACGCGAAGCGTGAACCTCAAAGAAGTGTGCCTGCTCCGAGCCTCGACGGGCTCGTGCCGTCGCAGCCCGCGCCGTTCGCACCCGGCAATGTCCCGAGCATCGATCGCCCCGCGCCGCCGCAAGCCGCGCCGGTCGCGCCCGCCGATACACCGAGCAATCCACTCGCCGATCTTGGACTGAGCGGTGTCAATCGCATCGCCGGCCGCTGGGGCGTGCAGGGTAAGGCGCTTTTCACAGTCTTGCGGATCGACGCACCCTCGCCGCGCAAGGGGTTTGTCCGCATCATCGACCAGCCACTGTTCGTCAAGGACCAGCTCCCGCCCATCCCACGCGACTCGACAACGTTTGCCGTTGCGTCGGTGGATGCGGCGCGCGCCTACGAGACACTCGTGAGCGGGCTCAAGACACGGAACCCCGAGCTCCTCGAGCAGTTCACTCAGCTCGAAAAGTCAGTCGAGCGGACCGCCGGTCTCAAGCTCCGCGAAGATCTGCTGAAACGACTGGGTCCAACGTGGACGTTGTTCCGAATAACTCCGGCGCAAGGCCAGAACGCGGCGGAAAAGCCCGAGTTCAACCCGACTGACTATGCCCTTCTCGCCCGGGTCGATGATCCGGCGGCCTTTGACAAAGTGCTCGATGGCGTCGCTGCGCGTATCAGTCAGTACTTCCGAGAAGCGTACAAGGTGCCCGGCGGCCAGGAGGATGATCCCCCGATCCTGGCGCTCGAGCGCCTGCCCGCCCCGGATCGCGGATTTCAATTGACCTCGCCCTCAAAGCTGGTGACGTGGTTGAGCGAAGACCGGCCCACCATCTTGGTGGGCAAGGCGTTTGTGAGCTGCGCTCTGGGCCTGGAACCGGCGCGACAGGCTCTCGCTGGCGAATCAAAGTTGGAGCTAGCTTGGAAGCCGCAAGGCGAGCTCCGCGAAGCCGTCGAGTGCTTGCCGGAACGGCTGATGTTTCTGGCCGTCGTCGATGATCGCGATTCGCCCTTGCCCGAGCAAATCGCCGGCCTTCCTGCGCTGCGCAGCGGCTTGCATCGATCGCCGGACTGGAGATGCAACCCGACGGCACGTCGGCCTCGTCGGTGCTCTCCATCCTGGGAATTCCGCGCCCAGGTGCGTTCTGCGTGCGGTTGCATCCCTCAAAACTGCCGACGGCCGAGCAACTACGCCCGCACCTCTTTCCCAGCGTGGTCGCCGCCACGGTCGATGACCGCGGACTGCGCGTGTTCACGCGCGAGGCGCTTCCCTTTGTGGGCCTGGGAGATGCGACGAGTTTGAAATCGACCATCTCCTGGGACGGTAGCAAAGGCTTCAAACGAACCGTCAAGTTCTCGTTCAATCTCGGTTTGACGAAGTAACCGCGCGGTGGCAATCCACGACGACGCTCATTGTCGCCCCTCGCTCCGCGAGGGGGCATTTTTTCCGCAATCGCCGAAGACCGCCTGTAATGCATCCCCGCACCGCCCAAAGGGCGCCTGGACGCACCACCCCTCTTGGGTTAGACTTTGCCGTAGAGCGATTGTTGATTAAAAGTTGAACAATTGCGGCTCGGGGGCGGAATGGCAAAAGGCGATCGCGCTCGAACACCTTCGTCGTGCTTGCAATTCCGGCGGTCGGGAATCTCCCGGCGCACGACGCTACGGGCCGGTGCGATCGGGCTTGCAGGTCTGGGTTTGCCGGGTCTGTTGCGGGCGCGCGAGGTAGCACGAGGGTCTGGCACCGCGGGGTTTGGTCGAGCCCGTTCGTGCATCATGATCTTCATGTGGGGCGGCCCGAGCCATCTCGATACCTGGGACCCGAAGCCAGCAGCGCCCGAGGATATTCGTGGTCCGTTCCGGCCGATATCCACGACGATCCCCGGCATTTCGATCAGCGAGCATTTCCCGATGCTGGCGGCCCAAGTGCACCGGCTGGCGATCGTGCGTGCGATGAGCCACGACGATGCGGCGCACCTTTCAACCGCGCATCGGGTGCTCACCGGCCATCTTGCCCCGACGCCGTTTTCGGATGCCGCCGGTCCGTCGCCGCGAGACTGGCCGCATCTCGGCGCGATCGTCTCGCGGCTTCGCCCGACTGGCGGCGCGGTACCGAGCGCCGTCAACATGCCGTGGACCGTGATGCATCCTGCGGCGCCCGGCGGCAAGGCGCCGGGGCAGGATGGCGGCTGGCTGGGCAAGGCGTTTGATCCGTTTCACGTCGATGGCGACCCTAATGCGGCTGGATTCGAGGTGCAGGGGCTGGGGCTGCCGGTGGGAATCTCGCCGGAACGCTTCACGGGCCGGCGATCACTGTTCGAACGGCTGGCTGCACTTGCTCGTGGTGCGGAGACGTCGCCGCAATCGTGGGACCGCCATCAGCAGCGTGCGCTCGATGCGCTCGTTTCGTCCGAGGCACGCGGCGCGTTTGAAATCGCACGTGAGGACCCGAAGCTCCGCGACCGCTATGGCCGCCACATCCATGGGCAGTGCCTCTTGCTCGCCCGCAGGTTGGTCGAGGCCGGTGTGGGCCTGGTCACCGTGAACTGGCACAACGACGGCAACTTCTTCTGGGATACGCACGGCAATAATTTCAATCAGCTCGAGCACCGCCTGATGCCGCCGGCGGACCGAGGCTTCGCGGCGTTGCTCGAGGATCTTGATGTTCGTGGGTTGCTCGACGAGACGCTGGTCGTCTGGGTTGGCGAGTTCGGCCGCACGCCGCGCATCAACCGGGCCAACAGCGGCCGCGAGCACTGGCCGCACTGTTATTCGGCCATCCTGGCCGGAGCCGGGGTGCGCGGAGGCGCCGCTGTATGGCGCATCGGACCGCTGGGCCGCCTATCCGGCGAGCGACCCGGTCACTCCCGATGATCTGGGAGCGACGATTTTGCACGCGCTGGGCGTGGACCCGGCCACGCACGTTGCGGACGCCATCGGGCGGCCGCTCTTGATCAACGAAGGAACGCCGCTTGTGCCCTTGTTCGGCTAAGGGAGCCGAGGTCAGTCGACCCTATGGAATTCATTGCTCGAATCGGTTCATCGGGACCGCGGCTCGACATTCCGCGAGCGCCCGTTCAAATAGCAAGAGCAGACCTTCGATCTGGTCGTTGCGCACGACGGCAAGAGACCAGCGACTCGCGAACGGACGTCCGGGAGAGGAACGCAAGTCAGTGCCGGTGCGCCGTCTGGTGTTGAGCTATGCGATCGCCGCGTCCGGCGTGGTGCTGGCCGGGCTCTCGCCCTGGTGGTTGGCTCCGCTTCTGGGTGACACGCCGCCGGTGCGGCTTCTGCTCGTGCTCGTGGTGATGGCCTCGGCGTCGATCGGCGGGCTGTGGCCGGGGCTATTCGCGACCGTGCTGGGCGTGCTTGCGATCGTCGCGGCGAACGACGCGCCGGGAGATCTGGCAAGTCTGGTGACGAGGACCGTTCGATTCGGGTCGCTGGCGCTTCTGCTCACCGGGCTGTTCGCCGGGATTCATGCTCTTCGCCGTCGTGCCCAGTTGAAGGAACAGGATTTGCGCCGGAGCGAGCGCCGCTATCGGCGCCTGGTCGAGACAGCAGGCGAAGGCATCTGGGTCCTGGAGCCGGACGGTTTGACGAGCTATGCAAACCCGCGCCTGGGCGAGATGCTCGGCATGTCCCCGGAAGACTTGATCGGCCGGCCCTTGAGCGAGTTTCTCGCGGACAGCGCAGGCGCGCCGGATAGCTGGTCAGAGATCGCCGCTGGCGCGACGGCTCGAGAGCTTCGAGCTTCGCGCCTGCGACGGCGCGGTGCGGAACGTCGTCGTGACGGCGCGGCAGATCGGGCAGGACGAGCTGCCCGGGGACGGCTCAAGCGTGACGGAGGGTTTGCCGGGCGGAATTCTGCTGATGGTGACGGACGTCACCGAGCGGAAGCGGGCCGAAGAAGAGCTGCGCAGTGCCAAGGAAGTGGCCGAGGCGGCGTGCCAGGCCAGGGACCGATTTCTGGCGGTGCTCAGCCACGAGCTGCGCACGCCGCTGACGCCCGTGCTCTTCGGCGTCTCGTCCCTGCTCGAGTCGAATCCCGGCCCGGAGCTGCGCTCGACGCTGGAAATGATCCGCCGGAACATCGAGCTGGAAGCACGCTTGGTCGACGATTTGCTCGACCTGTCGCGGTTCAGCCGTGGACGGATGCGGCTGGAATACGAGATCATCGAGGTTCACGAGACCATCAAGCGTGCTATCGAGATTTGCCGCGACGAGACCTTCCTTGCGGGCCTGGAGGTGGTTACCGAGCTCACCGCGGCCCATCACCATGTGCACGCGGACGATGCGCGGCTGTTGCAGATCTTCTGGAACTTGATCAGGAACGCCGTGAAGTTCACGCCCGCCAACGGCCGGCTCACCATCCGCAGCACGAACGTGCGGGCGAGGGTCGGAGATCGGGGGGAGACATCGCCTGAGCGGATCGCCGTCGAGTTCGCGGATACCGGGATTGGTATCGAGGAAACTGTTCTACCGCGAATCTTCGAGGCTTTTGAGCAGTATCACAACGACCTGCGCAGCCGGTCGGGCGGACTCGGCTTGGGACTGGCGATCAGCCGTTCGCTCGCCGAGGCCTTCGGTGGGCGGCTGACGGCGTCGAGCCCCGGCCGCGGCCGCGGCTCGACCTTTCGCCTCGAGCTGGACACCGCGCCGGCTCCGGCGGCGCGGGCACCGGAGCGATCAGCGCCGGTATCAACCGGCTCGCGATCCGATCCGATCGGTGTGTCCGGCCTGCGAATCCTGGTGGTCGACGACAACGCCGATACGTTGCGGTACCTCTCGACGGTCCTGAAGCGTCGCGGCCACGAAGTCGTCACGGCGGACTGCGTCGCCGCCGCCCGTGCCGCGGTGAACGAGGCGCGGGCGCCGTTCGACCTGCTGCTCTCCGATATCGAACTGCCCGATGGCGACGGAATGAATTTGATGCGTGAGCTGAGCGCCGGCGGGCGAATTCCCGGCATCGCCGTGAGCGGCTTTGGCGCCGAAGAAGACCGCCGGCTCAGTCGCGAAGCCGGCTTCGTCGAGCATCTGACCAAGCCCGTGGACATGGGCTCGCTCGACGCCGCCATCAAGCGGGCGATCCAGCGTGCGCGTGCCGAGCATCCGGATGGGGCGCAACAGGCCGGTGGCGAGCGGAACGGCTCGGGCTAGTGCTGCGAAAATCTTCGTTTGGCGAGTCGGCCGCCTGGAGACCGACGGTCGGTGAGGAGGGCGGGGTCAGGAGACCCGCGCCCAACCAACCACACGGCGACTGAATGCCCGGCGTGCCGCGTTTTGCTCGTCTTCATCTCATGAACAATCGCTGCGAAGCCGGCTGAGCAAAGAATGATTGACAGCCAGTCGCGGTCCTCGCGCAGGAGTGCGGGGACGACTCCGCAGAGGATGACAAACTTGATCAAGTGCCGGATTGTGAACTGAAATCTCGCGTTCGCCATATTCGCCGTATCACTGATCGGTCTTCGCATAGTCTTCAGGCTTCAATCCCTTTTTGAACCCTTTGAAGCCGAATGGCGTCGGGTGGTATTCACCCACGAGCGCGACGTCGCAGCGCTCCGGGATCTTCTCCTTCAGCCCCACGGCCCAGTAGGCGGCATTCACCAGCAGCCGGCGAACTCCTTCGCTTTCGAGGTCGGTGGCGGCGCCCATCGTCGTGGTGAAGATGCGTGCCTTCTTGCCGCTTTCACCCGTGTACGTCTTGATCCAGGCGACGGGCATCATCGGATCGTTCTTCTTGCCCTCGAGCGGCTTGTCATCGGGCTTCATGCCCTGGAGCACCTGGCCGAGGATGATCGGTGTGCAGTCGGCGGGAGGGTGGGCCTCATAAACATCCGTCGGGCCCCAGATGTCGCCGTCCTTGATGCCACGCACGATCGGGTTTTCGTTCGCGCCCGGAGCGACGATGCCGCGAGTGCTCTCCTTGCCGTGGTTCCCGTGGTGGCTTACCCAGGTGTCGCCCAGCACCTGGCGGCCGAAGCCGCCATTCCATTCCTTGCTGTTCCACGTGTACTTTGCATAGGTCTTGCCCGTCAGGTTGAAGGCGTGCGTGGCGGTGCGCATGCCGATGATCGGGCGGCCGGATTCGACGTAGTCGACCACTTCCTTCATCTGGTCGTCCGGAAGGTTGCGGAACCTTGTGGCGATGATCATCAGGTCGGCCGAGCGCAGCGATTCGAGGCCGGGGATATTGTCGTTCCGGGTCGGGTCGATCGTGCCGTCTTTCGCGATGGCGAAGAGGACCGTGCACTTGAAGCCGTGACGCTTCGCAAGGATTTTGGCCAGTTGGGGGAGTGCTTCTTCGGATCGATACTCCTCGTCGCCGCTCAGCAGGACGATGTGCTTTCCCTTGCCCGGGGCCATCCGTTCCCTCGAAGACGAGCCAGGGGTCGGCCGCGTCGGCGGCGACGCTGGAAAAAAGGGGCAAGACGAGTGCCAGCGCGGTAGTGAGCCTTGCCATTTTGCTGCCACGTTGATTCGCGGTTCCACTCAATTGAAACACGGTCAAGCCTTTCTGGAAGAAGTCACTTCCCGGTGGCGAGCTGCAACGTGCAGCTCAGCGCGAGCACGGCCTTGACCACGTTGCCGTACACGTCGGTCAAGCGGTAGTCGCGGCCGGAGTGGCGGTACGTCAGCTTTTCGTGGTTGAGCCCCAGCAAATGCAAGATGGTGGCGTGCAGGTCGTGAATATGCACCCGGTCTTCGACGGCGTCCCAGCCGAATTCGTCGGTTGCGCCAAAGGTCATGCCGCCGCGAACGCCACCGCCGGCGAGCCACATCGTGAAGCCATACGGGTGGTGATCGCGGCCGTCGGTTCCTTCGGCGGCGGGGGTCCGGCCGAACTCGCCGCCCCAGATCACCAGCGTTTCGTCAAGCAGGCCGCGGGCTTTCAGATCGATGAGCAACCCGGCGATGGGCGAGGTCCGTCGCCAGCGCGTTGCGTGCGTGGCCGCCCTTCAGGTCGCTGTGCTGGTCCCAGGGCTGGAAGCCGCCGCTCGTGTGATAGAGCTGCACGAAGCGAACGCCTCGCTCCACCAGGCGGCGCGCCAGCAGGCACTGGCGGCCGAAGACATCGGTTTGCTCGCGATCAATGCCGTAGAGCCGCCTGGTCGAGGGGCTTTCGCGAGTCAGGTCGAAGGCGTCCGGGGCCTCTCGCTGCATGCGAAACGCCAGCTCGAATGATTCGATCCGCGCGCTTAACCGGGTGTCATCCGGCCGTGCTTTCCAGATGGAGCTCATTGAGCCGCCCGAGCACATCGAGCTCGGCGCGCTGCTGGAGGGGGCTCACGCGCGGATTCTTGAGGTTGCGAATCGGGTTTTGCAGGTCGGAGACGAACGTGCCCTGATATGCGGCGGGAAGAAAGCGGCGCCGTACTGGCGTGCTCCTTCGATCAGCGGGCCGGGCCCGATGGCGATGAAGCCGGGCAGGTTCTGGTTCTCGGTTCCGAGGCCGTAGGTCACCCAGGCACCCAGGCTCGGGCGCGTGGCCACCCGCTCGCCCGTATTCATCAAGAGGCAGCCGCCGGGGTGATTCACGTCGTCGCCGATCATCGAGCGAATCACGCAGAGCGAGTCCGCACACGAGCCGACGTGCGGAAACAGCTCGCTCACATCCAGCCCCGACTCGCCGTGGTTGCGGAACTTCCAGGGTGATGCGAGCAGTTTTCTGGTCTGGCCGAGGTAGGCCTTGGGCGAAGGCTTCCCGTTGTCTCGAGCGAGCCGCGGCTTGGGGTCAAACGTGTCGACCTGCGAAGGGCCGCCGGGCATGAACAGGAAGATCACGCGGCGAGCCCGGGCGGCGAGGTGCGGCCGGCGGGGTGCCAGAGGGTCGGCCGCTCCTGCTGGTGCGGCCACCTGGTCGTGGAGCAGAGCCGCCAGCGCCACCGAGCCGAAGCCGGCGCCGGCCCGCCGCAGGATTTCGCGGCGGCTTGCTCGTGCTCTGAAGTTGTCGCCTTCCATCGTGGCCACTCCATTACTGCCAGCGTCAGTCTATATAGAGAAACTCGCTCTGGGAAACGATCAACTGGCAATAACGCTCCCATCCCACGGCGCCGGGCTCCGCCGCCAGAAATCGCAAGCCGAGGTCGAGCTCCTCGGGACCAGGAGGCCGGCCGAGAGCCAGGGCATAGAGCCGCCTGATTCTCGGCTCGCTCGCCGCGGATTCTTCGCTCACGATTCTTGCGGCGAGCGCTTGAGCCAGGGTATTCACAAACGGGTCGTTGAGGAAAAAAAGGGCCTGGGGGGCGACGACCGACTCGCCTCGCTTGCCGACGATCGACCCGGGATCTGCCCGGTCGAACACGCGGCCGAAATCGGTTGTGGACGGGCCCGTGCGCACGGATTGAAGATACACGGTGCGCCGCGGAACGGCCAGATCCGCGAACGATGGCCCGCCCATGCTGCCGCCCAATCGCCCGGCCACACGCAGTAAACTGTCACGAATCGATTCCGCGTCGAGGCGCCGCCGGCTCATCCGCGTGAAGAGACGATTATCAGGGTCTTTGGCCAGCACCTCCGTGGCGACGCGGCTGCTTTGCTGATAAGCCGACGATAACATGATCGAGCGATGCATCGCCTTCAACGACCACCCCGATTCGATGAACCGGGCGGCAAGCCAGTCGAGCAGGGCGGGATTTGACGGCCGCTCTCCGCGTTCGCCGAAATCGTTGGGCGTGCGCACCAGGGCCTCGCCGAAGTGGTGCTGCCAGATCCGATTGACCATAACGCGGGCCGTGAGCGGGTTGTCGCCGCGCGCCAGCCATTCCGCGAGCTCGCGCCGGCCGCTTCCGCGGGTAATTTGAAGCGGGGTTTGGTGGCTCGCCTGCAAGCTTCTGGGCACACCGCGTGGCACGGTTTTTCCCAGCGCTTCGAGTTGCCGCGGAGGAAGACCGGGGCGTCCTTGAATCCCTCGTGGCGCGTGCCCTTGGGGCCGCCGTCTTGCACGACGACGGCGCGGGGAAAGTCACGCGGCGGTTTTTTCTGGAGAGCTTCCAGCTCCCGGCTCATGCTTTCCAGCCGCAATCGCTCGCCCGCTGGAAGCATGGCGAGCCGCTGGCCCTCAGGCAGCCAGAAGGGACCGCGGGCGGAGAGCCATTCGTCGAGCAGCTCCGTCAGGGCGTCGGTGCGGATGGGCTCGGGCGCGGCAGGTTCGAGCCAGCGCATGCGCAACTCGGCTTCCACCCGTTCGCGCTCGGCTTGCGTGAGCTGGCGGTTGTAAACGCGCACCTCGGCGAGCTCTCCCTGGAAGCGCGGGCTGGCGCCGGAGCCAGGTCCACCCAGGCGCAGAGCCGCGATGTCCGGGCCGGACGAGAGGGCGTCGATGCCCTTACCTTGGCCCGCCGGTGCTCCGTTGCGGTGGAGCGTGACACCTTGCGGGCCCCAGGTGAGGCAGACCAGCTCCAGAGCCGCGATCCCTCGTGTGTCGACCAGGTCGCCGGAGCGACCGTCATTGCGGAGGATCGCATGCAGCCGCCCGGGTTTCTCGAGCATCAGGCCCAGTCCGTGCTTGCCGGTGTCGGCATCTTCCCAGCCGAGCAGACGGTGGCCCGGTCGGGCGCGGGGATCCGGCCGGAAGACGGCGAAGAGGCTGCCCGCCGCGGGAATCCGGCGCGGAAAGGCCAGCAGCGATTCGCCGTCAAACCTCAGCACGGAGCGGGTGCGGCCATTGATCGCAACGCTAGTCTTCAAGGGGCCGTGCAGCGGACTGACGGGCCGTGCGTCAGAGGGCAGCGAGCCCCGGTTGGGCCAGAGCAGGACGCGGCCGTCGTCGCCCACGGGCAGGTGAGGGTCGTCGGCGCGCAAGCTGATCAAGCAGGAGTCGTGCAGCGAAAGTTCGGCGGAGCGTGCTGGGAGGCCCTTTGACTTGCTGGCGGCTTGCGCGGCGAGCTCTCGACCGAGGGCCGCCGCCTTTTCCTCGAGCCGTGGGGCGACGAGCGTTCCGGCGGCTGTGTCTCGCACTGTCTGGTGCCGCTCGATCGAGGGCTGCGCCGCGACGCGAGCCAGGTAGTCGATGAATCCGGCCAGGAGTTTCTCATCGATGTGTTTCTGGCTGGCGAGGGCAGCCAAAGAGGTTTTTTGACTTCCAATCGGGTGGCGGCGGTAATCGCTGGCCGCAACCAGATATAATGCTGTTTTTTCTGTGATCACACGACGAAGGAACGCGACATAGGCGCGGTCGGCCGCGTCGGGGAGCTGTTGCTCGAGCTCGGCCTTGCGGCGCTTGTCGGCGGCGTCCTGTGCCTCGATCGTTTTCAGCTCGTCGGGCGAAAGGAGGGGTACTCGGACGAGAGGCGTGTTGCCGGCGATGGGCGCCGGGATGAGTCGGGTGCTGAAGAAGATGCCGGCCAGGGCGTAGTAATCCTCGGTCGAGATCGGGTCGAACTTATGGTCGTGGCAGCGTGCGCAGGCGATCGAGATGCCGAGGAAGGCCTTGGAGACGACGTCGATCTGGTCATTCACGTAGTCGGCGATCATCTGGTCCTTGTCGACGTCGCCGGGCACGAAATCGGCGATGGCGAGCATGCCGGTGGCGATGAGTCCATCCTTGTTGATACCGCCGGGCCGGGCGGGTGGGAGCAGGTCGCCGGCGATCTGGTAGCGAATGAAATCAGGGTACGGCAGGTCTCGGTTAAAGGCTGCGACGACCCAGTCGCGGTAGCGCCAGGATTCGCGGAAATCGCTCTCGGCGGGCAACTGGATGAGGTCGCGCGCGTCGGCGTAGCGGACGACGTCGAGCCAGTGGCGGCCCCAGCGCTCGCCGTAGCGCGGAGAGGCGAGGGCGCGATCGACGACGCGTGCGAATGCGTCGGGCGAGTCATCGGCGAGGAAGGCGTCGATCTCTTCGGGGGCAGGAGGCAGACCGGTCAGGTCGAGCGTGGCGCGCCTGATCAGCGTGCGCCGTTCGGTGGGCTGAGCGGGTTCGAGCCCATTCTTCTGGAGCTCGGCCCGGAGGAAGCGATCGATGGGCGATTGGGAGTGTGCGGAGTCGCGGACGACGGGCACGGCGACGGTCTTGACCGGCTCGAGGGACCAGAACCGTGATCTGGATTCGGTATCTCGCGCATGGGTTTCCGGGGCGCCCGTCGTGCTTGCTCCGCTCGTCTCTGGCCAGGGAAGCTTCATCGCCACCCAGCGCGACAGGACGTCGATTTCGCGGTCGGGCAGTTTGCCCTTCGGCGGCATTTTCAATTCCTGGTCGTAGCGAACGGCCTGGATCATCCGGCTGCCGGCGATATCGCCTGCGACTGCGGCGGGGCCGCTGTCTCCGCCTTTGAGGATCAATGCTCGCGAGGTCAGACGGAGGCCGCCCTTGTTCTTCTCGCCGTTCCCGTGGCACGGCCAGCATTTCTCGACCAGGAGCGGGCGCACGCTCTTTTCGAAGAACTCGGCTTCGTCAGCAAATGATTGTGCGGCGTTGGTTGAAGATGGTGCGAGCGCAGCCATCACGAGGAGGAGCGCGCCACAGCGAACAATGAGCCACGTTTCCGGTTGCAGGATGAGCCTCCAGTGTGAAGACCCGAGCTGGGGGGGATACGGTGGGGCAGGGTGCGGAGCGCACTGATGCCGACGTCGTTGCTCGCCGAGCAGCGGTGCGGAGTGTTATCGCCTCGACTTCTTGACTTTATCACTTGCGGGAGATGCTCGCTAGCCGTCAAAACCAAGGATCTGACCGCCTGCCTGTCCTATTGCCGTCAGTTGACAGACGAGGTCCAGGACCGGGACAGCACGACCGATGCCCGCTACCTGGGTGCTTACTGCCTCAACGCCCTCCGCAAGTTTGCGGATTCGGAGGCCTGGGTGGACCGGCTCTTCAACCCGGCGCGCTCGCTGGAAGAGGCATGGCGGCGGCTCCTCGGCGCACAGCGGGATCTGCTTCTTGGAGAAGTTGACTCGGCGCGAGGCGCGATGGATTCCCTGAACACCGACTTTCCCGACCTCGATGATGAAGAACGCCACGACCTGCTCCTGAAGACATCCTTCCTCCTCCGCCTGAACGGCCGCGCGGACCGCGCCCGTGAATTGATCGGGGCCGAGCTGCTCCTCTGCTCCGGCCGGCCGGAAGACCAGGTGGAGTCGCTTCTTGACGAACTTGAGGCGGCCTTCGGCGACGACCGCCATGCCGACTTCCTGACCGCCCTGGGTCGTTTGTCTGGCGATCGAAAGGCCCCGGTCGTGGTTCGCGTATCGGCCCGCGACCGTCACACCGAAGCTCTGAGGGGTGACGAGCACCCGGAAGAGGCGGAGGCGATGCTGCGTGAGGCGCTCGCGGGCGAAACCGCTGAATTCCCGCGATGCCGCGCGGCCATGAAGCTGGCCGAGATTCTGGCCGATGACCTCGAGAAACCTGACGAGGCGCTAAAGCTCCTTGACCAGCTCCGCACGCAGCTCAAGCGCCGCGATCTCATCAACGAGCTGCGGGAGGCTGCCGAGGGTATCAAGAAACAGGCGGAGCAGGGCGATGATTGACGAACCAAGCGAACGCCCAGTGCGGCGAGAATCTGTGGTCGATTGTCAGCCGCGGCAATGCCCGCTGTAGCTCTTTCATTTCGGCGTCGGTGACCTGGGTGTGGTTGAAACCGAGTTCGGTAAGGTGAGTCAGCCCCTTCAATCGAGCTCATCGGTGGACTCCGCGTGGGGCAGAACAGCGTCTTCGTAGGTTTCGTATCAGATTCCCGACCGTAATGCCAGTCGATGAAACGCCGGAAAAGGCCTCTCGTCTTCCAGAGCAACCATTGTGCTTAACAACGCCGAAACTTTCATAAGAAAGCTGGACTCCGTGACCCTAAAGCCCATTCAGCCACCATATTCGGAAATATCAATACAACGCGAGAAAGCAATAAAGTGCCCGGCTTCACCCGGCCGATTTCCTTGCAGTCGGGCGATCGGCGCCCTGGCACATTTCGCGACTGACGGGCGAGGACGGCCCGAGAATCAAGTCTATGTATACATGATAATGGAGCCTGGAGGAAAGTCATGAGGCGAATTCACATACTTCTGGCCCCATGGCTCTGCCTGCTGGTCGGGCTCTCGGGCTGCCATCACCCGTCGATCACGGCGGTGTCGCTTGATCATTATTGTGATCATAAATGGGCATTCTTGTATGATCCATGCAAGGACAAGGAGGGAATTCCATTCTACCTGCCCAAGCCGCTCTTGATCGTCGCCAAGAATTTCCGGAACATCGAGGAAACCAAAGTCGGACTGACCCAGGGCGCACCGATCCCGAATTTCTTTGACGACCAGGCGAAATACGCTGACCTGAACGCACGAACGAACTTTAACGGTCTTAATGGGACTAATGGGACCGGTTCCACCGACGTCTCCCCCAACGAGACGTTTCCGACCGGGACAACCGCGAGCGAGCTTGCTACTTCTGCCCCTGCAAATATTTATTCGAGCAACGGCGCGCCGCTCAGCCCTGGAAACGCACCCAGCGACGGGTTGAAACCCGAGACGTTTTACACATATCACATCGTTTTCGTTCCGGACATGACGCAGAAATTCGCGCTCAAGATCAACGGTGGTGTCGGCGAGATCAGGGCGGCCATGAACCTCGTCAACGGCTGGCAATTCACCGGGCTCGGTCCGTATTACATGAAGGATAGCTCAACGGCTCAGAATACGCTGGCGAGCGGAATCACGGCGAATCTTGCCGCCAGTGGGGTCGCGGATGTGGTGAGCGCCGTCGCCAACATCAAGCCGCCGGCCGGTCAGGTTGCCAAGCCCGACGTAGCGCCGCCGCCAGGCGGAGCGAACACGCCGGCACCTCTGCCAGTCGACGCGACTCGGGTTCAAGCGGTTCACAACCTGATGCGTTCGCTTAACCCGAAGACGTTGACCCTCACTGGATTCGCGGAGATCAGCATCTATGAGCCGTACATCGCGCCGGAAGGCACGATGGAATGGCGGCTCATCACCAAGCAGTCATTCGACAGAGACCACCTCTCCATCAGCGCTTCAGTCGACGAGGTGATGGCGATGCTCAAAGCCGCGACCACGACGTCCGGAGCGGCACCCGCGGCTGGTAACGGAAACACAGGCGCGGCCGCGCAAGGGCCGAGCGGACAAGCACAAGCGTCGGGGGGCAACGCCCAGGGCGCGGGTCTGGGGGGGGGTGGGACGGCAGTCCCGCCCGCGACAACCCCCCCGACGCCTGCCGCAGACCCCGAGGGCGCGGGTTTGCCGCCCGCGCAAGGCGGCGGGTCCGCGGGTGCGGCTAAAGGCCATGCAGGTGCCGCCGAACCGGCTCCGGCCGCGGTCGACCCGGCGCAAAACCCGCAGACGCCAGTCGACAAGTCCGGGTCGCCTCCGGCGCCGGCTGCCTCGCCGGGTTCAGCGGCCCGGTCGCCGCGAAGCGGCAGTCCAGCGACGAGATCGCCAATCAGCCGAGGCAACAACGCACCTCCGCCGCTGCAAGGCCCGAAAGTCTCGTCTACGACCAGGTCAAGGATCCCCCCGCCGCTGGAAATGGCGGGCGCGGGCCCGAAGTCAGACGCTTCGCTCGTGCGCTCGCAGATGCAGGCCCCCGCGTTCCTTGATGCCCACCTCGCTGCAAGCGCTCTCGCCCAAACCGACGGTGCGTCCACCACGTTCCTCACACTTGATCCGCTCGTTCAATCCTCGGGGGATTCGCTCACTTCGAGGAGTCCTCAGCCCTCCATTGATGTGCATAACGCGCCCCCAAACACCACGCTCACGCTCTTTCGAGATCAGGTACCAGTCAACAGCATCACCACTGGATCCATCCCCATCGGTACTGTCCTCCCAATTCCGGATAGTGGTGGCGTGCCGGCTCCGGGCAGTTACACATATCAAGTCGTGCAAAGTGAACCAAATCAGCAACCGGTCGTATTCGGCCCGCTCAAAATCACTGTGCTAACCGGCAACAATCAAGCCGGCGCGAATCCCAGCGGAGCGGTCACACCGACCGGCCGTACGAATAACGCGACTACTGGGACCGGCAACAATACAGCGACCCCCCCCGCGACCAACGGAACAGCCGTCGCTCCAGGGACACTGACCAGTCAGGCTTCTAATGCTGTGCTCAACCAGTTTCTCGGTCAATTCGGATCGGTCGCGAGCGCCACGTCGGCCAAAGCGAACACTGCGCCCGTGGCCGCTCCGGTGACGCCGGTCGTACCGGTGACAACCGCAACCCCGGGAAATACGGTGACTCTCAACCAGTTCTTTGGCAAGGTCAAGACAGCCCCCGCCTCAACCGCTGCGCCTCGTCGATTCTCGCTCTTCCATCAAAAGGACAACAAGACAATCAAAACGGTCGCGTTGAACGGGATTGAGAGCCAAGCGCTCGTCGCGGCCGCTCCGACAGTTCCGACAGTGCCCACGCTTCCGGCCGGGGGCACAGCCGCCCCCGCTTCGTCGCTGCCATCGCCTTGAGTTAGAGCGCGAACAGCGCGTGGACCGGACCTCGTGTACGAGAGCGGCCGATCTGGAACCTTTGGTTGCAGAGTGCGTTCTCGATATCGCCGCGTTTCTCCGCGCCCGCGACGCCACCGGTTTCTGTCCTCAATTCGTGTGATGACGACGCGACGAATCAAGATCAGTCTTTGCGAATGCCGCGCGCGAAAAAAAGCTCTCGAGACTTGACCGCGGTCCTCAGCCAGTCGAGAATCGACAGTCGTGTAGGTATTGCAGAAGATCGTTGTGCAGTTAGCGTGGCGCGTGCACACGCGGCTCTTCGGTTGTTGATATTCGCCGCGTCGAGCGCGGTCGAGGCACCAAATGTTAGTCGACTTTGAGCAAGAATGGGGAGATTGGCCGCAGATCGTTACGGTGCTTTCGCATTTCCCCACGCTTCGAAATTTCCCATTTCCCTACACGCTTGGGTCTGGCACTCTGATCAATAGCCAGGCCGTGCTCACTGCGGCGCACGTCATCTACGACCCGACATACGGCGGGTGGGCCGACTCGTTCGATATTTTCTTTGGCGATGGCAGCTCACAGGTCGGTGTGCCGATTGGGCAGGCGAGGGTGCGCACGGAATGGGTTGCGAACAACACGGTCGACTCGCTGTCCAGCGTGGACGCCGGAGTGATCTTATTGCCGCAGCAGTCCAATCTGCCGTTTGCCACGCCAGATGTTGGGGACCCTAGCGTGCTTGACGGTTTTCCAATCGACGTGCTCGGTTTTTCCGGTGGTGACGAGGCCATGTGTCCCCCGTACGGGCACTTGGCGCTCGCCGAAACAACCGCGAGCAACGAAAACACACCCTCGGAAGACATCTTTTTTCGTGTCGGGTATAGCGATTTTGTGTGCGAAGGAATGAGCGGAGGGCCCGTGATACGCGTCGACGAGTTCAACAATGGAACTTTCCGCGTCCGTGCCGTTCATACGTCGCTTTACCCTGACGTCAATGGCCTCGGCAATGGCCTGATGCTTTATCCGGATCTGCTCGCCCAGGTTCAGCGCTGGGCGGTCGGCTTGACCTGATTTCGCGGAGCGCGCCCTATTTTGGCCAATCGACTAAGGTCAGACTGTGATTCGGGAGAAGACCATGCCGACGGATTCCAAAAGACCGACCTTGCGTTCCTGCACGGCTCAGGCGCCGGTTGTGCTGGCACTACTCGACGTCAAGCGCGACGCTGGATCAGCCCAGAAGAGCGAGAAAGCTGCCGCTCCAAAGCGAACTCCTGCCCCGAGCGGCGCGGAGTCGCCGTCGCCGACGTATGGACCGTGCGGCGGCAAGGAACGCGCGATCGTCAAGATCCTGCACAAACTCAATCGACTCAGCAGGTTGCGAACGCTCTCTGTCACCGAGCAAGCGCTCGTCGCCGGCGCCAAAATCAACGTTGAAAAACTCGCCGAGGCATGTGGCGCGACTCTCAAACGCAAGGATTCGGACGCGACTGCCCGTCGGCCGTCGGCTGCGCCCTCGCTGGCGCAGGGAGCTAACTACTCTGTCAGCGGCAAGCAGGAACTCAAGTCCTGATCTTTCAACCCGAGCCGAGCGTGAGCGAGACGACCGCCGTTCCAATTAGTGGCCGTTGTCGAACTTGTTGATCACCAGCAGTTTGACTGCGTTGATCATACTGAGCCGGGCCGCCTGGATCGCATTCGTCGCCGTCAGCGTGTAAAGACTCGCCGTTGCTCCCGTCGGAGGTGTCGACGGTATCGCCGGGATCGACGTGTTGATCAACGATTGCAGCAGGCTGTTCGACGTACTGCCGCCGTTGATACGCTTGAAGAGAACGTGCTGCAGCACAGTCGCGCCGCCGCCATCCGCGCTTCGCTCACTGGAATCCTTGATAATCACCAGACTCGCGGGGATGCGCGTAAGAGTGCGCGTGAGGTTCTGCGCGAGCACCTCGACGGCCTGAGTGGCGAACGCCTTCATTGCCGTCGAGTCGGCCGCCGTGCCTGAAGACAGGTACGCGCCTTGCGCTTGCAGGTAGTCGGAAGTGAACTGATTGAAGGCGGCGTTGACCTGCGCGACGTCGCGACCGATCGCGCCCGAGGCGCGCGGATTGGCCGAAAGTGTGCCGATGAGCCCCGGTGCGATCGTTCCACCGTGGGTCATCACCAAGCGGGTTTCCAATGAATCCCCGATCACGGGTTGAAATCTGTGGCGCTTCCTCATCGAACTTCACCCTCCTTGAAACCCGCACCGACGGCAAAGTTTGCGCTCCGGCCGCCGCGAGAAAAGTAGCGGGCGTGAGTCACCCGAGCCTTTCCGATTAACGGCATTGCGACGCCGCGACATGAGCAGCAAGTTGACGCATGTCGCGGCGGCAGCCGCCGCAATCCGCACACGTCTTACACGTGGCGCGTTTTATGGCGCGAGCGCGCGGTGAGATGCAAAGTGGGTATCGCAGAGTGTCCCGTGCTCGTGATCCGCACATTGACGTACTCTCGCTTCAAGCCGTTGCCGGCCAGGTCGGTGATCTGGCCGAGAGCAACCTTCGCGTGCGCATGATTTTTCGGAAGATGATTGAACTGAAGAGTCACCGTGACCGGGTCGCTGGGTACGACCGTCGCGTTCGGCACGATTATCACGCTCGTGGGATGAATTCGAGCCCGGTGCGGACCCACGAGTGCGTAATTCAAGGGATTCGCAATGGTGGCGAGATCCAATCCACTCAAGTTGTCCTTGAAAGTGATGGCGATCTGGTTCGTGTTCGAGGAGCCAGACGTCGCGACGACCGTTGGCGGCACGGTATCGATGATCACATTACCGGGCGTGAGCAGAACCATCGGCGACGGCGGGCCGTTTGTCGGAATCTGCGCTACTGAAAAAGTGTAGGCACCGTCCGGCAGCGCTCCGACGGCAAAGTTCCACGCGCCCAGATAGTTGGCGACAGCCTGGCCGAGCAGAACGGGCTGCGCCTGGTTCACCCCGCGCGAGTAGAACTGAATGACCGCATACGGCGTCGCCGTTCCGAAGAATGACGGATAGTTGATCGCGGTGACGCCATCGGTATCGGAGACGCCGGTGTCGCTGAGCGGATCGAGCTCGCCGCCAAGCGTGGCTGTAGCGCTCACGACGATTCCCGTGCTGCTGGCCGTTGCGGTTGCGCCGTCCGAGTTTCGCACGATCGTCACGAGAATCATCTCGCCGCTACTTGCTGCGCCGAAGAAAGTTGTTCCAACGACGCTAAATCCTCCCGTCGCGTTGGCAACGATTGTGCCCACCGAGCTTTGTCCGTTGCCCCACGAGATCGAAGCGTGGTAGTCACCGGGAACGGTACCAGGAGTCGCATCCGAGAAGATAGCGACCGTGCCCGTGAAGGTCTGGCCGGCAGTCGCGACGATCGTCGTTCCGGTAGCAGCAATCGAAGGCGCGACGACCACAGCGGTGCTTGTCGCGGTCGCCGACTGGTTATCGATCAACCGCGTGATTGTGACAGTAATCGATTGCGTACCCGTAGCGGCGTATGTGTTGGTCCCGAGGATGTTATACCCGCCGGTTCCGTTGGGCTCGACGGTCCCAACCGAAGTGTGCCCGTCGCCCCATGCGACCACTGCCGTATAGCCGCTTGCGGTCAGGCCGGGATAGGTGTCTGTGAACGTTGCGACCACGCCGGTGAACGGCTGGCCCGCGACCGGCGTGATCGTCGTTCCGGTCGCCGTGATTGCAGGCGCGACAACGACAGCGGTTGTCGTCGCGGTCGCCGATTGGTTGTTGGTGAGCCGTGTGATGGTTACGGTGACGGAATCCGTGCCGGTGGCGGCGTAGGTGTTTGTGCCGGTGACGTTGAACCCGCCGGTCGCGTTCGGCGCGATGATTCCGATCGAGGTGTGGCCGTCACCCCACGCAATGGTCGCCGAGTAATCGCTCGCCGGCAGGCCTGTCATACTATCGGTGAACGTTGCAACCAGGCCAGTGAAAAGCTGCCCCGCGATCGGCGTGATCGTCGAGCCTGTCGCCGTGATTGTGGGCGCGACGACAACAGCGGTTGTCGTCGCGGTCGCAGATTGATTGTTGGTGAGCCGTGTGACGGTTACGGTGACCGAATCCGTACCGGTGGCGGCGTAGGTGTTTGTGCCGGTGACGTTGAACCCGCCGGTCGCGTTCGGCGCGATGGTTCCGATCGAGGTGTGGCCGTCACCCCACACAATGGTCGCCGAATAATCGCTCGCCGGCAGGCCTGTCAGACTATCGGTGAACGTTGCAACGAGGCCAGTGAACGGCTGGCCCGCGATCGGCGTGATCGTCGTGCCGGTCGCCGTGATTGCAGACGCGACGACAACAGCGGTTGTCGTCGCCGTCGTCGATTGATTGTTGGTGAGCCGTGTGACGGTTACGGTGACGGAATCCGTACCGGTGGAGGCGTAGGTGTTTGTACCGGTGACGTTAAACCCGCCGGTACCGTTCGACGCGATGGTGCCGGCCGACGTGTGGCCGTCACCCCACGCAACGGTCGCCGAGTAATCGCTCGCTGGCAGGCCTGTCAGATTATCGGTGAACGATGCAACCAGGCCGGTGAACTGCTGGCCAGCGATTGGCGTGATCGTCGTACCGGTCGCCGTGATTGCGGGCGCGACGACAACAGCGGTTGTCGTCGCGGTGGCCGATTGATTGTTGCTGAGGCGTGTGATGGTTACGGTGACCGAATCGGTACCGGTGGCGGCGTAGGTGTTTGTGCCGGTGACGTTGAACCCGCCGGTCCCGTTCGACGCGATGGTTCCGACCGACGTGTGGCCGTCACCCCACGCAACGGTCGCCGAGTAATCGCTCGCCGGCAGGCCTGTCATACTATCGGTAAACGATGCAATCACGCCCGTGAATGGCTGACCGGCGATCGGCGTGATCGTCGTACCGGTCGCCGTGATCGCGGGCGCGACGACAACTGCATTCGTCGTCGCGGTTGCCGACTGATTATCGATCAGTCGCGTGATCGTCACTGCCACCGACTGTGTTCCTGCGGTGGCATAAGTATTCGTGCCGGTCACATTGAAGCCGCCGCTTCCATTGGGCGCAATGGACCCGATCGTGGTATGGCCATCACCCCATGCGACGGTTGCCGCATAACTGGACGCGCTCAGGCCTGGGTAAGGATCGGTGAACGACGCAACAACGCCGGTGAACGGCTGTCCGGCAACCGGTGTGATCGTTGTCCCCGTCGCAAGCAGCATGACCGGGTTGATGGTGGCCTGGCCCTGGCCGGAGGCAGTGCTTCCATCTGTGCCGCTGACCGTGACGTTCACAGGATACGTGCCGTTGACCGCATAGGTATTGGTGCCGTCGACGGCGAAGTTGGTACCGTCCATCACGACTGTGCCGGCAGTCGTATGGCCATCGCCCCACGAGATCACCGCTGTCGGGCTGCTTCCCTGTACGTCCGAGCTCAAAAACGTGGCAATCTGACCGGTGACCGGGAAGCCTTCGGACCCAGACACAGGCCCGACGCTCACGGCGAGCAACTCGCGCATCTCGAGCTGCTCGACTTGCTCTCGCCGCGCGCGATCGCGTCTCCGTCGTTTGGATTCCCACCCTTGCCCGCGCCGCCGCGAAACATTCCATTGCGAGAACATGGTTTCGGCACTCTCTTTTAATTCGATTTGGGCCCGACGTCGTCGAGTAACTGAAGGCGATCGCCTGATCGCTTACGAAGATTCCCTACTGTTCCGCCCGGTCTGCCCGCAACCGTGATATGATGAATCGCCAAGAAGTGCGGCCTGTAGCGGTCGTCGGGACAGGCGAGTTGTTCGACATCCCTGTCCTGTTTCTCAGAGAGGATACCACATGAACCGGGTCGAGGCGCTGTGAGGGGCGGCGGTTTGTGTGCCGGTGAACCGCGAGGGGGGGAGAGGCTTGCCGGGAGACACGCCTTGGCATCAGGGCGCTTCGGTGGGATTGCCCGGGGCGGCTCCTGGTGGCGACGCGCGCCGCAGCGCGGCGCGCAGTGAGGCTTGGCGCAGCGGCTCGCTCAGCGCCGGGTCGCTCCGGAGAGCCTCCACGACCCCGGCCGGGTCGTTCTTCTGCCGCCATACCGCGTCCACCAGCCGTTCGGCCTCGGGCCGCAGGGCCTGGGCCTCGTGGTGCGCCTGGTAACGCGCCCGCGGCGGCGCCGTGTCCCACAGGCGGACCGTGCGGTCACCGGAACCGGACGCCAGCGTTGTGCCATCGGGGCTGAAGGCCAGCGACCAGACGTAGTTCGTGTGCCCTTGCAGCCTGGCCACCTCCGCGCCTCGCGCCAGGTCCCAGAGCCAGACCGCCCGGTCGCGGCCGGCCGAGGCCAGGCGCGTGCCGTCGGGGTGAAAAGCGACTGCGAAGACGTCGTCGGTGTGCCCTCGAAGCACCTGGCAGGCGCCCCCTTCGATCTGCCACACGCGAACGGTTTGGTCCGAACCGCACGAGGCGAGGCGGCGGCTGTCCAGACTGAACGTCACGGCGCGGACCCGCCCATCGTGCCCGGGGAACTGGGCCGACGGCTGGTACGTGTGGGCGTCGAACAGGCAGAGGGTCTTGTCGTTGGTGCTGACGCCGGCCAGCCAGCGGCCATCCGGGCTAAAAGCGAGCGCCTTGGTGTCGTGCCTGCCGGACAGGCGGAGGCGGGCAACCACCGCGCCGGTCGCGGCGCCGAACACGGTCATGCCACCGGAGCCGTCGAGGGCAGCCAGGGTCGCCCCATCCGGGTGGAACGCCACGGCGAGGATGTTGGGCGCGGGCAATCGGAACTCCTGCACGCGCCGGCCCGTGGCCACCTCCCAGACCTGAAGCCGGTCCTGCCGCGCGGACACCACGCGGGAGCTATCCGGGCTAAAGGCCAGCGTCTTCACGAGATCGCCGTTGTCCAGGATCGCACAGGCCTCGCCGGTGCGGGCGTCCCAGAGGCGTAGCCTCTTGTCCCAGTCGCCGGAGGCGATCCAGCGGCCGTCGGGGCTATAGGCCACCGGGTAGACGTAGCTCCCATGGCCGCGGAGCACGGGCAGGGTCGCCCGCGGATCAACGTCCCAGACCCGGATCGTGCCATCCACCGCCTCGCCGACCAGACGCGTCGGGTGACTGACGGACGCCAGCCGGAGGCCGCCCGGCGCGAACGCCAACCCGGCCACGGGCCCAGTGTGCCCGTGCAGGACCGCGACATCCTGTCGACCCGTCGCCTGCCACACGCGGACCGTTCGGTCGGTGCCCGCCGAGGCGACCCATCGCCCGTCCGGGCTGTACACGGCTGCGGTGACGTCGCCTGAGTGGCGGTCGTAAGGCGGCTCGACCTCCCGGCCCGTGGCGACGGCCCACTGGCGCACCGTCCCGTCGGAGGAGGTCGACACCAGGCGCGTGCCGTCCGGGCTGAACGAGACGCCCAGGACCTTGTTCGCGTGCCCCCGACACGTGGCGAGCAGAGACCCGGTGGCCGCATCCCAGATGGTCGCCGTCCCGTCCTCGTGGCCCGAGCTCAAGAGCTTGCCGTCCGGGCTGAACGCCCACGACCAGAGTTCGCTGTCGGGGCCTTTGCAGGACGCCGTCTGCTTGCCGGACACCGCGTCGTACACGACAACCCCGTGCCAGCCGTTGCCAATGTTTTCCGCAGCCAAACGGATTCCGTCGGGGCTCACGATCACCCACCTCGGCCCGCCGCCCCAAGGGTGGTCCACCCGAGCGAGGCTTCGGCCGTTCTCGTCCAGCAGGCAAAAGGTCCGGCTATCGACCCACACTGCGACCCGAAGTCCGAGGCGCGTCTGAGTGGCGCCCCCCCACGCAATCATTCGGGCGGGGAGCGGCACGTGCGCTGGTTCCCCACCTTCCAGGTCCGTGAGGCTCAGCCCGGCGCCGCTTGCGATCCCGACCCGTAGGTGATCGGAGGCGGGAAGCAGGAGCCCGCTTGCCCTCGCGGGCAGCGGGATGACCGAGGTGCTCAAGTCGAGCCGGCTACGCAAGTGCTGCCATTCCCAGCCGCGCAGTGCCTGCGGGGCCTCGTCGAGCTGCCGCGCGGCGTCGACCACGTCGTGCGCCGAAATCGCCATGGCCGCGGCCGCCAGCCGGGCGCGGTACAACTGGAACAGGGCCTCACCCTTCTCGGCGTTCGCCTGTCGCTCGTTGGCCTTCGCCAGGTCCCGTTGCTCGTTCGCTTCCAACCATTTCCAGGCCACACCCGCCATTCCACCGAAGAACGACGTCGTCAAGAGGCCGAGCAATAGCGCGACCAGTGGCCGACGCCGGCACGCGCGAGCCAACCGTGCGCCCGACCCCACTGGCCGCGCCGCGACTTGCATGCCCTCGCGAAAGCGCTGCAGGTCTTCGGCCAGCGCCAGGGCGCTGGGATAACGACGGTTAGGCTCCTTCTGCAGGCAGTGCAGCGTGATCGCTTCCAGGTTGCGCGGCAGGCGCGGCTGCAAGCGGCGCGGGCGTAGCGGCTCGTCGGACGTCACCGCGCGCAGCACTTCGAGCGCGCTGTCTCCCTGAAACGGCATTTGCCCGGTGATGAGCTGGTAGAGAATCACCCCCAAGGCGTGGATGTCGGCCGCCGGCCCCACCACGGCGCGCCGTTCGCTGCCGCCGGCCTGCTCGGGGGCCATGTATCCCGGCGTGCCGACCAGGATGCCGCTCTGCGTGAGCGTCAAACTGCCCTCAGTCCCCTGGGCGAGTCCGAAGTCGGTGATCTTGGGAACGATGAGGGGAGACAGATGCGGGATGAATTCCGTGCCGGCCGAGATTCCTTCGACCTTCATTCTTGCGCGCTCATCCTGCTGGAGAAGGATGTTCGCCGGTTTCAGGTCGCGGTGCACGACTCCTTCGGTGTGCGCCACGTGAATGGCACGGGCGAGAGTCTCGATGAGCGAAGCTGCCTCGAGCGGCGACCATGGATCGCCATCGAGTCGGTTCGCGAGGCTGCCGCCATCGACCCACTCGAGGGCAAGGAACGGCCGGCCTTCGAAGCTGCCGATCTCGTAGACCTGCACGATGTTCGGATGCTGCACCCGCGCCGCCAGCTCCGCCTCGAGCCGGAACCGCACTTCCTGGGCTGGGGACGCGAACTCGCCCGACAGCACCATTTTCACGGCCGCAAGCCTTTGGAGGCCCCGGTGCCGCGCCTTGTACACCACACCCATGCCTCCACGTCCCGCCTCGGCCAGGATGTCGTAGTCCCCGATCTGCTTGGGCGCGGGACGAATGACACTCTCTTCCGGACCTGTTCGTGGCACGGCTGCCCAGGCAGAATGCCCGCGGCGCAGCGCGCCCACCGCCGACCGACGCTGGGCGCTCTTGACCAGCGTCTCTTCACCTTCGGCAGCGCCTTGTTGGAGCCGCGCCAGCAGGGGATCGGTGGCGGCCGTCTGATCGAGGCGGCGGCAACACTCGGCACAGTCGCCGAGGTGAGCAGACACACGAGCCAGCTCGGCCTCCGTGAGCCGACCAAGGGACAGCGCACGCAGCTCGTCGGAAGTTGGGTGTTTCGACGGGTCTTCGGACATGGGAAGCCTGCGCGGGGTTGATCGGACGAACAAGAGACGGCCGGGATTCTCTTTATAGAACCGTCGCCGAACCGAGAACCTGACACGTCTCACTCAGTCGATGAGCCCCTCCGCCTCCTGGCGGATGCGCTGGAGGACGCGCGACTTGGCCACGTAGACGGCAGCCACAGACATCCCCAGCTCCGCGGCCACTTCGGCACCGTTGGCCTCTTCGAGGGCCAGTCGCCGAAAGGCCCGCAGCGTGGGCGGTTCGAACTCCGCTTCGATCAGGTCCAGCAGGCAGCGGATTATGTAGCGGTCGTGTTCCTGGTCCCACTGGCGGTTCAGCTCGCTGTCGGGGTCCGCGATCTGCTGGAGGGCCGCCGTGGCGCCGCTGCCACCGCTGGCCTGGGTGCTCGCGCCGGTGGCCCGCCAGTAATTGCTCGTGCGGCTGCAGACGATGGTGCGCAGCCACGAGCGAAACGCGCCTCGGTGACCAGAGTGTTCGAAGGTGGGGAGGTGCTTGACCACGTTCAAAAGAACGTCCTGGCTGAGGTCCTCCAGATCGGCCGCCGGCACACCCTGGCGGTTGAGCCAGCCGATGATCAGGGGACGATAGAGGTCCGTCAGATCCCTCCACGCATCCGCTTCGCCGGACTGAGCGCGGAAGAGCAGGCTTTGCCGGGTCTCGTTCATGACCCAATTTTACCGTCGACGCGGCGGGAGAGCTTCACACTTTCTGTCGTTTCTCGACCGATTCGTGTAAGGTTTTCCGCCGCCGGTTGTTTCTTATCCCCGTCGGCGATCGTGTGAACGCGACAACGCTGACTTGCCTGGCCCGCCTTCAAATGCTCTTCCGCTAGAGTGTGGGCCACTGGATTCGACCCGTCGCGGGCGCGTCGGGTCGAGAAACTTTTTTATCTGACGATTCTGCGGACCGAGCAAGAATCGGTTCTGCCGAGTCGCTGCGCAGACGGGCCCGCGCCGTTCGCGTAGACGAACCGCTCTGGCGCAGCTTGGTTTCCGCGCCGTTTCGGCGTGCGTCTCCAGGTTTGCGAAAAGCCGCGCCAGCCGTCACTTCCGTCTGACAACTCTTTTTCCATGACTCGGAGGAGCACCATTATGTTTCGCTTCGGAGCCTTCTACAAACGGTGGAACCAACGACCCGACGCGGCCCGAGGCCGGCTGCGGCTGCGGCCGGGATTGATGGCACTGGAGGGCCGCACGCTGCTCTCGACCTTCACGGTCAACAGCACGGCCGACAACGGCAGCACAGGCACACTGCGGTGGGCTGTCGACCAGGCGAACTCGAGCGATCAGGCGAGCACGATCGTTTTCTCGAGCCAGTTCAACACGCCGCAAAAGATTACCTTGACCGGCGGCCCGCTGGTCCTCAGCAATCCGGCGACAACCACGATCACCGGGCCGGGAGAAAACGTGCTGACGATCAGCGGCAAGAACGCCACGCGCGTGTTTGCCATCACCCCCGGTTCGGCGGCGGCGCTGTCGGGACTGACCATCACCGGCGGCAAAGTGAACGGCAACGGCGGTGGCATACGAAACGACGGCGGCACCCTGGCGCTTGACGACATGGTCCTGCGCGGCAACTCCGCCCGCGTCGGCGGCGGCCTGTTCAACAATGGCAGCGCGACGCTGACCGACGTCATTGCCCGCGGCAACCACGCCCGCACCGGCGGTGGCATTTTCAACAATGGCAGCGCGACGCTGACCGATGTGGTCACGCGCGGCAACTCGGCCCTTGTGGGTTCTGGCGTCTTCAGCGCACGAACAGCGACCCTCACCCGGAGCGGCCTCTCGAGTGAAGCGTCCACGAAGACGATCCTGAGCGATAACTTCACCAAGAATGTGACCGGAGGAGTACCCACGAACTGGGCAGCCTTACCCGCTCCTTTCGCCGGTACGTACTCCGAGAGTTCTGGCAATGTCACGATCACCGTGGGCAACTCGAGCGTGGGTGACGCGGGAATCCTATCGGGCCTCCCGTCTTCGGCCTTCGCCCCTCTGAATGTGGTGACGACGATCCAGGCGCAAATCAACAACGTCAACCAGGCCGGCAACGCCGTCTTCGGACTGATCGGCCTGTCGTCCTCAGGGACTCAAACGGGCTACCTGGCGGCGGGAATCGACGCCCAAGGCAATGTTGTCATCGTCGAGCAGGAAGCAGGCATCTCCCAGATCGTGGCCACCAAGAAGGACGCAAGCTACAAGGGGGGCTCGATCGAGATGACTTTCGTCATCAGCTCGGCGGGTGTGGAGGTGAAGGCTCCTGGCTACGATTCCGGCGTGCTGTCCTTCAAGAGTCTGAGCAATTTCTCACTGACGACTGCATTCGGATTTGAGGCGATTCCGGCGCTCGTCGCAGCGAATCAGCCGAAAGCGACGAACGGCGCGGCGAGCTTTGGGTCGATCAACGTCTCCACGACGCCGCTCGGCTGACCTAGGGCTGCGGTCGGGCCGACTAGCGGTGGCGGCATACGAGACGACGACGGGACGCTCGCCGTTCTTCACGTCGTCTCAGGCGCCGCCGTGGCGGCCTGTTTAATTCACAAGAGAATATATCATGACTCGCATCGAAGTGAAGCCTGAGCGATGGCGCCGCCGAGGGACCAAAGCCGGCAGAAGCCGGCGGCTGCGGCCGATGGTGATGGCGCTCGAGGGCCGTGCGCTGCTCTCGACGATCTCCGTCAGCAACACGAGCGACAGCGGCGCCGGCTCGCTGCGCGCGGCGATCAACCAGGCGAATACGGACGGTGGGGGCGACACGATCGTCTTCTCCAGCCTGTTCGACACCCCGCAGACGATCACCCTGACCAGCGGCTACCTCGAGCTGACCGGAACCGAGGCCGGCACCACGATCGCCGGCCCGGGCGCGAACCTGTTGTCTGTCAGCGGCGACGATGACAGCCGGGTGTTCCTGGTCGATACGAAAGTCACCGCGTCCATCTCGGGCCTGACGATCACCGGCGGCAACGCTGGCAAGTCCCGCGGCGGCGGTCTGTATAACAGGGGCGCGCTGAACCTGACCGATTGCACCGTCAGCGGCAACACGTCATCCGGGCAAGGCGGCGGCCTGGACAACTTCGGCACGATCTACAACACGGCCACGCTGAACCTGGCCGATTGCACCGTCAGCGGCAACTCCGCCCGGTACGGCGGCGGGCTGCTGAACGACAACGGCGTTACCTCGCTGACCAATTGCACTGTCAGCGGCAACTCCGCCCGGTACGGCGGCGGCCTGGACAACGACGGCCTGACCTCGCTGACCAATTGCACCGTCAGCGGCAACTCCGCCCCCTACGGCGGCGGCCTGCGGAACTACGGCACGACCACGCTGACCAACACGATCGTCGCCGGCAACAACGGCGGCGACGTCTCGGGCAGCTACTCCGGAGGCAATAACCTGATTGGAGGCAACCCGCTCTTGGCGGCGCTGGGCGACTACGGCGGGCCGACCTTCACCATGCCCCCGCTCCCCGGTAGCCCTGCCATCGGCGCGGGCACAACCACCGGCGCCCCCGCCACCGACCGGCGCGGCCAGCCGCGCTCCGGTACCAACGACATCGGCGCCTTCCAGGGACAGGGCGCCACCTGGGTGGTCAACGACGCATCCGACGGCGTCGGCTCCCCACCCGGCGGGCTCAGCCTCCGCCAGGCGATCAACCTCGCCAATGCCCTCGGCACGGCCGACACGATCACGTTCTCGAGCCTGTTCGACACCTCCCAGACGATCACCCTTACCGCCGGGCAGCTCTCGCTGACCGACAATGCGACCATCACCATCGATGGCCCCGGGGCCAAGCTGCTGACGGTCAGCGGCGGCGGTAAGAGCCGGGTGTTCGACGTCGAGGGTGGTTCCGCGGCGCTTGAGGGCCTGACGATCAGCGGAGGTAACGCCTCGACCGGCGGTGGACTTTTTGACCACGGCGGCATGTTGTCGCTCGCCGACTGCACCATCAGCGGCAACTCTGGTGTCGTTGGCGGCGGCCTGTATAACAGCCAGGGCGGCGCGACCTCAATGACCAGTTGCACCTTGAGCGGTAACTCCGCCCGGTACAGCGCCGGCGGCCTGTTTAACTGGGGCACGGCCACGCTGACCAATTGCACGTTGAGCGGCAACAACACCGGCAGGGGCGGCGGCGGCCTGTTCAACGACCAGGGCGGCACGGCCACGCTGACCAATTGCACCTTGAGCGGCAACACCGCCGCCGGGCCCGGCGGTGGCCTGTATAACGACGACGGCACGACCAACCTGACCCTGACCAATTGCACCGTCAGTAGCAATTACTCCCGCTATTGCGGCGGCCTGGACAACTCCGGCACGGCCACGCTGACCAACACGATCGTCGCCGGCAACGACGGCGGCGACGTCTCCGGCAGCTACACCGGGGGCAATAACCTGATTGGCGGCAACCCGCTCTTGGCGCCTCTGGGCGACTACGGCGGGCCGACTCAGACCATGGCCCTGCTCCCCGGCAGCCCGGCCATCGGCAAGGGCATCATCGTCGACTACCCGGGCACGAGTACGCCGATTGTGACCGACCAGCGTGGCGAGAAGCTCGACTCACCCACCCCCGACATCGGCGCCTTCCAGAGCCAGGGCTTCACGCTCACCCCGGTCGCCGGCAGTACCCCGCAGTCGACCATGGCGGGCGCGGCTTTCGCCAACCCACTGCCTGTCACCGTGACGGCCAACAACCCGGTCGAGCCGGTCGACGGGGGCGTCGTCAACTTTGCCGTCCCGACGGCGGTCGGCGGCGCCTCGGCGACGCTCTCGGCCGCCACCGTGATGATTGCCGACGGCCAGGCGGCGGTGAACGCCACGGCTAACCTCACGCTCGGGTCGTACACCGCCGCCGCGTCGGCGGCCGGCGCCGGTCAGGTCGGCATCTCGCTGACGAACACGCAGCCCTACAGCCTGGTGGTCAATGCCACAGAAGACCTGCCGCTCGAGACCGACGCACAGAACAGCCTGCGCGCGGCGATCAACTACGCCGACACACTCACCGGCCCCATTATCATCACCTTCGACGCCTCCGTCTTCGGCACGACGCCGCAGACGATCACCCTGACCGGGGGCCAGCTCGTGCTGAACGGCGGGGCGACCATCACGATCGCCGGGCCCGGGGCCGAGCTGCTGACCGTCAGCGGCGGCGGCACGAGCCAGGTCTTCGACATCGAGGGAGGGTCGCTGGCGCTCGCGGGGCTGACGATCAGCGGAGGTAATGCCGCGAACGGCGGTGGACTTTATGACCACGGCGGCATCTTGTCGCTCACCGACTGCACCGTCAGCGGCAACTCCGCTGGGGCCGGCGGCGGCCTGTTTACCAGCCACGGCGGCACGACCTCGTTGACCGGCTGCATCGTCAGCGGCAACACCGCTACGCTCGGCGGCGGCCTGCTTAACTACGGCACGGCCACGCTGACCGAATGCACCATCAGCAGCAACACCGCCGGAGCTGGGCAAGGCGGCGGCCTGGCCAACCTCGGCACGGCCAAGGTCACCGTGACCGATTGCACCGTCAGCGGCAACTCCTCCGCCGGCGGCGGCGGCCTGTTCAACCTCGGCGCGGCCACCGTGACCCTGGCCAATTGCACGGTCAGCGGCAACTCTGCTGGCGCTGGGGGAGGCGGCGGCCTGGCTAACAACAACGGCTTGATCTCGCTGACCAATTGCACCGTAAGCGGCAACACCGCTGGCGACGGCGGCGGCATAGCCGACGGCGGTTTCACGCCCAGCCTGACCCTGACCAATTGCACGCTCAGCGGCAACACCGCCCCGACCGGCTCGGGCGGCGGCCTGGTGATCCCGAGCGGCGGCACGACGACGCTGACCAACACGATCGTCGCCGGCAACAACGGCGGCGACGTCTCCGGCGGCACGCCCGGCGGGGCCAACAACCTGATCGGCGGCAACCCGCTCTTGGCGGCGCTGGGCGACTACGGCGGGCCGACCTTCACCATGCCCCCGCTTCCCGGTAGCCCGGCAATCGGCGGGGGCACAACCACCGGCGCCCCCGCCACCGACCGGCGCGGCCAGCCGCGCACCGGTACCATCGACATCGGCGCCTTCCAGGGACAGGGCACCACCTGGATGGTCAACGACGCATCCGACGGCGTCGGCTCCGCACCCGGCGGGCTCAGCCTCCGCCAGGCGCTCAACCTCGCCAATACCCTCGGCACGGCCGACACGATCACCTTCTCGAGCCTGTTCGACACCCCCCAAACGATCACCCTGACCGGCGGGCCGCTCTCGCTGACCGACAAGGCGACCACCACCATCGATGGCCCCGGGGCCAAGCTGCTGACGGTCAGCGGCGGCGGTAAGAGCCGGGTGTTCGTCGTCGAGGGTGGTTCCGCGGCGCTGGCGGGCCTGACGATCAGCGGCGGCAGCGCCGACGACGACGGCGGCGGCCTGTTGAACAACGGCGGCACGCTCGGGCTGAGTGACGTCACGGTCACCGGCAATGTGGACGCCAATGACGGCGGCGGCGTGTACACCGCCTCCGGCACGACCACGCTGACCGATTGCGTCGTCAGCGGCAACTCCGCTGCGGACGGCGGCGGCGGCTTGTTTAATAGCCCGGGCGGCGCAACCTCGCTGACCGATTGCACCTTGAGCGGTAACTCCGGCCGGTACAGCGCCGGCGGCCTGTTTAACCAGGGCACGGCCACGCTGACCAATTGCACCTTGAGCGGCAACACCACCACCAAGGACGGCGGCGGCCTGTTGCAACGGCGAGGGAGGCACAGCCACGCTGATCGATTGCACCTTGAGCGGCAACTCCGCCTCTGGGCACGGCGGCGGCCTGTTTAGCGACGGCGGCTCGACCTACCTGACCCTGACCAATTGCACCGTCAGTGGCAACTCAGCCCCCGATGGCGGCGGCCTGCGTAACTACGGCACGGCCACGCTGACCAACACGATCGTCGCCGGCAACTCGAGCGTGGACGTCAGCGGCCCGATCTCGGACAGCGCGAACAACTTGGTCGGCGGTAATCCGCTGCTGGCGCCTCTGGGCGACTACGGCGGGCCGACCCAGACCATGGCCCTGCTCCCCGGCAGCCCGGCCATCGGCAAGGGCATCATCGCCGACTACCCGGGCACGAGTACGCCGATCACGACCGACCAGCGGGACCTCAAGCTCGACTCGCCCACCCCCGACATCGGCGCCTTCCAGAGCCAGGGCTTCACCCTCACCCCCGTCGACGGCAGCAACCCGCAGTCGACCATGGCCGGCGCGGCATTCGCCAACCCGCTGGCCGTCACCGTGACGGCCAACGACCCCCTCGAGCCGGTCGACGGGGGCGTCGTCAACTTTGCCGTCACGACGGCGGCCGGCGGTGCCACGGCGACGCTCTCGGCGGCCACGGTGATCGTCGCCGGCGGCCAGGCCAGCGTGACGGCCACGGCCAACGTCAAGCTCGGCCAGTACTCGGCCAGCGCTAGTGCGGTCGGGGCCGGTCTAGCCGGCTTCTCGTTGACCAACACCCAGGCGTACAGCCTGGTGGTCAATACCACCCAGGACCTGCTGCTCGAGACCGACGGACAAAACAGCCTGCGCACGGCGATCAACTACGCTGACACCCTCACCGGCCCCAGCACCATGACCTTCGACCCGGCCGACTTCGGCACCACGCCCCAGACCATCACCCTGATCCTCGGCGAGCTGACGCTCTCCAACACAGCCACCATCACGATCGTTGGTCCAGGGGCCAAGCTGCTGACGTTGAGCGGCGGCGGTAAGACCCGGGTGTTCGACATCGAGGGAGGGTCGGCGGCGCTCGAGGGGCTGACGATCACGGGCGGTAACAGCGTCTCCAGCTCTAACGACTCGAGCGGCGGCGGACTTCTTGTCAACGGCGGCACGTTGTCGCTGACCAATTGCACCGTCAGCGGCAACTCCGCCCCTGGGCAGGGCGGCGGCCTGTGGGAATACCACGGCAGTCTGTCGCTGACCGATTGCACCGTCAGCGGCAACTCCGCCCCCTATGGCGGCGGCGGACTTTTTGACAACGGCGGCACGTTGTCGCTGACCGATTGCACCGTCAGCGGCAACTCCGCGCCCTCTGGCGACGGCGGCGGCCTGGACAACAAGTACGGCACGGCGACGCTGACCAATTGCACCCTCAGCGGCAACACCGCTGTGAACTTCGGCGGCGGCCTGTATAGCACCTGGAACACCAGGACCACGCTGACCGATTGCGCCGTCAGCAGCAACTCCGCGGCGTACGGCGGTGGCCTGCTTAACAAGGGCGGCTTCGCCACGGCGGCGCTGATCCTGACCGATTGCACTTTCAGCGCCAACTCCGCTGGCGCTGGGAAGGGCGGCGGCCTGCTTAACGATGGGGCGGCCGCGCTGACCGATTGCACCGTGAGCGGCAACACCGCGGCGGATGGCGGCGGCCTGTTTAACGCCGGCACGGCCGCGCTGACTGATTGCACGTTGAATGGCAACACCGCTGCGGGCGCCCACCAGGGCTACGGCGGAGGCCTGTATAACCTGGACACGACCACGCTGATCAATTGCACCTTGAGCGGCAACGACGCTGCGCACGGCGGCGGCCTGGACAACAGCGGCTCGGCCATTGACTCGGCCATTGCGGCCCTGACCGGTTGCACGGTGAGCGGCAACACCGCTGTCGGCAGCGGTGGCCTGGGTAACTACGGCGGCGGCCTTTATAACTTCAGCGGGGACTCGATGGCGCTGACCAACACGATTGTCGCCGGCAATGGCGACGGCGGCGCCGCCAGTGACATCGCCGGTCCCGGTACTGCTTCGGGCTCGTTTGACCTGATTGGCACCGGCGGCTCGGGTGGGCTGATCAACGGGGTCGACCACAATATAGTCGGCGTCGCCGCCCCCATGGTCGGCACGCTGGGCAACTATGGCGGGCCGACGCAGACGATCCCGCTCCTACCCGGCAGCCCGGCGATCGGCGGGGGCACCACCGGCGGCGCCGCCACCGACCAGCGCGGCCAGCCGCGGACCGGGCACGTCGCCATCGGCGCCTTCCAGAGCCAGGGTTTCACCCTCACCCCCGTCACCGGCAGCAGCCCGCAGACGGCCGCACCCGGGACGGCGTTCCAGAACCCGCTGGTGGTGACGGTGACGGCCAACAACCCCGTCGAGCCGGTCGACGGCGGGGTGATCACATTCACCGCGGCGTCGGCCGGCGGCGCTTCGGCCAAGCTCTCGGCCGCCTCGGCGACCATCGCGGGCGGGCAGGCCGCAGTGACCGCCACGGCCAATGGCAGAGCCGGAGGTTATTCCGTCACTGCGACGGCCGCCGGAGCCTCTTCGGCCCCTTTCTCCCTGACCAACGGCCAGACGCTGGCATCACCCGGCCCGATCCCGACGCCTGCACCGTCCCCCACCCCCGGCCCGACAACGACCGCTCACGATGTGGTGCTCGAGTTTTACAACCTGGCGAGCCTGCGCAGCGATCGCTTACGCCGACAACCACGCAGGTCCCGACACCATAACCTTCGATCCCGACCCGCAGGGCACCAAGCGTCGGACGATCCGGCTGGTCGGTGGCCCGCTGGTGCTCACCAACCCGGCCACCACCACGATCATCGGTCCGGGTGCCCGATTGCTAACGATCAGCGGCGGCCGCAGGAGCCGGGTTTTCGACATCCAGCGCGGTTCGCTGGCGCTAGAAGGAATGACAATCACCGGCGGTTCGGCTGTTCGCGGCGGCGGCATACTCAACGACCGCGGTACACTGGCACTGGACCACGTCGTCCTCCGCGGCAACCGCGCCCTCGTTGGTGGCGGCCTTTACAACAACGGTGCGGCGACGCTCTTCGACGTGGTGATCCGCGGCAACACCGCCCGTTCGGGCTCTGGCCTTTTCAGCGCCCGCGCAGCGACCCTCAACTGGCGCGACCTCACGCGTCCTGAGTCCACGCATCCGATCGTCGTCGATCACTTCAACGGCAAGGGCGGAATCCCCACGAACTGGACACAGTTCGAAGGTCAACCGGGCGACGTCGTTGAGAAGCCGCACCATCTCACCATCACTGACTCCGCCGGCAACTCCGCGGGGATCGTGTCGACTGCGAACACTGTGCCCTTCAATCCCGTGGGGGTGAAGACGACGATCGTGGCGCGGATCAAATCGCTCAATTCGAATGCCAGCGCCATGTTCGGACTCATTGGCCTGGACGCGCAAAATTCGCCGGCGGGGTACCTGGCGGCGGGGATCGATGCTCACGGCAACGTGTTCATCGTCTCGAGCATCGCCCCGACGCTCAAACTGACGCCGAAGCTGATCGGCGCGGTCAAGGGCTACAGCGGCAAATCGATCACCTTGACTTTCACCATCAAGTCAATGGGTGTCGAAGTGGAGGGAGGGGGCTTCAAATCCGGCTTGATCCGCTTCAAGGACTTATCCAATTTCTCGCTGGCGGCTGCATTCCCAAACGGCAATGCGCGCCCGGCGCTGGGGGCAGCGAGTCAGCCGGGTCAGAGCGGCGGCTCGGCGAGCTTCGGCTCGATCCGGGTCAGCACGGTCCTCGGGAGGTGATGAAGCGCGGCGGCGGCGATCGCGGCGGCACGCTGGCGCTGGACCACGTGATCCGCGGCAACAGCGATTGTATCCAAAACGGTCTGTTTAACTCACGGCGGGCGAAGTTTTCCTGGCGGCAGTTGCCGACAGAGGATGCGTAAGTCTCGGTTTTCCCTCGAATTACCGGAGAATTCAGCATGAATCTCATCGAGCTCAAGTCTGATCGCGGGCGCGGACGAGGGACTATCGGCGCCAAAACCCGGCGGCTGCGTCCGTCTCTCATGGCGCTCGAAGGTCGCACACTGCTCTCGACCTTCACGGTTACCAGTACCGACGACAGCGCCCCGGCCGGCAATCCGGCCGCCGGAACGCTGCGCTGGGCCGTCGAGCAGGCCGACACGAATGATCAGGCCGACACGATTGTCTTTTCCAGCCTGTTCGACACGCCCCAGACAATCGCCCTCGACCAAGGCACACTGCAGATCACGGACACGGCGAAGACAACATTCACCGGCCCGGGGGCCAGCCTTTTGAAGGTCGACGGCAGCGCGGGGCCCGGCGGCCCGGTCTTCGAGGTCACGAAGGGTGCGGCGGCGGCGCTCTCGGGGCTCACGATCACCGGCGGCTACGCGAATGACGCGGGTGGTGGTGTGTTCAACGACGACGGCCAACTGACGATGACCGACGTGGTCGTGCGCGGCAACGAGGCGGGCAGCACCGACAGTTCCCCGGTCGGCGGCGGCCTGGCCACGTGGGACGGCGGCACGACCACGCTTTCCAACTGCACGATCAGCGGCAACGCTGTCTCTAACGGAGGCAGCGGCAGTAGCGGCGGCATCTACAATGGATCTTACGACACGCTAATCATGACCGACTGCACGATCAGCAACAACTCCGACACCCAGTCTGGCGGTGGCCTTTTCAGCGCCGGCAACGCCACGCTGACCGATGTCACCATCGCGGGCAACTCCGCGCCCACAGGCGGCGGCCTGGTCAGTACCGGCACGCTCGCGATGGTCGGCTGCACCGTAAGCGGCAATTCGGCCGGCCTTGGCGGCGGCCTGCTGACATACGAAGGCGGCGATATCAAGCTGACCAGTTGCACGATCAGCGGGAACATCGCCGCCGGCGTCAGCCCCTTCAGCGGCCAGGGCGGTGGCGTATTCAACTTCCGCGCCACTCTGACGCTCACCAACTGCACCCTCAGCGGCAACTCGGCGGGTGTCAGCGGCGGCGGACTGCAAAACGGGAGCTCGGGGCCTCCGGTCTTCGCGACGTCTGGAGCAACCGCGGCGGGTGCCACCCGCGGCGTCAATGACGATCAAAGCACGATCTCTTTGACTAACTGCACCGTTAGCGGTAACACCGCCTACGACATTGGCGGCGGGTTGGCGAATTACGATACGCTCTCGCTGACGAACACGATCGTCGCCGGCAATAGTGGCGGCGACGTCGTCGACTCCGGCGGTTCGCAGACCGGCAGCAATAACCTGATCGGCGGCAACTTGCTGCTTTCGCCCCTCGGCGATTACGGCGGCCCGACTGCCACCATGGCCCTGCTTCCCGGCAGCCCCGCCATCGGCGGTGGCACGAGCGGAGGCGCCCAAGCCTCGACCAGCGCGGACAGCCACGCTCGGGGCACGTCGACATCGGCGCCTTCCAAAGTCAGGGCTTCACGATCGCACCCACGGGCGGCAGCAACCCCCAGTCGACCCCGGTCAATCAGCCGTTCCCGAAGCCGCTGGTCTTTACCGTGACGGCCAATAATCCCGCCGAGCCGGTCGACAGCGGCATCGTGCGCTTCGTCGTCACATCACCTGGCGGCGCCTCCGCCAGGCTGTCGGCCTCTACAGCGACCATCGCCGGCGGCGTGGTGACTGTCACAGCTACGGCCAACGCGACGATGGGCAACTACGTCGTCAGCGCGACGGCCACCGGGGCGGACCCAGACGGATTCATCTTGACCAACACCGAGCGACCCAGCCTGGTTGTCACGACCAACCTGGATACCCTGGACGACACCGACGGCCTGACCAGCCTGCGCGAGGCGATCGCTTACGCCGACAGCCTCCCAGGACCGAGCACCATCACCTTTTCCCGCGCCGTCTTTGGCACCAAGCGTCGGACAATCCGGCTGACCGGCGGACCACTAGTCCTCTCTGACCCGGCCACCACCACGATCGTCGGCCCAGGCGCCAGGCGGCTGACGATCGGCGGCGGCGGCAAGAGTGGGGTCTTCGACGTCGAGGGTGGGTCGCTCTCCCTCTCGGGCGTAACGATCGCCAACGGTAACGCCGACCTCGGAGGCGGGCTGCGGAACGACGGTGGCAGGCTCGTGCTGACCAACGTGTTGATTCAGGGCAATCGCGCCATCGTCGGCGGAGGGCTATTCAACGACGGCCGCACAACGCTCAGCGCCGTGTCGATCAAGGGCAACCGCGCCCGCGTGGGCAGTGGAATGTTCAACACCCGCGCGGCGACACTCGTGTGGCGTCGGACTCCGGCGGCCATCCGCCAAATGGCCCGCGTTCACCGCACCGAGACGGAGCCAACACCGTGAATCGCACGCTTCCCAGCACCCCGGCGTCGTATGTGCTCGCCACCGGCGAGGCTGCTGCGCACCGCCTGCGCATCTTGCACGGGCTTTACGGACCAGGCAGTCGCCGCGTGCTCCTCGAAGCGGGTCTCCGCAGGGGAATGCGCGTCGCCGACTTCGGCTGCGGTGTCGGCCTGGTGACCGCCTTGCTCGCCGAGCTGGTCGGGCACGAGGGGCACGTCGTCGGCCTCGACGCCAGCGCCGCGCAGCTCGACCAGGCACGTAAGCGCATGCCTGCCGGCAGCACAAACATCCGCTTCGCCCTGGCCAGTGCCACCGACTCGGGCTTGCCGCCTGCGTCGTTCGACCTCGTCTATTGCCGCTTCCTCCTGCTCCACCTCACCGAGCCGGAACGAGCCTTGCGCGAGATGGGAGCCCTGCTCAAGCCGAACGCCATCCTGGTGTGTGAGGATGGCGACCTGACCACGGCAGGCAGCGAGCCTCCGTCGGCACTGGGAGCGTTTGCTGATCTGTGGGGCCGGCTGGGCCCGTCGCGGGGGGTGGATTACACCCTCGGCCGCCGCCTGTTTCAGATGGTTCAGGCCGCCAGCTTCCCGGCGCCGGAGATCGCCTTCAACCAGCCGGTCCTGGCACGCGGTGAGAACAAGCGATTTCTGGAGCTGTCGGTCGCCGAAGCGGGGCCCGCGTTTGTGGACGCAGGATTGATCACGGCGGAGCAGCTCGAGCGCACCGTTGCGGAAATGTGTCGTCTGAACGCGGACGATAACGTCGTCGCGGTGATGCCGCGCATGGCGCAGGTGTGGGCGCGGAAGCCTGCTGGTCTTACAGGGGGTTAGGACGGCTTGACCTTGCGCTTGAGCCACCTCCTGTCTGGCCTCGCGCGCTAAGAGCGTGTCTGCGAATTGCGGTCGTGTGCGGAAGGGCTCTCACGCCGGTTCTCTCCCCGAGGGAGAGGGAGCGATAAGTCGTCGCGTCGGATTCCTCAACGGGTACAGGACCTTATCGCACGTTGAATTCGCAGAGACGCTCCAAGGGCGCCGAGTCGATCGGATCGCGCCACGAATCGGAATGGGGCGTTGCTGCATATCGCTGCGGCGAGGGACTGTTACAATCGGGTTTCTTGAGTTCCGGCCCGGCGATCGATCAGGGGGTGCGGTGATGCATTATCAGGTCGATGAAAACTGGCTTCTTCTGCCAGAAGCAACGCGATTCGTCGAACTTGCCGGTGTGGCCACCGACTCGCGCGACCGCGTCTTTGTCTTCGCTCGCGGCGAAACCCCGATCATGGTCTTCGACCGCGAGGGTCGGTTCCAGTTCTCCTGGGGTGAGGGCCTCTTGCGCGGCCCCACGGGATCACGATCGGACCGGATGATGCTGTCTACATCACGGACGATCTCGACCACACGATCAGGAAGTTCACACCTGATGGGGACCTCTTGCTGACCTTCGGCAAGAGCGGCGTTGCGTCAGACACCGGGGCGACCAGCCAGGATTTCCGCAGTATTCGCCGCGCCGGTGCACCGTTTCATTACCCCACGAACGTGGCCCTGGCGGCGGACGGGTCGCTCTATATCAGTGATGGATATGGAAACGTGCGCATGCATAAGTGTTCACACGATGGCCGGCATCTTTTGTCGTGGGGGGAGCCGGGCGCCCTACCGGGGCAGCCGCGTGCGGGCCGCGTCACCTCAGACCCTCGTCAAGCAGGCCGGTTTGCAACGGCTCGTCCTCTATCGCCCGGCGACCCTGGCCGATCTCACGGCCCCCGACCCGCGGCCGATCACCTGGGGTTGCTTCAGCCCCGATGAGGGCCGCCTGGCGGTGGCGGGCGCGAGCCACTTGATCCACGTTTGGGATCTGCGGCGGATTCGGAGGCAGTTGATCATGCTTTCTCTTATGCAGACGCCGTTGATCCGCCTGGGCAACCTTTTTCCGCGTCATGAGGTTTACGCGAAGTGCGAGTTCCTTGCCCCGTCCGGTTGTTTCAAGATTCGCGGCGCGGCGCATCTGCTGGACCACCTGCGTCGTGAAGGGGACATGCGCCAACTGATCGTACCGTCGATGGGAAACACAGCGCTGGGAGCGGCGACGGGCGCACAGGCATTGGGCTTCAGCATGACCGGCGTCGTGCCGCACACCATCGCCCGCGCCAAGGACGAGAAGCTGAGGGCCCTGGGCGTCGAATTGATCAAGATTGCTGGTGGGGGCAGCGACCTGTTGCGCTATGCCACCGACCTCGCCAAGGAACGCGGGGGCTATTTCGTACATCCTCACCTGGATCCGCTCTGGACTGACGGCTACAGGTCCATCGCAGCCGAGGTCGTACTGGATCTCCCCGGTTGCCGGTCGCTCGTGTTTCCTTTGGGCGGCGGGGGCTTGCTCATGGGCCTGCTGGCGTACTTGCGGAACAACCCGGCGCAGCTCCGACTGTTCGGCTGCGAGCCGTACAACTACCCAAAGTACGCTTGCTTCGACCACGCCCGGTCTACCACGATCGCGGACGGGCTGATCCTGGAGACTGCCCATCCACAAGTGCAGCACGCGATCACGGATGGGGGGGTGGCGATCTCTCTGGTCCCGGAGGTAGACATCCGCACGGCGCTGAAAGACCTGTTCGACACGCAGGGGGTGGTGGTCGAACCGTCGAGCGCGATCGCTCTGGCCTTCGTCAGAGCCCGCGCCGAGCAGTTAGAAGAACCGATCTGCGTGATCCTCACAGGTGAAAATATCGCTCGCGAGGATCACCGTCGACTCATATCCGCGGCGCGCGAAGCTTGAGGCGTCGGGGCTCGCCGCGGCCTTGGATTGGATTTCGGCGCTCGCGTCGCTTACGAAGTTCAGAGCGGAAGGCGGCCTCTTGCAGACTTTCGGCAAGAGCGGTGTCCCGTCAGACACCGGTGCTATCCGATCGCCAAGCCGCTAAATCCAGCCCTCCGGGAATTCTGCACCCGGGAAGACACGGCGAACCTCCTCCAGCAATTCCAGCCACTGACTCCGCGTGTAGCGGTCGGACAGGTGGAACAAGAGGAGCCGACCCGCCCCCGCCAGCACCGCGATACGGCCCACCTGATCGGAATGGCGCGTTGCCGCATATCGCCGCGGCGTGGGGCTGTTACAATCGGGTTTCTTTGAATTGGGCTCGACGGCCTATTTGGGAGTTTGGCGATGCAACCATTCTCACTTTGCGTGATCTTGCTTCCGCTCATCGGAGCATTTGCGCCGGCTGATGCCCACGCCGACGAGCTCGTTCCCCCCGATTCAAAGCTCGAGCTGCTCTATACGCGATCCGCTCCGATCAAAGGGGGATTGACCGAGGGCGTCGCAGCGGCGCCGGATGGATCCATGTATTTCTCTGAGATTCCGTTCGGCGACGACAAGGGGTTGATCATGCGGTTCGACCCTCGCACGAAGCTAACCACGATCTTTAGCCCCGATAGCCACAAGTCCAACGGGTTGATGTTTGACGCCAAGGGAAACCTGATTGCTTGCGAAGGTTCCGACGGCGGCGGCCGCTGCCTGGCGCGCTGGGACGTGAAAACCGGCCGTCGCGAGATCATCGCCGACAAGTACAACGGCAAGCGATTCAATGCCTGCAATGACCTTTGCATCGACGAAAAAGGTCGCATCTACTTCACCGATCCCCGCTATCTCGGCACGGAGCCGCGCGAGCTGGAATTCCGCGCCGTCTATCGGGTCGAGACCGACGGCACGGTCGTGGAAGTGACGCACGACATCGAGAAGCCGAATGGAATCGCGATCAGCCCCGACCAGAAAACGCTCTACGTCGCGGACCACAACAATGGCACCGACCGGATCGACCCGACCGCACCGCCTCCAGAGAAGGGTGCAATGAAGGTCTACGCGTTTCCGCTGGGCTCGAACGGGCTGGTGAACGGGCCGCGAAGGACCCTGATCGACTTTGGCGACGAGGAGGGCAGCGACGGCATGACCGTCGACACCGACGGACGTGTCTACCTCGCCGCACGCACGCCGAGCCGCCCCGGAATCCTCGTCGTCGACCCGACCGGACGGGAGGTTGCTTTCATCAAGACGGCCGATCCCCAGACGGGCGCGCGCGAACCGGTCGGAAATCCGTCAAACGTCGATTTCGGCATCGGCGAGCTGAAAAACTACTTGTACGTCACAATCGATAAGAGCCTGTACCGGATCAAGCTGAACGCGACCGGCTATCATATTCCCTGGGCGAACTGAATAAGCAAATGGAGAGGCGTCGTGCATTATCAAGTCGATGAAAACTGGCTTCTTCTGCCCGAGGCAGCGCGATTCGTCGAGGTCGCTGGCGTTGCCACTGACTCTCGCGACCGGGTTTATGTGTTTTGCCGAGGCAAAACACCGGTCCTGGTCTTCGACCGCGAGGGGCGCTTGCAGTTCTCCTGGGGTGAGGGTCTCTTTGCGCGGCCGCATGGAATCACGATCGGGCCGGATGATGCTGTCTACATCACGGATGATCTCGACCACACGATCAGGAAGTTCACACCTGATGGGGACCTCTTGCTGACCTTCGGCACGAGCGGCGTTGCGTCCGACACCGGTGCGACCAGCCAGGATTTCCGCAGTATTTGCCGGTCCGGTGCACCGTTTCATTACCCCACGAACGTGGCGCTGGCGGCGGATGGGTCGTTGTATATCTCGGATGGATATGGAAACGCACGCGTGCATAAGTTCTCACCCGATGGCCGCCATCTTCTGTCGTGGGGTGAGCCGGGCGCCCTACCGGGGCAGTTTCACCTTCCGCACGGAATTGCCGTCGGGCCCGACGGCACAGTCGCTGTGGCTGACCGCGAGAACAGCCGCCTCCAGTTCTTTTCACCGGACGGGCGGTTCTTGCGAGAATGGACACAGATTGCGCGGCCGTGCCAGGTCGCGATCGATACGCAGGGGATCGTATACGTGGCGGAGCTGGGGTATCGGGCCGGGATGTGGCCCGGGACCGTGCCGCCGGAGCCGGGTGCCACCGGGGGACGCGTGAGCATCTTCGATTCCGGAGGCGAGCTTCTGGCTCGCTGGGGCGGGGGTTCTGATCCCTGCGCGCGGGTGATTTCTTTGCGCCGCACGATATTTGCCTCGATTCGCGTGGCGATCTTTATGTGGGCGAAGTGGTCTGGTCGGCGGGGGGCGACGTGGGCGCCGTGCCGGCGAGCTGCCATGCGCTTCAGAAATTCACCAGGAAGGGTTAGAGTCATCGTTTGCGGGATCGTGGCGCCGTGGGCGCGACCTGGAGACGCTCGCATTTGTAGGGTGGGTGAAACCCACCAGTAGATGCCGGAATCTTGGTGGGTTTGGCCCACCCTACGGGAGCTGTTTGTGAAGGCCTGGCGGTTTTATGCATTCGGGGACATGCGGCTTGACGACGTGCCGGAGGTGGTCGCTCGGCCGGGGCACGTGGTTGTCGAGCCTCTTTGTGTTCAGCCCAGCGTCACGGAGGCGCAACTTGCGTTTGGAATTCCGACGCTCGCGTTTGCGAACATCAAGCGCCGGCTGGAGACGGAAGCTCCGGTACAGCTTTTCGGTCACGAGTTCTGCGCTCGGGTGCTCGAGGTCGGCGAGGGGGTGACGCGCTTCCGCCCGGGAGACCGGGTGGCCGCGCGGGCGAAGCTGCCTTGCGGGACGTGTGCTTTCTGCCGGGACGGCCGCAACCATCTTTGCCGCGCGGGGCCGATCGTCGGTTTTCAGCTTCCCGGTTGTTTCGCCGAGCGGGCGCTCTTGCCGGAGATCGCGCTCGTGCACGTCGACGATCGGATTTCGGACAGCGAGGCCGCTTGCTTGCAGTCGCTGAGTGACAGTGTCGCGGCCGTTGAAACCGCTGAGATCAAGATCGGTGACTCGGTCGCGATTTACGGGCAGGGGAGCATGGGGCTCGAGTGCCTGCAGATCGCGCGGACGAGCGGCGCGGGGCTGATCGTCACCGTTGACGTGCGCGATGAGGCCTGCCGGGTTTCACGCGAGCTGGGCGCCGACGTGGCGCTCAACGCTCGCGACGACGATCCGGTCACGTCGATCCGGGAGCTGACCGGTGGCAATGGATCGGACGTCGTCTTCGAATGCGCGGGTGGAAGCCCGAAGCAGGGGCTGGCGGGAACCCGTTCGTTGCAGCAGGCGATCGAATCGGTTCGCTCGGGTGGCAAACTTGTGGGCGTGTCGTGGTTCGGGGCTCCGATGGAGCTCGACGTCGACTTCTTGCGTGAGCGCAGCCTGCGCTTTCTGTTTCCGGATATCAGCACGCTGGCTCATCTCGAACACACGGTGAGGCTCGTCGCCTCGGGGCGCGTGCGGCTGAAGCCGACGATCACTCATGTCTTGCACGGACTTGAGTCTGTGCCGCGGGCGTTCGAGATCACCGCGAACAAGGGAAAGTACCAGGCGATTAACCCCGCGCAGGTCATTCCATGACGAAGTCTGCGGCGATGGTGCCGGATCGCGACGAGATTCGGAGCTTGCGTGATCTTTCGGCTTACCAGTGGAAATCGGGTATTGCCGCGTGGCTGGGATGGCTGTTCGACGGCCTGGACATGCACCTGTATGTTCTTGTGGCTGCGCCGTTCGTCGCGGAACTGGTGGGTGTTACCGACACGCGGAATGAGAGCGTCGGCTGGTACAGCTCGTGGATCCAGGCCGCGTTCCTGGTCGGCTGGGCGCTTGGCGGCGGTTTCTTCGGGCGGATCGGCGACCGCATCGGCCGCAGCCGCGCGCTTTGTTTGACCATACTGACGTATGCGCTTTTCACGGGACTGGCTTTCTTCGCGCAAACGTGGTGGCAATTGTTGATCGTGCGATTCCTGGCGGCGCTGGGCATCGGCGGCGAGTGGGCGGTGGGTGCCTCTTTGCTTTCGGAAACATGGCCGCGGCGGTGGCGGCCCTGGATTGCCGCCGTGCTCCAGAGCGGAGTCAATCTCGGCGTGCTGCTGGCCTCGGTGGCGACGTTTGTGCTGGCTGGCACGAGTCCTCGCGCGGTGTTCCTGGTCGGCGTGCTGCCGGCGCTCTTGGTCTTGTGGATCCGGTGGGCGGTTCCCGAAACGGACGAATGGAGTGCGGCCAAGCGCGAGGCGCAGGACGATGCGCCGGGAATCGCCGATCTGTTCCGGGGCCGGGTGCGGCGAACGGCGATTCTGGTGATCCTTGTCTGCTCGGTCAGCTTGACTGCGCATTGGGCATTCCTGTTCTGGTACCAGCAGCACTTGAGGAACTTGCCGGATGTGATCGGCTTATCGGCGGCGCGGAAAAATGAGATTGCCAGCCTTGCCAATTTCCTGGTCATGGGGGCGGCGATCTTGGGGAATTTCATGGCCGCGGCGATGGCGCGAGTGATGGGATACCGGCGTGCGATCGCGATCCTGTGTCTGGCATACTTTCTTTCGATGCTACTCACCTACTCGGCACCTCGAAGCTACCCGGTCTTGCTCGCGTGCATTCCGGTCATGGGAGCCAGTGGCGGCCTGTTTGCGCTCTTCACGATGTACCTGCCGCCGCTGTTTCCTGTGCTCTTGCGAACGACCGGCGCGGGGTTCTGCTACAACATCGGGCGCATTGCCGCGGCGGTGGGGACGATCGTGTTCGGGTTGTTCACGAAGGTGGGCGACTACCGGATCGCCTTGATTTGCGCGGGCACGCTGTTCCTGCCGGCGGCGATCATCGCCTGGCGGCTGCCCGAGCTCTCCGACCTAGATCTTTCGCCTGCTTCTCCACCGGTTCGGCCGGTTCACTCTTGACGATTGTCCGATCGCCGTTTTACAATTGTCGTCGATCGAGCATCCTGTGGGGGGCGGCTGGTAGCCGGGGGTGCTCGTGCTTGTTGGGGTTGGGAGTGGATTCATGTCGCGCGGGTTTTGCGCATGTGCTTTGTTTGGCGTGCTGGCGGCACCGTGTGCCGGCGGGCAGACGGATGCGAAGCCTGAGTTGCTGATCTCGCTGACGGTCCGGCCGGTTGCTGCGCCAGAACCGGCGCTTGAGTACGTGCTGCTTCCCCAGCTCAGGGAGATGACCCCGGGGAACCCGATCCAGGGCTACTTGAAGTGTTACCTCGAGCAGTATCGGTTTGTCTTTGACGAGGAGGAATTCGGGCGGCGCCAGACGCATCTGACGATGCCGCTCGAGGAATTGCCGGCACCGGAAGCGGCAGAAGTCGACCCCCGGTCGCTGGCGCAGGTTGACACGGCGGCCCGGCTCGACAAACCTGACTGGCAGGTCCTTCTGAAGCTCAGAGCCGACGGCATCAAAACGATGCTTCCCGACCTGCAGATTATGCGAAATCTGGCCAGGGCGCTGCAGGCGCGGTTGCGGGCCGAGGTTGCCGAGGGCCGGGTCGACGACGCGATGCGAACGGCCAAGACCATGTTCGCCATGGCGCGGCACATGGGGGAGCATCCCACCTTGATCGGCGGTCTGGTGGGATATGCAATCATCAATATGGCGTTCGGCCCGCTGGAAGCGCTGGTGGAGCGCCCCGAGTGCCCCAACCTTTTCTGGGCGCTCACGAATCTGCCGGATCCCTTGATCTCGATCAGGACGGGAATGGAAGGTGAGCGGCTGATGAACTGGGCGCTTTTCCGGGAGCTGGATCGAGCCGCTCCCATGAGTGCCGAGCAGATCGAGAAATTCGTCGGCCCGGTCGACGCGATGTTTGCTGAGGGCGACCGTCTCAATATCCGGGCTTTTCTCGCGGAGCGGACGAGCAACGAACAGAATCTGGCCGCGGCGCGAAAGCGTCTTGCTCTTGCGGGGCTGCAGGAGGCGGATGTCAAAGCGTTCGTTCCCGCTCAGGTGATCCTGCTGGATGATGCACGTGAGTGCGATGCCCGATTTGACGAGATCGCGAAGATCGTGGGGTTCTCCGCCTGGCGATTCGAGGAAATGGCGGAAAAGTTTGCCACCCTCAAGAAAGAACGGGCGTTCTTTGCCGATGCGCTCATGCCTCACCTGCTTGGCGCGGCGCGCTCACGCGCGGATCGAGCAGCGAATCGGCCTGCTGCGGCATGTCGAGGCGCTGCGGATGTATGCGGCTGAGCACGGCGGTGCCTTCCCGGCGAAGCTATCCGATATTTCCGTGCCGCTGCCGGATGACCCGTTCACCGGCAAGCCTTTTCTTTACGAAGCAAGTGGTAAGACTGCGCACGTTCGCGGCAGGCCGCCGAAGGCGATGGAGAACGATCGGGCGTTCCGCGTGCACTATGAAATCACTCTGAAGAATTGACGAATCGGGTCGGCTGCTCAAACGAGCCGCTGGTCTCTTGTCCGCGAGGGGAGTGCTTTGCAATGAATCGAGATCGCCTGGTCCTTGCGGTGCTGGGCGCAATCGTCGCCGTCGCCTCGATCGCTCGACCATGCCCCGCACAGCAGACTGGTGCCAAGCCCGAGCTGCTGATCTCGCTTTCGGTCGTGCCGGCCGCGGCGCCGCAGCCGGCGCTCAAGTACTTGCTCATTCCCGAGCTCAGGGAGATGAATCCGGGCAACCCGATCCAGGGATACTTGAAATGTTACCTCGAGTCGTACCGGTTCGTCTTCGACGAGGAACAATTCGACCGCCGCCAGATTCTTCTCGCGATGCCGCTCGAGGAATTGCCGGCGCCTGAAGCGCGCGAATTCGGCCCATTCGCACTTGCCCAGGTCGACGCCGCGGCCCGGCTTGACAACCCCGACTGGCAAATCTTGCTCAAGCTGAGGGCCGATGGTTTCGAAACGTTGCTCCCCGATGTGCAGGCGATGCGCAGCCTGGGCCGGGCGCTGGCCGTCCGCTTTCGGTCCGAGATCGCCGGCGGGCGAATCGACGACGCGATCCGGACCGCCAAGACGATGTTTGCGATGGCGCACCAACTGGGCGAGCATCCCACGTACATCGGCGATCTTGTGGGCATCGCGATCGCATCGATTGCGATCGTTCCGCTCGAAGAGATGATCCAGCATGCCGACTGCCCCAACCTCTACTGGGCGCTCACCAATCTTCCCGATCCTCTCGTTCCGATCAAGCGCGCGACGGAAGGTGAGCGGCTCTCGCTCTGTTGGTTCACCCGCGACCTCGACTCGAAGGGTCCTATGAGTGACGAGCAGATCAAGCGGTTCATCGCCCACGTCGAGAAAATGGCTGGTAGCGATGCGGCGCTTTTGGCCAACGGTGGGGTTCGGGGCTATCTTGATGCCCACACCAAAGACGTCGCCAAGCTGGCCGCGGCCCGCAAGCGGCTTGTTGACCTGGGATTGCCGGAGGCACGTGTGAAGGCGTTTTCGCCCGATCAGATCATCCTGCTGGACGAGGAGCGCGAGCTCCGGGCGCGGTTCGATGACATTGCCAAGCTCATGGGTTTCCCGCTCCGGCAGTTTCAGGAGCTCAACGAAAAGCTAAGCGGCGTCAAGAAAGAGCCGGCGCTCCTCGCCGACTCCTTCTTGCCCTCGATGACAGCCGTGCGCATGGCGGTTGCCCGGCTCGAGCAGCGGATAGCGCTGTTGCGGAACGTCGAGGCACTGCGGATGTATGCGGCGGAGCACAAAGGTGCCTTCCCGGCCCAGCTATCAGACGTTTCGGTGCCTTTGCCCGGCGACCCGGTCACCGGCAAGCCCTTTGTGTATGAATTGAGTGGCAAGACCGCGCACCTGCGCGGCACGCCGCCGAAGGGAATGGAAGAGAACCGCTTTTTCCGCGTGCATTATGAAATCACTTTGAAAAACTGACGAACGAGATCGGCTGCCTGATTGTGTGGCGAGATTGTGGTCCGTGAAGGGAGTGCTTTCTGATGAGGCGAGATAGGTTGGTCCTTGCGGTGCTGGGCGCGGTCGTTGCCATTGCTGTGAGCGCTCGATCATCCTTGGCCCAGCAGACCGCTGCCAAGCCCGAGCTCTTGGTCTCGCTATCGGTCGCGCCGGCGCCTGCGCCCAACCGGCGCTCAAGTATTTGCTCATTCCCGAGCTCAGGGAGATGAACCCCGGCAACCCGATTCAGGGATACTTCAAGTGTTATCTCGGGCAGTACCGGTTTGTGTTCGACGAGGAGAACTTCGACCGTCGCCAGATTCTTCTGGCGATGCCGCTCGAGGAATTGCCGGCGCCTGATGGGCCAGAGCTGGGCCGATCCGCGCTCGCTCAGGTCGACGCCGCGGCCCGGCTGGATAGCCCCGATTGGCAGATCTTGCTCAAACTGAGGGCCGATGGTTTCGGTACGTTGCTTCCCGATATCCAGGCGATGCGAACCCTGGCCCGGGCGCTGGCCGGTCGGTATCGGGTAGAGGTCGCGAGCGGGCGAATTGACGACGCGATCCGAACCAACAAGACCATGTTTGCGATGGCACATCAATACGGCGTACACCCCATGCTGGTCGGCAATCTGGTGGGCATCGCGATCGCATCGATTGCGATCAATCCGCTTGAAGAACTGATCCAGCAGTCCGATTGCCCGAACTTCTACTGGGCGCTCACCAATCTTCCCGATCCTCTGGTCCCGATCAAGCGCGGGATGGAAGGGGAGCGGCTCACGCTCTGGGGGTTTACCCGCGACCTTGACTCGACAAACCCGATGAGTGACGACCAGATCAAGAGGTTCATCGTCCACGTCGAGAAAAACTCTGGTAACGATGCGGCGCTCAATGCCAACGGCGGGGTTCGGGGCTACCTGGCTGCCCGCACCAAAGACGCCGCCAAGCTGGCCGCGGCCCGCAAGCGGCTTGTTGACCTGGGATTGCCGGAGGCACGTGTGAAGGCGTTTCCTGCCGATCAGGTCATCCTGCTGGACGAGGAGCGCGAGCTCAGGGCGCGATTCGATGACATCGCCAAGATCATGGGCTTCTCGGCCTGGCAGTTTCAGGCACTCTACGAAAAGTTGAGCAGCGGCAAGAAAGAGCCGGCGCTCCTGGCCGACTTATTCTTGCCCTCGCAGGTAGCCGTGCGGTGGGCGGTTGCCCGGCTCGAGCAGCGGATAGCGCTCTTGCGGAACGTCGAGGCGCTGCGGATGCACGCGGCCGAGCATAAAGGTGCCTTCCCGGCGCAGCTTGCGAACGTATCGGTCCCCTTGCCGGGCGATCCGGTCACCGGCAAGCCTTTTCTGTATGAGCTGCGCGGCAAAACCGCACACCTGCGCGGAACGCCGCCCAAGGGAATGGAAGAGAACAAGTTCTTTCGCGTGCATTATGAATTGACTCTGAAGGATTAATAAGTCGATCGGCGGGACGAATGAGTCGAGGGTTTCTTGTCGGTGAGGGGAGCGTTCCGTAATGTTGCGAGATAGGTTGGTCATTGCGGTGCTGGGCGCAATTGTCGCCGTCGCCTCGAGCGCTCGGCCGTCCTGGGCCCAGCAGACCGGTGCCAAGCCCGAGCTCTTGATTTCGCTTTCGATCACGCCTGCCGCATCGCCTCAGCCGGCGCTCAAGTATTTGCTGATTCCCGAGCTCAGGGAGATGTCGCCGGGGAATCCGATCCAGGGGTATCTGAAGTGTTACCTCGAGCAGTACCGGTTTGTGTTCGATGAGGAGAACTTCGACCGGCGGCAGGCGCTTCTGGCGATGCCGCTTGAGGAAATTCCGGCGCCTGAAGTACCCGAGCTGGGCCGGTTTGCACTGGCTCAGGTCGACACTGCGGCCCGACTCGACAACCCCGATTGGCAGATTCTCCTCAAGCTGAGGGCCGATGGTTTCAGCACCTTGATTCCCGACGTGCAGGCGATGCGAACTCTGGCGCGGGCGCTGGCCGTGCGTTTTCGGTCCGAGATCGCGAGCGGGCGGATCGATGACGGGATCCGAACCGCCAAGACCATGTTTGCAATGGCACATCATCTTGGCGAGCACCCGACGCTGATCGGCGGCTTGGTGGGCATCGCGATCGCATCGATTGCGATCACGCCGCTTGAAGAGATGATCCAGCAGCCGGAATGTCCGAACCTCTACTGGGCGCTCACCAATCTTCCCGATCCGATCGTGCCGATCAAACGAGGGCTGGAAGGGGAGCGGCTCACGCTCTGGGCGTTTACCAGCGACCTGGACTCGACGCGTCCCATGAGCGACGAGCAGATCAAGGCATTCATCAGACACGTCGAGAAAAATTCCGGCGACGATGTGGCGTTAAAGGCCGACGGCGGGCTCCGCGGCTATCTTGCTGCTCGCACGAAGGACGCGGGCAAGCTGGTGGCGGCCCGCAAGCGGCTCGTCGAGCAGGGATTACCGGAGGCGCGGGTGAAGACGTTTCCGCCGGACCAGATCATCCTCCTAGACGAAGAGCGCGAGCTACGGACGCGGTTTGATGACGTCACCAAGATCATGAGCTTCCCGGGCTGGCAGTTTCAGCCGCTCTACGAGAAGTTAACCAGCGGCAAGAAAGAGCGGATGCTCCTTGCCGACACGTTCATGCCGTCGCAGCAAGCCGTGGTGTGGGCAGTCACCCGGCTCGGCCAGCGGATCGCGCTTCTGCGGAACGTCGAGGCGCTCCGAATGTACGCGGCCGAGCACAAGGGTACGCTACCAGCGCAGCTTGCGGATGTCTCGGTTCCCTTGCCTGGCGATCCGGTCACGGGCAAGCCTTTTCTCTACGAGGTAAGCGGCAAGACTGCGCACGTGCGCGGCACGTCGCCGAAGGGAATGGAACAGAACAGGTTCTTTAATGTGCATTACGAAATTACTCTCAAAAATTGACGTTTTGGATCGGCGGCTCGAACGGGCGGCCGAAAGTTTGGCAGCGGGGGTTGCCTTCTCATGATGCGTGGCATGTTCTTCCGGGCGACGATCGCGGCGATTCTCGCTCTGGCATCATCTTTTCGGTCATCCATGGCCCAGCAGGCGAGCGCTCCGCCGGAGACGCTGGTCCGCCTGTCTGTGGCCGCTGCGAAGGCGCCGGAGCCCGCCTTGCGGTACCAGCTTCTGCCCGAGCTCAAGGAAATAAGTCCGGGCAATCCGATCGAGGGATATCTGAAGTGTCATCTGGAGCAGTACCGGTTCGTGTTTGACGAGGAGGGCTTCGAGCGCCGCCAGAGTCTGCTTGCAAAGCCGCTCGAGGAGCCGGAGGAGCCCTTTACACGAGAGATTCCTCAGAGCGCTCTGGCACAGGCGGATCGGGCCGCCCGACTTGACAACCCCGACTGGCAGATTCTCTTGAAGATCAAGTCCGACGGCGTCAACACCCTGCTGCCGGACGTGCAGGCGATGCGTGGCGTCGCGAGATCCCTGCAGGCGCGGTTTCGCACGGAGGTTACGCGTGGGCAGATCGACGATGCGCTCCGGACGGCGAAGACGATGTTTGCCATGGCTCGTCACATGGGCGAGCACCCGACGTTGATCGGCGACCTGGTCGCGATTGCGATTGCAAACATGGCCATGACTCCGCTCGAAGAGCTGCTCGAGCAGCCCCGTTGCCCGAACCTTTTCTGGGCGCTCACAGACTTGCCCGAGCCACTGATCTCGCTCAGGACGGGAATTGATGGGGAACGGCTCATCCTCTGGACGCTTTTCCGAGAGCTCAATTCGACTTCGCCGATGAGTGCCGAGCAGATCAAGCATTTCATCGATCCGCTCGACGCGGCGATCAGGCAAGTGGCCGGGCCCGGCAACCGGCTGCGAGACCACTTTGCGTCGCTTGCGAAGGACCCTGAGAAAGTGCGAGCGGCTCGCAAGCGGCTCGTCGCTGGGGGGCTTCTCGAGCCGAGCGTGAGTGCGTTTCCGGTGGAACAAGTGCTCTTACTCGACGAGGCACGCGAGTGCCAGGCACGATTCGACGAGATCGTCAAGATCATGAAGTTCCCGGCCTGGCAATTTGAGGCTCTGTTCAAGAATTTGAACGCCGGCAAAGGCGCGCAATCGATTTTCGCGAAGGAACTCTTCGGACTGGTATCTCTGGTGAACGCCCGCCGCTCGGTGGCCCGGCTCGACCAGCGGATCGCCTTGCTGAGGCACGTGGAGGCGGTGCGAATGTACGCAGCAGAGCATGGTGGCGCGCTGCCTGCGAAGCTTTCGGAGATTGCCGTGCCGTTGCCGGTTGACCCGTTCACGGGCAAGCCGTTTGGCTATGAGGTCGCCGGAGGGACTGTGCACCTTCGGGGTTCGCCACACGAAGCCGAACAGAACAACGCGAACTACCGGGTGCATTACGAAGTCACCATCGGGCACTGAAGACTGATCGAGGGGATCTTGAGGTCATTCGTCGATCGATCGCCGCGGGAGTCGCCTCTGATGAAGCACATTTTGATCGCGGTTGCCGCCTTTGCCGTGCTTTCCGCTCGTTCCGCGGCGGACGAGACGCTCATTCAGTTGAGCGTCGAGCCCAAGGCGGCACCTGTGCCGGCGCTCAAGTATTTGCTTTTGCCCGAGCTCAAGGAGATGAATCCGGGCAACCCGATCCACGTGTATCTGAAGTGCGTGCTCGAGGTTCACCAGTCTCTGTTCGATAAAGAACAGTTTGAGCATCGTGCCAAGCTGCTGGCGATGCCGCTCGTCGCCCTGCCGGAGGCGGAAATCCGCCATTACGGACATCGGACGCTGGCACTGGCGGACAAGGCCGCGCGGCTCGACAGTCCGGACTGGCAGATCTTGTTGAAGCTCAGAGAGGACGGCATCAGCACGCTGCTGCCCGACGTGCAGGAGATGCGACCGCTCGCCGGGGCGCTTCAGGCGCGTTTTCGGAGCCAGGTGGCGATCGGCCGCTTTGACGACGCGATTGCGACGGCCAAGACCATGTTTGCGATGGCCAGGCACATGGACGAGCACCCGACGTTGATTGGCGGCCTGGTGGGAATCGCTATTGCCGGCCTTGCGATTGTCCCTGTTGAAGAAATGATCCAGCAGCCGGGGTGCCCGAACCTCTACTGGGCGCTGGCAAGCCTGCCGGCACCGCTCATCACCTGTGCGAAAGGGCGGGCAGGAGAGCGGCTCGTGGTCAGTACGGTTTTCAGGGAATTGAAGTCCGAAACGCCGATGAGCGAGCTGGAGCTGAAGAAATTCATCGACCCGCTCGACGGGCTGCTGGGCGACGGCAGCGCCGCGAACCGCGGCATGGCGACTCGTTGGATCGTTGAGCGGGCTAGTGCCCCGGTGAAGCTGGCCGCGGCCAAAGCGCGGTTGATCGAAAGGGGCATTCCCGAGTCGGTGCTCCGGTCCTTTCCAGCCCAGCAGGTCATCCTGCTGGATGACAAGCGCGAATGCGAGGTCCGGTTCGACGAAGTCACCAAGATCCAGATGTTCCCAGCGTGGCAGTTCGAGGCGCTGGCCGCGGCGGCCAGGCCCCACAAGGAGCCGTCGCTCTTCGCCGATGCGCTCTTGCCGGGCCAGGATCGAGTGCGTCGAATCCAGGCGAAGCTCGAGCAGCGAATCGCGCTGCTCGTGTGTGTGGAAGCACTTCGCCTGTATGCGGCCGAGCACGGCGGTGTTTTCCCTGCGAAGCTGTCGGATATATCGGTGCCGGTGCCTGTCGACCCGTTCACGGGCAAGGCGTTCGGCTACGAAACGACTGGCAAGAAGGCCCACTTGCGCGGCACTCCACCAGCCAGCGAAGCGAAGAGCGCCGAGTTCCGCTTCCATTATGAAATCATCTTGCGAGAATGAGAGTGACAGAAGAAATGAGAAGCTCAATCCCTATCTTGGTTTTTGACGCCGGGAGTTTTCTGCAATGAAGCGACTGTTGCTGGCGGCCGTTGCGATCGCCGGTGTTTCGATCGATTGCTGCGCACAGGAGACGGAGGTCTCGTTCCGGGTGCACGCGATGCCGGCGCCTGAGCCCGCGCTCAAGTATCAGCTTTTGCCGCAGCTCGATGAGCTGAATCCCGGCAACGCGGCCCAGAACTATCTCAAGTGCTTCATGGAGCAACACCCGTTCTTCTTCAGCAAGCAGGGAGTGGGGGAGCGCGAGCACTATCTCTCGATGACGCTTGCCGAGCTGGCGGGCAAGAAGCTGGGCACGTATGGCGGAGGCGCGCTGCGGCAAGCGGACTGGGCAGCCCGCATGGAGAGCCTGGACTGGCAGAGCCTGGGGAGTATCCAGGGCGGCGGGATGGAAGCACCGCCGGCGGAAGTCGGGCCGATGCAGGTTCTGGCCAAGGCGCTTCACGTTCGGTTTCGCATTGAAGTTGCCGAGGGCAGGTTCGACGACGGGGTTCGATCGGCGAAGACGATGTTCGCCCTGTCGCGCCATCTGGGTGAGCATCCGACCGAAGTTGCCAATCTCGTCGGGCTGTGGCTGGCTCATCTCACGCTTTCCACGATCGAGGAGATGGTGCAACAGCCGAAGTGTCCGAACCTGTACTGGGCGCTCACCGATCTACCAGCACCGCTCGTCGATCTGCGCAAAGGGGTGCACGGAGAACAAACGATGGTCGCGGCGGAATTCCGGGCGATCCGCGCAGACTCGCCGATGACCGAGCAGGAGCTTGAAGCGCTCGTGAGCCGCCTCTCGGGCGTGATCAGCTTCTCGCGCGAGCAGACCGGCCAGGCGCCGCGCAGCGTCAGGGCGGCGCTTCGAACCAGCACGCGGGACGGCAAATCGGTTGATGCCGCGAGAGAGCGCTTGATTCAGTCAGGCTGCAAGAAGGAGACGATCGCCAAATTCCCGCCGCTTCAGATCATCTTGCTGGACCAGAAGCATCGGTACGCGCTCGAGCGTGACGAGCGGCTCAAGCTGCTTTCGGTTCCGGTGTGGCAGACGCCGGGCTCGGGCTCCGCGGGCAAGCTTCAGGGAGGGGCACGATGGCCGCTGGCGGACCTCTTGCCGAATATCGACAAGCTGCGTGCGGAGGAAGCCGAGCTCGAGCGCCAGCTCGCCTTGCTGCGGTGGGTCGAGGCGCTGCGCATGTACGCAGGCGGACATGACGGTAAGCTGCCGGCCAGTCGCGACGAGATTGCCGTGCCGCTGCCGCTGGACCCGGTCACCGGGAAAGCGTTTGCGTATTCCCTCGACGGGACGACGGGTCACATTCGCGGTGAATCGCCTGCGGGACGCGGAACGAGCTCGAGCGCGGGTGTTTACTACGGCGTCACGGTCGGGAAGTGATGAATGTGATCGAAGCGAAGACAGAGGTGGATGATGAGGGTAAGGAACGCGACGCTCGAGAAGATCGACCCTGCAGAGGCTTGGAAGCCGTGGCAGCCTTCGGCGGGGGATCCGTGGAACCGGAAGTGGGCGGCTCAACTCTATCGGCGCGCGGCATTCGGGTATAGCCGCGAGGAGCTGATCGAAGCTGAGCGCCTCGGTCTGCAAGGGACGCTGGACTTGCTGTTCGAAGGCAGGCCCTATGCGACGGAATCGCTCGAGACGTTGATCGACGTGGGCCGGTTGGCGGCTCTGCGTGACGATGGGGGCAATCAGCTTCGGGGCTGGTGGCTGTACGCGATGCTCCAGGGCGGCCATCCGCTGCGCGAGAAGCTCACGCTCTTCTGGCACGATCATTTCGCGACCAGCCTGGTCAAGGTGCAGAACCCGGCGCTCATGTTTCGCCAGAACTGCCTGCTGCGCGAGCACGCGCTCGCGCGGTTTGGGCCGATGCTGCAAGCGATCAGCCGCGACGGCGCGATGCTGGTGTGGCTGGATTCCAACAGCAACGTGAAGGGGAGGCCGAACGAGAACTACGCTCGCGAGCTGATGGAGCTTTTCAGCCTGGGGGTTGGCCATTACACCGAGAAAGACGTGCGTGAGGCTGCGCGGGCCTTCACCGGCTGGCGGACGGACGGCGCCGAATTTGCGTTCAACGCCGCTTCTCACGATGGCGGGGCCAAGACGGTGCTGGGCCGGACGGGCAACTGGGATGGCGGCGACGTGGTGCGGATCGTGCTCGAGCAGCCCGCGGCGGCACGTTTCCTGGTGCGCAAGCTGTACCGGTTCTTCGTGAGCGAGGCGGATCAAGTGCCCGAGGCACTGCTCGAGCCGCTGTGCGAATCGTTCCGCAAGAGCGATTACGATATTGCGGCGCTCTTGCGGACGATACTTTCCTCGCGACATTTTTATTCGAGCCATGCGTTTCGCCAGCGCGTGAAGGGGCCGGTGGAATTCGTGCTCGGTGCGGTGCAAGCGGTTTGCAGGCGATACGCGGAAGACGAACCCGATTATCGGCCACTGCCGCAGCAAATGCTGGTGGGCGAGCTGGCCGAACTAGGGCAAGCCCTTTTCGCACCGCCGAACGTCAAGGGGTGGCCCGGCGGGAAGGCCTGGCTGAACACGGGGACCCTGCTCGAACGCTCCAATTTCGCTCAAGTGCTGGCGATGGGCACGATCTGGGCGACCAGGTCGCCGCAGCCGAGGGTGGCACCGGAATCGTCGTACTTATTCACCCTGCGGCAAGTTGTCGGTGCGATCGCGCCGGGCCTCTTCCCGATCGATATCGCTGCAGAGCCCAGTCCGCCCCGCGCTTTCGATCCGGCGCGGATCCTGGAGGAAGAGCACGTGAGCGGGGCGGAAGACGTGGTGCGCGTGCTGCTGGATCTTTACCTGCCGGGCGGCGTCTCTTCGATTCTGCGATCGAAGCTGGTGGCGTTCGTGGGCGAAGGGAAGCCGGAAAAGCAAGACCTCGAGCGGCGGGTGCGCGAGTCCGTGCATGCGATTCTCTCGCTGGCGGAATATCAACTGTGCTGAGCTTATCGACTTACCATATCCGGAGACTATCTCATGTTCAATCGTCGTAGATTCTTGACGCGATCGCTGCAAGGCTCATCGCTTCTGGCCATGGGCACGGTGGTTCCGCAGTTCGTTTCGCGCACGGCGGAGGCGGCTGCGCCGGGCAAGGACAACATCCTGGTGGTGCTCGAGATGACCGGGGGCAACGACGGGCTGAACACGGTGATTCCCTATGCCGACGACCTGTATCACAAGGCCCGGCCGACGCTGCGGCAGACCAAGGACGTCGTGATCAGGCTGGACGATCACGTCGGGCTCAATTCGGCGATGCAGGGCATCCGGCCGATGTGGGAGAAGGGGCAGTTGGCGGTGGTGCAGGGGGTAGGTTACCCCAATCCGGAGCGCTCGCACTTCGAAGCGATGGACATCTGGCAGTCGGCCGACCCGAAGGGGGTCGTCACGACCGGCTGGTTGGGGCGTGCGGCGTGTGAGATGAAGAACCTCTCGGGAGGGGTGCCGATCTTGCAGGTTGGCTCGAAGAAATTGCCGCTGGCGCTTTCGGGTGCGCCGGGCGGCGGGGCAGTCACGGTGTTTGATCAGAATTCATTTCGTCTCCAGCTTGGTGGAGGCAAAGCCGCGCAGCAGAAGGCGAGGCGCAAGCTGCTGGATGAGCTGGCGGCGGCGGGCGCGAGCAATGGGGATCAGGATCTCACCTCGTTCATCCAGCGGCGGCAAGTGCAAACGCTGACGGCCGTGGAGACGCTGCGCGAGCTGATGGCGGGGAAGAACGCCGTTGCGCGGCCGGGCGCGGGGCTTTCGCAGAAGCTCTTGCTGATCGCCGAGTTGATCGACCGCGGGTTCGGCACGCGCATTTTCTATGTCAGCCTCGAAGGTTTTGACACGCACGCCGCGCAGGCCCCCGCGCATGCCGGATTGCTCGGTGAGCTGGCAAGCTCGATCAATGCGTTTTTCGAGACCCTCAAGAAGACCGGCAACGACAGCCGGGTGCGACTGATGACGTATTCGGAGTTCGGCCGGAGGGTGCAGGAGAACGGCAGCCGGGGCACGGACCATGGCGCGGGTTCTTGCCTGTTCCTGGCCGGGCCGTCGGTCAAGGCGGGCGTGGTGGGCAAGCACCCGAGCCTGGCCGATCTCGACGCCGATGATCTCAAGTACCACACCGACTTCCGCCGTGTTTATGCGACACTGCTCGACGGCTGGCTGGGGTGCGACAGCAAGTCGGTGCTGGGGGGCAAGTGGGAGCATGTGAAGGAGCTGGAGGCGAGGGTGTGATTTTGTGCGTCAGGCAACGCGGCCGATCCGTAATCGGAGAGCATTGACACGTAAGGCTGCGTGCAGTAGCTTTATCTTATCGAGTTGCTCGTGATGGGCACATTCGAGGAATTTGTTATGGTGGCCCGGCCGTGCACGTGTGTACGGACGGGTTTTTTTTTGCACCCATCTTCTGTTGCGGTTGGGGGCCAGGAGTGTTTCTGCGGCGGATGGTTTTGGATTCGATGTCGCGGCGGGGGCATTCAGGGCTCATTTTGAAGGGGAAAGAGGATGAAGATCGAAGTCGACTATCAAGATCGCCCTGTGGAGCGCATGACATTGCTGGCGCACCAGTTCATGAGTAGCCCTGCCGTATCCGTTGGTCCGACGGCCAGCGTCGCCGAGGTCGCTCAGATCATGGCCGAGAAGCGCGTTGGCTGCGTTCTGGTTGTCGATCGAGAGGGAAAGTTGTGTGGCGTTGTCACGCAATCGGACTTCGGAGGTGACAATCACGCAGTTCCGTTCTCGATCGAACTGCTGCTCGAGATGTTCAGCCGAGCGCTGTCGCCGTCGGAATTCGATCGAATTCGCAATGATGCACGCTCGAAGACTGCAGAGGATATCATGGTAACCGAGGTCCATAGCGGCGAGGAGGAGACACCCGTTGAAGAACTGGCTCGATTGATGCTTCGTTACGACATCGATCACATTCCGATCGTCCGGGACGGGATGCCGGTCGGGCTCGTCGCGCGTCATGATTTTCTGCGGATGGTTGCGACGGACGAACAGTGTCGATGACGCGTAAGTCACGGCGCTCGTTTAATTGACTCGTTCGCGGGCGAGTCAGTCACGCTTTCCGGGCAACAGCGCCTCGAGGAGATCGATCAGCGATGCGAGTGGTGGGCGGGTCGGCGAGGGGATCGAAGCTGCTGGTGGTACCGGGTGATGGGACTCGCCCCATACTGGATCGCGTCAAGACGGCGCTCTTTGACATCCTGCGCCGCGGATCGACGGCATCACCGTGCTGGACTTATTTGCGGGGAGCGGAAGCGTGGGCATCGAGGCGCTCAGCCAGGGAGCGGCTCACTGCACTTTCATTGACCGCGGGCACAAGGCGGTGGCCACGATCAAGAAGAATCTGGAAGTCACCGGTCTGGGCGACCGGGCCGACGTGTTGCACGGGGATGCGCTCGGGTATCTGAAAGCAACGACGAAGACGTTCGACCTGATCTATGTCGCCCCGCCTCAATACAAGGGGCTCTGGATCGAGGCCATGCGGCTGGTGGCGGGGCGGCTGGCGGCACCTTTGCGGGAAAGTGCGGAAGCTGAAGACGAGCGCGAAGCGGGAATGGCGATCGTGCAGATTGATCCCAAGGAATATGAAAGTCTTGATTCAGGGCCGATACGCGAGGTGCGGCAGAAGCGGTACGGGAATACGATGCTGGTGTTCTATGAGATCTCGGACAGCGGCTGCGCGGAGTGAGGCTCGATGGCTATTCCGGGAGGGAGAAGGAGGGGGCGGTTTTATCGGGGCACTGGCTGAGTGAGCGGCAGTCACTTGGCACGGAGCGGGCGGCACACGGAGTGTGCCTGCTACAGGGGGATCGCCGGTGTGGCCGGCGCCGAACCGCTTTCGTCGTGAATTGCGGGAACGGATGTCGAGGTCACGGTTTGTCTGCGCGGGCCTTCCAGGCGGCGAGGACCTTGGCTTCGCGGTCCGGTGTGATACCGGCACGCAGCTTGGCGCGGCGGTCGGCGGGCTGGGTGGAGAACCAGTCGAGCGTGGCCTTGGCGGTCTCTTCGATCGGAAGGAAGGTCAGCCCTGCCTTCAGGGCGCGTGCGTTCGAGACTCTGGCGAAGCCTGCGGTATCGCCGGAGCTGGGCACCCAGACGGGCATGTCGCTCCAGGCGTGAACGCCCTCTTTCTTGAGAAAGTCGGCATCGACCCATGTGAATTTGGCATTGCTTTGTGCGGCTCGCTTGCAGGCGGCGAGCAGCTTGCCGATCGTGAGGACCTTGTCGGGCCCGAGCGCGTTGAATACTCCGGTCGCCTTGTCCTCGATGAGCTTGACGAGGAACGAGCCCAGGTCGCGCACGTCGATCAACTGGACCGAGTCCTGGGGGGAGCCGGGCGCGAGCACCTCGCCGCCGCGCGCGACGCGGACTGGCCAGTAGGTGAATCGATCGGTGGGATCGTCGGGACCGACGATCAGGCCCGGGCGCACGACGGAGACTTTGCCGGGCATGGCTTCCTCGGCGGCCTTTTCGCTCAAGGCCTTGAGCGCGCCGTAGGTCTGGGCTGTGATCTTCTCGGTCGTGGTGTCGGGGATGGTGGACACCGGGGCCGATTCGTCCATGCCGGGCTTGCTCGTATCGTCATAAACGGAGATTGAAGAAATATAGACATAGTGGCTGATGTTCGGGCCCAGGACGGCCGCCGCCTTCTTGACCCAACGGGGGACGTTGGCGGAGGTGTCGACGACGGCGTCCCACTTTCGGCCCTCGAGGGCCTTCAAGTCGTCGGTTTCGCGGTCGCCGTGCAGCTTCTCGAGATCAGGAAAGAGGCCAGGGCGCGTCTTGCCGCGGTTGAAGAGCGTGACCTTGTGGCCGCGTTTGAGGGCGGCTTCGACGGTCTGCGGGCCGAGGAAGCCGGTTCCGCCCAGCATCAAGATGGAAAGGGGTTTTTGCGCCCGTTCAACTGGGGGAAGACCTTCGGTCATGGGGACGGCGAGGTCGGAGACCCGCCGAACCGGGGACGCTGGGCGGGGTGAGTGACCCGCGCCCAACCGCGGCAGAGACCTCGTGTCCTCGCTCGATTGTGGCTGCTCCGAGGAGGGCACCGGCGGATAGACCGAGGAATTCGCGGCGATTTGTCATTTTGGTGATCCTGTATTCACGGTTGGACGTCGGATGCAGCTATAGTATAGTTACGCGCGCGGGTGCGTTCACGCCGCGTTTTTTGCAGCCGGGCAGAATCAAGGGCGATGTTTCGGCCCGGGATTTTCGAGCCGCGTTGATTTTCCGCTGGGGTCTGGAGCGGGCGGCACACGGAGTGTGCCTGCTACGAGCACGGACCTTTGAGCCGCGCGGATTTTCCGCGGGAGTCTGGACGCAGCCGCCCGGATGGAAAAGAATGATGTCCTCTCCCGTTGTAACTCATTCCGATATGGCCGCGGCAGTAAGTTCGCACGGGTTGCCGGCGAATCCGAGGAGACTTGACCATGAGACGGTGCATTTTGGTCGCATGCATGGCGCTTGCCGTGTTGACGAGCTTCGCCCTCGCGGGCGCAGGGGGCGACAAAGGGAGTGGCAAAAGCGCGGACATCGAGCGCATCTTGTCCGTGGGGCACGAGCCGAGCCAGGTGATGGACCATCTCGACGTGCTTTGCAACCGGATCGGCCCCAGGCTGACTGGGTCCGACAATCTGACGAATGCGTGCGAATGGGCGCGCGATCGATTTGCGTCGTTCGGAATCGACAATGCGCGGCTCGAGGAATGGGGCAAGTTTCCCGTCGGCTTCGATCGAGGGCCGTGGTTTGGCCACGTGATCGAGCCGGAGGCGAAAAGTCTCGATCTCGTGACGGCGGCCTGGTCGGCCGGCACCAAGGGAGTGGTTCGCGGCAAGGCCGTGCTTGCGCCGACGAACAAGAAAGAGCTGGACGAGGCGAAGGAGAAGGGGACGCTTGCGGGCGCGTGGGTGATCATGGCGGCGCGACCGGGTGGCGGGGGCGGGGGAGCGCCCGGGAAGGCTGCGGGTGCTGGAGGCGCGGCGCCGGCTCCCGCGTCCAGCCCCAGCCCCAGCTCGGATCCGGATTTCCGCCGCACGCTGCGCAAGGAGCTCGAGGATGCGAAGGTGGCCGGGATTATCACCAGCGTGGGCTCGAACGAGTTGCTGCTCACCTCCGGAAACTATCACATCTCGTGGGACAAGTTGCCGACCGTGCCTTCGATCGGCCTGTTGAGCAAGCAAGCATACGAGATCAGCAGTTGGATCAAAGAGGGCAAGCCGGTCACGCTCGAGTTTGACATTCGCAACTATTTCAAGAAGGGCCCGATCAAGTTGTATAACGTGATCGCCGACATCGTGGGGAGCGAGAAGCCCGAGGAGTATGTGATTGTCGGCGGCCACATCGATTCGTGGGACGGCGCCACCGGGGCGACCGACAACGGGACGGGCTGCGCGACCACGCTGGAGGCGGCCAGGCTGCTGATGAAGGCTGGTGTGAAGCCGAAGCGGACGATCCGGTTCATGCTGTGGAGCGGGGAAGAGCAGGGGCTGCTGGGCTCGGCCGCCTACTGCAAGGCGCACACGGATCTCATGACGAAGATCTCGGCCGTGCTGGTGCACGATGGCGGCACCAACTTCCTCTCGGGCATCGGCGCGACCGACGCGATCTACAACGACTTCGAGCAGGTTTTCACTCCGGTCAAGGAGCTTGACCCGAAGAATTATCCGTTCGCGGTGAGCAAGGTACCGGGACTACGGGGTGGCGGCAGCGACCACGCGTCATTCCTGGCGGCCAACGTGCCGGGCTTTTTCTGGGGTCAGCGAGGCGGCACGGCCAAGTATCAGCATACGCACCACACGCAGTTTGATACATATGATGCGGCGATTCCGGACTATCAGAGGCACTCGGCGCTGGTGGTGGCGATGGGTGCGTATGGGATCGCCAATTTGGACCATCTGCTGTCTCGCGAGAAGATGAAAGCGCCCGGTGGCGGCGGCGGATTCGCCCGCCGAGGCCCCGGGGCGCGGCTCGAGGATATGGTCGTGACCGAAATCACCGACGGCAGCCCGGCACAGAAGGCCGGCATGAAGGAAGGTGACGAGATTCTCAAGGTCGACGGGACGAAGGTCGGCGAGACCATGGATTTCATCAACGCGTTTCGTGCCGGAGAGCCGAAGAAAACCGTCACCGTGCGGCGCGGCGGCAAGGAGATCGACCTGACGCTGACCAGGGAGGCACCGCCCGAGGGAGAGCCGAAGAAGGAAGCACCGCGGCCTTGAGGCCGACTGGGATCCTTCGAGGTCAAACCGAGTCCGGCCGATCCCGCGCGGTTGTGCGCGGGGTTGCGTCGGCCGGTGCGCAAGGATGCTGGCACGTCGGCGAGCGCTTCGTCGGGCACGACGAACGAGTTTTCCAGCAGCTTCTCGTCTTCATTGATCAGGTCGGGGTAGCGCCGGCCCGGGAGCACGGCGACGGCGAAGACTTCCTGCACGCCCGACTCGAACCGAAGGAGAGCGACCACGCGGCCCGTGGCCAGCTCGACGGCACAGACGCCGCACGTGCGCTCGGACTCGGCGAGGCGCTCGGTGATCGGGATGCCGCTGAACACGGCGCTTTCACGAACCTGGGAGAGCCCAACGAACGCCAGGCCGCCGGCGAAGTCGAGGCCGCGGGTAAAGCCGGGCATTTCGGCGATCGGCGTGTAGCGGGAGGTTGCCGGGTCGATGAAGCCGAGCGTGCCGCCGCCGGACTCGCAGACCCAGAGGCGGCCGCCGTGCCAGCGAGGGGAGTGGGGCATGGAGAGCCCGCGGACGATTACCTCGCCGCTGGCCACGTCCATCAAGAGGCCGCCGTGGGCCTTTTTTTCACGCCATCCGGCGGGCGTGTCGGTCTCGCCCAGCGCCGTGACGTAGCGTGGGCGGCCATTGACCATGCCCAGGCCGTTCAGGTGGCAGCGGTCGGTCGGCTCGAGGGCGGTCACAAACGGCGGGCGCCACCGCGGCGTGAAGCTGGCGGAGCGGTCGAGCGTGCATAGACAAGAGAACCGGGTGTTGACGACCCAGAGCTCACCGCCTGAGCCCCAGGCCAGCTCGTGGCCCTGGATATTGCCCGTGACGTGGCAGGAGCGAGGCAGGAAGCAGCCGTCATGCCGGCCGGGGGGGTCGAGTTTTGTGGTGACGGCGGGGACGTCGACGAATTCCCACACCTGGATCGAGGTGCCCAGGGCCAGCCGGCCGGCATCGAAGGCCAGGCCCATGGGCGCCCGGAAGCTGCGGAAGTGGGTATTGAGGTGGTCTCCCTCATCGCGCACCATCACGAGTTTGCCGGCCTGGTAGGTGGTGACCAGGAGCGAGGCGTCGAGCTGCCGCAAGAGGGCAGGGAAGTTCATCGAGTGAACGGCACGCAGCGGCTCGGGCTCGGGAGTCTCGGGCTTGGGAGTCTCGGGCTTGGGAGTCTCGGGCTTGGTGTCGGCGCCTGGAGTGTTGTCGTCAGGAGCCGGGGCGGGCGTTTCGGTGGAGGATGGCATGGAGACGTCTCGCTGGGCAGCATCGCCTCCCGGCGCGGGGGAAAGCCGGGCCACACTGACTGCCGTGCAACCCGACGCCTTAGCCGGTGGACGCCCTGGTAGAAAAGGAGAAATGCGATTTCGTGATCGGCAGGAATGAGAACCTTGGATCGCGGATCGCAGGTCGATTGAATGTTAATGCGGCCGATTGTAACTGAGGTGGATAGGTGCTGGCCAACAAAAACTCACTCGTGATCAGTAGCGGGTGCATCGACGCCGCCGATCAAGTGCGCTATTGTCGAGGGAGACTGGCACAGCCGCCGCGGCCGCTGTGGTCGTGAGCGATGTGCTTCCTTCAATCTATCGATTTTGGCATGATCTTGGTTGTGCGGAGCCAAACGAAACGGGCTGAGTCACGGCTGAACAACCGCAGCGATGAATCGGGTGGCCGCTGCGGCCAGATGGACTAGGGGAAGAGCGTGGGCACGATTATGGTTCCACCGTGACTCTAGCCAGCCCGTCGATGTCATACGGGGTAGGAGTACTCATGTCAGTTGGCGCTATCCCGAAGCCGACGATTGAGGCCTGGCAAGCGCAGGAGTTGCGAGCTAGCTTCTTTACGACGCTCGATGCGGTGCCACTGCGGCGGAGCGGGTGGTGGCAATTGGCCACGGGAGGCGCACCTGAGCGAATCGAGGACAGGCCGCAGGTGCCTCTGCATGTCGAAGAGGGACCGTTCGGAGGCGGTGTCTTGACTCTTAATGTTCAGGCCGATCGCGTCGATTGGATACTTGCACCGCAAGTCGATTCGATTGACGGGTTTGAGGACGGTCCGACGGTCGATCGGTTTGCTGCTGCGCGCGATGAATTCCTCGGTTTGATCTCAGGTTGGGTGCCATCGGCGCCCGACTGCCGTCGCTTGGCGTTCGGCGCCCGGGTACTCCTTCGCGTTCCCAGTCGGGAAGCCGGATACCACTTGCTGGCCGCTTATTTGCCGTTTGCTCCGGATCCCGAGAGTTCAACTGATCTGCGGTACCAAATCAACCGGCAGCGCAAATCGCGTGTCGACGCCGGACTGTTGATCAACCGTCTCCAGAGCTGGTCGGTCCTGTCCTCTCGAAAGAGCGCCGTGTCCGTTGCGGGACGCCTTCGGGTCCCAGAGGTCGTTCTTCACGAGAAGTGGTCGATCATGCTGGAGGCCGACGTGAACACGGATGCCGAGGCATGGGACAGGATCGTGCGCGAGCGAACGGGTGTGCTCATTCAGGAACTCGCCGACCTCGCGACACAACTCGTGCTCGAGGGGGACCGACCGGGCCAAGGCGACCCGCCAGCCGCAAGATCGAACGCCGGTACAGTTGACGAGACGGTCGAGGCTACGCCTGCTGAAACGCTAATGCCGCCAATTGATATGCTGTTAAAGCTGGCGAGACAGTCGCCTCCCCCGCAATCCTGGTTCGAGGAGGATTTCAGCGATCTGTGATGGCAGGAGAGGCGACGGGTGCTCTCGGTTCGGTTTGGCGATATTGTTCTCGTTTCGCTGGTTGACATGAATGGTGTCAACACGAAACCCAGGCCTGCGGTCGTCGTCAGCCCTAATGAGGTGGTCTCGAGCGGCGGTCCTATCGTCGTCGTGGCGCTCACGTCGACGCTCCCTCGAGTGATGACCGAGGACCACGTCCCTCTTCAGTGGCAACATAACAAGCATCCGATAACCGGGCTCAATAAACCGAATGCGGCCGTCTGCAATTGGCTTTCGGTTGTGCAACCGGATCAGATAATCAGACAAATTGGTCGAGCGGTCGGCGATCGCCTTCAGGCGATAGCCGCTCGCTGTCGAGAGAACGCCCAAGCGCTCATCGACTCTGACACCGCTGAAGAGGAAGGCTGATCGCGGTCAGACCCAAGCGATCACGAGGCTGCGAATTCTGCCGTGGCGTTCCGCGGCGCGAGCGCCTGGAATAGAATCAGTGAGCCTGGGAGGTGTGTGTGATCCTTCGTATTCGTGACGCGCGGGTCTGTGGGCCGCATTCGTTGCGGTTGACATTCAGCGATGGGACTACCAAGCAGGTCGAAGTCAGTCCGCTGCTTGACGGCCCGATCTTCGAGCCGCTTCGGGACCCCGTGTATTTTGCGCGTGCGACCCTGGACGCGACCTGCGTGACGGTGGTCTGGCCCAATGGCGCGGACTTCGCTCCGGAGGCCCTCCATGAGCTCCAGGCCGAGGCCATGTCCGAATTCTGTCTAATTCTTGTTCGGCCGGGGAGGGTCGCGGATGGCGGAGCGGGACTATTACGGGATCCGTGCTGCCTCCGCGGTGGATGCCTTGTCGATCGCCGCGGCCAACAGGCTAATCCGCGAGATGAAGCTGCTCCTTGCCGATTCAGGGAAGGCATGTGAGATCAGTGTAACCGGCGCTTGGCTATGATCAATGACATCAAGACTGCTATCGATATCAGCTTCAGAGGTCTTCTTCGGCGCGCTCTGCTGGCGGTTTCGTCGATTTTGATTGTGGGCATACCGGGGAGTGTGACGGTCGTGCGCGACGAGCGCACACGGCCCAGGAGCGACCGGGTGGCAAGGACTGGATCGGGAAGCTGGTCGTGCCGAAGTATGCCGGGTTCAAACTTCGGGTCGAGGGCAGGCTCGTTGATCCTGATTGGAGCGAGACGTATCGTGTCTAGCGGGTGGATGGACCGCGGGTCTGGTTGAAAGTCGACGGACGAGGGATATCCGGTTGGGCCGGGGCCGACCAGGTCGTCCTGGTCGAAGAGGCGAGCGCGTTCTTCGAGCGCATGATCCGGGAAAAGCCCAGGGATATTCGCGGCTACTACATGCGCGGGAGGATCGCCAAGGAGGAGAAAAAGGACTTCGGGTCTGCTCTGCGCGACTTATTACACCGATGCTCTTTGCAACCGCGGGAGTGCGTGGTGCCGCGAGAAAGAATATGACAAGGCGATCGCCGATTTCTCGGAGGGGATCCGGATCAATCCGAACCTCGCGGTGCTCTTTCACAACCGCGGTTTCGCATGGCAACGGAAGAAGGAATACGAAAAGGCGCTGGTTGACTTCGAGCGGGCCATTCGAATCGATCCAACCGACGTCGGCGCACTGAACGATGGCGCCTGGCTCATGGCGACATGCCCGGATGCGAAATTGCGCGATGGCGGGAAGGCCGTTGTGTCGGCGACGGCGGCGTGCCAGCTTTCGAAGTGGAATGATTCGGAGCACATCGCGACTCTTGCCGCAGCATGTGCCGAGGCGACTGATTTCGCTGCTGCCGTCAAATGGCAACTCAGAGCCATCGAGCTTTTGGCGGACGAGACCGAAAAGGACGAGCATCAGTTGCGGCTGGAGCTTTACCGGGCGAAGAAGCCTTTCCACGAGAGCGAGAACTGACAGGCGAGGGATAACAGAAGATAACGGAGGCAACGAAGAAGAATCAGAGGTCTGATTCTGCGATCGGGTCTTCCCGGCCGATCCGTTTCCGCGCTGATCGACAGAAACCGCAGTCCGCAATCGCCCCCGCGACGCGTGAGCAGCACGCGCGTCGGCCCGGGTGTCGGCGCGGTCGCGGTGCGTACGCTCTTGGCGCGGTGGTGGTCGACTGGAGTCCAGCAATAGATACGCGATTGGTCGGTTCGATCAATGGCGGACTCGAGACCTTCGTGGTTGATGCCGGTTGAACCGACACCACAGGAATATCGACTTCAGCGCCTGGCTGAGCCGAGTGTCCGATGTCTTTTGCTTCACCACCCAGTGCCCGCGCGTAAGCCAGTTCAGTCAATGTGGTTGGCCAGGCGGTCTCACGGTCGTTCGCCAATGAACCGGCCGAGCGTGTCTCGGCATCCCGTGGAGATTCGTCGGAAGCCGGCGCTGAGTCCGTCCGCTTCGCAGAGGCGTGACCAATACTTTAGCGCGTGGTTCGCCACTTCGGGCCACAGGTGCAGGTTCAAGGCGGTAGGCGGTCGTGGGGTGAATTGTCTCTCGATCAGGTTCGCGTCCGCAGGCGCAAACACCATCGGCAGCATGTCGTACACTGGCGTTTGACTCAGTGCCAACTGCCTCGCCTCATCGGCGAAGAAGCAAAAGTTGCCGAAGTGCCTGTCCGTGTTCCCGATGAGATCGCCAAAGGTGTCCAGCCAGATCATCCGGTCGGCATGTCCTGAGTCCATGCTCAGGAACGGCTCCCGGAGAAATGGTTCCTGGAATGACTCGGTTCTGACCTCACGATGCCAAGATCAATCCGGGAGCCGCGAGAGGTTCACGGACTGAACGAACGAACTGGATGTGGGAATGGCGGGGGGTGTTTTTCCCGGTTCTTGGCCGCGGTGCGGCAGATTTTGGGGTTTTAATCGAGTTCGTCGTTGCATCCCTCGCGACGTGAAAAAAATCTCAGATCAACTGGTCGACGAAATTGGCACATCAGGGAGAGCCGTCGCATATTATCTTTAGCTCGATCTCGATCGCCGACACTGGAGTCGGCGCACGGGATCACCCACCTCTGATCTTGAACCGAGAATTGACACTGATATGGCCTCTGATGCACAAATCAATGCGAACCGGCGCAATGCGTTGCGCTCCACCGGGCCGACTTCGCCGCGCGGCGCGCGATCAGCTCGAGGAATAGTCGACGCCATGGTATGCGGTCGGAACGTGAGAAGCTCGCGCGGGAGGAAAGCATCGCGTACGAAGCGCGATACTTTCGCTGGGCCGCGAATTATGGGGTGGAGTCCGACCCCGAGGAGTTTCTGCTCAATGCCAACGTGTTCCTGGCGTCGGACATGGATCGGGTCAGGGGTGCGTATCTGGAACTCACTCAAAGCCAGGTCGACGATGCCGACAACGCGGAGATCAAAGAGGCGAGTGACACGGGCAACCGGCTGTTCTCCGATCCGCGAGGAGTGCCGGTTTCGATGTATGGCAACCGTCGCTTTAACGGCATGAAACCGGGGGGACCGTCGTGGGGCAGCGCAAAGCGCCGGCGCTTGACCCCGGGGAACTCATGGGGCAACTGGAATCGAGCGCGATGGGGTGCTACTGGATACTGGAAGTTCTTGAGGAACTGCTGAAGCTGGCGCGGGAGTCCTTCTGGGTTGGAGGAGATCGGCTGCGGATGATCCGGCTGCTGGGGCGGAATCCCGTGGACGCCGTTGCAGACCGGCGAGTTGCGGAGGTTTTTGCGGCGAGTCACGCGCTTCGGCCAGTGGGCAATGCATTTGCCGAGCTGGAGAGCGATATGAGCGAGCTCGCAGCCGAGAACCAGGAGAAGGATATCAGGGCGAGGTGGCGCGACCTTTCGCGCAAAGGTGAGCCGGAGAAGGCCAGGCAGAGCCTGATCGGCCTGGTGGAGGGCGAGATCGAGCGGGTGTGGGCGATTGCGGAGCAATATGAAGAGAATGCGGGTGATGAACCTGCGCGGACCCGGAGGCGCAGGAGTTTCGTTCATAGCCGAGAAGCCGATGCGATGCGGCGATGGTTCGTGCGCGCCAAGGGGTCGGTGGAGCGGGGGGGGAAGGTACTTCGGCAGGAGGTACGGGCGCGGAGGGCGGATAAGGATGCGCAGGGATTGCCGCCGGTGCCTGGGAAAGATGTTAGCCCGTATGATGGGCGGCCGGCGTCTTGGTGGAGGGAGAGCGCGGGTGATCGGAAGGCGGGACGGAGGGCGGAGGGCGGAGGACGGAGGACGGAGATCAGGGCGGAGGGCGGAGGACGGAGGGCGGAGGACGAGCGGGAGGCAGGACGGAGGGCGGAGGACCTGGGACGGGGTCAGGAAAGTCTCGTCCAAGGTCGGGAGGGTGATTGTGAGAGCGGCGGAGCATTCGCGGGTGGGTCTTCGGGCGCGGCAGTTGAAATTGGCCGTGAGACTCAGGTGGACGGTACACGGTGTGTGCCTGCGGCTTCGAATGCGAAGGGGCGCGGGTGGGAGTCGGTTGTGGTCGAGGAATCGGACGTTCTCGCGTGTCAGGGGTTCCTTCCGGAGAGGTACATCGAGAATGTGGGTCAGAGCGAGCCTGGGCCTACGGTGGAGGACGCAGTGCCGAGTCGTTCTGGAACGGTGAGTTCGGATCCTGGTGAAACCGGGACCTGCGGCACGGATCTGGACGCAGGAGGGGTTGGCGAAGTCGCCCGGGAGGAACTGGCGGAAACCGCTGATCGGTGGTGCGATCAAGGGGTTCTCGTAGGCGGCGATGACGTACGAATCGCTGAAAAGGCGCCGAACGAAGCCAATTTTTGTGCTGACGTGTGCATAACACAACATCAAGGGATTATTGAAGTTCCGACGAATTCTGGCGGTGTTTCGGGACTTGACGGTTGTCAAACGAAGCCAATTTTTTTGGAAACGAAGCCAATTCCGGCGAGTGGTTCGGAAGCGGGTAGAGCGGGCGGTTCGAAGGCGCCGGAAGCACGAACTCTGACGGAACGCGAGCGGTGGGACGCGTGGAGGGAGATCAGGCGGCGGGAGTGGATTCGGTCGCGCGCGGAGAAACAGGCGCGGGAGCGGGACCGCAGCGCGAGGTTGAATGGCGGGGCAGCGAACGCTGGGGCGGATCCGGGTGGGGCGGCGGGGGACGTGACGGGGTCACAGGATGTGCGGGGGCCCTGAGGTGACGCGGGTGGTGTTGGGGATTATCGGCGCGGCGATCGGATCACTGGCGGGTGGCGCCGTTTTTCCCCCCTGGCCCCCTTCTAAAGGGGGGGGAAGCTTGGATGGTCGCCGGACGGCTTTGTGGCGACGGCCGCCGGAGGGTGGGCATGGAACTCCGCCCGGCCGCTTACCTCAAGGAAGGGAACTGGACGGTGCGGGACCGTATCTAATAAAGGAGCGGAGCGGTACCGCGCTCCGTTTTTGATCCGTCCGGATTGTCAATCTTTTAATAAATTCGCTTGCACGACGTATTACCCATCGACTACAAGTGTCTTATTCCGATTCGACGGTTTGACTGCACGGTCGGTGCATGGATCGGCCCCGATCCGAGGGCATCGTCTCGCGGTGCCGAGAATGAATGAAAGCTGGTGGATCGCACGTTCCGTTCCGGCAGCCGCGCGTCCGGCTCCAGCCTGCTGAGATGAGGTCATCGAACCGTGATGCGTGTGGCTGTTCTGGCTCTCATCGTGGTTGTCTTGTTCCCCGCGCTGGCATTTGCTCAGGCCAACGACAAGGACCAGGACAAGGTCTCGAACGATCAACCCGATCGGCCGTTGCAGATGCCGCCGGCTACCACCGAGGTGAAGGAGGCGCTTGATGATTTCGAGCGCTTCAGCCGCCGCAATGCGTGGGAGCGGGCACTCAAGGCTCTTTACACGATCAGCCAGGACCAGTCGCAGCGGTTCATTGACGGCGAGAAGGGTTTCATCATCCCGGTTGCGCGGAAGCGGCGGCTGGTCTTGAGTGCACTGCCGTCGGCTGGTCAGGCTGCGTATCGACTCTTCTACGACTCGGATGCTCGCAAGTTGTTCGACGAGGCCAAGGGACCGACCGAGCTGGCGACGCTCGAGCGGATTTATTCGGCCTATTTCAGCACGTCGATCGGCGACAATGCCGCGGACCGGCTGGGGGACCTCTATTTCGAGCTGGGGCGGTTCGATCGCGCAGCCGACTGCTGGCTCGACGTGCCTGCGCGGGCGAACGGATACCGATCTCTCCCCGGCCTTGCTTGCGGTCAAAGCGGCGCTGGCGCTTCATCAGGCTCACCGGCGGTCGGAATTCGAGCAGATTCGCACGGACGTGCGCGAGCGGTACTCAGGCGAGAAGGTTACGCTCGGCGGCCAGACGGCCGCTGCGCCGGCGCTGCTGGAGCGACTGCTCAAACAGGCCGCGCCCGCTGCGGAAGCGGGCGCCCCGTCGGCCGGGACAGCCGAACCCGGTCTCGCTCTGGCCGACCAGGTTGAGCCGGTGTGGCAGATGCGGTTCGGAGACTCGGTTGAAGCGGGGATGACGCCGCCGGAGCTGACTCAATGGGAAGGCAATGTGCTCTCGGCCGCGGTGCCGGCGGTGGCTGTCACCGACGGGTCGAAGCTATTTGCAAACTATCTTGGCTATCTGTTCGCGATCGATTTGAAGAGCGGCAAGCTGCTGTGGCGGTCGGCGGCGTTTCATCACGTCGAGATTCCGGCGATGCAGAACATGGGGCAGGGCATCGACGTCACCCGCTACGCGATCCTCGCATCGGGCGAGCATGTCTGGAGCCTTTCGCGCGATATGAAGGACGGGAACTTTCAGGCGCCTTTTTCGCTCATGTGCTGCCGGTCGGAGAACGGGGAAGCCATCTGGCAGTCGAAGGACGTCTCCGACTATGCGGGGCTCGACCTGAACGGGCCGCCGATCCTGGCTGCCGGCAAGATCTTCATGCCGGCGAAGGGCCAGGGCAATCCTCAGCAAGGGCAGGGGGGGATGCAGCAGCTCGTGCTGGCGATTCAGCCCCACGACGGCAAGGTGATCTGGAAGTCGGAGGTGGGGTCACTGCGGGCAGATAACAACAATCGTTGGTGGGGGTGGGGCAACCGGGAGCCGGAAGCGCAGCCACGGCTGGTTTATAGCGCCGGATCGCTGTACGTCGAGACCCATCAAGGGGTGTTTGCGCGGCTCGACGCCGACAGCGGAGCGCCCGACTGGGGATTCGCCTATCAGACGGACCCGGTGCAAGGGCAAATCCGCTTCTTCCGATTCTGGGGCGAACCCATGCAGCAGCAAGAAGCCACGCCGGAGGGAAGCCTGCCGCTCCTTTCCGGCGAGACATTTTTGCTGAAGGGGCTGCAATCGACGCGGCTCAATGCGCTGGACCCGAACCGGATGAAGGTGCTGTGGGAACGGCCTATTTCCAAAGGCTCGCGGTTGCTGGCGGCCGACGACAAGACCGTTTATCTTGGTGGTGCGGAGATCTCGGCCATCGACCTGCAAAGCCGGAACCTGCTGTGGGCGACGCGGGTGCCGGGCGGGTGTGCCACTGCCCGGGTGCTCGTGCGGAAGGATGCGATCTGGCAATCGACGCCGCGCGGGATAGTCGAGCTGGACCCCAGGACCGGCCAAGTGCGGCGGTTCTTCCGCGGCAAGGACCTGGGCTCGGTGGGTGGCGACCTGATGCTTACCGGCCCGCTGCTTGTTTCCGTCTCCAATCGCACGATCACCGCTTATCCGCGGGGCGCGGGTGCTTCTCGGGACGTTCCGGCCCGCAACGCCGCTGCTGCATCCAACACCACCACGAGCAAAACCACGGGGGTCACGAATGAATAAGCCACGAATTGCGGCCGTCGTTTTCGTCGTCGCGTGTCTGGGCGCGGTGTGCCCGGCGGAGGCCCAGTGGTTCAACCAGATGCCGACGTCTGCGCCGGCGGGGAACATCGAGGGCTTCACGGTCACCGGCCGCGCCTTTTCGGCGGCCAAGCCGAACGCCGTGGAGATCGACCTCGATGTGTCGGCGTCATCGGAGCTCACCGCGGACGCGATCGTGAAGTACCGTGACGCCAAGAAGCGGGTGCACGACGCGTTCGGGGCGCTCAAGCTCAAGAACGTCACCATCGAGGAGCGGGGGCTGCTGGTCGATCAAAAGGGAATGATGCAGAACCCGTATATGTGGGGAGGGATGCCCAACACCCGCACGAAAACTGAGGTCCAGCTCAGCCGGAAGCTGGTTGTGAAGGCGAGCGACATCCGCTCGATGCCGGAAGACGCGGTTTTGCAGCTCGTGGGCAAGCTGCTCGACGTGGCCCAGGATTCGGGCGGACGGATTGGCGGTCAAAACGACTTCAACCCCTATTATTACAACCCCTGGCAGAACATGCAGCGAGGGTTGATTCGCTTTGTCCTCGAAGACGTTGACAAGCTGCAAGAGGAAGTCTACGACAAGGCGATCGCGGATGCCCGGATGCGGGCCGAACGGCTGGCGAAGCTTTCCAACGTCGAGCTGGGGCCGGTGACGGCGGTGCGGGAGATCATTGTGCCGAGCGACCGGTTCATCACCAACGATGAAGAGATGCCGAAGCACCGCCTCGAAGTCGGCCGGTTTCAGGAGATTCCGATTCGCGTCGAACTGCAAGTCCGATTCGAGATTCACTCCAAGGGTGGCAAGAAATAAGGAGTGCAAATCGATATGAGCGAGCACATTCGCGGATTCAACGAGCGGGAGATTTTGCGTAGCGTGGGCGACGGCGACGGAATGCACCCCCCCTGGCCCCCCCTTCTCAAGGGGGGGAAAGAGAGTGAGACCCTTCTCGACGGGGGGAATCCGTTGGACGCGGCTCGGCGGAAGTCTCGGCCTCTCGATATCTCGCGGCGGGTTTTTCTGGATCGTTCGACTCTAGCTGCCGCGGCGGCGCTGGCGGGGTTGGGGTCGCTGGCGGGGACTTCGATCAGCCGGGCGGCGCAGAAGGAGGTCTTGCCCAAGCACATCACGCCCGAGACGCTCAAGGCGGTGATCAAGGGGCTCGATTACCTTCAGCTCAAGCAGTCTGACGATGGGTCGTGGGTCATGGGCGGGGGCGAAGGGTACCCCGTGGCCATGACGGCGCTTGCGGGTACGGCGATGCTTGCGCATGGAAATTCGCCCACGCGTGGAAAGTACGCCAGGAACGTGCAGGGGGCTGTCGAATACCTGGTGCGCTGCGCCACTCCGAATGGCCTTATTACCGGCTCGTCGCAAGACGGGGGCCAGCCGATGCACGGGCATGGGTTCGCGCTCATGTTCCTGGCGTGCGTGTACGGCATGATCACAAAGGAATCGTTGCGGCAGAAGGTGCAAGCAGCGGTGCGGAAGGCCGTCACGCTGACGAGCCAGGGGCAGAGCCTGCACGGGGGCTGGACGTATATCCCCGGCGCCGGCGACGAAGGGTCGGTCACGGTCACACAGGTGCAGGCCCTCCGCGCGGCGCACAACGCGGGGTTTCTGGTTCCGAGGGCAACCATTGAAGAGGCGGTGAAATACCTGGAGCGATGCCGTACGCCGGAAGGCGGGATCCAGTATTCGCTGCTGGCCGCGACGGGGCCCAGGCTGCCGATCTCGGCCGCGGCGGTGGCGACGCTGTATAACGCAGGCCAGTTCGACAGCACCATTGCGACGGATTGCCTGAAGTACGTCTGGGCCAAATTCAGCGCGACCGAGGGATGGGACAAGGGCGACGGCCACTCGTTCTACGCACACCTGTATGCGGCCCAGGGGTTTTACATGGCGGGCGACCAGTACTGGGACAAGTATTTCCCCGCGACCCGAGACCAGTTGCTCGCCATGCAACAGCCCGAGGGCTCGTGGAACGGCGACGGTGTCGGGGACGGTTTACGGGACGTCAATCGCGACCATCATCCTTCAGCTTCCGTACAAATATCTTCCGATCTTCCAGCGATAGCGAGGAACGCCATCTTGAAAGACAAATCCACCGACGACATCGACCTGGCCGAGCTGGACGAGCTGAACAAGGCTTATGCGGCCATTCGCGAGCAGATGTCGCGCCAGATCGTGGGCCAGAACGAAGTGCTCGATCAGCTCTTGATCGCCGTCTTCGCGCGCGGCCATTGCATCCTTGAAGGCGTGCCGGGCCTGGCCAAGACGCTGATGGTGCAATCGCTTGCGCAGTCGCTGGCCCTGGACTTCAACCGGATCCAGTTCACGCCCGACCTGATGCCCAGCGACATCACCGGGACCGAAGTCCTTTATGAAGACCGCGCCAGCGGGGCACGGGAGCTGCGATTCGTGACGGGCCCGATCTTCGCCAATCTGATCCTGGCGGACGAGATCAACCGTACGCCGCCCAAGACCCAGGCCGCGCTACTGGAAGCCATGCAGGAGCGGCAGGTGACTGCGGGCGGGCACCGGCACGTGCTGCCGGACCCTTCTTCGTGCTGGCGACGCAGAACCCGATCGAGCAAGAGGGGACGTATCCTCTTCCGGAAGCGCAGCTCGACCGGTTCCTGTTCAAGATCTTCATCACTTATCCCACGCCCGAAGAAGAGCGGCGGATTTACCGGCTTACGACGGGTGCTGAAGAGCACGCGATCACGCCGACACTGGACGGCCATCGAATCGCCGCATTGCAGAAGCTGGTGCGCCGGGTGCCGGTGACGGATCATTGCATTGACTACGCGATGGATCTGGTGCGGGCCACGCGCGGGCCGGACCATGGCGGGCCCAAGTACATCGGCGACTGGGTGGCCTGGGGCGCGGGCCCACGGGCGGGCCAGGCGCTGATTCTGGCCGCCAAGGCGAAGGCGGCCTTGATGGGCAGGCCGAGCGTTTCCGTCGAGGACATCCAGTCGGTCGCCCCTCCGGTGTTACGGCACCGGATCGTGATCAATTACAACGCCCAGGCCGCCGGCGAGTCGAGCGACTCGATCGTGAAGAAGCTGCTCGCCGATGTACCGATCAGGAAAGGACCCGCCAGTGCCGCCGTCGCGGAAATATTCCGATCCTGATGCCATCGCGCAGATTTCGGACCTGGCGCTGCGGTCGCGCAGGCTGGTGGAAGGTGCGATCAGCGGACAGCATCGCAGCCCGTTCCACGGGTTCAACGTCGAGTTCGCCGAATACCGGGAATACACGCCCGGCGACGACTTGCGGCGGCTGGACTGGCGCGTGTTCGCGCGATCGGACCGGCATTACATCAAGCAATACGAGGAAGAAAGCAACGTCCGCGTGACGTTCGTCGTCGACGCCAGCAACTCGATGAATTACCGCGGTCAGCCGCCGCTATCCAAGTTTGAATATGGCGCCACGCTGGTGGTCTCGCTGGCGATGATGCTGGTGCGGCAGCAGGACCCGGTCGGCTTCGTCCTCTTTGACGAGGCCGCCACGACGGTGCTTCCGCCGGCGGCGACCCTTTCGCAGATCATGGTCATGTGCGAACTGCTCGAAAAATGCAAGCCGGCGCGCAAGACGGAGCTGGGCGGTTTGCTCCGGTCACTCTGCGACCGGTTGCGGCGGCGGAACATGATCGTGATCGTGTCGGACCTCCTCACGGATCTGGAATCGGTTTACGACGGGCTCAACCGGCTGCGGTTCCTGGGTCATGAAGTGCTGGTCATGCAGTTGCTCGACCGCGACGAGCTGGAGCTGCCGTTCGACGGCCCGACGATTTTTCACGATATCGAGGGAACGGAGGAGCTTTTCGCCGAGCCCTGGGCGTTTCGCAAGTCGTATCAAAAGGCGATGGCGGACTTTGTGACCACGGTGGCGCGCGAGTGCGGGAACCGCGGCTATGACCACGTCAAGTTCCTCACCGACGAACCATTGGGCCGATCGCTGAGCTCCTTCCTGCACGCGCGGCAGGAATCGGGCCGGGCGGCCGTTCGACAAGGCTCACGATCCTGATTTGACAGTTCGCCAGGGCACGCGATTCTGAACATGCTTACATTTCTAGCCCCGTTGTTGATCTGGGGTACGCTCCTGGGAGCGATACCCATCATCATCCACCTGCTGAACCGCCGGAGGTTCCGCCGTGTGGACTGGGCTCCCATGCACTATCTGCGTCTGACGATCCAGCGCAACCGGCGGCGGATTCAATTCGAGCAGCTTCTGCTCCTGCTCTTGCGGATTGCGCTCATTGTGCTGTTATTCTTCTACCTTGCGCGTCCGCTACTGAACCCGACGGGGCTCGAGACGTGGCTGGGCTCCGGGGGCAGGACGAGCCAGGTGATCTTGATCGACGACTCGCTCAGCATGGGCTTTTCCGCGGGCGATGCGACGGCGTTCACGCGGGCCAAGGAGGCGGCGGGCTCACTGGTGGCGTCGATCCGGCCGCAGGACCGGTGCACGATTGTGACGACATCGGCGCCACGGGTCCCGGTGCTGCATGAGGTGGAAGGGACGCGTCGCGAAGAGCTGCTGGGGGCGGCCGGGGCGATTCCGCTTTCGGCCACGCACGCTGCGTGGCCGGCGGTGCTCGAAGGTCTGGACGAGGTGGTGCGCTCCTGCACGTATCCGACCAAGCAGCTCACGATCCTGACGGATCTGCGCAAAGCGGGCTGGGACCGGAGTGTGACGTCGGTCGCGGGGCGATGGAAGCAGGACGGGCTGCGGGTGCGGATCGTCGACCTGGGGGACGACGAGACCGTGAACGTGTCGCTTCAGGCGCTGGTACCGCTCGATCGCACGATTCTTGCCGGCGCACCCAGTCGCTGGGAGGCTGTGATTCGCAACGACTCACCGCGGGTGATCTCCGGGGCCAAGGCGGTGCTGCGGGTCGATGACAAGCCGACGGAGCTGAAGCTGCCCGAGATTCCTCCGAGCGAAGTCACGCGGGTTCCGCTGGCGGTTCAGTTTCCGGGATCGGGGCCGCACGAGTTTTCGCTGCAGCTTCCCGACGATGCCTTGCAAGGCGACAACCAGCAGTGGGCGGCGGTGCCGGTGAAGGACTCGCTGCTGATCCGGCTGGTCGACGGCGAGCCTTCGTCGGAGGCTTTTGGATCGGAAGTTGACTACCTGGCGGCGCCTTTGTCGATCGGCATCGGGGCGGCGGAGGCGTGGCGGGTCGAGACGGTTCTGGACCAGGATTTCCTGTCGCCGCGGCTGGAGACGCCGGACGTGCTGGTGCTGGCGAACGTGGCATCGGTCACGCCGGAGGAGGCCGAAAAGCTGAGTCAGATGACGAGCGCCGGGATGGGGCTGCTGATCTTCACGGGCGCGAAGCTCGACATCGGGCTTTACAACGACTTGCTCTTCCGCCAGAACAACCGGGTGCTGCCGTGCCCGCTGAAGTCGCTCGCCGACGAGAATATTCACGGTGTTTTCATCGAGCCGCTGCATCCCTCGCCGCTGGAGAAGCTGCTGGATTTGAAGGCTTCTGCGCTCGAGCGGGTGACGCTCAAGCAGATCATGAGCGTGGAGGAGCCGGCGGAGGTGGGGCAGGTGCGGGTGCTGGCGCGGTGGAACAACCCGGCGCGGTCACCGGCGGTGATCGAGCGAATCAAGGGGGAGGGCCGGGTGCTGTTGTGGACGACGACGGCCGATCGTGCGGGCAATGACTGGCCGATCGAGCCGAGCTTCGTGCTGGCGATCCGCGAAGCGGTGCGCGGGGCGGCGCGGCCGACTCCGCTGGACCACACGGTGACGGCGGGCGAGCGGATGAAGCGAGTGGTGCAGACGAGCCAGCAGCTTTCGAGTGTGCGGTTGACCTCGCCCGGCGGCGGCGAGCCCGAGGCGCTTCAGGCGGTGCCGAAAGCGGACGAGCCGGGCAGCAAGGAGGCGCCGTCGGTGGAGATCGTGGCTCCCGACACGCGAAGGGCGGGGATTTACCGGTTTTCGTGGGACGAGGGATCGGCGGGCACTCAGGGGGACATCTATGCCGCGAACCCCGACCCGCGGGAGAGTGCACTCGAGCGGATCGAGACGCGGGAGCTCCATACGTTCCTGTCGCCGCTCGAGCTCGAGATTATTCGAGCCCGGAACAACGAGGGGAACCTGTTCTCGCCTACCGGACGAGAGATGTGGCGCGATCTGGCGATCGCGCTGGCCGTGCTTCTTGTTTTCGAGTCGTTATTCGCGACCTGGGTTGGCCGTTCGCGTTAAACACAGCTTCTCGTGTTAATCACAGCTTGACGTTCACTTATGAATAGTTTTTTGCAAATCATTCTGGGAATCGATCGGCCGAAGGGGGCGGATGCGGCCGGGCCTTCGCGGCTGGAGCTTTCTGCGCTTCCACAAGGAGCAACAGCCGCAGCGCTCATCGTGGCGGCGGTTGTCTTTCTTTGCGTCGTGTGGTGGCTCTACCGGCATGAGCGGCCGGATCTGTCGCGGCTCAAGCGCGGTCTGATGGCGGGGCTGCGGGCGCTGACGGTGTTTGCGCTCATCGCGATGCTGGTCGAGCCGGTGCTCGTGAGCAGTCACCGCGAGACGATCAAGTCGCATCTGGCGATCATTCTGGATGATTCGGAGAGCATGAAATTTTCCGATCCGTATACGGACCAGTCCAAAGCGGCCGAGATTGCCTCGAAGATGAAGCTCGAGTCGGCGGGTGCTCGGTCGTCGGTGGAGCGGCTCCGCGAAACGTCGCGTCTGGATCTGGTCAAGCACGGGCTGCGTGGGAACCTCGACGCGCTGGCGAAGGGGCGCGAGATCTTCCTTTATGATCTGGAGTCAGCGGCGCGGCCGGGCTCCGGTGAATCGGCGCAAAAGCGCACGCTGGACGACGTTCAGCCGAACCGGCCGATCTCGCCGGTGGGGGACGCGATTCACGGCGTGCTGGCGGGGCATCGGGGGCAGCCGGTGGCGGGCCTGGTGATCGCGAGCGACGGACGGTCGAATGCGGGCGAAGAGCCGCTCAAGGCGATCGAGACGGCCGTACGGCAGAACATTCCGATCTACGCGGTTGCGGCCGGAGGGGCGGAAGGGCCGCGGAATGTGCGGCTGGCGGAGGTGGAAGCGAGCCCGGTCGTGTTCGTCCGCGACCCCACCATTCTGGCCGTCGTGGTGGAGGCGCGCGGGCTGCGCGACGCCGAGGCGACGATCGTGCTCGAACAGCGAATCAACGAAAATGAGTGGGAAAGCGTGGGCAGGGAGCGGGTGGTGCTGGGAGAAGACGGGATCCTCAAGCGCACGACGTTTCGGATCACGCCCAAGGTTGTCGGTCAGTATGAGTTCCGCGCCAAGGTTGAGGATGCCGGGCCCGAGCTGACGCAGGAGGACAACGTGGCGACGGCTGCGGTGAAGGTGGTGCGGCAGCAGATCCGGTTGCTCTTGATCGCGGGGTCGCCGTCGCCGGAGGTGCAGTTCCTGCGGAATGCGCTGATGCGCGATCAGCGAGTGGAATTTGCCGGCTGGCTGCAACATGCGGATCCCGGATTTCGCCAGCCGGGGGACCGCCCGATCACGCCGCCTGCCGAATGACTCGGCCGAGCTGAGAAACTACGACGCTCTTTTGCTGGTTGACCCGGATTTGCGTGCGCTTGGTCCGCAATGGCCGGAGATGATCACGCACTTCGTCGGCCAGGAAGGCGGGGGTGTGATTTTCGTGGCGGGCGAGCTTTATTCTCAGCAGCTTTTCGAGGCGGCAGATGGCAAGGGACCTGCCGGGGACTGGACGAAGATCTTGCCGATCGTGCGGGACCCTGGGCTCTTCCGCACGGAGGCCGAGGTGCGGCTGTCGAGCCAGTCGACTTATGGGCTGGAGCTTTCTCCCGAAGGTCGCGGCGATCCGGTGTTCGAGTTCAACGCCGATCCGATTCGCAACCGCTCGATCTTGACGAGCCTGCCGGGCATGTACTGGAGCTTTCCGGTGACGAGGTCACGGCCGGGGGCGACGGTGCTGGCGCGGCATGGGGACCCGCGGATGCAGAACCAGTACGGCCGGCAGACGCTGCTTGCGTCTCAGCTTTATGGACCTGGGCGGACGGTTTTCATCGGGTTTGACAGCACGTATCGCTGGCGCTATCTGTCGGAAGATTACTTCGATGGCTTCTGGGCTCGCCTGGTCGATCGAGTGGGCCGAAGCAAGGCGCTGGGGGGGCGGTTTCCGTTCACGGTGCACCTGGGGAAGAGCGTGTACCGGGTGGGGGACCAGGTTCAGGTGGGCGTGCGCTACACGGACCCGGCCGCTCTTGCGGAGGGGACGGAGCTGGCCGCGGATCTCGAGATCGCCGGCCAGCCGCCGGAGCCGTTGCGGTTCGAGCGAGTGGCAGATGATCCGGGGTTGTTGACAGCCACGTTTCCGGCGGCGCAGGCGGGAGCGTATTCGCTGCGGATCGTGCCCACGACCGCGGCGACGGGGGGCTCGGACATCCGGGCGTCGACCACGACGTTTCGCGTCGAGCCGCCCAAGCGAGAGATCGACGAGCCGTCGCTCAATCGTCCGCTGCTCACGGAGCTGGCGCGGTTGACCGGGGGGCGGGTTTTTGAGCTGGCAGACCTACGTGAGCTGGACGCGGCGATTCCGACGCGCGAGGTGACGCGGACGCTGGAAACGCGGGATGAGCTGTGGGATGCGCCGCTGTTTTATGTGACGATCTTGACCTGCTTGACGGTGGAATGGGTGCTGAGGAAGAAGTATCGGATGGTGTAGGGGGGCCTGATGAAAAGCGGACCGTTTTCTGTTGCGCTACAGTTTAGTGATGGCGGCCGCCGGGACGACCCCCCCTGGCCCCCCCTTCTAAAAGGGGGGAAACTTAGTGTAGGGGCGGTGGTTTGACTCGGTACTTAAACGCGGTTTAGAGGATTAGACGGATCGTCAGGCAGAAGCCTGACCTACCGGGGAAATCGTCAGGCGAACCATGGCGACTGTTCTTGAACTACCGACGCTTGATCGGCTTCGTGAAGAGCAGCGGGCGCTGCGCGCGGTGCTGATGCGGCTGCGCAGGCGATTGCGGCTGGAGCTGTTGCTGGAGTTCGGGGCGGATGCCCTGATCGTTCTCGCCGTGACCGGGGCGATTCTTGTTTTCCTGGATTTTTGGTTTCGATTCGGCGTGCAGGTGCGTCTTGTCTTGCTGTTGCTCGCACTGGCGGGGGTGCTTGTCTTTCTGGGACTACGGGCATTCCGGCGGTATCAGGCGTCACGGCTTGACGAGCTCACGCTGGCGATGACGCTGGACCGGCACCGGCCGGGGACCGGCCAGCAGATTGCCGATGTGCTTCAGCTTCCGGAGCTGCTGGATGAGGAGGGGTCGACGGTTTCGCGGGCGATGGTGCGACAGGCGGTGCAGCGCGCGACCGCGGCGCTAGCTGGATCGGATTGGCGCACGCTCTGGAATCGCAAGCGCACGGCTCTGGCAATTGCGGCGGTGGTCCTGGGGTTGCTGCTGCCGCTCTGGTTCCACCGGGTCGCTCCGAGGGCGGCTCGGCTGAGTGCGGCGCGGTGGCTGCTTGGGTCGTCGCAGCGATGGCCGCAGCGGACTTATCTCACCGTGATGGGCTTGAACGCGGCCGGGGAGCTTCTGGTGCCTCGCGATGAGCGATATCCAGTCGAGGTGCGATCGGACCTGCCCCTGGTCGAACCCCAGGGGGACGACTGGATTGTTCATGGGCGCGGCGAGCCGACGCTGATCTGGTCGAGGCCGTCGGCTGCGGTTGCTCCTTCGTCGGTGCTGATCAACGAACGGACTGCGGAAGGCAAGGTGAGGAAGGCGGCGATGTCGGAGGCGGGGCCCGACCGGTTCACGTTCGAGCTGCCGCCGTCGTCGAGCTCGTCGGCGATTGACCTGGCCGGAGGAGACGACTGGCTGGGGCCACTGACGGTGACGCGGGTCGATCGGCCGTCGCTTGCCGAGACAAGGGTTCGTGTCAAGGAGCCGGGCGCCACGTACACCGGCTTCCGCGCCGTGGAGGATGCGCGGGAGCATCTGCTTTTCTTGCCCGACACGGAGATCGAGCTGACGCTGGTGGGCACCGAAGCGATCTCGGAGAGCCAGGTGAAGATCCAGGCGGGAAAGACCCTGACGCTTGCGCGGGGCGACGATCGCTCGTTCACGACGACCTGGAAGCTCACCGAAGCAACGACGCTCGAGATCCTTTTGAAGTCGGCCAGGACGGCGCTTTCTTCGAAGCCGACGTTCCTCTCGATCGGGCTGCTCAAGGACCGTGCGCCGCGGGTGACGCTACGCGCCCTGGGGACGGGCGGCCATGTGACCCCGATCGCGACAATTCCGCTTTCGATCAGTGCGACCGACGATTTTGGTCTGGGGGCACTTCGCTTGCAGGTTGATCGGACGACGAGCACGGACGACAAAGCCGCGCCGGTGACCACGCGGGCGACCCAGGCCTTGCCGCTGGTGATTGAGAAGGACCGCCCGCTGCTTGATCATCAGGTGCGCCACGAAGTGGTTTTGCAGGCCGACCCGCCTCGAATCGGCACGATCATCCGGTTCGTGGCGGAGGCGGACGACCGATGTGCCAACGGCAAGCAGACCGGCCGATCGAGTGCACTGCAAGTTCAGGTGGTCTCACCGGACGAGCTGTTTTACGAGATCCTGGTCCGGCAGCGGGCCGAACGGGCCAAGTTCCTGGCGGCACTCGAGGCCGTGGAGAAGCAGACGCCGGTGCTGGCGGGGCAGCCGACGGCGGCCGACTTCCAGAAGGTGATGCGGGTTCATCACACGGGGGCGCGGCAGCTCGAGCAGATCGCCGGGCGCGTGGCCGACACGCTGCAGGAGATGAAGCTCAACCAGGTGGGATCGCCCAAGTCGCACCGGCTGCTGCAACAGGCGATCATCGACCCGATTCGCGAGCTTGCCACCGGCCCGATGAACCAGGCGCGGAGTGTGCTGCAGGCGCTTTCCGGTGCGGCATCGACGCCTGGCGCGAGCGAAGCCGAGGCCCGGCGACTGCATGCGGAAGTTGTTACAAAAATGAGGAATATCCTGGACCAGATGTCGCAGTGGGAGAGTTTCGTCGATGTTGTCAACCAGGTCGCCGAAGTGATCAAGATGCAGCAGAAGGTGCTCAAGGACACCGAGAAAGCGCGGGAAACGCGGACGCGTGAGGTGTTTGATGATAAGCCGTGAGGCCTCAAATAAAATCAGGATTCGCATGCTGCAAACCCCGCGCGAAGATGGTAGGATCAGAACCGACTACACTCGTCGTAAGACGGGCACCCCGGTGCGGCAACAGCCCGGGGTGCTGTGTCCTCTTCGCTCTTTTGTCGCCCGAATGAGTGGACCTAACCGGAGGAAAAGCTGATGAGGATCGGTATTATTGCAGTTGGTGGGGCCGGCCTGCTCTCGTGCGTTCTGTGCCTTTCGGCCAGTGCAGAGGGGCCCATCACGACCATTTCCGGCAAGATGACCACGGTTGCCGGCGATCTGGCCAAGACCGTGACGGGCGAGCCGGTACAGACCCGGCAGAAAGAGATCGTCAAAGACCTGGATGACCTGATCGCGTCGCTGGAAAAACAATGCCAGCAGTGCAAGAACGGCATGGTGAAGAACAATCCGACTCGCCCGGCGCGTGAATCGACCATTCGCAAGGGCACTGGCGGCGTCGGCGATCTGGTCAATCCTGCGGAAGGGAGCAAGGACTGGGCAAAGATCTCGCCGAGAGAGCGCGACCGCATTCTGCAGTCGATGTCGGAAGGCTTCCCCCCCGAGTATCGCCTGGTCCTCGAGCGTTACTACCGACGTTTGGCGGAGGAAAAGACCATTCCCGCCGGAGCGGACAGCTCGAAGAGCAAGGCCGAACCGACCCGGACCGAGGGCGAGTGAGCCATAGGATCTGCGATGTTCAGCGCGACTCTCGTCGTCATCTCGCTGACCGCCCTGGCGGGTGCGGGCGCGAATTCTGAGTATTCCCGCACACTCAGCTTATCGGCTCTCGATCAAGCCGCTTTTGACGCCGAAACTTACGGCGAGAAAGCAGGCCTAAAACGAGAAGCCGATGGGCTGCGGATGACCCTGGCCCCCGGGCAGGCGGAAACCGGCTGGAAGACGCCGCAGCAAATAAAATTCGGCGGCGACTTCACGATCACGGCGACCGTGGTCATCAAAACCCTTCCCAAGCCGGCCCAGGAAGACGGCGCCGCGCTGGGCTTGGCGATTGCCTTTCAGGACATCAACCAGCCGGACGGCACGCTGCTCCGAATGCGCGAGCCGAAAGGGCCGGATGTATATCGGTTCATCGACAAGTCCGCGATCAACGCGGCACAGCAACAACAGCAGCAGATGCAAATGCAGATGCAGCAGGGCTTTATGGGCGCGGCAAAGCCGCCGAAGGTTCCACGCCCCACGTTTCCGGCTTCGGGCGAGCAGGTTCGTTTGCAGATCACGCGTGAGGGCCAGATTATTCGCTTCCAGGTGATCGACGTGGCGACCGGGCAGTCGCGTTACCTGGGGCAGGCGCAGCTTGGGCCCAACGATGTCGCTTCGGTGAAGTTGTTCGTGGCGAATCGCAATGGCGCTGAGCCGATCAACGTGCTGTGGCGTGATCTGACGGTGCGGGCCGAGCGGATTAACGGGCTGGGGACGATTGTCCGAACCGTGCTTGGGGAAGTGGTTTACGCCGACCCGACTTCGATCGAAAACGATGTTCTGGTGCTGGGGGGCCAGCCCAAGGCTCCGCCTCAGCCGCCAGCGAAGCCGGGAGCAGCGCCGGGCGCTGCACCGGGCGGTGCTCCGGCCGCGAAGGATGGGCAGCCAGCCGCGGCACCGGCGGCTGTGAAAGGGGCGGCGGCACCTGCTGCGGTGGCGGCGCCTCCCGCGGGCGCGGTGGTGAAAGCGGTGGCCGTGATGAAGGTTCAAGCCGTACCGGCGGGCAAGGGCGTGGTTGTGATGAATGCGGGGCAGGTCCAGGCGGCGATGGCGGATCCATTTGGGCCGGCCGGACCGGGGCCGGCGGTTCCACGGGCGGGCGGCCCTGGTGCTTCTGGGGGTCAAGCTGCCCAGGCGCCGCCCAAACCCAAGGCGAAAGTCCCGATGGATGAGCTGGAGAGTATCCGCTTCGAACGCACGCCGGCGATGGCGGCCCGGTTCATGGGACAGCCGAATGCCGACTTCACGATGCCTGGCTTGAGCGCCAAGAAGGAAGAACCTCCCAAGAAAGAGGAACCGGCCAAGAGCGCGGAGCCTGCGAAGATGGTCGACGCGGGCAAGAGCGAGCCCGCGAAGAAGAAGGGCGAGGGCGAAAAGAAGGCGGAGGCTGAGAAGGCCGTGGCAGCCAAGCAGGGCGCGGCCGTCAAGAAGGCTGCCGCCGTGGCGAAGAAGGAAGAGCCGAAGGCGCCCCGGCTGACGACGTGCTTGCGCCGCCGCCGGGTACCACGATCACCAAGATCGCCAAGCTCGAGCCCAAGAAGAACGGCATCCGCGACATGAATATCGCGCTCTTCGGGCTAAGAGACAAGGCGATCAAGCAGGTGATGATCAACTGCCAGACGGCGAGCGGCCCGGTGGCCTGGCGGCTAGATACGTCGGACTCACAGGACTGGCCGGTGGTGATTCAGCGCGCAGGTGTCGGGCCGACGGCCGACATCTTTCTCGAGCCGCCGCCGGGCGACTGCTTCGAGAAAGACTTCACGATCAACATCAATTACGAGGACGGCCAGGCTGCCAACGTGAACACGAAGGCGGCGCTGCACAGCGACGCCAAGCTCGCGGTCGACGCGAAAGCGCCGAGCGGCATTCGGCCCGACGTGTGGGTTTACCTCACCGGGGACGAACTGCTCTTCGGCAAGCTCGAGGGAATCGGCCCGGATACGTTGCGATTCACGACGCCGTGGCAAGACAAGCTCGAGGTGCCGCTTTCGCGGGTGGCCGGAGCGCACATCGGTTTGCTCGATCGTAAGGAGACCGTCGAGGCGTTTCGCAAGCGGCTGGAATCGCGAGGGGCCGAGGACGTTCTGCTTGCCCAGACGAAGAATGGGGAGGTCCTGGCCATCGCGGGTGTGGTCGAGGGGACAGATGCCGAGAAGCTGCGGTTTCGTTATCAAGATAAGACCCGGACCATCGCGCTCAAGCAGGTTGAAGGGGTGATCATGGCCTCGCGGCCGGAGGCACGGGGGCTGGACGAGCTGCGGCCGACGTTCACGCTGCCCAACTCGGTGGTGATCTCGGGTAAGTGGAAAGATCTTGATACGAGCACATGGAAGATTGTCACCAAATGGGGGCAAGAGCTCAATCTGCCGGCGGGCGACGTCCAGGACGTGCGATTCCGGGGAGGCAAGGTGACGTTCCTGTCGGACTTGATACCACTCAAGGTCGAGGAAGCGCCTTACTTCGGACATCGCTTTCCCTGGCGGCACGACGTGAACCTGCTCGGAGAGTCACTCAAGATCAACGGCCAGAGCTTCGATCGAGGCCTGGCGGTGCATTCACGCTGTATCCTCACGTACGACCTGGGCCGACGGTATTCCCGATTCGAGGCGATTGTCGGCTTCGACGACGCGGCGCGAGGCAAAGGGCGGGTGGATTGCCGCGTCTTTGCCGACGGCAAGGAGATCTATGCAAATCCCGACCTTCGCGCTGATGCGCCCCCGGTGAAGCTCTCGCTTCCGGTAGCGAATGCCGAGGAGCTGCGGTTGCACGTCGATTTCGGCCAGGGACAGGATACCGGCGACCGGGTGATCTGGGCGAACGCCCGCTTGTACCGGCCGCAGGCCGGCAAGGTTTCGGCGCACGGGCAGACGACACCGAGCGAACTTGCAAGGGGCTCGCAGGCTGGACCTCGCTGAGCGAAAACAGAGCACCGAAATACATCCAAGTCCAAAGTCATGAGCAAGTACATTGTTCGTTTCGTTGCGGTGATGATCGGGGTGCTCCTGGTCACTACGATCGGCGTGATGGCGCTGGACGACAAGGCCGAGTCACCGATTGAAGTCTACGAGTGGTCGGTCTGGGTGGGTAATCCTGCTCAGCCGGCGCTCAATGCCTCGCGCATTTACAACAACGCGATGCCTGGCGTCGTGGGCACGAGCCGGCCGAAGCTCGAAGAGAAGGAGGCGGCATCGCGCTTTCCGCTCTCGCCGATATCGGTGGTGCAGTTCTTCGGCTCTGAAGCCCGCGACGTGGACGTGGATCTCAAAGTGAAGAAGGGCACATTCCTGGCTCACTGGCCGGCCAGCAACGAGCGCGGGGGACGGCTCCAGTGGTTCAAGTCGGACTTGTCGAATGCCGCCCCTTCGCAGATTCCGCCGAGTTACCTGCCTGAGACGCACTGGCTGGCAAAACTCCGTGACGCAGACTCGGCGCTCTATCTGAAGTACGAGTCTCACTTCGAGCGATTCATCACGTACGACACCGAGCTGTCGCTGCCGATTCCGCTGCGCATTCGCGGCGGACCGGACGAATACACCTTGCAGAATCTTTCGGGCCAGCGGCTGCTTGATGTGGCGATCATCGTGCCGACGCCCGAGGGCTACCGGGTCGGATGGCTCGATGAGCTGCCGACCGCCGCGCCTGAAGACGAGAAGGAAAAGGAAAAGAAGAAGAAAGACGAGGATGTGGCCAAGAAGAAGACCGAAAAGGAGAAAGCCGACGCCTTCTTCAAAGAAGACGAAAAGAAGAAGAAGGACGACGAGCCGCCGCCGCTGCCTGCCGAGGGAGATGCGAGTGTCAAAGCCAGGGTCGACCAGCAGCTCAACCGACCGGTCGTCGTGACAGTCGAAAAGGCTCCGCGGCGCAACGTGCTGGACATGATCACCGGTCAGATTCGACTGCGGTATGAGCTGGACGATCGCACGCTGGCGCAGGCCGACATCAATCTCACGCAGACAACGAGCATGAACGCCAACGGCATCGCCGCTCGCGACGCCCTGGCCGAGTTGCTCGGCAACCTGGGGCTCAGCTACCGTGTCGCCGACGACGGCCGGCTCTTCATCACCACAGCGGCGCGGCTCTCCGAGGATGCGAGCAAGAAAGGCGCCGTGATCGAGGGCCCGCCCGTCAAGGTGGTGATGCCGCCGGCGATGAAGGCGTCGAACCCATCGTATGCCGAAATCACACGGCTGGCGCTGGCCCGCCGTATGGCGGGGCAAGGCCAGCGCGAAAGCGTCGTGCAGACGCTCTTGTCCCAGTACGGCAAAGCCCTCTTCGAGCCGCCGGAGCTGATTGTTCTGGTTCATCTGTCGCGGGCCGCGATTGACGATGCGATTGCCCTCGACGTGTTTCCGCCACCCAAGAAGCTGGTGAGAACGGCCCTCCTTGTTGTGCATGGCGTCGACCCGCGCCTTCAGGACCGCGCACGGGCGCTGGTCCAGCAGCTTGGCGACCAATCCCCGAGGGTGCGGGATACGGCTGAGAACAACCTTTCCGCGATGGGGCCCGTCGCCGTGCCCGCACTCGAAGACGCGCTGATCAACAAGGATGTGGAGATCGTCTTCCGCGCCGAAAGGCTGCTGCTGAAACTGAATCGACCAGTGCCGTGAAGCTGGAGGGGATAGCATGATGCGAATCAAACGGCTACTGGTGACCGGCTGCTGCGGATTCATCGGCTCGAATTTCGTCCGCTTCGTGCTCGAGTCGGATCCGAACATCGAAATCACCAATCTTGATGCGCTCACTTATGCGGGAAATCCCGATAACCTGGCAGAGATCGAGAAGAGCCCGCGCTACCGATTCGAGCTGGGGGACATCGCCGAAGGGCCCATGGTGCTGGCCCTGGTGGCGGACGGAAAGTTCGACGCGGTCGTGAACTTCGCGGCCGAAAGCCACGTCGACCGCTCGATCAACGACGCGACGCCGTTTCTGCGCACCAACGTGGTCGGTACGCAGTGTCTGCTGGACGCGGCCCGTGCAGCGGGTGTGCCGCGGTTTGTGCAAGTCTCGACCGATGAGGTTTACGGCACTCTGGGCCCGGATGACCCCGAATTCTCTGAGACCACGCCGCTGGCACCCAACAGCCCTTATGCCGCCAGCAAGGCCGGCGCGGATCTTCTGGTACGCGCGGCCCACCACACGTTCGGCATGGACACGGTCATCACCCGATGCTCGAACAATTACGGCCCGTTTCAATTTCCCGAGAAGTTGATCCCGTTGTTCATTACCAATGCGATGGCCGAGGTTCACGTGCCGGTGTACGGAGACGGCCGCCAGGTACGCGATTGGATTCACGTCCTGGATCACTGCCGCGGCATCGACGCGGCCCTGCGCCGGGGCCGCGCGGGCGAAGTCTACAACTTCGGTGGACGTAGCGAACGATACAACATTGACGTCACTCGCACGATTCTCCGGCTCTGTGGCAAGACGGAAGGTTCTCATTCGCTACGTCACCGACCGGCCGGGGCACGATCGACGTTACGCGATCAACTGTAATAAGGCCGAATCGGAATTGGGGTGGCGCCCGACCGTGTCCTTCGAAGACGGACTCGCGGATACGGTCTCGTGGTACAAAGCGCACACGCGCTGGATCGAGCGTGTTCGGTCGGGCGCGTATCGCGGTGGTCAATCGGAGAGCAGCGCCCCAAAGGCGGAAACTTGAAAGCAGCTTCGACCCAGCCGCGTCCTTTACCGCGTCCGGGATCGCCGGTTTCCCGTGGGGGCGATGCGGCGCCCGAGGCGAAGTCGCCGCCATGTCTAAAAGTTTATGGGCTGGTGAAGGTCACACCAGTTCCCGATACGAAGCCGACGGTCGGCTGGAGGTTTGCGGCCGCACCGGTGTTGAACGTCGAGAGTAACGTTGTGACATTATTGGTGAACTGCGTCTGGAATGCCCCTAAGGCTTGGGACATTGCCGTGTCGACGCTGTTGATCGCCGTGTTCATCGCGCTAACGGCCTGCGTGAACGAGTTACTGAAGGTTTGCGTGCTGATGATGCCGATTCCGGTTGTCGCTGGCGTGGTCGTAGCTCCAGTCGTTGTGCTTGCGCCACTGCCCACCTTGCTCAGCGAGCTGCTGGCAGTGCTGATCTGACTGGTTGCAGCGCTTATCTGGCTCTGGACTCTTGACGTGAGGGAGTTGACAGCGCTTGTGAGACCGGCGCGGGCGAGATCGAAGTTGTTTTCGAGCGCGTTTGCCGGAACGCCCAATTGCAGACTGAGCTTGTCCAGCGGCTTCGCAACGATTCCGAACTCCTGCTCGAAGCCGTTGTTGAGCTGAGTCACCCGGGTGTTGAAGGAGGAGACGATCTGTTCCAGTTGATTGTTGATCGCCTGAGCGTGGCTCACCAAACCGACCGGGGAACTCACATTCACGCTGGCGTTCACGCGTTGGACCTGCACTTGCGCGGACAGCCACGCGTGCGAACACGCTCTCCAAGTAATCGGTCCGGTTGACGACGAACGATTTGAGATGTTTCGAGTTGGCCATGAATCCGTGGTCGACCCGATCGAGCGCTCGCTCGAACGTCCGCACCTGGGCGACACTGAACGGACTCGGTGCCGGCAGCGGAGTGGCGGGTAGGGGGACGCCAGCGTTCAAGGCGAGACGGTCTTCGAGCATCTCAGCGGAACCAACGAACTTGCGCTTTCTGGATTTGGATTGGCAGCGGCTCATGGTTGAACTTCTTTGCGAGTCAGTGTGCGGATTGGCCCATTCGGAGCAATCCGTCGGATCGGAATCAAACGACTTCTGCTGACAGGTCCTTCAATGCACAGCGCGTGCCAATCCCGGCAGGACGGCATTCCTGCGAGTGGAAGGCGTTCGGCGTTAACCGCCTCATCTTGGCGAATTGAACTGGGTTTTCCTGGAAGAACCGGTGTCCGAAAAAGCTCGTCATGGAACCTCGAACACTTCGCCACCATTACGCGTCACGATGCCCTCAAGCACTTTCGGGCTGAGGGGATTCGTCGGCGTGCTCTTGAGAAAGCGAACTGAACCGTCGGCGAACAGCGCATTGAGGCCGGATGGATGCTTGCTCCCCATTCCGATCGTCGGGTCGTTCAGCGGGGCGAACGCCAGATCGTCAGGCTTGCTCCACGGAACAGCTCTTGCTGCTTCCACGACAAGCACGGTATTGCCTGGCCCGTCCGTCACCTCGTCGAGAGCAACGCCCACTGGCTTGCCGGTGAACATCGCACGGGGGTCAACAATGACCTGGTACGGTGTGGTCGTTCTCGAGCTCGGTTCTGTGCTCGGGCACTGATAAACGTTGAGTGCGATGTCGCTCAGTGGCTTGTTGTGCGGGCTGTCCCACGGCTCGTCGAGGTGAAACTGCTGGTAGAGCGGGTTCTGCTCGAGATATGGGAGCACCAGCACTCGCCAGCTCAGGAGCGGCTTGCCACTGGCGTCAAACGTGGCTGCGGGCGGAAATGTGCCATAGGAACTTTCGTAATTCATCAGCGCGAGGCCGATCTGTTTGAGGTTGTTCGTGCACTGCGCACGGCGAGCGGCTTCGCGTGCGGCCCCGACGGCGGGAAGCAGCAGGGCGATCAACATGAGGGGCACAAACACGAGCGACCACAGACTTCCCAGCACGATTCCTGTGATCGCAAAACCTCTGCCCGTCACATTCTTCTTGGGGTTGCTGATGTCGCTCAAACCCATGATCCCGAAAATGACGGCGGGCACACCAGTGATGCAACCCAGACAAAAGCACAACCCCAGCACGAAACTCGTGACGGCCTTGCCGCTCATTGCCGGCGGAGGCAATTCGTGGAGTGGCGCGAAGTCGCTTTCGGCGCGAGGTTTCAGGTGCGGCACGATCAGCTCCCGCTGACAAGTCGGGCATCGCCCCCGCCGTCCTGCGTTCTCGTCCCCGGTCTCAAATTCCTTGCCGCACTCGCATCGAATGATAATCGACATGATGGTCGTCCTCAGGCGCCGCTATATCGAGTCTCAAAGCCCCGTCAGCCTCCATTGAGACTGAAGGAATAACCACGATTCTACTGAAGAACCAAGCCGTTGCCGATCGTGAAGACTCGCACCGCCAGTTCGATTCGACTGCATCAACTGACAATGGCCATCCACCGATTCCCTTTTTCCACCAAACTGCTGACTATCCCCTCGAACTACTGTATCTTCGATCGTTGAAAGGGAGGGCGATGATCCATGCGAAAGAGTGCGTCGTTGATTGTGTCGGTCGTGGCAGTGATGGCGACTTCTGGATTCGTTGCTTCCGGCAGCGAAACGCATGCAACGGACGGTCCGCAGGGCCAGAGGAGTTGCGAAAAGATGGACTTCGGCAAGACCCCGGAGGGCACTCCGGTCGAGATGTACGTGCTCTCGAACGGCAAGATGACAGTGAAGGTCATCACGTACGGCGCGATCGTGACCGAGATCAATGTGCCTGACCGCAACGGCAAACTGGCGGATGTCGTCCTCGGCTTCGAAAACCTGGAAGGGTACCTGGGCGGGCATCCCTATTTCGGCGCGGCCACGGGACGCGTCGCCAACCGGATCGCCAAGGCGAGATTCACGCTCGAGGGTAAGGAATACAAACTCGCCGCCAACAACGGGCCCAACACGCTGCACGGGGGCATCAAAGCATTCGACAAGGTCGTCTGGAAAGCATCTGAAGTGTCTGGGCCCCCGGGGCCGGCCGTGAAGATGTCGTACCTGAGCCCGGACGGCGAAGAGGGCTTTCCCGGCAATCTCTCCGTTACGGTAACCTACACCGTAACGGCCGATAACGCGCTGAGAATCGATTACGCGGCGACCACCGACAAACCCACGCCCGTGAACATCACCAATCACAGTTACTTCAACCTCGCCGGACCGGCCGCCGGCTCCGTCCTGGGCCACGAATTGATGCTGGCGGCTGACCTCTACACGCCGGTCGATGACACACTGATCCCGACCGGCGAGATCACCTCCGTGCAAGGCACTCCGCTCGATTTCACGAGACCGGCCACGCTGGGTTCGCGCATTGCCGAATTGAAGGGTGAGCCCGGCGGCTACGATCACAACTACGTCCTGCGCAGCGGCGGTAAGGAGCTCTCGCTCGCCGCCCGCGTGACCGAGCCTGTAAGCGGTCGGATCCTGGAGATGTTCACGACCGAGCCGGCCGTGCAGCTCTACACCGCCAACTTCCTGGATGGAACTCTCAAGGGCAAGCACGAGGTCGTCTACAAGAAACAGCAGGCGTTTTGTCTCGAGGCCCAACATTATCCCGACTCGGCAAACCAGCCCAAGTTTCCGTCGACAATCCTTCGACCCGGATCGACATACACCCAGACGACAATCTACAAGTTCAGTGCGAGCTAGAGCAGCGAAACTACATTCGAGCAACCAAGCTGGCCGCTGCGCCCGAAGTTGAGACTCCTTTCCGCAGATGTTCCTTTTTTTGCCCTTCCCCACGAGCCGATGAGGAGAGGGCCATGGTGAGTGCCGATGAAAGCCGTAGCCGTATTGCCCGGCAAGCCGAATAGTGTGCATCTACGAGAGATTCCTGTTCCGAAAGTCACTGACCAGCCTCATCCTCACGTGTGCAAAATCCCTCACGGACGTGGCGTGCTCGTGAAGGTGTTGCAAGTCGGCGTCGATGCGACTGACCGTGAGATCAATGAGGCCCTTTACGGCAACGCCCCTCCCGGCGGCGAGCACCTGGTCATCGGGCACGAGAGCTTCGGTCAGGTGGTCGAAGTTGGAGACAGGGTCAAGGAGTTCCGTCCGGGTGACTACGTCTCCTGCACGGTTCGCCGTCCGGGCGAATCGATCTTCGATTTGATCGGCAGGAACGATATCACCAGCGACGAGGTCTACTTCGAGCGAGGGATCAATCTCTGTCACGGTTACCTGACCGAGTACTTCGTCGACGACGCGGAATACATGGTGAACGTTCCCCAGAACCTCAAGCATCTCGGCGTACTCGCCGAGCCGGCCAGCGTCTGCGCCAAGGCTATCGAACAGGCCTTTCTGGCCCAGCAGCGGCTGCAAGTTTGGGACCCGAAACGGGCTTTCGTGCTCGGGTCGGGCCAGATCGGCTTGCTCGCCACGATGATGCTGCGGCTTCGAGGAATCGAGGTCCACACGATTGCCACGCGGCCGGGGCCGCACCGGAAGTCGTCCATCGCCGAAGCGTACGGCGCCCATTACGTGAGCACGAAACAGCAATCGCTCGCGAGCCTCGCCGCGGAGGTCGGAAAGCCCGACCTGATATTCGAAGCGACCGGAAACGCCGAAATCTGCTTCCGCGCGATGGAGGTCCTCGGTCATAACGGAGCGCTCATCTGGACGAGCATCACCGGCGGCAAGCACGACGTCTCGATCGACGCCGCCAAGATCAACATCGAATGGGTTCTCGGGAACAAGCTGCTCGTCTCGAGCGTCAACGGCAACCGCCGCCATTTCGAGCTGGGTATGCAAGCGCTCTCGCACGGCGAGCTGACCTACCCCGGCGCGACCGACAAGATCCTCACGCATCCGATCCAGGGGCTCGAGTCCTACAAGGAAATGATGCAACTGCTCGAGGAAAAAGAGGCGCTCAAGGTCTATGTCAACGTCGCCGGATGACGAGTGGTTCATTTTCGATCCGGCTGAGCTTTTTCTACTCGCACGGCTACGAGTGGGGTAAACAGCGATGGGTGGACTCTCGATTCGGAAAGATCCCTGCGAGCTCGACTTCCTCTCGCTCGGTGCGCTCGTGCATCGGCTCGACCCCGGCGTGATTCCGTTCCGGAAGGCGCGGTCGGTTGACATTCACGTCTCCGGCGGCGAATACAATGTGGCCGCCGGTCTCGCTGACTGTTTCGGAATGAAGACGGGCGTCGCGACCGCAATGGTCAATTATCCGATCGGAGAGCTCATCCAGAGCCGCGTGCGGGAAACCGGTGTGACTCCGTTCTACAAATGGTTCGAGCACGACGGCGTCCGCGGGCCCAATATGGCCACCGTTTATAGCGATCGCGGCTACGGCGTGCGCCCGCCGGTCGTCTTCTACAACCGCTCGAATGAAGCCGGCGCTCTGCTCAAGCCCGGCGACTTCAACTGGGCGGAGCTTTTCGGCCGCGGCGTACGCTGGTTCCATTCCGGCGGCATCTTCGCCTCGCTTTCCGAGACCACGGCCCCTCTGATCATCGAGGGAATGCAGGCAGCCAAGGCTTCCGGCGCCGTCACCTCGTTTGACCTCAACTATCGCGCCAAGCTCTGGGCGGCCGTCGGCGGCGCCGAGCACGGCCAGCAAGTCATCAAGCGCATCGCCAGCCATCTCGACGCGTTGATCGGAAACGAAGAAGACCTTCAAAAAGGGCTGGGCGTCCCAGGGCCTGAGGTCACCGGCAAGTCGAGTCTCGACCCCGATAGCTTCTTCGTCCTGATCGATCGCGTCGTCGAACGCCATCCCAACATCAAGCTCGTCGCAACGACCCTTCGCGAGGTGCATTCGACCAATCGCCACGATTGGGCCGCCGTTCTCTGGCTGGACGGCAAGCGGTACGTCAGCCCGACCCGTGAGCTCGACGTCCTGGACCGAATCGGCGGCGGCGACGGCTTCGCCGCCGGGCTGATCTACGGCCTCTTGTCGGGCCGATCGCCCGAAGACTCCCTCAGGCTCGGTTGGGCCCATGGTGCTCTGCTGACGACATTCCCCGGCGACGTCACTATGGCCAAGCTGGCCGAGGTCGAGGCGCTCGCCAAAGGCGGCTCGGCACGCGTCCAGCGATGAGTGCGCGGCGGCCCGCTGCTAGATAATCATGACCATTTAGCTCCTCCCCCTGACAACGCCGGAGCATACTCCGGCGGAGATGCACCAATGTTGACCGCCCAGGGATCCAAAACGCGTCGCGATCGACTCTGGCGTGCGCTCCCTTCCGAATGCGACCTGCTCCTCGTCGCCGATCCATCTCATCTGATCTATCTCGCCGCATTTGTTCCCTCTCCCTTCGTATTCCGGACAGTCGAATCGGGTGCACTGCTGATTCTGGAACCCGACCGCGCGACGCTGGTCGCGGACGACATGCTCGGCCCATTTCTCGAGCGGGCGTTCGTCGACGAGGTCCACGCTCCCTGTTGGTATGACGGAAACCACTCCGCCCCGCATCGCCGCCGGCTGCTCGTCGAGTCCACCCTGAACCGCCTCGCGGCAATGCCGGGCAAACGCATCGGCGTCGAGCTCTCGAGCGTCCCGGCCGGAGTCATCGAAGGTCTGCGATCGGCTCGAACCGGGCTCGAAATCGTCGACATCGCCCCCATCATCCGCAGGCTCCGGCGCTCGAAAGATCCCGACGAGATCGAAGTCCTCCTTCGCTCAATGCGGGCCGGGGAAAAGGGACAAGCTGCCGCGCTCGCACAGATCAAGCCGGGCATGTCCGAGCTGGATGCCTATCGAATCGTCCAGAATGCGGCGATCGAAGATCTCGGCGAGCCCGCCATCCTCTACGGCGACTTCGCATCCGGCCCCCGTTGCGAGATCGAAAAGGGAGGCTCGCCCACCTCGCGGAGAATCGAGCCGGGCGACCTTCTGCTCCTTGACTTCTCCGTCGTGGTCTCGGGCTACAGGGGCGATTTCACCAACACGTTCGCCGTGGGCCGCGGCCCGACCGCTCGCCAGCACGAGCTCTTCGAGGCCTGCATGGGCGCCCTTCACGCCGGCGAAGCCAGCCTGAAGCCGGGCACCCCTGCCCGCGCAGTCGATTCCGCGGTACGCGGCCACTTCGGTTCCCTGAATCTCGCCCACGCCTTCACCAGCCACTCCGGGCCACGGCCTCGGCCTCGGCCACCCCGAGCCGCCGTACTTCGTTCCCAACAGCGACGACACCCTCGCCGTCGGCGATGTCGTCGCCCTCGAGCCCGGCCTCTACATCGAAGGCGAAGGCGGAATGCGGATCGAGCGGAACTACTTGATCACGACCGACGGTTTCCGGACGCTAAGTCACCACGAGCTCCGCATCACGCAATGACAAGAAAACATCGCGAATTGACGCGGCAGAACCAGCCGTGGCTGGGGTCCTCAACATCGCGAAGTGGCTCGACCGATCAGAACATGCCCATCCCGCCGCCCATGCCCATGCCCCCCATGCCCATGTTGCCCATCACCGCACGCAACGGCATCAGCGTAAAGCCCATTCCCGGGATATAGACCAGCACGTAAATCCCATTGCCGTCGCCGATGCCATACCCGTAGCCGCCGTACCCATAGCCCCCGTTGCCGTACAAGCCGTAACCATACCCTGAGTTTCCGTACCCCTGACCCCATGAAGTTCGAACCCCAGTAGTTGAAGTTCCTGGAACCGGTACCATTCAGCCCGTTGTTCGCAAGCCCGTTCCCCAGCGTGTTGAGCCCTTGCGAGGCGTTCGTAGCGTTGGTGGCTCGACTGGCGCTGCGTCAGGTTGCCGGTGCCGGCCTGGCCCTGTCCGCTCGTGAGCATGTTGTTGTTGGTGCCAAGGCTACTGCGTCCGAGCATCGCTCCGGATCGTGCGGCAACGTGCTGCGTCAGACCGGAACGATTGCCCATTGTCCCACCGCGGACGCCCGTTCCATTGTTGCCACGTGCCACAGCGCTGGTCGCTCCCCCACGAAGCCCTGACGCGCCAAGTGCGAGTAGGCCGCCCATTCCGGACAGTCCCACCCATATGCGGATATCCACCCATCCTCGCAAATCCGCCCATGTGAGAAACGCCTCCCATGTGGCTCATGCCCCCCATGTGCATTCCTCCGCCGATATGGCCCCCACCCATGTGACCGCCGCCGACCGCCGCCCGTGCCCACCACCGCCATGGCCACCACCGCCGTGCCCACGAGCCGGGGCAGTTCCTCCCGTTATCACAATCAGGATCGTTACAAGCAGGGCCAGGGTGTGAGTCATACGTGTGCGCGTCTCAGAACGGGGTTTCATCGCCATTCTCCTGGGTCGGCTAGCCTCGGGCTCTATTCTATTAGACCCCGCTAACTGCCAAAGGTTTCTCCCGGCCCACCGAATTCCTGACGAGTTGTTCAGTGAGACCTCCGCCGCAGCTCCTCCCGATTCTCGCGAATCGCCAATCTAAAGCTCCGCTATCCGCTCGAACTCTGCCTCGTCAATGACGGGGATGCCAAGCTGCTTGGCTTTTTCGAGCTTGCTGCCGGCCTCTTCACCGGCCAGCACGTAGCTCGTCGCCTTCGACACCGACCCGCTGGTCTTACCGCCACGCTCCTTGATGACCGCCTCAGCCTCCGCGCGGGATCGCTTCGGAAGCGTGCCGGTGAGCACAAACGTCTTGCCGGCGAAGACCAGCTTTCCGGCGAGTCGAGGCTCGAGCGGAGTGGGTGAAACTCCGGCCTCCTTCAGGTCCTCGAGCAGCCGCCACCGTCTCGGGGTCCTTGAAATACTCGTGAACGCTCGCGGCGACGATCGGGCCCACCTCGGGAATGGCCTCGAGCTCTTCAAGCGACATCGCACGCAGCCGGTCGATCGTCTTCACTCGCTCTGCAATCACCTCCGCCATCCGCGTGCCGACATGCCGGATCGTGAGGCCCGTCAGCAACCGGTCGAGCGTGCGATGCTTGCTGGCCTCGATCGCACGGACCAGGTTATCGGCCGACTTCTTCCCCATTCGATCCAGCTCGGCAAGCGTGGTCGCATCCAGCCGATAGAGATCGGCGAGGCTCTTCACGAGCTTTCTTTCCACGAGCTGGTCGATGAGCTTCTCACCCAGTCCGTCAATATCCATCGCGTCTCGGTGCGCGTACCAGCGAATCCATTCCTTGAGCTGCTCGGCGCACCGCGACGGCGGGTTCGTGCAGTAATAATCAACCTCGTCCGAAACGCGTTCGACTTTCGCGCCGCAGCTTGGACACGTCTTCGGGAAGTGAAACCGCTTCTCGCTGCCGTCGCGCGCTCCGGTTTCCACCCTGACGACCTGGGGAATGATCTCGCCCGCTTTCTGGATCACCACCGTGTCGCCCACCCTGATGTCCTTGCGCTCCAGCTCGTCCGCGTTGTGCAAGGTGGCGCGCTTGACAGTGGTGCCCGCAAGCTGCACCGCCTCGAGATCGGCCACCGGCGTCAGCTTTCCCGTCTTCCCCACTTGGACGCTGATCGCAAGCAGCTTCGTGACCGCCTGCTCGGCCTCATACTTGAATGCGATCGTCCAGCGCGGGCTCTTGCTCCGCGACCCCAATCGCTCGCGCTGATTGAGGTCGTCTACCTTCACCACGAGCCCGTCGGTTTGAAAATCGAGCGTGTTGCGCAGTTCGCTCCAGCGCTCGGCATGCTCGATCACCTGCTCGATCGAATCGTATCGGCACGTATGAGGGCTAACGGCTATTCCCCAGCGCTTCATCGACTGGACGAGCGCGAAGTACGACGTCTCGTTCATGCCGCTCGATTCACCCAACCCGTGCGAGACAAACCGAAGCTGCCGCGCCGCGCAGAGCTTCGAATCGAGCAGCTTGAGCGACCCCGCCGTCGAGTTCCGCGGATTCATGAACGGCGGCTCGCTGGCCGCCTTGCGCAGCTCATTGAGCCTCACCAGCTCGGAATTGGTCATGTAAACCTCGCCACGCACCTCGAGCAGCGGCGGCGCGCCTTTCTGCAGCACGAGCGGAACCTCCCGCACCGTCCTCAAATTCGCTGTGATGTCGTCGCCGCGCTCGCCGTCGCCGCGGGTCGAGCCCTGGACCAGCTTCCGCTCTTCATACCGAAGCGATACGGCAACGCCGTCCACTTTGAGTTCGACGACATACTGCACCGCCTCACCCGGCTTCAGGCCCTTCCTCACTCGCACGTCCCATTCACGCACTTCATCATACGAATATGTGTTATCGATCGAGAGCATCGGCACCGCATGCCTGACCGTGGCGAAGCTCCCCAGCGGCTCGCCGCCCACTCGCTGGGTCGGGCTGTCATCGCTTCGCAGATCGGGGTGCGCGGCTTCAAGCTCCGTCAGCCGGTTCATCATCCGGTCAAACTCGCGGTCGCTGATCTCGGGCGCCGCCTCGACGTAGTAAAGGTAGTTATGGTGATTCAGCTCCTCGCGCAGATGGGCAACCTCTTGCTCGATTTGCTCACTTGCCATCGCCAGCCTCACCTGGGTGCCTTCGGTTTCGCGCGCGCCGAAAACCACGGATCGAACACCATCGCCAGCACGCCCGTCGCGAGCATCACGACGAACTCGCCACCCAGCAACAAGGGCGCATTACGATCGAGCCACTCGGCGACAGCAATTGATCGAGCGCTTTGTGGCGGACCACCCGGCTTCGGATCGAGGATCCACGCGCTCGAGAGATAACCCAGCACCGTGAACACGAACACCACGCTCGCCAGCAGCAGTATGGCGAAAAATGGATTGGCGAAGATCTCGCGCTTCCTCCGCGGTGCAGTCATGCGACGGCCATTTCTCTTCGACCCGCGTAGCTTCGGCTCACCCCAGGGCGCGCCGCCAGGCTCACGATTCCCCCCGAACCCACTCGCTCCCGGCCAGCTCGTATTCGACTAACTCGGCGGGCTCGAACCACATCCCGATCTCACGCTCGGCCGAAGCCGCACTGTCGCTGCCGTGTACCAGGTTGTTCTGCTTGGAAATCGCGTGATCGCCCCGGATCGTCCCCGGCGCCGCCGCGGCGCCATTGGTCGCTCCCAGCATCCCGCGTACAACCGAGATCGCCTCGTTTCCCTCGAGCACCCCCACGACTACCGGCGCACTCGTGATGAATTCGATCAATCCCTCGAAGAACGGCTTTCCCTGATGCTCTCCATAGTGCTTTTCCGCCAGCGCGCGTTTGACTCGAATCATCTTGAGCGCGGCGATTCGCAACCCCTTCGCCTCGAACCGCGCCAGAATCGAGCCGATCAGCCGGCGATGTACGCAATCGGGTTTGAAAATGATCAAGGTGCGTTGCATCAAACGATCAACCGTTGAACGAGAAAAGGGTAATTCTCAATGGATAGAGTCTAATATGCCCAAAGACAACCTTGCAACCTCAACGATCGCTGCTGCAAGCCTCCGGCTCCACGATCCGCCACTCCAGCTCCCGGAATGAATCCGGCTCGAGTTCCCACACTCGCACCTCCGGCGACATCCCGCACAACGAGATGATGATTCGCGGAACCAGCCCATAATGGTTCTCGGCTAGATCGGTCTTCGACGGCACAGCTTCCCACCGCGGATGCGAGTGGTAAATCGCCAGAATCTCGGCGTCGCGCTGCCTCAGCGCAATGTGGGCTTCGATCAGGTCCCGACCATCAGCGTTGTAACGCGTTTCACTCGCCAGATCGTTGCGCAAACGATGAAGCGACGAAACCCGCGGTGCGATGCCTCCCAGGATCCCGCAACACTCAAGCGGCGACTCGCGCACGCAATGGGCAACCATCGCGTCATGAAGATCGCGGGGAATCTCAAGTGGCTCCGGCTTCGAGCTGTCGGACGTCATGCCTCTCTTCCGCCAATTCCTACTCCGGGAAGAGCGGCGTGGATAAATACCGCTCACCCAGATCCGGTAGCACGACGACCACCAGCTTGCCGGCGTTCACAGGCTTGCTCGCCACCTGCACCGCCGCCACCATCGCCGCCCCGCACGAGATCCCGCACAGCATCCCTTCCTCACGTGCCAGCCGCCGCGACATCTCGAAGGCATCCTCGTCTCGCACTAACACCACGTCGTCGATGATCGATGTGTTCAGCACGTCCGGAATGAACCCGGCTCCAATCCCCTGAATCTTGTGCGGCCCCGGCCGTAGCGATTCCTTGCGGCGCAACTGCGTGAGTACCGGCGAATTGACCGGCTCGACAGCAATCATCTGCACCGACGGCTTCCGGCTTTTGAGCACCTCACCGCATCCCGTGATCGTGCCACCCGTGCCGACACCGCTCACCACAATGTCGACCTTCCCGTCCGTGTCGCGCCAGATCTCCTCGGCCGTCGTCCGCCGATGAACCTCGGGATTGGCCAGGTTCTTGAACTGTTGCGGCATGAACGCGTTCAGCGTGCTCTTCACCAGCTCCTCCGCCTTGCGCACCGCTCCGGGCATCCCCTCGTTCGCCGGAGTGAGCACAATCTCCGCCCCGAATGCCTTGAGCAGCCGCCGGCGCTCAAGACTCATGCTCTCGGGCATCGTCACGACCAGTCGATAACCCCGGGCTGCACAGGTGAACGCCAGCCCGATCCCCGTGTTGCCGCTCGTCGGCTCGATGATCACCGCGTTCTCGCCCAGCCGGCCCTCTGCCTCCGCGGCATCAATCATCGCCACGCCGATCCGGTCCTTCACCGACCAGAGCGGATTGAAACTCTCCAGCTTCGCCACGACCGTCGCATGGCACCCGCTAGTCACTCGCCTCACACGCACAAGCGGCGTATTCCCAACCGTCTGCGTGATGTCGTCATAAATCCGCCCACGCCCCACGCTCGCTTCGGCTGTCGACACGGTTCGCTCCCCCCACAAGAAACAATCATCCTGATCCCGATGGCTCCGTCCCCGATCCGCCGCTCATCAAACCCTTTCAGACATTTCCCGATCATGATAGTCGAGAAGAATTCGACCGACAACCCGGCAATCCGCGACCCCCGTGTGGCGTCAGAAACGACGGCGTCTCCCGGCGCCTTTCCCGGCCCCGGAACACTTGCGCTCACCTTCGTGTCCCAATCGAGGGAACAGCTCCCGCAGACCCCCAAAACATGGTCATCAGCGTCATCTCCTTTCCACAACAGGAGTTACGAATGACGATGTTTTCGAAGCCGAAAAACCCTCGAAGCAACTCTCGAGCCCATCGACACTTACGAATGACGATACTTTTTGCCCGCTGCGCCCAACTCGTCCCGATGCTCCGCGTTGGAACGTCCCCGTGCCGCTCCGCGGCGCGCTCGACGATGGCATCCGCGCTTCGTCCGCCGCCCTCCGTCCTCATTCCGGCCCCGAATCGCCCCGCGCGGCCCGCGACGCGCTCCACCCCCCGAATCCGAGCCGTCTGCCCTCCGCAAGTGCACATGTGAAAACGGCTTCGGTCGATCCATCAGCTCCTGTCCCCCTGGATCAAAATGATATCTTTTGATAGCAAAACAAAGTTCTCTCCCGATCCCCCACTCGCCGTTCTCAGCCTGGCGGCACACCGCCCGGCGGCGCCCCTCGTGGAGAGGTGAATGACGCAATCGAGTCCTGACGTCAAGGGATCCAATGACGGTAATCGGGAATGACAACTGTTCGGCGGGTCTCTGGCACCCGGAGGGTCGCCGCCGCCATCGCGACCGGAGGTCGCCAACTACTTTTCCTCCCGCCTACGATGTTCAACCGTCTACCCCGATGGACCAGTTCGTTTTGTACATTCGTCGCGCGTCCTTACGCCACAAGGACTACGGGAACGCAGTCGGTCGGTCGAGTTGAATCTCACCGCTGTTCTCAGGATGAGTGGAGATCGACGAGGAGGGAGGAAAGGAAAGGGGAGCCGCCCATCGCGCCAGCATCGCGCGGTCGCAGACTCCGCCCTATGGATAATATGCGACCGGTTTCAGCGATCGGCAATAAAAGCGTCCAAAAAAACTGCAATCACTGAATCGATGCGGCTGCAACGTCAGGAGCTGCGGTTTTGCGCGATTTCTTTGTTAATTGTGAACACGCGGTCGAATCAAAACGATCACGCGGTCGTCCGACCGGCAATCGAGGGCCGTGCTGAAAGACAAGAAGCTCACCCCAGAGAACGCGAGAAAGTTTCCGAGTTCCAGCGATCAGATCGATTAACGAACAGAATTCATGCTGTCTGCGCGCGCCGGCGCTCAGTATTCGTCTTCCACCGCAGCGTGGTGCCGCCTTCGGCGGCGGCGAGGCATCGCGCAGACGCGACGTACCGCCTCCAGCGCGCCCTCCGCCCTCCGCCCTGTACCGAGATCCTCCGCCCTTCCCTAACGCAACGCCACCGGCCGCAACGCAAACCCCGCAGCCGCCCCTTTGATTTTATTAACCGCAGCCACGTAACAAAACGTGTACGCCTTCGCCTGGCTCAAACCTTCCAGGTAATGAAACTCCCCAATATGGACCCCCTGATCAACCAGCAGGTATCGATGCACCGGGATCCCCGTCCCGGGCGAATCAGGCGCCGGGTTCACCTCCAATCCCGACGTGTCCGAGCCGACCATGATCGCACCTTGGTCCTCCACCAGCCATTTCGTGCCCGCTAGGTCAACTCCGGCCGAATCGTGCTCGCCGATCTTGGCGTGTTCCGCACCATCTTCACCCCAGAATCGCCCGGTCCCCGTCCGCACGAGTACCACGTCGCCGGGGGAAAGCGTCACGCCTTCCCACGCCAGTGTGTCCTGCAGGTCTTTCCTGGTAATTCGAGTGTGACCCGGCAGAGCGTCGAGTTTCTTGAACGCGGCCACGTCAATCAGCACACCACGGGCAATAATCGGCGGGATCGTCGCCGCATCGCACTTGCGCGGGCCCCAATCCCCGCCCCATTCCCCTTCTTTGAAGCCGTTGTACCAGTGATAATCCGGCCCCGCCGTGATGTGCGCCAGCCCGTCGATCTGCGTCGCCACGTTATCCGAGATGAACATCGCCGCCGAATGCCAGAAAACCAGGTCCGGATTGCTTTCTAGCGGGGGTGCATCCGCGTCTTTCATCCTGTGCACTCCGTCCGGGCTCCGGAACGAGATTATTTCACCCGGGCTATGACCGGGCCACTTGTAACTCCGCCGGCTGTAAGTCATACCCAGGTCAAAGACTTGCCCGGTCTTGGCAATGGAAAGCGCCGCCGCCCGCGATTGATCCGACAGCGCATTGAGCGCACCGACCTCGTCATCCTTCCCCCAGATCCATCCCCATCCTTTGCCTTTGGTGAATCCCTTGATCGAGCTCGGCTCGGCAGCTTGCTGCTCTACCAGCGACCGCTCCGACTCACGCCCGAGCACTGCCCCCGCTTCATGGCGAGCACCCCAGCCCGCCACAATTGTCCCCCCCGCGATCGCCCCCACGCCGACGAGCACAAGGCTCCGCATGCTTCGACCAATATTCATCGTGCCGCTCCCCTTTCATTGAATTCCACGGCTGCTGCTCGCGACTCAATCAGGCCCACTTTTAATCAGCCCACCCACTTGCGAACGGCATTCTAGGCGGCGCCGCCGTCACCTGCAATTAGTCCACTTCCCCCGCAGCCCCGGTCCGTGACCCTTCCTGATCGTCCAGCCGCAGACTCAACTTGCTTGTCGCGCCCCATTGTCTGATCGTACAATAGATCTTTTGTGCCGCTCCCTGTCCGACTCAATTCGGAGAGGCTGGGGCACTTGCGACGATTTCCGGTCGGTATCCTCCGGATTCGACCCTCGTCCGGGTCTGATGCATGACCGGTGTCGCGGGCGCGGCAGATCCGCAACAGGAGCGAAGGCGATGTCACACGATCCTTCCGGATCCACCGGGACTGCCCCGGACGCAGACTCAAGTTCGACCGCCCGCTCCACCACGCGCACGTTTCCGATGCAGCACGGCCACCGCCCTGCTGCATCTGCGGAGATCCCCGCCACGCTCGTCCCGGAACAGGGTTGGCACTGTTTGCACGTCTTCTACCAGGTGGATCGCGCGCGTCTCGCTTCGATTTCGACGGAACACCGTCGGCAGGGCCGCATCGACCTCCTCCAAGCCCTCCAGCCGAAGTCGCCAACCGCTCCCAATCAGCTTCAATGCTTCGCCGTTCCCGGACACAAGGCCGATTTCGGCGTCGTGATGGCCGGCCCCGACCTCCGCGCCCTTCACGGCATTCAAATGGCGATCCAGGCCTCGGCCCTGGGACCTGCCCTTATTCCCACATATTCATTCTATTCATTGAGCGAGGTCTCCGAATACGTCCCCAATGAGGATCAGTATGCCAAGATCCTCACCGACCGCGAACACCTCGACCCCGCCAGCCCGATGTTCAAGGCCAAGGTTTTGGCATACAGCGAACGGCTCGGCCCGATGAATCGCCAGCGCCTTTATCCCGAATTCCCGTCGTGGCCCTGTCTCTGTTTCTACCCGATGAGCAAGATGCGGACCGAGGGGCAGAACTGGTACGTGCTCCCATTCGACGATCGCGCCGATTTGATGTCGCAGCACGGCCGCAGCGGCATGAAGTTCGCCGGCCGCGTATCCCAGCTCATTACCGCTTCGACCGGCCTGGACAACTGGGAATGGGGTGTGACCCTTTGGGCCCGCAATCCGGCTTATTTGAAGGAAATCGTCTATACGATGCGCTTCGACGAAAGCTCGGCGAAGTACGCGCTCTTCGGTGACTTCTACTTCGGATACATTCTCCCGCCTGACGAATTGCTCGAAACAATCCGTTTGTGAAACTTCAAGCACGACCCAGAATCGTTCCCGCCGTGCAGCCGTGACCCTTCGGGTACCACGTGGTGTTGTTGGTCTTTCTTACGAGGTGAATCAGTCAGATGATGACCAAACCATCGAAAACGAAAACGAAAACGACTACGAACACGACTACGAACACGAAGACGAAGCGGACCTCGAAACGGTCTTCCTGGCAGGAGAAGCTCGACCAGGATAAGGATTTACCGAAGGTGGTGCCGATCGGCCCGACCATGAGCAAGCAGTGGGGTGAGGGAACAGTCGTGGTCCCTGCACCGCGAGAAGTCGACGGCATCATGAAGGCGGTGCCTGAAGGCAAGCTGATCACCATTCAGGAAATCCGCGCGGTCCTGGCCAAACGCCACGGCGCGACAATCGGCTGTCCCTTGACCACCGGCATCTTCGCCTGGATCGCCGCCCATGCCGCTCAGGAGGAGCTCGATTCCAACAGCGACGATGACGTGACCCCCTACTGGCGCACGCTCAAGGCCGGCGGCTTCTTGAACGAGAAGTATCCCGGCGGCATCGATGCGCACAAAGAAAAGCTTGAGGCCGAGGGTCATGAAGTGGTCGCACGCGGCAAGCGCTTCGCCGTGGCCGATTACGAGCGCGCGATCGCCATCCCGAAAACCGGTCGTCGATGAGCGCCGCGAGCAGCTCGCAGGACCAGGCTTCCTCCGCCCGGTTCGACTTGGTCCTTGCGAGCACGTCGTCGTACAGGCGGGTATTGCTGGAACGATTGGGTCTGTCCTTCCGATCAAAAGCGCCGATCTGTGACGAAAGATCGCTCGCGGCCGAGGAATCAGACCCGATCCGCCTTGCCGGGAAACTCGCCCACGCCAAGGCCGCCAGCCTGGCGCCCGAGGAACCCGGCGCAACGCTCATCGGCTGCGACCAGGTTCTGTCGTGCAACGGCCAGGTCTTCGGCAAGCCGGGAACACTCGAGCGCGCAGTGGACCAGCTCGTGTCTCTCTCCGGCAAAGAACACGCGTTGATCACGGCCTTGGTCGTGCTGAGCGGGACCAAGACATTCCGTCACACGGATGTGACAAAGCTCCGGATGCGCCCGCTCTCTCGCGCCGCGATCGAGCGCTACGTGCTCGCCGACCAACCGCTCGACTGCGCCGGCAGCTACAAGATCGAGTCCCGCGGCATCACTCTGTTTGAGCGGATCGAATCCAACGATCAAACCGCAATCACAGGCCTTCCCCTGATCGCGCTGACATCCATCCTGACCGAGCTAGGATTTCAACTCCCCTAGCCCAAAGTTGGGCGCAGGTCTCCCGACCGCGCCCCAGAGTCGCCTTTCGCTCCGCGAAAGTGCGTCCTCGTTGGGCGCGGGTCTCCCGACCCCGCCCCCCGTTTGACCGTAGGTCTCCAACCTTCCGGACCGCCATCGCCCAAGCCCGATGTTGGGCGCGGGTCTCCCGACCCCGCCCCCGCGTCCGACCGTAGGTCTCCGAGCGTCCGGACCGTCAGTTCAACGCCCGACCATAGGCCGCCAAACGTCCAGACCGCCGATCGACAGCCGCCCTCGCGCTCGCAGAGCCCAACAACAACGCGCGCGTTCACAGGCTTGACAAAGTCGTCCCAGCGGAGTGGAATCAAGTACAGCACGTGCCCGTAGCTCAATTGGATAGAGCGTTAGCCTCCGGAGCTAAAGGTTACAGGTTCAACTCCTGTCGGGCATATTGGAAGCAACGCCTCCCCGCCTATCGTAAGGCGATAGACGCCATGACATTGCAATTGTTTGAAACTGCAAGATGCGAACTGCCTTGTTACGCGCTGCGGTTGAACGCGTCGCATGGACCTGTCAATCGCATCAAGCGATTCAAGACGAAGCGCAACCGATTTCTTCTGAGATTCGGTCCGAGGCGGCGGGTTCGCCTTCGGAAAGAAACCGAGAAGCTGCGATTAAAGTATGAATCGCTCATCATCGAAGGTAACCTGATTTTCGAAAGCCTGCGCCTCGCAGAGTTGCTATGGCGCAAATCGGTTCTGCATGGCGAGTGCGTCTTTGATATCCGGCACGAGCGCGAATTCACGGACTATTACGGGCAATGGGTGCACCCGCGCATGGGGCACTAGAGACGATCGCGAAGTTCGAGGCATGCGGTCAATTTATCCGGGGATCAAAAGAGTTTCGCGAGCACTACCAAGAGGTGTCCAAGATTCTCGCTGGCGATGATCCGTTTTTCGCCGATGCGGTCACTGCATCGAGATGGCAGCGAGCGACAGAGTTCATGCGGCCGAGCCCACAACCAGTGGAAGTTGATAGTTCGGGACGCATCTTTGATGAAACCGGCAAACAGATTGTGATGCCTGGCCTCGAGCCTGCGAAGATTCTTGGCGCATTGGAAGACGAGCGCCTCGGAAGGATGTACTCGCTCGACGAAGTTGTCGCTTCACTTGAGCAACATGAGCTATGAACTGAGGTTCTCAGGCACATTCGAGGAAGATCTGCGCCGCCTACCGGTGTGGCTTCGGCGACCGGTTCTCGATCATGCACGACAACTTGCCGAACAGCCCGCGGCGATGAGTAAGCGGGTGGTATCCCCTCCGTACCCGCCGGGCGGCATGATGAGCACGTTCAGCATACCCAGCGGCGATATACTCCATCATGTCGTGCTTTTCTTTAAGTATACGACAGACGAGCGGGCCATTAGCGTCTATGCGATCGGGCATACGGCACTCCTTAACGATCATGGCCGTGGATGAGCCAGGCGTTGGAGCGGAAAGAGCAGGCCGTATGACGGTATCATCTCCCCAAGGGCAGTTTACATGTTTCGACTTTCGATCGCCGGGATACTTTGGCTGATCGTCCTGGCCGCGCTGAACTTCGCGGCACTCCGCTATTTCGGGCACCTCGCCGACGCAAGTGGAGAGCCCATCGTCCTGTTAGTGGGCTTGATGCCGCTATTTGATGCTTTTCTCATAAGTTTCTATGCGGCCGCAACCAAACACTACAGTTTTTCGCTCGTGCGCCGGGCCGGTCGCGTTGGCTTCGCGAAACCCCTTGCCGTGACAACTGGTGTGATGTTGGCTCTGTGTATTTTCCTGTGCTTCGCGGCTCCTAAGGCGATTCTTACACTGATCGTTGATTCGTTTGATTTCCGTAAATGGTTGGGCATTTTCAGACAGCCGCTGACTTCTAACGAACCCCTGGTGGGAGCAATGCTTTGCGTCCTGATGTCTGGACCTCTGCTCGTGATTGCAACCGTGTTTTCCGTCATCATGAGCAGATACAGGCTGGTCATAACACGGCGATCGCTGGATACCCCGGCTGGCGACAACCGGCCATAGTCCGGCATCGCCGAGGATCGCCGCTACGACGCCGTCGTCGTCGGCTTGGCGGATCGATCGACCCGACGACGACGATGCCCAGGCCGGCGCCCAGCGACTCGAAATCTCGCCCCGTTTTGAATTTTCCGAGCGGTTCCCGCGTCTAACGCTACGGAGGTCGATATGATTCGTCGACGAGAAAAGATCGCCGGAGCAATCGGGGTATTCATCGTGATCGCCGCCGCCGTCGGAATCTGGGAATTCCGGCGCCGGTCCTGGGCTCAGTCTCCGTTGCCAGCCGAGGCCGCCGCGACCGGGAACGGCCCCGTCATCGTCCTCTCTGACGAGGCTCGGCTGGCGATAGTCGCCGAGAAGAGAAAACATGACGCAATGCTCGCCGAGGCTCGGCTGGCGAGGGTCGCCGAGAACGATAAAGTGCGGGTCGCCCAGAAGAAAAAATATGACGCAATGCTCGCCGACTCCGCTCGTAAGTATCCTCTGCCGGAGAACTGGCCGCGGAACGTGAGGAGGTGGAAATCCGTGATGGAGCCCAACGGCGACATGTATCTCGTCCCAGCCGATCCCGACCCGCCGCCCGATCGATTCTTCGTTTCGATCGCGATTCCGAAGCGCGATACAGGGCCGTTCGAGCTTGCCGAGCCGTCCGAGCTGGCCAAGGCCGCCGCCGCCGTGCTGCGCGAAAATGAGCCGATCAACCCCGGTCGGATGCGATCGTTCGGCGAGGGCTTCGATCGATACGCGGGCGTCGAGTTTTTAGGATGGAGTCTAACCATCGTGTCAGTCGAGCCGATCGGTGAACATGGCTGGCGAGCCGAGGTGAAAGTTTGCCCGCAACGGGCTTTCGCGCCTACGATGATGGTAATGGGGAATCTCCATCTCGAAGTCTATTCCTACGTCGACGGCAAGCTGACGCTCGAGAGCCAGCGGCCGGGGCCGAACAACGAGTCTCCCGTGCCTTCGCGGGCAGGGCGACCTTGAGCCGCCCATGCGTGCCAGTCAAGCGTTCAGTAGCGGTGGAGAACGGTCTTTGGGGGCGGGCCGAATCGCGCGACCGAACGACAACTTGTAGACGCTCTCACGACATGAGAGAATGCAAGTCAGATCGGGGGGACTGCAACGCACTCGGAACTCCGCTATGAAATACACCAAAGATGCCGCCTATTCACAGCATAGGGCTGGCAGTTTGACTGCACTCACTTTCGTGCGAGCGGCTTGCTTCGTTACCTTGCTGGTCGGTGCAACTTGGTCGTTCACGTTTCTCGCCATGGCCGTAGTCCTTGGCAACACCACCCCCATCTCGATCGGTCTTGTCCTTCTTCTGTGTATGACGCTCGCCATTTGGATGATCGCTGCCGTTTTGGGGACCGCTCTTCTGGTCCCCAAGTGGATTTGGGCCAAGACGCAGGACCAACTCCTGCGAACACCGTGCTGGACGGCTGCACGCTCAAGTGTGTGGGACGAGTCGCTCGACGGACCCATTCGAGCCTGAACGAAAGCGAAAGTCCAAGGAGTTCAGCGCGGTTCTCGAGGACAAGAGCAAGCCCGCCAAGGAGCGACAGCGCGCGCTGCTATTCCTCATTCACTTCGTCGAGGACGTGCACATGCCGATGCACGTGGGTGATAACAGCGAGAGGGGTGGGACCGGGCCCAACTCCGTTTCTGCGACTTGGGAACGAATATGCACTCGCTCTGGGACGGCGGGTTGCTCTCGCAAGTGAGCAACAACGAAGATTACTGGCTCGAGGAACTGACTGTCCTAGCGTCAGCTCAGAAAGTTTGTCGTATAGGCGAATGGCTTGGTCTATCTCGCCCCAGAGGCTTCGACCGGTCCGGGCGTCGTGATCCCACTTCCAGCAACGGATGCCAGCAGCTTGGAAGTCATTGTGAAGGCGAGTTGCGAATTCTTCGTCGGCGGTGCTATAGCTAATGAAGCACGAATAGAACTGGATCGGCTGCATCGAGTTCAGAATCAAAGGCAGCGATTGAATCAGACTCTCGGGCAGTCCGCAGCCGCGGAGCAAGACTTTTGGGATGTTTTCCTTCAATAGCAAGAGAGTGTCTGTTCCGAGTGTGCTCGGTCCGATGTGGAGGACGGAGTCGAGACCGTGTGGCTCGGATAGATCGACGTTCGCAAATATTGTGAAGTAACAACTAACCTCGCTGAGGTTGGCGTCTCCGAGTTTGGCGCTGCAGAAGTAGGCGCCGCTGAGGTCCGCACCGGTGAGGTCGGCGCGGCAGAGGTCCGCAGCGCTCAAGTCGGCGGCGCCGAGATCAGCGCCGTTGAGATCGGCATCGCGGAGAGTGGCGTGCCTGAGGTTGACACGGCCGAGGTTGGCGCCGCTGAGGTTGGCGCGGCTAACGTCCGCGCGGCTGATGTCGGCCCACCTGACGTCAGCGTCGTTGAGGCTGGCTCCAGTGAGGTTGACGCCGCTGAGTTTGGCGCGGCCGAGGTTGGCGCCGCTGAGGTCGGTGTGCCTGAAGTCGAGGAAGCTGAGGTCAGGGATTTCGTCACCCCCGCCGCGACGGCGGTTCCATTCGGCGATGCCTTCCTTTCCACCCTTGAGCAGCTCGAGCGCTACATCGCGATCCATGTCGCTGACCTCCGTCACTCGCTTGCCTGATAGGTACGGCAAACTCTTATGCATCCCGCGGATCGGGCTCGAGGAAGACCGCCCCGTCGCGCCACTTGATCACGACACCCCAACGTCTTGAAGTATGACCACTCGGCCACGGGTCGGCGCTGATCTCGTCCACGTCGTATCTGCCGGCTTTCCAGTCGCGGATCGCAGGCTCGATATCGGCGAGGGTATCGACGTCGATGATGGGCTCTTGTCCGTTATGGGTGATTCGGTACATCGTGCGTCGCCTGGAGAGAAATCCCGCGGCCGGCCGGAGGAGTGACAGGCGAGGTTAGCCGCGAGTCCTCGTCGTCAAGAGTAGCCATACGGCCCCGAACAAGCACGAGATCCCAACGGCGCCTTGGATCGTCCACCAAGCCCACCAACTGTCGCGAGGCATCTCTTTGGTCGCGAACGCGGAATAGACGCAGGCCGCGACGATCAAGAGCAGAACGACTGACAGTAAGGCTCGACCAATGCGCAACATGACAATCCCGCCTCCGTTAGATGCAACCCGTCGACCATGTGCGGCGGACGGGTTCGCGAAGCTCCGCCTATGATCCTACGTGAAGGACACGCGTGGATTGAATGCCCGGGCCGTCCCAGTGAAGTAAGGAACGCCCGGACTGGCGGGGTTAACGATCGCGCCGAGCGCCATGAAATTGCCCAAGAGCGCGACGTCGCATCGATCCGGTCGAGCACCTCACTATCCGCCTGGCTTCGCGGGCCGAACAGTATCCAGTTTGACGGGGCAGAATAGGGATCGCAAGTGCTGCCGGGGGCGCTCACGTTCGCTACGGTAGCGCCGGGTCCACATTGCTGATCAACCTTACGCTCACGGGCTGGCTGATTGCCGTACTGATCTACTGTCCGTTGCGCCGGCGGTTCTATCGGTCGAAGGATGGTCCAGACGCCTCGCTGTGAAGCCCGCCCCTAGTCATCATACAAATTAGTGTCGATCAGAATCGCAACATCGTTCGTCATGGAACCACCTTCGTTCGGAGTTCCGATTTAGCGCACCGCTCAGCGCGACCGCGTAGCACTCTCTCAGTCATCATCATGGCGCAAAGAACCGGCCGCAAGATCCCAGTGGAGGCGAATGTGGCGGGCCGTTCGCTCATGGCCACGGATCGGGCTCGATCGCAACCGTGCCATCTGCCCATTTGATCCCGACACCCCAGCGGCGCGAAGTGCGGCGACTCGGCAGCGGATCAGCTCTGATCTCATCGATGTGATATCGGCCCGGCTGGTTCGAGCGGATCACGGGCTCGATTGCTTCCGCGGTATCGACGTCAACGAATTTATCCGACCGGGAGTTTTTGATTCGGAACATCGTCCTCTGCAAGAGCGTGCTCACCATCGTGAACCTCGCCGTTGCGGTCATTGGCCCGCCAGGTCCCTGAATGCGGTGATTTCGATGGTCGAGTTCCCATCACGGACGTCCTTATGCGCCGTGAAAACGATCTTGGTTGGGTAACCGAGCTTCGGGTGATAAGTAGCCACGATCGTCGCGTAATTGGGGTTTTTGGAAACAGTGTGAATGCTCGCGAATAGCTCGTCGATGGTTAGGCGAGGTGGGTCAATGTAGCTCAACGAAGTGACGGTTTTTACGACGCCCCCACGAACTTCGATCTGGCCAGCGTCCTGGCCGAAGCTGTGGGCCGAGAAGGGGTGGATCTCAAAGGAATAATCGTGGATGCCACTCCGTTTCCAGCGCTCCTCAGCCGCGGTCAATGCCGCGGTCTGATCGGTCGTCAGTGCAGACCGGGACGTCGGTGCAGGCCGGGAGCAGCCTACCACCATCAGCACGGCCCAGCAGCAGACCAAGATCCTGGATCGACGTGAGAGTTGCATAGGCGTAGGCAACATAATGCGCTCCAGATGAGGCCCAGCACCTTACAATCCGCCCGGCTCCGCTGGCCGGACGGTATCTAGCTTCGCTGAGCAGAAGGGGCATCGCAAGCAGCTAGGCATCACGCCCGTGGCCCCACGCGACGCAACGACGCGTCCAGTCGCCTCGCGGTGGAATCGATCGGCTCGAGGGGCGCACGCCTCGCACGGGGGCAGGGCAGGGGCTTGCGCGCTCGATTTTGGCCTCGGCGGAGCGATCGTTAACCGCCGGCGCTAACGGTCAAAACGCTTATCCGTTTCTTATCCGTTTGAGCCCAAATTATCCGCGTTCTGTGTCCGTTTGCGCGTGATTCTCGACATGGCGAATATTAGGACAAACGTGCTCAGCACACCGGTTACGACATTTATGCTGATATGCCCACTCTTACATCAGAAGCTAAAGGTTACAGGTTCAACTCCTGTCGGGCACACTAAACAGCGTAAAGACTCACGCAAACCTTCGGTGATGACTGCTACCGAATTTGGTACGGAACGCCTCTTCGGAAGGAACCGTTCGACACATGCTATCGAAACCCGCCGAAGATCTCCTGCGTCGACGACTTGCAAACGAGTGGGTTGACGTTACGGATGAGACGCGACCACTGTACCGTGAGTTGGCCGCGGCGGGATTGATGAGCACCCGACATTCGTTTGCAAGCGGAAGGGACGGGTCGTACCGGCTGACAGCGGCGGCTCTTGAATGGGCTAACGGCTCCGCCAGCCACTTGGCAAGCTACAGTAAGCAGCCAGGATAAATTCCCTCTCCGTTCTGAACCAGTCCGACGTCTCGTCTCTGGTTGCGTGGCCTCCATCCCTCCCTTCTTCATTCGTGAGATTCGTGTTATTGGTGGTTAAGGGCATTCAAGGCCTCGCCGGCCCACCCGGGGCCTGATCTTTATGTGCGGTTACCTCTCAAAAATCGGGGTTTCCTTCGTTCCGCGTCTCAGAATCGGGCATTGGATGGCGGTCGTACTTTGTGTGGGGCTCGCCCTGCCCGCGCTCAGGAGGATTCTTACCGGAAGCCCCGAACTCGACATCCTCTCGTCGCGGTTTGCATTGATCGGCAAGATTGACGCAAATCGCGACGGCAAGGACGACCGCGCCGCGTTCAAACGGGTCATCGAGGCAGCGGGTGGCAGTGTGGACTACGACCTCCCTGCGCCGGAAGTCGGCCAAGAAGTCGGCAAGCTGTCGCCCCGGATCGATTGGTACGTCGTCGATGATCGAACTTATTGCCCATCGCTATCCGCGCCGATTGACGTTGGCTGGCACCAGTTCGCCAAACGAGTGAGCGAGCGCATCAAAGAAGCGCGGCTCGACGGGATCAAGCCCATGCCGCTTTCACGCCTGGTGCCGATCGTGCGCACCGCCACGCGCCAAGGTCCGCTGCGCGGCCGCTGACCTTCGGATCGTGGCCGCGGCGTCTCGCCACTCGGATCGGACATTTTGGCGAGCCGGGAGCCCGCCTCCTTTCTTCTGCGGGTCCACTTGGCGGTGGTCCGTCCGGTGTACGCACCGCTTTGGTCATGTAGGGCACTTCATACACTTGAGCGGGCCGGGCTGGTCACTGTCGCGAGACGGCCGGGCCGCCATTCGGTCTTCACATTTCTTGATCCTTCCACGACGGCCGATTGACTGAGTGCGCAAACGATGCCAGCCATTCGCGTACGAACTCGGACGATCGCCCTCCCGGTCGCGGCGCCGCACCGGCGGTTCGATCGGGCGACCGACGACGTCCTCTCGGCGGTTGGCAGCAACGCTGAAACGCAGATGGCAGCCTCGCCGACGAGGCCCGAGGCGCTTCGGTCGAGGGACTGAACGGGTTTGGCTCGATTTCCTTGGGCGGCATGGTTTCCCCGAATCTTTGGGGTTCAAGTCACTTCGAGACGATCCCAGTTTCGCCGAACGACCGGCGGCGGGCAACTCTGGGCCCGCAGCGGACGAAAAAACCCCGGACCTGCGAGCGTCCGGGCCGGTGACTCAAATCCGTCCGTTGCGCGATATGATGAATGTGCTCAGCACACAGGCTACGGCATTTATGCTGATATGCGCAGTTTATCCTCCTGAGCCAAGGGTTAAAGGCTCAATTCCTGTCGGGCATACCGGATGTTAATCGCGTCAATCGCGCGCCTCGCGAGCCTCTCCGTGCGGCGCGGCCGAAATCCTCCCACCTAGCCGTTGGTCTACCCGGATTTCGAGGCTCGACCACGTTCGATCACACTCGAAAGACCCATTCAAACTGGTGCCCCCCGGCCTCCCGGCTCCCGGGGAAATCTCTTCAAGTTGCGTCGGTCTGTTGGCTCTTGGCGGGTTGGAACCGATCGGCCGAGTTCAAGCTGGCGTTGGACGATCGGGCCGAGGTCGGCCTCTCCCGGTTCTAGGCCTCCCAGGGTTTGGTTACACTGGAACGGGCCAGGTTGATCTCCGTCGCGAGACGGCCCGGCCGGTCTCCGACTCTTAAGGTACTGGACGCTCTAGCGGGACGCGGTTAGCTCGAGAGGCCGAGTATGCGGCATTTTCAGTTTCGTATCGTGACGTTCATGCGGTTCGTTGGGTTCGCAGCCGTCGGTTTCGCGGTGGCGCGTCTATTTCTCACGAGCTTTGAGTCAGGCCTTTCCGCCTCACTTTTCGGCGTATTCGGCCCACTCATTGCGGTTCGGCGTCATCTGCCGAGTCGTTCGCGGTCGCCGGAGTTACCGTGTCCACCCACAACAACGTTGACGTTAAAACCTGAAAGCGGGGAAGCCGAGAGAGTGTAGGTTAATAATGGGGTGGAAAACCATCAACGGTCGCCGCGATTACTACAAATCGGAGCGAGACGGAAACCGAGTAAAACCTTGAGATTTGGTCTGCCCCCCGGTCGTTGGCGTCGGTCGTTGTCCTTGCCAGCAGCGGTGCGCAACAATCCCGAATCACCGAGATTCTCGCGCCAGGTACTGGGCTGACATCGCTGTCATCAACAAAGTCGAAGAGGTTCCGGACCCTCCGCGGCCGTGCTACACTCCGGTATATTCTCCGAGAAGACGCACTCGGGCGCGTTCCCCGGTTTCGGAAGCGCCGAAGAGACCGCGTCGTGGATGCGAGAGCCCGAACATGGACCAAATCAAAGCGGCCGCGGGCGTGCCGAGGAACGAGACCGCCTGGGCCAGTATGGGGCTGACATTCTTTGTGTCGCTGATCGAGCTTTGCCTCGTGAAACTCGCCTGGGCGGTTCTCGGCCTGCCCAGCTTCGACGCCGGCAAAGGCTTCCTCGACCTCTGGATCGGGAATATTATCGTCGCGCCGCTTCTTGGCACCCGCTTTTACAGGTCACGCGAAGTGGCTCGAAGCGCCCGCATCGCATCTCCGGGTGAGTTTTTGATCGTAACCACGGCGATCGCGTCGCTCCTCACTTTATCGGGGTCGACGCTATTGTCGCTCATTTTTGCCGCCGGAATCCGGGTCGACCCGCTTCCTGCGCAATTTGTGATAGGTTTCGTAGCTGGCGTGAGCCTGTTCGTCGCCTTTATTCTGGGCGACCGGTTCTTCCTCGCATGCGGCAAATCTTTGAGTGGAAGCTCCGTCGTGACATGGGATCGTTTGATCGCCGAGGAGGAACGCTTCGTCGCGCCGAGCTTGGCGGTCGAGTACGGGTACGATCGCCAGAGTCTCCTTGTCACATCGCTTCTCTGCCATCTCTTCTGTCTGGTCGTGATGTTTCTTCTCTTTCTGGCTCGCCCGGGTATGTTCGGTTTTTTTCTGGCTGGCGCAATGATCGTCGCCTCCGAAATATCGGGTTTCTGGTGGTTGAGCCGCGAGGGAAGTATCATGCGCGTCGATCATGGAGGAGTGTTCGGTTATCCAACGGGACTCCCCTTCACCAGAAAGCTGGTTCCCTGGTCCGAAATCGCATCCTGCGACTTGATCACCCTCTATGACCCGTCCGGCCGCGTGGTCTGTTTCGTCCCGGTTTTCAAGAATCAGGCCAGCGAGGCACTCTTGAAATTGAACCTGGCCCAGGTGCCGCTGATCGACCAGGAGCGCATCGTGCGATACATCAAGATGAAGCTGCCCGTACCGCGGGCGGCCATCGATGACGCAGTCGGGATCGCCAAGAAAATCGCTACCAAAGACGCCGGGCTTGACCGCGGAGGCAGAGTTCTTCGCCGGTCCGAGAAGTCGGAGCTGTCTGTTGGCTCTTAACGGGTTGGAGCCGATCGGCCGAGTTCGAGCCGGCGCTGGACGATTGAACGGAGTTCGGCCCCTCCCGGTTCTCGGCCTCCCGTGGGTCGGATACATTGGAGCGGGCCGGGTTGGTTTCTGTTGTGAGACGGCCGGGGCGGCCTCCGGTCGTCAGAATCCTTGACGCTTCGGCGAGAGCCGATTGACTGAGTACGCAAACGATGCCAGTCATTCGCATACGAACCCGGATGATCATACTCGCGATCGCGTTGATTGTCGGTGCCACAGCCTGCTGTTACCTGGACCCCCACGAGGATCCGGTTTTCTTGAGCGTCATATGCGGCACATTGATCGCTTGCGCGCTCGTCCTGTCGGTGGTCTGTGGAGTTAGCTGCCTTGCCCTCGCCGCACCGTTTCTGAAGAAACTCCGACGTTTACATCCGGAATCCAGCGTCGGACCGGGCCGCTTCCGGATTCGGACAATCATGCTCGTCATCGCTGTGATTGCCATTCTGATCGGGTTGCTCCGAGACTCGATTGTTGCAACTCGCATCGCGCAGTGTTGGGTCGAGAACGATGGCTGGGATTTTTGGTTCGTAACTGACTCGGTCGAGACTGTCTCCCCTTCCCACGTGCGTTCGTATACGGTTCACGATCTCCACAAAACTCACGTCCCCCTGCTCCAAATCGTTGCTACAGCGAGTGCGCTGATGGCTCTGGTGCGCTTCTATCACAGAAAGCGAATGCGCCGAGCGCGGGAAGAAATCGAGTCGGAGGATGCGGCCGTGGCGGAATAGTTCGACGAGGTCCGGGCCCGCAGCCGCATGGCGATCGCAAAGACGGACGACGCTCTAGCCGACTCGCGCACGCGGCCCCGTCTCCGGTCCGTCGTGTCGCCATCGACGCTTCATGGGCTGTTCAGCCCGTCCCCGGACCGAACCGAGCAGATAGATACTCATATCAGCCTTACCTTTGCGTCTTCTCGCCTTTGCGTGAGCCCCTCTCCGCCGTATCCCGTGCCGGTCTCCATACGTTACGATCCTGGGTGCGACGGTGGGAAACCCTTGATGTCAGAGGCCGAAGATGCCGCGAATTCAATTCCGAGTTCGGACGATCATGCTCGCCGCCTTGTTCGCGGCGTTCTTTATGGGGATCTTGATGGCTGTGCTGCGCTCACCACTTGGGGAGAACCCATTTCACGATACATACCCCGAGTTTTTAATGATATTGATCCAAATTTTCTTTTTTCCGATCATCGCCTTTCTCGCTTTTCTCGCCACGGTGGCGTTGGTGTGGGCCGTTCAATTCGCGGTATCCCGGAACATATTCCGATCGTTACGACGGCAAGGAAGCCGACGATCGAGAATGGCTGGCGGACCAGACCCCCGTGCCGACGTGGATCGAAGCGGGGATTTGAAGAAAGTGTAGGTTAAGAATGGGATGATCGCTCCCATACTCCGGCCCTGAGTTGAGAGGCCATGCCTCGGCCGTTTCGCGAGGCGATTCGTGTCCCTCATCCTCAACCTCCCTTGGTTTGGGCCTTCTTCAAGATCGCGATCTGACCTGCGTGATACAGAGCATGTTGGGCGACGCCGTGGAGCATGGCATACACAGAATACCCCTTGCTCGGCACCTCCTCCTCCAGCCGTTCGGGCGCGACCGTCGCCACCATTTCGAGCAACCGTTGATGAGTTCGTTTGAGCTGCTCCACGGCCTGAGTCCAGGCATCCGGCGTCGGCTCGGGTGCCGGGGGCCAGTCCTGGTCGGGAGGCAACTCCACGATCACCTCACCCAAGAGCCGGCGACGGACGACATCGTGATCGGTCCCGATATGCAGCACGTTCTCCCAGATGCTATGGGCCCCCGGGACGGGTTTCGCAACGGCTTGCTCCGGCGCGACGCCGGCCAGGATTTCGAGAACCGATGGCCCCGACCAGGCGTTGCCCTCGAAGGCCCTCCGAAGCTGATCGACGATCCGTTCGATTTCGTTCACTCTGGACACTCCTCTCGCCCTCGGCAGGCGAAGTACGACGAGTGCTGCATGAGGTGAATAGCGACACTCCGAATTCTCCGTCCGGCCACCATTCTTGCGCCGAGGATGCACTGATCCGCTTGATGATCGCATCATACAAAACCATAATCCCGATCGCGATGCCGAGGGCCAGCACCTAGCCTTAGACCGCAATCGGCCGTGCGCACGAGATTAGATACAAATTCCCGATGTTGCGGCTACAACCTCGACGAACTCCCGACGTGATCGCCAAGCGGCCTGGAATCGCGCCTGTCGCATCGCCAGGCGTCGGGACGTGGGATCGATCGACCGTCCTTCGACGAACCACGTGCGAGGCGTTATGATGAATCGAGCGAACAGGCATCGGCCCTCCGCGCGGAGGAGGCCAGCATGAACGATCAAGCCAAACCCATCTCCCGTCCCTGGCGACGATTCCTGCGCTTCAGCGTCCGGGGGATGATTGTCCTTGTGCTTGTAATCGGGATCGGGTTGGGCTGGCTGGTTCGAACGATCCGAAGTGCACGAATCCAGCGTGACGCGGTGGCGACGATCACGAGAGCCCGAGGCCGCGTCGAATATGACTGGCAATGGAGCAACGGGGCATACCTTCGAGGACGTAATCCTTGGGCGCCATGGTGGCTCGTGGATCTCATCGGAGTCGACTATTTCGGTCACGTCACCGAAGTCAGGCTGCCTCCGTCCTTGAATGCTACTGATGCAACGCTCGCAGCGGTCGGGCGTCTCACCCGACTCGAACAACTGGTCCTTACCGGATCGTCAATTGACGACGCCGGGCTGGACCATCTGAAGGGGCTGAGCAAACTCTCCTCCCTCAACCTCGGCTTCACGCAGGTCACCGATGCGGGGGCGGCGCATCTGAAAGGGCTGGCCAACCTGTCGCAACTCTGGCTCAACGGCAACGAGATCACCGATGCAGGACTGGCGCATCTGAAGGAGTTGAAAAACCTGAAAGACCTCTACCTCAACAACGCGCCCATCACCGACGCTGGGCTGGCGCATCTGACGGGACTCAGCAATTTGTCCGAACTCGGCCTTTACCGCACGCACCTCACCGACGCCGGGCTGGCTCATCTAACGGGTCTAACTAACCTTTCGATACTCGACCTCAACCGCACGCGGGTAAGCGATGCCGGACTGGCGCATCTGAAGGGCCTGACCAAGCTCAATACGCTTCGCCTCGACGGCACTCACGTGACCGATGCCGGGCTGGAGAATCTGACCGGCCTGACGAGCCTCTCGGAACTGAATCTCGCAGACACTCGGGTGACCGAAACTGGAATGATGGACTTGAAGCAGGCTCTTCCGAGGCTGAGGATTGACCATTGATTTCATGCCCATCCAACCGGCCTAGAATCCTCCCTGTCGCAACACCAGGGGGCGGGTGGAATCCAGAGCGCTCGATTGATGTCTCCGGAGCGCCTCATGCCGCGTGTTCGGTTGCATACTTGGATGATCATGGTCGTCAGCGCGGTGGTCGCCGTGTTGATGATCCTCGTGCGGATCATGGTCTCCGTCGATCCCCGGCGGTTGGACGCTGCAGTCGACTTGGCGATCGGGATCGTTTTGTTCTCGATCGTGTATTTCACACCTTTCATTGGCTTGACGATTGCGCTCCGGTCGTCCACCGGGAGACCTGGAGTGGCCGCTCCCGTCGGCAACCGAGAGAAGACGCATGTCGTCAAGATGCGCCAACCGAATGAAAACCTGGCCCCCCATGCGTGTCTTCCCCTGGCCTTCTTTGGTAAACTGGAACGGCTGGTCGAGAAACGAGAATCTTCGGGCGATCCGAGCTGAGCCGCACCATGCGACGGCCGCGTCTCCGATTCACCATTGGTTCCCTGATGATCGGGACGGCAGTCTTGGGCGTCCTGTTCTGGGTCATCTTCGGCCTCTTGCGGGATGGAAGGGAGTGGTTCAGAAACTTTCCCGTAACTCTGGTCTTCACCGAAGGGCGCGGCAAGGACCAGAAGTCACGGATGATCCTCGAGAAGCTCGAGGAGCCCGTCGCCATGTCCTTTGCGGAAGAAACTCCGCTCGAAGACCTTCTCAAATACGTCCATCAGGTGACCACGAGTCGCACGAATCAGGGCATCCCAATTTACGTCGATCCCATCGGCCTGCAAGAAGCGGAGAAGTCGATGACCTCGACCGTGCGCAACATGGAACTCGACGGCGTGCCGCTGCGCCGGACCTTGCAACTGCTGTTGAAGCAGCTCGACCTGGCCTACTTTGTCGAGGACGGGGTCCTTTGCATCACTTCGCTAAAGTCGATGGGCCGTTTCGACCCGACAATGCATGAACCATCGCCGACCATGGAAAGGGTCAAGAAGGCAGAACGAGGGGAACTCTCGCCTACCGAGATGAAAGACCTTATCGAGCTTCTCAAATCACAGGCGGAAGCCAGAAGGCTGGCCGTGGCCGCGGCAGAGGAACCCTTCGACCCAAGCGTGGGGGCCGACGCCCTCGTTTCGCCAGGCGCCGCGCGGGCGGAAAAGCCGCCGGAACGCAATCCGTCCGGTGAAAAGATAGAGCCCGAAGTGGCAAGGCCCGATCGCGAACAGATGAGCCTCCTCCTGAGTGAACTGCGGGAACTGATCAAGGTTTTGAGGTCCAAAGAGCAGCCGAAGAACGCGCCCGGCGAGAAGGAGCCGGTTCGTTAACGACTCGCGCCCGCCGGTTGGATCACAACCCGTTTGCTCCATCGCGCAACCACGAAGCGCCAAGAGACACCGAGCGTGAGAGTTGCACTCCGGCCTGACTGGTGGTCGAGCTGACCTGGTCTTCGGGCCGAGGATTAGAGAACGACTCAAACTAACCACGTGATGGCTAACCACGCGACGGCTAACCACGCGAGCAGCGTCGGGATGAATCCGGTAACAGGGAGGATCACCGAGCGCTTTCGGCCGCGGTATGCGACTTTCACGCCAGCAGCACCCACAACTGTTCCGGCTATCAGTATTTCGAAAAACATCGACGAAGGAAGGATTGCCGTGCGCTGTTTCACCACGCGGTGTCCCCATGCATCTATTGCTTCAACGGCATATCTGTCGATGTCGTAAAGGCCCTGATATCCAAAACGTTCGCCCTTGCCCCAGGTCGCGAGAAGGAAGATCGCGCCCCAACCGATCAGATAAGCGATAACACCGCATGACCCAGCGATGGATCTGCGGTACTTGCGTACCCAAGAAACAAATATGCCTGCCTCGTTCTCGAGCCAGGACAGTGGTCGCTCCGACAGGGATGTCTGGGAGTTGTCCAGTTGAGCGTCAGGCCTTTTGTGAGCAAGCCGCATCGCTAACTCCTCGGACCGAAAAGCCTCCGTGGTTAGGTTCCCCTTATCGTCCATCATCGGGCCCGTCGGTTCAAGCGGGGAGTTGAGGGCTCAAAAGTGACGGAGCGAGTCCGGCGAATCGATTTGTCGATAACCTTGATATGTCAGCCGAGTAGTGGCGGCCTCCGTCCTGGCTCACCCGAACCCGGTGGCCGGGCCGAAGCGCCGGCCGTTGTACGGGCCGATCTCTTGGAGTTGGTGGCTCCCGGCCTCTCGGCTCCCGGGGAAGATCCTCCAAGTCGGGGCCGTCTGTTGGCTCTTGGCGGGTTGGAATCGATCGGCGGAGTTCGAGCTGGCGTTGCATGATCGGGCCGAGTTCGGCTTCTCTCGGTTCTCGGCCTCCCGTCGCCTTGATACACTAGAGCGGGCCGGATTGGTCGTACCGTCCGACGGCAGGGCCGATGTCTGATCGTGACGATTCTGGAAGTTACGGTAGGAATCGGTTGAACGGGGTGTCCGACGATGCCACGTATTCGCTTCCGAATCCAGACGGCAATGGCTGTGATCGCCGAATCTGGTGTACTCATGGGCCTTGTAGTATGGGCGTTTCGCGATGACCCCGGCGTAATGACCCCCATTTTGATCTTCTTCCTTGCCGTTAGCACACACGTAGTGGTTCGTCTCCGCCGGTCGACACGACAGCGGAGGGACTTGATCGCCTGATTGCGCGTGTGAGCGCCAGCGCGAAGCAGGGAGCCCTGGAGACTGTAGGTCAAAAACGGGATGGAAAACCATCAACGGACGCCGCTATTACCACAAGTCGAAGCGTGAGGGAGCCCGAGTCAAAACCACCTACTTTGGGGCGGGAGAGTCGGGCCTGTTGATTTCGCTCTCGGATCGGGAGGATCGGGCCGAGCGAGAGGCCGAGCCGGTAAAACGTCGGGACGAGCGGGAAGAAATCGAGTCGGAGGATTCGGCCGTGGCGGAATGGTTCGACGACGTCCGGGCTCGTAGCCGCATGGCGACCGCCAGGACGGGCGACGCTCTAGCCGACTCGCGCACGCGGCCCCGTCTCCGGTCCGTCGCGTCGCCGTCGACACCTCATGGGCCGTTCAGCCCGACGCCGGACCGACTCGAGCAGGATAGTTACCCATATCAGCCTTTCATTTGAGTCTTCGCGCCTTTGCATGAGCCTCTCTCTACTTGTTATCACTCACTCCAAACACAAATCGCACTGAGTTCATCTCTCCCTTGGCGGCTTCACGTCTTTGCGTGAACCACTCGTGAACGTGGCCGGGAGCCAATCTTGAGCGAACAACAGACCGGTCTAACCGAGCCTTGCCCACAAACCTCCCCACAAACCCAAGGTCGGGGGTCTGCCCACAAAGCCGCGGGGATCACCTCGGCTCCGGCGGGTCGGGTGCGACGGGTAGCCAGGGATAGCGGGCGGCGTGCTCGTACTTGCGGGCCATCGATTGGTGCCATTCAAAAAGACGCCAGACCTTGTCTTCCATCCCGATTGGCTTTATCCGGGGCATAATCGGAACGTCGGCCCGATGATGCACCGCAATCCACCGAAAGCGCTCATGCCGCTCAATCGTGATCCCCAGCCCGCTGCCGATGATCGCCACGGCGACCATCAGCCGCCACACGGTGAACCGGGGAGTGAGGCGAGATAGGTGCATGTAGTCGTAGTGCTCCCGCACCCCACTCTACCCGGTCGATCCAGGATTCGCATCGGAATTGGCGTCGCATCACGAGTTGCGCAGCAAAAAGCTGAGCTGAAGCCGAAGGTCGTGAAAAAGAAGTAGAGAACTCGGAGTTCACGCCGCCTCGGTCATCTCGCCATCTCGCCAATCGTCAGCCACGACGAAGCCGCAATCAGTGTCAGCGCACAGATCGTCCTCGGCGGTCAGACGCACCCTGCCGTCAAACAGTGCGATCACAAGCTTGGTGTAGGCGAGGTGACCGCTCATAGCATTCGCCGCGCGGTTTACCCGTCGCTGAGTCTACCGCTCATTCGATTTCTTTGGGCGTTCTTGCTGTTTTTGGGTCCAAGTGCAGGTGGCGGATTTTTTTCTTGGACGCCCATTCGTCGCCCTTCATGAGATTTAACCACCGCGCACGCTCCGCCTCGGCCGTCCGCTCATTGCGCCGCATGATCGAAATCGTCTGAACAACGGCGTAAGCAACCACCGCTGCGATTACCACGATCACCAGCGCTCGCCCGAGCGTGATCTGCCGTCGTCGTGGATTCGTCATAGAACGAAACTCTCATCGCTGATGGCACTTCGCCTTCGATCGAGCGAGATCGTCTCACACAATCGCACCTCTTTTCAAGTCGCGCAAACTCCATCTACGGATTCCCCCGTTGACATCTACGGAGGAATCCGTAGTATAGAGTCGTGTGGCACGTGATTCCCGTTTCCGAAGGTGGTTGATAATGGCGAGGCGACCGCAAGAAACTCCAACCGAAGCCGAACTGGAGATTCTCAAAGTTCTCTGGGAACGTGGTCCCAGTACCGGACGGGATGTAATGGATGTCCTGGTCGCAGAGCGGAAACGTGCCTACACGTCGGTCATGAGCGTACTCAACATCATGGCGAACAAAGGGCACGTGACCAGAAAGCCGCATGGACGTGCATTCATCTACTCCGCCAAACGGCCGCGTGAAAAAACACTGGGCAAGATGGTCAATAGTCTTCTGGGGCGTGCCTTCGAAGGGTCCGCTGCATCCCTGGTGTCTCAGTTGCTCGACCAGTCTAAGCCGGCACCCGAAGAGCTCGACAAGATTCGGAAAGTCATCGAAGAATATGAAGCCAGGAGTAACGGCCAATGAATCCGTTCTCGATGAACTTCGTGGCAGAGTTTGCCGAGCTTCTGACGTCGGTGCTGATTCACTTCCTTTGGCAGGGAGCTCTCCTTGCGCTCATTCTGCTCGTCACAGTGAAGCTTCTCGACGTGAGGTCAGTGCGCCTTAGATACCTCCTTTCAGTGGGCACGCTGCTGCTGATGGGAATGGCTCCAATCGTCACGGCGATGTTGCACCGTCAGGGCAGCTCGCAACCACAACATCTCCCTGTCGCGAGGTCAGCTCAATCAAGTCCGATCATCGAGGAACACACCGCCATCAATACGGCTGGTCGCATTGTAGCTGACGTGCAAAAAGGGCTGGCCGCTCCGTGGAATCTCACCATCGAAGTCTATGTCCTCTTTGCATGGCTCGTAGGAGTCTCGATTCTCAGCACACGGTTGGCGATTGGATTCGGTGTCACCGTGTGGAGCCGGGTGAATCTAAAGCCTCTTTCTGATGAATTCGAGCAGCGAGTTCGAATGCTCGGTGACAGACTGAGTGTGGATGCACGACAACGTGTTTTCGCATGTGTGAGAGTGGGTCAAGCGGTGGCCGTCGGATTCATTCGCCCGGTCGTCTTGATTCCAGCGTCCTGGCTGACCCAACTAACTCCGCAAATGATCGAAGCAATCATCGCCCACGAACTCGCTCATATCCGCAGACGGGATTTATGGGTCAATCTCCTGCAGCGCATTATCGAGACGCTCTTGTTCTACCACCCCGCAGTCTGGTGGCTCTCGAGTCGAATCCGTCTCGAGCGTGAGATGTGTTGCGACGAGATTGCAGCCGGGTGTTTCGACCGGGTGTTGTATGCCCGGTCTTTGGAATCCGTTGCCAAGATCGGGCAGGGAAACCTGGTCATGGCGACCTTGATCAGTGGCGGACACAAAATGAAACTGTTGAATCGAATCCGGTATTTACTTGGGCGTGCACCTGCCGATGCAGCCGGCAACTGGTGGGCAGTTGGATTTGTGGCCCTGATCCTGCCCTTTGCAGCAGCGGTTGCGTTTTCATTATCAGCACTGGCCAGACCCGCCGTCACAACGGCCGGTAACGATTCTGCCAGGCCAAAGGCCATTGAAAAGATCGTGGTCAAGAGCGTTGAGGCAAAGGCCGTCACGGTCACCGAGCAATATGTCTGCCAGATCCAATCGGCGCGGCACATCAATGTCCGTTCGCAGGGGACCGGTTATTTGAAGGCCATCTCGATCAAGGAAGGCCAGACGGTGAAAGAGGGCGAGCTGATGTTCGAGATCGTGCCGGCTCTTTACAAGGCAAGGTTGGAAGGCGCGATGGCCGAGAAAGACCTCGCACAACTGGAGTTAAATAACACCCGGAGGATAGCCGAGAAACGAGGTGTCTCTCAGACGGAGGTGAAACTGTTCGAGGCCAAACTCGCAAAGGCCCAGGCCAACGCGGATCTGGCGGCAGCCGAACTGAACTTTACGAAGGTCAGACGCGCCTTCGACGGCATCGTCGACCGCCTGCAAGACGTGGGCAGCCTGGTCAAGGAGGGTGAGACTCTCGCGACCTTGTCCGATAACAGCCAGGTGCGGGTTTATTTCAACGTCCCCGAAACGCGTTACCTCGAATACATGACCGACCTGAGCGAGCGTAAGGAGAATCCAAAGATCGAGCTCATTCTGGCGAACGGCAAGAAGTTCGGCGAGGTCGGCAAGTTCGGTGCGATGAAGGCCGACTTCAACAACGAGACTGGCACGATCTCCTTCCGCGCCGACTTTCCGAATCCCGACCGCCTGCTGCGTCACGGTCAGAGAGGCACCGTGCTGATCAGTCGTGTGCTGAATAACGCCATCGTCATCCCTCAACGTGCGACCTTCGAAGTTGGCAGCGGGCGGTACGTTTTCGTCGTCGCCGAAGACGACGTGGCGCATCTGCGCGAGATCGTGATCCAGAATGAAGTGGAAGACCTCTTCGTCATCAAGAAGGGCATTGGCGTTGGCGACAAGATCATTGTCGAGGGGATCAGACAGGTTCGCGTCGGTGAAAAGGTGGAATACATCGAACGCCAACCGAACAAAGTTGATGCAATCCTGCAATAACAGGCGGATCCGACTCGCTTCGGCCGCGTCCGAAAACATTGTCGGCCTTCGCTCCGCGAAGGCACATTCCCTCGCGGAGCGAGGGCCGACACTTCGCGAGCGTTGATGGCATCATCCCGCCAACACCCTACCTGCGGCGCGGTGCATTTCAATCGGCTGGTGCATGATCGCCGTCGCGATCATTGGGTATTTCTGTGCATTCCCCGAACTGGCCCCGGGTACAACTAACCATCGGAAGTCCCGACTGCCGGCGCAGTGACCGGCGGACTGCGCCAGCGTATACAGACGCCCTGAGGTCGTGTTATGGGAACGCCTCGCAAACTTCACTGCCCCAAGCTCATCTGAAGGGTTTTCCAACGCCCGCATGTTAAACTAGATCAATTGCTTTGGTCGGGGCATTCCCTGGGCGTTGGCCCCGCGACATCGATGGTTTACCCCGTCCCTTTGCGACGGGCATAGAGGGGGCGGACGGTGAAGATCACCTCTCGCAACGCGGCTTCGTTCGTTGTGCTCGTACTCATGGGCATGCTGACCTTTGGCCGGGCAGCGTCGAGCGAACGCGGCCGCCTTCCTCAGGGCGGTCAGCATGCGGCGGAGAAAGCTAATCTTACTCCGTACATCGCCGGGTCCCTTAACTGCAGAGGTTGCCACGAGCATCCCGAAAACTTCCCGAACCAGCAACTCATCTGCAGGATGACCGAGTACCCCGTCTGGAGCAATCGAGACCGCCATCAGATTGCCTACGAGGTCTTGGTCAAACCCGACGGCCGCGGCCAGGAGATTGCCAAGCGACTGAAAATCGACCTCGACGCTCGAGACAACGCGTGCGTGCGATGCCATGGCATCTCCGTCCCCGAGGGTGTCGAGCCATTCCAGTTCGCCGCGGAACGGGACGGTGTGACATGTGTGGCCTGCCACGGAGCGTACCAGGAATGGATCCTGGAACACCAAAACCCGAACAACAAGAAATGGCGCGACCTGTCGCGTGCCCAGAAGGAACGTCTCAAGGGAATGCGCGACCTCTGGGATCCAAAAACCCGCGTCGAGACCTGCTTATCATGCCACGTCGGCAATCCCGCCGAACGGAAGATCCTCACCCACGACATGTACGCCGCCGGCCACCCGCCTCTTCCGAGCATCGAAGTGGCCACGTTCAGCGACCAACAGCCTCGACATTGGCAGATCTTGCGTGAGAAGGACAAGTCGATCAGGGACCGCCTCAGCTTCAAGGAAGGCCGGCTGGAGCAGGCGGAGCTGGTCGCGGTCGGAAGCTTGGTTGCACTGAGGAGGAGCCTCGAGTTACTGACGAGTCGGCCCGAAGGCAATGCCGCACCTCCGCCCATCCTCGATTTTGCTCGGTATGATTGCACCGCGTGCCACCACGACCTCGTGCGATCGGACGGTTCGTCGCGCCAGGTGCGCGGCCTAGGCAGCACGCCCGGACGACCCCTTCCCCCGATCTGGCCACAGGCGCTCGTGCGCGTCGGGCTCGAGGCGGCAGACCCAGCGCGTGCCGATGGCTGGTTCAAAGAGCTGCAGGGTAAGCTGCGCAACTTCGAGGCGGCGATGACCGAGAGGCCTTTCGGCAACGTCGAAAAAGCAGGCTCCATCGCGTGCGACATCATTTGCTGGCTCGACGAGCCGTTGGAGTTGCTCGACCAGATGGTCCAGAACCAATCCGGAAAGAGCGGTCGTATCGTGGACCAGGACACCGTCCTGAAGATGCTTCACGCCCTCGGTGATCGTGCGGCCAAGCAAACGCCGGACTACGAATCAGCGCGACAGATGGCCTGGGCGTTCCGCACGATCTACATCGAGTGGTCCCGTAAAACCAATAAACCCGACAAGGAAATTCTGGATGTCCTGAATGGACTCGATCAGAGATTGGTACTCAATCTCGGCCCCGATCCTCTCGGTCAGAGGACTCCGATCATCGATTCTCTGAGCGCGCGTTTGAAAGCGGCGGGCGACTACAAACCCGCTGAATTCGCCCAGGACTTTCAAACGCTCATCTCCAGGTTGCCCAAGGGCCCGCAAGTCCCAGCGCAAAAACCTTCTGGCGCCGACTGAGCTGATTCAGGTTTCTCAGGATCAGAGAGTAGGGCCTGGCGGAAACTCACCGACATCGCCGCGCGATGCAAACCGTGTCGTGCGCCCCGTGGCTCCCGTCAGATCGAACTTGCGCTTGCGTGGATGGACGATTTGCCAGTAAAATGCGTCACAATCGGGGTGTCAGCCAAATCGATTGCAGACGAGTCCGGGTTTCGACCAATTCCGTTCGGGCCGATCGATCCACATTCACCTCGGCCGCAGCCAAGCACGGGGAGCCTTGGCCAATGAGACAATCTCCCATCAAGCACAAGAGAGTGGTACGCCCAGCCTGCGTGTTGCTCGAATCCAGGGCCCTCTTGTCTGGTGGGCTCAGTCTCACGCCCAGCATCACGACCAATGCCGCGGTCTACCAGCCCGGCCAGCCGATCCAGATTCAGTTCACGGAAACGAACAACACGAGTCAACCGATCAAGTTCGTCTACGGCCCGAGCGCCGACGGTTTCGACTTCAGCGAAGGCGGTGCGGTCGTCTACAAGTCGAACGGCGGCATCAACCCGATGGTTCTCGTGCTCGACACGCTCCAGCCCGGCGAGTCCAAGACCTTCAATTTCACCTGGAACGGCGTTTCGGGTAATCCAATCGAAGGAACCACTCAAACCCTGACGCCGGGCACATTCATCGTCACCAACCAGCTCGACCCCAGCGTCTTGGCGACGTTCCAGATTGCCTCTCCGCTTTCTTATACTTTTACGCTTAATAACCAGTCATACCAGGTCGGCCAGCCGATCGGGATCAACTTGACCGAAACGAATACCAGCAGCCAGCCTGTTACCGTCAACGTGAACCCAGCCGCATTCACGGTCACGAACGGCCTCGGTCAGACGCTCTGGCAGTACCAGGACAGCTCGGCCTCGCCAGCCACCCAAACGCTACAGCCCGGCCAGTCGATCACGCAAACCGCGACCTGGAATGACATCGCCAACGTGGGGCCCACCGCCGGCACCAATGTATGGGGCAATTTCACAGTGAGCAGCCCCAATGCGCCTGCCGGTCTTGCACCCACCGCCGGGATTAATGACCCGCTCTCGTTCAGCCTGAGCCCTCAAACCGGCTCCGTCGCCCCCGGCCAGCCGGTGGTGTTCAACTGGGTCGCGACAGACACGGCAGCCGTGCCCGTGACGATTCCTGAATCGACGGGCCAGCTCACCGTCACCAACTCAGTGACGGGCGTGCAAGTCTATAGCACCAGCGTCGCGGCCGCCGCGCCCACGATCACGCTGCAGCCCGGCCAATCCTGGACCCAGAACATCACCTGGCCCGGCAGCTCCACGGGTTCGGTGCCGGCGGCCATCTACGATGCGTACTTTGAAAACGGGCTCCAGGGCCTCGGCGCGCAAGTGGGAATCGGCGTCTCCAGCCCGAATCCGATCCCGATCTCGCCCCTGCCGATCTCGCCTGTTCCGCCATTTACGGGCATCGGCGCGAACGTTTCCACACAACAGGTCGGCAGCCGCGAGCTGTTCACCTTTACGCTAACGAACTACGAGAACCAGCCCGTGAGCATCATGGGCTCCTCGGGCGCCGCCAGATTCGTACTGAAGAAAAACGGCAAGGTGATCTGGCGTTCGACGGCAAAGGTGAAGCTCGCCACGCGCGCAGCCCAATCCCTCGCGCCCGGAGACGCCATCCAGCTCCACGCCAATTGGCCCGCCCCGGCCCGCCAGGCCAGCGTCAAGGGCGGCGGCAAGCCAGCTCTCTACCAGTTGACCGCAACCTCCGGCGGCCACACCGCAACAACCGTATTCGAGCTTTAGCCCGCGGTTCCCAGTAGGTCAGGCTTCAGCCTGGGGTGCTTCGGGCATCTGTTCAAGGCGACCCCTCCCGCCTCCTCCGGTCCGCCTCCGCGTTCATCTGCCTGCACATCTCATCCATTTCCTTCTGGTACCGCTCCATCCGCTCCTTCTGAGTTTGAACCCGAATCGGAGCCGCTGCAGTTTGACTACCGGCCCGCCGACTTGGGCCTCAGTTTCAGTCGCGCTCATGTCCACCTCCTGAGCTTCGCCGGCGAAAGGTAAGATTGCAGCCCGCCAACCTGAAGATCTCCAGACGCTATGACCGCCTCCATCGCGGAACTGACAGATGTCCTAGGATGATCGTAACAAATACCGCTCGTCCCGCCAATGTGCGGCTCCGGCCCCCATTTCCAGTCGCACAGCCGCGCCCGGCCCTACTTCGGTCGTTCCTGCGACGGTTTCCTCTCGAGGGGCGGCCGCTCAAGTTTGAGTCCGCCGACAGTCACCCCGACGAGATCATTCGGATGAAACGGCTTGATTGCCGATCGGATCTGGGCGGCCGCCTCCTCAGCCTTGGATTCGTCGTCAAGCTGCACGACGATTTGCGTGAGCTGATACTCCTCGACCTCCTGCACACCTCCCCGCACGTTCACGATCCGTTCACCGAAACGTAGCCTGCAAGTATTGAGAGGGATATACACGTCCATATCCGATGCCGTCACGGCAGGCCGTTCTCCGTCGCCGGTCTTGCCCCCGCTTGGTTTGGTCACGCCCACGACCGTGTAATAATCGGTGCCGCACTTCACTGTCTCACCGAGCGGGTTTTGGTCCGGGAAGAGTGCTTGAGCCGCGCCTGCGCCCAGGACGGCATGGTTCTCATACTTTGCGTCGTCATCCGCAGTCAAGAATCTTCCGCGGTCGAGCTCGAGTCGTGCGAACGCGGCATACTCGTGCGTCGTCCCGACAAGATAGCCGTCCAGGGACTTGTCTTGGTGACGAATCTGCTTGGGCAACTCGCGAATCGGCAGTACCCGCTTGATCGCCGGAACGGCCGAGACCAGGCGATCAAAGTCGCCGTATTTCAGTCCGTAACGGACAACTCGACCGGGCTGGTTGCCATCCACGCTCGGCCTCTTCGACCAGACGGCAACGCAGCTTGATGGCCGCGGCGGCTTCTCACGCGTCGCCGAGGCCGCGCCGCCATCCTGTGCGGTTCCTGTGCTGACACCGCCGCCGACACTCGGGAAAATCACGAGCGCAGAAACGAGCAATGCGAATTTCCGTGTCATCGGTTGGGCTCTTCGCGAGTCGGATTCGATCTTACCACATCCCGACGTGGAAGTGGCCGAAGACGCGCTCGCCAGGCCAGTGCCAAACCGATTGCCGCGGGACGTCCGCTACGCCACGCTGTTCGACCAGTCAACACTCCACTCCTGAAGCTGTGTGACGATGCGCACCACTATCCGGTAGAATGCACTGGTTCGCCTGATCTAGAGGAACACGACCATGAAGAACGACGCCTCATTGCGCCAGCACGTCCTCGAGCTGCTCAAGGGCGGTCACGCCCACCTCGATTTCGACAAGGCGATCGCCGGCTTACCTGTCAAGCTTCGAGGCAAAAAGCCCCCCGGCCTGCCTCACACGCCCTGGCGACTGCTCGAGCACATGCGAATCGCCCAGTGGGATATTCTCCGCTACAGCGTCGACCCCAAGCACGTCTCCCCAGAGTTTCCCGCCGGCTACTGGCCAACGGGCGATGCACCACCCGACTCGGCGGCTTGGGACCAATCCGTCGCGGCCTTCCGCGCCGACCTGCAAGCGATGATGGACCTGGTTTCCAACCCCGCGACCGACCTGTTCAAACCGATCGGCCAGGACCAGAACCACACGATCCTCCGCGAGGCCCTCCTCATTGCCGATCACAACGCCTACCACCTGGGCCAGCTCGTCACCGTCCGCCGTCTCCTCGGCGCCTGGCATGATGAGTAGGATCCGCCCCGACCGTCTTCACGACCTGTCCACACTTTGCTTTTACACCCGCTCTCTGTTGTTATGGATGGATACGGGAGGAAAGACCCCAATGACGAATCCGCAAGCCGAAGACCCCCTCGGCAAGGTCGTCCTTGCCTCGCAGATGATCATCGGCGCGCTGATCACCGGCCCAATCCCCGTGCTGATCATCGCGTTCTTCATCGGGCCCGTACTCGGACAGCCGCCCCCTGGCGCAGTGCCACCCGGCGGTGCCGCCGCCGCGGGCCAGGCGTCGAACGAGCCGCTCAACACGATCCTCTCCTATGCGGCGTTCGGCGCAGGCACGCTGGCATTACTCGTCTCGGCCATCGTGCCGCGATTCACGTCCTCGAGCGTAAGCAAGTCCGTCGCCCCGACCGCGCCCGCAGCGCAGCCCGGGAAGAGCGCCGGCAAAGGCAAGCGACCCGGGCCTCAAACAGCCGACGAGCTGCGGACCAAGCTGCTCCCGCAGTTTCAACAGCAGCTCATCGTCCGCGCCGCCATCCTCGAGGGCGCGGCCTTCTTCGGAGCGACTGCATACCTCCTGACGGGAAACCCGGTGCCCGCCTGCGTCACCGTCGCGCTCCTGGTCACAATGCTCGTCGATTTTCCCACCAGGACCCGCGTTGACTCCTGGCTCCAGCGGCAACAAGAAAAACTCCGGGACGACGAATTCGCCCACTCGCCGGTTTGATCGATTGGGAGGAAGATCAGTTGAAATGGTTTCTCGCACTCGCGCTCGTGAGCTTGCCGCACTTCTGCCCGGCGCTCGGCCACGCGCAGACAGGCTCGCCGCTGCCCGCCGCTGGCGGAGACGCCAAGAAGGCGACGGCGATCCTTACGAGGCAGTGTCTCAAGTGCCACGGCCCCGATCATCCCAAGGGCGGCCTCGACCTGAGCCGCCGCGCCGCCGCGCTCAAGGGTGGAAAAAGCGGCGTCGTGCTGGTGCCGGGCTCGCTGGACGAGAGTCTGCTCCTGGACAAGATCGCCGGCGGCGAGATGCCCCCGAATAATCCGCTCCCACCAGACCAGATCGAGACCCTGCGCACCTGGGTTCAATCTGGAGCACACTACGCCAGCGAGCCCCTCTCGCTCCCCCGCGCCGGGCCTGATTGGTGGTCGCTCCGGCCGATCCGAAAAGTGGTGGTTCCATCGCCACGAAGAGCAGGCTCAGTCTGGGCCAAGAATCCCATCGACGCATTCATTCTTGCGAAGCTCGCCGCAAGCGGCCTCTCCCCCGCTCCCGAAGCTCCGCGCGCCGCTCTCATCCGCCGCCTCTCTTTCGACCTGACCAGTCTGCCGCCTTCGCCCGAAGCAGTCGACCAGTTCGTTGCCGACCCCGATCCCCGCGCTTATGAGTTGCTCGTCGACCGGCTGCTGGCGTCCCCGCATTACGGCGAGCGCTGGGGCCGCCACTGGCTCGACGTCGTCCGCTTCGGCGAGAGCGAAGGCTACGAAACCAACCTGCCGCGGCCGAATGCCTGGCCGTATCCGTGACTACGTCATCCGCGCCTTCAACCGCGACACGCCGTTTCCGCAGTTCGTGCTCGAGCAGCTCGCGGGCGATACGCTCGATGATGGTCATCCAGGACACGCCGTCGACTGGCTCACCCAGTCGGCCACCGGCTTCTTAGTCGGCGGATCGCACGACGTCGTCGGCAACCAGACCGTCGAAGGGATGCTCCAGCAGCGTGCCGACGATCTCGACGATATGATCACAGCCACCGGCACCACGTTTCTGGGCCTGACACTTCAATGTGCCCGCTGCCACGACCACAAGTTCGATCCGATCACTCAAAAAGATTATTATGGAATGCAAACGATCCTGGCCGGAGTGACCCATGCCGAGCGCGCGATCGCAGCGCCCGACGCCGACGCTCGCTTGCGTCAGGCAGGCATCGTTCGAGCCGAGCTCACCGCGATCGAAGCGGGGCTCGATGCCACGGAGCCCCTCGCGCATCCTGGCCAGGATCGCCCGGCGCGTCCGATGGTCAACTTCCGGCGCAACGTCGAGCGATTCGCACCCGTGAAAGCCCGGATGGTGCGGCTGACGATTCTGGCCACCAGCAACCAGATCGAGCCGTGCCTCGACGAAGTGGAGGTTTACTCGGCTCCGGGCAACGGAACTCATTCGCCGCGAAACGTCGCCCTGGCAACTGCCGGCGGCCGGGCATCAGCCTCGTCGGAATATCCCAATGCCGCGATCCACAAGATCGCTCATCTCAATGACGGACGCACCGGCAACAGCCAGAGCTGGATCTCCAATTCCTCGGGGAAGGGGAGTGTGACGCTGGTCTGGCCTGAGCCGGTCACCATCGATCGCATCGTCTGGGGCCGCGATCGCGAAGGAATGTTCAGCGACCGCCTTGCGACCGAATACTACGTCGAGGCCGCCGTCGAGGCGGATCACTGGGCGGTCGTTGCCTCGTCGATCGATCGCGTGCCGTTCGATCCCAGGGCAAAGCCCGAGCCCGCCGCGCCCTCGCAGGTTGCAAGCGGCGATCAGCTTGAGCGCGCCCGCCTGGTGCGTCGCCAGGCCGAGTTGCGCACGCTGCTCGCCGACCTGGGCGCGACGGCGAAAGTCTACGCCGGAACGTTCAGCCAGCCCGGCAAAGGCTATTTGCTGGTTCGCGGCGATCCCACGCGAAAAGGGCCGGAAGTGCAGCCTGCGGGGCTCGCCGTGCTCAGGCCCGCACTCGTGCTCGACAAGGAATCGCCGGAGGCGTCCCGGCGAGCAGCGCTCGCACGCTGGATCGCCGATCCGGTCAATCCCCTCCCCGCGCGAGTGATGGTCAATCGGTTGTGGCATTACCATTTCGGCCGGGGACTCGTGGCCACGCCCAGCGACTTCGGCTTCAACGGCGCGCCCCCCTCGCACCCCGAGCTGCTCGACTGGCTGGCAAGCGCTTATGTCGAAGGCGGCTGGCGGCTCAAGCCCTTGCATCGGCTGATCGTCACCTCGGCGACGTATCGCCAGTCAAGCCGGCTCAATGAAAAAGCGCAAGCCATCGATCGCGACAACCGGCTGCTCTGGCGGATGACCCCACGCCGCCTCGAGGCCGAGCCGATTCGAGACGCGATCTTGGCGTCGAGCGGCAAGCTCGACTCGCGAATGGGCGGGCCCGGATACAACGTCTGGGAAAAAAACACGAATTACGTCGCGATCTATAAACCACGAGCCGAGCTGAGCGGCGACGCATTTCGCCGCATGGTCTACCAGTTCAAGCCCCGCAGCCAGGGCGACCCGACATTCGCCGCCTTCGACTGCCCCGACGCCGCGCTCGCCGTCCCCAGGCGCAACGTCTCGACCACCGCACTCCAGGCTCTGAACCTGCTCAACAGCGAGTTCGTTATCCGCCAGGCCGCGTTTTTCGCCGAGCGCCTGGAGAAAGAAGTAGGGTCCGATCCCGCCCCGCAGGCGAAGCTCGCTTTTCGCCTGGCGTTCGGCCGCAGTCCAACGCAGCCCGAGCTCACCGCCGCCGTGTCGCTGATCAAATCGCATGGAGCGACAGCCCTCTGCCGGGCGCTGTACAATGCGAATGAGTTCATTTACGTTCCCTGAGCAGGATCTCGAATGAGATCGAGGCGTCTGATGGAAACGAACACCATGGGGATCACTCTTGTCACCGCGTTAATCGAGAATCAAGAGGATATCAAGGCCGCCCAACTTGGCATAATTCCGGAAACGAGTATCCGGCGTTTCGAAGTTGATGACGCTCGAGTTGATACGGGCGCGACGTTCGTCGCCATGCCCAAGCGACTGATCGACCAATTGGGCCTCAAGAAGATCAAGACGGTCGAGGCCAAGACCGTGTCCGGACTCATGAAGTTTGGCATCTACGACCAGGTCAAACTCACGATTCAAGGTCGCGACTGCGAAGTGCGAGTGTCGGAAGTTGCCGACAACCGTCCGGTCTTGATCGGGTACATCCCACTCGAGCTGCTCGATTTCGTTGTCGCCCCCAGGGAGCAGAAACTGATCGGCAATCCCGATCACGGGGGCCAATACATGATCGACATGTACTGAAATACGCCAGCTCTGGTAGAACTGGCACGCCCGCCGGACGCTTCCACCTGCTACGAGGTGCAATCCATGGAGTCAGCGAGTGTGGGAAGAGTGCTCGTTTCGGCGAAGATCGAGAACGTAATCTATGGGCCGGTCCGTTTGACGATCGCCGGACGGCAATGTTCGGTCGACGTCTCGGAAGTGGCGGACACCTGCCCGGTGATCATCGGCTACGTCCCGCTCGAGCTTCTGGACTTTGTGGTTGATCCTAAGGGCCAGCGACTGATCGGAAATCCCGATCACGGCGGCGAGTTCATGTTCGACATGTATTGAAGAACACTGGCGGTTGCCGGCATGCTCGGAAATCCCGAGCACGGTGGCGATCCGATGCTCGATATGTTCTAAATGAGAGGCAGTGGTGGCGGCGCTCCAAGCATGTGGAGAGGCCGTCTCTGGCGGTCTTCTCGACGCTCCGGGGTTACCCCGGGGGCGAAAGTTAGCGGTTCATTTCAGCGCGTGATGCTGGGTGCGCTCGTCGCGCACGACCCATCACGCTGGACAAGACCGGTTGGAGCCGCCACCACTTCACCCCAACGCGGCGACGCCGCAATGTTGGGCGCGGGTCTCCGACCCCGCCCCCTTCCGTGACCGCAGGTCTCCGAGACGCGCGCACAGCGCATGGATACAGCAGACGAAGACCCTATGAAGGTAAAAACGTCTCGCGACTCGCTGATGGAATACCTGGCGCAGGCGTTCCTCGCCGGTCCCTTGTCGGTCGACGGCCTGGTTGAACGCGCTGGCTTGGTTCTGGGCCGTCGCTACCGTTGGCTGCCACCGCTCGCCGCGAGAATTCAAGCTCACTTCGCCGGCAAAGAGCGAATCCCTCAATCGCAGCTCGTCGCCTTCCTGCGTGACGACAAAGGATTTCGGCGAGCGTGCGAAACGCGAAATCTGAAGGTGCGTTTTGTGCACTGGTCTGATCCAGTGATGGCTCCGGCCCCGGGCTTGCCGCGTTCCTGGAAAGTCCCCGCCATCACCACCCCCGCCGAGCTGGCCGGCTTCCTCAACATCACGCCGAACGAGCTCGACTGGTTCGCAGACATCCAGGGTCGCGAGCGCATCTGCCGGGTCGAGCCGATGCGTCACTACCGGTATCGCTGGGTGGCCAAGCGCTCGGGCTCGTTCCGCCTGATCGAAGCACCCAAGCCGCGGTTGAAGGGATTCCAGCGCGTCGTGCTCGACGCGATCCTGGCGCACATTCCTCCGCACGAAAGCGCACACGGCTTTCGCCCCGGCCGCTCGATCAATTCGTTCGTCGCGCCTCATGTGGCCCGCCCGGTCGTGCTCAAGATGGACCTCCGTGATTTCTTCGTGTCGATCACCAGCGCGCGGGTGACCGCGATTTTCCTGACCGCCGGATATCCCGAGCCCGTCGCCCGGCTCCTGGCGGGGCTATGCACCAACACCGTCCCGGCGGAGGTGTTGAACCAGGTTGGACGCCCGGATCCGAATTCGGTCCGGTCGACGATGTCATGGCAAGACCAGCGTCCCTACTGCCTTCCGCACCTGCCCCAGGGGTCGCCCACTTCGCCGGCTCTGGCCAACCTCGCTGCCTACCGCTTCGACACGCGGCTGGCTGCTCTTTCGGAAGCTGCGGGCGCCGACTACACCCGTTACGCCGACGACTTGTTGTTCTCAGGCGATTCATCCTTCGCCCGCTCGGTTCGCCGATTCACGGTTCAAGTCGCCGCGATCGCCCTCGAGGAGGGCTTTGCCATCGCTCACCGCAAGACACGCGTGATGCGACAAGGCGTCTGCCAGCGCGCCGCCGGAATCGTGATCAATCAGAAAATCAACATGCCGCGCGATGACTACGACCGGCTGAAGGCCATATTGAACAACTGCATCAAGCACGGCCCAGCCGGGCAGAACCGAACTGCCGTCGCCGACTTCCGGGCCCACCTGTCGGGCCGTGTCGCGCATGCAATCCGGCTCAACCCACACCGGGGTGAGAAGCTGAGGGGGCTCCTCAGACAGATCGAATGGTGAGTCGCTCGCGGTGAAGCCTCCATCGCCGAACCTTGATTGCAACCGTAAACGGTAGTAAGATTAGAGACGCAATTCGATTCCGGGGCCTGGGATGAGACTGCATCATTCGTTCGAGTGGGACGAGGACAAGGCGGTCAAGAACCGGAAGAAACACAATGTGTCTTTCGACGATGCTGCACGAGTGCTCGCGGATAACGAGGGAGGCTTCTATCACATAGAAGAGTTCGACGATCTCCACAACGACGATGAGGACCGGTACATCACAACCGCGGCCCACCCGGACGACCGACTGATCGTTCTTCGCATCACATGGACCGACCGGTCCACTCGCTCTCAACCGATCACTCGAATTATCAGTGCCCGACTCGCGACGAGACTCGAGAGGAAGAATTATGCGCAAGAAATCAAAAACAAGTAGGGTCATCAAAAAGAACGCCGCCGATATATCACCAGCGACAAACGAAGATCTCGTTCGCCTTCGCAACGCGATGGTTGGACAAATCGACACATCAGAAATCGCCGAGCGCAGGCGAACACCCGATCGGCTCCTGCGCGATTCAACAGGCCGACTCCCGTCTCGAAGGAGCATTGTGCGAGACGCGATCGTGCGTGAGCTCAAGCATCTCAAGATGACGCCCTACCGCCTGTGGAAGGAGGCCAGGGTGCATTGCCCCACCCTTTCCCAGTCCGCAGTTCACGAGTTCATTAAGGGTCAAAGGCAACTCGAGCTTCCTTACGCAGAAGCCCTCATGATGGCGACGCACCTCGGAATCGTTCGCAAGCAAGCTGGTGGTGGGCTGAAAAAGGTGAGATTACGTCGCACTGCTCTTGCGAACGTGCAGTCAAAAGCCGGTCTGACCCGTCGCGAAGATTAAAAACCTCCACCGACCGCCAGACCTTGAATCTCTCAATGAGGCTAGCGCCGATGCCCGCTCGACGAACCCTACTCCTGGCCCGCCACCTCCTCGACCGCCGCAATTTCCTCGCCCACATGGCAACCGGCATGGGCGGAATTGCCCTGGGCGCTTTACTCGCCGAGGATGGGCTCCTGGCAGCAGATGACACTTCCGAATCCAAAAAGAACACGGCCGCTCCGGGTAGTCCGCTCGCATCGAGACCGCCGCATTTCCCCGCCAAAGCCACTCGCGTCCTGCACATCTTCTGCACCGGCGCCGTCAGCCATCTCGACACCTGGGATTACAAGCCCGCCCTCTGGAAGCGCGACGGCCAGCCCATGCCCGGCGTCGAGAAATTGATCACATTTCAGGGCGAAAACGGCAACCTCGCGCGCAGCCCATGGACATTCCGCCAGCGCGGCCAGACCGGCAAATGGGTCTCCGACCTCCTGCCGCATCTCGCCGAACGTGTCGACGAGATGTGCTTCATCCATTCGCTGACATCGAAGACCAACACGCACGGCCCGGGCGAAATGTTCATGAGCACGGGCTTCACCCTCGAAGGCTTTCCCAGCGCCGGCGCGTGGGTCAGCTACGCGCTGGGCACCGAGAACCAGGACTTGCCCGCCTACGTCGCGATTCCCGACCCGCGCGGCGACCCGCAACAAGGTCCCGCCAACTGGACGAATGGCTTCCTGCCGGCTGTCTATCAGGGCACCGCGTTCAACGCCGGCCGGCCAATCAGCCATCTGGCGCGGCCAAAACAAATCTCGCCCGGCGACGATGTCGCCGCCCGTGATTTCCTCAGCTTGCTCAACGATCTGCACCTGAAGCAGAACCCGGGCGACGCCGAGCTTTCAGCGAGGATCGCCGCCTACGAGCTCGCCGGCCGGATGCAGCAAAGCGCTCCCGAAGTCGGCAACCTCTCGCAAGTAAGCCCGGCGACGCAGGCGCTCTACGGGCTCAATTCCCCCAACCCGCTCACCGCCGCCTTCGGCCGGAACTGTTTGCTGGCGCGCCGTCTTCTCGAGCGCGGCGTGCGATTCGTCACGCTCTACAACGGTGCCTTTGCCATGGGCGAAGGCGTGCTCAACTGGGACGGCCACCGCCGCATCCAGTCCGATTACAACCGTCACGCCCCGATCCTCGACCAACCCGCCGCAGCCCTCTTGATCGACATGAAGAGCCGCGGCCTGCTCGACGACACCCTGGTCGTCTGGACCACCGAATTCGGCCGCATGCCGACATTCCAGAAGGGAACTCAAGGCCGCGACCATAACCCGAAAGGCTTCACCGCCTGGCTCGCCGGCGCAGGCGTCAAGCGCGGCTTCAGCTTCGGTGCAACCGACGAATTCGGCTATCAAGCCTTGGAAAACGTGGTCGACGTCCACGACTTCCACGCAACCATCCTGCACCTGCTCGGCCTCGATCACACCAGGTTGACCTACAACCACAACGGCACATCCCGCCGACTCACCGACGTGCACGGTCACGTTATCAAGGACGTGCTGGCGTAGCAGTTCAATTCCCAAACTCTTCCTGGACGGTCGACTTATCATCGACCAGCACGAACGACTCGAACTTGGCCGTGAATGTTCTCTTCGACAAGTTCGAGGCGCACAGCCCGACTTTCACCTTGGACGGATAATCCAGCGTGAAGTCATGGAAAACCCCCAGGCTACGCCCGTCATCAAAGCTGAACAGACACGTGAACTTATCCCCATTTCGCACGACGAACAGGATCATCGGCGCTTTCGGATCGCCGGGCAGCGGGATATAAGCATATGCGATCTCCTGGCCGTGGCGCACCACCTCGACCAGAAGCTCGCGGTACTGCAATACCCCCTTCGCCCGGCAGGCTCGCTCCAGCCGCAGGAAGTTTTCTTTGTCTTGATAGATCAATATCCCGGCGGACTGGTGGCAGATCCCAAGGCTCCGCCCCCGCGGATCCTTGATCGCATCGAGCCCCGGATTGATATCGCCGCTCACCTCGACGAACGCCGCGAAATCGCCCACGACCTCCGCGAGTGTCCGAGGCGCGTTGTGCACCGGCTTCTTTTGCTGCGTCTGCACCTTCGGCGAAAGGCTGAAGGCCTGATTCGCCGGAATCGAGATCGTGACCAGATGCTTTCCGCGATCCTTCGTCAAGCTGCATTCGTTCTCTTCCTTCGAGCCGGCTTTCTCGACGAGCGGCCCGAGCTTCGCGAGGCTCTTGCCTTCAAGACGGTTCCGCAGCTCCTCGATTCGACCGCCGTCCGAGATCGGCCCTTTCTGAACTGGCAGAAGCCACGACCGCGGCGGCGAGAGAATCGTTTTGCCTCCTTGGTCCACGTGCGAAGTTTGGATCAGTACTTTGCGTGCATCGGGGCCATTCTGCCCCAACGAGACGTGAATCTGCCCCTTGGCCATCCCGTTCTCGACGCTGAGATCGGCCGACGCGGCTCCTTCGATCGCCGGCCAGCTTCCGTCGGCAAGCGGGGCAGATGTTCGCCCCTGTGCCGGTGCAATCAACACCTTCACACTCTTGATGCGCCGGTTCGGGTCGACGAGTTGGACCTTCACTTGCAGCTCGGGCGTCGGCGAGTTGTCCGTCATGTTAAAAAGCCGCATCGCCCCCACTCGCCCCGCCAGCACCCCGCGCAAGTCAGCCGCCGGAATCGCAAAGCCGATGTTGGCACCTTCCAGCTTCGCAACGGCCACTCCCAGCAGCCGCCCCTGCTCATCAACCAGTGGTCCCCCGCTGTTTCCCGGATGCAGCGCTCCGTCCAGCTTGAGCGAGACAAGCTGCCCATGCTCGTCGTTCATCAGGCTCGATATCGTTCCCCCCGCAACCGAGATCGGCGGGTTCCCCTTGTTGAGGTTGAGCAGATCAGCGTACGGAAACCCATAAACCGAGTATTTCATCTGTAACGACGGAACGGTCGGAACCGCCGGATCAATCGGCTTGACCGCCTTCTTGAGCCCTCGCACCCGCAAGATGGCCAGGTCGTGGTTCAGCTCGCGCGAGTAGTCCATCGCCACGATCTCCGCCGGCAGCGACTCCTCAAACGCCGGTCCCTGCCCGCTGCGGAAAACCGCCGTGATGTCGGCTTTCCCGCCGTCATCCGTTTCCGCATCGGCAACGTGCCGGTTGGTCGCCAGCAGAACCGCGTCTTTCTCGGCCCTGATCACAAACCCGCTGCCGCCGCCGATGAGCATGCCGTGACTCGAGAGCTTCAGGTAAACCGTGGCGTCTTCGAGCGCCTTCTTGCGCCGCGCCGCGGCGTCCGCGTGTTCTTGCTCGATCGTGACCGGCGGCGGCACCGGCGGTGGCACCGGAGTGCGGTCCGGCGGGGGGATGACCTCTTGTTTCACTTCAAGTTGCGGCTTGTCGCTTTGCCTGGATGGGATGCGCACGACCACGACTACCAGAAGCAAAGCGCAAACCCCGCCGATTCCGATGGCCGCGTAAACCGCGGGCGAAGTTGCGCATCGGCTCGGGTTGTGCCGATCGTCGTGTGGAGGCCAGCGGCAGCGGCCGAACGGCGGCCGTGCGATCTTCTTCGAGCATCGCCGCGAGCGTCCCCGTCGACTGCGCCGCCCCGGATTTCGGGGCCGCCACGAGGAATGGTTGATGACATCCCGCACACTTGACGCGCTGACCGCGCATCGCTTCAGGAAGCGTGCCGCGTTTCTCACAGAATGGACAGGTGACGGGAATGCGCATCACACACCTCCTCGATGATCCTCGGGCGACTCTTGGTCGAACCAACACGTGATATGGCTAGGTACGCACCGGTTCGAGATTCCTTTCGCCGTGATGTGCGGAAGTCGGAAAAAAAGCTGACGGTGACGTCAATGTCAGCGCGTGGCGACGGTAGCACAGCCGGAGCCTCGCACCGCCTTCCGATTTTCAGTAAGCTTTCGAGAGGTTTGACCTATCAGAAAGGAAAGCAGCTTTCGGAGGGCCAGCTCAATGGCGGAACCAGAGCCCGCGACTTGCCCGCGCTGCGGCGCCCCACTCTCGGCCGACGGCCCGGCCGGACCCTGCCCGCGCTGCCTCGTGGCTGACACCCAGGCTGAGAAGGCAGAAATCCCACCCGTCAGTCCGTCATCCCCGAAACGGGCGCGCCGCAAGCCGATCCTGCTTTTTGCAGTCGCGGCCGCCGTGCTCGCCGCGGGTCTCTGGTTCGGTCTCAGGTGGGCGCGGCAGCAGCCTGACGGCGCCGGAGTCCTTCTCAACCGCGGCGCCGACTTGCGTCGCGAGGGGAAGCTGGACGAGGCGATCGCCGCGTACCGTGAAGCGATCCGCCTCAAGCCCGACTTCGCCTACCCGTACGACAACCTCGGCACCGCCCTACGAGCGCAGGGGAAGCTGGACGAGGCGATCGCCGCCTACCGTGAAGCGATTCGCCTCGATCCAAAGCGTGACTACGACGAAGCCCTGGTGCTTTCCCGCAAAAGGGCGTCGAGCTCAAGGCAGAGGAGGGAAGCGCCTACCGGACGCTGGCGCTGGTGCACCGGCAGCAAGGTGACAAGGACCAGGCCCGCAACTGGTTCGACAAGGCCGTCGCGTGGACCAAGGAGAACGCCCCGAGAACATCGGCCTGCGCCAGCTCTGGACCGAAGCGGCCCAGTTGCTGGGCCAGCCGGGGCCGGAGGCCGCCGCCGAGAAACCGCGTTGAGTGACGATCGACGGCTCGCCGAACGGCAAGGAGCATCACCGCACCGAGCCGGCTCCGACGTGATCTGCTGTAGGAGGGAGCTCCGTCTCCCGACCCGATCACATGATCTGCCCTATATTCCGGCTATTACGCAACCGGGCGGGAAACCTTACAAGGCCACGCTGGTTTTTGCGGGGCATTGCGGTCGTGCAATGGCTGCCCCGCGATCCTAGTCGTCTTGATAATTACCTTTAACGGTACGACCGTGGCCTGAGAAGCTGGCGAGGCAATAAGGAAACAATATGCCCAAGCAATCAAAGGCAGGTAAGATGATCCGGCAGATCCGCAGGCGATGGCCCTGCGACGACGGCGCTGGACCTGGAACGCCTCAGGGAGACAATGCGCCGCGCTGTCCGAACGGACGATATACCGGAGTTGAAAGGAACTGAAGCTCCGGTCTGCCGCGACGCGTCGGGCAATCTACCCGTAAGACGGCTAGGACCGATGCGTCGGGCCATTTTGGAAGCGCTCGACGATCACAAAATGACGCGATACGAATTATGGAAGAAGGCCCGCGCCCATTGCGGCACGCTGTCGCGGTCGGCAGTCCATGAATATTTAAGGGGCGCCAGGGACATTGGGGTCGAATACGCCGAAGCCTTGATGATGGCTGCAAATTTGAAAGTCGTTGGACAAAGCCGGGCCAGACCGAAGGGACCGAGCGCAGGTCGCCTGAAAGCGTAACGCTATTTTCTCCGGGCAGAGGCCCTGCGCTGCATTGGCAGGTATTTCCTGCCCACAATCTGGACAGCGCTCATTCTCCGCCATCAGAAAGCCCCCTGCGCAGACTTCGGGTGGACCGCTTCCCCCCAGTACGCATCGTTGCGGAAAACCTTACAGCGCCATCACGGAATTCATCGCCGCATTGCCGCGAACAGGTCGCGGATCTCGTCATCGATCTGCGCCGGGTCGTCAAGCGTGGCGGCGATCTGGTCCTTGAGGATCTCACGGTAACGCTTGCGGAGCTGATGGGTTGCGCCGTGCACGGCCCCCTCGGTCGTTCCCAGCCGTTCGGCCAGCGTTGCGGCCGAAACAGCTCCGTTGCCCTCGGTCAACACGACCTTGAGATGCGCGAATGCTTCGGCTCGGCCGGATTCGGCGTATTCGCCAGCCAGCAGGTCGAGGACTCGGCCGAGCAGCGTGACGGCCCAGGCACGCTCGAACAGCCGGTCTGGCGTCATCGTGTCATCCGGCTCGAATCGGTAACGGCTTTCTGCGTCTTGCGCGTCGATCGAGATCAGGCCGATTTCGCCACCGCGCTGAATCGCCTTGGCGCGGCGGTGCTCGCTGATCAGGAAGTGTTCGCAGTCGGTTCAAATGAAAGAGCGAAAGCGTCCCTTGCGAGGGTCGGCCGCGGCGAGCACCGGCTTCTCCAGCAGCCGGGCGAAATAGCTCTGGGCCAAGTCCTGCGACTTCTCGGCGTCGTTTCCTTTCCGTCGGATGAACACATAGATGGGGTACCAGTACGCCGAGCACAACTCGGCCAGGGCCGACCGGGCTTCGGGCGTCGCCAGATCGGCCGCCGCGACGACTTTGCTCCATCGAGTTGATGGGAACTCCGATGGCGCACCGTTTGGACTGGGATTCACCATGAGCGTCTCCACCATACTTGAATGCCGTACGGCGCACGAACGACGCCGGGACGGGATTTCTGAGATGGCGATCGGGTATTGTGCCGGCATCATTGCCCGTTCACGGTCATCGTTCAGCGTATCGCCTTCGATTCGCCCGAACAAGAAACTTATTCGGGCGGGCTAAGATACAGGAATCTCGCACGTTGATCATAGTGGCAAGACCGCATTTTCTGCGTGGATGGATGAGACGACGGACGGATTATCCTCGTTCCAAAGCAAGGAGCTGTCCGATGAAGCTCACGGCCGAGTTCGACCCTGATTTCGTCGCCGTGCCCCGGCCCAAGTGCCGGCGGATTCGTATCTGGCGGCTGGTGATCCTTTCCGCGCCGCTGGCCGCTCTCGCGCTGGCATTCGCAAACACGAATCCAGCGCCCGGCTCGCCGATGATTGCGCAGGCCCTCGTCCCCGCACCAGCGCGCGTCGGCCTGTCCAATTTGCAGGCAGGATCGGACTCGTCGCTCCGGTTGACGGCGGTGCCCGGAGACCATTTCATCTGGCTGGCCAGTCCGGCGATTGATCCTGAAATGGTTCATGTTGCACCGAAAGGGATCGACGAGGAGATGGTCATACCGGCCAGCGATGGGCGGGCGCCGCGTTGAGGTGAACTGTGACTTCCGTTCGCGCACCGATCGTCTTTTCCGTCCCGCTCTTGAGAGTGGATAACGCGGGGGCTGATCATAATCGGTTCAGGAGGCGGATCAGCGGCCTTCGCCAATTACCCATTCTGACAGTAACGTGCCGCCGCTCCGGGTCGAACCACAAATCGAGATTGTTGTTTAGAAATGCCGGAAGTCCCAGCAACGGCACGCGGGCCCGGCGAAACCCTTTCGTCCTTATAGACGGCAATTCCTTTGGCCATCCGCAGTTGGCACGGCGGCCGGTCGCTGGCCATGTCGAGTTGGCCGGGAATGTTCGGGTGTAGCCAGACTGTCGCACGCTGGAGGGTTGCGGCCTGCCTGTTGATCTCGATCTCCCCAAGGACCACCAATAGTCTCGGGTCGACCCCTGCCCAATCACGAAGTTGCTGCTCGCGCAGAGAGAAGTCGAAGTTGTTCCCTGTGTCTAGCAGCGCGGGAAACCTCGGAGTCTTCTCGTCCGGCTCGTGGACCCCGGCCAGGCTTACACTCAGCCACACCAGAACCTGGTCCCGGTGGAGCGTGATGTATCGATCTCCGAATCGTAGCGACGCGCGCTTCTCGGGAATCGGCAGTCGGTCGAGGATCTTCATGCGGGTTCGGCGGGAGTTTCATGCGTCGCTTCGTAAAGCGACCAATCGGATTCGAACGTACCCCAGGGAGGAATCCCGTCCGGATCAGCTTCCAACTTGCCGACGTAGAACTCCTCGTGTTTGAGTCCCCGGCGGAAACACTCCTGATAGGCGTCGACATCCGACCGAGTAATAGCCACTCGCTCGTCGCCGTGGTATGCCGCCCACTTCTTCCGATACCGTTTGATTTTCAGGAGCTCCGGCAGGTCTCGCCAGAACGCCTTCTGCGATTGAAGCACCAGCGGTGGAATCTCCGAACACGGCTCCCTCGCGGGTCGCTCCTGCACCGCCGCGAGGCGCGCGTACACGTCGGCCCGGACCAAGACATAGGAATCGTGTGTCAAGGGATCGATTATTCGCACTGGCTCGCCGTGCGCCACTGCCTGCCGCTGCTCGGGGTCGAGTTCGATCATCGACGTCCTCCACCATGATCGTATCGGAAAATCAGGAATGAAACCAGATAATACGACTCCTCTACTTAATCACATTTCCAAGCTTCGCCTCGATCATCGTCACATCGTCCAGCAACACAAAACCCTCGAACGTCGCGGTGAACGGCGTGGCCGAAATATTGGACGCTGAGAGGCCAATCTGTACCTTCGCGGGCAGGTCCATTTCCACGTGCATGCTTGGCGCAAGCGGAGCGGTCAGATCAACGCTCGCCGTACAGATTACGCGCCCCTGGCGCCGCATCACGATCAAATACAGCGGGCCGCTTGGCGGCGCAGATATCCTTTGAGTCTCGGCCGGATTGCCGTTCTTCACGACTTCAAGCAAGACCTTATGACTCGGCTGGATCGACCCGAGACTCACGCGTGCCGATCTCTCGAACCGGACGAAGTTGTCCTTGTCCTGGTACAAGAGCAAGCCTGCTCCTTGCACGGTCGCGGAGACGGTGTTGCCTTGCGAATCCTCCGGCGGAGTGAGGCTGGGACTCATCTCCCCAGTCACTTCGACAACGGCGGCGAAGTCGCCATCGACATCGGTCAAGATCATCGGGGCATTCTGGAGCGGCTTCGTATTGTCCAGCGGCGAGACGATGTCGCGATCGAGGGTGTGCAACTTGTTGCCGGGGATCTCAATCGCGAACGTGTGGCTCGCTTCGTCCTTCTTGAGGACGCAATCTTTTTCGGGATCGATCATTTGTCCCAGCAGGGCAAAGCTCGCGTGTCGGCCGCCCTCTAGAATTCGCTCCAGAGACGCGCCGATCGGATAGAGCCGGCCAGGCTTGCGCCGCAGGTAGTACGCCTGGGGCTTCGAGCAAACAATCTGGCCGCTCTGGTACCGCTGCGCTGTCTGAATCAGGCACTGCGCCGCGCGTGTGCTCTGTCCGCCCAGGATGAGCGGGACACGCCCCGATGCGGATGCCGTATTCGGGTCGTGCGCAAGCTCAATGCCTTCCGTATTGCGGAGCGACGGCCATGAACCATCGCTGTAAGGAGTGGCCGGCTCGCCATCGGCCGCGCCGGCAACATGCACCAACACAGCCTTCACCTGACCCTTGGGGTCGACGAGCTCGGCTTTCACGCGAAGTTCCGCTTTTCCTGGAGCCGCAGATTCAAGCGAGACGTCGAGAGCACCCACGCGCCCGGACAGCGCACGGCGGACCTCGTCGGCCGGAATCAAGAACCCGAGGGATTCGTTCGACCCGGCCTTGGTCAATGCCACACCGATCGATTCACCCGGCTTGCCCGCTTGGCTGACCGCGACACCGATCAGCGTGCCGGTCCGTTCCTCGACGATCGGGCCGGCGCCATCACCCGCGGCGAGGCCCTCGTCGATTCGAATCGACGTGAGCCCACCGCGCTCGCCGCGCAGCAGCTCCGTTATCGCCCCGCGGACGACCGCGATTGACGGATTGCCCTTGGCATCCGTCGCCGGCTTCCGCAGGCTGACCGACGCGCTGCCCGCGCCCAGGTAGGTCATGCCCACCGTTGGGTCAAGGCGATTGAGCACGTTGATCGGCAAGGGTGGGTGCTTCACGCCCTTGACGATCAAGAAGGCCAGTTGTGTGCCGAGGTCATCCGACCGATCAACGGCGATCAAACGCGCAGGCAGCGTTTGCTCCTGCGCAGGCCCCTGGCCGCTCAGGAAGAAGGCCTCGATCTCTGGCTTGCTGTCTGCTTGCGGACGCAGTTTGGCATTTGCCTCCGGATCGAGCGCCGCGACGCGCCGGCTCGTCACCAGCAGCACGGAATCTCCGGTGACCTCGATCACAAATCCCGTGCCGGCTGCGAGCGTCTTGCCCCCGACCTGGTTTCTCAGATAGACGGTCGCTTCCTTGATCCGGCGCACCTGGTCCGCGACTCGCTCAAGCTCGGCCCGTGCGACCTGCTCGGCCTTCTGTGCCCGCACGGTCTGCTCGTTCGCCAGTTTCTCGGCCTCGAGCGCCCGGTTTCGCTCGGCCTGGGCGGCGAGCTCGGCCCGCGTCGCGCGGAACGCCTGCCAAAGGCTGACCGCCGTCGCCACCACCAGCAGCGCGGCAAACGCCGCGGCGGCGATGAGCCACGGCCGGTATTTCCGGGCGAACTTCCGCAGACGGTAAGTGGTCGACGGCGGCCCGGCCTCGACGGGATCACCCGCCAGGTAGCGCTGGATGTCGCGGGCCAGAGCGCTCGCGGTCTCGTAGCGGCGCACGCGGTCTTTCTCGAGCGCCCGCATCGCGATCCAGTCCAGCTCCCCGCGCACCAGATCGAGCCAGCTTCGCCGGCTCCATCTTCCGCTGCGCCGAGATGGTGGCAAGGGAGTCTTTCATCTCGCTCAAGCGTGTGCTCGGCCTGGGGGTGTCGTCATCGCGAATCCGCCGCAGGATCTCGATATAGGCGGCTTGCCGCAGCCGGGCTCGCTGAAGCGGCGTGCTGCCGGTCAGCAGCTCGTAAAGAACCACTCCCAGCGAGTAAATGTCGCTGCGCGAGTCGATGTCGAGCGCGCCCATCTCGGCCTGCTCGGGGCTCATGTACTCCAGCGTGCCGACGATCTGGCCAAACTGGGTGAACATCGTCCGCTCGGTCAATCGCTGGTCGGTCGCCTTCGCCACACCGAAGTCGATCACCTTGGCCACCGGCTTGCCGTCGTAGAGCGTCACCAGCACGTTCGACGGTTTGATATCGCGGTGGATGATTCCCTTCTGATGCGCGTGCTGGATCGCGTTACAAACCGGGATGAAAAGCTCCAGCCGCTCTTTGGGAGTGAGTTGGTTGCGGTCGCAATACTCGGTGATCGGAACACCCCGCACCAGTTCCATCACGAAGTACGGGCGGCCAACCGCCCCCCCTTGGGAAGGGGGGGGGGGTGGCGCCGGCATCCAGCACCTTGGCGATGTGCTGGTGGTCCATGAGCGCCAGCGCCTGGCGCTCGGCCTCGAATCGGGCGATCACCTGCGCCGTGTCCATACCGGGCTTGATGATCTTGAGGGCGACCCGCCGTCGAACCGGCTTTTCCTGCTCGGCCATGTAGACGACGCCCATGCCGCCCTCGCCGATTTCCTGCAAGAGCTTGTACGGGCCGATGTGTGACCCGGGACCTTCGGTAATCGAGTGAGGCGCTGTTGAATCCCGATCGCCGCGCGGAACTGGCGGGCGCCCCATCGCCGTCTGACGGACTCGCGGCTTCGCGTTCGGTCGGCAGCTCCAGCAAACCCGTGGGCGCATCAACCGGCCGGGCGCTCGGAGGTAGTTCCCGGCCGCAGGATGGGCAGCGCTCGTTGTCCGGCATCAAAAACCCCCGTTTGATTCTCGCACGGACCGAAGCCGATGCCACTATCTGAGCATAACCCGGGAACAGCTTCACCGAAACCAATTTGCTTGGATCTTGCGATTCCGTGCCCACCGCGTGATAGTTGCGTCATTCGCACGAACAAAAACCGGAGATGCCGATGCCAGAAGGTGATGGACCCCTCGCGTGGGATTTTCGAACGCTACTCTTATGGTGGAACCTCTTCGCCTTGCCGGCGTTGCTCGTCGTCACTACGGTGTTCGTTGTGGTCCGGAACCGGCGGCTCGACCGAAACAACCCCGCCGCCATCGATCTCGACGGCCGCCGGCTGGTCAAGATCGCTGCGCTCATTCATCTGGGAATCAGCGTTCAAGCTCTGGTGCGGCTCATACAAGAGCTGCTCACGATGCGCGAGATGGGAGTCACCGAGTCGTTTGAAAATCTGGTCGGGCAAACGTGTTCGGTTATCGTCAATCCGCTCCTTGCTCTGGGTTTCTGGCGCGGCTGCGCGCAGCACGATGGATTGCAATCGCCGTGGTATGTCGCTCCTGTCGGTGATCAGCGTGATCGTGACGGGTTTTAACTCCCGATTTCCCACCGCACTCGACCCCATCTGGTGGGCCGATTACTTCGCCGGCAGGTTGATGCCGTTCTTCCTGCTCTTCGTGATGTTCCTACCTCGGGTGAAGCGCGTCTTCGCCCAGCCGAAAGTCAAGCCGGCCGCTGCCGTCGAGCAAGCTTCAAACGAACCGGCACCGGCCAGGAACGTGCGCTGGTCGATCATCTCGATTCTCGCACTGTTATGCTTGATCGTGGTCTTCTCAAACCTCGCCGTCGATACCGCCGACTGGATCGAACGGTCGATCGCAGTGCCCGACGATCTGCCTTCCGGCCCGGGTGAGATTGAATAACTTCGCCCGCGCGACGAACGCTTTTAGATACCATCGTCGGGTTTCGGAACAAGGATTGAACCATGCCAAAGTCATCCCGTCGCGGTTTGCTCGCGCTCTTCTTGTGTATCACGCTGCTCGCTCGAGCCACGCAGGCGCAGACGGCATCCCAATCCGCACCGTTTAACCCGCCGGACGACATCCAATTCCGGGCGGCCAGCATCATCAGCGAGGGCACGCGCATCGCGGCCGAGGTGTATTCCCTCAAGTCGCTCGACGGCAAGCGGCTGCCGACGATCGTGCTCTGCCACGGCTGGGGAGGGACGGCCAAAGACCTCCGCCCGGAAGGAATCGCCTTCGCCCGGGCAGGATATCTCGTGGTCGCAATCGACTACCGGGGCTGGGGAGAAAGCGACGCCCGGCTGGTGCTGACCGGTCCGTCACCCAAGGAAAAGCCCAACCATCGCTTCACGGCCGAAGTGCAGGAAGTGCGCGAGGTGGTCGACCCGATCGACCAGACGACCGACCTGTTGAATGCGATCCACTGGGTCGCCGGCGATCCGCAGTGCGACCCGGCGCACATCGGTCTCTGGGGCTCGAGCTATTCGGGCGGCCACGTCGTTTATGCCGCGGCTCGCGACGAACGCGTCAAGGCGACCGTGAGCCAGGTGCCCGCGCTGGATTCACGCTGGGTGGTCTCAAACCCCAGATCAAAGCCCAGACATTCCGCGAGGCGACCCGGCGAGCCCGAGGCGAGATCGGCTATCCCGAGCCCGGCGCACGGGTCATCCAGGGCCTGCGCGGCGCACCGATCAGCGAGCGAATGATCAATTATGCACCCGTGGACGACGTCGAGAAGGCCCCGAACTGCGCCATGCTCTTCATCCTCGCGGAGAAGGAGGAGTACTTCAACAACAAGGACCACGGGTTGAAGGCATTCGAGCGAGCCAAGGGGCCCAAGAAGGTGGTCACGATCCCAGGCATCACTCACTACGGAATCTACCTTCAAGCCAGGCCGCAGGCCCAGAAGCTCGCGATCGCGTGGTTCGACGAGCATTTGAAGGGTCAGAACCAGCCGCAGCAGCAGGAGAGCGATCACTCAGGCGACTGGACGTCCTACAACGGCGACGTGCTCGGCACGCGGCATAACCGAGGCGAGCACGGCGCTCGATGCGGAAAACGCCGCGCGGCTCGAGCTCAAGTGGCGGTTCCCGGCGGAAGGCTCCGATCTACAGCTTGGCACCATTCATGCGACGCCGATCGTCGTCGCCGGCTACGTCTATTTCGGCACGGCCACGGACCCAGCATTCTACAAGCTGACGCCCGACGGCAAGATCCGCTGGGTTTATCGCAACCCCGCATACAAGTCGAGCAAGCCCTCTTCCGACCTGCGAAAAGGTGTTGCCCAGGGAGGCGAGCGATTTCAGTCCTCCGAGAACGGCGTGCTCGGCTCGGCTCTGGTTGAGGGAGACACGGTCTACTTCGGCGACGTCGGCGGGTGGTTTTGTGCCCTCGACCGCGCCGACTGGCGTCGAGCGCTGGCGCATCAATGCGCGTGGCAAGGAATTTCCCGGATCACACCCGATCAACGTGTTCATGGCGTCGCCGATCATGGCCGACGGAAAGCTCATTGCGGCCGGTGGCACGCTCGAGCAGCTCGTCGCGGCGACGCCGTTCTATCGCGGCAGCACCGGCCGCGGTTTCGTGCTGGCGCTGGAGCCAAAGACCGGCCGCATCATCTGGAAGTACGACCTGGGCGAAAAACCCGAGCCCCTCGACCCCCCGATCACGATCACGGATAGCTGGGGGCCGCACAAGTTCTATTACGGGCCGGGCACCAGCTCGATCTGGAGCACGCCGTCATTCGACGCCGAAACCGGGACGATCTTCTTTGGCACGGACGTGAACACGGCCCCGAGGCGCCCGACCTCCGAGGATCCGCGGTCGTCAACGGGTGTCTCGTGCGCGATCGTCGCGGTCGACGTGAAGGACGGAAAAGAGCGCTGGGTGACCCAGATCAACCCCGGCGATGTGTGGACCAACTCGATGCGGTCCTACGACCCGAAGGAAGGCCGCTACAAGGATCAGTCCATCGGTGACACGCCCAAGATCTACACGATCAACGTCGACGGCAAGCCGGTCAAGGTCGTCGGCGCCGGTTGCAAGAACGGCGGGCTTTTACGTTCTTCGAGCCTCCGACGGCAAGATGCTCGACCACACACCGATCTACACAGGGCCGCCCGCTTTTCCGCTTTCTCCCGAGCCGGACAGGCGCATGCTTGCCCTGCCGAGCTGCATCGGCGGCCTGCAGACTGGCTGTGCTATCGATGGACAAACCATCTTCACCAACGGGATTGATGCTCTGCTGCTCGGCTCGCAGGAAAAAGCGATCGCCAGCGGTGTTCCCCCGACGGCGGGACGGGTCGTGGCGATCTCCCTCGACACCAGCACCGAGCGCTGGCGTCACGAGCGGCCGAGGGTCGCCAAGGTTGGCGGCCCTCCGCCGAGGTCGGTCTACACCGACGTCGGCGACCCCGTTGCCTCGGGCATCGCGGTTGCCAACGGCGTCGTTTATTTCACAACGGTGGCCAGTGGAAAGCTCGTGGCGTTGAACGCGGCGACCGGCAGTCTGATCAAGGAGATCGACATCGGCCCAGTCTGGTCCGGCCCCTCGGTGTCTCGCGGCCGCGTCTACGTGGGAACCGGCAACACGCTCTTCAACCCAGGCAACTACGAGGCATTCTTCCCCAAAAAATACAGCGGCGTGCTCTACTCCTTCGGGCTGCCAGGCGAGGACGAAGTTAGCCGAATGGGCGCCGGCAAAGAATGACCATATTCCAGAAGTGCGAGGCTCCCGCCAAGCGGGAAATGCGGGCGCAATTTGCAACGCGCATGATAAACCCCCGATTCCGAATAACAAACCAGGCGTCTCAGCACGAATTCCGCCTTCTCGAACCGAAGAAACCCATCAAAGCATACCGACAATCGCATCATACCGCGCCAGATGCTCCGCCGGCGCAAACAGCGGCTGCGTGAAACGAAAGAGCGACTTTTGATCAAGACTCCACCCGATCTCCCCTGCGTGGTCGACCGGCCAGTCATCCAGATGCTCGCGTCCCGGGCGAAGCGCCGACGACCTGGTCACGACGCCGTCATTCAATTCCCCTCGAATCCGGCCGATCGCCGACGCAAGCTTGAAAAGCAACAACTGGTTGCTCTCTCGAGAGGCATCGCCGGCCACTTCGAAGTACGCGCACACCGCTTGAATCCGGCGTCGAATCATCAAACTGGCACGACGACCACGGTGGTCAAATCTCGCAGGCCTCCCGCATTCGCCTCGAGCAAGGCGACAAGAGGCTTGGGAATATAGGCAAAAAGCGGATCCGTGTGGTTGGCAACAGCGTCAGCCACCGGTGACCCCCGATGCGGTGTACCGATCGTCACAAGCGTCTTCACCCGCGCGGCGACATTCGCGACGTTGCAGAGCGCATATCTCGCGTCGAGCCCCCCCATACTGTGCGCGATCACGTGCAACGGATTGTCAGACGGCGACACAGCCAGGATCGCCGCGGCAAGCTGCTGACCGCGCTGGGCAACTGATCCGACTGGATTCACCTGCGGGGCGATCACCGTGTGGCCCTGCTTTGTAAGATGCGCAGCAACCCCGTTGAAATAATTGAGCAGCGACGACACGCCAGGGATCGTTCCATATCCCAGAATTCCATGCGCGAGAATGATCGTGTGTTGTGCCATGTCATGCCATGCCGTTGCACGCGCTGCTGAGGTTACGGTCGCGGTTACAAACCTTTCGTTCCCGCGACATTCACACCGCTGCCGATGATGAGGTTGTGATGAAACGCCCAGTTGTACAGATTCCCATTCTTGGCCGGCTCCAGCTCCACCAGGTTTTCAAAGCCTTCTTCGTGGAACCAGCCTTTGAGTTCGTCAATGGTGTGGTGCGACTGATATCGCGGCGCGTACCAGTCGAAATTGTCGCAGACGCGCAACGTCCAGTCTGGGTGGCTGGAGAAGTTGGCGATTTTGTTAAGCGTGCGGTTCAAGATCGGGATGCTCCCCAGGGCACCCATGCCGGCGGAAATGGGTTCGAGAACCCGCGCGGGCAAGCGCGTCGTCAAACTTCGCAAGCCCGAATTCAACCATTCCTGAGCCAGCACGTTCCGGCGATAAAGCCATACGGCGAGGCGGCCGCCCTGCTTGACCTTGCGGGCGATCTGTGCGAACGCCCGGCGCGGGTCCGGCGTATGGTGCAGAACCCCGATCGAGTAAACCAGGTCGAACGCGTCATCGGCCAGCGCAAGGTCAAGAAGATCGGCCTGGAGGATGGCCACATTCGGCAGGCCCTGGCACAGCCGCGACGCTCTCACGACGGCGGAGCTCAAGTCGACGCCGATGACCTTGGCGCCGTGAGACCCGACCAGGCGGGCATATCGCCCCCCGCCGCAGCCCGCATCGAGAACGAGGTGGCCGGCGAGGTCCGCCGACGTGACGCCCGTCTTGACCAGAAACGTTGCCTCGTCTTCTTCCGGCCGGACAACATCATAGCGATTCCACTGCCGGCCGAAGCTGGCGGAATAAGATTCAAGCTCGCCAGCCAGACGAGGAATTCCATCGACGACCGGCACCACCGTACGACAATCGAGGCAGAGCATGCCGTCCCGTGATTCACTCGTGATCGTGAGTGAGCCTGTTCGGCACTTGGGACACCGCAAAAAGCGAAGCAGCTCAGATTCCATGATCAGGTCGTACTCATCCTCGTTTCCGTCCGTCGTTCTGGTTACTCTACGATAGCAGACAACTGGGCGGGTGGACGACCTTCGGCTGCGAGTCAGTCGCTGATCTCGACTCATGGACACGGGCCAAGCAAATGATGAAGCGTGTTTGCCTTGGCATCCTCACACTCGCGATCGTTGTTTTCCGCACAAGCGAGCTCGCCGATGGATGACATCGACCACATCTTTGAGCGCCTTGGGCGTTCGCGCTTTCGAAGCCGGTTTCGCCTGCGAGCGAAGGAACGCGAGTACCTGGAGCGCAAGGGGCTCGACGTGATCCTCGATCACGGACGAGACTTCATTGAAAAGCGGCTCGCGCCGGCAGAACCGGAAAACGACGGCCGTCAAACGCCGATGAGGAACCATCCTGTGTTCGTCGCCCAGCACGCGACGGCTACCTGTTGCCGTGGGTGCCTCGAGAAATGGCACGGCATTCCCAAGGGCAGGCTATTGTCGACGCAAGAGAAAGCACACATATTGGCTGCGATCAGCCGCTGGTTGCGCACGGGCTCAGCGACTAAGGAGGTCACGATCGACGATGGCGAAATTGACTCACCGCACTACGCAGCATGCCGTTGCTCAACCCGCAGCAGGTCATGTACAGATTCGAAGTCAGCACGCCCTTCGCACAAAAACGCGTCGAAGTCGAGCTCCAACTCCGCCGGATGCACCCGGCTGGCCTCGATGTTCGCTCTGTGGTTGTCGAAAGCCCAGGACATCACCAAGATCGACGTGCAAGTCAGCAGAATGTTCAACAGATAGAACCCAGCCTCCTCAGCAGAATCTGTGGGTAAATTCTGGCTCAGGCAGGGCGCCAAGGCTGTGATACAAGGCGTTTTTCACTGCATCGAACGTCCGAAAACCGTACGCCTTTCTCGTCGTCAATTTCACCTTGTTGTTCAGGCCCTCTGCAATGCCTGCGGAAATCGTCCCACGGGCCTTGAACCAATTCAGGATCAATTCTTCATGGCTGCGAAGCCTTCGAGCCACTTTCTTCATTGGCTCGATCTTTGATCGCATCGTCCTGGTGCACCACTCGTGCAGAAATCGACTCGCCCAGCCGTGATATTGGTAAGTCCAGAAACGCTGAAAATCCTCCCGCAAAAGATAGCTTCTCACGGACTTTAGGTTGTACTGCACCAGTTCGGCCAATCTCACGGTCTGCTTCTTTGTTAGGTTCTCCGGCCGCTTCAGCAGGCACCATCGCGCCCGTTTCAGGACTGGCTCGTAGCCATCTCGCTTCAGCCGGCGCGCTTCCTCGGCACGTACTTCGTCGATCGCCTTATTCATCGCTTGCATGATGTGAAAGCGGTCGAGCACGTGGATCGCGCCAGAAACCTCTTGGGCCAGCACGTTGAGGTACGGTTTCCACATATCGCTGCATAGATAGCGGATCGAGTTCTTGGTCTCGTCGGTTATGGTTTGGAAAAAGCCACGCAGGCTTTCCTCCGTCCGGTCCAACCCAATCCAGAGCAACCGCCTGAACCCAGCGTCAATCTGGTAAACCAGCGTCAGGTAATGATGGCCCCTTTGCCACTGCACTTCGTCTACAGCGATGGCCTTGATTCCGGTCATCGTCCGTCTCGCCAAGCCCCATGCGACTGCATACTCGACCGAGCGGTACACAGTTTCCCAGGTAGTATGGAATATCAAGGCGACTTCCAGCCACGAGAGCCGCTTGGCCCAACCGGCTAGAAACCATCGGTAGGCCGTAGTCACCGGGCTCTTGCCGTCACTCCACGGGACCTCTTCGACGATCACACCGCACTTCGGGCAGTCAACGCGCCTCATTGCGTAGACAAAGAACACAGCGATCTGCCAGAGCGGCACGAACTCGAACCTTCGTACAGGTAGTTGATCATACCCGGCTCGCTTACGGTGGCACCCGGAGCAAACAGCTCGGCTGTTGCGGCGGGCTTCAATTTCTACCTCCAAGGCAAGTTGCTTTCCTTTCGAGACCAAACTTACCTTGCCGTACACGAAGGACTTTTGCGGTGCAATGCGATTGAGGATAGTCTTGAGGAGCATCGTGTGGGGCCTCTCGATTGGGATGGTCTTGGTAACCCTTCCCTAACCGACGGCCGCGCACGATGCACTACCCTACCTTCTTCAAAAAAACCTTTCTCAAGAACGAGTCCGCGAAGAGCTATTTAAAACTGAACCATCAAATGTGAACTTCGCCTACCCCTCCCGCCTTCACCTTCGCTTCGCCCTCAACCTAGCAGGGCGGACCGAATGTGAAGGTGGGAGGGAGAACCCTCCTGTCGAGCCCGAGCCGAGCCGCTGCATCGTTTTTCAACCCACAAATTCTGCCGAAGACCCGAAACCAAAGGTGCGAGCATCTGAGAAGCCTCCCCGCGAATTGGACCTCCGGCAGCCTACGGCGGATCCCCCTCTGGTGGGCATTTCAATCCGCTGAGCGTCGTCTGTCATGAATGATCCTACGCGGCGAAGTTAAGACCACGGTGAAGCGAACATAAAATCCTCTTCATCTCGCTTACGCAGCACCACGCGTATCAACCCAAAGCACGTCATACACGGATTCGAAGTCTGACCGCCGGTCGCGCGGCATCAAGTCGCGGCCGAGTTGCAAATCCGCCGGACGAAACGGGCCGGCCTCGATCGCCGCTTGGTGGGTCTCGTAGGCCCAAGAGATCAAATACATCCCCGTGCATGCGAGCAGTATGGTCAATAGACCGAATCCCAACGGTGCGAGCATTTGAGAAGCCTCCCCGCGAGTTCGACTCCTGGCCGCCGGTGGCGGATCCGCCCGTGATGGGCATTTCAATCCGCTGGGCGTCGACTGTCATGAATAACCATACGCGGTGAAGTTAAGAGCACGGTGAAGCGGAGATAAAATCCTCTTCATCATGCGTCCAAAACGCGCACCAGAAGGCTATCTCTGCCGCAAGTCGTTGCTGCCAGCTCAGTTGGGTTCTGGCCACGGCCGCGTTCATCCGGCGCGTGCGTGACACAGATGAAGCTCAAGATTTTGGAGAAACCTCATTTCGTCACGTCAAATCAACCGGAGCCGGACACGAGCGCCCGGGCAAGGAACTTTCCGGTATCCGTCGCGCCCGCCTCGGGCGATGCTCACCCATGACGTGCGTGCAGCCTTGACTCGGGTACCTGTTTGATGCACGCTTTGAATACGTACGCGGAGAATCTCGTCGTGCCTCGAGCACCCGTTGATGACGACCGAGTGGCTTTGCGGGTCAGGCCGGCCGACAAGGCCATGATCGTGCGCGCTGCCGCCCTGGCGCAAACGGACATGACCACGTTCATCCTACGCACCGTGCTGCGGGAAGCGGAGTCAGTGATCAAAGAACATGAGCGAATCAAGCTCTCAGTCCGTGACAGCAAGCTCGCGATGGACCTGCTGGAAAACCCCCCTCCACCCAATGCAAAGCTGCTAAAAGCCGCACGCGCGATGCTGCGACGCTCATGACTCTGCCCGCCTGGCATGAAGAGAGACGCGATCGTTTGCCACTCCCCCGCCGGGCACCCGCAGCGTGCAGAGTGCGCCCGGCGGGTGAAGGTCAACCCTGACTGCCAGCTTGCTGTTTTTCCGTCGTCGCCTTCCATTCCTGGAATCGTTGGTCGAGCACAGGCTTGATGCGCTCGAAGTTCTCCCAGGTATCGGCGACGTGGTAGAGATACGGGAGATCTGCGCCAAGGGTCTTCTCGTAATCGCCGAGAAACTGGCCTGTTTCGAGCTCGAAGTATTCCTGAGCGAACGCATTTCTCTCATCGTTCAGGTCGTCGTCAGTGAATTTGCCGTCACAGACATTGACGAAGAAGGCCCCGGGTGTCACCGTTCGAGACCGCAGTTGCTCGAGCTCGTCCGGCAAGTCAACCACATAATCTTCGCCCGCAAGTCCGGACAGCAGCGCCCAGGCAAGAAACATTCCGGTATGCGTCCCGCCTGCCTCGATCGGCAAGTCCTTGGGAAAATCCCCACCGTAGTGCCATGATACATCGTCATATTTGGTCATCAGAATCACTTGGGATGATCTCGAGCTGGGTGCAGGAAGCCATTCACAATGCCCGGTCGAATCGCCGCCCCCGGAATCGAAAAAAGCCATTCAGGCAGGCCTTGATCGCCGGGGAGCAGGTTTCTTCGTTTCCTTGACGCCCGGCACATCTTTCCAGAACTCGTCGCCAGGGATTCCGGTCCCGGCGCCTCAATCCGACGTCGGGCGGCCGCCAGGATTTCCTGGAGTCGCGGCGAATGGGCCATCAACAGGCGCTCCGGTTCATCATCATCGCTTACGGCCAGAAGCACCGCGGTGGGCTTGCCATCGCGGATGACCATGACAGGCCCCCGCTTGGTAGCCCGGAGGTAAGCGCTGAAATGTGCCTTCACATCCGCCACCGAAGCGATTTTCATAGCTCCAACTCTTCTCCGCCCTTGATGAGACGATTCCTTGCCTTTATCGTCGCGGGTGCAAGCTCGCGTCAATCGCGTAGACTTGCCGCTCAGATCGACCAGTCCTCGACGATCAGCCCAGGGATTCGGCCAAAGTCACGGCGGTTGCGCGTAACGACCACCGCTCCGTTCTCACGGGCGATCGCGCCGATGCGCAGATCCATAAGGCGGACATTGAGATGGAGGGTCTTGAGTTGCGCTGTCCGCGCGATGGCGGATTCGGTGTAAGGGAGTACGCGCCACTTCGCCAAGCGCGGGACTGCCTCCCCGAGATGCGCGTAGGCTCGTGCGACCTGTTCCGGTCGGCGGGCTTGACGGGTCAGCGTGTACCATCCCGTGAGTTGCTCGTCGACGGTCATGATTGAAATCGCCAACTCACCGGGCGGCCTGGCACCAATTCGCCGCACGACTGCGGCATCGCCATGGTAGAACAGAGTCAGATGGTCCGTATCGAGGACGAAGAGGCTCACAACGCCTCGGGATCTTCATCCAGCTTGCGACGGTATTCTTCCATCGCTTCACGCCAGGGCTCGTACAGCGGTTCGTCACGCAGGTAGCCGGCATCCGGCATCCAGCTAGCAGAGCCAGGAGTCAAGTTCAGCTCAGTCAGCATCGCTCCCGCGGTCACACGCGCCCGTACTTGTTCGGCGAGGCGGTCGATGGCTTCCACTGCCGTCGCGCCCTCGGCTGTGAGGCCGACCGAAAGCCCGCCCGCCCCTGTGGCGCGATACCCGTTACCGGCGACCGTTTCGATGATGACAGGTATTTCCATGGAGGGCACTCCGTCTGTAATCACCACGACTACGATATTCTAACCGGAAGTAAATGGGCCTGAAAGAGAACCGCGCTGGACGAACCGGACCTCATCCTGCTGGGTGGGCGGTCCACTCGAAGCCCTGATGACCGACCTCGACAATGCCGAAGGCACGGCCCACCGTACGAATTCGCGTTTGGGTTCGTGTTGTCCGGCTCCGCTCAAACCGTCGTCACTTTCACCGACTCCCGAACAAACGCCGGGTCAACCACAATCCCAAACCCCGGCCCCGATGGCACCTTGACCACCCCATTCTCACACTTGAGCGACGATGTCTCACTGCTCACGGGAATCTCGGCATTCCCCTTGAATTCCGTGAACGGCACCGGATTCGGAATACACGACGCAAAGATCGCCGCATCCAGATACCCCAGCCCAGAGCCCGACATATGCGGCGTGCACAATAGCCCCGCCGCGTGCGCCATGCGAGCCACCCGCATCGAGCGGATGAAGCCGCCGTAGTAGTGGAGGTCGGGCTGCACGATGTCGACGCCGCGGTTGGCGATTGTCCAGCGGAAGCGGTACTCGCTGAACTCCTGCTCGCCGGCGGCCACGGGGATCTTCAAGGCGTCGGCGACCGCCTTGGTGTCTTCGAGATGGTCGAACTGGCACGGCTCTTCGTAAAAGCTGTAATCATATTCTTCCATCAGCCGACCTATTTCGATCGCCTTCGGCACGTCGTAGGAGCTATTCGAATCGGCATAGAGCGTCAGGGTCTTGCCGAATGTCTCACGCACGAGCGGAATCAGCTTCTCGGTGCGGCCTGGCAGCGAGTCGGCATTGTCATTTCTCATCCGCCCTCCCAGGCGGAACTTGAGCGCCTTCGCGCCACTCTCGGCGACCAGTTTCTTGAGGTCCTCGATCTCGGCTTCAGGGGTGTTTCCGCGGGTGCCGCTGGCCGTGTAGACCGCGATCTCGCGCTGTCTCACGCCACCCAGAAGATCGCCGATCGACTTGCCCGCCAGCTTGCCAAGCAGGTCGAGCAGGGCGAATTCGGCGCCCGCGACGCACACCCACAAGGCCAGTCCCTGGTACTTGTAGTTGTCGGCATGCCGGTAAAGTTCCCAGAGCAGGTCTTCAAGCTCGCGCGCATCCTTGCCCACAAAGAACGGGGCGACCCGGTTGACGAAGATCGGATACGTATGCACGTAGTGCATCGCGTTCGGCACGCCAATCCCCTCGGCGCCATCGTCCGTTCGCACCCGAACGAGGAAGTTCTTCCGGTTCCGCAACAGCTCCATCGACGCGATCTTCACCGGCTTGGGCCAGAGCGCGGTGTTCAAAATCGGGGCGGCCGCGGCCTGGTCGATCTTCTCATAGGTTGCACGCAGGTCATCACCGGCTGCGCGAGCCGGCGGCGCCGCGGCGAGCAAGCTTCCGGTTCCCAGTGCTGCGCCCAGAAACGATCGTCGAGTGCGTGGCATGTTGTAACCTCCGCGATGAGCGTGCGGGCGTCGACATGGCTCCATCTGCGATGAAACGGGACGCTGTTCGCTCAACATACCACGCGGTCGGGGCGCACGACAGATCGTCGAATGCGTCAGGCTAAAGCCCGACCTACTCCGAAACAATCCTTCCGTCTTCCATCTGGATCACCCGATCGGCCACGTCCGCGATGCGGACGTCGTGGGTCACCATCAGGATCGTGCAGCCTTCCTCGCGGGCTAGACGCAGCAGGATCTCGACCACCTCGCGCCCGGTCTGGCTGTCGAGTGCCGACGTCGGCTCGTCAGCGAGGATGAGGTCGGGACGGGCCGCCAGCGCCCGGGCGATCGAAACCCGCTGCTTCTGGCCGCCGGATAGATGCGCGGGATAGGCGTCGACATAGCGGCCCAGGCCAACGGAATCGAGGATCTCGGCGGCGCGATCCTCCATCATCCCGCGAGGCAGCTCAGGATGTAGCTGCAGGGCCATCTGCACGTTCTGGCGGGCGGTCAAGAAGTCGAGCAGGTTGTGCAACTGGAAGATGAAGCCGATGGATCGGCGAACCATCACCAGATCGGAGGTCGCACACGCGTGCAGCTCGCGGCCGAGCACCGTCAGCTCGCCCGTCTCGACGCTGCGCAGTCCGCCGATCAAGGTGAGCAGCGTCGTCTTGCCGCAGCCGGACGGGCCGGTCAAGAGCACGACTTCGCCGCGGTGAATGTCGAGATCGAGGCCAAACAGCACCTGGTGCGGGCGGCCTCCCTCGTCGTACGAGTAGTCGAGCCCGCGCATGCGAATAGCGGGCTCGTTTTCATCGTGATCTATCATGTGTCCGCCGTGCACCGCGTGAGGATGCCCTGCTCGTGTGGCCGGCGCGTCCCGCCGCCGGTAACCCGCTCGCTTGGTCTCGATCGAAGTCGTTGCATCGGTCATTTTTGGGCCCCCAGTCAAAACACCGCGGCGGGATCGGCCTGGCTCAGCTTGCGCATGGCAAGCAAGCCGGAGAAACCGCACATCACGATCGTCAGGGCAAAGATCAAGAGCCCGCGATCCAGCGTCATGCTCATCGGCAAGTTGGTGACCTTCACCGCGAACGCGTAAAGGCACCACGCCAGCGCCGCGCCGGGCACATAGCCCAGAAGCGACAGTATCAGCGACTCTTCCATCACGACGCGTCGCAGGTAGCCGTCGGAATAGCCGATTGCCTTGAGCGTCGCGTATTGAGGGAGATGATTGTTGACGTCGGTGAAGAGCACCTGGTAAACGATCGCGAAGCCCACCAGAAAGCCCACGGCGGCTCCAAGGGTGAAGATGAAATTGATCGGGCGGGATTTCAGCAGGAACTCGGTCTCGCGATCCATCATCTCCTTGACCGTGAGCACCATCAGGTCGACGCCGAAGACCTTGGCAAGCTCCGCCTGCACCTGCCGAAGCGGAGCGCCTTTGCGCAAGCGAACAACTCCCAGATCAACCGATCCGGGCGGCCGAGCCGGGAACAGCCGCAAGAAATTCACGTCGCTCGTGACCATGTTTCCATCGACGGCGAAGTTCGCCCCGATCTTCGTCGTGCCGACGACCTTCACGCGGCGCAGGCCGTTGATCTCGGCCTCGATCGATTCGCCGGCGGCCACTCTGGCCGCGACCTGGCCGAACTCCTTGCGCGACATGGCGTCGAAGAGGCAAGTATCCGTTTCGTGCAAGATACTGGCTGCTTCCATGACGCCTGGCGCACGGATCGCGGGCGAATAGGGAACGACTCCGTACACGAAAAGGGGCTGTTTGTCGCGTGTCCACGGGTCTCGCCACTTGGCCGTTCCCATGTACAGAGGCGTGACTTCCTCGACATCGGGGTGCCCCTTGGCGCGGGTCAAGAGCCGGCGCGCGAAGGGTTGAGGGCTGGTGATCTGATGGGTGTGCGGGTTCATGATCACCAGGTCGCCGCGAAGCTGGCGGTGGATCGTCGTGGCGCTCGCCAGTGCGGCGCCCAGGAAACCGAGTTGCATCCACATGAGAAGATCCGCGAACACGATGCCGACGACGGCGGCCACCAGCTTGGTGCGTCCGTGCGTGAGCTGAAGCCAGGCGATCGGAAGGCGCCGGAACGGACTTCTCATTTTCCGTTTTCTCCCGTGTCGATGGTTACCTCGGCCCGGGCGTTCGAGATGGCCGCGACTCTGCGGCTGTCATCCGGGCTCAATTCAATCCGCACTTCGACAACGCGGGCATCGATGTCGGCGACAGGGTCGTTGCTGAAGACGACCTTGCGGCTGACGACCAGATCCTTGCGGACGACTTTGCCGGTCAGGTCAGCGGCGAGCGTCGGGATTCGCACTTTCGCGTTCTGGCCGATCGAGACCTTGCCGACATCCTGCTCATAAACTTCGGCGACCGCGTGCATGACCTGCGTGTCGCCGATCTCGACGATTCCCTGGTCGGCCACGCGTTCGCCGGGCCAGACGTGGATGCGCAGGACTTGACCTTTGATCGGCGAGCGAACCTCGGTGGCGTCGAGATCGGCGCGGGCCAGCTCCAGCCCAGCCTGGGCCTGCACCAGCTCGGCCTCGGCGACCTTGACATCGGCGGGGCGAATCGCCTTGAGAGCAGCGAGGTCGGCCTTGGCCTGGTCGAGTGACTCGCGGGCAGTTTCATATTTGAGTGTCTCGTCGTCAAAATCCTGCGCGAGCCCGCGGCGCGCTTGAGCAGGATCCCCGCTCGCCCCAGGTCGCGCTCGGCGCCGCGCACCTCGGCTTCCCATTTCTTGATGAGGGCTTCCTTCGCCTCGACTTCCTCGCGCTTCGGCCCAGCCAGCACCTGTGCCAGCTTCGCCCGCGCCACCCCGACCTCGGCCTGTGCCTTCTGGACCGACGCTTCGCGGCGGCGATAAGGATCGAGAACGGCGATCACCTGTCCCGACCTCGACCCAGTCGCCCACGCTGACGAGCAGTTGATCGACTCGCCCGCCTTCCGACCCGCTGACCGGCGCGATCTTGATCACCTCGCCGTGCGGCGCCAGCCGGCCGAGCGCACTCACGCCGATCGCAATCGGCCGTGGCTCGACGTGCTCTTCAGTAGGCTTGAGCAGCGGAGCGACACGAGTCGCACCCCAGGCCCCTCCGGCTGCGAGCAACGGAAGCAACACCCAGGGCCCGAAGCGACGTAACGCGTTTTTCCGATTCCGCGGCCGCGTGGAGGCACGCACCTCCTGCGCCGATCTGACCGCTTCTGCAGTTGCCATCGATCGCAAACCTCCGAAGGTAGGGTCCGCTGTTGCGGACCGTCTGACGAGCGAGGGAACGGTCCGCAATGGCGGACCCTGTAAAGCCTCACCGTTTTAATCGGATTTCGAGTTTACGTAATCGGATTTGTTTCTTCTTCCGCGAGCTTCAAAAGCTCTGCGACGATCGCGTGCCGCACCGGGTCGTCGTCTGCCAGCACGCCCAGGTGCCGCCAGAGCATGAGCCCGAACACGGCAGGCCAGAGCGCGACCTGGCGAAGGCCGTTGGGGCCTTCTTCGAGCAGCCGCTCGCGCACGCCCTTCAATCGCTCGCGGATGGGGTCGAGCAGCCGCGGGTTGGTCGCCGATGCGGCCAGCATCGCGATCAAGAATCGCGGCATTTCCGGAAGTCCAGGGCAGGCCCCCTCGGTTCCGTGAATCGTCTGGATCAAAGCACGGAACCACCGGCCGTTTGGATTCGGGTCCGAAGCCATCCGCGACTCGATGGTCTTCTGACACAGACCCGCATGGTGCTGAAGCATGGCGGCAATCAACTCGTCCTTGGACGCGAAGTGATAGAGCAGCCCGCCCTTGCTGACGCCCGCCTCCTTGGCCACCGCTTCCAGCGTCATGCCCGAGATCCCCTCGCGCAGCGCCACCTGCACCGCCGCAACCATGAGCCTCTCCCGGCTCGATAGCGGAGCGTCACCGGCGAGACCCGCATCAGGCGCCGAAAGCACCGTCCGAGACATGTCTCTCTTCCTCGAGCACCGACCAGCCATTGCACTATACCGTCCAGCCGGTACAGCAACTATACCGGCTGGACGGTTGGTTTGTCAAGATCGCCTCTGTTCGTGGACGCAAGAATCGGATGCGGAAAGCCTAAGACGAGTCTTGAAAACGATTTAGAGAACGACGATAGCAACGCTCTCAGGGTAGTGGAGTGACGGCGCCAAGCTGCGTGCGCGAGCGAAGTCCGCATCGGTCACCACCTGTACGAGCTCAACCAAGCTGAATATCCAGCCGATTGACCGAGGCCGGCGGCAGCACACAACGAATCTCTTCGCCGCCTGCTCGCGGGTCGTGCACGGCCGGGCGGGGCAATACGGTGTCCGGCTGCAAAAACGTGTTGTGGCCGTTTAATTGCTCGTGGGATAGCACCGTCTGCTTCGCGCCGGCCGCGCGCCCGCCTTTGAGCCGCACCACCAACTCCGCCGGCTCGGTCGCATGTGTGTGCACCAGCGTGACCGTCGCCGAGCCCGCGCCGCTTACCGACGCTGACCCGGCTACCCGAAAGAGTTGCTGCTCGCCGACGCCCGCGTGAAACGCGATATCCGGCGCTTCCACCACCAACCGCACGGCCTTGGCCCCATGATGCGGCCGGTACATCGTGTAAACATGATAGGTAGGCGTCGCCACGAAGTTGTCGCCATCGGCCAGGAACAGCGAGTGAAGGTTGTTGACGAGCTGTGCCACGTTGGCCATGTCGACCTTTTCCGCGTGCCGGTTGAACGTGTCGAGCGAGAGCGCCGCCACCAGGCCGTCGCGCAGCGTCCCCATCTGCTCGAAGAGATGGCGCTTGTTGATCTCGGTTCCCTCGGGATGCCAGCTTCCCCATTCGTCGATGATCAGCTTGATTCCGTGCTTTGTGTCAAATTCACCCAGTGCGGCCCACTGGTCCTTGATGAGCGTCTCCATCCGGTTGGCCTTGTGGAGCTGCTCGTACCACTGATCCTGATTGAATTGAAGCGCGTGCCCGGTCGTTCCGCAATAGTAGTGCGGCGCCCAGCCTTGAATCGGCGCGTGCTGGCCGTCGTTCCATTTCGCGAAAAAGCGCCGTGTCCAGCCGACGTCGTTGCCGTTGGGGCCCGCGGCGATCAGGTAGAGCGGCACGCCGTATTTCGGCAGCCATTCGGTGAACTTTCGGTACTCGCGGCAGTAATCTTCGGGGATGAAGTTGCCGCCGCAGCCCCAGCTCTCGTTGCCGACTCCCCAGTACCGCACGCGGAACGGCTCGGTCGCGCCGTTGCCAGCACGCCCGTCGGCGATGGAAGTCGAGCCCGCCGGTGCGTTGCAGTATTCGATCCACTGCTGAAATTCCTCCGGCGAGCCGGTTCCAACATTGGCGGCGAAATAGGGCTCGACCTCGCAGAGACGACAGAAGCGGATGAATTCGTGCGTGCCGAAGTGGTTCGATTCGGTTTCCTCGCGCCATCGGCCGAAGCGCCGCGGGCGCGACGCTCGCGGACCGATGCCGTCGCGCCAGTGATACTTGTCCGCGAAACAGCCCCCCGGCCAGCGCACGACAACATTCCCGAGCTGCTTGACGTGATCGATCAGCTTCTGGCGGATGCCATCGGTGTTCGCGATCTTCGAGTCCGGTCCGACCCAGATTCCGTCATAGATCACGCCGCCGATGTGCTCGGCAAACTGGCTGTAAATCGCCGGCTTGATCGTGCCGATCGGCTCATTGAGGAGGATCGTGCACGAGAGCTGCTCGGCCGAGCCGGCTCGTCCGCGGACTGCCCGAGAAGCCCCCGTGGCACCAGCGACCGCCGCGGCGCCGGTAAAGGCCAGCCGCTGTAGCGCTTTCCGCCTGCCGATCGAATCGCCTTGCATGTCGCTCTCCCTTCCAGATTGTCGCCGGGCAGCATGGTTTCGATCCACCTACCCAAGGCAGTATCATCTCTTCCTGGTCTTCTTGCAAACACCTGGCACGCGGGGGTCTTGCTGATGTCGAAGGTCTGTTCCAGCAGTCGGCGATCGCGGCGCGAATTCCTCTCACTCGCCATATCGGCCGTCGCGATTTCCATTTCGTCTACCTTTGCCGCAGCGCCAGACTCCGAGCACCCGAACAAACCAGTCGTCGCCGACGTGGTGCTGCGCAACGGGACCTTGATCGACGGTACCGGCGCACCGGCCCGGCGGGGCGACCTCGCTTTCCTCGGCGAGCGGATTCTCGCCGCCGATTCGTTTGAGATCGGTCCCAACTCGAAGGTCATCGACGTCACCTCGCTCGTCGTCGCGCCCGGATTCATCGACCTCCATACGCATTCCGATCCGGGGATCACCGAGCCGGCGAAACGGCTGAACCGGAATTACATCACTCAGGGGGTCACCACCATCGTGACCGGCAATTGCGGGCTTGGCGTGGTCGACGCAGGCAAGTTCTTCACCGCGATTGATGCGCACAGGGCCGGCACCAACGTGATTCACCTGGTTCCTCTCGGAGCGCTGCGCTCGAGCGTCATGGGCAACGCCGATCGGCTGCCGAGCCGCGACGAGCTGGCGCGAATGAAGCAGTTGATCAACCGTGCAATGGAAAGCGGCGCGTGGGGGATCTCCAGCGGGTTGATTTACGTGCCCGGCCGATACGCGAAGACTCCAGAGCTGATCGAGCTCGCCAAGGAGGCCGCCCGGCATGGCGGAATCTACGCTTCGCACATCCGCAGTGAAGGGGCACATCTGGCCGAATCGATTGACGAGGCGATCGCGATTGGCAAGGCAGCAGGAATTCCGGTGCACATCTCGCACTTGAAGGCCAGCGGAAAATCGTACTGGGGAACGGTCGGCCAGGCGATCAGTCGCATCGCCGCCGCCCGCTCATCTGGTGCGCGCGTGACGGCCGATCAATACCCCTACGTCGCTTCAGCCACGAGCCTGGCCGCGATGGCTGTGCCCGACTGGGCGCTTCAGGGAACAACGGCCGATTTCGTGCGGATCGCCGCGGACGGCGACCGCGGCCGCCGGCTCCGCGCGGGGATCGAGCAAAACCTCCTCGAACGCGACGGCGGCAGCTCGATCCGGATTGCGCTATCCCCCGCGGCCCGACTGGGCCGGGCTCGATCTCGCCTCGATCGCCAGTCGCGAAGGGGTGACGCCGGCTGATGTCGTACTGGAAATCCAGCGCAAGGGCGGCGCATCGGCGATCAGCTTCGGGATGAGCGAGGACGACGTACGAGAGGTGATGCGGCAACCGTTCGTCGCCACGGCGTCCGACGGCTCGACGCACATCGCACGATCCGGCGAGGTCACTCACCCGCGGGCGTATGGCACCTTTCCGCGCAAGATCCGCTACGCGCTCGACGAGAAGCTTATCACGCTCGAAGAGGCAATCCGATCGTGCACCGGCCTGCCCGCGGAGATCCTCGGGCTGCCCGATCGAGGCGTCCTCCGCGCCGATGCGGCTGCCGACGTCGTCGTGTTTGATCCCGCAACGTTTCGCGATGCGGCAACTTTCGATCGGCCGACCCAATTTGCTCCTGGACTGAAGCATCTCTTCGTCAACGGCAAACCACTGATCGCAGGCGGAGATCTTCTCGTGGATTCGAAGACAAAAGCCAAGCTTCCCGGCCGCACACTGCGCCTCAAGCGAGATGGCCACGCCTCGTTGATTATCCGGGTGAAACGCATCTGGACAGGTGACCGGGCCAACCCGCACGCAGAGGCAATCGCCGTGCGCGACGGCGCGATTGCGGCCGTGGGCACAAAGGCCGATGTCGATCGCTTCCGCGGTCCGCGCACCCGCGTGATCGATCGGCCGGAGCTTTTTGCGCTGCCGGGCTTGATCGATGCGCACGGCCACATGGAGTCGCTCGGAGCCACGCGGGAACAGCTCGATCTGCGGGGTGTCGCATCACTCGCGGAGGCCGAGCGCAAGGTGAAGGAGCGGGCTCAAGCCATGCCGGCGGGCTCGTGGCTCACCGGGCGAAACTGGGACCAGAGCCTCTGGCCGGGCGGAAAGTTTCCAACGGCGGAGCTACTCGACCGCGCCGCGCCCGGACGCGCGGTGTGGCTGAGGCGCGTCGACGGCCACGCCGGCTGGGCCAGCACCGAAGCGATGAAGCTAGCCAAGATCACGAAAGACACCCAGGCGCCGCCGAGCGGCCAGATCATCCGCGACTCCGCGGGCAACCCGACGGGCGTGTTCATCGACGGTGCCATGGGTCTGGTCGCCAGCGCTGTTCCGTCCTCGGGCAAGGATGCGATCAAACGCCACCTGCTGGCCGCACAGCAGGTGGTGCTTGAACACGGGTTGACCTCGGTGCACGACGCGGGCATTTCCGGGGCGGTCGCGGATGCCTATCGCGAGCTCGATCGCGAAGGAAAGCTAATTGTCCGGGTTTACGGCATGGCCTCGTTGCCCGCCGGTGGCGAGCTCGCGTTTGCCGGCCGGCGGCCGCCGGCGTCGCTCGAGAACGCGAGGTTCGAGCTCCGGGCGATCAAGCTCTTCATCGACGGCGCCATGGGCTCGCGCGGCGCCCTCCTCTTCGAGCCTTACCACGATGATCCGCGCAATAGAGGCCTGCTCTTGATCGACCCCAAGCTGCTTGAGGCGATCGCCACACACGGCCTCCGCAACGGCTGGCAAATCTGCACGCACGCCATCGGCGACAAGGGCAATGCCCTGGTTCTGGACGCCTATGCGGCTGCGCGGAAAGCCGTGCCCGAGGCCCGCGACCCGCGGCTGCGGATCGAGCACGCCCAGGTGGTGCGAAAGCAGGATGTGGCCCGTTTCGCGGAACTGGGCGTGATCGCGTCGATGCAGCCATCGCATGCCAGTGACGATCTGCGCTGGGCCGATGCGCGGCTCGGGCCCGATCGAGTGGCCGGTGCCTACGCCTGGCGATGGTTTGTTCAGGCGGGCGTGAAACTGGCCCACGGCAGCGATTTCCCGGTCGAGATCGTCAACCCGTTCTGGGGAATCTACGCCGGAATCACCCGGCAGGAAGCAAATGGTAATCCGAAAGGCGGCTGGCATCCCGAGCAGAAGCTCACGCTCGAAGAAACGCTCCGCGGCTTCACGGCCGGTGCAGCGTACGCGGGTTTTGCCGAAGATCGGCTGGGTGTGCTCAAGCCGGGTTACCGTGCGGATTTGACGATCGTCGATCGCGATCTCTTCGAGGCCGACGCAGCGAGCGTGCTCGGAAGCAAAGTCATGATGACGGTCGTTGATGGAACAGTGGCATTCGAGCGGCCGGGAAACACACCCTGAGGAGCTTCGCACATCGGTCGCGGTCGGTTACCACAATTCGTCTCGCAGCTCGAGCTCGCCTTCCTCGCGCATGTGCTGGGCCTGCTCGGCAAGCTGATTGCGGATCCGATCGAGCTTCCCCGATAATACCCCCGGCGGAATCGCTTGCAGCACGGACAGCCCCTGCGTGGGCCGCGCGAGCTTCTGGATCAGCACCTGCGCCAGCTTGAGCTGCACGCGCGGCGAGGGCTCCGGAACGGCCTGCACATAGTCGAGCATCACGTGTGCGGCTTCGCCCCAGCAATCCTGATCAGTGAGGGCCTGGATGAGATCGATCCAGTCGGATTCCTGCGGTTGCCAGCCGCTCAAACGGCCGTGCGACTTCTTGTAAACGGCAAGCGCCGCCTCGACTTCGCCCAGCTCGAGATGCAGGCGCATCGTTCTGAGAGCCGCCGCGGGTTTGTCTTCGATCGAGGTCACAGGCCGCGGACCCGTTTTTCTCGCATTGTCCTTTTTGCGTGGCGGCTCGTCGGGCATTCGCGTCTTCTCACTCGGCTGGTGGAAAAGCGGAGCGTCTTTGCCCGGAAGCAACCGCATCGAAGCAAAAGCTCCGAGAAGGCTCACCAGAACTTCCAATCATGTGTCACAATAACATAAACCCCCAGCGCCAGGTTGGCTGTCGCATGGCTGATCAGACACGCCGAAAGGGATTTGGTCCACCACAACAGCCACGCCCAGAGCGCACCGGTCAAGAGAGCGGGCAGCCATTCGGGATGTGCCAACGCAAACAAGACCGAGGTGACAGTCGCGGCGATGAGAGTCACCTTGCCGATGGACACCCGTGTGAACTCGTTGTCGATCAGCCATCGCAACAGGAACGACCGCCAGAAGAGCTCCTCGAACACTGGCACGAGCACAACCAGCCCGAGCAGCCTCACGCTGATAAACGCCCATCGCCAGGCCGGCTCGAGAACGAACGGGTCAAACGCCGACCGGCTCCCCCCGAGAAACGTGAAGGTGGGATAATGCCCGTCGAGGCCGACCCATCCCACACAGACCAGGAAACCCGTCATGATTCCCAGGGCGATCGCGCCCGCATTCGGCCGCGGCCGGAAGTCGTTCCACGTTCCTCGATAATGCCAGGCCAGGAGGGAAACGATCGAGAGCTTGACGGCGTAGGCAATCGGGTAGAGCTGGAAGCCCGGCTTGCCCACGATCTGCGGCAGATAGCCTTCCAGCGCGGTAAGCCCGACATACGCGAACATCGGCACGACGTAGGCGAGAATGCGGGCGTCTGAACTTTCGCCCGCGGCCGGCGCTGCCCCGGAAGGCACGGTCGGCTCGGCCGCGGCAAGGGCACCGGAGGAGCGATTTCTTCCAGAAGGGTCAGTGGAGTGGCTCATCGGTCAAGGGCATCCCGTCTCGAGATGCGATCAGGTGAAGAAGTGAAGGGTCATCCAGCCGGGTGACGATCAGATCGGCGGCCTGGAGCGCCTCGACCGGGCTGTGCTCGTGTGGAATTCCGACGGCGAAGGCCTCGGCGGACCTGGCGGCGGCCAGGCCGGCCGGGCTGTCCTCGAGCACGAGCATCGACCGGGCCGGCACGCCGAATCGATGGGCTGCAAGCTGATAGATCTCCGGGTCCGGCTTGCCGAGCTTCACGTCCTCCGCAGCAAGCACGAACGCAAATCGGCTCTCGAGGCCGTGGCGGACGAGCAGCCTCTCGGCATAAGCGTGGCCCGAAGAGGTCGCCACGGCGGACGGGCACTTTAGCCTCTGGAGCGAGTCGAGCAGCACAAACAGCCCCGGCATCGGATGCACTGTGGTATCGACTTCATCGTAGAAGCGCTTCCGGACGTCGGCGAGGAAATCCTCGACGGGCCCTTCCACTCCCGCGAGCGATTTCCAGAGCGGGGCAACCTCCCGCGCGCGGCGGCCGATGAACTGCTTCATGATCTCGGGAGTGAACGCCTTCCCCCGGTCCGCGAGTGCCTCGGAGGCAACGCGGAAGAACAGGGCCTCGGTGTCGAACATCAGTCCGTCGAGATCGAACACGACAGCGCGGATCAAGACCGTAGCCTCCGCGCTCGATGGCTCTCCGGAAAGAGTTCTTCCTGCTGCAGGTTTCCAAGCGCGTCGAATGGGATCGGACGAAAGTCGCACTCGAACGTGAGCTCCGGGTGGCCCTCGACGTCGTTCCGAAGCGCGGGCGTAACCCAGAGTGTGGTCAGCTCCAGCGTGTTGGGAACGAGCACCATTCGCGCTTCGGCCATGTCAATTCGCCAGCAGGTTTCGAGCGAAGTGGCGATCACGTCGCGGTCGGTGGGCAAAGCCAGCGGCACCCGGGCGCGGGTCAGGAAATTGCTCGTGAAGCTGTTCACCTTGATCGGTTTCGGGTCGATGCTGCGCACCAGACGCTCGGTGGTCAGGTCCGCCAGCCCGATCCCCAGGGCGTTGCCGCGAGTTTCGTGAGAGAGGTCGAGCACCGCCAGGCGCGTGATGACCGGCGTCGGCAGATCGGGCATCGTTTCCACTCGCTGGCGGCCGATCACGTTGGGGTCGAGCCCGGTGCCGCTGTAGTTCTTGCCCAGCTCGCCGACCACGAGCACGTCGATCTGCTCGATCGGCAGACGGCCCATCAGTGTTCGGGCCTCATCGAGCAGCCTGGGCTCAACCTCGAGAATCTCTTCGGGCTCGACGGCCACGATCCGGGCGGTTTCTTCGCTCGCGTTTTCGAGGATGGCCACACCCAGCGCCGCCCGCGTTTTTTCGAGCAGGAACGCGCCAACTTCGGGAACGAGCTTCAAAAGCCCCGGCAGGCCCAGCTTGTGAACCTGCGCGGCTCCCTGGCGCTTGCCCAGACCGATCGCGAGCATCTTGAGCAGCCCGCTCTCGTATCGCCCTGTGAACGACGTGTGCGGCTTGATGCGGTTGAGAACGATGATCCCATCAGCCTCGTAGGCGTGACGATCGAAATGGATCGGCAATCCGAACGAGTTGGTCCCGAGCTCGACGGTCTCCATGCTGGAACGAATCGGGCAGCCGGCCGTTGATTCGGTTACGCCGAGCTCCGCGAGCAGCGCAGTTTGCTCGGGGGCCGTGCCGCCGCCATGGCTTCCCATCGCGGCCACCACGAATGGCTCGAAGCCGAGGCGGCGAACCGCCGCGGCTGCGGCGCCGACGATCGCGCCGATCTGGGAAATGCCTCGGCTGCCAGCGGTGATTGCAACCCGCGCGCCCGGAGCCAGTCGAGTTGCCAGGCGGCTGCGCTCGATGGCGGCCATGGTGGCGGCCCGGACGTCGGCAACAACCGGCTGCTGGTACTGGCGGCGCACGCGGGCGATTGACGGAAGGCTCATCAGTTGGGTTCGTCCAGGTCAGTGCTGGTGGCTTCTCGGGCATTCGCACCGTTCAATTCGCGAGGCGCTATCCTAAACCATTTCCCGGAAAACGACCAAGCCCCTCGCGACCTTCAAGAAGGCGGCGAGGGGCCGAGTTGGTTTGGTCGGTTGTCTTGTCGTGGGCTCGCGCGGCTTGGCGAGATTCGCCTGCTTCAGGCTACGAGATCGCGGCGGCGGAACCGCCGGCCGATTGCCAGGCACGCAACCACACCGGCCCAGGCCAGCACGGTGGCCGGCTCAGGTGCCGGCACCTGGTCGATGGGGCCGCCTGTCGGCGAATAGGCCTTGGGATAGAGCGTCTGGGGCTCGGGATTCTGAACGCTCACAAATTGCTGCGTGAACGGCTGGTTGGAGATGACCACCAGCGTGCCGCTCAAGGCACCGGCCGCCAGCGGCCCGCTGTTGGTGGACGGATTCAGGTACTGGAAGGTCAGCGATCCGGTGGTCGAGCTCGGCAGCCACGAGATCGACGACGGGACCTGGATCACGCTGCCAGGCGCGGCGGTTGGAACGTTGATGCCGCCGACCTGTCCGTTGGTCACCACGTAGGCGTAGGTGGTGCCGGTTCCGGTGAAGTTCGTGCCCAGCGGCGTCGCGTTGAACAGCATCGACGCGCTGTTCACGCTCGTGAGCTGCTGGATCGACGTGTCCATGGCGCTGTTGACGCCAAACTGATAGGCGTAGGCATAGTAGCCGGAGGCGGCGGTGTTGGCGTTGCCCGTGAACACCTGCGACTCGACGACACCCGCGTTCGGGGTGTTCATGAAGTCGTAGCCCGCCGTGAGCACCGTCGTGCTCGGCGTGAACAGGTTATTGAACTGAGCCGCGCTCATCGACGTCGGGGTCAGGTTCTGGACAACGGGAGACGTCGAGCTCGAGTTCTGGACAATGGGATCTGCTTGAGCGAGAGGGGCTGCCAGGCTCAAAACGAGTCCAGCCCCCAGGGCGAGAGCGTACTTGAACATTTTCATTCTAGCGATCTTCCAGGGTTGATCGGGAAGGTCCGTCATGTAAACGAACCCAAGAAGCGAGTCATTCCATAACTCGCCCACCCGGAGAACGTCTCCGGACGGGGCCCCGCGGGACTTTCGTCGCGTCGAGCGCGGGCCGGATAGGATCCCCGAGAAAAAGCCTCGATTCGATTCGCCGAGACTCGGTGGGATCAACGTCTCTGCCTTGGCTCCCACGCTGATTTCGCCAAGGCGTCCGGGACCCTATCAGGAACATCAAAATGGGTCAACACGATTTTTGTAAAGGTTTCAGTCTGGGTGAATGACACCGGGGGAGTTCTTTTTCAGTTGCTTGATCCGGACTGTGGCCGTGATATGTGCGGCATCGCCGACTCCACGGCTACGCCATCGAGATTCGGGCTAGAGAACGACCCGGGGAGGTGGGCGGGGCTCGAATCGGCTACCTGAGACTCGGCGGTTGATTCGCGTGGCTCCTCGGCCTCCGCCGGCTCGAGATCCACTTCCTCCGGCTTGGCTGAGGCTTCCGTTTCAGCTTCGCTTTCGCTCGCGGCGGTTTGAGAGCCCTGACTGCCCGGCAATTTGCCGATCGAGAGCGGGTCGAGGTCGTCTTCCAGCACCGGCGGCCCCACAGGCTGGCCCGGCGGCGCCGGCCGCGATAGTAGCGAATGAGCAGCCAGACCACGACGGCGACCGCCACCCCCACCAGGATCCATTGCTGCACTTCGCGAATTCCTTGCTGGATCTGATAGGCGAAAGCGTATCCCAGCCCAAAAAAGAACATCGTGCTGACTGACGCGGCCACCAGATCGGTCAAGACCAGCTTGAGCGGCGGAAGCTTGAGAATTCCCGCCGTCAGATACGCAGCCGTGCGGAAACCGGGCACGAAACGTCCCGAGACCAGAATCTTGAACCCGTGGCGGTGAAAATAGCCCTTGATCTGATTCTCCCGCTGGCGGGTCAACAGCCTGCGCGTGAGCGGGAAGGCTGAGCACTTTTTCGCCGTAGAAGAAGCCCAGGAAATAGACGACCAGGTCACCGAGCAGAACACCGCTCAAGCAACTGCCCAGCGCCAGCGGCCAGCTCAATTTGCCGTTTCGGCTCAGCACGGCCGCGACAATGATCGGCGCTTCTTCGGGGATCGGTAAGCCCAGTCCGCCCAGGATCAGAATGAGGGCGATTCCCACGTATCCAAGCTGTGCGATGAGTTGCTCGGTCAACGAACGCCGGCTCCCGGACTGGGCAGAAGAAAGTATGGCTAAACGATTAAAGGCTGCGCCCGAACAAGCGAAATCGGGGGTATCATACCGTGCCAGTGCGCCGTCCAGCAGCTCTCTTCCCGGGGCAAGAAACTGTTGATGCTGTCAACGCGTGGAATTCTGCCTCCGGGCGCGATTCTCATCCACGCTGGCACCGAACCGCTCGGCCCAGTCGTGCAAACCCACCAGGGCCGGTACCAGGGAAGAGCCCAGCTCGGTCAAACGATACTCGACGCGCGGCGGGACCTCGGCGTAGACTCGCCGATCCACGATCCCCGCCTGCTCCAGCTCACGAAGCCGCTTCGTAAGCTCTTTCTGCGTAATCGGTTCGACGGCCCGCTGGAGCTTCCGGAACCTCACCGGCCCGCCACCTTCGTGCAACGCGAAGAGAATGTGGATTGTCCATTTGTGGGCGATCAGATCGATCGCCCGACTCGCCGGACAGTCCTTCGGAACCGGTCGCTCGGCCGCAAGCCTTTCCGGCAAATGCTTTTGCTCGTCAGTCGTTGCTTTGCTCATCAATCGTGGTATCCAACTGGTACCTACGTTCCTGTTTGGTGCCTACTTGCCAGGAGATATCAGACGTCTATTGTTTACGCAGGAAGAGTTGACGGTCAATATGCGGTTCTTTGTCGCGCAGATGAGGGGATGATACGATGATTAAGCTTCGACCGGCCGCGGAACGGGGCAGGGCGGATTACGGCTGGCTCGATACCCGGCACAGCTTCTCGTTCAATGACTATCATGACGCGCACCATATGGGGTTTCGTGCACTGCGGGTGATCAATGAAGATTGGATTGCGCCGGGAAAAGGCTTCGGTACCCACGGGCATCGCGACATGGAGATCGTGACGTATGTTCTCGAGGGCGCAGTGGCACACAAGGACAGTCTGGGCAACGGCTCGGTGCTTCGGCCGGGCGAGTTTCAGCGGATGACGGCCGGGACCGGCATCGAGCACAGCGAGTTCAATCCGTCGGAGACGGAGCCGGTGCATCTCTATCAGATCTGGCTCTTCCCCGAGAAGCGCGGGCTGCCCCGAGCTACGATCAGCGAGCGTTTCCGGATGAGGAGCGACAGGGCAAGCTGCGTGTCGTCGCGTCGCCGGACGGGCGGGACGGGTCGCTCACCATCCGTCAAGATTCGCAAATCTTTCTGGCAACGCTTGCCGCCGGAGAGCGCGTATCGTACGAGCTTGCGCCGGGGCGTCATGCCTGGGTTCAAGTGTTGCGCGGAGCAATCGAGATGAATGGCGTCGAACTTGCCCTGAGTGATGGCGCTGCGATCAGCGAGGAAAGGGGTTTGGCCCTGCGCGAAGCACGCGTCGGAGGTGATGCTCTTTGACTTGGCATAGTGAAGATGGCTGGGCGGGAGCCCTATCGCCGGCGAGCCGAGAACGCCGACACGGCGTTGAGCACAGTTCCGGCGACCATCACGATCGCGATGACGATGGGAATGTGAAACCAGCGCGCGTTCATCCAGGCCAGGATATCGCCACCGCGGAAGATCATCGCCAGGAAAACGCCACCCCCGCACGCGGAGCGTACCGCCGCGATGACTCGCTCCGCGCGCGACAACATTGTCCACTGATGCCGGAAGCGATTCCTGGCACCGCGATCCTTCAATAATCTCGACAACGCGAATAATGCAAATGCTGGCACCAGAATGAGAGCGAGGAGCACAACACGCCCCCCGCGCTGAGCCAACCAGATGCCCGGACCGATCCATTCGATGAGGACGATCGCGACGACGGCGAACAAAAAGACTGGCAGAGTTCGGACGAACGAAGCGCGTTCAAGCATCCGATCGGGGATTGGCGGCTTCGGCATCGGAACGAGACCGCCCGTTCGGTTGTACCAGCTCACCATCTCAAGCCACGATTGCAAGAAGAGCCACACGATCAGGAATCCGAGAATCAAGTTGATTCCAAGGAAAGCGGATACGCTCCACTCCCGAATTTGTTGCGGGGTGCCTGATAGGGACCGCAAGATCCAGGCCGCGATGGCGTTCGGAATTGAGAACACCACTACGAGGATCATCAGAGCTTTGATCGTGAAACGCAGCCGCTGAACACCCTGGTCAGTTGGTGGTGGTTTGACATACTTCGCTTCGTAGCAGCTCGAACAGTAGAAGCCTTCCTCGCTGCGGCCGTCGGCCTCTCGCTGGGTGACGCGGCACGTTGCCGGGCTGAACACGCAGAGCTGGCAACTCATGCCTTCCAGGTTTTTGCGATCGACCGAGATGTCACTGATCATGGCCAGCGCGAGCTTGAGCTCGTGCCCCTTCAAGCTGACGCGGGTTTACTCGCGGAGGATCAAAAACAAAGCGATCGCTAAGAATCTTGTATTCGAGATGCTGTTTGTTTGCACTAAGGATGCGGTTGGTCCGTGAAAGTGTGCGAGTGGCAGGCCGGTTGTGTGGAGATTGACGGTCGGTGAAGATCGCCCGGTCGGAGACTCGGGCCAAACAGCAGAGATCCCGTTCATGGATAATCGACCGGCTGACACGGTCTCTCATGATCTCGACGCATTGTTCCGCCTGGGCGTCGTCGCGGCGATGAGCGACGAGCAGCTCCTGGAGCACTTCACGGCGCAGAGCGAATCAGCCGGCGAGATCGCGTTTGAAGCCATCGTGCGACGGCACGGGCCGATGGTGATGGGCGTCTGCCGGCGCCTACTCGGCAACCAGCACGATGCCGAGGATGCGTTCCAGGCGACATTCATCGTGCTCGCGCTCCGGGCAGGAGCCGTTCGCAAGAGGCAATCACTGGGTCCCTGGCTGCATGGAGTCGCGGCTCGGATCTGCGGGCGAGCGAGGCTGGTGAGCCGCCGGCGCAGGGAAGCGGAGCTTCCAGCCGAGGCTTTGAACGACCACCGCAGTCACGACCCAGCTCTGGGCGATCTCAATTAGGTACTCGATGAAGAGCTTCGAAGGCTGCCCGAGAAATATCGGCGGCCAATCGTGCTTTGCTATCTCGAAGGCCGGTCCCAGGAAGATGCCGCACGCGAGCTGGGATGGACGAAGGGAACCATCTCCGGAAGGCTGGCGCGTGCCAAAGAGGTTTTGCAACGCCGGCTGATCCGTCGTGGCCTGGCTCCGGCGGCGGCGCTCGTGGCGACGTCTTTCGCTTCGGAAGCGGCTGGCGCGGCAGTCAGTACGCCCCTCCTGACGGCGACGGTTCGAACAGCTACCCTCGCGAGCTTCTCCGGCTTGAAAACCGGATCGATGACGGTCGAAGTGGGGACACTCGTCCGGCTCGGTGTCAGGGCGCTCTTGCTCGGGCGAGTCGCGAGATTGTCTGCCGTGTTGCTTGCGCTCGGGCTGGGAGCGTCGGCGATCGCCACGCAGATCATCGGGCCGGCACGACCAGACCGGCACGGACACGCGGACGACACGGCCCTGGCATTGGCCGGACGACGAAAGACGGAGCCTACGCCGCGCCTCGATCGCTTCGGCGATCCTTTGCCGGCGCCGATCATGATGCGACTCGGCACCATCCAGCGGCGACACACCACGAGGGTGGTGGGCGTGACATTTACTCGTGACGGAAACTCGGCCCTGACAGCTCAGGCAGACGGGCTCGTGCGATTCTGGAACGTCGAGCGTGGGAGCCAGGAACGCATCATCGACGTGACGGCAGCCACGCCCGGGGTAAACAAGTCGATCCGGCAGGTGGCGACTTCGCACGATGGCCGGTATCTGGCCGCTGCGGGGCTCGTTCGGAGCGATGGTGCCGGACGCCCCGTCGGCAAGCTCTGGATTCTGAGTCTGTCCGACTCAAGCGTGCTCCGGACGATCGACACGAACACGATGGATCTCCAGTGCCTGTCGTTGTCGCCGGATGGGACGATCATCGCGACCGGCGAGCACGCAGGAGAAGTCAAGCTGTGGAATACCCAAACGGGTGACTGTTTCAAAACGACCAAACTGCTGGAGATTCAACCTGTCTTTGCTCTCGCGTTCGCACCGGATGGAAAAATTCTGGCGACAAACCAGATCGGAAAAGGCGTTGTGCTCTGGCATCTGAACAGCGGCGAGACCGAGCGGATTGCGATGCCCTTGATCGACGGAGCGTCACCGTACTTCTCGGACGACGGGCGCTACCTGGCGACGAGCACACGTGACGGCGAGTCGACGATCTGGGACCGCCGAACGAGCCAGAGACATTGCGTTGCTCGTGGGTTTGCGCAGGGATTCACGCCGGACGGGAATTCACTTGCGGTGATCCGTCCTGTAGACGGATCGATCGCGCTCGTCGACATTGAGACCGGGCAAGACCGCTGGAAGGCGGTTCTCGGGCCTGCGCTTCAGCCCGGCGGACTCGCCTTTGCGCCTGACGGAACAACGATGATCGTGGGCTGGGACAACGTGCTGAGAGTCTTCGAGACCGTTGGCGGACGCGAGCGGTTCGAGAGCGACGCCGCGCATCGGGGCGCCGTGAGCGCGATTGGCTACATGCCGGGTGGAAGAACGGCGATCACTGCCGGAAATGACGGCACCATCCGGCAGTGGGACGCCGCGAGCGGCCGCCAGCTCCGAGTGATGAGCGACGCCCTGGTCGCGCAGCTCCTGGCGATCTCACCGGACGGAACCACATTGGCCTCGACGTCGCTTCGCGCGCCGGCGAATGCGCCGGCCTTCCGCGTCTGGAACCTGACTAACGGCAGCCTCGAGCGCGAGTATCAAACAAAGAAAACCGTGAACGGCACAAAGGCCCTGGCATTCTCGACCGACGGCAAGCTCGTTCTCTTTTACGCACACAGTCTCGGGCTCAAAGTGGTCGATGTCTCGAGCGGACAAGAGCAGCCGGCCGTTCAGCCGCGGTTCGTGCTCGGCCCGGACGAAGCGGCTGAGCTCAACCTGGCGGCGATCGCTTTTGCTCCTGGTAATCGATATCTCGCGATCTGCACGGGGACGGTCACGCACGTAGCTGAGCTGGAGAGCGGCGTGGAACGGTTCTCGTGTTCCGGCTATGCCATGACGTTCACGCCCGATGGACAAGGTCTGGCCGTGGCGAGCCAGGGCGATCGGTCCGCCAACCACGGGATGAGCGAAGCCGGGATGGGTGAAGGCTCGGTCGAAATCGTCGAGATCAGTACAGGTACGCGGAAACGGATCGCCGTGCCGGCTGATCGGGTAGGGGCGCTGGCATTCTCGCCCGACGGGCGAATCGTTGCGGTCGCCCTGGGCTCGCGTGAATCCCGCATTCGACTCTATTCGGCGGAAAACTTGCACGAAATCGACACGTTCGTTTGCCCCGCGACTCGCACACACCCGGGCGCGCTCGCGTTTGCGCCCGATTCCCGCGGCTTGGCGGTGGGCCTCGACGATACAACCGCGGTCATCTATAACATAGGCGGTGCTCGATGAATCTCCGGTCGCAGAACCAGGCGCCGCGATCGATGAACGCGGCGATCAATTCCAGCACCCTGATCCTCGCGGCGGTTCTTACCGTCATGGCCGCCGTGGCGGGTCGCGCCGGAGACATCGATTCGCTCTCGCTTTCGGACCGCGAGGCCTACGCGAAGGCGGCGGAGGCCGCGCGTCACGACCCGGCCGCCCACGTGCGGCTGGCGCTCTGGTGTGAGGCGCATGACTGCTCGACCGAACGTGCCAGGCATCTTGCGCTGGCGGTGAAGTATGATTCGTCGAACGCACTGGCAAGGGGGTTGCTGGGTCTGCTCGAGCATCAGAAGCTGTGGGGCCGGCCCGATGACGTCGCGCAGCAGATTCGGGACGACCCGGCAGGAATCGCTTTGATCTCCGAGTACAACGAGCGACGCTCCGGCACACCCGCCAAGGTCGACGCCCTGTTGAAGCTGGCACAATGGTGCGCAGAGCGCAGGCTGAACGAGCAGGCCGCGCTCCTCTACAACCAGGTGCTGGTGCTTGACCCGTCGCGGGAAATTGCGTGGCGGCATCTGGGATACAAGAAGCAGGGCAAGGGCTGGGTCAAGCCGGAGCACCTCGCGGCCGCGAAGCATAACTCCGCACTTCAGAAGCAAGCAGACAGGAGCTGGAAGACCAAGCTCGAGAAGATGCGCGAGTGGCTCTTGAGCAAGGATGGCGCGAAACGAGCGAAGGCTGAAGAGGAGCTGGCAGCCGTGACCGACCCGCGCGCGGTTCCGATGATTTGGGCGATTTTCGTGCGCGGGGGGCGCGCCTTCAGAATGCCGCGGTGCAGATACTCTCGCAGATCGATGGTCCCTCGGCGTCGAACGGATTGGCGGCGCTGGCGGTTTTCAGCCGCGTGCCGGAGGTGAGGTCTCGCGCGCTCGAGGCGCTCAAACGCCGCGATCCGCATCGTCGTGACCAGCAGGCGCCCGGCCCCTCGGCGGCGATCGGACTGATGATCCAGGCAGGGGGCACCGCGGCACAGCAAGACATGAATATCGTCCGCGACATGCTTGCCATCGCCCAGGCCAAGCTAAACTTGCAGCAGAAGCTGGCCATGGACATACAGATCATCGAATCGATCAATGCCGGTATCAAGATGACCAACGATCGCGTACAGCCGGTTCTGAGCGCGATTGCCGGAACGGATCTGGGGGCCGACCCCGAGAAGTGGCGGAACTGGTGGATTGGATTGCTGCGGAACAGCACGGGAACAAGTCAGACCCTCGCGAGTCGCGGTGGAACCCGAACCGCAGAAGGCCCCCAAGCTTTTGTGGGTGTGGCGTCTCTTGGAGCTGGTACCCTGGTTCATACGCTCGAAGGCCCGCGGCCGATTGAGAAAATCAACGTGAACGACCGAGTGCTGGCGCAGGATACGACGTCGGGCAAGCTGTCGTTTCAGCCGGTCGTGGCTGTTCGGGCCGCTGTGTCTGCCCCGACCTTCAACGTGCGAGCGGGTGGTGTATCGATTCCCGTGACGGGATTGCTTCGCTTCTGGAAGGCCGGGAAAGGCTGGACGATGGCGCGAGACCTGAGAGCCGGCGATCGGTTGCGGGTGGCTGGGGATATCGTGCTGGTCGAGTCGGTCGAACCGCAAGCGAGTCAGCCGGTTTACAACATCGGCGTTGCCGAATGCGGCGATCTGTTCGTGGGAGCGAACAGGGTACCGGTGCACGACTTCGCTGTCGTGCAACCGGTGCTTGCGTTGTTTGACCGAGCTGTTGACCTCCAGGCGATGAAGGCTTCCGGCGGCGGCGAGTGAGTCGCTGGTGACTCCCGTCCGGGGCTCGCTGTGCACTGCGATCGGCGGTACACTCGGGGAGTGTTTCGGGCTATGCAAATCGCGACGGCGGTTTTGCGCGTGCAGCACTTCCCGTCATCGGAGTTTCGACATGTCCTGCATCAATCCCTGGCGTTTGATAACCGTGCTGGCTCTGGGCCTGGGCGTCGTGCACGCCGGCGCAGTCGAGCAGAAGGGGGAAGGACGGCTCAAGCTGGTCCAGGCCGAGCCGCACGACGAGCTTGACAGCGTGGTCACGGCAACGATCAGCTCCGACGGCAGGTTTCTGTACGCCGCGTCGTGGAAGATCGGCGCGCTCAATGTCTACGCCCGCGATTTGAAGACGGGTCTTCTTGAAAATAAACAGACGATCGCCGAGCCGGACGACCTCGCAGGCGTGACCGACATCGAGCTGAGCCCGGACGGGAAGATGGCGGTGGCCGTCGCGTTTCGATCACGGACGGTCACGCTTTACGATCGCAATTCCGATACCGGCGAGCTGAAGCTGGTTGATCTTGTGCGCGATGGTGAAAAGCGTGTGCACTTGAGCTTTCCGGTCCAGGGGGCGTTCTCGCCCGACTCGCGTTTCGTTGTGGTTCTCGACGACGGGGGAGAAGACGACGGGGCCGTGGTGAGCTTCCGCGTTGGAACAAACAAAAAGCTCGAGCTGGCGGGGGTCGATAAGGGCAGGGACGGTTGTTACGCCGGCGCCCGCGGTCTGGCCTTCCACCCGAGCGGCAAGACCCTGACGGTCGCCTCTTACCGCGGCTCGGCTCTCGTTGCGGCTGACTTCGATGCGAAGACGGGAAGCACGCGGGTGCGCCAGGTGGTGCGGGACGGGCAGGGGGGAGCGCGTGGTCTCGTGGGTGCCTTTGGCGTGGTGGTCAGCCCCGACGCGAAACACGTTTACGTGGTGTCAGGCCGGTTCGGCGGCGACAACGCGGTGAGTGCATTCAAGCTGACGGAGGGGGGCGAGCTTGCGTTTATCCAGGAATTTCGTGACGGCGGCGGAGAACTGCAAGGATTCCTGGGGGGCAACCATGTGACTGTCAGCCCCGACGGTTTGAACGTGTACGCCGCGGCCACTCGCTCCGGCTCGATCGCATCCTTCCGCCGCGACCCGGCGAGCGGCAAACTTACATATCTGGAAACCATCCCGGATTGTGGCGAAGGGGGCGAAAACGGCGCGGTGGCTGTCTCCGTCAGTCCGGATAACGCATTCGTCTATGTTGCCACTGAAGACAAGGAGGCGATTTCGATCTTCAAGCGGGACGGGGGAAAATGAGCGGCGCGAACGTGAATTCTCCGTAGGGTTCGCTATTGCGGACCATCCGGATATGAGCCTTCGGACGCGGAAAGCCGTGTACTGCCTTCTCGCCGATCCGGCGTGGGCGAGCTAGTCCTGTCAGCGGCGTTCGCATCGCGTGGCTTGACTCGAGTCCGTCTGGACGAGACGAGATCCCCGATCTTGAACACGGTCTCTTGCTGACGTGATTCGATGACGCAGTTAGTCGCATGCACCGCTACAGTTTTGACCCAAGGGTCGCCCGCGCGTCACCCAGAGCGCCATCCCCTTCCAGGCCCGGTGCTGGTATCCGAAGTCAACCCGCGCGCGGCCGCGCCCGATCACTTCGACGACCTTGCCGTTGATGGGGGCCGGCAGAAGCATCGACTCCCACTCCTTGGGCACGCGTGGGATACCTGCGGCTGGTCTCTTGCCGTCACCGGAGCGTGCAAAGAAGGTGTTGGAGGGCCAACCAGGCTCGGGGCCCTCGATATTGACGTAGTCGCAGAAGTTCCTGCCGCGTTCCTTGGGAACAAGGTATAACCGCTCGCCCCAGTGGATTGGAATCAGTTCCCCAGGGGCGTCAGGAAAGAACGCCCGACTAACGAGAGAGGTTCGAAGAATAACGTGTCCGCCGACGAGCTTAGCACGTCCATACGCATGGCTCTCGCCGGTGCACATATGGTATGTGAGCTTGAAACGTCCATCCGAGTCGATTTTCAAACGCTCTCCGGAGAATCCGTCTGAGTAGGAGTATTCGCCAGCCAGAGTCGCGAGCGACAGCAGAGGCGTGCCGTCCTTCCGGATCGGGTCGTCTGGCTCGCCGAAAAATGCCGTCACAGAGAGTATCGCCGAGAAGATCGCCATGTACATCGGACACCTATCTTCCATCAGTGTGATCGACAAGCTTGGCTTGTATTCGCGCCCCGAACTTCGGTCAATTCGAGTTTCTTACAAATGCGGCTGGTAGAGCCGGCGACACGCGACGGGATGTGCGGCAAGATCACAGTTGTACAAATGGCTAAGCTCGCCGCGATTGAGGTTTTGACTATGCGACTCCCGGCATCGGATCCCTCCAATCGCCCCGACTCAAGAACTCGTCTCAGCCTGCGAAAGGCGATTGTGATCGTCGCACCGTCGGTGATCGTGATCGTCGGAGTCTGGCTCGGCAGCGTCGCTGGGCTGATGCTTGTGAACGACCCATTCGAGTCAGGCCTCGTCGTCATGAGTGGTGGATCGGCAGTTGCTGTGACGGCGGCCCTGGTGGTGAGTCTTCTCATCAACCGGCGGAGCGGACGCGATGTGAGTGCCGTTCGGGATACCGCGGAGTGTCACGCGAAAAGCCCGTTCTACGAGCGCGGAACGTGCTAAAGCACGCAGTGATCGTGTAGCGGCGTCTGCGCCGGGACCTAAGTGCTGCTGTTTCACAATTAGCTGTGCGGTTGTGGGACGGTTTTATGGGACGCCGGCCCGGTCGTGCTGACACCCCGAGCCTCGCGCCGGACCGCACCAGTTTATTGTGAAACGGAGCACTTAGCGTCCGATTCCGACCTGGTCGTCGGTACCGCCCTCGAGCGCACCGAGCGCGCTCAACGGGGCGACAACTTGGAAAACCGAATTCCATTTTGGAACAGAAGGGCGCGAAGGACACGAAGAGTGCACAAATACCGAGCCCGATCGGTTGGCGTCCCTCGCCTCCCCTCGGATTCTCTCCGATCTTCGCGCCCTTCGCGATCTTATGTTCAAGGTTTTCTCCCCCCATGTTCGAGGTTTCCCCGCACGGCTCGCGAGGGCGAGCGAGATTCGGTCAGCGAGCCGGACCACGTGTACGTTCAACAGCAGGTCGAGCTTGCGTCCCGCCCGCTTACCGCTTTGTCCGTGCGGCTCTCTCCTCCCTATGTTGAAAGGCTGCTTGCGCCGGCGAGAACGAGGCGCGACATTCCATCGACGAGCTTGATCTCGTGGAAGTTGAAGAGCAATCCCAGGGGCACGTCCAGCAGTCTCATGCCATCGTGCTGATACCGCCCTTAGGCTCGCACTGGACCGCACAGTTAATTGTGAAATGGAGCACTAAGCGGCGAGAGAAATCCCCCCAAGTGATGATCCGCGCGGATCACGTTTCTTTACACGCCGGTTTCACGCGGCTGATTTTGCGCCGGGTGTAAGATCCCGGTCCCTTCGACCGTATTCACCGCGACGACCGCGCGCCTGTGCCGCACGATAGTTGCTTCCCGACCAGCTCGCCATTCTGGGTCGGGACATGGGAGCGGCGCCCTCGTTAACATACCTTGACGATGGTCGTCAGACTTGCCGATCGTCCCACCGATCTGACGAGCGCTGAGCGAAGGAGTGCGATGAAAAGGGAATCCAGTCGCACGACGCGAGAAGCCATGGGCTGCTTCTTCATGCTCGTCTTCGGGGCGATCATGTGTGTGTGCCTGATGAGAATCGCGGTGGTTGCAATTAGCCAGCGCGAGGGAACAGGCCAGGCGTCTTGCTGGCCGCTCGATCTCATCTTGGTGGCTGTTCCGTGCGCAGGGATCATCGTGGCCGGCTGGGTCACGTATGGATTCAAGGGCGCGTGGGATCTTCTGAAACGCAACCGGAGGTGACCACCGGGTTGGGATGGGGGTGGTTTCAGGGGGCAGGGGCACGCATATCAATCTGCGTGATTTAGACCGGTTCGATCTTGTTCTAAACACCGACGACGGTGTAGAGACCGTGCATCTACGTGAGCGCCGGTGGCGATGCGAGCAGGATCGTTTACCGTGCTCGGGCGCATTGCGCACGGCATCGGCAGTGACGGTACAGCAAGCGCCGAACTCGGACCGCAGCGCGAGTGACGGGCGCCTCGCATCCGAATAGACTGAGTCCAGAGGGTGGCTGTCCGGCTTCCCCGAACGCCCGAACGGGGTCTTACTTGGGGCCGGCGAACGGCTCGGCCGGGAAGGCCAGATCCATCATCAGCAGCCGGAAGTCGGCGCGAGAGCGCAGCGTGTTGAGAGCATCCTCTGCGCGAAACGTGTCAAGGTTGCGGTGGTCCATCTCGACGGCCCTGCGCAACTGCGCCATCGCCATCTCGATCTCGCTTGCGGCTCGAGCACCCGAGACGCCCGAGTCAAATTGACCGGCCAGGCCTGCCAGCGCGGCGTGGGCACACGCGGAGAAGAACCAGGCGTCGCCCGTCCGCGACGGCGTTGCGTCGAACAGTTCCACCGCCCGTCGGATATCGGCCGCGGCGCCAGCGAGCTCCCCGATAGCGTGGCGGACCAGGCCGCGGTTGAGCAGGTCCTCGGCCAGGCCATCGCGATGATCTGTCATGCTCTTGTCGTTCTCGACAAGGGCCTCGTCACTTGCGACGGCGCGGTCGGCGTGATGGCGAGCCTCGGACAGACGGCCGAGGCGTCGGAGCACCGCGGAGAGGTTTTTGTCGAGCGCCGCTGCGCCGGCGCGAACGCGAGGTTCCGGGTTATCCTCAGATAGCTTCCCGTAAAGCGCCTGTGCCGCGCGAAACTCGGCCTCAGCTTCCACCAGTTTGCCGGCCGTCGACAGGAGGAGGCCCAGGCTGCGTCGGCCATTCGCCAGACTTTCGCGGAACCCGGGGAACTTGGGGTTGCCGTCGGCCAGCTCCCGCGAGAGCGTGATCGAAGCGCGGAACTCGCGCTCCGACTCCGCCGGCCGGCCTACTTTCGAGAGGTATTCGCCGAGGCTCAGGTGGACGCTGGCCAGGCGGCTCCGGAAAGTAGTTATAGTGGGGTGATCCTCGGTCAAGTCTCGGTAGAGCGCCACCGCCGCGCGGTATTCGGTCTCGGCCTCCGCCGGCTTGCCCGCGGCCAAGAGCAAGTTGCCGAGGTTGCCGTGACTTATCCCCAGGACGCCGCGGAATTCGGTGACAGCGGGGTTGTCGTCGGCCAGCTTCCGCCGGATCGCCAGGGCCTCCCGGTACTCCGCCTCCGCCTCCGCCGGCCTTCCCGTGCGCCTCAACAGGACTCCCAGGCAGTTGTGGCTCTCCGCCAGATTGTTCTGGAATTCGGTGACAGCGGGGTTATCGTCGGCCAGCTTCCGCCGGATCACCAACCCATTGCGAATCTCGGCTTCCGCGTCCTTCGATCGGCTCGTCTCCGCCAGTAGGATGCCGAGGTAGTTGTGGCTGTCGGCCAGCCGGGCGCGGAATTCATTCACGGCGGGGTTGTCGTGGGCAAGCTTCGACCGAATCGCCACGGCCTCCCGGTACTCGGCCTCCGCCTCGGGGACCTTGCTCGTCACAGATAGCAAGACACCGAGTTCATGATGGCTGATCGCCGCGTTGCTGTGGAATTCGGTGACAGCGGGGTTGTCGTCGGCCAGCTTCCGCCGGATCGCCAGGGCAGCGCGATGCTCCGCCTCTGCCTCTATCGGCTTGCCTGTCTTGTACAGGAGCACCGCGATCCGGCCGACCGTCAACGCCAGGTCGCGACGTGCATCGTTCGGGGCCCCGGGCGCGTTGGCCAGGGCCTCCTGGTGGACTCGGGCCAGCCGCAAGGCCACCAGCGCATCGGCTGTTTTCCCTGCCCTGAACAGGAGCGAGCCCATGCTCGACCGGCAGGCTGCCAGCGCGGCCTCCGCGGCCGGTTCGGGACCCGCTAGACCCGCCAACAACGACTCCGCGCGACGGTAGGCTGCCAGTGCCGTGTCGATCTTCCCCGTCGCGTCGAGCAGCGCCGCCACCGCGTTGAGGCTCCGGCCGACGTCGACCTTCATCACGGCGTCGGCCCCTGGCTTCGCCGCGAGCGCCTCCCGCGCCGCCAGCACGCCTCGATGAGTGGCTAGTGCCTCCTCCTTGCGGCCGACCTTGTTCGTCAGTTCGGCCAATTCGAAGTTCGAAGCCGCGAGCGCTCGCCGCGCGGCCGCATCCGTCTCTTTGCCCAGCAAGGCAGAGAGCTTGCCGTAGAAGTCCGAAGCCGACTTCAGGAGCCGGTTGCGCAGCTCCTTGAACTGCTCCTCTTTGAGCAGGAAGTCTTCGCTCACGCCGGTGTGGAACGTCTCGATCGCCTCCACTGCCAGGTCGTATCGCGCCTGCATCGCGGCCTTGGACTTCGCCAGCTCGGCGTTGGCCTGCGTCTGCACTACCGCAACCGCCGCGAGGCCCACCGTCCCGGCCAAGAGCGCCACCGCCGTCGCCGTCACCGCCGTCCGGTTTCGTTTCGCCCACCGCCGCACTCGCCGCCAAAACGGCTCGCGGTAAGCCGTCACCGGCTCGTCGGCCATCCACCGCTCGACGTCGTCGGCCAGCGCGGGGCAACCGGCATAGCGGTTCTCCGGCTTGGTCGCCATCGCCTTCACGCAGACGGCCTCCAGGGCCGGATCGATCGTCGGATCAAACTGCCGCGGTCTGGGGAACTCGCCATGCTGCACGCGACGCAACAACTCGCCGATGTCGTTCCCTTCGTGAGGCGGGTTGCCCGTCAAGAGGCAGTAGAGCGTCGCACCGAGACTATACACGTCCGAGGGCGGCCCCAGGCGCTCGAGATCGCCCGCGGCCTGCTCGGGGCTCATGTAGGCCGGCGTGCCCAGGGCGCTGCCAGGGAGTGTCTCGGAGCTGCCGCTGGCTGAGCTGGGCATGAGCGTCCGCTCTTCGGCACCCGGCGCGGCCCTACCGGTGGGCTTGGCCAGGCCCCAGTCGACGACGAGCGTCTCGCCGTGCTTGCCGACGATGATATTCCCGGGCTTGATGTCCCGATGCAATACCCCGCGGCTGTGCGCGTAGTCGATCGCGTTGCAGACGTCCATGAAACGTCGCAGCAGCTTGCGCAATTCCAGCGAGCGGCGGCCGGAGTCCTGATTCAAGGTCTCGTCGGCGTGGAAGCGGTCGATGGCTTCCTTGAGGCTGTCGCCACGAATGAACCGCATCGCGTAATAGGGCCGGCCGTCGGCGTAGGTGCCCAGGCCGTAGACCGGGACGATGCCCGGGTGCTCCAGCCCGCCTGTCACCTCGGCCTCGAGCAAGAATCGCTGGCGGCTCGTCGGGTTGTCGGCGTGGCGGTCGAGGATCTGCTTCAACGCGACCTCACGGTTGAGCTCGCCATCGAGCGCCACGAACACGGCGCCCAGGCCTCCCCGGGCATGCGGGCGCAAGACGCGGAACCGGTGGCCGTCCGAGGTGGCGGTGCCGATGGCGTATGATCCCGTCCGGTCAACATCGCGGTCATCGGTCGAACCGTGGCCGGAGGGCACATGGCCGAGCGTCGCTCCGATATCTGGGTCGCCGAGGTTCTCCAGGCCCTCGCGCGTGGATTTGCCAGCCGGGATAGCAGCCAGGCTTTGCTGCACGTCTCCCCCGTGCGCCTCCAGGTGAACCTCGGCTAACCTATCGAGGAGCGCCCGCTTGGCTCGGTTAAGGTCGCCGCGGGCTTCCAAGTGGTCGGCCAGGCTCCTGGTCTTGTCGAGCGTCCACGCCTGGAAGGCCGCGACAAGCTGGCCCTGATTGATCAGGCCGTTCTGGAGGGCGAGCAAACCGAAAAGGAGATGATGGTCAGCGACGGCGTCCACGGCGGAGTCTCCAAACGACGGTGTCAACCGCGCCACGACCGGATCTGGAGTTCAGTCGTCAGGGTGGCGCCCAATGTCAGTATCACGATAGCGTATGCGGACCGTCCAGCCTCCCCGGTCAGCGACCGAAGTCGTTCCCCGACCGGAGCCGGCCGAAAGCTTGCGCACTGCACGGTCAGAAGCGGCCTCGCCGGGCGAACAAATCGCAAGCCACCGTGTCGATGCCGCGAGGCGTGTGGTGCTTCCGATCCGATCGCGGGCGTGAGGCTCCAGGCGACGTTAAGACGGCCGCTGCCTGCGCGGCATCTGATCAAGGGTTTCTGCCGATCGAGACCAGTAAGTACGTCATGCTGCTCGATTGCACGGGCCGGGTGCCAGGCCGACACCGGCGCCGGCGGCCCGATCCCTTGCGAGTTCCCGGTTCATGGCGACTGCGCCCATGGATCGAGCCACGGTTCGCGCAAGCTCATCGTTATCAGGAGGTTAGGAAATACGGATGCCACTGGTACTCTCACAGCCTAAACATTTCGCCGAGTAGTGACGAATAGCTGGGTGGCTCGCCAACTGCCCGCGGAGCTCACCATGTCCACTTCTACGAACGGCGAATCGCAAGGCGCAGACGTCATCTCACGGCCCGCCGCCCCCGACATCGGACGTACCAGTGCGCCACCGGTGGCGCTGGCCGATGACATCCCGCCCAATATTCGAGCGGCGCTCTACAAGCAAGAACATCGCCTCGTCCCGGTGATATTCAACCTCTTTAATACGCGCCATCTGCCTAAAGGCGACCCGCGGAGAGCCGGGGCCGTCTATGCCTGCATATATTACTTTTTTTCTCCGTCGGCGGCGGCAAAGGGCGGGATCGGCCTGGCCGGCATCCTGGGCATTTACCTGGCCTGGCAGGCTAACAATCTTTTGTCAGCCCAGAATCGCATCGTCGCAGACCAGACGCGCCTTTTGGAGTCGCAGAACGCCAAACTGGACGAGCAGAATCAGCTGATGACGTCTCAGAACAAAAACATCGAGATGCAAACCGGGCTGATGGAGAGTGCCCGTTGCTCGAATCTGCTTGCGGTTCAGTTACCGCCACTTCTCAATGATGATTCGATCTCCAAAAACCCGGAAAACACCGCCGCCCGCCTCGCCTCGCTCACATTGCAACTCACTCCCTACCACTTCATCAGGGGGAAAGATGGCAAGCGGCAGTTTCTAAGCCCGGAACGCGGGCAGATACTGGTCGCCGCCTTGAGAGCGAAAGTCCCGCTGAAACTCATCGCGAAATCTGGAGGCACCTTCGAGTGGGCCGACTTGAGCGGGCAAGTCCTCGACTTGCTCGAATGCGAGGGTCTGTCTTTTAACAATGCGGATTTCACCGAATCGAGCGTCACACACGCGACGTTCAAGAAGTGCCAGTTTTTGAATGCCGTCGTCGATCACACAGACTTCAAAGAGTCGAGATTTTACTGGTGCGCATTCTTTATTGAGAAGCAAAACCTTGATGCGACGAAAGCTACGTTCCGCGAATGTGATTTTCTAAGTATGAACACGTCTGCTCAAAAAAGCATGCCATTCGCAGCTTATGATCGTGACAGACCAAGGTCCTCCTATGTTAGTGATATCCCCTTTGAGTCGTGCACTTTCTGGCTCTCCAAAGAGTTTCATATCAGCGAATTCGATGCTTTCATTTTCCGTTTGTGCAAATTCAACGAAATTAAGGCTGTTAGTCCGAATGAGCTTGATCTTTCAGAATTCGGGCGTTGGCGACGCACGGTTTCCTCGCTCCCGATTCCTACGCCTGATCCACGCCAACCCAGATACGACCTATTGAAAAAAACTCCACTGAGTGATTTGGGGAAGCCAGACATCCACCGTTCGCTTCGGGAAGCCAGACATCCTCCGTTCGCTTCGAGTAAAACGTGTGTGCTTTCGACTTTTTTCCCAACATGCTTGACAACCGCCGCCGTGTTGGTATTTTGTCCATTACTGTTCGCGTGGATATGCAACTGACCCACTCCACAGTCCCTGGTGATGGAGCATTAACGTGCCCGCCTGCGCTCGCCGCGACGTCGTCGATCGTATCCTGGACCGGTTCGGTGTGGATCGATCGAACTGGGTACAAACGGTGCGCGAGTTTGGTCGCATGTTCAAGCGGGCGGCAGGTCGAGCGAATTCGCTGACGGACGCCGCGCCGCTCGCGGCGCTGGTTTCAGGGGAAGGCGGCCGCGCAAGCTGCGTTTCTGTACGTGAGCCGCTCGCTTACTCGTGCGTCCTGGTCATTGTGGCCGACGCACGGCTCGATTGACTTTAGTCCAGCTAGCGTCGTTGCCGTGGCTGGCGCGGTAATCGACGAGGTAGTGCTGTCCATATTGGGCGGTTACCAGCAACCGACGGTGCAAGGGCCGGCGACGATGCGCACTGGATTGTTCTAAACACCGACGACGGTGTGGAGACCGTGCATCTGCGCGAGCGCCGGTGGCGATGTGAGCAGGATCGTTCAGCGTGCTCGGGCGCGTATGGCGCGCGGCATCGGCCGTGACGGTACAGCAGGCGCGGAACTCGGACCGCTGCGCGGGTGACGGGCGCCTCGCATCCGAATAGACTGAGTCCAGAGGGTGGCTGTCTGGCTTCCCAGCGAGCTGGCCCTCGACCTGGGCGTTCTCGGCAGCACTCTGAGCCGCGAGCATCGTAATACGGACGCACTCGAGGCCATGCAGGAGGCTCGCCAGGTCCTGGACGCCATTGTCCAGCCCACCTTCGCGGATCTGTACAACCTCGCGCGTGTCTGCGCCAGTCTCACGACCCTGGTTGAGACAGGACGAGGGAGGCCGACCTTCGCCGAGCGTGAGGCCTTGGCGCGTGAAGGGGTGGAAGCGCTCAGGCGATCCCTGGCGGCCGGCATGTCCTATTTCGGCCCAATGGATCGCGACCAATGGCTCGATCCGTTGCGTAATCGACCTGATTTCCGCGCCTTGATGCTTGACAGAGGCTTCCCCCGCGACCCGTTCGCTCACCCGTGACCATTAAAGCAGCGTTGGGATTCCGCGAACTCGGGTAGAAAAGAGGCAGCACGCGAATGACGCGAGACGACGAACGCCCGCCAGTGAATGACCTCTTCGCTCCGAGAGCCGATCCAACCGCCGAGCGCGTGGAGGCGCTGTTTCAGCAGGCGGCCGAGCTGGATCCAGCGCAACGTGGGGCATTCCTGGAGCAGCAGTGCGCAGGCGACGGCGAGCTACGCGCCGCTGTGGAGGATCTTCTCCGATTCGACGCGGAGGTCGAAAGCGACCCTGACTTCTTGCCCAGCCCGGTGGCCCCCGCCCGCGCCACATTTCCGATTGCAGCGGAGCCCGGGCTGCCGGCTTTCATCGGCCGCTACCGCATCTTGAGGCGACACGGCGAAGGTGGCATGGGGACCGTTTACGAGGCCGAACAGGACCACCCGCGCCGCACCGTTGCTCTCAAGGTGATTCGCGCGGGAGGCGCAACAGCCGAGCTGCTCAGCCGCTTCCGACACGAAGCAGAAATCCTGGCGCGGCTGCAGCATCCCGGTATCGCGCAGGTGTACGAAGCGGGCATCGGTGTGGACGGCCGGCCCTTCTTCGCCATGGAGTTCATTCGCGGTATGACGATGGACGAGCACGCGCGAAATCGCGGACTGGACCCTCGAGCGCGCCTGGAGCTGCTGGCGAAGGTGTGCGACGCGATGCAGCACGCTCATGACAAGGGTGTCATTCATCGCGACTTGAAGCCGGGCAACATCCTTGTGGATGACTCCGGCCAGCCAAAGGTGCTCGACTTCGGCGTGGCCCATATCACCGCGGCCGAACTGTTCTCCACCGCGGGGCGAACCCAGGCCGGTCAACTGCTGGGCACGCTTACTTACATGAGTCCCGAACAGATCGCCGCCGACCCGGCCGGGCTCGACAGACGTTCGGACGTGTATACTCTCGGCGTCATTCTCTTTGAACTTTTGGCGCAACGGCTGCCATACCAGCTCGATCAGCTTCCGGGGCACGAGGTCGCGCGGGTAATCCAGGAGCAGGAACCGTCTCGACTGGGCTCGATCAACGCGCTTTACCGCGGCGACGTCGAGATCATCGTGGCGAAAGCGCTCGAGAAAGCCAAGACGAGGCGCTACGCTTCCGCGGGGGACCTGGCGTCGGACATCAGGCGCGACTGCGCGGGGAGGCGATTCAGGCGCGGCCTGCCTCGGCGCTGTATCAAATACGCAAATTCACGCGGCGACACAAAGCGCTGGTGGCCGCGGCGGCGGGCATTTTCGCGGCGCTCGTCGTGGGAACGGCCGTTTCCATTCTTTTTGCGTTGCGCGCCGCAGCGAACGCTCGCGTGGCGGACGAAAACGCTCGCGTGGCGAAGGAACGGGAGCGAGCCGCCACGTACGAGAGCTACCGTGCCCGGATCGCGGCTGCGGTTGCCGCGATTTCGCGTCACGACGTTGCCGATGCCGCCAGCCAGTTGGGCGCGGCACCGGAGGCTTTGCGCGACTGGGAATGGCGACACTTGCACGCGCGGCTCGATGACAGCATCGCCATCTTCCCGGCCAGCGCCGGCGAAGCTCAATTCCTGATCGGCGACCAGAAGGGCATCCGGATCGCTCAGTTAGCGCGTGAGAGTCTGCGCCTGGGCGACCTCGATGGGAAGGAACTCTGGGAGCGATCCTTTCCATCTGAGGCGAATGTACTCGATCATCCCCCGCTGCTGACGCGGCAGGGACTGCGGCTTTTCGCCGACGGCCGGGAGACTGGTGCTGCCACGGTCGGTCTGCCGAAGGATGTGCCACAGAACACAGGCATGCTGAACGTCCTTGACGACCTGGGGCGTGTCCAAACGCAACTGAGGGGGCCCGGAGTAACGCACACCGAACTGATGGCGGTGAGTGCGGACGGTTCGCGGCTGGCGGTTGTGTGGCAAGGCCCGAAGCAGTGGATATTCACGGTGTACGATGCCGAATCTGGCAAACCAGTGGCGACCTCGGCCCAGGACATCGCCAGCACCTGGGCCCTTGCCTTCAGTCCGGACGGCACGCGCCTCGCGACTGGCGGCGAGGATGGCGTGACACGTCTCTGGGATACTTCAACCGGTATGATGACCATCCTCTGTGAAGGGCACACTCGCAAGGTGTTCAGCGTGGCGTTCAGACCGGATGGCCTGCGCCTTGTGACGAGCTCGGCGGATGGAACCGTACGCCAGTGGGATTCCGCGACCGGCCGGGAGGTACTTGCGCCCTACGATCGTCACACCGGTGAAGTCCTGACGGCGAAGTTTAGCTCCGATGGGGAGTTGATCGCCTCCGCAGGCACGGACCGGACTGTCCGGGTATGGCGCGCGTCGAACCGCCAGGACCAGGGTGTTCTGCAGGGCCACATCGGTGACATCAGCGATCTGGCATTTGTTGGGGACGGCCATCGGCTGGCTTCAGTGAGCTACGCGCCCCGTCGCGGCAGCGTGGCGCACCATGACGGCACGGTGCGGCTGTGGGAGGTCGGGAGTCAAGGAGCGGCGTCGGTGCTGCGCGGCCACAAGCTCTACGTCTATCCGGTCGCGTACAGCCCGGACGGACAATGGATTGCTTCGGGCGATTGGGACAACAAGGTGTTTTTGTGGGACGCACTCACCATGGAGCACATCGCGAGCTTGCCTCATTCCGGGAATATCCGCGCGCTGGCCTTTAGCCCGGACAGCTCGTGGTTGGTTGCCGGAACCGCGATGGACGATTCGCTCTCCATCTGGGACGTAACGACCGCCCGGCGCCGGAACAAGCTCAAGGGCCCCGGCGGCGACGTGGTTCAGGCAATCGCGGTGAGCCCGGATGGAGCCCACATCGCCGCTGCTGATTCCGTTGGAGCCGTCAGCATCATGGAAGCCGCGACGGGCGCGGTTGTCGATTCCTTTCGAATGGTCGGGAGCGCTTCAATCGCGAAGAAGTCGCTAGCCTACAGCCCAAACGGACGACTCCTGGCAGGTACCGGTGAAGACGGCACGCAGATTGACATCCGAGACACGCAGACGCGGCGTCGGTCAGGGCGTTTGACGGGTCATACGGACGCGATTAGCTCCGTTTCGTTCAGCGGCGATGGGCTGCTGCTGGCCTCCGCGAGCGCGGATCGCACGGTCCGCATCTGGGAGGTGGCGTCGTCGAAATGCGTCGCCGTGCTGACCGGGCACACCGACGCGGTCTTCTCGGCGGTGTTCCATCCGGACGGCAAGCGGCTGGCGTCTGCCGGCCGCGACCGGTCGATCTGGCTCTGGGACCTGGCGAGCGGACAGGAAGTGGCGCGCCTCGAGGGACACGCGAACTACGTCTTCTCACTGGCGTTCAGCCCCGACGGCACGAGCCTGGCATCCGGCTCCGGCGACGGTACGGTCCGGATATGGGACACCGAGTCGCCGGCGCTGCGATATCAGGCCCGCCGAGAGGCGGAGGCTATGCGGCCCGAGGCGGAGCGGTTGGTTGCACGCCTCTTCTCCGAGCTGCATGAGCCGGAGCTGGTTGTTGGCCGTTTGCGGGGGGATACCGGGCTGAGCGACCTGATGCGGCACATGGCGATGCGGGAGGTCATGCGGCGGGGGCAGGAGGCGGCGCCGTAGCGGCACCGGCTCGGGGAGCCGTTTTCGGATCGGCAGCGTTCGCGGGATTTACCGGACGAAGGGGTTGGGGAGGATTGTGGTGGTGGTGTTCGTTTCTGGGCGTCTCTCCATCAAGGCGCTCCAGTTCGATTGGGATCATTCGTAGACGAACATCACGAAGCATTCCCTTTCCCAACCGCGCACCAATCCTCTGTTGCTTATATCGACTCGCGAAAGCGGCTAGTTCAGACGCGGCGGCTACACGCTCCCACCACTTTTCTCTAAACCTCCCGAACCGTGCCGCTCCCGCCGGCGTAAAAACGGCATTGCTCCCGCCGATCATTCCGCGGCGAATCACGCCCGATGCCCAATCGACGGCTCGAAATCGCTGCCCACGGAAGGACCTTGGATCATGGATCCGCGTGATCGTAAAGCTCGTTCAACTCGGCATCATTGCCATATTGCTCACCTTGAAGATCTCGAAGCACGTCGCCTTCCGAGCGTCTTCACTCCATTTTCGTCATCGGTTTTCGGCTCGTCGTCATCGAGCCAGTACTCGGCGCAGGTTGCGCTCGTTCGCCATGAATACGACACATACGTCGGCGCTGTGAGAACGCTCGAGTTCAAGTCGCAGGCGACGCCCCAGGAATTCCAGGCTCTTCGCAACGATGCCCGCGAAATCTCCGCGGCGGCCTCCGCCACCAAGCTACCGCTCGAAGTGGCACGGACCGAGGCCGTCGCCGTTTCGCTCCAGCTCGACCGGTCGCCGTTGTACGGCTGGGCGGGCGACTCGGCATGGTCGGAGTATAGGGCGCGGCTCGAGGCAAGTCTTGATAGCCTTGGCGTCGACGAGTCGTTGATCGACAAGACGCTCGCCGACACCAAAGCCATCGCGGTCTCGGCCGGCGTGAGCTTCAGCGAGTTTCAGACGTTCACGAATTCGTTCAGCACGCTTCAGGCCGGCGAGAAGTCGCTTCCATACAGCACCTACTACAACTTTGAAGACCCCGAGCTGTTTTACACGCAGCATCTTCGCGGCTTTTTCCGCGGCTGGGGAATGCAAAAAAAGACGGCCGAGGCGCAGGTCAAGGATCTGCTCTTCACCATCAAGACCGCGAATCAACTCGCGCCGTCTCAGTCTGCCGTGCTGCACCGCGATGTCCGGCTGCTGGAGAATCTTGGCGCCACGCTCCCGAGCACCTCGCTCGAGCAGCTTTACTCAAGCTACGTCGCCACATTTCAAGGTGGCGTGCCAATCCCGGCGACTCAGGCGCAGCTCCGCGAAAGCCTCTTGGCGGCTCTCGGCCCGGCAGCGGGCGCGCACCCGATCGGCTGGGTGAACAAGCTTGTCGCCGACGCACCTTCGTTCTACCGCGCAGTGGGGTCGTCGACATCAACCGTCCAAAACATCACGGGCGCCGTGACCGTTCTCGTCGACACAGGAGGTGGCGAGTCGCTGAATCCGTTCAAAGTGACGATCCGGCAGCGCTTGAAGTCGTAAGGGGGCTTGTCCGGCCGTCGCGGTCTCCGAACGCGTCCCCCCCCAAAGTGCCGTCATGCCGTCAGCACCTTACTGGGATTGGACTTACGTCTGACGGCAGCTTTTTGGTCCAGGGACGCCAATCGACACATCTCCTTTCGTTCATGACATTTACGCCTGACGGCACCTCTGACGGCCCCCGCCATTTTCCCGGGGCCCGCAGCCGTTTCGTCAAACCCGAACGGTCCTGACGGCCTTATTGTCGCCCTTCGCTCCGGATAAAGCCGACCTCTCGTCCCTCCCGCGCCCACAGGCGCGAAACCCACCTACTGGACGAACCGGACGGGTATCGCCGCCTCGATGGGGCGGGTCGGAGGTCCGGCCACCTTGTGTAGATGAAGTTAATAACGCGCTTGATCTTCGTTCCGCGAAGGTACTGGACGGGCCCATCACTTCCGGAACGGACCCGTCGGTGATGATCGCCACCAATTTGGTCTGCCGCCAGTCGAGCGACTCAATCGGCTCGTCCTCATCCAGAATACGCCACATCCCGCCCCCGCTGATTCCATGCGTTTGGTCTAAGTCGAGTTTGTCCCCGGCGCCATCGGGTTGGTCCAGGCGATTGATGTCCAGCACGAGGTGATCCGCCGGGCTGATGTCCGGAGCGGGATTGCGCTTCATATCATATAGCCCTGCAAAATAAGGTAGGACCTGTGCGACGATGGTCTGGTCCATCTCGTCCTTCTCTGCCCGAAACTCCGGGTATCCGAGCACCAGGTACTGGCCATCCTTGAGCTTGTCCGGATCGAGTTCCAGCTCGTGTAGCGTCACGAACCGCATGAAGACCGATAAGCGGTCGGCGATGTCTGGTCTCAATTCGAAAACCGCCAGGTCCCACAGATCATCCTCGCGATGCGGATCGCTTCGTTTCTTCGATCGGCAGTACTTCACGGTTATCATAGGGATGACGCTGCCGACAGAATGCCGCCTGTGAATTGTCAGTGATGCACGCTCAAGCGGCCCAACAGCCTCCAAGATCAACCGAACAGCCGTGAGAACCGCGGAAAATCATCTGAAAACCGTCCCACAGCCTCAGAACGAGCGCAGAGTCGCCCAGTTGGCCCAGATTCAGCTCCTTTCAGCGTCTGGGCCACTTCGCGGCTCACCCACGCGCGCAGCTTCTTCGACGCTGCCGCCCGTAGCACGTTCCAGCCCGCCACTTTGTGCAGGATCACACGGAACACACTCCCGCGGCCTCGCACTCGCAGACGTTCCAACCTCAGCCGATTCTTCAAGCCGCTATTGGTCGACTCGATGCCCGAGCGCATCCTGTACCGCTCCGCGAATACCGGTGTCTCTTGTTCCCGGCGACGCCCAGCCATCCGATGATCCTTGTCACTGAAATCCAGCTCGTAGCGACCATCCCGCGTTTGGTGGATCGGGCACGACGTGCGGAACGGGCATCCTTCGCACGCTGCCGCCGCCATCTGGATTCGCGTCGTGCCTACTTCTTCGTTCCGCTCGACCACAAGCGGCATGTGCCCTTGCGGACAGGCTTCCACCCGCCCGGTCCGTTCATCCACCGCGAAGTCGTCCAGCGTCAGCGCCCAGGGTCGCTTGCCGGCTCCCGACCGGGGATCGGTCCGACCAGCTCCACGCCGCGGTCCTCGGCCGCTTGTACGTTCTCGTCGCCGCAGTAGAGCGTGTCAGCCAGCATCTCCTCGGGCAACAACTTCGAGTCTTCGAGTTGATCGAGCATCGGCACCACCGCCGTGCCGTCGTGCTCCGCGGCACCCTGCGGCAGAGCGCCTGTGATCAACTGCACCTCGTTCTCAGAGCTGCACGTCTCGGTGATCTGCACCTGATAGCCCTTACCTTTGTGGGCGTCGTAGCCGGCGCTGAGGTCGGACGGGTTCTGAACGCAGTCACCGCCGGTCTTGGCCTTCACGACAACTTTGCCCTCACTCAGTTCGCACTGCTGGCTGAAGATCGTGACTAGGGCCTTGTAGCTCGACCGGGCCGTCATGTCGGGACAATTGGCGAAGTGGTCGATGATCCAGCACAAGTCCTCGGCTGCTTGCTGCCGCGACCGCTGTCGAGCCTCGGCATCCTTGGCGGCGGCGAACAACTGCGATTCTGCCGGTTCGTAGCGCCGCAGAACTCCGCGGGCAACGCGGCGTACCGCTCAGGGGCATGCCGGATCACCTGGGTCAGGAACCGCTTGATTGCCACGGCCATCAGCTTGGTGCGACCAAAGCTGGCCATGTGAGAAAAGACGTGGGTCGAGTCGAGCCGCTGGCGGGAGATGTCGAGTTCGAGCTTTTCCGCCAGTCCAATCGTCACGTCGTGGAAGACCTGAGCGGCCAGTTCGTTCTCGCGAAAGAGCTTTTGGTAACGCTCGACCGTGCGCGACGACACTTCAACGCCGGGCTCCAAGTTAAGGGCGTATTGGACGTCGCTGCGGAAGATGTAAGCCTCGGCGGCCTCTTGGGCGGTCCAGTCGAAGAAGTCGGTCATGAAGACCAAGCCGGCCATCGAGTACAGTTCCTTGGTGGGGGCTCCCAGTTCCCGGCTGAAATGCTGGGCCAGTTGACCTACGGGCATCAGTTTGAGGAGGACGTGTCGAAAGACTCCCTGCCAGCCCGAGCTGATGATCCGTTGACCGGCGGGAGGTATGACGCCCTCGAAGGGGTCGAACAGGCGGTTTTGCCGCGGGTCAACGATGTGGATCATGGCGGGCGCAACTCCTTTCGCAGGGGATACTTGAATGTAGAGGTGCGCCTCGCTAGAGTCAAGGGAGAAATGGACATAAACTCAAATTTTACATTAACTTGCGCAGAAAACTAAACTCGACGAACTTTTGTCGGAGACGTCAGTTGTGGATCTGGCTGGGTTGAAGGCCGAACTCATCGGCCAAGTTGGAAACAGGCTCTTTGCCACTGATATGGCGACGGACGATTTGAGCCTTTTGCGGCGCTGAGAAATGCCGGCGCGACTGTCTCATGGAACTCACCTCCGATAGGGTTAATTATAACCCAACCGGCGCGACATTCTATTTTCAGGTGAGGCAGGACATGCAATCCAGTGCAAAAAGAAAAGGGGGTTCGGTGCGTGATGAAATTCCCGCCAGTTTTGAGCTGTGCCGAGCGTGGGACGGGTCTGGAACATGGGGAGCGTGAGTTCTCACCCGTCGGGGGAAGGGAACACGGAGCGGGACGGTGGCGTTATACTCTTTGTGCCTCAAGATTTACGTACTGCTTCAGGGTGCTTCGGCGAGCGATCGGACGGGGGTCCAAGACATCGAGGAAGATGAGACTTTTTCAGGCTCTGGAGTCCCATTTAGTCCCATTTAACGGGTCGAGCCGCGTACGGCCCCCTCACGGCCCGTGAACTTGGGTCGAGAAAGGTCTGGCTTGGTTTACCTCATTATGTCGACGTTGCCATATGGCGACGCGCGTCAGTGGCCGTTGGCACGTTGGTGCTCTTAGCCCGACATTTAGCATGGTCCGAGAGGCTTCGACCTTGTCATTGGTGACTTGCCATGCCGGGTTTTTCCGGCGTGGTATTGATCCCGTTGGGGAGACTATTTCGTTCCCGATACCCCTCTTGGCTCGCGGCGCCTTGTCGTTTCACCACACCTACCCGCGAAGCGGAGAGATCCCATGCTTGTCCCCCACGAAGAGCCGAAGAAGCCACGCAAGCCCAAGAAGCCGAGCAAACCCAAGGAGCCGACCAACAAGCCGCGGGTCAGGTCGCTTCCCGTCCCCGTCCCCGCCTCCTCTGCACCGCTCAGTGTCGTGAATCCAGACGCAGCCGGAGTTGATGTTCATTCCGACATGCATATGGTCTGCGTTCCCGCTGACCGCGACGTTGACCCAGTCCGCTGGTCTGCGTTCCCGCTGACCGCGACGTTGACCCAGTCCGCCAGTTCGGTGCCAACACCGCCGATCTTCAGGAGATCGCTGTGTGGTTAAAGAAATGCGGCGTAAAAACCGTCGCGTTGGAATCCACCGGCATTTACTGGATTCCTCTGTTCGAGCTCCTCGAATCCCAGGGCTTCGAGGTTATGCTGGTCGAACCGGGACAGCTTTCGCGTTGTGGCGCGCGCCCCAAGACGGACGTACTCGACGCGCAGTGGATCCAGCGGTTGCACTCCTACGGCCTCTTACGTGGGTCGTTCCGACCTCCGGACTCCGTGTTGGCCCTGCGCGCCTACTCCCGGCAACGGCAGATGCTGGTGCGTTACGCCGCTGCTCATGTCCAACACATGCAGAAGGCCTTGGAGCAGATGAACGTCAAACTGACGGAAGTCATGAGCGACATCACGGGACTGACGGGCATTTCGATCATCGACGCCATTCTGCGAGGCCAACGCAATCCCAAGAAGCTGGCCAAACTGCGGCATGGGCGCTGTAATCACAGCGAGGAGCAGATTGCCCTAGCGTTGGAAGGGACATGGCGGCCCGAACATCTCTTCGAGCTGCGGCAGGCGCGCGAGCTGTACCAGTTCCATCATGGGCAGATCACCGAGTGTGACCAGCAGATTGAAGCCGAACTGGCCAAATTCGAAAACCGGGCGGGAGAGAAGACACAAACTGGTAAGCCACGCACGCGTGGTCGCAAAAGCAACGATGCCCGATTCGAGGCGACGGGCCCGTTGTTCCAGGCATTGGGTGTAGACCTGACAAAAATCGAGGGAATCGGCGTGGGAACGGCCCTGATCATTCTGGCCGAAATCGGTGTGGACGTCAGTCGGTTTCCCACGGAGAAGCACTTCGCAAGTTGGCTGCGTCTTTGTCCTTCCCAGGATGAGAGCAATAAGACCAAAAGACGTCGCGGTCATCGCCAAGGGAAGAACCGAGTCGCTATCGCCCTACGGATGGCCGCGCAGTCAGCAGGCAAGACGATGACACCCTTGGGCATGTACTACCGACGGATCAAAAGTCGGATCGGTGGACTTGGAGCCGTCAAGGCGACTGCACACAAGCTGGCCTGTTTGGTCTACAGGATGCTCAAGTACGGCGAAGAGTATGTGACCCAGTCGATGGAGGAGTACGAGGCCAAGATCAAAGCCAATCTGGTGAGAGCGCTCCAGCGGAAGGCGGCGGCGATGGGCTTCCAGCTCAGTCCGATAGCAACGCTATAGAGGAATCGATCGAGGCCGTCGCCATCGCGCTACAGGCCTGTCACAATGCTCAACGCCGCGAAGCCCACTTCTCGCATATTCGTTGTTATGGGGGTCTGGGGGAAATCTGCGCGTCGTTCGCTACAAAATGCAGGAACAAACCCCAAATAATCGAGTCATGTTGTTGATTGCTTGGGGAGTTCATGGGGAGTTCCATCCACTGCTACTTATATGGAGCGTGTGAACAGTGGGTTGTCAGTGGTCAGTTGTTGGAGGATTCCGTTAGTTATGATTCGTGCGTGTGTTCACAATTAACAAAGAAATCGCGCAAAGCCGTATGTCGGGACGTTGCAGTCGTCTCGATCGAGTGATTGCACTTTTTTTGGATGCTTTTATTGCCGAAATCCGAAACCTGACACATAATAATATTAGAGAGGATGGGCAGCGAACGCGCGATGCTCGCGCGATCGGTGGCTCCCTCTGCTTTCCTACCTCCTCGTCGATCTCTGCTCATCCTGAGAACGGCGGTCAACTTCACGCACAGAGTGCCATCCAGTGCCAGATCGTGCCATCGGCAAGCAGGCTGAGATTCGCTCCAAAACCCGGACGGGCCGAAACGCTCGCCGGGATGTCTGCGTGGCGCTCGACAGCTTCGCCGTGTCATCCGGTGAACGCAGGGTTTGCCCGCTCGAGATTGAACGAGAAGGGCGGGGATTTCTCATTTTTTTAATCAATTATTATCATTTTTTATCGACTGAAAAAGGCTCACGAATCGACCGAAACCTTTTTCGCATAAACCCTTGCGGATGACGGTCGATCGGAATCCTGGCGTGAGACGCTTGGCGGGCTGCGCGGCGGCGATTTTGGATCAAAGCGAGTTGCTCACGGGCGGGGTTTTTGGTTTCGAATTCCAGGTGGAGTCGCCAGGCTGGCCCTCGACAGCGGTTCCGCTGCCGATCGATTCCATGTCGCGGGCGGAACTTTCCGGGTTCGCCACGAAATTCCAAAACAACCTGCTTGACACGAAGATTTACTTCGATAAATTTACTTGAGTAGATTATATCGGAGGATGGAGGGGCAGGTGATGAGTGAGACGCAACTGGGGAGGATGCAGACTCGAATCATGCAGGTGTTGTGGGACCTGGGGCGTGCCAATGCGCGTGAGATCACCGACGCGCTCAACACCGAGGAGGCGGTCGCCCACAGCACGGTGCAGACACTGTTGCGGCAGCTAGAGGCCAAGGGGGCGGTCGGGCACGAGTCTACAGGGCGCACGTTCGTGTTTTTTCCGCGCCTCAAAGAAGACAAGGTCAAGCGCACGGCGACTCGCGACCTGCTCGAGCGGGTGTTCGGCGGCAATGTGGGGAGCTTGGTGGCGCACTTGCTCAAGCACGAGCGGCTTTCGAGGGACGAGCTTGATGAGCTCAAGCGGTTGATCGATGACGAGCGCCGGGATTGAAGTGATCCACCATTCGTTCGGTCGAGGAACAGGGGAGCAGCCATGGCGAACTATGGTCTCGAAGCAGTTCTGGGACAACTCGCGGGATTTGGCCTGACGTGGCTCGTGCAATCATCGGTCTTGCTGGCGCTGGGGCTTGCGGCTGGGCGCGTGCTCAGGCGGTCGGGCCCAGCGGTGCAGTCGGGCGTTTACCGGACGACGCTACTCGCAGTGGTCGTTTGCCCGTTCGCGTCCGCCGTGCTCGGCGCAGCGGGCTTCGACGGATTATCGCTGCGGCTGCCGTCAAGGGCACACGAGCCAGTGCCCGGTGAACGGGCGGCGCACGACGAGCCGCAATCCACTGGGGAACCTTCAGTAACTCCGCGAGATCTGTCGCCGAGCCCCGTGCAGATGGCCGAGACGCCGCCGATCGTCGCGGAACGAACCAATCTCACGGCGGCCGAGGCCGCGCGGGCTGCCGCGCCCGGTCGCTTCGCGCTGAGAATGGACACGACGGTTATCGCCGCCGTCTTCGTTGCCATTTGGCTTGTGGGATCGACATTCATGGCTTTCTGGCTGTGCGTCGGTTGGGCTCGGATGCGGCGGTTGCGATCTTCGGCGGCGCCAGCCGAACCGGCCGCGGACGCGCTCTGTCGCGATATCGCGCGCCAGTTGAGGGTCGCCTCACCATCGGTCTGGCGCAGCCCGTTCCTGTTCAGCCCGTGCCTGGACGGACTGAGGCGCCCGGCAATCTTGCTGCCGGACGACGTGGGAAGTAACTTGCGCGAAACGTTTATTCATGAACTGGCCCATCTTCTTCGCCGCGACGGTCTGTGGAACTGGCTGCGCCGCTGGACGAACGTCGCTCTCTGGGCTCAACCGCTGCTCTGGGTGCTCTCGCGTCGACTCGAGGCAACGTCCGAGGAAGTTTGCGATGACTACGTGGTGCACTCGGGAGCGAAGCGCAGCGCCTATGCCGGCCATCTTCTCGAGCTCGCGGGCAGGTCGCTGCCGCCGATTGCCCCGGCCAGCGTGGGGATGGTCTCATTGCGGTCGTTGCTGGCCCGGCGAGTCATTCGCATCCTCGACACATCTCGGGCGATCTCGACTCGAGCGGGGACACGGGCCATCGTCGTGATGGTCGCCGTCGGTGCGGCGTTGACGCTCCTGGCGGGCTTGGTCGGAATCAATGAGCGGCAAAGGGCAGAGGCGAGCACGGCCGAAGTCGTCCCGGACGGCGGACCGGATCCGTCGGGCAAGAAGGTGCGCGGGCAAGTTGTCGGACCCGACGGCCGGCCGATGGCCGGCGCAACGGTGATTGCGTGGCGGTGGCGCCCCGATGGCCCGCGCATTGACGACGAGCACGTTTCGCGCAAAGCGTCGGTGATCGGGAGAAAGACCACCGGGCCCGACGGCCGGTATGAATTCTACTTCGAGACGGCGGAGGTTGCGACCGCGGCTCGGGTCATCGCGATTGCCCCCGGAGCTGGCCTCGGTTATCGCGGCAAGGATGACGAGATTCGACTTTCAGCGGGCGATCTGCCGATCGCAGGCCGGCTTGTTGACCTCGAAGGGCGCCCGGTCGCCGGTGCGAAGGTTCTCGCTTGGCCAGGTGATGCTCCCGCGGAGCGATGCCGCGCCGACTCGTATGCCAAAGCAGCCGGGGGCGGCGGTCACCAAGATGCAGATGCCGGCACGCTCGCCGGCGCCCGCAAGCGATCCCGTCTCGAAGAACGGACGAATGTTCCTGGATGCCACCGGCTTGCTGAGCGATGGCCTGGTCACAGACGGTGACGGCCGGTTCCGAATCGAAGGCCTCGGCCGCGACGTCCTCGCGAACCTGACGATCTCGGGCCCGACGATCGCGTACAAGCAAGTGCAGGTGATCACTCGAGCGATGGGTCGGGTGGGGGACGACAATCGCGATCCCTCAGTGCGCGGCCTGAGCGAGGCTGCGACTTACGGCGCGACCTGCACGATCACGGTCGAACCCACGCGACCGATCGAAGGCTTCGTCCGCGATGCCGAGACGAAGCAGCCGATCCCGGGCGCCATTGTAACCGCGGCCGCGCTCTCCGGCTCAACGCTCCATATCGAAGGGTTCATTTCGACCGAGACCGACGCGCAAGGGCATTACCGTCTCATCGGGCTGCCCAAGGAAGGAGCTGCTGGCCACAAGCTGGCAGTCTATGCGCCGCTCGACCGGCCTTATTTCGAGTCGGGGTGGCTTGAAGCGCCCGCGAAGCCCGGCTTCGAGCCGCTCAGCTTCGACGTATCGCTCAAGAGCGGCATCTGGATCAGCGGCAAGGTGACCGAAGCCGCGACCGGCAAGGCCGTCGCGGCGGCGGTCGATTATTTCCCCATGTTCACCAACAAGCACGCGCAGGACTATCCGAATTTCGACCCCAACATCACGGCCACAGTGAGCATCGACACGCGACGCAAGACGGCTGCGGACGGGTCGTTTCAGATCGTCGGCTTGCCCGGTGAAGGAGTCGTGACCGTCCACACCGACGACAGGTCTTACCTGGGAGGCTATGGCGCAGAATCGATCAAGGGCCGGAGTGGGCAGGACCAGCTTCTCACATATAATCACATATTCACGTCAATGTACCAGAGCCTGAAGCAGATAGCCGTTCCCGAGGGTGCGACTTCATTCGGCTGCGACATGAGCGTCGACGCCGGCCGCGCAGTCCGGCTGAGGCTTGTGGACGAGGACGGGAAGCCGGTGACGAACGCCACGGTGTGGGGCCGAAATCCGGAAGGATCGGACCACGGCGACCGGAACCTTTACAACGAGAGCACCACGCGGGTCGGCGGCCTCGAGCCGGGCAAACCGCGTACGGTCGTGATCCAGCAACGCAGCCGCAAGATCGGCGCGTTGGTCACGATCGGCTCCGACGAGGCTGGCAAAGATGCGGAGCAGACGGTGACTCTCCGTCCCTGCGCCACACTCACCGGGAGGCTGCTCGGCAGCGACGGCAAGCCTGCCGCCGGGGGCGTCCGCATCGAATTGGTCTGCGATGCTGCGGCTCTGTTCAAGCAGATTCATGTGACGTCGGCGGCAGTTGACTCCGAGGGACGATTCCGATGCGACGATCTTCCCGCGGGCGGCCCGTATCAGGTGACAGTTGCGGAGCGCCTGGTCTACGGGCTCGGTCGTCGAATGGATCCGGAATCGTACAAGCCGTTTCTGCTCTCCAAGGAAATGAAAGTCGAGCGCGGGCAGACGGTCGATCTTGGATCGATTGACGTGAACACCGGCAAGGCGGCCGCGGGTGCACCGGCGGGCCAGGCACCAACCTCGGACGTGCCGATAACCGGGCGAGTGCTCAATCTCGAAGGGCAACCGGTTGCAGGCATCGCGGTGAAGGTTGAACACGTCTACGTTCCCAAGCACGATAACCTGTTGCCATGGCTCGAGGGCGTGAGGAAGGGTGAGCCACCGTGGGTTGCGAGCGGGCATATCGACTGGGAGCGAAAAGACGCTCCCGCGGCCCCGCGCGAAACGACCACTGATCAGAGCGGCCGCTTCCGGCTCGACGGTCTGCGTGCCGATCGAATCGTCGGGATCGAGCTACAAGGCCAAACGGTCGCGTTTGCATCAATCGAGGTGGTCACGAGGAGAACCGAGCCAATTCCGGCCGCCGGTTATGCGAACAATTTCGGCTCAGGGAAACAATCAATCTACGGATCCGACTTCACCTACACGGCGACCCCAAGCCGGCTGATCGAGGGCTCTATCAAAGACTCGAGAACAGGCCGCGCGCTAGCCGGCGCTGAAATCCGGAGCTACCACTTCGCCGGATCCGATTTCATCGGGATCATGACGCTGAAGACGAAGACCGACGAACAAGGGCGGTTCCGTCTGGCGGGCCTGCCGAAGGGCGCGGGAAACAAGGTCATCATCGTCCCGAGTGATGAGCAACCTTACTTGATGCAGGAAGTAGCGATCCCCGACCCGCCGGGCGCCGGTCCGGTGTCTCTCGAGCTCGCCTTGCAGCGCGCGATCTGGATCGAGGGCAAGATCACGGAAAAGGCGACGGGAAAACCACTGGAAGGGGCCTGGCTCCATTACTTTCCGTTCCTCGCCAACACGTTTGCCCAGCAGCACCCTGCCTTCGACGGCGATCGCAATGCCGATGGGGTGGGATTTCAGCATCGCTATCTCACAAAGGCTGACGGAACGTTCAGGCTCGTGGGCCTGCCTGGCCGCGCGATTGTCGGGGCCGTCGTGGACAAGGACAAGTATATGCCGGGCGCCGGATCCGAAGCGATCGAAGGCATGAACGCCGCAGGGCACTTCGAGACCTTCAACAATCCGATCATCCCCGGCAGGCTGTTTCCTACCGTCATGAAGGAGATCAACCCACCCGCCGATGCCGAGGTCGTGCATGTGGACCTCGAGGTCGTCACCGGCCCGTCGGTGCGCGTGCGAGTGGTCGATCCGGAAGGAAAGCCGATCGCCGGCCTCAAGACACGCGGTCGGTTCGGACGAAGTTCGTATGACAAAGGGGACATGCCGGCGCCCGACGCCGAAGTTGGCAACTTGAGGCCGGAGGAACACCGAATCTTCCTGGTTCGGCATGAAGGACAGAGACTCGGCAAGGTGGCGACGGTGAAGCAAGGAGACGACAGGGGCGGGCCGCTCGTCGTGAGGCTTGCGCCACTGGCGGCGATCCGCGGGCGCGTGGTCGACGCTGACGGAAACCCGATGGCCGCCACCATCCGGCCGGACGTCCTTCCAGGCGGAGACTTCGGGCTCAGCCTGGCGAATGTCGTGACTGGCGCCGATGGGCGGTTCGTCATCGAGGATATTCCCACCGGCTGTGACTACGGCATCGCGGTTGAAACCACGGAGCCCATCAAAGGACGGCGATACGCTCATCATCCGCGCGCTGCCGTGAAACCCGGAGAAACGACCGAGATCGGCGAGATCAAGATCGAGTAATCCAAGCTCTCGCCCGATACACGGTAAGAAATCAGGAAAGGCTGAGCGTGCGCCCAATGCCAGGAGTACCTGATCGATGAGTACATCCCCCTGGTCGATCTATCGTCCGTCTGCCGCCGCCCCCTGGACCCTCGCCCGCGCCTGGACGCTCCGTCGCCGGGCTGGCTTTGGCGCCACCTGGCGCGAGCTCGAGCGCGACCTGGCCGGTGGGCCAGGTCCAGCCGTCGATCGAGTGCTCTCGGCACACTGCCGACTCGACGGCGTTCCGCAGGATTTTGAGGCGACGGCTGCGTTGCTGGGTGATTCCGCCAGCGCTTCGTCTGACCCCCGCCGGCTTGAAGCATGGTGGCTCTACCGAGCTTACTTTACTCCGGACCCCCTGGGAGAGCGGCTCACGCTCGCGTGGCACGACCACTTCGCGACCAGCCAGCTCAAGGTGGACGATCTGTCTGCGATGCGAGTGCAGAATGACACATTCAAAAAGCTCGGCCGGGGTCCGTTCGGCGACTTGCTGCGAGCCATGCTGCGCGACCCGGCCTTGCTCGTCTGGCTCGATGCGCCATCGAACCGCAAGGCGAAACCCAACGAGAATCTCGCTCGCGAATTGATGGAGCTTTTTACACTCGGCGTGGGCCGATTCACAGAGAGCGACGTGAAGGAATGTGCACGTGCACTGACGGGGCTAAGCGTCGTGCAAGGGCACGCTCATTTCAAACCACCCGATCACGATGAACGTGAGAAGACTATTCTGGGCAGGACCGCTCGATTTGATGCCGAGTCGCTCGCCGCGCAACTTTTGGCCCAGCCCGCAGCCGCCGACCGGCTGGCGTGGCGATTGTGTGCGACCTTCTTGGGCGAAGGAGTCTGCGATGAGTCAGCCCGAGCGGGTCTGGCCGATCTTCTCAGGAATGATGGCCTGCACATTGGCCGTGGAGTCGAGACGGTTCTGCGGTCGGAGGCTCTTCTTCTCGGAAAGGAATTTGCACACGCGGATTTCCGACCCGGTTGGATTCGTCATCGGATCAGCGCGAGTGCTCGAGCTCTTCGCACCTCCGCCTTCCACGCTGCTGCTCGCCGAGTGGACTGCGAGGCTGGGCCAGAAGCTTTTCTTCCCGCCCAATGTCGGCGGCTGGCCGGGTGGGCGGCGATGGCTCTCGGGGCGCGGGATTATCGCTCGCGCCAACTTCGCGGCGGCGCTCGGACTTGGCAGGCTGGTGGTAGAGGGAATCGCTCCTGATCTGTCATCGCTCGCCGAACACCGGGGTTCTTGCAAGGAAGCTTCGGATTCACTGAGTTTCCTTTCTGGGTTGCTCACCGGCCGGCGAATCGACACGTCGCTTGCCCGGTCGCTCTGGCTTGGCGCTGCGAGCACAGGCTCGGATGCGGGCCGGTTCAACCGTGCCGTCGCCGCGCTCTTATCAAGGCCTGAAGGTCAATTGAGCTGAGGATGGGAGTTTTGATCGGTTGATCGCTAACAGACGTGGAGCAATGGTCATGATCACGCGACGAAATCTTTTGAAAGGCTCTGCATTTCTATCACTTTCGCGGTTCGTGCCCGGGTTCCTCGAGCGAACTGGGCGAGCCGCGGAAGGCGAGAAAAGCGGGCGAATCCTGGTCACGATCCAGCTCGATGGTGGAAACGACGGAATCAACACGGTTGTTCCGTTTGGCGACGAGGCGTACGCGAAGTGCCGTCGCGAGCTGCGGCTGCCCACCGACAAGCTGCTCAAGATCGGCGATGGGCTGGGCCTTCATCCTTCGATGCGGGCCGCGGCCGAACTGCTCGAGAGCGGGCGGCTTGCGATCGTTCAGGGCGTGGGCTATCCGAACCCGAATCGGTCGCATTTCGAGAGCATGAACATCTGGCAGACGGCCAAGCTCGGCAAACCGGGGCCGGAGGTCATGGGTTGGCTGGGACGCGCGCTTGACAAGGCGCCAGCGGAGAATGGTCCGTCGGGGGTCTTCGTCGGCGATCAGAATCTGCCGCTGGCGCTGTTCTCGCGGCGGGCCACATCGGCATCGTTTGCGGATGCATCGGATCTGGTTCTGACGCTGCCGCCGCCCGCGCCGGGCTCCACAGGCGATTTTGGTGACGACCTGGCGGCGTTCGTGAATCGCACAGTCACGAGTGCGTATGCGACGGCGGGTGAGATCGAGGCGGCCTCGGCCCGCGGCCGCGATAGAAACGCACGCTATCCTGAAACGGGCTTGGCTGTTCGCCTCGAGCTGGTGGCACGTTCGATCAAGGCCGGCTCGACGGCGCGTGTGTTCTACGTGATCCAGCCCGGTTATGATTCGCATGCGATCCAGTTGCCGACGCAGGCCCAATTGCTCCGAGAGTTCTCCGGCGCCGTCAAGGCGTTTCTTGATGATCTGGCAGCCGCGAAGCTCGCTGACCGCGTGGTCGTTCTGGCATTCAGCGAATTCGGCCGCAGGGCCGAGGAAAATGGCTCACTCGGCACCGACCACGGCACAGCCGGGCCTGTGTTCGTGGCCGGGACGTCTGTGAAATCGGGATTAGTCGGCAAAACGCCGCTCTTGGGCGACCTCGAGGACGGCAATCTGAAGTGGTCGATCGACTTCCGAAGCGTGTACGCAACGCTTCTGTCCGATTGGCTTCGTCTCCCCGCCCAAGAGATCCTGGCCGGGAGCTTTCCTCGGGTTCCGCTATTGAAGATTTGAGCGAAAGGCGTCTGGCGGCTGAGCACTGGCACGGCGAGTGCCACACATCCAACTCTTCCCGAGGGCGGCACACGGAGTCTGCCGGCTACGCCAGAACGCTGGCGAGTGCCACCCATCCAACACTTTGAGCGGTGAGTTAGCAAAGACCGCCTCCCATTCTATCCTATTTCAGCGCCTTCTCGGGGGCGTCACCTTCTTGGTTTTGTCGGTCGGCGGGCCGTCGATCATGTTGATGTTTCGCTCGTAGTCCTCATCACGAAAGACCATGACCGGGCCCGCTCCGAGCACGTGGTATTGCACTTCCTCGACACGCTCGGGCTTCGAGAAGGAGAGTCGGACGGCAAATCGCTTCTCGACACCGACTGCCTCTTCTTCTCGAAGGATCTCGAACGATTTCAGGCTTTGACCGGAAGCCCATGGCGTGTCGTGCACCTGGACAACAGGCTCGGTGCCCGGCAGAACACCGGGTTTGCCGCCGTCACACCATGTCTTGAGCGCTGACTCAAGCGCCGTGCGCGCCACAGTGTCGGAGGGTACGGCGGTCGAACCGTTGCTGCATCCTCCGCTCGAATACAGCACGGCCGCCGACAACCAAACTAGGAGAATCCGAGTTGAAATCCAGGAAGAGTGCATCGTGGCCCCCTTGTTCAGTAGGCGTCGCTCGATATGCTTTCGCCACCGTCACGCGTGCCCAGCGCTTGCCAGATTTGCAGCGAGACTCCGTTCTTGACGAACTTGGCGCTGCCGTCGCCGAACAGCACGTTCACGCCACCGGGATGGAGGCTCGACGGGGGCACCTGCATCGGCATGTTGGCCATATTGTTGTTCGAGAAGCCCAGACCGGCGCACGTTGCGGTGTTGGGGGTCGAAACGTGGTTGTATTCTGTGCAGCACATTTCGCCCATGACCCAGCTTGCGCCTTGCACGTGTGTGAGGCGAGTGGCGGTCAGTGGATTTGTCGCCATGCACGTTTGGTACGTGGTACTGAGGCTGGTCGTCGCCGTCATGACCATCGAGTCGGAGAGTGCGTTTGAGTCGCGCTGGCCGCTGCCGCGGATCTTCTCGCTGAAAAAGGCGGTGTTGCTCGTGCCATCCGTGATCTGCTGGAGCTTGGTCGAGCTCTGGAAGTAAAAGATGCCGTGCGGCGTATCACCAGGTGAGATTGTGGAGGGATTCTGATCGCCCAGGTCGCATTCCCACGACTGCATGTTACCCAGGTAACTGTTGGCCCCCGGCCAGCCGGCAACTGTGTTCGTGGCGTCAGTCGGGCAGAGGAACACGGAAACCTGGATTCGCGAACCCGTCATGTTGTCACGATTCGCGTTCTCGTAAGCCGGCATGAAGGCAACATCACCCGCCATCCCGGGGGTCTCCGGAGCCAGACTGAAATTGATGCTGTTGAAGAGGTTCCCTTGCTCAATGAACATCAGCAGTTGGCTCTGGGCAGACCAGCGAGCGTACGCTGCTGCTCCGAAGTAGCTCGCGCCTTTGCCAAATGGGAGAACCTGGAAGCTGGTCAGATAGTTATGGCACGCGAGGCCGATCTGCTTGAGATTGTTCACACACTGAGCGCGGCGAGCCGCTTCTCGTGCTGACTGCACCGCGGGAAGTAGCAGGGCAATCAGCACGGCGATGATGGCAATGACGACGAGCAATTCGATCAACGTGAAACCGGCACGTCGGGTCTGCATGGGTCGTGGTCCTTCCTGGGAAAGGATACGCTCAAGAAATAAGCGAAAGGATGATGAATGATCGATCAGAGCAATTGAGGAGTGCAAGGCGGCGCCCACGCGCCTGCCGCAGGTGTTACTGCGAGTCCAGGCCGCTGGCGAATGACTGATAAGAATTGTTCACGACGCAAGCCGCAGAGCCCAATCCACGATCGCGTGTGGTCGGGTTTCGAGCGCGGCGGAGCGCATCTGGTCTACACGCACGATGGCACAGCACGACGAGGCGAAGTCACCTGCAGCTCGTGCGGCCATTCACCTGGGCGGTCTTGCGAGCCGATCCACTCGGTCGATTGAACGAGCGTTTTCGTCGTCATGTGGAAACGGCGAGCAATCCGATCCAAAACTGGCCGGACCGTTTTCGCAGCAGCCAGAGAGCTCGACTCGCCCGCTCGCCGGCGGCTCCGCACGCGGTGGAATGGAATCTCCCGAGCAGCGCAAGCCGGCGCACGGTGAAGTCGGCACGCGGTGATGGGGTGCCTCGGGCAACAGGTCCTCAGTCTTCAAGTCCCCTGCCACCAATCGGTCGAGAGAAAAGGATCCAGAAGCCAGCGACTGCCCGTTCACTCTGACGTCGTGCGAACATCCCGCTTGGACGCTGCCGGGCGCGGCCGTCCCGACCGCCGCAATCAGCAAGCCCGCTATGAGCCATACAGGTGTGCGTCGCCGTCGACGGACATGCAACATCATGCGGATCGTTTCCGTGAAACCCGGCTCAATGGTTCGAAAACAGGAGTCGGAGATTTGTGGATTCGCGAACGGACGCATTCAAACCCACACTTCAATCTACCCTGGCAACTGCGCAATCGCAAGTGTTATTCTCGAGCTCGGTTCTGTCAACAAGAAATGCGTTGCGAGCCCAGCCGTTTGGGGGGGAACTTGTGACCAGGCAACTGGTTCGCTATGGCAGCGTCATCACGATTGTTGTCGCCGCCGTGGCGGTGATTTTTTACGAGACTCGCCCCAATTCGCGTCCGGTGTCCCCAACCGCCTTGCCCGAGCGTCCAGTGGCCCGGGCTGCGGTCGAGAAGTCGCTCGGCCGCTGGCGCGACTCGCTCGGGAGCGAGACCACGGGACTCAAGTCCGAGCAAGTCGTGTTCGTCGACCAGCAGCGGCGGCCCGCGCAGCGGCTCCGCGCGTTCGCGCTCTTGGGCGATTTCGAGCACGAATCTTGCCGGTGCTTCAAGGTCAGGCTCGACCTGAGCGAGCCCGAGCAGTCGATATTGGCTGTCTATTATGTCTTCGGCCGGGATCCCATATGGGTGTACCGCGCCGAGGATTTTGAACGGATTATGCATTGGGAGATGGATATGTCAGCCACCGCGAAAGCGGCGCCTGATCCCGGCAATGAAGCGAAGTCGCAACCCGCACGCGCTGAGCAAGCGCAAAACGGCCGGTGATCCAAAGAGATCCCCGCCCTGCCCCTTGAACGCTGCAACGAGGTGCTCGTGTCGTTCAAGTGGCCCCCTCGGAACGGCCGGCACCTGCCCACGACGCCTAGCGGAAGCCGCCTGCGGGAGCGCCCTTCCTCATTTCCGGGGGCTGATTGTAGCGCTGTTGCAGACGATTGAGCTGCTTCAGGTTATTGGTCGAGTTCTGCATTTTGAGATTGCTGTCCAGCGCCTGGTTGGCATCCGGGGCACTGTTCGGAGCCTGCCCACCCCGCACTTCCTGCGGCTTACCGGCGGCCGGGACGGAAACACCCAGATGAGTCGTACCGCGGTAGAAGGCATATTCAAGATCCCCCTTGCGAGCAACCGCAGTCACCACCCCGAAAACGCCCTCCGCAACAAAAACTCCTCGAAGGTCGGTTGTTCCCGAGATGAACTGCGGGTTGGCGCTGCCGATCACCTTGACCTGCACCTTGGGCAAGAGATTCTTGCTGTGGGCGTCGCGCAGCGTGATGCGCACCCGCCCCGCCGCCGCATCTTCGAGCGCCTCGATCTCGAGGGGCGATACCAGAACGATTCCCGACGCGTACAGGTTTTCACCGCGAATCATCGCCAGGTAAGCACCTTCCTTGGTCAGAGGCAGGTCGATGGCTCGCGACTGGTCGTCGTAGTCGGCGCCGGAGCCCAGGGTGATAGACTTCTCAACCAGCGGAGTGATGCCGGCCAGGTCGATTCCGGAAATCCCGTTCAAGTTGCGCCGCGTGAGGTAGAGCTGCATCAAATCAACGGGATAAACCTTGACGTCGACCTGCGCGATGTTGCGAAAGTCGAGGCTGATGCCCGGCTTGGCCGGGGGCTCGCTCGGGCGCGCGGTCGCACCGACAACATCCACGACCCGAAATCCCCGTTCCGGGTTTTCCCCGGCGGGGCGAGCCGCGACTGCTCCCTGAGCAGCCGGCCTCACGATGGACACTTCGGGAACCTTCAGGTCCTTGCGAGTGTAGGCCTGGATGGCGCCGGCCGCGTCGCCGAAGCGATCGGCAACTTGCTTGTAGTACTCGAGTGCTTTGGCAGGCTGACGGCGAGCGTCGAAGATCTGACCCAGAATGTAGACGGCCTGCCACTTGTTCGGGCTGGGTACTTCGGCCCCGGAAGAATCCTTGTACATTGCATTCGCGATCGCCTGCGCAAGCTCGACCGCCCGGTCGTACTGGCCAAGATGGAAATTGGCGAGTGCATCGGCGTACTGGAAACTGTCGAAGAAGGTGCTCTTGGGATAGAGCTTCGCGAACCGGGCCGAGAGCTTGTCCACCGACTTGAAGTCCTCGAGCTCGATGTAGGCGCCGACCAGGGCGAGGCTCGCCTCGTCGGCCACCGGGTTCTTGGGAGAGCAAGCGAGGAAGGTCTGGATCATGCGGATCGACTGCGAAAGCAACTGCGATCGCGTGACTCCGGCGACAGCCAGCTCGTGACGGAGCCCGGGGTTGGTGAACGCCTCGTCCGCCGTTTTCACCACGAGCTGCGAAAGACCGAAGAAGTCGCTTTCGATCGAAGCAGTATTCGGGTAGGACCGCCAGAGATCGACCAGGTAAGCGATCGCCTCCAGGGACTTGCCGCGCTGGCTCAGCAGCTCGCCGACGCGAGCATCCTCGAGATAACTGGCCTCGATCAGGCCGCGCCAGACGATCATCGCACGCTCATATTCCTTGATCTCACGGTACGCGTTGCCGATCGAAAGAAGCTCTTTGAACGTGAGGATCAGCTCCGGAGCCTTCTCCTTCACAACCTCGAAGTAGGTGACGATCTTGCGCGGCTGCTCCTGTTTGATATTGACCAGAAGCAGCATGCGCGCGGCGTCCTTGGCGATGTCGTCGCGCAGGGTGTAGCCACCGAAAAGCGGCTCGAGGGCGTCGCCGGCCTCTGCGAAACGCCCGGCGTCGAACTGGGCCTTGCCCCGAGCGAACAGCTCGTCGGGTGTCGGCCGGTACGGGTCGGCGCCGGCCTCACCGGCCTGCCGCACGCGCAGCTCGCCCGGGCTGCCCAGGTGGAATCGTCCCGGCTCGTAGGCGCTCCTGATCGAGGGGGGCAACGCCCGATACTGGCCGGGAAGGTACCCGTACACGTCGTACGAGATCGCGTCCGGATTCTGATTGGGAGCAAAGTAGAACGTGAGAACGCCGTCGGCAAGCTCGAACGACGTGGCGCTTGTGCTGACCGAGCCGTCGATCAAGGTCGTGCCCGCCGGGATCTGTTCTTCAACGATCAAGAAGTCCCGCTCCCATTCGGGCGTGCTCGCGGGAATATTTCGGTGCGCCGTGAGCACGATGTGAGCCTTGCCACCCAGCGCGACCTGGCTCGCGACGTTCTCGAAAGTCTCGGGGTTCACGGCAACGCCGAAGCCCGTGGGCAGCACCTTGCCATCGAGCTCCGGAGCCGACGGGTAATAGACCCGTCGCGACACCACGGCAACGCGGTTCGCCTGTTTCTGGTCGGGCGCGAAGTCGCGCGTGAACCCCTGGAGCGTGGCGGCGTATCCGAAGCGTCCGCGGCCTTCCATGTCGAAGCGAATGCGATTCGCTTGCCCCACCTTCACCGACTTGAGCGGGACGGGGATCGCTGCTCCGGCGGTCGCGCCGGTGACATTCATCTCGACGAGCTTGGTGTCGTTGACCGTCACCGTCAGCTTGTAGCGATCTTCGGCACGCTGGGCGAGTCCGTAGTAAGCCGCCAGTGCGGCGAGCGCCGGCCCTTTGGCTTTGTTCGGCCGCCAGCCGGTGCCCGTGCGGTGAGCGTTGAGATAGGCAACAGCGCCTTCAAGCTCGGCCGCCTGAGGCCGAACCCGTGCGAATGCCAAGCTCACAAGCGCGGTCGTCTCGATCGCCCCGCGCACGCTCTGCGATTTCTGCGCGGAATCCCAGTACACCCGCCCCGGCCGCCCCGGCGCTGTCGGCTCGGTCTTGGCGCGAGACGCAAGTATGCCGATCAGCTCGTTCGCCAACGTTGCCCGATCGAGATTCGCCAGCGCAAGTGCCAGATACGCCAGCGCCGGGTCGGAAAGCCCGTTGCGCACGCGATTCAGGCTATTGGCCGCTTCGAAAGAAGCCGCGCGCCGGGTGCTCTGCGCGTGCAAAACGCGCCGCGCGCGTCTCGTGGTCGTTGCCGCTGAGCTTGGCGAATTCCGCGCTCAAATACGCGACCGCCTTGTCGAGAATCTTCACGTCGGCGAGCAGCCCGAGCGGCTCGGCCGACGCGAGCGCCCAGACTGTGGCGGCCGAGGCGAGGCGATCGCTCGGTGGCACGGCTGGCGTCTTCTGGCCCAGGCGCGGGCTGGATTCGGGGCTGACCCATGCCCATCCGCCGTCTTCGTTTTGAGACGACACGATCGAGGCAACCAACCCCTCGATTCGCTGAGAAAGTCGCCCGGCCTCCGGCGCCAGCCCCGCGGCTTTGGTCGTTCGCAGATATTGCAGGGCCGAGGTGGCGGCAAGCAGCTCAGCCGCGCGATCGGCCGTGGTAAAGGGCGGTGGATAGCAAATGCGCCGAGCTGCATTCTGCGCCGGATTCCTGAGCGCCGCAAACGCATCATCGCCGACGGCCATCTCGATGAGCGACCGTTCGAGGCTCGGCGATAACACGATCAGCATTTCCGGGTTTTCGTATGAACGGCCCGGCGGAAGCCCCACGAATACGGTTGTGCTCTCACTGGCGGTGCCGGACTCCGACGCGACGGCCTCGACACCCCAGGGACGCACCGGCACGTTGACGCCGATCTCGTCGCTTGCGCCGCCGATCGTGCCCCGGAGGGACAGCCTGACCGATTCGGCTTCAGGGATTTCGAATAGATCAAACACGATTTCCTCGACACCGTCCTTCGAAAGCTCGATCGATTTCGGAAACACTTCCTCACGCCCCGCGGCATAGACTGTGAGCTGAAGGGCAAGCTTTCCGGTGACGCCGGTATGATGAACCTGGCCGAGGAACCGCGGCTTGTCGCCTTGAGTGAGCGACGCGGGAACCTTCAGGTCGACGAAGAAGCTCTTCCGCACCGTGACCGTCGCCGTCGTCTGGCCCGCCAAAGTGTCGGCGCCGGTGACGCCCCGCGCTGTGATGCGGTACTCCGAAAGCGCCGACGGAGCCTTGAACGTGACACGGGTCTTGCCGTCCTTGCCGGTCACGACGAGCGGGTTCCAATAAGCAGTCTCGACGAATCGGTCACGCGCTTGCGGCTCATTCTGGGCGAAATCAGCGTCACCAAATGCAGCCCAGCCGGCAAGTCCGCGGCCAAGCCGGGTGTTGAGAGCGAAGTACTGGTTCTCGTGTCCGCGGTTGGCAACTGAACTGTCTTTCTTGTCACTCGCTTCTTCAGCTTTCTCGCCCGCCATCGCGCTCAGGTCGGCGACGGCCTTGGTCTCTTCCCCACGCCCGCCGCCTCCTCCCCCACTCGAGCGGCGCATGCGCCTGCGGGTCGGACCAGACTCCGGCGCGAGTCCCGCTCCTTGGGTTCCAACGATCAGAGGCGCAGGAGCCGCTGGCGCTTGTCCGACCTCGATCTGGCTTTTGGCCAGGCCTTTGACGGTCGCGTCACGTCCGGCTTCATCCGCAGCCAAAGCGGCCACGAGCTCGCGTTCCTCGACTAACGCAGAGGCGACCGCGCTCGTCGCCGGGGCATACCGAAACGTGTTGGTCGCCTCCGTGGCGAACGCCCCCGTACGGGTTTGGCCGAAGAAGAAGGGCCCGATCTCGGGCAGCGGATCGTTGTACAGACGCAGGAGCGACTGATCAACAACGGCGATCGAAAGCTCGGAGGCAACGGGCCGGCCGAGCTGATCGACGGTCGTGACCTCGATTTCAACCGTGTCGCCCGGCCCAACAGCAGGCTTCGCCACGGCAAGCTCGACTCTCAAGTCGCGTTCAACCTGCACATCGAGCCGGGCCTGATCCAGCTCGTTCTTGGCCATCCGGGTCGCCGTGAGCGTGAAGTTGGGAAACTGTGCTCCATCGATGGCCCAGGCGACGGGGTTGTTCCCGACATTCAAGCGAACGAGCTTGTACGTCAAGATCCGGTCCGCTTCCCACGTCAGAAGCGCGGTGCCCGCCCGGTCGCGGCTATGCAGATTGACGCTGGCTTCCTCGCCCACCTTGAATCGCTGGCGATCCGCGAGCAGACGCAGCTTGGCTTCATCCTTCCTTCCTGAGATCGCCAGCGGCTTATCGGCCACAATCGGGTTGCCGAACCGATCTGTCCCTGCGACGCGCACGACGTACAGACTTCCATCCGTATCGTCGATCCGCAGGGCAATTGATCCGTGCCCTGTCTTCGAGTCGGTCTTCAATTGCTTCCGCACGATCTCCCGCTCGGTGATTTGCCCTCCCGAGCGAATCAGCTTGATCACGGTGGCGGAGAGCGGCTGTCCCAACGGCTTGCCCTGGGCGTCGGCCGTGTTGACCTGAAGCTGGAACGCCTCGCCGTCCAGGTACAGATCGCGCGTGGTGTTCACGCTGATCCGGAAACCCTGAATCGCCAGCATCACGCTTGCGGCCGTCGCCACGTTGTCCTGCGTGAGCCGCGCAGCCAGAACGAGCGTCTGTTCCTCGGCAAAACCCTCCGTGGGAAACTCCACCGCGAATTGCCCGGCTCCGTCGGTCGTTCCGTGCAGGATCCGGCCGTCGGGAAGCTGCACATCGACGGGCCGGCCGGCCACCGGCGCTCCATACTGATACTTCGCGACCAGCGTCGCCTGCACCGGCTCGCCGCGATAGAAGACGGTCTTCTTCAAGTCGAACGAGAGACCGATCGGCTCGAGCTGATAGGAGTGAACCTCGAAGCTGCCCGAGAATTCGCTTTTTCCCGGCTGGAAGACCCGGATGCGGTACGTCCCTACCGCCGCGGAGCTATCGAGCGTGAGCGTTTCGTGGAATGTTCCGAAGTCGGAGAGCGCGACCGGCCGCGCTGCGATCAATCGGCCGCGGCTGTCGGCCACTTCATATCGATAGATCGCCTTCGGTACATGCGCGTACTGGCCCAGAGCGACTTCTCGCACCACGCCCCGAATCGCCACCTTGTGGCCGGGGCGATACGCCGGGCGATCCGTGTAGATATAAGCGCGCGCCGTCAACCCCTGGGCGGCCCGATCGGGAACTCCCAGCCCGCTTCCGGCGACGTGCTGGCCGTCCATCAGTAAGTAGGTCAGACGGCCATTGCCGGCGCGGCTCGGTTTCCAGTCGCGCAGCAACACTCCGTCGGCCCCGGTCGTGGCGTCCAGAACAATCTGACCGCCTTCCGAGACCAGCACCCGTGCCCGCGCTCGCCCCTGGCCGGTCTTCATGTCCTGCGCGAAGACCAGAATCTGGTTGCGCGAGGTCTTGACGATGGCGTCCAGGTCGCTGCCCAGAACGAGAGTCGTCGCCTGAAGCGTCTTTTCATCCGTCACCTTGACAACGTAAACACCGGGAAGAGCGAGTTTCTTCAGCTCGAATTCCGCTTCGGTCGGTTTGTAGCGGGCGTAACCCGGGACCGGAGCTGTCCAGGCCGCGTCGGGCGCGACGAGCCCGATATCGAGCGACTCGACTCGCTCGAGCCCGCTCTTCTTGCGGAAATACGCCTCCGCATTCAGCTTGTAGGCCGTGAAGTGGAGCGTCTCGATGTTGCGCGTGGTGATTTTGAGCGCGGCGGTCTCGCCGAGTTCGGAAGGTGCGCGGTGTGATCGACCACGAGCGCCTTCCCCTCCATGACGGCGATCCGCTGCGCCGCCTGAGCGTGCCACGGCTCCACGGTGATCTTTCTGAACCGCTCGATGGCCTCCCCGGGCTTTCCCAGCTCGATTTCGTACAGCGAAGCGGTCGTGAACTGGGCGTGCGCCGCCGGCTCGCTCGAGGGGAACTTGCCGGCGAGTGACTCCCACGCCGCAATCGCCTGGTCGTACTGTTTTTCGGTCGCGAAGCTCTCGCCGATCTGGAAAAGCAGCACGGGCACGCGGCCGTCAAGCGGATTCTGAGCCACGAATTCGGTCCAGGCGGTGCGTGCCGCGGCGAACCGCGATCGGCTCAAATGGTCGGCCGCGATCATGAGTTGCGTGTCGAGCACCGCCCGCTGTGCGTCGGCGCTTTGAGGGCCGTTCGGGAACTTCGCCAGGTAGCCCTTCCACGCCGCGATCGCCTCGGCGAACTTTTGCTGGCCCTGCAGGATCGCGCCAATCTTGAACGACGCGTCCATCGCAAGCTCCGCCCAATCGTGACGCGCTTCGGGCGAACCGATCTGAACGGGCTCCTGCTTGAGGAACTGGTTGAACGCTTCAAGTGCCTCATTGCTCTTTCCTCGCGCGAGATACGACGACCCAACCTCGTGCGCGGCCCGGATCGCTTTCGGATGAGCCGGATACGCAGCGAGGAAACGCCGCAGCGCCGCCACTCCCTGGTTCAAACTCGTGTCATCCGGCGGATTGGGCAGTCCGTAGGTCGCGGTGATGGCGTACATCGCATCCGCCCGGATCGCGGCGGCGTCGTTCAGAAAGCTCGGCCGGCCTGAGCCGCTCGATCTCCCGCGCCAGATCGGTCCACGTTCGCCGCGCCAGCAACGGCTGATTGAGTCTTCTGCTGGGCCTCGCCAAGCTGGAACCGCACCGCGAGCCGATCCTCTCCCGCCGGATACTCCTGAACGTAGAGCTGGTCATTTTCGACCGCGCGCGCAGGGTTGCCGGCCGCCATGCTCGCACGCCCCATCGTGTACAGAAGGCGTGCCCGAAGGGCAGGACTTTCAGCCAGCTCACGGGCCTGGACCAGCAGGTCGTACGCCCCGTTCGGGTCAGGCGCGATCAGCGGGTCGCCCGGCTCGAGAAGTCGACGGGCATAGTCATGATAGATCCCGGCAAGCTGATCTTTCCGATCGCCGGAAAGAAGCCGCTCCGCCTCCGCACGGGCTAGCTCTTCTGCGGGCGCCCAGTTTCCGGAAGCAAGCTCGATGCCCGCGAGCTCGTACCGGATCTTGATGACCCATCGGCCTTTGGGATCGAGCGAGATCGCTTTCGCCAGGATTTCGCGTGCCGAATCTCGGTGGCCCGCCAGCCGCCCCGAAATCCCTCGAAGATACGAATAGTAAGCCTTGTCGTCGATCGACGGTGTCTTTTCAATAAGAGCGGCGAGAAGCCGATCGGCCGCCTCGTACCGCCCCTCCTGCATGGCGTCGATCACTTCAGCCGGGAGGATCGGAGCAGCCGGTGCGACCAGACCTTTCGGGGCTGCCACTGCTTTAGGTGGATCGTCACCTGCGGCCGCAAACGCCAACCAAGGTAAGGTCAAAAATGCCGCAAGTGCCAGGCAGACTGCGTGATGCACCCCCGCCGCTTCATGATGTAGCTTCACGACTCAGCCTCCTCTCGAGGTCCGACGCGACGGGCGTCACGTCGCGCGGATATTGTCCGTAGAAAACAAGCACGTGTTGGTCAGCTTCGCGTTTCGCTTGCGTGACCGCCTCTGGGAACATACTTGGGGCGCTGCCTCTCGAACCGACGGGTTCCTCCTGATAGTTTGACGATGCAGCGGCCGGATTATTAGAGCGCCGAACTCGCGCCCGGAAAAGTGTTTGCGAATCGCGGTGCCGAGCCAGCATTCCTCGATCTCGGGGATCACCCTTGTGGCCGATCGCCGTGCTCTTTACATTTTGTAAAAACGTGTGTCCGAGATTGTCGTCGATTTTCGAGGTGATGGGATAGCAGGGATTGTGTCTGCACTATAATAATAGTCGCGAGGGATCGAGTCCGCGGTAAAGCGGAGACTGACGGTGGCTTTCAGATCAGATAGTCGGGATTCTTCTGACCGCACCGGTGGTGCGCAAGTCGAGTGATCGGGCTTCTTTCCGACCTACCCGCCGACGATTGCTCCTCGAGCAGCTCGAAACCCGCGTGATGCTTTCGGGCAGTCCGCCCAGCGCGCCCCTCCAGGTCATTGCAGTTGGCCCCGATCCGGCTCAAACATCGATTTCTTTGATCGCGTCAATGCCCGCGACTCGTGACGATGGACTCACCGCGCTCGCTCCGACCGGAGAGGATATACGTTCCACCATCGCTGTTTATGACCCGTCGCCTGTAACAAGCTCGATACAAACCGGTCCTCCTTCGATCGGTCCCTCTGGAGTGAATGAATGGATTGGTCCGCCGATCGTCGGATCAATCCAGGAAGGCCATTGGCAGGCCGCACTGCCCGATTCTCAGGCGCAAGATAGCGTCGTGGTCCCTCAGGAATCCGGTATGCAGGTCGCGGGGGGCTTCGGCGCCATTGGGCTCGATCAGGCCCGCTATGATCGCATGATGTACCTGCAGACTGGCGTCTCTCCGTTAGGCCCCGGGTCGGATGTTAGCCAGAACGAACCGGAGTTACTCGCGTCTGAGGGTTCGGGCGGCCCACCTGGAAGCCGCCTGATCCTCGACGGATCGCTTGCGTTTCCCAGGCCGCTCATCTTTTTGCAATCTCCTGGCAACGCGGCGCCCGACACATTCGTGTTCCCTGGTCGCGAATCGGACGACCCAGGTGCGCAGCCGTTCATCGCCTCTGAAGGGTCGGTCGATTCGGGGGGTGCCACATACTCCCAGACGGAAGTCTTGGGCCCCTCCGCGATGCTCCCTCCAGCGATGATCGCGTCCTCTCGGGCGCGGCCCCGATGCTGGGCCATCTTCTCATCACCAAGAGCTCGACCGGGTCCGGAAGTTCGTCGACGAGCGAGTCGGGGATCGCCGCGGTCTCCGCCTCGAATTCGAGCGCGCCCTTCAATTCGTTGGTACAGCGACAGGATGATTCGGACGCGGCCGCAAGTGGCACCGCACCCGCCCAGGGATTGTTCGCCAGCGGTATGGTACCTCTGCAACTCGACGCGTTCGGGTCTTGGTCCACAAGTGTCGACAGCCCCGCCCAAGGAAACGTCGATACAACCGCCGCGACGGCCTCGCAGTCCAGTTCCGACTCGGTCACACCCGCGCCCGTGTCTACTACTGCGGCCGACCCGACCGTGTCGGGCTCGGCCGACGGCTTTAACCTCCGAATTCCCACCGGGCCGTTTGCGTCTCGAAACGCTGGTCCGCTCGGCCCGATCCTCGCCTCCGTCGGTGGTGATCCAACGCCTGAAGTCGAGCGCGACGGCCGCGCCTTGTATCAGGAAATCGACCATCGAGATGGCGCTTCCGGATCCGCCGATGATCTCCGGGCGTACGCAATCCGGGAGGACGGCTCGACCGAGGAAGCACGGGGCGGCGATCACACTAACTCGGGGGTCACTGCCGACGGTGCGAGCCGATTTTCGCTGTGCGCCCCTGCCGCTTCGAAAAACCGCCGCACGGATCTGGGCGGTCTGGTCTCGTCGATCGGATTCGGCGCAGCCGACGTTCGCACGGGGCCCGCTGAAGGCTCTCACCAGCTTGATCGCTCCCAGGTCGGCGTTGTCGCGGCCGCAGCCGAAAAGCGAGATGACGCGCCGGGGTACGCCGTCTTTCTCAAGGCGGCCTGCGGCGTCGCGATCGGTCTGGCCATGTCCTCGCGCGCTCTCTTCCCCGGCCTCTTGCTCGGAGCGAAGAATCGCATACGCCTAGGACTGCGGGGCTCCCGAGCGAAAGACCGGCGTCGTTGACAAGAATGCCGGGTCGCCCGCGGGCGCGGCGGCATTCCCGCAGTCGCCATTCGCCCGCTCATCGAGAAAACATCCCGTGGAAGTCACGCACCGTCCGCCCCGCCAGAGCCAGCCATCGGCCAAACCGATCCGGCTGGCTCGGTAGACAGAGCAGATAGGCCGCAGCGATCGCCAGCTCCGTCGGCGGATCGGATTGGGCCCATGAAGCCCCCTGTTCCAGGTCCGCCAGTGCCAGGTCCCACTTCCTGAGCCGGATCGCCACACGGGCTCGCCCGAGATACGCCTGGGGCAACTCGGGGTCTCGCCGAAGCGCCAGCGTCCACTCCCGCAGCGCCGCGAAATCCTCTCCCAGCGCTTCCAGCGCGGCGGCCTTGTGCAGATGGATGCGGTCGAACGCACCCCGGTACATGGCGTCGTTGTAGCTCCGGACTGCCCCTGCCGCGTCGCCGGACGCAGCCTGAAGTATGCCACGCATCTCCAGCAGCCCAGGGTCGTTGGGTTCCAGTTGCAGGCCGCGCTCGACATCCTCCCGCGCGGGCCCGATTACCGGCGAACGAGCTCACCCGCGCCCGGATGAGATAGGCTCGTGAAGATTGCGGTGCAGAGCCCAGCGCTCGCGTGGCCGCATCGAGCGCTTCTCGCCGTCGCCCCAGGGCCGCCAGCAGCACCGCACGATTCAGCGACTCGCGCAAGCTTGAGTCAGGCCGCGCAACGATAGTCTCTTCGAGCGCAGGCTAGGCCCGCGCGCACGTCCCTCGTCAAACGGCTTCCACCCACAGGGAAGGCAAGCACGTCTTCGGGTCGATCGAGCTGAAGGCTCCTGAACTGCCGGGCAGCCAGTAGCGCCCGCTGCCGCAGTCGCTCGTGCGCCGGGCTCGGGTGCTGACGCTGCGCTTCCTTCGCATCGGCGATCGCTTCGGTCGATCGACCCAGCAGCAAGAGCGCGAGCGCTCGCGCGGCCAGCACTTCGTGCCGGTTCTTGAGCTCGGTCTTGGCCTCCAGAAGTGCGGTGAAATCGATCAGCGCTCGGTCTGCCTGACCCAGCCTCAGCTCGAGCAATGCGCGGCTCTTGCGGGCAGTCGAGTCCGTCAGGTCTTCCAGGATGAGCGCGTCATACGCGCGCCGGGCCTTCTCGACCGCGCCCGACTCGGCATCCATGTTTGCCTGGTTCAAACGGGCCGCTCGCGCGTAGAGGCCCGAATGGTCGGCCGCGATGATCAGCTCGCACTGGCGTCGCGCCTGCGAGAAGTCGCCCAGCTCTTGATAGAGATAGGCCAGCTCCAGACGCACCTGCGTTGCCTCGGGCCGGCCCTGAAGTGTCTCGAGGGCAATGCCGATGTCTTCGCGCGCCCGGTCCCACTGCCCACGCGCACGGTAGATTCTGGCCCTGCTGAAGAGAACCCAGGGCGATCGCGGCCGCAGCGAGCATGCGATGTTGTAACTGTTGAAAGCCTCGTCCGTTCGATCGGCCTTGTTCCGGAGATATCCCAGCAAGAACTGATACCAGTAGTTCTTACCTCCGTCGAGCCTGGTCGCTCGCTCGAGCCACTCGATCGCCCGCGATAGGCGTTCGGCTCGATATGCCAGAACTCCCCACTGAAAGCAGTCGAGCGCCTTGGTCACCGCCGTGACTTCGCGCGGCTCATTGAGCTCGGATGCTCCCGCACGATCGCCCAGGTTGACCGCAGGGCCTGGGCCGACGGCCTTGCTCTCACGCAGCCGCGCCTCGAGCGCCCGCCACGGCGCCTTCGAGTCGACCCAACCAATCGCCTGTTCGCAGATCGCCACCACCGGCTCGAGCAGAACTTGATTCTCACCCGGGCCCGGCTTGCCGTCTGAACTTGTGCTGTTCCACGCCGATTCGTCGATCGTCGCCATCCAGAGGAACAGCAGCTCGTTCACGTCGTTCACGATGCGCACCCGGCGAGCGTCGTCCAGGAGGTTCATCGTAATGCCGAGCTTGGTCCAGTCGTCGCTTTCCAGAACGAAGAATGGGCCCAGAACTCGCTGAAGCTCGACCGTCGCCTCGTTGAGCTCGGCTCCTTCGTCCAGCAGAAGCTGAAAGCGAAGGTCGTCGGCGGCCTGAAAAAGCGCGTCGGCTTGCTTTTGCATCTGCCCGGCGCGTTCCGCTAACTGCGATTTCTCGGCCGCTCGTGCCCCCAGACTTTCGGGCGTATCGAGCGTGCTCAGGTCCTCGATCTTCGATTTCAATTGGGTCGTGATCTGGCCGATGCCCTCCACCCTGCTCAGGTAGCTCCACGGCGTCACGTTCGACCTCGCCGCAAATTCGGCTGCGTCGTCGAAGTGGGTCTTGGCGTCGGAGAAATCCCGGTGATCGAAGGCCGCCTGGCCCATTTCGAGCTTGTCCCGGGCCTGCCGCAGCAGGTTGGACTGCTGAATCCGCAGCCCGAGCCCCCCGGCGAGCAAAGCCGAGACCACGATGAAAACCGCTGCCGCGATTGTGATCCGCCTCCGGCGGCGGCGGATCCAGGATCCTGCGCGATAAAGCCAGAGCTCCCGGGTGTGGGGAAGGGGCAGATCGTCCGCGACGGCCTGCAGGTCTTCGGCCATTTGAGATGCACGCTGGTAGCGGTATTCCGGCTCGGGCTCGAGCGCCCGCCTGATCACCTGCTCGAGAGCAGCCGGGATTTCCGGATGCCGGTCGCGCAGCCGCGGCAGCGGGCGAAGCCGCAGGTCGGCCGCGCGATTCAGCAGGTCGATCATCGATCCGCCCCGGCGCAGCGAGGCAAACGGCCGCTTTCCGGTCAGCGCCTCAAAAAGAACCACGCCCAGACTGTAGATGTCAGCCCGGGCATCGACCTCGTCCGAGCTACCTTCGGCCAGGGCCTTCAACTGCTCCCGCGGCATGTAGTCGATCGTTCCCCCGAGCGTCGGCTCTCCCCCGCGTGTTCCGTCCTCGAAGAAGGGCTCGCGCGCCAGATTAAAATCCAGCAGCATCGGCATGCCGTCGGCTGTGACCAGGACATTCGACGGCTTGAGGTCGCGGTGCAGAACGCCCCGGTCATGAGCGTGATAGAGCGCCTCGGCCAGCCGCGCCCCCCACCACGCGATCGCCTGCGGATAAGATCGTTGCTCGAGCGCCTCCCGGCTGCTCGAGTGCGGCGACGACGGAACTCCGCCAGGCTCGAGCCGGTCCAGTGCACGGGCCACGGTTTCGCCCGATGTCGCCGTTTGCACCTCCGGGTCGGCCAGTATCCGCGCCAGAGTCAACCGCCCAAAGTAGGGCATGCAGAGCAAATGGAGCCCCGTCGCCGAGTCGACGCGATGCGAATACACCGGCACGATGTGCGTGTGCTGGAGGCGGGCAAGCGTTTGCGGCTCGCGCGAGCCGCGGCGCGATACCTTCAGAGCAACCGGCCGGTCCGCAAGCTGCCGCTCCTTGGCCAGAAACACCCGGGCGAACGCTCCTCTTCCCAGCTCCTCCACCAGCGAGAATCCACCGATCGTCTGGCCGGCCTCCGGCAAGATCGCCGTTCCTGCGGTCGCTGGGTCGCCCAGCGAATTCGGGCTCACCGTCGCCGGAGTTCCCGACCCCACGAGTTCGTGAATCTCCAGCACCCGCGCCAGCGACCCGGATACTCCCGGGTAACGGGCAAGATACTCGGCGGCAGACGGATGTTCGTCGTCTTCCTCCCGGAGACAGAACTCCTCGTACACAAGCGCAACGATCGTGTCTTCGCCAAGGTCCGAGTAGCGGTCCAGATACCACTGCGCAGGCACCTTCTCGCCGGTCTCCCATCGCAGCGCCATGTCCGCACGCAACACCGCCAGCCGTGCCCCCGGACCGTCGCTCGAATCGCCGGCCCTGACCACATAGATCTGGAGACTCGGCCGCCTTCCGGCCCGGTCCGAATCACGCCAGGCTTGCTCATATTCTCGGGCCAGGAGGACTGCGGCGGGCGAGGCTGCCTCTTCCCACGTCCGCCGGCCGGCGGACAGATTCATCCCGGGCTCTCCCACTCCGTCTCCATGCGCCGGCGCAGCTCCTCGAGAACACGCTGCACAGTACGTTCGCTCATCCCCAGTCGCTCGCCGATGTCCTTGCTCGAATATCCCTCGGCTTTCAACACCAGGATCGATCGCTTTTCCTCAGGCACCAGCTCCCGCATCCGCCCCAGCGTCTCGTGCGCCTCCGCCACCTCACTCGGAGTATCATTCGAGGCGGCAACTTCCCGAGGGCGGTTTCCATCCGCCCAGAGCGGCTCCTCCCGGTGCATATTCTGTTTGTGGCTGGCTGCTCGGCGGTACTCGTCTATCACTTTATTCTTCGCAGCCCGCGCCAGAAATGCGACAAGATGACGCGAATCCTCGAATTCAGTCGGAGAAGTACGCATCCGCCGAAAAAAACTTCCCCACACGCTTTGCAGAAAGTCGAGCGAGTCGAACCGCGATCGCAGCAACCGCGGCAACTGTCGCCTCACCACCAGGCGGACCTCCGCCTCGAATCGCTGCAAAAGCTCGCGCGCAGCTCCCTCGTCTCCAGCCTGGATCCGCTTCAAGAAATCAGAAATCCCGGTCTCACCGCCGGAAAGCTGTTCGTCCTGCGACATTAGTACGCCGCCCCCACCCGGTCGACAGGCATCGCTCCTCCGCGTCCCTCACGTCCCTGCTTCCGACACGAATGATCGCTGTCGCCCATCAGCCGCCAGCGTAACCCGGAGCCCGCTCTCATGGCAAGCGAACCACTCATATACCATCCATCCATTCTTGCATTGAATTATAGCTTCCCGCGTCGCGAATCTCTAGCGGATTCTAGCTCCGCCTTTCAGCCCGGCGTCCCCCCCGCACGTCGGAGCCGCCGCTCGAATCGCTACCGCCGTGCCGGATAGTCGCCTTTTGCTCCGCGAAAGTGCATCCCCTCTTGAATCCCAAGCGTCGTGCCGCATAGTCGCCTTTCGCCCCGCGAAAGTGCGTCCCCGCTCCTCGCAGCGACCGCTCGAATCGCTACCGTTGTGCCGGCGCAGGGCATTGCGGCATGGAAGCCAATGACGTGTTGAACTTTTGATCGATCTGATCGCGCGCACTTTTATACAGCAGCCGCTCAAATTCATCGGAGCGCTCCGGGCTCACCGCGACCCGGGTTGCCAGGTAAGCCGGCAGCCCTGGAAGCGGCACCACACTCCGCGCCCGTGGACTCGTCCGCCAGATTTCGCGTTTTCCCTGGGTCACGAGCAGGTCGATGTGGATCAGCGTCAATCGGTTTTCCGATGAAAAATAGTTGTCCGCCTTCTTCTCGTCCACGTCCAATCTCGCCTCGAACGGCGACTTGGGCCATGCGTCCCGCCAGACCGAGTCCCCCCGCCGCGGCAGGTAGCCCTTGGCTACGAGCGCCCGTTCCAGCACCGGAACCAGCTCCGATACGTAGCTGTTCGATCCGTACACGAAATTCCCAGGCCGGACGATCACCCCGATACCCGCCGTCCCGACCAGATCGTTCACCAGTGATTCCGCCGCCTTGCGGGTCTCCGGCTCCGCCTCCTTCGAAAAATGCTTCAGAAGCGCCCCCACACGATCACAAGCATCCATCGAGCTGCTCACATTCCCCGACTCGAAAAGCTGACGCCCGAGAGCCAGCTCACGCTTGGCCTCCTCCTGGAGCGACTTCTGGAATTCTTCTTCGATCCGCGGCGCGAGCGGGGCCAGATCCGCGTCGCGAACAGCCCAGGCGATCAAGTTGAGCCAGTCTCCCAGACGGAAAGTCGACGATGGTTCCCCGCACAAGCCCGCCAGCCGCGAGCCCGCAACCCGCCGCGCCAGTAGGCCACGCGCGCTCCGCTCTTGCTCGCGCCGCCTCACCCAGGCCGGGCCCGCCTTGTCGGCAAGCTCGAGCGCGGCGTCCAGATCGATCAGCGCTTCGCTGATCCGCCCGTCCGACTCGTGACGCCCCGACGTCGCGAGCAACTCGTTGATGGCCCGGTCCTGGATCGAGCTCGACCGTCTCCGCAGCATTTCGACGGCCCCGGCCGTCACGACTACGACCAGCACCAGACCAAGGAGTGCCCATGCCCAGCCGACCCATTTCGGGCGCGCGTACCGACGGCGCTTCCACGACGGGCCCGCGGCGCGCGGCAGATACGGAACCTCCAGCAGCCGATGGCAGAAGCCGCATCGAACCTGCCGGCCAGGAGCGAGACCGTCCATCTCCACATCCGAGCCGCATTCAGGACAGGCAAACGCCCCATCCATCCTCGAGGGTCTCCCCGACCGTGGTTGAGTGCGCCCGGAACCCGCGTGCGGGCCGCTACTTCCAGGATACACTCCGTTCGAGGTCCTTTGGAGAGCGCACCGCCGAAACCGCTGCCGGCGCCAGCCCGCTCGACATCGTCCTTCAGTCGCCACCTCGCGAGAAGGGCCGCTTCCGCTCAATAGCTCGGGCTCGCCGTGCAGTGGCCCATCAGCCAGGTGTCAACGTCCGAGAGCATCGCATTCGACAACCGGTGTGCGCTTGGGTACGACTGAAACGCAACTCGCAATCCACCCGCCCGAAGTGTGCCCACGTTCTGCCGGGCATCCGCCAGCGGGACCTTCGTGTTCCAGGCGCCATGCACGACCAGCACCGCCAGATTGCGACATGCCTTCAACCTGGACAGTGGCCGCAAACCCACCGGAAGCCAGCCGTTGATCGCCACCACGCCCGCAAACCGCTCCGGGAAGCTCATCCCCAGCCAGTACGCCACCGCCGCACCCTCCCCGCAGCCAACCAGGAAGATGCGCTCGGAATGCGTGTGCAGCAGCCGCCGCGTCTGCAGGATCGACTCGAACACCGACTCTTCCAATCGCTCGATCGCCTCCGGCTCGGCGCCGAAAAACGCCCGGCGCACCACCTCACCCTCCGGGACTGTCGCACCCGCTCGCACTCGCTTCCGCCCTGCCTGCTCAAACTCGGGCCCCCATCCGAACCCCGCCATGCGATCGCGCTTGATCACCGGCTCCGGTCCACGCAGCCCCAGTCCAATGTAATTCCGCCACGACACCGCCGGCATCGCTCGGACAAGCTGATCCTCGTCTCCACCCCGTGCGTGAAAATGAACCAGCAACGGATACGGATAGTTCGGTTCATACTCTCGCGGGATGAACCTCGCCTCAACCAGCGGGCTGGGAGCCGATGTTGTGGCGTTCGATGGTGCTTGCAGCCGGTCGAAACTCATCTCAGGCGAACCTCCTGCTGATCGAGAGCCAAGCGAACAACTCGTCGCATCTCATGAGCCAGATCCCGCACCCGGGCTCCTTTGCCTAGCTTGCCTCGCCAGGCAACTTCAAGTGGTGCCAAGCATAGCTTGCGCGAATCCCGCCTTCAACCAGTAAAACCCTGTGTTATTTCCAATTTTGTCTCAAGTTTTTGGAGATGGGAACCGAAACTCCCGTAATTCGACGGAAGATGCTTGGATTATGCGGGTTGCACCTGCGCTTGTCGCCGCTTACTGGGCATATTGGTCGCTCGAACCGTCATACACCCATCATTTTCTCGAAGTCGATTTCGTTCGTTGATCTGGCCGTCCGGCAGGGCGGTTAGCTCACACGAACTTTTTAATCAGATTGTTCACCTTGGTCGGAAGCTCCGTGAGTTGATGAACGATCGAAGGTTCCGTCTTGGGCGCTTTGCGATGCAGCTTCTTGAGTGGTTGTTCCGCGGCCAGTTTCGCTCGCGCGGCCGCGCGTTTGGGATGAGGCTTGGTCACAGGCGCCGGCTGCGCCTTGAGCGACGGCAACGTGTTGGGAGATGCGGCCGTCGGCACGACGCTGGTGCCGTTCGTGCCCGGCAACCGGACCACAATTGGCCCCGATTCTCCCAGGTTGTTGCTGATCAGGCTCTCGTTGACCGTGTTCTCCGCATCCACGATCACCGCGATCCGGGCGTATCCCACGCTGTTCAGGTTCATCCCCGCGGGCACGCGCGTCGGAAGCTGCAGCGTCTGGACCAGGGGCTGGTTATACCCGGCCGCCAGGCTCGGTATCTGTGCGTCACCCAGGAAAATGCCCTGGTTGACCTGGCCGTTCTCCCCGATCAGCAGGAATCGCACCGTGAACGGCCCGGCGTCACCGGTACCCAGGTTCTGCACCGTCGTCGTCACCTGGAACGTCTCGCCCCATGACAGAGCGTTCGTTGACATGAGCACCGAGGCAGCCGCCAGGTCCGGCAGCGCCGGCGTGGTCGCCGCTGTCGTCGTGGATGGGTTGATCGTCATGTTGACCAGGTCGTAGCCAAGTCCCACCGACGGCAAATGCGGGTAAAGCGAGTTCGTCACGTAGTCGGCGTCCTGGATCATCGACAGCGTGAACGCCGTGTTGCCGCTGTTGTTGAGCAGGACGGGAACGTTGGCCGGTAGCGTGATGGTCTGCACTAGGTTCACGGTCTGATACGCCGGGATCGGCGGGACGGCGAGACTGCCGATCGACACGTCATTCGGCCACGTAGGGGCCGTGCCCGTCGGTGTCAGAACGAGGAGCGCCCGCGTCGCCGGTGAGCTTCCGGCGCCCGCATTTCGCACCTGTGCCGTCACCGTGACTGTCGAGCCCCACGTCGTGGTCGGCGCCGAAACCGCCAGCGTGCTTCCCAGCAGCTCCGAGGGCTGGTTCGGCGTGATCACGATATAAGATGACTCGTACGGAATACCCACCCCCGAGCTGGTTCGCCGATTGAGGTCCGGTACGCTGTCCGTTGGATCGATTTTCTCGTCGATGTAGACGATGCCGCCCGTACCGCTCACGCCCGGAATCGGTGTGGCCGGCAGCTTCACCGTCGTGCTGAACGGCACCGACTGCCCCGGCTCGATGCCGGCGGGAATCGTCACGTCGCCGATTTCCACCGCATATCGGCCGATCGCCTGCGACGGCGAGGCATACAGTGCCACGTCGAACGGCACATTCACAGCGGTGCCGCCCTGGTTCACGATTGTGCCCTGAACGCTGACGGTGTCATTCCAGTCGGCAGCATGCGTCGTCACGAGCGAAGAGCCGGCAAGTTCCGCAGCGGGAGGGGGGCTCGTGAGCAGCTCGCGCCGTTCCAGCGAATCAAACTTGAGGATGATCGGACCGCGGCCCCAGGCGCGACGTCGGCCAGCAGCCCGGCGGTTAAGGGTCGGCATGAAATTCGTCTCCTCCATGAGATCGCGGCCAAGGCAACCGCTTCCGGCGGGCCCCGCCCGGCAACTACTGCAACCGGCGAGCCAAGCCATCGGTCCGGTCTGCCGGCGCAAGCTTTCGCTCAAACCCGTCCCTGGGTTCTCGCAAACCTTAATCACGCCCGCCGATTCGGTCAAGCCCGGCTGCACGGAATTGAGACGCCCCATTTGGCGCGTTATAAAAGTGGATTCCCGATTTCGCAACGTTCAAGCCACCTCAGGCCAGGAGTACCGTTTCCATGTACCGCGCACTGTTGACAAGCGTGTTCGCGCTGGTTCTGATCTCGGCCACTGGCGGCCCTGACAAGTCCAAAGCATCCACCGAGGCACCCCCCGTGGCCAACCGAGTGTTTGAGCTCCGCACGTACTACACCAACGAAGGAAAGCTCGACGACCTCCACAAGCGCTTCCGCGACCACACGTGCGCTCTCTTGAAAAAGCACGGCGCCGAGCTGATCGGCTTCTGGACCCCGCTCGACGACGACAAGGGCAAGGGTAGCAAGCTCGTGTACCTGGTCGCCTTCCCGAGCCGCGAGGCCGCCAAGAAGACCTGGGAAGAATTCGGAAATGACCCTGAGTGGAAAAAGGTCTACGAGGAGAGCCACAAGAATGGAAAGCTGGTGGACAAGGTCGACTCCGTGTTCATGGAGCCGACCGACTACAGCGAAATGAAGTAAGCAGCGGCTACTTATAATATGGGCGCTATTTGCGGAATCGGCCGGTCATTCCGCAAAGAAAGTCCGGCTGTGTGAACGCAAATCCTTTGCAGCACCGCGAATAGGGCGGCGAAGAAATCGTACAGATGAGCCCGTCGATCGCGCGAACTAGCATTCCTCCCCCTCTCGTGGCGGAGGTCCCACCTCCCGGCGGCGGTGCGGGGCTGTCGCAGAGGGAAGGCCTGGCATCCCAAGTGCGTTCGGATCTCCGGTACTGCTCCAGCGTAAACCCCGCGCCTCCCTTTCCCCCCTTGCAAAGGGGGGGCCAGGGGGGTGAAGGGCGTCACCCACAGTGATCCGCTCGCCGCGCATCAGAACTCACATCAACTCACGGCCCCCGCACATCATGCGGCGGCATCGCTTCCCCCGATGTCGACGAAGTGGCCCCAGCATCCGGCACCCCCGCGTCCAACCGCGCCCTCTGCTCCCGCTCCCGCGCCTCTTTCTCCGCACGCGACCGAATCCACTCCCGCCGCCTGATCTCCTTCCACGCGTCCCGCCGCTCGCCTTCCGTCAGCGGTCGTGCTTCCGGCTTGGTCGAATCTCCCGCTCCGCCCGCTTCCGGACCACCCCCCGGAATTGGCTTCGTTTCCAAAAAAATTGGCTTCGTTTCCGAGTTGTCAAGTCCCGAAGAACCGCCGGAATTCGCCGGAACCTCAATAGTTTCTTCATGTTGTGCTATGCACACGTCATCACAAAAATTGGCTTCGTTCAGCGCTTTTTCAGCGATTTGTACCTCATCGACGCTCCCGGCAACCCCTTCATCGCACCCCCGATCCGCAGCTTCTGCCAGTTCATCCTGCCTGACTTCACCCACACCACCCGCGTTCAGCTCCGCGTCACAGGTCCCGGCGCCCTCAGATTCAGAGCTCCCCGCTCCAGGACTCGGCACATCTTCCTCCACCGCAGCCGCAGGCTCGACCTCGCAGTCGCCGCCACCCGCAACGCCGATGTACCTCTCGGGCAGATACCCCCCACACGCAAGAACGTCCGATTCCTCAACCACGACCGAATCCCACCCGCGGCGCTTTTCCTTCGAAGTAGCAGGCACACTCCGTGTGCCGTCCGCCGGAGTCTCACGGCCGCTTTCAACTGCCGCGCCCGAAGTGCCATCCGCGATTGGCCCCCCGCTCCCACACTCACCCGCACCCGCCCCACCCTGCGCGTGTTCGGCGCGGGTCTCACCATGTTGGGCGCGGGTCTCCAGACCCCGCCCTCCGCCCGACCGCAGGTCTCCCGCCCCTCCGCCCTCCGCCCTCCGTCCTGCCTTCCGCTCGCCCCCCACGCTCTCCCTCCACCAAGACGCCGGCCGCCCGTCATAAGGGCTAATATCTTTCCCCGGCACCGGCGGCAATGCCTCCGCATCGCTATCCGCTTTCCTCGCCCGTTTCTCCCTCCGAACCGCCACGAGTCCCCGCTCCAGCGAGCCCTTGTATTTCACATACTCTCGGCGCAGCGCCACAGCCTTCGGGCTATTCTCGAACGCCTTGAGCGCCCGTATCCGTACAGCATCCTCCCCGGCATTCTGTTCGTGCTCCGCCGCAAGCGCCCGGATCCGCTCGATCTCGCCCTCCACCATGTCGATCAAGCTCTGCCTGGCCTTCTCCGGTTCATCTTTGCGTGATAGGTCGCGCCACTTCACCTTGATGGTCTGTATATGGGCCTCGAGCACCGGCTCGCTCATATCGCTTTGTAGATCATCAAACGGTTTGCCCACGGGCCGAATCGCGTGACTTGCCGCGAAGACCTCAGCGACCCGCCGGTCTGCGATGCCGTCCACGGGATTCCGCCCCAGCAGCCGGATCATCCGCAGCCGATCTCCCGCGGCCCAGAAATGCTTCTGCGCGTTCTCCAGCAGTTCTTCCAGCACTCCGAGCATCCAGAAGCAACCGATCGCGCTCGATTCCAGTTTCCCGACGAGCTTATCGGGCTCGAGCGCGGCGCAGTCTCGCTGCCCCACGACGGTCCCCCCGGTTTCCTGTTGTTAAAGCGACTCGTGCCATACAACGCCAGCGGAATCCCTCGCGGATCGGAGAACAGCAAGTTCCCCCTGTCGTATGCCTCTTCGATCTCGACGTCCACGGCCTGATCGATCGCGCTCTGAGCTTGTTCGAAGTACGCGCGCTCCGCACGGTCCATCTCCCCTGCCACGAACAAGTTCGAATGCACCAGAAATTCCTCGGAGTCGGTCTCAGGCGCATAAGTCCCGGCCCAGCGAAAGAATCGCGATTCATACGCGATACTCTCGTCCCGCCCGAGCTTCTCCTGCTCGGAGCGAATCGTTCGCTTCCGAGCGTTCATCGCCGAGCGGGCACGCCCGCGCGGCGAAGACGGCCCAGTCGAACGCAAAGCATTCAGCCGATTCGCATTGATTTGTGCGTCAGAGGCCATATCAGTATACATTCCTATTCAAATAAGCTTGGAAGCCTGGCCCGAAGTCCCGCGACCCCGCGACCGGGTCCTGACGTCAAGCGATCGAATAACGTTCATCAGAATGTTGACGAGTGGAAAGGCACATCCCGGATGTGGTGAATGGAAGAGATGAGAAAGAACTGCGATTCGAGCCACGGACCAACCAGCATGGTTGGTTACGCAGGCGAAGGTCAGCTTCGCGACGCGGGCCGGGCCGGCATCACGCCGCACCGCCGGGTAGGGGCCAAGCGACCGAGCCGCCCACAGCGGCGGCGCTCCCTCCCCACGACGACTGACAACGGCCGACTCGCAATTGATCTCCTATACTATTATGCGCCGATTTGGGCCCGACAAATCTCTAAACCGCACTCTCTTACGATGGTGTATAAGCGCAACCTCATTCAGCACAAGTGATTGAGATCGGAAGAATTTCACACTGAAATGCCCGTTCAATACGGTTCGAAAAGTCTAGTAGGGTGGGTGCAACTACCCCTGTGAACATGCAGATTTAATTGTCATAACCTCTTTTGCCGAAAAGGATTGGTAGGTTCGCGCTGGATCAATTCGTCCGGACAAGGAGGTCCAATGGTTCTCCCATCCAAACTCGACCCATTCGCGGAGGAGGCAGCTCCGGCGGTCATGGCCCGGATCGCCCTGGATTGGATGATCGAACGCACTTCGATTGACCCCATTCTTGATGAGGTGTCCGAGGGACAATACACGCGAGAATTTTTGCTCGGTCATTTCGTTCAGGTGATGTGTGATGTCGCCTGCGGCTTTCGGCGCTCCCCGCGGGAGGCATTCCTGAAGCGCCAACTGCACCTCGTGGCTTCGCTGTCCGCTTTCTACCGCAAGCTGGGTCGGATGGAACCTGGCGTAGCCGCCGCCATCGTACGAGAGACCGCCAGTCGAGCCCGCGAACTCATCTCCGCTGCTGATTGCCTCCTGCCCGAGCCGATCCCGGGATATACAGCAAGGATCCTCGACGGCAATATCCTGACAGGGACCGATCATCGCATCAATGAACTGCGCTCGACTCGTTCGGCGGCCCTGCCGGGCATGTCGCTGGCCATTTACGAGCCGGTCAGTGGCCTGGTGCTCGACCTCATCCTTGAGGAGAACGCCCACACCCAGGAGCGCTCGCTGCTGGATCAGGTGGTCATCGCGCCGGGCCAGCTCTGGATCATGGATCGTAACTTCTGCGTCCGGAGCTTCGTGTTTCGGATCCTGCGAACCGAAGCGTTCTTCTTGGTCCGCTGGCATTCTTCCACCATGCCGTTCCAGGCGATCAAGCCGTTGCGGTCGGTCGGACGCTGCAAGGCCGGCGAGATTCTTGAGCAAGCAATCTGGGTCGATGATCCGGAATGCGAGGGGCGTCGCTATCGCCTGCGACGGATCGTCTTGAGGTTGGACCAACCCACCCGCGACGGGGAGACCGAGATCATCTTGATAACTAACCTCCCGGACACGGCCTCGGCGGAGTTGTGCTGCCAGGCCTACTGCGGACGATGGGAAATTGAGAAGCACTTCCAGAAGTTGACCGACCTTCTGCATTGCGAAATCCCCACGCTGGGATACCCTCGAGCAGCTCTGTTCGGCTTCTCCATGTCTGTAATTGCCGGAAACGGCTTGGCCGTCTTGAAGGGGAATCTGCGAGCGGTCCACGGCGACGAGATGGTCAATGAGGTGTCGAATCACGCCCTGGTCAATGACATCGCCGAGGTTTACCCCGGGATGATGATTGCCGCACCACCGTCGGTTTGGTCGTTTCTGGACGGCTGCGTGGCGGGCGAAGTGGCCGGACTGCTCAGCGCCTTGGCCGCCAAGGTGCCCGTGGACCGGATGCTCCGATCGCGACGGGGCCCGAAGAAGCCCAGGAAGACCAAAAAGACTTCCGGGAGCAGGATTCATCACGTTGCCACCAAGAAGCTCCTGGACAAGTCCCGCGGAGCCCCTGCCGCGGGAACAAAGGGATCAAAGCATAGTAGAATCACAGTTTAGCTAATTTCGCATCTGCATGTTCACAGGGGTAGGTGGGTGCAACCCTCCGACCGTGATGCGACATCGAGTGGCGGGTTGCACCGACTCGGCGGAGTGGTGGTCGGGCTTCAGCCTGACGACCCGGCCCGATAGCTCTTCTCATCCGTTGCACTTTCTTGCACTCCATTGCACTAATCTCGAAGAATTCTCGTTCCTCCCACTCGCGGTTCTGAGCCCAGGCCAAGGGTTTGCGTCGCACATTCGCAGCCAGCGCCAGCGAAAGCGCCCATCAGCTCCACAGGACCAACCATGTCACCCCAATGCTCCGCGCGTTATATGTCGTGCTCATTGTTGTGCACATTTGCCAATCGGCCTGAACTGCCCGATTCGAGTAGCGACCGGCCCAGTGGCGCGAAAGATGGGAAAGCCGTCCAACGCGAGAAGCATTCCGCCCGCCGCGCGTGTTTCTTCTTCGTGACCTTGGTCTTCCTTCTGTTCAAACTCCCTTCTTCGGCGTATCTGCGGTTCGACGTCCCCCGCCATGTCAAACGGCAGCGTGGCCGCGCTCCGCAAGCTGCAAATAAGCAGAGGTGGATGGGACAAAATGGGACAAAATGGGACGATTACCCTGAAAAAAGTCTCATTTTGCTCGCTGTCATGAACGCCGGGCGACGGCTGGTTGGAAGGCCCTGAAGCAGCATATAAATCCTGAGAGGCAAAGAGTATAACGCGACGAGTCCCGCTCCACGATTCCCCGGCCCGACAGGTGAAAACTCACCTTCACCGCGGTCCAGACCCGTCCCACGCTCGCGCAGCACAAAACTCGACAGCTTTTCGCCGCGCACCGTTCCCCCTTTCCGGCGCAATCCGGCCCAATTTTTCCGACTCCATGCCATGGGCCTGGTCAGGCCGAGCTGAGATACTCGAGCAGGTGCTCGAGCAAACGAAGGAGTCATTCTCAGTTCCAGAGACGTGGCTGCCCCTCGCGCCGACTCCAGTGTCGGCGATCGAGATGCCGCTACATATAATATGCGACGGTTTTCCCGGAATTAGCCATTTCGTCGATTAGAAATCCTGGAATTTTTTTCACGTCGCAACGGTCATAACGACGAACTCGATAAAAAACCCAAATTTGCGCACGCCGCGGCCAAGAACGAGGAAAATACACTCGACGCGATTCCCGCATCGAGGCTGCCCGTTCAGTCCGTGAGCCTCTAAGACCGCCGCCACACTGGACGCGCGCATCGAGCTCCCGGTTGGCGAGGACGTAGCCCGGCGTGTCACCGCCGGGAGCAGACCAATGCCACCCAAACAACCCGAGCCCCGCAAGGGGCGACATCGTATAGCCCGGCGTGTCAACGCCGGGGAAACAACCGACGAATCCAAACCACCCGAGCCCCGAATCGGGCGACACCCGAAACCCTAACGTTTTAACGCCCGCGGAGCTCGCCCCAAAGGGATGTGAGCCGATTTCATGGAACGTTTTCTTGGAACCGCTTCGCAGCGAGTACCACATTCGGGACACTTCGTGATGGCCATCTGTGCGGAGGCGATCACACCCATCTGCCGTGCCTGGATCTCACGACTAAGTTGTTGCCGAGCGTCCCATGAGAGGCAGCAAAAGCTGACGTGCACCCGTTGGCGGCAGCGTGTGGTGGGGCAGAACAGACCTTGCAATGTCTGTTCCTTTCTTTACAACCACAATTGGACCTGGTCAAAGAAGGGGTCTCGACGCTGGGGGATCAACGGTGAAACTACTTACGATCAGGCCGAAGATTTCTATCAGGAACCTGATGGCTGGCAGTCGCGGTGCTTGCCGTGACTTTGGCGTCCATTCGAGGACTCGAGCCGACGTACGAGCCCCCGCTCACGGATAAAACGCACTTCCTGCTCCAGGTCGCCACCCTCGGGCCGGACGGCCACGTCGCCGAGCTCAACGGACGTCACCTGGAGAATGCATTCCAGCGGATGACAGAGCCGGCCGTGCTTGACGCCGCCCTGGCCGACGCGTGGCTTTCCTCGCTCCCGCAACTGAAAAAGGCAGCCGACCCTCGGGTGGAACTGCGTCGAATGATCCACCTCCGCTCCGTTCAATCGACTGCCGGGCCCGGTGTCATCGCGCTATCCGTGGCGTCGCCAATCCAGCCAATCCGCGCCGCCAGAGTCGTGGCGTACGCCATCGCGTTCGCGGGACCTCCCCGCACCAGCGTGGTCCCCAGGGTCTACCGCTGGGGACCGCTGGATCGCCCATGGAACTTGGCCGCCGCGTGCGTGTTCGGCCTGCTGGCGACGCTCTTCACTCTGATCTGCCCCTTGTGGCAACGCCGCCCGGAATCCTCCGCCGACCGAGCGCCGGGCCGACGCCCGACCTCGAACGAAAATCGGGCCAACCGGACGCCTGACGCGGCACGTTCCGCGATTCGGGCCGAATGAGCTTCGAGCTTCACCAGCGGTAGTCAGCCCATTTCAGCTCAAGGTTTCAATCTCGAGACTTTGACTCGCGCACCACCGTCAAGCTCCGTCAGCGTCCGCAGCAAGGCGTACTCGAACTCGTAAAGCTCGAGGTCCTATTTCGCCGTCAAGACCCGGGTCGAGCCCATCGCCATATCCTGAAAACGGTCGGCAGTGACGCTATTGGTTGGCATGTTCTTTCAAGTTGAAAAACCCGCGTCCTAAGTTGTCGAATTTGTCGCTTTTATTGATCGATCCATTGAGGGAATGGCCGAATCCGCGTAGCACTTCCTCTGGGATTTCGCCGTCTGAGTAAGACTTTCCTCGGTACTTACAACCGTTCTTTAACGCCTGCCTTGCGATGTCCATGTAATGCATACCTTTAGGAACCGGGCGCAGGGCCTCTTCCGCATAGTCCAATTGTTCTCGTCGTCGACGCTCAGGTTCTTCCGCACGCGATGCGATTCCATTCATCTTCGGCGGGTTACTCGTTAAGAAGTCCAAACCCCCTACAGCCTGCAAACTCAACTTGACGTCGTTGGTCGATAAGTACGCCGCTGCCTTCTTTAATGCTTCTAACGCGGCAAAAAAATCGATGATCCTTTTGTTCGACGACGATGACATGGGGTGCCTCCTCTCCGGACGTTAAACGCGCGCTCTCCATACGGTGTGCGCAGGGCTTGGTTCTCGCACTGGCAGCGGCGGACCCGAACCGGGTCCTACCGTTTTGTACGGCGATTGGAGACTAATCGCGCGCGACGATTTGTCAACCGTTCGACCGATGGTAATCGATGCGCCGCCAGAATCGGTCGAAAGCCGACGTTATCGGTCGAGTACCGCTAGAATCGGTCGAACGCCGTCACATTCATCGAACCACTTGCGTGGATATGTGTTTGGCACGAATGGCCAGTATGGTTGAAAGCCGAACATCGTGGAACGAACCAGACGCGAAGAAAGCCACCAGATTGATTTCGTGATGGCTCTTTCATTTGGTGGGTAGATTTTGGTCAAGGAGTTGGTTCGGACCCGTTAGCATCGCCCCTGGTGACAGCCACCCGTCCGTTCAATACGCGCCGGAAGAAATGGCCGAAGCATTTTCATTGGCGGGATGCCTAACTAATTGGCCACACGGCCGTTGGCCGCGTCACAGTTGCGGTTCTTCGGATCAATGATCCGTTCCGTGTCGAGTTTCGTGGAACGCTGATCGAGGAAGGTATCTTTCCGCCGGCCTGATGTGCATCACGTTTGTGTGGTTGTGTTCGGGGGGTCGATACCCCAGACAAAATCACGTGCCGCCGGTGTCATCACTTCTCCGAACAGTTACGCATCAACCTGGACACCAGAGTCGTTCGCCCGATCGGAATGGACGACATTGTTGAACCTGAACCATATTGCATCATCAGCAAGCAACTTTTTATCGATAATCTGAACAATTTCACCGTTACACGGAACTCTTGTAAGTTCAACTGACCCTCAAGAGCGAGTGGTATCTACGCGAATCGTTTGTAGATAGACAGATACCATTGTGACTGTCCTTTCAGCGAAAGTAAGACGATACTCGCCGATTCTAAATCCTCATCCTCGTTGCTCAAGAGAAGCCGCGAAACTCGAGAATGCCGTCGACTACCATCTTTCATCGTGAATTCGCACGGGCATTGTTCAAGTTTTCGGCTCGAAGCCCTGAGCGAACCGACTGTGTTCAAGCATCAGAACCGTTGATTTCTGCTGTTGCGAAGGCAGGGGATCGGGATAGCATCGAACTCCGACCTCGCGCAGCCGCGCCGTCATTTCTTCGGAAAGGCGTGCGCCAGATTGTTCATCTCAAAAATGTCGCACAATCCCTCCATCGTCGTGGCCCACACGAAGTTCTCTTTCGCTTCGATAATGGATCGAACCCTTTGGGCTTTGCGTGCTGCGTCAGATATGCGTTCGGCAGGCATGTTAACTCCCTCAATGAAACGGAAGTGATTTGATGAAGTCCGAAAGCCGCGCAGCTTCCGCTCCTGTCAGATCCACGGGAAGTGTAATAGCGAGCGGATAGTCGGGACGAAGCATAAACTGATGAGTTAGCGTTCTGATCCCTCCTTGCTCATTCCCAGCAGGCTCTCTTCTCGCACCAGCGTTGGCAGCGCCAACAGAGGTGGGTTTGGGTTGTTCGGCCCGGGACTTCGTCTCCGGCTCGGACAGCGTCTTAGGGTCTAAGAGATCGCCGAGTATCCGGAGTCCGCGAGGAGCTTCGAATCGGGATTTATGGCCGCGACGCCCGGCCGTAAATCTTCCCCAATTCTCCTCTTCAAGTTGTTTCAGAAATTGAATAACTCGTTGACGAACGTTATCGAGATTGGGCACGTAAGTTAACAATGAATCAACATCAATACTGATTTCCGATTCGCTAAGCTCGGAGAAATGTTTAAGAACGGCCTGAGCAATCGGATCTCTCATATAGGTTCTCCGTATTTTCTTATATGAAGTGGTGAATGCGGCTTTCCTTGTCAATAAAGTTGCCTCAGGTATTATTGATCCAGAAGTTAAGAATGAATCAGGGCGCCCCCAATTGGTGACCACGGGATTCCAGACACCCATCCTTTTGTCACGGTCCCCCGGGTTCCATTCATTCGCGGCTCGTGCGTTCGGTGCAAAACTACGCCTATGGTCATTTCGAACACGCATAAGACGAGGGCTTGCGAAGCATCCCCGATAGGGATAAACTAGGCTGATAATCTAGTTAGGAGATCACGAAATGGAATCCGTCGGGACGTTCGAAGCCAAGACCCACCTGACTCGCCTGCTTGAGCGCGTCGCGCGGGGGGAGCGGATTGTCATCACCAACCGTGGGAAGCCGGTGGCGATGCTCGTCCCGCCAGAGGCAACCGGGCGGGCCGACGCGGGGGAGGTCGGCCGCGCGATGCTCGCCTACCGCGACCGCGCCGGACGGCGGCTCGGCGGGACGTTCCGGGAGTTGGCACACGAGGGGCACCGGTACTGACGCGGAGGCGGACGAACGATGAGCACGCCCACCGCCACGGACCGGTTCGTCCTCGACGGTTCGGTCACGCTCGCGTGGCTCTTCCACGACGAGCAGGATCCGTACGCCGACGCGATCGTGGCCAGGCTCCCTGACATCGAGATGCACGTGCCCCGGCTCTGGCATCTAGAGGTCGCCAACGTCCTGGTCGTCGGCGAGCGCCGGGGCCGTTGTACGCAGGCCGACACGACGAGCTGGCTCGGCTTCCTCGCCGGGTTGCCCGTCCTGGTCGACGCAGCGACGGAGGCACAGGCGTGGTCGGTCACGATCAACCTGGCCCGACAGCATGGCCTGACGGAATACGACGCCGCTTACCTGGAGCTCGCCTTGCGACGGGGGTTGCCCCTGGCGACCCTCGACGCCAAGCTCGAGGCAGTGGCGACGGCTGCCGGGGTGGCGCGCTACCAGCCATGAAAGGGAAAAGGTGCCAGAAAGGGAAAAGGAAAGGGAAAAGGTGCCAGGAACCAATTCGCCCGGACGAGAACGGAGGGTGTCCCGCGTGTAGTTGAAATGTAGAGCGGCTCCCCCGGACATTTTCACGCGACGCCGGTTCGGTATCCAGTCCCTTGTTCTCGGACCGAGGACGCCAGGCTCTTCATGAGAGTCCGTATCCCGCGATGGCTCTTCAGTCACCGGTGGTGGGATTGCACCCCCTAAGTTCATCGGACGGCATGATAAGCGAGATCCGACTCAGGTTCCCTTGCCGGAGCCATGGCGCACGGAGGGGTTTCATGGGGCGACTGCGGCCACTCCGGGGTCGCCATCACGCACCAACCGTGACTCAGGCTCTTCGCAGCCTGAATCGTCGCCCCCGGACCCGCCTGCAACCAGCGGGGCGGGGTTCTCGCCGACCGGACATCTGCGGACGTTGCAGTCCTTAACGCCGACGGGAAAGGTTCTGGCAGCGGCGTTCCGTGATCTTACCACACACGGCTGAAACTATCTCCCGAACAGAGAAGAATCCCAAGGATACGACGTACGACGGGGACATCCCTTGCGACGTACGACAGGGACATCCCTTGACATACAAGCAGAATGGAAAAGGTGGGGAAGGGCGCCATTCAGAGACCAAGGCACCGCAAGCAACTACGGAGTAGCAGTTTCTAACTTGCCCAGTCAACCGCCACGTCCAGGGCTGTCCCCTGCGCCCCACCGGTCGGCTGGGAGATCGCCTTGCCTTTCAGGAGCGCATCGACATCCCGCCAAAGGGCCTCCCATGCCTTCTGCTCGTCGGCGAAGAGCTTTTTGAGAGCATCCCGCTCACGGATGCCGGCGAGATCGGGGTCAACCTTCCAGTGCCCAAGGTTCTGGACGACGACGGGGCGGGCCCGGGGACCTGGGCTTTGAAGGATCTTGCCCCAGTCGGCGAGCTCGGCCGTCAGCCAGTCGCGCGCCTGGTCGCGTAGCCGGCGGCGGGCGGCCTCGTCCGGCGGTGGGACGTCCTTCGATTGACCCGAGCCAGCCAAGGCGGCGGCGCAAACGGCGTTGTAGCGATGGCGGAGTCCAGGATCTCGCCAGCCTCCTCGGATCGGCCTCGGGCCTTTAGCGCCCGGCCGAAACAACCCAGATGAAGGCCGTTCCGGGCACGGATGAGGCAGAGCTGGCGAAAGACCTCGATCGCCTCGTCCGACTCGCCCCGGTTTTCCAGGGCATGGGCCAGCTCGTGGGCCGTCTCGGGACGGATCGCGCGCGCGGCAGTAAAGTAGCGGATGGCCTCGTCGGTCCGGTCGACCGCCTCCAGCACGCGGGCCAGGTTGTAATTGACCCAGACGTCGTCCGGGTGCCGGCGCTGTGCGCAGCACCGCCTCGGCCGCCGCGCGGTCCCCGGCCGTATCCAGGGCCAACCCAGCAGGTTCAGGCTCACGGGGCCGAGCTCGTCGAACCGGGCGTCTTTCGCCAGGGCGATCAGCTCGGCCTCGGACCCGCAGGCGTCCAGCCGCGCCACGGCGTCGGCGGTTGCGCCCTCGGTCGCCTTGCGGATGATCTCGGTCGCGGCCCGGCCCGTGAACGCCGGCATCCCGGTGAGGACCTCGCAGAGGATCGATCCCAGCGCGAAGACATCGGCCTGCTCGTCGCCCCGATCGGTCTGGCCCCGCGCCTGCTCGGGGGGCATGTAGCTCGGCGTGCCCATGATCGAGCCGGCGCGGGAGTGGTCCCGGTCCGAGCCGCTCTGCGCCGTGGTGATCAGGGTCTCCTCGGGCGGCTCCTGGCCCGCCCTCGCATCGGCGGCGACACCGCCCCGCGGCAGGACCCGCGCCAGGCCCCAGTCCATCACCTGGACCTCGCCGAAGCTGCCGACCATCACGTTGGAGGGCTTGAGGTCGCGATGGATCACCCCGCGGGTGTGGGAGTAGGCCATTGTCTGCGCGATGGCCGCGAAGATCGACAGGAACCGGGGCAGGTCGTCGGCCGGCCCTGAGCGGTCCTCGAGCAGGTCGGCGAGTGTCTGCCCTTTCACCAGCTTCATGCTGAAGAACGGCCGGCGGTCGGCGAAGGTGCCCAGCTCGTAGATCGGCACCACGCCCGGGTGCTGGAGCTGGCCGCCGATCTGGGCCTCCTCGACGAAGCGGCGGACCAGGTCGGCCTTGTCATGGAGGTCGGCGCGCAGGACCTTGATGGCGACGTCGCGGCCCAGGTCGGGGTCGCGGCCCTTGAGGACTGCCCCCATGCCGCCGCGGGCGATCTCACCGTCGATGCGGTAGCGGATCGACCGGTCGGCGTCAGTTGAATCGGGTCGGACGACCGGCCCCGGGGTCTCGCCCGGCGCCGTGTCCCGCAGGAGCACGCGGGGGACGGTACCGATGCTCTGTGCGATGGAGTCGAGGACGCCGGGGCCGGCCAGCTCGAACGTGCCGGTCGTCTCGTGCGACGCGGGCGACGTGCTGGGGAGCGCGGCCCCCATCAGGCAATTCGGGCAAAGCCCGCGCGGGGCGTCGGCGGGCAGCGTCGCGCCGCAATCCGGACACGTTCGCTGAGGTTTCATGGCAAGGTCCTCCCCGGGGTTCCCGACGACCCCTCGTCGTCTTCCTCTACACATAAGAACGGGAAATCGCCCCGAGGTCACACGAATCCGCGCGGTTTCATCGAGCGAGGGCCGCGAACAGGGCCCGGGAACAGGGTATTCGATGACGTTTCGGGAAGCGATCGGGGCACGGTTGACCTCGCCTCCAGCTCCGGAGCGAGCGTGAATTCGCAGCTTCGCCGATCTGCGCGAGCCTACTCTACGGCATGTCGGCCCGGCGTCGCAACCGACGGCCGCCAGAAGGCCGAGCCTATTTCACCGGCGCCGACGAACCCTACGAAAAACTCACGAATCGCCGGCAGATCCTTGTGATCACCTTCCTGCGGCGCGGATAATCCGCCGGGTTCTTGAATCAACGTACAATTGGACATTTTACAAGCTGCCCGCTCAGCGACCGAATACTTGTAAGGCGCCGGGGTTCGAGCTGCGGGAGGTGAGTTGAGGTGGGTACACGCGTTCCTGAACGTTTGTCGGTGCCCGAAGCGCGTCCTCGATGGCGCCTGGTGGTGGACGGCATTGCGCTCCTGTTAGCCGTCTCCTGCTTTGCGAGCGCCTTGTTCCTCGCCATCGCGGTGTTCTGCGCAATTCCACTCGTTTACTCTACCCTCACCAGCGATTGGCTTGGGGAGACGTTCCGTCGCTTCACTGAAGTCCCCGGAGAGATCAGCCGTTGGCTCGGCCTCGTTACCGTGAGCGCCCTACCGGGGGGGCTGAGCCTCCTGTTCGCTCGCCGCGGACGGAGCGCGCCCCGTGCCAGAATATCGGGGAGCGCGTTCCGGTTCGCGGTCTGGGGCCTGTGCATCGACGGGGCTCTGACGGTTTTTCTCGTAACCCTGCGCCCCGTTTATCGGCTGTTCAGCGGATGACTCGTTTGGACAACAGCCTCGTGACTTCGTCCAAGAAGGGAAGACGACGATAACACTCATCCGTAAATTACGGTCCCATATATGTTGCTGTTGCTGGTCGACGCGAGGTTCTGCGCGACCGCCGATTTCTTGAGGGTGACCACGCCGCCGGTGGCGACGTAGAGGCCACCGCCAGAGCCTTCGCTGTTGCCGAACAGAACGGTCAACGCCTCGTTCAGGAGGATATTCGATTGGTCGAAGCTCGCGGAGCCGCCCGCGCCGACCCAGGCGCCGCCACCCCAGGCGTTGCCGCCTTTCGCTCCCGACCCGGCTCGACCGCCCTGGGCGAAGTTGCCGGTCACCAAGCTTCCGGTGATGGACAGCGAGGACGTGTCGGCGTTGCCGGAGATGCTGCCGATGGCCACCGCAATGGCACCTCCGATCCCGTCGCCGCCATTGGCCCCGGAGCCACCGGCACCGCCCTGGGCGAGATTGCGCAGGAAGAGCGTGTTGCTGACGCTCGCGGTGGCGTTGTTTTCGAGAGCCAAGCCGCCGCCGATGCCGTCGCCACCTGAGCCGCCGCCCGCCCCGGCGCCGCCGATCGCCGTGTTAACCATCACGTTGCTGCCGGCGAGCGCGACACTCCCACCACTGCTCAAGATGCCGCCGCCGGCTGCCAGGCCGCCGCCGCTTTCGCCCGTCGCCTTGTTGTTGTTGATCGTGCTGGAGGAGACTTTGAGCGTGGCCGTGTGGGGCATGCCAAAGGCGGGGGTGACCGTGTTGGCAATGCCACCGCCGGTGGTGGCGGAGTTGCCACTGACCGTGCAGTTGTTCAGCGTGAGCGTCGGGCTGAAGAGGTAGTTCGTGTTGTACAGCCCGCCGCCGCTCGTGCCGGCGGTGTTACCGCTGACGGTGCTGTTCGTCAGCGTCATCTTGCCGCCCCTGTTGACCAGGCCGCCACCGTCGTCGGTGGCGGTGTTGCCGCTCACGGTACTGTTGGTGAGCGTGGCTGTGGCCTGGAAGTTGAAAATGCCACCGCCGGCGACGGCGTTGTTGCCGCTGACGGTGCAGTTGGTCAGCGTCATCGTGCCGTTGCTGTACACTCCGCCGCCGTAGTAGCTGCCGGCGTTGCCGCCGGTGATCGTCAGCCCCGAGACGGACGCGGTGACACCGCTGTCGACCTGGAACACCCGGCTCGAGTTGTTGCCGGAGACGGCCACCGCGCCGGAGCCCGATCCATTGTAGATCTTGGTCGCATTGCTCGTGTTGCTCAGCTCGAGCTGACCCTGCTCGAGCGCCACGGTTGCCGCCCCGGGACCCAGGTCGAACTCGATGGCGCTGGGACTTGTCGCCGCATTAGCCTGCTCGACGGCCCAGCGCAGCGTGCCCGGGGTGAGAGTGGCCGGATCGGCCGCGCTCGTGACCTGGAACGTCGACAGCAGCCGCCGGTCCTCCAGCGTCATCACGGTCGGCAGCATCCGCCGCCGCCGATTCCGGGACTCGACCGCTGCCCGCCCGCTCCGTCGCTGCTCTCTCGCTTCCTTGCGACTCATGATGCTCTCGCTTTCTTGTGATGAAAAAGCTTTCTTACGCCTTCACTAACGCTCGAACGGCACACTCCCGTTTTCTCGTGGCCTCGGACACCGATGGCTCAAATCAGTGAGTTCACTCTGCTGTCTTCAACGCGACAGAAGCGCGCGAAACCCCTCACTCCCCTTGAAAAACTCTCGCGATTTTCTCGGAATGGCCGTCGTCGCCGGAATCTCCTCGGTCTCAGGGCTCGTTCCTAGTCCCGTCCGTGGGCTTCGCCAGCTTGGTCCGCCATTCGGCGGCCTTGTCCTTCTTGCCCCACTCCTCGTAAAGCCGGATGACACGTTCGCCGCCCTCCGCGAGGCGCGGCATGCCAGGCGGGTGGATCTTGGCCTCGCGCGCCTTCATGCCCTCGTAGCCCGAGACAATCAGCGGCTCGGCCTCGGCGTACTTCTTCTGGCCCAGCAGGCTGTCGCCGAGCAGGCTGCGGGTGTTGAAGGTGGTCCACTCGTCGGGCTGCACCTTCTCGCGGATGGCCAGGCACTCGCGCAGAACGGGCTCGGCCTCGGCCCATTTGCCCTGATGGATGAGGCTCAGGCCCCGTACGGCCATGATGCCGGCGGTCCTGGGATTGTCAGCCCCGAACCGCTTACGAGCGCCGTCCAGGCCGGCGCGGAACAACGGCTCGGCCTCGGGGCCGCGGCCGGTCTGATCCAGGAGGTTGGCCAGGTCGAGCGTCAAGTCTAGGGTCAATTCGCCGTCCGATCCCTGTGCCTTGCGGTAGCCCTCGAGCGCCCGGCGAAAGAGTGGTTCGGCCTCGGTCGGTCGGTCGGCGTTCAGGGCATGAGCGAGGTTGTGGACGATCGCGAGCGTGTTGAGGTGGTCGGGGACCAGCTTCGGCTCGAGCAGCTTGAGGGCCTGCTCGAACAGTGGGACGGCCTCGCCGGCGCGGCCGATCCGCACGAGGACGGAGGCCAGGTCGAACGTCAAGACGAGGGTCAAGTCGCCGTCCGGTCCCTGCGCCTTGCGGTAGCCCTCGAGCGCCTGGCGGAACAGCCGCTCGGCCTCGGCCGGCTTGGAAGGTGCCAGCTCGCGGGCCCGCTTGTGGAGGCTGGCGAGTGCTTCGAGCGTGTCGGGCTTGCCGTCGGGCATGGCAGTCGCAGGGGCGAGAGGCTCCCGCGGAGGCACAGACGGCTTTGACCCGGCCGGAGCCTCGCGTTCCTGGACCGATGCGGTTCCACTCGGCTTCCTCCCCGTCGGTTGGGAGATCGCCTCGCCCTTCAGGAGCACATCGACGTCCTTCCAGAGTGCCTCCCAGGCCTTCTGTTCGTCGGCGGGGAGCTTCTTGGAGGGGAAAAGGTGCCAGGAACCAATTCGTCCGGACCAGAACGGGTTCCGTAGGGCAATCCGTTTGACGATCGCGCGATACATGTAAACCCACGTCCAAATGTCGAAAGCGCGATGCTGCTCCGCGAAGGTGCATCCCCGTGCCGCTTCATGCCTCTACTAATCGTGGGGATAATGTTCGCGGAATCCGGACCCGGGCGCGATTCCCGCCGCCTTCACTTCTTCGCCGGCCTTGGCACGAGTAACATCCAGACTATGGGCCGGGTCATGGCTCGCTGCTCGCTGACTTCGTCGAACCGGAGCTCGCCGCGCCGGAGGGTTGCCGACTCGTCGTACCGGTCTCGGCCCCGACGAACTTGAGGCGTGCCCGGCCGAGGCCGATCTGCGCCACGCTGGTATCCCGCTGGAGAGCCGAGCAGCGCTGGAGTCCCGGCCTCAGCCGGTCCTTTGCGACGGCAGGATATCTGACACGGCGATCAGTCCGAGCTGCTGCCCGTCGATTACGACCGGCACGCACTGCCCCTCCGGAAAGACTTCGGTGGAAAGATAGCCGGCCGGAGCCGGGTCGGTATAGACCTCGACCTGGCGATCGCCCAGGTTGACGATCCAGTAAATGGGAATCCTGGCCGGCCCGTACACCTCGGAAGCCAGAGTGCGATCCTCCGCGAGGCTGGTGTCGGCGACTTCGACGATCAGGGCGATCTCGTTTGGACCCGGTTGGTGATCCTCGTAATCGCGGATCGTCCCTCGCACGACGCACCGATCGGGTTCGGGTTCGCTATCCCGCCCAGGGAGCCGGACCGGCTTGGCTGCCGCGACATGATATCGATCGCGAGGAATAACCCGGGTCAGCTCCGCCCCGCAGAGTTCGTCGGCCACCCGATGAGGCGGATTCTGAGTCGTCTTGGCTACCAGGTATCCGTTGATGAGATGGAATTGATTGCGGGACTTCAAGCCGCCTGATTCGACCAGCGCTTCGTATTCGTCGACGCTCATCCGGTAGAGCCGCGACGGGATCCACCCCGACTGCGACTCTGGAATCGTTTGTTGACTCGGCGCGATCGCGGACATGCGAGCTGATCCTTCCCTTCGGCTGCGGGCGTGATTGGGCACTTTCGCTGCTCACTGCATTGTACTCTGGTAACAGACCCAGTTGAAGCCGCCGCAGCCGGGCCTCACTGCTCGCTCCCGAAGCGCTGACTCCGTTGTCTGGGTGGCTAGTGAGGGGAAAAGGTGCCAGAGGGGAAAAGGTGCCAGGAACCAATTCGCCCGGACGACAACGAGTTCCGTAGGGCAATCCGTTTGACAATCGCGCGATACATGTAAATCCCCGTCCAAATGTCGCAAGCGCGATGCCGCTCCGCGAAGGTACATCCTCGTCCCTCTTCACACTGCAACTGATCTTGGGGAAAACGTTCGCGGAATCCGGGACGCGGGTGCAATTCCCGCCGCCTCCACATCCTATGTTGTAATTCGTCTGATTATGATGCGTTACGACTACAAGCGGTGCGCGGCGAGACGCCCAGAACCTGGGCACACTCAGAGAGTGTCAAGCCGCCGAAATGTCGTAGCTGGACGAGCTCAGCAAGTTTTGGCTGGTCGACCGCCAGCCGTGAGAGGGCAATATCGAGTGCTTCGATGTTGGTATCTTCCGGCGTTGTAGCCAGTTGCTCGGTTTCAAGATCGACGCGGCGCCCGCCTCCTCGCTTGGCGGCGTTCCTGGCGCGGGCGTGGTCGACGAGGATCCGACGCATCGCCTGCGCGGCCGCTTTCAAGTAGTCGCTGCGCGACGCGAACGACCGCTCGCCGCCGAGCTTCAAAAATACTTCGTGAACAAGAGCCGTGGCGTCGAGGGTATGGCCGGGCTTTTCCGATGCGAGCTTCGCCGCCGCGAGCTGGCGGAGTTCGTCGTACACGTACGGAAGGAGTTCCGCGGGGTTCATTTCATCATTCAGTTGGCGGAGGCGATCACTCGTTGCCAGCGTGCCGGCACGGTGTCCCATGCCGATTGGTAGGTTACTTCCAGAGGCACCATGACGTACAGCTCTGGTGCGAGAAAGAGCGGCATGTCGGGCAACGCGTCCCCGACGCCGACAGTTTCAATGTAGGCCCTCGTGCAGAGGTCCGCATCGTAAGCGACCATGGTGAGCGGTTTCTCCGGAGGTAGTTCAAACGGCTCGTCAGTGAATTGTTCCCAGATCGCTGAGTGAATGCCGTTCGGATCCCGGCGACCGGGAGGAAACGGGTCGAGCAAAAGCAGATGAATCCGTTGCTCCATCAATTCGCAGGCCTTCTGTACGAACGCTCGGAAGGAGTTGGCATTGTTTTTGTTTCCCGGCGAGACGATTTCGACGATGGCGACAATGTGATCCCCGCTGACGTGACGGACTGCCACCATGCTTTTCTTGCGCTGTTGGAACTCGCCGGGGAGTTCGGTGTAGTACGTCGTCTTGGGACGTGCCTGAGTCGCGACACCCCCGCCGTTGTAAGCCGTGGCGACCGTCCGGTCTTGCAACGTCAAGACATCCGGCCCAAACCCGGCAGCCACTTGCTCAGCAAGGGCATAATAATCGGGTGGCAGCAACCCTCGGTTCAGCGCGCGTTTGATTTCCGAGATCCACTCGTGGTGGAAATCGTGGTAGATCCCGGCATCCACGCGAGTCCAGTCGTGCATTGGCATGGATCACCTCCTGCCGAGATTATACTGCGCCGGGTTCATTTCTTCTCCGTCGGCTTGCCTTCGGGATACTTCGCCCGTTCGGCCTGCCACTTTTTGACTTCCTCGGGCTTGTTTGTGGCGGTGTATAGCTCGATCAGCGCATCAAGGGCTTCGGGAATACGGCGGTGTCAGCCTTTGTTTTCGGTCGCTCAGTTGAATAACGGATGGTAGCGAAGTCCCGATCAGAGGCGGGCTACAAGATCAGCGGGCGACGGAAGCACGGTCTCGAATTTTTGGCCCGTGAACGCGGACGACATTCCAATCGCATGCTCGCGCCATTGAGTATCTCAAACCGGCGATGTTCATCATAAATATTTCGCCAATAAAAGTTCAGGCCGTCGATGTCGGAACAACTCTGAGTCAAGACGTATTGTAATTCACCTGCGTCGCTGCCGGAATCCCGACCAATACCCGATCCGCCGCCGATCTTTAGTGCGAATGGGGCCGACGAGCGCTCAGCTTCGTCTATCAAGGCTGATCGGCGCCTACTCGGGGTTGTCCGGGCCTCGTAGCTCCGAGCAACGTTGAGTTCCTCGACGAGCGTGCAGTAGTTCAGCACCGATCGCTTGGATCGGACCCGTACGATCATACGTCCAAGTCCCACCGCCCCGACTCCGTGTAACATCAAATCCCGTCGTTGGTTGCGAATGCGACCGGCGACGGGATTTGAACTCTTGTTGGGGGTAGTTGTTCGAACGGCGGATTTCAAACTCTGCATGGAATCAGGTAAAATCTCGCCGTCTGAACCAATGTCGATACAGACCCCGGACGCGGTCAAAATGGCATGAAATAATCGACATGAACCTCAATGCCTCTGTAACAATACGCGACCAGATCGACGATCTCTACCGCTCCGACTCGCGTCGCGTGTTCGCTTCACTCGTCCGATTGCTGAACGATTTTGATCTGGCGGACGATGCGATGCACGAGGCGTACGCAGCCGCCATGGAGACTTGGCAACGAGACGGAGTGCCGGCAAATCCGAGATCGTGGTTGATCTCCACGGGAAAATTCAAGGCGATCAATGCGCTTCGTCGGCAGGGCCGCCTGAAGGCACTAGAGCCCGAAATCGCTTCGCGAGTAGACGAAGTGGCCGATGAAAATGCGGCCCGGGCCGCCACGGAGATCGAAGACGATCGATTGCGTCTGATCTTCACCTGTTGTCATCCCGCCATCGACCCAAAGCTGCAGGTGCCGCTCACGCTTCGCGAGGTCTGCGGACTGACGACCGAGGAGATCGCCCACGCGTTCTTGACTTCCAAGGCAACGATGGCCCAGCGAATCGTACGCGGCAAGGCCAAGATTCGTGATGAACAAATTCCCTATGTCGTTCCGTCTCTGGCGGACCTGCCCGAACGGCTGGACGCGGTACTTTCCGCCATCTATTTGGTGTTTAACGAAGGATATGCGGCCTCGCAGGGCGGTTCGCTCTTACGGGTTGATTTAACAGCCGAGGCCATTCGGCTGGGCCGGTTACTTCTCGAGTTGCTTCCCGATCCGGAGGCCAAGGGGCTGCTGGCCTTGATGCTGCTCCACGAATCGCGCAGGCAAGCACGTGTTTCCCAAGACGGTGAAATCATTCTGCTTGAAGAGCAAGACCGCTCCCGTTGGGACTATCAAATGATTTCCGAAGGCACGGCACTCGTGGAGCAAGCCCTTCGGTCGCGTCGATTTGGTGCGTACACGCTCCAGGCTGCCGTTTCGGTAATTCATGCCCAGGCCGGCACCGCCGCCCAGACGGACTGGAATCAGATTGTCGTGCTTTACTCCGCACTGCTGAGCATCGATTCATCGCCGGTCGTCGAACTCAATCGGGCCGTCGCGGTAGCGATGCGGGACGGACCGGAAGCGGGGCTGGTCCTGATCGATGCGATTCTAAAACGCGGGGACTTGGTGGACTATCACCGTGCCCACGCGGCCCGAGCGGAGCTGTGCCGGCGCTCCGGAAAATTGTCCGACGCGAAGAACTCGTATGAGCGAGCATTATCGTTGGCCCGGCAGGAACCCGAGCGGCGATTTTTGACTCGGCGACTGTCCGAAATCTAATTCTCGCCCGCAATTTATTCTGTGAAATGTAAAGGAAAAAGATTTCTGGCGAAATCTTGGGGACCGTTGTCGATTTGTGGAATTCTCGTTTGACTACTGTGTGAAAGTCGGAAAATGATTGACTTCCATCGCATTCCCATCCACCAAGTTCAGGAGTTCCGTCATGAAAGTCATGGTGATCGTCAAAGCGTCAAAGGCGTCAGAAGCGGGCGACATGGGGTCCCCCGAAATGTTCGCGGCCATGGACAAGTTCAACGAAGAATTGATCAATGCCGGAATCATGCTCGATGGTACGGGACTGACGCCAACTTCTCGCGGCGCCCGTGTTCGGTTCTCCGGCTCAAATCGCACCGTCACCGACGGGCCATTCGCTGAGACGACGGAACTAATCGCCGGGTTCATGATCTGGAAGGTCTCTTCACTGCAAGAAGCGATTGACTGGGTGAAGAAATGCCCGAACCCGATGATTGAAGACTCCGAAATCGAAATTCGCCCGTTACTTGAACCTGATGACTTCGCCGGGCTGGTCACCCCCGAGCGGCTGGAAGAAGTTAAAGAACTGGAAGCCCGCTCGGCGAATCGTGACGGTTACGGCTTGGCCCGTTTTAAATAATGAATGAGAGCTTCGCAGCGTGAAGGCCGAGCGAATCCAGCAGGGCAGTCCTTGAACGGAGAGTCGCATGAAATACGTCTGTTTAGGGTTCTTCGACGAGGCGGCGTTTGCTCAGATTCCGCAGGCAGACGCGCAGAGAATAATGGAGGAATGCTTTGCCGGGGCGCGTCCATCGCTGGCTGGAACCGCGATTGAATAACGCGACCGCTCAAACACAAAACAAATGATAGCATCTTTGGCCAAATTCATTGATTGGTCAGTTCTCCAGGTGGTATACGCCATCGCGCTGAGAACTGTTGTCTGGACCTCGTAGCACCGAGCAACGTTGAATTCCTCGACGAGCGTGCAATAGTTCAGGAACGATCGTTTGGATCTGGTCCGTGAGGTCGTGGGTTCAAATCCCGTCGCCCCGACTTGAAATGCAAACAGCTCGCCACATTCATTTGTGGCGAGCTGTTAGTCTTTGGTTAGCTGCCGGTTGCGGCGTCCTGTCGGGTTATTCCGGGGGTTTCGAAAAATTGCGTCAACTTCGCCGTTCTCGATCATCGTCTTCGTTGACCCATTACCTGCCAACGACTTATCAAGTTCAAATCTCGTCGCCGCGTTTGCGCCGAAACCACATCGCTGACGTGACGGCTCTGACGTGTGTGCCGTGCGATCTGACTGCGCCGCTCATGCTGAGTCGCCACCGTGCCGGCGCAAAACCTCTGCCAGATCCCCGCGGCCCTTTTGCAGCATCTGGTCGGCGGGAGTGCGGCCTTCGTTGTCCTTGGCGCTCGTGTCGGCGCCGTGGGCGATGAGAAGCTCGATGATCTGGGCGCCGTGCTGTGTGTCCCTGTACGGGTAGTGCAGGGGAGTGCGTCCGTCTTTGTCTCGGACGCGCACGCACTCAGGATTCTCACGCAGCAACGCGCGGACTCGATCGAGTCCTCCGTACTTGACGGCGTCGCAGATCGGCGCGAACTGAAGCAGATACTCAACGACGTGCCGATGGCCCTTGTAGTTTGCGGTGCCCAGCGGCGGGGAGTCGTAGAAAGGGTTGCGGGCGTGCAGGTCCGCGCCGAGTTCGACGAGCAATTTGACGGTGTCCAGGTGACCGCCACGAGCGGCGCACCACAACGGCGATTCACCGCCCGCCTTGCCGTTGACGCTGGCGCCCACTTCCACCAACGAGCGAACACTGTTCGCACAGCCTCCTTCGGCGAGCTCGGTGAGGAGTCCCTCCGCGTCCTTCAGGAGCGACGGATCGCTCGCGACGAGTACACGGACGCGATCCGCGTCGTCTCGGTAGCAGGCTATGTGAAATTCCTCCGTCTTACTGAGAGTGATCGCGATTCGCTTCGCTCCCTTGGCGACAAGATAGTCGGCGATTTGCTGATGACCGCCGTAGACGGCTTCCGCATACGGCGTTCGCCCGCGGTCTGGATGGTTAACGTCCACGCCGTTCTCGACGAGCAGTTTGACGCGGTCAAAATAGTTCGCGCCAACCGCCCAGCGCAACTGATAGGCGAGAATGTCCGCCGGGCTGCGCGCCGCATCGGCGTACGGCCAGTGCTGCCAGAACCGCTTGAACCATGGCCCGCCCTGATCCTTGCCCAGGCCATATTCGAAGAGCAGCTTCAAGTGGTCGTCGTTCGGTTGTTGCATGCGGTTGTAGAGTCCCTGGTTGTCGTTGGGGTCGGCGCCCGCTTCGAGCAGGAGCCGCGCGAACTCGACCCAGTGTTGATGCGGCGGCTGCCACAACGGCCCTTCGCCACGACCCGCGTCGTCCTCGCCCAGGCCGAGCACTCCCGAGAGCGCTGTAAGGACGTAGCCCCCCTCCCACAGGAAGCCCGCGTTCGGGTCGGCGCCATGCTCGATCAACAGCCGCCCTGCTTCTAACGTCGAGTGCCCTTCCGCTTCGCTGTCGAGTCGTGAGTACGCCGCGTATAGCAGCGGTTCCCAATCGAACGGCCCCCCTTTCGCATGCACGTCGGCCTTCTTCGCCAGGAAGTCGGCAACCGCCGCGACGTCGCCAACCGCCGCCGCGGTGTAAATGTTGGCCTTCGCGAGGTGCGGCTTTTCGGCGAAGAGCTGCCGCGCCCTCACACGCCGCGAAGGATGATCGTCGTCGAAATAAGTGATGCACGCCAGGCGCAGGAGCCTGTTCGCATCGTCAGCAGACTTTGGGTCGAGCGGGCGCCAGTAGGGCTGGATCGTCTGGACGTAACTCTTCAGCTTCTGCCAGTTGGTGAAGCCGTAGCTTCTGGCGAGCACACGCTGCGCGTCATGCAGCGCGAACGCAGTCGGGTCGGGCGCCTGTTCGTGCCGCTGGACTTCGGCGACTGCGTTGGCGTCGCCGGCACGGTAGGCTTTGAGCAGCTCCTTCGCCTGGCGCTTGAACTGGTTGAAGTCCGGCCGGTAGGGCCACTGGCGATCGAAGGAGAAAGTCGAATCGGACACAACGACCTCCTTTCATGGCGCCCGGTGTCCGCGTCACGGGCTGAAAGAAGGTTCGTCAGCCGAAGTGCAGTCGCTTCGTCGATCGCAGTCGGGTGGACTCAGTCCTCTCCGCGGACACGGCAGCGCCCCGATACGCTACCGAACAGCTTACGTGTCTTGATGCCCCGGGTCAATCGTCGCAAGTGCTTTGGCAGCGCAGATCAAGTCCGCTGGCAGCAGGTGACGCTGGCGAGAAAAAGTTCTAACGGTGTCCTGTCGCCCCGACTATCTTTTCGGCACAAGCCAATCGTCGTTTCGACGGCTGACTTTTTGCCTGGAATCACCGGCCTTTCACCCGGCAAGACGAGTTCAAACGGCGTCCTGTTCTTTGAGGGTTACTGGAGCAAGATTGCCGCAAGTCGTTTCCCAACCTGGGATTTTCATGGTTCAAACGAGGGCTTCCCGATGACTTGGGAAGTCGGCTCCGATAGAATCAGCCTCGTTTCAATGGAATGGCGGAAATGACAGGCTTTCTTGCGGGAAACGACTGCCAACGTGAACGACTCAAATCCTCACGATGTGACGCAGGACCATCAGGGAAATCCGATCCAGAACGATGAAGGTTCGCCTGCCAAACATCCTCAGCGGATCGGTCGCTACCGTATCGAGACGGTGCTGGGCAAGGGGGGCTTCGGTCTCGTCTATCTGGCCCAGGACGAGCAACTGAATCGGCCGGTCGCCGTCAAGGTGCCGCACGCCAAGCTGATCTCGAAGCCCGAAGATGCCGAGGCATATCTGGCTGAGGCTCGCACGGTCGCCAATCTCGATCATCCCCACATTGTTGCAGTCTACGATGTCGGCAGCACAGTGGACTGTCCCTGCTACGTCGTTTCGAAATACATCCAAGGGACCGACCTCGCTACAAAGCTGAAGCAGCAGCGACTCCAGTACCGGGAAGCGGCTGAACTGGTCGCCACCGTCGCTGACGCTCTGCACTACGCCCACAAGCAGGGACTCGTCCACAGAGATGTGAAGCCGGGCAACATCCTGATCGGCAACGACGGCAAGCCCTATGTCGTGGATTTTGGGCTGGCACTCCGAGAAGAAAACGTCGGCAAGGGACCGAAGTACGCCGGGACGCCGGCCTACATGAGTCCTGAACAGGCCCGTGGCGAAGGGCATCGGGTCGATGGCCGGTCAGACATTTTCAGTCTGGGCGTCGTGTTCTACGAGTTGTTGGCCGGTCGCCAGCCGTTCCGGGGTGACACGCAGGCAGAACTGCTGGAACAGGTGACGACTTACGAGCCACGTCCCCTTTTGCAATATGACGAAAAGCTACCGAAAGAACTGCAACGAATTTGCCTGAAGGCGATGTCCAAGCGAGCTTCGGAGCGTTACTCCTCGGCTCATGAATTGGCCGAAGACCTGCGGCACTTCTTGCATGAACAAACAGTCATCCAGAGTGGCACGCTTCCAGGTGGGATTGCCGGGGTGGCTTCGGAGACGTCCGCTTTGCAAGCTGCGTCCACATCGGTTGGTTCGATGGCGGTATCCCGTGCCTTGACGGGAACAGGGTCATCCGACATCCAGCCCATCAAGATCGTGCCGAAAGGCTTGCGGTCGTTTGACGCTCACGACGCCGACTTCTTTTTGGAACTTCTCCCCGGTCCCCGTGATCGTGAGGGACTGCCGGACAGTCTGCGGTTCTGGAAGACCCGCATCGAAGAAACCGACGCTGACAACACCTTCACGGTGGGGTTGATCTACGGGCCGTCGGGCTGTGGCAAGTCGTCGCTGGTCAAAGCAGGACTGTTGCCTCGGCTGTCGGAAGACGTGATCGCCGTTTACATCGAGGCTACACCGGAAGAAACCGAAACTCGCCTGCTGCATGGCTTGCGAAAGCGATGTCCCGCTCTGGAAGACAACCTGAGCCTCAAAGCAACACTGGCGGCATTGCGGCGAGGGCAAGGCATCCCGGTTGGCAAGAAGGTGCTGATCGTTCTGGATCAGTTCGAGCAATGGCTGCACGCCAGGAAGGAAGAAGAAAACACGGACTTGGTGCAAGCCCTGCGGCAGTGCGATGGCGGCCGGGTACAGTGCATCGTCATGGTGCGCGATGACTTCTGGATGGCGGCGACCCGTTTCATGCGGGAGTTGGAGATTCGACTTCTTGAAGGCCAGAACTCTGCGGCGGTCGATCTCTTCGACATGGATCACGCCCGGAAGGTATTGGCGGCTTTCGGGCGTGCCTTCGGCAAACTGCCAGAGAACGCCAGCGAAACAGAGAAGGAGCAAAAGGAGTTCCTTAAGCAGGCCGTGTCCGGCTTGGCTCAGGAAGGCAAAGTCATCTCCGTCCGGCTGGCCCTGTTTGCGGAGATGATGAAGGGCAAGGCATGGACCCCGGCCTCCTTGAAAGCCGTGGGTGGAACCGAAGGCGTCGGCATCACCTTCCTTGAGGAAACCTTCAGTGCAGCCACGGCTCCTCCGGAACACCGCTACCACCAGAAAGCAGCCCGTGCCGACCTGAAAGTGCTGTTGCCGGAAACCGGCAGCGACATCAAGGGCCACATGCGCTCGTACGCCGAACTGCTGGAAGCAAGTGGCTACGGAAGTCGTCCCAGGGACTTCGATGACCTGATCCGCATTCTCGACAACGAAATTCGCCTCATCACGCCGACCGACCCCGAAGGCAAGGAGACAGGCGGCGACTCCGTTCTCCAGACGAAGCCGGGCCAGAAATACTACCAACTGACCCACGATTATCTGGTTCACTCGATACGGGAGTGGCTGACGCGCAAGCAGAAAGAAACTCGGCGAGGCCGGGCGGAACTGCTGCTGGCGGATCGAGCGGCGGTATGGAATGCCCGCCCGGAGAACCGGCAACTGCCGTCTCTGCTGCAATGGTTGCAAATCGGCTGGCTGACGCAGAAGAAGAACTGGACTTCGCCGCAGCGGAAGATGATGCGGCGGGCACGCTGGTATCATGTCGTGCGCGAGCTGGCTGCCGTCGCTATGCTGCTCATTCTGGTGGTGACGGGCCTGCTGGTTCGCAACAGCGTGGTCGAGCAGCAGAAGGCAACCCATGCCGAAGGTCTGGTGCATCGGCTACTCGATGCCGACATCGCCCAGGTGCCAGGGATCGTCTCGGAAATCGAGCCAAACCGACAATGGGCCGACCGTCTGCTCCGGGATGAAAATGATAAGGCAGCCGCCAACTCCAGGGAGAAACTGCACGCCAGCCTCGCCTTGCTGCCCGTGGACCCCGGCCAGGTGGACTATCTCTACGGTCGGCTGCTCGGCGCTGCTCCGAACGAAGTGCCGGTGATTCGAGATGCCCTGGCTCCGCACAAAGACGCCTTACTCGACAAACTGTGGGCCGTCGTGGAAACACTGGAGAAGGGCAAGGAATCGCAACGGCTGCGAGCGGCGGCGGCGTTGGCGAAGTACGACGCTGAGAGTGAAAAGTGGGCGACCGTTCAAGAGGCTGTAGGCAACGATCTGGTGGCAGTGCCTGCCTTGCACTTGTCCTTGTGGATGGAATCGCTGCGTCCAGTGCGAACGAATTTGCTCCCGCAATTGTCGGCTGTCTATCGAGATTCCGGTCGCCGGGAAACCGAGCGATCCTTGGCAACTGACATCTTGGCCGACTACGCTGCCGACAATCCGCAAGTGCTGGCCGATCTGCTCATGGATGCCGACGACAAGCAGTTCGCCGCGATCTATCCGAAGTTCAAGGACCGCAGCGAGCAGGGCTTGCCGCTGTTGACCGGCGAGATCAACAAGAAGCTCCCGTCCGACCTGCCATCCTCGGATGAACAACGGGAAACGCTGGCGAAGCGGCAGGCGAATGCGGCGGTGGCGCTGCTGCAGGATGAGCCAGCCGGAGAAGGTCTGGCCGCTCTTGAAGCACTCTCCCGATCCGAGGCTGCGGAGCTACCTGATCCATCGGCTGAGTCCGATGGGTGCAGACGCCGAGGCGCTCATCAAGCGATTGCACGAGGAACCGGACATCACGATTCGCCGGGCGTTGCTCCTGAGCTTGGGAGAGTTCAACGAAAAGGAACTGCCACCTGCCAGCGGCACATCCCTGCTGCCGACGTTACAGACAATCTACCGCACCGACGCTGATCCTGGCCTTCATGCGGCGGCGGAATGGCTGCTGAGGACATGGAAACAGGAAGCGTGGCTGAACCAGGTGAATGAGGAATGGGCAAAGGACAAGGAGCAGCAGGCAAAGCGTCTGCAAGGCATCCAGCAGCAACTCAAGGCGAGCAGAGCGGCGTCAGCCCCCGGAATACCGCCGCAGTGGTACGTCAACGGTCAGGGTCAGACGATGGTGGTGATCCCCGGCCCGGTGGAGTTCGTGATGGGATCGCCGACGAGCGAAGCCGGGCGTGTGCCCAATGAAAATCAACACCGGCGGCGCATCGGTCGGACGTTTGCTCTGGCAGTGAAGTCTGTGACGTTGGCGGAATACCAGCGCTTTGATCCAGCCTACGGGACCGAAACCAAGCAATGGTCTCCGACCGGGGATTGCCCGGTGCTTGGCATATCCTGGTTTCAGGCAGCGGAATACTGCAATTGGTTGAGCAAACAGGAGGGGTTGCCGGAGAGCGAATGGTGCTACGTACCGCTGCGAGGCCGCGCAAGACGGGCCGGAATACAAAGTGGGGATGGAACTGGCGGCGAACTATCTAAAACGCAGCGGCTATCGTCTGCCTACGGAAACGGAGGTGGAATTTGCGACACGAGCGGGGTCGGTGACATCCCGATACTACGGGGAGACGGAAGAGCTATTGCCGAAGTATGCGTGGTACAACAAGAACGGGCAGGACCGGGCTTGGCCGGTGGGGAGTAAGAAGCCGAATGATTTCGGCTTGTTCGACGTGCATGGCAATGTCTTCACCTGGTGCCAGGAGCGCATCCAAGCGTACCCCAACTCAAAGGAAAACGAGGCATATGATGATAAAGAAGATGTACTAAGTATAAGTCTGGATAACCGGGTGTTGCGTGGCGGCTCATTCGCCGTTCAGGCGTCGATCGTGCGTTCTGCCTTCCGGAACGGGGTTGTGCCGACGTATCGGAGCGACGGCGACGTCGGGTTGCGTCCGGCGAGGACTCTTACGCCTTGAACGCAACGGCGAAGTCGTTCTCGGGAGAACTCCGTGCCTGATTTTGAACATGGACTCGATTTTCGCAGTCTTGATGATGCCGTCGCCTATGCGCGACGGTGCCTGTCAGCGGGCTATGATCGGACCGGCAATTGGGACCTGGCTCAGACATGTCGCCATTTGACGGACTGGCTCCGTGCGCCGCTCGAAGGCCTGCCGCCCATGCCGTGGTTGATGAGGCTACCGATGGCGATCATTCGGCTCACGTTGGGACCGAGAATTCTGAAACAGTTTCTGGGCAACCGCCGGCTCCCCGTCGGCATGGGTACAATCGACGCAACCGTCCATCCGCCAGAATCAAACGCGAATGCAGCGGTCTCAGCATTTGCCGCGATGGTGGCGCAATTCAATTCCCACACCGGCCCGCTCATGCGACCATCTCCATTGTTCAACAGGCTTGAGCGAGAGCAGACGCTGGACTTGCAGATCGTTCACTGCATGCACCACTTCGGTCGCCTCAAGCCGCACTCGGGAATTGTTGCGGACACAACAGAGGACCTCGCGCAATGAGAGTGTGTTGAACGCCAATTCAAGAACTCACCCGGCGCAGGACACGGCTCGCGTCACGTGACCGCGAGGTTACCCTGGCCAACTGGACCTACGAGAGCCGCCATGTGCAGATACAGCTTCTTTATTGCTTTTGCGGTTTTGCATCGAGAAAGTCGTTCACCATCGGGACGATGACGGGCATGCGCTCACCGGTGGTGTTTGAGTAAGTCGGCGAGCAAGGGCAAAGCGAATCAGGTGAAATTCGTCCCGCCGCCGAGATGGTTCCAGACGTCGATTACGACCTTTTCGCTGGGTATGTCCAGCGAGCGATAGATGGAATGGGGCGCACCTACGATCAGAATCCGCGAGCGAGCGACAACCTGCTCGACCGGGAGAAAATCGGGGTGTTGCACGAATGGGTCGGTACAAAGAACCGACCCGGCCTCGCGCTCCAGGATTTTCCGAAGTTTGAATGATAACGAGCCACGGCTGTCATCGCTCTCGCCCTTGAACGCCATTCCGAGGATTCCGACGGTGATCTCAGCCAAGGGGTAGCGCTTTTTCAGGCGGCTGACGACGAAGTCCGGCAGGCCTTCGTTGATGGAGATCGCGGCGTCACCGAGGGTGAACTGAGTGTCCGAAGCAACCGACAATTGCACCGTATCCTTGAGGAGGCACGGACCGGCGGCAAAACCACTTCGCGGCAGGTTCGCCATCCGCGGGTAATCTCGGGTCAGTGCGTGATGGATTCGGTGGAAATCGAGTCCTTGGTCCGTCGCAATCATGAAGAACTGGTTGGCTGTGGCGAACTGGATGTAGCGCCAGGCGTTGGCGAAGATCTTCACGATCTCGGCTTCCTCCGGGGTCAACGTGGTGATCGGGCAACCGAGCTCCTGAAACAGGCTGCTGGCAATTCGCACGGCCTCGGGCGAACAGCCCGATACGATCTGCGGCAGCTCGCAGAGCTCTTTCACCGCCTTGCCCTCGGCAGCGCGCTCGGGGCAGTATGCGACCTCAACGACCGTTCCCGATTTTGAGATCAAATCATGGATCTTTCGCGTCGTCCCGGGGGCTAGCGTACTTCTGAAGATCAAGCACTGGCCGTCACGGAGTGAGGGTATCAGGTCTGGCAGGACCCTGTTCATGAGATGAAACCTGGACGAGAGCTGCTCATCCAGCGGGATCCAGATCACCACGACCACGACGCGAGCCCTCTCGATCAGGGTGCGGTCGTTCGCGACCACGAGACCCTTGGCGAGAGCGCTCTTGAGAAGGCTTGCTGCGCCCTCATCCCGGAAGGGCATTTGTCCGTTCTTGATGGTGGCGATTGCGGAATCGTCCACATCATAGATAGCGACTCGAAGACCACGATCGGCCAAGAGGAGCGAGAGCGGCAGCCCTGCACGACCGCAGCCGCCGAGAACACAAACGTCGTGACTGTGCATTGCGCTAGAGCCCAAACCACAAATTCTTGGCGCGGGAGCCGGAGGTCCGAACCCTGTCACAATTCGCGGGCTTGATCGCACGAGAACGCGACACCGCATTCGACTCCCCGTTGCGACACGGATTCGCGCTCGTGTACTATTCACTATAGCGACCTGATCCGTTGGAGGTAGCGGAATCTCGAGACCCGCGGTGGTTTCCTCTCACCAAGCAGGCCGCCTGGCTGCGAAGACGCGTCGCATTCGACATCGGGTGAATATCACAACCATTGACCGGGGATGCGTGATACATGGGCGATTGGCTCGGATTTCGAATGCGCCAATTGATGCGGTTTCCCGTAAACGCGCTGCTCAGCACTACCGTCGCGTGGGAGCCACCAGGCCAACTCGCCGACGGCTATTCCATCGCCATGGCGTGCGTTGCCTCGCTCGCTCCCCTCGCCGTGGCCAACTTCCGGCTCTGCGCCAAGAACTGCGGGCCTCGACTGTGCGAACTGATCGCCGTCTTTGATTGCCGTCCGGAAAACATTCCCGAATGCGTCGTCGAGGCCGCGAGCGAGATTTCATCGTCAATCAAGGTGACTTTGGTAGGCTATGACGCCCGTCAGTATCGCGTGAATCGTCTGGCGAAACATGGCTGGGTCTACGCGTGGACGTCGTGGTGCCTGGCCATCGCGAGGTCGAAGACCCGCGCCGTGATCATCCACGACCTGGACGCGTTGCCGATAGGGCCGATGCTTTTCGAGCAAATTTATGATCATTGGGTTCTGGCGAACGCCGAGTTCTGTGGTATCAACCTCTACTCAGGAAATGGAGTCGACGAGGAAATGGGCCTCGTCCGCACCTCCGAGTTGGCCTTCGATTCCGATTACATCCGACGTCGGTTCCGCCCAATCGATCTGTTCAACAAGATGCGTCATGTAGACGGGCGGCTCGTTAACTTCGACACGATGCTCCACGCGCAGTGGAAATCGCTGCGACGCGTGGTGCAGCCGATTGATGAAGTCAAGCTCGTCCACCCTTCTCAGCTCATTTGCCAGTACAATGACCTGATCTCGGGACGTTCGGATCTTGCGGGTCGGAACCACTCATTGCCCGTCCTTCCGTATTTTCTCTACTTGGGAGGCGACGCGACGTGGCTAAGGGTCGTCGGATCCCAGCTCAAGGATGCGGTCACGGCACGCGTCAGCTTCGTAAACCGCTGCATGCGACTCGACGCAATACCCCCTGAGCACTGGGCTTGGATGGAGAAACAGATCCGCAGGCTCGAGCAGGCGAATTTCGGCGAGACTCGCCCCGAAGTGTCGGACTATCTGACCGGTTTCATTCACCGCGCGGGGAGCCGCCGCAGCGTCGGCAAAGAGACCGGTGCCGGCGCCGTCCCCGAAAGTTGAACCGGCGGCCCGCGCCGTACGATTCACACCGCTGGTCCTTGAGGAATAAATGAAGACGCTGGTCGTCGAAAACAGGCACATCGGTCATTACTATCTTTACTTACATTATATTTTGCCATGCCTTGCAGATCTCGTCGAAACCGTTGATGTCGCCATCACTTCGGAGGGCCGCGGCTCGTCCGAGTTCCAGACGTACCTCGCACCCCTCGATGACCGAGTCGCCTTCCACCCCGTTCTGGCCCCCGCGCATCCGACAGACCGCCTGCGGCTGTACCTGAATTTGCGCGAGGCGGTTTCCCGATTTCGGCCCGATTACGTCCTCGTTCCATCGGGAGATGCGGAAACCTCGCCAATGGGGTTGTTCAGGGCATTGGGACGCGGGGGCTTGCCGCGTGAACCTCTCGGCGAAGTCGGGATCCACTACGGCTACGGAGCCAAGGAAGCCAGCCGCAAGGATCAAGCGAAGGACTGGTTCTATTTGGTGACTCAGCAGCTCTCCTCTTGGAAGAAGATCCATTTCGCGAACTTGCTCTTTTACGAGAGAGCGAAGGTTTGGGGCGGGTCGCTCGCGCGGCGGGCCGAGCTGATGCCAGCGCCTGTCCCCGCCAACGCGAGACTCAGCAAGCCGGAATCACGACGACTGCTCGGAATTCCCGAAGACGGGCGATATATCGGAATCGCCGCGATTCTCGACAAGCGGAAGGCGATCGACGTGCTCTTGGCGGCCTTCCGGACCGCGGCACGCCCGTTCGATCGGCTTCTGCTTGCCGGCTGCCTCGACCCGAGCTTCGCCCGGCTGGTCGAGCACGAGTACGCCGATCTCGTTCGAGGCGAGCAGCTCATCGTGGTGAACCGATTCGTGGATCCGTCATCGTTCCAGACGATTTTGTCCGCACTCGACGTCGTCACCACGCCGTTTCCCGGGCATTGGAATCGCTCCTTGACGCTGCTTCACGCCATCGCGGCCGGCCGGCCGGTGCTCTCGAGCAACGTCGGGTGGATGCGAACCATGATCGACCGCTTCGGGTTCGGCTGGACCTGCGACGTGCTCGACCCCAAGATTCTCGCCGCCACAATTCGCGAGGCCCTGGACCGCTGCGGGGATTATCGCGAATCCGAGGCGATCCGACGGCTCTTGCAGTTCTACTCTCCGGAAAACCTGGTGGACCATTGGCTGGCGGGAATTCGGGAGACGCTGGCACTTCCAGCTTCTGACCAAATCTGTTCCTGGGCTATGGTCGAGACGGCCCTCGAGGAGCACGGCCCTGCAACGTTCTCAAGGCGCGGAAATCCTCGCTGATGAAGACCGTCTCGAGGCCCGTTGTCTCAGAGAGAAGCCGATCGAGCACGGGCGTCCTGCGGGATATCAGGTAGTCCGGCCGCAGGTCGTCCAGGATCGCGGTGAGGCGCTCGGAGAACCTGGGGGCGTCTGGATCCGTCCCGTAGAACGCTTCCAGGAGGTCTCGGCGCCTCGCCCACTCGACCAGGCGTATGGGCGCGATTGGAAACGCCTTGGTCTGGTAGACGAGCCCGCGGCCCGTCTTCCAGGGAAAGTCAGCCGGCCACCAGAACTCGGGGGGCGCCAGGAACACGCTCCCCTCGGGGGTCGCCTTTTTGATCCATTCGTACAGCGACGCGACCCGTTCCGGTTCGGCAGCGAGATAGGTCGTCTGCGCGTAACGGAAAGGAGCCTTGAAAGGAATGTCGCGTTGAGACCGGACCAGGATCCCCGGACGGTATCGCGTCGCGACGACGCTCAAGATCACGGCCGTCACGACGATCGCGAGCCACCGCATGGCGCTGATCCGGACCCCGGCGGACCCCGGCGACGGCGTCCGGAGGCGTGGCACGGCTCGAGCGAGAAAGAGAGAGCCGGCGATCACGACCATCGCCCAGGTGCGGAACGGGTACAGCCTCAGCAGCGAGTAGTTGTCGGTCAAGTTCCAGAACGCCCCCAAAGCCCAGTAAGCGCCGACTGCCGCGAGCATCACGATTATCGGCCCGTCGTCCACGCTAGGGCGGCGGTCGTTCATCACTCCACGCAGAGTGAGGACGCCCGCCAGCATGACGACCGCCGCCGCCAACTGCTTGTACTGCTCCGGCTGCCTCATTTCGAGATGGTGCCTGTTCCGCTCAAAGTAGACGCGTGTGGCGGCCGCCGAGAACGGGTGGCCGAGCCCCGAAGCGAACTGCGCCGCCAGGCCAGGAGAGGCCGGCACCAGCGCGGCTGCCCCGAGCAGCAGCACGCCGCTTACCGGCTTCGGGCCGCGCGCCGCCTTGTAGATCCCGTACGCCATTAGCGGGACGCCGAGCTGCAAGCCGACCAGCACGTGCACCGTCGTAGCAAGCCCGGCGAGGGGAGCCGCAAGCCACCAGCGCGAGCGGACAGCGGCCGCGCATGCCAGCAGCGCAAGCCCCCAAGCGGTTTCGTCGGGATCGGCCCACACCCGCACCAGCCCGGTCGCCCCTAGCTGCGTGTAAGCCGCCCAGCTCAGCACGTGCCTCAGGGAGAAGACGCCGCAATATACGACGAACGCGATAATTGAGCCCGCGTCTGTCAATCCGATCGCACGACCCAAAGCCAGGAAGCCCGCGCAGAAGAGCAGGACGTTGACGATCCGGAGGGCCGCCGCATACCAGGCAACCGACGTCCAGCGGGAGATCACGATTGATGTTTTTACGTATACATGGTGGTAAAGCGCCTCCTGTCCCTCGAATGCGAAGTCACCCTTCGCCCACCCCGGCGAGGCGGCTTGTTGTGCGAAGCTCAGCTTCGTCAACTCATTGCCCGAGGGCAGTTCGTCCCAGCCCCTCCGGGCGAAGAGCACCGCTACCAGGACGGCCCAGGTCCCGATGAACCGCATGGCCCGGTCGCGCTTGCGCCCCGTTCGGGCGTCTGATGCCGCCACCGTCGCGGCGACGGGACCTTGATCAGGCCCCGGTACATCGTCTCTCACACTCATCGCCGCGCACCCGTCGCCGGTTCGGAGCCAAGAACCGGGAGGTGTGCGGCGTCGTAACCGCCTGGCAGCGCCCCGGCACCGATCAGAACAAGGTGTCAACCATACCGACTCAAGACTTCGACCGCAACAGTCCGTTTATCGCGCGCTGACTGGGACCTCTGACCGGCTGGCATTGCTGGCGTTTTTAACTCAATGGCTCAATGGCTAGGACATGCAACGTCGCTCTTCTTCAAGGAACTTGATCTTCGTGTCCGGCGCTGATATCAAGGCATATCAGTTGGCGGCGGTGTGCTCTCTGAGGTAGTGCCGCCACTTGGGGAAGCGCTTGGAGGACCCTAAAAGATCGGGGACGGATGCCTTGAACGCCCCGTACACTGATTGTGCCGGGTCCACCCCCCCTGACCCCCCCTTCGCACGGGGGGGAAAGGAAACGGGGCGCCCGCGGAAGCTGCACACGTGGCGATCGCGCCTCTTCTGGATCTTGGCGGCGGCGCTCGCGACCGTCGCCTACGGACGGCCGTTTCTCGACTGCTTCCGGACCGGACCTCTCCGAGACTTCGTGCAGGAATGGGCGTCGGCGCGCAATTACCTCGAGGGTAGGCCGGTTTACGAGCCGCAGGAGATCAGCCTGGCCCGCCACATGGATTACCGGAGACAGCCTGACCGGGTCTTCCTCGAGCGCAACGTTCACCCGCCGACGTCCATCCTGCTGGCGATCCCGCTCGTGCGCCTGAGCTATCCCGATGCCCTTCTTGCCTGGAACGTGCTCTCCCTCTTGCCGCTGGGCGTGAGCTTGTATGTGACTGCGCGAGTTGGGAATCGGCTTGACTCCCTGGTCGGCGCTGCCCATCTATACCCTGCTTCTGATCTGCAACCCATTACATCGGCAGCTTCTCCACGGACAGCTCAATCTCGTGCTGCTCGTGCTCATCGTCGGTGCCTGGTGGGCCGATCGGACGAACCGTCCCGTTTGGGCCGGCATTCTCTTGGGCACGGCCACGGCGATCAAGCTGTATCCGGGGTTCCTCTTTCTGTACTTCATCCTCCAGCGCCGCTGGCGCGCCGTCGCGGCGGGGGCCGCGTCGATCATCGCGCTCACGCTTTTGACCGCTGCGATCCTGGGGATCGCAAGCTATCGCGACTACATCGTGGAGGCGCTTCCCACCCTCGGTTCGTGGCGATCGAAGTGGTCGAACGTCTCACTCCTGGGATACTGGAGCAAGCTCTTCGACCCGAATAGCACTATTGACGCGACGATCCCGCTTTGGCGCAGCCCGCTCCTGGCTCGAGCCTGCACCGGGATCTCCTGTGCTCTGGTGATCGCGGCCGTGGTCGTGGTGGTGCGCCGGGCCCGGTCACGATCGGAGCAAGACCTTGCGCTGGCAACCTGCATCACGGCGATGCTTCTGGTCACGCCGACCGTGTGGGAACACTATTTCTTGCTCCTCCTCTTGCCGGTCGCCCTGCTCTGGATGAGCCTGCCCACATCGGGACCGGCCCGTTGGGATTTCCGGCTGATCCTCTTTATCCTCTGGATGTCGCGATCGCTCTGGTGGAAGATTTTTCTGGGCGCCGATCGGATCGCCTGGACCCATTTGACGGCGTTACCGTGGCAGACGTTGACGGCTTTGTCGTTCCAGACTTATGCGTTGCTCGGGCTCTTCGCGTTGGGGTGTCGTCATCGGCCCACCGAAAGGGCGACATTGCGATCGCTGGCCGCCTTGACCGGAGATCCCATTCGCTCGTAGGGCAAGCTGCGCATCCGATACGCCCCGGCGTTTTGCCTGGCGACCGCGTTCATGTCATCCCGTTGCGGGGTCTGGGGGTGGGGGCGACCCTCCGATGGACACGCCCCTCCGCCCCCCTGGACCACTGCGCTTCTCAACTCGTCGTCCCTTAAATATTCGGATCACTCGTCGACGCGAAATTGAGGAACACCAAGGTATCCGTCAACGTCGCCGTCGCGCTGGTGACCACGTAAATCCCACCACCAATCCCTTCCCCAGCACTCCCCGCCGGTGCGTCCTGTCCGGCCCCGCCGCCGACGGCGGAATTCAGCGTCACCAGGTCGCTCGAAAGATCGAGCGTCGCGCTGGCCGAGGGCACAAACACGGTTGGCCCACTCAGGTAAAACGCGCCCCCCAGACCGTCGCCCCCGGTTCCTCCTTCGCCTGGCGAGCTCCCCTGCGCCGCCGGCACCGCCAACCACCGAATTGAGGCTGACCAGGGCCCCTGAGATGCTTGACACCGAGCCGGCGCTGCCGTAGAGCGCGCCTCCGGCGGCCTCACCGCCAGCGCCGCCGGCCCCGCCGCCAGTCGCCCGCACCCCCGGCCCCACCGTGGGCCGAATTCCCGAGGAGTGAGCTGTTCGTCGCCGTGATGGTCGACGGATCCGTTGTCCCCACAGACTGGCCGGCGGTACCCGTGCTATAAATCCCGCCGCCAAGGGCCGCGCCCCCTGCTCCGCCAGTCGCGCCGGCCTCACCGCTGCCGCCTGCTCCGCCGACCGCCGCATTGGCCGAAACCGGCGAGTTAGTCAGGGTAATATCGGTGGACTGGCTGTACACGCCACCCCCGAGTGCTTCATCCCCGTTGCCCCCTTGGCCCGTTGCAGACGCCAGCCCCGCTCCGCCTATGGCGCTGTTGCCGGAAATTGGCGTGCCCGAGATCGTGACGAAGCCCTCACTCGTGAACAAGCCCGCCACCATCTGCGGAACCCGCCTGGTAGACACCGTAGATGTTTGTCTTGCTCGAAGCCGCGCTGATGGCTTGATTGCCCGAGACAATGCAGTTCGTCAGGACCAGGCCCCCCGCCTCGTTGACGATTCCCCCGCCCGCTGCCCCGGCCGGGTACGACCCGACGGAATCACTCCCTGCAACGGCGGCGTTGTTGATGATCGCCGTCTTCGTGATCGAAAGCGTCGCGACTCCCGGCAGCAGACCACCAGTCGATTCGATGGCGCCCGCTTCGGCTGACCCCCCACCGCCCCCGTCACCCACGCCGCCAGTAGCCTGGTTACCCACGAACGTGCAACCGCTCACCGAGGCCGTCACCGAGGCGGAAGTCGATTCGTAAAAAATCGCTCCGCCGTCGGCAGACCCGCCGTCGCTGTTGTCGCCGGCGATCAGCGCGTTGCCGCCTATGGCCTGGTTGTTCTTGAATGTGCTGCCGGTGAGGACGAGCGGATCTTCAAAACTGGCGATCGCACCACCGTCTGCACCTCCACCTGAAAGGAAGAACGCGAACGGGCCCGCAACCGCGGGGCCCGCACCACCAACGGCCTCGTTGCCCGTGAACGTGCTGCCGGAAATCGAAAGCCCCAATGAGCTGTTCGAATCGATCGCGCCGCCAAACGCCTCGTTAAATCCGCCGCCTGCCCCGCCCAGGGCTTGATTATTCGAAAACGTGCAGCCCGCCAGCGTGACGCTCGATCCGGTGGAGTCTTCAATCGCACCGCCGAATGCCTGGCCTGCTTCGCTGAAAAACCCGGTTCCGGTTGCATTTCCGCCAATCGCCTGGTTGCCGTTTAACACGCTGTTCGTCATGGTCAATGTGGCAAAGACCGGGCCGGTGCTCGAGGTCGGGGAAGGCAAAGATATCGCTCCCCCAAACCCGAACCCTGCGTCTGACCCGTTGCTGCCGCCCTCGGCCTGGTTATCCGAGATCGTACTGCCGGAAATAGTCAGCGCCCCTCGTCGCTGATCGCGCCCCCGTAAGCCCAAGTGCCTTCAAAGAATCCGGGTCCGCCCACTGCGGCATTGCCCGTGATCGTGCTGTCTACGACCGTCGCCGTGCCGCCGGCATGATTGTCGATCCCGCCTCCGGTGACCGACGAGCTCGTCGAGCTCGTCACCTGGTTGTTCGAGACGACGCTCTGGGTCACGGTCAACGTTCCGTCCGTGGCATTCTCGATCCCGCCTCCGCTCCCGCCGATCTCCTCGCTGTTTGCCTGATTGCCCGTGACATCAGAGTGGCTGAGAGTCAGATTGCCCGTGTTGTAAATACCTCCGCCCTCCGCACGGAGGCCAATCGCCTGGTTCCCGCTGACGACCACGTCATCGAGCGTCAGCCCACCCGAGTTGACGATCCCGCCGCCGAAGGCGTACCCGAAATATCCGGTGTTATTCACGCCGTCGGTGATCGTTAGTCCCGAGATGGTCGCGGTCACGCCGCCGGTGACGTTGAAGACCTCGCTCACCCCTCCGCCGCTGACCGAGAGCTCGGATTCCCCTAATCCCTCGATACTCACGTTCTGGTTGAGCGCAAGCGGTCCGCTGGAGAGCGCGATGGTCTCACCTCTCAAGCTGTTTGCAAACGAGATGGTCGCCCCGCTCGCGCGCTCGCGATCGCCTGCCGCAGCGACCCCGGTCCCGAGTCGTCGTTGTTGGTGACGACGATGTTGCTGAGCAGGGCCCTGACCTCGAGCCCGTCGCAAACGGGCGCAAACCGCCTGCGGCGATTGAGGTAGCCTCGGCGGCTGCTGTGATGTTTCCCCGACGGGCCGTTTGAAGTCAATCGACCGAAGATCGTCATGAGGAAGTCTCCCAGGATGTGGTGCTTTGGGTATATATGGAATCGCGACCGCAACCCTCCCTACTCAGAGGCGAACGATCCGCCTCCGCTGTCACGCACTTTCCGGAAATCTTCAAAAGACAGGGTCTTGCGAGCCTGGCGACTGCGCTAGCCCGCACCCCCTACGAAGGGGGCCAAGGGTGGCCTGTTGAAAACTTGCAAGCGGGAAAAGGTGCCAGGAACCAATTCGCCTGGACCAGGACGGGTTTCGTAGGGCAATCAGGTTCTTCGCGTTCAACGGCGAATAACGAAACGCCTTTTGCGCAAAGGCGTCTCGGTCACACACACCCGGGCATACCGCGCGTCGCTCGATGTGACCGAAGCGGGCAACAGGTGGCGACCTGGAGTCGTGAAAAGCCGGTGAGCTCGACAGCGTTCCCAAACCCGTTTGCCTGCCCGCGCGCGAACGCGCCGTTTGGCGAATCGAAGACGGCAAGATGGACGGCCCGCCTGCGCGTCCGTCGCCGCGGCGCTGGCGAAGCCGGGCCGCTGCGAGTAACTTGTTCGTAGCGAAATCGTTCTTGAAAATCAGGCGGGGGTTAGGCCTTGTCCTTGAACGACCCCAACAAAACGGCTGCGTACCAGCCAGGACGCGCAGACGGCGTCGATGATGCGATGACGAACCCGATCGGCGCGCGGCTCGGCGACTTCGAGGTGGTGCGCGAGCTGGGCCGCGGCGGCATGGGGGTGGATGAAGGACCCCGACTGGCCGCAGGCGATTTTGAAGCAGTGACCGGCACATGAACGAAGTCACCCGCATCTTGAGCGCCATCGAATCAGGAAACCCCCAGGCCGCGTCGCAGTTGTTGCCGCTGGTTTATGACGAGCTGCGTCGGCTTGCGGCCGGACACATGGCGAACGAGTCTCCCGGCCACACACTCGGCGCCACCGCCCTCGTTCATGAGGCCTATCTGCGACTCGTTGGTCCCGTCGGAGATCAGATGTTCGCCAGTCGCGGGCATTTCTTCGCCGCCGCCGCCGAGGCAATGCGCCGGATCCTGGTTGACTCCGCACGGCACAAACGGGCCAGCAAACGGGGTGGTGGTCTGGTCCGATCTCCTGTCGAAGTTGACCGATTGCCGGCGTCGCCCGTCGACTCGGATTCTTGGCTCGACCTTGATGACGCCCTCACAGCGTTCGAGAACGTCGATCAAACCGCGGCAGAATTCGCCAAACTCCGCATCTTCGGCGGGCTATCGGTCGAGGATGCTGGCGAATCTCTGGGTATGTCTCGGGCGACCGCATTCCGGACCTGGACGTATGCCCGCGCCTACTTGACGGCCGCTCTTGCCGACCATTCCGAAAACTCTTGAGACTCTTTGGGCTCCATTTACGCCTTGTGGGGGTGAGTACAAAACCACGGAGCCAATTGCCATGCCTGTCGAGCCCAATCTCGTGCGTGACGTTTTTCTCTCGGCCGCGGAACTGCCACGGGCTGATCGAGAGCGCTATCTCGCCGATCGCTGCGGCAGCGATGCCGAGCTGCGTGCCGCAGTCGAGCGCCTCTTGGCCGCTCACGAAGAACCCGCCCGCATCCTCGAGCAGGGTGCGGCCCGCGAGGTGGAGCACCCGTTAGCGACAACTCACCGTCCGATCGGCGGCACGGTCGGCGAAGATGATGATCACACCGGGGAACAATCGACGGACTTGACGGCCGGCACGACGCTGGCTGCCCACGCGTCCGAACGTGCGAGCAGCTTCGTTCAGGGGCAGGTCATCGCTGGGCGATACACCTTGCAGGAGGTCCTGGGCGAAGGCGGCATGGGCACCGTCTACCGCGCCCTTCAGACCGAGCCGGTCAAGCGTCAGGTCGCGCTGAAAATCATCAAGGTTGGGATGGATTCGCGCACAGTCCTCGCTCGCTTCAATGCCGAACGCCAGGCCCTGGCCTTGATGGACCACCCCAACATCGCCCGCGTCTACGATGGCGGAACGACGAGCACAAGCCCGAAATCCGAAGCTCGAAATTCGAAGGACCAAGGCGCGACGCCTGTTGCCTCGGTTTTCGGATTTGGTGCTTCGGATTTCTGCAGCGGTCAGCCATTCTTCGTGATGGAACTGGTGCAAGGCGTGCCGATCACGGGGTACTGCGACGCGAAAAGGCTCTCGCTTGCGGCCCGGCTGGAGCTTTTCGTCTCCGTCTGCCAGGCCGTGCAACACGCCCACCAGAAAGGCATCATCCACCGTGACCTGAAACCGAGCAACGTGATGGTGACCGAGGTCGACGGCCGGCCGGCGCAGAAGGTGATCGACTTTGGTGTCGCCAAGGCCGTTGAGTTTGACCTCACCGACCAGAGCTTGGGCGACACCGGGGCCATCGTCGGCACGCCGGCGTACATGTCGCCCGAGCAGGCAGACCCGACATCGATGGATATCGACACCCGCACGGATATTTACGCGCTCGGGGTGATTCTCTACGAGCTGCTCGCCGGCTCACCCCCGCTCGATCCGGCGCAGTTCCGGCGCGGGGCGATCCTGGAAATGCTGCGGATGGTCCGCGAAGTTGATCCTCCCAGGCCGAGCACAAAGGTCAGCACGTCGGACGCTCTGCCGAATCTCGCAGCTTCGCGAGGCATTGAGCCGGCGCAGTTAAAGCGGGCGCTGTCGGGCGACTTGGACTGGGTCGTGATGAAGGCGCTCGAGAAAGACCGAACGCGTCGTTACGAAACGGCCAACGGCTTCGCGGCCGACATCTCGCGTCATCTTTCGTCCGAGCCGGTGCTGGCCGCGCCGCCGAGCCGTGCGTACCGGGCTCGGAAGTTTGTGCGGAAGCACCGGGGCGCTGTGATTGCAGCGGGTCTCATACTCGCGGTGTTGCTCGCTGGAATTGCGGGCACGTCCTGGGAATGGTTCGCAGCCCGGCGGTTGGCTTCCGCCGAGCGCGTGGCCAGGCTCGATGCGCAGAAACAACAGACCCGCGCCGAGGAACGCGAAACGCAGGCGATTGACGCCGTGAAGCGGTTTGGCGACGCCGTCGCGGGCGAGCCCGCCCTCAAGAACAGCCCGGATCTCGAAGCCTTGCGCAAGCGACTCTTGAAGGAGCCGCTTGCGTTTTTCAAGGATCTCCGCGACCGTCTCCAGGCGGACAAATATACGCGACCCGAGTCGTTGTATCGAACGGCAACAGCAAGCTCCGAGCTGGGAATCCTAACCGCCGAAATCGGCGACAAGCAGGACGCGCTGATCGCTCACGGGGAGGCGCTCGAGATTTTTCTGAACCTGGCCGATTCGAATCCCGCCATCACCGAGCTCCAGCGCGACCTGGCGATCACCCACAACCAAATCGGCATGCTGCTTCGCGGAGACCGGGAATCTGGCGGAGGCGATGATGGCTTATGAGAGAGCGCTGGCGATCTGGCGGAAGCTGGCCGTCGCCAAGCCGGCCGTCACCGAGTTCCAGCGCAACCTGGGTGACTTGCACAACAACGTCGGAAACGTGCTAGTTGCCGCCGGGAAGAGGGCCGAGGCGATGAAGGCACACGAGGCGGCGCGGTCAATCCGGCAAAAGCTGGCCGACTCGAACCCCGCCAATACCGACTTTCAGAGCCGCCTGGCGAACAGCCACAACAACATCGGTAGCCTGCTGGCCGAAAACGGGCACCCGGCCGAGGCGATCGATGCGCACCGATTGGCGCTCCAGATCCAGCAGAAGCTGGCCGACGCCAACCCCGCCGTGTTCGAGCTCCAGCTTGCCCAGGCGACTAGCCGCAACGTCATCGGCCTCCAACTCGAACGCACCGACCCCGCCGACGCGAAGACGAATTACGAAGCGGCCTTGACGATCTTTCGGAAGCTGTCAACCGACAACCCTTCGGTCACACGGTTACAACATAATTGCTCGGCGACTCTCACCAATATCGGTAACCTGCTGTCCGCCATCGGGCAGCGGGCCGAGGCGATGAAGGCGCACGAGGAATCACTCGCGATCCTGCGGAAGCTGGCGAGCGAGCACGCTGAGGCGCCCGAATACGCCAGCGCTCTCGGCGCCTCCCTCAATAACCTGGCGCATATGGACCTTGCCGCGAGGCGATTTGGAGAGGCCCACGATCGGCTCCGCGAGGCAGTCAAATGGCAGCGGAAGGCCCTGGCTGCCTATCCCGCCCATCCGGACTATCGACAGTTCCTGGGAAACCACCTCCGCAATCTGCGCCAGGCGGCCATCGGGCTGGGTGATTCCGAGGGCGCAGCCGAGGCCGAGCGCGAGCTTGCACAGCTCCGCGATTCCGACCCGGCGATTGTGGTGCTCGACGCGCGGCTGGCCGCGGTCATCAAAGGCACGGAACAGTCAAGGAATCAAGACGAGCGGCTCGCTCTGGCCCAGCGAGCTTACGACAAGGCTCTACACGCGACGTCCGCACGCCTCTGGGCCGAGGCTCTCACGGCCAATCCCGCGCTCGCCGCCGACCGCACCGCCCAGCATCCGTATAACGCCGCCTGCGCCGCCGCGCTGGCCGGCTCCGGGCAGGCCAAGGACGACCCCGCGCCCGATGAAGCCGCCAAGGTGAAGCTTCGCAAACAGGCCCTCGAATGGCTCAAGGCCGAGCATGCGGTCTGGTCGAAACTCCTCGAATCCGACGCCGTGAAAGCCAGGCCCCTGGTGGCAAAGGCGCTCGCGGACTGGCAGAAAGATACGGACCTCGCCGGTATCCGCGATAAGAAGGAGCTGGCCAAACTGCCTGAGGCGGAACGCTCGGCGTTCCAGCAACTCTGGTCCGACGTCGACAGCCTGCTGACCAAGGCGAGCAGCGGAAAGCCATAGTGAGCAACAGACCAAATTCAGATGCGTGTCCGAGCCCGCGTCCCATTCGCCAAACGCCACCTACATCCGTTCACACGTAAACCCGGCATCCCCCATTCACAAAATCGTGCTCCATCACGACCTTCCCTATCGCACGTGCAATCTTTCCCCCTCCTACAACCGACGGTTCAATCGGCGACGACCTGGCGTAGTCAGATTCCTCATTGCAAATCAGCCGCAGGTCGATCACCGGCACGCCCGCCCGCGCAGCCTCCCTCAGAATCACTTCGTTGAACACGCAAAGCCCGGTGTGTTCCGCTCGGTCCAGGTCGGGAATCGCGTCATAGATGGTACAGACGACGGTGGGTTTTCCGATCGCCCGCACCCGTCGCAGCATCTCCCGATACTCCTGTTGAAACTCCGCGCGGATCTTCCCCATTCGATCAAGCACCTGCGCAAATGACGAAGCCGGTTCACGCTGAATGAGAATGCTGTGATCGAGAGCGTTGTTGCCTCCCGCGCTGACGACCAGATGCGTCGCGTCGCCAGGCACGCGAATGAGCTGCTTCGTCACATCCGAGGCAACCGACCCATCGAGAGCCAGCAGCGTCGCCCGCCAACCCGCCGGTAGCCCCCGACCGAGGTGTTCAGTGACCGACGGCCCGCCCGGAACATACCGGGCGTTGTCGAAGATCGAATCGCCAAGCAGAACGATATTCCCCATGCGATCGCTCACTTCGTCTCGGTCCCTCCGACAAAGAACCCCTCACTTACTACCAGCCGCCCCGGCCCGACCGTCCGCTGAACGCCCCAGTACCGCCTCGGCCTCACCTCGGAACGCCGCCAGTTCGTCAGAAGTGACATCACGCAGATCCTTATGTGCTTCCACCCAACGGACGGCCTGGTCATGGTAGCCGCGTGCCTCCCGCGGGTGCCCCAATTGGTGGTGGGCCATGGCCAGGAAGAACCGGTCGACGGTTGCGAGCTCACCTGGTCCTTCGGCGAGACCCTGGTCCAGGACCGTGATCGCCTCGGCGTACTGACCCGTGCGATACAGCGCCACACCCAGAGTATTGAGAAAGTTGTGCACTCCGGGAGCCAGTGCGACGGCCCGCCGCGCCCACGCGACGGCTCGCTCGGGGTCGCGCCGTTTGAAGGGAGCGGTCACGTCGATCCAGGCCCGAACGTTGAGGGATTCCGGGTTTTCTGGCAGCAACGATCGAGCCTTCTCCCGATCGGCCCGGGATTGCTCGTGATCGCCGAGGGCCTCGTAGACTCTGCCGCGGAGGTCATACAGCGCGTCGTTGTTCGGATCTCTCGAAATGAGGGTGTCAAGGTCGGCCAGTGCCTCGCGGGGCCGGCCGAGCCCGATCAGTGCCTGCGCCAGGCGGTAGCTTGCTCGGTCGCGATCCGGCTCGACTGCGAGAACACGGCGGAAATCATCCTCGGCCAGGTCGGGCTTTGAGAGGGCCAGGGCGACCAGACCGCGCTGGAATCGGGCCTGGTAATCCTCCGGCGCTCGTTCGAGCAAGCGGCTGAAGGCCGCCAGCGCGCTTGCCAGTTGGCCCGATTCCTGGTACGCCTCGCCCAGGAGCCTGCAGGCGTCGGTATCGTCCGGACGCAGCCGGAGCAAATGCACGAGATCGGCGATCGCTTCAGGCCACTTCATTTGCTGGTTGAACACCCAGCCGCGCTGGATCAGCGCTTCGGCATCGTCGGGCGCGACGGCGAGCCGGCGGTTCAGCTCGGCCAGTTCGACGGCGCGCTGCGCCTGGGGCTCGAGAACTTCGCCGACTACCTTGATCGCCCGCACCTGCTGCACCGGACCCAGGGCGGCGGGCGAATCCGGAGCCGTGGGATACAGTGGAGCCTCCCAGTCCAGCCCCCGCGAATGGAGCTGGTCACGGATTCGCCGGAGGTCCCACACGAGCACTGTCTTTTGGTTCGTCCGCGCGATGAGCTTCGTGCTGTCCGGGCTGAACACCATCGGCGCCGGGCTGACCGGCCGCAGGGTCGTCAGCCGTGCCAGCTCACGTCCCGTGGCGGCATCGGCCAGCAAGACCTGATCGGGCGCGATTCCCAGAGCCATCACCCGGCCGTCGCCGGTGAACACCGGGCGGTAGAGCACGCCCCCATTGCGCTCGGGGTCGATCCGTAGACCGGGCTCCCAGGTCCCCATACGCCAGAACTGATAACAGAGGCCCGCATCGGAGGACACGGTCGAGACCAGCGTGCGACCGTCAGGGCTGAAGCCGGCGAAGTAGGATTTGTCGCCGAGCGGTTCCTTCGGCGTCAAGATGCGCTCGAGCCGCCGCCGGCGGAGGTCCCAGACGCGAACACCTGCTTCCTTCCAGCCGCCGGCCGCCAGCCAACGACCATCGGAGCTGACGGCGACCGAAGTCATGCGGTAATTATCCCCGCTGTCGAGGGCCGGTGTCCGAGTCCAGAGCGGATGGGGGTGGATGGAATCGATGAGCAAGACTCGTGCGTTGGCATTGTCGATCAGTGCCAGCGTTCGACGATCCGGCAGCCAGCTTGAATAGACCCGATCCTTCGAAGCGTTCGCCCATAACAACTCGGGCGGACCGATCGAGAGCGCCGCGGCCGCACCGTCGGGATCGGGCCGGATCGGCCAGTGATCCACGCCCCACCGGCCGCTGGTGAAGAGGCTTCCGCCGTCGGGGTGGAACAGCACGCTATCGATTTGACCGGACTTGAGATGGGCCTGCTCGCGCCCGGTGTCGGACTCCCAGAGCCGGACGCCGTCTGCATCGGAGGTCGCGATCAGCTCGCCGTCGGGGCTGACATCCGCAGACGTGATCCCGACGTTCATCGTAGCCTCGGAGCGGTTCCCGAGCATGCCGGGGTGGAGCGTCCGACACTCCGGGGCCACGTCGATGTCCCAGACGCCGACTCTGCTACCCACACGGAAGGCCAGTCGGCGGTCGTCTGGAGCAAACCGGCCTAATAGGCCACCCGGCGCCATCGCCAGCGGCTCCCCCGAGACGCCGTCCCAGAGCCGGGTCGTGCCATCCCAGCTCGAGGTCGCCAGCAGGTAACCCGAGTGCGCGAACTGGACCGTCACGACCGCCCCCGTATGTCCCTGAAGCATTGCAGTCAGGGCCCCGCGGCCGACGTCCCAGACGTAAACGTGGGTGTCTCCGGAGTGGCCGCCGGTCGCCAGCAACTGTCCATCGGCGCTCCAGGCCAGTCCGCCTTTGCCCACCTGCGAACCCCGGTCGAACAGCACGCGCCCGGTCTCGAGCTCGATGATCGCAACCCGCGGCTTCGCCCGATTCGATTCATCCGGATCGAAATTGGTGACGGCGAGTCGGCGGCCTTCGGGATCGAGCGTCAGGGCATTCGGCCTGAACTCGAGCGGCAGCCGCCGGACGACCCGGCGCAGGGCGAGGTCCCAGATCGCGACGCCACCCTCCATGGCGAGGAACACCAGGTGGCGGCCATCGGCGTGGAACACCCCACCTCCACGGGTCCTCAGGCTGCCGATCAGCTCCCGGCGTCCCAGGCTCCATATCTGCACCAGGTCGCCCGCGGCCCTGTTCAGAACGTAGCTGGCGATCAGCAGCTCGCCGTCCGGGCTGAAGCAAGACCAGGCGTGCCAGAAATCGGGCCGGTCTGGCGCAGGCAGGCGGGCCAGTACGCCGTCGTCGTCCAGCCGCCGCACGACGACATCGCCGGACCACTCTGTGACGGAGTATCGCTCCAGAGCGGCATCGACGTTGACCTCGAATCCGACGCCGAAGTCATGCTGGCGGCTTACGCGGAGGTCGGTCAGCCCCATGGCCGCGATGGCATGGTTGCGGATTGCGGGCAATCGCTTCCGGCCCTCGGGGTCCGCGCCAAGGACCTGTGCGGCCCGGTCGAGCCGGTCCAGGCTATCGAACCGCTGGCCGATCAGACCAGTGCGCTGGAGCGCCGCTCCCTCGGACACCAGCGACTGGCCGAGGGCGAGCTGTGCCTGATGCTCGGCACGCTCGACCCGCGCGAGGCTCGCCTGGGATGTCCATGCCGCCACTGTGGAGACGATCACCATGAGAATTGCCAGGGTCGCGGCCAGGGCGTTCAGGAAGGCCAGGCCGGGATTGCGCTTGCTCCACCGCCAGAGCCGCTCCGAGGCCAGGATGGGGCGCGAGCGGATCGGCCGGCTCTCGAGGTATCGACGCAGCTCGTCACCAAGCTCGCCCGCCGATGCGAACCGATCCTTGGGGTCCTTGGCCAGTGCCTTGAGTACCAGCGTCTCCAGGTCCCGAGGGATGCGGCGATCGTGCTGCCGCAACGCGGCCGGTGGTTCGTGCGTGATCCGGGCCATCAGCCGGGCTTGGTCGCGCTCATCGAAGGCCGGCTTCAGGGTCAGAAGCTCGTAGAGCGTCGCTCCCAGCGAGTACACGTCACCCCGCGCGTCGGTGATGCCCCGCAGCCGCTCGGGAGCGATGAAGCGCAGGGTCCCGACCAGATCCTGCGAGTGCGAGAGGTCGTCCCCCTCGACGAGCTTCGCCAGGCCGAAGTCGGTGACCCACACGTTTCCCTGGGCGTCGAGCAGAAGGTTGGAGGGCTTGATGTCGCGGTGGATCACTCGCTGACGGTGGGCGTAGTCGAGCGCGTCGGCGACCTGCGCGCCCAGGCGGGCGATCTCGCGGAAATAGACCGACTCGGGCTGACCGAGAATCAAGCTGCTGGCCTGACTAGCTCCGCCACCGGAGGTCGCGCCGCCGTTCGTCACGATCGCCGTCGAGCCAGGCTCGGCAACCAGGGGATCCATCGGTGCCTCGGCGAACCGGCCGGTGAGAAGCCCGCGGGTGATGCCCGTGAGCGGGTTTCCACCGCCGGCGGTCGCCGTTACCCGCTCAGCACCGATCGTCTCGGCCCCGGCGTCGCGGTCGGCTTGGGACCGGAGCCGGCGGACATCCTCGAGCACCCGTTCCAGCCCGACACCGGCGATATATTGCATCGCGTAATAGAAGACACCGTCCTGTTCGCCGTAGTCGAAGACCGGCACGATGTTGGTGTGGTGCAGCTTCGCCGCCGACCGCGCCTCGGTCTGGAATCGCCGTACGTAGCCCCGATCGGCGCGGAACCGTGGGTGCATGACCTTGAGCGCCATGCGGCTCTTGAGCGATTCGTGCTCGGCCTCGTACACGATCCCCATACCACCCGCGCCGACTCGGCGAAGCAGCACGTATTCACCCAGACGCCGCGGCTCCGGGGCGTCTGAGCCGAACGGCTCCACATCGAGGGCGGTCACATCGCCCTTATCGGCGCCGATGTCCTCCAGGACTACCAGAGCGGGAAAGATGGCGCGAATCCGTTCCGCCAGCTCGGGATACTTGGTGGTGTATTCGCTGAGCGACGGACGCTCGCCCCTGCGGTATCGCTCGAGGAAGGCGTCGGCCAGATCGTCGATCGGGTCGAATTCGCAGGACGGTTCGCTCATGGCCTCAGCTCTCCCAGTCCACCCGGCGAGTGCCCCAGGATCCGTTTCAACCGTTCCAGGGCCCGGATGTACCGCTTGCCGGCTGCCCCCTCCGAAACTCCCAGCACCTGGGCAATCTCGGCGCGGCTCAATTGCTCGAAGTGGCGCAAGGCCAGCACCTCGCGATCGAGTGGGTCCATGTTGTTGAGCCCTTCTTGCACGCGAATCCTGAGCTCGGCACGGACCGCCGCCTCGCTCGGTCGCGTGTCATGCCCGAGGAGTTGGGCGGCCAGCGCGGCCGAAGAGGCTTCCGGCAACGCTTCCCGGCGCAACGCCACCTCCTGCCCGGCGGCGCGCATTTGGACGCCCAGATGATGCCGGTGCAACGTCACCAGCTTCTGGCCGGTGAGGAACCGGAGCCATAAGAAGAACGGCATCTGCGGATCGCCCAGGTACTCGGTCAATCGAGCGGATGCTTCCAGGTACGCTTCCTGGATGACGTCCGACGCGTCGATCCGCCCCTGCAACCGCCGATCCATCCTCAGCGCAACCATGCGCCGGAGCCGATCGCCGTGCCGTGTGAGCAGGACACCCAGAGCCCGCGGATCACCGCCGGCCGCCTGCTCGAGCAAGTGGTTGGTCGCATCCGAGTTGCTGGACATCGAAAACACCGTGTCGAAAGCGGTTCACACCGCAACCAAGGTCACGCGCATCGGAGGCCGGCGCCAAGCTCGCGCACGAACCCCTCAAAGAGTAAACCGCGCAAGAGGACCAAGACGGTACAGGAACATCAATCTTTTTTATTACGCACTCACGCATCATATCGAAAAAAACCGCAAATTCTCATAGATTCGTGACTTTTCATTGTACCGTCCCGGGCAGGTCGCGCGGTTAAAGGCCTATGGACGCTCGCCAGACGGTGGCCAACACCATCAACAACACCGACAAAACGGGCCTGAACGCGGGCACGGCCTACATCCGCGGGTCTTAGACGCTGCTTTCTTGACTTGCATCTCACAGCGAATGGCCGTGCCGTCGCCGTGTCCGGAAATTCAACAAGCGCAGGTCAAATGACTCGCGTCTGGAGATGGAGATCATGTCGATTGACACCTGGTTGGAAAACCTACGCGCTAATGTCCCGACGCAGTTGGGCCGAAGGTTGACGCTGACCAACCGATCGAAAAAGGGCCATGACGGCCGGCCAGGCGGCAGCCGGCCTCGACAGAGGAGGCTCAATCTGGAGGCCCTCGAGAACCGGATTATGCTCACCGGGACGATCACGGCGGTGACCTCTGCCCCGGATCCCTCGATCTTCGGCCAGGATGTGACCTTCACCGCCACGGTGAAAACCGACGCCGGCGCCATCGTAAACAAGGGCACGGTCGAATTCTCGATCGGCGCCAGCTCTTCCGGGCCGGAAGCCTTGAATAAAGACGGCGTCGCGACCTACGACGACTCGACCTTGAGCCCCGGCACGTATCCCGTTACGGCGACGTACAGCGGCTACGAGGACGTCTACACCGGCAGTACCGGCACGGAAAGCGCGGGTCAGGTCGTCGACGAGGCGCCCACGATTACCAGCGCGGCAGGTGCCAGTTTTACCGTAGGCAGCGCGGGTAGCTTTACTGTCACGGATACAGGCTACCCGACGCCAACGCTGAGCGAGTCGGCCGGAACCTCATTGGCCAGCCTCGGACTCAGCTTCGATGCGAGTACCGGAGTCTTGAGCGGCACGCCGTCGCCGAATACAGGCGGCACCTATGGCCTGATCTTCACCGCGAGCAATGGTGTCGGGTCGAACGCGAGTCAGAGCTTCTCGCTAAGTATCCTCCAGGCTCCCGCGATCACCAGTGCGCACGGTGCCACATTCGTCGTCGGATCACCCGGCAACTTTACGGTCACTGCCACCGGCACACCGACGCCGACTTTGAGCGAGTCGGCCGCGACATCATTGGCCAGCCTCGGCCTCAGCTTCGACGCGAGCACCGGCGTCCTCAGCGGCACGCCGTCGCCAAACACCGGCGGCACCTATGGCCTGATCTTCACCGCGAGCAATGGGATCGGCTCGGACGCGACTCAGGACTTCTCGCTGTCGATCGAGCAGGCTTCCGCGATCACCAGCGCTGACAGTGCCACGTTCGTCGCCGGATCACCCGGCACCTTCACGGTTATGGCCACCGGCACACCGACGCCGACTTTGAGCGAGTCATCCGCGACATCATTGGCCAGCCTCGGCCTCAGCTTCGAACCGAGTACCGGCGTCCTCAGCGGCACGCCGTCGCCAAACACCGGCGGCACCTACGGCCTGATCTTCACCGCGAGCAATGGGATCGGCTTGAGCGCGAGTCAGAACTTCTCGTTGAGTATCCTCCAGGCTCCCGCGATCACCAGCGCGACAGTGCCACGTTCGTCGCCGGATCACCCGGCACCTTCACGGTTACGGCCACGGGCACACCGACGCCGACTTTGAGCGAGTCGTCGGCGACATCATTGGCCAGCCTCGGACTCAGCTTTGACGCGAGCACGGGAGTCCTCAGCGGCACGCCGTCGCCGAATACCGGCGGCACCTATGGCTTGATCTTCACCGCGAGCAATCGGATCGGCTCGGACGCGAATCAGAGCTTCTCGCTGACGATCAGCCAGGCTTCCGCGATCACCAGCGCAGACAATGCCACGTTCGTCACCGGATCATCCGGCACCTTCACGGTTACGGCCACGGGCACTCCGACGCCGACCCTGAGCGAATCGGGCGCCCTGCCCGGCGGCGTGACGTTCGACGCCAGCACCGACGAGCTCAGTGGCACTCCGGCCGTCAGCGCCGGTGGAGACTATCCGCTCACGTTCACCTCCAGCAACGGCATTGGCCCGGCGGCCACGCAAGACTTCGACCTGTGGGTCGTGTCGCCGGGCTACCTCTTGAACGCCCCGACCAACTTCGTCGTCACCGGCCTGACCACAACGTCCATCGCCTTGAGCTGGACCGACAACGCCCCAGGCGCCACCAGTTACGAGGTGCAGGAAGCCGTCGTGGGCTCGACGAATTTCGCCCCCGTGACCGGCTCACCGTTCGGGCCGGGCACCACGAATGTCACGGCGACCGGCCTGACGAGCGGCCTGACCTATCAATTCGAGGTCAGAGCCGTTGCCGCGGGCGGACCCAGCGCCTGGGTGTTGAACGCCGACGTCGAGACACTCCTGTCCACGGCGACCAGCTTGTCCGCCGATCCGAATCCTCTCGTACTGACCCAGACGTCCACGAACACCGTCGACCAATCGAATGACGTCACGTTCACGGCCACGGTGACGAATACCAGCGGCACGAGCGACGTGCCAGTCGGTCAGGTGGATTTTCAGGACATGACGACCGCCACCGACCTGGGCACGGTCCCGCTGACGGACGGCAGCGCCAGCCTCTACGTACCGTCATTCAGCGTGGGTAGCGACACCATCATCGCCACGTACACGCCCTATCCGGCAAGCATTTTCGCGGGCAGTGCGAATCAGATGACGGAAGCGGTCGAGGCTGCCACCGCGACGACCGTGACCGCTGCGCCGGATCCCGGCATCAACGGGCAGCCGGTTTCGTTCACGGCCACGGTGGAGAATCAGTTCAACGAAGGCGGCACGCCGACTGGCAGCGTGCAGTTCCAGGTCGACGGAGTGAACTACGGCCAGCCGGTCGACCTGGACCAGAACGGCGAGGCCACCATCAGCGACCCGTCGCTGGCCGTCGGCAATCACGACATCAGCGTCAGCTACGCGCCCACGGGCTCTTTCACGCCCAGCCAGGGGGACACGACCGAAGACGTCGATGACGGCGATTCCTGGACCGGGGAAGCCGGCGACAATAACTGGGACACGCCCGGCAACTGGACACTCGGTGTCCCGCAATCCGGCGTTGACGCGTACCTCACCAACCTGCCGGCGGGTACGGTGATCGCCCTGGGGCCGGCCGATGTCGCGAACAATGTCGCCATCTCTTCCGACGCCACGTTTTCCGGAGGCAGCCTCACAGTCGCCGGCATGTTCACCGATTCGGGGTCGCTGATGCTGGATGGCTCGGCAATGGTGAGCGTGAGCACGCCCGGGGCGTTCGTCCTTCAGAAAGTCACGATCCAGCCGGGGGGTACCCTGTCCGGACAGGGCACGGTTCAAGGCGACTTGGTCAACGACGGGGAGCTGGACATGGGCAGCACCGACGGAGTCATCGTCGTCACGGGCAACTATACCCAGGGAGCGATTGCCACTCTCTCCATGAAGATCGACGGGGCAGTCGCGAGCGACTTCGATCAGCTTCAAGTTCTCGGCACCGCCACCTTGAATGGCACCCTGAGCGCGGAGCTGACCAACGGTTTCACACCGGCCCCGGGTTCGTCGCTGGACCTATTGAAACTCGCGAAGCCCGCCAGCGGATCCTTTTCGACGGTCCTCTCGCCGTCGAACGACTTGCAGACGCAGGACTCGCCCGGCGGGGTGATCGTGGAGGATGAGCCGATCGGCCAATCGGTGTCGGTCACCTATCCCGGCGTGCCGCAATGGGTGGCGGAAGGGCCGGAGCCGATCTACTCTGCGCAATCGAATGCGAATCCCGACAACGGAGAGGAAGGGGCCATCGCCAACGTTGTCGTGGCGCCCGACGGGACCGTTTATGTGGGCACGGTCAACGGCGGCGTCTGGAGCTCCGACCAGGTCACACCGAGTTGGGTCCAGACCCTTCAAGATCACGACCCGTTCCAACCGTCGAACTTCTGGGTGCCCTTGACCGACTCGCAGCCTTCGCTGGCCGTCAGCACGATGGCCCTGGACCCGAACGACCGCAACAACACGCTCTGGGTGGGAACCGGGTCGGTGAGCAGCTATAACAGCGCCGGCGGTCCGGCGGTCGGCCTCCTCAAGACCACCAATGGTGGCAAAACCTGGGTCGACCTGGCGGGATCGCCCGGCGCGCCCATCACGGGCGTCAGCGCCAGTGGAACCGGCACCTACGTCATTACCACCAGCAATACCGGCAGCCTGATCGCCGGCTCGGAAGTATCGATGAGCGGCTTCCCCACCAATGACGGCGCCAACGGAACCTGGACGTTCACCAACGTCACCGCGACGAGCTTTACGCTGACGAGCCCGGTGAGCACCGGCCAGTTCGTCAACAGCCCGAATGCGCAATGGACCTCATCGATTTATGGCGATACGATCGTGAGCGTTGTGCCGACCGCGACCACGGATCCCACGACCGGTGAGCAGGTGATCCTGGTTGGCACTAACGGCCAGGGCCTCTGGCGCAGCACCGACGGTGGTGCGAACTTCGCGCCGGCAAGCTTCTTCGCCTCCGAAAGAAGGAATCAGAGCGCCATCAACCTGTTCACACAGCAACAAGGTTTTGTGACTTCGGTGGTCGCCGACCCGACGAACCCCGACTATTTTTATGCCGCCGTTAGAAACGTCGGCATCTTTGAAAGCTACGACGACGGCGCGAGCTGGAATGAAATCGACGCCTCAATCCCTCAAATCACAAATGCCACGTGGTACGAGCTAGCCGCGGCCCAAGATCCGGACGGGAACACCATCCTCTACGTTGCGACCGCCATACCTTCAAGCAAGAACGGCGGAGCCCAATTTGCCGGGTTGCTGTTTGCCCAGATCAGCCCTATCCCCCTGGCGCCCATCACCTGGATTCCCGTCTACGACCACCCGCAGGGCGCGCAGGTCGTCGGTGAGGCCGTTCAAGTGCCGGGCCATTTCTACCTGGCGGTCAATCCAACGAACCCCTCCGACGTCTACATCGGCGGGATGCTCCAGTGCCTTTACAGCGGTGTCGTGGCGACCACGTCGGTGAGCCCCTCGGGCTGGGCGGTCTACTGGAACCCGCTCTCCGGCGGCAACGGCAAGCCCCACGACGACCAGCGTGACATCGCCTTCCTGAGCGACGGCACGATCCTCGAGGTCACCGACGGCGGCATCTATGGCTTGCTTCCCGACGGCAACCACTGGGTCGATCTCAACGAAAACATCCAGGATACCGAATTCTTCTCGATCGCTTATGACGCGCAGGACAACGAGATCTTCGGCGGGACTCAAGACAACGGCACTCCCGCTCAGACCGCCAGTGGCAACTGGAGCCTCATGGGCGGAGTCCACTATGGTGGCGGCGATGGAGGTGCGGTCGCGGTGGATAACAGCGGCAGCGAATCGAAGGAATATCTCTTCAGTGACGGCAACTTCGAGACGCACTCCGACACCTACAACGCCGACATCGCCCTCAGCGGACTGAATTCCGTCGATCAGCAAACTGTCGCCAGTGGATCAGGAAAAAATCCGGCGGATGCCAGCTTTTTCGTGGCGGTGAATCCGTTCGGTCCCGCCCCGGGTAGTACCACCGGGCTCGCGCCCATCCTTCTAGGCGGGGGGATCGAGGGGAACAACAATCAGGGGCTTACCGGCCTTTACGAGAGCTTCAACGGAGGAGCCACGGTGACCCAGGTCGCCTCGCCGATATACTCGGGCAACCCTAGCGCGTTCACCTACGCCTCAGCCGGCGGCATGGCATACTTCGGAACCACGAACGGTTATCTCTTCGTGCGCAGCGCCTATGGCGCGACATTCATATACATGCCCGCGCCGAACTGGAGCAACGCCTACGCCACGCAAATCGTGACCGATCCGAAGAATCCAAATATTGTTTATGTGCTTGATAATCTTGGCGACATCTGGGGCTCAGCCAACCAGGGGGTGACAGGCTGGACGAAACTGACGGGCGGCACCAACCTTCAAGCCCTGGATACCTACCAAAGCGTCCTGAACATCGGGGAACTTCAGGGCGAGGCCGCGAACACGACCGTGCAAACCATCCAGGTGGTCGACCCAACGCCGTACACACCGGGCAGCAACGTCCTCCTGGCCGGGGCGCTGGGTGGAGTGTACTCGCTCAATGTGGATCTCGGCGCGCTTCAACCCAGTCAATACACCTGGAGCCTGTATGGGCAGGGGCTTCCCAACGTTCAGGTGTCGGACCTTGATTACGTTGCGAGTGCAAATTTATTGCTGGCAGGTACCTTCGGCCGCGGCGTCTGGGAGATCACCGATGCCAGCGCATCCATCGGGGCGCCGGATCAGGCAACGATCAGCGCATCGGGTGGCACCATCCTGCTGCGCAGCGACCCTGCACGACCCGGCTACGCGCAGTTGCTGTCTGACGGGCCAGGCGTCACGGTCAGCCAGGTCATCGCCGACGACAACGTTCAACTGGAAGAGCAGTGGGCGGCACTCGGCCAGATCACCATCAACGTCCAGTCCGAGACCGTGGACATCCTCAACGTGCCGCAGGGCGTTCGCGTCACCGTCGATGGCGGAACCGGCCCCAACATCGTCAACGTCGGCTCGGCCGCCAATCAACTGACCACGATCGCTGGAGCCGTGGAAGTCGGAGTGAATGTCACAGGCTCACTCACGTCCTTGAATATCAACGATCAAGGTGATACCGCCGCGAGTAACTGGACGATCGGCACCAACTTCCTCACCGAGCCGACTTCTTTGCCCGGCTCGATCCTTTACCAGGGCATCGCAGGCGTGGTCATCAATGCCGCCAACGCGAATCTCAACAGTTTCATCGTCAACGACACCGCCGGAACGAGTGCCCTGACGATCAACACCGGCACTGGAGCCGGAAACCAGGTCACCGTCAACGATACCAGCAACGCCACCACGCTGAACATCAACAACCAGGGAACGGGTGCCGTTACGGTCGTGAAGGCCACGGGCCCGCAAAGCAATACGGACATTACCGATTCGGGTAGCGACACCATCACTCTGGGCAACAGTACCGGCGTGCAAGCTATCCAGGGCGACATCGGCATCACGAGCAAGGTACCGGACGCGGACGGCCTGATCGTGGACGATCAAGGTGACGCGGTGCTTCACCAGGGCAATCAGGCCGTCACGGTCACGAATTCTTCCATCGTGGGCCTGGCGCGAGGGACGATCAGTTACGCACCCTACTCGCTCGGTAGCCTGTCTCTCGAGGCCAACGGTATGGGTACCTTCTGGAATATCCAGGGCACTCCGATCCCCTACCTTGATTTCGAGAATCAGGGCACCAACAACTTCCCTATTTTTGTGCCAGTCGCGCTTCCCATCACGACCTCCATTAGCTGTGCCGACCAGGACATCGTCGACGTCGGCGATCCCAGCAATGGCCTGCAAGACATCTTCGGAACGCTGAACATCTACAGCCCCGGGCCGACCGCCGCCGTGCAAGTGAATCTGGACGACCATGAAACCACGTACCCATCGCCCCCGTCGTTGAGGCTCACCAACAACAGCGTGAGCGGTCTGGGGCCGGGCGTCATCAACTATGGAATCCCCGGCTACGACGACGGATTGGTGATTGCGGGCGGTGTGAGCGAGCTGACCGTCCGGGCCGGCACGGGCGGCACCAAGTTCATGGTCGGCGACATGACCGGCGGTCCGACGATGGTCAACCTGTCCGCTCTCGGTACGGGCAACAGCATCGTCGGCCCCGATTCGAGCGTGAACTGGACGTTCCAGGGTCATATCAATAATCCCCTCGACAGCTTCACCCAGGGGAGCGACGCCTCGACGGTCGACTTCGCGGGCATCGACACGATCACCGGCGGATCGGGCTCGAACGATTTCCAGTTCATCCAGACCGGCTTCGACGGCTCGATCGACGGCGGCCCCAGCGGCGACAGCACCCTTGATTTCTCACAGTTCGGGGGTAGCTCCCTTTCCGTGGAAACCACCCAGGACGGCTCCCTGAACGGGGTTCGGGGCAACGCGACGGAAGGCACGAGCTTCAACGACATCGATACGGTGCTGGGCGACCCGAGCGCCACGGGTTGGGAGTTTGGCAACACCACGGGCGAAAACTATGCCTATCAGGGGGATTTCACGGCCACGCTGACCGTGTCTGGCTTCGCGAACATCGACCTGAATTTTTCTCAGGATTTTAGTGGCAAATTGCTGGCCTCTACGGAGGGAACGGCCACCGACCCCATCTCTGAGATCAACGTGACCGGCACGATCACGGTTGGTGCGATGATCAAGGTCGCCTTCCTGAACAAACTGGTCGTCAATGGGGATGTGTACGGCATTATCAAGGGCTTCGGCGATGATCCCTCGGTGCCCACGATTCAGACGATGATCCTCGACGGCACGGTGCGCGCGGGGGCCCAGATCGTGGCCAGTTCCTTCGGGACGATCGACACGCAGCAGAATCTGGCGGGCACTCTCAGCGAAACCGCCCCCACCGGGGATTTTCAGAGCGTGACCATCGGTGGCTCGATCCTCCCCACCGGATTGATCGACGCCCCGGGCGGCGGGACCTTGAGCGTGACCGGAGACTTATCGGGTGAAGCGGTCATCGGAGGAACTCTCGGCACCCTGAGCGTCGGAGGGGCCCTCGACGGGACGGTGTCGGCCGGCAGCTACGGTAGTGAAAACCTGGGCGGGCCGGTCACGGGCCAGATCGACACCGGCCTCACGACAGCCCCGCCGGTCAGCATCGCCGCGGGCGACGTCGCCGGGCTGATCCAGGCTCTCGATGACGCCAACTCCATCGCTCAGCCGAACGTCATCAACCTGGCCCCGGGAGCGACATACGTGCTGACCGCCCCGGACAATGATACGAACGGTCCCAACGGCTTGCCGGTCCTCTTGAGCAACATCACGATCAACGGCAACGGCGCCGTCATCGAGGGAGCCGGCTCGACGCCGTTCCGCCTCTTCAGTATCTCCAGTGGTGCCAACGTCGTCCTGGACAATCTCACGATCGAGCAGGGCAGCAGCGAGCAGGGCGGTGGCGTTTACAATGCCGGAACGCTGGCACTCACTAACGACGTCCTCACTGGCAATTCCGCCACCGGCAACGGCGGCGCCGTCTTTAACGACGGTACCCTGACGCAGTCCAGTACGAGTTTCTCCAATAACAGCGCCGGCGGCTCGGGCCCCAACGTTTTCGACGCCGTCATCCCGACGGCGACAACAACGACGCTCACAGACAACGGGCCCACGACCTCGACCTTCGGGCAGTCGGTGAACTTCACGGTCAACGTGACGGGTGAAGTTCCCGATGGGGAAGCCGTCACGCTGGAAGACGCTGACAACGACAACGCCGTTGTCGCGACCGGCACGCTCGCGGGCGGGACGGCGAATGTCGCGGTAACAACTCTGAGTGGCGGGGCTCATGACATCTTCGCGGTCTATGGCGGCGATTCGACCCTGACCGGCAGCCAGTCGAGCACGGTCACTCAGACGGTCAACCAGGCGCCGACGTTTACCAGCGCTCCTGACGTCACATTCACCGTGGGTGCCTCCGACAGCTTCACCGTCACGGCCAGCGGCTACTCGACGCCAACCTTGAGCGAGAACACCAACGACGTCCTACCCAGTGGCATCACGTTCGATCCGTCCACCGGCATTTTGAGCGGCACACCGGCCCTGGGCACCGTCGGCATCTACACCCTGAACTTCACGGCCGACAATGGGATCGGTAATGATGCGACGCAGAAGTTCACCCTGACCATCGGCGCGGCGACGCCCGTCATCACCTGGAACACACCGAATCCGATCACCTACGGTACGCCGCTCGACAGCACGGAGCTGGATGCGACCGCGAATGTTTCCGGCACCTACGCCTATACCCAGGCGGCGGGAACCGTGCTGCCGGCCGTGAACACGCCGTTGCTGGCGGTGACCTTCACGCCCACCGACACGGCCGACTATGCCACGGTCACACAGACGGTTCCCATCGAGGTAGACCCGGCGCCGTTGACGGTGTACGCGGACTCCCAGACCATGCCCTACGATTCGGTGGTCCCTGCCTTGACGTTCACCGCCTACGGATTCGTCAATGGCGATACGGCCGCCTCGCTGCCGGGATCGCTCGCGACCGTGGCGACCTCGACGATTGCCGTCGGCTCCTACGACATCACGCTGGGAACTCTCGGAAGCTTCGCAGACAGTGAGAGCAGCAATCTGTCGAACTACAACATCACCTACTTCGACGCGGACCTGACCGTCACCCAGGCCACGCCGACGATCACCTGGACGCCGCCGTCCGCGATCGACGACCAGACGCCGCTCAGCAGCGCGCTACTGGATGCGACGGCCAACGTTCTGGGCACGTTTGTGTACTCCCCCGCGGCCGGAACGATCCTGTCGGCGGGAACGCAGACGCTCTCGGTTACGTTCATGCCCGACGACACGGTGGACTATTCCACCGAGTACACATCGGTTTCACTCACGGTTGCCAGCGCCGCGGCCCCGGCGGTGACCACGCAACCGTCGAGCCAGACTGTCAGCGCCGGCGGGATGGCGGAATTCACGGCTGCCGCAAGCGGTGGTCCGAGTCCTTTCCTCCAGTGGCAGGTGAACTCCGGCAGCGGCTGGAACGATGTGAACCTCGGCGGCGTTTACAGCCTTGACGCAAACGGCGATTTGATCGTCATCGGCGCGCCGACCACACTGAACGGCAACCAGTACCAGGCGGTCTTCAGCAACAACTCCGGCAGCGTGACGACCGACATCGTCACATTGAACGTCACCCCGATCACCACCACGACCGGTCTGATTGATTACGGGCCGATTCCTGCGACCACCGCGCAGCCGATCAGCTTGACCGTAACAGTCAGCGGCGGCGCGCCGGACGGCGAGCTCGTGACGATCGAGGATGCCAGCAATGGCAATGCCGTGGTACCCACCACCGGCAATACGCTCGCCGGCGGCTCGGCGACTCTCACGATCGCGGCCGGTGCGTTGAGCGCCGGGACGCATGACCTGTTCGCGGTCTATGGCGGCGAAGGCACCTTCGCGGGAAGTCACTCTCCCATGGTGAGCCAGACCGTGAACGCAGTCGCAATCACGATCACGACCCAGCCGACGGATCAGTCCGTCGCGGTCGGGTCTACCGCCACGTTCACCGCCGCGGCCAGCGGCAACCCGACGCCGACCGTCCAATGGCAGCAGAGCACCAGCGGCAGTAGCTGGTCCAACATCAATGGCGCCACTTCGACGACGTTCACGCTCGCGCATGTCAGCTTCTCCCAGGACGGCGATGCGTACCGGGCGATCTTCACCAACAGTGTCGGCAGCGCGACCAGTAACCCCGCGACGCTTACGGTCGAAGCGGCGCCGGTGATCGTTGCGCCAGTCCTCGCGACCATTCCGAGCCAATTGGTAAACGTCGGCCGGACGCTCGAGCTGAATGTGAGCCGGTACGCCTCCGACCCGAACACGCCCCCCTTGCCCTTGACGTACCGTTTAGTCGGCAGTCCACCAGCGGGGGCGAGCCTTGATCCGGCCACCGGAATCATGACCTGGGCGGTAGGGGCCAATCAGCCGATCGGGACGTATGCGGTCACGGTCCTGGTGTCCGATAATGGCTCGCCCGCGCGGACAGCCTCGGAGACGATCAACGTCAACATTGTCGATTCCATTCCGGTGAAGATCTCCTCGGCGACGGTGAATACGAAGAAGGGCTTCGCGATCACGCTGACCTTGTCCGGGCCCGTGAACCCGGTCACGGCGACGAATCCCAACAATTACATCCTGACCGAGCCGGCCAAGAAGCCCAGGTCCAAGAAGAAGCCGGCGCCTCCGCCGATTCGGATCAAGCTGAGGGCGACCTACAACCCGGCGACGAACCAGGTCATCCTGAAGGGACCCAAGACCGTGAAGACGAGTCCGGCCCTCTCGTTCACCGTCGTCGGAACCGGCATCGCCAAGCTGGATGGCCTGGACCTCGCCGGTAACGGTGGGCTGCCGGGCACAAACTATGCCGCCTCGGTGACGAAGAAATCGGTCAGTCCCGCCAGCGCGGTCGCGGGGAATGTCATCGCAGTGCCGACATCGCGTCATCCGGCTGGTCCGATTGCCCTGGCCCGAATCCCCGCGAAAGCTAGCCGTCAATTCAAAGACTCACCACTTTTTATTGCACCGTGAGGGGCAGGCCGCGCGGTTAGAGGTGTATGGCGCGCTCCAATCACGGTGAACCGGGATTCTCGCGGTGGTAATGCCAATCCTGTGCCAGGGTTCTGAGTGACCCCGTCCTTCACTCCAAATGGAGAGCCTCCGATGCTGCTTTCAACCGCCCTCTCAGCCCGAACCACGAATGACCTCCGCAAGCGCGGCGAACGCCTTCGGCGGCCCACGCCCGGCGGGCGCCGGTCTGCCCGTCCCCGGCTCGAAATGCTGGAAAATCGAACCTTGCTCAGCGTCGATGTTGTCACCAACACCAACGACAGCGGCCCGGGATCGCTGCGCGCGACGATCGGCGGCGCCTCGAGCGGCGATACCATCGAGTTCGCGAGCAATGTCACGGGCACCATCACGCTGTCGGCGACCAATGGCCCGCTGGATATCACGCAAAAGCTGGAAATCGAAGGCCCAGGCGCCAACAACCTCACGATCAGCGGCAATGATGCTACCGAGGTGTTCGAGGTCGAGTCCGGTGCGACCGCGAGCATCGCCGGATTGACCATCGCCGATGGCTCGGCCGAGTACGGCGGCGGCATCTGGAACGGTGGCACGCTGACGGTCACTAACTCCACTCTCTCCGGCAACTCGGGCACGTACGGGATCCGCGCGACCATCCCCGGCTTGGGCGGCGGCATCTTCAACGGTGGCGGCACGCTGACGGTCACCAACTCGACTCTCTCGGGCAACTCGGCCACGGACGGCGGCGGCATCTTCAACGGTGGCGGCACGCTGACGGTCACCGACTCGACGCTCGCGGGCAATTCGGCCTCCGCATCCGCCGGCGGCATCTATAACGACGGGGGCACGCTGACGGTCACCGACTCGACGCTCGCGGGCAATTCGGCCTCCTATTTCGGCGGCGGCGTGGTCACCTACGAACCGGTCGCCGTGACGACCCTCGGCGACACGATTATCGCGACGAACACAGCCCCAACGGGACCTGATGTTTACGGACCCGTCACCAGCCTCGGCTACAACTTGATCGGCAACTCAACAGGCGGCAGCAGCTTCGCGGCCACCGACCTGGTCAACGTCAATCCGCTCCTCGGCCCCTTGCAAAATAACGGGGGCCCCACCGAGACCATGGCCCTCCTGCCCGGCAGCCCCGCCATCGACGCCGGCAACGTCGCCCTGGCCGTGGATGCCAACGGCAACCCATTGACCACCGACCAGCGCGGAGTCCAGCGCGACGTCTTTGGCGGCGTCGACATCGGCGCGTTCGAGGTTCAGGTCTACCAGGTCTCCTTCACGACCGACAGCGGCGGAGGCTCGCTGCGCTCGGCCATGATTCAGGCCAACCAGTACGGCGGCAGCATCATCGCCTTCTCGACCAGCGGCGTCATCACTCTGGCGAGCCCCTTGCCGGCCATCAGCGACGACGTCCAGATACTCGGCCCGGGCGCCAACGTTCTGACGGTCAGCGGCTATTTTGCTAACCGGGTGTTCCAGCTCGATCCCGCTGCGACCGCAACCATAGCCGGATTGACGATCGCCGATGGCTCGGCCTCGTCCGGCGGCGGCATCTTTAACGCTGGCACGCTGACGGTGACCAACTGCTCGCTCTCGGGCAACTCGGCCCAGGTGGGCGGCGGCATTGAGAACGCTGGCACGCTGACGGTGACCAACTGCACGCTCTCGGACAACTCAGCGGGCGAGAGCGGCGGCGGCGTCACTAACGATGGCCACATGAGAATCACAAACTGCACGCTCTCGGGCAACTCGGCCCCGAACGGCGGAGGCATCGTTAACGTCGTCGCCCGTGGATTCGAGAGTTTTGTCGATGGCACGTTGGCGGTCACCAACTGCACGCTCTCGGGCAACTCGGCCAGCACAATCGGCGGCGGCATCCTCGCGTTCCCGGGGGGCACGGTGACGCTCGCCAACACGATCGTCGCCACGAACACAGCCCCGACGGGACCTGATGTGGACGGATCCGTCACCAGCCTGGGTCATAACCTCATCGCCAACTCATCCGGCGGCATCGGCTTCGTGGCCGCCGACCTGCTCAACGTCAATCCTCTCCTCGGCCCGTTGCAGAATAACGGCGGGCCCACTGAGACCATGGCCCTTCTGCCCGGCAGCCCCGCCATCGGCGCCGGCAGCGTCGCCCTCATCCCGGCCGGTATCTCGACCGACCAGCGCGGATTTGCGCGCATCGTCAACGGCACGGTTGACATCGGTGCCTTCGAGAGCCCGCTGGGGCCAGCCGCTCGGCTCGTGATCCACACCGAGCCGTCGGCGACAGTCAAAGCCGGCCAGGCGTTCGCCACCCAGCCGGTAATTTACGTGGAGGACCAGTCCGGCCACATTGAGACGGGCGACAACAGCACGCAGGTGACGGTGTCACTACAGAGCGGCAGCGGCCCCCTGCAAGGAACCCAGACAGTCACCGTTTCGGGAGGCATCGCCACGTTCACCAATCTGGCCGACAATACGGCCGGGACGATCAGCCTCCTCTTCGCCAGCGTTCCGACTCTCACCTCAGCCGCATCGAACAACATCGTCATCAGTCCCGCTCAGGCGAGCCAGCTCGTGATCCACACCCAGCCATCGCCCACGGCTACGACCGGCCAGCCGTTTCCCACCCAGCCGGTCATTTACGAAGAGGACCAATATGGCAACCTGGAGACGGGCGACAACACCACGCAGGTGACGGCGTCGCTGCGCGTCGGCACCGGCCCGCTCCTGGGCACGACCACCGTCACGGTGGCGACAGGCATCGCGACCTTCACCAATCTGGCCGACAACACGGCCGAGACCATCATTCTCAATTTCACCAGCCCTGGGCTGGCCAAGGCCACGTCCAACCCGATCACCATCACGGGTCCGCCCAAAGGGCAGGTCGTCATCGGCTCGGCCAAAGCTCATGTCAAGGTCAAGCTCAACGAAACCAGCCGGGCCAAGAGCCGCCACGCGATCGGAGGCGATAGCCGTCTTACCACGACCAGACCTCGACGGACACGCTGATTGCTTGATTCGCAGTGTCTCACCGGCCCGGCCGGCCCCTGGCGCTCAGTCTGCGCGCCGGGGACGAGAACTGTCGACAAGGACAAGTCACCCAGCTCCGGCGATCGATCCGCGCGCCTGGGCGAAACTGTTCTTTCACGCCGATCGGTTCTCTGCAAGAGTGGATGTTGATTGGCTCCCGGTGGCTTGTTGGTCATCCGCTGTTCGTCGATGATGTCCAATAGGTGCTCGACCGAGTGACGTCCGATGCGTCGGTCGCCGCGGATCTGCGCGATATCAAGCGCGAAGGAATCTGATGAGCGACGTGACTCGAATCCTGACGGCCATCGAGCAAGGCAATCCCCAGGCTGCCGAACAGCTTTTGCCATTCGTCTACGACGAGCTGCGCAAGCTTGCCGCTCAGAGGCTGAAGCAGGAGAAGCCCGGGCAGACGCTCCAGGCCACCGCACTGGTCCACGAGGCGTATCTCCGGCTGGTCGACGCGTCCAAAATCCAGCGATGGGACAGCCGGGGCCATTTCTTTGCGGCCGCGGCCGAAGCGATGCGGCGGATTCTTCTCAATCGCGCACGCGACAAGAAGCGTGACAAGAGAGGCGGCGACCGCCTGCGCGTCGATCTCGACCACATCGAAATCGCCCTGGACACCAGTGACGAACAACTGATTGCCCTCGATGATGCGCTCACCCAGTTTGCCGAGGAGGATCCCGACGCCGCCCGGCTGGTGAACCTGCGGTTCTTCGCGGGGCTCACCTTGCGCGATGCCGCCGTCTCCCTCGGGCTGTCCCAGCGGACCGCAGAGCGTCAATGGTCCTATGCTCGCGCCTGGCTCTATGCCCGTCTCAGTCAGGACGCCGCCCCAAACGCCGATTGAGGCTTCCGGTATTTCTTTGGCGGGTTTCGCCTGAAACGGGGCATTGAGTAACGGACCACGAACGGGGACTGTCGATGAGTGATGCAAAAGCTGATGCGAAGGCGATCTTCCTCGAAGCCCTGGAATGCAAGGGCGCCCTCGAGTTGATGCGCTTTCTCGATCAAGCATGCGGGGCCGACGCGGTCTTGCGCGGGCGTGTCGAGGAGCTGCTGCGGGCTCATCAGAATGCGGGCGCTTTCCTGGGCGGGGCCGAGCAAGAAGACACCACACGCGATCGACCGATTGCAGAACGCCCCGGCACGATCATCGGTCCCTACAAGCTGCTGGAGCAGATCGGCGAAGGGGGCTTCGGCGTTGTCTTCATGGCCGAACAGACGCAGCCCTTGCGCCGCAAGGTCGCGCTCAAGGTGCTCAAACCCGGAATGGACACGCGCCAGGTCGTGGCGCGCTTCGAGGCCGAGCGGCAGGCGCTGGCGATCATGGACCATCCCCATATCGCCAAGGTCCTGGACGGCGGCGCCACCGAAACGGGCCGGCCGTATTTCGTCATGGAGCTGGTGCGGGGCGTGCCGATCACCGAGTTCTGCGACCACAACCTCCTGACGCCACGGCAGAGGCTGGAGCTCTTCATCCCCGTGTGCCAGGCCATCCAGCACGCACATCAGAAGGGTATCATCCACCGCGACCTGAAGCCGTCCAACGTGCTCGTGTCGCGGCATGACACCACGCCGGTGGTCAAGGTGATCGATTTTGGCGTGGCCAAGGCGCTCGGGCAGGTGCTGACCGACAAGACGCTGTTCACCGGCATCGCCCAGATGATCGGGACGCCGCTGTACATGTCGCCGGAACAAGCCGGCATGAGCGATCTCGATATCGACACCCGCAGCGACATCTATTCGCTGGGTGTGTTGCTCTACGAGCTGCTGACCGGTACCACGCCGTTCGATAAGGGGCGTTTCACGCAGGCGGCGCAGGACGATATCCGCCGCATCATCCGGGAAGAAGAGCCGCCGCGGCCGAGCACGAGGCTGTCGGATTCGAAGGAAACGCTGGCGTCGATCTCGGCGCTCAGGGGCATGGAGCCGGCGAAACTGACCAAGCTCGTGCGCGGCGAGCTCGACTGGATCGTGATGAAGGCGCTCGACAAAGACCGCAATCGGCGTTACGAAACGGCCAACTCCATCGCGGCAGACATCGAGCGCTACCTGAAGGATGAGCCGGTGCAAGCCTGCCCGCCCGGCGCCGGCTATCGGATACGCAAGTTCGTGTCGCGCAACCGGGCACCACTCTTCACAAGCGCGGCGATCGGGCTCGCGACGCTGGTGCTCTTCGCAGCCATGGCGTGGACTGCCTGGGAAAGGCACTCACGCTCGATCCAGCGGGCCAACGAAATGTCAGCGCGCGCGGCCGTGCTGTCGGCCCGATTGCCTGACATTCTTTCGGACATCACCCGTCTCGAGGAACAGCAGGCATGGCCCGAGGCGCTGGCAGCGGCCCGCCGTGCCGAGACGGCGATCGAAGTCGGCCAGGGGGACGCCGAGATCGCTGCGACCGTACGCACGCACGTCGCCGAGCTTCAGTTCGTCGAGCGAATCGAGGTGGCCCGATCGATGCGCGACGTCGACGCCGGGCATTCGAACTTCGACGAGATGGGGCGTGTCCTGGCGCCGGGAGTCGCACGCGCCGGCCCCTTGGATGGCGGACCTTCGAGCTTGGAGGGGATCGAGCGTGCCTATAACGAGGCATTCGCTGGATTCGGCGTTGACGTGAAGAACCCATCGACCGCCAAGGCGAGCACGAGACTGCGACAAGCGCCCGGCACCCTGCACGCGGTTGCCGCAGCGCTCGACGACTGGGCCGCAGTGAGGCGGGACAGATCCGATCCTGGCGCGAGGCACCTCGCGGAGCTGGCGCTTGCGATCGATGACGACCCGTTCCGACGGGAGATTCGCCGGGCGATTCTTAGCCAGAATGTCGAGACGCTGCGTCGGCTGGCTAAAGAGATGCCGAGAACCCCACAGCCGGCTGCGACCCTCTGGCTCATCGGAATCGCGCAGCCGACCACCAATGAGCGCGCCGAAGCGTTGATGCATGCGCAGGTCGAGTATCCGGCGGACTTCTGGATCAATTTCCATCTCGGGCACAATCTGATCCACTCTCGTCCTACTCAGCAAGACCACGGCGCCCGCTTCCTCCAGGCAGCGCTGGCGCTGCGTCCGTCGTCCCGCGTTCGCGCTCATCTCGCTCATGTCCTCGTTCGACTGCACCGCCGCGAGGAGGCCGACGCCGTGATTCGCCAGGGATTGAGCCTGAACCCCGGGGACGCGTCACTTTATTGGGCGCTTGGTCATCTCTACGCCTGGCAGGGGAAGCGTGAGGCGGCCCTCGCAGCCGAACGCACTGCCGTTGGGCTCGACCCGGGCCTGGCGGTCGCCCAGATCGACATGGGCGGAGCCTTGATCAGCCTGGGGCGATTCGACGAAGCGATTGGAGCCCTCCGCAAAGCAATCGAGATCGATCCAACTTCCCCGTGGGCACATATTTCTCTCAGTGCCGCGCTACGGGAGAAGAAGCAGTACCGCGAGTCGCTGGCCGCATACGAGACGGCGAAAAAACTCGACCCAGGCAACGAAGTGCTGGCCAGAGAGATCGGCTTCATGATCGAGGCACAAAATGGTCTGGATGGCTTGATCGCTTACTGGCGCCGGGAGATGGAAAAGAACCCCAAGGACTGGAGGTCTCCCCTGTACCTCGGGTTCGCGCTCGCACGCAACGGGCAAGTCGATGAGGGCCTCGCCTGCCTCGAAAAGTCGATCTCGCTCTCCCCGACAGACCCCGCTGAGCTTGCCATTGCGTATGCCGACTTTGGTCGGCTTCTCAGTGACAAGGGGCGTCTCGACGAGGCGATCGTCTTGTTTCGGAAAGGCATCGAGATCCAACCGAGATATGAGTTAATACCCGACGTTCTCGCGTGGGCCCACATAGGACTTGGCGAGGCCCTGCGGCGACAAGCCAAGCTCGACCTGGCCATCGCCGCTGTTCGAAAATCGATCGAGATCAAACCCGGGTTCGTGAGGGGGCACCACGCGCTGATCATGACGCTGCAGCAGCAAGGGAGGTCGCAAGAGGCGATCATCTGGCTGGGAAAAGCGACCGCGCTCGATCCCACTCACCCGTACGACCGGAACGAACTGGCCTGGTACTTCGTGGCGCAGGTTCCCGAGGAGCATCGCAAACCTGCCGTTGGCGTCAAACTTGCCCGCGGGGCCGTCGAGCTCGAGCCTGAAAAAGGCACCTACTGGAACACCCTGGGCGTGGCTTACTACCGCGCCGGCGATTGGAATGCCGCGATCGCAGCGCTCCAGAGAAGCATGGAGCTTCGCAAGGGGGGGGACAGTTGCGACTGGTTCTTCCTGGCCATGGCCCACGAGAAGCTTGGTGACAAGGAGCAGGCTCGGAAATGGCTCGACCGGGCCATGCAATGGATGGAAAAAAACAAGGTCGAGGATCAGGAATTGATGGCCTTTCGAGCCGAAGCCGCCCAGTTGCTGGGTGTGGAAGGAAAAAGGAAATGACTTCGTTCCCGAAATTCCCTGGCGGGTTTCGCCGGAAACGGGGCATTGAATAACGGAACATGAGCGGGGACCGTCTATGATTGATGCAAGAGCCGAAGCGAAGGCGATCTTTCTCGAAGCCCTGGAATGCAAAGGCGCCGGCGAACTCAGGCAATTTCTCGAACAAGCGTGTGGGACTGACCGGAGCTTGCGCGGGCGTGTCGAGGAGCTGCTGCGGGCTCATCAGGACGCGGGCGCTTTCCTGGGCGGGGCCGAACGGCAAGACGCGACACAAGACCAGCCTGGTGCCGGACGGATCGGCACGACGATCGGCCCCTACAAGCTGCTGGAGCAGATCGGCGAGGGGGGCTTCGGGCTGGTATTCATGGCCGAGCAGCAGCAGCCCGTCCGCCGCAAGGTGGCCCTCAAGATCCTCAAGCCGGGCATGGACACCCGGCAAGTGATCGCCCGCTTCGAGGCCGAGCGCCAGGCGCTGGCACTCATGGACCATCCCAACATCGCCAGGGTGCTCGATGCCGGTGAGACCGGCTCGGGCCGCCCTCACTTCGTCATGGAGCTGGTCAAGGGCGTGCCGATCACCGACTACTGCGATCAGAACCGCCTGACCACGCGAGAGCGGTTGGTGCTGTTCACGCACGTCTGCCATGCCGTGCAGCATGCCCACCACAAGGGCATCATTCACCGGGACTTGAAACCCTCGAACGTCATGGTGACGCTGCACGACGCAGTTCCGGTCGTGAAGGTGATCGACTTCGGCATCGCCAAGGCACTGGGGCAGCAGCTCACGGACAAGACGCTCTTCACCGGCTTCGCGCAGTTGGTCGGCACGCCGATGTACATGAGCCCCGAGCAGGCCCAGTTGAGCGGCCTCGACATCGACACGCGCAGCGACGTCTACTCGCTGGGCGTGCTCCTGTACGAGCTGCTCGCGGGGGTCACGCCTTTTGACACGGAACGGCTGCGCACTGCGGGCTACGACGAAATGCGGCGGATCATCCGCGAAGAGGATCCGCCCGGCCCGAGCACCCGCCTGAGCACGCTGGGCCAGACAGCGGTGACAATTTCGGCCGAACGGCAGAGCGATCCGAAGCAGCTTTGCCGCATGTTGCGTCGCGAGTTGGACTGGATTGTGATGAAGGCGATCGAGAAGGACCGCACGCGGCGCTACGAGACAGCCAACGAGCTGGCTCGAGACGTCGATCGTTACCTGAAAGACGAGCCGGTTCTGGCCTGCCCGCCCTCGGCCTCGTATCGCTTCCGCAAGTTCATGCGGCGGCACAAGGCGGGGCTGCGAATCGCCGCGGCGGCTGCCCTGATGTTGCTACTGGCGGGCGCCGGTGTGACCTGGGCGCTCCTGGACCAGGCAGCGCGAAGCAGAGAACTGTCCAGTCGCAGGGCCGAGACGGAACAAACCGTGAGCGCGGTGCTGGTCACGACCGAGCAGTTGCGGAAGCAGGCTGCCGAGGCGCCGAGCGCGACGAGCCAGGAGGCAGACGCCGCCCTGGCGCTCTGGCGCCAGGCCGAAGCGACGCTCGACCAGGCGGACACCGCCTTGAGGACCGGAACCGCCGACGCTCGTCTACATCAGCTTGTGCAGGACGAACGGCGGCAGACCGGACAGCAACGGTCACAGGCGCAGCGGACGGCAAAGCTGCTGCGCGACCTGGATGACGCTCGCATGACGCGATCGAGCTGGCTGGATGACGCTCGCATGTCGCGATCGACGAGCTGGCTCGAAACCCATTTCGACGATGCCGGCGCGGTCACGAAGTATGCCGCGGCGTGCGCGGCCTACGGATTGGAGATGACGCCGGGACGAACCGAGGAGCTGGCGCGGCGCATCCGCGCGGAACAACCCGCCATCCGCGAGGCCCTGATCGTGGCACTGGACAATTGGCACGCCAGTGCCCTGGTGGTGCAGGAATTGGAGCCGGCGAAGATGGTGGCGGCAATCGCGACGGCGGCAGATGACGATCCGTGGCGGCAGCAGTTTCGGGTCGCGGCCCTTGCCAGGGACGCCACTGCCCTACGGGCCTTGAGCGGCCAAGCACGGCGGCTTTCCCTGCCACCTTCCAGTCTCGTGATGCTGTCCTCGCATCTTTTTCTCCAAGGCGACGTGGACGAAGCCCTGGCCCTGCTGCGCTGGGCGCACGGCCGTCACGTGACGGATTTTTGGATCCATTTTCTTCTGGGACGTGTCCTCTATGATGTCAAGGCCCCATCCCCGGCGATCGTGGAAGAAACAATCGGCTGTTGTCGAACAGCCTTGGCGCTACGTCCGGCTACCGGCGCTGCCCGCGTCAGCCTCGGCCTCGCACTGCGAGGCAAGGGCCAGTTGGACGAGGCCATCGCCGAATACAAAAAGGCCATCGAGCTCGATCCCAAGCTCGCGACCGCCCACGACAGCCTCGGCCACGCGCTGGTGGCCCAGAACCGACCGGACGAGGCCATCGCCGAATACAGGAAGGCCATCGAAGTCGACCCCAAGTTCGTAACTGCCCACAATAACCTCGGCTATGAATTGCAAGTCAAGGGGCAGTTGGACGAGGCCATCGCCGAATTCAGGAAGGCCATCGAAGTCGACCCCAAGTTCGCACACGCCCACCACAACCTCGGCCACGCACTGTTGGGCAAGGGCCAGTTGGAAGAGGCCATCCGTGAATGCAAGAAGTCCATCGAGCTCGATCCCAAGCAGGGAATTTTCTACATGTTGCTCGGCATTTGCATGCACGCCAAGAACCAGTTGGACGACGCCATCGCCCTGCACCACAAGGCCATCGAACTCGACCCCATGGAAGCACATGCCCACCTTCACCTCGCCAACGCACTGTGGTCCAATAACCAGTTGGAAGAGGGCATCGGCGAATTCAAAAAGGCCATCGAACTGGGCCCCAAGCTCGCACATACCCACCTTCACCTCGGCAACGCACTGTGGTCCAAGAACCAGTTGGAAGAGGGCATCGGCGAATTCAAAAAGGCCATCGAACTGGACCCCAAGCTCGCATCGGCCCACCTCCTCCTCGGCCACGGACTGTGGTCCAAGAACCAGTTGGACGAGGGCATCACCGAATTCCGCAAGGCCATCGAACTGGACCCCAAGCTCGCATCGGCCCACTACTCCCTCGGCAACGCACTGCTGGCCAAGAACCAGTTGAAAGAGGCCATCGGCGAATACAAGAAGACCATCGAACTCGACCCGAAGTTTGCGTCGGCCCAACGGGTAGCGAACCCCGAACGGCTGGCGCGGTCGGCGGCAAAGCTCGCCGGCATTCTCGAAGGGAAAGCCACGGCCACCGACAACGGCGAGCGGATCGGACTCGCGGAAGTATGCAACCTGACGCGCCGGTACGTCGCCGCCGCCCGGCTGTACGCCGCCGACGTCACCACCGACCCGATGCCGGCTGACGACCTGAAAGCCGGCTATCGTTATAACGCGGCCTGCTCCGCCGCGATGGCCGCGTTGGGTCTAGGGACGGACGCCGACAAGCTCGACGACCAGGAGCACCGCCGGCTGCGCCAGCAGGCGCTCGCCTGGCTGCGGGCCGACCTGGGCCAATGGGCCAAACAACTGAAAGCTGGCAAGCCGGAAGATTGCCAAGTCATGCGGGGCATACTCGAGCACTGGCAGCGCGCCGGGGAGTTGGCCAGTGTTCGTGAGCCGGCATCGCTCGAAAAGCTGGCGGCCGATGAGGGGGACGCGTGGCGGAAACTGTGGGCCGATGTGGCGGCATTGCTGAAGAAGGCAGGAGACGCCAAGGGATAGCGTTCTGACGACGACCTGAACAAGACAACCAAGAAGCGGCCAGTGAGCCGCACCGCCACCCTCGACCTCGATTCCTTTGATTGACTATTCCGAGATTTCCTGGCGGGTTTCGCCGGAAACGGGGCATTGAGTAACGGAACAATTGCTGAAGAAGTTCGGAGACACCAAGGGATAGCGTTCTGACGACAGCCTGAACACGTCAACAAATAAAGCGGCCGGCGAATCTCTCCGCCAATCAGGATTTTGACCGGATCGGCAAAGCCCTGGCGCTCAGTCTGCGCACGGGGGCGCTCGCTCAATCATTTAAACGTACAGAGCGTGACAGAGAAAAATACTCTTTTTTTATCATGCCATCACTCATCATATAATAAATAACTGTGAATATCGAAAATTTTTGCGATGTCTATCGTCGGGGCAGAGGCAAGTCGCGTGATTAGAGGTGTATGGAGCAGAACGATCACGGTGGACGACTCTCATCTGCTCGCATGCGGGATTCCTCAGAAAGAGGTCGACCATGTCCCTTTCACCCTGGCTTTCCTGGCCCCTTTTTCGCAGCCATTCGCGGCGCGGCCAGCGCCGTAACTCGCCATCGCGGCGGAAAAAGGCCCGCTTCTCGCTCGAGCCGCTCGAAGCACGGGCGCTGCTGGCGAGCTACACAGCCGCGGGCGTCTCGGACTTGATCGCCGACATCACCGCGGCCAACACGGCCGGCGCGTCGAACACGATCACGCTAACGGCCGCGACCACCGCGCCCTACGTTCTGACGGCCGTGAATAACACCACGGACGGCGCGACGGGACTGCCGGTCATCGCCGCGAATGACAACCTGACCATCGTCGGCAATAGCGACACCGTCGAGCGAAGCACGGCCTCGGGAACGGCGGCATTCCGGCTGCTTGACGTGGCGACCGGGGGCTCGCTGGCGCTGCAGAGCTTGACGGTGCAAGGCGGTCTGGCCTTCGGGTCGGGGGTGTCTGCCGAGGGAGGTGCGATTGATAATCAAGGCAACCTGACCCTGAGCGATGTGACCGTCGAGAATAATATCGCCCAGGGCGCCAGCGCGTCAACAACCGCTGGCCAAAACGCCGAAGGTGGCGCCATCTACTCCAGCGGCTTGCTGACGCTGTCGGGCGGCACGACCGTCGAGAACAATCGCGCCCTCGGTGGCAGCGGCACGCCAGCAACATATTCAGCGCTAGCAGCAGGCAGCGGGTACGGGGGCGCACTTTATGTGGCAAGCTCAACCGTCAATTTGACCAATGTGACCCTGTCCTCCAATACCGCTCAGGGCGGCAACGGCGGCAACGCGCTCAAGGCATTTAGTAGCCATCCCGGCGCTGCCGGCAATGGCTTCGGGGGCGCGCTTTACGTCGCTGGTGGGACGGTCACACTGACCAGCGATAGCGTCTCTTTCAATGCGGCTCAAGGCGGCCAGGGCGGCAGTCTTTCCGGCTACGCAGGTAGCAACCAGCCCGGCGGAAGCGGATCCGGTGGCGCACTGTACGCTTCCGCCGGCACGGTCTACGTGAACAGCTCGACACTGTTCAGCGATTTCGCGCAGGGTGGCAGCGGAGGCGGTCTCGGTAGTTCCGAGGCCGCCGGCGGTAATGGATACGGCGGTGCGATTGTGATCGGCAGCGCCGGGGTCAATATGTCTGGCGACACCCTGTCCTCTAATACCGCTGAAGGCGGAAACAGTGGGGCGGGCGTAAATTACGGCAACCTTGGCAACGGGCTCGGAGGCGGAATTTACCAGTACAATCTCAGCAAACTGGGATCCGTGTTGCTCAACACGACTCTGTCGTCCAACACCGCCCAGGGCGGCAGCGCAGTACCCGGTGCAGCTCGCGGAGGAAACGGGCTCGGCGGCGCGATTTACGTCGGCTATGGATCGATCGAACTCGACATGAGTGCTGTTTCCTCCAATCTCGCCCAGGGCGGAACTCCGTCCGGTCTGGGTGAGGGCGGGGGCTTGTTCATCGCCGCCGGCGGCGCGACCGTGAAGGGGAACACCATACAATCCAACTCCGCTACCTCCGCTGGCGGCGGTATCTACGTTCAGGCTTACACCGGCTGGTACGTTTGGGCGGGGGAAGACGGCTTTGGCGGCACCGCACTGACAGGTAACTGGCTGGCTTGCGCCATCAATGCCAACCAGACGACGATTACTTTGTACGATAACTCGGCGATTGTCCCGGGGACGGTTGTCATCGGTTCGGAAGCAATGACTGTTACATCGGTTAACAACACCAATTTCGGGGACGGGTCCACTCTAACCGTTGTTCGCGGCGTCGACGGCACAACAGCGGCGAGCCATGCTGCCGGCGCCAGCGTCTATCCTGCCCTGGGTTTGGATGCATTTACCCTGGCGAATCTTGCCAACAATACCGCCCCCAACGATCCGAACATCGACGGGGCGTACACAGAGAGCACTCCGGTCTTGCAGTCGATCGCCGTCACGCCTGCGAACCCGAGTGTACCGAAGGGTGAAACCGAGCAGTTCACCGCGACAGGAACGTACTCCGACAACTCGACGCAAAACCTGACGAGCCAGGTGACATGGGCCTCCGTCACGCCTTCCGTGGCCACGATCTCGAAAGCGTCGGGATCGCAGGGTTTAGCGACCGGCGTGATGTTGGGCACTTCAACGATCAGCGCCAAACTCAATGGCGTTACCAGTTCGACGGTGCTGACAGTGAGCGCGGCGGTTTTGCAGTCGATCGCCGTCACGCCCGCCGACCCGAGTGTACCGAGCGGTGAAACCGAGCAGTTCACCGCAACAGGAACGTACTCCGACAACTCGACACAAAACCTGACGAGCCAGGTGACATGGGCCTCCGTCACGCCTTCCGTGGCCACGATCTCGAAAGCGTCGGGATCGCAGGGTTTAGCGACCGGCGTGATGTTGGGCACTTCAACGATCAGCGCCACACTCAATGGCGTTACCAGTTCGACGGTGCTGACAGTGAGCGCGGCGGTTTTGCAGTCGATCGCCGTCACGCCCGCCGACCCGAGTGTACCGAGCGGTGAAACCGAGCAGTTCACCGCAACAGGAACGTACTCCGACAACTCGACACAAAACCTGACGAGCCAGGTGACGTGGGCCTCGGCCACACCTTCCGTGGCCACGATCTCGAGCGCGTCGGGATCACAGGGCCTGGCGACCGGCGTGGCGATGGGCTCGTGCACAATCAGTGCCACACTCAATGGGTTCAATGGCTCGACGGTGCTGACAGTGAGCGCGGCGGTCTTGCGATCGATCGCCGTGTCGCCCGCGAACCCGAGTGTACCGAGCGGTGAAACCGAGCAGTTCACGGCGACGGGCACGTATTCCGACAACTCGACACAGAACCTGACGAGCCAAGTCACATGGGCCTCGGCCAGGACCTGGGTGGCCACGATCTCGAACGCCTCGGGATCGCAGGGCTTGGCAACCGGCGTGGCGACGGACCCTTCGACGATCAGCGCCACACTCAATGGCGTTACCGGCTCGTCGGTCCTGACTGTGAGCGCGCCGGTGTTGCAGTCGATCGGGTTCTCGCCCGCCAACCCGAGTGTACCGAGCGGTGAAACCGAGCAGCTCACCGCGACGGGAACGTACTCCGATAACTCGACACAGAACCTGACAAGCCAGGTCACATGGGCCTCGGCCACGCCTTCCGTGGCCACGATCTCGAACGCCTCGGGCTCGCACGGCTTGGCGACCGGCGTGGCGATGGGCCCTTCGACGATCAGCGCCACACTCAATGGGGTTACCGGCTCGACCGTGTTAACTGTGAGTGCGGGGGTCTTGCAGTCGATCGCCGTCTCGCCCGCCAACCCGAGTGTACCCGACGGTGAGACCGAGCAGTTCACCGCGACGGGAACGTACTCCGACAACTCGACGCAAATCCTGACGAGCGAGGTCACGTGGGCCTCCGACACGACCCCGGTGGCCACGATCTCGAGCGCGTCGGGGACGCAGGGCTTGGCGACCGGCGTGGCGATGGGCCCGTGCATGATCAGCGCCACACTCAATGGGGTCACCGGCTCGACGGTGCTGACTGTGAGCGCGCCGGTCTTGCAGTCGATCGCTGTCTCGCCCGCGAACCCGAGTGTACCCAAAGGCGAAACCGAGCAGTTCACCGCGACGGGAACGTACTCCGACAATTTCACGCAGAACCTGACAAGCCAGGTCACCTGGGTCTCCGCCACGACCTCGGTGGCGACGATCTCGAGCGCGTCCGGGACGCAGGGCTTAGCGACCGGCGTGGCGATGGGCCCGTGCACGATCAGCGCCACACTCAATGGGGTCACCGGCTCGACGGTGCTGACTGTGAGCGCGCCGGTCTTGCAGTCGATCGCCGTCTCGCCCGCGAACCCGAGTGTACCCAGAGGTGAAACCGAGCAATGCACCGCGACGGGAACGTACTCCGACAACTCGACGCAGAACCTGACAAACCAGGTCACGTGGGCCTCCGCCACGACCTCGGTGGCCACGATCTCCAGCGCGTCCGGAACCCAGGGCCTGGCCACAGCGGCGGCGGCGGGCACTTCCACGATCAGCGCCACACTCAATGGTGTTGCCGGCTCGTCGGTCCTGACGGTGAGCGCGGCAGTCTTGCAATCGATAGCCGTCTCGCCCGCGAGCCCGAGTGTCCCAAAAGGTGGAGACCGACCAGTTCACGGCGACGGGAACGTACTCCGACAACTCGACGCAGAACCTGACAAGCCAGGTTACGTGGGCCTCGGCCACGACATCGGTGGCCACGGTCTCGAACGGCTCGGGAACGCAGGGTTTGGCGGCCGGCGTGGCGATGGGCCCGTGCACGATCAGCGCCACGCTCAATGGCGTTGCCGGCTCGTCGGTCCTGACGGTGAGCGCAGCAGTCTTGCAATCGATATCCGTCACGCCCGCGAGCCCGAGTGTCCCCAAAGGTGAGACCGACCAGTTCACAGCGACGGGAACGTACTCCGACAACTCGACACAGAACCTCACAAGCCAGGTCACGTGGGCCTCCGCCACGACCTCGGTGGCCACGATCTCCCGCGCGTCGGGAACGCAGGGCCTGGCCACAGCGGCAGCGCCGGGCACATCCACGATCAGCGCCACACTCAATGGTGTTGCCGGCTCGTCGGTCCTGACTGTGAGCGCCGCGGTCTTGGAGTCGATCGCGGTCTCGCCCGCCAACCCGAGTGTACCCAAAGGTGAAACCGATCAGTTCACCGCGACAGGCACGTACTCCGACAACTCGACGCAGAACCTCACAAGCCAGGTGACGTGGGCCTCGGCCACGACCTCGGTGGCCACGGTCACGCCGGTGGGTCTGGCGACTGGAGTCGCAACCGGCATCACGGTCATCGACGGCACGTTCGATGGGATTATCGGAAAAACCGCACTGACAGTGACCCGGCCGGTCGTGCCCGCGGTGGTTAGCTTGGCCAGCGTCCTCCCGATGTTTAACAAAAAGCATCTGGTGACGGAGATCGTTGTCACGTTCAGCGGCGCCGTCAACGCGGGCGAAGCTCAACAAACCGAACTTTACCGCCTGGCCACCCCTGGCAAGCACGGGTCGTTCACCGCCAAGAATGCCGGCATCATCAAGCTCCGCTCAGCCGTCTACAGCGCGGCGGATGACACGGTGACACTCACGCCGAAGAAGGCGTTCGCCCTGTCAAAACCGGTCCAGCTCCAGATCAACGGCAAACCTCCGTCCGGCCTGCAGAACAGCTTCGGCCGGTTCATCAACGGGGGGAACAATCCGGTGGCCGTGCTCGCCAAAAGCGGGGTGACCATCAGCCCATGATCGGTGGACCGTGAACGGCATCGAGCCATCCAGCTCCGGCGATCTATCCGCGCACCGGGCCAAGCTGCTTATTTCACGCGGATCGGTTCTATCCTAGAAAGGAGCCGGATGTTACAATGCCTGATCACTTCCTTGATTGTGGAAAGGACCAGGCGCGTCAACAGGCGAGACGCACCGGCCGGGCAACGGTCTCGGGCTCGGCTACCCGGGTGTTGGGAGAGGTTGGTCCGAAGCCTTTCGCCCTTCCGGTCTCCTCAATGAGCGATGTCACCCGCATCCTGTCCGCAATCGAGCAGGGCGACCCCCTCGCATCCGAAAGGCTCTTGCCGCTCGTCTACGACGAGCTGCGAAAGCTGGCGGCGGCCAAGCTGGCCCAAGAAAAGCCGGGCCACACACTCCAGGCCACGGCCCTGGTTCATGAGGTCTACGTCCGGCTTGTCGATGTGCACAAAGCCCAGGAATGGGACGGTCGAGGCCATTTCTTTGCCGCCGCCGCCGAGGCGATGCGGCGGATTCTCATCAATCGCGCACGTGACAAGAAGCGTGCGAAACGAGGCGGTGAACGCCACCGCGTCGATCTCGACCAGATCGAAATCGCCCTGGACACCAATGACGAAGAGCTGGTCGCCCTCGATGATGCGCTCACCCAGTTTGCCGAGGAGGATCCCGACGCCGCCCGGCTCGTGAACCTGAGATTCTTCGCGGGGCTCACCCTGCGCGATGCCGCCGTCTGCCTCGGGCTTTCCCAGCGGACTGCAGAGCGTCAATGGTCTTATGCTCGCGCCTGGCTTTATGCCCGTCTCAGTCACGACGCCGGCCTGAGCGCGGATTGAAGCTCCGTGGATTGCTTTGGCGGGTTTCGCCGGAAACGGGGCATTGAGTAACGGACCACGAATGGGGACCGTTGATGAGTGATGCAAAACCCGACGCAAAGGCAATCTTTCTAGAAGCCCTGGAATGTAAGGGCGCCTTTGAGTTGATGCGCTTTCTCGATCAAGCATGCGGGGCCAGCGCGGTCTTGCGCGGGCGTGTCGAGGAGCTGCTGCGGGCTCATCAAAATGCGGGCGCATTCCTGGGCGGGGCCGAGCAGCAAGAGGCCACGCGCGATCAACCGATTGTAGAACATCCCGGCACGATCATCGGTCCCTACAAGCTGCTGGAGCAGATCGGCGAAGGGGGCTTTGGCGTCGTCTTCATGGCCGAACAGACGCAGCCGGTGCGCCGCAAGGTCGCGCTCAAGGTGCTCAAACCCGGCATGGACACGCGCCAGGTGGTGGCCCGCTTCGAGGCCGAGCGGCAGGCGCTGGCGATCATGGACCATCCCCATATCGCCAAGGTCTTGGACGGCGGCGCCACCGAAACAGGCCGGCCGTATTTCGTCATGGAGCTGGTGCGGGGCGTACCCATCACCGAGTTCTGCGACCAGAACCTCTTGACGCCACGGCAGCGGCTGGAGCTCTTCATCCCCGTGTGCCAGGCCATCCAGCACGCACATCAGAAGGGCATCATCCACCGCGACCTGAAGCCGTCCAACGTGCTCGTCTCGCGGCACGACACCACGCCGGTGGTCAAGGTGATCGATTTTGGCGTGGCCAAGGCACTCGGGCAGGTGCTGACCGACAAGACGCTCTTCACCGGCATCGCCCAGATGATCGGGACGCCGCTGTACATGTCGCCGGAACAAGCCGGCATGAGCGATCTCGATATCGACACCCGTAGCGACATCTATTCGCTGGGCGTGTTGCTCTACGAGCTGCTGACCGGTGCCACGCCGTTCGATGAGGCGCGTTTCACGCAGGCAGCGCAGGACGATATCCGCCGCATCATCCGCGAAGAAGAGCCGCCGCGGCCGAGCACGAGGCTGTCGGATTCGAAGGAGACACTGCCGTCGATCTCGGCGCTCAGGGGCATGGAGCCGGCGAAGCTGACCAAGCTCGTGCGCGGCGAGCTCGACTGGATCGTGATGAAGGCGCTCGAGAAGGATCGCAATCGGCGTTACGAAACGGCCAACTCGATCGCGGCAGACATCGAACGCTACCTGAAAGACGAGCCGGTGCAAGCCTGCCCGCCCAGCGCCGGCTATCGAATACGCAAGTTCGTGTCGCGCAACCGGGCACCGCTCTTCACAACCGCGGCGATCGGGCTCGCGACGCTGGTCCTCTTCGCAGCCATGGCGTGGTCCGCCTGGGATCGACACTCGCGCTCGATCCAGCGGGCCAACGAAAAGTCAGCGCGCGCGGCCGTGCTATCGGCCCGATTGCCTGACATTCTTTCGGACATCACCCGTCTCGAGGAACAGCAGGCATGGCCCGAGGCGCTGGCGGCGGCCCACCGTGCCGAGACGGCGGTCGAAGTCGGCGAGGGGGACGCCGAGATCACCGCGACCGTCCGCGGGCACGTCGCCGAGCTTCAGTTCGTCGAGCGGCTCGAGGCGGCCCGATCGATACGCGATGTCGACTCCGGGGATTCGATTTACGACAAGATGGGGCGTCCCTCGGCGCCGGGAATCGCAAGCGCCCACTCCGTCGATGCCGGACCTGCGAACTTCGACGGGATCGAGCGTGCCTATAACGAGGCCTTCGCCGCATTTGGCGTTGACCTGAACAACCCGTCGACTGCCGCGACGCGCACCCGACTTCGACAAGCGCCCGGCATCCTGCAGGCGGTTGCCGCGGCGCTCGACGACTGGGCCGCCGTGCGGCGGAACAAAGCCCATCCTGGCGCGCGACACCTCTCGGAGCTGGCGCTGGCGCTCGATGACGACCCGTTCCGACGGGCGATTCGCCAGGCGATTTTGAGCCAGAGCGTCGAGACTCTGCGTCGGCTGGCGAAAGAATTGCCGAAAACCCCACAGCCAGCCGCGACCCTCTGGCTCATCGGAATCGCCCAGTCGACCACCGATGAGCGTGTCCAACTGCTGATGCATGCGCAGGTCGAGTATCCGGCGGACTTCTGGATTAATTTCCATCTCGGGTTATATCTGATCAATGCTCGTCCTCCTCTGCAAGACGACGGCGCCCGTTTCCTCCAGGCCGCGCTCGCGCTCCGTCCATCGTCCCGCGTTCGAGGCTATTTCGGAAGGGTCCTCGTTCGACTGAACCGTCGCGAGGAGGCCGAGGCCGTGATTCGCAAAGGATTGAGCCTGAACCCGCGGGACGCATCAAATTACTGGGCGCTTAGTGATCTCTGCCGTTGGCGGGGGCAGCTTCAAGCCGCCCTCAAAGCGGACCGCAGTGCCGTTGCGCTCGACCCGGGCTTCGCGGACGCCCACCTCGACATGGGCCTGGACTTGTACTTGCTCGGGCGGTTCGACGAAGCGATTGAAGCCTGCCGCAAAGCACTCGAGATCGATCCAACTTACCCTTGGGGACGTGTTACGATTGGTGCCGCACTACGGGGGAAGAAGCAGTACCGCGAGTCGCTGGCCGTTTTCGAGATGGCGAGGAGATCCGACCCCAACAACCCCGTGCTGGCGAGAGAGATTGGCGCTACGATCCACGCACAAAATGGTCAGGATGGCTTGATCGCTTACTGGCGCCGGGAGATGGAGCTGAATCCCAAGGACTGGAGGTCTCCCCTGTACCTCGGGATGGCGCTCGCAAGAAAGGGGCAAGTCGATGAGGGGCTCGTCTCCCTCGAGAAGTCGATCTCGCTCACCCCAACAGACCCCACTGAGCTGGCCGTTGCGTATTCCGACTTCGGTTGGATTCTTACTGACAAGGGGCGTTTCGACGACGCGATCGTCTCGTTTCGGAAAAGCATCGAGATCCGACCGAGATATGAGTTAAAACCCGACGCTCTCGTGTGGGCCTACAAAGGAATTGGCGACGCCCTGACGCGGCAGGCCAAGCTCGACGCAGCCGTCGCCGCTTATCGAAAGTGCATCGAGATCGAACCCACGTTCGTATGGGGGTACTTGCAGTCGATCTGGACGCTGCAGGAGCAAGGAAAGCAGCAAGAGGCGAACATCTTGCTGGGAAAAGCGCACGCGCTCGATCCCGCTGACCCGCAGCATCGCAACGTCCTGGCCTGGCACTTCGTGACGGGGCTTCCGAAGGAGCTTCGCGAACCCGCCCTTGGGGTCAAACTTGCCCGCGGGGCCGTCGAACTCGAGCCGGGAGTCGGCACCTACTGGAACACACTGGGCGTGGCTCACTACCGCGCCGGCGATTGGAATGCCGCGATCGCAGCGCTCCAGAAAAGCATGGAGCTTGGCAAAGGCGGGGACAGCTTCGACTGGTTCTTCCTGGCCATGGCCTACGAAAAGCTCGGCGACACGCAAAAGGCCCGCCAGTGGTACGAGCGCGCAACGGTCTGGATGGAGAAGAACCAGGCTAAGAATGAGGAACTGGGTCGTTTCAAAGCGGAAGCGGCCGAGCTGCTGGGTGTGGAAGGAAGAAAGAAGTGACTTCTCTCCCAAGATTTCCTGGCGGGTTTCGCCGGAAACGGGGCATTGAGTAACGGAACAATTGCTGAAGAAGTTCGGAGACACCGACGGATAGCGTTCTGACGACAGCCTGAACACGTCACCAAATAAAGCGGCCGGTGAGTCTCACCGCCAAGCAGGAGTTTGACCGGATCAGCAATGCCCTGGCGCTCGGTCTGCGCGCCGCGGCGCTTGCACAGTCTTGCCATCGCAGACCGCATCGAAAACGGAGCTTCACCATGTCTCTTTCCACTCTGCTTTCGGGGACTTTTTCGCACAGCCAGGCCCGGCGCGGCAAGCGTCGCAACCCCGCGTCGCGATCGAAGAAGGCCCGCTTCTCGCTGGAGCTGCTCGAAGCACGGGCGCTGCTGACCAGCTACACAGCCGCGGGCGTCTCGGACTTGATCGCCGACATCACCGCGGCCAACACGAACGGCGGCGCGAACACGATCACGCTAACGGCCGCGACCACCGCGCCCTACGTCTTGACTGCTGTGAATAACACCACCAACGGCTCGAACGGCCTCCCCGTGATCGCCGCCAACGACAACCTGACTTTGGTCGGCAGCGGCGACACCATCGAACGGTCCACGGCTGCGGGAACAGCGCCTTTTCGGCTATTCGACCTGGCTATCGGGGGGTCGTTGACGCTACAGAGCTTGACGCTGCAACGCGGTCTGGCGTTCGGTTCGGGGGTGTCTGCTGAGGGTGGTGCGATTGATAATCAAGGCAACCTGACCCTGAGCGATGTGACCGTCGAGAATAATATCGCCCAGGGCGCCAGCGCGTCGTCAACCGCCGGCCAAAACGCGGAAGGTGGCGCCATCTACTCCAGCGGCTTGTTGACGCTCTCTGGCGGCACGACGGTCGAGAACAATAGCGCCCTCGGTGGCAACGGCACCCCAGGCAAATCCTTAGCAGCCGGCAGCGGGTACGGGGGCGCACTCTATGTGGCAAGCTCAACCGTAAATGTGACCAATGCGATCCTGTCCTCCAATATCGCTGTTGGCGGCAACGGCGGCAACCAGATCAAGGGCTTAGGTACCGGTGCTATCGGCCCGGCCGGCAATGGCTGCGGGAGCGCGCTTTACGTCGCTGGTGGGACGGTCACACTGGCCAGCGATAACGTCTCTTCCAATGCGGCTCAAGGCGGCCAGGGCGGCAGTCGCGTTCCGGGTGGTTCTATTAGCTCTAGCAACCAGCCCGGCGGAAGCGGATCCGGTGGCGCACTGTACGCTTCCGCCGGCACGGTCTACGTGAGCAGCTCGACACTGCAGAGCAATACCGCACAGGGTGGCGGCGGAGGCGGTCTCGCTGGTTCCGACGGCGCCCGCGGCGGTAATGGATGCGGGGGTGCGATTGTGATCGGCAACGCCACGGTCAGCATGTCTGGCGATACCCTGTCTTCCAATACCGCTCAGGGCGGAAACGGTGGGGCGGGCGTAAATCTCGGCAACGGTGGCAACGGGCTCGGAGGCGGAATTTACCAGCCCACCTCCACTAAACTGGTGTCCGTTTTGACCAACACAACACTGTCATCCAATATCGCCCAGGGCGGCAGCGCCAGCGGCGGAGTAGGTGGCAACGGGCTCGGAGGCGGAATTTACCAGTCCACCCTCGACACTCAACTGGTGTCCGTTTTGACCAACACAACTCTGTCATCCAATATCGCCCAAGGCGGCAGCGCCAGCGGCGGATTAGGTGGCAACGGGCTCGGCGGCGCGATTTACGTCGGCTCTGGGTCGATCGAAATCGACATGAGTGCTGTTTCTTCCAATCTCGCGCAGGGCGGAACTCGGTCCGGTCTGGGTGAGGGCGGGGGCTTGTTCATCGCCGCCGGCGGCGCGACCCTGCAGGGGAACACCATACAATCCAACTCCGCTACCTCCGCTGGCGGCGGTATCTACGTTCAGGCCTACACCGGCTGGTACGAGTGGGCGGGGGAAGACGGCTTTGGCGGCACCCTCCTGACAGGTAACTGGCTGGCTGACGCCATCAATGCCGAGCAGACGACGATTACTTTGTACGATAACTCGGCGATTGTCCCAGGGACGATTGTCATCGGTTCGGAAGCAATGACTGTCACCGCGATTAACGGGTACGCGTCCGTTCTAGCCGTTGTTCGCGGCGTCGATGGCACAACAGCGGCGAGCCATGCTGCCGGCGCCAGCGTCTATCCGGCCCTGGAGTTGGATGCATTTACCCTCGCGAATCTTGTCAACAATACCGCCCCCAACGATCCGAACATCGACGGGGCGTACTTCAGCTAGATCACGACAACGCTGCCGCCGGTCATTACCCAGCCGGCCAGCTCCAGTCAGAATCCGATTACCGGGACGGGCACCTATCTGCGAGTGCAGGGCCCCGATCCCCAGGGCGCCGAGCTAAGCAGAAGTCTCACCGGACCTGCCGGACCCTGGCGCTCAACCTGCGCGCCGGGGGGCGCGAACTGTGAACGGGATCTAGCCAGCTCCGGCAGTCGATCCGCATGCCGGGCCAAGCTGGTTTTTCACGCGGATCAGTTCTCTCCAAGAAAGGCCTGCATCATGTTGTTTGCACCCTGGTCTCTGCTTTTGTCAACGCGCTCTCCGGCTCGGTCGCGGAGCCCTGGATCGAGACCAACCCGTTCGCGGCGCTCGGTCCTGCCGCGCCTGGAAGTGATGGAGGATCGGAAGCTGCTCAGCACCTTCACGGTGACCAGCCTGAGCGACACCGGCGCCCACTCGCTACTGGCGGGCATCCAGTCCGGCGATGCGACCATCGCATTCGCGCCGGGGCTGCACGGCACCATCACGCTGGACAGCGAATTGCCGATCAACCACAGTGTGACCATCGACGGCCCCGGGGCGAACGAGTTGTCTGTGAGCGGCAACGACTCGGGCCGTGTCTTCGAGATCGAGGCCGGCCAGGTCGCCATCTCCGGTTTGACGATCACCGATGGCGAGGAAGTCGCCGCCAATGGAGGCGGCATTCTCGTCGACGCGGGCGCGATCCTGAACCTTGACCAGGTCGTTGTGTCCGGCAACAGTGCCTACGCCGACTCCTCGGGCAACTTTGGCAACGGCGGCGGCATCGAGAATGACGGTAGCCTTACCGTCACGGAATCCCTCTTCACAAACAACCTGGCCTCCGGCGGCGAATACGCCGCCCCGATCACCGGCTCCATCACCGAAGGCTCCGCCGGCGGAGCCATCGACAGCCAGGGGCCTTCGCTGACGGTGAGCGACAGTGAATTCACCACTAATAAAGCCGTCGGCCCCGCGACGGGCACTGGTGAAGGCAATGGCGGCGCCATCAACAGCAGTTCCCCCGCGACCATCACCTACTCCACGTTCAATGGCAACGAGGCGCTCGGCCGGACGAGCAACGGCGGCGCCTTGACCACGGGCGAGAACGAAAACTTCGCCGCGCCTTCGATGGCCATCAGCACCTGCACGTTCACCGGCAACGAGGCTATCGGGGCCAGCGGAGCCAACAACTCCGCCGCGGTGTTCGGCGGTGAGGCCCTGGGCGGCGCCATGGCCAATGCCGGCCCGCTCACCATCGCCAACAGCTCGTTTACCGGCAACGTGGCCCAGGGCGGGAACCAGGGCGACAACGTCGGCGGCGTCGACCCGAACCCAGTCCTCGGCGAGGCATGGGGCGGCGGCCTGGTGAACTTTGCCAGCACGCTCTCGATAACCAATACCGTCTTTAGCTGCAACCAGGCCATCGGCGGCAACTCCGCCACCGGACCCGGAGCTCCGGCCGCGGGCGGCGGTCTCGCCTCGGAAATCATGGCTAGCACGACCCTCACCGGCGTGACTTTCCTGGACAACAAGGCGATTGGCGGCAGCGGTGGCAGCAGCAGCCCCGGATATCCGGGCACGGGTGGCAGCGGGTTTGGCGGCGGCTTTTACACCGGGGTCGACTCGACCGCCACAGTCTCAGGCTCCCTCTTCTTCGAAAATCAGGCGGTTGGCGGCGCCGGCGGTTCGGGAGCCGCGGGGGGCATGGGCGCTGGTGGCGGCATCGCGAATGGCGGCGGCATCGGCGCATTTGAATTGGCTTTCCTGGGTCTCGGTACGGACACGTCGACCCTCTCCGTCGCCGGCGGTTCGCTACTCTCCAACGTGGCCCAGGGCGGCGGCGGGGGGGCCGGCAGCAATGGCGGCAACGGCTCAGGCGGCGGCTGCTTCGTGCTCGGCACCACGAGCGCGTCGATTGATGCCACGCTGATCGTTTTCAACTCTGCGATGGGCGGCTCAGCCGGCACGGGCGGAGCCAGCGGCCAGGGCACCGGCGGCGGCCTCTACATCGACTCGGGCGCCGTCGTCGAGCTCACCACGTCGATCGATGTCTTTTTCAACTCTGCGTCGACGAGCAATAAGAACATCTTCGGCGTCTACACCACAAGTTGACCATCGCTGTTCACGACAAATTGTGGCCGGTAGTGCCACGGGAAGGGAAATCGGCCGGTGAGGCCGCGCCGGACTCTGTTGTGGCATGGTCTCGACACCATGCCACAACTTGCGAAACGCCCGCTAATGCCGAGCCAGTTGCAACCACTGAAACTCCTGACCTGGCGCAACCTGGTTCTCGACCCGTTGCCGAAGGGCTGGCACGCGTCCAAGACCTAGAAAGGAGGTTTGGTTGATAGCGCTACAACAGTTTCCTGTCAACATCTTTTTTTTGGAGAATGTCCCAATGAACACGCACGACGACCGTGAAGGCGCCAAGGCCGTGAACACACCCATGGTTTCCGCCGGGTTGAAGGCGGCCGAGGCGTCGGAGATCAAAGAGGAGCTGACTGACGACCAGCTCGCCAAGATCACCGGGGGTTTGAACCCGCAACCCCTGCCCCCGAAGGTGCCAGACCCTGAGAGGGTGACCTGACAGAGTCAGGGCCCTCGACGGCCGTTGTCGGGGGCCTTCTTCATGAGCATTCCGGAAAACCGGTGTCAAGGAAGAGCCGGAGGTGTCAGGAATGTCCCTGGCACCTTCGGTCAGCCTACCACGCCGAGTGTACCCAGCACGCACGTTCGTGAACACGTGAGACGGATTGTTCATCACCAGAGCGAATTCAACACCACGGGAGCGAGAGAATCATGAGTCGCAAGTCACCGAGGGGCCAGCGGAAGGATGGGCGGGGAACGGTCGAGGCCCGAAACCAGTGGCGGATCCAGCCGACGCTCTTGGCACTGGAGGATCGCACGCTGCTGTCGACGTTCACCGTGACCAACACCGCCGACAGTGGCACGGGCTCGCTGCCCTATGAGATAGGCCTGGCGAATTCGAATCCTGGTTCCAACACCATCAACTTCAGCGGTCTCGAGTTCAGTGCGTCGAGGACGATCATCCTGAAGGGCGCCCAGCTCGAGCTGAGCAACACGAGCGGGAAGCAGATGATCAATGGCCCCGCCGCGCGTTTGACAGTCAATGGCGGCAGGCTGAGCCGGGTGTTCCAGGTCGATGCGGGTGTCACGGCGTCAATCACGGGAATCACGATCGACGGCGGCAAAACCAGCACCGGCGGCGGTGGTCTATACATCGATGGGGGAACGACCACGCTGAGCGATTGCACGGTCAGCGGCAACTCCGCCGGCACAAACGGCGGCGGCGTGTTGAACAACGGGGGCGTGATAGCGCTCGACAGCACCACCGTCAGTGGAAACTCCGCGACTGTGAGCGGCGGCGGCGTGTACACCGCGAACGGCACGACCACACTGACGAGTTGCACGGTGAGCGGCAACTCCGCATCCGTGAGCGGCGGCGGCCTGTACGACGATGGGGGAACGACCACGCTGACCACGTCCACCATCCGCGGAAACTCCGCCGCCAAAGGTGGCGGCGGCCTTGCCAACTTCGGCGGCATGACCACGTTGACGAATGTTACCGCCAGCGGCAACACCGCCGGCGCAAACGGCGGCGGCCTGCTCAACCAGGGCGGAATAACCACGCTGACCAACTCGACCGTCAGCGGCAACTCCGCATCCTCTGATGGCGGTGGCCTGGCCAACGTCGGCGGCACGACCACGCTGACGAGCGTCACGGTCAGCGGAAACTCCACCTCATCGAGCGGCGGCGGCCTGTATACCTCTGGCGGCGCGACCACGTTGATTGACGTTACGGTGAGCGGCAACACCGCCACTGCCAGCGGCGGTGGCCTCGACAACCTGGGCAACACGACCGCGCTGACCAACGTTACCGTCAGCGGCAACGCCGCGGGCACGAACGGCGGCGGCCTGTATACCTCAGGCGGCATGACGACGCTGAACGACGTTACCGTCAGCGGCAACTCCGCCACTTCTAGCGGCGGCGGCCTGGACAACGTCGGCGGCACGACGACGCTCAACAACACGATCGTTGCCGGCCAGAAGGCAGGAGGCGACATCTCAGGCGTTGTTTCAGGCTCGTTTAACCTGATTGGCACCGGCGGATCGGGCGGACTGTTGAACGGGGTCGACGGCAACTTGGTCGGTATCGCCAATCCCGGTTTGGCGCCCTTGGGCAGCTACGGCGGGCCGACCCAGACCATGCCACTTCTTTACGGCAGCCCGGCGACCGGCGCCGGCAGCGACGCGCTCGTGCCTGCCGGCATCACGACCGACCAGAGGGGCTCGCCCCGCTTCTTCAACGGCAATGTCGACGTCGGCGCGTATGAGCTTCAGGTCGTCATCGTCCCGAGCTTCGTGGTCAACATCACCGCCGACTACTCCGATCCGACCGACGGCAATACCAGCCTCCGCGAGGCGATCGCTAGCGCCAACGCGCTTCCGGGCCACACGATCACCTTCGATCCGACCGTCTTCGCGAGCGCCCAGACGATCACTCTGGCCGGTCTCCAGCTCGACCTGAGCGACACGAGTGGCACCGAGACGATCACGGCCCCGGCAGCGGGCCTGACGGTCAGCGGCGGAGGGCTGAGCCGGGTGTTCCAGGTCGACGCGAGTGCCACGGCGTTTTTAGCGGGACTGACGATCATCGGTGGTAGCGCCGGCAGCGGCGGCGGTCTGTACAACGATGGCGGCAAAACCACGTTGACGAACGTGACCGTCAGCGGCAACTCCGCCGGCACAAACGGCGGCGGACTCTTGAGCCAGGGGGGCACAACAACGCTGATCAACGTGACCGTCAGCGGCAACACCGCCGGCGCAGACGGCGGCGGCCTTTCGAGCCAGGGGAGCACGACCACGCTGACGAACGTCACCGTCAGCGGAAACTCCGCGTCCGCGATTGGCGGCGGCCTTCACGCCTCTGGCGGCACGACCACGCTGACGAACGTCACCGTCAGTGGCAACTCTGCCTCCGTCAGCGGCGGAGGCCTGTACGTCTCTGGCGGCACGACCACGCTGACCAACGTGACCGTCAGCGGCAACTCCGCGGCCGTGAGCGGCGGCGGCCTGTTCAACCAGGGGAGCGCGACCACGCTGACCAATACGATCGTCGCCGGCCAAACGGCGGGAGGCGACATCTCAGGCGCTGTCTTGGGCTCGTTTAACTTGATCGGCACGGGCGGCTCGGGCGGGCTGACGAACGGGGTCGCCGGCAACATCGTCGGCGTGGCCGACCCGGGGCTCGCCCCGCTAGGCGGCTACGGCGGGCCGACTCAGACGATGGCGCTGCTGAATGGAAGTGCGGCCATAAACGCCGGCACGACGGGTGCCGGCATCCCGCCCACGGACCAGCGCGGCTTCGGCCGCCAGGGCGCCGTCGACATCGGCGCGTTCCAGGTTGGCAGCGAGGTCGTCAACACGGCCGCGGGTGGCGTACTCGCGAGTCCCGGCCAGCTCACCCTGCCCCAGGCGGTCAACCTGGCCAACGTCTTGCCCGGCGCCCAGACGATTCTATTTGACAACACGGTTTTCAAAACGCCGCAGACGATCACTCTGAGCGGCACGCAACTCGAGCTGAGCAACACCAGCGGGACGGAGACGATCACGGGCCCGGCGGCGGGATTGACGGTCAGCGGCGGCGGGCTGAGCCGGGTGTTTCAAGTCGACGCGCCCGTCGCGGCGTCAATCTCGGGATTGACGATCACCGGCGGCAACTCCAGCAACCCCGGCAGCAACGGCTACGGCGGCGGACTGGAGGTTTACGGCGCGATCACGCTGACCAACTGCACCGTCAGTGGCAACTTCGCCGCATATGGAGGTGGGGGCCTCGCCACCTATGATGGCGCGATCACGCTGACCAACTGCACGGTCAGCGGCAACTCGGCGGGCTACGGCGGTGGCCTGGACAACTCCGGCGGCGCGACGGCGCTGACCAACTGCACGGTCAGCGGCAACTCGGCGGGCTACGGCGGTGGCCTGGACAACTCCTACGGCGCGACCACGCTGACCAACTGCACGGTTAGTGGCAACTCGGCCGACAGGGACGGCGGCGGCCTGGAAACCGACGGCGGGGCGATCACGCTGATCACTTGCAGGGTCAGCGGCAATTCGGCGGGCGAGGGCGGGGGCCTGGAGATCGCCTCAGGCATGACCACGTTGACCAACTGCACGGTCAGCGGCAACTCGGCCTTCCAAGGCGGGGGCCTCGAGAACGTCTACGGCACGACCACGCTGACCAACTGCAAGGTCAGCGGCAACTCCGCCTCCGCGAGCGGCGGCGGCTTATTGTTATACAGCAGCGGCACGACCACGCTGATGAACTGCACGGTCAGCGGCAACTCCGCCCGCTACGGTGGGGGCCTCGAGGACCTGTACGGCACGACCACTCTGACCAATTGCACGGTCAGCGGCAACACTTCCGTGTTTGGCGACGGCGGGGGCCTGGAAAACTACAGAGGCACAACCACGCTGACCAACTGCACGGTCAGCGGCAACTCAGCCCCCACCGGCGGGGGCATCGAGAACGTCTACGGCACGACCACGCTGACCAACTGCACGGTCAGCGGCAACACCGCCGTTGATGGCGGCGGCCTTTTCAACGAGGGCACACTGAACGTCTCCTCGTGCAGTATCATCAGGAACCTGGCCAGCGGCGGCAGCTTCGCTGCAGGCGGCGGCATCTTGAACAGCGGCGGGAGTCTCGCGCTCACCAACAGCACGTTCTTCGATAACACTGCCTTCGGCGGCGCCGGCGGCGATGGCATCGGCGGCGGTGTCGATCTCGAGAATAACTCGACCGCAACCATCACCAACACCGCCTTCGGGGCCAACCGGGCATTAGGCGGTGCCGGTGAGGGAGGCAACGGCGGCGATGGCATCGGCGGCGGCATCGATGTTTCCGATAACTCGACCGCGACCGTCACAACGACCACGTTCGCAGCCAACCTGGCCCAAGGCGGTGCCGGCGACGCGGGGGCCAACGGCGGCGACGGCATCGGTGGCGCGATCGCCGTGGCCATCGGTAGCATCGCGTTCGGTAATGCGGACGCGTCGTCGATCGTCCTCACGAACTGCGCGCTGATCGGTAACGGGGCCCAAGGGGGCCGCGGCGGCTCGGGAGCCGACGGCGGCAACGGCTCCGGCGGCGGTGCCTTCGTCGGCGCCGGCGGCTCCGCGACCCTCGTCCAGATGAATCTCATCCGGAACATGGCCATGGGCGGTCTGGCCGGCGCCGGTGCGAGCAACGGCGATGGTACAGGCGGTGGTCTCTATGTCTTCACGGGCGCGCTCGTCACCCTCAAGAAAACGACGGTCGCCGCTAACGTCGCCTCGACCAGCAACGGCAACTTCGATGGCACTGTGATCTACCTCTGAGTAACTCCCTCACGCATCGTATCGGGATGATCCGCAAATTTTCAAAGATTCACCACTTTTATTGTACCGTCAGGAGCAGGTCGCGCGGTTAAAGGCGTATGGACGCCCAGCAGAGGTCTCACAAGGCGGGCGTGACGGGTGTGAATGGGCTCGAAGCATCCAGCTCCGGCGATCGATCCGCGCCGGGCGAAACTGATTTTTTTCACGCGGATCGGTTCTTTGCGAGAATGGTATGCATCATCATGTTTGCACCTTTGTATCGTCGGTCGACAACGGGCTCTCCGACTCGGTCGCGGCGCCCTGGATCAAAACCCATCCGTTCGCGGCGCTCGGTCCTGCCGCGATTGGAAGTCATGGAGGACCGCAAGCTGCTCAGCACATTCGTGGTGAGCAGCTTGGGTGACAGCGGCCCCCACTCGCTGCGGGCGGGCATCCAGTCCGGCGATGCGACCATCGCATTCGCGCCTGGGCTGCGCGGGACAATCACGCTGAACAGCGAACTGCAGATCAACCAGAGCGTGACCATCGACGGCCCCGGGGCAAACGAGCTGTCTGTGAGCGGCAACAACTCGGGCCGCGTTTTCGAGATCGAGGCGGGCCAGGTGTCCATCTCCGGCCTGACGATCACCGACGGTCAGGAAGTCGCCGCCAACGGGGGCGGAATTCTCGTCGACGCGGGCGCTACCCTGAATCTTGCTCAGGTCGTCGTGGCCGGCAACAGTGCGCACGCCGACTCCGCGGGCAATTACGGCAACGGCGGCGGCGTCGAGAATGACGGCAGCCTCACCGTCACGGAATCCCTGTTCACGCACAACGTGGCCTCCGGCGGCGAATACGCCGCTCCCATCACCGGCCCCATCACGGAGGGTTCCGCCGGCGGAGCCATCGATAGCCAGGGGCCTTCGCTGACCGTGAACGACAGTGAATTCGCCGGTAATGAAGCGGTCGGCCCCTCGACGGGGACTGGTGAAGGCAATGGCGGCGCCATCAACAGCAGTTCCGCCGCGACCATTACCTACGCCACGTTCAATGGCGACGAGGCGCTCGGCAGGACCACCAACGGCGGCGCCCTGAGCACGGGCGAGAACGAAACCTTCGCCGCGCCATCGCTTGCCATCAGCAACTGCACGTTCACCGGCAACGAGGCTGTCGGGGCGAGCGGAGCCAACAACTCCGCCGCGCTGTTCGGTGGTGAGGCTTTAGGCGGCGCCGTCGCCAATGCCGGCCCGCTGACCATCGCGAGCAGCACGTTTACCGACAACACGGCCGAGGGCGGCGACCAGGGCGAAAACGTCGGCGGCCTTGACCCCAACCCGGTCCTTGGCGAGGCATGGGGCGGCGGCCTGGTCAACTTTGCCAGCGTGCTTTCGATAACCAACACGGTCTTTAGCGGCAACCAGGCCATCGGCGGCAACTCCGCCACCGGCCCCGGAGCTCCGGCCGCGGGCGGCGGCCTCGCCGCGGAGATCTTTGCGGATACGACCCTCACCGGGGTTAGCTTCTTCGGCAACCAGGCGATCGGCGGCAGCGGCGGCGGCAGCAGCCCCGGATATCCCGGCACGGGCGGCAGCGGGTTCGGCGGCGGCTTCTACAATGGCGTTGACTCAAGCGCCACAGTCTCGGATGCCCTCTTCAGTGGTAACCTGGCCAAGGGTGGTTCCGGCGGATCGGGGGCCGCGGGCGGTGTCGGCGCGGGTGGCGCGATCGCCAATGGAGGCGGCACCGGCGCATTCGAGGTGGTTTTCTTGGGTCTCGGTACGGACACGTCGAGCGTCTCCCTCGCCGCCAGTACGCTGGTCTTCAACACGGCCCAGGGGGGCGCGGGTGGCTCCGATAGCGACGGCGGCGACGGCTCCGGTGGCGGCCTCTACGTGCTCGGCACCACCACCGCGTCGGTCGATGCCGCGCTCATCACGTTCGACGCGGCGATCGGCGGCGCCTCCGGCGCGGGCTCAGGCGGCTCGAGCGGCCAGGGCTCAGGCGGCGGCCTCTACATCGACACAGGTGCCGGCGTTGTGCTCAGCAAGTCGAGCAAGGTCCGTTTCAACTTTGCGTCGACGAGCGCTGACGACATCTTCGGCGGCTACACGACAAGCTGAGTACCACGCTTCTTGACAACCCGCCGCGTGCCGTGACACGGGAAACGAAAGCGGCCGGCGTGCCCACGCCGGCCGCTTAAAACGCCCCGATCCTTGCATCGGATCGAGACAGCCTCATCGGACAAAAGTGCTCAATCCTTCTTGCTTTCATCACCCCCCAGCGTCAATCTCTTGTTCACGGCCTTTTCTCCAGCCTGGGTCTCCGACACCAGCTTCCCAAGCATCGTCTGCTCAAACCCCTTGAGGTCCGTCCAGAGCGTGCCCGGCCCCGCGTAAAAGATCCCGACTCGCAGGTCCTGCGGCAGTCCCTCGGCGAAAATATAGCGTTCATAAGAGCTCGGGCCGCCGATCGCCTTTACCAGAAGCTGCACGCGCTCGGCCTTTGCCTCTTTCGCCAGCTTGGTCGACTCCGCTTTCGCCTCTCCCAGCGTTCGGGTTGCCTGCGCCTCGATCGCCGCGGTCTTGGCGTCGATCTCTGCCCGGAGCTTCTCGGTCATCGCCTCGATTTCCTTGGCTTTCTTCTCTCCTTCCGCTTCAACCTGGGCCACCATCTTCTCGGTCTCGGCCATTGTCCGCTTCTCCTCGAACACCACCTTGGCCTTCGACTCCGTCAGATCCGCCTGGGCCTTTGCGGTAAGCTGCTCCTGCTCGCGCGTCTTGGTCAGCTCGTCGGCGATCTTGGCCTTTTGGATCGGCTCGCGAACCGCCTTCGGCACATAAATGTGCCGCGTCAGACCAAACAGGAGCGACAGGTTCTTGGCCGTCAAGACCCGTTCGAGCTCGGCCGCCGTCGAGTTCTGAAATTGCTCGCGCGTGTCGCCCACCAGAAGATCGACCGCGCCTCGACGTGACCCGTGCATCCGGCAGATCGACTCGATCTGCGGCAAAATCACCTTGTGCTCCACGTCCTTGAGCGTGCCGAACTGCCGCAGCACGTTGGGCGCCTGCTCGGGAAGAATCCCCCAGATCGCCGTGTAGTCGAGGTGAATTGGAAACCCGTCGCTGGAGGGAAACTCGATGCCCTTGCCGGCCACGTATTTCGGATCGTCCGCCGTCGAGGTCCCCAGCCGGTCTGTGTTCATCGCGCGCGCCGGATCGGATGCCGCCTTACCCGAGGCAGGCGCCTTGACCTGCTCGGTGTCCCGCGCTTCCACCGTGAGGCTCGTCTCGGAATAGCCGATGCTCACGATGTCGATCCGCTTCTCCTCCGGATTCAGAAAGTAGATGCCGGGTTGAAGGATCTGTTCCTGAATGCCGCGCTCGACACCCGTCGCCGGATCGCTCGCCTTGTTCGTCACCACGCCAACATAGCCGGGCGGAATGAGCGTGGGATCGTCGGCCTTGTGCTCCACCCGCGTGCTCGCCTCCGCGCAGGCATCCGCATCCACAATCTTGACTTCATACGCATAAGAATTGATCCGGTAGCGGCCCGGCGTGAGCACCTTGCGGAGGATCCCCCGATATCCCCTCTCGTCCACCAGGTATGTACCCTCAGGAAGCGGCTTGCCGATCTTCGAAACCACCACGCCCAGCTTACCCGGTTTGATGACCTTGTCCGCGATGATGTCGGTTTCGTATTCCAGCGGAGAGTAAAAATGCCGTCCGGGCCCGGGCATGTCCTCGAGAATGCCAACCTGGACCGGGCGTCCGGCCGCGGCCGTTTTCACCAGCGTTCCCTCTGGCGCCTGAGTGCTCGCGCCAAACGGCCAGGGGCCCCTTGTAGCGCACGAGCAGGCTCGACCCCGCAGGAACCTCGATGCGGCAGATCATCCATTGCCAGACCCCGAAATAACCAAAGAGCACCAGGCAAACGAGCGCGAGCGCGGCCTTGGCCGCAGTTCCCACCGCCGAAAATCGAAACGTATTCATGGCTTGCTCTCCTTCGCGGCGACGGCCTTTGTTTCGGAAGGCTCTGGCCTGCCTGGCTTACGATGCCCGCCATCGGTGTCACGGCTGCCGGAATTGCGCCTGTCGCGTCCACGGGCTCGCCCGCCTTTTTCTGGGTCAACGAGCGCGGTGTTTCTGTTCGCCCGGGTGAACTGGCTGAAAAGCTCCATGAGCGGGCCCTCCGAATTGCCCAGAATGGTGCGGAACGACGGAGCGATCTTGGCCAGAAGCATGTTTCGGGCCATGGCCGCGCCGTCGCCGTCAAACGCCGCTGACCTGCGCCTTGAGCCCCGCCGCCTCCGCCGCGTTGTCAAACTTGACCACGTCGGCATCAGCCTGCGCCTTGGCCAGCACCGCCGAGGCTTTGTCTTTCGCGCCTCGAGCTGAGTCTGGGCAACGGTGAGCTTCTGCTCGGCCAGCGTCACGGCGACTTTCTGTTTCTCTTCGGACTTGGTGGTCTTCTCGACCACCTCCTGTTCGGCCTCGACCACCCGCTTCTTCTGCTCGGCCAGCACGACCTCGACTTTCAATTTCGCTTCCGAGAGCTGCTGGATCTTCTCGCGCTTGAACTGCGCCAGCTTCTGCTTGGCGACCTCGCGCTGCTGCACGGGCTGCGCGATGTCCTCCGGCGGCTGGATCGACGTGATCGCCACGGCAAGGATCTCGATGCCCTGCTTCTGGCAGTTCTCGGTGAGGCTCTTGACCAGGTCGGTCTGGAACTTCTCGCGGTCCTCGCCGCTGATGAACTGCCCGCCGGAAAGCTTCGACCCGCCGATCCGGCACAGCGACCGGCTCTCCGGTGTGATGATCTTGTTGATGATCTCCTCATCGATCGCATCGCCGTTGGCCGTCTCGTTGTACTTGACGAACATCTCGGCGACCTTCTCGGGCAGGACCCGAAATTCGACCACGCCGTCCAGCGTGATCGGGAACCCGTCGGCCGACAGGAAGTTCATCTCGGCGTCCTGTCCCAGGTTGAACCGGCGCGACCGGCAGTCGACCTGGCTCACCCGCGTCTCATACGGATTCAGGTAATATGTGCCCGGCTCGAGCGTCGTGCGCTGCACTCCGCGCTCGCCGTCTTCGACCAGGAACACGTTCGGTTTCGTCGAAAGCGGCCCGGCAAGCCGCGTCACGACGCCGCGCAGCCCGGCGGGAATGGTCACGGGATCGTGCAGCTCGATCAGCTCGGCATACGGGTTATAAGGATATCTTCCCGGTTTGAGCACCTCACGCAAGATTCCCTTCTGCCCCGGCTCTGCCAGAATCTGCGCCCGGCGGCAGGTCTTCGCCGGCGAGCGATACGCGGATGCCGATCTTGTCGGCCGGCACCACGAACTGAGGCATGATCTCCCATGACCAGAGGTAAGGGTTGTAGAAATACCGCCCCTCGGTCAAAACGCCATTGTTCGGCCCGCCGGTCTGAACACCCTTATAGTAGTATTTGCCGTCTTTCGGGGGCGGGGCCAGTTCCATGTCGGGCTCGAGCTCGAGCCCCTCACGGCGAATGAGCACAGCCTGCTCTCCGGTGCCCACTTCGATCTTGCAGACGTTGTACCCGGCCATCACAAGCCCAAGGCACACGAGAACAAACCCCAGCCAAACGCCGCTCTGCCCCACGCCCACCGCCGTGGTGGCGGCGGCGGTCGCCGGGTTCGTAACCAACGTTCATCGTCGTTCGCGTCCATCAGTTAACCCCCGAAGTAAGCGTAGGCTCGAAAGTTGCCGTCTCTTTTCGCTGTTTCTCGACAGTCCGTTCGTCACAGTCCGAGGTTTATTCGGAACGATCCAGAGCGAGTGGGATTGATGTTGTGCGCGATCGCAAAGCGCGCGAAGCATGTGACCACGCACGTAAGATCGGTCCCCGCGGGCCGATGAAGGCTCAATCCTGCACAAGCGGTGCGCCTTTCGGCAGGATGAACGGCAGCCGTCGTGGCAACACCCGAAAATCAAACGACGACGCGACGATCGGCTCGCCATCGAGGTTCATCGGCATCGGCTCGTCGGCTTCGATTCGAAACGATTCGAGCTGCCGGTAAACCGCGAAGCGGTTTTCATCGGCGCCCAGGTTGAAAAGCTCGCTGATCAACACGCCGAATTCGAACATTTCGAAGTCGACGATCATCATCAGGTCGAGCAGCCCGTCGTTCAGAAGGGCTCTAGGAGTCACCTGGAAGCCGCCTCCGGCGCAGCGGCCGTTGCCGACGGCCATCGCGATGATCGCCCCGTGATGCTCGGTTTCCGGCGTGACGAACTTGCCGCGATAGGGCAAGAAGCTCGGCGCGTGCACCAACCCCATGAGCGAATAGGCCGCACCTCCCAGAATCTCTTTCAATCCGGGCGGAGTCTCGGCCGTGACGCGTGCTCCAAACCCGCCACTGGCCACGTTGATGAAGGTACGATCGTTCACCTTCCCCACGTCGATCGGCGTGGCCTCACCTGCGGCCGCGAGCTCGAGCGCGGCCAGCGGGTCGCCGATCGGTATCCCGCACCCCGCAGCGAAATCGTTGGCCGTGCCGAAGGGAACCACCGCAACCGCGGTTGTGCATGAATCCGGCGCGGTCAAGAGCCCGCTCACCACCTCGCTCACTGTCCCATCACCGCCAGCGGCCACCAAGACATCCACGCCGTCCTCCGCCCCTTGCGCAGCCAGCCGCGCGGCATCCCCAGCCTGCGCGGTCACGCGCAGCTCGAGCGAAAAGCCGCGGTCGCGCATGGCCGCGACGGCGGCGCGTAGATCAGGAGCGCCCGCTGCCTTGCCGTTCACCACAAGCAGCAGTGTACGGTTCTTTCCCGAAGCCATTCGTCGAGCACCCGTAGATCGTTCCAGAATGGCACGATTTGGCGTTAAAGACTAGTTGAGCCTCTCATCCACCTGCCGCTGAAGCGCGTCGACCCAGGGAATGAGCGCCCCCAACTGTCGTTCGTGGATCTTGCGACGCAACCGCGCTACCTGATCACTCAGCTCGCGCAGCTCAACCCGGATGTCTTCCGGACACCCCGGCGAGACTTTGCGGCCTTTCAGCAGGGAATGCGCGCTGTGGGCCAGCTCGCGGACTTTCGTGCTAAGATTGGGAGCACTCGACCACGAGAGGTCCTGAGCCACAAAGTCGCTTGAGCTTTGAGGTTGTGAATTTGCCATCGATACTTCTCCGGCGGCCCTGTCCTGTGAGCTTGGCGCGGGCACTGAGCGAGCCAACGATCGCCCTCACTCTACTCATACGTACGTCGCCCCAAATCTTGTCAAAATAATTTGAGTCGGAAGTCGACTCAGTAGGTCCCCACGCCGGCGAAAACCAGGGGACGCGCGACGACGCAAAGCCCCCATTTTGTACTTTCACGCCGCTCGGGTGGGAACGCGGTTCCTCAGCCCACCGTCGACCACGCCCCGGTGACGGGTACAAACGTCACCTGCGCGTTGGCCGCGGAAGCCTCCCGTTCCAACCGTTCCGCAAGCGTTTCCACCTGAACCTCCTCCGCGGTTGCCACGCCGAACTTCTCCATCCGCGGCAGCATGCTGCGAACGATCTCCGCGCTGTTCTCGCAGGAGGGTCGTGCGTCGGGCCCTCCGGCCACGGTCACGTGCTGCAAGAGCATCGGTCCCGGCAGTCCGGCCTGCCGAAAGAGGTGATAAAGCTTGCCGCCGATGTCGTGATGCACGCCGCCGCGACGGAATGTTTCGCGCATCCAGTGCGAGACCTTCTCGTAGAGTTGAACCGTCGGCCAGGCAGTGATGCCCGGCCCGAAATCGGGCTCTTGTACGACAACCAATCCTCCCTGCCGCACTGCGCGAGCGACACTCGCGAGCGTAGCGACCGGATCGGCCTGATACATGAGCACAAATCGGCTCACGACCGCATCATACGGCTCGGTCGGCGTGACGTGGTCAATCTCGCTCTCCTCGAAAGTGACGTTGGTCAAACCATTTTCCTTGGCCCGCCGTCGCGCCAGAGCGAGCACACCCGGATCGCGGTCCACGCCGACAACCGATCCCGTCGCGCCCACGAGTTCGGCCGCCAGGAAGCTCACATCGCCGGCCCCGCAGCCGATGTCGAGAACGCGCATGCCAGGGGCAATGCCGGCCTTCCGGAAGATGCGCTCCGTCGACTGCCTGACAAGCAACGACTGCTTCACAAGTCTTTGAGCTTCCTGTTCTGACCGGCCCAGAACGTATTCCGGTGGGGCGGGTTGCATGGCCATTGCTCTTCTCCGGAATCCAGCCAAGCGTGTACTGGCACAAGTGGATCAGTCTACCACGAGTGGACCCGGTCTTCCGATGCATCCGGCGCGAGATCGAATCGACGCAACGACTCCGGGTACGCTCTGGCCGTCGTGCGGCCGACCCTGATATCCTCGTGAAAACCCCCTGGAGCCCAATCATGTGCGGTATCGCATCCTTTGCTCTCGCCGTGTCAATCGCCACTGTCGGCCAGGTCGACTGGTTTCAATCCTTTCCCGCGCATCGCGTTGTCGGCAACGTCTACTATGTCGGCTCGAAGGATCTGGCCAGCTACCTGATCACCACTCCCGAAGGCCACATCCTGATCAACAGCGGCTTCGAGCGCACCGTCCCGTTGATCCGCGATTCCGTCGAATCGCTCGGCTTCAAGATGACCGACATCAAGATCCTGCTCGCCAGCCACGCCCACTCCGACCACGTCGCCGGCCACGCCCTGATGCAGAATCAGACGGGAGCCAAGGTCTACGTGATGCGCGGTGACGACGGCGTAATTGCCTCGGGAGGCGAAGGCCAGTACTTCTATACGATCAACCGCTGGAAACCCTGCAAGGTCGACCGCGTTCTCGAAGACGGCGAGGAGGTCAAGCTCGGCGGCGTCACATTGGTCGCGCGCCTGCACCCCCGGTCACACCCGAGGCTGCACGACCTGGACCTGGCGAACCGCGAGCGGCGGCAAGGACTACGACGTCGTGGTGATTGGCAGTCCCAACGTCAACCCGGGCTACAAGCTCGTGGACAACAAATGGTATCTCGAGATCGCCGGCGACTTCGCCACGACGTTCGAGGTACTCAAGAAACTCCCCTGCGACGTCTTCCTGGGAGCACACGGAGGCTACTACGGCATGATCGAGAAATTTGAGCGCGCCAGGAAGGACGCGAACGCAAACCCATTCGTTGACCCCAAAGGATACCGCGCGTTCGTCGCGCAGAAGGAGAAAGCGTTCCGCGACACGCTGGCCACGCAGCAATCCCCCGGTCGCGACCACCCCGCGGCGTTGTCCGCGATCGGCGAGCGTCTACGCCCCTTCATCGACGACCACGAGATCGCAGGCGCCACCACGCTCGTCGCCACCCGCGATGGAATCGTCGACCTCGACGCAATCGGCAAGGCCGAGCATCGCACACGACAGGCCGATGCAGACTGACTCGATCTTCTGGATCGCGTCGATGACCAAGCCCATCACCGCCACGGCCGTGCTGATGCTGCAGGACGAAGGCAAGCTCTCGGTCGACGATCCGGTCGAAAAGTACATTGCCCGAATTCAAGGACCTGAAGACCGCCGATGGCAAGCCGGCGCGGCTGACCATCCGCCACCTGCTCACCCACACCTCAGGCATGGGTGAAGTCACACCCGAACAGGCCCGCGAGATCACGAATCTGGCCGGCTTGATCCCGCTCCATGTCGCCAAGCCGGTCGCCTTCGAGCCGGGCACGAAGTGGGTCTACTGCCAGTCGGGAATCAACACGGCGGCACGGATTGTCGAGGTCGTCTCGGGCCAGCCGTTCGAGAAGTTCCTCGAGCAACGGCTCTTCGTTCCGCTCGGCATGAAGGACACGACCTTCTACCTCACCGACGCGCAGCTTCCCAGGCTCGCCACATCCTATCGCCGCACGCGTCAAGGAGCGCTCGAGGAGACGCAGAATTTCATCCTGTACGGCAAGTCGCCCACCAGCCGCGACCGCTTCCCGGCGGCAAACGGCGGACTCTTCTCGACCGCGCAGGATTACTGCCGTTTCTGTCAGATGTTCATCAACGACGGCTCACTTGACGGTAAACAGTACTTGAAGCCCGAAACGGTCAAGCTGATGACCAGAATTCACACCGGCGCGATCAAGACCGGCTTCACCGACGGCAACGGCTGGGGCCTCGGCTTTTGCGTCGTCCGCGACCCGCAGGGAATCACCTCGATGCTGGCTCCCGGCTCCTTCGGCCACGGCGGGGCCTACGGCACACAGGCGTGGATCGACCCGGAAAAGAAGCGAATCTTTATCCTGCTGGTTCAGCGCGCCGACTTCCCCAACTCCGACGCCTCCGAAGTCCGCCGCGCCTTCCAGCAAGCCGCCGCCTCCGCCCTGACACCCAAGTAGGTCAGTCTTCAGCCTGACGACTGCGTAGGTCAGGCTTCAGCCTGACGTTGAGATTGGGCGAGAATCCCGCGAATATCTTCAAGCCCCCGAAAGGGGGCGGCATCCTGGAGTCCGGTGGCGCAAGCCCCGGGCGTGGCCATACGGACCCGTCGATGCAACCGAACACCGGAGTTCATCACCATTCCGCTCCCGAAGCCAAGATCGCGCTCTTCCGTTCGTTGTTCCGAGGCCGTGACAATCTCTACGCTCGCCGGTTCGTGAGCAACAAGACCGGCGCATCCGGCTTCGCACCCGCCTGCTTGAACGAATGGATACGCGGCATCTGCGAAAAGCCCCGAATCAAGTGCGCCGAATGCCGCCATCAGCAATTCATTCCCGTGACCGACGAAGCAATCGGGCGGCACCTCGCCGGTCAAGATGATGACGGCCAGGAATTCGTCATGGCGGTGTATCCCATGTTCCGCGATGAATCGTGCTGCTTCCTCGCGGTCGATCTCGACAAGCCGAGCTGGCCGGCTCACGCCCGTAGCTTCGTCGAAGCATCGCGACATCTGGACATTCCCGTCGCCCTTGAGCGAACCCGTGGGGGCCGCAGTGGTCGGATCTGGTTCTTTTTCGCCGAAGCCATCCCCGCGAGCCTGGCACGTAGACTCGGCTTTTGCGCTCTGACGGAAACGACCAGGCGCTGCCCTGAGATCGGCCTTGATTCGTACGGTCGTTTCTTTCCCGATCAGGACACACTTCCCCTGGGCGGGTTCGGCAGCCTGGTCGACCTGCCGCTTCAAAAGCGCCCGCGCCAATCCGGCAGCAGCATCTTCGTCGACGACAGCCTTCTGCCGTTTGAGGATCAGTGGGCGTTCTTATCGCAAATCCCGAAGATCGATCGCAGCCAGGTAGAACGCGTTGTCCATTTCGCCCAATCCAGCGGTCGTCTCATCGGCATGACGTCGGCTTTGAGCACCGCCGAAGATGATCCCAGCCGCCCGGCCCGGCCACCCTCGCGCCGCCACGCGCAGTTGTCTTGCGGTCCGCTGCCCAGAACCGTGGACCTGCATCTGAGCAACGAGGTGCTCATCGAGAAGAGCGACTTGCCGCCTGCATTTACTCGACCGCCTGATTCGCGTTGCGGCGTTCCCGAATCCGGAGTTCGAGAAACTGCAAGCGATGCATCTTCCGGCCTCCAGCAAGGCGCGGATCGTCTGCTGCGCCCGCGATTATCCGCACCACATCGGTTTGCCGCGCGGCTGCCTGGATGAGATCCTCGAGCTGCTCGCCGAGCTGAACGTGACGCCCATCATCCGCGACGAACGCTTCCCCGGCCGCAGATTGGACGCATCGTTTCGTGGTGCCTTGAGACCGGACCAGCAGCTTGCTGCGGAAGCCATGCTGGCCCACGATACCGGTGTCCTCTCGGCCACAACGGCCTTCGGCAAGACGGTCATCGGAGCGTGGTTGATCGCCGAGCGCGGCGTCAACACGCTGGTACTCGTCCACCGCCGCCAACTGCAAGAACAATGGATCGACCGGCTATCGGCATTCCTCAGCCTGCCGGCGCGTGCGATCGGCCGTAGTGGCGGCGGGACGAGGAAACCGACGGGCGCCGTCGATGTGGCCCTGATCCAGAGCCTGGTGCGACGGGGGGCCGTCCGCGAAATGGTGCGGCACTATGGTCAATTAATTGTTGACGAATGCCATCATCTCTCCGCACGTACTTTCGAACAAGTGGCCCGCGCCTCACGGGCGAGATTCGTTGCGGGTTTATCCGCGACGATCACGAGGAAAGACGGCCACCATCCCGTCATCCTCATGCAATGCGGCCCGGTGCGCCACCGTGTTGATGCGCGAGCACAATCCGCGGCGCGGCCGTTCGAGCACAATGCGATCATTCGGCCGACGGGCTTCTCTCCGGTCCGAGCCGCTAGCCCCGACGCACGCGTGCAATTCCATGATGCTCTACAACGATCTGATCGCCGATGCCGATCGCAATGGCAAGATCGCCGGCGATGTCGTGCAGGCCGTTCGCGACGGACGATCTCCGATCGTGCTGACCGAGCGGAATGATCATCTCGATGAGCTGGCCGGCCGCCTCTCGCCCGAAGTGCGCCACCTGGTCGTGCTTCGCGGTGGCATGAGCAAAGCCGAGCGCGATCGCACAAATAGCAGCGCTGGCCGCGATTCCACCCCACGAGGATCGCGTGCTCCTGGCAACGGGCGGCTACATCGGCGAGGGATTCGACGACGCCCGGCTCGACACCCTGTTCCTGACGCTTCCGGTCTCCTGGCATGGAACGATCGCGCAGTACGTCGGCCGATTGCATCGCCTGCATGAAGGCAAGCGTGAAGTGCGCGTTTACGACTACGCTGACTTGAACGTCACAATGTTCTCGCGGATGTTCGACCGCCGTTGTCACGGATATGAAGCCGTCGGATACACGCATCCAGCTTCCGGCAAGTGCCGTGCCCGGCTGGCCGGCAGACGTTCCGCTTCCCGTCGATCCGGCATGGAAGAGCCAGTATGCCCGGAGCGTCCGGCGCTTGATTCGCGACGGCGTCGACTCGCCTCTGGCCCATCTCTTCGTTCACGTCTCCAGAACGTTCGCCGACGACGCAGAAGGTGTCGATCGCGCGCGCAGCGCAACCGAGGCCTTTCTGTATTGGCCGGCTCGAGTCCATGCCGGAAACCACCGGCCGCGTTCGATCTCAACTCGCAGTTGCCGATCGCGTTTGACGGCTCAGGCGCCATGGAAGTCGATTTTCTCTTCGAAGAAGAACGCCTGGTGGTCGAGCTCGACGGCGCTCAGCACCTGGGCGACGCCGACGCATACCGGCGAGACCGTCGTAAAGATGCGCGACTGCAAGAAAACGGCTATCTCGTGCTTCGTTTCCTCGCTCAGGACCTGGGCACGCGCCTCGATGAAGTGCTCGATGCGATTCTTCGAGCGCTTTCGAATCGCCGCGCCGCGATGGCAATTCCGCGCGGTGATCTCGCTCTTCGGGATTGCAATCCTTGACGTCGGCCCTCGTTCCGTGAGCCCCGCGAACCAAGCTATCGCCGGAGGGTGACCGCGCTGAATGTCGATGAGTACGTCGGTATCGACAAGATCCATCGATCATTCGCTCTTCCGCTGTTCTGAAATCTGTCGCAAAGCACGAGCATGCGCTCCGGCATCGACGATGTCGGGCCTCGTTCCGATCAGTCCTTCACTCTGCCAGTAGTTCACCAGCTCGGCGCCGTCGCGAAGCTTTGGGCCGGGAATTCGACCCTCGGCGAGGAGTCGCAATGCGTAATCCGCGAGCGAGAGATTGAGCCGCGCCGCTTCAGCAGCGAGAACCGTCTCAAGCTCAGGCGGTAGATCGACCACGAGACTCATCTGCGATCCTCACTGAATAACTGCGGCCAGCCTCCATTTATGGCCGCCCTGTCCTGAGCTCGCAAGACCAATCGCGTCGCGCCTGTATTGGCCGCATGGCGACGCCGAATTCAGCGTCACTCCCTCCCCAGCGTCACATCCACCGCCCCGATCAAGCTCTCGCCCAGCCCCTTTTGCCGGATCGCCTCGAGGTCGCTCCGGCAGGCGAAGAGAGCGTCGATCACGTCCGCGTCCCACTGCACGCTCCGTCCCTTCAACAGGATGTTGTCGATCTGCGATAAGCTGAGCCGGCGCCGGTAGGGCCGGTTGCTCGACATCGCGTCGAACGAGTCGGCCACCGCCAGGATGCGGGCCTCGAGCGGAATCTCCTCTCCAGACAGACGGTCGGGATATCCGCTGCCGTCCATGCTCTCGTGATGGTGCCTCACGCCCGGCAGAATGTGATGCAGCTTCCGCAGGTCCTTGAGGATCGTCACCCCGATCTCCACGTGCGCCTGGATCTTCTTGTATTCCTCCGGCGTGAGCGGGCCCGTCTTCTTGAGCACGTCGTCGTCGATGCCGATCTTGCCGACGTCGTGCAGCAACCCGGCGAGATACAGGTCGCTCCGCTTGGCTGGCGGCATCCTCAGCTCCTCCGCCAGCCGGACGGCGATTCGCGCCACGCGTTCCGAATGACCCGATGTATACGGATCCTTGGCGTCAATCGCGGCGGTGAGCGCCCGGATGATGCCGAAAAGCAGCTCTTTGAGATCGGCGTAGATCCTGGCATTCGAAAGCTGGGCCACGATCAGCGAGCCGACATGCTGCAGGCGCTCGACCGCCTCGGCGCTGATCTCGCCGTCATCGAGCGGATTGACCGCCAGCAGCCAGCCCAGCGAGCCGGCAGCGACCGATACATACCGCCTTACCGACGGCGGAGCGCCTCGCGCCTGCGCGCTCGGGCCGTCGGGGCACAGAATCGTCGAATCATGGCCCGACGGAGCTTGAAACCCGCGATACGCCGCCGCGCTCAAGCCCGGTATCTCGCCGCTGACCACCACCGGCTCATGCGTGTCCCTGGGCACCCAGGCCACAGCCGTCAAATTCAAAGATGTCCGGAGAACCGTGGTCGCAACCGTCTGGAAATGATGCGGAGGATCGGATATCCGCAGCCGGCGGGTCAGCCGGTTGATCGCGATGCCCTTGTCAACGTCCGCCGGATGCGTTCGCGACCCACTATCGCGCTCCGGCCCACGCGCGGCGCCCGCAGATACCGCCCCGCGACTTGTTCCCCCCAGGCGCGTAGAGCAGGCTCCGCACACACCGGGCCCCACCTCACGGCTGTATCCGTCATTTCGTCCAATGTCTCATCGCACTCGGCCGTCTCGGGTGCTGCGTCCGCCGGTGCCTGAAAGCCGACAAAGGCCACCAGCCCGTCGCTCGCCGGCAGCAACAGCCACCACACCCGCTTGCAATCGAGCGGCCGGCGCCAGGTCATCGCTCGCCCTTGGGCCAGTTCCGTCGACCGGCACAAAAGGAAGAGCGAGTCGTTGATCTCGGGGAACTGCGATCGCAAAGCCCCGGCGACCGAGCACCACCGCTTGTGCCTCGGGTCGAATATCGCCACCGGCGCGCAGAATTCCGTGGCGAGCTCTGCGGCCAAAGCCGCCCACTCTACCGGCACCGCCGCCGTCCCAACATGCCCGGCATCGCGATCCCGTTCCTCCCATGTGTCGCGGATCATCGGTCTCCTCTTCGTTATGACTCGACACGAGTATCCTAGGATATGGATTCGAACCCGTCGTCCAGAGCCCCGCGGACCATCGCACTTCACCAACCCATGCACTCCCCGCCCCCCGCACTGGACAACCGCAGAAGGGCGGCGTAGAGAACCAGTGCCGGAGGTCCAGCCACCGAGCTGAGCCGGAGACCGCTGCCCGGCGCATGCTATTTTGGCGGCCTCGTGCTAAGTCAAACGCACGGTTCCGGTTCTAAACCACAGGGCTCACAGCATTTCCATGACCCGCTCCTCGCGCGATTCGCTGTCGGCAAGCCACTGCCCCCGCGAGATCCTCGACGATTGGGATCCGTTTACCAGCGTCAACGATGTTGACGCCGAACCACACTCCGCCAAAAACGAAACGCCCTCGCGACCGTCCGAATCCGGGCATTCTCCGGCCGATTCGGGCGGCATCGCTCCGCCGCATTTTGAGTGGGCGGCGCTCGACCGCTCCGATCCTGTCGCTCCCCGGCCGCTGTCGTCCCCGGCCGATGCCATAGCACAAAGCCGCGAGCTGGTCGATGGCTTTGAGCTCGAGGCGTCGCAGCCGCTCTGGGCGAGTACCGTCGGTCCTCGCGCGGGCGATTCGGGCGGCGCAGACCGGAACGGGCCTGAGCGCCAGCAGCGCAGCAGGCGCACCGCGCCGGCGCCTGCCGCGGCCCGGTGACCTTCTGGCGGGATTTCGCGTCGTCCTTGAGCTGGGGCGAGGCGCATTCGCGCGGGTTTATCTCGCCGAGGAAGTCGGCCTGGGCCGCAGACTCGTCGCCATCAAGGTATCACGTCCCGATGGTAACGAGCCGCAAATACTCGCGCGCCTTCAGCATACCCACATCGTGCCGGTGCACTCGGTGTGCGACGATCCGGAAACCGGTCTGCGCGTGCTCTGTATGCCCTATTTCGGCGGCGCAAATCTCGCTCGCGTGCTCGAGGCCTCCGGAGGTCTCATCCCGGCCAGCACCAACGGGCGCAGCCTGGTGAAGGCCCTCGATGAGGTCAGCCGCGATTTCGGCCCGCGATCGACGGGTGCCCTTGTTCCATCGCGATCGGTGCGCCTCGATCGCGCATCGCGGTCAAACCCCGCACCTTCGCCCGTCGCTTCCTCGTTATCGCTTTCAGGGCGCCCCGAGAGCCAGGCCGCCTCGCGCTTGCGATCGTTGCTCTCGCGCTGGGTTACCCAGAGCGCTGTTTCGGCGGCCCGGCTCGAAGAGCGCGAAGCCGATCTCGGCCAGCCTTCGCGACAGTTTCTCCACGGCGCCTCCGCTATCCAGGCTGCCGTGTGGATCGTCGCCCGCCTGGCCGACGGCCTCGATCATGCCCACTCGCGCGGCCTCCTGCACCGCGACTTGAAGCCGGCCAACATCTTGCTGGCGGGCGACGGAACGCCGATGCTCCTTGACTTCAATCTCTCCGTGGAGGCTTTGCCTCACACCGGCGAGACCGACATCCGCCGCGCCTTCGTGGGCGGCACGCTTCCGTACATGGCACCCGAACATCTCGACGCGTTCAATCCCCGCGGTTCAACCCCTCCCGAGGCCGTCGACGAGCGATCCGATATCTACGCGCTGGGGCTGATCCTGTTTGAAATACTGGCGGGCGAGCCCGCTTTTCCCGAAGTGCCGATCGGCGGCTCGCTGCTCGACTCGATCGAGCTCATGCTCGCGGGTCGCCGCCAGGTTCCCTCGCTCCGGGCCAGATGTCCCGAAGTTCCCTGGAGCCTCGACGCACTCGTCGCCAAATGCCTGGCGGTCGACCCGGCTCGCCGCTACGCCCGCGCCCGCGATCTCGCCGAAGACCTGCACCGGTTCCTCGAAAACCTGCCGATGAAACACGGCCCTGAGCCGAGTTTTCGCGAGCGCATGGGCAAGTTCGCCAGACGCCATCCCACCCTCTGCGGCACGGCCTCGATCACATTGATCTCGATCGTCCTGGTCGCAATGCTCGGAACGGGCGTCGTCCTGCTCTATGGCATGCTGCAAGATCTTCACGCGCGGATCAAGGTGCGCCAGTTCGATCACAATTTCACCCAGGTCCAGTTCCTGCTCAATACAGCCACCGGCTCGGACGATCATATGAAGCGCGGATTGAATGCCGCACGCCGCGAGCTCGAGGAGCTCAGCTCTCAAACAGGATCGCCCGCACTCCCCGCCGGCTGGCCCATGCGCCTCACCGCACTCGAGCAAACGAGGCTGCGCGAGCAATTCGTCGAGATGATCATGCTCGAGGCCCGTGCCCGCGTCATGCTGGCAAAGCGGCATGGCTCGGAACGCGATCGCGCTGACGCGATCAACCGCGCCATCGCACGCTTGGAAGAGGCCGAGGCGATCGACCCTGGTCACGCCCCGTCCGCTCTTTATCAGGAACGAGCGCGGTATCACGCGGCCCTCGGGAAAGCCGGGCTAGCCGCGGCCGACCGCGCCCGCGCCGGTGCGCGGAAACCAACAAGCTCCCACGAGCTGACCCTCGAGGGAACCTCGCTCCTCGCCGCAGGCGATCTTGCGGGCGCCGAGGCGTCCCTGCGGCGAGCCCTCCAGCGCGACGTGACGTCGTTCTGGACGTGGTATGTCCTGGGCCATTGCCACTTCGGCCAGCGGCGCTACCTCGAAGCCGCGGGCGACTTCGCCGTATGTGCAGGCAAGGATTCCGGCTTTGCCTGGGTGCATTTCAATCGCGGCCTGGCGCTTGCCAGGGCCGGCCGCCTGCTCGATGCTCGCGATGCGTACGACCGCTCGATCGACATCGAGAACGACTGGCGCGAGGCCCTGGTCAACCGCGCGCTCGTCGAGCTCGAGCTGAACCAGCTCGAATCCGCGCGAGACGACCTCGTCCACGCCATCAAGCTAGGCCAGAGCGACGTGATTGTGCTGGCGGCCCTGGGAGAGGCCTGGGCGCGGCTTGGCCGCCCCCAAGAGTCCGAACGATACTTCGTCTCGTTGCTGGATAAAGACCCGAGCGATCTCGTCGTCCGCGTCGCGCGCGGCATGACTCGCATCGCGGGCGACCCCAAGGGCGCCGAGGATGACTTCCGACAAGTCCTCAAGCGCGACGAGCGTTGCGCCCACGCCCACTACGGCATGGCACTCATCGTACGGAAAGCCAGTCCGAAAGCGGCACTCGACCATCTGGACCGCGCGCTCGATTCCGATCCCAACCTGATCGACGCCGTTCAGCTCCGAGCGCTCGTGCGCGCCAGGCTCGGCGAGCGCGGCGCTCTCGACGACGTCGACCGCCTGGTCGAAAGCGCCACTGCCAACCGGCTCTACAACGCCGCCTGCGCAGTCTCGCTGCTCTCGGAAAGCACCGCGGACACCCGCCTGATTTCCCACGCCATCGACCTGCTCACCCAAGCGATCAAGGCCGGCTTCCCCGCGCGCGAAGCCGCCACCGACACCGACCTGAAACCGCTCCGGTCCTCCCCGCGTTTCGCCGAGCTAACGAACCGAAAGTAGGACAACCACGCTCCGCGCAGCTCGCCGGCGGGATGGCAAACGGACAGCAACAATCGCTAAGCTGTGAGTGTTGGTTCAGGTGTGCGCCTTCTGCCTGCAAAGACGCACTGGCTTCGAGGAAACGCCCATCAGGCCGATGATCGCCGTCCACGGTCACCTCTCGGAGAGGTGCTTCGGTCTATCCCCTCGCATGCGTGCTGGTTAGTCTTGAGGGGGGCACCGACTCGCGCTGCCGGACGGGGTCGCGCGGCGAGCGACCGCGCAGGCCGGGGCCCTGGGACGAGTGGCCCCGATGAGCGACCTCACACGCATCCTCTCGGCGATCGAACAGGGCGAGCCGGGCGCCGCCGATCGGCTTTTGCCGCTGGTGTACGAGGAGCTGCGCAAGCTTGCCGCCGCCCGGCTCGCCCGGGAGAAGCCCGGCCAGACGCTCCAGGCGACAGCCCTGGTCCACGAGGCTTACCTGCGCCTGGTGGGCGGGGATGATTCGAAGCCGTGGAACGGCCGCGGCCATTTCTTCGGGGCGGCGGCCGGGGCCATGCGGCGGATCCTGGTCGAGAACGCCCGGCGAAAGGCCCGTATCCGCCACGGCGGCGGGCTCCGGCGGGTCGACCTGGACGGGATCGACCTCGCCCGCGACGAATCATCCGACGACCTGCTGGCGCTGGACGAGGCCCTCGACCGACTGACGGAGGAGGAGCCGATCGTCGCCCAGGTCGTGAAGCTCCGCCACTTCGCCGGCCTGACGATCGAGCAGGCTGCGGCGGCCCTGGACATCTCGGTGCGGACCGCCAACCGGCACTGGGCCTACGCCCGGGCCTGGCTCTATCAGCAGTTGAACCCTCCCGACGACGCGGCCGGTTGAGGCGAATCTCGACCCGGGTGGCACGATTCGCCCCCGGGCGTCGCACTGAGCTCGGGAGACATCGATCAAGGCGAGGGCCCGAGCCATGAACGCCGGAGAACTCAGCGTGAAAGCGATCTTCGACGAGGCCGCGGAGATCGTCGACGACGGGGCACGACGCGACTACCTGGAGCGGGCCTGCGCCGGCGACGACGCGGTGCGCCTCAAGGTCGACGCCCTGCTCCGGGCCTATGCCGACGCCGGCAGCTTCCTCCAGCAGCCGGCCGCGGACGCCGAGTTGACCGACGCGTTCACGCCGGCCGACAGCCCGCGCACACCCGCGGAGGCCCGGCCGATCGGCGAAGGGCCCGGGACCCGGATCGGCCCTTACAAGCTCTTACAGCCGATCGGCGAGGGGGGCATGGGCGTCGTCTACATGGCCGAACAGGAGCAGCCCGTCCGCCGCCGCGTCGCGCTCAAGATCATCAAGCCGGGGATGGACAGCCGTCAGGTGATCGCCCGGTTCGAGGCCGAGCGTCAGGCCCTGGCCCTGATGGACCACCAGAACATTGCGCGGGTGCTTGATGCCGGGACGACCGAGACCGGCCGCCCGTATTTCGTCATGGAGCTGGTCCACGGCGTTCCGATCACGAAATACTGCGACGACACCCAGTTCACGCCGCGCGAGCGGCTCGAGCTGTTCGTGCCGGTCTGCCGGGCGATCCAGCACGCGCACCAGAAGGGGATCATCCACCGCGACATCAAGCCGTCGAACGTGCTGGTGACGATGTACGACGGCAAGCCGGTGGCCAAGGTGATCGACTTCGGCGTGGCCAAGGCCATCGACCAGCGGCTGACCGAGCGGACAATGTTCACCCAGTACGGCTCGATCATCGGGACGCTGGAGTACATGAGTCCCGAGCAGGCCGAGATGAGCGCCCTGGGGGTGGACACGCGCAGCGACGTCTATGCGCTGGGCGTGCTGCTCTACGAGTTGTTGACGGGCACGACGCCGCTGGAGCGCATGTCGCTGCGGGAGGCGGGGTATGCCGAGATCCTCCGGCGGATCAAGGAAGAAGAGCCGCCCCGGCCGAGCACGCGGCTGAGCGCGTCGCGCGCGGCGCTGCCGTCGATTTCGGCGCAGCGGAAGACCGAGCCGGAGAAGCTGACGAGGCTGATGCGGGGGGAGCTGGACTGGATCGCGATGAAGTGCCTGGAGAAGGACCGGACGCGGCGATATGAGACGGCCATCGGGCTGGCGCAGGACGTCGAGCGGTACCTGAACGACGAGCCGGTGGAAGCATGCCCGCCGTCGGCGTCGTACCGGCTGCGGAAGTTCGCGCGCAAGCACCGGGCGCCGATCGCGGTCGCGGCGAGCTTCCTGTTCCTGCTGGTGGCCGCCGTCATCGTCAGCGCATGGCAGGCCAGGGCGGCCCGGCGGGCCGAAGGGCGGGCGATGGCGGAGCGAGAGCGGGCGCTGGCCGCCGAGCTCGAAGCGACGTCGCAGCGCGACCTGGCCACGGACGGGCGGAGGGAGTCCGAAGCCTCCCGGGAGGCGCTGCGGCGTTCGCTGTATGCCTCGGACATCCAACTGGCCCAGGCGGCTTGGAAGTCGGGCAGCATCCTCCGGATGCGTGAGCTGCTGGACGGCCATAAGCCCCGAGGAGGCGAGGACGACCTCCGCGGCTTCGAATGGCATTACCTGCGGCGGCTGGGCTCGGCATTCCGCTCGTTCCAGCCGATGCGGGAAGCCGTGGGTGGGGTGCTGAGCCCCGACGGTCGGCGCTATGCCCGCGCCGTGCGGGTTCGCGCCCGAGGGGCCGCGATCGGCCAGGAATTCCAAGTGAGGCTCTGGGACACGACCTCGGGGCAAGAACTGCGCGGTTTCACCCCATTTCCGGGCGAAATGGCCGTCATCATCATCGGCGGCGGCACATTCAGCCGCGACGGCAAGCGCTTCGCGTTCCAGGCTCTCCTCCGCGACGCGGCTGGCCGGGAACACCGGCGGTACACGGTCTGGGAGTGGGACAGCGGCCGCGTGCTGTTCGCCCCGGCCGATCCCGCCGATGCCATCGTAGGAGGGACGTTCGATCCCGCGGGCCAGCGGCTGGCGGCCGCGGTCCTCCGGCCGGGAGACAAGGGGGAGTGTGAGCTGAAAGTCTGGGAGGTCGAGGGCGGCAAGGAACTCTTCACGATCCCGCTGACGGTGATGTCCTCGCTCGCATACAGGGGCCTCGCGTTCAACCCGGACGGGACTTGCATCGCCGCCCTGGCGCAGGGCGCAGGTGCTGGGAACGATAAGGAGGGCACGGATGTTCGGGTCTGGGATGTCACGTCGGGCAGGGAGCGGCTGCGGTTCCCGATCTCTGCGACGAACGTCTTGGCCTACAGCCCCGATGGCCACCGCCTCGCCGTGGGAGCCGGCTGGGTGGGCTCGGCCCCTGCAAAGGCCCCGATCCGGATCCACGACGCCGGGTCGGGACGGGAACTCCTGCAACTGACATGGGAAGACGAAGCCGGCGATCCCCGGGACCTCGGCGTCGTCGGGAGGATCGCCTTCAGCCCCGACGGTTCGCGCCTGGCCGCCGCGGCGAGGGATGGCAGGCTGTGGGTCTGGGATCTGACCGCCGTCGAGCCGGGGGGCCACCGCCCGCCGGCTCGCGTCCTGGAGGAGCGGCGCATCCCGCTCAGCGATGTGGCCTGGGGCGCTGACGGCGGCTCGGTCTCCACCTGCGACATCGGCGGGACGATCCAGACGTGGGAACTTGCGGCTCGCGAGGATCGCCTGGTGCAGCGAGGTCCGTGCTACGAATCTTTCCCACCGTCCTGCTCCGAGGACGCCTCGCGCTTCTGCGCCGCCTTCAGCACACCGGCAGGGATCGAGCTGAAGGTCTGGGACCGGACCGGAAAAGTGCGGTTCACGGCGAAGGACGAAGCATTCGAGATCAGACCGGGCTTCGTGTACGTGAGGCGGCTGAAGCTGAGCCGCGACGGCGATCGCCTCGCGTTCACCTCGGCGGGCCCCGGCGCGATCCGCGCCTGGGATGTCGCCACCGGTCGGGTGCTCCTGCGCCGTGACGGCAAACAAGAACGAGTCTGGTTTAGCGGCGCCGCGTTCGCCCCGGACGGGCGGCGCCTGGCTGCAATCTCCACTGGGCCACGGGACTCCGCCGGCACCCTTACCTCCCGAGTGCTCGTCTGGGACCTCGAATCCGGCAAGGAAGAGCGTCGCCTGGATATCCCGTGGGCGGGATCCGACTCGGGGTTGGCCTTCAGCCCGGACGGGACCCGGCTCGCAGGAGCTGTCGGGTGGCCGACTGACGAGTCGCCGACGGTCAAGGTTCGGGTCTGGGACGCCGCCACGGGCGCGGTGATCATGGCCCGAGAGTTCCCCTTCGCCAGCCGGGCCATGCCGGCTTTCAGCGCGGATGGGTCGTTGCTCGCCGTGGCGGTCGGAGAGTGGTGGGGCTCGAGCGAGGTGAAGGTGCTGGATATCTCCAGCGGTAAGGAGTTGCGCTCGTTCGCGGGGCATCGCAACCAGGTCCACGGGCTGGTCTTCAGCCCTGATGGCCAACGGTTGGCCTCCTCGAGCGCGCCCCTGTCACTGCCTTCAACCGGACGGACGCCGAGGTCAAGCTCTGGGACGTCGCCGGCGGCCGCGAACTGCTGACCTTCCCGGCGACGAGTCGGGGCGACCTAGCGTTCAGCCCCGACGGCAGGCGGCTCACGTATGTGTCGGTGGCCAAGGACCGCGGAGATGCCGTAGTGCAGGTGTGGGACGCCACGCCGATGCCCGACGGTGTGACTCAGGTATCGCGACGACTACCATGACGCGGCTCGGCGGATTACCCCGGATGACGATGTTCCGTGCTCTCGTGTCGATCCTGCCCAAGTCGCTCCGGTGCGGCGATGCCCCGGGTTGGACAGGGTCGAGATGGGAGCGGACAGGCGGCGCCGATCTCCTCCCATGAACGAAGTGACCCGGATCCTCGAGGCGATGTCGCAGGGCGAGGCGGGCGCCGCCGATCGGCTGCTGCCGCTGGTCTACGAGGAGCTGCGCAACCTGGCCGCCGCCCGGCTCGCCCGGGAGAAACCCGGCCAGACGCTCCAGGCGACGGCCCTGGTGCACGAGGCCTATCTGCGGCTGGTGGGCGGTGACGACTCGAAGCCGTGGAACGGCCGCGGCCATTTCTTCGGGGCGGCGGCGGAGGCCATGCGGCGCATCCTGGTCGAGGGCGTCCGGCGCAAGGTCCGCATCCGCCATGGGGGCGGGCTCAGGCGGGTCGACATCGAAGAAGGATGTTCCCTGGCCCAGCCCCCGCCGGACGACGACCTGCTGGCCCTCGACGAGGCCCTCGACCGTCTCGACGCACTCGACCCGAAGCGGGCCGAGCTGGTGAAGCTCCGCTTCTTCGCCGGATTGACCATGCCCGAGGCGGCCGACGCGATGAAGATCTCGGTGGCCACCGCCGAGCGATACTGGGCGTTCGCGCGCACCTGGCTGTTCGCCGAGCTGGGCGGGGAGCCTCCGCCGGGCCCCCGGCCGAAGAATTCGCCGACGGCGTGAGGGGATCCGGGCGGTTCCGTCGCACTGACCATCGGAACCCAATGGAGGAGCCCAGCCATGACCGACCTTTCCGTCATCGAGTCGATCTTCCTCGCCGCCCTGGAACGGCCGACGCCCGAGGCCCGCGCCGTGTACCTGGACGCCAATTGCCCCGACCCGGAGGTCCGCCGACACGTCGAGCGGCTGCTCGCCGCCCACCCCGCGGTCGGCAGCTTCCTCGACTCGCCCGCCGGGGAGGTGACGGCCGACTACCGGCCGATCGCCGAGCGGCCCGGCACCTCGATCGGACCGTACAGGTTGATGGAGCAGATCGGCGAGGGCGGCATGGGCCTGGTCTTCGTCGCGGAGCAGCAGCAGCCCGTCCGCCGCAAGGTGGCGCTCAAGATCATCAAGCCGGGGATGGACACCCGCGACGTGATCGCCCGGTTCGAGGCGGAGCGCCAGGCCCTCGCGCTGATGGACCACCCCCACATCGCCCGCGTCTTCGACGCCGGCCAGACCGACAGCGGCCTGCCCTACTTCGTGATGGAGCTGGTCCGGGGGATGCCGATCATCGAGTACTGCGACCGGCAGCAGCTCAGCACCAGGGAACGGCTGGAGCTGTTCGTCGACGTCTGCCAGGCCGTCCAGGACGCGCACTCCAAGGGCATCATCCACCGCGATCTGAAGCCGTCGAACATCCTGGTGGCGCCACACGACGGCGTGCCCGTGGTCAAGGTGATCAACTTCGGGGTGGCCAAGGCTGTCGGCCAGCAACTCACCGACAAGACGATCTACACCCGGTTCCAGCAGATGATCGGCACGCCACTGTACATGAGCCCCGAGCAGGCGGAGATCAACGCGCTGGACGTCGACATCCGCAGCGACGTCTACAGCCTGGGCGTGCTGCTGTACGAGCTCTTGACCGGCACCACGCCGTTCGACCGGGCGCGGTTCGCCGCCGCGGCGTACGACGAGATCCGCCGGATCATCCGGGAGGAGGACCCGCCCAAGCCCAGCACCCGGCTGAGCACGCTGGGCGAGACGATCGCGGCGGTGTCGTCGCGGCGGAGGACCGAGCCGGCGAAGCTGTCGGCCCTGGTGCGCGGCGACCTCGACTGGATCGTGATGAAGGCGATGGAGAAGGACCGGGCGCGTCGGTACGAGACGGCCACTGCCTTCGCAGCCGACGTCCGGCGCTTCCTCGCCGAGGAGGCCATCGAGGCGCGGCCGCCGTCGTCGTCGTACCGGCTGAGGAAATTCGTGCGGCGGCACCGCGTACCGGTCGGCGGCGGCGCGGCGCTGCTGTCGATGCTCGTGCTGGGCCTGGCCGGCACGAGGCTCGGCCTGATCCGGGCGAGGCGGGAAGCGACGCGCGCCCGCGTTGCGCTCCTGGAGGCCCAGGAGCAACGCCTCGCGGCGACGGCTGCGCAGCAAGAGGCGGTCCTCGAGAGGAACGGCGCGGTCGCCGCGCGCGAGGACCTGCGGCGGTCGCTCTACACCGCCGACATCCAACTGGCCGACGAAGCCCGCGAGTCGGGCGACATCCTCCAGATGCGCGAGTTGCTGGACGGACAGAAGCCCCGGCCCGGCGAGGCCGACCTCCGCGGCTTCGAGTGGCATTACCTGAGGCGGCCCGCCGCGACGTTTCGCCCGATCCGGCTGGGCCGCGCCTCGCTCACCGAGGCACTCAGCCCCGATGGAACGCGATACGCCTGGCTGAGGGACGCCGGTCAATCGAGGGAGGCGGACGCGGGCCGGCGGATCGAGCTCGGGCTGATGGACGTGGCCTCGGGCCGCGAGGTGTGCAGCATCGTCCCCGTGCCGGGCGAGACGATGACCAATTATCAGTTCCCGCGCGTATTCAGTCCCGACAGCAAGCGGTTCGTGTTCGCGGCTCGCATCCGCGACGGGTCCGGCCAGCAAGCCTGGCGGCTCAAGGTCTTCGACTGGGAGACCGGTCGCGACGTGGTGGCGGCCGAGGAAACGGGGCCGCCCGGCTGCGCGTCCGGGATCTCGCCGCGGGCCGGGAGGTGCTCCGTCGCGACGACGAGGGCGGTTCCTTCCATTCCGCCGCCTTCAGCTCCGACGGGCGACGGCTGGCGGCGGCATGGTGGGGGTACTTGAACGATTCCCGATTGGAGCAGGAGCACCGGGTTTTGTCATGGGACCTGGAGACGGGCCGCGAGCGGCTGAATCTGGACGTGCCGTACGTGGCCACCCTGGCGTTCAGCCCCAACGGGCGTCGGCTCGCGTGCGGGATTTCCGCCGCGCCCGGCCGGGCGGAAACGGGCGAGCTCCGGGTCTGGGATGTTGCGTCGGGCGAAAGGGTCCTGACGCGGAAGTTGGCGCACGGTCATGTCGGCGGCCTGGCCTACAGCCCTGACGGCACGTCGCTGGCCATAGCCGTCGGCGACGTGGGCGAGGCTGGGATGATCGAGGTGCTCAATGCCGATAGCGGTCGGGAGCGGCTCGCGCTCGCCGGCCATCGCTACATGATCTGGATGCTGGCGTTCAGCCCCGACGGGACGCGGCTGGCCTCGCTCGCCTCGTACCCGACGCGGGCAGCCGAGGTGAAGCTGTGGGACCTGGCCGGAGGCCGATAACCGAGGGATGCCCACGCAGGGCTTGCCCTCACGATCGGTCACGCCGCGGCTTTCAGCGACCAGGTTGCCGAGGGCGACATCAGCGGCCTTCTCGCCCGGTAGCCCGAGGGAAGCCGGGCTCGACTGCCGGTTCAGATGGATATTCGCTCGACGATGTCCCGCATAACCTTACGCCGCTTCTCTTGCATCCGGGTGTTCCGCGGGTGGGCTTGGGCGGAGAGGTATCGGTTCGACAAGGAGTCGCTCGATGCTTCGGTCCAACGACACCGACGCGCGCCGATGCTCTGCGCAACCAAAGCCCCAGCGGTGCGTGGTTCGCGTGCAGGGGCGCAGCCAGACCGACAGAAGCCCCGCCTGGCCCGGAATCGACTTAATCAGCAAAGCTGCTCAAAATTCGCCGAATCCAGATCGATTATCGTGACCACTCATAGAGCCCCCGCGCCTCGCCCCTCGCAGACTCATCGGCACCTCAAGCCCGTGCTGTTCCATGCTCGCCGCGTCACAAAGAATCAGCGCGCTCGCGCCATCCGCTGCCACCTTCCCCTCGTCCAGCACCACGGTTCGCGGGCATACTTCCAGCACGAGCTCAAGGTCATGCGTGGCGATCAGCTTGGTGCACGAGAGCCCCAGCAGAAGCTGGATAAACCTCCGGCGGGCTCGTGGGTCGAGGTTGGCCGAGGGCTCGTCGAGCACCAGGATTGACGGCTCGCATGCCAGCACACCGGCCAAGCACGCCCGCTTGCGCTCGCCGAAGCTGAGATGATGGGGAGGCCGATCAGCCAGCCCCGCCAGGTCGACTTGCGCGAGGCATTCAAGCGCGATCGCCTTTGCCTCCGCGGCGCTCTTCCCCAGGTTCAGCGGTCCAAACGCCACATCTTCGATCACTGTGTTGCAGAAAAGCTGGTCGTCCGGGTCTTGAAACACCAGCCCCACTCGCCGTCGCACCTCGAACGCCGTTCGTTCGCTCACCGGCAGACCATCGATCCACACCCGCGGCTCGCTCGGCCCGCGGCGGTCACGGCCGTCGAGTCCGGCATCGTGCGCGTGGCTCGAGCGCGCCGCGCGGCTTCCCAGGCAGCAAGCCGTTCAAGTGCAGCATGAACGTGCTCTTGCCCGCGCCGTTAGGCCCGACCACGGCCACCGACTCGCCGCTTGGCACGGCCAGCTCAACCCCGCGCAGCGCTTCTTTCCCGTCGGGATAACGGTAGGTGAGCCTGCTCACGCGGATCGCCGGAGTCGTGTCGCTGGATAGACCGGTCATTTTCGAGAGAAATCGCTTCGTTCGTTCGTGGCCGTCAAGGGGGAGTTATTCCTCGAGGCTGCGGAGTGTGCCCTGCCAGCCGCGAGCGACCATCGCCCCGTGCACTCGCTCCGCGCGCTCGAATGCCCGCAGAAAAAGCAGACCGATCAAGCCTCCCGCCAGGCCGAACGAAAAGGTGCCGCGCCCTCGAAATGATCGCGCTCGCCGCGCCGTCGCCATGCGATCGAGCTCCTCGGCCAGCACGAAGCGATACCGCTCCATGATGGCGAGCGTCGCCACCAGCACGCGCGGAAGCCCCAGCTTCCGCAGTGCCGCCAGAAGCGTGTGAAACGAAGTCACTGCCGATAGCAAGAGCATCGCGACAATCGCCAGGCTGTTCTTGATCATGATGCTCAAGAGCACGACACCTAGACCAGCAGTCGCCCGGTCGGGATGGGCCGGCGCGAGCACAACTGCGAGAAAAGCAATCAAGACCAGAAAGGTGAGCCAGCGCCGGACGAGATCGGCCGGCGAAACGCCCGACAGTCCAATCAAGAGCGCCATGACAAATCCGAGAGCTCCAAGCCGGCTCCAGGCCCCGATCGGTGTGAGAACCGTGAAAACGACGAACGCCAGGGTCGCGATCAGCTTGACTCGCGCGTCGAGCCGCTCGAGCGGGCCGGACCGTTTTCCCGATCGGTCGAACGGTTCAAACCGCATCGGCGTGTGCCTCGATCGGCTTCGTGCGCGGCAGCAGACGCGCCATCCCAAGCGCGACGCCAAAAACGACCAGCGTGCCCACGACACCGGCTGCGGCCGTCGCCACCTTCACGTGATCGGCACCCGCAATCCAGAGTTTGTAATCGGGCATTGGAGAGGGGACCTTTGCTGGTCCCTCGTCTCGAGCGACGACCGCGAGCTTCTTGCCCACGAACTCGAGGCCGTCATCCCATTCGGAAGCAATCGGCGCCAGGAAGACCGCGACCGCCAGGGCGACTCCCAGTCCGCCCAGAATTGCCTGGCCCCACCTTGTCGCCGTGCCCGGCCGCGCGATTGCCGGATCCGCGTCCTCGAAGAGATCAGGCCGGCGCAACAACAAGAAACGGACCGCGGCGCCGGTAATGAGGGCCTCGCCCAGTCCGATCACCGCGTGTACGAGCACCATCCACGCCAGCAGCCGCGGGAACTCGCCGCCATGCCCTGATGCCGCCAGCTCGACCGCGCACGCGCCGGAAGCCAGCAGCACCGAAAACCAGGCCGCGGCCATCGCCGCGATCAAGACCCCCTTGTGTCCGCCGATCGCCCGCCGAATCGGTCTGTAGATCGCGTAACCGCCCACGGAGCCGATCAGCCCCATGTTCACGAAATTGGCACTGAGTGCCGTCACGCCGCCGTCGGCAAACATCAAGCACTGCACGAGGAGTACTGCGGCGATCACAATCGCACCCGCCCAGGGCCCCAGCAGCACGGCCGCCAGAACGCCGCCGAGCAAATGCCCGGAAACCAGCGGCAACACCGGAAAATTCACCATCTGCGCGGCGAAGATGAACGCCGCCATGGTACCCATGAGAACGGTCGTCCCGTCACCCAGCCGCCGTTCGGTTTTCCGCACCGCAATCGCAAGCCCCACGGCGCCCACGACCGCAGTCGTCGCAATCACCTTGGCGTCGAGAATCGAGTCCGGAATGTGCATCGTTCCTGCTCACTAGGGCGACGGTTGTGTTGAGCCCGGCCATTCCCAATAAAACGCTCGAATTCGCACTCAACCGGTTCTGGGCGGGCCAGTCGCCCATTATGCAACAGATCCATATCGTAACGCCGGTATGTCGTCTCGTCAAAAACTTCATACCGCATTTCGGAACCACGATTTTGCGTCGCGCGCTGCGCTCAGGAGGGCTTCCTTTTCGCTCCCGCAAACGCGACGATGGCATGGTTCGCCGGCATGTCGCCGACCTTCGATTTGAGGAAAAGTCCGTGAGCATCCACACCCAGCGCAAAGACCACACGCGTTCCTTTCTGTGCGAGGAAGATCTCAACCCCGATCCGATCCGCCAGTTCGCGCTCTGGTACGAGGAAGCGCAACGATCGGGCAATCCCGAATCGAACGCGGCGGCGCTTGCCACGGCCACGCCAGAGGGCCGCCCGTCCGCGCGGATGGTCTTGCTTCGCGGCGCCGACGAGCGGGGCTTCTCGTTTTTCACGAACTACGAAAGTAGAAAGGCCCGCGAGCTCGAGGCCAACCCCTACGCCGCGCTCGTCTTTTTCTGGCACGAGCTCGAGCGCCAGGTCCGCATTGAAGGACGCACCGAACGCGTCTCCGCCGAAGAATCGGACCGCTATTTTCACAGTCGCCCCAGGGGTGCCCGTATCGGCGCCTGGGCCTCGCCCCAGAGCCAGGTCATCGCGGGCCGCGACTTCCTCGACTCGCAATACAGCGAATCTGAAATCCGCCACCCCGGCGAGACCATTCCCCGGCCTTCCAACTGGGGCGGCTACCGCCTCATTCCCGACTCCCTCGAATTCTGGCAAGGCCGCCCCAACCGCCTGCACGACCGTTTGCGCTACACCCGGCGCAGCGACGGAACCTGGCTGATCGAGCGGTTGGCTCCGTGACGATGTTCGGCAAAACGGAGACGCCGCCAATGGACACGACTGCGCACATCCTGGCTGCCCTCGAAGCCACCGGCCTGCTTCTCATTCAGGACCGATCGTTTCCAAACGTCGTCAATCTCATCACCGGCGAGACGCCGCGCGGCTCTTGGTGGGCGCATCCTCGCAGCCACGAGCTCTTCCGCTGCTTGAGCGCGATCGCCGCAGACCCGGGCGTGCTCGTGACCAAGCTCATTGATCGAAAAGTGACTTTCGTGCACCAGCGGCTATGGCCCGCAGTCTCGTCGGTCGCTATGGCCCGCGCTCCGTGGCAGACGGATCGGCTTTCAAAAGAGGCGAGCCTCCTGCTGGACCAAGTTGAGCGCGAGGGACAAATCGAGGCGTCGGGTCAGGAATCAGCAGAGCTCGAGCACAGGCTCCTGGTCCACGGAGACCAGATCCACACCGAGTCAGGCAAGCACATGACGCGCCTGGAAACGTGGGCGGCCTGGTCCCGCCGATCCGGTTCCGGACCGCCCGGTCCTCCCGAGGTTGCTCGGGCAGACCTCGAGAAATGCGTTGAAGATCTGGGCTTCCCTACCGACAGCCTCCCGTGGCACCATTACGAGCGCAAACGGCCAGGGAAGCACGGTAGCCGCAAGAAAGGCAAATCGCGTTAACACCGTTGCCGGGACCGCCACAAAAGTGACATCGTACAAGGGAAACCGCGACTTCGGTTCCAGTGAGGGCATCATGAGCACGACGGATGAGCTCCCGACCATGAACCCCGCCGTTGCCGAAAGTCCGCCCGCCGCGAAGCGCCCGTGGTGGGTCCGCTTTGCCCTCTACGGCCTGCCCAACCGCCGCTCCGCTCTGGCATCGGTGATTATTCTGGTGTGGGTCGCAGCCCTTCTCGTCATCTACGGTTTCCGCGACCTCCGCTATTCTGCCGGTGCAATCCTCATCGCGCCCGCCATTGTATGGTACGCGAAAGCAATTACCTGGGCTGACCGCCATCACGGCTGGCCGCCCAAAACTCATCGTTAGGGCACCACCGAATACCGCCGGGAGTTGGGCCGTCTATCTGAATAAGAGCAGCCGAAGACTCCGCCGGTCATTCGATCCGGCTCGCCACTCTCTCCCTCGGAGGAATCCGTCATGCGCGGAAAGCTTTTCGCGCTGGCCCTATTCGGGCTGGCGTGGTCGACCACGGTGCGCGCGGATGGTCTGCTGATCCCGACGGAGCAGGGACTTCCTCCGCTTCGTCTCGCCTACCAGCGCGTCGAAGTTGCGATCGTCGGCCAGGTCGCCACCACCAAGGTGGAGCAATGTTATCGCAATACCACCGACCGCGACCTCGAAGCCGACTACATTTTCCCGCTGCCCGCAGGCGCCTCGGTTCGCGACTTCTCGATGTGGGTTTCAGGCAAGCGATTCAAAGGCGAGGCCGTTGACGCCAAGGCTGCCCGGCAGACTTACGAAGACATCGTTCGCCGCTTGCAGGATCCCGGCCTGCTCGAATACATCGGCCGCGACCTCTGGAAAGTGCGCATTTACCCCGTCCCGCGCCGCGGCGAGCAGAAGATCGAGATCACGTACACGTCGATCCTACCGGCCGAAGGCGACATGATCTCGTATCAATACCTGCTCCGCACCGGCCAGACGGTTCGCACCACCGAGAAGGACTTCACAATGGTGGTGCGCATCAAGAGTGAGGCCCCCCTCGGGCCGATCTACAGCCCCAGCCACGACGTCGAGCTCGTCCGTCGCGGCGATCGCGAAGCAGTCGTCAGCTTCGAGAAGACCAGATGCCAGCTTGACAAAGACTTTCAGCTCTACTTCACGCCGAAGGCCGAGCGGGTCGGCTTTTCGTTGTTGACCCAGCGAGAGTCGCCCGGCGAGCGCGGCTATTTCCTGCTCTTGATCAGTCCCAGCGATCTGGAGACGGCGAAGCCTGCCCCCGCGACCTGGTGCTCGTGGTCGATACATCGTCGAGCATGGAAGGCGAAAAGCTGCGGCAGGCCAAGGCCGCGTTGAAGCACACGTTAAGCTCGCTCAAACCTTTTGACCGCTTCGCGCTGGTCTCGTTCGCCTCCACGCCGGTCACATTCCGCGAAGAGCTGTCGCCGGCTGATGAAGACGACCTGCTCGCCGCAGGATCCTGGGTCGACAAGCTCGAGCCCGCCGGCGGCACCGACATCTCCGCTGCGCTCGAAGCCGCACTCGCCATTCGAACCGCTCAACAGCCCAACCGAAGCCTCCAGATCGTCTTCTTGACCGACGGTTTGCCAACCGTCGGCCTCAAGGAGACGCCTGAAATCCTCAAAATCCTCGATCGGCGCGACCGTCGCGGAATCCGCATTTACACCTTCGGCGTCGGCGACGACGTCGATGCACACCTCCTCGACCTGCTGGCCGAGAAGACAAGTGCGTGCAGCACCTATGTGCGGCCGGGCGAGGATATCGAAGCAAAGGTTTCCGCTTTTTCGCAGAAGATCGGCCGCCCCGCACGCACCGACTTGAAGCTCGCAATCAGCGGCGGGCCGCATCTCGTCGAGATGTTTCCCCCCCGCCTTCCGGACCTCTTCCAGGGCGAGCAGCTCCAGATCGCCGGCCGATATGAAGGCCACGGCCCCGCAACCCTTACACTCAAAGGGCAGTCTGGAGACCTTAGATTCTCGGAGACGTTCCAAACCGACTTCCCCGAGACAGCCTCCGACCACAACTTCGTCGCCCCGATCTGGGCCAGGCGCAAGGTCGGCTATCTCCTCGACCAGGTTCGCTTGAATGGTGAGTCGGCCGAGGTCAAGCACGAGCTGGTGAAGCTCGCGCACGATTACGCGATCGCCACTCCCTACACGAGCATCCTCGTTGTCCCCGAGTCAGCAGCCGGTGCGCAAACCGGCCCCCGCCGGGCCCCGTTCCGCAGACGCTACCCTCGGTCTCCGTCGCTACCGCTCAACGGCGGCGGCTTGGGCGGAGGGATGATGGGCGGCGGCGGCATGGCCGGCATGGGAGGCGCGGGTGGCATGAGAGGTGCCATGGCCGGCATGGGAGGCATGGGCGGAGGCATGGGCGGAGGATTCGGAGGAATGCCGAGCATGGGCGGCGGCATGGGAGGCAATGGCGGGGGGACCACTCGCGCGAGGCCAGCGCGTGGTCGCGCTCTCGAATCGTTGCCCGAACGGGAGTCCGTCGGCGCACCCGACTCCGAGAATCCGGCCGCCGGCTCAAATTCGATCGCCGGTCTCTCGTCGAGCGGCAAGGACGCAGTCGACCTCGCCGAGCGAGTTGCCGATTTGAAAACGGGCGCGAGGCCCGAAGCCGCCACGACAGCACGTACGGTCGCCGGCCGGCGATTCAAGAAAATCGGCGAGACCTGGGTCGATCAGACGTTCAAGTCCTCGATGCCCACCCTGCGATTGCGTGCTCTGGGCAAAGCCTACTTTCAGCTCCTGGCAGACCATCCAGAGCTCAGCGCGATCTTCGCTCTCGGCACTCGAATAACCTGGGTCAGCCCGAGCGGCACTGCGCTCGTGATCGACAAGCAAGGCTCGGACAATCCGTCCGACGCCGCGCTCAATCATCTATTTGAGCGTCAGAAAACACGCAGCACGAAGCCGCCGGAAGAGCGTCCTTCGTCACCATAAGCCGCGGCAAGAAATGCTTGAGCGATGCGCCAATCACCAGCCCAACGTGTGAGCTGTGATGTCGCGCCGTAACGCATCGCGAACGCAAAACAGCGGTGAACACGCACATGGGTGCGTGGTTCGGACGGGACGTACGTCCTCCAGCCTCGGGCGCAAGCCCGATCCTCGTCGGTGGGTCGCACCCGAAGTAGGTCAGGCTTTCAGTCTGACGATTCGACCACACGAACCCTGGCGCGATCACCGAGCCCACCCGCGAACCAGCGCCCGCCTCATTTGTGAGAAGCGTTGAAATTCTCCCCCCGGGCTGTTCCCTTTCCGCGGAGATTCTCCTGATATCATGGAAACTTGTCTCGAGCCATTTCCGATCGCCGAGCCGTCGTGTGACATCTATTGATGCGGAGTTGAGCACCGCGTCGAGGCAACCCCAATGAATGAACAGTGAGTTGTGGCGTTGTGCATGGGCGCCGCCTTTCTCATCATTGGGTGGTTCCTTACGACCAATGTCAAATTTGCTCTCTGGGGCCTGAGCTACGGTCGTGGGAAAATGTGGGTGCGGATGCTGGGGCAGGATCGGGCCCTGGCACTGACGCGGTACTTTTTCGGACCCCTCAGCATGCCCCTCGGGTTGGTTGGGCTGATCCTGGGCATTGTCGGCAGGTAGGAGTGAACAGTGAAGCGCCGATTCACGCCGAGAGGCAGCAAGATCGATTTCATCATGACCCGTCCTGAACACTGGAATGCCCGCCAGCTCGAGCGCCGTCGACGCGTCCGACTCCAATCCGGGCATGGGGAGTTCGACATCTGGGTAGCTGCTCCGGAAGATGTCATCCTCGGCAAACTTTGGTATTACTCCGAGGGCGGCGGTGATCGGCATCTGCGCGATATCGCCGCCGCACCAGCGGATCAGATCGCTCTGCAGGCCAGACTGGCAGCGGACTACGGCCCGAACCATCCGGGCCCGAAGCCGCGCCAGGAAGTCCCGCAAAAGGGACAGCTTTGCCCCACGCCCGCGTAGGGTGAAATGAGCGCGCGGCACCGCGAACAGTGATTCCAGGTTCCTGTCCGTTGGCTCTCGAAGAGGAAGGATTGGTACAGGGCCTGCATCTGCTGCATCCGCAAAGCTCCCATGAACTGCATGCGCTCGAACATCACTGCATCTTCGATCATGTGCTCAACCATCATCCGTCGTCCCTCGGCCAGGGCGTGGAGCCGAGCCTTACGCTCTTTACGGTTTCTGATGGTGTCTTGAGCGGCCGCCGTCCATTCGGGGCTATCTGCGGCTCGACTCGGCGGGGGGAGAGCGACCGCGCCGATCACCACGATGCCGGCAAGACCTGCGACGAACAAAAATCGTTTCAATGACATCGATTCACCTCACTTGGATGATGTTGTGGATCGCTCACACTTCAGATCACCTCTATCTCTACAAGGAGGGGAAGCGGTTTGAGCCCGACAAAAACGACTCGAAAAGATTTTTTGTCGGGCGTAGGGCGCCGTTTCGCATGAACTCTATTGAGGGACGCGCGTTTCCCTCCGGGCGGTTTTTGTGCTGGACTGGTGACGTCGCGCGTTACCATCCGCGATGGGTTCCGAGGTCGGCGGCCGACCCGATCCCACGCATGCAGGGGTGCTGCTCATGACAAAGAACGAGGGGTCCGTGACTGGGGATCTGGCCAATCTCCAGGCAGGTGAGGATCCTGCCGCCGCCGCCAGTGCGCTGTGGAACCACGTGTTCGGAAGGCTCGTCGCCATCGCCGAGCGCATGCTGCGCAACACGCCGCGGGCGGCGAGTGATGGAGAAGACATCGCCTTAAGCGCCTTCAAAAGTCTTTGCGAAGGAGCGGCGCAGGGCCGATTCACCGACCTGGACAGTCGAGACAATCTCTGGCGCGTGCTTTATACGATCACCCTGCGGAAGGCCCTGTTGCAGAAGTCTCACGAAACGGCCGGCAAGCGCGACGCCCGCCGGCTGGTCGATGCGGACCTCGATGCGCTCGTGGGCCACGAACCCACGCCCGAAATCACGGCGATCCTACGCGACGAGCTGCGGTCGCAGCTCGATATCCTGCGCGACGACACGCTCCGCCAGATCGCCTTGCTGGCGCTGGAAGGCTGGAGCAACGAGGAGATCGCCCTGCGGCTCGATTGCAGCCTGCGCACTGTCGAACGCAAACGCAACCTGATCCGCACGGCCTGGGGCCGGGAGCAGGCCTCATGAACGGGGACGAGGATGCCGGCCTGTCGTTTTCGGCGCAGGATCGAATCGACCTGGCCTGCGACCGCTTCGAGGCCGCCTGGAAGGCCGGCGACCGGCCCCGGATCGAGGATCATCTCGCCGGCGCCGACTCCGCCGACAGGGGGACGCTCCTCCGCGAGCTGCTGGTCCTCGAGCTGTTCTGGCGGCGGCGGGCTGGCGAACGGCCCGAACCCGTTGAGTACGCCCGCCGCTTCCCGGACGGGGATGATCTGGCCGCGATCGTCGCCGTCTTCGTCCGCCACGCCGCGGCACCGGCCCGCTTCAGCAAACCGGAGTTCCTCGCCGAGGGGGGCCTGGGTAAGGTCTTCACGGCGCATGACGAGGAGCTGGGCCGTGTCGTCGCCCTCAAGGTGATCCGGGATCGCCGGGCCCACGACCCGCAGAGCCAGGCGCGATTCCGCCGCGAGGCGGAGATCACGGGGCGATTGGAGCACCCGGGGATTGTCGCCGTGTACAGCCTCAACCACGGCGAGGACGGCCGGCCATACTACGCGATGCGGCTGATCCGCGGCGAGACGCTCAAGGAGGCCGTGGCGCAATATCACGCACAGGGAGCGTCGGCGGGCGGGGCGCCGGAGAGGTCACTGGCGTTCCGGGGCCTGCTGCGGCGCGTGATCGACGTGTGCAACACGGTGGCCTACGCCCACAGCCAGGGGGTGCTGCATCGCGATCTCAAGCCCGAGAACGTGATGCTCGGTCGCTACAGTGAGACGATGGTGCTGGACTGGGGCTTGGCGAAGCCGGTCAACTCCTTGGACGACCCCGCCGAGCCGCCGCTGGCGGAGGCCTCTTTCAGCGATTCGGGAGAGACCCAGCCGGGTTCGCGGATCGGGACGCCGGCGTATATGAGCCCAGAGCAGGCGGCGGGCGATCCCGGCCGGATCGGCCCGGCAAGTGACATCTACGGCCTGGGGGCCACCTTGTACCATGTGCTGACAGGCCGGTCTCCGTTCGCCGAGGAGCGCGACCTCGCTGCCGTGCTCGAAAGAGTCCAGGCCGGCGCCTTCGAGTCGCCGCGGGCGGTGCGCGCCGAAATCCCGCGGGCGCTCGAGGCCATCTGCCTGAAAGCGATGGCGCGCCAACCGGAAGACCGGTATGCCGGCGCCATGGCGCTGGCGGAGGACCTTGAGCATTGGCTGGCGGACGAGCCGGTAACAGCGTGGCGGGAGCCCTGGAGGACGAGGTCACGGCGGTGGATGCGGCGGCATCGTACGCTGGTGACCAGCACGGCGGCCGTGTTCGTGCTTGGCGTGATGGGGCTCGTGGGCTTCGCGGCTGTGCTAGCCGGGAAGAACCAAGAGCTAAACCGGCAGCGGGCGCGGGCCGAGGAGCGAGAGGGCCTCGCAATTGACGCGGTAAAGAACTTCGGGGATGCGGTCGCGCACAATCCCGATTTGAAGGAACGTCCCGAGCTGGAGGAGCTTCGAAAAACGCTGCTGCAAGGCCCGCTACGGTTCTTCGACCGGCTGCGCGATCAGCTCCAGGCGGACCGCGACACGCGCCCGGATGCGCTCGTGAAACTTGCGGCCGCGAACGCTCTCCTGGCCCGGACCACGGAGGAGATTGGCAGCATCTCCGACGCGATCCGCTCATTATCCGAGGCCATGGCGATCCATGAGCGGCTGGTCCGCGACCATCCCGCCGTCGCCCTTTACCAGCGCGAGCTTGCATCGAGCCACAACAACATCGGCAGACTACTGAGCGCGACCCGACCTAAGTCCGAGGCATTGCAGTCGTACCGACGCGCTGGCGCGATTCAGGAACGGCTAGTCCGCGACCATCCTTCCGTCGCCCTTTACCAGCAAGACCTGGCTTCAAGCCACAACAATATCGGCGTTCTGCTTCGCGACACCGGGCGTCCGACCGAAGCATTGGAGTCGTTTCGACGAGCGCTCGCGATTCAGGAGCTGCTGGTCCGCAGCGACCCGACCGTCATCGACTACCAGAGCGACCTCGCCAAAACCCACAGCAACATCGGCACCGCGTGCCGAGCGACGGACGCGCCGGGGAGGCGCTGGAATCGTATCGCAGAGCCCTCCAGGTTCGCGAGCGGTTGGCCCGGGACTACCCGAGCGTTGCCAAGTACCGGCAACAAGTGGCCCTCAGCCATTTCTACATCGGCAACTTGCTCTTCGCCAACGGCCCGCCAACCGAGGCACTGGAGGCATACCGCAACGCGCTCGCGATTCGTGAAAAACTGGCCAGCGACCAACCCACCGTTACCCTGTACCAGAGCGATCTAGCCACAAGTCACAACAATATCGGCATCGTGCTGGATCATCTGGGACGCAGCGCCGAGGCGTTAGCGTCGCACCGGCGGGCGCTCGAAGTGCGCGAGCGGCTCGCGCGCGACCACCCCGCCGTCATCCAGCATCGGATCGATCTGGCGGGCAGCCTCAGTAACGTCGCCATCCTGCTGAAGGGCGTGGGCCAATTCGCCGAGGCATTGAAGTCGCACGAATCAGCCCTGGAAATCCGCGAGCGGCTGGCCCGCGACTACCCCAACGATGCCTCCTACCAGAGCGGTCTGGCGGCGAGTCTCAACAACATCGGCACCCTGCGCCGCGCGACCGGTGCGCCGGCTGAGGCCCTGCAGTCGTTTCGGAAGGCACTCGAGATTTGCGAGCGGCTGGCCCGCGACCACCCCTCGGCTCACGATTATCAGCGCGCTCTCGGTGAAGCGCTGGACAATATCGCCAAGATCGAGATCAGCCAAGGCCGGTGGAGAGAAGCCTACGATCGGCTCAACCGGGCGATCGAGCATCAGCGGAGGGCGCTCTCGGCGATGCCTCGTCATCCGTTCTATCAACACGATTTCCGACTCACCTTGTTCGACCAGGTGAAGGTGCTCCAGGCGCTGAATCAGCCGGTCGAGGCCGTGCTCGTGACGCGAGAGGCGGCGGTTCTGGCACGCGGAAATCCGACTGATATGTACAACGTTGCCTGCCTCTTGTCACTGAGCATCCCGCTCACTCGGTCACACGAGCAGCCAGCCCTGGCAGCCGAGGCGGTGCAGACCTTGAGGGCCGCTGTGGCTGTCGGCTGGCGCGATGCCCGCTACACCGCCCGTGATCCCGACCTGATCCCGCTCCGCGAACATGACGATTTTCGTCGAGTGTTGGCCGAGCTGTTCGATCGAGGCTTCCCGCCCAATCCATTCGCCCGCTGACCCAGTGCGGACGCGTGGGCCTCCAGAATTGATCGGAATCGGCTGGAGCCTCGTGACTCCTCCCGTCCGAAGTAGGTCAGGCTGTCAGCCTGACGATTCAACAATAGAACCCCGCCGCGATCACCGGGCCCACCCGCGAACAAGCGCCGGCCTCATCCGTGAGACGCGTTGAAATCCTCCCCGGATATTCCCTTTCCGCGACGAATGCTCCTGATAACATGGAAACTCGTCCCCAGGCATTTCCGATCGCCGAGCCTTTGTATGACATGTATTAATGCAGAATCGAGCATCTCTGCGAGGAAACCCCAATGAATGAACAGCGAGTTGTGGCGTTGTGCATGGGCGCCGCCTTCCTCATCATCGGGTGGTTCCTTACGACCAATGTCAAATTTGCTCTCTGGGGCCTGAGCTACGGTCGCGGGAAAATGTGGGTGCGGATGGTAGGGCAGGATCGGGCCTTGGCACTGACGCGATACTTTTTCGGACCCCTCAGCATGCTGCTTGGGCTGGTTGGACTGTTCATCGGCATCGTCGGCAGGTGAGAATCCCTCGAGCATTGCCACGAACAAGCCGGACGAAGTGAAGAGAATCGATCCGAGCGGGCCAAGTATCCCGACGCCGAGCCGTCGGAGAAGAAGTGACCGATTTCGCGCACGCTCGTATAATCGCTAGCGAAGGTCAGTCGGAGAAACTCTGGTGGAGCAACTTCGGATTGAAGTGATCGATCGCGCCTATGCGGCCATTCTTGCGGCCAAGACGCCGGCAGAGCGCGCTTGGATGATCGAAGACTGCAATCGCACGGCCAGAGTCGTACTCGCCGCAGGCGAACGCATGCGCCATCCCGATTGGTCTCGAGAGGATGTCTCGCTCGCGGTTTCACGGAGGATCCTTGATGGAGCAGATTGACCTGGTTCGAAATGCCGTGCAAACGCTTGAGCGATTGGCGATTCCCTACGCTCTTGTCGGCTCCTGGGGTAGCGGCATCTACGGCGAGCCACGATTCACGCGAGACATCGAAATACTCCGAGGGCGGCGGTGATCGGCATTTGCGGGATATCGCAGGGATCTTGCGCGTGACCGGAAACGGTGTTGATCGCGCGGAGGTCGAGAGCTGGGCAACAAGGCTCGGCTATCTCGAGACTTGGCGGCAAATTGTGGCGAAGGTTGATGCACCTGACGCACCGCCTGGACCTGGGAATCCCTGAGAGTCCTCGCCGTTGACTACCGCCGCGTCTCATCTCGCGAGACAATCCATTCCCGTGCCGCCAGATGCTCCACGACTCAATCCCCCTTCTTTTCCACCCCCGGCTTCTTGAGATACTGATCAAACCAATCCACCAGGAGCGCCGCATCTTTCTCGATGCCAAGCCATCCATGCCCGCCTTTCTTCTTCACCACGAGCTTGGCCGGAACCCCCACGCTCTCGAGCTTCTTCACAAAGATCTCGGACTGCTGAAGCGGCACGAGCACGTCGGCATCGCCGTGGATGATCATGGTGGGTGGGTCATCCGAGCTCACGTGCGTGATCGGCGAGATCTGCCGCGTGATCTCGCGCAGCCGCGCGGGATCGGTGATCGGCACCCAGACATTCGTGGCTTTGTCCAGCTCGTGGTAGTCGAATGCCGGCCGGAAAGGCATGCCGTGATCGGTCGCGTGGAGCATCTCTTTACCCGGCGTGCCGTAGTTGAGCAGGTCTGCCGGCGGGAAGAAACAGGCGACGGCCTGCACGCGGCTCGACTCGCGATCCACCGGCGTCTTGGCGCTCGGGTCGCCCTGCGTGCCGGCCGTACCGAGCATCAGTGAGAGATGCCCGCCCGCTGACGCGCCGGTGATTCCAATCCGGGTCCCGTCGATGCCGTATTCCTTGGCGTGGTGGCGAATGAACCGCACCGCTTTGTTGACGTCGTCGATGATTTCGGGAACCGTGTATTTCGGCTGGCTGCCGTGAACCACGGCGAAAACCGTATACCCGCGGTCGACGAGCAGCCGCGCGAATCCTGCGTTGATCGATTCGTGCGCGGAACGGAACCCGCCGCTCACCACCAAGACAACCGCCGCGCCGTTCGCCTTCGCTTTGGGCGTGAAGACGTCCATCGTGAGCGCAGTGCCAAATTTCCGCGCGTAGATCACGTCTTCCTTGCGGTCGAATGCCGGCTCATCGGCTTTGACCAACGAAGTAAGAGCCAGCAGTCCGGCCGAGAGTCCAACGATGATCGTCCTGTCAGCCCTTGTCATGAACGAATCTCCCGAAACGCGGAATAACGTTAAACATATCGCCTTTGAGCCTCTCATACTGCGAACCCCTCTCGCAAGACGCAGGCGCCCGCGCACAGCCTTTACGGATGCGACAATCCCCCCGCCCGCTGCTATAATCTGATCCCGTGAGTTCGAGTGTAAGATTCGGGAGCACGGATATGCGGCGAGTTTTGCTGTTCTCACTGGCGGGTCTAATCTCCATAACCGGGATCGGAGTCTCCGCCTCACTCGACGACAAATACATCGCGCAGATCGAAAGTTGGCGCGCTCAGCGGCTGACCGAGCTGAAAGCTGAAGACGGCTGGCTGTCGGTAACTGGGCTACACTGGCTGCGGCCCGGTGAAACCCGCCTGGGCAGCGATCCCGCGAGCGACCTCTTGATGCCCGACCGCTTCCCGGCTTTCTTCGGCACGATCAAACGATCGGGCAACAAGGTCGAGTTCCAGCCAGCACCCGGCGTGAGCGTTACCCGTAACGGCTCACCGTTCGAGGGGGGAGCAATCGCTTCGGATGCGGACGAGCACCCGGACACACTGGCCTCCCTCGGCCTGAAGCTGATCCTGCTCAAGCGCGGAGAGCGGTACGCGTTGCGTGTCAAGGATAAAGAGAGCCCGTTGCGCACCGACTTTGCCGGCTTGCGGTGGTATCCGCCGCGAGCCGATTGGGTCATCCCCGCCACTTTCGTGCCGCACAAGGTTCCGACCAAGATCCGATTCGAGACGATCATCGGTGAGACCGACGAAGTCGAAAGCTGGGGATACGTCACCTTTGAGCGAGATGGAAAGGCTTATCGCCTGGATGCGGCCGGCAAGAAGAATGGAAGGCTCTGGCTCGTGTTCCGGGACCGCACGGGCGGGCGCACAACTGCCGGCGGTGCTCGCCAGCTCTACGCCGACCCGCCGATCGACGGTCGTGTCGTGCTCGATTTCAACAAGGCCGTCAATCTGCCCTGCGCCTATATCCCGTACGCAACCTGTCCACTCGCACCGCCGCAAAATCGGCTAAGCCTGGCGATCGAGGCCGGCGAGATGAAGTACGAGCCTGGCCGAACCGACGCCTCGCGGGCCGCATTGCATCCATGAGCTTTCAGCACGGATTGTACCCCCTTCATTTCGTTCCAGAGGGTGAAAGGATGACAGAGCGGGCCAGTCGCCTGACGGGGAAATCAGATCCGGGCGCCAACGCCCCGAACACGGGCGTGACCGAGGAAGTCGAGGTTCGCGGCCACATCGTCGATTCGCTGCTGCTCCCCAAGATCCTCGATCGCATTCTGCTCATGGGAGGATCGTTCGAGATCCGCGAATGCAAGATCGGCGTTCATCGTGCCGACCCGAGCTACGCCCGCATCGCAATCCAGGCTGAAAGTCAGGAGACGCTCGACGCGATTCTGGGAGACCTGGTCGAACATGGCGCCTCGGCGATCCACCCCGAAAACGCCGCACTGGTCGCCGCCGACATCGCCGGTGCATTTCCCGAGGGATTCTACAGCACGACCAATCAGCCGACCCAGATCCGCGTGCAGGGGCGCTGGGTCGACGTTCTCGACCAGGAGATGGATTGCGGGATCGTCGTCGAGCCGGGAAAAACCAAACCGCGCTGCATTCCCATGAACCGCGTTCTCGTGGGTATGCCGATCGTCGTTGGTCATGCGGGTGTGCGCGTGCTGCCGGTTGAACGCCCCCGTAACGTGAGCTTGTTCGGCTTCATGAGCTCCACGGTCTCGAGCGAGAAGCCCAAATCGATCAGCGTGAAGACCATTGTCGACGCCATCCGCGCCACGCGCGCCGAAGGGAAGAAGGTGCTCCTGGTTGGCGGCCCGGCGATCGTGCACACCGGCTCGGCGCGAGAGGTCGCCCGGCTGATCAGGGAAGGGTGGGTCCAGGTGCTCTTCGCAGGCAATGCGCTGGCCACGCATGACCTCGAGCAGGCCCTCTTTGGCACCAGCCTGGGCGTTTCGCTGGCCTTGGGCGAGCCGATCGAGCACGGCCACGAGCACCATCTCAGAGCGATCAACACCATCAGACGGGCAGGGGGGATCTCCCAGGCGGTCGAGAAAGGAGTGATCAAGTCAGGAATCATGTACGAATGCGTCAAGGCGGGGGTGGACGTCGTGCTCGCCGGCTCGATCCGCGACGACGGCCCCCTTCCCGAGGTGATCACCGACACGCTCGTCGCCCAGGAGCGCATGCGCGAGGCCATCCGCGACGTCGGCTTCGCGCTCATGATCGCCACCGCGCTTCACTCGATTGCAACCGGCAACCTCTTGCCGGCCTGGGTGAAGGTCGTTTGCGTCGATATCAACCCGGCGACCGTGATCAAGCTTGGGGACCGCGGCACGTTTCAGACCATCGGTCTGGTGACCGATGTCGAGCCGTTCCTCCGCTCCCTGGCCGCAGAGCTGGCCGAGCAGCCCACCTGAGCAGGACAGAGAACGGAGGACGGAGGATGGACGGCGGATGGTGGATCAGGCAGGTTCATCGACGACCGCCCGCACGAGCGTACAAAGGAGTCCCGAGCACGCGCCATGCAGCCTGAATCGTCTCCTTGCATCCTGATGTGCCCTCCTGATTATTTCGGGATCGAGTACGAGATCAACCCCTGGATGAACGTGCACAAGGGGAGTGACGCCGCGCGCCCGGCAGCAGTGGGATTCCCTCCACCGCAATCTGCTCGATCTGAACGTCGCCGTTCTTCTGATCGAGCCGGTGAAGGGGTTGCCGGACCTGGTTTTCACGGCCAACTGCGGCCTGGTTTTTGAGACTCTCTTCATCAGCTCACGCTTCCGTTACGGCGTGCGCCAGGGCGAAGCGCCTTATTTCGAGCGCTGGGCGGCCGACCGCGGCTTCGAGGTCGTCACCATGCCCGATGGCTTCCATTTCGAAGGCGCCGGCGATGCCCTCTTCTGCGGCGAAACCTTGATCGCGGGCTATCGCTTCCGCAGCGACGTCAAGAGCCACCATTGGATCGGCGAGCGGATCGGCCGCGAGGTGCTGCCGCTCGAGCTGGTCGACCCGCGATTCTATCATCTCGACACCTGTTTCTGCCCCCTGGCACCCGACCTTGCCCTCTATTACCCCGGAGCCTTTGATGAATACGGTATCTCGGTTTTGCGCGACCGGATCTCGCACTTGATCGAGGTCGCGCCCGAGGAGGCAATTTCCTTTAGCTGCAACGCCGTCGTCGTCGGCCGGACGGTGATCATGAGCGAGGGCGCGCCCAAGCTGGCGGCTGATCTCGAGAAGAGGGGCTACCAGGTTCGTCCCCTCTGCTTCTCGGAATTCATCAAGTCCGGAGGCAGCGCCAAGTGCCTGACGTTCCGCGTCGACGGCGAAGAGGCCGCGAGCTGGAAACATGAGGGCGGTGCCGGCCAATGAAGAGCGTCTTGTTCTTGATGCCTACGGAGGCTATTTAAGTGAACGAGGTTTATCTGCTCAGGCATGGGATTGCCGTGGATCCGGGCTCCTCGGGTATGCCTGACGAAGCCAGGCCGCTCACCGAAAAGGGCATCAAGCGGATGCATCAGATCGCACTCGGACTGCTTGCGCTCGATCTCCAGCTCGATGCGATCGTCACCAGCCCGCTCGTCCGCGCCAGGGAGACAGCCGAGATCGTTGCCGATGCCCTGGGACTCTCCGATCAGCTCGAGACATCGAACGTGCTGGCGACCGGCTCTGACCCCGCCACGATCGAGCGCTGGCTGCGCAGCCGGGCCGAGTCGCGCTTGATGCTTGTCGGCCATAATCCCACGCTCTCCGAGCTGGTCTCGCTCATGGTAGCCGGCTCCAGGAGGTCGCCGATCTGCGATCTGAAGAAGGGGGGAATCGCGGCGCTGGCGCGCACCCAGGGATCTTCGGGCCTTTACCAGCTCTGCTGGCTGGCGCCGCCGCGGCTGTTGCGCCGGAAGGGCGGCGCGGCGGATGATTGAACGGGAGCATACCTTCTCAGGTGCTTCCGATCGTACTGACAGGCGGCCCCGCGGCGTGACTGATCGGGCTCGTCTCGCAGAGCTCAAGCGCCATGTTCTGGAACTCGAGCTGCGAGCGGATGCTCGGACTCCCCGGAGGCGCTGGAGGCACCCGGCGGTAGGTGCCGTCGGAGTGAAGCTCTCGGGCCTTGACGTTGTCGGCGAGAACGACGCCCAGGATGCCGTCGAAGAGTCGGCGCTTGAGCTGGGGGTCTTCAATCGGGAACATGATCTCGACGCGGCGCCGAAAGTTTCGCGGCATCCAGTCAGCCGAGGCGAGGAAGATCTCCGGGTTCTCGCCGTTCTGGAAATAAGTGATCCGCGAATGCTCGAGGTACTTGTCGACGATGCTGATGACGCGGATGTTCTCCGACACGCCCGGCACGCCCGGCCGCAGGCAGCAGGTTCCGCGGATGACCAGATCGATCCGAACCCCGGCCTGCGAGGCGCGATACAGCATGGAAATGATCTGGGAGTCGACGAGTGAGTTCAGCTTGGCGATGATCCGCGCCGGCTTGCCCGCCTCGGCATGGGCTCGCTCTCGCTCAATGAGCGCCGCCAGCCTGTTCGCCAGATGGGCCGGTGCGACGATCAACTTGTTCCAGTGCGTGCTCTGGGAGTAGCCCGTCAGCAGGTTGAAGAGGGCGCTTGCATCTTCGCCGAACTCGCGGTTGCACGTGAAGAAGCTGAGATCGGTATACGTGCGGGCTGTCGTGGGGTTGTAGTTGCCGGTCGCCAGGTGCACGTAACGGCGGATGCCGTCATGCTCCCGGCGCACGACCAGTGACGCTTTGCAATGGGTCTTGAGGCCGACGATTCCGTAAACGACGTGAACGCCCGCCTTCTGGAGCATGCGGGCCTTGTCGATGTTGTTTTCCTCGTCGAGCCGCGCTTGCAGCTCGACGAGCGCCGTCACCTGCTTGCCATTTTCAGCCGCGCGCGCAGCGCCGTGATGATCGGGTTGGCGTCGGCCGTCCGGTAAAGCGTCATCTTGATGGCCAGCGCCTGCGTATCTTCCGAGGCCTGTTCGATAAACTGCACCACCGATCCGAACGCCTCGTAAGGATGATGAACCAGGATGTCGTGGTCGCGAATGGCGGAGAAGATGTTCTTCCGTTTCGCGAGCGCGCCGGGCATCTGCGGCTCGAACGGCGGTTCTTTCAGATCGCGAAAGCCCTCCAGCTTGCAGAGGGCTACTAAAGCGGTCAGATCCACCGGGCCCGGCACGCGATAGACGTCGCGCGGCTCGAGCTCGAGCGCCGACGTGGAGAGAAGCTGCGACAGCAAGTCGTCATCGGCCCGATCCGAGATCTCCAGTCGCACCGCCTCTCCCCACTTGCGCTGGCGCAGGGTCTCTTCGATGGTCGAGAGCAAGCTGCTCTTCACCTCATTTTCGAGGATCGTCAGGTCGCTGTTCCGGGTGACGCGGAACGCAACGTGCTCGGTGGTCCGATATCCGCCGAAAAGAGCGTCGAGCCGCGGGCCGATCACGTCTTCCAGCAGCACGAATCTCGTCTGGCCATCGGCTTCATCCGGCAGCGGGACCAGGCGGTTGATCACCGAGGGAACCTGCAGCACGGCGTACAAGGACCGGGTATTGGGCTTGTTCTGCTCGATCCTCAGTACCAGATTCAGGCTCTTGTTGTGCACGTGAGGAAACGGATGGGCCGGGTCAATCGCCAGCGGCGTGAGCACCGGGTAGACCTGGGTGTCGAAATACTCGTCCAGGAAGCGGGTCTGCGAGTCCGTCAGCTCCTGCGCCTCGCACAGCCGGATGCCGTGTTTGAGCAGCTCGGGGCGGATCTCGAGGCGCCACACTTCGTACAAGCGCGTGACGAAGTCATGCGCTCTCCGGCTGATTTCCAGGAGCTGCGCCAGCGATCCCATGCCGTCCGACGGCGGATCCTGCGGCTCGAGGTTCTCGTAAAGCTGCGCCTGCAAGCCGGCCACCCGCACCTCGAAGAACTCGTCGAGATTCGATGCACAGATCGCCAGGAAGCGCAGTCGTTCCAGCAGCGGGTTCGATGGGTCGCGCGCTTCCTCGAGCACTCGCTCGTTGAAGTCAAGCCACGAGAGCTCGCGATTGATGAATAAGCTCGGGTCGAGCACCGCTGGCGCCGGTGTGGCAGCGCCGGCAGTGACGGGTGGGCCGTTTTGTTGATTGAGCGCCATGAAAAATTGCCTCGCGGCGGTGTCGTCCCGTTCTCCGGGCCTCTATCCCGGAACCCGGTGTTCCGCGGAACTAGCCCTGGCGTTCCCGGGAACGACTGCGCCTGACGAGCTCTCGCAGAGTTCTCAGGTTGCGGAGATCCAGGTCTTCGCCTTCTTCGACTCCCTTGGGCGTTTCCAGAATCATCGGCAGGTGGCGGAATCGTGGGTCATTGACCAGGTGCCGGAACGGCTCCAGCCCCATCTGGCCGGCGCCGATGCCCGCGTGGCGGTCAACCCGGCTGCCGCACTCGCGGCAGCTATCGTTCAAGTGCCACGCGCGCAGGCGGCCCAGGCCCACGAACCCTAGAAGCTGCTCGATCGTTTCATCGTACTCCTCCTTGCTCGCCAGGGAATAGCCTGCCGCGAAAATATGGCAGGTGTCCACGCAGACGCCCAGGCGCTCAGGTTCGCCCACGCGCTCGAGAATATCGCGCAGGTGCTCGAAACGATAGCCCAGGTTCGTTCCCTGGCCGGCCGTCGTCTCGAGGTCAATCATCACGCCCAGACCCTTGGTACGACGGTGCACCTTGTCGAGGCCTTTCGCAATCCGAATCACCCCGCGCTTCTCCCCGGCCCCCATGTGCGCGCCGGGATGCACCACCAGATCGGGAATTCCCAGCGCCTCGCACCGCTCGACCTCCACCGCCAGCGCCTCGATCGATTTCTCCCACAACCCGCCGTCCGGGCTCGCCAGGTTGATCAAATACGAGGTGTGGGCGACCGGATCGGTCACCCCCGTCTCCTCGAGCGCCGTTCGAAACGCCGCCACGTGTTCATCGCGAATCGCGGGCGCGTTCCACTGGTTGTTGTTCTTGGTAAAGAGCTGCACGGTCTCGAACCCCACCGTCTGAGCAGCCCGGACGGCCCGGTCGCAGCCCCCCGCGATCGACATGTGTGAGCCGAACGTGCGCTTCGATCGCCCTGACCCGCCGGCCGCCTTGGTCGCCTTTGCCATCATTTCATCGGACCTGTGTGTCGAATATTGCCCGATCGCGAGGATGCGAATTCACTGGTGCCGCGTGGCCTGAGCCTTCTTGAGCACACAACATGTCTCATTGTAATAAAAGTCACCATGGTCCGTTACTTGCAGGGTACGATGATTCGACCCTACAATGAGGAAGTCGCAATCCACTCCAGGGAGTCAGGTGGGGAGTCGACCATGGCTTTGTTGATCGCCACGGGAGTGCTGACCGGATGTTTCCTCGCCGCCTGGGCGGTCCTGAGGCGGCCTGTTCGTCGAATGGTCGAGGACGTGCGAATCGAGCACGCCCGCGCGCTCTTTCACCGCAATCGCGAACGGCTGGAAGCGCGCTTCATCTCCGCACTCGAACGAACGGACCCCGCGGCCAGCGAGATGTGGGAATCGGCCAACTGGCACGACGACGTTCTCTGGGCGCGCGACCGCCAGACGCATCATCTGCTCGCCCTGACCTGCGTCGACTTCGAGCCCGAGCCTTTCGAGTTCTCACCCGAGCGACGCCACGCCACCGCCATCTTCGAGTTCCATAGCGGTCATTGGTGCGCCCAGGGCAAGCACCTTGACGAGCTGCGCCCGGACGAAGCCATTGATCTGTTCCGACGATTCGAAACCGTGTAGGGTCCGTCGTTGCGGACCGTTCTCGGTTGCGGACCACTCGTTTTGCACATCGTCCGCGGATGAATTTGACGCTCGAACAAATCGCCGAACTGGCCCCGGACCCCTCGGCCGCCGCCGCCGGCAAATCCCTGTCGGCCGCCAAGCACTGGCCCGAGCTCGGCCGGTCTGAAACCGCCCTCTGGGGCAAGTGCCAGGGAAGCACCGTGTACCAGGTGAAGGTCGACTTGGTCCAGATCGCGTACAATTGCACCTGCCCCAGCCGCAAGTTCCCCTGCAAGCACGTCCTCGGCGTCCTCATGCTCGCCGCGCAATCTCCCGAGCACGTCAAACCCGGCGACCCGCCCGAATGGGTCGCCGAATGGCTCGAGAAACGGCGAGCCCGCGAAGAGAAGGTCGCGGCGCCCGCCGCCGACAAACCTGTTGCCGACGCGAAGGCAAAGCAGCGCCGCTCCGACGAACGCGCCAGAAAGGTCCAGGACGGTCTGGAACGGCTCGATCTCTGGCTCAAAGACGCGGTCCGCGCGGGTGTGCTCGACCTGGCCGCCAAACCGGCATCGGCATGGGAAGAGCAAGCCAAGCGGCTGGTCGACGCCCAGGCGCCAGGACTTGCGGCCCGGGTTGCTCGCCTCGCTTCTCTGCCCCAATCGTCTCCCGACTCGGTCCCGCGTCTTCTGGGCGAGCTCGGGCGGATCAAACTCCTGTTGCACGCCTATGGCCACATCGATCAGATCGAGCCGTCTCTGGCAAGCGAGATCCGCCAGATGCTCGGCTGGAACGTCACGCAGGAAGTGCTCGAGCGCGAAGGCCAGCAAGTCGCCGATAGATGGATTGTGGCCGGCCAGTGGGATGACGACGGCGATCGATTCGTCAGCAGGCGCTCGTGGCTGATCGGCCGGCGAACCGGCCGCATGGCGTTGATGTTGCAGTTCAGCGCGGCGCGCCAGCCGTTCGATGAGTCCATCATCACGGGGATCGAGCAGGAAGCGACCCTGCTCTTCTATCCCGGCGCCTCGGCTCACCGCGCGAGGTTCCTGACTCGCGAAGGCGCACCCTCCGCCGTCCGCGACCGGCTTCCCGGCCACGAAACGCTCGGCGACTTCCTGACCGGAGTCGCCGATTCGCTCGCGCGTCAGCCCTGGCTGAGCGCCTTCGGAGCCGTGTTGCGCGACGTTTCGATCACTCGAGCCCGCGACTCCTGGTGGATCTGCGACAAGGAATCGAAGGCTTTGCCGCTGCTGGGCCAGAACCACTGGAGAGCGATGGCCTTGACTGGCGGTCATCTGTCCGACCTTGCCGTGGAATGGGACGGCCAATCGATTCGTATCCTGGGTGGGCTCGTCGCGGGCCGCTACTGGAGCTTTTGATGGACGAGCTCACCAAGGTCGCCCTGCTCGGAACGTCCCGATACTCCGGCCCCATCCCCACCGGCGATCACCCCGCCGCCTCGCTTGTCGCGGGCGGCGCCTCCGGCGACCGGGAAGAATTGCTCTTGCTAGCCTGCGGCGCACAGGCCGTCTATGCTCTCGCCGGGCGTCTCCCCGAAATGGGCATTGAGCCCGGTGTTCCAGCCCTCGAAGAGACGAAAAAGCCGGCATCGCGCAAACTGGCCGCCCTCCTGGAGAGTGCTGTTGCGGAGCAAGGCGATACGCTCCTGCTCGAATTCCTGAAGCTCATGGATGGGCGTGGTGTCGTGCTTCCCCCCGACCTGCTTCCCCGGCTGCTCGAAACCAAAGACGCGGAGCTTCGCCGGCGATTGACCCCGATTCTCGGCGAGCGCGGAGCATGGCTCTGCCGGCAGAATTCCGACTGGGCGCATTTCGTCAAAGCGGCGGCCGATCGCCCCGATGCCGATATGAACGAGCTCAAACGCATCTGGGACGAAGGGACGATCGAAGAACGCTGTCAAGCAATCGAGACACTTCGTCAACTCGACCCTTCGCTTGCTCGCGAGTGGGTTGAAGAAGCCTTGCCGAAGGAAAAACACGGCAATCGCATGAAGCTGCTGAAAACGTTTCGAACCGGCCTCGACCCAGCCGACGAGCCGTTCTTCGAGCGATGTCTCGACGATCGCAGCCCGGCCGTCGGGCAAACCGCCGCGAGCTTCCTGTGCCATCTGCCCGACTCTGCGCTCGCCCAGCGGATGCGCAACCGCGCCGCCGGGCTGTTCACGATCGAGAAAAAAGGTCTGGCGCCCAAGGAATCCAAGCTCGTTTGCACGCCTCCCTCGGAGCTCGAGCCCGACTGGGAGCGCGACGGCTTCAAGAAGAAGGCGGCCGAAGGCGAGGGTCTGCGCGCCTCGTGGGCCGAGCATCTGGTCGCCTCTGTTCCGCCTTCGTTCTGGGCGAACCAGCTCGGGCTCGAGCCGGCCGAGCTCATGGCCGCCGTGGCCGACGATCCCTTTGCTGAGTCAGTGATTTCCGGGTGGAGAATCGCCACATTTCGTTTCGACCAACCGTCGCCCGCGTGGCTCGGGGCCCTTTGGCAGTATTATTCCGAATCGCTTGCGAAAGTTGAGAACCACACGACCCTTGGCGTGACAGTTCGGCACCGCGACTCCGCCGTTGTCCTGATGGAAGGTCTTCTACACGCAATGCCGCCCGACGTCGCCGAAGCAGCACTGGCAAAAGCATTCGAGCCAGCGCCGCCCTGGCGAGACGGTGAAGCCCTCAGGCTGCTCGCGAGATGGCCGCGGCCCTGGAGCGTCCGGTTCGGCACATGGTTTCTGGCGAAAGCGCGATCCCGGCTGGAAAGTCACAGCGACGAGGCGGCCCACCGCTGGGCACTCGCACTCACTGCGAATGCCTGCGAAATTCCGCGAGAGCTCCTTCCCCTGGCACTGGCTCCCTGGAAGACTCCGGATATCGCGGAGTCCGCATCCTGGCTCTCCACGGTGATTCCCAGGGAGATCGCGAAGTTCACGAACGTCATCGAAATACGACAGCGCTTCCTGCAAGAGCTTGACGCACAAGATCAACTTCCTCCGGAGCTGTAACCGTGGCCAAACCGCAAGACGCCCCGCCGCCGTCATCCCCGGCTCCTTCCTCATCCGGAGACAACAAGCTCCGCCTGCATGCCGAGCAGGAGTTTGCCGCCGAGCTCGCGGCACTCGCGGAAGTCGACAACAAACAGCGTCCCCCGCGCTGGAATCTCTCACCCTGGGCCGTCAAGACCTACATCCTGGGCGGCAAGCTCGAGAGCGGCTTCGAGATCACGCCCAAGTACATCGGCAACGAGCGGCTGATCGAGATTGCGATTGCCACGCTCGCCACGGATCGAGCGCTCCTACTCTTTGGCCTGCCGGGTACTGCCAAGAGCTGGGTCAGCGAACATCTTTCTGCGGCGATCTCGGGCACGTCTTCCCTGCTCATCCAGGGAACCGCGGGAACCGACGAGTCCGCAATACGCTATGGGTGGAATTACGCCCGCCTGCTCGCTGAGGGGCCGTCGCGCAACGCACTCGTGGAAAGCCCGATGCTTCGCGCTATGGAAACCGGCCGGATTTGCCGCGTCGAGGAGCTCACTCGCATCTCCGGCGAAGTTCAGGACGCGCTCATCACCATCCTTTCTGAGAAAACGCTCCCTGTCCCCGAGCTGAACGTGGAGGTGCAAGCGGTCAAGGGATTCAACGTCATTGCGACCGCCAACAACCGCGATAAGGGCGTCAACGAGCTTTCGAGCGCACTCTTGCGTCGGTTCAACACGGTGGTCTTGCCCGTGCCGGACTCGCTCGAAGACGAAGTGACGATCGTGAACCAGCGCAGCGCCCAGCTCGGCGCGCGCTCGAATTGCCCGCGGAAAAGCCCGCCCTCGAAGAGATTCGCCGCGTGGTCACGATTCTCCGCGAGCTGCGCAGCGGCGTCACCGAAGACGGCAAGACCAAGCTCAAATCGCCCAGCGGCACGCTTTCGCCGGCGGAGGCCATCTCGGTGGTCACCGGCGGCATGGCCATCGCGGCCTTCTACGGCGACGGCCGCCTCCGCGCCGGCGACATTATCTCGGGCCTGATCGGAGCGGTCGTCAAAGACCCCTTGCAAGATCAATTGATCTGGCAAGAATACGTGCAGACGGTGATCAAGGAGCGCGACAACTGGAAAGACCTCTATCGCGCGACCCGTGATTTTTCCTGAATCGGGAGAATCGACCGAGCGATGGGAGTTACTGTTTTCGGTATCCGCCATCATGGCCCAGGTTGTGCGCGCAGCCTGCGCAAGGCGCTGGACGAATTGCGCCCGGACGCGATCGTGCTCGAAGGCCCGCCCGACGCTCAGGACCTCCTCTCGTGGGTAGCGCATCATGAGGTGAAGCCGCCGGTGGCCATCCTGGTCTATCCGGCTGACGAGCCCCGGCGCGGCGTCTACTTTCCCCTGGCCGTTTTTTCACCCGAATGGCAGACGCTCGCGTGGGCCGCGGCAAATGGGGTGCCAGTACGGTTCATGGACTTGCCGCAATCGCATCAGCTCGCGCTTGAGAAGACTGACGAGTCGCAAGAGCCGAAGCCGGAAGAACAAGCTGACGATCAAGTCGAGACGGAGGAGCCAAGGTCCGCCGACGCCCCCCGCTGGCGAGTCGACCCGCTCGCGATCATGGCCGAGGCCGCCGGCTACCAGGATCACGAGCTCTGGTGGGAAGACCAGATCGAGCGCCGCACCGACGCCTCACAGCTCTTCGCCGCGATCCGCGAAGCCATGACTGCCGTCCGGGCCGAGTTTCCGGACGTGCAGCCTCGAGATGTGCTGCGCGAAGCACACATGCGCAAGACATTGCGGGCAGTGATCAAAGAGGGCTTCCAGAACGTCGCTGTGGTCTGCGGCGCCTGGCATGCACCGGTCCTTGACGCCGAGTCCCTGGCCGGTAAACGCGCCGGATGCAAGATCAAGGACGACACCGAGCGCTTGAGCGGCCTGCCGAAGCTCAAGACAACCGCGACACTCATTCCCTGGACATATTCGCGGCTCACCTATCGCAGTGGATATGGCGCCGGCGTCCAGTCACCGGGCTGGTACGCGCACATCTGGAATTCAAACGACGAGGCGCCCACGCGCTGGCTGGCGACCGCAGCCCGCCTGCTGCGCGCTAAGGACCTCGATGCCTCCTCCGCCAGCGTGATCGAAGCTCGCCGGTTGGCCGAGGCACTGGCGGCCATGCGTGAAATTCGCTCGCCGGGGCTACCCGAGCTGGGCGAGGCGATCCTCACCGTCTTCTGTCACGGTGAAACGGCCCCGCTGCGACTGATCCGCTCCGGTCTCGAGATCGGCGATGTGATCGGCGAGGTTCCGCACGATGCGCCCACGGTCCCGCTGGCTCAGGACCTGGCCAGACAGCAAACGTCGCTACGAATGAAGCCCAGCACTGAGATCAAGCGTCTGGACCTGGACGTGCGCAAGGAAGGCGACCTGGCCCGCAGCAGGCTTCTGCATCGCTTGGGCGTGCTCGGCATCAACTGGGGAACCCACGAGCAGAGCGGCGGCAAGGTCTCCACGTTCCACGAGCTCTGGGTGCTCGAGTGGCGGCCCGAGTTCGCCGTTGGGGTAATCGAGGCCAATATCTGGGGCAACACGGTCGAATCGGCGGCGACGGCCAAGGTCGTGAACGCCGCGGGAACAGGCACCGACCTGGCGGACGTCACGAAGTTGCTCGAGTCGTCGATCCAGGCTGGGCTCCCCGCGGCGGTTGATCCGCTGCTCGCGCGCATTCAGGAAATGGCCGCACTCGGGGCCGATGTCCGCCACTTGCTCGACGCCATCCTGCCGATGGCCAGGGTCATCCGCTACGGCGACGTCCGCGGCACCTCCGCGGCCCACGTCGAGCCAATCCTCGAGGGAATGCTCGAACGCGCACTCGTAGGCATCGCCGCCGCATGCTCGTCGCTCGATGACGACGCAGCCGGGCGAATGGTCGAGAGCATGGGGCACGCGGCCGAGGCGCTTCAAGTCCTCAATCGCGATGACCTTCAAGAGGAATGGCGCGCTTGCCTCGAGCGGCTCATTCATAAGGGTGTTCACCCGCTGGTGGCCGGATGGTCGTGCCGTCTGCTGCTCGATGCGCGGCGTCCTGCCCGCGGAAGAACTGCACCGGCTGGCGCGGCTCGCCTTGTCGCCGGTAAACCCCCCGGCGCAATCCGCGGCCTGGGCCACCGGCCTCTTGCGCGGCAGCGGCATGGCCCTCCTCCACCAGGACGCCCTCTGGCTAGTATTCGACCGCTGGCTCTCCGAATTGAGCGCCCAGGTCTTCCTCGAAATGCTGCCGCTGGTCAGGCGCGCATTCGCCGACTTCACCGGTCCCGAGCGCCGGCAGATGGGCGAGAAGCTCAAGCATCTCGGCTCGAAGAAGGAATTCGGCCCCGTCGCGTCGCGCAGCGGGGCGGGCAGTTCGCCCGAAATTGACGCGGAGCGGGCGAGCCGGGTATTACCGATCCTCTCCCACATTTTCGGCTCGAAATGACTCTCAATATTGGTGTCGCCCATGGCTGATCAGACTGAGGAAGAACGCTTGCGACGCTGGCGCCTCGTGCTCGGCAAGGAGTCTCAGCAGTCGCGCACCGGCTCGGCGATTGACGAGGGCCTCGGCGTGACCCTGATGGACGATGACGCCCAGATGGACAAGGTGCTCGAGGCACTCTACGACTCGGATCGCTCCGGTGGTCTGGGAAGCTCGTGCCCGAACGTCAATCGCTGGCTGGGTGATATCCGAACGTATTTTCCCAAGTCGGTCGTGCAGGTCATGCAAAAGGATGCTCTCGAGCGTTTGAATCTCCAGAAGATGCTGCTCGAGCCCGAAACCCTCGAGACGATGGAAGCCGACGTTCACCTGGTGGGCACGCTGCTCTCGCTCAATAACGTGATTCCCAAGAAGACGCGCGAAACGGCGCGGCGGGTTGTGCGCAAGGTTGTGGAAGACCTGGAGCGCAGGCTGCGCAATCCCATGACCGAGGCAGTCCGCGGGGCCTTGTCGAAAGCGACCCGCACCTCGCGCCCGCGCCGGCGAGATCGACTGGCACCGCACGATCCGCAAGAATCTGCATAATTACCTCCCCGATCGTGGCACGATGATCGTTGACCGTCTCGTTGGTTACGGCCGCAAGCGATCTTCTCTACGCGACGTCGTGCTCTGCATCGATCAGAGCGGATCCATGGCCGCTTCGATCGTCTATTCCAGCATCTTCGGGGCCGTGCTGGCTTCGCTTCGCGCCGTCACGACGCGGCTGGTTGTCTTCGATACGTCAGTCGCCGATTTGACCGATCAGCTTCACGACCCGGTCGACCTTCTGTTCGGTACGCAGTTGGGTGGAGGAACCGACATCAACCGCGCCGTGACGTACTGCCGCCAGCACATCACCCGCCCCGCGCAAACAATCTTCATTCTGATTTCAGACCTTTACGAAGGCGGCGTCGCCGAGAACCTGTTACGCCAGACCGCCGAGCTGATTGGAAGCGGCGTGACAATGATCTGCCTGCTCGCGCTGTCGGACCAGGGATCTCCCTGCTACGACGAGAAGCTGGCATCTCAGATGACCGCGCTGGGCGCCCCGAGCTTCGCCTGCACGCCCGACCTCTTCCCGAGCCTGATGGCCGCAGCGATCAGAAAAGACGACATCGCATCCTGGGCCGCGAGGAACGAGATCGTGACGCGCTGAGCGTCATCGCGCCTTCTGCTCACGTTCGTTCCCTCTCCTCAGCAGAAACGCGCAAAGGTCCTGAATCTCCCCCTCCGTCAAGCTGTTCAGCAACCCCGCGGGCATTGGTGAAACATCCGACAGCTTCATCTCATCGATGTCCCCACGCCTCACATCCGTGGTCGCGCCCGGGTCGAACATATCCTCGATCACGCTCAGCGTGTCGCCGTGCATGTTCCCAATCCGCCCGGTCACAACCTGGCCATCCTTCTTGGCAATCGACACCGCGGCGTACTGGTCGCTGATCACCTTGTTCGGCTCGACAATCGCGTCGAGCAGATCGCGAACGCCGAACCGGCCTCCGACAGCGGTCAACTCGGGTCCGACACCGCCGCCTTCGCTACCAAACCGGTGGCATGCCGCGCACGCCACAGCGCCATAGAGCTTGCGGCCGCGCTCGAGATCACGCGGCTGCACCAGCCCGCGCTCGACGACCGGCAATAACTCGGCGACCGTCCATTCCCGGACGGGCTTCCGGGCCGCCAGCAGATCGCGAGGCGACACCCTCGCAGGCTGCGCGGTCAGAATCGGCAGAAGCGCTGCCCGCTCCTGACCGCTCAGCGAATCAATCGCTCGAGCCTTGATCGTCCGTTTCGCGTTCGCGAACGTATTGCCCCCTCGGTAAGCCGCGGCCTTTGTTACAAACCAGCGGAAGTACTCCTCACGCAGCGCCTGAGTCCAGCCCGCTTTGAGAACTCGGAGCACGAGTGCATAGTGGATCTGCTCCTCCTGCGTCGTTGCCGCGCGCATGGCCGCCATGATCTTGGCTGCGGCCGTCGGCGCTTGAAGATACGCCAGGATTTCCGCGAGCAGGAAATCAGCTTCGATCGCGTGCGCGGGGAACAACTCGTCGAGCCTGGTGGCCAGCCGCCGGCACGTCTCGTCGTCCGGCCGCCCCAGGCGCAGGAGCGCCAGCGTGTAAGCGCGCAACAGATCGACGCGATCCTCCGGCGCCAGATGCGACCAGTCCATGGAGTCGAGGGCCGCCAGAATGCGCCCCGCAGCGCGGGATCAGGCGCCGGGTCGCTCGGCTTGCGATGATACTCATCACGCCCACTCACGCGCGCAGCGCCACGAGCGCGGCGATCGCCTTGCGGGGATCAGTTTCGCTGAGAGCCTTTCGCTCCCACTGCGCCGGATCCTGCCACTCTAGCGCAACGCGGGCCGCGTAGCGAATCGCCCGATCGTGGTCTGCCAGGTATGGCCACACCGCGTCCACCGCGCCTGAGTCAGCGTGTCCGTGATACGCTTCGATCTTTCGCCGCAGCTCCCGCTGCGCCCGGGCGCCGGGGTTCTCGGGCCGCGCCGGGCGAATCTTCTTCGCCACCTACGTAGGTGACTCGATAAAGCGCCGACTGCGCCCCGCGGCCGCCCACGGCCAAGTACATCGCGCCGTCCATCGGGTTGATCACCACGTCGGTCACCGGTAGCGGCTGGCCGCTCAGAAAGTCTTCCACCTCCGCGGTGTAGCTCGCCCCCTGGGGCTTCAAATGAACGGCTCGGAGCTTTCCGAAGCTCCAGTCGCTGATGAACAGCGCATCGCGGTACTTCTCCGGGAACTTCGCCCGGTAGCCAAACGTGATCCCGGTGGGCGATCCCGGCCCGACGTCCGCCACCGCCCCGAAGCTGTCGATGTAATACGCCGGCCACTTGCCCGATCCGTTACGAAAGCCGAACTCGGCGCCGCTGATAATGTGGTTCACCCGCGTGGGCCGATACCACGGCTCGCCGATATCCCACTCCATGTCCGCGTCATAAGTGAACAGCTCGCCGTCGTGGTTGAAGGCGATGTCGAACGGGTTTCGCATGCCCGCGGCGATCAGCTCCCATTCCTTACCGTCGGGGTCCGTGCGGGCGATCCAGCCCTGAGGCGCCAGCGAGTTGTCCATGAATCCGGTCGGGATGCGGGTCGCCAGGTTGTCCTCGCTCCAGTTGAGCGGAACCCGCGAGCGATCGACTTTCGTCAGCTCGGTCGAATTGCCGCAGACCACGTAGAGCGACTTGCCGTCGGGCGAAAGCACGATCGAGTGCATGCCGTGCTCGCCGCCGCCACGGATCTCGCGCAGGAGCTTGACTTCGTCGTACCGGTCGTCGCCGTTGGTATCGCGCACGCGATAGAGCCCGTGGGTTCCCCGCTCGTTCACCATCACGTAGAGACTGTCGAAGGCGTAGAGCAGCCCGTGCGCCCCGGCGAGATTCACACCGATCGCTTCGGGCGCGATCGAGCCGCTTCGGTTGGCGTCCGGCAATGTCATGCGGTAGAGCTTGCCGCTCTGATCGGCGGCGATCAGGCGGCCTTTCGGGTCGGTGCAGAGCGCGACCCACGAGCCCTGAGTCTGCTTGGGCACCGTGTAGAGCAGGTCGAGCTTGAACCCTTTGGCGATCCGCACGTTCCCGACCGCCGACTCGGCGGCCGAGCGCAGCGACTTGATGCGGATGTCCTTGAACCGGATTGTCATCGGCTCGCCGGCGTGAAGCTGGAGCGCGAGAATGCCCGCGTCCAGCCGTTTGGCCTCGACGTCGTCGAAAACATCCACGGTCGCGACGCCGTTGATGAAGTGCTGAAGATGGTTGCCGCGTGCGATGACGACATATTCGTTCCAGTCGTCCTTCTTGATCTTCGCCTGGATCTCCTGCGAGCTTCGCGAGCCGCCCCGTGATCTCCTTCTTGCCGCTCGAGCGTCCAGGTGACCATCTGGCCGCGACTAGCCATGATCCCGCGTCCGCCGGCGCCGCCGGCCTCGTCATAAAGAATGCCCGAGTGCTGCGAGCCGGCTTCGATGTCGGCCTGGTAACCGGCCGCGACGAAGTTGCCCCGGTTCTGGCTGCGGTACTGGATTCCGGAGTTGGCGAAGCCCTTGTCGTTGTCAGCGGTGATCCGGTAGGACAGGCGAAGCTCGAAGTCGTCGACGATCAGGTCCTTGCCGCCCGCTTTCGCGAACAAGAATGTATTTCCCGTGAGCGGATTCTCCTTCGTGGTCCGCCCGATGATGGCTTTGTCCTCCACCGACCAGAATCCGGGTCGACCCTCCCAGCCCGCGAGGGTGCGGCCGTCGAAAAGCGCGTGGAAGCCCGGCTCGGGAACGAAGACATCCGGCCGGCGCCCGGCGATCAGTGCGTCCACAATCTCCTTCGCATCCTCGGGCACATCAACCCGCGTCGTCCCCAGGCCGGTGATGCTGGTCGTGATCGTTCGATCCAGCTTCAGGGTCCGGCCGAACCCCGCGGCGCGAGACCCGTTCAGCTTTACCGTGAAGCCAGCGAGCACACCATTCGTGATCCGGAAGACGACAGACCCCTTGGCATCCTCGATCGGCCCGCCACCGCGCCGCCGCCCGAACACCGGCAGCCCGCCGGCAGCCAGTAGCTCGTTCACAGTCTGCGGGCTCAGCTCTGCGGTGACCGCGTCTCCCTCGCGCGTGAACGTCACCCCTTTCCCGATGTATTCCTCCGCTTCCAGCCCAGGCGGTTTGAATTCCGTGACAAACCGCCGGTTGAACCCGAGAGCAAAGCCGGCATTCCGCGCGGTGGCTTGCTCGAGCGTCTGCCAGGCGCCTTCGAGCAACACGGCCGCCTTGCCGGCCCGCATCACGAACTCCTCGCCGCCTCCGGCGGCCGGCAGCGCGACGCGAGTGAAACCGCCCCGTTCGGTCGATCCGGTCAATGTTACTGCGCGCCCATCGCCAGGACCTGTCCCGTCAGCCATGACCGCTGGCAGTCGACCAGGCGAAGCCCGGCTGATCGGCGAGATTCCTTGCGGCCGCCAAGGCGACCGCCTTCGGATCGTCGACCCAGGCGTGCACGGAGCGTCCCAGAATGCCAATGACGACGAGCCCCGTAGCCCACGAGACAACTGACGCAATCCTCATAGTTCACCTCTGCAAGAAGCCCGCTACGTCGGGAGGGGATCCCGAAGCAACACAGCAAACGGCGGTAGGCCACGCGGTGGGTCTCGGCATATCGCCAGCACCGGGGAGGTCTTCCACGTTAAACGCAACGAGTGATGTTCGTCCAGCGTATTGACGGCGATCACCGCTTCGATCGTGTCGTGCGCGATCGCGGGATCATTCGGCGTGCCTGGCTGCCACTCCAGGTGCGCGTCAGTGCAGCGGGCACACTCCGTGTGCCGTCCGCCCATCAATTTTCCACGCTGTTTGAAGCGTTTGATCAGATCGTGCTCAAAGCGCTCAGACCCATCCACGCCGCCATCGCCGCCGCCTTTTCATCGGCCCGCCAGGGGCGACCAACAGCCTGGCCAAAGTCCGCGAGCCGCGCCCGAAGCGCATCCACATTCACGCCCAGCCGTGCCGCGGCAAAGTCCTCGATGCCCTTTTCGGCGAACGCCATTGAGGGCACACCGACAGCCCGCGCCGCGAGCTGCCAGACCTGCCTGAAGAGCACGCCCTCGGCCGCATGCGCCCGAATGTGCGGATTGCCGATCGACGCAAGCTTACGGTCCGGTGCCCCGACAACTGCAACGCATGCCGGGTCGAGGCCCTGATTGCGTAGGTCGATCAGTAGACTTTCCAGCCTGCGCGCGGCCGCAGCCGCAATGGCCCGCTCCGATTCTCTGGCAGCTACAACGGCGTCATCCCAGGAAAGGCTCATGACCGCGTGAAAAGGCTGGAAGAGTTCTGGTGTGGCGTGCGTGCCGAGAATGATCTCGTCGCGGCGCACGCGCGCACCGAGCCTTCGCTGCTCGCAACAACAACACCGATCGCCCGCCCCGTCTTGGCCCGAAGCCCGATGCACGCGATCTCGGAGCGCCGTTCGTTCATCGGTCGCACCGCCCGGTGGATAAGCTCAGCGCCCCGGCCGCCGAGCAAAGAATGGGGGGCAGCCGTGATCGCCTTGAAATAATAGCCAGATCACGACTCAGTTTGTCCCGTTCGCGGTCCGGATACCATAGCTGGCCGAAAATGGACGTTCCTGGATACAATCGCTCGATGGATACAACGACATCCAGATGACTTCGTGTCGGTGGTTGTGTGGACTGGTGAGGCTTGCAATCATGATTCGCGCCGTCGTGCAAAATGGGGTGATTCGTCCCCTTGACCCGATTCCATCCAACTGGGTGGAGGGCTATCAGGTCATCGTCGAGGATGCGAGCTCTCCTCCCGACGAAGACTTGGACGCATGGTACGCCGAGTTGCAGAAACTAGGCCCGGCGGAATATGAACCCGGCGAATGGGAGCGCGTGCAGGCGATCATGATCGAAGCCGATGAGCAAGCGAAAGCAGACGTTCGCCGGCAAATGGGTTTGCCGTGATGGCGAGGTACCTCCTCGATACGAACCACCTGAGCGCCGCGCTGGATGCCAGGTCGGATGTTCGCGAACGGGTATATCGATCGCGCCAGGCCGGCCATCGATTCGGCACTTGCACGCCCGTCCTCTGCGAGTTGGAGACCGGGCTCTATCACACGAGCCGTCGCGATAATAACCAGCGAATCCTCGCGGTGATCCTTCGACACGTCCGCGTTTGGCCTCTGGAACCGACAATCGCTCCGCTCTATGCGGAAATCTTCCATTACCTCCGTTCCACCGGACGGGTGCTATCTCAGGTCGACATGCTTCTCGCAGCGATGTCCCGTTCGATGAACGCAACTCTGTTGACGGCCGACCGCGACTTTGACGCATTACCTGACGTTTGTACGGAAAACTGGTTGGACTGATCGTTCCCACAAGGGCCGCCCGGTGAGGAATCAGCGGGCAGGTGATCATCCCGCCTCTCGCCGATCGAGAATCTCGAGCATCCGCTTGATAGATTCCTTGCGGTCAGGCCGCGTCGGCGGCGTGGTGAAGTCTAGCTCCAGGTTCCGTTCTTGAGCGTAGCGAACGAACGCCCAGTGATTGCTGAAACGTCGGCCGTAGCGGTTGCCGAGCTGATCGAGCACAACCCGGCGAGCCTGGCCGAAGCACGTCGGCATCTTGAGCAGCTCAACGAGCTCCTGCGTCGTGAGCGGGCATGGCACGGGTTCAGCGGCGACACGTTGCGCGATGATCGGTCCCACGGGAAATGGGGCGAACGCGAGCGCGGTCCTCGTTGCGGTTCGAAGGGCGACCCCGGTCCCATCTGCGTCTGCAAGCATTCGGGGTAGTGTTGGACGCCAGTCGTAGTCCGTCCGTCCAGGATCGTCATTCGCATCCGGCCCCGAGCAAAACTGCGCGGCGATTTCCCAAGCCAATCGATGAGCCACGCCACGACCGAGATGCGGCAGTAATGCTGGGACGAGATCGTACAGCTTATCAGCATCGCTCGGCTCTAGTCGGGTCAGCGAGACGCGTCGCGCCTTCGTCGCGAGGTTCTTTGGTGATATCGACTTCAGAGCTGACCGGGCGAGGTCTGTGCTCATCCGCCTAGCCCCCGCCGAGTCCGACATCCTCATAACGCGCGGAATGCCATCCGCCAATTCCAAACAGACAGCACGATTCGTCTCTCGCTCAAGTGCGCTCGCGAGGAAGCGCAGACTTTCAGCCGGATCCAGGATCTTGGCCGTCTTCGCCACAAGGCGCGCGATCGTCCAGCCGTCTCCACGGCCAGTTGCGGCATTTAGCTCGTCCGTGATTAACCGAGCGAGTCGGCCGTAGAACACCGATTGATCGCTTGGGGAAGTGTGGTCGGCGGCCGCCAGCACGATCAACAGTAAAGCACGGCGTTTGATTGGATCCTTTTCGCGGTCCAGTGCATTCAGCCAAACCACGGCCGCTTGATTCGCAAACGCGTGGCTAGTCTTCGGCGCAAGCTTTGAGACAACTTCGACCCAATCGCACCAATCCAACCCAAGCAAGACTTCCGCGACTTCCCTTGCATACGGGCCGCACACCTCAGTCCAGTCGGCGGGTTCCATGTTCTTACCAACCACGCCCAGGGCCGCCATTAACCACCAGCGCACTTCGGCGTCTGTTTCCCGCCGGATGCCAGCCGCGATGATCCGCGCCGCACGAGCGGAATCCTTGGAGTCAAGTCCCCCGGCAACATTGCAAACACCTCCGGCAGTTAGAGAAGTCCAATCCCTGTCCATGCCTCGCTTTCGGCGTGTTTCCTTACTCTGCTGTTTGGCACGAAGGCCGAGTGCGCGAGCGATATCAACGCCTTGGTCGTGAGGAGCTCGAATTGCCATCGCGGCGAGTCCGCGCGCGAGTGGGAACTCCGCGTTCTGATCGACCTGTTTCTCGATTGCCGCGGTTAACTTCTTGGCGACTGCGCCACACGTCCGCGCAGACTCGTCAACACCGACGAGGTCGATCACGGCGCCGAGGCTGGCCGCAAGCTCCCCGAGAATTACCGGGTCTTTTTCCTTTTCGATCAGCTTCATCAATGTCCTCGCCACCGGCGCCCATGCCTTGGCGACGACGAACTGATTACTCTGCCTTTTCAGCGAGCGAAATAGGGAGCGGAGGATGTACGAATTCACCCGTTTGTCATCATCCGCATAGTCCTTCTCGATTTTCGCCGCGAACATTCGAGCAAGCTCGGTGTGAATCGAGGCGGCATCGCTCGCCTGCCGCCGATCCACGACGGACAGAATGATCTCGGCGTATTTCATGGCCGTGAAAGGATTTTCAGATCTTAAGGCGAGTAGGCCGTCTGCGATGCGGGCGGCGGCGGCAGCATCGGCGCGACTTACCGTCTCCGCAAGGAGTTGGGTAACCTCGACCTTGGAGTTCCATGTCGCGTTGTTTTCGGCAAGGAACTCGAAGATCACTCTAGCGGTCACATCGGGCCCTTGTCGGAACAACGGTTCTTTCAGATAACTCACAAAAGCGGGCTGCGGCAGGTCATCAATTAGGGCCCTGCCGTACAGGAAATCGAGGACTTTTAACGCTCGCCCGCAATGTCCCCTGGTCCTGCCCTGCACGGTAGCGGCGTCGCCCAACGAGTCTGTTTTCAGTGCCACGCCCGGGTTCGCTTCCCGAAGGACTACCGCGTCGAGCAATGGAATTGCGACTTCCTGGTCCAATCGCGAATAAAGCTTCCATGTGTGCGTCGACCAAGCCCCATCTGATTCTTTGAACTCTTCTCCTCCAATCGCCTTGAAGATGCAGTTAGAGTAGTTCTGCGTACGGGGGTTAGCCTGGGCCTGGAGCTCTATCGCGACAAGCGCTAGATCGCACTTCTGCTCGACGGTGGCCTCCGAGTTCAGGATGCGACTGTCCAAGAGCTTTTCCCCGAGTTCACGATTCCGCGGGTTCAGGCCAATCGCCGCGATGAGTGCTGGCTCCGATCTAGCTCGGAGCTCGCGGCGCGAACGGGATCGCGAGTAGCCTGGTCGAGAAAGCGAAGGCCCATGTCGGTATTTCCTAACTCCGCGAGCTCCCACAGTGCCTCGCTCTCTGGCACCGATAACCACGGTTTGCCCTCTCCATCCGGGTCCAGCGACTGAACGAAACTTCGCGCCAGCAACTCCTCAGCCCGCGCCCGCTCTCGACTCTCCGCTACGGCTCGCCGCGACGCCTGCACCGCGAAATACATCGATACCACTATCCCCACCAGCAACGAAGCAGCCACCGCCGTGATCAATCCGCTCACAACAGGGTTCCGCCGGCACCATAACGAAAATCGTTCGAGCCGCCCCACGGGCCGCGCGTGAATCGGCTCCCCGTTCAGCCACCTCTCCAAATCCTCCCCGAGCGCTTCCGCCGACGCATACCTTCTCCCCGGCTCCTTCTCCAAACACTTAAGGACCACCGTCTCCAAATCACAATCAAGCCCCGGCCGAATCGTCGACGGCCGCGGCGGCGCGGATTCCCGGCCTGCCTCATGAGCGTCAGCGGATTCTCGCCCATAAACGGCGTTCGACCTGTCAGTCTCTCGTAAAGAATGACACCCAGGCTGTAGATGTCTGCTGCAACGGTCAGCCCCCTCTCGCCGGCGGCCTGCTCCGGAGCCATATATCTCGGCGTGCCCAATACCTGGCCGGTCTCGGTAAGCGATTGGTCACCGCCGGCGAGCCGCTTCGCCAGTCCAAAGTCGGCAACGAGCCGAGCTCCCTGCGAATCCACCAGTACGTTGGAGGGCTTCAAGTCGCGGTGCAACACGCCACGCTGGTGCGCAAAATGCACGGCGCGTATCACGTCGACCATTCCCTGGACCTCCGCGCGCACGTCGCCCCGCGGAAGTTTCGCGAGCGATGTTCCGTCCACGAACTTCATCGCGTAGTACTGCTGCCCTTCGTGCTCACCCACCTCGTAGATCGGCACGATGTGAGGGTGGTCGAGTGCTGCGGCTGCTTCGGCCTCCGCCCGGAAGCGAGCCACAGGCTTGTCGTCGGCGAATGTGCCTTGGAGGATCGTCTTGATCGCGACTAGACGGTTCAGCGAAACTTGCCGCGCCCTGAATACGATCCCCATCCCACCGCGCGCGATCTCCTCGAGCAACTCGTAATCCCCGAAATACCGCACGGTCGGGAACGCCGCAGAGTCTTGAGCGTCGACCGCGCTCGTCGCATCTAGCAGGCCGGCGATGCGCAACGGCGAAGCGACCCTGTCCATACGGTCGAGGTCTGCGAAAAATGCGCAAAGCGCGTCGGCGTGTGCCGGGTGCCGATCCACCAGAACTTCGCGGTTCGGAGCACCTCCGGTCTCTACGGCCACCATGTACGCGGCAATCACCGCATCGAGCGAGTCATGCGACATCGTCGGATCGTTGGGTGCGCCCACGTTTCACTCCCAAAGTCTTGCGGTGTAGCAGGCACGCGCCGTGTGCCGTCCGCCGCCCTTACCGGCACGGTACGCCGGCATGGGTTTGCGTCGAGCCCATACCGTGAAAGTGCGCGAATAATGTCCCGTCCGGTTAAGCGACCGCCCAGAGGCTCACACAGATCGTTACGCCTCTTTCGAATAAGACGACGTTCTCTTGCCGTCGAACCACGATTTTTCCACTAATTATCAGATTCGGCAACGATTGATCACCGCATCGCTGCCGGTCATGCACTCGCATCCTCGCAGTCGTTGAACGGCAAGTCCGCAACTGGCCGCCCGCAAACCGGACGAGTAATTCGGCGCGAGTTGCTATCGGCGCAACACGTGATGCGCCCCGCCCGCATCACGCCCTTGGGCAGTAAGATCTCCGAGAAGCCCCTCGGTCCGGATCCGTCAATCCCGCAATGGGTAGGCGTGGACCTGCTTAAGCGTTTCCGCGGCATAGTAGAGTGCGGCCTGAACGTCGTCCCCGGTCAGGTGTGGGTAATTCAAGAGAATCTGCTCGCGCGACCACCCGTTTGCCATGAGCTCCACGAGGAACTCCGCAGCAATCCGCGTCCCTTTGATCACCGGCTTGCCGACAAGCATTTTCGGGTCAACGCTGATTCGGTCCTGCCAGTCCATCGTCTTGGACCTCCTCCACGTGCCACTTGATCACGACGCTCTCGTCGACGAACAGCGATGAGACCGTGGTCACCCGCGATCCCCCGCCGCCGCTCATCGCGCTCGATCCTCGGCCAGCAGCGCGGTGCTGTCAGTCTGACGCCTGTCCCCGAGGGTGGCGCGGACTTTCTCTGCTAAAACGCGGTAGGTCGACCGAGAACACCGCGACGACCGCGCGAGCGCTGCCTGCTCCAAGCGGAGCTTCAACTCGGCCTGCAAGGTTCGACCACTTTCACGAGCACGGGCCTCGAGTTGCTCGACAGTGATCTGGTCCAGGTCGCTGGCCAAGATCTCGGACATGGCAACTTCCAACCCCGCATTTCCTGAATCCTTACGTGATGTTATCACACGCTCGAGATTCGTTCCAGCGCCACATCACCCATGCCCGCCGCCTCCCGTCAGCTCGCGCACGATATCTCCTACAAACGAGCGGGCATCACCAAAGAGCATTAGCGTCTGATCGAGGTAATACAGCGGATTGTCAATGCCCGCAAACCCCGGGCTCATCCCGCGCTTGATCACCATCACGGTGCGCGCCTTGTCGACATCCAGGATCGGCATGCCGTAAATTGGGCTCGAGGTGTCGTTTCTGGCGGCCGGGTTCGTCACGTCGTTGGCGCCGATCACGAGCGCCACATCGGTTTGCGGGAAATCGCCGTTGATCTGGTCCATATCGAGCAATTTGTCGTAGGGGATATCGGCCTCGGCCAGCAACACGTTCATGTGCCCGGGCATCCGGCCGGCAACCGGATGGATGCCGAAACTGACATCCACCCCGCGCTTCGTGAGCGAGTCATACAGCTCCCGCACCTTGTGCTGGGCCTGCGCCACGGCCATACCATAGCCGGGAACGATGATCACCTTGCTGGCCGCCGAAAGAATTGCAGCCGCTTCTTCCGGCGTCGCGCTCTTCACCGGCTTGGCGTCGCCCCCACCGGCTGCCGCGGCTTGCTCCTGCCCGAATGCCCCGAAGAGCACATTCGTGAACGAGCGATTCATCGCCTTCGACATGTTGACCGACAGAATGAAGCCCGATGCACCGTCGAGCGCGCCGGCAACGATCAACAGCTTGTTGTCGAGGACAAATCCCATCGCCGCCGCCGAAAGACCCGCGTACGAATTCAGCAGCGAGATCACCGTCGGCATATCCGCGCCGCCGATGGGCACGATCATCAGCACGCCGAAGATCAAGGGAATGATAATGATCAGCGGGAATAGCCAGCTTGTCCCGGGATGGAACGTCAGGTACGCGGCGATCAGCAGGGAAACGCCCAGGACCGAAAGATTGGCGATATTCTGGCCCTTGAACGTGATGGGACGCTGGGGCAGGATCTCCTGCAGCTTGCCCGCCGCCATGAGACTGCCCGTGAACGTCAGCGAACCCAGTATCACCTCAAGCCCCAGCACGCCCATCGTGAACCGTTCGATCTTCGGGGTGTTGAGGTAGAACTCGGCGGTGCCGACTAAGGTCACGCAGAGCGCACCGAAGGCATGGGAAAGCGCCGTTCGCTGCGGAACGGCGGTCATCTTCACCAGTCCCAGCCAGTAGCCGATGATCGAGCCCACGATCAGCCCGGCCGCGATGCCCCGGTAGTCGACGATTTCATGGTGAAAAAGAGTTCCCACGATCGCCAGGAGCATGCCCAGCTCGCCAGCCCAGACACCGCGGCGAGCGGTCGTCGGTGAGCTCATCCACTTGAGCGAGAGGATGAACAGGCCCGTGGCAATCAGGTAGGCGATCTCGATGATATGTTCGCGGCCGATCATGGCGATCACTTTTTCCTGGGGCCGCTGGATTTGAACATCTTGAGCATTCGGTCCGTGATCACGAACCCGCCCACCACGTTGCTCGTTGCGGCTATGATCGCAATCGTGCCGAGAAGTGTCGTGAAGGGATTTTGCCGCGATCCCGCCAGAATAATCGCACCCACGACCGCGATCGCATCCAGCGCGTTCGTCAGCGACATGAGAGGCGTGTGGAGCAGGGGGGAGACCCGCCTGATCACTTCAAATCCAATAAACCCTGCCAGCATGAAAACGTACAAACTCGTGACAAGGTCGAGCTTCACTTCCACTTTCAGACCTCCTTCGGAGCCGAGAAGAACTCGAGCACGCGCGTGTTGACGACCTGGCCACCCTCGGTCAATAAAGTCTCGCGGATGATCTCGTCAGCTCGATTGAGCACGAGCTTGCCGTCCTTCACGAGATGGAGCAGAAAGGCACTCAAGTTTTTTGCATACATCTGGCTGGCGTGATAGGGCACGGTGCTGGCGAGGTTGAACCAGCCGATCACCGTCACGCCGTACTCGACGATCATCTCGCCGGGTTTGGTCACCTCGCAGTTTCCTCCACGCTCGGCGGCCATGTCGATCACAACCGACCCTGGCGCCATCCGGGAGACCGCCTTGCGCGTGACCAGCACCGGCGATTTCTTGCCGGGAATCACGGCGGCGCTGATCACCACGTCACTCTGCGAAACGACCTGCCCCAGAAGCTCGCGCTGGCGGTCGTAGAACGTCTCATCCTGGGCCTTGCCGTAGCCGCGGGCGTCCTGGGCGTCGGTGGCCTCGATCGCCAGCTCGACAAAACGGCCTCCGAGGCTTTGGACCTGCTCCTTGGATGCAGCCCGCATGTCATACGCCGAGACTACTGCGCCCAGTCGCTTCGCCGTCGCGATGGCCTGCAACCCCGCCACGCCGGCGCCGATCACGAGCACCCGGGCCGGCGTGATCGTGCCGGCCGCGGTCGTCATCATCGGGAAGAGCCGCGGCAGCAGATCGGCGGCCACCACGACGGACTTGTACCCGGAGATGGTGGCCATCGACGACAGGGCATCCATACTTTGCGCGCGAGTCGTGCGCGGCATCAGCTCGACCGAGAACGACGTGACGCCGCGCTCGGCGATGTCCCGCGCCGTCTGGAGCGTCCCCAGCGGCCTCTGGAATCCGATCAAGATCTGATCGCGACGCAGGAGCGGCAGGTCTTCATGGCCCGTCGCGTCGTTCGAGCCGTGACAGAGCACCTGCAAAATGATCTCGGCCGTCCCGAAGATGTCCGCACGTGCCGGCAGAATCTTGGCACCCCGCGCGGTGTATTCGGAATCGGGAAATCCCGCACTCGCGCCCGCCCCGGCTTCCACGACGACCTCGAGTCCGGCCTTGGTCAGAAGGGGCACGACCGCAGGAACCATCGCCACCCGCCGCTCGCCGGGAAAGATCTCTCGAGGGATTCCAACGATCATGAAAAAGGCTCCGACCGATGAATTCCCGGATGCAAAGTCGCACGCGGCGCACCCCGCCGCACCGGGACGCGGTGAAAAGAGAGCGTGTAGGATAACGGATAGGTTGGAAGGGAGAAAGCCTGTATCGCCGCCGGGCCAGTCGCTCGCTCGAGAGATTCTGCCTATTCGTGAGTCTTCTCGTGGGTCACAGCCCGGAGCTTGATATATTCTTCAAGTGAAAACTGGTCGGAACGGCAACTCTCGAGCAGCGGCCGCTCGCGCCGCTCGACTTCCGCGCACGCTTCGGCCAGCCGCGGTGCGATCGCGTGCGGAATCAAGCACACTCCGTGCTTGTCGGCGTGGATCAAGTCGCCACTACGGATTTCCGTGCCCAGCATATTCACGGGCGTTCCAAAGGCGACGAGTCGAACGTAGGCGTGGCTCACGCACGGATTGAGTCCGAAGAGCTGGAAACCCAGTGCGCGAACCTCGTCGAGGTCGCGCGGGCAACCGCTGGTGATGTGGCCGACGCAGCCGAGCTTTTGATGAATGGTCGCCGTCACCTCGCCGAACTGAGCCCCCAGGCCCGGCGGTTCGTCGCGATCCCAGCCCACCGCGATCTTGGGCCCGGCCATCCCCGCCACGTACCGCAGGTAGTCACCCAGCAAATCGGTTTTGGGCTCTCCAGGCTCGGGCACCGCCGCGCGGGTCTGTGAGGTCACCGCGTAACCGACGATCGGCCCCAGCTCAGGAAGCAGGCAGCGGATCTGATGCGGAAGGAAGCCGGCGTGCCGCGGACGCACGTCAAACAGCTCGATCGCGTTCGAGATCGTCGGCGTGTTATACCGGCGCAACTGGTCCAGGTCTGCGGCAGTGAGCACCGAGGTCGCCATGCGGGATTCCTGTCAAAGAGTTCAAAGAGAATCCCGGCCCTCAGGCTGCGGAATTCGTGAGGTGTGCCCAGGCTGCGCTTGGCCGTCGCCGCGCGAATCGCTAGGCTGGATTGATAATCGACCCTCCACCTTCTGGATTTGATCCCATGACTGATACCGAAGTCAATCCGCCTGCCCAGGGAACCGCGGAATCCGCGAAACCCGCACCCGCGAAGACCGCGTCTGCCTTGGATGCCGCCATCGACGCCGCGCTGGGCGGGGTGATGGGCCGAGCAAGCGGTGATATCGAGATCCTCGACCTGCCGCTCAAGCGTCAGTGGGACAGGGGTCTCGAAGCCGAGCTCGAGGCCGCAATGGCCGGGTTTGATGCCGCCGCCGTCGGCGGGCCGCCGCCAGGTGCCGCCCAGTCCGCCAAGCCCGCCCGCGATAGTCAAGAGCGGGGCCAGGAAATCAGCCCGGGCCTCCGCACCGGCAAGGTCATCGGCGTGCGCGGCAAGAGCATTTTCGTGGATCTGGGCGGAAAGAGCGAAGGCGTTCTCCCCGTCGCGGACTACGAGGGTGATCTGCCGCAGCCCGGTGCGTCGATCGAGGTCATGGTCGAACGCTTCGACCCGGAAGAAGGCCTGCTCATCCTGCGGCGCAAAGGTTCAGCGATCGACGCCGACTGGGAGACACTCCGTAAAGGCGTGATCGTCGAGGCACGTGTGACCAAGGCCGTCAAGGGCGGCCTCGAGGTCGACGTCGACGGCATCCGCGGCTTCTTGCCCATAAGCCAGCTCGACCTATCGCGCGTTGAGGATACAGCGTCCTACATCAATCAAAAGTTCAAGGCCCTGGTCACCGAGGCCAATCAGCGCGAGAAGAATCTCGTCGTCTCGCGCCGCGAGCTGCTGGAGCAGGAGCGCGCCGAGCAGCGCGAAAAAACCTGGGCCTCGCTCGAGGAAGGGCAGGTTCACGATGCCGTGGTCCGTTCGATCAAGGGCTTCGGCGCCTTTGTCGACATCGGCGGCGTCGATGGCCTCTTGCCCATCGGCGAGATGAGCTGGGGGCGCGTCTCCAAGGTCGACGAATTGCTCAAGACGGGCGATCAGGTGAAGGTGAAGGTCCTCAAGATCGACCGCACGACCCGCAAGCTCACGCTCGGGCTGAAACAACTCTCTCCCAGCCCATGGGAAATGGTCGAGGCGAAATTCCCTCGCGGCGCGACAGTCAAGGGAAAGGTCACCCGGATCATGGAGTTCGGCGCCTTCGTCGAGCTCGAGCCCGGAATCGAAGGCCTGATCCACGTCTCGGAGCTCTCGCCCAACCGCGTGCGGCGAGTTTCGGATATCGTCAAACCGGAGCAGGAGGTCGAGGTGCGCATCCTCAAAGTCGAGCCCGAAGCCCGCCGGATCGGCCTCTCACTTCGCCCCTCGCCCAAGGCACCCATCGCTCCGGCCGAGGAAGAGGAAGACGCCGAATCCGAAGTCGGCGCCGAAGCACCGCCTCCGCCCCGTCCCGAGCCGAAGGTCCCTCTCAAAGGCGGCCTCGGCGACCGCGACCGGCGGCAGAAGTCGTAGGTGAGGCTTCAGCCTGACGATTTCCTCCAATAAAGTGCGTATGGTTGCGCCGCAGAAAAGCCGAATGAGGGCCGGAAGATGTCGCGTTTCTCGAAGATCGCTCCCCGGCTCCGCGTAAACGACCTGGCGAGCGCGATTTGTCGGCGTCACTCATGCGTCACATGCGACCCGCCCGTGCGCTTCCCGTCGACATGCGCAGGATTTCCCTTATACGTCAAATGCGAGACCGACGAGACGTCGTATTCAAGCGACTCGCTCACGGCGACTTTCGCGTGCGATGCGCCCGAAACGGTGATGTTCATCGTTTCGGTTTTGACCCCGTCGAGTTGAAGATGACTCGCACCGGACACCGAGACCTTGGCACGTTTGGCACTTCCGTCCAGATTCACGTGGCAGGCTCCCTCCGACTTCAGCGCCAGCTCGCTGGTTTCCAGCTTGCCGCGAAGCTTGCTCGCACCGGACATCGTGGCTGCAAACGGAGACGTTGACCTTACGACGATATCCGCTGTCGAGGCTCCACTCAGATCGAGCTTGCCTTGCTTGAGAGGGAACTCGCTCAGCAGGAGGTGGCTCGCGCCGCTGGCCGTTACTTCGGCCTCTTGCGCTCCGCCCGTCAAGGTCAACGAGCTGGCGCCGCTTGTGTCGATCTTCGCTTTCACCGAGCTCAGCGCCCCGTCTAGCTTGGTCGCGCCCGAGAGATGAACCACCACGTCTTTCTCGGAATCGAATCCTTCAAGATGACCCTTGGCAGCTCCGGACAATTCAATTCGCGCGAGTGCAGGCAGCACGATCTCCGCCTCGGGCGATTTCTCGAGTTTGTAGCTCTGGTCTTTCTTCAGGCCGATCTTCAGCAAGTCTCCGTCTTTTTCCACTTCGACATAGGGCAGGACGTTATCGTCGGCAGTCGTGGTGACTTTGAATGCCTTTCCCTTGGAGATCTTTGCGTGGAAGGTTGAGCCGATCTGCAACCGGTTGAAACCCGTGATATCCCAGGTCTTGGTGGCCATCTTGCCCGAGCCTACGATGGTTTTCGAATCTGATGACTCATTGATCGTGACCCGCGCCTGGCCCGTACCCTGTCCTGCTCCGGCGCCCTGGCCATCGCCGAGGGCGGCGGGGAATATCGTCCGGATCGGCGTGAAGACCCCGGTCTTTCGCTCATAGGCAGCCGCGGCCAGCACACATGCCGAGATCGAGAGCACGGCGATCGCCATACGCCGGCGGGTGCGGCCGGCAGTCACCTTTGCCGTTTTTCTTGGCGCGGGTGCCATGCCCGCCAGTCCGCGCTGAACCGCCGCCAGGTTTTGTTCGAGCACCAGTGCAACCTCTCGGGCCGATCCGAAACGTGCCGCTGGGTCCTTGGCGTGCAGGCGCTCGATGATCTCAGCCAGCCACACCGGCACATCGGGGTTGCTCTCGCGTACGGAGCGCGGCTCTTCGTCCGACACTCGCCGCAGGACGGCCGGCGTCGAGCTGGCTCGAAACGGGGCGTGACCCGTGCACATGAAGTAGATCACGCTGCCCAGGCTGAAGAGGTCCGATCGATGATCGACGGCCTCGCCGCGGGCTTGCTCGGGCGACATGTACTGAGGTGTTCCGGCGACGACGCCGCTCTGCGTGAGACTCGCGTCGTCAACCGCGCGTGCGAGTCCGAAATCGGTCAGCTTGACTCGCTCCACGCCGTTTTCGAGCAGGATGTTCGAAGGCTTGACGTCGCGATGAACCAGTCCCTGCGCATGCGCCGAGGCCAGGCCCTGAGCCGTTTGGATGCCGACGCGCAGGATCGCCTTCAAATCCATCGGCCCGCCTCGATCGACCCGCTCTTGTAGCGATTGACCGGCGATATACGGCATGACGAGATAGGGCAAGTTCTTCCAAGAATCCACCGCGTGAATCGCCACGACGTTTTCGTGCACGACCGCGGCGGCCGCTCGCGCTTCGCGGGCGAAACGGCCTCGCGCAGCGGCACTGGTGGCAAGCTGTGGAGCCAGCACCTTGATCGCCACCGCGCGGCCGAGTGCCGCGTCAAACGCCTTGAGCACCACGCCGAAGCCGCCGTGGCCGAGAACCTCCGACACCTCGTAGGCACCCAGCCGCCCCAGCGACCCGGGCTCGTCCGAAGTCGAGAGGAAGCCGAGGAGATCGTGCCCAGCGGGCCGCTCCGACCTTTCTGCCGATTCGTACACTGCCGTTCCAGGCGCTGAGCAGCCGGGGCCGGCTTGATTGCCGAGCCGCGGAGTGAGCTGTCGCAGATCGGCCCAGAGCTCGCTTCCGGCGGCGAGCCGTTCCAGCATCCGCTGACAGTCCGAACACGATTCGAGGTGATCGCTGAACCGGGCTTGCTCGTGATCGGGAAGGTCGTCGTCAAGGAAAGACTTGAGACGTCCCGCATCACAACACTGGGATGTTCGTGCAACCATCAGATCAGCTCCTGGTTTCAAAAGGTATTCCGGAGTCGTCGACTTGCTCGATCTCGCGACGAATCCGGGCAACGACCCGGCTCTTGTATTGATAAACTGTGCCCACGGTCATTCCGAGGTCCTGGGCGACGACCTTGGGCGGCGTGCCTTCCACGCTAGTCAGCCAGAACGCCTTCCACGCCGGCTCGGAGAACGACGGTCGCACACGCTCGGCCGCCCACACGAGCAGACCCCGTCGATATTCATCTTCGAAGAGCGCTGACTCTTCACAGCCAGGGTCGGGTTGCTCCTCGATCAGCTTCTGGATGTCGGTTTCGCCACTGCCTCGCGGATGCCTGCGCTGCGCGACCAGGAGGTTCACGATCAGGTTGCTCGCGATGCGGGAGAGCCACCCGCGAAACGACCCTCGGCTCCGGTCCGTATCGAATCGGTCAATCGCCCGGGCGACCGAGCGAAAGACGTCTTGAACGAGGTCCTGAGCGTCGGCTTCCTGCAGCCCTCGCCGTTTCGCAAGTCGATACGCGAGAGGACCATAGATCTCGGTGAACTCGCACCACGCTTGCTCGTCATTGCGGTCGCGCAGGCGAACTAGCAAGCTCGGATGAGTCAAAGGTGCGTCGTTCATCCACTGATCTCCTCCCTCTCTATTCACAACCCGGCGGCGAAGATTTGAACGCGAACGCGAAGAATTCTCGATTCGGCCATCTCGCCGTTCAGAAAATCCAGAGTGATGATTCGGAACGCAACGATCAGCGCGATCGCCGCTCCGCAATTTCGTCGCTCAGGCTTCAGCCTGACATCCCCTTCAGTCGCGTAACAGCCTGCCCAGCCTCTACCGCCAGCCCCCGAGCCCCTTCACCCGCGGCCTCGACTTCGTGGGCCGGTTCGCCTTCGTCGGGCTCTCGCAGGTCCGCGAGTCGGCGATCTTCAGCGGCATCCCGGTCACCGAGCGCCTGACCGAGCGCACCTGCGGTGTGTGGGTGATCGATACATTGACCGGCCTGACCGTCGCGTTCCTGCGATTCGAGGCTGACGCGCAGGAGATCTTCGCTGTCCAGGTCGTACCCGGGCGCCGGTTTCCGGACCTCGTGAACGACGATAGGGCGCTGCTCGCCGGCTCATTCGTCCTCCCTGGCGACGCCCTGGCCGACGTGCCGACCCCGTTCCGCCACCCATCGCGACCAACCGGGTTGTGCGAGGGTGCTCCGCCGCCCGACTCCCGGGTCTAGCCATCTGGCGGCTGATTGTCTGATTGTCTTCTAATGCGAAAAAATTTCTTTTTTTTGTTGCGAACTGACGAAACTCGCTTTACATTGTCCGCCTTAGTAATTCTTTCAACTTTTCACTCGCTCGCTCGAGCATCCAAGAATGGAATGGGACGGGAACTCCGTCCACGACTCGATCGGTTTCTCGCGATCAGCGTCACACGCGAGTTACCAGGGGCCACGACAACTTTCACGCGGGCTTGAAAGAAAGCCGTCGACGTGATTGGCGCGGCATTCCGCAGATAAACCGAACCTTCGATTGCTCGGATCGCCGTCCGCCCCAAGCGGGGTTGTCACGGGTTCCGAGCCTGGAGAAGGTGCGCGCCAGCGGCGCCTCAGTCGCACCGCCAAGTATTCGCACATTGTTGACGGCTACCACAGAGGAGACCCGCCATGCGTGCCAGGCCCGAAGTTAGAAAGCCGATGATTCACCGGAAAGTAGTCAAGACCTTAGCTCGCCGCCACGTCGCGCGCAGAACCCGGCGCCTGCTCTTTGAGCCGCTCGAAGACCGGACCTTGCTGGCGATCACAGCGACGATTCCACCCAGTAACGCCGCCCCGGTGTGGGCGGATGAGGGACCGAGCCCGATCATCAACGGGGGCGTCACGGGCATGCCGCTCCAGTTGAATCCGGGCGCGGGGGCGGTCGTGGCGTTTGCAGTGAAGTCCGGCCCCGTCGTCGGGACGACAGTGGCATTCGCGGCCACCGCCAGTGGCGGGGTCTGGGAAACGGACGACCTGAATGCCACGACGATGGTCGACATCAATCAGGTGAATGACACCTCGTTGCTACCCTCGCCACCCACTGCCAGCATCACGGGGGGCCCGATGGGAGGCGGGGCGGGCGCGACATTTCCGTATACCTACGTGGTGACCTACCTCGAGGCGGGGGGGCGCGAGAGCAACGCAAGCGCGCCCATCACGCTGGAGGGCAACGCGGCCGGCATGATCCAGATCAACGTCGGGCCGTTCGGTAACGGTAATGGCCTCCTCGGCGACAACATCTATCGGGCCGTTAGAAATGCCAATGGCACGACGACCTACTATCTCGTCGGGATGATCAACACCAACGGCGGAACTTTCGTCGACAACACCACTGTCAACACCCCCGTCGCCATCTCGACGGCTCACGGGGTATTTATTCCCCATGCTCGGCTTGCGCCTGAGCCGTCGCCGGAGTGGCAGCCGTTGACCGATGAATTCCCCTCGCTCTCGATGGAATCGATCGCGATTGCCGCCGACAACCCCTACATCGCCTTCGCCGGCACCGGCCAGGCGAGCGCGTCGAACACAGGCTCCACGGGCCAGGGCGTCATCATGATGACGGTCAATCCCGCCAATGCGGCGCTCAACACAGCCACCCTGCTCGGAGCCAACACCCTGGCGGGCCTCGACATCTCGGCCATCGTCGCGCTCCCGAACCACACCATCGTGGTCGCAACCGACGACCCGGACCAGGGCGGGGTCTTCGTGAGCAGCGACTACACGATGCCGAATGTGACGTTTTTCCGGATCCCCAGCAATCTGCTGCCGGCGGGCCCAGTCACGGACCTGGCCTACATCCCCGCAGGCGCCACCACGGGGGGGGCCCTGGTCCTCGCGGCCATCGCCGGCACATCCGGCGTCACCGGTAAAATCCTGTCGAACGCTGGTATTTACGTCCACACCGCCGCCAGTCTTGGCGTGGGCTCTTGGAACGTGACGACCAGCAACGTCCCCAAAGCCGGGCCTGGCTCGGGGAATTACAACTTTGCCAATGCGACCGATATCCACTTAAGTGTCTATCAGGGCGCGGCCACCAACACGGTCTACGCCGATACCGTCGAGCAGACAAGTTCTTCGAGTTACGCGGTCACGGAGGTGTTTCGGATCAGCAATGTTTTAAATCCCGCGAACACGGCATGGAGCCCGGTACTGGCCAACAACACCGCCGGAACGACGGTGCCGCTGGCCGCCGCCATCCCCGGCGGCATCAATCCCGGCGGACAGGGTGAGTTCAATTCACCGATCACCGCCGACCCGAACAACCCCGACGGCTTCTATATCGCGGGCGACCATATCAACAACGGCGTGTCCGCCTCTGTATTCAAGGTCACGATCAACGGTGGCCTCGCAACCTGGACTCCCGTCGTCGGCCCCAATGCACCCGGTCCCGGCCCAATCTCGGCTCCCCTCGTGATGCCGGGCACCGCCAACCCCTTTCCCGCCAACGGTGGGCTGGTGGCCGGTATGACCTACCAGTATGCCTACACGCTCGTCGACTCGAACGGAGTCGAGAGCGCGCTCAGCCCCTCCACGACGACGATGCCGCTCATGGTGGGTCAAGACCAGGTCACGATCACGATTCCGCTCCCGTTGCCCGCGGGATTCGCCAACGCGCGCGGCTTCAGAGTCTACCGCAATTTCCCGAATTCACTGGCTTACTACCTGGTCGGCGGTGGCTTGTTCGGAGGCGCGCCACCGCGGCGAACAATTTCTTCCCTGACACCCTGACCGAGGCGCAGGTGAGGATGGTAAACAATCTTTCCAGGTCGTTGGTCAACACCGCGGGGACTTCGCCGCACGCGGATGCGCGCGCGATGGCTTTCCTGCCCGGAAACAACGGCACCTTGTTCGAGTCGGACGACGGCGGGCTCTACGAGTTAAACGGCTTGGGCGTGACCAGCGGAACGTCCTACTGGCAGTCGCTCGACGGCAACCTCGGCGATGTCGAGACCTACTCGGTCGCCTATGACCCGCTCGCCAACGTCGCGATCGCGGGCAACCAGGACAACGGCTCGATCGTCCAGACAGCGCCCGGCTCGACCACGTGGACGCAGACCAATTCGGGAGACGGCGGAACCCAGGTCGTCGACGTCGTGAATCCCAATACGAACTCACAAGCCGTCTACCAAATCGCAGTGGCCAACAATTTCGGGATGTTGGTCGGCAACACCCTGGTATCTTCCATCAATATTTCGCGGGATAATGCCAATGGCACCCTGGGGAACACCGCCCCGGTGATGCTTGCCGCTATGCCCGGCGGCGCCGCCCTGAGCGGGCTCGCCCCCAAAGATCAGAATGCGACGGGTTTTCAGCGCGTCCAGGTCGCAGCCAATGCAGTCAACGGCCAGCTGCTCTTCGGGCTCTACGGGGTTTACACCACCACGGGCGTCGGTACCCCCGCGGGCCCCGGTGCCGTCGTTTCGCAGACCATCAATGCGCCGACTCTGCCGTCCAACGCCGACGCGGCGGGCCAGTCTCTTTTACTCGACGGGAACGGCGTCGCGAAATCCTCGGCACTGCTCGTGACAGCCGTGACGTACGGCGGATTCTACATCACCTCTACTGCATACCTCCCCAACCCGAACGTCATCTACGCCGCTCGGTCCAACGTCATTTACGTTCGGACCGGCGCGGGTGGCTCGTTCAACTACTCGGCGGCGGTCCCGCTGAATGTGACGATCACTTCGATCGTGCTCGACCCCACGAACTGGAAGGTGGCCTACGCTGCCGGCGGCTCGAGCGTCTTCGCCACCGTCGACGCCGGCAAGCACTGGGCCGACATCACCGGGCAGCTCGCGCCGTTCAATTCCAAGCTGGATGCCGTCCAGATCATCAAGCTGGCCGGTCAGGATGTGCTCTTGGTCGGCGGAGCCGACGGCGTTTTCGTGACGTACAACCCGGTCGGGACCCCGAACGCCGACAATACGTACGCGACGCTGCCCAGCAGCTCGCGGGGCCTGGTCTGGACGGCGCTGAACGCCGGGCTGCCGCACGCCCAGGTCACCCAGATCAGCTACACGACGTCGATGAGTATCAGGGTGAATGGCAACACTCTGACCAGAGGCGACGTGCTCTTGGTCAGCACCCTCGGCCGCGGGGTCTTTCAGATCAACAAGGCGTCGACCCAGTTCAACAAGACCAACACGCTGACCATCAGCGGGCCGCAGGCCAACTCCACTGTATTGATCGCGCCGGACGCGCTCAACTCGCAATTGATCGACGTCACGCTGACCCAGCTCGGCGTCCCCATCACCCAGGATTTCCCGATCCAGTCGATCAGCGGCATCAACGCCTTTAACCTTGGCCCCGGCACGATCCTGACAGTCGACACCGGCGTGGCGCTGCTCAACCCCGGCATCACGTTTAACGCCCAGGACGGCGCTAGTCTGGCGTTCGCGTCGCCGGGCAATGCCACGCTTCAGAAGTACAGCACGACGGGCAACACGCGCACGCTGGTCATCAGCGGGCCGAACGGCCCGTTGACCGTCACTTACATCGCCGGCAGTCTGGCTCCGCAGAACCTGCCCAACCAACCGGTTCTCAAGGCGGTTGGCCAGGGACTCAAGAATTTGTTCGCTTCGTCGGTCGCCGGGGCGCTCGATCAGGCGGACGTCCCGGGCCTCCCGATCTCGCTAGGCGATGTGGTCGACGGGGTCGAGAACGTCGCGGCCCTGAGCGACCCCGATGCGGACCCCGACGCGGGCGGCTCGGCCGGCGGCACGGCGGCCGACAATGGCTCGGGCGGCCCGGGGATCTTTGAAAGGCTCTTCCAGGAAGACACCGGCGGCTTCGACGTCACGACGATCGGCGGCCCGACGATTCCCGACTATCCCACGCTCGTGCATGATTTGGTCGACCTGAGCGATACACCCAACCCCAACCTGGTCTCATACACGCTCGATTCCTCGGGCGACCCCCAGTTCAACGTCACGATCAACAAGACGTTGGACGGTACGGCCAACCTCAACCTCGAGGCCTTGGGCGGCACGATCTCGCTCACCGGCGATGTCGACATCAGCATGATGGTGCACGTTCACCTGGTCTTCGGCATCGACTCAAACGGCTTCTACGTTGACACGGCCGCCGTGGTCAACACTCTTGGGCAGACCGTGCCCATGCTCAGCGTCGACAACATCCAGCTCGACGCCGACCCAAACCTGACCGCGTCCGGCGATTTCGGGCTCTTCGACATCAGCGCCACCAACATCTCGCTGACCGTCGACCCGGCGATCGGGGCATCCGTGACGCTGCCGCCCGAGTCGCCGGACGCGCTCACCGGCGAGACAACCAACCTGCTGCGCCCGCAAGATTTCGCCGCGATGGCCGAGTACGCCACGACCACGCTCATCTCGGCGCCCGGACAAGCGATCGCGATCTCGGCCACGATCAACGTCGACAGCGGGCTGCTCAGCTCGCTGATCCCCAGCTCGCTACAGGACCTGGACTTGACATTCACCTGGAACGACGCGAGCAAACCGACCAGCGTGGCCATCTCGGGCCCCGGTTATGACAGGCTGAACACCGTGATCACCGAGTCCGAAAAGGACATCGTCATGGGCTTGCAGCAGCTCACGGCGCTGGGAAACCAGATCGACGCCTCGTCGGTCATGGCGGTGCAAATTCCAGTGATCGACCGGTCGCTCGGCAGCTTCGTTCAGCTCGGCAACCTTTTCGGCAACAGCCTTTACCAGCCGGTGCAGACCTACTTCGCCACGCTGCCGACGTTGCCTGACGGCACCCGCGAGCTCCCAACGGTTTCCGGCTTTGTCGGGGCGCTCATCGGCGCTTCGGCGCCGAGCGGCGATCTGAGTTTGTCGCTGGCCCCGGGCCTGAGCCTCACGGTGCAAGGTGGGGCGCTCTTGCTCAACTATGACTTCACCGCCACCCGGATCGATCCCATCGCGCTCGACCTCGGCCTGGGGGGCGAGTCGCCGCTGTCATTGAGCGCCAACCTCGCGGTGGACCTCCAGACCCAGTTCACTTTCGACGCGTCGATCGGCGTCGACCTGGGCGCACTCGCGAGCGCCATCGTGAACAACACGACCGCAAACCTGGGGAACGCCTTCTTCGTCCAGCTCGCAACCCCGCCGACGATCAGCGCGAGTCTTCTCGACTCTGGTCAGGGGCTGACTGTAGCCGCGACGATCGGCCCGCTCAACGTCACGGGCCAGGTGCTGGGCCTGCTCTCCAACCCCGCCGACCCCACGAGCGATCGTCTGCCGCTCTTGCAGGCGGCAGTGAGCATCGGCCTGGCGGCCGACAGCAACGGACGGACCACGCTCAGCACGATCATGAATCTGCTCAAGACCAACCCCTTGCAACTGATCACCACCCCGCAGTTCTCAGGCTCACTCGGCCTCGACATTCTCATCACTCCCTCGTTGATGACAAGTCGGGGCGCGTACAGCTTTACCCCCGCCGGCCAGCCCGGGCCCGAGCTGATCATCTCAACCCCGAACATCTTCTCCGGGGAGCTGCCAACGATCGACCCCGAGAACTTCGGCACGCTGCTCAACTTCAAGAACGTCTCCGCCGCGGCCCTGCTCGTGGCGCTTCAGCAGTTCTCCTCATACCTGGGCGAGTTCGCCAGCTCCCCCGCCTTCAACACCACGATCCCGTTCACCCAGGGGACGACTCTGGGGAGCTTGGTCAACGTTGCCGCCACCTACGCCAACCAGTTGGCCGGGCTCACTGCTCCCTCCGGCGGCACGGATTTCAACAGCATTGGCGGGCTCCAGAGCGCCAATGCGGCCAACACGGCCGCCGCCAACACCCCGATCTCTTTCAACTACGTGCCGAACTTCCAGTCGACCGGGTACCCTGCGCTCACGATGACGCTCAATCTCCAGCAGTCCTTCGGCGGCACGTTCAGCGGACAGATCGTTGGCGACAGCTTGAACCCGGTGGTCGACGACTCGACGCTGCTCTCCGACTTGAACGGCGGCCAGGGCGTCCAGTTCGCCATGGACCCCGTAAACGGGGTCGGACCTGGCACCAACGGCCCAGGGCCCGACCTGAGCATCGAGCTCTCCGACGGGACGATTCTTCCCATCACGTTCGCCCCGAGCAAGGGTGAAACCCTGGGCGACGTCATCTCCCAGATCAACGACGCCCCGGGGAACCGCGACCAGCTCGTGGCCGCGATCAACCCCGACCAGGACGGCCTGATGCTGACCGACATGACGCTCGGAACCAACCTGTTCAACGTGATCGGCCAGCAGGGCTCAAACGCGGCGGCCAACCTGGGCATCGTCGGCATCGCGTTCCGCAACCCGACGCTCGACCCGACGACGCCCGTGTTACACCTGAACAACGGGGCCGGCGTCTCGTTCTCGACCACCGGCGGCGCCGATCTCATGGTGACGCTGTCGAACGGAGTCGTCTTCCCGATCACATTCTCGAACCCCGTGACCGTTGCCGACTTGATCAATCAGGTCGCAAGCGCCAGGGACAGCCAGGGCCAGCCCAATAACGGCAGGCTAGCGCTGGGGATCAACTCCACTCGCACCGGCTTGGTGCTGTACGACGGCACGACCGGCAACGGCACCCTCTCAGTCGCGGCCGTCCCCGGCTCGCTGGCGGCCGTCGGGTTGGGCCTGATCTCGACCAGCACCGCTCAGGTCGGGCCCGCCATCCCCCCCACGCCGATCACCACCAGCACTCTGCTCTCGCAGTTGGGCGGCGGCCAGGGCGTCAACTTCTCGACCACGGGCGCGCCCGACCTCACCGTGACGTTCGCCGACAACAGCTCGCTCGACATCAGCTTGAGCGCCGCCTTGACCGTGGGCGACGTCATCAACCAGATCAATAGCGCTGCGATGCTCACGCCGACCACCCCCATCTCGCAACTCAACGACGGCCGGGGCGTCGCGTTACCAAGCGGGACCGACCTCACCATCAACTTCGCCGACGGCAGCTCGCTCCCGATCGCGATCACCAGTACCACCTCCCTGACACTTGGCGGACTCATCAACCAGATGAACGACGACGCCGGCGGCAAGATCACTGCGGCGCTCGCCGGCAATGCCCTGGTCCTCACCGCCGCGCAGTCGTTCTCGGTGGTCGCCTCGCAGACGGCCACAGACCTGGGTATTACCGGCTCGAGCACCGTGAACGTTCCCGCCGGCACCGGGTATACCTTGAACGGCAAGAACATCCAGACCACTCTGACGGCGGCGCTCAACTCGGCTGGGAACGCCCTGGTGCTCACTTCCACGCAGCCGTTCTCCGTGGTGTCTGAGGGCGGGGGCACGACCGCCGCCAACCTGGGCATAGCGGGCGCCAGTATAGGGAACACCCTGACCGGCAAGAACATCAACCCGGCGGTGCTGAACGGTCAGAACCTGAACGCGCTCGTGCTCGTGCTGGACGGGCAGAACGTCAACCGGATTGCCGACCTGACCACCCCGCTGTCGGACCTGGATGGAGGTGCCGGCGTCTCGTTCCAGGGCGACACGGGCAACGACCTTCAGATTCAGGGCGGCGATGGCACAACCGTGATCAACGTCGGCCTGGGCTCGGCCACCACGGTCGGCGACGTGATCAATCTGATCAACGCCGCCGCAAAGCAGGTCGCGGGAGCCAACCCGCCCAAGATCGTGGCCAGCCTGGACACGACCGGGCACCTGGTCCTGACCGACACGAGCGGCACCAAGTTTCCGTTCACCGTACAGTCGCTGAACGGCTCGAGCGCCGCTGACGACCTCGGGATCGACGAAGCCCCGATCTCGGCGAGCCTCGACCTCAATTTCAATCCGGGCGGCCTGGCGTCGCTGGCGATTACCAATAGTAACGTCTTCGTCCAGGCAAACGTGAGCGCAAGCTTCACCCTGGGGATCCTGCTGCGTCCCTTCAGCCAGGCCACGGCGCTATCGCCCGATACGTTGCTATCCACCCTCCAGTCCGGCGAGGGCATCCAGTTCGCCCCGGGCGGAAAGCCCGACATCAATGTGACGCTGCACAATGGCACCAGCGTGGACGTGGTCTTGAGCGGCTGCACCACGATCGGCGGCGTGCTCGCCCAGTTGAACGCCGCGGCGCCGAAAAACTTCATCGCGACCATCAGCTCCGACGGCCTCGGAATCGTCCTGACCGACACGACGACCGGCCCTTCGGCCTTCACCGTCACGGCCCTCAACTCGTCCACGGCGGGCGCCGAACTGGGGCTGCTGGGCACCGGCGACGGCACCGGGACGATCCAGCGAACCGACTCAGACAGCGTTTCCTTCGGCGACAACATCTTCGTCCAGACCAACACTCCGCTCACGGCAAAGATCACTCTCGGAGCGTCCCTGAGTGCCATTGCCTCACTCGGGTTCTTCACCGTCCAGGTGAATGGCGGCACGGCCGTGGCCAGCGCAACCGCGAGCTTCGGCCTGGGCAACCTTGAGGGCACGCCTCAATCGGGCTACTCCACCTTGAGCGACCTGACGACCGCGCTCGGGGGGAACGTCGGTCTGTCGGTCATCGGGGCCAACCCCGGCCCGGCCAATGGGAGCACCGGGATCAACTTTGGGACCAGCACCTTCGGGCTCCAGCTCGGCTCCGGGCCCGTGTACACGATCCCGATCCTGAACACGGCCGTGCCCAACCCCAAGACCCTCGCCGACTTGATCACGAACTTGAACGCCTCGCTGAGTGCCGTCAACGATTCGAGCGGGGTGTCCCTGGGCACTCAGGTGCGGGCCCTGGCCAGCGGGACGAGCGTCGCGTTCACGACTCTGGGAGGGCTCGCCCAGACGCTGACCATCCAGAACGCCCAGGTCCTGGGGTTCAACCAGGACGGCTCCGCGACGTCGGCGTACGTGATCCGGCCATCCGTGAACCTCACCGCCGACGTGAACTTGCCGATCTCGGCTGGGAACACCTTCAGCGGCGTGAGCACCACCAGCACAAGCAAGATCGAGTTCCACACCCGCCTGGCGGCATCCCCTTCGACCTTGACCCCAGCATCCTGGCGGCGGCCTTCACCAACGGCAACAACTACACCATCGTTCTCCCCCCCAGCTCCAGAATCTCACCGGGTTCAACTTCACAACATTCGTCAATGCGCTCAGTCTGGGCCTCAACTTCCTTACCGATACGGTGGCCGGCGCCACCAACTCCGGCAGCACGAGCCTCGCGTTCCTCAACCAAAATCTGCCGCTGGTGAACGTGAGCCTCAAGGACATTCTGGGCTACGCCACCTCCTTCAGCAACTTCCTGGCCCGGCTCGTGAACGACCCGTCCTCGAGCCTCCAGGCCCTCGCCAATCAGATCGCCGGCCTGCTGGACGACAACTCGGTGACCGGCACCACGCTGGCCCCGGCAAACGGCGTCCTCTCGAGCGCGGCCCACTTCCAGGTCGTGCTCAACGGCGGCACCGGAGTACAGGTCACCGTGCCGCCGGACCCGAGCAATACGAGCGTGGCCGGCCTGGTGAACGACATCAATACAGCCCTCGCGACCGCCGGGTTGGGGGGCTCGGTCGTGGCGACTTCAAGCGGCGGCTACATCACCTTGACCACGACCGGCCCCAACCCGGCATCCTCGATCGTGATCCAAGGCATTGCCTCAGGCGACCCCGCGTCCACCCAGTTGGGGTTCTCCAACACGATCGGCCTGGGGATTGTCACCTCGCTGACTGCCGCCAGCCCGGCCGCGCTCCTGACCAGTGCGGCGAACTTCCAGCTCGTCTTGAACGGTGGGACGGCGGTCCCCGTCACCGTGCCGGTTAACCCGAACTCGAAGAACCTGGCAGGCCTGGTCGCCGACTTGAATGCAGCGCTCCTGACCGCGGGGTTAGGTAGCGCGGTCGTGGCTTCTGCCAGCGGCGCCTACATCACCTTGACGGCGGCGGGCCCGGCCCCGGCTTCCTCGATCATGGTCCAAGGCATTGGTGCCGGAGCGGCCAACCTGGGGTTCACGAACGGTCAGACCTCAGGCGAGGCCCTGCGGCTCGACCTCGATTACGAGATCGCCAAATACAGCGGCATGTTCAACCCCGCGCTCAACATCCCGGGAAGCGATTCCTTGGCGGCGAGCGCCTCGACGACGCTCGAGCTGTCGGCCTGGGCGACCTTCCAGCTTTCCCTGGGAATCTCCTTGACCGGCAACGACAGTTTCACGCCATTCCTCTATGACTTTAACCCGGCGACCGGGCAGGGGACCGGGCTCATTCTGGACGCGATGGCCTCGGCGAACCCGCTCGATGCCAAAGCCGACCTGGGCCCACTTTCGGTGTCCGTGACAAACGGCTTCGCCGTGATCAATAGCGACGGCAAGAACGACTCGACGGCCCCTGCGCAGCTTGTGATCGGGCTCCAGTCTCCGGCCACCGGCACCCCGCCCTCCAACCTCCCCGGCCGCCATACCCTGACCGACCCGATACTGCCCGATCTCGGGGTCGTGCAGGCGACCGCGTTTGTCGGCGCCGACCTGCCGATCTATTACGCGATCGGTAATGGCACGCCCAAGGAGATCTACGACCTCCGGCTCACGGCCAATCTGACCCAGCCCTTGAGCTCCCTCGAATTCACCAACGGCCTGCCGGGCGGCGGTTCGCTAGAGGACGCAATCAATAACGCGCTCAATGGCGCTTCTGTCAGTGATCTGCTGAGAGGCTTATCGGCCGGGGTCGACGCCGTCTTCGGGCCGCTGTTCAACGGCATCGATGGCCAGGTCTTGGGCAGCAACCTCCCGCTGATCGGCTCAGGGATCGCCACGGCGGCGAGCTTCCTGGGAAAGTTGGAGAGCAGCCTGGTCACCGCGCTCAACACCGCGGCGGACACGCTGGATCAGATCGAGACGCAGATCTACAACATTTTCGGCCCCGGCCCCTTTGGAGGCCCCGCGGGGCTCAACTGGCTACAGCCGATTCCGGGCAATACCAAGACCGGCCCTGCCCATTACATCGTCGACCAAGCGTCCTTGAGCGGCGGCGTCCAGTTCTACATCCACCTGAAGAACGCCAGCCAGCTCACCCTGCCGCTGGCCGCTGGCCTGGGCATCCCCGGGCTCGGGCTCAACCTTGCCGGCAATGCCAATCTGAACCTCGGCTGGGACTTTCAGCTCGGCTTCGGGCTGAATAAAACAGACGGATTCTACATCAACTCGTCGCAGTACAATGCCACGACCAACCCCTACCCGACGAGCTTCAACATCTCGACCGACGTGACGCTCCCTGGGCTGGCGGCCACCGGGACCCTGGGCTACCTCCAGATCAAGGCAGCCGACGACGATAAGCAGCCGACCAATTTCCAGGGCGCGTTCGCGATCACTCTGACCGACCCGGGCGAAAGCGGGGTGGTCGACCAGCACTTGACGTTTTCAAAGATCGCCGCCGCGGGCTTCTCGAACGTGGTCAACGTGGGGTTCACTGCCAATGCTGCGGTCAACCTCGATCTGTCAACCAACTTCGTCGACGCGTCTGGCAATCCCGACTCGGGCTTGCCCTCGCTCAGCACGATCTTCCGGCTCGACTGGCCGTTCAGCGCCACCACAATGGCCGGGATCTCGACCTCGGTGCCATCGATCACGTTCGACCAGGTCCAGATCAACCTCGGTTCATTCCTCAACGAGTTCGCGCGGCCGATCCTCACCGACGCCCAGCAGGTTTTGGCCCCGATCCAGCCGGTGATCAACGTGCTGATGAAGCCGATCCCGGCGCTCTCTGAGCTCGCCGGCCATGACGTTACCCTGGCTACGCTGGCCAGCCAGTTCGGTAATAACAACACCGCCAACTTCATCAACGCCGTCGTCAGCCTGAACAACCTCATCAACAGCTTGCCCGCCCCCGGCAGCGATATGGGGATCATGATCGACCTGGGCTCGTTCACCGTCAGCGGCTCGGCGGCCAAGGACCCGACCCAGGCAAACAAGATGACGCCCCAGCCCCTCTCGGCGGCGGCGCTCGCGGCGATCCAGGCGAAAATGAATCAAGAGGTCTCGAGCGCGGTCCCAGGTTTCTCAAGCATTGTCAACCAAAGCGCCACGACGACGGGAGGCGGCTTCGAGTTTCCGATCCTCAAGAATCCGCTCCAAGCCTTCCAGCTTCTCCTGGGCAACGACGACGGCGCCACCCCGCTGTCGCTCTTCCAGTGGAACCTGCCGACGCTCACCCTGAACCTGAGCTACACCCAGACCTTCCGCGTCCCCTCGCTGCCGGTGCTGGCCGCCCAGCTCTCAGGCCAGGTGGGCGCGCAGTTCTCGTTCGCCTTCGGCTTCGACACCGAGAGGCTTTCCGAGTACCGCTCCAACCCCGGGGGCGGGATCATCCAGATCCTGGACGGGTTCTACGTCGACGACCCGCCGACGGCCAACCAGATCGTCCTGACGGCCGGGGTTGCCGCCACGGCGTTGCTCGACCTCTACTGGATCTCCGGCGGGGTAACCGGCGGGCTGTACGCCACCATCAACTTCCACCTGGCTAACGACAGCGACGACCCCCACCTCCGCTTCAGCACGATCGCGAGCGAGCTCTTTACCAACCCGCTCTCGATTTTTGACGTCAGCGGCGACCTGACGGCGAGGCTGTCTGCATTCGTCCAGATCTATTACGTCTTCAGCAGTTCCCGCTGGGATTTCAACATCGCCAGCGCCACCCTGCTGTCATTCAACACCAATCCCAACGCCGGCCTGGCGCGCGACGTCACGAGCTTGAGCGTCTCGCCCACTCCGACCACGTATGGACAGCCCGAGACGCTGACTGCAACCGTCAGCCCGACCTCGAGCGCCTCGAACGCACCGGTGCCCCAGGGCACGGTCCAGTTCGTCGACATGACGACCCATACCACCCTGGGCACCGCGGGCGTCGGGACGAATGGAGTGGCCATGCTCCCCGTCCCGTTTTTGAATCCCGGCAACCACGTGATCCAGGCGAGCTATACGCCCACGAACGCGTATCGAGCCAGCCAGACGACGCTGACCCAGGTCATCACGGCCGCACCGACGACAACGACCGTGGGCGCGACTCCGGCCGCGCCGGTGAGCGGCCAGGCCGTGAGCTTCACGGCCACCGTGTCGGCGGGGGCCGGGCCTCCCCCGACCGGTTCGGTCGACTTCATGGACACGACGACCGGCACCGACCTCGGGTCGGTCAATCTGGTCAACGGCACCGCGAGCCTGCCCCCGATATCCACTCTCGGAATCGGCTCGCACCAGATCACCGCCACGTATTCCAGTAGTGACGTCACCCGGTTCCAGAACAGCAGCACGGCCCAGCCGCTTGCGGTGACGATTATCGCCGCCAAGACCACGACGACACTGGCCCCCGGCTCGCCCAACCCATCGGTGTACGGCCAACCCTTGGTCGTCCAGGTGCGTGCGGCCGCGCCGGGCGTCGGGGTCCCGACCGGGGTGGTTGCCTTTACGACCTCGACCGGAGCCAGCCTGGGGTCGGCCGACCTGGTGAACGGCCTGGCGACCATGCCGATCACCGCGCTGGCGGTGGGCTCTTACCAGATCACGGCCAGCTACCAGGGCGACGGCAATTTCGCCTTGAGCTCGACGGCCCAGCCCATAGCGCAGGTTGTCCAGGCCGCATCGACCAGCACGTCGGTTTCCGCATCCGCCACCACAGAGGTGACCGGCAACGCGATTACCTTCACGGCGGTTGTCATGGTGATGTCGCCGAGCCAGGCCATGCCGGCCGGCACCGTGCAGTTCATGGATAACGGCACCGCCTTGGGCACCCCGCAGCCGATCGACCAGACCGGCACCGCGACCTATACGACTGGGGCGCTCGCCGTCGGCACTCACACGATCACTGCCGTCTATACCGACATGTTCGGCAACTTCTCGACCAGCACCGGAACGCTCGGCAATCTTCAGATCATCACCCCGATCGCGACCAGCGTCACCTTCGCGACGACCTCACCGGTGAAGTTCGGCTTTTCGACCACGCTCACCGCCACCCTCGCGTACCAGCCGCTGATCGCCACGGCGCCTGTGGGGGCGATTGACTTCTTCGACACGACGACCAACACCGATCTCGGCTCGGCCGTGCCGGTCAATGGGGTGGCCACGCTGAACTACACAGTGGCTCTGGAGCCCGGTCCCCACGCGATCGTGGCCATGTTCGCCGGCGATTCAAGGTACCTGCCGAGCGGAAGCGCCGCCACGACCCTGAACGTCCGCAGCCTGACCGAGGTCACCTGGACCCAGGACATTTCGACCGACCCGAGCGAGGTCAGTCTGAGAGAGGCGATCACTTATGCGGACAGCAATCCCGGCCAAACGATCACCTTCCTGCCGTCGCTGGCGGGCCAGGCCATCACCCTGACGATGGGTCCTTTGCCCGATCTGACCCAGAATGTCGTCATTGATGGCCTGGGCGCTTCTCTACTCACGGTTAACGAGGGGGGGTCGGGATCGGGTTTCTTCGTCGATGCCGGAGTGACCGCGGCCATCAGCGCGCTGACCATCACGGGCGGTAACACCTTGATGGGTGGCGGCATCTATAACGCCGGGACGCTCACCGTCACCGACTGCGCGATCACGAGCAATATGGCGAACTGGGGCGCGGGGATCGCCAACTTCGGAACCCTGGACGTCGAGCACAGCACGTTCTCTGGCAACACGGCCTACGGATACAACGGCACGGATGGTCAGTCCGCCGGCGGTGGTGGCGGCGGCGGGGCGGCACTGGGCGGCGGCCTGTTCAACAGCGGCACGGCGACGCTGGTTGACAGCACGATTTCCGGCAACACCGCGCGAGGGGGAAACGGCGGGAATTCCGCATACCCCTACGGAATATTCAACGGCGGCGGCGGCCCTGGCGGGACCGCCGGTAGCGGCTCCACGGCGTTTAACGGCGCGGCGGGCAGCTTTGGTGGTGGTGGCGCGGGGGGCGGAGCCTCATCTTTGACGGGGGCACCCGGCGGCGCCGGCGGGTTCGGCGCCGGCGGCGGCGGGGGTGGTGGCAGGACCTCCGGCAACTCCGGTGGCAGCGGCGGGGCCGGTGGTTACGACGGCGGCGCCGGCGGAAACGCCATCTTCTCGGGTGGCGGCGGTGGCGGCGGCGGGGCCGGGATCGGCGCCGGCGTGTTCAACAACGGCGGCACGATCACCATCACCGCCAGCACCATCGCCTACAACTCGTCCTTGGCGGGCGCCGCGGGGAACCACCGCGCGGCCGCCGGAGAAGGCCAGGCCGGCGGTGTCTTCTCTCTGGGCGGGACCGTACGGCTCGACAGCACCATCATTGCCAGCAACAGCGCGTCTACCCTCGATCCCGATGTCGCGGGCACATTCTCAAGCGCGGGCTACAACCTCGTCGGCAACACCGCCGGCGGCAGCGGGTTTGTGTCGACCGACCTCCTGAACATGAATCCGATGCTGGGGCCGTTGCAGTCAAACGGCGGACAGACCCAGACGATCGCACTGCTCGCCGGGAGTCCGGCACTGGGCGCAGGCGACGACTCCGACGGCGTCCTCTCCGACCAGCGCGGCGCCCAGCGCGGCTCGGCGGGCGTCAGTGCCGGCACAAACTCCGACATCGGCGCGTACCAGGCCAGCTCGTCGTACCTCGTCACGACCACCGATGACACGATGGACGACGGCAGCCTCCGGGCGGCGATCGCCTGGGCCAACACGAGCACGAACTTCGTTCGGACTTTCGACATCGACAACTTCATCCGGTTCGATACCGGCGGCGCCTTCGCCACTCCTCAGACAATCGATCTCACAACGATCGGCGACACGACGGTCGGGCCGACGGCCCTCGCGATCACCGGGTACGTCGAGATCGACGGTCCGGTGCTCTCTGGCGGCGGCGTGACGCTCTCGCCGGCCGCCTCTGGCCCGGACATGCGGCTGTTCTACGTGGCGCCCGGCGGCGACCTGACGCTAAGCGACCTGACGCTTGAGGGGGGCGTGGCGGAGGGGTTTGCCGGCGGGACCGGTAGTGGCGCCGGCGGCGCTGGTGGCGGCGGGGGCGGCGCCGCCGGGATGGGTGGAGCAATCTTCAACCGCGGCATCGTCAGCATTCTCGACAGCACCTTGACCGGCAACCTGGCCCAGGGCGGCGCCGGCGGAAACGGCTCGAACGGCTCTCTCGGCGGTGGTGGCGGCGGGTTGGATGGGCCCAGCGGAGCCGGCAATGTCGGCGGCCCAGGCGGCGGAGGGAATGGTGGATTCTCCCCCACGGCCGGCGCGTTCGGCGGCGGTGGCGGTGGCGGCGGGTCCAGCGGCACGACCGGCGCGAGCGGCGGGTTCGGCGGTGGTGGTGGTGACTTCGGCATCCGACTCGCGAACGGCGGCACGGGCGGCTATGGCGCGGGCTACGGCGGCACCGGCCACGAAACCCTGGGTGCCGGCGGCGGCGGTGGTGCCGGCCTGGGCGGCGCTCTCTTCAACGATGGCGGCAACGTCTTGATCATCAACAGCACCTTGGCCGGAAACACCGCCGCCGGAGGAGCCGGCGGGACGTCTCCGAGCACCGGCTTGGGCCCCGGCGCACCCGGCGGCAACGGCCGTGGCGTGGGCGGCGCCGTCTTCGATCGCGGCGGACAGATCATCGTCATTAACTCCACGCTTGCCGGCAACACGGCGAGCTCCGCGGCGCGCTCTTCATCCTCGGCGACGGTACCTCGGGCAACGGCACGGCCACGCTGCAATTGACCAACACGATCCTCGCGGGAACTCAGGGGTCGCGAAGCGACTTCGAGTCCGGAACAACCAGCGGCGGCTCGATCGTCTTCAGCGGAAGCAATGATCTGATCCAAACGAACAGCTCCCCAGACGGCTTCCCGCCGTCTTCGACCATCATCACCGGCCAGGATCCGATGCTCGGGCCGCTGGCCTATAACGGCGGGGCGACGGACACCATGGCGCTGCTCCCAGGCAGCCCGGCCCTGGACGCGGCCTCAAACATTGCCGCGCCGGCGGCCGACCAGCGCGGCGCCCAGCGCGGGCCGGCCGCTCAGGGCGCCGGTCCGAATGCCGATATCGGGGCATTCGAAGACACGTCCTCCTACCTGGTGACGAGCACTGACGACAGCATGAGCGACGGCACGCTCCGCGCCGCCGTGGCCTGGGCCAACGAAAGCGTGAACCCGCTGCTATCTGTCGCGACAGCCAACGTCGTACGGTTCGACACCTCGGGCGCCTTCGCCGCGGGCGGAGTCATCGATTTGTCGACCGTCGGCGACACGACGGTTGGTCCGACGGCGCTTCTGATCACAGGTGACGTCGAGATCGATGGGCCGGTGCCCTCCAGTGGCGGCCTCACGCTTTCGCCGGCCGCTTCTGCGCCCTTGATGCGGCTGTTCTACGTCGCGCCCGACGCGATCCTTACCCTCCAGGATCTGACGCTTGAGGGGGGCGTGGCGCAGGGCTTTGTGGGCGCGGCCGGCGAGGGCGCCGGCGGCGGCGCGGCCGGGCTGGGCGGGGCCGTGTTCAACCGCGGGACCCTGACGCTCGCTGACAGCACGCTCACGGGCAATCAGGCGATTGGCGGCAGCGGCGGGGCTGGTGGCGGCGGTGGAGTCGGCGGTGGTGGTGGCGGCCTGGACGGGGCCGGCGGCACGCCCGCCGCGGGTGCCGGCGGTGGCGGGGCCGGCGGCAACGAAGTCGCGGGCAATGCCGGTGGCTTCGGCGGCGGCGGCGGCGGCGGTGGCTTTAATGGCAGTTTCGGCTTGTACGGCGGCGCTGGCGGCTTAGGCGGCGGCGGCGGGGGCGCGGGCGGTTATGCCCCGACGGGCTTCCCAGGTGGCTCCGCAGGCTATGGCGCAGGCGCAGGCGGCAACGGGGGGACAGCACTCGGTGGCGGTGGTGGTGGTGGGGCAGGCTTGGGCGGCGCCGTCTTCAACGACGGCGGCTCGGTCATCATCACCGACAGCACGCTCGCCGCCAATTTGGCGATCGGCGGGGCCGGCGGGGCGGCCACGGGCTCCGGCCAGGGGGGCACGGCCGGTACTGGTCTTGGAGGCGCCGTCTTCAATCGCGGCGGATCCATCACCCTCGTCAACGCAACCCTCGCCGACAACACCGCCAATGCCGGCGGCGCCCTCTTCGTCCTCGGTGACGGCGCATCTGGCGACGGCACGGCCACGCTGCAATTGACCAATACGATCCTCGCCGGGACTGCGGCGTCGGCAACCGACTTCCAGTCCGCGACGTCCAGCGGCGGCTCAGTCATCGCCACCGGAAGTAACGACCTGATCCAGAACAATCCGTCGACGGGGGGATTCTCGGGCCCGGCCACGATCACCGGAGTCGCCCCGGGTCTCGGCGTCCTGGGCAACTACGGCGGCCCGACCCCGACTCTCCCCTTGCTTCTCGGCAGCCCCGGGTTCGCCGCCGGGCTGGTCAACCCAGCCGGACAATCGACCGATCAGCGCGGCCTGGCCGGGCTCCTCGACCGCGGCAGCGGGGTGCCCAGCGTCGACATCGGTGCGTTCGAGATCCAGAATTACGTCGTCACGACCACCCTCGACGACCCGTCGGCGCCCTCCGGCTCGACCACTCTTCGCGACGCGGTGAATGAGGCGACTGCAGGCGGCAGCGGCTTCGTCACATTCGCACCGGGAGTCACCGGGACGTTCTCCCTCTCGGTCGTGGGCGACACCACAGTCGGCCCCACCGCCTTGCTGGTCACCGGCAGCATCGAGATCGACGGCCCCTCCGGCGAGGCCCAAGGGGTGACGATCGCCCGGGCGGCGTCGGTCAGCGACCTGCGGTTGTTTTACGTGGCGCCCGGCGCGAGCCTGACGCTCAAGGACCTGACGCTCAGCGGTGGCGTGGCGCAGGGCTTCGCCGGCGGCGGCGGCGATGGCGGCGGCGGCGGCGCGGCCGGACTGGGCGGCGCCATATTCAACCGTGGGAACTTGACGCTGGAGAATAGCACGTTGTTCGGCAACGAGGCGCAGGGCGGTGCCGGCGGCACTGGCGGCACTGGCCACGCCGAGCCGATCGGCGGCGGCGGCGGCGGGCTGCTTGGGGCAGCCGGACTGCCCCCCATCCCCGGTGCAGGCGGCGGCGGCAAGGGTGGTGGGTCGATCTTCTCTCCAGGCAGCGGCGGCTTCGGCGGCGGTGGGGGCGGCGGGGGCCTCTTCGGCGTTGTCGGCCTGGCCGGCGGAAGCGGCGGTTTCGCAGGAGGGGGAGGAGGAGGAGGAGGAGGAGGCAACCCAATTCTGCCCGGCGCCGGCGGCGGCGCCGCCGGCTACGGTGCCGGAATCGGCGGAGTCGGCGCGCCGACTGGCGACGGAGGCGGAGGCGGCGGAGGCGCCGGGCTGGGGGGCGCCGTCTTCAACGACGGCGGATCGGTCATCGTCACCAACAGCACACTGGCAGACAATAGCGCTATCGGTGGCTCTGGCGGCGCGTCGCTCCTCAGCGGGCATGCGGGCACCTCCGGAAGCGGGCTGGGCGGCGCCATCTTCAACCGGGGCGGATCGATCACCGTACTCAACTCCACTCTCGCCGACAACACGGCCAATGCCGGCGGCGCTCTCTTCGTCCTGGGCGACGGCACGTCCGGGAACGGCGCGGCCACGGTGCAAGTGATCAACACGATCCTGGCCGGCACTGGGGCCTCGGCAACCGACTACCAGTCTGCAACGACCAGCGGCGGCTCGGTCGTCGCCAGCGGAGGCTATGACCTGATCCAGAATAACCCGGCCTCGGGCGGCTTCCCGCTCTCCTCGACCTTGATCATCGGCCAGGATCCGATGCTCGGGACGCTGGCGCAAAACGGCGGGCCCACGCCGACGATGGCGTTGCTTCCCGGTAGCCCGGCGCTGGACACGGCCTCAGACAGTGCCGCGCCGGCGGCCGACCAGCGCGGCGGCCAGCGTGGGCCCGCCGGCCTCTACGCCGGTGCGCACGCCGATATCGGGGCGTTCGAGGACACGTCTTCATACCTGGTTACGACCACTCTCGATAGCTTTACCGACGGCACGCTCCGCGCCGCCGTGGCGTGGGCCAACACCAGCGTCAACCCGCTAAAGGCAGGCAGCTACTCGAGCCCGTTCGTGCCGGGCGCGGCCAACATCGTGCGGTTCGACACCTCCGGGGCCTTTGCCACGGGGGGAGTCGTTGCGTTGTCGACCATCGGCGACACGACGTACGGTCCGACAGCGTTCTCGATCACCGGGGACGTGGAGATCGATGGCCCGTCCGGAACCGGCCAGGGGGTGACGATCTCCCCGTCGAGCTTGGTGTCCAACCTGCGGTTCTTTTACGTGACGGACGCCGGGTCGTTGACCTTGCAAGACTTGACGCTTGAGGGCGGGGTGGCGCAGGGCTTTGGCGGCGGCGCCGGCGACGCGGGCGGTGGCGGCGGCGCGGCCGGACTGGGCGGGGCTGTGCTTAACCTGGGCAGGCTGGCTCTGCGGGACAGCACGCTGACGGACAACCAGGCGATCGGCGGGTCCGGCGGCGAAGGCGGCGAGGGGCCGGCCGGGCTCGGAGGAGGTGGAGGCGGGCTGGCCGGGCCAGGCGGCACGCCCCAAGGCGGCCAGGGCGGCGGCGGAACGGGCGGCGACATCGCCGGCGGAACCGGCGGCGGCTTCGGCGGCGGTGGTGGCGGCGGCTACGGCTTCTCTCAAGGCATTCCGGGTAATCCGGGCGGGATGTTCGGCGGCGGCGGCGGGGGCAGCGGCGATAACGCGCTCGGCAACGGCCTCGGCGGCGCCGCCGGCGGCTATGGCGCAGGTGCCGGCGGCGGCGGCGGAACCGCCGTTGTCGGTGGCGGCGGTGGTGGTGGCGGCGGCGCCGGGTTGGGCGGTGCCATCTACAGCAACGGGTACATCGAGGTCGTCGACAGCACATTCACGGCCAATGCGGCCGTCGGTGGGACCGGCGGGGCCGCGGCGGGCAACGGTCAAGCTGGTTCAGCCGGAAGCGGACTCGGCGGAGCCATCTTCATCCTGGGCGGGACTGCGAATTTGAACGCCGCCACGATCGCCGGTAATAGCGCCGACTCGGGAGGTGGCCTCTTTGAGCAGGGCACCTTCTTCGGCGGCTTGTTGCTGATGTACAATACGATCCTCGCCGATTCGACTGGCGGCACCGACGATTTCGATTCGGCCGGCACAGGTCTTGATCTGAACGGCAGCAACGACCTGATCCAGACCAACCCGACGTCGAATGGCTTCCCGGTCGACTCGACTTTCATTACCGGCCAGGACCCGATGCTGGGACCGCTGGCCGACAACGGTGGCCCGACCGCGACCATGGCCCTTCTCCCTGGTAGTCCGGCCATCGACGCAGGGGCCAACAACGAAGCGTACAATGGTTTTTCCATACCAGTATCAACCGACCAGCGCGGGCAGCCGCGAATCGCCGACGGCGGCTCGGGCCAGGCGATTGTCGACATCGGGGCCTACGAGCTCAACCTCGTGCCCACGACGATCACCTTGTCTCCTTCCGACCCGGCCCCGAGCCCCGGCGAGGCAGTGACGTTCACGGCCATCGTCTCGAGCGCTACCGGGGCGACGCCGACCGGGACGGTCCAGTTCTTCATCGACGGCAAACCCTTCGACGACCCGGTGCCGCTGGTTGGCGCCGCGGCCACGAGCGATCCCGATTCCATGCTCAGTCTGGGGCCTCACACGGTCACCGCGATGTATGTGAACGACGCTGATTTCGCCTCGGGTACCGGCACGCTGCCAGGCCCCTTCGCGGTACAGGCCGCGACCAGCACCACGGTGGCCGCCAGCGAGGCGTCGGTCCAGTACGGCCAGGCCGTGACGTTCACGGCCACCGTCTTCGACCAGACTTTGGACGCCGGCACGCCCGACGGCATGGTCGACTTCACCGACGCGATTACCGGGTTCGATTTCGGGACGGCCCGCCTGGTCAATGGTACGGCCGTGCTGACGGCCACACTTCCGATCGCCATCGAGCCGTACCAGATCGTCGCCAGTTACCTGGGCACCTCGCAGTTCTTGGCCAGCGCGTCGTCGCCGCCGGCCCCATTGGTATCTGTAGTTCCGGCCCAGACCGCGACCGTGGCCAGCGCCTCGACGGTCAGCTCGGTCTATGGCCAGCCCGTGGTCTTTTCGGCCACCGTGACCTCCGCTCTCGGCAGCCCCGGCGGATCGGTCGAGTTCGTCGACACGACGACCGGCACCGATCTCGGGTCGGCCCCGCTCGTAGATGGCACGGCGACCCTCCCCCCCATCGCCACGCTCAGCGTGGTCATGCAGGGCGACATGGCCGTGCCGCAAACGATCGCCACGACGTACCTGGGCGGCGGCAACTTCGCGGTCAGCTTCGCCACAACGAGCGTGACCGTCATGCCGAGCGCGAACGCAACCACGATTGTCGCCGCGCCCGCCAAGCCGGAGTACGGCCAGCCGATCGTGCTCTCGGCCACAGTCGCGGCCGTGTCGCCGGGGGCTGGGGTCCCGACCGGCACGATCAACTTCGTGGACACGACGACCGGAACCCTTCTCGGGTCAGCCCTCCTGGTAAACGGCGCGGCCAGCCTCGCCCCGATCTCGACGCTCGGCGTCGGGTCGCACGCGATCACCGCCACTTACTCCGGAGATAACAACTTCTCGTCCGGCCCCGGCATGCTGAGTGTCACCGTCGTGCAGGCCGCGACGACCACCGTGGTCGTTGCCACGCCCGATCCCGCGGTCTACGGGCAAACCGTTTTCGTCCAGGCTACGGTCACCACCGACGCCGCCAGCACGGCCACGCCGGCCGGCACGGTGCAGTTTGAGATCGATGGCGTCAACTACGGCAGCCCCGTCTCCCTGGTCGGCGGCAGCGCCGGCATTCCGGTCAGTTCGCTCACATTGGGTCGTCACACGGTCGCCGCAAGCTTCGTTGGAAACGGCGGATTCGTCTCCAGTTCGGGCGCGATCGCCGGCGGCTTGCCCGTCCGGGCCAGCACCACGACCACGATCACCGCATCGGCGGCCACGATCGCGGCAGGCCGGCCGCTAACCTTCACAGCCCACGTGACGACCAACCCAACGGGCGTCGACACGCCGGGCGGCACGGTCAGCTTCATCGATACCTCGGTCGGCCTGACCACTCTGGGGGTCGCGACCTTGTTCAATGGTGTTGCCACGTTCATTCCGGCGACCCCGCTCGGGATCGGCGTGCACACCATCGTTGCGGTCTACAGCGGAGATTCGACCGATCTGGGCAGCACAAGCTCCTCGCTCGGGGCGATCTCACCCATCACCACCGTCGCCGGTGACGGCGCGTTGGATACACTCGGGGATGGCGGCCCGGCGACCACGGCGGCGATCGCCGGGCCGGGCGGGGTGGCGGTGGACCCCTCGGGCGACCTGTTCATCGCCGATACGGGCAACAACCGGGTGCGGATGGTCAGCCCCCAGGGTGTGATCACGATCGTGACGGCCAACGTGAACGGGCCGACGGGTCTGGCGGTCGACGCCCGAGGCGACCTGTTCATCGCCGACACCGGCGATAACCGGGTCCTGGAGGTGTATATCGACCCCGCCACCGGCGCGATCTCCCCGGCGAGCGTGATCGGTGTCGTGGCCGGCACCGGGACGCCCGGCTATTCCGGGGATGGCGGCCCGGCCACCGCCGCCGCGCTCAACCGGCCAACGGGAGTGGCTGTCGATGCAGAGGGCGATCTGTTCATCGCTGATAATGGCAACAACGCGATTCGAGAGGTCAGCCCTTCGGGCGTCATCACCACAGTCCAGGCCGGCATCGCTTCCCCGTCCGGCATCGCGGTCGACGCCCTGGGTAATCTTTATCTGACCCAGTCTGGCGGCGGTGTGGTCACCGAGGTGACCGCCGCAGGTACGCGCTCGACGTTCGCATCCGGATTCAGCTCAACGGGGGGCGTTGCGGTCGACGCCCTGGGAAACGTCTACGTCGCCGATTCCGGCAGCAACCGGGTCTTCGAGGTCAGCCCCCGGGCGCGATCACGACCGCGGCCGGGACCGGGACCGGGACGGCGAGCTTCGCGGGGGACGGCGGCCCGGCCACCGCCGCGGCGCTCGACGGGCCGTCGGCCGTCGCCGTCGACTCGTTCGGCAAGCTGTTCATCGCCGACGCCGGCAACAACCGGGTCCGCGTGGTGGGAACAGACATAAACCACACGATCCAAAGCGTGGCCGGCAGCGGCAGCGCCAGTTACGCCGGCGACGGCGGCCAGGCGACTGACGCCAGCCTGGATCAGCCATACGGTTCCGCAGTCGACGCCCGGGGCGACCTGTTTATCGTCGACGCCGGCGACAATGTGATCCGCGAGGTCAGCCCAAGTGGCGTGATCACCACGGTCGCCGGCGACGGCGTCGCGGGCTTCTCCGGCGACGGCGGCCCGGCCACTCGCGCCGAGTTGTCCGATCCCACGGCGGTCGCCGTCGACTCAGCCGGCGACCTGTACATCGCCGACTTCGGCAACAACCGCGTGCGCATGGTCAGCCCTTCGGGTGTGATCACCACCATCGCCGGCAACGGCACGTTTGGCGACAGCGGTGACAATGGCCCGGCCACGGCCGCAGCGATCTCCGGCCCGGCCGGCATCGCGGTGGACGCCGCCGGGGACGTCTTCCTCACCGACCCGTTCCATGGCCTGGTCCGCAAGGTCAGCCCCTCGGGCGTGATCACCACCGTCGCCGGCGGCGGAGAACCTGGCGTCCTGGGCGACGGCGGCCCGGCAACTGACGCGACCCTCACAGACCCCGAAGGCATCGCGGTGGACGCCTTCGGCGATCTGTTCATCGCGGATTTCGGCGCCAGCCGGATTCGCGAGGTCAACAACGTTGGGATCATCACCACCGTGGCCGGAAGCGGCATCGCCGGTTATGCCGGCGACGGCGGCCCGGCAGCGGCCGGATCCGCCCAGCTCAACTTGCCGTCTGGCGTCGCGGTCGACGCGGCGGGCAACTTGTTCATCGCCGACACCTTTAATCGCGTCATCCGCGGCGTCGCCCCGGACGGCGCAATCTCAACGGTCGCCGGCAACGGCGCCCCCATTTACTTCGGCGACGGCGGCCCGGCGCTCGACGCCTCGTTCGACAGCCCGGCGAGCGTCGCGACCGACTCCGCCGGCGACCTGTTCATCGCCGACCCGGCCGAAGGTCGCATCCGAAGGGTCGCCAACGGCATCACTGTGACGATCGCGGGCATGGCGCCTTCGAGCGTGTACGTCGCCCCCGCCTACGCCAGCGACGCGCCTTTGACGCCGGTCGTCTGGAGCGACGGCAGCACGCATTACGTGGGCGTCGACGCTTTTGGAACGATCCAGGATGCGATCAACGCCGTCGCCTCAAGCGGTACGGTGAATGTCGCCAGCGGCACCTATACCGAGCAGCTCAAAATCAACGAGAGCTTGAGCATTCTGGGCGCGGGCGCGTCCTCCACCACGATCCAGACGCCCGCCAGCGCAAGTGGCAACGAGATCGAGATCAAAAGCGGCGTCACCGTCACGATGTCCGGCTTGAGCATGGACGGCGCCGGCAGCTCGACCGCGATCGACTCAAACGGTGCCGATCTCGTGGCCATCGGCATCGCCATCACCGGGTACAACGTCGGCGTTTCCGTCGAGAACGGCGGTGCCGCCACCATCACTGCCAGCACAATCAGCAACGCGAACACCGCCATCCTGGCCGGCTCGGGATCAAACGATACCGCGACCCTCGCGGCCAACAACGACAGCTTCGCGGGCGACCCGGTCGGCATCCAGAACAACCAGACAACGGGGCTGCTCACCGCCATGTCGGACTGGTGGGGCACCAGCACGGGCCCAACTAATGCCAGCAACCCCGAGGGCACCGGCGCGAAAGTAGTCGGCAGCGTCAACTTCAGCCCCTGGCTGGGCGACGCCAAGATCGTCGCACCCGATTACCTGGTTTTCCTCGCAACGGCTGGAAATGCCTTCGTCGTGACGCCAAGCGCCAGCGACACGCTCCTGGGTGTCAGCCTGAGCGGCAGGCCTGTCGGCACGATCACGGGCGGCGGCACGATTTCGTTCGACGGCACAGCCGCAACCGTCACCATCAACGGCGAGTCCGAGCCCGGCAGCACAAACGTATTCACCATCCAGAATACGTCGGTCCAGTATAGCGCCGCTTATGCCCTGACGGGCACGACGATCAACTTCCTCGGAACCGGCATGAGTCGATACGTCGATGCCGGTGGAACCACCAACACGTTCAACATCCGGGGTTCCGGCGCCAGCGGACCATCCGGAAGTCTGATCGGCGACTCGGGCGCAAATGCGTTCGTCTTCAGCGGCTCCTCGAAGCTCAACGGCGGCATTCAAGGCGCTGGCGCAAGCACGCTGAATTTCGCGTCCTACTCGAGCGCGGTGAAGGTGAACCTCGGGAATGGCACGAACGGAACGGCCACAGGCGTCAGCGGCAAAGTCGCGGGCATCAACGCCCTCGTCGGTAGCAACTTCAACGACACATTGAATGCGGGCGCCGTGCCCAGTGTCGCGCTCACCGGAGGATTGGGCACCAACACTTTGAGCGGCACAGGCACCGGCGACAGCGTCGTCGAATCGCTCGCGTCGACCTACACGCTGACCAACACCAAGTTGACCGGGACCGGCGCCGGGTTCACCGACAATCTAACCGGCATCACGATCGCACATCTGACCGGCGCCAGCACCACCAGCAATGCCTTCACTGTCAGCGGCTGGACCGGGAGCGGGACATTGTCGGCTCCGGCGGGCACCGGTACGGTCACCGCGAGCAAGATCGCCGGCTACACTCTCTTGAGCACGTCCCTGTCCTCCACCGATAAAATGACGCTCGGCTTGAGCGGAATCACGACCGCCAACCTCACCGACACCGGCAAAACCCACACATTCACCATCACCGGCTGGACCGGGAGCGGAACGCTAAAGGGTGCCACAGAAAACCTGGTTGATAGCGTAGCGACCAGCGTCGTGCTCGCCAGCACGTCCCTGGCAGTGACAGGTCTGCCGAAGTTGACCCTTAGCGGGTTCACGACGGCCAACCTGGCTGACACCGCGGGTGGAAACACCTTCACCGTCAGCGGCTGGACCGGCAGAGGTTCGCTCACGGACAGTGCAGCCACCGCCGACACCGTGACAGCCAGCAAGCGCGCCGGGTACACCCTGACCAACTCTCTCCTGTCCTCCACCGATGGCATGACGCTCAGCTTGAGCGGGATCACGACCGGCAACCTCACGGTCACGGCCACAACGGGCAGCCCCTCATACATCGTCGACGCCAGTGCGTTCACGGGCGTCACCAACCTGACCGCGGGCGGGACCGTGAACGCAGTTCTATTTGGAGGTTCTGCCAATGGCGGCACTCTGAGCGCAACCGGTTCGGGCAATGACGTGCTGATCGGTGGGGCGGGTAAGTCCACGCTCACCGACAAGGGGACAGGTTACAATATCCTGATCGGTGGGCCAGGTGCCGACACCCTCACGGGCAACGGCAACGACATCCTGATCGGCGGGACCACCAGCTATGACAGCAATACAGTCGCGAACATCGCGGCGCTCGACGCCATCCTGGCCGAATGGTCTTCGAGCGATTCCTATTCGCTGCGAATCAGCAAGATCATGAACGGAGTTGCCCCCGGCGGCACGGACGCCCTCAATTCGTCGACGTGCCAGTCAGACGGCGTTGCCAACACGGTGAGCGATGGGGCTGCATCGATGCAGAACAACTGGTTCATCGTGACTTTGAAGGACAAGTTGACAAAGAAGACCAACGAAACAGTCACCATCGTCTGATCGCGGGCTCGGAGAACGACGGCCGCACGCGCTCGGCCGCCCACGCAAGCAGACCCCGTCGATATTCATCTTCGAAGAGCGCCGACTCTTCACAGCCAGGGTCCGGTTGCTCCTCGATCAGCTTCTGGATATCGGTTTCGCCAGTGCCTCGCGGATGCCTGCGCTGGGCGACCAGGAGGTTCACGATCAGGTTGCTCGCGATGCGGGAGAGCCACCCGCGAAACGACCCCCGGCTCCGGTCCGTGTCGAATCGGTCAATCGCCCGAGCGACGGAGCGAAAGACGTCTTGAACGAGGTCCTGAGCGTCGGCTTCCTGCAGCCCTCGCCGTTTCGCAAGTCGATACGCCAGAGGACCATAGATCTCGGTGAACTCGCACCACGCTTGCTCGTCATTGCGGTCGCGCAGGCGAACGAGCAAGCTCGGATGCGTCGCGGGTGCGTCGGTCATTCGATGATCTCCTCCTCCTGCATTCACAGTCGGAGGGCGAAGATTTGAACGGGAAATCCGAGAATTCGCCCCGGCGAGTGCCTGCGTTGCCCAATGGCGACCAACGTACCGCCGCCGATGCCGCGACAGTTTGGACGCGAGGTACTGCCAAACCGCCATCGTCGAATACACCGGCCGCCTCTTCCGTGACGGCAATGCAGTCACCTCGGCCGAGCGCACGGCCCAAAAAGGCGCCCATTTGCCGCATTGACGCTTTTTGAAGTTTCGGCAAAGATCCCCGCCTCTCTTGCTCGCTCGGAAATTGATCCGGTGCGGCATCGACGAGAGAGTGGGGACAAGGATCGTCTCCACCGCGGCTGCGACCGTCGCCTGCTCCCCCGACCGGAGCTGGCATCGACAAGACAGGGGGGACAACGATGTCCAATGATTCGTGCCACAGGTCACGCCATCGCAGGCTCATCCAGGTCGAGCTGCTCGAGAGCCGCGCGCTTCTGAGCGCGAACTCGGCGTCCTCTACGGAAAGGTATCTGCTCATCACCCCATCGAGCCAGTATGTGAACCAGCAGCAGGGTTCGTTCACGGTTACCCTGACTCTGACGCAAGCGCAGCTCGTAGGGCACGTGGTGGCCGCAGGGGGGCACACGCCTGCTGCGCTCGATGAGCCGGTGACCGTCGACTTCAGTGCGTCGCTCGAAGGGACCAGCGCCGGGCCCACGCCGGCCGCGAGTCCATTTTTCGCGCCCTTTAACGAGCCGGTCACATTCCCGGCGGGCGTATCGACCGAAACGGTCACCGTCCCGATCATATCGACCGCGGCCACGACTGGCTCGGAGACGATCTCGCTCTCGGCGACGACGACCTCCTCGTCTGTAACAACCATCGTGCCGGCGAATTCTAGAGGCGGCTTGCCGACGGCACTCCTGACTTGGGTAGATCTCTACAGCACCCCGGACGCTGTCCCACCGACGATCACAGGCGTTCAATTGGTGACACATGGCCAGCGTGCGTCAGCCGTCGTGCTCGACTTCAGCAAACCGATGGACCCGGCGACTGTCGAGAATATCCACAATTATCGGATTCTGTCGCCGCCCACTACGATCCAACATGGCGGCGGTTTTGAATTCTCGTTTCAGGACGGGCCGGGTTCGTACCAGTCGACAACCACAGAATACCGATCCTTTCCCATTGCGGCGGCGACGTACGATCCCTCGACAAACGCGGTCACCTTGACGCTGAAGCGTCCCGTCACGGCGTCGAAGCTGTACCAAGTCTCCAGCGCGTACCCACTCAGAGGACATATCCTTCTCGATCTGCAAGGGCAGCCGCTTCTTCAAGGGTCGTCCACCGCCACGACGAAGTTTACCGGGGGATTTTCCGTCGGAGTCCGCGGAGTGATCGCCCCGACCCCGTGGGCTCCCGGCGCGCTCAAGTCCACCACGGGAGGTGTTCAAAACTGGTTTTCCGGTTAACCGCCAAGTTGCGCAGTCCGCGGCAGCCGCTCCGCGCCAACCAGATCCGCCAACGCCGACCCCGAATCACGACGGATGTCGCATGCTTCGTCGAGCCTTCTTCCGCGAGGTTGCGTTCGATTGCCCCCTTTCAACCAAACGGAATCTCGGCCTTCGCGGAAAGAGGGGACATAGCGATTATTGCTTGATGCGAGCAGTCAACTGCATGATTTATCGCAGGTGAGGACCGCAGCCACGTGCGGCTCATGCGAAAAAGGGGACATACCGAATATTGCGAGTCCTTCCGAGCGGATGATAGGATTTATGAATGAATCGAACCGCACGAGCATCTGTGGCTGATACGTGGTACCACGTTCTGAATCGTGGAAATCGCCGAGAAGCCGTGTTCCACAAGGCGGCTGATTACGATGCGTTAGTACAGACCGTGGTTGACGGTCAATCGCGCTTCGCAGTGGACATTCTGGGCTATTGTCTGATGCCAAATCACTTTCATCTGATACTTCGAACTCACGCTGATGGTGACCTTGGGCGCTGGATGCAGTGGCTGCTCACTGCGCATGCTCGCCGATATCATAGCCATTAATATACGTCCGGCCATGTACGGGAGGGGCGATTCAAGGCGTCCCCAATCCAAGACGATGAACACTTGGTGTCTGTGCTGCGGTACGTCGAGCGCAATGCACTTCGGGCAGAGTTAGTTCAGCGCGCGGAGGATTGGAAGTGGTCGAGCGCGGGCGGCTGGTTGCGTGATGAGACGCTTCTATGGGGCGGCTTACCGCCAATCCGGGATGAAGAGTGGCTCGATCGAGTGAACGAGTCGCTGTCTGCAAGTGATCTAAAGCGGCTTCGGCTCTCTGTCGAGCGCGGGCGTCCATACGGCGATGACACGTGGACCGCCGCGACCGTCGCGCGCCTGGGGCTCGAATCCACGCCCCGTTCGAGAGGCCGACCGCCAAAAAGGGGATGCTGGTGACAGTGGCCGTCTCTCCTAAAGAGGATCATTCGCGAACTGCGTTTCTCGGATCCCAGATTTCAACGTTATCGCCGTATACCCGATTCAAAGTTCGAGAACGGCGAGTAATCTGCTATGTCCCCTTTTTCAAAGACGATCATTCGCGAACGGTATTTCTCTGATCCTAGGTATAAACGTCATCGCCGTAACACTCCATTGCTCAGAGTTCGAGAACGGCGAGTAATGTGCTATGACCCTTTTATGCGGGCTGCCTTTCACCGACCCAGCGGTTAGAGGCCATAGACTCAAAGGCGACTGATTATCATTCGAGAGCGACGAATAATTCGCTATGTCCCATTTTCTGGCCTTTCTCGGATCACCCTGAATCCAGAAGTCGGCAACGGCAGGACAGCTGCCGGACCGTCGGCGTTCCAGCGTCCGTCGGGCTGCACTTGGACCGCTCCCCAACTAGCTGTGAGTGGGTGCCTATGCGTCAGGTAAAGCTCGAGAAAGGCAGTAGTGACTCGACACACAGAAATCTTTTAACGCGACCCTGCGGGTTAACGAGCCCCGCCCGGCCAAAGCTTGGCCGGCAGCCGGAAGCGAGGCTTCTGTAAGGAGGGGTGATAGCCGGGGAACCACTCCAGGTGACTTCTCGACAGCAAGCTAAGAGGATGGGTGTCGGGCTCCTCCACGAACTGACCTCGATGGAAACTGCGCTCAACTGCTTGGTCCGAACACGTACTGATGTCGGTACATATTGCTTCGGGCGGCCGCGCACGTCGGTCATGTCGACCACCGAGGCCAAGGGCGCGGGTCCGAAGTCGGGAAAGTGCAATGAGCACGGTCAGTCCATTGATCGGCTGAGAACGCTCGTGTATTCTGGCCCTTCTACCGGTCGACCACGATTGCCAGCGACCGGGGGCTCCTCTGAATCGTCATTTCGCGGCCGGGTCGCTCCGCGTGGACTTCGCTGCCAAGACGCGCGTGACCGAGGTTTGACGCGGCAGCTCGGGCCGCTGGGAGCGAGGCATGGCAACTCCGGACCCCGATCGTGCCCCCTCCCACCGCGTTCATCTCGTACTCGTGGGACAACGACGCGCACAACGACTGGGTCAAGCGCCTGGCCGCCCGACTCCGCAGCCAAGGGATTAAGTCGATCCTCGACCGCTGGCACGTCGTGCCTGGTGACCCCCTCCCGGCGTTCATGGAAACGTCCATCCGGGAGAGCGACTTCGTCATCGCCGTCTGCACGCCCAAATACAAGGAGAAGATGGACAATCGCACCGGCGGCGCGGGTTACGAAGGCGAGATGATGTCGGCGGAGGCCTCGACGCTCCGGAACAACCGGAAGTTTATCGCCGTCCTTCGCAGCGGGACTCCAGAGACCGCCTTGCCCTCGTGGCGCACGGCCTCATATTGGATCGACCTCCGCGGCGACCCGTACTCCGAGTTGCACTACCTCGACTTGTTGCAGACGCTCCACGGCGCCCGTGAGACGGCCCCAGACATCGGGTCGGACTTCCCGGACTGGAGTGCGCGGAAGGCGAGCCCGTATCCGCTACAACCAGACAGAGCGCCGCCCCCTACGGAGGCACAGCTTCCGCCCGTTCTGAAGGCGTCTGAACTTCCCCCCGCGGTCCATTTTGATCAGGCCGTGTCCGGTGAAACCGCGACCCCGGACACGGGCTCGCACCCGAGCGAAGCCATCGCTGTCGTAAGCACCCCCGAGCGCCCCGAGGAACCAGCCCGCCCGCCTTTGTCGAAGACGCGGGGCCTCCGACGGTGGTGGAGGCTCACCTGGCGTCGGGCGGCGGTCGCCGCCGTCCTGCTTGCCGTGATCGCTTCAGGCTACCTTTTCTTCGAGTCACCCCGCGGGCAGATCATTTTCAACCGTCTGCGCCTCGTTCTCAACCCGGCGTCGGCTGTGACATGGGGAAACTTGGCATGGAGCTATCGAGCGATAGATGACTTTACGGAGGCGGAAAGGTGCTTCGATAAGGCGGTCCGGCTGGAGCCGGAGGACGGCGAGCGCCACAGCAGCCGGGCAATTCTCCTTATGAATATGGCAGATTCGCAGGAACCTGAGCTGAAAAGTGCAGAAAGAATCCGGCTCGGGGAGAAGGCGATCGCGGACTTCGACCGGGCATTCGCCCTCGGGTACGACATGATTTATGGCCACATGGAGAAGGCCACACTCCTGATAAAAACAGGGCACCCAGAGCTGGCCATACCCGAACTGAACGGGGCGGTCAAGTCGTACGAGGAAGTCGTCCAGAAAACCCGGAGGGATTTGTCCTGGATGCGGGGCGAGGCGTACTTTCTGCGGGGCGTGGCTTATCTACGGAAGGGCGAGGGCGAAAAGGCGGACGCGGATTTCCGGAAAGCCCAAGAATTCAAATACTGGCGGAATGTAGAAACGTTTCATGATTATTAAGTGGGTAGCCGCAAGGGCAGGGCGGCGGGCGCGCACCTCGTCCGTTGATACGGCGAGGCGCCGGACCAGGCGGTTGGATGTGGTTTGTTTGGACGTCATTTTTCGAAACTGGAAGCGCTGACTGCCACGATCGGAACCAAGAAGTCCGCACCAGTTTTGGGCTTGGTCTCCGGCGTCTTCTGATACCCGTCGGCAAAGTCGATCGGCCGTTCAGGCCCTCCGCTCGTGCCCAGCACACCGAGACTTTGGCCTAATGGCAGTTTCTACTTCTCAATGCCTCAAACCCGCCTCATCCAAACGCAATCCCCGCGTTCTTTAGAATCCCTTTGAGCGCATTCGCCGCATCGGCAAACCGGTCGGGCCCTGTAAACCCGAACGATTTCTCGGCTACAACGAGGTGCGGTTCGAGCGTGCAAAATCCGTCGTAGCCCCAGCCTGCTGCTTCCGCGAGCAGCCGCGGAATCTGGCCGTCGCCGGCGCCGGCGGGGACATTGCGGTGCAGCTTCGTGTCGTAATCCTTGACGTGGAAGTGCTTCACATGCGGGCGCAGCAGCGACCATGCTTCGTCGATCGACTGCCCGACCTCGAGGTAGTTGGCCGGGTCGAAGGCGTGGATCAAGAAGGGTGAGCTCACAGATTCGAGCACGTCCGCCACTCGCGCTGCGGTGTCTCCGTAGATTCCCTTTTCGTTCTCGAGGATCAGCGTGATGCCACGATGCGCCGCGAGGCTGGCAAGCTCGGTAATCCGGGCCACAACCGCTTCGCGGTGGATGGCTGGGTCATCTCCCGGCGGCATGTAAAAGCTGAAAATCCGGATCCGGGGTGCCTCGTAGTAGTCGGCGAGCTGCATGGCGATCTCGAACCGCGTGAGGTGCTCCTCGAACTTCTCCGTTATCATGACTTTGCCGATTGGCGAGCCGATGGCGCTCAGTCCGAAACCACGAGATCGCAGAAGGTTGCGATACTCTGCGTGCTGGCTCTCGGAAAGGTCGAGGACGTTCGTTCCGTGAATCGCGCGGAACTCGATAAACTTGATGCCGTGCCGGGCCAGCACGTCAACTTGCTCGACGGGGTTCTGGGAGATCTCGTCGGCAAACGCACTCAGGCGGATCATCAGTTGTCTCCCGGCGGTTTTCCAGGTGGCGGCTGCTGCTCGAATCGCTACGATGGATCATATTCGACGGCTGGCCGAAAGAGCCAGGCACTGGTGGCTTGCCGCACAGGTCTCGGGTAGGATAGGAATTGCCACGGGTTGCTGGCTTCTGGACCCTCGCGGGAACACGGTTTCATTTCGATGATGACGATCGTTTGGCCTCTGCTGATTTACTGGCTTGTGTTGTTCGTCGTGTGCTTCGTGCTGGTGGAGATCGGGCACGACCAGCTTTACGACGAAGCTCCCAAACACGCGGGTTTGAGGGTCGCCGGGGGGTCGCTCGTGTTGGCCGCTTTGTTGGCGGGCCTGCGCGCCTGCGGCTTTCCTTCTTCGTTCGAATTCATGTTCACCACCAACATCGGCTGGACGTTGCTTCAAGGCGTGGTCTGGTTCCTCGTCTTCATGTTCATTTTTCAATTTCATCCGTGGCATGCCCTCGGACTGGGTGTCGCCGCGATGCTGCTGGTTTCGGGGCTGGCCACGATGGGTGTCGATAGCCTGCTTGCCAAGTCGCGTGATGTGTCGGCCGCAACCCGGCCGTTAATCACGAACGACCCGGTGCGGCAGTCGCTCGGAGCCGGACCCGGTGCCGCAGCCCCTTCGGCCCCTCCGGCCAAAGAGACGGAAAAAGCGAAATAGTCGAATCGGGTCTTTCGCCGGCGAGCGACAGGCCGGTCATGTTTCAATAGAGACAATGTGGAGGATCAAGATCGTGGGATACGTGACTCGTGAATTCGCCCATGCGGAAACGCTGGAACGAGCAAAGCGCTGGTTGATCGAAGTGGGTTTCCTTCCCAGCCGGATCGAAGTGCATGCGCATGGCACTTACCGGATCACGGTCTCCGTCGAATCGGGCCAGGCAGATGAAGTTGAACGCATACTCGATGCCGTTGCCACCGCCGAGCCGGATGGGCCCCCAAGCTTCTGGGACCACACCCACCATCATCACAGCGGCCCGAAGCAAGGCGTGCCCGCCGCGCCCGAGGCGGGTCCGCTCCAAGCGGAAACGTTCGACATCACCTGGCGCCCCGTCGACCCGTCGAGCGAAGTGACACAAACGTCGACTGAAATCGAGAAACAAAAGGCGTACCGGGAAGACCGTGAGTAGTGGGCGGTCGACTGGACGCTACGGCTCTTTGGCCGACGAAATGGCCGTCCCGGGTCTGGTCGATTCGATTAGCACCCGAACGGTGTGGCAGACGCTAAAGAAAACGACATCCAGCCCAAAGTCTTGAGGCGCCATTCCGCATTCACGGTCTCGTCGTGCTGGCGTGATTGGGCGCGCGTTCGCAGCGCCGTCAGAGCTCGTCGTCGAAATGGAAAGTCGGTCAATCCGGATTGCCCGCCAGAACGAACGCAGCCCAATAGTGGGGCGACGCATACGGCCGCTCGGTGTCGCCGCCGGGCGGAATCGCCGCCGCGGGCGTGCGGGCCTTGCTCCCTTTGCCACGCTCGACGCCTCCTCCTGATAGCTCCGCGGTCAGCGCGAGCGCCTCATCGCGGCGCAGACCACGCAACCACGTCTTCGCCTCTCGCAGCGCCTCGGCCTTCGGCATCGGAGCATCGAGCCCCTTCCTCTTTCCCAGCAAATTGGCATAGAAACGCTGCATGAGCAAGGCCGTAGCCGTGTCGTCCACCTTCCAGAGCGACAAACACACGCTCCGCGCGCAGAGATCAACAGCGCCTGCGTGAATCCTACGAACCCCTCTCCGCCGAGATCGCGTCCCAGCGCCGTCTCGCACGCCGAAAGCGTGACCATTTCGGCCTTCAAGTCCCAATCATGCTGAATTTCGCGCACCAACAGCCGGCCGTCGAACACCGGCTTGTTGGCCAGAGCCTGCTCGAGTGGGTCAGGCAGGCCCGTTTGAGCCAGGATTATAGCGGAACGAGTGGGCCTATCTTCATCGATCACGCCGTGAGTTGCCAGATGGATGAAGCCGTATCTCTCCAGCTCGCCGGAGGTGGCGAGGCGGTCCAGCTCGGGCTCGCTCGCCTCTGTTTCGAGGAGGGTCCGGACTGGCCGATCATCCAACTTGAAGAGTCGCGCAAGTGCTTCGATCTCGTATCGCGTCCCCGGAAGCGGGGCGAAATCCTCGTCGCCACTCCGTGCTGCGACGAGCACCTTCTTCATCGAGCGGTTCGCGGCGATCGCTTCGGGTGCAGGCCGCGCGTCGATCAACACGCCGAGCTTGCCAGGCGGCAGGCCTCGCTTGGAAGATCGTCCGTCTCGCCATACTTCCACGACGATCGGTTCTCCGCCTCCGTCGATGACTTTGAGATCCTCGATCTTGTTCAATTTCAGGCCGTTGTAGGCCAGCAAGACATCACCGGCCTTGAAGCCGTTTTTCGCAGCGCTGGACCCTGGCGCCACGACATTGACGAGGAGGCCATGATCCGGAACCGGCCCCGGATCGCTCGACTTCTCTGGTCGCTCGTAGACCGGGTCGCCCAGAGCCAACAGGCCCGCACGGCGGACTGGCCGCGTTTGCTCGCGCAGATACTTGAACACCGTCCCCGACGGGGCGTAACTCACTACCCGCGTGTCACCGCGGTCGAGCAGCGCCTCGACCGGAATGCCCCTCATCGAATGCGAAGGAAGGACAATCACCGTGCGAGTTGTCGCTCCCAGGGCTTGCGCGAGCGGCTCGAGTCGCTGAACACGGAGCTTCTCGAGCAGCGGTAGCAAGTCGGAAGAGGTACCTCCTGGCGTCTTGCGCAGCTCTGCCCGAACGCGATCCGCGAGCGCGTTATCACCCTTGGTCCAGAGCCCGTTCGGACCAGTCCCGACGATTGGCACCCATGCAGGAACTCCTTCCGGTCGGACGACCACACCCCAATGATCGCCGTCGGGATCAGCCGCATTCGGGCCGCGTGGCGCATTATCGACCCAGGAGATCAGGGCAGCATCGGCAGGCAGCGCGGATTGGATCTTGCTCAGCCTGGCAACCTCGCCCGCGAGCGCACCGTGATCTTTGGCTAGCTTCGTCTGGAACTCACCCAGAGCAATGCTGGCCAGCTCGCGCTCGCGCTTCAAGTCTTCAAATCGCTTTGCTCTCTCGGTCTGATCAAGGCCTTTGGGCGTTGCTTCCACCAGCCGATCGAGCCGTTCCAGCTCGGTCGTCAGTGCGCGTAGACGGAGGCGCTCCTCGGGGTTGAGACGGCTGTCATCGCGGGCGGCCAAATCGTCGAGCAACCCGCGGCCGAGTTCTTCTTCAAGCGCCTGCCAGGCCTCGGCGGGCTGACCGAGCCTGGCAAGCACCGCCGCGAGGGCACGACCCACGGAGCACCGAGCCCCCGCGCGTTCTAGTCCGGTGAACGCAACAAGCCGCCGCGCCGCGTCCAGGCTCGTCACGGCGCGAATCCAATGCTCGCGCGCTTCAGTGTATTTCCCCTGCGCAGCGAGATTCAATGCCAGCAGGCCCAAGCCAGTGCCAGTATCCGGGTGGTCGTCTCCCAGCAACTGGAGCTGAATACTCAGCGCCTTCTCGTATAACGGCTGGGCCTGCGCGTACCGCCCTTGGGTGTCGTGGATTGACGCCAGATTCTTATAGCTTAGCGCGGTTTCCGGGTGGTCATCGGTAAGCAGCCGGCGACGGATCTGAAGCGCCTTCTCGTAAAGCGGCTGGGCCTGCGTGTACTTCCCCTGGGCGTCGAGGTTCGCCGCCAGATTGTTGTAGCTTCGTGCGGTGTCAGGATGGTCATCAGTGAAAAGTTGACGGTATATTTCCAGCGACTTCTCTAACAGGGGCTGGGACTGGATGTACTTCCTCTGGTCGTTGAGAGTTATCGCCAGGTTGTTGAGGCTCAGGGCGGTGTCGGGGTGCGCGTCGGTAAGTAGACGGCGACGGATTTCCAGCGCCTTCTCATACAGCGCCTGGGCCTGGGCGTACGTCCCCTGGGCATTCAAGTTACGCGCCAGGTTGTTGTAGCCCGTTGCGACGGTGGGGTGGGCCTCGGTGAGAAGACGACGGTTGATCTCCAACGCCTTCTCGCAAAGCGGCTGGGCCTGGGCATACCTGCCCTGAGAATTCAGATTGTATGCCACGTTGTTAAAGCTCAGCGCGGTGTCGGGGTGGGCGTCGGTGAGAAGACGGCGACGAATCTCGAGCGCCTTCTCAAGCAGCGGCTGAGCCTGGGCAAGTTTACCCTGTTGACTGAGGTTCATCCCGACGTTGTTAAAGCTGGCCGCGGTGAAGCGGTGGTTGTCGGTAAGCAAACGTCGGAGGATCTCCAGCCCCTTCTCGTAGAACGGCTGAGCCTCGGCGTATTTTCCCTGCGCGTTGAGGTTGACCGCCACATTGTTATAGCTTTCTGCGGTGGCGAAATGTTCGTCCGTGAGCAGGCGGCGGCGAATCTCAAGCGCTTGCTCGAGGAGTCGCGCGGCCTGGGCGTACTTCCCTTGCGCATGAAGGTTGGTTCCGATGCTGTTGTAAGTTTCGGCGGTGTCCGGGTGATTCTCGGTAAGCAAGTGGCGGCGGATTTCCAGCGCCTTCTCGTACAGGGCCTCAGCCTCGGTGTACCTCGCCTGGGCGTTCAGATTGATCGCCAGATCATTGTAGCGTGCTGCGGTGGTGGGATTTTCGTCTGTAAACAGGCGCCTTAGAATATCCAGGGCCTGCTCAAAAAGTGGCTGGGCTTCCGCGTACTTCCCCTTCCTGTGCAACGCCACGGCCTGCTGATGGATTGTCTGGCTCGACACGACGATCGCGCGATCCTCCTTCGACATCGCAGCCGTCCGCCGTAGCGAGCGGAGACGGAATTCTTCGGTTACTGTTTCAAAGTGCTTCGCTCCCAGCACTCGCGACCGCAGCTCGAGTAATTCCTCTCCCCGCGCGATCACCTCGTCCCAGCGATCCGACTCAATCGCGGCGCCGATCGTTCTCTCCAACTCCTCCGCCCGTTTGTAGTCCTCGCCGGTCAGCTTCCGCGCGCCGGCGACCGCAGACTGCGAGTCCTTGGGAGTTGCCGTTTGGGCGTGCGAACTCGATGCCAGAACCACGCCCGCGAGATTGATCAACAGCCCAATTGAAACCGCAGTGCGACAAGCCGTCATGTGGAACCTCATCAACGATGCGGAAATTCGATCAATCCGGATTGCCCGCCAGAACGAACGCAGCCCAATAGTGCGGCGACGCATACGGCCGCTCGGTGTCGCCGCCGGGCGGAATCGCCGCCGCGGGCGTGCGGGCCTTGCTCCCCTTGCCACGCTCGACGCCTCCTGATAGCTCGGCGGTCAGCGCGAGCGCCTCATCGCGGCGCAGACCACGCAACCACGTCTTCGCCTCTCGCAGCGCCTCGGCCTTCGGCATCGGAGCATCGAGCCCCTTCCTCTTTCCCAGCAAATTGGCATAGAAACGCTGCATGAGCAAGGCCGTAGCCGTGTCGTCCACCTTCCAGAGCGACAAGCACACGCTCCGCGCGCCAGAGATCAACAGCGCCTGCGTGAACCCCACGAACCCCTCTCCGCCGAGATCGCGTCCCAGCGCCGTCTCGCACGCCGAAAGCGTGACCATTTCGGCCTTCAAGTCCCAATCATGCTGAATTTCGCGCACCGACAGCCGGCCGTCGAACACCGGTTTGTTCTGGATCGCCTGCTCGAGCGGGTCGGGCAATCCGGCCTGAGTCAGGATCACTGCCGAGCGCGCGGGTTGGTCTTCGTCGATCACACCGTGGGTGGCCAAATGGATAAAGCCGTACTTCCGAAGCTCACGCGAAGCCGCAATACGCTCCAGTTCCGGCTCGCTCGCGCCGGCTCCGAGCATGATCCGGGTGGGCCGACCATCCGAATTGAATAGCTGCGCGAGCGACTCGACCTCATACCGTGTGCCTGGCAAGGGCGGCAACGCCTCCCCGCCGCCACGCGCCGCAACCAGCATCTTTTGAACTGCGCGATGCGCAGCGATCGCCTCGCGAGCCGGCCGCGAATCCAGCACCACGCCGAGTTTGCCCGGCTCCACATCACACCGCGATGACTTGCCATCCCTCCAGAAGTCGACTCCGATCGATTTGTTGCCATCCGCGACGACCTTGAGGTCGTCCTTGACCTTGAGCGCCAATCCATTATAGGCCAGCAGCACGTCTCCCGCTTTCAGGCCGTGCATGGCGGCGTTGGAACGGGGCATTGCCACGTTGACCAGCAGGCCGTGATCAGGCAACGGTTCCGGATCGCTCGAGGGCTGCGGTTGCTCGTACAGCGGATCGCCGAGCGCCAGCAGTCCCGCATGGCGGTCAGCCCGAGGCTGCTCTCGGAGGTACTTGAACACCGTGGCTGACGGGGCATAGCTCACCGTCCGGAAGTCATCGAGGGCAAAGAGCGCCTCGATCGGCACACCCGCGAGCATATAGGAAGGAAGGATAACCAGCCGGCGGGTTGCCGTGCCCAGGGCCTTTGCCAGCGGATCGAGCCGTTGAGCGCGTAGTTTCGCGAGCATGGGTTGAAGGATCGATGCGCCAGCCGGCGCGTTCTTGCGAAGTTCCGTCCTGACACGCTGCGAGAGAGCAACGTCGTCGTCGCTCCATAGCCCGTCCTTACCGGTCCCGGTGATTGAGATCCATTCCGGAACGCCTTGAGACCGAACGACCACGCCCCAGTGCTCGCCGCCGGAGTCGGCCGCCGTCGGGCCGAATGGCCGAATATCCACCCAGGCAACCAGGACGGTGTCGGCCGGCAACGCGGCCTGGATCTCGCTCAGCTTGGCGACCTTCCCCGCCACCGAATCATGCTTCTCGACAAGTTTCGTCTGGAATTCACCCAGAGCAACGCTGGCCAGCTCGCGATTGCGTTTCAAGTCCTCGAACCGTTTTGCCCGCTCGACGTTGTCGAGTCCCTTCGGGGTGGCCTCCACCAACCGATCGAGGCGATCCAGCTCACTCTTCAGCTCGCGAAGGCGGACCTGGTCCGCGGGGCCGAGGCGCTGGTCCTGCCGCGCGGCCAATTCGTCAAGCAGCCCTCGGCCCAGGCCTTCCTCCAGCGCTTGCCACGCATCGGCCGGTTGGCCCAACCGGGCGAGTACGGCGGCCAGGCAGAGGCGCGTCGAATTCTTTGTCCCCGCGCGTTCCAGGCCGCTGAAGGCCAACCCCAATCGAGCCTTATCCAGGCTCTTGGCTGCGCTCATCCATCGGTTCCGCGCTTCGGTGTATCTCTCCTGAGCCGCCAGGTTGGCTGCCAGGCGATTCAAGCTGATGGCGAGATCCGGGTGATCGTCGCTGAGCACGCGGTGGCGGATCTCGAGCGCTTTCTCATACAGGGGCTGGGCCTGGGCATACTTGCCCTGTCGCGTGAGGTTCGCCCCCAGGTTCTCGTAGCTTCGGGCGGTGCTTGGGTGGTTGTCGCCAAGCTGCCGGCGGTGGATCTCGAGCGCCTTCTCATAAAGGGACTGCACCTGGGCGTACTTTCCCTGGGCCGTGAGGTTGTTCGCCAGATTGTTGTAGCCCAAGGCGGTGTCCGCGTGGTCGTCTGTAAGCAATCTCCGTTTAACTTCCAGGGCCTTTTCCAGGAGCGGCTCCGCCTGGGCGTGCTTCCCCTGCGCCTCGAGGTTAGTCGCCAAGTTGTTCAAGCTGAGGGCGGTGCTCGGGTGACTATCCGGGAGCGCGCGGCGTTTGATTTCCAGGGCCTTCTCCAGGAGCGGCTCGGCCTCGGAGTACTTCCCCTGGGCGTTCAAGTTCATTCCGACGTTGTTGTAGCTCAGTGCGGTGTCGGCGTGGTCGTCAGTGAGGAGGCGGCGCTTGATTACCAGAGCCTTCTCCAGGAGCGGCAGGGCCTCGGCGTACTTCCCTTGGCGGCTCAGGTTCACTGCCAGAGCGTTGTAGCTGGCGGCGGTGTACGGGTGATCGTCCGTGAACGCGCGGCGGTGAATCTCGAGCGCCTTCGCGAAGAGCGGCTGCGCCTCGGCGTACTTTCCTCGATAGGCAAGGTTTGCCGCCAGATTGTTGAAGCTGATGGCGAGATCCGGGTGGCCATCGGCGAGCAACCGGCGGCGCATCTCGAGCGCCTGTTCAAGCACGGGCTGGGCCTGGGCATGTTTCCCCTGAGCGTCGAGATTGGTTCCCAGGTTGTTGTACATTGTGGCACGTAACGGGTTATTCTCAGTGAGCAGCTCGCGGTAGATCTCGAGCGCCTTCTCGAGCAGCGGCTGGGCCTGAGCACGCTTCCCCTGGGCATTCAAGTTCATCGCCACATTGTTGTAGCTCGCTGCCGTTTCGGAATGGAGGTTGGTGAGCAGGCGGCGGCGAACCTCGAGCGCCTGCTCGAACAGCGGCTGGGCCTGGGTGTACTTCCCCTGGCCGTTCAAGATCGTCGCCAGGTTGTCCAGCAATTCTGCCGTTTCGGGGTGCTCGTCGGCGAACAGCCGGCGGTGGATCTCGAGCGCCTTTTCGAGCAGCGGACGAGCCTCGGCGTACTTCCCCTGGCTGCGTAAACTCACCGCCTGTTGATTCAGGGCGCGGCCGGATGCCAGCAAGGCACGGTCCTCGTTCGACATCGCGGCCGTTCGGCGTATCGATTCGAGACGCCATTTTTCGTTCACCGTTTCAAAGTGCTTCGGCCCCTGGACGCGCAACCGCAAGGCGAGCAGATCCTCCGAAGGAGCGATCGCCTCGTCCCAGCGATCGGCCTTCAGGGCCGCGTTCACAGCCTTGTCTAGCTCCTCTGCCCGCGTGGCATTATCACCGGTCAGCTCCCGCAATCCCGCGGTGGGAGGCTGTGCTTCTTTCGGAGACGAGGTCTGGGCCGACCCGGGTGAGAACGGAAGCGCGGCGACCAGAGTGATCAACAACCCGAACGAAACCACGTTGCGACAAGCGATCATCAGGGACCCCTTCGTCGATGTTGAGAAACTCGGTCAATCAGGATCACCAGCGAGTACAAACGCCGCCCAGTAATGGGGCGATTCGTAGGGCCGACCATTGTCGTCAGTGCCGGGGATCGTGGCCGGCGTCCGGGCCTTGGCGCCCGTGCCGCGCTCGACGCCGCCCGACAGCTCCGCGGTCAGCGCGAGCACCTCAGTGCGGCGTAGCGTGCGCAGCCAGGTCTTCGATTCGCGGAGGGCCTCGGCCCTGGGCATTGCCGCTTTGAGCCCTTGGCGCTGGCCCAGGAGGTTGGCATAGAACCGCTGCATCAGCAAGGCCGTCGCTGTGTCGTCGACTTTCCAGAGCGAGAGGCAGACGCTCCGCGGACCTGAAATCAAAAGCGCCTGCGTGAACCCCACAAATCCTTCCCCGCCCTGGTCGCGGCCCAGCGCTGTCTCGCAGGCCGAGAGCGTCACCAATTCGGCTTTCAATTCCCAGTCATGCTGGATCTCGCGCACGGAAAGACGGCCGTCGAACACGGGCTTGTTCTTCAATGCCTGCTCCAGCGGGTCCGGCAGGCCGGTCTGGGTCAGGATCACGGCCGAGCGTGATGGGATATCTTCATTGATTACGCCGTGGGTCGCCAGATGGATGAAGCCGTATTTGCCGAGCTCCCCCGCGGCGGCGATTCGGTTCAGCTCGGGCTCGCGCGCGTCGGTTTCCAGGAACGTGCGCACGGGTCGATCAGCGGATTTGAAGAGTTGGGCGAGTGCGTCGACCTCGTATCGTGTGCCTGGGAGCGGGGCGAAGTCTTCATCGCCGCCGCGTGCTGCCACCAGAACTTTTTGCAGCTTGCGTCCCTCGGCGATCGCCACTGGGGCCGGTCGTGGATCGATCACCACACCGAGCTTGCCGGGAGCCAGGTCTCGCGCGGACAGCCGGCCGTCGCGCCAAACCTCGACTGCAATCGGCTTGTCGCCTTCATCGATCGTCTTGAGGTCTTCCTTCTTATTCAACTTCACACCGTTGTACGCCAGCAACACATCACCCAATTTGAATCCGTGCTTCGCGGCGTTCGAGCCTGGCACCACGACGTTGACCAGCAGCCCGTTGTCCGGCATCGGCGCGGAGTCACTCGACTTGTCCGGTCGCTCATAGAGCGGGTCGCCCAGAGCGAGCAAACCGGCGTGGCGGTCGGGGTGGGGCTGCTCGCGCAGGTGTTTGTAGACGGTGGCTGAGGGGGCGTAGCTCACGGTTCTTGTGTCGTCGGGGGCGAGCAGGGCCTCGATGGGAACTCCCGCCATTAAGCGAGAAGGCAGGACGATGAGCCCCCGACACGTCGTCGTCAAGGCTTTTCCGAGCGGCTCGAGCCGTTGAGTGCGTAGTTTCTGGAGAAGGGCTTGCTGGTCTGGCGAGCCGCCGGCTGGTGTCTTGCGCAACTCGCTTCGCACACGCCAGGCGAGCGAAACGTCGCCTTCGGTCCACAGCCCATTCGGGCCGGTCCCGGCGATCGGGAGCCAGACCGGAATGCCCTGCGACCGGACGACCACGCCCCAGTGCTCGCCATCGGGGTCGGCCGAATTTGGCCCGGTCGGAGGGATGTCGACCCAGGCGACCAGTGCGGTATCGGCGGGCAGCGCGGCCTGAATCTCGTTCAGAGTGGCGACCTCGCCGGCCAGAGCGCGGTGATCCTTGGCAAGCTTGGTCTGGAATTCACCGAGCGCAATACTGGCCAGCTCGCGCTGGCGCTTGAGCTCCTTGAACCGCGTCGCGCGCCCGGCCTGGTCAAGGCCTTTGGGGGTGGTTTCCACCAGCCGGTCGAGTCGCTCGAGTGTCGTTGTCAGCTCGCGAAGGCGGGCTCGCTCCTCGGCGCGAGCCGCCGGTCCTGGCGGGCTGCCAGCTCGTCGAGCAGGCCCCGGCCCAGGTCTTGCTCCAGCATCTGCCACGCCTCGGCCGGCTGGCCGAGCCGGGCCAGCACGGCGGCCAAGGCGGGGCGCACAGAACCCGCGTTCACGGCACGCTCGAGCCCGCTGAAGGCGATCCAGAGCCGGGCTGCGTCCAGGCCGTTGACGGCATGGAGCCATTGGGCGTGCGCCTCCGCGTACTTCCCCTGGGCACTGAGATTGAACGCGACATAACTGAAGCTGACCGCCGTGTCGGGGTGGTCGTCGGTGAGCAGACGGCGGCGGATCTCCAGTGCCCGTTCGAAAAGCGGCTGGGCCTCCGCGTACTTCCCCTGCTCCGTCAGATTCGACGCCAAGCTGTCGTAAGCAACGGCGGTATTGGGGTGGTCGTCGGTAAGCAGCCGGTGGTAGAGCTTCAGAGCCTTCTCGAGCGGCGGCTGGGCCTCGGCGTACTTCCCCTGGGCGCTGAGGTTGCGCCCGACGTTGTTGTAGTTCCCAGCGGTGTCGGGGTGGTCCTCGGTGAGCAGACGGCGGCGGATCTCCAGTGCCCGTTCGAAAAGCGGCTGGGCTTCCGCGTACTTCCCCTGGGCGGCGAGGTTGGACGCCAGATTGTTATAGCTCGCGGCCGTGTAGGGATGGTCGTCGGTAAGCAGACGGCGCAAGATCGCGAGTGCCTGCTCGTACAGCGGCTGGGCCTCCGCGAACTTCCCCTGGGCGGCGAGATTGAACGCCAGATTGTTATAGCTCAGGGCCGTTTGGGCATGGTCGTCGGTAAGCAGTCGGCGGTGGATCTCCAGCGCCTTTTCGAATAGCGGCTGGGCCTGGGCGTACTTCCCCTGAGCGTTCAGATTGGTCGCCACGTTGTTGTAGCTTACCGCGGTGGTGGGGTCGTCGTCGGTGAGCAGCAGCCGCTCGATCTCAAGCGCCTTTTCGTGCAGCGGCTGCGCCTGAGCGTACCGCCCCTGGGAGTTGAGGTTGTACGCCAGGTTGCTGTAGCTGATAGCCGTGTGGGGGTGATCGTCAGTAAGAATGCGCCGGCGGATCTCCAGGGCTTTCTCGAAGAAGGGCTGCGCCTGGGCATACTTCCCCAGTCCGTTCAGACTTTTGGCCACGCCGCTGTAGCTTATGGCAGTTTGGGGATGGTCGTCGGTGAGCAGACGGCGGTGGATCTCCAGCGCCTCTTCGAATAGCGGCTGGGCCTGGGCGTACTTCCCTTGTGCATAAAGTGCATTGGCTCGCGAGCTCGATTGATGGGCGGATCGGTAGGCTTCTCGGTCTTCGTTCGACATCACGGCGACGTGTCGCAGTGCCTTGAGAAACCACGCCACATTCACGGTCTCGAAATGTGCAGGCCCCAGAGCCCGCGCCCGCAGCTCGACCAGTTTGGCGGTCTGCGTGATCGCATCATCCCAGCGATCTGACGCAACCGCCGTGTCGATGCCCTTGTCCAATTCCTCCGCCCGCTTGGCGTCGTCGCCGGTCAGCTTCCGCAAGCCCATGGCGGCTTGCTGCGCATCCTTCGAGGCCGTTGTCTGCGCCGTCGCCGGCACGGCGAGGGCCAGGGCTCCGATGACGACCACGATCAGTCGCTTCCATCGCAGCGAAACGTGACGCAGTTTCATGGTGTGACTCTCCGTGCTTCAGGGAGTTCAGGATCCGATTAGTTGCTGTTTACATGCATCTGCGTTTTAGTTTCCAGAATCGCTTGCGCGGAACGTCAGGCTGAAAGCCTGACCTACTGCGGCGACTTCAACGGCCCTTGGCCGGCTCTACGGGGAATGCTTCGAGAGTCACAACATCGACGCCGGGCAGGCCGCGGAGCCAGGTGCCCAGCTTGGCGGCGGGCCCTCCCGAGTCGCGAGCCTTCGCGCCTTTGCCTCGCGTTACGGCGGCGGCTTCGGCCAGCAAGGGCTCGAGACCTTGGCCTTCGTCTCGCCAGACGACCCCGGCTTCGCACGGCAGCCTCGCCGACCAGGCCATCTGGCCAACGCGCCGCTTCCACTCGCGATACGGCGGCAGCGGCTGGCGCGACACCACCAGTGCAAACGCACACAACCCCGCCCCCTCGCTCAGCCGGTACCGGTCGTCGCTCTTCGAAGGCGGAGGATAGACAGGCTGCCGCTTCTTGACAGGCTTCGTCTCCTCGTCGTCAGGGTCGCAAAGCTGATCCGTCCCGTCGGGACGGAAAGCGATCAGATACGAGTAAGCGGGTTCGGAAAGCTCGGCCTCCACCGTCACGTCGTCGTCCTCGCGCGCGGCGAACGACGTCCGGCCGAGCACCCCGGATCGTTTGTTGTCGTACTTGTCTTCACCGGCAAGCTTGGCGAAATGCGGGATTTCGAAGCGCGTCACGCGCAGGCGCGGCGGGCGTCGCTGGTTCCGACGCCGGTTGCTGGCTACTCTTCCCCCGGCCGGCGACTGGCGGGACCGACTCGTCCGGGTCGCTTCCCGAAGACCTCGGCCACAATGCCCAAGCAGGTACACAGAGCGCGAGCAGCACGGCGAGGGTCCCAAAGAGCGGTGCTGCGCGGCGCACGAGCAGATATTGGCGCAACGCTAGCCGCAACTCGCCGGCGGACTGGAACCTCGCTCTTGGATCAGCCGCCATGGCCTTCAGACACACCCGCTCGATCGTCCTTGGGATGCGCGGACTGAGCCGGCGCGGCGGGACGATCGATGCCTCACGGGCCTGTTCAATCGTCTTTTCCACCGTCTTGCCCTCATGCGGCGGCTGCCCGGTCACCAGGTAGTACAGCACCGCCCCCAGCCCGTAGACGTCCGTGCGAACGTCGACCCGCTCACCCTGCCCGCGAGCCTGCTCCGGCGCCATGTAAGGGGGCGAGCCCGCCAGCCCATGCAGCGATTCACTGGCAAGCGGCACGGCCAGACCGAAGTCGACCAGCCGCGGCAGACCGTCGTCGCCCAGGATGATGTTCTGCGGCTTGATGTCACGATGCAGCAGGCCGCAGGCATGCACCTCGGCCAGCCCCTCGGCAACCTGGGCGACCACCTTGGTGCAAAACTCGAAGTCAGCCAGCTCTGCCGCTGTCACGTCTTTGAGCGTGCGGCCGGGAATGTATTCCACGACAAGGTCAATCTCGTCGCCCTGGATCTCAACTCCGTAGCAGGGCGCCACGAACGGGCTGCGGACCCGCGCCAAGGCGCGCCCTTCGCTCAGCACGGCGTCACGGCGCCGCTGGAGGCAACGTCGTGGTAACGCTTGAGAACCACCAGACGCTGCAACGCTCGGTCGCGCGCCAGGTACGTCGTCGCCTGGCCCCCTTTTCCCAGCATCCGGATCAGCTCGTAGCCCGCGGCCATCGCAGCCGGATTCTGCCCGGCAGTCACGGTGGCCGTCGCCTGGGGATCGGGTTCGGTGTCCTTCAATCCGTCAAAGACGTCACGGACCGCTTCGGCCCGGTCGGGGAATCGAGCAAGATAGGAATCCGACTCCGCGGACCGCCCGGCGCGGCGGGCTAGCTCGATGTCGAGGGCCAGCAACTCGCGGAAGAGGCGACTGCGGCTCGATTCGCCGACCACGGCGGCGAGCTCATCCTCGATGCGTCGCGGCCGGCCGGCGTTCAAATCCGCCTCGAACCGGTCGCAAACCGCAATGACTCGCGCCAGGTCGTCCGGCGGCAGCGAATCGTCGTTGGGTCGGCTCGCCAAAGACATCCTCAGTAACTCCGTCGTCGCAACAAGGGCGGTGCACGCTTCAAGCTCAGCGTGCACCGCCCCCCGGTGATAGTTATCGTACAGAAGGCCGCGGGTCGCGGCAAAACAATTCGACCCGCCAGGATCAACCCTGGCGATGGTCCTTCAGACCGCGATCGGCATGCCGCGGGAGATGCCGGACGGGCATGTGGACTCGCGCCTTGCGCAGCGCTTTCTTCGGTAGCGTCTGGCTGGGGCTCGGACTGACAGGCTGCGGGGTCGCGACCGAGGGGCTTGGTGTCGACGGACTCGGGTTCGACGGAGTCGAGACCGACGGCGATCCGGAAGGAGTGCCCGACTGTGCCTTCACCTGCGAAGCCGCGGCGGTGAGCTCTGTAGTTTCGGCCGCGTTGTTGTACGACACAACGAAGCTCGTTCCTGAACTCAAGAGATTCGACGTGATGTCCTGAACGACGGAACTGGTGCCGATGTCCAGCGCCTGAGACTGCCAGCTTGAGCTGTTGATCGGGCCCGAGACGCCGTCGATCACGGCCGAACAGTTTGAGAACGTCGTACTTCCGAAGTCAGCCAGATCCGCGAGCGTACCTCCCTGAAGGGTCGGGGCCTCAACGATCCACTCGGCACAACTTCGCTGGGCGAGCGGGCTCTGGTACTGGGCCGACGTGACATAGATGCTGAATGAGTCATTGGCCCTGCTGTTGTCAACGATATACAGGAGATATTGACCCGCATGGGCACCCGAGGTGATGTACTGGACCACGCCGGTCATCGAATCGCCGGGTTCGACCGTCATCTGAGCGATGGGCTGCTCCGTCTGTCCTTTGCCGGACGAGTACATCTCCCACCATGCGACATAGACTGTCTTGCCGTTTTCCAGCGCTTCCTGGGTCCCGACTTGCTCCACCGTCCCGTTGCCGTAGCCGTCGATTCCCACCCAGACGGATGAGTCGGTGTTGGCACCCGCTGGCCCGGTGACCGCGGGAACGATCCACGAGCCGACGACTTCTGTCACCGAATTCGGCTGCGGGCTGGAGAGATTGGCCGCAGCGACGTAACCTGACCAGTTGTTCATTATCACCACATTCGGGTTCGGGGTCGGCGCAGACGACCCACCGATGTAAAAGAGCTCCAGGCCGTTCGACACATTCTCGAATCCGTAGGGCGTGGCCGCCGTCGCAGGTGGCGTGCCCGTGCCCGTCCACTCACCGTAGCCTTGCGCCAGCGTGACCAGCGTATCATTGCCGGTCGTCGTCGTCGCGTCGAAGTAAGTCTGGGGCGTCAGACCGCTCGAATACGTCGTCGAGAAGATCTCAGACTGGCCAGGCGCCTCGGTGTAGAGTGTCCAGGGCGAGGACGGGGTCCACCTGAAGTCGAATCCAACGGTGTAGCTGCTGTTGTTCGTGATCGACACGACGGCATCGGTCGAGGCCGGCGGGGCGCTGGCGGCACGTAGAAGAGGTTCACGCCGGTTGCCGTATTCTGGAACTCGTAGAGCTTCGCGGCGGATGCCGGCGCCGTGCCAGTTCCAGACCACTCGTTGTACCCCTGCGCCATCGTGACCACCTCGTCATTGCCAGGCGAGGTCGTCGGGTTGAAGTAAGCCTGAGGCGTGAGGTTGCTCGAATACGCCGTCGACAAGATCTCACCCTGGCCAGGCGCCTCCGAAAAGGAGCTCCAGGCCGAGGACGGACTCCAACGGAAGTCGAAGCCCACGTTGTACTTGCTCTCGTTCAGGATCTCCACGACCGCCACCGACATCAGGCAACGGTCCTCGACACCCTCGAAATTCGGCCGGAAACGCGGTTTGCTGCGAGTTTTCATCGTTGCGTCCCTCAAGAGTTGTTGGTGCACAGCCGGATGACTGGTCAATTCCCAAGGGTCAACCGCCAACGGCTCGCACGATGCGCAACGAAATCGGGCGTGGGGACTGATGAACTGGCCCGCGACCCGCGATAAAATGCCAACCTACCTGGTGCTTCAGTCCCCGAGATGGAGAACCTTCGTGGACGAGACGAGTTCCCCCGGAGACGACGGAAAGGCTCCGCCGATCGACACGCAGGAGCACCCGGCTGGATCAGTCACCCAATGGATCGGCGACCTGAAAACCGGCGACGAGCAAGCAGTCCAGCCGCTGTGGGACCGATATTTCGCCAGCTTGGTCCAGCGGGCGCGGACGAAGCTGCGCGCGATCCGCAGCTCGACCGCGGTCAACGACGAAGAGGACGTCGCGTTAAGCGCGTTCCAGTCGCTGTATGAGGGTATTCGTGAAGGCCGATTCCCGCGGCTCGAGGACCGCGACGACCTTTGGCGGCTGCTCGTCCACTTGACCGCGTGCAAGGCCGTGGACCGTCATCGCGCCGAAAATCGCCAGAAGCGAGGCGGCGGAAAGGCACTGCGAGAAGTCGACCTGCTCGCGGCCGGCGCCTCGGATCTGGACGAGGCGAACCCGCTCGAGCGGATCGTCGGCAGCGAGCCGAGCCCGGATTTCGCCGCCATGGTCGCCGAAGAATACGCCCACCGGCTCGACGCACTGGGCGACGCGACGTTGCGCCGGATCGCCGAGCTCAAGCTGGCGTGCCACAGCAACGACGAAATCCGCCAGCAGCTTGGCTGCTCGCTCCGCAGCGTCACGCTCAAGCTCGAGCTCATCCGAAAGATCTGGCGGGGCGGAAATCCGAAATCCGAAACGCGAAATCCGAAGGCGTGAATCTCTCTCAGGCCAGAAGCTTCGTGACCACGTTACCGGCAACGTCCGTCAGCCGGAAGTCCCGGCCCTGGAACCGGAATGTCAGCTTCGTGTGTTCCAGGCCGAGCAGGTGCAGGATCGTGGCCTGGACGTCGTGGATGTGAACGCGGTCGGAGACTGGGGCGAAACCGAACTCGTCGGTCTCACCCAGGGTGAAACCTGCTTTCACGCCGCCGCCGGCCATCCACATCGTCATCGCGTCGATATGATGGTTGCGGCCCACCGTTTCGCGAATTTCGCCCATGGGGGTGCGTCCGAATTCGCCGCCCCAGACCACCAGCGTGTTTTCGAGCAGGCCGCGAGATTTCAAGTCCTTGATCAGGGCCGCACAGGGCTGATCGATGTCGCGGCAGACCTGGTCCAGGTCGCGCGTCAGCGTCTGGCCGGGAACGCCGTGGTGGTCCCAGTCGGTGTGATAGAGCTGCACAAATCGCACGCCGCGCTCGACCAGACGGCGGGCGAGCAGGCAGTTGTTGGCAAACGACGCCCTGCCGGGGACCGCGCCGTAGAGATTGAGCGTCGCGGGTGTCTCCGAGGCGAGGTCGATCAGTTCCGGAGCACTCGTCTGCATCCGCGCTGCGATCTCGTAGGCTGTGATCCGCGTGGCGATCTCAGGATCGGCCGTCGCATCCAGGCGGGCCTGGTTGAGCGCGACCACCGCGTCGATCGCGCGCCGCTGCTGCGCCGTTGAAATTCCAGGCGGCGTGCTCAGGTTCAAGATCGGCTCGCCCCCGCTCCGCAGCGGCACGCCCTGATAGGAAGAGGGCAGGAAACCGCTTCCCCAGTTGACGGCCCCGCCGCGCGGCCCGCGCGAGCCCGACTGCAACACCACGAAGCCGGGCAGATCGGCCGACTCGCTGCCGATACCGTAAGTAACCCAGGCGCCCATACTCGGCCGCCCGAACTGCGCTGTGCCGGTATTGGCGAAAAGCTTGGCCGGCGCATGATTGAAGACGTCGGTCGCTGCCGATTTCACGATTGCCAGGTCGTCGACAACTTCAGTCATGTGCGGCAAGAGATTCGAAACCCACGCACCCGATCCACCGTGCCGGGCGAACGAACGATAAGTTCCCAGCAACCTGGGATGCTCTTTCGTGAACATATCCATGAACGCGAATCGACGGCCCTGTATGAACGAGTCCGGAATCGGCTGGCCGCTAAATTTCTGAAGCTCCGGCTTGAAGTCGAACAGCTCGAGCTGGCTGGGGCCGCCGGCCATGAACAGGTAAATCACGCTCTTCGCCCGCGCCGGGAAATGCCCGGGCCTGGGCGCGAGCGGGTCGCGACTGCGCTCGGCGGCCGACGCCGGCCGGTCGCCGGCCAAGAGTGTGGATAAAGCAGCCGCGCCCAGCCCAAGGCCACACTCCGCGAAAAAGTGGCGGCGTGTTTTATGATGCAACGCGCGGGCAAGCATCTCTTCGGCGTTCAAACGGGCGGCCATGGTCAATGACCCTCTTCCTTACTCACGCGTGACGAATTCATCAAGATTGAGCAGGACCCGGGCCACCGTGACCCACGGGGATTTGTCCGACGACGGGCCTGCGCCGGGTGCACTCACCTGGGGGTCCGTTTTCAGCTCGTTGCGCTCCTGCGCAAGCACATTCTCGAGAGTTTTGAGCTCACCCGCGGAGGCAGGGCGGCCCAGGCAGAGCAAGAAGCGCTCGCTCGAGGCGATCGCGGTCCGTGGCGGGGGCCGGCCGTTCGGCAAGGATGCGCGCGGCCAGAGCCTGGGCGATCTCGACTGATGCCGGGTCGTTCAGAAGCGTCAGCGCCTGGAGCGGCGTGTTGGATCGCAATCGCCGCGTGCACGACTGCACGCCGCCGGGAGCGTCGAAGGTCGTCAGGAACGGATGGGGCGTGGCGCGCCAGAAGTAGGTGTAAAGTCCGCGACGAAAGCGGTTCGGGCCGATGTCCGCCACCCAGGGACGCTTCATCTGGCCCAGGGTCATCACTCCTTCGGGCTGGGGCGGGAAGACACTCGGGCCGCCAATCTTTGTCGTGAGCAGACCGCTGCACTGTAACGCCGCGTCTCGAATCAGCTCGGCATCCAGCCGCAGCCGCGATTGCCGCCAGAGCAAGCGGTTGTCGGGATCGACCGCGTGCGCGCCCTTCCGGTGGCGCGACGACTGGCGATAGGTCGCCGAGCCCACGATCAGCTTGTGGATCCGCTTTTCGTTCCAGCCGCAATCCATCAGCTCGCAAGCGAGCCAATCGAGCAGCTCGGGATGGCTGGGGTAAGAGCCCTGGGTGCCGAAATCGTTATCGGTCTCCACGAGCCCGCGCCCGAAGTAGACCTGCCAGATCCGGTTGACCACCACACGGGCCGTGAGCGGGTTGCGGCGATCGACGAGCCAGCGTGCCAGGTCGAGACGGTCAGGAGGCGTCCCCGGACTCTCGTTCACGAGAGGGGGCAACACACGCGGCGCGCCCGGGTCGACGCGGTCGCCCTTGCGCGTGAAGTCGCCTCCCAGGTGGATGTGGGTGGGCCGCGGGGTCCCCTTGTGCTCGCTCACCACCATCGTCTTGACGAACTTGGGCTCGGCGGCGCGGAGCTTCACAAGCGATTCAAATTCGGGCCGAAACACGCTGTCTTGCGCCATCAATAGCTCGATGAGCGCACTTCGCTGTGCCGTCGACCGCTTTTCGCGCGGCAAATCGAATGCGACCCGCACGTCGGGATCCTGCGCCTGAGTGAACTCGAGTTTGAGCGTCTTCTCCCAGTTCCGCTCGCGCTCATCCAGGTCGGGGTATTTCCTGGCGAGCACACGATGGAGCTCGTTGATCTGAGCGCGCACCTTGCGCCGGGCTTCGATCTGGCGCGGACTGGCAAGCTCGAGCTCGGGCTCATCGACATTGTTGAAGAACGCGAAGAGCTGATAATACTCGCGCTGCGATATCGGGTCGTACTTATGATCGTGGCACTGGGCGCAGCCGACCGTGAGGCCGAGGAAGACCGTACCGGTGGTGTTGACGCGATCGACGATCGAATCGACCCGGAACTGCTCGACGTCGATCCCCCCCTCCTGGTTGATCAGCGTATTTCGATGAAACCCCGTGGCGATGCGCGGGGCGAAGGCGTCGCCCGGGCAGAGGTCGCCGGCAAGCTGCTCAGTGGCGAACCGGTCGAACGGCATGCCGGCATTGATGGCCACGATGACCCAGTCGCGATACTTCCAGATCGAGCGGGGAGCGTCGATGCTGTATCCGTTGGAATCAGCGTACCGCGCCTGATCGAGCCAGAGCCGCGCCCAGCGCTCGCCGAAGTGAGGCGACTCGAGCAGCCTGTCCACGACTCGCTCGGCCGCACCCGGCGCAGTGTCGCTCACAAAGGCGTCGACTTCGTCGGGCGAGGGGGGCAAGCCGGTCAAGTCGAGGCTGAGCCTGCGGAGCAAGGTCCGCCGATCGGCTTCGGGCGAGGGCCGAAGGTGAGCTTCTTCGAGGCGCGACTGAATGAAGGAATCAATGGGGTTGCGAGACCAGCCGGTGCGAGAGAATTTCGGCAATGCCGGATTCGCGGGCGGCACGAACGCCCAGTGCACCTTGGCCGGCGGCACGCCCGGTTTTTCGCCGGGCTGGGCCTTCGCCCCCTGGTCGATCCAGGCTTCGATGAGCTTGATCTCGGCCTCCGGTAGCGGCGGCCGGTTGAGGGGCATCCGATCGCCCGCCCCGTCGCCCCTCAGGGCTTCAATCAGTGGGCTCGAAGCGCCTTTGCCGGGCAAGACCACCGGCCCGCCCTTGCCGCCGGTCATCGCCGCTGCGGCCGTGTCCAGTCGCAGTCCGCCGCGCGGCTTGGCCGCGCCGTGGCAGCTCACGCAATGACGGGTCAAGATCGGCTTGATCTGGCTCGTGTAATCAATCGATTTCGGCGGGGATGACGACGGCCCGTCGCCGGCTTTCGCAGCGAGTGCGAAATAAGCGGCAAAGAGCGCCGGAGCGAGCGAGACCACGGTGAAAAACGCCCCGATTCGAGGGTGCAACTTGCCCATTCGAGGAATCGCCGGCGGTGGTGAGGAAAGAAATCGGCGTGAGGGATATTCGGCTGGATCAAGAGTCCCAGCCGCGCAGGATCGCAGAACACCTATCAAGATACCGCAATCGACCGACAATAAGCCAGCACTTTCGTGGAAACGCCGCTCGGAGCCGAGCCCGCGAACGGGTCTGACTCTCGGGCGAAGATCGACCGATGGGGCTTCCCGGTCGCAGCGTGATACATAAGTCGTATCCAACATCACGAGCTCGGAACGACGCATGTGCTGCTCCGCGTTCCGCCCGCGCTCGAGTCGCTCGCAGCGCCAATACGCTGCTCAATCATCTCAATCATCTCCTCCACTTCAAGAATGCGCTCTTCCAGGTCCGAGAACTTGGAACCCGCGATAAGGTCCGAGAAAACGGCCCGGGCTGCCTTCAACCGGACCGCTTCGGAGTCGCTTTCGACCGCAATCCTGACGATGATTTCCGCCGCCCGTGCCGTGTTCGGCGTCATTCGGCCGAGGGCCCGACTCATCAGACGCCGGCGACAATTCGCGACCTCCTTGCGAACCTCCGGCTCACGTGCCCACCGCTGGGCCGTCCGCTCGGCGACCCCGTTCTTCCGCGCCCACGCCGCGACAGATTGGCCGCGCGCGATAGCAACTCCAAGCGAGGATTTCTTTTCTTCCATCTCGGAAGCTACTTCATGCATTTCGGCCGTGTTCCGCCACGACGGCTGGGTGGTCTCCAGGTACGGCCCGTCCGTGATGGGCACCCTACCATCGGGCTTCGCCCGCAGCGACTTCGCGCTGCGAGCCGGGTGCAGGCCGCCCGCGAAAACCCTGACACCAGCAGCAATCATCTCTTCGTTGAGCACGTCGATATCGCGCTCCATCTCTTCGTCCTCTGCGATGGCTGGGTCGTAATCGTCGGGGTGGTGAATAGCAACCAAATACTGCATGATGAGTTCTCCAATGACGGTCTTCGAGTGGCCCGTTACTCTGACTTCACCATGTTAGACGAATGGCCGGACCGGAATTCGACAACCCGATTATACTTGTGATCTGCCGCGGCGGTAGCCTGGGCAGCAGGAGGGGAAACTGTGGAGCCAAAGCTTGCCGCGGGCATGTTTTACGGGAAAACACAACGTCAGCGCCGCGTTCTTGGCCTCGGACTAGCGGAATCTCTGTACTCACCGTCTTTCACTATTCCCAGGCACTCCCACGAGTCGGCCTACTTCGGGCTGGTCTTGCAAGGGAACTATCTCGAAACCTACGACGGCCGGACACGCGAGTGCGGGCCTTCTACGCTGCTGTTTCACCCCGCCGGAGAACTCCATGCCGAGCGCCACGACGACGTGCTCGTGCGCATCTTCAGCATCGAACTCTCACCGGCGTGGCGTGACCGCCTGCCCGAGCACGCTGCCGCCCTGCGTACTCCCGGCTGCTTCCGATCGGGGGCGTTCGTCCGGCTAGCGCTCAGACTGTACGAAGAGTTCCAGACAAACGACCCGGTGGCGCCCCTGGCGATCGAGGGCTTGATGCTGGAACTCCTGGCGGAAACGTGCCGGGAGTGTGGACGTTCCGACGATTCACGTGCGCCGCGCTGGCTGAGCCAGGTGCGAGACTTCCTGACAGAGCAGTGCACGGCGAGCCTATCCTTGGTGCAGATCGCCAGCTCGGTGAACGTTCATCCCACTCATCTGTGCCGTGCCTTTCGCCAGCATTACAACTGCACCCCCGGCGATTTCGTTCGTCAGTTGCGGATCGAACGCGCACGGCACTACCTCGCGGAGTCCGACACCCCGCTGGCCGAAATCGCTCTCCGGGTCGGGTACAGCGACCAGAGCCACTTCACGACAGCGTTCAAGCGCCTGACCGGCCTCACGCCGTCTCAGTTCCGCAAGACAAGCCGAGATCGCTAATCGAACGCAAGTCGCTAATCCCAGACAAGACGCGGACGTCGGTTCGCGTGGAAACTGGGCTCGTAGGCGGACCCACCACCTCTCGGCCTGGTGGCCGGCTCGGCAGCGTCGGCGCAAACGGAGGCTTTACCGATGCTGAACATTCGATGCGCCGCGGCGGCGCTATTCTGCTTCACGTCGCTAGCGTTACTGCCCCAGGACAAGACACCGTCACCTTCGAGTCGGCCGGCCCAGAACCAGCCAGCGCTCGAGTTGCCGGATACCCCAGCAAGCAAGCGACTCGCCGACTTTCTGAAGGCGTTCAACTCTGGCCGAACCGAATCGCTGCGGCAGTTTTTCACGACTATGATTACATCCGGGAGCACGTCTACGGTCCGGCAGGCATGACGAATTCCGACAGCTACGATCTCGATTCTGACGTGCCGAACCTGGCAGCGGGCTACATTGACGGCCCCAACGGAACGCGCCGCAACAATGTCTTCACCCAACCCGTCAAGGGCCTGCCGTATGGCCTCGGATACTCGACGGTGGGGGATCTGCTGAAGTTTGGCGACGCGCTTCGCAACCACCGACTGCTCAACGCAAAATCGATCGCCATCATCTGGAAGCGTAAAACCGACCACCTCCGGGGTAGCCAACGGTACGGCTACGGCTTCTTTATCAGCCGATACAACGGCGCTCGCGCTGTGGGACATGGCGGCGGGTGCGCCGGCGCCACGAACCAGATGGATATGTTCCCCGACCTCGGCTACACGTACATAGTCCTGTCGAATTACGATGCCGACACTCCGGCCATCTCGTTCAAGCTTCGGGAATGGATAATCCAAGGTCATCAGTGACTGACACTCCGCCTGGCTGGCCTCACCCCCTCCCGATTCCGCAAGATGAGCCGAAATCGCTAATCGCACGCAAGTCGTTAATCTCGGGCAAGACCCGACTGCGACCCTCGCGTAAAGTTACCGCGTAACTGGACCAGATGCACGCCGGCCCGGCGGCGGGTCCAGGAGGCCTGAACGCGAACGGAGATCCTTCAAATGCTGAACTTCCGTGGTGTCGCCGTCGCTACTCTTTTCTTGTCGTTTGTCACGCTGCCGGTTTCCGCACAGGAGCCGGGGCGTAAGCTGTCTAACGCGGCCACTGGTCGCCACCGTCTCTCCATGGTGGGAATGGTCGCGCCGGCCGACGAGGGCTCGTCGTACCAGTATGTCGATCTCGGGCCGAAGGGGAACCAGGCACTCGGGCAGGACATCGGGGTTGAGGGGAACAACCTGAAGGAGGTCCCGCAGGGCAAGCACGATTTCGCGGGGACGAAGTTCAAGGTCGGCGAAAAGATGGTCCACGTCCGGGGGGCGAGCAAGCCCGAGTTGCCCGAGAAGGTCGAGGGGATCAAGGTCGGCGCCAGGTTCGACAAGCTTCACATCCTCCAGTCCACGGAGTTCGGCGAAATGTCCGGCAAAGTCGAGGACGGCATTGCGATTGGCGCTTACGTCGTCCATTACGCCGACAAGACCGAAGAGACGATCCGCATCGTCTACGGCGAGGACGTGCGCGACTGGTGGGACTCGATGATGGACCAGAACAAGCTAAAGAGGGCCAAAGTCGCCTGGCGGGGCAAGAACAACTGCTCGGCGGAGAACGGCTACGAGATCCGGCTGTTTTCCGAGGCCTGGACCAACCCCCACCCTGACAAGATGGTCGCCACCATCGACGTCGTCTCGAAGAAGACTGCGTGCGCGCCGTTCCTCGTCGCATTGACGCTCGAGACCAAGAGGAAGCGAGTCCCGCCGCGTGGGCCGGTCCGATGACGCGATGCCGACTCTGACGCCGCTGGCCGGCCTCAATTCCAATCGAATTCCGCGTCTGCCGCTGCGACCAGGGCTCGCAAGTGCGCGAGCGAGCCGCTTACTTACCGAAACGCGACCTGCGCGGCCGCCTTGCCCTGAAACCAGCGCCGTGACCAACGCGGCGCAGCGCGCACAAGCGAACTCGATCGACCTGCCGCTGCTTGAACCTGTGACCGAAGTCGCGCACCGTGTGCACCAGCCCGACTCGTTGGGTTTGCGACGACGCGTCCTATCTTTGCGATGAACGTTTCTATCGAGAAAGCGCGGATTCATCATCCCGCGGCAAAGCGGCGAAGAGGTCGGCCAGCGCCGGCTCGTAGTTCTTCCAGCGCGCCACCGACCGCTGATAAACTGGCTGCCGAACCTGCATGACGCTGGCGGTGCGAATGGGGCGCTCGGTGCGATGGAATTCGAGGCACGCCGGCTCCCACGAGAGCCCGCACGCGTCGATCATCCGGCGAGCGGTTGACTCCAGGTCGGTGACGGTGTCTTCGTAGTTCACGTCCAGAATCGGAATGGGCAAGACTTTCTTCCAGTGGCTCATCACGCGGTGGTACTGGAGGAACCGCGCGGCGATGTTTTCCTGGGCGTTCGACCAGCGGATGCTGCGGAAATCGGTCATCCAGCACGAAACCGCGATGTCACGCAGGTCGCGGCGGCAGTGGATGAACGTGGCGCGGGGAAACATGATTGCGAGTAGCCCGATATACATGTAATTGTCCGGCATCTTGTCGACGACGCGGCTCGACCGGCCGCCGTCGATCGCGGCCAGGCGGTCCAGATGGGTCTCCGACAGGCGCAAGATCGCCGGGTGGTCGAGGAATGTGACGCAGTCGCGCGGGGCGGCCGAGCGGCCGAGCACGCCGGGTATCCCCTCGAACGACCGGCGGGCCAGCCGCAGCTCGCCGGCGCCGTGGACCTGCGAGTGGCTGGCGAGCACCTGCTCGACGAGTGTCGTGCCCGAGCGCGGCAGGCCAAAGACGAATACCGGTTTGCGCGACGGCGAGCCGGCGCCCGCGAGCCGGGCGAACAATTCCGTGTCGAAAGACCGGATCAGACCGTCGACGAAACGCTCGTGATCGGCCGGCGCGTAATCCTTGCGGAGCCGGTTGGTCTCGAGCGTCAGTGCGTTGCTCTCGCGGAGGCATTCGCCTGCCCGCGCGTACTCGCCCTTGCCATCCAGGGCATGGGCCAGCGCGAAGAGCAGCCGGGCACGCGGGTTCTCGGCGAGCTTTTCATCCTTCAAACGCTCTTCCAGCGCCGCCAGGTCGGATTCGGGCAGCTTGGAGCGAAGCAAGGTCGCCAGCCGGGCATGCGGCAGCGCGTAAGTGGGCTGTTTCTCGAGCGCGGTGCGGAACGAAGCTTCGGCCGCAGCCATGTCGCCCAGCTCTTCCTGCAAACCGCCCAGGTTCAGATATGCGGCGGCAAAATCCGGCTGAAGCTGGATGGCGGCATCGTAATGCTCGCGAGCCTCCGTGAACCGCGATTCATCCTGCATCGCCCAGCCCAGGGAGAGATGCGCCGATGCCCGATCCGGATCAAGCGCAACGACTCGCTCCCAGCAGGGAATCGACTCGGCCGACTCTTCCATCTCGTCGTGCAGCTCGGCCAGCCACTGCCAGAACTCGACGTTGGCGGGCTCGAGGTCGACCGCCTTCTTCAGCCACACCAGAGCATCGCTGAGTTGGCCTTCCTTCTGCAGCACCAGCCCGAGATGGGCGTTCGACAGCGCCAGCTTCGGGTCGAGCCGCAGCGCTTCGAGGTAGGAAACCTTCGCATCGACCAGGCGTTCGAGCACACGAAACGTATTGCCCAGGTTGTGGTGCAGCACCGCCGAGTTCGGGTCGAGGCGAACCGCCTCCTGGCTGTGCGGTAGAGCCTCGTCGGCCTGGCCCAGATCGAGCAGCGTCTGCCCCAGGTTCGTCTGGGCCGGAGCGAAGGTGACATCGAGCTCAACGGCCTTGCGGAAATGCTCGAGTGCCTCTTCCTTGCGGCCGAGGTCACGCAGCGCGATTCCCAGGTTGCTATGGGCGACCACGAAACCCGGGCGCAGCTCGAGAGCGCGGTTGAGATGATCGACCGCCTCGGCGCTCTTGCCCAGACCTTGCAGGGCTGCGCCCAGGTTGCAAAGAGCCTCGGGATAATCGGCCCAGATCGACAGTGCGGCACGGCAGCAGCCGGCGGCACGCTCGAAGTCACCGAGCGCGCGATAGGCCTCTGCCAGATTCGCGTGGTAAATATGGGAGTTGGGCTTGATCGCCACCGCCCGGCCGATCAGCTCGATTGCGCGGGTGTGATTGCCCTGTTGATGGTGCAAAACCCCCAGAAGATGAAGCGCCTCGGCGTTCTCCTGCTCGCGCGCCAGCACCCGCTGATACAACTGAGAGGCGGCTCCCAGTTGACCCGAACGATGCATTTCGATCGCGGCTGTCAGCACATCTTGCATGGCAGAGAAACCATCTCAGGAAACCCAAGTTTGCACCGGTGCGACACGACCGCGCCGATTGCGCTGCCGCATCGCGGCGACAGCATTCTCGGAAATAACTCCTCTCAATCTATCACGGTCGTGAGCGGCCGGCCAACGTGTGCTCGTTCAGTTCTGATCGATCCAGTTGATCGCGTTCGAACCCCACGGCAGCGCGCGCGGGCGGCGCGGACCGTAGTAATAGTTGGCCTCGGTGGGATAGCGTACGCTCGAAAGGACGGGAAGATTGGGATTGGAAAACGAAATCGCCTCGCTGACAGTGGTTTGGCCATCGTAGCCGCGAACGTAGGTCAAGACGGGGGCGGTCATTGTTCGGAACGGCGACAACGGGCCGTACAGCGAGAGGGTTTGATCACCGTAGATCTGGAGCGGAGAATAGCCGGCACCGATCGGGGAATTACCTTGCACCGTGATCACGGGCGTGGGATAGAACGTTCCCAGGGTTGAAGCTCTCCGAGGCGCAGCACATGGTTGCATACCGCTGGGCGCGGCAACCCTCCGCGTCCGCCGCGGCGGTGGACCTGCCCAGGCGAACCCCGCGACAAGCTGGAGCTCGAGCACGGCCAAGCTGAAAACAAGCATGCGCGCGCAGCGCGGGTACCGCGAGTCATGGGTGTGCCTCAAAGGATGCCGGAGCCGGGCAGTAACGAGATCGGCCGTGGAAGCGGAGTCTCGGCTGCTGTTTGTCTCTTCTTGAGGAAATCTACCCGATAAATCGCGACCCTGTACCAAATCCGTGAATCAAATCGAAGAACGGGCTCGGGGAAGCAGCCCGTGAAGCTCTTCAAGGATTCGCACCACGCCGCTGCCCATTGGCGAATGGAGCAGTTCGTACAGTTTGGATATCAGCTCCCCCTCACGTAGATAGAGCGATTCGTGCCCGTTGGTCCTGGCCGGGATCTCTGACTCGACCGCGAATCGCGATTCTTCCGCCGTCGCCAAGGAGACCGGCTTCACACCCGCACCGTTGGGAATCGACAAAGGGCCTCCTTCAGCGGGCACCCAATCATAAACGCCGCGGATCCGACGGTTGGGCTGCCTCTCCAGGTGGGACGCAACCGGCTCGGCTACTTCTTCGAATCCCAGGAGATCCTCCATGGGAACCTCCAAAGCCACCGCGATCCGACGTAGCGTGCCGGCACGAGGCAGACCCGTCTTGCCGCTCTCGATCTGGTAGAGGGCAGTCCGGGAAATCTCGGCCCGGTTGGCTAGCTCATCGGGACCCCAGCCCTTGGCGTACCGAATATCGCGTACTCTCTGCGCTAACGACATCGAAGAGTCTCCTCAACGCTGAGGTCCAGGGAAATTCGTCCATGCCCTTCCGATCCGCAATTCGTCGCTGGCGTCAAAGACCCGAGCATTTCCGCGAACGTGGTCACAAAAAGCGTGATCGGATTTCTAAAAGCTAACAAATCATAGCATTCCACGTCAAGCCAGTTCAACAGGAAAAAAAAGGCCATCGATCTCGCCAAAGCCCAGAACAGCGTAACTGACATTGGTCAAGTCACTTAACGCAGATCGTTCCTTATTTGAGCGGACCTCGATTCACACCGGATTAAGCAAGATCGCACGTTTTGAAAGGGTGAAAACTTTGCAAACAAACTGTGAGCGAATGCGATGACCGGAGCGCGGACGTGCGGTAGCCGACTCTCCGGTTCGGTACGAATCGGATCGATTGAATGACGTGATAACGCGAGCTTGCCGGCGAAAGCCGGCTGAGGAAAGGGGGAGCGGCGGAGGTTACGAGGCGCTCTCGAGCTCCTTGAGGATGGTGACCAGCATGGCAGGGTCGCGGTGCTCGATGAGCTCGGCGATTCGCGGCTCGGGGAATTCGAGCTTCCGGAGGCTCAATTCGACCTGAGCCCAGAGGCGATCCTTTTTTTACCCTCGGCGAGGTAGAGATCGGTGGCCAGCTCGGCGAGGCGCTGGCACTTGATGGCGTCGAAGTTCTTGTAGTATCGTTCGATGATTTTGCGCTGATACGGCGTGTGGTCGGCCATGGATATGCCCTCGTTGCGTTCGGCGTCGGCGCCACATTCTCCCGTGGTGAAGTGTTTTTCCGCAAGCCGGTAGCCGCGCGGCATCCTGCTGGTTGAGGCCTGTGGGGCTTGACCGGGAGGGCCGCGTCGCGAGGAGTCGCTTCGCGGCCCACCCGCAAAAGGGAAGGCGGACGACCACCGAGGCGGCGTCGCCGGCGGAGGTCCTCTCAGCTTGCGAGATCCTCCATGCTGTGCCTGAGGCGGACGGGGATCTTCGTCTGCTCAACATGCTCAGGTTCGCTGCGATCGATTGCGACGACGGGTCGCACCTTCACCTTGACGGCGTCGACGTTGGCTTTGTGGCCGACCGCTGCCAGGGCCGGGGTGTAGTCGACCTTGACCTTGGCGATGCCGTGGGCGTCGGGGTTTCTGGACGCGAGCACCACCGGTGTGTTCGAGACCGAGATGACGGTCGAGGGATTCTTGCGCCTCGATCTTGGAAAGTGCCTTGTAGAAGGAGAGGTTGCCCATCTTCTTCTTGAGGATTCCGAAGGCGCGGGCCGAGTCGGGAATGTTGAGCACTTCCTTCTGCGACTCGAAGGTTTGTCCGGTTTTGAGCTCGCCGGTGAGGGTGGCGGTGGTCAAGCCGAATGGAAGGTTCAACTGGTCGGCCACGAAGACGTAGGTTTCAAACGGGAACTCGTCTCGCTTGACTTTCCGGTGGATGACGGCGACGGCATGCGCACCATTGAGCTCGACCGAGGCGGGATTGATTTCGCTCACGGGGAAGCCGGAGGTGCCGAAGACATACACCCGGACGAGATCGCGGTGGTTGGTGTCGATGATGCGGTGTTCATGCGGGTTGATCAAGATGGGCGGCGAAGGTGGAGGATTTGGGGGGACAACGGTCGCCTGGGCCAGTGTGAACGTGTTCTCGGGGAAGTACGAGTCGCTGATGCCGCCGTCGTGGAGTGAGAGGCCGAATGCCCCGATTCCGATCGTGCTCGTGGACGTGAGTGGATGGCCGGTCTCTTCCTGGTAGAGTTGCGAGAAATTAGTGATCGAGAACTCGAGGTTCGGGTGGGCTGCCTGATTGGCGAGATAGACGTTGCCCGTGTTGTTCGGGAGCATGGTGGAGAACGTCGGGATGCCCGTCTGCGGATTGATGGAATTGGGGATCGCGATCGCCACCTGATATGGCTTAGGTGCCAGGGGGTTGGGCGCCGGAGAAGGCGACATGTTTGGCGGGAGCGGGGGCTGGGTTGGCGAGAAACCCGCAACGATGTCGGGCACGCCGGCACCGGTCAGGTCGAGAAAGGCGGCCATCTGGATATCCTGGCCTTCGAGCGCCGGGTATTCGTTGAAGAGTGGGTCGAGCGCCAGAACGGCGGGATTGACATTTCCGGCGTTGCCATTATCATCCGCATCCCCGGCGATCACCGACTCTGAAGAAGGGTTGGACGGATCGGCGGGGGGTTGGTTCAGCCCGATGCTCAATGTGTCGTCCGCGGCGTCGTATGACACGCGGATCTCCGAGATGGCGTAACCCGACGTCTTGATGAGACTCGCAAAGGGCGGTGGGATGATGGGCAGCGTGATTGGAGTCGTGCTGTTCGAGGCGTTGAAAATAACGACGCCTGGGGATTCTGTAGCGGGAAAATCGATTGGAACATTTCCGGTGAAGTTAACGCTGAGCAGTCGCCGATGATCTAACTGTTCCATAGCCACGACGGAGCGCTTGGCGGACTTGTGGCCGTCACGGCGCCGCCACGCTCTGGCGGCTTGGAGCAGCTTGGTGATCAAGAACATTTCCCCTCATCCTTTCTTGACGACTCCGCTCCCGAGCGGAACGGCGGTCTACAGGGAAGCGGCGCCTGGGGACTCAGTGAACGAGTCGCCGAGACCCAGGAGAAACCGCTGTCTGAACCAGATTGCCGAGTCGTCCGTCCGATGACGGTCGCCTTTGAAGTCCTGTTCGTGCTCGAATTGGAATAGCGTGTTCGTACCCAGCCAACCCTCGGTACTAGAGGGAGCGGACAAACTGGGGCGAGTGAGCAAACAGAGGAAGGAGCCTCGACATGGCTGGCCGAACGGTGTTCCGCTCTTGCTTGGTACTGGCCGTGCTCTTTGGAGCGCGGTCCGTCTTCGCGGACCCAATCACCTTTACCGGGAACGTTGCCAACGATTTTAATCCGACGACTAACCCGGGTGTCGTGGTCATCACGGACAGTCTTCACCAGAACGACCCTGCGCACATCGCCCAGCCCGCGTGGATGACGAATGAGGGTCTCGTCTCGGGCTGGAACATCAAGGATGTCCGCCTGGACTACAACGCGGCCACGGACACGATGTATGTGGGAGTCAATACGTACGGCGTCGCCGGCGACGTTTACGGAGGCGGCACGCCGCCGCCGGGGACGCCGAACGTCGGCAGCAACCCGGCCAACTTCGGCGGTGACAAGGCAATGGCTGTCGCATTCGCCCCGCTCTCCGGCGCGTTCAGCACGTTCAATCTTCCCACGCCCGTGATTGTCGCGGGTGTTTCCGGAGACAAAGCACAGACCGGGACAGGTCTCGACGGGTTTACCGTCGCGAAGTATGCGGGAGGAACAGGCCCCGGCAACCTCGACCTGGTGACCGGGTTCGGTCAAACGCTCGCGAACGGGGGAAACCTCGCCTTCAATCCCGACGCTCAACATCCCGGCTTTGAGTTCACGATCACGAATTTCAGCCAGCTCTTGGGTGCCAACCCGGCGAACGGTCTGGTGGTGATGACCCAAGACGGTTCGACGAGTGCGGTCACGTTCGGCAAAGACGAACTGGTCGGTGTCGTGCCTCAGTTCGAGGCGCAGCAAATCCCCGAACCGACCACCTGGATGGTGTGGGCGGGCCTGGCCGGCGCGCTCGCCTGGCGGCGAATTCGCTCGCGACGAGCCAGCGCTTGACGATTTCCTTCTCGCCACCATGAGCATAAACGCATCCCTGCGCAACCCGGCGGATGTTCCACGGTACCGCCGTTTTGATTAAATCGGCCTCGTACGACGAGCAGTGCGGCCGATTTGGCATCGAGAGGCGCCGTCTTCCCTCCCGTCCCCACTTCCCAGATTAATCGCATCCAATCTTTCGACCCTCATTGCCGGCAGCACGCGAAGAAGCGGGCGAGCACGGCGCGACGGTCATGCGGGTTTGACGGGTTCTGCCGATGGTCGCGAACGCACCGACATCAAGATGCTCGCATCATTTTTCCGGACCGGCATCTTCACATTGATTTACGGATTCGATCGCGTTATGCTTCAATGTGGAGTGGTGCGTGCGCGCCGTAGGCTCAAGCGGACGTCGACTCATCCACCGGACGGTGCAGACCATGAGAGAGGGCTTCGCGGCAGACGGGCAACGCCAGGCACGGTCGTGTGCTCCTGCGGCTCTGAATCAAGGGGCGTTGATGCCCCGAGTTCATGCTGGCGGACCCGACGGCGCGCGGCTGGTGATCATCGGTCGGGAGCGTTGCACGAGCTCGAAGCTTCGGCGTCGCGCCGCTGTTCGCCTTGCGTTCGTCGCGGCGATCGCGATGGGTGGAGCGTGGGTTGCGCGCGGCATCGTGGCGCGCGGGGAAACGGACGATCGGCATGGCGCAGCCCAAACGGCAGTTGCCCACCGGGGTGAACCCGACTCGCCCGTCGGCGACGCCCGAGCGGGGGGTCATTCTCCCCACCGGTGGCACAAGCGTCTTCACAAGTTTCCCAAGAGGATCGCGGCCAACGACCCTAGCGACGACGGGACGTCGAGAGACCCCGACGACGAAGACGACGACGCATCGGACGACCTGACCTGCGACGACGACACGGAAGTGACGGTTGTAGCCTGCCTCGGCGATGTTGCACTCTACGTAATCGCCACGGAAAGTGCAGGAGGCACGTCCCGGATCGAACCCCATTCTCCGCTCTTCCTGACGCTGCAACGGTTCCGTTGTTGAGCCACCGTCAAGCCAGCCTCACCTCGACCGACGACGTCGATTTGGTTGCTGAGCCGCGCGTTTGACGGACAAGTGGCGCGCTTCGACGTGCGCAGGGTATGCCCCATCCAGCTCGGGAAAATCCCCCCTGCTGGGTAGGAGCGCCGGCGCCCGCCAGCGCTCGAACACAATGTCCTGACCAGCGTTGCGGTGCTCCGACGTCGCGGTGTTGGCAGCTAGAGCCGTCACGCTCTGAAGCGCTTGGCTATCCGAGACACAGGGGCTGGCGGGAGCCACCTCGTGCTTCGTGGCTACAACCGTGTCGAACCACCGTTCAATTCACTCGCCGCTGGTGGACGCCGCCCAACGCGCGGCGCTCGCCGGACCACAAGGCCGCAGCCCAAGTCACCCCAATCCGAGTGCACAAAATGATCAATACCGAACAAGACCATGAATTGCTCCATGCTCAAGGTGACGCGCACCTCATCCCAGCGGCGGCGGCTCCGCGGCGCCGCGGAAAATGGGCTTCGGCCAGAAAGCCGTCGTCGCGCTGCTTTTGACCGTCGTCCTGGTCCCGCCGCTTCTCGGTTTTTACAGCTACTTCTCGGGTATTCCATTCCATTTGCTTGCCTCCGCCAAGAAGGACGACAAGGATGGAGACAACAGCTCCTCGTCGCTGGCCTCTGGCGTCGCACTGGTCTCGGGCAGCAGCCACACGCTGGAGGTTCCGGAGGAGGTCACCACCACCCTGGGAATTGCCAAGGGCGGCCACGACTCGATCGCGATCGCGCAGCCTCCGAAGATGATGCGGCCGCTTGTGCTTCCTGGCTCCACGCGGTTCGATCCCGCCCGCCTGGACCGAATTCGCGCTCGTTTTGCTCCGGCCAGAGTCGTTCAACTGGCCCAGATCCAGGATCGCTCCCCCAAGAACGGATTCACCGAGTACCGCGACCTGCGGCCCGGCGACCCCGTCCTCAAGGGCGATCTCCTGGCCACTTTCTACAGTGTCGACGTGGGCTCGAAGAAGAACGATCTCCTCGACGCCCTGGTGCAAGAGGAGCTGGACCAGAAGATCTTGGACGCGGCCGAGAAACACGACCAAGCTGTTCCACCGGTCTTCATGCTCACTTACGAGCGCGCAGTGCAAGGCGACCGCAACGCCATCAGCCGGGCCCTCAACAACCTGAGGTTGTGGGATATTCCGCAGGACGAGATCGACTCGCTGCACGACGAAGCGAAGAAGATCTGCGCCGACAAGAAGTCGTGGCTGAAAACCCCGGAGGGCCAGTGGGTCAGGGGCGTGAAACAAGCCAACGGAAAGATCGCTTTTCCTCACAATGACACGGAAAATCCCTGGGGCAAGGTGACCCTGCGCGCCGACCGGGACGGCATTGTTGTCGAAAGCAACGTCGTCACTGGCGAGATGGTGGTTGACAACACGGTCAACCTGTTTCAGATCGCCGACGTGAGCCGGCTGCAGGTCGTCGCCAACTGCCCCGAGGATTCCTTGCCGGCCCTCGAGTCGCTCCACCGCGGACAACGGAAGTGGACGGTGCGAACGGTGAGCGCGCCCCAGGATGCGGGGCTGCCCGGAACGATCGACGAGATCGGTTTCATGATCGATCCCAATCAGCACACGGCGGTGATCAAGGGGTATATGGTCAACCCAGGGCAACGAATCCGGGCGGGCCAGTACATCACTGCCACAGTGGAGATTCCCCCGCCAGACGACGTGGTTGAGATTCCCACCGATGCTCTCCTTGAGGATGGCCTGCAGAGCGTGGTGTTTGTGCAGCCTGATCCGGCGGTGCACAAATTCGCCATGCGGCGCGTGCAGGTTACCCATCGCTTCGAAAAGTCGGTATTCGTTCGGTCTTCGCCCATCCCGAGCGGAGAGCAATTGACGGACCGCGAAGCCGACGAGGGGCTCTTGGCCAAGGAGCCCCTCAAGTCCGGCGAGCGCGTCCTTCTATCGGGTGCGGTGGAGCTCAAGGCCGCCCTGCTGGAGCTCGAGTCGCGACCGGTGACAAGTTCCGCAGACAAGCTCGCCCGGGCGAAAGCACCGGCGGCGGCGGGCGTCGAGTCGCCACCCGAAGGTACGCCGAAAGCGGGCAAGGGCTGAAAAAAGAAGGTTGACTCTCGATCTCGGGAAACGTCTCCATGATTCGCAAGCTTATCGCGTGGGCTCTCGACAACCCGCTCGTGGTCATCCTCCTCGCCATCTTTCTGGCGGCGATCGGCGTCAGCTCGTTCTTGAACGTCAACGTCGAAGCCTATCCCGACCCCGCTCCGGCCATCGTCGAAGTGCTCGCTCTCTTCCCCGGCGCATCCGCCGAGGAGGTCGAGCGCCAGGTCACCGTCCCCCTCGAGGTGACGTTCTATTCCATGCCCGGGCTGAAGAAGATCAACAGCAAATCGCTCTTCGGCCTCTCCGACCTCAAGATGACCTGGAACTACGGCAGTGAGTTCACGTACCAGACGGCCCGCCAGGAAGTGATCAACCGCATCGCCACGATGTCCCAGCCGCTGCCGGCCAACGTGACGCCGGTGATCTCCCCGGAATCACCCACCGGCGAGATCTTCCGCTACGTCCTCAAAGTCCCCAAGGAAAAGTCCGGCAAAGAGGTCTACACGCTCAACGACATCAAGGCCATGCAGGACTGGGTGCTGGAGCGTGAGTTCCGGAAGGTGCCGCGGATCGTGGACATCACGAGCTTTGGGGGCACAGTGCGGCGGTACGAGGTTCAGCCCGACCCCGACCGACTGAGGCGCTACGGCATCACCCTGCCTCAGCTCCAGGCGACCCTGAACAACGCCAACGCCACGGTGGGCGGCGACTACATCAACCCGGGTCAGGTTGCCATGACGGTTCGGAGCGTCGGGCTCTTCGGCGGCGCTCTCGACCCGGTGAACAAGGTCCTGGGGATGACGAACCCGACCGCCGCCGCCGCGACGCTCCGCGCAGAGGAAGTGCGGCGGATCATGGAAATCCGCAGCCTGGTGATCACGTCGATCAACAACCTGCCGATCCGCGTCGAAGACGTGGTCGAGGGGGGACGGCTGCTGCCCGAGCAGTTGGCCGGGGAAAAAGGCGTGGTCGTTGCCTACCAGACCCGCCTGGGGCGGATCGGCTACTACAGCGCCGACCACGAGCGACCCTCCCAGTCACCCCTTTCTCTCAAGGACGTCGGCCACGACGACGACGATCGGGTGACGTGCATCGTCCTTCTCCGCAAAGGCGAGGAGACGTGGCCGGCCCTCAAAGATGTCGAGGCAAAGGTCAAGGAGCTCAATAAACCCACAGCGGGCCGGATGTTGCCAGGCACCAAGATCGAGCCGTATTACGACCGCACCGACTTGCTGCACCTCACCACCGAGACCGTGACGGAAAACCTCATCCTGGGAATCGTGCTGGTCATTGGCATCCTTTTCATGTTCGTGAACAACATCAAGACCGCGATCATTGTCGCCATCAACATTCCGCTTGCGCTCTTGTTCGCATTCACGATGCTCTATGTGCGCGGCAAGTCGGCAAACCTGCTTTCGATCGGAGCGGTCGACTTCGGCATCATCGTCGATTCGTCCGTGGTGGTGGTCGAGAACATCTACCGCAACCTCGCCTCGAACAACCACGCCGATCTGCCCATCAAACAGCGGATCAATCTTTTCGTCCAGGAGATCGACCACGCGCTCTTGTATTCTGTGATGATCATGGTCTGCGCCTTCGTGCCGCTCTTTGCGATGACCGGCCCGGAGGGGCAGCTCTTCGGGCCCATGGCCCAGACTTACGCTTTCTCTCTGCTCGGTGCCCTTGTGCTGGCACTGACGCTGACGCCTGTGCTGTGCATGCTGCTCTTCAAGAAATTCAAGCCGGTCCAGGAGAACATCCTCGTCCGCGCACTCAAGTTCCGCTACTTGTGGAAGCTCCAGCTCTGCCTCAGGTTTCCCAAGACCACCTGCGTCGTCATGGCGTTCTTGATCGGCGGCACGGCCTGCTTGATTCCGCAGCTAGGGCGTGAATTCATGCCGGAGCTGGAAGAGGGCAACTTGTGGCTCCGCGGAATCGGCCCGCTCAACATGAACCTCGACCATCAGGTGACGATCGCCAGGAAGGCTCGGGCGATCATCGCCAGCTATCCCGAGGTCGAGTCGATCGTGACGCAGAGCGGCCGGCCCGACGACGGGACCGACACCGAGGGCTTCTACAGCGGCGAGTATTTCGTCCCGCTGCGGCACCAGGAAGACTGGCCCAAGCTGGCGGAGCAGACAGGCTGGCGGCGCTGGATCTGGGGACCGACCCGCTCGCGGTCGAAGAAAGAAATCGTCGCCGCGATGAACGCCGAGCTCGAGCGCTCGATCCCCGGCATCGTCTGGAACTTCTCCCAGAACATCCGCGACAACGTGCTCGAAGCCCTCTCCGGGATCAAGGGGGACAACTCCCTCAAGATCTTCGGCCCGGACATCAACGAGCTCGAGCTCCTCGCCACCAAGGCCAAGAATGCCCTCCAAAGTGTCCCGGGCATCGCCAACGTCGGCATCTTCCACGTCCGGGGCTCGTCGCACCTCGAGTTCCGCGTCGATCCCGAGAAATGCCAGAAATGGGGAGTCACGACGGCCGACATCAACAACGTCGTCTCGAGCGCCGTGGCCGCCAAGGCCATGTCGAGCATGGTCGAAGGCGAGAAGATCTTCGATATCTCCATTCGCTGGCCCAAGTGGCGCAGGACCGACGAGTCGTCGATCCTCGACATTCCGGTGGACGTCATCAACAACCAGGTTGTGGTGGCACAGGGATCGGGCTTCACTCCCAACGCGGCCGGGCATGCGTTGCCTCCCCCATCGGTCGCCGGCAACCTGGCCAATGACGCGAACCCAATCAGCAGCACCCCGCGAATCCGGTTGGGCGACCTGGTCACGCCGGTCGGGGCCGACTACAAGCCGGACCCCACCGGCAAGTTCAATCGAGCGGGTGCCTCCACCATCTATCGCGAGAACGGCAAGCGGATGATTGCCATCAAGTTCAGCGTGCGAGGCCGTGACCTGGGCAGCGCCGTCGACGAAGCCAAGGCGCAGACCATGGATATCTTCGAGATCCCGTACTCGGCAGTTTGGAGCGGCGAGTTCGAGCAGATGGAGGCAGCCAACGGCCGGCTGATGTGGATCATTCCCCTGTCACTGGCGCTGATCTTCATCCTCCTGTACGCGGCGTTCCGCTCGTTCCTGGACACGATCGTGATCTTCAGCAACGTGTTCGACGTGGCCGTGGGCGGCATCTGGTCGTTGTACCTGACGGGGACCAACTTCAGCGTCGCGGCGGCCGTAGGCTTCGTCTCGCTGTTTGGGATCGCCATCATGGAGGGCCTGCTCTTGATCTCGTATTTCAACGCGCTTCGCGCCAGGGTCTCGGTCTCCACGACGCCATCGTCCAGGGCTCTCTCAAGCGAGTGCGCCCGGTCATGATCACCGCCATGACCGCCATCCTGGGGCTATTGCCCGCGGCCCTGTCGACGAAGATCGGCGGCCAGACGGCTCAGCCCCTGGCCATCGTCGTCGTTGGCGGGATGACCGTGACGCTCTTCCTGGACCGCTATCTCATGCCCGTGCTTTATAGCTTCTACGGTCACCGCGAGCCTCCGGCAGGGGGCGGGGGCATGGCCCATTGAGGTGGTCGGATCATCGCCCTGTTGAGTCGCGGTAACTCCCCTATTGACTGAGCGAGTTGATTGGAGCGGACCATGCCCGGGATCCAGACGATTCTGCATCCGAGCGATTTTTCGGAGAACTCGCTGCCTGCCTTTGAGACCGCATGCGCACTGGCACGCGACTACAATGCGAGCCTGGTCGTTCTCCACGTCATGATCCCGTCCTCATCACCGTTCCTGGAAGGACCACCGCCGGATCCGCTCAGGTCGGCTGAATCCCAGGAGTCCGTGGCGCATTTGCCCTGGCCGCAGCCGGCGGGCCCACCCATTCGAGTCGAGCATCGCGCGGCCGAAGGAGATGCTGTGGAGGAGATCATTCGCCTGGCGGAGGCGCTCCCGTGTGACCTTGTCGTCATGGGCACTCACGGCAAGACCGGGTTGGGCCGGATTTTGACCGGCAGCGTGGCGGAGGGGGTCTTGCGCAGGGCCGGCTGCCCGGTGCTCGTGGTCAAAGCTCCGACAGGGACGCCGCGAGAAGCCGATACGAAACCGATCGCAAATCCTGGTGACATCATCAACGCGCGCCCTCTCGGGGCAGCGCTCCATTCGGCCCACAGCCAGACGCTGGTGCGCACTGCCTCGCTCGAAGTTGTTCGCTTGATCGTCCGAGCCGGCCAGGAAGTCCACGTGCACAAGGCCAATGGCGACCTGATCGTGCATTGCCTCGAGGGGAGCGTGGCCTGCACCGCGCTCGGCAAGACGGAGCTGCTCGAAGCGGGCAAGCTTCTGAGTTTATCAGCGGGCGAGCTGCACGCGCTCAAAGGGCTCATGGCTGCTTCTCTTCTCTTGACAATCGCGATCCCGAAATCCTGACGGGCTTCCGGCGGATCGGAAGTGGATCAAGGTGCTTTATGATGCTCGCAAGAATCATCAGCGGCGGCGAAACCGGCGCAAATCAGTCAGGGTGGCGGGCCGCCAAAGCGTTTGGCGTCGCCACCGCCGGCTGGATGCACAAGGGGTTCCTGACCAATCAAGGGGCACACCCGGAGTTTGCCGAGGAATTCGCGGCGGCCGAGTTGCCCACGGACACCGAGCCCGCTCGCGCCGAATGCAACGTTCGCAACTCGGATGCGACCCTCTGGTTCGGCGAGACCATGACCTCGATGGCTCAGGCGACGGTCGAGGCATGTCACCGGTTCGGCAAGCCATGCCTGCCGGTCTATCCCGGGGCCGCATTCGAGCCATCGCACGTCGCGGCGTGGATCGCAGAGAATCAGATCAGGACGTTGAACGTGGCCGGCAATTGTGAGATCGAGGAGCCCGGCATCGGCAATCGCGTCGAACAGTTCCTCGGGAAGGTCCTGGAGCAGCTTGGACACGAGCGAGCCTGACCCTGTTCCGGCGCTCGCGGCCGGCAGCAAGAGCCGCACCCTGGTCCTCCCCCCAAGTGTGGTGTCACCGCGAGCAACGTCTTTGCGGCCAAAGAGGGTCAATCCCTCTCTTCCTGGTAGCGTTTCAGACGCCCAACGCCGGTGTCGGAGTGCACCAGTTCGCGATCTGCATCCTGGGGATGCCAGCCGACCAAGAATGAGTGCGAAGTCGTCGCAGTGCCATCGGTGTTGGCAGCCGCATTGGCTTCGGGATCGACATGTCGCTGGCGGCTGGCCATCTCCCAGAAGCCGGGATGGCCGTCGGGATCGGAGGATTCCACCACGTCGATGACGCGCTGGACTTCCGCCGACTCGCCCGCCGCGACGCCGACCGCAAGTCTGAAAATCCCGCGCGTATGGGCCTCGATCCGGCCCGGATCGATCCCCGCCAGAACCAACCACCGCCTCGCACGCGCGAGCGTTTCGACGTGCGCAAACTGATGTGTCACGTACCGCATGATTTCTTCCCTCCTGATTTGATTGTTCGTGCACGTGGGTGAGCTGACATACCACGCTGGTCAGACGCACGTTGCCATTGCCGCGAGTTCCGCGAGCCCCGCGCAACATGAGTCAACGCGCACCGAAGGCGCACGAGATACCAGCCGCGGTTCCGAGACGCTGAGTCAGCCGAGCAGGATCAACATCGGAGGGGGTGTTGTGACAGGGAGGGTGCGGAGCGGGTGTCAGTCCGGGCAGGTGCGGATTCGGCTCGGAGCATGATCCAGCAGCGACACGCATCCTGGAGTGAACCCGAGACCGGGCGATGCTTTTCGTCGTCGTCCTCGAGGTCGTCCGACGTCTTGCCGTCGCCGGGGTCTCGAGACGTCCCGTCATCGTTGGGGTCGTTCGAGCGTCCAAACTTGGGAATCGCTAACGGATGTTTGTGCACACCCAGAGGAAAGCCGCGCTCCGATCGAGGGCCGCACACCGCGCAGTCGGCGCCGGTTGCTTGGCAGGGGCCGTTCTCGTCGGTGATACCGCAGGCAGCGGCGTGGCCGCCGTTGCCGGGCATCTCGCGGGCAAATGCATCGGCTGTTGCCAGCATCGCCCACGCGATTGTGACGAGAGAAAGCCACCAGCGGTGCGCCGACCGACGAGCGATGGCCATGAAAATCCTCTGGCGAGGGTCTATGGAAAGGCTGTCGATATTTTAGAAACAATCCCCCAAATCATGCAAGCCCGTTAATTCAAACGTCCTTGAATTCTTCGAATGGAAGGATTAAGTTAAATTCACAAAGTCGGCCTGCTGCGGGGCCGAATACGAAGCACGAGCAAGCTTGGGCTGTGCCCGGGAACGACATGTGCGGAAGATGCTGATCCTGGGTTGTTTCGGAACTCTGAGCATGGCTGCGGGGACGGTCACTTCCGACGCACAATTGCAGGGGCGAGGGTCGGGGCGCGACACGTATGTCCAGGGCGACCTCGAATACCGCATCGTGCACATCAGACGTCACGCGGGCCGTTTCGGGCATACATTTTTTGCAACCGAAGCCGAGACTGTGCCCTACCTTTTTGTCGGGGAGCCGGGCTCGGGCGCAGCCGCCCCGGGCATGTTCACCGGCATCGCGGTCGTGGGGGTCGGCGTGAGCGGAGCCGAACAGAGGACCGCGGGTCATCCGGTGGGCCCCGCCAGCCACCCACAGGCGCACGTCTCAGTACGCGCCGAGCAGGGGGAGCCATCGACTTCGCAGCCGGCAGCGGCGGGCGCCGACGAATCGGACCGGACGGGCGGGGCCACGGCGCAGCCGGATCCCGGCGCCAGCCCGGTGTCACAGCGTCCCCCAGGGGCACTGGGCCCGGGCCGGCCGGTCTTTGGGTGGTCCGGCCCGGGGCTGCCAGGACCAGGACAAGCGGCAAGTCCTGGATCGTGAGACGAGTGTTTCCCAGCCGATCCCCGGGCGATCATTTCGCCTTGTCCGTTTGGAAGCGGACTTTGACGGGAACTTCTGCCCGCAACCGCTCCTGAGCATTGGCCACGCGGACCACGACCGGGATGAGGCCGTTGGTGCGGTTGGCCACCTTCCCGAGGAAGACGATCTTCCCCGTGACGGCCGGCTCCGCCTTGCCGTCGAGCCAAATTTCGGCCGACTGGCCCACGGCGACCTGATCCGCCTGAGCGGGTGACAGCTCGCAGCGAACGTCGAGCTCGCGCAGATCGACGATTTCTCCCCAAACCAGGGAGCCCGGCCAGCTCACGGTGCCCGGGCTGACATCCAGCCAGGCGATCTCGCCGTCGATCGCTGCGTTCACGGTATAGAGCTTGAGCTCGCTCGCGGCGAGGGAAAGCTCGGCTTCCGCGGCTGGCACCTGCGCTTCGTAGCTGAGCGCTATGGCGCGGATGTCGTTGTAGACGTTTTCAGGCATCGCCCCGGTGCTGTGGGACCGATCGGCGTTTTCGAGGTTCTTCCGGCTGTACTTGGCCTTCGCCTCAATGCTCTTCAGATCCTTTTCACGTGCCCGGACCTTGGCCTGGGGCTCGAGATCGTAGAGCTTGATCAGCACCTGGCCTTTCGTCACGCGGTCGCCCGGCCCGACCAGCACCTCGACGACGGGACGCAAGATCGCGGGCGCAATGATTCCCCGGTGGGAAAGCATGCAGCGCGTTCGCCCGACTACCTCCAGTGGTCCAGCCGGCCCCGGCTGTGCTGGTGCGCCGGGAGCGGCCAGCACGCAAACGGCCAGAGTTCCCGGAATCAGCCCGCATGCCACGAGCACAAACATTTTCATGACGCGATCTCCACTCGGTGCTGGACCGTACCGTACTGACCCCCGCGGGAGTCAGATTATACCTCCTGGCCGCCCAGGGCTCGCGGATTTGCCGTTGCCGTTACACCCGGACCATCGCCGCCCGGAATTGGCCGGAATTCCTCAAGAATACAGCCCGCATCGCCGATAGCCCGGTGTAGGCACGACGGCAAGGAGGCAAAACGGATGGGACGCAAAGACGCGGAAGTGCAAGAATGCCCGCAGTCAAAGCAGATCGGTGATTCACCCGGAAGCGTGAAAACCGTCAAGGTGACTCTCCATCTCACCGTCGGGACGGCTCAGCGCCTCGGCGTCGAGTCGGCGATGCGGCGGGTTTCGCAGTCAGCCATCGCGGAAGAAGTTCTGGCGGCTTATCTGAGCCGCTGGCAGCTTCCCGCGGTACCCGACTCGCATCGGCTTGACGCGGGGTGAGACGACGGATTGCGAACGAACGGAAAGATTGCTCGCGGTCTACGGAGTGGGTAAAGACGAGTGACGCCGAGCTCGGTTCAAATCGGGCCCAAACGGCATAACCGAATGTGGCGGCCTCAACTTTCTTGGCATTGGAGTAGGATGGCCCTGTGATGTCGATGCGTTGGCCGGCACTGATCTGTGTCCTCTTGCTGCTGGGCGGCTGTCACGCGCCGCCCCTGCAGGAGATTGACCAGACCGTGTCAAACCTTGCCTCCCATCCCTGGGACGTGGCGCCGAGCTCACACTCGGAAGCCCGTCGACGCCGGTCCTCCCGCGGCCGGCGCGGCGCCCGCCGCCCGGGCCCCGAGCCAGGATGCCCCGCAAGCGTTGCCGCCGGCGGTGAACACTCAGCCGCCGCCGGTGAACGCCCAACCGGCGTCGCGGGTAAACGCCCAACCGGCGTCGCCGGTGAATGCCCCACCACCGTCCGCGGCTCGTGCGGCTCCCTCTGCCGCGGCCTCTGGCCGGCGTCTGGCTTATTCGCCGCCGCGAGATAACAACGTCAAACGGACCTCGTTCACTCAGCCCGAGACCACCACCCCTGACCAGGTAAAGCAGTCGCTCCAGAAGTTTGAGCTGAACATACCCAAGATCGTGCCGGGCTCGGAGACCCCGCTCGTCTCGCTGCCGCCCGACCGGGAGGACCCCCTTCGGCCGGCGGCGATCGCCCGGCTCTTTCCGAAACTGCCCGCACTGCCCGAGGAACCCGTGGAGCTGCCCGGGCCCGGCGAACGCCCGTACACCCTGGCAGACCTCCACAAGCTCGCGGCCGAAAACAGCCCGGCCTTGCGCCAGGCCATTTCCGATATCGAAGCGGCCCGCGGCGTCTTGAAGCAGTCCGTCACCTATCCCAACCCGACGATTGGATTCGAGACCAATCCCAACAACAACAACACGGGCTCGGCCACGATGGGGTTCTTCGTCGATCAGGTGGTCAAGACAGGGGGTAAGCTGACCCTGGCCGGGGCCGCGAACTTGATGAACCTACGCACCGCGGAGCTGGCGCTGAAGCGGGCTCGCAGCGATCTGGCCACCACGATCCGCGGTGACTATTACACTCTGCTGGTCGCCAAGGAAACGGTGCGCGTCAACAAAGCGCTGGCCGACTTCACCGACCAGATTTTTCTGCTGCAAACCGACTTGCTGGCAGGTGGGTTCGCCGCCAGCCACGAGCCGGCGGCATTGCGGTCGCAGGCCTTCGTCGTTCGACTCGGCTATCAGCAAGCCATTGCCAACTACGTGATGGCCTGGAAGGAGCTTGTCGCGGACATGGGACTCAAGCAGTTGCCGCTCAGCCAGGTCGAAGGCCAGGTCGATCGGCTCATCCCGTACTATGATTACGACCAGATTCTCGCCCACGTCCTCCATAATCACACCGACATCCTAACTGCCGCGATTACGATCAAGGGATCCGACTACACCCTCAAGCTGGCCCAGGTCACTCCAGTTCCCGACGTCGAAGTGCGTGCCGACCTCTTCAAAGAGCACATGATTCAGCCCTTTCAGAACTACTTCATGGTCAGTCTCTCCATTCCATTTCCGGTCTGGGACCAGAACAAGGGAGCCATCCGAGCAGCCGCCGCTGCCAAAGTCCGTGCTCTCGAGGGACCGCACGCAGCCGAGGTGAACCTGACCACGAACCTGGCCACGGCTTATGCCACGTACCAGACCAACCTGTATTCCATGGACTATTACCGCCGTAACATTCTGCCCGATCAGGTGCGCTATTACCGGGGCGTCTTTGAACGGCGGCGGATCGACCCGGGAGTGGCCTTCGGCGACCTGGTGCAGGCCCAGCAGACTCTCGTCGCCGACGTCACCGCATACCTCGGAATATTGAATACACTCTGGACATCGGTGGTCAGCGTTGCCGACTTTCTCGCAGACCGACGATCTCTTCCAGCTCGCCAAGCCCATGGAGCTGCCCAGCAATCCCATTATCGATGCACTGCACGAGTGGCCGTGTCCGCATCCTGAGCTGACAGTCGCGCCGGATGGCGTCCCAGCCCCCGTGGTGATTATTCCTCACGCGGGAGCGACGACCACTCCCGCGCAACTGATCCTCCGGCACCGGGCCAGGGAATCGCCAGGCCGAATCCGACGGTGGCGGTCGGTTCTTCCAATCGCGCGTCGGGACCCGGCCAGCCGGCTGCCGAGCCGGTTCGAGGGCCGGTTGTTTCCGAGCGTCCGTTCGCCGCTGCTTTTTCCGGGAACGCCGCTCGGCCAACCGACGGGAAGCCGGCGGGCATGTTCGAGTCGCCCTTTGCCGGTCCGACTTCCGTGGCGGCCCGGCCGGTCGTGCAAGATTCCCGACCGTTTGCGACAGAACTGTTACGGCCATCGAGCACCGTAAGTTTATGGAGCTCACCATGATGAAAACAAAACAGATGCTTCTGGCCGTCGTCGTCGGTCTCGCGTTCTCGAACCTGGGCCTGGCGCAAGAACCTCGCCCGGCGTCGCCCGGCGGAGCTTCCGACACGCTCTCAGCGGCCTTCGCCGACTCGGTGACGCAAGAGGGGCTCCCCGCTCCCTTGCCAATCCGACCCGGATGCCGGAATTGGTGGAGGGGTTCTCCAGGCACTTCCCCGGCCCGCGCAATCTGCCAGTCTCCCTCTTCGCGACGGCTCAGCCACGCTCAACGGAACCGATGCCCGTTGCTGGACCGTATCTCCAGACCGACCCTTTCCTCGACCCCCCGGAGTTTCCGCAGCCGGGCTGGTTTGCCGGGGCGGAGGCTCAGATCGTCAAGCCGCATCTGATCACCCGAGCGGAGAAGAGCGTGATCGCAGGCAAGTACGTGAATAATGCCGGCGGTGACTTTCCGCTGCCGCGGCTACTACGAGCATCGTGAATCTTCCTTCCGCCCCACTGAGCTGGACCGCGTCTCCCCGCGTTTTTGTGGGTTACCGCCTTCCCTCCGGGTTCGGTGAATTCATGGTGGCTTACCGCAATCTGGCGAGCCTCGGGCAGCGGCGACGGGCTCGGAGTACGAACGGGCCTGTCGCTCTGGGCACCCGGTTCCAACTGAACACGCTCGACCTCGACTACAACAGCCGCGAGCTTTCGCTCTGGCCCCAGTGGGACATGAAATGGACGGTCGGGCTTCGAAACGCTTGGATCAATTGGGCCGCACAGGGGACCGAGCCGTTCAGCCAGGCGGCTGTCGGAGGCGTTTTCCAGGCGCGACAATTCAACAACACGTACGGCATTGGCCCGCACTGGGCATTGCAGCTCGACCGTTTCTTGGGGGATTCGGGGTGGTCGCTCATGACCCGCTTCGATGTCGCCGGCACCTTCGCCTATATCTCGGAGGGGTGGCTGACAAAGTCGGGGACGCTCGGCCCGGCCGGCTAGCCGCAGGTCGGCGAGACACACGCGTTCGGCCACCAATTCTCGCCGTGGATCAACTACCGGTTGGGGCTCAACTGGCAGCCGTCGCCAGACAGCGGAACAAAATTATTCATCGGCTACCAGTACGACGTGATCTGGGACCTGGACGGCTTGTTCAGAGCCAACCCAGCGGATATTCCCCGTCCTCAACTTCGGCCAATTCTGGGATCAAGGGCTCGTCCTTCAGGCAACGTTCCGATTCTGAACCATGTCGCCTCGCCGTCTTGCGGATCCGGTGGCGATCGGCTACCCTGCGCTATACCAATCAGCCGAACGAGACACCCCGCACAACTGCATGAGAGGCCGCTGGTGCTAGAGCGCCTTCGGTCACTGCATACCTCTTTCTGGCGTGGAGCGTACCGGTCTCCACCGTCCTCTTGCATGGCGCCTCGGCTGCGGCCCTACAGCAGGGGGCGGCGTCGAAAGAGACTTCCGACCAGGATACCGAGACCAAGAAAACGCCCGAGGGCGCAGCCGCGGGCAAGAAGGCAGCGGGCCGGGCCAAAGCAGCGAAGAAGAAAGCCGATCGAACGCAGCGCTGCCAAGAAGACGCCCGCGAAGGCCACCGGGCTCGATATGGCGCCGCCCATCGTTTGCAAATCGATCGACGGCTACGAAGACTACAAGCCATTGCCTGGCGCGGCCCAGACGAGTGATGAGAAACTGCTGGTTTACATTCGGCCGATAGGCTACCAGACCGAGAAAGTGGAGAAAGGCTATCAGTCGCATCTGACCGCCGATGGCGAGGTTCGCCGCGCGGGGAGAAGACGATTCTGCGCCAGAAAAAGAAGCTCCTCGAATACAAGCCGGTTTATGAGACGCCTGAGCGCGTGATCTACCTGAGACAGACCGTGTCGCTCAAGGGACTCGCGCCGGGAGACTATGAATTGACGATCATCCTGCATGACGAGCTCGGCAAGGGCGCGACGGCGACCCAGGTCGTCAAGTTCAAGATCATTCCGGCGCTCGATCCGCGCAAGGTCAAGGAACCGCCGATGCCGAATGAGCTGGATGCGTTGTACGCGCCGTTCATGGATTTCGAGATTCCGGGCGACGACGATGAATAGTCGGAAATGCGTCAGGCTAAAGCCTGACCTACGAGAACATGAACGCACTTGATTGGCTGAGAGCACCGAGCCGGGACGCGATTCGCCCGGTTTGTGTCGTTTTTGGTGACGACGCCTTCCTGGTTCGAGAGTCGATCAAGGCCCTGGGGCGGGCCATTTTTCCGGAGCAGGAGGGTGATCCGGGAATCAGCCGGTTCCCGGGAGCAATCACGGCGCTAGCCACCGTGCTTGACGAGGTGCGGACGCTCCCCTTCTTCAGCAAACGGCGCCTGGTGGTCGTCGAGGACGCCGATACGTTCGTCACCAAGCACCGGAGGGAGCTCGAGGCTTATACTGAGAAGCCGCACGAGTCGGGGACGCTGCTCTTGCAAACCAAGCAGTGGACCGCGACCACGAACCTGGCGAAGTTGGTGGAGAAGGTTGGTTTGCCGATCGACTGCTCGAGCCCGAAGGAAGCGGACCTCGTGCCGTGGATCAGCCAGGTTGCGATGAAACGATGGGGCACGCAACTCGAGCTCGCGGAGGCCCGGCTGCTCCTGGAGCTGGTGGGCCCGGAGCCGGGCATTCTCGTGTCCGAGCTCGAGAAGCTCTCGATCTATGCCGGGGAGAATAGCCGAATCTACCGGAAAGACATCTTGAAGCTCGTGGGGGCCGGCCGGGTCGAGACCATCTGGAAGACTCTCGATGCGGCACTGGCGGGGCAGGTGCGTCTCGCGCTCGAGCATCTCGAGACGCTCATGGCCGCAGGTGAAGAACCGGTGGGGCTACTGGCGGCCATGAGCGCGAGCCTGCTGAAACTGCATTATGCCGGCCATTTCCGCGCGGCGCGAATCGACGTCAGCGAAGCATGCCGGATTGCCGGAATTCCGTCGTTCGCGGTCGAAAAGACGCGAAAGCAGCATGCCCATCTCGGCCCCAGGCGCGTCGATCACCTCCCGGCGACACTCCAGCGCGCCGATCTCGATCTCAAGGGTGGAAGCACGCTCGCCCCGCGTATCATCCTCGAGACATTCTTGATCGGGCTCGCCTTGCCGCGGACCGACTGAGGCCTCCGCGAACATTTCGCAACCGAACCCCTGAACGTGTTCTATGTTTCCGACGCGGCTTTGTTCATTTTACTTTTGCGACGGTTGGAGCGGTTGCATGAGCTTCGAAAACCTTGAGACGACGACGCGGCTTGCACAGCGGGTTGAACGAAACGTTCGTCACACTGCTTACGGGCGGATCAGGAACCTCGTCGTCGAGGTGATTCAGGGGCAGGTTGTCGTCAGCGGGCAAGCGCCCTCACGCCACGTCAAACAGCTCGCACTCCAGGGTGCACTGGAGCTGCTTTCGGGCGATTGCTTTGCGGAGAGAATCACGATTCTGTGAAGGAAGGCGAGCGAAGTCGGAGGACGAAGAAGGGCGGGAATTCGCTATTTTACTGTCGGCGTCGTTTCGTCGCCCGGACCGGCCAAGTCGTCGTCGGGCAGGTTTTTGAGATAGGCGCCGATGTGATCCCCTGCGGAAGGTTGGAGAGTTCCGCGCTCCCGGTGATCGAGACTCCTTGGCGAGCATCATGACAAGGTCGCGATGTGCCTTTCGGTACGCGCGATTCGGTGGCCAGCCGGTGATGCGACCGCTCGAACCCAGGATTTGCAGTCTGGCGTCGCGGGTTGCGACCAGCCACCGTGCGACCTCCTGCGGTGGTAACGCGCGGCGCCGGAAGGCGCAAGACGACTGACATCGTAAAGCCCCAGGGTGATCGGCCTCGTCCCTGTAAGGACAACTCGAACGGCCGGCTTCCGGGTCTGAAGCTCGGGATTTTCCACCTGCGCCAGCCAGTTGGCAAAGAGCAGCCGCAGAACGCGGCGGCTTCGCTCTGGCTCGCGCAAGAGGGAGCGGCGGGCCGCCTCGATCGATTCGACCAAGTCGGCCGGCAACTGCATGTCGCCAAGGCGAACGTTCCACTGTCCCTCGATCGCCTGACGATCGTGCGGACGCACTGGCTGCTCGATCCAGCGCACGATTTCGAGGTACCCCGTTTTGAGTGCAACCGAATCCCACTCAGGTTTTGGCTCGGCGCTCTTCACTTCATCAAGGGCGATCTTGAGCTGCGGAATCGTGGTTTTCGGATCGGCCGCCCAGGTCGCGAGCCGTTGCTGCAACCAACCGCGGCGAGGAGGATGACGTTGACACGGTGTCGTTGATCGAGGTTGCCCCGCCGCACGACGTGAGCCGCCACGCGCAGGACTGCGCGATAGCAGTCCCAGGCGCCCGCCATGTCGCCAGCTTCTTGCCGCTTGCTAGCCTCCAGGAGCGCCAACACGCTCAACAGATTAGTACTGAAGCTGATCCCCGAGAAATCTGCGGCCAGGTCCATGCCCGCATCGGCCTGTTCGCCCGCCTGCTGAAATAAGGCGATCGCGCGAGCATTCTCCTCGACCCACGCCCGCAATCTTGGATCCGCTTTCGACCAGGAAACGGTCCCATCGGACTGACTCACCGACCGCGGAATGCTTGGATACCCAGTCTCCATTCTCGCCGCTCGGTCTAGATACGCGAAGGCATTCTGATCGTCGGGAATGCGAACTGCGCGGAACGCCGCGACATCGAAGGGATCGCCAATGTCCGGGAGCCCGTTCAGACTGGTCAGCCACCAGATGGCAAGAGCCGTGGCGCCCAGCGCAAGGCAGACCGCCAAGACGATGGTGACCCGCGCCAGTTGGCGGAGTCGCCTTCGCAGCAACTGAAGCATCTTCTGCGACGGAACGCTCACCGCGGCAGGTGCGGGGGCGGTACTGTCGCGACTGGTGGGCATGAGAGGTCTTCTCCAGACTCAATGAGATTATTGGCCCGACTCCCACGTCATCCTACCACGATCGATCGCTCTCGCAACTACAATTGTCGGAGAATGGGAGAACGGGACCGAGGGCGATGGCACCCGGCACCGACTCTGCGGGGCGATCGCGGACGACCCGGGTTGAGCTTGAGGAATGGCGGAGTTTAGAGCATATTGGAGTGCGGACAAACGCAGCGACTCCAGTCGGAACTGGACGGGAAGGATTTGCCGAACGCCGTTCCTGATAAGCTGTTGGGCAGATTTTGCCATAACGCGCGGACGGCACACGGAGTGTGCCTGCTACAGGGGAGGTTCCATGACTCGCGCATCGATCTTGAGGCGGCGCGGATTGACGCTTTGCTTCGTGACGGCGATCGGGCTCGGCTTTGGCTCGAGCTTATCTGCTCAGGAGTCGTGGGATGCCATTTATCTAGCGGGCACGCACGTGGGGTTTGTGCATACCTTTGTCGAGCAGGTGAAAAATCGAGGAAAGGACTATCTGCGCGTACGGATCGATATGGAACAGAACCTCAAGCGCGGTCGCGACTTTTCCCAAACGCGACTGACTTACGGAACGATCGAGACGCTCGACGGCCAGGTTCTCCGGCTCGACACGTTGACGGACACCGGCGAACAGAGGATTCGCGCCCACGGCGACGTGATCAATGGCGAGATGAATCTCGTGCTGGAGATCGGCAGGGCCAAGCAAGCACTGGTCATTCCGTTTGGCGCCGATGTTCGCGGCCCGTACGCTCCGGAACAGAGCATGGCCCGGCAGCCAATGAAGGAAAACGAGACCCGGGCCCTCAAGATGTTCATGCCGACGCTCAACAAGATCTGCGACATCGAGCTGGTCGCCCTGAAGGTCGAGCGCACGATCATGGGTGACGGGACGCAACGAGACCTCTTGCACGTCGAGCAGAAGACGAAGGTCGATGGCGTGGCCAAGCCCGAGTTCGACGTCAGGCTCTGGGTCGATCAGGAAGGGCAAGTCCTCAAGCAGGAGGTCGACATTCTGGGCGGGTATCTCCAGTACCGGACGACGAAGGAAGCGGCGAAATCGAAGGGCGGCCCGGTCCAGTTCGACCTGATTCAAGGGTCGATGATCAAGGTGAAGCACGTCATTCCAAACCCTGATCAGTCGCGCATGGTGCGCTATCAACTGACATACAAGGGGGGCGACCCCGCCCAGGTCATTCCGACCGATCCGCGTCAGAGCCTGGAGACTCCAGCGGAGATCAAGGAACAAATCAAGCAACAACTGGTCGTCCCTGCGGATGCGCGTCAGAACGCGGAGGCCGGCACGGGCAAGAATTCGGCGATCTTGAAGGTGCAGAGCGTCGGGCCGACGGACGGCGAGGCGGGCCCGGTCGAAGTCGATGCGCAATACGTGAGAGCCAATGCTCTCGTTTCTTCCGATGACTCGCAAGTGCGTGCGGCCGCGCTGAAGGCGACGCGAGGCGCCGTGGACCCATGGCAGAAGGCGATGGCGATCCAGAACTGGGTGAACAAGAACATCAGACGGAAGAACTTCAAGGTTGCGTTCGCAGCGGCAAACGAGGTTGCCCGCAACCTGGAGGGCGACTGCACAGAGCACGCCGTGCTGGCGGCCGCGATGTGCAGGGCCGTGGGCATCCCGTCGCGCGTGGTGGTCGGCCTGATCTATGTCGAGGAACAATCGGCCTTTGGTTATCACATGTGGGACGAAGTGTACGTCAACCAGCGCTGGGTCGCGATCGATCCTTCCTGGAAACAGTCGGTGGTCGATGCCGTGCACATCAAGATCTCCGACTCGAGTCTCGATGGAATTGCTCCGTTCGAGGCGTTCACGCCGATCATCCGCGTGATGGGCAAGCTCGAGATCGATCCGATCGAGTTCAGGTGAGAGCGCGTCTGCGAATTGCGATCGTGTGCGGGAGACCCCTCACCCCGGCCCTCTCCCCGGGGGAGAGGGAGCGGGAGCGATATGCCGTCGCGGCAAGAGCCGGGGACCGCGCCCGGACGTGTGCGGGGCAAACGAATTCACTCGGACACTCTTGCCGGCTTGCTTGCAGGATCGTAGACTGCGAGTAGAGGGCTTTGCGCCCCACTTCGCGGCGCCCTCCAGAAAGAATCGGGGGGAACGAATATGAAGACGCACCGGTCGATCCTGCGAGCGTCGTTGGCCGTGACCGCACTCTTCTTCGGGGCAGGGGGCCTTGAGATCGCCGCCGCGCAGGAGGCCCGCCGTCCTGCGGCGGCGGGGCAGACAAACGATGCGCCGCGCGCGGAGCTTCAGGTCCTGGCTGCGCTGCGGGCGCACCCGGTGACAGCTCCCTATCCAATCTCGGTGACGTGGAATAAACGGGCGGTCGTGCTGTCGGGGCGGGTCGGGACCAAAGCGGTCCACGACGTGGCGGTGCAGCTTGCGATTGCCAGCGGATCGCCGATTCGCGATGACCTGGTGATCGATACGGGGCTGGCGTCCCTGTCCTCGAGCCCAGGGCTGGGAGTATCGTCTCCGTACATCTATCCGCCGCCACTGATGGGCAGGATGGATGACCCCTTCTTTGGCTTCGTGCCACCGCTCGTGAGCTTTCCGCCTTGGTGGCGGCGCCAGATGGAGCGCCAGCCCATGCAGCGGCCCGGGCCGATGGGCGACCCGAATGTGGTTCCAGGTGCGGCGGCCTCAGCCGACGGCCGAGGCCCGAATGGACAGAGAGCTCCCGCTGGCGGCTGGCAGCCGTTTGATGTGGCGCCGGTGAAGGGCCAGGTTGAGGTGACCGTGGACGCGTCCGGGCAGGTGTTCTTGCGCGGGGTTGTCACCAGCGAGGAGGCCGGCCGCGAGATTGAAGAGGCCGCTCGAAGCGTGCCGGGAGTTTCTCGTGTGGACTCGCAGTTTCAAGTGCTTCCGCGGCATGCGGGGGGCGAAAACCCGCCGCCGCGGCCGGGCGATCCCGTCGAGCCGCGGCGGGCACCGGCGGGCGATGCGCCTCCGCCGCCCGAACCTGTCGTGCCGGACGATGCCCTGAAGGGCCCACCTGCCAAAGCGCCGGCGCGTGCCAAACCGGCCGCGACGGGCCCCTCAGCCCTCGACAAAGGAAACTTGAGCCGGCGCGTCGTGACCGCGATCTCGCGTCGTCCCGTGGGCGCGGAGCTTCCGGTGGCGGTCCGTTCCAATGATGAAGGCACCGTCACGCTCTCCGGCCGCGTTCCCACAGCATACGAAGCCATGATCGTCTACCGCGCCGCCCAGCAAACCCCAGGCGTCCGGGAAGTGATCGATCGAATCGAATTCACCGTTCCGGACGAGGACCATCCCAATCCTCTGGTCGGAAAAGGCCGCCCGGAAGACCTCGAGCCATTCCTCCAGTCGCAGATCCGGCGGCACGTCGGCGACCTGGCTCACATAGACCGGATTCAAGCGCAAGGCGATATTGTTGACATCCGCGGCACGCTCGGCGAAGGGCAGGACCGCGAGCGATTGCTTGCCATCCTGCGATCGATCCCGGTGTTGCGCGGGTTTCGTCTCGAGACCCAGCTCAGCGCCGAATGAAGCCGGTCCAGGCGTTTCGGGCGGGCTGTCGGCGCGGTTTCCGACGATGCCCGCAAAATAGGCAATATTTAAGGGCGAATGCGGCTGAGAATCGTCAAATCCGACCCAAGTTCTTTGGGTCGTTTGATCTTGATCGAATCTACATGAGGCGCGTACGATGTGCGCCGCCTTTGACGAACGTGGGCATTCGTTGAGTCCGCAGGTCACCCGGCGCGGCAAGACTTCTGTTTGGCCAGCTTGCGCCGAGGGAGAGGATTGCATACGCATGATCGCCAACAGGGAAGGAGGCGACCACGTGAAGCCTTCGGAGTGGACGGCTTCGCGGCACGGCTCGGGTGGCAGCGATTACGCGAGAGACGACTCTCCGACTGGACCATCCTATCGCGGAGCAAACGGCGACTCGCGCGAAACGGCGATCGAACGATCGAGCGATTGGCTCATTACCCGCCAGTATGATGAAGGGCACTGGGTCGCCGAGCTGGAAGGCGATACGATCCTCGAGTCAGAATATGTTCTCTTGCTCGCATTCCTGGGGCTGGAAACGGACCCGGTCTGCGGGGGGATGGCGCGGTATATCCGCGATCATCAGCTCGAGAACGGGGGCTGGGCGATCTATCCCGGCGGGCCGACGGACGTGAGTGCCTCGGTCAAGGCGTATTTCGCGCTCAAGCTGGTTGGGGCAAACCCCGATGAACTCGGCGATGGTGCGAGCCCGGCGGGCGATTCTGGACGCGGGTGGGGCGGCGGAATGCAACAGCTTCACGCGGTTTTACCTGGCGCTGCTGGGCCAGATCAGGTATGACGAGTGCCCGTGCGTTCCGCCGGAGCTCGTGCTTCTGCCGTCCTGGTTGAACTTCAGCTTGAGTGCGATGTCGGCGTGGACGCGCACGATTGTGGTTCCGCTCTCGATCATGTCGATATTTAAGCCGGTGCGGCGGCTCGGCCCGGAGCAGGGCATCGCCGAGCTGTTTCGAGGCGATCGCCCGACGTCGCAGCGGCCGGAGGCAGGCTTCTTCACCTGGACGAATTTCTTCCTGGGGATGGACCGCACGCTCAAGTGGCTGGACCGGCGGTTGCCCGCGGCCTGGCGGAAGCCGGCGGCTCCGGGCGGCGCAGCGGTGGATGCTCGCGCATTGCGAGAAAACCGACGGGCTGGGTGCGATCTTCCCGCCGATGGTTTATTCGATCATCGCGCTTCGGTGCCTGGGATACGAGCTGGATTCGCCGGAAGTGGAGTGGGCGCTAGGCGCAGTTGCGGGGCCTGCAGATCGCGAAGGCGACCGGGTGCGGGTGCAACCCTGTCTCTCGCCGGTGTGGGACACGGCGATTGCCACGATTTGCCTGGCCGATGCGGGGGTGCCCGCGGATCATCCGGCCTGGGGCGAGCGGTCGAGTGGCTGCTCTCCAAGGAGGTGCGGCACCCGGGCGACTGGCAGATTCGCCGGAAGGGGGTCGAGCCCACCGGCTGGCATTTCCAGTTTCACAATGCGTTCTATCCGGATCTCGACGACACCGCGATGGTGCTGCTGGGGCTCAAGCGGTCGCCTCTGGCGAGCGAGCCGGAGGTCGCGGCGGCGATTCAGCGGGGAGTCGAGCTGGTTGCTCTCGATGCAGAATCGCGACGGCGGTTGGGCCGCCTACGACGTCGACATCGATAATCAGGTGCTCACCAAGCTCCCGTTTGCCGACCACAACGCGATGCTCGACCCGAGCTGTGCGGATATCACCGCCCGCGTGATCGAGCTGCTTGGAACTCTCGGATATCGCGACTGAGCACCCATCGATCGCACGCGCCCTCGACTATCTCTTCCGCACGCAGGAGCCCGAGGGGTGCTGGTACGGGCGGTGGGGCGTCAACTACATCTACGGCACCTGGCAGGTGCTTGCAGGGGCTTCGCACGATCGACTTCCTCGATGGATCATCCCGCGATCGAGAAAGGCGGTGGCCTGGCTCGAACGGACGCAGCAGGCGGGACGGATCCTGGGGAGAAACGTGCAAGAGCTACGACGAGCCTGCGCTCAAGGGCACCGGAGAGCCGACGCCATCGCAGACGGCGTGGGCGACCTTGGGCTTGATCGCCGCCGGCAGGGCGGGTTCTCTGGCGGTCGGAACGCGGGATCGAGTACTTGATCGAAACCCAGCTTGCCGACGGATCGTGGGACGAGACTTCGTTCACGGGTACCGGGTTTCCCCGCGTGTTCTACCTCCGCTATCATTACTACCGAGTGTATTTCCCCTTGATGGCGATTGCCCGCTACCAGAGTGCGCGGGGCAGCGCCTTCCGGGAGCGTCGTCATCGCTACAGCGAGGCATTCCCGCCCGGCCTCTTTCAATGGGTCGCTAGCTTCAGACGATTGCTCGTGGCTGGGCCGGGCCGAAACGGCTGCTTCCCCTGACGGAGCGCTCGACGACGATACCCAAGCCAGGAGGTCGAGCTCGATGCGGTTCCCGCTGCCGATGACAACCCGAATCGCCGGCTACGTCGCCCGCAAGCGACTGGCGCGGGCCAAGAAGTTCCCCATGGTGCTGATGCTCGAGCCGCTCCACGCCTGCAACTTGACGTGCACGGGCTGCGGGCGAATTCGGGAATACGAATCGACGATCAAGCAAAAGCTCTCGATCGACGAGTGCTTGAGCGCCGTCGATGAGTGCGGTGCGCCGGTGGTCTCGATCTGCGGCGGCGAGCCGATGATCTACCCGGGCCTGGGCGAGCTCGTCGCCAAGATCCAGGAGCGGAAGAAAGTCATCATTCTCTGCACCAACGGAATGTTCATCCGCAAGAAGCTGGCCGAATTCAAGCCCAGCCGCACGTTCTTCTTCAACGTCCATCTCGACGGAATGAAGAAGAACCACGACATCGCCGTCGAGCGCGAGGGGGTTTTCGACGTGGCGATCGACGGCATCAAGGCGGCCAAGGAGGGCGGGTTCCTGGTGTGCACCAACACCACGATCTTCAAGGAAACCGACATGGCGGAGATCGACACCCTCTTCGCCTATCTCACCACGCTCGGCGTCGACGGGTTCATCATCTCGCCGGCATACAGCTACGCCGCGGTCAACTCCAAGGAGATCTTCATGACCCGCGACGACATCAAGGCCAAGTTCCGCGCGGCCGAAGGGATGTTCCGCAAGTACCGTTTTCACTCGTCGCCGATGTATCAGGAATTCCTTCAGGGCAAGCGCGAGATGCAGTGCACGGCCTGGGCGAGCCCGACGCGCAACATCAAAGGCTGGAAAGGCCCCTGCTACCTGATCACCGATATCCACCACGAGTCGCATGCCGATCTCCTCAACAAGACCGAGTGGGACAAGTTCGGCTACGGGAAGGACCCCCGATGCGAGAACTGCATGGTGCACGTCGGGTATGAGACCGGGGCCGCGGTGGGCGTCAACGGCCGCCTGGGCGATGCGCTCAAGATGATCAAGTGGCAAATCACCTCGGCCGGGTGAAGTTCTCTTCCTTCCGAGTGGCACGATGAGTGAAGCGCGGGGGCTGGCGCCCCATCCCGTGCCGGCCGACGTCGGAATCGTGGCGGCACTGGCCATCGAAACGGCAGACCTGATCGAGGGCCTCAAGGACGTCCGCAAATATCAGTCAGCCTCGATCCCGGTGATCGAAGGCGAGCGTGGCGGCAAGATCATCGCGGTGGCCTTGAGCGGGCCGGGCCGGGCCGCCGCGCGCCAGGCCACGGACCTGCTCCTCTCCGGGCACCGGCCACGGCTGATCATCGCCGCCGGTTTCGCGGGTGCGCTTGATCCAGCGCTCGCGCGAAATGACCTGGTTCTGCCGGACGAGATCGTCGATCGGGAGGGCTTTCGCGGGCAGATTGAAAAGCCGCCGGCATTTGGAGCCGGCATCCGGCACGGCCGAGGCCGCCTGCTCACGGTGGATAAAGTTGTGCTCCTGGCGAGCCAGAAGGCCGAGCTGCGGGCCGCGTACCAGGCTGATCTGGTCGACATGGAGACCTCGGCCGTTGCAGCCGTATGCCTCGACAAATTGGTGCAGTTTCTCGCCGTGCGCGTCATCAGCGACGATGCCCATACGGATCTACCGCGCGAGGTTTCATCGGTGCTCGCGCACGGGGGAAGCTATCGGGTCGGCGCGGCGCTTTGCGCGGTCTGGCAGCGGCCCTCCAGCGTCAAGGATTTCTGGAAGCTGTACGAACACGCGATCGAAGCTGCGGGGCGGCTCGGCAAGTTCCTTTCGACTTGGCTGGATGAGCTGGAGGTTTGAAGCGCGGGAGTGACGGATGCACGGAACGAGAACGCTCGCGCCCGCGGTCGCGCCGCTCCCGCGTCCGGTCCGCGCTTGGCAAGCTTCCGGTCCAGGAATTATGCTCGCATTGAGCATTGGCGAGAAAATGAGCGAGGATCTGCCCGCCGGGCGTCGTTATGAATAGAGAGAGCAGCCGCGTCGGGTGTTGTCTGAAACCGATCTGTGAAGGGAGCTCCAATTGAAGTGGCATGCAACGACGATTCTCTCGGTGCGCAAAGGAGATCGCGTCGCGATCGGGGGTGACGGGCAGGTTACCCTGGGAACGCAGGTGATGAAAGGCGACGCGGTGAAGATTCGCAAGTTGCTCGATGGGCAGGTGCTCGTCGGTTTCGCGGGCTCGGCCGCGGACGGTTTTGCGCTCATGGAGCGGTTTGAAGGCAAGCTTAAAGAGTATCCCATGAACGTTCCGCGCGCGGCGACCGAGCTGGCGAAGCTCTGGCGGACGGACCGGATGCTCCGGCGGCTCGAGGCGGTGCTGATCGTTGTCGACGCGCGGCACAGCCTGCTCCTCTCGGGCTCGGGTGATGTGATCCAGCCCAGCGACGGCATCCTCGCGACGGGGTCGGGAGGTGGTTATGCGCTAGCTGCGGCGAGGGCGCTGCTGAAACACTCGGGCCTTTCAGCGGCGGAGGTGGTGCGCGAGTCGCTCGCGATCGCCTCCGGCATCGACATCTACACCAACTCGAACCTGACCGTGGAGGAGCTTCCGTGCCAGACCACCAGCCCGAGCGCGAGCTGACGCCCCGCCAGATCGTCGCGGAGCTCGACCGAGACATCGTCGGTCAGGCTGCTGCCAAGCGCGCCGTCGCCATCGCGCTGCGCAACCGGTGGCGGCGCCGCCAGCTTACCGAAGAGCTTCGCCAGCAGGTGACTCCCAAGAACATCATGCTGATCGGGCCGACCGGCGTCGGCAAGACCGAGATCGCGCGGCGGCTGGCGATCCTGGTCGGTGCGCCGTTCGTGAAGGCCGAGGCCACCAAGTACACCGAAGTCGGCTATGTAGGCCGCGACGTCGAGGGGCTGATCCGCAACCTGGTCGAGGCGGCGATCATCCTGGTCAGAAACTCGGAGCGAGCCAAGGTCGTCGCGCAGGCCACGGAGCGCTCGGAGGAGCGTCTGCTCGACATGCTCCTTCCTCCTCCGCCGCAGTCGACCACCACCTGGCAAGACACCGAAACGCCCCAGGCCGCCGAGGCGGGCGAGCGCCGCCAGCGGTCGCGCGAGAAGATGAAGGCGCGGCTTCAGAGCGGCGAGATGGAGGACCGCGAGGTCGAGATCACGTTTCCCGGCCGATCGGTTGCACCGGTATCCATCCTGGGCGCGGGCAATCTCGAACAGATGGAAATGGATCTTCAGAACATGTTCGAGAAGATCATGCCCAAGCAGTCGCAGACTCGCAAGCTGCCTGTCAGGCAGGCCAGGCCGATTCTGCTTCAGCAGGAAATCGACGCTTTGCTCGACCCCGATAAAATCAACCAGGCAGCCGTGAGCCTGGCCGAGGAGTCGGGAATTGTCTTCATTGACGAGATCGACAAGATCACCACCGACGAGGGCTCGAGGCGCGGGCCCGACGTTTCACGACAAGGCGTTCAGCGCGACCTGTTGCCGATCGTCGAAGGCACAACCGTGAACACCAAGCATGGCCCGGTGAAGACCGACCACATCCTCTTCATCGCCGCCGGCGCATTCCACGCGTCGAAACCATCGGACTTGATGCCCGAGCTTCAGGGACGTTTTCCAATCCGGGTCGAAATGCACGACCTCACACGCGACGATTTTGCCCGCATCTTGCGGGAGCCGCGCGCTTCGCTGCTGCGGCAATATCAGGCTTTGCTCGGCACGGAGGGGATCGCGCTCGAATTCACCGATCCCGCGATTGAAACGATGGCCGACCTGGCCTATCACGTGAACCGGTCGACCCAGAACATCGGGGCCAGGCGGCTGCACACGATTCTGGAACGCGTGCTCGAGGACTGTAGTTTTGATGCTCCGGATATGAGCGAGAAGCGAGTCGTGGTTGATGAGGCGCTCGTGCGGCAGCGTCTTGAGGCGCTCTCGCAGGATGAGGACTTGAGCAGGTTTATTCTCTAGGGCGGGCGGGAGCGAATGACAGGGCGAACGATTTCGGTGCGGGGAGCGGGCGGCAGACGGAGTCTGCCTGCTACAATTGTCTCGGACGAGAATCAAGCTTCGAGGCGGCTCGTCGAGGCCGATTCTCCAGCGAGATAGCCCGTGCTCCATGCCGCTTGAAAGTTGTAGCCGCCGATCAGGCCGTCGAGGTCGAGGATCTCGCCTGCGAAGAAAAGGCCGGGGACCAGGCGGCTTTCGAGTGTTTTCGAATCGACTTCCGCCAGGGCGACACCGCCGCTTGTCACCTCGGCTTTTTCAAAGCCGAGTGTTCCCGTGATCGGAAGCGTAAGCTCCTTCACGGCGCTGACCAATCGGTGGCGTTCGTCGCGGGAGAGATCCGGGCCCATGCGATCGGCTGGTATCGCGGCGACGGTGAGCAAGCACTCGCCGAAGCGGCGTGGCAGGGCGTCGGGCAAGAGTGAGATCACGGGCCGGCGGCCTTGGCGGCTTTCGAGTTGAAGCTGCCTGTCGAATGCCTCTTGCGAGACATCCGGCTGGAAGTCGATCCGAAGTGCCTGAGTTTGGGATTCAGCGGCGCGGGCCGCGGCTCGGCTGACGTCGAGGATCGCCGGGCCGGAGAGTCCGCGGTGTGTGAACAACACGGCCTCGCGACGGCGCGCGAGCACCGTGGTTCCGGCAACAATGGATACAACGGCGTCGGGAACGCTCAGTCCACGCAGGGCGGGGACCCAGTCGGCTTTTACTTGCAGGGGAACGAGAGCGGGCTTGGGCTCGATGATTGTGTGTTCGAACCGCCGTGCGATCGAGTAGCCGTCGCCGGTCGTTCCGCAACCCGGGTACGAACAGCCACCGACGGCGACGATCACTCGCGGCACGGTGATTGTTTCGTCCGGGAATCGCACGGCTAGCGCGGGGTTCGGTCCGGCGCCCGATTCCAGACGATCGATTGCCAGGACCGGAGTCGAGCAGCGAACCTCGGCGCCGAGCGCTCGAGTCGCTGGACCAGCGCGTCCAGCACCTGCGCGGCTTTATCCGAGACCGGGAAGATCTTGCCGTTGGCTTCGACCTTGGTGGCGACTCCGGCTTGTTCGAACATACGAATGGTTGCGTCGACGTCGAACCGGCGCAAGGCTGGGGCGAGGAATGCGCCGTGATCGCCGAACGCTTGCTGCATGGCCCGGATGCCGCGGGACTCGGTGGTGTCGTAAGCGGGGTCGACCGGGCCGGACACGCCGTCGAGGCGGCGCAGGCCTCTGGCGTTTGTGATGTTGCAGCGGGTGCCGCCGGAGATGAGGATTTTTACGCCGGGGCGGCGGTTTTTCTCGGCGAGGAGCACCCGGGCGCCGCACTCGGCTGCTCGCGCGGCGGCGATTAGACCCGCCGCTCCGGCGCCGAGCACGACGAGGTCGTAGTCACGCATGGGCTTTGTGCTTGTCACGCGTCAGGGCAACAGATCCGCGACCGGGATGCGTCAGACCTCGGCGCCTGCGATGACAAGCGGGATCTCCTGGCCGCGCGTGCAGACCTCGCAATGCCGGTAGCCGATGGGCTCAGACGGACCGCTGGGGCCAGAGTAGACCTCGACCTGCTCTTCTACCAAATTAATGATCCAGTAAACGGACACTCCCCCCCCGCCATAAACGCGAGCCATCAGGTTGCGATCGTCGTCAAGAGACGAGTCCGCGACCTCGATGATGAGGCCCACATCGGCCGGTTCGGGATGACGCGCTCTGAAATCGCGAATCTCGCCTCGAGCCACCAAGAGGTCAGGCTCGGGCAAGCTTGCCCGGGCTGGAATTCGAATTGGGCGTTCACTCCGAAGGTGCCAGCCGGGCGGTAGCATTCGATCAAGCCTCGCGCGACAGAGCTCAGCGGCGACCGAATGCGGGGGATCTTGGGCCATCTTCGCCACCAGGTACCCTTCGATCAGTTCGACTCGGTCGCGCTTCGTGAACACGCCAGATTGCACCATCGCCTCATACTTGTCGATGCTCAGGCGGTAAAGCGAACGCGCAATCGGTGGCGAAGTACGCGGAAACGAGCCAGGGTAATTCGCAGTTTTCGTCGTCATCGCACTCGCGTTGCAGTCGGAACGCCTCGGCCGCGATCGGGCGTTACTACCCGAATTGGCCTCGAGGACTCATTTTATCGGACAGACGCCGGTGCCACAATCGCTGGTTGCAGCACTTCGTTCTACACTGATGCCCTCGAGAGACCGCCGGTAATCCGCAGTGGCGGCATCCTTCACATCGTCGTGAAGTAATTCATCACCGCGAAGTCGAAGTACTCGGGCTTGAGCTCGAGGGGAGCTCGTTGTAGATGCAGTAGCTGCGCACTTGCATCAAGAGGTCGCGCGGGTGGCAGCAGCGGAACGGGCGGCCGGAACGCTGGTAGTGCGCCTCGATCAGATAGTCGATGGCCGATCCGCCCGAGTCCTTGAAGCCTAGCTTCGCGGCCAGCGCTGCGATCATCTTGCGGAAGCCTTGCTCGGTGGGGTTGGTCGCCTCGATCTTGTACGGGATCCGGCGCAGAAACGCTTCGTCAACGAGCTGACGGGGCTCGAGGTTTGTCGAGAAGATGATCAATTGATCAAACGGCACGCGGATTTTCTTGCCGTTGGCCAGGCTCAAGAAGTCGTAACGTTTTTCCAGAGGAACGATCCAGCGGTTCAAGAGCTCGATCGGCTGCATTCGCTGGCGTCCGAAGTCGTCGATCAAGAACGTTCCGAGATTGCTCTTGAGCTGTAGTGGAGCTTCGCTCACCTTCGTAACCGGGTCGTAGTGAATCTCGAGGTCTTCCATCCTCAGCTCGCCGCCGGCGACTATTGTCGGGCGCTTGATCCTGATCCAGCGGCGGTCGAAATCGGATTCGTCGAGCAGCCCGCTCGATTGCTCGATCTCGACCGGCTCGTGGTTGGCCATGTCGAGCAGCTTGAGAATCTGCCCCTCGACGTAGATCACGCGCGGAATCCAGACGGTCGTGCCGAAACAGCGGGTGACTCGCTCGGCGATGCTGGTCTTGCCGTTTCCCGGGTAGCCGTAGAGGAACAGGCCGCGGCCGGAATTGATCGCGGGGCCGAGCAGGCGCAGGGTTTCGTCGGCGATCAAGAGGTCTGAAAACGCGTGCCGCAGGTCTGCTTCCTTGGGATGCTCAGTCGTGATCGTTTGCTCCGAAACCGAACGAAGATAGTCGTCGAACGGCACCGGTGCCGGCCCCACGTACGCACACTCCTCGAAGTACATTCTGGCGCGAGCCCGGCCCGCGTCCGTCAGCGAATAAACATAGTCATTCGCCGATGATGAATCGGCATAAGCGAGGAACTGCTGGTTCTTGAGCTGGCGCAGGAAGTCGGGAAAGGGACGGAACGGCAGGCCGAGCTCCGCGGCGATTTTGCGGCCGCGCGCCATGCCGCAATTCACCAGGAACTTGAAAACCAGACCCTCGACGATCGCGGTGTTCAGGCCGGCCTCCTCGAAGCTCGAGGGGGCGCGGGGATAGAATGCAGGCTTGCCGTTTGACGCGGAGCTGCGGGTGAGAACTGCGGATGCCGGTGCGCTCAAGAGCGGAGCCTCCTGTCGAATCATGAAAAAACGCCGGCCACATGCCATCCGATTTGACGGACCGTGCGCAACTTTAGGTCGCGGATCTCGGTGAGTCAAAATCCAGGCGGAGAGTCGCATTCAGCCGGCGGGGAGACTTTCGGTCTGTGAAGAGGGCGTGGTCGGGAGACCTGCGTCCAACCCGGACGCACTTTCGCGGAGCGAAAGGCGACATTGGGGCGTAGTCGGGAGATCCGCGCCCAACGAGGACTTACCTTCGCGGAGCGAAGGTCGACAGTGGAAAGCAGCAGACCCACGTCAAACGCTTGGGCTCAAACCAATCGTTCAGCCAGCCGGTCTGCCAGGTGTTTGTCGCCCGGCGGCGGGTGGAATCGAGCGCTACGGCTGGATGGCCCGGTCAGGGTCAGGTCGATCCACCAGGCGTCTGGCGGGATCACGCTGCGCACACGGTCTGCCCATTCGATCAAGCAGATGCCATCGCCGGCCATGTAGTCGGCCATTCCCAGGTCGAGGAACGCGGCTGGATTCTCGAGCCGGAAGACGTCGGCGTGATAGATGGGGATGTCGCCCGAATATTCATGGATCAAAACGAACGTCGGGCTCGAAATCGCATCGGGATCGACGCCGCGCGCTTCGGCGATTGCCCGCGCCAACCGGGTTTTGCCGGCCCCGAGCGGGCCGACCAGAGCGATCGCGACCCCGGGTTCTGCAAGCCGGGCGATCGCTCGGCCCAGCCGGACGGTGTCGTCCTCGGAAGCGAGATCGATTTGCACGGCGTCGTTCACTCGCACCACACGCATCGTTTTTCTTGCCGTGTCCGGGAGTTATGGTTTCGATCGAGTATCGGGCGGCTCATTCTGTCAGGACATTCCGGTGCGGAAGTGGTCAAAGCCACGCGAGGGGATTGGCCTGAGCGTGCCGTCAGAAGTGCGAAGCATGAACCCATGCGCCGCGGTGATCTCGCCGATCGCAATGAGCGTGGTGCCGACGGGTGGCTCGGCCAGCAGGCGCGCGGCAAGCTCGGGGGCAACCATGATGCACAGCTCGAAATCTTCTCCGTCGCAGAGCGCGTGCTCGAGCGCAGGGACGCCGTCATGTGCGCTCAGGTCGTGCGCATCGGGATGAATGGGAATTGCGGATTCATCCAGAACGGCGCCCAGATCGCCGCTTTCCGTCAAGATGTGGGCGAGGTCGGATGCGAGGCCATCGGAGATATCGATCATGGCGTGCAGCGGTGCTCGTTGATGGATTGCCAGGGCCTCGGCGACTCTGGGCTCGGGGTGCAGGTGGCGGCCCGCGTGCAGGCTTCCGCCGAGGGCACCGGTGACCATAATCACGTCGCCCGGCATTGCGCCGCTACGGCGTACGGGGCCGCGGTCGGTGGCCTCGCCGAGCAGGGTGACGCAGATCACGCACTGACCGTTCCACGCATTGGTATCGCCGCCGATCAAGTCCACGTGAAATCGTTCGGCCAATGACTCCATTCCCGCGTAGATTCCACGCCCCAGCTCGCCGGCGCCGTTTTGCGGCAGCGCGACCGCGACGAGAGCCGCGCGGGGCACGCCGGCCATTGCGGCAATATCCGAGAGGTTGACGGCGAGGGCTTTGTAGCCCACACGCTCGGGCCCGTCGTGCTCGAGCCGGAAGTGGCGGCCGTCCATGAGCATGTCGGTGGTGACCAGCAGACTCGAATGCGGGGCCACATCGAGAATGGCACAATCGTCGCCGATCGCCAGCTTGGTGTGCGGGCTTCGGAGCGCCTGCGCGCGCTGGCGGATCCAGTCGATCAGGCCGAATTCGGTGTTGGGGTCGGTCTTATGCATTTGTTCATTCGATCATGTTTTTCCGACCACGAACCCTCGAATCGCTTGCTCTGTTGCTTGCTCGAGGAGTTCTGCGGCGTGCCTGACAGCTTCTTCCAGCTCGATCGGACCGGGACAGATCGAGAAGTAAGCGTCGATTCCGTGGTCGAGGACGGCCGAGGCGCCGGGGCCGATCGAGCCGGCCAGGGCCAGCACCGGACAGCGCAGCGAGCGCGCCAGGCGGGCGACGCCGACGGCCGTCTTGCCGAAGGCGCTCTGACCGTCGATGGAGCCCTCGCCGGTCAGACAGAGATCCGTATGAGCGAGACGTGATTCGAGATCGGCCGCTTTGATGACCAGGTCGATGCCCGGCGCGAGCTTGCCGTGGGCAAATGCGACCAGGCCACCGCCGAGCCCGCCGGCGGCGCCCGAGCCGGGCAGACCTTTGATGGCAATGCCCAGGTTCTCGTTCGACGATCGACGCGAAATGTGCCAGATTGCGGTCGAGGGTCTCGATCATTGTTGCGTCTGCGCCTTTTTGCGGCCCGTAGACGGCGGAGGCGCCCGTCGGGCCGCAGAGGGGGTTGGTCACGTCGCAGGCGACAGCGACGTCGATCGCGTGGAGCTCGGGCCGGCGCCCGGAGGCATCGATTCGCGACAGCTTGCCGAGGCCGCCTCCGCCGGGCTCTAGCTCGCGCCCCTCTGCATCAAGCAGGCGAAATCCGAGTGCCTGGCCGAGCCCCGCGCCGCCGTCGTTGGTGGCGCTGCCGCCGATTCCCACGATCAGGCGTTTCGCGCCAGAGGCAATTGCGGCGAGCATCAATTCGCCGGTGCCGCGGGTGGTTGTGACGAGCGGGTTGCGCTTCTCCTTGGGCACGAGCACGAGCCCCGAGGCGGCGGCCATCTCGATCACGGCGGTGCGACCGTCGCCGGAAAGGCCGAACCTGGCCCGCACCGGCTCACCGAACGGCCCGGTGACGACGGCTTCGTGCGCGGAGCCCGCGGTGGCCGCGACCAGAGCGTCGACCGTGCCTTCGCCACCGTCGGCCATCGGCACGCGGTCGATTGAGGCGCCCGGGCATGCCCGGGTCACGCCGCGTGCCATTGCCGCGGCTGCATCCGCGGCAGACAGGCTCCCCTTGAACTTATCGGGGGCTATCACGACTCGCATGGCGGTCAGCCTGGCGAAGGCTCATCCCCTGGCCGCCGCGCGGTGCAGAAGGCTTCATCAGGGATGCTCGACGCTTCCCATGGAGCATACTCAATCGGCCGGGATCAATCCACGACGAGCGCGCCAGGAGGGCTTCAGAAGCGCCGAGGGCTGAAGCCTTTGTCCTTACCATCATCTTCATCATACCGATGAAGATACGTCGATGATAGCCTCGGCGCCCCGGATCATGATCTGCAGCTTGTCCCAACCCCGCCAGATCGTCATCCAACCTGGCTCCCCATCGTGGCGGCGGCCCAGGAACCCTCCCAGCTTGGCCAACTCCCGAAAAAATCCTCCCGCAGTTAATATTGTCGTGGGCGTCAATCTGCGCACCACCTTCAGCATCATCACGTATTTGGGCGGTACCACCTCGGTCGCAGGCTGCTCGGGAGCTGTCCGCGCCATTCCCTTCAACTGGAACAACCGCAGTGCTTCCACAGACATCAATCCCATCATGGCTTCGAGACGATCGCACGTCTTGAGCTGGCGACGTTCTACCTGAAAGCCTGTTTTCAGGACCTTGTGCCACTCCTCGATTAGCCACCTCTTCCCGTAGTACCCCACGATCGCCATAGCATCTTCAAAATCCTCCACCAGCAAAGAAGTGTAAAGCACCCACTCGATCGCCTCCACTCCGTCGGCAGCATCTACCTCGCGCACCCAGACGACCCACATGGGGATCGCCGCGGGCTTGACCTGCTTCAGAAATGGGCTTTTGAGTTTCGGCGTCGGCATCCGTAAGGCCCCGATGGCGACCACCAGCTTGGCCGTCCGAGCCGGTGCTTTGGGGCGAGCCCGCAGATTGAGCGTGTAACATCCAGCCCGCGGCAGGGTCCCTAAGTAGGCTTTCAGCGGCGTTTCCCCGCTCTCCGGCGTGATAATGATCCGGATCAGGCTCTTGGCTCGCGCCACCCATTCGGTTTCTGTCTGCTGGCAGTGATAGAAAAACTCAAAGTCGTCGGCGCCACGATCAACTACGTGAATCCAGGAGGTTCCCGACGGCGGGGATCCCATTTGGATGACAAGATCACCCCAGATCTGTGATTCGCGATCGTCACGCTGCAACCGTTCGGTCCGCGTCTCCCCCTTACGAACGCGCTGACGATGATAGATCAGTTGTCCGGCCAAGCCGTGAACCCGGTCGTCTTCGGGGGAAACCATCAAACCCGAGCGAAGGTGAAAGCCTTGTCCGATACCCGAACCAACCGGCGAAAGACCTGTGACCTGTCGGCACGGCCCGTAATCGATTTCGGTCGTGTCTGCGATGATCAATTGACGCTCACCTGCTGTCTTCTTGGTAAGCTCCCAATGGTGACTGGCGATCGCTTGAAAGGTGACGTCCCCACAATCGAAGAAATTGTATGCGGCCCTCAGATCATTCCAGGATTCGGTTTGCTGAGGAAAACTCCCGGACGGATCTGCGGCGATCTGCGTTGCCAACAGAACGAGTCGTTTGGTACGGCGTTCGTCATGAAGATCAGTGGTGGCGAATTGGGTCATGGCCCAAGTCTGCGCATCTGAAAGAAAGGCGTCCATCCGAGGCTCCGGCGGTTGAAACGCGATCCCTCCCCCCCACCTCAGCGTGTGGCTTGGCTTGATATTACCAGGTGCGAAGCGAGAAAAGCCGGGAAAAGGCCGGGGAAGCGCACCTATGACCACCAGAAAATGATGGTAAGGACAAAGGCTGAAGCCCGTGGCTATTGACCGGCGCCCCGTTGGGGCGGGGATTCGGGTCGCGCACGGGTTCGGATCAAGGATTGTCTCGGACCGACTGGCACCGCGAGGATCTCCGCAGGTTCTTGCAGCCGGTGCTCGATCCATTCGTGGCGAAGCGTTGGCAGCGACTTGCTGGAGCATTGACTTGCTGGAGCATTCTCGAAAGGCTAATATTGGAGTTCGATATCGGAGGCCGAAAGTTGTGAGCGAGTTGCTGACCAAGATGTTCTTCGGCGGGTTCGTGCGAATGCACGTGCTTTACCACGCCGTGAAGGAGCCTATTTTCGGCGTGGAGATGATGGAGGAGCTTGGGCGGCATGGTTATGACGTCGGTGCGGGGACACTTTACCCGATGCTCCACGGGCTCGAAGAGGCCGGCTACCTGTCCGTGCACACAGAAGTTGTGGCCGGCAAGCAGCGGAAGTACTACCGGGCCACGCCCCTCGGGGAGGCCGCCCTTCGAGAGACCAAGGTCAAGCTGCGGGAGCTTGTTTCCGAGGTGCTTCACGACAAGCCGCCCAAACCTTCAATCCAGCTCGACCAAGCGACGGGGAATCGGCGCAAAACGAAACCTTGATCGTAACCGAGGAGAGTCCGAATATGATCCAGGCTCGCGTGGCGTCGGTCGTGCTGTCTTTCCTCTTGGTGATGTTCTCAAGCGGTTGCGAGCGATCGTCGCCCGCGGCATCTTCGCAGACCCCGCCCGAGGACTTGGCCGCTCGCGTCAAGGCGGTCGAGGATCTGATCCCCTCCCAGTCGCACATGATGGCGGACGTCGGCGATCACTTTACGAACCTCTGGTTCGCCGGAGAGGCCGAGAACTGGCCGCTGGCTGACTTCTACCTCGGCGAGACCAAGGCGCACCTACGGTGGGCAGTGCGCCGCATCCCGATCCGCAAGGACAATAAGGGTCGCGACATCAACCTGGGGAACATCCTCGCTGCCTTCGAGAACAGCCAGCTCACGCAATTAAAAGGCAGGATCGACGGCAAGGACAAGGCCGGCTTCGAGAAGGTCTACAAGGAGAGCCTTGCGACGTGCTATTCGTGCCACAAGGCGGTTGATAAGCCATACCTTCGGCCTCAGGTGCCAACCGAACCCGCGTCGCGTATTATCAATTTCGACCCCAAGGCCACCTGGCCTCTCTGAAGTGACGGACCAGCACCCACCAGCCGGACATGACACGGCCGCAATTTAGCGCCGGAATGGATCGAGCCCATGAACCCGATCGTCTTCGCCCTGCGGCGGCCAATGACCGTCATGGTGCTCGTGGTTGCCGTGGCGCTGGGAAGCATCCTGGCGGTGACGCGGATGCCGATCGACATCTTCCCTAATTTGAATCTGCCCGTCGTCTATGTCGCCCAGCCGTTTGGCGGCATGGACCCGGCCCAGATGGAGGGACTCCTGACCAACTACTACGAGTACCACTTCCTTTATATCAACGGCATCCACCACGTCGAGAGCCGGAACATCCAGGGCATGGCGCTGATGAAGCTCTACTTCCACCCGGGCACGAACATGGCCCAGGCCATGGCCGAGGTGATCGGTTACGTGACCCGGTCGCGGGCCTTCATGCCGCCGGGGACAGTGTCTCCGTTCATCACCCGGTTCGACGCCGGCAGCGTGCCGGTCGGCTACCTGGTGCTTTCCAGCGAGACGAGGTCGATCGGCGAGATTCAAGATCAGGCGATCTTCAAGGTCCGGCCCATGTTCGCCAGTTTGGCGGGCGTCTCCGCGCCGCCCCCGTTCGGCGGCAGTCAGCGGACGGTGGTCGTGCGCGTGGATCCCGATCGGCTGAGGGCCTACCGGATGTCGCCCGACGAGGTGATCGGCGCACTCAACGCCGGAAACACGATCAGCCCCTCGGGTACGGTCCGCATCGGCAAGATGATGCCCATCGTGCCGATCAACGCCCTGGCCCGAAGGGTTCAGGAGCTGGAGACGATCCCGATCCGCCCGGGGCAAGACCCGACCGTCTACATCCGTGACGTTGCGACGGTGAAGGACGCCAGTGATATCCCGACGGGCTATGCCCTGGTGAACGGTCGACGCGCCGTTTACATCCTCGTGACCAAGCGGGCCGACGCCTCCACGCTCTCGGTCGTCAACAACGTCAAGAAAGCTCTGCCGGGCATGCAGGCGGTGCTGCCCGACGACATCAAGGTCAGTTTCGAGTTCGACCAGTCGCCTACAGTCACCAACGCCGTTCGCAGCCTGGTGACCGAGGGCGCGCTGGGGGCCGTGCTGACCGGGTTGATGGTCCTGCTTTTCCTGCGGGACTGGCGGAGCGTGATCGTCGTCGTCCTCAACATCCCCTTTGCACTGTGCGGCGCGCTCGTAGCGATGTGGCTGAGCGGGCAGACGATCAACCTGATGACGCTGGGCGGACTGGCGCTGGCCATCGGCATCCTGGTCGATGAATCCACCGTCGAGGTTGAGAACATCCACCACCAGATGGAGGGGACATCCTCGGTCGCCCGCGCGGTCCGGCGCGGCAACCAGCAGACTGCAATCCCCCGGCTGCTGGCGATGCTTTGTGTGCTGGCGGTGTTTATTCCATCGTTCTTCATGCAAGGAGCGGCCCAGGCGCTCTTCGTCCCGCTGTCACTGGCCGTCGGCTTCGCCATGGTGACTTCGTATCTCCTCTCCAGCACCTTCGTGCCGGTCCTGTCCACGTGGCTGCTGCGTCATCATCACCATCTCGGGGCCAAGGGAGAACGGCGCGGTAGCTCCCTGTTCGAGCGCGGACGCGACGCCTATGGCCGGGCCGTCGGCGCCCTGGTGCGCGGGCGGTGGGTGATCGTGCCGGCATACCTGGCCGGTAGCCTCGCGGTGATCGTGCTCGTAGGCCGGTCACTCGGCCTGGAGATCTTCCCCAAGGTCGACGCCGGCCGGTTCCAGCTCCGGATGCGGGCGCCGGACGGCACGCGATATGAGGAGACCGAGCGACTGGCGATCGCGGCCTTGGACTCAATCCGCAATGAGGTCGGGCGCGACAAGGTGGCGATCTCGATCGGCTATGTGGGGCTGATCCCATCGAGTTATCCGATCAATGCCATCTACCAGTGGACCGGCGGCCCGGAGGAGGCCATTCTGCGGGTGGCCATGAAGGAGGGGGCGAGGGTCGACATCGAACGGCTCAAGGAGCGGTTGCGCCGGGAGCTTTCGGTGCAATTGCCAGGCGTGCGGCTCTCGTTCGAGCCTGCGGACATCGTCAGCGAGGTGATGAGCTTTGGCTCGCCGACACCGGTCGACGTCGCTGTCACCGGGCCGAACCTCGCCGATGACCGTGCGTTCGCCGAGAAACTGCGGAACGAGCTGGGCCAGATCGCCTCGCTGCGCGACCTCCACTACGGCCAGTCACTCGACTACCCCACGATCAGCATCGACGTGGACCGCGAGCGCGCCGGCCTCTCTGGCGTGACCGCCTCGGACATCGCCCGCTCGGTCGTGGCGGCCACGTCCTCCAGTCGGTTCATGGTTCCGAATTACTGGCCCGACCCGAAGACCGGCATCGGCTACCAGGTGCAAGTCGAGATTCCCTATCAGGTCATGGACAGCATCGAGAGCATCGAGACGGTACCCATTCAGAGGCCCGGCCTGGACCGGCAGATCCTGCTCCGCGATGTCGCGCAGGTCCGCCCGGGGACGATGCCGGGCGAATACGACCGCTATAACATGAAGCGGTCGGTGAGCTTGACCGCCAACATTTTCGGCGAGGATCTGGGGAGGATCGCGGGCCACGTCGAGCGGGCGATCGCCCGGGCGGGAGCGCCTCCCAAGGGGGCGGTTGTCGACGTGCGGGGGCAGATCCGGCCGATGCAGGAGATCCTCCAGGGCCTGGCGATCGGCCTGGGGATGTCAATCGTCGTGATCCTGTTGCTGCTCTCGGCAAACTTCCAATCGGTCAAGCTCGCCCTGATCGTGGTCTCGACCACGCCGGCGGTCATCGCCGGAGTCGTGCTCATGCTGTGGCTCACGGCGACAACGGTGAACCTCCAGTCGTTCATGGGGTCGATCATGGCCATCGGCGTGGCGGTCGCCAACGCGATCTTGCTGGTGACGTTTGCCGAGCAGCACCGCCGCGACCTTGGTGCGGAGGCAGGGCAGGCGGCTACGGAAGGCGCGAAGGGCCGGCTCCGTCCCATTCTGATGACCAGTTGCGCGATGACCGCCGGCATGGCTCCGATGGCGCTGGGATGGAGCGAGGGGAGCGAGCAGACCGCCCCGCTGGCTCGCGCCGTCATCGGCGGATTGGTCGCCGCGACGATCGCGACCCTGACCGTGCTCCCGACCGTCTTCGCGCTGGTCCAGGGCTGGGCGGGCCGGGAGTCGGCATCGCTGGATCCCGACGATCCCGCGAGCACGCATTACCACGAAGAGGAAGCCGAGGCGAGCGAGATGGCTCGGGCGTCGGCCAACGGCGAGCCGCAGGTTCACCAACTTCAAAGTCGAGCTGCCGACCCGTCGCCCGCGAGCCACAAACCATGAGGTTAAACCCCCGGGTAATGAACATCATGCCCCGCGCCCAGCTTTGTCCACTGACCGCCTTGGCGACCGGTTTTCTGCTCGCGATTGCCACCGGATGTGAGGGCACCTCGGAGGGCAAGGCCGGACCTTCGGCGCAGCCCGCGAGATCGGTCGAGATCGTCAGGCCCGAGAGACACACCATCCGCCGTAGTGTGAGCGAACCGGGCGAGCTCGAGGCGTTCGAGACCACGGCCATTCACGCCAAGATCGCCGGCTACGTCACAAACTGGTCGGTCAACATCGGCACTGCGGTCAAGAAGGGCCAGGTCCTGGCGGAGCTTTCAGTCCCTGAGCTAGACGCTGAACTGAAGCAGGAGGAGGCTGCGGTCGAACACGCAATTGCCAAGCACAAGCAGGCCGCGGCTGCGGTCAAGGTGGCCGAGGCCAACGTGGCGGGAGCCCAGGCGAGACTCGTCGACGTCCGGGCCGGCAAGGGGAGAGTCGAGGCCGACCTCGCCCGCTGGCAATCCGAGTTTCACCGCATCGAGCAACTGTATGCGGCCCGAGCACAGACAGGAAGCCTGCTCGACGAAACTCGGAGCAAGGTCCGCTCCTCGGAGGCCGCCTGCGACGAAATCTCGGCGCAGATCAAGACAGCGGAAGTGGCCATAACCCAGAGTCAAGCCGCACTCGAAGCGACCCATTCGGACGTCGTCGCCGCGGCTGCCGGCATCGATGTCGCCAAGGCGGACGTCGGGACTGCCCTTGCAAACCTCGCCTACACGAAGATCAAAGCGCCCTTCGACGGAATCGTCACGCAGCGAAACGTCAACACCGGCGACCTGACTCAGCCCGGGGCCGACAAGCCCCCGCTGTTCATTGTCGCCCGGTCCGACATCATGACGATCAGGGTGAATGTGCCCGAAGCGTTCGCGGCGGAGGTCAACACCGGCGACCGCGCCACGGTGAGGCTACAGGAGCTGAAGGGCAAGACCGTCGTTGGGAAGGTCACGCGGGTCTCGTGGGCGATTGATCCCAAGGTGCGGACGCTTCGCGTCGAGATCGATATTCCTAACCCGGGTGCGAAGCTTCAGCCGGGGCTCTACGCGTACGCGACGGTCATCGCCGAGGAGCACCCTGATGTTCTCACCCTGCCCGTGACCGCCATTGTGAGTGAACAGGGGAAGGATTACTGCGTTGCGATCGTTGCTGGCAAGGCGGCTCGGCGCGCGATCCAGGTCGGGCTCAGCGACGGCACGCGGACCGAAGTCGTCTCGGGACTGGACGGGCGCGAAGCGGTCGTGACGGCCAACGCGGCCTCGCTCGCGGACGGACAACCCGTGGAAGTTGTTGATCCGGCGAATCCGCCGCCGAAAAGCGCGAAAGGTTGAGCGGCAGGCGGATTATGTTGCGCAAGTTTCCGGGTCCGGTGGTGCGGCCGGTATCTGGTCATAGGCCATTGGAATGATGATATGAAGTTGTCAGTCAACCAGCGCACCGTAATGCGGAGGGCCAAGGGCTGAAGCCCGTGGCTACTGACCGGCGCCCCGTTGGGGCAGGGTGATGGCGCCCTTGGTGTCGTTGGCAGTGTTTACGCGAACGCCATGCATGAATCACAGGCCGTTTGATCAAGCGCGCGGGCTGGCGTTATGGCTCGCGGATCTGGACTTTTCGGAATTGGACGCGGCCGCTGTGGCTCTGTAGTGCGATGTAGCCGTTGCGCGGCTTGTCCTTGGGGGCAGGCGCTGCGGCCGGCTTGCTCTTCACATCGGGGAGTTCGGACTGATCGGCCTCCAGGATCAAACGGCTATTGAGCCGGACGGTGATCCGGGGGCCGGCGCACACCAACTCGATCGTGTTCCACTCGGGGGCCGGCCGGGCGGGGTTGGCACTGGGGCTCTTGTAGCGATAGAGCGAGCCAGTGCCGTGCGCCGAGGGCGAACTGCCCGCGTCATCGAGCAACTGCACCTCGAAGGCGGCGTACGACGGGCGGGTCTCGCGCGATTGCGCGGGGTCGAACCGGCACGTCCGGATGCCGATCCCGCTGTTGGCTTGCGTTTTCGCGCCTGAAGCCGGGATGAACCGGTACTCAACCCGGAGGGTGAAGTCGCTGAACTGGCGGCGATCGTATCTGAGAAAGCCGAAGCCTTCGCCAAGGCAGGCGATTCGCCCGTCGATGACGGACCACATCATCTGGCCCGCCTTGTTCTTCGCCGGCCCTTCCACGAGCCAGCCTTCAAGGCTCTTGCCGTCGAAGAGGTCGCGGAATTCGTCGTCGGGCCCGGCGGCCGAGGAGACCAGGGTCAGCAACGCGGTGAGGGAGGCAAACATGGCTTGCATCACTGAGTTACTCCGATCAATTCAATTCAATCGAACCACTCATCCGCCGGGTCGAACGGCGGGATGACGACATTCAGGATGGTCATCCGCCCGACCGCCCGGTGCCTGACTCCCGGCGGAATCATCACCGCGAGACCTGACGTCACGGGCACTCGTTGGCTGTCGAGCTCGATCGCTGCGCCTGGGGAGCACTCGAGAATGTAGTAGATCTCGGTGTGCTCGCGGTGATAGTGGGTGAGGGCGTCGACCTCGATCTGGACGCGGTGGACACTGGCCGGAGCATTGGGGACGTCTGCGAACGCGCGACGGGCCCAGCCGCAGGGGCAGCGAACCGGATCGATCGTTGAGTAATCGGCGACGACGGCTGCGGCTGGATCTTCGGGTTTTACCTCGATCGTGTCGCGACTCACGGCTCACCTCTGACTCGATGTCGTGTCGACGTTTCTGGTGCGGTAGCCTGGTGCGCTCCATGTAAAACAGCGGAGGCTAACGCCCGACCGCGAGATACCAGTATATACGTTTGGGCTGTGGGATGGGCCCGCGATGGGGCAGGGCTGACAACGCGTGCGGGAAATGTTGTTTCTCGGTCTGTTCCTCCAACTTAAAAGCTCTCTATCTCCTCCGGGCGAACATCGAGCCGAGCGGCGAGCACGGCCAGTGTCTTTGGGTGTGGCTTGCCCACTTCATTTCGTTCGAGGCGGGCGATTTCCTTGAGGGAAATCGGTGCGAAGTCACTGCGCTTCAGTCGACGTTGTTTCCGCAGCCTCATCAGCGATGCGCCAAAAGTGCGTTCGCTTTGCTGCCGGTGTTTTCTGAGCTTGCGCCGATAGTCAGGGTCAAGCTCGTAGAGGATCGCATCCGCCGACGCTTCGTAATCGCCCAAGGCAATGGTGCGGCCATAGTCGATCAGCATGAGCCGCGTGAAGTCAGGGGATGTTCCATCTCCTGATCGCGGGAAGATCGAGAACGGCGCGACCACCGCCGTCATGTCGCCGCGCAACAGCGTCAGCGCCTTCGACTTGAGATCAACACTTCCGCCGATAAACCGGTCGGCTACGTCCGCCATCACAATCGTTTCGACGAACTCATTTTTGGAAAGCCAATGGAATCCCTCGACCAGGCCGAATACCGGATGAAACAGGCCAAGCAATGCCGGAATGCTCTCCGGGCGCGGTGGTGTCAGCGTTATTAAATGCGACCCTCGAAGGTCGGCGCGGGAATCGACCGCTTCCTTCAGAAGGATGTCGGTGAAATCACTGGTAAAGGATATCCATGTTGCTTTTTTCGTCGGGTTGCTCATCGCCGCCTCTACCTCGGAGCGGTCGCGGCAGATAAGGATGCGATGGGGAACGTGCTTTTTTTTGAAAAGGCCTTTCTGAGATCCCAGGAGAATAAACTTCTGCTCGAAACCAAGCATCATTCTTCATCTCCATCGTCTTCATCCTCGGCGCTAGATACCGGATTCTCCGGATACTTGGCGTCCCAGGCTGCTATCAAGCTGTCCCACTGGTCCTCGACGATCCGCATCACTTCCTCGTCGATATCCTTGATGCGTCCGCCCGGCGGCACGAGCAACGCCTTATTGCGGAGACCGAGTCGCCATTCGCGTGCCTTGTGCATGACCGTGACGTGCGGCGGCTCCACGCGCTCTTTCTCCCGACTCTTTGCCTTCCAGCCTTCGGCCTTGAGCTTTTTCGGGAGTGGCAGTTCAAACGGCATCCATGCTCTCCGTGCATTATGTCCCTTTATTCGGAGAATGTAAAGGGGACATTTCTATCAGTGACGTACCGCTGATGCGAGGCATAGTGCCCCGATTGCGCTGCCAGTGCAAGCTTCCTCTGCCGTTTCGTGGAAATGAACATCAGACGGATCGCGCAGTTGATTAACGCCCGTCGAGTGCCTTGCGGAACGCCTGGTCGTCGCCTAGAGGCAAAAGGTCGGCGTCATGGCGTGCCGAATCGCGAAGGCGGGGCTCTTTGGCGAGGGCCGCGACGATCGCCTTGCTGGCCAGGTGCCGCAGTCGCGACCGCTCAGGAGAATCCGCAGGACCGGCCGCCGACGCTAGCGCGAGCGAACAGGAGAGGTTGTACTGGTCGATGGGTGATAGGTCGGCCCGCGCTTCCAACGGGAGGGCCTCGGTCGCGACCGCGCGATGGTCGCCTGCGCGAGCCAGGCAGAGGAGGCGACTGATGGTGTGGCCGGTGACTACCGGCCCGGGTTCGTCCAGGGCGATCACGCGGCGCCAATCGTCGGCGGCCTCGCGAAAGCGGCCGGCCTTCTCGAGCGCAAGCGCGCGCGCCCCGTGCAGGTTGAGCGCGGTCGCCTTCAGACGGAGCACGTTCGGCTCGGCATTCAAAATCGGGTCGAGCTCACGGAGGCCGTGGCCGAACCGGGCAATCCCCGCGTCGAGGCGGCCAAGTTCCACGTCCAGGTTGCCCCAGTTGACGAGCAGGTCGCTCCGGCTGGCCACGTATTCGGCCACATTGGGCCGGGCGGCCAGGGCCTTCTCCAGCATCCCTTCGGCATCGCGATAGTTAACCTCGGCCGAGGCGGCGTCCTTCATCGTCGCGTGGACCAGTCCCAGATTGACGAGGCTCTGCGCCAGTTCCACGCGCAGGGAGACGTCGTCGGGGGCTTGGTGCAGCGCCTCCTTATAAATGGCGACGGCCCGGGCGTAATGCGGGACCGATCGCTCGGGGCTGTTGGCGAGCTGCCAGGCAGTTCCCAGGTTATGCTCGCACCAGGCCAGATCCTTCTCAGGATGGTCGTCGTCGACCGGCGCCAGGTCCACGCGACGCCGGGCCAACGCGAGCGCCTTTTCGAGAGCAGAGACCGATCGCTCGGTATCTCGTCTCAAGAGGAAGACACCCTGCTTGATGTAGGCGACCATTTGCTCGCGCAGAAGGCCCTTATCGCTGGGGCTCTCAGCCAGCAGGGCCTCGTAGAGCCATTGGGCGCGGAGGAGGTTCGCCTCGGCGGGCTCGGGTCGTCCAAGCGTGAACTGGAGATTGGCGGCCTCGACGGCGGCCTTGGCCGTGTCGCGCCGGATCAGGGGGTGCGAATCGGTCTGCGCCAGGACCCGGTCGTAGAAGGCCAGCGCGGCCTCGGCCTGGGCGCGATGGGCCTCGGCGAGGCGCGGGCTGCCGCCAAACCTCGGGTCGGAGAGGACGCCCAATATCCTTGTGATGGCATCGCGGGCATCCCGGTAGTTGGACTCGGCAATGCCGCGCTGGCGGCGGGCGTCGGCGGCCGACTCAGCTTCCCGGGCGAGGGCCGCGCTGAGCCGCCACTGGTGGGCGAGCAGCCCGGCAATCGTTGCGACCAAGGAAAGGGCAAGGAGAGCGGCGAAGGCGGCCTCGGCGGGCCGGCGGCGGGCCCACTTGATGGCCCGGTCGCGGGCGCCGGTGGGCCGGGCCAGGATGGTTTCGCCCCGCGCGAAACGTCCGAGGTCGTCGGCCAGCGAGGCGGCCGATCCAAAGCGGCGCGCGGGTTCCTTCTCCAGGCAAGTGAGGCAGATCGTTCGCAGGTCGGCCGGAAGGTCCGGCCGGAATCGACTGGGGTTGGGGGGCTCGGCGGTCCGGATCAGCTCCAGCGTTTCGAGCGGGCTGGACGCCACGAACGGGGGCCGGCCGGCCAGGCATTCGAACAGGATGGCGCCCAGGGCGTAAACGTCGACGGCCGCGCCGACGGCCTCGCTTCCCCCTGCGGCCTGCTCGGGCGCCATGTACGAGGGCGTGCCGAGGATCAGGCTGGTGCGGGTGGCCGCGGCGGCGGGGTAAGCATCGAGCCGCTTGGCCAGTCCGAAGTCGGCGACCTTGGCCGCGCCGTCGGCGTCGAACAGGATGTTCGAGGGCTTCAGGTCGCGGTGGATGATCCCCCGGCCGTGGGCGTAATGCACGGCCCGGGCGAGGCGCTCGACCAGCGCGATTACGTCCGGGATCGAGAGCGGGCCGGCGGCGAGGCGGTCGGCAAGCGAGCCTCCTTCGAGCAGCTCCATCGCATAGAACGGGACCCCCTCGCGGACGCCCACGTCAAAGATCGGAACGATTGCGGGATGATTCAGACTGGCGACGGCCTCGAACTCGCGCCGGAACCGCTCGAGCACATGCGGGCTGGCGTCGCGGCCGGCGGCGACTGTTTTGAGCGCCACCCGACGGTCGAGGCCGAGCTGGCGGGCCCTGTGGACGACCCCCATGCCGCCCTGGCCGATGAGAGCCTCGAGCTCATATCCCAGCGCGAGAGCCGGGCCGCCGGCACCCTGAGAATCGGGCGCGCCGGCTCCGCGCAGCAAGGCGATCCAGGGGTCGTCAGAGCGCGCGACTTCCAGCTTTCCCAGGCAGACAGCGCAATCGGTGAGGTGGCGCTCGATGTCGTCGGCCAGAGTTTCGTCGATCGCGCCGCGGCCGAAGTCGGCGAGCTGATCGGGAGTTGGATGGGCGTCGGTCGTGAAGGAGGTCTGCGGCATTCGTGGGAACCTCGCCCCGATGGGGGAAAACCTCTCGGCGGGGCGACCGGAGGACCGCGGGAAGAACCGCCGCGGCGCGGTCAGGCGGCGTCTGGCCCGGCCGAATCACGAAGACGACCGAGCCTAAGGTAGCAGCCAACCAAGCCGGCGCCCACGGCGGGGGACAACATCACGCCGGGCTCGGGGGCTGCTCGGTTCCGCCTGACGGTCCTGACGCGAGACGACTTGCTTCGCATGGCGCTCTACTCCAGGTAGGACGACCCGCGGCATGGGCCGGCTTACAGAGAGTGCATCAACCCCGTCGATCCTTTCACGGCGAGCTAGGTGTCACGAAAATTTAACGCGCTCCACCGGCTGCTCATCCGATCAAACCCTGTCCTTCTTGCCGCAAACGCATGAGAACGCGCGACTTGGCGACCAGGACGGCGTTTACCGACAGGCCCAGGGTCTCGGCGCGGGGCCGGCCGCTCCGCAAAGACCAGGAGGCGGTTCACTCCTGGTCGTTCGCTCATGCGGCAACGGCCTCACGCATCGCGCGGGCGCCCCGTTCTCTCATGATCCGACGCCGCCGGACCGTGTGGCCTCTCTGCGTAGAAGCTATGATTGATGGAGCCGTAGAATGAATCTGAGGGCGTTCCCCTCTTCCGCGGATAACCGTTCCCACCATGCGTAGTGCCCTGAGAACCGCCATTGCACTGCACCGTTCCGGGCACGTGGATCGGGCCGCGTCGTCGTATCAGGAGCTCCTGGCGAGCGAGCCCCGGAATGCCGACGCGCTCCACTGGTTCGGCATGTTGCTTCTTCAGCAGGGCGACCATGCGCGCAGCTTGGATTTGATGACGCAAGCTGTCGCTCTCAAGCCGGATGCTTATCTCTTTCATGGCAACCTCGCCGAAGTGTATCGAGCCGCCGGAGATTTCGTTCGGGCCGAGGAGAGTTGCCGAGCGGCAATCCGGATCTGGCCGGATTACCCAGAGGCCCTGCTTGGACTCGGCACTTCCTTGACTTCGCTCAAACGGCCCGCCGAGGCCGTTGTACCTCTGCGGCGCACCGTAGAGCTACAGCCGAGCTTCGTCGTCGCGATCAACAACCTGGGGATTGCTCTCCGAGAGCTGGGCCAGACCCAGGAAGCCTTGGTGCAGTTTCGACGCGCCGTCGACGTCGAGCCATTGTACGCGCCGGCCCAGACGAATCTGGGCCAGGCCCTCCTCATTCTCGATAAGAAAGAAGAAGCTCTCGCACACTGCCAGGAAGCCGTTCGGCTCGACCCGAGCTCCGCCGAGATCCACGATAACCTGGGCAACGTCCTCCAGGCGCTCGACCGTCTCGATGAGGCCTGGACCGCCTACTGGGAGGCGCTGCGGCTCAACCCCGACCTGCCGCTGGCCAACGCCCACGTCGGGCTGTTGCTCCAGAAGAAGGGCCACTTCTCCGAAGCCCTTCCCTGGCTGAGAAAGGCTGTGGCTCTCGAGCCGACAACCGCAGGGATCTGGGAATGGCTCGCCGACCTCCACGGGGAAATGGACGAGCCGGCCGCGGCAATTCCCTGCTGGGAGCGGGTACTGGCCCTGGAACCGGATCGCTCCACGGCCCGGCTCTCGCTGGGGCGAGCTTTACAGGACGAGGGACGGCTCGCAGAGGCCCGCGAGCAGTATCGGATTGCCGACCTACGCATGCCTCACTCGGGCGCTCCGCAGTTGAACCTGGGCTGGCTCCATGAGCTCCTGGGCGAGATGGACGAGGCCGAGTCGGCCTTCCGGCAGGCACTCATTCGACAGCCAAACTTCCCCGCGCCTCACGGAAGGCTGGCGACCTTGCTGCGCGGCAAGCTATCCCAGGAAGACTTAGCTGCGCTCGAAGCCCGTCTGGCCGACGAGCAACTCGCCGAGAGCCCTCGGGCCCGGTTGCTGTTCGGCTTGGCCCATGTCCTGGACGCGCAGGGCGAATATGCACGCGCCGCCGTTTGTTTGACCCAGGCCAACGGCATCGCGCTCGAGCTCGCACGCGTCGGCCACAATTACTCTCTTGCCGAGCACGAACAATATGTTGATGGACTGATGCAATCGTTCAGCCGAGCGCTTTTTGACCGGCTGGTAGACTCAGGCTTGACCACCCGCCGCCCCATTTTCGTCTTTGGCTTGCCCCGCTCGGGCACAACCTTGATCGAGCAAGTCCTGGCCAGTCACTCTCAGATCCACGGAGCCGGAGAGCTGCGCCTCGCCCGGCAGTCGTTCGAATCGATCCCGGCGATGATGGGGCACGTCGTCTCGCCGAGGGACTGCATGCCCTTGGTCGGAACGGAGACGATCCGCCGGCTTGCCGAAGCGCATCTCGACCGCCTGGCCGCGACGGGCGCCGGAAAATCTCTCCGAGTCGTCGACAAGATGCCCGAGAATTACCTGTTCATCGGCCTGCTTTCCATCCTCTTTCCCCGGGCCACGTTCATCCACTGCCGGCGCGACCTGCGCGACGTGGCCGTGTCATGCTGGATGACCGATTTCAGCAGCATCCGCTGGGCGAATGACCCGTCGCATATCGCTGACCGGTTCCGGCAGTACTTCCGGATCATGAACTACTGGCGCACCGTTTTGCCGGTGGAGATCCACGAAATCGACTACGAAGACACGGTCAACGACCTCGAAGCGGTGGCGCGGCGATTGATCACGGCGGCCGGGCTAGAGTGGGAGCCGGCGTGCCTGGAATTCCACCGCACCGAGCGGCCGGTGCGCACCGCGAGTGTCAGCCAGGTACGCCAGCCCGTCTACAAGGGGTCGCTCAATCGCTGGAAGAACTACGAGCCGGCGCTCGCAGAGCTGTTCGCCGCGTTGCCCGGATTCTAGTCGAGCAGGCCGCAACGTGCTTCAATCCGTCGATCGATGCGACCGCGGCCATGAACGCAATCAGCGCGTGACCCGCTTGCCTCCCGTGGTGATCGTGAAGACGCCGTTATCGCCCGCAACACCCTTGTTGTTTCCGTCCAGGAACACGCCCGTGGCACTCTCTACCCCATTGGGCGCCCCGGCAGTGACCGTGATCTGGCCCCCCTTCGCGAAAGCCTGTTTCGTGCCGAGCGTCAGCATCACAGAGTGATCGCTATCACTGTACTGCACGCGGATCGGGACCGGATGATAGATCTTCTTGGTCGTCTTCTTGACGCGTACGGTCGACACCCAATCCACCTCGAAGTTCTTGGCGTTGCCCGCCGTGGTCGCATTCATCGCCTCGTTGAACTCGAGCTTGAATCCGGTCAGCACCGCCTTGCCCACCGGCTTCTTATGGCTGTTCAACTTGCGTGTGAACACAGCTTGCTCGCCGATGATGACAGGCGGTGCAGGTGGCGGCGGCGGGGGAGGGGGCGGAAGCGTCTCCAACGAAACGGTGGTCGTGGCCTGAGCGCCGATCGGCGTCGGTTGCGTGAAGCCGGTCTTGCTGACAGCCACGCTGTAGAAACGGTACGAGTTGCCGTCCGCGCCGTCAAAGGTCGTCGACGTCTTGCTGGTATTGACCAACAGCGTCTGGTAGGGCCCGAAGGTGCTCGAGCCCTTGGCTTCGGTGCTGTAGAACACCGTGTACCCGGCGATGCCGGGACCCGCCCCATCGCTGCCCGACCAGCTCACGTTGAAGCTCGCACTCGTTTCCGTGGCCGGTAGCGCGGTGACGCTCGAGGAGGGCGTTGTGTTGTCAATCGTGACCAGCGCCTGCTTGGCCGTCGAGATTCCCTGGCTGGGATCGGTCTCGCTGACCTGATCGGTGGCGATCGGTTGATTGCTGTCGAAAATGATGTTGGCGACGCTCGCGATCTTCGTACCGGTCGGCAGACCGGCCTTGGGGGCAACCATGTAGCTGATGAATCCCTGCCCACGGCCGGTGCCATTCTCGGGTGGCAGGAACCCGGCCAGAAGGTCGGGAGGCAACTGCGTTTTTTGATCGATCGACCGGAATGTCACCGTCAATAGGCGCGTCGCATAGTCCAGGCTCGCGTTCACGACCACGCCGAAGCTGACTCCATTGTCGGTCATCGGTACGGTCGTCTGGTAATTCTGACTGCCCGGAGGAATCAAGAGCACGGTGTCGCCGAAGGCGATCTCGGTCAACTGGAATGTGCTCAAATCGAGATTGGGATCGAGCACGCTGGTGATCAATACCTGCTGCGCAGGAGCGGTTGCGGAAGGTGAATTCTCGAATTCGATCTCGTAGGGGAAGCGTGCATTCGCCGCGCCCGAGACAAAGTTTGACGGACCGTAGCCCGAAGGGCCAAGCAGTGAATTGGGGTCGATGCTGCCCGCCGTGCTCGCGCTCGACCCACCACTGCTGCTGCTGCTCGGGCTGCACGGGCTGCTCGTGAACGTGTTGGTGGTCCAGTGCACGGTCACCGAGACGGGGGGCGGTGGCACATACCCGGGGTTAGACCCAACCGGCGACAGCCGCGAATAAATATTGCGCACCGCACCGGTCAGAATCGTCGAGATGATCGAGTGACCTGTGACGATATGATTGATCGCATCGCCCAGGCCGATCCCGAGCCCAATCTGATTGGCCGGGTTTCCGGGGATCAGCGGGTGCAACGGGCTCCCCGTGTACGGTCCCGAAACGGTTGGGACCACGAACTGGAGATTGGCAACCGACGACCAGCCCGGTGTGACGTTACCCCACGAGCCCGTGATCGATGCCCCGGCGCCGTTCGCGCCGGCATACCCGCCGTAATACGGATAGATTCCGAAATTCCCATTCGCGTCGGTGCCGACCTGGATGCCGGCACTACCGCCGATGCCTGGAACGCCAGTGGGCACGTTCAAGGTAAGATAGTAGAGCCCGATCGGGTCGCCATTTTCGACCGGGTCGTTGCCGGCATACGCCCGCAGGTTGGTGCCGCTGGCGGACTGGCCGAGCGGATCGCCGGTTGTGAACTGCCCGATCGCCGGGTTGTAGCTGCGGGCCCGCATGTCGAAGAGACCGTTGCCGTCGCTCGAGACGCCGAACTGACCGAGATACGTGAATGGGTTGGCTGCCGTTCCCGAGCTCGATAGTAGACTGCCCGACGGCAGATAGCTGTAGCTATTCACGAGCCCGCTGCCTGCGTTCGTGAGCCCGACTGTCGACCCGTCACCGTCAAATTGGTAATAGTTCGTGCTGCTCGCAGTCGTCTGGCTCAAAAGACCCAGCCCGTAGGTGTAGCTCGCGATCAGATTGCCGGCACCGTTGTACTGGCCGATCACATCCCCCACGCTGTTGGGATCGACGAGGTTGGTGGTCGTCTGACCGTTGTGAATGGTGGCGGTCCGGTTACCCAGCGAGTCGTACTCATAGACCCAGCTATCCGTCGGTGATGTCACGCTGAGCAGGCGATTGAGCGAGTCGTAAGTATAAGTCGTCGTACCCGACCCGTTCGTCGTCGACACCAGGTCGCCATTGGCGTTATACCCGTAGGTCGTGCCTCCGACTGTCGTGTACTCGTCGACGCTGTTGCTCGTGTAGGACGTCGTCGTCCCGTTCACAATCGTCTGGGTGAGATCGCCGGCTGCGTTATAGGTATAACTGAGGTTCTGGCTGGGAATACCGGGATTGGTCGAGCTGAGGGCCGCGTGCACCAGCTCGCCCGCATTGTCATAGCTGTACGTCCAGGTTCCGTCTTTCGTCGCCAGGGTCATTACCTGGCCAAGTGCGTTGTAAGTGTAGGTGAAGCTGCTGTCGATCGAGCCGTTCGCGGCATAATTGACCAGGTCAAGCAGATGCCCGTCCGGGTCGTACGCATCCGTCGAGTAGGTGCCGTCGGCGTTGTCTTCACGAGCCAGCTCGCCGACATTGTTATAGGTATAGGAAGCGATCAGGTTGTTGCTGCCGTCGGTGAGCTTGGTCAACTGGCCGAGCGTGTTGTAGGTGTAGTTCACTGTCTGGGTCACGCTCGAACTCTTCACCACCATCTGGCTGCGCCTGCCGACGGTGTCGTAGGTGTAAGTGAGCGACTGTCCATTCGGGTAGGTCACGCTGAGCAGACGGTCTCCCGTATCGTAGGTGAGCGTGGTGACGCCCGTGCCATCGGTCGCCGTGATCAAGTTGCCCTGCGTGTCGTACGTGTAGGTCATCGCCGAACCGCCCTGGAGCATGATCCCGCTCACCTGGCCTGCGGCGTTGTAGGAATAGCTCGTGACCTGCCCATTCGGGTCGGTGAGGGAGAGCTCGTCCCCCAGCGCGTCGTACGCCATGTTCTCGGATGTGCCGTCGGGCGCGAGTACGGACGTCAGGTTTCCGTTCCCGTCGTAGTTGTAGCTGGTGGAATCCGCCTGGGGATCGGTGGCGCTTGTGATCAAGTTGTCAGAGCCGCCGTACGTGTATGTGGTGGTCTGGCCGAGTGCGTTCGTCACACTCGTCAGCTCGCCCGTGTTCGAATAGGCGTAACTGGTCGTCAAGCCGGTCGGGCCGGTGGCGCTTACCAGGTTGAAGCTCGAGTCGTACGTCGCCACGGAAACGTTGCCGAGCGCGTCAACGATCCGGATCAACTCCCCATTGCCGTTGTAGTCGTATAGCGTGGCGGCGCCCGAGGCGTCGGTAAGCGTCACGCCGCCAACCTGGTACGCGTAGGTCACCGCACTCGCGCCGCCGGCTTGCGACGTCGCCGAAAGCCGGCCCGCCGAATCGTAGCTGAAGTTGTTCTGCGAGCCATCGGCGTACTTGATCGAGACCAGCGCGTCCTTGGTGGCCGCATTGGAGCCTCCCTGATATCCGTACTGGGTCACTTCACCGTCAAAGCTCGTCACGCCGATCAGGTGATTGCCGAGGTCGTAGTGGTACGCGACTGTGCGGCCGTCGGAACTCTGGACCGAGGCGATTAGCCCGGCCGCGTTGTAACCAATTGTGAGTGACGCGACCACGGGATTCGTTGCTGGATCACCGTTCGATGCCTTCAGGCTGCTCAGCCGTCCGGACGTATACACGGCAGTGATCCGATTACCGTTGGAATCCTGAATATAGTTGAGGGTGCCGTCGGCGTTGAATGTCTCGGCCTGACCGTTCGTCTCCTGCAGGACGAACGTGCCGCCGCTCCCCTTGATGAGGATGCCGTGGTCGCCGGGGGTGGCGAAGTAATCGCTGCCGCGGCTGTCAGGCTGGAAGATGCGCTGCTGTCCGGTCGGGAGGGTGACAGTCACCGTCCCGTCCGCCGCCGCGGTCAATGAATACTGCCAGTTGTCGGTCCAGCCATAGCCGAGTGGTCCAAGCTGCTCGCGAGAGCTTGTCGGCTCGGCATAACTCCGCACGAAATCCAGCCCGATTTGCCCGGGAACGGCCATGTGAAGATCGTCGACGTTCGACAGGACAGGGCTCGGCGTCAGACCGTCGACCTGCATGACGGCCAGCGACCAGAGCTGACCGACGTTCGTCACGTTCTGCCCGATCTGGCCCAGATAGGTGGCCTCGTTATCGAGCGCGGTCACGTAATCGCCGATCGTGGGACCGATCTCGCTTTGAACACCCGCGAAGATGGCCGACCAGGCCTGGGACGAAACGCCTGGCGGCTGCAAGCCGGATTCGACACTGCTCCAATCGTTGAGCTTCTGATCCTTCTGGGTGTAGCTGAGCAGTTTGAACTGGAAGTTTGTCTCGGCCAGGTTCCACGGCCGTTGCATGCCGGCATAGTAGACCGGCACCGTGACCGATTCACCGGGCTCGATCCAGCCCGGAACCTGATTGCCGCTCGCCAGGATCTCGACCGAGGGCGAGTAGCCCACCGGCGCCGCTGATGTCCAGAAGCCCGAAACGACCAGCGACGAGTCGAGCGTGAGCAACGGCACATCCTGCGGACGGGCCGACTCGAGCACCAGGAGCGGGGCCGCGATCGCTGCCGTTCCCACATTCGAGTATTCGACTTCGATCGTCGAGGAGATGTGCCGCCCCATCTTGGCTGGAAGCATCAGATGGGTTTCGAGCATCCCCATTCCGCCCTTGGCCGTCACCGTGAACCTGGCCGAAAGCTCCGAGCCAGAGCCGCCAGGATTGCTCGCGACAATCGAGTAGACCCCCTGCGGAACACCGGTCAGATCGAACGTCGCCGTCAGTTGGGTGAACGTCTCGAGCGCCACTGAGCTGGCCGCATGCGGCGAACCCGCCATCGGCAACAGCGAGACGGTGGTGCCACTGTTGAAACCCGAGCCCGTCAAGACAAGCGTGGCTGTGGTGCCGGCGGGCGCCTGCGCGGCGCTACCGCCGTTAACTGGATCGGCGTGCCGGTGGCCGCGATCGTGAAGCTGCTGACGGCGGGAACCGACGCCCCGTACGCCAGGATGAACCAGGTGCCCGGCGCGGCGGCCGGGACGAGCAACTGCGGATTGGCCGAGCCGGTGGACGAGCTGGCACTGTAGTCGACCAGGGTCGGAGGCGATCCCAGCTTGGCATAGAGCTGGTCGACGTCCGTCGACGCGGCGTCATGGAGCGTGATCTCTAGCGACTGCGTCGACGGTACCGTGACGGCATAGAGCAGAGCCTGTCCGCTTGCGGTCAACGTCTGGCCCGACAGCGGCGCTCCCAGTGTCAATGGGCTCACCGATGTCTGCACGACATTGAAGGCATAAGATCCGCCCGGTGATCCGTTGCCGTGAGCCGTCAAGACATACGGGCCGCTGGATGGGAGCGTGATCGGACTGGAATTTGTCTGCTGGTTGGTGAACGCGGTGTAGCTTCCGGGCCCGGTCAAGTCAAACTCGCTGCCGCCGGACGTGCCGATCACCTGGAGCTCTATCTGCTGGCCGGCCGCACCCGTGAACTGATATCGATAGACACTGAATGGGTTGCTGATCGTCCCGGTGTATTCCTGGTTGACGCTCAACAAGGTGACGCTGGGCGTGACATCGTAGGCCGAGAGCACGTAGTTGCCGGTGCTCGTACTCTGGGCAGCGGGGGCCGCAACCTGGATCGTGTAGCTGCCGCTGGCCGGCAGCGTGAATCCCGCGATCGTCGCGAACGCACCCGAGCTGGCGCTCGAGGCCGTCGCCAGTGTGTTGCCTCCCGCGTTGCGCAGCGAGACCTGACCCCAGTTGAGATACGGCGCGATCGCCGGGTTGATGCCGCCGGCACCGGGATTGAGCTGAACCGTGATCGATTCTCCGGCCGTCCCGTAGAACGTCCAGTTCTGGGTGGCGCCCGCGGGCGTCAACGTACCCGGCGTGGGCGTATCAAGCGCGATCGATCCTCCCGACGAGACCACCGTGACCGTCCCGCGAAGAATCGTGCCGCTGATCTGGTCGCCGCGAACGTAAAGGTGCAAGTTGTTCAGGTCGAGGGTCGCGCCTGCCGGCACGATTAGCTCGCTCGCATACACGGCCTCGGGTTTCCCCGTGGCCGTGTTCGCCGACTGGTCGACCAGCTCAACGGATGTATTGGCCGTCAGGCTGATCGTACCGTAAGCGAAATTCTTCACGAATCCGGCCTGAACGCCTCCCAGGTCGGCCGACATTGCCTCCAGAAGCTGCGGAGGATTTGCGGTTCCCGTGCCACTGTCGAATGAGGCGCTCCCCTGCCAGCTATAAGCGTCCGCGTTCGTGGTATTGCCCAGGAGGTTGCCGCTGATTGCGACAATGCTTCCCACCGCTGTTGTCAGAATGCCCGGGCTGTTGACCGTCAACCCGCCCTGGATGTTCAGCGTGCCCGTGCTCTGAACACCCAGGTTTCCCTGATCCAGCAGAGTTCCGACCGAAACGGTGCTTGTCCCGCCGGCGATCGACAGCCCGAGACTCGCGGCGATCGGGAACGTGCCGCTCGCATCGCCGACGAGGTTGACCGAATTGATCGAGGCCAGGTCCGGATCCTCGAGAATGCCCCCGCCCGTCTCCTGGAGCGACGAAATGTACCGCTGGCCGGTATGACCCTGAAAGGTCGTCAAGGCAGGCGCGATCAACTGGCTTCCGGATCCGTCGCTCTCGAGCTGGACCGGCCCGCTGATGATCTGGGTCAAAAGCGGCAGCGAGACCGCACCTCCGGCGAGGGCCTCGATCTGAACCCCCGAGCTGTAATTCGTCGTGTCCGACGTGAGCGTCGCGAGCTTTGGAAATAACAATGTGCTGCCGCTTCCCGAGGCCTCGAGAGTCGACAGGTAAGTCACGCCGCCCGCATAGCTCGCCAGCGACGGAAAGCTCAAGTTGGCGCCCCCGGTCGCTTCCAGGCTGGAGCCATCAGCATCAATAAGCCCCGTGTAGGTCTCGGTCCCCGCGCCCAGGCTCAACGTGCCTACCGTGAACGTCTCGATCTGATTGATCGACAGTGTGCCGGTGCCGTCGAGCGTCAGATTCGTTTTGTTGATCGTGACGAGCGCCGCGTCGCTGACCGTGCCGTGGTTGGTCGCCTGCAGGCCGGAGTAATACCGCTGGCCGGCGTTGCCTTGAATCGACGTGAGCACGTTGATGTCGAGTGTGCTACCCGATCCGTCGCTCTCCAGTTGCACGGGGCCACCGCTGATCGTTGTCAGCTCGGGCAGCTCGACGTCTCCGCCGGCGAGCGCCTGCACCTGAGTCAGCGAACTGTACGAGCCGGTGTCCTCGGTGATCGTGGTCAGCTTGGGCATCGACAGCAAGCTGCCCGCGCCCGTGGCCTGCCAGGTCGCCGTGCTATTGACTGCACCGGCGTAATTCACAAGGGACGAAAGCGTCAGCTTGCTCGCGCCGCTCACAATGAAGCTGGAATTGTCGGCGTCGGTCAGGCCGCTCAGATTGGCGGTGCCACCGCTCAGGCTCACCGTGGCGACGTTGAACGTCGCGATCTGACCGACTGAGATCGTGCCCGTGCCGTCCAGCGTCAGGTTCGCTTTCTGGAGCGTGATGAGAGCCGCATCGGTGACGGCCCCCTGATTGGTCGCCTGGAGGCCGGAGTAAAACTCCTGGCCGCTGTTACCCTGAAAGGTCGTCAGCACATTGATATTGAGCGTGCTGGCGGACCCGTCGCTCTCCAGTTCAACGGGGCCGCCGGTGATTGTCGCCAGCTTGGGCAGCTCGACATCGCCGCCGGAGACCGCCTGCACTTGCAAGAGCGAAATGTAAGCGCTCGTGTCTCCCGTCACCTTCGTGAGGGCGGGCAGCGAGAGCCGGCTTCCCGTTCCGGTTGACTGAAGCGTATCCGTGTAGTTCGCTCCGCCGCTGAAAGTCAAGAGCGCCGGCAGCGAGAGCTGAGATCCCGATGAGACCAGAACACTCGATCCGTCAATCTTGCCGAGCGCGGGGAGACTGAGCGTCGCCCCCTGGTCGACGATCGTTCCCGCGTCGAACGTCGCCACTTCCGGCACGAGCAGACTACCGCTGTTCGATGCCTGCAGCGTCGATGACGACTGCTGGCCGACGTTGCCGGTTACACTTGTCAGTAAAGGAGCATTCAGCTTGCTGCCGCTCCCGTCGCTTTCCAGTTGTACGGGGCCGCCGGTGATTGTCGTCAGCGAGGGCAGCTCGACGTCGCCGCCGGAAACTGCCTGCACTTGCGTCAGCGAGTCGTAAGCGCTCGTGTCTTCCGTCACCTTCGTGAGGGCGGGCAGCGAGAGCCGGCTTCCCGTTCCGGTTGCCTGAAGAATATCCGTGTAGTTCACTCGGCCGCTGAAACTCAAGAGCGCCGGCAGCGCGAGCTGAGATCCCGATGAGACCAGAACACTCGATCCGTCAATGTTGCCGAGCGCGGGAAGATTGAGCGTTGCCCCCTGGTCGACGATCGTTCCCGCGTCGAACGTCGCCACTTCCGGCACGAGCAGACTTCCGCTGTTAGACGCCTGCAGCGTCGATGAATACTGCTGGCCGACATTGCCGGTTACAGTCGTCAGTAAAGGAGCATTCAGCTTGCTGCCGCTCCCGTCGCTCTCCAGTGCGACCGGGCCGCCGCTGATCGTCGCGAGCTTGGCGAGCTCGACGTCGCCAGCCGAGAGCGCCTCGATCAGGGTGTGCGAGTCGTACGAGCCGGTGTCCTCGGTGATCGCGGCCAGGTTGGTGAACGACAGCAAGCTGTTCGTACCCGTGGCCTCCCACGTCGCGGTGGTGTTGATCGGTCCGGCGTAGCTGGAGAGCGCCGGAAGCGCGAACGACGCGCCGCTTGTGACCGCAAAACTGGACCCGTCGGCGGCGGTCAAGCCGCTCAAGGTGGTCGTGCCACCGCTGACGGTCACGGTACCGCCGGAGAGCGTCGCGATCTGGCCGAGCGAAATTGTGCCGGTGCCATCCAGGGTCAGGTTGGCTTGTTTGAGTGTGGCCAGAACGGCGTCGCTGACCGACCCGTGGTTGGTCGCCTGTACACTGGAGTAGTTGCCTTGGCCGGCGTTGCCCTGGAGGGTTGTCAATGCGTTGATGTTCAGGGTGCTACCGGTGCCGTCGCTTTCGAGTTGCACCGGCCCGCCGGTGATTGACGTGAGCAAAGGTAGCCCCACGCTGCCGCCGGCGAGCGCTTCGATCTGAATGCGCGAGACGTAGGCGGTCGTATCTTCTGTGATGGTCGCCAGCTTCGGCAGAGTGAGGACGCTGCCGGCCCCGGTCGCCTCGAGCGTGTCGGTCGAGTTGACCTCGCCACTGTAGCTCGTCAATGTCGACAGACTTAACGTGGCCCCGCCCTCAGCGAGCAAGCTGCCACCGGAGATGGTCGTCGTTCCCGCGACGGTGGCTGTGAAACTCGAGCCGTTCGCGACCAGCGCACCGCCCGTCATCGTGAGACCGCCGCTCAGAGTCGAAGCGGCGGCGAGCGTCAACGACCCACCGCTGATCGAGATCGGGTCGCTTGCGGTCAGCGAGTGGACGGATTGACTTCCCGTCGTGATCTGGATTGTCGGATTTCCGGCGACGTTGATTGTGACGTCGTCACCGGGCGTGGGCACCGCATTGTTAGACCAGTTGCCCGCGACCGCCCAGCTCTTGCCGTCGGTCGTGCCGGTCCAGCTCACATTGGAAAGGAGGGTTCGTGGCTCGAGCGAGTCGAGTACCAGTCTCCTGACGGTCGTGACGCGAGACGACTTGCTTCGCATGGCGTTGTGCTCCAGGTAAGACGACCCGCACGATTGGCCGGCTTACAGAGAGTGCACCAACCCCTGCGATCCTTTCACGGCACGGCAGATGTCGCGAAAATTCAACGCGCACCATCGGCTGCTCAGCCGATCAAACCCTGGCCTTCTTGCCGCAAACGCCTGAGAACGCGAGACTTGGCGATCAGGACCGCGTTTACCGACAGGCCCAGGGTTTCGGCCACTTCGGAGGCCGGCCGCTCCTCGAAAACCAGGAGGCGGAAACTATTCCAGGTGGATGGGGCGAATTCAGGCTGTATCAATTCCGTGAGGCGCCGGACGATGAATTCGTCGTGCTCGCGGTCGCAGAGCCGGCCAAGCTCGCTTTCGGGGTCTTCGAGCTGGGCGAGGCGGTCGTCAAGACCGTCGATGGGCCTCGATCGGCGCGCCCGCCAGTAGTCGCGGAGCCGGTTGGCGGTGATCGAGCGGACCCAGAGCCGGAAGGCCCCCGTTCGACCATTGTGATCGAAATTGCCCAGATCCCGGGCCAGCACGAGCAAAACCTCCTGCGCCAGGTCGTCGGCGTCGGCCTCCGGCGTGTCGTGCTGTTGCAACCAGCGGCGGATCAACGGGCCGTAAAGCATCGTGAGCCGTCGCCACGAAAGTTGATCGTGCGGCTGACGACGCAGCCGATCGAGCAGGCTGAGCGGCGTCTCGTTCAAGCTTCACACCGTGCGGAGGGCTCGGGATCACGTGCTGCGAATCTCCATCCAGCCTAGCGGCCGTGGCGCGACTTCACAATCTCGGCGGCCGTGACAGCGACGCTGACTCTGGCATCGACGGGTTCGGGCGGAACTGGGCGAGCGTCTGGATATCGGTCAGGAGCTGAACGAGTGTCGCGCGATCGGGTTTGACCGCGTCGACCCATGACTTGACGACCTGGGGACAGGAGATCACGGCCAGGCCTGCTTGCTTGGCGACACGAATGGCCTTGCGGTCGTCGGTGGCGACCGGCCATCCGCGGGATTCGGCGAGAGCCAGGCACATCGCCTCGCCGTCGGATCGGAACATGACCTGGCGAAAGAACGGAGTCGCCGCCTCCCCCGCTTCGTCTTCGAGAGGAGCTTGGAGCGAAGTTTCTCACGGAGCTGCTCGGACCGGGCAGTGAGGAGGAGGAAATTGTCGAGTCGCCGTGGAGCCAGTATTTCGTGGGGGGCTTGGGCAAATGGTGCCAACGAGACCATAGGCGTGCGGAGTGAACGGACCACCTGGATACGGGAATCGAGTGGGGCGTTCTTGCCGAGTTTTTAGCAACATCACTTTTTGCATGTGCTTGCCCCATTGAAGTGGGGGGATGCGACGCGCGTCTGGTGGCATTATGGCATGCGGATCTGGACTTTCTGGGATTCGACGCGGCCGCTCTGGCTCTTTCCCCGATCAATCGAACCACTCAGCCGCCGGGTCGAATGGCGGCACGACGACGTTCGGGATGGTCATCCGGCCGATGGCCCGGTGCCGGACTCCCGGCGGAATCATCACGGCGAGACTCGAAGTCACGGGCACTCGTTGGCCGTCCAGCTCGATCGCTGCGCCTGCGGAGCACTCGAGAATGTAGTAGATCTCGGCGTGCTCGCGGTGATAGTGGGTGAGGGCGTCGACCTCGATCTGGACGCGGTGGACACTGGCCGGAGCATTGGGGACGTCTGCGAACTCGCGACGGGCTCAACCGCACGGGCAGCGAACCGGATCGATCGTTGAGTAATCGGCGACGACGGCTGCGGGTGGATGTTCGGGTTTGACCAAGATCGTGCGGCGACTCACGGCTCACCTCTGACTCGATGTCGTGTCGACGATTCTGGTGCGGTAGGGTGGTGCGCTCCATGTCAAACAGCCGAGGCTAGCGACCGAGAGCGAGATTCCAGTATACCCGTTCGGGCCGGGGGACGGGCCCGCGGTGCGGCAGGGCTGACAACGCACTTCGCCGGTACGTACCGCGAGGGCGTCCCCGCGGCCGGCCGGAGTGGGCTATTAATGCCCAACCGCTCGAAAAGGTAAAAGTAGCTCTGAACGGAACCCCTACTCAGCAGGTCCATCATCACTTTCCTGCATAGGGGCGGGGAAGCTCGTGTTCGGCATCTTCGCTTCGCTCGCGGAATTCGAACGCGACCTGATTTCCGAGCGAACCAAAGCGGGGCTGGCATTGGCACGTGCCCGTGGACGAAAGGGTGGCGCCCCCTTCAAAATGACGGCGGCCAAAGTGCGCCTGGCGATGGCCGCCATGGGGCAAAAGGAAACGAAGGTGGCCGATCTGTGCAGCGAACTGGGTGTTACGCGGCAGACGCTCTATCGGCACATCGCGCCGAATGGCAGGCTACGCAAGGACGGTTCAAGGGTCGTCGAGGGTGGCAAGAATCGAAAGCCGCAAGGAAAGAAACCGTGACCGCTCCTTTGTGAAGGCCACGACTTTATCTTTCAGCGGAACGTGGTCCAATCAGGTAAAATTGTGAATGACCGCAATGCTTGCTCCGGACCAGTCGTTCGATTTCACTCCCGGCCACAAGCGGACCCCTGGTTATTGGTCACACCGACAATGCGGCGCGCGGATCGTGTCCAATCTCATTTCTGCGGAACGTCGGCTCAAGCTATTCTGAAGAACCTGGGGTGGAGATTTTGTACCATGGCAAAGCTCGTCTATGGAATGAACCAGTCCCTGGATGGCTACGTCGACCATCTGGAATTCAGGCCAAGCCCGGCGCTCTTTCGTCACTTCATAGAGCAAGTGCGCGACTTGACGGGCAGTGTGTACGGTCGCCGCATGTACGAGGTAATGCGTTATTGGGACGAAGACCGTCCGGAGTGGGATGCGGAGGAACACGACTTCGCGGCGGCGTGGCGGAACCAACCGAAGTGGGTCGTGTCGCGCTCGTTGAAGTCGGTCGGGCCCAACGCCACACTTGTCGAGGATGACATCGAGGCGGTGATACGTGGGCTGAAGGCTCAGCTCGTTGGGGAGATTGAAGTTGCCGGACCAGACTTGGCAGGAAGCCTAACCGACCTTGGTCTTATTGATGAGTATCGACTCTACCTCCACCCCGTCGTGCTTGGTCGCGGCAAGCCATTCTTCGCCGGCCCCCGGCCGCCGCTCCGCCTTGTGACCAGCGATCTAATTGGCGAGGACGTGATCAGGTTGACGTACGTTCCCGCTTAATCGCGCGACTCGCTCGACGGACTGCGCCGACGCGTCAGGTCCGCTTTGGGTCATCAACGTAGAAGCGCCTCGGTGGGGCGGCCGCGGAGGGTGGGGAACGATTCGAGTGAGGCGCGAGAAGAATAGACTTGTTGCCTAGATTGCCATGAACGGATCTGTCCCCGTTTCGCTCCTAACAAATTCGGCATCCGGCACCATAACAACGAGGTTAGAGGGGCTCGGACTGAATGGACCAACTGGATGCGGGAAGTGCGCGGGACGTTTTTGCCGACTTTTTAGCTGCATCAGTTTCGATTCGGGGGTTGCGATCGCGTTGATCGTTGCGTCCGTTGCAACCGGAATAAAAATTCCAGGTTTTCTGGTCGGCGAAATGGCCAAATCGCGAAAGTTGGTACATATTATACATAGCTCAATCTCGATCGCCGACACCGGAGTCGGCGCGAGGGAGCAACCATCTTTCTGGAACTGGGAATGACTGTTTCGTTCGCTCGAGCGCGTGCTCGAGGGTCTCAGCGCGGCCTAATCACCACGCCTATGCAGTGGGAAAAACGGGGCGGGACTGCGCTTGCAAAGGGGGATCGGTACGCGGCGAAATGCCGCGGAGAATTGAGCTGTGCTGAGCGTGGGAGGGGTTTGGGCCACGGGGAGCGTGAGTTTTCACCCGTTGGGCCGAGGGATCGGGGCGCGGGACGGGTGGCGTTATCCTCTTAGGAATTCAGTATTTCCGTACGGCTTCAAGGCGTTCCGGCCGGCCATCGGACGGGGTTCGAGACAGCAAGCAGAATGAGACTTTTTCGGGGTCAAGAGTCCCATTTCGTCCCATTTTGTCCCATCCACTTTTACTTAGTTGGAGCGTGTGAAACATGTCTCGAGAGCCGGAGCGCGGAATGCAGGAGGGGAGATCATGCACCGGGGAGAAACTGCTCGGAACAGACTGGGGGCCGGAGGGGGCGAGCACGATGATCAACCGCGTTGTCGGGCCTGTGTGCGTGGCGGCAGGCCGCGGACGGACCATGGAGCACCGGAGCAAGGCGGAGATCTACGGGCAACCGAGGTGGTGGATGGATCGAGAATTCGGCAGATTTTCAGGTTCGACCTCGGCCTAGGAATCGCCTTCTCGACCGAACGGTTGCGTTCCCGTAATCCTTGTGGCGTAAGGGCGCACGACAAATATACAAAACGAAATCGTTGATGAGGGTGGAGGGTTGAAAGTGGGTGGGTCGGAACAGGAATAAGATTGGGATTACGATTAGGATTAAGACTAAAAGCTCCGGGTCGCCGTTCCCGTAAGCCTTGTGGCGTAAGGGTGCGCGACGAATGTACAAAACGAAATCACCGTTGTGTGTGGAGGGTGGGCCGAGAATTCAAGCAGCCTCGCTCTCAAGCGCGTAGGTTCCCGGGAGCTCAAAGACGATCTCCTCGCGCTGGATGGGTACCTCGCCGGGGGCTTCAATTCCGATGCGGACCGAATTGCGGTCTATCTTGACGATCGTCACACGAACGTCGGGGCCCAGACGAAAACTCTGGCCGAGCTTCCTGCTCAGGACAAGCATGACACGCTCCTCCGTGAACCTCACCCGATCGAATGGACCGGGCCGGCATGCAACAGGGTTTGAAATCACAGTTTCTCGTGCGTCGGCATGCTATAGCAGCTTCCGTGCCAATGGCGATGTGCCGATGGAGTGAGCCGCGGTCGCGGGGGCTGACCCGCTCTACACCGCCTGAACGGGACTGGTCGTGAAGATCGCAATGTGCCGATCTTGCCGGTTGACGTGTAAAATCGAACGCGGCTTTGAAAGAATTTCCTTGAGTTACGCGGCCGTCCGCTCTGATTCACGACGGATGCAGCCAAGACGTTGTGCATGCAGTTAGATCAAATCCGATCATCATCTTTTGGCGGAGTGAGGCGTTTGAAGCGGATTCGGTTAGAGACACTGAGGCTTGGATTTGAGACCCGTCTGGTTGGGCCGGCGGTTCTTGTGGGCGGGTTGTTGGTCTGGCTCTGGCCGATTGGGATCGGCGGGAGGATGCCGGTCGGGGGCGATGTCACGCAGTTTTTCCTGGGCTTGATGGCGTTCTACGGGAACTCGCTCGCGGAGGGACGGCTGCCGGTTTGGAACGACCTTTGGGGATATGGCTTTCCGGGATTGGCGGAGAGTCAGATGGGTGTGTTCTATCCGGTGCACTTCATTCTGTACCGCTGGCTGAACACCGAAGCCGCGTATGTTGTCAGCTTGATGGTTCATACGCTTTGGGGTGGGGCCGGTGCCTACTGGGCGGCGCGGCGGATTGGAACGTCTCGAATGGGCTCAACGCTCGCGGCGTTCTGCTGGACTACATGCGGGTTTTTCCTGGTGCACCTGGCTCACCCCTGGGGATACACGACCGGATGCTGGATGCCTTGGGCCTGGGGGCTGGGGTTTAGCCTGGTCGCGGCTGCGGGCTCGGACCGGCGCGTCAGGCCGGTTTATCCGATTCTGCTGGCGCTCGTGCTGGCTCTCCAGCTCTTGCCGGGGCATTTTCAACTGGCATTTATCACTCAACTCGGGCTGGCGCTCATGGTGGGCTGGGTGGTGATTGAACGGTGCGTCGCGCGTGTGTTTTCGAAAGAGAGGGAGCGGGAATCACCGAACGAGATGTGGAGTCTGCGTGGAGCGATCGTCGTTCTTTTCGCGCTTTTGTGTGCGTTTCCGCTGGCGGCCGTGCAGCTCGTGCCGACGGCGCGGCTGGCTCTGCTTGCCGGGCCGCAGGGCGAATTCAAGTACCTATCCGACTTTGCGTCACCGCCGTTCCACCTTGTGAACTACGTGGCCCCGGGGTTGTTTCATCGTTCGCCGCTCTGGCGGCCGCTCGTCTGGGACCCATTTCACGCGATGCCCGAAGAACATCTGACGTACGTGGGCTTGGTTCCCTTCTTCCTGGCGTGCATGACGGTGGTTCGGGAGTGGCGCCGGAACGCTAGCGTGCGACTTCTGACGGTTCTGGCCGTTGTGACGCTGGTGCTTGGCCTTGGACCTTACGTTCCCGGATTCCGCTACTTGATCAAGGTGCCGGGGTTTTCCTTCTTCCGTGCACCGTCGCGCTACAGCGTGGCCGCTGCTCTGGCCGTGGCACTGCTGGCGGGGAAGGGGATCGATCGCTGGGGCGAATGGGCACGGCCCGGCCGCTCGCTGCGACGATTGATCGTGTGTGCGGTCTGCTGGGTGGGAGTGACTCTGGGGCTCATCGAGCTGGCGATCTTTTGCACGGACAAGCCGGGGTGGCCCGCAGTTGCGGGCGGCTTCCAGAGAGTGTTTTCTGCGCTGCCGTGGCGCGGAGAGCCGAGCTTCGCGACGGTGCTTTTGCAGGCGCGACGACCGCAAGTGGACCAGCGCATCGGCTCGGCGCTTGCGCAGACAATCCTCTTGCGACAACCAGCAAATGAGCGTATCTTCACGGAACAGCGATTTCATATCTATTTTCGAGAGCTTGGCGAGGCGGTGCCGCTCTTGGTGCTGGTGCTGCTTCTGGCCGTGATGAGTGATAAGGGGGGGCTTAATCCACTGCGGGCGCGGCGAGGGCTCTTCTTGCTCACGTTTCTGGACCTGTTGCTGCTGGGCCGCCATCGGCTGGTTGACGTGGCACCCTGGAAGCCGCTGGTGGAGCAGAGCCCGGTGCTCGAGAGCCTGGCGCACGAGCCGCGCGGGACGCGCGTTGCCGACCGCCGGACGAGGAACCTGCCCATGCGGGTGGGATTGGCGCCGATCTCGGCTTATCACACGCTCGATTTGCCGGTGGTCGGATCGCTGACGGCGCTGGCGATGGGGTCGCCCTCTGACCCGCGGATTGGCAGGGAAGTTCAGGCTGCTCTGCGTGCCACGGGCAGTGGAGTGCGGCTGTTCGATCCGATCGAGAACCGGGAGGACGAGTTGGTCAAGAGGCCGGAGAATGATCGGGAGGTGATGGACGACGAGGCGATGGCGAGCTTGTTGTTCGGGGCGTCGTGGGTGGCGGAGCAGGGGCCGTGGGCGCGGAGGTTCTCAATCTGGCGGCCGGAGGTGCCGGCCGTGCGCGCCTGGTTCGTGCCGGGGCTCGACGCAAGTGAAGCGGCGATCGTGCACGACTGGCCGGGTGATCCACGGCATATTCTGCGGGTCCTTCAAGCTGCCATACCGCTTCCGGCCGAGTCGCGGACGCCGGAGGAGTGGACGATTCTGATCGAGGCGGCGGAGCCGGGCTGGGTGATCGTCAGCCAGGTTGGCGACCCGCAGTGGAAAGTACAAGCCATCGATGAGGATGGCTCCTCAAAGACGGACAGCGAAATCTTGCCGGCGTTTCGTCGAGCGGGTGAGCCCTTGGGCTGGCAATGCGTGGCGATTCCTGGCGCGGGCCGCTGGACCTTGCGGCTGGAGTACGAAGCGAATGACGTGCTGGTTGGCTTGACGATCTCGTTGATCGCGTGGACCGGGTGGCTCGTCGTCGTGCTGCGCGCGGGTTATGACATGTGGCGCAGTACGGTCAGGACGATGGCCAACACGACGGAGGCTTGAAGTGACGACCAAGATCGGTGTGGCGCTCGTGGGCGCTTCGGGATATGCGGCGCGCGAGTTGATTCGAATCATGGCGGGCCATCCGCATGCGGAGCTCACCGTTGCGACTTCGCGCAGCGAAGAGGACCGCCTCGAGGCACTGCATCCGAGCCTGGCCCGGCGAACGAATCTGCGGTGCGAGCCGTTTGATGCCGCGCGGCTGGCTGCGCGGGCGGCTTACGCTTTTCTGGCGCTGCCGCATACGGCGAGCATGACCATCGTTCCGGAACTTCGCGGGCGCGGGGTGCGCGTGATCGACCTGAGTGCGGACTATCGCCTCGCCGATGCTCAGGTCTACGAGGACTGGTATGGTCATGCGCACACGGATGCAGGCAGGCTTAGTGAGGCGGTGTACGGTCTTCCCGAGCTCTATCGGGAGCAGATTCCCTCGGCCGGCCTGATCGCCAACCCGGGATGCTACACTTCGGCGAGCATTCTGGCGCTGGCACCGCTGGTGGAGGAGGACCGGATCGAGCGGGCGGGGATCATCATTGACGCCAAGAGCGGGGTTTCCGGCGCAGGGCGTTCGCCCAAGCTGACGACGCATTTCCCCGAATGCAACGAGAGTCTCTCGGCGTACAGCGTGGGCCGGCACCGGCATACGCCGGAGATCGACCAGGTCTTGACCGAGGTGGCACACGGCCGCGGCGAGAAGGTGGAGGTCATCTTCACGCCTCACCTGGTTCCGATGGACCGGGGAATCCTGGCGACGATCTACGCCGTGCCGAAAGGCCACGTGCCGGTCGAGCACGAGCTGATCGAGCTTTATCGGAAGTACTATGTGCAAAGCCCGTTTGTGCGGATCGTCGAGCATTTGCCGGCGACCAAGGATTCGGCGTGGACGAATTACTGCGACATCACCGTGCGGGTTGTACGGGGCCGGATTCTCGTTCTGTCGTGTCTCGACAATCTCGTCAAGGGGGCGGCCGGCGTGGCGGTGCAGAACCTGAACTTGATGATCGGGTGCGCGGAGGAGACGGGGCTGATCTGAATGGGGCGGAGGACGGAGGACGGAGAGGCCGCGTGGATCGCTTCTGCGTGCCGTCTCAGTCGATCCATAATAAATGACGCGACGGAACGAACAGCTTTGCGAATCGCCAAGGTGCAAGCGCCGCGACCTCTGGCGAAGTCGATCGCCTGCACGTGTTTCAACCCGCCAACCAGAGCCAGAAACGGGAGCTCTTGCCGTGTCTGATGGCCTCAAGCGCGTTTACGGGATCGACCTGGGTACGACTTACTCGGCGATCGCGTATGTTGACGAGCATGGGAAGCCCGTCATCGTTCCGAATCAAGAAAGTGAGCGGATCACTCCTTCCGTCGTTCTATTCGATGGTGAGAACGTGATCGTGGGAAACACCGCCAAGGAGTCGGCCAAGGTTGAGCCCGATCGCGTCGTTTCGCGGATCAAACAGAGTATGGGCGATCCCAATTTTGTGTTCCACCACGACGGGCAGTCGTACAGCCCCGAAGACATCTCCTCGTTCATCCTGCGCAAGGTGGTCGGGGATGCTGAGATTGCCCTTGGCGACAAGATCAGTGATGTTGTGATCACTTGTCCGGCCTACTTCGGGACTTCCGAGCGTGAGGCGACGGCGAACGCCGGCCGGCTTGCCGGGTTAAACGTCCGGGCCATCTTGAACGAGCCGACGGCGGCCGCGATTGCTTACGGGCTCGAGCAGGGTGAGGACCAGATCGTGCTGGTGTACGACCTGGGCGGCGGCACATTTGACATCACGATGATCGAGATCAAGGACCGGTTGATCCGGGTTATCTGCACCGGCGGCGATCATCGCCTGGGGGGTGTGCTGTGGGACGAGGCGATCGTCTTGTACCTGGCGGAGCAGTTCAAGACCCAGACGGGCGAGGAAGGGGACCCGCTCGACGATTCCGAGGTCCTGAATGATCTGTTCCTTCAGGCCGAGCGAGGCAAGAAGACGCTTTCGCAGCGCGAGAAAGCGCCGTTCCGGGTGACGCACGCGGGGCATCAGGCACGGGTGGAGCTCGATCGCGCCAAGTTCGAGGAAATCACGAAGCACTTGCTCGACCGCACGATCGAGCTGACCCGCGAAATGCTGGCCGATGCCCGCGGCAAGGGATACGCGCAGTTCGACAAAGTGATCCTGGTGGGGGGCGCGACGCGGATGCCGCAGGTTCGCGACCGGCTGGTTGCGGAGCTGAACATCGAGCCGGAGATTTACGACCCTGACGAGGCTATTGCCAAGGGGGCCGCACTGTACGCGCTCAAGGAATCGCTGCTGGACCACGTGGAGGATTTCCTGGCGACGCGGACCACCGCCGCCGGTAAACCTGCCGGGCCGGTCGACATGAGCGAGATTTCCGAGGAAGAGGTTGCGCAGGCGCTCGATCACCTCGAGAAATCGCTGGGCCTGACGTTGACCGGGCCGGTGCGCGAGCTGGTGAGCACGCGGATTGTGAACGTGCTGTCCAAGAGCCTGGGGGTGATCGCGCGGAACGAGCAGAGCCTCGACGTCGTGTGTTACCTGCTGCCGAGGAACTCGGAGGTGCCGCTGGAGCGGATGACGGATTTCGGCACCGATTCGGAGAACCAGTCGGCTGTTGATATCCGGGTGATGTCGGGCGAGCGCGACAGCCCGGACCCGCTCGACTGCCAGGAAGTCGGTGTGGCGTCGCTCTCGCTTCCTGACCGGCTGCCGGCGCACAGCCCGATTCGCGTCAAGTTCGCGATCAGCAAGGACGGACGGCTGGGCGTTTCAGCCACCGACTTGACGGGCGGGGGCTCGATCGACGTCGAGTTCCAGACCGAGGCCGTGATGAACGCGGAGGAGGTTGCGGAGAGGTCGACGGCGCTGCGATTATTGAATGTGTCGTGAGAGACCTGATGGCCCAATTCGTCGGCATTGATCTGGGAACGACCAACTCGGCCGTGGCTTATCGCAACAGCTACGGCCGGCCCGAGGTTATTGCCAACCGCGAAGGGCAGAATATCACTCCTTCGGTCGTTTATTTCGGCTCTGACCCGCCCGTGGTCGGGCAGGAGGCGAAGGAGTGGGCGCGGCTGGGGAACAACGAGATCGCCAGTTTCTTCAAGCCGCACATGGGCAACTCGCTTTATCAGCTCGAGTTTCACGGCAAGACGTACTCCGCGGCCGAGCTTTCCACTCTGGTGCTCTTACGCTTGAAGGAAGACGCCGAGGCCCGTCTGGGCGAAGCGGTGGACCGGGCCGTCATCACAGTGCCGGCGTATTTCGCGGACCCAAAGCGAAAGGCCACGATCGAGGCGGGAGAGGCCGCCGGTTTTCAGGTGCTGCGGATCATCAACGAGCCCACGGCCGCGGCGCTGGCCTATGGCCTGCAAAAGACGGGTGTTGATGAGAACCGTGCTCATTTACGACCTGGGCGGAGGGACGTTTGACGTCACCGTGGCGCGAATCACGCCGCGGGAGATCGTGGTGCTTTCGACCGCCGGAGATCACGACCTGGGGGGTAAGAACTGGGATGACCGGATCGCCACGTTTCTGTCAGAGCGGTTCACGGCCGAGACGGGATTCGACCCCCTGGATGACCCGGTTGCACTCAACGAAGTGCTGGTACGCAGTGAACAGGCGAAGTGGGCACTATCCGAGCGCTCGGCGACGCGGATCACGCTCCAGCTTGGCACGGAGCGGCGTTCGTTCGAGCTTTCGCGCGCTGAGTTCGAGGGCATGACGGTGCCGCTCATGGACCGCACCCGCAGGCTCACCGAGGAAGCTCTGGGCGAGGCCGGGCTAAGCTGGCCGAAGCTCGACGGCGTGCTTCTTGTCGGCGGCTCGACGCGGATGCCGATGGTGCGAAGCTACGTGACGCAGATGGCCGGCAAGCCGCCGCGAGCGGGTGTGAACGTCGACGAAGTTGTCGCGCTGGGCGCGGCCATGCAGGCGGCCATCGAGGTGGGCCAGTCGATCGCCGACGCCACGCCGAAGTTCACTCTTTCGAGCGGCGGGTCGCCCGGGGCCGGGGCTGCTGCTTCTGCGTCGGCTACTGCTCCCGCTCAGGCCGTCGCTCCCCGCCACGTGACGGACGTCATGTCACACAGCCTGGGTACGATTGCGGTGAGCCCGGATGGGTCGTCCTACATCAACGACATCGTGATCCGGCGCAATGTGGCGATCCCGGCGGGTAACTCCAAGGCGTATCTGCACGAAACACACGGAGGATCGAACGCTCGCCTCGAGGTCTATCTGACGCAAGGTGAGAGCGACGCCCCGCTGGATTGCACGATTCTCGGCAAGTACGTCTTCAGCGAGATTCATCCGACCGGCAAGGAAGTCACGGTGGATGTCGGCCTTTCTTATGATTCCAACGGCGTCGTGCAGGTGCAGGCCATCCAGCGCGACACCCGGCGGCGGTTGCCGATGGCGGTTGAAGCCGTGCCGGATGATCTGTCGTGGCTGGCGCGGGCGCCTGAGCGGCCCGCAGTGGGGGGCGAAGCTGAGCTGATCCGGGTGTTCCTCCTGATCGACGTCTCGGCCAGCATGACCGGGCAGCCGCTCGTGGAGGCGCAAACCGCGGCGGGGGAATTTCTGTCGAAGTGCGATTTCACCACGATGGAAGTTGGCCTGATCTCGTTTTCCAGTCTGGTGGCGCTGCAATCGGCGGCGACGAGCAACGTGCGGCGTCTGTATGCCGCGGTGAATCGCCTCGAGGCCGGGGGAAGCACGAACTTGACGGATGCTCTCGAGATGGCACGAGGGCAGCTCGTTGCGTCGGATCGCAAACGGTACATCGTGATCCTGACCGACGGTTTTCCGGATGCGGGCGAGAGCGCGGTCGAACAGGCGATGGCGGCGCGGAAGCAGGGGATCGAGATTGTGGCGATCGGCACCGGCGATGTCGACCGCGACTATCTGCGCCGGCTGGCGAGCAGCGAGCAGGCTAACATCTTCGCTCGCAGCGGCGAGCTGGTGCAGGCCTTCGGCCATATTGCCCGCGTGATCGCCGAGGGAGGGCGCGGCCTGCGCGTGCTGTCATGAGCCGAGCGACCTTACCAGGCCCGGTCACGCCGCCGCCGGTGCCGCCGCCATTACCGGCGGCTCCATCGGTTGCGGCGCGACCGAAGGTTCGAACCGCCCGGGCCAATTTGCGGCAAGCGTATGACCTGGCGATCATGGGGGGAGCCGGCGCGCTCGTCGGGCTGTTCCTTTACGTCGAGATGGTTGGCGCCGGATCGGTGTATGTGCGCGATGTGTGGGCCGGGCTCTTGATTGGTGGGTCGCTGGGAGTTTTTTTGAACGCATACGGCCCGGCTCGGGACGGGGCCTGGCTCAAGATGGCGCGTGCGATCGCGTGGGGGGCACCTGCGGCGGCCGTGGGTGGTGCGCTCGGGCTACTGGCGGGCGAGGTGGTCATCGGCCTCTTGCGCGGGGGGCTGCTGGGCGCACACTCTCCTGGGCTGTGCTGGGGCTGGGGATCGGGCTAGGGCAGGGGCTGGCAGACCGATCTCGAGAGCGCCTGGTGTACGGACTCTACGGCGGTGGCATCGGCGGCTTTGCCGGCGGCTTCCTGTTCGAGTCGCTGCGGAGCACGTTTTCGAACCGCACGGAGATCAGCCAGGCCGTGGGGATCGTGCTTCTGGGGGCAGGGTTGGGTTTGTGCCTGGCGCTTGTTGAGCAGGTGTTGAGGCGAGCATGGGTTCAAGTTCAGAGCGGACGGCAGGAGGGTCGCATCTATCTGCTGGCTCACCCGCGCTGCCGGCTGGGATTGGACGAGCGAGCGGAGATCGGCATTTTCGGTGACCCGGCGGTTGCTCGCCGGCACGCCGAGATCGAGTCGACGCCGCGGGGCTATGTCTTGCGCCACCTGGCGGGGCAGGGCAATACCCGCGTCAACGGCGGTGCGGTCGCCGCGGAGCGGCTGCTGCAGGATGGGGACCGCATCGAGCTGGGACATACGCTCCTGGTCTTCCGGCATCGCTGAGACCACAAAGGGAGAGATGGCACGCCTCATGAACTCGTCGCCCGTAAGTCCGGCACGCCAGCCGCTCGTTCAAACGGGCCGCTGGCTAGTTGAAATCGTGCGCAGGCGCGAAGTCGGCCGCGCTTTGCGCTAGAGTCTGGCGAGACGGTGGTCGGCAATGCCCTGAACGGCCAGGCCGGCCTTGATCTTCGCGAGCAGGAGGGAACCTCAACGCGTCGCATGGCCGGCCGCCATGCCTCGTTCGCATGCTCGGGACATGATATCTCGATTCGCGATCTGGAAAGCCCCGGCGGCACATTTGTGAACCAGCAGAGGTTGTTATCCGGGCAGCCGAGAAAACTATCGGCGGGTGATGTGATTCAGCTTGGCGGCGTGCAGCTCAAGGTGAAAGAGTCGAGCCCGACAAGAGTGTCGGACGCACGGGTGGTGGCGGGGAATCCGGCGGGAGTGTCGGACCCACGGGTGGTGGCGGAGACACGGGGTCAGCCGGCGGGGTCCGTGTCGGGCGGGCGGCTACTCTCTTCGTTTTCCATGGCGAATGGAGCGCAGTGCCGGACGTGGGAGGACTTCCTCATCCTTTCCGCCCAGAGCTGGGCGAACGTACGCGATGAACTGGTCTCGGGCAGGCTGGCTGAATACCTTCGCCGGATCGGGCGGACGGAGCTGATTCCGCTCCCGGCGCCAGGTCATCCGCCGGATGAGCGGCTTGACGAGTGGCTGGCGCGCATTCCGGCCAATCAGTCGAGCGCTCCGGAGCTCGACGTGCATCCCGAAACGCTTCTGGTGCAGGCGAAAATGGGGGGCGGCGTTGCGAGGCTTTCGCTGCGAATCACCAACGTCGGCTTTCGGCTGTTGCGGAGCAGCTTGCGGATCGAGCCGGCGGACGCGCGGTGGGTGCGGCTGCTCGCAGGGGGAGACGGCAAGGCGTTTCCGACGATCGACCAGACCGAGATCCCGGTCGAGCTCGAGCTTCCGGAAACCATCGATCGGGTGTTACGCGCAGCGATCGTCATCGAGAGCAACGGCGGCACGCGCCGGGTCGAGGTTCGGATCGAGCGGCCGGCTGACACGCTGGCTGAGGCCGAGCCGGCGGTGGGGTCGGCGGTTCAGGAAATGCCGATGCTAGCCAGGCAGCTCAGAGAGCGGCTGGCGCGGGTGAGTCTGATTGCGCGGGTGGTCGTTTGTGGAGGAGGCGCGGCTGGGGTTCGGCTGCTCGTCGCGCTCTTCGAGCGCACTACCGATCGGCGGCGCAGGCAGCAGTGTCGCGGAGCCGCGGATCGCGGCCGTTGCGCTTTTGACCGTGGGTCTCGGCGTGCTGTGGGGCTTGATCCTGGCCAAACGCCGCGGCGAGGCGCGTGACCTTGTGACCGGAGGAGTGGCGGGGGGCTTGCTCGGCTTGCTGTCGTCCGCGCCGTTATTCTCGCTGCTCCAGAGTGCGGAGCGCGTTCTGGGCTCGTGGTCGACATCGGTCGCTGCCGTTTGTCTCTTTTAGGGCGCAGCCGGTGCGGTCGTTGCGCTGCTCTCGAAGTTCCTTGTTCCACACCGCCAGGAAGATCGGCAGGAGAGCCGCTGATGGCCAGGTACTTGGCGATCGTGCTTGCTGTTCTCTGTCTGGCCGCTGGGGCTCGTGGCCAGACCCAGGCGCCGCGCGACGAGGAGATCGCGCGGGCGATCGCCAGGGGCGTTATATTCCTCAAAGCGGCGCAGGGCGATAACGGTGAATGGCGGTACGGCGAGCAGCCTCAGCACAGCCTTGGCATGACGGCACTGGCCGGGCTTGCGCTGCTGGAGAACGGCATTGCCCGCGACGCGCGCGAGATCAGCAAGGCGCGCGAGATCGTGGCGACCCAGGCTCGCGAGTCGAATCAAACGTATGATCTGGCGCTGGCGATTCTCTTTCTGGCGCGATGCCAGCAGACGCGAACGAGGCAGGACGATTCGTTGATTCAGTTGCTCGGGCGGCGGTTGGCGCACGGCGATCACGGGGGGATCTGGGACTACTCGGTTCCGATCAGCGAGGAGGAGGCGACGCCGGAGTCACCGGGCTCGCGGCGCGGCGGACGCGGGCGGGCGGCACGGATCAATCGCAATTCTGGCGGCGCGGGCGACAACTCGAACACGCAGTTTGCGCTGCTGGGTCTCTGGGCGGCCGGCCGGCATGGATTTGATTCGGACGAAACGCTTGAATCGATCGACGGGCACTTTCGTTCGAGCCAGCTTCGCGACGGACGTTGGGGTTACCGGAACAACATGCAAGGGTCGGAGGCCATGTCGTGCGCGGGGCTGATGGGCCTGGCGATCGCCGCTTCGCGGCCGAGCCTGGCGGAGCGGCAGACCGCGCGGCGCGGGGAGCGGCACTGGCTGCGGATCCCGCATTCCAGGCGGCCTTGCGCGCCGTGGGCCAGGACGCCCGGCGGGCCGGGGAGCATTCGGACATCTACTATCTCTGGTCGCTCGAGCGTGTGTGCGTGGCGCTTGGACTGCGGTCGCTCGATGGATTTGACTGGTACGCCCACGGCGCAGCGGATCTTGCTCGAGCGACAGGAGAGCGACGGGGGCTGGCCGAGCGATCGTTGGGGCAGACTGCCGAGCACCGCACTCGCCTTGCTCTTCCTGCGAAAGGCCAACCTCGCCTTCGAGATCGATCGGGTGCTGCGGTTGCCCGGACGGAGCATCGAGGTGGCCGCGGTGGCAACGCGTACGCGGGAGCCCGAGCCGCTGGGCCCGTCGACCGAGGCTCAGGCGGCCTCGAGCACGCGGCCGGACGACTCGGGCAGCACTGCGGGTGCTGATCAAGTGAAGGTGATCGTCACCGGCGCCAGTCAGCAGGCGTTTCCGCGGATCGCGGTTCAGTTCGAAGTGAAGCGATCAGACGGCTCTTTCTTGCTCGACGCCGGGCGCGACGACTTTCGCGTGACCGAAGAGGGACGCGACGTCCCAGTGGTCGAGTTTCAGGCGCCGCAGAACAAGGAGGCGATTGCCACGACGGTCGTTCTGGTCGTTGACCGTAGCCTGAGCATGGAGGAGGAAGACCGGATCGGCGGATTGAAAACGGCGGTGCGCTCGTTTCTCGAAAAACTGCCGGAGGGCTCCAAGGTTGCCTTGATTGCGTTCGGGAGTGATGTCGACCGGCTGACTGATTTCACGACTGACCGCGCCAGTTGCAGCAAGCTGTCGATGCGCTCAAGCCGGACGGCGCGACGCGGTTCTACGACGCGGTTGCGGAGGGGCTCAAGCTGCTCGACCGCGAATCAGGCCGGCGGGTTGTACTGGCGCTCACGGACGGCGAGGACACGTTCAGCCAGGACGCAACGCTCGAATCCGTGATCGCGTCGGGACAGCGGCTGGGCCTACCGGTTTACACGCTCGGGCTGGGAACGGAAGAGGAGATCGAGAGCGGCGACCTGCGCCGGCTAGCCACGTCGACGCGAGGACAGTACTATCCCGCACGGAACGCCGGCGAGCTGCGCGATCTATGAACAGATTGCCGAGCGGATACGGTCGAGCTACTCGATGGTCTATCAGAGTGACCGGAAACTCGCCGACGGCACGCTTCGGCCGGTTCGCATTTTTTACCGCGGCAGCAAGACGGCGGCCGGAGAGACGGCGATCTTCATTCCGGGCATGGTGGTGCCGGCCGGCGGGTGGGCGCTGCTTTTTCTCGGGCTGCTGTGCGTGCTGGGGGCGTTGATTGTGCTGCCCTCACGGATGGCGCGCCGGGCGGGTTAAGTGGTTTTGCGAATTGTGCACCCTGGCGCGAGGACCCTCACCCCGGCCCTCTCCCGGAGGGAGAGGGAGCGATAAGTCGGCGTGTTGGCTTTCGCAACGCGTGACGCTCCGTGTCGCGTTTGGAATTCGCAGACGCCTTCTTCGCATCAGGGCGCGCTACTCAGGAGCCAGGGGATGCCGACGGCCAGCAGGGTGAGCAGATAGATCAGGCCGAAGGTCAATCCGAGAACCCAGAAATCCTTGCGTGGGATGAAGCCGCTGCCGAAGTAGACCGGAGCCGGGCCGGTGGCGTAGGGCGTGATGACGCCCATCAGACCGATCGAATAAACCAACAGCAGTGCGAGGACGCGGACAGGCATTCCGGGAAATGCGGCCCCGGCGGCCAGGATTGCGGGGAGGACAGCCATCGTGTGGGCGGTGAGGCTCGCGAACATGTAGTGGACGAGGTAGAAGAAAGACACCAGCACGAGGATCGCCATGACCGGGCTTGCGCCGACGATCAATCCGGATATTCCTTGAGACGCCCAGGCCACGATCCCCACGCGCTCCAATCCCTCGGCGAGAGCCAGCAGCGTTGCGAAGTAGATCAGGGTGTCCCAGGCGGCGCGGTTGCCGATCACATCATCCCATTCGAGCACCCGAGTGACGATGAGGAGTGCGATCACGGCGAGGATCACCGTCGTTGGACTGATCCAGTCCCCGCCGAAGAGCCACATCGAGAACGCGACGAGGATCAGAAGACACATCACGACCTCCTTGCGCGACGGCCGGCCCATGCGGGCCAGCTCTTCGCTCGCCCAGGTGGATACCTCGTGACTCGCTCGGATTTCCGGCGGATAGATCAGGTAGATGAGCAAGGGCAGCGGCAGGATGAGCAGAAGACCGATGGGCAGAAAGCCGGTCGTCCACTGGGACCAGGTGAGGTCAATTCCGGTCGTCTTGCGGACGATTCCGAGCGCGAGGAGATTCGGCCCCAGCGCCGTCAGGAACATCGAGCTCGTGACCGCGGTTGAGGCGAAGGCTGTCCACATCAGGTAAGCGCCGATCCGCCGGGCGGTCGGGCCCGGCGCAGAGTCGTAGAGCGCGGGAATGCCGCGGATGATCGGGAAGATCACGCCGGCGCTTCGGCCTGTGTTGGAGGGCGTGAATGGTGCGATCGCGAGGTCGGCCAGCATCACCGCGTAGCCGAGGCCGAGCGTTCGCTTGCCCATCGAGGCGACGAGCGAGAGGGCAATCCGTCGTCCGAGGCCGGTTTTGTCGTAACCTCTTGCGAACACGAGCGCGCCGAAGATGAGCCAGACGGTGACGTCCGAGAAACCTCCCAATCCCCACTGGATCGCCTCGGCGGGCTTGGGCGAGATATAGCCGAACGCGGTGGCGAGCGTCATGCCGAGTAAACCGACGGCTGCGGGAGGGATCGGCTCGAGAACCAGTGCGACGATCACGGCCGTGAACAGACCTAGATAGCTCCAAGCGTTTTGCGAGAGGGCGGTGGGATGAGGGAGCAGGGCGATCACGGGCCATACCACGAGAGGCGCTGCGGATCGCCAGACGCGTGTCATCGTGTGTTTGGTCACCGGGGAAGTCATCTCGCGGGCATTTCGCTTTGTGGCTTACTCGCTGCGCTTTGAACCGCTTCGTTCCGAGAGGTAATCTCGACCTTGAAACTGCTCGGGAAGGCAGGGCATTTCGCGCCCGGCGGCGGGGTCGTCGTGAATGTAGCGGTAGCCTTGGCCGTAGCCGACTCCCTTCATGAGCGAGGTGACTGCGTTGCGGAGGTGGAGAGGCACCGGTTCGCGCGCCGAGGCGGTGGCATCGGCGGCGGCGGCCGTGTAGGCCTTCATCACGAGGTTCGACTTGGGCGCGCGGGCCAGGTAGATGGTTGCCTGGGCCAGTGGAAAGAGTGCCTCGGGGAGACCGATCAGGTGGGTGATCTCTGCTGCTGCTGCGGCCTGCACTATGGCGTTCGCGTCGGCCAGGCCGACGTCTTCGGACGCGAGGATACATAGCCGTCGCGCGATGAAGACGGGGTCAGCGCCGCCTTCGATCATTCTTGCTAGCCAGTACAAGGCGGCGCTCGAATCGGAGTTTCGCACGGATTTGATGAGGGCCGAGATCAAGTTGTAATGGTCTTCGCCCTGGCGATCGTAGGCGAAGCGAGCGCGGCCGAGCGCCTCGACCAGGGTTGCTTCCGTGATGTGACGAGTGCCGTCTGGCGCCGGTGCGGTTGCTTCGACGGCATCCTCGAGCGCGGAAAGTGCGACGCGGGCGTCGCCGCCGGCCCAGCGAGCGAGCTTATCGATGAGATCAGGATCGACGCGTGGCTTCGCTTGCGCGAGGCCGCGGTCTTTGTCTTCGAGGGAGCGATTGAGGATCTTGGCGAGTTCTTCCGGCGCGAGTGGTTCGAGAACGACCACGCGGCAGCGAGAAAGCAGCGCGGAGTTTACCTCGAATGATGGGTTCTCTGTGGTGGCGCCGATGAGCGTGATTGTGCCGTCTTCGACGGCACCCAAGAGCGCGTCTTGCTGCGCCTTGTTGAAGCGATGGATCTCGTCGATGAACAGGATGGTCGGGCGCGAGCGGCGCTGGCTTTTGCGGGCCTCTTCGATTGCGGCTCGAATGTCTTTCACGCCGGCGAGCACGGCGGAAATCGCGATGAATTCGGCGTTTTGATGTGCGGCGACCAGGCGGGCGAGCGTGGTCTTGCCGGAGCCGGGCGGGCCCCAGAGAATGAGCGATGACAGCTTGCCTTCGCGGCGAATGGCCGATCCGAGCAGGGATTTCTCGCCGACCACTGCCGATTGACCGACGAATTCGTCGAGGCGGCGAGGGCGCATGCGTTCGGCGAGCGGGGCGTCGGGGGCGGCCGGTGGCGGTTCGTCGGGCTCTTCGAACAGGCTGGCTGGGGCTTCCCGGGGCATGCGTGGGGTCTCGTGGGGGTTCGGCGGCATCTGCGTGCGGGGTGGGTGGATCGCGGTGATAGTATACCAGGATGGGCGTGGGACGGATTAATCACTCACAGCGCGCATGGAGTACTTCCATGGATCAAGGCCCGTTGGTAGCTGAACAGATCGAGGCTGGGGCGAAGTTTCTCGCCGAATTTGAAAAGAAAACGCGCGTGTCGACGGCTTTCTGGCTGAGGACCGGCGAAGAAGACTCGTGGTATCTCTACATCGCATCTGATGAATGGAATGATACCAACCGTGACGTGTCCTATCGGGAGGTTCTGCGGATCGGTCGAGAACTTCGCGACTCCAATTTCGACCCGTTCCAGATGAAAGTCATCACGCTCAGCCATCCGCTTGCGAAGGGCGCGCTCGATTTTCAGCAACAGTTTTCCAGCAAGACGGCGATGCGGCTGCGTGGACGGAATTTTGGCGGGTTTCCTGTCGATGAGTCTTATATTTGCCCGACTCCGATCGCGGTATAGGATATCGGTGGGAGGAGAATTTCGCGGTCTGAGACCTCTTCCACGTTGGAACGGCGTCTCGCTACGTGAACCAGATTGAAGGATTCCGCTGATGGGAAGCGAGTTCATCGACTTGAATGCCCCGTCCTTACAGCGGACGCTGCCGGCGCTCCCCGCGGACTTGCCCCACGGCTTGCTTGCACCGCCCAAAGAGGTACGGGATTATGTTACGGCGCTGGACGAAAAGCTACTGAAGGAGCACTGGTTCAGGATGAACGAGGAGGCTAGGGTGCGGGAGCTGAATCTCCACACGCTGAACTACTACTTCGACTACTTGGGGCATGAGGTTAGCTACCGCGAGACACCGCAGGGACCGGAAGTGCTGGCGGTTGGTGATGAGGAGATCTTGGCGTTGACGATGGGCATGGGTTTGGAAGAGCAGTCGCGGCTACGGAGCTGGCTTCCCGGATGAGTCGACTTCCCTACACAATTGTGGTCCATAGACGGGCATCGCAGTAGCGGGCGAGGTGGCCGACGTTCTGGGTTGCGACGATGATTTGATCACCCGGCTGGCCGATTGTTGCTGCGCAAGCTGCCAGGATAACGTCGGCATCGAGGGAGTCAGGCGAGGCAGTCGGTAAGCCGCGCTGGCGAGCGTCAGCCCAGAAAAGAGCGGCCAAGCGCCATTCCGCAGTCGTGATGGGAGCATACGTCATCTCGCCGGTGACGACCAAAGAATCAAGTCGGTGAAGCGAACCGGCCGCCCCGATGCGGGGCAACTCGCGACGGACTTCGTAGTCGGCAATCTCCGGAACAATAATGTCGATTCCCCGCGCGAGCAAATTGTCAAGCCAGCGGCGGCACTGGTCACCCAGGAGGGTTCCACGGCGCCGACATGCTTGACCTAGTGGGCCGGAATCGAGAAGTACAAACTCCCTCATGAGTCAGTAACACCCCTTGAAGACGGGCCGATGAGGACGAAGTTCGTCGATCGCCCGGATCCTCCTCGTCGGGTGGATCATCGGGATCGTTGGGGATCTCAGCGATCTCGCGGAGTCGCCGCCGCGCTGATTCGAGTCGCTGCCGGCGCTCCTCCTCAGTCTCAAGCTTGAGCTTGCCGTCGGGCCCCAAGCCCGAAGGACGAAGACCGTGATCGTGCCGAGCTACGGGGTGGGAATAGCTTCCCGGTACGTCATTGTTGGGGAGTGGTCGATGCGCCTCGCTGTACAAAGAGCGGACGGCACACGGAGTGTGCCTGCTACGGGTTAGGGCCCTGCCGGGGGCACGCCAGGCTTGGCTTGGTTCTGGTCATGATTCGTCCAGGCTTACCCGGAGCGCTCGGAGGCCGCGCTGAAGCAGGCCGCCGATCGCGGGGATGCTGCGATTCATTTGCTTGGCGATCTCGGCCGTTGGCAGGCCCTGGAAATGTCGTAGCTCGACGGCCTGGCGCTGGTCGCCGGGAAGCTGGGCTATTGAATCGGCCAGGCGGATCAACTGTTCGTGGCGAATGACGCGCTGGCTTGGGGACGTTTGATCGGCCGCCAGGATTGCTTCCAAGCGTTTCGACGACTGTTCGATGCTCGCGGCCAGGGAACGCTCGCGCAGGCCGGCTTTGGGTGCGAACTTGCGGACCGCGTCGGTGAGCGTGTTGGCAAGGATCGTTCGCAGCCAGGCGACTTGTTCCGCATCGGACGTGCCGCGGAATTGGTGACCGTTTTGATGGGCCTTCAACAGCGTTTGCTGGACGAGGTCCGAAGGATCGAGCTTGGCCTGAATCTCGTGTACGAGCTGCTAGCGAGCCAGGAGCAGCAAGTAGGTTCGATAGGATTCCACAGGACGCACGGGAACGACCTCCTCGTGGTGCGTGCAGGGCTGACCTATGGATTGTTGACCGATGAACGGGTGGAACTCAGCGCGAGGGGCAGGATTTTGAGAATAGGGGTTTCACGGCGTGCAAACATTTCGTCTTTCGCTCGGCTCGATTGTCCTCGGCGGGTGAGAGCGAAGCAACGGCGCGGTCGTGGGCGAAACGGTCGTGGATGATAGGAGCCGTCCCGAGGCGCGGTTCGGCGGATCGCAATTTGGCCAGGGCTGCGGCAATCTTCGAGTGGCGTGTCGAGCGTCTGGAGACCTTCGGTCGGTGAGGAGGGCGGGGTCGGGAGAACCCGCGCCCAACAGGGAGGGCGGGGTCGGGAGAGCTGCGCCGGACGAGGGGGACCCTTCCCGGAGCGAAGGCCGACACTGGGGCGGGGTGGGGACGCCCGAGCCCAACTGCGAGGAGACGCGTCCACCACGCGTTGTCCGATCGCTTCGGCCTGGAATCGGCGTTCCCTGATCGACCCGGCCGCGGCTATGGTTTGGACCCTTTCAGATGCTTGTCAAGGAAGCTCAGAATCGCCGAGTAGCCTTCGATCTGGTTTTTCTTCTTGGTGAAGCCGTGGCCCTCGTCGGGGAAGACGATGTATTCGACGGGGACGGCGTTTTTCTTGACGGCGGCGACGATGTCGTCGGATTCGGGCTTGATGACGCGAGGGTCGTTCTGGCCCTGGAGGACCATCAAGGGGCGGCGGATCTTTTCGGCGTGGAAGACTGGCGATATCGCCTTGAGCATTTCGCGGTCCTTCACGGGATCGCCGATCTCTTCATAGAGCGCCAGGCGCTCGGCTTCCCAGTACGGAGGGATACTCTCCAGCGTGCGCAGCCAGTTTGATACGCCGAAGATGTCGACGCCCACGGCGAACGCGTCGGGCTCGAACGCGAGGGCCGCCAGGACCATGTAGCCGCCGTAGCTGCCGCCGATGATGCCGATCCGGTTTGGATCAATCTCGGGCATCGCGGCGAGGTACGCCTTGGCTTCAACGCAATCGCGCAGAGGCTCATGGCCATGCTTGCGGTCGTCGGCGGTGAAGTAGGTTTGGCCGTAGCCGGAGCTGCCGCGGTTGTTGATGCCCAGGACGGCGTAGCCGTGGTTGACCAGGTACTGAATGAGCGCGCTGTAGCCCTTGCGAGTCTGACCGCCCGGCCCGCCATGCACCCAAACGAGAGCTGGCACCTTGTGCTCTGCCGACGCCTCGTGAGGCTTGTAGAAGATCGACGGGACCGATAATCCGTCGGAAGCCTTGAACCGCACAACGCGCGATTCGACCAGGTCATCCGGGTTGATCTCCTTGCTGATCGAATCGGTCAACCGTGTCGCTTCGGCCGCGCCGACCCGAGCGGAGTAAAGGTTCGACGGAGACCGATCGCCGTTCAACGTCACCACCATGCGCTCCTCGTCGCGCGAGAACACGACCGATGTCACGTCACCTTCAGGCAGCTTGGGCATCGGAACCAGACGCGAGGTTTTCGAGTCATGCACGCGGATGATGGTGCGCCCGTCCTGATTGATGGCGGTGACGCGGTAGCGGCCGTTGTGTGAGAACCGGGTGAAGAGAATGTCCCAATCGGCGGATTCGACATCTTCGTGCTTGCCGGTCGCGAGCTCATAGCGTTTCACTCTCGTGAATTCGCCGCCTGAGTTCGTTCGGAAGTAGAGCCATTTCGAGGCGGGGTCGAATGCAGAGGCCTCGTAACGAGTGGGCGTCTTGTGCGGTGTCAGGTGAGTCAGCCGGCTTTCACGGGTGTCCCAGACGTAGATGTCGGCGTCGGCGGTTGTCTTCGGCTTGCCGAGCGCCAGCCATCGGCCGTCGCCGGAGACGTCGGCCACGTTGTAGCCGGTTGTGTCTTTGTAGACGAGCGTCCGATCGAGCTTAGCGGTGCTGTAGCGGTAGACGTCGAAGTAACGAGGATCGCGCTCGTTGATCAGCACGTTGAACGAGGCGTCGTCGCGCGACCAACCAGAGAAATCGGCCTTGAGCTTCGTGCCCGGGGTCAGATCGGTGTCGCTTCTCGGGCTGAGGACATAGAGGTGATTGTTCTCGTCGCCGCCGTGGTCGTGGGTGTAGAGGACACGCTCATCCTTGGGGAAAAATGAGACGGAGAATGTGGAATCGGTCGTGGAGCGAGTCAGCGGCGTGCTGGTGCCGCCGGAGAACGGAACCGTGTAGGCGTTGAAGATTCCCGAGGCATCGGAGGAATAGAGAACGCGAGAGCCGTCCGCGGAAAACGATGGGCCACCGAGCGAGGTTGTGGCCAGGAATTGCTGGATTGTATATTTCTTGACGATTTTTGTGCCGGCGGCCGGCTGGTCGCGGCCGGCCTGTAAGTGGTCGAAATGGAGGGCGGTGTTGAGCAGGAGCATGAAGCTACCGTGGGTTTCGTGGCGCCACATCGGGTTATTGCCGAAGAGGACGACGTGACCTTTTCCAAGCGGCACGTCGACGACGGCGGGCGTATTCGCGAGCTCGCCTCCCCCGGCGAGCATGCCGGAAACCCAGAGGTCTTTCTCGTCGGACCAGCGGAGGACCACGCGCGGCCACATCTTTTTGGGCAAGATCGTGCCGGCCAAGTATTCGCGCATTTCGGGCTCGATATGGAGCTCGCGCTCGGCCGGAGAGAGCGTGGGCTCGCGCTCGACTTCGCGGAGCGGGCGGCCCTGAGGAACATCGGGGTCGGTCGCGGAGCCGCGGCCGGTCGGGCGCGGGTGGATTCGCCTGCGCCGCCTCTTCCTCCGCGGCCGCCGGCGCCGGCCAGCGCCACCCGGAAGACCGGCGCCTGGTTGAAATAAAGCGCCACGGTGTCATCGTAGCCGTAGGCGATCGGGCTGCCCTTGTCTTGCACGCCCGCTCGGAGGACCGAGCCGTTTGCCTGAAGCTGGCGGGCTTCGCTGATCGAGACGTGCTCGATCATTCCTAGCCCCACCGGCAGCGCGGCGCTTTCGGTGACCGGGACGAATACCCCGCCGTGCTCCACGAACGTCTTCAGGTGGGCAACGCCATCGAAGCCCAGGCCGCCGCGAATATCGTCCGAGTCGTCGACGCCGCCCAGGTTCGGAGTGAGCGACGTTGATTTGAACGGCACCGGGCCGCCGAAGTCTGACCCGTCATCGAGCAGGCGCTTTCTGACGCCGTTTAGCAGCGTGGGGAGACTCGAAGTGACTGGCGGAAAGATAATCACGTCATACTTTGCCCTCAGGTCGGGCGTGGCGCGAACATCCTGGTCCGAGATATAGGCGTAAGGGATTTCGCATTCGTCCAGGGCGAGCCGGAACCAGCCGTCGTCCTGCGTGTTCACCCAGGTGTGGAGCAGGGCGATTCGCGGTAGCGACACCGGGTGATGCTTCACGGTGGGCTCGGTTCCCACCGCGTGCGCTCGGAGGCCGAGCGATTCGGTGGCGGACTTGAGGCGGGGGAGGAGATCTTCGGGGTTTCCGGCGGCCGGGATGAAGAACGAGCCGGCGTTGTACTTCCGTCCCTCGATCTCGAACGGCTCTTCGGCGGCGAACATCTTGGCGTCTTTGAGGCGGAAGCGGAGGGAGGCCAGCGCGGGCTCGGCGGTTGCGTTCAGCACGAACCCGGCGGAGCCGTTGCCCTGGACGCCGCCTGAGGCACGGACCTCGCCGTCGATCTTCGTCATGGGCGCCGCAAGATCGCCGGATCGACCACGCGCAGGGTCGCGACGTTTCTGAGCGGGCCGAAGCTCCAGCCGGTGTCGTCATACGGGCGGGGGTCAGCGGTGGAGTAGTACTGGGTGTCGAGCAACATGTCGACCATGCGGCTGTAGGGCTGATCCATTCGCACGACGTAGCTTCCCGCAGCGACCTTTTGAGGCTGCGTCTTGGCGGCGTCAGTCTTGGGCTCGGGGGTGGAGTCACCGCCCGATGACTGCGTGGCCGGACGTGGGCGCGGTGGCGATGGCTTCGCAACCTTGACTTCGGTTTCGCGGTCGAGGCGGTGGATTTCGGCACCCTGGCGCTGGAGAAGGCGTGCAAGCTGCGCGGCTAAAGCCGGGCGTTTGCCGTCATTCGGGATGATCCAGGCGGCTGGTCCCTCGGTTTTCGCCTTCGAAATTGATCGTTTGGACTTCAAGGCGAAGTTGCTGAGGAATTCCTCGCCGTTATCGGCCACATACTTGAGCGCCAGCAGCAAGGCGCTTTGCTGCATGTTGACGTTATTGCGCATCGACCACTTGACCTTGGGGAGCGGTGGGTTGGGGCGGTACCAGGTGCGGGAGGTCGAGGATTCGGGCAGCTTGCGCTCGCGGGTGTCGGCCCCGCCGTTGCCGAAGGTTCTCGTAGAAGCGGCCGATCGCGTTGTGGCCATTGGCGATGTAGAACATGTAGTTGGGGGCCCAGCCGTCATAGAAGCCGTGCGTCCAGACGCCGGGCACGCCGCGCCTGGTCATTCCCTCGATTTCGTGGTAGGCGAGCTTCTGCCACTCACTCACGACGATGGGGTCGAGCCAGGAGTTGTAGGGGCCGGTGCCGGTCGAGGTGTAGAGGTAGGGCACCGATTCGTGAAGGTCGTGGAAGACCTGCGGGTGCCAAGCCAGGAAGGTGTTCATCATCACATTGGAGAGCGCGAGTGCCAGCCCCATGGCGTCGCGGTTATTGTCGTGGGCGACATACTTGCCCCAGTACACGAGCGACGGCGTTTGCTTGCCGGGGTTGGCCTTGCGGTAGTGATAGAGGTCCACCATGCGGTCGCGGCCGTCGACTTCGACCACCGGTGTGATCAGAACGACCACGTTTTTACGGATGGCCTGGATATGCGTGGATTCTTCAACGGCCAAGCGGTAGGCCAGCTCCATGAGCATCTCGGGCGAGCCGGTCTCGGGCGAATGGATCGACCCGGCGAGCCAGTAGAAGGGTTTCGCCTCGCGCACGAGGGCGGTGATCTCTGTGTCGGTCGTTTTCCGCGGGTCGGCGAGTTTTGCGGTGATCTGTTTGTAGCGGTCGATCTTGCCGAGGTTCTCCTCGCTCGAGATCGCTGCAAGGAGCATTTCGCGGCCTTCCTCGCTCTTGCCGATCGTCCAGACCTTGACTCGCGGGGATGCGCTGGCGAGTGTGCGGAAGTAGGCGTTGATTTCTTTGGTGTAGGTGAGTTTCTCGGGGGTGCCGATAATATAGCCGAGGGCCTTTTGGGGCGTGGGGACGGAGCTCGACCGGGGTAAGTGGTCGACGAATTCGGTGAGGAAGAAGGGCTCGGTGGTAAATTCGCGGATCTTGGCGGTGTATTCGGCGTCGAGGGGTTGCGGGGGCTGGTCGTCGGTCCCCGCGCCCATTGAGGTTGCGAGCAGGAGGCCGGTGAGCAGGCGACGTGCGTGGCGGTGTAATTTCATCGGACTGGTTCCCATGAGGCTAGTGATGCACGGTCCGCTTGAGCACGCCGCCGGAGGCTTCGGCAAGCGGGTGGACGGTGACGAATGCGGTGGAGTCGATCTCGTTCACGATGTCGAAGATCTTGCCGATTTCGAGCCGGGTGACGACGCAGAAGAGGATCTCCAGATCGTGGCCGCTGCGGCCGCCCCGGCCTTTGAAGACGGTGACACCGCGCTCGAGGCGGCAGTTGATCGCGTCGCGAATCAGTTCGCTCTTCTCGGAGACGATGTTGATCGCCGTGTATTCCTCGATGCCATGCAGCAGGAAGTCGAGCGTCTTGGACGCAGAGACATACGTCAGAATCGAGTAAAGGCTCTTCTCGACGCCCAGGAAGAACGCCGCGCTCAAGAAAATGATGACGTTCAGCCCGAGGATCACGTCGCCGACGTGAAAGACGTGGCTGCGCTTGCTGATCAGGAGCGCGGCGATGTCGGTTCCGTCCAGGACCGCACCGCCGCGCATGGCCAGGCCCATGCCCGCTCCGAGGAAGAAGCCGCCGAAGACGGCGGTCAGCAGCTTGTCGGAGGTGACGTCCGGAAAAGGGACGGTTGCGAGGCAGAGGGAGAGTCCGACGATGCTCACCGCGCTTCGGATCGCGAACGCCGGGCCGACCTGGCGGTAGCCCAAGGCGACGAAGGGCAGGTTGATGACCAGCAGCAGAATGGGCAGCGGAATATACGCGGACCCTCCGGGCAGCGGAATGCGCAAGGTCTGGGCGAGGAGCATCGAAACGCCGGTCACGCCGCCGTCGATGAACCCGCTGGACATGAGGAAACCGTGCAGCCCCATGCCGGCCGAGAGTATTCCGAACACAATGAAAAGTGCATTGCCGATCTCACGTGGTAGCCATTTCATGGGATTGAGGATACTCGGCGGCACTCCGGGTGGCAACTTCCCGGGTGTGGGGAGGCACGGGAGCGGGAAACGGGGCGGGTCGCGATCCCAACGGTCGGCTCCTCCGAGATTACAGCCGCGTGAATCGCGGGCTTCGCCGTGCCTTCGCCGCCTACGGCTTGTGGCTTGACGACGATCGTCTCGACATCGAGACTGATTGGGTGTTCGCGATTCTGGGACAAAGCGGCCGGCGGTGAGGCGAGCGACAGTGCGCCTCGGCGGGAGCCTCGTGCTCCCGAAATCGCGAAACGCCGTTCCGGCGCTTTACCCGGACGAACACCGCGGGAGAGAGACCATGACGCGGCTGGCGGTCGTGATTGTCGCGATGACACTTCCCGTGTGCGCTTTTACGCAGACGAAGGACTCGTCTCCCGAAGAGCAATACGCGACGCTGATGCGCGGGTACCAGGAATCGCTCAAGCGAGCGACCGCGGGAATTCAGGCCGCGAAGTCGAAAGAGGAGCGGCAGAGGGCGGTTGCTACTTATCCGACGATCGACCGAATCGGACCGCGGTTCCTGGAACTGGCGAGAAAATACCCGCGTACTTCGGCGGCGTGTGATGCTCTCGTTTGGATCGTCGGGCAGGGTCGAGTGGGACCGGATTACTTTCCATCGTCGCGAAGCGAGCTGGCCGGCGAGGCCATGGATCGGCTGGTACAAGACCACGTCGAGGAGAGGCGAGTGGGCGTGCTGTGCCGCTCGCTTGTTGTTTATCCCTCGCCATTGCGCGACACATTTTTGCGCAAGGTTTACGAGAAGGCAACCAACCGCGAAGTGCGGGGCTATGCGTGCCTTTCGCTTGCCGAGTATCTCGCCGCGAAGTCCAAGGCGGTGGCGGGGGCCCGGAGCCGCGGTCAGGCCAATCGTCCCGAGAATGTCGATCCCGCGTTCACCGCATATGCCGAGCACATTCGCACGGCCGACGCCGTGGCGCTCAGTCGCGAAGCGGAGACGCTGTTCGAGAGGACGATCCGCGAATATGGCGATTTTTCGATCTCGAGAGGCGGTCAGAAAATCACGTTTGCTCAGCTTGCCGAATCAGGTTTGAGGGGACTGCGGCAGATCGGGGTGGGGAAAGCGGCGCCGGAGATCGAGGGAGAGGATGTCGACGGCAAGCCTCTCCGGTTGAGCGATTACCGGGGGAAGGTCGTGATGCTCGTTATTATGGGAGAGTGGTGCGGGCCGTGCCGGGCGATGTATCCCCAGGAGCGCGAGCTGGTTTCCCGGCTGATGAACAAGCCCTTCGCGCTTCTGGCCATTGATACCGATACCGACAAGGCAACGCTGCGGAAGGCGATCTCGGCCGGGGAGGTTACCTGGCGGTGCTGGTGGGACGGCGCGATGGACGGGCCAATCTGCAAGGTGTGGGACATCCGTGGTTTTCCGACCGTTTATCTCATCGACGCACACGGCATCATCAGGGATTCTATGATGGGAGGTGGCAAAGTGCTCGATGAGTCGGTCGAGAGGCTGCTCAAGGAAATGGAGAATTCCTCGACCTCGAAGTAGCGGTCATTCCGGTCCCTTTTTCTCAGGGATCTGGTATGTTGGGGGCGGGTCGCGGCCGCGCTCGATGGCGCAGGACGCGAGCGGACGGATCGACATCGCGTGCAAGGAGGTCAACATGCGCATGGCGTCATTTACATCATTGGTTGTCCTGGTGGCGTCGTCGTCGGATCTTCCGCGATTCGCGGTCAGGCATGCGGCGCTGGAGCAAGCTCGGTCGTCACGGCTTTCGGCTCGCTGGATCGGGCAGGACGGGCATGATTACGTGGGCCCGCATGAGAGGCTTGCGCCCAGCGATATTCAGGATATTCATATTGCGATTGCGGGACTGGATCCGCGCCGCGAGGTGGTCTTTGTCGAGGTCAGGTCAACCAACGGGAACTTCTGGCGATTTGCGGAGAAGCCGGAAGGGTATCGGGCCGAATTCAAACGTGCCAAGGGAGCACGGACGGGGGATGTGTTTTTCGAGCCGGCGGCGGTCGAGACGGGGCGGCCGTTTCATGTGCTGGTTCGCTACGAAGATGGATCGACAGCCGAGGCCGATCTGCCCGGCGGCAAGGCGGATGACAAGCTGCCAGTGAAGACCGTGGCACTTGCGGCGCGGTGGATCGGCCAGGACCGGCAAGACCGCACCGGAGCGGGGCCGTCGGTGGGCGGCGACGGGTTTCAAGACGTGCGGATCCATGTCAGCCGGCTTTCGACCAGGTTGACCCTCAAAGGAATCCGGGTTGTGGGGACGAGCGGCGCGACGTGGGAATCGGGGCCGAACCCCAAGCTGTTGCCGAGCGCCGAGCTGGTGCGCGACGCGAAGGATCCGTCTCAGGGCGACCTGTACTTCCAGCCGAATCGTGACTTGACGGGCCAACGACTGAAGCTGACGGCCCTGTACGACAACGACCAGGTCGACACGACCACTGTGAACGCTGGGCGGTGCGATCCCGCGCTGCGGATGCCGCAAGTGGCGCTGCCGAAGTTTTCGGAAGTGGCGGCGGACGTCCGATGGCTGGGGCAGGATGGCTTGAGCGCGACCGCGCCGGGCGACGTACACCTGGCCATTTCGGGACTGCCGGGTTCGCAGGGGATCGCCGCCGCGGTTCTGAGCAACTCGCAACGAGGCGTGTGGATCTACCGCAAGAATGACCGCGCCAATGTGGCTGTCGATCCGTCAGCCGAATCGCTCACGATCAAGGCGAACGCGCAGAGCAGGTCACTCGACGTGTTCTTCCCTCCATATCGGGATGAGAGCAAGGGCACGATGACGCTGCGGTTGATTGCAGCCGACGGCCGGAGCTCGATCCTCCGGTTCGCCGGAGGCGTCTGCGACCCGGCCAAGCGCTCGGGCGAGCCGGTGCGGGAGAGCGCGACCGCGAAGCCGGGCGACGACCTTCAAAGCGTGGCCGATCGATTCGGGTCGATGACGCTTGGGGCCGGGACTTACCGGCTGAATAGGCCGCTCGTGCTCAACCGTCCGGTGGCGATCGTCGCGGAGAACGGGGCTACGCTCGTCTTCTCACAGCCGGCGAGTGATGCGCCCTGGTCAGCGGCGATCAAGATTCATTGCGGCAACACGACGCTTTCCGGCTTCAGCGTGCGCATCGAAGGGCCGATCCGATGGAGGAACGACGTCGAGTATGGGCCGGCCTTGATCGGGATGACGGACAATTTCGATCAGGGTCACGACGATCCCAAGTTCAACGTCGTCTTCAAGCGTTTAGACCTGGAGATTCCGGCGAGCAGCAAACTCCGCGGGCTGGGTGGACTCGCTCGGGCTCATGAGGCTGAAACGGGCCAGGAGCGGCGTGATCGAGGGGAACATCCTGCGCGGGGGCATGATCGAGTTTTTCGACGGGCCGTGGCGGATTGTCAGCAATGAATTTCGGGGCACGCCGCCCGGCAGCTATTCTCACGCGGTTTTCGCCGGTCACGGTGTTCACGACGTGCTCGTGCAGAATAACGTCACCAAGAGCGTGGGGCCCAGCGGCAAGACGTGGCGGTTTCTGGTCTTGACCTGGTTCGGCGCCGGAGACGTGGTCGAGGGAAACACGATCGAGCAGGTGGGGGCCCGGGATGACGACACGATTCCGTGGAGCAATGAGCCGGAGATCATGCTGACGGAAGCCTATCACCTGAAGTACGAGGGTAAGGTCATGGCCCTGTCGACCGACGGACGAGTGCTGCGAACCGGGCAGCCGCAGGGTGACTGGGTGCGGACGGGTGATGTCGTCTCGCTGTTGAACGGGCCGGCGGCGGGCCAGTGGCGCCAGGTTGTACAGGCGCTCGAATCGACGGCCTATCTGGTTGATGCCGCGATTCCCGCGGGAACCGAGGTTGTGTCGATTTCGACGGCGTTTGTGGGTGAGACGTTTCAGAAGAACCGGGTGGATGTGCGGGGCGGCCGGCGGTCGTCGCCTCTTGTTCTCGCGGGCAACAACTTCGGAACGAGGGTTATCAAGAATCACTTCCTGGGAGGGGAGTTTGCGGTGCGGCTGACTGCCTTTCCCACGGAGTCGCCGGTGATCTGGGGCTGGTCGCACGCGCCGTTCCTGGGGGGTGTGATCGAAGGGAACGTTCTGGAGGATGCGGAGAAGGGGGGGCTCGTCGGCGTCGAGCACGACGGGCGTTTCATCAAGACGAACCAGGGGCGGGTTTACATGACGGCCGCGCTCAATGACAACGAAGTGCGGTGGAGCGAGGGCTTTTTGAGCAGAGCAGCCGGAACGGGCTCGAGAGACACGCCGCCGGGGCTCACGCTGGGGTACGCGCCGTCGCACGACGCCGGTGAGCTTGTGGTGACGGTGCGCGGCAACCGGCTGGTGGCACCGGCGGGGCGGGAATCGGCGAAGGCGCTGGTGATTCCCGCGGCTGATTACAACGGGGGGCGGGTGCAAAACCGCAGGCTGCCGCTTTCGGATAACGGTGCGGGTGCGCGCCCGACCTCGCGCGCGGCAAGCACGAAGGCCGGCGCTCGTTCGCGATAAACGACGCGGATCCCTTATTTCTTCGGCCTGGTTCAAAGGAAGAAAGGGTAGACTCACTCGGGACGGTTCGCAGCACGTGGGGTGGGTACAACCCATCCAGCCCAGAAGCGCATCGTCCCAACAACCCGCCCAGCCCGCTCCCCCCATCACGCGGCGAGCCGCTTCGTCCAACCCCGCGCCAGAGCGGCACCGGGACTTCTCTGCCGCCAAAACCACGGATTGGCGTCACATCCTTACCACCATTGGGTTTAGGTGTGACGATGGAATAATCGGAACTCCGGGGTTTTTCGCCGTAAATACTTGTTCGGCTAACATTTAGGGCGTGACGATCGAATATTCGGAACCGTGCTTTTCTTGGATGTAAAGTCGTGTGGTGACTAATGTTATGGCGTGACGATCGAGAATTCAAGGCTCTGGCTTCTAAACATCGGCACTGAATCCGACTGCGGGTGAGTCCATTTTTCGGGCTCCGTCCAGACAGGATTTCGTTTTGTAGATTTGTCGCGCGTCCTTACGCCACAAGGCTTACGGGAACGGACGTGCGCACTTTTGACCGCGAGCCAGGGGCCAAACTCGATCCATTCCTCGCTCGCACCATGCCAGCCTAAACACCTCGCTCCTCCCCAGTCATGCATTCCTGCGCTCCGGCTCTCGAGACACGGTTTCGCATGTTTCATATAAGTAGTAGTAAGTGGAACTAAATGGGACTATATGGGACTCTAACCCTAAAAAAGTCTCATTTTCCTTGCTGTCTTGATCCCCGTCCGGCGCCTCGCCGGAACGCCATGGAACCGTACGGAAATCCTGAGAGCCAAAGGGGATAACGCCAAGAGTCCCGCTCATGATCGCCCCGCCCACGAGGAGAAAACTCACCCTCACCGTGGTCCACCCCCCGTCCCACGCCCGGTCCGGTCCAAACTCGAGAGCATTTCACAGTAAAAAGTCCGTGATGCGGCCTGAAAGGCGGGATCGAATGACGCTCATCGAGAATGACGTTGAGAAGAAGACAACTCGCGATGTGGTGATGGATCGGATGAAATGAAATTCGAGCCCCGGACCAACCCGCATGGTTGCCTGCCCAGGGTTACGTTAAGGAACAGGCCGGAAATAACTTCCCGATTTCGGTTCTCAATCCTACCACGACGGAAAGCCCTCGTTCCGACGCTCTGCGTCGGAACGGTCTTTGTGCCGCTCCGCGGCGCACTTCACGTAAATCGACGGAATTTGGTTCCGGCCCGTTCCTAAGCGTCGCGACGCCCGGTCATCCGCGACGAGTGTATCCGTCCCCCGGCGTGGGGACGTGCAGGCGCAGCCGGCGGTGGGGGGCGTGCATGCGAACGACAGCAAAGCCCGGACAGTGACGCCCTACCGGCCACCCGCACCGATCACGGAACTTCCCCTACTAATATTATGTGCGGGTTTTCGAAATTGGCCATTTCTCAATCGCATTTTCGATTTGCGTGAAAAGCGCAAGTTCAATAGCGATGGGTAATTAACTGCTGAGAAAACTCGTTCTGAGATGCCCGTTCAATACAGTTTGAAAACTGCCAGGGTGCAACCCACCATCCGACCCCAAACCCGCCCGCTCCCCGCCAACGGCCCCCGCCGGATCCGCGTGGGTTGCGCTCCGCTCCACCCACCCTACGGAAACCACATTCTTCGCCAGCGCCTCCTCCGCCCGCCGCAGAATCGCCTCCATTCGATGCGCATACGTGTGCTTCGCAATAGCCTCGGCTAGCCCCGCGGCCGCAATCCGCTCGCGCAGCGATTGGCGCCCGAGATAGAACGCCAGCTTATCGAGCAAGTCATCGCCATCGCGGTAAGTTGCCAGGTGCACGCCATCGCGGAAAAGGTCGGCGAGGCCGTTGTCGCTCAGGTCGTTGGTGAGTAGCATCGACCCGCAGGCAACCGCCTCGAAGACGCGCATATTCACGTCATTGCGGATACTCCGATTGAACGCGATGCGGGCAGCCGAATAGGTGCGTGCCATGTCGTCGAAATAGCATTGGCCGATGAATGAGTTCCGATATCGCCGCTGAATCAGCCCCAGCAATTCGCCTCGTGGCCCCGGAAAAACGTTTCCGACGAACGCAACGTCGTACTGCTTGGCCACATCGTCGTGCTTGCGATGAATACCGGGGTCACAAGCCAGCGGCAGCCACGAAGCCGAGCGAACACCGATGCCGCGGAGTAGATCGACCCCGTCGCGCTGCGCGGCAAACACCAGGTCGAACCGCGGCGCCTTCTCGCGGCAACGGTCGAAATCAAGGTGCGTATCAATCGCCCAGAAAGCGCTCGGCCGGCAATCCGGCGGCAGGTGATAGCGCAGTCCGTCATCGATATTGAGGTATAGATCGAAGCCGGTGCGCGGCATACGGTCGAGCTCGAAAGGCTGAAAGTGCTGAACTTCAACGAGCCGCTCGAGAGCGCGGTGGCAATAAACCCCAGCCGTCTCCGGCCGCAGGGTGGTGTCAAAGACGACGGCGACGCGTTGGATTTCCATGGCTCGTTGTCCGCAGAGTGGGGTGATCAAGGGAGAAGACGTCGGTCCGCAAGTGGACGGTCAGCAATTCAGCTCATCTTCGGGTGAAGGCGAAATTGGAGAATTCGGAGTTTGGTCCGCAGATGACGCAGAGGAACGCAGATAAATCAGATGGAAGACAAACGGAACGGGCCCGCGCCGGAACTGCCGTTGGGTGCGGGCGGCCGGACTTTATTGGGTCCCTTTTGGTGGGTGAAGCGCCGATGGTGTCTGCGCCCGTGCCGCGAGGGAAGCCAGGGAAGCCAGACATCCACTCTGGCGAGTGGGTTCCGGAGAAGCCACGCGGGGAAGCCAGACATCCACTCTCTCGAGGGGAAGCCAGGGAAGCCAGACATCCGCTCTGTCGAGGAGTGGGGAAGCCAGACATCCACTCTGTCGAGGAGGGGAAGCCAGACATCCACTCTGTCGAGGAGTGGGGAAGCCAGGAAGCCAGACATCCACTCTGTCGAGTGGGTTCCGGAGAAGCCACGCGGGGAAGCCAGACATCGGGAAGCCAGACATCCACTCTCTCGAGTGGGTTCCGGAGAAGCCACGCGAAGGTGGCTCGCACCGGTTCGCGTGCCGCGAATGCTGGGTGCCTCGCGGCCGATGCGACGCACAGCAGATACTATACCACGCGCGGTAAGCAACCGGGTGCGCTCTGGTGCCTCGCCGGCGCTCGCACGCATCGGTTGCTGGGAACCGTTAGAGATGGACGGCGGTGCTTTGTCGCGCCGGCGAAACGGAACGACGCTTGCCGGCCTTGAATCCAATCGAATTCCGCACCTACCGCTACCACCAAGGCTCACAAGCGAGCCGCTTACTTACAGAAACGCGACCTGCGCGGCCGCCTTGCCCTGAAACCAGCACCGTGAACAACGCGGTGCGGCACGCACAAGCGAGCTCGCTCGACCTGCCGCTTGCTTGAACATGCGACCGAAGTCGCGCACCGTGTCCACCCAATTCGTTCGATCCACTCCCAGCCGGTCCAGGATGGGAGCCAGGTCTTCCGGGATTGCCCCACGCTTGTCCCGCCCCCCCGGCCCGTCCAATCGAGCAGCATGACGTACTTTCTGGTCTCGATCGGCAGAAATCCTTGATCCGACGCCGGCGCAGGGAGCGGCCGTTTTGACGCCGCCTGGAGCGGCACGGCCGAGACCGTGGCTGAGGAGCCAGCGTCGGCCATCAGCATCGCCAGGTCGTTGTCGTCGGGCTCCGCCGGCTCGCCCGTAACATCGTCGCGTTGCGGAAAGAGCTTGTGCCAGCGCAGAGCGACTTCGGTGTCGGACCACAGTTCGACGCGGTCGGGTCGATTGCGGAGCACAAGATGCAGATGGTTGCTCATAATGGCGTAACTACACACATCAATTCCGAAGAGTCCGGCGAGGTGGCGTAGGCGATCGATAATCCACGCCTTACGGTGAGAGTAATCACGACCGGAGTAGGAGTCGGTGCCGCGAAGGAAGGCTCTGCGGACGCACCGAGCAATGCAGTCATACACACCGACGAACGCCTCTTGCACGATGTGGCGGCGTGCAGAGGCAGGCACGTAAGGCTCCATTACCATGCAGGTGCAGCACGTTAGCGAGAGTATTCATAAGGTCAGTAATGGACAAAATAGCAACAGTGGCGCGGGTGTCAAGAGTCTTGAGAAAAAATTTGACAGACAGCGAAGAGGGTTCGCTCGGAGCGACCAAGACTTGCGACGACCGCCGCCACGGCTGCGCGGGGACGACCCTGGCGCGACATCTGGATGAGGGATGCCATCTTCACATCAGATAGGTGGGTGTCTTTGCGTCAGGAAAAGCTCGAGAAAGGAGGAAGTGCCTCGAAACACAGAAACCTTTCATCGCGACCCTGCGGGTTAACGAATCCCGCCCGGCAGAGCCTGGCCGGCAGCCGGAAGCAAGTCTTGCGTGGGGAGGGGTGACCCTCACTGCGAAGCGTAGACAGCGAGTCTCCATGCCATGCTATCGAGCCCCGAAATACTCATCGTGGGAGCCTCCGTTGTAGACACAAGCGGGGGCCGTGTCGACACGCCGCAATGGCCTGGCGTGTTCGGTCCTGCCGGGGTCCAAGAACATGGCGCAGGGACGCGAGGGTTGCTCGGGAACCTGAGAGCCCCATCCGTCTCCACTGACATTTCCGGCTCGGGATCCGGAATACCAACTCCCCGGCCCACGACCTCGCGTCGGGTCGCTGGGAGCGAACAGGACGCAAGGGTGGTATCGCCACACGAAGGCAACGAAGTGCGGCGAAAGGGGCGGATGGGAGTCGGAGCGTCTCGTAGTACCGTTGAAGCCGGGGAACCACTCCGAGGGACCCGGTGGAGGGAAGGAGACGCCATGTCACACAACCGTTGGAGGGAAACATGGCGGGTGCATCGGAACCCGTGGACGTGTCCACGAAACAACAACGGATAGCGGAACTCGCTCGGCGAAGCCCGGAGATGGGATTCACATCCCTGGGGCACTTCATCGACCTCGATTGGCTGCTCACAGCTTACTACCGGACCCGCCAAGACGGGGCGGTGGGCGTAGACGGACAAGATGGCGAGGCCTACGCAGCGAACCTGGTCCCGAACCTACGGTCGCTGCTGGAACGAGCCAAGTCCGGTACGTACCACGCACCGCCTGTGCGGCGAGTGCATATCCCCAAGGCAGGCTCAGCGACCGAAACCCGGCCACTGGGAATCCCGACCTTCGAGGATAAAGTGCTCCAGCGTGCTGTCGTGATGGTTCTGGAGGCGATATACGAGCAGGACTTCAAGAACTGCTCGCATGGCTTCCGGCCCGAGCGATCGGCACACACTGCGTTAGAGAGCCTGTGGCAACAGACGATGAACATGAAGGGCGGATGGGTAGTGGATGTGGACATTCGTAAGTTCTTTGACACGATTGACCACGGCCATCTACGCGACTTCCTCAAGCGTCGGGTGCGAGACGGAGTGCTGCTCCGGCTCATCGGCAAATGGCTCAATGCGGGCGTCTTCGAGAACGGGTGCGTTACGCACCCCGAAATGGGGTCGCCACAAGGGGGTGTGATCAGCCCGATCCTTTCGAATATCTTCCTGCACTACGTGCTGGACGAGTGGTTCGAGCGGGAGGTTCAGCCTCGGATGATGGGCAGATCGTTCTTGATCCGCTATGCGGACGACTTCGTCATGGTCTTCTCATGCGAGTCCGACGCACGGCGTGTGATGAATGTGTTGCCCAAACGCTTTGAGAAGTACGGCTTGACCATCCACCCGGACAAGACGCGGCTGGTGCCGTTCGAGCGGCCATCGGACCGTCCCAAACCGGAAGGCAGACCCACACGAACTCCACCAGGGACTTTCGACCTGCTGGCGTTCACCCATTACTGGGGTCGCTCCCGGCAGGGTCGCTGGGTGGTGAAGCGCAAGACGTCCAAAAGTCGATTTCGCCGCAGCCTGCGAACGTTGGCGGATTGGTGTCGCAAAAATCGCCATCAACCGCTCAAGGTGCAGCACCGGATACTAGGTCAGAAACTGCTAGGCCACTATGCCTACTACGGAATCACCGGCAACTCCAAAATGTTGTCACGGTTTCGCAGTGGTGCCACCTGGCTCTGGCAGCACTGGCTGTCGCGCCGCGGCGCGGCCGTCGGATGACGTGGGATCGGTTCGCTCGTTTCCTGAAGCATAAACCGCTTCCGGCAGCGATCGCGATCCACTCGGTATGCCGTCTCGTAGCGAACAAGTGACATGACGAGCCGGGTGCCTGAATTGGGCAAGCCCGGATCTGTGGGAGCCTTGGGGGAGCGATCCCCCAAGGCGACCCGGCGCCTTCCCTTGTTAACATCAATCTTTGCGGTTTCCCTCATCACTTAACATGCAAGAAGTATGCCCCCAAAAGATCGTCGATCTCACGCACCTGTTGCAAGACTTCGTTTGCAGTTGGGAGTCGACCTAGAAGTTGAAATCGAATACGAAATAGGGTCCAAAGATCATTTATCTTATCATGAACGTTCCCCGCAACGGCAACTAGATTGCCTGGGTTGTTGTATTCCCGCGAGGAAGACCTGTTCGCTGCCCTCGATAAAGCAATCGCGCAGAGGTCGAAAGAGGTGGGAGCCACGGACAGTTGATACGCCAGATCGTCCTGAGAAAGCCCCGCTCGATCGCTCGGCTCATGCCGATCGCCGGCTTAATCCGTTGATGGGTGTCTGGAATCCCTTGAAGCTCACGACTGTGCCGGATTATCGCTTGCGCTTGCGAGCGCGAAGACGCCCCGCATCACGAAGAAGTTGCGCTGTCCAACGTGCCGCGGCCGGCGGTAGGGGCGGTTGCGGAGCTTGAGTGTAATCGATGTCGTCGTAGCCGCCATTCTGATAGCACTGCTCAATTAGAGCTTGCAAGTCGAGCGGAACGTCGGAGTCAGTCGCCCGCAATGGCACTTTGATCGTGGGCAGCCGATCGGACAGGGCGATGGGGTGGTACTCTGCCTGCAAGCGCCGCCCGCCCCGGCGCACAACCACCCGATACTCGGTAAGCACATTCGGCTCAATCGCATCCATCGGCAGTGCGACGACCCAGTCGCCCCCACGCAACAAGTCGATCTCCACGAGATTCACACCCGCCAGACGGAGCTCCTGCTGCTTCCGTAAGTACTGTTCTTGGCCGTCGCCGGGCCTTTTGTTTGAAGGACTCAAGACCTCCAAGACGGTCACGAGTCGCGAATCGGACGAGACTTCTCGTATCTCGAGGAACCGCTGAGTCTCGGGCTCATCGGCCAGCTCGATCACGAGCGGCTGGGCAACGGCTATGCTGCCGGCGCGTCCGGCCGCTCGCCTCGATGTGCGCTCCGTTTCGATGACGCGCACGTCGGGGAAGAGCGAGCGGGGGCGGTCAAACAGCGAAACAACCACTCGCTCTTCAACCCTGGCGCAAATACCTGGGCAGCAGCGTTTGCAACCGGTCGCGCGCATATGTTACCAAACTGGTGTGAACATCACCCCAGTATCGCTCCAGGTAAGGGTCCATACCGGGAAAGGGACTGGGCACTTGAATCCTCACGGAAACCGCTGATACGAAACGAGCGAACACACGATTTGACCCCTCGTGGGCGAATTGTGCCCAGTCGGAAGTGACGGGAGCGTCGCCGCAAACCGATCACACCAGAGCATTCGAACCATTGTTGAGTACCTCTGGCAAGCATCCGGCCGAGCACCGCTCGTACCAACCAGATTCTAAGCGAGTTTAGCACGTATTGCCAACGCTGGTGCCCAGATCGTTGGCAAGAAGATGTGACGGACTGCGAGCTCCGAGTTCCTCACCCGAATCCGCCGACCAAACCGACGACAAGCTCGAAGCACGATGCGTGTCCTGGCCCTTCTGGACCGGGTTAGAACTTCGGGGCCGCCTCGACCCGGACCAGGACATCCAGGCTCACCGCCTGGCACACCCGGGTCCCGTCCCAGCGCACGTAGACCATGCCCGCGCGAGGCCCGTCTGGCCGGGCAAGCCCGACCACGGTCCCGGGCCGTTCGGCGGTGCGGCCGTGGCGCGAGCTGGTCGCGAATGCGGCCAGGTCCAGGGTTACGCGGTCGCCTCTGTCGAACATGGGCGGGGTCCTGGGCTGCGTTAGCGTTTGGGAGAGCGGCATCTGCTTCGCAGTGATGTCCCTGAAGACGAAAGGTGTTAGGATCCATCTCAAGCGCGTGCATTCTCATGCCTACCTCAGGTTTATCGGCTATAAATGGCATTTCCGTGAGTGCCGAAAGAGCCAAGAGGTGATTTCCATAATCTGGGTGGCCAGCTTGAATGTGCCGAAGTTCATGGCCGAGCAGAAAGATCATGCAATCCCATGCGAGATACTCGGTCACGAGTTGACGAACGGCGTCAGTAGGGATGTCAGACACCCACCGTTTGCCGAGTGTCGGGCACTGGCCTTCTGCGTGTTCGAAATGACCAGAAGCCGTGGTTTTGCACCGAACGAGCGAGCCGCGAATGAGTGGATGCGGAGGACCGTGACAAAAGGATGGGTGACTGGATTCCCTTGCTCGCAAGCCTCGTCAAACTTGCCCCCCATCGCATCAAGAACCGCGAGATCATTCTGAACGAGCGCCCGAAGCCGGGGGTTCGTGCCCCTCGCAAAACCGCGCCAGCCGCAGATACGCTGCCCGAGCGTCATCATATCGCCCCTCGCGCGCCAGCTCGCAAGCCTTCCAATACCCAGCCGGCAGGCCATTCCTGGCACGGCCCGCCTCGCCATCGCCCTTGGCCACCCGCGGCTCCTTCGCCTTCTTCTCACCCCGCCCAGATGCCTTCCCGCGCTTAGACATCGCCGCCCCCGACCAACTCTGGATTCTAGGTTGCCGAGCTCAAGCTGCGATTCGGTCCGACTCCGTGGCGCCTTCGTGATCCCCTTCGGCATCGCCCGGGTCAGCGACGATTCAGACCCAGCTCGGCCCGCGCTCGACCCGCTCCTCTCCTTCGCCCGAATTCATTCGTGAAGATTCGTGCCATTCGTGGTCAACCAGCATTTCATACCCGCACATTCCCGACGCCCTCGCACCTTCCTCGCCCGTGTCATCTCATCTGCGTCCCATCGGCGTCATCTGCGGACAAATCTCCGGTCCCTCGTCGTTCCCCTATCTCCGTTCAACGCGATCCGTGATTAACCAGCATTTCATACCCGCACCTTTCCGACGCCCGCGCATCTTCCTCGTCTTTGTGATCTTATCTGCGTCCCATCGGCGTCATCTGCGGATAAATCTCCGGTTCGCCCATCGCTTTCCCATCCCCGTCTAACAAATGATCCGCCATCGTCCGTTCGCTCAAGTCGGTCCATTCGGTGGAGCAGGCCAGTGCGCCAGCGCATCCTTGAGCGCCCCGATCGCCAGTGCCGGGCAATGCAGCTTATCCGGCGGCACGCCATCCAGCGCCTCGATCAGATTCTCGACCGTCAAGTCCCGGCATTCCGCGATCGATTTCCCATTGATCATCTCCGTCAGCATTGATCCACTCGCGGTCGTCGGCCCGCAACCCACTGTGTGGTACTTCGCAGCCGCGATTCGCTCGTCCTCAATCCTCAAATAAACGATCATGAACGCCCCGCGGCCTGGCGCACCAGCATGGCCGGTCAGGTCGGGGTTCTCGATCGCCCCGCCGTTGCGAGGGGCCATCACGTGCTCAGTGAGCCTGTCGGAGTACTTCCCCATGTTCGGCGCTCACGCACCGGGACCCTTGAACCCAAGCCTCGTCGAATTATGTTGAAAAGACGTCTGACCGCCTGAACGGCCATTGCGCCGCCGGGCCGCCGGGGCCGACAGAGCCGTCCTCAGCCCTCTCGCTGCTCGCGCCATCGGTACACATGCACCGGCCGGCCGTCTTTGGACGCCGCCCGCAGTTCGCCGGTCTGGGGATCGGGCTCGACCACAAGATAGCGCACGGGGTTGTCGCGGAACAGCTCGGTCGTACCGTCCGGCTGGGTGACGACGTACAGGCCCCTGGTGCGGTCGTGGTCGAAAGAAAAATGCCTGGGAGCTTCTCGAACCTCGTAGGTGCATGTGACCACTCCGGGCGTCGCCTCGTAGCAGACAGGATCCGGCCATCTTGCCGGCGCGTCGGCCCCGCCTGGATCCATGGGCCGACGGCCTTCGGCGTCAAATTCGGAATTCATTGCGGGCACCTCCAGAGAAACGGGTCAACGGAACGAGTGTGAAAAAGAAACGTCGCGCTAACACTCTCTTCCTGGCTGAGGGGAACAGGGACGCGGGAGCGAAACAAAGACGCGATCATTTCGTCTATGAATCTGACTGCCGGCTGGAATCCGCGTAATTAGATTGTCGCCTCGGTCGCCGATTCGCTCGCTTTCCGCGGGCGGCCTTCAGGAGAAACGGTCTGCTCCAGGGCGAGATGTTGCCGCAGGTGAGCCTCATCATCACACGCTCGAACGCCTCAAAGTCGGACTCCTTGTGGAACATACGCATCTCGCCGACGGATCGGTTCAGGACGTCATAGACAGACCCCCAGGTGCTACTCTCGCCGTTCTTGGCATGACAACATCCGCCTGCAGAACTGACGGGTTCCGTCAATACTAATCGAGTCGCTGTTTCCGTCCGATTAAAGGAGATTGTTGCCCACGTAGGCCCTTATCTGGATTCCAGGTATCGCATCAAGAAGGGCCCTTACTCCGGCTTCAGTCACACGCGTCTCCGTTACGTCTAGGGTCCGCAGGTTGCTGAGAACCCCTCAAATGGAGCAGACCTGCATCGCTGACCTCAGTGTCGCTGAGGTCTAGCTCGCGGAGATTAGTCAGTCCCTTCAGGTGCACCAATCCCGAATCCTTGATTCTGGCCGAGAACCAGAACGAGCTGTTGCAGTTGGGTCAATCCACGCAGATGAATCAAGCCCGCGTCAGTGACGTTGCTCCCATAAAGCAGAATCCGTTGCAGACTCGTCAGCCTATTCAGATGAACGAGGCCGGCGTCCGAAACCGACGACGCCCTGATTTTCAACTCGACTAATCCGGTCAGTCGACCGACAGGGATCATATCGTTGTCGGTAAACGTGAGCGAATGAGTTAGCCATCCCATCTGCTCAACGGCCACGGCGGTGTCGAAGTAGTCGACTCCAAGTGCATTGATTAGCCATCGTGGAGCCCGAGACTCGCTGATCCAACTGCGTGAGGCAGTCCCCTTTTTGTACTGCCATCCGTACCAGACACTGCCATCGGCTCTCCGGATCGCATCTACCGCGTCGCGCTGGACTCGGGCACAATGGACCATCCACCCAAACCCGCCCCCCAGTATCAGAACGAGCAGAACGAACGCGCCGATGCTGATCTGGAAGTAACTTCGCCAGTAACCAGTCGCCTGCTGCGCGCGCATCATACCGCCTTCACTGACCACTAAATCACAGTTTCGGGGACGCTCTGCTTACTTGGACGGCCGTCGGCTCGGTCCGCGTTTGTGCCGTTTGACGGTTGTGTTCAGTATTCTTCGGGCCAGGCCAGAAAGATTACTTGGTCGTGCACTCTGCCCGTTTGTTGGTGACCACGCATCAGTTCCACTTCTACCTCCGGAATGACGATCGCAACGAAGACAAACCGGTGGGCGCTAAGTCGAAGAGAGGGACTCAGGGACTCAAGGGACTCAGACACCCACTCACTGGAGTGGGTTCCGGGGAAGGCGGACGCAGGTGAGTGGCACCGATTCGCGTACCTCGGTTGCTGGGTGACCCGCGGCCCTTCGCGGCCGACGCCGCGCACAGTAGGCAATGTACCACGCTCAGTCAGCGATCGTACGCGCTTGGGTAGGTTGCCGGCCACTGCACGCGTCGAAGATGCAAAGACACCCACTCACTGGAGTGGGTTCCGGGGAAGGCGGACGCAAGTGAGTGGCACCGCTTCAGGTACCGCGATTGCTGGGTGACTCGCGGCCCCTCGCGGCCAACGCCGCGCACAGCAGACGCTGACCACGCTCGGTCAGCGATCGTATGCGCCTTGGTAGGTCGCCGGCGCTTGCATGTGTCGGTGCTGCGAACCGATCGATATCGACGGCGGTGCTTCTTCGCTTGCCGCGCCGCGCAGGGAACGAGGCTCGCCGACCTCGAATTCAATTGAATTCCGGGTCCGTTGCACCGACTGGCGCTCGGGAGAGAGCGAGCGAGCCTCTTACCTACAAAAACGCGAGTTGAGCGGCCGCCTTGCCCTGAAACCAGCGCCGTGAGCAACGCAGTGCAGCACGTATAAGCGAACTCGCTCGACCTGCCGCTTGCTTGAACATGCGACCGAAGTCGCGCACCGTCTCCACCCAATTCGTTCGATCCACTCCCAGCCGGTCCAGAATGGGAGCCAGGTCTTCCGCAATTGCCCCGCGCTTGTCCCGCCTGATTTCCCGGCCCGTCGATCGAGCAGCATGACGTACTTTCTGGTCTCGATCGGCAGAAATCCTTGATTCGACGCCCGCACAGGGAGCGGCCGTTTTGACGCCGCCTGGAGCGGCACGGCCGAAAACGTGGCTGAAGAACCAGCAGGTGCCCGACGCCCCGCAGCATCGACATGGTCACCCGCGATCGGTTCGCACGCCTCAACCGTTTCTGAGGATGCAGCCGGCGAGCCTTCGGCCTGCCTGGTTATGGGAACGACCTCGTTCTCCCGCAACGTCAGTTCGCACAGCCAGGGACCCGCGCGATTGGAAGTTTCAGTTGAGCCTTCCTCGCGCGATGAACACAATCCACCCGGAGCGCCGACCAGGTCCAGAATGCGGTCAGCCCCCGACGTGAATTGCGATTTCTCCGGCGTAGTGGCGATTCCCGCCCGAATCGGGTTGAGATCGATATAGACGCTGCACGCCAAAAGCGCCGCCTCATCGAGCAGCGGCTGCGACTTGAAGCGGCCGGCCCAGAATCTCCCGGGCGAGTCGTCCTCGCGATTGGCCGCTCGGGCGACCCACTCGCACAAGCACCTCATGAACCACGACAGACTCGACAGCCGGCCGCGCTGAGCCGCCAGCCTCTCAGCATCGCCCATGAGCATCGCAAGGTCTTGGTCGTCGGGCTCCGCCGGCTCGCCGGTGACATCGTCACGTTGCGGACAGAGCTTGCGCCAGCGTAGTGCGACTTCGGCGTCGGACCAAAGCTCAACACTGTCGGGTCGATTGCGAAGCACCAGATGCAGGTGGTTACTCATAATGGCATAACCGCACACCTCAACGCCGAAGAGTCCGGCGAGGTGGCGCAGCCGATCGAGAATCCACGCCTTACGGTGAGAGTAATCACGACCTGAATAGCAGTCGGTACCGCAAAGAAAAGCTCTTCGAACCCACCGAGCGATGCAGTGATAAACACCGACTTGATCCTCGTGGACGATGTCGCGGCGAGCAGAGGCTGGCACGTAAGGCTCCATCACCAGGCAGGTGTAGTACGTCAGGTGCATATCCACACGAACAGTAATGGACAAAATACCAATACTGCGGCGGTTGTCAAGCGTGTTGGGAAAAAAAGTCGACAGCACACACGTTCTACTCGAAGCGAACGGTGGATGTCTGGCTTTCCTTGCGCGCACTCGCACGATGCCGGTGAGCTGGTGGTCACTGCACGCGGCAACCGGCTGGTGGCACCGGCGGGGTGGGAATCTGCAAACGCGCTGGTGATTCCTGCGGCGGATTACAACGGGGGGCGGGTGCAGAACCGCAAGCTGGCGCTTTCGGATGACGGTGCGGACGCGCGGGCGACCTCGCGCACGGCGGGCAAGAAGCCAGGGACTCGCGCGCTGAGTGGCTTGGGCGGTTCGGGGACCGCGGGCGGCTCACCGCTCGTTGAAGTCGTCAATCACCCGTCGGTTGTTCGGACGTCTCAATCAGCGTAAGCTACGTCTCTTGACCGTATCATCGTCCTGACGCGGTGAACGGGCACGTTTCGCCCGACGCTTAACGCTTGCGGACAAACCGAGGATCTGAATGGACCGTCGAGTGGCGGCATCGCGAGCGGAGCGGAGGCGCAGCTTTCGGAGGGTGCCGTCCTTCGAGCCCCTGGAAATGCGATGGTTGCGCGCGTCGATCGCGGCCTCGGCCGTTCCCGTCATGCCGCTGAGCGCGTCAGCCTGGACCTCGGTGGGACCGGCGCCGATCCTCGACGGCCAGGTCCCAGGCAACGGGCCGGTGACAGGGCGGATCCGAGCCGTGGTGCCGGACCCGGCCGACCCGAGCACCTTGTACATCGCGGCGGATGGCGGGGGCGTCTGGAAGTCCGCGGACGGCGGGACGAGCTGGACGCCCCTGACCGATCACGTCGATGACGGCAGCGGCAACCCTGTGAACCAGGCGATGGGGGCGCTGGCCGTTGCGAGGAGTAGCCTGCCCTCGACCGGGCCCGGCGGCGAGATCCTCTATGCCGGCCTCGAATCGGAAGACACCCAGGGCGTCCTGGTCTCCTTCGATAGCGGCGCGAGCTGGACTCTGGAGAACGATGGCGGTGCGTTCGCTGGCTTGGGCGTCGATAAGCTCGTCGTCGATCCGACCGATCCGACGGGTGAGACGGTCTACGCGATGATGAACAACCTGGATTTCAACGGGGTCGTCGGTGGCCAGCCGGGCATCTACAAGTCGTCCGACGGCGGCCGGACGTGGATCGATTCGGGCGCCGGCATCTCGACGGATGACACCTTCACCGACTTCGTCGTCGACCCCTCGAACGGCCTGGTCCTGTACGCGGCAGTCGGGCCCCCCATGTTCCAGCAGGGCGCGAGCGGGATATACAAGTCCCTCGACGGCGGCGGCACCTGGACCGAGCTGTCCGGCGGGGCCCCGAGCGGCGACGCGGCCGGGAACATCGCGATGGCGATTTCGCCGTCGGATCCGCAGACGCTCTTCGCCGTGAGCACCGACCCGACGACCGGCGCGTTCCGGGTCGTGCGGACCGCCGACGGCGGCACGGCCTGGACCGACGCGACCGGCAATGTGAAGTCCGCCGGGCCTCCGTACCTCATCGCCATCGACCCGACGAATCCGAGCGTCGTCTTCCTTTTCGGCGGGGGCCAATACGCCGGGGAGGCGACATACGACGCCGGTTACGACATGGAGACGACCGACGGCGGGGCGAGCTGGAATGACATCTCGATCGACCCGGCCGGGAACGGCCCGCACATCGATGACCATGCCTTTGCCTTCGACGCGAGCGGGGACTTGCTCATGGGCAATGACGGCGGCCTCTGGGAGCTCACCAAGCCGACGAGCCTGACGACCCAGCGCTGGATAGATCTCAACGGCAACCTCGACATCACCGAGTTCTACGGCGTGGCCCTCGACCCGACGGACGCCGGCATCGCCTACGCCGGCTCGCAGGATCAGGGCATCGATAAGGTCCAAGCCGGCGTCGGCTGGGTCCAGCTCCAGCAGGGCGATGGCGGCTATGCACGCGTCGATCCGTCCCACCCCGGGACCGTCTACATGGAGATCTATGGCATTGATCTCAAGCGCTCGGACGATGGCGGGCAGACCTTCACGGAGATTTCGCCCGGGTTCGACCTCCAACTGCTGTCCTGGGGCGATGGCTCGGGGGTGCCGACCACGGGCCAGAACCTCGTCATCGCTGGCACCGACAGCGACGGCCTGCTCCACATCCGGACTTTCGATTCCGCCCGCGTCCGAACCGACACCTACGAGGCACTGGAGGGCGGCACGCTCCATCTTGTGTCGGCCGACGCCTCGGGCAATGTCCTGTCGGACGCGGCGGAGTCGAGCCTCTCCGCGGCCGCGACCGAGTCGATCACCGACCTCAAGCAGCAGCTACCCGGCTTGTTGCCCCCGCACGTCCTCACCCAGGCCGAGGACACGCAGGTCAACTTCGAGGCGACAACAATCACCGGTGAGACCCTCGGCGGCAAGTTCTTTATCCCCTTCGTCCTCAATCCGTCTGACCCCTCGGAGGTTCTCTACGGGACGGCAACGCTCTACCAGTCGACGGACAGGGGCCAGACGTGGACGAGCATCGGCGACTCCCGGGGCGTCGTTCAACCCGTTCGCCGCGCCTATCGACGCGTTGGCCCTGTCGGGCACGGGGAGCGACACCACGATCTATGTCATGGCCGGAAACGACATCTACACCTCGAAGGACGACGGGGCCACCTGGCAGGGTCGCGCGGTCCCGGGTTATAACAGCTTCCACTACGGCGACGCCTCGCTGGTGATCGACCCGACCAATCCGATGGTCGCCTACGCCGTGAGGTACCAGTCCAATCCGGCCGGCACTGCGCCGATCGAGACCGGACACGTCTTCCGCACGGCCGATGGCGGTGGGACGTGGACAGACATCACCGTCGACCTGCCCGATACTGCCGTCAACGCGATCGCCGTGAACGTCGTCGGGGGCACCACGCAGATCTGGGTCGGCACCAATCGGGGAGTCTATGCCTCGACTGACCTGGGAGCGAGCTGGTCGACCTTTGGCGACGAGCTCCCCAACGCGACGGTGACGTCGCTCGAATACGTGGCGAGCTCGAACATCCTGCTAGCCGGCACGTACGGCCGGGGCGCCTGGGAGATCCTCGACCAGGGCGCTCTGCTCGTGCCCCCCGCGCCTCAGCTCGCGGCCGGGAGCGACACGGGCGTGAGTAGCACCGACGGGCTCACGCGGGACAATGGCTCCTCCTCCGCGCCAGTGACGTTTACCGTCAGCGGGGTCAGCCCGCTCAACGGCTTCGTTCAGCTCTATGATGTCACCGATCCCGGAGGTCCCCTGCCGCTGGGCGGGCCGGAGCAGGCCATCGGCGGGATTGCCACGATCACCCTGGGCGGCGGCGGCGACCTCCCCCTGGCCGACGGCGTCCATCGAATCGCCGCGACGGCCGCGGTCACATCCGGCGGCGCTCCGAGTGCCGTCTCGGGATCGACCGCGGTCACGATCCAGACGAGCGTCCATATCGTCTCGACCACCCCGGCGGCCGGCTCGTCGGTCGCCGTACTGCCGGGCGGGCAGGTTACAATCCTGTTCGACCACACGCTCGCGAACCTGACTGACGGCGGAGGGGCGCTGGGACCGAATGATCCGAACGCCTTGACACTCACCACTGCCGGCGGCCAGGCGCTGGCGATCACCACGGTCTACCACGTCGACACGGCGGATGGCACCTCCAGCATCGTGCTGACCCCTGTCTCGCCGCCCATGGCGGCCGTCGAGACCCTCCGAGTCACTCCGGGCGCGTTCACCGACCTGGCCGGGAATACCGTGAGCACCCGGGCGGCGGCCGGTTCACGTTCACCGTGACCGGCCCGAGCAACGCCCCCGTGGCGCTGAACCCGGTCCCGAACCAGACCGTGATGCCCGGTGGCCTGCTGCACGTCCAGTTCACCGCCAGCGACCCCGACATCGGGCGGACGCTGATCTACAGCCTGGGACCCGGCGCGCCTGTGGGTACCTCGATCGACCCGAGTACGGGCCTGTTCACCTGGACTCCCGGCCCGGCCGAGGCTGGGCAGACCTATGACATCGCGGTGACCGTGGCGGTCCAAGGCGTGCCCGGAGTGAGCGACACACAACCCCTGATGGTCACCGTTCTGGCACCGCCGCAGGTCGAGAGGATCATGACCACGCAACGCCGTCGATCCGGGATCGATCAGGGAACGAGCGCGATCACCATCCTCTTTAACGAGCCGATGGCTCCATCGGCGGGGCTCGCGAGGTTCTATGCGGTCGAGACCCCGCGCAGGGTTCGCGTCGGCAAAAGAATTGCGACTCGCCTCGTTCCCGTCCGCTTCACCGCGAAATTGACCGCGGCAAACGGCGTCGCGCTGAGGCTCGCCAAGCCGTCGAAGGCCCACCTCGCGTTGATTGTCCGGGCCGGCGTCCGGGCTGCCAACGGCCTGACCATGGGCCAGGTGTTCAGCGAAAGCGTGCAGTGACCCGGCGAGAATGCCGCGAGGACCGAGACGTGCCGGAAGGCTGTAGTCGCAGGGCCACCTGATTTTGGGGGGGCGCTCGTCCTCCTTGCCCGACCCCGTCCGGAGCCGTAGACTCGATCGGCCTTGACACTGCGACGCCTCGATCGATCCTCCGACGCACGGGCGGGATGGGCATGGACCGGAAGATTCGGCGATTGTTTGCGCACGCTGTTGTGGTCGTGCTGAGTTGCGGGGTGATTGCGCGGCGAATCGGGCTTCTGCAAGAAAGTGGCCATTTTTCCGATCAATGCCAAACACAATCACGCCTCCTGCGTGGTGCAGACGAGGGATGGAAGCCTGCTGGCGGCGTGGTACGCGGGCAGCGGGGAGCGGACGGCGGATGACGTTGTCATCGAAGGAGCGTGGCTGCCGCGGGGCCAAGCTGCGTGGGGGCCGAAGTTCTTGATGGCCGATACGCCGGGTTATCCGGATTGCAATCCGGCGCTCTTCGCGGCGCCGGATCAATCGCTGTGGCTGTTCTGGCCGACGATTCTCGACCACCGGTGGGAGGGCGCGCTGCTCAAGTTTGCCCGCTGTGAGCAGCCGGTTGGTCCTCAATCGCCGATCAACTGGACGCGAAGTGGCGTGCTGCACGTGACTCCCAAGGGGTTTGCCGACGACATGAAGCGGGCGATCGCGAGCTTGAGCGCGGAGGAGACGGGGCGATATGGGGCCTATTTGAAGCGCGAGGAGGACCGGTCGCGCGATGAGCTCTATCAGCGGCTGGGCTGGATGCCGCGGGTGCATCCGGTCGTGCTGCCTTCCGGGCGATGGATCCTGCCGCTTTACACGGACACGTTCTCAGCGTCGATCATGGCAATCTCCGACGATCGGGGGCAGACATGGGCAGCGAGCAAGCCGCTCTTCGGTTTCGGCAATATTCAGCCGAGCCTGGTGCGCAAGAACGACGGAGAGCTGGTGGCGTTCATGCGGGACAATGGTCCGCACAAGAAGATCCGGTTGAGCAGCTCGCGCGATGACGGTGTTTCGTGGACGCCGGTGGTCGATTCGCAGTTTCCCAACCCCGGTGCCGGCATCGAGGCGATCCGGCTGGCGAACGGGCACTGGGTTTTGATTTACAACGATTTGCCGCGTGGCAGGCACTCGCTGGCGGTCTCTGTTTCCGAGGATCAAGGGTTGACGTGGAAGGCGACGCGGCATCTCGAGCAGGTGGCGGCTGGGGGCGGGCAGTTTCACTATCCTTCGATCATCCAGGCGGCCGACGGGTCGATGCATGCGACGTATACGTACAGGATGACCGGGGAGGGGAGCACGATCGAGCACGCTCACTTTGACGAGGCGTGGCTTCTCGCCGGCGATCAAAAATGACACAGGGAAGTGACGGCGGTGGGAGCCGTGCCGAAGCTCATGGTTCCATCCGCGAGCGCCTCGGCTCGAACCGACATTATCCGTGGCTGGTAGTAGGGCTGCTCTGGTTTTGCGGGTTCTTCAACTACGCGGACCGGCAGGCGGTTTTCTCGGTTTTTCCGCTGATCAAGAAGGAGTTTCACCTCGACAACACGACCGTGAGCTTGCTCGGCTCGGCCTTCATGCTGGTTTACGCGGTCGCGTCGCCATTCACGGGCTATGTGGTGGATCGCATTTCGCGCCGATGGTTGATCGCCTCGGGGCTTGCGCTCTGGAGTCTGATCTGCGCAGCGACGGCATTCTCGCGGAACTTCGGCCAGCTTGTCTTCTTCCGCGCGGCCGAGGGTCTGGGCGAGTCGTTTTATTTTCCGGCGTCAATGTCGCTTCTGGCTGACTACCACAGCCGGCGCACGCGCTCTCGGGCGCTGGGCATCCATCAGACGAGCGTGTACCTCGGCACGGCGGGAGGAGCGGCACTTGCGGGCTTTCTCTCGAGGCGCCAAGGATGGCGGTCGCCGTTCTGGGTACTGGGGCTTACCGGGACGGTGTACGCCGCGTTTCTGATTCTGAGCCTGATCGAGCCAGTCCGCGGTCAGGCAGGAGGTGAAACGGCTGAGGCAGATCCGCGGCAGCGCGAGGAAATGAGCCCGACGCGAGCGGTATCCGCGCCACTGAGTGCCAAGATTGCGCGGCTCATGAGCAACCGCGCGGCCGTTCTATTGTTTGCCGTGTTCGTCGGCGCGAACTTTGTGGCGGCGACCTTCCTCACGTGGCTCCCCACGTTCATTTTTGAGGCGTTTGATGTGGGACTGCATAATGCCTCGTTCACATCGACGTTCTGGCCACTCGCGAGTCTGCCTGGCGCACTCCTTGGAGGGTTTGCGGCTGATCGGGCTGCGCGCGGAAGAGCGGAGGACGTATCCGCGTGCAGAGCCTGGGCCTTCTGCTGGCGGCTCCATTCGTTTTTCTGGCTGGTTGGTCGACGTCGGTGCCGTTCTTGATCGCCGGGTTGATTGGAGCTGGTCTTTGCAAGGGGATCTACGACTCGAACATCTTCGCGTCACTCTTCGACGTGGTTGCACCGGAGGATCGCGGCAGCGCGGCGGGGATGATGAACTGCCTGGGATGGGTCGGCGGGCTCGCCGCCCCGTTTGTCGTCGGGTTTGCGTCGGACCGGCTTGGGCTTGGGGTGGTGATCGGATCGACTGCGGCCGTCTATTTGCTAGTGGGCTTGCTGGCACTCGTGGCGGCGCGACTGGCGGAGACGCGCGCGCACGAGCCGGCGTGACTCGTTGTTCCTTCTCACATTGCGGGGGCTTCGAAAGTGAAATCTGGGGCGGTCGAAAGCAAAGGTGCTTCCCGGGGCTACGCGTGGGCGGCCTCGGGCGATGTGAATGCGTTCTTCGGACTGATGCTGGACAACATCGGCGTCATGATCCTGATGGGGAGCCTGCTGGTCGGGGCGTTCGGGATGCCCAGGGAGTTCGTGCTCACGCGGATGATCCCCGGCACGGCGGTCGGGGTGCTGGTCGGTGATTTGATTTACACGGCCATGGCGTTTCGTCTCGCCCGGAAGACGGGCGCAGGGACGTCACGGCGATGCCGCTTGGCCTTGATACCCCGAGCACGTTCGGCACGGTGTTCCTGATCATCGGTCCAGCTTACCAGAACGCGATCGGCCGCGGTCTCGACACTGAAAGTGCGGCACGACATGCCTGGTTCTTGGGCATCACAATGTTACTTGCATCCGGAATCTTCAAAATCGCGTGTGCACCGTTTTCGGGTTGGATTCGGAGGAGTGTGCCGCGTGCGGGGTTGCTGGGTTCACTTGCGGCGATCGCGCTGGTATTGATCAGTTTCCTGCCGTTACTGCATATTGCGGCGCATCCGGTGGCTGGGATGGTGGCGCTGGGATTGATCCTTGCGACGCTGACGGCGAAGTGGCGGCTTCCGGGTAACTTTCCGGGTGCGCTCGCGTCGGTTGTGGTCGGGTGTGTCGTTTTTTACGGGCTTTACGCCGTCGGGTGGGGACCCGGTGCCGGGAGCGAGGGGGATGCACCGGCGTTGGCGATCCGGGCGGTATTGCCGATGCCGATCCAGGAATGGCTCGCGTGGTTTGGCGATGCGGGCCGCGATGCGCTGCGGTATCTGCCGGTGGCTATTCCACTTGCGCTGGCGACCGTGGTGGGGGGGATTGACTGCACGGAGAGTGCGGCGAGCGTGGGCGATGAGTATCCGACGGGGCAGATCATCGCGGCCGAGGGGTTCTCGACGCTCGTCGGGGGGCTGTTTGGCGGAGTGATCCAGTCGACGCCGTACATCGGTCATCCGGCTTACAAGGCGATGGGAGCACGATCGGCCTATACTCTGGCGACGGCGCTCTTCGTGGGGGCGGCGGGGATCTTCGGGTTTTTTGACTGGATCTTCTACTTCATTCCCGAGGCGGTCATTTTCCCGATCTTGATCTTCGTTGGCCTGGAGATCACCTCGCAGTCGTTTCACGCGACGCCGGTGCGGCACTATCCGGCTGTCGCGCTGGCATGCGTGCCGGCACTCGCGTATCTGGCGGTGCTTTCGTACAAGCAGCTTTTGCCGGAGCTGAAGCCGTTTACCGAACTTCAGCCGGCCACGCAGCACTGGATACAGACGGTGACGGTGCTGGCGGGCGGAGGGGGGTTCATCGTGACGAGTTTGTTGTGGGCGACTGCGCTCGTGCATATGATTGATGGGAGGATCCGGCCGCTGGTGACGACGCTATTGATCGCTGCCGTTTTCTCCTGGTTTGGCGTCATTCACTCGCCACTCCAGTCGAGCCCGATCAGTTCGCCGGGGGCGGTGATCCGGCAGCTCGAAGCGGAAGGGCGGGCCAAAATCACTTCCCAACAGACGCCGTATCAGTGGGCTGGCGCTTACGTGCTCACGGCGATCGCGCTGCTGGCGCTCCACCGATTCGGGAAACCGCCGGAGAGTGCGACGGCAGAGGCTTCGCACGCGGGTTAGCGTAGGTGGATCAGGCGTTCGAGAACGTCGCGTCCTACTGCTTTGGCACGAGTAAGATATGGACGGGACGATCGACTGGAATTAACCTAGTCACGAGAGACACGCCGGCCGCGGTTCGGGTGGTGATCGGCAAATGAACCCGGTGGTATGAAAATTGCTCTACAGCCGGGGAACCTACCCCGAAGTCATTCGGACCAGCCCGTCACATACAGAATTCCGCGGCCCCGTTTGCTTTTATTTAGGCGTTCGCCCAGATTGAGACTCGCTCGACATGCGTAAGGGAATTGGGGTCAGTCCGGGGGTCGTGGTGGGTGTGGCCCATCGGGTTGAGTCAGTTTTTGGCGAGTTCGAACAGCAGACGCTGGAGAGTCCGGGTCTGATCGCGGATGAGGTCGAGCGGTTTGAGCGGCGCTCCTCGACGCGGGGACGATGTACGAAGCGCTGATTCAGAACGTCGCCGAGAAGGTGGGTGATTCGTCGGCCGAGATTTTCAAGAGTCACCTGCAAATCGTCAATGATCCGTCGCTGCGCTCCAAGGTTCGTGGTCTGATCGAGAACCAGCGTTTGACGGCGCTATCGGCCCTGCAAGCGGTGATGAACGGCTTCGCAGCCCAGTTCGCGCAGATCAAGCAGGAGAATTTCCGCGAGCGGGTGAATGACATCCGGGATGTGATCTTGCAGATCGAATCGCACCTGCGCATGCACAACGTCGCTCCGGCCGACTTTGCGGGCGCCTCGCGCAACGGGTCGGGGAACGGCAACGGTGATGAATGCATCATCCTGGTGGCGCGAGAGATTCTGCCGACCCAGGCCTTGAGCATGGGCGACTTGCCGATCGCCGGGATCGTGACGGAGCTGGGGGGCGGCACCAGCCACGCCGCGATCCTGGCGCGGAGCCGCGGCATTCCGGCGGTCTCGGGGCTCGAGGGAATCATGTCGGAGGTCGAGACCGGCGACATGATGGTCGTCGACGGCCGGGACGGGATGGTCATCGTGCGGCCGGACAAGGAAGCCACCTCGGCCTGGCGGAAAGTGCAGCGGGAGTTCTTCAACTTCAAGGACCGGCTGTTTGCGAACCGGGACCTGCCCGCTCGCAGCGCCGACGGCACGCAGGTCGAGCTGCTGGCCAACATCAACAACCTGGCCGACGCCCAGTCGGCGACCAAGGTCGGCGCGACGGGCGTGGGCCTGTTCCGCACCGAATACCTGTTCATGACCCATCACGACGTGCCGGGCGAGGAGGAGCAGTACGAGTATTATCGACAGATCATCATGAACTCACCTGGTCAGTCGGTCACGATCCGGACGCTGGACCTGGGTGGCGACAAAACGGTGCCTTATCTGGGGCGCCGGGGTGAGGCCAACCCGTTCATGGGCTGGCGGTCGACGCGGATCTTCTTCGAGAACTCCAAGCTCTTCGTCACCCAGATCAGGGCGATTCTACGGGCCGGACGTCATGGGAAGGTTTCCATGCTCTTTCCCATGATCACGTCTCTCGAGGAATTGCTGTTCATCAACAACCTGGTGCAGGAGACGCGGAGCAACCTGCTGCGCGAGGGGATTCCTTTCGGCGAGGATGTGAAGCGAGGGATGATGGTCGAGGTTCCCGCGGCGGCTGTGTGTATTGATTCCTTCCTGCGCGAGACCGACTTCATCTCGATCGGATCGAACGATTTGATTCAGTACCTGGTTGCCGCGGACCGAGACAATCCCAAGGTTGCGCATCTGTGTGAATCGCTGGCGCCGGCGATCTTCCGGGTGCTGCGCATCGTGCTCGACGCCTGCCAGAGGACCGGCACGCCGGTCACGCTTTGCGGCGAGATGGCCGGTCAACCGCGCGCCGTGCTGGTGCTCTTCGGCATGGGGCTGCGGCGGTTCAGCATGAGCCCGGCGTTCATTCCGACGGTCAAGGAGCTGCTATCGTCGGTGACCACGGCACAGGCCGAGCGGTTTGCCCATCACGTGCTGCAGCTCAGCACCAACGAGGAGATCCGCTCGTATCTGACGGCGCGGCTGCACGAGGTGTCGAGCGCGCTCGAGGTGTTTGACACGAACTGAGTTCTGAACTGGTTCATTTCGGCCGGGCGGGTTTTGTCTGGGCGACCCGTCGCTGCAAGAGCTGGCAGAGGTTCTCGATTTTCTCGAGTTTTTCCGGGTCGTCGAAGATGGATGCAGCCCGGCGCTTGAGGTCCTGGATGTTCCAGTCGCTCGAGTCGTCGAGTGCGTTGTTGGCTTCGCTCAAGCTGGGCTGGAACCGGTAGTACAGGTAGGGATGCTTCACGACGTGCGTGAGCTGGCGCATGTGGCCGTCGACGGTATCGCTCGAGCCGTCGTAGGCGATATCGATCAGCGGGCGGGCCCAGTGCAGGCTTCCCCAGCGCCTGGCGTCTTCGTAGCGGATGCGGACATTGAGCTCGCCGGTTCCCAGGGAGAGGACGACGTATTCCAGCGGTTCGCACGGGTCGCCATCCGCCGCGCGGACCTCGACGGGCCGCTCGCTTTGCCTGGAGCTGCCGGGAGACACGTCGGTCGAGGGCATATCGCCGGGAAGGTTCTGCATGCTGACGGCCTCGGCGTAGGCGCAAAGTGTCGGGTTGTTCACGAAAATGCCGGCGTCGATGAGTGTGAGCGGCGGCAGGTTGGACCGGCGGGCGCGCTTGATCTGAAACGGGGAAAAATAGGTGGGCGCAGCGGACGTGCAACGCGCGACTTCCCACATTCGAGGGTTGAACCGGCTGGTTTTCTTGCGCGTGCCTTTCGTCGGGTGAAGAAGAAAGGGCGGCACGACTCGATTTCGTAGCTGGTGATCAGGACTTCGGTCAGGGCATCGCTCAGCCGAGTGTCTTCGCCCATGTACCGCTTGAGGATTTTCTCGAAGCGCTCGGACGGGTATTTCTCTTCGAGCAGGCCGTGCAGCGACGTGATGTTCTGCCAGAATGAATGAAAGACCTCCTTGCCGTCCTTCTCGTAGAAGGAGACGAGCTGAGAGGCCCTGTACTTGGGCCGTTCGACGTCGATGCTCTGGGGAATGGTGAGGCCTAGCGCCAGGACACCGCCGGTTGACGTGCCCGCGATCAGGTCGAACATCTGCGCGATTCGGTGGCCGGTGCGGCGCTCGATTTCGGCGAGAATCATGGCGGGGATGATCCCGCGGATTCCACCGCCGTCGATGGAGAGGATGGTGAATAGGGGCATTGATTAGTTGTCAGTTGTTAGTTGTTAGTTGCTGGTCGATCGTGCTCGCGCGGCTTCAATTGGGTGGTGGTGATCGTGTGCGGGGTCGAACCGAATCTAGTGCTCGTGGGGGAGAGAAGCAATAATGCGGGAGGGGTTGCGCGTCAGATGGAGGCAGTGATGAACGCAAGAGCTTGCTGGAATGGGTGTGACATTGTCGTCGAAGCGGGTGATATTACCAAGCTCGACACGGATGCGATCGTCAACGCGGCAAATTCCGGGTTGTGGGCTGGTGGCGGGGTGTGTGGGGCGATTCATCGCGCGGCGGGGCCGGCACTTGGGGAAGCGTGCAAGCACGTCGTGGCGGAACAGGGACCTGTCAGGGTGGGGCAGGCGGCGATCACGCCTGGAGGTGGCCTTCGGGCCAGGTATGTGATTCATGCGGTGGGGCCGGTGTATGGTGAGAATCCGGCGAAGGCGCCGGAGCTGCTGGCGTCGGCTTATGTGAATTCGTTGCGGCTGCGCGCGAGAATGGGCTTTCCAGCATCGCCTTTCCGTGCATCAGCACGGGGATCTTCGGCTATCCGGCGGACGAAGCGTGCGAGGTGGTGATCGATGCTGTGCGGCGCGATCTGGAAAAGCACGGGGGGCTCAAGACGGTTGTGTTTTGTGTTTTTGGGAAGGGGGATCTTGAGCGGTATGAGCAGGCGCTGGGGCGGGGGCCTTCGCCAGACCCAGCATGATCATGCGCCGGCTGCGTTCGGGGCGCAGCACGCTCGCGGCGGGTGAGAGGCACGAGCGGTGCGAGTAAGGCGCCGCAGTCCGGCGGCGAGGAGGGCGAGCAGGCAGTGGCCGGCGGTCAGGAACGGGTCAACGTAGATCGGTGTCCGTGCGCTTTCCACGGAGGTGATGAGGAGCACGCCGTCTCGGATGCTGTAGGCGAGGTCGAGCTGGGCGAGGTAAAGTCGCAGGGTCGTCTTGAGCGGGACGCCGTCGAGGTTGATCGTGCCGCTGGACGTCATGGTCTTGTCGGCTTCTGAAATGCCGATCGGGTCGGCGTAGATGGGGATGCCCTTGCCGTCGGGGCCGCGTGTCGTCTGCTCAACGTATTTCAGGACGTGTTCGAGCGGCGTCTCGATGCGGAAATGCATCGGCACGGGCTGCTCGAGCGCCCGCCAGATGCGCAAGTTTGCTGCTGCGGTGCCGCTCCAGGAGGATGGCAGGCCGCCCACACCGGAAGGAAACCAGCCGCGGATGGCGTGGAGCAGTTGTTCGGTAGGAAGCTGTGGCACCAGAGTATCCATGTCAGGGTGACGGCCGAAGGCGAGGGTCATGTAGCCGGAGCCCATGAGCGCGGCTCCGAGCCAGATCTGGCGGCGGCTACCTTGCTCGCCGGCGGCGCCCAGGATGGTCAGGCCCAGCAGCGCACATGTCGACAGGAAGGTCGCGCCGGCCCAGAAGTCCGGGGCCGATGTGGAGAGGAACGCGACGAAACTCATGGCAACCACGCAGGCTGCCAGCCCGAGGATTGCCGACCAGAGCCGCCGGCGCGGGGAAGTTGGAGGTAGGGCGCTCATTTCGACGTTGGGCTGATCGGCATTTTTCTTGCGGCCGCCGAAGAGCAGGGTCGAGAGCGTGCCGCCGAGCAGGGCGGCGAGCAGGGCCCAGAGGCAGTGGGCGATCTGCCGGAGGACGTGGTCTGGAGGAGGGCTGGGCGGCCCGCCGCCGAACCCGCCGGCAATCATGCCTGTCATCTGGAGACCGGCGCTTCGCATTCCACCGAGGCCTCCCATGCCGCCTCCCATGCCACCCATGCCTCCGCTGAAATGGGCTTTCGCGCCGAGCCGCGTTCCGATTGCGTCGAGCAGAGCCATCGTGGGCAGATCGAAGGAGGTCCAGAACGCCAGAAACAGGTAGCCCCAGCCGAAGAGCGCGAAGCCGAGCCACCAGGCGCGCTCGGAATCGCCGCGGCAGACGACGCCGACGATCGCGAGGCAGAGCACGGCACATGTTAATAGAAACGTCGCGCCCGCCCAGGTTCTCGGAGGCGTTGCGAAAGGCCGCCAGGCTGAGCGCGATGACGAGGACGGCCGCCATTAACCCTGCGATCGGAAAGCGGACCTTGCGCATGATCAGGCCCTCCGCGAGCGCCGGCAAGGGAGTTGCGCGCTGGGTGAGCGGGAACGCCAACGTTGCCGCGCTGGTCCGGCTCCCCAACGCCCTCAGACGTGTATGCTCCGGAACTTATTCGGACATCGCCCGCTTTGTATCCTTTCAAGTGATGGCACCAGGATGTTGCCGGGTCGCGGGCTGGCTGCTAGTCTATGCCGTTCGAGTCGTCACGAGGGTGCTCATCGCGGCGCGGCTCTGCGAGTTTGCGCTGCACTGAGTTTCTTCGATCCGGGAATGCCGGGTGGCTGGTTTCTCAAGAACGGGAATGGGCGGCGAGACGGCCGCATTGGATTTCGTCCAGAACTTGAAACTCTCTCGAGACTTAGGTATCTCTCCATGTTCTGTGTGATCACGGCATCGACTTTGCCTTTAGAAAGTGCCGCCCGTAGACGATTCGTTCCGCGCGCGTTGACTGGGATGCATGGTGGTTTTCGGGAAGGCAGCGCTGATTGATGGCGAAACGTCTTAGCACCAAGGAAATTCTCGAAGCGGCCCGTAGAGGTGGGGCGGCGAAGCCGGCTGAGGAAGCCGCGCCTGCTACGGAACCGGCCGAGGACGCCGCAGAGGCTGTGGCCGCGGCGGAAGCATCCGAGCCGGCGGAAGCGGCGGCGGCCAATGTGCCGACGCCGTCATCGCTGGGGAGGCCGCTGACGCTGAAAGAGAAGCTGGCGGCGGCGAGGGCGGGGGGTGCACCAGCACCAGCGCCTGCTGCTGCGCCTGCCCCGAAAGCGCCTGCTGCGGCCAAGGCGGCTCCGGTTGCGGCGGAAGAGCCGGCCGAGGAAGCCGCGCCTGCGGAAGCAGCGAAGACCGTACCGGCGCCTGCCAAGCCGCTGGGGCGGCCGATGACTTTGGCGGAGAAGCTGGCGGCGGCGCGCGGTGGAGGAGGCGGGGCGGCTCCGGCCGCGGCTTCCGGGGCGGCCAAACCGACGGCTGCCAAAGCGCCTGCGGCCGCGGCCAAGACGGCAGCGCGGGCCCTGCCGCCGCTCGAGAAGATGAGCGATCCTCGCGATCTGGCCGAGGCGGCTCGCCAGGCGTCTGCCAAGAAGGCCAAGGAGATTGCCGCGGAGGCGGCGGCGAAAGCACCGCCCAAGCCGGCCGCGAAGGCGCCGGCCAAGCCGCAGACCGTCCCGCCCAAGCCGACACGCGAGCTGGCCGGTGCCGGTGCGACGGCCGGGGCGCAGCAGGCGAGTCGCCGCAATTTCTTGACCAGCACCATGACATGGATCATCGCGGGCTGGTTCACGTTCACGGCGGCACTCTCGGCCATGACGCTGATGACGGTGCGGTTCATGTTCCCGAACGTGCTGGCCGAGCCGCCCACCACGATCAAGATCGGTCTTCCGTCGCAGTTCGATGCCGAGGATGTCAGCGACCGGTACAAGGCCGAGTGGGGATTCTGGGTCGTGCGGTCAACCCGGTACAACGGACAGGACATCCTGTACGCGCTTCAGTCGATCTGCACGCACCTTGGCTGCCCGCCCAACTGGCTGGCGGCCGAGCAGAAATTCAAGTGCCCGTGCCACGGCAGCGGTTTTTACATCTCGGGAATCAACTTCGAGGGCCCGGCGCCCCGGCCGCTCGAACGGTTCAAGGTGTTGCTCGCCGACGACGGGCAGATCATCGTCGACAAGAGCCAGAAGTTCCAGGAAGAGCTGAAGCAATGGACTGACCCGGACAGTTTTATTCCGGTTTGATCTCGACCGGCTTGATCTCGATCGATTTGCGAAGAGTGTGAGCCGGCAGGGAGCTCGACTGCCCGGTTCAAAACGCAGCCGAGCAGAACATCACGCCTTGCAGGAAAGCATCCGAGAGAAATCGCCCATGCGGATCATGGAATACATCGCGGAGACCCAGCTCTGGAAGAGTGTCTTCCGGCACCCGATGCCGACCGACCGGCGCAACCGGGTGGTGGTGATGCTCACCAACTTTTTCCTGCACCTCCATCCGGTGAGCGTGCGCAAGCAGGGGATCGCGCTTTCGTACACGTGGTGCATGGGAGGGACGACGTTCTTCCTGTTCATCGTCGAGACGGTCACCGGCGTGCTGCTGATGTTCTATTACCGGCCGACACTCGAGCATGCGTATAACGACATCCTGGCGCTGCGCGACGTGACCACGCTCGGGATCCTCCGCGAGCTGCATCGCTGGGGGGCGCACGCGATGGTGATTGCAGTCTGGCTGCACATGTACCGTGTGTTCTTGACCGGGAGCTACAAGCCGCCGCGCGAATTCAACTGGGGGGTCGGCGTGATCCTGCTGGTGCTCACGCTCTTGCTGTCGTTCACGGGTTACTTGCTGCCCTGGGACCAGCTTGCGATCTGGGCCATCACGGTGGGCTCGAACATGGCGCGGGCGACGCCGGGACTGGGGGTGGAAGGCCCGGGGGCGTCGATGCTGGCGTTAAACGGCGTCAAGCTGATCACGCCGGCGTCGGACGCGAAGTTCGCGCTCCTGGGGGGCCGGGCCGTGGGCGAGATGACGCTGAACCGGTTTTACGTTCTGCACTGTGTGGCAATACCGCTGGCCGCGGCGCTGCTCATCATGATTCACTTCTGGCGAGTGCGCAAGGACGGCGGGATCAGCGGGCCGATGTGATTGCGGCGGGTTTGAGGCAATACTCATGCATCATCCAGATTTGTCGGGACCAGTGCTGGCTGGGCTGGCGTGGTACTACCTGCTGGCCGCGATGATGAACGCGGCTGCCGCAGCCTATGTCGCATACGGCGAGATGGTCTCGCCGGGGGCATCGCGGCTGGGACTGGCGCCCAAGACACGGCGGATGCCGGGGTGGCTGGTCGGCAGCTTCTTCGCGCTATACGGCCTGGCGTTCGTGCTGGTTCTGTTTCGCGAGGCGCTGCCGGGTGCGCTCAAGGTTGTATACGCCTTGTGTGCGGCGGCGAATGCGCTCCTGGCCGTGTTCGCCGGTGCGGATGCCGCGCATTTCGCGGAGTTGAAAGCGCACGGCCACGGCGAAGGCGACCCGAGCAACCCGCCGAGCCTGGACGATCACCAGCCGGCCGTCGGGCTGGGGGGGCCGATCAATCGCACGCTCTGGACGCTGATCTGGAGCGTGTGCGCCGTGATTTTCCAGGCGATGGGGATCACTTACCTGCTGGGAGGCGAGATCTTCCTGCCGCAGTTCGCGCGTGATGCGGTGGACTTCGTCGCCGGGCCGACCACGTTCTTCGTGGGGGCGACACTGGCCTTCGCGGCGTTCCTGCGGTTCAGGCGGTTCTTCGCCAACGGGCTGGTCGGGTGGGCGATGGTGAACCTGTTCCTGCTCTATTTCGGTCTCTCCATGACCGACTACGATTTCCGCGACATCGTCACCAAGCCCGACAATGTGCCGATCGTCGGCCTGCTCATTCTGGTCGGATACTTCTACTGGTTTGCGCAGCGGCGGGCTGTGATCAACGACGCTCGGACTCGACCAGGGCCAGCCGACGCTCGAGCATCTCGAGCCGGAGAAGACCCTGTGCTGGCCCGACCTGGTTTACACCGAGCTGATCTGCATGGTCGTGTGGACGATCGTGCTGGTGGTCTGGGGGATCGCGCTGCGGGCGCCGCTCGAACAACCGGCCAGCTCCACGGTGGCGCCGAACCCTTCGAAGGCGCCGTGGTATTTCCTGGGTCTTCAGGAGATGCTGGTTTACTTCGATCCGTGGATCGCGGGCGTGCTGCTTCCCAGCCTGATCATCGTGGGCTTGATCGCGATTCCGTACATCGACACGAACAAGAGCGGCAACGGCTATTACTCGTACAAAGACCGCAAGTTTGCCTACATCACGTTTCAGTACGGGTTCGTGGTGCTCTGGGTCGTGCTCGATCCTGCTGGGCACCTTCCTGCGCGGGCCCAACTGGAATTTCTTCGGCCCCTATGAGTTCTGGGACCTGCACAAGGTGATTCCGCTCAACAACGTGCAGCTTTCGGACATGCTGTGGATCCAGATGATGGGGACGTCGAAGCCCCAGAACTACTTCGTCCGGGAGTTTGCCGGAATCTTGATTGTTCTGGGCTACTTCCTGATCACGCCGTACTTGATGTACGTGTTCTTCTTCAAGAAGTATGCGAAGGAAGCGGGCATGCTTCGCTTCATCACGCTGTCGATCTTGATCCTGTTCATGGCGTCGCTGCCGATCAAGATGGTGTTGCGGTGGACGATCAACCTGAAGTACATCGTGGCCATTCCCGAGTTATTCTTTAATATCTAGTCGTTCTTCCATATCCAGGCGAACCGAGATTCAAACACGATGCCGGCAACCGAGGAAACCTACAGACACCAACCGATCTTGCATCTGGTCTTCGCGATCTCATCGATCGCGATGCTGCTGGTGACGATCTGGATGGTGATGGCCGACCACCTTCGCCCCTGGAAGGGCGTCCAGCGCGAGTTTCAACGGGTCGAGCGGGAGAAACTCAAGGTGTCGGAGCAGGAGAAGCAGGAGGAGCTCGACACCAAATACAAGAGCCAGCTTGACGGCATTGATGCCAAGATCGAGGCGGCGAGCAAGGCGGCGGAGGAGCATGCCGCGCGGCTGCGGACGGTTGATAACGAGCTCTCCACGCTTGATGGCGATAAAGAGCGGCTCGACATGGCGAAGCGGTTTGCGAAGACGGAGCTCGACAGCAAGCGCAGTCTTTACGACGGCATGATCGACCGTGGGGAGGATCGTGGGGCGAGAGAGTATCTTGCGGGCGTAGTGGCCGATGCCGAGAAAGCGCTTCTGGACCGATCCAAGGACTTTGAGGCCGCGCTGGCCAAGTACGACGCCAAGAAGAACGAGAAGGAGACGCTGCTGGGCAATGTGACTGTGCTCGAGAAGGAGAAGGAGGGACTCCGGCGCGAGTTCGAGCGTGTGCAGCGGCTGATCAAGCAGAAAGACGACCTGTACGGGCTCGGCGGCATGTGGGCCAGTGCCAATGCGTTCCTCCGGGACCTGCCGGGCATCGACATCATGGCGCCGACCAAGATCCAGCAGATCAGCCTGCCCGAGCTCTTGATCAACTACAATTTCAAGGAAGTTCCTCGGTACGACCGCTGCCAGACCTGTCACCAGGGGATCGACAAGCTCGGCTATGAAACGACAGCCGACGGCAAGGAGATGCCGACCGTCTACAAGACGCACCCGTTCTTCACGAGCGGTGCGACGTACATCGACCCGCGCGGCAAATCGATGAAGGCGGGACTTTACCTGGATGCGAACGGTCCGCACCCGATCAACAGCTTCGGCTGCACGATCTGCCACGCCGGCCAGGGATCGGGGACCGACTTCACGTTTGCCTCGCACACGCCCGACTCACTCAAGCAAGCCGAAGATTGGAAGAAGGACCACGGGTGGGAGGATTTCCACTTCTGGGACTTCCCGATGCCTCCCGACCGGTTCATCGAGTCGCAGGTTGCTTGAAGTGTCACACGCGGATCACGGATATTCCGCAGGCGACCAAGCTGCAGGCCGGGTATCAGCGGATTGCCAAGTTCGGGTGCACCGGGTGCCACCAGATCGGCGGCGAGGGAGCCACGGGAGGTCCGGACCTTTCCGACGAGCGCCAGGTCGGCCCCAACCTCTCGCACATCGCGGCCAAGGATTCGAAGGACTGGGTGGTGAAGTGGATTGCCAACCCGCATGCGTTCCGCCCCGATTCGCGAATGCCGCGGTTTTACGGGCTGACGAACAATGGTGCGGAGGAAGACCGGGCCAAGAACTTCGCGGAGATCTACGCGATCACGCACTACCTCTACGTCAAGAGCACACCGCCTCCGGATTTCACCGATCCTCCGGCGGCGACAGACAAGGCCAAGGGCAGGGATCTATTCCTGCAGAAGGGCTGCCTGGCCTGCCATCAGCATCGGCCTTACACGGATGAAGACATCCGGCGGCCCAACAAGCTGGCCGAGAAGAATCCGGCCTACAAGGTGGACGTGGCGCTCACATTCGACCCGACGACCTTCCCGCCCGCGGTGCAGCAGAATGCATTGGCTGATTTCGGGCCGAACCTCTCGAACATGGCCGCCAAGTTTGCGAGCAAGGGGCAGGGGCTCAAATGGCTCTCGAACTGGATCCAGGCGCCGGAGCGATATCACCCCAAGAGCTTGATGCCGAACCTGCAGCTCACGTCCGAGGAGGCAGGGCACATCGCGAGCTGGATCTTGTCGGGGACCGAGGAGTGGCCGGTGAAGGTGGAGGTGCTGCCGGCGGAAAGCAAGGAAGTGACGCGCGGCCCTGGACGAGCTGGTGAAGCTGTATGTTTCCAAGAGCGGCAGCTTCAAGACGGCAGACGGCAAGTCGATCGTCAAGTCGCTCAGCGAGCTTGACGAATTCGTCGAGAAGGAGCTGAAGCCCGAGGACAAGCTGTTGTACCTGGGCGAGCGGACGATCTCGCGGCTGGGCTGCTTCGGCTGCCACACGATACCCGGCTTCGAGAACGCCAAGCCGATCGGCACGGCGCTCAACGACTGGGGAGTGAAGAACCCGGCCCGGCTGGAATATGGACATATCGCCGAATATCTTGCGGACCAGCCTCAGGACACGGAGAAGGCTCGTGACGGCACCGATCTCTTCTACCAGGAGAAGATCACGCACGAGACCCGGATGGGGTTCCTGTACCAGAAGCTGCACCGGCCGCGGAGCTATGACTACAAGAAGAAGAGCGAGAAATACAAGACGTGGGACGACCGGCTGCGCATGCCCCAGTTTGCCTGGGCGAATGATCCCAAGGCGATCGAGGAGGTCATGACGTTCGTGCTGGGCTTGACCGGTGAGAAGGTCAATTCCAAGTACCTGGCAACCACGAAGACGACACCGGCGAAGACGGCCGTGGCGGAGGGAGCGAAGATCCTGAACCGGTTCAACTGCGACGGCTGCCACGTGCTGGAGATGCCCAAATTCAAGATTGCCAAGGGGACGAAGGTGGCGGAGGCCATGCCCGATTTCAAGGGCAACCTGATGTCTTCGTACAAGGGCCGCGCCAACGATTATCTGGCCGAGCTCGATCCGTCGCTCAAATATGACCCCACGAAAAAGCTGGGGGCCAATGAGATCGAGCAGGAGCTGGAGATCGGCAAGGATGACGGCGAGGAGATCACGATCGAGGGTATGCCGACGGGGCTTTCGGAAAACGAGCTGACCGTGCAGCTCTGGCAGCCGGTGAAGATCCGGGGGTATACGTTCAGCGTGGCGGACAACCTCACGCTCGATCAGACGCGGATCGAGAAGACGCCGGGCAAGGGGGGCGATTTCCCGTTCCTGTACGCGGCGTATCAGAATGCTAACACCAACGCGCCGGTCGAGACGTTCTGGAACCGGCTGCCTCCGCCGCTGCTGCGTCAAGGTAACAAGGTGCAAACGCCGTGGCTATCGGCGTTCCTGCACGATCCGCACATGATCCGGCCGGCGGCCCAGTTGCGGATGCCGCGGTTCCATTTCGGGAAGGACGAGAAGGCGAGCTTCAAGGAGGCGGCTGCGCTGGCCAATTACTTCGCTGCGCGGGATCGGGCTCCGTTCCCGTATCAGTCGATTCCCGAGCAGACTCCGGCCTATATCGAGGAGCGGAAGAAGGCCCATCCCGACTACCTCGGGGCGGGCTGGACCATGATGACCAACAAGGCCTCACCGTGCCTGCAGTGTCATGCGATCGGGCAGTTCAAGCCCAGCGGGGGGGCGTCGGTGGTGAACGGGCCCGACCTGCGGCTGGTTGCTTCGCGGTTCCAGCCGGGGTACCTGGAATCCTGGATTGCCAACCCGCGGCGGATGGTGCCGTACACCGCCATGCCGCAGAACATCGCGCCGCACGGGGACATTCAGATTCAGGTTCCCAAGACGTTCGAAAACAAGCCCATCGACATGGTGCGGGCCGTTCGCGACACGCTGCTCAACTACGTCAATGCCGTGGAGCTTCAGCTTGCCTCAACAAGTGCTGCCCCCGTCCCGGCGGGCGGCTCGGCGGCGGCCGGAACGCCGGTCAAGGCGCCCGGCACTGCTCCTTGACCTTTGGAAACTCGTCCCAAACTATCGCGCCAGGGGGCAATTCAATTCCTGGTGCCATTCGAGGAGAGGCCATGTTCATGTTAGCTCATCTTTTTTCAGGCAAACGGGGATCTGTCGGGCTCGCCTCTGCGCTAATGCTCGCGGCCGGTATTGCCGGCTGCGGAGGGGGGACGCCGACGGATTCGAGTGATGTCAACGTGGTGTTGCCGGAGCCGGGTGTGAACGTGTCGTCGTCCAAGGCGGCAGCGCCCGGCGCGGCTTCCGGGAACAATGCCGCTGCGGCATCGCCGTCCGCGGCGGCCCCGGCGGCGGCGGGGGCACCTGCTGTTGCTTCGGGGTGGGGAACGTTCAAAGGGCGGGTCGTGCTGGACGGTGCGGCGCCGTCTCCCAAGATTCTTCAGGACAAGGGCAAGGCGGAGAAGGACATCACGGTGTGTGCGGTCGACGCACCGATCGTGTCCGAGAAGCTCGTCGTCGATGATGCCAGCAAGGGTGTCAAGAATGTACTGGTCTATTTCCCTCGGCCGTCGGCTGTCAGTGACGACGCCAAGAAGGCAAAGACTGGTAAGACCGTCACGTTCGACCAGGCGAAGTGCATCTTCGAGCCGCACGTGCTGGGGATGATGGTGGGTGAGACCGTGGTGCTCAAATCGAGCGACCCCGTGAACCACAACGTGAACGTGAAGCTCAAGGCTTCGACGTTCAATCAGACGATCGCCGGGGGGCAATCGCAGAAGTACCCGCTCACGGGTTCCGAGCGGACCCCGGGCCAGGTTGTCTGCGATATTCACCCGTGGATGAGCGCGTGGTGGATGGTTCTCGACAATCCTTATATCACGGTGACGGACAAGGCTGGTAACTTTGAGATCAAGAATGTGCCTGCCGGAGCGCAGAAGGTTGTCGTCTGGCAGGAATCGGTGAAGGGAGGCGGCTTCGTGACGGCACCTTCGGGAGAAGAGGTCACGATCAAGGCCAACGACACGACGGAGAAGGAATTCAAGATTGAGTCGAGCAAGCTGCTTCCCCCGAGCTGAGGGCTGTGTCATGAGTGGATCGGTTGCTGTTGCGCGACGGTCGTGTAAGCTTGGGCACCGGAATGCACCCCCCCTGACCCCCCCTTTTAAAGGGGGGGAAGTATGGCGCATGCTCCGCGGGAGGCTATTGGCGCTCGTTAGGACTAACGTCTGCGACCAACCACGAGCCGGGTTCACGCGTCGGCTGATCGTTTGGCTCTGCGTGGCGATTCCGCTCTACGCTCCGTTTTCGGCTGCGGCGGCGGGTACCCCGGCGTGCTTGCTTGCTGGCCGCCGGCGCGGTCGGCCAGGCGGACACCGGGACGATCAAGGGGCGGTTGGTGTGGGGGGATGACAAGATCCCCGAGATCAAGGAGCTGGTCTCGAAGGGGCAATCTGACGTGAAGGATTCGGCTGTGTGTGCGACGTCGTCGATCAAGTCGCGCGAACTGGTGGTTGACCCGAAGACCAAGGGGGTTTCGTACGGGGTTGCCTACCTGCTCAGGCCCAAGGGAGATCGCACGGAGCAGGTGAAGGCGCTGCTGGCCAAGAGCCCGAAGGTCGAGCTCGATCAAAAGAACTGCGAGTTTCAGCCGTATGTTCTGCCGTTCCACAAGGACCAGAAGCTGGTGATCAAGTCGAGCGACCCGATCGGGCACAACGTGCGGTTCACGGGGTTTAACAATACGGGCGTGAACACGATGGTCGCGCCCAACGGCGTGTTCAACGTTCCCGCTCTCGAGGGCGAGACGCGCCCCATGAAGCTTCAATGTGATATTCACAATTGGATGACAGGTTACCTGCTGGTGCTGGACCATCCGTTCTTCGCGACCACGGCTGTGGACGGCTCGTTCGAGATCAAGGGTGTTCCGGCTGGAAGCCAGAACCTGATCGTCTGGCACCATACCGGGTATGCCAATCCGGGCCTGGGACGGGGAATGCCGGTCACGGTGAAGGCGGGTGAGACGACCGACGTGGGCGAGATCAAGATGGACCCGGCCACCAGGATCAAATGACGGCGACTTTCGTGGCGTTATCGGGTCGGCCGCGTGCTCCAGCTCATGGGTTTGCTCATCTTGCCGTTTGCGATTGCGTCGGAGCTCGATGGAGAAGGTGCACCTGGGGCAGTCGATGCTGATTGCCGCGGGGGGTGCTGTGCTCTTTTACATGGGAGTGCAGCTTCAGCGGCGCGGGATGTAGGGAAAAGGTTCCTGACACCTTTTTCAGTGGCAGTCCGAATAGCCGCCCAATTTTCCGCAGTGGCGGCAGCGAAAGATGTATGCCGTCGGGCCATGATCCCGGTGCAGCGCCTGGAAATAGGAATCCCATTCCTCCCCGTCGTAGCCGCACTCCTCGTGGATTGCGGCGGTCGCCGCGGCACCGAGGGCTTCGAGCTCCGGTTTACCGACGATTGCCAGGAACTCGGCGGCATCGCCGCAGTGGGTGAACCAACGCTCCTGTTGCCACCCGGTGAAGCCTGGCGTGCGATAGGCGACCTCTTCCACCACCGTGCGCGGCACCTTTTCCCAGACTCCATAGCCGCCGACACCGCTCGCATCGGCGAATTCAACGCCAAGCTTCTCGTGGGCCGTCCCGTCGGCGATGCACCATGGGCAGATTGCCTCACCGTAATCTTCCTCGCCGCCATAAACGGGGCCGGTGTAGATGAGGCCGCGGGCCCGACCGCATCCCTTACAGGTGGCTTCCGATGGCTTGACGCTGCCTGTGGCGATCGGGTCGGGATGGTAGCGGAATGAAGGTGATGTCATGGTGGAGTGCCCCGGAAGAAGGGGGTCGGAAATTGGTGATGCAGTCAGGCAGCGGCGAGCCCTCGACACTTTGATATAATGTGCCCGCACTAACGGACGCAAGCGGCGACTGTCCCGTTCTGGGCTATCCCGGCCGAGCGTGGGTGCGTTTAAAGGCTCGAAGGACACAATGACCATTTCGCCCACGCCAGCCGGCCCGCCGCGGTTTCTGCCTGTGCTGCTCTTACTTTTTGTGGGCAGCGGCTGCGCGGCGCTGATTTACGAGGTGGTGTGGCTGCAAGTCTTGCAGCTCGTGATCGGGTCGACGGCGATCTCGCTCGGGGTGTTGCTGGGGACGTTCATGGGCGGCATGTGCGCCGGGAGTCTGCTGTTGCCTCGCGTCGTTTCGGCGCGGCGGCATCCGTTGCGGGTTTACGCGGTTCTTGAGCTGGGGATCGGTGTCATCGGGCTGGCGGTGTTGTTCGGGATGCCGCACGTCGAGGCGGTGTACTCGCGGTATGCGGGGCACGGGATGGCGGGAATCTTGCTGCGCGGGGCGGTGGCCGGGGTGTGCTTGCTGCCACCGACGCTTTTGATGGGTGCGACGCTGCCGGCGATCGCGCGGTGGGTCGAGACCACGCCTGTCGGGGTGTCATGGCTGGGGTTCTTCTACGGGGGCAACATCGCCGGGGCCGTGATCGGCTGCCTGGTCGCCGGGTTTTACCTGCTGAGGGTGTGGGACATCGCGGTGGCGAGCTACGTCGCGGTGGCGCTCAACGTGCTCGTCGCGGTGGTTGCGCTGGCGCTGGCGGGTGGTCCGGCGCGATACGAAGCGGCGGCAAACGCGGCAAGGGGATTGAGCGCGGGGCACACCGGTGGCACGCGGGCGGTGTATCTGGCGATTGCACTCTCGGGGATGTCGGCGCTGGGGGCCGAGGTTGTGTGGACGCGACTGCTTTCGCTGTTGCTCGGCGGAACGGTGTATACGTTTTCGCTCATCCTGGCCGTCTTTCTGATCGGCCTGGGGATCGGCAGCAGCCTCGGGGCAGGTCTGTCGGGGCGGATCGCGTCGCCGCGGATGGCACTGGGCGTCTGCCAATGGCTCTTGACCGCGGCGATTGCCTGGACGGCGCTGATGATGTCGGAGTCGCTGCCGTACTGGCCGATCGTCCCGGCGCTTTCGGCGAGCCCGTGGTATACGTTTCAGATCGACCTGGTGCGCTGCCTCTGGGCGGTGCTGCCGCCGGCGTGCCTGTGGGGGGCGAGCTTCCCGCTGGCGCTGGCGGCGGTGGCTGTGCGCGGGCAGGACCCGGGGCGGCTGGTGGGAGGAGTGTATGCGGCCAACACGATCGGCGCCATCGGTGGTGCGCTCGCTTTCAGCCTGCTGGTCGTTCCCGCACTCGGCACGGCGGGGGCAGAGCGCGTGCTGATCGGCGTTGCTGCGCTCGCGGCACTGGCGGCTTGCTTGCCGCTGTTGCGCACGGCGGGGGACGGCGTGCGCGCGCGCGTGCCCGGTGCGGCGGCGGTGGGGCTCGTGGCGATGACGGCGGCGGCGGGCGGTCTGGCCTGGAGGGTGACGCCGGTGCCGTGGCCGGTCGTGGCGTTCGGCCGGCAGTCGGCGAGCTGGCTCCAACGAGCGGGCGCCGGAATCGTGAAGGACGTACCGAGCGAGCCGGGCAAGGCGGAGATCTTTTGCAACTACGTCGGCGAGGGGATGAACGACTCGGTCGCCGTCACGCTGAACAAGGATGGCGTGCGCAGCTTCCACGCTGCCGGCAAGATCCAGGCGTCGACTTTGCAGTACGACATGCGGGTGCAGCGGATGCTGGGACACATCCCTGCGCTCGTGCACAAGAAGCCCAAGTCAGTGCTGGTCGTTGCCTGCGGCGCGGGAGTCAGCGCCGGTTCATTCCTGTTGCATCCTGATGTCGAGCGCGTGGCGATCTGCGATATCGAGCCGCTGGTGCCGAAGCGGGCGACGCCGCTCTTCGGCGAGGAGAATTACCACGTCGTCGACGGCATCGCGCGAGAGAACCCCCACACGGTGAGCGGCAAGCAGGTCGAGGTATTCTACGACGACGGCCGGCACTTCCTGCGCACGACACAGGAGAAATTTGACATCATCTCTTCAGACCCGGTCGACCCGTGGGTCAAGGGATGCTCCGCGCTCAATACCGTGGAGTATTACCAGATGTGCCGAGATCACCTGAAACCGGGCGGGAACATGTGTGTCTGGATCCCGCTCAACCAGAGCAACCTGGCGACGACGAAGAGCGTGATCGCCACGTTTTTCCAGGTGTTCCCGCACGGCACGTTGTGGAGCAACGAGCGCGAAGGGGAAGGCTACGACGCCGTCCTTTTCGGCGAGCTGGAGCCGACGGTGATCGACGTCGACCTGCTGCAGCAGAGGCTGGATCGTCCCGATCACAAGCTGGTGAAGCAGTCGCTTCGGGAGGTGGGCTTCGGGGAGTTGAGGACAGAGACGGACGGCATGGTGGTCGAACCGGAGGAGGGGATTGACCTGCTGGCGACGTACATCGGCCAGGCGCCCTTGATGACGGAGTGGTCGCGGGGGGCACAGATCAACAGCGACCGGACGCTGCGGCTGCAATACATGGCCGGGTTGTGGCTGAATTCGTACATCGGGGAGCGGATCCTGGCGAGCATTCTGGCGGATTACCGCTTCCCCGACCAGACATTCGTCGGCCCGAAGGAGAAGCTCGACGAACTGAAGCAGCACCTGGACCGCAGGAATCGGTGGTTTCAGGAGTTTTTTGCGAACAAGGAATCTGGCGAGTGACGCGCGCGCGCTTGAGGTGCGCTGGAGTCGCTATCGGAGGGGCGGGCGGCACACGGAGTGTGCCTGATACAGGGGAAAAGGTTCCTGACACCTTTTCTCACTCGAGCGGCCGGTTTGCCAAGTCCCCGATGACTTGGGAGACCCCCTCATGATCGAATACGGAAGGGATGCCCCCCGGACCGACGAAAGTGCCCACTCCGTCCCGCACGGCGATCGCATCCGGATGATCCACCTCGAGCCGCTCGCCATTGACCAGCGCCAACGTAAACGGGCGGAACGGTGCCTGGTGCTTGAACATGCGAATCGTGGCATCGAAGGTATCGGGATCCATGCTGAGGTCTCCGGGTATTCGTCGGATGATCTATTGTATCGTAGCCGCGTTGAGTCGACGGGGCAATTGACCGTAGACGATCTCGTCGGATCTTCGCCACAGCCGGCTGGGCTCATTTCCCATTTGTGAGGGCTTGGTCGATTGCTTCGGCGAAGAGGAACTCCTGGATGCGCCAGACCTGCTCGAAGAGCTTTTCTTCGGGTTGTTTTTCGTTCGGGGGCCAGGCGATGGAGAGGGAACGGGCGGCGCGTTCCATCATTTTCATGCCGTCTTCTGCGGACGGTTCCCGGCTGCTCCACGCGACCCGGCCGTCGCGGGCGATCAAGACCAGCGTGGGATAGCCGGTGACTCCGTACTGTTTCGCGGTTTCATCCTCGCCTGCGTCGACGGCCGTGGGGAGGTTGAATTTGATGTGCTCCAGGAAGTTTCGCACGTCGACCAAATCCGTGCCCGCGGTGTGGATGCCGATGAACACGACGTCGCGGTCTTTGTACCTGGCTTCGAGGTTCTTGATGGCCGGCATGGCGTATCCGCAGGGGCCGGACCAGATCCCCCAGAAATTGAGGGCCACAACCTTGCCCTTGTAATCAGCGAGCGACCTGGACTTGCCGTCGGACCATTCCTTCACCGAGAGGGGTGGGGCCGGTTTTCCGCGCAGGCTCGGGGGGTTAACGTTGGCGCGGCGGTCGCGGGCGGAGGTGTCGAGACCGGGTTCTGCTGGGGGATCGGAGTTAGACGGACGGTGAGTGGGTTTGTTCCATCGCCGGCGAACGCGGTGGTATTCGCGTAGGAGTCGCCGTAGGAGACGTACAGCTCGGTGGCGCCGGCGGGCAGATTCCGGATCTCGCACTCGCCGCGCTCGTCCGTCATCGCGATCTGGGAGCTGGAAGCCCATGACCTCGACGGATCAACCCAGGCGCCGCGGGCGGGCTTGCCGCTCGGATCGAGAACGCGCACGCGGATGGATTTTCCAGGCAGCAACACAATGCGGCCGAAATCAATGGGAACGCTGGGATCATCCGGGCGCGCGATCGGCCGGGTGTCGACTCCGCCAAATCCCTCCTTGATCACGGCGAGCCGGAGTTTCGTGCCGGGCTCGGCGGCGGTGCGAATCCAGTGGTCACGCAGGGAGAACCGGCCGTCAGCGGCGGTGAGGCCGGTCGTGACGATCGAGTTCGCGACAAGGCCGACGCGGGCGCCGGGTACGGGTTGACCTTTTTCATCGACGACGGTTCCACGGACATCGCCGATCTTGGCCGGGTTAACCGGCTTCAAGTCGACGTCGACGAGTAACTCGCCTTGATCCAGCCACGCCCGCGCATGGCGCAGGGTTGCGACCTTTCCCTGGGCGTCGGTGATGCGGTACGTCGAGGCCTGTTGCTCTGGAGCGACCTGGCGAATCTGGTCGATGCGGCGGATCTGGTCGATGCGGAAACCGGCCTCGATCGAGAGTGTTGCCGGTTCCGGCCGCGACTCCCACTTGCCGGTCGGTTCCCAGAACTCAACCACGACGAGCCGGAATTCGCCGTGAAAACCCGGTAGCGTGACTCGCGCAATTCCGACCGAGTCGGTGTCGCACCAGGACATTGTCCGCGGTTTGGGATCCAAACGCGTCGCGATGCACTGGATGCCGGGGATGCGCTTGCCCGTGGGGAATTCGAAAGCGCGCAGCCGCAGCGGCGTACCCCGGCGCACCGAGAAGTCCTTCGTGAAAACGGGCGACTCGGGGGATGTGACGAGATTACTGGCGGCGCCTCCTTCGGACCAGTATCCCGGCGGCGCATCGAACCGGCCGACGCTGACACTTCCGAAGGGCACGTCGATCGAATAATGGCCGTTCGCGTCCGTCTGCCCGGTGACCGCGTCGTGATAGATGCTCAGGCCTTTGGAGGTCTTGCCGAGCATGAACCGGACGGTCGCACCGCTGACGGGCTCATCGGTTCCGCTCACGGTGACGGTGCCAACGATCTTTCCTTGCGCCACGGCCGCGGCTTGTGCTTGGCCGGGCTTGTTCTGTGGTGGCGATGCGGAAGGGGGCCGAGCGTGGACCGCCTGGACGGACGGCGCGACGGAGGGAAGCAACACGATGGCAACTGCCGCGAGCGCGAGTGCAGCCCAGGGTGAAACCTGGCGAGGCAGGCGGCCCTCGAGCACGGCTTCGATCCGCCCTTTGAGGACGCCGCGATTATTGAGGAAGGGGCTGGCGAGTGCCGGTGCCCGGCGGTGCGCTCGAGAGGCAAGTGTGGCCGCTTTGAACAGAGCTTCGGCGTAGCATTTCTTGCTGTCGGGAAAGGCCCAGGCGACCCAGGCATCACAGCACAATTCTTCGAACTCGTGCAGCTTGCGGCGGACGCTCCAGACCAGCGGGTTCCACCAGTAGATCAACGAGATCACGAGCTCGAACCCGCGGACCCAATGATCGCGCCGCTTCAGATGGGCCAATTCGTGCGCGAGCACCATTGATGTTTGTTGTTCGTCAAGCTGGCTCGAGAGCCTCGCGGGCAAGGCGATGATTGGCCGAGGACCGACACACCAGACCATGGGGATGTCGACGCCATCGACGAGTCGAAGATCGGGTACGCGACGGAGGCCAAGCTTCCTGGCAAGGTTGGCGGCGATGGTTTGCAGCCGCTGTGGGGCCGCCAAGGTTTGCAGGATCATGCGATTGAAACGGATGATGCGCCAGAGAGCGATCGCTGCGCAGAAGCCGAGGCCGGCGATCCAGGCGATGAATACCGCGATGATCGCTTCGTTTGTGCGCCGGCGGATGAAATTGAGTGATGTTGTATACATAGTTATGAATGTTGTAGGCCGAGTGCCCGTAGACGATGGTGCGTCGGGTTTGTCTTTGTCGTTCACGATGAGTTTGTCTGTTCCTCCGCCGCGGGGAACGGAACCTGGGAGAGACGCGAACGCTGTATGGGAGTCGGCGCCAGGGAAACTGCTTTCTCGCGCCAGGTCTGGACCGCTGCCGCGGGCCTCGATCGTGGGGTGGCGGGCGAGAAGGCCTGTGACATCGACCTGGAGTATCGGCGGGCCGATCAGCTTGGCGAGCACGAGGAGCCACAGAATGTGGGCTACGGGTGGGCGTCGCCAGAGGCGCGTGAGGCCAAAGACCAGGATGCCCAGGATGCCGGCGACGATCGTGTTCTGTGCGGCAATCGCGAGGAGTTCATTCATGGGTGGGCTCCGGTCGCTTCGCGTAGTTGTCGAGGATTCTGCGGATTTCGGCCGCTTCTTGCGTCGTGAGCCGTTTTTCTTCGACCAGGTGCATGATGAGAGGGGCGATTGATCCATCGCCCAGTCGATCGGCCAAGGCCGACAGTTCGCTGCCGACGACGCTCGCCTGGGACACAGCCGCGGAGAACATGTGGACTGCGGAACTTCGGTCACGCGCGACGAGACCCTTGCGCTCGAGGCGCTGGAGGAACGAATGCACCGAGGCGAATTCCGATTCCGCACCGCCGGGGTAGATCGCCTCGGTGAGCGCCCTCGCCGTCTGGGGCCCGTTCTGCCACAGGGCTTTTAACACCGCCAACTCGGCGTCGGTGACGGTTTGAGGACGCTTGCTCACTTTGAAAACCCCCCGTTCAGTTCCTTGCGCAGGCATCACGCCTATTCACCATAGGTGGTATGCCTATGCGCGTCAAGTGAGCGGTGCGGCATCTGAATCGATTTTTCGCGTAGTTTGTGCGCAGGCGGGTTTCCGGTTGCGCGGGATGTGCGGATCACACAGTCGTGATAATCTCGGTCAACTTTCTGAAAGCGGTGATTTGAACCTTATATTGCTGAGTGAACGGGGAAGAGCCCTTGATAAGAGAGGCCACCCTCCCTAATTACACACCATTTTCACGTTTCTGAATAGTCGGTCGATTGCGGGCGGAGTTACTGGACGCTCGCGCGACGGAGAGGTTTATGGTGATGCGATGAGTGAGCAGCAGGGTGGGACGGTTGTCGGAATGAACGATCAGCGAGCTTCGACTGGCAATGCCTCGCGGTTTAATGCAATCAAGCATGGGCTCACGGCGAAGACGCCGGTTTTGCCGGGGGAGGATCCGGCGGAGCTTCAGGCGAAGATTGATGCGTATAGAACGGGTCATAAGACTCGAAATGAAGCCGAGGGAGATCTGGCCAAGCTGGCGGCGATGGCTTACTGGCGGGCCATGCGGGCTAACCGTTTAGAAGTTTTTCGCGTGACCGGCGACATGGTGAGGCGATCGCGAGCGGAGGCGCTTCGCGAGGCAGACGCGGTGATCGCGCTCGGGGAGCGCTTGCTCTTTGACCGTCGCGGACCGGAGCAGCTCTATCCGTCGCGGGACTATGAGCACAAGGAGCCGCGGACCTCGTGGTCGGGGGAAGCCGATGACCCGGATAAACCGGGCAGGCTGGTCCTTCAGCTCGAGGCTACCCGCGCCGGCCGACGCTGGCTGCGGGAGCGGCTGGGCGAGGTGCGGAAGCCGATCGACTCGGGAGAGGGCTGGGTGTCGTGCCAGAAATTCATGGCTCTCCGGTTGCCGGGAAAGCAGCCGCTCGATGCGCTCTTCGATCGAGAGGCCGCCTTGGTGTTCCTTGCGAGCCATGCCATCAGGCCGGCCTTCAAGTCCGCCTTCCGCGAGCTCCGGTGCGAGATCCACTATGATCGGGTGAAGTTCCATGAGGGCCAGCTTACGCGCCCGGAGTTACGCGCGATCACGCCGTCCGATGCAGGGGCAGGACTGGCTGTGCTGCTTGCGATCATCGACAAGGCCATCGAGCGCCTGTGGAGGCTCGAAGCCGAGAACGCGGAAGCTGACGAGATTCTCGAGCTGGCCGAACTGATCGTGGGGACGGGGGCGACCCTTCGGGTGCCCGAGACCCGGGCCGAACTCGCGTGGGTGAAGAGGAGACCTACGGTCGGGCGGACGGCGGGGTCGGAGACCCGCGCCGAACTCAGAGTGTGGACGGCGGCGACCCTTCCGGTGCCCGAGACCCGCGCCGAACTGGTAGCGGGGACGGGGGCGAGCCTTCAGGTGCCCGAGAGCCCAAGCGCGAGAGACGACGGCGGCGGCGGCGGGAGGTGGCGAAGAAGGAGATCGAGCGCAGGGGCGGGGCGAGCAAGATGGGACGCAACGTGCCGAGCGATGCGGTGCTTGACAGCATTGAGTGGATCATGCCGAACTCTGTTGCGTTTCTTCGGAAGCACTCGAAGCGGTCGCCATGATGGTGTCTGCTTGTTGGCGGGTCGAGAGAAGTCTCTGCATGATTTCTGAGCAGCTTCGGCCCTAACTGATGCATTGTGTCGCTTGATTTCTGATATGGGGGCAGGCTTTGGGGAACGGTATCGAATTTGCCGTTGCTAACGCATTGGGAATTAGTGTCCAATGATTGGGAAGGCGCGATCTGGAAGTCCATGAATTGGCCGTGTGACCGTGTTCTCTACTTGCTTGCCGGCATCGAGACAAAAGCAAGCGGCACCCGTCGCGCCGATCTCCGGCAGGTTGTCTGCCGTGATTCCAGGAAGGGAGCCCAAACAGCTTGGCACTTCTGAACCGATCGCGGGGTTCGAGCGCGCTTCCGAGCGACCTGGTTGAATTCGCCGCGAAACGCTGGGGCGGGTGCGAGAACAAGACGAGCTTGTTCGGGTCGGGTGGCAACGCGCGCCGGGTGCGCGTTCCGATGCGGCTTGGCGTCTTTACCGGTCTGGCGGTCCTTGTCTTTCTCTTTGCCGGCGGTCTGGCGGGTCTGGCGCTGGGCCAGTTCGGGCAGTTTGGTCAGTGGAACAATCGCGGGGCGCCGCCGTTTGACCCGAACTCGAGCGGTCCGGCGGCGAAGCACCTGCAAATCGCAGCGGACCATGCGCGGGGCGCGCACTGGTCTGAAGCGGTGCAGATGTATCAGAAAGTGATCGAGCAGTTCGGCGAGCGGGTGACCGTGCTGCCGGCGGAGGGGGGGGCTTTGGCCGGTCCGGGAGCGGGAGCGGCCAATGCGAGCGAGTTCGTGCTTTATGTGGACGATCGCTGGTATTGCCACCGGGCGATCTCGAAGCTGCCGCCGGAGGCGCGAGCGATTTATCGCAGACGGGTGGACGGGACAGCAGAGCGCTGGTTTGCCCAGGGGCAGAGCGGGCGCGACCTGACGCTGTTGCGGCGGGTGGTCGATCAGATGTTCTGCAGCTCCTGGGGCGACGATGCGCTCGAGCTGCTGGGCGATCTGGCGTTTCAGGATGGACGATTCGGGGAGGCGCGGACGGCATACGGGCGGATCGTCGCGGACCATCCCGAGGATCCACACGTGCTGGTGCATCCCGATCCGTCGGTCGACCTGGCGCGGGTTGCCGCCAAGAAGCTGTTGTGCCGGGCTGCCGCGGGGGAGGATCCGCCCGGCGCGGCTGATCTGAACGAGCTTCGCCGCGCTACCCCGGCGCGAGCGGCAAGCTGGCGGGCCGGAACGGCCTTTATGCGGAGATCGTGGCGCAGGCGCTTGAGCTGGACGGGCTGGGCCCGGCGCGCGAGCGGGACAATAGCTGGCCAACCTTTGCGGGGTCGTTCGCGCGGACGCGGATCGTGCCGGCGCCGATCGATGTGGGCTCCTTGCAGTGGAAAGTGGACCTCGAGAAAGTCGTGGTCTCGCAGGCGCCGACGTTCAATCCGCGAACCGGAATGGGCGGGGGGCCGGTGTCGGTTGCGCCGGAGCGGCTGCTGGCGTATCATCCGATCGTGCTAGGCGACCAGGTGATCGTCTGCGATGGCTTCCGGGTGCAGGCATTTAACTTGAACGACCGGCCGCAGGAGGGGGAGAACAGCACGCCCAGGCTGATCAACCCGGTGTGGAAGTATCCGCCTGACGACGATCCCACCGTTCCGCACGTGCGGCCTGGGGGCCAGGGAATTCCAAGGTACACGCTGACGGCCGCCGGGAACAAGATTTACGCGCGGATGACGCTGCACGGGGCGACGTCGGCGGGGACTTTCGGGAGCAGGTTGGCGTCGAACTCGATCGTGGCGCTTGACTGGAGCGCACAGGGGAAGATCTTGTGGGAGCAGCGGTCGAGCACGCTGGCCTTGCCCAACCGGCCGGCGGACCGGCTGGGGAACCGGCTGGTCAGCTTCGAGGGAACGCCGGTCGCGGACGAGCGCAATGTGTACGTGGGGGTGACGGATCGGCGCGACAAGACCGAGATCTACGTCGCGTGCTTCGACGCGGATTCGGGCAACGTGCGGTGGATCCGGTACGTCGGCGCCGGCACGCCTGAAGGCGAGATCAACAACTTCGGGTTCGGCGGGATGCAGCCGCCCGCGATCTCGCCGCACGACTTCAATCACAGATTGCTCTCGCTGGAGGGGTCGACTCTTTACTATCAGACGAATCTGGGGGCGCTGGCGGCGATCGATGCGGCGACCGGCGCGACCATGTGGGTGGCGACTTACCCACGGCAAGACCTGCATCAGCAAGCGGGGGCACTCGAGCGCGATCTGAACCCCGCCGTGATTCACGACGGCCGGGTGTTCATTGCTCCGGCCGACGCGGACGCGATCTTCGCGTTTGATTCCTTGAGCGGCCGCATGGTCTGGAAGACGGAGCGAATCGCCGAGGACATCAAGCTGGCGCATTTGCTGGGGGTTGCCAAGGGACGGCTGGTGGCCACGGGCAATCGCGTGGTGCTATTCGACGTGAAGACGGGGGAGGCGCGTCAGGTCTGGCCGGACTCGGGGAAGGCGGTTGAAGGCCACGGGCGCGGGCTGCTGGCGGGGAACATGATTTACTGGCCGACCCAGAACGAGATCCGGATCCTCGACCAGCGCACCGGGCTGCCGCCGGCGGAGCCGCCAATCCGGCTGATGGAGGCATTTCATGCGAAGCCGGGAAACCTGGTGGCCGGCGACGGCTTCCTGATCGTGGCGCAGGCAGACGGCCTGGCGGTCTTCTGCCAGAACAGCCGGCTGATCGAGCGGTACCGGCAGCAGATCGCGGCTGCGCCTGAGGATGCCGCGAACTACTTCCGGCTAGCGCGGGCGGCGGAGTCGGTCGGCAGCAACGAAGTGGCGCTCGAGATGTATGGCAGGGCGGTCGAGAAGGCGCGCGCGAACGAGACGATCGACGGGCTTTCTCTCTCCGGGGTGGCGCGGAAGCAGGAATTCCGGCTGCTGGTGCGGCTGGCGTCGTCGGCCCGCAAGGCGCCGCGAGTGGGACGTCGCCGCCCTACGACTCAAGACGGCCGCGGATGTCGCCCGGTCGGCCAACGAACAGCTCGAAGCGCAGCTCCTCCTGGCCGATGTGCTGGTGGATGCGTCCAGGCCGCGCGAGTCGGTGGCGATCTGTCAGCAGCTTCTGGCCGACGACAGATTGCGGAGCCTGCCGGTGGCCGCGGCGGACGGTCAGCGGACGGTGCGGGCGGACCTCATGATCGGCGACCGGCTCAAGTCGATCCTGGAGCAGAGCGGCCGAGAGGTCTATGCGACGTTCGAGAAGGAGGCGGCGGCGCTCTTCGAGCGCGGCAAGAAAGAGCAGGACGCGCGGGTTCTCGACGACGTTTGCCGCGCCTATCCCGAGGCGCGAGTCGTGCCGGAGGCGCTGCTGGAGCTGGGCAGAGTCTACGAGCGTGGCGGGCGGCTTGCCGATGCCAGCCACACGTACAAGAGGCTACAACAGAATGTCGGGGCCGATGTAGACCGGCGAGTGCTGGCGCTCTGGCGGCTGGCGCATGTGTACGAGGCAAGGAAGCTTCTGGTCTCGGTGCGCGATTGCTACCTCGATCTGCTGGCACGGTACCCCAAGCAATCGCTGGAGCACAACGGCCGCAACGCGAGCGCGGGCGAGCTGGCGGCAGCGGAGCTGGAGCGGCCGATTTACGCGGCGATCGTGGCGGACCGTCCGGAGCCGCCGACGCCGCTGCCGCTGTTCCGGAAATGGCACTGGCAGCCGGAGGACAATCTGCCGGTGAAGGCGCTTTTCGCCTGCGGCGTGCTGCCGTCGGTGGATTCAGGGCGGGTGTTCCTGGTGGAGAAGACGGGGCTGCGGCTGCTCGACGCGAACACCGGTGCGCCGCAAGTGGGTGTCGGATCTGGGCGGACCGCCGGTCTGGGCGGGCTATCTCTCGGACAAGCTGATCGTGGCGACTTCGCGGCAGATTGCGGCGCTCGAGCTCTCGCAGGGGAGCGTTCAATGGCGGTTCGACGTGTCGAAGGCGGGCAAGGACACGCGGCGGCCCGATCCGTTTGCGGGCCCGGCCGAGGCCGTGCCGGGCCCGGGGCCGGAGGGTCCGTACCTTTCGGGGTTCCAGATTGCGAAGGGGCGAGTCTTCTGTGTGCGGAGCCACAGCGAGCTGCTACGCGATCGACGGCGACTCGGGCGCGCTTGAGTGGTCGTTCACATCGCCGCCCGGGCAGATCAGGCCCAACCTCTGGATCGGCGCCGAGCAGGCGGTCTTGCAGATCGACAAGCCGAACCAACTGCTGGTGCTCTCCACCGCAGACGGCCGGGTGGTGAACCACACTGCGCTTCTAGGAAAACGAGCAGCTTGAACGGCCGCCGCTGCCGATCGATGAGACTTCGGTCGTCCTGGTGTCGGATCGCTGCACGGTCAAGCGATTCGACCTCAAGCACGGCCAGACCTCGTGGGTCTTCCAGGAGGCCAAGCGCCCGCCCGACAACGGGCCGCCCTTGCTGCTTGGCAGTGCCGAAGACGCTGCTGGTGGTCCACGACGGGTACACGCTGATCCGTCTCGACGCGGCAACCGGCAAGAAGCGCTGGGAGAAGGTGCTCGGAGAGAACCTGAGCCAGCGCCCGGGCTCGATCGCGGTGGACCGGCGGAACCTGTACTGCGTGACCTATGAGACATTCTCGGGGGGCGCGGCCGGCCTTGCGAGCGCTCTCGCTCGAGGATGGCTCGCGAGTGTGGTCGTGCCCGCTTTCCGGACCGCGGAACGCGGTGTGGTCGATCACGCTTTCGGAGCGATCGATCTTCGCGTTTCCGAGCGCCGCGGAGTCGACCGGCGCAGGAGATCTGGCGAGCTGGCCGGTGATCGTGCACAGGCGCGAGGACGGCGCGCTGATCGAGCGGCTGGTGTTTCCGTCGGCGGTTTCCGAGGTGACGTTCAAGGTGGACCCGCGGCGCGCGATCGTGGCGACGGACAAGGACATCTGGGCACTGAGCTCCAAGACCGAATGAATTCACATCAACAGGAGACCCTAGCGTGAGTGAGCAAGAGCCGGCGGAAGCCTTGAAGGAAGAAGCCGACATCGTCGCCGTGGAGCGACTCAAGGACGCGTTTTCGAAGCTCAAGGCCGAGATGTCCAAGGTGATCGTCGGCCAGCACCGGGTGCTCGAAGAGCTATTGATCGCGATCTTCGCGCGCGGGCACTGCCTCTTGATCGGAGTACCGGGACTGGCCAAGACGCTGATGATCCACACGATGGCCGATGCGCTCAACCTGACGTACAACCGCATTCAGTTCACGCCGGACCTGATGCCATCGGACATCACCGGGACCGAAGTCATCCAGGAAGACAAGGCCAGCGGAGTGCGGCAGTTCAAGTTCTTGAGGGGGCCGGTGTTTGCCAACATCGTGCTGGCGGACGAGATCAACCGCACGCCGCCCAAGACGCAGGCCGCGCTTCTGGAAGCGATGCAGGAGCGGCAGGTGACGGTGGGGGGCGAACGGCACAAGCTGCCCGACCCGTTCTTCGTGCTGGCGACGCAGAACCCGATCGAGCAGGAGGGAACGTACCCGCTGCCGGAAGCCCAGCTCGACCGGTTCATGCTCAACATCATGGTGGGCTACCCGAGCGAGGAGGAGGAGCTGGACATCGTGCGGCTGACGACTTCGGTAGTAAGGCCGCTGGTCTCGAAGGTGCTTGCGGGGAGCGACATCCTGGCGCTTCAGGAGCTGGTGCGGAAGGTGCCGATCGCCGACCACGTCTCGCGATACGCGGTGCGGCTGACGCGGGCGACGCGGCGGGACGAGGCGAACAACCTGAATTTCGTGCGCGATTATGTGAGCTGGGGGGCCGGCCCGAGAGCCAGCCAGTACCTGGTGCTGGCGGCCAAGGCCCGGGCCGTGCTGCACGGGGCGTATCACGTTTCGACCGACGACATACGGGCAGTCGCCGGGCCGGTGCTGCGGCACCGGATCATCACCAACTTCAACGCGGAAGCCGAAGGCCTCAAGCCCGACGACATCGTCGAGCGGCTGATCAAGTCGGTTCCGGTCGACGAGCACGAGGCCGAGCAAAGTGGAAAACTACCAAAGATATTTAGATCCGCAAACGCTAGCTAGCCTCGAGGGGCTCGACCTGCAGGCGCGGATGGTGGTCGAAGGCTATGTCGCCGGGATGCATCCCAGCCCGTATCACGGCTTCTCGGTCGAGTTTGCCGAGCACCGGGAGTACGTGCCGGGCGACGACATCCGCCACGTCGACTGGAAGGTCTGGTCCAAGACCGACAAGCTTTACCTGAAGCAGTACGAGGAAGAGACCAATCTCCTTTCGTATCTGCTGGTCGACACCAGCGAGTCGATGGGTTATGCGTCGGGGCAGAACGTCACCAAGCTCGATTATGCCCGGTTTCTTGCGGCGGCCCTGGGCTACATGATTCTTCAGCAGCAAGACTCGGTGGGCCTGGTCGTCTTCGACGACGCGGTGCGGCGGTACTTGAAGCCTGCGGGCAGTCCGTCGCAGCTCAAGGAGGTGGTGCGGCTCTTGGACGTGACGCCCGCGCGTGAGAAGTCGGACCTGGGGGCTGTTTTTCACGACCTGGCCGAGCGATTCAAGAAGCGGGGAGTGGTGGCGATCTTCTCCGACCTGTTTGACGACGTCGAGAAGGTGACCTCCGGGCTCAAGCACTTCCGGCATCGCCGGCACGAGGTCATTGTCTTTCACATCCTCGATCCGGCTGAGATCGACTTTCCGTTCCGGGACACGACGCTGTTCAAGGGCCTGGAGGATGCCTCGCAAGTGCTCACGGATCCGCACGCTCTCAAGAAAGCGTATCAGCAAGAGGTGCAGTCGTTCCTGAAGCAGGTGCAAAAGGCCTGCCGGATGACGGACATCGATTACGTGCCGCTGCGAACCAACCAGAACCTGGGCGTTGCACTGGCGAGCTACCTGGCGTCGCGGGCAGCGAGGGTTCGATCGCTTTGAGGGCGGGGATTGAGGGGGAGTCAGGCTGAAGCCTGACGTACGTGATGCGGGATCGGTGTCGGAGCGGGGAGTCAGGCTAAAGCCTAACCTACTCAAGGCGGCGAAGGTTCGAGCGATCTAATGGAGGAAGAGCACTTGTTGTCGGCGGTCTTATGGGCCCTGGGTTTTGCCAACATTCCGCTGCTTTATGCGCTGGCGGCGGCGGGGGTGCCGGTGCTGATTCACCTGCTCAACCGACGACGGTTCAAGGAGGTGTCGTGGGCTGCGATGCAGTTTCTGCTGGCGGCGGTGCGGAGGAACCGGCGGCGGATCCGGATCGAGCAATGGCTGCTGCTCCTGTTGCGCACGCTGGTGGTGATCCTGGTTGTGATGGCGATGGCGAAGCCGTTTCTCGAGACGTTCGGCGCGGTGATCTCGGGACGGCAAACCCATCGGGTGCTGGTGCTGGATGATTCGCTGTCGATGGGATACACGTCGGGCGAGTCGAGCCGGTTCGATCAAGCGAAGGAGCTGGCGTCGCAGCTTGTGAAGGACTCGCGGCAAGGGGATGTGATCAGCGTGATCTTGATGGGAGAGCCGCCCAAGGTCGTCATCGGCGATCCCTCGCCGAGCTCGGTCGAAGTGCGGAAGGAGATCGCCGAGCTCAAGCTCTCGCATGGCGGCACGGACCTGGCGGCGACGTTCGAGAAGGTTGCCGCCGTGCTCGAGGTTTCGCCGATTCAGCAGAAGGAAGTGATCTTTCTCACGGATCTGCAGGCGACGAGCTGGCGACCGCCGGCGGAGGCTGCGGGGCCGATCAAGGAGATACTGAAGCGGGTCGAGGAGCGGCGGGTGCGGTGGGTGGTGATCGACCTGGGAAAGACGGGGGGAGAGAACCGGGCGGTGACCGACTTGAAGCCGGGAGCGCCGTTTGTTCCGGTGGGGACCAATGCACTGATTCGCACGGTGCTGCGCAATTTCGGCAGCACGCCCTCGGATGGTGTGCGGGTGCGGCTGACGGTCGACGGCCGGCTGGGCCCGGAAGAGTCGTTCGACCTGCGGCCGGGTGAAGACGTGCCGGCGGTTTTTCCGTATCCGTTCTCGAGCCCGGGCGATCATCTGGTGGAGGTGTCGATCGACGACGATCCGCTTTTGCTCGACAACCGGCGATACATGGTGGTGCCGGTGCGGGAAGCGCTCAAGGTGTTGCTGGTTGACGGCCATTTCAAGTCCGAGCCGTATCAGGCCGAGACGGATTATCTGGCGCAGGCGCTGGCACCGACGGAGGAGGTACCGGGGCAGCCCAGGCTGATCCGGGTGGAAGTGATCCCGGAATCGCAGTTCCTCAATCGGGAGCTTGCCGACTACGACGTGGCGGTGCTGTGCAACGTGGCGCAGTTCAGTGCGCGGGACGTGACGGCGATCGACGATTTCCTGAACCAAGGAGGGGGAGTCGTCATCTTCGGGGGCGATCAGGTCGTGGCCGAGAACTACAACCGGCTGCTGTACGCGGACGGGAAGGGGATTCTGCCGGCGGAGATGGGCCCAAGCGTGGGGGATGCCTCCAAGCGGCAGGGAGGGTTCTTGTTCAATCCGCTGGGATACCGGCATCCGATTCTTTCGGAGTACCAGGGAGAGTCGGACCCGGTGACGGCGGGCCTCACGCTGAACCGCACGTGGCAGTATCACAAGCTGATCTTGCCGAAGCAGTCGAGGGCCGAGGTGGTGATGGACTTCGACAACGGTGATCCGGCGATCGTCGAGCTGGAGCGTCGGCGAGGGACGGTGATGCTGGTGGCAACCTCGGCCGATGCGGGCTGGACCGACTGGCCGCTGCACCAGAGCTATTTGCCGGTGATGCAGCAGATTGTGATGCGGGCCTCGGCGGGCCGGTTCGCGGAGCGGAATATCCAGGTGGGGCAGTTTTTCGACCAGGCTTTTCCCGCGGCGGGTGCGGGGGCGGCGGTGACGGTGGTGACGCCGGGGGGCCAGACGATCGCGACCAAGCTGCAATCCTCAGGGGGCGTGAGCCAGTTTCACTTCGAGGACACCGACCTATCGGGGCGGTACCAGGTGAAGATCGGGCCGCCGCTGTCGGTCGAGTCGTCGTTCGCAGCCAACCCGAACCCGGCGGAGAGCGACATGACCAAGCTCGATCGCGGGGGGCTCGAGGAAGTGGTGCCGGGGTGGAATTTCCTGTACTTGACGAACTCGCGCGAGCTGGCGAAGGATGCCGGGTCGGTGGGGCGGCGCGGGGAGCTGCATCGGCCGCTGTTGTATTGCCTCTTTGCCCTGCTGCTCGTGGAATCATTCATGGCGTGGAGGTTCGGTCATCATGAAGCAGGTGGGTGAGACGTGATTGACTGGTTTTTACGTCTGCTGGCGGATCAACTGGGTGTGGCGCCGGCCTTGCCCGGGGAGGCGGCGACTCCGCGCATTCGGTTCGAGGCGCCGTTCCCTCAGCAATGGCTCTTCGTGTTCGTGCTGATCGGCAGCGTGGCGCTGATCATCTGGCTGTACTGGCACGAAGGCAAGGCGTCGCGCCTGGTCAAGACCTGTCTGGCGGGGGTGCGGCTGGCGCTTGTGCTCTTGGCGATGTTCATGCTGTCGGAGGCGGTGCTCTCGGTGGAGCGGAAGGGGCTGCCGTACCTGACGATCCTGGTTGATGATTCGGCGAGCCAGCGAATTGCCGACCAGTACGAGAAGCCGGAGGTGAAGACGGCACTCGAGGCGCTCGCGGCACCAGCAAAGGCCGAACAAACGTCCCGGCTGGCGATTGCCAAGGGGTGGATCCTCAAGGACCACTCGCGGCTGATCCGGGAGCTGGAACAGAAGCACAAGGTGCGGTTCTATCTGGTGTCGAACTCAACGCGGCTGCTCACCGAGGTGGATACTCCGGCACAGATTCCGGGGGCAGAGCGGAAGCTGCTGGAGGTGGAAGCATCGGGCAGCCAATCGCGGCTGGGGGATGGGGTGCGTCAAGTGCTGACGGAGCTGCGCGGGGCGCCTCCGACGGCGATCGTGCTGCTTTCCGACGGGCAGACCACCGAGGGTGAGCCGCTGGCGAAAGCCGCGGAGCTGGCGGGGCGGAAAGGGGTGCCGCTGTACGCGATCGGGCTGGGGAGCGCGGAACCGGCGCGGGACATCGAGCTGACGGAGCTTCTGGTCGACGATGTGGTGTTCGTCGACGATGCCGTGCGGTTTCAGGCGAAGCTATCGGCACGCGGCTTTGCGGGGGAGAAGGCGGTGGTGCACTTGAAGGAGCTCGAGCCGGGGTCGAAGGACGCGGCTTCGGGCGCGAGATCGACTCGAAGGAGGTCGATCTGCCGCGCGATGGGCAGTCGACGCGGGTGGAGCTGGTGCATCATCCCAAGGAGACGGGAGAGCGTACGTTCGTGATCGAAGTGGACAAGCTGCCGCGCGAGCTGCAGAGCGACAACAACCGGCTGGAGCGGGTGGTGAACGTGCGCAAGGAGAAGCTGCGTGTGCTGGTGGTGGACAGCGAGCCGCGGTATGAATTCCGGTACCTGAAAAACTATCTCGAGCGAGACGAGACGATCGATCTCTCCGTCGTCCTGCTCTCCTCGGACCCGAATTACAGCGAGCAGGACCGATCGGCGATCCCGACGTTTCCGGCGTCGAAGGAAGACTTGTTCAAGTATGACGTCGTGCTCTTCGGCGACGCGGACATCAGCTACCTGAGCCAGTCGCAGTTGCAGGGTTTGGTCGAGTTCGTGACGGAAAAGGGAGGGGGCGTGCTGTTCGTGGCGGGGGACCTGTTCAACCCGCTCCAGTATCACGGCACGCCGCTCGAAGTGCTGTTGCCGGTCGAGCTTTCGGACGCGCGGAACCCGACGGCGGTGGGAACGAACGTGGCGGCGTTCCGGCCGGAGCTCACGGTCGAAGGGCGGGCGAGCCCGATCTTCCGGTTCGGCGATGACGACGCCTCGAGCATGAAGATCTGGGAAGGGCTGCCGGAGCTCTTGTGGTACTTCGAGGCGCCGCGGAAGAAACCGGCTGCGCTGGTGCTGGCGGAGCGTCCGAGCGTGACCGGGTCGGAGGGCAAGCTGCCGCTGGTCATCTACCAGTTCCTGGGCCTGGGCAAGTCGATGTTCCACGCGTTCGACGACACGTGGCGGTGGCGATTCCGGTCGGGCGACCGGTACTTCGGGCGGTTCTGGGTGCAGACGATCCGGTTTCTGGCGCGGTCACGGCTGACGGGCGGGCGAGGAGCGGAGATCGAGACCGACCGGCGGCGGTATCAGCGGGGGCAGGCGATCCAGTTCCGGGTGCGGTTTCCGAATGCGGGGCTGGCGCCCACAACAGGGGACGTGACGGTCCAGGTTGGCCGTGCGGGGGGAACGTCGCGGAAGCTGGCGCTCAAGCTGGTGCCCGGGACCAAGAATGTTTTCGAAGCGGCGCTGCCGCAAGCCGCAGAGGGAGACTACGAGGTGAGGCTGCTGCCGCCGCCGGTTCTTCTGGGTCCGATTCCGACGACTTCGTTCCGGGTGGATGCACCGGTCAATGAGTTCGAGCGCATTGAAATGAATGGGCCTGAGCTGTTGCGTGCGGCGGAGTTAACGGGGGGCAAGTTTTACACGCCGCTGGAGGCGGATGGGCTGTTCAAAGACCTGCCCAAGCCGTCGCCTGTGCTGCTGGACACGGACCCGCCGATCCCGCTGTGGAACACATGGCCGGTGCTGTCGCTTTTCCTGGGGCTCTTAACTCTCGAGTGGGTGTTCCGAAAACGCAACCAGATGGTATAATTGCTATTTGATCGATCCGATCCCGCAGCCGCGCGTGCAGTCAGAGGCGCCCTTGCACCAGAGTTCCTGGTGCTCTCACCATTCGATTTGAGTCCGGGTTAACCGGAACGAGGAGGCCGAAGTGACTCCGCTTCAGCTTGAATCGCGAATCAAGGGGCTGCGCAACTCGCTGCGGCGACTGCTGGCCTTGCACGGGCTTGCCTGGCTGGTGGGCGTGGTGGTGCCGATCCTGATCGTGGCGGGTCTGGCCGACTGGCAATTCCACCTCGATTTCGTGGTTCGGGGTGCGCTGCTTGCGGTGGTGGCCGGCACGGCGCTCTGGCTTCTTTACCGGGGGATCATCCGGCCGCTGGTGGTGCGGTTTGACGATCTGGACATTGCGCTACGGATCGAGGAGCGGTGGCCGGGGCTGCACGATCGGCTGGCGAGCACGATTCAGTTCTTGCGGCTGGATGCCAGCGACGAGCGGCTGGGCTCGCCGGCGTTGCGCGAGGCGACGGTGCGGCAGGCGGTCGAGGAGACAAGCAAGATCAACTTCCGCGAGGTGATCGAGCCGAAGCCGGTGATCAAGGCGCTCTTGGCGGGCTCCGCGGCGCTACTGGCGGCGACGCTCCTGGTGGTGGCTGCGCCCGCCTCGGTGCGGATTGCGATGACGCGGTTGTTTCTGCCGCTGGGGAGGGCGACCTGGCCGCAGCGGACGCATCTGGTTCTGGACGAAGGCCAGACGACGCTCAAGGTTGCGCGGGGGGATTCGTTCACGTTGGCGGTGAAGGTGCGACAGGGGGACAAGATTCCGGAAGCGGCAGAGGCGACGTATCAGTTTGCCGACGGCGATTCCGCGGGCGAGCCGCTCAGGGCGATGGAGGGGGGAGAGTTTCGGGGGAGGATCGAGGCGGTCAATCAGCCGTTTCATTTCACGGTGACCGGCGGCGACGACCGGTCATCGATCAGAGACGTGCCGGTGGAGGTGGTGCCACCGCCGACGCTGAAATCGCTGGTGATCCGGGTGAGCCCGCCGGCTTACACGGGAATTGCCTCGTCGGTGCTGGCGCCGGGGCTCACGCAACTGAAGGCTCTCGAGGGAACGAAGCTCGAGCTGGAAGCAACCGCGAATAAGCCGCTTGCCCAAGCGGTGCTCAATATCGGGCAAGTGCCATCGGGGGAGAAGCTGGTCTTCGACTCAGGGCGAACCCGCTTTCGCGTGGAATTGGCGGTCAAGAACAATTTCAATTTCTGGTTTGACCTGCGAGATACCGAGGGCTTCCGGAACCGCGAGGCGGTGCGGTACGAGGTGCGCGGCTATGCGGACCTGCCTCCGCGGGTGGTGATCGACGAGCCCAAGAGCGACCGCGACGTGCCGGCGGAAGCGACGATTCCGATCCGGGTGATGCTGGACGACGACTTCGGCCTGCAATCGGGCAAGATGGTTTACCAGCTTGCGACGGGCGATTCCGAGCCTCAGGCGGCGGTGGTGATTCCGCTCTGGTCGGCGCCTGAGCCCGGTGGTCAGGGCCCGGAGGTCGGGTCGTTTGTGAAGCACCAGGAAGTGACGCACAACTGGCAGCTCGGGCCGCTCAAGCTGCCGGTGGGAACGGTGATCACCTTTCATGCCGAAGCGCTCGACTTCGACCGAATCAAGGGGCCGAACCTGGGCAAGAGCCGCGAGCTTCGCCTGCGGATCATTTCCAAGGAGGATGCGGCCCGGCAGTTCGACGATAACCGGCGCGAGCTGCGTGAAGAGCTGGCCCGCGTGCTGACGATGCAGAAGCAGGCGATGCCTCCGGTGGAGAACGCGATCCGCAGTCTGAAGGAGGCGCCCGAAGCTACCGCAGGTGCAGCGCGACGATCTGAACAATGCCGGGATCATTCAGCGGCAGGTTGGCGCTCGCCTCAACAACCGGGATGACGGAGTGGGCGCGCGGTTGAGGCGGTCGCTGGAAGACCTTCAGAATTTCAAGCTCGACATGGATGACGCTCGCAAGCAGATGGAGGACATGCTGGCACGGCTAACGGAGATTCGCGACAAGCATCTGGGGCCGGCCGAGCAAGGGATCTCGCGCGCGGCGAAGAACCTGGACCAAAGCGACACGAGACCGGGGCAGCAGCCGGTCGAGGCAGCCAGGAATGAATCCGGCGGGGCCGAGCACAAGCAGAAGCAGGAGCCGGGCGCTGGGCCCGATCAGAAGGCTGCGAATTCGTCTTCCTCGGCGGACGCGAAGAAGTCGGACGCGGCGTCCGAGGCCACGAAGGGGCGTGATTCGTCGCAAAAGGCGGGGCAGGAGGCGCGGGGCAAAGCGAGTGAGAAGTCGAAGAGCGCCGAGGGAGCGGCTGATTCGGCGGAGGCGGGCAAGTCGTCGTCGGAGGCGGGCAAGTCATCGGCTGAGGCGGGCAAGTCGTCGTCGGAGCAGGCCAAGAATCGTGGCGAATCGGGCAAGTCGGCGCCCGAGCGAGCGGGTGCGCGTTCGCCGTCGAGCGAGCAAGTGAAGCCCGGCGCCCGCTCGGCGCAAGCGGAGCTGGCGGAGGCCAAGACGAATCAGAAGGCGATTGCCGACGAGCTGAAGAAGATGCTCGACAGCCTGAGCGAGTTCGAGACTTACCGGGGCGTGGTGAAGGATGCGCAGGAACTGCTCAAGCAGCAAGAGCAGACGATGAAGCAGACAGCGGAAGTGGCGGACAAGCCTGAGATGGTGGGCAAGCAGCGGGAAGCGCTCTCGCCGGAGCAGAAGGGGGAGCTCTCCAATCTGTCATCGCGGCAGGGTCTGATCGGCAAGGGCTTGCAGGGCCTGCAGGAGCGGATGAACGAGATGGCGGGCCGGACGGCGGAGGAGGACCCACTCGCGTCGGCGACGATGCGGGAAGCCGCACAGAAGAGCGAGCAGAAAGGGACGGTGGGCAAGCTGGCCGATGCGGCCGATCGCCTGGAAAACAACCAGATGAATGAAGCGCGGGCGCAGCAGCAGCAGGCGCGAGAGGAGCTGAGGGACCTGGTTGACGCGATCCAGAACCGGCGCGAGCGCGAGCTGGCACGGCTGGTGAAGGAGCTGAAAAAGGAAGAGGCTGAGCTAGCCAAGACGCGGGCCCGGCAGGCGCAGAACTTAAAGAGCACGCGGGAAGCGCAGCGGAACCCGAATGCCAAGGAGCGCAAGGAGCAGCTCAGCCGGCTGGCGAAGGAGCAGGCGGAGATCAAGAAAGATCTGGACCGGCAGCTTCAGCGTTTGGCCAAGCTGAACGCCGAGCGGGCCGCGCGGGCGGGTGAGAACGCGCGGGGCCGGATGGAGCGGCGCTCAGAGCCATCTCGATCAAGACGACGGCGCGGAGGCCGGTGATGAACAGGAAGAGGCGCTGGCGCAGCTCGAGGATGCGCAGGACGAGCTGGAGGAGGCGCGGCGTGAAGCCGAGGAGCAGCTCGCGGTGGAGCAGCTCGCTCGGATGGGCGACCGGATCAAGTCACTGGCCGAGCGCCAGGAGAAGGTGGTGTCCGAGACGGCCTCGTACGAGGCGCTGCGGCAGAAGGCGCAGGGCAGGCTGACGGTTGCCCAGCGGGCGGGGGTGAAGGGGCTCGGGCAGGTTCAATCTGGCCTGAAGGAGGAGACGGGCGAGATGATCGAGAACCTGGAAGGGGCGCCGGTGTTTGCGCTGACGCTTCGGCGCGCGTCGGGGAGCATGGAAAAAGCCGCGGAGCAGCTCCTGGATCTCAAGACCGACAAGACGACTGAAGATGCCGCGCGGGCTGCTTCGGATCGATTCAAGCAGCTTCTCGACTCGCTCAAGGCCGATGGTGCCGGAGGTCAGGGCGGCGGCGGTGGAGGCGGTGGCGGCGGTGGAGGAGGTGGCGGCGGAGGGGGCGGGGGCGGCGACGGCATTCCGGCGACTGCTCAGCTCAAGATGCTCAAGTCGCTCCAGAAGGAAATCAACGATCGAACCGAGGCGTTTGACGAGCTGCGCAGGCGCAACAAAGCGTTCACGCCCGAGCAGAATCGGCGAGGTTCAGCGGCTGGGCGACGAGCAGGGAGTTCTGGCGGACCTGGTGCGCGACCTGACGCGACCGAGACGGGACGATGGGGAGGAATGATCATGATTGCGAAGTCCATTCGACTGGCCTGCGTGGCGGCACTTGCGCTTTTCGTTGGCTCGGTTGCGCGCATGCCCAGGAGCCCGGCAAGAGCAAGGATGCGGCGCTCGATTCGTTGCTCGAGGACTTGAAGAAGGACGATCCGGGCGCCGCGAAGAAGGCCGCCAAGAAGGCGGAGCCGGCACGGGCGAAATCGTCTTCGGACGGATCGGGATCGGGGCAGAAATCGAAGGACGGCGCGGGTCGAGCTCGGGGACCGGCAAGGCCGGCTCGGCGGCTCAAGGAGGGGGTGGCCCGGCAGGCAAGGCGCGGAAGGCGGCGCCGCTTGCGCCCAAGGACCAGGCACTCGACGATCTGCTGGGCAAGCTGGGGGAGAGCAAGGACGAACCGGCGGCGGAAGAGCGGCCGCGAGGGCAGGCGCCGGGCGGCGGCGAGATGACGAAGGGGGCAAGGGGCGGCGAGCAAGGAGCGAGCCAAGCTTGGCGGCAAGGACAAGGAGATCGACGACCGGCTGGAGCAGCTTGCGGGGCGGAAGCGAAAGCGGCCCAACGGCGACGACGGAGAGCGAAGCGGGCCGATCGGCGAGATGATCAAGGAAATGCGCGACGTGGAAAAGCGGCTGGGCAAACCTGATTCCGGTGAAGACACGCAGGCCAAGCAGAAGCAGATCGTCAAGCACATTGATACGCTGATCGAGCAAGTGAAGCAGTCGGGATCGTCGGCGGGTCGGCTCATGATCAGGCGGCGGGTGCGGCAGGGCAATCAGCCGGGGCAGCAGGAAGGCGATCAGCAAGGGGCGCTGCCGCAGGGCGCGGGCGATGAAGCCGGAGAAGCCGACGAGCCAGCACTCGACGGCCGGAGGCAAGGGTGTGTGGGGGCACCTCCCCGACGAGCTGCGTCAGATCATGGACAACACGTTCAAGGAGCAGCCGCTGACCTCGAAGTCGGAGCTGATCAGCCGGTACTTCCTGTCGGTCGGCAAAGGCACGCTGGTCCGTGAGGAGTGACGTGATGCCCAGGTTTTCGGTGTCTGCGAAGAGCGGGTATTGTCGCCGCCATGTCGTTTTTGCCCGCGATCATTCCGGCGGGCGGGCGGGCGGTGGCCCAGGAGACTGTTCGCGACGACGGCAAGTCGGTGGCGGGTTTCGGCGAATCGCGTCGAGGCGACGTTCCGGAAGGAACGGCCGAGATGATGACGCCCGAGACGGACAAGGCGATCAAGCAGGGGCTGGCGTGGCTGGCGCGGAGCCAGAACGCGGACGGGTCGTTCGGCGCGGGGACGTATCGCGGCAACATTGCAGTGACGTCCCTGGCCGCGCTCGCGTTCATGGCGTCGGGATCGAGTCCGGGGCGGGGTCCATACGGGGCGCAGATCGACAAGGCGCTCGTGTATGTGATGGACAACACGTCGCAATCGGGGTTCATCGCGGTGTCGGCATCGTCGACGCATGGTCCGATGTATTCGCACGGGTTCGGAACGTTGTTCCTGGCGGAGGCGTATGGCATGACGCATCGGCCGGAGATTCGAGAGAAGCTCCAGAAGGCGGTGCGGCTGATCATTGACTCGCAGAATCTGGAAGGGGGATGGCGGTATCAGCCGGTGCGGCGTGATGCGGACCTGTCGGTGACGATCTGTCAGATCAATGCGCTGCGGGCGGCGCGGAACGCGGGGCTGTACGTGCCCAAGGAGACGGTCGCGGCATGCATACTGTATGTGAAGCGGTCGCAGAACCACGATGGCGGTTTCAAGTACATGCTTCAAGGTGGTGCGAGTGCATTTCCGCGATCGGCCGCAGGGGTTGTGGCGCTGCAGTCCGCGGGGGAGTATGATACCAAGGAGGTGCGGGACGGGATCAGCTATCTGCGGCAGTACATTCGCGAGATCAAGCTGGGGAATCGATACAGCCACTATTACTACGGGCATTACTATGCGGCGCAGGCGATGTGGCTGCGGGGTGGGCCGGAGTGGGCGGAGTGGTACCCGGCGATACGCGACGAGCTGATCAGGCGGCAGATGCCCTCGGGCTACTGGTCGGACACGATTTGCAATGAATACGGCACGGCGATGGCGCTCATCATCCTGCAGATACCGAACAACTACCTGCCAATCTTCCAGCGATAGCGATCGAGGTCAGTCAATGCTCATCTTAGCTTTTGATCAATCGCTCGATCATGCTTCAAGCGGCCGCCTGCCGGACTGCCCTGGATCCCCGAGGTCCTGGGCGCGTGCGGCTCGGATGGCTGCGGCGATCCTCGTCGCAGGCATTTTCGCGGGCGGCAGTGCGGCAGCCCAGACGGCGGACCGACCGAAGGCGATCGATGGTTTCGGCGAGGCGCGTCGCGGCGACATCCCGGAGGGGACAGCCGAGCTGATGACGAGCGATACGGACAAGACGATCAAGAACGGTCTGGCCTGGCTGGCGCGGAGCCAGAATTCGGATGGATCGTACGGTGCGGGTACGTATCGCGGCAACATCGCGGTGACGTCGCTCGCGGCGCTGGCGTTCATGGCCTCGGGCTCGAGCCCCGGACGCGGGCCGTACGGATCACAGATCGACAAGGCGCTCGTGTATGTGATGGACAACACTTCGCCGTCGGGCTTCATCGCGGTGGCGGCTTCTTCGACGCATGGTCCGATGTATTCACATGGATTTGGCACGTTGTTCCTGGCGGAGGCCTACGGGATGACGCATCGGCCGGAGATCCGGGAGAAGCTGCAGAAAGCGGTGCGGCTGATCATCGACTGCCAGAACGTGGAAGGGGGCTGGAGGTATCAGCCGCGGCGCACGGATGCGGACCTGTCGGTGACGATCTGTCAGATCAATGCGCTGCGAGCGGCGCGGAATGCGGGACTGTATGTTCCCAAGGAAACGGTCGCGGCGTGCATCGGGTATGTGAAGCGGTCGCAGAATCCGGACGGAGGGTTCCGGTACATGCTGCAGGGAATTGCGACCTCGGAGTTTCCGCGCTCGGCGGCGGGAGTGGTGGCGCTTCAGTCGGCGGGGGAGTACGATTCCAAGGAGGTGCGTGACGGCATCGCCTATCTGAAGCATTACACGCAGGGGTTCCGGCCGGCGCGGCGGAATCATCATTTCTTCTACGGCCAGTATTACGCGGCCCAGGCGATGTGGTTGTTCGGGGGGAGCGAGTGGACGGAATGGTACACGGCGATCCGGGACGATTTGATCCGCCGGCAATCGCCGGGGGGTTACTGGCAGGACCCGGGGGTGTGCAACGAGTATGGCACAGCGATGGCCCTCATCATCTTGCAGATTCCCAATGATTATTTGCCGATCTTTCAGCGGTAGGAGTTGTTAGTGGTCGGTTGTCGGGGTCAGTCGTCAGGTTAACTCGGTGGAGGTGGGCGTGCGGTTTGTGGCTTGGTTGTTGTTGTTGTTGTTGTTGTTGTTCGCGGCGGGTGCTGCTCCGGTGGCGGGTGGGGGGACAGCGCAGCCAGATCCGAGCTTCACTGCGCTCTTGCTTGACGGGCGCACGGAGAGTGGCCGGCTGGTGTCGCTGGGGCCGGGGGTGATCACGCTGGCTTCCGCGGAGGGGGCCAAGCACGAGCTGCCGCTCGAGCGAGTTTTCAAATTGACTCGCGAGGCGGCGGAGACGGTTGTTCCGCTCGATCGTTCGATGGTGATCCTGCCGGAGGGTGATCGTCTGAGGCGGCTCGCGCTGGGGTCTGCGACGGAGACGGCGCTCGAGGTGCAGTCGGACGCTCTGGGCAAGTTGTCGATTCCGCTCGAGGCGCTCTTGGGCTGGATCACGGTCGAGCCGCGTCTGCGTGACGACGTGGACGCGATCTGGGACCGGGTGCGGACCGAGCCACGCAAGGACGAGGTGGTGTGGCTTTCGAACGGCGACAGGCTCTCGGGGGGCTTTCTGGGGTATGACCGGGTGCTCAAGCTGCTGTGCGACGGCAAGCCGCGCGAGATCGACCCAGCGCGGATCGTGGCGGTTGGCTTTGATGCGTCGCTGGTTCAGTATCCGCGGCCGAAGTCGGGATTCCTGGAATTCTTGCTGCACGACGGGACGCGGTTCGGCGCGATTGACGGCCGGATCGACCAAGGCAACGTCGAAGCGACTGCGCGGTTCGGTGGAAAGGTGCGGTTTCCGCTGGGCGAGCTGATCGGGGTGTACGTGAGAAGTGCATCATACGAGTATCTTAGCGAGCGAAAACCGGTGAAGGCGAGTTATTCTGCGTACGTCGGCCCGACGCGCGAGTACCGGCTCGACCGGATGGTCGACGGCCATCTGATCGAGCTGGCCGGTCAAACGTATGACCGGGGAATCGGGACGCAGAGCCGAACCTTGCTGGCCTACCGCATCCAGGAGGGCGATCGGCGATTCCAGGCGCGGGTGGGGGTGGATGAGCGCGCCGGGCCGGCCGGGAGCGTGGTCTTCCGGGTGCTGGTCGATAAAGAGCAGCGCTACCAGAGCCCGCCGCTCTCGCATCGTGACGCGCCTCAGGCCATCGACGTGGATCTCGCCGGTGGTAAGTTCTTGATTCTGGATACCGATTTCGGCGAACGAGGCGACATCCGCGATTTTGCCGACTGGGCTGAAGCTCGGATCGTGCGGTAGACGCTCAAGCGGTGCGAGAGGCGTGCGCACGAGCTGCTTCTTTGCCGGTTGCCTTTTATCGTCACTTCTCACAGGCGGCCCTTGCGGCCGTGAAGACCATGGCGGGAGCGAGTAAGAGTGGCGCCCGATTCGAGCGATCGGCTGATCGAGCTTGCTCATCTTTCGTCGGCGGTGGGGCATTACTTGATCAATGCTTATAGTGCGACGGTGAGCAATGCGGAGCTGATTCGCTCGCCCCTGGTCCGGGCGACGGATGTGAGGGAACAGGCAGTGCTTGCGAGCTCGATCATCGAGACGGCGCTGCTATGCCTCGAGTGTGGCACGGAAGTTGATCGATCGGGCGCGAAGCGACGGGTGCGCTCGAGCTTTATGAGGCGAGCGGTGAACCTCGGTACGTGGATTTGAATCAACTGGTGGGTGAGCTGGTTGAACGCGAGCGGCGCTCGGGTGAAGCGGGCATCGATTGGCGAATCAACCCGGGTGCGATCCCAGCGATTGCCGGGGACCGACAGCAGCTCGGGGCGATGCTCGAACGATTTGTGCAGAATGCGAAAGAATCGCTGCCGGGGGGTTCCGGAACGATCGACATATCGACGAGCGTCGACTCTCGAGGCTGGGTGGTCCTCACGATCGGCGACTCAGGGAGCGGGATGAGCCAGGAGGTCCAGCGGCGAGCAGGCGAGCCGTTCTTCACTACGAAGGATGGACACGCGGGCGTCGGGTTGACGATCGCACAGCTTATCTGGCGGAGGCACCGGGGTGCGTTTTCGATCGAAAGCTCTCCGGGCGCCGGAACCCGGGTGCGACTGTCGATCCTACCGTCTGTGAGCGTCCCTGAACAGTCGACGAGACCAAAGGCATGATCGTGATCATCGACTATGGAATGGGAAACCTGAGGAGCGTGCAGAAGGCGATCGAGGCGGTGGGCTCGGCTGCCCTGATCACCTCCGACGCGGCACGGGTGCGGCAGGCGCGGAAAGTGGTGCTGCCGGGGGTGGGTGCGTTTTGCGACGCGATGGCGGAGCTGCGGAGGACGGGACTCGGTGAGGCATTCTGCGAGGCCGTGCGGGCGGGCAAGCCATGTTTGGGGGTGTGCCTGGGGTTGCAGCTCCTGTTCGAGAAGAGCTACGAAGACGGCGAGCACGAAGGCTTGGGCCTGCTGCCGGGTCACGTCGAACGGTTTGCTTCGCGCCCGGGTCTCAAGATTCCGCACATGGGTTGGAACACGTTGCGAATGCTCAAGCCGGTGCCTCTGCTGGCGGGTCTTGGTCCGGATCTCTCGGTTTATTTCGTACACTCGTACCATGCGGTACCGGAGAACCGAGAGCACGTGGCGGCCGAAGCCGACTATCCCGACCCGTTCCCGGCGATCGTCTGGCATGAGAACCTGATGGCCTGTCAATTTCATCCGGAGAAGAGCCAGTCGCTGGGGCTGGCGATGTATGCGAATTTTGTGGGGATGGAGTGAGGGTGGATGTTGCGCGGTGTAACCGGAGCTATCGGCATAATCGACGGGCCCGTCCGTGATTCATTGCAGGAAAATGCCGGCAAAAATCAAAAGTGCCGTCAGGCGTAACCTTGGAGTGTGTCAAGACTTGCTTCAATTCCCCGGAAAAGCTGAAAATGGTGCCGTCAGCGGTAAGTCCAATGCCTGTAAGGCGCTGACGGCATGACGGCACTTTTGGGGGGTAAGCGGCGCTGTGTGCGGGGGGAGAGGGGCTGGCAGGAGTGTCGGCCCGGCGCTGTCTAAATGGCTTTCCGTGATTCCGGGATGGCGATTCGCCCGGGCATTGCCCACCGGCGTAGCCAGTGGCACGCATCCAGAACTTTCAGCGGGCGGCACACGGAGTTGTGCCTGCTACCAGAACTTTCAGCGGGCGGCACACGGAGTGTGCCTGCTACACCAGAGCACTGGCAACGTCAGTGCCACCTACCGCCGTCACATGATCGTGCAATGTTATTCGGGCCGACAGGAGTATCGGCCCCACCGCGGCGGACCATGGTCTGGCGACGGGTGCATCAGTTCGGTTAAGTTATGATGTCAAAACGCGGACAGAGCGGTTCTCCATGACAGGAAACTCCGTGATGGAAGCCTATTTGAGAGTTACCTCGGGGCCGGACGCGGGGCGCACGATCAACCTGAAAGAGGGAGTGAAGCTCACTATCGGGCGAGGCGAGAAGTCGGATACGCGGCTCACTGATCTGTCCATGTCGCGGCTTCACTGCGAGCTGACCTGGGAGAACGGCAAGTTCCATCTTGTCGATCTGAACAGCGTCGGTGGAACGATGGTGGAAGGGAACCAGATCCAGGAATGCGATGTGAAGCACGGGCAGGAGATTCAAATCGGGGGCACGCGGCTCAAGCTGCATACGACGGGTATTCCCGATGCCCATACGCTGGTCGCGGCGCAAAAGCCGGCGCGAGAGCTCAAGGCCGACGAGGGGGTGCTGACGGGCAAGAAGGTGTCGAATTACGAGATCGGGGCGCTGATCGCGAAGGGCCGGACCGGCACAGTTTACAAGGGGCGCGATGCGCGTGACGGCAAGGAGGTGGCCGTCAAGGTGCTGCATTCGGACTTCACGAGCGATGAGGAGGACGTGCAGCGATTCGTGCGGGCGATGACGACCGTGTGCGAGCTCAAGCACCCGAACCTGGTCGCACTCTACGGCGCTGGTAAACAGGGCGATACATGCTGGCTGGCGATGGAATACGTCGACGGGGAGCCGCTCACCAAGGTGATCGAACGGATCGGCACGCTGAACATGCTGGAGTGGCGGTTTGCGCTCGGAGTGGGGGTGCACGTCGCGCAGGCGCTCGAGGCGGCGCACGAGAAGCACATCATTCATCGCAACGTCTCGCCGGAGAGCATCTTGATCCGGACCAAGGACAAGGTTGCCAAGCTGGGGGATATGATGCTTGCGAAGGCGCTCGAGGGGATCAAGGCCAAGCAGATCACCCGTCCGGGTGAGCTGGTGGGGAACATCGCGTACATGGCGCCCGAGCGAACGAAGAGTGATGTCGAGGTGGATACTCGTGCTGATTTATACGGGCTGGGGGCGACGATGTACGCGCTGCTCACGGGGAAGCCGCCGTTCGAGGGCAAGTCGCTCGTGGAGACGATTGCGCAGATCCGGCAGTCCGATCCGGTGCCGCCGAAGAAGTTTCAGCTTTCGATTCCGGACAAGCTTCAAGACGTCGTGATGGTGCTGCTGGCGAAGCGCCCGGAGTTGCGATATCAGACTCCGGCACAAGCGGCGCGGGCACTCGAGCAAGTGGCCAAGTTTCAGGGAGTTTTGGTGTAGGGTTTTTCGATCCGCGCGCGGCGCTGGCGACCTGGAAGGCGCCTCGCTGGCGCGTCGGGTTGGTGTCGCGCTGCCCCGCGGGCACCGGCCGTCGATCGGAAAAGCGGGTCGCTCCATTCTTCCCGGCATGGACGTCAGTCGGAGAGAAGTCGTCAGCCATGTATGCGCTCAAGCGGATCGCGGCTTATGCGATTGATCTTGCGTTGGTCTGGACGCCTATGGCGCTCCTGCTCGAGTTCGGCGAGCCGCTCGTGGAAGGAAGTTCGTCACGGCTTCACCTGATCTTGTCTCTGGGGGCATGGGGCCTCACGATCGGGGGGCCCGTGCTCATCAATGGGATTTTGACGGGCCTGACCGGGCGCTCGCCGGGTAAGCTCATCATGTTCTTGAACGTGAAGGATGCCGGCGGTGATCCGCCGGGAATTGCCAACGGCATTCTGCGCGAGCTGATCAAGGCGGTGTCGCTGGGGTTTTTCTTCGGGATGATCTGGGCGCTCCAGGGGATCGTGACTCGCGAACAAACGTTCTACGATCAGTGGCTCGACCTCGATGTCGAGGATTTGAAGCCGTATGGTCTGACCGAGACGCAGAAGAACTGGCGAAAGTACCACCGGAATCTGGCGCGAAAGAACAGGAAGTGAGCGGGGCAGCGGGGCTGCTATCGCGGCGAAGGGGTATTGAGCATCTCTTCGGCTTCGTTCAAGAGTGCCTTCAGCTCGACGCGTTGCTGCCACCACGAGGGGGGAAACTTTTCAACGATCGCCTTGGCCCTGGCGAGCGCATCGCGGTCGCCCGGCTGCCTGGCCTTGTGTAGCGCCATTGCCCTGAATACCCAGTCCCATGCGGTCCCTTCGCCTTTCTTAGCGTCGATCGATCGTTTGAGATAGCTGAGCGAAGATGGATATAGCCCTGCGCGGAAGAGAACAGCCCCGAACGTGTTGAAGGAGTTGGGATCGGGATTCCGTCCCTTGACGAGTTTGCTGCCGATGTCCACGACCTCCGCGTAACTGCGAAGCGCGTTGGGCATGAGCGCGGCGAGCCAGATGAGGTCGTTGGCCAATTTAGGATCCTGGGTTTTGCCGTGGCGCGCGATTGCGGCAGTGCAGAGGCGCTCGTAGGCCTGTTGCTCGCCCAGGGCGAGATAGATCTTGGCGAGAGCATGCTGTTTGCCGAAGTTGCCGGGATCAAGTGAGTAGATCTTTTCGAAGGCGGTCTTCGCTTCTTTCCAGCGCTCGGCTTGGGCCATTGATTCGCCCAGTTGCTCGAGCGTTGCCCGATCGAAGTTATCCGGGTCGAGCGCCATGGCCTTGGTGAAGAACTCGGAGACTTCTTTCGGTTTGCCGGCGCGGGCGTAGGCACGGGCGAGGTCAGCAGGCGATTCGCCGAACCGGACGCTGAAACTGTGACCGCCCTTTACGAGGTCTTGAACCTTTGCAACGAAAGTGTTGCGTCCGGAGTGGAGCGTGACGAGAATCGCGTTCGAATCCGGAGCCGAGGAGCTCTTTGATAAGAAAACCTCGCGCCCGTTGAGCCAGATGCGTGCTGTGTCGTCGGTGCCGATCAGGAGCACGGCTTCACGCGGACGAGCCGAGTAGACGACCGTCATGGCGTATGCGACGACGACGCCCTCGGTCTTGAAGAGTTCTTCAAAATTGACAGAACCCTGCTGGTGAGGGGCGATATCGTGCCAGCGGATCGTGGTGTTTCCCAAGGGGGGTGCGGGCTGGGACGGATCTGTCGCCGTGGCGTTCTCGAGCGCCCCTGCCTGGCTGTAGTCGGGTGGATAAGGGCCGGCGACCCACCAAGGGGCGTCGAGGAAGAACTGCGGAGATTCGGGCGCGAGGTTGGCGGCGTTTTCGAAGTCAGCCGCGGCTTTTTCGGCTTGGCCCAGAGTTGCGAGCAGGCGGCCGCGCTCGATGAGCAGGCGGGGGTCAGAGGGACGATTGGCGACGGCCTTGTCATATTCGGGTAAGGCTCCGGCGAGCTTTCCCGTTTTGGCGAGCTGACGGGCTTTGGCGATGGCGGCCGAGGGCTCCCAGACGCGCATCACCCCGTCATGGTCGGCCGTCGCGATCGCGTCGCTGGACAACAGGGCCAACCCGGTATGTGGGCGTCCGGCGGCGAGGGTTTGCGATGGCGCGTCTGACGCGATGTCCCATCTACCGAGCACCCCGGTCGACTGGGTCATCTCTGCACCTTTATGGGCGCCGAAGATCACATGATGTCCGTCGGCTTCGAACGCGAGGTATGCGATGTGGATGTCGTCAAGCTTGGCCTGGCGCAGTGCTCGCTTGTGGTCGAGGTCCCAGTAAATCAAACGGCCGTCTCCAGCGCCCGAGACTGCGTGCCGGCCGTCCGGGGCGAAAGCGATGGTCCAGACCCAATCGGAATGTCCGGGCAAGAGTTGCACGGGATCGCTCGTGTTGGTGTTGCCCAGGTAAACCACTCCGCCCTCGCCACCAGCGATGACGCGCCGGCCGTCGGAGGAGGTGGCGATGCTCGAGATCCGAGCCGAAATACCTTCGAACTGCCTGAATTCCCCCCCTTTCTCGACGTCGAGGATTCTCAGTGTCTTGTCGTCGCCGCCCGAGAGGGCATGCGTGCCGTCGGGTGAGAGGGCAACGGCGCGGACGATCCCTCCGTGTCGGACGAGAGGCCGGATCAGCCTGCCTGATTCGAGGTCCCAGAGGCGGACGGATCCGTCGCTACAACCGGTTATCGCCCGGCGTCCGTCCGGCAGGATGGAGGCGGTGAGAACGACGTCGGGATGCCAGAAGCGGCGGATCTCGCGGCCGGTGGGGATGTCCCACAGCCGGGCGGTCTTGTCATAACTGGTGGAGAGCAGCCGCTTCCGGTCCGGAAAGGCTTGGACGGACTGGACCCACTGCGCATGGCCGACGAAGCGCCCTGTTTCAACATAGGGCTCGGCGGCGGGCGCGGGAGCTATTGTCGGACGCCGCGTGTCTTTCTTCACGACGGTGCCGGGGCTCGAGACGCCGCTTGGCGAGAGCTTTCGAAGGCGGACGTTGTTGAACCAGCAGTTGCCATTGACGCCCTGGAATCCGACGTAGCCGATCCGCGCGAGGTTGGCAATCGCGACATTCTTGAATTTGTGATCCGAGCCGTCGGGGCGCTTTCCCGGCGCGGTCCACTCGTCGAGATCGATGGTCGAGACCCGCGTGCCGTTCAAGACGACGCTGATCTCGGGGCCCTGAGCTGTGACTGTCATGTGGTTGGACTGGCCGGCGGGATTCTGGGCATTGGTCTGGGGTGCGACCAGGTCAAAAAAGCCGCCCGGATCGTCGAGTCCGTGGCCGGTCGAGTCGTGGATCTGGACTTCGATGCCCGTGTTGATCGGGTCTGCGAGGTCGCTGACGCGGAGGAAGATGCCGGTGTTACAGCCCTTCTCGAACTTGTAGTCAAAATCGAGCTCGAAATCGGAGAGTTTCTCGTGATAGACGACGAGGTAGCTGCGCGCCTGAAGAGGATTCAATCCATCCTTCTGGACGGCGGAACGTGGGAGCGGACTCTTGTCCCTGCTGAGGATCCATCCCGCGGCGCTCGATCCGTCGAAGATCGTGTGGAACTCGTCCTGAAACGGCTTCGCGGGCTCGTCGGGCGAGCGACCGGTCTGATCATTCGTGCCAGGATCGGGTGGATCAGTTTGAACGGTACCGCCGTTGCCATTCAACTCTTTCGTCGGCCCAACTCCGCGAGTCATGATGAACCACGTGACCCCGACGATGAGCGCGGCGATTGATGCAATCGCGGCGATCAAGCCACTGGTGCGCGGGGTGCGACTGACGTGAGTGGGCTTGCCGGGTCGTTTGAGGGGCTGCGACCGGCTCGTCATGGGCTTGGTTGACCGCGGCAAGGGCTCGGGTCGAGGGTCGGAGCGGACGTCCATGATCAAGTCTTCGAGGTTCAGATCTTGATCGATCGCGAGCCCCTCGGCTTCGGTGGGCCGGGGGAAGATCGCCGGGTCTCGATCTGTCCTGGGCAGGGCGGGGCGCTTGAGCGTGGCTTCGTTGAAGACCATTAGCTCCGGCTTGGACTTGGGTGCTTCGCCGCCTGGAGCCTTCGCTCTTGCATCGGCCCTGCATGCCTCGAGGAGGGAGATCAACTCGGTCATCGACGCGGGCCGTTCGGCAGGTTTCTTGGCCATCATTCTTTGATAGATGGCTTCAAGGCTCGCGGGCACCTCGGGGCGCTGGCGCGCAGGGAGGGGGCGGGGCGCTCCATGTGGGCCATCAGTCGTTTCAGGACGGTGGCGCCGTCGAACGGCTCGCGAGCGTTGAGAAGGAAGTAGAGCGTGCAGCCCAGGCTGTAGATGTCGGCGCGATGGTCGACGCGATGGGAGTCTTCGGCCTGTTCGGGGGCCATGTAGTCGATGGTGCCCATATACATTCCGCTTTCGGTCAAGCGTGCACCGGCGGACTTACCGAACGGATTGGCGGCGTCGACCAAGCGGGCGAGACCGAGGTCGAGAACGCGGACGGAGCCGGCTGAGTCGAGCATGAGGTTGCCGGGCTTGATGTCGCGGTGAACAATGCCCTGAGCGTGGGCCGCCTCGAGGCCGCGAGCGGCCTGGATCAAGCAGTCGATTGCCTGCACGGACTTCATTGGACCGCGCTCGCGTACGATGTGATCGAGGTCGCGGCCTTCGACGTATTCCATCACCAGGAAATGGACGCCGCGGTCTTCGTCGGCATCTACAGCGGCGACGACGTTGGGATGTTTGAGCCGGCCGGCGGCCTCGACCTCGCGGCGAAATCGCATGACCGCCTGATGGTCGCGTGCGAACGACGGGGGGAGGATCTTGAGCGCGCCGACTCGCCCCAAGCGGCGGTGACGGGCCTTGAACACCACGCCCATTCCGCCCTGGCCAAGCTTGTCGAGGATCACGTACTTGCCGATCAAGAGCCCGCGGCTTTTCTTCTGATAGACGGCGGCAGCCTGGTAGGGTGTGAGCTTGCCGGCTTTGACCAGTGCGCGGGACAAACCCAGGACGCCCTCGGCGGAGTCGGTGGCAAAGGATTCGAGCTCGGTCTCGTCGAGGAGCCCGATCTCGATCAACGCGCGCGAGAACTCGCGCAGGTCGGCACCTTCGCCCGGGGCGGCGGACGGACCGGTGCCTGGCTGGGCACTGCTCGAGCCTGAGCCCAGACCCGGTACGACTGTCGCTTCTTCATGAACCTGCCGCGCAGGATCGGTGCCTGCTCCTTCGGTCTGTTCGCCGGCCGGCATCTTGGCGTCTCCCGACAGCACCGTATGTAAACCTTCGCTGAGTGGTTCTCGACCGTGGGAGCGGCAAAGGATAAGTTGGATTATAAGTCAGCCCGGCTCAGAATCGAAAGACGCCTCGGGAACTCGGCGGGATTGACCTTTCACGGCCGTGTGGGATTCAGCACCTTCTTGGAGGTGACGTGTTTCATGAGCTCGTCGGGTCGCATGAAGTAGGTTCGGAGAGCCTTACCTTTGCTGAAGAGCTTTTCGGCCTGATCGTCCCAGTGCCCGGTTTCCTTGTGGTCGCTTTCACCCAAAGGGATGATCGCATACGACTCGGGGGGATCAGTCATGATGACGACCTGGGTGGACGATTGGCCGGTGTGGCCGACTTGAGTTTTGCCGTCGCGCGAGGGGGCGAAGCTGATCGCCCTCGGGGTGGCCATGGCGACGTCTCGAAGCGACCCGCCGCCGACGGGCCAGGTGTGGTCGCCGCCGCGGCGGCCCACGCGAAAGTAGCGGCCGAAGGGGACCGCCACTTCGCCGAATTGGGTGCGGAGCCACGCGGCGCCGGAGCGAAGCGCTTTCAAGACTTGTTCGTCGGTCAGCTCGTCTGGTGGTTCGGTGCGCTGAGCCGGGTCATCGCCGAGCGCTTTCTTGAATGCGTAGAAGGCGAGTGCGCCGCTGGAATCAGGAGCACTATGTCGATCCCATCCCTGGATCAGCTCGGCGACTTTTGCGACATCGCCGGTCTTGTCGACGGCGCTGGATCCGACCCAGGCGTTTCTGACCCGCGCCTGCCAGGTTTCGGCGCCAGACCTGGGTGTTGAATGCGATGTCGATTGCCTGGTCGACACCGACCTTTTCCGCAGCGCTCAAGAGGTCAGTGACCATCTCGGCGCTGGTGCGAGTCGGGCGACGGCGAGTCGTTGTAGATGTGGAGACGCCCGGCGAACCGTGATCGCTGCGGTTGATCTTCGTTCATCATTGCGGCAGGGGAGCAATTGCAGTTCTGCATCCAGCCGCAGCCCGGGTTTTCGATCTGGACCAGGTCGGCCATGGGATGGATTCCTTGCCATTCGGTGGCTTTCGTGTTTCCGGGGATCGGTCTGGAGGGATCGATTCCGGCGGGGCGGATAGGGACTCGCCCGTTTCGCAGATAGTAGATGTCGCCCTGCACCGTCGCGACCATGATGTTCTGGCTCATCAACTGAAGATGGGAAAGGGCCTGCTTCATCTCGGCGAGGTTCCGCGCGGTCATCATTTCGAAGCACTGGTCCATCAGTCCGACTTCGTCGGAATAAGGGATGGCCATCGCATAGGCTTTGTCACCTTTCCTGGCGACGATGGGGCCATGGTGGGAGGACGAGATGGCGACCTCACGGGGCTCGACCTTGTCGCCGTTCTTGACGTTGATCGTGGTCTTTTGCACGGTGAGGCTGCGCCACTGGCCGTCATAACGGTACTCTTCTGGGTTCGAGGGGTTCAGCTCCTCCTCGAAGATGTCGGATGTGTCCGGACCGCCGGTTGTCATGGCGACGGAGCAGAATCGGCTGTGGCCCAGGGTCGGGAAAGGGACGCCCAGAATCGAGACGCCCGCGACGCTCAACTCGGGGGTATAGATTCGGACCTCGTAGAAACGCATTGCATCGTACCAGTGCACATGGGGGTCGATGATGGCGATGGGAGCGTTCATGGTGGTGCGCCTGGGGGCAATGAGCATCTCGTTCGAGCCCCGGTAGGGGAGCTGGCCGAAGCTCAGGCCGGCGCGTTTCAAGTCGTCGGCTGCTTCACCGACCGGCCAGTTCCAGATGATGTAGCGCCCGAGCGCCACCGCATCCGCGGGCTCGAACTTTTGCGCCCAGGATGGGACCTGCTCGGGGTGCTCGGCCATGAACTGTTTGATTCCGTTTTGATAAGCTTCGAGGACGCCGCGCATTTTCGGGCTGATCTCCTTGTACCTGGCCCGGCTGATCTCGGCGTGTCGCATCACGCGCTGGCGGATATCTTCGCGGAAAGAGTCGGCACCGAAGACTTCGGCCATCGTGCCGGTGGCGCGACGGTAATTCTTGAGGAGCTCTTCGAGCCGGTCTTCGGCCTGGGCGTAGCCGACGGCGAAAGCGGCATCATTGAGGGTGGGGGCGAATATGTGCGGGATGCCGAACTCGTCGCGATAGATCGTGGTGGGCTCTTCGGCCGATTGCGCGGGCTGATGAGTGAGCGCGGCCAGTACCAGAAACGCGATGGGAGCAACACGAGATGTAGAACGCGTCATTGCGCGAAGTCCTCGTTAGTGGGGCCGGGCGGCGGATGGGAGGGTTCTCAATGCTGGGCGGGGCTGCCGCTGGGCAACGGACATTCTACCCTCATCGTGCAGGGACAGCCAATTTGTCATGCGGGCGCAAACGTTGGCAGGTGGGGGGAATGGCCGGGCGGATGGAGAGCTAGCGCAACTCTCATCGGCGAGGAACTTTGGGGATAGAGTGACCATTGGTATGCGGCTTGCTATGGTTGGCGATACTTTCTGGCCCGCCGGTCGCGCCATCCCTTCTTCGCCCGAGCGAGCCAGGACGATCAATTCCGAAGACTTGACGAGGCAAGCTCAATGACGACCCAGACCGATCGCCAGGAATTTACATTCCAGGCCGAGATCAAGCAGCTACTGCATCTGCTATCGCACTCGCTGTACCAGAGCCCTGAGATCGCTGTACGCGAGCTGATCTCCAACGCATCGGATGCGCTCGACAAGATGAGGTATGTGTCGCTGACACACGAATCGCATCGGGATGAGACACCGCTGGAGATTGTGATCGAGGGGCGTGAGGACGATAAGTTGCTCGTGATCCGGGACAGCGGTATCGGAATGACCCATGACGAGCTGGTCGCTAACCTGGGCACGATTGCGCACAGCGGGTCGGCTGATTTCCTGAAAGCGGCGATTGCCGGGAAAGAGGCGAAATCGGATTTATCGTTGATCGGCCAGTTTGGTGTCGGATTCTATTCGGCGTTCATGATCGCCGAGAAGGTGCGGGTTCGGACTCGCGGCTATGCCGCGGAATCGGGATGGGAATGGGAATCGGACGGGACTGGCTCGTTTACGGTCACGCCCGTTGACGAGAGCTTGCCGCGTGGAACGGAAGTGACGCTGCATCTGAAGGAGAGCAGCAAGGGGTTCGCGTCCGGCTGGCGGATCAAGGACATTGTCAAGCGCGATTCGAGCTTTGTGCCTTACCCAATCCGCCTGGGTACGGGCGGCGCAGTGATCAACGATCAGAAGCCGATCTGGGTCGAGCCGAAGAACCAGGTGAGCGACGAGCAGTACGTTCGCTTCTACCAGCATTTGACGCATCACCCCGACGAGAAGCCGCTGTGGCATCTGCACATGGCGGCCGATTCGCCAATCCAGTTCCGCGCGATCGTTTATTGTCCGCCGACCAACCTCGAAAACCTCGGGATCGCCCGGCTGGAGCATGGTCTGAGTCTTTGTGCGAAGCGAGTGCTTGTCCAGAGCGAATGCCGCGAGCTTTTGCCGGATTATCTGCGGTTTCTGCGGGGACTGGTTGATTCCGAAGACCTGCCGCTGAACGTTTCGCGGGAGACGTTGCAAGACAACACGATCATTCGCAAGATTCGCACATCGATCGTCAAGAGCGTGCTCGATCGGCTCGACCGATTGGCGCAGGAAGACTCCACGGTATACAGGAAGTTCTACGATCAGTTCGGACGGGTCTTGAAGGAGGGCTTGATTATCGATCCGTCCAATCACGAGCGGATCGCCAGGCTGCTCATGTTTGCGTCGTCGCGAAGCGACGACCCGCAGACGCGTGTCTCGTTCGAGGAGTACATCGCCAGGATGCCGGAGGATCAGAAGCAGATCTACTACCTTGCCGGCGGCGATTTTGCTTCGATCGCCAAGAGCCCCAACCTCGAGATCTTTCGCCGACGGGGAATTGAAGTCCTGTTTCTGACCGATCCAGTCGATGAGTTCGCGCTCAATGCCCTGGGAAGCTTCCGCGAGAAGAAGCTCACGTCGATCGACGCCGCGGATATCGAGATTCCCGAAGGAAGCTCGTCCGGGGAGAAAGAAGCCGAGAGCATGGGCTCGACCGCGAAGGAAAGCGGGTTCCCCAAGCTCCTCGAGCTATTCCGCGCGGCGCTGGGATCGCGTGTGAGCGAGGTGCGCGAATCAAAACGGTTGACCGACAGTCCGTGCTGCTTGGTGAATGTGGAAGGGGGTTTGAGCACACAGACGCAACGGCTGCTCAAGATGGCCAACAAGGAATTCACGGAGAGCGCGCGGATTATTGAGATCAATCCATCCGCGGCGCTGATCCGCCGGCTTTGCAACCTGAGCGCGAACGATCAGCACCACGAGTTTATCAAGCGGTGCGGTTTACAGCTCTGGAGCGATGCGATGATCCTGGAGGGCGTGACGCCCGAGCCCGAGGACCTCGTCGCGCGGATGCAGGCGTTCATGACGGAAGCTGCCGAGAAGCGGTCGCCGCTGATCCTATAAGTGAGCGGGCCGTGATCCAAATGAAGGCCCGCTCTCCGCCCGCCGCCAGGCGACGAGATCGCATCGGGGGCTGGCACGGCTCAGCCGCCGTGCCACCAGTTGAAGTACATGGGATAGGGATAGGCGCCCGGTCCCGGCGCGATGGGGTCAAGATCGTAGATGGGGACGTAAGTGCCGTATGTGTAGTATTCGCCGACGGGGCGGAAGGGATGGGCGAGACCCTGGAAGAATCTGAGGGGCCGGAACCAGGGCCGGCTCGAGGAATCGATGGTGTTCTGGCCGGGGATTCCGTAATAGTAGGGATAGACGCTCTTCGTGTCAGGCGTCTTCCAGCCGAGGCCGTAGAGACCCTGCGTACAGACCCAGTTGGGATGTTTGACGCGGCCGTTGTCGGCGTATCGGGTCTGGTAAAAGAAGTCGCGATTCGGGTCAGGCGGGAGCATCTCGGGGGTCGCCGCTGACCGCATGACGAGCCCGCTCCGCTCGGTGATATCCGGGATGAACGGCTTCGGTGGCTGAGCTAGGGCGGGCCTGGCGGCCGCGAATGACGACAGAGTGGCGATCGTGAAGATCGCCAGAATGCGAAGGCGCCGACGGCGAAGATGTGCAGCGCCGTCGGGCCGAACTGTTTCTTTTGTTTTGCCGGCACGTTTCATGATCGGTTCTCCTCTGCGAGCGTTGCACCCAAATCGAGCGATCGGAGCAATCAAGCCCGGCCTCCGGCCGGGCCTCAAGTCAAAGCAAACGGACTGTCGGGACGTCACGAATCAAGGGTCATTGGGATTCATCGGGGGGAAGGCGAAGAAATCGCGCGGTGAGCGGGTCGAGACGATGTACGGGACATAACCGGGGGTCAAGGGCACAGGTCCTCCAGGTCCAACGAACCACTTCACCTTGGGTTTGTGAAGCCCGGCGGCCAAGGATGCGAGTTTTCCGTGCACCATCGAGCCGAGACCACCGCCCTTGCCGAGGCAATGGGAGCAGCCTTTGCCGCCGCAAAAGGAGCAGGCGCCCTGGCCGTCATCGACGACTCCGTTCCCGTTTCCGTGGCGGTGACCAAAGCCGATGCCGCAGGATGGGTCGCCACAAAGGCCGGAATTCGAATGGCCGTCGAGGTGGCCGAGGTGAGAGTGCTTGCCTCCGATCTTGCAGTTCGCCTGCCCGCACGCCTGGGCCGACGCGATCGGCCCGGTCTGAGCGGAGGGGCCACTGATCGTGGTTGCATAGCCTGGTGCGCCGGCCACGCAGTCGATCGAACCGCCGCCATGCTTTCCATGACCGAGAATGCTGCAGTTCATACCGCCGAAGCAGCCGGCGACGCCGCAATCCGAACCGCCGTGGCCGCCGAAGATGCCGTGACCCGAACCGCAGCCGAGCCCATCTGCGCCGCACTGGCCAGTGTGTTTGCCATCGCCGTGATTAAACAGTTTGTGACCGCAGAACGGACCGCAGACGTGGGCTTTCAAAGCTGCGGCTGCTTTGTGGGCATCGCCGACGTAGTCTTTGGCGTAGTGACCGTACGGAATCGGAGGGGCCATGTATTCACCACCGGTCGTATAGTCGTAGGCTGGCGACAGCCGGGGTATGGTGTGAAACTGGGCGTGGGCCTGTGTTGCCGATGCGAGGCCCAGAACGAAGGCAGCCAGTGAGAGGGCGAGCGGCAAGGCCCGCGTTGTTCCGAAGCACATGATCTATCCCTTACTTTGCGTCCACGAGGCCCTCCTGGATTGCCTGGATTCGAGCGACGGACGTGTCCGAGCCTTCCTGCGCGGAGAACACGGTGAAGCTTGTGAGTGTGCATCGGCCGGATCGTATCGCGATCTCGAACGAATCCGATGGGGATCGCGCGAGAAAGGAACCGGCCTCTCGTTACAGTCCGAGAGACCGGTTCAAGTTCCCTGCTGGTCCTTGCGGAAGGAACGCCGATGCGCCCGGTTCGCGCCTCCATGCGCTGGTTCAGCCACAAGACGCGATTACCCAAGAGCCGCTTTGATGCCAGCAGGGAGTTTCTCGAGATTCCAACCCCAGAGGTTGGTGCGCACGCGCGCCGGGGTTCAACGGCTACTTCTTGCCGTAGACGACAGACGCCGGCAAGTCCGTGACCGGGGCGCCGGTCTGACCGTAAGCGATCGAGGCGTGCTTGTCGCGTTCCTTCTCCTCACGCTCGCGTCTGTGCGTACCGAGCAAGGGCAGACCGAGCAGATGGCTGATGATATGCGGTCGGGAGGAAGGCGGTGAAGAGATGGCGGATTGCGCCGGCGGCAGGTTCGTCGGCACGACGGCTGGATCAACGGGTCCGGGCCCGCCGCGGCCACCGAGTGCGGCCATGCGAGGGTCCGTCGCGCCATGCGAATGCGGCTTGGCGACGCCGACCGGGACCGGATCGGATCCCACTAGGGCCTCACCAACGACTGCATAGCCGGGGGCCTCGGGTCCGCCCGGCCCGCCAACGACCGCGTATCCAGGTGCGTGGAGATCGTGGCTTGAAACCGGCCCGGACGCGACCATGTTTTCCTGGCAGGTAGGGCAAGAAGCCCCGCCTCGGACGACTGCGCCTTGCATCCCGGGCTCGAGCGGAGGAGGCGCAGGAACATCTACACCGTCGTGAGACTTGGCGTAGGCTCGCTGACATTCGACGCAGTGCCGGCGACCGAATAGTCCCTTATGGTGGTGGGGCTTTGCCGGGGCCTGCGGCGGCGCCATGTACATCTGGCCGTTATCGTCGTCGCCAAGCGGCCCTGCCATCACGACGGCCGGAACAGCGAGCGCCACGCCGTAGAAACCCAGTACCAAACGAGCACGGAATCGCATTCGGGAACTCCTTTCCCAGGTTCACGCCCAGGGCCGAGCAAGTGAGCATGCACGCGCCTGGACCGACCGAACGGAAGCGTTTGAGCGGCCCCTTGGGCCTGCGCGACTTCCTGCGCACGACTCCAGCGTGGGCTCTTCATACATCCCCTAAGATCGGCACAAATGGGCTAGGTCTTGCGACAAATGGACAGAGAGGAGCGAAAGAATGCTGGTCGATCGGGATTCGGCATCTCAGAAGGCGTCGCTGCTGATGACTTCGCCGCCGTTGCGGATGCCAACGCCTTGCCAGATGAGGAGGTTCATCGAGTTCTTCATGAATTGGACGTCGCCGTCGGCCATCAACGTGTTGACGCCGCCGGGGTGGCGGCTTCTGCTCGCGACATTCAGCGATAGCCAGCTCCAGAGCGGATCGGAACTCGTGCTGTGAGGCAGACAGCCGCGGCAGTCGCGCAGCAGGTCGTTCGGTGCTCGGAGGTGGTTTTACGATGCTGTGGCCAGGTGCTCCGTAGTGCCAGCGCACGCCCTTGGTCGCCTGGAACTGTGTGGTGGTGGGCGGGGGGCTGAGGCAGAGCGCCGCATAGTCGGCGTCGGAGCTGATGGGAGGGCCAGTGGTGCTGTTGTTACCGGTGACGAGAAACGCTCCCAGAGGGTCGGTCAAGTAAGTCGAGATGGAAGTCGAGCAACTCGATGAGCGTAAACCCACGACGGATGCGCATTTCATTCACTCGCAATCTGGACCTACTTGAGCTCGATGATTGCAATCTTCTTGGGATCTTCGATACGGATGCGAATCTGATCATCCTCTTCAATTACCTTGCCGGTGACGCGGATCGTCTTGTCCTTGAAATGCTCGGCGGGGTCATCGATTCCGGCCTCGCGAAACTTGTCGGCGTGGTCGTAGCTGATCGCGACGGAGAGATTCTTCGCGTCATGAAAGTCTTCTTCGGAATCGAGAAAGTAGGTCTTCCGTCCGGCGGCGTTCTTGCTCGACTTGACCTTCATTTCGAACGTACATTCCTGGCCGACGTGGTTTCGCCCCTCAGCGGCCGGGAACACTTTTTCAGCTTTTTTGTCGTCATCCCTGGCTGCAACGGAATTGCCCCAAGCGGGTGCGGCGGCGAACAGAAGCAGCAGCAGCCGGAAGGACGACGGCATAGACGAATTCCTCGGGGATTTCAGGGTCGGATTCGCGACCGACACCGTTGAGCGGTCCGAGCAACCATCATGATCACCTGGCCGCGCTGGAAAGAGGAGATTGGGGCTTTGCGCCATGATCATGGCGTTACGCCACGATTGTAAAGGCTGCGGCACCGGAATCAAATCGTTTTCCGGAAAAACTCGGGGCGGGCAATAGAGCGGCCTTGTGTGGTAATCTTTAGGCTCAACTTGCTACGGGTCGGTAAGGTTTCGATCGACGGTGGTTGATCCGACGGAGACAAGACACGATCATGGCGCGGATTTCGTTCGTGGAGAACGACCTCAGAGCTCGTCGGGAGCGCGCGGGTTGGTCGCAGGCGGAGCTGGCCCGGCGAGCCGCACTTTCGCGCGCGAGATCAGCGCCATCGAAACCGGGCGGCTCGTTCGTTCGACGGCTGCGGCGCTTTCTCTGGCACGCTCCCTCGACCGCAGTGTCGAGTCGCTTTTTCGCCTGCCGGAGCGCGAGCGTGAGCAAGTCGCATGGGCCTGGACTTGTGAGCCTCCCTTTGCGTCCGGTCGGTTCTGGCGTGCGGAAGTCGGCGGCTGCGCGCTGCTCTATCCTGTAGAGGTCTCCCCGTTGGGGTTGCTTCCCCACGATGGGACGTTTGGCGACCAAGGTCTTGATTTCCACCCCTGTGATGATTCATTGCGTACGCTGGTGCTTGCCTCTTGCGATCTGGCGGTCGGACTTCTGCACGTCCGCAGGAAACGTTACGAGATCTGTTCCCTGGAATCGCTCGCCGAAGATCCGCGGCTCGAGCCGCTTTCGGGTGTGGTCAGGTCCGGTCATTATCGGCGCTCGCTGGGCGAACTGCCTGGCTACGACGTGTCTCATACCGGCGAGCTCAGCCGGTTCAGCTCGCCTGGGAAATGAGTTGACTTGCGCTGGATCGGATCTCAGGATGGTTGACTTGTGCTCGAAAGTCCGCGGAACCAGTGTAGACAAGGAGCATGAAATGAGATCACTGATCTGTGTGGCAAGTGTGCTGGCCGTGTTGGCTTTTGCCTGTCTGGCAGCCGGCACGGCGGGGGCTTCGGACGACGATGAGGAAACGCCCACGATCAAGACTGTCATGGAAAAGCTGCACAAGGGCGCCAAATCGCCGGTCAATAACCTCAAAGCGGCCCTCAAGGGCAACTCACCTGATTGGGAGTCGGTACAAAAGGAGGCCAAGCTGGTCAAGAAGTACGGCGATGCGCTGCCAAAGAACGACCCGCCGCGCGGCAAGAAGGAGGCGTATGAGAAGCTTGCCAAGGCGTATGCCTCGAGTGCGAAATCACTGGAAGAAGCGGCCGAGAAAGAAAACCTCAAGGGTGCTCGTGACGCGCTAAAGAAGATTCAAGGCTCGTGCACCGCGTGCCATAAGAGCCATCGGCCGACTTGATGCGGCGTGGGGCTGCCGTTGCAGCATTGAACCGAGGAAAGCACGATTTTGGCGAGGTGCGCTCGCGATGCAGCTTCCCTTGATCTCACAAAAGGCGTCGCGATTCACCGAGAGCGTGATCCGTGGGATGACGGTCGAGGCGCGGAAGTTTGGCGCGATCAACCTGGCGCAGGGGATGCCGGACTTCCCGGCTCCGCTCGAGATCAAGCAGGCCGCGTGCCGAGCGATCGAAGACGACATCAACCAGTACGCGATCACGTGGGGCTCAAAAAGTCTGCGGCTGGCAGTCGCGGAGCACGCCGCCTGGCACTTGGGAATTGAGGTCGATCCGGAGACGGACATCACGGTGACCTGCGGCAGCACCGAGGCCATGCTCGTGGTGCTCCTGTCGTTAATCAATCCAGGTGATGAAGTTATTTTGACTCAACCGTTCTACGAGAACTACTGGCCTGACTGCGCACTCGCCGGCGCGATTCCCCGATTCGTTCCGCTCCATCCTCCGGGCTGGCGCTTCGACCCTGACCAGCTCGGCGCGGCCTTCAATGACAAAACCAAAGCGATCATCCTGTGCAATCCGAACAATCCGACCGGAACGGTTTTTACGCGAGAAGACCTGGATCAGGTCGCTGCGCTGTGCCGCAAATGGAATGTGATCGGCGTCACGGATGAAATCTATGAGCACATTGTCTACGATGGCCGGCCACACGTTGCGCTGGCTGCGCTTGACGGCATGCGGGATCGTGCGGTGACGATCGGTGGCATGTCGAAAACTTACGCCGTGACGGGGTGGCGCGTCGGAACGATCATCGCAGCACCTCATCTGACTCATGCGTTTCGTCAGGTGCACGACTTCGTTTCGATCGGCGCGGCGGCCCCGCTTCAGGAAGCCGGCGCGACGGCGTATCGATTTCCACGATCGTATTACAGCAAGCTCGCTGCGGATTATCAGGCGCGGCGAGACCGATTCTGCAAGGCGCTCTGGGAAACTGGGTTCGACTTCGCGGCGCCTGAAGGCGCCTACTATATCATGGCGGGGATCTCTGCGTTTGGGGCAAAAGACGACGTGGAATTCAGCCGCTACCTCGTGCGTGAAATCGGCGTCGCAACTGTGCCGGGATCGAGCTTTTTCCAGGACAAATCGCTCGGGCGACCGTACGTACGGTTTTGTTTCTGTAAGCAAGATTCCACACTCGACGCCGCGGCGGATCGCCTGCGAAAGTTGCGCGTTGTCGTGTGATCTCGCCGGATGATGCAATCTTGAACAAGGGACAAGTACCATGAATATCCGCTTCATGCCATCGATTGACGTTCGTGCTACCGAAGCACGACTCCCGCTCTTGGCGATGTTGTTGCTCGCCTTGGGAGTTGCCACGGACGCTTGCGCTCAAACGCCCCTCCCCGGGCCATACACAAACTTTAACACGAATCAGTACTCCGGCCCGCTGTATTACAATCCGGGTTATGCGCAGTACGGGTTGCCCGGAGTCGGAGTGTCACCGTGGAATCCGATCGTTCAGGCGCAGCTCAATCTTGGGATGAGAACGGCGCGTTACAACATGTACAGTGCGTGGGCCGACCAGTCTAACGCCGCCGCCAACCTTTATTATCAGCAAGCAGTGGCCCAGCAGATCCAGAACGCACAAGCGCAGCAGGCCATTCAAACACGCTATGACGTTCAAACTCGCGCTCCGCGCCCGCTTACCCGCCCGACCGACAACACCAAGCGGCTCTTGGCCAAGAGCGATGTGCTCAAGGCAGACGGGAACGTCATTTGGCCGGCATTGGCGCCGTCGAGTGATGAGTTAAACAAAGCTCGCCACGGGGCTGAAGCCGCAATCCGCGTTGCGGTCAAGGAGTTCGAGACCACTGGCAAAGCGTCGATCGCCAGCGTCGCAGAAGCGAAAAGCGACCTTTTTGAGTACGGCAAGCCCGCGCTCGACCAACTGGCTCGCGCAAACCGCGAGGACGCCAAAAAGCTGCTGAAATTCTTGGCCAGCTTGGAACAGGTGCTGAATAGCCTCACTGGAGAGTAAGAGAACGAATTGGTGGAGAACCTACACACAACGACCGCTCGAACCGAGCGACAGGGCCGCCGAAGAGTGATCTGCGCGAACTGCCGCCCCGTTCCAGCTTGAATTCGCCCGTTCAGATCAGGGGCGAGCGGCTTCGCCCGCGCCCTTCACGCTGTTCTCGACAGCCTTCGACAGGCGCTCCCGTCTAATTCAACGTGTGTGATGTTGCCGTCGCGGCCTACGAGAATCGTTGCCGGTACGGCGGCGACCGAATACGCTTTGGCGGTCGCCTCAGCGGATTCTCCGAGGATTTCCGGCCACGCCGCGCGGTGGTGAAGCAAGAACCAGCGAACGGTCGAAAGCACCTCCTTCGGATCGGACTTGTTCCCGTTCAGGTCTTGGCCGAGCGAGTCGAGATTGACACCGATCACGATGAAGCCCTGGCCACGGTAGGCGTGGTATAACTCGCGAAGATGCGCGAACTCCGCAACACACGGCGGTGCCCAGCTCGCCCAAAAGTCGATCAAGACAACCTTACCCTTATAGTCGGAAAGACGGACCGGTTTGCCGTCGGCATCGGTCCCTTCGAACATCGGCGCGGGCTTGCCGACCATCTCGAAACGGGCTAGACGATGCTCGAAGTAAGGCTTGACTGTTGGGTCGGGATGACCAGTCTGAGAAAGGAGATTGCACACCTCCTTGGCGAGGTCATAGCGACCGCCGCGGGCAAGCCGCTGAAGATATGCCTCGCCGACGGCACAGACCAAGGGTGCAGGGAGCCGGTGTTCGTCAGAGACGTCGGCAGCAGCCCGCTGCTTGAGAAACTCCTTTAACTCGACGACCGACTTGTCAAACTCGCCTCGTTCGGCCTGTTTGATCAAGATGATCGAGGCTGCGAGCGCGAAGTTCTCGTGGTCGCCGCGAGCGTGAGCGAGGTAGGCGCGGGCCAGCGATTCGGCCTCGCTGTAAAGACCGCGGCCAACCGCTAGATCAAACGCCGCATGGTAGGTCGATTCGGAGTCGTAGCCGGTCTGGCGTTGCGCCAACGCGGACAGGTCAGCGAGCTTCCTGCGATCGAGCTCGGCCGCCTGACGTGCGTAGTGCGCTTCCAGCTCGGCGCGCGAATTGAACGCGTTGTCCGCAGCCGGCTGGTAGGGCTTATCCGCGGCCCCGTCGCCCAGCCCCGCAGCCGTTGACACCACCGAAACGAGCAAAAGGAAAGCGAAGCCGGTTGAAATCCAAGTCGCGACGCGTGATGAATTCATGACTTCGCTCTCGGGCTTTGGTTTCATTGGAAGATGATTGGGTAACACACCTCCCTGGCCGGAAATCGCTGATCGCCAGGGGCCTGCTCGCTAATTTAACGCCCGGAATAGGGGTGCACAAGGAAGTGTTGGCAGGTAATGAAGCTTCGCACAGAGGTCGCGTGTTCATTCTGAGCCGGTGCTTGCCCGCGTCGGTGAGCTTTCTTTCGATCCCGCGGACTTGGCTCGCGACTTTGCTGGGACGGGGTTTCCTTCCACGTCAAGCTGCTCGAACCTCTCGACGAATGGCAGGCTCCGCAGCGGTTCCTCGATTTGTGATCGGTCACCAACGACCAGAATCGCCATCTTCTCGGCCGTGATGTACTCGCGTGCGACCCGGTCGACATCGGCCTTGGTGACCGCTTCCACACGCGCCTGGTAGCGAGCGAACTCATCGTCCGGAAGGTCTTCGGCGATCAGAATCGCGAGCTGGCCGGCGACCCCGAAAGTGGTTTCGAACCGATGAGGGAATCCCTGAACCATCCGCTGTTTTGCGAAGGCTAGCTCTGCCTCCGTGACCGGGCGCTTGCCGGAGACGTCGATCAATTCCTTGAACAACTCGACGAGCGATTCTCTGGTGACCGCCGTCTGCACTGTCGCGACAGCCTCAAACGGCCCCGGTCCTCGCAAGAACGAGAAACTCGATTCGGCGCCGTAGCTGTAGCCCTTGTTCTCCCGCAGATTCATGTTGATCCGGCTCACGAATTGGCCACCCAGCACGGCGTTCATGACCGAAAGCGCGAAAACGTCGGGTGATTTGCGGGCGGCGCCGATTCGCCCCACGGTCAGCACGGTCTGAGCCGCGGCCGGTTTATTGACCAGAAAGATCGTGCTCCGGCCGATGGTTGGAACGGTGCCGACCGACGTTGCCGGCTGCGGCGGGGCCGTGCCGGCTGCCCAGGCGCCGAGCCGGGACTCGAGGGCCGCGGTGATCGAATCCGGCTGCACGTCGCCAACGACCACGAGCGCTGCGTTTGCCGGCACCATGATCTTCTTGCAGAACGCGACCACGTCATCGCGGGTGATCGACTGGACCGAGCTCGCCGTCCCCAGCTCGGGCCGGCCGTACGAATGATCCGGCCCGTAGATCAAACGCGGGAAGATCGCTTCCGCCGTGTGCTCGGCATCATCGGCCCGGGCTTTCAGTTGAGCCAGGCGCTGAACCTTCAACCGTACGAGCTGTTTCTCGGGAAACGACGCGTTGAGAATCACGTCGGCGTAGAGATCGAGCGCAGGATTGAGGTGCCTGGTGAGCGTGGTCAAGCTGACGGTCGACGATTCCAGCTCGCCGGCTGCCCCCAGCGACGAGCTGATCTCTGCCAGCTCGCCGGCGATTTGTAGTGCGTCGCGCGAACTTGTTCCCTCATCCAGCAAGCCGATGGCGATCGAAGCGAGCCCTTCCTTACCCTTGGGTGTCGAAGTCTCGCCGGACTTGAAGACCAGGTCGAGCGTCACGATCGGCAGGTCATGTCGCTCGACGATTCTGAGCTCGAGGCCGTTCGAGAGCCTGCGGCGCTCAAAGCTCGGGGGCGAGTATCGCGGAGTCGGTCCGACAGCGGGGATTAAAGCGCGGTCGAAGTCGTCGCGGATGTCCGCGCTCGGTGGGCTCGGTAAGGGCGCCTCGCGCGAGGCATCTGCCACCGTTTCCGGCGCACGAGAGGCTGGGTTGCCCGGAACGACGTCCAGCTCAATGAAATGAGGGCCGAGGTATTCCCTCGCCACTCGCTTCACGTCTTCGGGCGTGACGGCAAAGATCTTGTCGATTTCGACCTGATAGCCGAGCGGGTTGTCATACCGGTCCGTGTACTCGTTCAACAGGGCGGCCTTGCGAGTCACCGACTGCATGCTCATCACGAGCTCACTCTCGCGCTCGTTTTGTGCCTTGCGCACTTCCGCCGCCGTGGGGCCATCCTGCTTCAGCTTCTCGATCTGGGCCTCGGCAATCTCGACGAGCTCATCGAGTTTCTGGCCCGGCTGCGAGTAGAGCTCCACTTCGAACGTGCCCGAAAGCAAGTGGGTCGGATGCGACGCTTGCACCTGGGCCGCGAGCTGGCGGTCGTACACCAGAGTTCGGAACAGCCGATTCTCTTTGGGCAAACCGCCAAGGACGGCTGCAAGCACGTCGAGTGCCGGCTCGTCCGGATGAGTGCTGGGCACGGTCGGCCAGATCAGCTCGGCGCGAGAAAGACTGACGGCGTCGGTCATCGTGATATGCTTGGATTCCGTGAGCTTGGGAATGCTCGGTTTCGGCCGGACGATAGCCGGCCCGCGCGGCAGCGGGCCGAAGTACTTCTTGATCCAGGTTTTGGCCTGCACAGGTTCAAAATCGCCGGCGACACAGAGGATCGCATTGTTGGGGACGTAGTAAGTGCGGAAGAATGCCGAGACATCCGCCAGGCGAGCGGCAGACAGGTCGTTCATCGAGCCGATCACGCTGTGGTGATAAGGATGATTGGTCGGATAAAGGGCCTTCAGAAGCGCTTCTTCCGCTTGGCCATAAGGCGCATTATCAACACTCTCGCGGCGCTCGTTCTTGACGACGTCGCGCTGGTTGTCGAGCCGATCCTGGGTCATGGACGGCAGCAGGAAGCCCATCCGGTCGGCCTCGAGCCAGAGCGCCAGCTCCAGTGCGTTGCTCGGCACGGTCTCGTAGTAGATCGTGTCGTCCTCACCGGTGGTGCCGTTCAGATCGGCGCCGAGCTTTTCGAGCGGTATGAAATAATCGCTGTCGTGATGCTGCGATCCCTGGAACATCATGTGCTCGAAGAGGTGGGCGAAGCCCGTCCGTCCGGGCTTTTCGTCTTTTGAGCCGACTCGGTACCACAGATTCACGCCAACGACGGGCGTTTTGTGGTCTTCGTGAAGCACGACTCGCAATCCATTGGATAGGGTGAACTGTTCGACCTTGAGCATGGGGACCTGCGGTTTCCTCGGTTCCTCGGCCGCTGGCTCGGCCCCGATGACGATCGGCACCCAGACGCCCCAGACCACGACGGCAAGGCCGAAAAAAGCCCGGCGGATTCTCGTCGGTCGCATAAATGCTGATCCCTCCTTGACATCACTTTTTTTGTGGCGGCCAGTCGATGGGATCGTCGCCAAGTTCGTCTGCGAGTGATGCGCACTGCTTGCGAACGGATTTGAGGACGCGTGACGAGTACACGTAGACGGCTTCCGCGGTGATACCCAGCTCAGCGGCGATTAAGGCGCCTGGGCGGTCGCGAAGCATTCTTTGCTCGAAACATGCCCAGGCGGTGCGCGACGTTTTCGAATGGACATGCGGCAGAGCCCGCTTCAGGATCTGTTCCTGGTTGATCTCGTTGAGCTCGTCCTGAAGCTTGCGGCTCTCGGCTTCGCTCGATTCATGAAATCGCTTCACCCACTGTTCCTCGGCCTGGCGGCGTGCCTTGACCCGCCGTGCGTGATCGACGAGTGCCGAATATGTCAGCTTCCAGAGGAAGCTGCGGAACCGCCCGCGCTTGCTGTCCAGCTCAAAGCCGGGCAGCGTCTGCACCAGCCTGACGAACACATCCTGGACCAGATCGTTCGCACGGTCCTCCTCAAGCCCCAGGCGTCCCAGGTATCGCATGAGCAACGGCGCGTAGAAGTCATGGAACCTGCGCCAGCTTTCAACGTCCGAGGGATCGCGGACGTTCTTGATCAGCGACAGGTTGGTCCGGAATTCAGACCTGTCATCGTCAGCTCGCGAGGTCTCTGCCATCGGCGCCCGGCTCCTCGGCTAGCCAACCCACCGGCGAATGTCCCGACCGACGCGGCCGGCATCCCGCTATTCTATCCTGGGCCTTCCAGAGATGCGCCTGGTTAGAAACGAGCCGCGGCTAAATCACCCAATCGCCGATGTGAGACGTTCCCCGTTCGTGACTTTCCCGAATCAGATCCGCGAACGTCGTCTTGTCGACGACGTCAGAAATAGCTTGGCGGACCCTCGCCCAGAACGAGTAAAAGTGGCAGCCGCCAGGAAACTCGCAGACCTTGGGCCGTGTCTGGCTCACACAATCCACCGGCGCGATCGGCCCGTCAACGTATCTCATGATTTCACCAACCGTCAATTGATCGGCCGCCCTCGCCAGGCGATAGCCTCCCTCAGCCCCGCGGCGGCTCTGAACAAATCCACCACCCTTGAGCTGATTCAGAATCACTTCGAGAAACCGGATCGGGATCTGCTCACGCTCGGCAATCTCCGCGATTTTCATCGGCTCAGGGCCCACGTGGTCTGCCAGCGCATACACCGCTCGCAATGCATAGTAACACTTCGAAGACACACTCATGCGCCCGATTTCCCCCTTCGATGGCCTTTTAGGGAATCGTTACTATTTCGACCGGGGAAATCAAGACGGGAACGTACGGCTCTCGCCCGCGACGCGCGCTTTTCACATCCAACCGGAGACCATCGGCGGTGTTGCGGCGTAGCCCCTACGTCGAATTATCGCGAGGCCACGTCCAGAGGGATGGCCTCCATGTCCTCGATCACAGGAACGACGGCCTCACGAAGCTGCCTGGGCTCAAACGCGATCAAGCCGCGACGAAATGCACATGAAAGGCACAGCTTCTCGGTGTTCTGCTGAACAAACACCTCGCCATCGCCCAGGCGGTGGTAGAAGTCCTGCCCTGGAGCCATCATGTGACACAGCTCGCGATCGCTGCCGGTTTTCACGCCGACCTTCCAGCCACGCTCGAAAACGAACATTCTGCGCGGTATCGGGGCCGCGATTGTCGTCGAGCGACTTCTGCTCAACGAATTGCTCACTACGTTGATCTCGGATCATGGGCGAGCCATCTCCTCGGTGTCGGACTCGGGAGCAATTACGTTATGATCGTTATGAAATTGGCCTCGATCTCGAGGCGCGCCGAGCGGCGTCCGGGAGGGGAGCCCGCACACATCGTCGGTGCAGGAAACGTCGCGCGCCCGAGAAGCGGCCATAACATTATAGAGAAGATCGCCCGGCCCACGCGAGCCCCGGGATCGATCCGATGAGCGCCGGAATCCAGAACATCGGCAGACGCCAGCCGATTGCCAGCATGGCGTCAAATCCAGCCGAGACAACGCCTTGCGCGGTAACGGCGTGCATCGATCGCATACAGGCATCGCGATTGAGGGACGGATGAATTCGTCCGGACGTCAACGGCCGTCAAATCGACAGGGCGGATCACGTGGTCGGGATCGGCCGATAGGATCAGCGCCGCCGAAGCCCGGCAACGTGGGCAAGCACCGTCGTAGAGAACAGTCAACCCAGGCTGGACCGGACCGGCGACAAGGCCACGCAGCCACGTACCCGACACGAACGCGAGATTCGCAGCAAGCATCGCGAGAGCGAATTCGGCCAGGCCGGGATTCGTCACAGCGATTCCGACATGCATCGCGACAGCGCCGGTTAGCATCAGAGGGCGCAGAATCTTCACCCAGATGAGCACAGGGTAAAGCAATTCAAGCAACAGGCTCGTGTGCGTGAGCAGATTGACCACGATGGGCCACGAGGCAAGCGCCGTGAAGTTCAGCCCGACGAACTCAGCCGTCGTCATCGTTTTCCAGACGGCCACTCCAGTCCACCACGATGGGCCTTGCAGCTTCGCGAATCCAGCCATTGCGTAAATCAACACGAGATGAATCTGAATCAGTCGCAGCGCCAGGTTTGCGGAGACGGTACGCTGCGGTACCCCGGTGCCATCGGGGCCGACCGGCGGCCTCGGACCAGCCTTGTGGCGGGCCGGCCGCCTTATCGCCGCCGCGAGTCCTCGCCTCGCCGCCAGCGCCGAAGAACCGGTCGAGCGAGACCGCTTGGCCGCTCGCTCCGGTCACCGCCAGGTACAGGAGCAAGGCCGAAAGAACCTGGTCGAAGCCGAACAACGCGACCGGAAGACGATTGACGGTCGACACCGTGATCATCCAGCTCAACACGGCTGTCACACGACTGAAAAGGCCGCATGCAAAGAGGAGTAGGATCCCAAGGCAAACCGCACCAGACCAGTCGCAGCCATCCGTCGGGAACCAGAAACCAGAATGACCACGACGTCGATCGCTCAAACGCCCTGATCGACCCTGGCTCGGCCCATCCGGTCGAGCCGAAAGTAGTCATGCAGGTCCAGCCCGAGAACGAACAGGCTCCAGAAGGCCAGAAGCCCGACGGCAACGCGGATCACACCCACCGATGTCGGGTCCGCGACCGAGAAGAAGAAGTTGTTCCAGCCCTTGACGGCGGCCGTCGTCAAATCGGCCGTGTAGGCCGTCAGGTCCTTCAAAAGCCGTCGCACGGGTAATCTCCGATCCGCTCGGGGGTCGAAAACAGCGTCTCGCTGAACAGATCAAATCGACCGGCGCCGGGCGCCTCGATCGCTTGACGCACCTCTTCCATCTCCGGGATGAGATGATGCTGAAGATGGATCGTCACAACCTGGCAACCGGGATTGGTGAAGCACAGATGCCGGGCGAACGCCCGAGCGAGAGGACTCCGAGACGCGTCCCCGGTGTGCTGCCTGGTCTCCTCCACATCCCGGAACAACGCATTCGGCGAGCGCAAGCTGTCTTTGATGCCTCATGCGCGGACCGGGCACCCTCCGCCCGGGCAACCGCACGGTCTCCTCCGCCCGGCCATCACCAAACCGCAACGTGGCTGTTACCACCGGCGTGGGTGGCGGCTCCACGTAGAAGCGATAAGCGTAACCCAGGTCCGCCAATCCATAGTACCAGGTGAACAGATCGGCGATCGACCGCTCGAGCACCGACGAAGGCGGAACGGCAAGCCCGCCTGAAACCACGGCCACCAGGTGAAAAACCAGCACGCAACTTGTCGTGACACGCGCCCAAACCGGCCACGAGCGCCACGCTCCGTCGCGGTTGAATCGAATTGCTCACGTTTCCTGGCCACAAAGCTTGCCCCTGGGTTACGCCTGTTGGCGGTGAATTGATGAACCATACCCGCCGGCCTGTGCTCAGGCCAGAAAGACCTCGACATTCCAGTAACTCCACGAACCCCAAATCATTCCCCAAATTATCCAATTAACCTTTTTAGTCCATTTTCACAAAATGATGTTGATTGTGGCGCATAATGGTCATTAGACTCTAGGAGGTTTGAGCAGACATTAATGAATATGGGCGACTTGACGGGTAGCCGAGCGTGCCCTGTGTGTGGGGATTGGAATGCTCGAAGGATGCCCGACCGTCTGTGGGTTGCACACGGAGTTCGGTGCCGGTCGCGGGTCGAACGATTCTCCTCGATTTCGCACCTGGGAGGGAAGTCATGCAGGGTACGGTCATGATGCTGATGGCCCTGAGCGGTCTGGGCTGTCACAACAAGGGCTATGACGTGGTCTACGCCCCACCGACGTACAGCGGGTACGGCAGTGGCTGTTACGCGAATGTTTATCCCAACTTTGTGTCGCCACAGTCGTACACGGACGGTTATGTCGGTGGATACAGCGGATGTTACGCCAATGTTTATGGCGGTGGCTGCTTCGGCGGCGGCTGCTATGGCGGCGGGTTGTCGTCTTGCTATTCGGCCTGCTACGGCGGCGGCCATCACGGCTGCGGCCTGCTCGCGAGGCTGTTTAGCTGCTGCAGTTTCAAGAGACATGGTTGTTACAGCGCTGCCTATGGTGATGGGTTCGGCACTTACGGCGATTTCTATGGCGGGGCATACGGGTACGACTTGCCGTACTCGCCTTCGGTCAACGGCTACGCTCGGGCGTTCAACTACGGTGTAGGTGCTCCTGGCGAAGCCGAGATGGGATACATGGGCGGCATGCAGGGCACGACGACTCCGTCGGAAGCTGCCCCCCCGGTACCCGCGAACCCGGCCAGCCCGGCCGCGCCGTCACCCACAACTCCTCCGGCTGCCGCTCCAGTGACGCCGGATACGTCACCTCCGCCCGCGCCCAAGCCGGCCATACCGAACCCGCCCAAGCCTAACACTTGAGCCTCGTTGCACGGGTCAGGGCGCGAATCGTCATTCGTCCGCACAAGCGGGCCATCGCCAGATCGGCATGGCCCGCTTTTTTTTTTGCGGGTGACGGAACCCAGGGGCGCTGAACGCCAAGTCCCGATTTCAGGGCTGCATACGTCCCGCGTAGGTGCACTCGCGCTCGCCTCACCGCGGAACCCCCTCTGCAACAACCGCGAAAGGAAAGAGAGCCGAAACTCCCTGCTTGCGTACCGCAGGGTCGTCCAGGCATAATCGAGCATACACAACTCTCTGGCTGGATCGGTCATTCGTGCGAGGTCAGCCATGAAGACGGAGTTTCACTGTCCGCGGTGCGGTCAGGTGTTTGGTGCGAGCGTGCACTCTTCCGCCGGTCGCGCAACGTGCGCCGGTTGCGGGCTCGTCCAGAGAATTCCAGAGGTCGTCCCGGCCCACGCTGTGGAGCCGGGTTGCTATCAACTCGCGCCGGTGGCGGTTGCGCCCTGGCTTCGCGGTCGGTCGGGCCTGAGCGACCGCAGGCTGAGCCGCTCGCAGCTCCGTCGTCGAGACTGCGCTGGTTGCAATTCCTCCGGCCGTGGGTTTTCGAGACGAGCCAGGTGCAGGGGATCGGAACCTGGCTCGTTATGTTGAGTGCGGCCGACTTGCTGATGACGTTCATGCTGTTGCGAAGGAGTGAGCTTTTTTTTGAGTCGAACCCGATCGCGCAGTGGTTCTTCGCGAAATGGAATATCACCGGCATGGTCTTCTTCAAATTCTCGATCATTGGCGGTGTGATCCTCTTGAGTGAAATCATCGAGCGCAAGCGCCGGGCTGGGGCCGCTTCGTCCTCCTGGTCGGATGTGTTGGAGCGGCATTTGCAGTTGTCCAGGGCGGCCGTCTCTATCTGGCCGACACGGTGCCAGTCGCGGTCGAAATGGATTGAGGGGCTGTCTCGATCGATCGAGAAGACCCGCAAGAGATTCCGCGCCGGGCTGATTTCTCGCTCGGGACGGAGTGCCACGGTCGAGCTATCGGCCGCTCGAGCCGAGTCGCCGCCAGTTTTGGTCGGTTCTTGCGGGCTCATCGGCGGGGGGATAGATTGAATCTTCAATCAAACTTCACGGTCTTCGGTGAACGTGATGCAAGTGATCCCGGCGATCGACCTGCGAGGAGGCTGTTGCGTCCGGCTTCGGCAAGGCGATTTCGACCAGGAGACGGTCTTCGGCGACGATCCCGCGGCGATGGCGTCTCGCTGGGAATCGGAGGGAGCGGAGCGAATTCACCTCGTGGATCTGGATGGCGCCAAGGCCGGGCGGCCGGTGAATGTCCAGGCCGTCGCCGAGATTCTTCGCCGCGTGCAGCGTCCCGTGTCAGCTCGGCGGTGGGCTCCGAGACGAAGCGACGATCGAAGCCTGGCTATCGGCTGGCCTCGATCGTGTGGTCATCGGCACGCAAGCTCTTCGCGACCCGGATTGGTTCGGGCGAATGGCCGAGCGCTTTCCAGGCCGCTTGATCCTGGGGCTCGACGCGCGGGACGGAAAAGTCGCGACCGGCGCCTGGGTCGACGTTTCAAGCATCACGGCCGCGTCGTTCGCCAGACAGTTTGACTCGCTGCCACTGGCCGCCATCATCTTCACCGACATCGCCCGTGACGGCATGCTACAAGGCCCGAACGTGGAAGCAATCGCTGCTCTCGCCGGATCGGTGGCAGCCCCCGTGATTGCATCCGGAGGAATCGGCGAGCTGCTCGATCTCGAGCGACTCGCTGCGCTGCCGGTATCCGGTTGCATCGTTGGTCGAGCATTGTATGAGGGCCGCTTCACGCTGAGCCAGGCGATCCGCCATCTCCGCGCTTTCACCGAGGCCCTCCCGGCGCCCGAACGGCGCCTGAGAACGAAGTTCTGTCATCCCAGTCGTGCTGAATTCAGATCGCATCAAGGTCAGATCAACCACACGGATAGGGGAGCTCACGCGATGACCACCACGTATCATGTCGCTGATATCCGCAATGTCGCCCTGGCTGGACATGGGGCGTCGGGCAAGACCACGTTGGCCGACGCCCTTCTTTTTACGTCCGGGGCAATTAATCGCCGGGGCTCTGTCGACGACGGCACCAGCTCGCTTGACGTCGACGAGGAAGAGAAACGCCGCCACTTCACCATCGATTGCCACCTCGGGCACCTCGCCTGGGCCGGCAAGCAGGTCCACCTGATCGATACCCCGGGCTACCCCGATTTCATCGGCAGCGCACTCTGCGCACTCGCGGCAGTTGAAAACGTCGTCGTCGCAGTCTCGGGCCCGTCCGGCGTCGAGGTCAACACCCGGCGCGTCTTTCAAGAAGCCGGCCGGCTCGGCCTGGGCCGTTTCGTCGTGGTTACCAAGATGGATGCGGATAATGTCGACTACCGCAGCGACCTGGCGGCGATTCGTGAGACATTCGGCACGCTCTGCGTCCCCTTCAACGTCCCTGTGGGCCAGGGTGCAACGTTCGCCGGCGTGATCGACGTGATCCAGTCCCATGATGAAGACCCCGCCCTCTGCCCCGTGGCCCCCTCCGAAGCCTATCGAATGGTCGTCGAGCAGATCGTCGAGCTCGACGAAGATCTGATGATGCGCTACCTCGAAGGCGAATCCGTCTCCCCCGACGAGCTGCGCAAGGCGGCGCACGACGCGATCGCGCAGGGCAAGCTCGTGCCCGTCCTGTGCGTCTGCACTCGCAAGGACCTGGGTCTCAAGGAGCTCCTCGACTTGATCACCACCTGCGGTCTCTCGCCGGCCGACATCCACCGCTTCGGCACGCGCGGCGAAGCGTCCGATGGCCCCGAGGAAGAAATCCTCCCGGCAGAGCAGGGCACCTTGGTCGCGCAGGTGTTCAAGACGGTCAACGATCAATTCATGGGCAAGTTGAGCTATTTGAGAATCCTGAGCGGCCGGCTGGCCAACGACACGACCATCGTCAACCTCCGCAGCGGCAAGACCACCAAGACAGGCCACATCTACGTGATGCAGGGAAAGCAGCAGGAAGAGGTCACCGAAGCCATCGCCGGCGACATCGTCGCCATCGCCAAGTTCGACGATCTCCACGTCTCGGATACGATCAGCAACGTCGGCGGCAACACCGTCGTTTCCCAGCTTCGCGTCAAGCCCATCAAGTTTCCGATTCCCATGGTGCCCCGGGCCGTGCAACCCAAGGCTCGCGACGACGAAGCGAAGATCTCCGCCGGCCTGGCCAAGATCGCCGACGAAGACCCGACGTTTTCGATTCGTCGCGACGCGCAGACTCACGAGCTGGTCATCTCCGGCATGAGCGACTTGCATCTGGACGTGATCCAGCAGCGCCTGAAGCACCGCCACAAGCTCGAGATGAACACGCACGTCCCGCAGGTCGCCTATCTCGAGACGATCATTGGCGAGGCGGAAGCAAACCATCGGCACAAGAAACAGACCGGCGGTCGCGGTCAGTTCGGCGAGGTTCACCTCCGCGTTCGACCCCGCGAGCGCGGCAAGGGCTTCAGCTTCGTCGACGCCGTCAAGGGCGGAACGATTCCCAATCAATATATCCCCGCCTGCGAAAAGGGTGTCCGCGAACAGATGGAGAAGGGTGTCATCTCGGGCAACCAGGTCGTCGATACCGAAGTCGAGGTGTATTTCGGCAAAGACCATCCCGTCGATAGCTCGGAGCAAGCTTTCAAAACGGCCGCGGCCACCGCGTTCCGCAAAGCCTTCGAGCAAGCCAGGCCCGCTCTCCTGGAGCCGATCGTCACGATCGAGATCTCGGTTCCAGCCGAGAAATTCGGCGACATTTCCGGCGACCTTTCCACCCGCCGCGGTCACATCACCGGAATGGACACGCTGGCGGGCAACCAGCAAGTGATCCGCGCCGAGGTCCCGCTCGCCGAAGTGCTGACGTACGCCTCTCAGCTAAAAAGCATGACCGGCGGCCAGGGCTCCTTCACGATGGATTTCAAGTCCTTCGACCCCGTTCCACCCAACGTCCAGCAACAGATCGTCGAGAGGTACAAGAAGAGCCGAGCGGGAATCGAAGAAGAATAGACCGGTCAGACGCTGCGGCCATCCTTCCCCCCCTTGCAAAGGGGGGCCAGGGGGGGTGAATGGCGACACCCGCCAGTGATCCGATCGACGCGCCGCATGCAAACGGTCGTGCGCCGAAAAGGTCACACACGCTCCAGACATCCTCTCAACAAAGCCGCTAGAGAAAGAAACACGAACCACTTCGAGAGCAGGATAATCGCCGTTCCGGGCCAAGACCAAAACTCGGGCGGGCGAATGCCGTCCTCCCTCCAGCGCCCACGAGTTCGTTTTGCATATTTGACGCGCGTCCTTTCCCTGTAAGGATTAAGGGAACTAACCCGGCATCCCTCCCGACCGTGTGGGGGAGGTGCCTCCGCAGGTTGAATTGGCATTCGTGCCGCCTAGTGGGAGAGGTGCCGCCGCAGGCAGCGGCGGGGGTCGCGCAGGCAAGACCGCAAAGCCCAATTTCCGGCCGCGTCGGTTTTCCGTATCCCCCTCGGATACAAGGTCACGTAGCGGCCTGCACTCTGTGGTCACCCGCACGACACACGCGTCGCACCTTCCAAATAAGTAAAAGTGAATGGGACGAAATGGGACGAAATGGGACTGTTGACCCCAACGAAAGACTCATTTTGATTGCGGTTTCCAACCCCGTGTCACGGCTGGTCATCACGCCTTCGAGCACCAAGGAAATGCCCAGGAATAAGCCAAAAGACGGCATCCGGCTCGGGCGAGGCTCACCCGGTCCTCCGGGTGGAAAATCACCCTCACCGCGGGCGAAGACCGTCCCACGCTCGACGAGGCCAAAAAGTCGAAGGAGTTTCGCCACGCGCAATTCACTCGCGTTCCCGCAGCAAACGGCTACCCGGTCGCCCTTTGTCCCGCATGTTGAGAGTTGCTCGACCGCACCACTCGAACTTGTTCGGCGCGGGTCTCCGACCCCGCCGGGATTGTGACCGCGGGTCTCCGACTTCTTCGCCCGCCGACATCGCGGTCTTGTTTGGCGCGGGTGTCCGATCCCGGCAGGATTGTGGGCCTGATTCAAAGTCGGGTAACACTCCTGGGCACCCTGGGTGTCCAACGGGCCTGGCGGTATCCCTGCTTGCGAGCCGCGCGGCGAAAATAGATGCCAGAACCTCGCCCGCGAGCGCCCGGCCATGGCCTAAAATCGCCACCGCTCAGCCGGCGAAGCGCTCCACCCCCCGACGCCGCGTCAGCCGCGCTTCGCAAGTGCACATGTGAAAACGGCTTCGGTCGATCCAACAGCTTCTTTCCCCCTGGATCAAAATGATATCTTTTGATAGCAAAAACCAGGGCTTCTTCCGCTCCGCCCGCTCCGAGTCCTGATTTCCCTCCTCCGCCCTCCGTCCTGATTCCCGGGGCCGTGCAGGCGAATGGCTCCGCAGCCCAACGGTGTTCTCCTCTTCTCGCCGAAGCCGCCGGTGGAGGGAGGGCGCCTGCATAGTCAAGGGATCGAATGACGCTCATCGGGAATGACGCTCAGAAGAAGACAACTCGCGATGTGGTAATGGATCGGATGAAATGAAATTCGAGCCCCGGACCAACTAGCATGGTTGCTTGCCCAAGGTTACGTTCCGCGTCGCGACGCCCAGTCATCCGCGACGACTGTATCCCTTCCCCCCAGCCAGCGTGGGGCGGGTGCCGGCGCAGCCGGCGGCGGGGGGCGTGCAGGCGAACGACAGCAAAGCCCTGACAGCGACGCCTTACCGGCCACCCGCACTGATCACGGACCCTCCCCTACTAATTATTATGTGCGGGTCTTCGAAATTGGCCATTTCTCAATCGCATTTTCGATTTGTGTGAAAAGCGCAAGTGCAATAACGATGGGTAATTAACTGCTGAGAAATCTCATCCTGATGTGCCGGTTCAATACGCTTTGAAAAGTGCAATCGGTTAGAGCATGACGACCGGCGGGTTGCACCCAACCTCAGTGCGTGAGCCGTCGACTTTGCGACATCGTGTGACGCCTCACCCGCACTGCCTAGAGATGCTCGGCTACACGCTCTTTGCCCGCGGTTGATATAGCCGTCCCGTGACGAGCCAACGAGAACCTTGCCCGCCAAGGCACGTCGATGGTTCGTACTGTTACCCGAAAAGGCCCCTTTTTGAACCACGCCAAAACAGTCCCATTCTTATTGCCGTTGGCAGCCCCGCGCAATGGCAGGCCGACCCGCCCCGAGCCAGCACGGAAATGCTGAGAAACAAAGAGGATAACGCCACCAAGCGCGCACCACGATCCCCCGGCCCACCGGGTAAGAACCCGCCCTCACCATGGACCACACCTGTCTCGCGCTCGCCACAGCACAAAACTCGACGGCTTTTCGCCGCGTACCGTTCCCCCCATTGAAATCGCAGACCAGCCCCTTCCTTCCCGCGGCAAAGGGATGGTCAAGCCGGCCTGAGGTCCTCGAGCACGCGCTCGAGCAGACGAAGCAGTCATTCCCGGTTCCAGAGAGGTGGGTGCCCATCGCGCCGACTCCAGTGTCGGCGATCGAGATCGAGCTACAGATAATATGCGACGGGTTTTCCGGATTTGGCCATTTCGTCGACCAGAATACCTGGGATTTTTTTCGCGTCGCAACGGATGCAACGATCAACTCGATCGAGTCCCCAGGTTTCGCGCGCCGCGGCCATAAAACGGGGAGAAAACACCTGCCGCGATTCGCGGAACGACATCCCCACGCATTCCTCCCTCCGGCGTGGGGTAGGTGCCGCCGCAGGCGGCGGAGGGGGCTCGCGCAGACGAAAGGTGTACTCGTACTCATAGTCCTACTCGTGCTCGTACTCGTACCCTTGCTCTCACTCCGAGTCGTACCCGTACTCTTACTCCCGCCCTCCGCGTTCCACCCTCCACCCTCACGCGCCATCTCGTTTTGTAAATTCGTCGCGCGTCCTTACCCCACAAGGGTTAAGGGAACGCACTGGCTCGGTCGAGATGGCGAGCCATGGCCAAAATTCGAAGCCGAAACCTCGCCCCCACGGGCCACGTCGCTTTGGTCGAAAATCGCTACGGAGCGCCTCACGCCAGAACTGCGACCGGCCGCCCTCCGCAAGTGCACATGCGAAAACGGCTTCGGTCGATTCGTGAGCCTCCTACCCCCCGAGAAAAAATGATAAGAATTGATTAAAAAAATGGAAATTCCTCGCCCTCCTCGTTCAGAGTCGAGCGGGCAAACCCCGCGCTCACCAGATGAGACGGCAAAGCTGCCAATCGCCACGTAGACATCCCGCCGAGCGGTGAGCTTTCGGTTTCGGAGCGAATCACTTTTGCCCGTGTCACAATCTGGCACTGGATGTCACTCTGTGCGTGAAGTTTACCGCTGTTCTCAGGATGAGTGGAGATCGATGAAGACGTAGGAAAGCAGAGGGAGCTACCGCGCCAGCATCGCGCGCTCGCCGACCCTCCTCTTATTTAGAATATGGGCCCGGTTTCGGCGTTCGGCAATAAAAGCCTCCAAAAAAACTGCAATCGCGCAATCGAGACGGCTGCAACGTCACGAGATACGGCTTTGCGCGATTCTCTTGTTAATTGTGAACACGCGGTCGAATCAAAACGGCACTTGAGGTCGCCCGAATGGGCGTCGACGGCATGCTGAAAAACAAGAAGATCGCCTCAGAGAACCTGAATCCGCTCATCTCCGCTACCGGACCTGACCCCCGTTCGACATGGCGTAAAGATTCGCGTCAACGGTAAGCTGTCACAAGTGGGGGGCAGAGCTCGGCAGCCGCTGATTCGCATCGAATCCTCGATTCGGAGATGGCTCATGAGTCATCGGAATTGGCCGCCTTCCTACGGGCAACGAACGCTGTCGATCCTGATGGTGATCCTCGCTGCCACGGGGTATCGACGATGGCTATCCCGCCCCTGGCAATGGTCGCTGAGAGACTACATGGTCATCGTTGCCGTCTGCTCGGCTGGACTGCTGGTGTCGCGCTCCCCGATGCCCATGATCGTCTTCTTCACGGCGCTCGCCGGGGCCGTTCTCGCCTGCCTGAGCCTGGCCAGGTACGGCTTCAAACTTGCCGATATCACAATGCTCTTGGCGATCATCCTGCTCACTGCCGCGTTCATACTTCCGGCAATGGAGCGGACGAGAAACCGCACGCTCGGAAAGAGCTATTTCCCATTTGCAGTTCCCGCTCGGTACATCACCCTGTTCTCTGGCTCAGAATGATGCACGAGGCCTCGACTATGTCGCATCTCCGAGTGCGGTTTACGGTGCGGCGGTTGATGCTTGTGATTCTCATCGTCGCAGTCCTGCTGACCGCGTTCGACGCGGGCCGACGGTGGGAACGGGCTAAGAGAGCAGCCCCGCGCCATGCGGTTTACCACGCGGTCAAGGGCTCATTAGAGTTCCGATAGCAACTCAGGCTCGTTAAGCAAGGATATGAAGGGCTAATCGGCATCTCGCGAATTCGGAGTGCCAGGCTCCGGCCGAGCTGGGCTGCTGGCAAATTCGGATTTGTGGGACCCATGGGTGGGTAAGCACTCTGGGCACCCGCCTAGCGCTTCCTTAGAGGATTTGTCGTTGGCATCGTTTCTGGGATAGAATCACGAGAGTGGTCCAGGGTTGTCTTCAGCAAGGTAGCGATCCACACTTTCCTTTCCAACGGGCGCGGAGGCGGGCGTGGATAGTCCGGACAACCCGTCCGCAGTTCACCGCGTCTTCGAGGAGGGGAAACCGAAGTTTCAACTGAGAAAGGGAGAGGACGGTCTTTCCGTCTTTGATGCAGACCAGATGCTCGTGCAGGAACTTCTGCCCAACTTCCGACCAGGAAGTCGTCTGATCACCCAGCGAACCCAGGTTATCGAAGACTTTGGTCTCAAGCTTGAAAAAACTCCCGGCGATCCGAGATTACCCCAGAGGTTGCAACAGCATCATTTGGAGATCCACCCTGGCGACACGATGACCCGCAATCAGTTCAAAGCAGCTCTGAAACTGCTCGAGTACGCCGTTAAGGAGTGATCGAGATGCCTGGCACAACGCTCGACAACTTGCAATCCGAGTTGCAACAGAAAGGCCTCTCCGTTTCCTTGCGAGGTGGCGGCCGTGCCTCCTTCTTGTTCATCGAACACCAGGGGAAAGCGGTCGAGATTTCCGACCACGACGGGCGTTGGTGGGTCGAGTTTTGGGATGTCAGCGACGACGAGGACGCTGCACCGGCGAAGGATCGCTTCTTCGCTACGGCCAAGCAGGCGGTCGATGCGGCGACCTGCTGGCTGTTACATTCAGACGGCGCGGGGTGTCGCGACGGCGTTTAAGCGGAGAAAAGGTCTCAGCCGCCGTGTCCCGTGCCAAGCCCCCTTGAGGGCGTCATCGTAAAGCTCGGGGCGTGAGCCTTTGTCCTTACCATCATCTTCATCATACCGATGAAGATACGTCGATGATAGCCTCGGCGCCCCGGATCATGATCTGCAGCTTGTCCCAACCCCGCCAGATCGTCATCCAACCTGGCTCCCCATCGTGGCGGCGGCCCAGGAACCCTCCCAGCTTGGCCAACTCCCGAAAAAATCCTCCCGCAGTTAATATTGTCGTGGGCGTCAATCTGCGCACCACCTTCAGCATCATCACGTATTTGGGCGGTACCACCTCGGTCGCAGGCTGCTCGGGAGCTGTCCGCGCCATTCCCTTCAACTGGAACAACCGCAGTGCTTCCACAGACATCAATCCCATCATGGCTTCGAGACGATCGCACGTCTTGAGCTGGCGACGTTCTACCTGAAAGCCTGTTTTCAGGACCTTGTGCCACTCCTCGATTAGCCACCTCTTCCCGTAGTACCCCACGATCGCCATAGCATCTTCAAAATCCTCCACCAGCAAAGAAGTGTAAAGCACCCACTCGATCGCCTCCACTCCGTCGGGAGCATCTACCTCGCGCACCCAGACGACCCACATGGGGATCGCCGCGGGCTTGACCTGCTTCAGAAATGGGCTTTTGAGTTTCGGCGTCGGCATCCGTAAGGCCCCGATGGCGACCACCAGCTTGGCCGTCCGAGCCGGTGCTTTGGGGCGAGCCCGCAGATTGAGCGTGTAACATCCAGCCCGCGGCAGGGTCCCTAAGTAGGCTTTCAGCGGCGTTTCCCCGCTCTCCGGCGTGATAATGATCCGGATCAGGCTCTTGGCTCGCGCCACCCATTCGGTTTCTGTCTGCTGGCAGTGATAGAAAAACTCAAAGTCGTCGGCGCCACGATCAACTACGTGAATCCAGGAGGTTCCCGACGGCGGGGATCCCATTTGGATGACAAGATCACCCCAGATCTGTGATTCGCGATCGTCACGCTGCAACCGTTCGGTCCGCGTCTCCCCCTTACGAACGCGCTGACGATGATAGATCAGTTGTCCGGCCAAGCCGTGAACCCGGTCGTCTTCGGGGGAAACCATCAAACCCGAGTGAAGGTGAAAGCCTTGTCCGATACCCGAACCAACCGGCGAAAGACCTGTGACCTGTCGGCACGGCCCGTAATCGATTTCGGTCGTGTCTGCGATGATCAATTGACGCTCACCTGCTGTCTTCTTGGTAAGCTCCCAATGGTGACTGGCGATCGCTTGAAAGGTGACGTCCCCACAATCGAAGAAATTGTATGCGGCCCTCAGATCATTCCAGGATTCGGTTTGCTGAGGAAAACTCCCGGACGGATCTGCGGCGATCTGCGTTGCCAACAGAACGAGTCGTTTGGTACGGCGTTCGTCATGAAGATCAGTGGTGGCGAATTGGGTCATGGCCCAAGTCTGCGCATCTGAAAGAAAGGTGTCCATCCGAGGCTCCGGCGGTTGAAACGCGATCCCTCCCCCCCACCTCAGCGTGTGGCTTGGCTTGATATTACCAGGTGCGAAGCGAGAAAAGCCGGGAAAAGGCCGGGGAAGCGCACCTATGACCACCAGAAAATGATGGTAAGGACAAAGGCGTGAGCCCCGAGATTGACGGGATAAGCCTTTCCCTCTTCTCCCCTTCTGCCAAGCCCCCTACGGGGGCGACATCCTCTGGCGCCACTCAATCATTCCTTCCACAGCATGCCAAGGGCAAAACGGCATCTCGCGAATTCGGGAGTGCGAGGGCTCCCGCCGAGCCGCCCACGCGAGAACACTTGGCATGAGCAAGCGAACTTGGATCCGGGAGTGCGAAGCTGTCCCGGTGAAAAGTTGGTGTTGGCCGGTCAATGCGGTTATTCCGGTGCCAGTTTCGAACCAAAAGTACTTGGCCTCGGGATAAAACGGACAAAAACCAACGCTCGCTTGCGAGCGTTGGTTTAGGTGTGAAATTCCGGCGTACGGAGCCGCACTCCCTATCTGATGAGCTTCACGATGCAGGCGGCGCGGCGCACCCCCGGCGTAAGAACACCGGGGGTGCAGGGTGTCAGCGAGACTCGAGCTGGCGGAGCCGAGACGGAGCGACGGTCGCCGAGGAGAGATCGCCGAAGATGACTCGGTAATCTCCATCGTCGAGCTGCCAGCGCACGAGAACCTTTGCGGCGTCCTTGGATGTGACGAGCTTGCCGTTGTAGACCCCATCGGCGAAGTCTCGCTGGATGACGTTGATCCAGGAGAGGCAGTAGGACCCGTAGGCGAATTCACCTTTCTTGGTTTTGCGCAACTTGAGGTCCTCGCTCTTGGCCCAGCCGAGCGCGTCGCGCGGCATGCCCATGAGCTTGCGGAGGGCTTCGCCCTGCTCGTCCCCGTAAACGTACTTTACGGCTGGGTACTTGCCGTTGTTGTACTTGGCGAAGATGGACAGGCCGTCCTTGACGTACTGGGTGATCTCATCGGCCTTGACGTCGGTGATCGGCATCTTCGCGTAACCGGTGGGCGCGGCAGTGTCGAAGAGAGAAGGATCCTGAGGGCCCCAGCGGAAGTCCTCGAACCGCAAGACGGCGGAGCCGCTGGGGTCCATGCCGACGAGGTCGACGCGGACGGGAAGGGCCGTAGCTCGGTCAATCCAGACCCGTACCTTTGCATTCGCGTGGGTGTCGTCGCCGACGACGGTGGGCCAGGGGACGGTGAAGCCTACGGCTTTCACTCCACGGATCTCCTTCGATCCGGGGATCGGCTCGGCCTTGCCGCGGTACTCGCCGAGGCCGCCGAAGAGGCCGAAGGAGAACTCCCGCGCGGCCGACTTCGGGATGATCGTGAATTGCTTCACTTTGTGCTCGAGGCTGAGTCCGTCCTGACCGGGCCGGTAGATGAGACTCGAATCTGGGGTCCCATTCTGGATGTGGTCGACGCGCTCCGCGCCGGACGGGATCCAGGAAACATGGGCGATGAGTTCGGCGTTCTCGGTGTCGTTGTAGCCCGGCGTAACCATGACCATGTCGCACCGGAACCCTTTGGCCCGGGAAATGGCCCCGGCGACTTGGGCAAACACGTTCGTCGGTCGGTTCAGTTGCCATGCGATGGTCGTGGCAACGAGTAGGGTCGCGGCGATCGCGGCCCTGGAGGCGTAGCGTCTCATCGTTTCGATCCTCGACTTGCGGATTGGTCGGAAGGGCGGCGGGACATCCGCCGCCAATGCCGCAAGGAGCCGCGTCCGGGCGGCTCCGTCCGCTCGCGAGAAGGTCGCGTGGGCAGACTCGAGGCGATCGACCTGTTCGTCACTGAGGTAGTTCATCGGCTCACCCCACATTCCTCGAGCCATCGTGCGAGCCTGACTTTGCGCGGTGCAGGACGGCATATGTACCGGAACGTGAACGATTGAGGAGCCTTGCGGTCTCCTCGATACTGCGCTCGTTGAGAAAAAAGAATCGGACGGCGAGGCGTTCCTCCTCGGGGAGCCTGGCGACGACGCGGAGGAGCTCCTCGGCGTCGTCGCTGGCATCTGTCTCGGCTGAGGCCGGCGCCGCTGTCAGTTCGGGCAAAGGGTGGAATTGACGAGCTCGCCGGCGCTCAAGGACGACGAGTCGCGCAATGCCGACGAGCCAGGATGCGAAGCGCGGGGTCGCGCAGGCTCTTCAGCGTGCGATAAGCCCGGAGAAACGTATCATGCGTAACGTCATCGGCCGCGTCAGGCCCGGCATCAGCAGCGACCGCACGGACCAGGCGGACAGTCCGGTCGTAGAGCGAGCCGAAGGCCGCGATGTCGCCGGCGATCGCGCGTCGCACCAAGTCATTGTCGGTCGGTTGGTCGCTCATGACAGTCACTAGTGACCGGATCGCAGTCGACGTCCAAGAAAAATCCGGCTTCTCGGGGGAATCGAGTGGCGGGATTGCGCCGTAAACCCTTCAGGCAAATTGGAGTTACGTTGACGATTCCAGGCCCGGAGGTCAATATTGAGCGGACGGTTACCCGCGGGCAACGCTGGCTGTCTCAGAAGACCCCCGTCCCACACGGACCACACGACGTTCCTGAAATACCCAGACTGTGAACGCGGCCGTCGAATGATCGATCGACTCAATTCGGTTTCGGCATCCGAAATCATAGGCGTGGCCATTGTCACCGTCGAGGAACGGATGCGCGGCTGGCCGGTTGTGATCGCGAACGAGAAATTCGAAAAAGTGCCAGCCTTGCGAGTCGAGAACTGGCTGGACCGATGAATCGTCGCGGTGCGCCTTGATGGAGTGAACGAGATGCCTGTCACAACGCTCGACAACTTGCAATCCGAGTTGGAACGGAAAGGCCTCTCTGTTTCCTTGCGAGGTGGCGGCCGTGCCTCCTTCTTGTTCATCGAACATGAGGGGAAAGCGGTCGAGATTTCCAACCACGAAGGGCGCTGGTGGATCGAGTTTTGGGATGTTAGCGACGACGAGGATGCTGCACCGGCGCAGGACCGCTTCTTCGCTACGCCCGAGCAAGTGGTCGATGCTGCGACCTGCTGGCTGTTGCATTCCGACGGCGCGGGGTGTCATGACGGCATATAGGAGCAGAAAAGGTCTCAGCCGCCGCGTCCCGTGCCAAGCCCCCGTTTTGGGGGCGCCATCGTGAAGCTCGGGGCGTGAGCCTTTGTCCTTACCATCATCTTCATCATACCGATGAAGATACGTCGATGATAGCCTCGGCGCCCCGGATCATGATCTGCAGCTTGTCCCAACCCCGCCAGATCGTCATCCAACCTGGCTCCCCATCGTGGCGGCGGCCCAGGAACCCTCCCAGCTTGGCCAACTCCCGAAAAAATCCTCCCGCAGTTAATATTGTCGTGGGCGTCAATCTGCGCACCACCTTCAGCATCATCACGTATTTGGGCGGTACTACCTCGGTCGCAGGCTGCTCGGGAGCTGTCCGCGCCACTCCCTTCAACTGGAATAACCGCACTGCTTCCACCGACATCAATCCCATCATGGCTTCGAGACGATCGCAAGTCTTGAGCTGGCGACGTTCTACCTGAAAGCCTGTTTTCAGGACCTTGTGCCACTCCTCAATTAGCCACCTCTTCCGGTAGTACCCCACGATCGCCGTAGCATCTTCAAAATCTTCCACCAGCAAAGAAGTGTAAAGCACCCACTCGATCGGCTCCACTCCGTCGGGAGCATCTACCTCGCGCACCCAGACTACCCACATGGGGATCGCCGCGGGCTTGACCTTCTTCAGGAATGGGCTTTTGAGTTTCGGCGTCGGCATCCGTAAGGCCCCGATGGCGACCACCAGCTTGGCCGTCCGAGCCGGTGCTTTGGGGCGAGCCCGCAGATTGAGCGTGTAACATCCAGCCCGCGGCAGGGTCCCTAAGTAGACTTTCAGCGGCGTTTCCCCGCCCTCCGGCGTGATAATGATCCGGATCAGGCTCTTGGCTCTCGCCACCCATTCGGTTTCTGTCTGCTGGCAGTGATAGAAAAACTCAAAGTCGTCGGCGCCACGATCAACTACGTGAATCCAGGAAGTTCCCGACGGCGGGGATCCCATTTGGATGACAAGATCACCCCAGATCTGTGACTCGCGATCGTCACGCCGCAACCGCTCGGTCCGCGTCTCCCCCTTGCGAACGCGCTGACGATGATAGATCAGTTGTCCGGCCAAGCCGTGAACCCGGTCGTCTTCGGCGGAAACCATCAAACCCGAGTGAAGGTGAAATCCTTGTCCGATACCCGAACCAACCGGCGAAAGGCCAGTGACCTGTCGGCACGGCCCGTAATCGATTTCGGTCGTGTCTGCGATGATCAATTGACGCTCACCTGTTGTCTTCTTGGTAAGCTCCCAATGGTGACTGGCGATCGCTTGAAAGGTGACGTCCTCACAATCAAAGAAATTGTATGCGGCCCTCAGATCATTCCAGGATTCGGTTTGCTGAGGAAAACTCCCGGACGGATCTGCGGCGATCTGCGTTGCCAAGAGAACAAGTCGTTTGGTACGGCGTTCGTCATGAAGATCGGTGGTAGCAAATTGGGTCATGGCCCAAGTCTGCGCATCTGAAAGAAAGGTGTCCACCCGAGGCTCCTGCGGTTGAAACGCGATCCCTCCCCCCCACTTCAGCGTGTGGCTTGGCTTGATATTACCAGGTGCGAAGCGAGAAAAGCCGGGAAAACGCCGTGGCAGCGCACCCATGACCACCACAAGATGATGGTAAGGACAAAGGCGTGAGCCCCGAGATTGATTGGACAATCCTTCACCTCTTCTCACCCCTTCTGCGAAGCCCTCAACGGGGGCGACATCGTCTGGCGCGGGCTGTCAGCCCCGAGACCCCAGGAAAAGCCTGTCAGCCACCATGAGCGCATAGCAGCCGACGCCCGCCGCACAGGGCGGACGCTCAGCGTTTATCGCACCGGGCACCCGGCGAGTTGGCAAGCTCGTGAACGCGAAACCAAGTGGCGACTTCTCGCAGGCGCACGACCCGCGGCGAAGAATCGACCCAGCAGATTGCCCTTGCTAAGTTCTCCGACCAAGGCCGAGAACTTGCAATCGCTGGCGTGAGATTACGTAGTCGGCTCTACTGGTCTGGAAAAGTGAGCGAGCGGCGTGCACCGTAGTGATCGCTGCGCTTCGGCCCGCCGCCGTCTCGACATGGCGCTTTTTGATCTGTTCGGGCCTGACTATATCTGTTCTAATATACAGTATCGGAGTTTGAAGGTTTTTTCCCTTGCCAGGCGCTGGCTTCCAAAATAAATCTTGCGGCAATGTCTCCGCGAGCGCCGAACATTGTCGTAACTGGCCGTGAATAGAGACTGCCAATAGTTGAGTTGCCGGGAATGTGACGGATCGAACGGAATCGTGATCAGCGTGGCGCGTGTCAGGAACCGGGTGCGGGAATAACAAAGCGGCGAGTCGCGATCATGTTTCTTCGGGAATCGGAAATGGCGGGAAGCGTCGTTGACTGGATGCGGTCCACGAACTTAATCGTGAAGCCAGAGTTTGTCACGCCTTGGGGGATCTGCGACTTCGTTGGATTGAGCTTCAATCAATCGCGGGTGGACCAACGGCTGGAACTACGACAGACGCGAGCGATCGGCTCGATCACGCGTGCATCTCTTATGCTTATGGTACCCGATGTGGCCACGGGAAAATCGGTTAACTTGACGCAGTTGGTGCGGGCTTGCTCGTTTTCTGTTTCGGCAGAAGTAGTGGAGCACGAGCTGGAGAGGCTCGTTGCCGATCACTTTGTAGTGTGTCTCCCGCGCGGGCGATTCCAAAAAGTCAACGGCTGGCTGCCGTTGCAGAAACGTTTGGTCGCTGTCGAATTAAAGCTGCACCGGGTCGATGAAGCACTGCGCCAGGCGATGAGCAACCTAGGTTTTGCTGATGAGTCTTATGTGGCGCTCCCCAGTGACGTCGCGGATAAGGTCGAGGCGAAAACGCTCCGAAAGTCCCTTTTTTTGAAGGCCGGAGTGGGTCTCATAAGAGTTTCGACGACGGGGTGCGAGGTGCGTATCTCCGCTCGGAAGCAGAATCCTTGGAAGAACGAAGCGATTCAGTTCCACGCTGTTGAAAAGTTCTGGCGAACTCGCACTAAAGACAGATGAGCATTAAGGCCTCAGCAATTACTTCGGGTCTTCTCGCCGTACCCTCATTGTCCAAGTCGGGCAGCGTCTTGCCAAGCGTGTACGCCGCGGACAAATCTTGAAACAGCGCCATCGACCGTCCTTCTTTAGGCGTGGAGGCCAGGATTTCGAAACCAGCGCTTGTAGAACTTGGCCACTTGCTCGCGGGCAGCACCAGCAAGTGTTCCGCGTGTAAAGGCTCTTTGGAGCCCAATGAACTCCGACCGCGCTGGGTGCGACGCGCCGAGTCTTTCAATCGCAACGGCGAGCCACCTGCCAAGGCTCGGTCCAACGCCAGCGCACCGACGCAATGATGGGAGCGCGATTTTGGCACTTGGTGAGGTTGACATTCCTCCGGCCAAATGGAATTGGTAGCCAGCTCCGACGCCGATCGCTGGATAGTCGACCAAGCCCCGTACCCAGAGCACGAGATTAAGAGCCCAGTAGGGTCCCGCGATCCGCATTTTTGACGAGATGCGAGCGTTCAGCTCTTCATGCAGCGCAAGAATTGCGGGAAAACGCTTGTTTCTTAACGTCGGTGAACCGCTGTCATCAGATAATTGAGCATCAACCAACCAATACCCGTCTGCACCCGCCAAGTCGTAGCAGCGCTCGGCTTGTTCGACCTTCGGATTTCGAACAGTCTTGCCATTGATTTGGCGCTGATGTGTGACTACGAGCGGAAGAATTAAGCGACCAGGGAAGCCGCTTCGGTTCTTCCAGATGCCAGATTCCTCCGCGAGCATCCGGTTTATCTTGTTGCGGGCCGAGTCGCTCGCGAGCGGAACCTGCGGGACCGTGATCCATGCGGGATGATATTCTACACACGCGTCAAGCAGTTCGGTCACGAACGCCGAGACTTCCGACCTGACTGGCCGTTGTTGGTACGCCGGTGTGCCGATGTTCTCAAAGTTGGAAAGGTCAGACATAAAAGTAAACCAGGGATTTTCTTGCTCGCCCCGAGGGCGCCGCGACTCGAGATTGTCCAATCCGTCGGCACCGGCATCGAGCCAGATCCCTAGGCCGTGCGGAAGTCTTTCGAGGAGAATCGATGCCCTATCGAGCGGCACACGAACGATCTCCGAGTCGAGATAATGCGCACTCACTAGCTTCGCGCCATCTACACTTGTGACGAAAGGGATGTGATCTGCCATTTCATCCTCACAGTCCAGCCGTTCGACGGATGTGGGCACAAACGTGTTCCGGCTCCGGAAATATGAACATTTCGCCGATCCCGACGCGTTCCAATTCCTGGAGGAGCGGCTGTTTATGCTCGCGAAGGATGGGTACGTAGAGAAGCGAACTCGCCTGACGGTGGTCTAACTCGAAGCGTCGTGAGCCGTGGAGCGTAAATGCGCCTTGCTGCATCGCTATGCGCTCGGTGTTCCAAGTTGGATTGATCGCTATTGTCCGACTTCCACGAGGGTTGATTCGACCTCCGAGTTTGAAGTACGGACTGATCAGCTCGCGATCTCTGTGCGGATTAAAGATCCTGGGCAACCGAGGGTCGACCATTTGGTTAAGCTGGATCGGGTTCAAGATCACCACCAAACCGTCGTTCTCGGGTTCGTCGCAGCACGCAAAAAATAAGGCTACTGCAGCGTTTTGTGTCCAATCCAAGAGCCGGGTCGGAAGGCCGTAATGCTGTGCGACCTGCATCCAGCCGAGTTCATCGTCGGCCGACGGGGGCCTAACGAGCTTCATCTCGAGGTAGCGCTTCATTTCGGCGACTATGCCAAGCGCACGCTCCCTTTTGTCGTTCTCGATGTACCGCAGGGCCGATGGTGCCAGCCTGTACTCCAGTGCGGAATGGCCGCGAAACCAAAAGATTTTACTTGCTTCGAGCAGGGCGTGAAACACCGCGAAAAAGTCGCTCAGAGCGCTGATCTCGTTCTCCAAGTAGATCGGACAATCGATCGGACACTGAGAGAACCGTTTTCTGATCTCAGAGCGTTTGTTCGCTGTTGTTGCAGGCATCTCACGTTATATTCCCGTGGCTCGCTGACGCGGGCTGCATTCTGCATCGACGGAAAAATGTCTTTGCATCGTCGCCGTCGCGCGTGAGTTCCCCGTAGACAATCGCACGCGCTGATCGCATGCGCCTTCACGGACTTTTGGTTCTAGAATGGAAGATGAGGCACCGCCGCCACATTTAGGATTCCGTTGCGGATACTTGGCCAGTAAGGCAGGCTGCTGTCACGTTCTTCGCAACTCGAAGCACTTGTCAAGCGCGGAGACGAGACAGTATTGCTTTCTGCGACCGTTCGTTCGATCTCGGTTTCGACCGGTACCGCCGGACGGGTCGTGGGTGGCAATCTGCAATTGTGCGATTCATTGGCCCGCTGAGCTAGATGGAAATGCTTCTGCCACATTAGATTTCTCGCGGACGGTCCCGACCCTAGCTGACGGCGCACCTGGTGACTGCCGTCTCTTAGAAGCCCGCGGCCATCGACCGATACCATGCAATATGCCGCCCGCGACTGGTTTGAGATCAGTGGTTATCCATGACCGAGAAACCACAGACGGAGACAGTGAAGCCATCCGCAAGTTCTTCCTGCCGACGCTCGATCCATTCCTTGCGATGACGCGGTTCTTCACCGAGCAGGAAAGCACGCCGGACACATCGAGTGATGCAATGATACCAGCGGGTAACGGACACGTCGACAAGATGCGCGCGAGCCATCGTCATGGGTGGATCTATTAGTTTGGTTGGCAAAAACTTGCCCAGACCACCAGGCGGTGTCAAGATTGCAATGCATGTCCTCGCCCTCACAAAAACCTGACATTGTACAAGGGCCGAGATCCGGACATTGACAGGCTGGCGGAGGATTGGCCATGTCTACCGAAGAAGTTATTAGAGTGTTCATTAGCTATAGTCACGACTGTGACGTTTGGGCCAAGGCCGGCAAGGACCCGGATACGCAACGGGACCGTGTCCGCACACTTTGTACGCGGCTGCGATCCGGGGGAGTGGACTGTCACATCGACCAGCAGTTCGAGGCGCCGGCGCAGGGCTGGCCGCGCTGGATGGAAGACGAAATCGCCGAAGCCGACTTCGTCTTGGTCGTCGCAACCAAAACCTATAACAGACGGTTCCGTGGCCACGAGGAACCGGGCCGTGGGCTCGGGGGAACGTGGGAAGGAGGCCTGATCACTAAGGAAGTTTACAACAAGGGAGGAAGGAACACGAAGTTCATCCCCATCGTGTTCGACGCACCTGACACCGAACACATCCCGTCGCCGCTCCAGTCCACTACCTACTACCAGGTGAGCGACGACAAAGGTTTCGAGGCGTTGTATTACCGCCTGACCGACCAACCGGACTACGTCCCGGAACCGCTCGGACAGCTTCGACGCCGGCCGGAGCGTGAGAACAAGTCGCCCAAGGAGGCAGCAACCAGCACGCCTCCCCAGGACAACCTCCCGGCGCGGAACCTTCTGTTCGCCGGCCGTAGCAATGTCCTGGATGCGGTCAGCAAGGCTCTCTTAGCCCGCGGCCGCGCCGCCCTGGTGGGGATGCCCGGAATGGGCAAGACGCAAATCGCGCTGGAGTATGCCCACCGGCACCGAGGAGACTACCGGTTTACACTCTGGCTGAACGCCGACTCCCCGGAGTCGCTCGCTGCCGGCTACCTGGGCTTGGCGCGGGTGTTGGGTCTGCACGAATGGGACGCGCCCGACCAGGATTCCGCCCTCGAGGCTGTCCGACGGTGGATGCGCAAGGAAGCCGGGTGGCTGCTGGTCATCGACAACGCCGACGCCCCTGGGGCGGTCCGTCACTTGCTGCCGCTCGACGGCCTCGGCCACCTGCTGTTAACCACGCGCGACCCGGCAGTCACCCATTGGGCCCCGCTCGTTGAGGTGAATCGGCTCGCACCCGAGGAGGGAGCGCGGATAATCCTACTCCGAGCGGGCCGGATTTCGGACTGCGCCACGCTCGATCTGGCGCACCCCGACGACCTCGACGCCGCCATGACCATCAGTCGGGCGGTCGATGGGCTTCCCTTGGCGCTTGACCAGGCCGGCTCTTACATGGTCGAGGCCCCGGTCAGCCCCCTCGAATACTGGGAGTTGTATCAAAACGAGGGCGCTGAACTCCGCGACCAGCGTGGCGAGCTCGGCGACCGCGACTCGGTGTCGCGCACCTTCACTCTGGCCCTGGCTAGCGTCGAGAGTGTTAACCCGGCCGCCGTCGACATCCTCCGCGTCGGCGCCTTTCTCGGATCGGACTCAATCCCCGAGGAGGTCTTCCTGGAAGGCGCGACTGAGCTGGGCGACCAGCTCGGCGCGGCCTGCTCCAGAAAATCCTCCTTCCTGAACCTCGTCGGTGCTGCCCACCGCCTCTCGCTCGTCCGTCGCGACGTCGAGGCACGAACTTTGACAATGCACCGGGTCGTGCAGGACGTGACGCGCGACACAATGGATGCGGAGACGCAACAGCTCTGGGCCGAACGCACTCTACGGGCAGTAAACCGGGCATTTCCGGGTTGGGAAGGGCAGCGCACTCGCCGGACGCTCTGCGATCGGTTGTCGCCGCACGCTGTGACTTGCCTCGACGAAGCCGAGCACCGGGGTATCAAAGTGATGGACGTCTACCACCTCCTTCGCGATCTGGGAGTGCACCTGGAGAACCGTTCGCGGTTCGACGAGGCTGAGTCGCTCTTCCGCCGCGCCTTGGCTGGTTTCGAGGATCTCTGCGGCGCGGACAGCGTCGATGCCGCGAGGATGAATCATCTCGTGGGTCGGATCTGCCGAGTCGTCGAGCGAAAGGAGGAAGCCGAACAGTACTTCCGCCGCGCGCTGACGATTTTCGATAAAATCTTGGGGCCCGATCACGTCGAAACCGGGACCACCCTCAACAGCTTGGGCGTGCTCCTGACGAGCAGCGATCGCCGCCAATCCGAGTCGGAAGGCTTTCTGCTCCGAGCCCAGGCGATCTTCGTAAAATTGGGCGAGTCCGAGGCTACGCGACATGCCAACAATCTCGGCTGCCTGGCGAATCTTCGATCCCGTCAGGGCCGACGCTCCGAGGCCGAGACACTCCACCATAAGGCGATCGCCATCATCGAAGCGGCCGAAGGGGTGGAATCGCCCAGCCTCTATTTCCTACTGCTGAATTTATCGCAGGAGATCCGGGATCTGGGCCGGCTGGACGAAGCCGAACCGCTCCTGGTCCGCGCCCTCAACATCGCAGAAAAATCGTTTGATCCTCATGGCTATCAGGTCGGTGCTGGCAATCAAAAAATTGCTGAGTTGCGTAAGCGGCAGGGGCGGCAGGATGAGGCCGAGTTACACTACCGTCGCGCCATGGAAATCTTCGAGAACGTTTTTGGTCCAGAAAGCCGCCGGGTAGCCGATATTCTGGTCCAGGTGGCTTACATCGCCAAGACTCAGGGGCGCCATGCCGACGCGGAACAGCTCTACCGTCGCAATGTCGCAATTCGGCAGAAGACCGACGGTCCCGCCCACAGCGATACAGCAGACGGGCTGCTTTGCCTTGCCGACTCCCTTTGCGACTTGGGGCGTACTGCCGACGCGATACCGTTCTACCGACAATCCCTTGACATCCGCCGGACAATCGGGCTCGATTACTTCTCCGCTTTCTGCCTCAAAAAGTTTGCGATGCTTCTCGACAAGATGCGCCATGACGACGAGTCGGAGAGGCTCTTCCGCGAGCTCCTTGAATATCAACTCAAAAGCCTTGGGCTGACTTCCTCCAGTATCGATACATGCAGTAACATTATAATAATATTGAATAGGAATGGTAAATATGACGAGATTATTTCACTGATCGACCGCTACTTGTCCGAGATTGAACAACGTCGATGCAAGTGGGGAAAGCTCTTTGACACACTCGTCGAACAGACGGCGAGCATTTTGGCCGCGGCCGGCTTTGCACTTAAAGCGACGGCCACGCGGGACCGCGCAAAGCGCTTACGCGAACAGAAGATAGCCTCATCGGCCCAAGAATAATCTGGTCGGCAATTCCATGAATCGCCTCCGGCGCGCCCCGTATCCGCCTCCGCGCGTCGATCACATTATTCCAAATAATCGACGATGAAGCGCACTACCATCGATGCCCACCACACGCCCAGCTCAGCCCGTCCAGCGTTCGCCGGAGCATTGTCGTCCAGCGGCATTAGTATCGACCACTCAAATCGACACGTGCGTTCGAGCCCCCAATTGGTGCGAGGAAGACGCTAACCCCTGATGCCATGAAGTCGAATCCCTGCCGTTAGCCCGGCTGACTGCGTCCAGCAAAAACGTGCACACTTCACGAGTCGCGCTCTGCGAACCGCCTGCTATCCCCGCCGCCACCTCGACCCAGGTTTTGCACGGCTCGTACGTCCTCCCGGCTTCGCCGGGATTCCCAAACGCTTTCGCACCTCCGCACTCGAAAGTCCTCCCTCCGACTCCAACCTGACTCGTGACCGCTCCAAGATTGCGCCAAACTTGGGGTTGATACTGAGCAGCATGCTGGCAGCGTCGTCCTCGTCGGCCGGCACAACCGTTGCAACGACGCGTCCGTGATCAGTGAGCAGCAGAGGTAGAGAACAACCCGGCTTGACCTATGCGGCCAGCGCCGAGACCTGGGATATTTCAATGGCTTTCACAGCTCGATTCTCTCCTTTCCGATCCGCATCTCGTCATGGTTCTTGCCGCCCACCGCCGCTACAGTGATCCGAGGCTCCGGCTTTTTCTTCGAATCGGCGAAGTGGTCTGGTTGTAAACGCTCCAGGAGGCCCTTTTCTGCTCAATGAGTTGGAGAACTTAGGACCGGACCTCGTTCTTCCCGAGGCGCTCGGATGACGGCCCGAAGTGCCTCGCGACGAAGCTAAGCGCCACACGTAGGGGTTAAGTGCCCTCGTCGAGAGATTCTTAAGCTTCAGGTCCTCGATCATTCGGTAAGGCCGGTCCGGATAGTCAGGAATGCAAATTCGGGTCTTCGACCAGCAGTCCTTCGGCTTGGGCAGCCTTGTTGAGATCGACATCGGCAGAGACCAGGACGATTCCACCCAAGCCGATGGCGGTTCCTTGAGCCTTCAAGGTCAATGCCCCGGCAAGCTGCACGGCATCGTACGCTCGCAGTTCGCGGGCATTGGCCAGCTTGGCAGCGTCGGCCAGAAGGGCAGGCGTTACTTCGACCACGGTATATCGCCCGGCCAGATGCTTGCGAAACCGCGAGAGAAGCGAAGACGCCCGGGGAGGAAGCAGCGTGCCGCCTTTCCGCCGTCGAGCGATTGCAGCCGTTACCTCGACTACGGTGATACGGGAGAGATAAATATGATTAGAGGAATCCTGTCGGGTGAGACGGCGAACCCAGGCAGTTCCCATTTCCTGTACGTATCGCTTGACGAGGGCACTGCTGTCGAAGAAGTAAACCGCCACGTCAGCGACGCTCGCGCATAATTGTTTCCGAGAGTGGCTCGCCTACGATTTCGATGGGTTGATCATTGGGATCGTCGTCGTCAATGTCCTGTGCCGGATCGGGGAGCTGGGTGACAAGGCCGGCGGCGATCAGACGTTGATTGAGCGCATCGATGAGCGACTCTTCCTCGGAAGATTCGGTAGCAGCTTCTGCGTTCTGAGGAGCCATTTCGGTTTCTCTGGGCATTTCCTGCTTGAGTCGGCTCAAGGCGTCGCGGATCACGTCGTCCTGGGACGCGTAGCGGCCGGTCAGCACGGCATTGTGCACAAATTGCTCGAGTTCTTTCGATAAATGTATCGGCATATAGGCTGTCTCCAGTAAATCTCAGCTTAACACAGTCGACGTCCGGTGCCAACAACGGAATTTTGCTCCAGGTTCCCCTCAAGGGTCGCTGTTAGCCGCTGGAAACGCCTCCTCTCCCAGTGGTCGGCCGGTTTGTTCGTACGATCGAAGCAACTTTGTGTCCTGCACTCGAGTCACTCTCGCCAGTTTGAAGAAACAGGGACAGATCCGTTCATGGCAATCTAGACAACCAGTCTAATCTTCTCGCGCCACGCTCCGATCGTTTCCCACCTTCCGCGGCCGCCCCGGCGGACGATACGCGGATTCGAGCCCAAGGCGCCTCGCGAAGTCCTTCCGCCGATCGGGTCGGACGTACGGGCGCCCTCGCTGTACGCACGGCGAACCGCTTCCAATGCCCGCCCCTCGTCGCCCTGATTGACTTGCCCGAACCAATTTGGTCGCACTTCAACGGGCCAAGCTGCCAAGCGATTGCATGGATCCGCGTCGGCGACACATCGTGTGCTTCTTTGGGTCGGGAGAACGGATCGCTCCGTCGGATGCCCTTCTCATGTCTCATGAATGTGTCATTGGATCGTCCACAGTCAGTCCTTCGGCTGTGGCGGCTATATTCAGGTCACGGTCAGATGAAACCAGTGTCACCGGCCCGAGCCCGGCAGCCTCCTGGAGCCGGTGGACATCAAGAGCAACCGCCAGTTGGACGGCATCATAGGCTCTGAGTTTCTGCTTGCGGGCGGTCAACATCGCCGCCGCAAGAATCCGCCATTCAGCGGCGCTCACGGATGACAGTCTCGGAAAGCGCCAACCTATCCGTTAATGCTTGTTTGGCAAAGAGTTCGATTCACCCCCGGCGGAGCCCGAGTCTCTGTTGAGCGTCTGCGGCCTAGTGCACACCGATGCGAAATCGGGTAAATAGGATGCACCACAGCGTTCACTCGAGCGCCGTCACGGGCGCTCGCCAAAAGAAGCAACGGCGAGGGATTTTATGTTCAAACCTCTGATGACGTTTTTGATCACGGTTCTCGCAAGCTCCAGCGTGTCGGCCCAGCCGCAGGCGCGAAAGTTCGATGACCCGGGTGCCCCGCCATTCAAGGTGTTGAAAGAGGGCGAGAACCCTCCGCTCGACGCCTACGACAACTTCGTCATCGGGCCGAACTACGTGCCCGCGCCGGAACGCAAGAAGGTCGAGAGCGTTCCTGAAGGGAAGCTGGAGCAGTTCGTCATCGACTCGAAGGAGACCAAGCTCTTCAATCCCGGCATCGCCCGCAACGAGTTCGGGAAGGTGGACCCGAACAATCCGAAGACGCTGATCGTCGAGACCCACCCCATCGACTACAAGCGGAGGGTCGGCGTCTACATCCCCGCCCAGTACAAGGCAGGGGCCGACGCACCGTTCATGGTGGTCCACGACGGACCCGGCCAGGCCAGCGGCTATAAGACGATTCTCGACAACCTGATTCACCAGAAGCGGATTCCGCCGATTGTCCTCATTTCCATCGGCAATGGCGGTGGCGATGCCCAGGGGCACGAGCGCGGCAAAGAGTACGACAACATGAACGGCGACTACGCCGAATACATCGAGACCGAGGTGCTGCCGCGAGTGGAAAAGAACTGCGGGGTCAAGCTGACGAAAGACCCAGACGGTCGCGCGGCGATGGGGAACAGCTCCGGCGGCTCGGCGGCGCTCATCATGGCCTGGTTCCGCGACGACCTGTACCACCGCGTGCTCACGACTTCGGGCACCTTCGTGAACCAGGCGTGGCCGTTCAATCCGAAATACCCGGACGGGGCCTGGGGCTTCCACGAGACGCTCATCCCCAACAGCCCCAAGAAGCCCATTCGACTGTTCATCTCCGTTGGCGACGCAGACCTGAAGAACCCCAACGTGATGCGGGACGGGATGCACGACTGGGTTGAGGCCAACCACCGTATGGCCAAGGTGCTCAAGGCCAAGGGGTATGAGTATCAGTACCTGTTCTGCCGCGGGGCCCGGCACAGCGTCGGCAACGCCCAGCAGCAGTTCCTCCCGCACGCCATTGAGTGGGTGTGGAAAGGGTATTCCCCAAAGACGGACAAATAGGCGTAGGAGCCGGACACCTAACCTGAGAGAAACGGGGACAGGTCCGTCTATGGCAATCTAGGCAGCCAGTCTAATCCCCTCGCCCCTCCCTCGAACCATCTCCCACCTTCCCCGACGGGCGCCCTCGCTATACGCATCGCCGGAGTGCTGCCAGTTCCCGATCGCCGTCGGCCTGATTGACTCGCTCGACCCAATTCGGTGGCACTCGAGCGCGCCAAGCTGCCAAGCGAAGTCACAGATCCGCATCGGCGACTCATCGCGTGTTTCCCGCAAAACCGCCTCAACTGCGTGATAATCCGCCGGCTTATCGAACAACGGCATGCGCACCACGCCTCGAATCAAGACGTGGAAAACCATGCCGCTTGAGGCGACCCGTGCTGTTCTCAGCATCGACCCAAGCTTCCAATACTGCGGGAAGAGGCTAACGCGTGACCCCACGAAGTCGAATCGCTGGCGTTAGCCCCGCTGACCTGCGTCCATCAAAAACGTACACAGCTCACGAGTGGCGCTTTGCGAACCGCAAGCTATCCGCGCCGCCCCCTCGGCCGAGGCTTTTGGACGACTCGCAGGTCCTCCCGGCTTCGCCGGGATTCCCAAACGCTTTCGCACCTCCGTACTCGAGAGTCCTCCCTCCGATTCCAGCCTCACTCGCGACCGCTCCAAGATTGCGCCAAACTTGGGGATGATACTGAGAAGCATGCTGGCACCGTCGTCCTCGTCCGCCTTGGGGATGATACTGAGAAGCATGCTGGCACCGTCGTCCTCGTCCGCTCGCACAACCGGGTTCGACTTTATTGCGGAGTGGCTCTCGATGTAGGCGGAGCCGGCGTTAGAACATCCATCGGGGCCACAGCTGTTATCGCTGAATACTGTCGAAAATCTTGCGTGTTGAATGTCAGAAGGTGTGTCAGGCCGTGCACGAACATAGCCGCGACAAAGCGGGCATCGTGGGCATTCTTGCCGATAATTGGTGTCGAGGCGACGAGAGTTTTCCAGACACCATAAATAGGCTGGGTCTCATCGAGCCAGTGGAATAATCCCTCAAAGTACGTGATGTCAGCCAGGGCCTCAGCAGCCGTCTTGCCAAGTCCGTTTACGTTTGCTGGTCGAGTAGCTACAACCCAGAATTCATAAAAATTCTGGGAAACAACGCAAAGGGTGTGGGACTGGCGAATAAGAAGTGCCACCGCATCACGGGCCTGTTGATGCATGGCATGAGGTGGTTCAACGAGCCGTGTCAGAATGTTAGTGTCGACCAGATAATTCATTCGCCGCGACCAGCGTAGATGCTCTCGCGACTGTCATCCATGTTATTAAGTCGTATGGTCTGCGATTCGACCAATTCGTTCAAGCGTCTGACCCACTCTTCAGGGTTGCTCTGCAGAGTGCGGGCGGGCAAGCTGAGACCATGCTTCTTTCGGAAGTCTTCCGAAACGTCGTTAAGTGGTTGGCTCTTTCCGGCAGCCATGTTCTTTAAGCTCTCTTCAATCGCTTGCATAGAGCTCTGCCGTTCCTCCGGCGTCTGATTCTCATCTTCCCAACGAGCCAGGGTTCTCGTTAAGCGTCAGCTTGGCTCCGCCCTTTGAGAGCTGCTCGTCGAGGAACTTCTTGAACGCTACAACGTCGTTTGCTCTTTCGGTGCACATCGTGGGACGCTCCTTTTGCTACTTTTGAGCATATCACCAACCAGAGCAGGTCGTCAAAATCACCCCGGCGTTCTGAGGAGCCATTTCGGTTTCCCTGGGCATTTCCTCCCTGAGTCGGCTCAAGGCCTCGCGGATCACATCGTCCTGGGACGCGTAGCGGCCGGTCAGCACGGCATTGAGCACAAATTGCTCGAGTTCTTTTGATAAATGTATCGGGCTTCGGGTGTTCGCGCAGGGTAATGGCCAGCAGCGCGGCCTGGCGGCACACCTCGCAATTTCCCTCGCTGATCCCAGCAACGAACCCGGCTCGCTCGATCACTTCACGCCGGATCCGCCTGCATGGCGGCCAGTTCGTTGCCACTCGGATCGAGAAAATGGAAGCGGCGGCCGCCGGGAAAACTGAAGATCGCTTTGGTGACAGCCGCACCAGCCGCAGTGACAGCCGCAAGCGTCGCCTCCAAATCCGCAAACCTCGATCACGGGTAAAGGCGCCTTGGTCGCCTCCGCCGGGTCCGCCTGTAGACCAAGATCAACGTCCCCCGACATCGTGCACGCATAAGTCGGCCCGAAGCCGGTCATGCGCATGCCAAAAACACGCTCGAAAAAGACCTGGCTCGCCGCGAGGTCCCGCGTCGGTAACTCGATGAAATTGGGTCTGGCCATGACCGCCCTCGGTGGTTTGATGTCGTCGCGCGGATGACGCTGATACTTTTTCTATCACCGTTGCAGGCGTCAAGCAAGGTTGGTCGTAGGCGGAACATTCTGCCGTCAGCTCTAGGAAACGGGCACGGACTCTTGCGTGGTGTCTGATATAATCGCGAATTGTCGGGGTCATCGGGCCGAAGGGTTCGCGCCTGAGAAAGTATCACGGCGTGCGCAGCCGATACCTTCATCAAAGAGCTTGACACAGAAGATCACTTCCGCTCGAGCGATCAAAATCGACGGCAGGCGGTCACGAACTGGTACATCGTCTACGGCGACGACCTGGGACTCTCCTTGAACTCAGCCGGCAGTGACAGCCCTTGACGATCCTGAATCCCCGTGGCCCACGCCTCATGCGACGACCGCCGGTGCATTGAACCGCGCGGCCCGGACGCGCGGCCCGTTCAGGAAGCGACCCAGCCAGGTGTAGCGCACGACAGTCTGGTACGTCCACAATAGGAACCCGGTCACGACCGCGACGATGAGCAGGAACTTCACGTTCGTCGGCAGCGGCCAGTCCCGCACCCCGTACTGGACCGCGATGACCAGCGGCAGGTGCGCGAGGTAGAGCCAGTAGGCCGAATCCGACAGGTATCGCATCGCCGGGCTCTCGGCCGGGCAGAACCGCCGGAACAACCCCATGAGGCCGAACGTCATGAGCCAGGGATACGCCGCCTGCAACAAGACGGAGAGAACCCGGCGCGCCTGCGAGTCGGGCCCGAGCCCGACGCCCAGAGATCCGAGCCACCCCTCTTTGACGCCCATCGCCACCGGAAAGACGACGAGGATCGCGATCGTAAGGGGGAGCCACCACCGCCCGCCGACGCGACCCGACCGGTCATCGAAGCCGTAATAGAGCGCCCCGAAGCCGAAGAAGATCGCGTAAAACGCCAGGATGTGGGGGATCGGCAGGAGGCCGGCCGAGCCTTCAGGACCGAAGATCGGGGAGTCGACGGTTACCATGAACCTCGCGGGAATCATCGTCAGGGGCACCAGCCAGAGGTAGCGGGCGGGCGAGAGGACCAGCCACGCGGGCAGCCGGATCGCCGGCAATCGCGCGCCCAGGGCGGAGACCGCCGCCAGCCCCAGCACCAGCCACCAGAGGAACCACAGGAACCAGAGGTGATTAAAAAGAGGTATCTGCATGAGCATGTCGGCCACGCCCGCCCTCCGCCCCGCCGTCGCGCCCCGCCCGCGCAGGTACTCCGCGATCGCGGCCCTGCGGCTCGCCAGCCCGTCATCGAGCTCGATCTGAACCATTGACGCGATGAAACGTGCCGTCCCCTCGTCAACGGTCGCCGCCCCCAGCGGCGTCTCGCCGCGGTTGTTCGCCGCGTTGACGTCCGCGCCGTTCTGAACGAGCACGTAGACGGCCTTCTCGTGGCCGAGAAGGGCCGCCGAATGCAGAGGCGAGCTGCGGTCCCCTTCGATCGCGTTGACGTCCGCGCCATGACGGATGAGCAGCTCGACGACCTCCGCGCGACCCGCCAGCGCCGCCCGTTGCAACGGCGTTGACCGATATTTGCCGCCCCGGCCGTTGACGTCCGCACCGTCCGCGAGGAGCCGCTCAACGGCGCCGACGTCTCCCGCGGCCGCCGCCTCCCATATGTCCGGCGCCCCCCCGCCGGCGCGACACTTGCCGCCTTCCCGGGGCCGGAGGACATCGCGACAGAGGAGATCCAGAACGTAGCCGGGACAATGGTCACCATCCCCAGCAGTAACGGGAGGAACACCCGGAAGAACCGATGCTTGACCAGCGACCAGCGGCCCCGCCGGTCCAGCAGCATCGCGCTGAAGAAGCCGCTCATGACGAAGAAAATCGGCATCCGGAAGCCGTGGATAGCCGAGAAGACGAACCCCAGGGCAGGATTCTGCTGGCGATCCGTGACGACCCACGCGACCGGAAAGAAAGACATGGAGGCGTGCAGTGCAATCCCTAGTAGCATGGCGACGGCCCGCAGGGCATCCAGGTCGGATCGTCGGGCAAAGGCCGGATCCGCGATCCTAGGGGAAGACATCGTTGCGAAACCTCCCACAGCTCTTCACGATTCGCGATCAAGTCACAGAACTGGACAAAAATCGCCTATTGTTCCCTTGTTCTATTACAATAGTACAAGTCGGCAAAAGGGATGTCAACCGTCGGTGCCAGAGAATTTACGAGCGAGATCTCGGTTGAGCCGACCATCCGCGAGCTCGACCAAGTGATCTCGCGTTGACCCTTTCTTTGCTTATCAATATCCTTCCAAAGCTGAATTGTTGCGCGCGAGCGAATTAAAGCGCCGTGGACGGGAGAATTGAGTCCTAACGGAGGAAACCTCACATGCGCACGGCAACTTTCGCAAGGTGCGCCTTCCGGTATTCCTGGGCATCCTGATCATCGGATGTGTTCCGCGCGCTCAAGCCGCTCCGCTCTACTCGGTTGTCGACCTGGGGCTTCAGTCGGCGAATCCTGTGGTTCCAGACACGCTTCTCGATCCGAGATTGACCAACGCTGCCGGCGACTCTGTCTCAACGATTCCGATTTCTGCGCAACCGGCTTCGAATGGCACGCCGGTTTCGCTTGGGCCAACGGGCTTCTATGCCGAGTTCGTACCGCACAACGGGACCGCGCTGCAAATAGGGCTGCAAGGCTCCGATTTCACCAATAGCGCAGCGGCTGCCATTAACGATTCCGACCAGGCGGTCGGCGAGTCGTGGAGCACGGCTGGAATCTCGCACGCGTTCGTCTTCACTGGCGGACAGACCATTGATCTGAACAATTTGATTCCCTCCGTACCCTCGTGGACGGTCACCAGTGCAGTCAGCATTGACGATCAGGGTCGGATCCTGGCGGACGCGACAAGTGGCGGCGTAAGTCATATGGTTATGCTCGTCCCTGACGCCGTGCCTGAGCCCTCGATGATGGTAATCGGGCTGTTTCTGCTTGGTGGCGCCGGGATCTGCATGGCACGGCGCAAGCTTGCCCCCTGACCGCCTCACGGCGCGAACGGGTCCGTCGGCATCTCAAGGTCCATTATCAGGCGCTGGAAGTCGGGGCGTTTGCGGAGCGGATCCAAGGCAGATTCATTCCGGAATCGGTTCGGGTTGCGTTGCCCGAGCGCGACGGCCCGGCGCAACCAGCTCATGGCGTTGTCCCCAAGGACCTTGCCCTCCGCGGCCGAGAACCCCAGAGCCTGGCTGGCCCGCGAGCCCGCACAGGGCGGCGGGAGCGGCGGCCCGATAAAAACATTTTTCTGGTTCCATGATGGAGTCGAGCCCCTCATAGAGAGCGATGCCCCGCCTCCAGTCGGCCGCTGCGCCGGCTATGTTTCCCGACCGGAGCAATGCCAGCCCTCGCCAGGAGTAAGTCTCAGCGCGAGACAGACGGTAAGCCAGGGAATCCGGATGTTCCTTCACGAGCTGTTCACGCAGCGCCACCGCTCGGTCCGCACACTGAAGAGCCTCCTTCGTCTTTCCCGTTCGATCCAATAGATCGATCAGGTTCTCAAGACAGTTCGCGATGTAGCTGCGGTGGTCCGGGACGCTCGGATTGTCGTCCGCCAGCTTTTGTCGAAGGGCCAATTCCTTGCGGAACTCCGCTTCTGCGTCCACGAACCTGCCCAGAGCATTCAGCAGATTGCCGAATGATAAGTGGATCTCTGCCTTGTTGCTGCGGAATTCGGTGACGGCGGGGTTGTCGTCGACCAGCTTCTGCTGGATTGCCAGCGCCTTGCGGTACTCGCTCTCCGCCTCCGATTGCCTGCCGTTCGTCCAAACTAGCCAGCCAAGTTGGTCGTGGCTGGTTGCCAGTTCACTCCAAAAATCGGTGACGGCGGGGTTGTCGTCGGCCAGGTTCTGCTGGATTGCCAGCGCCTTGCGGAACTCGAGCTCCGCTGCCGATTTTTTGCCCATGTTGCTTAGCGTCATGCCACCACGTCGGATCGTGATCGCCAGGTCCCGCCGGGACTCGACCCCCGCCCCGGGCATGGCGATGAGCGCCTCCTGGTCCGCGCGCGCAGCGCGAAGACCGACAGCGCTTCGTCATAACGCCTCGCGTTATACAGCAGCCAGCCCAGACCCGCCCGGCACTAGGCACGGGCAGCCCGTACGGCGGCGGTCTCCGCGAACCGTGGCGGCAACCCGACCAGCAGGGCCTCGGCCTTGTGATAGGTTTCCTCCGCCTCCTTGATTCTTCCAGTGTTCTGAAGCACGGAAGCCACGGCCCTCAGGCTCCGCCCCACGTCCGCTTTGATGTCAGGATCGGACGGCCTTTCGACCGCCAGCACCTCGCGGGCGGCGAGGACCTGACGGTGCGCTGCTAATGCATCTTCCGGTTTTCCAACCTTGCCCGTCAGATCGGCCACCTCGAAGTTCGACTGCCACAATGCCCGACGCGACGCCAGGTCCGATTCCTTGCCCAATAGCGCACCCAGCTTGCCATAGAAGTCGCTCGCCGATTTCAAGAGCCGGTCGCGGACCGCCTTGAACTGCTCCTCCTTGAGCAAGAAGTCTTCGCTCACCCCCGTGTGAAATGTCTTGATCGCCTCGACCGCCAGTTCGTACCGGGCCTCAACCGCCGCCTGCGAGCGGGTCAATTCCGCGTTGGATTCGGCCAGCGCGGCGTTGGCGCGCGTCTCGCTAGCCAGCGACCGCGCGATGTCAGCCTTCGCCCGGGTCTGCACCGCCAGCACCGCCGACAGCCCGACCACGCCCGCCACGAGCGCCACCGCCGCGGCCGTCACGGCCGTCCGGTTCCGCTTTGCCCACCGCCGAGCCCGGCGAGAGAACGGCTCGCGCCAGGCCGTCACCGGCTCATCCGCCATCCACCGCTCCAGGTCGTCGGCCAGTGCCCGGGGCGTCGTGTAGCGATCCTCGATCTGCCTGGCCATCGCCTACAGACAGATTGCCACAAGGGCCCCCTCGAGCGAGGGATCGACCAGCGACGGGCGCCGGAATTTGCCCTCCGCTACGGCTCGTAAAACCTCACCAACGCCTTCGCCCTCGAACGGCGGCTTGCCGGTCAGCAGGCAGTACAGCGTCGCGCCCAGGCTGTACACATCCGATCGCGGCCCCAGGCGATCCAGCTCCCCGCGCGACTGCTCCGGGCTCATGTACGACGGCGTTCCGAGCGCACTGCCGGGCAAGGTCTCCGATGAGCCGCTCGACGACGGCGCGATGGTGTGCTCGCCCGTCGACGGATCAGCCCTGCCTACGGCCTTGGCCAGTCCCCAATCCACCACCAGCGTCTCGCCATGCTTGCCCACGATGATGTTCGCCGGCTTGATATCGCGATGAAGCACACCGCGCGAGTGGGCGTAATCGATCGCATTGCACACATCCGTGAACCGCCGCAAGAGTTTCCGCAATTCAATCGACCGGCGCCCGGGATCAGTCCGCAATGTCTCGTCCTCATGAAACCGCGCGATCGCCTCCTTCAGCGAATCCCCCTTGATAAACCTCATCGCGTAGTAAGGCCGCCCGAAGGAATCGGTGCCCAGGCCGTAGACCGGGACAATGCCCGGGTGTTCCAGTCCGCCGGTGATTTCGGCCTCGGCAACGAACCGCTCGCGGCTGATCGGATCATCGGCATGCCGCTCGAGGATCTGCTTGAGTGCGACTTCGCGGTGCAATTCGCTGTCGAGCGCCACGAACACCGCGCCCAGCCCGCCCCGCGCGTGCGGCCGCAGGATGCGAAACCGCTGACCGTCGGAGGTCGCCGAGCCGACGGCCATGCTCGCGGTACGATCTTGGTCGTCGTCATTGTCGACCTGCGTCGCCGGATGCGCGGTGCCGACGCGGCCCAACGTGGCAGTCACGTCAGGACTTCCCGCTTCGGCCAGGCTGGCTCGAGTCAACCGGCCCGCCCGATCGGCGGCCAGGCTTTTTTCGATGTCGCCACCGTGCGCCTGGACATGCAGTCCGGCCATGGCGTCAACAACAGCTCTGCGTGTGGCATCCAGATGCCCGAGTGCGACGAGGTGATCAGCAAGTAATCGACTCTTGTCACGCGTCCAGGCGGCGAAGGCCGCGAACAAGGCCCCTTGATCGATCAGGCCGTTTTGAAGCGCGAGCAGGCCAAAGAGCAAGTCGCGCGAAGGGTCGATCGGTTTGGGCACGGTTTTGACTCCTCGATCGAGGGCAGGACGGCGCCGCGACGGAGCGGCCGGGACGGTCGCTGTCGATTCTAGGCACAGGACGGGGTCAGGCTCAACGGAGCGGATCGCGGGTCAGCCGTCCGCGACCGAATCCGTTCGAATCGCCAGCGAGGCGGCAGGTGCCGTCATCGCCGGGCGTTACAAGCTGCTCCAGCAAATCGGCGAAGGGGGTATCGGCTCTGTGACGAGCTCCGCAAGCTTGCCTCGGCCAAGCTGGCGTCCGAATAGCCAGGCCAGACGCTCGACGCCGCTTCGCTGGTTCAGGCCTTCGGCGTCATGTAAAGCCAGTCATTGCCGGGCGGGCGCTCGTCCAGGACACCGCGATAGCTACGACCCAGGAATGACGGCACCGGAAACGGGAAATCCTCCAGCGTGCGGGGCTTCACCGGGATATGCTCGACGTCGTGCGTGCTCGAGAACCGCTGCCGGATAAGGTCCGTCACGCCCGGGACAAACATGTCGTGGACCTCCAGTAGGATGGACACGGAAATCAGCTCAGGGACCTTCGCCGGGTCGAGGAGTTCCTTCTCCCCACCATCGATGTCCATGATGAGAAAAGTCCGCACCGGCTCCTGAAGTGCGTCGCGGAGGCCGGCTGGTTCGCAAAACTCGCGCACCCCGATGCGCCCCTGCACTCCATTGGCTTCCGCCATCCGACCGATTTGCTCGCGCCACTCGGGGCTCTTCTCGAAGGCAATGACCCGAAGGTCAGGTCGCAGCATCGCCAACCCGACCACGTAGTACCCCTGGGCGGCGCCCACATCGATGACGCTGCTGTATCGGCCACCCGTGAGTACCTCACTCAAAGCCGGGCGGACTTCCAGCTCATACGTCCCCAGGAGCATGTTGTAATCGACGAAGTCGTCGCGGTGGTTCAGGTACCGCATCCCCCGGAACGGACCGCTCATCACCACACCACCCGACTTCCGTATGACGTCCCTCCGGGCGATCGCACCGGGGCGCAAAGGGCGTGGGACAAGGCGTCGGACCAACCCTCGTAAGTTTTCACTGGCCATTAAGCTTTTACCGTTCCTTCCGCGAGTTCGTGGGCGTGGCGACGACCCGCCCTTCGAGCCGCCGTTGGCTCCTGGATCTTCCCAGCCTCTTGGCGATCATGGACATGTGAGCCTTGGTCCAACCAGCATCTGACCGCATGAAGTGCATTTTATTATAGACGCTCGAATGAGGAAAGCAGAGCCCAAGGACACGCCTCGCGATTTCCGCCTGGAGGCAGCCGGTTCGGTTAACGAGGCTCAGACTGAGGTCATCACCCAGTTCTCGTCTCGATTCTCTCCCACGTGCGCAAACCGGTGTCACGTCCGATTCCGGCCGCGGCCGAGCTCTGACGTGACACCGGCTCTGATTTCGCACGAGCTGTCCCCCCGCACGGAAGGCCGAGGTCGACTGGCTCAGCTTTGTCTCAGCTCAGGGTCATCGCCAACGTCCAGCCGATTCCGTCGTTGCTCCCAGCCTTCTCACGCCCCTCGCGGATACCTGAATCTCACGAGATGCCGACTGTCACCGGCGCCGGCGAGGCAACGGCTCCATTGCTCCTGCCGTTCGCGTGCGCTCCGCCAACCTGAGCGGCAGCCAGTGCCGACTCCCCATGCTGGCTCAAGTCCAGCCCGAGCGCCTCCTGCTCGGTCGACACCCGCAGCGGGATCACCCAGTCGGTGATCTTGTACAGAATCCACGACCCGCCAAACGCGAAAACCGCGACGATCACTAGGGCCAACAGGTGATACAGGAATGTTCCAAATCTCCCCGAGGTCAGGCCGACATCCCTCGCAAACACCCCCGTGAGCACCATCCCCGTCATTCCCCCCACGCCGTGACACGGGAATACATCAAGCGTGTCGTCGAGCGCCGACTTCGATTTCCAGTGGACCGCCAGGTTGCTCACCACGCTCGCAACCACACCAATCACAATTGACTCGCGAATCGTGACGAAACCGGCCGCCGGCGTGATCGCCACCAACCCCACAACAGCCCCGATGCAGGCCCCCAGCGCCGACGGCTTCAGCCCCCGCATCCAATCAAAGAAGATCCACGCGAGCATCGCCGCGGCAGACGCTGTGTTCGTCGTCGCGAACGCAAGCACCGCCGTTGGAGATGCGCCCATCGCCGAACCCGCGTTGAAGCCAAACCAGCCGAACCACAACATGCCCGTTCCCAGAATCACAAACGGGACATTTGCCGGGTCGTGGCTCTCATTCGCCAGATGGCTCTGCCGTCTGCCCAGGAACATCGCGCCCGCAAGCGCAGCAAACCCGGCCGACATGTGCACCACCGTCCCACCCGCAAAATCCAGAACCCCCCACTTGTGCAGGATTCCGTCGGGATGCCACGTCCAGTGCGCCAGCGGCGCGTAGATGAACAGGCTGAACAAGACCATGAACACCAAGTACGCCGAAAACCGCACCCGCTCCGCGAACGACCCCGTGATCAGAGCCGGAGTGATGATCGCGAACTTGAGTTGAAACATCGCGAAGACCAGCAGCGGCAATGTAGGCGATAACGTGGCATGCGTCGATTCACCCACCCCGTCAAACATCAGAAACGTGAGCGGGTTTCCAATCACTCCGCCAATCGAGTTGCCAAACGCCAGACTGAACCCCACCACAACCCAGACCAGACTGATGATCCCCAGCGCGATCATGCTCTGAAGCATCGTCGAAACAACATTCTTGAAACTGACCATTCCACCATAGAAAAACGACAACCCAGGCGTCATCAGCAACACCAGGCCCGCAGCCGTTAGCATCCATGCAATGTCGCCGGGATTGCTCTCTCCCCCTTTGGGACCCGCCGTGCCCCATCCTTTCGCAAACAAAGCGATAAAACACAAAAGAACCATCACCAGAAAAGGAATGGCGGACGCGCGTTTCATGAGCATTCCTGCGACAAAAATAGGCACGACCGCGGCGGTCGGGGTGCTCCCAGGTCGCGGCTTGATCGGAGTTTCATCGGTGGCGGAGTGACAGATTCTCGTAGCGAAACAAGACGGTTTCTTGAAGATCCCGGGGCGATTGCACGGGCGAATTCTGCCCTCAAACCAATCCGGAACGCACCGCGAGTTAAGTACCAAGGCACTTTCCGTACCGTCATGTTCGAGCAGGCAGACGCGCTCTAAGAATGATTCTCTGTCGGCCGTCCCGAGGAAGCGTTCGCCTCGATCGCGGCGCGTATCGAGGCGATGTTCGCGATAACCCCCGGGAGCTCGTCGAGGGCGAACTGCGACTTCACGGCGGCTTCGGAGTAGGCGGCTTTATTCATTCCGTACACGGCCGATGACTCTTCGTCTTGACCCAGAGTAAACCCGCCGGCGGCAAGGATCGCCTTGCAGCCATCGACCCCATCGCGGCCCATGCCGGTCATCAAGATTCCCACGGCCGCGCGTTGATAAACGTTTGCCCCGGAATGGAACAACACGTCAACCGAAGGCCGGTGACCGCTGACCGGAGGGTCGGCGGTCAGCCCGACGTGCACATGAGGCGGCGTGCCTTTGAGCACGAGGTGCATCCCGCCGGGAGCGACCAGAACTTGGTCCGGGAGCACGGCATCTCCCTCCTGGGCTTGTTTCACCGCGAGCGTGGTGTAACGATTGAGCCGCTGGGCGAAAACGCCCGTGAATTGCGCCGGCATGTGCTGAACGACGATGATCGGCGGGCACGGCGGACGTAACTCGGGAAAAACCCGGGAAAGCGCCTGCGGCCCGCCCGTGGAGATTCCGATCAAAATGCACTGCACGGCGGGTAGACGCGACGGTTTCTGGATCTGGCTAGAAGGCGGTGCCGTTGGGACCGCTTTCCGTTTCGCCGCGGCGGCAATCTCGGCGTGGTGCACCTGCGCCGATGCCTTCGTCGCCAGTTGGTGCTCCTTGGGGCCTTTTCGACGTCCGCTCGACGCGGCCGCGACCACCTTGCCGACCAGAAGGTCGCGGTTGGCACGCAGCTCGGAGAGCTGGTTCTTCTCGGGCTTGGACAAGAAGTCGAAAGCGCCGAGCTCGAGCGCGTGCAGGGTGACATCGGCCCCTTCCTGCGTCAGCGCGCTCACCATCACAACCTCCAGCCCGCCGATCGCCAGCAATAACGGAAGCGCGTCGATACCGGAGGCCTCCGGCATTTCGACGTCGAGAGTGACCACATCCGGACGGAGCCGACTGGCCTGCAGCACCGCGTCGCGTCCGTCGCGAGCGGTGCCCACCACCTCGATTTCGGGGGCCGTGCGCAGCAGGTCCGTCAACAATCGCCGCATGAGCGCGGAATCGTCGACGACCAGCACTCGCGCGCGTTCCACCGGCGGTCTCTGACGATGCTCGACGTCTTCTTGCTCGGGCGTTGCCACGGCGGCCTCTCGGAATTCAAGCGAGCTTGGCGAGTAGGGCGAGCACGCGCCGGCGCTCGAACGGCTTGACCACGAAATCCACCGCACCGCCGGAGATCGCGTCCATCAGCACTTGTTTCTGGTCGAGTGCGGTCACCACCACAACCTTGGCATCCGCATCGATCGCGCGGATCTGACGCAGGGCCTCGAGACCCCCCATCACTGGCATCACCAGGTCCATGGTCACCAGGTCGGGTCTGTGTTCCTGGTAAAGCGCAACCGCCTCCGCGCCGTTGGTGGCTTCGGCGACGACCTCCCAGCCGGCCTCGGCGGCCACGCCGCAGATCATCTTTCGCATGAACAGCGCGTCATCAACAACCAGCAGGCGTTTCATGGTCTTTTCTCACGGGTTGCCGACTGGAAAACACTCCCACGAGTCAAATCTCACGATCGCCACCGCCGGGAACCTTGATGGTGACGTTGCCCGAAACGGTGTCGAGCATCAACCGCCGGCCGAAATTCCCGCCCAGGTCACGCCCCAGAATCGGAATCGACAGCTCGGAGAGGATCTGCTCGATCGTCTGCTGATTGCGCTGGCCGATATTCAACTGGGAATTCTCCATGATCGACGAGTCGAGTGGAAACATGCTGGCCCCACCCGCGAGCTTGGCCGTCAAACGCTCACGGCAATTCCCACCCAGCCGCCGGTTCATTTCTGCAATCAGGGCCGGTATCGCGGTGTCGGCGTACTTGCCGGGGTGATCGACGTTGCCCGGAGCCCGCGGCAGCACGATGTGCGCAACGCCTCCCAGCTTCGCGGCCCGGTGATAGAGAACCACGCCCACGCACGACCCCAGGAGCGTCTGAATCTTGCAGGGCGCAGCCGCCACTGCCCACTGCCCGATGGCGACAGACACAATCGCCGCGGGCGCAGGTGAGGCCATCGATGAGGAGTCGGGTGCCTTTGGCAATTCAGTCATCTCGCTGATTCACGTGCGGCGCGACTCGAGCTCCACGAGCGAAGCCTCAAGCGCGTGCCGCGACGCGCGGCTGGGTATGAAAAGGAGCGTCCAGTCGAGGCACAGCCCCCGCCGGTCGACTCGCAGGTCGGATCGAAAAACAAGAACCTGGTCCAGCTCGATCGCCTGCTCCATGAACGCGAACTCAAGCAGACTGCCGGCAAATTCGTGAACGAAGGAGGGCGGCGTGGGCACCAGATCGCCGCCAGCTTCTGGCTCTCGGGTTCCGCCGGCGTCGCGACCGGAGGCCTGCACCGTCGCGCACGGTAAATGCGAAGCCAGCGCGTTGACATAAGCGCATCCCACGATGTTGGTCGTCTCCTTCGCGGCCGATACTTCAAGCTCGCCCCAGTCGCTCGTGGTTCCGATCGCCTGGTGCATGAGCAGGTCAGAAAGAGCAAGGCCCGACCTGTCCTTGAACACGAGGATGATCAAGCCGGTGAGCCAGCCGCCAAGTCCCATCGAACACGCGGCGACCAGCGATTCCTGCGGACCGAGCAGCTCGACAGCCTGGGTGATCTCGACTTCCTCGACGACGCTGATCGCCAGCCGGATCTCCTGTCCCAGCCATTTGGAAAGCGCCTGCGAGGCCGCTTCCGTGCCGCGGTCAAAGATCATGCGCAGGAGACGAAGCTGGCTGGCAGTGAGACCGGTCTGCATCGGGACATTTCTCCAAGGTCTTTGAATCAAGGTTCTCGCCCAGCGGTTCCAACCCGCGTCGATCAGCCTCCCGCCGTCATTCAAGCTGCCGCGCGGGTCGCCGCGCGACCATGTCGATCACGGCATCGAGGTCCAGTATCAGCGAGACGCGGCCGTCGCCCAGAATGCTCGCGCCCGAGAGCCCCGGAATCGCCTGAAAGTTCTTCTCGAGGGACTTCAGCACGACCTCCTGCATTCCAATCAATTCGTCCACCAAGAGCCCCATCGTGGTTTCGCCGTTCTGCACGACCACGACCGTCCGCTTGTCCCCAGGCGCGCCCCCGGCTCCGCGCGATCGGCTGACGTCTTGGCCCCGTTACGCGCGCTGGGATGGCTCGCTCCTCCCCATCGAAACACATCGTCGAGCGCGACCAGCGCGATCATCTTCTTGCGGATCTCGATCGTCGGCCGGCCTTGAACCGGGTAGATCTGGCCCGTGCGGATCTCGACTATCTCGTCAATGTGGTCCAGCGAGATTGCATAGATCTCGTCGTGGATCCGCACCAGCAGGCTCGAGAGAATCGCCAGGGTCAGCGGCAGCCGGATCGTCAAGGTGGTTCCCTGTCCCAGGGTCGAGCGCACATCGACCGTGCCGCTCAGGTTCTCAATGCGGCTCTTGACGATATCCATTCCCACGCCCCGGCCCGAGATCTCCGTGATGGTCTCGGCGGTGGAGAGGCCCGGGTGCCAGATGTACGCAATCAGATCGCGATCCGAAAGCTCGCGGGCCTCCGTCTCGCCCACCAGCCCTTTCGAAACCACCTTCTTGCGGATCCGCTCGCAGTCGATGCCCCGGCCGTCGTCGCTGACCGTGATCACCACGCTGTTGCCGCGGTGAGATGCCGAGAGCGCGACCGTGCCTGGTCTCGGTTTGCCAGCCGCCTCTCGGTCCTCGGGCGTCTCGAGGCCGTGGTCGACCGCGTTCCGCACCATGTGGATCAGCGGGTCCGAAAGCTCGTCGATCATCCGCTTGTCCAGCTCGGTCTTCTCGCCGGAGATCTCGAGCACGACCTCCTTCCCCGAGGAATGGCTCAGGTCGCGGATCACGCGCCGGAACCGCTCGAACAGCGGCCCGATCGGCACCATCCGGGTGTCGAGCACACCTTTCTGCAGGCCGTCGGAGACCCGGCCCAGGCCGTGGATCGCCTCCGCAAGTGCCTTGAGCTGCTCGCGCGCATCGCGCACGACATCGAGCTCCTCCTGGATCGTGCGAAAATTGTCGCGCAGCCGCCGCAGATGGGCCGACCATCGTTCCACTCCGGCGCCCGGCGAGCTGCTCTTCAGCTCCGAAAGGCTTTCGAGCCCGCGGCTGATGCTCTCGAGTCGCTCGTGCGTATCCGACGTCACCGTATGTGCATTCGAGCTCCTGAAGAGTTTTTCAAGCCCTGCCGCGATCGCGATGAACCTCGCCTTGGTGATCACCAGCTCGCCGGCCAGATTCATCAGGTGGTCGAGCCGGTCGCTGTCGACGCGGATCGTTTCGGCGATCTTCGATTTTCCACCGGCAGGCTTTGGCGGCGACGGCACGGCAGCAGCGTTGCGCGGTTCCGTGGCGGCCACCGGCACCTTGCCTGACACTGCGACCAGGGCGAGATCGTCTGATTGCTGCGCTGGAAGGGCGGCGACCGCTCGAGCCTCCGCTCGAGCCTCTCTCGCGCAAGGCCGGCTTCGCCGCTTTCACCCGGCCCGCCGATCGCCTCCAGTCGAATGTCCTCGACACCCTCGACGTCCGCCAGGCCGCGCAGCTCCTCCGCATCGGCCTCGGTTGTCAGGAAAACGGTAAAGCGCGTGAGGGCTTCGATCTCTTCGAGTTGTTCGACCGGCGGGCTGGTCGACAGGATTCGCGCCTTGCCCGAAAGCCGGTTCAGCACGAGTCGAGCCTTCATGTCGGCCAGCGGAAGACCAGGCTGAAAGCTCACCACGACCGCAATCGCGGCGCCTTCCTCGAGCCGCGGCTGCGCAGCGGCTGCCACTCGCTCTGGTGTAGCAGGCACCCTCCGTGTGCCGCCCGCTCCGTGTTCCACCGGAAGTGCTGGCTCTGGTGTAGCAGACACACTCCGTGTGCCGCCCGCTCCGTGTTCCGCCGGAGGTGCTGGCTCTGCCAGTGTCGACTTCGGGGCCTGGGAAACGGTCGCGGTCGGCGCTTGAGCCTGTGCAAGATGCTCGATCACTCGCTCGATCGACCCGGACAGCTCGACTTCGCTCTGGCCTCGGGCGCGCAGGTCGCGATGATAGTCGCGCAGCTCGTCCAGGCAGCCGAACGTCAAATCGAGCGTGGCGCGGTCCAGAATGCGCTTCGCACAGCGAAGCTGGTCGTACAGACTCTCGAGGTGGTGCGTCAGCTTGTTGACCGGCCCAAACCCCATGATGACGGATGAGCCCTTGATGCTGTGAAAGAAGCGGAATGCTTCCTGTAGCGCTTTCGCGTCCGCCGGGTCTTGCTCGAGGCGGAGCAGGGCGTCGTTCAAGGCGGCAATGTGCTCGTCCGTCTCGTCGAGGTAGAAGGGCATCAGCTCGGCGACGTTAAACCCCGACATCACCCTCTCCCGAATTCGCGGCGATTACGGCACGGTTGCACTGGAGCGGCTGCTTGCGTACGGTACTCGCTCACGCAGTTCGCTGGTAAAGCCACGGCTTGATCCTCTTGAGCGGGTCGAGCATGGCGTAGATTCCCTCGGTGGGGCCGGTCACGAGATATCCCCCTTTCGCCAGCGCATCGAGTCACGTTGCGCACCACGGTTTTCTTCGAGTCGGTATCAAAGTAAATCAGCACGTTTTTGAGGAAGATGCAGTCAAACGGCTCGCTGTCGAGACTGCGGAGCAGGTTGTGCTGCTTCCAGGTAACAAGCGCCTTGACCTCGCGCCGGATGGTCAGGCGATCGGTGGTCTTGTCCAGATCGAAGTACGCCAGCCGATCGGCGGGCTCGATCAGGCGGACCGCCCGCGCATCGTAGGTGCCGGCCTGGGCCGCCTTCAGCACCGCGCCGCTCAAATCGGTCCCCAGCAGCGTGATCGGCCAGCCGGGAAGAAGCGCCTTTCGTGCCAGAAGCTTCAGCGCGATCGAATAGGGCTCTTCACCCGTGCTGCACGCCGCCGACCAGATGCGCAGATTCTTGCGCCGTTTCTTGAGGCCCGCGGAGGCCGCGACCTCCGGGAGAAACGTGTCCGCAAGCCATTCGTAATGGTGCGGGTCTCGGAAAAAGTAGGTTTCGTTGGTGGTGATCTCGTCGAGGAAGAACGGCATCTCGTCGCAGCCCGACGGCGATGTGAGGAAGATGTAATAGCCCGCGAAGCTCTCGATACCGGTGGCACGCAGCCGCCTGCGCACGCGGTTGCTCACCATCACCCGCTTGTTATCGGCGATCCGGATGCCGGCCACCCGATAGATCAGCTCGCAGAACCGCTTGTATTCCTCGCCGGTCAGCTCGAAGTGGTTCATTGGACTTGGTCGGGATGGATCAAGCACTCGCTACACCTTGAATCCGGAAATCACGTTCTTGAGGGTCGCGGCCTGTGCGCCCAGCTCCTCGGCGCTGGCAGAAAGCTCTTCCGAGCTCGAGGCATTGGTCTCGGTCAAGCTCGAGACGCTCTGGATCGCCTTGTTCACCTCGACCGATGCCTCCGTCTGCTCCTTGGTCGCATCGGCGATCTTGGTGATGCTCGAGGCGGTCTCATCGACCCCCTGCACGATCTTCGCCAGCGACTGGCCGGCCCGCTCCGAAAGCTGCGCCCGTCGGCGACGCGCCGGGTCGATTCCTTGATGAGCGCGGTGATCTCCTTGGCGGCGGCACTGGACCGCTCCGCAAGCTTCCGCACCTCGTCCGCGACCACCGCAAAGCCGAGCCCGTGCTCGCCGGCGCGGGCCGCCTCGATCGCCGCGTTCAAGGCCAGCAAGTTGGTCTGGCTGGCGATCTCGCTAATCACCTGGATGATATCGCTCACCTGCTCGCTCGACTTCTTGATCAAGACCATGGCCTCGATCGCCTGCTCGACCGATTCACCTCCCTGCTTGGCGAGCTGCGACGTCTTCGTGGCCTGGGAATTGGCGGCGCCCGCGTTCTGGTTGATCTGGGCGATCGACTGTGAGAGCTGCTGGATCGAGGCCGACATTTCCTCGACCGTGGCCGCCTGGCTCTGGGCCGATTCGCTCAGGTAGTTGGCGCTTTCGGCGACCACTCGCGAGCCTTCAGCAAACTGACTGGCTGACTCGATGACTTGCCCGATCAAGCTCTTCAGATCGGCGATCATCGCACCCAGGGCATCGCCCAATCGGCCCATGTCGTCGTCGCCGCTGACGCCCACCACGACGGTGAGGTCGCCTTCGGCGGCGGCCTTGGCGGCCTTCATGAGCTGATTGACCTTCGTCTCCAGGTCGCGCTTAGCCTGGTCGATCTTCGCCTGCTGGTCCACTCGCTCGAGCGCGTTCGAGACCAGCCGCCCCACGTTCCGAAGCGCATCGAGCCGGCTCTCACTCGGCGTGATCCGCTCCTCGGTGAAGAAGTCCATCGTGCCGTAGACCTTATTACCTAGCATGATCGGAAAGCAAACCCCGGCTTTGAGGCCGTTCCGCCGCGCCGCCGGCGCTCGCGAGCAGGTCTTCATCTCTCCCAGGTCGGATACAAACACCAGCTCCCGGTTCTGCCACGTCTGCCCGTTCAAGCCCTCTCCTTCGCGGAAGCGGGCCTCGCCCGTCACGCGGCGGAACTCATCACTGACCGACCCCGCGTCCTGTACGAAACGCAGTGTCTGGTCTTCTGGGTTCACAGCCCAGAACGACCCGTACGACCAGCCGAAAGCCTCGCGCACGCTCGAAAGCGCGGCGGTGATCACTTCGCTCACGCTCCGGCTGCGCCCCAACGCCAACAGCAACTGATTCACGGCCCTGACGTCGGCGCCGGTCTCTGCCTCGCGTTTCTGGGCCTCGATTTTCTCGGTGATGACCTCCCAGCTTATCATCGCTCCGATGTGTCGGCCGGCCTCATCCGTCATCGCGCTGACGCTGAGCTCGAACAGCTCCGGGCCGACGTTGATCGTTCTCGTGCGCGGCAAGTTGCGCGGATCCGCCAGCAGCCGCTGCTGGTATTCCGGTGCCTTGTGAAAGACGTCGATCGAGCTGCCGATCATCTGGTCGACCTTGATCGGCAGATGCGCCTCCAGCCGTTTCAGCGTTTGTTCGGCCTTGGGGTTCATGTACCGGACCTTCAAGTCCAGATCGGCGTACATGATATTGACCGGCGCGTTGTCGACCATCTGTTTGATCCGCGTCAGCTCGCTCTGTCGTGCCAGCACCGCATACTTGTCGGAGGCGAGCCTCCCGATCGTTCGCAGCGCCCCGAGCCGCGCCGGTGACGTCTCGGTGCCGTCGGTCGAGAAGAAGTCGAGCGTGCCGATTACATCATTATCACGCAACATCGGCAGAGCGACGGCCGTCTTGATCCCCGCACGCCGAGCCAGTGGGGCTCGGCAGCAATCCTGCAGCTCACCCAGGTCGGAGACGTGAAAAAGATCGCGGAGCCGCCACGCTCGGCCGTTGAGCCCCTCTCCCTGCTTGAACCGTGCCGTGCGCGTCAGTTGATGAAACTCCTCATCGACACGGCCCGATTCCGCCGCGAAGACCAGCGCGTTCTCGCTCGGATCGACGGCCCAGTACGATGCATATGACCAGCCGAATTCATTGCGGATCGTCTCGAGCGCCGCGCGGATGACTTCATCTTTCGTCTGGGCACGGATGACGGCGTTGATCGTGTCGATCATCGCCTGCGTGTTGGAGTTAGCCTCCGCCAGCAGGGCACTGGCTTCTTCGGCGATCTCGAGCGCCGCCGGCGAGTTCGAAGATTTGGAGTTTTTCGTCGATTTCATCGCGGAATTCCTGGTTGGGCTGGCTTTTCTGCCGTCGGGTGTCGATTCGCCGGCGGAGCGCTTCTCGGGTTGCTCTGACAACTTGGCGGTTTGACGCACACTGTGCCCCCGAACGATCGTTCCGGGCGTGCGGCGACGAGTTTCCTGTCGTTTGGCCATGGCTGTTTCGCAGTCTCGGAAAAAATCAAGAAGTCTGGCGAGGAGTTCAGTTGAGTTGATTTGATTCGGCGGCGGAAGGGTCATCCTTCCGGGCTCGTGGGGTTCGCGGCCGTCTCGCCGATCTTCTCCCCCCACTGGCTATTGACCACGGTGCTTCGCTCGTCGAACAGCCGATCGATGTCCAGGATGATCAGCAGCCGGTCTTCCAGCCGCGCCAGGCCTGCCACGTATTGATGGGAAACCGAGAGGACCGACAGCGGTGGCGGCTGGATTTGATCACGATTGATGCGCATCACCTGAGTCACGGCATCGACGATGCATCCCACGGTCTTATCGTGGATGTTCACAACAATGGTCCGCGTTTCGTCGTCGACGTCGCGGGGCGTCAAGCCGAAGCGTTTGCGTAAATTGACGATCGGAATGACCGACCCGCGCAGGTTGATGAGCCCCTCGATGAATTCCGGAACCTGCGGAATCCGCGTGATCGGCTTCATCAAGATGATTTCTTGGATCTTGGTGATCGCGATCGCGTAGTCTTCGTTGTCCAGGCGAAAGCCTACAAGCTGGATAATCGGGTTATCCGTTCGTCGTGACGGTTCGACGAGTGGCTGAGTCTTCCGCGATCCGGCGACCATGGTGCGCTGCCTTGATGCGAGGGCCAATCAGTGCTGCATGACTTGCAGCTTACTATCCTACCGCGCATCCGGGTCGTTTGCAGTTAATTGTTGATGTCAACGGTGAGGCGACGTGGGCGAAGCCGTCCCGCGCTATTCCCACCCGCAAACCTTGGCCCGACGTCAGAACCCGCAAAGCACTCCTCCCCCTCGCCGGGGAGGTGCCGCCGCAGGCGGCGGAGGGGATGCCGAACACTCCGTCTCCCGACTCTGCTGCTCACTTGATCACGGCCGGGAGTTCCTTCCCTTTCGGGTAGAACTTGATCGACACGGAGTTGACGCAATGGCGCGTGTCCTTTGGCGTGAGTCCTTCGCCCAGGAACACATGGCCGAGGTGCCCGCCGCAGTTGTTGCAGAGTATCTCCGTCCGGAAACCATCGGAGTCGCTCTCACGTTTGACCGCACCGGGGATCTCGTCGTCAAAGCTCGGCCACCCGCATTCGCTGTGGAATTTACTGTCGGAACGGTACAGCGGCGCATTGCAGCGCCGGCAGATATAGGTGCCCGCTTCCATCAGATTGGTGTACTCGCCGATGAAAGGGGGTTCGGTCCCTTTGCCCAGGATCACTCGTGCTTCGTCGGGTTGGAGCCGGTTGAACCTGGCATCATCCGGGTCCGGGATCGGGACTCCATGCTTCGCGGAAGGCATATCAGTTCCTCGCTTGGGAAGGTCCGTCAATGAACGGGGCGCTTCAGGAACGTTCGTCTGCGACGGCAACTTGCTTGTGCGGAGGCCGTCGCATCCGGCAACGGCGAAGCTTAGTCCGACCGAGACCATGACCGCTCGCCACCGGACCGCCAACCCGCCGCCGGCGGTCTCGGCGCGCCCAGGCCGCCATCCGGCCCGCGGGCCTGGTAGCTTCTTCTCTGTTTTGATCACCGTCCCGCGGACCTTGACCTCCTGGCCGTCATCGACGCCGAGGCCTTTATCGAGCTCGAAGGTCTTCCCGCGAACGTTGCCATGCAGGGTCTTCGTCATGGTTCATCCTCGTGTTCGCTAACTGGGTTCATTCTACACTGTTCGGTGTCCACACGAGCGTCTTTTTCGAGCGGAAAGCCAACAGCGCCCACAGAATCTGCACATGAATGCCTCAGCCAGCCCCCACATCTCCCGGTGAAATCGCACGTATGCTGCCGTGGCGACAGGATCGATATCCCAATAGTGCCGGCAGAGCCTTCGATACAGTTTGAGAACGGGGTCGTGGCCGCAGAAATCGAGCAATCCATCGAGAGTGTGTTCGATCAGGCGAACATCGCGGCAGCGCGAGCGAATGATATCCTCCACCACACGGGTGTATTCCACTTCCGCCCGTTCGTTGAGCTCCTGAATCCGCGACCCGAATGGATATTCTCCCGTTGACTCGCAAGGTCCCCGTTCGCGTCGAAGCCGTCGCCTCACCGCTTCGAGGGCTTCAAGATCGCTGACAGCGACACTATCCACCGCCGTCAGGTAGGCGCGAAGCTGGGAGAACGTGGGGAGCCACGGGCAGAGACCGACCCTATCGAGCATAGAGAAGATACGCATCCTTGAAAACGTTGGCGGCATCGGGGTGCAATTCTCTCAGCACTGCTGAGACTTTCGCCTGGTCCTGGTAAGCCTCGTGGAATTGCCGCATTCGCCAGAGATTCTGAGCGGAAAACCCCCTTGCGTTCGCCTGGCGTTTCCGGATGTACTCGGCCAATTCCTTGACCGTCCCCTGTCCCCAGCCCTTGACAGCGATCCGCCGGCTGATGAGGGCGCCAATCTGAGACGCAGTCCTCCGCTTTCTTCAACACCTACAGAATACAGTTGTAGCGCACACGATACAGATAGACGTGGTCAGCGCAGGTCGAATTGACGCAGAGAAGGCGATTTTGGATCAAACTCAAGCCGCCGCGTTCCGCGCAGAATTGTTGGAAAAAAGGGGGTGTTCTTCTAATCCGTGCGTTATCGACGCAACCTTGCCTCTCCCTCACTCCGCATCATACCCCAAATACGGCGCCAGCCACCGCTCAACCTCACCAATCGACATGTGTTTGCGACTAGCGTAATTCTGCACCTGGTCCCGCGCGATGAAATCCACCGCGAAATACCGCGCCTGGGGATGCCCGAAGTAAAACCCGCTCACCGAAGCACCCGGATACATCGCAAACGACTCGGTGAGCCTGATGCCCGCCGCTTTCTCGACGTCGAGCAGCTTCCACAAAAGCGCCTTCTCCGTGTGGTCCGGGCAGCTCGGGTAACCCGAGGCCGGGCGAATTCCGCGGTACTTCTCCTCGATCAATTCGTCGTGCGACAGCCCTTCTTCCCGGCCGAAGCCCCAGTCCGCTCGGGCACGCTTGTGCAACATCTCCGCAAACGCCTCCGCAAGCCGGTCCGCCAGCGCCTTGCTCATGATCGCGTTGTAATCGTCATGATCGCGTTCGAACTGCTCCACCAGCGTCTCGAGCCCGACCCCCGCCGTCACGGCAAAGGCGCCCACGTAGTCAATCAACCCCGATGCGCGCGGCGCCACGTAATCCGCCAGCGAGCGGAACGAAGTCTGCCCGTCGCGCTGCCACTGCTGCCGCAGCGCCGGAAACCGCATCCGCTCGGCCTGCCCCGAGCTGTCGGTGTAAATAACAATGTCGTCGTCTTCGCTGTTGGCCGGAAAGAAACCGTAGACGCCGTTGGCCGTCACGCGCTTCTCGGCCACGATCGTCCGCAGCAGACCGCGGGCGTCATCAAACAGCTCGCGGGCGCGCGGGCCCAGCTCCGGATGCTCGAAGATCCGCGGATACTTGCCCTTCAGCTCCCACGTCAGGAAAAAAGGCGACCAGTCGATATAAGGGACGATCTCCTCGAGCGGCACCGCCGGCAGGCAGCGCACCCCCACAAACGACGGCACAACGACCTGGGATTCGGAAAACTCCAGTCGAAGCCGGTGCTCGAGCGCCTGCGCGTAAGACACCAGCTTGCGGCTGGCTCGCTGGCTGAATGCCGCGCGCTCACGCTCCTGCGTGGCCCGGTTCGTAGCGTCGATCTCGGCGCGAGTGTCCGGGCGGTTGAGCCGCTCGACCACCCCGACGCTCTTGGAAGCGTCCTTCACGTGGATCACCGGCCCGTGATAATGCGGCGCGATCTTGACCGCCGTGTGCCGCGCGCTCGTGGTGGCGCCGCCGATCAAGAGCGGCAGATCAAAGCCTTCCCGCTCCATCGACCGCGCCACGTACACCATCTCGTCGAGCGAAGGCGTGATCAGGCCCGATAGGCCGATCATGTCGACCTCGCGCTCGCGTGCTTTGGTCAAGATCTGTTCACAGGGAATCATCACGCCCAGGTCGATGATTTCATAGTCGTTGCAGGCGAGCACGACACCCACGATGTTCTTGCCGATGTCGTGCACGTCGCCCTTGACGGTCGCCATCAAGATGCGCCCCGCGCCTTCCGCTCTTCGGCGCCGTCGCCATTGCCGGCCGCCGCCGCGGCTTTGGCTTTCTCAGCCTCCATGAACGGCGTGAGATAGGCAACCGCCTTCTTCATCACCCGCGCGCTCTTGACGACCTGCGGCAGAAACATCTTGCCGGCACCGAAGAGGTCACCCACCACGTTCATACCGTCCATGAGCGGGCCTTCGATGATCGAAAGCGAACGGTCGTAATTCTGGCGAGCTTCCTCTACGTCGACGTCGATATAGTCGATCGTGCCCGTGATCAAGGCGTGCTTGAGTCTCTCGGCGACCGATGACGACCGCCACTCCATCTCCGCTCCGCGGTCGGCTTTCTTGGTCGACTTCACCGATTCGGCAAACTCGGTGAGCCGGTCGGCGGCATCCGGGCGGCGGTTCAGAAGCACGTCCTCCACTCGCTCGAGCAGGTCCTTGGGGATCTCGTCGTAAACCGCGAGCTGGCCGGCATTGACGATGCCCATGTCGAGCCCGGCGGCAATCGCGTGATACAAAAATGCGGCGTTCATCGCTTCGCGCACCGCGTCGTTTCCGCGATAAGAGAACGAGACGTTGCTCACGCCGCCGGAAGTCTTGCACTCCGGGAGCACACGCTTCAGCTCGCGCACGGCCTCGACGAACTCCACGGCGTAATTGTTGTGCTCCTCGATGCCGGTGCCCACGGTCAGGATATTGGTATCAAAGATGATGTCCTCCGCAGGGAAGCCGGCCTTCTGCGTGAGCAGGTCGTACGCCCGGCGGCAGATGGCGACTTTGTGTAAAGCGGTGACGGCCTGTCCTTCTTCGTCGAAGGCCATCACGACCACGGCCGCTCCATAACGTCGCACCAGCCGGGCCTGGCGGAGAAACTCTTCTTCGCCTCCCTTCAAGCTGATCGAGTTGACGACGGACTTTCCCTGGACGCACTTCAGTCCGGCCTCGATCACCGACCACTTCGAGCTGTCGACCATGATCGGGATCTTGGCAATCGCGGGGTCGGCCGAGAGCAGGTTGAGGAACCGCGTCATGGCTGCCTCGCCGTCGATCATGCCCTCGTCCATGTTCACGTCGAGGATGTTCGCTCCCCCCTCGACCTGGTCGCGCGCCACCGCCAGCGCGGCTTCAAAGTCTCCGCTCTTGATGAGCCGCGCAAACCGCTTCGACCCAGTGATATTCGTCCGCTCGCCGACCATCACGAAGTTGGTCTCCGGGCGGATGACCAGCGGCTCCATCCCGCTGTAGTTGGACCAGTGCGGAACGTCGGGAATAGCACGGGGACGAACGCCCTCGATGGCCGCGCCGATGGCCGCGATCCATTCCGGAGTTGTGCCACAGCAGCCGCCCACGATGTTGAGCCATCCGTTCCGCGCGTATTCACCGAGGGTCGCGGCCGTTCGCTCGCGGTCGCCGAGGAAGCCGCCAAACCCGTCGGGCATACCCGCGTTGGGATAACAGCTCACCCGCGTACGGCAGATCGACGAGAGCCGCTCGAGCGAGCCGCGCATCAGCTCCACGCCGACGGCGCAATTGAGCCCGACGGAAAGGGCGTCGACGTGCGATACGGAATAGTAAAACGACTCGATCGGCTGGGCGGAAAGTGTGCGGCCATCGGCAAAGATCGTTCCCGAAAGCATCACAGGCAGCCGGCTGCCGCTCTTCTCGAAGAATGCCTCGATTGCGAACAGGCACGCCTTCATCACGAGGGTGTCGAACGCGGTCTCGGCAAGCAGGATGTCGACGCCGCCGCCGACGAGGCCTTTGATCTGCTCGGTGTAGTATCCCACCATTTCATCGAACGTGACGTCACGGCGGCCGGGGTCTTCAACGTGGATTCCCATCGAGAGCTGCTTGTTGGTCGGCCCGATGCTGCCGGCGACAAACCGGGGCTTCCCCGGATCACGGCGCGTGAATTCATCAGCCGCGCGGCGGGCCAGCTCGCCCGCGCTCTTGTTGAGCTCGAAGACGTGGTCCTGAAGTCCGAACTCGGAAAGCGAGATCGCCGAGCCGTTGAACGTATCAGTCTCGATGATGTCGGACCCGGCCTCGAGGTAAGCGCGATGGATGCCGTCGATGAGCTGCGGCTGGGTCACCACCAGCACCTCGGTGCAGTTTTTCAGGTTGTGCGAGTGGTGAGCAAATTCCTTACCCCGGAATTGTTCTTCATTGAGATCATGAGAGTAGATGAGTGCACCCATTGATCCATCGAGCAGCATGATCCGGCTGGAGAGGACCTCCTCGAGCCGGTCGGTTGTGCTGGAATTTCCGTTCGTCGCCATCGGCAATCGATCACCAGGTCGGAAGGAATGGAAACACTCCGGATTCACCAAGACAGGTGAGACGGGGAGTGGAGGAAATGAAGCACACCGGCGAGCGCCCACCCACCGGGTGGGCTGTTAAAAATCCGCGATCTAACGAGCGGTGATATCCCGTCGCGCATGTTGCGCAAGCTTCCCCCGCTTAAGAAGGGGGGGCCAGGGGGGGTGCATTCCGGCGGCCGCCGTCACAAAGCCGCAGCGCAACACAAAACGCCGAATCTTTCACCGGGAAATTCATCATCAAGGCCTACTTTGCATCCGCCCACCCACTGAATGCATGCGATTATCGCGCGATTCGACAGAATGTGTCAAGCGAGGCTCGCGCAAGCCAATCACGATCCTCAGGTTCGTCTCCCGCGGAAGAGCGTCACGCCGCGCGTTCTTCGTATCGCCGCAAGAGCTGACTCTACTCTGACTGCGCTTCGGTCGGCGAATCGGCCCGCGCATCCGCAATTGCCGCGGCGCGCGCCTGATGGTACAACCAAACGTATCCTTGGAGGTACAACCAGAGGAAACTGCTCATGGGCAACCAGCCTGCGACAGACGCGGCGAATCGGTGCCGCCGGCCCGAGCTGATGGACCAGCCCGGACTGGACACTCGAGAGCACGCTCGCGCACTCGCCGGCCTGCGGCGGATCAATCGCGTCAGCCGAAGCGCAGCGATGTACTGGCTCGAGATCGCCCGCTTTGCGAAGGATAATCCCGACAGACCCCTTCGCATCCTGGACCTCGCCTGCGGAGGCGGCGACGTGCCGATTGCGCTGGCCCTCCGCGCTCGGCGCTCGCGAATCGATTTACAAATTGAAGGGTGTGACCGAAGCTTTGCAGCCACCGAAGTTGCTCGAGAGCAGGCGGCGCTCCGGGGAGCCCCGGTTCGATTCTTCACGCTCGATGTCCTGGAAGCCGATATCCCCTCAGGCTTCGACGTCGTCATCTCGTCGTTGTTTCTCCATCATCTCGCGGAGCCGAGCGCGGTGGCGTTGCTCGAGCGAATGGCCCGCGCCGCCGCAAAAGGAATCTTGATCAACGATCTCGTTCGCGGGCCGCTCGAGTATGCCCTGGCGTGGATCGGATGCCGTATGCTTACCTTTTCGCCGATCGTTCGGCACGACGGCCCGGTGTCCGTCCGCGCGGCGTTCACGATTCCCGAGGTGCGCCGGCTCGCAAGCCAGGCGGGCCTTGATCACATTCAGCTCACACGCCACTGGCCGGGCCGGTTCCTCTTGTCGTGGAGTCGCCCATGAGCCCGGACCTGGCTGCGCACGATCTGAAGCAGCTCCACGGCACGACGTGGGATGCAATCGTGATCGGCGCAGGGCCTGCCGGAGCCACGGCCGCGCGGCGATTGTCGATAGCCGGTGCCCGCGTGCTGCTCGTCGAGAAAAAGCAGTTTCCGCGCCCGAAGGTTTGCGGCGCCTGTCTGAGCCCTTGGGCACTCGACGAGCTCGAGCGCGCCGGGCTCGGATCCCTGGTCACGCGGCTCGGCGGGCGCGAGCTGAGCGACTTTCATCTCCGCGTCCAGGGTCAATCGCTGCGCATGGCGATGTCGGGCGGCAGCGCCGTCTCGCGAGCAAAACTCGACCTGGCGCTGGCTGCATCGGCGGTCGACGCCGGCTGTGTGTTTCTCGACGGAACGATGGCGCAGGTCGGCTCGGTTTCCGACGGCGTACGCCGCGTCCTGCTCTCGCGGCACGGGGCCGACGCGCAGGCGGCGGCGCGTGCCGTGCTGATCGCGTCGGGCCTGGGAAAGGGCGTGATTTCAAGAGCACAAGAGCCGGCCACGCTCGTGGCAAGTGGCTCGCGGATCGGCGCCGGTTGTCGACTGACCTCCGCCCCGGCCGCCTACAGCGGCAACGCGGTTTTCATGGCGATCGGGGCAGGGGGGTACGTCGGCATGGTGCGTCTGGAGGACGGAAGCTTGAACGTCGCCGCCGCGTTTGATCCTGCTCTGGTTCGGCGCGTCCGCAACCCCGGGGCCGCGGCGCTCGAGGTGCTCGAAGAAGCCGGGGCTCCCACCGTCGGCGGGCTTGCCGACGCCGAGTGGCGCGGAACCCCAGGTCTCACACGAAGGACCACTCCCCTCGCGCACGACCGCCTCTTCTTCCTGGGCGACGCCGCCGGATACATCGAGCCGTTCACCGGCGAAGGCATCGCCTGGGCGCTCGCTTCGGCTCGAGCGGTTGAACCGTTGGCCTTGAGAGCAATCGAGCGCTGGAGCCCGCACCTGGCTCGAGAATGGGCTCGCACGCATCGCCGGTTGATCGGCCGGCGCCAGCTCGTCTGCCGCGCGCTCGCCCTCGGGCTCGCTCGGCCCTGGCTCGTGCGAATCGGCTTCGAGACGCTGGAACGCGTTCCCCTGGCCGCCTCGTGCGTCATGCGTCTGCTGAACACACCCTCGGTTTATTCGACTGCGAGCAGAACATGCCCGTCTTGATCGCCGGGATCGGAACCGCCGTTCCGCCTCATCGAATTCGCCAGGAGGATGCCGCCGAGATCGCGCAGCAATACTCGTGTGAGGACGAAGCGCAGCGGCGGCTATTCAAGAGCATCTACCGTCGAACGGGTGTGATCACGCGACACAGCGTCGTGCTCGAATCGTCCGAAGGCGACCTGGCGGCGCGCCAGTCGTTCTACAACGAGCGGCACCCGACCACACAGGATCGCATGCGGCGCTACGAATCCGAGGCGAACGCGCTGGCGTTCGCGGCCGGCGAGCGCGCGCTGGGAGACGCGGGAATCTCTCCGGAACGTGTGACTCATCTCGTGACGGTGTCGTGCAGCGGCTTCTATGCGCCCGGTTTCGACATCGCGCTGCTCAAACATCTCGGGCTCGGCAGCAAGGTCTCGCGCACGCACGTGGGCTTCATGGGTTGTCATGGTGTGCTCAATGGGTTGCGAGTCGCGCGTGCCTTCCTGGACCAGGACCCGCGCGCCTGCGTGCTCGTGCTCGCGCTCGAGATGTGCAGCTTGCATCACCAGTATGGGTGGGATTCCGACGGAATCGTGGCGAACGCCCTCTTCGCCGATGGCGCCGCCGCAGTCGTTGCCATGACCGGCGAGCCGTCCGCGCCTGGCCATCTTCGCCTGGTCGCCTCGGGTTCGCAGGTGATCGACGATTCCGAAGACGCGATGTCGTGGCGCATCGGCGACCACGGATTCACAATGACACTGTCGCCGCGAGTTCCCGAGCTGATCTGCCGCAGCATCCGTCCTTTTCTGGAAGGCTGGCTGACCGAGTTTGATCTGGACCTCGACCGCGTCGGCTCGTGGGCCGTTCACCCGGGCGGCCCGCGCATTCTCTCGGCGTTCGGCGAAGCGACCGGCTTCGATCGCGACCGGCTCAAGGTCTCCTACGAGATCCTGGCCCAATTCGGCAACATGTCATCGCCCACCGTGCTTTTCATCATCGACCGCCTCCGCCAGACTCGAGCCCCGCGGCCAATCGTCGCCCTGGCATTCGGCCCCGGCCTGGCGGTCGAGTCCGTGCTATTGAGTTGAGTCGTTTCAACCAGACCCCCGCGGCGGCGCCGGTTCGGCGCGGGTCTCGGGCACCCGAACGGTCGCCGCCGTGTGCGCGACCGTAGGTCTCCCGCTCCGACGGTCCCGACTGAACACTTCCGGGAAAAGCCTACCCGGCGCGTTCCTGGCTGATTAGTTTCTGCCATATCAATTGAGTTTCATGACTCAACCACGGGTACGCATTGCGATTGATCGCGATGAGCTCGCATCCCTGGCGCGCGTAAAACTTGCAGGCAGCGACATTGGTGTTCTGCGTCTCGATCTCCACTCGGCGACAGTTCCGCTCGCGCGCCCAAGCGAGGGCGCTCTCGAACAACTGGCGGCCAACGCCCCGTCCGCGAGAGTTCCAATCCACTCGCAAATCCCACAAGACAGCCGTTTCCCCCGCTCTTCCCGTCAGCACGAGCGACGGCTCGTTGTGAGCAACCGCGGCACCGCCGACTCGTCGCCCGTTTTCAAATGCCGCGAGGATGCCCCAGCCAGACAGGTTCCAGCGATCGGGCCAACGAGCCGGTCCACCAGTAATGGCGTCATAGTCCTTGATGTTGGGATGGACCGATTCTTCAACAAGCAAAAGACCCGCCAAGCCTCCTTCTTGGGGCACAACCCGTAACTGGCTTTCGACCCGAAAAGCGATAGGAACGCTCCCGTAAGCCGCGATTGTCTCAGGGAGCTCGACGCGGATCTGAGTGGGCATACAAGTCAAATCCCTCGTTCCGACGCTCCGCGTCGGAACACTCGCGCCGGACGCTCTGCGTCCCGAGTCCCGACTGGATCCCCGCCCCTCCCTCGTTCCGACGCTCCGCGTCGGAACGCTCGCGCCGGACGCTCTGCGTCCCACCCTTCACGCCAATACCACCACCCCGAGTGTGGAATGCGTCGAGCGCATCCTACAGCGCCCATCCGCGATTTGGTACTGTGGAACCATGGCGCTCGATCTCGAAACCATCGATCACGTGCAGGTGACCGTACCGGCTTCCGTCGCGGCCGAAGCCTTGCGCTTTTACGACGACGTGCTCGGGCTAAAGCGGATCGCGAAGCCGCTGGCACTGGCCCGCAACGGCGGCGCATGGTATCGCCTCGGGGCACTCGAAGTGCACGTCTCGCCCGAAGACCAGAGCGAAGCGCTCGCCACGAGCAAGCGCCACGTGTGCTACCTCGTGCGCGACTTGAAGGACGCGGAATCCGAGCTGGCGCGCCACGGTGTCGAGATCATGCCCGATCGGCAGCCGATCCCAGGCTGGGCGAGATTCTACATTCGCGACCCCGGCGGAAACCGCATCGAGATCGCGCAGCGGGTCGTGCCGGCACACCACCTCACGCTTCGAGAAGAAGGAAGTGACGGTGCAGAGCGGCCCTGATCTATTCGATCGTGAGCTCGATCCGCAACCGCCGAGCCGGGTTGGCCAGGGCCGCGATACGGTCGTGCCGTTCCAGCGCCTCGTGGTGAATCCATTTCTAGCCGTGACGGTCTTTGTCATCATCATTGCGCTTTGGCGCGAAGGGGTCACACGGCGATCGCCCGCGCTGTTTCAGCTCGGCGTCGGCCTGGTCCTGGTCGACGTGTTCCTCGTCCAGTACCACTGCCTCGATTGCGGGGCGACCGGCTGGCTGCTCCGCTACCGCCGGCACGCGTGCCCGACGGTGCTCTCGCGCTGGCAGCGCGCAGAATGGCGGCGGTTCCGCGGGCCCGGCGTTAAACTTCAACTTGCAGCCTGGCTCATTCTCGTGGCAGCGGCGCTTGTGCTCATACTGATCATGTGGATCGCCGGTTGATCGGCCGCCGAGTCGAGCCGGCTACAAGGTGTCGTCCTCCGGAATCGACTCTTTACAACTTGGTCCGGAAACGGAAAAATGGACGGTTTGATTCAAAGAGCCGGAGGGCGAGGGTCATTCGAAGTGCATGAGGAAGCCATCCGCAAGGCGGACGTGCTGATCGAGGCGCTGGGCTTCATCCGCAAGTTCCACGGCAAGTTCACGGTCATCAAGCTGGGCGGCTCGGTCATGGAAGACCCCGAGACCCTGCGCGATCTCCTGGTCGACATCGTGTTCATGCAGACCGTCGGCATGCGGCCGGTGATTGTCCACGGCGGCGGCAAAGCGATCACGGTTGCGATGGAGAAGGCCGGGCTCAAGGCCCATTTCGTCCAGGGCCGGCGCTTCACCGACGAAGCGACGCTCGAAATCGTGGCGCGGGTGCTGGCCGAGGAAATCAACGCCGACATCGAGCGGCACATCAACAAGTTCGGCGGCCGCGCATCGGGGTTGCATCACAAAACGCATCAATGCCTCTACGGCCGCAAGCTCTGGCTGGAAAACGGCCCCGGAGGGCCCATCGATCTCGGGCGGGTGGGCGAGGTGAGCGCGGTCGACGTGCCGCCCATCGAGAACCTCTGCCTCGCAGGCGTCGTGCCGGTGCTTCCCTCGCTGGCTGAAGACGAGGAGGCCGAAGGCCAGCTCTTGAACGTCAATGCCGACACGGCCGCGGCCGCCGTCGCGCGGGCGCTCCAGGCCGAGAAGCTGGTCTTTCTCACGGATACTCCCGGCATTCTCGCCGACCGGAACGAACCGAACAGCCTGATCCGGGGTCTGACGCCCACTGAATGCCACGAATTGATTGAGCGGGGCGTCATCGACAAGGGGATGATTCCCAAGGTCGAGGCTTGCTTGATCAGCATAGAATCCGGCGTTCGCAAGACTCACATTATCGACGGACGCCTGCGCCACTCGTTGCTGCTCGAGATCTTCACCCACAGCGGAACCGGCACCGAGATCGTCCGCAGCGATAATGGTCAACCAGCGTCTGCTCCGCGCCCGGTCCTCGAAAAACCTTGATCTCTCGGGACGCTTCGCTTCGCCTTTTCCTCTTGCACAGCAGTCGATCGAACGGGAGTCACTCCTTTGCCGCAATTGCAAGCCGCCGGATCGGAATCGCCCACGAGCGCAAACGCGACCACAAGCACAACGACGAGCACCAGCGCCACGATCGCCCAGTTCGATCGTTACGTGATACCTAACTATCGCAGGTTCCCCGTCTGCCTCGTTCGCGGCGAGGGATCCTGGGTCTGGGACGCCGAGGGCAACCGCTATCTCGACTTCTTCCCCGGATGGGGCTGCAACTTGCTCGGCCACTGCCCCGAGCGGGTCGTTGCGGCGGTTCGCGAACAGGTCGGCCGGCTGATCCACGTGCCCAACACCTGGTACATGGAGCCCCAGGGTGTGCTGGCCCAGCAGCTCGCCGAACGCGCGTTCGGCGGTCAAAGCTTCTTCTGTAACAGCGGGGCAGAGGCCAACGAAGCCGCGATCAAGCTGGCGCGGCTCTATGGGCGGAAGCAAAGGCGGTACAAGATCGTCACCATGGAAGGGGGCTTTCACGGCCGCACCTTCGGAGCGCTCACCGCGACCGCCCAGCCCAAGTATCACGCCGGCGTCGAGCCCATGGTGCCCGGGTTCGTCTACGTTCCCTACAACGACGTCGACGCCGCTGCCTTCGCGGTCGATGACGAGACCGCCGCCGTCCTCGTCGAGCCGGTGCAAGGCGAAGGCGGCATCAACATCCCCTCGCCCGATTATCTCGCCGGCTTGCGGAATGTCTGTGATGTGAACGGCGCGCTCCTCATGCTCGACGAGGTTCAAACAGGAATGGGCCGGACCGGGAAATGGTTTGCATACCAGCATCACGGAGTCGTCCCTGATGTGCTCACGTGCGCCAAAGCCCTGGCCGGCGGCATCGCCGCGGGCGTGATGATGGCGCGGCCGGAGGTCGCCGCGGCGCTCGTGCCGGGCACGCATGCCGCCACCTTCGGCGGCAACCCGATCGCCTGCCGCGCCGGCAGCGCCGCGATCGAGACCATCGAATCAGACGGCCTGCTCGCACGCGGCAGCGACATCGGCGCGCGGTTCCGCATGCACCTCGACAAACTCCGTGCCGAGCTTCCGGAGTTGATCAAGGCAATCCGCGTGCTCGGCACCATGATCGGCTTCGACCTGCCATTCGACGCCTCGGAAATCGTCGCGGAATGCCTCAAGCGCAAGCTCCTGATCAACGCCACCCACGGCCACGTGGTGCGCCTGCTGCCGGCCCTGACCATCACCAACGAGCAGATCGACGAAGGTTGCGCCATCCTCCGAGATGTCCTGCGCTCAAATGTAGGTCAGGCTTCAGCCTGACGATTCTGCCATCCTCGGAGATGTCCTGAGCTCCAAAAAGTAGGTCGGGCTTCAGCCTGACGATTCTGCAAAACAGCGATTCTCGAAACGCAAGCGAAATGAAGCCCGTCATCCCTCTTGTTTAATCCAGCCATGCCACGACATTTCGTAGATCTATGGGATCTTTCACCCGATGACGCATCCCGGCTCATTGCTCATTCGCTCGAGCTCAAGCGCGATGACCAGCAGGGAAAGCGGCCGCCGCGGCTCCCCGGCCGCACGCTCGGCCTGCTCTTCGACAAGCCCTCGCTGCGCACCCGCGTGAGCCTCGAAGCGGCGATCTCACGACTGGGCGGCGACGCGATCTTCCTGCGCGGCGAGGATGTCGGCCTGGGCATCCGCGAGAGCGTCGCGGATTTCGCGCGAGTCTTGAGCCAGTACGTCGACGCCTTCGCCGTTCGGACCTTCGCCCATTCAACCGTCGAAGAGCTGGCTCGACACGCCACCGTGCCGGTGATCAATGCGCTCTCCCACTCCGCCCACCCGTGCCAGGCGATGGCCGATCTGATGACGATCAAGGAATTGCGCGGCACCCTCGAGGGCCAGAAGCTCGTGTTCATCGGCGACGGCAACAACGTCGCGATGTCGCTGGCGATCGCCTCGGCGCTGCTCGGCGTCCATTTCGTGCTGGCCGCACCCGAGGAATACGAGTTTCCCAGCGACTTCCAAACGCGGTTCGCCGCCCGGTTCCCCAAGGTTCCACTCGTCGTCGAGCGCGACCTGCAAAAGGCGGTTCCCGGCGCCGATGTGGTGTATACCGACGTCTGGATCAGCATGGGTCTCGAGCACGAGGCCGAAGAACGGCGCGCGGTGTTCGCCCCGTACCAGGTCAACGATGATTTGCTCGCGCTGGCGTCGCGCGACGTCGTCTTCATGCACTGCCTGCCCGCCCGTCGCGGGGAGGAAGTCACATCCGAGGTCCTGGACGGCCCGCATAGCCAGGTGCTGCTTCAGTCGGCCAATCGCGTTCATCTTCAGATGGCGCTCTTGATGTGGTTGATGGGCGGAGAGGCCACTCCGCCGCAATGACCGGAAGCACTGCCAGAGAGATCAAAAGGACGGGCTCGGCGATGAACAGATCCGGCGGCCGCAAGAACGATCAGCTTCGACCCGTGAGCATCGAGCGGGGGTTCATTCGCAACAGCCCGGGCAGCGTGCTTTATCGCTGCGGCGCGACGGCCGTGCTCGTGACCGCGCAGATCGCCGATTCGGTGCCGCCGTTCCTGGAAGGAAAGTCGCTCGGCTGGCTCACAGCCGAATACGCCATGCTCCCCGGCAGCTCGACGTCGCGAATCAGGCGCGGGGCCGACGGGCGAGCCACCGAGATCCAGCGCCTGATCGGCCGCAGTCTCCGCGCGGTGGTCGACCGGCAGGCATTGGGCCCCTGCACGATCCACGTGGACGCCGACGTGCTCAACGCCGACGGCGGCACGCGCACCGCCTCGATCACCGCCGCATTCATCGCCATCACCGATGCCCTGCACGCGCGGCTGGGTCGCGAAGCCGCACAAAACGTCTTGCGCGACAGCATCGCCGCCGTGAGCGCAGGAATCATCGGGGGCGAGGTCGCCCTCGACCTGGACTACAACGAAGACTCAACGGCCGACGTCGACCTGAACGTCGTCCGTCTGGGTACCGGCGGCATGGTCGAAATTCAGGGCACCGGCGAGGGAGGCACATTCTCCCGCGCCCAGCTCGACGCAATCCTCGACGTGACCGATCGCGGCCTCATCGAGCTCACCCGCCTTCAGCGCGAGTGCCTGGACGCGAACTGGCCATTTTGAGCGGTCTACCTCACAACACCGCTTCGACTCGAGGTCGCGTATTGAACCAAAGACTCCCGAAGAGTCGCCCATGAAAGATCTTCCTCGAAAACGCTTAAGAAGGCGTTAAGCGAGTGCCGAATATCCTGCATAGCGAGGTCACACTCGCTTAATGTCGCTATCGCGGGGATCGACTGATCGCGGTGAGTAGACTGCGGGTCGATCTTCCGCGTTAATCACATAAATGAGGCCATTTCCTCGGGTTACAAAAGATCAACGAGGAAATGGAATCGGTCGAATAGGACGGCCAGGTCGTTTTAGATAAGTTTCGTCAAGCCCGGCCAGGGTTAGCCTGGCGTCATGGGTTCGTGTTTGGTCCATGCACAAGCCCGGCGGACCGGCCACCCGAAGAAGATAACTCGCAAAGCGATCATTCGCGTGTGTGGCCGTGTCCGCTGCGGCGCATCCGAGCGGCGGTTGACACCTTGCAAAAATTCGCGCAAAACGCTCTGGGCAGGTCGAGAGCTTTATGCTAGGCTCCGGCGGAATAGGGCCGGAACGAGCGTTCTCTGCTCGCCACACATCCCATCCGGCTTTCATGTCTTGAACCGTTTTGAACACGAACTTCTGAAGGATTCAGGGGTTCTGCGTACACGGCCCGCGATGATGCTCGCGTCATCACCGCCGGGCCGACTGGAGAGGGATCTCCCATGAAATCGTCGTTTGCCGTTATGGCTTTTGGTGGGGCTCTGGCCGCGGGTATCGTTCTGGGGCCAGCGCCGTTGTTCGCCCAGGCGCCGGGAGTGTCGCAGACCGTCACACCTCGATCGCCGTTCGGCCCCACGGTGGGCGGAGCCGTACCGGGCGCCGACCGGCCCGTTGCAGGCGGCACCGGCGTGCGGGAATTGACGCCAGCAAGTGAGTTGAAAGCCCCCCAGCTCGACTTGCCCGACGAGCCCATCGAACCCTACTTGCTCACGAAAGACCATGGTCCGTTCATGGTGCTCGCCCGGGTCTTCCGCGGCCCGGACTCCCAGCGCATGGCGATCGCGCTCTGCAAGGAGCTGCGCACGGAGTTTGGCCTGCCCGCTTACATCTTCCGGAAGAAGGAAAATCCTGGCGGCAGCTTGATTCGCGGCGTGCCTCCGACCGTGCCGAGTCAAGTCACGACCACCGATGTCAAGATGCCCGAAAAGATCCGGACGTTCGATGAGGCGGCCGTGCTCGTCGGCAATGAACGGACAACCGCCGATCAAGAGCGGCTCTGGCGCGAGGTGAAGAAGCTCAAGCCCGCGTGCCTGGAAAAGATGTCCACACCGTTCCCCTGGCGCACCGGGCTCTCGACGGCCCTGCGCACCACCAATCCCTACATTCCGGCCCAGAACCTTTATCCCCGCCCCAACGACAAGCTGATGGTCAGGATGAACGGCGGACTGCGCAGCCTCATCCACTGCCCGGGAGCATTCTCGCTCCAGGTCGCGGAGTTTTCCGGCAGATCGGGGTTCATGTTCGATCCCAAGATGCCGCCAAGTCAAGTCCTGGGGTCCTTGCATAACAGCCCGCTGCGCACCGCGCATGACGATGCCGAGCGAATGGCCGAGAAGCTCGCCAACGCGCCCGAGATTCGGCAGACCGGTCAGCCTGTCTACGTCTATCACGATCGCACGTCGAGCAAGGTCTTTGTCGGGGCGTTCAATTCGCCGCAAGACCCCCAGGCCGAGAGGCTGCGGAATTACCTCGTCCAGAACGCGTACAACATGTCGAACAAGAATTCGGAGCTGCCGAGCAAGAAGCCGCGCGGCAAAGCGGCCACCGACACGATGATCGTCCCGGCGCTCGCGCTCACGGACGTGAACGACCTGAAGGGGAGGATCAAGCAGTGAGAGCCGGGCGCGCCGTGCGCCGGCATGAGTAACGTCCGTCGCACCGCGATCGAACCTCACGGCAGCCGGGAATGGTTCGATCGCGGCGCGATGCAACTGGGACCGGCCGGGCCCGAACAGTTGCGGGATCTCCGAATCACGAATAGAAGATCGATTACTTCGCGCAACAGAATTCGCCGAATCGTGCAACTCGAGATTCGCCAACACCGCCCGCTTTTCATCAGCCAAGGGCCAAGGGCAGTAAACGGCGCCACCCGCCAATGATCCGATCGACGCGCACCAGCCCCCGCGTTCGCTCACGGCCCACGCACATCGTTCGGCGGCACGGCATCCGCCAAAGCCGACGACGTCGCCCCAGCGTTCTTCGCCCGGGCATCCAACGCCGCCCTCTGCTCCCGCTCCCGCGCCTCCGCACGCGACCGAAACCACTCCCTCCGCCTGAGCTCCTTCCACGCCTCCCACCGCTCGTGTTCCGTCAGTGGCCGTGCTTCCGGCTTGGCCGAACCTCCACTTCCAACCACCTCCCCACCACCCGCCGGAATTGGCTTCGTTTCCAAAGAAATTGGGTTCGTTTGACAACCGTCAAGTCCCGAAACATCGCCGGAATTCGCCGGAACTTCAATAGTTACTTCATGTTGTGCTGTAAGCTCGTCATCACACAAATTGGCTTCGTTTTCGCATTTTTCCTCCGTTTCGGCGGCGGCGCCGCCCTCTTGGGCACCGGTGGCGGCATGCTCGCGGTCGACCCGAGCTGACCAGTCCCCAGCGCCGTCGCCCATCCCTTCATCGCACCCAAGATCACCACCTTCCGCCAGCTCCTCCTGCGTGACTGCACCCACACGCTCCGCGTGTGTCCCGCCTTTCTCAGGATCAGAGCTCCCCGCTCCAGGACTCGGCACATCGTCCTCCACCGCAGCCGCAGGCTCGACCTCGCAGTCGCCGCCACCCGCAACGCCGATGTACCTCTCGGGCAGATACCCCCCGCACGCAAGAACGTCCGATTCCTCAACCACAACCGACTCCCACCCGCGGCGCTTTTCCTTCGAAGTAGCAGGCACACTCCGTGTGCCGTCCGCCGGAGTCTCACGGCCGCTTTCAACTGCCGCGCCCGAAGTGCCATCCGCGATTGGCCCCCCGCTCCCACACTCACCCGCATCCGCCCCACCCTCCGCCTGTTGGGCGCGGGTCTCACCATGTTCGGGCGCGGGTCTCCAGACCCCGCCCTCCGTCCGACCGCAGGTCTCCCGTCCCTCCGCCGTCCGTCCTCCGTCCTCCGTCCTCCGCCCTCCGTCCTTCTTCGCC